>NZ_JAJISP010000009.1 GCF_022132145.1 Pseudomonas sp. MMS21 TM103 | reverse complement strand
GGCGGCCTGGTACCACGACTTCAGCGCCGAACGGGGTAGCAGCCAGTACGGCGATGAAATTGATGTCTCCTACGCCCACCCGATTCCCGGCGTGAAGGGCCTGGTCGGCCTGATCAAGTACGCCGCCTACGATGCCGATGAGTTCTCCGTGGATACCGACAAGTTCTGGGCGCAACTGCAATATAGCTACTGACGGCCAGGCCCCGCTGTGCAGACGGTGTGAAAACTACTGCGCTCGGTTATTCGGCGTTAAAAACAGGCTCGGAAAGCTCATTTACAGCCGTAAACTCCGCTTCCTTGCCTGTTTTTGCCTTGCCTAACCTTCGCTCGCTACGTTTTCACACAGCCTGCATGCGGGGCCTTTCCTGCTGCGCCCGCGACGGTCTCCGGTGCGGGCCCCAAGGAGACTTCCCCATGCTCAAACCCATTATTGCCGGCCTGCTGTTCGGTCTCGTCCTGCTCAGCCCGCCGAGCCGGGCGGCGATCAACGCCGCCGAAGCGATGAACCTGTCCGGCATGCAGCGCATGCTCAGCCAGCGTATCGCCAAGACTTACCTGATGATCGGCGCCGAGGTGCGCCCGGACCTGGCCGAACGGCAGCTCGACCAGAGCATCGCCAAATTCGAGAGCAACTACCTGGCCCTCGGCGAATACGCGCCCACCGCGCAGATTCGCAGCGCCCTGGAGGACGCCGGAAAGACCTGGCAGCGCTACCGCGAACTGGCGCTGTCACACCCGGACAAACAGCAGGCGCTGGTGATCCTGGAACTCAGCGACCAACTGCTGGCGCAGAGCGAGCAGGTGGTGCAACTGCTCGAGCGCCACAGCGGCGGGCAAAGCGCCCGCCTGGTCAACCGCAGCGGCCGCCAGCGCATGCTCAGCCAGCGTATCGCCAAACTCTACCTGGCCATGAGCTGGCGCCTGCCGGTCGCCGGCCTGGAGCAGTCGTTCAATCAAGCAGTCGAGGAATTCGACCAGGCCCTGCAGGAACTGCAGCAAGCCAGACAGAACACCCCGGCCATCGCCAAGGGCCTGCAGCGGGCCGAGGCGCAATGGCGCTTCACCCGCGCCGGTTTCAATCTGTCCAGCGACTCGCGCTTTGTGCCGACGGTGATCGCCACCACCAGCGAAACCCTGCTGTGGCAAATGAATGAGCTGACCAGCCAGTATGAAGGGGTGATGCTGGCGGGGTCCTGAGGCGCTTGGCGGCATCTCTTGAGGAAAGGCAAGGATGGCTACAACCCTGTAGCTCCCAGGTTCACCCACAGGGCCTGCGGGCTGGTGGGTGGCGCTGTATCCATCCACCCGGCCCAGCCCCTGCGGCTCTTTGTCCTCTATGGATTGGGCGACAGCGCCCCTCAGCCCTCGCTGCGTACCCGCTGCACGGCATCCAGCCAGCCGTGGTACAGCTTGCTGCGGTGCTCCGGGTCCATCCGTGGGTCGAAGCGCTGCTGGCGCTGCCAATGCCCGGCGATCTCGTCGAGGTCGCGGTAGACGCCCGCCTTGAGTCCGGCCAGATAGGCCACGCCAAGGGCAGTGGTTTCGGTGACTTCGGGCCGCTCGACCGGCACCCCGAGAATGTCGGCGAGAAACTGCATGACCCAGTTGTTCTCCACCATACCGCCATCCACCCGCAGTGCGCTGGGCTCGGCGGCGCCGTCCTGGCGCATGGCCTCGAGCAGGTCGCGGGTCTGGTAGCAGACCGATTGCAGGCCGGCGGTGACGATCTCCTTGATCCCGGTATCGCGGGTCAGGCCGAAGATCGCGCCGCGCGCCTTGGGGTCCCAGTAAGGCGCGCCCAGGCCGGTAAACGCCGGCACCAGGTAGACCCCGCTGGCATCGCCGGTCTGTTCGGCCAGGGCCTCGCTGTCGCGCGCATGGCTGATCAGCTTGATGCCGTCACGCAGCCACTGCACCGCCGCGCCGGCGACGAAGATACTGCCCTCCACCGCGTAGGTGACCTTGCCATCCAGGCGGTAACCGACGGTGGTGAGCAAGCGGTTTTTCGAGGTCACTGGCGTGGCGCCGGTGTTCTGGATCATGAAACAGCCGGTGCCGTAGGTGCTCTTGACCATGCCCGGCTGGAAGCAGGCCTGACCGATCAGCGCGGCCTGCTGGTCGCCGGCCATGCCCAGTACCGGAATAGGCGCGCCGAGCAGGTCGGCCTCGAGGGTGCCGAAGTCGGCGGCGCAGTCCAGCACCTCGGGCAGCAGGCTGGCCGGAATCTCCAGCAGTTCAAGCATCTGCGCATCCCATTGCTGGGTGTGGATATTGAACAGCAGGGTGCGCGAGGCATTGGTCGCGTCGGTTTTGTGCGACTTGCCGCCGGTCAGGCGCCACAGCAGGAAGCTGTCCACCGTGCCGAAGCGCAGTTCGCCACGTTCGGCCCGCTCACGCGCGTCGGCCACGTTATTGAGGATCCAGCGCAGCTTGGTTCCGGAGAAATAGGGGTCGATCAGCAAGCCGGTATTGGCCGCCACTGCCGCCTCATGGCCGGCCGCCTTGAGTTCGGCGCAATAATCGGCGGTGCGCCGGTCTTGCCAGACGATGGCCGGATAGATAGGGATGCCGGTTATGGCGTCCCAAACCAGGGTGGTCTCACGCTGATTGGTGATGCCGATGGCGGCGATCTGGCTGGCCTCGAAGCCGCCCTGTTCGAGTGCCGCGCGGCACACCTGCAGGGTGCTCTGCCAGAGTTCCTCGCCGTCGTGCTCGACCCAGCCGTCCTGCGGAAAGTACTGCTTGAACTCCTGCTGCGCCCGCGCCACCGGCAGGCCCTGGGCATTGAAGACGATGGCGCGGCTGCTGGTAGTGCCTTGGTCGATGGCGAGCAGGTAATCGGACATGCGGATTCCTTGTTGTTAGGGTCGTTGCAATTGCGGCGCAATGCGTATCGCGCGGGGCGTGTCGGGCCAAGCCTGACAGCGCAAAGCGCCGGGGCGGCTCATGATCGGCCAATGGCGGCGAAACCGGCCTGGGTCAGTTGCGCCAGCACCTCGGCCGCCAATTCCACCTCCAGTCCGCGCCGCCCGGCGCTGACGAAGATGCTCGGATACTGCTGCGCCGATGCGTCGATAAAGGTACGCAGACGCTTCTTCTGCCCCAGCGGACTGATCCCGCCGAGCAGATAGCCGGTGGCGCGTTGCGCTGCAGCGGGGTCGGCCATGTCGGCCTTCTTCACCGCGGCGGCCTGGGCCAGGGCTTTCAGGTCGAGGCTGCCGGCCACCGGCACCACGGCCACCAGCAACTCGCCTTTTTCAGTGGCGGCGAGTAGGGTCTTGAACACCCGGGCCGGCTCGAGATTGAGCTTTTCCGCCGCCTCCAGGCCATAGGATGCGGCCTTGGGATCATGGCTGTAACTGTGCACCCGGTGCGCAGCCTGGGCTTTTTTCAGCAGGTCGATGGCAGGCGTCATGTTCGAATGTGAAAACAATCTGATGAAGTCTGCGTACCTTAGCCGAAAATTTGCCGAACGACAGCCTATAATGCCGTGCACAACAAGGATCGCCACCATGACCCTGGCACCGCGCCAACACGACATTCTCAACCTCGCCCGCGAACGCGGCTACGTCAGTATCGACGAACTGGCCCAGGCGTTTGCCGTCACCCCGCAGACCATCCGCCGCGACATCAATCAGCTGGCCGAACAGGGCCTACTGCGCCGCACCCATGGTGGCGCCGCCAGCGAAGCCTCGAGCACCCAGAACACCGCCTACGCCATGCGCGCCGGACAGATGCGCGAGGAAAAGCAGCGCATTGCCGAGGCCATCGCCGCGCACATCCCCGACCACGCCTCGGTGTTCATCAACATCGGCACCACCACCGAAGCGATTGCCCGCGAGCTGCTCAAACGCAAGGGCTTGAAGGTCATCACCAACAATCTGCACGTCGCCGCCCAGCTCAGCACCCGGGCGGATTTCGAGGTTCTGCTGGCAGGCGGCACGGTGCGCAGCGATGGCGGCGTGGTCGGCCAGTCGACGGTGGATTTCATCAAGCAATTCAGAGTCGACTTCGCCCTGGTCGGTATCAGCGGCATCGATGAGGACGGCAGCCTGCTCGACTTCGACTACCAAGAAGTGCGGGTTTCCCAGGCCATCATCGACAACGCGCGGCAAGTCTTTCTCGCCGCCGACTCTAGCAAGTTCGGCCGCAATGCCGTGGTCCGTCTGGGCTCGATCACCCTGGTCGACCGCGTATTCACCGACGCCGCGCCTTCTGCGGCGATCAGCCGCCTGCTGGCCGAGAACAAGGTGCACCTGGAGCTGGTCTGAGCAGCCCTGAAGACGCTCGCCGACTGCGCTCGACATGTTGACAGCCCCGAGCACGGCAACCCATCCCGAGACCCCTTAACGACCGCTTGGCCCGAAAGCGCGTAAGGGGCTGGCGTGGCCGGACATATTCGACTAGCATATTTTCGAAACTGAACATCAATAAGTTCACTTTCGACTTTACGGTGCTGCCATGCCTACGTTCCCCAACCACACTGCCCCTCTCGCCGAAGTCTATGATCTGGCGGTCGTGGGCGGCGGCATCAATGGCGTCGGCATCGCTGCCGATGCGGCCGGTCGCGGCCTGTCGGTGTTCCTTTGCGAAAAGGACGACCTGGCCGCACACACCTCCTCGGCCAGCAGCAAGCTGATCCACGGTGGCCTGCGCTACCTCGAACATTACGAATTCCGCCTGGTACGTGAAGCCTTGGCCGAACGCGAAGTGCTGCTGGCCAAGGCACCGCATATCGTCAAGCCGCTGCGATTCATCCTGCCGCACCGTCCGCACTTGCGCCCGGCCTGGATGATTCGCGCCGGCCTGTTCCTCTACGACCACCTGGGCAAGCGCGAGAAGCTGCCGGGCTCGCGCAGCCTGAGCTTCGGCGCGGGCAGCCCGCTGAAGGCCGAGATCACCCGCGGGTTCGAATATTCCGACTGCTGGGTCGACGACGCCCGTCTGGTGGTGCTCAACGCCATGGCCGCGCGCGAACAGGGCGCCCATGTGCACACCCGCACCCGTTGCACCAGCGCGCGGCGCAGCAAGGGCCTGTGGCATATCCACCTGGAACGCGCCGATGGCAGCCTGTTCTCGATTC
Organism: Pseudomonas sp. MMS21 TM103; assembly: GCF_022132145.1. Taxonomy (GTDB): domain Bacteria; phylum Pseudomonadota; class Gammaproteobacteria; order Pseudomonadales; family Pseudomonadaceae; genus Aquipseudomonas. The sequence continues at coordinate 127,505 of NZ_JAJISP010000009.1, read as the reverse complement.
GCGCCCGCGCCCTGGTCAACGCCGCCGGCCCCTGGGTGGCACGTTTTATCCGTGAGGATCTCAAGCAGGAGTCGCCCTATGGCATTCGCCTGATCCAGGGCAGCCATATCATCGTGCCGAAGCTGTTCGACGGTGACCAAGCCTACATCCTGCAAAACGAAGACCGCCGCATCGTCTTCGCCATCCCCTACCTCGACCGCTTCACCATGATTGGTACCACCGACCGCGAATACACCGGCGACCCGGCCAAGGTGGCGATCAGCGATGAGGAAACCGCGTACCTGCTGCAGGTGGTCAACGCCCACTTCAAACGGCAACTGAGCCGCGACGACATCCTGCACAGTTTCGCCGGGGTACGGCCACTGTGCGACGACGAATCCGACGAACCTTCCGCCGTCACCCGCGACTACACCCTGGCCCTGTCCGGCCAACCGGGCGAGGCGCCGTTGCTCTCGGTGTTCGGCGGCAAGCTGACCACCTATCGCAAACTGGCGGAGTCGGCGCTGGAGCAGTTGGCGCCGCACTTCCCGAAGATGAAGCCGCGCTGGACCGCCACCGCCCTGCTTCCCGGCGCGGAAAATCTGGAGAGCCAAAGTGCCATGGTCGAAGCCCTGTGCGCCGCCTACGGCTGGCTGCCGACCACGCTCGCCCGGCGCTGGGCCAGTTGCTATGGCAGCCGCAGCTGGCTGCTGCTCGACGGCGTGCATCAGCAGAGCGACCTCGGCGAACACCTGGGTGGCGGCCTGTATGCGCGCGAAGTGGATTACCTGTGCCAGTACGAATGGGCCATGCAACCAGCCGATATCCTCTGGCGGCGGACCAAGCTGGGCTTGTTCATGACGCCCTCACAACAGGCGCGCCTGACCCGCTACCTGTGCGTGCATGGGCCGCACAGCCCGGAAGATGCCCACGCCAACTGATTGCCTGCACTCCGCGGATTACAGTTCCCTTCGCCCCGCCGATCGCCCGAGACGCGGGGCTTTTTTTGCCGCTGATGAACGGGCGGACCGAGAGGCCGCGACGCGCGCAGTCCGCCGTGGCTGAGACAGGCTGGCATCGCGCGCGCCCAGTCCCGGGGAACAGATCGCCGGCTCAACCGTCCCTTGCCCAGCCCCGCACTACAACTGCGCCCAATGCCCATCCTGACGATGCGCGCGCAAATACGGCAACACCGCCGCCAGCAGCGGTTCCTTGAATGCCTCCTGGAACCGATGGGCCAGGCCGGGAATCAGCTTCAGCTCGCTGCCCTGGATATGCGCGGCCACATGCACGCCGTGCATCGCCGGCAACAGCGGATCGGCGGTGCCGTGCACCACCAGAGTCGGCACGCGCAGACGGTTGAGCAGCTCGACCCGACTGGGTTCGGCGAGGATCGCCAGCAACTGGCGCTCGACACCCTCCGGCTTGAAGGCACGGTCGTAGGCGATCTCGGCCTGTTGCAGGAGCGCCTGGCGATCGTCTCTGACCAATGGGCTGCCTAGGGCGGCGAGCAGATCCGCCTGCTGTTCGAGTGCCTGCTCGCGGCTTGGCGCCTCGCGCTCGGCGAGCAAGGCCAGCAAGGCCGGGCTAGGCGCCGGCAGGCCCTGGGCGCCGGAGCTGGTCATGATCAGGGTTAGGCTCTGCACCCGCTCGGGGGCCAGTTCGGCCAGGTGCTGGGCAATCATCCCGCCCATGCTGGCACCGAGCACATGGAAGCGGCGCACGCCGAGGGCATCCATCAGGCCGAGGGCATCGCCGGCCATGTCGCGCAGCCGGTACGGCGCCGACACCGACAGACCGACCCGATAGCGCAGCGCCTCGTAGACGAGATTGGCCGGCGGCGCCGCCTGAACCCAGGTGCTCAGGCCGGCATCGCGGTTATCGAAGCGGATCACCCGGAAGCCTTGCTCGCACAGGCGCGCGACCACCTCGTCCGGCCAGTGGATCAACTGCCCACCGAGACCCATGACCATCAGCAACGCCGGATCGCTGGCGCGGCCGATGCTTTGATAAGCCAGGCGCACCGCGCCCAGCTCGACCTTGAAGGTCGGCACCTGCACATCGCAGCGCTCGCTGGCCAAAACAGGCAAACCGCAAAGGAGTACGGCAAGAACAATTAACACACGCATGCAAACACCAGAACGCAGAACCCCATTGAGACGTGAGTTTGCTGACATTCAGGCAAGCGCGCTGCCACACAAGCATGACAATTTGATGAATTGTGCCGAGCGGTCGTAGGCGAAAAACAATCGACCCTGTTCGCCTAGGTTGGCCGACATTGGCTGTCGGTCAACCTGCTAACCCTCTAGCAGAAGCCCGCTCGTTCCAGAAATCAGCTGACCGACCGCAGTCAGACACACACCTTGCGCACCGGCTCCTTGCTGCGCTGCCGAGCCTGCCAGTGTTCGGCCAGACCGACCTCCACATCCGCAGCCGGTAGCATGCCGCGCCCGCGCAGCAGATCGGACGCACGCTCGGCGAGCATGATGGTTGGCGCGTTGAGGTTGCCGTTGGGCTCGGTGGGGAACACCGAGGAGTCGATCACCCGCAGTCCCTCGAGGCCGCGCACGCGCAGCTCGGAGTCGACCACCGCCAGCTCGTCCTCGCCCATGCGGCAGCTACCGCAGGGATGGTAGGTACTCTCCAGGTTCTCGCGAACGAAGGCGTCGATCTCCGCGTCGCTCTGCACGGATGGTCCCGGCGCGATCTCGCCGTCGCGGAAGGCGTCCATCGCCGGCTGGCCGATGATCTCGCGGGTCAGGCGCACGCAGCGGCGGAAGCCCTCGCGGTCTTCCTCGCGCTGCAGGTAGTTGAACTGGATGCGCGGATGCTCGTAGGGGTCGGCCGAACGAAGCCGAACATGACCGCGACTCTTGGGTTTGTTCGGCCCGGTAAGCACCATGAAGCCGTGGCCTTTGATCGGCTTCTTGCCGTCGTAGCGCATCGCCGCCGGGAGGAAGTGGAACTGAATATCCGGCCAGCGCAGCCCCTCCTCGGAACGGATGAAGCCGCCAGCCTCGAAATGGTTGGTGGCGCCCAGGCCGTCCTTGAACAGCAGCCAGCGCAGGCCGATCAGCAGCTTGCTCAGTGGGTCCATCTTGCTGTTGAGGGTCAGCGGTTGCTTGCAGCCGAACTGGATGTACACCTCCGCGTGATCCTGCAGGTTTTCCCCAACCCCAGGCAGTTCGTGCTGCAGCGCCACCCCGGCCTGATTCAGTACCGCCGCCGGACCGATGCCCGAGCGCTGCAGCAAATGCGGCGAGCCGATCGGCCCGCCTGCCAGGAGGATCTCGCGATTACAGAAAACCTGCTGGGTGCGCCCGCCGTGGTCGTATTCGATTCCCACCGCGCGTTTGCCGTCGAGGATGATCCGCCGGGTCATGGCCTGGGTCACCACCGTCAAATTAGCCCGGCCCATGGCCGGACGCAGGTAGGCGTTGGCGGTGGAGCAGCGCACCCCGTCCTTGATGGTCATGTGCATGGCGCCGAAACCTTCCTGCATGTAGCCGTTGCAGTCGGCGGTCTTGATGTAGCCGGCCTCCGCACCGGCCTCGACCCAGGCGCCGTACAAAGGATTGCGCATGTGGTTGCCGTTGTTGGTGTGCAACGGCCCGCTATCACCGCGGTAGGCATCGCCGCCGGCCTCGTAGTGCTCGGCGCGGCGGAAGTACGGCAGGCAGTGGCGATAGCCCCAGCCGCGCGCGCCAAGCTCTTCCCACTCGTCGAAGTCATAGGCGTGGCCACGGATATACACCAGGCCATTGATCGACGAGGAGCCGCCGAGCACCTTGCCCCGCGGGCAATGCACACGCCGACCGTCGAGACCGGGCTCCGGCTCGGTCTCATAACGCCAGTTGTACTTCTTGGTGTTCATCGGGATGGAGAAAGCGCTGGGCATCTGGATCAGTACGCTGCGGTCGCTGCCGCCGAATTCCAGGACCAGCACCGAGGTGTCGGAGTCCTCGCTCAGGCGGTTGGCCAACACGCAGCCGGCCGAGCCGGCACCGATGATGATGTAGTCGTATCGCTTAGTCATTGCTCAAGCCCTCTGCATTGAGATCCAGGGAAGTGGGCTTGGCACTGCCGCGCGGCGCGTAGGCGCCCCAACCCAGTCGAGTGGCGAATACACGGGTCAGCAGGTAGTGGGCGAGACCGGCGATCACACAGCCCGGCAGCGAAGCGGAGATGAAGGTGAACAGCGTGGTGTGGTCCAGCGTCTGCGGATTCCACAGCGCCACATAGACAACGAAGCCAACTACCAGTGCCAGCAGTGCGATCGGATTGAAGCCTTTCCAGTAGTGGTACGGCGATTGCTGCTCAGGCGCGTACAGATGGCGCAGGTTCATCCGTTGCTTACGCAGGAAGAAGTACTCGGCGATGCCGATCCCGGCGAGCGCGCTATTCAGCGCCGAAGTCCACACCAGGAAGATGAAGAAGCCGTCGTAGATGCCGGGGGCGACCATGACGATGATCAGCGGTATCACACAGAACAACGCCACCAGCAGTTCCCACTTCACCGCCTGCAACTGTTTACCGACGACCTGGCGCAGGCCGACGATCGAGGTGTAGAGAATGTTGATCATGCTGGTGACGTTGGCGAAGGCGACGAAACCGAGGGCGATGACACCGAATACCAGGCCACCGATATGGGTCATCCAGATGGTTGGATCACTGTCGCCCAACGCGGCGGCTGCCGTCATGCCGACCACCTCGCCCAACACCGCGGCGCCGAAGATGCCGATGAGGTTCGGCCAGAACGCAGTGCGCTGGTTCTTGGTCAGGCGCGCCAGGTTGCCAACGTAGGGCCACCAGGAGAAGCCCGCTGCCATGTTGATCTCCACCGCGATCATGAAGTTGACCCGCTTGTCGGCGAAGGGCGCGTCCAGGGCCGGCAGGGCCAGCAGTTCGGCGAAGCTACGCTCGCTGAGGATCAGGTAGAGCATCGCGCCCATGATCAGCACCAGCGCTGGCGCGACCAGGGTGTTGAACCACTTGATCGAGGTGGGCCCCCTGGCGACCACGAAACCGGTCAGGAGGATGGCGAAGAGGCTCGCGACCATCACCAGCGTCCCAGTCGGCTGCGCTTCATGCTCGTTCAGCAGGCCGGTCAGGCCGTCGATCGAGCGACCGAACATCAGCCCCAACACCGCCAGCCAGCCCATGGTCAGGCCCACCACCGCCAGCAAATAGACCAGGCGGCTGCCGTTGCTGCCAAACATGCTGCGCAGGAAGGTGAACTGCTCGGTGCCGTATTTGCCGCAGGGTACGCAGGTGGAGAAGCTCGCCAGCACTACGCCGATGATGTTACCGATGACGATGGCGGCGATGCCTTCGGTGACGCCGACGAACAGCGCGGTGGCGCCGCCGATGAGGAAGGCCCAGGTGGCGATGGCCAGGGCCGAGTTGGCGTAAGTGAACTCCCAGAAGCCCCACATGCGCTCGTTGGGCAGCAAGGGGGTATCACCGCGTTCAGCCTCTTGGCTGAGATCAACCTTATCTGACATGGTCATAAATCAGTACCCCCAGAGGTAGAAGCCGGTCACCAGCACCAGCGTCATCAGGGTGATTGCGATGTAGTCGACGGCGCTCAAGGCCCCCGGCCAGTGGTTGGCTTGCTCCATCTCCTCATAGACGCGGATGCGTCGTTCCAGGTCTTGCGCACGTACGCTTTCGGCTTGACTGTTCATCTGGACATAACCTCGTATGGCTCTTGTTATTGGCTACCCGATGCGTCCCGGCATGACGCTTGGCGTCATGCCGGTGGTCTGATCCTTTCGTTAGTTCATGGCAAGGTGATCCACACCGCCTTGGTCTCCAGCAGGTGTTCGAGTTGCTCGGCGCCCAGGTCCTTGCCGAAGCCGGACTGTTTGTAGCCGCCGAATGGCATGGCCGGATCGATGGTGCTGTGGGCGTTGACGTACACCGAGCCGGCACGCAGCCGCGGGATCAGCCCATGCACGCGGCCAAGATCGTTGGAGTAAAGCGCCGCAGCCAAGCCATACAGCGAGTCATTGGCCAGGCGTAGCGCCTCCTCGTCGTCGTCGAACGGCGCGGTGACCAGCACCGGGCCGAAGATCTCCTCCTGGACGATGCGCATGTCGTTGCGACAATGAGCGAAGATGGTCGGCTGCACAAAGTAACCGGGGCCTTCGACAGGCTCGCCGCCGTACACCAGCTCAGCGCCCTCGCGCTTGCCGGTTTCGATGTAGTCCAGCACCCGCGCTTGCTGCTGCGGGGATACCAGCGGACCGATAAAGCAGTCGGGGTCCAGGCCCGGAGCCAACTTCAGGCTGCGGGTGTAGGCAATCAGCTCGGCTAGGAACTGCTCATAGATGCTGCGATGAATATAGGCGCGAGTGCCGGCGTCGCAGACCTGCCCGGAGTTGAAGAACACCCCGTTGGCCACCGCCTGGGCAGCGGCCGGGATGTCGGCATCGTCCAGCACGATGACCGGCGATTTGCCGCCCAACTCCAGGGTCAGGCGCTTCATCTGGTCCAGGGCCGCCTTGCCCACGGTGCAACCAACCGGGGTCGAACCAGTGAAACTGAGCTTGTCGATACCCGGATGGCTGGCCATGGCCGCGCCGACCACGCTACCGCGCCCGCTGACGATGTTGACCACGCCGTCGGGGATGCCAGCCTGCTGCACCAGCTCGGCGAAACGTAGTGCCGACAGCGAGGTCAGCTCGGCCGGTTTGACCACCACGGTGCAGCCAACCGCCAGGGCCGCGCCGAGCTTCCAGGCCATGGTCTGCAGCGGGAAGTTCCACGGCACGATGACCCCGACCACGCCTACCGGCTCCTTGCGCGTATAGGCCAGGTAGTTGCCCGGCAGCGACGGCTCGACGGTACGCCCGTGAATCTTGCTGGCCCAGCCGGCGAAGTAGCGGAAAGTGTCGATGGTGCCCTGGATGTCCACATCGCGCGCCTGGGCCACCGACTTGCCCACGTCGATAGATTCGATCTCGGCCAGTTCGGCGGCATTGGTTTCAATCAGGTCGGCCAGACGATGCAGTAAGCGCTCACGCTCCAGCGGCTTGAGCAGGCGCCAGGCGCCGCCGTCGAACTGCGTGCGGGCGGCCGCCACGGCGCGATCCAGATCCGCCGTTGTGCCCATGGGAATGCGGGTGAGCGAGCCTTCGGTCGAGGGCTCGATGACCTCGGCGCTCTGACCGTCGCTGGCCTCGACCCAGGCGCCGCCGATGAACATCTTCTGCGCCTTGGCCAGAAACGCCTGGGTGGCTTCGGAGATACCGAACTGCTGCAGGTACTGTTTAACGATGCTGTCCATGGTTATGCCTCCTGAGTGGCGCGGGCCTGGGCGCGCTCGTGAAAGATGAAGCCGATACTGTTGAGCAGCAGTTGCGCAGCGAGGATCGAGGTCATCCCGCTGGGGTCATATACCGGCGCCACCTCGACCAGGTCCATGCCGACGATATTGCCCTGGCTGCGCTTGGCCAGTGCCTGGATAATTTCCAGCACTTCGTAGTAGAGGAAACCGCCGTGACTCGGGGTGCCGGTACCTGGCGCGATGGACGGGTCGAAGCCGTCGATGTCGATGGTGATGTAGTAGGGCACGCCGCTGGGAATCAGCTCCAGCACGCCTTGCGCGCCGAGGCGGCGCACATCGCGGACCGACAAGATATGCGAGCCGGCACCGCGCGCCGCGTCGTAGTCGGCGCGGTTGGAGGAGGACACGTTGCGGATACCCATCTGGGTCATGCCGACGATATGGTTCATCTCCGAAGCGCGGCGCAGCGGGTTGCCGTGGCCATAGCGCACGCCATGGCGCTCGTCGACGAAGTCCAGGTGCGCATCGAAGTGAATGATATGGATAGGCCCGCGCCCCTCGAAGGCCTTGATCACCGGCGCGTGCACCGAGTGATCGCCACCCAGCACCACCGGCATGGCGCCTGCCTCGAGGATCTTGCGCACGGCGTACTCGGTGTTGGCGTTGCTCGTGACCATATCGGTATGCACGATGTCGGCGTCACCGACGTCGACCATGCGCACGTCTTCCGCGGTCAGGTACATCACGTCGTCCTCGTGGTCGTAAGCACCGGCGTGACCGAAGGAAAACAGCGTGGAGGCCTCGCGAATGCCACGCGGTCCGAAGCGTGCGCCGGAACGCCATTGGGTGCCCATGTCATTGGGCGCGCCGAGAATCGCCACATCGGCATTCAACGCATCCCAGTCGGTGCACACCGGGGATTTGGCGAAGGTGCAATGACCGACGAATGGCAAGTTCAAGCGGCCGGACTCGTAACTATTGTTCGACATCTTCAGGCATCTCCACTCTTGTTGTTTTGACAATGGGCAAACCTTGTCAGCGTTCGCCGTTGCAATGACTATGGGCGCAGTTTTAGGTGGAAAAAATACTGCACATCAGATACTCATATCGTCGATTCCGATGTATCTCGAAGGAAGGAGACTTGAGTGATTCAACTGCACGATGTCGACCTGAAACTGCTCAGGGTCTTCGCCACCATCGTCAAATGCGGAGGGTTTTCCGCTGCCCAGGCGGCGCTGAATGCCGGTCAGTCGACCATCAGCGAGCAGATGGCCCATCTGGAGACCCGGCTCGGGGTCAAGCTGTGCCAACGCGGGCGCAGTGGCTTCCAGCTGACCGAACAAGGTGTGGCAATCCATGAGGCGTCCCTGCGTCTGCTCTCGGCAGTCGAGAACTTCTGCGCGGATGCCGACGTGCTCAAACAGCACATCAGCGGCCAGCTCAACCTGGGCATCATCGACAGCACCATTACCGACCCCGATTCGCCGATACCACGCGCCACTCAGCGGTTCGTCTCCAGGGGCCACGACGTCCACCTCAACGTCTATGTCGGCGCTCCCGCGGAGCTGGAAGAACGCGTACTCGATGGCCGCCTGCATCTGGCTGCCGGCCATTTCCCCATCCACGTGCCCGGCCTGTCCTACTCGGCGCTGTACCAGGAAGCCCTGGCGCTGTATTGCGGTCGCCGCCATCCGCTCTACGGCAGCCAGGCCAAGGGGGCCGAACTGCTCAAGGAAGTTGGCGCGAGCCGCATAGTCGCCAGGGGTTACATGCAGCAATACGACCTGGAACAGCTGGGGGTGAGCAAGGCGGCGGCGACGGTGGACAACATCGAGGCGCTGGCCATCCTGATCATCTCCGGGGCTTACCTGGGCTTCCTGCCCATGCATTTCGCCGCACCCTGGGTCAAGAACGGCGAAATGCGCCAACTGGCAGCGCCGCAACTGCAGTTGATGTCGCCATTCGACCGGATCAGCCGGCGCGGAGTGGCCCCGCCGCCGATTCTCCAGGCCTTCCTCGAAGACCTCGCCGCCTGTTCGCGCACCGGCACCCACCCCTGAGCGGCGCACCAGCGTCCTGGCGCCGGACGGCGGGCAATGTGGCCTGGTCCATATAGGCCGAAGGCGACCCTAGGGTCGCCTTCGGCTGCTCGCCCGGTGCCTCTCAGGCCAGCTCGCCGCGCAACTGACGCGCGGCGGCGACCATATTCACCAGCGCCGCTTCAGTTTCAGCCCAGGCGCGGGTTTTCAGGCCGCAGTCCGGGTTGACCCACAGACGTTCGGCGGGGATGCGTTGCACCGCCTTGCGCAGCAGCTTGACCATCTCACTGCTGTCCGGTACCCGCGGCGAGTGGATGTCGTAGACCCCCGGGCCGATGTCGTTGGGGTAATCGAAGGCCTCGAAGGCCTGCAGCAACTGCATGTCCGAGCGCGAGGTCTCGATGGTGATGACGTCGGCGTCCATCGCGGCGATGGACTCGATCACGTCGTTGAACTCGCTGTAGCACATGTGGGTGTGGATCTGCGTTGCGTCGCGCACGCCCGAGGCGCACAGGCGGAAGGCCTCGGTCGCCCAGTCCAGGTAGCCCTGCCAGTGCGCCTGGCGCAACGGCAGGCCTTCGCGGAACGCCGCCTCGTCGATCTGAATGATCTTGATCCCGGCGGCTTCAAGGTCCTGTACCTCGTCGCGGATCGCCAGCGCCAGCTGCCGCGCCTGCTGCTCGCGGCCAATGTCCTCACGCGGGAACGACCACATCAGCATGGTTACCGGGCCGGTGAGCATGCCTTTCATCACCTTGCTGGTGAGCGTCTGGGCGTAGCGGCTCCACTCCACCGTCATCGCTCGCGGCCGACTCAGGTCGCCATAGATCACTGCCGGTTTGACGCAGCGCGAGCCGTAGCTCTGCACCCAGCCGAAGCGGGTGAAGGCATAGCCGTCGAGCTGCTCGGCGAAGTATTCGACCATGTCATTGCGCTCGGCCTCGCCGTGCACCAGCACGTCCAGCCCGAGGTTTTCCTGCACGGCAACGGCGTGGCGGATTTCGCCGTGCATGGCCTCGGTGTAATCGGCCGGTGCCAGCTTGCCCTGCTTGAACGCCTGGCGCGCCAGGCGGATCGCCGGTGTCTGCGGGAAGGAGCCGATGGTGGTGGTCGGCAGTACCGGCAGTTGCAAGCGTGCGCGCTGCTGTTCGATGCGCGCGGCGAACGGCGAAAGGCGCTGGCTGTCGGCCGCCGTGATGGCGGCCAGACGTGCCTGCACCGCCGGTTTGTGAATACGCGGCGAGCTGGCGCGACTGGCCTGCACAGTCTCGCTCTGCGCCAACGTAGCCTGCACCTCGGCGCTCTGCGGGTCATTCAGGGCGCGGGTCAGCAGGGCGACTTCCTCGCACTTCTGCACGGCAAAGGCCAGCCAGCTTTTCAGCTCGGCGTCCAGGTGGTCTTCACGGCTCAGGTCCACCGGGCTGTGCAACAGCGAGCAGCTTGGAGCCACCCACAGGCGCTGACCCAGACGTTCTTGGGCCTGCTGCAGGATGGCCAGGGTCTGCTGCAGATCGTTGCGCCAGACGTTGCGGCCGTTGACCACGCCCAGCGACAGCACCTTGTAGGCCGGCAGGCGATCGAGAATGCTCGGGAACTGCTCGGGGGCACGCACCAGGTCGATATGCAGACCGTCGACCGGCAGGTTGGCGGCCAGGCCGAGGTTGTCTTCCAGGCCGGCAAAATAGGTGGCAATCAGCTTCTTGCCCGGCTCGCGCTGCAGCAAGTTGTAGGCCCGTTCGAAGGCGTTCTTCCAGTCTTGCGGCAAGTCCAGCACCAAAATTGGTTCGTCGATCTGCACCCACTCCACGCCCTGGGCCGCCAAGCGCTGCAGGATTTCACCGTAGACCGGCAGCAGACGCTCAAGCAGGTCAAGACGATCAAACTCGCCGCCCTTGACCTTGCCCAGCCACAGGTAGGTCAGCGGGCCGATCAGCACCGGCTTGACGCTGTGCCCGAGGGCATGTGCCTCGGCGACTTCCTCGAACAGCTGCTCCCAGCTCAGCTGGAACTGCTGGTCGGCACTGAATTCCGGGACTAGGTAGTGGTAGTTGGTATCGAACCATTTGGTCAGTTCCTGGGCATGGGCGCCGCCACCGCAGCAACCCTGGCTGGCCCCCCGCGCCATGGCGAACAGGGTATCCAGGCTCGGCTGGCCATTTGCCGGACGGAAGCGCTCGGGGATCACGCCGAAGGCCAGCGAATGGGCAAGGACCTGGTCGTACCAGGCGAAATCGCCGACCGGCAGCAACTCGATACCGGCATCTTTCTGCAGCTGCCAATGATCGGCGCGCAACTGGCGTCCGACCGCGCGCAGGCCGGCTTCGTCCAGCTCGCCCTGCCAGTGGGCCTCCAGGGCTTTCTTCAATTCACGGTCGCCGCCGATACGCGGAAAACCCAGGGAATGGGACAGGGCCATGGCAAAACTCTCCATACAAATGATGCTGAGTATTGTCTGCAGCCCGTCATCGTGAGGCAAACTCAACATTTTCGTCTTGAACTATAGTTTTACTCATGTAGGGTGACTGCATCCGCCCTACCCTTCCGCCGAGGCCCCCATGCTCGAATTGCGCCACCTGAAAACCCTGCACGCCCTGCGCGAAAGCGAAAGCCTGGTCGACGCCGCCGAGCGCCTGCACCTGACTCAGTCGGCGCTCTCGCACCAGTTCAAGGAGCTGGAGGAGCGTCTCGGCATGCCGCTGTTCGTGCGCAAGACCAAGCCGGTGCGCTTCACCAGTGCCGGGCTGCGTTTGCTGCAATTGACCGATGAGGTGCTGCCGCTACTGCGCGGCGCCGAGCGTGATCTGGCGCGCCTGGCCGGCGGCACTGCCGGACGCCTGCACATGGCCATCGAATGCCACAGCTGCTTCCAGTGGCTGATGCCGACCATCGACCAGTTCCGCGATGCCTGGCCGGAGGTGGAGCTGGACCTGGCCTCGGGCTTCTCCTTCGCCCCGCTACCGGCCCTGGCCCGTGGCGACCTCGACCTGGTGGTGACCAGCGACCCGCTGGAGCTGGCCGGGATCACCTATGTGCCGCTGTTCACCTACGAGGCCATGCTCGCCGTGGCCAACCAGCACCCTCTGGCTGCCAAGCCCTACATAGTCCCCGATGACCTGGCCAGCGAGACCCTGATCACCTACCCGGTGGAGCGCGACCGCCTGGACATCTTCACCCGCTTCCTCGAACCGGCCGACGTCGAGCCGGCCCAGGTGCGCACCTCGGAACTGACGGTGATGATGATGCAACTGGTGGCCAGCGGCCGCGGCGTCTGCGGCCTGCCCAACTGGGCGCTGCACGAATACAGCTCGCGCGGCTACGTGACGGCCAAGCGCCTGGGCGACAAGGGCCTGTTCGCCACCCTCTACGCCGGGATCCGCACCGACATGCTCGATTCGCCCTTTATGCGCGACTTCCTGCTCACTGCCAAGGACACCTCCTTCGCCAATCTGGAAGGGGTCAGCGTGGCACGCTGACGTACGCCGACTGTCGCGCAGCAAGCCCGACAGCCGCAAACCGGCCAGGTGCACCGCGCCGCCGCAGCAACGTGCGCGGCCTCCTCACTGCACCTGGCACACCCTTCGCCAGGCATCCGGCCCCTCGCCCGCTGGCCCGCGCGTACCGTCGCCCCCAGGGTTCCCTCCCCACGCGCATGATCTGGATCAATAGCGCCTGGCTATCCCTGAGCTTTAATCACAACAGTAGCGTAAACGTGGCCAGGATCTGGGAGCGCGGAGCGAGTTGCAGGTACTCAATGGCTTGGGCGAGCAAGGCCGGCCAGTCGACCCGCGTGGGCATCCCCGCTGGATCCGAGAATGCCAGGTCGGCCCCGCTGACCTGTCCGGCCAGTGAATGCTCTGGATTAACAGGGCAAGACCGCGCGCAACGTGCTGCGCAAAATGCAACTGATCGGCGTGAACGACAGTTCGCTGGCGCTGTTCGCCAATTCCCTGCTGCTCGACTGACCGCTTTGAGCAGCATCCGCGAGACTTATTGAAACCGAACCGGAGCACCACCATGAATACTCGTACCTACAAGACCCTGACCGCCATCGCCCTGACCAGCGCATTGCTGACCAGCCCGGCCTTTGCCAAGGACGCAAGCCACTCCGAGATGCTGGCACACAATGAGCAGGACATGCCCATGGGCCAGGGCATGGGTATGGGTATGGGCCAGGGCCAAGGAATGGGGCAAGGCATGGGCATGATGGACTGGTCGCAGATGCAGGAGATGATGCGGCAACTGCACAACACCAATGATCCCCAGCAGCGGCAGAAGATCCGCAGCGAACACCGCCAGGCCCTGCGCTCGCAGATGGGCATGATGAACCAGCGCATGCAGCAGAGCCAATGCCCGCTGGCCAAGGATGCGCCCATGCAGCAGCAGTGCCTGCGGGACATGCATCAGAATATGCAGAACATGATGCAGATGATGGAGCAGATGCTGGAAAGCCAGTCCGTGCCGAACGGCCAATAAGCCTGGTATTGCGCCCAAGGCCGCGATGCTCTCGCGGCCTTGGGCGTTACGCTTTTCGCAGCCTGGATAAGCGCAGCGCAATCCGGGATTGCCACCCTCCCGGATTGCGCCAGGGTTTATCCAGGCTCCGGGATTGCGGACAGGCGCAGGGCGGGTGCAACCTGCCGGGCCTCGCTCTGCTCTCTGCCTTGGCGGGTTTCACTCGGCCTACAGGCAGCAGGCAAGCGTTTTCTCACAAGCTCTCACTCCAGCGGCTGGCCGGCCTTGGCGATCGCGCGCCAGGTCGTGCCGGCATCCTTTGACAGATAGACGTCACGCTTGAAGGTCGCCATCGCCCATTCCGTTGGCTGCGCCGGGTTCTGTGCAAGATAGGCGACGGCATCCTCGTCCAGCTCGGGCACGCCGAGCGCGGTGACTTCGCGAGTCCGCAGATCCAGTCTGGATAGCTTGGCCGCGTCGCCGTAACTGCCGAACCATAGGCTGCTGCCGTCGAGGCTGAAAGTGGCGCTCACAACCTGTTCGCCTTCGATGACCACCCTGAAGCGTTGACCCGCATCGCGCGACAGGTACAGGCCGGCGCCGGTCGCCACCGCGACCACCCGGCTGTCGCTCGGATGCACCGCCAGTGCGGTCGGCGCATCGCCAATACCCTGGGCGGTTGCGCGCTGCCAATTGGTGCCATCGTTGCGGCTGTAATACAAGCCTGGGGTGCTCATCCGCGAATTCGGCCGAGTGTTGTAGACATAGAGGGTGGCGCTATCGAAACCGCTAGCCATCAGGTGAAAATCCGACTCGCCCTGTAGGCTCAGTGGCTGCCACGTGCGCCCTCCATCGCTGCTCTTGATCACGCCGAACGGATTGACCAGATCGCTGCCAGGTTCCGGGTGACCACTGCTGTAGATCGCCCGACGTGTCGCGGCAAACCCCATGTAGTCGTGCTGCGGCCCAGAAGCCTTGCTCCAGCCTTTCTCGCTGTAGAGGGCCAAGCCATGGTGGCTGGGGATCATCAGGCGCTGGCCGTCTTCACTGTAGGCCAGGCCGTGCACATGCGTCAGGCTGACTGCGGGGTCGCCGCAGGCGGCGAGGCTGGCGAGGGCGGCCAGCAGCCCGAGTCTGGCTGCGCCGCGTAGTAGGGGTGTCAGGGGCATCATCGATTCTCCAAGTGAGGGGGCCATCTGTGCCAAGGCCTCTTTCAAAAAAGAGGCGCCTGATCCAGGCGCCTAGGGCCAACCTCCAAACCAAAGGAGCAACGGGAGGATGGCAGGCACAGTTACCCATGGTTTGAGTCACATCACTGACTCGATAGACCGACCCGGCGAGAGGGTGTAGCTCACCGGATCGGCCATGCTTGGCGCTATTGCTGCAACGGCTTGATCGACAGCAGCGTCGCCTGCATGACTTCGCTCTTGAACTGGAATATCACCTGCTGGCCGACCTGCACTTGAGACAGTTGCCCGGGCGTCGCCTTGAAGCCCATGGTCATCGCCGGCCACTTAAGCGCAGGCACGGGGCCATGGGCGATGGTGATACTGCCTTTCTGGCTGTCGATGGCCTTGACGGTGCCGGAAGCCTGGGCGGTTGCCGCAGCCCCCGATTGCTCCATCTGCATCTCTTTCATGGGCATCTCGTCCATGGGCATGGCAGGCATTTCGGCGGCGAAGAGCGGTTGGCCGAGGACCAGCGTCAGTGCACCTAAGAGGCTGTAGTTCATGCGAGTTTTCCTTCTGCTGGGTTGGGTATGAATTCAGAGGTCTTGCGTCGACGCATCAATCTATAGGCCGCCGGCAACACGAACAGCGACAGCAGCGGCGCGCTGAGCATGCCGCCGACCATGGGCGCGGCGATGCGGCTCATCACCTCGCTGCCGGTACCGCCACCGAGGAGGATCGGCAGCAGGCCGGCGATGATCACCGCCACGGTCATGGCCTTGGGCCGCACACGTTGTACCGCGCCTTCGCGGATCGCCTCGACCAGCGCCTGCTCGCTGCTGTCGCCGGCTGCCTCGCGTTCGGCCCAGGCGTTCTTCAGGTAGAGCAGCATGATCACGCCGAATTCCGCCGCGACCCCGGCCAGGGCGATGAAGCCGACCCCGGTGGCCACCGACAGGTGATAACCGAGCAGGTAGAGAAACCAGACCCCGCCGGTCAGGGCGAACGGCAGCGTGGCCATGATCAGCAGCGCCTCGCTGAAGCGGGCGAAGCACAGGTAGAGCAGGACGAAGATGATCAGCAGGGTGGCCGGAACCACCAGTTTGAGCCGCGCGTTGGCCCGCTCGAGGAACTCGAACTGCCCCGAATAGCTCAGGCTGATGCCCGGTTGCAGAGTGACCTGCTCGTCGATGGCGGCGCGCAGATCGGCCACCACCGAGGCCAGGTCACGGCCCCGCACATCCACATAGACCCAACCCGAAGGCCGTGCATTCTCGCTCTTGAGCATCGGCGGGCCGTCGCTGACCCTGACCCGTGCCACCGTGCCCAAGGTGATCTGGCTGCCCTGGGGGGTGTAGATCGGCAACTGTTCTAGCCTGCCCAGCGAGTCGCGCCATTCGCGCGGGTAACGCACGCTGATGGGGAAACGCGCCAGCCCCTCGATGGTCTCGCCGACATTCTCACCGCCGATGGCGCTGGACACGATCGACTGCACATCGGCGATGTTCAGGCCGTAACGCGCCGCCGCCGCCCGGTCGATGTCGACATCGATATAGCGCCCGCCGGTCAGCCGCTCGGCCAGGGCCGAACTCACCCCGGGCACGCCTTTGGCGACCTTCTCGATGGCCAGGGTGGCCGCATCGATCTGCGCCAGGTCGGTGCCGGCGACCTTGACCCCGATCGGGCTCTTGATCCCGGTAGCGAGCATGTCGATGCGATTGCGGATCGGCGGAATCCAGATATTGGTCAGTCCGGGCACCTGCACCACCCGGTCCAGTTCCTCCACCAGCTTGTCCGCGGTCATGCCGGCGCGCCACTGCTCGCGCGGCTTGAACTGGATGGTGGTCTCGAACATCTCAAGCGGCGCCGGGTCGGTGGCGGTTTCGGCGCGGCCGGCCTTGCCGAATACATGGGCGACTTCCGGTACCGTCTTGATCAGCCGGTCGGTCTGTTGCAGCAACTGCGCGGCCTTCTGCGCCGACAATCCGGGCAGGGCCGAAGGCATGTAGAGCAGATCGCCCTCGTCCAGCGGCGGCAGGAACTCGCCGCCCAGCTGCGACAGCGGCCACAGGGTGCTGAGAAACACCAGCAGCGCGACCAGCAGGGTGGCCTTGGGCCGTCGCAGCACGGCGTCAAGCGCCGGCTGGTAGATACGGATCAGCCAGCGGTTCAGCGGGTTGCGCGCCTCATCGGGAATCCGCCCGCGAATCCAGTAGCCCATCAACACCGGCACCAGGGTCACCGACAGTCCCGCGGCGGCGGCCATGGCATAGGTCTTGGTGAAGGCCAGCGGGCCGAACAGCCGGCCCTCCTGGGCCTGCAGGGTGAACACCGGAATAAACGACAGGGTGATGATCAGCAGGCAGAAGAACAGTGCCGGGCCGACTTCCACCGCCGCATCGGTAATCACCCGCCAGTGCTGGGCGCCCTTGAGTTCCTCGCCGGGATGCGCCTCGCGCCAGGCCTCGATCTTCTTGTGCGCGTTTTCGATCATCACCACCGCGGCGTCGACCATGGCGCCGATGGCGATGGCGATGCCGCCGAGCGACATGATGTTGGCGTTGATGCCCTGCTGCTGCATGACGGTAAAGGCGATCAGCACCCCGACCGGCAAGGACACGATGGCCACCAGCGAGGAGCGCAGGTGCCAGAGGAAGGCCGCGCAGACCAGCGCCACCACGATGAACTCCTCCACCAGCTTCTCGCCGAGGTTGCGCACCGCGCGGTCGATCAACTTGCTGCGGTCGTAGGTGGTGACGATCTCCACCCCCTCGGGCAGGCTGCCCTTGAGTTCCTCGAGCTTGGCCTTGACCGCGTCTATGGTGCTGCGCGCGTTCTTGCCACTGCGCAGGATCACCACGCCGCCGACCACCTCGCCCTCGCCATCGAGTTCGGCGATGCCGCGGCGCATCTCCGGCCCCACCTGGATATGCGCCACCTCGCCGAGGGTCACCGGCACGCCGCCGGCATCCAGGCGCAGCGGGATGGCGCGAAAGTCGCTGAGGGTTTTCAGATAACCCGAGGCGCGCACCATGAACTCGGTCTCCGCCAGTTCCAGCACCGCGCCACCGGTTTCCTGGTTGGCCCGGCCGATGGCCGCCGTCACCTCGGCCTGGGTGATACCCAGGCTGGCCAGCTTGATCGGGTCGAGCTGCACCTGGTACTGCTTGACCATGCCGCCGATGGTCGCCACCTCGGCGACGTTGGCCAGGGTCTTCAGCTCGAACTTGAGGAACCAGTCCTGCAGCGCGCGCAGCTGCGCCAGGTCGTGAGTGCCCGTGCGGTCGACCAGGGCGTACTGGTAGATCCAGCCGACCCCGGTGGCGTCCGGCCCCAACGACGGTTTGGCGCTGGCCGGCAAGCGACTCTGGACCTGGCTGAGGTATTCCAGCACCCGCGAACGCGCCCAGTAGAGATCGGTGTCGTCCTCGAACAGCACATAAACGAAGCTGTCGCCGAAGAACGAGTAGCCGCGCACGGTCTTCGCCCCCGGCACCGAGAGCATGGTGGTGGCCAGCGGGTAGGTCACCTGGTTCTCGACGATCTGCGGCGCCTGGCCCGGATAGGGCGTGCGGATGATCACCTGCACGTCGGACAGGTCCGGCAGCGCATCGATGGGCGTGTTCTGCAGCGACCAGACGCCCCAGGCGGTGGCGAACAGGGTCGCCAGCACCACCAGGAAACGGTTGGCCACCGACCAGCGGATCAGCGCGGCGATCATGGCTGCGCCTCCTGATGGCCATCGTGGCTGCTATTTTCCTGGGGCACGGGCGCCAGGCGCTCGATGCGCTCTATCTGCATCCCGTCGTCGTCGGCGCGCACCCCGACCCGGACCCGGTCGCCGGGTTTCAAGCCTTCCAGTAGCGCCAGATCGGCGACCGGAAACAGCATGCTCATGCCCGGCATACCCAAGGTCTTGAACGGGCCATGGGTGAGCATCACCCCACCGTCTTCGATGGCATCGATCTGCCCTTCGGCTTCGTGCAGGGCAGGCTGCAGTTTGACCTCGGCCGCAGGCGCGCCCAGTTCCTGGGCCAGGATGCCGCGCAGGCTGGCCTCGGAATCGAGCAGGAACTGCCCGGAGGCGACCACCTGCTGGCCCTCCTCCAGCCCCTCGAGGATCTGGGTATTGCCCTCGGCCTCCTGGCCCAGGCGGACTTCCACCGGGCGGTAGCGCCCCTCGCCCTCGGCGAGCATCACCAGGGCGCGGCGACCGCTGCGAATCACCGCCTCGCTCGGCACCAACAGCGCATCGTGCTCGGCCGGGCGGGCCAGGCGTACCTGGGCGGTCAACCCCGGACGCAGGCGGCCATCGGGATTATCCAGCTCGACCCGTACGCGCAGGGTGCGGCTGTCCAGGTTGGCCTGGGGCAGGATGGCCTCGATGCTGCCGCCGAGCACTTCGCCGGGAAACGCCGGCAGGCGCGCCTCTACCAGCTGGCCTTTATGCAGGCCCAGGGCTTCGGCCTCGGGCACCGCCACGTCCAGCCAGACGCTGCGCAAGCCGTTGATGGTCGCCAGGGTGTCACCCGCCATCAGGTTCATGCCTTCGCGTACCTCGAGTTTCTGCAGCACGCCGGCGATCGGACTGGTCACCGTCCACAGCGCCTGTACCTTGCCGCTGCGCTCGAACCGGGCGATCAGCGCCGCCGGCATCCCGGCCAGGCGCAGGCGTTGGCGCGCCGCGGCCAGCAGGGCGGGATCGCCGGCATCGCGCAGGGCCAGATAGTCCTCCTGGGCACTGACCCATTCGGGCACCAGCAGGTCGGCCAGGGGCGCGCCGGCCTCGAGCAGGTCCTCGGGGGCACGGGCATAGACCCGCTCGACGAAACCGCCAGTACGCGCCTGGACCACGGCGATATCGCGGCTGTTGAAGGTCAGGTTGCCGACCACTTCCAGGCTGTTGGCCAGCGCCCCGCGGGTCACCGGGGCCAGGCGCATGCCGAGGTTCTGGGTGATGCTCGCATCGATGCTGATGGCGGCGCTGTCGCCGCCCTCGTCGGCATAGCGCGGCACCAGCTGCATGTCCATAAAGGGCGACTTGCCCGGCTGATCGAATTTTTGCTGCGGCACCATCGGGTCGTACCAATACAGCACCTTGCGCTCATCTGCGGCGCCGGTTTCCTCCGCGGCCATGGCCATCTCAGGTCCCAGGTTCACCGATTGCTGGGCGAACCAGTAGCCGCCCGCCGCGCCGATGCTCAGTACCAGCGTGGCCAACAGCGTCGTTTTAACTATTCGAGCACTCATTGGCTCACCTCTTCATAAGCGAAATGCAGACGGGCACTGGTCAGCGCGCGCTGTTGGGCGAAGTCGATGTGTTTCAGACGCGTCTCGATCAGCTCTCGCCGGGCGGCGATCACGCTGGCCAGCTCGCCGTTACCTGCGCGATAGCCGGCCAGGGTCAGCGCGACCTTTTCCTCGGCCAGCGGCACCAGGCTGTCCTGGCTGCGGCGCAGTGCGCGGTCGAGGCGCTGGTACTCGGCCAGGTCGTCGGCCAACTGCTGCGCATGCTCGCGCTCGGCCGCTTCGCGCTGGGCGTGCAACTGGCTGAGCGTGGCCTGCTTGGCGGCGATCCTAGGGTTCTGCCGGGAGCCCGGGAACAGCGGCAGATCGAAGCTGAACTGCACGCTCATCATGTCGCCGAACGCGTCATCACGCTTCTGGTAGGCCAGCTGCCAGCTCCAGTCGGATTGCTTGTCCGCTTCGGCCTGGCGCACCTCGGCTTGCGCTTCATCGGTCATGGGATCGAACAGCACCAGTTCGGGATGGCGTTGCAGACTGTGCCGATAATGCTCGGCATCCACCGGCCAGTTCGGCAGGCGACCGGTCAGGGGTTCATCGGCGCGCGGGCCGACCCAGCGGCGCAGGGCCGCGCGTTGTTGCGCCCGGCTTTGCTGCAGCTGGTCCTCCTGTTCGGCGAGCAGCGCCGCTTCCTGTTTGGGGCCAACGCTGTCGGCAGGCTGGCCGCGTCCACCGGCCAGGCGCGCACGCACCGCTTTGACCAACAGATCGTTTTCGGCATAGAGGGTCTGGAACAGCGCCAGCTTCTCCTCGACGGCGAGCGCCGAGATCCAGGCCAAGGCGGTTTGCCGGCGGACCTTGAGCCGTTCGACCCGCTGTTCCAGCGTCGCGCGCTCGACCCCGGCCTCGGCCACCTCCACCCGGGCCCGACGCTTGGCGCGATTGGGCACCTCTTGCATGACCCCGACCATCTGCATGGTCATGGGCTCGCGGTCGAGGCGACCGCGGTTGTCACCCTCGATCGGCACGTTCTGCAGCCCCAGCAACAGCTTGGGATCGGGCAGCGCGCCGGCGGGGATGGCCGAATTACGCGACGCCTCGACTTGCGCGGCTTGCGCGGCCAGCGAAGGCGCCTCGCGTTCGGCCTGGCGCAAGGCCTCGTCGAGGGTCAGGGCCGCGACCGGCATGCTGAACAAGACAGCGGCCAGCGCCCCGGCCGCCAAACGGCCGGGGAAGGAAAAAGAACGGAACATGCGGGTGATTCCTGTCGATATCGCGCGCTATGGGCGCGCAACGGCCATCGAGCCGCCTGGGCTACACGATGGGGTTCGAAACGGGACGGGAATCAGGCGCGGGGGGGACGCCAGGGGGCAAGCGTGGGTCGGGACAGGGGGTCAGCTTGGCTATACAACGGGACGTCGACAGCGGCCGGCAACAGTTTGAGCTTCAGCGGGTAACCGTCGACCAATGGCAGGCAGGCGCTGGAACACTTGGTCATATCCGGGCACAACTGATCGCCGCCCTGCATCGCCGCCTCGTCACAGCAGTCGCTCGCCTTCGGTACGTCCTCGCTCATCGGGCAGGGTTCGCCGACCAGCAGCGAACCCGCCAGGCTCTGCAAGGGCAGGACCAGGGCCAGGAGCAAGACCAGACTGAGGCGACGGAAGGCGTTCATGCCGGGCAGTCTAGCCGCGCACCTGCTCAGGAGCAATTGACAAGGGTCAATTACCTGGTCGAAGGCCGTAGCCGACCTATACTTTTTTCTCCAGCAACCCAGGGCGGGCGATCGAGTCGCCCCCATAACCGCAAGAGGAGCAGACCATGACCATCCGCATTGGCGACGAAGCCCCCGACTTCAGCGCCGACACCACCGAAGGCCCCCTGCACTTCCATGAATGGATAGGAGATGGCTGGGCCATCCTGTTTTCCCATCCCAAGGACTTCACCCCGGTGTGCACCACCGAACTGGGCTACATGGCCAGGCTCAAGCCCGAATTCGACAAGCGCAACACCAAGATCGTCGGCCTCAGCGTCGACCCGGTCAGCGACCACCGGGCCTGGGTCGGCGACATCGAGGAAACCCAGGGCCATGCGGTCAACTACCCGATGATCGGCGACCCCGACCTCAAGGTGGCCAAGCTCTACGACATGATCCACCCCAATGCCAGCGGCGGCCCGCGCACCGCGGTGGACAACGCCACGGTGCGCTCGGTGTTCATCGTCGGCCCGGACAAGAAGGTCAAGGCCATGCTGGTCTACCCCATGAGTGCCGGGCGCAACTTCGACGAGGTCCTGCGCTTGCTCGATGCACTGCAACTCAACGCCAAACATACGGTGGCCACGCCGGTGAACTGGAAACCCGGCGACGACGTGATCATCCCCACCTCGGTGTCCGACGAAGAGGCCAAACGCAAGTACCCGCAGGGCTTCAAGACCCTCAAGCCCTACCTGCGCGTGGTGGCGCAACCCAAGTAGCGGCAATGGGCGAGGTGGAAAATCGGCTGGGGTTTTCCACCAGCGACGGACGCAGCCGGACACCAGGCGCAGAAGCAGCAAAGCTTCGCGGCGCCATGACTGGGTACGCTCGCGCCCCTGCTCATTCGCATGATCTGGCTACTCGTGCGCAAGCATGCATTACGGCCACAAGTGCTGCGTCGGTGCAATTTCCCGGCGGTATGGGGTGACCAGAGCTGGGGTGGCTGGATGACGCCTGGTTCAGCCACCACCTGGATTGTTCGATGGCTGCAACGTCCGCTTCACGGCCGTCGCCAAGCGTTGTTACAACTGCTTGCTTGCTCGTCGTGACCAGCAGTCATAGCATGACCGGCAGTCACAGCCAGATAAGTTCCTGCCCATGCGCCTTCAAGACCGACTCTTCCTGCAGCGCGAAAGCGCCCTCCTCGATGCCGCGCGCCTGCTGTTTCGCCAGCAGCCCTGGGATCGGGTGACCATCGCCGAGGTGGCAACCGAGGCCGGTATCGGCAAGGGCACGGTGTACAAGCACTTTCCCAGCAAGGAGGCGCTCTTTGCCCGCCTGGTGCTGGACATGAGCCGGGCGAATCTCGACGAACTGCGTGCCTTGCATGCCGCGCAGCCGCCGCACCTGGCCATGCGCCAGGTAATCCGCCGCGCCTTCGAGCAGATGCTCGCCGACCCGATCCTCACGCAACTGTGCCAGCACTGCGACCGCCCGGCCTTTCAGGAGCGCCTGGAGGCTCCCTACCGCGAGGAGTTCCTGCAGCTGGAACGTGACTACGTTGCCTTCTTCGGCCAGCTGCTGCAGAGCACCTTCGGCGAGCCTGCCCTCTGTCACGCCGATTGCCAGTACCTGTTGTGGGGCGTGGAGGCCTGTATCAACGGGGTAATGGCACGCATCGCCTCCGGCGGCTTCGAGCACTGGGCCGAGCCCATCGCCCTGAGCGACTACTTCGACCGCGTCACCGATTTCATCATCGCCGGCCTGCGTGGCCAGGCCGCCAACCTTTGCGCCCCATCCGCCAGCCGCGAGTAACCGCTCATGTTCAGTCAAGTGTCCAAACGTCCATGGTTGATCGCCGTCGCCATCAGCGTCTTGCTGCTGCTGTGGCTGCTCAGCGGCTCGCTGTTCAAGGCACAGAAAACCGCCAGCGCCGATCAGCCCGTCGTGGAGCAGGGGCTGGCGAAAGTCGAGATCCAGTGGCTGGAGGCCCAGCCGATGCAGCGCCAGCACGTGGTCCAGGGCCAGGTCGAAGCCTGGCGCCGGGTCGAATTGCGCGCGCAGATCAGCGCCAGCGTGCTGCGCCTGGACCGGGACAAGGGCCAGCCGGTCGAACAGGGCGAGTTGCTCCTCAGCCTGTCGCCGGACGACCGCACCGCCCAGGTGGCGCGCAGCGAAGCCGAAGTGCGCCAGCGCGAGACCGACGTCAGTTCGGCCAAACGCCTGCGCGAGCGCAACCTGTTTTCCGCCAACGAGCTGCTGCGCCTGGACAGCGAGCTGGCCAAGGCCCGCGCCGAACTGGCCACGGCCCGCCTGCATCTGGGCAACACCCGCATCGAGGCGCCCTTCGCCGGGGTCTACGACGCGCGCCAGGTCGAGCTGGGCGACTTCGTCCAGCCCGGGCAGAGCCTGCTGACCCTGGTCGACATCCGCCAGCTCAAGGTCAGCGCGCAGATCGCCCAGCAGGAGGTGATCCAGCTGACCCTTGGCCAGCCGGTACGCGTGCAGCTGCTCGACGGCCGCGAGCTTGCCGGTGAGCTGCATTTCATCGCCGCCGCCGCCGACCCCGACTCGCGCAGCTTCCGCATCGAGGTGCGGGTCGACAACCCCGAGCGGCAGCGCCTGGCCGGGGCCAGCGCCACCCTGCACATCCAGACCGGCGAGGCCATGGCCCACCGCGTCTCCCCGGCCCTGCTCAGCCTGGATCAGGCCGGCCGGCATGGGGTGAAGTGGGTCAACGCGCAGCAACGGGTCGAGTTCACCCCGGTCACGCTGATCAGCGTCGACAATCAGGGCGCCTGGGTCAGCGGTCTGCCGCCGCGGGTCGCGCTGATCACCCTCGGCCAGGGTTTCGTCGAACCCGGCCAGCAGGTGCTCAGCCAACTCGCCAGCGAGGACAGCTGAAATGCACGCTCTGATCGCCGCGGCGCTGGACCGCAGCCGCACTAGCCTGCTGCTGCTGGCCTTTCTGCTGATCGGCGGCCTGGCCGCCTATGTGGCCATCCCCAAGGAAGCCAACCCGGACGTCAGCATCCCGATCATCTACGTCTCGGTCAGCCTGGAAGGGATCAGCCCGGAAGACGCCGAGCGCCTGCTGGTCAGGCCGCTCGAGCAGGAGTTGCGCAGCCTCGAAGCGGTCAAGGAAATGCGCTCGATGGCCAGCGAGGGGCATGCCTCGGTGACCCTGGAATTCGATGCCGGCTTCGACGCCAAGGCGGCGCTGATCGATGTGCGCGAGAAGGTCGACAGCGCGCGCAGCAAACTGCCGGAGGAAGCCGAGGAACCGACGGTCAACGAGGTCAACGTGGCGCTGTTCCCGGTGCTGTCGATCGGCCTGTCCGGGCCCATCGCCGAAGCGCAGCTGGTGTATGTCGCCCGCCAGTTGAAGGAGAACATCGAAGGCATCGCCGAGGTGCTCTCGGTGGAGATCGGCGGCGATCGCGAGGACCTGCTGGAAATCGTCGTCGACCCACAGGTGCTCGACGGCTACGGCATCGACTACAGCGAGCTGTTCAACCTGGTCAGCCGCAACAACCGCCTGGTCGCCGCCGGCAGCCTGGACACCGGCGCGGGACGCATGAGCCTGAAGGTCCCCGGGGTGATCGAGAACCTGGAAGACGTGCTGGCCATGCCGATCAAGGTGATCGGCGGCAGCGTGGTGACCTTCGGCGACGTCGCCAGCATCCAGCGCACCTTCAAGGACCCGACCGGTTTCGCCCGGATCAACGGCCAGCCCGCCATCGTCCTGGAGGTGGCCAAGCGCAGCGGCGCCAACATCATCGCCACCATCGAGCAGATCAAGGCGCTGATGGTCCAGGCCCAGCCGCTGCTGCCCGAAGGCCTGCAGGTCAACTACATCATGGATCAGTCGCAGGAAGTCGAGAGCCTGCTCGGCGACCTGCTCAACAACGTGATGACCGCCATCGTCCTGGTGCTGATCCTGGTGGTGGCGAGCATGGGCCTGCGCTCGGCGCTGCTGGTCGGCCTGACCATTCCCGGCGCCTTCCTGACCGGCATCCTGCTGATCTGGATGCTCGGCTTCACCCTCAACATAGTCGTGCTGTTCAGCCTGATCCTGGTCGCCGGGATGCTGGTGGATGGCGCCATCGTGGTCTCCGAGCTGGCCGACCGCAACCTGCACCAGGGCCAGAACCCGCGCCAGGCGTGGGCCAACGCGGCGACGCGAATGGCCTGGCCGGTGATCGCCTCCACCGCCACCACCCTGGCGGTGTTCCTACCGCTGCTGTTCTGGCCCGGGGTGGTCGGCCAGTTCATGAAATACCTGCCGGCCACGGTGATCGTCTGCCTGCTCGCCTCCCTGGCCATGGCCCTGGTGTTCCTGCCGGTACTGGGTGCGGTAACCGGCGGTCGCCCGCAGCCGCTGCCGGGCACGCCCAGCCGTGGCGCCCGGGCCTACCGTAAACTGCTCGACAGACTGCTGCGCCGGCCGGGCCTGGCCCTGCTCGGCATTCTCGCGCTGGTTGCCCTGATCTATGCCGGCTACGGCCGCTACAACCATGGCGTGGAGTTCTTCCCCGAGGTCGAGCCGGATAATGCGCAGATCTGGCTGCGCGCCCGCGGCGATCTGTCGGTGCAGGAAAAGGACGCCCTGCTGCAACAGGTCGAACGTCGCCTGCTCGGCATGAGCGAGGTCAAGGCGCTGTACGCCCGCTCCCTGGCACAGCCGGACGGCCAGCTCGGGGTCGACGTGATCGGCACCCTGCAGTTCCAGTTCGTCGACTGGCATGAGCGGCGCCCGGCCCGGCAGATTCTCGCCGACATGCGCGAGCGCAGCGCCGACATTCCCGGGGTGGTCCTCGAGTTCCGCGGACAGGAACAAGGCCCCAGCGGGGGCAAACCGGTCAAGCTGCAGATCGGCGCCCTGGATCCGGCCAAGGCCGATCGATTCGTCGAGCGGCTGCGCGCCAGCATGCTCAGCATCGGCGGCTTCCAGGACATCGAAGACGACCGTGCCCTGCCCGGCATCGAATGGCGGATCAAGGTCGACCGCGAGGCCGCCGCGCGCTTCGGCGCCGACGTGCTGAGCGTCGGCAACGCCGTGCAGATGGTCAGCAATGGCCTGAAACTGGCGACCTACCGGCCGGAGGACGCCACCGACGAGGTGGACATCCGCGTGCGCCTGCCCGCCGACTGGCGTTCGCTCGACCAACTCGGCCGCCTGACCCTGAACACGCCCAGTGGCCAGGTGCCGCTGGGCAACTTCGTCGCCCTCGAGCCGGCGCCCAAGGTCGGCACCCTGCGCCGGGTCGATGGCAACCGCACCATCACCCTGCAGGCCGATCTGGCCGAAGGCGCGCGCCTGGACGAACGCCTGCAAGCACTGCGCGAAGCCATGGGCGAGCCGCCGACGGACGTGCAGCTGACCTTCGCCGGCGAGGATGCCGACCAGCGCGAGGCCGCGGTCTTCCTGGCCACCGCCTTCGGCGTGGCGATCTTCCTCATGGCGCTGATCCTGGTAACCCAGTTCAACAGCCTGTACCAGGCGCTGCTGGTGCTGTCCGCCATCGTCCTGTCCACCGCCGGGGTGCTGATGGGCCTGCTGGTCAACGGCCAGTCGTTCGGCATCGTCATGGTCGGCATGGGCCTGATCGCCCTGGCCGGCATCGTGGTGAACAACAACATCATCCTCATCGACACCTACAACCAGCTGCGCCGCCAGGGCCTGGAGCCGCGCGCGGCGGCGCTGGAAACCGGCAGCCTGCGCCTGCGCCCGGTGCTGCTCACGGCGGTGACCACCATTCTCGGCCTGATGCCCATGGTGCTCGGGGTCAATGTCGACCTGCTGGCCCCGAGCCTGGGTCTGGGCGCGCCCTCGACCCAGTGGTGGACCCAGCTGTCCAGCGCGATCGCCGGCGGCCTGAGCTTCGCCACCGTGCTGACCCTGCTGCTGACCCCCTGCCTGCTGGTGCTCGGCGCGCGTTTCGAACGCCGCCCGCCGCCGCTGGAAACCTACGACGACGACCTGCTCGACTTGCCGGAACACCTGCTCGCGCCGCTGCAGGGCAAAGCCCGTGTGAGCAGCAGCTAGAGTAACTACAGATACCCAGGGCACACCCACGGACTGGGGCCTACACCATCTGCAACGACTGCTTGCAGGTCGGCCCCGGGTAAGCGGCATCGATCAGCGCCAGGTCTGCGCCACTCAGTTGCACGGACGCCGCGGCGGCGTTCAACCGCAGATGCTCGGCATCGACCGCTTTGGGGATGGCAATCACCCCCGGCTGGCGCAACAGCCAGGCCAGCGCGACCTGCGCCGGGGTGACGCCATGCGTCTCGGCCACCTGGCGCAACGCCGGATGGCGCAGCAGTTGCCCGGCCTGACCCAGCGGGCAGTAGGCCATCAGTGGCATGCCCTGGCCCTGCTGCCAGGGCAGCAGGTCGAACTCGATGCCGCGCGCCTCGGGGTTGTACAGCACCTGGTTGGTGGCGCAGCCTGCGACGCCCAGATCGTGCAATTCCTGCAAATCGTCCAGGTCGAAGTTGGACACACCCCAGCGGCCGATCTTGCCCTCCTCGCGCAGACGTTCGAAAGCCTCGACGGTTTCCGCCAGCGGGTACTGACCACGCCAGTGCAACAGATAGAGGTCGATCCGCTCGGTTCCCAGCCGCTTCAGGCTGCGCGCGCAGGCCGCTGCCAGACCTTGGCGGCTGGCGTTGTGCGGATAGACCTTGCTGATCAGGAAGACCTGCTCGCGCAAGCCCGCAAGCGCCTCACCCACCACCCGTTCGGCGCCGCCTTCGCCGTACATCTCGGCCGTGTCGATCAGGCGCAGGCCCAACTCGATGCCCTCGCGTAGCGCCGCCACTTCCGCGCGCCGCTGGCTGGCCACCTCGCCCATGCGCCAGGTGCCCTGTCCGATCACCGGCACCGTCACACCGGCCAGTTCAAGCGTTCCCATCATCTCGCTCCTCGTTCAATCCGTTCGCCAGGGATCATAGCGGCCGCACGCCCCTCCCGCAGCCGGCCCGCCCAAGCGCCGCAGCGCTGACCAGCCGGCGGCTTTCGATGGGCGGTTCGCGCACGGCGGCGGTCCAGGCAGCGGCATTGGCCTGCCAACCGAGGGCACGCTGCTCACGGTGATCGCGCTGCATAAGTCACTCGACGATAAAAAAATATTGTCGTAGCCGTGCCGGCTCCCTTGTGACACCGTCTCGCCCGGCATCGCTCTGCTCGCCAACTTCGCCGTGGCATGCAGGCCCTGCTGAAATCTTTGCGACCTGGTCAAGGCCACTAGCGTCTACTTCTTCAAGCAGCGACTAAGCTGTTGTGAAGTACTACCTGGGGTCAGACCAAGCAATTATGGGTGTATTACGCAAATCCGACGCGCCAGAACAGGTGCCTCCGAGCAACACAAAACCGGCGTTCCAGCTGAAACCGGTCAGGCACTCCAGCAAGCTGCGCATCGCCATCTGGCTGATTCTGGTACTGCTGGTGGTGGCAGCTGCGCTGCTGGTCGTTTTCGAGATGCGTACCGCGTATTTCCAGGCCTACTACCTCAGCCGCTACAGCAATAGCCTGAGCTACCGCGTGCAACCAGGCCCCAGCCCGGCGATCGTCTATCCGCAGGACGGCCCCTTCGACAAACGCCTGGGTTACAGCTACCTGCCGCTGATGCTGGAGCGCCTGCAACAGCGCGACTTCGAGATCACCCAACAGGCACAGTTCTCGCCGCCGTTGCTCGACTACACGCAACGTGGCTTTTTCACCCCCTATCCGGAAAAAATCCAGGCCGGCCTGAGCATCAGCGACTGTCGCGGTACGCCCTTCTACGAGTTCCGCCACCCGCAGCAATTCTATCCGAGCTTCAGCGCCATCCCGCCGCTGGTGGCGGGCAGCCTGCTGTTCATCGAGAACCGGCACCTGCTCGACCAGGAACACCCCCAGGCCAACCCGGCAGTGGACTGGCCGCGCTTCGCCATGGCGGCCATCTCGCAGGTCGGCAAGGCGCTGGATGTGCAGGATCAATCCGCAGGCGGCAGCACCCTGGCCACCCAGCTGGAAAAATATCGCCACTCGCCAGACGGCCTGACCCACTCGGCCAAGGAAAAACTGCGGCAGATGGTCTCGGCCAGCGTGCGTGCCTACCAAAATGGGCCGCAGACCCAGGCGACGCGGGAAAACATCGTGCGTGACTACCTCAACAGCGTGCCGCTCTCCGCCGCGCCCGGGCACGGCGAGGTGCATGGCCTGGCCGATGGCTTGCGCATCTGGTTCGGTGCCGACTTCGCCCAGGTCAATCGCCTGCTCGACCCCGAACGCTCGCCCGAGGCGAGCAATGCCGAACGCGGCCTGGCCCTGCGCCAGGTGATGGCGATGATGATTGCCCAGCGGCGACCCTCCTATTACCTGGCCCAGGGCCGCAGTGAGCTGGACCAGCTGATCGACAGCCATATCCGCGTGCTTGCAGGGGGCGGCCTGATCGACCCGGCATTACGCGATGCGGCCCTGGCCCGGCAGTTGCGCTACCGCAACTGGGTGCTGGAGCCAAACCTGCAAATGGTCGACGGCAACAAGGGCATCAGCGTGGCCCGCACGCGCCTCTCCAACCTGCTCAACATGCCGCTGTATGACCTCGACCGCCTGGACCTCTCTGCCAGCACCACCCTCAACAACGAACTGCAACAAGCGGTCAGCGTCTACCTGGAGCGACTCGCCGATCCCGCCTTTGCCGAGCAGATCGGCCTGTTCGGTGAGCGCCTGCTGTCGGCCGAAAAAACCGGCGAAGTGCGCTACAGCTTCACCCTGTTCGAACGCACCGCCAATGGCAGCCGGGTGCGCGTGCAGACCGACAACACCGATCAACCCTTCGACATCAACGAAGGCAGCAAACTGGAGCTCGGCTCCACCGCCAAACTGCGGGTGATGGCCACCTACCTGGAAATCATCGCCGAATTGCACCAGCGCCATAGCGGCCAGAGCCCCAGCGAACTGCGCGCGGTGGAAGTCGCCGACCAGGACTACCTGACCCGCTGGGCCCTCGACTACCTGCGGCAAAACCCCGGAGCCGAGCTGCCGGCCATGCTCGACGCCGCCCTGGAGCGCAAGTATTCCGCCAGTCCCTACGAGCGCTTCTTCACCGGCGGCGGCCTGCACACCTTCGGCAACTTCCGCCGCGAAGACAACGGTCGCAACCCGACCCTGCGCGATGCGCTACGCGAGTCGATCAACCTGCCTTTCATCCGTCTGATGCGCGACCTGGTGCGCTATAGCACCTACCAGGCGCCGGGCAACAGCGCCGAGCTGCTGAAGAACGACAAGAATCCGCGCCGCCAGGCCTACCTCAGCCGCTTCGCCGACAGCGAAGGCAAGACCTTCCTCCTGCGCTTCTGGCGCAAATACCAGGGCCAGCCGGCGCAGCAACGCCTCGAGACCTTCCTCAGCGGCCTGCGCCACACCTCGGTACGCCTGGCCGCTGTGCACCGTTATCTGATGCCGGAAGTCGACGAGACGACCTTCGCCGCCTTCCTGCGTGCCCATGTGCCCAACGAGAAACTCAGCGACAAGCGCATCCGCGAGCTGTACCTGAACTACGGCCCCGGCGCCTACAGCCTGCCTGACCAGGGCTATATCGCCCGCGTCCACCCGCTGGAACTGTGGCTGCTCGGCTACCTGCTGGAACAACCCGAGGCCAGCTTCAGCGACGCGGTGGTCGCCAGCCGCGACCAGCGCCAGGAAGTCTACGGCTGGTTGTTCCGCAGCCGCCACAAGAGCGCCCGCGACAGCCGTATCCGCATCATGCTGGAGGTCGAGGCCTTCCTCGATATCCACCACCGCTGGCAGAAACACGGCTACCCCTTCGAATACCTGGTGCCGTCGCTGGCCACCGCCATTGGCAGTTCCGGCGACCGTCCGGCGGCACTGGCGGAATTGATGGGTATTATCCAGAACGATGGTATCCGCCAACCCACGGTGCGCATCGACAGCCTGCATTTCGCCGCCGACACGCCCTACGACACCCAGGTCAAGCGCAACGCCCTGAACGGCAAACGGGTGATGCCCAGCGAAGTGGCCGCAGCCCTGCGCGGTGCACTCTCGCAAGTGGTCGAAGGCGGTACCGCACGGCGCCTGCAGGGCAGCTTCAGCCTGGCAGACGGCCGTCTGCTGACCCTCGGCGGCAAGACCGGCACCGGCGACAACCGGGTCGAAACCGTTGGCCGCGGCGGACGCGTACTCAGTTCACGGGCGATGAACCGCACCGCCACCTTCGTCTTCTTCATCGGCGCGCGCCATTACGGCACCCTCACCGCCTTTGTGCCCGGGCGCGCCGCGGAGAAATTCACCTTCACCTCGGCGCTGCCGGTGCAGGTGCTCAAAGGCATGGCGCCGATCCTCGCGCCCTACCTGGAGCCGGGCAGCTACAGCCAATGCGTCCCCCCACTGACACCGGTGCAGGCCAGCTGGAAGTAACTATCAGGCGTGGACTCGGGGCGAATGCGGCTTACCCGGTTCCTGGAGGGTGGATAAGCCCAAGTGCAATCCGGGACGCGCTGGTCAGGCCTTTTTCTGCAGGCGGATATACAGCGTCTCGACCTTCTCCCGCGCCCAGGGGGTTTTGCGCAGGAAAGTCAGGCTGGACTTGATGCTCGGGTCGCTCTTGAAGCAGCGGATATCGATACGCGCCGCCAGGCCATCCCAGCCCAATTTCGCCACCAGCTCGTTGAGGATGGCTTCCAGGGTGACACCATGCAGCGGGTCTTTCGGCGTTTGAGTCATGCGAAACCTGTGTCGACAGCGTGGCGAGGCGCACCGGCTGACAGACTTGTGGCACGCGTAGGGGGATATTCTGACCTGACTCAGCAGCCAGCTCCAGCGCAAAAGCGCCGCCCCTGGCTCAGCGGCCCGGGCCAGCCTCAACGAGCGTCGATGATGAACGGCAGTTCGCGGTTGTGCGCCGGGTCGAACTGGCGGCGCGCGGTATGGTTGAGGTGACGGCCGTAGACATGGAACGACAGGCTGGTGTGCGGCGTTTCATTGATCACGCTATGGATGCTGCCACTGGGCATCGCCAGCACCTGCCCGGGTGCAATGCACTGCTCGTCCAGGCGTTGCAGCTCGGCATAACCGGGGCGCGTGGCATCGTCCAGGCGTTGCCAGAAAATATTGCGCTCACAGCCCTCGACGCCCACCACCACCGCCCAGGTGTCGTGGTCATGGGGGGGCACGCCGCGTCCGGGCAGCCAGCTGTCGACCACCACGAACAGTGACTGATCGGCCTCGACGTGCAGCAGACTGGTGCCAAAGCCCAGCTGCGGATCGGCGCTGTACATGTCCGCCCGCAGCCAGCCGCGTTCGGCGACGACCCGCCTGGCCAGCGGTGCGACTTGTGCCAGCAGGCTGGCCTCATCGGCGGCGGTCGCGACGATGCGCCGCAAATCGCCGATAAAGCGCTCAAGGGTGTAACTATCGATGCTCATCCACAATCTCCAGCCCAGTCGCAACCTGGGCAGCCGTAATGAAAAAGGCCCGCCTCCGAGAAGGAGGCAGGCCCTTGTTTCACACCACGCGCAAGGCTCAGCTGGCCGCGGCGCGCGAGTCGTCAACGCTGGTGAATTGCAGGCTGGCTGCAGGTTCGCTCAGCAGGGCGCGATGCAGGGCCATGGCCATCAGCACCAGGATTACCGCAATCGGCAAGGCGGCGCAGATACTCGCGGTCTGTACGCTCTTGAGTCCGCCCGACCAGAGCAGGGCCGCGGCGATGGCACCGACCATCAGCCCCCAGGCCACGCGACTCCAGGTCGGCGGATGAATGTTGCCGCGGGCGGCCAGGGTACTCACCACCAGGGTCCCGGAGTCGGCCGAGGTGACGAAGTAGGTCACGATCAGCAGCGAAGCCAGCGCCCCGAGCAGCGTGCCAAAGCTGACACCGGCGCTCTGCTCGATCTTGTCGAACAGGGTGAACAGCGAGGCGGTGGCATCGGCCTTGGTCGCCAGCAGGATGGCGCCGCCGTCGAACTCGGCGGCGTCACCGCTCAGCGTCTGACTCGCCACCTGTTCCTGATGAGCCAGGCGATCGGCCTTCTCGTAAAACAGCGCGGCGCCGCCGAAGGTACCGATCCAGACGAAGCTGAACAGCACCGGAATGATCAGCGACCCCATTACCAGCTGGCGAATGGTGCGGCCACGGGAAATCCGCGCGATGAAGGTGCCGACGAAGGGCGCCCAGGTCAGCCACCAGGCCCAGTAGAAGGCAGTCCACCAGTTCTGCCAGCCGGCATCTTTCTGGGTGTCGCTCCACAGGCTCATGCCGATCACGCTCTGGGCGTAACCGGAGGTGCCTTCGAGAATGGTGTTGAGGATGTAGCGGGTCGGCCCGAACGCCATCACCGCGGCCAGGATGACCAGCGACAACAGCATGTTCCACAGTGACAGCAGTTTGATGCCGCGGTCGACGCCGGACACCACCGACATGATCGCAATCAGGGAAATCGCCAGGATCAGGCCCATCTTCAGGCCGATGCCCAGCTCGAAGCCGCTCAGGGTCTTGATCCCGGTCGCCAGCTGCTCGACGCCGAGGCCGAAGGAGGTGGCGATACCGAACGCGGTGACGACCACGATCAGGATGTCGAACATGCTACCCAGCCAGCCGTTCATCCGCGCCTCGCCGAACAGCGGGGTCAGGGTCGAGCGGATCGACAGCGGCTTGCCCTTGCGGAAGGAGAAGTAGGCCAGGCACAGCGCCGGCAGCAGGTAAAGCGCCCAGGCATGCATGCCCCAATGGAAGAAGGTCACGCGCATCGCCGACTCGGCCGACTCGGCACTCAGGGTGGTGACGCTGAAGGGGTTGCCGGCGTAATGCCACATGGGTTCGGCCACCGACCAGAACAGCAGGCCAATGCCCATGCCGGCACTGAACAACATGGACAACCAGGAAATCGTACTGAACTCGGGCTTTTCGCCGTCCTTGCCGAGGGTGACATTGCCGTAACGGCTGGTCATCAGATACAACAGGTAAACCAGCACGGCCGAGGCCATGGCCAGATAGAACCACTTGAAGTTCTGCAGGATAGTCGTGGAAAGCTCGCCGAACAGTGCCCCGGCTTGCTCACCCATGACGGCGCAAAAGCCGACGAAGGCCGCAATTATCAGGATCGAGATCAAGGTTATCCCGGCATCGACGCCGCGAAAAACCCCGCTGGAATTACTCATAGCATGTGCTCCATTATTATTGTCTGTACGCCTCTGTGCACGCTGGACCCAGGGCGAGCTGATGAATCTGTGCGGTTACCTCCAGGCTGTTTTATCAGCCCCCAACAACTCGATAAAAAACCAACTTCTGACACATGGTTCTCATACCAACAATCAATGAGCTTCAATCATTAATCGACTCACAACAGCGTTTGTCTTCTCCTGCCTAAACAGCACTCGAGCTTGCACACGGAACCCACCCCGAGCGGGGCAACATCACTATCCATAAGTTTGCCAAGTGCATCCGCACGCCACGCCAAAACTTGGCGAACGGATGATTATTTGGCGGCTGACTATAGGGTCACGGGGCAACCCAAAAGTATTCTATCCACGTCCTCCGCCGATCCATTCGCGCCAAACTCGGCACAAGTAGTTCGGCCAACGACAGAGGCAGGCGATGTGCCTGCCTCGTCGGCGAGGCCGTAGGTCAGCCGCGCGGCTCCTGGCTCAGCGCCTTGAGAAAGCCGATCATCAGGAACAGCATCAGCACCATGAACGGCAGGCCCATGGCCACGGCCCCGGCCTGAATGCCTTTGAGCGCCGTATCGCCGCCAATCACGAACAAGGTGATGGTCACCAGGGCAATCATCACCAGCCAGAGCACGCGCTGCACCGGCGAGGTACCCGGGTCGCCGCCCGCCGCCAGATTGTCGACCACCAGGGCACCGGAGTCCATGGAGGTGACCATGAAGATGACCAGCAGGACCACCACCAGCACCGAGGTGACGGCCGCCAGAGGCAGCATTTCGAGGAACTGGAAGATCGCCATGTTGACGTCCGTCAGACCGGCCGCCAGCGCCCCACTGCCGTCAATGACCTGGGCTATCGCGCCGCCACCGAAGGCGCTGAACCAGAAGATCGCCACGATGGTCGGCACCACCATTACCACGCCGACCATCTGCCGCAGCGTGCGGCCCCGGGAGACGCGGGCGACGAACACCCCGACCAGCGGACCCCAGGTGCACCACCAGGCCCAATAGAACACGGTCCAGCCCTGGAACCAGTCCTGATCCGGACGATCGACCCAGTTGGCCAACGGCAGGAAGAACTCGGCAAAGTCGACAGTCGTGTCCAGCACGCCCGAGAAGAAGCTCAGCACGCCAATGCCCGCGACCACCAGCAGGAACAGGCCCAGCGCCAGCAGCATGTTGATGTTACTCAGCAGTTTGACCCCGGCATCCATGCCGCGCCACAGCGAGAATCCGGCCACGCCAGTCACCACCAGGATGAACAGCAGCTGCAGGCCGAAGGAGTTGGGAATACCCAGCACATGCGAGATCCCGGCGGTCGCCTGCATGGCGCCGAGGCCCAGGGAGGTGGCCAGACCGAACACCGTCAGCACTACGGTAAAGGTATCCACCAGTTGCCCGGGCAGGCCCTTGTGCGCCTTGCCGATCAGCGGCTGAAGGCCGGAGCTGAGAGAAAACGGCAGGCCCTTGTTATAGGCAAAGAAACCCACCACCAGTGCGCTGGTCAGGTAGATCGCCCAGGGATGAAAACCCCAGTGGAAAATGGTCGAGCCCATGGCCGCGTGCAATGCTTCCGGGGTCTGTTTGGGGACGTTGAGCGGGGTCTTCCACCACTCGGTGTATTGCGCCACTGGCTCCGCCACGCCCCAATACAACAGGCCGACGCCCATCCCGGCGGCGAACAGCATGGAAAACCAGGACAGGGTGCTGAATTCAGGCTGAGCGTGCTTACCGCCCAGGCGGATCTTGCCGAATGGCGATAGCGCCAGGCCGGCGCAGAATAGAACAGCCAGATTGCCCATGATCATGATGAACCAGTCGCAGTTCTTCAGGATCCAGCCCTTGACCCCTTCCAGGGCCAGACCGAAGGCCGCGGGGTCATTCAGGGCCAGCAGAACCAAGGCCAGAACAATAGAGAATGAGGCGGGGAAAATAACCCTGTGGAAGTTCAAACCCAGTATTTGGATATTGAAATTCCGGGGTACTGAAGCATCGGCGGCAATGTCTTTCACGCAAGGATCCTCACTGTATTATTTTTGTAGTCATGCCAATACCGAACAGCGTTTTAATGGCGTTGAGCACCACTAAAAACAGACCCGTCGAATTGAACAGATGAGTGATGGTCGGGTAGCTAAGCTACTCGCCACAAATCATTTTATCTGCGCCATTAATGACTTTTGATCATCCATGCGCGCAACTAACAACAGCATTAACAACAAGCGCTGGTGCAGTTCAGACCTGCCGCCATTAACGCCTCGTTCCAGCTGTTGTTTATCGACTCATGGGCCCTCTCAGAGCGAGTACCTGGTACGAGCCTTTCATAACCAGTCGTCCTGCCAAGGGTAGTGCGACAGCGCCTGGCAGCCTTCGCGGGTGATCAGCACCTGCTGCTCGAGCTTGATGCCTTCCTTGCCGCCACGCTCGCCGATATAACTCTCGACGCAGAGCACCATGTTTTCCTCAAACACCCCGTCGTAACCGCTGCTGTCCCAGTCCGCGCCCTTGTGCGCCAGGGCCGGGTACTCGTCGGCCAGGCCGACGCCGTGTACCACGCAGCAATAGCGGTTGTGCAGATAGGGTTGGGGGATATCCCAGGCGCGCTGGACGAACTCGCGATGACTAAGCCCCGGGCGCAGCAGGTCCATGTTGTGCTGGATCTGCTCATGGGCCAGGCGATACAGCTTGCGCTGCTCGGCCGTCGGCGGCACATGGCCGACCGTCCAGGCCCGGGAAATATCCGCGCAGTAGCCGTAGGGGCCGATCAGGTCGGTGTCGAAGCAGACGATCTCGCCCTGCTGCATGATCCGCTCGCTGGACTCCTGCATCCACGGGTTGGTGCGCGGCCCGGAGGCCAGCAGGCGGGTCTCGATCCATTCGCCACCGTGGCGGATGTTCTCGTAGTGCAGCCAGGCCCACAGCTGGTTTTCGCTCATGCCCGGGCGCAGCTCGTCGTGCATGCGCTGGATGCCTTTCTCGCACACGGCGATGGTCCAGCGCATCAACTCCAGTTCGGCGGCGGATTTAATCTTGCGTGCCTGCTCCATCAGGCTGTGGCCCTCGACCAGGGTCAGGCCGCGCTGTTGCAGCAGCTCCAGCCCCTCGAAATCCGCCTTGTCCACCGCCAGCCGAGCCTTGGTGCCGGCATGCTGGCGCAGCACCGCGAGGATGTCATCGGCCCAGACCACGGCCTTCTCGGAAATCCGCGAACCGGCGCCGAAATAGCTCCAGTTGATCGCCGGGCGGATTTCGTCGAGCAATTCGTTGCCCTCGTGCAGGTGTTCGCAGTTGTGGAACTCGAACAGCACCACCGGCCCGCTGGCGAACACCAGGGCGTAGCGGGCGAAGTTGTGCAGGGTCCACACCTGCATGTTCGAGGTGTCGGTGGCGTAGCGGATGTTCACCGGGTCGTAGAGCAGGATCGCCGCGCAATCGGCGGCCAGCAGTTGCTGGCGCACCCGCTGCAGGCGGTAGCCGCGCGCGGCCTGGTGGTTCTCGACGCTGACCGGGTTGCGCAGCGGCTGGCCGGCGGCCTCGTCGGCCAGGTATTTGTTCTTGTTGTCGAACATCAAGGGGTTCCTCTGGAAAAACACCGGCCGGCGGCCGGCATGCGTTCAGATTCTCGGTGGCACGGGCAGCGTGGATTCGGCGGCCGAAACCGGAGCGGATTGCCCGGCGCCGCCCTCGGCCGGCTCCACCGCCGCCGCCAGGGTCGAGCTGGCCAGGCCGATGGGCGTGGCCTGGTGATGCAGCGGCGCATCGGCCTGCAGGTGCTCGCCGGTGACCCGGCCCTGGCCCACCGCCACGGCTAAGAGCCCGGCGCTGGCAGCGAAGAAGTAATACAGGCTGGGCGCACCGAACCACTCCATCAGCGCGCCGGCCAGCAACGGGCCGATACAGGCGCCGATGCCATAGGTCACCAGCAACAGGCCGGCCAGCGACACGCGCAGTTCGGCTTCGATATTGTCGTTGGCCAGGGCCACGCCCAGCGGATACAGGCAGAACTGGAGAAACCCGATGCAGGCACCGACCAGCAGCAGGACGCCAAAGGACGGTTGCTGATAGAACCCCAGCGGCAGGCAGGCGAGGATCAACAGCACCGCCACGGCGCGGATCAGGCTGGCCCGCGGCAAGCGATCGGACAGCCAGCCCAGGGGCAGTTGCGCGACCAACCCAGCGCCGATGACCAGCGCCATGAACTGGCCGACCTGGGCCGTATCCAGCCCCTGCCGACTGGCATAGATGGCCGCCAGGCCATAGAAGCCGCCATTGATCACCCCTGACATCAGGATGGTGATCAACGATTGCGGCACACGCTGGACAAACAGTCTGATATCGACCGGCACCGGCTGCAGCGCGGCCGGGTGCATGCTGCGGGTCAGGGCCACCGGCACCAGGCACAGGGCGAAGGCCATGGCCACGCCGAGCAACGCGCGGATTCCCAGGTCGCCATTCAGGCTCAGGGCCAGCTGACCGAGCACCATGCCGACGTACACCGCGACCATGTAGATGCCCAGCACCTTGCCGCGCTGGTCGCTCTGGGCGCGGTCGTTGAGCCAGCTTTCCAGCACCATCAGCTGGCACATCATCGCCAGACCGACCAAGGCGCGCAGCACCAACCAGAACGGCAAGGCACTGCTGAACTCGTGGGCCAGTACGGCGGCGGAAATCACCCCGGCGCAGGCGACGTAGGTGCGGATATGCCCGACCCGCTCGATCAGCACGCGCCCGACCCTGCCGCCGGCCACCATGCCCAGGGCGTTGGCGGCCATCAGCGCGCCGCCCCAGAACTCGGCCACGCCGTCGGCACTCAGGCGCAGCGCCAGGTAGGTCATCAGCAGGGTCGAGCCCAGCTGCATCAACAGGCTGGCCAGGTACAGGGCGCCAAAGGTCCGGGTCAGGCCGAACATGGGTGCGCCTCCCGGGGCCACCGGCCCATGGCGCGCACCAGCCCTACTGCGAAATGCCTACCCATACCGCGCTCCCCTTGGCTCAGGCCAGGCCGTGACGTTGTTTCCAATCACCCGGATGGACCACGTAGCCGAACAGCGCATGACCGCCATAGACCAGCTCGGTGCCTTCCGGTATCCACAGCAGCTGGCCCGGCTTGACCCGGTACAGCTCACCGTTGGCCTGCAGTTCGAAGCAGCCTTCGATGACGAAGACCACCTCGTCATACAGCAGGGTCCAGTTGACCTCGGCGCCCTCCCAGCGGGCGAAGCCGATACCGATATTCGGCGACACTTCATTGCTGATGGCGCGGGCGACAAAAGCGGCGCCGGGTGGCCCGCCGCGCGGAATGAACTCCAGGTCATGGTGATCGACCAGCAGCACCGGGCCTTTTCCGGAAACGACCCGAGTCATAGCTCGCTCCGACT
The DNA here is from genome assembly GCF_022132145.1 of Pseudomonas sp. MMS21 TM103. Taxonomy (GTDB): domain Bacteria; phylum Pseudomonadota; class Gammaproteobacteria; order Pseudomonadales; family Pseudomonadaceae; genus Aquipseudomonas. The sequence continues at coordinate 87,084 of NZ_JAJISP010000009.1, read as the reverse complement.
GTTCCACGCCGCCAGGCGAATGCGCGAACGCACGCCGAGGCCAAGGAAAGGTTCCGGCGGGTTCAGCGACGGCATGCCGGTGACCGCCTGGATATCGCGTAACTGCGCCGAATCGGCGCCCACCGCCAGATCGGCCAGCAGGGTGCCGGAGATGGTGCCCCAGGCCGCGCCGACGCCGTTGTCGCAGGCCGAGGCATAGACGCCCTGCTCCAGCTCGCCGAAGAAGTTGGTGAAGTTGCGCGAGATGGCGTAGACGCCGCCCCAGGTGTGGCTGAAGGGTACGTTGACCAGCTGCGGGAAGCGCGCCAGGAAGGCCTTGCGGTGATCCTCGCGCACGCTGGCGCGCATCGCATCGCTGGTGCTCTGGCCGTACTTGGGCACGTGCTTGTAGGTGTTGCGGATCATCAGGCGGCGATCCTGGGTCATGCGCACCGTGGTGCCGGCGTGGTCGGCCGGGGTCAGGCCCCAATCCAGTTCGCCGCCATAGACCTGCAGCTCACTGTCGGTCAGCGGCCGGGTCCAGCTGGCGAAGGTCATCACCGGCAACAGGCGGTTGCGCAGGAAACCGAATTCCTGGGTGAAGATGCTGGTGCCGAGCAGCAGCTGCGGAGTACGGATGCGGCCGTTATTGCCGTGCAGAATCCAGCCGCCCTGACCATCGCGCTCCAGGCGCTGGATCGGCGATTCCTCGAGCAGTTCCACGTTGCCCGGCAACGAACCACCCAGGCCAGTGACCAACGCCGCCGGCTGCATCAGGTAGCAGCCCGGGGTGTAGATCGCCCGACTGTAGTGCCGGCTGCCGACGACCTTGGCCAACTCCTCGCGCTCGACCCAGTGGAAGGGCTCGCCGAGCTGGCTGAGCAGGTGCTCGAAATGCTCCAGATAGGCCAGGCCGCGCGGGCCCACGGCGCCCTGGTACTTGCCGGCGTGCGACCACTGGCAATCGATGCCGTGGCGCTGGATCAGCCCCTGCAACTGGGCGATGGCGGCGCGATTGAGGCCGAGCAGGCGCTGCTTGTGCGCCGGGTCCGGGTGCTCGAGGGCGAACTTGTGCGGCAGGTCGATGACGAAACCGGAGTTGCGCCCCGACGCGCCGTAGCCGACGCGCTGGGCGTCGACCAGCAGGATGCGCGCCTGCGGATGGTGCTCGGCCAGCCGGCGGGCGGCGGCCAGGCCGGCAAAGCCGGCACCGATGACCGTGAAATCGGCGCGCTGCTCGCCCTGCAAACGCGTCGCGGGCTTGGCCGCCGGCAGTGCGGCGTACCAGCCGCAGCTGGCGTCGTCGTAGGGCAGGTTGATCTTCTTGCTCATGTTGGTGCCCTCAGGCCACGGCCCGTTGCGCGTTCTGACAGGATTGCAGCCAGCTGTTGCGCTGCACTTGTGCTTGGCGACCGAGCAGGACGAAGCCGTGCAGCGCCCCCTCGGCATCGTAGAAACCGGCGCTCAGGCCATCGTCGGTAGCCGTGCAGCGCCACTCGCCGGTCACCCCGACGGCGGGCGGCAACAGGCACAGCGGTGCGGCCGGGGTCTTCACCGTCACCGGCATCAGCGGGTAGCTGACCGTCGTCGGCTGGCCGAGCAGGGTCTTGCTCAGGGCCTGGATGCCCTGGTTGATCGGCGCCAGATACGGCAGCAACTGGCCGTCGATCTCGATGCAGTCACCCAAGGCGAAGATCCCCGGCTGCGAGGTCTGCAACCGGGCGTCCACCTGGATGCCGCGACCCACCGCGACCCCGGCCGTTTCGGCCAGCGCCAGATTGGGCCGCAGGCCCACCGCGGAGAGCACCAGGTCGGCCTCCAGGCACTGACCGTCGGCGAGGCTCAGGCGATAGCTCTGCTCCACCGATTCGATACGCTGCAGGGTGTTCTGCAGGTGCCAGCTGACCCCCAACTCGCCCAGGGCGTCTTGCAAGTGTTGCCCGGCTTCGACCGGTAGCAGGCGTTCCATCGGCCACTGGCCGAGGCCAATGACGCTGACCGCAAAGCCGCTGCTGGCCAGGTCGTTGGCGAACTCGCAGCCGATCAGGCCGTCACCGAGGATGGCCACCCGACGCACGCCGACCAGACGCTCACGAAAGCCCTGGTAATCGTGCAGGTTGTTGACGCTGAGCAGCGCCGCCGTGTCGCCTTCGATTGGCAGGCGGATCGGCGCGGCACCGCTGGCCAGCACCAACTGGCCGTATTCCATCTCGCCGATGTTGGTGTGCAGGCGCCGCGCCACGGCGTCGATGCGCTCGACCGTGCAATAGGGGTAAACACGGATCTTCAGGCGCTTCTCGATGGCCAGGGCCGACTCGCCCGACAGCGCCGCGGCGCTCCTGCCCTGGGCCAGGCCGATCGACAGCGCCGGCTTGGAATACAGGTGCCCAGACTCCTGGGTCAGCACGCGGATCTCGACCTGCGGGTCGGCCCGGCGCAAGGCCTGGGCCAAGCCATAGCCGGCGTAACCGCTGCCGATGATGACGATTGGCTGGCGCACCAGCGCGACCGGCTGCGCCTGGGCAGGCGCAGCCATGGCTGCCGGCGGTACTGGCAGCGGCGCGCTGACAGCGGCCGCAGCCACCACCGGACTGATATCGAGCATCTCGAAATCGTCCTTGCCGACCCCACACTCGGGGCATTTCCAGTCCTGCGGCACATCGTCCCAACGGGTGCCGGCGACGATGCCGTCGTCCGGCCAGCCGAGGGCCTCGTCGTAGATCAAACCGCAGACCACACAGAGCCAGGTCTTGAACATGTCGCTTACTCCCCCGCCACGCGGATCGCTACGTTCTTGGTGCGCACGTAGCTGTACAAGGCTTCCTGACCCTTCTCGCGGCCGAAACCGGACAGGCCGACGCCGCCGAATGGGGTCTCGATGCCGCCGGCATACCACTCATTGACGAACACCTGGCCGGCCTTGAGGCGACGGGCGCAGCGCATGGCGCGGCTGATGTCCTGGGTGAACACGCCGGCGACCAGGCCGAACTCGGTGCCGTTGGCGATGGCCAGGGCCTGTTCCTCGGTATCGAAGGGGATGATCGCCAGCACCGGGCCGAAGACTTCTTCCTGGGCGATGCACATCTCGGGGCTGACGTCGCGGAACACGGTCGGGCGCATGAAGTGCCCGGCGCGGTCGGTGAAGCGCTCACCACCGGTAGCCACGACCGCACCCTCATCGCTGGCACGCCGACACAGGGCTTCGATGCTGGCCAGTTGTCCGGCACTGACCACCGGGGTCAGGTCCGGGTTGTCCTGGCCGAGGCCGACGCTGAGGCCTTCGGCCAGGGCGACGACGGACTCGACGATTTCTTCATAGATCTCGCGCTGCACCAGCAGGCGCGACATGGCCGAACAGACCTGACCGGCGTTGAAGAAGATGCCGCCCTTGACGCTGGCCAGCAGCTGCTCGCGATCGGCATCGGCGAAGGCGATCGCCGCCGACTTGCCGCCCAGCTCCATGACGCTGGGGATGGCGTGTTCGGCGGCGTCACGCAGGATGGTCTGGCCGGTCGGCACCGAACCGGTGAAGACGATCTGATCGACCTTGGCGCTGCTCACCAGGTGCGTACCGACCTCACGGCCACGGCCGCAGATCAGGTTGACCGCACCATTCGGCAGGCCGGCCTTGGCGATGGCACGAACCAGCACGCACATGCCCAGCGGCGACAGCTCCGGCGACTTGATCACCACTGCGTTGCCGGCCGCCAGGGCCGGCGCCAGCGAGCGGGCGCAGATCGATACCGGGAAGTTCCAGGGCACGATTTGCGCCGAAACGCCCATCGGGTCATACAGGGTGAAATCCATGTAACCGTTGCCCAGCGGGATCGAGGTGCCCTCGATCTTGTCGGCCATGCCGGCGTAGTACTCGAAGTAGCGCGCCGCCTCGGTGAACTCGTCGCGGGCATCGTTGAGGCTCTTGCCGTTTTCCTGGCACAGCACCCAGGCACCTTCGTCGGCGACCGCGCGAATCTCCTCGGCGATACGCAGCAACCAGGTGACCCGCTGCGCCGGACGCACGCTGCTCAGCGCGCCGCTGTCGGCGCAGCGCCGCGCCGCCTGCACGGCGCGCTCGGCGTCCTCGACCGAAGCCTGGGCGATGCTCGCCACGGGCTCTGCGCTGCCGGGGTTATTCACCGTCAGGCGCGACTCGCTGTCGAGCCACTCGCCGTCGATGTAGTTCAGCCAATGTTCGGCAATCGGATACATGGCGGCCTCCTCAGGCGGACGGTACGGTGGCCAGCAGCTTGCGCGCGGCCCACTGGTGGAAGAAGTGGGTGGGGATGTCCATTTCCGGAGAGAAGGCACCGCCCTTATAGCCAGGGGAATGTCGGCCCTTCTGCATGCCTTCGACCGAAGCGATGTCCTCGGCGAACACCACCTTCCAGGACTCCAGAATGGCGTTGCGGCAGGCGGCGTACTCGTCGCCCAGGGCCTCGTCGCCGACGTAGAACAGGCGCAGGTGCTCGATGGTGCGGCCCGGGGCGACCGGCTCCAGCTGCATGGCGAAGGCGTGGTCGGCCTGGATGCCGAGCAGCACGTTGGGGAAGAAGGCCACGTACTCGGCGTTGCGCAGACGGTCCTGCGGCCAGCTGGGGAACTGCGGCAGATGGGTGCCGGCGACGTCGGACAGGTTGTAGGCATAGCTGCCCTGACCGGCGAACTGCTCGTCGAACAGGATGTTGTAGTGGTCTTCCAGGCGCGAGTAGCTGTTCAGGCTCGGGTGTACCCACGGCAGGTGGTAGGCCTCGCAGTAGTTCTCCACCGCCAGCTTCCAGTTGCAGTTGATGTCCAGGGTGGTGGCGTCCATGTGCGGACGGCGGCGCAGCAGGCCCATGCCGTCTTCGCCGAGGAACTGGCTCCAGCGCGCGGTCAGCGGCGCGAGCATTTCTTCCAGCGGCTGGGCATCGCCGGACAGGTTGACGAACACCATGTCCATCCAGATGGCGCTGCGCAGAGCCTTCAGGCCATGCTTTTCGCAGGCAAAGCGCTCGTCCTTGTGCTGATCGATACCGCCGATGTGCGGGGTACCACGCAGGCCACCGTTGAGGTCGTAGGTCCAGGAGTGGTAGGGGCAGCGGATCACGCCCTGCACGGTGCCCTCCTCCTCTACCAGCTTCATGCCGCGGTGGCTGCAGACGTTGTGGAACACCTGCACCAGGCCCTCGCGGTTGCGCATCAGCAACAGCGGCAGGCCCATGAAGTCGACCGGCTTGACCGAGCCGTTCTGCACCAGATCGCTGGCGAAACCGACACAGGCCCAGGTCTTGCCCATGACCTGATCGCGCTCCAGCTCGAAATGACGTTGCTCGATATAGAACTCGTTGCTCAGGCCGGTGGCCTGGTGAATCGGGTTGAGTACGCTTTCCAGATGATGCACAGGAATTTGTTGAGAAGTGGTCGAAGTCATTGTTGTTCTCCCCTGCTGGGCACGGTGGGTGATGATCGGCAGGCTCGCTGGCCAGGCTCCGTTGGCAGCGAGTTTCGAGAATATGGGGATTGTTCGACAAACGATTTTTACAGCTGGATTTATGACTTTTCATCATCAATGCAGAAGCACATCTGCCGAGCCCTGCTTGAGTACCGTCAGGCCCAGCGCGGCGCATTGTTATGCATAAAGATCATCAATCCATGAGAAAGAATGGCTTGTTCCAGGGACCGGGAAAGGCCACTTTAGCCACCGTCAAACCAGTCACCGGCACTACACAGCAGGCCAGCATCCGGCGACGCATGGCAGATAGCACCCGGGCCTCCCGGCCCTGATGCAGGTCGAACGTAATTAATTAAGCGGATTAATTGGCCGCTGTTGGTGATGCCGACAGGCTGGAAAGCTTCCAACACCCATCGATCAGCGAATTCATCCTGCACATGAGTCCTGTCACGACGCGTCGCTTGCGTCAGGCAGCTCCGCTGGTTTTCCCACGCCATCTCCGGGATACCAGTCGCTAACGCAGGAACACTCCCAGGACGACCCAGGCATTGCGCCTCGGGTCGTGCTGGGCGGGGCCAACTCACCTTGCGCTACCCGCGCCAAAGGCCTGCTGAGGAATAGCCGCGCATAGCCCAAAGGCTAGCGCCGCGACTGCTCCATGCAACGCTGCCGCAGGCCACAAGCCTGCGGCAGCGTTCGTTTCGGCCTGGTAGTTATGCGCCGCCAGCGAGCGTGGCGTCGTCCAACGCAGGCGGCAACTGCTCGAGCAACCAGGCGCGAAAGCATTTAACGCTCTGGCGCATCACCCCTCGACCGAGCGGTTCCAGCAGGCAGAACTGCGCATCCGACTGCAACACGGTGTCGATCGGCCGCACCAGGGCGCCGGTCTGCAGGTGGTTGTCGACCAGGTTCGACCAGGCCAGCGCGATGCCCTGGCCACTGAGCGCCGACTGGATCAGCATCGAGTAGCTGTTGATGTTGATCCGCCGTCTGGGCTCGACACTTTTCAAGCCCAGGCGCTGGAACCACTCGGACCAGCCGATCCAGTCGCGCTGCGGATCTTCCAGCCACAGCCAGGTGCAGTCGGCCAGCTGATCCGGGGTGCTCAGCGCCGGATTCTTGGCCAGATAGCCCGGGCTGCACACCGGGAACACTTCCTCGGGAAACAGCGGGGTCACCTGCATGTCTTTCGGCGGGGTGCGGCAGTAGTACAGAGCCAGGTCGCAATCCAGGCGGGAGAAGTCCTTGACCTGGTCGTAGGCAATGATGCGCAGGTCGACCTCTTCATGATCGCGCTGAAACTCGGCCACCTTGGGCAGTAGCCACAGCGAGGCCATCGCCGTACTGGTGACCACGGTCACCTGTTGGGCGCCCTGCCAGTGGCGAATCTCACCGGTGGCGTGGGCCAGCTGCAGCAACGCGGTGCGCACCGTTTCATAGTACTGGCTACCGGTCGGGCTCAAGTTGATCGCCCGCGTGGTGCGTTCGAACAGGGTTTTGCCCAGGTAGTCCTCGAGCAGGCGCACCTGGCGGCTGATCGCGCCCTGGGTGACGTTCAGTTCGTGCGCCGCCAGGGTAAAACTCAGGTGGCGCGCGGCCGCTTCGAAAGCCACCAGGCTGTTGAGTGGGGGCAGTGGATGGATTTTCATGCAGGCAAGATCACGCAGTTTTTTAGTTATGTCCCCGCAGTTTAGAACCATGCTTGCGCTAAACACAGCGTGCGAACACGCAATCGTGCCGGACGGGCGTCATCAGTGGCGCAGGCCCCTCTAGCGCTGGCCACCGTAGAGCGGACCGGGCGCATGCACCGCAGGACAACATCACCGCTGCATGGCGCCGCCAGGCGTGGGCGAAGAACAGCCATGCTGCGGGTCGCACTGCGGCCATCAGCCCCTCAACAAAGAAACGGCCCATCTCCAAAGAGCTGGGCCGCTGCAACACCCGCGAAGCGCCTGCAGCTACGGCAAATCCTGCAGGCAGGATCAGGTGCTAAGGCATGTTGCCGATGATCTTGCGCATCTCCTGCTCCGAGAAGCCGCGCAGTGTCTGCGTGCGCGTATTGCCGAGCGAGCCGACTTTCAGCAGCAGGGAGGTTGCGGTCTCCTCGTCGCCCTCGACGATCAGCACCAGATCGTAACTGCCCACGGTCCAGTAGACGGCCTTGACCGCTACGCCTACCTTTTCAGCCAATGCCTTGAATGCCTGGAAGCGATCCGGTGAGTCCTTGACCGCCCGGATGCCCTGATCGGTGAAGTTAACCAGCGAGATGAAGGTTGCCATGATTACACCCCTTGTCAGGGTTGCTGAGTGGCGGTCACCGAGCCGGCTGCGATTACCTGGAAGAGGGCCGCCATTCTTCCAAATCCGCGAGTCCGACCATCGCTTACTTGCGCCTGCTCCGATGCAGCTCAGGACGGGCCCAGGTTGCAGCCCCGCTCCACCGGTGTCTCCTTGTCAGGCATAGCAGGCTCCAGCAGCACACGCATGACCACTGATCCGCACAGGCAAAAAAAAACCGGCCCAACACAACGAGGTGTGGGCCGGTAAAGCACTATCGGGTCGTCGTGGGGCCCGAGCCGGGCATCAGCAGTGAAATCCTGACTCGGGTGCCCCGCCAGCAGACGACCGGCTGCAGGCGGGGATGACACTCATTACATCAAGCCATCTCGCGCTCGACATCGTCGAACTGGGCTTGCACTGCGGCGTCCGGTTCTTTGGTCATCAGGCTGACAACGATGATGGCCAGGGTCGCCAGGATGAAGCCGGGAATGATCTCGTACAGATCGAAGATCCCGCCGGACAGCTGCTTCCAGATCAGCACGGTCAGGCCACCGAGAATGATGCCCGCCAGGGCGCCATTGCGGTTCATCCGCTTCCAGTACAGCGACAGCAGGATGGCCGGGCCGAAGGCGGCGCCGAAGCCAGCCCAGGCGTAGGACACCAGACCCAGCACGGTATTGTCCGGGTTCAGGGCCAGCACCAGGGCAATGATGGCAATCAGGACCACGGCGCCACGGCCGATCCATACCAGCTCGAAATCGCTGGCATGCTTCTTGAGGATCGCCTTGTAGAAGTCTTCCGCCAGGGCCGAGGAGCTGACCAGCAGTTGCGAGTCGGCGGTGGACATGATCGCTGCCAGCACGGCGGCCATCAGGATGCCGGCCACTACCGGGTGGAACAGGCTGTTGACCAGCACCATGAATACGGTTTCGGCGTCGCCCAGGTCGGTTTCCAGGTAACCCAGGGCGACCCAGCCGATGGACAGGGCGGCGACCAGAGTCAGGGCAGTCCAGCTCACCGCAATGCGACGGGCAGTCGGAATGTCCTTGTTATCGGAAATCGCCTTGAAGCGGGCGAGGATATGCGGCTGACCAAAGTAGCCCAGACCCCAACCGACCAGCGAGAGAATCGCGATAATGCCCAGCGGTTGGCCTTTGGCATCGTTGAAGAAGGTCAGCAGCTCGGGATTTTTCGCGGCAATCGCCAGGTGGGCAGCGTCGATACCGCCCACTGCGTTAAGGGCGAATATCGGCACCAATACCAGTGCGGCAGCCATCAGCAGGCCTTGCACCACGTCGGTCCAGGCCACGGCGAGGAAGCCGCCGAACAGGGTGTAGGAAACCACCGCCAGGGTGCCGACGATCACGGCGATCTGGTAGTCGAAGCCGAATACGGTTTCGAACAGCTTGCCGGAAGCCACCAGGCCAGAGCTGGTGTAGAACAGGAAGAACGTCAGGATGATCAGCGCCGACACCACACGCAGGGCGCGGGATTTGTCGTGGAAGCGATTCTCGAAGTAGGACGGCATGGTCACCGAGTCATTAGCCGTGTGCGAATAAACGCGCAGGCGCTGGGCGACGAACAGCCAGTTCAGCCAGGTGCCAGCCAACAAGCCACCAGCGATCCAGGTGGCTTCGAAACCAGCCGCCAGGGCATAGCCCGGCAGACCAAGCATCAGCCAGCCACTCATATCGGAAGCGCCAGCCGACAGCGCCGCCGTGGTCGGGCCGATGGAACGGCCGCCGAGGATGTAATCGGACAGGTTACTGGTCCGCTTGTAAGCCACCAGGCCCAACCACAACATCATCACCAGGTAGACCACGAAGGTCACCCCTACAACAAAAACGTTCTGCTCGTTCATCTTGTTGTTCTCTTGTTGGCACGGCTCAAGCCGTGGTTCTAGTTTTTAAGCGACTGCCGTATGCGGTCACTGCCTTGAAACCACCGACCAGGTGCACGCCTGAAATCCGGTCGGGGGCGGGACAGGCCTTGTGAGCCTGTCCCTGAAATGCCTCAGTCTTCGTCGCCCAGCGACAGCAGCGAAGCGTTGCCGCCTACCGCGGTGGTGTTGACCGACGTGGTGCGCTCGTTGACGAAGCGCAACAGGTAGCTCGGACCACCGGCTTTTGGCCCGGTGCCCGACAGACCGCAGCCGCCGAACGGCTGCACGCCGACCACGGCGCCAATCTGGTTGCGATTGACGTAGAGGTTGCCGACCCGCGCCAGCGCCTCGATGCGATCTGCGGTTTCCTCGTTGCGGGTATGCACGCCGAGGGTCAGGCCATAACCTGTGCCATTGATCGCGGCGACCACCTTTTCAAGATCGGCCGCCTGGAAACGCACGATGTGCAGGATGGGGCCGAAGTTCTCTTTCTTCAGCTCGGCGATGCCGCCGATCTCGAACGCCACCGGGGCGACGAAATGACCGTGCAAGCTGGCCGGCAGCGGGGTTTCGGCAATCAGCTTGCCCTCGCCCTTGAGCTGGGCGATATGCGCGTCCAGGCCGGCCTTGGCTTCGGCGTCGATCACCGGGCCCACATCGCTTTCGCGCAGGTGAGTCGGGCCGACTTTCAGCTCGGCCATGGCGCCCTTGAGCAGATCCAGCACGCGCTCGGCGATATCCGCCTGCACATAGAGCACCCGCAGGGCCGAGCAACGCTGGCCGGCACTGGTGAAGGCCGACTGCACGGCGTCCTTGACCACCTGCTCGGGCAGCGCGGTGGAGTCGACGATCATTGCGTTCTGGCCGCCGGTCTCGGCGATCAGTGCAGCGATCGGGCCGGCCTTCTCGGCCAGCTGACGGTTGATGATGCGCGCGGTGTCGGTGGAACCGGTGAAGCACACCCCGGCGACGCGAGCATCGCGGCAGAATACGCCGCCGAGGGTGGCGCCATCGCCCGGCAGGAAGGCGATTACATCGGTCGGCAGACCGGCCTCGAACATCAGCTCCAGGGCACGCGCGGCGATCAGGCTGGTCTGCTCGGCCGGCTTGGCCAGCACACAGTTACCGGCGACCAGGGCGGCGGCGATCTGGCCCAGGTAGATGGCCAGCGGGAAGTTCCACGGGCTGACGCAGACGAAGATGCCACGGCCTTCGTGGAACAACTCGTTGCGCTCGCCGGTCGGGCCTTTCAGCTCTTCGCGACCCAGACGCAGACGCGCCTGCTGGGCATAGTAACGGCAGAAATCCACCGCCTCGCGCACTTCGTCGATACCGTCCTGCATGGACTTGCCGGCTTCCACGGTGCACAGCGCCATCAACTCGGCACGGTTGCTCTCGAGCAGATCGGCCAGACGCTCGAAGATGCTCGCGCGGCTGTCGATGGCGGTGGCGTTCCAGCGCGGCCAGGCAGCGCTCAACCCATCCAGCGCCTGAGCCGCCTGGGCGGCGCTGGCGAACTGGGCGGTGCCGACGACCTTGCTCAACTCATAGGGGCAGTGCACGTCCTGCGCGGCGCCAGGCAGCGACTGCCCGTTGATTACCGGTGCGGCGTGCCATTGACGGTTGAGGTGCGGCTTATAGGCGAGCTCAAGCTCAGCGAGAGAGTGCTGGATGTTCATGTTGATGCCTTGGGAGTTTTTCCGCGCGGCACCGAACAGAGCGGGCGGAAGGGGGATTTTGTCATTAGCGATGCTTTTGAACTTGCGCAGTTGCGTCACCGGATGATCGAGAAGTGACTCGATCGGCGTGCTCGGGTCAACCAACTGGTGGACGAACGAGGAGTTCGCGCCGTTTTCCAGCAAGCGGCGCACCAGATAGGGCAGCAGGTCCTTGTGCGCACCGACCGGCGCATAAATGCGCACGGTCTTGCCATGCTTTTCCAGCACGGTGTCGTACAGCGCATCGCCCATGCCATGCAGGCGCTGGAACTCGAACTCGCGCGGCTGCGGGTGCTCGGCGGCCATCGACAGGATGCAGCTGACGGTATGCGCGTTATGGCTGGCGAACTGCGGGTAGATCACATCGCGCGTGAACTCCGACAGCAGGAAGCGCGCACAGGCCAGGTAGGAGGTGTCGGTGCCTTCCTTGCGGGTGAACACCGGGTAGCCGTCCAGGCCCTGGACCTGACACTGCTTGATCTCGGTGTCCCAGTAGGCGCCCTTGACCAGACGCAGCGGCATCTTGGCACCGAGTTCCTTGCCCAACAGGGCCAGCCACACCAGCACCGGCAGGCAGCGCTTGGAGTAGGCCTGCACCACCAGGCCGAATTCGCCCCAGCCGGCAATCGCCGGGTCGCGCATCAGCTTTTCATAGAGTTCCAGCGACAGCTCCAAGCGGTCGGCTTCCTCGGCGTCCACCGAGATACCGACACCCAGCTTGCGCGCACGCACGGCTAACTCCAGCACATTGGCGAACAGCTCGGTGAGCACGCGCTCGCGTTGCGCCACTTCGTAACGCGGATGCAGGGCGGACAGCTTGATCGAGATCGACGGCTTCGGCCCCTTGCCCACCTGCGGCTCTGCGCCAACGGTGTCAATCGCCTTGCGGTAGTCGGCCATGTACTTCTCGGCGTCGTCGGCAGTCAGTGCCGCCTCGCCGAGCATGTCGAAGGAGTAGCTGTAGCCTTTTTCGCGTTCTGCACGACCGTTCTTCAACGCCTCGGCGATGTTGCGACCAAGCACGAACTGCTTGCCCATCAGCTTCATCGCCTGGTTCATCGCCGCGCGGATTACCGGCTCGCCGGAGCGCTTGACCAGACGTCCGATGACGTTCTTCGGCCGGCCATCGGCGGCGGACGGATCAACCACCTTGCCGGTCATGACCAGGCCCCAGGCGGCGAAGTTGACCAGCACATTGTCGCTCTGGCCGAGGTGACGTTCCCACTCGGCGGCGCTCAACTTGTCGCGGATCAGCGCATCGGCGGTGGCAGCGTCCGGGACGCGCAGCAGCGCCTCGGCCAGGCACATGAGCATCAGCCCCTCCTGGGTGTCGAGGCTGTACTGACGAAGCAGTGCGTCGAGGGTATCGACGGCATTGTCCCGGCTACGCACATCCTGAATCAGGCTGCGGGCACCCTGGCGGATAGCCTCGATGCCATTGTCACCGGGATCGGCGAGCTGCAAGAGCTCAGTGAGATAGGCTGCCTCGTCAACGCTGTAGTTGGCGCTGATGACAGGGAAAAAATCGGCGGCCTTGGCGGCCGAGATCCGGTTAAGGAACTCGTCCTGCAAGACGTGACTGGCTTTAAACATCACGCCCATCCTCTTCTGGAGACTGTTGTTGTAGGAATTACTGCTATTGGGTTTAGCGCAAATACAGTGGTCTGACCATTGCGTTCTGCCAAGCACCCAGGGCAAACAGTGGATAATGGAATTTAGTTGCATAGCCATGACAGCTTCTTGCAGAAAGCTCTGGAGTTTTTGCAGAAACCTACGGGCCGGGGAACTAACGGCGAACGGAGGCTCGGGGAACTGGCGGAAACCAGGCGAGGCTCAGCCGGGGAACAATTGCCCCAACCACAGGGCCGCGCCTGCCCGCAGCACACGACGGGATAGGCTTGGCTTGCTAGCGACAGAGCGGCCGCTGCCCAGCGCGGCAACCATGCCCATTGCCGGTTAGGCCACCGAGGAATTGCCAGAGCAGGCCCCCCTGCCCCGCTGCCTCACGACTGGCTGGCACCCCGGAGCCGATGGTATGCAGCGGCCGCTATGCTCTACGGCATGGAGCCATCAATGATCTGACTACGGCGCTCGGGTTGTGCGCTATCCGCGCGGAGGGAGGACTGCCATGAAGGCTGGAGCCGTGCTGTGCCTGCTGAGCGCCGGACTGCTTGGCCTACTGATTACCGTCAGCCATGCCGACTGGACAGGGCCTCAGGAGGGGCCGGTAGCGCTGCCGGACAAGCGGGTGGTGTTCCTCGCCTCGGACTTTCGCAACGGCGGGGTGGTCGCTGTGTATCGCAGCGTCGAGCGGGCGGCCCGGCTGATCGGCTGGCGGGTGCAGGCGCTGGATGGGCATGGTGATCCCGCCGAGTGGCGGCGTATGGCCGAGCAGGCGCTGCAGCAGGCACCGGACGGCGTGGTGCTGGGCGGCTTCGGCGTAGAAGCGCTGGGGGAACTACCCGTGCAGTTCAAGCAACGCGAGATTACCCTGGTCGGTTGGCACGCAGGGGATGCACCGGGGCCGAGCGAGTGGCTGTTCAGCAACGTCACCACCGACCCGCAGGTGGTAGCGGACCTGGCCGCGGACCTGATCATCGGCGAGGGCGCAGTCGGCGTCGTGATCTTCACCGACAGCCAGTTTGCCATTGCCAGGGCCAAGACCAAGCGCATGGCCCAGCGCATCCGCGAGTGCCTGGACTGTCGCCTGCTGAGTATCGAGGACCTGCCGATTGCCCGGGTTTCGGAGCAGATCGCCGACCGAGTCACGCAACTGCAGCAGCGCTTTGGTTCGGCCTGGACCCACAGCCTGGCGATCAACGATGTCTATTTCGACCATATCCATGTGCCCCTGGCGCGACTCGGGCGCCAGGATATCCGCCATGTGTCGGCCGGCGACGGTTCGGCCAGAGCGCTGGCGCGGATCCATTCCGGATTGTCCCAGCAGATCGCCACCGTTGCCGAACCTCTCGGCGCCCACGGCTGGCAAGTGGTCGACGAGTTGAACCGTGCCTTCTCCGGCGAGCCACCCAGCGGCTATGTTGCCCGGCCGCTGCTGGTCACCACCGAGGTATTGCGCGAGAGCGAGACCGTCAGCATCAAACTGGATACCAGCTATGAGGCCATCTATCTACAACTGTGGCGGCCGGACTGACGCGCTCAGGCGATACCGCCGCTAGCGCCGGAACAGGTTGACCAGCAGCGTCAGGACGATGCTGATCAGCAGCATCGACGTCAGCGGAATGAATACCCGGCCGCGTGGCGATTCGATGCGGATGTCGCCCGGCAACCGGCCGAACCAGTGCAGCAGCCAGGGCGCGAAATGCAGCACGGCGCCGAGCAGCAACAGTGCCGCACCAATCATCATCAACCAACGCGCCATGCTGCTTTGTCGCCTCCATCAATCCAATTCTGACTTCAGAGGTTGTGAACATATCGAGCGCCGTCGCGAGGCCGTCTCCAGGTGTTCGCCGCGCAACGTCAGCAACGGGCGCAGGGCGACGGTCGCAGTAGGCGGGAGTTTTTTCACCGCCTCTCTCAGCCGAACTTCTCGTCATACACCGCCGGGGTCATGCCGGCGCTGGCCAGGCATTCACGCAGGTGCTTGATGTCCTGCTTGCTGCACACATTGCCGTGGTGCGGGTGGTGCAGAAAGAACTCGTGCTGGTTCAACAGCACACGAAAGCGTGCACCGAGAATGGGCTCGATGGTTGCCCCGAGGTGATGCAGCAAAGACTCGACCTCGCGCCAGTGGACGTTGCCGGGCAACGGCCCCTGGAAAATCGAGTGCAGGAGAACCTGGTATTTGTTGCTCATGACTCGACCTCAAATCGGCTGCTCGGCTATTGCTAGGATAGCCGAGTGCGCGCTTGCGCCTCATGACCCAAGGGCCATTGGTCGCTGCAGGGAGCAAACCGCCGCGCCGGACACCCGCTTGGGACCGCCCCAGCGAGGATCTGCTTCAGGCACGCCAGCCACCGACGCTGGCGTGCTCGTCGAGAACCGCGCTCATACCGCCGTGCCCAACGCGCCGCTGCCGACCCACACGGTGCAGGCGGTGTCATGCATCGCCTTATGCACCACCTGCAGTAGCGGCGCGCTCGCAAGCGGGTAAATCGGCGGCCACCCTCGCCCACTGCGACGATGCCTATCGGCAACGGGCGCCAAGCGCCGAATACCTGGCCGAACCGGAGGCGGAACACGAGACAACGTCCAGGGTTTGCTGGCAGTAGCCACGGCTGTCAATCAGCGTTCGTTCCCCCGGCAATTGCAAAGACCCGCCCGACTGGGCAGCGTCGAACAGCCGGATCGGCTGGAGGTTTGGGGTCTGTGCGCTCAAATCGCTCGTTTCACTCGCTGGGACCGGCGAAGCCGGCCCCTTAGCTTAATCGTTATTCACATGACTGAAGAATTCATCGAACTCCCCACAGACTCACGACAATGGCTTCTACGGGCCTTTTATTCAGCAATGCTGTTTGTAGTCGCAATAAAGGCTGCCAACACTACAATTGCAATCACAGCAATTGTAGTTTTAAACGCCATCATGCTGGCAAACCCTGTTACAGCATTAATAAACACACAAAGTAAAACGCTAAAATACGTATACAGAAAACCATATTCATTTCGACGGCAATCGGAAATTGATCTCTCAAAATACTCCAGAATCTACACGCAAGTCGAAAGTTACGCCGGTAGATCTTTGCACTTAAGCGGTCCCAAAGGCGAACATTTAATACTCGCGAAATTCAACCAAAGTCCAACATCACCCAATCAGCACATTAAAGAAGTAACTACACTTAGAAAAGCCATCGCAAACGCGCTTAAAATTCACGATGGCGGCGATGTATAATCTAACTAGTGGTTCAAATCGTGCGCTATGCTCACTGGAACGGGCTAAAGCCCGCCACTTAACCAAACGTTAGCTTTAAAAAACTCAGGTATAGGAAAACTATTATGAATAAAATAAAAATTGTAGTTTTAGGTTTACTTGCTACTTCATGCTGGGGAGCAGTTGCTTCAGAAAAAACGCCTGAAGTGTCTCATGGAATAGAATATCCTACCGGTTGGCAGAACTGGTCAACAATCGCAGTGTCACATAGAACTGATAACAACACATTAAGGGTTATACTCGGAAATGAAATTGCAGTAAAAGCAGCGCGCTCTGGAAAAGTTGACCCGTGGCCCGAGGGTTCAATCCTCGGGAAAGTTGTTTGGAAAGATACTGAATTAGAAAACTGGAAAGCAGCAACTGCGCCTGGAAATTTTGTTCATGCTGAATTCATGTTCAAAGACTCAACCAAGTATTCCAAAACTTATGGTTGGGGGTGGGCGCGTTGGGTTGGCCTTGAACAACAGCCATTTAACAACGGAGCTCAAGTATGCACTTCATGCCACACTCCAGTAAAAGATCGTGATTGGGTGTTTACTGATCCAGCACCGTTTCCAGAATTAAACTAATGCTAATAAGTGGCTGCTACGGACCCAAAACAGTTGGCACTTTTTGCGCATTTCGCTGCGCGGCGCAAAAACCGCCAACTATTTCGGGTCGCAGAGCCATGCGTTAGGCGAAGAACACGGAGAGAGAATGGAAAATTATTGGAAAGATATTGAGGAATAAGGGGACTCATTTATTTTTCATTTTTTCATGGCCTGCCCGCCCACTGTTGGCCGGTACCAGCCCCCTGCGTGGCACGTCACCTCAGCCCTTAGGTTACCGTCCATAACTGATCAATCCGCGTCGTGTAGCTCGGGCTCATCATCTCCCGCCGCATGCCCCAGTCCGGTTTCGCCGGCACCCCTGCCGGCCGCAGGGTCCCCCTCCCCCAGCGCGCATTGATCGCATCCATCACCCCCATCACCCGCTCGGCAGCCGCTGGCGGTGTCGCGACGAACAGGTCGTCGGTGAACTCGCCACGCTGGCGCAGATCGAGCAACAGGATCTCGGCCTTGCTGAAGGCAAAGCCGGCCCGGTAGATCAGTTCCAGCCCCTCGGCGGCAGCCTTGGTTATCAGCCGGGTATCGTCGGTCGGATAGGGCAACTCACAGATAATGCCCTTGGCGAACTTCGGCTCGTCCGGGTTGAACATGCCGGTGCGAATACTGACCCGCACCTTCTTGCACAGGGAGTGCTGCGCACGCAGCTTTTCACAGGCCCGCGCGGCGTAGGTGGCCACCGCTTCGCGGATCGGCGGCAGTTCATGCAGGCGCTTGCCAAACATCCGACTGCAGCAGATCTCTTGCCGCGGCGGTACTTGTTCCTCAAGCGCCAGGCAGGATGTACCGCGCAGCTCACGGGCCGTCTTCTCGACCACCACCGAGAACTTGCTGCGCAGTGTCCAGGCGTCGGCCTGGGCAAGCTCCCAGGCCGTACGAATGTTCATGTCGGCCAGGTGGGCGGTCATCTGCCGGCCGATACCCCAGACCTCGCTGACATCCATCACCTGCAGCAGCTTGTCGCGCTTTGCGGGCTGGCGGATGTCCACGACCCCACCGGTCTGCCGCTGCCATAGCTTCGCCGCACGATTGGCCAGTTTGGCCAGGGTCTTGGTCTGGGCAATGCCTACCCCCACCGGGATGCCAGTGCCGCGCAGCACCCGTGCACGCATCTCGCGCCCCAGTGCCTCCAGGTTGCCGGGCATACCGGTCAGGTCGGCGAACGCCTCATCGATGCTGTACACCTCCAGCACCGGGGCCATCCCCTCGAGGATGGCCATCACCCGCTGACTCATATCGCCGTAAAGCGCGTAGTTGCTGGAGAACGCCAAAATGCCGTGCTGCCGCAACTTTTGTCTGATCTGAAAATATGGCTCGCCCATCTTGATGCCCAGCACCTTGGCCTCGGCCGAGCGGGCGATCACGCAGCCGTCGTTGTTCGACAGCACGACGATCGGCGTACGCAGCAGGTCCGGGCGGAACACCCGCTCGCAACTGGCGTAGAACGAGTTGCAGTCGATCAGGGCAATTGCCGGTTCAGAGGCTGGGGGCATGGCAGTGCACGCTGTGGGTGACCACGCCCCAGATCAGCAACTCGTCGCCTTCGAGTACATAGCGCGGCGCGTAGGCCTTGTTCTCGGCCCGCAGAACGATCTGTTCGCCTTCCTTGGCCAGGCGCTTGACCAAGGCATCGCCGTTGAGCGCGGCGATGACGATCAAGCCAGGCCGCCCCTGCATCGCTCGATTGACGATCGCCAGGTCGCCATCGAACAGCCCCGCGTCGATCATGCTGTCGCCACTGATGCGCACCAGGTACATGTGCGGTGCGCGCAGGTCGAGCAACTCGTCGAGGGATATCTCGGCTTCGATGTGATCCTGCGCCGGCGAGGGAAACCCGGCCGGGACGCGGAAGGAATAGAACGGCAGGCTCACGGAGCTGCTGCTCAGTGGCCCGAGAATCGTGCAGGACATGATGCACCTGTAATAATACTGTATCCATATACAGTACAGAACAAACCAGCCAGCCTACAATCAGAATGAGCAAGGCGATGACGAGCGGACGACCATGTGTGGACGATTTGCCCAGTATCAGGGGATGGCGGATTACCTGCGCGAGCTGAACAGCGAGCAGGAGGTGATCGGCGGCTACGACAACCTGCCGATCGAGCGCTACAACGTGGCGCCACAGACCACCGTACAGTTGCTGCACGCGGAGGGCGGCGGCCTGACGATCGCCGCAGTGAGATGGGGCTGGGCCCCGCACTGGGCGAAGAAGGTCAAGAAGCCGCCGCCGTTCAACGCCCGTGTCGAGACGGTGGCGAGCGGCAAGTTCTTCAGGCAGATATGGCCGCACCGCGCGCTGGTCGCCGCTGACGGCTGGTTTGAGTGGGTGATGGACGAGACCGATCCGCAGCACAAGCAGCCCTACTTCATCCGCCTGCGCGGCGGCGGGCCGATGTTCTTCGCCGCCATCGGCCAGCTCCCCCACGCCGGCAGCGAAGTCAGCGAGGACGACGGGTTCGTGATCATCACCGCCGCCGCCCAGGGCGACATACGGGATATCCACGATCGCCGCCCCGTGGTGCTACCAGCGGACTTGGCCCGCGAGTGGATAGACCCGCATACAACTGCGCAGCGGGCCGAACAGATCGTGCGGGAGCTGGGCCTGCAGTCCGAGGCGTTCGAATGGTATCGGGTCGGCAAGGCGGTGGGTAACGTGAAAAACACCGGGCCAGCGCTAATCGCTCCCCTTGATTCAGGAGAGCCACCCGACCGGCTCTGACCGGCGGGAAGCGGCTGTGGATTCAACCCAAAGCTAACGTTGGCCACTGGCGGCGATCGACCCATTGCAATCATCAGCAACCGTGCCAACGAATGGTTCAATTGAGCCCACACCAGACATTGGGTTGCTGATTTCAAAGCTTCCGGCAACTGTGTGATCTTGAAGCCAGCGAACTGGCCCGGTGTCGATCACCATGCTGATGGCGCTGATCGGTGACCTGCTGCCGCCCGGTGTGCTCAACGTGGTTCTGGGCCTTGGCCGCGAAGCCGGTGAAGGCAAGCGCATCACCAAGATCGCCTTCACCGGGCCCGCACATCCTCAAGTGCGCCCCAAGACCATCATTCCGTCTACCGTGGAGCTGGGCGGCAAGTCGTCGAGCATCATCTTCGAGGACCTCACGAACGCCGGGCCGTTCAGAGCCTTCGAAGACCTGGTACCGGCCTTCATTTCCGGGCTTATGTCCAAATAAACTCCACTTTATTCACGCCCACTCAATCCACCTGAATAGTTTGGAGATAATAAACCAGCTCAAGAATCCTTCCCCGAACAGCCGCTTCCCCACCATACGGGCCATACTTATCGCCTATTTCCTCTTGATAACGCCCCCCCCAGATAGGCATTTCTCTCACACCATGACCTGACACCTGAGTTCTACCATCGATGATTTGAAAAACACGATGAAACGGATACTGGCCTGCTTTGGTTTCGTACTGGCCTGTATTGTTCTTAGCTAGCACAGTCAAATCGGCAGGTTTGATTTTCAGGAATTGGGCCATCGGACCATTCCCTTTTGCGTCTTGACCATGACATGTTGAACAATGTAAGCGGAATTCCTCGAATCCGATTTTTACCTCTTCTGCACTGGCGATACCGCTGCCAAACACTGCTATAAAAAATACTGGATACTGGATAAAACTCAGTAACTTTTTAACACCAATTGCTTTCATGTTGACAGTCTCCGTACATACTTGAAAATGAGAACTGTGACTTCACTTTCCTACAGTCCGAAGCGCATTGAATAACAACACCTATAAAGTAGTTCGTCATGGATTTTAGTCAAGTAACCTGCGGTACCCAACAACCCGCAAACGATCCACGAACCACGTCTTTCAATAAACGGGATTGATGCTTACTGTGGGCATCGCTGGTGTGCAATAGCGCTTCGACGTTACGGGCCTGCGGCAACTATTCGAGGACAGGACGCAGCCAGGCTGGGGTTTCTAGCCGTTGGCTTTGCCGGTTTCAACGAGACTGTAGAGCTGAGCGCTGGCGGTTGCGCTTTTTGGCGTGTCGCTGAACGGCCAGTTCTTGCGGTTATGCAGCAGAGGTGGTGGTGGTCGCACGCCTGGCTGCCAAGCATTGCCGGCTTTGCAAAATTTCAGAGGCTTTCCAGAAACTTCAGCAGAGCGTCAGTCGGACGACAGCGCATGAGCTTAGAGTAGCGCCGGGCAAATAGGGCTTCGACGTAAGGCACAGCGGTGGCTCGGAGCCGCACCTCCAGCACCGGGGGATGTGCTGAGGAACGATCACGTAAGGAGCGGTGGGGGTTCGTTAGCTGCCGGTCACGATCGACCGACACCGACCCAAAGCCGCCTGTCACGAAAGGCAGACACCGGCCAGGAATGGACAGTCATCAGTTTTCTTGATCCCAATGCCGATCGCGGTGCACCAGTTGATACGGCGAAGTTCACTCGCAAGCCTCGCGATGTAAAAATCTACAAAAATCCGATCACTGGCGCAGATATCGAAACCAAATGCTGCAACCATCGCCAACTTAAAGAATGGAAAACTGAGTTCGGCGCCGACGTTATCGACGTCCTGGCACATTCAGCAAGACCTGTTTTTATTTAAAATCAGGGCTCTGCGGGGAATTTTTTCTTGGGGTTTAGAATGTTTGATCATGGCAGATCGCATACCATGAAATCTCTTGGCGCTGAATATAATTACTTTATGCAGACAGCCCACCAGGACAAGGCTCAATATGACGCAGCGATTAAGCGCCAAGCAATTCTAGATGACCCTGCTAACAACTTCGGCACTGAGACAGTAGCGGGCACCACCAACTTGCCACGGCCAAGGGTGCATGAATGGCGTCACTGAATTAACAGGAACTGTCCCATTAGAGGCATTAAAGCCCTCTGACATATATTCAATCCTATACAAAACCCAGAGCCCGCAAGTCCTTCTATTCTTTAGCGGACATTTGCTTATATTTTCCAAGAACAGCTGCGGACAAACTCCACCCGAGAAGCTGATGAACACCAAAGTCATATCGATTAAAACTCATGCTCATGCCTGCTGACGCACTGCCTGGATCAAAGGCCAGGTATGCCATTAGTGCCGGCAGCGACTTATGCGGGAATTAATAAAGACCTTCCCAGGCGATAAATGTGCATGCGCGGCAGCCTCAACGCTGCCAGGCAATCAGTGAATTTTCCGCCGGCAGAAAGGCGTCTGGGCGCCAGGCGCGCACCCGGGGGGTGTAATGATCCGCAGGCCGCGTTGCCGCGACCGTGATGGAAAAGATATACCCCTGAATGGCACCGGTAATGGGCTCGACTGAGTTCATCGGCAGGCATTCTTCCGGGTGCTCATCGCACAAGGCGCAATAGAGTTCCACCCTTACCCATTCCGCGGCGATCTCCCCCAGATAGACCGGCACGCTGATGTGCAGTCGGTCGCCGTCGTGTTTCGTATCGACTGTGCCGAAATGTATTTTGTCCCATCCAGTGGCAACCGCCTTCTGCCACGCATGAAGTGCGCGGGCGAGCTCGGCCTTATCCTTGCTGCGGAGTCGGAAAGCCTGAATCGCCGGTTGGTAATAACGATCCTGGTATTCGAGGAACATGCGATTGCTACTGAATTGCGGCCCCAGCTGCGACATGCTGGCGCGCATGCGTTGCACCCAACCACGTGGAATTCCCTGCGTGTCGCGCGTGTAGAAGGTGGGTACTACTTCTGCTTCGAGCAGGCTGTACAAGCGCTCGGCGTCGGCCATATCGTCGCTGGGAGCGTCGTCGCCGATCGCCCATCCGCAGGCAGGCTGGTACGCCTCCGCCCACCAGCCGTCCAATTCGGACAGGTTCAGTCCACCGTTGACCAGTACTTTCATACCACTGGTACCGCAGGCTTCCCATGGTCGCCGCGGTGTATTGATCCAGACATCGACGCCTTGCACCAGATGTTGGGCCAGTTCGATGTCGTAATCCTCCAGGAACACGACATGCCTTCGTAGATTCGGCCGATGAACAAACTCCATCCATGCCTGGATCAGCTGCTTGCCCTGCTCGTCATTGGGGTGGGCTTTACCGGCGATGATCAACTGTACCGGATGATGCTCATCGGTTAGCAGACGCGTCAGGCGTTCCGGGTCATGCAGCAGCAGATTCGGTCGCTTATAGTCGGTAAATCGCCGCGCGAAACCAAGCGTGAGGCAATTGGGATCAAGCACCTGCGCGGCTTCTTCAACCTGTTGCGCCGACTCGCCACGCTGTCCAAGGTGCCATGCCAAGCGGCTACGCGTGTAATGCACCAGGTCGCGGCGTTGCTCGGCGGCCATGGTCCACAAGGCCATATCGTCACTGTTGGAGACCGTCCCCGGGAGAGACTCCACCGTGCCGAGCCAACGCGCCTTGCCACAGGTGCTGGTCCACAGGTGATCGGACCAGACCGAGTCCCAGGAAGGCACATGGACGCCGTTGGTAACATGTCCCACGGGTATCTCTTCCAGCGGCCAACGTGGATAGAGATCACTGAACAGTCGACGGCTGACCTCGCCATGCAAACGACTCACTGCATTGCACTGAGCGCACCCCCGCAATGCCAGGAAAGCCATGTTGAACGGCTCATCGTCGTTCGCCGGATCACGCCGGCCTAGCGCAAGAAGTTCGCGCAATGAGATGTGACAGTCGTCGAGATAGTCGCGCGCATACTTGCCAATCAGCGAGGGTGAAAATGAGTCGAAACCTGCAGCCACTGGCGTATGCGTTGTGAATACATTACCTGCACGAGTTGCCCACCACGCCTCCCAGAACGATGTTCCCATCTTGTGCATGAAGCGCCGGGCGCGCTCCAGCACAAGCAGTGCGGCATGACCTTCGTTGAGGTGGCACACGTCAACGTCGAGACCAAGTGCGTCGAGTACTGCCCAGCCGCCAATGCCGAGCACCACTTCTTGGAGCAAACGCATTTCCGAACCGCCACCGTACAACTTAGCGGTGATACCGCGGTCGCCAGCACCATTGCGCAGATCGTTACTGTCCAGCAGGTACAGGCGCGTACGTCCGACGATGGCTTGCCATACACGCACATACAAAGTGCGACCGGGAAGCTCCAGCACGATTTTCAGCCATGCGCCTTCGTTGCCGATAGTAGGCTGAATCGGCAGGCTGGTCGGGTCGTTGTAGGGATAGGCCTCGTGCTGCCTGCCTCCCACGTCGATGTTTTGCCGAAAATAACCTTCCTGATAGAGCAAACCCACGCCAAGTATCGGAACGCCCATGTCGCTCGCCGTCTTGAGGTAATCCCCGGCCAGCACACCGAGTCCGCCGGCGTAGAGCGGAAAGGCCTCGCTCAGACCAAACTCCATGCTGAAGTAGGCGATCCGCGCCGAATCGCTAGCCGTATGCTGCTGTGCATACCAGCATGTGTCTTCAAGATATCGTCGATGCTCTTGGATGGCGTGCGCGAGCTTCTGCGAGAAAGTGGCATCTCGGCAGAGTTCGTCAAGACACTGCTGCGAAGCGTTCTGCAGAATCATCCATGGATTATGGGTGCGCTCCCATAGTTCCGGGTCAATCGCTTTCCACAGGCCGTCGAGTGCATGATTCCAGGTCCAGCGCAGGTTAAGCGCGAGCTCGGTTAATGCGGAGAGTTGCTCCGGCAACTCGCGTGGCAAGAACGCATACACGTCGACACCTCGATGCATCCGGTAGTTTTGCGGACCCTGATCATTCGTGCCATGAGGCACATGATGACCATAGCGATCCACGATCGACCTTCCCTCTTTGCTATGGGGAGCCACAGTGCGCGTAGCTCGTGCGGCTGCCATTAGTATGGTCCGGCTGGCACAGTTTTACGGTCGTCGACGCAATGGATATGTGAAAGAGATGCTCACCACTGGCGGACGCAGCGCGCGAGTGAAACTGATCGAACTGCTGCCGCACCGATGGACGCCCGTGTCGGGACGGTGGCGAGCGGCACGCTCTTCAAGAAGATATGGCAACACCGCGCGCTGCTCGCAGCTGACGGCTGGTATGAGTGGGTGAAGGACGAGACCGGCTCGCAGCACAAGCAGCCCTACTTCATCCGCCTACGCCGGCAGCGAGGTCCGCGAGTGGATAGACCCGGATACAACTTCCTAGCGGCCCGAACAGATCGTGCGGGCGATCGCCCGCCGCCAAGCTAGCCAACGGCCCAGCGCAACGCGGCGCGCACCGCCGCCTGGTCATCGACCTCATCGACCCGCCGTGCGCGCTCTTCAAAGGCCTGCCAGGACGCCGCATCCCAGATGCGCGTACTCAGGCGCGCCTTGAGCAACTGGCGCACGCGCGGCAGGTCGCCCCGCTGCAGGGCGGCCATGACCATCAGCTGGTCGTAGAGGTCTTGCTGCAGGTGGCTGGCGCCGAGCTCGCCGTGGCGCTGGCGCACCGCCAGCATCAGTTCCAGGGCTTCGCCGGGCTTGTCCTGGTAGAAGGCGACCCCGGCCCGGGCGAGCTGGTGCGCCAACGCCGCCTGGGTCGAATTGGCCCCGGCCTTGCCCAGGTAATCGAGGGTTGCCTGGACGGCCGACAACCGCCCGCTGCGCATCAGGGCCATGACGTGATGCAGGGCGGTAAACCATACCGTGCTCTGCGTGGCGGTGTGCAAGGAGGCCTGTGCCAGCCGCTCCCAGCGGGCCGGCCCGACATCGATGCCCTGGACCTCCAGGCGTGCCAGCAGCGAGACGCCGTTCTGGATGTCCAGGTAGAAGGTGGAGGACTGCGGATAGACCTTGCGGTCGAACAGCTCGAGCACCTCGCCGAACTGGCCCTGGGACAGCCTGAACAGGCTCAGGTGCCACCACAGGTGGCCGCGAAACAGGTTGTAGTTATCCAGAAAACCCGTCGCCTCATCGAGCAGCTCGATGCCCTCCTCGATACGCCCCTGCATCTCCAGCACGTGGCTCAAGCCATGCAGCGCCCACAGGTCCTGCGGCTGCAGGGCCAGCGCCGCGCGCGCGTAACGCTCGGCCAGCGCATAGTGGCCGACCTCTTCCATCGCGAAAGCATGGGCCGAGAGGAAGTGCCCATAACCAGGCGTCTGCGGCGACCAGTGACCAGCGACGCCGACACAGACCTCGACCTGGTGGCGCTTGTCGCCGGTCCAGAACAGCGTGCCGGTGTGCTGACGCAGCGCCAGCAGATCCAGTGGCCAGTCGACCAGCACCTGCTCCCAGGCCGCCGCGCGCGCCGACAGGTCCTGGGCCAGCCAGGCGCGCAGGGCTTCCTGGTGCAGGCGCTCGCGGGGATTGGCGGTCAGAGCCTCGGCCTTGAGCAGGTACTCGCGGGCCTTGGGATGAGCATCCTGGGTGCCCTCGCTCATCAGCGAGTAGCCCATCAGCACATGGCCCATGACGAACTCCGGAAACTCCTGGAGCAGGGCGACAAGGCGATCGGACACCCCCAGGCGGTAGTAGTAGAGGTCGTCGATCAGGGTCTCGAATCGCTCGGCGGCCGCGGCACTGGCGCCGCTCAGGGGTAAGCCCCGAACATCGGTGGTGTCAGCGTGCGGCATAAGCGGTGACCTCTGTCTGGTAGGGCGAAGCGGCGGGGTGCGCGGGTGGCTCTTGCGCTGCGCAAAGCAGCCACGAGGCGTGGAGCCTAGGCGTCGTCCGCCGGGGCCACTGGATAACTATAGGCAAAAGCTGTCGGGGTGCTGAGCGTAGATGCCGCCTGCCAAACTGAGGTATTGAGGCTGATCCAGAGACGACCGGTCGGCAGCAGGATGCTGCCGTGAGCCATTTCATGATGCCTGACAGGCCGGGCTCGGCCAGGAGCGGCCCCTCTGCTCTGTCAATAAACCCGTCTCCGATCCACCAGCGCAAAGGCTAAGCCGCAAGGGCGGCCCTCCCGCGCCAGGTTGGAATCCGCGAGTGGACGTAAACGAATTATTCAACTGGCCAACCAGCTGACTGGCTCAAGCGCGCCGCCCTCCTCGACCTGATCGCCAGCTTCACCCCGGCCATGCGTGAAACCGACAACACCGCCCTGCAGCGCTGCGCGCTGTGCGTCGACACCCGCGCCGGGGCGCTAAGCGAGACCGGCGACCTGATCATGCCGATCCGCGAAGGGGCGATCGGCGACCTGCTCGACCTCGGGCAGACCGAGCGCCGCCTGATAGACCTTGGAGTTCATCCATTGGTCGTACTGCGCCATCAGGCGGACATGTTGGCCTCGACCCACGGTGAATCTCCCATTCGGTTATTGGATGCGGCATCGCCTGGGCCGGTTTCTGCCATGCGTGACCGCTGGTTCTGGGTCGATTGCGATCAATCGCGAGAGGACGTTAGCCAGCCCATGAAAGCCGCAAAGCCGTTGTCACCCAGAGCAGCCCAGGCTGTCTGAAAGTGAGCGGGGTCATTTCAGTCCGTAACCGGCCAGTTCCTCGGTGGTGAGCACGCGCATGTGCTGGGGGTCGATGTGCTGCATGTCTTCGGCCAGGCGGGCGGAAACGTGCATGGCGCGGAAAAAGGCGGCCGGACTGTAGCGCTCGCCGTGGTAGGCGGCTTGGCCGCGGGCCGAGTCGCCGCTGGAGAAGTAGGGGCGGTGCAAGCCGACATAGCCGCGTACGGTCTTGCGCTGGCCGGCGGCCAGCAGGTAGATGCAGCTGCCCTGGCAGACGCCGGCGGCGGGAACCAGGACGTCGAAGCCGGTCTCGCGCAGCAGGCGGCCCATGCGCATGGCTTCCAGTGCGCTGCCGCCGATGGTGTCCAGCAGAGCGGTCTTGCGGGCGAATTTGCCGGGGTGGGCGCGCAGGCCCTTGAGCAGGGTCTCGTAGTCGCCGGGGGCAATGTCCTCGGATACCCTGGCGACCAGCAGCGGACCGAGGCGCTTGTGTTGCGTGGCTTCGACCTCGACTTTGGCCTGGGTCGCCGCCGAGCACAGCGCCGCGGCGCTGAGCACTGCGATCTGGAGAAGGGACATGCGCATGGGGCGGCTGGGGCCTGGATGACGAGGGTACGCAGAAGATACCCGCAGCCGCGGTTCTGCGCACCAGGGACCGGCTCAGTCGCGTGTGGGGATGGCCAGACCGCGGATCACCGCCGGGCGCGAGAGGAAGGCGTCCAACGCGCGGAGGACCTGGGGGAAACGCTCGATCTGCACCAGTTCGCCGGCGTCGTAGAAGCCGATCAGGCCGCGCACCCAGGGGAAGACGGCGATGTCGGCGATGCTGTAGGCCTCGCCCATGATCCACCGGCGGCCGTCGAGGCGCTGTTCGAGCACGCCGAGCAGGCGGGCGGCTTCAGCGATGTAGCGGTCGCGCGGGCGCTTGTCCTCGAAGTCGCGGCCGGCGAACTTGTGGAAGAAGCCGACCTGACCGAACATCGGTCCGACCCCGCCCACCTGCCACATCAGCCACTGGATCGTTTCATAGCGGCCGGCGGCGTCCTGGGCGATCAGCTGGCCGGTCTTGTCGGCCAGGTAGAGCAGAATCGCGCCCGACTCGAACAGCGCCAGCGGCTGACCGTCCGGGCCATTGGGGTCGAGGATGGCGGGAATCTTGTTGTTCGGGTTGAGCGAGAGAAACTCCGCCGACAGCTGCTCGTTGCGCTCGAAGCTGACCAGGTGCGGCTCGTAGGCCAGGCCGGTCTCTTCCAGCATGATCGACACCTTGACCCCGTTGGGCGTGGGCAGCGAGTAGAGCTGCAGGCGCTCGGGCTGGGTGGCGGGCCATTTACGGGTGCTGGCGTAGGCGGAGAGATCTGGCATAGGGTTTCCAATCATCAGGCAGTAATCAAGGACCGGCTTTGGCACCTGCATGGCGCTGCCCGGTATGGGGCCGGCCTGCGGGCGCCGACAGCCGGTGTGCCGCTCTGGATGGCGAGGGCGGGGCGCTGTATCGGACGCTGGCGCGGGGCCTGGCCGGGAGCAATAAGAACACTTTCGCTCCCCTCGCGGAAATCGACAGTTGCACTAGTGAGCATCAATCCGGCTGATGGGGCCTACGCCCAGGCTCCCGGCACCTGAGATGTATTGATGAAACAAACCGGGCGCTTCACGTCGGCTTTTCCTTGCGTGCCCTACCCTGCCTTTGCAGCCGGTCACAGACCAGGTTCTGGGCCCCTGGCAAAATAGCCCACTGCCTGCTGGCTGCAACTAACGCCAAGCCTGACCGGCACGACGCCTCGGACCCGTTAGTGAACCCGAGGCGATTTGGAGTGTCTCTCATCGTGGGATGACACAACGGGCCATACGCCCCTCCCGGGAGAAAGATTTCTCCCCAGCAAGCCGCGATCTGCGTAGCAGTCGTGACAAGAGCCGTCGCTACGGCTTGGTGGCAAGGCCTTACAGGCTATTGCCGCAGCGCTTACCGCCCGGCCATTGGAGCCTTTATCTTTCCCTTTTTTATGTGAAGTCATCATGCCCCTATCACGCCATCTTTTTGCTTTTGTCTCTCGTCTTGCCTGCCTTCATGTCAGCGCGCAACGCCGAGCCCTTGGCGCCGGCCTGCTCGGCGCCCTGCTCGTCGTCTGCGGCCCCGTTCATGCCCAGGAGGCCGCTGGCAATCAGCGCTGGGTCAGCGACAGTCTGAACACCTATGTACGCAGCGGCCCGACTGACGGCTATCGCATAGTCGGCACCCTGCAATCCGGGCAGAAGGTCGAGCTGATCAGCACCCAGGGCGACTACAGCCAGATCCGCAGCGAGACCGGCACCACCGTGTGGATTCCGAGCAGGGACCTGCAGGACAGGCCCGGCCAGGCCGAGCGCTTGCCGCAACTGGAGCAGCAAGTGGCCGAGCTCAGCGACCAACTCAAGACCATCGACGACAACTGGAAGACCCGGACCCAGGGCATGCAGGAAACCCTGGACTCGCGCAAGGCGTTGATCGAAGAACTGCAAGCGCACCGCAAGGCCCTCGATGTCGAGCTGACCGAGGCCCAATCGCAGCTGCGCACCGCGCAAGCGCGCCTGGGCGATGAGAACAATCAGCTGTTGATGCGCTACCTGATCTACGGCGCCGGCATCGCCGGTGCCGGCCTGCTCCTCGGGCTGATCCTGCCGGCCATGACCCGCGGACGCAAACGCAACGACCGCTGGTTCTGAACCGCGCAGCGGCCTGACCTGCCCGCAGGCGATGCCATGCAGGCAAACAACCACCGCAGTCTGCGCTGGCTGAACAGCGGTGGTTGTCGCCGAGGGCTATGGCAGCACGCTGTGGGGATGGCTCGATGAACAGTGCCTGGCTTGCCGCGGTCCCCTGCACCAACGTAATCGTCCTCGACGACCTGCCGGCGCTCACAACCCTGCCCGAGTGACAACCGCTGATAGTCGCAGACTGCCAGCGCGGCCAGGTGCTGCAGCGCCCCCTGCGCCATCCCACACCCTCGACGACGGGGCCGCGACGCTCAGCCTGCCCTGATGCGCAGGCACCTCCCTAACCGACAGGCCGAGCGCACGCCAACCAGCGAGCTGTCGGAATATCGAAGCCGCCTTATCACCTGGCAGCGCGGCAAGAGCGCTGCTGCCTTGGTGCTCCGACAGGCACGTTGAAAAGCGCCGACAAGCCATGGCGTCACTCTTGCATAGCATTCAGCGCTGGCAGATATCACTGACAGATCACATCCGCAGGCTTCGCTCCTGCAAGGCAAAGGCGCCTGAACCCGCTGCGGCTATTTCGCAGAGGCTTCAGGCGTTTTTTTGGCTACCGCGTTGGAGATTCAGACACATGAAGTGGCTTACCTACCCTGCGTTCTTGCTGCTGCGCGAACTGGGCATCGTCGGCATGCTCCGCACGCTGCTGGGGATTACCCTGGCGGGCGGTGCCAGCGCGCTGGCGGCACCGACGCTGCCAACCGGGCCACTGTGGACAGTACTGGCCTACCTGGCCATCGCCAGCCTGTGGCTGCTGCAGCAGGAGATCGGACAGTTGCAACGCTACTGTGAAGACGCCGCCCAGCATGGCGCCCAGGCGCCCATCAGCGCTGGCGAGTGGCGGCTGCTGCAGCCGGTCAGTCGCGCCTTCCAGCAGTGGCTGAACCGCGAGCAGCGCCAACAACAGCTGTTGCAGCAGCGCCTGGATGAAATCTCCCACTCCTCGCACGAGCTCGAGCAAAGCGCGGCACTGGTGACCCGCAATGCCGAAGGGCAAAGCCAATCAGCCACTGTCGCGGCGGCGGCGGTAGAACAACTGAATGTGAGCATCGTGCAGGTGGCGGCGCTGGCCGATGAGTCGCGTCAGACCAGCGTGGTGGCCAGCGAGCAGCTGGCCGATGGCATCGAACAGCTCACCAATCTGGTGCAGCAAGTGTCCGCAATGGCGCAGCAAGCCATCACCACCAACGACCTGATCCAGCTGCTGAACAGTAACTCGCGCACCATCAATGAAATGTCCGGCACCATCCGCGGGATTGCCGCGCAAACCAACTTGCTCGCCCTGAATGCCGCCATCGAAGCGGCCCGCGCCGGCGAGAGCGGCCGGGGCTTCGCCGTAGTGGCCGATGAAGTGCGCCGCCTGGCCTTGCACAGCCAGGAGTCGGCGGCCGAAATCAGCCGCAACATCGAATCGGTGCAACAGCACATCCAGGATGCCACGGTCCAGGTGTCCGACCTGACCGACCTGGCGCATCGCAGTGCCCACAGCTCAGAAGCGGTGCGCACCCTGCTCGATCAGGTGCAGCAGCGCACCCTGCAATTGACCGAGCAGGTGGACCAGGTGGCGGTCAGTACCGAACAACAGGGCAAGGCCGTTGCGGAAATTGCCGAACTGGCCGACCGCGTCCGCCAGGGCAATGCCGACAACCTGCTGGCCGCCGATCAGGCCCGCACCATCGCCCACCATCTGGCTCATCTGACAGGATAATCAGCATGAATGGATTCCCCCTCCAGCTCGCCGGCGGCGCCGCCCTGGTCATCACCACCCTGCTGTTCTACGGCCTGCACCGCCGCCTGCAGCGGCACAGGCGCCAGCATCGGCAGCTGAACATTCGCCAGCTGGCCTTGCTACGCGCGCTGATCGCCGGCTTTCAGCGTCATCGCGGCCTGAGCAATGGCGTGCTCTGTGGCGACGCCAGCCTGAGTCAGGATCTTGCCGCCGCGCGCCAGGGGCTGGATCAGCATATTCGCGCGGCCCAGGAACTCGACAGCTCGCACCGGGATGCCTGGAACAGCCTGATCGATCACTGGTCACGGATGCGCGAAGGGCGCAGTAACGACCGGGCGAACAATCTGACCCAGCATCACCTGATCATTCGCAACAGCATCTTCTTGATGGAGGATGTGGCGAGCGAAATCGATCTGAGCGAGGGCCGCGCCGAGCTGGGCTACCTGCCCTGCATCTGGCGCGAAGTGGTCCAGGCCGCCGAATGGGCGGGCCAGGCCCGCGCCCTGGGCACCGGCATGGCGGCGGCCGGCCAGAGCAGTGCCGAGCAGCGCGTGCGCATGCGTTTTCTCTACCAGAAGATCGAGCTGCTGGCCGGTACGGCCTTTGCCACCCTGCAGCGCCATGCCAGCGAGCACCCGCAGGCCAACGGGTTGCGCCTGGAGCATCGCGAACAGGTGGTGGCGGATTTTCTTCGCTGCATCAAACAGGAACTGCTCGGCCAGGAACAACCCGTGATTGCCGCCAAGACCTACTTCCAGCGCGCCACCCAGGCCATCGACGAATTGCTGGCCCTGGTCGATGCGGCGCTGGCTCAGCTCCAGCCCCGCTGAGGAACCGCAGATGCTCAATACCCTCCAGCCGCTGCACTACGACCAGCCAGCACCAGCCCGCCCGCCAGCCCCCGACCGGCTGACTGACCCCATGATCTCCACCCGCTATCGCGGCTTGTCACTGAGCAGCCATTTTCAGCCCATTTTCAGTATCGCGCACGGCCGCGCGGTGGGCTACGAAGGGCTGATTCGGGCCCAGCAGGCCGATGGCATGGCCGAACCGCCGGCCACCCTGCTGGCGATGCCGAGCAATGGCCGGGAATGCCTTGAGCTGGATCGCACCTGCCGGACCCTGCATGTGCACAACTTTGCACGCCAGGCCACGGGGCAGGCCTGGCTGTTTCTCAACCTGAACTCGCAGTACCTGGTCAGCGAGCAACCGGACATCGGTTTTACCCGCAACCTGCTGCAGGCAAGCGGCATTGCCGCGCATCGGCTGGTGATCGAAATCATTGAAAGCGAAGTCAGCGATCATGCCCAGTTGAAGCGTTTCATCAGCCATTTGCGCCAGTTGGGCTGCCTGATCGCCATCGATGACTTCGGCGCCGGGCATTCCAACTTCGACCGCATCTGGGACCTGGAACCCGACATCGTCAAGATCGACCGCCGCCTGATCCAGGACGCCGGCACTTCCCGTCGGGTGGAGCGCATACTCACCGGCATCGTCAGCCTGCTGCACGAGGCCGGCAGCCTGGTGGTCGTGGAAGGCGTGGAAAGCGAACACGAGGCCCTGGTGGCCATCGCCGCCAACGCCGACATGATCCAGGGCTTCTATTTCGCCAGACCCCAGGCGCGCATCGATGCGGGCCAGAGTTTTGCCAATACATTCGACAGTCTGCTGCGCGGCCAGCAGTGGAAAAGCGTCAAACGCAGCGCCGACCTGCAGCACTATGTGCGCGCAATAGAAGGCCTGTTTCGGCAGGCCGTGGCGGACTTCGCCACCCACCAGCAGGTTGAGCTAAGTAGCGGCCTGCTCTTCAGTGACCCGCGCACGGTGCGCTGCTATCTGCTCAATGAGGCGGGTTATCAGGTCTCGCGCAATGTCTATGCGCCGCACTACCAGCAGCAGATGAATGCGCGGTTTGCCCCGCTGTTATGTGGCGACAACGCCAACTGGTCGCACAGGCACTATCACTACCGGGCACTGAAGCAACCGGGCGTGATTCAGATCAGCCGGCCCTATCTGTCGGTCGCCGATTCACGCATGTGCATCACCGTCTCGCAGACCGTCAAGGTTGGCGGCACGCTCTATGTCTTCTGCTGCGACCTGGATTGGCAGGAACCCTGACAAGGCTCGCATTGACCTGCAATCCCCCGCTCGCTTCGTCACCCCAGGGCCGGATGCCCTCGCCGCGCGTCGGCGGGAACATAGAACAGCAGGCGATCGGTTTCTTTCTTGACCACGGCGTAACACTCGCAGCTCAGCTGCTCGAGTTTGCAGCGATCCAGCACTTTGATATGCCCGCGGCTGTATTCGATCACGCCAAGTTTCTGCAACTTGCCGGCGGCCTCGGTAACCCCTTCGCGGCGTACGCCAAGCATGTTGGCGATCAGTTCCTGGGTCATGGTCAACTGGTTGCCTGACAGGCGATCCAGCGATAACAGCAGCCAGCGGCACAGTTGCTGATCAATCGAATGGTGGCGGTTGCACACCGCCGTCTGCGCCATTTGCGTCAGCAGCGCCTGGGTGTAGCGCAACATGAGGTGCAACATCTCACCATGGCGATTGACCTCGTCCTTGAACTGCTTGCCGAGCAAGCGGAAGGCATAGCCGGCGCTCTGCACGATCGCCCTGCTCGGGGTGCTTTCGCCGCCCATGAACACGGCGACGCCGATCAGACCTTCATTGCCCACCACCGAAATCTCCGCCGAGGCGCCGTTTTCCATCACATAGAGCAATGACACGATGGCGTCGATCGGGAAATAAACGTGGCGCAAGGCGTCCCCGGATTCATACAAGACCATGCCGAGCGGCAGGGGGATCAACTCGAGATTCACCAGCAGGCGTTGCTGCACTTCGGCCGGCAAGGCCGCCAGCAGGTGGTTCTGTTGCGGTATGGGCATCGCGGACATAACTGCCACCGTTTGAGTGAAGACCATGGGAACTAGCGTTCTCCACGACACAGGATAGTCCCTGCGTGTCCTCCTTGCGTGCGCTAGCGTACAGAGACGCTCGCGAGACTCGTCAGTCCCGTGGCAGGCCGCTAACGCTCGATCACCTGGCCGCGCATTGGTGCCAGGCGCGCCAGTAGACGGTTCTGCGCCGGAGTGGCGATGCCTTCGGCGTCCATGGCGTCCTGCAGATTTTCCACCAGGGCATTGAAATCGCTGCGCGTGAGATTCTGGCCCTTGTGGCTGTCCTCCATGCTGTCGCCGGTGTAGGTGCAGGGGCCGCCGGCCTCGAGGCAAATCTGTTCGACCAGCTTGTCGCGTAGACGCACGATGTCGATATTCTCGAAGTGGCGGACGATGCGCTGGTCCCTGGCGATGTTGAGCAGCATGCCTTCGACGATCCGGGTGATTCCCGGCTGTTCGCCCAAGGCGCGGTACAGGCTGTCATCCGTTGGCGCGCGCTGGGCGCAGGCGGCCAGGCTCAACGCCAGGACCAGCAGCAAAATGCGCATAGTCAGAAGCTTCCCTGCACGGACAGGTAGGCAGCGTTCTGGTTATCCAGACTGGCAATCTCACCGAGGCGCGCGTAAGCCAGCACCACCGCCAGGTGTTTGTTGGGAAAGTAGCCGAGGAACAGGTCGGCCCAATCGCTCTCACCCGCGAAGCTGAGGTTGTCCGGTTTCTCGCGGTATTCGATACCGAGCGCCCAGTGACGGTCGAACAGTACGGCGACCGAGCCTTCCTTGAGCAGCGAGTGCTGGTCGCGGCGGTCACCGCCGAAGCCAAGCAGGCCCAGTTCGTTGGCCCGGCTGTAGCGCAGGCCACCGTTGAGCAGCAGGTTGTAGCCGAAGGCGCCGCCGAGAATCAGCCGACTGGCGCTGAGGTAGCCTTCGGTGTCTGCGCTGCGCCGGGCGCCGACCAGTCGGGGGATGAGGAAATCCTTCTGCCGCTTGTGCTGGATACCAAGCGATAGCTGAGGCAATTGCCCGTAGATCAGGTCGCCGAACAGCCGCAGTTTCACCCCGAAAATATCCTGACTCAGGCTGTTGTGCGGCAGATTGAGACCTCGCGCCAGGTTGCCCAGGTCGAAGCGCTGACGCGCATAGGATACTTCCACACGGTTGTCGAACGACGCCGCCACACCCGCCACATCCAGGCGGTAGTCAGCCGTTTCCACTCGGGTGGCGAACACATCGCCCCCCCACTCACCACGTTCGCCATAACCGGACAGCACCGCCCACGGGGTGATGCCGCCACCCGCCGCTCCTTCCAGGCTGCTCGCCCCGCCAGTAGCCAGCAGGCGGCCCTGGTCGGCAACAGCCAGACCAGAGCACAGACTGACTAACGCAACGCCAAGCCATTGTGAGTAGTGCATAGTCTTAGGACACCTTCAACGCGGCAACCGGCAACGGCTGGGCGACCCAGGCCTCGAAGGCCGCGGCCGGCAGCGGCCGGCTGATCAGGTAGCCCTGGGCGGAGTCACATTGCCAGTGTTCGAGCAAGCGCAGGCTGCAGGCCAGCTCGACGCCCTCGGCAACCACCTTGAGGCCCAGGCTGTGGCTCATTTCGATGGTCGAGCGGACAATCACTGCGTCTTCGCTGGCCTCATCAAGGTCGAGGATGAAGGACTGGTCGATCTTCAGCTCCTGCACCGGCATGCGTTTGAGCTGGGTCAGCGAGGAATAGCCCGTGCCGAAATCGTCCACCGACAGGCTGATGCCGAGGTCGCGCAAACCATGCAGCACCTGTAGCGCCAGCGTGGGATTGAGCATCACCCCGCTCTCGGTAATCTCGAAAATCAGTTGTTCGGCCGGCACCTGATAGCGCATCAGCAGCTGACTGACGCGCACAGGCAGCTTGGGGTCAATCAGGTCTTCGGTAGAGATATTCAGCGATAGCTGCACGCGCAGGCCGCGGCCATTCCACTCGCGCAACTGCCGCAGGGCCTCTTCAATCACCCAGGCGGTAAGGCTCTGGATACTGCCGGTACGCTCGGCCAGGGGAATGAACTCGCCAGGCGAAATCATCCCCAGTTGTGGATGCTGCCAGCGCAGCAGGGCTTCGGCCTGGTGCACCTTGCCGGCGGCGATATCCAGCTTGGGTTGGTAATGCAGCAGCAGCTCGGCGTTGTCGGGAGCCCGGCGCAGGTCGCGGATCAGGCGAATCTGGCGCTGGTGTGCGGCGTCGCGGCCGCGCTCGTACATCTGCAGGCGGCCAGGCAGTTGCGCGGCGTCTTGCATGGCGATGCTGGCGCGGCGCAACAGATCATCCGCGGTTTCGCCATCGGCCGGGTAGGCGGCGATGCCGACACAACAGTCGAGGACGACCTCCTGATTGCCTATGTGCAAGGGTTTGCTGAGCAATTGCTGCAAGCGGTCGCCGACCACAATGGCACTGTCGCCGTCGCTGTTTTCCAGCAACAGCAGTAACTCGCTGGTCATCAACTGAGCCAGGCTGTCGCCGGGGCGCAGGCTGTCTTGCAGTCGCTGGCTGAGTTGCTGCAGGGCCAGATCGCTGGCGCCCGGTCCACAGCTGTCGTTGACCGCCCGCAGGTTGCCTACGCCCACATACAGCAGCGCCGTTGGCCGCCCGGCGGCAATCGCGCTGCCGAGCCGCTCCTGTGCCAGGGTACGGTTGGGCAGACCAGTCAGCGCATCATGCAGGGCGTTATGCGCCAGCTGTCGCTCACGCTCGGCAATGCCCTGCTGCATGGTATGAAACGCCTTCGCCAGGCTGCCCAGCTCATCGTTGCGATGCAGTTCCAGGGGCATCTGGTAATCACCCTGGCCCACCCGCTCGGCCACAGCTGCCAGGCGCTGCACCGGCTGCGAGATATTGCGCGCCAGCAACAAGGCGCCCCCGAGCGCGGCCAGCAGGGCGATCATGGCAATTAACAGGATATTGCGATCGAGCGGGGCAAAGGCCTGCTGTGCCTGGGTCATGGATTTATGCAGCAGGGCCCGGACTTCAAAGCCATCGCCACTGGCGAGCACCAGCTGTTGATCGAGATAGCGCTCTTCGCCAATCAGCATAAGAGCGCTAGCAGCAGCTGGCTCAATCGCCATCTCGCTCTGCAGCAACGCCCGTGCCGAGGCTGGCAAGGTGCTGATCCAGATCGCCGGCAGCCCATCCTGGCTGGCAACCAGGGTCAGCTCGAGCAGGGTCAGTTCGCGCAGCTCGCGAGCGAATTCCTCGTCCACCTCGAAGCCCATCATCACCCGCGCAATCGGTAGCGGCGCATTGACCGTGGCCTGCACCAACAGGTAAATGCTGTCGCCGATCGGCAGCAGGACAATCTGCTCGCCGTCGCGTTGCAGCGCCCTCACCTGGGCACTCAGGCGCGCGGCGGTCTGGCCGCTGATGCGCCGGTCGGTGCTTACTTCAAGATTGCCATCGAGGCCAAGCATCATCACCGCGCTGGCATTGATCCGTGCACCATGGTTAGCCAGCGCCGAGCGAATGGTTGCGTTATCGCCGCTGGCCACAGCTGCCTTGAAGCCAAAGTCGGCGGCCAGCACCTGCACCGCGTCGTGCAATTGCCGACCGCGCACCTCGAGCAGTTGTTCGAAGACTCGCGTACCCACATCCAATTGCTCGCGGGCCTGGCTGCGCACGGCCACATTGGTGGCGGCCTGCACGGCGAAATACAGGGCGCCGACCACCACCAGCATCAGCAGGATCAGCACACTGGCGATGCGCGCCTGAAAACTACGGGGCAGCATCACGCTTCGCTTTCTTGAAAGCATCGCCAAAGGCACTCGCGGGCCCCTGCGGCGGAGCGACAACGGTGGATGCCTGCAGGGCCAGGGTAAAGCGCTGCTGGGTTTGCAGTTCGCCGAGCACCTGCGTGCCTGCAGCCTGCGGCAGCATGTCGGGGGCCTGCGGGTGCCAGAGGCTGACGGCGTAGCTGCCGACCGGCAAAGTGTCGAGCTGCACCCTGCCCTGGGCATCGCTCACCGCGAACCAGGGGTCGTCGGTGACATAGACATAGCCGACCATCCAGTCGTGGATATTGCAGCCGAGCACCACCGCACCAGGCTTGTCGAACAGCACAGGCTCGCTGGGAGTGCCCTGGTACAGGCGCAGCTCGAACCGCTTGGCCGGCGAGAAGGAATAGACGTGGTGGCGAATATTGTCGCTGTTGGGGAAGGCCACCCTGGTCCCGCTGCGCACCACCAGCACGTTCGGCACGAACTGCTTGGCCTGTTGATCCATCAGCGCCGTCACGGGCTCGGCCTCCGCGCCCAAGGGGCCTTGCAAGGTCAACACCGCACCCGCCAGCGGCTGGCCCAGGGTATCGACCAGCTCGGCATGCAGACTGGCGGCCCAGAGCGCGGGACTGATCAGGCAGAGCAGGCCAGCGCGCAGAAGATCGAGGAGAGGTCTGGTCATGCGGATCACTCATGCTCGGTGCCAACCGCACCACGATAGGAATACTCGCCTCCCCGGCAACTCCGAAGCGTTAACAGGCGGTTAGTGCCGACAAGACTAGCCGGACGCGTGCAGAAGATCACGCATTAGCGTTGGATGAGCCTGTGGTGATTGCCAGCGAACTGCTGCGCTATTCGGCGCCGCGCAGACGCTTGGGGGTCAGACCAAGGTAGCGACGCATGGCCGTGGTCAGCGCGCTCTGGCTGGAGAAGCCGCATTCTTCGGCGATGCGGATCAACGGCAGAGCACTCTCGCGTAACAGCCGGGAGGCACTGTCGAGACGGGTTTTCAGCAGGTATTGATGAGGCGTCAGGCCGACGCTGTCCTTGAACTGCGCATGAAAATGGCTCGGACTGAGACACGCGACCTGGGCCAGTTCGGCGACGCTGATGCGCCGCGCCAGGTGCTCGACGATGTAACCGTCCAGCCGTTCCAGGTTAAGCGCTCCCGGCACCCGAGCGGATTGTTCGCCGAACAGGCGCAGGTGCAGCGCACGCAGCAGCACGCCACCGAGGGCGCGCGCCAGCAGTGGGTCGCTGCCGTAACGTTCCAACTCGGCACCGGCGTAGCTCAGCAGGTTCTGGAAATCGGCATCCAGCTGCGGGTAACGCGGAGTCTCGAACAGATGGGTGAGCAAGGCCAGGTCTTCGCTGGAGGTGCCCTGCTCGTCCAGATCGATGATCAGCATGCGGTTGTCACCCATGCCGGCGAACTGGTGATCGGCATCGCCGGGCACCAGACAGGCGCGCATGCGACACACCTCGCCGCCACGGCCGTTGACTTCGAACTCCGCACGACCGGTCAGCGACAGCACCAACTGGTGGTGATCGTGGGTGTGTTCATGGGCCTGGTCATCCAGGCGCAGCAGGCGCGCTTTGAGCATTGCAACGACAATCCGCGGACGTGTACTGGCACTTTAACCAGTTGTGCGGGTCGCCGTCACCCCCCGCGACCAGTGGCGGGGGACTCCCCGCCAGACCTCAAGCTGCAGCTGCGGCCAACGCACCAAAACCGCCGGGAAAGGCGGCGCGCGCACGATAATGGCGCAGCGATCGATGCCGCCGGCCCCCTCAGCCCCGCGCCAGAGCGGGCGTGCCTTAACTGGCAGGAAAGTTGCTGGCACTCACCTGATGCACTTTGTGCCTACCCAGGATTTGCCCAATGGAACTCAGCATCGCCCTGGCCCTGGCGGCGGGCCTGTTTTTACTCGGCCAGTGGCTCTGCCGGCGCGCCACTCGACGCCACCAGCAGGCGCTCGGCCACCTGCAAAACGCCACCCTGCTGCGCGCCATCGAACTGTTGCAAACCTTGCAGCAGCATCGCGGCCTGGGGGCGCAGCAGGATATCGTCAGCGTCAGCCGGCGCAACGCCCTGGCCCGCCAGCTCGACCAGCTCTGGCTGAACTGGCCAGGCCCCAGCCTGCAACTGCCGCCATTGCAACAGGACTGGCCACAGCTGCGGCGCAATCCGGCCGACTTCGAGGCCCACAGCCGGATGCTGGAAGCCCTGCTGAGGGTCATCGAACAACTCGAGGAGCGCCTGAGTCTGAACGACTCACCGGCACTGCAGGGTCTGGGACCGGCATTGCGTCGCCTGGAAGACCTGGCGCGCCTGCGTGGCCTGGCGATGCGGGCGGCCAACTACAACCACTGCCCGGCCGGGCTGCAGCTGCAGATGCGCGAGCTGTGCCAGCAACTCGACGACCCCGCCCGCACAGAACCCCTGCATGGCCTGCTGCAACGCCTGCAGCGGGAGCTGATAGAGCCCCCCCAGGTTTGCCTGGCGCCCAACGATTTGTTTGCCCTGCTCACTCCACTGATCGACGCTCGCTTGAACGACTTGCGCCATACTCTCGAGAGGCGCATCGCTCCGAGCTGATTGAAAAGCGCCATGCCTTGCCCCCATGTAGCACTTAGGGTGCAACCAGAGGTGCCGCATGAACGAGCCACAGGACATCGAAATCGTCGCTGAACAAGCCAGCGAAGCCGAGCACGACCGCCGCAGCGACCATGGCCTGGCGTTGCCCGATCAGCAGTTACCCGACAAGCTGTATGTGATCCCGATCCACAACCGGCCGTTCTTCCCCGCCCAGGTGCTGCCAGTAATCGTCAACCAGGATCCCTGGGGCAAGACCCTGGAACGCGTGGGCAATACCGCGCACAAGTGCCTGGCGCTGTTCTTCATGGACAACCCACCGGCAGACGGCGCCAGCTTCGACCCCGACAGCCTGCCCGCACACGGCACCTTGGTGCGGGTTCACCATGCCACCGAGGAAGGTGGCAAACTGCAATTCGTCGCCCAGGGCCTGACCCGCGTGCGCATTCGCGGCTGGCTCAGCCGCAAACCGCCTTACCTGGCGGAAGTCGAATACCCGAAAAGCTCGCCCGACCCGCGTGACGAGGTCAAGGCCTACGGCATGGCGCTGATCAATGCGATCAAGGAGCTGTTGCCGCTCAACCCGCTGTACAGCGAAGAGCTGAAGAATTACCTGAACCGCTTCAGCCCCAACGATCCCTCGCCGCTGACCGACTTCGCCGCCGCCCTGACCAGCGCCCCCGGCAAGGAGTTGCAGGAAGTGCTGGATACCGTGCCGATGCTCAAACGCATGGAGAAGGTCCTGCCCCTACTGCGCAAGGAAGTGGAAGTCGGGCGCCTGCAGAAGGAGCTGTCGGCGGAGGTCAATCGGCAGATCGGCGAGCGCCAGCGCGAGTTCTTTCTCAAGGAGCAGCTGAAGATCATTCAGCAAGAACTGGGCCTGAGCAAGGACGATCGCAGCGCCGACATCGAGCAGTTCGAGCTGCGCCTGGAGGGCAAGACCCTGCCCGAACAGGCGCGCAAGCGCATCGACGAAGAACTCAACAAGCTGTCGATCCTCGAGACCGGCTCGCCCGAATACGCGGTCACCCGCAACTACCTGGACTGGGCCACCGTGCTGCCCTGGGGGGTTTTCGGCAAGGACAAGCTCGACCTCAAGCACGCGCGCCAGGTGCTCGACCAGCACCACGCGGGGATGGACGACATCAAGGACCGCATCACCGAATTTCTCGCCGTCGGCGCCTTCAAGGGCGAGATCGCCGGCTCCATCGTCTTGCTGGTCGGCCCGCCCGGCGTGGGCAAGACCAGCATCGGCAAGTCGATCGCCGAATCCCTCGGCCGGCCGTTCTACCGCTTCAGCGTCGGCGGCATGCGCGACGAGGCCGAGATCAAGGGTCACCGTCGCACCTATATCGGCGCCCTACCCGGCAAGCTGGTGCAGGCGCTGAAAGAGGTCGAGGTGATGAACCCGGTGATCATGCTCGACGA
Source organism: Pseudomonas sp. MMS21 TM103 (assembly GCF_022132145.1). Lineage (GTDB taxonomy): Bacteria > Pseudomonadota > Gammaproteobacteria > Pseudomonadales > Pseudomonadaceae > Aquipseudomonas. The sequence continues at coordinate 44,819 of NZ_JAJISP010000009.1, read as the reverse complement.
AATCGACAAGCTCAGCAGCAGCTATCAGGGCGATCCGGCCTCGGCACTGCTGGAGACCCTCGACCCGGAGCAGAACGTCGAATTCCTCGACCATTACCTGGACCTGCGCCTGGACCTGTCCAAGGTGCTGTTCATCTGCACCGCCAACACCCTCGACTCGATTCCCGGCCCCCTGCTCGACCGCATGGAGGTGATCCGCCTGTCCGGCTACATCACCGAGGAAAAAATGGCCATTGCCAAGCGCCACCTGTGGCCCAAGCAGTTGGCCAAGGCCGGCGTACCCAAGAATCGCCTGGCCATCAGCGATGCCGCCTTGAAGGCGCTGATCGAGGGCTACGCCCGTGAAGCCGGCGTACGTCAGCTGGAAAAACAGCTCGGCAAACTGGTGCGCAAGGCCGTGGTCAAATTGCTCGATGACCCGGCCAACACCGTCAAGATCGGCCCCAAGGAGCTGGAAGCCAACCTTGGCATGCCGCTGTTCCGCCGCGAGCAGGTGCTCTCAGGTGTCGGCGTGATCACCGGTCTGGCCTGGACCAGCATGGGTGGCGCGACCTTGCCGATCGAGGCGACGCGCATCCATACCCTCAATCGCGGCTTCAAACTCACCGGCCAGCTCGGCGAGGTGATGAAGGAGTCGGCGGAAATCGCCCACAGCTACATCAGCTCGCACCTCAAGCAGTTCGGCGGCGACCCAAGCTTTTTCGACCAGGCCTTCGTCCACCTGCATGTTCCCGAAGGCGCCACCCCCAAGGACGGCCCCAGCGCCGGGGTGACCATGGCCAGTGCCCTGCTCTCGATCGCGCGCAACCAGGCGCCCAAAAAAGGCGTGGCCATGACCGGCGAACTGACCCTCACCGGCCAGGTCCTGCCGATAGGCGGCGTGCGCGAGAAAGTCATTGCCGCGCGCCGGCAGAAGATTTTCGAGCTGATCCTGCCGGAAGCCAACCGGGGTTCCTACGAGGAACTGCCGGACTACCTCAAGCAAGGCCTGACGGTGCACTTCGCCAAACGCTACAGCGATGTGGCCAAGGTGTTGTTCGACTAGAGGCCACTAGACCCGAGGTTCATAGGCAAGGCCTGCGATAGCCGACCCAAGCCAATTCCTGCATACGGATAAGCCCCGGTGCATTTCCGGGATGGCGACGGCCTCGGATGGCGCAGTGCCGGCTCTCTCAATCCAGGCGGGTTACAAAATCCCTCGGAGGCTTACGCCTGGCCCTGCACAGCGGCTATGCTGGAAGGCGTTTGCCGACCACAGGAGTTGATCATGCCCACCGCCCATCGCCTGCTACTGCCGTTTGGCCTCGCCCTGTTGGGCGCCTGCGCCAATCAACCCAGCAGCCAGACTGTGCAACAGCAAAGCCAATGTCCGCTGCGCCTGCACAGTGGCCAATATGTGATCCTGACCCTGCCGAGCAACCCCACCACTGGCTTTCGCTGGGTCCTGCGTGACGGTGCCAGCAACCTGCTCGACAGCCTCGGACCGGAGGTCTATAGCAACCCGGAAGACGCCGGATTGGTCGGCAGTGCTGGCCAATCGACCTGGCGCTTCCAGGCCAGACAGGCAGGCGATGGCCACCTGCTGCTGACCTATCAGCGGCCCTGGGAAGCTGGAGTGGCGCCGGCAAAAACCTTCGACTGTTCGATCAGGGTCAAATAAGCCCCTGCAGCGGGACAGGGTATCCCGGTTAGCCATTATTGAGACAACTATCGGCACAACCTCTCAGCCATGTAACAACCCCCACTCAGCTGTTAAGCAAACGAAACATCAGATTCCGACTAGATTAACTGTATGGCATAGCAGCATCCGACTTGTGGGGAGAACGACATGACAGCCCGCTGGCGTGAAGCTTTTGTAGTTGTGACTTTGATCTGTTTGAGTGGCTGTGGCAGCTTGCTACCCAGCGAACGCGCCGAAGTGCAGTCGCCATTTATCGACTACCTGGATGCGGAAATGCGCTATTCCCAGGCGATCAACGGCATGACCAGTCGCTCCGAACTATTCTCCCTGGGCTTTGACCCGCTGGCCCAGGGCAACGGCAAAATGCTCTCGTTCATCGACGTACGCTTGATGTTCGTGCAGCCGAACATTCCCATCGAATACCTGCCGGACGGTCTGGTGCGATGCCTGGAAGCCAAGGATCGCTGCATCGGCTATGCCTTCGAATTCACCAAGACCGATACCCAACGGGTCGGCAGTTTCTGGGCCGATGTGTTCAACTTCCGCAAACAGCGAGCGATGCAGGGCTGGTCGTTCCGCGCTGTATTTGTACTGGTCGACGACACCCTGGTGCACAAGGTCAGCAATGGCGAGCCGAACATTCGTCATTTCGAAGTCAAACGCAACCCGCTGGGTCCGCTGCAGGGCGCCGGTGAGTATTTCTCCGATCAGTTGAAGTGATCCTGGATGCCGCTCAGAGCTGAGCGGCACGCCGCAAGATGGTACGAAATATCAAGGCCCGGGAAGCAGGGCTGCCTTCGCTCCGCGCCATGCACCAGCTGTGCCCTGCAGGAGAAGGACACAAGGCCGTCGTCGCTGCGCCTCTTTCACGCTAAAATCGGCGGCTTTCTCGACCTTGCGCGGAACCACCGTGAAAAAACAGCCCGACCGTCTCTTCGCCCAGCCCCTTGCCCAGGTGCCGGACTTCGCCTTCAACGAGGACGTGGTGCGGGTATTCCCGGACATGATCAAGCGCTCAGTACCCGGTTACCCGACCATCGTCGAGAACATCGGCGTACTCGCCGGCCAGTTCGCCCAGCCGCACAGTGTGCTCTACGACCTCGGCAGCTCCCTCGGCGCGGTGACCCAGGCCCTGCGCCGCCACGTACAGGTCGAAGACTGCCGGGTCATCGCGGTGGACAATTCCAGCGCCATGGTCGAACGCTGCCGCGAATACCTGCATGCCCAGGATTCGATGTTCCAGGAGTTGTTGCCGGTCGAGGTGATCGAGGCCGACATTCTCAGCCTGGAGTTCCAGCCGGCCTCGCTGGTGGCGCTGAATTTCACCCTGCAATTCATCCAGCCAGAACAACGCCTGGCCCTGCTTGGCCGGATTCGCCAGGCCCTGCTGCCCGGCGGCGCCTTGATCCTCTCGGAGAAACTGCGCTTCGAAGATGCCGAGCAACATAAGCTGCTCGGCGACCTGCACATCGCATTCAAGCGTGCCAACGGCTATAGCGAACTGGAAATCGCCCAGAAACGCAGCGCCATCGAAAAGGTCATGCTGCCAGATAGCCTGGAGCAACACCGTGAACGCCTGCTGGCCGCCGGCTTCAGCAAGGTGGTGCCCTGGTTTCAGTGCCTCAACTTCGCCTCTTTGATTGCCCTGCCATGATCAACCGCCTCGACCTCGATGCCCTCCAAGCGCAATTGGCTGGAACGCCACTGCAAGACTGGTCTGCCGGCCTGCCCGGACAGATCGACGCCAAACTGGCCATCGGCCATGGCGATCTGCAACGTTGGTACGGCGCCGTTCAGGCATTGCCGGCGCTGAATGTCGAACAATTGCAGCTGTTGACTGCCTTCAGCTTTGACGGTGCCTGCAATGAAAGCACCCGCGCTGAACTGAAAAGCGCGCTGCAGGGCCTGATCCCTTGGCGCAAAGGCCCTTTCGAGCTGTTCGGCGTGCATGTCGATACAGAATGGCGCTCGGACTGGAAGTGGCAGCGCGTGGCGCCCTACCTCGACCTGGCCGGCAAGCGTGTGCTGGATGTTGGCTGCGGCAACGGCTATTACATGTGGCGCATGCTCGGGGCCGGCGCCGACAGCGTGGTCGGCATCGATCCCAACTGGCTGTTCCTCTGCCAGTTCCTGGCCATCAAGAACTACCTGCCGGACCTGCCGGCCTGGCACTTGCCGCTGGCCTTCGAAGAGCTGCCGGGCAAGCTGCAAGGCTTCGATACCGTGTTCTCCATGGGTGTGCTCTATCACCGGCGCTCGCCGATCGATCATTTGCTGGATCTCAAGGATTGCCTGGTCAAGGGCGGCGAACTGGTGCTGGAAACCCTGGTGGTAGAAGGCGACGCCCAGCAGGTGCTGGTGCCCGAAGACCGCTACGCGCAGATGCGCAACGTCTGGTTCCTGCCGTCGGTACCGGCACTGGAACTGTGGCTGCGCCGCGCCGGCTTCATCGATGTGCGTTGCGTGGACGTCAATACCACCTCGGTACAGGAGCAACGCGCGACCGACTGGATGCGCTTCCAGTCGCTGCCGGAATTTCTCGACCCGGCCGACCACAGCCGAACCCTCGAAGGCCTGCCAGCGCCGACCCGTGCCGTGCTGATCGCCCGCAAGCCCTGATTGTCGGCGTTCATTCGTCCCGGGGGCGGGCTAAATCATTCAAGTCGTAGGGTGGACTCAGGAGCGCAGCGAGCAGTCCACCATTACCAGCAGCAACGGCGTACTGCTTCGCGAGTACGCCCCACAGCGTCAGTCCACATCCATGAGCTAGCGATTGGCTGCCGCAACGATCAACTCCTTCATCTCCGCTACTGCCTGCTTGAACCCGACGAACAGGGCATGCGCGACCAGGGCATGGCCGATGTTCAGTTCGTTGATGCCGGCAATCGCCGCCACCGCCTCGACGTTGTGGTAATGCAGGCCGTGGCCGGCATTGACGATCAGGCCATGGGCCAGGCCGCAGGCAACGCCGTCGCGAATCCGCGCCAACTCCTTGGCCGTTTCGGCCGGCGTACTGGCATCGGCATAACGCCCGGTATGCAGTTCGATAGCCGGCGCTCCGACGCGCTTGGAGGCTTCGATCTGCCGCGGATCCGGGTCGATGAACAGCGAGACTTCGCAGCCGATGCGGCTCAGGCGCTCAACCGCGGCGCGAATTCGCGCCTCTTGCCCAGCCACGTCCAGGCCACCCTCGGTGGTCAACTCCTGGCGGGTTTCCGGCACCAGGCAGACGTGCTCGGGACGAATGCTTTCGGCGAAGGCGAGCATCTCTTCGGTGACGCCCATTTCGAAGTTCATGCGCGTCTGCATGACCTCCTTGAGCAGGCGCACGTCTCGCTCCTGGATGTGCCGACGGTCTTCGCGCAGGTGCACGGTGATGCCATCGGCACCCGCCTCCTCGGCGTCCAGCGCGGCCTTGACCGGATCCGGGTATCGCGTACCGCGGGCCTGGCGCAGGGTCGCCACATGGTCGATGTTCACACCCAGCAGAATACGGTTGGCGTCAGTCACGTGGTGGCTCCTTGAGCGTCATGAAGAGTTCGCGGCTGACCAGCGGTCGACCGCCTAAATGGGGCGCCAGGGCCTGGCGCATGAGGCGCTTGGCCGCAGACAGGGCGCCTGGGACGCTCCAGTCGGCCTCGGCCATGGCGAGTAATTCGCTGCCATGGAATACACCCGGCTGCAACTGGGCGACCGCTTCCAGGCCAGCATCGGCCTGCAGACGATAGAGGCCCGCCGCGACGATCGGCTGGCCGAGCCGGTCCACATCCAGGGCGAAACCATAGCCCAGCTCATCGAGCAAACGCCATTCAAAAGAACGCAGCAAGGGCTCCAGCGCACGGCCCTGGGCCAGCGCCAGCACGGTCATGGCGTAGTGGTCGAAAGTCGCCGGGTGTGGGTCTTGCTCCGGCAGCAGGCGGATCAGCAGCTCATTCAGATAGAGACCACTGAACAGGGCCTCAGCGTGCAACAGATTGGGGATACCGGCGGCTTCGAGACGGCTGACGGTCTTCAGCTCACCGCGCCCGCGCAACTCCACTTCCAACGGCACAAAAGGGCGCGCCAGGGTACCGGCCTTACCCCGCGCGCCGCGCAATACTACGCGCAGGCGGCCTTGCGGGGTGAGCAAGTCCACCAGCGCACTGCTCTCGCGGTAAGCACGGCTGTGCAGAACATAGGCTGGCTGGCTGACCGGAAGCATGGCGGGTGATTACTCGGCATGACGGGTGCAAGGGTGCACCCGCGCGCAGCTCAAATGTTGTCGTAACCCAGGGAACGCAAGGCGCGCTCATCGTCCGACCAACCGCCTTTGACCTTGACCCAGAGGTTGAGCATGACCTTGGAGTCGAACATCACCTCCATGTCCTTGCGCGCCTCCTGGCCGATGCGCTTGATCCGCTCGCCCTTGTCGCCAATGATGATTTTCTTCTGACCATCGCGCTCGACCAGAATCAAGGCATGGATGTGCAGGATGCGTCCATCGCGCTTGAACTCTTCGATTTCCACGGTGATCTGATACGGCAGCTCGGCGCCCAGCTGACGCATGATCTTCTCGCGCACCAGCTCGGCGGCAAAGAAACGGCTGGAGCGGTCGGTGACCTGGTCTTCCGGGAAGAAGTGCACGCCCTCGGGCAGGCGCTCACCCACCAGTTTTTCCAGGGTCTCGAGGTTATGCCCGTGCTGAGCGGAGACCGGTACTATCTCGGCGTTGGGCAACTGGGTCGCCAGCCACTCGAGATGCGGCATCAGATCGGCCTTGTCTTCGAGGCGGTCGGTCTTGTTGATCGCCAGGATTACCGGCCCCTGCACGTACTGCACGCGTTCCAGGACCAGCTGGTCCTCGTCGGTCCAGCGGGTGCGGTCGACCACGAAGATCACCACGTCGACATCTTTCAGCGCCGACGAGGCGTTCTTGTTCATGTAGCGGTTGAGGGCTTTTTCGTTGTTCTTGTGCAGACCTGGGGTATCCACATAGATCGCCTGCACAGCGCCTTCGGTCTTGATCCCGAGCATGTTGTGCCGGGTGGTCTGCGGCTTGCGCGAGGTAATCGCCAGCTTCTGTCCGAGGATATGGTTGAGCAGGGTCGACTTACCCACGTTGGGCCGGCCAACAATGGCAACATAGCCACAGCGTGTAACGGGTGTATCAGTCATGACCATTCTCCACACCCAGGGCAATCAAGGCAGCGGCTGCAGCGACCTGTTCGGCGATGCGACGGCTGGCACCCTGGCCCAGGGTCTTGTCATTCAGTAAGGAAATCTGGCATTCGACGACGAATGTCCGACAATGCGGATCGCCCTGGATGTCCACCACGTCATAGCGTGGCAGCTCGCAGGCGCGCGACTGCAGGAACTCCTGCAAGCGGGTTTTCGGATCTTTGTTGGTATCGACCAGGGTCAGACCTTCCAGTTCATTGCTCAGCCAGGCGACCACGCGCTCGCGCGCGGCGTCCATTCCGGCATCCAGGTAGATGGCGCCGATCAGTGCTTCAAGAGCGTCGGCGAGAATCGATTCACGGCGGAAGCCACCACTTTTCAATTCGCCGGAGCCGAGCCGCAAGTAGTCACCCAGATCAAAACCACGGGCCAGGATGGCCAGGGTCTCGCCCTTGACCAGGCGCGCGCGCAAGCGCGACAACTGCCCTTCGCGGGCCAGGGGGAAGCGCTCGAACAGCACCTCACCGGCAACGAAGTTAAGGATGGCGTCACCGAGAAACTCCAAACGCTCATTGTTGCGTCCGGCGAAACTACGGTGGGTAAGTGCCAATACCATCAGGTCCTGGTCTTTGAAGGTATATCCGAGCTGGCGCTCGAGACGAGCTAACGAAGCACTCACGGCATGCGCACGCGGTATTCTTTGTCGAACCGCACCACCAGATCGAGGTTCTCGATCAGTGGTTCGCGCTTTTCATACTTCAGATGTGCACGAAACTCGTTGTTCTCGATTTTCACTTTCAACGCTTCTTTCAGATTCAGGTCGCGAATGCTGTTGACCTCCATGCCCTTGGCGACATGCCCATAGAAAGCACCGACCGAACGGATATCCATTGTCTGGTCATCTTCTACCGAGGTGATGATTTTATCCATCGACATGTAGTCGAGGTAATGCGGCAGCATCTTGAATGCCGTGCTGGCGAAGAACGCCACAACCGCCAGTACCATCAACCAGCTCAGTATCGACAAGCCTTTCTGCGAACGTGCAAATGTCATGTTTGCCCCCAAGTTCGACCAATGTGAGTGCCCAGCGGGCTAAGACTATATATAGCCTGCGGCGCTGTATTGAACAGCGCCGCAAAATACGCGAAACGTCAGTGAATCAAACCGACGCGAGAGAAATTCGGCAGATTGCGCAATTTCGGGTCAGGCCAGCTCATCCAGATGGCGAACGCTTTGCCGACGATATTCTGATCCGGCACCATACCCAATAATGGCTGGGGAATGGCCGGATCGTTCCAGTAACGGCTGTCATTGGAGTTATCGCGGTTGTCGCCCATCATGAAGTAATGCCCTTGCGGCACCACCCACTCGTGCCCTGGCTCGGCCCGATAACGATTCATTTCCTTGCGAACCAGGTGCTCGACTTCGCCCAGCCGCTCCTCATAGAGGGCCACGCTACCGAGACTGCCGGGCTCTTCGCCGAGCAAATGCTGAGCTACGAGCTGATCGTTGAGGTACAGGCGCTTGTCAGTGGTGTAACGAATATGATCACCAGCCAAACCTACCACGCGCTTGATGTAGTTGATGCTCGGGTCGCTCGGGTAACGGAACACCATGACATCGCCACGCTGCGGGTCATCCACGTCAATGACCTTGACATCCAGCACCGGCAGACGAATGCCATAGGCGAACTTGTTGACCAGGATGAAATCGCCCACTTCCAGGGTTGGCTTCATCGAGCCGGACGGTATCTGGAACGGCTCGATCAAAAAGGAACGCAGCACCAGCACGATCGCCAGCACCGGGAAGAACGATTTACCGTACTCCACAAGCAATGGCTCTTTGTTCAGGCGTTCGATCACGGCCTCGTCAGGCTGGCTGACCTGGCCATGGTAATTGCCAATGGCCGTACGGCGGCGCGGAGCCAGAAAGATCAAATCGAACAGGGCCAGCGCACCACAAACGGCGACAGCGATAACCAGCAACAGCGGGAAATTTAGCGACATAGGACCTAACTATCCAACCTGAGCACAGCAAGGAAGGCTTCTTGTGGAATCTCCACGTTACCGACCTGCTTCATCCTTTTCTTACCGGCCTTCTGCTTTTCCAGCAGCTTGCGTTTACGGCTCACATCACCGCCGTAACACTTGGCCAGCACGTTCTTTCTGAGCGCCTTGACTGTGGTTCGCGCGACAATCTGCCCGCCAATGGCGGCCTGGATTGCCACATCGAACATCTGCCGCGGAATCAGTTCTTTCATCTTCTCGGTCAACGCACGCCCTTTGTAGTGTGCGTTGTCACGGTGCACGATCAACGCAAGGGCATCGACCTTCTCACCGTTGATCAGGACATCCAGCTTGACCAGATTAGCCGACTGATAACGATCGAAATGGTAGTCCAGCGACGCATAGCCACGGCTGGTCGACTTCAGGCGGTCGAAGAAGTCCAGGACCACTTCGTTCATCGGCAGGTCATAGGTCACTTGTACCTGGGAGCCGAGGAACAGCATGTCGTGCTGCACGCCACGCTTCTCGATGCACAGGGTAATGACGTTACCCAGGTGCTCCTGTGGCACCAGGATATTGGCCCGCACGATCGGCTCGCGCATGTCTTCGATGGTCGACAGATCGGGCAGTTTCGACGGGTTGTCGACGTAAACCGTTTCACCGGTCTTGAGCAGCAACTCGAAAATAACCGTCGGCGCCGTGGTAATAAGGTCCAGGTCGTACTCGCGCTCCAGGCGCTCCTGGATGATTTCCATGTGCAGCATGCCGAGGAAGCCGCAACGGAAGCCGAAGCCCAGGGCATCGGAGCTTTCCGGGGTGTACTGCAAGGATGAGTCGTTCAGCGTGAGCTTTTGCAGGGCTTCGCGGAAATCCTCGAAATCGTCGGAACTGACCGGGAACAGACCGGCATAGACCTGCGGCTGGATGCGCTTGAAGCCTGGCAGCATGTCGACGTCGGGGGTGGAACTCAAGGTCAGGGTATCGCCCACCGGCGCACCATGAATGTCCTTGATACCGGCAATGATGAAGCCTACTTCACCGGCTTTCAGGTCAACCGTGGCGCTGTGCTTGGGGTTGAATACGCCGACACTGTCGACCAGGTGAATCTTGCCGGTGGATTTCACCAGCACCTTGTCACCTTTCTTGATCCGCCCATGGCGCACACGAACCAGGGAAACCACCCCCAGATAGTTGTCGAACCAGGAGTCGATGATCAGCGCCTGCAAAGGCGCCTCGATATCACCAGTCGGCGCGGGAATGGTGTGCACCAGACGCTCGAGCACCTCGTCGACACCCAGGCCGGTCTTGGCGCTGCAGGTCACGGCATCGGTGGCATCGATGCCGATGATTTTCTCGATTTCTTCCTTGACCCGATCCGGGTCGGCCTGCGGCAGGTCGATCTTGTTCAGCACCGGCATGACCTCGAGGCCTTGCTCGATGGCGGTGTAGCAGTTGGCGACCGATTGCGCCTCGACGCCCTGACCGGCATCGACCACCAGCAGCGCACCTTCACAGGCCGCCAGGGATCGGCTGACTTCATAGGTGAAGTCGACGTGACCGGGGGTATCGATGAAGTTCAACTGGTAGGTCTTGCCGTCGCGCGCCTTGTAATACAGGGTCACGCTATGAGCCTTGATGGTAATCCCGCGCTCACGTTCAAGGTCCATGGAGTCCAGGACCTGGGCTTCCATTTCACGATCGGCCAGGCCGCCACACATCTGGATAAAACGATCGGCCAGGGTGGACTTGCCGTGATCGATGTGGGCGATGATGGAGAAATTGCGGATATGACTCAGGTCACTCACAGGACAACACTCGAAAAGGTCGCGGGCGACAGCCCGCCGAAAATAGCCGTGAAGTGTACCCGATTGGCGCCGCAGCCGTCACGCCCAGGCGCCAATTGGCAGACACGAAGAAGGGCGATCGGAATCGCCCTTCTGGTTTGGCCATGCAGGTCGCACCCGACTCGGGATCAAGCCCGGGATGCAGTATCAGCAGCGCAGAGTCATCCGGCAGCCCGCACCGACTTCACTCCGCCAACTTGAAGGTGATGAAGCTGGCGCGCCCCTGGCGCAGCACCCGCATGGAAACAGAGCGATTCTTCGGCAGCTCCTGGGCCACCCGGGTAAAGGTTTTCGCCGAGTCGATGGCCTGATTATTCAAATGGGTAATCACATCACCCGGACGCAAGCCGATCAGCGCGGCGGGACCGTCGAGAACCTCGGTGATCACCACGCCACCTTGCAGGTCGAGGCTTTTCTTCTGCTCGGCAGTCAATTCGACCACCTTGACCCCGAGTCGATTGCTGCTGCGCTCTACCCCAGGCCCAGCCGTGCCGGCCAAGATCTCGCCGTCTTCCGGCAAGGCGCCGATGGTCAACTTGAGCTTCTTGCGCGCACCGTCACGCACCACATCCAGCTCAGCCTTGCTGCCTGGCTTCAGGCGACCGACCAAGTGCGGCAGATCTCCCGACATGACGATCGGCGCGTCATTGATGCTGAGAATCACATCGCCTACCAGCAAGCCGCCTTTGGCCGCCGGACCACCCTCCAGCACCTGGGCAACCAGCGCACCCGCCGGCTTATCCAGGCCGAATGACTCGGCGAGATCCTTGTTCACTTCCTGAATCACCACGCCCAACCAGCCGCGACTGACCTTACCCTCGGCCTTCAGCTGCTCAGCCACATCCAGGGCAACACTCATCGGAATGGCGAAAGACAAGCCCATGAAACCACCGGAACGAGTGAATATCTGCGAATTGATACCCACCACCTCACCCGCCAGGTTGAACAGCGGACCGCCGGAGTTACCCGGATTGATCGCTACATCGGTCTGAATGAACGGCACATAGCTTTCGTTCGGCAGGCTGCGGCCCTTGGCACTGACGATACCAGCGGTCACCGAATGATCGAAGCCGAAGGGCGAGCCGATGGCCAGCACCCATTCACCGACCTTGAGGTCTTCGGACTTGCCCAGCTTGACCGTCGGCAGGTTCTTACCTTCGACTTTGAGCAGGGCCACGTCGCTACGCGGATCGGCACCAATCAGCTTGGCCTCCAACTCACTGCGATCCGGCAGACGCACGATGATTTCATCGGCCCCGGCGACCACATGATTGTTGGTCAGCACGTAGCCATCGGCGGAGATAATGAAGCCGGAACCCAGCGACTGCGCCTCTCGCTGGCGACCACCGTTTGGTGTGCGCGGAACCTGAGGGAAATTGCGCTCGAAAAATTCGCGAAAGATCGGTGGCAGGCCTTCAAGATCGGGAATGACCAACTCGCCAGCACCGGCCACTTGCTCCGGTATTTTCTGTCGGGTGCTGATATTGACTACCGCTGGCGCGGCCTCCTCGACCAGCTCGGTGAAGTCCGGCAGGTCTGCCTGGGCAACCACCGCCTGCCCCAAGAGCAGTAACGCGACCAAAGAATAGAAAGACGATTTCAGGCTAGGCATCGAGATAAATCTCCGATCGAAAACGAGTATAAAGTTCAAACCGCTGCAGCAGATCCGGCGAGCAAGGCTCGCACGACAACCGGCTGCAAGGCCGGATCATCGGCCGTACGACCGCTGCGCCAACGCACCGCCGACCATGCCATGAACAAGCCGAAAAAAGCAGAGAGAATCACCAGCGGCTCACTCAAGGCCAACTGCTCGGCCAGTAATGCCGCGCTGAACAAGCCGATCAAAGGCAGCAGATAAACCAGTAACGAGCCGCGCACCAGCAATTCTTCGCGCACACCAATCACCACCGCATCACCCACGCTCAACTGCAGATCACAGAGCGCACGAACATAGCCGCGACGCCCACTGGCGCCCAACTTCTCCAGAACGCCATGACCGCAACCTGCACTCACCGAGCAGCTGGAACAGGTGCTTTTACGCATAGTCTCAACCCAGACAGCGCCTGGCTCGACAGCCACGACTCGCCCCTGCTCTTCGATCATTGTATAGCCCGCCCTTCTACGGCGCGCATCGACAAGGCGACGCGCTCTGCCGTGCCCAGCGGAATTTCACCAACCACCGTCACCATCACATCGCCATCAGCGGTCGCCAGACGCCGCGAAACCGCCGCAGTCGGGCCAAGCTGACTGCGCGCATCTTCGGCCATGACGCCATGCAAGGGCTCAACAAACACCGAAAAACGTGCCAACCCATCGAAATAAACCAGACTGGTGACTTGCTCATTGGAAACTGGACTGCGACGTTCGGCCACCCGACTCAAGGTGAAACCAGGGGGCAACCAGTCGGATCGCCAGGCCTCGACAACCTCAGCCGCAGCCTTGCTGGCAGTTACCGGCCGACAATCCGCTCCAGATTGCAGTTCCTGGTCAGTAGGAGGCACGCCAAGATCGAGTTGGGTGAACTGAAAGCGTTCGAGCAGCTGCCCCTTGTCATTCAGTAACAGGGACTTCAGCGGCAGAGCGCTTTCCTGATCCAGGTGCAGCTCAACGCCATAGCGATGCTGGTCGCGCGGCGACAGCGCCAGCACCACAGCCGCACGCCCCGCCACGCGGGACTCGCCGATGACTCGCAGATCATAAGACTCAAGCAGTCGCTGGCTACTCAGGTCGTGCGCCGTCCACGCCTGATAGTCGCCAACCTCGTCGACCAAGGTACCGCTGACGCATTGCGTTCGGCCATCGACATGCAGCACTTCCTGCTCCGGCCCATCCAACTGCAATAATCGCTCGCGCACCACGCCCGCCTCATCCACCCGATGCCAGATACGGTGGGTAGAGAAGCTGCCGTTACGCTCATAAACGAATGTGCCCTGAAAGCTTTGACTTTGGCCCGCATCGGCCAATCGCTCCAGCCAATCTTGCGCCTCGGTAGCAGCGGCAGGTAACGCCAGCCAACTACCGACCAACAAAGAGATGATGGAAATAAAGCGCATGCGCCTCCTTAGCGACCTTCCAGGCTTGCCGCACGAGCATATGGCAGCGCGCTTTCTTGGGCATTCATGGCAGCTTGCTGAGCATGCTGGCGCAAATAAGCCGGCAGACGCTGCTCATGCCAGCCGGGCGCGGCCTCACTGGCAGTTTCAGCCACACCTTGCTGCTCACCCGCAGTACTGAAGCCCGCCAGCATGGCTGGACCCTGCACTTGGGGAGCGCTCAAGGCCGGTTGTGCGGTTTGCTGCGCCAATTGCGTACTGGCAACGTCGTCCTGATTGTACAAGCGCACACCCGCCAGCACGGCGACCGTAACTGAGGCGGCGACGGCAAAACGACCAACTGAACGCCACGGGCCACGAACGAGGGGCTTGCTCTGCACCGGCAAGTCTTCGTCGGCCAGCGCCGCAGAAACTGCAGCTGCAATATCCAGACGCGGCTCAAGCAGCTCCTTATGCATCACCGCACGAGCGATCTGATAACGCGACCAGGTCGCACGCAGCGCGGTATCGTCGCTCGCACCGAGCACCCGCCGCAGTTCCATTTCGTCCGCTTCGTTATCCATCATCGCGGACAGCGATTCCTGCAGGGCTTCACGACTCATGGCGTTCCTCTCTTGGCTGTCGCCGCTGTCTTAACTTTCCTGCAACAGTGGTTGCAAGGATTTGTCTACGGCCTCACGAGCCCGAAAAATTCGCGACCGCACAGTACCGACAGGACACTGCATGACGCTCGCAATGTCCTCATAACTGAGACCATCAAATTCGCGCAAGGTTAGGGCGGTGCGCAAATCTTCTGGCAATTGCTGGATGGCCCGGTGCACGGTGGCTTCGATTTCATCCCGCAGCAACGCGCGCTCAGGCGACTCGATATCCTTGAGAGCGTGATCGCCATCATAGAATTCCGCATCCTCAGCACTGACATCGCTCTCTGGTGGCCGCCGACCGCGCGACACCAGATGATTCTTCGCCGTATTAATGGCAATGCGGTACAGCCACGTATAGAACGCACTGTCACCGCGAAAATTCCCCAACGCCCGATAAGCCTTGACGAAGGCTTCCTGCGCCACGTCTTGCGCTTCATGAGTGTCATGCACGAAACGCACGATCAACCCAAGAATCTTGTGCTGGTACTTCAACACCAACAAATCGAATGCACGCTTATCACCACGCTGCACGCGCTCGACCAGCTGCTGATCTTCTTCCTGAGCTAGCATCAACACTCCTCATTGAGTCCGAAGGAGTGCAGCGCCATCCAATCAATCGACTTGCCAAGATAGACCTGGACGTTGCGCAAAAGTTCTCCCCCCCAAACAAGCTTCCTGCAGAACGCTTTATGTCCTGCACGGAGTGACGCAGCAACGGCCTGAAAGCCCTGCTGCGCAAATAATCTTAGACCGCTCATCTGCCGACGAATGAAAGCCTTTGAAAGCCTTCAACGCACCCCGTCAAATAAGCGCTGTCCTCTGCGGGCGACCTTTTATGGAACCTGAAAGACTAAGAAAGTTCCCCAGCGCCACTGTAGGTCATAAGCCGGCTATTGTGCCGCCCCCCCCCTCTATATACTAGGGGCCGCTTACTTGCGGAATCACGACATGAGCCAACACTACCAACACGACGTTCTGGTCATCGGCAGCGGGGCCGCCGGCCTGACCCTGGCGTTGACGCTGCCCGAACACCTGCGCATTGCCGTTCTGAGCAAGGGCAATCTGGCCAATGGCTCGACTTACTGGGCCCAAGGTGGTGTGGCCGCGGTGCTGGATGACATGGATACCGTAGAGTCACATGTCGACGACACCCTCAATGCCGGTGCTGGCCTGTGTCGCGAAGACGCGGTGCGCTTCACCGTGGAGCATAGTCGCGAAGCAATTCAATGGCTGATCGATCAGGGCGTGCCCTTCACCCGCGACGATCAGACCGCCCGCGAAGATGGCGGCTTCGAGTTTCACCTGACCCGCGAAGGCGGTCACAGCCATCGACGCATCATCCACGCCGCCGACGCAACCGGTGCGGCGATCTTCAAGACCCTGCTCGAGCAGGCCAAGCTGCGGGCCAACATCGAAATGCTCGAGCAGCGCGTGGCGGTTGACCTGATAACCACGCGCAAACTCGACCTGGCCGGCGAACGCTGCCTGGGCGCCTATGTGCTCAACCGTGCCAGCGGCGAGGTTGACACCTATGGCGCACGCTTCGTCATCCTCGCCACTGGCGGCGCGGCCAAGGTGTATCTGTACACCAGCAACCCGGATGGCGCCTGCGGCGACGGCATCGCCATGGCCTGGCGTGCCGGTTGCAGGGTCGGCAACCTGGAGTTCAACCAGTTCCACCCGACCTGCCTCTATCACCCGCAGGCTAAAAGCTTTCTGGTCACCGAAGCCCTGCGCGGCGAAGGCGCGCTGCTCAAACTGCCCAATGGCCAGCGCTTCATGCAGCGCTTCGATGCCCGCGCCGAACTGGCGCCGCGCGACATCGTGGCCCGCGCCATCGACCACGAGATGAAGCGCCTCGGCGTGGATTGCGTCTACCTGGATATCAGCCACAAGCCGGCCGACTTCATCAAAATGCACTTCCCCACCGTCTATGAGCGCTGCCTCGACTTTGGCATCGACATCACCCGCGAGCCGATCCCGGTAGTGCCAGCGGCGCATTACACCTGCGGCGGCGTAGTCGTCGACCAGAGCGGACACACCGATGTACCGGGCCTGTACGCCATTGGTGAAACCAGTTTTACCGGTTTGCACGGCGCCAACCGCATGGCCAGCAACTCGTTGTTGGAGTGCTTCGTCTACGCCCGCTCGGCGGCGGCCGACATCATGCAGAAGCTGGATGAGGTGAGTGCACCGAGCAACCTGCCGACCTGGGATGCCAGCCAGGTGACCGACTCGGATGAAGACGTGATCATTGCGCACAACTGGGACGAACTGCGGCGCTTCATGTGGGACTACGTCGGCATCGTGCGCACCAACAAGCGCCTGCAACGCGCCGAACACCGGGTGCGCCTGCTACTTGATGAGATCGACGAGTTCTACAGTAATTACAAGGTCAGCCGCGACCTGATCGAACTCAGAAACCTGGCGCAGGTGGCGGAACTGATGATCCGCTCGGCCATGCAACGCAAGGAAAGCCGTGGCCTGCACTACACCCTGGACTACCCGCAACAGTTGCCCGAGGCCAAAGACACTATTCTGCAGCCACCCACCTACGGCGACTGAATTTCAGGCGCACCCGCAAGCGCCTGTGCATATCCCGCGGCATGGCATCATGCGGGATGCACAGGCCGCGCACCCGGCGCTCGCCCGCCAGGCGAAAGCGCAGCACCACGACCAGCGGTAACGCCAGACTGTCGGGTCGCAACTGGATGTCCTGCCAGCCGCCAGCAGTACTCCACAACTGCCAACCATCTGCCGTGCAACGCAGCTGGCTGAACGCCTGCGGTGCACTCAGCAGGATAAACCGCGGCAATACCCAAGCGGCATGCCCCAGACACAGGGCGACACCCAGCAATAACCCCCACAGCGGCATCTCGACCAGCGACAAACTGAGCAGTGCTAGCGCCTGAACCAGCCCGTAGAGCAGCAGCAAGCGCCGCGACGGCTGCCAGCGGCACTCGAAGCTGTCACTTGGGCTGGACACGGTCCAGGATCATGCGAACCATGCGCTGCAGGTCGGCATCTTCGGGCTCGGCCCGCTGCATGAACCAACCAAACATATCCTGATCTTCACACTCGAGCAGCTTGCGGTAACGCTCGCGATCTTCGGCATCGAGGGTTGGATACACCTCCTTGACGAATGGCACCAGCAGTACATCCAGTTCCAGCATGCCGCGGCGGCTGTGCCAGTAAAGGCGATTGAGTTCTGTCGAATCGACCATGGGGCGGTTCCTTGATAGAGCCTGGCGGGAAGAAAGCGGCGCAGTATAACAGTCGGCTACACGCTGCAAGCCACTCGCGGATGGTTCGTTGCGCTCAGCGCTCAAGCTTTTTCCTGGCTTTTACGCAAAGCCTGTAGCTTGAGGCTTGTGGCTGCTTTTATGATGACGCCCCTAACTTTCATCCAGCGATTGTTTATCCCTATGGCCGATTCCGCGTTTTTCTCCACCCTCAGCCACGAAGGCGTCCTTGCCGTTCGCGGTCCTGATGCGAGCAAATTCCTCCAGGGCCAACTGACCTGCAACCTCAATTACCTGAGCGATGTCAGCTCCAGCCTCGGTGCTCGCTGCACCCCGAAAGGTCGCATGCTGTCGAGCTTCCGGATTGTCAGCGTGGCCGACGGCTTCCTTCTGGCGATGGCCAGTGAACTGGTCGAGCCGCAACTGCTCGACTTGCAGAAATACGCGGCCTTCAGCAAATCCAAGCTGATCGACGAAAGCGCCGACTGGGTACGTTTCGGCCTGCATGACGGCGACGCCGCGCTGACCAGCCTCGGCCTCGACCTGCCACGCCACGCCGACAGCGTGGCGCGGACCAACGACCTGCTGGCACTGCGCCTGAGCGACGGCCGCGCCGAACTCTGGGCGCCAGCCAACCAAGCCGAGAATCTGCACGCTCATCTGGCCGCGCAGCTGGCGCACGCCCCCCTGAATCAATGGCTTCTGGCCCAGGTGCGCGCCGGTATCGGCCAGGTGCAGGGCCCCACTCGCGAGCTGTTCATCCCGCAAATGCTCAACCTGCAGGCATTGGGTGGCGTCAGCTTCAAGAAAGGCTGCTACACCGGTCAGGAAATCGTCGCGCGCATGCAGTACCTCGGCAAGCTCAAGCGCCGCCTGTATCGCCTGGCCGTGGACGGCGAGCAACTACCCGCGCCGGCACTCGAACTATTTTCTCCCGGGCGCAACGGTAGTGTCGGTGAAGTGGTGCTGGCGGCACAAAGCGACACTGGCTTCGAGCTGCTCGCCGTATTGCTGGAGGATGCGATCAGCGACGGACGCATTCACCTCGGTGCACCGCTCGGCCTGCCACTCAGACTGCTTGACCTGCCCTACACCCTGGACAGCAATCGCGAAATCCAGCGCTAACCACACTGCACCTGCAGCCGATTAGAAGAGATCTGCCCTATGAGCAAGCTTGCCGAGAAAGTCCAACAGGAACTGATCAAGGCCATCGACAACGATGATCTGGTGCTGCCAACGCTGCCGGAAGTCGCACTGAAAGTCCGCGAAGCGGCAGAAGACCCGGACATCGGCATTCCACAGATCAGCAAGGTAATCGGTAACGATGCGGCCCTGACTGCCCGCATCATCAAGGTGGTGAACAGCCCATTGCTGCGCACCAACAAGCCAATCACCGACCTGCAGATGGCCATCAGCCGCCTGGGCATCAACTACACCTGCAACCTGGCCACCGGCCTGGCGATGGAGCAGATGTTCCAGGCCACCTCGGACGTGGTCGACCGCAAAATGCGTGAAGTCTGGAACAAGAGCACGGAAATCGCCGGGATCTGCCACGTTCTGTGCAAGCACTACACCCGCTTGATGCCGGACCAGGCAACCCTGGCCGGGCTGGTGCATCAGATCGGCGTACTGCCGATCCTCACGTACGCCGAAGACAATAATGAACTGCTGTCGGATTCGATCAGCCTCAACCATGTGATTGAACAAATTCACCCACTGATCGGCGACAAGATTCTGCGCACCTGGGACTTCCCTGAGCTGATCGCCATGGTGCCCAGCCAACACCTGGACTTCACCCGCGACAGCGCCAAGGTCGACTACGTCGACATCGTCCAGGTCGCCATCCTGCAGAGCTACCTGGGCAGCCAACACCCCTACACCCAGCTGGACTGGAGCCAGATCCCGGCATTCAGCAAGCTCGGCCTGGATCCGAACCAGAACCTGAATGACGACGAAGATCTCTCCGCGGCCATGGAAGCGGCCATGGGCATGCTGCAGTAAAGCGCAGGCGCATATGGCGGCCTGCGGGCCGTCTGGGCGCGCAGCGCTTCGCCAATCGCCGAGACCTCTTCCAGAGGCTGCCCGAAAATAGTAAATCCTGCAGGTTGGGCTGACTCCGCGAAGCCCATCCTACAGGTCGATTTTTTGGGCTGTGATGCACGGTGCCTTCACAGGCTCTCAGCCAGCCTCGACGGCAAACTCGACTCGCACCAGCAACCCCTGCGGCTGAGCCTGGTGCAGACTGATGCGCGCCTGATGCGCGCGACAGATCTCACCGACGATGGCCAGGCCCAGGCCCGCGCCCGTGCCCTGCACGCCGCGCCGATAGAAACGCTCGAAAACCTTCTCATGCTCCTCGGCGGGGATCCCCGGACCATCGTCCTGAACCTCCAGGATGCCGGGCGCCAGCACCCGCAGGATCACGTTGCCACCGGCCGGGGTATGCGCCAGGGCGTTATCCACCAGGTTGCACAACAGCTCGTTGAGCAGGGTCGGCTCGCCGCGCAGCCACACCGGCTGCTCGGCCTCCAGCGCCAGGGCGATACCTCGCGCATGGGCCAGGGGCGCCAAGGCCAGCCCCAGCTCACGGACCAACTGGCTGAGATCCAGGCGTTGCGCGCCGCCTTCGGCAATCGCCCGCGCCCCGCTTTCGATGCGGGCCAGCGAGAGCAGCTGGTTGGCCAGCTGCGTCAGACGATCGGTGTTCTGCGCAGCCTCTTCCAGGGTACTGCGCCAGGCTGCCGGCTCCTGCGCGCGCAGCCCCAGCTCGACCCGCGCCTTGAGCGCCGCCAAGGGCGTGCGCAGTTCGTGGGCAGCATCGGCGATAAATTGCGACTGGCGCTCGAACAGGTCGCGCAGACGGTCGTTGAACTGGTTCAAGGCATTCACCAGTGGGCGCAACTCGCGCGGCAGCCCGGCATCCGGCAGCGGCCGCAGATCGTCGCTGGCGCGCGCGACCACGGTTCGCCGCAACACCTCCAAGGGGCGCAGCGCGGCACTCACCGCCAACCACACCAGCAGCAATGCGCTGAACACCAACAAGCCCATGCGCCACAGCGTGCCGACCAGCAGCTCACGGACCATGCGTTCGCGCGCCCCCAGGGTCTCGGCCACCCGGATCTCGGCGATGCCATTGAGCAGGGGTTCGCTGACCGGTTGCAGCAGGCTGACCATGCGTACGCCCTGGTTGCGATAGGTGCCATCGTAGAAACGCGCCAGTGCCGGGTAATCGTCGGTGCGCGGTGTGCCGGGAGGCGCAGCCGGCAGGTCTTCGTAACCGGAGACCAGCTGCCCGCGCAGGTCCAGCACCTGATAGTAGATGCGCCCGGCGCTGTCGTAGGCGAAGGTATCCAGGGCAACATAGGGCACATTGGCCTTGAGCCTGCCATCGTCTGCGTACAGGCCCTGGGCAATTGCCCGCGCCGACGCCAGCAAGGTGCGGTCATAGGCGGTGTCGGCGGCGTGTCGGGCACTCCAGTAGGCGCTCATACTGCTGACCAGCAGAATCAGCGCCAGCAACAGCGCCAGACGCCGCAGCAGCCGCCCGCGCAGGCTACCGACTGCAGTCACCCCGCGCCTCCAGCCCTCAGTCACCGACTGCCTCCAACAGATAACCCAGGCCACGGAAGGTGACAATGCGCACGCCACTGCCCTCGAGCTTCTTGCGCAGGCGGTGGACGTAGATCTCGATGGAGTCGGCGCTGGCCTCCTCGTCCAGGCCAAACACCTGGGCCGCAAGTTGTTCCTTGCTCATCACCCGCCCCGGCCGGGCGATCATGGCCTCCAGCACCGCCTGCTCGCGGGAGGTCAGGCTGAGGCTTTCGCCCCGTGCGCTGAAGCGCCGGGTCGCCAGGTCGTAGACCAGATCACCGCAGCGCTGCTGCTGCTCACCGCCCAGAACGCTGCGCCGTAGCAGCGCCTTGACCCGCGCCTCCAGCTCGCTCAGCTCGAAGGGTTTGGCCAGGTAGTCATCGGCGCCGAGGTTGAGCCCATGCACCCTATCCTTGACCTCGCCGCGGGCAGTCAGCATCAGTACCGGCAAGGTCTTGCCGCGCGCGCGCAGACGCGCCAGCACCTGGAAGCCATCGAGGCGCGGCAAGCCGATATCGAGAATTGCCAGGGCGTATTCCTCGCTGGCCAGCGCCAGATCAGCGGCCACGCCGTCGTGCAGCACATCCACCGTCCAGCCGCCACTTTTCAGGGCCTGAGCCACGCTTGCCGCCAGTTGCGGATGGTCTTCGACCAGCAGAATTCGCACCGCCACCTCCCTCCAGAATCGAGCCGAACAAGCGCCACCAACCACGCAGTCCGTGGCGCAGTTTACAGACGCGAGGCGTCCTGTGAATGGCCTAAATGCCAGCGCACAATCGCCGCGGCAAAATTTTGTCGCCTGCCATCCCTGGCGCCTACCCTGCGGGCCGTCGCAGGCGACGTTCAA
This sequence comes from Pseudomonas sp. MMS21 TM103, assembly GCF_022132145.1. Taxonomy (GTDB): domain Bacteria; phylum Pseudomonadota; class Gammaproteobacteria; order Pseudomonadales; family Pseudomonadaceae; genus Aquipseudomonas. The sequence goes on along the minus strand of NZ_JAJISP010000009.1, from coordinate 22,754 downwards.
AAACGCTCCAGGCGTTTTTTTCAGCACTGAAAGCTTGGCGAAAGCTTGACCCCATAGGATCAGTTCCAGGTGGCTCGATCCACCTACCTGAACGGCCGCACAGTGGTGTGCAGCCGTGACAAAAACAACAATGGAGACCACAGGATGCCCATCGCATCAAGCAAGGCCATTGCGCCTGTCCATCTGCTCAGCCTCGCCATAGCTGCAACCTTGCTCAGCACAGCTGCCAAGGCCGACTTCATCGCTGACAGTTCTGCCAACCTGAAGGCCACTAACATCTACCTGAACCGTGACTATCGCGAAGGTACCGGCCAGGACAAGCGCGAGGAGTGGGGCCAGAGCTTCTGGCTCAACGTACAGTCCGGTTACACCGAAGGCCCAGTCGGCCTAGGCCTCGACGCCCAGGGCCTGCTCGGCATCAAACTGGACTCCAGCGCCGACCGCACCAAAACCGGCCTACTGCCGAAGCATGACGATGGCAAGGCACCGGATGAGTTTGGTCGTCTGGGCCTGACCGCCAAGGTCAAGGTCTCTGCCACCGAGCTGCGCTATGGTTCGCACAGCCCCGTCCTGCCGGTGGTAGTGGCCAACGACAGCCGCCTGCTGCCGCAGGTATTCGAGGGTGGCCTGCTGACTTCCTCCGAGGTCAAGGGCCTGACCTTCACTGGCGGGCGCCTGGACAAGGCCATCGACCGCGCCTCGACCGACGCCGAGGAACTGCAGCTCGAAAGCAAGAATGGACGCTACGCCGGAGTGACCGCCGACCACCTCGACCTGCTGGGTTTCGACTACCAATTCAACCAGAACCTCAAAGGCCGCTACTTCCATGGCGAACTTGAGGATGTCTACCGGCAGAACTTCTTCAATGTGCTGGCCAGCTACCCAATGGGCGGCGGCACCATGGCTGCCGACCTGCGTCTTATGCTCAGCGACGAGAGTGGCGCAGCCAAGGCCGGCGAAGTGGACAACCGCGCACTGAACGGTGTGTTCAGCTACGCCCACAGCGGCCACAAGCTGAGCTTGGGCTATCAGGACATGAGCGGCGACACCGGCTATGCCTATATCGCCGGCAGCGACCCCTACCTGGTCAACGACTCCGCCAACGACTACGCCAACCCTGAGGAAAAATCCTGGTCAGTACGCTATGACTATGACTTTGCCGCCCTGGGCGTGCCCGGCCTGTCGGCCTACGCTCGCTATATCAAAGGCAGTGACGCGCGAATCATCGGCAGCAACGAGCGCGGCGACGAAAAGGAAACCAACCTCGAGGTCAAGTACGTAGTGCAAAGCGGCCCGGTGAAGAATCTCTTCGTGCGCCTGCGTAACGCCAATTTCCGCTCCGATTTCGCCCGCGACTCGGACGAATACCGTGTAGTTATCGGCTACACCCTGCCGATTTTCTGATCCAAAATAATAATCCAGAGGATTCAATAATGAAAACTACCCTCACCCGCCTCGCCCTGGCCACCGCCTGTATGGCTTTCGCCGGCCAACTGCTGGCCGCAGAACCCAAGCGCCCCGAGTGCATCGCCCCAGCCAAGCCCGGCGGCGGCTTCGACCTGACCTGCAAGCTGGCGCAGAGCGGCTTGAAGGACAGCGGCCTGCTGAAAGCACCGATGCGCGTCACCTACATGCCCGGCGGAGTCGGCGCGGTGGCGTACAACGCGGTGATCGCCCAGCGTGCCGATGATCCAGGCACCATCGTCGCCTTCTCCAGCGGTTCCTTGCTCAACCTGGCCCAGGGCAAGTTCGGTCGTTACGACGAGACCGGCGTGCGCTGGCTGGCGGCGGTGGGCACCGACTACGGCGCCATCACCGTGCGCGCCGACTCGCCCTACCAGACGCTCAACGACCTGGTCGAAGCGCTGAAGAAAGACCCGTCCAGCATCGTCTTTGGCGCAGGCGCCACCATCGGCGGCCAGGACTGGATGCAGACCGCGCTGATCGCCCGCCTGGCCGGCATCGATCCGAAGAACCTGCGCTATGTGGCCTTCGAAGGCGGCGGCGAAACCCTCACCGCCATGCTCGGCGGCCACGTGCAGGTGACCAGCAGCGGTCTGGGCGAAGTGACCCCGCAACTGGAAGCGAAGAAGGTGCGCATCCTCGCGGTACTCGCCGACGAGCGCCTGCCGGGCAAGCTCGCCGACATCCCCACGGCCAAGGAACAGGGTTACGACATCAGCTGGCCGGTGATCCGCGGCTTCTATGTCGGCCCAGAGGTCAGCGACGAGCAGTACAACTGGTGGAAACAGCAGTTCGACACCCTGCTCGCCAGCGAAGACTTCGCCAAGCTGCGTGAACAACGCGACCTGCTGCCGCTGTCGGTGACTGGCGACGAACTGCAAGCCTTGGTCTTCAAGCAGGTCGAAGACTACAAGGTGCTGGCCGATGCCTTCGGCCTGATGCGCGAGTAACTCGTCGGCGCGCCCGGTCAGACAGCCCTGTGGCTGCTCTGACCGGCGCCCGCAACCGCGCTGAAGCGATCACATTTGTACCTTTTCATGAGACTACCGCCATGTACGTCCGCCTGTTCGCTGCGATCTGGCTGCTTTTCTGCGCCGGGCTCGCCGTTATTGCCTGGGGTTTCCAGGCGCCCTTTGCCTACGACCCTGTCGGTCCACGCGCCTACCCGCTGCTGCTGCTGGCCTTGATGGCCGCCGGTTCACTGTGGCTGCTGGTCAAGCCCGGTTTACTCGAGCAGAAGCTGGACACTTCCAGCGCTTTGCGTTCGCTGTTGTGCATGCTCACCCTGCTGGCATACGCCCTGCTGTTCGAACCCCTGGGATTCGTCATTAGCACCGCCCTGTGCACCTTCGTCCTCGGCCTGCTGTTCACTGGTCGCCTGCTGCCATGCCTCATCAGCGGCGTGCTGATGGGCGCACTGCTCTACGGTTTATTCGATTACCTGCTGGACGTGCCGCTGCCGCTGGGCCTGTTCGAAGCCCTTGTGGAGAACTGAAAAATGGAAACGCTGAATTTCTTGATGCAAGGCTTCGAGGTCGCCAGCCGGCCGGAAAACCTGATGGTGGCGCTGTTCGGCGCCTTCGTCGGCACCATCGTCGGCCTGCTGCCGGGCCTGGGCCCGATCAACGGTGTGGCGCTGCTGCTGCCGCTGGCCTTCGCCCTCGGCCTGCCGCCGGAAACCGCCCTGATCCTGCTGGCTGCCGTGTACCTCGGCTGCGAATACGGCGGACGTATCTCGGCCATCCTGCTCAACGTGCCAGGTGATGCGGCAGCGGTGATGACCACCCTCGACGGCTACCCGCTGGCGCGCCAGGGCAAGGCCGGGATCGCCCTGTCGCTGTCAGCGGTCAGTTCCTTCGTCGGCAGCATCATCGCCACCTGTGGCGTGGTGCTGTTCGCCCCGCTGCTGGCGAAATGGGCGGTGGCCTTTGGCCCGGCTGAATATTTCGTGCTGATGATCTTCGCCATCGCCTGCCTCGGCGGCATGGTCGGCGACAAACCGGTGAAAACCCTGATGGCGGCACTGATCGGCCTGGCCCTGGCCACCGTCGGCGTGGATTCGACCACCGGGGTGTACCGCTTCACCTTCGGCAGCGTCAGCCTGTCCGATGGCATCCAGTTCGTCATCGTGGTGATCGGCTTCTTCAGCGTCAGCGAAGTGCTGTTGATGCTGGAGAAGACCCACAGCGGGCAGAAAGCGGTGAAGACCAGCGGTCGCCTATTGTTCAACTTCAAGGAGTTCTGCTTCACCTTCTGGACCATGGTGCGCAGCTCGGTTGCCGGCTTTGTCATCGGCGTGCTGCCGGGCGCCGGCGCTACTATCGCCAGCGCCATGACCTACATGAGCGAGAAACGCATGGCCGGCGCCAGCGGCACCTTCGGCGAAGGCGACCTGCGTGGCCTGGCCGCCCCGGAAGCGGCCAACAACGCCTCGGCCTGCGGTTCGCTGATCCCCATGCTGACCCTCGGCGTCCCGGGTTCGGGCACCACCGCGGTGATGATCGGCGCCCTGACCCTGTACAACATCACGCCAGGCCCGCTGTTGTTCGAGCAGCAACCGGATGTGGTGTGGGGCCTGATCGCCTCGCTGTTCATCTGCAACGTGCTCCTGCTGGTGATGAACATCCCCCTGGTCGGCCTGTTCGCCCGCATGCTCAGCGTCCCCAACTGGGTGCTGGTGCCGGCGATCACCGCGATCAGCATGGTCGGGGTCTATGCGGTGCACAGCACCACCTTCGACCTGGTGCTGATGATAGGCCTCGGCGTGTTCGGCTACATTTTGCGCAAACTGGACTTCCCGCTGTCGTCGCTGATTCTCGGCTTCGTCCTCGGCGAGCTGATGGAAGACAACCTGCGCCGCGCCCTGTCGATCTCGGCCGGTGACCTCAACATCCTCTGGAGCAGTCCGATCAGCCTGTGCCTGTGGGCTCTCACCGCACTGATGCTGGGCATGCCCGCCCTGCGCTGGTGGCGTGCACGGCGCGTCTCTCAGCTAGCCAATGCTTAATCTCGCCGCCCTGGCCCAGTGGCGTCGCTACTGGGCCACCCCGTTGATCGGCCTGATCGGCGGCTACCTGGCCAGCCTGATCGGCTGGCCTTTGCCGTGGATCATCGGCTCATTGCTGGCGGTCATCGCGGCACGCTGCAGCGGCTGGCTGGTCATGGAACTGCCCGGCGGCCGACAAACCGGACAATGGCTGGTCGCCAGCGGCATCGGCCTGCACTTCACCGGCGAGGTGATGGGCGAGTTGCTCGGTCATTTCGGCGTAGTCCTGGTTGGCGCCCTGGTGACCCTGCTGCTCAGCCTGATCGGCATCGCGCTGTTGCGCCGTGCCGGGGTCGACCCCGCCACCGCCTTCTTTTCCAGCATGCCGGGGGGGGCCAGCGAAATGGTCAACCTGGCGCAACGCCATGACGCCCAGGTCGCCCGCGTTGCGGCGGCGCACAGCCTGCGCCTGTTGCTGGTGGTGCTGCTGGTTCCGGCCATCTTCACCTGGAGCCTGCCGCCCATCGAACCACCGGCGCCGGCGACAGTTAGCTGGCCTTGGCTGGCCGCACTGCTACCCGCCGGCGCGCTGCTGGCCCTGCTGTGGAAAAGACTCAAACAACCCAACCCCTGGATGCTCGGGCCGCTGACGGTGTGCGCCGTCGCCAGCGTCAGCTTCGACCTGCACATCGGCTTGCCGAGCGGGCTCGGCCAGGCCGGTCAATGGCTGATCGGCTGCGCCCTGGGCTGCCACTTCGACCGTGCCTTCTTTCGCAGCGCACCGGGCTTTCTCGCGCGCATTCTGCTGTTCAGCCTGCTCGCCATGGCCAGTGCCGCGTTGCTGGCCAAAGGCCTCGGCTGGCTGGCCGGTCAAGACCAGACCTCGCTGATGCTCGGCATGATGCCGGGCGGCATCACCGAACTGTGCCTGACCGCCGAAGCCCTGCACCTGTCGGTGGCACTGGTCACCGCACTGCAGGTGCTGCGCCTGTTTCTGGTGATGTTCCTGGCCGAGCCGATGTTCAGGCTGTGGCAGCGAATCTAGCGACCTGCCTGCACGTTTCGACCACGTTTAGCCCGCCTCGCGCGGGCTTTTTTTAGTGAATATTTCAAACGCCCCAACACCTGCCCGGGCGGGCGTAACCTGTGGGTCTGTGCCAACCATCGCGCGGCAGTTTCCAGGCACTGCAGTGCAAGCACTGACCGATCACACACGCCGAGGCATATCGCATGACCCTGCCCCGCTGGCCCCTGATCAACAACCTGCTCGTGCTGATCGCCCTGAGCGTGCTGTTGGCCGCCTGCAGCCGGGTCGGCCTGGCCTATCGCAATCTCGACTGGCTGATTCCCTGGCGGCTGGATGATTACCTGAGCCTGAACCGCGAACAGCAGGCCTGGCTCAAACCGCGCCTGCAGACCCACCTGAAGTGGCACTGCAGCAGCGAATTGCCGCGCTATATCGACTGGCTGCAACGCAGCGAAGCGCTGCTTGAGCAGGCGTCACCCAGCGCCAGCCAACTGAGCGAGCAGTTCGCCGAGCTGGATGGCGCGCTCAAGCGCATCTCCCGCGAAATCACCCCGACCGCCATCGAGCTGCTCCAGGGCCTCAACCCCAGACAAGTCGCCGAGCTATATGCCGCCATGGATGAAGACAACCGGGAGGATCGCCAGAACTTTCTCGAACCGTCCCTGGCGACCCAGATCAGCCAACGCGCCAAGCGCATGCAGCAACGCCTGCGACCCTGGCTCGGTCGGCTGAATGAAGCACAGCAAGCACGTATCCAAGAGTGGGCGCACACAGTGCGTGAGCAGAATCGTCTGTGGCTGGACAATCGCCTGCGCTGGCAAACTGCATTTCGCGCGGCGCTCGATGCACGACGCAGTGCCGATTTCCCCGCGCGTCTGACGCGTTTGCTGCAGGAACGCGAGTCCTTGCAGGACGCGCGCTACCGGGCGGCCTACCCACGCTCACGGCAAGCGCTGGCCGAACTGCTCAGCGACCTGCTGGAAAACGCCGACAGCAACCAGCGCGAACGCCTGATCACACGCTTGCGCGATCTGCGCCGCGACCTTGCCCCGCTGGCCTGTGCAACCGCGCCTAGAGTGGCGGCAGTCGCCAGTCGATAGGCGTCATGCCGTGCTGCACCAGGAACTTGTTGCAGCGGCTGAAGTGACCGTTGCCGATAAACCCGCGATGGGCCGACAGCGGTGAGGGATGCGGCGAACACAGCACCAGGTGCTTGCTCGGGTCGATCAGGCGCGCCTTGCCCTGCGCATGCTTGCCCCACAACAGGAAGACCAGGTGTGGACAGTGACCGCTGACCACCTCGATCACCCGATCTGTAAATACCCCCCAGCCCTTGTCAGCATGGGAGCCGGCGATGCCGCGCTCGACCGTCAGCGAGGTGTTGAGCAACAGCACGCCCTGCTCGGCCCAATGCTGCAAGCAGCCATGGCCGGCGATGTCGATATTCAGGTCGCGCTTCAATTCCTTGTAGATATTCAGCAACGATGGCGGCGTGGCGACCCCCGGCTGCACCGAGAAGCACAGGCCATGGGCCTGCTCCGGGCCGTGATAGGGATCCTGGCCGATGATCACTACCTTGACCCGCTCCAGCGGGGTGGAGTTGAGCGCATTGAAGATCAGCGCACCCGGCGGATAGACCTCCTTGCCGGCGGCTTTCTCCTGGCGCAGGAAGTCGGCCAGCTCCTGCATATAGGGCTTGGCGAACTCCTCGCGCAGTGCCTCTTTCCAGCCCGCTTCGAGCTTGATGTTATCGGCGGAGGTCATGCCTGGTTCCCGAGTCGACGAATTGAAGACGGCACGCTAGAGAAGCCTCACAGGCAAGTCAAGGCGCAGACGAATAGACCCTCATCATCCTCCTGGATGCAGATGGCGACAGCTTGGCGGGCAGTCGAGACTGGGGCAACCAACCCCAAGGAGCACCCCACATGGACAGTCCCATCGGTATCAGCCGGGAGCGCCTGGAGCAGGCCCTGGAACACTCCGCCTTTGCCAGGTTGCTCGGCGCCGAACTGCTGGACTTCGCCCCCGGCAAGGTCAGCCTGCAGCTGCACAGCCGCCCGGAACTCAGCCAGCATCACGGTTACACCCACGGCGCGGTGGTCGGTTTCATGATCGACAGCGGTTGCGCCTGGGCGGCGGCCTCGCTGGTGGGCGACGTGGTCACCAGCGAGTACAAGGTCAACCTGCTGGCGCCGGCGATCGGCGACAAGCTGATCTGCCGCAGCGAGGTGATCAAGGCCGGGAAGCGCCAGGCGGTATGCCGCGCCGATGTGTTTGCCGTCAACCACGGCGAGGAGAAGATCATCGCCACCGGCCTGGCGACCATCGCCCGGGTGTAGAAGACGCCGCGGGCGTCGGGAGGCGGCCGCAGCAGGCGGAAGATTTTGCACAAGCTCTCAGCCCTGATGCAGCGCTCGGTAATGGCTGGGTGCCATACCCACCACCTTGCGGAACAAGCGCGAGAAGTAATAGGCGTCGTCATAGCCCAGTTGCTCGGCAACCTGGCGGATGCCCTGCTGGCCTTCGTCGAGCAGGCGGCAGGCGTGGGCCATTTTCAGCTGGATGAACTCCTGGATCGGTGCATGGCCGGTCAGCGCGCGGTAGGTCTTGGCGAAGTGGAAGCGCGACAGCTTGAACTGCGCCGCCAGTTCGTCGAGATTGAGCGAACCGTGCAGGTGGGCGCGCATCACCGCCTGCACCGCATCGACATCCAGCACCCGCCCCGATTTCAACTTGGCCCGCGCCGGCAGCACCGCCAGTGAGGCCAGCAGCGCCTGCAACTGGTGGGCGGCATAGATGAAGTGCGCCAGGCTCAGGCCCTGCTTGCGCAGAGTGAGCAGAGCATCGAACTCGGCCAGCAGCCGTGGTTGCACGCCGATGCGCCAGATCGGCCCCTTGCCCAACGGGCGCAGAAACTCCGCCGCCAGCTCACCATCGAAGTGCACCCAGTACAGCGTCCAGGGCTTGCCGGAATCGGCGCCATAGGCGTGGGCCATGCCCTTGGGCAACAGCAGCAGATCGCCACCGGCGACAGCTATTCGTCCATCCCCCGCCTCCACCCAGCCCTGCCCGGCCCGGCAGTAGATCAGCAGGTAATCGTCCGGAAGCGGCCGATTCATGTGGTGTCCGCGCGCATCTGGATAGAACCCCAGGGCCAACGGATAGCAGCCGAAAGCCAGTGGGTGGCGGCTCAAGAGGCGGCGCAGGCGCGGCGGGGTGATAAAGCGCACGCCGTTGGCCGGTAATGGCCAGTTCGATGTTTCAACCCGAGCGTTCATTCGCCCTCCTACAGCTCAATACCAAGATCGTCCATCCATTGCCCAAGATCGTCAATCCACAAGCACGCCTTCCCCGGCTATAAGGCTAAAAGAAGTAGAACCTTGAATACCTGGATCCAAGGGGAGAACGCGATGAGCAAGGCAATCCCGCAATTGATCGAAGGGGAATGGCGTGCAAGCCGTACCCGCGAATTCATCGAAATCACCGATCCGGCGACCCAGGAAGTGCTGGCCCTGGCGCCCAAGGCCACTGCCGAAGAAATCGAAGCGGCGATCGCCAGCGCCAAGGCGGCGTTTCTCGGCTGGCGCGAAGTGCCGGTGTCCGATCGCGCACGACTGATGCTGCGCTATCAGCACCTGCTCAAGGAACACCATGACGAACTGGCGGAAATCCTCGCCAAGGAAACCGGCAAGACCCTGGCCGACGCCAAGGGCGATGTCTGGCGCGGCATCGAGGTGGTCGAACAGGCGGCCAATATCGCCAGCCTGATGATGGGCGAGACCATGGAGAACGTGGCCCGTGACATCGACACCGCCAGCTGGATTCAGCCACTCGGCGTGTGCGTCGGCGTCACTCCGTTCAACTTCCCGGCCATGATTCCGCTGTGGATGTTTCCCCTGGCCATCGCCGCTGGCAACACCTTTATCCTCAAGCCCTCCGAACAGGACCCCATGACCCCCAACCGCCTGGCCGAGCTGTTTATCGAGGCCGGTGCGCCCAGGGGCGTGCTGCAGGTGCTGCATGGCGGGCGCGAGGTGGTCGACAGCCTGCTCACTCACCCGGATATCCGCGCCGTGTCCTTCGTCGGCTCGGTACCGGTCGGCCAGCACATCTACCGCACCGGCACCGCCCACCTGAAGCGCGTGCAGGCCTTCGCCGGGGCCAAGAACCACATGGTGATCATGCCCGACGCGAACAAGCAGCAGGTGCTGAGCAACCTGGTCGGCGCCAGTTGCGGCGCGGCCGGACAGCGCTGCATGGCGATCAGCGTGGCGGTGTTCGTCGGCGAGTCGAAGCAGTGGATCGCTGAACTGCAGGCGCAGATGGCCGAGCTGCAACCCGGCTACTGGACCGACGGCCATGCGGCGTTCGGCCCGCTGATCAGCCAGCAGGCCAGGCAACGGGTGCTGCGCCTGATCGCCGAGGGCAAGGCGGAAGGCGCCGAGTGCCTGCTCGACGGCTCGCACTGTACGGTGCACGGTTATCCCAACGGCAACTGGCTCGGTCCGACCCTGTTCCGCGGCGTCACGCCGAAGATGAGCCTGTACCGCGAGGAGATCTTCGGCCCGGTCCTGGTGTGCATGGAGGTCGACACCCTCGAGCAGGCGATCGAGCTGGTCAATGCCAGCCCCTACGGCAACGGCACCTCGATCTTCACCCGTTCCGGTGGCGCGGCGCGGCATTACCAGCACGCGGTGGAAGTCGGTCAGGTCGGAATCAACGTACCGGTGCCGGTGCCGCTGCCGTTCTTCTCCTTCACCGGCTGGAAAGGCTCGTTCTACGGCGACCTGCACGCCTACGGCAAACAGGCCGTGCGTTTCTACAGCGAGACCAAGACGGTCACCAGCAGCTGGTTCGATGAAGACGCCGTGGCCGGAACGTCGGGCGGAGCAAATATGACCATTCAGTTGAAATGAGAACGGCGTAGGGTCTGTTAGACCAATAGACGATCTCAACAATTAGTCTAACCGCGTAAAAAGTTCTCCTGATCCCAACAACAAGAACAAGGAGAGCTGCCATGCAACGACTGACTGCCACCCTGGCCCTTTGGGCCGGATTAACCGCCTGCGCGCAGGCCGCCGAGCCGATCACCCTCGGTCTCAATTACCCGCGCACCGGCCCGTATAAGGAAGAAGGATTGGCCCAGATGCGCGGTGCCTTGCTGGCCATCGACGAGCTCAACGCCCAGGGCGGTGTGCTCGGTCGTTCGTTGCGCCTGTCCAGCCGCGATAGCGCCTCGCGCCCGGCGAAAGCCGAGCGCAATGTCGACAAGCTGGCCCGCGAAGGCGCGGCCATGCTGTTCGGCGGTTCCTCCAGCGCGGTGGCGATCGCCTCCGGCCAGCGAGCCGCCACGCATGGCCTGCTGTATTTCGGCACCCTCACCTATTCCAACGACACCACCGGCAAAAATGCGCACCGCTATATGTTTCGCGAGTGCAACAACGCCTGGATGAGCGCCCGGGTGCTCGGCCAGTACCTGAACCAGCACCTGCCGGATCAGCGCTATTTCTACGTCACCGCCGACTACACTTGGGGCCACACCACCGAAGACTCGTTACGCCAGACCACCGGCAGCGCAGATAGCGGCAAACACCCCGGGCTCAAGGTGCCCTTCCCCGGCGCGCGCCTGGCCGATTACCAGGATGTGCTGAGCCAGGCCGCGGCGAGCAACGCCCAGGTACTGGCCCTGGTGCTGTTCGGCGAAGACCTGGTGCGCGCCATGCGCATCGCCAAGGATCTCGGCCTGACCGAGCGCATGCAGATAGTCGCGCCCAACCTGACCCAGAGCATCATCGAGCAAGCCGGCCCCGGCCTGATGGAAGGGGTGCTCGGCACCGAGCCGTGGACCTGGCGCGTGCCTAAACTGGAGCAATCGGCCCAGGGCGAAGCCTTCGTCAACGCCTTCAGCCAGCGGTATGCGATGTATCCGTCCAGCTCGGCGGCATCGGCCTACAGCATCGTCTATCAGTGGGCCGATGCCGCCCGGCGGGCCAAGAGCCTGGACAGCGAGGCCTTGATCAAGGCCCTGGAAGGTCACCGTTACCAGCTACTCAAGGGCCCGCAAGAGTGGCGCGCCTTCGATCACCAGAACTTGCAGACGGTGTATGCCGTCAAAGTGAAGGCTCGCGCCGAAGTGCTCAAGGATCCGCTGAAGCAGGATTACTTTGAAATCGTCGACCGTCTCGACGCCAACCAGGCCGCGCCCAGTCTCGCCGAATGGCAGGCGGAAAGACGCGCCGCCGGGCAACCCCTGACCCTGCAATGAGGACTTATGGATTTCGAACTCAGCGATGAACAACGCCTGCTGGTCGACAGCGCCCGTGCTTTCGCCAGCCGCGAACTGGCGCCCCATGCCGCCGACTGGGACCGCGACCATCACTTCCCGGTGGACGTTATCAAGCTGGCCGCCGAACAGGGCTATCTGGCCCTGTACATCAAGGATGATGACGGCGGCCTGGGCCTGTCGCGACTGTCCGCCGCGCTGATCTTCGAGCAGCTGGCCGCCGGTTGCGTAGCCACCACGGCCTTCCTGACCATCCACAACATGGCGACCTGGATGCTGGCCTCCTTTGCCGACCCCGCGCTCAAGGAGCAGTGGCTGCCCGGCCTGGTCAGCGGCGAACTGCTCGCTTCCTACTGCCTGACCGAGCCGGATGCCGGTTCCGACGCCGCCCACCTGCGCACCCGCGCCCGGCGTGACGGCGACGACTACCTGATCGACGGCAGCAAGTGCTTTATCTCCGGCGCCGGCTCAACCGACGTGCTGATCGTCATGGCCCGTAGCGGCGAGGACAGCGGCGCCAAGGGTATTTCCTGCTTCCTGGTGCCGGCCGACGCGGCCGGGGTGAAATACGGCCGCAACGAACTGAAGATGGGCTGGCGCGCCCAGCCGACCCGCACCATCAGCTTCGAGAGCGTGCGCATCCCCGCCGGCAACCGCATCGGCCCCGAGGGCCAGGGCTTCGTCTACGCCATGCGGGGCCTGGACGGCGGCCGCATCAACATCGCCAGCTGCTCGCTCGGCGCAGCCCAGGCGGCGCTGGAACAAGCGCTGCGCTACGTGGAGGAACGCAAACAGTTCGGCAAGCCCCTCAGCGAGTTCCAGGCCCTGCAATTCAAGCTGGCCGACATGTTCACCGACCTCACGGCCAGTCGACAGATGGTGCGCCTGGCCGCACACAAGCTGGATCGGCAGCACGGCGAGGCCAGTCTGTACTGCGCCATGGCCAAGCGCTTCGCCACCGATCAGTGTTTTACCCTGTGCAACGATGCGTTGCAGCTGCATGGCGGCTACGGTTATCTAAACGACTACCCGCTGGAACGCTGGGTCCGCGACAGCCGCGTGCACCAGATTCTCGAGGGCACCAACGAAATCATGCGGGTGATCATCGCCCGCCGCCTGCTCGAGCAGGGCGGCATGCTCGATCGCCTGCTGTAAGGTTTAACTTGATCGTTCCCACGCTCCGCGGGGGAACGCCACCCCGGACGCTCCGCGTCCTGACACGGGGCAAGCGGGACGCAGAGCGTCCCAGGCTGGGCGCCCGCGCAGAGCGCGGGCACCATCGGAATAGCAACGAGGACACTTATGAGCCACGCCATCGAACCCTACCATCCCGGTGTATTCGACCTGACCCACAAGATCACCGTGGAAAAGCATGGCCACACCGCGCTGATCACCATCAACCACCCGCCGGCCAACACCTGGGACCGCGACTCACTGATCGGCCTCAAGCAACTGATCGAGCACCTCAACCACGACGACGACATCTACGCCCTGGTGGTGACCGGCCAAGGCGGCAAGTTCTTCAGCGCCGGCGCCGATCTCAACCTGTTCGCCGATGGCGACAAGGCCCGCGCCCGTGAAATGGCCCGCCGCTTCGGCGAAGCCTTCGAGGCGCTGCGCGATTTCCGCGGTGTGTCGATCGCCGCGATCAACGGTTACGCCATGGGCGGCGGCCTGGAATGCGCGCTGGCCTGCGACCTGCGCATCGCCGAACGCCAGGCGCAGATGGCCCTGCCGGAAGCCGCGGTGGGTCTGCTGCCCTGCGCTGGCGGCACCCAGCACCTGGCCTGGCTGGTCGGTGAAGGCTGGGCCAAGCGCATGATCCTCTGCGGCGAGCGCATCGACGCCGAAACCGCCCTGCGCATCGGCCTGGTCGAACAACTGGTCGACAGCGGCGAAGCACGCGGCCATGCCCTGCTATTGGCGGCCAAAGTCGCACGGCAGAGCCCGGTGGCGGTGCGCACCATCAAGCCGCTGATCCAGGGCGCCCGCGCACGCAGCCCGAGCACCTGGCTGAGCGAAGAACGCGAGCGCTTCATCGACCTGTTCGACGCCGACGATACCCGCGAAGGTGTCAACGCCTTCCTGGAGAAACGCACGCCACAGTGGCGCAATAAATAAACCCATTCCCCGAGGGTGCGCCCCGCGCACCAGGAACCCGCCACATGAACGTGATTTTCGAAGAACACCACAGCCTGCATGGCTTTCGCATCGGTATCGCCAGCCTGGATGCAGAAAAAAGCCTGAACGCCCTGACCCTGCCGATGATCGAGGCATTGAATGCAAAACTCGCGGCCTGGGCGGATGACCCGACCATCGCCTGCGTGCTGCTGCGTGGCAACGGCGCTAAAGCCTTCTGCGCCGGCGGTGACGTGGTGCAACTGGTGCAGCAGTGCCGCGAACACCCCGGCGAAGTACCGCCCCTGGCGCGGCGCTTCTTCGCCGACGAATACCGTCTCGACCATCGTCTTCATAGCTACCCGAAGCCCTTGATCTGCTGGGCCCACGGCCATGTGCTGGGCGGCGGCATGGGCCTGATGCAGGGCGCCGGCCTGCGCATCGTCACCCCATCGAGTCGCCTGGGTATGCCGGAAATCAATATCGGCCTGTACCCGGATGTCGGTGGCAGCTGGTTCCTCGCCCGCCTGCCGGGCAAGCTCGGGTTGTTCCTGGGCCTCACCGCCAGCAGCATCAACGCCCGCGACGCCCTCGACCTGGACCTGGCCGACCGCTTCCTGCTCGATGAGCAGCAAGACGCCCTGATCGAGGGGCTGGTGCAACTGAACTGGCTGGAACAACCACACTTGCAACTGCACAGCCTGCTCAAGGCCCTGCAGCACGAGGCCCTCGGCAAACTGCCGGAAGCCCAATGGCTGCCGCGCCGCGAACGCATCGACGAGGTACTCGACCAGGCAGATCTACCCACCGCCTGGCGCGCCCTCACCGCCCTGCACAATAGCAGCGACCTGTTGCTGGCGCGCGCAGCCAAGACCCTGGCCAACGGCTGCCCGCTGAGCGCGCACCTGGTCTGGCAACAGATCGCCCGCGCCCGACAGCTGTCAGTGGCCCAGGTATTCCAGATGGAGTACGCCATGAGCCTGAATTGCTGCCGCCACCCGGAACTCCCCGAAGGTGTGCGCGCGCGCCTGATCGACAAGGACCAGAAACCCCACTGGCACTGGCCGGATGTGGCGAGCATCCCCGCAGAGGTGATCGAGTCACACTTCGAGGCCACCTGGGAAGGCGAGCATCCGCTGGCGGATCTGCAGTAACAACGCAGGGAGGTATCGTAGGAACGGGCCAGGCCAGACAGACTTTTCGGAGGAGGGAAACAACCATGAAAACGATCGCCTTTATCGGCCTTGGCCATATGGGCCTGCCCATGGCACGCAACCTGCTCAAGGCCGGCTTCAAGCTCAAAGTCTTCGACCTGGTGCAAGCTGCCATCGACGAACTGGCCCAGGAAGGGGCACAAGCCGCCAGCAGTGCCAGCGACGCCGTGCAAGGCGCCGATGTGGTAATCAGCATGCTGCCGGCCAGCCGTCATGTCGAAGGCCTGTACCTGGGCGACGACGGCCTGCTCAAGGCACTCAAGCCCGGCACCCTGGTCCTGGAGTGCTCGACTATCGCCCCGGAGTCTGCGCGCAAGGTGCATAAAGCTGCTACCGAGCGAGGCCTGGAGATGCTCGACGCGCCGGTTTCCGGTGGTACCGCCGGCGCCGCGGCCGGCACCCTGACCTTTATGATCGGCGGCCAGGCCAGCACCCTGGAAAAAGCCCGCCCAGTCTTTGCCGCCATGGGCAGCCACATCTTCCACGCCGGCCCCGAGGGTGCCGGCCAGGTGGCCAAGGTGTGCAACAACCAAGTCCTGGCGGTGCAGATGATCGCCACCGCCGAAGCCATGGCCCTGGGTGTAGCCAACGGCCTGGAGCCCGCCGTGCTGGCCGAAATCATGCGCCAGAGCTCCGGCGGCAACTGGACCCTGGAAAAATACAACCCCTGGCCCGGGGTCATGGAAAACGCCCCGGCATCCAAAGGCTATTCCGGTGGCTTCATGGCCGAACTGATGGCCAAGGACCTCGGCCTGGCCCAGGAAGCCGCGCAGCACAGCGGCAGCAGCACACCGATGGGCGCCCTGGCCCTGCAGCTGTATCGCCTGCTGCTCAAGCAAGGCAAGGGCCAGCAAGACTTCTCGGTGGTGCAGCAGCTGTTCGTCGAGTAAGTGCAGGCCCGCCCCTAGGGCAAGGATGTAAAGCAGCCACCGCCCTAGCCGGCCCTTGCAGGCCGGGGACATGTCCCGCCTGGCAAATCGCTGCCGGATTGCATCCAGGCGACGATCTGCAGCTGGCAAAAAGCCGCAGATTGCTGCGGCTTTTTCATCTATCCATGGCGCCGATCAGCGCTCGCGCAACGCCTCGGCACGGGCCCGGATGATCGGCTTGAGCAAGTAGCTGAGAACGCTTTTCTTGCCGGTGATGATGTCTACCGACGCGACCATGCCGGGAATGATCAGCAACGGGTGTTCTTCGCTGCCCAGGTGGCTCCTGTTGGTACGCAACTTGATCACGTAGAAGCTGTTGCCATCGTCATCGGTCACGGTGTCCGCACCGATCTGCTCCAGCTCGGCCTTGAGCCCACCGTAGATGGTGTAGTCATAGGCGGTGAACTTGACCATGGCCTCCTGCCCGGGATGGAGGAAGGCAATGTCCTGCGGACGGATGCGCGCCTCCACCAGCAGGTTCTCGCCCAGCGGCACGATCTCTACCAGATCGCTACCCGGCTGAATCACCCCACCGATGGTGTTGACCAGCAGCAGCTTGACGATACCGCGCACAGGCGAGGTGACCAGGGTGCGATTGACCCGGTCTTCCAGCGCCTTGCCGGTCGACTGGATCTTGCTCAGGTCGGTACGCGCCTCATTCAGCTGGGTCAGCGCATCGCTGCGAAAACGTCCACGGGTTTCATCGATCTTGCGCTCGACTTCCTTGATCGCGGCCTCGGCACGCGGCATTGCCAGGGTGGTGGCCTGCAACTGACCGCGACTCTCCACCTCGGCACGCTTCAAGCGGAGCACTTCAACCGGAGAAATCGCCCCCTCGGCCACCAGGGGCTCGGACATGCGGATTTCCTGGCGCAACAGCTCCAGACTGCTGCGAAACTGGCTCTGCTTGGAAGCAAACTCGCGCAACTCCTGACGACGCTGAAGCGACTGCTGCTCCAGCCCGGCGACCTCGTCCAGCAACTGCTGGCGCCGACTGTTGAACAACTGCTCCTCGTTTTCGGCCTGACGCGGCACCTTCTCGCGGACTTCGGCGGCCACCACCAGCTCGCGATCCTGTACTTCCGCACTGAGGCGCTCGACCCGCAACAGCAAGGCCAGGCGATCGGCCTCGGTCTCACCAACGTTGGAAGCAAAACGGGTGTCATCCAGACGCAGCAGCGGGTCGCCGATATTGACGACCTGTCCCTCGCGAACGAACAGTTCGGAAACAATACCGCCTTCCAGGTTCTGGATTTTTTGCAGGTGCGATGAAGGAATCGCCTTGCCATCACCACGGGTCACTTCGTCGACCACGGCGAAATGCGCCCACAGCAAACAGAAGGCGACGAAGGCGATCAAGCCCCAGATGGTCAGGCGAATGACCCTGGGTGCATCCTCGATCAGTGCCTTGCTGACTTCCGGCAAGGGCTCATCGCCCATGGCGTCATGGCTGCCGAAGTAAGACGCAAGAGCCTGACGCAGGCCTTTTGACGGCGGTTTAACTGACACTGATCTGCCCCTTTTTCAGCGCTTCCATGACACTGCCCTTAGGGCCGTCGGCAATGATCTGGCCGCGGTCGACGATGATCAGGCGGTCGACCAGACTGAGCATGGAGGCACGGTGGGTAACCAGCAGCAGGGTCTTGCTGCCGATAACTGCAGCCAGACGCTGCTTGAGCCGCTCTTCACCAGTGTTGTCCATGGCGCTGGTCGGCTCGTCGAACAGCAGGATTTGCGGGTCGAGTAATAACGCCCGGGCCAGGGCAACGTTCTGCCGCTGTCCCCCGGACAGGTTCTGTCCACGCTCGCCGACCTGCAGTTCGTAGCCCTTGGGATGCAGGCGCACGAACTCATGAACGCCAGCCAGCTCGGATGCCTGCAAGACCAGCTCATCTTCCACGTAGCGCGCGCCCACCGTCAGGTTGTCGCGCAGCGTGCCGGAAAACAGCTGGATATCCTGGGGGACGTAGCCGATGTTGTGGCGCAGATCGCTGACATCCAGCTGGCGCACATCGACGCCGTCGACCAACAGGCTGCCGGCATCCGGCTGGTACAGGCCGACAATCAGCTTGGCCAGCGAACTCTTGCCAGAGCCGCTGCGACCGATGATGCCGATCTTCTCGCCGGGGCGCACCACCAGGTTGATGTTCTGCAGGGCGGCCTGCTGCTGGTCCGGATAATGGAAATCCAGCTGGCGGAACTCGATGGCACCCTGCAGTGATTGACGCTTGAGCGGACGCTCCTCTTCCTGACGCTCCTGCGGCAGGGTCATCATATGATTGACTGACTCGAGGGTGACGCGCGCCTGCTGGTAGCGGGTCAGCAAGCCGGACAATTGGGTCAGCGGGCCGAGCGCACGACTGCTGAGCATGTAGCAGGCAATCAGGCCACCCATGCTGAGCTTGCCATCGATGATCTGATAAACACCGAAGACGATCACGATGACGCCGGCCAATTGCTGCAGCAGCATCGTCGCGTTCATCGCCAGACTGGAGAGCATGCGCGCGCGCAATTCCAGGCGACTGAGGGTGCCGATGGTCTGCTCCCACAGGTACTGGCGTTCACTCTCGGCATTATTGACCTTGACCGCATCCAGTCCGGCGAGGCTTTCGATCAGGCTCGACTGACGCTCGGCGGCCAGCGCCATGGTGCGCTCCATGGTTTCCGCGAGGGGGCGCTGTAACGCCCAGCCGATCAGGGCGACCAGCGGAAAGGCCAATACCGGGATCCACACCAGATGGCCGCCGATCATCGCGATCACCGCCAAAATCAGCAGGGTAAACGGCAGATCGATGACACTGGCCAGGGTCAGCGAGGCGAGGAAATCGCGCAGGCTCTGAAATTCGTGGATGTTCTGGGCGAAACTGCCGACCCGGGCCGGACGGAACTTCATGGCCATGCCGACGACCCGCTCGAACAGCGTCGCCGAAATGATCAGATCGGTCTTCTTGCCCGCAAGATCCAGGCACAGACCACGCAAGGTTTTCAGCAGCAGATCGAACAGATACACGCCACAGATACCGATCGCCAGCACCCAGAGCGTGGCCTCTGCCTGGTTGGGCACCACCCGATCGTAAACATTCATGACGAACAGCGGCGTAGCCAGGCCGATCAGGCTGATCAGGAAACTGGCCGCGATAGCGTCTATATAGAGCCAGCGGGAGCGCTTGAGGGTATCGCGGAACCAGGAAGTCGCACGGGGAATCAGCTCGCCGCGATTGAAGTCGAACTTGTGCAGCGGCTGGGCAAAGAACACCTGACCACTGTAATCCTCGGCCAGCATCTCGGCACTGACAAGAACCTCCCCCCCCTCACTCTCGCTGGGCATGACCCGCGCACGGCCCTGCTCGTCCCAACCGAGCAAGACCGCGCTGCGACCTTCACGCAGCAACAGCAGAGCAGGCATAGCCAACGTCGGGATTTTGCGCAGTTCGCGGCGCAACCAACGCCCTTGCAGGCCGGCGCGCGCCGCTGCACGGGGCAGCAACTCGACACTCAGGCGCTGTTCGGGCAGTGGCAAGCCGGCCGTGAGCATGGCCCGACTGACCGGCTTCTGGTGCAGACTGCAAAGTGACAGCAGGCTGTCGAGCAGTGGATCATCGTAGCGATCGCGAGGATCGCTACGGGTCGGGGCCTGGCTGAGGTCTACTGCCACAAAGATTCACTCATGCACGGAGGAAGGTCGCTGTCAGTTCAGGCCCGGCAGTGTCACCTTGGCCTTGACTACGTCCAGCGGCGCCGCAGCCATGGGTGCAACTACACCTTGGCTTTGCAGCAGGGAGCCCATGGTCGCCTTGATCCGGTATTGAGTAAACAGCTCAGTGAAACGCACTTCTTCCAGGCGGCGCGCAGCAGTGAACAATTCGTTCTCGCTGTCGAGCAGGTCCAGCAAGGTGCGATCGCCTAGGCCGAACTGCTTCTGGTAGGAGTCGCGCACCCGGCTGCTGTAGTCGACATATTGCTGTGCGATCGGCAATTGTTGACGCGAATTCTCCAGGGCATTCCAGGCCAGGCCGAGCTCCTCGATCAGCACGCGCAACGCATTGTTGCGAATATCCATGGCCTGATTGACCTGGTGCGCCTTGGACTGCAGGTCGGCCTTGTTGCTGCCACCGGCGAACAGGTTGTAGCGCATACGCAGCATTGCCTGCCATTCATTGCTATGGCCAGGCACACCGTCGACATTGTTGTTCAAACCCTGCGAGAGCTCAGCGTCGAAACGCGGGTAAAACGTCGACTTGGACGCTTCATATTGCTGCTCGCTGGCCTGCACATCAGACTCGGCCGAACTCAGAAAGGGATTATTCGCCAGCAGCTCCTCACGGGCGGCCTGCAGGCTTTCCGGCAAACGACCCGGCAAGCCTTGCGGCATGCTCAGCTCGCTGGGCTCGCGGCCAACCAGACTGTAGTAATTGACCTGCGCATCGGCAAGATTGGTCTGCTCGGTGATCAGGTTGTTGCGCGCTTGCGCCAAACGGGCCTCAGCCTGATCGAGATCGGCCATACGCCCCACTCCGCGCTCGCTGCGCAGGGAAATCTGGTCGTAGATACGTTCGTGGCTACGCAGGTTATCAGCTGCCAAACGGGCCATATCCTGACGCTTGAGCACTTCCAGATAGACCTGCGCGACGTTCAGCGCGGTGCGTTCGGACGTGCCCAGCAGTTCATAGGCACGAGCATTGACAGTGGCCCGCTGACGGCCGACTTCACTGCTGGTGGCAAAACCGTCGAACAACATCTGCTGCAAACGCAGGGTCGACTCACCACGGGTCAGAGTCTCGGTGTTGTGGGTAAGCCCACGCGTGCCCGGACTGTCGGTGCCCTCACGACCGTAACCGGCAAGCAGGTCAACCTGCGGCAAAAAACCGCCCTTGGCAGCTTTCATCTGCTCCTCAACCGACAGGCGTGCATTGATCCCCGCCTGGATTTCCGGATGCACCTCAAGAGCGCTCTGCATGGCTTCGTTGAGTGCTTGGCCGTTGGCCGACAGGGAGATCGCCAGAGCAAGTGGGAGAAGGGCTAAGAAACGCATTGGAGGGTAGATTCCTTTCAGGCTGAGGAGCAGAAGATATACAAAATAACAGGCCGAATCACTGCAGAACGACCCAGTCAACGAGATCACTCACTCACCTTTGCAGGCCGCAAAGGTGACATGAACAACTAGATCAATATCAAAGTGACATCAACGATAGCGAGTGTGTATTATCGCGAAAGAGCGGTCAATAGTTTGGCACGCACTGAGCCAGCACGGAAGCAAAGACAAGTTATTGTCGTCAAATAAATGACGATCAGCCTTTCCTTCTACCTTGGCCCAGGTCACATCAATCAAAGGATCACACCACGCCCTAGGCGTCTGGAGCTTAAGCATGAGCAATTTTGTCGCTGTCATAAAAAGCCTTGTGGGCCAGGTATTCGTTGTCTCCCTCGATGGCCTCACGCGACAAGTGTTCGAAGGCGAGCGCCTGTTCCAGGGCGACCAGGTGGTGACCGCCTCGGGCGGCTCGGCAAGCCTCGAACTGGCCAATGGCGAGGCGATCGAAATTGCCGCCAATGGCAATTGGCAAACAGACGCGGCTCAAGCTGCAGAGCCAGCCCAGACGGCACAAGCGCCTGCCTCCGAACTGGAACAAGCCATCGCCGCCGGCTTCGACCCAACCGCCGACCTCGAACCGACCGCCGCAGGCCCGGGCGCAGCAGGTGGCACAGGTGGTGCGGCAGGTGGTGGTCACAGCTTCGTGATGCTGGATGAAACAGGTCAGCAGCTCGATCCGACGGTTGGGTTCGAGACTCAAGGGCTGGGGTTTGCTGCGCCCTCGCCTGCAGAGGAACAGGCTCCTGGTCCTGTTGAGACTCTCGAGACTGCCAACACCGCTCCTGCTGCGCTGGCTGACAACTTCACCGTGAACGAAGACGGTAGCATCAGCATCGACGTGCTGAGCAATGACACCGACCTGGACGGCGACAGCCTGACCATCACCGCCGTCGATGGCCAGA
This sequence comes from Pseudomonas sp. MMS21 TM103, assembly GCF_022132145.1. GTDB lineage: Bacteria > Pseudomonadota > Gammaproteobacteria > Pseudomonadales > Pseudomonadaceae > Aquipseudomonas. Next base: position 739 of record NZ_JAJISP010000009.1, on the reverse strand, counting down.
CCATTGCCGAGGGCGGCTCAGTCAACGTCAGCAATGGTTCTGTGACTCTGACCAATGGCCAACTGGTATTCAGCCCAGCCGCCAACTACACCGGTCCAGCCAGTTTTTCCTACACCATCAGCGATGGCGCATTGACCAATACTGCGACTGTCAGTGGCACGGTAGCGGCGGTCAACGACGCACCGGTCGCCAACGCCGACAGCCTGAGCGCCACTGAAGACACCCCGGTGATCTTCACCGCCGCCCAGCTGACCGGTAACGACACCGATACCGAAAATTCGCCGTTGACCATCAACAGCGTCACCAGTGGCACCGGCGGCACCGCCGTGCTCAATAGCGACGGCACCGTCACCTTCACCCCGAACGAGAACTTCAACGGCAGCGCCGACTTCACCTACACCGTCACCGATGGCGAGCTGACCTCCAATGTCGCCACCGCCACGGTCACCGTCGGCGCGGTCAACGACGCACCGGTCGCCAACGACGACAGCCTGAGCGCCACGGAAGACACCCCGGTGATCTTCACCGCCGCCCAGCTGACCGGTAACGACACCGATACCGAAAATTCGCCGTTGACCATCAACAGCGTCACCAGTGGCACCGGCGGCACCGCCGCGCTCAATAGCGACGGCACCGTCACCTTCACCCCGAACGAGAACTTCAACGGCAGCGCCGACTTCACCTACACCGTCACCGATGGCGAGCTGACCTCCAATGTCGCCACCGCCACGGTCACCGT
>NZ_JAJISP010000008.1 GCF_022132145.1 Pseudomonas sp. MMS21 TM103 | reverse complement strand
CACCAGATCGACCCCGGCGATGTGCGCATAGAGATCGCGGTGCAGGTCGAGGCCCTGCATGGCGATCTGGTAGCCCTCGTTGGCCAGCACCTGCTCGGCCGGAATGATCCCGGCCTTGATGATGCGCTGCTCGTGATAGAGATCGGCGAGGAACATGTTCAGCGCCTGCACGCGCTGGATGCAGCCGCGCTCGACCATGCGCCACTCGCTGGCCGGAATGCTGCGCGGAATGGTGTCGAAGGGGATCAGTCGCTCGGTACCCTGCTCATCGCCATACAGGGTGAAGGTGATGCCGGCGCGGTGAAACAGCAGATCCGCCTCGCGGCGGCGCAGGTCCAGTTGTTCTGGAGGGATTGCCGCCAGCCATCGGGCGAACGCTTGATAGTGCGGACGGCATTCGCCATTCGCCAGGTACATCTCGTCATAAAAGGTGCGGACCATGCCGTGCTCCTTGTCACGCGGACACACCAAAGCACTGCAAAGCCCGAGCCACCGGACTTATCCATTAATAATCATAGGCTTAGGAAATAAACGAGTCTTCTACGCACCAATCGGGAGCAATCCCGTGCGCTTCAGCTGGCGTCACGCACTGCCAGGCGGCGTGCCGTGCATCTCAAACCAGCGCCAGCTGCAACCAATGCCGATAGAAACCTTCGGCCACCTGGTTGAGGGCAGCTATTTTGCCCGGCAAATCATCGAGCATCTGCGCCTGGCTCTGCTGGCTGGGCTGACGCTCATCAAGCAGATGCAACCAGTCGCCGAGCCATTGCCGCACCAACGCCTCGGTCATTTCCGGGTGTCCCTGCATGGCGAAGATCTTCTCACCCCAGCTGAACGCCTGATTGTCGCACCAGGGGCTGCTCAATAACGGTCGGGCGCCATGCGGCAGGTCGAAGGTATCGCCATGCCACTGGAAGACCGGAAACTGCTGCGGCACATGGGCCAACCAGGGACTCGCCACGGCCCCGTGCACCTGCTCGAGCATTTGCCAACCGCTCTCGGTGTAAGGCATACGGCTGACTTCGGCGCCCAATGCCTTGGCCAGCAACTGACCACCCAGGCAGTGGCCGATCAGCGGGATATCGCGCCGGATGAAATGCTCCAGCGCCGCTATTTCAGTTGCCAGCCAGGGTAAGGGGTCGTTGACGCTCATGGGGCCACCCATGATCGCCACGGCCTTGGGACGATCCAGATCGACGTCATCGAGCTCGCCAAGGTCGACCCGTAGCGTATGAAAGTCCAGCCGCGCCTCATCGAGCACCTTGGCCAAATGACCCGGCGGACAATAATCGATGTGGGTAAGAATCAGGATATCGCTCATCAACAGCCTCCGCCGCCAAGTCTGCAGCAAAGCGGATGCTCGGGTCGAGAGGGCAATAGCGAAAGATAAGCGCATCGGCCAGCCAGGAACCGGCCGATGCTCGTTGCGGGAGCTAACTGACGATCAAGGCTGCAGGGTTTTGACCTCCTGCGTCACACCCCAACCATCCAGTTTGCCGCCAAGCGGGGCCACGACCGACTCCAGATCATGCTCGAAGTCGCCAATGCCATCGTAGGTCGCATACATCACCTTGCTCACCTGCAGGTGCCAGGCGCCGTCATCACGCTCGGTGACCAAGGCATGCAAGGACTCGCCACGAAAGTTTCTGGTCGCCATGCGTGCCCGCTCCTCATCCGGGAAAATGGCGTAGAACTCGATGGGATGGAAGCTGGTGAAGTCAAAACCACCCTCTTTCATCCGCCGCAAAACTCCGTTACTGACATCATCGTGCAAGGCTGTGCTCATGAAGTGATCTCCTCAGCGATGGAAGGATTAACTGCTTTCCCATTGCAACCGCCATAACCACGACGGTGTTGCGACACCTGTAACCATGCCGCCCGAGATTCAAGCAAGGAGCTGCTTGATGTGTCATAAGCCAGACCTGAAGACAGGGCTGGTCGACGATGCGCCATTCAGAGCGAATGGCGCGAAGCTATCGAGTGCAGAGTAGCGCGAAGCAGAAAGTTTTGCAGGGCCAAAAGATAACTTGTGACAAAACCGGCGACCGGCAGCAGGTTGCCGGGTGAGGCGGTAATTTGCGCAACACTTCAAGCGCATCCCGGATCAGCCTAGCTACAAGGCGCTCCGGAGCCTCACGCCCGACTCTGCCATGGGCTTGTGACCAGCCGGCCTCGGCGAGGATTTAGGGTGCCCACGTGCTTGAGAACCGGCACGACGAAACGCTGCCGGGTCAACATGGGCGTGCTGACGATAGGCGGTATCAATCCGGCGCCGGCAATGTGGAGCGACAGTTCATCCTCACCGACCTCGATCAACAGGAGGCGCCAGACCCTGGCGCTAGCGGTCTCGTACCACTCATACGCTCCGAAGATGCCAACCTATACAGGCAACAAATGCTGTTGGTAGACAGGCGGTCCCCAGGCTAGATATCCATGTTGCCTAACGCGCGACTGCTTAACGGACAGCGCCGGAGCGAAAACACTCGTGCGTCGTTTCAGACGGCGCACTTAATTCCAGCAATTGGGTGGGACAGAAGACTTTTTATGCAAACTCTTATTGGAAAAACCGCATTCATCACCGGCGCCGCCGAAGGCATCGGTTTTCACATCGCGCGCACCTTCGCGCAGCAGGGTATGAACGTGATGTTGGCGGACATCGACGCCGTTATGCTGGAGCAGGCGCGGCAAACGCTGAAAGCTGAGGGCCATAGTGTGGCCGCCGTAGTCTGCGATGTGGCGAAACGCGATGCGCTGGAAACAGCGGCCAAGGCTACGCTGGAATGTTTCGGCAAGGTGCATGTGCTGGTGAACAATGCCGGCGTATCGGTGGCAGGGCCTCAGGATCGGATTTCGGAAAGCAATTGGCGCTGGATTATCGATGTAAACCTGATGGGCGTGGTTTATGGCGCACAGGTTTTTGTTCCCCTGATCAAGGAGCACGGTGAAGGTGGCCATGTGATCAATGTGGCATCGGTAGCTGGTACGCTCGGCATACCCTTTGCCGGTCCTTACTGTGCGACTAAAGCGGCGGTGGTGTCGCTCTCAGAGAGTTGGCAAGGCGAGTTCAAGTCGGCCGGCATCGGCGTTTCGGTACTCTGCCCGGCGTTTGCCAAGTCCCGTATTTACTGCAGTGAGCGCAACCGCCAGGCGCAATACGGCGGTGTTCCTGGGCTGAATGCAAAACCGAGCCCCCGTACCCTTGAGGTCGCGGCTAAGGCAAAAGAAGCGGTAACCACGGGTATCGACACGGTTATCGTGGCCGAGCGGTTGCTGGAAGCGGTGTTGAATAACGAACTCTATGTTTTTACTCACCCCCATTACCGGCCGGTGGTGGAAGGCCGCAGCCAGCAATTGAGCCTGGCCTTTGATGCCGCCGATGCCAGCCCGGCACTGAAATCTGTGGAACCGGGTGAAATCACTTCACTGTAGATCAAGTAAAGGGGCATTAGAGGATCGCGGTTTACTCGACAATTGGGGGGCTAGCCGAACTATTAGACCAAGCCCTCCACAGCGCTGGGTGCGACTCTCGAGATTGAATACGCCGCTTTTGCGGATCAGGCCGAGCAAGCGACCGTTGTCGACGATCAGCACCACGTGGCCTTCGGCTCAAGGCTGCGCAGGCGAGGATAGCCGCCGAAAACTGGAGGGGATCAGCATGTGCTATACCATCGAGAGCAGGGAAAAGTAGCGAGGAACGCGCCGTGCCCATATCCCGAACGGATATCCTGCCGCCCACCAGGCTCTTTGACCGATTCAATTCTAGCCGTGCGGATCTGCCAGAGACCTTTGAATAAAGAGGTTGATCTCATGACCACGATGCAATGCACTCACCGCGACCACATCATTACCGCTGACGTTGTCGAACACCCGGGCATTCCGACACCCTGGGCTGGCGGCTTCCATATCACCACCCCCGACGGCCGCACCACCAGACGGCTACCGCTGCCCCTCGACCAGGCCTTTCTCGCAGAACTGGAAAGTGCCCAGCGTGCCTCCATCGCACACGGCAAATGGTTGGTTGATCAATGCCTGGATCAAGGTGTGGCCCTCTTCGACAAACCCGCCGCCACGGCCTGAGCGCTTTTTCACAAGCTCTGGCGACGTTTCGTCGGATACGGGTATACGCGAGCACTCTCGGTGCTCGCGCCGTATCAGAGGACGTAGAACAGTATCGCGACGAAATGCAGCAGGCTGCCGACCATGACAAACAGGTGCCAGATACCATGCCAATGCCGGAAGCGGCTGTCGTAGACGAAGAAAATGATCCCGACCGTGTAGAAAACGCCACCCGCCGCCAACCAGGTGAAGCCCGCAGTGCCCAGGCCGGCAATTAACGGCTGGACTGCCACCAGGACGATCCAGCCCATCAGCGCATAGATCACCAGCGACAGCACCCGTGCCTCGGAGCGTGGTTTGATCTCTTGTAGCATGCCGATCAGTGCCAGTAGCCAGACCACTGCGAACAGCGACCAGCCCCAGGGGCCGCGCAAGGTCACCAGGCAGAACGGCGTATAACTGCCGGCGATCAACAGGTAAATCGACAGGTGATCGAGCTTGCGCATGATCACCTTGGCCCGCCCCTGCACGCTGTGATAGATGGTCGAGACACTGTAGAGCAGCAGCAAGGTGACGCCGTAGATGGCGACACTGACGATCTTCATCGGCTCGCCATCCAGGCTCGCCAGCACCAGCAGCCAGAGCGCCCCGATGCACGCCAGCACAGCACCGACCAAATGGGTCCAGGCGTTGAATTTTTCCCCGTGATACATGTGTCAGCAACCTCGATCTAGCACGCAGGCACCAGCGCTTAGCGCTTTTTACGCAACGCGCCGGCTACTGTAAACGATGCTCGCAAAAGCATGGCACACGCGCATACCAATCAAGTAGCGGACTCAACAATTGGCCACCAGCCAGACAACTGATGACTGCTGTTGTAGGAGGGCCGACCCAGCGCGATGCCTGTGCAGGTGGCCGACCGTATCGGCATCGGAATGCTTGCGATGCGATCCGTCAGCTACAAAACAGCAGGCCATCCGGCGCAACCCTCAGCCGCCTCACTGCCGCTCAGGCGACCCACCCTCCACGCCGGCACTGTTATCCAGCAAGCTCTTGGTGGCCGTCTGCAGGAAGGCCTCGAGATTCTGCTGCAGTTCAGGATCGATATCACTGTGTACGCGCGTGGCGCTCGGCTCGGCTCCTAGGCGATAGTCATACAACCGCGGCTCAAACCCCTTGGGCTGAATCAGAATGCGCTTGGAGGTTACCAAGGCCACGGTCTGATCGCCGCCCGAGGGCTTGATCACACCGATGCCCAGATCACCTTGCGGCAGATTGAGCAGGTCGCGCCCCCAGCACTGGTGACGCACCTCGCCGCCAAGGCGGCCCATGATGGTCGGCACTATGTCGACCTGGGTGCCGACCGTGTGGCTGACGGCGCCGAATTTGTCCTGGATGCCCGGGGCGATCAGCAATAGCGGCACGTTGAAGCGAAACAGATCCATCTCGGTCAGTTGCTCGGTGCTGCCAAAGCCATGATCGCCGACCACCACGAACAGGGTGTCCTTGAAATACGGCGCCTTGCGCGCCTTGTCGAAGAACTGACCGAGCGCCCAGTCGGCATAGCGCATGGCGGTGAGGTGTTCATCGGCCGAGCCGTGACCGGTCACCGGCTCGACCGGCAGATCCGCTGGCAAGGCATAGGGGGTGTGGTTGGACAGCGTTTGCAGCAAGGCATAGAACGGCTTGGCGCCGAAGTTGTTGGCCAGCTCGCTGGCACCACGGTCGAACATGTCCTGGTCGGATACCCCCCAGGTCGGGTCCATGAATACCGGATCGACGAAGTCCTCGCGGCCGATGAAATTGCTCATGCCCTGGTTGCTGAAGAAGCCCGACTGGTTGTCCCACTGAAAGTTGCCGTTGTAGACGTACAGGTTGTCGTAGCCGCGCGCACCGAGCAGTTGCGGCAGGCCGGAGAACTTGTTCGCGCCTTCTGGGGTGCGCATCAGGTACTCGAAACTCGGCAAGTTGGGGAAGCAGGCCATGCTGGCAAACATGCCCTGGTGGGTATGGGTGCCGTTGGAAAAGAAGCGATCGAACAACAGGCCCTCTTTCGCCAGCTTGTCGAAGTTCGGCGTGATATTGCCCGGATAACCCATGGCGCCGACAAAATGACCGGCAAAGCTTTCCATCAGGATCACCACCACGTTGCGAATCGGCAAGGTGGCGTCGGCGGGCGGAGTGAAGTCACGGCGGATCGCTGCGGTGTCGGCATCGACCAGCTGATCGTAAGGGGTCAGGAGCAGTTTGCGCACGGTTTCCTGGGCCAGCTGGTCGGTCATGGTCGACTGCCAGGCATTTTCACGGTGCGAGGAAAAACTGGCTTGGGCAGCCGAGACCAGGGTCAAGGTGCCATTCAGGCCGAGCTGATTGGCAAACATCGACTCGGTGGTATAGGCATCGCCCCAGCGCAGCGGCGGCCCCTGGCTGATGTGGCCACGGGCCGCAATCACGGCCACCACCAGGCAGACGCCGAAGGTAGCGATGCGCCAATACCAGGCCGGCGCGCCGGTGGCTGATGACGACAGCTTGGCCGCTGGCCGACTGTGCAGATCCAGGCGTTTGAACAGCTCGCTCAGCAACCAGGTCGCAACACCCCAGGCAAGCAGGTAGCGGCCGACCGGGAAGCCGTTCCACAGCATGCTCAGGACAGTCTTGGGGTCTTCCTGAAAGTACTGGAACACCAGGCTATTGAGGCGCTGATGAAATTCACGGTAGAAGTCCAGTTCGGACAACCCGAGAAACAGGGTGACGCTGGCGAATCCCGTCAGCCAGAAGCGCTGCAAGCCTCGGGCAGCCATGGCGCGCACGCTGAGTAACGACAGCAGCAACGGGATGCAGGCATAGACCACCACCCGCAGATCGAATCGCAGGCCGTTGAGAAAGGCCTCGGCAAAGCTTACTGCAGGCGTCACGCCAATCAACTCGCTGTTGTAGACCAGCAAGGCAACACGCAGCAAGGCATAGATCAGCAGCAGCGCCATCGCACTCAAGAGGGTGAAGACCAAGTGGCTTTGCAGGGTCGGACGCGCGCGAAGAGCTGCCGACGAGGGATGCTTAAAGGCCGGAGTGGAGGCCATAGATTCAGATTCCGTGAGGTCGACGCTTGAGTTCGAGGATGCGCTTACGGCCTTGCTCGGCCAGCAAGTAGCGGCCGGGTTCCAAGGCGATGATGGTTTGGGCGGAGCGCAAATGTTGCATGACTACCTGCAACTCTCCCGACGCATCGAGCAACAGCAGCCGAGCCATATGGGTACTGTCTTCAGTGATCCACAGGCCGTCGGCGGTGCACAGTAAAAAACCCGGCTGGTTGAGGCCGGCCTGAACCAATGTGTCCTCCCCCGAGGCTTGCCACTGCTTGACCCAACCTTCTTTCTTCTCGCTATAGAACAACCGTCCATCGGCACAGACCGTCACCGCTTCGCCCTCATTCAGGCCCTCACGCAAGGTGACGACTTCACCGTTGATGGAGTCGTAACGCAACAGCCGACCACGGTGCTTGTCCTGGATGACATACAGGTAATGGCCGTCGCTGGCGATACCCTCGACACTGTCGCTGGAGAACAGCGGCTCGGCCATGTCGCCCTGCAATAGCAACAGCGGTCGTTTGTCCGCTTCCTGACTGACCGCCACACCGGGACCAAATGAGGCCAGCCCGTCTGGTTTGGACAAGCCATTCAAGACCGTCGTTAGACTACCGTCACGGTTTTGCCTGAGGATGGTGCCCTTGCCGTCGGAAAATTCCTGACTGATATACAGCCTGCCCTGAGCATCGAGGGCCAAGGCACTGACGCGGTCAATATCCGCTTGAAAAACCTGATATTGCCAATCAGAGGAAGTGCTGACCGGGTAGAAATGCCGCCAGGCGGGGTAAGCCAAGCCAGGCACAACCAGTACCAGGCAGCTCAACAACCAACGCCTGTAGCGCAAAGATAATTGCATCGACACCACTCCACAGCCAACTCAGTGAAAACGGCGGAAAGTCTGCCAAGTCCGATGTGAAAATTGTGTCGCGAAGGCTGTCGCGCGCAGCCTTCTTGTGGCGGGTGCCCCGCTTATGGGTTATTGCGTCCTGGATGAGCAGCCGCTACTGCACTGGGACGCTTATCCCTAGCAGCCGCACCAGTTTTGCGCGTAAAAGTCAGGCAAGCCTCAGGTAAAGAACTTCTTCATCGAGCGCGAGAACCAGCCTCCAGCCTGTTGATTGCTAACCAGTCTATTCATATTGTCTTTTACCGCCTGCACATACCCGGCGTCGTCGCTGCGGATATGGTTGAACAACCAGCGCGAGAGCAGACTGAGTAATTCATCGGTGATGTCCTCGCCGGCCTGGAAGCGCAGGTTGAAGTCCTTGACCCGAGCAATGAAGATTTCATGAACACGCTTGTGCGGACGCGTGAACTCGTAGCCGGCCTCCTCCAGCAGCGATTCCTCGAAGGCGAAATGCGACAGGGTGTAATCCACCAAACCGTTGAGCACGTCCCCCACTTCACCGCCACTGCCCCCACTCACCTTCGCCTGGTGCAGGGAATTGATCATGTCGACAATGCGTTTGTGCTGGTCATCGATGACTTGAATGCCCGTATTCAGATCGTCCTGCCAAACCAGATAACTCATTTCCCTCAGCCCTTAGTATGCCGCTCGACTGCAATGCGAGCGCTGCGCCAAGGCTACTCAAGTGCTCTGGAATGGGGGCTGACGCAGATCAGTGAATAGTTGCTTAGGAGCCTATCGACGAAATCAAGGCAATTGAACGGAGGTCATTCCGCGGATTTTTCAGCTGTTGCTGGATGCATGAGACGGACGAAAGAGCGTGACCAGCATGATCGAGTCGGTCTTGGCCCGCAGGGCATGCTCGGCCTCTTCGGCCAGGTACATCAGATCGTTGTCATGCATTTCATGCCATGAGCCCTGGGCCTGAACCTCGACGCAGCCCCGCAGGCAATGCAGGGTAAGCGGGCCGGCTACGGCGTGCCCGGGAATGACTTTGCCGGCCTGCAATACCAGGCGCATGACCTCGATACGCGGGGCGCTGACAATTGCCTGGGAGATGAAATCGGGCGACTCGGCGGCAGACAGCAGATTGACTACTTCTCCCGATGCTGCGTGCTTCAAGGCCATGATCTGCTATCGCCATTGGGGATGAATCCTCAAGGTAGTCGAGTGCGCCGGCGATTGTCCAATCATGCTGCGGCGTCAGCAGCCAGTGTGGTTAATTGGTCAGCTCAAGTGCCGATGCATGAGGTTCTGAGACAAGGCGCGGCGACGAGCCATGGTCTGTTATGGCGAGGAGCAACAACACAGAATCAGGGCCGCCGGCACCCCAAAAATTGATTCATTGCACTGACCCAACTGGCCACTAACTGCGCGGCTTGCTGCGCAACGGATCGAGTAACGACGACAGGCCGTTGTGATCGATTTCCTGCATCAATTCCAGCAGGCGACCAATTTCTCCTTTGGGAAAGCCCTCGCGGGCGAACCAGTTGAGGTAGCGGCCAGGCAGATCGGCGATCAAGCGGCCTTTGTATTTGCCGAAAGGTATTTCGCGGGTCACCAGCAGTTGCAGGTCTTCGGGCTTCATTGGACGCTCTGGTTGATTGTTGATCATGGGCAAGGTCACTCGGCCATGCGGGACATGCGGGACATGCGGGCAATTATGCCTAAAGGCGGCCCTGGCTGGCGCAAAAGCCCCGGCAGGCGACCAACGCACAGGCCGGCACCGGCAAACTCGGGTAAGCTTCGCCCCCGCCATTTTCTTCCCAGGGTTGTCACGCAATGCTTATCAAGGCACTCAGAATCGGTCTCGGCCAGTTGATCGTGTTTCTCGACTTCATCACCCGCCCGCGCAAGCTCAGGCGCGCGCCTGCAGCGCAGGCGGCCGTCGCCCAAGCCGCAACGGGCCTGGCGCTGTACCAGTTTCATGCCTGCCCATTCTGCGTAAAGACCCGCCGCACCCTGCACAAACTCAACGTGCCGGTTGCCCTGCGCGACGCCAAGAACGACGACCAGCATCGCCAAGCCCTGCTCGAGCAAGGCGGCAAGATCAAGGTGCCGTGCCTGCGCATCGAGGACAACGGCCAGAGCACCTGGCTGTACGAGTCCAAGGCAATCATTGCCTATCTGAACGAGCGCTTCGCGGCGGCCTGACGTCCCCGATACGTCTCAAACTGCGATGTGACCCGAGTAAGCCCTGGCGCAACGCGCAAGCGCTTGTTTAGGCGCGACAACTCCCGGCCATGCAGCTATCGCCCTGCCCCAGGCTCTGCGCCGCGCACTACTTGCGCCGGTGTGCGGCGCATCAACACCCGGCCGGCACGGACCGAGACCAGGGCATGGCCCTGGCTGCGCAGCATTTCGTAATCGCTGGCGGCGGACAGAATCAGCAGGTTGGCCGGGCGCCCCACTTCGATGCCGTAGCCCTCTCCCAGGTTGAGGGTTTTCGCGCTGTTGTCGGTGACCAGGTCGAGCGCCCGCTGCAGATCCTCGAAGCCAAGCATGTGGCAGATATGCAGGCCGGCCTCGAGGATGCGCAGGATGTTGCCGTTGCCCAGCGGATACCAGGGGTCGACTATCGAGTCCTGGCCGAAACAGACATTCATCCCGGCGCGGTCGAGCTCGGCGACGCGAGTCAGCCCGCGGCGCTTGGGATAGACATCGAAACGGCCCTGCAGGTGGATGCTCTCGGTCGGGCAGGAGACGAAGTTGATCTGCGACTGCTTGAGCAGGCGGAACAACTTGGAGCAGTAGGCGTTGTCGTAGGAGCCCATGGCGGTGGTATGACTGGCCGTGACCCGCGCGCCCATGCCGCGCACGCGCGCCTCATCGGCGAGCACTTCGAGAAAGCGCGAGTGCGGATCGTCGGTCTCGTCGCAATGCACATCCACCAGGCAACCACTGCGCTCGGCCAGGTCCATGAGGAACTTGATCGAGCTGACCCCCTGCTCGCGGGTGTTCTCGAAATGCGGGATACCGCCCACCACGTCGACGCCCAGTGCTACGGCCTGTTCCATCAGCGCGCGGCCATTGGCGTAAGACTCGATGCCCTCCTGGGGAAAGGCGACGAGCTGCAGGTCGATCAGGTGACGGGTTTCCTCGCGCACCTCGAGCAAGGCCTTGAGCGCGGCCAGGGTCGGATCGGTGACGTCGACATGGCTGCGCACATGTTGGATGCCGTGGTCGACCAGCATGTCGATGGCCTTGCGCGCCCGCTGCTTGCTGTCCTCGTGAGTGACCAGGGCCTTGCGTTCGGCCCAGAGCTCGATGCCTTCGAACAGGGTGCCACTGAGATTCCAGTTCGGCTCGCCAGCCGTAAGAGTCGCGTCGAGGTGGATATGCGGCTCGACAAATGGCGGCACCACCAGGTTACCGGCGGCGTCCAGTTCATCCGCCGCGGCGATCAACTCCTGTGCCTGCATAACTATCGCGGCGATGCGTGCCTGCGCCAGTTCGATGCGAAACAGGCCGCTGCGGCCGCGCAGACGCGCATTGACGATATTCATGGGCTACTCCAGATATAGGCACAGATCTCGCCGTAGATTAACAGGCCCTCGGCTGCGCAGGCCGAAGAACGCGGCTCAACAAGATCACGGCATATTGAGCAAGGCCCACACCCTAGGGCGGACTCGCGCAACCGTGCGCCGCTGCAGTCAAGAATGCTGGACTGCTCGCCATGCCCTGCCCGGGAATCGCGCGCATTGGCATCCAGGTCAAGGCAATTTGCTGTGATCTGCCCATAGTGTCCAATAGGAGGCGGAGCATTCGAGACCTGCGGATTCTCCACTTATCCGGCGGCTTATCCATAATTGATACACACCGATAGTCTTGAGCAGCACTTGGCAATCGACCGATTCAGATTCATACATGGCTATGTGGCAGTTTGCGCGCAAGCATAGGGCGGGTCGACGCGGCCGAGCGTGGTCAACAGCACGCCACCCGACAGTCTCCCGAATGGAGCAAAGGCAGCATGCAGGGCAACCCATGAGTATCGAACTGCCGAGCGGACTGAGCCAGCAGCAGGCCGCCGCCCGGCTCAGCGCCGAAGGCCCCAATGAGCTGGGCACCGACCAGCGTCGCGGCTTGCTCAGCATCGCCGTTAGCGTGCTGCGCGAACCAATGTTCCTGCTGCTACTCGGTGCAGGGGCGATCTACCTGACTATGGGCGACCCTCGTGAGGCGTTGATCCTGCTCGGTTTCGTACTCATCATCATTTCCATCACGGTGCTTCAGGAGCGCCATACCGAGCGCGCGCTGGAGTCTCTGCGCGACCTTTCAAGCCCCAGAGCCCTGGTGATCCGGGACGGCAAACCCGTGCGCATAGCCGGGCGCGAGGTGGTGCGCGAGGACATCCTGATGCTCGCCGAGGGCGACCGCGTGCCCGCCGACGGCCTGCTCTTGCAGGCGCATGAACTGGCCGTTGATGAGTCGATGCTCACCGGAGAATCCGCGGCGGTGGCCAAGTTTGCCGATGGTGGCGAGGTATTCGCCGGCACCCTGGTAGTCCGCGGGCAAGGCCTGATTCGGGTCAGTGCCATCGGCAAAGCCACTCAGATCGGGCATATCGGCCAGTCATTGCAGGACATCTCCCTGCAGTCGGCCCCGCTGCAGGCTGAAATCGCGCGACTGACTCGGCGGCTGGCGTTGATCGGTGCAGGCTTGTGCGTATTGCTGACCTTGCTCTATCAGATGTTGCGCGGCGGCTGGCTGGAGGCACTGCTGGCCGGCATCACCCTGGCCATGGGCATCCTGCCGCAGGAGTTGCCGGTCATCATGATCGTCTTTCTGGCTCTCGGCGCGCGCCGGATCGCTCGCCATCAGGTCCTCACGAGGCGCCTCAGCAGCATCGAAACCCTGGGGCAGACCAGCGTGCTGTGCGTGGACAAAACCGGCACGCTGACGCACAACCGCATGCAGGTAGCGGCCCTGTGCGTCGCCGGAGAGACTCTCGACGTCGACACGCTGACGTCCACGGAGCTGCCGGAAGCGTTCCACGAGCTGCTCGAATACGCAGTGCTGGCCAGCGAAATCGAGCCGCATGACCCGATGGAGCAAGCCTTTCACCGCTTCGCCCATGACTACTTGGCCAACACCGAACACCTGCACCCGGATTGGCTGCTGGTGCGCGAATACGAACTGTCGCCGGCTCAACTGGCGATGTCGCACCTGTGGCAGGAACATGCCGCCGAACCGGCGTTCGTCGCCACCAAGGGCGCGCCGGAGGCGATTGTCGACCTCTGTCACCTGTCGCCAGGCGACTGCCAGCAGGTGCTGCAACAAGCCGAGCAGTTGGCCGAACGCGGCCTGCGGGTACTCGGCGTGGCCAAGGCGCGCCATCCACCGGGCCCGCAATGGCCGGAGATCCAGCATGACTTTGACTTGCAGTTCATCGGCCTGCTCGGGTTGGCCGACCCGTTGCGCGAGGACGTGCCTGCGGCCATCGCCGAGTGCCAGCGCGCCGGTATCCGCCTGGTCATGATTACCGGCGATCATCCGCGCACCGCCCGCGCCATTGCCGCCGCCGCCGGAATCGCCAGCACAAGGGTGTGCAGCGGCAGGGCGCTGGCCGAGATGGATGCCTCCCAGCTGGCCGACTGCCTGCGCTCGACCAGCGTCTTTGCCCGGGTCAGCCCGCAGCAAAAGCTGGCGCTGGTGGAAAGCCTCAAGGCCAGTGGCGAGGTGGTGGCGATGACCGGCGACGGGGTCAATGATGCGCCAGCGCTCAAGGCCGCCCATATCGGCATCGCCATGGGCAAGCGCGGCACCGACGTGGCGCGCGAAGCGGCGGCGCTGGTGCTGCTCGACGACGATTTCAGCGCCATAGTCGCGGCCATCCGGCGCGGCCGGAAGATCTTCGCCAACCTGCGCCAGGCACTGATCTACACCATCGCCGTGCATATGCCGATCATCGGCCTGAGCCTCATGCCCGTGCTGCTGGGATTGCCCTTGCTGCTGGCGCCGATTCACATCGCCTTTCTCGAGCTGCTGATCAACCCAGCCTGCTCGATCGTCTTCGAGGCCGAGAATGGCCGTGGCGAGCCAATGCGTCAGCCGCCACGCGCACTGAACGAACCGCTGGTGAGCATGCGCCACATCGCGCTGGGCATGCTCCAGGGTCTCGGCGTCAGCATAGTGGTGGTGGCCCTGTATCGCAGCGGGCTGGCCAATGGCATGGCGCAGGATGTGGCCCGCGGCTTGGCCTTTATCACCCTGGTGGTGGCCAATACCGGGCTGATCCTCGCCAACCGCTCGCCCGTACACGGCTGGAGATCGATGTTATTGGGGCTATCCCGGGTTGGCGGATGGGTGCTCGCCAGCACCCTGGCGATGTTGCTGCTGGTTACCGCGATCACGCCGCTTGCACGGGTTTTCGCTTTCCAGCCCGCATCTATCGAGCAGTGGCTAGTGGCATTTGCCTACGGCGCCGCACTGCTGATGTTCTTCGAAATGGTCAAGATCGGCATGCGACTCGGACTAAAACGCTGACCGTTTCAGCGCCGGCTCGCCGGCTCTTGCGATTGCCCGAGGGCGAGCAGCAGCAACATGCTCAAGGCCCCCAACATGGCCAGCCCGGAATCTTTCTGGGCATCCCATTCGTCGCCCTGAGTGCCCAGGAAGGCCGAGCCCAGTTCCGGGCTGACCAACACGGCCGCGAGCATTTCCACCTGTTCGTAGAATGCGCTCATGGCCATCACCACGGCGAGGCTGAGGATCCACAGCCAGCTGCCGGTGAGCCCGGCCGAACGCTGGAGTAATTCCCGCAGCGGATAGACCAGCAGCAAGCCAAAGGAAAAGTGCACCAAGCGGTCGTAGTGGTTGCGGCCCAGCGCAAAGGCTTCCTGAAACCAGAAGCCCAGGGGCGTTTCCGAGTAGGTGTAATGGGAGCCGTACAGGTGCATGGCCATGAACAGGGCGAACAGCCAATAGGCCGTCAGGGAAAAGGCAAAGCGCCGATAGGTCGCCAGCAACAGGCCCGCGAAAAAGAACACCAGCAGGTTTTCCAGCAACCAGTCCTCACGGCTCAAGGGGTTGATCGCGGCCCACAGCCAGATCAGCAGGAGCATGACCACGATCAGCGCCAACTGGATTTTGCGACTGGGGGTTTCGATCATGGGCGGCGTCACTCCGGACGGTTGCCGCCAAGGCGGCTGGCATTGCGTCAAAGCATTCGACTGCTCGACCTGCCTGGAACTGTAGCAGCCCGGCGCAACATGCTGCGTGCATCGAGCAGAGCTGGACGCCTGGTTAACCCAACATGCTCACATGCCTGGGGTGACTGGCCACCCGATCGAGCCAGGCGCGAATTGATGGATAGGGACCAAGGTCGAAGCCGCCCTCATCCGCCACATGGGTGTAGGCGTACAGCGCGATATCGGCGATCGAGTACTGTTCGCCAACCAGGTAGGGGGTGCGCTGCAGCTGCCGTTCCATGACCTTGAGCGCCTTGTGGCCGCGCGCATGGCACTCCTCGTATTCCTTGCGGCGCGCCTCGGGCAGGCCCTGATAGAGCTGGATGAAACGCGCCACGGCGATGTAGGGCTCGTGACTGTATTGTTCGAAGAACTGCCACTGCAGCACCTGGGTGCGCAGGCGCGGCTCGCTCGGCAGAAACTCCGTGCCATCGGCGAGGAAATTGAGAATCGCATTGGACTCCCACAAGCAGGTGCCGTCTTCCAGCTCCAGCACCGGGATCTTGCCGTTGGGGTTCTTGGCCAGAAAGGCCTCGCTCTGGGTCTCGCCCTTGAGGATGTCCACTGGCACCCACTCATAGGCCACGCCGAGCAGGTGCAGCATCAGTTTGACCTTGTAGCAGTTGCCCGAACGGTAATCGCCATAGACCTTGTACATCGCCCCGCCCTCCTCTGGTTTTGCTGTGGTGTGCGCTGTTGGATCAAGCCGCCTCGGCGGCCTGCGCCTGGCGGATCACCTCGGCCAGGCGCTTGAGGCCTTCGTTCAGACGCTCCGGCGCGACGTGACTAAAGTTAAGCCGCAAATGCCCCGGATGCTGATCCGGATCGATGAAAAACGGCTCGCCCGGCATGAAGGCGACGTTCTGCGCCAGCGCCGGCTCGAGCAATGTGCGGGTATCCAGCGGCTGCTTGAGGGTCAGCCAGAAGAACAGGCCGCCCTGGGGAATCTGCCAATCGGCCAGATCGCTGAAGTGCTCCTGCAACACCACTTGCATGGCGTCGCGGCGGATGCGGTAGAAGTCGCGCAATTCGGCCAGATGCTCACGGTAGTGACGAGTGCCCAACCATTGCAGGGCCTGCCACTGGCCGACGCGGTTGGTGTGCAAGTCCGCCGACTGCTTGAGCCGCAGCAGATAGGGGAACAGATCCGGGGTGGCGATCAGGTAACCGACACGTAGCCCCGGCAACAGGGTTTTCGACACGGTGCCGGTATAGATCCAGCTGGCCTTGTGCAGGCGGCTGACAATCGGCGTGGCGCTGCCCTCGTCGAACACCAGCTCGCGATAGGGCTCATCCTCGATCAGGGTCACGCCGAACTCGTCGAGCAAGGCCGCCACCGCATCGCGCTTGGCTTCGCTGTAGCGCACCGCCGAAGGGTTCTGGAAGGTCGGAATCAGGTAGGCAAAAGCCGGCTTGTGCTGTTCCAGGCGCTGACGCAGTGCGTCGATTTGCGGGCCATCGGCCTCCTGCGGCACGGCGATGCAGTCGGCGCCAAACAACTGAAAGGCCTGCAAGGCGGCCAGATAGGTCGGTGCTTCGAGCAAAACTTCGGTGCCCGGATCGATAAACAGTTTGCTGGCCAGGTCCAGGGTCTGCTGCGAACCACTGACGATCAGCACCTGGCTGGCATCGCAGGGTACGCCGAGGGCGCGGGCTTCATCGGCAATGGCCTCGCGCAATTCCGGTTCGCCTTCGCTCATGCCGTACTGGCCCATGCTGGTCGGCATATCCGCCCATTCGACCTTGGGCAGCATCGGCTCGGCCGGTAAGCCACCGGCGAAGGACATCACTTCCGGGCGCTGCGCCGCGGCGAGAATTTCACGGATCAAGGAGCTTTTCAGGCGGGCAACGCGTTCAGAGAAGGCCATGGAGACACCGGTAGCAAAGGCGAATAAAAATAGGTCAAACTGTTTGACCGAAATTACGATACCCCGACCCAATACGTCAACAGGCTTGACCTTAATGCTTGACCTCAAGAACGTAACCACCCAGCAAGCCGCCATGGAGGCCTTCTTCTTCGGCTACCAGGCGTTTACCGCCAAGGCCGACGAAATGCTGGCGCGTCGCGGCCTGTCGCGCGTGCACCACCGCATTCTGTTTTTTATCGCCAAGTACCCCGGGCTGAGCATGAAGGAACTGCTGGCCTACCTGGGGGTGAGCAAGCAGGCACTGAATACGCCGCTGCGTCAGTTGCTGGAAATGGGGCTGGTGGAGAGCCTGGCGGCCGAGGACGACAAGCGCAAACGCCTGCTCGGCTTTACCGCCGAAGGGGCCAAGCTGGAACTGGCCCTGCGCCGCGAGCAGGCCAAGTTGCTGCAACGGGCCTTCGGCGAAGTCGGTGAAGAGGCCGTACAGGGCTGGCTCGAGGTCAATCAGGCCCTGGGCAACAGCCATCAAGGCGGATCGTCGCAAGGTTGAAGCGCCTGGTGCGGGGCAACTGTACCGCCCACTTCCGCGCACACCTGCAAACTGTTCCACCCATTGCCTGCCCTGCTGTACCGCGACGCCCTGCACAACTGCCCTTAGGCTGAGCAGCACAGACCCCGAGTGCCGCCACCATGACCCCTGAACTGCTGATCGCCTTTATCGCCTTCGCCTTCGTCACCTCGGTGACGCCGGGGCCGAACAACACCATGCTGCTCGCCTCCGGCGCCAACTTCGGCCTGCGCCGCACCCTGCCGCATATGCTCGGCATCAGCCTGGGCCTGATGCTGTTGGTGCTGGCGGTCGGTTTGGGCCTCGGCCAAGTGTTCGAGCAGGTGCCATTGCTCTACAGCCTGCTGCGCTACGTCGGCGCCGCCTACCTGCTCTACCTGGCCTGGAAGATAGCCAACTCCGGCGCGCCAGACAGCAACGTCGGCGCGCGCGGCAAACCCTTCAGCTTCCTCCAGGCCGCGGCCTTCCAGTGGGTCAACCCCAAGGCCTGGATCATGGCCATCGGCGCCATTACCACCTATACCCCTCAGGACGACTTCATGCTCAATGTGCTGTGCATCGCCGGCCTGTTCGCCTTGGTCAACTGCCCGACCATGAGCGTCTGGACCGTAGCCGGCAGTCTGCTGCGCAACTGGCTGAGCAGCCCGCGGGTCTTGCGCGGCTTCAATGTCGGCATGGCCCTGCTGCTGGTCGCCTCGTTGTACCCGATTCTCGCCGACGTCAAAGGAGTCCTGTAGATGCCCGAAGCGGTCCAGACACGCCTGCACCCACTAGCTGACACCTCGACCTCGGCGGTGGTCGCCGGCTTTATCGCCATGCTCACCGGCTACACCAGTTCGCTGGTGCTGATGTTCCAGGCCGGCCAGGCCGCCGGTCTGTCCAGCGGGCAGATTTCCTCGTGGATCTGGGCGCTGTCGATCGGCATGGCCATCGGCAGTATCGCCCTGTCGCTGCGCTACCGGGCGCCGGTGATGATCGCCTGGTCGACTCCCGGCGCGGCGCTGCTGATCAGCAGCCTGCCGGGGGTGCCATACGCCGAGGCGATCGGCGCCTATATCGTCTGCTCCGGGCTGATCGTGCTGATCGGCCTGACCGGCAGCTTCGACCGCATCATGCGGCGTATCCCCGCCTCCATCGCCGCCGCCCTGCTGGCCGGGGTGCTGTTCAAGATCGGCCTGGAAATCTGCGGCGCCGCCGAGCAGCAGCCGGTGCTGGTGGTGGCGATGCTGTTTGCCTACCTGCTGGGCAAACGCCTGCTGCCACGTTATGCGGTACTCGCCGCGCTGCTGGTCGGCTGCCTGCTGTCGGCGCTGTTCGGCCTGCTCGATTTCAGCGAGTTCGAACTGCAACTGGCCACCCCGGTATGGACCACGCCGAGCTTCTCCCTGGCGGCGGCGATCAGCATCGGCATCCCGCTGTTCATCGTCGCCATGGCCTCGCAGAACCTTCCGGGCATCGCCGTGCTGCGTGCCAACGGCTACCACCAGGTGCCGGCCTCCAAGCTGCTCACCAGCACCGGCCTGCTATCGATCCTGCTGGCGCCCTTCGGCTCCCACGGCATCCACATGGCGGCCATCAGCGCGGCGATCTGCGCCGGCCCCGAGGCCCACGAAGACCCGAGCAAACGCTACACCGCCGCAGTCTGGTGCGGGCTGTTCTACGGCATCGCCGGGATCTTTGGCGCCACCCTCGCCGCCCTGTTCACCGCCCTGCCCAAGGCGCTGATCCTGTCGATCGCGGCACTGGCGCTGTTCGCCTCGATCATCGGCGGCCTGACCCAGGCCATGAGCGAACCCAAGGAGCGCGAGGCCGCGCTAATCACCTTCCTGGTCACCGCCTCGGGCATGAGCCTGTTCTCGATCGGTTCGGCCTTCTGGGGCATAGTCGCCGGCTTGCTGACCCTGGCAATTCTTAACTGGGGCAAGGATTGATCGGTATCGCTTCGCTCAACCCATCCTGCGAACTCAGTGGCGGCCGGCACTGAGTGAAGCCACCCTTGCCGTGGGAGGGGCTTTGGCCGCGAAGCTTAGGCGATGTCTCGAAGAATTCGCGCCGAAACCGCTCCTACAGGCTGCACCAGGCCTGAATAACAAAGGCGCCCGGATAGGCGCCTTTGTTCATTGCAACACAACAGCCGCGATCAGATCGCGGTCGCCCCGCCGTCCACCGCCAGGGCATGGCCGGTGGTGAAGGCGGCGCCGTCGCAGCACAGGTAGAGCACCGCGGTGGCGATTTCCTCGACCTTACCAATGCGCCCGACCGGGTGCATGGCGGCGGCGTACTCGGCCTTCTTCGGGTCGGCTTCATGGGCGCGGCGGAACATGTCGGTGTCGATCACCGCCGGACACACCGCATTAACGCGGATTTTCTTCTTCGCGTACTCCACCGCCGCCGACTTGGTCAGACCGATCACCGCGTGCTTGGAGGCGCTGTAGATGCTCATCTTCGGCGCCGCGCCGAGGCCGGCGACCGAGGCGGTGTTGACGATGGCACCGCCACCCTGGGCCAGCAGCAGCGGGATCTGGTGCTTCATGCACAGCCAGACGCCCTTGACGTTGACGCCCATGAGGGCGTCGAACTCGGCCTCGGTGCCCTCGGCCAGCTTGCCCTTCTCGATCTCGATGCCGGCGTTGTTGAAGGCGTAGTCCAGGCGACCATAGGCGGCTACCGTGGCGGCCATCAACGCCTTGACCTCGGCATCGCGGGTCACGTCGCAGCGCACGAAGGTGGCATGGCCACCGGCTGCACGGATCAGTTCTGCTGTGCCTTCACCGCCTGCCACATCGACATCGGAAACCACTACCTTGAGGCCTTCGTTGGCGAATGCCAGGGCCGTCGCACGACCAATACCGGCAGCGCCGCCGGTGACCAGGGCAACCTGGCCGGAAAAGCTCAAACTCATCTTCGTGTCCTCACATGCAGTGAAAGTCTGCGCCGAGTCTAGTCAGAGCCGCGCCTGGCCCGACAGCTCTATTCGAACAGCGGTTATGGCTCCATGCAAAATAATGATTAAGCCCCCATACCGCTATCACCCGAATGGATTAACCGCCATTCGGCCCCTGGGCAAACCTTGCCCATCGGACCAGCAGGGGCTATCACGAATCTTTCCGTTCAATGAGTAACCATCATGACTGCCACGCTCAACCGCCAATTCCTCCTCGCCCAGCGTCCCGTCGGCCTGCCCAGCCGCGACACTTTCAGCTACGTGGAATCGCCCCTCGGCGAGCCCGGCCCCGGAGAGATCCTGGTAAAAAACCTCTATCTGTCCCTCGACCCGGCCATGCGGGGCTGGATGAACGATGCCAGGTCCTACATTCCGCCGGTCGGCCTCGGCGAAGTGATGCGTGCCCTCGGCGTCGGTGAAGTGGTCGCCTCGCAGCACCCGGACTTCGCCGTCGGTGACCATGTCAACGGCGCCCTCGGCGTGCAGGATTACTTCCTCGGCGAACCCAAGGGCTTCTACAAGGTCGACCCCAGGCGCGCCCCGCTGCCGCTGTACCTGTCGGCGCTGGGCATGACCGGCATGACCGCCTACTTCGGCCTGCTCGATGTCGGCGCGCCCAAGGCCGGCGAAACAGTGGTGATTTCCGGCGCCGCCGGTGCAGTCGGCAGCGTGGTTGGACAGATTGCCAAGCTCAAGGGCTGCCGCGTGGTCGGCATCGCCGGCGGGGCCGACAAGTGCAAGCTGCTGATCGATGAACTGGGCTTCGATGCCGCCATCGACTACAAGAATGAAGACCTGCACGCAGGCCTGAAACGCGAATGCCCGAAAGGTGTGGACGTGTATTTCGACAACGTCGGCGGCGACATCCTCGATACGGTGCTGACGCGCCTCAGGTTCAAGGCGCGGGTGGTGATCTGTGGCGCCATCAGTCAGTACAACAACAAGGAAGCAATCAAGGGCCCGGCCAACTACATGCAACTGCTGATCAACAGCGCGCGCATGGAGGGCATGGTGGTGATGACCTACGCCCCGCGCTTCGCCGAGGCCGCCCAGGAAATGGCCGGCTGGCTGGCCAGCGGTCAACTGAAGTCAAAAGAAGACATCGTGGTCGGCCTGAAAACCTTCCCGGAAACCCTGCTCAAGCTGTTCAGCGGCGAGAACTTCGGCAAGCTGGTGCTCAAGGTCGATTGATTCACGGACTCCAGGATGGGTTAGCCGCCCAGGCGCTACCTGTACAGGTCGCAGGTTCTGCGCGGCGTAACCCATCACGGGGCGTGCCTGCTCATCGCATGCAAGGTGATCCAGCGATTAGGACCCAAGGGGTCGGAGTCGCGTGCTGCTCCGGCAGCATGGGTATCGCCTCGCCCACCCCATCCTCCGTCGCTGTTCGCTGCTTTCAGCAGCGACCGGCCCCTCGACCCAGCCTACATCTACCCCACGCCTAGCCTAGACCTGCACGTCGAGACCACCCTACGCCGCAGCGATTTCCGCCTGTTGCGGTTCGATCGGCTGTCAGCGGCGCAGCAGCATGTAAAGCGTTGGAATTACAAACAGGGTGAAGAAGGTGCCCACCAGCAGACCGCCGACGATCACCAAGCCGATCTGCTGACGGCTTTCGGCACCGGCCCCGGTGGCGATGGCCAGTGGCAACGAACCCAGGACCATGGCCCCGGTAGTCATCAGAATCGGCCGCAGGCGCTGTACCGAGGCCGCGATGACCGCACTGCGCAGTTCCTGCCCCTGACGCAGCAGCACGTTGGCAAACTCGACGATGAGAATCCCGTGTTTGGTAATCAAGCCGATCAGCGTCACCAGACCAATCTGCGAGTAGATATTCAAAGTGCCGCCAAACAGAGTCAGCGCCAGCAAGGCGCCGGCCATCGACAGCGGTACGCTAAACAGGATGATCAGCGGATCGGTGAAACTCTCGAACTGCGCCGCCAGCACCAGGAAGATGAAGGCCAGGGCCAGGGCGAAGATCAGCGCGATACCTGAGCGCGACTCCTTGAAGTCACGCGAAGTACCGGTGTAGTCGTATTGGGTGTCAGGTGGGAATACCCCGCGGGCGGTGTTTTCCAGAAAAGCCAGGGCCTCGCCCAGGGTATAGCCGGAACCGACGTTGGCACTCACCGTGACCGCCCGTAGCTGGTTGAAGTGATTGAGCTCGCGCGGCGCCACTGTCTCGCGCACATCAATCAAGTTGGACAGTTGCACCATGCTCTCGTCACGCCCGCGCACATAGACGCGATCGAGATCCTGCGGGTTGCTGCGATCAACGTCCTGCAATTGCACCAGCACGTCGTACTGCTCGCCGTTCTGCTTGAAGCGGGTTACCTGGCGGCTGCCGAACAGGCTTTCCAGGCTGCGGCCGATGGTCGCCACATCGGTGCCGACTGCGACCGCCTGCTCGCGATTGATCGCCACCTTGAGCTGTGGTGCGTTCAACTTCAGATCGCTGTCCAGGCTTTCCAGGCCGGGGTAATCGCGCAGGCTGTTCAACAGCTCATCGACATAGACCTGCAGCTCGGCGTACTCCAGGGACGAGCGGATCACAAAGTTGACCGGCTGATTGCGCGCGCTCTGCCCGAGCGGCGGCCGATTGACCGGAAAGGCCCGAAACCCGGCGATCTCCTGGAATTTTGGCAGTAATGCGTTGCGGATCTCGAACTGGCTGCGCGAACGCTCGCCCCAGTCCTCCAGTTTCATGAAGGAAATCCCCTGGGCCACGGTGGGGAAACCGGCGATCACCATGTAGCGATTGGTTTCCGGGATGCTCGCGTAAGCCGCCTCGATCTCGCGCGCATAACGCCCGGTGTAGTCGATGGTGGCGCCGTCCGGGCCGTTGAACACGCCGATGATGGTGCTGGTGTCTTCGGTCGGTGCCAGCTCGGCCTTCAAACCGGAGAACAGCAACAGGCAGGCCAGCAGGGCCAGCACCAGCACCCCCACCACCAGCCACCAGGCCGCCAGAGCGCCCGCCAGCAGGCGTTTGTAGCCAAGGGTCAGGCTATGGAGAAAGTCCTCGATCAAGTTGTACAGGCGGTTGTGCCGCTCGCCCGCCTGATGCGGTTTGAGCAGCAACGCGCACATCATCGGGGTCAGGGTCAGGGCAACGAACCCCGAGACCAGCACAGCGCCAGCCAGGGTCCAGGCGAACTCGGTGAACAGTTTGCCGGTGGTGCCCTGCATAAAGCCGATGGGGGCGAACACCGCGGCCAGGGTCAGGGTCATGGCGATCACCGCGAAGGCGATCTCGCGGCTGCCCTTGAGCGCCGCCTGCATGGGCAGCATGCCTTCTTCGATATGCCGGTGGATGTTCTCCAGCATGACGATGGCGTCGTCCACCACCAGACCTATCGCCAAGACCATGGCCAGCAGCGTCAGGGTATTGATGGTGAAGCCCATCAGGCTCATCAGGGCGAAGGCACCAATCAGCGATACCGGGATGGTCACCAGCGGAATGAGGGTGGCGCGTAGAGATCGCAGGAAAATGAAAATGATCAGGATGACCAGCGCCACCGCTTCCCAGATGGTGATGAAGACGTTGTCGATCGACTCGCGAATGAACAGCGAGCTGTCATGGGCCACCACCAGGTGCATGCCGTCCGGCAGCAGGGTACGCACCTCCGGCAGGGCCGCGCTCAGGCCGTCGGAGATATCCAGCGGGTTGGCCGTGGCCTGCTTGATCACCCCCATGGACACCGCCGGGCGGCCCTTGAAGCGCACGATGCTTCGCTCGCTCTGCGGGCCTATCTCGGCATAGCCGACATCGGCCAGGCGCAGCAGATAGCCCTTCGAGTCATCGAGAATCAGCTCATTGAATTGCTGCGGGGTATTCAGGTCGGTTTCCGAGAGCACGGTGAATTCGCGCTCTTGCGACTCGATGCGCCCGGCGGGGATCTCCACGTTCTGTCGGCGCAGGGCGTCTTCGACGTCCTGCACGGTGAGGTTGTGCGCGGCGAGTTTTTCCGGGTCGAGCCAGATGCGCATGGCCAGGGTGCGGCCGCCGCGGATCTGCACCTCGGCGACGCCGGGGATGGTCTGCAGGCGGTCCTTGATCACCCGTTCCAGCACATCGGTGATCTCCATGGCGCTGTAGCGTTCGCTGTAGGACGCCAGCCAGATCACCGGCTGGGCATCGGCCTCGACCTTCTGCACGATGGGCTCGTTGATCTCGTCCGGCAGCAGCCCACGCACCCGGCCGAGCCGGTCGCGCACGTCGTTGGCCGCTTCATCGGAATTGCTGCCGAGGCGGAACTGTGCGGTGATCTGGGTGTTCTCCGAACGGCTGATGGAACTGACGAAATCCAGCCCCTCGATGCCCGAGAGCACATCCTCGATCGGCTGGGCGACCTGGGACTCCATGATTTCCGGGCTGGCGCCGGGATAGCTGACGTTGACCGTGACGATGGGCACGTCGATGTTCGGGTACTCCCGTACGCTCAGGCGCTGATAGGCCATCAGGCCGAGCAGCACCACGATCAGCGAGAGTACGGTGGCGAACACCGGCCGGCGGATGCAGATATCCGACAGCGTCATAGCACAGGCTCCACCACCTTGGTGCGCACCGCCATGCCCGCGCGCACCTTCTGCCAGCCGGCGCTGATCACGGTTTCATCACCGACCAGGCCTTCGCGCACCTCGACGGTGCCGGCGCTACGCTTGCCCAGCTTGACCTCGCGCAGCTCGACCTTGCCGTCCACCACCAGGTTGACCAGCAGGAGCTCGCCGACCGGCATCACCGCTTCCTCGGGGATCACCAGGGCCTCGGGGCGTTCGGCGAGAATCACCGACACCTTGACGAACTGGCCGGGATTCAGGCGCCCATCGGCATTGTCGATATGGGCACGAATCGCCTGGCTGCGCCCGGCTTCATCCAGGCGCGGGTTGATGGCGTAGATCTCGCCGCTGAAACGCTCGCCCGGATAGGCGTCGAGGCTGATCTCGATGCTCTGCTGCAGGCGAATCTGGCTGACGGCCTTCTGCGGGATGCGGAAGTCGACCTTGAGCGGATCGAGCACCTCCAGGTTGACGATATCCTGGCCGGCACTCAGGTAGTCGCCCGGGCTGACATGACGCAGGCCCAGGACCCCGCTGTGCGGTGCATGAATCCGGGTTTTGTCCAGGCGCGCCTGGGCCAACGCCAGGCTGGCGCGGGCAACCTGCTGCTGGGCATTGGCTTCATCCAGCGCTTGGGCATTGCTGGCGCCGCGCTGGAACAACCTCTGCGCACGCTGATGGTTTTTCTCCGCCAGAAACAGATTGGCCTGCGCTTGGGCCCGCTCGGCTCGGGCAATGGCATCGTCCAGGCTGACCAGCAAGGTTCCGGCAGCGACGGCCTGGCCTTCGCGGAAATGCAAGGATGCCAGACGCCCTTCGATTTCCGGACGAATCATCACCGACTCATCGGAGCGCAGCGAGCCGAAGGTGATCAGCTCGTCGCGCACCAGGGCTTTTTCCACCGGCACGACTTCGACCAAGGGGCCTTCAGCCGCATGCGCCAATGGCCAAACGGCCGAGAGCAGTAACAGCGATGCTGCAAATAGAAAGCGCGGACGGGCAGACATAGACAACCCCAGTAATGCCATAGCGGCTGAGTCTAACGGCCTCGCCGCGCGCTTCAGCCGTTCGAGATGTTTCCCGATATTTATTTCAAAAAATAATCGCTACTGACGCATGCCACGTCCGCTGACCAGCAGGCGAATGCACACGCCATAGAGCACTGCGGTGGCTATCAGCATGAAACCGATGGCGACACCGATGCGAATGTCCGACACGCCAAGAATGCCGTAGCGAAACGCATTGACCATGTGCAGCACCGGGTTGACCAGCGACACCGTCTGCCAGAATGGCGGCAGCAGGCTGATCGAGTAGAACACCCCGCCCAGGTAGGTCAGCGGGGTCAGGACAAAGGTCGGAATGATCGAAATATCGTCGAAGTTGCGCGCAAATACCGCGTTGATGAAGCCGCCCATGGCGAAAATTGTCGCGGTCAGCAACACCACCAGCACGGTCACGCCGAGGTGATGCACCTGCAACTGGGTGAAGAACAGCGACAACAGGGTGACGATCAAGCCTACCGCCAGGCCGCGCAACACACCGCCAGCCACATAGCCGATGAGGATGATGTGCGGCGACACCGGCGAGACCATCAGCTCCTCGATTGAACGCTGGAATTTGCTGCCGAAGAAGCTCGACACCACGTTGCCGTAGGAGTTGGTGATCACCGACATCATGATCAGTCCCGGCACTATGTATTCCATGTAGGTGAAGCCGCCCATGTCGCCGATCTGCCGGCCGATCAGGTTGCCGAAGATGACGAAGTACAGAACCATGGTGATTGCCGGCGGCAGCAGGGTCTGCGGCCAGATACGGGTGAAGCGGCGGATCTCGCGGTAGACGATGGTACGCAACGCGACCATGTTGGCGGCGAACTCGGTATTCACATAAGCCGTGCTCATACTGCTACCTTCGCCAGGTTCTTCTCGACCAGGGAGACGAACAGCTCTTCCAGGCGATTGGTCTTATTGCGCAAGCTGAGGACCTCGATGTGCTGCTGGGCCAGTTGGCGGAACAGTTCGGTAATGCCCTGACTCTTGTCGATTTGCACTTCCAGGGTGTGATGGTCGAGCAGTTGCGCCGGATAACCGATCAAATGCGGCGGCACCAGTAACGATTCTTTCAAGTCGAGCAAGAAGGTCTCCACATGCAGCTTCTTCAGCAATTCGCGCATGCTGGTGTTCTCGACGATGCGGCCGTGATCGATGATGCCGATGTTGCGGCACAACTGCTCGGCCTCCTCCAGATAATGGGTGGTGAGGATGATGGTGATGCCTTGCTGGTTCAGCTCGGTGAGAAAACTCCACATCGAGCGACGCAATTCGATGTCGACGCCTGCGGTCGGCTCATCGAGGATCAGCAAGCGTGGCTGGTGAACCAGGGCGCGCGCGATCATCAAACGGCGTTTCATCCCGCCGGACAGTTCGCGCGAGGGCACATTGCGCTTGTCCCACAGCCCCAACTGGTTGAGGTACTGCTCGGCACGCTCCTTGGCGATGCGCGCGGGAATCCCGTAATAACCCGCCTGGGTCACGACGATGTCGAAGACCTTCTCGAACTGGTTGAAATTGAACTCCTGCGGCACCACGCCGAGACAGCGCTTGAGCGCCGACGGCTGCTTGTCCAGGTCATGGCCAAACACATTCACCGTGCCGCTGGTCTTGGTCACCAGGGTCGAGAGGATGCCGATGGTGGTGGATTTGCCGGCGCCATTGGGGCCGAGCAAGGCGAAGAAATCCCCTTCGGCGACATCCAGATCGATGCCATGCAGAGCCTGGAAGCCATTGCCGTAGGTTTTGGTCAACTGCCGGATGGACAGAGCAGTACTCATAAAAATTGCACGCACCTGTAAAAAGAAGAAATCAAAAGATGGGGGCGGCGCCGCTCACTACAAGGGCAACGCGCAGCAAGTCTAGCGCCACAGCGCGGCGAATCGCAGCGTTATCGAGAGAAATTCTGGGTTGCCGGGGAAAACGGCCTCGTACAGAAGCCCATCGGCAGGCCACTCCCCCCTACAAACTCGACTGACAACCGCGAACGAGTACAGCCCGCTTTGAAAGTCAGTTTGGCGCAGACAAGTGCTCCGCACCGGGGTTATCGTCCAGGCATGAATAACCCTTCGCAAGCAACCCTGCTGCTGCCCTACAACGCCCCTTGGGACTGGCAGCAGTTCCACGATCACTTCGCCCTGCGCGCCCTGGCGGGCGTCGAACGGCTGAGCCGCGAGCGTTATTGGCGCAGCTTCCGGCTGGCAAACGTCAGCGGCTGGTTCAGCGTAAGCCCGCAGCCCGGGCATGACGCCCTGGCCTTGAGCTATAGCGCCTCGGCCATCCCCTGTCTGCCTGAATTACAGCAGCGGGTGCGGCGCATGTTCGACCTGGATGCCGAACCGCAGCGCATCGGCAGACATTTCGCCCAGGACCCCTATCTGGCCACGCTGGTCGCCCGCAATCCGGGGCTACGCCTGCCGACGGCCTTCGACCCCTTCGAGCAGGCGGTGCGGGCCATCGTCGGCCAGCAGGTCACGGTAAAAGCCGCGGTGACCATCAGCGGGCGCCTGGTCACCCGCCTGGGCGAGCCGTTACCGGTGAGCGACGGCACCGGCCTCGATCGCCTGTTCCCCAGCGCCGCGGCAATCGCCGGCGCCAACCTGGATGGCATCGGCATGCCGGGTAAGCGCGTGCAGACGCTGCAGCACTTCGCCGGACTGGTCGCCAGCGGCGCGTTGCACCTGGACCTGCGGCATGGCAGCGAAGGCCTGATCGAACGGCTCTGCGCCCTGCCCGGCATCGGTCCCTGGACCGCCGAATACATTGCCCTGCGCGCCTTCGGTGCAGCCGACGCCTTTCCCGCCAGCGACCTGGGTCTGCTGAAAGCGCCACTGTGGGGCGCTGACGGCATCGACGCCAGGCAACTCAAGGCCCGCGCCGAAGCCTGGCGACCGTGGCGCGCCTACGCCGCCGCCCACCTGTGGCACGACTATTCGCAGAGGTGAACAGCCATGTACTACCGCTACCACCACAGCCCCATCGGCCGCCTGCTGCTGGCCGGCGATGAAACGGGGTTGCAGCAACTGTTGGTGGAGATAGACGCCAAGCCCTGGCAGATCGCCGAGCACTGGCACACCGCGGCCGACGAACTGGATGAGGTGTGCCGGCAACTCGACGACTACTTCGCCGGTCGCCGGCAACGCTTCGAACTGCGCCTGGCGCCGCACGGCACGGCCTTTCAACAGGCGGTTTGGCAGGCGTTACAGGGCATTCCTTTCGGCCGGACCAGCAGTTACAGCGCCCTGGCCGAACAGATCGCCCGGCCCAAGGCGGTGCGCGCGGTCGGCGCGGCCAATGGCGCCAACCCTATCGCGGTAATCATTCCCTGCCACCGGGTAATCGGTCGCGACGGCAGCCTGACCGGCTATGCCGGTGGCCTGGCGCGCAAGGCGTTGCTGTTGCAGCTGGAAGGGGCGCAGTTACCGGAGCAGGCAACCCTGGCCCTGTGAGGCAGGCGGTGGGGACGCGCGAATGCGCGTCCCCACCTGAGCAGAAGCATCAAGCGGCAAGGCCAGGGAGTCGCAGGCCTAGCTGGAGCCGGGTGGACCCCGCCAGGCCAACACCCCCCAAACGATCTGGCGAGCCATACGTCTAGAAACGGACGTTGCCACGCGGCCCCATCAGCGCCCAGATGATCAGACCGATCACCGGCAGAAACAGGATCAACAACACCCAGAGCACTTTCTTGCCGACCTCGGTGTTGCTTTTGACGATATTGATAATGGCCCAGATGCTTAGAACCAGAATAACCAGGCCGACAAGGCCATTCATTGTAGAACCCATGAGGACACTCCTGTGTGAAGGGTTGCCCATCTAGGATAGCCATCGATGCCCGGAGTTCCGCAAGCGTTATGTTGTCCAGGCCCTGCGGCGAGGAACAGTAGCAGCCATCAAGCGGCGAATCAGTCATCCAGCCGCGGAAAACGGCTGGCGATATCATCACCGGTGAACTCGCCGACCCAGCCGTCAGCGTTGCCGAACAGGCGGATCATCACGAAGTGCGGATGCTCACCCATGTCGAACCAGTGCCGCATGCCGGCCGGCACCGAGATCAGGTCGCCCTTTTCGCACAACACGGCGAAGACGTAATCATCGATATGCAGGCTGAACAGCCCGCTGCCCACCACGAAAAAACGTACTTCGTCCTCGGCATGCCGATGCTCGTCGAGAAACTTGGCGCGCATCACGGCTTTGTCCGGGTGGTCATCGCTCACGCTGACCACATCAACCGCGACATAGCCGCGCTCGCTCATCAGTTGCTCGATCTGCGGACGGTAGGCGGCGATCACCTGCTCCTGGCTGCAGCCAGGTTCAAGCGGCGCCGAAGCCTGCCAGCGGTCGAAATGCACCCCGACGGCAGCCAGGGTGCTGGCGATATCTTCCAGGTGGGTCAGTACCTTGTTCGGCAAATCGGCAGAAGACTCGTGATAGACGCTCAGGCTGCTCATGGTCAGAATTCTCGTTGGTTATCCGTAGGCTGGGTAAAGGCACGCTGCGAGCCAAAACCCAATGACATCCTGCACGACCGGCTCATGGCCGTGGCTCGTGCATGCGCGTGGCAGTGATGGCCGCGACCAGGGCGATCAGGCTGGCAATGGCGAACGTCCAGGCCGGGCCGATGCTGTTCCAGCTATAACCGGAATAGAGCGCGCCCAGGGCGCCGCCAACCCCGGTCAGTGCAGCATACAAGGCCTGCCCCTGGCCCTGCTGGCGATCGGCGAAACTGCGCTGCACGAAGTGGATGGCCGCCGCATGAAAACTGCCAAAAGTCGCGGCATGCATCAACTGGGCGAACAACAATATCAGCAGATGATCGGCCAGGTTGCCCAGCAGCAACCAGCGCACGGCGGTGATCAGAAAGCTGGCCAACAGCACGCTGCGCAACGAATAACGTGCCAGCAGCTGGGCCATGACCATGAACAGCACGATCTCCGCCAATACCCCGAGAGCCCAGAGTTGGCCGATCAGGCCGCGCGAATAGCCCAGCGACTCCAGGTGCAAGGTCAGGAAGGTGTAGTACGGGCCGTTGCTCAGTTGCATCAGCCCCACGCTGAGGTAAAACGCCAGGATGCCGGGGCGGCGTAACTGCTGGATAAAGCCGCCATCGCCCAGCGCATTGGGGCGCATGCACGGCTCGGCGTTGGGCACCCACCAACTGCTCAGCACGATGCCAGCCATGATCAGGATCAGCGCCCAGGGATAGGCATCCAGGCTGAGCAGTTCGAACAGTTTGCCCAGACCGACCACCGCGACGATAAAGCCGATGCTGCCCCACAGGCGAATCTTGCTGTAGCGCGGCGCCTGCTCCTTGAGATGAGCGAAGGTGATGACTTCAAATTGCGGCAGCACCGCATGCCAGAAGAACGCGTGCAGCCCCATGATCAGGGCCAGCCAGGCGTAGCTCTGGCTGATGAAGATGCCGGCAAAGCACAGCAGCGTGCAGAACGCGCCAAAGCGCACGATCGCCAGGCGCTGGCCGCTGTAGTCACCCAGCCAGCCCCAGATATTGGGCGCGATACAACGCATCAGCATGGGAATCGCGATCAGCTCGCCGATGCGGGCGGCGGAAAAGCCCAGGTGATCGAAGTACAGCGCCAGAAACGGCGCCGTGGCGCCGAGCAACGCGAAATAGAAGAAATAGAAACCGGACAGGCGCCAATAGGGCAATGCGGAAGTCATGACCTGGCCACCGCCGATGGGTTCGAGGAGCGCCGCGACGAAGCCCGATAGTGCGAGTTGCAGGGCGACAACTGCAATTGCTGCAGTTGGGCTGCGCTGCGCTCAGCCTGCGCGGCCCGGCCCAACCTATCCCTGCTCAAAGCTGCGGCAGCACCGGTGTGGTCGCCCGTACATCGGCGTTCTGCGCGCGATGGCGCAGCAGGTGATCCATCAGCACGATGGCCATCATCGCCTCGGCGATCGGCGTGGCGCGGATGCCGACGCAGGGGTCGTGACGGCCCTTGGTGATCACCTCCACCGCATTGCCATCGACGTCGATCGAGCGGCCCGGCGTCGTGATACTCGAGGTCGGCTTGAGCGCCAGGTGGGCGACGATCGGCTGGCCGCTGGAGATGCCGCCGAGAATGCCGCCGGCGTTGTTGGACAAGAAGCCTTCCGGGGTCAGCTCGTCGCGGTGCTCGGTGCCGCGCTGGGCGACGCTGGCGAAACCCGCGCCGATTTCCACGCCCTTGACCGCGTTGATGCTCATCAGCGCATGGGCCAGCTCGGCATCGAGGCGATCGAAGATCGGCTCGCCCAGGCCCGGCATCACCCCTTCGGCAACCACGGTGATCCTCGCCCCGACCGAATCCTGGTCGCGGCGCAACTGGTCCATATAGGCCTCCAGCTCCGGCACCTTGTCCGGGTCGGCGCTGAAGAAGGCATTCTGCTCGACGCTGTCCCAGCTCTTGAACGGTATCTCGATCGGACCGAGCTGACTCATGTAGCCGCGAATGACGATGCCCTGGGTCGCCAGGTACTTCTTGGCAATGGCACCGGCGGCCACGCGCATGGCGGTCTCGCGGGCCGAACTGCGGCCGCCGCCACGATAGTCGCGGATCCCGTACTTGTGCTGATAAGTGTAATCGGCGTGGGCCGGGCGGAAGACATCCTTGATCGCCGAGTAGTCCTTGGACTTCTGATCGGTATTACGAATCAGCAGACCAATAGCGCAGCCGGTGGTCTTACCCTCGAACACCCCGGCGAGGATTTCCACCACATCGTCTTCCTGACGCTGGGTGGTGTGGCGGCTGGTGCCCGGCTTGCGCCGGTCGAGGTCGCGCTGCATGTCCTCCAGCGACAATTCCAGGCCCGGAGGGCAACCATCGACGATGGCGACCAGCGCCGGGCCATGGCTTTCGCCAGCACTGGTGACGGTGAACAACTTGCCGTAGGTATTGCCGGACATTTGCAGGGTACTCCGCGGGAATCAGCACCGGGCCCGGCGCAACGCTTACCCGCGCACGCCCAACCCCTACTCGATAAAGGTCGCGAGTATACCCGCGGCGCCAGCCCAGTTCACCCCAGAAGCCTGTCGGACTTGCCCCTTCCGGGTGAGGAAAAGCCCGGACTGAGGCCGCCTGATCGCAGGTTCGAGGCGAATAGCGGGCCATTTGGCGAGAAAATGCAGGCAAAATGCGCCCTTCAAGCTAAAACAGTGGCATCTGCGCAGCCAGACAGCGTTAAGCCCGGCAGGCCGCTAGAACCTTATGTCGGGGCTGACGTCCAATCCATCTCCATTGCCATTAGTGCCTACCCATGCTGCGAGTTCTCCTCTTGACCCTGACCTTGCTTGCCGGCCTGACCCAGGCTGCGCCCCATACCCTCGAACAACGACCGATTCGCCTGGCAACCGACCAGGGCACCCTGCATGGCACTCTATTACGACCGCTAAGCGACCAGCCGGTACCTGTCGCCCTGCTGGTCGCCGGCTCTGGGCCGACCGACCGCGATGGCAACAACCCCGATGGCGGGCACAACGACAGCCTCAAGCGCCTGGCCCAGGCACTGGCCAAGCATGGCATCGCCAGTGTGCGCTACGACAAGCGCGGAATCGCCGCCAGCCGGGCAGCCACCCCGGACGAGCGCGACTTGACTGTTGAGCAGTATGTCGCCGACGTGGTTGCCTGGGCTCACCTGCTCAAGGCCGATGAGCACTTCAGTCGCCTGATCCTGATCGGCCACAGCGAAGGTGCCTTGATCGCCAGCCTGGCAGCCCCCGCTGCCGCTGCCGATGCGCTGATCTCGATTGCCGGCAGCGCACGCCCCATCGACCAGGTACTGCGCGAACAACTGCACTATCGCCTGCCGCCGAAACTGCTCACGCACAGCCAGCGATTGCTTGACTCGCTGCTGGCCGGCCAACCGACCGATGCAGTGCCCGATGAGTTGCAAGTGCTGTTTCGTCCCAGCGTGCAGCCCTACCTGATATCACTGTTTCGCTATGACCCCAGCGCGGCTTTTGCCCGCCTTCGGATCCCCGCACTGATCGTCCAGGGCAGTCACGACATCCAGGTCGGCGTTGCCGATGCCGAGGCCTTGCACGCCGCCAAGACGGATGCGCAACTGCTGATAATCGAGGGCATGAACCACGTCCTGCGCATCGTCCCGCTGGACGTCAAGGCGCAACTGGCGTCCTATGACAACCCGGGCCTGCCCCTGGCACGATTGCTGACCGAGCGAGTCGTCGGCTTCATCAACGATACTGGCAAAACGCCAGCCTCCAGCGCCGGGCAAAACGGCCGATAAAGGCTGGGCCAGCCCGATACCCGCTGCTGGTATCGCGCACAGGACTGCCACGATGACCGACGCCAATGCCCCACAAGCTGTGCCTGAGGCCAGCGCCCAAGCCGTGGTTGAGAAAGTCCATCCCTGGGCGGATCTCGCACCTGAGCACTTTCGCCTGTTGCGTCTGGCGCCTCTGCCGGTCGACCGTAACACCGGCGCGCGGCCTTTGCGCTTCGTGCAACTGGGCCGGGTGGAACGGCATGCCAAGGGCCTGAGCCTGCTGCGCCTGACCCTGCACCTGCCTGGCATGCGAGTGCGCAAGGAACTGAATCTGCTGGAAGTATGGATCGACCACCGCACCAAGGAAATGCGCCTCGGCCCGGAAAAAGGCCTGCTGGTAGAGCCGGCCAATCGAGGCCTGGGGCGTTTCCTGCTGGCCCAGGGCATCGCCTGGGCCCAGCAACACTGCGCACATTACCTGGTAGAAGGCGCGGCCCTGCCGGCCAAGGACGTCCTCAGCGAAGCGGCCCGACTGCGCCGCGACCACTGCCTGCAAGCCCAGGGCTTCGTCATCGAATACCTCGATCCCCTGCAACTCAACGCCCGTTACAGCGCAGAGCGGGTCAGCAGCCTGCACAGCGATTGGCCTAGCGAAAAGGTGCAGATGGTTGACCTGCTCGATGCTGCGGCCATGTTGCAAAAAGCCGACCAGAGCCTGCGCGAACAGGAGGTCAAGCTGCGCAAGCTGGAATCGCGCCTCGAACTGTTCCGTCGCGAAGACAGCAGCTTGCGCTTCACCATTGCCTGCCTGGTGGCGTTTTGCATGTTTCAGGCCGGTTTGCTGATCTGGATGGCCACGCGCTAAGGCGACCGACCCTTTGCGCGTCCGCCTGGCGGCCAGACCCTCGCAGCCTGTCGGAATTGACCGTCCGTAGTGAGGGAAAGTCCGGTTTGAGGCAGTTTCTGCGCTCTTTTGAGGCGAATAGTCGCTCTATTTAACGAAAAATAGCGCAGAAAATGACCAAGTCCGGCTTTTCCGCAGTAGGACAGTGTTAAGTCCGACAGGCTGCTGGGCTGTCACTCGCCGCAGGCGCTACGCCATGCGCGAGGATGAGGGATCCGACGAGTCTCAGGGGCTGCCGGCTCACGGCTGCTGTAGGACGAGACGCTCGGTTTGACGCCAGCCGCGCCGTGATTGGTGGGCACACCTGCAGCGTTCCTCGTCATCGGCGTCGGCAAGCTGCTCTTGCTGGAGCCGGCGAAGGCATAACGGAGCGACTTTGCGGCGAGCACGACGACCGTCAGGGCGCGGCTTCTCCCGGATTGTGCCGCGCAGGCATGACATCCGCAGCTGCTGAACCGGCCGGGGCCTGCATGGGTGCCCGTGGCGCCGGGCGCCAGCCGCCTTCGGCGAGGTGACAGCCAAACTCCAGGACGTCGCCTGCCTTGAACGGACGCACCTGATTGCGCACGCCGATGCGTGCCGGCCCGGCCCACCCATGCGGCGCGGAAACAGTCAGTTTGTCGCAGCCGATGTCCAGGTAAAGCCAATAGCCGCGATAAAGCAGCTTGAGGTGAAGCCCTTGCAGTTCCGTCGGCAGGCACGGGCTGATCCAGATCGTGTCATCGCGGAACTCGAGTGCGGTCTGACCCCGCTGGATGAGGTCGATGGTGCCCGCCATGGCCCCAAGGTGTATGCCTTCGGGGGTCGTGCCGCCCTGGATGTCGGCAATGTCGCTCTCCAGAGCCTCGGCAAGCAGCGACCACGACCGGGGCCGGTTACTGCGGGCCTCCACCCAGGAATGAACGACGCGGCTCAGCGTAGAGCCATCGGAGGTCCGTGGCACGTAATAGTCAATCGTCTTGCGAACGGTATCCGCCTCTAGGGGATAGCCGAGCTCGCTCATCAGCTCGCGCAGTTCCTCGAAGGAGAAGAGATAGAAGAGCATCAATACATCGGCCTGCTTGGACACCTTGTACCGGTTGACCGTATCGCCTTCGGCCTCGAGGATGCGATCGAGCCGGTGGATATCGCCGTACTTCTCGCGGTAGGCGTCCCAGTCCAGCTCCTCCAGGCGGTCGTAACCTTCGAACTGGGCGATGATGCCGTCGTCCAAAAAGTCGACCCGCATCCTGCGGCTGACATTCTGCCAATGGGCGATCTCTTCTACCTGCAGGCCCAGCAGGACTTCGAGTTCATGACGGCGCTCGCCCCCAAGGTGGTCGAGGGTTTCTACCGCGCGAAGCAGCACCCAGGCCGCCATGAGGTTGGTATAGCCGTTGTTGTCGAGGCCAGGCTCTTCCCGCCACGGGTAGCGGTCGTGGAACTCGTCGGGGCCCATGACTCCGCGGATTTCATAGCGGCCAAGCTCCTCGTTGTAGGACGCGATGCTTGCCCAGAAGCGGGCAATCTCCACGAGCATTTCGGCGCCATAGAAGGACAGGAACTCCCGGTCGCCAGTCGTTTGCCAGTAGCGCCATACGTTGTAGCCAACGGCGGCGCTCACATGCCGCTGCAGGTGCGTACTGTCCGGCGTCCAGCGACCCGAACGGGGATTGAGATGCAGCACCTGGCTCTCCTCGCGCCCGCTGGAGCCACTCTGCCAGGGGTACATCGCGCCGCGGCAGGCCACCTCCCGCGCGAGCCGCCGCGCCTCCGGGAGGCGTCGGTAGCGATAGAGCAGCAGCGCCCTGGTGATCTCGGGAAGGCGGAAGTTCAGGAACGGGAAGATGAACAGTTCGTCCCAGAAGATGTGACCACGGTAGGCCTCGCCATGCAGGCCGCGGGCAGGAATTCCGGTGTCGCAGTCGACCGTATGGGGCGAAGCCGTCTGCAGAAGATGAAAGATATGCAGCCGCAGGATCATCTGCGTGCGCGCGTGGCCTTCGATGACCACGTCGCACCGATCCCACAACGCCCGCCACGCTCGGACATGGGAGCCGAGGAGATCATCGAAAGATCCCGCCTCGCTGATTGCTCTGGCCGCCGCGTCAAGAGGCTCGGAGATCGCGCGGTCCCTCGAGGTGAAGAGCGCGACCACCTTCTCAAGCGTGACCGCCTGCCCCTTCGTCGCGGCGAACGTAATATCCTGCGCGACGAACCCCTCCTCTTCGAGTACCGCGCGCGTGGCTGCGAGCGGCTCGCCGCCTTGCACAATACGGGTACGTGCCGCCTCGGCGATGCGCAGCCGCGACTGGTTTGTCTCGACGACGAGCAGGATCGCGTCTTCGCCCAACGTGCGGCTTTCCAGCGCAGTCAGGTGCTTGTTGTTGAGTTGCCGATAACGCTCGACCCCGGCATTGATGACTCGCCCGTCGAGCGCGGTTCGCACCACGATCCTGCCCGACCAGTTTTCCGGACACAGGGTGACTTCTGTCGCCGCGAGGTGGGGTAGCCCCATGTGCACGAGCCTGCGACTCACAAGCGATGTTTCCCGGCCTTGGGCATCGCGGACCCGCATGCGTCGCTCGAGCAGGCCGCGCTCGAGATCGAGCTCCAGGCTATAGGCGAGGATCTCGATGCGCCGGAGGTTGAACCAGTCGCCGTCCTCGGGGCGGAAGGTCAGCGGCAGCCAGTTTGGCAGGTTGACGAGATCTTCGTTCTCGATGACTCGCCCGGCGATATCGGTCTGCAGCCGATTGTAGCCGCCGGCAAGATAGGTGCCGGGGTAGTGGACGTCGTCCGCCTCGACCTCTCCCGCTGCGCCGCGCGTCGCGAAGTAGCCGTTGCCCAGGGTGCAAAGCGCCTCACGGAGTCCCTCCTGCGCGGGCTCGAATCCTTCATAGGCGAGTTTCCAGCCGCTATCCACCATGGCGCCTGTCCTCCAGCGTGCCGACGAGTTTGCGCAGAAAGCGCTGGACGTCGGCAGGCCGGTCCAGCACGTAGCGGGCGGCGGTCTCACGCGCCGAACACCCCACCAGGATGCCGATGCCGCGCTCGGCCAGCGCCACGAAGGCGTCCTCGTCGGTCGTGTCGTCGCCAAGGTAGAAGGGCAGCACGTCGGGGCCATGCAGCCCGAGCGCCTCCAGCAGCCAGGACACGGCCTTGCCCTTGTCCCAGTCGAAGCGAGGGCGGAGCTCGAAGACCTTCTTGCCGAGTGTCTTGCGCAGATCGGGCGTTTCGGCGAGCAACTGGTCGACGGCGGCCTCGACCATCGGCACCTCGGCCTCGGCAACTTGTCGGTAATGAACGGCAACCGCGAAGCGCTTCGGCTCGACAAGCGCCCCTTGGATCGGCGCGACCGCTTCGCGCAAGCGCTCGGCAGCGCGATCAACGACTGCCGCGAACGCCTCGCCTTGCTCGTGCTGGAGCTCGAGACCGTCAGGCCCGGCGATGTCGAAGCCGTGGCTACCTGCATAGACCAGTTCTTCGAGACCGACGAGCCGCTTGACGTCGGCACGGTCACGCCCAGAGATGATGGCCACGCGGCAAAGGCCGGCAAGTGCCTTGACGGTCGCCCGCATATCCTCGGATAGAACCGCCAGATCCGGCCGTTCGACGATCGGTGTCAGCGTCCCGTCATAGTCGAGGAACACCGCCGCCCGCCTGGCGCTCAGCTCGCGCTCGATCTGCGCATACTGTTCGAGCGCCCGCGGAACCACGGCCACGGCGCGCAAGACGGCCTCTGGAAGAATACTGAGGTGCAGATCGGCGAGATCAGCGACCACGATGTCCGCCCCCTTCGCCTTGAGCTCGGCCGCCTGGTCTGCGCGACTGATGCCGACCACCAGGCCAAAGCCGCCGGCGCGTCCCGCCTGCACGCCGCTGACCGCGTCTTCAAAGACGATGGCGCGCTGCGGATCGACGCCGAGCAGCTCGGCGGCCTTGACGAACAGGTCCGGCGCCGGCTTGCCCTTCAGGCCGAGGCGCGCGATGTCGTTGCCGTCGAGGCAGATGTCGAACAGTTCCTCCAGGCCGGCGACCTCGAGCACCGCGCGCGCATTGCGGCTCGACGATACCAGCGCCGTGCCGATGCGCCGATTGCGCAGCCGCCGAATGAGCGCAACGGCGCTGTCGAAGACCTCGACCCCATCCTGATGCAGGCTCTCGTGGAAATACTGGTTCTTCCGATTGCCGAGCCCACAGACCGTCTCGCGGTCGGGCGGGTCGGACGGCTCGCCTTTCGGCAGGGTTATGCCGCGGGCCTGCAGGAAGCTCTCGACGCCGTCGTAGCGCGGCTTGCCGTCGACATAACGCCGGTAGTCGCGTTCGATATCGAACAGGCGCAATGGCTCCCCCGTTTTCGCGGCGCGCTGACGCAGGTACTCGTCGAAGAGGCGCTTCCAGCTTGCGGCGTGCACCCGGGCGGTCCGCGTGACGACCCCATCGAGGTCGAAGATGGCGGCGGCGAAATCCTCCACGCGCACGCCCCCATCGGCGCAAGGCACGCACTGCTGCCCCGCCGCCCGCGCGGATGGCGACTTGGCAGCCGGCCGATCCCGCTGCGCGACGGCAATCGTCGCGCGCCGCCCTGGTGATGGTCGGGCCGACTTCTTCACGACGTTGGCGCCTGCGGCGCGGCAGCCTGGGCGTCGTGGCGCTGCGCTTCAGCCGCCGCGACGTGGCGCTTGACGGCTATGAAGCTGTCGGGGCTCACGGACATCGAGTCGATGCCGCAGGCGACGAGCAATTCGGCGAAGGCCGGGTGATCGCTGGGCGCCTGGCCGCACAGCCCGACCTTGGCACCGGAGCGGTGCGCGGCCGCGATCACGGTGCGGATCATCCACTCGACCGCCTCATCTTGCTCATCGAACAGCTCGGCGAGCTCGACCGAATCGCGGTCGACGCCGAGCGTGAGCTGGGTCAGGTCATTGGAGCCGATGGAGAAGCCGTCGAAGCGCTCGGCGAACGCCTTGGCCAGCACCACGTTGGAGGGAATCTCGCACATGACGTAGACCTCGAGCCCGTTCTCCCCGCGCCTGAGACCATTCTGCGCCATGACCTCGAGCACCCGGTCGGCTTCCTTGGTCGAGCGGCAGAAGGGGATCATCACCACGACGTTGCTGAAGCCCATCGCCTCGCGCAGGCGCCGAATGGCCCGGCACTCCAGGGCGAAGCCCTCACGGTAGCGTGGCGAGTAGTAGCGCGAGGCGCCGCGGAACCCGAGCATCGGGTTCTCCTCCTTGGGCTCGAACTCGGCGCCGCCGATCAAATTGGCATACTCGTTGGTCTTGAAGTCGCTCATGCGCACGATCACCGGCTTCGGGTGATGGGCGGCGGCGATCCGTGCCAGCCCGAATGCGAGGCGGTCGACGAAGTATTCGGTTTTATCGGCGTAGCCGCGCGTCAACTCGGCGATCCGGCGCTTGGCCTCCTCGTCCCGCAGGGTGTCGAAGCGCACCAGCGCCATCGGGTGAACCTTGATGTGGTTGCTCACCACGAACTCCATCCGGGCCAGGCCGACCCCGTCGGCCGGTAGCCGCCACCAGCGGAACGCGGCTGCCGGGTTGGCCAGGTTGAGCATGACCGCGGTGCGGGTGGCGGGGATGTCGTCGAGCGAGAGGGGCTTGACCTCGAACTCGCCGATACCCGCGTAGACGAAGCCCTCATCGCCCTCGGCGCAGGAGACCGTCACCTCTTGATCGTCATGGAGGATCTCGGTCGCATTGCCGGTGCCGACGATTGCCGGCAGTCCGAGTTCGCGGCTGACGATCGCCGCATGCGAGGTGCGCCCGCCGTGATCGGTGACGATCGCGGCCGCCCGTTTCATGATCGGCACCCAGTCGGGGTCCGTGGTCTCGGTGACGAGAATGGCGCCGTCCACGAACCGCTCAATCTCCTGGGCGCTGCGGATAAAGCAGACCTTCCCTGTGACGACGGCGTCGCCGATGCTCAGACCTTCGACGAGCTTGGCCCCCTTACTCTTGATGCGGTACGACTTGAGGGCCCCCGCCTCCTTGCGCGACTGCACTGTCTCGGGCCGTGCCTGGACGATATAAAGCTGACCTGAGTTGCCATCCTTGGCCCACTCCATGTCCATCGGCATGCCGTAATGCGCTTCGATTGTGCATGCCCAGCGCGCGAGCTGGAGGATCTCCTGATCGCCCAGCACGAAGGACGCGCGTTCCGCCTTCGAGGTGGGCACGTTGCGCGTGGCGTGCTCGGCGCCGGTCGCATAGAGCATTTTGAGCGTCTTGCCGCCGAGCTTTTTTTCGATGATCGGCGTGAGTGCGGTATCGCCGAGGAGCGGCTTGAACACCAGATACTCGTCCGGGTCGACCGTCCCTTGCACGACATTTTCTCCCAGCCCCCAGGCGGCATCCAGGACCACGACCTTGTCGAAACCGGTCTCCGTATCGATCGAGAACATGACCCCGGCACCGCCGAGATCCGAGCGCACCATCTTCTGTACGCCGACCGACAGCGCCACCTTGAGGTGCTCGAAACCTTTGGCCTCGCGGTAGCTGATCGCCCGGTCGGTGAACAGCGAGGCGTAGCAGCGCCGGCAGGCATCGAGCAGTGCCGCTTCACCGCGAACATTGAGGAAGCTCTCCTGCTGGCCGGCGAAGCTCGCGTCCGGCAGGTCCTCGGCCGTCGCGCTCGAACGGACTGCCACGTCCGTGTCGGCGGCGCCGGACCGACTGGAGAGCTGCCGATAGGCGTGGCAGATCTGCTGGGCAGTCGCGTCCGGCCAGTCGCCGCGCAGGAAGGCACGCCGGATGTCCTGGCCGGCCTCCTGGAGCGACGCCTTGCCTGCCTTGAAGTCGTCCAGGGCCCCTTCGATCGTGTCCTTGAGCCGGTTCGCCTCGACGAAGCGCCAATAGGCGTCGGCCGTGGTCGCAAAGCCGGGCGGCACGCTGACGCCCTCCGCACCGAGATGGCTCACCATCTCGCCGAGAGAGGCATTCTTGCCGCCGACGCGCGACACGTCGCTGCGCCCAAGGGCCTCGAACCAGATCACGTGTGGAGCGTCGGCAGTCATAGGTTCCTCCCGGCCCCTGTTCAGCGGCGCATGTGGCACGGATGCACACTGTTGCCGCAGACGGGGTCACTGCTTGATTCAGCAGGAAGCGGCGCCGTTTGCCCATCATGCTGAGATCGTTGCCAGGGGAATATTGCAGCCGCGCGTTAACCTTTTCTTTGATCTCGATTAAGCATCTGGGCCATTTATCGAGTAGCCCGCGAGCAGCTCGCCGACTCAAGCGGAACCGGGTTCAGCTATCCGCAGGGTCGCGGCGCGTCGAAATCACGCCTGGGGCTGCACCATCGGTGGCCGAACACGACGGCGCTGCCAGACTGCCCTTCGACCTCGACAAGACGAACCACTCGCGTCGACAAAGCGAGCCGGCTCGGGTCTGCCCAGCGGCCATGGCTGCGGCGAAATCGGCCATGAACCTGCCTTCGGTCGATGACCTAGCGCCACCCCACCTTTCGACACCGCTCGATACCGGTGGCGGTCGCGGGTCCTTTGGCCTCGAGCAGCCAGCGTAGCGCCTGAGCGGTTTCCGCCGCCTACCGTTGTGCTCAGCTACCGCGATAGGTGGAATAGCTGTAGGGGGAAATCAGCAGGGGGACATGGTAGTGCTCCTGGCCGGCATCGACCCCGAAGCGCAGCACCACTACATCGAGAAATGCCGGATCGGGCAACTGCACCCCGCGAGCCCGGTAATAGTCGCCCGCATGGAAGTGCAGCTGGTAGACACCACTGCGGTAATCGTCGCCCTGCAGAATAGGCGCATCGCAGCGGCCATCATGGTTGGTCACCACGCGGGTGAGCAACTGCAACTGCGCGCCTTCGACCCGATACAACTCAACAGTGATGGCGCTGCCGGGGCAGCCGTGCGCGGCATCTAGAACATGTGTGGTCAATCGTCCCATAGCTATCAGGCATCCACGCCGGCCAATGGCCACGCAGACACCGCACCTCCTCTACTGTTATTGAATATTGAATTCGGCAAATGACTCAGGCTCCAGCGGCCTTGAGCTGCGCGGAGCATAGCATGCCGCCGAATAAATCAAGACACTTTATTGATTTATTGTACACAATCACACCGACAATAACTCCGACAAGCCGCCCAACCTGTTAGGCCCATGCCTGCAAACCCTGCAGATCAGCGCATGCGCCAGGTGCACGGCCCGAGTGCCCACACAGATTCACTGGCGAGAATTGATTTAGCAATAACGCCGATTTTATATTTACAAAGTGATATTCATTTTGTATACAATTACCCCATCACGGTCGCGTCCCTCATCACCCGGGCTACGCAGTGACCGCAACACGCCAAGAAGGAAGACTGCAGTGAGCGCTGACTACCCACGCGACCTGATCGGTTACGCCAACAACCCGCCGCACCCGCACTGGCCTGGCGATGCGCGCATTGCCCTGTCGTTTGTCCTCAACTATGAGGAAGGCGGCGAGCGCAATGTGCTGCACGGCGACCAGGAGTCCGAGTCCTTCCTCTCCGAGATGGTCTCCGCCCAGCCGCTGCAGGGCGAACGCAACATGAGTATGGAATCGCTGTATGAATACGGCAGCCGCGCTGGCGCGTGGCGCCTGCTCAAGCTGTTCGACAAGCACGCGATTCCGTTGACCGTGTTCGCCGTGGCCATGGCCGTCCAGCGTCACCCCGACA
The DNA here is from genome assembly GCF_022132145.1 of Pseudomonas sp. MMS21 TM103. Taxonomy (GTDB): domain Bacteria; phylum Pseudomonadota; class Gammaproteobacteria; order Pseudomonadales; family Pseudomonadaceae; genus Aquipseudomonas. The sequence continues at coordinate 212,219 of NZ_JAJISP010000008.1, read as the reverse complement.
TGATCAAGGCCATGGTCGCGGCCGGCCATGAGATCTGCAGCCACGGCTACCGCTGGATCGACTACCAGTACATGAGCGAGGCCGAAGAGCGCGAGCATATGCTCGAAGCCATCCGCATCCTCACCGATATCACCGGCGAGCGCCCGCTGGGCTGGTATACCGGCCGCACCGGGCCACACACCCGGCGCCTGGTGATGGAGGAAGGTGGCTTCCTCTACGATTCCGACACCTATGACGATGACCTGCCCTACTGGGATCCGGCCAGCAGCGCAGCCAAGCCGCACCTGGTAATCCCCTACACCCTGGACACCAACGACATGCGCTTCACCCAAGCGCAGGGCTTCAACACCGGCGACGACTTCTACCAGTACCTGAAAGACGCCTTCGATGTGCTCTACGCCGAAGGCGTGGCTGGCGCGCCGAAAATGCTGTCGATCGGCATGCACTGCCGCCTGCTCGGGCGCCCCGCACGCATCGCCGCCCTGGCGCGCTTCATCGAGTACGTCAAAGGCCACGAGAAGGTCTGGTGCGCTCGCCGGGTGGATATCGCCCGCCACTGGCACGCCACCCATCCTTTCAAAGAGAGTGCGAAATGAGCCGTTTCCAAACCCTGACCCCATCCCGACTCAGCCGCGAAGACTTCGTCAAGGTCTTCGCCGACATCTATGAACACTCGCCCTGGGTGGCCGAGAAGGCCTATGACCTGGGCCAGGACGCGAGCATCGACGAGGTCGACGGCCTGCACCAGCGCATGGCCGACCTGCTGCTCAGCGCCAGCCATGAGATGCAGCTGGCACTGATCAGTGCGCACCCGGACCTGGCGGGCAAGGCCGCCATCCAGGGCGAGCTGACGGAATCGAGCACCGCCGAACAGGCCGGCGCCGGCATCCAGCAGTGCACCGCCGAAGAATTCGCCCGCTTCACCCAACTGAACGACGCCTATAAGGCCAAGTTCGGCTTCCCCTTCATCATGGCGGTGAAAGGCAGCAACCGGCACCAGATTCTCGCGGCCTTCGAGGAGCGTATCCACAACGCTCCGGAACAGGAATTCGCCTGCGCCCTGGCCGAGATCAACAAGATCGCCCTGTTTCGCTTGCAGCAGCTCTAGCCCGCCACTCCCCGCCCTCACTGTTAAGGCAGACACGACATGAAAGCTTACGCCGTACCCTTCGAGAAATACGTCAACCTGGCCGACGCGCGCCTCGGCACCCAGGCCATCTCGGTTACCGATGACTGGTTCGCCGACGTCAACCGCTTGTTCCAGCCGACCCCGGCGGTGTGGAAGGAAGGCGTGTTCGATGACAACGGCAAGTGGATGGATGGCTGGGAATCGCGGCGCAAGCGCTTCGAGGGTTACGACAGCGCGGTGATTCGCCTCGGCGTGGCCGGCTCGATCAAAGGTGTCGATATCGACACCAGCTTCTTCACCGGCAACTTCCCGCCGTCGGCTTCCCTGGAAGGCTGCTTCGTCGCCGAAGGCGACCCGACCGAGAGCACCGCGTGGACTGAAGTACTGGGCGCGGTTGAGCTGCAAGGCAACCAGCACCACTACCACGCAATCGACAACGTCCAGACTTTTACCCACCTGCGTTTCAACATCTACCCGGACGGCGGCGTCGCCCGCCTGCGCGTTTACGGCGTGCCGTTCCGCGACTGGAGCAACGTCGGCGACAATGAGCAGATCGACCTGGCTGCCGCCCTCAATGGCGGGCGCGCCCTGGCCTGCTCCGACGAGCACTTCGGCCGCATGAGCAACATCCTCAACCCGGGCCGTGGCATCAACATGGGTGATGGCTGGGAAACCGCCCGCCGGCGCACCCCGGGCAACGACTGGGTGATCATCGCCCTCGGCCATCCGGGTGAAATCGAACGCATTGTCGTCGATACCCTGCACTTCAAAGGCAACTACCCCGACAGCTGCTCGATCCAGGGCGCGTTCGTCAAAGGCGGCACCGACAACCAGATCGAAACCCAGAGCCTGTTCTGGCGTGACCTGCTGCCGAGCCAGAAGCTCGAGATGCACGCCGAGCACGAGTTCACCGAGCAGATCAAGACACTGGGCCCGATCACTCACGTACGGGTGAACGTGTTCCCGGACGGTGGTATCAGCCGCCTGCGCCTGTTCGGCAAAGTGAGCAAGTAAGCTCAGCCTCAATCAACAATAGCTGGGGCGCCTCCGCAATCGTCAGAGGCGCCCTAAGCTGAAGAATAAGTAGACCGTCATGCGCACACTGATCATCGAGCCTTTGAGCAAAGAAGCCTTCGCCCCCTTTGGTGACGTTATCGAAACCGAGGGCAGCGAATTCTTCATGATCAACAACGGCTCCACTCGCCGCTATCACAGGCTGGCCACGGTCGAGACAGCCCTGCCTGAGGATCAGGCGATCATCAGCATTTTCAGTGCCGAAGCCCTGGAGATGCCGCTGACCGTGCGTATGCTGGAGCGTCACCCGCTGGGCAGCCAGGCGTTCATACCGCTGCTCGGCCACCCCTTTCTGATCGTGGTCGCGCCACTTGGCGATGTACCTGAATCAGAGTTTGTCCGCGCCTTCCGCAGCAACGGCAGGCAGGGCGTCAATTACCATCGCGGCGTCTGGCACCATCCGGTGCTGACGATCGAAAAGCGGGATGACTTCCTGGTGGTTGATCGCAGTGGTTCCGGCAACAACTGCGATGAGCATTTCTTTGATGAGCATGAGCAACTGCTGCTCGCTCCCCACCAATAAGAGAAGCCTGGCGCCGGCCTGCCGGCATTGGGAATGAGGTACTGACTGTGGAAGCACATTTGACTGAGTGGCTGAATCTGGGCGTGCGCTGGATTCACATGATTACCGGTATCGCCTGGATTGGCGCATCCTTCTATTTCGTCTGGCTGGAAAACAACCTCAATCGGGTCAACCCGAAAGACGGTTTGGCCGGTGATCTTTGGGCGATCCACGGCGGCGGCATCTACCACCTGGAGAAGTACAAACTGGCGCCGCCGAAAATGCCGGACAACCTGCATTGGTTCAAATGGGAGGCCTACTTCACCTGGCTGTCGGGTATTGCCCTGATGCTGGTGGTCTACTACCTCAACCCGAGCCTGTATCTGGTCAAGCCTGGCGTCGACCTGGCACCGGCAATGGCCATCGCCATCGGCTTCGGTTCGATGATTGTGGGCTATGTGGCTTACCACTTCCTCTGTGATTCGGTCCTAGGCAAGCGTCCGGCACTGCTCGGTGCGGTGCTATTCGTGCTGCTGATCGCCGCGGCCTTTGGCTTCAACCTGATCTTCAGCGGTCGCGCGGCCTACATCCATGTCGGCGCGATAATCGGCACCATCATGGTCGGCAACGTGTTCTTCACCATCATGCCAGCGCAGCGCGCGCTGGTTAAGGCGATCGAAGACAACACCACACCCGACCCAACCCTGCCCGCCAAAGGCTTGCTGCGTTCGCGGCACAACAACTACTTCACCCTGCCGGTGCTGTTCATCATGATCAGCAACCACTTCCCGAGCACTTACGGCAGCGACTACAGCTGGCTGATCCTGGCGGGAATCGCAGCACTGGCCGTACTGGTTCGCCACTACTTCAACACCCGCCACAACAGCAACAAGTTCGCCTGGACCCTGCCAGTGGCAGCACTGGGCATGATCTGCCTGGCTTACGTCACCGCGCCGGTGCGCCCGGCAACCAACACCATCGCGGTGGCTACTCCAGCCAGCCCGCCCGCTGTCAGCGTCGCCAAGGTAGAAGAAGTGCTCGCCCCCTCGCCTGAAGCGGCCCCAGCCGGAGCAGGCACTGCCTTTACCGAGGTCAACAGGGTGATCCAGGAACGTTGTAGCGTATGCCACTCGGCGCAACCGAGCAGCCCGATGTTCAGCGCCGCGCCACTGGGTTTCATCCTCGACACCCCGCAGCAGATCAAGGCCCAGACGGCGAAGATTCAGGCCCAGGCCGTCGCCTCGCAGGTCATGCCGCTGGGCAACATCACCCAGATGACCCAGGACGAACGTGACCTGATCGGCGCCTGGATCGCCCAGGGCGCGCAGATCGAGTAAACAGTGCACAGGACAGGCACGGCCGGTCCTTCGCTCTTTTAGCCCGCCTATGCGCGGGCTTTTTGTTATCTGGCACAACATGCCTGTGCGAATCTATTTGCACCCAAACGGCCCCGCGCTAGACATGGCCTTCTGCTGGCCCGTTACAATGCCCAGCTCTAGCCCGATGCTTCACGCCGATAAGGACAGCCCATGATCGCAGCCACCTGGATCGCCTTCGCCTTTTTCATGGGCCTGGCAGTGCGCGCCATTGGTCTGCCGCCACTGATCGGCTACCTGGCGGCCGGCTTCGTCCTGGCGGTTGTCGGCGAGCCCCTCGGCATAGGCCCGGGCGATGGTGCAGCGCTGGAGCATATAGCCCACCTCGGTGTACTCCTGCTGCTATTCACCGTCGGTCTCAAGCTCAAGCCGAGCAACCTGATCAGGCGCGAGGTGATTGGCGGAGGGCTGCTGCACTTCGCCATCTCGAGCCTGATTTTCCTGCCGGCCATCCTGCTGATCCTCGACCTGCCCTGGCAGGAAGGCCTACTGCTGGCCATCGCCCTGTCCTTTTCCAGTACCGTGCTGGCGGCGAAGGTGCTGGAGGGCAGGCGCGAGCTGCGCGCCTTTCACGGCCGGGTAGCCATCGGTGTACTGATCATCCAGGACCTGATCGCCCTGCTGGTGATGAGCCTGGCCAACGGCGACGCCCCATCACCCTGGGCGCTGCTGGTATTCGCCCTGCCCCTGCTGCGTCCGCTGCTGTACCGCCTGCTCGATGCCAGCGGTCATGAGGAACTGATGGTGCTGCTCGGTCTGCTGCTGGCGCTGGTCGTCGGTGGCTATGGCTTCGAGTTGCTGGGGCTCAGTTCCGAACTCGGCGCCCTGGCGTTTGGCGCCCTGCTGGCCAAACACAAGCGGGCCGTCGAGCTGTCCAATTCGCTGTGGGGCATCAAGGAAGTGTTCCTGGTTGGCTTCTTCCTGCAGATTGGCATCGGTGGCCTGCCGGATACCAATGGCATGATCTTCGCCGTGGTCATGTCGCTACTGCTACCGCTCAAGGGCATGCTGTTCTTCGGCCTGTTCCTGATGTTCCGGCTACGCGCGCGCAGCGCCTTTCTCAGCAGCGTCAGCCTGACCAACTACAGCGAGTTCGGCCTGATCGTGGCCAGTGTGGTGCTGCCACAATGGCTCACCCCCCTGGCCATCAGCGTGGCCCTATCCTTCGTCATTTCCGCGCAACTGAACCGCTTCGTCCACCCGCTCTACGAGCGCCTGGCCAGGCGCCTGATCCCGTTTGAACGCAACATCCGCCATCCCGACGAGCAGCCGATTTCGCTGGGCGATGCGCAGATCCTGATCATCGGCATGGGCCGCACAGGCCGCGCCGCCTACGATCACCTCAAGGACAAGGGCTTCAGGCTGTCCAGCCTGGACTCCGACCCCGGGATGATCGAATTGAGCGCCAGGGCCGGGCGCCAGGTGCAATTCGCCGACGCCGAAGATCAGATGTTCTGGCAGAGCCTGGAGATGCCGGCGATCGAGGCGGTGATCCTGGCCATGAACGACCAGGAAGCCAAGATCATCTCCACCCACAAGCTGCGCGAACGTGGCTTCAAGGGACTGATCGTCGCCCACGCGATGTATGACGACATGGCCCAGCGCATTCAGGCCGCTGGCGCCGACCGCACCTACCTGACCATGAGCGAGGCCGGTACCGGCCTCGCCGAGCACGTTGCCCGTGGCCTCCGAGCGGGTGACTGAGCGGCTGTAAAAAAACGCTCAGCTGGGCCCCGACATAATTCCCCCCGGGGTCACTCGCTGCAGGCAGTGCACCCGGGATGATGGGCGCGACACAAGGCCTGACTGGCTGGCGCTGCGCGCCGAGCGGACCCTACCCGGGTCGCCCTGCGACCCGGGCGCAATCGCGAAATCGATCCCCCCCAGGCGTGAGCAATACGCCATCTGCAGCGGCAACAGATTGCCTGCCATGACACCCGCTGCGCACCGCACCAAATCTTGTACACAATAATAAAATAAATTGTTTCTACCCCTGCGAACAAATTGCTATAGTCGCAAATTCTGACCGAACAGACAGCTTATAGCTGTCGATCAGACAGAGGCGCCGTGAAGCCTCGTGCAAGCCCATGACCATATAAAAACAACTGGCAGGCTCTGACATGACCACGACTCGCACTACGCACGCCCCAGCTCCGCCTGCGGGTAGCAACGACCTGATCTATCAACTCGATGATTGCCCGGCCTTTGTCCCGGCGCTCTTCGCCGCCCTGCAACACGTGCTGGCCGCCTTCGTCGGCATCATCACTCCGACGCTGATCATCGGCGGCGTGCTTGGCCTAGGCGCCCATGTGCCCTACCTTGTGAGCATGGCGCTGTTCGTCTCCGGCCTCGGAACCTTCGTCCAGGCCAAGCGCTTCGGCCCCATAGGTTCCGGCCTGCTGTGCCTGCAGGGCACCAGCTTCGGCTTTCTCAGCGTGATCCTCAGCGCCGGCTTCATCGTCAAGGGCCGTGGCGGCAGCGAGGAGGAAATCCTCTCGACCATCTTCGGCGTGTGCTTCTGCGCCGCCTTCGTCGAAATCGTCTTCAGTCAGTTCATCAACAAGCTGCGCCGGGTCATCACCCCGGTGGTCACTGGCACCATCATCTGTCTGATGGGCCTGTCACTGATCAAGGTCGCGATGACCGACATCGCCGGCGGCTTCGGCGCCCCGGACCTCGGCGCGCTGCATCACCTGGCCCTCGGCGGCCTGGTGCTGGCCACCATCGTTGTATTCAACCGTTTCCAGTCCCAGTCGGTACGCCTCAGCGCGGTGATCGCCGGTCTGGCCCTGGGCTTCGGCGTGGCCTGGTACACCGGCCAGGTGGATTTCTCGCAAATGGCCGAAGTCCCCCTGGTCAGCGTACCGGTACCCTTCAAGTACGGTTTCAGCTTCGACTGGGTGGCCTTCGTGCCGATTGCGGTGATCTTCCTGATCACCCCGCTGGAAACCGCCGGTGACCTGACCGCCAACTCGATCATTTCCAAGCAGCCGGTGAGCGGCCCCCTGTACCTGCGCCGAATCAAGTCCGGGGTGCTGGCCGACGGTTGCAACTCGGCGCTCGCGGCCATGTTCAACAGCCTGCCGATGACCACCTTCAGCCAGAACAACGGGGTGATCCAGCTGACTGGTGTGGCCAGCCGCCACGTAGGCTTCTACATTGCCGGCCTCCTGGTCCTGCTCGGCCTGTTCCCGGCGGTCGGCGCGGTGCTGCAGCTGATGCCCAAACCGGTGCTCGGCGGCGCCACCCTGATCATGTTCGGCACCGTCGCAGTGGCCGGAATCAAAATCCTCACCGAGGCCGGCCTGCACCGCCGCAACGTGCTGATCGTGGCCATCTCCCTCGGCCTTGGCCTGGGCGTGGCTGCCGTGCCAGAGGCGCTGTCGCAGATGCCCGACGACCTGAAAAACATCTTCGGCTCACCGATCACCATCGGTGCCTTCAGCGCCATCCTGCTGAATTTCTTCCTGCCCGAAGAGCATCAAGCGCTGGAAGAGAATGACTACGACCCCGAAGCCCATCTGCACAGCGTGCTGCAAGACCCGCGGCACGCCGAGTCCGACCAACCGTCGAGCACTCTCAGTGACGGCTTCAGTCCGGCCAACCCGGCCAGCTGAACCGCCCTTCGTCATGCCAGCACCGCCCTGTGGTTCGCCGCAGGGCGTCGAGAAACCTTGTAAGTCCAAACAATAAGGAAAACCCGATGAAACTGAAGCACCTGCCTCACTGCATTGCGCTTTCTGCCGGTCTGTTCGGTGGCCAACAGGCCCTCGCTGGCGACCTGCTGTTCTGGCAAGACAACAGCCTGAGCTACCTCTACGGCAGCAACTTCCAGCGCCTCAACTTCAACAGTGGGGAACAGCGTTCGCAGACCACCTTCACCTTCGAGCACGCCAGCGGCTGGGCCTGGGGTGATGTCTTCTACTTCCTCGACTACATCGATGCCGACAACGAGCAGGCCCGCGGCAGCAACTACGGCAACCTCGAGGTCAAGGACAAGAGCGACTTCTACTATATGGAGTTCTCGCCGCGGGTCAGCCTCAGCTGGCTGACCGGCCAGGACCTGTCCGTCGGCCCGCTGAAGGACGTCAAGGCTGCCTTCACTTACGAGAAAGGCAACGGCGGCCCGGGTACCGAGAACTACCTGTACGGCCTGGGCTTCGACTGGGACGCTCCCGGCTTCACCTACCTGAAGACCAACCTGTACCGGGTCAAGATCAATAACCACATCTTCTTCGACCATGACTTCAAGGCCAGCGACGTGGGCAATGGCTACGCCACTCAGCTGACCGTGGCCGGTGCCTACCCCTTCGCCATCGGCGAGCAGGACTTCGTGGTCGACGGCTACATCGACTGGCGCTCGCCATCCAAGGACGCCGGCACCCAGACATCGGTCGGCTCCTCGATCCAGGTCAAATGGGATGCGGGCAAGGCGCTGTTCGGCAAGGAACGCAAGCTCTACGTCGGCACTGAAGTGAACATGTGGCACAACAAATACGGGATCAAGCCCATCGACGGCTCCACCGATGGTTTCGATCAGACCGCCGTACAGGCCCTGGTCAAATACCACTTCTGATGGCAACGAACTGAACCACTGCCGGATAGGCGGCAGCGGGAAGGTAAAGGGCAAGCATGCCTGGCATGCTTGCCCTTTTTTTATGCGTCACGCTCACCACCCTACCTAGGCTTGGTTGCCCGCACGATATGCGCCGGCGAGTCGAACTGCACAGTGCCATCCGCTGTGACATAGCGGCCAAGCGCCTGCTCCGCCTCGGTCAGCACCCGGGCAATCGTCGGCTCATCCAGATTCACCCCCATCACTGGCAACCAGCCGCGGACATCCGCCTCGACCATGGCCCGGATGGCGGGAAAACGCGCCGTGCCGGTGTGGCTCACGATATGCGGCGCGGCGATCCCGGCGTCGCGAAACAGCGCCTCCAGCACCTGGGTGTCGCCGAGCACGAAGGGCGCGCGCAGGGCATCGGCCGCCGCATCGCCGGCGACGCGTGCCAGCACGGCGACTTCCGCCGCATAGGCCGGGGTATGCGCCAGCGAATCCCACACGGCGACCGCCAGGTGCCCGCCCGGGTGCAAGACCCTGAACATTTCGCGCAGGGCTTGTGCAGGGTCGCTGAAGAACATCAGGCCGAACTGGCTGATCACGGCATCGAAGTGCTGGTCGGGATACGGCAGGGCTTCGGCCAGACCCTGTTGCCACTCGATCGCCGGATCGAGGCGTGCGGCCACGGCGAGCATGCCGGGGTTGGCGTCCAGGCCGGCGACCGCACCGTCAGGACCGACGCAGGCGGCCGCGGCCCGAGCCAGCACACCGGTGCCACAGGCGACATCCAGCACCCGCTGGCCCGCCTGGATATTGGCGGCGGCGACCACCCACGGCGCCCATTCCTGGAACAGGGCCGGGACGAAGAATGCCTCGTAGGCGCTGGCCGCCTCGATTTGGACTTGCAAGGCTGGGTCGCTCATCTGAAGGCCCTCCTGCGCTGTGTCGAGGCCGTCGTAGCTGCCCGCGCTACAGGCCACGGAAACCGGCCATGACCAGCTGCCTGGCAGAATCTGCAACTGGCCACGGTCTTCGATTGCTGACGACGGCGATGCGCGCCCGTCACCTCAAGCATAGAAGAGCGCGGCCGGATCCCGCGTGCGGAGCGACCGGCGCGTACCCTACTCGGTCGCCGCCTTGGCCTTCTGGCGCTTGAGGAAATCGACTTTCCACTGCTCCAGGCCCATGTACTCCGAGTCCAGGTTGGCCTCCACCTGGTATTTTTCCTTCAGTGCGGCCACCTCGGCCTGCTGCTCGAGCAGGAAGCGATCGAACTGCTGCAGAACCTCGGGATGCTTGATTGTGGAGAGGTGGAAAGTGCCGCGGGTGTTGGGCAACGCGGGATCGAACACCAAGGCGCCGGGACGAGCGCGGATGTTGTCGAGGTAGTGGGTCGCCACCACCACATTGAAGTAGGCGCCGTCGGTGTCCTTCTTCAGCGTCTGCTGGATCATCCGGCGCAAATCCTCGCTATAGGTCAGCTGGATCTGCTGGGCGTCGATACGCGTCTGATAACCCCAGGGCGTCCAGCCGTTAACCATGCCCAGGCGCTTGAGATGCTCCACTGGCTGTCCCTGGCGTTTTGGCGCAACCAGCACGCCGTCGACATAGGCGACTATCGCCTGACTGTAATGCAGGTCCTTGCCGGCCTTCTGTGTCTGCGCCCAGTTGCTGCTGTCCGGGTATTTGAAATCCACCTCGCCTTGCAACAGGGCCGACAACAAGCGCTTCACCGGCAACGGCTTGTAGCTCAGCTGCACCCCACTGTGCAGGGCGAACAGATCGAACAGCTCGCGGGCAAAGCCCTGATACTGACCCTGACTGTCGATACTGTAATGCGGCGCGAAGGCCATGTCCTCGACGCCGATGACGTAACTTTCGGCATGAGGAGCAGTGCAGAACAGCACGGCGAACAAACTGCAGACGCGAATAGGCTTCACAGCAACCCTCCAGGTTATTGTTGAGTGGGTCTAACAGGTTCTATGGGGCAGCGGGTGGCGGCTATCGAGGAACTCAGCCGCCGGTCATGCTCATGAAACGCAGCACCTGCACCTGCGCATCGGCCGCAAAGTGATGGCGTTCGGGCTTGAGTTGCAGGGCCTCCAGCAAGGCCTCGCGCAGACGCAGGCCGTCACCTGGATGACGGCGAATCAGCGCCTTGAGATCAAGCGCATGGTCATGGCCAAGGCACAGCACCAGCTTGCCTTCGGCCGTGACCCGCACCCGGTTGCAGTCGCCGCAGAAGTTGTGGCTGTGGGGCGAGATGAAACCAATCTGGGTATCGCTGCCGACGACTTGCCAGTAGCGCGATGGCCCGCCGGTCTGCTTGCTGATGCGTATCAGCCCATGGCGCTGTTCGATGCGCGCACGTACCTCGTCACTGGAACAGAAGGTGTCCTGGCGCTGGTGACTGGAGACGCTGCCCAGCGGCATCTCCTCGATAAAGCTGATGTCCAGGGCGCGCGCCATGGCGTACTCCACCAGATCGAGTACCTCGTCGTCGTTGTGGCCCTTCTGCACCACGCAGTTCAATTTGATCTTGCGAAAACCCGCCGTCCGCGCCACTTCGATACCGGCCAGCACCTGCTCGAGCTTATCGCGCCGAGTGAACGCCGCGAAACGCTCGCGCCGCAGGGAATCCAGGCTGATATTCAGCCGCGCGACACCCGCGGCGCGCAGTTGCGGCGCCAGCTCGGCCAGTTGCGAGCCGTTGCTGGTGATGGCCAGGTCGTCCAGCTCCGGGCGCTGGCCCAGGCGCGCCAGCAGGCTCAAAAGATTCTTGCGCACCAGCGGCTCGCCACCGGTGATGCGGATGCGTTTGACCCCCAGGCCGATAAAGGCATCGGCCACGGCGTAGAGTTCTTCCAGGCTGAGAATCTGCGCGCGCGGGGCGAAGACCATGTCCTCGCTCATGCAGTAGGTGCAGCGCAAGTCACAGCGGTCGGTAACCGACAATCGCAGGTAGGTGATGCGTCGACCGAAAGGGTCGAGCAGTTGCGTGTGATCCAAGGCGAGTCTCCTGTACACAAGGAGCCGAGACATTCTTGTTATGAAATTTGGTAGGCAAATAAAAACAGAAAAGCATATTTTTGTACACAATAATCTGACTTCAGGGTCAGCTTGAGCCACCTACAACGCCGGTGCTACCATGCCCGACTGCCGCCCAGCGCCGGGCGGCCCATGGAAGCACAGGGGCTTATGACCAGTATTCGCGAGCGCAACAGAGAGCTGATTTTGCGCGCAGCCAGTGAAGAGTTCGCCGACCAGGGTTTTGCCGCCAGCAAGACCAGCGATATCGCCGCCAAGGCCGGTGTGCCCAAGCCCAACGTCTATTACTACTTCAAGTCGAAAGAGAACCTCTACCGCGAGGTGCTGGAAAGCATTATCGAACCGCTGCTGGAGGCGTCGGCGCCGTTCAATCAGCCCGGCAAACCGGCTGAAGTGCTGACGGCCTATATCCGCTCGAAGATCCGCATTTCCCGCGAGCTGCCTTCCGCCTCCAAGGTATTCGCCAGCGAGATCATGCATGGCGCGCCGCATTTGTCCGCCGAACAGGCCGAGCAGCTCAACGCCCAGGCCCAGCACAACATCTCCTGCATCCAGCGCTGGATCGACCAGGGCCTGATGGCCAAGGTCGATCCGCATCACCTGATGTTCAGCATCTGGGCCGCGACCCAGACCTATGCCGATTTCGATTGGCAGATCGCCACCGTCACCGGCAAGGCGAGCCTGGATGACGCCGATTACGAAGCCGCCGCCCAGACCATCATCCGCCTGGTGATCAAGGGCTGCGAGATCGACGTAAACCAACCCAGCGCCTCCGAGCAGGTCACCCGCGCCTAGGAGCCGCACAGATCGGCAGCCACTGCGCACTGGCCGCCCGATCTGAAGCACAGGCAATCCGCAGGGGGCCACTCGCCGCAGGCAGTGCCCCATGGCTGCTCAGCGCGACGCAAAAAGTTAGCGGTCTGTCGCCTCGCGCAGCGCCGCCCGGATCGACCTACGCCGCCCCCGCATCGGCCTTGAGCCCCACCGCCTGCACCGCACCGATCGCGCACTGCTCGTCGATATCCGAAGTATCGCCGGTGATACCGATGGCGCCGATCACTTCGCCCTGCTCGTCACGGATCAAGACACCACCCGGTGCGGGTACCAGCTTGCCGTCGGCCAGGTTATTCAGCGCACCGATGAAGGCCGGGCGCTGCTGCGCGTCTGCGGCGATGGCACGCGAGCCCTTGCCCAGCGCGACGGCGCCCCACGCCTTGCCGATGGCTATCTGCGGGCGCAGCGGGCTGGCGCCATCTTCGCGCTGCAGGCTGATCAAGTGGCCACCGGCATCCAGCACGGCAACGGTCAAGGGCGCAGCGGACAGCTTCCGGCCAAGCACCAGCGCGTGGTTGCTGATGGTGGTCGCGGTGTGCAGGTTCAAAACGCTCATATCGGGAGCCCTCCTCGAGAAATGGATGGAAACAGGGCCTACACGCGCGACGTCATAACCCGGAGCGGGCAGGCCGGACAAGCCAAACACGAAAACAGTACACAATAAATATTCTTTTTAGTACATTTAAATTGTTTATTGTATACATTCATGGCCTCATTCATCCTTCCCAATATCCCGGAGTGCTGTAGATCGCTTTCAGGTAGTCGATGAAAAATCGCACCTTGGCGGGCAAATAGCGCTGCTGCGGATAGACCGCCTGGATGTCGTAGGCCGGCACGGCGAACTCATCGAGCACCGTCACCAGCTGCCCACGCTTGAGTTCCGCCTGGATCTCCCATGTCGAGCGCCAGCCGATGCCCAGGCCCTGTTTGACCCAGTCGTAAAGGAGTTCGCCATCATTGCAATCGAGATTGCCGGAAACCTTGACCGCCACCTGTTTGCCATCGCGCAGAAAGGTCCAGCCACGCTGCTGGCCACCCTGCAGGTTGAACGCCAGGCAGTTGTGCTGGGCCAGATCCTCGAGGACCTGGGGCGCAGGATGGCGCTGAAAATAGCCCGGCGAACCGCAGACCACCCGGCGATTGGGGAACAGCTTGACCGCCACGTAGTTGGGGTCGGTCACCTCGCCGATACGAATGCCCATGTCGTAGCCCTGACGTACCAGGTCGACCACGCTATCGGTCAGGTTGAACGACAGGTTCAGCTCCGGATAACGCGCCTGGAACGCCGGGGCATGGGGCGCGATATGCCGACGGCCGAACGCCGCAGGCGCCGATACGACCAGGTGCCCGCTCACCGAATGGCCGCCATGGGTGATGCTGGCGTCGGCCTCGGCGAAATCGCGCAGCAAACCGCGGGCACGCTCCAGGTATTGCTCGCCCAGATCGGTCAGCGACAGGCCACGGGTCGAGCGATGCATCAGCTTGACCCCCAGGTGGTGCTCGAGCATGTCGAGTCGCCGGCCCATCACCACCGGGGTCACCCCTTCGACCAGAGCGGCGGCGGCGAAGGTGCCGTGATCGGCCACCAGAACGAAACTGTGCAAAGCCGTATAACGATCCATTCGATACTCCTGGTACTGACAGAAATGCAGATTCCTGCAATTTACCCCATATACACCTTGGCTTCATGCTTTAGGCATGTAGAAAAAATATCGACTAAAGCCTGGAGGGATTTTTCATGGCGCGTATGAGAGCAATCGATGCAGCAGTGGCAGTAATGCGTAAGGAGGGCATAGACGTCGTCTTCGGCGTGCCGGGTGCGGCCATCAATCCGATGTATTCGGCCTTGAAGGCGGACGGTAGCATTCGTCACATCCTCGCCCGCCACGTCGAGGGTGCCTCGCACATGGCCGAAGGTTATACCCGTGCCAAGGCCGGCAATATCGGTGTGTGCATCGGTACCTCCGGCCCGGCCGGCACTGACATGATCACCGGCCTGTACTCGGCCTCTGCCGACTCCATTCCGATCCTGTGCATCACCGGTCAGGCACCCCGTGCGCGTCTGTACAAGGAGGATTTCCAGGCAGTCGACATCGAGTCGATCGCCAAGCCGGTCACCAAGTGGGCGGTCACAGTACGTGAACCGGCGCTGGTGCCGCGGGTGTTCCAGCAAGCCTTCCATGTAATGCGCTCGGGCCGCCCGGGGCCGGTATTGATCGACCTGCCGTTCGACGTGCAAATGGGCGAAATCGAATTCGACGTCGACACCTATCAACCGCTGCAGCCGTACAAGCCAGCGGCCAGCCGTGCGCAGATCGAGAAAGCCCTGCACATGCTCAACGATGCCGAACGGCCGTTGATCGTCGCCGGTGGCGGCATCTACAACGCTGGTGCCGAAGCGCTGCTGCTGCAGTTCGCCGAACTGGTCGGCGTACCAGTGATCCCGACCCTGATGGGCTGGGGCTGCATCCCCGACGATCACCCGTTGATGGCCGGCATGGTCGGCTTGCAGACCAGCCACCGCTACGGCAACGCCACCATGCTGGCCTCGGACTTCGTCCTCGGGGTGGGTAACCGCTGGGCCAACCGGCACACCGGATCGGTTGAGGTGTATACAAAAGACCGCACCTTTGTTCACGTCGATATCGAGCCAACCCAGATCGGCAGGGTCTTCTCGCCGGACTTTGGCATCGTTTCCGATGCCGGTGCCGCCCTGGCCATGTTCGTCCAGGTGGCCAGCGAGTGGAAGGCTGCCGGTCGCCTGAAAGACCGCAGCCATTGGGCTGCCGACTGCCAGGAGCGCAAGAGCACGATGCTGCGCAAGACCAACTTCGAAGACGTGCCGATGAAGCCGCAGCGCGTCTACCAGTGCATGAACAACGCGTTCGGCAAGGATGCCTGCTACGTCAGCACCATCGGCCTGTCACAGATCGCCGGCGCGCAGTTCCTTCACGTCTACAAGCCGCGTCACTGGATCAACTGCGGCCAGGCCGGCCCACTGGGCTGGACCATTCCGGCAGCACTGGGGGTGCGTGTAGCTGACCCGCAGCGCAAGATCGTGGCGTTGTCCGGCGACTACGACTTCCAGTTCATGATCGAGGAACTGGCGGTGGGCGCGCAATTCAAACTGCCCTACCTGCACATCCTCGTGAACAACGCCTACCTCGGCCTGATCCGCCAGAGCCAGCGCGGTTTCGACATGGACTACTGCGTGCAACTGGCCTTCGACAACATCAACTCCGAAGAGGTCGCGGGTTATGGGGTCGATCACATTGCCGTGGTCGAGGGCCTGGGCTGCAAGGCGATCCGCGTACGAAGCCAGGCCGAACTGCGCCCGGCCATCGAGCAGGCCGAAGCCTGGATGGCCCAGTACCAGGTACCGGTGGTGATCGAGATCATTCTCGAGCGGGTGACCAACATCGCCATGGGCACCGAAATCGACGCGATCAACGAGTTCGAGGCACTGGCCACCACCCGCGAAGATGCACCCACCAGCATCATGCCGCTGGACTGATTTGTCCGTTAACCCGTAGCCCGGATTGCATCCGGGCTACCAGAATAAGGAGCATCACATGCCCCGTTTTGCTGCCAACCTGTCCATGCTGTTCACCGAAGTGGACTTCCTGGATCGTTTTGACGCTGCCGCCGCTGCCGGCTTCAGCGGTGTCGAGTACCTGTTCCCCTACGATTTCCCAGCCGAGGCGATCAAGGCCCGCCTGGATGCCAATGGCCTGACCCAGGTGCTGTTCAACCTGCCGGCCGGCGACTGGAGCAAGGGCGAGCGCGGTATCGCCTGCCACCCGGATCGGGTCGAGGAATTCCGTGCCGGTGTCGACCAGGCCATCGCCTACGCCCAGGTGCTGGGCAACAGCCAGATCAACTGCCTGGCCGGCATTCGCCCGTCAGGGTATGACTGCGCGACCGTCGAGCAGTGCTTCGTCGACAACCTCAAGTTTGCCGCCGAAAAACTCCAGGCCGCCGGCATCAAGCTGGTCATGGAAGCCATCAACACCCGCGATATCCCCGGCTTCTACCTGAACAACACCAAACAGGCGCTGGCCATTCGCGAACAAGTCGGTAGCAGCAACCTGTACCTGCAGTACGACATCTACCACATGCAGATCATGGAAGGTGACCTGGCGCGTACCGTCGAGGCCAACCTAGCCGCCATCAACCATGTGCAGTTGGCCGACAACCCGGGCCGCAACGAGCCGGGCACTGGCGAGATCAACTACCGCTTCCTCTTCGAGCACCTGGACCGCATCGGCTACCAGGGCTGGATCGGCTGTGAATACAAGCCAGCCACCACCACCGCTGCCGGCCTCGGCTGGATGAAAGCGCACAACGCGATTTAAGGAGCACTCTCATGGCTAAAATCGGATTTATCGGTACCGGCATCATGGGCAAGCCCATGGCTGAAAACCTGCAGAAAGCAGGTCACCAACTGTTCCTCTCGACTCACCACGACCCAGCGCCAGCTGACTTGTTAGCGGCAGGCGCAATCGCCCTGGCCAACCCGAAAGAAGTCGCGCAGGAAGCCGAGTTCATCATCGTCATGGTGCCGGACACCCCCCACGTTGAAGACGTGCTGTTTCGCAACGCAGGCGTCGCCGAAGGCGTCGGCCCGAACAAAATCGTGATCGACATGAGCTCGATCTCGCCGAGCGCGACCAAAACCTTCGCCGACAAGATCAAAGCGACTGGCGCTGACTACCTCGATGCACCGGTTTCCGGCGGTGAAGTCGGCGCTAAAGCGGCCACGCTGAGCATCATGGTCGGCGGCAGTGAACAAGCCTTCGAGCGCGCCCTGCCCCTGTTCCAGGCGATGGGCAAGAACATCACGCGCGTCGGCGGCAATGGTGACGGTCAGACCGCCAAGGTAGCCAACCAGATCATCGTCGCCCTGAACATCCAGGCCGTCGCCGAAGCCCTGCTGTTCGCCGCCAGGAACGGTGCCGACCCGGCCAAGGTGCGCGAAGCGCTGATGGGTGGTTTCGCCGGTTCGAAGATCCTCGAAGTGCACGGCGAGCGTATGATCAAGGGCACCTTCGATCCGGGCTTCCGCATCAGCCTGCACCAGAAGGACCTCAACCTGGCCCTGGCCGGCGCCCGTGAGCTGGGCCTCAACCTGCCCAACACCGCCAATGCCCAGCAGGTGTTCAGCACCTGCGCCGCCATCGGCGGCAGCAATTGGGACCATTCGGCGCTGATCAAAGGGTTGGAGCACATGGCCAACTTTTCGATCCGCAAGGACTGAGCACGGCCGCGCAGACCGGTTTAAGCCACACCTAACCCGGCCTGCGGGCAACGAGCAACACAGCGGCTGACTGAGCCAAGATAGGTTGGAGCAGTCAGCCGCTGCCCCTTTCGATCTGTCCGGCAGGCGGTGTCACGGCCTGACTGCCGGGTGGGTCGATTCTAGTGCGCAGCGCCCGCTCGCGGACGCTGCGCACTAGAATCGAAATTGAATCCGCGATTACAAGAGAGCCTGTCATGCCCATCGATCCGCAAAGCCTGTTGCGCGAGCTGTTCGCCAGCGCCATCGACGCCGCCCACCCGCGCCAGGTTCTGGCCGACTGCCTGCCGGCCGACCGCACTGGCCGGGTCATCGTCATCGGCGCCGGCAAGGCCGCTGCGGCCATGGCCGAAGTGATCGAGCGCGAATGGCAGGGCGAAGTCTCCGGCCTGGTGGTGACCCGCTACGAGCACGGCGCCAATTGCAGCCGCATCGAGGTGGTGGAAGCCGCCCACCCGGTGCCGGACGACGCCGGAGAACGGGTGGCCCGCCGCGTGCTGGAGCTGGTCAGCGACCTGACGGAAAGTGACCGGGTGATCTTCCTGCTCTCCGGTGGCGGTTCTTCCCTGCTCGCCCTGCCGGCCGATGGCATCACCCTCAAGGACAAACAGGCGATCAACAAGGCGCTGCTCAAGTCAGGCGCCTCGATCGGCGAGATGAACTGCGTGCGCAAACACCTCTCGGCGATCAAGGGCGGCCGCCTGGCCAAGGCCTGCTGGCCGGCCAGCGTCTATACCTACGCGATTTCCGACGTACCGGGCGATGAGCCCACGGTGATCGCCTCCGGCCCGACCGTGGCCGACCCCACCACCTCGGCCCAGGCCTTGGCGATTCTCGGCCGCTACGCCATCGAGATCCCGAGCACGGTCAGCGCCTGGCTGCAGGATCCGCGCTCGGAAACGGTCAAGCCGGGCGATCCCTGCCTCGCGCGCAGCCACTTTCAGCTGATCGCCGCGCCGCAGCAATCACTCGACGCTGCTGCCGCCAGGGCCGAGGCCGCCGGTTTTGCCACGCTGATCCTCGGCGACCTGGAGGGTGAGTCGCGTGAGGTGGCCAAGGTGCATGCCGGCATCGCCAGGCAGGTGCTGCTGCACGGTCAGCCGATCCAGGCGCCCTGTGTGATTCTCTCCGGCGGCGAGACCACCGTGACGGTGCGAGGCAATGGCCGCGGTGGACGCAACGCCGAGTTCCTCCTCAGCCTGACCGACAGCCTCAAGGGCCTGCCCGGGGTCTACGCCCTGGCCGGCGACACCGACGGCATCGACGGTTCGGAAGACAACGCCGGCGCCCTGATGACCCCTGATAGTTACGCGCGTGCGACCGCATTGGGCCTGAGTAGCAGCGACGAGCTGGACAACAACAACGGCTATGGCTACTTCGCCGCCCTCGACGCGCTGATCGTCACCGGACCGACCCGCACCAACGTCAACGATTTTCGCGCCATTCTGATTCTCGAGAGCAAGCAATAATGATCCCGAATAAAAAAGTAAAGATACTCGCCACCCTCGGCCCTGCGATCAAAACCATCGATGACATTCGCCAGTTGGTCGAAGCCGGGGTCAACCTGTTCCGCCTCAACTTCAGCCATGGCGAACACGCCGACCACGCCCAGCGCTACGACTGGGTGCGCGAAGTCGAACAGCAGCTGAACACCCCGATCGGCATCCTCATGGACCTGCAAGGGCCGAAGCTGCGCGTCGGCCGCTTCGAGGATGGCAAGGTCAACCTGCAACGCGGGCAGACATTGCGCCTGGACCTGGACAGCACCCCGGGCAACGCCCAGCGGGTCAACCTGCCGCACCCGGAAATCATCGAAGCCCTGCAACCGGGCATGAGCCTGCTGCTCGACGACGGTCGCCTGCGCCTACGGGTGTCCGCCAAGGAAGCCGACGCGGTGATCACCGAAGTGATTGCCGGCGGCGAACTGTCCGACCGCAAGGGCGTCAACGTGCCGGAGGCCGTTCTGCAGCTGTCGCCGCTGACCGAGAAGGACCGCCGCGACCTGGCATTCGGCCTGGCGTTAGGGGTGGACTGGGTGGCTCTGTCGTTCGTCCAACGCCCGGAAGACATCATCGAAGCGCGCGAACTGATTGGCGACCAAGCCTTCCTGATGGCCAAGATCGAGAAACCCTCGGCCGTGATCCATCTGGAGGAAATCGCCCGCCTGTGTGACGCGATCATGGTCGCCCGTGGCGACCTGGGCGTAGAAGTGCCGGCGGAGAACGTGCCGCGCATCCAGAAGGACATCATCCGCACCTGCCGCCAGCTCGGCAAACCGGTGGTGGTGGCCACGCAGATGCTCGAGTCCATGCGCTTCTCGCCGGCACCGACCCGCGCCGAAGTCACCGACGTGGCCAACGCCGTGGCCGAAGGCGCCGACGCGGTGATGCTCTCGGCGGAAACCGCCTCCGGCGACTACCCGCTGGAAGCGGTGCAGATGATGAGCAAGATCATTCGTCAGGTGGAAAGCGGCCCGGACTTCCAGGCCCAGCTCGACGTCGGCCGGCCGCAGGCCGAAGCCACCGCCTCCGATGCGATCAGCTGCGCGATCCGCAGGATCAGTTCGATCCTGCCGGTGGCCGCGCTGGTCAATTACACCGAATCCGGTGCCAGCAGCCTGCGCGCATCGCGCGAACGACCGACGGCGGCGATCCTCAGCCTGACGCCGAACCTGAATACCGCACGTCGCCTGACGGTGGCCTGGGGAATCTATTCGGTGGTCAACGAGCGCCTGCACAAGGTCGAGGAAGTCACCAGTACCGCCCTGGAAATCGCCCAGGCCCAAGGCATGGCGCAGCGCGGCGACACCCTGGTCATCACCGCCGGCGAGCCCTTCGGCCAGCCCGGCAGCACCAACAGCCTGAGGATCGAAACCCTGCATTGAAGTCATAGGGCGATCCGGGCGGCGTTCGGCTGGGAAGTGGGGCGGCTTCGGAGCGGAGCGACAAGCCGCCATTCATCTGCGCCGCGACGCAAATCCACGTAGTACTGCCCGCAGCGAGTAGCGCCCTACGCCGCCGCTGCATACCGGCCAGCAAACTCCCAGGCGCCCTGATCGGCGCCGCTTTTTTATTCAGGTTTTTATTCAGGCCGAACCCGCATGCACCAGCTCTCTCTGCCACCCCGTGCGCGACATGGCTTGCGCGCGCTGCTCAACGGCTTCAGCCAGATTTTCCTGCTTAGTCACGCCGGCTGCGGCCTGCTGGTGGTGCTGGCGATCCTCATCGGTGCGCCGCACCTGCTCGGCGGCGCCTTGCTCGGCGGCGGCTGCAGCATGCTCACGGCGCGGCGCCGCGGTTACCCGCAGGCCGACATCGACGCGGGGTTATACGGCTACAACGGCATCCTCCTGGGAATGCTGATCAGCGTGCAATTCAGTTGGTCGCCGCTGCTGCCAGTGCTGATCATCCTCGGCGCAGGCCTGTCCAGCCTGGTTCTCGCGCCCTGGATGCGCGGCATGCGCGAACGTCAGTGGCTGCCGGCCTTTACCTTTCCCTTCGTCGCCCTGAGCTGGCTACTGCTGTGGCTGGCGCAGCCACTGCACCTACAGTTGCACGGCTACCCGCTCACCGCGGCGCATGGCCTCGACTGGCTTGCCACCCTGCAGGCACTGCTGCGCGGCCTGGGCCAGGTGATCTTCCTCGACCAGCCCCTAGCCGGGCTGTGCCTGTGGCTCGGTGTGCTGCTGGCCGACCGCCGCGCCGCGCTCTGGGCGCTGCTCGGTTCCGCCGCTGGCTTGAGCCTGGCGCTGTATCAGGGCTGGGAACAGCACAGCGCCCTCGCCGGCCTCTATGGCTACAACGCGACGTTGGCGGCCATCGCCTTGAACCAGATGCATCGCCAGCCGTGGGCGCCGCTGCTGGGAATCTGCCTTGCCCTGCTCCTGCAGCCGGGCTTCGGTGCCCTCGGCCTGCCGCCGCTGACCCTGCCATTCATCCTCGCCTGCTGGCTGATCCAGGCCAGCCAGCGAGTGCTACGCCAGGCCGCCGTCGACTGCACGCCAGCGCGCCCCGACTGAGAGTTTGTGGAAAAACGCGCGCCTACTGCGGCGGCCTCCAAACAAGCGTGGCGGCGCTCGATACGCTCACAACCGCAGAGCGCTTGCATTGCAGCGGTAGAACTCCCTAGGCTGGCGGGCATAGTCGTTGCCAGCCGAGTCGCAAGGGAAAACACAATCCACCATGAGTAGCTCAGACAACTGGCGCCAGCGCCTGTACATCATCATCTTCCACACCGACACCCCCGCCGGGCAACGCTTCGACAATTGGCTGTTGCTGACCATCCTGGCCAGCCTGGTAGTGGTGATGCTCGACAGTGTGAGTAGCGTTCACGATCAACATAGCGCCTGGCTGAAGGCCTTCGAATGGGGCTTTACCGCCTTGTTCGCCATCGAGTACCTCGTGCGCCTGTACTGCTCGCCCAAGCCGCTGCGCTATGCCTTCAGCTTTTTCGGCTTAATCGACCTGCTGGCGATTCTGCCGGCGATCCTCGCCCTGCTTTTCGCCGACGCCCAGTACCTGCTGATCATCCGGGTGATCCGCATGCTGCGGGTGTTCCGCGTACTCAAGCTGAGCCCCTACCTGCGCCAGGCCAATTTCCTGCTCACCGCGCTGCGCGGTAGCCGGCAGAAGATCATCGTGTTCTTCGCCACCATCGCCACCCTGGTAACCGTGTTCGGCACCCTGATGTACGTGGTCGAAGGCCCGGCAAATGGCTTCAGCAGCATCCCCAAAGGCATCTACTGGGCGGTGGTCACCCTGACCACCGTGGGCTTTGGCGACATAGTGCCGAAAACCCCGCTAGGTCAGGCACTGTCGACCCTGGTGATGATCACGGGTTATTCGATCATCGCCGTACCCACCGGGATCTTTACCGCGGAACTGGCAACGGCGATGCGCGCCGACGGCCAACTCGATCATCGCTGCCCGCACTGTGACAAAGATCGGCATGACAGCGCCGCAGCCTTTTGCAACCGTTGCGGCAGTGCGCTGTATCCAGTGCGGGCGCATGAGCAAGCTTGACCCGGCGTTCGCAGACGCGCATTGGCCGGCCCTTGGCAGCAACGCCTGACCAGGCAGCAACATGAGTTCGAAGCGCCGAATCCGCAAGCGCCACTGCATCAGTTGGCTGACTGCGCCGAGGCCGACGCGCAGAAACTGTCGCCCGGGTTAGCCCCCGGGCTGCCACCTGCGTTCGTATCAATACAGCTATTGGCCCTGGTTTTGCTGCTGCCATTGACCCCGCTTGTTGTTGCCACCCTGGTTCGCAGGCTGGCCTTGCGGAACACGCTTGATCGAGCCCTTGCCTTGCAGCTGGCTGTTGCTCTGCCCTCGCTCCCGGCCCTGATCCCGGTAACGGGGATCGCCCTGTCTTCGCTCGCGGTCCTGCCCCTGGTAGCGGGGATCGCCCTGTCTTCGCTCCCGCCCCTGATCCTGGTAACGGGGATCACCCTGCCCTCGCTCCCGGCCCTGACCCTGGTAGCGGGGATCGCCCTGCCTGCGCTCCCGACCCTGATCCCGGTAGCGGGAATCGCCCTGCCCTCGCTCCCGGCCCTGACCCTGGTAGCGGGGATCGACCTGCCCTCGCTCCCGGCCCTGATCCCGGTAGCGGGGATCGCCCTGCCTGCGCTCCCGACCCTGATCCCGGTAGCGGGGATCACCTCGTCCTCGCTCCCAGTCCTGATCCCGGTAACGGGGATCGCCCTTTCTTCGATCATATCCTTGACCCTGGTAGCGGTCGCCGCGGTTATTTCCATACCCCGGCGCGCCTTTTTGCGCGGGGTATTTCTTGTACAAGCGAGGCGGAACATGGCGATAGTCACGCACTTGCCAGGGGCCGTCATAGCGGCTGGACCAGTACCAGCCGCCGTCGCGCCAGCGGTAGTAGTAGCGCTCGCCAAAGTAGAGGTGGGCGTGGCCGAGGCTCACGTAGACCCTCAGCTCCGGGTCCCAGCGCCATTGGCCGTACGGGGGTGGATCGTAGGGCGGCCGATAACCGCCGTACCCCCCTGAATATACGGTGCAGGCAGAGAGCGGCAAAAACAGGATGAACAGGAGCAACAAGCGCAACCTCATGGAGGGGACTCCTTCGCGATGACCTGCTGAATTGGACAACAAACGAAACAGCAAATTGCTATCAGGGCGAAGCGGACTGACCGCCGGCCGGGTCGGCAGATGCCAACGGTACGGGGACAATGGCTGTCACACGACCAGATGGCCGTCAGGCTTCACCACTCATCCCCGCGCCCGCTCCGCTGGAGCCATGCCGGGTTACGGCATGCCGCTAGCGCATAGCAAGCTGCCACCGGCGCACGCCTATGCCCACGATGACAGGTTAACCGCGCTCGACCGGCGCCGAGGTGAGTTCGAAGGGGCTGTTGCTGCGCCGCTGATTGCGGTCTTCGCGCGGGGTGGCGCCGAAGAAGTTGCGGTAGGCGCTGGAGAAGTGCGGGCCGGAGGAGAAGCCACAGGACAGGCCGATCTGGATGATCGACTTGCTGGTCTGCATCAGCAGCTGGCGTGCCTTGTTCAGGCGCAGCTCCAGGTAGTACTGGCTGGGCACCCGATTCAGGTACTGCTTGAAAATGCGCTCCAACTGGCGCCGTGACACGCAGACATGCTGGGCGATTTCGTCGGTGGTCAGCGGTTCTTCGATATTCGCCTCCATCAACAGCACCGCCTGGGTCAGCTTGGGATGGCTGGAGCCCAAACGGTTCTGCAACGGAATGCGCTGACGCTCGCTGCCCTCGCGAATACGCTCGACCACCAGCTCTTCCGAAACCGCGCCAGCCAGCTCGGCGCCGTGATCACGGGCCAGCAAAGCCAGGAGCAAATCGAGCACGGCCAGACCGCCGCATGCGCTGAGGCGATCACGATCCCAGTCGAACAGGTGGCTGGTGGCGATGACCTTGGGGAAACGTTCGCTGAAATCGTCCTGCCAGCGCCAGTGCACGGCGGCGCGGTAACCATCGAGCAGGCCCAGTTGCGCCAGTGGATAGACCCCGGCGGATATCGCGCCGATCACGCAACCAGCACGCACCAGGTGCTTGAGCGCGCTGGACAAGGCCAGGGGCATGGGTGCAGGCGGCTCGTCGGCGAGCAGGAAGAGCTTATGCAAACCGTCCAGCTTGCCCACCCAGGCTTCTCCCGGGAGACGCCAGGCACCTTCGGCCGGGGGCTCGGCGTGAATGAACGACAGTTCGTAGACCACGTCCGGGTGGACACGCTGGGCAACGTGCAAGGCCTCCTCGGCCAGGGCCAAGGTCAGGGGTTTGCAGTTGGGCCAAAGCAGGAAGCCGATTCGATGGGCAGTCATGGGGGCAGTTTAGGCTCTGTTGGCGGACAAGGGTATGCCGCTCACTTAAGGCTACCAGAGAGGAACTGCTGGAGGCGTTCCGATTGTGGATTGACCAACACTTCGCGCGGGTCGCCACGCTCCTCGACCACCCCCTTGTGGAGGAATACCAACTGGTTGGACACTTCGCGAGCAAAGCCCATTTCGTGCGTCACCACCACCATGGTGCGACCTTCCTGAGCCAGATCCTGCATGACCTTGAGCACCTCGCCGACCAGCTCGGGATCGAGGGCCGAGGTCGGTTCGTCGAACAGCATCACTTCCGGCTCCATGGCCAGGGCACGGGCGATCGCCACGCGCTGCTGCTCACCGCCGGACATGTGCGCCGGGTAGGCATCCTTGCGATGGGCCACACCGACCTTGTTCAGGTAATGCTCGGCTTTTTCCCGGGCTTCGGCCTTGGCGATACCGAGGACATGCACCGGCGCTTCCATGACGTTTTCCAGGGCGCTCATGTGCGACCACAGATTGAAATGCTGGAACACCATGGCCAGCCGCGAACGCATGCGCTGCAACTGCTTGGGATCGGCGGCCTTGAGCGCGCCCTCCTTGTTGGCTACCAGCTTCAGCTCTTCGCCGTTGAGCAGAATCTTGCCACCGTGGGGCTGCTCGAGCAGGTTGATGCAACGCAGGAAGGTACTCTTGCCCGAGCCGCTGGAGCCGATGATGCTGATCACGTCACCGGCCTTGGCCGCCAGGGACACGCCCTTGAGTACTTCGTGACTGCCGTAGCGCTTGTGCAGATCCTGAACTTCGAGTTTGTACATGGTTTCCACTCTCTTGAATCAGTCGCTGAGCAAGCGACCCTGGCGAATAGGGGTACGACCGGCGACCTTGGCCAACCATAGACCGGGTTGGGCAAAGCGCATCCGTTCACGAACGTAAAGCACACCGTCGGTGGAGGCGCAGACGGTGCTGTGGCGATCGCTGAGCGGATCGATCACCTCGAACAGCGGATCGCCGGCCTTGACCCGCGCCCCCACCGGTTGCAGAAAACTCACCACTCCGGCATGCGGCGCGCAGGCATATTCGGCACCCTCGAAAGGCGTGGCCTCGCAGCAGTCCACAGGGGCGGCCGGCCAATCGCCGGCGATCAGGCCCTGCTCGGCGAGAAACGCCAGAATACTCTCGGCACTGGCTGCGGCCTGCTTCTTGCCGGTATCGGCCATGCCACCCAGCTCGACCGTGGCCGCCAGGCAAGCCAGCGGAATGGTTGCCGCGGGGAACTGCAGACCCAGGCGCAACCAGGGCAGCGAGCAGGATTCGTCGAACGAACTGCCACCGCCATCCTCGGTCACCAGCACCGCGCCGGCCTGCAGACGGGCGGCCAGCGAGCGCAACTGCGTCCACTGCTGCGGCAGCGTGTAGAGATGCACCACCGCCTCGAAGTCGCAGTGCAGATCCAGCACCACATCGGCATCGCAGGCGTGCTTGAGCAACAAGCGCTGCAAGGCCTGCAACTCGGAAGTTGGCGCAGGCAGCACATCCAGGGCGGCCTGCATCGCCGCGCGGATCAAGCGCACATTGGCCGGGCCATCCGCGCCCAGGCAGCCGTCGAGTGCCGGGGCAATAGCCTCGGTCAAGGCAAAGAAGTCACGGTTGAAATTCTTGCCGCTGGCGAATTCGAAACGCCCCTGCTGGGTCGCCTGAAACAACTGACCCAAGCCGATGGGATTGGCCACCGGCACCAGTTCGATGACGCCGGTCAGGCGGCCTTGGGCTTCGAGTTCGCGCAGGCGCCGCTTGAGTTCCACGGCGACCCGCATGCCCGGCATCTCATCGGCATGCAGCGCGGCCTGGATATAGGCCTTGCACGGGCCGTTGCCAAAGCGGAACACGCTTAAACGCCGTTCCGTGCCGGGGCAGTTCCAGGGCAACACATGATCGATCCGTTGCATGTTCAGTTCCTCAGGCCTTGCGTGGCGCCAGATAGGCCAGCCAGCGGCGTTCAGCATGTTTGAACAGGCGCACCAGGACGAAGGTCAGGCACAGGTAGAACACCCCGGCGGTGATAAACGCCTCGAACGGCAGGTAGTGCTGCGAACTGACGGTGCGTGCCGCGCCAGTGATGTCGATCAGGGTGACGATCGACGCCAGGCTGGTGGTGTGCAGCATCATGATCACTTCGTTGCTGTACTGCGGCAGTGCCCGGCGCAGCGCCGACGGCAGGAGAATTCGCCGGTACAGCTTGGCCCGCGACATGCCCATGGCTTTGGCCGCCTCGATTTCGCCATGCGGGGTCGACTTCAGACTGCCGGCGAGAATCTCTGCGCTGTAGGCACTGGTGTTGATGCCAAACGCCAGGCAGGCGCAGAAGGTCGCACTGGAAAAATACGGCCAGAGGAAACTCTCACGCACCGCCTCGAACTGGGCCAGGCCGTAGTAGATCAGGAACAGCTGCACCAGCATTGGCGTGCCGCGGATCACATAGGTATAGAGCCAGGCCGGAAAGTTCAGCAGCGGTGACTTGGACACCCGCATCAACCCCAGCGGTATCGCCAGCGCCAAGCCGAATGCCAGGGAAATCAGGAGAAGCTGCAGGGTCACCAGTACGCCGCTGAAGTACAGCGGCAGGTTTTCCCAGATCACGTTGTAGTCGAAGATCATGCGTTCGCTCCCATGCTCACAGATCGGCGGCTTTGGTGCCGACCGAGTAGCGCTTTTCCACATAGCGCAGCACCAGCAGGGACACGCTGGTCAGCACCAGATAGAGGGCGCCAACCGCCAGGTAAAAGGTGAACGGCTCACGCGTGGCATCGGCCGCGCTTTTCGCCTTGAACATCATGTCCTGCAGCCCCACCACCGAAATCAACGCGGTGGCCTTGGTCAGCACCAGCCAGTTGTTGGTGAAGCCCGGGATGGCGAAACGGATCATCTGCGGCACCAGGATGCGGAAGAACACCTTGATCCCGCTCATGCCGTAGGCGGCGCCCGCCTCGCTCTGACCTTTGGGGATCGCCATGAAGGCGCCGCGAAAGGTCTCCGAGAGGTAGGCGCCGAAGATGAAGCCCATGGTGAATACACCGGCGATAAACGGATTAATATCGATGTATTCATTGAAACCCAGCAACGGCGCCACCCGATTCACCAGGTCCTGACCGCCATAGAAAATCAGCAGGATCAGCACCAGATCGGGAATGCCGCGAATCACGGTGGCGTAGGTTTCACCCAGCATCGCCAACCACCGGATCGGCGACAGACGGAACGCCGCACCGAGCAAGCCGAGAAAGATGGCAACCGTAACGGACGACAGGGCCAGCAGCAGGGTGAGCCAGGCGCCTTCGAGAATGGTCGAGCCGTAGCCGTCAAGCATGCTCTAGTACCTCATACAGGCGCCGGGCGGCGCCGAGGAGCACAACGAAAAAGTGGCACAAGCACGCTATAGCCTGTTTGCGCCACTGTCACAGATAAGCGACTTGATTGCGGAAATCAGTCGCCGTAGACGTCAAAGCTGAAGTACTTGTCCTGCACTTCCTTGTACTTGCCATTGGCACGGATACCGGCAATGGCTGCCGTGAATTTATCGGCCAGCGCTGTGTCGCCCTTGCGCACGGCAATACCGGCGCCATCACCAAAGTACTTCTGCTCATTGAAATCTGGCCCAACCAGGGCAAAGCCCTTGCCGGCGTCGGTCTTGAGGAAACCGTCGTCGATGTTGACCGAGTCAGCGATGGTTGCGTCAAGGCGACCGGTCTGCAGGTCCAGGAAGATTTCGTTCTGCGAGCTGTAACGCACCACTTCAACACCCGCCGGGGCGAAGACATCGGTGGCATAACGGTCGTAGATCGACGCACGCTGCACGCCGACTTTCTTGCCTTTGAGGTCGACCAGCGGATCATTGATCACGGTGCCGGCCTTCATCGCCAGCTTGGCCGGTGTGTGGTAGTACTTCTTGGAGAAGTCGACGGACTTCAGCCGATCTTCGGTGATGGTCAGCGACGACAGCACGGCGTCGAACTTGCGGACCTTCAGCGCTGGAATCAGGCCATCGAACTCCTGCTCGATCCACTGGCACTTGACCTTCATCTCTTCGCACAGGGCGTTACCGATGTCGTAGTCGAAACCAGTGATGTTGCCTTCGGGAGTCTTGTAGGCGAACGGTGGGTAGGCCGCTTCGATGCCAATGCGCAGGGTCTTGGCCTCATCTGCCATGGACAGCGGGGACAGTACGGATAGCGCCAGTGCGCCGAGAAGTGCAATCTTCTTCATCTTGTGACTCCTTCGAATGGGAATGGATGCGGCTGGCAGTATCTCTGTGAGCGCATATGCACCCAGCCCTGGAGAAATTGTAGAGATCGTCGCCGTCTTTGCCGAGTAACTCGCAGCGACAAGCAGTCCCGGCTGGGTGAGCGGCATTCTAGCGACAGGTCGAAAGTCGATATTTCTTCAATGCGACAAGTAATTACAAAAGACCCGGACGGGCACTGCGGACGTGTTGACAGCCTCCGGCGAATATGCGGAGACAAATGAAAAGAGTAACCTTTAAATAAAGCAATTACCGCGCCTATTTCAGCAAAACCCTTTATTTACGCGGCTTACAGCGCAGATCTAGTATTTAACGCCTGGCTTTTCAACTTCGCGCCAGCACCATATGTTTCCATGCCGCCCAAACTGAGTACGCGGTGTTACCGGCGTGTGGCCTCGGCGCACGCTCAGCCCCGACCTATCCGCCCGAAATATCACAGAGCGCGCATGCGCCGCAGTGGCGCCACGGCAGTGACAGAAAGCAAAACGCCCCGCCTCGGTTCGTGGCCGAGGCGGGGCGCGGTTTAGCGGTGCCGGTTAGGCGACCTGCATGTCGCGATGAGTATCGATGAGGTGCTGCACCACGCCAGGATCGGCCAGCGTGGAGATATCGCCGAGTGCATCGTATTCGCCGGTCGCGATCTTGCGCAGGATGCGGCGCATGATCTTGCCCGAGCGAGTCTTCGGCAAACCGGGAGCCCACTGGATCACATCTGGCGAGGCGATCGGACCGATCTCCTTGCGTACCCAGTTCTTCAATTCCTGACGCAGTTGCTCGGAAGGTTCCAAGCCACCATTAAGGGTGACGTAGACGTAGATGCCCTGACCCTTGAGGTCGTGCGGCACACCCACAACCGCGGCCTCCGCCACTTTCGGGTGAGCAACCATGGCGCTTTCGATTTCGGCGGTACCCATGCGGTGACCGGAGACATTGAGCACGTCATCGACGCGACCGGTTATCCAGTAGTAACCGTCTTCGTCGCGGCGAGCACCGTCGCCGGTGAAATACATGCCCTTGAAGGTCTTGAAGTAGGTATCGACGAAACGGTCGTGGTCGCCGTACAGGGTACGGGCCTGACCCGGCCAGGAGTCGATGATCACCAGGTTGCCCTCGACGGCCCCTTCCAGCAGGTTGCCCATGTTGTCCACCAGCGCTGGCTGCACGCCGAAGAACGGACGGGTTGCCGAGCCTGGCTTGAGCGCGGTCGCGCCCGGCAGCGGGCTGATCATGATGCCGCCGGTTTCGGTCTGCCACCAGGTGTCGACGATTGGGCAGCGTTCCTGGCCGACCGCCTTGTAGTACCAGTTCCAGGCTTCCGGATTGATCGGCTCGCCCACCGAACCGAGCAGGCGCAGGCTGGAGCCATCGGCGCCCTGCATGGCGGCATCGCCCTGGGCCATCATCGCGCGAATCGCGGTTGGCGCGGTGTAGAGGATATTGACCTTGTGCTTGTCGACGATCTTGGCGACGCGGGTGATATCCGGGTAGTTGGGCACGCCCTCGAACAGCAAGGTGGTCGCGCCGTTGGCCAGCGGGCCGTAGACGATGTAGCTGTGACCGGTGACCCAGCCGACGTCGGCAGTGCACCAGTAGACGTCGCCCGGCTTGTAGTCGAATACCCGCTCATGGGTCAGTGCGGCATACAGGAGGTAGCCGGCGCTGGTGTGCTGCACGCCCTTGGGCTTACCAGTGGAGCCGGAAGTGTAGAGGATGAACAGCGCTTCCTCGGCGCCCATTTCTTTCGGCGCACAGACGCTACCGGCAACCGCCATCAGGTCTTCGTACCAGATATCGCGATGCTGGTGCCACTTGATATCGCCACCGGTGCGCTTGCACACGATGATCTTCTGCACGCTGGCAGTTTCCGGGTTGGCCAGGGCGTCATCGACGTTGGCCTTGAGCGGAGTACGCTTGCCACCGCGCAGACCTTCGTCGGCGGTGATCACCACCTTGGACTGGCAGTCGATGATGCGACCGGCCAGCGCTTCCGGGGAGAAGCCGCCGAACACCACCGAGTGGATCGCACCGATACGGGCACAGGCGAGCATCGCCACTACCGCTTCTGGAATCATCGGCATGTAGATGGTCACTACGTCGCCGCGGTGCACGTCCTGGCCGCGCAAGGCATTGGCGAACTTGCACACTTGCTCGTGCAGCTCGCGGTAGGTGATGTTCTTGTGCTCGGACGGGTCGTCGCCTTCCCAGATGATCGCCAGCTGATCGCCGCGCTCTTCCAGATGACGATCCAGGCAGTTGTAGGAGACGTTGAGAGTGCCGTCGGCGAACCACTTGATATCGACATGGTGATCGTCGAACGAGGTCTGCTTGACCTTGGTGAACGGCTTGATCCAGTCGAGACGTTGGGCCTGCTCACGCCAGAAGCCGTCGGGGTTGATCACCGACTGCTGGTACATGGCTTTATAGGTGGCTTCGTCGGTAAGCGACTGAGCCGCCACCTCTGGGCGCACGGGATAGAGGGACGCAGCACTCATTGGATAGACCTCGGTGGGTAGTTGTTTTTCTATGGGGCATTTTGTAACCAGATACCCCTACTTGGGCCATTCGACCATGGTATTACCGCTCTACAACCATGGTCTTGCTCCGCTGACAGCCCGCAATGGCGCTGCAAGTATGTCCCAGCGGCGGTGAAAATATCGGACGTCAACAGCGGATATCCGGCAGCGGTCACAGTAGTCGAAAGTTTTTCACAACCTCTCACGCCAGGCGCCGCGGCAACTGCAAGCGAGCCGCTGAGCGGTCGTCAAAATGCTCGACGGGGGTCGATAACAGACGAAAAAAAGGCGACCCAGAGGCCGCCTACCCAAACATTACGCAAGCGCAATGGGCACCACTTACATCCAGATCACGCAGGATTCGGACAGCTGCAGTTTCCTCTGGCTACCTGGATACAGGCTATTACACCAAGGTCTAGCAAGACTCGGCCGTAGCTTCAGCACGCCGGACCTCCCCCACTGCCCGCACCATGACCAACGCCACGCCAGCGGCCAGCAGCAACAGCGCCGCGAAGCCAGCCATGATATGTAGATAAGGCATGCCGTGGTTCCACGGCCGCGCCACCCCGAGGAAAGCAGCGAACAGCCAGCCACTCATCGACAGCGCCCCCAACAACCCGAGGCGCAGGCGGGCCGGACCGGGCAAGGCGACGAAGGGCGCCTGATGCAACAGGGGAAACCCGTTGCGGTGCAACAGCAGGCCGTTGAGAGTCAGCAGCACCACCACCGTACCCTTGGCCCAGAGCTTCTGATTGAGCAGATAGGCCATGCCTTCGGCGAAATAACCCTGCGCCACCAGCGCCAGTCCGGTTAGCCACAGGGCCAGCAAGGCCATGCCAACCACCTGTTGAACCTCGGCCAACTGGGCGCGCTTACTTGCATCCAACCAGTCCCGGCGCCAGCGCCAGAGCTTGTGGTCGGCCGTCAGCAGGGTTCCGAGGGCGATGCAGGTGGCGAGTAGATGACTGTAGACGAGCAGTGTTTTAAGCATGGAGTTGCCTTCTTGTTGTACAGCCAGGCACTCCCTGCGGCAGAATATTGAAGGCGAATGATGCGGGTTACCATTTGCATTCGCAAGGTGCTTTATGCAGCTTCATGCACCTCGCTACTCCTTGCCCAAGCCATGCTGACGCAGTTTGTTGGCAATGGTGGTGTGCGAAACGCCGAGGCGCTTACCCAGTTGCCGGCTGCTCGGATGGTCATGATACAGGCGCTCCAGCACCGCCTTCTCGAAGCGGCCGAGGATGTCATCCAGGCTACCCTCCAGCGAGAACTCGCCCAGCGGCTGCGGCGCGCCGTAGTCCGGCAGGCGGATATGTTCGAGCTTGACCGTGCCGCCCTCGCACAGTGACACCGCCTGGAACAGCACGTTCTCCAACTGGCGCACATTGCCCGGCCAGTGGTAGTGGCCGAGCTTGTCCAGCACCTGGGGCGCCAGCTTCGGCAACGGACAGCCGATCTGCCGGCTGGCCGAATCGAGGAAGTGATCGACCAACGGCGCCAGGCCGTCCAGGCACTCACGCAATGGCGGGATATGCAGGCTGAGCACGTTCAATCGATGGTAGAGGTCTTGGCGGAATTCGCCCTTGGCGCACAGCTCGGACAGGTCGACCTGGGTGGCGCAGATCACCCGAACGTCCAGGTACACCTCCTCGTCGCTGCCGACCCGACGGAAGCAGCCATCCTGCAAGAAGCGCAGCAGCTTGGCCTGCAGGCGCGGGCTCATCTCGCCGACGCCATCGAGGAACAGGGTGCCGCCGGCAGTCAATTCGAGCAGACCGAGCTTTCCCTCCGGGCGCGCGCCCTCGAAGGCCCCGGGGCCATAGCCGAACAGCTCGGTCTCGGCCATGGATTCCGGCAGTCCCGCACAGTTCAACGCCATGAACGGCGACTGCCCGCGCGGGCTGGCCAGGTGGCAGGCGCGCGCCAGCAGTTCCTTGCCGGTGCCGGTCTCGCCCTCGATCAGCAGCGGCGCATCCAGCGGCGCCATGCGCCGCGCCTCGCGCACCACCGCCGCCATCACCCTGGAGCTCTGGAAGATGCTGTCGAAGCCGCGCAGTTCCTGCTTGCGCACATGGTAGATGCGCTCGCCAACCCGGTCGGCGCGGTGCAGGGTGAGTACCGCCCCGGCCAGGGCATCGCTCTCGTCGTGTTCGGTCTGCAAGGGCGCGATGTCGGCGAGGAACACGTCGCCCTTGACCTTGACCCGCAGGCCGTTGATCCGCGACTTGTTGGCCCGCACCAACTCCGGCAGGTCGAAATCCTCGGCGTAACGCGACAGCGGAATGCCCGGCACCTCATCCACGCGCACGCCGAGCAACTGGGCGGCGGCGCGGTTGGCGGCGACTATGCTGCCGCCCATGTCGATCGACAGCACCGGGAATTCCAGGGCGCCGAGCAAGGCGTTCAACTCCAGATGCCGGCGTTCGCTGGGCATCAGGCCGACGCGCTTGACCCCGAACACCCCGGGGATCGCCTCCAGCTTGGGCCGCAGGGCCTGGAACTGCAGGTTGATCAGGTTCGGGCAGAGCATGTAGATGGCATTGCCCTGTTCGCCGCCGACCTCGCCCCGGGCGACGTTGATGCCGTAGTCGACCAACAGGTTGAGGATGTCGCGCAGAATACCGATCCGGTTCTGACAGTGAATCTTGATACGCATGGCAGGCCCTGAACACATTTTCCGATAGGCCGGGCGCCGACAATCGACAGCCTCGCCTTATTATTCGTCAAGAATATGTGACAGATTAGCCCAGCAGCAAGACGATAGTTGGCCGCACTGACAGTAACGTAATCTTTTCTTTACGAAATCCTCACCCTCCCCCTTCCCAATAGCCAAATTCGCTGCTGCATCACCTCACAATCTGGGGTATCCATTGTCCAACATAACAATGACAGCCCCAGCAGGAGGCAGCGATGAAGAGCACGCAGTATGTGGCTCGGCAACCGGATGAAAGCGGTTTTATCCACTACGGCGAAGCCGAGCATCAAGTGTGGAACACCTTGATCACCCGGCAACTCAAGGTGATCGAAGGGCGCGCTTGCCAGGAGTATCTCGATGGCATTGAGCAACTTGGCCTGCCCCACGAGCGCATCCCACAACTCGATGAAGTGAATCGGGTGTTGCAAGGCGCTACCGGCTGGCGTGTCGCCCGGGTGCCGGCGCTGATTCCGTTCCAGACCTTCTTCGAGTTGCTGGCCAGCCAGCAGTTTCCGGTCGCAACCTTCATCCGTACCCCGGAAGAACTCGATTACCTGCAGGAGCCGGACATCTTTCACGAGATCTTCGGTCACTGCCCGCTGCTCACCAACCCCTGGTTTGCCGAGTTCACCCACACCTATGGCAAGCTTGGCCTCAAGGCCAGCAAGGAAGAGCGCGTCTACCTCGCGCGCCTGTACTGGCTGACCATCGAATTCGGCCTGGTCGACACGCCCCAGGGTCGCCGGATCTATGGCGGCGGCATCCTCTCCTCGCCGAAGGAAACCGTCTACAGCCTCTCCGAGGAACCCGAGCACCTGCCATTCGATCCGATCGAGGCCATGCGCACGCCTTACCGCATCGACATCCTGCAGCCGCTGTACTACGTTTTGCCGGAGCTGAAGCATCTGTTCGAACTGGCGCAGCAGGACATCATGGGCATGGTTCATCAGGCCATGCAGATGGGCCTGCACGCGCCGAAGTTTCCGCCGAAAGCCGCATAGGGGGAAAACCCGCGTGCAGCTTATTCAGCATTCCCCCGCTGCGCGGTTTCCCACCCTACGCTTAGTAAACCCATTGCCCTGGAGAACCCTTATGAGCCTTGCCCAAGCCCAATGCGAAGCCTGCCGTGCCGACGCCCCGAAAGTCTCGGATGAAGAGCTGGCCGAACTGATCCGCGAGATCCCCGACTGGAACATCGAAGTGCGCGATGACCACATGGAGCTGGAAAAGGTCTTCCTGTTCCGCACCTTCAAGCATGCCCTGGCCTTTACCAACGCGGTCGGCGCCATCGCCGAGGAAGTCGGCCACCACCCGGCGCTGCTCACCGAGTGGGGCAAGGTCACCGTCACCTGGTGGAGCCATGAAATGCGCGGCCTGCACCGCAACGACTTCATCATGGCCGCGCGTACCGACGAGCTGGCGAAGAGCGCGGAAGGTCGCAAGTGAGCCATTTTGCCCAGATCGTGCGGGTTCCCGGCGACCCCATTCTCGGCCTGATGGAGGCTTTCCGCGCCGATGACAACCCGGCCAAGCTCGATCTGGGTGTCGGCGTATACAAGGACGCCCAGGGCCTCACCCCGATTCCGCGCGCGGTCAAGCTGGCCGAGCAGCGACTGCTCGAGCAGGAAACCACCAAGACCTATATCGGTGGCCACGGCGATCCGCTGTTCACCCGGCATCTGGCCACCCTGGTGCTGGGCCGCGACTCCACGGCCTTGGCCGAACAGCGCGCTGCCGCCAGCCAGACCCCCGGCGGCACCGGTGCCCTGCGCCTGGCCGCCGACTTCATCGGCCACTGCCTGCCTGGCCGCGGCATCTGGCTGAGCGACCCGACCTGGCCGATCCACGAGACCCTGTTCGCCGAGGCCGGCTTGCGCGTCGGCCACTACCCCTATGTCGGCGCCGACAACCGCCTCGACGTCGAGGCGATGATCGCCGCGCTCAGTCACGTGCCGCAAGGCGATGTGGTCCTGCTGCACGCCTGTTGCCATAACCCGACCGGCTTCGACCTCGGCCAGGATGACTGGCGCCGTGTGCTGGAGGTGGTCAAGGCGCGCGAGCTGCTGCCGCTGATCGACTTCGCCTACCAGGGCTTCGGCGACGGCCTGGAACAGGACGCCTGGGCCGTGCGCCTGTTCGCCGCCGAATTGCCCGAGCTGCTGATCACCAGCTCCTGCTCGAAGAACTTCGGCCTCTACCGCGAGCGCACCGGCGCCCTGCTGGTGTGCAGCACAGATGCGGAAAAACTGCTGGATGTGCGCAGTCAGCTGGCCTCGATCGCCCGTAACCTGTGGTCGACGCCACCGGCCCACGGCGCCGCAGTGGTGGCGACCATCCTCGATGACGCCGAGCTGAAGACCTGCTGGAGCGCCGAACTGGATGCCATGCGCCTGCGAGTGGCCGGCCTGCGCCTGGGCCTGGTCGAGGCCCTGCAACCCTTCGGCCTGGCCGAGCGCTTCGCCCATATCGCCGAGCAGCGCGGGATGTTCTCCTACACCGGCCTGTCGCCCTACCAGGTGCAGCGCCTGCGCGATGAATTCAGCGTATACATGGTCGGCTCCGGTCGCGCCAACGTCGCAGGCCTGGATGCCGAACGTCTGGATGCGTTGGCACAGGCAATCGCCCGGGTTTGCTAAAGCCAATGGCTCGATGCCGCCAGCCAGCATGATCGCGCAGCGGTTACCCAGCAGTAGCCGCTTCGCTAAGCGCAGCGTCATGCTCCTGAGCAGTTCCGCTGTCTTGCTACTCATGCCGGCGTAGGCATCGGGTGAGCCGGGGCCTATAGTTGTATAGTTTGCCCTCCCTTGGTCAGCACGAGACAACCTGTGGTCAACCCTGCCAACCTGCTCTTTCGCGCCTACCAACGCGTCATTCACAGCATGGCGTTCTTCCCCACGCTGATAGCCGTAGGTTTCCTACTGCTGTGCATATTGAACATGGCCATCGAGTACCAGCCCTGGCTGATGGCGCTCAAACAGCGGTTCGACTTTGGCCTGGTGCGTAACCCCGACAATGCCCGGTTGATTCTCGGCACACTGGTCGGCGGCATCCTGACATTGATGGTGTTCAGCTTTTCGATGGTCATGGTGGTGCTCAATAATGCTTCCGCGTCCCTATCACCACGGGTAATCCCAGGCCTGATCAGCAGCAAGAGTCACCAGAAGACCCTGGGTTTTTACCTCGGCACCATCCTTTACGCCCTGCTCCTGATCACTACCATCGAGCAGACCGAGCAACATCAGGCCCCCAGTCTTGGCGTGCTGATTACGCTGGGGCTGGCTATCGCCTGCCTGGGTCTGTTCGTGCACTTCATCCGCTCCATCTCGCAATCGATCCAAGTCGAATACATCCTCAACAACCTCTACACCACCACGCTTGAGAAGCTCACCAGCAGCGTGGACAAGTTGCTCGACGGCAAGGAACTGCCTTGCTGGCCGTCAGACCAACAGTGGGTGGTGGTCAATGCGCAACGCAGCGGTTATTTCAAGACGCTCAATGTCCACACACTCAACCGGCTGCTGATGGACAATGACCTGCGCATGACGGTGCTGGTCCATCGCGGCTTTTTCGTCATGCCCGGCCACCCGTTGCTCAAGCTGGACCGTGAGGTCGATAAGGAGCTGCGTCAGCAGCTGCTCGACTGCTTCGACTTTTTCGTCGAGCAATACGTCAGCACCCACTACGTGTTCGGCTGCAAGCAGATCTCGGAAATCGCAGTGAAGGCCCTGAGTCCCGGCATCAACGACCCGGGCACTGCGATCACCGCCATCGACATGCTCAGCGTGCTGTTCGGCCAGCGCCTGCAACTACCGGATCTGCAAATCGCCCCGCTGGAAGACGAGGCGCCGCGCCTGTTCTTCTTCGAACTGTCGCTGGACCAGCTGCTGCAGGAGATTTTCGGCCCGATACGCACCTATGGCAGCAGCGACCCACAGGTACTGACCAACCTGCTAGAGGCGTTCAAGAACCTGATGTTTCAAAACCCTCGTGCCCACCACAGAGCCGAGCTGATCATCCACGCCCGCAGTGTCGTGGAGACAGCCGACCGGCATATTGTCATTCGCCGTGATCGCGAGGAGTTGAATGACATGATCGAGCGCTTCAACAAGGCCGCCGGGCTCTCACCATCAGCGCTAGCGCCGCTGCAGCTCGAGCAACACTGAGCGCTCTCGCCTACTGCGACCGCCTGGTGTCGCGCTCGAGACGGCGCTCGATCATTTCACCGTCCTGGAGCCAAGCCCGCACCGAGATGGTGCGGACTCCGCCAGGAGGAAAACCAGAAACCGTCCATCAGACTATTTTTTATATACGAATCATAAACTTAACAACAACCCCCAAACCTCATGGCGCGGTTCATGCTTGCTATCAGGCCCATAGTCCCCTAGGGTAGTTCGCCATGTGGTCCCTGATTGCCCCTATCAGCTCATTGCTCGGTGGGGTTGCTTTACTCCTCCTCGGCAATGGCCTGCTCAACACCCTACTGACCCTGCGTGGCGTCGCCGAAGGCTACTCCACCGGGATGCTCGGACTGATCATGTCCGGGTACTTCGTCGGTTTTCTCCTTGGCACCTGGCTGGCGATTCCGCTGGTTCGTCGCGTTGGGCATATCCGTGCGTTTGCCTTTTGTGCCGCGCTGGCGGCCATCACCGCCCTGCTCCACGTCCTGATCATCGACCCCTGGGTCTGGCTGGGTTTGCGCGTGCTCTACGGCCTGGCGCTGGTCAGCCTGTACATGGTGATCGAGAGCTGGCTCAACGCCAAGGTGCCCAATGGCAAACGCGGTCAGGTGTTTGCCGTGTACATGGCGGTCAACCTCGGCGCCCTGGCGGCGGCGCAGCAGTTGCTCAATCTGGCCGACCCCAGCGATTTCGTGCTGTTCGTCCTCGCGGCGATGCTGATCAGTGCGGCGCTGATGCCGATCACTCTGACCCGCCAGATACAGCCCAGCATTCCGGACACCCTGCACACCAACTTGCGCCAACTGGTCGGTATCGCGCCTTTGGCGATTGTCGCCGCCGCCCTTTCTGGCCTGGCTCTGGGTGCGTTCTGGGGGATGGCGCCGGTGTATGCCAGCCTCAACGGCTTCGATGCCACCGGTGTCGGCCTGCTGATGAGCAGTGCGATTCTCGGTGGCGCCCTGCTGCAGTGGCCGATCGGGATTTATTCCGACAAGCATGACCGCCGCCTGGTGCTG
Source organism: Pseudomonas sp. MMS21 TM103 (assembly GCF_022132145.1). GTDB lineage: Bacteria > Pseudomonadota > Gammaproteobacteria > Pseudomonadales > Pseudomonadaceae > Aquipseudomonas. The sequence continues at coordinate 172,395 of NZ_JAJISP010000008.1, read as the reverse complement.
TTCTGCGTAGTGGCGCTGTCGGTAGGCGTGGCCCTGCTGATGAGCGTGCTACCGGCCGGACGCCTGCTGCTCGGGCTGATCTTCGTCTGGGGCGGCCTGGCCTTTGCCATTTACCCGATCGCCGTGGCGCAGTTGATCGATCAGTTGCACAGCGATGAGATTCTCGCCGGATCCAGCAGTCTACTGATGGTTAATGGTATTGGTTCTGTCTGTGGGCCCCTGCTGGCCGGCTTGCTCATGCAGCATCTCGGCGCCCAGGCACTGCCGCTGTACTTCGCCGCGACCCTCGGCTTGCTTGCAGCCTATACGTACTATCGCTTGCGCCATGTCACTGACCTGGTCAGCGAACCGGCCGCGCACTTCATGCCGATGCTGCGCACCAGCCATGCCGTGCTGGAACTGATCCCCGAGGCACTGCCGTCGCACCATCCCAGCGATGAGCCCCCAACCGATTTAGAGCAGGAGTAAAGCAACTAGCTTCTGCACAACAAAAGAGGTGACCGCTGTGAGGCGAGTACACCCAACACTTAGCACGTCGGCCCATGTCGGCGCGTCAACTGCATAGGAGACTGCGCATGTTACTTGCCACCGATCTCGATGGAACCTTTCTCGCCGGTGACCCCGAGGATCGCCTGAGCCTTTATCAAATCATCGCCGCCCACCCGGAAATTCAGCTGGCCTACGTCACCGGCCGCAGCCTGGAGTCGGTATTGCCGCTGCTGGCCGACCCAACCCTGCCACAGCCGGACTTCATCATCTCCGATGTCGGCGCCAGCTTTACCCACGGTGATACCCTGCAGCCAATCCAGCCGCTGCAAGGCTTGGTCGATGCGCTCTGGCCCGGTGAAAGTCAGGTCGCCAGCGCCATCGAAGGCTTTGCCCTGGAGCGCCAGGACGTGCCGCAGATGCGCCGTTGCTCCTACTTCTGCACACCTGAAGAGGCTGCCAATCCGGCCCTGCTTGCCGCCGCCCAATCGCTCGGCTGCGACCTGCTCTATTCGGCCGAACGCTTTCTCGACTTCCTGCCTCAGGGCGTCAACAAAGGCAGCAGCCTGCAAGCCCTGGTCGACTGGCTTGAACTGGACCATGACCAGGTGCTGTCAGCTGGCGACAGCTTCAACGACCTGAGCATGCTCAGCGGTGCCTTCAACAGTGTCTGCGTCGGCGAATCGGAAGCCAATCTGCTGCAAGCTACCGAGTCCCACTCGCGCACGCTGCATGCCAGCCGCGCCGGTTGCGGCGGCATTCTCCAGGCGTTCGCCCACTTCGGTTACCTCGGCGAGCACGGTATCGCCGCCGAACGGCGAATCGCCGCCGCACCTGGCAAGTCGGAGTTGGTGATGGTCTACCACCGCCTGCCCTATGAAGAACACCGCGTCGAGGGCAAGCTGCAACGCCGCCGCCCGACTTCGCCGAACGGCATCATCCCCACCCTGCTGAGCTTTTTCGGCGACGGCCGCCCCGGTTCCTGGGTCGCCTGGGCCGTGCATGAGGAAGGTGATGAAACCTTCGACATCCACACCACCGTAGACGCCGAGCGCTACCCCAAGCTCAAGGCCGCCAGGGTCAAACTGAGCAAGGAAGAAGTCGACATCTTCTACAAGCGCTTCTCCAAGGAAGCCTTCTGGCCGACCCTGCACACCTTCTGGGAACGCGCCACCTTCAACGAAGACGACTGGCAGGTGTTCCTCAAGGTCAATCGTGCCTTCGCCGAACGTACAGCCCTGGAAGCCGCAGAAGGGGCCATCGTCTGGCTGCATGACTACAACCTGTGGATGGTGCCCGGCTATCTGCGCGAGTTGCGCCCGGATCTGCGCATCGCCTTCTTCCACCACACCTACTTCCCCTCGGCGGACGTGTTCAACGTCCTGCCGTGGCGCAAGCAGATCATCGGCAGCCTGCTGCAATGCGACTACATCGGCTTTCACATCCCGCGTCAGGTGGAGAACTTCGTTGACGTGGCACGCGGCGTGACGCCGCTGCAAACCGTGAGCCGGCAGAACTGCGCGCCACGCTTCATCACCTATGGCTGTGCCGTGGGCCTGGAGCGCATGACCACCGCGGTCGACACCGGCAGCCGCATCGTCAAGCTAGGCGCACACCCGGTCGGCCTGGATATGGGACGGATCAGCAGCGCCCTGGCGCAACCGAAGATTCAGGAGCAGATGGCCAACCTGCGCAAAGAACTCAGCGGCCTGAAACTGATCCTCTCGGTGGAGCGGCTCGACTACACCAAGGGCATCCTGGAAAAACTCAAGGCCTTCGAGCGCCTGCTGGAGGACAACCCGGAGCTGCTGGGCAAGGTCACCCTGGTCAGCATCTGCGTACCGGCCGCCAGCGAAATGACCATTTATGACGAACTGCAAGCGCAGATCGAGCAAGCCGTAGGCCGCATCAACGGGCGCTTCGCCCACATCGGCTGGACCCCTGTGCAGTTCTTCTTCCGCAGCTTCCCGTTCGATCAGGTGGTGGCCTGGTACGCCATGGCCGACGTCATGTGGATCACCCCACTGCGCGACGGCCTCAACCTGGTAGCCAAGGAGTTCGTCGCCACCCAGGGCCTGCTCGATGGCCATGGCGTACTGGCACTCTCGGAATTCGCTGGCGCCGCCGCCGAACTCAAGGGCGCCTTGTTGACCAACCCGCACGACACCGCGGATCTGGCCCAGGTCTGCTACCTGGCGCTGAATATGCCCAGGACCGAGGCTCAGGCGCGCCTGCGCGAACTGTTCGACATCGTCAACTACAACGACATCCGTCGCTGGGGCGATGAATTTCTCGCCGGTGTAGCCGAACCGGCAGAATCGGCAGAACAGCCGCAGCCAAACCTGACCCTGGTCAGTTAAGGCGAACGCGGTAGACCACGGTGCGCACGGCGCACCTTACGGGCATTGCGGTCCGTAGGGTGCGCCGTGCACTCCCATGTGCCCGCAGGCTCAGTCCATCTGGCTCACCACGCAGTTGATCATCCAAGACACACCGAAGCGGTCGGTGAGCATGGCGAAGCGCGTGGCCCAGAAGGTCTGTTGCAGTTCCATCTGCACCGAACCCTGAGCGGACAGCGCGGCATACAGGCGCTCGGCTTCGGGCACGTTGTCGATCTGCAACGAAATCGAACAGCCCTTGATGCCTTCGTACGGAGACTGCGGCAGAGTGTCGGAGGCCATCAGCGCCTGGCCGCCCACCGTCAGGCAGGCGTGCATGATGCGCTGCTGGAACTCCGCAGGAAGCTCCATATCCTCAGGGCTATCGGCGTAGCGCATCATCTCCAGGGTGCCACCCAGGCACTTGGCGTAGAAGTTGAACGCGGCCTCGCACTGGCCGTCGAACATCAGGTAGGCATTAATCTTCATGAGAGTTCTTCTCCATCGTGGGGGTCGATACGTGCGCGAATACGGGCTTCCTGCTCGCGCAAATAGGGGGTGAATTCGGCGCCAAAGTCTTCCGCTTCGAATAGCTGACGAATCTCGATCTCCGACTCGCCGGGCATCGGGTTGGGGCAGCGCTTGACCCACTCGATGCACTCTTGCAATGAGGATACTTGGAAGATCCAGAATCCGGCGATCAGCTCCTTGGTTTCCATGAAGGGACCCTCGGTCACGCTGCGCTGGTCGCCGGAGAACTTCACTCGCACACCCTTGGCGCTGGGCTGCAGGCCCTCGCCGGCGAGCATCACGCCGGCCTCGGCCAGTTCTTCGTTGTAGCGACCCATGGCCGCCAGCAGCTCCTCGCTGGGCATCACCCCGGCTTCGGAATCCGCAGTTGCCTTGACTATCACCATAAAACGCATCGTCGTTTCTCCTTGCAGCTACCCACCCACGCGGCCAGTGGCGTGGCGTCCGCCCGGTAGTCGAACGCCTCCTGTGCGAATCGACATACTGCCCCGACCTTCTCGCCTCGCTGCGTTCATTACCGGGTACGCCTTCAGCCGGACTTCTTGAGGATGGCCGCGGCGATATGCGCCGGCGCCTCGGCGTAGCGGGCGAACTCCATGGAGAAGCTGGCGCGCCCCTGGGACATCGAACGCACATCGGTGGCGTAGCCGAACATCTCGCCCAGCGGCACTTCGGCGCGCACGATGCGCCCCGTCACGGCCTCCTCGGTGCCGTGGATCAGGCCGCGGCGGCGATTGAGGTCGCCCATGATGTCGCCCATGTATTCCTCGGGCGTGACCACCTCGAGGCGCATCACCGGCTCCAGCAGCACCGCCCCCCCCTGCTGCGACAGCTGCCGGGTGGCCATGGAAGCGGCAACCTTATAGGCCAGTTCGCTGGAATCGACATCATGGGTGGAGCCGTCGAACACCGCCGCCTTGAGGCCGAGCAACGGATAACCGGCGAGCACGCCGTTCTTCATCTGTTCCTCGATGCCTTTCTGGATCGCCGGAATGTATTCGCGCGGGATCGCCCCGCCGACGATCTCGTTGCTGAACAGCAGCCCCTCCTGGCCCTCGTCGGCCGGCGCGAAGCGGATCCAGCAGTGGCCATACTGGCCGTGCCCGCCGGTCTGGCGGACGAACTTGCCCTCGATCTCACAGGTATTGCGGATGGTCTCGCGATAGGCCACCTGCGGCTTGCCGGTGTTGGCCTCGACACCGAACTCGCGGCGCAGGCGATCGACAATGATGTCCAGGTGCAACTCGCCCATGCCAGAGATGATGGTCTGGGTGGTCTCTTCGTCGGTGCGCACCCGGAACGAGGGATCCTCCTGGGCCAGCCGGCCCAGGGCGACGCCCATCTTCTCCTGGTCGGCCTTGGTCTTGGGCTCCACGGCGATGGAGATCACCGGCTCGGGAAAGTCCATGCGTTCGAGCACGATCGGCTTGTTCAGGTCGCACAGGGTGTCGCCGGTGGTGACGTCCTTCATGCCGATCAGCGCGGCGATGTCGCCAGCGCACACCGCCTTGATCTCGGCGCGGTGATTGGCGTGCATCTGCACCATGCGGCCGACCCGCTCCTTCTTGCCCTTGACCGAGTTGAGCACCGCATCGCCGGAGCTCAGCACCCCGGAATACACCCTAATAAAGGTCAGGGTGCCAACGAAGGCATCGCTGGCGATCTTGAACGCCAGGGCCGCGAACGGCTCATCGTCATCGGCATGACGCTCGTCTTCGCGCTCCGGGTCGTCCGGGTGGGTGCCGCGGATCGCGGGAACCTCGCTGGGCGCCGGCAGCAGCTCGACCACCGCATCGAGCAGCAGCGGCACGCCCTTGTTCTTGAACGCGGAACCGCACACCGTCGGCACCACCTCGCAGGACAGGGTACGCAGGCGCAGGCCGTTCTTGATCTCGTCCTCCGACAGCTCGCCACCGTCCAGGTACTTGTTGAGCAGCTCCTCGTTGGCCTCGGCGGCGACCTCGACCAGGTTGGCGCGCCAGTGTTGCGCCTGCTCCAGCAGCTCGGCCGGTATCTCCTCCTCGCGGCCGTTCATGCCCTGATCCTCGGCGCTCCAGTAGATGGCCTTCATGCGGATCAGGTCGATCTGCCCGCGGAACTCCTCCTCCTGACCGATCGGCAACTGGATCGGCACCGGCGTATGGCCCAGGCGCTGCTTGATCTGCGCGACCACGCGGAGGAAGTCGGCGCCGGCCCGATCCATCTTGTTGACGAAGGCGATGCGCGGTACCCGGTACTTGTCGGCCTGGCGCCAGACCGTCTCCGATTGCGGCTCGACGCCGTCGGCACCGCTGAACACCACCACAGCCCCGTCCAGCACGCGCAAGGAACGCTCCACCTCGATGGTGAAGTCGACGTGGCCGGGGGTGTCGATGATGTTGATCCGGTAGCTGTCCAGCTGCTTGCGCGAGCCGGTCCAGAACGCCGTGGTCGCCGCCGAGGTGATGGTGATGCCGCGCTCCTGCTCCTGCGCCATCCAGTCCATGGTCGCGGCGCCATCGTGCACCTCGCCCATCTTGTAGTTGACCCCGGTGTAGAACAGGATCCGCTCGGTGGCGGTGGTCTTGCCGGCATCCACATGCGCCACTATGCCGATATTGCGGTAATGGCTGATGGGTGTAGTGCGGGCCATGACGATCATCTCCATGACTGGCTAAGCGAGGCGCGAACAGGAGAACCACGCGGGCCGGCGCAACAACCGCCGCCCACATCTGAACGCTAGCACCACTGCAAACCGCTGCAGGCGCAATGCACCGCCGCCTATCGGGAGAGCGGCGAAGGCCGTCGGCAAACAGGTCCAGCGCGGACTATTAATAGCCGCCACCGCCGCCATGGGGCCGGCGTGATTTTCCGTACTTCTTGCTCAGGCCGGGCGGCAAACCCTTGCCGCCGCTGCGCCAGCCGCCATCGTGGCGGTCGGACCAGTACCAGCCATCATGATCGTGCCAGCGGTAATAGTAGCCACCCCGGTAATACAGGTGCGGCCAGCCAAGCACCACAAAGACGTCAAGATCGGGATCCCAGCGCCACTCGACCTGGGGCGGCGGCGCATACCCGCGTCCCCCATCGACGTGCAGGGTGCAGGCCGCCAGCGGCAACACCAGAGCGAGGTACAGCAGATAGCGCAGCTTCATCGCGTAGGCCCTCTTGCAGGCTATACCTGCCAGGTTAGACCCGAGTCGCCGTGAACGGTTTCCTGGCGACAGGCGCACGCAGCTGCCTCGCAGCCACGCTGCAAGCGCATAGGGCTCGATCATCATCTGCGTCCGGTCTGCCCGTGCGTGGGACAGGCGGGCGGCATGACGATGCAGCTACTCATGACCGATGGCAAGGTGCTGAGAAACATGACCAGCGGCGGCTCAACGACCAGGGACGAGCCACATCCTTGCGGGCTGATGACTATAGTCAATGGGTAGGTTGAATTTCAGCCATCGGTACATTTCCCGGCTGCGAGGAAAAGAATGGATGAAGTGAAGCCCTGCTCGCAGGGAGAGAACACCCGATTATGTTGCTGGTTCGAAGCTCAGGAAATTACGCGTTTTTCAGCGGCGCACCGAGTCCCGGCTCGGCGGTCGCCATTTTTGCCCGGGTACTTTTTTTCAACAGGGCGTAGGGAGAACATCCCGCGCGCCGCCCGTTTTTTTTAGCTTCCTACCTGGATCACCTGTTTACGGAGGACTCAATGGTAGATTCGCGACTACAGTTCCCAGCTCAAGAGCGTCGCAAGAATAATGCTGCCGCAGCCAACCTGTCCGCCCTGGGCAACCCCAACCTGCACCTTCACAGCTTCCAACCGGGCAGACGCAATATCCTCTTCGTCACCTCCGAGCTGGCCGATCTGGCCAAGACCGGCGGTCTCGGCGAAGTCTGCGCCGCCCTGCCCCGGGCCCTGGCCGGCCTCCATGATGTCCGCGTGCTCCTGCCCGGCTACCGCGAAGTGCTCGACAGCGGCTATCCGATCCGGGTGGTCGGCCGCATCGGCGGACATGCCGCGCTGCCTCCCTGCAAGCTCGGCCGTGTCGATTTCGCCGACGGCCTGATCGTCTACCTGCTGCTCTGCCCGGAACTCTATGAGCGCCCGGGCACCCCCTACACCGACGAAAAGGGCCAGGACTGGGCTGATAACCATATCCGCTTCGCCCGCCTGGGCCTGGCGGCCGCTGAAATCGCGGCGGGCAACAGCGGCATTCTCTGGCGGCCGGACCTGATCCACGCGCATGACTGGCCGGCGGCGCTGGCCCCGGCTTACCTGCACTGGCGCGGCCAGGCCGTGCCCAGCGTGTTCACTATTCATAATCTCGCCTACCAGGGCCTGTACAGCCTGGCGTGCCGCCCCGAACTGGGAATTCCGGCCGCGGCCTGCCGGCCCGAGGGCATGGAATTCCACGGCAAGCTGTCCTATCTCAAGGCCGGCATCGCCTATGCCAGCCGGATCACCACCGTCAGCGAAACCTACGCGCGGGAAATCACCACCGCGGAGTTCGGTTGTGGCCTGGAAGGCATACTCAGGAGCAAGGCGCGCCAGGGCCTGCTTAGTGGTATTCGCAACGGCATCGACGACAGCTGGGACCCGGCGAGCGACCCCCACCTGGTGGCCAATTTCAGCAGCAGCGACTGGCAAGGCAAGGCGGCGAATGCCGCCTACGTGCGCCAGCGCTTCGAGTTGCAGCCCTCGGCCGGACCACTGTTCGTCGTGGTCTCGCGCCTGGTGCAGCAAAAGGGTATCGACCTGACCCTCGCGGTCGCCGCCGACATAGTCGCCGCCGGTGGGCAGCTCGCCGTCATCGGCCGCGGTGAACCGCTGATCGAGCAGCGCATGCGCCAACTCGGCAGCCGTTTCCCCGGACGCATCGGCGTGCATATCGGTTTCGATGAAACTGACGCCCGGCGCATGTTCGCCGGCAGCGACTTCCTGCTGATGCCGTCGCGTTACGAGCCCTGCGGGCTCAGCCAGATGTATGCCCAACGCTTTGCCTCCCTACCGATCGCCCGGCGCACCGGCGGCCTGGCGGACAGCATCGAGGACGGCGTCAGTGGCTTCCTGTTCGACCAGGCCAAGGTCGCCAGCTATCGGCAGGCGATAGAACGAGCGCTCAAGGTCTATGCCCACCCCCGCTTGTTGAATGCCATGCGCTGCCGGGCAATGGCCTCGCGCTTCTTCTGGAGCCAGGCGATCACCCCCTATGCCGAGCTCTACCACAGGCTGCTCGAGCGCCGACGCACGGTCCACGCGCCCGCCTAGAGAGAGAGGAGGCATGTCAGTGCAGCACGCCCGCCGCCAGCAGCACGGGGCTCTTTTGCTCGAGGCCGGGCGAACGCGCTTCTGCCTCTGGGCGCCGGATGCGCAGAGGGTCAGCGTGGCTGTCGAGGGCGGCGCGAGCTGGCCGATGCAGGCCGAGGAGGCCGGCTGGTTCCGTTGTGAGCTCGCCTGCGGCGCCGGTACCCGCTACCGCTATTGCATCGATGGTGAATTGTGCGTGCCCGACCCCGCCTCGCGCGCCCAGGCCGGCGACGTTCACGCGCCAAGTCTGGTGGTCGATCCCCAGGCCTATCACTGGCAGCACCCCGAATGGTGCGGCCGGCCCTGGCACGAGACGGTGATCTATGAACTGCATGTGGGGGCGATGGGCGGCTACGCGGCGATCGGCGAACGCCTCGCCGACCTGGCCGAGCTGGGCATCACGGCAATCGAACTGATGCCCCTGGCGGAATTTCCCGGGGCGCGCAACTGGGGCTACGATGGTGTCCTGCCCTATGCGCCGGAAGCCTCCTACGGCCCTCCGGCAGCGCTCAAGCAGCTGATCGACCAGGCCCACGGCCACGGCCTGATGGTCTTTCTCGATGTCGTCTACAACCACTTCGGCCCGGACGGCAACTTCCTCGGCCACTATGCCAAGGCCTTCTTCCGTCACGACCTACCCACCCCATGGGGCGATGCCATCGACTTCCGCCGCCCGCAGGTGCGCGATTTCTTCATCGACAGCGCCCTGCAATGGCTGCAGGAGTACCGCTTCGACGGCCTGCGCCTGGACGCGGTGCACGCCATCGACGACAAGAGCTTCCTGCACGAACTGGCGGCGCGGGTGCGCGCCGCGCTGGCGCCGCAGCGGCATGTGCACCTGGTGCTGGAGAACGAGGACAACAGCGCCAGCCTGCTGGCGCAAGGCTTCACCGCGCAATGGAACGATGACGGGCACAACGCACTGCACGTGCTGCTGACCGGCGAGACCCAAGGCTACTACGCCGACTTCTGCCACTCGCCCACCCACAAGCTGGCGCGCTGCCTGGCCGAAGGCTTCGTCTATCAGGGCGAGCTAAACCGCCATGGCGAGCCCCGCGGCGAGCCCAGCGGCCACCTGCCGCCGAGCGCCTTCGTATTGTTCCTGCAAAACCACGACCAGATCGGCAACCGCGCCTTCGGCGAGCGCCTGATCGAGCTGGCCGATGCCCAAGCCCTGCGCGCGGCGACCTGCCTGCTGCTGCTCTCACCGATGATCCCGCTGCTGTTCATGGGCGAGGAAATGGCCGTGCGCCAACCCTTCCTCTACTTCACCAGCCACACGGACGCGCTGGGCGACGCGGTACGGATCGGCCGGCGTGCCGAGTTCGCCGCCTTCCCCGCCTTTGCCGACGCCAGCAGCCGTGAACGCATTCCGGCGCCCAATGCCGAGGCCACCTTCACTGCCTCGCGGCCCGACTTCGGCTGTGCCGACCAACCCGGCCACGCCGAGTGGCGCGCGCTGTACCGGCAGCTGCTCAGCCTGCGTCAGCGTGAGATCGTGCCGCGGCTGCCCGGGGCCCGGGCGCTGGGCGCCGAGGTGCTGGCCGAAGCGGCAGTCAGCGCACGCTGGCGGCTGGGCGACGGCCAGGTGCTGCGCATCGAACTCAACCTCGCCGAGCACGCCGTAGCACTGGCCACGGAGCCGCCGGGGCGGCTGTTGTTCGCCAGCCGCGCGGTCCTCGCACAGCGCCAGCGCGGTCTGCTCGCGGCGAACACCGCGCTGGTATTCCTGGAGCCTGGCGATGACGGATAAACGCTTGCTGGCCCTGGCCGGGGCCGCCGGCCTGGTCGTCGACTGGGTGGATGCCGATCGGCGCGCGCAACGCGTGACGCCAGCCGTGCTGCGGCGGATCCTGGCCGAACTGGAGCTGCCTGCCGAGAGCCCGGCGCAGATCGAGGAGAGCCTCGCCCAGCTGCAGCAGGACGCCGACCAGATCAGCCTGCCGCCGTTGCTGACCCTGGATGCCGGCACGCCGCTGGATCTCTCCGCGCGCTTTCCCGCCGGCACGCCGTTCGAGCTGCTGCATGAGGATGGCAGCCGTCACGCCGGCCATCTGGACCAGGCCGGCCGGCTGAACGGCCTCGACGCAATCGGCTATCAGCAACTGTGCATCGGCGACCAGCAGCTGACCCTGGCCGTGGCGCCGGCCCAAGGCACCACCCTTGGCGACCTGACCGGCAGCGCCAGGCCGAGCAGCTGGGGACTGGGCGTGCAACTGTATGCCCTGCGGCGTACCGGCGACGGGGGTATCGGCGATACCCAGGCCCTGCAACAGCTGGTCCGCACCGCTGCGGCGCGCGGCGCCGATGCCGTGGCGATCAGCCCGGTGCATGCCATGTTCAGCGCCGATACCCGGCGCTTCAGTCCCTACTCCCCCTCCAGCCGGCTGTTCTTCAACATCCTGCATGCCGCGCCCGCCAGCCTGCTCGGCGAGGAACCGCTGCGCCGGGCGATAGACGCCGAAGGCCTGGGCCCCGAGCTGGTGCGCCTGGAGCACCTCGAACTGCTCGATTGGCCTGCCGCCGCCCGGGCCAAGCTGCGCCTGTTGCGCCGCCTGTTCCGCGACTTCGTCAGCGGCGATCACCCGCTCCGCGAAGACTTTCTCGACTTCCGCCGGGACGGCGCCGAAGCGCTGGAAAATCATTGCCGCTTCGAAGCCCTGCATGGCTTGCATACCCGCGATGACGAGCCGTGCGACTGGCACTGCTGGCCGGCGCAATTTCACCATCCGGCGAGCCCGGCGGTGGCGCGGTTCGCCGCCGAACACGCCGACGAGGTCAGCTTTCACGCCTTCGCCCAATGGCTGATCAGCCGTTGCCTGGCGCAGGTCCAGCAGGCCGCACGCAGCGCCGGCATGCGCATCGGCCTGATCAACGACCTGGCGGTCGGTGCCGATGTCGGCGGCAGCCAGGCCTGGAGCCGCCAGGCCGAGTTGCTCTCGACCCTGCGCGTCGGCGCACCACCGGACATTCTCAACCGTAGCGGCCAGAACTGGGGCCTCTCGGCGTTCTCCCCGCGCGGCCTGCACCGCCATGGTTATCGCGCCTTCATAGAGATGCTGCGGGCCAACCTGGCCCATGCCGGCGGCCTGCGTATCGACCATGTGATGGGCCTCGAGCGCCTGTGGGTTATTCCCCTGGGCGCCGACCCCGCGGATGGCGCCTACCTGCGCTATCCGCTCCACGACCTGCTGCGCTTGCTGGCCTTGGAGTCCTGGCGGCATCAGGCGCTGATCCTCGGCGAGGATCTCGGCACGGTGCCCGCAGGCTTCAGCGCGGAGCTGGCCGCCCGCGGCGGCCTCGGCATGCGCGTGCTGCTGTTCGAACAGGATCAGCTGCACAACTTCGCGCCAGCGGCCACCTGGCCGGCCGATGCCCTGGCCACCACCAGCACCCACGACCTACCGACCCTGAGCGGCTGGTGGCTGGGCCGTGATCTCGACTGGCGCGAGCGCCTCGGCCTGCTCGACGCGCCGGCCCTGGCCGCCGCGCGCGAGAGCCGCGAGCGCGAGCGGGAGGGCCTGTATGCGACCCTGGCCACGGATGCCGGGATGCCACTGGACGAGCCGCCGACCAGCGCTCAGGTGCTCGACGCGAGCATCGTCTTCCTCGCCCACACCCCGGCGCCGTTGGTGCTGCTGCCGATGGAGGATGTCCTCGGTCTGGAGCAGCAGGCCAACCTGCCCGGCACCTTCGACCAACACCCCAACTGGCGACGGCGCTGGCACGGCGACAGCGCGCACCTGCTCGACGGCAAGCTGGCCAGGCACCGCCTGCAGCTGCTGGCGCGGGCGCGACGGCAGCCGCAGGAGCCCCCATGAAGCCGCTCAGCGCGACCCTGCGCCTGCAGTTCCACCATGGGTTCACCCTGGACGATGCTGCTGCGCTGGTCGACTACTTCGCCGAACTCGGCATCAGTCACCTGTATGCCTCGCCCCTGCTCAGCGCTCGTCCCGGCTCCCGGCACTGCTACGACGTGGTCGACCCGAGCACGATCAACCCCGAACTGGGCGGCGAGCCGGCCCTGCGCCGCCTGGTCGCGGCGCTGCGGCGGCGGGACATGGGCCTGATTCTCGACATCGTCTCCAACCATATGGCGGTGGGCGGTGCGGCCAACCCCTGGTGGCTGGACGTGCTGGAGTGGGGCCAGCGCAGCCCCTATGCGAACTTCTTCGATATCGAATGGCACTCCCCCGACCCGCTGCTCAAGGGCCAGCTGCTGGTGCCCTTCCTGCGCAGCGACTACGGCGAGATGCTGCAGGCCGGCGAGCTGCCCCTGCGTTTCGTCGCCGCGCGTGGCTGCTTCCAGGTTGAACACCATGAGCACCACTTCCCGCTCGACCCGGCCAGCTATGCCGAACTCCTCGAAGCCGCCGAGCATCCGGCGTTGCAAGCGTTGGCGCCACGATTCGCCGCGCTCGCCAGTCAGGCCGGTGCGCGGCAGGCGGCCGTCGATCTCAAGGCCGAACTGGCACGACTGGCCGAGCAGGCGCCGATTCGCCAGGCTCTGGAGGCCATGCTCGGCCGCTACGACTCACGCAGCGAGGCCGGATTTGCGCGCCTGCACCGCCTGCTCGAGCGCCAACACTATCGCCTGGCCAGTTGGCGCACGGCCGCCGACGACATCAACTGGCGACGCTTCTTCGACATCAACGAACTCGGCGGCCTGCGGGTCGAACGCTCGCGGGTGTTCGAGCGGACCCATGGCAAGATCTTCGAACTGATCGCCAACGGCCTGGTCGACGGCCTGCGCATCGACCACATCGATGGCCTGGCCGATCCGCGCGGCTACTGCCGGCGCCTGCGCCGACGCAGCGCGCGCCTGCTCGGGGCGCGCCCGGAAACCGCGGCGCTGGGCCACTTGCCGATCTACGTGGAGAAGATCCTCGGCCAGGGCGAGCAACTGCCAGGCGACTGGCTGGTGGACGGCAGCACCGGCTACGACTTCATGAACCAGGTCTCCCTACTGCAGCACGACCCGGCCGGCGAGGCGCCGCTCGGCGCGCTCTGGAGCGAACTCAGCGGGCGCCCGGCGGACTTTCTCGAGGAGCTGCGCCAGGCCCGTCGGGCGATACTCACCGGCCCCCTGGCCGGCGACTTCGAAACCGTCGCCCAGGCCCTGCTGCAGGTCGCCCGCGGCGACTTGATGAGCCGCGACCTGACCCTCGGCACGATTCGCCGGGCGCTGCTCGAGCTGATCGTGCATTTCCCGGTTTATCGCACCTATATCAATGCCTGTGGCCGCCGCGCCGAAGACCAGCCGTTCTTCCAGCAGGCGCTGCAGGGCGCGCGCAGCACCCTCGGCGAAAGCGACTGGCCGCTGCTCGACCACCTGCAGCGCTGGCTCGGCGGCCAGCCCTTGCGCCAGGTGCCGCCCGGCCCCCTGCGCAAGGCCCGAAAACTCGCCTGCGTACGCTTCCAGCAGCTGACCTCGCCGACGGCGGCCAAGGCGCTGGAGGACACCGCCGGCTATCGCTCGGCACGGCTGCTCTCGCGCAACGACGTCGGCTTCGACCCGCAGCGCTTCAGTGCACCGCCGCAGGCCTTCCACGACGCCTGCCGGATCCGCCAGCAGCGCTTCCCGCGCGGCCTGCTGTGCACCGCCAGCCATGACCATAAGCGCGGCGAGGACACCCGCGCGCGGCTGGCCGTCCTTAGCGAGCGCGGCCCCTGGTTCGCCGCCCAGGTGCGGCGTTGGCTGGCCCTGGCCGCGCCGCTGCGCCAGCATCTGGCCGATGGCCCTGCGCCCTCGCCGGGCGACGAGCTGATGCTGTTCCAGACCCTGCTCGGCAGCTGGCCGCTGGCGCTCGCTGCCGATGACGCCGAGGGGCTGCGGCACTATGCCGAACGGGCTGCCGAGTGGCAGCTCAAGGCCTTGCGCGAAGCCAAGCTGCGCAGCAGCTGGACCACGCCGAACCTGGACTATGAAAACGCCTGCCGCGCCTATCTGCAGGGCCTGCTGAGCGATCCGCGACAGGCCGGCCTGCGTGCCGAGTTCGCCGCCGCGGCGAACGCGATCGCCCCGGCCGGGGCGCTTAATGGCCTGGTCCAGGCCCTGCTGCGGATGACCACTCCGGGCGTACCGGATCTCTACCAGGGCAGCGAATTCTGGGACTTCAGCCTGGTCGATCCAGACAACCGCCGGCCTGTGGACTTCGCCGCCCGCCAGCGCGCACTGGCTCACGGCGCCGCGCCGCGGCAACTGCTGGCGGACTGGCGTGACGGCCGCATCAAGCAGTGGCTGATCGCCCATACCCTGGCCCTGCGCCTGCAACATCCGGCGCTGTTCGCCAGCGGCCGTTACCTGCCGCTGGCGGTGACCGGCAGCCAGGCCGAGCGGGTGCTGGCCTTCGCCCGCGTGCACGCCGGCGAACGGCTGCTGGTGATAGTGCCGCGCCTGGCCAGCGCCCTGCTCGGCGACGCCAGACTGCCCCTGATCCCGGCCGACAAGTGGGGCGACACCCGGGTCAGGCTGCCGACCGCGCTCGCCGGGCAACCCTGGATCGGCCTGTTTGCCGCCGCCCCGGGCATTGGCCGCGGCCAGGATCAACTGCCGCTGGCGCAGGCCCTGGCAGATTTGCCCTTCTGCGTGTTGTGTTCCCCCGCCCCCACCACCGAGGAGCCAACTGATGAGCACCGAAGTGAAGATTGACGAGCAGCAGATCCGTGAATACGCCTATCAGATCTGGCTGACCGAAGGCTGCCCCCAGGGACAGGCGCAGCGGCACTGGGAAATGGCCCGGCAACTGGTCGAAGCCGAGGCCCTGGGCGCAAGGCCGCCCCCCGCGAGCAAGGCCAGAAGCAAGGCGACGCCGGCCAAGGCCAGCGTCCTGAAAAAACCGCGGAGCACTGGCAAGGCCGACACCTGAGACGCGCTCCAGGTCCCGCCGAGCAGCGTGAAAAGCGCGGCGCGGCGACAGAGGCCCTGCGGGAAAGGCAGGAAATGCCTTTTCTGCGCTAGTTGTTCATGGCCGGCAGTGGCCGTCCGTCGCAAGGTGCGGCCCACAACCGGAGTGCCCCTCGTCCCGGCGAGCTCCCAGGAGGTCAGATGCAAAGCAGGCAGAAGAAAACGTCGCAGGCGCCGCAGGTGATGATTCCGTCGCGGATTCGCGAGGGCTTGCCCTTCCCCCTCGGCGCCACCTGGGATGGCCTGGGCGTCAACTTCGCGCTGTTTTCCGCCCATGCCCATATGGTCGAGTTGTGCCTGTTCGATGACAGCGGTCAGGTCGAGCTGGAGCGTATCCAGCTGCCGGAATACACCGACGAGATCTGGCACGGCTATCTCCCCGATGCCCATCCCGGGCAGATCTATGGTTACCGCGTGCACGGCCCCTATGCCCCGGACGTGGGCTTGAGGTTCAACCCCCACAAGCTGCTGATCGACCCCTATGCCAAACAGCTGCTGGGCGAGCTGCGCTGGTCGGAAGCCCTGTTCGGCTACATCCTCGGCTCGCAGGATGCCGACCTCAGCTTCGACCAGCGCGACAGCGCCCCCTTCGTGCCCAAGAGCAAGGTCATCGACCCTGCCTTCACCTGGGGCCGCGATCGTCGCCTGCAGCTACCCTGGGATCGCACCATCCTCTACGAGACCCATGTGCGCGGCTACACCATGCGCCATCCGCAGGTACCCGATGGGCTGCGCGGCAGCTTTGCCGGCCTGAGTGTCGAGGCGGTCCTGCAGCACCTGCGCGAGCTCGGCGTCTCCGCGGTCGAACTGCTGCCGGTGTGCGCCTTCGTCAACGACCAGCACCTGCTGAACAAGGAGCTGAGCAACTATTGGGGCTACAACACCCTGGCCTTCTTCGCCCCGCACCCGCGCTACCTAGCCAGCGGCAAGGTCAACGAATTCAAGGAGATGGTCGCGCACCTGCACCATGCCGGACTCGAGGTGATCCTCGACGTGGTCTACAACCACACCGCCGAAGGCAACGAACTGGGGCCGACCCTGTCGATGCGCGGTATCGACAACCTCAGCTACTACCGCCTGCAGGCCGACGACCAGCGCTTCTACGTCAACGATTCCGGCACCGGCAATACCCTCGACCTCAGCCACCCACGGGTCCTGCAGATGGTCACCGACTCGCTGCGCTACTGGGTTGCGGAGATGCACGTGGATGGCTTCCGCTTCGACCTGGCGACCATCCTCGGCCGCGAGCCGCAGGGCTTCGACGAACGTCATGGCTTTCTCGTCGCCTGCCGCCAGGATCCGCTGCTGAGCCAGGTCAAGCTGATCGCCGAACCTTGGGACTGCGGCCCCGGCGGTTACCAGCTCGGCGGCTTCCCGCCCGGCTGGGCGGAATGGAACGACCGCTTCCGCGACACCGTGCGCGCCTTCTGGAAAGGCGACGACAACCAGCTCGCCGACTTCGCCAAGCGCCTGACCGCCTCCGGCGACCTGTTCGACCGGCGCGGGCGGCGGCCCCACAGCTCGGTCAACTTTGTCACCGCCCACGATGGTTTCACCCTGCACGACCTGGTGTCCTACAACGACAAGCACAACGAGGCCAACCAGGAGAACAACCAGGACGGTACCGACAACAACCTGTCCTGGAACCATGGTGTCGAGGGCCCGACCGACGACCCGCAGATCCGTGCGCTGCGCCTGCGCCAGATGTACAACTTCATGGCCACCCTGCTGTTCTCCCAGGGCACGCCGATGCTGCTCGCCGGCGACGAATTCGCCCGTACCCAGCATGGCAACAACAATGCCTATTGCCAGGACAGCGAGATTGGCTGGATCGACTGGGCGCTGGACGAGGACGGCGCGGCCCTGCTGCTGTTCGTGCGCCAGGCGATCAAGCTGCGCCTGGCCTACCCGATCCTGCGCCGCGGCCGCTACCTGATCGGCGCCTACAATGAAGAACTGGGGGTCAAGGACGTGGCCTGGCTGGCGCCCAGCGGCGAGGAGATGAGCATCGAGCAGTGGCACGATGGCCAGGGCCGCTGCCTGGGCATGCTCCTCGACGGCCGCGCGCAACCCACCGGCATCCGCCGCAGCGGTTCGGACAGCACCCTGCTGCTGATCGTCAATGCGCATTTCCAGCCGATCGACTTCCGTCTGCCGGAGGTGCCCCAGGGTAATGGCTGGCGCCGCCTGCTCGATACGACGCGGGTCGACGGCGACCGCGAAGTCTTCGCCTTTGACCGGGATTACGAGGTCGGCGATCGGACGCTGTTGCTGTTCGAACTGAACCGCTCCACGGACTGAAAGGCAGGAGCAGGCATGTGAATACCGATAACGCAAGGCAAGACAGCGACGGGCGCCGGCTGGAGCACGCCGGGCCGGTACACAGCCTGCGAATCTTGACGGTGAATACGCACAAGGGCTTCACGGTGTTCAACCGCCGCTTCATCCTCCACGAACTGCGCGATGCGGTGCGCAACGTCTCGGCGGAAGTGGTGTTCCTGCAAGAGGTGCTGGGAACCCATGAACGCCACTCGCGGCGCTTTCTCAACTGGCCGCCGACGCCGCAATACGAATTTCTCGCCGACAGCATGTGGAGCGACTTCGCCTACGGGCGCAATGCGGTCTACCCGGATGGCGATCACGGCAACGCCCTGCTGTCGAAGTACCCGATCATCCGCGAGCGCAACATCGACATCTCGATCACCGGACCGGAGTGCCGTGGCCTGCTCCACTGCGTCCTGCAGTTGCCCGCGCAACGCGAGCTGCACGCCATTTGCGTGCACCTGGGTCTGCGCGAACAGCACCGCCAGCAGCAGCTGCAGCTGCTCTGCGAGTTGCTCGACAGCTTGCCGGCCAAGGCGCCGGTGGTGGTGGCCGGAGACTTCAACGACTGGCGGCTGCGCGCCACCCGCCTGCTGGAGGGCGAGGTCGGGCTGCACGAAGTATTCGCCCGGGCCCATGGCCGGGTTGCCCGCAGTTATCCGGCGCGCTGGCCGCTGCTGCGCCTGGACCGCATCTATGTGCGCAACGCCAGCAGTCATGAACCGCGGATCCTCTCGACCCGGCCCTGGTCGCACCTGTCCGACCACCTGCCGCTGGCGGTGGAGATCCGCCTATGAGGTTTCCCTGGCGCGCAGGCAACCGCCTGAGCCTGCTGATCAATGGCGAGGCGTTTTTCCCGCGGGTGTTCGAGGCCATACGCGCGGCCGAACGGGAGGTGCTGATCGAAACCTTCATCCTCTTCGAGGACAAGGTCGGCAGCCAGCTGCAGGGCGAACTGATTGCCGCAGCCGAACGCGGGGTCCGGGTCGAATTGACGGTGGATGGCTACGGCTCGGCCGACCTCAGCAGCGCGTTCGTCACGGCCATGAGCGAGGTCGGCGTGCGCGTGCATATGTTCGACCCACAGCCCCGTCTGCTCGGCATGCGCACCAACCTGTTCCGCCGCATGCACCGCAAACTGGTGGTCATCGATGACCGCCAGGCGTTTGTCGGCGGGATAAATTTTTCCGCCGACCACCTGGCCGATTACGGTCCCGAGGCCAAGCAGGATTACGCCGTCGAAGTCGAAGGTCCGGTGGTGCACGATATCCGCCAGTTCGTCCTGACCATGCTGGCGCCGCCCGCCAAACGTCGGCGCGGCTGGCGGCGGCGAGCCAGAGCGACGCCGGGTAGCCAGGCCGCCGACCAGGCGGGAGCAGGCTCGGGCCAGGCGCAGTTGGTGATCCGCGACAACCGCCAACACCGCATCGATATCGAGCAGCAATACTTGCAGGCCATCCGCGGCGCGCGCCAGCGCCTGCTGATCGCCAACGCTTACTTCTTTCCCGGCTACCGGCTGCTGCGCGAGATTCGCCACGCGGCGCAGCGCGGGGTCAGGGTCGAGCTGATCCTGCAGGGCCAGCCTGACATGCCGATCGCCCGCTTCAGTGCCCGGATCCTCTACGACTACCTGCTGCGCGGCGGCGTGCGCATCCTCGAGTACGACAGCCGGCCGCTGCACGGCAAGGTGGCCCTGGTCGATGACGAGTGGGCCACAGTCGGCTCCAGCAATCTGGATCCGCTGAGCCTCTCGCTGAACCTGGAGGCCAACCTGATCATCCGCGACCGCACCTTCAATCGGCAGTTGTTCGAGCACCTGCAGGCATTGGCTAGCGAGCATTGCCAGGCGATCAGTCAGGCGCAGTTGGCACGCTGGGCCTTCTGGCGAATGCCGCTGGTGTTCCTCGGTTTTCACTTGCTGCGCCACTTTCCGGCCTGGGTCGGCTGGCTCCCCGCGCACACGCCGAAGCTCGCCCTGCTGCAGCCCCATGAGCAGGCCAAGGCGGCCCGCAGCGCCGCCCTGCGGCGCGAGCGACCATGAGCAAGCAATGCCGCATGACGCCCGCCTCGAGCGCCTCGAGCGCCAGGCGCGACTGGTCGGCGCGTGGCAAACTGCTGCTGGGCCTGGCGTTCTTCATTCTGGTGCTGGGTCTGCTGGTCGCCCTCAGCCGCCGCCTGGACTGGCAGGAACTGCTCGCGGCGCTGCGCGGCTATCGCACCGGCACCTTGCTCCTGGCCGTGGCCACCGCCTTCGCCAGCTACGCGCTGTACAGCTGCTTCGACCTGATCGGCCGCGCCTACACTCGCCACCACCTGCCGCTCCGGCAGGTCCTGCCGATCACCTTCGTCTGTTACGCGTTCAGCCTCAACCTCGGCGCCTGGATCGGCAGTATCGGCCTGCGCTTTCGCCTCTACTCGCAGCTTGGCCTGCGTCCGTCGGAGATTACCAAGGTGCTCACCCTCAGCCTGATGACAAACTGGCTGGGCTACAGCGGCCTGCTCGGGGTGGTCCTGGCCTTCGGCCTGATCGTGCCGCCGGAGGGCTGGGAACTTGGCATCCCCGCCTTGCGCCTGCTCGGTGGCGGGCTGCTGGTCCTGCTGCTGGGCTATCTGCTGCTCTGTGCCTTCTCGCGCCGGCGCTTCTGGACAATCCGCGGCCACGAAATCTATCTGCCCTCGCTGCGCATGGGCCTGCTGCAGGTAGCCCTCGGCGCCAGCAACTGGGCGCTGATGGCCCTGCTACTGGACATCCTGCTGCCGGCCCAGCTCGGCTACCCGACCGTGCTTGGCGCCCTGCTCGTCAGCGCCTTCGCCGGGGTAATCACTCATATCCCGGCCGGTCTCGGCGTACTGGAGGTGGTGTTTATCGCCCTGCTGCAGCAGCAGACCTCGATCGGCGTGCTGCTGGCGGGGCTGATCGTCTACCGGGTGATCTATTACCTGCTGCCGTTGGTGCTGGCCGGGCTCGGCTATGCGCTGCTCGAGATGCGGGCCAAGCGCATGCGGCGCAGCAACCGGCGCAAGCAGGCTACGCTCGACAAGCCTTGAGCAAGGCCGCACGGAGTGCGGCAATGCGCAGCCGCCCTGCCCTAGGCCGGGGCAGCGGGCTCTTGCCCGGCGACTGGCCGCAGGATCAGCACCGCCAGGGGCGGCAGGACCAGTTGCAACGAGGCGGCATGGCCGTGGCTAGGCAACGCCTCGGCCAGCTGCATGCCGCCGTTGCCGACGTTCGCACCGCAATAGCATTCGGCATCGCTGTTGAACAGTTCCTGCCAGTGACCGCTGAACGGCACGCCGACCCGATAGGCGTGGCGCACCAGCGGGGTCAGGTTGGCGATGACCAGCAGCGGGTAGCCGTCGCGACTCCAGCGCAGCCAGGCGTAGACGCTGTTCTCGGCATCGTCGCCGATCAGCCACTGGAAACCGGCCGGCCAGCAGTCCTGCTGATGCAGCGCCGGCTCGTCCCGATACAGCCGGTTGAGGTCGCCGACCAGTTGCTGCACTCCGCAGTGCTTGCGGTAGTTGAGCAGGTACCAGTCCAGTTCGCGGTCATGGCTCCACTCGCGCCACTGGGCGAATTCGCAGCCCATGAACAGCAGCTTCTTGCCCGGATGGGTCCACATGAAACTCAGGTAGGCGCGCAGGTTGGCGAACTGCTGCCAGCGGTCGCCGGGCATCTTGTCGATCAGGGCACGCTTGCCATGCACCACCTCGTCATGGGAGATCGGCAGCACGAAACGCTCGGAAAAGGCATAGAGCAGGCCGAAGGTCAGCTCGCCGTGGTGGTGGCGGCGGTGGATCGGGTCGTGCTGGATGTAGTGCAGGCTGTCGTGCATCCAGCCCATGTTCCATTTGAAGGCGAAGCCCAGCCCGCCCTCGGCGGTGGCATGGGTGACCCCGGGCCAGGCAGTCGACTCCTCGGCGATCACCAGGGCGCCGGGCACCTCGCTGGCGACCACGTCGTTGAGGTGGCGAAGGAAGTCGACGGCCTCGAGATTCTCGCGCCCGCCATAGCGATTGGGAATCCATTCGCCTTCGTTGCGCGAATAGTCGCGGTAGAGCATCGAGGCGACCGCATCGACGCGCAGGCCGTCGACATGGAACTCCTTCAGCCAGTGCAGGGCCGAGGCCAGCATGAAGCCATGCACCTCGGTGCGACCGAGGTTGTAGATCAGGGTATCCCAGTCCCGGTGCAGACCCTCGTGGGGGTGGGCGTACTCATAGAGCGCGGTGCCGTCGAACTGCACCAGGCCATGGGCGTCATTGGGGAAATGCGCCGGCACCCAGTCGAGAATCACGCCGATACCGGCCTGGTGACAGGCATCGACGAAGGCCGCGAAATCCTGGCGCGAGCCGTAGCGGCTGCTCGGCGCGAACTGGGAGAGCGGCTGGTAGCCCCAGGAACCGCCGAAGGGGTGTTCCATGATCGGCATCAGCTCGACATGGCTGAAGCCCAGGGTCTGGAGATAGGGGATCAGCCGTTCGGCGAGTTCATGCCAGTCGTACTGGCGGCCCTCTTCCCCGCCTTCGCGGCGCCAGGATCCGGCATGCATTTCGTAGATGGCGATCGGCGCATCGGCCGCCTGAGCAGCGGCGCGCCGGGCCAGCCAGTCGCCGTCGCGCCAGTGGTAGTCCAGCGCGGCGGCCACACGCGAGGCGGTGCCCGGCGGGGTTTCGGTGGCCAAGGCCATGGGGTCGGCCTTGAGCGGCAGCAGGCCTTGGGCGCCGAGAATCTCGTACTTGTACAGCTCACCCGCCTGCAGGCGCGGGATGAACAGCTCCCAGACCCCGGACGGGTGACGCAAGCGCATGGGGTGACGGCGTCCGTCCCAGCCGTTGAACGCGCCGACCACCGAGACCCGGCGGGCGTTCGGCGCCCAGACGGCGAAGCGCACCCCGGCCACGCCCTCGACCGACATCAGCTGGGCGCCCAGACAATGGCCGAGGTCGCGGTGATTGCCCTCGGCGAACAGGTAGAGGTCCATCTCGCCGAGCAGCGGCGCGAAGCTGTAGGGGTCCTCGCCGAGCTGCTCGACGTCCGCCCAGCGGATGCGCAGCAGATAGGGCTGGGGCTGCGCCAGGCGACCGACGAACAGGCCGGGCACCCGGCTCTGCTGGAGCGCGGCGAGGTGCGTTTCGCCATCCCTGGCCAGCACCTCGACCGCCAGCGCATCGGGCAGGTAAACCCGGATTAGCGCACCCTGGGCATCACGGTGCATGCCGAGGATGGCGAAGGGGTCGGGGTGTTCGGCGCGCACCAGCGCCTCGATGTCGTGGTCGGCCGGCAGCAGGGCCGCCAGCGCCTGTGCGCCTGCCTGTTGCTTGCTCATGGCTCACCTCCGGCATTCTCTTGCAGCAGATCGAGCAAACCCTGCAGCGGCACCACCAGCCAGTCGGGTCTGAATTCGGCTTCATAGGCGATTTCGTAGGCGATCTTTTCCAGACTGAACAGGCGCAGGGCGGCTTCTGCGCCGTCCTCCTCGCGCCATGCATGGGGCACCTGCGCCGCCGCCAGCCGATAACCGGCAAGGAAGGCCGCCTGCGAGCGTTGTCGGTAGTCGGCGGTGATTGCCCGGCGAGCCTGATTGGCCTCACTGGAGATGTCGGCACTCAGGGCATTGCGCATGGCCATGGCCGCGGCGTAGTCGATCGAGCGCAACACCCCGCAAACGTCCTTGTACGGGCTGTGCTTGGCCCGACGTTCGGCCAGCGAGCGCATTGGCTCACCTTCGAAATCGATCAGGTAGGCATCACCATGCACCACCAGCACCTGACCCAGGTGCAGGTCGCCATGGACACGAATGCGCAGGCCGCCGACTGCACGCCGGGCGAGGCCCTCGACCTGGTCGAGCAGCAGCGCGGGGTGCTGGCGCAGCCGTTCGATCGCCGCCTGCTGCGCCGGCCCCAGTGTGCCGCGGTGCTGGATGAGGATATCCAGGGCCCGTTCGAGCTGGCCGGCAATACTCCGAGCCCACTGTTCGGCATCCGCCGCGGTGCTGATCTGCGGCGCGAAGTCCGGGTCCGCACTGGGCAGTGCCAGGAGCCGGTGCATCTCACCGAGGCGCTCGCCGAGCAGGCCGGTGAAGCGTTCCAGCTCGTCGAGGGCCGCATAGACGCTGCCACCTTCGGCCGGGTAACTGCTCATCTCGTCGCGGATGGAGCGTTCCAGGCTGCTCTGGGTCCAGGCCCAGGCATCGCCCTGGCTCTCCAGGTAGCGCTGGGCGATCAGCAGGGTGTGCGGTTCGCCGTCCGCCGCAACACGCCGTACTTCGCCCACCACCTCGGCGATATGGGCGAAGCCCTGGGCACTCAGTTGGCAGTTCATCTCCACCTCGGGATGAATTCCGGCGGCGACCCGGCGGATCAGTTTGAATACCAGCATGCCGGCGATCACCACCGAGCTGTTCGACTGTTCCCCGGCAATGTGGCTCACCTCGGGCGCAGGGCCCAAGTCCAGGTCGGCCAGAAGTGGGCGCGCGATAAACTGCAGCTCACCGTCTTCACAGCTCAGCCGGCGTTCTTCGCGCAGGGCCTGGAGCAGCGCCAGGACGAAGCTATCAAGGGTGAAGGCGTCTGTCAGTTGACCGACCCGGTTGCCACGCCGCACCCGCGCCATGGCCAGCTGATGCGGCAGTGCACTGCCGGTTTCTTCTTCGCCGATGTATCCGAACGGCAGCTGGTAGCGCTCCTGGGAGCCCGCCCTGCTCACCTCGACTTCGCTGAGCAGGGCCGGTGGCTGCGCATCGCCGAAGGGTAGCGCATAGGCGATGCGCACCCTCTCCAGTGCCCCGCCCTTGCCGGCGAACCAGCGCCGCTTGGGCAGGTAGGCCGGCAGCGACTCGCGCTCGAGCACCAGCCGGGCCGGGCCCTGCAGCAGATCCTCGAAACGCTTCAGTACCAGGGTCTGGAACTCCGGCAGGGTCGCTATCTGGTGCATGTGCCAGGCCGGCATCTGCGCCTCGGCGGCCAGCTGGAACCAGTAGAAGCCATAGGGCGGCAGGGTAAGCAGGTAGGGCAGCTGACCGATCGGCGGGAAGGCGCTGCCGCCGACCATCTCCACCGGCACCAGGCCGGCATAGGCCGAGAGCTCCAGCTCGGCCGCCTGGGCCGCGCGCGACACATTGACCACGCAGAGGATCAGCTCGTTCCTGCCGCTGGCGTCCTGGTACTCGCGCAGGTAGGCGAGGATGCGCCGGTTGGCCGGGGCCAGCAGCTTCAGGCTGCCGCGGCCGAAGGCCATAAACTGCTTGCGGATCGCCAGCAGGCGGCGGGTCCAGTTCAGCAGCGAATGGGCGTCGTACTGCTGGGCCTCGACGTTGACGGTCTGGTAGCCGTAGAGCGGGTCCATGATCGGCGGCAGCACCAGGCTGGCCGGATCGGCACGGGAGAAGCCGCCGTTGCGGTCGATCGACCATTGCATCGGTGTGCGTACCCCGTCGCGATCGCCGAGGAAAATATTGTCGCCCATGCCGATCTCGTCGCCGTAGTAGAGCACCGGGGTGCCCGGCATCGACAGCAGCAGGCTGGTGAGCAGTTCGATGCGCCGCCGGTCGCGCTCCAGCAGCGGCGCGAGGCGCCGGCGGATGCCCAGGTTGATGCGCGCGCGGCGGTCGGCCGCGTAGTAGTTCCACAGGTGGTCGCGCTCGCGGTCGGTCACCATCTCCAGGGTCAGTTCGTCGTGGTTGCGCAGGAAGATCGCCCACTGGCAGTCGGCGGGGATATCCGGTGTCTGGCGCAGGATATCGGTGATCGGGTAGCGGTCCTCCTGGGCCAGGGCCATGTACATGCGCGGCATCAGCGGGAAGTGGAAGGCCATGTGGCATTCGTCGCCGCCGCCCTGGGCGTTGCCGCCGAAATACAGCTGGGTGTCCTCCGGCCACTGATTGGCCTCGGCCAGCAGCATGCGATCGGGATAGTGGGCATCGATCTCGGCCCGGATCCGCTTGAGCACCACGTGGGTCTCAGGCAGGTTCTCGTTATTGGTGCCCTCGCGCTCGACCAGGTAGGGGATGGCGTCCAGACGCAGGCCGTCGATGCCCAGGTCCAACCAGTAGCGCATGATGCCGAGGAGCGCTTGCAGGACCCGCGGGTTGTCGAAGTTGAGGTCCGGCTGATGCGAGTAGAAGCGGTGCCAGAAGTAGGCCCCGGCCACCGGATCCCAGGTCCAGTTGGAGGTCTCGGTGTCGAGGAAGATGATCCGCGTACCCTCATACTTCTGGCTGGTGTCCGACCAGACATAGTAGTTGCGCGCCGCCGAGCCAGGCTTGGCCTGGCGGGCCCGCTGGAACCAGGGGTGCTGGTCGGAGGTGTGGTTGATCACCAGTTCGCTGATCACCCGCAGGCCACGCCGGTGTGCCTCGGCGATGAAGCGCTTGACGTCCGCCAGGCCGCCGTAGTCGGGGTGCACGCCGCGGTAGTCGGAGATGTCATAGCCGTCGTCGCGCCGCGGCGAGGGGTAGAACGGCAGCAGCCAGAGGGTGTTGACGCCGAGGTCGGCGATGTAGTCCAGCTTGTCGATCAAGCCGTTGAAATCACCGACGCCGTCGTTATTCGAGTCGAAAAACGATTTGACGTGCACCTGATAGATCACCGCATCCTTGTACCACAGGGGATCATCGATGAAGGCCGCAGCCTTGCGCTGTCTGGCTTTGCCCATGGGGGAGTCCTAAATTAGGTGACAGGTTCGATGCGCCAGATGCCGAACGGCAGGTGCCAGGGCTCGATACGCATCCATTGGGTCTTGCCGTGCCAGGTCCAGCGATGGCCGGTCATCAGGTCCTCGCCGTGCAGGGAGGCATCGTCCGGCAAACCGAACTCCCACAGCGGCAGTTCGAAATGCGCCTCCTGGGCGTGGTGCGGGTCGAGGTTGACCGCCACCAGGATGAAATTGTCGAGCCCGGGCGTGCGCTTGCCGAAATACAGAATGTTGTCGTTCCAGGCGTTGTAGGCCTTGAAGCCGAGATGGCTGTGCAGTGCCGGGTTCTCGCGGCGGATACGGTTGAGCTGGGTGATCTCGGCGATGATGTTGCCCGGCGCCGCGTAGTCGCGCGGGCGGATCTGGTACTTCTCCGAATCGAGGTATTCCTCCTTGCCAGGTAGTGCCGCGCTTTCGCACAGCTCGAAGCCGGAATACATGCCCCACAACCCCGAACCCATGGTCGCCAGGGCGGCGCGGATGAGGAAGCCTGGGCGCCCGCTGGACTGCAGGAATGTGGGGTTGATGTCGGGGGTGTTGACGAAGAAGTTCGGCCGATAGCAATCACGCAGCGGCGGCTGATTGAGCTCGGTGAAATATGCCTCGAGTTCGTCCTTGAGGTTGCGCCAGGTGAAGTAGGTGTAACTCTGACTGAAGCCCAGCTTGCCCAGGCGCGCCATCATCGCCGGGCGGGTGAAGGCCTCGGCGAGGAACATCACCTCGGGGTTCTGGCGACGGATATCGGCGATCAGCCATTCCCAGAACGGCAGCGGTTTGGTGTGCGGGTTGTCGACGCGGAACACCTTCACGCCCTCGGCCACCCAGCCGGCGACCACGTCGCGCAAGGCCAGCCAGAGGTCGGGCATGGCGTCCGCCGTGTAGAAGTCGAGGTTGACGATGTCCTGGTACTTCTTCGGCGGGTTCTCGGCATAACGGATGCTGCCGTCCGGGCGCCAGGAGAACCAGCCGGGGTGCTGCTTCAGCCAGGGATGGTCCTGGGAACACTGGATGGCAAAGTCCAAGGCGATTTCCAGACCGTGCTCGGCGGCGGCGGCGACCAGCCGGCGGAAGTCCTCGCGGCTGCCCAGTTGCGG
The DNA here is from genome assembly GCF_022132145.1 of Pseudomonas sp. MMS21 TM103. Taxonomy (GTDB): domain Bacteria; phylum Pseudomonadota; class Gammaproteobacteria; order Pseudomonadales; family Pseudomonadaceae; genus Aquipseudomonas. The sequence continues at coordinate 144,701 of NZ_JAJISP010000008.1, read as the reverse complement.
ATGAATCGCCTCGTGACCACCCTCCTCGCTGCCGATCGCGTAGGGACTGCCAGGGTCGTCCGGACCGGCATCCAGCTGGTTGTTCGGGCCCTTGCGGTAACTGCGCCCGATCGGGTGGATCGGCGGAAAATAGAGCACGTCGAAGCCCATGTCGCGGATCATCGGCAGGCGCTTGCAGACGTCATTGAAGGTGCCGTGCCGCTTGGGATCATCGGTCTCGGAACGTGGGAACAGCTCATACCAGCTGGCGAATCCGGCCAATGGCCGCTCGACTTCGATGGCGAACTCCGCGCTGCGCACCAAGTGTGCGTGTTCATCCAGGCGGCCCATGGCGGCGGCCATCTCATTGCCCAGGAGGATGGCCAACTGTTCGCTTTCGTCATGGGCCTGGAGCAGCAGTTGCAGCTGCTCGTCCAACGCCGCCCGGGCCTCACCCTGCGCCCGCTGCAAGGTGCTCTCCAGCAGGATGCGCCCCTCCTGCAACTCCAGACCGATCGGCATGCCGGTGTCGTACTTCTTGGTCAATTCGTAGCGGAAGGTTTCGTAGTGATCCCACCAAGCGGCGATGACGAAGCCATAACGACCGACCCGAAAGGGCGTGAATTGTGCTTGCCAGCTGTCGTTGCCCAGTTCGCTGAGGCGCACGCGATGACCGCCTTCTTCGCCCTCGAAGTGCCAGAGCAGCGCAGTTCCCAGCTTCTCGTGGCCATCGGTGAAGATTTTCGCGCTTACGCTAACCGGCTGGCCGACGATCGCCTTGGCGGCGAAGCGACCCTGCTCGAGCGCCGGTTCGATCGACTCGATGGCGATGCGCGGCATGCGCAGCGCCTCCTCCACCGACAGTGTCCTGGGCAGGACACCTGGCTGACGTGGAGCATGCGGGTGAGCATCGTTCATCGGTCATGGACTCGTCATGAGCCCGTCATGAGCTCGTGGACGCAGTCTGCTGACACAGCGCAGTACTGCTGGGCAATGGCACGCACCGCCGGGCTCGCTGCTCAACGGCCTGCCAACACCGGGTTAGTATAGTCAGCCCCTCTCTGCCGGCAGCGCGGATTGCCGCGGATCGACGGTCGGCCGGTCTGGGCCAGGAAGTCGTCAGGTGAGCGGCGGCACCCTGAAACGCAACAGCCCGGCCAATGGCCGGGCTGTTGCTAGGGTGTAACCGTGCTCAGGGTTTACTCGAGTTCGACGTCGACTTCGACATCTGCGTCGACATCTGCATCGACGTCCGGCTCATCGGCGAGGTCCTTGGCGGCCTGCTTGTCGGCCGCGCTCTGCAGGCCCAGGGCCGCCGCCAGCGCCGCTGGCGTACTGGCGACCACTGCCATGGCTTTGGCCAGGCCGGTGGTTTCATCGGACTTGGCTACGGCCGAGGTGGTGGCGCCGCGATTGTCGCTGCGGTTGGCCTCGGCCTTGCCATTGGCCGCACCCAGCCCGGCCGAGGAATGGTCACGCCCGAGACCTAAACCGCCAGCCCCCCCCACACCGCCGCCAGCATGGCCGCCCGCACCACCGCCATGTCCACCAGCACCGCCACCTCCTGCACCACCGCCACCGCCGCCAGCACCACCGCCGCCGCCACCGCCACCACCGCCACCGCCACCGCCACCGCCACCACCGCCACCACCGCCACCTTGGGCATAGGCTGAGCCGATCAATGGATTGAATTCAGGTGCAACCAGCCCCGACAGCATCAACGCGCAGGCTGAAACTGCGAATAACTTGGTGATATTTCGCATGATCGATAACTCCAGAAGATAACCGCACTCGGCGGTATTCACCGCGCAACGTGGGCTAAACCAGCCTCTAGCCGCCTGGGCAGGCCAGTGAAAGACGAATGAGCGAACAAGACTCAATGCTCGCCAGCACTCTATCCGACCGGATGCTACGGAACAAAGTTCAGTGGCAGAACCAGGCGCCAGTTGGCAATTTCCGGACTACTGACTAGCGGGCCGCGGGATCCGCCAACAAGGCGCCAAGATCATCCAGGCCTTCCTGCACGGCGGCCAATGCCTGTGCGCAGAGCTCACGGTAGCGCCGCAGCACACGCACGCCCATCTCGGTCAGTTGGGTGCCGCCACCATGGCGGCCGCCCGCAAGCGTGGTCACCAGAGGTTCCTGGAAACAGCGATTCATGGTTTCGACCAGCAACCAGGCGCGGCGATAAGACATGCCCAGACTACGCGCAGCCGCGCTGATCGAACCCTGTGCCTGGATAGCTTCGAGCAAGTCGGCCTTGCCGGGGCCGATAGCGATATCGGCGCCACAGTGCAGGCGAATTTTCAGGTCGAGTCGGTGCATAGGGGGGCTTGAGCTAGATTGTAGGAGGGAAAGCGTTCACTGCTCGCACTATACCTGCCACTGAGGTCCAGCTGGCGAACCGTACAATGGCCAGCACCCGGGAACCTGTCGGACTTTACGATACATGTGGCTATACGTATATTCGCTTTGCCATATATGGGAGTCGCGCCGAGCAACCGAACGCACTGCTGTTTGTCTGCGCGGTCAGGCGGCCCATCACCCCGTGCGCCGACGCTGCCGGGGCGGGTGCGCATCAAGCTGGAAGCAAACGTTGAGAACCGCAATGGCTGCACACCTGACTCCGACCAGCGTTTTCAAATGCCTGGCTGACGAAACCCGCGTACGCCTGATGCTGCTGATCACGGCGGAACAGGAACTCTGCGTCTGCGAGCTGACCAGTGCCCTTGATGAAAGCCAGCCCAAGATCTCCCGCCACCTGGCGCAATTGCGCACCTGCGGGTTGCTGGCAGATCGCCGGCAGGGTCAATGGGTGTATTACCGCCTGCACCCCAACCTGCCGGCTTGGGTGATCGCCGTGCTGGACGCCACCCTGGGCGCCAACCAGCAATGGCTCAGCCCCGACGCCAAGCGCCTCGAAGGCATGGCTGGGCGCTGCGTTCCAGGCGCAGATAGTTAAATTCATTGCATAAGGAAGCCATCATGACCATCAAAGTAGGCATCAACGGTTTCGGTCGCATCGGCCGCCTGGCCTTGCGCGCCGCCTGGGACTGGCCAGAGCTCGAATTCGTGCAGATCAACGACCCGGCCGGCGACCCGGCGACCCACGCGCACCTGCTCAATTTCGACTCGGTGCACGGCCGCTGGCAGCATGAAGCGAGCAGCGCGGACGACTGCATCCTGATCGGCGGCAAGCGGGTCAAGGTCAGCGCCAACAAGGCCATCGCCGACACCGACTGGTCGGGCTGCGACCTGGTGATCGAAGCCAGTGGCAAGATGAAGACGGTCGCGGTGCTTTCGGGCTACCTGGACCAGGGGGTCAAGCGCGTGGTGGTCAGCGCACCGGTCAAGGAAGCCGGCGCCCTGAATGTCGTCATGGGCGTCAATCAGGACCTGTTCGACCCGGCGCTGCACCGCATCGTCACTGCCGCCTCCTGCACCACCAACTGCCTGGCGCCGGTGGTCAAGGTGATCCACCAACACCTGGGCATCCGCCACGGCTCGATCACCACCATCCACGACCTGACCAATACCCAGAGCATCCTCGACCAACCGCACAAGGACCTGCGCCGCGCCCGCGCCTGCGGCATGAGCCTGATTCCCACCAGCACCGGTTCGGCCACGGCCATCGCGGAAATCTTCCCCGAACTGCGCGGCAAGCTGAACGGCCATGCCGTGCGCGTCCCCCTGGCCAACGCCTCGCTGACCGACTGCGTGTTCGAGGTCGAGCGCGCCACCACGGTGGATGAGGTCAATGCCCTGTTCAAGATGGCGGCAGCCGGCTCCTTGAAGAACATCCTCGGTTACGAGGAGCGCCCGCTGGTCTCCATCGACTACCGCTCCGATCCACGTTCTTCGATCATCGATGCGCTCTCGACCATGGTCATCAACGGCACCCAGGTGAAGCTGTACGCCTGGTACGACAACGAGTGGGCCTACGCCAACCGCACCGTGGAACTGGCGCGGCTGGTCGGGATGGCTCACTGAGGCGCAGTTGTGGAAGGGGCTGTAGCCGCGATTGGCATTGCGCTGTTCGCGGCTAAAGCCCCCAACTAGCTAATCGCACGCGCTACCAAGCCAATCTTCCGAGCAGGATCAACATGCACGCCCTCGCCCGCCTGGCCCCGGACATCCGCCAATACCTGCTGGTGACCGCCAACTACTGGGCCTTCACCCTCACCGACGGTGCGTTGCGCATGTTGGTGGTGCTGCATTTCCATAGCCTCGGCTATACGCCGCTGCAGATCGCCGCGCTGTTTCTGTTCTATGAAATCTTCGGCGTGATCACCAACCTGGTCGGCGGCTACCTGGGCGCCCGCCTGGGCCTGAACCGCACCATGAATATCGGCCTGGGCCTGCAGGTGGCCGCCTTGCTGATGCTCACGGTACCGTCGGTCTGGCTGACCATCCCCTGGGTGATGGGTGCGCAGGCCATGTCGGGCATCGCCAAAGACCTGAACAAGATGAGCGCCAAGAGTTCGATCAAACTGCTGGTACCGGACAGCCAGCAAAGCACCTTGTACACGTGGGTGGCGCTGCTGACCGGCTCGAAGAATGCGCTCAAGGGCGTCGGCTTTTTCCTCGGCGGCGCCCTCCTCGCCCTGTTCGGCTTCGCCGGCGCGGTGCTGGTCATGGCCGCGCTGCTGACGCTGATCTGGTTGGCCAGTCTGATCCTGCTGAAAAAGGACCTGGGCAAGGCCAGCGCCAAACCCAGGTTCCGCGACATCCTGTCGAAAAGCCGGGCGATCAATAGCCTGTCGGCCGCTCGCTTGTTTCTGTTCGGCGCGCGCGATGTCTGGTTTGTGGTGGCGCTGCCGGTGTACCTGTCCAGTGTACTGGGCTGGGATTTCTGGATGGTCGGCGGTTTTCTCGCCGCCTGGGTGATCGGCTACGGCATCGTGCAGTCCTGCGCGCCAGCCATAACCGGCAAGGCCCGCGGCCAGGTACCGGATGGTCGCGCTGCATTTGTCTGGGCCGCCTCGCTGGCCGGGCTGCCAGCTGCCATTGCCCTGGGCTTGTACAGCGACCTGTCGGTGCAGTGGGTGCTGCTCGGCGGCCTGCTGGTGTTCGGTGCGCTGTTCGCGGTGAACTCCTCGCTGCACAGCTACCTGATCGTCAGTTACGCCAAGGAGGACGGCGTGTCGCTGGACGTGGGCTTCTATTACATGTCCAACGCCCTCGGCCGGTTGCTCGGCACCCTGCTGTCAGGCTGGGTCTATCAGGCTTATGGCCTGCAAGCCTGCCTGTGGATTTCCTCGGCCTTCGTCCTGCTCGCTGCGCTGATTTCCCTGGGCCTGCCCAAGCATGCCGAGCCATCCCCCGCCGACTGATTAGTTACAACCCGGCGCACAACCTGACTGCGGCGCCGGATAGACCGGGGCAAAGCCGCCGCCCGGGGTGCGAAAGTTGGTGGTCTGGCCCTGGTACAAGCGCGCCGCCACCCACTGCACCGCGCCATCGTAGGCGTAATCACGAAGATCGAACTTCAGCGCCGGGGTATCGCTGGCCATCACCCGCTGCCCCGGCAGCACCAGGGCCTGGGCCACGTAGTCGCCCGCAAGAATCTCCTGCCAGACGCGCTGGGTCAGTTTGTCGCCACGGTAGGCCGCGCGGCTGCCATAACCGGTGCAGGGTTTGAAAAACAGCTGCTTGCGTTGGCGCCACAGGCGTTCGGCATTGGCCGGATCCACGACCTCGGTATGCGGAATGGCCGCCAGCAGCAATTCCTGAGTGGCCTGGGGCACGTCCAGTGCCTGCAATTGCTCGACATCGCAGAGCAGCGCCAGGTTGCGCTTGTCGGCATACAGGGCATGGGCTTGCGGATGCGGCGTGAGCACGCTGGCGTGTTCAAGATAGGCCTGACGCAATGTGGCGTTGGCGGGGGCGTCGAGGGCGAAATCGGTCAGGCGGTTGTAGACCAGGTCGATGGCCAGCTCGCCATGCCAGAGCATGCCATCCCTCAGGCTCAACTCGGCCGGGTCGGCGATCACCGCCTGCAAGCTATGACGCTGGAACAACTGCTGGAATAGCAGGAACTCCGGGTACAGGTACTGCTGCTCGGGCGCCTCGTCGACGATGGCGATGCTGCGCAGCGGCCGCGCCTGACCGGCCAAGGCCCACTCCTGCTGGAACATGGCGATGATCCCGGCCTCCAGCGTCTCGGCCCGCAATGCCGGCGGCAGTAACTGTTCGATGGCCGGGCAGCAGGCCCGTTGTGCCCGCGCCAGTACGGCGTTGAGCATGGCCCCGCCGGCATTGCTGTTGATCTCGATCAGGCCGAAACCGCCCTCGGTGACATGGAAGTCGTAGCCGAAGAACACCCCCTTGGCGCCGCCCGGATCATGTGCCGCGATGGTCGGCGAACGGGCCAACACCAACTCGCGATAGGCCGGCAGGGCCACCACCGACTCGATGGCGCGGATCACCTCGGCCATGCGCTGCAAGTGCGCCGGGGCGATAAACACCGGATGGGCGGCGAACAGGTAGGGGCAACGCTGCTGCACCAGCTCGGACAGGCCGGGCTGGCCCAGTGTCGACTCCAGAGCGCTGCGCAACGCCTCGCCGTCCAGACTGATGCAGAAGCAGCGACTGTTCAGCGTCTCGATCGAAACGCCGGCCAGGGCTGCCGCAGCGGCGGCTGTCGAGAGATAGTTCGCGTCGTTTTCACACAGGGGGATCATCGGCTTGGTCATATCAGTTTCCGCGTGGCGGGGATTGGCTAACAGGTGCCCCGGAGTGACGTGGCTCTCCTGCGTGGGGTCCTGCAGATTGAGCTGCAGCTGCCGCAGCGCAGCTGGGCGCCGACTGCGGGAACCACCCACGGGTTCGATTGGCGAAGGTGACCAGCGACAACATCACCGGCACTTCCACCAGCACGCCAACCACCGTGACCAGGGCAGCGCCGGAATTGAGACCGAACAACCCGATCGCCACGGCGACCGCCAGCTCGAAGAAATTCGAGGTACCGATCAGGGCGCAGGGTGCCGCCACATTGAAGGGCACTTTCCATGCGCGGGCCGCTAAATAGGCAATGGCAAAAATGCCGTAGGACTGAATCAGCAAGGGCACAGTAATCAAGGCAATCAGTACCGGCTTATCCAGAATGATCGGCCCCTGAAAACCGAACAGCAGCACCACCGTACCCAGCAGCCCGAGCACCGACAGAGGCTTGACCCGAGCGGTGAAACGCGAAACTGCCTGTTCGGCCTCCACGGCGCTGCCAGCATCGGCACTGAGTTTCAGCCGGGTGATCACCCCGGCGATCAGCGGGATCAACACGTAGAGCCCCACGGACAGCAGCAATGTTGCCCAGGGCACCTCGATGTTGGTGACCCCGAGCAGCAGAGCGACCAGGGGTGCGAAGGCGAAGATCATGATCACATCGTTCAGCGCCACCTGCACCAGGGTGTAGGTAGCGTCGCCACGGGTCAGTTGCGACCAGACGAATACCATGGCGGTACAGGGCGCGGCGCCGAGCAGGATCAAGCCGGCAATATATTGGCTGGCGTCAGCCGGATCGATCAGGTCGACAAACAAGTAGTGAAAGAACACCACCCCCAGGCCTGCCATGGTGAAGGGCTTGATCAGCCAATTGACCGTCAGGGTGATGATCAGCCCCTTGGGCCGTTCATGAATGCGCTGGAGGCTGAAGAAATCCACCGACACCATCATCGGGTAGACCATCAGCCAGATCAGCACCGCGACTATGAAGTTGACCGAACCGTATTCATAACCGGCCATGGTCTGGAACAGCTGCGGAAACAGGCTGCCCAGGCCAATGCCGGTAACGATGCACAGCGCGACCCAGACCGACAGATAGCGTTCGAAAAAGCCGATAGGCTGCTTTGTACTCATGCCAGGATCTCTTCCGAGTGCGACAGCGCAGCCAGGCTCTGGCTGCCCTCCGGCTCGTGTCTGAATCGTAGGATCACTGTGTAGCGCGCAGAATCGAATACCTGAACGGCCTTCACTTTGACTCCCTCAATAACTATTGAATGACTGAATTCTGCACGGGTCGATCAACCTGAGGATCCATAGCGCGAGCGAGTGCGCGCCTGCATTCAGGTATGCCAGCCACGGCTACTTTTCGTCGATGCCCGCTTTCCTCAGTCGACTCTTGAGGCGCCCCACCTCCTCGATCAAGTCCACCACCAAGGCAGCCAGTTCGGGGTTGGCATCGAAATCCCGCTCGATCGCCAGCAGGCGCCGGGCGCGGAGCAACTCGGCACTGCTGAAGCGCTGCGGCTGGGTTACTTCGCAGAGCAACCCCGCCTCGACCCGCTCGACGATCCACAATGCATCGACCGAACAGGCCTGGGCCAGTTCATCGAGGTCGAGGGCGACCTCATCCAGCAAAACGCCGGTGACAATCTCAGTGTGTGGCATGGTTCAGACTCCCATGGCCCGGCGCGGGTTGAAGGCCATCTCCCGCGCCATCATTTCATAGAGCTGACGCGCCTTTTCGGTGTCGGCAGGCGGCAGCGCGATTTCCAGCAGCAGATACAAATCACCCGCCGGCTCGCCGGGAATGCCGCGGCCCTTGAGGCGCAACTTGCGGCCACCTTGCGAATTGGCAGGTATTTTCACCTGCACCTTGCCCGATGGTGTGGGCGCCTCGATGCTGGCGCCCAATGCCGCTTCCCACGGAGTGACCGGCAGGGTCTCGTAGACATCGCGACCGTCCACGCGGTAGTGCGGGTCCTGTTTGAAGTGCACCTCCAAGAACAAATCCCCCGCCGCGCTGCCACCGATACCCGGGCTGCCTTGACCGGCCAGGCGGATATGCTGACCTTCCTTGACGCCCTTGGGAATCTGCACGGTGAGGTTATGCTCCTGCATGCTCACGCGGCCATGGGCGTCGGCCCGTGCGCCACGCAGCGTGATGGTGCGTGGCGCGCCCTCATAGGCATCACGCAGGTCGATGACGATCTTGGCGTGATGATCCTCACCACGCCTTGGCCGCGGCCCGGCATGCCCGCCGCGCCCTGTCCGACCGGCAGCAGCGTGCCCAAACAGGTTGGCAAAGAAGTCGCTGAAGTCGCCCATGTCGGCGCCGGAGAAGTCGGCACCGGAAAACTCGAAGCCGGCGTCCCAATTCGGTGGCGGCTGGAATTCCTGACCATCCCGATATCGACCACCGAGCTGATCGTAGGCCGCGCGCTTTTCCAGGTCGCCAAGTACCGCGTAGGCCTCGTTGACCTCCTTCATGCGCAGTTCGGCATCCGCCTCCTTGCTCACATCCGGATGGTATTTGCGCGCCAGCTTGCGGTAGGACTTCTTGATCTCATCCTCACTGGCGCTCTTGTCCAGACCGAGGACCTGGTAGTAATCCTTGAATTCCAACTCGTCGCACTCCCCTGCTGGTTGATGGCTAGACCATGTTCACTCTGCGTTAGCCAGCGATCGGCATCGGCGGGCTTGCACAAAGAGTCACTATTTCACCGGTCGTCAGCCCCTGGCCCACCGACACCATCCGATCATCGATCGCCAAAGCGGGTGTTCTCACTCAGGTTGACGCACTTCTTACAGCCAGTACCGAGAATATTGATCCACCTTTCAGGTTAGATGAACGGACAGACGAAGCAGCTGAACACACCACACAGCTGCCCGCAGGGAAAATTCTGGCGCTTACCCCCTTGTCAGCTGCGGCGGTGGCAGGTCGAGGTTGTTGTGTTGGCGTTAAGCGAATACATGCCCGCACCGCCTTGACTGCACCGCCCTCGCGGGACCCAAACGGCGACACCCTCAGCAGATCACCCGGTAGCACGCTCGAACAGCACCCGACCATGGACCTCATCATCGGCAAGAAACATGGGCCTGCCCGTTGTCCTTGGGAGCGTCGACGACACTTGGGAACTTCCGCGAGTAGCTTTGCACCGAAATTTCCATTGCCGGTGATGACGGCATCGACTGCCTGAATAGGCCGACCGAGCATAATGGTAGAACCTTGCTTGTATTCAGTGCCCTAAAAGATACCCGAACAACCGCCAGCGATAATGATCCAGGGCAGTTCGACAGCATTGACAGGCAACCCGACGCTAATGCGGGCCATGAAAATGCCACTCACTGACTTGAATCGACGCACTCGTGCCACCCCAGCTGCACCGATGACTGATCCGAGAGTCCGCAATGGGCGCTGAAAACAGCTTCATAAACTGCCTCCGCGGCATTGAGCGACTGCATCCGGGGTTCGGAGTGCCGCCACTTGGGCGTACCAGAGGCCCGAGACCGCCCGACCGACCTCGCAACAGACAACTTCGCCGATATATGGGCAAAAAACCGAAAAATAGGTTTAAAAACAACAAACATCGGCGGATTAAGCGATATCTTGCAGAACAATCGGTGTGGATTAATTTCCACTCAAAGCCACTGAATACCGAAAAATCATTGCGTTCATCACCCTCCTGCGGTATTTCTAGTACTGCAATCCGCATCGATTCAATAAGAGATACATCATGGCTAACCGCGAAACTGGCACCGTCAAATGGTTCAACGATGAAAAGGGCTTCGGCTTCATTACCCCGACTAACGGCGGCGATGATCTGTTCGTTCATTTCAAAGCTATCCAAAGCGACGGTTTCAAGAGCCTGAAAGAAGGCCAAACCGTTACCTATGTGGCCGCACGCGGTCAGAAAGGTATGCAAGCTGAAGAGGTACAGGTAGCTTAAGCTTCCTGACCTGTTCAAGAGACGAGCCCCGCACAAGCGGGGCTCGTTTTTTTTTGCCTGCTGAACAGCAACAGCCCTGTCCTGCATCACGCCCACACCCCTGCACCCCTGCGCGAGAAGACACTCAGGACGCTACGCGAAACACCTCACCACAGCTCCGTAAGGCTTTCGCGTCCAATACAGCGCCGAACCCCGCCCTACAACCCCATCTGCTTGCTGATGATCTCGTTCATGATCTCCCGCGAGCCGCCGCCAATCGACAAAATCCGATTATCGCGGTACAGGCGCTCTACCAGACTTTCTCTCATATACCCCATCCCGCCCATTACCTGCACCGCATCGTAGGTCAGCCGGTCGGCAATGTCGGTGGCGAAATTCTTCGCCATGGAGATTTCCTTTATCACACTCTTGCCCGCTGCCATCTTCGCCGCCTGGCGGTAGGTGAATTCACGGGAAACCTCTAACTGAGTAGCCATCTCCGCCAGACGATGCTTGAGCACCTGAAACTTGCCGATTGGCTTGCCAAACGCCTCACGCTGCTTCGCCCACTTCATCGCTTCCTCGAAGGCCAACTGCGCCGTCATATTGGCCATGATCGCCAGCGACAATCGTTCGCTCTGGAAGTTGGCCATGATGCAGGCAAAGCCCATGTTCTCGGCGCCGATCAGGTTCGACACCGGCACCCGGCAGTCGTCGAAGAAGAGTTCGGCGGTATCCGATGCCCACCAGCCCATCTTCTTCAACTTGCGACCGACAGTAAAACCGGGCGTGCCCTTCTCGATCAGCAACAGACTGACACCGCCGAAACCATCGCCGCCAGTCCGTACCGCCACCGTGTAGTAGTCGGCACGAATGCCACTGGTGATAAAAGTCTTGCTACCGGTCACCCGATAGCAATCACCGTCACGTAACGCGCGAGTCTTCAGATTCGCGACGTCAGAGCCGCCGGACGGCTCGGTGACCGCCAAAGCCATGATCTTCTCTCCCGCGAGCACCTGCGGCACTATGCGTTCACGCAGCGCCGGCGCGCCCCACTTAATCACCGGCGGCAGACCAATATCCAGCGAACCAAGGCCCGCGACCAGACCACCGGAACCTGAGCGCATCAACTCTTCACTGGCGGCAACCTTGGCGAAGGTATCGCCCTCGTGGCTGCCACCAAACTGCTCCGGGTACCCGATACCCAGAATCCCGGCGGCACCAGCCTTCAGATACAGCTCACGCGGAAACTCTTCGGCCTCCTCCCACTCATCGATATACGGAAGGATTTCCCGCTCAACGAAGCGCCGCACCGAGTCGCGCACCAGGTGCTGGGACTCATCGAAGTAATCCTGAAAGACAGACATGGGGCAGCTCCCGCAGAGGTTTCCGCGACCATAGCGAGCGCTTGCTTGGTTTACAAGATGTGAGTTGCGCCATCTGCAAGGACGATTAAGCCATGCCCAGCACGAACTAGAAATTCGTCACAGCAGGCCCATGAGACCTGAAGGACGCACGACGGCCAATAACCCTGCCGACAGCTACCCGCAGCCCCCAGCCGTCTTCGGCGGTGCCTTCGCGCAGAAAACCGGGCAGGAGCCAGGGGGACGCCCAGCCATTCAGCCGCGCGCGCTTCGATACACCGCAAAGGCTGCATAGCTGAAGCCGCCCCTACGGGCGGGCCAATCGTAGACAGGGTCTTACAACTGAATCGGTCGCCGCCCGGCAATCGAATGGGCCAAGGTCCCGCCATCGACCAACTCCAACTCACCACCGAGCGGCATGCCATGGGCAATACGCGAGGCGATCAGTCCCTTGTTAGCCAACAACTGGGCAATGTAATGCGCGGTCGCCTCGCCTTCCACAGTCGGGTTCGTCGCCAGGATGACTTCGACAAAACCGCCCTGGGCAATACGGGCCAGCAGATCAGGAATGCCAATGGCCTCTGGCCCCAGGCCGTCGAGCGGGGAAAGGTGGCCCTTGAGCACGAAGTAACGCCCACGAAAGCCAGTCTGCTCCACCGCGTAGACATCCATCGGCCCTTCCACCACACACAGCAAGCTGTCGTCGCGACGCGGGTCAAGGCATAACTGGCAAACCTCATCCTCGCTCAGGCTGCGGCACTGCTTGCAGTGACCAACGCCTTCCATCGCCCGGGTCAATGCCTGAGCCAGGCGCATTGCACCAGGGCGATCACGCTCGAGCATCTGCAAAGCCATGCGCTGGGCAGTTTTCTGCCCCACCCCTGGCAGGATGCGCAGGGAATCGATCAATTGGCGGATCAATGGGCTGAAGCTCATGGGAGTACTCGCTGGCTACAGGAATGTTATGCAAGCTTTTGACTTGGGGATCAACGCCGCTGCCAGGGGTGGTCAGACGACGTGCAGGACAAGGCGCAAGCAGGCGCGGGCACCGGAGTTTACTAGCTGTAAATGAGGATGCCCGTGCCTGCTTGCAACGCAGTCATGTGCGCTGGCTGGACGCCCCGGATCAGAACGGCATTTTGAAGCCAGGGGGCAGCTGCATGCCTGCGGTCACACCGGACATTTTGTCCTGACTGTTCTGCTCGACCTTGCGCACTGCATCGTTGACTGCCGCAGCGATCAGATCCTCGAGGATTTCCTTGTCTTCCTGCATCAGGCTGTCGTCCAGGCTCACGCGCTTGACGTCATGCCGACCGGTCATCACCACGCTGACCAGGCCGGCACCGGATTGACCGGTCACTTCGGCGTTAGCCAACTCTTCCTGCATCTTCTGCATTTTCTCTTGCATCTGCTGGGCCTGTTTCATCAGGCCGCTCATGCCACCTTTCATCATGGTGCTAGTCCTCGGTAATCAGGGAGTTAACTTGAGTATCTACGGGTTCGATACTGTCCACGCGGATAACTGCGGCGAATTGCTGAATCATTTGTTGCACCAGTGGATCGCCGTGGATCGACTCTTCTGCCTCGCGCTGGCGATTGGCGCGCTTGCGTGCCGCGGCCTGAGCCGGAGTTTCCTGTTCGGGTACACACAACTCGATCTGCAGGCTTAACTCGCGCCCATGATACTGATTCAGGGCATCATTCAAACGACGCTGCTGGGTCGCATTGAATAACGCACTGTGTCCAGGATCGAGATGCAGCAACCAGCTATCACCCTCGACCGCCATCAGCGTGCAGTTGGCACCGATACTGCCGGTCATGCCAGACAGGCCAAGCTTGGGAAACAGCTCCAACCAGTCTGCAGCCAGGCCGGTCGCCGGCTTCGCAGCGAGCTGCGGCTCCGGCTCGACGGAGGCAACGGAATCAACCGCGTCGAAATCGTAGTCGAACGACTGCGCATCCATCTCCACATAATCATAATCGCCCGGCGGCGGCTCATCATCGCTGTCGCTACCGACCTCGACCGGCGGCGCAATGCTGGCGGGCTGCACCGCCAACGCCTCGGCTGGCGGCGACGCCGAGACCGGCTCAGCCAGTGGCGCACAGTCCTCAACCGCAGCGGCCTGCTCTTCCCAGGGCAAATTCGTCACTTTAGCAATCGTCGCGGCCGCCGCCGCAGTCGGCGGCGCGGCGACAACCGGGGATGCGGCAACCGCAGCCTCCGATTCGACCGATGCCTGGGGCTCGATCGGCGCAACTGGCGGCTCAGGTGTAACGGCTGCAACCAGCACAGGCGCAGCTTCTGCCTCGACAACGGCAGCCGACACAACCACAGCAGTGCCGGCCACTGGGTTGGGACGGGGATCAGCTGTGGCCTGGCTAATCCCTAGCGGCTTTAGCGCCACCCTCGGCCCATCGCCGCTATCGGCGGGCCGAAACGCCAGCATGCGCAACAACACCATCTCGAAGCCACTACGCGGATCCGGCGCCAACGGCAGGTCACGCCGACCGATCAGGCCCATCTGGTAGTAGAACTGCACGTCTTCGGCTGGCAATACTTCGGCCAATGCCAGCACCCGATCGCGGTCACCCTGGCCGTTGTCGACCGCATCCGGCAGCGCCTGAGCGATAGCCACGCGGTGCAGGACATTGAGAATCTCCGCCAGCACGCCATTCCAGTCAGGACCCTGCTCAGCCAAATGGCGCACGGCGTCGATCAGGCCGCGCGCATCACCCTCGAGCAAAGCATGCAGCACGCCATACACCTGACCGTGATCGAGAGTGCCAAGCATCGCCCGCACGTCCGCAGCCAGCACCTTGCCTTCGCCGAAGGCAATCGCCTGGTCGGTGAGGCTCATCGCGTCGCGCATCGAACCATCGGCTGCCCGACCGAGCAGCCAGAGGGCATCCTCTTCAAACGGAATATTTTCCGCACCCAACACATGGGTCAGGTGCTCCACCACCCGCTCCGGCGGCATGTTCTTCAGAGAGAACTGCAAGCAGCGCGACAGAATGGTCATCGGCAGCTTCTGCGGGTCAGTGGTTGCCAGCAGGAATTTGACGTGGGGCGGCGGCTCTTCCAGGGTCTTGAGCAAGGCGTTGAACGAATGCGAGGACAGCATGTGCACTTCGTCGATCAGGTAGACCTTGAAGCGCCCGCGGCTCGGCGAATACTGCACGTTATCCAGTAGCTCGCGCGTGTCTTCAACCTTGGTACGACTGGCAGCATCGACCTCGATGAGATCGACGAAACGCCCCTCGTCGATCTCCTTGCAGATAGAGCAGACACCGCAAGGTGTCGAACTGATGCCGCTTTCGCAGTTCAGGCACTTGGCGATAATGCGCGCAATTGTGGTCTTGCCAACGCCACGGGTACCTGTAAACAGGTAGGCGTGATGCAGGCGTTGACTGTCGAGGGCGTTGATCAGCGCCTTGAGCACATGGGCCTGGCCGACCATTTCGCGAAACGAGCGCGGACGCCACTTTCGTGCAAGAACCTGATAACTCATCTAAAACCGTCGCGAGATGAAAGCAAAAGTGGGCTAATCGTAACGGAGCATGGGCTAAATTGCATCCGATGCGCCGCTCGACCCTGCTGGGCGACAATCATTGCATCGACTGAGCCCATGAGTTTGCCGACTGCTAGTGGATCGCCGGTATGCCGCCCCTCCGCCAGCTGGCTTCTACCAGGGTATTATCCGTGCCCTGTGCAGATTCAGCTGGCTAATACTTTATCAAGCAGTTACCATCCGGCCCGTTAGTACCACGCTGTAAGTCATTCAGGCCTTCTGGCCCCCTCGATGGAATCCAGGTAAAGAACGCATACGCCCCATCAGGCTATGCCGCACAGTTCCTTACCAGACCCAACCTGCTGACTGATCAGGCCGTCTTGCGCAAGCACTGACTCAGCCTGCCTCCGAAGTACCGACCCGCATAAGCACCAGCCAATACTGAACTTATGTGCGCAGTCCCGCTCCGACCAGACTCATGCCTTCGGCTATAAGTCGAAGCCTGGAGCATTATTTAGCGCAATGACGCGCCCGTTGTTTTAGGAAACACCCCAAAAAATGAATACTCAACACCAAATTCAGGATGCCATTCGCACCCTATCCAACGCCTTTGCGCCATTCGATTGCCGCATTCTTGCCAGCCGCAAGGGTAACTTCAGCTTCACTATCGTCAATCAGGCCGGTATTGCCCAGCATACCCAGCGCCTGTACCCCGAGCAGTACAGCAGCGAGTCCTTGCCGCAGGTAATCGAGCGCGCGCGCCAATCGCTACTGGCCTGACCGAACTTCACCACATCACAGAGGTCTTAAGTGATTAGCCTCAGGATGGAGAACGGTCATGGATAGCATCAATCGCCAATTCGTCGAACAGTTGTTTGCTCCTTTACGCGTCACTTTCAGCCCGCGCCGCCCAGACGGCGGCATTGTCCTCTCCCTCCTGGACGCCGACGATGTCACTGCCTACAGCCGAGTCCTCAGCTCCGCCCAGCGTGACGACGCGCAAGCTTTTGCGCAAAGCCTAGAAGAAATTCGCCTGGAGCTCGCTGTTCGCTCCGGCAATATTCCAGCAGAAATGCGCAAGGCACTGAAAGAACAAAACAGCGTGCTCAACTACCACGTCGACTGAAATAGCCTGTACCGCCAACCCCTCGCACCGCGTAATGCCGCTCACTTGAACCGAGTAAGCGGCATTATTTGTAATATGGGCCGGAGGATTAACCGGGGGATAATTCATCGAAGCGATTGGATCTGCCCATTCGCTTACCGCGCTTGCACCCCAGCCAGAGCAAAACAATTGAAGTGGACTAACCTGGCGCACCAGTGCGACCACTTCATTCCGGCTATCGCTTGAACTCGAACTGCAGTTCGGCGCCTTCTAGCGAATCCAAATAGTCATCGCCGCGCTCATTGGTGATCAGTTTTCCATTGAGCTGAAAGGGGCTTTCTCCTGCCTGTTCTTCCCGGAATAGTGGCGGCAGCAAGGCCGGCGACGGCAGCTCATCCGGGGCGACGAGCGACTCCAACTCTTCAAACAGATCCGCCGGCAGACTCAAGTCCAGATCCGCCCGGGGTGGAGCGACAACAACACTGTCTTTTTTGGCCACCGGCTTGCTGACCACGGCAGGCTTCGGCTTGGGTCGAGCAGGCTCGTTTACTGGCTTGTCGACGGGCTTGGTTAACGGTTTAGGGGCGGGTGTGGGCGCTACATCTGCAGCCGGCGCTGGCACAACGGATGTGGAGGGCTTGGCAGGCGCTTGCGGCACAGCAGTCGTGAACTTTTCATCGTCGCACGCACTCATCGCCAGTAGAGCCAGAAGCAAAAGCAGAAAGCGGAAGCTGATCATCAACAAGCACAATCGCAGTAAGGGTAGAGCACCATGCTCCCCCCTCCTCCGACATCTAGCAAGTCTGCCGTGCAGTGCTTATACGGCTTTTCTCAACCTGCGGCCGACTTATGGCAGCGGCCTGCTAACGGCTTCTCCCGATTCGTTCAAGTTGCGCCTCGATCTCCATCTGCGGGTAATCCAGCTGCAGGCGTTGTTGCAGGCGCCGCGCCTCCTGAGTCTTGCCTGCGCGGCGCAGCTCAAGCAGCTGCATGAGCATGTTTTCCGCATCCCGGGTCGCTGCCATGCTGGCCGCAGGCATAGAACCCAGACTGTCCGGCAGCTCTGCACTCGACGCCGGAGCGTCAGCCAAGGCTTCGGCCTCGGCAGGTGCTTGCTTGACTGCGCCCTCCATGAGGGCTGACATTGACTTATGCTTCTCGATTTTTTGCCGCGGCTCGGCGTAACCAGGCGCCGCCGCTTGCTCGCGCAGCAGAGCAGGCGGCGCTTCGGTATCGGCCATGGGTGCGGCTGGGGCCATTACGGCACGCGGCATCGGCGCAGCAAAGTCATCAGGCGCTTGCTCCAACGTGCGCAAGGTCAGGCTGACGCCAATGCCGACGCTTGCCAAACCAGCCACCGCCAGCGACCAGCGTTGCCGACCAGCATGACCGAACAACCAGCGATGCAGGCGCTGACTCCAGCTCGGCCTAACTGAGGGCTGTGCGGCACGGGCCGCGGCCAGGATCCGCGCATCCAGACCGGCACTGGGTTCGGCCTGGCTCTGGACGCGAAAGTGTTCGAGCAAGGCCCGTTCTTGCGCCACATCTTGCGGGTCGTATTGATCGCGGTTCATACGGGCAACTCCTCGGCGGCCGGGTCAGCCAGCAGCCGGCGTAATTTCTGCAACGCATAACGCAAACGGCTCTTCACCGTTTCCGCCGGCGTGCGAGTCAACTCGGCGATCTCGTGCAGCTCCAGATCGCCGTGGGCGCGCAGCAGGAAGACTTCCCGTTGCTCAGCTGGCAGATCATTCAGCGCCGCCTGCAAGCGCTGCTTATCGCGACTCAGGCCGAACTGCTGCTCAGGATCGCTCTCGCGGCACGGCAGATCATGCAACTGCTCGTCGAACGCCTCATGCTTTGCCTGCAGGCGGCCGCTTTTGCGCCAGTGATCGATCAGCCGATTGCGCGCGATCTGGTACAGCCAGGTCTTGAACAGCACCGCCTCGCGCTGCAGCGACTGGCTGCGGATCAGGCTTATCCAGGTGTCCTGGAAAACCTCCTCGGCCAGCGTCGGGTCGCCGCACAGGCCACAGAGAAAACGAAACAGGCCGAGGCGATGACGCTGATAAAGCAGCGCAAAGGCCTCGGCATCACCCTGGCGATAACGCCGCAACAAGGCGGCGTCCTCTTCGTCGGACAGTGGCACAACAGGATGGGCAGTCACGCTAGTCGACCTTGGCAGCGCTGGGCGCGGGCAGTGAAGACGGAGTTTGCAGGCTTTGCGCCAATTCGACCAGTTGTACGAACTCGCCGCGCAGGCCGAAGCGGTCCTCGCCCTTGCTGCTACGCGCCAGGTCGGCGCTGGCGGCCAGGTCGAACTCACCCATGTACTGGGCGCCTTTGAGCTGCTGGGCAAAGGCCGCGACGGCGGCGGCGAAACGCAAGTCCTCGCTGGCCTGGGCGATTGCCGGCGCACTGCGTTGCGCCTCGATGGGGATTTCCAACAGGCGGCTGCTGCCCTGCTGCGGCGCCTTGTAACGGACGCGCAGCAGCGCCAACTCGCCCTGTTTGCGAGTGGTTATTTCCGCCGGCTGATAGCGCAGCGGCTCCAACCAGCCCTTATTGCCGGCCGGGACTATTTCATAGAGCGCGGTCACCGTATGGCCGGCACCGATCTCACCGGCATCGACCTGGTCGTTGCTGAAGTCTTCCCGCTTCAGCGCGCGGTTTTCATAGCCGAGCAAACGGTATTCACTGACCTGGGCCGGGTTGAACTCGACCTGGATTTTCACGTCCCTGGCCACCACCGCCAGGGTCGAGCCGAGCTGATCGACCAACACCTTGCGCGCCTCGCGCAGGTTGTCGATATAGGCGTAGTTACCATCGCCGGCGTCGGCTAGTTGCTCCATCAGGCGTTCGTTGTAGTTGTCGGTGCCGAAGCCCAGGGTGGTCAGGGCAATCCCGCTCTTGCGCTTGTCGGCCGCCAGTTGCTTGAGGGCCTCAAAGTCGCTGATACCGACGTTGAAGTCGCCATCGGTGGCCAGCAGAATGCGGTTGATGCCGTTCTTGATAAAGCCCTGCTGCGCCTGCTGATAGGCCAGCTGAATGCCCGACTCACCGGCCGTCGAACCACCGGCGCGCAACTGATCGATGGCCGCGCGAATCCTGGCCTTATCGCTGCCGGCAGTCGGCTCCAGCACCACGCTGGAGGAACCGGCGTACACCACCAGGGAGACGCTGTCCTCGGCGCGCAATTGCTCGACCAGCAATTTCAGGGTGCTCTGCACCAGAGGCAAGCCTTCGCGGCGATCCATCGAACCCGAGACATCCACCAGAAACACCAGATTGGCCGGCGGCATGGCCGCCACCGACAGATCCGCCGCCTTGATCGCGATGCGCAGCAAGCGGCTCTGCGGGTTCCAGGGTGTCACCGCCAACTCGGTGCCGACGCCAAAGGGCGTATCGCCCTGCGGCAGCGGATAGGCGTAAGGAAAATAATTGACCAACTCCTCCAGGCGCACCGCCTCGGCTGGCGGCAACTGGCCCTGATTGAGAAAGCGGCGGACGTTGGCATAGCTGCCGGTATCGACATCGATACTGAAGGTCGACACCGGCATTTGGGCCACGGCATGCACCGGATTGTCGGCGATTGTCTGGTACTGCTCGCGATATTGTTCGCGGTACGTCGGCGGCAGATAGTCCGCCATAGGAACACCAGGTTGACCCACCGCCGGCAGCGAAGCGACGACGACATGTCGCTGCAACTCGGTTTTTTTGGCCCGCGGCGACGCCTGGGGCTGCTCAGCGGCCACTACCGCCAAGTCCTGATCAGCAACTTCAACCTGCGACGGCCCCGGTTGGGCGGCATTGCAGGCGGCCAGGGTCAGCAGCAGACTACCGGCAAATCCCTGCAGCAGCGGTTGCGGATGTAACGCACGAATCCTCGACATGACGCATCTCCTTGGGGCGAAAAAGCTCTTCGCCCTGGTAGACGCAATACCTTGCCGATTCGGGTTAACCGCAAGGTCATTCAGCTACTCGCCGTTGCCTCCAGACACAACTGGCTGGCCAGCATGCCCAGGGTCATCAAGGCCCGCTCAGCTTCGCGATTCCAGGGGATGCCACAATTCAGGCGCACGCAGTGATTGAACTGCTCGGTGTTGCTGAAGATCAGCCCCGGCGCGATGCTGATGCCCTGCTGCAAGGCGCGCACGTGCAAGTCCTTGGTGTTGACCCGTACCGGCAGGCTGATCCAGAGGATGAAACCGCCATTGGGCCGAGTCATCTGCGTGCCCTCTGGGAAATACTGCTGGATCGCCAGCTGGAAGGCACTGAGGTTCTTGCGGTATTCCTGGCGAATGTAGCGCAGGTGGCGGTCGTAACCGCCGTTCTCGAGGTAGGCGGCCACCGCCATCTGCGTGACGCTGCAGGCTGAGTGGGTGCTGAACGTCTGCAGGCGCTGGATCTCGTCCTGGTATTTGCCGGCGATGATCCAGCCGATACGCACCCCCGGCGACAGGGTCTTGGAGAAGCTTGAGCAATACACCACCCGCCCTTCCCGGTCATGCGACTTGAGCGCCTTGATCGGCCCCTGCTCAAACATCAGTTCGCCGTAGATGTCGTCCTCGACGATCTGGATATCGAAATCCCCGGCCAGGCGCAACAACTGCTTCTGCCGCGGTTCGGGGATGCTGCCGCCGAGCGGATTGCTCAGGCGTGCAGTCAAGACCAGCGCCTTGATCGGCCACTGACTGGCCGCCAGCTGCAACGCCTCCAGGCTGATCCCCGTGGTTGGATCGCTGGGTATTTCGATCACCTTCAAGCCCAGCAGATCGGCCAACTGCAGCAGGCCGTAATAGGTCGGCGACTCGGTGGCGATCAAATCCCCCGGATTGGTCAACACCCGCAGCGACATCTGCAGCGCATCGACACAACCGTGGGTAATCACCACTTCTGATGGATCGACCACCACGCCGGCATCGCGCATACGAATCGCCACCTGGCGACGCAGCGGCTCGAAACCGGGACTGAACATATAGCTGAAGGCGCGCGGGCTCTGAAACCGGGTGACCTTGGCCAACTGCTGGTGCAAGGCGCGCACCGGCAGGTAGTCAACATGCGGCACCGCCGCACCGAGGGGAAACACGCCCTCGCGGCGCGACTCGGTGAGGATTTGATTGATGATGCTGCTGCGCGTCACCAGGCTGGGACGCTCGACCCGGGCAATATCCGGGGTCGGGGCGGTCAGGGCCGGGGTCTGGTGCACATAGAAGCCGGATTGCGGGCGCGCGCGGATCAGCCCCTGGTCTTCCAGGTTGGCGTAAGCCTGCAAGACCGTGGCATGACTGACATTAAGCTGCGAGCTCATCTTGCGCACCGACGGCACCCGCTCTCCCGGCTGATAGACGCCGCGGCGAATGTCTTCCGCCAATTGCTGGGCGATTCGCTGATAGAGCAACAGACTGGTCATGGCCGCTTTCCCGCTTTATTGAACCAATACAGTAACTCGGAGAACCGAAGGTGCACCGGTACAGTTTCTTGAATTGTGGACGACACAGCGGCGATCCGCCAGTGACTGTAGTGGAACAATTCAATATTACGTCAACTGTTTTTGAATTGCTCACACCCTCAGGAACGTGGCGACCCTGGCAACCAGCTGTGATAAATCGAGTGCAATAAAAAGCCCCGGCGCGCCAGGGCTTTTTGGGTAATACCTGCTTCAGCGTGCGGAGCTCAGTCGCCCCAACTCGTCGGAGAACACAATCTCGACACGACGGTTTTGTGCACGCCCCCTGGCCGACGCATTCTCGGCCACCGGGAAGCTCTCACCATGGCCTTGCACCTCGATGCGCGCGGTATCGATACCCAGATCAACCAGGACATCGGCGACGGTTTGCGCCCGCGCGCGGGACAGTTCGAGGTTTTCCAGCTTGTCGCCACGGCTGTCGCTGTAGCCCTCGATACGCACCACCCGGCGAGGATTGAGCTGCAGGAACTGCACCAACTTCAGTACTGTGCGATTGGCCGAGGCCTTCAACTCGGCCTGCCCTGCATCGAACAACACATCGCCAAGGGTCATCACCAGACCACGCTCGGACTCACCGGCTGTCAGGCTGAGTATCTGCTCTTCCAGCCAGTTGCTCTGCTCCTGCACGCTGAGCAGCTTGGCCTCACGCAGGGCCAGTTGCAGGCGCTGACGCTCCAGTTCGAGCTTGGCCGCCCGATCCTGATTCAAGTTCAGGGCACTGTTTTGTTCGGCGATTTCGCTGTAACGCTGACTGAGGTAGGCGTAATGGCTAACGTCATCCGTACTGCCCCAATAGCTCGAGAGGCGATCTGCACGGGCCAGGGATTCGCCCGCACGGATCACATCTTTCGGTGCACTGCGCAGCACATCGGCGCTCTCCTTCACCGCCTGAAAGCTGCTGCGGGCCGTCTCGAGCGCCTCGCTGCTGCTCTGCTGTTGCGAACCCGCGCAACCACTCAGCAACAACGCCAACAAAGCGCCTCCCAGCAACTGGATCCGAGCACTCATCACAGCGTCCCCAACTGCTTGCGCAGGCGATTGATCCGGTTATTCAGTTCGTTCAGCTGCTCCTGACTTTTCTGCGTCAACACCCGAGCTTCCGCCAGACGGGCATCCAGCTCGGCCTGCTCGGCAAGTACCCGCGCGTCCTTGAAGGCGTCACGCTGCATGGCAGCCTGAGCCTGCAACAGCTTGGCTTCGGCCATTGCCAGTTCGACTACGTGCTCATCGGCACCAACAGCTTTGGCTTGGGCCAAGGCTTGCTCGGTGAGCCGCAATTGCTCGGTAGGCGCCGGGTCGCTGGCGCAACCGGTGAAACCCAGCACCATCAGTGCGGCACATGAAAATCGATTAATCACAAAAAACTTCCTACGGGTTCGGGACGCTTGCGGGTTGCAACTGCTGCTCTTTCCAGCGCATCAAGTTGCGCTGCAGCAGGGTTTCCGGCAGGCCGGCAGCGACCAATTCTGTCATCTTTATCGCCAATTGTCCGCGCAGCCTGGAGTCGTTGCATGCCGAGTTGTGCGACAGGGTCAGGTATAAACCCTCGCTCGAAATAGGCGGATCCAGCACCAGCAGGTCATCTTCCATGCTTAGCGTTTCAGCCAGAGCCAGACCGGGGAAACGCTCGTAGAGGACATAATCGGTACGACCCAGCATCAGCTTCTGAAATGCCTGAGTCAGGCTGGATACACCCTCCAGGGTCAGATTGGCCTTGGCATAGGTGTCGAAAAGCTGACCGAAGCTGTTATTCACCAACGTCCCACCTGTACGGTCATGCAGGTCAGCCCAGCTGGCGTAGGGAAACTCCGCACCTTTACGCACCCAGACCACGCTCGGGGTGAAGAAAAATGCCGGGTGCACATAATCCATGGTTTCCAGACGCGGCAAGGTCAGAAAAGCACCGGCGATCAAATCGACCCGCCCTGTACGCACCTCGTCTTGTGCGCGAGACCAGGGGCCGGTATAGATCACATCGATAACCAGATCCAACTCTTTGGCCAAATGCTTGAGCAAGTCTGCATTGGCACCGATCAGCTGCTGCGGATTCTGCGGGTCACGCCATAAATAAGGCGGATACTCCGGATTACCAGTGGCGACCAAACGTTCGCACTTACCTGCGGCGGTACTCAGTCCTGGCAATAGCACCACGCCAAGAAAAATCAATACAGATTTCAATAACCCACGTTCGAGCATGGCGACTTCTCGACTGAACTTTTGATGGACTTTCAGGGCAAGCGAACACTGATAAATGTAGCCTGCATGTTAGCTTACAAGTGTCTTGATAATAATTCGCGATAAGGGCGGACCATGAAAAAACTGCTACTTGGCTTGCTACTGCTGCTTGGCAGTGCCGCTGCAACACTCTATTTCTGCCCCGCCGCGCTACTGGTTACGACGCAACTGATCGAACAGCAGCGGGCAGATCTCAGCGCCAAACAGTTGACCGTCAACGATCTTAGCATTCATTACTACCAAGGCGGCCCGAGCAACGGCGAAACCATTTTAATGATCCATGGCTTTGCTGCCAGCAAGGACAACTGGCTGCAGTTTGCTCGCTTCTTCACCGAGGACTACCAGGTAATAGCCCTGGACTTGCCCGGCTTTGGCGACAGCAGCAAGCCTTACGCCAGCTACGACATCGGCACTCAAGTCGAACGTCTCGCCGCGTTCACTCAAGCCTTGAAGATCAAGAAACTGCATCTGATCGGCAATTCGATGGGCGGCCATATCAGCGCCCTGTATGCCGCTCGCTACCCCGAGCAAATCCTATCAGTAGCCCTGCTCGCTAATGCCGGCATCGACTCGCCACAAAAAAGCGAGCTGATCGAGCGCCTCGAACGCGGCGAACCCAATCCGCTGATCGTCAAAACCCAGCAACAATTCGATCAGTTGCTGGAGCTCATCTTCGTCCAAGAGCCGAACATGCCTGAGCGCCTCAAGCACTACCTGGCAGCAAGAAGCATCGCTGATAGTGCGTTTAACGAACGGATCTTCGCGCAACTGGTCAGTCGCTATATTCCGCTCGAACCCGTACTGCCGAAGATCCAGGCGCCGACCCTACTGCTTTGGGGGGCGCAGGACAGGGTTCTGGATGCTTCCAGCATCGAGGTCATGCAGCCGCTCCTGCGGCGACCCAGCGTGGTGATCATGCAAAACTGTGGGCACGCTCCCATGATCGAGCGCCCCGAGGAAACCGCCGAACACTACCGTGCGTTTCTGCATACCGTCGCAGCAGAGCTTGAATAGCGCACCGCCAAGACAAATCGCACCCAAGAAAAAACCCGCTCAAGGCGGGTTTTTCATGGAGCCAGGAAAGCCGGCTTACACCAGTTTCTCAAACTCCGGGATGGCCTCGAACAGGTCGGCGACCAAGCCGTAATCGGCCACCTGGAAGATCGGCGCCTCTTCATCCTTGTTGATCGCGACGATCACCTTGGAGTCTTTCATGCCGGCTAGGTGCTGGATCGCGCCGGAGATACCGACGGCGATGTACAGCTGTGGCGCGACGATCTTGCCGGTCTGACCGACCTGCATGTCGTTCGGCACGAAACCAGCGTCGACCGCGGCGCGCGAGGCACCAACGGCGGCGCCGAGTTTGTCGGCCAAGGCATAGAGATGCTTGAAGTTGTCGCCGTTCTGCATGCCGCGGCCGCCGGATACGACGATCTTGGCAGCGGTCAGTTCAGGACGATCGGACTTGGCCAGTTCTTCGCCAACGAATGCCGACTTGCCAGCGTCGCCGCCGATGGCAACAGCTTCAACGGCAGCGGAACCGCCCTCAGCCGCAACCGGATCGAAACCGGTGGCACGCACGGTGATCACTTTCACAGCCGCCGAGGATTGCACGGTGGCAATGGCATTACCGGCATAGATCGGACGCTTGAAGGTGTCCGCGCTTTCAACGGTAATGATTTCCGAGATCTGATCCACGTCCAGCTGAGCGGCAACCCGCGGCAGGATGTTTTTGCCGTTGCTGGTGGCAGCCGCCAGGATGTGGCTGTACCCAGCACCCAACTCGGCTACCAGCGGCGCGACATTTTCTGGCAGCTGATGAGCGAATGCAGCGTTGTCGGCAACCAGGACCTTGGCCACGCCAGCGACTTTGCCAGCGGCTTCGGCAACTGCGCCACAACCGCTACCGGCCACCAGCACATGGATATCACCACCGATGGCTTTCGCCGCGGCAATGGTATTCAAGGTGGCAGGCGCCAGGGCCGCGTTAGTGTGTTCTGCAACAACTAAGATAGCCATTTAGATTACCTTCGCTTCGTTCTTCAGTTTCTCGACCAATTCAGCCACCGACTTGACCTTGATGCCGGCGCTGCGGGTAGCAGGCGCTTCGACTTTCAGGGTCTTGACGGTGGAAGTGGTGGCAACGCCCAGAGCTTCAGGGGTGAGCACTTCCAGCGGCTTCTTCTTGGCCTTCATGATGTTCGGCAGCGATGCGTAGCGCGGCTCGTTCAACCGCAGGTCGGTAGTCACGATAGCCGGCAGGTTCAACGCCACGGTCTGCAGGCCGCCGTCGACTTCGCGAGTCACGTTGACCTTGTCGCCGGTCACTTCCACCTTGGAGGCGAAGGTGCCTTGGGCGTAACCGCTCAGGGCGGCGAGCATCTGGCCGGTCTGGTTGTTGTCGCTGTCGATCGCCTGTTTGCCGAGGATCACCAGTTGCGGCTGCTCCTTGTCGACCACTGCCTTGAGCAGTTTGGCGACGGCCAGGGAATTCAGCTCATCGCTGGACTCGACCAGAATGGCGCGGTCGGCACCCAGTGCCAGGGCGGTACGCAGCTGCTCTTGGGCAGCCGTCGGACCGATCGACACCACGACGATTTCGCTGGCCACGCCTTTTTCTTTCAGGCGTACCGCTTCTTCCACGGCGATTTCGCAGAAGGGATTCATCGACATCTTGACGTTGGCAAGATCAACGCCGCTGTTGTCCGCCTTGACGCGAACCTTGACGTTGTAGTCGACCACTCGTTTGACAGCTACAAGAACCTTCATGGATTCCTCGTTACTCTCCGGTGAATAGGAATGTCGCCAGAAGCGAACATAGCGGGTAATGCAAATCGGCCGGAACCGACCTTCAGCCCAGACGGCGAACGCAAAACCGCCCGTATCTTGACTGCACGGCCTGGCCTGGTCAATACAATGAGTCGGCCAGTCATCCGTGATGTAGTAGGATTCTAACAGGACTACAACATATTCAAACAAACGTTTGTATTGGCCCGTTCGGAGGGTGCAGATATAATGCGCCCGCATCGCCCAGGGAACGAGCCTGATCGCCAAATAAAATTAGAGAGCCTTGAGTAGGAGATAGCCTGTGGAACGCGAGTTTATGGAATTCGACGTCGTCATCGTCGGCGCCGGCCCAGCCGGCCTGTCCGCCGCCTGCCGACTGAAGCAGAAAGCCGCCGAAGCGGGCAAGGAAATCAGCGTCTGCGTGGTTGAAAAAGGCTCCGAAGTCGGTGCGCATATTCTCTCCGGCGCGGTGTTCGAGCCGCGCGCCCTGAACGAACTGTTCCCCGACTGGAAGGAACTCGGCGCACCGCTGAACACCCCGGTCAAGCGCGACGACATCTATCTGCTGAATAACGCGACAAAGGCCAGCCGAATCCCCGACCTGTTCGTGCCCAAGACCATGCACAACCAGGGTAACTACATCATTTCCCTGGGCAATCTGTGCCGCTGGCTAGCGCAACAGGCCGAAAACCTGGGCGTGGAAATCTACCCCGGCTTCGCCGCTCAGGAAGCGCTGATCGATGAAAAGGGCTCGGTCTATGGCATTCTCACTGGCGACCTGGGCGTCGACCGCGAAGGCAATCCGAAAGAGGGTTATTACACCCCCGGCATGGAATTGCGCGCCAAGTACACCCTGTTCGCCGAAGGCTGCCGTGGCCATATCGGCAAGCAACTGATCAAGAAGTACAACCTCGATAGCGAAGCCGACGCCCAGCATTACGGTATCGGCATCAAGGAAATCTGGGACATCGACCCGGCCAAGCACGAGCAAGGTTTGGTGGTACACACCGCCGGCTGGCCGCTGTCGCTGGTCGACAGTGAAAACACCGGTGGCTCCTTCCTCTACCACCTGGAGAATAACCAGGTGGTGGTCGGCCTGATCGTCGACCTGTCCTACAGCAACCCGCACCTGTCGCCGTTCGACGAATTCCAGCGCTACAAGCACCATCCGGTCATCGCCCAGTACCTGGAAGGTGGCAAGCGCGTGGCCTATGGTGCTCGCGCCATCGCCAAGGGCGGCCTCAACTCGCTGCCGAAGATGGTCTTCAACGGCGGCGCGCTGATCGGCTGCGACCTCGGCACCCTCAACTTCGCCAAGATCAAGGGCAGCCATACCGCCATGAAGTCCGGCATGCTCGCCGCCGACGCGGCAGCCGACGCACTGTTCGCCGGACGCGAAGGCGGCGACCAGCTGACCGGCTACGTCGACGCCTTCAAAGCCAGCTGGCTGTACGACGAGCTGTTCCGCAGCCGCAACTTCGGTGCGGCGATCCACAAGTTCGGCGTACTGGGCGGCGGGGCCTTCAACTACCTCGACCAGAATATCTTCGGCGGCAAGATTCCCTTCACCCTGCATGACACCAAGCCGGATTACGCCACCCTGAAACCGGCGGCCGAGTCGAAGCGTATTGACTACCCGAAACCGGACGGCAAGCTCAGCTTCGACAAGCTCAGCTCGGTATTCCTCTCCAACACCAACCATGAAGAGGAGCAGCCCTGCCACCTGAAGCTCACCGACCCGAGCATTCCGCTGACCAAGAACTTGCCGCTGTATGACGAACCGGCGCAGCGCTACTGCCCGGCCGGCGTGTACGAAATCGTCACCCTGGAAGACGGCGAAAAGAAGTTCCAGATCAACGCGCAGAACTGCGTGCACTGCAAGACCTGTGACATCAAGGACCCAGCCCAGAACATCAACTGGGTGGCACCGGAAGGCGCCGGCGGACCTAACTACCCCAATATGTAAGATGCGCAAAAAAGGCTCCCTCGGGAGCCTTTTTCTTGAGCGCCGCAGGGTGCGGCCTTTTTGCCCGGGCCCTAAGGCTCTGGCCCAATCGGGAAGAACTCGCCACTGCTCCACACCCCTAGCCAGGTCTTACCATCGATCTCGCGCGGTACCGCCAGCTCGACCAACTGATAAAACACATTGCGGTGAATCAATGCCTCCAGGTTGCTGCGCACATGCACGTAGGGTGCCGGCTCCTGGGTCTGCTCATCAAGCACCACGCGCAGCGGATGCTCGGCGCCGGCGATGGCCTCCTCCTCGACGTTAGTGGTGAAACGCAGCACCTGCGTCTCACCCTCACCCTCCACCTGCAGACTGACGGCAACGAAGGGCGCATCGTCGACCTTGATGCCGACCTTCTCCACCGGGGTGATCAGGAAGTAATCGTCGCCATCGCGGCGGATGATGGTGGAGAACAACTTGACCATCGGCTTGCGGCCAATCGGGGTGCCCATGTAGAACCAGCTACCGTCACGGGCGATACGCATGTCGATGTTGCCGCAAAAGTCCGGGTTCCACAGGTGCACGGGCGGCAAGCCCTTCTTCTCGCTCTTGGGGATCTGCGCCAGCAGGTCGCCGGCTTTGTTGCCTGGGTCGGTCATGCGAGTTTCCTTAGCGGCTCAGCCCAATCAGGCTGCGGGCATAATCGCGCAGCGGCGGACCGAGCAAATCTTCTGGTTTGGCATCATAGAACGTCAGGAAGCCGCCACGGTTGCGGATTCGCGCGGTATCGACCAGATAATGGGTATTGGTCTCGATCAGCATCAACTGAATGACGCTACGGTCGGTGCCGAGCCGATCCAGCGCCTGCTGATCCGCCCACTCATCCCCGGTGCCGATGCGATCATCGGCATAGGCGAAGCGGCTGTAGAGCAAATAATGTGCGCCGGCCGCGCGCGCCTGGCCCATAGCCTCCTCCAGCCCGGCCGGGCTGCGCGCCCGACGGACCAGCGGGAAATACTCGACGAAGCCCTTGAATGCCTCTTCCGCCACCACATTCGGGCGCGGATAGGCCGCGCCGGGGGGAACGAAGTGCCCCTGGGCGATATAGATGAAGGAGTCCTGTTGCAGGCGCCGCGAGGCCATGCGTTCGGTTTGCCCATGATCGAGAAAACCGGCATCGCGCAATTGATAGGCGGCGCCATCGGCCAGGTCGCTGACCTTCATGCAACCGCCCAGGGCCAACAGCGCCAGGATTAACATCAGACTGCGCATCACTCTCCTCCCGTGCCGGCGACGGAATACCGGCGGATAACGCAGTAATGCAGGTTCCACGCCATCACAGGCCGCGCTGCCACTCCTGACGCAACCCGGCGCCCTGCGGTTGTTCGATGGCGGCGCGCACCTGCGCCAGCAGACGCGGCTTGTCCTCACCCAGGATGCCTTTGAGTACCAGGTAGTTGGAGGCATGGTCGCTGCGAAACACCGTGTCGCGCAGCTCGAGGCCACGCAACAAACGCTCGATCTCAATGAACAGTTGCTGCTGACCCAATGCCTGATAATCAGCAAACGCCTGACGAAAACGCGCCTCGCCCTGGGGAAAGCTGACTACCAGGGTCGAGAGGAACTCCGGTTGCGCGGCATTCATCAGGCGCGCCGAGTTATCGGCATGCTGCCTGCTCAAGCTGATGCCACCAAGACCATTGAGGATCATCACCGAACGCGTAATCCCTGCCTGGCCTAGCTTGTCGAGGGCACTCAGGCTGGACTCGAACGTTTCGCCCTTGTTGACCCGCGCCAGCACCTCATCGTCACCCGACTCACAGCCCACATAGGCCATACGCAGCCCGGCATCGGCTAGCTCCTTTAGTTCATCGACCGATTTCTTGCGCAGATTGCGCGGCAGGCAATAGCTGGAGACCCGCTCGACATCCGGCATGTACTCACGAATGGCCGACAGGATGACCAGCAAACGTCGCGTCGGCAGCACCAGGGCATCACCATCGGCAAGAAACACCCGCTGCACGATCAGCCGCTCGCCAGTGCGGCGAATTTCGTCCAGCACCTCCCGCTCATCCCGAGCTCGGAATTTCTTCTGCTCTTCGGTGTACATCTCACAGAAGGTGCAGTTATTCCAGGAGCAGCCGTTGGTCACCGGCAGAATCAGCGAGTGGGCCTCGCTTGGCGGGCGGAATACCGGTTCGATATAGGCAATCGGAAAATCAGTCATACTTTTTAGCGTCAAGCCAGGATGCCTTGCACAACCGATAGAAATCACCCCTTTTGCGGCTTGCGACTCTCACCCTCCAATAATCTTCATGACGGTCACGCCCCCGGAAAAGGCAACCTCTTGCTTGTCACCCAGCGCCTTGACCAACAACCCCTGCAAGGCAGGTAAAGCCTGGTGACGCGGCTTATCGAGCAGGTCGCCGACATAGTGGCGATTGCTCGACGACAGACAGCCATGCAGCCAACCAGTCGACGACAGGCGCAAACGTGAACACGTCCGGCAGAACGGCACACTTTCATTGGCAATCACACCGAAAAAGCCCTGCCCTGGTACCTCGTAGCGCAACGCAGTCGCATCCACCGGCGCATCGGCCTGGATATAGTCATAGCGCTCGCCAATCATGGCCAACAGCTCGGGCATGCCGACGAACTGACGCAGGAAACTGTTGCCGTCACGCGCCAGATGGCCCATGCGCATCAGCTCGATAAAGCGCAGCTCGAAACCGCGCGCCAGACAATACTCCAGCAATGGCAGAACCTGATCGAGGTTCTGCCCGCGCAGCGGCACCATATTGAGTTTGATCCGCATGCCGGCGGCATGCGCTTCGTCCAGCCCCGCCAAGACAGTGGGCAGATCACCACCCCGGGCAATGGTCCGGAAAGCAACGGGATCAAGGGTATCCAAGGATATGTTGAGGCGGCGGATGCCGTTTTCCAGGAGCAACGGCAGCTTGCGCGAGAGCAACTGGCCGTTGCTGGTCAGACTGATATCGGCCAACCCTAGCGGGCTGACGCCGCGCAGAAACGCCTCAAGCTTTGGACTGACCAAGGGCTCGCCACCGGTAATACGCAAACGCTCGATACCCGCGGCTTCGATCAGGTAGCCGACGCCGCGCACCATGGCCTCGGCGGACAGCTCGTCCTGCGCCGCGACCAGGCGCTTGCCGTCGGGCACGCAGTAGGTACAGGCGTAATTACAGGCGGAGGTCAGACTCACTCGCAGATTGCGAAAGCGTCTACCTTGGCGGTCAACAATCATGGAGGGCTCCGATTAACGTTACTCGGAGTATATCGCCCCATTCCGCTACGGCACATGCACTGTATGCGCTATCAACCGGACGAATACCGTCAACTAGTCGGAGTTTCGCTGTCACGTTTGCGCTTGTTGCCCATGCGCACGCCGATATCCATGAGGAACTGGAAGAACCCCTCCTGATCTTCCAGGACATTGCTCCAGAACGGCGAGTGATAGAGCGCCACGGCGCCATGCACCAACGCCCAAGCCGCGCAATAATGAAAATATGGCGGCACGTCTTCCAGCTTGCCTTCGGCGATACGGCCCTTGATCAGCTGAGTCAGACGCTCAAAGTTGGAGGCGCGGATCTTGTGCAGCTGCTCGACCAGTTCCGGCACTTGATTGCCCTTGACCACCTTTTCTTCCAGGCGGTCGAACAAGCGGTAGCGTTGCGGATCGCGCATGCGGAACTCGAAGTAGGCGCGTGACAGCGCTTCCTTATCACGGTCGATGTCGGCCGAGTGCAGTAACTCGTTCAAGTCACGCTCGTAGTCGAGCATCAAGCGCAGGTAGATCTCCGCCTTGGACTTGAAGTGCTTGTAGATGGTGCCTTTGCCGATACCGACGGCATCAGCGATCATCTCGACAGTAACGCTGTCTTCACCCTGCTCAAGGAACAGTTTCAGCGCGGTGTCGAGAATTTCCTGTTCGCGGCGGCGAAACTCACGGACCTTACGGGGTTCATTCTGCATAAGAAGGACTAAGAGGTCGAAAATCGAAGCAGAGTATTATGCCTAACTAGCGCAAAATTGCACGGATCATCCGACCATGTATGGCATTCATGACGAGTTTCCGCAACTTCCCGGTCTTCGTTACCTGAACCACGCCGCAGTGGCACCCTGGCCACAGCGTGCAGTGCTGGCGGTCAAGCGTTTTGCCGAACAGAACGCCCAGGTTGGCGCCCGCGACTATGCGGAGTGGCTGACAATGGAGTACAGCCTGCGCGAACGCCTGACGCGCCTGCTCAATGCCCCCGGCAGTGACGATATCGCGCTGGTCAAAAGCACCTCGGAGGCGTTGTCCTTCGTGGCTTTCGGCCTGGACTGGCATGCGGGCGATCAGGTGGTGATCAGCAATGAGGAGTTTCCCTCCAACCGTGTGGTCTGGGAGGCGCTCAAGCCGCAAGGGGTCGAGGTAATCAAGGTCGACCTGCATAGCGGCGACCCAGAGACCAGCCTGCTCAGCGCCTGCGGCCCGCGTACCCGGTTGCTGTCGATCAGCGCCGTGCAATACGCCAGCGGCCTGCGCCTGGACCTGCAGCGCCTCGGCCAAGGCTGTCAGCAACGCGGCGTATTGTTGTGTATCGATGCGATCCAGCAGCTCGGTGCCCTGCCCTTCGATGTCCAGGCCTACCAGTGCGCCTTTGCCATGGCCGACGGACATAAATGGCTACTCGGCCCGGAAGGGCTTGGCGTGTTCTATTGCCGCAGTGATCTGCGCGCCCAGCTTGAACTGCATGAGTACGGCTGGCATATGCTCGAACACCACGGCGACTACCTGTGCCAGGACTGGCAACCCGCGCACTCGGCCAGACGCTTTGAATGCGGCAGCCCGAATATGCTCGGGGCCATGGCGCTGGAGGCCAGCCTGTCGCTCCTCGAGGAAGTCGGCATGGTCGAGGTCGGCAAGGCCGTACAGGAGCGTGCGCAATGGCTGCTCGACGGCCTGGCCGGCATGCCTGGCATCACACTGCACAGCCCGACTGAGCCGTCTCGTCGCGCCGGCATTGTCACCTTCAACCTCGCCGGCTGGGATAACCAGTCACTTTTCCAGCGCCTTAGGTCTGAGCAGGTGATTTGTGCGCAACGCGGCGCCGGCATCCGCCTGTCCCCACATTTTTACAGCGAGGCGCGGGTCATAGAGGAAACCCTGAGCCTGCTGCACCAGCTTGCAGCAGGGTGAGGACTCAACAGCCGATCAGGTATTCCAAATCTGTTTAAAAAATGAGCCTAATGGGCCTGGACGTTCGGCAAACTTCGCCAATACTCAGAAGTACTGGCGCGCGGCATCTCCCCCCAAGTGTCCCGCCAGGCAAGGTACCGTGGACCGCGTGCCTTGATTTACTCCTAATGGTCTTAACCCGGATTCCCCCCCAGAACCCGGGTTTTTTTTGCCTCGCCGATTATCCTCGGTGTACGGCCTTCGACGAGTAGCGCCCTTCTGATCGCGGATTACCTCAGACTGACCGTATTCCGCTCGCCGGTCATCCGCCAGCACAAACCTCAGGCAACCCGCGCAAGCGGGAACAGACGTTTGAAGTTGGCGCTGGTCTGCTCGGCCAACTCCTCGAAACTCACACCCCGCAACAGCGCCAGATACTCGGCCACGTCGCGTACATATTCCGGCAGATTTGGCTTGCCGCGGTGCGGCACCGGCGCCAGGTAAGGCGAGTCGGTTTCCACCAGCAAGCGATCGACCGGGACCTGGCGGGCGACTTCGCGCAGTGCCTCGGCATTACGGAAGGTGACGATACCAGACAGGGAAATATAAAAGCCGAGATCCAGCGCCGCCTTGGCCATCGCCCAGTCTTCGGTGAAGCAGTGCAACACCCCGGCCTGCGGCAAGGCGGCCTCGCGCAGCAGGGCCAGGGTATCGGCACGTGCCTCCCGGGTATGCACGATCACCGGTTTGCCGGTGATCTGGGCGGCCTGCAGGTGCAGGCGGAAGGCCTGCTGCTGCGATTCCGCAGCTTGCGGTTCGTAGTGGTAGTCCAGCCCGGTTTCACCGATGGCCACCACTCGAGGGTGGTTCAGTTCGGCCAGCAACCAGTCCAGGACTGGCGCAGCACCCGGATCGAGATCCAGAGGATGAACCCCGACCGAGCAATCGACATCGGTATACCGCTCGGCCAGGCTTTTGACCGCCGCAGCATTCTCGGCACTGACACCGATACAGAGAAAATGACCAACGCCGCGCGCCCGCGCTGCATCCAGCGCAGCATCAAGGGAGCCGCCATGGGCAGCCAGATCGAGGCGATCGAGGTGACAGTGGGAATCGATAAGCATGGCAAGCCTCAAGCGACAAGCTGCGAGCCACAAGCAAAAAACCGAAGCACAGCAGCTTACTTGGGATTTGCAGCTTGGGGCTTGCGCCTGCGGTTACATGGTATGGGTTGGCCGATCCGACTTCAGCGCACCCGCCAGATAGGTCTCGATCTTGTTCCGCGCGGTGTTGTCACCGTCATTGAACTGCACACCGACGCCTGCCGCGCGATTGCCCTGCGCCCCCTTGGGGGTGATCCACACCACCTTGCCGGCGACCGGGATCTTTTCCGGTTCATCCATCAGGTTGAGCAACATGAACACTTCATCGCCAAGCTTGTAACTCTTGTTGGTCGGGATAAACAGCCCACCATTTTTGATAAAGGGCATGTAAGCGGCATAGAGCACGGATTTGTCTTTGATGGTCAAAGACAGGATTCCGTTACGCGGGCCCAAATTAGGTGGCAAGCTCATGCGGCGTTCCTGGTTTTCATTACTTGATGGCCGATTCTAGCCCGGTCCGGGCAAGCTTGCCCACTGCACCAGCAGGGCTTCGAGAAGCAGGACACGATTGAGGTTGGCTTTGCCTATGACTTTCTGCCGCTGCACCAGCAACCAATCCTGCATCTTCAAGACTTTCGGCTGAGGCGTTTTCTCCGCCAGGTACTGTACGACCTTGCGCATATCGGCTGGTCCCAGCCCGGCCTCGTCACGCGCCAGCTGATATCGCAGGGTCAACTGCGCCCAGTCACAGAACCAGTCGAACAATAGCTGCAAGGACACTGCGTTCCAGCTTTCGGCCAATTGGCTCGGCGCGATTTGCTGCTTGAGCAGCTTCTTGACCCCGTCGACCACCAGGGCACGCTGCTGACGCACGCCCTGGGTGTGCATACGTGCGGCGACCAATGGTGAGCCTGCCGCCAGGCAGAGCAACTCGGCGCGCTCCTCATCGCTACACTCCGGCAGCGCCTGTGCCAGCCAGGCCTGGCTCATTGCCTGGCTCGGCAATGGACAGGCCTGCTGAACGCAGCGACTGCGCACCGTCGGTAGCAAGCGACTGGGCTGGTGACTGATCAACAGCAGAACCGTATCGCCGGAAGGCTCTTCCAGACTTTTCAGCAGGGCGTTGGCAGCGTTCAAATTCATCGCTTCGGCCGGTTCGACCAGCACCACCTTGCGGCCGGCGAGTTGAGCGGTCTGCACCACGAAGTTGACCAAGTCACGCACCTGATCGACCTTGATCGCCTTGTCGACCTCTTCCGGCTGCAGAATGTAGTTGTCTGGATGGGTGCCGGCAGCCAGCAAATGACAGGACTTGCACTGACCACAGGCATCCAGACCCACTGGCCGCTGACAGAGCAAGCGGGCCATCAGGCGCTCGGCGAGGGCACGCTTACCGATACCGGCGGGCCCATGCAGCAGGTAGGCATGGGCATGCTGCGTGCGCCCAGCGAGTTGCTGCCAGAGCGTGGCTTGCCAGGGGTAGGCATCAGCCACGGCACAGCTCCACTATTTGCGCCAACATGGCGTCCAGATCCTGCTGCACCTGACTCAGCGATTGCGCGGCATTCAAAATCCGATAACGCTGAGGCTCCTCACTGGCACGGCGCAGATAGGTCTGGCGCACCGCTTCGAAAAACGCCCGCCCTTCCTGCTCGAATCGATCCAGTCGGCCACGTGCCGCAGCACGGGCCAGACCGACCTCTACCGGCAAATCGAACACCAGGGTCAGATCCGGACGCAGATCGCCCTGAACGAAGCTTTCCAGCACCGCAATACGCACCTCCGACAAACCGCGACCGCCACCCTGATAGGCATAGGTGGCATCGGTGAAGCGGTCACAGAGCACCACACAGCCACGGGCCAGCGCGGGACGAATCACCTGAGCCAGATGCTGGGCACGGGCGGCAAACACCAGCAGCAATTCGGTATCGGCCGCCATCGGCTCATCGCTCGGCGCCAGCAACAGCTCTCGGATGCGCTCAGCCAGCGGTGTACCGCCCGGCTCGCGGGTCAGCAGTACCTCCACACCTTGCGCTCGCAGACGCTCGGCCAGGAACTCGCGGTTAGTGCTTTTGCCAGCGCCTTCTGGGCCTTCCAGAGTGATAAACAAACCGCTCACAAGCTGTCCTTTATTGATTGTTCGACTGCACTGGGGCAGGACTTGAACGGTAATCCGCGCGGCGCGTGAGCTGGTACTCGCGCACTGCACGGTTGTGTGCCTCGAGGGTGTTGGAGAATACATGGCTGCCGTCGCCGCGAGCGACGAAATACAGGCTCTTGCCCGCCACCGGATGCAACGCGGCATTGATCGCCTCGCGCCCCACCATGGCAATCGGCGTCGGCGGCATGCCATCGATCACATAGGTGTTATAAGTCGTCGGCTCACGCAGGTGAGCACGGGTCAACTTGCCGTTATAGCGCTCACCCAGGCCATAAATCACCGTGGGGTCGGTCTGCAGGCGCATACCGATGCGCAGACGCCGGATAAAGACACCGGCAATCTCACCCCGCTCCTCGGGCACCCCGGTTTCCTTTTCGATTATCGAGGCCATGATCAAGGCGTCATAGGGCTCCTTGTAAGGCAGGCCATCGGCGCGGCCCTGCCACTCCTCGGCCAATATCTGCTCCAGGCGCACATAGGCCTGCTTGAGCAGATCGAGATCGCTCATGCCACGCACGAAACGGTAGGTATCGGGGAAGAAGCGCCCTTCCGGATTGACCCCAGGCTGATCCAGGCTTGCCATCAACTGGGCATCGCTCAACCCTGCCAAGGTCTGCTCAAGCTTGTCTTGGCGCTCCAGGGCCGCGCGGACCTGACGAAAATCCCAACCTTCCACCAGGGTCAGGCTGTACTGCACCACCTCGCCACGCCGCCAGAGACCGAGCAAATCGCGCACGGTAAGTTCAGGGGTCAGGGAATACTCGCCACTGTGCAGAGGTTGCCCCCTGAGGTTGAAGCGCCAGTAGAGCCGCAGCCAGAATGCATCATGCAAAACACCGTCAGCCTGCAGACGATTGAGCACACCGCCCGGCGTAGCGCCTGCTGGCACTTCAAGCATCAACTCCTCGGCCAGATTCAGCGGTTGCTCGAGCGCCAAGTGTTGTTGCCAGGCGACAAAGACCACCAGCAATCCCACCACCAACACGCCACCCTCAAGCAGCAACAACAATTTACGCATCATGAATCAGCTGTCCAGTAGGTCGCAGGCTATGACCTGCAGTTTACGGGTCAGCGGGCCAACCGGCCACACATGCCGCTGCAGAGCACGGACAGGCCAGACGCCGTAGAGACTGTTGCAGAGAAAGACCTCGTCGGCCCGCAGCAACGCCTCGAGATCTATATCGCGCACAGCGCAGCGCACACCCTGGCTCTCTGCCTGCGCCAGCAGTTCGGCACGCATCACCCCAGCCACTCCGCAACGGGAAAGATCGGGCGTGAGCAAGACACTATCCTGCACCAGAAACAGATTACTGAAGACGCCCTCGATCACCCGCCCAGAGGTATCCAGCATCAAACCTTCGGCCTGTTCGGCGTCGTGCCACTCGGCACGCGCCAGCACTTGTTCGAGCCGATTCAAATGCTTCATCCCAGCCAGCAAAGGCTGCTCGGCCAATCGTGTAGCACAGGGAAACATACGCACACCCAGCCCGGCATTGCAGGCGGGATAAGCTGGTTTGGCGCTGCTCTGTAGGATCCGTCGCGGCAAGCCAGGCTGTGGCGGCGCATAACCGCGCAAACCGTCGCCGCGCGTCACGATCAACTTGGCCACGCCATCGCCCAGCTCACGACTGAACGCCAGCAGCTCCTCCCGCACCACAGCCAGATCGAGATCGATCAACAAGCGCGCACAACCTTCGCCAAGCCGTGCCAGGTGCCGCTCCAGCAATGCGGGATTGCCGCCACTGACGGCGATGGTCTCGAACAGTCCATCGCCGTAAGCCAGACCACGATCTTTGACGGAGAGCCACTCCATCGGCTGACCGTCGATCCAGCTCGGCATCAACCGACGTACCGGCGGAACACCAGCGAGCCATTGGTACCGCCAAAACCAAAGGAATTGGACAGTACTACATCGATCGGCATGGCTTTGGCCTGGTGCGCAACGAAGTCGAGGTCACAGCCCTCGCTAGGCTCATCCAGGTTGATGGTGGGTGGCGCCACCTGATCGCGAATGGCCAAGATGCTGAAGATTGCCTCGACCGCGCCAGCCGCGCCCAGCAGGTGACCGGTCATCGACTTGGTCGAGCTGACGGCAAGCTGATAGGCATTTTCGCCAAATACCGACTTGATCGCCGCGACCTCAGCCTTGTCTCCCGCAGAGGTCGAGGTGCCGTGGGCATTGATGTACTGCACCTGATCGGTATTCAGCCCGGCGTCGCGCATGGCATTAGCAATGCAGCGCGCGGCACCGGCACCGTCCTCCGGTGGTGAAGTCATGTGATACGCATCGCCGCTCATGCCGAAGCCGATCAACTCGGCATAGATGGTCGCGCCTCGCGCCTTGGCATGCTCCAACTCTTCCAGGACCAGTGCACCGGCACCATCCGATAGTACGAAGCCGTCGCGATCCTTATCCCATGGACGACTGGCCCTGGCCGGGTCGTCGTTGCGCGTGGACAGTGCCCGCGCCGCAGCAAAACCACCAATGCCCAAACCACAGGCAGCCATCTCGGAACCACCAGCAACCATCACGTCGGCTTCACCATAGGCAATATTGCGTGCGGCCATGCCGATGCAGTGGGTACCCGTGGTACAGGCCGTGGCGATCGCATAATTCGGCCCCTGCAACCCAAGATGGATCGACAGGAAACCGGAAATCATGTTGATGATCGAGCCAGGGACGAAAAATGGCGAAATACGCCGCGGGCCCAGTTCATGCAACAACTTGCAGTTGTTCTCGATATTGGTCAGGCCGCCAATACCTGAACCAAGTGCCACACCGATACGCTCACGGTTGGCGTCGGTTACTTCCAGCCCGGAATCGCGCACAGCCTGAAAGCTTGCGGCCAGACCATACTGTATAAAAAGATCGAGCTTGCGCGCCTCTTTGGCGGACAAATACTCCTCGACATTGAACCCTTTGACCGAACCACCAAAACGGGTGGTATAAGCGGAAAGATCCATGTGCTCTAGGGGGGCGATGCCACTGCGTCCGGCCAAAATACCCTGCCAGCTGCTCGTCACATCGTTACCCAGCGGCGACAGCATGCCCATACCGGTAACCACGACGCGTCTACGCGACACAGCAATCTCCTCTTTTTCGGTTATTCAACACCTACCCACACCCTTACCCAGATAGCAGATAACGAGCAAAGAACAGGCAAGACACTCCACCGCGCGGCGCAGCAATAGCCAAAGACCGCCCCGCTGGGCAAGCGCACTAAGTGAGTCAGCCAGGCCACACTTCGATGATTGACCTGCAAGGCCCATGGCCGCTTTCAACGGCCCGTCAAAGAAAAACCGCACGCCCGATGAGGGCTGTGCGGCTTTTCCAGGTCGGGAGTCGACGATCAGCTTATTGCGCGTGCGCGGTCACGTAATCGATGGCTTCCTGAACGGAGGTGATCTTCTCAGCCTGCTCATCCGGGATTTCAGTTTCAAATTCTTCCTCGAGAGCCATCACCAGCTCAACAGTATCAAGGGAGTCGGCACCCAGGTCTTCAACGAAGGAAGCGCTGTTGGTTACTTCGTCTTCTTTGACGCCAAGTTGCTCGGCAACGATTTTCTTGACGCGTTCTTCGATGGTGCTCATACCGTATTTTCACTCCTAATTGGAAAAATCCAGGCAGCTGGTCCGCGGCCAAGTGTATATAAAGGGTTTTTAGCTTTTCAAGCAGAATGCAAGATTGCCCCAGATCACTTCAACGATCCACCTATAAACCGACTGCAGCTCTAATAACGGATTTTAGACAGCATCTATGACAGTTTTCAGAAGGCCTCAGTCACATTCAGCTCATGTACATTCCACCGTTCACAGGGATAGTAGCTCCTGTGACGTAGGCTGCGCCATCGGAGGCGAGGAAAGCGACCACTTTCGCAATCTCTTCGGCCTGCCCCAAACGACCCAGCGGAATCTGTGCCAGCAGCGCGTCACGCTGTGCTTCCGGCAGTTCACGAGTCATATCAGTATCGATAAAGCCAGGCGCCACAGCATTTACAGTGATTGACCGCGAGCCGACTTCACGTGCCAGGGCACGACCGAAACCTTCCACCCCGGCCTTGGACGCAGCATAGTTCACTTGCCCAGCATTGCCCATGGCGCCGACAACCGAGCCGATATTGATGATGCGCCCGAAGCGGGCCTTGGTCATACCGCGCAGCACTGCCTTGGACAACCTGTACAGGCTATTCAGGTTGGTATTGATGACATCGAACCACTCATCATCCTTCATGCGCAGCATCAGGTTATCCCGGGTGATACCTGCGTTGTTGACCAAGATCAACGGCTGTCCGAGGTGTTGCTGAATGTGTTGCAGAGTCGTGGCAACCGATTCGTCGCTGCTGACATCAAGCACTAGGCCAGCCCCCTCGATGCCATGTTCTTTCAGGTATTCGGCAATTCGCTCGGCGCCAGACGGCGAAGTCGCCGTCCCGATCACAACGGCGCCCTGCCGCCCCAATTCCAGCGCAATGGCTTGACCAATGCCGCGACTCGCGCCAGTGACCAATGCAACTTTACCTTGCAGGCTCATAGAAACCCCTCTTAATTCAGGCCAAGGCCGCACGCGCGGCGGCAAAGGCGTCTGGAGTGTCCAGACTATACGTATTGATTCCCTTGACGCAGCGCTTGTTCAGCCCTGACAGCACCCTGCCTGGACCGCACTCGAGCAGATCAGCCACGCCTTGTTCGGCCATACAGACAATTGATTCAACCCAGCGCACCGGACTATACAGCTGCGCCAGCAGATCGGCCTTGAGAGTATCAAGGTCTGCGACCACGCGGGCACTGACGTTCTGAACCAACGAAATCTGCGGCGCTTGCCAGACAACAGCTGCAACCGCCCCTGCGAAGCGCTCAGCAGCCGGGCGCATCAGCGCGCAATGCGACGGCACGCTAACCGGCAGCGACATGGCACGTTTGGCGCCACGCGCCTTACACGCATCGACCGCACGCGCCACGGCCGCAGCCGAACCTGCGATCACCACCTGGCCAGGCGCATTGAAATTCACTGCACTCACCACTTCGCCTTGCGCCGCTTCGGCGCAGGCAGCCAGTACGTCGGCATCGTCCAGCCCGAGGATTGCCGCCATACCGCCCTGACCCGCAGGCACCGCCTGCTGCATCAGCTGGCCACGCAGCTCAACCAGCTTCACAGCTTCAGCGAACCCCAGACTCCCTGCAGCAACCAGCGCAGAGTATTCACCCAAGCTATGGCCGGCCACGAAAGCCGGTTGCAAGCCGCCTTCAGCGCGCCACAGGCGCCACAAGGCAGTGGATGCCGTAAGAATAGCCGGCTGAGTTTTATCGGTTTGATTGAGTTGCTCTTCCGGACCCTGTTGGGTCAAGGCCCAAAGGTCGTAGCCGAGCACGTCGGAGGCTTCGGCAAAAGTATCGATAACAATTTGCTGTGAGCCATGCCCAGCCAGCATCGCCAGCGACTGCGAGCCTTGCCCAGGAAAGACGAATGCGAGGGATGCAGACATGTAAACGAGCCTCTATGGTCTTATCGTCGAATAAATTCGCGCTTGGCAGAGTCAAGCGCAACAATCTGACAGTTGGATGACAGGCCACCCGCCGCGGTCACATTAACAGGCGACACAATAGCCAGCACCCGCAAAACCGCAAAACCGGCTCAGAGCAACATATCCTCGAGCCGACCATGCAGACGCTGCGGTAAATCGTCCTCGATTTCCTTCAGCGCACAGCGGATGGCACTCTTGAAACCTTCAGTGCCTGCCGAGCCA
This sequence comes from Pseudomonas sp. MMS21 TM103, assembly GCF_022132145.1. GTDB lineage: Bacteria > Pseudomonadota > Gammaproteobacteria > Pseudomonadales > Pseudomonadaceae > Aquipseudomonas. The sequence continues at coordinate 101,464 of NZ_JAJISP010000008.1, read as the reverse complement.
TGACTCTTCACCACAATACCCTGCAGGCCGAGCAAGCTTGCACCGTTGTGCTGCGCCGGCGCCAACTCGGCACGCAGGCGGCGCAATACCGGCATCGCCAGCAGGCCTGCCAACCGCGAAACCAGATTGCGCCTGAACAACACCTCGATACGCACCGCAATCATCGCCGCCAGGCCTTCGCTGGACTTGAGCAGAATATTGCCCACAAAACCGTCGCACACCACTACATCGGCTTCGCCACGATATAGCCCGTCGCCTTCGACAAAGCCGATGTAATTCAAACCACGGGCCTGCTGCAAAAGACCCGAAGCAAGCTTGACCTGCTGATTGCCCTTGACCTCTTCGGTGCCGACATTGAGCAACGCCACACGCGGACTCACCACCCCCAACGTCTCAGCGGCCACCGCACCCATTACCGCGAACTGGTAGAGCTGCTCGGCACTGCAGTCGACATTAGCCCCCAGGTCAAGCAAGTGACAGTAACCAGTCCGGGTTGGCACAGCCGCCACCATGGCCGGACGATCGATCCCTGGCAGGGTTTTCAGCAGATAGCGCGACAATGCCATCAGAGCCCCGGTATTGCCCGCACTGACACACGCCTGAACGTGCCCGTCTCGCAGCAAACCCAGAGCCACCCGCATAGACGAATCGGACTTGCCACGCAGAGCTAGCGCTGGACGCTCATCCATGGAGATCACTTCGCCAGCATGCTCGACATGCAGGCGTGCGCGATCGACGCCAGGATTACGGGCAATCAATTCTTCAATAAGGGGGGCTTGGCCGACTAGGACCAGGTGCAACGAAGGGTACTCAGCCAGACAGGCAATGCTGGCCTGAACAATGCTGTGGGGACCGAAGTCCCCACCCATTGCATCAATCGCGATGATCGGAGCGGACAAGATTTACTCGTCAGCGCCCTTGTCGATCACTTTGCGACCACGGTAAACACCTTCCGGCGATACGTGGTGGCGCAGATGGATTTCACCGGTGCTTTTCTCAACGGACAGCGTACTGGCATCGAGAGCATCGTGCGAACGACGCATGTCGCGGGCGGAACGGGATTTTTTGTTCTGCTGAACAGCCATAACTAATTAACTCCTAAACGTTTGGGTCACGCTTTAACTGCGCCAATACACTGAACGGGTTGGACCGCGTTACCTCGTCCTCGCTCGGACCGGGCTCTACGAGGCCGACCGGCTGCTGGCAATCTTTAGGGTCATGAACCGGGACAATGGGCAAGGCGAGCAACAACTCATCCTCAACCAGCGCCAGCAGATCCAATGGATCTTCACCCAACTCCAGCGCGTCATAGCCTTGCGGCACGGACTGGGTATTTGCACCTTCTTTCACCACAGCGTAATCACATGCACTATGGATCGGCAGGGCAACCAGTTCCAGACAACGCTGGCAAACCATCTTGACCTCAACCTCGAGCTCACTATGGAAAACCACAGCATTACGCTCATCACGCTCGAAAAAAAACTTCGCGCGCACCATGCCTTGGTTATCGGCAAGTGGGTCGCAGAGTCGCGCCAAATCGGCTAGCGGTACCTCGCCTTCAAGCGTGGCACCACGATCAGCCAACTTTCGCGGATCAACATGAGGTGGAATCGGTGCATTCGACATAGGCGCCGCATTCTATGGATGCACTCTGCCCCTGTCAAAGGATATTCGGCCTGTCCAGCACGAAGAGTGCCGACTAGAATTGCCCGCTTATATAAAAGGAGATGCAAAGACATGCTACCCCTGGTGCTCGCATCCAGCTCACCGTATCGCCGAGAATTATTGACCCGCTTGCGCCTGCCCTTTACTTGGGGCGCGCCGGCGATCAACGAAGCCCCCCACCCCAATGAAGACGCCGGCACACTGGTACGCCGCCTGGCAGAAGAAAAAGCTCGCGCCCTCAGCCCCAAACACCCGCAGCACTTGATTATCGGCTCGGATCAGGTCGCCGTACTTGACGGCCAGATTGTCGGCAAACCGGAAACACATGAACGAGCCCACGCACAACTACTCGCCGCAAGCGGCAACAGCGTCACCTTCCTCACTGGCCTGGCCCTGCTCGACAGCCAAAGCGGCCACTGCCAGATCGACTGCATCCCCTTCACCGTATACTTTCGCCAACTGAGCGACGCGCAGATCACCCGCTACCTAGAGGCAGAGCAACCCTACGACTGCGCCGGCAGCTTCAAGGCCGAGGGACTGGGCGTCAGCCTGTTTCGCAGCACCGAAGGCACTGACGCCACCAGCCTGATCGGCCTTCCACTGATCCGCCTGGTGGACATGCTCCTGAAAGCCGGTATTGATATCCCATAATGCAACAGGCCCGATCAATGACCGGGCCTGCGTGCAACGCGAAATCAACTAGCGCAGGTTTGGCCCCTGAAAACCCATCCACATGGCCAGATTCTCGGCAACGCTAGCACCAAGGCGCTTGGCAAACCGATCGAACGGCGACTCCTCGACCGTGAAATCGACCAACTCCTTCTCGCCGATAATTTCACGCGCGACATAACTGGCATTGCCCAGAGCATCGATCAAGCCCAACTGCAACGCCTGCTCACCCGACCACACCAAGCCTGAAAACAGCTCGGGATGTTCCGCCGACTTAAGCCGATCGCCGCGACCCTGCTTGACGCTTTCAATAAACTGCCGATGCGTGGTGTCCAGCACCCCCTGCCAGAACTGCGCCTCTTCATCGTTCGGCGGCTGAAACGGGTCGAGAAACGCCTTGTGTTCGCCGGAGGTATACACACGACGATCGACACCCAGTTTTTCCATGACCCCGACAAAACCGAAACCGGTCGCCGTCACGCCAATCGACCCGACCAGACTGGCCTTGTCGGCATAGATCTCATCCGCGGCACTGGCAATGTAATAGGCGCCAGAGGCACCGAGATCGGTGATCACCGCATACAGCTTGATCGCCGGGTACTCGGTCCGCAGGCGACGAATCTCATCATAGATATAGCCCGACTGTACCGGACTGCCGCCCGGACTGTTGATCCGCAGGATCACACCCTTGGTATTCTCGTCCTCGAACGCGGCGCGCAGGCTGCCGACTATGTTATCGGCGCTGGCCATCTCCTTATCGGCGATCATCCCGCGCACCTCGATCAATGCGGTATGACTCGCACCACTCTTGACGCTCTCCTTCAGGTTGAGCAGCGGCGCAATTAGCGCCAGCCCAGCAAACAGGTAAATAAATGTCAGCGACTTGAAGAAAATCCCCCAACGCCGCGTTCGACGCTGCTCCTGAACGCCAGCCAACAATGTTGTTTCCAGCAACTTCCAGCTTTTTTCATCACCCTCGCTGGCAGCCGATGCTTTCCATTCATCAGACATATTCACCCACCTCAACTGGTTGCCCACTTACACGCCGATCGAGCCAGGCATGTAATTCCATGAAATTATCTATTGCCAGCGCCGGACCATGCTCACGCAACACCGCCAAGGGCTGAGCCCCATAACCTACTGCCACGGAGTTCATCCCCGCATGCCGAGCCATCTGCAAATCGAACGATGAATCACCCACCATCAAGGCCCGATCCGCAGAAACACCACAATGCTCGAGGATCTCCTCCAGCATCAGCGGACTCGGCTTGCTCGCCGTTTCGTCGGCACAGCGAGTGACATCGAAGTAATCCAGCCAGCCACGCCCCTCCAGCACCCGCTGCAAGCCATGACGACTCTTGCCCGTTGCCACCGCCAAACGATAGCCCTGCGTACGGAACATCTCCAGCGCCTCGGCCACCCCTGGGAACAACGCCGAGGGCTCGGTCTCCAGCGCCAGGTAGCGCTCGCTATAACAGCGACGAAAGCGCTCGACGAGCACCAAGTCAAGCAACTCTGGGTACAGACAGGCTATCGCCTCCGGCAAACCAAGCCCGATAATGCCCTTGACCTGCGCGTCGCTGCACCGCGCCAGACCAGTAGAATCCGCCGCCCAATGCATCGATTCGACGATACGATCAATGGAGTCGACCAGTGTGCCGTCCCAGTCGAAGATCAACAACTCATAGTCAAGCACTGAGACGCTCCAGCGTGCGCACCCAGACCACATCGACCGGCGCCTCCAGCCTGAGCTCACCACCATCGGGCAGCGGCACGACCAATGCGTAGGCATGCAGGAACAGACGCTTACCGCCCAGCTCGCGGATCTCGCGACTGAACTCATCATCGCCGTACTTGCTGTCGCCGGCGATACAATGGCCGGCATACTGGCTGTGCACGCGAATCTGATGGGTGCGCCCGGTCACCGGCTTGGCCTCGACCAAGGTGGCGAACTCACCAAAACGGCGCAGCACGCGAAACAGTGTCAGCGCCTCCTTGCCTTCATCGTTGACCTCGACCATGCGCTCACCCGAACGCAGGTTGCTTTTCTGCAAAGGTGCGTTGACCCGCTTCTTGGCAGTCGCCCAGTGCCCGCGAACCAGCGCCATATAACGCTTGTCCACGCCGTCACCACGCAAGGCCTCATGCAGATGCCGCAGCATGCTGCGCTTCTTGGCGATCATCAGAAGCCCGGACGTATCGCGATCGAGACGATGAACCAGCTCCAGCTCCTTGGCGTCCGGCCGTAGCTGGCGGAAAGCCTCTATCACCCCGTAGTTGAGACCGCTGCCGCCATGCACGGCGATGCCAGCGGGCTTGTTCAGCACGATCAAGGCCTTGTCTTCATAAACGATGGCCGCCTCAAGCCGCTCGAGCAAGCCCTGCGCCAAGGGCGCCGGCTCATCGCGCTCGGCCAGCCGCAGCGGCGGGACGCGAATGATGTCGCCCGCTTGCAACTTGTACTCCGGCTTGATGCGCCCCTTGTTTACCCGCACCTCGCCTTTGCGCAAAATGCGGTAAATCAATGTCTTGGGCACACCCTTTAACTGAGTGCGGAGGAAGTTATCGATGCGCTGGCCGGCGAGTTCCGGCGCAACCTCGAGCAGCTGAACGCCGGAGGTTGTAGAAGTAGGAATTGTCATCGCGCAATCATAACAATTTTTTATGGATTTGAAGCACTTAATCATTACTGCTATAGTCGCGAACGCCGCCAAAAGCGGTCCGGTTTGCGGATGATCGCCAAAACTGCCATCCCCAACCGATGCAATCCATTTAGGACGTAAGGCCGTCCGACGGGTTATTCAGAGATAGGATGCCGCAAAGGCTGCGGATAACTCGGAAATAAAGCCTTAAGCCATGATGCGCAGCCGCCCCCATTGGGCGTTTGCGGTAAAAGCCAACCCGCTGCGGATTTTATGCGAGCGGCACCCGATTTTCAGTGATACGTGTAGGGTGGAGACGTACAACCGTCGGTCTGCGTAGCAATTAGCTTTATCGAAGACGCTTCATCTCGTCCGCTACCGACAGTTGATTCCTCCTCCTGACTAGTGCTTTCTGTCACAACAGCGAGCAGGAGATGTCCGTCGCGACCCAGCCCAACTGGCTGACTGTCGTTTGACAATGAAACGATTTACGACCGTTTCTGACGCGCCTGACACCGACCCTGAGAGTCGTGTGTGCCGAACGCCGCTTCCGCCAGCACCGGAAACCGACGGTACAACATGAAAAGAATGCTGATTAACGCAACTCAACCCGAAGAGTTGCGTGTTGCTCTGGTCGATGGCCAGCGCCTGTATGACCTGGACATAGAATCGGGCGCCCGCGAGCAGAAGAAGGCCAACATCTATAAAGGCCGCATTACTCGCGTCGAACCCAGCCTCGAGGCCGCGTTTGTCGACTTCGGTTCGGATCGCCACGGCTTTCTCCCCCTCAAAGAAATCTCCCGCGAATACTTCAGCAAGCCCACCGAGGGTCGCGTCAACATTAAAGACGTGCTCAAGGAAGGCCAGGAAGTTATCGTTCAGGTCGAGAAAGAGGAGCGCGGCAACAAGGGCGCAGCCCTGACCACCTTCATCAGCCTGGCCGGTCGCTACCTGGTATTGATGCCGAACAACCCGCGCGCTGGTGGTATTTCGCGCCGCATCGAAGGCGAAGAACGCAACGAACTGCGCGAAGCGCTCAATGGTCTGGTCGCCCCGAGCGACATGGGCCTGATCGTACGCACCGCCGGCCTGGGTCGTTCCAGCGAAGAAATGCAGTGGGACCTCGACTACCTGCTGCAACTGTGGAACGCCATCAAGGAAGCTTCACTTGATCGCGCCGCCCCCTTCCTGATCTACCAGGAAAGCAACGTGATCATTCGCGCGATCCGCGATTACCTGCGCCAGGACATCGGCGAAGTACTGGTCGACAGCGTCGAAGCCCAGCAGGAAGCCCTCAGCTTCATCAACCAGGTGATGCCGCAGTACGCCAGCAAGATCAAACTGTACGAAGACAGCGTGCCGCTATTCAACCGTTTCCAGATCGAAAGCCAGATCGAAACGGCCTTCCAGCGCGAAGTGAAGCTACCGTCCGGCGGCGCCATCGTTATCGACCCGACGGAAGCCCTGGTGTCCATCGACATCAACTCGGCGCGCGCGACCAAAGGCAGCGACATCGAAGAAACTGCGCTGCAGACCAACCTCGAAGCGGCCGAAGAGATCGCCCGCCAGCTGCGTCTACGCGACATCGGCGGCCTGATCGTGATCGACTTCATCGACATGACTCCGGCCAAGAACCAGCGCGCCGTGGAAGAAAAGGTCCGCGAAAGCCTGGAAGCCGACCGCGCCCGCGTCCAGGTCGGGCGCATCTCGCGCTTCGGCCTGCTGGAAATGTCCCGTCAACGCCTGCGTCCATCGCTCGGCGAGAGCAGCGGCATCGTCTGCCCGCGCTGCAATGGCCAAGGCATCATCCGTGACGTCGAATCACTGTCACTGGCGATTCTGCGCCTGATCGAAGAAGAAGCCCTGAAGGACCGTACCGCCGAGGTTCGTGCCCAGGTACCGATTCCGGTTGCCGCCTTCCTGCTCAACGAGAAGCGCAACTCGATCACTAAGATCGAACTGCGCAGCCGTGCACGCATTGTCATCCTGCCGAACGATCACCTGGAAACGCCTAACTTCGAAGTGCAGCGCATCCGTGACGACAGCCCGGAAGCACAATCCACCCAGTCCAGCTATGAAATGGCTGCCACCGAAGTGGAGGAAGTACAACCGGTTGCCGCCACCCGCACCCTGGTTCGCCAGGAAGCAGCGATCAAGGCCGCCCCACAGCGCACCGCACCGACCCCGACGTCGACGCCGACCCCAGCGGCCGAAGTCAGCACTCCTGCAGTCGCCAGCCAGCCGAGCCTGTTCAAGGGCTTGGTAAAGTCGCTGGTCAGCCTGTTCGCCGGTAAGGAAGAAGAAGCCAAACCCGCGGTGATCGAAAAGAAAACCAGCGAACGCCCACAGCGTGGCGATGAGCGCCGCAACGGTCGCCAGCAAAACCGCAGCCGTGGTGGACGCCGTGACGAAGAGCGCAAGCCACGTGAAGAGCGCGCTCCGCGCGAAGAGCGGGCACCTCGCGAAGAGCGTCAACCGCGTGTGGCACGCGAAGAGGCGCAACCGCGTGTAGAACGTCCAGCACGTGAAGCTGTTGAAGTTCGCGAGCCGCAGGAAGTTCGCCAGTCGCGCCCACCACGCGAAGGCCAGGAAAAGCGTCGCGAACGCAAGCCACGCGAAGATCGCCCAGCACGCGAACTGCGCGAGCCGCTCGATGCAGTACAAAACACTGACAGCAGCAGCGACACCAGCAGTGCAGAAGTGCCAGCCGAGCGCCCTCAGCGTGAGCCGCGTCAACCGCGCGCCCCGCGCGAAGAGCGTCAACCCCGCCCTGAAATCGCCGCAGCCGTCGATGATGAAGTACTGAGCAACGAGGACGCCCAGCTAGACGAAGAGCCAGAAGGCGCAGAAAGCGCAGAAAGCGCAGAGGGTGAGCGTCCGCGCCGCCGTTCGCGTGGCCAGCGTCGTCGCAGCAATCGCCGCGAGCGTCAAAGCGATGCCAGCGGTAACGTGATCGAGGGCACTGAAGAAAGCGCGGAAATCAACGCTGAAGCCACGGCCCCACTGGCCGTTGCCGCAACCGTTGCCGCCGAGCTTAGCGCAGAGCTGGTCAGCTCAGAGCCTGCCGCCAGCGAACAACCCACTGAGGAAGCTCCGGCTCAACCCGCTGCAGAGCCAGAACTGCCAGCAGTCGAGCAATTGACCGAAGCAAAGACCGATACGAGTGAAGAAGCGGCAGTCGTGGCGCCAAGCGCACCACCAGTCGTTGAAGCAACTCCTGAAGTCCCCGCTGAAGCAGCCACTCCCAAACCAAGTGAAGAAGTGGCTGAAGTGGCGGTCGAGATCGTTGCCAGTGAGCCGACTGAGGCAGTTGAGCCAGTAATCACAGTGAGCGAAGAGATCACAGAAACTGTCAGCATTGCGCCAAGCGCCACCGGTCGCGCACCGAACGACCCGCGCGAAGTGCGTCGTCGTCAACGCGAAGCCGAGCGCCTGGCTCGTGAAGCTGCCGAAGCTGCAGCCGCCCAGCCAGCCGAAGTAGCAGCAGAAACCAGCCCAGCTGAACCTGCAGCCACAGACCGTGACGAAGCTACTGAAGCAGCTAACGAAGCAGCAGTGACGGAGACCAGCGAGCCGGAGCGCACGCCAGCCAGCGCACGTGATGCTGATGCCGCAAGCGAAAGCGAAACTGAAAAGAACCAGGATGAGCACGCGGACAAGCCGCACGCCTGAGACTATTCAGTGCAATAAAAAAGGGGATGCTTCGGCATCCCCTTTTTCTTGCTTCGGTACACGCTAACGGTGCAACACGATTCTTTCGGATGGGCCGGGGTTAGGCCACAGTCGCCAGACAAGCAGTCTTGGCCGGCTGAAGCCCACCCGGGCAGGCCCTACCGATGCTTGAGCATCTTCGCCGGCTACGGCTTAAAGCACGTTAGGCTCGATTTCCAGATCAACCGCAAAGCGCTTGAATACATCAGCCTGGATGCGCCGCGCCAGCGCCAACAACTGCTTGCCGGTGGCCTGACCATAATTGACCAGCACCAGGGCTTGCAGCCGATGCACCCCGGCATCGCCCTCACGAAAGCCTTTCCAGCCAGCGCGCTCGATCAACCAGCCTGCGGCCAGCTTGACCCGACCATCGGCCTGCGGATAAGCCACCAGGTCAGCATGTTCGACGCTCAGGCGCTGCGCCAGCTCAACCGAAACCAAAGGATTCTTGAAAAAGCTGCCGGCATTACCCAGGATTGCCGGATCCGGTAATTTCTCGCTGCGGATAGCACAGATGGCCTGACTGACATCGACCGCCGTCGGCACCGCTATGCCCTGCTCTGCCAGACGCTGGCGCAGCGGGCCGTAATCCAGGTGCAGCCCGGCCGTGCGACTGAGGGCAAAGCGTACGCGCAGGATCACCCAGCGCCCCGCCTCACGCTTGAACAGACTGTCGCGGTAGGCAAAAGCACAATCATCCAGAAAAAACTCGCGCACCTCACCACTGCGGCGATCCAGGGCGGTCAAACCGGCGAACACATCTTTCAACTCGACACCATAGGCGCCGATATTTTGCATCGGCGCGGCGCCGACCGTCCCTGGAATCAAGCTGAGATTCTCTAGCCCCACCAGACCTTGCTGCAGAGTCCACTGCACAAAGGGGTGCCAAGGCTCACCGGCCTCCGCTTCGACCAGCACCCGCTCGCCGCCATCCTGCACCACACGAATGCCGCGACTGACCATGCGCAGCACCAGCGCCTCGACATCGGCGGTAAACAGCATATTGCTGCCACCACCAAGCAGCAGTACGGGCAACTGCTGCCGCTCTGCACAGGCCAACGCCTCGCGCACCTGATCGTCGTCACACGCCTCGGCAAACTCGCGTGCCGCAACATCCACGGCAAAGCTGTTATAGGCCTTGAGCGAAATCCGCGGCTGCACGCAAAGGCTCATGGCTGCACCCGCAATTCGCGGAGCAAGCCATCGCAGGCCTGCTCGAGCAGGTCCAGGACCAGTTCGAAACCTTCGTCGCCACCATAATAGGGGTCCGGCACCTCATCCAGCGCCAGATCATAGCGACGCAGGAACAGATCCAGCTCGGCTGTGCTACCAGCTGGAAGCAAGCGCTGCAGGTGCTCGAGGTTGCTGTTATCCATGGCCAGAATCAGATCGAAACGACTGAAGTCACTAACCGATACCTGACGCCCGCGCAGGGCGGAAAGGTCATAACCGCGCAACTGCGCCGCTTGCCGCGTGCGACTGTCTGGCGGTTTGCCGACATGCCAATCGCCGGTACCGGCGGAATCGACCTCGACGGCCGCCTCCAGCCCCAGCTCACGCAACTTGTGACGCAGCACCGCTTCGGCGGTTGGCGAGCGGCAGATATTGCCCAGGCAGACAAACAAGATCCGCATCAAGCCCCCAGCAATCGGCGCACGCGCTCTAGATCGTCCTGGGTGTCGACTCCAGCCGGCGGAGCCTGCAGGGCATCGGCGACATGAATGCGCACGCCATGCCAGAGTGCACGCAGCTGCTCCAGACACTCGGTGTCTTCCAGCCAACAAGGACCCCAGGCGACAAAATCGTGGAGGAACTGCGCGCGATAAGCATAGATACCGATATGCCGACGGTAGGGTACGTCGGCCGGCAACTGCTCGCGACTGACGGCAAAAGCGTTGCGCGCCCAAGGTAATGGTGCACGACTGAACGTCAGCGCCAGGCCATTGCAATCGCTCACGACCTTGACTACGTTGGGATTGAACAGCGCCTCCACCTCATCGATCGGTTCGGCCAAGGTGGCGATTGCCGCTTGCGGATTGGCCGCCAGGTTGGCCGCCACTTGATCGATAATCGCTGGCGGAATAAGCGGTTCGTCACCCTGCACGTTGACCACGATGGCATCAGCCGCCAGGCCCAGTGCTGCGGCTACTTCGGCTAGGCGATCGGTGCCGGAGTTATGGTCGAGACGGGTCAACAATACTTGAGCGCCAAAGCTGCGGCATGCCTCAACGATACGCGCATCGTCGGTCGCCACCACCACTTGCTGGGCACTGCTTTTGCACGCCTGCTCCCAGACATGCTGGATCATCGGCTTGCCGGCAATGTCCTGCAGCGGTTTTCCGGGCAGGCGACTAGAGGCATAACGCGCCGGAATCACAACGGTAAAAACACGGTTCATTTATTTATCCAGACGCTCGTCGACATTGAGAGTACGAGCCTCGCTTTCCAGCATCACCGGAATACCGTCACGTACCGGAAAAGCCAGAGCATCGGCCTTGCAGATCAATTCTGACTTGTCGGTGGCGAGCTTCAACGGCCCCTTGCACAGTGGGCATGCCAATATATCGAGTAATTTCGGGTCCATGGGAGATCCTTGCCGTAGAGGGGCTGCAATGAATGGGACGGCACTCGCAATAGCCAGCGGGCTTAGCGAGCGAGAGGCAGCAAAGCAGTCAATTGCGCATCGAACCAGGCAATGAAGGCCGCCGAGGGCTCGGCATCCACCACCAGATACCACCAGTCATCGGCGGCAAAAGTCCGGCATTTGACCGCATCTTTTTCCGTCATGACCACAGGTAACGCCGGACTGAATTTCAGCAGCTCTGCGCTGTACTGCGCATGGTCGGCGAAAGCATGCGGAATAGGCCGCCAGTGTAGCGTTTCGAGCGTTTTGAAGAAACGCTGAGGGTTACCGATACCGGCGACAGCATGCAACGGCTGTTGGGGTGAGAAATGCGTCAGCGGGTACTGCTCGCCACTGCGCAGATTGACCAGCGCGCGCGGGCGCAAGCCGAAGGCGTATCCACCCTGCGGATCGCCACTGGCACCGTTGTAAAGCAGCGCATCGACGCTCAGCAGACGCTCGACCGGCTCGCGTAACGGCCCAGCAGGCAGGCAACGACCATTGCCCAGACCGCGCGCCGCATCGATCAGCACCAACTCCAGATCACGAGCCAGGCGGTAGTGCTGCAAACCATCGTCACTGAGAATCAGATCCAGCGGCTCCGCTGCCAGCAAGGCCGCAACCGCACGCCCCCGGTCGGGATCAATCATCAGGGGCACACCACTGCGCTGCACAATCAGCAACGGCTCGTCACCGGCAACGCGGGGGCATTGATCAGCCTGCACACGCCAGGGCAATTGCGGTGGCTTGGCGCCGTAGCCACGGCTGACCACGCCGACCTTGAGGCCACGCTGGCGGCAATGGTCGATCAACCAGAGAATCAACGGGGTCTTGCCAGTGCCGCCGACGGTGATATTTCCCACCACCACGACTGGCACTGCGGCGCGGTAGATCACGCCCGTACCTGCGAGAAAACGGGCCCGCCGGCGCACCACTACGGCACGGTAGAGGTGCTCGAGTGGGCGCAACAGGGTCAGCGCCGGATGTCCGGCGTACCAGGCAGCCAGCAGGCGGTCGGACAGACTCATTGGAGAACAGCCCTCAAGGCGCGGCCTGCACCTCGACCGTGGTAATGCGCAGATGGGCGAAGCCCAACTTACCTGCAGCATCCATGGCCGTGATCACCGCCTGATGAGGGGTCTTGCCATCGGCACTGATAGTCAGCGGCAGGCTGGTATCGCCCTCCGATTCCTTTTGCAGGGCCGCCATCAATCCATCCAGGTTACTCTTCAGCAGTTGCTTGCCATTCAGCGAATAACTACCGTCGACTGCGATCAGAACCTCCAACTGCTTGAGTTCGGTCTGCTCCAGGGGCGTGCCACTGACAGCCTCAGGCAGATCGACCTTGAGTTGGGTCTCACGGGTAAAGGTGGTAGTGACCACGAAGAACAGCAGCAGGATGAATACCACGTCGATCAGCGAAGCCAGGTTGATCTCGACGTTCTCCCGCGGTTTGCGCCGGAATTTCACGCCTTGCCCTCAGCAAAATCGACATCACGATCACCTTGCACGACTTCCACCAGCTTGATCGCTTCCTGCTCCATGCCGACCACCAGCTCATCGATTCGGCGCTGCAGATAACGGTGAAAGAACAAGGCCGGAATGGCCACCATCAAACCGGCTGCCGTGGTGATCAATGCCGTGGAAATACCGGCCGCAAGCAGCGCCGCATTGGCCATCCCGGAGCCCATGAAGGAGCTGAATATCTCGATCATACCCAGCACGGTACCGAGCAAGCCGAGCAGCGGCGCGATACCGGCGATGGTGCCCAAGGCATTGAGATAGCGCTCCAGATCGTGGATAACCCGCGCGGCAGCCTCTTCGATGCACTCCTTCATGATCTCGCGACCATGCTTGGAATTGGCCAGGCCGGCAGCCAGAATCTGCCCCAAGGGCGAGTTGGCACGCAGCTCCTTGAGCTTCTGGTTATTCAGCTTCTTATCCTTGATCCACCGCCAGACCTGACCAAGCAGGTGTGGCGGGGTGATGCGGCTCGGCCGCAGCGTCCACAGACGCTCGGCAATAATGCCGGCAGCAGCAATGGAGCACAGCATTATGGGCAGCATCATCCAGCCGCCAGCTTTAACCAGTTCCCACACGGTGGCATATCCCCTTTGGAAAAGTGGCGCCACTCTAGCATAGGGGCGGCATGTCGCCGACCGCTGCGGTTCTCATTTTTCTCGCCAAAATCGCGCACGCTCGCGCAACCCTCGCCCCTGGGTAAAGGCGCCCAACCGAATCTGAAGAGCCCCGTACTCGACCGCGTCATAGAGTTGCGCGGACTGCGCCTGGTAACGCGCAACCACACTGGCATGCGGATGACCGAATGGGTTGTGCTGGCCGCGAGAAATCAGTGCTGCACGCGGTGCCACAGCCGCCAACAACTGATGCGAGGATGAGCTGCGACTGCCATGATGCGGCGCCAACAACCAGTCCGCGCGGACATCCATACCGCTGTCGAGCAACGCACGCTCGGCACTAGTGTCGATATCGCCGGTCAATAGCAGCCGTTCGCCAGCCGCTTCAACCAGCAACACGCAGGAAGCCTGATTGCCATTGGTTGCCCCGGCCCAACGCCAGGTAGTGAAGCGCACCCCATCCCACTGCCAGCTGCGCCCCGCCTCACAGGCTTCGACCTCAGTCATCCCGGCCAGCGCTGCAGCCTCGCCACTCACGACCCGCTTGACCGCCATGCCGCGCTGAATCGCCAGGGCACCACCGGAATGATCGTTATCGGCATGGCTGATCAGCAACATATCCAGTTGAGCCACCCCCAGGCCGCGCAGTGACGGTAGCACCACGCGCTCGCCCATATCGAAGTCGCCGAAACGCGGACCGGCGTCATACAACAGCGCATGTTCGCGGGTGCGCAGCAAGACGGCCAGGCCTTGACCAACATCGAGCATCCATACCTCGGCCTGGCCATGGACCGGTCGCTCTGTCTCGATATAGAACAGGGGTAGCAACAAAACCCAGCCCAGGCTGCGCAATGGCACACCGGCCGGCAGTAGCAACAGCAAAGCGCCCAGCGCCACCAGCAGCCAAGCCCAGAGTGGCAATGTCTCGGGCAACCAGACAGGTAACCAACTGGCAATCTGCGCCAACACCAGGAACAGCAACTTGAGCAAACCACCAGCGAGCCATAGCAGCGCCTCGCCCAGCCAGGGCAGCGGCAACAGCAAGGTACCCAACAGTGCCAACGGCACCACAGCCAGGCCGACCCAGGGCACGGCTATCAGATTGGCCAGCGGACCACTGGCACTGACCGGCAATCCCAAGGCCAGTAACAGCGGCAGCAGACCTACGGCCATCGCCCACTGCGCCCGCCCCAGCGTCTGCCACCATGGCCATTCGCCCAGCCGACCACTGAAAATCAGGATCAGCAAGAGCACCGCGCCGAACGAGAGCCAGAAGCCCGCTTGCAGGCTGGCCAGGGGCTCCAGCAGTAAGACCACGACCAACGCCATCAACAGCGGCAAGAAAATCCCTAGATGACGAAAGCGCCAACGCCATAGCAGCACCAGGCCGATCATCACGCAAGCACGCCGAACCGGCACCTCGAAGCCGGCCAGCATGCCGTAGCCGAGCGCACCGGCGAAGGCCAGTGCACAGGCACATGGCAACCACGGCCACTGGCGTGGCCACCAGCCCAAACGTGCCAGCCCGGCAATCAAGCCATACAACAGCCCGGCAAGCAGCCCGACATGCTGACCGGAAATCACCAGCAAGTGCACCGTACCGGTGTCTTGCAGCACCCGCCAATCGGCCACCGACAAGCCAGAGCCATCACCCAGCACAAGGGCCGCCAGCGCGCCCTCGCGACCATGGGCATCGACTGCGAGCAAGCGCTGGCGCAACCCATCGCGCCAACTGACAAGCCCACTGGCAGCGCTCACCAGCTGGCCGCTCTTGACCGTGCCAGTTGCACCAATGCGTTGCGCCAGCAGCCAGGCCTCGTAATCGAAAGACTGCGGATTAACCAGACCACGTGGCCGCTTGAGGCGCACAGCCAGACGCCAGGTATCGCCGCCCCGCAGTTCTGGGCCGCCATACCAGGCCAAGCGCAGTCGTTGAGGCAATTCGGCACGCCGCGACCTGGCCTGCTGCAATTGAAACCTGACGACGCCATCGCGCACATCGGGCAGGCCGACCACCCTCCCCTGCAGCCACAGGGTGCGGCCATCGAGTTCCGGTGCCAGCTTGTCGTCCAAGGCCGACTGCGCCGAGATGCACGCCCAACTGAAGCCAAACAGGAAAAATGCTAGCGGATAGCTGCGAAAAGGCAGCAACATCAGCCCCAGAATCGGCAACAGCCATAACACCCAGACCGGCGGCAAAACCGGTAACAATTTTACTAGCAGCAACCCCGCCACCAGCGCAGTCATCCCTACGCGCATAACCACTCACTCCATGAGCTGCGATTCTGTTGATCTACCCCACATGCGACCCTGAATTATTTGCTGTGACAAAGTGTGAAAGCAGGTCACCACAAATCTGTGCATAATATTGGCGCTGTTAGCCTGCCAGAGAGCCACGATGCCGCGTCGTTTATTCAAGCGCTACATGCCTCATCCAGACCGCATCAAGGCCAACAAATCTCTGCGCTTTCTCGGCGACCTTATTCACGACCCCAACCTCTGGCACCTCAACCGCCACTCGGTGGCGCGCGCCGTGGCCGTCGGCCTGTTCTGGGCCATGATCCCCATGCCCCTGCAAATGGTCGCTGCCGCACTGGTCGCCATTCCTGCACGCGCCAATCTGCCCATCTCCGTTGGACTGGTCTGGCTGACCAACCCGATAACCATGCCTCCGGTGTTCTATTGCAGCTATAAATTCGGCGCATGGATGACCAACACCCCCACTCTGCGCATGCCCGACGAAATAACCTTGAGCTGGGTCGGCCATATGCTACAGACCCACTGGCAGCCTCTGCTCCTTGGCTCTTTCGTGCTCGGCTTGATCTTTGCTGCGTTGGGCTACCTGGCCACCAACACCTATTGGCACTGGTGGGTAAGGCGCAGCTGGCGCAAGCGCCAGGAAAAACGCCGCGACAGTAAGCAGGAGAACTGAATGCAAAAAGCCGTTACTGAGTAACGGCTTTTTGCATTAACAGAGACTAGCTCATTCGTAGCGCAAGGCGTCAGCCGGCTGGATACCGGCTGCACGCCAGGACGGATAGAGGGTGGCGAGAAAACTCAAGGCAAAGGCCGCGCCACAGATCAGCAGGACATCGGTGAGCAGCAATTCAGACGGCAGGTTACTGATAAAGTAGACATCCGAGCTGAGTACCTGCTGACCACTGAGACGCTCGATCCAACCGACCAACTGGCTGACATTCAGCGCCGACAATATGCCCAGCACGGCGCCAATCAGCGTGCCTACCATGCCTATCACCGTGCCCTGCACCATGAAGATGCCCATGATCTGCCCGGGGGTCGCACCCAGGGTGCGCAAGATGGCGATATCCCCGCCCTTGTCGGCGACTACCATGATCAGGGTGGCAATGATATTGAACGCAGCCACCGCGACGATCAGCAGCAACAGCAAGCCGATCATGGTCTTTTCCATTTTCATCGCACTGAACAGGCTGCCCTGGGTCAGCGTCCAGTCGCTGGCCCGATAGCCGTCACCCAGTTCGCTGACGATCGCGGCAGCGACCTGCGGCGCCTGGTAGAGGTCCTGCAACTTCAAGCGCACGCTGGCTACCTGACCAGGCTGCAAGCGTTGAATCTGCCCAGCATCGGCGACATGCAACAAGGCCAGCGAGCTATCCAGCTCGGCACCGACCTTGAACACCCCGACCACATTGACTGCCTGCATACGCGGCGTGATACCACCAGGCACCGAACTGGCCTCAGGCACGATCAGCGCCAAGCGGTCGCCGATCTTCAGTTGAAAGCGCCGGGCGGTAATTTCGCCGATGACCACACCGAACTCACCGGCCTGCAGATCGCTCAGGCGACCCTGGGTCATGTGCTCGGCAATGATCGACACCTGCGGCTCCAACTCGGGATCGATGCCCTGCAACTGAATCGGCTGCATCGACCCGCGGTAGGACAACATACCGTCCAACTCGGCAAAGGGCACGGCGGCCAACACTTGCGGATTGCGTTTGGCAGCCGCGGCCACCGTCGACCAATCATCCAGCGGCTCGAGCCCTGAGATAACCGCATGGGGCACCATGCCGAGGATGCGCGAACTCATTTCCTTCTGAAACCCGTTCATCACCGACAGCACCACGATCATGGCTAACACCCCCAGGGCGAGTCCAATCATCGAAGTCAGCGAAATAAAGGAAATGAAATGGTTACGCCGCTTGGCCCGGGTATAGCGGGTACCGATGTAGAGACTCAGAGGGCGAAACATCAGACGGCCACCAACTTGCCGTCTTCCAGGCGCAGGATGCGATCCATCTGCTGAGCCAGTTCCAGGTCGTGGGTCACCACCAGGAAAGCGGTGCGCGACGCGCTGCTTAATTCCCTCATCAGATCCTGAATACCCTGGGCGGTGTGATGATCGAGGTTGCCGGTCGGTTCATCGAGCAGTACCAGCCCCGGCCGATTGACCAAGGCACGGGCGATCGCCACGCGCTGGCGCTCGCCGCCGGACAGCTCCGCCGGCTTGTGTGCCAGGCGATGGCCGAGCCCGACCCGTTCGAGCAGCGCGGTTGCCCGTTGACGCGCCTCGGCTATCGGCGTACGCCCGATCAGCAGGGGCATGCAGACGTTCTCCAGCGCAGTGAACTCCGCCAGCAGGTGATGGAACTGATAGACGAAACCCAGCGAGCGGTTGCGCAGCAGACCCCGCTCTTTTTCACTCAGCGCCGACAGCTCCTCACCTGCCAGCCAGACACTGCCGGTACTGGGTGTATCCAGGCCGCCGAGCATGTTCAATAAAGTGCTCTTACCCGATCCCGAACTGCCAACGATGGCTACCCGCTCGCCGGGGTGCAGCTCCAGCTGCAGGCCTTCCAGCACCACCACCGACTGAGGGCCTTCCTCATAGCTTTTACCAAGGTTGCGACAACTCAACACCGCACGATCCTGCATAACCTGATCACTCATAACGCAAAGCCTCCGCTGGCTGGGTGCGCGCCGCGCGCCAGGCCGGATATAGGGTGGCGAGAAAACTTAGAACCAGCGCAGCGGCGCAGACCAGCAGTACATCCGCGAGCATCAGTTGCGATGGCAGGTAGTCGATGAAATAGACGTCAGCATTGAGAAAGCGCATGCCCAGAGCACGCTCCAGCGCGGCGATAGCGGCGCTGATATTGAGCGCAGCAAAGATCCCCAGCAGCGCACCAATGACAGTACCGACCACGCCGATCACCGTGCCCTGGACCATGAAAATGGCCATGATTTGCCCAGGCGTAGCTCCAAGGGTACGCAGGATGGCGATGTCGCCCTTCTTGTCCGTCACCACCATGACCAGCGTCGAGATGATGTTGAACGCGGCAACCGCGACGATCAGCAGCAACAGCAGACCGATCATGGCCTTCTCCATACGGATCGCCTGATACAGGTTGCCGTGGGTGCGGGTCCAGTCGCGGGCGTAATATTCACGCTCACCCAGGGTTTGCGCCAACTCCCAAGCCGTGCGCGGCGCCTGAAACAGATCACCGACCTTCAAGCGAATGCCCTGCACCTGGTCGGCTTGGCGGCGCTGCAAGCGCGCCAGATCCTGCACATGGGTCATCGCCACGTAACCATCGATCTCGCCGGCACCCACATGAAAGATGCCAACCACGGTAAAACGCTTTAGCCGCGGAAACATACCCGCTGGCGTTACTGTGACTTCGGGCGCGACGAAAGTGATCTTGTCGCCCAGAGTGACGCCCAGCTTGGCGGCGGCCTTGTCGCCAATGACGATGCCAAAGGCGCCGGGCTCGAGGTCTTGCAGGCGGCCTTGCTGAAAGAAATCACCAATGATCGAAACCTTCACTTCCTCAGGCGGATCGATGGCGTTGATCAACACCTTCTGCACCTTGCCCTCATGCGTGAGCAAGCCTTGCATCTGGCTGAATGGCGCGACGGCGACCACCTGCGGGTTTTCCATGGCCTTGTCGGCAAGACTGCGCCAATCATCGATGGGCGAAGCAGACTCGATAGTGGCATGCGGCACCATGCCGAGCACACGCGTGCGCATCTCATGATCGAAGCCATTCATCACCGACAGCACTACAATCATCACCAGCACGCCGAGTGCCAGCCCGATCATTGAAGTCAGGGAAATAAAAGACACGAAGTGATTACGACGCTTGGCGCGCGTATAACGCGTACCTATATATACGAACAGAGGTCTGAACATGTCGGGGGCTGATTCGCGGGAAAGAGGAACGTCCTTGTGGCGGGGCTTGGCAAGCGGCCTTACACTCAGACCACTACTGCTGCCATGGGTTCGCCATGTCGATTCAAGATGAAGATGACCGCCGCGAATACTATCGTATCGACGATACGATCGCACTGGAATTCACCCCGCTGTCCAGTGCCGAAGCCCTGGCCAGCGACGAGCTTCATGACAGCTCACCACTGTTCAACCTGCTCAGTGAACTGCACCTGCTGGACTTCGAGTCGCAGCACTTATTGCGCCATATCAGTGAGCGCGACCGCACCTTGGCCAACTACCTCAAGGTAATCAACAAGCGCATCGACCTGCTCGGCCAAGCTGTCGCCCAGAGCCTGCTGCGCGACATCGGCACACCGAGGCAGGTCTGCCTGTCCGAGGGCGGCGTGAGTTTCAGCAGCAGCCAAAACCTCGCTATCGGTAGCCATCTGGCGATCAAGATAGTGCTGATGCCGCAGGCTCTGGGCCTGCTATTGAGGGCCAAGGTGATTCACTGCCAGATGCTCTCCGAACAACAGTTCGAGATCGGCACCGAGTTCGAAGCCTTGACCGACGCGCAGCGCCAGTTACTGGCCCGGCATATCCTCCAGCGCCAAGCCTTGGAGCGCCGCCAGGCCCGTGAACAGCCCCAGCCCTAGTGACGAGAACCCTATGCCACGCCTTTTCCTTGCCCTAATAGTATTGTGCCTGTCGTTCGCCGCTAACGCCGACAGCCTGCAGATTCCCCTCGGCCAGCAAGGTGCCGCCATCGTTCAACTGCCGCAGCGCGGAGAGTCGCAGCGCTCGGTACTGGAGCGCTTCGGCCTGGCCGATGAAGAACGCCCTGCAGTCGGCAGCCCGCCGATTAGCCGCTGGGATTACCGCGAGTTCAGCGTGTACTTCGAATACGACCACGTCATCAACAGCGTGCGCCACCATCAGCCACGCATCAGCTACCCGACCAAGGAGCAACCGTGACCCTGATCTATGGCCACCGCGGCGCCAAAGGCGAAGCTCCGGAAAACACCTTGATTAGCTTCCAGCAATGCCTGGAGCATGGTGTGCGACGCTGCGAGCTGGACCTGCACCAGTCGCGCGACGGCGAGTTGATGGTAATTCACGACCCGACC
Source organism: Pseudomonas sp. MMS21 TM103 (assembly GCF_022132145.1). Classification (GTDB taxonomy): domain Bacteria; phylum Pseudomonadota; class Gammaproteobacteria; order Pseudomonadales; family Pseudomonadaceae; genus Aquipseudomonas. Next base: position 80,702 of record NZ_JAJISP010000008.1, on the reverse strand, counting down.
CTAAAGCGCACCACCGGCCATCGCGGCAAGGTGGTCGAGCACGACGCCGCCGAACTGGCCAGCTATGACGCCCGTAAAGGCGGACCTGGCTGGAAGACCCCATGCCCTATTCCTCGCTTGGCCGAGCTGTTCGAGAAATGCGATTTCGAGCACTGGCAACTGGAAGTCAAAAGCGCCTCGAAAGCCCGCGCCGCGAAGATGGTCGAAGCGATTGCCGAGCTGACTGCGCGTTATCAGCTGACCGATAAAGTCACGGTCACCTCAAGTTCAAGGGAGGTGCTCAGCGCCCTCAAGCGCCTGACACCGCAGCTTGCCCGCGGCCTGGTGGCGGAATATGCCTGGCTCGACCCGCTTAAGGTGGCCCAGCACTATGGCTGCAGCCTACTGGCGTTGAACTGGACCCTGTGCACCCCGGAACGCCTGCTCAAAGCGCAGAAAGCCGGCTTGCATGTCTCGGTCTGGACGGTCAACGAACCGGCACTGATGCGCCGGCTGGCTGATTTCGGCGTGGACAGCCTGATTACCGACTTTCCCGGCCTTGCGGCGCAGACGCTGCAGCCAAGCTCGTAGATTGGGCCTAATGCGAAACTCGAGATGCAGCGCCCCCTGGCGCCGTTGGATGGGTTACCCGCGCTAAAGAGCAGGCAATAAAAAACCGGCCACAGTGGGCCGGTTTTTTATTGCTGCCTGGTCAGAAACTCTCCCGGTTAGGCCAGCGCCATGCCGAGGAATCACTGAACGGATCTTCCCCGACCGGCTCAGGCCACCGATCGGAGTCGTTCAAAAAAGCCGGTTGAGACCGTCGAACGCCGCTACCCGATAGGCTTCAGCCATGGTCGGGTAGTTGAAGGTAGTGTTAACGAAGTACCTGAGGCTATTCGCCTCACCCTTCTGATTCATGATCGCCTGGCCGATGTGCACGATCTCCGAAGCCTGATAGCCGAAGCAGTGCACGCCCAGCACTTCGAGCGTTTCGCGATGGAACAGGATCTTCAACATACCGACCGGCTCGTTGGAAATCTGTGCCCGCGCCATACTCTTGAAGAATGCCTTACCCACTTCATAGGGGATCTTGGCCTGGGTCAGCTCGCGCTCGTTCTTGCCGATCGAGCTGATCTCCGGGATGGTGTAGATTCCGGTCGGCACATCATCGACGAAACGCCAGCTGTCATTCTCGACGATATTGCCAGCCGCGGAACGCCCCTGATCGTAGGCTGCACTGGCCAGACTCGGCCAACCAATCACATCACCAGCCGCGAAGATATTCGACACCTCGGTACGGTAATTATGGTCGACTTCTATCTGCCCGCGGCTGTTGACCTTGATGCCGATGTTTTCCAAGCCCAGTTGATCGGTGTTGCCGGTACGGCCGTTGCACCAGAGCAAGGCATCGGCCTTGATCTTCTTGCCCGACTTGAGATTCAGGATCACCCCGTTGTCGACACCCTCGATGCTCTCGTACTCTTCGTTGTGGCGGATCAGCACGTTGGTATTGCGCAGGTGATAGCTCAGCGCATCGGAGATTTCCGCATCGAGAAAACTGAGCAACTGATCACGGTTATCGATCAGATCGACCAGTACACCGAGACCGCTGAAGATCGACGCATATTCGCAACCAATGACCCCGGCCCCATAGATAATCAGACGCCGAGGCGTATGACTGAGGGTCAAAATGGTATCGCTCTCGTAAACCCGCGGATGGTCAAAATCGACATCCGCCGGACGATAGGGCCGCGAGCCCGTTGCAATGATGATCTGCTTGGCCACCAGCTTTTCCACCACGCCATTGGCGCAGACCACGTCGATGGTCTGTTCGTCGGCAAAGCTACCCGTGCCGAAGAACAGGTCAATGCGATTGCGCGCGTAGTATCCGGTGCGCGAGGCCACCTGCTTGCTGATAACCCGCTCGGCACTTTTCAGCACATCGGGGAAGGAAAACCAGCGCGGTTCGCCGATCTGACGAAACATCGGGTTGGTATTGAATTGCATGATCTGGCGCACCGAATGGCGCAAGGCCTTGGACGGGATGGTGCCCAGGTGGGTGCAGTTGCCGCCGACCTCACGGCGGCTATCAACCACTGCCACCTTGCGCCCTGCCTTGGCAGCATTCATTGCCGCGCCCTCACCCGCAGGGCCAGAACCCAGCACCACTACATCGTAGTTGTAGACCGCCATGTTTACTCCTTCAGATCAAACCGGAGCGCTTGTGCCGCACTCTCGGCAGGGCCAGCACTGCATCAGCAGCCTGGCAATCGATACGTGATAACAGCCTGACATGCAGGCCGGCGAATGGCGATTAGCGCTTGGTCGCGTCGTAGGCGAGCTCGCGAGTATTGGTCTCGGTCGGCGAACTGTTGATCTCTTCGCACTTCTCGCGACTACCGCCGCAAATCGAGCACTCTTTCTCGATGCCCAGATTGGCAATACCGCCACAGGAACCGGCTATCGGTTTACGCCCCATGATCACACCCACTGCCATCAGCGACACCACCAACAGCATGGTGAAAAATACGATCAACCAAATCATTGTTCTTCTCCTGCAGCGAACTGCTGCTCGAAAGCCGTGGTACCCCGTGTGACGAAGCCCGTGCCCTCGCGGGTCACGAAAAACGCCGCGATGCCGGCCTGTTCAGCGTAGGCCAAGCCTTGCTCGGGCCCCAGCACCATCAACGATGTCGACAAGCCATCGGCGCGCAAGGCCGATGAATCAGCGACCGTCACCGCTGCCAGCTTGTGGGTGATGGGCGCGCCGGTGTGCGGATCAAGCGTATGCGAGTAACGCACGCCATTTTCCTCAAAATAATTACGGTAATCACCCGAGGTGGAAATACCGTAACCATCGAGTTGCAGAACTCTCTGTGCGACTCGCTGATCATCGAGTGGCGCCTCGATAGCGATGCGCCAGGGCTGCCCATCCGGCTTCTTGCCGACGGCCTTGAGCTCCCCGGTGACCTCCACCAGATAGTTAGCGACGCCCAATTCAGCTAGGCGAACGCTGATCTTATCGACCGTATAACCGGCAGCCATGCTGTTGAGATCCAGCTGCAGATCGACATCCTTGCACAGTCGCTGCCCGTCTATGCGCAAATTCCGATAACCACTGTGTCGACGCGCCTCAGCCAGCTCATCGGCGGTCGGCACCCGTTCGACCCGCGCCTGCGGACCGAAGCCCCACAGGTTGAGCAACGGCTCGATGGTCGGATCGAAAGCACCACCACTTTCCTCGGCCAACTGAAGGCCCATGCGCACAACCTCGAGCATTCCTGCGGGAGCCGCCATACAGCTACCCGCCGGCGCCCGGTTGAACGCCGAGATAACCGAGTCGTCTCGGTAGGTGGACATCTGCTGGTCGACCTCGGCAAGAATCGCCTCGGTCTCGGCCTTGAGGATCAGCCCATCGGCAACACCCTCGCCGGTGACATATTTGACCGAATAGGTGCTGCCCATGGTCGGGCCGCCGAACTCTTCGACCGTCTCAGAATGCAAACAGCCCGTTAGGGCTGCCGCAAAAGCGACAGCGATAACGGGCTGGAATACCACTAATTTCATGCCTAGCCGCCGAAGTCGTCGAGCAGGATATTCTCCTCCTCCACACCCAGGTCGACCAACATCTTGACCACGGCGGCGTTCATCATCGGCGGGCCACACATGTAGAACTCGCAATCCTCCGGAGCCGGATGCTCCTTCAGGTAGTTCTCGAACAGCACGTTATGGATGAAACCCTTCATGCCGCTCCAGTTGTCTTCCGGCAATGGATCGGACAGCGCCAGGTGCCACTTGAAGTTGGGATTCTCCGCCTGCAACTGGTCGTACTCTTCGACGTAGAAGGCTTCACGCATGGAGCGTGCGCCATACCAGAAGCTGATCTTGCGCGTCGACTTGAGGCGCTTGAGCTGATCGAAGATATGCGAACGCATCGGCGCCATGCCGGCACCGCCACCGATGAAGACCATCTCGGCATCGGTATCCTTGGCGAAGAACTCGCCGAAGGGACCGTAGACGTCGATCTTGTCGCCCGGCTTGAGGCTGAACACATAGGAGCTCATCTTGCCCGGCGGCAGATCGTCCTTGCCTGGCGGCGGTGAGGCGATGCGGATATTGAACTTCACCAGACCGACTTCTTCCGGGTAGTTGGCCATGGAGTAGGCACGGATCGTGGTCTCTTCGACCTTGGATACGTACTTCCACTGGTTGAACTTGTCCCAGTCACCGCGATACTCCTCCTGGATATCGAAGTCCTTGTAATGCACTACATGCGGAGGGCACTCCAGCTGGACATAGCCGCCGGCGCGGAAGTCGACGTTCTCGCCTTCCGGCAATTTCAGCGTCAGTTCCTTGATAAAGGTGGCCACGTTCGGATTGGACAACACCGTACATTCCCACTTCTTCACGCCGAAGACTTCTTCAGGCACCTCGATCTTCATGTCTTGCTTGACCGGCGTCTGGCAGGACAGACGCCAGCCAGCCTTGGCTTCGCGGCGAGTGAAGGCAGCTTCTTCGGTCGGCAGCATTTCGCCGCCGCCGCTTTCCACCACGCACTTGCACTGAGCACAGGTGCCGCCGCCGCCACAGGCCGACGAGAGGAAGATATTGTTGGCCGCCAGGGTCTGCAGCAGCTTGCCGCCAGCAGGAACCACAATGGTTCTTTCGCCATTGATCTCGATGCTCACGTCACCGCTGGAAACCAGCTTGGCGCGTGCAGCCAGAATAATCAGCACCAACGCCAGCACGATGCCGGTGAACATGCCGATGGCGAGAAAGATTTCGTAATTGATCATCTATTCATCCCGTCCTTACAACTGCACGCCGGAGAAGGACATGAAGCCCAGTGACATCAGACCGATGGTGATAAAGGTGATGCCCAGCCCCTGTAGACCTGCCGGTACGTCGCTGTACTTGAGCTTCTCACGGATGCCCGCCAACGCGGCGATCGCCAGAGCCCAGGACAGACCTGAACCGAAGCCATACACGGTACTTTCAGCCAGGTTGTAGTCACGCTCCACCATAAACAGAGTGCCGCCCATGATGGCGCAGTTAACCGTAATCAGCGGCAGGAACACACCAAGGGCGTTGTACAGCGAGGGCACGTACTTATCCAGAAGCATCTCGAGGATCTGCACGATGGCTGCGATCACACCGATATAGCTGAGCAGACCAAGGAAACTCAGGTCCACTTCCGGCAAGCCGGCCCAAGCCAGCGCCCCGTCTTTCAGCAGGTAGGTGTAAATCAGGTTGTTCGCCGGCACAGTGATGACCTGCACCACGACAACCGCGATACCCAGGCCAATCGCCGTCTCTACTTTCTTCGAGATGGCAATAAAGGTGCACATGCCGAGGAAGAAGGCCAGCGCCATGTTCTCAACGAACACCGCCTTGGCCAGCAAGCTGATGTAATGCTCCATTAATAGGCCTCCTTATTCGATACTTGCGGTGCCATCTTGAAGCTCGGCTGCTCGAGCTGATCTTTCTTCCAGCTGCGCAGCCCCCAGATAAACAGGCCGATCAGGAAGAATGCCGAAGGCGGCAATAGCAGCAAACCGTTAGGCTGATACCAGCCACCGTCGTTGATGACCGGAATGATTTCAAAGCCCATCAGCTTGCCACTGCCAAACAGCTCGCGAACGATGCCCAGCATGACCAGCATGGCGCTGTAACCCAGACCGTTACCGATACCGTCGAAGAACGACAGCACGGGTGGATTCTGCATGGCAAAGGCTTCGGCACGCCCCATCACGATGCAGTTGGTAATGATCAGACCAACGAACACCGACAGCTGCTTGGACAGACTAAAGGCATAGGCCTTGAGCACCTGATCTACCACGATCACCAGCGAGGCGATGATCACCATCTGCACGATCATCCGAATCGAGCTCGGTATCTGACTGCGTATCATCGAGATGAACAAGTTGGAGAACCCGGTCACCAAGGTCAGGGCAATCGACATCACCAAGGCGGTTTTCAGGTTCGAGGTGACCGCCAAAGCGGAGCAAATACCCAGAATCTGCAAACCAATCGGATTGTTGTTGAAGATTGGATTGAGCAGGACTTCTTTAATAGTCGGCTGCGACATGATCAAGCCTCCCCTGCGCGCAAGTTAGCGATAAACGGACCGAAACCATTCTGGCCAAGCCAGAACTTCAGCAGATTGTCCACTCCCTTGCTGGTCAAGGTCGCGCCGGCCAATGCATCGACCTGATGCTGCGCATTCGGGCTTTGTGGGTCGACGCCGCCTTTGACCACCGCAACGGCAAGTTTGCCGTCCTGGTCAAACAGGGTCTTGCCTGGCCACTGACCTTTCCACTTCGGGTTATCCACTTCGCCACCAAGGCCCGGGGTCTCGGCATGCTGGTAGAAGCCCATGCCTGCCACGGTATTAAGATCACCCTTGAGTGCAATGAAACCGTACAGCGTTGACCACAAACCGTAGCCGCGTACTGGCAGAATCACGGTATCGACCTGGCCATCCTTCTCCACCACATACACCGTGGTGTAACGCTCCAGGCGCTTGATCGAAGCGATATCCTGCTCACCCGGCAGAACACTGGAAAGCTTGGGGTCCTTCGAGGCTTTCAGCGGATCGAAGGTGACGGGATCCTTGGCATCGGAGAACTTGCCGCTTTGCAGATCCACGAGCTTGGCGCTAATGGTGCCCTTGAACATGCCTTTGACTTGCGCACTCGACATACTCGCATCGCCCAGCCCGGCGATGGCCAGGATGCTGCGCTGTTTATCCAGCAGACGGTTGTCCACCTGGATCGGCTTGAGCGCCACAGCAGCACCGGCGACGAACACCGAGCACACCAGGCAAACCAGCAGGGCCACCGTCAACGTGCGTGCGGTAGATTCTTTTTGACTAGACATTGCGTGCCAGCCTCCGCTTGATATTGGCTTGAACGACGAAGTGGTCGACCAGCGGTGCGAACAGGTTGGCGAACAGAATCGCCAGCATCATGCCTTCCGGGAACGCAGGGTTGACCACGCGGATCAACACCACCATGACACCGATCAAGGCACCGAAAATCCACTTACCGGTATTGGTCATGGACGCCGACACCGGGTCGGTGGCCATAAAGAACATACCGAAGGCAAAACCACCGACCACCAGATGCCAGTACCACGGCATGGCGAACATCGGATTGGTTGCCGAACCGAGTGTATTGAACAGCAGGCTGAGACCGATCATGCCCAGCATCACGCCGGCGACGATGCGCCAGGAAGCGATCTTGGTAATCAACAGTACAGCGCCGCCAATCATGATCGCCAGCGTACTGGTTTCGCCCAGGGAACCATGGACGGTGCCGAGGAAGGCATTCAGCCAGGTGATCCCATTGCTCAGTACATTCTCGATACCGCCAGCGGCGGCCAGGCTCAGCGAAGTCGCGCCAGCGAAGCCGTCGACCGCAGTCCAGACCGCATCACCCGACATTTGCGCCGGGTAGGCGAAGAACAGGAAGGCACGGCCGGTCAGCGCCGGGTTGAGGAAGTTCTTGCCAGTACCGCCAAACACTTCCTTGCCGATCACCACACCGAAGCTGATACCCAGCGCCACCTGCCATAACGGAATGCTGGGCGGCAAAATCAGGGCGAACAGCACGGAGGTAACGAAGAAACCTTCGTTGACTTCATGCTTGCGGATCGAGGCAAACAGCACTTCCCAGAAACCACCGACGATGAAAATCACCGCATAGACCGGCAGGAACCAGGCGGCGCCCTGGACAAAGTTGTCCCACAGGCTGTTCGGGTCGAAACCGGCCAGCGCGCTGATCAAGGCAAAGTGCCAACCTTCCTGGGCCGCCAACAGCTCGGGGCTCTGGGCGAAAATCAGGTTGGCCTGGTAACCGGTGTTCCACATGCCGAAGAACATCGCCGGGAAGGTACACAACCAGACAATGATCATCATGCGTTTGAGGTCTATGCCGTCACGCACGTGGGCCGTGGTTTTGGTCACGCTACCGGGGCGATACAGGAAGGTGTCGACCGCCTCGTACAAGGCGTACCACTTCTCGTACTTACCACCCTTCTCGAAGTTGTGCTCGATCTTGTCGAGGAATTCGCGAATACCCATGGGTTAACCCTCCTTCTCGATACGGGCGAGGTTATCGCGCAGGATCGGGCCGTATTCATATTTGCCGGCACAGACATAGCTGCACAGCGCCAGATCTTCTTCGTCGAGCTCGAGACAGCCAAGCTTCTGGGCCATTTCGGTATCACCAACGATCAAGTAGCGCAGCAGCTGCGTCGGCAGCACATCCAGCGGCATCACTTCTTCGTAGTTGCCGACCGGCACCATGGCGCGCGGGCTTCCGTTGGTCGTGGTGGAAAATGCGAATTTCTTCGCCGCCGCCAACTTGGAAACAAAAACATTCAACACCGAATGCTTGTTCACCCCGGCGCGCAGGTAATGCAGCATCTCGCGGTCATCACCCTCTGCCAGGCACGACACCTGCAAGTGATAACGCCCCAGATAGGCAAATGCACCCTGCGCGGTACGCCCGCCAAGTACCGAACCGGAAACCACGCGGTTAAAGCCAGACTGCAATTGACCTGCGGTCAGCTCATCCAGACTGGCGCCCAGGCGAGTACGCAAGAGACGTGGCTGCTCAACCACTGGACCCGCCAGGGCGACAACACGCTCGACCCACAACTGCCCGGTCGCGAACAACTTGCCGACGGCAATCACGTCCTGATAGTTGATCGTCCAGACACTCTTGCTGGCACTGACCGGGTCAAGAAAGTGGATATGGGTGCCTGGCAGACCAGCCGGGTGCGGACCGGCAAACACCTCGGTCTGCACCTTGCTCAGTTGCTCACCCGGCAGGCTGCTGTTAGCGGCCTTGCACAGGAAGATCTTGGCCAGATTGCTCAGCACCTTGAGGCCGTTTTCGAAATCAGCGGCATATTCGCCGATGACCACCGCAGGATCGGCCGCCAATGGCTGGGTATCCATGGCTGCGACGAAAATAGAGCTAGGGACTGCATCTACTGCAGGCACCTTGCTGTATGGACGAGTGCGCAGTGCAGTCCAGAGACCAGACTGCAGGAGGTTTTCACGCACCTGCGTGTCACTCAAACCGTCCAACTGGGTCAGCGGATAGCTGGCGAAGGTCACTTGCTCATCGCCGTCCAGGTCGATCACCAGCGATTGCAACAAACGCTTATCACCACGATGAATCGCACTGACCACCCCGGCGCCAGGCGCAGTGTAATCAACCCCTGCCGACCTCTTATCGGAGAACAGCACTTGACCGAGTTTGACTCGATCTCCGACCTGCACCTGCATCGTCGGCTTCATATCGTGATAATCGAAGCCGACGATAGCGACACTGCGCACCGGCCTTGCAGCCTCGATACGCTGCGCCGGCGCGCCTGTTATGGGCAAATCAAGCCCATGTTTCAATTTGATCATAGGTTTGCCTAACCACTGATTTATAAGCTTTTTTTAGAATACGGGCGGCATCTGGGTGCTTAATAGCCAGACCCACACCAATAACGTGATTGGCGCGGGTAATGATGCCGAGCGCGGGTAAAAAATCCGCTTGATTATAAAGACGCGCCCCTCAACTGACCACCCAAGCGCTTGCTTTTTTTGGGCTTTCTGCAATAGGCCGCAACAGTCGACAACTTGACTCAAAATGCCGCACTGATGACATTCAACCATTGCGCCCCGAGGATGCTCATCATGCGCCGACTGTTGCTACTTGCCACATTGCTATTGCTCAGCCCCATCCTGCTCGCCGCTGCGGACGAGCGCTTGCGCCAGGCGAATTTCGCGCCACATACAACCCTGGAGCGAGCCAGCCTGGAGCGCAAGAATCAAAGCGTTCTGCGCTACCTGTGGGTCGACGTCTACGCCGCCGCCCTCTATGCAGAACCCAAGGTCAGTGCAGCGCAGGCCCTGGAGCGCCAGCGCAGTCTGCGCCTGGAGCTCTTTTACTTCCGCAACATCGAGCGCACCGACGTGATCGAAGCCGCCTGGATCACGCTAAAGAGACAACAGGACCAACCTACGCTCGAACGCCTGCGCAGCGATCTGGACGCCTTGCACGCCACCTTCCGGGACATCAAGCCAGGCGACCGCTACGCCCTCAATTACAACGCTGACAGTGGCCTGAGCCTGGAGCGCAACGGCAAAACCGCCTTTGCCAGCAGCAACCCTGAACTGGCTCGCGCCTACCTGGGCATCTGGCTAGCGCCCAACGGACTCTCGGAGAGCCTGCGCAGCAGCCTGCTCAACGACTAGCCAACAAGCCTGAACAAAAAACGGGAGCCAAGGCTCCCGTTTTTTTCAATCGCCGCTAGCGCTTAGCGCGGAAAAGCCGGCGGATTGACTCCAGCCATGTCTTCCATCACGCGAACCACCTGGCAGCTGTAGCCAAACTCGTTGTCGTACCAGACATAGAGCACGACCCGATTGTCATTGGCAATGGTCGCTTCGGCATCCACCACGCCGGCGTGACGCGAGCCGACGAAGTCGGTGGAAACCACCTCCTGGGAATTGACGAAGTCGATCTGCTTGTGCAGATCCGAGTGCAGCGCCATGTAACGCAGGTACTCGTTCATCTCTTCGCGGGTCGCAGCCTTCTCCAGGTTCAGGTTGAGGATGGCCATGGACACGTTCGGCGTGGGTACGCGAATGGCATTACCAGTCAACTTGCCCTTGAGTACCGGCAATGCCTTGGCAGCGGCAGTGGCAGCACCGGTCTCGGTGATCACCATGTTGAGCGCGGCACTTCGGCCACGACGACTGCCCTTGTGGAAGTTGTCGATCAGGTTCTGGTCGTTGGTGTACGAATGCACGGTTTCAACATGACCGTTGATGATGCCGTACTTATCATTCACCGCCTTGAGCACCGGCACGATGGCATTGGTGGTGCAGGACGCTGCAGAAATGATCTTGTCGTCAGCGGTGATATCGCCATGGTTGATGCCATGCACGATATTCTTCAGCTCGCCTTTACCCGGCGCGGTCAGCACCACGCGATCGATGCCCGGACAGGCCAGATGCTGACTCAGGCCCTCGGCATCACGCCACACACCGGTGTTATCCACCAGCAGCGCATTGTTGATACCGTACTGGGTGTAATCCACATCGCCAGGTGACTTGGCGTAAATCACCTGGATCAGGTTGCCATTTGCGGTGATTGTGTTGTTTTCTTCGTCGACAACGATGGTGCCGTCGAACGGGCCGTGAACGGAGTCACGACGCAGCAGACTGGCACGCTTCTCCAGATCGTTATCAGCACCCTTGCGCACAACAATCGCCCGCAGGCGCAGGCCGTCGCCCCCCCCGGTTTTCTCGATCAGGATGCGCGCCAGCAGGCGGCCGATACGACCGAAGCCGTAGAGCACCACGTCGGTGCCCTTGCGAGCCACGACATTCTGCTGACCGGCGACCGGCTCCAGCTCGTCACGCACGAACTGCTCGATGCTGCGGCCATTGGCCGCCTCCAGGTACTTGGCCATCATGCGGCCCAAATCCACGGAAGCCGCGCCCAACTTGAGTTCGCTCATGGTCTTGAGCATCGGAAAGGTGTCATGCACCGACAACTCGGCATCGCCATCCAGGCGGTGGCGGGCGTAGCGGTGGGCTTTGAGAATCTGAATGACCGAACGGTTGATCAGGCTACGACCGTAGATCGAGGTGACTACGTTGTTGTTGCGGTAGAGTTGACCAATCAAGGGAATCATCGCTTCCGCGAGGGCTTCACGATCGATCCACTCACCGAGACACTGGTCGGGCTTCTGATTCACGGGCAGTACCTTCCATATGTAGGGGCTGAAAAAAGGGGCTACATTATGACGGCGTAGCCGACCGCCGGCAATCTGCAACGGACGAAACACTGACAGCAATCAGCGCGGATAGTTACAATCGCGGACCCTGTCGTCATGACCGTGAGCCGCCCGTGCCTGTAACGCCCGTGTCCATACTGCGCCTACCGTCCCTCCCCGCCACTGCCGGGAAACAACACTGGGGCAATCTGCCCGGTGCGGCCTTGAGCCTGGCGATTGCCGAAGCCGCCAGCGCTGCCAAGCGCTTTACCCTGCTGCTGACTGCCGACAGCCAGAACGCCGAGCGCCTGCAGCAGGAGCTGAGCTTCTTCGCCCCAGAATTGCCGGTTCTGCATTTCCCCGACTGGGAAACCCTGCCCTACGATCTGTTTTCGCCGCATCAGGACATCATCTCCCAGCGAATTTCCGCACTCTACCGCCTGCCGGAACTGAAACATGGCGTGCTGGTAGTGCCGATCACCACCGCCCTACACCGCCTGGCCCCCAAGCGTTTTCTGCTCGGCAGCAGCCTGGTGCTGGACGCCGGCCAGAAACTCGACGTCAACGACATGCGCACCCGCCTGGAAGCGGCAGGCTACCGCTGCGTCGACACGGTCTACGAACACGGCGAATTCGCCGTGCGTGGCGCACTGATCGACCTGTTTCCGATGGGCAGTGACCAGCCGTTTCGCATCGACCTGTTTGATGACGAAATCGAAACCCTGCGCACCTTCGATCCAGAAACCCAACGCTCGATCGACAAAGTCGAGTCGATCAAACTGCTGCCGGCCCGTGAATTCCCACTGGAGAAAAAGGCCGTTAGCGATTTTCGCGGACGCTTCCGTGAACGCTTCGACGTGGATTTCCGTCGTTGCCCGATCTATCAGGACCTGACCACCGGCATTACCCCGGCCGGCATCGAGTACTACCTGCCGCTGTTTTTCGAAGAAACCGCAACCCTGTTCGACTATCTGCCACAGGACACCCAGGTATTTTCCCTGCCCGGGGTGGAAAAAGCCGCCGAGCACTTCTGGAACGACGCGCGCAACCGTTATGAAGAGCGCCGGGTCGACCCCGAGCGTCCGCTGCTGCCGCCAGCCGATATTTTCCTGCCGGTGGAAGACTGCTTCGCCCGCCTGAAAGATTGGCCACGAGTCGTCATCAGCCAGGAAGACATCGAACCCGGCGTCGGCCGCCAGCGCTTCAACGCGCAGCCCCTGCCCGATCTGGCGATCCAGGCCAAGGCCGGCGAACCACTGGCCGCTCTGCGCCGCTTTATCGAAGACTATCCAGGCCGTGTGCTGTTCTGTGCCGAGTCCGCCGGGCGGCGCGAAGTGCTGCTGGAGTTGCTCGCCCGCCTCAAGCTCAAGCCCAGGGAAGTGGCCAACTGGCCGGAGTTCACCGCCAGCGAGGAGCGCCTGGGCATCACCATCGCCCCGCTTGACGACGGCCTGCTGCTCGACGACCTGGCGCTGATTGCCGAAAGCCCACTGTTCGGACAACGGGTGATGCAGCGCCGCCGCCGCGAGAAATCGCGTGACGGCGGCGACAACGTGATCAAGAACCTCACCGAACTGCGCGAAGGTGCGCCCGTGGTGCATATCGATCACGGCGTCGGACGCTACCTGGGCCTGGTCACCCTGGAAATCGACGGCCAGGCGGCCGAGTTCCTCGCGCTGATGTACGCAGAGGAAGCCAAACTCTATGTACCGGTCGCCAGCCTGCACCTGATCGCCCGCTACACCGGCAGCGACGACGCCCTGGCTCCGCTGCATCGACTCGGCTCGGAGATCTGGCAGAAAGCCAAACGCAAGGCCGCCGAACAAGTACGCGACGTGGCGGCCGAACTGCTCGACATCTATGCCCGCCGCGCCGCCCGCGAGGGTTACGCGTTCGCCGACCCGCAGCTCGATTACGTGACTTTCAGCGCCGGCTTCCCGTTTGAGGAAACCCCGGATCAGCAAACCGCCATCGATGCGGTGCGCGACGACATGCTCGCCGCAAAGCCGATGGATCGACTGATCTGCGGCGACGTCGGTTTCGGCAAGACCGAAGTGGCCATGCGCGCCGCCTTCATCGCCGTGCACAGCGGTCGCCAGGTCGCCGTGCTGGTGCCGACCACCCTGCTCGCCCAGCAGCATTACAACAGCTTTCGCGACCGCTTTGCCGACTGGCCGGTGAACGTCGAGGTGATGAGCCGCTTCAAGAGCGCCAAGGAAGTCGCGAGCGCCGTGCAGCAACTGGCCGAGGGCAAGGTCGATATCGTCATCGGCACCCACAAACTGCTGCAGGGTGATGTCCAATTCAACAACCTGGGCCTGGTGATCATCGACGAGGAACACCGTTTCGGCGTGCGCCAGAAGGAACAGCTCAAGGCCTTGCGCAGCGAAGTGGACATCCTCACCCTCACCGCCACACCGATTCCGCGCACCCTGAACATGGCCGTGGCAGGCATGCGCGACCTGTCGATCATTGCCACTCCGCCGGCGCGCCGGCTGTCGGTGCGCACCTTCGTCATGGAGCAGAACAACCCGACCATCAAGGAAGCGCTGCTGCGCGAGCTGCTGCGTGGCGGCCAGGTCTATTACCTGCACAATGACGTGAAGACCATCGAGAAATGCGCAGCTGACCTCGCCGAACTGGTGCCGGAAGCGCGTATCGGCATCGGCCACGGGCAGATGCGCGAGCGCGAGCTGGAACAGGTGATGGGCGACTTCTACCACAAGCGCTTCAACGTGCTGATCGCCTCGACCATCATCGAGACCGGCATCGACGTGCCCAGCGCCAACACCATCATCATCGAGCGTGCCGACAAGTTCGGTCTGGCCCAGCTGCACCAATTGCGCGGCCGGGTCGGGCGCAGCCACCACCAGGCCTATGCCTACCTGCTGACCCCACCGCGCAAGCAGATGACCGACGACGCGCAGAAGCGCCTCGAGGCGATTTCCGGCGCCCAGGATCTGGGCGCTGGTTTCCTCCTGGCTACCCACGACCTGGAAATCCGCGGCGCCGGCGAGCTGCTCGGCGACGGCCAGAGCGGGCAGATCCAGGCGGTCGGATTCACCCTGTACATGGAAATGCTCGAGCGCGCGGTGAAAGCCATCCGCAAGGGCGAACAACCCAATCTCGAGCAACCGCTAGGCGGCGGCCCGGAAATCAACTTGCGGGTAGCGGCGCTGATCCCGGAAAACTATCTGCCGGACGTGCATGCGCGGTTGATCCTCTACAAGCGCATCGCTTCGGCCGCCGACGAAGACGGCCTGAAAGAGTTGCAGGTGGAGATGATCGACCGCTTCGGCCTGCTGCCGGAGCCAACCAAGAACCTGGTACGCCTTACCCTACTGAAACTGCAGGCGGAAAAGCTCGGGATCAAGAAAGTCGACGCCGGCCCGCAAGGCGGCCGTATCGAATTCGCCGCCGACACCTGCGTCGATCCGCTGACCCTGATCAAGCTGATCCAGGGCGCCCCCGCCCGCTACAAGTTCGAGGGTGCCACCCTGTTCAAATTCCAGGTACCGATGGAGCAGCCGGATCATCGATTTAATACCCTGGAAGCGCTGTTCGAGCGCCTGACTCCGCCAGCTTAAAGGACTGACCCATGCGCGCGCGCCGCACCCTGGCTTTGCTGCCGCTTATCCTATTCTCGCTACTGAGCAGCACTGCCGCCGTTGCCGAGACTCTGTATCAGGTTGAAGTCATCGTCTTCCGGCAAACAACCCAACAGCTGCCCGCCGCCCGCCCCGCCCCCGACGACTGGGCACAAGGCGCATTGCCGATCGACCCCAACCAGGAGCGCACCACCTCACTGAACAATGAAGCGGGCAAACTCACGCCTGCGAACGGCTATCTAGTGCTGCTGCACAAAGCCTGGGCACAGAACATCGGCGCCAGCCCCAGCAGCGTGGCGCTGAGCACGGGTACTGAACAGTTCGGGCATTTCCCGTTAGAAGGCACCCTGAAGCTCAAGCAGGATCGCCTCATCGACCTGGACGCCAACCTGTGGGTCAATCGATTCGATGACAGCGGCGCGCTGAGCAGCAGCGAACTGCTCAAATACAGCGCCCACCTGCAAAGCGGCGAACTGACCTTCCTCGATCACGGCAGCCTCGGCCTGCTGGTGCGCATCAGCCCGCTTTAATCGGTACCCGTAGCGCCTTGCCTGCACAAAAAAAGGGTCGCGATAGCGACCCTTTTTATTCACAGCCAGTATGCTCAGCCGGCCAGCACATGGGCCAATACGGCCTTGACCCGGCCCATACCCTCGTCCAAAGCGCGCTCGATAGCAGCCATGGTGATCAATGCATCGGACTTCCCCGCTGCCGGGTTCACCACCAACGCCAGACAGGCATAAGGCAACGCCAGCTCGCGCGCCAGCACCGCCTCCGGCATCCCGGTCATACCGACGATATCGCAACCGTCACGCTCCATCCGGGCGATCTCGGCAACCGTCTCCAGGCGCGGACCCTGGGTGCAACCATAGACACCCCGGTCACTGAATGCGCAGTGCTCGGCAACCAGCGCCGCGGCTAGTTTTTCCCGCAGTTCGGCATCGTAGGGGTGGCTGAAATCCACGTGGGTGACATGCTCCAACTCCCCCTCATAAAAAGTGTGCGCACGCCCGGAGGTGTAGTCGATGACCTGGTGCGGCAGACAGAAGTGTCCAGTGCCCATGGCCGCCTCGATGCCACCAACCGCATTTACCGCAATAATCGCCTTGGCGCCCGACTGCCTCAGCGCCCAGAGATTGGCGCGATAGTTCACCTGATGCGGTGGGATCCGGTGCGGATGACCATGACGGGCAAGAAACAACACTTCCCCACCGGCATACTCACCTCGCAATATCGGCGCCGAAGGAGCGCCGTAGGGTGTGTCGACATGCAGCGCAGCTTTGATGGTCAGCCCATCCAGCTGGGTCAAGCCAGTACCGCCGATGATGGCGTAGACAGTCATCAAACTCTCCTCAATCAATTAATTGCGCGGCGCGTAATGCGCCGACTGCTTCCAGCCATCGCGGGCTCTGCCGGTATTCCGTACCAGGGAAAGCCTGACGACGCATACGCGCCAGACTTGGCGGCGTGACAACCTGTAAACGCTGTAATGCGCTCAGCGCCAACTCGGCGGCAGCGCGATCATTGCAGACCAAGCCCATGTCGCAGCCTGCCGTTAGCGCCGCCTCAATGCGACAAGCTGCATCGCCCACCACATGAGCCCCCGCCATCGACAAATCATCGCTGAAAATCACCCCAGTAAACTGCAACTCTCCACGCAAAATCTCCTGCAGCCAGCGCCGCGAGAAGCCGGCAGGCTGGTCATCGACCTGCGGGTAGATCACGTGCGCCGGCATCACCGCGGCCAACTGCCGGCTCAAGTGAGCGAACGGCTGCAGATCGCTGGCGCGAATCTGTTCGAGGCTGCGCTCATCGACTGGAATCGCCACATGGGAATCGGCTTCGGCCCAGCCATGCCCGGGAAAATGCTTACCGGTCGCAGCCATACCCGCCGCGCTCATTCCGCGAATAAAAGCAGCCGCCAGCTGGGTGGCGCGCTGTGCATCGGTTTCAAAGGCCCGACTGCCAACCACGGCACTGCGCTGATGATCCAGATCCAGCACCGGCGCAAAGCTCAGATCCAGCCCCACCGCCAACACTTCCGTGGCCATCAACCAGCCGCAGTGCTCGGCCAAGACAACAGCATTGGTGTTATCGGCAATTGCGCGCATCGCCGGCAATCGCACAAAACCCTGGCGCAAACGCTGTACCCGGCCACCCTCCTGATCGACCGCCAGAAGCAGATCCGGCCGTACCGCACGAATCGCGGCCGACAGCTCGCGCACCTGCTGCGGGTGCTCGATATTGCGCCCGAACAGGATCAAGCCAGCCACTTCGGGCTGGCGCAGAATCTGCCGATCCTCGGCGGTCAACCAGGTGCCGGCGATGTCCAGCATCAATGAGCCTTGCATGGGTGAACTCACAAATAATCCTTAACTAGAGTGTCGCCGCCGCCCAGACTGGACATGACGCCTCGTCGATCTGCACGACACATTGAACAGGGACGAGCGGGAACAGCGACAGTAGATCGGCATTACGCAGCCGTACACAACCGTGGGAGCGTGGCACACCCATGGGCTCAGTGTCCGGCGTGCCGTGTAAATAGATATAACGACGGAAGGTATCGACCTCCCCCAGTCGATTGCGCCCCACCTCACAGCCACTGAGCCAGATGATTCGCGTGAGAATCCAGTCGCGCCCGGGAAACTGAGCAGCCAGCGTTGGCGACCAGAGCTCGCCAGTCCAACGCCGGCCCCGCAATACCGCACTCAGCGGCAAGCCTTCGCCGATCTTCGCCCGTACTCGATGCATTCCGCGCGGCGTGCAGCCGGAGCCATTGAGCTCGCCTGGACCATTGAGGGCGGTAGACACAGGCAGGCGCAATAACAGCTGCCCGTCGGCAAAGCCGTACAGGCACTGATCAGCAAGAGAGATATGCAGAAAGTCGAGGTCGCGCATGGGCGACTAGCTTAGCGGATCGGGCTGGCCAAGCCCACCAGCGCAGTATCAAACCTTGGCGAGAAGGCCAGCGCTCTTGACTCGCGGCTTGAGCTGGGCAGTTGCGAGGGCTTCATCGCTCAAGCCGCTTTCCGAACGCATGCCGGCCGCAAGGAACGGCACCATCATGCGCATGACCTGTTCGATCGACGTATTAACCCCAAAATCGGTCTCGGCCATGGCGCGCAACGCCTTGATCCCGGACATGCTGAACGCCGCAGCGCCGAGCATGAAATGCACGCGCCAGAACAGCTCAAGCGGTGGGATACGCGGTGCGGATTCATGCACCAAGAGCATGTAACGGCGAAAGACCTTGCCGTACACCTCTTCCATATACTTGCGCAGGTGGCCCTGACTCTGACTGAAGGCCAAACCCAACAGGCGCATGAATATCGACAAATCGTTACCACTACGCGGTTTCACGGCCAGCGCCTGATCGACCAGCAACTCAAGCAACTCCTCAAGACTGACCTTAGTCTCCTGCTTGGCCTGACGGCGATCGAGCTCTCGTTCGAGACTGCTGCAGAACGGGCCGAGGAAACGGGAAAACACGGCCTGAATCAGTGCTTTCTTGGAGCCAAAATGATAATTCACCGCGGCCAGGTTGACCCCAGCCTTGCCGGTAATCAGCCGCAATGAAGTTTCCGCAAAACCTTTCTCTGCGAACAATTGCTCCGCCGCATCGAGAATGCGTTCAACGGTTTCCGACTGAGCCATCACTATCCACCTGACAAACACTTGTTTGAAACATACGTTTCGACCTGCCACTTTGTCAAGTCGCGTCAGCCATTTTTTGGCCGGGCGGTCATGCATCCACAGCTGACAAGGCCTGACCCAGCGCTGGCGCACTTGCCATCAACCAAGTAACGCGTAGAAAGACTGATACCGCTAGCAGCGAATTCAGCGAAGAAGGGAGAAAGGAGGATTGCCAACCCCTGCCTACTGTATATAATCCCAGTCACTGTATAAAAAAACAGAGTCCGACATGCTGAAACTGACGCCACGCCAAGCTGAAATTCTCGCCTTCATCAAGCACTGCCTTGACGACAACGGCTACCCGCCAACCCGTGCGGAAATCGCTCAGGCACTTGGCTTCAAGTCACCCAATGCCGCCGAGGAGCACCTCAAGGCCCTGGCCCGCAAAGGGGCCATCGAAATGACCCCAGGCGCCTCACGTGGCATCCGCATTCCCGGCTACGAACCCAACAACACGGAAGAAGGCTTACCCGTGATCGGCCGCGTCGCCGCCGGCGCGCCCATTCTAGCGCAACAGAATATTGAAGACTCATGCCGGATCAACCCCGAGTTCTTCCACCCCAAGGCCGACTACCTGCTACGGGTGCGCGGCATGAGCATGAAGGACATTGGCATACTCGACGGTGACCTGCTGGCCGTGCATACCACCCGTGAAGCACGCAACGGGCAGGTAGTGGTAGCTCGCATCGATGACGAAGTGACGGTGAAACGCTTCAAGCGCGAAGGGAACAAGGTCTGGCTTATTGCTGAAAATTCCGAGTTCGCCCCGATTGAAGTGAACCTGGAAGAACAAGAGTTGATTATCGAAGGGTTGAGCGTCGGCGTTATCCGGCGCTAGCTAGCCCCTACAACCCAGGGCAATGCAGTACCGACAAGTAAGGACAAACAAACGCCCACCGCGCACCACTCGCCCAGACTGGGTGCGCTGGAACGGGACACGCCAAGGTCTGCGAGGCCGTTTCAACCCCACGATCGTTGACACCACGAGGGCATGCGCAGGTCGTTTTCCCAGCACCTGCCAGAGGAGGTTTTATGCAGTTCCCGCAATCGCTAAAGCGTACACAGTTGCCGCTGTTCGACGGGCTCATGGCCTCAACAGTGACGCCGCTGCTGAACCCGGTAGTGGAGTCACCTTGGCAGGAGAACCCCGAAGCCTTCAGTGAAATGTCGCTACGTGGCGCTGCAGGTCACTGCCTGAACTTGCTCGCACCAATTCTCCGCGAGCTGAGCCAGAATAACGATGCGCGCTGGCTGAGCCTGATCGCCCCGCCCAGCAGCCTGACGCAAACCTGGCTGCGCGAAGCCGGGCTCAACCGCGAGCGCATTCTGTTACTCCATCCCCGCGGCAAACAAAGTGCCTTACAACTGGCTCAGGAGGCACTGAAACTGGGCCGTAGCCATACCGTCGTTAGCTGGCTTCACCCTCTTGAACATTATGCTCGGGAGCAACTGGAGCAGGCCGCACGACAAGGCAAGGCGCAAAGCCTGAACATCAGCCTTGGGTAAAATTCGCGAGTAATGGCACAAGGACTGTGCACGAGACGATACCATCAACCAGGCACATAAATCCGCCACTAGACCCAGCTGCCAACAACCATATCAGCGTCGATACAACACAGCCGCATTCAATGCAGCACGCGCGGGCCTTGTGCGTGGTCAAAGTCACCTTCAGCCAACTTCCCGGCCATTTGCACACCGACACTGAGCATAGCCTTGGCTACCTCGACGTGCTGCCCCTGCAGGAACTCCTTGGCATCAGCGGAAAAGTCCAGCACCACCAGGGTTTCTTCGTCGTCTGCACGACGCAGTGCAATGCGCCCATCGGGCAACTCGACGATCTCAAGGTAGGATGTAGGCATAGGGCTGGTTCTCCACGAAAGGCCGGCATTGTAACAGTCGACCAAGGCTCACCCTAGCCCGCTTATCCAAACTCGACTCACCACTCACTCAACGAATCACGAAAGCGCTTGGCCAACCCCTTCAACTCCTGCCGCCAAACCTCCAGCGTTTCACGCGCCAGTGGTGGCTCCTCCTGATCCAGGCTGACTGCCACAATCAAGGGAGTGCGCGGGTCAACCTTGACCTTTTTCGCCGCCTGAGGTGGCTGAAACAGCTCGCCATATGCCTGCAGCAACTGAGCCAGCCAGGTTTCCGGCTGCTGCGCCAACTCGACAAGCTCGGCCAACTCAGGGCTGGGGGCAGCATCCAGCAGCGCCTTATCCAGCAACTGCTCGGCTCGTGGTGTATTACTTTCAGGCAGGCGGTAGTAACCGGCGATCTCATGACACAGCCCCAGCAGCGCCCCATAGAGATGGAATAGCGCGGCCTCACGCTCAGCCTGTATCAGGGCCAAAGAGTTGACTGCTCGCCCCTCCTGCGCGGCGCGCCAGGACTCCAGCGACAGACCGGCATAGAAGAGTTTCTGGTTGGTACGGGTGTACAGTTCATGGGCCATCAAGGCGCCCTCCACTACAGACCGATCAGGCCACTATACGCGCGCCTGCTGCCTGCAGGCGCGCACCCTGTCCCGATCAATGCTTCTCTTCGACCTTCCACTTGCCGCCATCATAGAAGGCACGCCAGCCGGTAGGCTTGCCATCGACTTCAGTCTGCACGTACTGCTCTTTGGTCTTGCGACTGAAGCGAATGACCGCTGCGCGACCCTCAGGGTCTTTCTTTGGCGCATCACAGAGGAAGTGATACTTAGGGTCGATCTCGTCCTTGTGCGGGATCAGCTCCAGCACCAGCGGCGCACGGGTCTCGCGATTTTTCGGGAACTGACTGGCCGCCAGGAACAAGCCCGCCGCGCCGTCGCGCAAGATATAGGTGTCATTGACCTTCTCGCACTTGAGCTCCGGCATCTTCACCGGATCCATCTTCGGCGGAGCAGCCTCACCGCTTTTCAGCAGTTTGCGGGTGTTCTTGCACTCAGCGTTGGTGCAACCGAAAAACTTGCCGAAACGCCCGGTCTTCAGCTGCATCTGGCTGCCGCACTTGTCGCACTCCAGACTTGGGCCTTCGTAACCCTTGATCCGGTATTGACCCTGCTCGATCTCGTAGCCCGTGCAATCCGGGTTGTTACCGCAGATATGCAGCTTGCGGGTCTCGTCGAGCAGGTAGGCATCCATGGCGGTGCCGCACTTCTGGCAGCGATGCTTGCCGAGCAGCACCAGCGATTCCGACTCACCCTCATCGTCTGCGGCGATTTCATCGCCAGGCACCAGGTTGATGGTCGACTTGCAGCGTTCTTTCGGCGGCAGGGCATACCCGGAGCAACCGAGGAAGACCCCGGTGGAGGCGGTCCGAATCATCATCGGCCGACCGCACTCCCGGCATGGGATATCGGTCGGCGTCGGCAGATTGGCGCGCATGCCGCTGTCGCTGGCCTCGGCCACTTCGAGTTTCTTCTTGAAGTCGCCGTAGAACTCGTCGAGCACATGCTTCCACTCGCGCTCGCCCTGGGCCACATCGTCCAGGTTCTCTTCCATGCCGGCAGTAAAGCCGTAGTCCATCAGGTTGGAGAAACTTTCACTCAGGCGTCCGGTAACGATGTCGCCCATCTTTTCCGAATAGAAACGCCGGTTGTGCAGGGCGACATAGCCGCGATCCTGAATGGTCGAGATGATCGCCGCATAGGTCGACGGACGACCAATACCGCGCTTCTCCATCTCCTTGACCAGGCTGGCTTCCGAATAACGTGCAGGCGGCTTGGTGAAATGCTGACTCGGGTCGAGTTTTACCAGCTTGATCGCATCCCCCGGGGCCATGTCCGGCAAGACACCGTCGTCGCCCGGCTTGCTCATTTGCGGCAATACCCGGGTGTAACCGTCGAACTTGAGAATGCGGCCCTTGGCGCGCAACTCAAACTGCGCTGCAGTGACGGTCACGGTAGTCGACAGGTACTCGGCAGGCGGCATCTGGCACGCCACGAACTGGCGCCAGATCAGCTCATACAGGCGCTCTGCGTCACGTTCCATTTTGACTAGCTGGGTTGGCTTGAGGTTGACATCAGACGGACGAATCGCCTCGTGCGCCTCCTGGGCCCCTTCCTTGCTGCTGTAGGCAATCGGATTGGCCGGCAGGTATTTCTTGCCGAACTCGCCTTCAATGAAGTCACGCACCATGCTCACGGCATCAGCCGACAGGTTGGTCGAATCGGTACGCATGTAGGTTATGTAACCGGCCTCATACAGACGCTGGGCCATCATCATGGTCTTCTTCACCCCGAAGCCCAGGCGGTTGCTCGCCGCCTGCTGCAGGGTAGACGTGATGAACGGTGCCGAAGGTTTGCTGCTGGTCGGCTTGTCTTCACGCTTGGTAATGCTGTAGCTGGACGCTTCGAGCGTGGCCAGGGCAGCCATCGCCTGAGCCTCGTTCAGCGGCTTGAAGGCAGCACCGTTTTCGCGGGCCACCTCGAAGCGCACATTGGCACCCTTGGCCGTGCCGAGATCGGCGTGCACTTCCCAATATTCTTCAGGAACGAAGGCGCGGATCTCTTTCTCGCGCTCGACCACCAACTTCACGGCCACCGACTGCACCCGGCCCGCGGAAAGACCACGTGCAATCTTGGCCCACAGCAATGGTGAGACCATGTAGCCCACTACACGGTCGAGGAAGCGCCGTGCTTGCTGGGCATTGACCCGATTGATGTCCAGCTCGCCCGGTTTGGAAAAGGCCTCTTGAATGGCCTTTTTGGTGATCTCGTTGAATACCACGCGCTTGTAGCGGCTTTCATCACCACCAATGGATTCGCGCAGGTGCCAGGCAATAGCTTCCCCCTCGCGATCCAAGTCGGTTGCGAGATAGATGGTGTCGGCATCCTTGGCCAACCGGCGCAGTTCTTCGACAACCTTTTCCTTGCCCGGGAGAATTTCGTACTTGGCCTTCCAGCCATGTTCGGGGTCGACCCCCATGCGCGCCACCAGTTGGCGCTTGGCCTTTTCCTTGGGCGTCAACGCCGGCACTTCACCAGCCGCCGCCTTGCCCCGCTTGACGGGTTCCTTGGCAGCACTTGCCGAGCCGCTGGTAGGCAGGTCACGGATGTGGCCGATGCTCGACTTCACCACGTACTGGTCACCCAGATACTTGTTGATGGTCTTGGCCTTGGCCGGGGATTCCACGATGACCAGCGATTTGCCCATGGATTGGAAGTTTCCTGAAATTCGATAAATGAAAGGCGAGAGGCGCCATACAGACTGCTGAAAATAGTGCGCGCCAATCACTGGCGAGGTGAATTCAACCGAAGAAGCGGAGTTTACATGCTGCAAAGAAGCATTCTGTGGCCGCATTCAACGCTGCACGATCCCACACATGGTTTTTTCACCAGCCGGCCAGCGCGGCACCGCTATATATAGTGGCGTTCAGGCTGAGGTCAAGCGCAGCAATAACGCAACCTGCGTTCAGGGCCGGCCGAAAAGGCTTGTTTCGGCCTCAATCAGAGCAAAACGTGGCACCCGTTCGCCGTCCACTTCGACGCTTTCGCAAAACATCTCCAGCGGGCGCACCCACAAGCCGTAATCGCCGTATAGCGCCTGATAGACCACTAGTTGCTGTTCTGTCTCGGAATGCCGGGCCAAGCCAAATACGCGGTACTCGGGCCCCTTGTAGTGGCGATAAAGGCCGGGCTGAATTTGCATCGCTAAATTCCTTGAATTTTTTTCCCGCCGACAAACAAAAACCGGGGCACTAGGCCCCGGTTTTACGCCCACAAACGCTTAGAGGCGTTCGAAGACGGTAGTGATGCCCTGACCCAGGCCGATGCACATGGTCGACACACCAAAAGTGCCACCGTTCTGCTTCATCACATTCAACAGGGTACCGGAGATACGCGCACCGGAACAACCGAATGGGTGACCAAGCGCAATCGCACCGCCGTGCAGGTTGACCTTCTCTTCCATCTTGTCGAGCACTTTCAGATCCTTCAGCACAGGCAGTGCCTGGGCCGCGAAGGCTTCGTTGAGCTCGAAGAAGTCGATGTCATTGATGGTCAGACCAGCCCGCTTGAGAGCTTTCTGGGTGGCCGGCACCGGACCGTAACCCATGATCGCCGGATCGACACCAGCGACCGCCATGGCACGTATCACGGCCATCGGCTGAATGCCCAGATCCTGGGCGCGCTGGGCAGACATGACGATCATGCAGGAAGCGCCGTCGGTGATTTGCGAGGAAGTACCCGCAGTCACGGTGCCGCCTTTCGGATTGAACGCCGGCTTCAGGGCAGCCAGGCTTTCCAGGGTGGTCTCAGGACGAATGGTTTCGTCGTAGTCGAAGACTTTCAGGAAGCCGTTCTCGTCGTAGCCTTGCATCGGGATGATTTCATCCTTGAACTTGCCTTCGACGGTAGCCTTGTGCGCCAGGCGGTGCGAACGCTCACCAAAAGCGTCCTGCTGCTCGCGGCTAATACCGTGCATCTTGCCAAGCATTTCCGCGGTCAGACCCATCATGCCGGACGCCTTGGCGGCATACAGCGACAGGTGCGGGTTCGGATCGACGCCATGCATCATGCCGACGTGGCCCATGTGCTCCACACCACCGATGACGAACACGTCGCCGTTGCCGGTCTGGATCGCCTGCACGGCAGTGTGCAGCGCGCTCATGGAGGACCCACACAGACGGCTGACCGTCTGCGCAGCGCTGGTGTGCGGGATCTGGGTCATCAGCGACGCCATGCGCGCGATGTTCCAGCCCTGTTCCAGGGTCTGGTTGACGCACCCCCAGATCACGTCTTCCACTTCGGCCGGATCGACCTTGGTGTTGCGTGTCAGCAAGCCGCTGATCAGGTTGGCCGACAGTGTTTCGGCACGGGTGTTGCGATGCATGCCGCCCTTGGAACGTCCCATAGGGGTACGACCGAAGTCGACGATCACTGCATCTCTAGGATTCAGGCTCATAAATTCACTCTCGCTCTAGTCTGTCCGCGATTAACCGAAAAACTTCTGGCCGTTGGCGGCCATTTCGCGAAGCTTGGCAGTCGGGGTGTACAGCGCGCCCAGATCGGCGTACTTGTCGGCCAGGGTCACGAATTCGGCGACACCGACGCTGTCGATGTAACGCAGTGCGCCACCACGGAACGGCGGGAAGCCAATACCGTAGATCAGACCCATATCGGCCTCGGCAGCAGTCTCGACGATACCGTCTTCCAGGCAACGAACGGTTTCCAGACACAGCGGGATCATCATGAAGTTGACGATGTCTTCATCGGACACTTCACGCTGCTCGGTGACGATGGACTTGAGCAACTCATAAGCCACAGGGTCGATGACCTTCTTCGGCTTGCCACGCTTGTCCATTTCGTACGAGTAGAAACCTTTGCCGTTCTTCTGGCCCAGGCGATCCGCTTCATACATCACGTCGACCGCGGTACGGCCTTCGACCGCCATGCGATCCGGGAAGCCTTCGGCCATCACGTCACGACCGTGATGACCGGTATCGATACCGACCACATCGGAGAGGTACGCCGGGCCCATGGGCCAGCCGAACTTCTCCATCACCTTGTCGATGCGCACGAAGTCGACACCGAGCTCAAGCAGTTTGGAGAAACCGCCGAAGTACGGAAACAGCACACGGTTGACCAGGAAGCCCGGGCAGTCGTTGACCACAACCGGGGTCTTGCCCATCTTCTTGGCGTAAGCCACGGTAGTGGCAACCGCCACCTCGCTGGACTTCTCACCACGGATGACTTCAACCAGCGGCATCATGTGCACCGGGTTGAAGAAGTGCATTCCGACGAAGTTTTCCGGACGCTTGAGCGCCTTGGCCAGCAGGCTGATGGAAATGGTCGAGGTGTTGGAGGCGAGAATTGCATCGTCCTTCACCACCCCTTCCACTTCGGCCAGGACCGCTTGCTTGACCTTGGGATTCTCGACCACGGCTTCGACGACGATGTCGACGTTACCGAAATCGCCATAGGACAGGGTCGGACGGATGGCGTTGAGGGCTTCGGCCATCTTCGCGGGGGTCAGGCGGCCCTTGGCCACACGATTGCCGAGCAACTTGGAGGCTTCGTTCAGACCCATCTGGATACCGTCTTCACGGATATCCTTCATCAGGATCGGCGTACCCTTGACCGCCGACTGGTAGGCGATACCGCCCCCCATGATGCCGGCACCAAGAACGGCGGCCAGCTTCACGTCTTTGGCGATTTCGTCGTACTGCTTGGCTTTTTTCTTCAGCTCCTGATCATTCAGGAACAGCCCGATCAGGCTGGCGGCAACCGGGGTTTTGGCCAGTTTGACGAAACCGGCGGCTTCCACTTCCAGCGCCTTGTCACGGCTGAAGTTGGCAGCTTTCTGAATGGTCTTGATCGCTTCGACCGGGGCCGGATAGTTCGGACCGGCCTGGCCTGCAACGAAGCCCTTGGCGGTTTCGAAGCACATCATCTGTTCGATGGCATTCAGCTTGAGCTTATCCAGCTTCGGCTGACGCTTGGCCTTGTAGTCCAGTTCGCCGGAGATAGCGCGCTTGACCAGGTCCAGCGCAGCGGCCTGGAGCTTGTCGGCGACCACTACGGCATCGACCGCACCCACTTTCAGGGCATCGTCTGCACGGTTCTCTTTGCCCGAGGCAATCCACTCGACCGCGTTGTCGGTACCGATCAAACGCGGCAGGCGCACAGTGCCACCGAAACCTGGGTACAGGCCCAGCTTGACTTCCGGCAGGCCCACTTTGGCGCTGTCGACCATGACGCGGTAATCCGCGGCCAGGCACATTTCAAAACCACCGCCCAAGGCGATGCCATTGATTGCGACCACAGTCGGCACACTGAGGTCTTCAAAATCACTGAAGATCTTGTTGGCTTCGAGGTTGCCAGCCACCAGCTCTGCATCCGGCAACTTGAAGTTGTCGACGAACTCGGTGATGTCGGCGCCGACGATAAATACGTCTTTGCCACTGGTGACAATCACGCCTTTGATCGAACCATCAGCCTTGATTGCATCAACCGACTGACGCAATTCGTTGAGGGTTTGACGGTTGAACTTGTTGACGGATTCACCCTTGAGGTCGAATTTCAATTCGACGATGCCGCTCTCAAGAGCCTTAACCGTGATGGCTTTACCTTCGTAAATCATCAACTGATCTCCACGGTATGGAAGCTAAACAGTACACATCGGAGCCAACCAGCTTGCTACCCCACGGCTCAGCCGTTTCAGAGTAGCCCTATGAGCCTGGCACACCCGCCGATGCGATAGTCGGACTGAATTGGTGCTGCATTTTTAAGCAAACACTCAATTCATACGCCCGTTTGATTCGGGTGCGCCCACCTTCAAGGAAAAGCTGCAAATTGTCAATTGGTCGCTTGCAGCTGTACCCATCAGTGACAGACTGAATGAGAATAACCCTTGATTAATCGGCACATATCGACGCAATAACATGGCGATTGGCGCCGATAATCCGGTAATTACAGATTATTAACCGACATTCATGATCCGCCACATCGCCGCCAAAAAGCCTCCCAACCGAAACACTGGTCGCAATACGGACGGTCAGAGTGCATGAACCAACCACCATAAATCGAAGCCCGTCAGGGCATCCTGCCCATATCCAGCCACTGCCTCCCGGCCACTTTACTCATCGCCCTGCTCGTCTACACACACCCAGTGTCAAGCTCCGCACCCGTGCCGACTAGCCCTATTGCACCCGGCCGAGACCGCATCAACAATGCCTAACCGCACGATAAAAAACCTGCAACGGCATGGAAGACGATCAAGGCGCTGCACACACGTCCATACACCCCGAGGCGCCTTGCGTCTCGGCACAACAAGCGCAGAGCAGCCCGGGAAGGGTTATCACGCTAGGCGTGGCACCGCACACAGCATCACGCCGGAGTCGGCCATAGCAGACTCTGGATAGGTTTGAGATCTTGAATAAACGGATTAGCCGATCAGGCAACCAGTCGCCGAGCGAGGCCAGTCAGCATAGGAGGCGCTCACCAACAGACCCGACGAAGACCGAAAGCATTGCGCTCTCAGCACGAATAACAATTGCAACGCCATCAGCGGCAACCCGTGCACTGCAACCCAAGGGATAACTGGCGTGCGGCAGGCAGCCGAGCGGGCAGTCAGCAACTGACAACAATTGCACTGTGCCAGGCGCCATACAGCTAAATCGAGAAACCGGGCCGCGTCAGCAGCATATGGCGCTATATTGATAAATCACTGCGCACTTACAAAGTAACCAGCGCGTCATCCCGACCAACACCTATGCCGACTGCATCGTGTACAGGCCTGGAGAGGCCCCATCCACTACACGGACATGCAGCGCAGAGCCAGGGTGCACTCGGCGCATGGCCCATCCGACTTTCCCGGCCTGCCTGGCCACATTTATTGCCCGATGCTTGCGTCGGGTTTTCTTTGTTCATTGCCTGACAACCAGATGGTTCGGTGAGCGGCCCTCAAGCACGCGCCAGCAAGAAACTGGCAATCTTCTGCAGCGCGTCAGGCGCCTCCCGCTCCCCCCAATACAGCGCAATCATCTGCGCGGTTGCCTCGACCTTGTACACATCGACCGGAAGGCTGGTCAATTGCTCGGCCAACGGCGCATCGACACAAGGCTCGCGCCATCGATTCAGCCACTGACCGGGCTCAGCCTGCCAGTAGCACCAGCAATCCTCATGCCCACGAAGCCGCGCCCGGTGATATTGCGGGCACTGGCCTGGCGGCTCAACGGCCAACCAGTGCGGCCACTGCTCGCGCGACAACTGCATCGCCAACCCCATGCGTCGAGCTTGCAAACGCACATCCATCCGCCCACGCTGTCGCCGCGACGGCATCAGCATGGCCAGTGGGCTAAGCACAGAAGCCAGAAGCAACAATATGATCCATGTGGGCATAAATTTATCTCGCTGGTATAACCCTGTTACAAGCGCTCAATGCGGCCATACTTATCACCATCGGTCACCCTTAGAAGGATCCACCAATGCCTTACCAGCACATTCTGGTCGCTGTCGACCTAACCGAAGAATGCGACCCCGTCATGAAGCGCGCACAGAAGCTGGCCTCGAGCACACACGCAAAATTATCCGTGGTCCATATTGTCGAACCCATGGCCATGGCGTTTGGCGGTGATGTGCCCATGGATTTGTCGATGCTGCAACAGCAGCAATTCGAGCAAGCCCGCGAACGCCTGGACAGCTTTGCCGGTAAATATCCCGACCTGGGCGCAGATCAACGCCATCTGGCCTACGGCCAGCCCCGCCAGGAAATACACCGCCTGGCCGAAGAGCAAGGCTGCGACCTGATCATCGTCGGCAGCCATGGCCGTCATGGCCTGGCGTTACTGCTCGGCTCCACTGCCAATGACGTGCTGCACGGCGCGCCCTGCGACGTGCTGGCTGTACGCCTGAAGAAACCCGAGTAAGCGTGCACCGGGCGAATGAGGCGGCATGCCTCATTCGCCCAGGATCATTCGAAATGGTCGCCCGCACTCATGACCAACGGACGGATCTTCTGCAACTGGGTTTCCAGTGAGTAGGTCATGCTCGAGGACATGGAAAAGAAGGTCAAAAAGGCCTTGAGGTTCGAGTCGCCGTCACAGGTGTCGTGAATTCGCTGCCAGAATGCCTGATTGACCAGCTGCAACTGCTGGAACATGCGCACCAAGCCCTTGAGCTCCCAGTCCGCAAGACGCCCTTCACGGAAATTGAAGTACTGCCGCGCCAGGTACAGCGAAACGGCGCGCAGGATGAACTCCTGATTATTGGCAAACGGCAAGTGATTCTGCGCCATCGGCTTGAGCTTACCCAACACCGGACAAGCACTGGTTGCCATAATCACGCCGAGCAGCGCACGCAACCCCTCTTCCAGGCCCACCTGCTTGGTGTACTCACGCTCCGGCGTGCGCACCCAGACCATGGCTTTCTTGAAGGCCGGCAGGCCTTGAAAATCCTCGATCACCCGATGCAGATCGACCGCTGCCGGACAGTGACTGAAGTCATTCCTGCTCAGCGGACAATTGCTGCACTGCTGGCAGTCCAGTCGCGTCCAGCTGGGTGCGGCCTGGGCCTGAGCGGCATCATACACACGGTCCAATTCGATCCTGTAACTGAACTCGTGGTTATCGTCGAGAGTAATCCTGTACTCGATGGCCATGCGTGTCTCCGCCAGACGTTTGAGGTTTAGCTTGGGAATAATCGGCTACTGAGGCAGTCGGGCTCAGCCTTCCAGTTCAGCCCAACGCTCCAGCAGTTTATCCAGTTCATGCTGCTGGCTTTGCAAACGAGCCAACACCTCGGCACTTTTTTCCGCAGATTGCTGGTAAAAAGCCGGGGCACTGATCTGCGCCTCCAATGCAGCTATCTGCACTTCCAGCGCGTCGATCTGCGCGGGAAGCAACTCCAGTTCACGCTGCACCTTGTAGCTGAGCTTCTTCTTTGCAACCGGAGCCACCTCGGGTGCTGGGGCAGGCGATGCTTCGACTACTGCTGTCGCCAATTCGGCCTTACCGCCCTTGGTCTCACCAACCCCAAGCAAGCGCGGCGAACCGCCTTGACGCAGCCAGTCCTGATAACCGCCAACGTACTCGCGAACTTTGCCTTCGCCTTCGAAGACCAGGGTGCTGGTCACCACATTGTCGAGGAATGCCCGGTCGTGGCTGACCATCAGTACGGTGCCCTTGAACGTCAACAACACCTCTTCAAGCAACTCGAGGGTTTCCACGTCGAGGTCGTTGGTCGGTTCGTCGAGTACCAGCAGGTTGGCTGGCTTACTGAATAGCTTGGCCAGTAACAGGCGCGCACGCTCGCCCCCGGACAACGCCTTGACTGGCGTGCGAGCACGCTGCGGACTGAACAGGAAGTCGCCCAGGTAGCTCAGCACGTGCCGGCTTTGCCCATCGATATCGATGAAGTCGCGGCCTTCGGCGACGTTATCGATCACGGTTTTTTCCAGGTCGAGCTGATGACGCAACTGGTCGAAGTAAGCCACGTCGATGCGCGTGCCCTCCTTGACGCTGCCACTGCTCGGTTGCAAGCCGCCGAGCATCAATTTCAGCAACGTGGTCTTACCGGTACCGTTGGCGCCGAGCAGGCCGATACGGTCCTCACGCTGAAGCACCATGGAGAAATCGTTGATCAGTAACGGACCACCTGGATGGGCAAAACTCACACCCTCCAGCACCATCACCTGCTTACCGGATTTATCGGCAGTATCGAGCTGGATATTGGCCTTGCCGGTACGCTCACGACGCTCGCTGCGCTCAACCCGCAGGGCCTTCAAGGCCCGCACGCGCCCTTCGTTACGGGTGCGACGCGCCTTGATGCCCTGGCGAATCCATACCTCTTCCTGGGCCAGGCGCTTGTCGAACAGCGCGTTGGCCGTTTCTTCGGCGGCCAGAGTGGCCTCTTTGTGCACCAGGAAACTGGCGTAGTCGCCATCCCAGTCGATCAAGCCGCCGCGATCCAGTTCGAGGATGCGCGTGGCCAGGTTCTGCAGGAAAGCCCGGTCATGGGTAATGAACAACACGGCGCCGTTGAAACCCATCAATGCCTCTTCCAGCCAGGCGATGGCGCCGATGTCCAAGTGGTTGGTTGGCTCGTCGAGCAACAGGAGATCTGGTTCGGAGACCAGCGCCTGGGCCAACAGCACCCGGCGACGCCAGCCACCGGAGAGCTCGGCCAGGGTCTTGTCGGCCGGCAACTGCAAACGACTCAAGGTGCTATCGACCAGTTGCTGCAGCCGCCATCCGTCGCGGGCTTCGAGGTCATGCTGGACATGCATCAGCTTGTCCAGATCGGCATCGGTGACGATGTTCTGGCTCAGGTGGTGATACTGCGCAAGCAGTTCCCCAACACCGTCCAGGCCCTGGGCCACTACATCGAAGACTGTCCGTCCGTCGGCAACTGGCAGCTCCTGCGGCAATTCACCAATCTTCAGTCCCGGTGCGCGCCAGACCGAGCCGTCGTCGGGCTTCTGGTCACCCTTGACCAGCTTCAACATGCTGGATTTACCGGTGCCATTGCGGCCGATGATGCACGCCCGCTCGCCGCGGGCAATCTGCCAAGACACCTTGTCCAGCAGCGGCATGGCGCCGTAGGCCAGGGAAACATCGGTGAACTTAAGCAGGGTCATGGTACGCCTCGACGATACAGCGACTGGCAAACAAGCATGTAACAGCGACGAAAGTGCAATAAACGAATGGTGATCTTCGCGTTGCAGCCCGACGCTGTGAATGTTTATCAGCGCAAAAACTTATTTATCGGTGCCATCAGGCTTCCGACAAAAACTGGGCGCGTATTCTAACCGAGAAGCGCATCGAGGTTGCGGGCAATTTTCATTGCGGCACCAGTCGGCAGCGCGCCTTTCGCCTGCCCCCGGCAAAAGGCTAAGCTAGATGAATCAGGCGCCGGTCTTACCGTCGCTCCTCTTATTTGCTTATCCGGATGTGTCATGCGCGGTCGCCTGTTTCGCCTGCTTTCCTGTTTAATCATCACCGCCGCGATAACCGCAACGGCTCAGGCCGCCAGCCTGGCCCAGCAGCGCCAGTACTATGACGAGGCCAAGGCGGCCTTGGCCAAAGGTGACAAAGCCCCTTATCAACGCTATGCCCAGGCCCTGCGTAATTATCCGCTGGAGCCTTACCTGGCCTATGACGAGCTGACCGCCCGACTCAAATGGGCGAGCAACGACGAGATCGAGAAATTCCTGGCCGAACATGGCGACCTGCCACAGGCTAGCTGGATGAAATTGCGTTGGCTGCGCTGGCTGGCCGAGCGCGGCGAGTGGAAAACCTTCATCAACCACTATGATCCC
Organism: Pseudomonas sp. MMS21 TM103; assembly: GCF_022132145.1. GTDB lineage: Bacteria > Pseudomonadota > Gammaproteobacteria > Pseudomonadales > Pseudomonadaceae > Aquipseudomonas. Next base: position 46,888 of record NZ_JAJISP010000008.1, on the reverse strand, counting down.
GCACTGAACTTCACCGAACTGGATTGCTTGTACGGCCAATACCAGCTGGGCCACGGCATGCTTGCCGAGGGTTTTGCCACGGCCGAAAAACTCTGGCTGGTCGGCAAGTCGCAACCTAATTCCTGTGACAGCCTGTTCGATCAATGGGCCGCCAAGGGCCAACTCACCGAAGAAAAACGCTGGAAGCGCGCCAAGCTGGCTGCCGAAAGTCGTAACTACGGCTTGGCCAGTTACCTGATCAAGGGACTGCCAACCCTGGGCAACCACGGCAGCCTACTGCTTGAAGTGGCGCAGAAACCCAGAATCCTCAGCCAAACCGCTCGCTTCAGCCCCAGCGATGCAGCCATGGCCGATGTGGTCGGCCTCGGCCTGCGTCGCCTGGCCCGGCAAGATCCGGAACAAGCCCTGACATTGCTGGAGGGCTATGCCAAGCGCATGAAGTTTTCCAGCGACGAACAAGTTGCCATCGCTCGTGAAATTGGCCTGACCCTGGCAAAACGCTTCGACCCACGCGCGCTCAAGGTCATGGCGCAGTATGACCCGCAACTGCGTGACAACACTGTCAGCGAATGGCGCGCACGCTTACTGCTGCGCCTCGGCCGCTGGGACGAGGCACTCCAGTTGACCCGTAAAATGCCCGAGGAGCTGGGCAAGACCAACCGCTGGCGTTACTGGCAGGCACGCAGCCTGCAACTGGCCCAGCCCAACAGCCTGGAGCCGAAAGCGCTCTACCAAACCCTGGCCAAGGAGCGCGATTTCTATGGCTTCATGGCCGCCGATCAGGTCAAAGCGCCCTACCAGCTAAATAACAAGCCGCTGCTGCTTTCAGCCAAGACCGTACAAAAAGTGCGCAACGCCGCGGGTATTCGCCGTGCCATGGAATTCCACGAACGCGGCCAAATCGTCGATGGCCGCCGCGAGTGGTATCACGTCAGTCGCCTGTTCAGCCGCGATGAGTTGGTTGCCCAAGCGCGCCTGGCATACGACATGGAGTGGTACTTCCCGGCGATTCGCACCATCAGCCAGGCGCAGTACTGGGACGACCTAGAGGTGCGCTTCCCCATGGCCCACCGCCAACCGCTGACCATTGAGTCGAAGAAACGTGGCCTGCATTCCAGCTGGGTATTTGCCATTACCCGCCAGGAAAGCGCCTTCATGGCCGATGCCAAGTCCCATGTAGGCGCCATGGGCCTGATGCAGTTGATGCCGGCGACCGCCAAGGAGACCGCCCGCAAATTCGGCATACCCTTGAGCAATCCAAGCAATGCCCTGCTGCCGAATGTGAACATCCAGCTCGGCGCGGCCTACCTGAGCCAGATCTACGGGCAATTCAACGGCAACCGCGTGCTCGCCTCCGCCGCCTACAACGCCGGCCCCGGCCGTGTACGCCAGTGGCTGCGCGGCACCAACCACCTGGCGTATGACGTCTGGATCGAGAACATCCCGTTCGACGAAACCCGCCAGTACGTGCAGAACGTGCTGTCTTATTCAGTGATCTACGGACAGAAGCTCAACGCCCCGCAACCACTGATTGCCTGGCACGAGCGTTATTTCGACGATCAGTAGGCGGTGGCAGAAAGTCAATCCGGATGAGGTGCTCAGGCACCCCTTCACACATGTATTGGCAGCTGACAGCTTGAAGCTTGCGGCTTACTCCAACACCTCAACCGACATACCGAGCTGCAGTTCACCGACACCTTGGTTGATCAGATTCTGACCGAAGTACACCTCGCCATCACGGGCGCGATAGGTCTTCAGCGTGGAGAGCGGTTCCCGGTCGGCACTGCGCTCGCCGGTCAGCGGATCGAGGGTCGTGAGAATGCAGCGAGAGCAACCCTTGGCCACGCGAAACTCGATGCCACCAATGCGGATACGCCGCCAACTGTCCTCGGCATAGGCCGCTCCGCCCTCGACCACCAGATTCGGTCGAAAACGCAGGATCTCCAGCGGTCGCCCGACCCGCGCCGACAGATCATCCAGTGAAGCCTGACCAATCAGCAGCAAAGGGAAGCCATCGGCGAAACCGACCTTCTCTTGCGTGCTGAGATTACCCTCGATAAACCGGGCGCGCTCGGCAGGCACATGGACCAGCCGGCAGGGCTTGCCGATAAATCGGCTCAACCACTCGGCCGCCTCATCGCCCGCATCCGGGACATACAGGCTGTCGCTCCAGATAAACACACCGCGCAACGCAGCATCAGCGCCTGGCGAAGGCACTTCGAGCACAGGAAAACCGGACGCGCTCAGGGTCAGGCCTCCCGCGGCATTGTGCCGTGCCAGCAATTGACTCATATGCGGCAATGCCCGCTGGGTAAGAAAGCGCCCGTTCTGTGCATCGACTACCATCCAGCGACGGTCACCGACCACACCCAGGGCATCCAGCTGAATTTCAGTCAGTGGTTCGGCGATGGCGGACTTCAGTGGATAACGGTACAACCCGGAGAGACGTAACATGAGCCAGCTTCCAGTTCGGCAAAAAGTCCTTATACGAGTAACCCGGCCCACTCACAAGCCTGCGCTGGGTATTGCTCTGCTCGTCCTGCTGAGTGCCTGCAGCGGCAGCCCGCCCGACAATCTTGGGGTGCACGATGGGCGCCTGACGCCCTGCCCTGAGTCGCCCAACTGCGTCAGCAGTCAGGCCAGCGACGAAGAGCACCGGATCGAGCCGCTGCCGCTAAAGGGCAGCCCGAGCCAGACGCAGGCGCTGATGGTCAAGCTATTGGCCGACGAACCCCGCGTGCGCCTGATCGAGCAGGACGCAAATTACTTGCGTGCCGAATTCAGCAGCCAGGTGCTGCGCTTCGTCGATGATGTGGAGTTCCTGATCGGCGAGAAGGCCGTCGATGTTCGCTCGGCCTCACGTTTGGGCTACTCGGACCTGGGCGTCAACCGCAAGCGCATCGAGCATCTGCGCCAACGTCTCGGTGAGCAGCCGTAGTGGCTGCTGGCCGCTATCGGCGCTAGGCAAAAACGGCGGGCTGTCGCTTCGAGCGGATCGCCGCCCGAGCCGCCCTACGCGCTTGCCTCGTCCAGCATCAGGCGTTCGCGTATCACGTCGACCAGTTTGTCCGGCTGGAACTTGGAGAGGAAGTTGTCGCAACCGACCTTCTTTACCATGGCCTCGTTGAAACTACCCGACAGCGAGGTATGCAGCACAACATAGAGATCCTTCAGGCGCGGATCCTGACGGATCTCGGTGGTCAGGCGATAGCCGTCCATCTCGGGCATTTCCGCATCGGTGAAGACCATCAGCAGTTTGTCGGTCATCACCTCACCGGCTTCGGCCCATTTTTTCAGCATGTTCAAGCCTTTCAGGCCATCGGTGGCCACATGCATCTTCAAACCTAACTGCGACAGGGTGTCGCGCAACTGCGCCAGGGCCACGTTGGAGTCGTCTACCAGCAGCACCTCGCGCCCGCGCGCGCGCGCCAGCACAGGATCGGCCAGACGGTCGCCGGAAATCTTGGCGTTGTAGGGCACGATCTCGGCCAGCACCTTTTCCACGTCGATGATTTCCACCAACTGTTCTTCGACCTTGGTGATCGCCGTCAGGTAATGCTGACGACCCGCACTACCCGGTGGGGGCATGATGGATTCCCAGTTAAGGTTGAGAATGCGATCGACGCCGCCAACCAGAAAGGCCTGCACGGAGCGGTTGTATTCGGTAACGATGATGGTGCTGTGCTCATCCGGCACTATCGGACGCATGCCGATGGCCTGCGACAGGTCGATGACCGGCAGGGTCTGGCCACGCAGATTGACCACGCCACAGACGAAACGATGGCGGTGAGGCATCAGCGTCAGCTTGGGCATCTGCAGGACTTCCTGCACTTTGAACACATTAATTGCGAACAACTGCCGCCCGGCCAGGCGAAACATCAGGATTTCCAGGCGGTTCTCGCCCACCAGTTGGGTGCGTTGATCCACCGAGTCGAGAATGCCAGCCATTGCGCGCTCCAAATTGTTTATCGAATCGAGTTACAGCAAGGGTATCGGCAAGGAGCGACAGTGCTGAAGCCGACCGGGCGCCATCTTGCACGAGCCGGCGTAACGGTGCCAGCCAAGGGCCATCGACATCACTCACGCAGTAGCGGTGAACCCACCGGCAAATGCACCCGCAACGCATTACGCCGCGCTGAAAAATGCAGGTGCCGGCTTTCCAGCGGCTCGCCATCCAGATTCAAATCCAGACCCTCCGGCGCCTCGATCTCCACCCAGGGCAAGCGCGCGCTGAGTGCAACGCTTTGCAAGCCGTTGATCCCACCGGACAACAAGGTGCCCAAGGTGCCAACCACGTCCTCCGCGGCCGGGACGATGCAGATGTCCAGCAAACCGTCATTCACTCGCGCATCCGGGCAAAGCACATGCCCGCCGCCGGCCTGTTGCCCATTGCCGATGCCCATGGCGATGAACTCGCCCTCCCAGAGGAAATCCGGCCCGGTGAAGCGACCAAAGGCCGAACGCACCTCGGCAAAGCGGCTCAAGCCGGTGAGAAAGTAGGCCGCGCCGCCGAGGAGGCGCTTGAGGTCTTCGGAGGTGTTGGCGGTGACATTAGAGCCAAAACCACCCGTAGCCATGTTGAGGAAAAGCTGACCATCGACCTCGCCCAGGTCGATCGGCTGCGCTGGCGCATCCAGCAGTGCCAGCGCCTCCAGAGGACTCAACGGCAGCCCCGCAGCATTGGCGAAGTCGTTGGCGGTTCCCAGCGGCAGCAGCACCAGGCTGGCCTCGGTGTGCGCCAGCGCCATCGCCTCGGCCACCTCGCGTAACATGCCGTCACCACCTCCGACGATCAATCGCGGGTAGCCTGCTTGTAGGGCCTCGTTAACCAATCGACGGGCGTCACCCGCCTCCCAGGTGACCCGCACGTCCAGCTGCCAGCCATCCTCTCGACGCGTTGCCACCGCGGCGCGCACCTCTTGGTTGCCGGCTTGCTTGCCATGCAGGATCAGTAATGCTCTGCGTTCACTCATAACCAGCGCCTTGGGGACCAATTGAACCGAGTCTGAGAGCTTGTGCAAAACTCTCGCCTGCTACAGCCGCCGCCAAACGATCGCTGCGGCACTCGATATGTTCACAACCTCTGAGTGGACAATGAAAAGCCTGCAAAGGTGCGGCAGCACTCACCCGCATCAAGAGCTCCTGCGGTTTATCGTCCAGCCAGAGCAGTATGCATCACTCGCCCGCTTGCAGTTCGTCCGCGCTATCGCCCTGCAGCGGCTGGCAGCGCGGCAACCAGACGGTAAACACTGCCCCCTTGCCAGGTTCGCTCTCGACCTCCAGGCGGCCATGGTGTTTGGCCACGATACTGTAAGACACCGAGAGCCCAAGGCCGGTGCCTTGACCGACCGGCTTGGTGGTGAAAAAGGGGTCGAACAAGCGGGTCAGATGCTTAGGGGCAATGCCACTGCCACTGTCGCGCACCCGCACGAACACCCAATCATCCTGAGTTCCGGTTTCCAGCCAGATAGTGCCCTGCCCTTCGATAGCATGGGCGGCGTTGATGATCAGGTTCATGAATACCTGGTTTAGCTGCGAGCCGAGACACTGCACCGGCTGAAGTTCGCCATAGTTCTTCACCACCTCGGCCTTGAACTTGATCTCGTTCCAGATCACGTTGAGCGTGCTGTCGAGACCTTTGTGCAAATCAGCTTCCTGCCAGTCGCCCGAGTCGATATGGGAGAAATCGCGCAGATCCTGGACAATCTGTTTCACCCGCTCCAGGCCCTGGCGTGACTCACGCACCAGGTCGGCCATGTCACTGCGCAGAAAATCGAAATCCAGCGCCTGGTTGGCCTGCTCCAGTTGCGCGCCCAAGGCCGTATCCTGGTGTTCGACTGCCGCCGCCTGATAGGTCTCGATCAGGCGGAACAGATCACTGACATAGCGCTCCATGCTGCTGAAGTTGGAATAGACGTAACCCACCGGGTTATTGATCTCGTGGGCAACCCCGGCGGCCAACTGGCCGATCGCCGCCATTTTTTCCGACTGCAGCAGTTGCGCCTGGGTGTCTTCGAGCTTGCGAATCAGTCGCGCCTGCTCGCCTTGTTCCGCGCGCAGCAATTGATTGAGGTGTTCAAGCTGCAGATGCTGAGCCGCGGTTTCAGTGGCATCGGAGATGGTCAGGCAGACATATTTGACGGTGCCTGTGGCCTCCAGCATCGGCGAGAAGGTGCAATTCTGGTACATCATTTCGGTCGAGCCGGTAATGGGCCGGCTGCCGGAGAAACTGAACAGGTGCGGGCGTTGCTGCCAGGACGTGAACGCCAGGTTGTGCAAGGCGAACACCCCGTCGACTTTCTTCTGTACCCATAGCCGCGGCAACTCCGGAAACAGATCGAACAGCGACTGCCCCCTGACCTCATCGCTGCCCTTGCCACTGTGGATCGCCATGAAATCGTTCCAGAACGCGACCCGATACTGGCTATCGAGTAACAATACGCCGAGGTTGATGCTCTGCAACACAGCCACCAACTCCGCGGGCAATACTTGTTCTGGTGCAGACGTCATCTCGCATCCTTATTCCGATGATCAGCGCTAGATATCACTCAACAACTGATCGATGACTTTGATAACGGTGGCCACCGTGTCTTCGGTGATGCACACCAGCAGATCACAATAGAACCTGTGGGTCGCCACTTCGAAATGGATCTCCAGCACCAGCGCCTGATGGCCACGCAACTCCTCGGCACCGAGCACCTCCTGCAGCGAACGTCCTCGCGACAGCAATGAGGGCGACCCGTAACTCACCTTGATATCGACCTGCTGCGCCAGACCATTGATACAGGCCCCGGTAAGAATATTGGTGACGTCCAGCATCAGCTCATCCTGAATGCTGTGTTTTTCCACCCCTTCATAGCCCATCAAGTCAGCCAGCTGATCGGCACCATTGTCACCAAAGCAGACCATCACCTCGCCGCGCAGGCGACCGAGAAAAGACTGACGGGTAATGATGGCCGGCTGACTGGCGATCGTCAGCTGACTGAGCAGGCTGATATTGGTCACGTCGACGGCATGGATGCTGGGTACCGACAGGGTGACGAAGGTTTCGGTCAAGCGGGCCAGGCGGTCAGCGCCCTGACCCATGGCCACGTTCATCAGTTCCTGCAAAGCATCGCGCTGGTCTTCACTCAGCTTCGCTAGCTGGCTAGTCATCTAGATCAGCCCTACTTCATACAGCGCCGCCTGCATGGCCTCGGGGGTAATGGGTTTCTTGATGAATGCTGCCGCCCCCAGGTCGCGCACGCGCTTCTGGGCTTGAGGCTGAATATCGGCGCTGATGACGATGACGATGGCATTGGCATCCTCGCGTTTGAGTTGCTCCAGGGTACGAAAACCGTCCATCACCGGCATGGTCAGATCGAGAAAAATTACCTCGGCATGACCTGCATGGAATGCCGCCAAGGCTTCTTCACCGTTAGTGGCCTGGGTTACAACGGCCTGCAAATCCGTCGGCAGGGCTTTGAGCACCAGTTTTCGTGACATGGCCGAATCATCGACTATCAGTATTTTCAAACGGGCGACCCTCTGCTTCTTATGATTCTTATGGCTTCGAGTACAGCGCGTGAAAGCATGCTGCATGGCCACCCTATCACGGTTGTTATTTGCACCTTAGTCGAGCCCCGGCCTTTTGCCATGCTAGCTCTCAAGCGTGCCAACTGGCCCGCGGCTTACGCCGGATAGCCGGTGATGGCTCGAATGCGCAGATACAGTGGCTTGAGCTGCTTGTACATGCGCAAGTAGACCTCGCGATACAGCTGCTGGTAGATGCGCTGCGCCGCCGGGTTGGGTTGGAATACCTCGCCGACCCGGGTCATGGCCGCGATAGCACTGGGGAAATCCGGGTGCAGGCCAAGGCCGACTGCGCAGTCGATGGCCGCGCCCAGGCCGGAGGTTTCGTAGACATGCGGGCGCTCGGCCGGCAGGCCGAAGATATCGGCGGTCAGCTGCATGGCCGCATCGCTCTGCGAGCCACCGCCGGACACTCGCAGCCGGGTGATCCTGGTTCCCGAGCGCTTCTCGATCTTCTCTTTGCCCTGCCGCAGGGCGTAGGCCAAGCCCTCGAGAATGGCGCGATAGAGATGCGCGCGGGTATGCACATCGCCAAAACCGATGATCGAACCCTTGGCCTCCAGCCCCGGCTCGCGAATACCCGGCGACCAGTAGGGTTGCAGCATCAGGCCCATGGAGCCCGCCGGTACGGCATTGACCAGCTCATCGAACAACGCTTCGGGCTCGACACCCAGCGCCTTGGCGCGCTGCATTTCGCGCTGGCCAAACTGCTGTTTGAACCAACTGACCATCCAGAAGCCGCGGTAGATCATCACTTCGGTGTTGAAGTGATCGGGAAGCGCCGCAGGGTAAGGCGGGATCAGCGCAATGGTTTCCAGGTAGGTGCGCCGCGTGGTGTTGATGGTCGCGGTGGTGCCGTAAGACAGGCAGGCGATATGCGGCTCCAGCACACCCGCACCGAGCACTTCGCAGGCCTTGTCGGCACCGGCGGCGATCAACGGCAAGCCTTCGGGAATACCGGTATGGCGGCTGGCGGCGGCGCTGATGCTGCCGAGCCGCTCGCCTGGCTTGCACAGTTGCGGCAACTGCTCGCGGCGCACCGGCATGGCCTGCCACTTCCAGTCACGCGGCGCGGCCCATCGCAGACGCTTGTAGTCGAACGGCAGGTAGCCCACGCAGCAAGCCAGCGAATCGACGAAGCGACCGCACAGACGATGGCTGAGAAACCCGGAAAGCAGCAGGACTTTATCGGTTTGCGCCCAGATCTCCGGCTGGTTCTGCGCGACCCAGTTGACCTCGGCCTGGGCACGAAAATGATCGACCGTCGGTTGCGCGCCGATCAGCTTGAACAGCCAGCCCCAGGGCCCCTTGATCCTGCCCCGGACCTCGGCCTGACGCTGATCGAGCCAGAGGATCGCCGGGCGCAGTGGCTGGCCCAGTGCATCGACATGGATCAGCGTGCCGCGCTGGGTGGTCAACGCCACGCCCTTGATCAGGCGGCGGTCGATATCCACCTGTGCCCACAGGCGCTGGCAGGCTTCGCCCAGGCTGGCCCAGAAATACTCCGGGTCCTGCTCGGCCCAACCGGGCTGGCTGGAAGAGTAGGCATCGAGCTCCACCTTGCCCTTGCCGAGCAGATTGCCGCGCAGGTCGAACAACAGCGCACGCACGCTCTGGGTGCCGTTATCGATGGCCAGCAGGTAGCTTTTTTCGCTCAAGACAGAGTCCTTCTCGTTATTCATACAGTCGATGGGGAGGGCGCTGCGCGCAACTCGACAGCATGGGTTGAGCTTGCGATACCCATCACGTCCCTGTCGGCAGGCTGTAGCACTGCCGCCAGAGCGCCAGATAGTCACTCTGCTCCTGCTCCCAGCGCTCATCGTCCCAAGCCAGCCGCGCCTGGCACAGCGCTCGGATGCACGGCAACTCGGCCCGCGCACCACCCGCCAACAGCAGGCCGATACGAGTACGGCGCAGCAGCAGATCGTCCAGGTGCAGCACCAGCTCGTTCTGCGCCGCCCAGGCCAGTTCCACCCAGAGCGTGTCGCTGCCGGCTACCCGCTCGCTACCAACCTCATCGAGCAACGCCAACAGGCCAGGCAACTCGCGACCATGACGGCCGGCCAGGCGCCGCTGCTGACTGGGGGTGAGCGTGGGCATCGCGGGCAGCACGCCGGGGCGAAAAGTTTCGCTCCCCTGGTCGTCCAGCGGCCGGCCGAGCATCTCGGCGCAAGCCCGCAGCACTTCCAGGGCCAGCAGGCGGAAGGTGGTCAGCTTGCCGCCGGCCAGGGTCACGCAACCGGGCTCGAGCCACAGTGCGTGTTCACGGGTTTCGTCCGAGGGATTACGTCCTGCGGCGCCGTCGCTGACCACCGGCCGCACCCCGGCCCAAGTCGACAGCACGTCACTGGCCGTGATTGCCGCAGCGGGAAACTGCTGGGCGCAGGCGGCAAGCAGGTAATCCACCTCATCGCTGCTAATGCGCGCTTCCTGATCCAGTGGCTCCGAGTGATCGAGATCGGTGGTGCCGACCACAGTCGCGCCTTCCCAGGGGAAGACGAACACCGGACGCCGGTCCGCGCCGTGCATGAAGCTGAAGGCATGTGCCACCGGCAGACGCCAGGCCGGCAGCAACAGATGGCTGCCGCGCAGCGGACGCACATGCCCGCCGGATGTCGCACGCAACCGATCCGTCCAGGCACCGGTGGCCTGGGCCACGACCCGGCTGCGAAAGGTGAAACGCCGACCGCTTTCACGATCCTCGCCGAGCAGACCCACCACTCGACCGTTGTCGCGCAGCAACTCGACAACCTTGACCCCGTTGAGCGCCTCGCCACCGTCGCCACGGGCCTCGCCCAGCACGCGCATGACCAGGCGGGCGTCATCGGTCACCGCATCGAAGAAGCGCGTGCCGCCTAGCAGGCCGTCTTGCTTGAGGCCCGGCGCCAGATAGCGCAGCTCCTGCAGCGGGTAGTACAGATGATTGCGCTTGCCAGCCAGGGCGTCGTACAGCGCCAGCAGCCCGCCGAACACTTTCGATCCAGGAAACTGTCCCTGGTAATGCGCCATCACGAAGCTCAGCGGCTCGACCAGCCCGGGAGCTTCCTGCAACAGCCGCTGGCGCTCGCGCACCGAGTCGCGGGTCAGGCCGAGCTGGCCCTTGGCGATATAACGCAGACCGCCATGGACCATCTTCGACGAGCGACTGGAGGTTCCCCAGGCGAAATCGCGCTGCTCCAGCAGCAGGCAGGTCCAGCCGCGCCGCGCCGCCTCGCGCAGAATGCCGGCGCCGCTGATGCCGCCACCGATGACGATCAGGTCCCAGTCGCGCGCGGCCAGCTCGGGCAGCGCGCTCTCGCGCCAGGCTGCGTTCCAGGTAGGCGTACTCATGGCTCGATCAGCACGCCGGGAGCCAGGCGCTGCTGCGGGTCAAAGTGCGCGGACAGAGCCTTGAGTGCCGCCATGCCCAGCTCGCCCTTCTCCACAGCCAGATAGGGCGCGTGGTCGCGACCGACGCCATGCTGATGACTGATGGTGCCGCCGTTGTCGACGATGGTCTGGCTGGCGGCGTGCTTGAGCTTTTGCCAGCGCGCCATGGCCTGCTCGTAGCTGTTACCGGGGCGGAACAGGTAGGTGGTGTAGATGCTCGATCCCTCACCGTAAACGTGGGACAGGTGGGTGAACACGTGCACCCGCTCGCCCTCTTCACTCAAGCCATTGCGCAGGCTGGCCTCGACCTTGTTCAGCAGGCTGTCGACATTGCTCCAGTCGGTGGCGGTCTCCAGGGTGTCCACTGCATAGCCGGCACTCCACAGGCCATGGCGCAGGTAGGGGAAGCGAAAGCGGTTCTCCGCCCACTTCTTGCCCAGCAGGGTGCCACTGAACACGCCGCCGTAGCGCTTGAGCAATGTCTTCGCCTGTCGCAACGAGGCGGCGTTCTGCACCCGGCTGCCGGTGACGCCGAAGGTCAGCATGCACTTGCCGTCGCGGGCGCCGCGCAGGGCCAGGTATTTTTCCAGCCAGGCGATCTGTTGCGGATGACCGGCCAGCGCCAGCTGGGTCCTGGTTTCGCTGGCATTGGACAGGCGCAGCATGGACAGCGGCACCCGCGCCTGGGCCAGGTTGCGGATACCGGCCGCTGCCTGCTGCCAGGTGGGCATGAACACCGCGTAGAAGTGCTCCTGCTCGGCCAGGCGACTGATGCGCACCTTGACCTCGGAAATGATGCCGAAGCGCCCTTCCGAACCCATCAGCATTTCCCGCAGGTCGGGTCCGGCGGCGGAAGCCGGGAAGCTTGGAAGCTCCAGGGTGCCGGCGAAGGTCTCGACCTTGCCGCCGGCGAACAGCTGCTCGATCCGCCCGTACCGCAGCGACTGCTGGCCACTGGAACGGCTGGCCACCCAGCCGCCGAGAGTCGACAGCTCCCAGGACTGGGGGAAGTGGCCGAGGGTGAAGCCACGGGCGCGCAGCTGACTTTCGACCTGCGGGCCATTGGCGCCGGGACCGAAGGTGGCGATCAGGCTGTCCTCGTCGATCTCGATCAGCTTGCCCATGCGTTCCAGCGACAGGGTCAGCACCGGCCTTTGACTAACTTGCGGGTTGATATGCCCGGCCACCGAAGTGCCGCCGCCGTAGGCAATCACGATCGAATCGTGCTCGCTGGCCCAGGCCAGCAACTGGCGAATCTGCGCGGCGCTTTCCGGGTAGGCGACGCCATCGGGAAACACCCCGAACTCGCCGGAGCGCATCGCCAGCCAGTCCGCCAGGCTCTGGCCACGGGCGTGGCGCACCCGCTCCTCGGCATCCTGGCTGATCAGCGGGTGGGCCGGCAAACGCGAGGCCGGCACCTTGGCCAAGACCTGCTCCAGGCTGGCATCCGCCAGTGCCTGGCCCGGGCCGATCAGGTCGGCAAGAAAGGCCTCGCCATGGCTCGGCAATTCCACCACTGTAGCCTCATCGCCCCAGCCGTTCCAACGTCGCATCTGCCTCTCCCTCTGGATATTTCGGTCGCCATCATTGACTGCCTATACTAGCCAGCCGCCGCACGGCGTCACTGTCGGATCGGGACAGGCGTTGTCGCCAATCAAGCCATTGCGAATAAGACTCTTATGCATAATCTCGGCTACACCTCGGTTCCCGCCCTGCTCAAATACCTGCGCCACGCCGAACAGCTGGGCCTGGATATCGCCCAGGCGCTGGCGGCGGCGGGCCTAGAGGCCGACGATCTCGCGGACAACGGCAAGCGCATTGCCGGGGCAGTCCACCAACGTCTGCTCGAGCACCTGATCGAGGTCTCCGGCGACCCGCTGTTCGGCCTGCATTGTGCGCGTTTCGTGCAGCCCGGCTCCTGGAGCGTGCTCGGCTACATCGCCATGAATTGCGCCACCCTCGGCGAAGCCATGAACCGCATCGTGCCCTATGAAAAACTGGTGGGCGATATGGGCGTCAGCCGGATCGAGGCGAGCGCCGATCACGTCAAGTTGATCTGGAGCTGCCGCCACGAGAGCGCGCCGATCCGCCGGCATATGGTCGAGGAGGTACTGGCGTCCTGGCTGCTCTATGCCCGCTGGATCGCCGACATGCAGCGTTCACCAAAGGAAGTCTGGTTCGAGCACGCCTTGCCCGAGGGCGTGGACAGCGCCGAGTACAGCGCGGTATTCGGCTGCCCGGTGCGCTTCGAGCAACCCTGCAGCGCCCTGCTCGTCCCGCTGGACTACCTGGGCATGCCGCTACGCCAGGCCGACGCCAACCTGCTGCGCACCCTAGAAGAACATGCCCTGACCGTGATGGCCGGCCTGGATAACCACGAAGCGCTGCCGCAGCGGGTCAAGAACGCCCTGCGCCTGCAGCTCAAGGACGGCCTGCCGCGCAAGGAACGGGTGGCGGAACAATTCAACATGACACTGCGCACCCTGCAGCGTCATCTGCAGCAGGCCGGCACCAGCTATCAGCAGATCCTCGACCAACTGCGCCAGGAGCTGGCCGCGCACTACCTGCTGCGCAGCGAGCTGGCGATCCAGGACATCGCCAGTTACCTGGGCTTCACCGAGTCGCGCTCCTTCCACCGCAGTTTCAAGGGCTGGACCGGCCAGACCCCGGGGCAGTTTCGCGAAAGCCAGGGCAAGGCCGGCAACGCCTAAACAGCCCAACACTTAGTGCGCCTGCATCTGCCCAGCTTTAGCCGAGAATCTCGCTCAACGGGATAAAGCGCAGGCTGTCGCCTTCGGCCAGGGTCGTGCCCTCCAGCACCTCGGCCAGCCCCTCGGCCCAGGCGGCGCTGCGCAGGACCCCGGAACTCTGGTTGGGATGCAGCACCACGCGACCATCTTCCAAGCGCGCGCGCAGGTATTCGCGGCGCTTGCCCGGCTTGCTCCAGGTGAAACCGGCCGGCATGGCAAAGCCCAGCGGATCGACCCGCTGCACGCCCATACGGCGCAGCAGATAGGGCCTGGCCAGCAGGCCGAACGTCACCAGGGTCGAGGCCGGGTTGCCCGGCAGGCCGATTACCGGCACGCCACGGAACTGGCCGCAGGTCAGCGGCTTGCCCGGCTTGATCGCCAACTTCCAGAGGGTTAGTTCGCCCTCTTCACGCAACGCCACACCGAGGAAATCCGCCTCGCCCACCGACACTCCGCCGGTGGACAGGATCAGGTCGACATCGCTCAACGACGCCAATGCCGCGCGGGTCAGTTCCAGGTCGTCGGCGAGAATGCCACCATCCACCACCGCACAGCCGAGGCGCTGCAGCCAGCTCATCAGCAGACGGCGATTGCTGTTGTAGATCTGCCCAGGCCCCAGCGGCAGGCCCGGCTCGACCAGTTCGTCGCCGGTGGACAGCACCGCTACCCGCAGACGCCGGCGCACGCTCAGCTCGGCGATCCCCAGCGAGGCCGCCAGGCCCAGTTCGATCGGGCCAAGGCGCGCGCCCACCGGCAACAGATGGTCGCCGACCTGGGTTTCCTGGCCTTTTGCCCTGACGTTCTGGCCGAGTCGCAGTGGCTGGCTGAAATGCACCCGGCCATCCGCCTCGACCACCACGTTCTCCTGCATTTCCACCGTATCGGCGCCGGCCGGCAGCGGCGCGCCGGTGAAGATCCGCGCGCAACTGCCGGGCTGCAGCGGCTGCGGCGCGTTACCGGCCTGGATACGCTGGCTGACGACCAGCGGCTCGCCCGTCCAGTCGGCCAGGCACAGGGCGTAACCATCCATCGCGCTGTTGGCCCAGGGCGGCAAGTCCAGCCCGGCAATCAGTGGTTCGGCCAGCACCCGGTCGTCGGCATCGGCCAGGGCAACCTGCTCGTACTCACCGATCGGCATCGTCTCGGCCAGCGCCAGCAGACGTTGCAGCGCGGCCTCGACCGGCAGCAGGCCGGATTGCTCGCCGCCGTTCACCCGCGGCTCTCGCAGGCAGCCGCCTGCTTCAGATGGGCGACAAAATTACAGGGACCATGGCGGGCGTCGAGCTGCTCGGCGAGGATGCCATCCCAGGCGGTGCGGCAGGCGTTGGTCGAACCCGGCAGGCAGCACACCAGGGTGCCATTGGCCAGGCCGGCCAGCGCACGGGACTGGATGGTCGAGGTGCCGATATCGGCTACGGAAATCTGCCGGAACAGCTCGCCGAATCCATCCACCTGCTTGTCCAACAGGCAGGCCACGGCTTCCGGGGTGCTGTCGCGGCCGGTGAAGCCGGTGCCGCCGGTGATCAGCACCACCTGCACCTGATCGTCGGCGATCCAGGTCGCGACCTGGGCGCGGATCTTGTACAGATCGTCCTTGAGCAACACCCGCGCCGCCAGGCTATGCCCAGCCGCCTGCAGGCGGTCGATGAACAGCTGACCGGAGCTGTCGGTTGCCTGAGTACGGGTGTCGCTGACGGTCAGCACGGCAATATTCAAGGGCACGAATTGCGCCTCGGCCTTGTGGTTCATGGCAGGCTTCCAGTTGTCTGAGAGAATGCGCGATGTTATATCACAGGCCCACCTTTGGAGGCTCTGCCATGCCCGCCACTCCTGTTCTGCCGAACTGTTCCGTGCTGCTGTTGTGCGGTGGACGCGGACAACGCATGGGCGGCCAAGACAAGGGCCTGATCGAGTGGCAGGGCCGTCCACTGGTCGCCTGGCTGCATGATCTGGTGCGACCGCTCAGCGACGACCTGATCATCTCCTGCAACCGCAACAGCGAACGCTACAGGGCCTTTGCCGACCGCCTGATCAGCGACGACGACGAGCACTTCCAGGGTCCACTGGCCGGCATCCGCGCCGGCCTGCAAGCGGCCCGCCACGACTATCTGCTGGTGCTGCCGTGCGACACGCCCCTACTCGACCGTGCCTTGCTCGATGAGCTACTGGGGCATGCCGGCAGCCACCCGGTCATGGTGCGGCAAGGCGACTTCTGGGAGCCCTTGTTCAGCCTGATCCCGAAATCCCTGGGCAGCACGCTCGAAGACGCATGGCTGGCCGGTGAACGCAGCCCGCAACGCTGGCTATGCCGCCATGATCCGATTGCCGTCGTTTGCCCGCCCAACGATCCACGCCTGGCCAACCTGAACACTCCACAACTGCTCGCGCAGAAGAACAAATGAATGCCCATCACTGAACTTGGCCACCAATTATCCGTCAGACGCTCAGTACACAGCCTCTCTAAACACAAGGAAACATGTCATGACTCAGCGGATCCTTCCCGCCTGCCTGCTCGCCTTGGGCCTGGCCGCACTGGCCGGCTGCGCATCGCCATCGGTAATCACCCTCAACGATGGCCGTGAAATCCAGACCATCAACACACCCGACTTCGATGATGAATCGGGCTTCTACGAATTCGAACAGCTCGACGGCAACCGCGCCAAGGTCAACAAGGATCAAGTGCGCACCATCCGGGAGCTGTAAGTACAGCCTGCACCCAGGCGGCCACTGCAGTCGATTGATGGCCCCTGCGTACAGGCTAAGAACCAAAAGTACTCAAAGAGCGCCCTGCTACTGGAAAAAATATCAGCCTAACCCCTTGTGCAACAAAACTTTTTCAGTAAAATGCGGCCTATTCGGAGTGTAGCGCAGCTCGGTAGCGCGTCTCGTTCGGGACGAGAAGGTCGCAGGTTCGAATCCTGTCTCTCCGACCAAATCCCAGTTTCAACTTGCCTCGTGCAATTTCTGAAACAAGCAAAACAAAGCCCGCCTCGTGCGGGCTTTGTTTTGCCCATTGCAAACGCCACTGCTCATATAAATACGCACCATGGACAGATCCAGGGTGCGTATTTACGTGCTCAGATGCAGCACACCTCAGGCGAGGCTTTGAAACGCGTGCAGTAGCGCCTTGCTCAAGTCGACAGTGGAAAACTTGGTGAGCACATCGTTGGCGCCCACCGAGCGGGCTTTTTCGGTGTTCATGGTGCTGTCGAGCGAGGTGTGCAGCAGCACATAAGTCTGGCCGATGTCGCTGCGCTGGCGAATTTCCCGGACCAGGCTGTAACCATCCATCTCCGGCATTTCGATATCCGAAACCAGGACTTCGATCGGCAGGCCGGCCTGGTGCTGGGTCAGCAACACGTCCAGCGCACTGGCGGCGCTTCTCACCGCCTGGCAATCCAGATCGAGCTTGCGCAACGTGACCAGCGTTTGCTGCAAGGCCACGTGGGAGTCGTCCACCACCAGGACACGACGACCGCGCAGCAGTTGGCGCTCGGCCTCCGTGAGCAACTGCTCATCGACCTCCTCCGGGAGTGCGGGGGTGATCTCGTGCAGGACCTTCTCGATGTCGAGAATCTGCACGATGGCGCCGTCGATCTGGGTGACCCCGGTGATGAAGGCACGCGCGCCGGTACCGGCCGGTGGCGGACGCACGTCGCTGGTGGAGCACTGGACGATGCGCTCGACACTTTGCACCTGCAGGCCCTGACGCGAACGGCTCAGCTCGGTGACGATCAGGCAACCGTCCCGGCTGTCGGTCTCGGCGGAGGAGCCAATCGCCCGCGCCAGGTCGACCACGATCAAGGATTCACCGCGCAGGGTCGCCACCCCACGTACATGGGGATGGCGATTGGGCAGCTTGGTCAGTGCCGGACAAGGAATGATTTCCTTGACCTTCAGCAGGTTAATGCCTAACAACCGGCCACTGTGCAAACGAAACAACAGCAGCGATAACGCATCCCCCAGCACCACACTCATCAACCATCCTCCGTAGTTTATTCAGGCTTTAACATGCTCAAAGCTTAACAGCTGAGCCAGGTCCGCCGCTTCGACCATAGCCACAGCCTCCTCGCAACAGGCCAGAGCAGCGCTCACCCATGTTGCCGGAAGCGAGTGGGCCACTGAAAAGCATGCACCACCGGGACAGGCTGAATCGTTATCGACCGACAGCACCGGAACTAAACCCTCAGCGCAAGAGTTCTACTACCTGCTCGGCCTCGAACGGCCAGTTGAGCTCGGCCCCGGTATCGCAGCGACGCAATACGGGGATACGCAAGGCATAGCGCTCGACCCAGTCTTCGCGCTGGACGATGTCGATCAGTTCGACCTGCAAACCATGTTCGACGAAAGGCATCAGCATCGCCTCGGCGACATCACATAAATGACAGCCAAGGGTACCGAACAGTTGGCATTCTGGGAGCATCCACAGGCCTCCATAATTGGGACTTGCAGTCTAGCACCGCGCCCTGCCGACGTAAGGCTGCGGCACCATCTGATCCTTTGGGGCAGGCATCAACCTGCGGTCGGTAGCGCTGCAGGGTCGAGCAATCCTTGCAGACCATCAAGCAAACGGCTGTTAAGCCGTTCGGCCTTTTCCAGGTGGGCCGGGTCGAGACGCGGATCCAGGGCAAAACCGCCCTTGAGCAGTTCCTGCAAGCCACTGCGACCATCCTCAAGCAGGTTATCGACGTTGCGCAACGCCTCAAATAGGCCCTTGGCATAATCAATCAACGAGCTATTAACCGCACTGGCCGCCTGACCGCCCTGCTCGGCCACGGCGCTGTAGGCGTCAGTGGCCTGGCGCACGCTGCTCTGGGTCAGACGCAGGGACATCGAGGCCAGCTGTTCGCCATCCATGTCCAGCGCCATGGCGCGATCGAAAGCCCCCGCCAGGTCGCCAGCATAGAATTTGTCGGAGAGGTCCTGCACCTGGCCGAACAACTTGTCCAGGGCCGCACGCTCCTGCTCGTCCAGCTCACCTTCGACGCTGACCTGCCAGGCACCGACCTGCACGCTGCCGGACTGATGGCTGGCAACCAATGCAGCAGCGTTGCCATCGCTGGTGGCGGCAACGCTGGTTTGTGACCAGCTGGCCGAAGCCTGGGCGATGGAGATGTACAGGCGATCGCCATCGCGGGTGGTCACTGCCATTTCGAAGGTTTGCGCGACGGCGGCGGTACGCTCGCTGGAGACAGCGACCCGGGTATTGCCGGCGGCCTCTAGGGCGGCCGGGTCAAAACGTTTGCCGAGGTCGCCCAGGCCATCCTGGATGCGCTGATAGGTGTCATCGATATCGGCCGCCACCTTGCCTTGCAATACGCCCAAACCGTCGAGAATCTTGCGCGCCTCGGCAAAGCCTTTTTCCACGCCGTCACGGGCCTGGGTCATTAACGCTTGCAGCTTGGCGGGTTCGGCGCCAGCGGCCTCTTCCCTCTCCAGGCGCTGCCCGATAAAACCGAGGACCACCGAGGCGACCTTGTCTGGGCTGAAGGCATCGCGCTTGCCACTTAGCGCATCCGGCTCCAGGCCGAGCCGCTCGGCCAGACGATTGGCCAGGGTCTGCTGCGCGAAGGCTTCATTGCGTATGGCGGTCGGGGTGTTCAGCAGGGACGAACGTGAAGCTGACGAAGCGAGCGGGCCAAGAGGGTTCATGACGACGTACCAGAGCAGGATATCCACTCGGTTGACGGCCGCGAGCCGGCAAACTTGAGCGGCGGCGGGCACTGAACGACCAGCGGCGACCAGAGCCAGGTGGAGAACGTCGCCTGACGCATCACCCATGCCCCCAACGCCCACGAACGCTAGGCTGATCAGACTCGGTAGTCACACGCAAGTTCCTGATTGATAAAGCCTGCCGACTAAAGTCTAAAGGCTGGTCCGGCCCGCTCGTGGTTTATTCCGCAACGCCGTAACAGGTCGGTCATGCGCCGGTCTGCACACCATCATGGAGACAATAATAATGAGTAAGACGCGCCTCGCCCAAGCAGTGGCATTTGCCACCCTGGGCGCCAGCCTCACCCTACCGTCCCTGGCTCACGCCGAATTCATCAAGGACAGCACTGCCAGCCTGCAGCTGCGCAACTTCTACATGAACCGTGACCTGCGCAACACTACAGCAGCGCAGCAATCCAAACGCGAGGAGTGGGCGCAGGGCTTTATTTTCAAAGCCGAGTCCGGTTTTACCGAAGGTACCGTAGGCTTCGGCCTGGACGCCTATGCAGGCCTGGGCCTGAAGCTCGACTCATCGGACGAACGTGCCGGCACCAACCTGCTGCCCAATAGCTTTGGCAACGAAGGCCCGGACGAATACTCCGAGGCCACCGCGGCGCTCAAAGTGAAAATGTCGAAGACCGTGGCCAAGGTCGGTGGCCTGATGCCAAAACTGCCAATCGTCTCCTCCGGCGATTCACGCCTGCTGCCCCAGGTATTCAACGGCGGCATGATCTCCTCCCAGGAGATTGACGGCCTGACTCTTAACGGCGGTCAGCTGCGCGAGGTGAATTTCCGCAACTCCACCGACAGTCAGGACATCAGGGCCAGCAACGTCAGCGGCGAAAGCGACCGCTATAACTTCGGCGGCGGCGATTACAAGTTCAACGGCGGCAATACCACGGTCGGCCTGTGGTACGGCGAACTCGAAGACATCTATGACCAGAAGCTTTACAACCTGGTGCATATACAACCGATTGGCGACTGGAAGCTCGGCGCCAACCTGGCGTATTTCGACTCCCAGGACAATGGCAAGAAGCTCGGTGGCAAGCTGGATAACGACCTGACCTCAGTCAACCTTTGGGCCGGCCTGGGTGCGCACACCTTCCGCCTGGGTTATCAGGACGTCGGCGGCGACAACGCCTTCCCCTTCCTCAATGAGACCGACCCCTACATCGTCAACTACCTGCAGATCCTCGACTTCACCCGCAAGGACGAGAAGTCCTGGCAAGCACGCTACGACATCAATTTCGCCGCCTATGGCGTACCCGGCCTGGCAGCCTTTGTTCGTTATGTAACCGGTGAAGACTTCACCGGAGCAGGCGGGCGCGACGGCAAGGAATGGGAACGCGACCTGGACATCAGCTACACGGTGCAGGAAGGCCCGCTGAAGAACCTCGGCGTGCGCTGGCGCAATGCGATGGTGCGCAGCAATGCTGCCGCCACCGGTGGCGACCTCGACGAAAACCGCCTGATCGTCAGCTACAGCATCCCGCTGCTGTAAGCCGGGTTGCAAACAAAAAGCCCGCTCATCCGAGCGGGCTTTTTGCGTGTTGGATCGCCTTTGATCAGTCTTCGCTGACCGAGCCGATCTTGTGGATCGACAAGTCGGCGCCATTGAACTCTTCTTCCTGACCCAAGCGGATGCCGACCAACGCCTTGAGCGCGCCATACACCAGCAAGCCACCGGCCAACGCCACCACAACGCCGAGTGCGGTACCGACCAGCTGACTGCTCAGGCTGACACCACCCAGGCCGCCCAAGGCCTGCTGACCGAAAATCCCGCAGGCGATCCCACCCCACACGCCGCACAGGCCGTGCAGTGGCCAGACGCCGAGCACGTCGTCTATTTTCCAGGTGACCTGGGTCGCGGTGAACGCCCAGACGAACAGGGCTCCGGCGATGGCGCCAGTGGCCAGGGCGCCAACCGGGTGCATCAGGTCGGAGCCGGCACAGACCGCCACCAACCCAGCCAAGGGGCCGTTATGCAGAAAGCCCGGGTCATTGCGCCCGACCAGCAAGGCCGCCACAGTGCCGCCGACCATCGCCATCAGCGTATTGACCGCCACCAGGCCGCTGACGCTGCCCAGGGTCTGCGCACTCATCACGTTGAAGCCGAACCAGCCGATGATCAGGATCCATGAGCCCAGGGCGAGAAATGGAATATTCGATGGTGCGAACGCCACCAGCTTGCCATCGCGATAGCGCCCGTTACGCCGCCCCAGCAACAGCACCGCCCCCAGGGCCAGCCACCCGCCCATCGCATGCACCACCACCGAGCCGGCGAAGTCATGGAAAGGCGCGCCGAACTGCGCCGCAATCCAATCCTGAACACCGTAGTTGCCGTTCCAGATCATGCCCTCGAAGAACGGATAGACGAAGGCCACGATCAGAATAGTGGCGCACAGTTGCGGACCGAACCGGGCGCGCTCGGCGATACCACCGGAGATGATCGCCGGGATCGCTGCGGCGAAAGTCATCAGAAAGAAGAACTTGACCAAGGCATAACCGTTGCCTTCGGTCAGCACGCTCGCTGGTTCGAGGAAAGTCACGCCATAGGCAACCCAATAGCCTATAAAGAAATAGGCTAGGGCTGAAACGGCGAAGTCGGAGATTATCTTCGACAAGGCGTTGACCTGATTCTTCTGGCGGACCGTACCCACCTCGAGAAAGGCGAAGCCGGCGTGCATGGCCAGCACCATGACCGCGCCAAGGAGGATAAACAGGGTGTTGGAGCCGTGAATCAGGGTTTCCACAGCACTATTGATGTTGTCCATCAGCGAAGAAAACTCCGTGGTTAGGGAAGATGCACCAAAGGGGGTCGCTTATTGATGCAGACGCACCATCTGGCAGCACAACAAGCGACCCACTCCATGTAGCACAGTCATACAGGGCAGCAGAACAGCCCCACTCAAACCTGCACCAAAGGTATTTAATCTATATTTATTAGAGACTTATAAATGCACCATGGCATCCAGGCCGACCCTTGGCGAGCCCCATAAAGGAGCGTCAGGCCAAAAGTGCGCACCAGCACAATGCAAGCGCTGTACCAGTACTCGATCGATGCGCAGGCGAAACCGCCCTGCCAGATAAAAAAGGAACCCAACCCCCACACCACACTCGAACCTCTTACACTGAACACTGAACAAAACCGTTCAAGGAGAAACTCGATGCCTCGTAATAACGCCAACGCCGCAAGCCAGGACGAACTGCTCAACGAATTTCAGGCACTGGTAAGCGACACTGAGAAATTGCTGCAACATTCGGCCAGCCTGGTTGGTGAGCAAGCCGAAGAGCTGCGCGAACAGATTCGCACCAGCCTCGGCCGTGCCCGCTCCACCTTGAACAACGCAGAAGACTCGCTACGCGACCGTGGCAAGGCTGCAGTCCAGGCAACCGAGGGTTATGTGCAGTCCCATCCCTGGCAGACTCTGGGTGTGGCCGCCGCCATCGGCTTGCTGCTGGGCATGCTGATCACGCGGCGCTGATGAGAGAAGACATGGACGCCACACCACCCGCTACACCCAGCCGCGGCGGCTCGCCGCGGCGCTTTGCCGGGGCCCTGCTCGGCTTATTGCATGGCCATATCGCACTGTTTGGCGAAGAACTGAAAGAACAGCAAAGCCATACACTTCGCCTGCTGGTACTGGCTAGCCTGAGCCTGGTGTTTGGCTTGCTACTGATGGTTGGGCTGTCCGCTGCGCTGCTGATCAGCTTCTGGGATAGCCATCGGCTGACCGTGATCATCCTTCTGTGCGCGGCTTATACCTTGGGCCTGCTGGTTTGCCTGCTGCGCCTGCTGGCGCACCTACGCAATGCCCCTCCACCGTTCAGCGCCAGCCTCGAAGAACTGGCCCGCGACCGCGAGCAACTGCTGCCATGAGCCTACCTGAACTACCTGCCAAGGCTTCGCGCAGCGAGTTGCGCAAAGCCATGCTGCGGCTGCGCCTGGAGATGCATCGCCAGGAACTGCGCCATGAAACGCTGGTAATGCTGCAGCCGCTGCGCCAGGCGCAGTATTTCAGCAGCCATTGGCGCGAAGAGCTGGGCAACAGCAACGCACCACTTTGGGTCGCCGGTGGCGCCCTGCTCCTGGCAACGCTGGGTATCCGCCGCGGCAACTGGCGGCGCTGGCTGCGCATTGCCCTGATCGCCTTCCCGCTGCTCAGGCGCAACCCGCCGCGAGACACTGACAACCAGGCAAAAGCCCCATAGGCATGCCACTGGCCACAATCTTGCCGGGCAGAACCCTACGCCGTGCTTCGCGGCGTTTTACTGCCTGCCCATTTGGGTCGCCGCCTCAAGAGTTCTCACGGATAAATCCGCCCCGTACAGCAGGTCATTGGGACAGCGCAACTACTTACCGCGCTGGGCATCGACACTGAAGGCGCCCGCACCTTGCACATAAAGCAGAAGCAATCCGCCAGCCATGGCGAGGTTCTTCATGAACATGATCATTTGCGTCTGGTCGGCAAAGTTACGATGAAAAATCACCGCGGACGCTATGCAGAAAGCTGACAGCGCCAGCGCCGCCCAGCGAGTAAGAAAACCGAAGATCAGTGCAAGGCTGCCGCCGATTTCCAAAGCGATCACCAGCGGCAACAGCGCGCCGGGAATCCCCACGCTCTCCATATAGCCCTGGGTACCGGCATAACCGGTGATCTTGCTAAATCCGGCTAACAGAAAAATATGGGCCAGCAGCAGCCGAGCGACCAAGACGATTGCATTATTCATACATCCTCCATCATGAGAAAAGCCGCTATAGCGAACCCTTACGGCCTGCTTCAGTGGATCACCCGATATTCGCTGTTGCGGGAGGTGCAGAGGTGCTGGACTCGCTTTCGCGTAACAAGCCCCAGCTGGCAGGATGCCTGCATTCGCACCTTGATCTGATCTTAGCAACGCCCCCCCCTTTCGCCACTCGAAGCCATATTTCGCGGCGCCACAGTCATGCCCGCATGCAATCTTTTACGGTACGTGCAAAGCCTGGATACTTGCAGGAAAGCCCGGCAACCCCGAAGCTAGGGGCCATCTGCCACTTAATGGCGAGGACTGGCCTTGGACTGGCAAACACTGCTCAACCGCGAACGACTCGGTAAACCTACGCACAGCGCCGATGAATTGGGCCGCACCCCTTTCCACAAGGATCATGACCGCATCATCTTCTCCGGCGCCTTTCGCCGCCTGGGACGCAAGACCCAGGTACACCCGGTGTCGAGCAACGACCATATCCATACGCGCCTGACCCACTCGCTGGAAGTCAGCTGCGTCGGACGCTCGCTGGGCATGCGCGTCGGCGAGATGATTCGCACTGAACTGCCCGCCTGGTGCGAGCCAAGCGATCTGGGCATGGTCGTGCAGTCAGCGTGCCTGGCCCATGACATCGGTAACCCGCCATTCGGCCATTCCGGCGAGGATGCCATTCGCCACTGGTTTCAGCAGGCCGCAGGGCGCGGCTGGCTGGATGCGATGAGCGCGGCCGAGCGCGGTGACTTTCTCAGTTTCGAAGGCAACGCCCAGGGCTTTCGCGTGCTCACCCAACTGGAATACCACCAGTTCGACGGCGGTACGCGGCTGACCTATGCGACCCTCGGCACCTACCTGAAGTACCCCTGGACCGCGCGTCATGCCGAAGCGCTCGGCTACAAGAAGCACAAGTTCGGCTGTTACCAGAGCGAGCTGCCACTGCTTGAACAGATCACCCAGAAACTCGGCCTGCCGCAACTGGAAGAACAGCGCTGGGCGCGCCATCCGCTGGTCTATCTGATGGAGGCGGCGGACGACATCTGTTACGGCCTGATCGACCTGGAAGATGGCCTGGAGATGGAGCTGCTCGACTACAGCGAAGTCGAGGCACTGTTGCTCGATCTGGTCGGCGATGACCTGCCGGAAACCTACCGCCAGCTTGGCCCGCAGGATTCCAAGCGGCGCAAGTTGGCGATCCTGCGTGGCAAGGCCATCGAACACCTGACCAATGCTGCTGCCCATGCCTTCGTCGAGCAACAGGAGGCCCTGCTTGCCGGTACGTTGCAGGGCGATCTGGTCGAGCACATGCACGGCACTGCCAAGCGCTGTGTGCAGAGTGCCAAGGAGATGGCGCGGGAGAAGATCTTCCAGGACAAGCGCAAGACCCTGCACGAGATCGGCGCCTATACCACCCTGGAAATCCTCCTCAATGCCTTTTGTGGCGCCGCACTGGAACAGCATGGCGGACGCACACCATCGTTCAAACACCGGCGCATCCTCGACTTGCTCGGCAACAATGCGCCGGATCCACACGGATCGCTGTATAACTCGTTTCTGCGCATGATCGACTTCATCGCCGGCATGACCGACAGCTACGCTACTGAAATGGCCCGTGAAATGACGGGACGCTCGAGTCCGGTGTAACCCATGAAAAGCGTACTACGCAAAACCTTCAGCTGGCATGCCGGACCGCCGGCCTGGGGACCGGCGATGGTCGCCGGCTTCGGCTGCGCCCTGCCCCTGTTACTGGGTTTGTTCAGTGGCCATCCAGGCTTTCTCTGGGCATCGGTTGGCGCCTTTCAGGCCGCCCAGGCCAACCCTCTGCACCGCCTCGGCATGCTGCGCATGTTGATGCTGATAGGCCTCGGCGCCTGCAGTGCCGGCCTGGGTTTCTGGGCGGCCAGCGATCCGCTGATCAGTCTTGGCCTGTTCGCTGCCTTTGGCTTCTTGCTCGCCTGGCTGCAGCGCTTTGGCAGCGAGGCCGGCAAACTTGGCATAGGCCTGGCCGTCTGCCTGTGCCTGGGCCAGGGTCAACAAGGCCTGGGCCACCTGGATAAACCACTCGCCATCGCCATGCTGTTCATCCTCGGCGGGCTCTGGGTGATGCTCCTGGCGTTCGGCCTGCGCGGCATGCATGGCCTGCGCATGTGGCCATACATGCCGCGCTTCGTCAGCCTCCTCAAAGTGCTCAAACGCCACGCCAAGCGCTTGCCGCAGCAACAGTGGCGCCTGCATGCGCTGACCTGCACCCTGGCCTTCTCGCTCGCCGGCCTGATCGTCAACCTGGCCGGACTGGAACGCGGCTACTGGTTGACCTTGACCGTGGTTACCACACTGCAACTGGAATTCCAGGGCAGCTTGGTGCGCGCCCTGCAATCGAGCTTGGCCAGCCTGGCTGCTGCGGGGTTATTGATTTTACTCGGGCATAGCCTGCAGGACCCGCCGCTGATGGTCGCCACCCTGCTGCCACTGATCGCCCTCAGCCGTGCCGTTCAGGCCAACCACTACGGCTTATTCGTGTTGCAGACCACCGTCTGCTTCGTCTTGCTCGCCGAAAGCCTCGCGCAGGATTGGCAGCTTGCCGAGGTGCGCTTGCTCAACGCCCTGTTTGGCGTGGTACTGGCATTGTTCGTCGCCCTACTCATGCACGGCTTGAGTCAGTTGCTGGGCAAACGCGCGAAGCGCGTTGCGGCGTTGCGGCGAACGCCTTGAGTCGGTCATCGAGCCTGTTCGACCAATCGCAGCGCTAAGCAGAGATATTTTTATAATTAATCGCCCTTAGCAGGCAACACTACAGCCCCTTCACTATGCTCCCTGGGTTCCTAGCGCACTTCACGGAGAGACGCGCGATGCCCAGGACTCCCACCCGCAAAGACCGCCGCTTCCCCCTGCACCTACATATCAGCGTGCTGTTCACCTTGCTGTTAGTGCTGATTGGCATAGTGCTGGGGCTGTTCAACTATCAGCAGAACTCGCAGATTATCTTTTCCAGCAGCGCCAAGCTGTTCGAGCGCATCCAGCAGGATGTGCAGAAGGACCTGCGCCACACCTACCAACCCATCAACCACCTGCTCAGCATGCTGGTGCTCAATCGCGCGACCCAGGCGACCGATCTTGAGGGCCGCCTGGCGCTGCTTGAACCGATGGCCCAGGCCCTGCGTGACAACCGCAAACTGGCCTCGCTGTACCTCGGCTATGCGGACGGCGACTTCTTCATGCTGCGGCCACTGCGCAGCGAGACGATGAAGCAGTTCCTGGCGGCACCCGAGCAGGCAACCTATCAGGTCTGGTCGATCGACCGCAGCGAAACCGGGGATGAGGCCCATTACCTGTTCTTCGACGATGCGCTGAACCTCATCAGCCAGCA
This sequence comes from Pseudomonas sp. MMS21 TM103, assembly GCF_022132145.1. Lineage (GTDB taxonomy): Bacteria > Pseudomonadota > Gammaproteobacteria > Pseudomonadales > Pseudomonadaceae > Aquipseudomonas. The sequence goes on along the minus strand of NZ_JAJISP010000008.1, from coordinate 19,375 downwards.
GCAACGCCCCCTGCAAGCCTTCGATCCACGCAGCCGCAGTTGGTATCTGAGCGCCAGCAGCCAAGCTGAACAGATCACCACCGCGCCTTATGTGTTCTTTTCCACCCAGCAAGTCGGCACCACCTTGGCCAGACGTGCCGGACCGACCAGCATTCTGGCTGCGGACCTGACGCTATCCGACCTCTCCACGACCTTGGCCCAGCACCAGGTAACGGCCAACAGCCAAATCATCCTGTTCGACGCCGAGGGCAATACCGTGGCCTATCCAGACAGTGCACGCCTGTTGAAGATGCATGACGGTGAAGCGCACCTGACCCCGGCGCGCGATCTCAGCCCGGAACTCGCGACCCTCCTGGCCGATGGCCCGGACGCCCCCCACCAGAGCATTCTGCAGCTGCGCGAACGACGCTGGGTCGTTTCGCGCAGCCATATACTGGAAGGTGGACCGCAAGGTTTATACTTGGCGCTATTGGTGCCGGAAGACGAACTGCTGGCCGACGCCTACCGCATCCGCTGGCAAGGCGCACTTATCACTCTGACCACTTTGCTGCTGTGCCTACCCCTGGGCTGGCTGGCTTCGCGCATTATGGCCAATCCCTTGCGCGCCTTGGTGCTAGAGGCCGAGGCCATCCGCCGTTTCGACTTCGACTATGCATCCAGCGGTCACTCGCCGGTGCTGGAAGTGGATCAGCTGGCTGAGTCCATGCTGCGGATGAAGGCGACCATTGCCAGGTTTCTCGACATCTCCGCCAGCCTCTGCGCCGAAACTAGCTTCGATACCCTGATTGAGCGAATCCTGCAGGAAAGCCTGGCCGTCAGCGGGGCCCACGGCGGCCTGATTTACTTGCTCGATGCCGACAGCGGGCGCCTGCAGCCTCATGGCCTATTTCTCCACGGCGCGCAGCACAGCCTCGACAAGCACGGCATTCGTGGCTACGACAAGGCCGCCAGCCAGATGCCCACCTGGCTGCAGCAACCGGCCAACGGCGACAAGAGCTGTATCGCCTCGCTGGGCTTCGACCAGGCCGGCGACTACCGAAGCCTGCTGCAAACCCTCGACAGCCCGCGCGTACACCTGGTTGCCACCGGCCTGCATAACCATAAGGGCGACCGCCTGGGCGTCCTGGTACTGCTGCACTGCGACCATGGCGAGCCAGCCGACCGGGCCATGCAAAGCCCCGAAAGCGTGGCGTTCATCGAGGCGGTGTCTGAAGTAGCGACGCGCTGTATTGAACGCCAGCGGCTGCTAGATAGGCGCAAACAGTTGCTCGACTCCTTATCCAACTGATCGCCCGCGCCATCGACGCCAAAAGCCCCGACTTCGCAGGCCACTGCCAGCGCGTAGTGAAATTCACCCGGGTGCTTGCTCACCCTCGTTGACCCGAGACTGCCTGGCTATTCGTGCGCACGAAAACCTGTCGGCGCTAAGACAAACGCTTCATGCAGGCACAACAGATCGACGAGATTGATAACTGCGCGGTACTGAGCAAGGCTGGGCTGACAGACAAGGCGGCCGCTGGGCTTGATAAACTCTTGCCGAATCAGATTGTCATACAGGAGAGAGGGGGGGTGTAACGAAAAAGCCTGCATGGAATGGAAGGTGAAGCAACGGCTGGGCATATTGCATGCCCAGCCGGCGAACATCAGGCCGGAGTATTGATAGTGCTTTCCGGATACCAGACATCCATCAGCGGGCTGACAGTAATGTCGACCAGCTCATCACGACCCTTCAACCAAGCTTCGACCTGGGCACGCTGCTCTTCGCTGACCGAGCCACGCTTGGCCAGGCATACCAGACCATAGTCATCGCCGCCGACATAACCAAGACCGTTGGCGGTCATGGCGTCACGCAGAAACTGATCGAGGAATGCATCAATGGCCTCTTCGGCCAGATCGTCTTTGAAGTTCAGGTTCAGCTCAAAACCCAGCTCCTGGAATTCATCCACGCAGAGTTTTTTGCGCAGACGGCGGGAACGGTTAGTAGCCATGGAACAATCCTCAAAAGTGATAACGCGCGGCACTTTAGCAGCTTGCCGTGTGAATTGCCCGCCTCTCTGCCAGCCAGGCGACAGGCGCTACACTGAGCAAAGCATTTACGCCGGTCATAGAGCAGCGCAAGCATCTCGGCCCTCGGGCATAATGTGCGGCGACTCACAAAACCTTGAAGACACCTTCCGTACATGTCACTCGTGACCACCATCCCTCAACTGGAGGGTATCTACCCATGATCAACACCTTGCGTACGCTGGTTATCGCCGGCTTGCTCCTGCCGTTCGCCCTGCCCTTGCAGGCCACCGCCAACAGCGGTCTGTCACATAAGGTTCAGCAATCGCTGAAAGCCAGCAAGATCAGCACCCAATCGCTGTCGGTGGTCACCCTGCCGCTTACCGGCCCCGGCAACAGCACCTTCTTCAACGCCGACGTGTCGATCAATCCGGCTTCGACCATGAAACTGGTGACCACCTTTGCCGCGCTGGAACTGCTCGGCCCGACACACCAGTGGAAAACCGAGTTCTACACCGACGGCCCGCTGAAAGACGGCGTACTGCACGGTAACCTGTTCCTAAAAGGCGGTGGCGACCCCAAGCTGAACATGGAGCGACTCTGGCTGCTGCTACGAGACCTGCGCGCCAACGGCGTGCACCAGATAAGCGGCGATCTGGTACTTGACCGCAGCCACTTCAACCAGCCCGCGCTGCCGACTTTCAACGATGACGGCGGCGACACCAACAAACCTTATCTGGTCACCCCCGACGCCTTGCTGGTCAACCTCAAGGCAGTGCGCTTCGTCGCGCGTAACGACGGCGGCAAGGTGCACATCGCGGTCGAACCACCGATTGCCGAGATCCGCATCGACAATCGGGTCAAGGCCCTGCCATCAGCCAAGTGTCCAGGCTGGCCGGATGTGCGCTACAACCCGGTGAAACAGTTCGACGGTACTACCGTGATCGTCACCGGCAAGCTGGCAGAAGGCTGCAGCGCCCAGACCTACCTGTCCCTGCTCGACCACCCTGATTATACCGCCGGCACCGTGCGGGCCATCTGGCAGGAACTGGGCGGCAAGATCCTCGGCAAGGATCGCCTCGCCGATGTACCGCAAGATGCGCGCCTGCTTGCTCGCGCCTTCTCCCCGGACCTGGTGGAGATCATCCGCGACATCAACAAATACAGTAACAACACCATGGCCCGTCAGTTGTTTCTGAGCCTCGGCGCGCAGTTTCGCAATGAGGCCGACGGCGACGACGCCAAGGCTGCCCAGCGGGTGATCCGCAGCTGGTTGGCGCGCAAGGGCCTTACTGCCCCGCACCTGGTCATCGAGAACGGCTCCGGGCTGTCGCGTGACGAACGCGTCAGCGCGCGTGAAATGGCCCAGCTACTCCAGGCTGCCTGGAAAAGCCCCTATGCCGCCGAATTCATCAGCTCCCTTCCGCTGGTGGCCATGGACGGCACCATGCGCAAACGCTTGCACCGCACTGCCCTGGCCGGTGAGGCGCATATCAAGACCGGTACCCTGAACAATGTACGCGCCATCGCCGGCTACAGCCGCGACAGCAATGGCAACAGTTGGGCGGTGGTGGCGATTCTCAATGATTCGCGGCCCTGGGGCGCATCATCGATTCTCGACCAGGTACTGCTCGACCTCTATCGCCAACCCAAACCCTGAACACGGAGGTAGGCGGCTACCCGGCATTCAGCCGCGCAAGCCGCCTTCGCGCTCCCAGGCGCAACGCACCCGAAGCTCGCCCTCCTGAGGACTGTGACCAGCGTTGTCCGACTCCCAGCGGAAGGTATGGGTGCCGTTCAGTTCGGTTTCCAGATGCACCACGGCGCTGGCCCAGTACAAGCGTTTGAGCAGCGTTTCGAACTGCTCGACCCACAGACTCCACTCGTACTCGACCGCGCGGTAACTGGCACCGAAGTGAATCACCTGGGTCTGATACAGACCTTCTCCGGGCTGCTGGCAAAAGGCAAACATCTCGCGACCCAGAAATGGCCAGGCCTCGCCAGCCGGCAACTCACCCAGCACCTGGTGGTTGATCTCACGGCGCCGGCGACTCTGCGCCGGGCTATCGGACGGCCAGTCGCGAATGCAACCATAAACAATGGATTCGGACTCCACACGGGTACTCCAGAAAATCAAGGCTGCCTTCTATCACAGCACCGAATGCCGAGAAAGGAACTGCTGGGAAACTTTGTCACTTTGCCGGCCGACTCACACTCGCCTGATCAGGAATGGCGGGGGCCGTGGCGCATGACCCAGGCCAGCGCTGTCATCAGCAGCGCCAGGCTGGTCAGCACCATGAACGGCAATTGATAGTGACCCGCCAGGTCGCGCGCCAGACCGGTCAGGACCGGCGTCAGGCACGCCATGCTGTAGCCCATGCAGAGCATCATCGCGGTCCAGCGACTGACCGCCAGCGGCGAGCCCGCCTCGTACAACGGCAGCACCAGGGACAAGGCAAATGAGCCGCCAAGACCGAAGCCGATGCTCACCGCCCAGAATTCTGGTGCGAAGGTCGGCACAAAGGTGATCATCGCCAGGCTGAGGGATGACACCAAGCCACAGCCGACCAACAAGGCATAGCGATTGCCGAAACGCTGGGCCAACCAGGGCAACAGGAACGCGCTGGGCATGCCCATCAGCATCGAAATACTGAATAGCGCATTGCTGTGCAACAGGGTCAAGCCTGCCTCGTGGTAACGCGCCACCGCCCAGGTTGCCAGGGCATAGAACAGACCGGCCTGAATCGCGAAAAAGCAGCTGATCAGCCAGGCACGTGGTTGATTCCAGGGCAAACCGCTACCGGCTTCTGCAGCCTCTGAGGACTCCACGCGATTGGGCAGCCACAGCCACAACAGCAACCCCACTACCGCGGGCAAGGCCCAGACCGCCAGCCCCCGGGGCCAACTGTCGCCGAACAGTTGCGTGGCTGGCGCCGTCAGCACGGCGCCAGCCGCGCCGCCTACAGCCATGCTCAAGGAATACCAGCCGACTACGGTGCCCATCTGACCAACGAAGTGGCGCTTGATAAAGCCTGACAGCAACGGTCCGGCAATCGCAATCGCAGCGCCGAGCAGCACCGCACTGGCTATCAGCACCGTACTGGACTGGCCAGCCAGGCGCATCAGCAAGGCGGCCGAAATCACCCCCATGCACAAGGCGATGGTGCGCTCCAGTCCCAGGCGCAGAGCCAGGCGCGGCGCAACAGGTGCCAGCAGTCCCATGCACAGTACCGGCAATGCCGTGGTCAGACTGATCAGGCTCCGGTTCAACGCCAACTCGTCGGCAATCCGTTCGATCAGCGGCGCCAGCGAGGTGATCCCAGGGCGCAGATTGATCGCTGCCACCACCAGCGCCAACAGCAACAGCGCTCTAGAGGGCGCGTTCAATTGGCCGCGATCCGGGTCGATCGCAAAGACAATGGAGACCAGGTTTCATGCGTGCTTTTCACTAGAATCAAACATCCTTTCAGCTAGCCTACAGAGCTGGCAACCCTAGCGCCGAGACAGTTTGAGAACAAGCCCAGGAACAAAAAAGCTGACCGATCGATCAGCCAAACCAGCTTCGCGGAATTGTTACGACCCAGGGTGGCCGGGCTCAGTAAGTTGCCCTGATCGCCAGAATGCTCATCAATCCAGCAAAGCGCTGCCGCGCGAGCGATCAGGTATCGACCGAACGATCAGCGTGGCCAAGATCCCGGGTCGGATCGATCAAATCGCGCAAGCGCTGCTTGAGCACCTTGGCTTCGGGAAAACCACCGTCGGCTTTGCGTTCCCATATCTGCACACCATCACAGGTGATGCGAAACACCCCGCCGGTGCCAGGTTGCAGGCTGACCCTGTCAAGATCATCGGCAAAGGTCGACAGCAGCTCCTGGGCCAGCCAGGCCGCGCGCAACAGCCACTGGCACTGAGTGCAATAGATGATGGTCACTTCGACTTTGCCGCTGGACATAAAACACTCTGCCTTCGTAAACAATCATGATAACCCCGCCCGACACTCTAGCCTGCAACGAAAAAGGCCCGTTTACCTTGCGCGGGTAAGCGAGCCTTTTAGATGAAGCTGAAGTCTGCTGATGGCTTGAACCGTGCCTTCAGGCAATTTTCGCCAGCAACTCGCGAGCTTCCTGTTTTTCCTCGTCATCCCCATCGTTGATGACTTCATTGAGGATGTTACACGCGCTTTCCAGACTGCCTTGATCGATGTATGCCAGTGCCAGGTTGAGCTTGGTCAGATTATCGTGGTTCCCGGCCAACTGATCGAGGTCGTGCAACAGGTTGCTGTCACCGGCCGGGGGTTGGTTAAGGAAACCTTCGCTCAGATCTTCCTGCAACCAGTCATCTGCCGATGCTTCTTCGACCAGCATGGTCTGGGCAAATGGACTGCGTGCATCGCGATGACCAGCCGACTCAAAGGCCTCCGGCACGTCGTCACGTTCGGAAAACTCCGGCACCGAGGCTGCACCCTGCTTTCGCATGCTGGTTGGAAACGGACTCACCAGGTCCCAATCCGCGTCCAGCGACAGGTCATCCAGATTGAGCTGAAAATCATCGTCCAGTAGCCCTTCCTCTTGCACCGGCGCTTGCAACGGCGGCTCGTCCAGCACCAGCGTGGCATCGTCCAGCATCTCGCCAGTCACCAAGGCATCGCGCAACCCGGGATGACGCGCCTTGAGCTGATCGATACGCGCCGCAGTGAAACCGGCAGCGCGCAATTTCGCTTCTTCTTCGGCGAAGGCCTGGGCATTACCTTGCTGGGCCAACACCTCCAGCAGACGGAAGCGAATATCACTGCGCTCCGGCTGCACATCCAGCGCCTTGCCGAGGATCACCGCGGCCTCACCGAAGCGGCCATAGGCGATGTAGATATTCGCGCCTTCCAATGCATCCGGGGGAGTAGCTGCAGCAACCGCTGCCTGGCTGACCCGTGCAGCTGGAGGCACGCTTTTCAGCAGCGGCGCATCAGGCTCAGGCACCGTCACCACAGGCTCGGGTATTGGCTGAACCTGTTGAGTCAAGGGTGACGATGGCTGCCGGTTACGCCAGAACAGCCCTAGCAGGCCAGCGAGCAGCAAGACCAGCGCAGCCGCAGCGACGCTGAACCAGTTGCGACTCGGCGTCTCGGCTGACTCGCCTAGCTCAACCCGCGAAGGTTCCGCCGCGACAGGTGCCGTAGACGTTGGTGCCAGAGCAGGACGCGCCACTAACTGGGTTTGCAATTCAGCCAGCTGCCGGTCCTTGTCGCCCACCTGTTCCTGCAGCTGCTGCAACTGCGCCTGCAGATCAGTGATGCTCTGGTGCAGCCTGAGGTTCTCCTCTGCCTGGCTGAGCAACTCCTGATCCAGGCGACGTTGCATTTGTGCCACCTGCTCAACCTGCGGGTCGACTGGCGGGTCGACTGGCGCAAAGGCTTCTGCACTGGCAATCGGCGCACTACCCGCCTGGGCTGAATCCGGTAGCAGCAAGTCGGCCCCAGCCTGCAGGCGGTTAATGTCACCACGACCGAATGCCTGCGGATTGAGCGCATGGATATCGCGCATCAGCGCCTGCTGCGAGGTCTGGCTACCGGCAGCGCGCAAGCCGGCGGCGATCTTCCACAGGCTGTCGCCACTGACAACCTGATAACGCGCACCCGCTTCGGCTGCCGGCATAACGCGAGGTGCAGTGGCAACAGCGGTCGCTGCCGAAACCACCGGCCGCTCGGACGCTGCCCGTACCTTTGGCACGGCGGCGACAGTACGGTAGGCCGATGAACCGGGCGGATCGAGCAACAGGGTATATTCGCGCAGCAGCGCGCCATTGGGCCGCGCCACTTCGACTATGAAGTTCAAATAGGGCTCACGCACCGGCTGACTCGACACCACACGAATCACGCTTTTGCTGCCGCGCAGCAAAGGGGTGAAGCGCAGATCATTGAGAAAGAACAGACGATCGACACCAGAGCGACTGAATACATCGGCAGAAGCAAGCCGCACCAGCAGATCACCGCTGGAAAGATCGGCAACTTGCAACAATTCGATTTCAGCCTCTAGCGGCTGATTAAGTGCTGAATGCAGGGTGATTTCGCCCAGCCCCAAGGCTGGCACTACACCGGAATAGAATGCCGAGCTTGAAGCAAGGCCGAACAGCAATTGCCGGACTCGAGACATATGAACTCTCCCGCTGACTCCGCTCCCGAGTCGTCACACCACTCCACGCCTAGGCGTGCGTATCCGTCAGTGGTGAAAACAGTGGGTGCAGCAAATTCGTACGTCGGGGAGACACTCCATGTCGAACCCGGCTAATAGGTGAGTATGGCCATGATTTTCCAGCGTGCACGCCTGAACAGGTGTCCTGTTAGTGCTCGCCGAGTAATAAGGCAGGTGGCCATCATACGCAAATGCACTGGAGAGTAGTCAATAAAATGACCCAGACAGCCACCCAGCCTGCTGGCAGCGTACCGGCTGTCAGCGCCTCGTCGAGCGCACGCGCCAAGCTGCCAGCACAGTCAGAGCAAAGACCGCCGCCATCAGCCAGAAACTCTGCTGGAATGCTACGGCTTCGGCAACCAGGTCGCCCCCTTCGCTGCGATGGCGCCACTCGAGAAAAAACGTCAAGAGGTTGACGCCAAACGCACCACCCAGTTGTCGGACGAAGGTAATCGCACCGGCACCCAGCGCCAGTTCATGTGCGCTGAGGATGTCCAGCGAACCCGTGCTCAGCGCTGGCAACAGCAATCCGAGCCCGACCCGCCCGACACAGGCCCAGAAGCACAGCACGGCAAACGAGGCGCCTTGCTCAAGCCAACCGAAACCTGCAGCAGACAAGGCGAAAATCAGCAACCCGCTGACCAGCAGCAAGGCTGCCGACTGCCGATCGCTCAGCCAGCCACCGACAAATGAAGCGGCGCCCATCAGCACTCCCGTGGGCAATAGCAGCAAACCGGCGCGTCCGGCGCTATAGCCTTCGACTGTTTGCAGGTACAGCGGAATCAGGTAGGTCGAGCCATACAGGCCCATACCCAAGGTCAGGGCCACCCAACTGGCATTACGAAAGCCCGGGTTACGCCACAATCGCAACGGCAATAGCGGCTTGGCGCTACGCCAACTCCGGGTGAAAAAAGCAATGAACGCCAATGTACCTAGCAGGCCAGGCAGCCAGACTCGCGGCGCAAGCCAGGCAAAGCGCTGAGCCTCGGCCAGGGCTTCGAGCAAGGCAAACAAGCCCACACACAACAAAATGAACGCCCATATATCCAGAAAAGGCGTGGTTTTATCCCGCTGACTGGGCAACAACCACTGCCCGCCCAGCATCGCCAAGGCGCACATGGGTAGTGGCAACCAGAACACGGCACCCCAGCCAAAATGATCGACCAGATAGCCGCCAATGGTCGGCCCCACCGTAGGCGCGACCATCACCCCCAGGCCGTAAAGTCCCAAGGCCATGCCTCGACCGCCGCCAACGAATACGCGAAAGATCAACACCATTGCCAATGGCTGGACGATCCCGGCACACAGCCCCTGGACGATGCGCAGGGCAATCAGCTGCCAGGCTTCGTGGGCAACCAGTGCCAGCAATGAACTGAGCACGAACAGCAGCAGACCGAACTGCGCAGTGCGCCTGGCGCCAAAACGCGAGTGCGCCCAAGCGGCCAATAACAGACCGGCCGTCATGGCTGCGAGAAAACCGGTGGACAGCCACTGCGCCTGCGGCCGGCCAATCGAAAAATCCAGCATGATCGCGGGCAGGGCCACATTGATACTGGTCGAGGCCAGGACCATGGCCATGCTGCCGATCATCAATATGCCCAGCAACCAGCGCGGGTAGCGTGGACCGAAACGCGCCTGCAAGTCCGCCAGGTCTTGCCCCATCAGCGTTTTTCCAGGTTACCCAGAATCCGTGCGTGCACTTGCTGGCATCGGCGCAGCTCTTCTTCGTCTATACCGGCGAAGAGCTCTTTGCGTAGCTGGGTGGAGATAGCCTCGATCTTTTCGATCAACGGCTGCGCCGGCGGGCTCAGAGCGATTTTCTTGGCGCGGCGATCTTCCGGTACTGCCTGCCGGGTAACCAGCCCCTGGGCTTCCAGGCTATCGAGCAGCCGGGCCAGGGTTGGCCCTTCGACCCCCACGCTTTGCGCCAGCTCACGCTGGGTCGGCAGCTCTTCAAAGCGCGACAGGTGCAAGAGCACCAGCCAGCGCGCCTGTGACAGTCCAAGCCCGACCAGGCGCCGATCGAGTTCGGCGCGCCAGGAGCGGGATAACTGGGCTAATTGCATGGCGAAACGATGTGGATCCAATTGCGTATGCGGCATGGTTAAACGGCTCTTTCAAATATAAAAAACTAATTATTAGTGAGCTAACCATAACCACACCCCCAAGAGCAAGACTTCAGGGATCTCTCGGGTGTTTCACCCTTTCGCACCCTGAGATTCAAGCGAGTCCCGCAGACCAGCTATCGGCACTCGCCCCAGGCGCACTCAGGTGCCGAACTCGGCCTGCAATGCGGCACGCACGCAGTACAAGACACCATCCTCGGCCCGCCCGACGAACAACCTGCTGACTTCAGCCACTGGCGGCAGCTCGCCTTCACCATCGAGAAAGGCATCCTGGATCTCGCCGAGCAGTTCTTCCGGCAGATCCAGCGCTTGCTCCAGGGATAGCTGTTGGCGGCCGATGGCCTCGGCCAGCAGGCTGTAGACGTTCTTTTCGCTGCACTTGAGTTGACTGGATATCTGCAGCGGGGTCATGCCGGCACGGGCCAGGCTGACCAGTTCATGACGCAGGTCGAGCACCACTCGTGGCGCTTCGGCATTACCGCCCAGCACTTCAAGGAAAGCCTCGCCATAGCGTTCCAGCTTGCGCGCACCGACCCCGCTGACCTGAGCCATTTCGGCTAGGCTGCCAGGCTTGCTGCGCAGCATTTCCAGCAGGGTGGCATCGGGGAAGATCACATACGGCGGCACCGCATGTTCCTCGGCCAACTTGCGGCGTAACGCGCGCAGGGCTTCCCATTGTTCGCGCTCGTCGCCACGCACCAGTTGGCTGGCAGCACTGCTGGAGGTCTTTGCCGTGAGCTGCGGTTTCAGGTCGCGGCGCAATTGCAGCGCCACCTCACCGCGCAACAAGGGCCGGCAGCTATCGGAGAGACGCAGGCCGCCGTAGCCTTCAAGGTCGACATCGGCCAAGCCGCGCGCCACCAACTGGCGGAACAAGGAGCGCCACTCACCCTCGCTGAACGCCTTGCCGACGCCGAACACTGTCAGGTGCTGATGGCCAGGAGCGCGCACCTTCTCGTTGTCGCGCCCGAGCAGCAGGTCGACCAGATGACCGACGCCGTAGCGCTGACCGCTGCGGTAGATCGCCGAGAGTGCCTGGCGCGCCGGCTCGGTGGCATCCCAGGTCTGCACGCCATCAATGCAATTGTCACAATGGCCGCAGGGGTTGGGCATGTCCTCATCGAAATAAGCCAGCAGCGTCTGCCGCCGGCAGCGCGTTTCCTCACAGAGCGCGAGCATGGCATCGAGCTTGTGCTGTTCGACACGCTTGTGCCGTTCGTCGCCTTCGGAGTTGTTGAGCATCTGCTTGAGAAAGATCACGTCCTGCAGCCCATAGGCCATCCAGGCGTCCGCCGGCAGGCCATCGCGGCCGGCGCGACCGGTTTCCTGGTAATAGGCTTCCAGCGACTTGGGCAGGTCCAGGTGGGCAACGAAGCGTACGTTGGGCTTGTCGATGCCCATGCCGAAGGCGATGGTTGCCACCATGATCAGGCCTTCCTCGTTGAGAAAGCGCTTCTGGTGGTAGGCGCGCAGCTCGTTGGCCAAGCCGGCGTGGTAAGGCAACGCCGGAAAACCCTGCTCGGAGAGGAAAGCCGCCATATCGTCGACCTTCTTGCGCGACATGCAATAGACGATGCCGGCATCGCCCTTGCGCTCGGCGAGAAAAGCCAGCAACTGCTTGCGCGGCTGCTCCTTGGGCACGATGCGGTAGAAGATATTGGGCCGGTCAAAGCTTGAGAGAAAGCGCTCGGCATCCTGTAAATGCAGGCGCTGCACGATTTCTTCACGGGTGCGCATATCCGCCGTGGCGGTCAGGGCAATGCGCGGCACCCGGGGGAACAGCTCGGCGAGTTGGCCCAGCTGCAGGTATTCCGGGCGGAAGTCATGGCCCCACTGCGACACGCAATGCGCTTCGTCGATGGCAAACAGGGCGATGTCCAGACGCTGCAGGAACGCCAGCATGCGCGGTTGTACCAGCCGTTCCGGGGCCAGGTAGAGCATTTTTATCTCGCCGCGGTTGATCCGCTCGGCGATCTCGCGTTGCTGCTCGGCATTCAGGGTTGAATTCAGGGCCACTGCCGCCACCCCCAACTCGTCGAGGGTGGCGACCTGGTCGTCCATCAAGGCGATCAGCGGCGACACTACCACCGCCAAACCCTCGCGCAGCAGGGCCGGCACCTGAAAACACAGCGATTTGCCCCCCCCCGTCGGCATCAGCACCAGGGCGTCGCCGCCGCCCGCCACGCGCTCGATGATCGCACCCTGGCGGCCACGGAAGCTGTCATAACCGAAAACGTCTTTGAGGATGCGCAGTGCGTGGTCGAGCATGAAAGGTCTCCGAAACGAGCCGCGCATTATACGCACCTGCTTACCGGACTGAGTTTTGATCTGTTTTTTCGCTGCGCATTCTTCTAGAACTATGGCCGCTGCAGCAGGTCTGGACTAGAATCCATCCTCGTTTACTTCTTCAAGGTAGCCCCACGATGTCCTTCGCCGAGCAACTGTCCCGCCTGCAAGCCTTCCTCGACGCCGATGAGCTGCACGAAGAGGCTCTGGACTACGTGGCCGCCCACGGCTACCTCACCGCCTTGTCGATCTGTCCAGACCCGGTACCGGAGCGTGAGTGGATCGATGCTCTGTTCTCCGAGCCACCGCATTACCGCAGCGACGAGGAGCGCGACGATATCGAAGCCACCCTGGTGCAACTGCAGACGCATATCGCCCGCCAACTGGCCAGCGACGATGATCCGGAAGTGCCTTGCGAACTCGATCTCGGCGACGACCCGGACGACTCGGATCTGCGCGGCTGGTGCATCGGCTTCATGGAAGGAGTGTTCCTGCGTGAAGCCGCCTGGTTCGACGATGCCGAAGACGAAGTCAGCGAACTGCTATTGCCGATCATGGTCGCCTCCGGCTTGTTCGAAGAGCAGGCAGAGTTCGCCGAGATCGCCAGCGACCGCGACCTAGTAGACAGCATGGTCGAGCAAATTCCCGAACTGCTGACTGCACTGTTTCTGCTGTGCCATGCCCCGGAAGAAAAGCCAGCCCTGCTCAAACCCCGTCACCATTGAGTCTGCGCCACTGTCATGGCGCGTGACGTAAAGGAAAACCGTAGTCCGCTGATTCGCTACGCACTGCTCACCCTGGGTTGGCTGTGCGTAGCACTCGGGGTGATCGGAATCTTCCTGCCCGTCTTGCCAACCACGCCGTTCCTGTTACTGGCCGCCGCCTGCTTTGTACGCAGTTCAAAGCGCTTCTATCTGTGGCTGGTAATGCATCCCAGGCTTGGCCCTTGGATCCGCGATTACCTCGAAGGCCAGGGCATCCCGCTCAAGGCCAAGGTCTACAGCATCAGCCTGATGTGGCTCAGCATCGCCCTCTCCTGCTACCTGGTCCCCCTGTTCTGGGCACGCGCCTTCATGCTGACCAGCGCACTGTTGGTCAGCCTCTATATCCTCAGGCAGAAAACCTTGCCCAACCCGCGTTGACCGCGCGCGCTATCCAGCTATTGAGCAGGCGCACTGCGATCCGTAGGGCTTCGCTCGCCGCAGGCAGTGCGCCACTGGTTCACCGACGCGAACCAAATCCTGGCGGGCTGTCGCTGCGCGACGAGCGGAACGCCATTCTGCAAGGTGCAGCGCTGCACCTTGCCGCGGGCACCTGGATGGCCTCGCTGCGGAGCTCGATATTTTCACAAGCCCTGACTAGGCCATGCACGGCAAAACCGCGGGATGCCGCCTAAACTCCAGCCATCATTGGCGGAGAAGCAACAGATGTGGCCATGGCAGCGCATTCCAGGATGGCAACAGCGCGGGCATTGGCTGGCGCTTGCGCAGGTTCTGTTGCTTGGCGCCTTGATCGGGCTGAGCCAGGCCGTGGCCGCTTGGGCCTACTGGAACTTCAGTCGGCTCATCGATACCGCCGAAAAACGCTACGGCAACCTGGGCAACGCCAGAGTCCGGATCTTGGCCTGGGAAACCTTGTTCAAGGACAGCGCCCACCTCGCGGAACAGGTCAAGCTGGACAACGTCAATCGTTTCTTCAACCGGCAGATTCGCTTCGCCGACGACATCCGCGTCTGGCAGCAGGTCGACTACTGGGCCACGCCCATCGAATCCCTGATCAAGGGTGCCGGCGACTGCGAGGACTACGCCATTGCCAAGTACTTCAGCCTGCGCCGCCTTGGCATCTCCAGTGAGAAGCTGCGTATTACCTACGTCAAGGCCCTCAGGCTGAACCAGGCGCATATGGTGCTGACCTACTACTCCAGCCCGGCCGCCGAGCCTCTGGTGCTGGACAACCTGATCAATCAAATCCGTCCCGCCTCACAGCGCCAGGATCTGCTGCCGGTGTATGCCTTCAATGCCGAAGGCCTGTATTTGCCAGGCTCGCGCAGCAAGAAGAGCGACAGCAAGAAACTCTCGCGCTGGCAGGATTTATTGAAAAAAATGCACACAGAGGGCTTCGCCATTGGCGAAGGTTAGGAGAACGTCATGTCCCTGCTCAAGCAACTGTTTCTTGCCATCTGCCTGTTCCTGGTGGTGGCCTTCACCGGCAGTTTCATTGCTGGGGTTGAAAACTCCCGCGAGCAATTGATCAGCCAACTGGGCTCTCACGCCCAGGACGCAGCCACAGCGCTCGGCCTATCGTTGACGCCGCATGTGGACGATCCGGCGATGATCGAGTTGATGGTCAGCTCGATTTTTGACAGCGGCTACTTCACCAGCATCCGCGTGCTAAGCATCCCTGACGAGCGGGTCATGGTGGAGCGACAGAGCGATACCGACACCAACCAGGTACCCCGCTGGTTCGTCCGCCTGGTCGACCTGCAGCCCCAGGCTGGCGATGCCCTGATCATGCGCGGCTGGGAGCAGGCGGCCCGGGTCGAAGTGCTTAGCCACCCGCAGTTCGCCATCGCCAAGCTGTGGGACAGTGCCATTGGCAGCTTGCTCTGGCTGCTGCTCTGCGGCCTGGTCAGCGCGATTCTCGGCGGCTGGTTGCTGCGTAGCCAGTTGCGCCCGCTGGATAGCATGGTGCAGCAGGCCCAGGCCATCACCCGCCGCGAATTCCTGACCCTGCCCAAGGTACCGCGCACTCCCGAACTGAAGCGTGTGGTACTGGCCATGAACCAGATGGTGGACAAGCTCAAGGCGCTGTTCGCCGAAGAAGCCGCCCGCAGCGAGAAGCTGCGCGAAGAAGCCTATCAGGACAGCCTTACCGGCCTGGCCAATCGACGCCTTTTCGACATCCGCCTGGCCAACCTGCTAACAGTCACGGAGCAGAGCGCCGAAGGCTATCTGATCGTACTGCGGGTCAATGACCTCGCCGGCCTCAACCAGCGCTGGGGCGGCCAGCGCACCGATGCACTGATAGTCGCCATCGCCGAACTGCTCAAGAGCCTGCTCAACCCGCCCACCCGCGCTCATTGGCTGGCCGCGCGCAGTCGCGGCGGTGAGTTCACCGTACTCGCACCCGGCCACGGCCGTCTGGAGGCCGAGCAACTGGCGCGCGAACTCCACGAAGACTTGGAAAACCTGCGGCAAACCGACGCCAGCGACTGCGCACCGGTGGCGCACATCGGCATGACCGTCTTCAGACCAGGCGAAGCCATCGGCCAGGTACTGGCCCGGGCCGACCAGGCATTGGCCCAGGCTCAGAGCGACCCGAGCCTGCCATGGGGGCGCCTGATCGAATTCGCCAGCCAGCCCGGCCAAGGCCTGCATGAATGGCGCCAGCTGATCGATGACGCCTTGCTCAATGGCAAAGTGCAGCTGTATTTCCAGCCGGTGGTGAAATGCACCGATCGCAGCCATGTGCTGCATCAGAAGGTCCTGGCACGCTTGCTCGACCCACGGGGCGAAACCATAGTCGCCGGACGCTTCCTGCCCTGGATCGAGCGCCTGGGCTGGTCCGCACGCTTTGACCTGGCCATGCTCGAACACAGCCTGGCGCACCTCGCCCGGCACCCGCAGCCCCTGGCTTTGAGCCTGTCCAGCAAGACCCTCCACGAACCGGAAAGCCTGGCACGCCTGCTCGCCATACTCAGACAGCATTCCCAGCAGGCAGCGCTGCTGACCCTCGAAGTGGACGAACATCATCTACCCAGACCTGCCGAGTTCGAAAGCCTGAGCCAGCGCATCCGCGACACCGGCTTCCAGCTCGGCCTGCAACATTTCGGCGGACGCTTCAGTCTGATCGGCAACCTGACCCACCTGGGCCTGGCCTACCTGAAAATCGACGGCAGCTACATCCGCGCCATCGACCGGGAGAGCGACAAACGCCTGTTCATCGAGGCAATCTTCCGTGCCACCAACAGCATCGATTTGCCGCTGATCGCGGAGATGGTGGAAACCGAAGGAGAACTTGCAGTGCTGTGCGAACTGGGCATCCACGGCGCCATGGGTAGGCTAATCGGCGCGCCTGCGCCGCGCTGACCTGCCGACGCCCGCAGCCCCGTAGCCCGGATAGCCCCCAGCGCAATCCGGGATCCCCCCCGGCTTGCGGCGGCTTCGCTTTTTCCAACCTCGTGGGGCGGATGCAACCCGCCAAGTCTTCACATATGCCTGCACCCATGTCGGGTTTCACCCGCCCTACAGACTGTCCGAAGCCTTAGACGGTATCGACCTTCAGCGTGCCATCGCCGAGCATACTCAGCATCAGGTCAGCCTCGTTGCCCACGTTGTAGCTGGCGTACAGATCGACACCATCGAGCACTATGGTCTGCTCAGCCGCGGCAGCAGGGTCCGCAACCGCGGTGCTGCTGACCTTGAGCACGGTGTCGCCAGCGGACAGGGAGATATCGATATAGCTGAGCAGATTGCCGAGATCATTGGAAGCGCCATGCTCGCCCACCAGCAGTTCAGACAGATCCAACTGGTCGCCCCCCGAGTTGAAGCCCGCCACGAAGTCGGTGACGGTATCGGTGCCGCTCTCCCCGGCCTGCCACCTGAAGATATCGGCACCCGTACCACCGCTCATGAGATCGTCACCCAAGCCGCCGATCAGTAGATCATCATCATTCTCGCCGATCAGGATGTCGCCACCTGCGCCACCAATCAGTGTGTCCATCTCACCATTGCCAACCAACACCACACCGCTATCGGCATCGGTTCCGTCGATAGACGCAGACACCACGGCATTGGGATCAAGCATGGTAATTGTCAGTTCGTCGTCAAGGAGCGTCGTATCACCGTCTCGATCCGTTGCGGCGAGATCAAAGTTAATCGCCAGATCTTCGACCGTGATGGTTTGGTCATACGTTATGTTATTGATATTAAAGTTCGGCGAGCCACTCACGTAGTCAAGCTGAAGTTCGTTAAACCCAGTCCCAACATAAATGAAATAGGTATTGCTAAGAGCATCAAAACTCCATGTTCCTGCCTGATCAGCATCAACAATAACTGTGATTCGTTCGCTTCCTTTTGGTACCGAGAGATTCTGCACTCCTAGCTCAGCATCGTTGAAATCAAATGCCACACCATCGAAAGCAAGCATAAGTACAGCCGCCGAGGCAGGCCCAGTCCATTGCTGTAGATTGAAACTGACTAAGCTTTGCTTATGTTGGAAGTCCATCAGCATCCATTCGCCTGCCCCAATTGTCGGGTTGTCTATGCCAATACCATTATTCGACGCGTTGACCGGTTCACTGGAATCCTCATCGCCAGCATAAATGGTTAGCGAGCCATCAACTGTCGATATCTCACCAACAGGACCGAAAGCACCAAAGTCCTCCCCCGTGACCGTCGTAGTCGAAATCACCGTATTCGAAACCATATCGAACGTATAGGTACCATCCGGATTAACCGTCAGAGTGAAGAACTGACTGCCTTCTGGATTATCCAGGCTGCTGAAGGCCTGAAACTCTACACTGCCGTCACCGCCATCAGACACCGCATTAGTTGTCGTTGTGTAGTAGAAGCTGAACAGCACCGTGTTCAGACCATCCGTCGTTGTCACATCTACCTTGGTCACTCCCATTTCAGCAGTGTCCGTTTGCACAAAGCTGACTGGATCGCCGCTATATGTGCCCCCCGCACTCAACGCCACTGACAAGAAATCCAAACCATCTGCGCCAAAGGTGGCGTTGTAGAATCCGTCGAAGGCGACAGTCGTAGCGCTCGACAGTACTGCATCCATGACCGAGATGAACTGCGGCACATCGTCGACGATCTCGATGACCAGGCTGGCCGGCGCCGAGCTGGTCGTGCCGTCGGACACGCTGAGGCTGAAGCTGTCGCTTTCGATCCCCACCCCGTCAGTGGTCGGGCTGGTCAGTTCATAGCTGTAAGTCGCCACCCCGGTGGCCGCGTTGTAGCCGGTCACCGTCAAGGTACCGTTCGTACCGGCAAAGGTGCTGCCGGCCAGGCTGCCGATGGCTACGGTCACGCCATTGATGGTCACGCTCTGGATATCGTCCAGACCGTCGGCGTCGCTCAGGGTGAAGGTACCGCTGGCGAACTCGCCATTGCCGGCGGCATTGGAGCCGGTCGCCAAGCCGGCTTCGAACACCTGGTCGTTGGCCCCGCCGTTACCCGGGTCGATGTTCAACTGCGGCCCGTCGTTGGTGCCGGTGATGGTGATGGTCAGGGTCGCAGTGTCGAGATCGCCATCTGCGTCCTGCATCGTGTAGCTGAAGGTCTCGGTCAGGGTCTCGCCGCTGTCCAGGGCCTGCACCGCCGGGTTGGCGTTGTCCAGCAGGTAGCTGTAGCCGCCGCTGCCGGTGTTGCTGAAGCTGCCATAGCTGGCCGAGGTGCCAGCCCAGCCGACGAAGCTGGTCGGCGTATCCGCCCCCGGCTGGCCATTGGCGTGCAGGTCATTGACCAATACGTTGCCGCTGATCGCGGCCTCCGCGCCTTCGGCCACGCTGTTGCTGTCGTCCACCGCGTTGGGCAGATCGTCGACGATCTCGATGACCAGGCTGGCCGGCGCCGAGCTGGTCGTGCCGTCGGACACGCTGAGGCTGAAGCTGTCGCTTTCGATCCCCACCCCGTCAGTGGCCGGGCTGGTCAGTTCATAGCTGTAAGTCGCCACCCCGGTGGCCGCGTTGTAGCCGGTGATGGTCAGGGTGCCGTTGGTGCCGGCGAAGCTGCTGTCGGCCAGGCTACCGATGGCCACGGTCAC
>NZ_JAJISP010000007.1 GCF_022132145.1 Pseudomonas sp. MMS21 TM103 | reverse complement strand
CACGAAAATTTCTTTTCAACTTCAACCACTTGCGCTTCCGATCAACTCTAGGCTTCTCGTTAGCGGGAGGCGAATTCTACAGCGTTTCAAACCGCTGTCAACCACCTCTTTTACCGCTTTCGATCACCTCGACCGACCCCTGCAGAACCAAACCTCAACCCTGCAGAAGTGGCGCATTCTACGCAGCTTTCGCTGCTTTGCAACTTCTCTTTTTAAGCTAACTTCTTGTTTTGCAAGAGGTTTACCGAGAAGCCTGCGCCAGAAGAGGTGCGGATTATAGGCCCGACAGAAACTACGTCAAGCCTTTATTCAGCCTTTAGCGTAATGCGCGCAAAAGCCTTCTTGCCCGCCTGACAGACGTGGGTTGCGCCCTGCTTATGTATAAAGGAACGATCCACCACATCACCATCCACTCGCACGCCACCAGAACCCAGCAGGTCACGCGCCATGGCCGCGTTCTTGACCAGGCCAGCCTTGTTCAACAAAGCCGCGATAGGCATATCCTCAGCTGAAACCAGTTCAACTTCCGGCAAGTCTTCCGGCAGCTCGCCCTCACGCATACGGTTACCCGCCGAACGATGAGCGCTTGCCGCCGCCTCCTCCCCATGGAAGCGCGCGACTATCTCCTCAGCCAGCTTGATCTTGATATCACGCGGATTGGCACCATTTTTGACGTCGACTTTGAGCTGAGCGATCTCATCCATTGAGCGGAAGCTGAGTAACTCAAAGTAACGCCACATCAGCACATCTGGGATAGACACCAATTTGCCATACATGACACCCGGAGCTTCCTGGATGCCTACATAGTTACCCAGCGACTTGGACATCTTCTTGACACCGTCCAACCCCTCGAGCAGCGGCATGGTGACGATGCATTGCGACGCCTGACCATAGGAGCGCTGCAATTCACGCCCCATTAGCAGATTGAATTTCTGATCGGTCCCACCTAGCTCGACATCCGCGCGCAAAGCAACAGAGTCATAACCCTGCACTAATGGGTAGAGGAACTCGTGGATGGCAATCGGCTGATTGGTCGAGTAGCGCTTGCTGAAATCGTCACGCTCAAGCATACGCGCAACCGTGTATTGCGAAGCCAGCCTAATAAAGTCGGCGGGGCTCAGCTGATCCATCCAGGTGGAGTTGAACGCCACCTCGGTTTTCGCCGGATCAAGGATCTTGAACACCTGAGTTTTATAGGTCTCGGCATTCGCCAGCACCTGGTCGCGCGTCAAAGGCGGCCGGGTCGCACTCTTGCCACTCGGATCACCAATCATTCCGGTAAAATCGCCGATCAGAAAAACCACCTGATGACCCAATTCCTGAAACTGCCGCAGCTTATTAATAAGCACGGTGTGCCCGAGATGGAGATCCGGCGCCGTCGGGTCGAAGCCCGCCTTGATACGTAGCGGCTGACCACGCTTGAGTTTCTCCACCAGCTCAGACTCAACCAAAACCTCTTCCGCACCGCGCTTGATCAGCGCCAGCTGCTCTTCTACCGACTTCATGACAGGACTCACGACCACACAAATTGAAAGGGAACCAACCATACAAGATCACGTACAAATAACAAGTTTTGCCCAGACGCTCGCACATCTGCCCGCCACAGCCCTTTCGGGGTTGCCTCACAGACGTTTTGGTTATATTTTATACAATTAATGCATATTCATCATCTTCTTCATCTTTTCTTTTCACTTATTTCAAAGTCAAAGCCACCTATGACCTCTATAAGAAAAGCGCCACCGCTTTACCCAAAAACTCATATCCTCGCTGCAAGCGGTATAGCTGCTCTGCTCAGCCTGACCTTGCTGGTCTTCCCGTCACGTGAAGTCGAAGCGCAAAAAACCTACCTTAGCCTCGAGCTTGACAATAGCTCGGAGCTTGTTCTGCGGGAAACGAATGCCCAGCGTCCTGATCAGCTCAACGAAGATCGGAACGCTTCGCCATTTGCCAGAATCGAGCAGCCCTCGAACATCAGCAACAGCGCCGATCAAAGCATCCAAGCCGAAGATGACGGTACCCGCCCAAACACCGCAACAGCCGACTCCACTCCGCCGGAGCCCAGCCACAAGATTGTCAGGGTTGCCAATGGCGATACGCTATCCACGATCTTCGCCGATGTAGGCTTATCCGCCACCAGCCTTCACGACGTTTTGGGCAGCAGCAAGGAAGCCAAGCAGTTCAGCCGCCTGAAAGTTGGGCAGGCGCTCGAGTTCCAACTATCCGCCGACGGCCAACTCGAGAGCCTGAAGAGCACGCTCAGCGACCTCGAAAGCATCAGCATCAACAAGAATGAAAAAGGTTTCACCTTCAAGCGGGACATCGTCAAACCGGAAGTCAAAACCACCTATGCCCGCGGCGTAATCAACAGCTCGCTGTTTTTGTCGGCGAAACGCGCCGGCCTCTCCCATGGATTGACCATGGACCTGGCAAACGTTTTTGGTTACGACATCGACTTCGCCATGGATATTCGTAATGGCGACGAGTTCGAATTGGTCTATGAAGAGAAAGTGGTCAACAACAAGCAAGTCGGTACCGGCAACATCCTGTCTGCCCGCTTCACCAACCGGGGCAAGACCTTCACCGCGGTTCGCTACACCGACAAACAGGGCAATACCAGCTACTACAGTGCCGACGGCACCAGCATGCGCAAGGCCTTCATCCGCACCCCTGTAGATTTTGCTCGCATCAGCTCACGCTTCTCCAACGGCCGGCGCCATCCGATTCTGAACAAAATCCGCGCGCACAAGGGCGTCGATTACGCCGCAGCCCGTGGCACACCAATCAAAGCCGCTGGCGATGGCAAAATCGCCCTCGCCGGACGTAAAGGTGGCTACGGCAACACCGTCGTCATCCAGCACGGCAGCCGCTACCGCACCCTCTATGCCCACATGCAGGGCTTTGCCAAAGGCATCCGCACCGGCGGCAACGTCAAGCAAGGCCAGATCATCGGTTACATAGGTACTACCGGCCTTTCCACCGGACCACACTTGCATTACGAATTTCAGGTCAACGGTACCCACGTCGATCCCCTGAGCCAAAAACTGCCAATGGCCGATCCCATCGCACGCAATGAAAAGCAGCGTTTCATGCAACTGAGCACCCCCTTGATGGCACGCATGGATCAGGAAAAAACCACCCTGCTCGCTCTCAACAAGCGCTAACGCAGATGCCGCTCTATCTTGGCCTGATGTCCGGCACCAGTCTCGACGGGCTGGACATCGCCCTGATCGAGCAGAGCGAGAAAACCACTCTACTCGCCACCCATTACCTGCCCATGCCGGAACAACTGCGGGCTGAAATTTTGGCCCTGTGTGCACCTGGACCGGACGAACTGGCGCGTGCGGCCATGACTGAACAACGATGGGTTAGATTGGCCGCCCAGGGCATACAGACGTTACTGAAACGGCAAGAACTCACCCCTGCATCAATCCGTGCAATCGGCAGTCACGGCCAAACCATTCGCCATGAACCCGCCCGCGGGTTCAGTATCCAGATGGGCAACCCCGCCCTGCTTGCCGAATTGACCAGCATCAGCGTAGTGAGCGACTTTCGTCGCCGTGATGTCGCCGCCGGAGGTCAAGGTGCACCGCTGGTGCCCGCATTCCACGAAACTCTATTTGGCGAGCAACACTGCTATCGCGCGGTCTTGAATATCGGTGGGTTCAGCAACCTCAGCCTGCTCGCGCCCGATCAACCTGTGCGCGGGTTCGACTGTGGCCCCGGCAATGTCCTGATGGATGCCTGGATCCAACGCCAACGCGGCGATAGCTATGACCGCGACGGCGCCTGGGCAGCCAGTGGCAAGGTGCAGTCCGAGCTACTCGAAGCGTTACTCAGCGACCCCTTCTTCAACACCCAAGGACCAAAGAGTACCGGTCGCGAGCTGTTCAATCTGGACTGGCTTGACCAGCACCTGGACAAGCAACCCCGTTATACCGAAGCGGATGTACAGGCGACACTGCTGGAGCTGACGGCAATCAGCATCAGCAAAGCGCTGCACAGTGCCCAAAGCGAGACTGATGAGCTGTTGGTCTGCGGTGGGGGCGCGCATAACCGCACACTGATGACTCGCCTCGCCGCCCTGCTCCCAGGCTGCGCAGTCAACAGCACGCAGGCCTATGGTGTACCGGCAGATTGGGTGGAGGCCATGGCTTTCGCCTGGCTGGCACATTGCTGCCTGGAAGGCATACCCACCAATCGGCCGAGTGTGACAGGCGCTTGCGGACTGCGAGTGCTCGGCGCTATCTATCCCGCCTGACCAGGGGCTTTGACAAGTACAGAAACGACAACGCCGCGCACTCGGCGCGGCGTCGAACGTCTGTGCTTACGTAGTCAGATCGAGAAGGACGAGCCACAGCCACAGGTAGTGGTGGCATTGGGGTTATTGATCACGAAGCGCGAGCCTTCCAGGCCTTCTTGATAATCCACTTCGGCACCCGCCAGGTACTGGAAGCTCATGGGGTCTACGACCAGGCTCACCCCTTCGCGCTCGACAATGGTGTCGTCATCGGCGACTTCTTCATCAAAAGTGAAGCCATACTGGAAGCCCGAACAGCCGCCACCCGTGACGAACACGCGCAACTTCAGGCGAGGGTTACCCTCTTCATCGACCAGGCTCTTCACCTTGCTTGCCGCGCCCTGCGTGAATAGCAAAGCTGTGGGGGTGAAGGTTTCGACGCTCATGCTGACTATCTCCCGGCGCTAGACGCCATACTGCGTTGAGGCCCTGCATTATCCACTTACCCTACAAAAGCGGTCAACTATTCTGCAGTAACCAGATTTCCCGACAACTCCAAAGGTCGCGGCTGCTCTTTGAGTGGACGCATGCTCCCTTCGATCTGCGCCCCCATGGCCATTTCCATCAAGCCGTAATACAGATTGCCGCACACTCGCGCGCGGCTACCCAACTCGAGGTGCTCGTTGGCGTAAACATCGCCGATAACCTCGCCGTCGATCACTATGCGCGGGGCACGGATCTCACCTTCAACCTGGCCCTCGGCACTGACTCGAACCAGGCCATCACTGGTCTGCAAATTGCCACAGACCCGCCCATCGACCTGTACAGCGCCATGAAACTGTAAGTCTCCGTTGAACTCCGCCCCCGCCGCGATCAGGCTGGTCTTGCCAGTGAAGCGCTGCAGGTCGGTCTTGCGTTTGTCTTTATTCCACATGGGAGGCTGTTACTCCTGGTCGATCCATTTGAATGTCCGCTCCAACGGCTTTTCGCCTTTGATCTCGGCACGCACCCTGATCTGATGCGCAATAAAGCCGTCAGGCAACTTCAGCTCGGCGAAGCGTCCAGCTTCAGGAATCGCTTGGAAGTGCTTGAACGCAAAGGGAATTACCTGACCACTGAACTGATCAGGAAAATTTTGCGTCAATGCGGCCAGTTCCAAGCTGACCGCCTTTCCATCCTGACGCCCCTCCACTGTCACCACTAACTGGCCTTCAATGGGTTTGTCGTCCTTGCCCACCCGGCTGAGGAGTATTTTGTAGCGGAAATGCAGCGGCCTGTCCGTGGCCTGCAACTCAAAGGCGCGGATCCGTAACCCCTCCCGACGACTGGCTGGCGCCAGTACGCCCCTGTAGGACGCCAGGTCTTGCTGCTGCTTGAAGATCTGCTCTTCAAGCAATTTGATGGTCAAACGGCTCTGTTCATTGGCCTGCTGCGCGACTTTCTCACCACTGCTGACCACAATCAGGCGTTGGCGCACCTGATCCAGTTCCTGCTCCAGCGCGATCAAGCGCTCCTGCATCGGCTGGTACTGCACCTCAATCGCCTGGGTCGCGCGCAGCTGCCACCAGACCCCGGCACAGAACGAGGCCGGAATAGCCAGGAGTAACAACAGCAGCACCAGTCGCATCCGGCCGGTGCGGCGCGGGTCACTGGGGCGTACTTCCCAGCCGGACATCAGGGCAGCATGGCCGCGTGTGCCAGCCCCAGGCGCTCATCGAGCCCGAACAGGATGTTCATGTTCTGTACTGCCTGGCCGGAAGCACCTTTGACCAGGTTATCGATTACCGACAGCACCACCACCAGGTCGCCGTCTTGCGGGCGGTGCACGGCAAGACGGCAAACATTGGCCCCTCGCACGCTGCGGGTTTCCGGGTGACTACCTACCGGCATCACATCAACAAACGGCTCGCTGGCATAGCGCTGCTCGAACAGCGCCTGCAGATCGACCGAGCGGTCTACCACGGTCGCATACAAGGTCGCATGGATGCCGCGAATCATCGGGGTCAGGTGCGGCACGAAGGTCAGACCGACCGCAGAACCCGCCGCACGACGCAAACCCTGGCAGATTTCCGGCAGGTGACGATGTCCTTTGACGCCGTAGGCCTTCATGCTTTCACCAGCCTCGCTGAACAGTGAACCGACGCTGGCACCGCGCCCGGCGCCGCTGACCCCGGACTTGCAGTCGGCGATCAACCGCGAAGTGTCGGCCAGCCCGGCTTCCAGCAACGGGATAAAGCCCAACTGCGCAGCGGTCGGATAGCAACCGGGCACGGCGATCAGCCGCGCCTGCTTGATCGCTTCGCGGTTGACCTCCGGCAAGCCGTATACCGCTTCAGGCAGCAGATCCGGCGCGCCGTGGGGCTGGCCATACCACTTACCCCACTCTTCGGCGTCCTGCAGACGAAAGTCGGCAGACAGGTCGATGACCTTGGTCCCGGCCGCCAGCAACTCGCCGGCCAGGGCATGGGCTACACCATGTGGAGTGGCAAAGAACACCACATCGCAGGCACCCAGGGTCGCGACATCCGGGACGCTGAAGCACAGGCCAGGGTAGTGACCGCGCAGGTTCGGGTACATCTCGTCGACGCGCAAGCCCGCCTCTGAGCGCGAAGTGATGACTGCAACTTGCGCCTGTGGGTGCTGCGCCAACAAGCGCAACAACTCCACTCCGGTGTAGCCCGTGCCGCCGACGATACCGACCTTGACCATCACATGCCCCTTGCAGAAAGCCATTGGAAAGCCGTCGATGATAAGGCCGTAACCGCCAACGGCCAACCGCGCAGATGACGTATTGGGCACAGGCCACTACTATCGGGCCTATTTATCATTCAGGGAGTCGATCAATGCTCTATCTGTGGCTCAAAGCCCTGCACATTATCGCCATGGTCTGCTGGTTCGCCGGGCTGTTCTACCTGCCACGCCTGTTTGTCTACCATGCCATGAGCGAAGACGACACCAGTCGCGAGCGCTTCTGCGTGATGGAGCGCAAGCTGTATCGCGGCATCATGCTGCCGTCGATGATCGCCACCCTGATTTTCGGTGCTTGGTTAATTAGCCTCAACCCCGGCTACTACTTCAGCCAGGGCTGGATGCACGCCAAGCTCAGTCTGGTCATCCTGCTGATCGCTTATCAGCACCTCTGCGGTGCTCAGCTCAAACGCTTCGCCCGCGGCGAGAATCGGCGCAGCCATGTGTTCTACCGCTGGTTCAATGAGGCACCAGTACTGGTCTTGCTCGCTGTCGTCATCCTGGTCGTGGTCAAACCCTTCTGAACCAGCCCGAGGAATCCGCATGAGCCTTCCCACCCTGCTTGAACAACGCCTGCGCCTGCCTGTGGTGGCCGCCCCTATGTTCCTGGTGTCCAACCCGCAACTGGTCCTCGCCTGTTGCCGTAACGGCATCGTCGGTAGTTTTCCAGCGCTCAACCAGCGCGACAGCGGCGCCTTCAAAGCCTGGCTGGAAGAGATCGAAGCCGGTCTGCAGGCCGAGTTCGCGCCTTATGCAGTCAACCTGATAGTACATGGCAGCAATCCGCGCCTGCAGGCCGATCTGGCCATCTGCATCGAACACCGCGTGCCTATCGTCATCACCAGCCTCGGCGCGGCCAAGGAAGTGGTTGATGCAGTGCACGGCTATGGGGGGCTGGTATTCCATGACGTGACCACCCGCCGCCATGCGGAGAAAGCCGCAGACGCCGGAGTCGATGGTTTGATCGCGGTCGCTGCCGGTGCCGGTGGTCATGCCGGCACCTGGAGCCCCTTTGCCCTGATTGCGGAAATCCGCCAGTTCTTCGACAAGACCCTGTTGCTTGCCGGCTGCCTCAATCACGGCCATGAAATTCTCGCCGCGCAATTGCTCGGCGCCGACCTGGCCTACCTCGGCACCCGCTTCATCGCCACGCAAGAGAACAATGCTCCGGCGGCTTACAAGCAGATGATTCTGGACGCCAAGGCCGCCGACATCATCCACACCCCGGCGGTATCCGGCGTGCCGGCCAGCTTCATGCGCCAGAGCCTGGAGCTGGCCGGCTACGACCTCAAGCAGCTGCAAAACAAGGGCGAGATCAATTACGGGGAAAAACTCAAGCCGATCAGCGACGAGGCCAAAGCCTGGAAAACCGTGTGGTCGGCCGGCCAGGGCGTCGGCACCATCGCCGATCTACCAAGCGTCGATGCGCTGGTGGCGCGCCTGGATCGCGAGTACCGCGATGCACAGCGTCGGGCCCAACTTCTGCAGCAGCGCTGGCCGCGGTAAAGCGACACTGAGCGGGCGATCCTTCTCGTCGCTGGCAGCCAATTACAATCGACGCAATGGCCGCCAGCGACCGCCACACTCCAGTCACCCGACACTCACCGGAACGGCTTCAGCAAGCCATGTCGACTCAACAGCCAAACTTTTATCGTCCATCAGACGGGCACGCCAACTGTGAAGCAACCAGCATATTTGTGCTCCAGGCTGCCTGTTCAGAGGCCGGCGGGCCCGCTAGGCTGTAGTGGCCCTTTACCCATAGCGCCGACAAGGAAGCCCGCATGACCCAAGCCCGTTTCAAGATTGTCTTCAGTGGCGAATTAATGCCTGAGGTGGCGTTGGAAACCGCCCAAGACAAACTTGCGCGCCTGTTCAAGAGTGACCACACACGAATTAATGCGCTATTCAGTGGCCGCACTATCGCCCTAAAGCGCAACTTGTCTGAGGACGAGGCCGACCAATACCTTGCGGCCCTGCACCGCGCAGGGGCAAGAGCGCGCAAAGAGCCTGAGCCCGGCGTCAGCCTGAGCCTGGAGGACACCGGAGAGCATCGCTTCGCCGCGAGCGCCGCCAGCAGCGACATGACCTGCCCCAAGTGCGACCACCGGCAAGCCAAGGCAGCGGAGTGCTCAGCCTGCGGCGTCATCATCGAGAAATTTATCGCCCGACAGGCGGCGCTCTCCAAGAGTACGCAAGCTGACCAGCCTCAGCAGCCCGGCGACATCGGCAGAGCCGGCAATACCCCCTACGCGACACCCCTGGCGACAGTCGCGGAAGCACTGCCAGAATTCGGTGAGCTCGACGTATTCAGCATCGAAGGACGCATCGGCCGCCTGCGCTATCTGGCCTGGTCACTGATGCTACTGCTGGGGGCGCTGGCCCTGTTCGGCCTAGCCAGCATCGGCTTGGCCATTTCACCACTAGTCGGCGTCATCCTGATGGCCTTGGTTGGCATCGGCATTGTAGTGGTCAACGTACAGATAAGCGTACAGCGCCTGCATGACATCGGCTGGTCAGGCTGGCTCTGGCTGATCAACATGGTACCGATCGCCGGTGGCGTTTTCGCCCTGTTGATGCTGGTCATTCCTGGCACAACCGGAGCGAATCGCTACGGCCCACCAGCACCGCCCAACAGCCGCGGGGTCAAGGTACTGGCCTGGCTCTGGCTACTGGTCCCGGTACTCGGCATCCTGGCCGCCATCACCCTGCCCGCCTACCAAAATTATTTGAACCGCACGGGCCTCTGACTCGCGCCTCATCACCACAGAGGCCAGGCCGGCCCTAACCCCACGCCCCGTTATGCCCTGACTACCGGCGCCTCCAGCGGTATCGGCCGAACCCTGACCGAAGCCCTGGCACCTCGCGGGCGTAGCCTGATCCTGGTCGCGCAGCAACGCGATGCGCTGGACAGCATTGCCTGCGAGTTGAGTCAGCGCTTTGCCGTGGAGATCCTGTTCGGCGTCTGCGACCTGGCTGAACCACTGCAAACCGCCGGCCTGCTGTATGAACTGGAACAGAACGAGCGGCCCATCGACCGGCTGATCAACAGCGCCGGGGTCGCCACGTGGGCTGCCTGCGTCGCCCAGGACGGGCGCATCACCATCCCCGGCTGGCGCAATCGGCTGCAGGCCATAGCGCCGCGCTGGCTGGAGCACCAGGTCGCAGCGCGGCTCAACCGGACGCTCAGCCGCAGCTGATCAGGCCAGGACCGTTCGACCGTGGGCCCAGGCGCGCAAGGCATTGAGGTCTTCGGCCATCACCACCGACAAGGGTGCGGTACTCTGGATGCTGTGCAGCAGCAAGGCCTGATCGACCTCCTGTTGTTGCGCCTGGGCGGCATACAGGGCACTGACCACGACCTGTTCGATCTCGGCCCCGGAAAAACCCTCGCTGGCGAGCGCCAACAGCTGCAGATCGAAACCGGCGGGTTCCAGTTCGCGCCGTGCCAGATGGATGCGAAAGATCTCCGCGCGCACGGCCTGATCTGGCAAGTCGACGAAGAAGAGCTCATCGAAACGCCCCTTGCGCACCAGCTCCGGCGGCAGCCGCTGGATGGCGTTGGCGGTCGCCACCATGAATACCGGTGTCTTG
This sequence comes from Pseudomonas sp. MMS21 TM103, assembly GCF_022132145.1. Classification (GTDB taxonomy): domain Bacteria; phylum Pseudomonadota; class Gammaproteobacteria; order Pseudomonadales; family Pseudomonadaceae; genus Aquipseudomonas. The sequence continues at coordinate 262,283 of NZ_JAJISP010000007.1, read as the reverse complement.
CGCTCGGCCATCCAGGTCAGCAGGGTGCCGAGCACCCGCTGGCTGACGCCACCGTCGTGCTCGCCGCTGGCCAGGCCTTTCTCGATCTCGTCGATCCACAACACACAGGGGGCCATTTGCTCGGCAAGGCTCAAGGCCTCACGCAGGTTGCGCTCGGTCTCGCCAAAGAACTTGTTGTACAGGCAGGCAAAGTCCAGCCGCAGCAGGGGCAAGCCCCACAATCCAGCCACGGCCTTGGCGGCCAGGCTCTTGCCGCCGCCCTGCACACCGACCAGCAGCATGCCCTTGGGCAGGTCGATGCCCTTGCCGTCGAGGAACATGCCCTGGCGCTCGGCCAGCCAGCGCTTCAGGTTGTTCAAGCCGCCGACCTCGGCGAAGCGTGCGGTGTCGTACTCGAAGCTCAGCACCCCCTCAAGATCTAGGAGCTGGAACTTGGTCTTGTTCAGTTCCGGCAAATCCTCCTGGGTTATCGCGCCGTCATCGCAGATCACATTGCGCGCCAGCACCCGGGCTTCGCCATGGCTCAAGCCGCGCAGGTTCTTCACCACCTGCTGCAAGGTGCGATTATCGGTGCGTACTCGGGCATTGCGATTGCGCTCGCTCCAGCGGCTGGCTTCCTCGCGCACGATCGCCAGCAATTCGTCTTCCGACGGCAGCGCCAGGCTGAAACGCGCGGCAAAGCGCTGCACCTCCGCCGGCAGCTTGCAGGCATGGGAGACCAGCACCAGGGTTGGCGCATGGGGCGTATCGCGCATGGCGACTTCCTTGAGCAAGCGCACCAGCCTGGGGTTGTCGACGAGGAACGGATGCAGGTCGCACAGCACGTACAGGTTCGCCTGCGGATCGGCCTTGATCAGCCGCAACGCGGCCTCCGGCTCCTGGCTCGCGCTTTCGTCCAGCGCCTCACCGCCGAAGCCCAGGCGCTGCAGGCCTTCGGTCACCGACCAAGTGTGCAGGCCGAGGCCACGCTTGACCGCCAGACCGGTCAGCGTTTCCAGCACGCGCGGCTCATCCCAGGACTCGATGAGGACCAGCTTGATCCTGGAGTCGAGCACCAGGCCCAGATCATGGATATCGTTCTTCACACCCGCTCCTTGTGGCGGCCTTCTGGCCGGGATCAACTCAGCCCGTTAGACTCGGGCCTCATTCAACAGGCCAGGAGACTGCGCCATGGACTGTCTGTTCTGCAAGATCGTCGCCGGGGAAATACCCGCGCGCAAGCTTTATGAAGACGATCAAGTGATCGCCTTTCACGATATCGGCCCCAAGGCCCCGGTGCATTTCCTGGTGATCCCGAAAAAGCACATTCACACCCTTCACGACCTCGGCGAAGACGATAAAGCCCTGGCCGGGCACATCCTCTATACGGCTCAGCGCCTGGCCAAAGAACAGGGCTGCGAAGACGGCTTTCGCGTGGTGATGAACTGCAATGAATTGGGCGGACAAACCGTTTACCACATTCATATGCATGTCCTCGGTCAACGGCAGATGACCTGGCCGCCGGGCTGAGCAACAACTCCCGCCCTGCCGAACGGCCCTGACGCCGGTCAAGCCGCGGCACATCGATTGGAGTAAACTTGCCACTCTCTTTTCGCCGGAGGTGCCCGATGGCCAGCGAACGTCACTACTCCCCCGTAGACCGCCTGTTCCTGCAGGCGGATGCGGCCCTGCGTACCCTGCTGCCTTTCAGCGGCCAGCCCAGTCGCCCCTCGCCGGCCATCGTGCAGGCGGAGACCGAACTGGATGAACCGACCGCACGGCATGTCGCCGGCCTGATGCGCATCAATCACACTGGCGAGGTATGCGCCCAGGCGCTGTACCAGGGCCAGGCGCTGACCGCCAAGCTGGCCAAGGTACGCAGCGCCATGGAGCATGCCGCCGATGAGGAAATCGATCATCTGGCCTGGTGCGAGCAACGTATCCGCCAACTCGGCAGCCACCCGAGCGTTCTCAACCCGCTGTTTTATGGCCTGTCTTTTGGTGTCGGCGCCGTCGCCGGCCTGATCAGCGACAAGATCAGCCTGGGGTTTGTCGCCGCCACCGAAGACCAGGTGGTCAAGCACCTCAGCGAACACCTGCAACAGCTCCCGCTAAACGACGACAAGTCACGGGCGATCCTCGAGCAGATGCGCCTCGATGAAGAGCGCCATGCCACCAGCGCCCTGGAAGCCGGCGGCCTACGCTTCCCGGTGCCGGTTAAAATCGGCATGACGCTGCTGTCCAAGGTCATGACCAAGAGCGCCTATCGGCTGTAGCTGCGAGCAATAAGATGGGAAAACCATAAAGGGCGCCGTTGGCGCCCTTTATGGTTTCACCTGCAGCTTAGGGCGGCTTCAACCCAACTCGATGATCTCGTAGTCATGGGTGATCTCGACACCGGCGCGGCCGAGCATGATCGAGGCCGAGCAATATTTCTCTGCCGACAGTTCGACCGCACGCTTGACCTGCGCCTCCTTCAAGCCTCGGCCCTTGACCACGAAGTGCAGGTGGATCTTGGTGAATACCTTGGGCTCCTCGGTGGCCCGTTCGGCCTCGAGAAAGGCTTCACAACTCTCTACCGGCTGTCTGGATTTTTTCAGGATGCTGACCACATCGAAGTTGCTGCACCCGCCCAGACCGATCAGCAGCATTTCCATGGGGCGCACACCCAGATTACGGCCGCCGCTCTCCGGCGGACCGTCCATCACCACCGCATGACCACTGCCCGACTCGCCGATAAACAGGGCTTCGCCGGCCCATTGAATGCGCGCTTTCATTACCAAGCCTCCGCTGTTAAAAAGGGACGCAGCTTATCACAGCCCTTTTCGCGCTCTGGCTGCAGCCTTCTGGGCGCAAGTTCCGCCGCTAGATGCTAGCCATGTCGCAAAATCGACCCAGGCCTTGGCGTGTTTGTTAAGCTGACGCCGGATTACTGGCACACTGGGCTAGATAACTATAAGAAATTGCCTGTCAGACAAAGGCTTACCTTTTTATTTTCGGGACTCGGGCATGGTCGCAATTACCCTTACACCTAAAATCAAGAATCTCGACAAACTCCTCGCACATTGTCACCGTCGTCGCTATACGGCCAAAAGCACCATCATCTATGCAGGTGATCGCTGCGAAACCCTGTTCTTCATCGTCAAAGGTTCGGTCACCATCCTCATCGAGGATGACGATGGCCGGGAAATGATCATCGCCTACCTCAACCCCGGGGACTTCTTCGGCGAGATGGGCCTGTTCGACAAGGACGGTGCGGAGAAAGAGCGCAGCGCCTGGGTCCGCGCCAAGACCGAGTGCGAGGTGGCGGAACTCAGCTACGCCAAGTTCCGCGAACTGACCCAGCAAGACCCGGACATCCTCTACGCCCTCGGCAGCCAGATGGCCGAGCGCCTGCGCAATACCACGCGCAAGGTCGGCGACCTGGCGTTCCTCGATGTCACCGGCCGCGTGGCGCGCACCCTGCTCGACCTGTGCAAGCAGCCGGACGCCATGACCCACCCGGATGGCATGCAGATCAAGATCACCCGCCAGGAAATCGGCCGCATCGTCGGCTGCTCTCGCGAGATGGTCGGCCGCGTGCTCAAGGCCCTGGAAGAGCAAGGCCTGGTCAACGTCAAAGGCAAAACCATGGTGGTGTTCGGCACCCGCTGAAGTCGCCAGGCATAAAAAAACCGGCGCATGCGCCGGTTTTTTTATTCGCCTGGATCAGTCCACATCGGAGCTGGCACTCATCCGCCGGCGCTCGGGGAAGAACAGCCGCTCCAGTTCGACCCCTGGATTTTCCGCACGCATGAAGGCTTCGCCGACCAGAAAAGCATACACCTCGCTGATTTCCATCAGCTCGACATCGGCGCGATTGAGGATGCCGCTCTCGGTCACCACCAGACGGTCGCGCGGAATTCGCGGCAACAGATCCAGGGTGGTTTCCAGGTCGAGTTCGAAGGTATGCAGGTTACGGTTGTTGATGCCCACCAGCGGCGTGTCCAGGGTATTCAACGCCCGCTCCAACTCGTCGCCATCGTGCACCTCGACCAACACATCGAGATCGAAAGCCTTGGCCGTCGCCGCCAGTTCGGCCATCTGCGCATCGGACAGCGCCGCGACGATCAACAGCACGCAATCGGCGCCCAGGGCGCGGGACTCGACAATCTGGTAGGGGTCGACCATGAAATCCTTGCGGATCACCGGCAACGAACAGGCACTGCGCGCTTCCTGCAGGTAGAGGTCGGCGCCCTGGAAGAAATCCTCGTCGGTCAACACCGACAGGCAGGTCGCCCCACCGGCCTGGTAACTGCGGGCGATGTCCGCCGGGACGAAGATCTCGCGCAGCACGCCCTTGCTCGGCGAAGCCTTCTTGATCTCGGCGATGACTGCCGGCTGCTTGCGTTTGACCTGCTCCTGCAAGGCCCGGGCAAAGCCCCGCGGGGTATCGGCGGCACGAGCTTGCTGCTCGACTTCATCGAGGCCGACGATGGCGCGACGCTCAGCCACTTCTTCGGCCTTGCGGGCAAGGATCTTCTCCAGAATGGTTGGAATGCTCACCCTTCATTCTCCTGCTTGAATACCGCGGTAAAGGACACCAGTTCCTGCAGTTTCTCCCAGGCCAGCCCGGTATGCAGCGCATCATGGGCCCGTTGTACACCTTCCTTCAGGCTACTGGCCAGATCGGCGGCATACAGCGCCGCTCCGGCATTGAGCACGATCATGTCGGCCGCCTTCTGGCCCTGCTCGCCCTTGCGCTTGGTCAGCGCATCACGGATCAGTGCCAGCGACTGTTCGGCGTCATCGACGGTCAAACCGATCAGGCTCTGGCTCTTGATGCCGAAGTCTTCCGGCTGAATGCTGTACTCGCTGACCACGCCGTCTTTCAGCTCGGCAACGAAGGTCGGAGCCGCCAGGCTGATCTCATCCAGACCATCCTGGGCATGCACCACCAGCACATGCTCACTGCCCAGACGCTGCAGCACTTCGGCCAGCGGCCGGCACAGCGCCTTGCTGAACACCCCCAGCACCTGATGCTTGACCCCGGCCGGGTTGGTCATCGGCCCGAGCATATTGAAGATGGTGCGCAGGCCCAGTTCGCGACGCGGGCCGATGGCGTACTTCATCGCGCCGTGGTGGGCCGGGGCGAACATGAAGCCGACCCCCACGCTCTCGACACAGCGCGCCACCTGCTCGGGGGTGAGATTCAGGTTGACCCCGGCGGCCTCCAGCAGATCGGCGCTGCCGCTCTTGCCCGAGACCGCACGGTTGCCGTGTTTGGCCACCTGGCCACCGGCCGCTGCGACGACGAAGGCCGCCGCAGTGGAGACGTTGAAGATATTCATGCCGTCGCCACCGGTGCCGCAGGTGTCGACCAGACGCTCGGCCTCGATCTGCACCGGCGCGGCCAGCTCGCGCATGATCTGTGCCGCACCGACGATCTCGTCAATGGTCTCGCTCTTCATGCGCAAGCCCATGAGGAAGGCGCCGACCTGCGCGTCCGTGCACTGGCCGGTCATGATTTCGCGCATCACATCCTGCATTTCTGCAGTGCTCAGATCGAGCTGACTGACAACCCGATTAAGGGCTTCCTTGATGTTCATGCGCGCATGCCTCCATGTTGTTTGAGGAAGTTGGCAAAGAGCTCATGGCCCTGCTCGGTGAGAATAGACTCCGGATGGAACTGCACGCCTTCGATATGCAGGGTCTTGTGGCGCAGGCCCATGATCTCGTCGAGCGCGCCGTCCTCGAATTGGGTCCAGGCGGTGACTTCCAGGCAGTCCGGCAGGGTTTCGCGCTTGACCACCAGGGAGTGATAGCGGGTCACCGTCAGTGGATTGTTGAGCCCGGCGAACACCCCGCTATTTTCGTGGAACACCGGACTGGTCTTGCCGTGCATCACCTGGCGCGCGCGCACCACGTCGCCGCCGAAGGCCTGGCCGATACTCTGGTGGCCCAGGCAGACGCCGAGGATCGGCAGCTTGCCGGCAAAGTGCTGGATCACCGCCAGCGACACGCCGGCCTCGTTGGGCGTACAGGGCCCGGGCGAAACCACGATGCGTTCGGGGTTCAGGGCAGCGATCTCGGCGACACTCAGCTCGTCGTTACGGATCACCTTGACGTCCGCCCCCAACTCACCGAGGTACTGCACCACATTGTAGGTAAAGGAGTCGTAGTTATCGATCATCAGCAGCATGGCAGGACTCCTCAGCGCTGGTTCTGGTCAGGGACGGTTTGTTCGGCCAGTGCCACGGCGCGGAACATGGCGCGACGCTTGTTCAGGGTTTCTTCCCACTCCAGCGCCGGCACCGAGTCGGCGACGATGCCGGCTCCGGCCTGGACATGCAGCTCGCCATCCTTGATCACCGCGGTGCGAATGGCGATGGCGGTGTCCATGTTGCCGTTCCAGGCCAGGTAGCCGACGGCGCCGCCATAGACGCCACGCTTGACCGGTTCCAGTTCGTCGATTATTTCCATGGCGCGAATCTTCGGCGCCCCGGACAGGGTGCCGGCCGGCAGAATGGCGCGCAGGGCGTCCATGGCGGTCAGGCCGGGCTTCAGCTGGCCGGTGACGTTGGAGACGATGTGCATGACGTTGGAATAGCGCTCGATCACCATCTTCTCGGTGAGCTTGACCGAGCCGGTGCTGGCGACCCGACCGACGTCGTTGCGGCCCAGGTCGATCAGCATCAGGTGTTCGGCGACTTCCTTGGCATCGGCGAGCAGATCCTGCTCCAGGGCCAGATCGGCCTCCTCGTTGGCGCCGCGCGGACGGGTACCGGCGATAGGCCGCACCGTGACCAGGCCATCCTCGAGACGCACCAGCACCTCGGGGGAACTGCCGACCACATGGAAGTCGCCGAAATTGAAGAAGTACATGTAGGGCGTCGGGTTGATGCAGCGCAGCGCCCGGTACAGGTCGATAGGTGCAGCCTTGAACGGGATCGACATGCGCTGGGAGATCACCACCTGCATGCAGTCGCCGGCGAGGATGTACTCCTTGATCGCCTTGACCGAACGCTCGTAGTCGTCGCGGCTGAAGCTGGAGCGGAACACCGGCTCGGCTCCAGGCGGAGCATTCAGGTCGACCCCCAGACGTGGCGTGATGGGCTGGCGCAGCTTGCACAGGATCTCCTGCAGGCGGGCCTGGCCGTGTTCCAGGGCCCCCTCCTCGGCCGGATCGGCAAGGACGATGGCGTGCATCTTGCCGGCCAGGTTGTCGAACACCACCACGGCGTCGGACACCATCAGCAGGATATCCGGGGTACCCAGCGGGTCGGGATGGCTCCCCGCCGCCAGCTTCGGCTCGACGTAACGCACGCTGTCGTAGCCGAAATAACCGACCAGGCCACCATTGAAACGCGGCAGCCCGGGCAGGGTCGGCACCCGGTAGCGCGCCTGGAACTGCTCGACGAAGGCCAGCGGGTCGGCGCACTCGTGGCGCTCCACCTCGACACCATCGACGCTGATGCTGACGCGGTGACCGTAGGCGCGCAGCACGGTGCGCGCCGGCAGGCCGATAATCGAGTAACGGCCCCATTTCTCGCCACCCTGAACGGATTCGAGCAGGTAGCTGTTGGCCTCATCGGCCAGCTTCAGGTAGATCGACAACGGGGTGTCGAAGTCGACCAGGGTTTCATAGGCAAGCGGAATGCGGTTATAGCCGGCAGCGGCTAAACGCAGGAATTCTTCGCGGGTCATATCAGCCTCGTGGCTTGAGGGTAAATCGGTCGTGTGCAAACGCGCCGCCTAAGCGGCCAAGATCAGGTCAGAGGCGCCAGCGCCAACGGGCCAGGGCCTTGATGATTTTCATACCGGTTCTTGCGGACCAGCGCGTGCAGGTAACCACCACGGAGCTCACTTAGGCGGGAGTAAAGACTGGCAACACTAGCGCAGCCGCCTGACCTAAGCAACCCGCCCCGCGCGGCTTAGCCGGCAACCAGCAGCTGGCGTAAATCATCCAGCACCCGCAGCGGGCCCTCTTCGGCGATCGGCCGACCGTGGTTGTAACCGTAACTCAGCGCCACGCAAGGCACACCGGCAGCCTTGGCCGCCAGCACGTCATTGCGCGAATCGCCGATAAACAGCGCCTGCCGCGCCTCGACCCGGGCCAGCTGCAGCACATGCAGCAGCGCCGCCGGTTCGGGCTTCTGCTGGGGCAGGGTGTCGCCGCCGATGATCCAGCGGAAATAGCGGCCCAGGCCCTTGTCATCCAGCAGTGGCGCGACGAAGCGCTCCGGCTTGTTGGTGATAATGGCCATCTCGACCCGTTGTGCATGGAGCCAGTCGAGGGTTTCCCGTACGCCTGGGTAAATCAGGGTCAAGGCGTGGCCCTCGGCATAGGCCTGCATGAACAGTTCGAGCGCCTGCTCGGCGTAGGCATCGTCGATATGTTCATGTTGCAGACCGCCGGCCAGGGCGCGCCGTACCAGCACCCGCGCACCATTGCCGACCCAGTCGCGCACCTGCCCGATCCCGGCCGCCGGCTGCCCGAGCTGGAGCAGGCTCTTGTCCACCGCCGCTGCCAGGTCCGGCACCGAATCGACCAGGGTGCCGTCCAGGTCGAACATCACCAGGCGTGGCAACTCGCCTTGAAACAGCTCATGCAGTGCGGTCACCCGCGCACCTGGGCCAGCTCGGCACGCATGGCATCGATCACGCCTTTGTAGTCCGGCTGGCTGAAGATCGCCGAGCCGGCCACGAAGGTGTCGGCACCGGCGGCGGCGATCTCGCGGATGTTCTGCACATTGACTCCGCCGTCGATCTCCAGGCGAATCTCGCGACCGCTGGCGTCGATCAGCGCGCGCGCCTCGCGCAGCTTGTCGAGGGTGCCGGGGATGAACTTCTGCCCGCCGAAACCCGGGTTGACGCTCATCAGCAAAATCATGTCGACCTTGTCCAGCACGTGCTTAAGCACCTCCAGCGGGGTAGCCGGGTTGAACACCAGGCCGGCCTTGCAACCGCCGGCCTTGATCAGCTGCAGGGAGCGGTCGACATGCTCGCTGGCTTCCGGATGGAAGGTGATGTAGCTGGCGCCGGCTTCGATGAAGTCGCCGATGATGCGGTCGACCGGCTTGACCATCAGGTGCGCGTCGATCGGTGCGGTGATGCCGTACTTGCGCAGCGCCGCGCAGACCATCGGGCCAATGGTCAGGTTGGGCACATAGTGGTTGTCCATCACATCGAAGTGAACGATGTCGGCACCCGCGGCGAGCACCTTGTCCACTTCCTCGCCCAGGCGGGCGAAATCGGCGGAGAGAATCGACGGGGCGATGGCGAAGGGTTGCATGGCGCACCTCAGGAGCATTCACGAAAGTCGCGCATTGTACCCGAGCGAATCACGACCTGCCGCTAGGACGATAGTCGGCCGCCCTCACGCACAAGACCCGCCGCAGCAGGTCTTGTGTATACCGCTAACGCTCGATCAAGCCAGTTCGGCGAAGCACTCCGCGATGATCGCCAGGCCCCTGTCGAGCAACTCGTCTTCGGCGGTCAGCGGCACCAGCACCCGCAGCACGTTGCCGTAAGTGCCGCAGGACAGCAGGATCAAGCCCTTGTCGCGCGCCTTGGCCACGATCTGGCCGGTCAGCGCGGCGTTCGGCTGGTGCAGATCGCCGTTCTCGCACAGTTCCATGGCGATCATGGCACCGAGGGCGCGCACCTCGCCGATGCTCTTGTGTTTGGCCTGGATGGCCTTGAGGCCAGTGACCAGACGCTCGCCGACGGCCTTGCAGCGCTCCAGCAGCTGTTCTTCCTCGAACACCTGCATCACCGCCAGCGCCGCGGCGCAGGCGATCGGGCTGCCGGCGTAGGTGCCGCCCAGGCCACCCGGGGCGATGGCGTCCATGTATTCGGCCTTGCCGCACACGCCCGCCACCGGGAAACCGCCGGCGATCGATTTGGCGAAGGTGGTCAGGTCGGCGGCCACGCCCATCTGCTCCATGGCGAAGAAGGTGCCGGTACGGCCGGCGCCGGTCTGCACTTCGTCGGCGATCAGCAGGATGCCGTGCTGGTCGCAGAGCGCGCGCAGGCGCTGCATGAAGTCTTTCGGCGCGATATAGAAGCCGCCCTCGCCCTGCACCGGCTCGATGATGATCGCGGCGATATCGCGCGGCTCGGCATCGTTCTTGAACACCCGCTCGATGCTGGCGATGGCGTCGTCCGTGCTGACCCCGTGCAGTTCGCAGGGGTACTGGGCGCGGAACACGCCGCCGGGCATCAGGCCCATGCCGGCCGAATAGGGATTGACCTTGCCGGTCAGCGACAGGGTCATCATGGTGCGGCCGTGGTAGCCGCCGGTGAAGGCGATCACCCCGGCACGGCCGGTGGCGGCGCGGGCGATCTTCACCGCGTTTTCCACCGCTTCGGAGCCGGTGGTGACCAGCAGGGTCTTCTTGGCGAAGTCGCCCGGCACCTTGGCGTTGATCTTCTCGCACAGCTCGACATAGGGCTCGTAGGCCAGCACCTGGAAGCAGGTGTGGCTCAGCTTGGTCAGCTGCTGCTGCACCGCGGCAATGACTTTCGGGTGGAGGTGGCCGGTGTTGAGCACGGCGATGCCGCCGGCGAAGTCGATGAACTCGCGGCCTTCGACGTCGATGACCGTGGCGTTTTCAGCGCGGTCGGCGAAGATCGGGTGGATCTGGCCCACGCCACGAGGGACGGCGGCGGTGCGGCGTTGCATCAGGGATTCGTTGGTCTTGCTCATAATGTCCTCATTCGCCGGGTCGATACGGCGTGGTTCAAGGATGTGTCACCGATGGCGGCCTGACAGTATTCGATGATCGACTGCCGCAGCGCACCCGGCGCACAGGGATGTCCCTATAAAAAGCAGAAGGCGCAACGTTCTCGTGCGCCCCTGCGGGATTACATCGCCGGGTTAGATGCCCAGGCAGAGGTATTTGATTTCCAGGTATTCGTCGAGGCCATATTTAGAGCCTTCACGGCCCATACCCGAAGACTTCATGCCGCCGAACGGCGCCACTTCGGTGGAGATCACCCCGGTATTGATGCCGACCATGCCGTACTCCAGGGCCTCGGCCACACGGAACACCCGGCCCAGGTCGCGGGCGTAGAAGTAGGCGGCCAGGCCGAATTCGGTGTCGTTGGCCTGGCGGATCACCTCGGCCTCGTCGCTGAAACGGAACAGCGGCGCCAGCGGGCCGAAGGTTTCCTCGCGCGCCACGGCCATCTCGGCGGTCACGCCGGTGACGATGGTCGGCTCGAAGAAGTTGCCGCCCAGGCTGTTGCCGCCGGCGACCAGGGTCGCCCCCCTGGCCAGGGCATCGGCCAGGTGACGCTCGACCTTGGCCACCGCCTCGGCGTTGATCAGCGGCCCGGTGGTGATGCCCTCCAGCATGCCGTTGCCGACCTTGAGTTTGGCCACGGCCGCCTGCAATTTGCTGGCGAAGGCCTCAAAGACGCCGTCCTGCACATACAGGCGGTTAGCGCACACGCAGGTCTGCCCGGCGTTGCGGTACTTGGAAATGATCGCGCCCTCCACCGCCGCATCCAGGTCGGCGTCGTCGAAGACAATGAAAGGCGCGTTGCCGCCCAGCTCCAGCGACAGCTTCTTCAGGGTCGGCGCGCACTGCTGCATCAGTTGGATGCCGACTGCGGTCGAACCGGTGAACGACAGCTTGCGCACGATGGGGTTCGCGCACAGCTCGGCGCCGACCTCGCGGCTGCTGGCAACATCCGCCGGGATCACGCTGAGCAAGCCGGCAGGAATACCCGCGCGCTCGGCCAGAGCAGCCAGGGCCAGGGCCGAAAACGGCGTCTGTGGCGCCGGCTTGAGGACCATGGCGCACCCTACCGCCAGAGCCGGGCCAGCCTTGCGGGTGATCATGGCGCTGGGGAAGTTCCACGGCGTGATGGCGGCAGTGACGCCCACCGGCTCCTTCTGCACCAGGATGCGCTTGTCCGCGGCATGGCCGGGGATCACATCGCCGTAGGCGCGCTTGGCTTCCTCGGCGAACCACTCGATAAAGGAGGCGGCGTAGGCGATCTCGCCACGGGCCTCGGCCAGCGGCTTGCCCTGTTCGGCAGTCATGATCCGCGCCAGGTCTTCCTGGTTGGCCATGATCAGGCTGAACCACTGGCGCAGACGATTGGCGCGCTCCTTGGCGGTCAGCGCGCGCCAGGCCGGCTGGGCGGCTTGCGCCGCCTCGATGGCGCGACGGGTTTCGTCACGGCCCATATTGGGCACGCTGCCGATCTTTTCAGCGCTGGCCGGATTGAAGATCTCGGTACGCGCGCCGCTGTCGGCTTCGCACCACTGGCCGTTCAGATAGGCCTGCTGACGCAGCAGGCTGGGGTCCTTCAACTCAAGGCTCATGCGGGCTCTCTTGTGTTCTTGGCGATCAGGTGGGTTGCTGGGTACGCAGTTTCTCGCTGCGCCCGCGTAGCCATTCCAGGGTCAGCAGCAGCAGGATGGAAAAGCCGATCAGCAGGGTCGCGGCGGCGGCAATAGTCGGCGACAGGTTCTCGCGAATACCGCTGAACATCTGCCGCGGCAGGGTGGCCTGCTCCGGGCCGGCGAGAAACAGGGTCACCACCACCTCATCGAAGGAGGTGGCAAAGGCGAATAGCGCGCCGCTGATCACTCCCGGCGCGATCAGCGGCAGGGTCACCCGGCGAAACGCCGTCAGCGGCGAGGCGCCGAGGCTGGCAGCGGCACGCACCAGGTTCTGGTTGAAGCCCTGCAGGGTGGCCGACACCGTGATGATGACGAAGGGCACGCCCAACACCGCATGCACCACGATCAGCGACAGGTAGCTGTTGCCCAGGCCCAGCGGGGCGAAGAACAGGTAGCTGGCCACCCCGACGATCACCACCGGTACCACCATGGGCGAGATCAGCAGGCTCATCACCAGCGCCTTGCCGCGGAACTCGCCGCGGGTCAGGCCAATGGCCGCCAGAGTGCCGAAGACCATGGCCAACACGGTGGCGGCCGGGGCGATGATCAGGCTGTTCTTCAGCGAACGCATCCAGTCGGCGGACATGAAGAAGTCCTCGTACCAGCGCAGGGAAAAGCCCTGCAGCGGGTAGACCAGAAAGCTGCCGGAGTTGAACGACAGCGGAATGATCACCAGCACCGGCAGGATCAGAAACAGCAGCACCAGGCCGCAGAGGCTGCGCAGGCTGTAGTACCAGATGCGTTCAATGGGCGACATATAAGGGCTGAGCATAAAGGTTCTCCAATCAATCTATAGGTGGAGGGCTGCGCCCTCTCCCGCCCTGGGGCTGAGTTAGGCCAGCCGCAACTTGCTGGCCCCGACTAGCCAGCTGTACACCACGTAAAGCACCAGGGTGGCGCCCAGCAACAGGCCGCCAAGGGCCGTGGCCATGCCCCAGTTGATGGTGTTGTTGGTATAGAAGGCGACGAAATAGCTGATCATCTGGTCGCTCGGGCTGCCCAGCAGCGCCGGCGTGATGTAGTAGCCGATCGACAGGATGAACACCAGCAGGCAGCCCGCCCCGACCCCGGCCAGGGTCTGCGGGAAGTACACCCGCCAGAAGCTGGCGAAGGGGTGGCAACCGAGCGACACCGCCGCGCGCATGTAGGTGGGCGAGATGCCCTTCATCACGCTGTAGATCGGCAGGATCATGAACGGCAGCATGATATGCACCATGGCGATGTACACCCCGCTGCGGTTGAACACCAGCTGTAGCGGTTCGTCGATGATGCCCAGCGACAGCAGCGCGCCATTGATCAGGCCACCGGACTGCAACAGCACGATCCAGGCCGCCACCCGCACCAGGATCGAGGTCCAGAACGGCAGCAGCACCAGGATCATCAGCAGGTTGCTCTGCCGGGTCGGCAGGTTGGCCAGCAGATAGGCCAGGGGGTAGGCCAGCACCAGGCAGATGGCGGTGATCACCAGGCTCATCCAGAAGGTGCGCACGAAAATGTCCAGGTAGATGGCCTGGTCCGGGGTGGCACTGGCCAGCTCGCCGAGATCGTCGATGCGATGGTCGAGGGCCGCCAGCAGGTAATAGGGGGTAACGTTCGAACTGTTGCGCCGGATCACCTGCCAATAGGCCGGGTCACCCCAACGCTCGTCCAGGCTTTCCAGGGCGTCCTTGTAGGACGCCGGTTCGCTGGCGAAGGGCAGCGCACGGGCGGTGCTGCTGATCAGGCTGCGAAAGCCGGCCAGTTCCATGTTCAGCCGCTTGGACAGATCACCCAGGCTGCGCTGCTTGCGTGCCTCGACGATATCCAGAGTCACGGCGCGATACACCGCCTCGCTCGGCAGTGCCTTGCCGTTCCACTCGGCGATGGCCTCGACGGTAAGCGGCAGGCTGGCGACCACTTCCGGGTTGTCCACACTGCGCCAGAGCAGGGCGCCGATGGGCACCAGGAAGGTCAGCAGGAGAAACACCAGCAGGGGCAGGATCAGCGCCTTGGACTTTAGCCGGTTGAAGCGTTCGGCGCGGGCCAGACGCTGCTTGAGACTGGGGCTGGTGATGGGCAGGTCGGTGACAGGCATTACGCTGGCCATGGAAAACTCCGCATGCAACGGCCGCACTAGGCGACGGGTAAACACAGGCAAAACAGGTAAGGCCCCGGCACTGCGGCCGGGGCCAGGGTGGCTTTAGTTGCGCGCTGCCCAGGCATTGAAGCGCTGTTCCAGCTGCTCGCCGTAATCGGCCCAGAAGGTCACATCGATGGCTACCTGATCCTTGATGTTTTCAGGCGTGGTCGGCATCACGTTCAGGCGCTCGGGCGCCAGCAGGTCGATGGCCTGTTTCTTGGCCGGGCCGTAGGCGATGTTTTCGGCGAAGACTTTCTGCGGCTCCGCTTGCACCGCGAAGGCGATGAACTGCTTGGCTTCTTCCTGATTCTTCGCGCCACGCGGGATGGCCCAGGAATCGAAGTCGTAGATGCCTCCGTTCCACACCACCTGCAGGTTGCTCTCGGCCTGCACCGCGGCGATCCGACCGTTGTAGGCCGAACTCATGACCACGTCGCCCGAGGCCAGGTACTGCGGCGGCTGGGCGCCGGCTTCCCACCACTGGATATGCGGCTTGAGTTCATCGAGCTTGCGGAAGGCCCGGTCGACGCCCTCGCGGGTCGCCAGCACTTTGTAGACTTCGATAGGAGCCACGCCGTCAGCCATCAGGGCGAACTCCAGGGTGTACTTGGCGCCCTTGCGCAGGCCGCGCTTGCCGGGGAATTTCTTCACATCCCAGAAATCGGCCCAACCGGTCGGTGCGCCGCTGAGCTTGTCGGCGTTGTAGGCGAGCACCGTCGACCAGACGAAGAAGCCCACGCCACATGGCTGGATAGCGCCGTCGATGAAATCGTCCGGGTTGCCAAACAGCGCCGGATCGAGCGGCTCGAACAAACCCTCGTCACAGCCGCGGGCCAGCTCGGGCGATTCCACTTCAAGCAGGTTCCAGTTCACGCTGTTGGTGTCGACCATGGCCTTGACCTTGGCCATCTCGCCGTTGTACTGGCCGGCCAGGATCTTGTTGCCGGTGCTTTTCTCGAAGGGTTCGTAGAAGGCCTTGACCTGCGCTTCCTTGCTCGCGCCACCGAATGAAATCGCAGTCAGATCGGCAGCCATTGCCGGAACTGCAAGGGCCACCCCAGCGGCCAGGGCCGCAAACTTCAGGGATATCGACATTGTTGTTATCTCCGCTGTGTCACATGGGTAAGGATGAAGCACTGTCAGGGCAGCTTCAGTCTGGCTGCTGCGGGTCGAGGGCGCGGACGTGCTCGACATGCCAGCCGAGCGGCACCAGATCGCCAACCACCAGGGCGTTATCCAGCTCGGCCACCGGTTGTTTGATGTAGAAATCGGTTTTGCCGCAGACCTCCATGCGAATGCGCACGTGATCGCCCAGATAGATGAACTCGGCGACGCGCCCGGAGAAGCGGTTCGGGCAGGCCTCGCTGTGGCCGTTCAGGCGAATCCGCTCGGGCCGCACCGACAGGGTCACCGGCTCGCCAGGCTGACCGACGTTGACCGCTAGCGCTTCGATCCGCTCGCCGCGGGCCAGGCCGACCACACAGCGCTCGCCATCGCGGCTGATCAGGTGACCGCTGAGGCGGTTGTTCTCGCCGATGAAGTTGGCGACGAAGGTATTGCTCGGCTGCTCATAGAGGGTGCGCGGCTCGGCAATCTGCTGGATCTCGCCCTGATGGAACACCGCCACCCGGTCGGACATGGTCAGCGCCTCGCCCTGGTCGTGGGTCACATAGACCACGGTCACGCCCAGACGCTGATGCAGGTGCTTGATCTCCATCTGCATGTGTTCGCGCAGCTGCTTGTCGAGGGCGCCCAGGGGTTCGTCCATCAGCACCAGTTGCGGTTCGAACACCAGGGCGCGGGCCAGGGCCACACGCTGCTGCTGGCCACCGGAAAGCTGGCCGGGGTAACGATTGCGGAAGCTGTCCAGTTGCACCATCGACAGCGCCTTCTTGACCCGCTCGCTGATGTCGGTGCGCGACAAGCCGCGCACGGTCAGCGGAAAGGCCAGGTTCTCGGCCACCGTCATGTGCGGGAACAAGGCGTAGTTCTGGAACACCATGCCGATGTCGCGCTTGTGCGGTGGCAGCTTGGTCAGCGAGCGGCCGCCGAGGAGGATTTCCCCGGCGGTGGGGGTTTCGAACCCGGCCAGCATCATCAAACTGGTGGTTTTGCCTGAACCCGATGGGCCGAGCAGGGTCAGGAACTCACCCTTGCGGATGTCCAGATTGAGATCCTTGACGATCAGATTCTCGCCGTCATAGCTCTTCTGCACACCGCGAAAGCTCACCAACACATCGTTTGCCTGAGACTCGGACATCACCGCACCCTTTGTTGTTGTCTGTACGTCGTTGGGTACAGACTAGGTGCAGCGCGGTACTGAAAAAATCGGGCAGGATGACGACCTGGCATCAGATCAACGGAGAGTTTGGTGTAGGCATTGCCCTACAAGACCAAGGTCATCCGCCAGGCTGCGGATGCGCGGCACGCCGACTCAGAGGTCGAGCGCAGTAATTAGCAAACACCCTCTCACACCAGGCGATGCTCCATGGCATAGCGCACCAGATCGGCCATCGAGTGCACCCCGAGCTTCTGCATCAGGCGCGCCTTGTGGGTACTCACGGTCTTGTTGCTGATCGCCAGATGCAGGGCGATGTCGTTGACCCCTTCGCCGCGCACCAGGCGCTCGAACACCGAGAATTCGCGCTCGGAAAGCTGGGCATGGGGCGGTCGCGAATCGGTCAGGCCGACCTCGAAGACCATGCGGTCGGCCAGGTCGGGATCGATGTAGCGGCCACCAGCGGCCACTTTGCGGATGGCCGTGATCAGCAGGGCCGGGTCGCTGTCCTTGGTCGCATAACCGGCGGCGCCAACCTTGAGCGCACGGGCCGCCATCTGCGTTTCGTTGTGCATCGACAGCACCAGGATCGCCGGTCCACCGGCCAGCGCGCGGATCCGTGGAATTGCTTCCAGGCCGTTGACCCCGGGCATGCTGATATCCAGCAGCACCACGTCGCAGGCGGTCTTGCGCAGACACTCGAGCAACTGCTCGCCATTGCCGGCCTCGCCCACCACCTCGAGGTCGCGGGCCATGCCGATCAACTGCTTGATGCCCTCACGCACTATGGCGTGGTCCTCAGCCACCATTACCCGAATCACGCCACTTCCTCCTCGGTCACCGCCACTCGTGCGCACAGCGTAGTGCCTTCGCCGGGCTGGCTGTCAATCTGCAACTGGCCACCGAGCATCAATACCCGCTCCTGCATGCCGACCAGGCCGAACGACTGCCCCGGCTTGCGCGGCTCGGGCGCAAAGCCTTTGCCGTCGTCGCTGACGCACAGGCACAGCTCGCCGTCCTCCAGGCGCAGGCTCACCCGGACGCTGTGCGCGCCGGCGTGGCGCATGATGTTGGTCAGCGCCTCCTGGAGAATGCGAAACAGGCCGATGGCCTTGGCATCGCTGAGTTTCGGCAGGTTCTCCGGCACCTCGATCATGCAAGGGATCTGGGTACGCGCCTCGAAGCGGCGTACCTGCCACTCGATGGCCGAGGCGATGCCGGCATCGAGAATGGGCGGGCGCAGGGCGGTGGCCACATCGCGCACCAGCTGAAACAGCTGGGCGATCAGGCGCTTCATATTCTGCAGGTGCCGATCCAGCTCCGGCATCTGGCCGGAGCAGACCAGTTCGCACATGGCGGTTTCCAGCTTGAGCACGGTGAGCACCTGGCCCAACTCGTCGTGCACTTCGCGGGCGATGCGCGCCTTTTCCTCCTCGCGCACGCTTTCCAGATGGGCCGACAGCTCACGCAGGCGGGCCCGCGACTCGCCCAGCGCCAGCTCCACCTGCTTGTTCTCGGTGATGTCCCAGACGATCCCGTCCCACACCACCCGGCCCTCGCCCAGGCGCCGCGCGGTGGCCTTGATATCGGCCCAACGCAGCTGACCGGCGCGGGTGACAATGCGCCCCTGCCACTGCCAGTCGCTGTCGCCGGCCAGGGCCGCGTCCTGGCTGCGCCGGTAGCTGGCCTGATCATCGGGATGCACCAGGCTGCGAATCCCGCGGTCGGCGCGCTGCAACTCGACGGCCGGATAACCGACCAGTTCGACGCTGCCCTCGCTGATGTAGGCGAACACCACCGCCTGCTCGATGGCGGCGCGCTCCAGGCGAAACACCAGCCCGGGCACATTGCCGGCGATGCCCTTGAGTCGCGCCTCGCTCTCCTGCAGGGCGGCGCGGGCGCGGCGGCGTTCGGTGACATCGGCAAGGAACACCACCAGGTATTCCGCCCGGTCGAAGCGCAGGAAGCTCAGCGACACGTCCACCGGCAAGCCACTGCCATCGGCGCACAGGCACTCGGTCTCGAATGCTGGCAAGGCCTCGCCACTGCTGCGCGCCAACTTCCACAGGCTCAGCCAGCGGTCCATATCCAGGCTCGGCTCCAGGGCTTGTAACGGCCGCTCCACCAGCGCCCCGCTGGCATAGCCGAGCATGTCCTCGGCGGCGCGGTTGGCGTAACGCACATGGCTGTCCCAATTGACCCAGAGTATGCCCACGGTGCTGTGGTCGATGGAGAACTGGCTGAGGCGCAGGGCCTGCTCGGCCACCTCGCGCTGAGTCAATTCCTGGCGCACGCCGAGCAGCTGACGCTCCAGGCCGCGGCGCTGCTGGCGCAGGTGCAGGATGATGGCCGCGGCGCTAAGCAAGGCCAACAGCAGGAGCAGCGCGAGGCCCCGCCAGAAGGCCAGCGATTCGCCAATCTGCGGGTATTTCAACGGCAGCCAGCGCTCACGCAGATGCTCGATCTCGCGTCCGGGCATGGCCTCCAGGGTCCGCTCGACGATTTCCGCCAGCAGCGGCTGGTCGCGCCGACTGGCGATGCGCAGCAGCTGCGGCAGACCGATATCGCCGACGATGCTCAGGGCCGCGAACTGCGGCTCGCGCAGCAGCAGACTCAGCCGCGCCTCGTCGACCACCGCGTAGCTGACCTCCTGGCGCAACAGGCGCAACAGGCCCACGCGCTCCGAACTCACCCCCTGCAGCTGCAGATTGTTGTGGGTCTTGTACAGGTACTCGAACACCGGGCTCGGTTCGCGCACCGCGACCAGCTCATCGTATGCCAGGCGGTCGAGGTCGACTGCGCTGATGCCGCGCTGCTCACTCACCACCAGATGCGGCACCCGCATGTAGGGCGTGGAATAGAGCCATAGGCGCAGCCCGTGTGGGGTCTGCTGCAGTCCCGGCGCGAGGTCGACCTCGCCACGGCGCAGCGCGCTATCCAGCTCGCCTTGGTCGGCGTAGCGCAACCATAGCGGCTGCACGCCCATGCCCTGCAGCACACGGCTCATCAGCTCGACGTTGGCCCCGGAAAGTCGCTGCAGACGGCGATCGTACAAGGCCCAGGGCGCCTGCATGAGCAGGCCCACGCGCAACTGCCGATGCTCGGCGAGCCAGGCCTGCTGCTCGGCCGTGAAGAGCGGCCGCAGGGGCAGCACCGCGCTTTCAGCCCAGGCAAAAAACGGCCACAGCAGGAGCAGAAAGAGGATGCGCGACCACATAGTACTCATTGCCAAAATTACTCTGCCAGGGCAGCGGAATAATATTCCGAGGGAGTGAGAAGCTCGAACGCCGTCGCGAGGCAGCCGCCACTGGCAGGAGTCTTTTCACAAGGGTGATACCTTACTCCAGTCGAGGCCCGCCTCGCCAAGGGTTGGCACTGACAAAACGCCGCACAAGCAGTAGGCTGGGGCGCTCAAACTGCCCCCTGGAGTCGTCCATGCCCTGCGCCATCCGCCCCCTGCTGGCAGCCCTGAGCCTGAGCCTGGTACTGCCGCTCGGCTCACCGTTGCAGGCCGCAGAGGCCAGTACGACGGACGCGGCCGGTGGCGAGCAGGGCGTAGCGGCCGAGCCGCCCGCGACAGACCTGAGCCGCCTGCCACCAGCCGAACGCAGTGCGGCTGCCGCCAGCGCGCTGATCCGCCAGCTACCCGATCAGGAACAGCAGCAGCTGCACGCCGGGGATGAGACCTTCCTGGCCCTGTGGCTACCTGCCAATACCGCCGAGGCTCATGGCGTGGTGGTGCTGGTGGCGGGCGATGGCGAAAGCGCCGATTGGCCCAAAGTAATTGGCCCGCTGCGCCGCAAGCTGCCGGATGCCGGCTGGCACAGCCTGACCCTGAGCCTGCCCGATCCGCAGAACGACCCACCACTAGCCCTCCAGGCCACAAGCGCAGCTATGGCGACCGATGGGCCACCGCTCGACGCCGAGGCTGAAGAGTTGCCGCCAGCCACCGACACTGCGCAACCCGATCCGGATGGCCAGGCTGACCAGCCCAAGGAAGACGCCAGCGAACGTCACGCCCGACGTATCAAGCAGCGCATCGCCGCGGCCCTGGAACTGGCCCGCCAGCAGCAGGCCAAACAGATCGTCCTGCTCGGTCATGGCAGTGGCGGCTACTGGAGCATGCGCTATCTCAGCGAGGAACAACCCGCCGACGTGCGCGGCCTGCTGCTGGTGGACGTCAAGCCGGCAGCCGATGCCAGCCCCGGGCTGGAAGAGCTGCAAGCCAGCCTCAAGCTGGCCACCGGCGACTTCTACTACAAGGATCGGCCACTCGAGCGCAGTGCGGCCACCGAACGCGCCCAGGCCAGCAAACGCCAGAAACATCCGGCCTATACCCAGGTGGCACTCAAGGCCTTGCCGGGCAACCCCGAAGTCGAACAGGAACAGCTGTACCGCCGGCTGCGCGGCTGGCTGACGCTGCAACTGCCGGCAGGTTGAACAGCCTGCTAGCGAAAACCGCGCCGCTGGCGAACCAGCCCGTAGGCCTGGTGCAGTTCACGGGTCTTTTCCGTGGCCTCGCGCAGCCGCTCGGGCGATACCCCGCTGCCGGCAAGCTTGTCCGGGTGGTGGCGACTCAACAGCCTCCGGTAGGCGCGCTTGATCTGCGCCGGCTCGCTATCGGCGCTCACCCCGAGCAGACGTAGTGCCTGCTGATAGCTACCGCCCGTGGCAGCCACCGGCCCCTGCTTCGGCGCATAGGCCGCGCTCAGCACTTGCTGGGTCGCCATCGACACGCCCAGCCACTTGCCCCACAGCAGAATCAACTCGCGCTCGGTCTGGCTGACCCGCCCGTCCACCCAAGCCATGCGCCAACATGCACGCAACAGGGCTTCGGCCTGTACGCGCTGGCGGCGCAAGGGCGCGCGCAGGCCTTCGCGGCCGATCTTGCCGCGCGCGAAGGCCGCGACCGCCCGCTGCTGACCCGCGGCATCCAGGCCCAGGCGCTGCATCTCGGCGCGCGCCTGGAGGATATGCGCCTGCAGCACACGGCCATCGCACTTGGCCAGGCGACCGAGCAGGACAAACAACACCTCCTCGTCCCCCGGATACGGCTTGCCGCCCAGCCGCTCGCGCAACGCCGCCCAACTGTGCAAACGCAAGCGCCGATCCACAACCTGGCCGAGCAGCCCACCGAGCAAGGCGCCGGGAATGCTGGCCAGCGCCGCGCCGCCAACGGCACCCAGCAGCGTCGCCGGCCAGAGCATCTCAGTGCCCCACGGCGAGCAAACGCTCGACTTCGGCCAAGCGCTCATGGGTGCCGACATCGACCCAACGACCGGCGAAGCGCTCGCCGCTCAGCAAGCCTTCGCTCATGGCGCGGCGCAACAGCGGGGCCAGCTTGAAAGGACCCGGCTGGCAGCCGGCAAACAAGGCCGGCGCCAGCACGGCGATACCACTGTAGGTCAGACTCGGTTGCTCGGCGTGCGCCTCGCCGACGCGCTCGGCGCACAAGGCAAAATCACCAGAGCGATGATGCGGCGGATTATCCACCAGCACCAGATGAGCCAACCCCGACAAGGGTCGACGCAACTGGGCAAAGGGGTAGTCGGTGAAGATGTCGCCGTTGATCAGCGCAAAGGGCTGATCACCCAGCAGCGGCAGGGCGCGAAAAATCCCACCACCGGTTTCCAGCGGTTCGCCTTCGGCCGAATAGACGATGCTCAGGCCAAAGGCCGCACCATCGCCGAGGTAATCCTCAATCTGCTGACCGAGCCAGGCGTGGTTGATCACCAACTCGCGGAACCCGGCGGCGGCCAGGGCGCGCACGTGGTACTCGATCAAGGGCACGCCGGCGGCCTGCACCAGCGGCTTGGGCGTATGCAGGGTCAAGGGCCGCAGGCGCTCGCCCTTGCCGGCCGCCAGGATCATCGCCTTCATGCCGGCACCGCGGTGGCCTGGGGCAGGCTGGCGAACAGCTCCGCCAGCTCGGACAGTTCCGGACGGCGCGCCAGCACGGCTTCTATGTAAGTGAAGAAACGCGGGACATCGTCCAGGTACCTGGGTTTGCCATCACGGTGACAAATCCGCGCGAAGATGCCGATCACCTTGAGATGACGCTGCACACCCATCAGGTCGCTGGCACGGAGAAACTCGTCCAGCTCGGCCTGCACCGCAATCCCTGCCGCCTTGGCCTGCTGCCAGTAGCCCTCGAGCCAGTCGCGCACCCGCGCCTCGGGCCAACTGAGAAAGGCATCCTTGAACAGGCAGGTGACGTCATAGGTTACCGGACCGTAGACCGCGTCCTGAAAGTCCAGCACCCCCGGGTTCGGCGTGCTGAGCATCAGGTTGCGAGGCATGTAGTCGCGGTGCACCAGCACCTTGGGCTGGGCCAGAGCACTGTCGATCAGCAGCGCACAGATACGCTGCCAGGCAGCCTGCTGCGCCTCGCTCAGCTCGACGCCCAGGTGACGCTTTACATACCACTCGGGAAAAAGCTGCAGCTCGCGGCGCAGCAAGGCATCGTCATAACTGGGCAGCGGCGCATCCATCGGCAGCCGTTGAAAGGCCAGCAAGGCCTGCACTGCATCGTCGAACAGTTGATCGGCGTTCTGGGCATCGATCACCTCCAGGTAGGTCTGCCGCCCCAGATCGCTGAGCAGGAGAAATCCGCGCTCCAGGTCTTGGGCGAGGATCTGCGGCACATTGACCCCAGCCTCGCCCAGCCGTTCGGCGACCTTGACGAAGGGACGGCAGTCCTCCTGAGGCGGTGGCGCATCCATCAGAATCAGAGTGCGGCCATCGCCCTGCCAACGGAAATATCGGCGGAAACTGGCATCACTGCTGGCGGGCGTCAGCGTGCCGAGCGGCACCTCCCCCCAACCGCGGGCGGCGAACAAGGCTGGCAGTTGCTGGTCGAGCCAACGATTAAGGAGCTGCAGGCGTATATCTTCATCAGGCATTACAAGGGTCTCCGACGGCGCTAGCCGTTGCGCGGGTCATGCTTTATTATCCAGCATCTTTTTCAGCCCATCGAGAGGCGTGCGGCCTCTGGGCCCAATGCCCGCAGGAAGCCCGGAAAACAAGATGGCAGTAAAATACCCTAGGTTCCGCAAAAAATTCCCTCTTCTGGTAACTGGCAGCCTTTTGGCCTTGCAGCCACTGGCCAGTCAATTCGCTGTTGCTGCCGAGCAGTACGACTGCCAGGCATCCGCTACCGGAGGCTGGGCCTGCGCCCCGAAAACCAGTAGCGCCGCCGTGCCGGAGCGACCCGAGCCGAGAGTTGCGACCACGGCCCAGCGCCAGGACAGTTCTGACGCAAGTCGAGCCTCCCGCGCCACCTTGGTCACGGAGAGCGGCGGCAAAGCCCTGGCTACGCGCAGCGCCGACTACAGCCATCTCGACTGGGTGCCCCGCGAGAAGCTGAACGAAGCGCAACTGGCGGAAGTCGGCCCCTACTGCGCGGGCGGCTACGTCGAGCCGAGCAGGCCGGGGATGAACGACCAGACGCCGATGAATGAAGCGCCAATGTTCATTACCGCCAAAGCCTCGCGCTATGAGCAGGAACAACAGGTTGCCACCCTGGCCGGCGATGTCGTGCTGCGCCAGGCCGGCATGCAGGTCGAGGCCGACGAAGCCAGCCTGCGTCAGGCCGAGAACCGCGGCGAACTGATCGGCAACGTGCGCCTGCGCGACCAGGGCATTCTGGTCGTTGGTGATCGTGCCGAACTGCAACTCGACAACGGCGAAGCCAAGGTCGAGAACGCCGAGTATGTACTGCACAAAAGCCATGTACGTGGCAGCGCGCTCTACGCCAAGCGTGAAGAAACCGCGGTTATTCGCCTGAAAGACGGCACCTATACCACCTGTGAACCGGGCAGCAACACCTGGCACCTGAAGGGCAACAACGTCACCCTGAACCCGGCCACCGGCTTCGGTACTGCGACCAACGTGACCCTGCGGGTGAAGGATTTCCCGGTTTTCTACACCCCCTACATCTACTTCCCGATCGACGACCGCCGTCAATCCGGCTTCCTGCCGCCGAGCATCAGCAGCTCCAGCGATAACGGCATGACGCTGCAGACGCCCTACTACTTCAACCTGGCGCCGAACTACGACGCCACGCTCTATCCGACCTACATGAGTGACCGCGGTCTGCTCATCGAAGGCGAAGGTCGCTACCTGACCAAGAGCAGCGAAGGCCAGTTTGGCGCGGCTTACCTCGACGACAGCAACGACGACCGCAAACTGCAGTCGGACTACGAAGATCAGCGCTGGCTCTATAGCTGGCAGCACAAGGGCGGCCTCAACTCGCGCCTGCTGGCCGAAGTCGACTACACCGACATCAGCGATCCCTATTACTTCCAGGATCTGGACACCGATCTCGGCATTGACTCCACCACCTACGTCAACCAGCGCGGCACCCTGACCTATCGTGGCGGCAGCTATACCGCGCGCCTCAATGCGCACGCCTATGAACTGGCCAATATCACCGATATCACGCCGTACAACCGCCTGCCGCAGATCACCCTCGATGGTGCCCTGCCGTTCCAGCCGGGTGGCCTGAATATCAGCTACGGCAGTGAACTGGTGCGTTTCGACCGCGACCTGCGCAGCGGCAGCTTCATCAACGAAGAGGGTGTCGCCGAACAACCTTGGTATGACAGCAATCTACGCGGCCTGGCCCGCGCCAATGGCACGCGCCTGCACCTGGAGCCGGCCGTCAGCCTGCCGCTGACCTGGAGCTGGGGTTTCCTGACGCCGAAGATCAAGTACCTGCAGACCAATTACGACCTGAGCCTCGATCAGCAGGGCAAGTCCAGCCTGCTCGCCGAACAGGAGTTCAACAGCAGCCAGGAGCGCGGCGTGCCCATCGCCAGCGTCGACAGCGGCCTGTACTTCGACCGCGACACAACCTTGTTCGGCAAGTCCTATCGCCAGACCCTGGAACCACGGCTGTTCTACCTCTATGTCCCCGAGGAAGACCAGACCGATATCCCGGTCTTCGACACCGGCGAGAGCAACTTCAGTTATTCGTCGCTGTTCCGCGAAAACCGTTTCTCCGGCAAGGACCGTATCGGCGACGAGAACAAGCTGTCGCTGGGCCTGACCAACCGCTGGATCGAGCCAAACGGTTTCGAGCGTCAGCGCTTCAGCATCGGCCAGGCCTTCTACTTCGAAGACCGCCAGGTGCAGATGCCGGGCATCGACTACCGCACTCGCACGGACGCACAGACCTCGCAATCGCCCTATGCCCTGGAGTACCTGTATCGCTTCAACCGCGACTGGCGCTTCTCGTCGGACTTCAACTGGGACCCGGACACCCGCAGCACCCGTTCGGGCAGCGCGATGTTCCACTACCAGCCGGAAGACAACCCGAACAAGGTGGTCAATGCCGGGTACCGCTACCGCAACGACACCGTGCGCTATGACCAAGCCAGTGGTAACTGGGTGGTTGGCGGTGGCGACTATGGCACTCCAGGCAGCGCCAACTTCATCAAGGACTACTACAAAGTCAGCCAGCATGATTTCTCGGTGATCTGGCCAATCGTCCCGCAATGGAGCGTGATCTCCCGCTGGCAGTACGATTACAGCCGTGATCGCACCCTCGAAGCCTTCGGCGGGTTTGAATATGACAGCTGCTGCTGGAAGCTGCGCCTGATCAATCGCTACTGGATCGACTATGACGAAGTCAGCTTGAGTCCGTCGCAGAATGATCAGCCAGACCGTGGCATTTTCCTGCAAATCGTCCTCAAAGGCTTGGGTGGCGTGACAGGCAACAAGGTTGAGACTTTCCTCGATCAAGGCATTCAAGGTTATCGTGAACGTGAAGATCAAGCTTTCTGATTGCGTGCGCCCGCTGCTGCTGGGCGCACTGTTACTGGGTGCCGCGGCGCAAGCCGAGGTACAACCCCTCAACCGTGTTGTGGCCATTGTCGACAATGACGTGATCATGCAGAGCCAGCTCGACGCGCGGGTGCGCGAAGTGCAGCAAACCATCGCTAAACGCGGTGCAGAACTACCGCCCGAGGGCGTCCTCAGTCAGCAAGTGCTCGAGCGTCTGATCATCGAGAACATCCAGCTGCAGATAGGCGACCGCTCCGGCATTCGCATCACCGATGAGGAACTCAACCAGGCACTGGCCAGCATTGCCCAACGCAACAGCATGAGCCTGGAGCAGTTCCGCGCCGCGCTTGAGCGGGACGGCTTGTCCTATGACGACGCCCGCGACCAGGTACGCCGCGAAATGATCATCAGCCGCGTGCGTCAACGCCGCGTGGCCGAGCGCATCCAGGTCACCGATCAGGAAGTGCAGAACTTCCTCGCGTCCGACCTCGGCAAAATGCAGCTCTCGGAAGAGTTCCGCCTGGCCAACATCCTCATCCCGCTGTCCGACGGGGCATCCCCGCAAGCCATTCAGGCAGCTGAGCGCCAGGTACGGGAACTGCACCAGCAGCTTCGCGATGGCGCCGACTTCGCCCAGATGGCAGTGGCCCACTCGGCCAGCGAGACCGCTCTTGAAGGCGGCGATATGGGCTGGCGCAAGGCGGCGCAACTGCCACCGCCATTTGACGCCATGATTGGCGCGATGTCGGTCGGCGATGTCACCGAGCCCATGCGCACCCCTGGCGGCTTCATCATGCTCAAGCTGCTGGAAAAACGTGGCGGCGCCACCCAGCTGCGCGATGAAGTCAATGTTCGGCACATCCTGATCAAGCCCAGCGAGATTCGCAGCGAAGCCGAAACCAAACGCCTGGTCGAACGCCTGCATGAGCGCCTCCTGGCCGGCGAAGACTTCAGTGAGTTGGCGAAGAGCTTCTCGGAAGACCCGGGCTCGGCGCTCAACGGTGGCAGCCTCGATTGGATCGACCCCAGCGTGCTGGTGCCGGAGTTCCGCGAGGTGATGAACAACACCGCCAGCGGCGAACTGTCCAAGCCGTTCAAGAGCCCATACGGCTGGCATGTGCTGCAGGTAGTGGGTCGCCGCGCCACCGATGGCAGCGCGCAGTTCCGCGAGCAACAGGCCTTGACCGTGCTGCGCAACCGCAAGTACGACGAAGAACTGCAAGCCTGGCTGCGGCAGATCCGCGACGAGGCCTACGTCGAAATCAAGCTGTAAGACATAGCGGATCAGATCAAAGCCCGGCGCCTGCCCCTCGCAGCACCGGGCTTTTTCCGTTCTGCAGCGAGCACGGCGTAACATAGCGCTGATTGTCCACCTCGATGCCCAGCCAACCGGCACAACCGAGAACCTGCCCATGACTGCAAAGCACCTCTTCGCACTGACCCCTGGCGAGCCGGCAGGCATCGGCCCCGACCTGTGCCTGTTGCTCGCTCGCCAGGCGCAACCCCATGCATTGATCGCCATCGCCAGCCGCGAACTGCTCGCCGAGCGCGCCCACTGCCTTAACCTCGACATTCAGCTGATAGAGGCCGGCCCCGGCAACTGGCCGAGCGCCCCCGCGCCAGCTGGTAGCCTGTTTGTCTGGGACACGGCGCTGTCGGCACCCGTAGTGCCCGGCCAATTGAATCCGGCCAATGCCGCTTATGTATTGGCAACCCTGACCCGCGCCGGCCAGGGCTGCGTCGACGGACATTTCGTCGGCATGATCACCGCGCCGGTGCACAAGGGCGTGATCAACCAGGCCGGCATCCCCTTCTCCGGGCACACCGAATTTCTCGCCGAACTGACCCACACCGAGCAGGTGGTGATGATGCTCGCCACCCACGGCCTGCGCGTGGCCCTGGTGACCACCCACCTGCCGCTCAAGGATGTCGCCGCGGCCATCACCGCCGAACGCCTGATCCGGGTCACCCGCATCCTCGACCATGACCTGCGCACTAAATTCGCCATCGCCCGGCCGCGCATTCTGGTCTGCGGCCTCAACCCGCATGCCGGCGAAGGCGGCCACCTTGGGCGCGAGGAGATCGAGGTGATCGAACCGACCCTCGAACGCCTGCGCGGCGAAGGCATCGACCTGATTGGCCCGCTGCCGGCCGATACCCTGTTCACGCCCAAGCACCTCGACCACTGCGACGCCGTGTTGGCGATGTACCACGACCAGGGTCTGCCGGTACTCAAATTCAAGGGATTCGGCGCCGCAGTCAATATCACCCTGGGCCTGCCGATCATCCGCACCTCGGTCGACCACGGCACGGCGCTGGACCTGGCCGGCAGCGGCAGGATCGATAGCGGTAGCCTGCAGGTCGCCCTGGAAACCGCCTACCAGATGGCAGCCAGCCAGGACTGACCGGGCCAATCAGGGTGCCGAGTGCGCCCGCAACTGGTAAGCTGCGCCCCTTTGCCTTGCTGCTTTGGGCGCTTGCATGACGCTTGCAGCTTGAGGCTTGGAGCTGCTCCATGTCCGAACACCCCCAACACCGCGCGCGCAAGCGCTTCGGCCAGAACTTCCTGCACGACGCCGGGGTCATCCACCGCATCCTGCGCGCCATCCATGCCCGTGAAGGCGAGCGCATGCTGGAAATCGGCCCGGGCCAGGGCGCCCTCACCGAAGGCCTGCTCGACAGCGGCGCACAACTCGACGTGATCGAACTGGATCGCGACCTGATCCCGATCCTCAATCACAAGTTTGCCGCCGAACCGCGCTTCCAGCTGCATCAGGGCGACGCCCTGAAGTTCGATTTCAGCAGCCTAAACCCTGCCCCGCATAGCCTGCGCGTGGTCGGCAACCTGCCGTACAACATCTCCACCCCGCTGATCTTCCACTTGCTGAACAACGCCGCACTGATCCGCGACATGCACTTCATGCTGCAGAAGGAAGTGGTCGAGCGCCTGGCTGCAGGCCCGGGCGGCAAGGACTGGGGCCGGCTGTCGATCATGGTGCAGTACCACTGCCGGGTGGAGCACCTGTTCAATGTCGGCCCCGGCGCATTCAATCCGCCGCCCAAGGTCGACTCGGCGATCGTCCGCCTGGTGCCGCATGAAGTGCTGCCCCACCCGGCCAAGGACCACCGCCTGCTCGAGAACGTCGTGCGCGAGGCCTTCAACCAGCGTCGCAAGACCCTGCGCAACACGCTCAAGGCCCTGTTGACCGCAGAGGAAATTGAAGCGGCTGGCGTCGATGGCAGCCTGCGCCCCGAACAGCTGGATCTGGCGGCCTTTGTACGCCTGGCCGATCGGCTGGCCGAACAACCCAACGCTGTTTGAGCCAGTTAAACTGGCTCATCGCAACGACTGCGAAGGATGCTCGAGACGAGCTTACGAGGTGTGAATGAGCCTTTCGAGACACTATGTCCCGGCCCATTCGCAACGCCGCAATTTCCAGAGCAGCAGTTATCAAGCAGGTTTTGTACATGTCAGATCCCCGTTACCAGGTCGACGTCAGCGTCACCACCCGCTATCTGCCGGAACAGTCACAGCCGGAGCAGAATCGCTTCGCTTTCGCCTACAACGTGACCATCGTCAACCACGGGCAGTTGCCGGCCAAACTGTTGTCACGCCACTGGCTCATCACCGATGGCGACGGCCATGTGCAGGAGGTGCGTGGCGCTGGCGTGGTCGGCCAACAACCGCTGATCGCGGCCGGAGAGAGCCACACATACAGCAGCGGCACCGTCATGACCAGCCGCGTCGGCACCATGCAGGGCAGTTACCAGATGCTCGCCGAAGACGGCAAGCAGTTCGATGCCCTTATCGCACCGTTCCGCCTGGCGGTACCAGGCTCGCTGCACTGATGGCGACGTATGCCGTCGGCGACCTGCAAGGCTGCCTGAAACCCCTGCAATGCCTGCTGCAGCGGGTCGCATTCGACCCCGCCATAGATCGCCTGTGGCTGGTCGGCGACCTGGTCAACCGCGGCCCGGAATCGCTCGCCACCTTGCGCTTCCTCTATCAGATGCGCGAGGCGCTGACCTGCGTACTGGGCAACCATGACCTGCACCTGCTGGCTGTCGCGTGCAATATCGAACGACTGAAGAAGAGCGACACCCTGCAGGAGATTCTCGACGCAGCGGATCGCGCCGACCTGCTCGACTGGTTGCGCCGCCAGAAGCTGATGCATTATGACGCCGAGCGCGACATCGTCCTGGTGCATGCCGGCATCCCGCCGCAATGGTCAGTTCAGAAAGCCCTCAGGCGCGCGGCCGAGGTTGAGGAAGCCCTGCTCGACGACGCCCGCTTTCCGCTGTTCCTCGATGGCATGTATGGCAACGAGCCCGCCAAGTGGGACAAGGATCTGCACGGCGTGACCCGCCTGCGGGTGATCACCAACTACTTCACGCGCATGCGCTTCTGCACGGCAGATGGCACCCTGGACCTGAAAAGCAAGGAAGGCGCCGGCAGCGCGCCGCCCGGTTATGCGCCCTGGTTCAGCCACAAACAGCGCAAGACCCGCGGGCAGAAGATCATCTTCGGCCACTGGGCGGCACTGGAAGGTCGCTGCGAGGAACCCGGTCTGTTCGCCCTGGACACCGGATGCGTGTGGGGTGGCGCCTTAACCCTATTGAATGTCGATAGCGGTGAACGTCACCGCTGTAACTGCAGTGAGGTGCATCCATGAGCGAGTTCACACGTATCCCCCCGTCCGAAGCCCAGCTGCTGCGTCAACAGGGCGCCGCAGTGGTCGACATCCGCGACCCGCAAAGCTTTGCCGCCGGCCATATCAAAGGCGCGCAGCACCTGGACAATCACTCGCTGCACGATTTCATCGCCAGGGCCGATCTCGACTTGCCGCTGATCGTCACCTGCTACCACGGCAACTCCAGCCAGAGTGCCGCCGCCTACCTGGTCGGCCAAGGCTTCAGCGCGGTGTACAGCCTGGATGGCGGCTTCGAACTGTGGCGCGCGACCTTCCCGGAAGAAACCGCGCAAACACCCGACGAATAAAAATTTATTCGCCCCTCAAGGCCACGCCAGCGCTGGACTACCACTCGCCCCTAGCGAGCGGTAATATCCTGTTATCGTTCGTTGCCACTTGATCTTACCGATTCCGAACTATCCTTTAGTTCAGGCCATCAAAATCAAGGTAGAGCCGGCCAGCCGGCATCCGGGCCATCGGTAAGACCATTAGGTGTTCTGGGGGACTATCCTCGGCTGATCCATCAGCCGATCGCCAGCACCCGCACGACCGATGCCACGGCGGCTTTAAGCATCGAGCGAGGTGAAGTTATGAGCATTTTCAGCCACTTCCAACAACGTTTCGAGGCGACCCGGCAGGAGGAGTACTCCCTGCAGGAATACCTCGAACTGTGCAAACAGGATCGCAGTGCCTACGCCACTGCAGCAGAGCGTCTGCTGCTGGCGATTGGCGAGCCTGAGTTGATCGATACTTCAAGCAACTCTAGGCTGTCGCGGATCTTCTCCAACAAGGTGATCCGTCGCTATCCGACCTTCGCCGACTTCCACGGCATGGAGGAGTGCATCGACCAGATCGTCTCCTACTTCCGCCACGCCGCCCAAGGCCTGGAAGAGAAGAAGCAGATCCTCTACCTGCTGGGTCCGGTTGGCGGCGGCAAGTCGTCGCTGGCGGAAAAACTCAAGCACCTGATGGAAAAAGTGCCCTTCTATGCCATCAAGGGTTCCCCCGTGTTCGAGTCGCCGCTCGGCCTGTTCAACGTCGATGAGGACGGCGCCATCCTCGAAGAGGAATACGGCATTCCGCAACGCTACCTGAGCAGCATCATGTCGCCCTGGGCGACCAAGCGCCTGACCGAGTTCGGCGGCGACATCAGCCAGTTCCGCGTGGTCAAGCTGTTCCCCTCGATCCTCAACCAGATCGCCATCGCCAAAACTGAACCGGGCGACGAGAACAATCAGGATATCTCCTCCCTGGTTGGCAAGGTGGATATCCGCAAACTGGAAGAGTTTCCGCAGAACGACGCCGATGCCTACAGCTACTCCGGTGCCCTGTGTCGGGCCAACCAGGGCCTGATGGAATTCGTCGAGATGTTCAAGGCGCCGATCAAGGTTCTGCACCCCTTGCTCACCGCCACCCAGGAAGGCAACTACAACAGCACCGAGGGCCTCGGCGCGATCCCCTACAGCGGCATCCTGCTGGCCCACTCCAACGAGTCGGAATGGCACAACTTCCGCAACAACAAGAACAACGAGGCGTTCATCGACCGCATCTACATCGTCAAGGTGCCCTACTGCCTGCGTGTTACCGACGAAATCAAGATCTACGACAAGTTGCTGTTCAACAGCTCCCTGGCAAAAGCCCACTGCGCACCGGACACCCTGAAGATGCTCGCCCAGTTCTCGGTACTGAGCCGCCTGAAAGAACCGGAGAACTCGAACATCTACTCGAAGATGCGCGTCTATGACGGCGAGAACCTCAAGGACACCGACCCCAAGGCCAAGTCGATCCAGGAATACCGCGACACTGCCGGGGTCGACGAGGGCATGAATGGTCTGTCGACCCGCTTTGCCTTCAAGATCCTGTCCAAGGTGTTCAACTTCGACCCGCACGAGGTGGCAGCCAACCCGGTGCACTTGCTCTATGTGCTGGAGCAGCAGATCGAACAGGAGCAGTTCCCCGCCGAAACCCGCGAGCGCTACCTGCGCTTTATCAAGGAGTATCTGGCGCCGCGCTATATCGAGTTCATCGGCAAGGAAATCCAGACCGCCTACCTCGAGTCCTACAGCGAATACGGGCAGAACATCTTCGACCGTTATGTGCTGTACGCCGACTTCTGGATTCAGGATCAGGAATACCGTGACCCGGAAACCGGCGAGATCCTCAACCGCGTCGCGCTCAACGAGGAGCTGGAGAAAATCGAGAAACCGGCAGGCATCAGCAATCCGAAGGACTTCCGCAACGAGATCGTCAACTTCGTGCTGCGCGCCCGCGCCAACAACAACGGCAAGAACCCGACCTGGCTCAGCTACGAGAAGCTGCGCGTAGTGATCGAGAAGAAAATGTTCTCCAATACCGAAGACCTGTTGCCGGTCATCAGTTTCAACGCCAAAGCGAGCAAGGAGGATCAACAGAAACACAACGATTTCGTCACTCGCATGGTCGAGCGCGGCTACACCGACAAGCAGGTTCGCCTGCTGTCCGAGTGGTATCTGCGGGTTCGTAAATCGCAGTAAGGCAGCCATAAGCAGCACGCTTCGAGCTGCAAACCAACGCGACCCCGGGCGGGGTCGCATTTGCAGATTGTGGCGTGTCGCTTGCAGCTCCTCGGAGGGGCCCTATGAGCCATGTGATCGACCGACGTCTGAACGGCAAGAACAAGAGCACGGTTAACCGCCAGCGGTTCTTGCGGCGTTACCGTGACCACATCAAGAAAGCCGTCGAAGAGGCGGTGAGCCGTCGTTCCATTACCGACATGGAGCATGGCGAACAAATCAGCATTCCTGGTCGCGATATCGACGAGCCAGTGTTTCACCACGGCCGCGGCGGCAAGCAGACCGCCGTCCATCCGGGTAACAAGGAATTCATCGCGGGCGAACGCATCCCCCGTCCGCCAGGTGGAGGGGGCGGTCGCGGGGCGGGCAAGGCCAGCAACACTGGCGAAGGCATGGATGAGTTTGTTTTCCAGATCACCCAGGAAGAATTTCTCGACTTCATGTTCGAGGATCTTGAACTGCCCAACCTGGTGAAGCGCCACCTGACCGGTGCCGATACCTTCAAGACCGTGCGCGCCGGTATCAGCAACGAGGGCAATCCGTCACGGATCAACATCGTGCGCACCCTGCGCTCAGCCCACGCCCGGCGCATCGCCCTGTCTGGCAGCAGCCGCACCAAGCTGAAAGAGGCGCAACTCGAACTGGAGCGGCTGAAGCGCGAAGAGCCGGACAACTTCGGCGATATTCAGGCGCTTGAGCTTGAAGTCGGCAAGCTCCAGGCCCGGATAAAGCGCGTGCCCTTCCTCGACACCTTCGACCTCAAGTACAACCTGCTGGTCAAGCAACCCAACCCCAGCTCGAAAGCGGTGATGTTCTGCCTGATGGACGTGTCCGGCTCGATGACCCAGGCCACCAAGGACATCGCCAAACGCTTTTTCATCCTGCTGTACCTGTTTCTCAAGCGTAACTACGACAAGATCGACGTGGTGTTCATCCGCCACCACACCAGCGCCAAGGAGGTGGACGAGGAGGAGTTCTTCTACTCCCGCGAAACCGGCGGCACCATCGTCTCCAGCGCGCTCAAGCTGATGCAGGAGATCATGGCCGAGCGCTACCCCACCAACGAGTGGAATATCTATGGCGCCCAGGCGTCGGATGGCGACAACTGGAATGACGATTCGCCGATTTGCCGGGATATATTGATGAAGCAGATCATGCCGTTCGTGCAATATTTCACCTACGTCGAGATCACCCCGCGCGAGCACCAGGCGCTGTGGTTCGAGTACGAGCAGGTCAGCGAGGCCTTTGACGAAACCTTCGCCCAGCAGCAACTGGTCTCGGCAGGCGATATTTACCCCGTGTTCCGCGAACTGTTCCAGCGGAGGCTTGCAACATGACAGCGCAAGACAGCAGCGTACCCGTGAAGAAACGCCAGCCGATCTCCACCGGATCGGAGTGGACCTTCGAGTTGATTGGCGCCTACGACCGCGAAATCGGCCGGCTCGCCGAACGCTATGCGCTGGACACCTACCCTATCCAGATCGAGGTGATCACCGCCGAACAGATGATGGACGCCTACGCCTCGGTGGGCATGCCGCTGGGTTATCACCACTGGTCCTATGGCAAACACTTCCTCAGTACCGAGAAGAATTACAAACGCGGACAGATGGGCCTGGCCTACGAGATCGTGATCAACTCCGACCCCTGCATCGCCTACCTGATGGAAGAGAACACCATGTGCATGCAGGCACTGGTGATTGCCCACGCCTGCTACGGCCACAACAGCTTCTTCAAGGGCAACTACCTGTTCCGCAGCTGGACCGACGCCAGCTCGATCGTCGACTACCTAGTCTTCGCCAAGCAGTACATCATGAAGTGCGAGGAGCGCCACGGCATCGATGCAGTGGAAGACCTGCTCGATTCCTGTCATGCCCTGATGAATTACGGGGTCGACCGCTACAAACGCCCCTACCCGATTTCCGCCCAAGAGGAGCAGCGCCGGCAAAAGGAGCGCGAAGAGCATCTGCAGAAACAGATCAACGACCTCTGGCGCACCATCCCCAAGGGCGCCGGCAAGCGCGGCGAGGAAGACAACAAGCGCTTCCCCTCGGAGCCCCAGGAAAACATCCTGTACTTCCTGGAGAAACATGCGCCCCTGCTCGAACCCTGGCAGCGTGAGGTGATCCGCATCGTGCGTAAGATCGCCCAGTACTTCTACCCGCAGCGCCAGACCCAGGTGATG
The DNA here is from genome assembly GCF_022132145.1 of Pseudomonas sp. MMS21 TM103. Taxonomy (GTDB): domain Bacteria; phylum Pseudomonadota; class Gammaproteobacteria; order Pseudomonadales; family Pseudomonadaceae; genus Aquipseudomonas. The sequence goes on along the minus strand of NZ_JAJISP010000007.1, from coordinate 226,296 downwards.
AACGAGGGCTGGGCCTGTTTCTGGCACTACACCCTGATGAACGACCTGTATGACGAGGGCCTGGTCACCGACGGCTTCATGATGGAGTTTCTCCAGTCGCACACCAGCGTGATCTATCAGCCACCCTTCGACAGCCCCTACTACAGCGGCATCAACCCCTACACCCTTGGCTTCGCCATGTACCGCGACATCCGCCGGATCTGCGAAGAGCCCACCGAAGAAGACAAGCACTGGTTCCCCGATATCGCCGGCAGCGACTGGCTGACAACCCTCAAGTTCGCCATGAGCAGCTTCAAGGACGAGAGCTTTATCCTGCAATACCTGTCGCCCAAGGTAATTCGCGACCTCAAGCTGTTCAGCATTCTCGACGACGATCAGAAGGATGAATTGCTGGTCCCGGCCATCCACGACGAGCCGGGCTACCAAAGCATCCGCGAAACCCTGGCCGCCCAGTACAACCTGGGTAATCGCGAGCCCAACATCCAAATCTGGAGCATCGACCGCCGCGGCGACCGCTCACTGACCCTGCGCCACCAGCAGCACGACCGCAAACCCCTGGGCAACTCCACCGATGAAGTGCTCAAGCACCTGCATCGCCTGTGGGGTTTCGACATTCACCTGGAAACCCTGCAGGGCGACAAACTGATCGACACCCAGCATGTGCCGCCCAAGAGCGACAGCGATCAGGACAGTGACTACCCCCGGCTCGACCTGATCATCCCGCCGATTTGACCGGCAACTTCCTGGCCGCCTGTACGCCACAGCCGTTATCCTCTGCACTCAGCGGAGGAACAGACATGCAGATCTACAAAGTCGGCGGCGCAGTGCGAGATCGCCTGCTCGGCCGCGAAGTCACCGAGGTCGACTGGGTGGTGGTCGGTGCCAGTGCCGAACAGATGCTGGAGCAGGGCTATCGCCCGGTGGGTGCAGACTTCCCGGTGTTCCTGCACCCGCAAACCGGCGAGGAGTACGCCCTGGCGCGCACCGAGCGCAAGAATGGCCGTGGCTATGGCGGCTTCACCTTCCATGCCAGCCCGGACGTCACCCTCGAAGAAGACCTGATCCGCCGCGACCTCACCGTCAACGCCATGGCCGAGGACGCACAAGGCCACTTGATTGACCCCTATGGCGGCCAACGCGACCTCGCAGCCAAGCTGCTGCGGCATGTCTCCCCGGCCTTTGCCGAAGACCCGCTGCGGGTGCTGAGGGTCGCTCGCTTCGCCGCGCGCTATGCCCCCCTGGGCTTTCGCGTGGCCCCCGAGACCCTGGCGCTGATGCAGCAACTGAGCGACTCCGGTGAACTTTCGGCGCTGACAGCCGAACGCAGCTGGAAGGAAATCTCCCGCGCCCTGCTCGAACCGCGCCCCGATGTGTTTATCCAGGTATTGCGTGACTGCGGCGCCCTCGGGGCGCTGCTACCGGAAGTCGACGCACTGTTCGGCGTGCCACAGCCACCCGCCCATCACCCGGAAATCGATACCGGCGCGCATGTACTCAGCGTCTTGCGTCAGTGCGCCGAATACCAGCAGCCGCTAACGGTGCGCTGGGCCTGCCTGCTGCATGATGTGGGCAAAGGGCTGACGCCGATGGCCGACTGGCCCCGGCATATCGCCCACGAGCAACGCGGGCTGAAGCTGATTCGCGCGATCAACGCACGCAGCAAGGCGCCGAAAGACTGTCAGGAACTGGCCCTGCTGGTCGGCGAATATCACACTCACGGCCATCGCGCCCTCGAGCTGAAAGCCTCGACCCTGCTGGAGCTGCTACAGCACTTCGATGTGTTTCGCCGCCCGCAGCGCTTCGAGGCGTTCATCGCGGCCTGCGAAATGGATGCGCGAGGGCGGGACGGACTGGAACATCGCGACTACCCGCAAGCCGACTACCTGCGCGGCGCCATGCAGGCGGCTCGCGCCGTGGCGGTCAAGCCGTTGCTGGAGCAGGGCTTGCAAGGCCCCGAGCTGGGCGAGGCGCTGCGTCTTGAGCGCCTCAAGGCGCTCAAGACCTACAAGGCACAACCATAGGCTGACTGGGGCCTAGGCTGCGCACTGCGCAGCCTAGGCGTGCGCAGGGAACGTCTGGCGCAGCTCGGCCGGCGTCAACTCGGCCCCGCGCCACTGGAATGCCACCGGATGAAGCTGCTGCTCGATCTGCGTCGTCTGCCACAAGGCAGCAAAACTGCGCTGCTCAGCCGGATGCAGCTCATCCGGCAGCAATAGCGCCAACGGCCAGAGCACAAAGGCGTTTTTCAGGATTTCTGCGCGCGGCAGCACCAGCCCGTCGAAATTGCCGACCTGATCGCCATACAGCAGCACATCGATATCCAGCGGCAAACCCTTGCGCTCGGGCGCATAACGACCGTTGTCAGCCTCGATGAATTTCAGCCGACGATCCAGCTCACCCAACGGCAGTTCGCTGTAGCCCGCCACCACCAGGTTGAAGAAGGGCCCACTCTTGATGCCCACCGCCTGGCTTTCGAACACCGGCGAGCAGCGCATGTCGCGCAGCATCGCGGCCAGCGCCTCGAGCCCGGCCTGCAAATGCGCCTCACGCTCGATATTGCTGCCCAGACCAAGCACTACTGGAGTTAGCGACATCCGCGCTCGATCTCCACGCCAACACCGCCAATTGCGGCCGGTACTGCACCGGGCTTGGTCAACCTGAGGCGCAGCCAGGGAATCTGGAACTCGCTCATCAACACCTCCGCCAGCCGCTCGGCAAAGGTTTCCACCAGGATGAACTGCGCTTCGCTGGAGAAGGCCTGGACTCGCGCGGACACAGCCGCGTAATCGAGCGCCTTGCTCAGGTCATCACCAGCCGCTGCCGGACGGTTGTCCCAACCCAGGCACAGGTCCAAGCGCAAGCACTGGCGAATGGTACGTTCCCAGTCGTAGGCACCGATGACCGTATCGACTTCCAGGCCTTCAATAAAAACTGTGTCCAAGCACTCTCTCCACAACACGCCAAAACCGCCCCATATCGAGGCTGAACGACTAGCAACTTCTGTGCACGACTATACGGCGTTGAAATCAGGTTTAAATGCTCATTTGCGACTCGCACACCACGCTTTTGCCTTGCTGGGCGAACCGCCGAGGCCATTGTGGTACTGCGCTCGCTACCTTTTTCAACTGCCTGCTAGAATCCAGCCATTCCTTCACCATGGAATGGCTACCATGTTTTGGCTACTGGCGATCCTCGCCTACCTGCTCGGCTCGCTGTCCTTCGCCATTCTACTCAGCCGCAAGGCGGGTGGGCCGGACCCACGCGCCATGGGCTCCGGCAATCCCGGTGCCACCAATATGCTGCGGGTCGCCGGCAAACGCCTAGCCTCCCTGACCCTGCTCGGCGACCTGCTCAAAGGCTTGCTCCCGGTCCTGGCCGGCGCCCTGCTTGGCTTGACCCTGCAACAGCAAGCCTGGCTGGGCCTCGCCGCCGTCATTGGCCATCTTTACCCACTGTACTTTCGCTTCCGCGGTGGCAAGGGCGTCGCCACTGCCGCCGGCATGCTGCTGGGGCTTTACCCGCCGGCTGCACTGCTGGCCATCTGCGCCTGGCTACTGAGTTTCAACCTGACCCGCACCAGCTCATTGGCCGCACTGATCGCCACCCCGCTGAGCCTGCCATTGCTGGCCTGGCAACAACCCGAAGGATTGCTGCCGATGTGCGCAGTGACCGGCCTGATCGTCTGGCGACACCGTAGCAATCTACGCGACCTGTTCGACGGCCGAGAACGGCATTTCTAACTCGCCGCCGCAGGACCAGCGCAGACCGACTGGAGCTTGCGGCTATAGCGCCGGCAACGCCTCCATCGGCCAACGCGCCTGCACCTTGATGTTCAGCTCCTCATGCTGCCCGGCCATGAGGCGCTGGCAACCGGCATAGGCGATCATCGCACCGTTGTCGGTGCAGAACGCCGGACGGGCATAGAACACCTGCCCCTTGAACTCGGTCAGCATTTTCTCCAACCCCAGACGCAGTGCCTTGTTCGCGCTAACCCCGCCAGCGATCACCAGAGAGCTGAGACCGGTCTGCTTGAGCGCCCGACGGCACTTGATGGTCAGGGTATCGACCACCGCCTGCTGGAACGCCAGGGCGACGTCACAGCGGGTCTGCTCGCCGTCATCATCGGCAACACGGCACTGCTGCCAGGTATTCAGGGTAAAGGTCTTCAAGCCGCTGAAACTGAAATCCAGCCCCGGCCGATCGGTCATCGGCCGCGGAAAAGTGAAGCGCCCCGGAGTGCCCTGCTCGGCCAGTCGCGCGATTTCCGGCCCACCCGGATATTGCAGGCCCATCAGCTTGGCAGTCTTGTCGAAGGCTTCGCCGGCGGCATCGTCGAGTGACTCGCCGAGCAGTTGGTAGCGACCGATGCCATCGACCCTCACCAGCTGGGTATGACCACCGGAGACCAACAAAGCGACGAACGGATAAGCCGGCGGATTTTCCTCCAGCATTGGCGCCAGCAAGTGGCCTTCCATATGGTGCACACCCAGCGCTGGAACACCCCAGGCGAAGGCCAGGGCCTGGGCGCAGGAGGCGCCAACCAGCAGCGCACCGACCAGGCCAGGCCCCGCGGTATAGGCGACGGCCTCGATATCTTCCGGCGTACATTTTGCGTCGGCCAATACCTCGCGAATCAGCGGCAGCATGCGTTTGACGTGATCGCGCGAAGCCAACTCAGGCACCACGCCACCGTAGATACGGTGCTGCTCGATCTGACTGAACAAGGCATCGGCCAGCAAACCACGCTCACTGTGATAGAGTGCGACGCCTGTCTCATCGCATGAAGTTTCCAATCCCAGTACCAGCATGGGCAACGCCTTGATATGAAGAGGCTAAACGCCAGAAGACGCGCATGATAATCGGCGCTGGCAGACTCAGACCAGCCCTTTTCGATCAGAAGCTTTGCATTCCTGCCGATGAGACGGTAACATCCGCAACCCTTAAAAACGTACGTTCTCCAGCGCCATTTGCCAGGAGTACGACACCCCCCGGTAATAAAGAAGGTACGCCCTGGATGCCAGCCGTCAAAGTTAAAGAGAACGAACCCTTCGACGTAGCTCTGCGTCGTTTTAAGCGCTCCTGCGAAAAAGCCGGTGTTTTGGCCGAAGTTCGCAGCCGTGAATTTTATGAAAAGCCGACTTCCGAGCGTAAGCGCAAAGCAGCAGCCGCTGTTAAGCGTCATGCCAAGAAAGTACAGCGCGAACAGCGCCGTAGCGTCCGCCTGTACTAATACGTACAAGCGTAACGCCTGAACGCCTGGCCTCGGCCAGGCTTCGCTTTTGGACTCCGCATCACCCACGGGTGGCGCGGGGTCTTTTAGTTTCCGTAACATTTGTCCCGCCGCCTCGCACGGCAGTATCCTGAGCGCCTATGGCCGGCCTGATTCCACAGTCATTTATCGACGACCTGCTCAACCGCACCGATATTGTCGACGTGGTCGCCTCGCGCATCCAGCTGAAAAAGGCCGGCAAGAACTACACCGCCTGCTGCCCCTTCCACAAAGAAAAAACCCCCTCATTCAGCGTCAGCCCGGATAAACAGTTTTATTACTGCTTCGGCTGCGGCGCGGGCGGCAACGCCCTGGGCTTTATCATGGACCACGACCAACTGGACTTCCCCCAGGCGGTCGAGGACCTGGCCAAACGCGCCGGCATGGACGTGCCGCGCGAAGAAAACGGACGCGACAGCAAACCGCGTCAACCCACCGACTCACCGCTATACCCACTGCTGACAGCTGCCGCCGAGTATTACCGCCAGGCCCTGAAGAGTCATCCACAGCGCAAGGCCGCCGTGGAGTACCTCAAGGGCCGCGGCCTGTCCGGTGAGATCGCCCGCGACTTCGGCCTCGGCTTCGCCCCGCCCGGCTGGGACAATCTGCACAAGCACCTGGCCAGCGACAGCCTGCAGCAGAAGGCCATGATCGACGCCGGCCTGCTGGTGGAAAACGCCGACAACCCGGAAAAAATCAAGCGCTACGACCGCTTCCGTGACCGCGTGATCTTCCCCATCCGCGACAGCCGCGGCCGGGTGATCGCCTTCGGCGGCCGGGTACTCGGCGACGACAAACCCAAGTACCTGAACTCCCCGGAAACCCCGGTATTCCACAAGGGCCAGGAACTCTACGGCCTTTTCGAGGCACGCAAAAGCAACCGCGACCTCGACGAAATCATGGTGGTCGAAGGCTACATGGACGTCATCGCCCTGGCCCAGCAAGGCCTGCGCAACGCCGTCGCCACCCTCGGCACCGCCACCAGCGAAGAACACCTCAAGCGCCTGTTTCGCATAGTGCCCAGCGTGTTGTTCTGCTTCGACGGCGACCAGGCCGGACGCAACGCCGCCTGGCGCGCCCTGGAGGCGACCCTGCCAAGCCTGCAAGATGGCCGGCGCGCACGCTTCCTGTTTCTGCCCGACGGCGAAGACCCGGACACCCTGGTGCGCAGCGAAGGCACCGACGCCTTCCGCGCCCGGATCAACCAACAGGCGCAACCGCTGGCCGACTACTTCTTCCAGCAACTCAGCGAAGAGGCCGACCCGCGCTCGCTCGAAGGCAAAGCCCATCTGGTGACTCTGGCCGCGCCACTGATCGACAAAATTCCCGGCAACAACCTGCGCACCCTGATGCGCCAGCGCCTGACCGAAATCACCGGACTGAGCGGCGAAGCCCTGAGCCAGATGGCCCCGACCGCGAAAAGCAGCGCCCAACCGCACACCAGCCATTCGTCGCCCGGCGACTACCACCCGGATCATGGCGAAATCCCCGATAGCGCCTACTATGATGTCGCGCCCAGCCACAACGAATACGAAAACCCCGAACCAACGGCGGGCTTCGAACGCAGCAAGGGCAAGAGCAACTGGAAGAAAGAAGGCGGGAAGTGGAGTAAAAAGGGTCGCGACGACTTCACGCCGCGCGCACCCCGCACCGCCGTCAGCGTCGAATCGCCGCACCTGAGCGCTTTACGCACGCTACTGCATCACCCTGAATTGGCACAGAACGTCGAAGATGTCAGCCATTTCGCCGCCGAAGACGACACCTACGCACAGCTGCTGGTCGCCCTGCTCGGCGCCCTGCAAAAGAACCCGAAACTGCGCACACTGCAACTGATCGCGCGCTGGCACGGTACCGATCAGGGCCGCCTATTGCGGGCCCTGGCGGAAAAGGAGTGGCTAATTTCGGCCGACAACCTTGAACAACAGTTTTTCGACACTATAAATAGGCTAATAGCCCGCCAACGCGAGCGTAGCCTGGAACATTTGATCAACAAAGCCCGTCAAAGTGAGTTAAGTGCAGAGGAAAAAAACCAGCTGCGCAACCTGCTGAGCCGTAATGCATCACCGGTAATCCCGAGCCCAACTGGCGCATAGGGGTCTTATTCGGGTATAATCCGCGGCTTGTTTTTAGCCCGCCAAGACCTTCAGTGGATAGGGTGTTATGTCCGGAAAAGCGCAACAACAGTCCCGTATCAAAGAGTTGATCACCCTGGGTCGTGAGCAGAAGTATCTGACTTACGCAGAGGTCAACGACCACCTGCCGGAAGATATTTCAGATCCGGAGCAGGTGGAAGACATCATTCGCATGATCAACGACATGGGGATCCCCGTACACGAGAGTGCTCCGGATGCGGACGCCCTTATGTTGGCCGACGCCGATACCGACGAGGCAGCCGCTGAAGAAGCCGCTGCCGCGCTGGCAGCGGTGGAGACCGACATTGGCCGTACCACTGACCCGGTGCGCATGTACATGCGTGAAATGGGCACCGTGGAACTGCTGACACGCGAAGGCGAAATCGAAATCGCCAAGCGTATCGAAGAAGGTATCCGAGAAGTCATGGGTGCTATTGCCCACTTCCCGAACACCGTCGACAGCATCCTCGCCGAATACACCCGCGTTTCCACCGAAGGTGGCCGCCTGGTCGAAGTCTTCAACGGCTATATCGACCCGGATGACGGCACTATTCCTGTTGCAGCCCCTGCCGCGCCGGTACCGGTCAAAGACGGCACTGCCGACGATGCCGGTGACGACAAGGAAGAGGAAGAGGACGACACCGAAGAGGAAGAAGAAGGCGACGGCGGCCCGGATCCGGAAGAAGCCCTGCGCCGCTTCACAGCCATCTCCGAGCAACTGGAGATCGCCAAGAAGACGCTGAAGAAGCATGGTCGCGGCAGCAAGCAAGGCATTGCCGAGCTGAAAGCCCTGGCCGAGCTGTTTTCGCCGATCAAGCTGGTGCCCAAGCAGTATGAAGCGCTGGTGGTTCGTGTGCGTGGTGCCCTGGAGCGCCTGCGCGCTCAAGAACGCGCCATCATGCAGCTCTGCGTACGTGATGCCCGCATGCCCCGCGCCGACTTTCTGCGCCTGTTCCCAGGCAACGAAATTGACCCAACCTGGTCCGAGCAACTGGCCAAGGGCAAAGCAAAATACGCCGAGGCCATCGGCGGCCTGCAGGCCGACATCCAGCGTTGCCAACAGAAGCTGGTTGCCCTGCAAACCGAGTGCGACCTGACTCTGGCAGAGATCAAGGACATCAACCGTCGCATGTCGATCGGCGAAGCCAAGGCTCGTCGCGCGAAGAAAGAGATGGTTGAGGCGAACCTGCGTCTGGTGATCTCGATTGCCAAGAAGTACACCAACCGCGGCCTGCAATTCCTCGATCTGATCCAGGAAGGCAACATCGGCTTGATGAAAGCGGTGGACAAGTTCGAATACCGTCGCGGCTACAAGTTCTCGACTTATGCCACCTGGTGGATCCGTCAGGCGATCACTCGCTCGATTGCCGACCAGGCCCGCACCATCCGTATTCCGGTGCACATGATCGAGACGATCAACAAGCTCAACCGTATCTCGCGGCAAATGCTGCAGGAGATGGGTCGCGAACCGACCCCGGAAGAGCTGGGTGAACGCATGGAAATGCCTGAGGACAAAATCCGCAAGGTATTGAAGATCGCCAAAGAGCCGATCTCCATGGAAACCCCGATCGGCGATGACGAAGATTCGCATCTGGGTGACTTCATCGAGGATTCCGGAACACAGTCGCCGATCGACGTGGCGACCGTGGAAAGCCTCAAGGAAGCCACCCGCGACGTACTCTCCGGCCTCACCGCTCGTGAAGCCAAGGTACTGCGCATGCGCTTCGGCATCGACATGAATACCGACCACACCCTCGAGGAGGTTGGTAAGCAGTTCGATGTAACGCGCGAGCGGATTCGTCAGATCGAGGCCAAGGCGCTACGCAAGTTGCGCCACCCGACGCGAAGCGAGCATCTACGCTCCTTCCTCGACGAGTAATACAAAACCCCCGGCCCAAACCGGGGGTTTTGCTATCTGCTGGCCTTGTGCCCCACGCCCCGTCTACACTCGAAACATCACTCGATTTGTAACGAGGGCGCTATGCCGCGATTGCCGGCCATTCTCCTGTTGTGTCTGGTGTATTGGGTCAGTCCGGTTGCCGCCTTCTCGCTTAGCGAAGAGGAGCGCGGCTGGCTCGCCGAACACCCAGTACTGCGCCTGGGCATCGATACCTCCTGGCCGCCGTTCGAGTTCCGCGACCCACAAGGCCGCTACCAGGGCCTGGCCGCCGATTACATCGCCTTGCTCGAGAAACGCCTGGGCGTGAGCCTGCAACCGAGTGACACCAACAACTGGAGCGAAGTACTGGAGCTGGCCAAGACCGGCCAACTGGATTTACTTCCAGCGGTCATGGCCACCCCGGAACGGCAGACTTACCTGGCCTTCAGCCGCCCTTACCTGGACTTCCCGATCGTCATCCTGGCGCGCGATGATGGCCCGCATCCACGCGCGATAAAGGATCTCCAAGACCTCAAAATTGCCGTGGTCGAAAATTATGCGCCCCATGAACTGCTGCGCAGCCAGCACCCCGAACTCAGCCTGATAGCGCTGCCGACCGTCAATGCGGCCCTGCAGGCACTCGCAACCGGCCAGGCCGATGCCTTGATCGGCGACCTCGCCTCCAGTGTCTGGAGCATGCGCCAGCTCAAACTCAACGGCCTGATCATCAGCGGCGAAACGCCCTACCGCTATAAGCTTTCCATGGCCGCGCCCCGCGACCAAACGGTACTCATCGGGATTCTCGACAAGCTCCTCGCCGACATCAGCAGCAGCGAAATCAGCGCCCTGCAAGAGCGCTGGGTCGGCAACGTTGAGGACAGGCGCAGCAACTGGCGCGAACTGCTGCTGTACGGCCTCCCGGCTTTGCTTGCACTGTGCGCCATCATCGCCGTGATACTGCGTATCAACCGCCGCCTGCATGCCGAAATGGCCACTCGCAGTCTTCTCGCACAAAAACTGCGCAACAGCGAACAGCATTACCGCAGTCTGGTGGAAAACCTCTCGGCCATCGCCTGGGAGGCACACCTGCATGACTACAGCTTTACCTACGTCTCGCCGCACGCGGAAAAACTGCTTGGCTACCCGCTGGCCGACTGGAAACGCCCAGGCTTCTGGCTCAGCATCCTGCACCCGGACGACGCACAGCAGGCCCTGGACTACCGCCAACGCGAAAGCACTGCCGGCCGCGACCATAGCCTCGACTACCGCATGCATGCCGCCGATGGCCGCGTGCTGTGGATCCGCGACATCGTGACCCTGGCCCGCAGTGGCGACGAGACGATCATGCGCGGCCTGATGGTCGACATCAGCGAAGCCAAACAGGCCGAGCTGGACCTGCGCCTCTCCGAACAGAAATTCGCCTCGGTATTCCAGCAATGCCCGGACATGCTGATGATCATGCGCAGGGCCGACGGCTGCCTGCTGGAAGCCAATGACGCCTTCGAACAGCAGACCGGCATCCCGATCGCCGAAGCGCTCGGCAAAAGTGCCACCGAATTGAATATCTGGGGCAACCCCGGCATCGGCCAGATCCTGCTCAAACGCCTGCAAGACGAGAGCCTGCGCAACCTGGAGCTGCCCTTCCAGCGGCGTGACGGCCAAACCTTCACCGGCCTGATCTCCGCCCAGGCCTTCCAGCTAGCCGATACGCCGGCGCTGGTGGTGGTCGTGCGCGACATCAGCCAACTCAAAGCCACCCAACAGCAACTGCTGATCTCCGAAGAAAAATTCGCCAGAGCCTTCCACGCCTCCCCCGACGGCCTGCTGATCAGTCGCGTCCGCGACGGCCAGCTGATCGAAATCAATGAAGGCTTCAGCCGCATCACCGGCTACAGCAGCAGCCAAGCAGCCGGCCGCTCAACCCTGGAACTGGGTATCTGGGCCAACCCCGCAGACCGCGCCAGGATGATCGAACTGATCGGCTTGCACGGCAGCGTGCGTGACATGGAGGCCTCGATTCGCAACCGCAATGGCCAGATACGCCTGTGCGAACTGACCGTCCAACCGATCCAGGTCGGCGACGAGCCCTGCCTGCTGAGCATCGCCCGCGACATCACCGAACGCCAGGCCATGCAGGAAAAACTCCAGCAGGCCGCCACCGTATTCGAAAGCACCGCCGAAGGCGTGATGATCACCGATCCCCAGCAGCGCATAGTCGCGGTCAACCGCGCCTTCAGCGAAATTACCGGCTTTAGCGAAGCCGAAGCGCTCGGAAAAACACCCCGACTACTTGCCTCCGGCCAACACGACAGCGCCTTTTACAGTGCCATGTGGCACCAACTGGAAGCTGAAGGGCACTGGCAAGGGGAGATCTGGAACAGGCGCAAGAACGCCGAAATCTATCCGGAATGGCTGACCATTAATGCCGTGCGCAATGAGCACCAGCAGACCACGCACTTCGTCGCCGTGTTCGCAGACATCAGCTCACTCAAACATGCCCAGGCCCGACTCGACTACCAGGCCCACCACGACTCCTTGACCGGCCTGCCCAACCGCCTGCTGTTCGAAACACGGTTGCATGCCGCACTCGACGAGGCGCAAACCGACGAGCGCCAAGGCGCCATCCTGTTTCTCGACCTGGACCGCTTCAAGCACATCAACGACAGCCTTGGTCACCCGGTCGGCGACCAGCTGCTCAAGAGCATTGCCATCCGCCTCAAGCAACAACTGCGCGACATCGATACCGTCGCCCGACTCGGCGGCGACGAGTTCATCATCCTGCTGCCGGGCCTGCACCAGAGCGAGGACGCCAAACTGGTCGCCAACAAACTGCTCGCCTGTTTCGGCCCGCCCTTCCATATCGACGACCATGAGTTCCATATCAGCGCCAGCATCGGCATCAGCCTGTTCCCGGATGACGGCCAGGATGTCGCCACTTTGGTGAAGAACGCCGACGCCGCCATGTACCGCTCCAAAGCCAAAGGCCGCAACCGGGTCGAAATTTACACCCGCAATCTGACCTTTGAGGCCACCGAACGCATGGCCCTGGAACATGAACTGCGCCGCGCCCTGGAGCGCGAAGAGCTGCAACTCTACTACCAGCCGAAACTGAACCTGAGCACCAACCGCCTGGCCGGCGCCGAAGCCCTGATACGCTGGATCCACCCGGTGTTCGGCGAAATTCCGCCCGACCGTTTCATCCCGCTGGCCGAGGAAACCGGGCTGATTCTGCCCCTGGGCGACTGGGTGTTGCAGCAAGCCTGCTGGCAAATGCGCGAGTGGCAAATCCTCCACGCACCTTTCGGCCCGCTCTCGGTCAACCTGGCCGGCGCCCAACTGCACCAGCCGCACCTGCTCGAGCGCATCTCGCAGCTGCTCGACGGCAACTCTCTCGACCCCAGCCTGCTGCAACTGGAAATCACCGAAAGCTTCATCATGAACCAGACCGAGGACGCCCTGAGCATCCTCCACCAACTGAAAGCCCTCGGCGTGCAACTGGCCATCGACGACTTCGGCACTGGCTACTCCTCGCTGAGCTACCTCAAGCGCCTGCCGCTGGACACCCTGAAGATCGACCAATCCTTCGTCCGCGGCCTGCCGAACGACCCACACGACGCAGCCATAGCCCGTGCCATCATTGCCCTGGGCCGCAGCATGCAACTCACGGTGATCGCCGAAGGCGTGGAAACCAAGGCCCAGGAACTGTTTCTTGCCACCGAAGGCTGCGAACAGATCCAGGGCTTCGTCCTCAGTCGTCCCCTCGCGGCCGACGTCTTCGCCCATAATTTCCTCGGTCCGCGTCGTTCGGTTGGCACTACAGAGAAGGCACCGGTATAATCCGCCGGCTTCTGAGGGCCCATAGCTCAGTTGGTTAGAGCAGGGGACTCATAATCCCTTGGTCCACGGTTCGAGTCCGTGTGGGCCCACCAACTCCAAAGCCGCGCACTGCGCGGCTTTTTCATGTCTGCAGCAAAAAACCGCCAGACCGGCCCTCGGGCTTTAGCCGGGTGGCTAGAACTCAATGAGCAGATTCGAGCGAAAGCCTGTCTCCTCCCCCGGATACCCCCGGGGATTGCACACCACCCGCGTGCCCGCCAGGTCATAGTCGACAGCCCTGTGCGAATGGCCGTGCACCCACAGCGCCATGCGCTCGCCACCCATGAGGTCTTCCCAGTGATTGGCGTATGCGGCAGCCAGGTGAGTGCCCGCGAGCGGGCCGCCCTGGAGGGAGCGCAGCGTTGGCGCGTGGTGGGTGATCACCACCGTTGGGCCGGCAAATGCTTCCGACAGCTTCACGCGCAGCCAGTCTTTCGTCTGCACCGACTGGGCGATCAGATCGGCTGGGCGGATGCGCCTGTAACCTCCAGTGCGGATCTGCCGGAAGTCGTTCATCGCGTTCTGCGCACTCAGGCAGGCCATCGGCGGGTTACCGGTAGCGGCGAAATCCGTCCACATGGTCGCCCCCAGAAAGCGTACGCCGCCGAGGATGACTTCGTCGCGCTCCAACAGCCGGACGCGATCATCCTGCGCCGCCCGCAGCTCCTGCAGGGTGTGAGTCAGGTGGCCACCGTAAAACTCGTGGTTGCCCGGGACGTACAGCACCGGACCGGCAAAGGACTGCCTGGCCCACTCAACAGCACGCGCCCTGACATCAATATCGCCCGCCAGAATGACCACATCGCAGTCCAGCGGCTCTGGCGTAAACGGCCCGAACTCATTGTGCAGATCAGACAGCAAGTGAATACGCATCATCATTTCTCAATGGTTATGCCGGGCCGGGCGACGAGCCCAGCCAGGTGTATAGCCACACATATAGCGGCCCGCGCTCTTGCCAACAATCAGCAGCAAAGGCCCGAGCTAGACGCGCCATTGAATACTTTCGTTCTTTTACCCTTACATTCGGTACTATCCGGGTAACTCAGGATTTCCGAAGGTTGAGAAATGGACTTCACCCCCGTCATCGCGCAGGTCTGGGGCACGCTGGGCTGGTTTATTCCGCTGATGCTGCTGATCGGCTTGCTCAAGTCGCCCTGGGCCAAGGGCCATATTGGCGAACTCCTGGTACGGCTGTTCGCCCATTGGCAGCTGGACAAGCAGACCTACCGCCGCCTACACAACGTCACGCTGACCACCCCGGACGGCACCACGCAGATCGACCACGTTTTCCTCTCGCCCTTCGGCATCTTCGTGCTGGAAACCAAGAACATGAGCGGCTGGATCTTCGGCAGCGAGAAGCAGGCGCAGTGGACGCAGAAGCTCTACAAGCGCACCTTCAAATTCCAGAACCCGCTGCGGCAGAACTACAAGCACCTCAAGGCCCTGGAAGCCACCCTTGGCGTTAACCCCGAGCACCTGCACTCGGTCATCACCTTTGTCGGCGGCAGCACCTTCAAAACCGAAGTGCCGGCCAACGTGACCCAGGGCGTTGGCTTTATTCGCTATATCCAGTCATTCCAGCAGTCGGTCTTCAGCAAGGCTGAAGTGGACGCCATGCTGCAGGCTCTGCAAACCAGCCGTCGCGCCCCGACCCTCGCCACCCACAGCGAGCATGTACAAAACCTCAAGCGCCGAAGTGACCCGACAGCTGAGCGGCAATGCCCTAAGTGCGGCAGTGCATTGCTGATCCGCACCGTGAAATCAGGCGCGAAAGCGGGACAGCAATTCTGGGGCTGCTCGGAGTTTCCAAAGTGCCGAACCATGCAGAGTCTTTGAGAGGCAGAACAGTGAGAAGAACAACAAGTGCCCGTGCGGAGAATAAATCGCTTCCCTGTTTACAGACAAAGTTATGCCTACTCGGAGTTAATAATGCGCAGGGATGAAGAGTTCAAGCGACTCGACTTAAAAACGAGAAACAAGCTCCGAGCCATACTCAGCGATAGAGACGGAAATACGATCAGTCGCTTGACGCAATTGAGCAGCAAGCTTGGAAAGGCTCAAGTGGAAGCCCTAGAGGCGATTTTGAATAGTTCGGCCTTAACAAAGGCGGTAAGAAAACCAACTCCTTTCCCGAAAAAGCCGCCGTTTTTCGATACCCTTCAAGAGCATCGTGAGACAGATTTACACGAACTACTGAACGTCGTAGAAGCCAGCGCCCGCACGTACAAGGCACGACTCAAACAGCTCGCCAATTCCCTACAAAAAATTGACACGCTGTATGCTGCTAGGGACTTCACTGCTTGTCTAGATTTCATCGTCGATACTTTGAAAACAGATGGCTGGAGCCACGCGCTCTTGCGGCGCATCATTCTTATCCGTGAAAACCTCGGACAAGGCTGTGTTGACGACCGTATTGAGAAACTGGTGCTTCAGGCCGGCATTAAAGGCGGGGTGGTCTCATCATTGATCCACACATATGCGCGGGATCAAAGCATTCTGATGAGCAAGAGGTCCATTCTAAATATCTCTGACCGAGGTGCCATCAACCGCTATACCCGCACGCTATCCAAACTGACCGTTCAACCGTTTGCAGACTCAATCCAGGATTTAGAGAGTTTCCTTAGGGAAGTAGTGAAGTGCTCGCTGATCGACGCCATCATTTTAGCGAAATTCAATTGCCACCTTTTTCAGATGAGCGACTTTCCCGCAATCGCGGAGATTGCCAACGATATCGGCCGGCCTGAGCTCTTCGAATCTCTCGTGGCGACCTACGATGCCACGGCCAGCGAAGGCGAGTACGCTTTTTTCAAACAATCTAGCGCGTGGTTAGAATATGAACCGATTCGGCAATATCGAGTACTGATCGATAGCTATTACGACGTATCACGCGAACAAGTGGATGTGTTGCCTGCCGAGCTTGACCAAACACTGCGAGACTGGGTGGGAAATACTACACTACATGATCTCGTGGGAAGCTCACAGTTCACCAAGCACAAATATCCTGCGTTAGCCAAGCTGGAGATATCGGGTACAGTCACGAGGTCAGCACTATTTAACTACTGGCTGACTGAGTCAGAGGGGCAGATCGGTTTCGAAAAGGAGGACCTGCTCACCCTTATGGGCCTGACGCGCGACTTGGCACGTACGGTTCCCATCAATTCGGTTCGTACGGCAGCAAAGCTTGCTAGGGACGAACTGGTAAAGCTGATCCTTTTCTTACTGCTCGCCAAACGCAGTAAAAATGAACTTGATAGCTTTATTTTGAGAAAACTTCTAGAGGATATCGCTTTCAAGTATCACGATGGCTCGCTGGTCAAGCTTGTAAAAGCCTATGAGATTTCTCATCCCTATGTGGCGGAGTACATATATGACATTGCAACTGAAGACTTCTTGGCCAAGCTAACCAAACTCGCGCCACATCGTGCCGACATCCCCGAGATTCGCGCATCACTGCATGAATGGATGGCTAGATTTACTGACGACGAACACTTTCTTCAGCGCGCTCGCGCTGTGCGGATCGATCACAAAATCAACAGAGTTCGAAACGAGATTGATGACCACAGGATCTACGTGGATCCCTCGCGCTTCTCGTCGTGGATTGAAGACGAGATGATGATTGAGCTGAGTAGCGCACTGACTTCAACAGGATCAGGAAAGAAAGGAGTATCCGTCACCTGCGATGAGACAATAATTTCGATGGTCATGGCTCAAAGCTATAACGCATTCTGCTCAAATGCAGTTTTTGGTATTGCGTCATATATCGGCCGACGGATCCGTCACGGCACCTTTCACGGGCATGTGTATTCGAGTGTTATCAACTCGATGGAAAAGTCAGATAGATTCAAACCGCTGTTTAACATGCCTCATTTTGTAGCGAAATGGAATTCGTGGAAGGACGTTTACAACGATGCAGTTGAGAAAATCATTGCGGAGCGCTTACATGTTTATTCGAAATCGAAACCGCTAGGTCTTTTGACTCCGGAAGTATATTGCCCGAGCAAACAGGAGGTGTTGGCGGCGGCTGTGACGAACATCAGCAACAGCTATGCTGAGACAACATCGACCGCTGATATCTGTCCAACGATCATCGACTACTGCTGGCGACTCGCGGAATTGGACTTAATTGCGGTCACTCGGTACCTGAAAGCGCAGCAGACGCCCTTGAAAAATGAAAAGTTCCTCGTTGAAGAGTTAGTGCCGGCAGCGACAGCGGTCAACGCGAGGCTCGCAGATAGCTTTCGGCGGGAATTAGAACTATCTATCGACCGGAAGCTCTCAACCATGTTCGGATGGTTCAAGCGCCCATCGATCGTGGCGCCTAAAGCGTCGGTTTCATTGCTCTTTGCTGCGACAGTTGCCGAAGTGAAGGACACAATCCCCGATTTCGATCCCCAAAATGTCGACCACAGTAAGGAAGAGATCGAGCTTGTCGGCAGTTTCTACCATCTGATCTACGACTCTCTCGCAATCGTGGTTGGCAATGCGGCTAAATACGCAGATCGCAGCCGCCCGCTAAAGCGCAAGTTTGAAATCGTGCCAGGCAAGGAAAAACTCTTGGTCATTGAGATATGCTCTTCGATCAAACCAACAGATGACCCAGCTGAGGTTTCAGATCTTATTGAAATGCGCAAGAAGGTAGGCTTCCAAGATGCGAACTTATATGACAAGAAGAGCGGAATACCGAAGCTGCTACTTTTGGCGAGCAATCGGCAAGATTTTGCGCTAGACCAGTACGCGGTAGTGGACAACGAAGTACAAGTAAGGCTTATTTATGTTCTTGAACACTGAGAAGTTCAAATGTCTGATCGTCGAAGACGATCAATTCAAAATGGAAGGTATTCGTTCGCATTTGAGCGAAATCTTTAAGGACAGGATTGAAATGGTCGGATGTCAAGCCCTAGCGTCCGCGACCGCGTTGCTGGCATCGCAGGTGTTCGAATTGGCAATCATTGACATGTCGATCCACAGCCATGAGCCGCAAGCGGGCGCAGGCTCTCCCTTCCCACTGTCGTCGGGCGGGCTCGATGTGTTGTTTGAGATCGCCTACACAGGAAACAATACACACTGCATTATTCTGACTCAGTATCCAGATATCGACATGGATAGCCTTCCAATTCCTGTGGACTTGGCTAAAAAGGAAATATTCGAGAAATTCGGTATAGAGGTGGCTGGTTGCGTTAGATACCTAGAGAACGACAACCAATGGAAGGCGGACATCATTTCGATCTTGGAGCAGCTATGAAAATATTGGTACTGGAAGACGAAGACGAGAAGTTTGAACAGGTCCGTGCGCACGTCGTCGAAATCATGCCTGAGGCTATAATCCAGCGAGAAAAGAATTGGCTGGACTATTCGCGCGCCGTTGCCAATGCCAAGTTCGATTTGATTCTTCTTGATCTCATAGTACCCCGCTCGGCCAGGGACAGTGCTTTGGAAGACCACCATGCATCACTAGTCGAGACTACGCGGGACTATCACAGCAAGTCCTTCAGCACACCCGCTATTGTCTTGACCCGGCACAGCCTCAACGAAGGGGATTTCGTGCACGACCTAAACTTGGTCGACATCAACGTGATCCCCTTCAACGATCACGGCAAGTGGCGAGAGGCGCTGAAGATCAAACTGCTGGCGGCTCAGCCTGCGAAAAAATTTGATGTGGTTATTGTGTGTGCATTAGAAAAGGAGGCCGACGCATTCGAAGGCCTTACGGATACTTGGGGACCAGTGACGACCATCTCAGGCTTGATCTGCCGAGAAGTCCGGATAGGGGAATACAAGACGGTAATCGTTCGAGCAAGTCGCATGGGCCTCGTTGCTGCAGCAGTTTCTGCTGCGTTCGCGTTAGACCGGTTCGAGCCGCGCCTGATTTGCATGAGTGGCATCTGCGGCGGAGTCGCGGGAGAGTCCGAAATATACGATTTGTTAGTGACCCAGACTTGCCATCAGCACGACGCGGGGAAGTGGAGCACGACGGGCTTCAAGTCTGAACACTACGATGTGCAATTGGACGTTAATGTGCACAACAAGTTAGTAGAGGTCGCCTCGGGAAAAGCGATGACGAACCTTCAGGCTGGTCTAGATCCCGGCACGTCGGAAGTGCCGAGTGGCAGGGAACGGGTCAGTTGCAAGATCATATCTGATGCGATCACTAGCAGCGGAAGCGCGGTCATTGCGGAGGGAGGCAAAACCTCGACACTGGCGGTTGGACAGCGAAAACTGACCGGCTTTGACATGGAGGTCTACTCCGTCTACGAGGCTGCAAGGCACGCTCGTAGCCGTACCGCGGTTTTTGCCGCGAAAGCGGTTGTTGACGATGGTGGTAAGAATAAAGGTGACTCGTTCCATCGAATTGGCTGCCTGCTATCTGCAAAATTTGTTGTGGCAGCGATCCGCGCAGGAACCGCTGACGTGTGGGAACATTGATAACCTCACTTGAGTTTTTTTTGGGGGAAAGGGGCCTTTCAGACGATCCCAAGGCTGAGCCGTTTGGCAGTAAAAACACAGTACGCTGACGGTACAGCGCCCAGCTTCTACCCATTACGTCGAACTACGCTCAACACCAGTAAAGACGATACTTTCAGCTCACTGTACCTGCGCTTAGCTACGCACCATTTCACTGGGCTTCCAGCATTCCCAGGCAACGCATAATCCCCTGGTCCACGCTTCGAGTCCGGGTGGGCCGACCAACTTTAAAGCCGCGCACTGCGCGGCTTTCTCGTTTCCGCCTGTCCAGAACCCAGACCACTGGCGGCTTGGCGCCCCGCGGCTTAGCCGATCGACTATCGCAGATGCGCCGCAAGGGCGCCATTGGCCCTTCGCATGAGCCACGGCTGCGGCGACAGCGACTAGTCTAGAGGGCGGCGCTGGCTGTGCGCCCCCACCAGCGCGCGGCCCAGGGGAGCGAGGTCTGGATTTTCGGACAGCTGTCTGAATTTCTGGACAGCCTGACCGGGTCATTGCGGACACTGTCCAGATTTCCGGACTGGATGTTCCACCCGGCCGCCCTGAAACCATCTAATGATCTGATTTAAAAGGACTTATTCAATGAGGCACAGAATCTGCTTAGCCCCACAGGCTAATTGCCGGCGCCCTTGCGGCGTCGACCGCTGCAGCTGACGGGGCGCGATCCGCCCCGCTTCGCCTGGGTCGCTGCCCGACCGGCAGCCCAGACAAAAACAACAACAAGGAATTCCAGCATGTCGATGAAACAACAGCTCTCCCGCCTGACCCTAGGCGTTACCGCCGCTGCCCTGCTCACCGGCAGCCTGCTCGCCACCCCGGCGCTGGCGACGGAGAAGATCCGCTGGCAGGTGCCGCTGGCCTTCCCTTCACACCTGGTGGGCCTGACCACTCCGATCAAGCACCTCTCCGAATCGCTCAAGACCATCTCCGGCGGCGATATCCAGCTGCGCTACTACGAGCCGGGCGAGCTGGTGCCGCCGTTCGAGATCATGAATGCGGTGAGCACCGGCAAGTACCCGGCCGGCTACACCTGGATCGGCTACGACCAGGGCAGCATCCCCGCCCTGCCGCTGTATTCGGGCGCGCCCTTCAATATGGAGCCGCCGGCCTATCTGGCCTGGTACTACCAGGGCGACGGCAAGAAGCTGTTGGAGGAGATCTACGCCCCGCACAACATCCACCCGATGCTGTGCAGCATCATCGGCCCGGAAGGCGCCGGATGGTTCGCCAAACCGATCGAGAAGCTGGAAGACTTCGATGGCTTGCGCATCCGTTTCGCCGGCATCGGCGGCAAGGTGCTGGAGAAGCTCGGCGCCTCGGTCACCATGATTCCCGGCGGCGAGATCTACCAGGCGCTGGAGCGCAATACCATCGACGCCACCGAGTTCTCCCAGCCGGCGATCGACAAGATGCTCGGCCTCGACCAGATCATCAAGAACTACATCATGCCGGGCTGGCACCAGACCCTGACCACCTCGCACCTGCTGGTCAACCAGGATGTGTGGGACAAGCTGGAGCCGCAGAGCCGTGCGCTGATCGAGATGGGCTGCGAGTCGGCCACCCTCAAGGGCTTCGCCGAAAGCGAGTGGGCACAACCGACCGCCCTCGCCGATTACAAGAAGGAAGGCGTGCAGGCCCGGGTGCTGCCCGAGCCAGTGCTGCGTGAACTGCAGCGCGTGACCAATGAGGTGCTCGAAGAGATCGCCGGGCAGGACGCCATGTTCAAGCGTGTGCTGACCAGTCAGCGCGAGTTCATGACCTTGCATGGCACCTGGCACAGCATGGGTTACCTGCCACGGGACTTCTATCAGCACGAATGATCACGCAACCTGAACCTGCACGGGCCCGGCCATGCCGCGGCCCGTTGCGTCTTCCTGCCTGATACGTGCGAGGTTTTCCCGATGCAGCAACCTGCTTCTGCCGATCCGCTGGCCACCGCTGATCTGCCCAACAACCGCCTGTCCTGGCGCCTGGATCGCCTGATCGTCGCCATCGGCCGGGCCAGCGCCTGGCTGTGGCTGGCGGTGCTGGGGGTGGTGCTGGGCAATGTGTTCAGCCGCTTCGTCATGGCGCGCGGCTCGATCGCCCTGGAAGAGCTGTCCTGGCACCTGTTCGGCGCGGCGATGATGCTGGCCCTGGCCTACGCCGTGGTTCGCGACGATCACGTACGCGTCGATGTCCTGCGCGAGAAGTTCTCCACGCGCAGCCAGGCTTTGATCGAACTGCTGGGTATCGTCCTGCTGGCGTTGCCGGTCATCTACCTGATGATCCAAGCCCTGGTCCCCTATGCCTACACCGCCTTCGTCTACCAGGAACACTCGCAGGCGCCGAGCGGGCTGCCCTACCGCTTCCTGTTCAAGAGCGTGCTGCCGCTGGGCCTGATCCTGGTGGGCATCGCCCTGTTCTCCCGCGCCTCGCGCTGCAGCACCCTGCTGTTCAACTTCCCCCGGGCCATTAGCGTGCCCGCCGATGACCGCAACGGCGGCCATCCGCACCCCTGATCACGAGGTTGAAGTAATGGGTCTGGAACAAATTCTCGTCATGGCCATGTTCGCCAGCTTCATGGTCCTGCTGCTGCTCGGTTTCCCGGTGGCCTGGTCGCTGGCCGGCATCGGCCTGGTCTTCGCCGTCACCGGCCATGTGCTGGTGGAATATTTCGACGCCGACCTCTGGTTCACCTGGAGCGGCACCATCGGCGTGCTGGATGCGCGCATCTACGGCATTGTCGCCAACGAACTGATGGTGGCGCTGCCGCTGTTCATCTTCATGGGCATCATGCTCGACCGCTCCGGCATCGCCGAACGCCTGATGCACAGCCTGGTGAGGGTGCTCGGACCGCTGCGCGGCGGCTATGCGATCACCGTGGTGATCGTCGGCGTGCTGCTGGCCGCCTCCACCGGCATCGTCGGCGCCTCGGTGGTGCTGCTCGGCATGCTCTCGCTGGGGCCCATGCTGCAGGCCAACTACAACAAGTCACTGGCGGTCGGCACTGCCTGCTCGGTGGGCACCCTGGGCATCCTGGTGCCGCCGAGCATCATGCTGGTATTGATGGCCGACCGCCTCGGCACCCCCGAGGCCTCGGTCGGCAAGCTGTTCATGGGCGCGCTGATTCCGGGAATGATGCTCGCCGCCCTGTACATCCTCTATATCGTCATCGCCTCCTGGCTGAAGAAGGACTTCGCCCCGGCACCGAAGAATCGCCAGCCGCTGGACGCCCGCGCCCTGATCGACGTGTTCTGGGCCGTGGTGCCGCCGCTGACGCTGATTCTCGCGGTGCTCGGTTCGATCTTCTTCGGTATCGCCACCACCACCGAGGCCTCGGCCGTGGGCGCGGCCGGCGCCTTGCTGATGGCCGGGATCAGCCGCCGCCTGAACCTGGCCGTGCTCAGGGAGGCGCTGTACCAGACCAGCCGCACCACCGCGTTCATCTTCGGTATCTTCATCGGTGCCACGGTGTTCGCCGCCGTGCTGCGTGGCCTGGGCGGCGACGACGTGGTGCGCGCGGCACTGACCGGCCTGCCGTTCGGCCAGACCGGCGTGCTGCTGACCGTGCTGTTCATCACCTTCCTGCTGGGCTTCTTCCTCGACTGGGTGGAGATCACCCTGATCATCCTGCCGCTGGTGGCGCCGGTGCTGTTCTCCATGGGCGTCGACCCGCTGTGGTTCGCCATCCTGTTCGCCATGTGCCTGCAGACCTCGTTCCTCACCCCGCCAGTGGGCTTCGCCCTGTTCTACATCAAGGGCGTGTGCCCGCCGGGCATCACCACCCGCGATATCTACCTGGGCGTCGCGCCCTTCATCGCCCTGCAACTGCTCGGCCTGGCGCTGGTGTTCTGGTTCCAGCCGCTGGCCACCTGGCTGCCCAACGAGGTGTATGGCGGGCCTTGAAACCCGCTCGATCGGTGCGCCCGCCCCCAGCGGCCCCGGGCTCGGCAGCCGCCGAGCCCGGGCGCGGCGCGCCTGCCTTGCCTCGGCCGGGCGCCGGCTCCCATAATCGCCTGCATCACTCCCTGGAACCTCAGCTGCCATGGCCATATCCCGCGACGACCTCGACCAGCACGGCCTGATCATCGGCGTCTCGCCCGAACGCTTTCGCGCGGTGGCCATGCCGCTGTTGTTCGATCACCTCAACGCCCAGTGCGAGGGCACCATCGCGGTCAACCGCCAGGCGCGGATCGTCTGGATCAACGACAAGTACGCCGAGAAGGTCGGTATCAGCGATCCGCGTAGCGTGCTCGGCCAGGAAATCGAGCAGGTGCTGCCGGCCAGCCGGCTGCGCGAGGTGGTCGAGAGCGGTCAGCCGAGCATGCTCGACCTGATGGCCTTCGGCAGCGAGCATTTCGTGGTCACCCGCATCCCCCTGCGCGACGAGGACGGCACCCTGGTCGGCGCCCTGGGTTTCGTCCTGTTCGACCGCGCCCGTCACCTGAAGCCCTTGATGGCCAAGTTCACCGTGCTGCAGAACCAGCTGCTGGCCACCCAGCACGAGCTGGCCAAGGCGCGGCGGGCGCGCTACACCATCGCCGGCTTTATCGGCAGCAGCGCGCCGGCCAGCGAGGTCAAGCGCATGGCCCGGCGCGCCGCGCAACTGGACGCCACGGTGCTGCTGCGCGGCGAGACCGGCACCGGCAAGGAACTGCTGGCCCAGGGCATCCACAACCTGTCGCCGCGGGCCAACGGGCCCTTCGTCGCGGTCAACGTCGCGGCCATCCCGGAAACCCTGGTCGAGGCCGAGCTGTTCGGCACCGCACCCGGCGCCTTCACCGGCGCCGACCGCAAGGGCCGCATCGGCAAGTTCGAGGTGGCCAACGGCGGCACCCTGTTCCTCGACGAGATCGGCGACCTGCCCCTGCCGCTGCAGGCCAAGCTGCTGCGCGTGCTGCAGGAACAGGAGGTCGAACCGCTCGGCTCCAATCAGGTCAAGCCGCTCAATGTACGGGTGATCGCCGCCACCCATATCGACCTGGAGGCCAAGGTCGCTGCCGGGCAGTTCCGCGACGACCTCTACTACCGTCTCAACGTCCTGGCCCTGCAGGTGCCGCCGCTGCGCGAACGCCGCGAGGACATCCCCGCCCTGGTCGAGCACCTGCTCGACGACATCGCCAACCGCTCCGGCCAGGCGCCCATGGAACTCAGCCCCGCGGCCCTGGCCCTGCTCGGCGCCCAGCCCTGGAAGGGCAACGTGCGCGAGCTGCGCAACCTGCTCGAGCGCGCACAACTGGATGCCGACGGACCCTTGCTGGAGGCGGCGCAGTTGCAGCCGCTGCTGGCCATACCGGGCCTGCCGGCACAGGCGCTGCCGGCCGAGCCGCTGGCCGTCGCCGGGGCGCTCGCAGGCCCACTGCGACCGCTGGCCGAGAGCATCGCCGAAGCCGAACGCCGCGCCCTGCAGCAGGCCCTAGCCGCCTGCGCCGGCAACCGCCGGCGCACCGCCACCGAACTGGGCATCTCCCGCGCCAGCCTGTACAGCAAGCTGCAGCAGCACGGTTTGAGCGCGCGCGAGCAGTGACCCTTGGTGCGCGCGGCGCACCCTACCCCGACACCGTCCGCCCTGCCTCGCCGCCCCGTGGGGTGCGCCATGCGCACCGATAGATGAACACCTGCAGGCGATCCGGGGAAATCCGTGCGCGCCTGTCTACCGAAGCTCCGCCGCGCCGCCGTCCAGGAAACTGGACAACGCCTTCGACGGCCACTGTCCCACTGAGCATGTCCAGCTAAGCAGACACTCGCGTTCGGCCCGACAGCGGTGCCCGGGCACGACGCCGCCCGCCGACACAGGGCGCAAAGCCCCATGGTGCCTGGCCCGCAGCCTGTTCTCCGGCTTTCCCCAACGCTCTTCGAACGACTTGGCACGGCTTTCGCTAAAGCTTGTCCATCCATCGCACCGGGGCGCCGCCCGGATGCTTGAAGTTCGGCGCACCGCAGAGTCGCGCCGTAAAACAACAACAAAAAGGAACGCCCCCACCATGGGTACCCTCGGTATTCTGATTTCTCTCGCGCTGCATCAGCTTGGGCACCCTGTTTGGCAGTTTCTGAGGTTCGTGCCATGAGAAAGATCATCACCGCCGCCGCCGCCGTGGCACGTATTCCAGACAACGCCAACGTCGCCACCGGTGGCTTCGTCGGCATCGGTTTCGCCGAGGAAATCGCCATCGCCCTAGAGCAGCGTTTCCAGCGCGAACAGGCGCCACGCGACCTGACCCTGGTGTATGCCGCCGGCCAGGGCGACGGCAAGGGCCGCGGGCTCAATCACCTGGCCCATGAAGGTCTGCTGCGGCGGGTGATCGGCGGTCATTGGGGCCTGGTGCCGGGGCTGCAGAAACTGGCGGTGGACAACCGCATCGAGGCCTACAACCTGCCGCAGGGGGTGATCTCGCAACTGTTCCGCGACATCGCAGCCGGCAAGCCGGGGCAGCTGTCGCGGGTCGGCCTGGGCACCTTCGTCGACCCCGCGTTCGGCGGCGGCAAGCTGAATGCCAGGACCACCGCCGACCTGGTGCGGCGCATGCCGATCGACGGCCAGGACTATCTGTTCTACCAGGCCTTTCCGATTCACGTCGGCATCGTCCGCGCCACCAGCGCCGACCCCGACGGCAACCTGTCGTTCGAGCGCGAGGCACTGACCATCGAGAGCCTGGCCATCGCCATGGCCGCGCACAACAGCGGCGGCCTGGTGATCGCCCAGGTCGAACGCATCGTCGAACGCGGCTCGCTCAATCCGCGCGCGGTTAAAATCCCCGGCATCCTGGTCGACTGCGTGGTGGTGGCCGAACCGCAGAACCATCAGCAGACCTTCGCCACCGCCTACAACCCGGCCTTCGCCGGAGAAACCCGGGTGCCGGTAGACAGCCTGGCACCGCTGCCGCTGGACGTGCGCAAGCTGATCGCCCGGCGCGCCGCCCTCGAGTTGCAGGCCGGCGCAGTGGTCAACCTGGGCATCGGCATGCCCGAAGGCGTCGCTGCGGTAGCCGCCGAGGAAGGCGTGATCGACCTGCTGACCCTGACCGCCGAGCCCGGGGTGATTGGCGGCATTCCGGCGTCGGGCCTGGACTTCGGCGCGGCGAGCAACCACAGCGCGCTGCTCGACCAGCCCTACCAGTTCGACTTCTACGACGGCGGCGGCCTGGATCTGGCCTTCCTCGGTCTGGCCCAGGCCGACGCGGCGGGCAACCTCAACGTGTCCAAGTTCGGCAACCGGCTATCTGGTGCCGGCGGCTTTATCAACATCAGCCAGAACGCCAAGCGCGTGGTGTTCGTCGGCACCTTCAGCGCCGGCAAGCAGGACATCCGCATCGAGGACGGCCAGCTGCGCATCGTCGCGGACGGCGCGCTGCGCAAGTTCGTCGCCGAAGTCGAGCAGCGCACCTTCGCCGGACGCCAGGCCGCCGAGCGCGGCCAGCCGGTGCTCTACGTCACCGAGCGCTGTGTGTTCGCCCTGACCCTGCACGGCCTGGAGCTGATCGAGATCGCTCCGGGTGTGGATCTCGAGCGCGACATTCTTGCGCGCATGGACTTCGCCCCCATCGTGCGCCAACCGAAATTGATGGATGCGCGGCTGTTCCGCGCCGAGCGCCTGGGTCTGCGCGAGACCCTGTAACCCTTGAGCGAAAATGCGGGTCCGCGTATTGGGCCCGCGCTTTTTTTTCAGCTTTCACCCCAAACCCCACGGCGCTGCCCCGGCAGGCGCTGCCAGGACGGCTGTGGGCAAAAAAAACCGTAGCGACAATAACAACAAGAGGAACTACCCATGCGACACACCCCGATACTCAGCCGCCAGCTGCTCGCCGCGAGCATCGCCCTGGGCCTGAGCGGCCCGACCCTGGCGGCTTTCGTCGACGACAGCAAGGCGCTGCTGGATACCCGCAACTTCTACATGAACCGCGACTTCCGCCAGCACGGCGCGCCCCAGGCCAAGGCCGAGGAGTGGGCCCAGGGCTTCCAGCTGCGCTTCGAGTCCGGCTACACCGAGGGCCCGATCGGCGTCGGCTTCGATGTCATCGGCCTGCTCGGGGTCAAGCTCGACTCCAGCCCGGATCGCACCGGCACCGGCATCCTCAAGAGCGATCGCGAGGCGCCCAAGCGCGCCCAGGACGAGTACGCCGAGGCCGGCTTCACCGCCAAGCTGCGTGCATCGAACAGCACTCTCAAGCTCGGCACCCTGCAGCCGGTGCTGCCGGCGGTGATGCGCAACGACAGCCGCCTGCTGCCGCAGACCTTTCGCGGCGCCTGGCTCAACAGCAACGAGGTGGCGGGCCTGAACCTCGACCTCGGCCGCCTCGACCGGGTCAACCAGCGCGACTCCTCGGATAACCAGGAAATGACCGTGTTCAACGGCGGCAAGCGCAACATCGTGCTGGGCAGCAGCAAGAGCAGCGACGAGTTCCTGTTCGCTGGCGGTCGCTACCAATGGACCCCCGAACTCGCCACCAGCTACTACTACGGAGGTCTCGACGGCATCTACCAGCAGCACCTGGTCAACCTGGTGCACCAAGTGCCGCTGGGCGAGGGGCAGAGCTTCAAGTCGGATGTCCGCTTCGCCCGCTCCCGCGATGACGGTGGCAGCAACGTCGACAACGATGCCTTCGGCGCCCTGTTCACCTACCGCCTGGGGGCCCAGGGCTTCACCGCCGGCTACCAGCGCCTGAGCGGTGACACCGGCTTCGCCTACCTCGCCGGCGCCGACAACGCACTGGTCAACCTGGTGCAGATCAACGACTTCGGCAACCAGGACGAACGCAGCTGGCAGCTGCGCTACGACTTCGACTTCGCCGCCCTAGGGGTGCCGGGGCTGACTTTCATGACCCGCTACCTGTCCGGCGACAACGTCGACCGCGGCGTCGGCCTCAGCGAAGGCAAGACCTGGGAACGCGACACCGACATCGCCTACGTCTTCCAGGACGGCCCGCTGAAGAACCTCGGCCTGCGACTGCGCAACGCCACCACCCGCAGCAACTTCGGCAGCGACCTGGACGAGAACCGCTTCATCGTCAGCTACAGCCTGCCGCTCTGGTAAGGCCGCGCCTCCGCATCTCGATGACTCCGTGTACAGGCTTTGCCGGGCCCTGATGGCCCGGCTTTTTCTCGCCTGGCCAACGTCGCCGCAACCTTCGCCCTCGCGCTCAACGGCCCACTGTCTGCGGCGTAAACCCAGATATCCCTCACCCTGACCGCCAGTTGGAACCGGCCGCAACGCAAAAGGCCAGCCTCGCGGCTGGCCCTTTGTTTGTCGGTACTCAGTTCTGCCGCAGCTTGGACGCGACCCCCTCGACGAAGTACTTCATGTGATTCAACTCCTCATCGCTGATCACCTCGCCAGCGGGGACACGCGTCTTGCCATCCTGATCGACCACTGGGCCAGTGAAGGGGTGGAAGGTGCCGGCGCGCATGTCGGCTTCCAACTTCACCACCAGCTCGTTGACATCAGCCGGTACCGAGGGGTTGAGCGGCACGATCTCGATCATCCCCTCCTTGATCCCACCCCAGGTGGAAGCCGGCTTCCAGGTGCCGTCCAGCACGCTTTGGGTAGTATCGGTGTAGAACTTGCCCCACTGGTGGGTGGTGCCGGAGAGCTGCGCCTTGGCGCCGTACTTGCTCATGTCCGAGTGATAGGAGAAGGCATTCACGCCCTTCTCTTCCGCGGCTTGCACCACGGCGGTGGAGTCGGTGTGGTGGGTGAGCATGTCGGCGCCCTGGGAGATCAGGGTCAGCGCGGCTTCGCGTTCCTTGCCCGGGTCGTACCAGCTGTTGACCCAGATCACCCGCACTTCGGCATCCGGGTTGACGCTGCGCGCGCCGCGGGCGAAGGCGTTGATGCCCATCACCACTTCGGGGATGGGGAAGGCGGCGACATAGCCGAGCACGTTGGACTTGCTCATCTTGCCGGCGACCACGCCATTCAGGTAGCGGCCCTCATAGAAGCGCGCGTTGTAGTTGCCGAAGTTCTTGCCCGTCTTGTAGCCGGTGGCATGCATCAGGGTCACGTTGGGGAACTGCTTGGCGACCCGCTCGACGTAGTTCATGTAGCCGAAGCTGGTGGCGTAGATCAGGTTGTAGCCGCTACTGGCCAGTTCGCGGATGACCCGTTCGGCGTCGGCGCCTTCCGGTACGTTCTCGATGTATTTGGTTTCAACCTGATCGCCCAGGGCCTTTTCCATCTGCAAGCGCCCTTGATCATGCTGGTAGGTCCAGCCGGCGTCGCCGATCGGGCTGATATAGACGAAGCCGACCTTGAGCGGGTCGGCCGCCTGCGCCGCGCCCAGCAGGCCAAAGCCCAACGCTGTTGCCACTGCCACACCACTCGCTGCCTTGATGAAGTTCCTGCGATTGCTCATCGATGCCTCTCCTGACTCACTGTTGTGGGTTTTGGTATTCGGTGAAAAATTAACCTGGCCGGCAGCTCTCGGCGCACCGGCCAACGGATCAGGCGTCCGGCCGGTAGGGCTGGCCAAGCGACATCGGCGAGTTGAGCCGGATCGTCTGTTGATTACGCGAAATCAGCACCAGCACGAAAATGGTCGCCAGATAAGGCAGCGCCGAGAGCAACTGCGACGGCACATCGATCTGCAGGTCCGAGCCCTGGATAAACAGCTGGCTGATCATCACCCCGCCGAACAGATAGGCCCCGGCCATCACCCGTAGCGGCCGCCAGGTGGCGAACACCACCAGCGCCAGGGCGATCCAGCCGCGACCGGAGACCATGCCCTCGACCCACAGCGGCGTGTAGAACACCGACAGGAAGGCGCCGCCGATACCGGCCATGGCGCCGCCGAACGTGGTGGCCAGGTAGCGGATGCCGATCACCGAATAGCCGATCGAATGGGCCGACGAGGGCGACTCGCCGACGGCGCGCAAGATCAGTCCGGCGCGACTCTTGTAGAGGAACCAGATCACGCCGCCGAGCAGGGCCCAGGAGAAATACACCAGCGACTGCTGGTTGAACAGCGCCGGCCCGAGCAGCGGAATATCGGCCAGCAGCGGTATGCGGATCGCCGGCACGGCCGGCAGGGTCAGCGACTCGAAGGGCTTGCCGACAAAGGCCGAGAGGCCGACGCCGAAGATCGTCAGGGCCAGCCCGGAGGCCACCTGATTGGCCATCAGCGTCAGGGTCAGCAGGCCGAACAACAGGCTCATCAGCGCACCCGCCGCCATGCCGGCCAGCACGCCGAGATAGGGATTGCCGGTGTAATGGGTGGCGGCGAAGGCGGCCACCGCGCCCATCGCCATGGTGCCTTCGGCGCCCAGGTTGAGCACCCCGGCCTTTTCGGTGATCAGTTCGCCCAGGGCCACGATGATCAGCGGCGTGCCCGCCACCAGGGTGGCGAACAGCATTGAGGTAATCAGACTCTGCTCCATGTCAGTCTCCCGCCTTGGCCAGGGTCAGCCGCACGCGCAGCCGGTAGTTGATAAACAGGTCCGAGCCGAGCAGGAAGAACAGCAGCATGCCCTGGAACACCTTGGAGATCGACGCGGGCAGGCTCAGATACAACTGCGCCTGCTCGCCGCCGAGAAACAACAGGGCCATCAACAGGCTGGCAAAGAAGATCCCGATGGGATTGAGCCGCCCGACGAAGGCCACGATGATGGCGGCGAAGCCGTAGCCGCTGGCGACCTTGTCGGTGAGCTGGCCCATGGGCCCGGCCACCTCGGCCATGCCGGCCACACCCGCACAGGCCCCGCCCACCAGCAGGCCGATCCAGACCATGCGTTTGGCCGAGAAGCCGGCATAGCGCGCCGCATCCGCCGCCTCGCCGGCCACGCGCATTTTGAAGCCGAGGTAGCTGTTGTGCATGAACACATAGCCGATCAACAGCACCCCCAGCGCCATCACGAAAGCCAGGTTGAGCCGCGTGCCCTCTACCAGCAGCGGCAACAGCGCCGAATCGGAGAACATCTTGCTCTGCGGGAAGTTGAAGCCGTCTGGGTCCATCCAGGGGCCGAACACCAGCCAGGACACCAGCAATTGCGCGACATACACCAGCATCAGCGAGACCAGGATCTCGTTGGCGTTGAAGCGGGTGCGCAGGAATGCCGGGATCGCCGCCCAGGCAGCACCGCCCAGCGCCCCGGCGACGACCATCGCCGGCAGCACTAGCGGGCCGCTGTAGTCGCCCATGGCCAGGGCCACACCAGTCGCGCCACAGGCGCCGAGGATGAACTGGCCTTCTGCGCCGATATTCCACACATTGGCGCGAAAACCAATGGCCAGGCCCACCGCGATAAGCATCAGCGGGACGGACTTGAGCAGCAGTTCGGACACGCCGTACCAGTGGCGCAACGGGTTGAGGAAGAAGACCTGGAAGCCTTCCAGGGGGTCTTTGCCTAAGGCGGAGAACAACAGCAACCCACCGAGCATGGTCAGTGCCACCGCAAGCAGCGGCGACAGATAGCTCATGGTGCGCGAGGCTTCGGGGCGGGTTTCTAGCTTGAATGACAGCATGGTGCGCGTTCCCTTGTTATTGGTTGCTGGTCGATGTGGCGGCGCTCTCGCTGCCTGGCCACATGCCGCTCATCCACACGCCGATGTCCTCCACCGAGGTCTCGGCCAAGGGCCGCGTCGGCGACAATCGCCCATCGGCGATCACCGCGATGCGGTCGCAAATCTCGAACAGCTCATCGAGTTCCTCGGACACCACCAACACCGCGCACCCGGCGTTTCTCAGGTCGATTATCTGCTGGCGGATAAAGGCCGATGCGCCTACGTCGACGCCCCAGGTGGGCTGGGCAGCCACCAGCAGCTTGGGGGCCTGCATGATCTCGCGGCCCATGATGTACTTCTGCAGATTGCCGCCGGACAGCGATCGGGCCTGCGCGGCCGGCCCACCGCACTTGACGTTGAAGCGCTCGATGCATTCGCTGGCGAAGGCCTTGGCCGCGCGAAAATCGATCAGGCCGTGCCTGACCAGGCCTTTCGACACGGCGGCGGTGAGAATCGCGTTGTCGCTCAGCGCCATGCTCGGCACCGCGCCACGGCCCAGACGCTCTTCTGGCACGAAGCACAGCCCGATCTGCCGACGCTGATCGGGCGACAAGCGCCCCGCCGCGTTGCCGCAGATCTGCACCGGGTCTTTCTCGCTCAGCGGGGCCTCCCCGGAAATAGCCGCCAACAGCTCGGCCTGACCATTGCCCGAGACCCCGGCGATGCCGACGATCTCGCCGGAGCGCACCTCCAGCTGCAGGTTCTTCAGGTCGGTGCCAAAGGGGTCGATGGAGGCCTGCGACAGCCCGTTCAGCTTCAAGCGAATCTCGCCGTCGGCCGGTGCGACTGTGTGCTCGCAAGCCGGCAGGTCCTTGCCGATCATCAGCCGCGCCATGCTCTTGGGGGTTTCCTCGGCAGGAATGCAGGCGCCCGTGACCTTGCCGCCGCGCAGCACGGTGGCGCTGTGGCAGAGCTCCTGAATCTCATCGAGCTTATGGCTGATATAGAGAATCGAGCAGCCCTCGCTGGCCAGCTGGCGCAGGGTCTCGAACAACTTGCGTACCGCCTGCGGGGTGAGCACCGAGGTCGGTTCGTCCATGATCAGCAGACGCGGGTTCTGCAACAGGCAGCGGACGATCTCGACCCGCTGGCGCTCCCCCACCGACAACGCATGCACGTGGCGACGCGGATCGACCGGCAGGCCATAGCGCTTGGACACCGACTCGATGCGCCGGGCCAGGTCACTCATGTCGGGCTTGCCCGGCAGGGCCAGGGCGACGTTCTCCAGCACGGTCAGGGTTTCGAACAGGGAGAAGTGCTGGAACACCATGCCGATGCCCAGGCTGCGCGCATGGGCCGGGTTTTCCACCGAGACCGGCTGGCCCTCCCAGACCATGTGGCCGGAGGTCGGGCGGGTCACGCCGTAGATGATCTTCATCAGGGTAGATTTGCCGGCACCGTTTTCGCCGAGCACGGCATGAATCTCGCCAGGCATCACGCTGAGGTCGATGCCATCATTGGCGACAACCGCGGGGTAGACCTTGCGGATGCCGGTCAAGATCAAGCGCGGCTGGGCATCGGAGGCGGATGTGGCCTGCTCTTGATTCATTGGGTTTTCTCCTGTCTTCCGATGACCTTAGCAGCTCAAACAAGCGGGTATCGGCGTTTTATTATTGGAGAGGAGCAGCGCCCTGTGGGGCCTTGCACCCTTCTTTTTTCCCTTCGCTGAGCGGCACCGGGTGCGCAAACGCGAGACCCTGTGTACTACGTTTCAACAAGATTGCGCAATACGCTGTAAACAATTTATCAAAAGCGTGTGAACAATTGGATGGACTGCTACGGGGCTTTGTATACAACCCTCCGCACGCGCCACTCCGGCTCAGGCACACAGCTTGCGGCTGGTGATCGGTGCAGCCAGCCGATTGACTCAAGAGCGGATCCCTGAGGTCCCGAGACAAGCACTGCAACCGCCTGTCGGCGTCTCGGGCGCCAACATTGACTCATTGGACTGACCATTCAGGCCACCAGCTTTTCGCCATGGGCCAAAGAAAAAGCCCCGGGCTACTCACAGGCGGACCGGGGCTTGGATCGGCGAGACGACGGAAGCGGCTCAGCTCATGTGCAGACGCGCCCTATAGCTTATGCCGCGCCGCGTACAGGCAGATCATCTCCATCGCCAGGGTGGCGCCGGCCAGGGCGGTGACCTCGGCGTTGTCGTAGGGCGGCGCCACTTCCACCACGTCCATGCCGACCAGGTTGATGCCGCGCAGGCCGCGCAGGATCTCCAGTGCCTGGTGGCTGGAGAGGCCGCCGCATACCGGGGTGCCGGTGCCGGGGGCGAAGGCCGGGTCGAGGCAGTCGATGTCGAAGGTCAGGTACACCGGGTGGTCGCCGACCCGCGCGCGGATGCGCTCGGCGATCTGCTCCGGGCTGTGCCGGTGCACCTCGCGCGCATCCAGCACCTGGAAGCCCATGACGTCGTCATTGGTGGTACGTAGGCCGACCTGCACCGAGCGCGCCGGGTCGACCAGGCCCTCGCGGGCGGCGTGGTAGAACATGGTGCCGTGGTCGATGCGCGCGCCCTCCTCGTCCGGCCAGGTGTCGCTGTGGGCGTCGAAGTGGATCAGCGACAGCGCGCCGTGCCGCTTGGCGTGGGCCTTGAGCAACGGGTAGCTGATGAAGTGGTCGCCGCCGAGGGTGAGCATGGCGCAGCCGGCGGCGAGGATCTTGTCGGCATGGGCCTCGATGGCCGCCGGGGTGTCCTGCGGGGTGCCGTGGTCGAAGTAGCAGTCGCCATAGTCGATGCAGGCCAGCAGGTCGAAGGGGTCGAACTCCCAGGGAAAGTGGCGGGCCCAGGCCGACTGGATCGAGGCAGCGCGGATCGCCCGCGGGCCGAAGCGGCTGCCGGGACGGTTGGTGGTGGCGGTGTCGAACGGCACCCCGCTGACCACCAGGTCGACGCCGCGCAGGTCGCGAGTATAGCGGCGGCGCATGAAGCTGGTGATGCCGGCGTAGGTCGGTTCGGCGCTGGTGCCGTACAGGCTGTCGCGGGTGATGGCCTGGTCGTTGTCGAAGGCGTGATCCATGGTCGTCTACTCGTTCAGGTGATCAATACTGGCTGCGGAAGGCGGTCCACAGGCGAGTGCGCTTGCGCTGATCCTTGAGCGCCATGGTCTGCTCGGGGAACAGCCTGGCGCGCACCGCGGCGGCCGGATAGATTTCTGGATCGCTGCGCACCGCCTCATCGATCAGCGGCGCCGAGGCGACGTTGGCATTGGCGAAATAGAGTTCGTTGGTCAACTCGGCGATTGCCTCGGGCTTGAGCATGTAGTCGATGAAGGCGCGGGCTGCCTGCGGGTGCGGCGCATCCTTGGGGATGGCCATGGTGTCGAACCAGATCAGCGTGCCTTCGCGGGGGATGCGGTAGACCACATCGAACGGCTGCTTGGTGTCCGCCGCCCGCGCCGCGGCCATGCCGGCGTCGCCGGTATAGGTCAGCGCCAGGCACACCGCGCCGCTGGCCAGGTCGTTGATCTGCCGGGCGGAGTTCACGTACAGCAGGTTCGGCTGCAGCTTCGCCAGCAGTTGCTGGGCGGCCGCGAGGTCCTCGCTGCTGGCGCTGTAGGGCGGCTTGCCCAGGTAGTTGAGCGCGATGGCAATCACCTCCTGGGGCGAGTCCAGCACGGCGATCCCGCAATCCTTGAGCTTGCTCGCGTACTCCGGTTTGAACAGCAGGTCGAGGCTGTCCAGCGCCACGCCCGGCAGGCGCTGCTCGACCGCCTGCTGGTTGATGCCCAGGCCCACGGTGCCCCAGGTATAGGGCACGCCGTACTGGTTACCGGGGTCGACGCCGGCCAGCTTGGCCAGCAGCTGCGGATCGAGGTTGCCGGCATTGCTCAGGGCGCCGACTGGCTGCAGGGCCCTGGCCTGGATCGCCCGCGCCAGGCCGCTGGAGGCCGGGAAGACGACATCGTAGCCGCTGCGCCCGGTAAGCAGCTTGCTGTCGAGTACCTCGGTGCTGTCGAAGGTGTCGTATTTGACCCGGATGCCGCTCTCGGCCTGGAAGCGCTTGAGCGCCTGCGGCGCCACGTAGTCGGCCCAATTGTAGATATTCAGCACCCGCTCCTCGGCCTGCAACGGCAGGGCGAAGGCGATCAGTAACAGGCTTGCGGCAAGGCGCATGGCGGTATTCCTCCGGCAGTTTCGGTGGCCGCGCCTCTCTCGCGGAGGCGCTGGATAGGTCGATCCTGCACCGCCTGTTGCATCCAATAAATATGAAGTGATCTACTCTGGCATCAACATTTATCGATGTATGGAGCCGCATGCTCAGCCAAGTCCGCGACCTCGACCTGCAACTGCTGCGCCTGTTCGCCACCGTGGTGGAAAGCGGTGGCTTCAGCGCCGCGCAGGGCGAACTGGGAATCGGCCAGTCGACCATCAGCACCCAGATGGCCAAGCTGGAAACCCGCCTGGGCTTTCGCCTGTGCGAACGCGGCAAGGCCGGTTTCCGCCTGACGCCCAAGGGCGAGCAGGTGCTGCTGGCGGCGCACAAGCTGTTCGCCGCCATCGAGACCTTCAAGGGCGAGGCCCAGGGCATGGCCGACAAGCTGCTCGGCACGCTCAGCATCGGTTTGTCCGAGGCCCTCGACGACGAGGTGCTGGCGCGGGTCGGCGCCGCCATCGGGCGCTTCCGCCGGCGCAACCAGGCGGTGCAGATCGAGCTGCTCAGCGCCATGCCCGCCGAACTGGAAAGGCGCCTGCTGCAGGACCAGCTGCACCTGGCGATCGGCTACTTCTCCGGCACCCAGACCGCCCTCGACTACCGGCCGCTGTTCGAGGAGCAGCAGGCGCTCTATTGCGGCCTCGGCCACCCGCTGTTCGACCAACCCGACCCCGCTGTAGAACAACTGGACAGCGCAGATGGCGTGCACCACCCCTACCGTTTCACCCAGCCCGACGAGCCCTGGCAGGCCAGCGCCAGCAGTGCGCGCAGCGAGCAGGTCGAGGGCACCCTGGCCTTCGTCCTCTCCGGCGCCCATATCGGCTACCTGCCCCGGCACATCGCCGCGCCCTGGGTGACTCGCGGCCAGCTGCGCGCGCTGCTGGCGCAGCCACTCGGCTTCAGCGTGCAGTTCGACCTGGCCAGCCACCGCGGCCGCGAGTCGAGCGAGGCACAACGCGCCATGGTCGAGGATTTGCTCACGGCCTTCAGCTGAGCGAGGCCCGCCAGGACCTTCTGCGCAGCGGCGGTCTATAGTTTCAGCTCATCCCTCAGCAAGGAGTCGTCATGAGCAAGGTTCACCACGTCGCCGTCCTGGTCGGCAGCCTGCGTAAAGGCTCGATCAACCGCAAGCTGGCCCTGGCGCTGGCCGAACTGGCACCAGCCTCGCTGAAGCTGGAGATCGTCGAGATCGGCGAACTGCCGCTGTACAACGAGGACATCGACCACGACCGGCCACCGGAGGCCTACACCACCTTTCGCACCGCGCTCAAGGCGGCCGACGCGCTGCTGTTCGTCACCCCGGAATACAACCGCTCGGTGCCGGCGCCGCTGAAGAACGCCATCGACGTCGGTTCGCGGCCCTACGGCCAGAGCGCCTTTAGCGGCAAACCGGGTGCGGTGCTGACCGCCTCGCCGGGCGCCATCGGCGGCTTCGGCGCCAACCAGCACTTGCGCCAGTCCATGGTGTTTCTCGATGTGCCGATGATGCAGCAGCCAGAAGCCTATCTGGGCGGCGCCGGCAGCTTCTTCGAGGAAGCCGGCATGCTCGGCGACGGCATCAAGCCCTTCCTGCAGAAATTCATCGACGCCTATGCCAAGTGGGTGGAGAAGCAGGTAAACAGCTGACCCGCGCGGGTCAGCGCGGATTGGCCAGCGGCCGCCCCCTTACCTCGAGCATTGCGCGCGCCGCTGGCTGTCACTCGACGCCGGCAGTACACCGATGGTTCATCGCTACGCCCCACATCCGTTGGGCGGTTGCGGCTTGGGGCGCTGCTCGGTGCCGCGCGCCGGCGCTCGATAGTTCCACGAGCACTGACGCCTTGGCTTACAGCCCGTATTTCGCCTTGAGCGCCGCGACCGCCTGCCGCTCGCTATGCAGGAAGGCATCGAAGCGCTGGATCAGCTCGGGATGGCGGATGCTCGACAGGTAATAGCGGCTGTCGCTGGACGGCAACAAGCTGGGCTCTTCCACCAGGGCGTACGGCCGCTCGAGTTTGCCCAGGTGGTAGCGCGCGACCTGGCGGGCCATGTTGGCCCCGTCGATGTAGCCCGCCAGGGTCATCCGAATCAGACCCTCCGGGCTCGGCGCCTGGTGGATCTCCACCAGACCTGCGGCGATCTCGGGTTGAAACTTCCAGGGAGTGAACCCGCGCACGAAGCCGAGCTTGCGAAAACGCTCACGCGGCTGGCCCAGCCGCCCCGGCAGCACCAACATCACGTCCTGAAAGGTCAGTAGCGGCTGCGAGTAGGTAATCACTCCTTGTGGTTTGCCGGTTTCATTCCAGCGCGGGCTGTCGGGGAATATCAGGTCAAGCCGGCCCGCCCAGTAATTGTGATGGAGTCGGCGTACCGGCAAGGGTACATAACGCAGCTGAATGTCCGCGTGGGCGGCGAACAGGTCGAGCAGGGCGCGGGCGTAACCACGGTACTGGTTGTCCGCCGACACCGCATAGATTGGGTAGTAATCGACGTCTTCCACTCCCACGCGGTATAGCGGCGCGGCAGCCACTGGCAGGACAGCGCCCAGGCTCAACGCCGCCAGCAGCAGGAACCAGACGGCGCGGATCGAAGGGGGAAAGCACTGGGCAAGTGGAATCAGCATGGCGGGACTCGGGGAGTGCAAAGTCGTCACAGTTCACTGCGGGTCGCCATCGAGTCGACCGGCCTGCGTGCCGATGCCTGGGCTGCCCCCGTTGTGGACCATCACTCTACTGGAGATTGACGCGGCAGAAGCGCCGGACTGGGCGAACGCCCAAAAAAGAAAACCCCGCTGGTGCGGGGCCTTTGCAGACTGTGTACTGACATCCATGTTGCGCGCGCCATCCTGGCGGCTATCCAGCGTATCCCTGTTGGTTGCTTTGCGCTTCCTGCGCTACGTCCATGGGCAGAAGATTAGCTGCCCAGCAGCCACCACAGTAGTGGCGATCGACAGCACGCCATGTAAGCTAAGGCTTACATGGCGCCAATCTTTCGGCTTGATCATGTGACGTCGGTCTTGTTAGATGCGGCCATTCCAGAAAAACAACAGACCCCGAACACGGCGGTCAGCGGGTCCTTAGCATGCGAGCAGTCGTTATCGCCCTCGGTTGCCTGGCAGCCAGTTTCAGCCTGCCGATTCTGGCCAATGGCCAGAGTCAGATTTCCGACCCACAACTGCGCGACCAATTGTTCTGGGATGAGCTGTATGGCGCCGGCGGCACCTCGCTGTATTGCGCCAAGGCCTTCACCGGCCAAGGCGGCGGCGGACTGCTCAGCATCAGCCCGATCTACAGCAGCAAGCAATTGAAAAGCGCCCTGCACTGCATCACCGATCGTCAGTGCAGCATCATGACCCCACGCTATGCCTATATGGCCGCCGATCTGCATAACCTCTATCCGGCGCTGACCCGCGCCGAACAGCTGCGGCGCAAGGCGCAGTTCGGTTTGCTGGACGCCAGCGAGCAGAGCACCTTCGCCGACATCGGCTGCGACCTCAAGAGCCGCTTCAAAGTGCTTGAGCCGCGCGACGCCGCCAAGGGCAACATCGCCCGGGCGATCTTCTACATGCACATCGAGTACGGCCTGCCCATCGTCGGCGACGTGCGCATGTACAAGCAGTGGCACCGGATGGACCCGCCGGATGCCGAAGAAAACGCCCGCAACGAAAAGATCGGCAGTCTGCAGGGCACGCGCAATCGCTTTATCGACGACCCGGAGCTGGTCGAGCAACTGATCGCCGACTGACACCCGGATCGCGGATCGCTGCAGATATGACGACTCCCCCAGAGCGTAGGGCGGC
This sequence comes from Pseudomonas sp. MMS21 TM103, assembly GCF_022132145.1. Lineage (GTDB taxonomy): Bacteria > Pseudomonadota > Gammaproteobacteria > Pseudomonadales > Pseudomonadaceae > Aquipseudomonas. Next base: position 186,263 of record NZ_JAJISP010000007.1, on the reverse strand, counting down.
TTCGGAGCGCAGCGACAACCCGCCAGCTCTGGTGCCGCACCAGCGAACCTATGGTCCACTGCCTGCGGCGAATGACCGCCCAGGGAGCGCGGATTGCTCGAGGTTCTGGGGGGGGCAGCTACGGACGCCTGGAGCCGGCTGCAGCAGGCGGGTAAACCTGCTCTCAGTCCAGGGCGCGGGCCAGCTGGATCAGTTCGGCGCGCCACTCGACGGCTACCGGCAAGGCGAGAAAGGATGGATTGAGCAGCGACTCGCGCGCCTCATAGGTCAGCACCTCGCCCTGCAGGGTCAGCACTTCGCCGCCGGCACCTTCCAGCACGCCCTGGGCGGCAGCGGTGTCCCACTGCGAGGTCGGCGCCAGGCGCGGGTAGCAATCGGCAATGCCTTCGGCCAGTTGGCAGAACTTCAGCGAACTGCCGACGCTGGCCAGTTGCAGGTCGCCGAAGCGCTCGCTCAGGCCCTCCAGCAGACGCTCCTGCGCCGGGCTGGTGTGACGCCGGCTGGCGACCACGGTAAAGGCTTCGTCCGGGCTCAGGCGCACGCTGATTGGCTGCTCCGCACCATCGGCCTCGGCGCGCCAGGCACCCAGGCCGGCGCCGCCGTAGTAGCAGCGACCGCTGGCGGGGATGCCGACCACGCCGAACACCACCCGGCCCTGCTCGATCAGCGCGACGTTGACGGTGAATTCTTCACTGCCGGCAATGAATTCCTTGGTGCCATCCAGTGGGTCGACCAGCCACCAGCGGCGCCATTGCGCGCGCTCGGCGTAGGCGATATCGGCATCCTCCTCGGACAGCACCGCAATGCTCGGATCGAGCGCGATCAGGCCGTCGTTGAGGATGTGGTGGGCGGCCATGTCGGCGGCGGTCACCGGCGAGGCGTCGGCCTTCTCGGTCACCAGCACACCGGCGCGCCAATGCGGCAGAATCGCCGCGCCGGCCTCGCGGACCAACTGGATTACCGCCGGGATCAGGGGGTGGCTCATAGCACGAAGTCTCCACGCTGGGTCAGCAGGTCGCGCGCCAGGTAGAGCGCGGCCAGGGCTCGGCCCTCGCTGAATTGGGGATGCTGCACCAGGCTCGAGAGCTCGCGCAGGTTGACCTTGTCCACCCGCATCGGCTCCGGTTCGTCGCCGGGCAGGCTTTCCGGGTACAGATCCGTGGCCAGCACTACCTGGATTTTCTGGCTCATATAGCCGGGCGACAGGCTCAACTCGGTCAGGTGCTCGAGCCGCCGCGCACCGAAACCGGCTTCTTCCTTGAGTTCGCGGTCAGCCGCCGCCAGCACGTCCTCACCCGGTTCGATCAGCCCCTTGGGCAGCGACAGCTGGTAGTCGTCGGTGCCGGCGCAGTATTCCTCGACCAGCAGCACATGTTCGGCATCGGCCAGCGCCACTATCATCACCGCGCCGTAACCGACGCCCTTGCCGATCAGCCGCTCATAGGTCCGTTCCACACCGTTGGCGAAACGCAGCTGCAGTTCCTCGACACGAAACAGGCGACTGCTGGCGACAATCTCGCGGGCGAGTACGGTGGGTTTCTGACGCATGGTGCGGCTCCTGAGAGTGGCGGGGCGAGTTATCATACCGCGCCTTTTCCGATTAGCCCCGTCGGAGATTGCGCGATCACGACGCCAGTCGGCAGATTCGCGACAAGCTCCGCACTCAGCCTACAAGAAGCCGCCATGCCGTCATTGCCCTGGACCGAGATCGACACCGTACTGCTGGACATGGACGGCACCCTGCTCGACCTGCATTTCGACAACCACTTCTGGCTGGAGCACCTGCCACAACGCTATGCCGAGCTGCACGGCATCAGCCGGGCGCTGGCCGACGCCGAGTTGCTGCCACTGTTCCACGAGCATGCCGGCCAGCTCAACTGGTACTGCACGGACTTCTGGAGCCGCGAGCTGAACCTGTCGATCCGCGACCTCAAGCGCGAAGTGGCGCACCTGATCGCCCTGCGCCCGGACGCCGACACCTTCCTCGCCGCGGTTCGCGCCACCGGCAAGCGCGCGGTGCTGATCACCAACGCCCATCGTGACTCGCTGTCGCTGAAGCTCGAACGCATCGAACTGGCGCCCTACTTCGACCGCCTGATCAGCTCGCACGACTACGGCTTCGCCAAGGAAGCGCAGCAGTTCTGGTTCGCCCTGCAACAGGATATCGGCTTCGATGCGGCGCGCAGCCTGTTCATCGACGACAGCCTGCCAGTCCTGCGCAGCGCCCGCGACTTCGGCGTCGGCCATCTGCTGGCGGTGCGCCAGCCGGACAGCCGCAAAGGCCCGAAGGACACCGAGGAATTCGCCGCGGTGGAGGATTACCGCGACCTGCTGCCTTGAACGGCACGCTTGAAAACGACCTGCCAGTATCCACGCTCGGCATCGCGCCAATCCTCATTAGACGCCTGCGCCCGGCGGGCTTAGGCTAGGCCAATAAGTCGTATCCAGAGACGCCAGCCATGTCACGCGCTGCATCAACGCCCCCTACCGCCCAGGCCTCCGACGCGCCCACTCGCGCGGGTGAGGTCTATGCCTACGCCGAACTGGGCACGCCGAGCGTGGTGGCCGATGCCGTACTGGCCGAAGAGAGCGCGCTGGCCATCAGCTACAACGGCATCAGTCATGCGGTGATGATGGTCTCGCCCTCGGCGGTGGAAGACTTTATCGCCGGTTTCAGCCTCAGCGGCGGCCTGGTCGACTCCATCGACGAGATCTACGACATCCGCCTCACGCGTAGCGGTGCCACCCTGAATGCCGAGGTGGACATCAGCAACCGCGCCTTCTGGGCGCTCAAGCAGCAGCGCCGGCAGCTGGCCGGCACCAGCGGCTGTGGCCTGTGCGGGGTGGAAGCACTGGAACAGGCACTGCCCAAGCTCGCGGTGTTGCCCGCCCATACCCTGCCGCCGCCCGCCCACTTGCATGCGCTGCGCGATCGCCTCGCCGAAGCCCAGCGCCTGGCCCGCCACAGCGGCGCGCTGCATGCCGCGGCCTTCGTCGATGGCAGCGGCGAGCTGCGCCTGTGCCGCGAGGACATCGGCCGCCACAACGCCCTGGACAAGCTGATCGGCGCCCTGCTGCGCGAGCCCTTGGAGCCCTGTCAGGGCTTCGCCGTGGTCACCAGCCGCTGCAGCCTGGAGTTGATCCACAAGGCGGTGCGCGCCGGCATCGGCACCCTGGTCAGCCTCTCCGCCCCAACCGACCTGGCGACGGACTGGGCTCGTCGCCATTGCCTCAACCTGATCCACCTGCCGCACCACAACGCCCCACGGGTGTACAGCCCGGCGCCGCTGCAAGCAAAGACAGAAACCAGTCAGTAGGCCGGTGCCGCGATTCGTTCGACGCTTACCTGCATGTGCAGTAACTCAACCGGGTCGCCGAACTGCGTGTAGATGGCCACGTCGGCTGCGTCTCGCCCGTAGGCGACGGTAATCCTGCCGCCTTGCTCATTATCCTGGGTTGGATCAAAGGTGTACCAGCGCCCGCCCACGTAGGCCTCGAACCAGGCATGCAGGTCCATCGGTTGCAGGTTTTCCAGGTAGCCCACGACCATGCGCGCCGGAATCGACAGCGCACGACAACAGGCAATCCCCAGATGCGCCATGTCCCGGCAGACCGCCTGTGACCGCTCGTTGACCTCGCACGCGCTGATGATTTGCTGACCCGCTCCGGGCGTATAGGCGATGGTTCGGCGAATGTACGCCACGATCGCGCTGCATTGATCGTAGCCAGGCAGCCGTCCGGCAACGATGGAAGCGGCCAGCTGGGTGCAGCGATCAGACTCGCAGAAGCGACTGGGCAGCAGGAATGGCAGGGTTTCTTCGGGTAACTGTTGCACCTCGACAAAGTACGCGCCGGGCGCGGTATCGGAGGCTTCGGCTGCCTCGACATCAAACGAGGTGTGGACCGCGAATTGCCCGGCCGGCGCGACCAGGCGCTGGCAAAGGTTGCCAAATGGGTCAGTGAACTCAACCGCCGATACGCTGGGCGTCAACAGGTATTGTTCGCGGCCGACCCACTGCTGCCAGCCACTGCGTGGCCGCAGCATGAAGATAAACGGCGTCGCAACCGGGCTGTTGAATTCAAGTAAGCAGGTAGCACGCATCCACATAAAAGGCCTATAGCGTTGCAGAACGGTTTAGGGGCTGCGACACGCAGTCCCCGTGAGCCAAGCGAGCGATTTGAGCGCGGTGGAGAAGGACCATGCCCGCGCAATAGCGGCTCAGTGCAACCTTAAGCCCTTGTCACTTCTTGCCTTGTGCTGAGAGACGCCTTGAGGGAGAAATTCGATAGGGATGACAGCCAGCCCAAGCAGCAGGTGCTGCCGGCCGATTCCCATCAGAAACTATGCCATTCAAACGGACGCTGTCTAGGGCGAATCGGCAAAGCGCTGCATCTACTTGCACGACCAGCTCGCCATGGCCAACGGGCGCGTTCCAGTTAGCTAAACCCCGCTGCTTGCGAAAAACCTTACGGGCCGACTCGCCGCACTTGCCTTGAATCCTGCGGCGCCTGCTCGAGATAAAACAACAAGCCCGCAGGATGCGGGCTTGTTGTTCGGCGTTGCGCCTGGCCTAGGTCAGCAATCAGGCGCGCTTGGCCAGCGGCTCTATCTGCTCGCGCAGGCCCTGCATCGCCTCCAGGGCGAAGGCGCTGAGGCCTTCGCCGGCGGTGGCGTCGAGGTGGGCATAGAGCGCGGTGCGCATCTGCGGGTCCCATTGTTTCTTCAAGTGCAGGGCGAAGTCCGCGCGCGCCTGCTCGGGGTCGGGCTGGGAGGCGAAGAAGGCGCCGATCTGGTTGGCCATCTTGATCAATTGTGTGGCGTTCATGCCCATCTGCGAACCTCTGGCGGTCGAAGAGCTGAAAAACAAGGGCGGCGGACGATCACCCGGATCGCCCGCCGCCAGCGGCGCTTAGAGCTGGGTAACCTTGATCCGTGGCAGCAGGTCGAGTTGCTCCTTGGTAAAGGCCTGGAACTCGTCCTGCCACTGCGAAGGCGCTTCGACCTTGCTGATCTGCACGGCGGTGACCTTGTACTCGGGGCAGTTGGTCGCCCAGTCCGAGTTGTCGGTGGTGATCACGTTGGCACCGGATTCCGGATGGTGGAAGGTGGTGTAGACCACCCCCGGCTGCATCCGCTCGGTCACCACCGCGCGCATCACCGTCTCGCCGGCGCGGCTGTTGATCGCCACCCAGTCGCCGTCGTTGATCCCGCGGTCCTCGGCATCCACCGGGTGCAACTCGAGGACATCCTCGGCATGCCAGGCACTGTTCTCGGTGCGCCGGGTCTGCGCGCCGACGTTGTACTGCGAGAGGATCCGCCCGGTGGTCAGGATCAGCGGACGCTTGCGCGAGGTGCGCTCCTCGGTGGCGATGTACTCGGTGACCATGAAGCGGCCCTTGCCGCGCACGAAGGCGTCCTCGTGCATGATCGGCGTGCCTTGCGGCGCGGCGTCGTTGCACGGCCACTGGATGCTGCCCATATGGTCGAGCTTGGCATAGCTGACGCCGGTGAAGGTCGGCGTCAGGCTGGCGATCTCGTCCATGATCTGCGACGGATGGCTGTAGTTCATCGGGTAGCCGAGGGCGTTGGACAGCGCCATGGTCACTTCCCAGTCTTCCTTGCCGGCCAGCGCCGGCATCACCTTGCGCACCGGCGAGATGCGCCGCTCGGCGTTGGTGAAGGTGCCGTTCTTCTCGAGGAAGGAGGCGCCGGGCAGGAACACGTGGGCGAACTTGGCGGTTTCGTTGAGGAACAGGTCCTGCACCACCACGCACTCCATGGCCCGCAGCGCGTCGGTGACGTGCTGGGTATCCGGGTCGGATTGCGCCGGGTCTTCGCCCTGGATGTAGATGCCCTTGAAGGTGCCGGCATGCGCCGCGGCGAGCATGTTGGGAATGCGCAGGCCCGGCTCGTCGAGCAGGCTGACGCCCCAGGATTGTTCGAACTGCGCCCGCGCCAGCGGATCGGAGACGTGGCGGTAGCCGGGCAGCTCATGGGGGAAGGAACCCATGTCGCAGGAGCCCTGCACGTTGTTCTGTCCGCGCAGCGGGTTGACCCCGACGCCGGCGCGGCCGATGTTGCCGGTGGCCATGGCCAGGTTGGCGATCGCCATCACGGTCGAGGAGCCCTGGCTGTGTTCGGTCACGCCCAGGCCGTAGTAGATCGCCGCGTTACCGCCGGTGGCGTACAGCCGCGCGGCGGCGCGCACTTCGGCGGCCGGCACTCCGGTCAGTTCCGCCATGGCCTCGGGGCTGTGCCGCGGGTCGGCGACGAAGGCGCGCCATTGCTCGAAGGCCTCGGTCTCGCAGCGCTCGGCGACGAAGGCCTCATTGACCAAGCCTTCGCTGACGATGACGTGGGCCAGGCTGTTGAGCAGGGCGACGTTGCTGCCGGGACGCAGTTGCAGGTGGTAGTCGGCCTTGACGTGCGGGCCGCGCACCAGGTCGATGCCGCGCGGGTCGGCGACGATCAGCTTGGCGCCCTCGCGCAGACGCCGCTTGAGCTGCGAGCCGAACACCGGGTGACCGTCGGTGGGGTTGGCACCGATCACCAGCACCACGTCGGCGGCCAGCACCGAGTCGAAGTCCTGGGTCCCGGCGGATTCGCCGAGGGTGACCTTGAGGCCGTAACCGGTCGGCGAATGGCAGACCCGCGCACAGGTGTCGACGTTGTTGTTGCCGAAGGCGGCGCGCACCAGTTTCTGCACCAGGTAGGCTTCTTCGTTGGTGCAGCGCGAGGAGGTCAGGCCGCCGACCGAGTCGCGGCCGTACTGCGCCTGAATGTCCTTGAAACGCTTGGCGGTGTAACTGATCGCCTCGTCCCAGTCGACGGTGCGCCACGGCTGATCGATGCTCTCGCGGATCATCGGCGCGGCGATGCGATCCGGGTGGGTGGCGTAGCCCCAGGCGAAGCGGCCCTTGACGCAGGAGTGACCGTGGTTGGCGTGGCCGTCCTTGTTCGGCACCATGCGCACCACTTCATTGCCTTTGATCTCGGCCTTGAACGAGCAGCCGACCCCGCAATAGGCGCAGGTGGTGGTCACGCTACGTTCCGCCTGGCCCATCTCGATCACCGACTTTTCCATCAGCGTGGCGGTCGGGCAGGCCTGCACGCAGGCGCCGCAGGACACGCACTCGGAGTCGAGGAAGTCCTCGTTCTGCCCGGCACTGACCTGCGAATCGAAGCCACGGCCAGTGATGGTCAGGGCGAAGGTGCCCTGCACTTCTTCACAGGCGCGCACGCAGCGGTTGCAGACGATGCACTTGGCCGGGTCGAAGCTGAAATAGGGGTTGGATTCGTCCTTGGTCTCGGCCAGGTGGGTCTTCACCGGGTCGTAGCGCACCTCGCGCAGGCCGACCACGCCGGCCATGTCCTGCAGCTCGCAGTTGCCGTTGGCCGAGCAGGTCAGGCAGTCCAGCGGGTGATCGGAGATGTACAGCTCCATGGTGCCGCGACGCAGGTCGGCCAGTTTCGGGCTCTGCGTGTGCACCTTCATACCGGCTTCCACCGGGGTGGTGCAGGACGCCGGGAAGCCGCGCCGGCCTTCGATCTCCACCACGCACAGGCGGCACGAGCCGAAGGGCTCCAGGCTGTCGCTGGCGCACAGTTTGGGCACGGCGATGCCGGCTTCCTGGGCCGCGCGCATCAGCGAGGTGCCGGCCGGCACGGTGATCGCCTGGCCGTCGATTTCCACCGTTACCGGGGCGCCGGTGCGGGCGGGAGTGCCATAGTCGAGTTCACGAAACAGGGCCATGTCAGTGTCTCCGGTTCAGCGGGCTGCGGCGGTGTCTGGAGACACCCCGAAGTCTTCGGGAAAGTGATTGAGGGCGCTCAGCACCGGATAGGGGGTCATGCCGCCGAGGGCGCAGAGCGAGCCGCCGAGCATGGTGTCGCACAGGCTCTTGAGCAGTTCGATGCGCCCCGGCTGCGGACCTTCCGAGCGGGCGACGATGATCTGCTCAAGCAGCTCTTCGCCACGGGTCGAGCCGATCCGGCAGGGCGTGCACTTGCCGCAGGATTCGATGGCGCAGAATTCCATGGCGTAGCGGGCCATCTCGGCCAGGTCGACGCTGTCGTCGAACACCACGATGCCGCCGTGGCCGAGCACCGCGCCGAGGGCGGCGAAGGCCTCGTAGTCCAGCGGCGTGTCAAACTGCGATTCCGGCAGGTAGGCGCCCAGCGGACCGCCAACCTGCACCGCGCGGATCGGCCGCCCGGTGGCCGAGCCGCCGCCGTAGTCGTAGAGCAGTTCGCGCAGGGTGATGCCGAAGGCCTTCTCGATCAGGCCGCCGCGGGCGATGTTGCCGGTCAGCTGGATCGGCAAGGTGCCGAGCGAACGGCCCATGCCGTAGTCCTTGTAGTAGGCACCGCCCTTGTCCAGGATGATCGGCACCGAGGCCAGCGAGATCACGTTGTTGATCACCGTGGGCATGCCGAACAGGCCCTCGATCGCCGGCAGCGGCGGCTTGGGTCGCACTTCGCCGCGCTTGCCCTCGAGGCTCTCCAGCAGCGAGGTTTCCTCACCGCAGACATAGGCACCGGCGCCACGGCGCAGATGCAGGTGGAAGCGCTGGCCGCTGCCGAGAATGTCGTCGCCCAGGTAGCCCTCGGCATAGGCCGTGGCGATGGCCGCGGTGAGCGCCGCCTCGGCGTGCGGGTATTCCGAGCGCAGGTAGATGTAGCCCTCGGTGGCGCCGACGGCCAGGGCGGCGATGGTCATGCCCTCGATCAGCACGAAGGGGTCGTCCTCCATCACCATGCGGTCGGAGAAGGTGCCCGAGTCGCCCTCGTCGGCGTTGCAGACGATGTACTTCTGTGCAGCCGCGCAGCCGGCCACGGTGCGCCACTTGATCCCGGTGGGAAAGGCCGCGCCGCCACGTCCGCGCAGGCCGGAGTCGAGCACCTCGGCGATGATCGCCTCGGCGCCGATTTCCAGCGCGCGCGTGAGGCCGCGGTAGCCGTCATGGGCGATATAGTCGGCCAGCGACAGCGGATCGGTGATCCCGGCGCGGGCGAAGGTCAGGCGCTCCTGGCGCTTGAGGTAGTCGATTTCTTCGGTCAGGCCGAGTGCCTTCGGGTGCTCGCCACCAGCGAGAAAGCCGGCATCGAACAGCCCGGCGACATCGCGGGCCTTGACCGGGCCATAGGCCACGCGCCCGGCCGGGGTGGCAACCTCGACCAGCGGTTCCAGCCAGAACAGCCCGCGCGAACCGTTGCGCACCAGGCGTACCTCGAGATTGCGCGCCTGGGCTTCGGCAACGATGGCCCGTGCCACCGCGTCGGCGCCCAGGCTCAGGGCGCTGGCGTCACGCGGCACGTAGACGGTGATGGCTTGGTTCAACTGGCTCATGCGCGCGCCTCCTGTTCTTCCAATAGGTCCAGCAGGTCCTCGGCATCGACCCGGCCGTGCAGCTCACCGTTGAGCATGGCGTTCGGCGCACAGGCGCAGTTGCCCAAGCAATACACCGCCTCCAGGGTCAGGCTGCCGTCTTCACGAGTCTCGCCCAGTTGCAAACCGAGTTTTTCCTGCAGCTCATTGGTCAGCGCCTTGGCGCCCATCGACTGGCAGGCCTCGGCCTGGCACACCTTGAGGTGCAGGCGACCGGCCGGACTGGCGCGGAAATCGTGGTAGAAGCTGACCACCCCGTGCACCTCCGCGCGCGACAGGCAGAGGTCTTCGGCGATCATCGGCAGCACCTCGGGCGGCACCGCGCCGAGACGCTCCTGGATGTCGTGAAGAATCGGCAGCAGGGCGCCGGGTTCGTCCCGGTGCGCCGCCAGCACCGCGCGGGTGACGGCCTGGTACTGGGGAAAATCTGCATGCTGGGCAAGCTTGGCCATGTTCGAGGCTCCGGCCGCTGTGCGTGGTGGTGGTCGCCAGCAATCGCCGAAACTATCCGGCGAACGACTGGGCGACCTCTTGATCGCACAACATATGAAATTGAGTTCTTATTTACGGATGATAAAAACCGCGTAAAGCAAGCTAACATGGCGTAACGCAGCATCAAATATGAAGCAGAGGACATATGATCCGTATCGAGATCCAACCGCGCTGGCGCTTTCACCAGACCGACGGCAGCAGCCTCGACCCGCAGGGCCTGAGCCTGCTGCAAAACGTCCACGATACCGGCAAGCTAACCGAGGCCGCGGCCCGCAGCGGCTACTCCTACCGGCACGCGTGGAACCTGCTGGGCAAGTGGGAGGCCTTCTTCGGCAGCCCGCTGATTGCCCTGGAGCGCGGCAAGGGCGCGCACCTCACCAGCCTCGGGGAAAAGCTGCTGCGCGCCGACCAACGGATCCGCGCGCGCCTGAGCCCGCAACTGGACAACCTCGCCGGCGAACTGGAGGTCGAACTCAATCGCGCGCTGCAGGAAACCCGCCCCGGCCTGCGCATCCACGCCAGCCATGGCTTCGCCGTGGCGGCGCTACGCGAGTGGCTGGAACAGGATGGCCGCTGGCAGTGGGAGTTGCAGTTTCGCAGCGGGGTCGAGGCGATGCTCTCGCTGCAACGCCGCGACTGCGACCTGGCCGGCCTGCATGTACCGGCCGGGCCGCTGGGCAGCCTGAGCATGGCACGCATCCAGCCCTGGCTTAGGGCCGAGCATCGGGTGATCACCTTCGTCGTGCGCACCCAGGGCCTGATCCTCGCCCCCGGCAACCCGCTGGGCATCAGCGGCCTGGCCGACCTGCAGCGCAGCGGCCGACGCTTCGTCAACCGCGAACAGGGCTCGGGCACACGCATGCTGCTGGAAAGCCTGTTGCAACAGGCGCAGATCGACAGCACCGACATCGACGGTTTCCATAACGAGGAATACACCCACGCGGCGGTCGCCGCCTACGTCGCCAGCGGCATGGCCGATGCCGGTTTCGGCGTCGAGGCGGCGGCGCGCCTGTTCGGCCTGTCCTTCATTCCCATGGCGCGCGAGCACTACTGCCTGCTTTGCCACCAGGACAGCCTGGCCCTGCCGGCCATGGGCGCCCTGCTCGGGGTGCTGCAGAACCCCGAGTTCCAGGCGCGCATCGCCCAGCTACCCGGCTACGCCCTGAGCCGCCCCGGCGAGGTGCTGCCTCTGGCCCAGGCACTGGAACAGTGGAGTCGCGAGAGCCTGCTGGAGTAGGACCCCGCCAGATTCCGCCGCTGTTGCCGTCTTGCGCCGGCAGAACCGGCTGTTTTCTCAGAGGTAGTGAAAAATCGAACGCAGTAGACGAGCGTTTGTCCCTAGCGCTCACGGCATAGGCGCTGGCGCGGCGGACTCCGGTGCGCCTTGCGCCCAGCGCAGGCGCTTGCGACCGGGCATCTCGACCTTGGGCAGGCTGTCCTGATCGAGCACGGCGGACGCGTCCAGCAGGCCGTTCATGTGCAGGATATAGGCCGTGATGGCATACACCTGATCATCGCTCAGGCTCTTCGGTGCGTAGTGCGGCATGGCCCGGCGCGTGTAGTCGAAGATACTGGTGGCGTACGGCCATTGACCGCCTACCGAAAACAACAACAGCGGATGCTCGCCGATCCGCATGATACGCAGCGGGTCGTCGAAGCTGAAAAAGCCGTCGCGACCGACCAGTCGCGCCGCCGGGCCTTGCTTGCCGTTGGCGCTGTGGCAGCTGGCGCAGCGGTCGGCATAGAGCTCGCCACCGGCGCGCACGCTGCCCTGGCCAGGGGGCAGGTTGCGGCCATCGGGATACACGCTGATGGCATAGCGCTGGATGGTCTGCGTCGACAGCGGCAGGCCGAACCCGATCAGCGGCTGCGCCACCGCACTGGTGGTCAGCGCCAGCAGCAGCCAGAGGCTACGCATAGACATTCTCTACCTCGCCACTGCTGCTCACGCGCCAGGCCTGGATGGCGTTGTAGTGGTTGAAGGAGTGGGCCGCATAGCGGCGGCGCCAGTCGCTCCGGGTCGGTTGGGTGTTGCCCAGCTCGTCGGTGGCGCGACTGAGCAGGGTGGTGGCCGCGCCCGTCCACTGCCAGGGGATGCTGAAGCGAGTCAGCGCCTTGTCCAGCACCGGCGCCTGCAACTGCGCCAGCGCCCAGGTGCGGCCGTTGTCAGCGGACACCTCGACCTTGGCGATGCGCCCCATGCCGGACCAGGCCAGCCCGGAGACCTCGTAGAAGCCCTTGAGCTCGGGCAACTGCTGCTGCCCGCTGGGGTGGGTGATCACCGACTTGACATCCATGGGGAAGCCGAACGCGAGAATCTCGCCGTCGCTGAGAATGCGCGTGTAGAGGCCCGACTCGTCCTTGCTGAACACCGGGCTGTCGCTGACTTCCAGGCGGTGCAGCCACTTGACGCTGACGTTGCCTTCCCAGCCCGGCACGAACAGGCGCAGCGGATAACCCTGGGAGGGCCGCAGACGCTCGCCGTTCTGGTAGAAGGCGATGATGGCGTCATCCATCAACTTGGCCAGCGGCAGGCTGCGGCTGTGCGAGCCGCCATCGGCGCCCTCGCAGATCACCCAGCGCGCCGCGGCCTTGACCCCCGCCTCGCGCAACAGATAGGACAGCGGCACGCCGGTCCATTCCGAACCCGATACCTGGCCGAACAGCTCCTGACAATCGGCATCGCGAGCCGTCGGCGAGATGGCGTTGGCCGCGGTGTTGCCCGCGCATTCGAGAAACTGGATGCGCGACACCATGGGATAGCGCAGCAGTCTCTCCAGGTCGAACTTCAGCGGCCGCTCGACCAGACCATGAATCAGCAATTGATGACGCTCGGGGTCAATGGCCGGGATGCCGTTGTGGTGCACCGCGAAGTGCAAGCCACTGGGGGTGATGCTGCCACGCTGATGCTGCAACGGCGAATGCCAGATGCTGAACCCGGCGGTCTGCGCGGTGCTCGGCTGCAGCTGGCGCAACACCTGGCGCTCATGCCCAGAGGGACTGCCGTAGTCGACATCGGCGCCGCCCAGGCTGGTCATCCAGGCCGGCATGGGTGGTTCGGCTTGCGCCAGCACGCGCCCGGCCGGCGACAGGCCGATGGCTGTGGCAAGCGTCAGACCGTAACCGCTCTTGAGAAAGGCGCGGCGATCGAGCAGGCCGTTACCGGCGACGAAGCGTAAAGCTGACTTGTTCACGGCAGGCTCCCGGACGGCAGGCGCCGTCGCCTTCACTGAATGACCATATAACTAGTAATCTAGTCATATGGTTGCATGCCGCTGGCCGCTTGTCTATTCTCCGCGCCATGGAACTCAATGAAGTCGCATCTTGCCTTGAGGCGCTGGGCAATCCGCTGCGCCTGCAGGTCTTCCGCACGCTGGTCCGCAGCGGCCCGGATGGGCTCAACTTCGGCCAGTTGCAGGAACGCATCGGCATTCCCCGCTCGACCCTGGCCCATCACCTCAACACCATGGTGCAGGCCGGCGTGCTGACCCAGCAGCGCGATGGCCGTGAAGTATTCAACCGGGTCGACTTCGCCCGCCTGCAGCAGGCGCTGAGCTTCGTAATGGCCGAGTGTTGTCAGGGCGGCGGACCCGCCTGACCACCCCCGCTGGCGGCCCGTCCCACCCTCCTGAGCGTCTCGCTTTGCGGCGCATCAGCGCTTAGGCAATGACCGCGGGCGAACTTCTAGCGAAATGACTGGAACCTGCCCGCCAGGGGAAGCCTTCTTTGCCACTCACCCGGCTGCCGGAGCCGGCTTGCTGTGGTCCGGCGTCCCGCCGCTCAAAGACCAAAATATGGCACTTTCCACCTCCCTGCCGGGCCGCGAGCAGAGGCCTCGAAAGGCCTGGAAACGCCCGGACTGGGCTCGACCAATAGCCGCAGACCGCCGAAAAAAGAAAAAGTTCTCCATTTAAAACAGCCACTTACACAACTCAACATAAGCACACCGCTCGTCGGCAGAAGCTTGCCAGGCCTGGTCGCCAACCCCAGCATCGCCACCGACTTAATCACCAGGAGAGCGTCTCCATGAACTACATTTCGATGCTGCTACTGAGCCTCGGCCTCGTCGCAGGACAGGCAATGGCAGGCGATAACATGCGGGCCGGGGTAGGCGGCGCGCTGGGCGGGGTATTGGGCTCGGTGGTCGGCCAGCAGATCGGCGGCAGCACCGGTGCGGTCATCGGCGCCGGCGTCGGCGGTGCCGCGGGCGGCTCGGTCGCCGCACGCAACGGCAACAAGACCGAAGCCGCCATCGGTGGCGGCCTGGGTGCAGCCGGTGGCAACGTCATCGGCCAGCAAATGGGCGGCACCACCGGCGGCCTGATCGGCGCGGCGCTCGGCGGTGGGGCCGGCGGCGCCATCGGCAACAGCTATGGCGATGCCAACCGTTACGACGACCGCGACTACCGTGGCGACCGCGTTTATTACCGTGACGACCACCGTCACGGCCATCGTCATCACCACGGCAAGCGCCACAAGCGTAGGCACCACGACCACGGCTGGCGCGACTAGTGGGTCGAACCGGCAAGCGCTGAAGCCCACGCAGATGGCACGCGCCGGGCTGAGGCGCGGATTGCCCCTGACTCTGTGGGCGGTCCGTTCACAGCGCAGCGACAACCTGCCAGGACGTGCGCCGCGCCGGTGAACCATCGGTGCACGGCCTGCGGCGGGTGACAGCCTAGGCCACAGCGCGCTTTTGCTGCGGATAGCGCACGGGCGTTTGAGCGCCATTGAACCAAAACCCGCCAGGCGCCTCTACATCTGTGCGATGTAGCGAAAAGCCACTAATCGTGACTGCAGTACGCTCGCCCCCTTTTTCAGCAGGACTCAAACAATGCGCAAAATTCTCGTAGCGTTCGCGCTCAGCAGCCTTATCGCCACGCCTTATGCCCTGGCTGGCGACTCAGGCAAAGTCGCCCTCGGCAGTGGCGTGGGCGGTGTCCTGGGCAACGTCATCGGCCAACAGGTCGGCGGCAGCAGCGGCGCGGCGATTGGTGCCGGGGTCGGCGGCGCCGCTGGCGGCGCGATTACCGCCCGCGACGGCAACAAGACCGGCGCCGCCCTCGGCGGTGGCCTCGGCGCGGCGGGCGGCTCGGTGCTCGGCGGCCAAGTCGGCGGCAGCAGCGGATCGATCCTGGGCGCCGGCCTGGGTGGCGCAGCCGGCGGCGCACTCGGCAACGAACTGAGCAACGACAACCGCTATGACAACCGCTATGACAGCCGTTATGACGGCGGTGGCCACCGCCATGGCCATAAGCACAAGCACAAGCACAAGAAACATCGCCACCATTGAGTCATGGTGCGCCCAGCACCATAGCCCTCGACACCAGCCGCTCACTTAACCAGGTGAGCGGCTTTTTTTCAGGCTCCATCCAAGTGGCATTCGCCGATACAAACCAGGCGCCCCCTCCGCTACCCATGCCGCACCAATAGGGACGCCATCGGTGGGAAGTCCATTGCATTGGGCCAAGGTCGCTGATTGCAGTGTTCAGCTGCCAGCATGCGCTTGAGCAACCCACCAGCGCTTGCCCGGCTCGCCAGCCCCCCTCAGCCCGACAGCCGCAATCGATCAGGCTCATCCAGGCGCGGCAGCAACTCGGCCCGCGCGCTGTCGCGCAGCTTGATCGCATCCAGCCAGTCGGGCCCCTGCGCCAGCAGTTGGGCGCAGATGTGCAGGTGGATTTCGCCACGATGGGGAAACCATTGACCGTCACGCAGCACCATGCGCGAACCCACGATGGCCACCGGCACCAGCGGCACGTCGGCGCGCGCGGCGAGGACGAAGGCGCCCATGCGAAAGGGCAGCAACCCCGGTTCGCGGCTCAGCGTGCCTTCGGGAAACAGCAGCAGCGATTGTCCGGACCGCAAAGCCGCCGCCAGGCGTTCGGCATCAGCGGTACTGCGCTGCAGGTCGAAGCG
Source organism: Pseudomonas sp. MMS21 TM103 (assembly GCF_022132145.1). GTDB lineage: Bacteria > Pseudomonadota > Gammaproteobacteria > Pseudomonadales > Pseudomonadaceae > Aquipseudomonas. Next base: position 170,463 of record NZ_JAJISP010000007.1, on the reverse strand, counting down.
CTCGACGAAGCAGGTGCCAAGCCGGCGCAGGAAGGGTCCGGCGATGCGTTGCCCAGCCAGCTCGCGTTTGGCGACGAAGCTGAACTCGGGCGGCAACGCCGCACAGAGCAGCAAACCGTCAAGATAACTGGCATGATTGGCGACCAGCACTCGCACCTCCGAATGGCGCAGCCTGTCCAGGCGTTCGATGTGCAAGGGGATGCCCGCCAGGCGCAAGAACAGACGCGCCGAGGCCCCGGTCAAACGGCGGCGCCAGCTCAGCCGTGGCAGCAGAGCCACCGCCGTCCAGGTCAGGCTGCCGAGCAGCCCGAGCAAGGCCCAGAAATACCCGGCATAGCAGACGGCCCGCACGCTGCGCCAGCCGCGGCCGAGTTGCGCCCACACCGCCGACTGCAGCAGGCGCAGCAGTTGCCGCCACACCGGACGCCCCGGCCGGCCTACCTCGCCGCGCTCGTACAACTCACGACTGGCGGCGCGACGGATCTTGCCGCTGGAGGTTTTCAGCACACTGTGCGGCGGCGCCAGAACGATATCGTCCGGCGGCACCCCGGTCAGGTCGACGGCGACCCGCCGGATCTGCTGTTGCAGGCGTTGCCGCACGCGGGGATCCTTTTCGTTGGTTTCCGCCAGCACCACCAGGCGCTCACTGACGCTGGCCGGGTCGCCACTGCCGAACACCGCGACGCAGCCTTTGCGCAGGCCCGGCAGGCTGCCAACTGCGGTCTCCACATCGTAGGGATAGATGTTGCGCCCGCCGCGAATAATCAGGTCCTTGGCCCGCCCACTGATATAAACCTCGCCGGCGGCCACATAGGCCAGATCGAGCGAGTCGAGCCATTCGCCATGGCGTACCCGCTGGCTCTCCTCTGCGTTGTGGAAATAACCACTGCTGGTCGATGGCCCCTTGAACTGCAGATGGCCCTCGGTACGCTCGGGCAGCTCGATGTCGTGGTCATCGACGATGCGTACCTGATGCCCAGGCAACGGCCGACCGCAGCTGACGAAACGCAGCGCATCGAGACTCCCCGGCTCGGCGCGCACAGCCTTGCCCTGGGCCTGGAACGGCTCGCGTCTAACCCAGTCGATCAGCGGCGCGCGGCCCACAGGCGGGAAGGCCACGCCCAGGGTCGCCTCGGCCAGACCGTAGACCGGGGCCAGCGCCCCCGGCTGCAGCCCACAGCGGCCGAAGCGCTCGGCGAAGCGTTGCAGGGTGTCCGGGCTGACCGGTTCGGCGCCGTTGCAAGCCAGGCGCCAACTGCTCAAGTCGAGGCCCTGGATCTCAGTGTCGGTGAGCTTGCTCAGGCACAGCTCGTAGGCGAAATTCGGTGCCGCCGACAACGTGGCCCGGTAGCGGTGGATGGTCTCCAGCCAGCGCAGCGGCCGGGCGAGAAAGGCCAGCGGCGACATCAGCACCAGGACGAAACCGTAATACAGGCTGCCGAGCCAGGCGCCGATCAGACCCATGTCGTGGTACATCGGCAACCAGCTGACGAACACATCGTCGGCGCTGACGCGCAGCACAGTGCCCATCGCCCGCATGTTGGCCAGCAGGTTGGCATGACTGACCATCACCCCCTTGGGCTGCCCGGTACTGCCCGAGGTGTACTGCAGGAATGCCAGATCCTGGGACTGGCGCGGCGTCGCCAGGAAGGTGCCGGCTGCGCCGCACAACTCGGCCACAGTGGCGATCTCGCGCAGGCTCGGGATTTGCGGCTTGAGCAGGCGGGCGAGCAGCTTGGCTTCGCTGACGGTGAGCAGCATGGTCGCCTCGGCGTTGGCCAGAATGCCGGCCTGGCGGCGCAAGTGCTCCTCGATCTGCGACATGCGCATGGGCGGATAGATCGGCACCGGCACCCCGCCAGCGAGGAGGATGCCGAAGAAGCCGTAGAGGAAATCCCGGCCGGTTGGCAGCATCAGTGCCACCCGCTGCCCGGCTTGCAAACCGCGTCGCTGCAACCCGCTGGCCACCGCCCTGGCCCCCTGCTGCAAGGCCAGGTAGCTGATGTCTTCGGGGGTATCGTTTTCGCCCAACAGGCGTACATGGATGCGCTGCGGATGATGCTGCACATGCCAGTCGAGCACTTCGATCAGGGTCTGCGCGGCGTCCGGTGTAAGCCGCTCCTGCGGGCCGACGGGCAAGCGCTCGACGTTGCCAGGCGGCCCAGCCGCGACTGTCGGGGCGCACGCCAGCAGCGCTTCGAGCACATCGCCCGGCGTCTCCGCCGAGGCGAACAGTGCCTCCGGGAGACGCACGCCGAACTCGCGTTCGACACGTGACCACAGTTCGACCCGGGCCAGGCTGTCCAGCCCCAGATCGCTGTCGAGTACGCTGTGCAGGCTGACGGACAAATCAGGCGCCGTATCGGGACGCAGCTCGACAAGCGTCTGTCTAACGATGCGTAACAGTCGTTGCGCCGCAGCCGCTGAATCGGGATGGGCGCGTGTTGCGTGAGGCAAACGACTCATCAGCGACCCCTTACCGGATGGGCAGTCTCGACGACCACCCTCGCCCAAAAACAATAAGCCTTTGCCGGCGCGGGCGATAATAACCTCTAGCCCATAGCAGGTCGGCGGTTATAGCGCGGTCGTCTCTCGTCGGGCAGCCTGCTAGGCTTGCTTGACCCTTAATTGCCCGCCCCAACAGAGTGATTGCCATGCCCCCCAGCCTTGCCCCCGGAGTCACGCGCCGCGAAGCCTGGGCCTGGGCAATGTACGACTTCGCCAACTCCGGCTACACCACGGTGGTGATCACCGCGGTGTTCAACGCCTACTTCGTCGCGGTGGTGGCCGGCGGCGCCACCTGGGGCACCCTGGCCTGGACCAGTGCCATCGCCCTGTCCTATGCCCTGATCATCGTCAGCGCGCCAGTGCTCGGCGCCTACGCCGATGCCTATGCCTGCAAGAAGCGCCTGCTACTGCTCAGCACCCTCGGCTGCGTGCTGTTCACCGCCGGCCTGGCATTCGCCGGGCCGGGCGCGCTGGTTACGGCCATCGTGTTCGTCGTGTTGTCGAACTTCTGCTTCGGAACTGGCGAAAACCTGATTGCCGCGTTCCTGCCGGAAATCGCCCGCGAGGATGCCATCGGCCAAGTCTCCGGCTGGGGCTGGGGCTTCGGTTATATCGGCGGCTTGCTCAGCCTCGGCGCCAGCCTGGCCTATGTCAGCTGGGCGCAGGCCCAGGGCCACACGGCGGCGCAGTTCGTGCCGGTGTGCATGCTGCTCACCGCGAGCCTGTTCGCCGTGTCCAGCCTGCCGACCTTCCTGTTCCTGCGCGATCGCAGCCAGGCGCAGCTGCAAGCCGGCGCCCGCCACGGCGTGCGGCTGGCATTCGCCCGCTTCGCCCAGACGGCCCGCGAAGCCGGGCGCTATCGCGACCTGCTGCGCTTTCTCGCCTGCACCCTGTGCTACCAGGCCGGGATCGCCGCGGTGGTGACCCTGGCGGCCATCTATGCCACCCAGGCCATGGGCTTCACCACCCAGGACACCCTCAAACTGATCCTGCTGGTGAATGTCACCGCCTCGATCGGCGCCGTGCTGTTCGGCTATGTGCAGGATCGCCTCGGCCATCTCGCCACCCTGACCCTGACCCTGTTCGGCTGGCTGCTGATGATCGGTCTGACCTGGGCCGCCGAGGGCCCGCCGCTGTTCTGGCTGGCGGCGAACATCGCCGGGCTGTGCATGGGTGCCAGCCAGTCGGCCGGGCGCGCCATCGTCGGCCTGCTGGCGCCGCCATCGCGGCGCGCGGAGTTCTATGGTCTGTGGGGCCAGGCGGTCAAGCTGTCGTCGATTCTCGGCCCGATGACCTACGGCCTGACCAGTTGGCTGACCGATGGCGACCACCGCCTGGCGATCCTGATCACCGGCAGCTACTTCGTCCTTGGCCTGCTGATTCTCGCCACCATCGACCTCGAACGCGGCCGCCGCGCGGCGCTGGCCGATCGATAGGGCGCAGAGGCGGTGACACTATCGAGCGCCGTCGCGGGCGTTCGCGGCAAGGCGCGCGACGGGAAAGCGGAGCGATGCTGGACCCCAGGCGTCCCCCTCGCTATCTAATTGGTCACCACCGCGCCTAGCGGCGACTGGCGTCGAGTATCCACGGCTCATGCCGGCGACCGAATGCCAGCTGGACCCGCACCTGCGGCAGCTCCGTCCGATAGGCGCCGCCCTGCTGCCAGTCGCTGAACACCTCACGCAGGGCATGCGGCACCGTGACCCGCAATTGATCGGGATAGATGGCTGCGGATAATCCGCCCGGTTGCGCTGTTCCACTGCCCGCATGGGGCTTCAGGCGCCCGCCGAGCAACAGGTAGCGCTGGCGATCCGGGTAGGCCTGGCGCAGCGTTTGGGCGTCGAGTCCGGCATCGATCAGGAACAGACGGCTGTCGCGCTGCTCTTCCTGGATCAGCTGCTCGCGGCGGCTGTCGCGCTGGCGTTGCAGTTCCTGATCATCCGGCCGGCTGCGCACCCGCTCCTCGGCCTCGGCCAGCGCCTGGCGCGCATTCTGCACCTGCTGCTGGTACGCCGGGCCGGCGAGTTCCAGCACCAGCACCACCGGCCGTGGCAACTGCCGGTTGAGGCGCTGTTGCCAGTCGCCCCGGCTGAAGTCGGGCCGTTGGAAACCCAGGGCCTGCAGCTTGTCTGTACTCAGCCAGTCGAGCGAGCCGGACTCGTCGGCACGGCGCCACAGCAGCTGCAAACGCAGCCCGCTGTTGTCCTCGCGGTGGAACCAGTCGCCATGGGGCCACTGCAGTTCGCGCTCGCTCAGGGTCAGGCTGCTCTCGGTCTCGCCGCTGCGGTTGTAGTAGACCCCGGCCAGGGCCAGGGCGTTGCTCAGCAGAATCAGGCCGAGACCCAGCCACAGGCGCTGGCGCGTGCTCGGGGCGTTCATTGCCCGCCACCCTGGGCGCTTCTGCGCCAGTGTTGCAGCAGCGCCAGGAGTAACAGCGAGAGCAGCCCCAGCAACAGGAAGAACAGGTACTTGGGCAGCAGCTGCCACCACCAGTCGAACAGCTTGGCGTAGAGGAAGATCAGCGCGAACAGCAGGCCGAGATTGACCAGCTCCGCCCAGCCGCGGCGTATGCCTTGCCAGATGACCAGCCCGGCAAGGGGGAAGCTGAGCACCTGGTAGACCGTCTCGACCGCCGCGCTCGACCACGGCAGGTAGCTGCCGGCCCCCCAGTAGGACAACAGCAGTACCGGGACGAACAGGAACAGCAGCGCCATGCCGCGATACAGGCCGGCGAAACCGCTGTAGTGCGACTGCTCGAACAGCTGCGGAATGGCCATCAGCAGCAGCGCCACCGGCAGGAAATTCTCCGGCCGCTGGCCCACCGACAGCCAGTAGAAGCCGCCCCAGGCGTTGCAGCGAATGGCGACCAACAGCCCCAGGCAGAGGATGCCAACCGCCAGCAGCAGGCGCTGCCGGCACTGGTAGGCGAGCAGCAAGGCCAGCGCGCCCCAGGGCAGCAGAGCCTGGTCCGATGGGGTGATGTTGAATATCTGCCCGAGCATGCTCAGGTTGAGCACGAAGCAAACGAAACACAGCAGCGCCGCCAGCTGGGCGTAGTAACCGGAGCGGTCGCGCGCCTGGATCCAGAAGGTCAGCAGCAGGCTGCCAAGCGCGCTGCCGAGCAGGATCGTCACCTGCGCCGCCTCGTTGAACAGCCCCCAGAACTGATAGAACAGGAAGAACACTCCCGTCGCCAGCGCCAGGGAGCCGAACAGCGAAGCGATGCGCATGCCCAGCGACAACTGCCGCGAGCGCTGGTCGGCGTCGATGTCCAGAGTCGTGGCGAAATGACCGAGCAGGCGCCGGTGATAGAGACTGATCGCCACCTGCTGTTGCGGCGTCAGGCTGACCACCCGCTCGCTCTGCAACTGCGCCAGTTCCTGCTCGAAGGCGTGAATCCGCTCGGCGCGCTGCTGCGCCTGCTCACGGGTTGGATTGGGCATGGGCACTCTTTCACCAGACGATTGCCGAAAGCCTAGTGTGCCGGCGGCACTTTCACCATTCATCCAGCTGACTGGCGCATACGGCACACCCTGCGCGTGTCTGCATGGGCACGACGCGCTGCCCACCAGAGCACTGCAAAGCCTGAGGGGCGGGGGCGACGCCCAGTCCCATGCCCGCGAACAGCCTATTCCACCCGCAAGGCCGCCAGCGCCGCGCGCAGGCGTTCGGGAATCGGCAGCGGCCGATTGTTCTGCCGCTCGACGAAGACATGCACGAAGCGCCCAGCGGCGCAGGCCTGCTCCTCGCCCTGCTTGAACACTGCCAGCTCGTACTGCACCGAGCTGTTGCCCAGCTTGGCGACCCGCATGCCGATCTCGATGCGCTCGGGGAAGGCGATGGAGGCGAAGTAGTCGCAGCTGGAACTGACGACGAAACCGACCACCTCGCCGTGGTGGATATCCAGGCCGCCGACCTCGATCAGGTAGGCGTTCACCGCACTGTCGAAGTAGCTGTAGTAGGTGACGTTATTCACATGGCCGTAGATGTCGTTGTCGTGCCAGCGGGTGCTGATCGGCTGGAGGTGCGGGTAGTCGCGGCGCAGATGCTGGGGCGGGGTCATGGGCTGTCCTTGGATGGCGGTGATACGCCTCAATAGGCCGACTGGTAGATCGCCAGGGCGTGCGCGGCGGTCATCTCGCGCGGGTTATTGACCAGCAGGCGTTGTTGCAGCATGGCGTCGGCCGCCAGTTGCGCGAGCATCTCCTGCGGCACCCCGGCGTCGCGCAGACGCGTGGGCAAGCCGCTACGTTCGCTGCAATCGGCCAGTTCGAGAATGAACTGTTCTGTCTGGTCCATGGCACTGCCGGGACGCAACTTCGCGCCCAGCACCAGCGGCGCCAGCTCGGCATACAGCGGCGCGGCCACCGCGGCGTTGAAACCGAGTACGTGCGGCAGCACCAGCGCATTGCTCAGGCCGTGGGGGATATGGAAGTGGCCTCCGAGTGGATAGGCCAGCGCATGCACCGCCGCCACCGGTGCATTGGCAAACGCCTGGCCGGCCAGACAGGCGCCGAGCAGCATGGCCTGACGCGCCTCGCGATTGCTGCCGTTGTGCACCGCCTGGTCGAGGTTGGCCGCGAGCAGACGCAACGCCTCGCGCGCCAGCAGGTCGGACAGCGGGTTCTTCTTCTGCACGCTGGTGTAGGCCTCAATGGCATGCACCATGGCGTCGATGCCGGTGGCGGCGGTCACCGCTGGCGGCAGGCCAAGGGTCAGGTCGGCGTCGAGCAGGGCCAGGTCTGGCAGCAGCAGCGGCGAGACCACGCCCAGCTTGGTCGTGACCCCGGTGGTGACGATCGCCACCGGGGTCACTTCCGAGCCGGTGCCGGCGGTGGTCGGCACCTGGATCAACGGCAGGCGCCGGCCCCTGGCATTGCCGACGCCGTAGATATCGGCCAGCTCCTGGCTGCAGTCGGGGTGGGCGAGCAGCGCGACCAGCTTGGCCACGTCCATCGAGCTGCCGCCGCCGAAGCCGATGATCAGCTCGGCCTTGAGCGCCCTGGCCTGCGCCACCGCGCTCTGCACGATGGCCTCCGGCGGATCGGCCACCACCTGATCGAACACCTGGGCGGTCAGCCCTTCCAGGAGAAAACCGGGCAACACCTCGGCGAGCAGGCCGAGTTGGGTAATCCCCGGGTCGGTGACGATAAACACCGAGCGAGCACCGCGCTCGACGCACAGGGCCGCCAGCCGACGGGCGGAACCGCTTTCGCAGATGATCTGCGCGGTGGTGGCGAAGCTGAATGGCTGCATGGGGTGATCCTCTGGTTATTCTCGATGCGAGTCCCGCACCCAGGGTGAACGGCCCTTCCCTGGGCTGTCCCAGCGCGGCGGCGCCCTGTCACGGCTAGGCGACTGAAGTGGCTTGGCGGTTCAAAAGGCGAAACTCGCCTCCGGCATGGCCATCAGGCAGTCCGCGCCACCGAGCAGCGCTTCGCGGTGGCCGCTGGCGCGGGGCAGCACGCGCTTCAGGTAAAATTCCGCGCTGTGCAGTTTGGCCTGGTAGAAGGCCGGTTCGTCCAGCGCCTCGTCCAGCACATCCTGCGCCCGGGCCGCGGCCTGCAGCCAGAGACCGGCCAACAACACATAGGCCGAATACTGAAGGAAGTCCACCGAAGTGGCGCCGATCTCCTGCACATCGCGCTGGCTGGCGGTGATCACCGCGCTGCTCAGTTCGCGCCATTCGCCAATGCGCGCCTGCAGTGCATGGGCCAGTTCGGCCAGGGCCGGACGGCTCATCTGCTCATCGCACAACTGGCTGAACTCGGCCTGCAACCGCGACAGTTCGCTGCCGCCATCGCCGAGCACCTTACGGCGAATGTAGTCCAGCGCCTGGATGCCATTGGTGCCTTCGTACAGCTGGGTGATGCGGCTGTCGCGCATCAACTGCTCCATCCCCCACTCGCGGATATAACCGTGGCCGCCATACACCTGCACGCCGAGGCTGGCGACTTCCTGGCCCATGTCGGTGAAGAATGCCTTGACGATCGGGATCAGCAGCGCCGCGCGCTTGCCGGCGGCCTGGCGCGCGGCCAGGTCCGGGTGGCCGTGTTCGAGGTCGAGCTGGCGCGCGCAGTAGACGCCGAGCATGCGACTGCCTTCGACCAGGGTCTTCTGGGTCAGCAGCATGCGCCGCACATCGGGATGACTGATGATCGGGTCGGCCGCCTTGCCCGGCGCGACCGGCCCGCCCAGCGCCCGCGACTGCAGACGCTCGCGGGCATAGCCCAAGGCACCCTGGAACGCCGCCTCGGCGACGCCCAGGCCCTGCAAGCCGACCTGGAAGCGCGCGTCGTTCATCATGGTGAACATGCAGGCCAGGCCCTGGTTGGCCGCGCCGACCAGCCAGCCAGTCGCGCCGTCGAAGTTCATCACACAGGTGGCCGCGCCCTTGATGCCCATCTTGTGTTCGAGGGCGCCGCAGCTCAGGGCATTGCGCGCGCCCAGGCCGCCATCCTCGGTAGCAATGAATTTCGGCACCAGCAGCAGCGAGATGCCCTTCACCCCGGCCGGCGCATCGGGCAGACGCGCCAGGACCAGGTGGACGATGTTCTCCGACAGATCCTGCTCGCCGCCGCTGATGAAGATCTTGCTGCCGCTGACCCGGTAACTGCCGTCCGCCTGCGCCTCGGCCTTGGTACGCAGCAGCGCCAGGTCGGTGCCGGCTTGCGGCTCGGTGAGGCACATGGTTCCGGCCCACTGGCCGCTGACCAGCTTGCCCAGGTAGGCCTGTTTCAGCGCCTCGCTGCCGTGCTTGAACAGCGCCAGCACCGCGCCTTCGGTCAGCCCCGAGTACACGCGAAAGGACAGCGAGGCGCTCATCAGCATCTCGTGGAAGTTGCACGCCAGCATCTGCGGCAAGCCCTGGCCGCCGTACTCGCTCGGCCCGGTCATGCTCGCCCAGCCGTTGTCGACGTATTGCTGGTAAGCCTCGCGGAACCCCTCGGGGGTGCTGACCCGCCCGGCGTCCAGCTGGCAACCCTGCTCGTCACCGTGGCGATTGAGTGGTGCCACCACGCCCGCGGCGTAGCGCGCGCCCTCCTCCAGCACGCCGTCGATCAGCTCGCGCTCCAGGCCGTTGCCGAGCAGCGCGCAGTGGCCGCCGATATCGAACAGCTCGTGGAGGACGAAGCGCATGTCGCGCAGCGGCGCCTGGTAATTCATACCCGGCCCTCCTGCACGGAGGCGAACGGCTGACCGCTGGCGGCCAGGGTTTCGATCAGCCTGGCAGGCTGCCAATGCTCGCCGAACTGCGCCTGCAACACCTTGAGCCGGGCCAAAATGTCCGCCAGGCCCTGCGCGTCCGCCCAGGCCATCGGCCCGCCCTTGTCCGCCGGGAAGCCGTAGCCGTTGAGGTAGACCAGATCGATGTCGTGGCTGTTGCTGGCGATATGCTCTTCGAGGATTTTCGCGCCTTCGTTGACCAGCGCCAGCAGGCAGCGCTCGAGGATTTCCGCAGGATCGATGGCACGGCGGTCGAAGCCCAGCTGTTCGGAGACCTGCAACACCAGGGCGTCCACCTCGGGGTCATGCTCGGCCTGACGGCTGCCCTCGGCGTAGCGGTAATAGCCCAGGCGCACCTTCTGGCCGAAGCGGCCGAGGCCGCACAGGCGGTTGTCGACCTGCACCGCCGGGTCATCCTGGCCCTTGCCGGCCAGCTCGCGGGCACGCCACTCCAGGTCGATGCCGACCACGTCGTACATGCGGAACGGGCCCATGGCGAAGCCGAAACCCTGCAGCGCGGCATCCACCTGATGCGGGTAGGCGCCTTCGAGCAGCAGCATGCGCGCCTCGCGCACGTAGGTGTGGAGCATGCGGTTGCCGATGAAGCCGTGGCAGTTGCCGGCCACCACCGCCACCTTGCCGATGCGCCGGCCCAGCTCCAGCGCGGCGTCCAGCACCGCGGGCGCGGTCCTGGCGCCGCGGACGATCTCCAGCAGCTTCATGATGTGCGCCGGGCTGAAGAAGTGCAGGCCCAGCACGCTTTCCGGCCGCGCGGTGACCGCAGCGATAGCGTCGATGTCCAGCGCCGAGGTGTTGCTGGCAAGGATCGCCGCCGGCTGCATGACGGCGTCCAGGCTGCGGAAGATCTGCTGCTTGAGCTCGAGGTTCTCGTACACCGCCTCGATCACCAGGTCGACCTCGGCCAGCGCCGGGTAGTCGTTCACCGGGGTGATGCAGGCCAGGCGCGCGGCGGACTCCTGCTCGCTGATGCGGCCGAGGCGGACGTTGTGCGCATTGGTCTCGGCGACCACGCCCAGGGCCTGTTCGAGCATCTGCGGGTTGTTGTCCAGCCACAGCACTCGGATGCCGGCGTTGGCCAGGCTCATGACGATGCCGCGGCCCATGGTGCCGGCGCCGATCACGGCGGCTTGCTGAACGGTGAAAGCGGAGTGGCTCATCGGGGTTCCTCTGGCGGGAGTACAAAAAATCGACAATCACCATAAACAAGGCGCTACTATTTTTGAAATTTAGTCTTGTGATAAGTCGTATTCAGCTGATGAATATCTCCACCTTCGATCTCAACCTGCTGCGCGTATTCGAGGCCCTGATGCGCGAGCACAATGTCTCGCGCGCCGCCGAGCGGCTATCGCTCAGCCAACCGGCGGTGAGCAACGCCCTCAACCGTCTGCGCGAATTGCTCGACGACCCGTTGCTGGTACGCGTCGGCCGCAGCATGCAACCGACGCCGCGCGCGCTGGCCCTGGAAGCGCCGATCCGCGCCGCCCTGCAGCAGATCGAGCAGAGCCTGATGGCCGGTGTGGCCTTCGATCCGGCGAGCAGCCGGCTGCGGTTCAATATCGCGGTAACCGATTACGTCGAGCTGATCTGCATGCCGCGCCTGGTCGAGCGGCTCAGCCAGCAGGCGCCGGGGATTCGCCTCGACATCCGCCACCTCAGCCCGAGCCTGCCTGCCGAAGACCTGGACAAGGGTGAACTGGACCTGGTGTTGGGCCGCTTCGAGGAGACACCCGCACGCTTCGCCCGTCGTCACTGGATGAGCGAAACCCTGCAACTGGCGCTGCGCCGCGACCACCCGCTGGTCGCGGGGGCGCTGGACCTGGAGACCTTTCTCCAGCTGCGCCACCTGTGGGTTCACGGAGGCCAGACCCGCGGCATGGTCGACCAGTGGCTGGGCGAGCAGGGCCTGAGCCGCGAGATTCTCTACACCACACCGAACTACCTGCAGGCCGCGCATATTGTCGCCAGCAGCGAACTGGCGGCCGTGCTGCCCGGGCAACTGGCCCGCCACTTCGCCGCGCTCTTGCCGCTGCAACTGTTTGACCTGCCCTTCCCCCTCGGCCCCTTCCACCTGGAAGTCGTCAGCCTGGCGCAGCGCCAACGCGACGCGGCGTTGCAGTGGTTGATCGAACAGATAGTCGCCATTGGCCGAGGCTGATGGCGCCACGGCGAGGGCTGGACGAGCGTCATTGACGAGCGGGGTCGTGGTTGCTCGAACGGTGCAAGAAGCGCGCATTCGCCGGGAGGGTAAACGTGAAGAAACCCCGGACATCGAATGACATCCGGGGGCTAACCCCCCCCATTTTCAGCACTCGCCAGTAGTCAGGGCAGGCCAGAAGGGTCATTGCTTGAGTGAACCGCACGCAGCGGAAGCGAGATGACTGCTGCCCTATCTCGGCCCTGCCGTTCGCGATTGCGGGACCCGGGAGCCGGCGCAGGAGGAGGAGCTGACCTGACAACAGAGCTGCGCTGCCTACCTCGACGCTCCCGAGGGGAGTGCAAGCCAGCCCGGACCTGAGCGAGGAGAAGCACCTGCGCCGACATTCCTCGGGGCACTGCATGCGCGAGTGGAGCCCGCGCGAGTACGTCCGCGAACGGCTGCTGCAACGACTGCGTGGGGAGGGTCCTGGTGTCTGCACCTATCTCTAGCGCCTGCGGCGGAAGCCGAGGGTGAGCCGTCGCCCACGCTATTCGCAGCTAACGACCGGAAACACTAGGCGACTTCGCCGATCAACATGCCGTGCATAACCAGGCAGGTTCTGCGGCCACTGCTCAATTTGAGGGGGTTGCGACTGACGATTTGCCAACCGTTGTTGAGCATTTGATCGATGTGCGCACGCAGCGCGGGGAGGTGACGTTGCTCTTTCTGAGTATTCATGGCGAGTCCTTTCGTCCAGTGGCTAATGCCATTTGCAATGGGCTGCGCTTGTGGTCATCCGTGAAGCGCGTCGCAAATGGTACATGGCAATGTGCCACTGGAATAGCAGCGGCGGAAAATTTTTCCTGTGGAGGATGGTCGCGTCGCGATGGGGCTGAGTCTTATGCGACCGTGCCGACCGCCTCGGCATCCGCGCCGGGTTGCGGCGAGCTGAATTCCAGGTAGCCGTCCTCCAGCTTGCCGTAGCGCAGCAGTGCCAGGTCGAGCAGGTAATTCTGGTAGAGCTTCCAAGGCACGCGATCGCCCTGCTTGGGAATTCTCTCGGCGGCGCGCTGGATGTAGCCGGAGGCCAGGTCGAGGAACGGCGCTTCCCCGACCCGACGCGCCGGGTCGCGCGGGGTGCACTGGCGCATGCCGATGGCGTCCATGTGCTTGATCAGGCGGCAGAAGTACTCGCTGGACAGGTCCGCCTTGAGCGTCCAACTGGCGTTGGTGTAACCGAGCACCACCGCGGCATTGGGCAGGTCGCGCAGCATGATGCCGCGATAGCCCATGCTCTTGGCCGCGTCGAACGGTTGGCCGTCCACCGCCACCTCGATACCGCCGAACAGCAGCAGGTCCAGGCCGGTGGCGCTGACAATCACGTCGGCCGGCAGCACCTTGCCGGTTTTCAGGCGGATCCCGGTTTCGGTCAAGCTGTCGATCTGCTCGGTCACCAGCGAGGCCTTGCCCGCGCGCAGCGCCTTGAACAGATCGCCGTCCGGCACCACGCAGAGGCGCTGATCCCACGGCCGGTAGCGCGGGCTGAAGTGGCGCATGTCGAAATCCGCGCCCAGTTGGCGCCGGGCCCGGCCCAGCAGCAGCTTGCGCACCAGCGTCGGCAAGCCCCTGGCCAGCCTGTAGAAAGCCAGCTGCATGGCCACGTTGCGCGCGCGCAGCAGCCGGTAGACCAGGGTCGGCGGCAGCCAGCGGCGCAGCAGGCTGGCCAGTCCATCGCGTTGCGGCAGGCTGAGCACGTAGCTCGGCGAGCGCTGCAACATGGTCACGTGGCGGGCCTTGTCGGTCAGCGCCGGCACCAGGGTCACGGCGGTGGCGCCGCTGCCGATCACCACCACGGTCTTGCCGCTGTAGTCGAAGCCCGGCGGCCATTGCTGCGGGTGGATGAAGACGCCGCGGAACAACTCGCGGCCCTTGTACGCCGGGGTGTAGCCGGCCTCGTAGCGGTAGTAGCCGGTGCACATCAGCAACTGATTGCAGCTCAGCTGGCGCGGTTCGGCCGCCTCGCCGCACTGAACCTGCAAGGTCCAGCGCGCCGCCACGCTGCACCAGTCGGCCTTGAGCACCCGGTGCCGGTAGCGGATCTTGGCGTCGATGCCGTGCTCCCGCGCGGTCTCCTCGATATAGCGGCGGATCGACGGGCCGTCGGCAATCGCCTGCGGGTCGGTCCAGGGTTTGAAGTTGTAGCCGAGGGTGTACATGTCCGAGTCGGAGCGAATGCCCGGGTAGCGAAACAGATCCCAGGTGCCGCCGAGGGCATGCCGGCCTTCGAGGATCGCGAAGCGCTTGTGCGGGCACTGCCGCATCAGGTGATAGGCCGCGCCGATGCCGGACAGGCCGGCGCCGATGATCAGAACGTCCAGGTGTTCCACAGCCATGGCCTCCTCGCAGTCGTGTAGCCTGGCCCGGGCGACGGCCTCGGCCAAGCGGATTCGCCAGGTACAGGGTAGTCGCTGGCCGTCAGCCTGCCGAATACCCACCACCGCAAGCTGCGCGCCTGCCCTTGCCCAGCCAGACCGATCCAGGGCGCACCCTGGCCACGCAAGCACCACCCCAGACACTAACCGTCGTGCCACCAAGGTCGAAGATCGGCGTCCGCCGCATGGCACGCCCTGGATAACCGCATGGGGAAAAGGGGGACTGCTTAATTTTTCATATTCTCATGGCCTGAACGCCCGTTTTGGCCGATTGCTGCTGGATTTCACCGACCCAAGCCGGCGCCCAGCCGCATCGTCATCGTGGTCACCGCTGGTCTTTCGCACGCGGATTCTTTCCCTTTAAACACGAATCTTGCTGCCAAAATGGGCCGCTCAAGCGCTTGTTTGGCCATTGTTTTTCGATGCTTTACCATTCGGCCAGGCAGTTAAGTGGGGCCGACCCGCTACGGCTGCAGGGCGTTCGCCCGTCCTGCTCGATTCATCGAGCTGGCGTGGCGCCAACGAAAGCAGCCGTGCGGTATTGACCAGCACCATGGGGCTGAGCGCCTGCGGGAAATTGCCCTGCATGTGCCCGCTGCGCGGGTCGAATTCCTCGGACAGCAGGCCGACGTCGCTGCGCGCCCCGCAGGGCCAATTTCAAAGCCTCGAAGGTGGACGCATCCTGATAGTCGCCGCTGACGTACTGCAGCACCGACAGGAGGTGATTATTGAGTGCATGCGGGCTGACCTCGCGGCCGCCTTTCTCGACGCTGTCCCGGGCGCGCGCAAAATTGCTCGACGCTCCACCGTGATGAGGCGACGCCGATCACCGGCACCTTCAGCGCACCACTTCGGCCCATCGCGCAGAGCGCCGCAAAGATTTTCTTGTGCGCCAGGTCGCCGCTGGCGCCGAACACCACCAAGGCGTCGGCGGGCTTTGTGGGGGGAGAGGCGGTGTCTGCGTTCATGTCAGGTTCCGGTTGGCCCGCCATCGGCCGGCTTCTCGAGGTGGCCGCCGAACTCATGGCGCATGGCAGATTGCACGCGGTTGGCGAAGTCGGCGTCGCCGCGCGAACCGAATCGGGCATACAGCGCCGCGCTCAGCACGGGGGCGGGCACGGCCTCGTCGATGGCCGCCTGCACCGTCCAGCGGCCTTCGCCGGAGTCCGAGATCCGGCCTTCATAGCCGGCCAGCGAGGGATCGTCCGCCAGCGCGGCGGCCGTCAGATCCAGCAGCCAAGAGCCGATCACACTGCCGCGGCGCCAGACCTCGGCAATTTCGGGCAGGTCCAGCTCGTACTGGTAATGCGCAGGCTCGCGCAACGGCGTCGTCTCGGCATCGACTGCGTGCTCGCGCAGGCCGATATTGGCGTGGTGCAGGATGTTCAGACCCTCGGCATAGGCGGCCATCACCCCGTACTCGATGCCGTTGTGGACCATCTTGACGAAGTGGCCGGCGCCGTGCGGCCCGCAATGCAGCCAGCCCTGATCGGCCGTGCCGGCGCCCGCGCGGCGGCCAGGTGTCGCCGCCGCCGTGCCGGCCCCCGGGGCCAGGGTGACGAACACCGGTGCGAGATGCTGCACCGACTCCCTGCCGCCGCCGATCATCAGGCAGTAGCCGCGGTCCAGGCCGGCCACGCCTCCGCTGGTGCCGACGTCGACGTGGGCTATGTTTGCTGCCGCCAGGGCCGCGGCGCGGCGGAGGTCATCGTGATAGTGCGAGTTGCCGCCGTCGATGACGATGTCGCCGGGTTGCAGCAGGGGTGTCAGTTGTTCGAGCAGGGCATCGACGGCCGCGGCCGGCAGCATCAGCCAGATTGCACGCGGTGCCTGCAACTTGTCGACGAACTGCGGCAACGATGCGGCGCCCGTGGCGCCGAGCGCGACCAGGCGTGCGATGCCTTCGGGCGCCTGGTCATGGACCACGCAGTCATGGCCGCCGCGCAGCAGGCGGGTCACCATGCTGGCGCCCATGCGACCGAGGCCGATCATGCCGATCTGCATCTTCACGCTCCTCTCGAGTGAGTGGGCCGCAGCATCGCGAACCCATGCATGGGTTGGCGCGGCGCGTCAGATTCAGTCTAGCGCTTGATCGTCGAGGCGGCCTGCCGGTACGCCAGGCGACCCTGGTGTGTGTACCGGTCCCTCTCGGGTTGCAGGTCCAGGTCGGCCTTCACCGCCTCGCGGCTCAACGGCCTGGCTCGGCCAGTGCGCGCCGACGAGCCACCCGCTGCTGGTGTTGACCACAGGGTCGCGGATCGCTCAGGCGTGATCGTCGAATTTGAGATCCCTCACCTGGCGACTGAGTCCGCCCCAGCGGCTCCGGCCCTTCTGCTTATCTGTCCGGAAGTCGATAACCGCACGCAATCACGACAGCACATATCGTCCTGCAGATAGGGCAAGGTGAACGGGCGCGAGCGGCCGGCATAGGGCGGCAGCACTTCCATCACTGAGTCCTCGGCCAGCTCGCGCTCGACGATCAAGCGGTAGGTCTGGAACAGGGCCACGCCACCAGCAGAGTAATAGGGGGTCAGAGCATGATTAAGTTCGCTTCTGCTTGATGATTCAAGCCAAAACCGTGTCCCCTATTGTCCTTTCAGCGCACCCGGCGACTAAGTCATCTTCAAGCCCCCCAGCCCTTCTGCTTATCCATCAGAAAATCGATAAACGCCCGCAATCTCAACGGCACATGCCGCCCATGGGGGTAGAGCAAGGTGAACGGCCGCGAGCGGCCGGCGTAGGCTTGCAGCACTTCCACCAGTGAGCCCTCGGCCAGTTCCCGTTCGATGATAAAGCGGTAGGTCTGGAACAGCCCCGCGCCGTGTTTGGCCAGGGTCACGCCGCCAAGCACGTCGTCAGAACAGAGGTAGGCGCCCTGGGTGAGAGTTTCGCAGGGGCGGCCGCCGTCGTTGAATAGCCAGGCGATGCGTCGGCCGCTGCTGGGCAGTTCGAACTGAATGCATTCATGTTGCGCCAGGTCGTCGAGGTTCTGCGGGGTGCCGGCGCGCGCCAGGTACTCGGGGGTCGCCACCACGACCAGGGCGGCGTCTTCCAGTTGGCGGGCGATCAGGCCGGAATCGGGCTGCGCGCGTACGCGGATGGCCATGTCGTAGCCTTCGTCGACGAAATCGATATTGCGGTTGCCCAGGTGGATCTCCACTTGCACCTGCGGGTACTGGCGGCGGAACTCGGGCAGCAGCGGCAGTATCCGGTGGTGTCCGTAGGTGGTGGGGAGGCTGATGCGCAGGGTGCCGGACGGCATCTGTTGCTGGCCCATCAGCTCGCGCTCGGCTTCGAGCATCTGGTTCAACGCGCCGCGGCATTGCTGGTGGTAGGCGAGCCCGCCTTCGGTCAGGCGGATGCTGCGGGTGGTGCGCACGAACAGGCGCACGCCAAGCCGCGCCTCCAGGCGCGAGACCGAGCGGCTCACCGCCGCCGGGGTGACACCGGCGGCCAGGGCCGCGCCGGTGAAGCTGCCGATCTCCGCTGCCAGACAGAACAGCTCGATGCTGCCCAGCAGTACATCGTCGAATTGTCGCCGCATTGATTACACCGTGTATCAAGTGAAGTGCCTGGCTGCATATTTATCCGCTTTCAGCGCACAAATATAGTCCTGCCCACAGCGCTGCCCTCCACTACCCAAGCAGGACTATCACCATGAGCAACAACAGAACTGTCGTTATCACCGGTGCCTCCAGCGGCATCGGTCTCGGCCTGGCCAAGGCTTATCTCGCCCGCGGCTTCAATGTGGTCGGCAATGCGCGCTCGGAAGCACGGCTGGCCGACGCCGCCGAAACCCTGGCCGGCAACGGGCGTTTTCTCGGCGTGGCCGGTGATATCGCCGACCCGGCCACCGCGCCGCGCCTGATCGAACGCGCCATCGAGCGCTTCGGTCAGGTCGATGTGCTGGTGAATAACGCCGGCTTCTTCCTGGCCAAGCCCTTTATCGACTACACGGTCGCTGAGCTGGACAGCCTGCTGGATACCAACCTCAAGGGCGTGGTGTACGCCTCCCAGGCCGCCGCGCGGCACATGATCGAGCGGCGCCAGGGCCACATCATCAACATCACCGCGAGCATCGCGCTGCAACCGAACCTGGCGGTGCCGGCCATGCTGCCGGTGCTGATCAAGGGCGGCCTGAATCAGGCGACCCGCGCCCTGGCGCTGGAGCTGTCGCCGTACAACATCAAGGTGAATGCGGTGGCGCCGGGGATCATCGATACGCCGATGCATGACCCGGCAACCCTCGACTTCCTCGCTGGCCTGCATCCGGCCGGACGGGTGGGACGCGTCGAGGAGATTGCCGACGCCGTGCTCTATCTCTCGGACGCCGATTTCACCACCGGCGCGGTGCTGCCAGTAGATGGCGGCATGAGCGTCGGCAAGTGGTAAACCCCTGGGAGGCCTATGCGCCTTCCGCATGTTAAAACCCCAAGGAGTACCAGCATGCCTTTCGTCAATGTGCGCATTACCCGCGACGGCGTTACCCGCGAGCAGAAGGCCCAGGTGATTCGCGAGATCACCGAAACCCTGCAACGGGTGTTGAACAAACGCCCCGACCTGACCCATATCGTGATCGAGGAAGTCGACACGGATAACTGGGGCTTCGCCGGCATCACCACCACCGAGTACCGGCAGCGAACGGCGGATTGATTGGGTATTTCCCGGCGTTGGTGCAGTGCGGCCCAGTTTACGAGGAGTATCGCTGCGCTCATCCTACGCGGCCCGCGCATCTTACGGAGCTGGGTTTATCGCAGAGACTGTTTGTAGCCGATAGTTTCGTTGCCTCGGTAACCTCCCCTCACCCTCACCCTCACCCTAACCCTCTCCTAGCCGGCCGTCCCCAGTGGGGAGAGGGGACTGATCGGGGTAGGTCGTGCAATCGTGACTACTCGAGCTTGCGCTCGGCCCCACCCAGACGCTGGCGGTTCTGCCAGTCCTCGGCGAAGAACACGTCCGCCTCGGCGGGAGGCAGCAGACCCTTGCCCAGAATGTGATCGGCGGCCTTCTCGCCGATCATGATGGTGGGGGCATTGATGTTGCCATTGGTCAGCGTCGGCATGATGGAGGAGTCCACCACCCGTAAACCCTCCACGCCGTGCACCCGGCACTCCGGGTCCACCACCGCCATGGCGTCGCTGCCCATGCGGCAGGTGCCCGCGGGGTGGTAGGCGGTTTCGGCAGTTTCGGCGAGCCAGTTGTCGATTTCGTCATCGCTCTGCACCTGCTTGCCGGGGGACAGTTCCGCTCCGCGGTAGGGGTCGAACGCGGGCTGGGCGAAGATCTCCCGGGTCAGGCGCAGGCCGTTGCGGTAGGCCTGCTTGTCCGCTTCCTCGCTCAGGTAGTTGAAGAACATCTGTGGCGGCTCGGCCGGGTCGCCGGACTTGAGCCGCACCCAGCCGCGGCTGGCGGGCTTGTTGTGTCCGAGGTGGACCTGGAAACCGTGGCCCGCGGCCGCGCTGGAACCGTCGTAGGCAATGGCGCCAGCCAGGAAGTGGTACTGCAGATCCGGGTATTGCAGGCCGGCGCGGCTGCGGATGTAGCCGTTGGACTCGAATTGGTTCGACGCGCCCAGGCCCTGTTTGAAGAAGAACCACTGGGCGCCGATCCACAGCTTGGCCAGCGGGTTCAGCCAGCCGTTCAGCGTGATCTTCTGGGTGCAGGCCTGCTGGACCCAGACCTCCAGGTGGTCCTGCAGGTTCTGCCCCACCCCCGGCAAGTCGTGCACCACCGCGATACCGTGGGCCTTGAGGTGCTGGGCCGGGCCGATGCCGGAGAGCATCAACAGCTTGGGCGAGTTGAAGCTGCTGGCGCAGAGGATCACCTCCCGGCGTGCCCGGGCGCGCCGGGTCGTGCCGCCCCGACGGTACTCCACCCCCGAGGCGCGCTTGCCCGCCATGATCACCCGGGTGGTGAGGGCATGCATGACCAGTTTGAGGTTGGGTCGCCCCAGCGCCGGCTTGAGGTAGGCCAGGGCGGTGGAGCAGCGCACGCCATCGCGCACCGTCATGTCCATGCGGCAAAAGCCTTCCTGGCGATAGCCGTTGTAGTCCCGGGTCTCGCCGTAACCGGCCTGCCGGCCGGCCTCGATGAAGGCACGGTAGAGCGGGTTCTTCATGTTGTTGCCGTTGCAGGTGGTGAGCGGCCCCTCGGTGCCGCGGTAGGCGTCGCTGCCGTAGACGCAGTCTTCCGAGCGCCGAAAGTACGGCAGCACGTCCCGATAGCCCCAGCCTTTGGCGCCGTGCGCCTCCCACTCGTCGAAGTCGCCGGCGCAGCCGCGCACATAGGCCATGCCGTTGATCGAGGAGGAGCCGCCGATCACCTTGCCCCGGGCCTGGTGGATGCGTCGCCCCTTCAATCCCGGTTCCGCTTCGGTGTAGAAGCCCCAGTCGAACCGTTTCATGTTGAGGGGAATGGAGAAGGCAGTCGGCATCTGGATGAACACGGAGTTGTCCTTGCCGCCGAACTCCAGCACCAGCACCTGATGCTGGCCGTCGGCGCTCAGCCGGTTGGCCAGCACGGCCCCCGCCGAGCCGGAGCCGACGATCACGTAATCGAATTCCTCATCGAACGTTGCCTGGTTCATGTGCCGCCTCCTCGACGGATAGGGCGCGAGGGCGCTGTCGCCGCCAAGGATTAGGTAGCGTCGCCAAGCTCCGGCGCGCTACTGCTGCCCGCCTCCCGTTGCAAATGCAGGAAATGCAGGTGGTTCTCGAACTGGTCGACGATATCCTCGATCACCTGTTCCTTGCTGTAGCCCATCAGGTCATAGCCCTGACCGCCCTCGTGCAGGTGCACCTCGAGCCGGTAGTAATAGGCCTGGGGGCGCGGCGCGCGCAGGGTGAACGACGGCATCAGGCATTGGTTGGGGTAGACCCGATAGGCGAAGTTCAACTCCTCGCCGAGATCCACCTTCAGGCTCAGATAGGGCAGGGCTTCGTCACCGGTTTCCACGCTCGCGTGGTAACCCTTCTCCGCCAGCACGGCCTTGACCTCCTCCATCGCCGGCTGGATGGTTTCGGCGAGAAAGGTCTGCGCTTCCTTTTCACTCGGAAAACTCATGGCCCGGGACAGGCGCGAGGCCCAGGACGGGTGGGCGCCGCCGGCGCTTGTGGTGCTTTCCGGCAAGTGACGGCCTAACGACTTGAGACTTTCCGCCTTCATGGCTTCCAGCCTCAGTGCCTTGGTCAGGCCGATCATCATCAGGAACAGGACGAAGGCAAACGGCAGCCCCATTACCACCACGGCGCTCTGCAACGCCGACAGGCCGTCGGTCATCAACAGCGCCAGGGTGACCACGCCGATAATCGCCGCCCAGACTATGCGCATCCACGTCGGGGCGTCGTCGTTGGGGTTCTTGATGATGGAGGTGAGGTTCGACAGCACCAGCGAGGCGGAGTCCCCGGAGGTGACGAAGAACACGATCGCCAGCAGCGTGGTCACCAGGGTGGTGAGGGTGACCCAGGGCAGGTTCTCGAGGAACAGGTAGATGGCGGAACCGGGGTTGGTCATGGCCTGTTCGCCAAACTCGGTGGCGCCGCCCATGACCATTTCGATGGCGCTGTTTCCCATGATGGACATCCAGCCCATCATGAAGGTCAAGGGCAGAATCAGGGTGCCGGCCACGAAGGTACGGATGGTTCGCCCGCGCGAGATGCGCGCCAGGAATAGGCCGACGAAGGGTCCCCAGGCGATCCACCAGGCCCAGAAAAACACCGTCCAGCCATTGAGCCAGTCGGTAGGCGGGGCGAAGGCGTAGGTGTTGAAGGACAACTGGACGAAGTGGCCCAGGTAGTCGCCGACGTTCATCACGAACGCGTTGAGCAGGAACATGGTATTGCCGGCGATCAGCACGAAGAGCATCAGCAGCACGGCCAGCAGCATGTTGAATTCCGACAGCCGGCGGATGCCGCGCTCGACGCCGGTGGCCGCGGAAACGGCGGAGAACACCACGATCATGATGGCGAGGATCGATTGGGTCAGCGTACTTTCGGGCACGCCAAACATGTAGTTGAGACCGAAGTTCAGCTGGATGATGCCGATGCCCAGGCTGGTGGCTACCCCGAAGACGGTGCCCAGGACCGCTGCGATATCCACCACATCCCCCAGCGGTCCGAATATTTTCCTGCCGAACACCGGGAACAGGGCCGAGCGGATCCGCAACGGCAAGCCATGACGGTAGCTGAAAAAGGCCAGGCACAGCCCCACCAGGGTGTAGATGCCCCAGCCGGACAGCCCCCAGTGCAGGAAGGTAATTTCCATGGCGTGGCGGGCGGCCTCGATGGAGCCGCCCTCGCCCACCGGCGGGCTGATGAATTGGGTAATGGGCTCCACGATGCAGTAGAAGATCAGGTCGATGCCGATGCCGGCCGAGAACAGCATGGCCGCCCAGGTCACCACATTGAACTCCGGCTCGGCGTGGTCGGGCCCGAGTTTGATGCTGCCGAAACGGGACATGCCGATCACGATGACGAACACCAGATAGGCGACTACGGCGATGAAGTAAAACCAGCCGAAGGTGTTGGATATCCACCCGAGCGCCGCGTAGATGGCCGCGTTGGCCGCCTCGGTGAAAAACATCGCCCACAAGGCGAATACGACGATGGCCAGTGTAGAGCCGTAGAAAACGATGGGGTTGATCCGATCCTTGCCACCAGACAGATCATGGTGGATGTGACTGGAATCGTACATGTCCGACCCTCCTGCGATGAGACGCCCGCGTGCCCGGACATCGACGCCTCAGAAATCAGTCTGTTCGCTCCCGCCACAACGATCCATGGCGAAAGGCCGCTCTCCGGCTATACGGTTGTACGGCTGAGTCACCGCAGCCTGTATCGACATCGGCAGGCCGGCATAAATACCAATGCATCGTGTACATGATAGAAGGGAAAAAAAAAGGCGGCCCTATTTCGCGCTGGAGCGCGGCGATAAAGGCGATAAATCAGGCGCTGCCCCCCGTGACGTATGGCATGGGTGTCTGTCATCCGGAGGAAGGGCCTGCCTTGTTTTCGACGCCGCGCTGTCGCGCAGCAAACTGTAGGAGCCAGCTTGCTGGCGATCTTTGTAGGTCAAAAGCATCGCCAGCAAGCTGGCTCCTAAAGGGCTCATCTCCTGATCTAATTTCTATATATAAAACAACGAGTTATTTTTGTTTGATGAGATAGAGAGAGAGAGAGAGAGAGAGAACGCCTGGTTTTTATCCGCGCATTTCGCGCCTGCAGTGCTCGCAACAGTTAACGAGTAACCATCGGGTTTGCTGGGCGGCGGTCGCGGATTGCGTTGGCGCTTTGGGGACTGTGACGCCTGCTTGAGCAGCAGCCGGCGGACAGACAATCGGCGGCGAGCACAGGGTTTTGTTACGCAACAGACCGGCAGCGGCGCCGCAGCTGCAAGGGAGTGCGCGGGCTGGCTTGGCGGCTTCGGGGACGGTTTGCGCAACCTTAAAGGGGTTGCCATGCACGCATGGCAACCCCTTATGGCAATCATTCAGGAATCAACGAATGGGAACGCCTCAAGCGCGGCTCAGGGCTTCTTCCTTGGCCAGGAACTCTTCCTGCAGCAGGGCCTCGGTGACTTGCTTGGGTTCTTCGCTCAGGCGCGGGTCGTCGATATGCCCGGTGGATACGGCCCTGACCTCCAGCTTGCCAACCATGTGATCGAGGGCATGACGCATTTTTTCGGTGGCGCCGTCCACGGCCTGATCGAGCGAGGAGGCTTTGTGGGTAACTGAAATGGATTGATGGCCTTTGGGCCGCGCTTCGATCTGGCAGCGCTTGTCGTCGGCGCCGGCCTTGTTGCCATTCTCGTCGCTGAGATGAACTTCAACCCGAGTGAGAAAATCTTCGAAACGATCCAGCCGCTCGGACACTGTCGCGCTTACCCACTCCTGAAGCCGGACACTTCCTTCGATATGGTTGCTTCTCACATGAATTTGCATGGTATTCCTCGCTTCTGACGGGTCTGTACCTTCGAGGGCTGACATGGCGCCGAGGTTCCGGACTTTGTCGTTACACGCTGACAAAGATTACAAATCGGGACGCTGCAACGGCAGATGCACAACCCTGTCTTGCGTTGAGCCTGCAGGGGAGCGCTGAGTAGGCTCCCGCACATGGCCACGTGACAGTTATGACAATGGCCGGCGTGGAAGGCAACCCCTATCGTTTGCGCGACGGGGTAAATGCTGGCTGGGATGACGCGGACGCAAGCACACTCGGCACCCGGATCGGCCGCTGGACATGGACTCCGGGCGCCTGCCGCGGGCCGACGCCCTCATAGTCACCTCGCGCGACTAGTCCGGTTGCCCCGGCTGCAGGGGGCCGATGCGCAATGGCCGCATCATCTCGTTGTCCTCGTGCTCGACGATGTGGCAGTGCCAGACGAACTGGCCGGGCGAGTTGAACTGTACGCGCAGACGCGTGACCTGGCCGGGGTAGGTGATGACCGTATCCTTGAAGCCGGTCTCCCAGGGCTCGGCTGGAATGGGCACGCTGCCGGGGGCTAGCTGCACCTGCTGTTCATCCTCGTCGACGAAGATATCCTGCCGGTCGATGACCTCGAACACCACCTCATGGATGTGCATCGGATGGGCGTCGGCGGTGGCGTTGTACAGCTCCCAGACCTCGGTCGCACCCACGGCCGGGTTCTCGGTCACCGGCTCTGCCCACTGGCGCTTGCTCCACTGTGCCGGCGCCTCGGCGGGGTCGCCGGCGAGAGTGCCCAGTAATGCTTCAGCTGGGGCATCGTAAAAGTAGTCCGACACCTCCTCGATCAGGACCAGGCGACGGGTGAGGCTTGCCGCCGGCAGCGGTGTGATCGCCGGCAACTGCAGAAACTGCGGCGGTGTACTCGGGTCAACGGCCACGGCCGGCACCACGCGAAACTCCAGGACCTGGCCGGTGGACGCCGGGTCGGCAATTTCGAAATCGAGACCCGGCTCGCCGCCTCCGAAGGGTTCGTCCGGGCCGATATTGCCCAACACGTAATTGCCCACTGGCACATTGGTGAAATCGACGATCAGGTCGGCCCGTTCGGCCAGACCCATCAGCAGGCGATTGCCGTGATCGGCGCTGAGGTTGACCGGCGCAGCCAGGAAGCCGCCTTCGTTGCCAATCTGCCAGACCTCCACACCGGGGATATTGCCGAAGTCGAGGATCAGGAAGCGCGACTGGCAGCCGTTGAGCAGGCGCAGGCGATAGCGCACCTGCTCGACGGTATGGAAGGGCCAGGTGTTGCCGTTAACCATCAGTGTGTTGCCGAAGAACTCGGGATTCCAGGCCGGCGCGATGTCGGTGTCGGGAATGAAGGGACCGGCAATGTCGTCGAAGAATTCGCGTGAGTCGGGGTAGAACAGAGAGCCATCGATGTTGAACGAACGATCCTGGATGGCGATGGGGATCTCGTAGTAGGTCTTGTTCGGCGGGAATTTGTCGTTCTCCCGCGGCGCCGGACTTGGCAGCAGCGCTGGCATGCCGGAGCGGGTATCGCTCACCGCCAAGTCGCCGTCCGGGCCACCACGTATCAGGTAGAAACCGGCCGGCCCGGCATAGACATTGAGTCGGGTCATGCCGAGAGTGTGGTCGTGATACCAGAGGGTCGAGGCGCGATTGAGGTTCGGATACTGGAAGGTGGCAAAGCCTGGCCCCCAGGTCTCACCGAATTTGGCCTCGGCCTTGCCGGCGAAGAAACCGTACCAGGTGCCTGCATGGGCGTAATCCTGTGGGATGTTGCTGGCAGCGGGCAGGTACCAGGCCTCGGTATAGCCGTCGCTCTCGTCGCCGACGCCGACTGCACCGTGCACATGGGTGACCATGGGCACCGGTCCGGTGTAGAGCGGCGGTGTGCTGTCGAAGCTCGGGCGCATGTCGCGCCCAGCGAGGCCGCCGGGCGGGTTGGCCCAGTGCAGGGTCGGGTCCACCGCCAGCAGGTGCGGCAGGTAGTTGCCGACATCGTCCGTGAGGTCGTTGATCCACTTCACCCGCACCGGCGTGTTCCACTTGGCCTCGATGGTCAGCGACGGGGCGTTATGCAGCAACAGGCCTCGACTGCCGTTGGCCGACAACGCGCCATAGCCCCACACGGTGGTGGCCGGCAGGCCCGCCGGGAGAATCTGCTGGGCGAACTGCTTGACCGATATCTCGTAGTAGTCGACCTGCTTGCCGGCCAACCGGTTGAACTTTGCCGCTCTCGGCATGACCGGCGGAATCAGCAAGGGGGTCTGAAACATGGCAATGTCATGTGGATCGAGTGAGCCACCGGGAATCTGTGCGAGTGCGACGGGCACGCCGAATCTGTTAATTGCATACAGTGTAAGAACGGTGCCGCCGGTATATTTCAAGAATGTACGCCGCGTGAACATAATATGAATCCCTACACGTCAAATTGCTTGAACCGCCGCCTGGGACCGTCCATCAATTTTCCGGAGGCATCCACTTTCAGGTTGCACATGACACGCTGTTAACCAACTTCCCTTGTCTGCCTTGTCTCACCGTTTGACCTGAAGACTGCCTGTATAAACGCGATGCTGTTCGAGAAATACCGCTGAGTGGGCGAAAGACAGCATTGGTGCGGCCCATTCGGCCCGCTACCTGAGCATAGCCAGCCTGTGTGCCATAGTTGTGCCACTGGTCGTATGTTGCCAAGGGCGCCTGGGCGATTGGCGCCGGCCGCGGCGAAAAATGGGCTTTGCTTGCTCTACCGGCCATTAGCCGACGGGAGATATATGACACTCGAAACCTGGGAACTGCTGTCCTACATCGTCACGGTGGTGGCCTTGCCCTTCGCGATTGGTGTGTTCCTCGTCGAACAGCGCAAGGAGCGCGCGAATGAACAGGAAGCCACCTGGCAGCAGATCTCCGATGCCTATATCGACTTCCTGGAAGTGGTACTGGCCAACCCGGACCTGAAGCTGCGCAGCCAGCCTGCCACCCCGGATTTGACCGACGAACAGCGCGAACGCATGTTGCTGATCTTCGATATGCTCATTTCCCTGTTCGAGCGTGCCTATCTGCTGATCTACGAGCCCAACATGGACGAGAAGAAACAGCGGCGCTGGCACTCCTGGGAGGACTACATGCGCGAGTGGAGCCGACGCGAGGACTTCCGCGAACGGCTGCCACAGTTATTGCGCGGGGAAGACCCGGATTTCGCCATCTACCTGCAGCGCTTGACGGAGGAGGAAGCGAGCGCACCAGGAGCCCCCTAGGTGGTGGTTGAACGCCACCCTACATCTGCGCCTGGCTGCGCGACTGTGGATATCAGGCGAAGACGAAGTACTTGCGCACCGTCTCGACCACTTCCCAGGTGCCTTGCATGCCCGGTTCGACGATGAAGATATCGCCGGCCTTGAGGTGGATCGGCGCCTGACCGTCCGGGGTGATGATGCAGTAGCCTTCCTGGAAGTGGCAGTACTCCCATTTCTCGTAGGCGACCCGCCATTTGCCGGGAGTGCAGATCCAGGTGCCCATGATCTTGCTGCCGTCTTCCGAGGTGTAGGCATTGAGGTTGACGGTGTGCGGGTCGCCGGCAAGCTTTTCCCATTTGCAGGCGTCGAGCATCGGCATGGGGGTGGTATCGCGCAGAACGGTGATCGGGCTGGACATGTCTACTCCAAGTTTTTCGGCTGATATAACAGCCGCCTAACCTAGAGGGTCTGGCGTCTGCACGGATGTCTGAAGTCGACCCCGAAATGCCTGGAAACGCGCCGATTGAGCCTGTGGCGGATCGACCCTTGCTCAGCGCGCATCGCGGATACCGTAAAGGCCAGGTGACTGACGAGCCTGTTGACGCATAACGCCACCCCGAGCTGGTTTCTCGACAGGGAAAATCGGCCCAGCCCAGGGAATACGGCGCTGGGCCGGGGTTTATGCGCGTTAATTCCTGAAGCATCAGGTTTTATCGCCACTCGTACTAAACCTCTGGCGATAAATCGGGCTACCTTATGACTTAGGACAGCAATAGGGAGGGCCTAAGCGAATGACGACACCCAGCATCACTTGTCCCCCAATCAGCACCCGCGTGATTCTGCACGCTGGCCGCAGTGCCAAAGCACAGAATGCACGTACAACCATGGAGTCCGAATGACAGACCGTGGGTGCAGGTCAACGACAGATGGCAACCGAACTTAGCGCTTAGCGCGTAACGCCGTAGCTCGCGTAGGGGAAAATCGTACAAGGCGAAACAGTAGAGCGGTATAACCCGACCATAGGTCAGGATTGATAGCCTTAGCGCTAACGAAGCTCCGTTCAACTGCAGAGCATGGCGATCCAACGCAGCACCCTGGCACTGATCCAGGCGGCCAGCGATACCGATCCAGCGCCCCGACGGGGCGTGAACCATCGAAATCCGAGACGCTGCTGACCCTCATCAGCGCCGCCTCGGTTGTGAATTTTCCTCTCCCCTGACGCATTCTTATCCCGGTTTAGCATCGGGATAAGAATGCGTCGTTTGCGCTCCCGAATTTGCCTCTGTACCCAAGCCCCTTCAGGTGAGTGCAGAACTATCAGGACACATCGGTACAACACCGCATTCTGCGGGCTGTCGCTTCGCTCCGAAGCCGCCCTACGAATAGGCGCCACCCAGCCTGGAGCAATCCGCGGTCCGTAGGGTGTATATGGACTCCTCCACAGCTTCAAGCTTCGAATTGTTGAAAGTCAGCGCTAACGTATATTCGGCTTCTATTTGTGGAGACCGTCGTCTCCGAGCCTAGATGGGGCGTTCGCAACACCGGTGCCTATCGTCACTGCGACGCTTCTTGCGCCTACACCCTACTCGGCATTTCCGGCGTTCGGTCTGACCTGATTCAACCATCTCAGCGATGCTGCTGTTTGAAAAGCCTCCTGCGTGTTAACCCAAGTGTACGAAAGACCTTAATACCCTCCTGCGGTGATGTTCGCCCAGCCTTGGCGGGTGATGCGGTAATCCTGCGGGTGTTTGAACAGGGCATAGATAATCCGGGCCATGCGATTGGCCACCGCGATCACGACCACATTACGACGCTTGTGTTTGTCCAGCAGGCGCCGGGCCAGATCGCTCAGCGGGTCCAGATGGCGATGACAGTTGCTGACCACGGTGTGCGCTCCTTGGGTCAGCAAGTGCCGTCGATAGGCATCGCCCCACTTGGTGATCGAGCCGAGCCAGTGTGTGGACCCACTGGAGTGCTCCGTCGGGGTCAGCCCCAGGCTGGCGGCAAACTGGCGCGCATCGGCATAGCGTTCGACACCCCGGCCATGTTCGGCGACAAACGCCGTCGCAATCACCGGCCCCACCCCGAAGATACTGGTTAGGTGCATGGCCAGGGGCGATTGCTGCGCCGCCTGGCGCACGCGTTTTTCCAGCGCGCTCAGTTGCGCATCAAGGGCTTCCAGGACCTTGAGCTGCAAGCCGATTATCTCCAGCAATGGCTCGCTGACTTCGGGGTCGAGCCGTTCGGCGACGCGCGCCAGGAGCAGTTGAAATCCCTTGTCGCCCTTGCCGGCCACGCAACCGCGCTCGGCCAGTAAACCGCGGATGTGGTTGCTGAGCTGAATGCGTTGTTTGATCAATAACTGCCGTGCGCAGTGCAATGCCGCCAGATCTTGTTGCTCCAGGGTTTTGGTGGGTACCGGACGTACCCGTTTGTCGCAATGGGTGGCGTAGATCGCGTCGGCATCATTGCCATCGTTCTTGTTGCCCACGCGTTTTTTGGCCACGAACTGGGCAGGCAGCAAGCGGGTCTGGTGACCTAAGGCTTCGAACCGGCGGCTCCAGTGCGAGGCACCGGCACAGGCTTCCATCACGATCAGTCCACGCGGCATCTGGGCGTCACAGAAAAACCGTTCGAACTGGCTTCTCGTCAAGGTGCGCTGCTTCAGGCACTCGCCAGAGTGGTTGAAGCTGTGTACCTGGAACTTCTCTTTGGCCAGATCGACGCAATGGATGTGCATACGTGCCGCAACGGGATTAGCATGCATGACGGGCTCCTCCTCTTGGTTAGTACTGTGACTCTTTCTCAGAACACATTACTTGGCACCTAGATGCCGTCTACAGGAGGAGGAGTCCATCCCATCATCACTCGCCGCAGGCAGTGCACCAGGGTTCATCGGCGCGGCACACAAGCTGAGGATTGTCGAATGCCGCCCGGGCCGCCCCTCTCCGGATCGAGCGGGCCGCTCGACCTGGAACCATCCTCAATCCATATCAGCTGTTATCGATTGCCGCGCTACGTCAGGCCATGGCCCGTTGTTGCTCGGCCCAGGCGCGCACCTCGGCGTAGGGGTAGCTGTCCAACGCAGCGAAGCAGGCAATCCCGAGCGCCTTACAAGCCAGCCGGAGTAAAGTCCGCAGGCCAAGGCTGCTGACTGGCGACGGCCTCCAAGCACAGCGTTGAGTCACCCTCGACCCAGCAGACGAAGTGGCCGCCAGACGGCAGCAAATGGTGCCTGAAGGGCAAGCTTAGCTCCTGCAGCGGCTGGATCTGCTCAAGGCCGTGGGGGTATTTAATGATTGAATAGAATCCGACCGACGTCTTCGAGCGCTCCAACACCTCGAAACGATGGCGCGCTACTGCCAAGCAGTGAGGCCCAGCGTCAGCCTGGCCAAACAACCGCTCCAGCGCAAAAAGCTCAACCCGATCAAGTTCCATAGCTACCACCCGAGTTAAGGTTCACGGTGTTGCGAAGGCCGGGCTCGCCGCCGCAGGGCGGCGACGAGCGGACTCAATCAGTCGCCATAGATGTCGAAGTCAAAATACTTCTTGCGGATCTGGTCGTAGGTGCCGTTGGCGCGAATGGCGGCCAGGGCCTTGTTCAGCTCGGCAGCCAGTGGGTCATTTTTGCGTACCGCGATGCCGGCGCCCGTGCCGAAATATTGCTGTTCGGTGAAGCTTGGGCCAACGAACTGAAAGGGGCTGCCTTCCGGCGTCTTCAGCAGGCCTTCTTCGATGGCGATGGAACCGGCCAGACTGGCATCCAGGCGGCCGGCCAGCAGGTCAAGGAACACCTCGTTCTGGGTGCCATAGCGGATCACCTCGGCGCCAGCGGGCACGAAGTATTCACTGGCATAGCGGTCAAAGTTGGTGGCGCGCTGCACGCCGATGCGCTTGCCCTTGAGATCCGCCGGGATGCGGTCGATGCCAGTGTCTTTGCCAGCGACCAGCTTCGCCGGGACGCGGTAGTAGCTGTGGCTGAAGTCCACCGACTTCAGGCGTTCCTCGGTGATCGATACCGACGACAGAGCGGCGTCGATCTTGCGCACCTTGAGCGATGGGATCAGGCCGTCGAACTCGACCTCTTTCCATTCGCAAGTGACCTTCATCTCGGCGCACAGCGCCTGGCCGATGTCGTAGTCGAAACCCTGGATCTGATTGTCCGGGGTTTTGTAGGCGAAGGGCGGGTAGGCCGCCTCGATGCCCAGGCGCAGGGGCTTGTCGGCGGCCTGGGCGGTGCAGGCAAATGCGACCAGCGTCGCCAGGCCGAGGGTCTTGAGAGTGCTGTAGCGATTCATAGGTGGCTCCAATTACGTTGTTGTTGTAATCCAGATGCTCCAGGAAATGAAGTCACCCGTTATCGGCAGCAGCAAGCCGAATGACTGCTGTGCATGGCGCTTGGCTGGCCATTCAGGCCATACCTCCGGGCGGACCCGGCGGGTTCAGGGTGAGTGCTGTGCTCAGACCGCCGCAGTGACGATCAGCTCGAGGCGGATGTCGGTATCATCGAAGGTCACTTGGGCCGTGGCGCGGGCCGGTGTCTCGCTGGGGGCGAACCAGGCGCTCCACTGATCGTTCATCGCCGAGAAGTCGCTGAGCATGTCCTTCATCCAGATCTGCGCGCTGAGCAGGCGGCTTTTGTCGCTGCCGACCTCCGTGAGTAATTCCTCCAGGCGCTGCAGCACCTGGCGGGTTTGCCCGCGAATATCCTGACTGCAATCGGCGGCGACTATGCCGCTGAGCCAGGCCACGCCGTTGTGCACCACCACGCGGCTGAGGCGGGGATTGCTGTCGATGCGTTGGATGCTATTCATTAGGACTCCTGAGGGGCGCTGGCTATGGGCTCGCTGGCCAACTGGGCGAGGGTGATGGGTTTCAAGGGCGAACGGATGCGGTAGTAGCCGACCTGCGCCGGGGGGACGCCACGGCGTTCGGCGATCACTTCGGTCACGCTCAGGCCACACAGGCGCCCCTGGCAGGGACCCATGCCGCAGCGGCCGAATGCTTTGGTCTGGTTGGGGCCGAGGCAGCCGAGGTCGACATGCTGGCGTACGTCGCCGGCGCTGACTTCCTCGCAGCGGCAGACAATGACTTCATCTGCCGGTACGCGGTTTTCCAGTGGCGGGCGGTACAGGGTGTCGATCAAAGGGCGCGTAGCGAGCTGTCGAGCCAGGGCGCGCCGATAGGGTTTGGCGAGCGCCTCGATGTCAGGCGCAGCGAGGCGTTGCAACTGCCCGGCGATGGCCAGGGCAGCGATCCGGCCCTGTTGCTGCGCCGCCAGCGCACCGCCAATGGCGCCACCGTCTCCGGCGATGAAAATGCCCGCCTGGCTGGTTTCGCCCCAGACGTCGCGCCCGGCGCTCCAGCACAGTTGCTCGTTGTTCCAGTGGTGCTGCAAGCGCAGCGACCAGCTGATCTGGCTGTTCGGCACCACCCCTTGGTGTAACAGGATCAAGCTCGCCGGAATGCGGCGCTCAATGCCGCCACTGCTGAAGCGCAAGGCCTCGGCCTGCTCTTCGCCCTGAATAGCCAGATGACGCGCGCCGCGGTAATGCGCGACGCCGGCGCGGCGCAAGCTCGCCAACAACGACAGGCCCTTGAGCAGCTCGCGCCAGCCGCGCAAGGCGCCCGGCAGCTGGCGCCAGGCGCGGAGCGCATCGGCGTGACTGCTGGTATCGACCAGCGCCGCCAGCGCAACACCGGCGCGCAGGTACTGCACGGCCAACAAGTACAGCAGTGGGCCGCAGCCGGCCAGAACCACCGGCCCCTTGGGTAACAGCGCGGCATTTTTCAGCAGGATCTGGCCGGCACCGGCGGTCATCACTCCGGGCAGGGTCCAACCGGGAATCGGCATGGGCCGTTCATAGGCACCGGTGGCGATCAGCAAGCGCCGCGCGTGTAAGACCCTGGCGCGGCCGTCGAGCAGGTAGTGCACCTGCTTCTGCGCGGTGACTTGCCACACCGCGGCGCCGGCGATATAGCGCGCGCCGCAGGTCATAAAGGCAGCGCTCAGGCTTGCTCCGGCCTGGTAATCCGCACCGAGTATCGCCAGGCGTTGCGGGTCGCTGCCGTCGATGTTGCGGTAGATCTGCCCGCCGGGTGAGCCCTGCTCGTCCAGCAGCGTCACGCTCAGGCCATGGCGACACGCCTCGAGCGCCGCACTCATGCCGGCGGGGCCGGCGCCGATGATCAGCAGGTCGACGGATTCAAGCGTCATCGTGGTGCTCCTCCAGCGCAGGCGCCGGGCTCAGGCTGCGGGCCCCGCGCTGGCTGCGCACGCGCATGCCGGGTGAGACTGGCAATAGGCAGGCCTGGCAGTTGGGCATGCCGTCCACTTCGACCAGGCATTCGAAGCACACGCCCATCATGCAGTAGGCCGCGCGCGGGCTGCCGCTCACCGGGGTGCTGCGGGTATGGCGAATACCGCTGGCGAGCAAGGCGGCCGCCAACGAGACACCGGCCGGCACCTCTAGGGCTTGGCCATCGAACTCGATACTGAGCAACCCTGCGTCGGAGGGCAGTTGGCGGAACAGGCTGTCAGCTGGCATGACGCACCTCGGCAGGGGCGGCGAAACGTTGCAGGCCGAAGGAGCTGATCTCCACCAGTGCCTGCTCACCGGCGATCCAGGGCGCCAGGCGCAGTGCGTGAGCGGCGGCCAGGGTCACGCCGCTGTGGCAGGACAGCACGCTGGCGCCCGGTGCGCCGGGCAGGGCCTGATAGATAGGCGCGCCATCCGGGCTCAACACCCGCAACGCGCCCCAGGCACGCACCAGACGGACATTCGCCAACCGCGGAAAACACCGCACCGCCCGCCCGGCAATATCGGCCATGACCGCGCTGCTGGTGCCGTCGTCGAAGCCCACCGACTCCGCCGAATCGCCCAGCTGCACGGTGCCTTCGTCGGTCTGGCGGACGGTGCTGGTGGGATAGTGCAGGAACGGCTCGAGGCGTTCGGTTACCAGGATCTGCCCGCGACTAGGCTGCACCGGTACCGGCTGGCCCAGCAAAGCGCCGAGCTCGCGGTTGCCCAGCCCGGCCGCCAGCACCAGGCGCTCGCTGTGCCAGCGCTGGTCACCGCAGGCAACCTCGAAGCCCTCGCCGCGTTGCGCGATGCCACTAACCTGACGTCCATTGAGTAGTTGCACGCCGCGCTGGTGACAACCGGCATGCAAAGCGCGCAGCAATTTAAGCGGATTGATGTGGCCATCCAGCGGCGAATAGCAGGCGCCAACCACCTGCGGACCGACACCGGGCAGGCGCTTGCGCAGGGCGGCGGGATCAAGCAGTTCGAAGGGATAGTCGCCCTCCAGTGCATCCTTGAGCCAGCACAGACGACGGCTTTCTTCGGCCATTTCCGCATCGGACAGGCACAGCTGAAAGCCGCCGGGCTGGCGCAGTTGCACCTCGATGCCGGTGTCGTCCAGCAGCATGCGCGCCAGTTGCGGCCACAGCGCTACCGATTGCAGGGTCCACTGCGCATAAGCCGGCATGCCGTAGCCTTTGCCTTGTACCCAGAGCAGGCCGAAGTTGCCGCGCGCCGCGCGCAAGGCCGTGTCGCCCTCGTCCAGAACGCTGACCTGGCGCCCCAGGCGAGCCAGGCCGTAGGCGATGGCCATGCCGAGCAAACCGCCGCCAACGACCATGATCTCAGTTTTTTGCATAGGGTGCGCCTCAGTCAGGATTGCTCCCGTTGTTGTTCCGGGATTCACTCAGACGGCCATGTCGGTGAAGATGCAATTGATCCTAGGGCGCTTATGCGACGATGAAAAATGCTTTATTTTTGCAAGACTATGTCTTTTCGTTATGGGGTTGCGACGGATGAATCTGCGTCAATTGGAAGCCTTTCGTGCGGTAATCCTCGGGCAGACCGTCACCCGCGCCGCCGAGATGCTGCACATCTCCCAGCCGGCGGCGACCCGGCTGATCGGCGCGTTGGAGGAGGACATCGGCTTCGCCCTGTTCGAGCGGACCAAAGGCCGTCTGCAGCCCACCCCGGAAGCGCTGGTGCTGTACGAAGAAGTGCAGCGCTCGCTGCTGGGGGTGGAGCGCATCGCCCGTACCGCCCGGGAAATAGGCAACCTCACCCGCGGCTCGCTGCATATCGCCTGCGCGCCGGCGCTGGGACTGTCCTTTCTGCCGCGGGCGATCAGCGCTTTTCTCAAAGCGCACGAACAGGCGCAGATCACCCTGGTGGTGCAGTCGTCGCGCGAAGTGGTGGACCTGGTGGTGGGGCAGCGCTGCGACCTGGGTTTTATCGTGCAACCCAATACTTACCCCAGCCCGCGCAGCGAGAAGCTGCTGAAATCGCGCCTGCTGTGCGCCTTGCCGGTCGGTCACCGGCTACAGGACAAGGCACTGATAGTGCCCGAGGACCTGGAGGGTGAAGCCTTCATCTCCTACCCGCAGACGATTGCCTCGCGCCAGCATATCGACGCGATTTTCGCCGCCCATGACGTGCAGCGTGAACTGCGCCTGGAGACCCAGCTGTCGATCCCCATGTGCATGTTTGTCGAGCAGGGCGCTGGAATTGCCCTGGTGGATGCCATCAGCGCGCTCGAATACCGGGGAAGCGGCGTGCTGTTTCGGGCCTTCGAGCCGGCGATCGAGATGGATTTCAGCATGCTGATTCCCACCCAGGCCCGGCTCTCTAAATTTCATCACGGTTTTTTGGAGCATATACGCCACTTCGTGGCACTTGAGATACCCGACAGCTACAGACTCCCTTAAGGGGCCTGCCGATCCGGCCAGGTCCCTGCAACTACTCGATCGAGAACCGGGTCGTTATGCGCTCTCAATCCGTCATACCGCAACCTTCCGGCGCCATGGCGCGCGTTTCGATCGAGCGCACCAGGAGCCAGCACCGCCCGGTCAAGCCGCTTAGCCGGCCTGCTCGGCCCAGCGCCGAACCTCGGCATAGGGGTACCGCTCCAGCGCGGCAAAGCCGGCCATACTGCGCGCCTTGAGCTTGGTCAACAGCGGCACGCTTATCCCGCAGAGGAAGCGAGTCAGGCATTCGGCGCTCGGGGGAGTGCCTTTCAGCTCGGCGTGGCGCTGGATGAAGCTGCCGCACAGGCGGTGCAGGTCATGCTCGGCCAATGCGGGCAGTGGCGGCGGCTCCGGCAGGTGGGCGACCTGACCATGGCACACCGAGCAGTGGCCGCAGCGCTCGGGCGCCTGGCGGTCACCGAAGTAGGCGGCCAGACGCTGACTCAGGCAGTGCTCGGTGGCGAACAGCTCGAGCATGGCGTGGATGCGGGTGATCTCACTGCGTTCCTGCTGCTTGAAGTAGCCATGCAATTCGGCGCTCAGGGCTGCGGGGTCGAAGCCGGCATCGAGCAGCGCGTAGACCTCGGTCATCTGCTTGCTTTCCAGCTCGATCCAGCCCTGCTCCTGGAAGTAATCCAGCGCCTTGACCACCCGCCCGCGCTCGGCCTGGTGCTGCTGGTAGAGCGCGTCGAAATCCAGGGTGCACCAGGTGCGCGCACGTTGCGAGCTGTTGAGGATGGCCTCGACGAACTGGCGACGTTCGCCGTCGAACTTGGCCAGCAGGGCCTCGGGTTCGAGCAGGTGTTTGAAGCGGTATTCGGCGAAGTAGGCATAGCGCGGGGCGATGATGCCGCGCAGCTCCAACTGCACCAGCAGGGTCTTCAGGGGCAGCTGGCGGATATTGCTCTGTTCGGACAGGGCGCCCAGCATCAGCTCCCACTGACCGTCCTGGCCGTTCGCCAGCAACTCATCGAGCACGCAGCGGATGCCCTCCTCCTCAGGCGTGTCGCCATAGACGAAGTTTTCCAGCACGTTGAGGCTGTCGCGGTTGGCCAGCACCAGGCAGTCGGAGGCCTGGCCGTCACGCCCGGCACGACCGATTTCCTGGCTGTAGTTCTCGATCGACTTGGGCAGGTCGAAATGCACCACGTTGCGGATGTCGCTCTTGTCGATGCCCATGCCGAAGGCGATGGTGGCGACGATGCAATTGATCTGCCCGCCCATGAAGCGGCGCTGGATCGACTCGCGGGCTTCATGGGCCATCCCGGCGTGATAGGCGCTGGCGGCGATACCGCGCTGGCTCAGGCGTTCGGCCACCTGCTCGGCGGTCTTCTGCTGGGTGACGTAGACGATGCTCGGCTGCTCGGCCTTGGCGCCCAGCCACTCGACCAACCGGCGCTGCTTGTCGGCGCCACTGACCGGCTCGACCAGCAGGTTGAGGTTGGGCCGGTAGAAGCCGGTGGTGATCACATCCGCCGCGGCGATGGCGAACTTGGCCTGCATGTCGGCGATCACCGGCGGCGTCGCCGTGGCAGTGAGCAGCAGCACCTGGGGAATGCCGAACTGGCGCTGGTAGTCGGGCAACTTGAGGTAGTCGGGACGGAAGTTGTGGCCCCACTCGGAGATGCAGTGGGCTTCGTCGATCACCAGCAGGGAGATTGGCACCTGGCCGATGAAGTTGCGGAAACGTTCATTCTTCAGGCGTTCGACCGAAATCATCAGGATCTTCAGTTCGCCGGACTTGGCCCGGGCCATCACCGCGCTGGCGTCTTCGCGGCTCTGCGCCGAGTCGATGCTGGCGGCGCTGATGCCGTGGCGGGCAAGAAAGGCCAGCTGATCCTGCATCAGCGCCAGCAATGGCGAGACCACCAGGGTCAGGTGCGGCAGGTGCAGTGCCGACAACTGGTAGCACAGCGATTTGCCCGAACCGGTCGGGAAGATTGCCGCCGCCGAGCGCCCAGCCAGCACGGCGCCGATCACCGCTTCCTGGCCGGGACGCAGTTGCTTGAAACCGAAAACACGTTCGAGAGTTGTGTACATGAGCTGTCACTCCGTTGACCGCTGGATGGCCCGTGACCATAGCGCGGTGAGGGTGAGTCAGGCCACCCATAAACGATGCGGTGGGCGGTGTCGCCTGCGAGTGCCAGGCAGCCGTGATCTGGTCGCGAAACTGTCCTCTCGGCACCCTCGCTGGTCAGCGGCGGGTCGACAGTTCGCGCCCACAGCGCGAGCAGCGCCACCAGTCAGGCGCGAGGTGCGGAAATGACAAAGCCGCCCGAAGGCGGCCCTGTCGCAGGAGGCATAGCGGCTTAGAGCTGCGGGCCGGCCTGCTTGATGGCGTCGCTGACATCGAACTTCTTGAAGTTGTCGATGAACAGCTTGGCCAGGCCTTTGGCGGCTTCGTCGTAGGCGTTCTGGTCTTCCCAGGTGTTGCGCGGGTTGAGCAGGATGGTTTCGACGCCCGGTACCGACTTCGGCACGCTGAGGTTGATAATCGGCAGTTGCTCGGTTTCGGTGCCGATCAGCGCGCCGCTCTGGATTGCGGCAATCACGCCACGGGTGGTGGGGATATTGAAGCGCTTGCCCACACCATAGCCACCGCCGGTCCAGCCGGTGTTGACCAGGTAGACCTTGGAGTTGAAGCCGCGGATGCGCTTGATCAGCAACTCGGCGTACTCGCCAGCCGGGCGCGGGAAGAACGGCGCACCGAAGCAGGTGGAGAAGGTCGACTTGATGCCGCTGCCGCTGCCCATTTCGGTGGAACCAACCAGTGCGGTGTAGCCCGACAGGAAGTGGTAGGCCGCCTGCTCTTCGTTGAGGATCGACACTGGCGGCAGCACGCCGGTCAGGTCGCAGGTCAGGAAGATCACCGCGTTCGGCTCGCCGCCGAGGTTCTTCTCGCTGCGCTTCTCGACGAACTCCAGCGGGTAGGCGGCGCGGCTGTTCTGGGTCAGGCTGTCATCGGTGTAATCCGGCACGCGCTGTTCGTCGAGGATGACGTTTTCCAGCACGGTGCCGAACTGGATGGCCTTCCAGATCACCGGCTCGTTCTTCTCGGACAGGTCGATGCACTTGGCATAGCAACCGCCCTCGATGTTGAAGACCACGCCTTCGCCCCAGCCGTGTTCGTCATCGCCGATCAGATAACGCGACTCGTCGGCCGACAGGGTGGTCTTGCCGGTGCCGGACAGACCGAAGAACAGGGTCACATCGCCCTCTTCGCCAATGTTGGCGGCGCAGTGCATCGGCAGCACATCTTTTTCCGGGAGCAGGAAGTTCTGCACCGAGAACATGGCCTTTTTCATTTCACCGGCGTAACGCATGCCGGCCAGCAGAACCTTCTTGGCGGCGAAGTTGATGATCACGCAGCCGTCGGAGTTGGTGCCATCACGCTCGGGCACGCACTCGAAGTTGGCCACGTTGAGCACCTTCCACTCGTCCTTGCCGGCAGGGTTGTAGGTCTCGGGATTGATGAACAACTGACGGCCGAACAGGTTCTGCCAGGCCGTGGCGGTGGTCATCTTGACCGCCAGGTAGTGCTCCTCGGCGGAACCTACATGGACGTGGGAAACGAAGAAATCCTGATCGCGATTGAACGCCTCGACACGATCCCAGAGGGCGTCGAACTTGTCGGCCGGGAACGGGCGATTGATCGCGCCCCAGGCGATTTGCGCCTCGGTGCTCGGCTCCCGAACGATGAAGCGATCAGCCGGCGAACGGCCAGTGCGGTGACCGGTACGGACGACCAGGGCGCCGCTGGCGGCCAGTTCGCCCTCGCCGCGGCGAATGGCTTCTTCGACCAGTTGGGCGGCGCTGATGTCGGTGTACACGGCGGTGTTGGCTTGCGTCATGAGGGTCCCCGTCGGCCAATGGGCCGAGTTTTCCAAACGGTTTGTAGTAAAAGCAAAGACACTACTACAGCGAGAAAAAAGTCGCGGAAGTATGCCAGAAAGCACGTCTCTTGGCAGTACCCGATCCGCTAAGCGGGTCGATAGACGAACGCTATCGGCTTCAATGCAGCGTGTCCGC
This sequence comes from Pseudomonas sp. MMS21 TM103, assembly GCF_022132145.1. Classification (GTDB taxonomy): domain Bacteria; phylum Pseudomonadota; class Gammaproteobacteria; order Pseudomonadales; family Pseudomonadaceae; genus Aquipseudomonas. The sequence goes on along the minus strand of NZ_JAJISP010000007.1, from coordinate 130,162 downwards.
AGGCCCTGCGCTGCCGCCGCCAGCGAACAGCTGGGCAATGTCGGCGGCATCGAACGCATAGCGTTGATTGCAGAACTGGCAGTCGATCACCACCTGCCCGGCATGTTCGCTCAACAGCAGTTCGGCATCGGCCTGCCCCAGACTGACCAGCGCATTGGCCGAACGCTCACGCGAGCAGCTGCAGCGAAACTGCAGCGGGCGCGGTTCGAACAGGCGCAGCGACTCTTCATGATAGAGGCGGTGCAACAGGGTTTCGTTGTCCAGGCCGAGCAGCTCTTCGTGGCTCAAGGTGCTAGCCAGGGTCGTCACATGCTGCCAGCTGGCCTCACGCTCTTCCGGTTCTTTCAGACGATCGGCCGGCAATTGCTGGAGCAGCATACCGCGCGCACGTTGACCATCGGCACAGAGCCAGAAGCGGGTGGCCAATTGCTCGGACGTGGTGAAATAGTTGGTCAGGCAATCGCTCAGCGTGGCGCCGTCCAGATCGACGATACCTTGATAGCGCTGGCCTTGGGCGGGGTCAACGGTCATCGCCAGCACACCATCGGGCATCAGCTCGGCCAGGCCGGCATCGGCGTTAATCTGCTCGGCATGATAGCGGGCGATCCCGCGCAGTTCGCCGGCACTGGAGCATTCGACCATCAACAGCGGCAGCGCACCCGAGGAGCGCGCCTGCAAAATCAGCAGACCGTCGAACTTCAGGGTGCCAACCAGCAAGGCTGCAGCGGCCAGCAGCTCGCCGAGCAATTGCGCGACCGGCTGCGGATAGTCATGTTTGGCCAGCACGTGCTGGTAGCTCTCGCCCAGGACGACCAACTCGCCGCGAATGTCGGCGTCGTCGAACAGAAAGCGTTGGGTGAAATCGGGCATAGCGGGCTCGCCTGCAAGGGGAATTGCTAGAGGCTGGCGATTTTATGCACAAATGCCGGCCTAACCAAGGGCCGCGCGCCGAATCACCGCCACGGGCTGATCGATTGACGATCAGTTTTTGCGGGATTTGCGGTTCCGGCACGGCCGCATCACGTGAGTGACATCGGCCGTCCGGTCAATCAAATGCGCAGAATTGCTCTCACGGCGTCGGCTTCAACCGCGAAAAGCCACTCGGCGCCGCCGCCAGCTACGAGGCCGAAGCGCAACACCGCCCGGCGCACGCCGCCATCAGTCCGTGCGTCTGCGCTACGGCAGATGCTCGAGCACGCTGGCCGCCGACTGGAAGGGCAAGCCATGAGCTTCGGCGACGCTGGCGCAGGTGATCATGCCCTTGGCCACGTTGAGGCCATTGCACAGGTGCGGGTCATCCTCCAGCGCGCGGCGCACGCCTTTCTCGGCGAGGGCGATGACGAACGGCAGGGTCGCGTTATTCAGCGCCAGGGTCGAGGTGCGCGCCACCGCGCCGGGCATGTTGGCCACGCAGTAGTGCACCACCTCGTCGACCACATAGGTCGGATCGGCGTGGGTGGTGGCTTTCGAGGTCTCGGCACAGCCACCCTGGTCGATCGCCACATCCACCAGCACCGAGCCGGGTTGCATCTGCCGGACCATCTCGGCGCTGATCAGCTTGGGGGCGGCGGCACCGGGAATCAGTACGCCACCGATCACCAGGTCGGCCGCAAGGATCTGCTCGCGCAACGTAGCGCGGGTCGAATAGAGGGTGGTGATGCGGCTGGCGTACTGGTTGTCCAGACGCCGCAGGGCGTCGACGTTCTTGTCCAGCACCGTGACGTCGGCGCCCAGCCCCACCGCCATGGCCAGGGCATGACTGCCGACCACGCCGCCGCCGAGGATCACCACCTTGCCCGGCGCCACGCCCGGTACGCCGCCGAGCAGCACACCGCGCCCGCCCTTGGCTTTTTCCAGGCAGTTGGCCCCGGCCTGGATCGACATGCGCCCGGCCACCTCGGACATCGGCGCCAGCAACGGCAGACGGCCGTGGCTGTCGGTGACGGTTTCGTAGGCGATGCAGGTGGCGCCGCTGGCCATCAGCTCATCGGTCTGCGGCCGATCCGGCGCCAGGTGCAGGTAAGTGAACAGGGTGTGCTCGGGACGCAGCCGCGCGCGCTCGGCGGTCAGCGGCTCCTTGACCTTGACGATCAATTGCGCCTCGGCAAACACCTGCGCCGCGTCCCCGGCGATCTGCGCGCCGGCCGCCTGGTAGTCGCCGTCGCTGAAGCCGATGGCGGTGCCGGCCAACGTCTCGACCCAGACCTGGTGGCCAAGACTGGTCAGTTCGGCGACCGAGTGCGGGGTCAGGCCAACGCGGTACTCATGGTTCTTGATCTCTTTGGGAACACCGATACGCATAATCCTCTCCTTAATCCAGCCGAGTACCTTGAAGTCTAGAAGAGCGACGGCGCTGGCCTCCCTGTATATCCGCCGCGCTTCAGGGGAAAGCTCTGATTAATCCGCGTATCACGGCACATTTTCCGACACCCGGCGCAGAGCGCGACAGCTTGTCCGCCGCCGGTCAGCTGCGCGGATGCAGCCAGGCCGGCGCCAGGGTCGCCGGGTCTATCGCCGGTGCCTCAGCCAAGTCGACGCCGTGGGCCCGCAGCATGGTGGCGAGCCGGCCATCGGCATAGGCGCCAAACAGTTCGCTGCAGCCACCGACCAATTCGCCACCGATGAATACCTGTGGAATGGTGAGCATCCCGCTCTTGCGCCGCAGCGCCACACGCAGGCGGCCACCGAGGTCGCCCTGCTGGTACTCGACCGAGTCCAGGTCGACCGAGCGGTAGGGCACGCCGAGGGCGTGGAACAGCTTGCGCGCCGACCAGCAGAACTCGCACCACTCCAGGGCGAACATCACCAATGGCTGCTGGCGGTCGGCGAGGATCTGCGCCAGCAACGCCTCGGCCTCGGCATCGGCGACCGGCTCGACAGGTGCCGACGGCCCGGCGCTGGGCGCGCTGACGGCAACGTCGAAACGAAAGTTGGGCGTCGAGCTGGCCAAGTCTTGCTCCTCCTCGGTCATGTCCACGGCAATGTCCTCGAACAGCGGCGTGGACAGGTAGCGCTCGCCAGTATCCGGCAGCATGCAGAGGATGCGACTGCCTGGGGCAGCATCGGCGGCCACGGCCATGGCGCCGGCGAAGGTGGCCCCGCTCGACGGCCCGCAGAAGATGCCCTCCTGGCGCGCCAGCTGGCGGGCGTAGTGCAGGGCCTGGTTGCCGTTGACCGGCATGATCCGGTCGATCAGGCCAAGACGGCGGGCATCTTCGGTGAGCTTGGGGATGAAGTCCGGGGTCCAGCCTTGCATCAGATGGGGGCGAAACGCCGGGTGACTCTCCAGCGGCCGACCCTCGGCGTCATGCATCTGTTCGATACCGCTCCCCAGCAGCGGCGAGTTATCCGGCTCGCAGACCACGATGCGGGTTGCCGGGCGGTACTCGCGCAACACCCGCGCGGTGCCCTTGAGGGTGCCGCCGGTGCCGTAGCCGGTGACGAAGTAGTCGAGCTTACCATCGGCGAAGGCATCGAGAATTTCCAGGGCGGTGGTGCGCGTGTGGGCGTCGGCGTTGGCCTCGTTCTCGAACTGGCGCACCAGGAACCAGCCATGAGCCGCCGCCAGTTCCTCGGCCTTGCCGACCATGCCGCTACCCTTCAGCGCCGCCGGGGTGAGCACCACCCGCGCGCCAAGAAAACGCAGGATCTTGCGCCGCTCGATACTGAAATTCTCGGCCATGGTCACCACCAGCGGATAACCCTTGGCTGCGCAGACCATGGCCAGGCCGATGCCGGTGTTACCGCTGGTGGCCTCGATCACCGTCTGCCCGGGCTGCAGGGCGCCGCTGATTTCGGCCGCCTCGATCACGCTGAGGGCCATGCGGTCCTTGACCGAGCCCATGGGGTTGAAGGCTTCCGCCTTGACATACAACTCGACGTCGGGCGGCGCCAGGCGGTTGATACGGATCACCGGGGTGCGGCCAATGGTGGCCAGAATGCTCTCGTAGCGGATGTTCATCGCAGCCTCCGTCAACAGCCTCGACCGCGCCGGGGCTCGCACCTGGCGAGCACCTGCGCGGTCGATGGCCGGCTAACTTTTACTCTTGAGTTCGGCCATGCCCTGGAGCAGCTCGATCGGCAGCGGAAAGACGATGGTCGAGCTCTTGTCGGTGGCGATATTGCTCAGGGTCTGCATGTAGCGCAGCTGCATGGCACCGGGCTGACGACCGAGCATTTCGGCGGCCTGCATGAGTTTTTCCGAGGCCTGCAATTCACCCTCGGCATGAATCACCTTGGCCCGCCGCTCACGCTCGGCCTCGGCTTGCTTGGCGATGGCGCGAATCATCGATTCGTCGAGGTCGACATGCTTGATCTCGACATTCGCCACCTTGATGCCCCAGGCGTCAGTCTGCGCGTCCAGCACTTGCTGGATATCGATATTCAAGCGTTCGCGCTCGGCGAGCATCTCGTCCAGCTCGTGCTTGCCGAGTACCGCGCGCAGGGTGGTTTGCGACAACTGGCTGGTGGCGCCGTGGTAATCCTCGACCTGGATGATCGCCTTCTGCGGGTCGAGGACGCGGAAGTAGATCACCGCATTGACCTTGACCGAGACGTTGTCGCGGGAGATCACGTCCTGGGTCGGCACGTCCAGCACGATGGTGCGCAGATCGACGCGCACCATCTGCTGGATGCCCGGAATGATGATCACCAGACCCGGCCCCTTGACCCGCCAGAAGCGCCCCAACTGGAACACCACGCCGCGCTCGTATTCGCGCAGGATACGAAACGCCGAAACCAGCAGCGCCATCAACAGCACTGCCAGCGTGGCAAAACTCAATTCGAAACCCATGTCAGTCTCCTTGTGGCGGTGTGTCTTCAGTGGTGGCGACGTCCAGCGTCGAGCCTTTGCGCGCCAGCACCCGCACCTGCTGGCCGGGTTGCAGCGGCACCTGGCTGACGACCTGCCAGTTCTCGCCTTGCAGTTGCACCCAGCCGCCCAGCGGGTTGCTTGGCTGCACCGCCTGGATCCGCGTCAGGCTGCCGATCAATTCGCTGTCGCCGCCGACCAGGGCGCGGCGCCTGGCGCGCAAGGCCATGCTGAGAATGGCGAAAATCACTCCGCCAGTGGTCAGGGCCAGGGTCACGATCAACGCCAGGGGAATGCCGAAGCCGGGCACTTCGGTGTCGATCAGGATCAAGGCGCCGAAGACGAAAGCGACCAGCCCGCCAATCCCGAGCACGCCGAAACTCGGCAGGAATGCTTCGGCGGCGATAAAGGCGATGCCGAGCAGGATCAAGGCCACTCCCGCGTAGTTGACCGGCAACAGCTGCAGGGCATACAGCGCCAGAATCAGGCAGATACCGCCGAGCACGCCGCCGACGCCGCTGCCCGGGTTGGAAAACTCGAAGAACAGTCCATAGACGCCGATCATCATCAACAGCAGCGCCACACTGGGATTGGTGATCACCGCCAGCAACTGTGCCCGCCAGTCCGGCTCGCGGCTGACCACCACGGCATCGGCGGTTTGCAGCGTCACCTCGACGCCCGCGGCGGTGAAGCGCTTACCGTCCAGTTGCCTGAGCAGGTCGGCCAGGTCACGGGCGAGGTAGTCGACCACCTTGCGGGCGAGCGCTTCTTCGGCGGACAGGCTGACTGACTCCCGCACCGCCCGCTCGGCCCACTCGGCATTGCGCCCGCGCATCTGCGCCAACCCCCGGATATAGGCGGAGGCATCGTTGATTTGTTTCTTGCTCAGGGTATCGGTCGGTACGCCGGCCTTCTCGGCCTCGCTGGCCTCGCCGGGCTTGTCGCCCTTATCGGCGCTTTCCGGCTGGTCCGGTGCGGGCGACGGTGAACCGGGCATGCCGCCGATCTGCACCGGGGTGGCCGCGCCAAGATTGGTGCCCGGCGCCATCGCCGCAATATGGCTGGCATAGAGGATATAGGTGCCGGCACTGGCGGCCCGTGCACCACTGGGGGCAACAAAGCTGGCCACCGGAATCGGACTGGCGAGAATCGCCTTGATGATCGAGCGCATCGAGGTGTCCAGACCGCCGGGGGTGTCGATGCTCAGCACCACCAGTTGCGCGCCCTCGTCTACCGCGCGGGACAGGCCACGCACCACGTAATCGGCGCTGGCCGGACCAATCGCACCATCGACGCGCAACTCCACCACCATTCCAGGTGCCGCCATCAACCCCGCAGGCAAGAGCAACAGGGCCAGGACCAAGAGCAAACGCAATATCGGGAAAACCTTCACGGCCCTCTCCACGACAGCCGCTACAGGTGGCAAAAGACTTGCTAAGTACGGTTGTCTGCTTAGAAGGATAGTCCATGACTTTTCGCGCAGAGCCGGCATCCTCGCCCCGAGCGGACAGACAGGCAACAAAAGCTGCCAACAGGGGAGTGCCAGAGGTCCGCATACTCCGTTAGTCTGCTCACTATTACCGCTGCATAAGGTCGCCCGGATGTCCGCCAGCTCTTTTCGCCATTCCCTGCGCCGTCTGTGGGCGCTGGATAAATTCAGCTACAGCCTGCGGGTGTTCATCGCCCTCAGCGGCAGCCTGTGGCTGTGCTGGGCGCAAGACTGGATGCAGGCGCTGACTCCGCTGTTTCTCGGGGTGATCGCCAGCGCTCTGGCCGAGACTGACGACAGCTGGCAAGGCCGCCTGACCGCGCTGCTGGTGACCCTCGGTTGCTTCAGCGCGGCGGCTTACACGGTCGAGTGGTTGTTCCCCTATCCCTGGCTGTTCGTCAGCGCCCTGGCGCTGTCGGGATTCGCCCTGACCATGCTCGGCGCCCTCGGCGAGCGCTACGCCACCCTGGGCTCGGCCACCCTGATCCTGGCGATCTACAGCATGATCGGCGTGGAGCAGCGGGGCGGCATCGCCGGCCTGTGGCTGGAACCGCTGATTATGATGGCGGGCGCGGCCTGGTACGGGGTGCTGTCGGTGATCTGGAATGCGCTATTCGCCAACCAGCCGGTGCAGCACAGCCTGGCCCGGCTGTTCCGCGAACTGGGCCAGTACCTCAAGCTCAAGGCTGCCCTGTTCGAGCCGCTGCGCCAGCTCGACGTGGAGGAGCGGCGCCTGGCCCTGGCCAGGCAGAACGGTCGGGTGGTGGCGGCACTGAATGCCGCCAAGGAAATCATCCTGCACCGCGTCGGCAATGACCGACCGGGCAGCAAGGTCAGTCGCTACCTCAAGCTGTACTTCCTCGCCCAGGACATCCACGAGCGCGCCAGTTCCTCGCATTACCCCTACAACGAACTGGCCGAAGCCTTCTTTCACAGCGATGTGCTGTTCCGCTGCCAGCGCCTGCTGCGCCTGCATGGCGAGGCCTGTCAGCGCCTGGCCCAGGCCATCGAACTGCGCCAGCCGTTCGAGTACCGCGAGCAGTGCAGCCAGGCGCTGGATGACCTGCATGCCTCCTTGCAGCACCTGAATCTGCAGAGCAATCCGGCCTGGCGCCAGCTGCTGCGCTCCCTCGGCGCCCTAGCCGGCAACCTGGCGGCTCTCGACCAACTGCTCGGCCACGCCAGCAACCCCGATGCCCTGGCCGAGCAGCAGGACAGCAGCCTGCTGGATCGCGAACCGCACTCGTTGAAGGAAGTCGCGGAGCGTCTGCGCCAGCAACTGACGCCCACCTCACTGCTGTTCCGCCACGCCCTGCGCCTGGCCATCGCCCTGGCCGCCGGCTATGGCGTGCTGCACTGGATGCATCCGACCCAGGGTTACTGGATCCTGCTGACCACGGTGTTCGTCTGCCAGCCGAACTATGGCGCCACCCGCCTCAAGCTGGTGCAGCGGATCGCCGGCACGGTGCTCGGCCTGATCCTCGGCTGGGCGCTGTTCGACCTGTTCCCCAGCCCGCTGGTGCAGGCCTTCTTTGCCGTGGCCGCCGGGGTGGCCTTCTTCGCCACCCGCAGCAGTCGCTACACCCTGGCCACCGCAGCGATCACCCTGCTGGTGCTGTTCTGCTTCAACCAGGTCGGCGACGGCTACGGCTTGATCCTGCCACGCCTGGTCGACACCCTGATCGGCAGCCTGATCGCCGGGCTGGCGGTGTTCCTGATCCTGCCGGACTGGCAGGGGCGCCGACTCAACCGCATGCTGGCCAACACCCTCAGCTGCAACAGCATCTACCTGCGTCAGATCATCCAGCAGTATGTCAGCGGCAAACGCGACGACCTGGCCTACCGCCTGGCCCGGCGCAATGCGCACAACGCCGAAGCCGCGCTGTCCACCACCCTGGGCAACATGCTCATGGAGCCTGGGCATTTCCGGAAGGAGGCGGACATCGGCTTCCGCTTTCTGGTGCTGTCGCACACCCTCTTGAGTTATCTCTCGGGCCTTGGCGCGCACCGCGGTGAGATCCTCCTCGGCGACCAGCAGAGTCCGCTGCCGGCGAGCGCCGCGCGCCTCGCCGCCAGCCTCGATGAAATCGCCAAAAGCCTTGCCGAAGAGCGGGCGGTGGCGATTCAGAGCGATGCCGAAGAGCAATTGGCCGCCGAATTGGAGCAGCGCACCGATGCCCTGGACGACCAGCAGCGCCTGGTACAGACCCAGCTGGCGCTGATCTGCCGGCAACTCGGGCCGTTGCGCACCCTCACCGCCCACCTGCTCAAGGACCGGAGCAAGACCTAGCGGGCAGTTTTCAGGCTTATGCCTGGGGAAACCCTAGCGCAGCACCGCCGCCAGTTCCTGGATCTCGTCCCAATGCTGGCTGACCAGGGCCAGGCTGCCGTCCGCCGCCACCTCATTGTGCAAGCCATTGAGCTTGGCATAGGCGGCCAGACTGGCCAGCGCGGGTAACTGCGCTTCGCTGCCGCTATCAAGCAGGGTATGGAACAGGCTCAGGTTGACCAGATCGAGCAACTCGATCTGCCGCTGGCGCTGCAGCGGCCAGTTGCCCGCCTCGCGCACGATGTCCACGTAGGCTTCGTCCACCGCCCACTTCTTCAGCAGCATCAGGCCCAGCGATTTGCTGTAGGCCTGGCACAGGCTGTGGTAACGCGCCGGTGTCGGCACCAGATCGCCGCCCTTGAAGGCCGAGAGTACCGCGAGCGAACCCACCTCGCTGAGCAGGCTGGCGAGCACCGCATGATCGGCCTGCACCTGCCCCACCTTGCGCGCGAGAAAGCCGCAGATGCTCGCCTTCAGGGTCAGTCGCTGCCAGGCGTCCATGAACAGCAGCTTGTGGCCGGGACTGTGCAGCACGAACAGGCTCTTGACGCTGTGCAGCATCACCACCCGATCCACCTGCTGCAGGCCGAGTACGCGCAACACGTCCTGCAGGGTTTTCGGCGCCACGCGGGTGCGCAGCAAGGCACTGGAGGCGTATTTCATCAGCAACGCGCTGAGCGCCGGATCTCTGCTGATCAGGCCGACCAGCTGGGGCATGCTGACCTCCGGCCTGGCCAGCGCCCGGCGAATCTCCAGGGTCAACATCGGCAGGCTGGGCAGCTGCTCCTGGTCATTCATCAGTTGCGTGACTACCTGCCGATAAATCGAGTAGTCCGACTGTGTCGTCTCCATCATGGCCTCCCGCCGCAGATGGAGCGCAGTGTAACCACGGCAGGGATCTATTGCGCCAGCTTGATGGCAGGTTGCCCACTCGCGATCAGGCGATGCTCGCCTGGCTGACCTGGGCACGACGACGAATGGTCAGATCGACCTTGAGGCAGATCGCCGCCAGCACCATAAAGCCGGCGCCGAGGTTGCCCCGGCTGATTGGTACACCGAACAGAGCGCTCAACCATTCGGCAATCGGCCCTGGGTAGCTGGCCAGCAAGGCGCCCAGCGGCACCAGCAGAAACAGGAAGAAAAATCCCATCGACCGCATCATGTTCATTCCCACACCCTCACTTTTAGTAGCAACCTGTGCACAATGCCGCCTTCGGTAGCCATAGCGACACTAGACTTTGGTGCATAGGCCGATATTTTTCCTGCCGACCCTGCGAGTGACCGTTGAACAAAGCTCTGCTCCAGCAACTGATTCTCGACAAGCTGCACAGCGATCTGGCGCTGGCCCAGCAAGCGGCGTTGACCGCCTATGAAGCGGCCACCCATGAAGAGAATATTGCCGAGAACAAATACGACACCCTGGGCCTGGAGGCTTCCTATCTGGCCGCCGGGCAGGCGCGCCGGGTCGAGGAAATTCGCCAGGCCCTGAGCGCCTGGGAAAAGCTCCGGCTGCGGCCCTTCGATGCGCAACTGGGCATTCAGCTCAGCGCCTTGGTGTGGCTAGCCGATGCTCAGGGTGTCGAGCAGTGCCTGTTCCTTGGCCCGGACGGTGCCGGCCTGAAGCTGCTGCTGGAAGGCGAGGAAGTACGGGTGATCAGCCCGCGCGCACCGCTTGGACAACGCCTGATCGGCTGCGCTGAAGGCGATCAGGTGGAGCTTCGCATGGGTAGCAGCACGCAGCGCTTCGAAGTGCTGCGGGTCTGCTGAACGGCCGAACTCGAGGTTCTGCAGGGAAGCCCACCGGGGCTAGATTGAGCCTGGGCTGGCCGGCCCCACCTCGAGCCGCATAACCTCACCGGCGCAGGGCCTTTCTCAAGGAATGTCCACCTGCCACTGGGCTGCCAGCCGGGCCAGCTGTCCACGCTCGACCAGCTGCCGAAAGCCCTCGTCGAAATCCTCGCGCAGGCGGGCATGGCTGCTATGCAGAGGGAACGCGAAGTAACCGTCCAGGGTATCGACAGGGGGCTCGAGCTGGCTGATTTCATCGGTCAAACCCAGCACCTGCAACAGCGGCAGGGTGTTGCGCTGATTACTGGCGAGGAGTTCGAGTCGGCCCAGACTGAGCATTTTCAGGCCGTTGCCGACCCCCTCCACGGTGACCAGCTCGAGCACGTCGCGCGCGCTATCGAAACGCGCGCCGTAGGCCCAGGCGCGCACCACGCCGATGCGCCGGCCGGACAGCTGGCGGAGATCGCCAGACCACTGACACGACCTGCCGCTGCGGCAATAAAGGACGATCCGGTCGCGATAGAAGGCCGGCCCGACAAACGCGAAACGCGCCTCGCGCGCTGGATTACGATAGGGACCGATAAGGATGTCGGCCCGACCGAGTTCGACCATGCGCTGCGCGCGGGCCCAGGGGTATGACGCGAAGCGCAGGCTGTAGCCTCGCGGCTCGAGCACTTGGCGCAGGACATCCGGGCCGAGCCCCTGATACACGCCTGCGCCCGAACGCTCGAATACCCGCGGGAAATCGCTGCCTACCGCCAGCAACTCGCGCGCCAGTGCCAACGGCGGGAGCAGCAGTGCAAGGCTGGCCAGCACCGCGAGCAACCTGCGCGAAACCCCTGAATGCATGCCGTGACCACCTCGCACCGGTGAAAATCTTGCCTGCAGGCAGGCCCTGCTGGCCAGCATCCTGCGACAGATATTGGTCGATATACGCTAGGCTGTATGGGCGAGTCCACTCTCCAGAGGAGCACATCATGGAAAACCCTAGCCACGATCTATCGGCACTGTTCAAACAGCTCGGCTTGCCCGCCGAACAAGCCAGCATCGAGCGTTTCATCAGCACCCATTCGCCGCTGCCGCAAACCTGCAAATTGGCCGATGCGCCCTTCTGGACCGCTGCCCAGGCCAGCTTTCTGCGCGAGGAAATTCTCGAGGACGCCGACTGGGCGGAAGTGGTCGATCAGCTTAATCTGCTGCTGCGCGGCTGAGAAGCCACTCGGCGACTGGCTGGCCACCCGCGAGTTCAGGCCGGGCTACGCCCTTGCAGCTCGCGCCAGGTCAGGTACACGCGCAGATCGAATTCCACCTGGTGATAATCGGGCAGCATGTATTCGCAGAGTTTGTAGAACGCCTTGTTGTGCTCGGCCTCTTTCAGGTGGGCCAGTTCATGCACCACGATCATCTGTAAAAACTCTGGCGCGGCGTCCTTGAACAGGGCGGCGACGCGGATTTCCTTCTTGGCCTTGAGCTTGCCGCCCTGCACCCGGGAAATCGCGGTGTGCAAGCCGAGGGCGCGATGGGTAAGGTCGAGGCGGTTGTCGAACAACACCTTGTCGATGGCCGGCGCGTTCTTCAGGTGCTCCTGCTTGAGCGCCTGAATATAGGCATACAGCGCCTTGTCGCTCTGCACGCCGTGCTTGCCGTTGTAACGCTGGGCCAGGTAGTCGCCCAGACGCTCCTGGGCGATCAGTTGGCGGATCTGCTCTTGCAGCTGCAGCGGGTAGCCCTGGAGAAATTTCAGAGGGGTCATGGACGGTACCGAGCGGTTCTCGTAGGGCCTGGGTGCGCAGTATGCCGCAACCCGCCGATCGGGCAAGCCGCCACTGCCGCCGCCAGCCTACTAGTGGTCGGCGCCTGTGTCCCCAGCCGCTGGAAAAACCGCCGCTGCCAGCAACAGCGCGCCAGCTCATGCCCCCTCGCGGCCACCCGAAATCCCCTTGGCAACCGCGCGCGGCTGCCTCTCGGAGCAGATACGGTGCCGGGCTCGTCATGGTTATATTTTGGCGCCAGTATATCGACGAACGGCCATCATACCCCCGAGCAGCCTGCCGCTATAAAGACAAGCGCCTCTCGCGACCAACGGCAGCCCCCTAACCTCCCATCAGTTCGCGTGTGCCACCCGCAGGGATGCCAAGTAAGCCGTTACTGACTCAAGGATGAGATGTGCCCCTCGACTGACGTCATTTCTCTTCCAGGAGAACCAGTCATGATCGATCTTGCCACTTGGAACCTGAGCATTCCCGTCGGCGTCCCCGCCACCACCATCGACACCCCCCTGCTGGTCGGCGGCTACCAGGATCATTACTTCCAGTCGAAAGACGGGGCAATCTTCTTCTGGGCCCCGGTCAACGGCAGCACCACCGAGAATGCCAAGTACCCGCGCAGCGAGCTGCGCGAAACCTTCGCCGACGGCAAGCTGCGCAACTGGACCTACCCCAGCGCCGACAATTTCCTGCGCGCCGCCCTGGCGATCAGCCAGGTACCTTCGACCGGCAAGCTGGTCATCGGCCAGATCCACGCCCAGCAGAGCAGCGCACCGCTGCTCAAGCTGGAGTACCAATACAAGGCGTATTTGGCCAGCGGCAATATCGTCGCCAAGCTGCGCTTGAGTCCCGACGCGCCGATTCAGGTCATCACCATCGCCCGCCACATCGAACTCAATCAGCGCTTCACCTACGCCATCCACCTGACCCCGAAGGGAACCCTGTCGATCAGCCTCAACGACATCAACTGGAATAGCCCGATCGATTCGGCTTGGGCGGCGAAATCCTTGTACTTCAAAGCCGGGGCCTACCCCCAGGACAACAGTGGTTACGAAACCGAGGCCGGCGCCGCACAATTCTACAAGCTGGGCATCGAGCACCGAGCGCTGGCCAGCCCTGCGCCATAACGCAAAAAGCCCGCACGAGACAGGCCGTGTGAAAACGTAGCGAGCGAAGATCAGGCAAGGCAAAAATAGGCGAGAAAGCGCAGTTTACGAGCTGTAAATGCGCATTTTTAGCCTGTTGTTTAACGCAGCATGGCCGAGCGGTTTCAGATCAACAACGCCTCGGGGCGTGCATGACCTCGCCGCTCGTCGGCGAACCCGCCCCACAGGGAGTGGTCCAATCGAACTCCGGGATCGCAGCCGTGAGCGGGACTATGCTGCTTAGGTGCAGGTAAGTTCATTCGCTCTCTGGTGGTGCGAGTCCATGCCAGGGTAAGGCCTCTGGTTCGCTGCAAGCGCCTTGGCGGCTTCGCTTTGGCATCTGCTTCAAAGCAACCGATCTCGTATCGCCTTGCTTGCGCTGCACTCAACATAAGGAGATTAACCGATGGTTACTCACTACAAGGTCGCGGGTCATCTCGCCTGCGGCAGCCACGGCAGCAACCTTGCCTCCAGCACCAAACTGAATCAGGTGAAATGCCATAACTGTCGTAATACGGACGTGTACAAGGAGGCTCGGAAAGCCGAACGGAATGCGGCGCGCAGAGCCGCGCGAAGATCCAAGACCGCTCATGTGTCGAATGACTGGCGCGCCGCGTGGCGGGAGAAGCTCGCCGACATGCCGGGACTGCAGCGACTCCCGAGAGGGTTTGGTGGCCAACCCTTCGTCTAACGAGGTGAAAGGGCACCGAGCGAATAGCCGTCTGTTCAGGCGGTATATTGGCGATTGCACTCACTCGCGTTGAGCCTGTGAGCAAGAGCCGACTCATCAGGCAACCACAGGTACCGCCGTCAGCGCGGCGGCACCCTGGATCACGAAAAAGCCCGCTCGAGAGCGGGCTTTTCGTTGCAGCCGAGGCTTAGTTGACCTTGGCGGCCAGCTCACCCTTGGCATAGCGCTGGAACATGGCTTCCAGTGAGATCGGTTTGATCTTCGAAGCGTTGCCGGCGGTGCCGAAGGCTTCGTAACGGGCGATGCAGATGTCGCGCATGGCCGTCACGGTGGCGCCGAAGAACTTGCGCGGATCGAACTCGCTCGGGTTGGTCGCCATCAGGCGACGCATCGCACCGGTGGACGCCAGGCGCAGGTCGGTGTCGATGTTGACCTTGCGCACGCCGAACTTGATGCCTTCGACGATTTCTTCGACCGGCACGCCGTAGGTTTCTTTGATGTCACCGCCGTACTGGTTGATGATCGCCAGCCACTCCTGCGGCACCGAAGAAGAACCATGCATCACCAGGTGGGTGTTGGGGATGCGCTTGTGGATCTCCTTGATCCGGTCGATGGCGAGGATGTCACCGGTCGGCGGCTTGGTGAACTTGTAGGCGCCGTGGCTGGTACCGATGGCAATGGCCAGGGCGTCGACCTGGGTGCGCTTGACGAAGTCGGCGGCTTCTTCCGGGTCGGTGAGCATCTGGCTGTGGTCGAGCACGCCTTCGGCGCCGACGCCGTCTTCTTCGCCGGCCATGCCGGTTTCCAGGCTGCCCAGGCAGCCCAACTCACCTTCCACCGAGACGCCGCAGGCGTGGGCGAAGGCTACGGTCTGCTGGGTCACGGCGACGTTGTAGTCGTAGTCGGCCGGCGTCTTGCCGTCTTCCTTCAGCGAGCCGTCCATCATCACCGAGCTGAAGCCCAGCTGGATCGAGCGCTGGCAGACGTCAGGACTGGTGCCGTGGTCCTGGTGCATGCACACCGGGATATGCGGGAATTCTTCGATGGCCGCCAGGATCAGGTGACGCAGGAAGGGTGCTCCGGCGTACTTGCGGGCACCGGCGGAAGCCTGGACGATCACCGGGGAATCGGTCTTGTCGGCCGCTTCCATGATGGCGCGCATCTGCTCGAGGTTGTTGACGTTGAAAGCCGGCACGCCGTAGCCGAATTCGGCGGCGTGGTCGAGCATCTGGCGCATGCTGATAAGTGCCATGGTGTTCTTTCTCCCGGAGGGACTCGTTAATCGTGCAAGCCTGCCGCAGGGGCAGGCGCTATTCAAGTATTCAGGGACAAGGGGTCAGCTCGTCCGCCCCTGGCGCACCAGGGGATGAAATTCGCAGCCCGGATTACATCCGAACAAAGCCGCCAGGGCGACCGAGTACATCATCGGCAGCGGCCGAGCAGACCAGCCCTTCTTTGCCCTTGCGGTAAAAGGATAGCCGGCCCACGCCGCGCGCAGGTCAATCGACAACCTGCAGAGAGCCTGGTTCAGCCTCGCCACGGCCCTCCCGAGCAACAGGCGCTAGCCCTTGGCGCGCTGCTCCAGCACTTCCACGGCTGGCAGCACCTTGCCCTCGACGAACTCGAGGAAGGCGCCGCCGCCGGTGGAGATATAGGAAATCTTGTCCGCCACGGCGTATTTGTCGATGGCCGCCAGGGTGTCGCCACCACCGGCAATCGAGAAGGCCGGGCTGGCGGCGATGGCTTCGGCTAGCACCTTGGTGCCGTTACCGAACTGGGCGAACTCGAACACGCCGACCGGACCGTTCCACAGAATGGTCTTCGACGACTTCAGCAGCTCGGCGAATTGCAGCGCGGTCTGCGGGCCGATATCGAGGATCATGTCGTCAGCGGCCACGTCGGCGACCAGTTTGACGGTGGCGGTGGCGGATTCGGCGAACTCCTTGGCCACCACCACGTCCACCGGCAGCGGCACGCTGACCTTGGCGGCGATGGCTTTGGCGGTATCCAGCAGGTCGGCCTCGTACAGCGACTTGCCGACCGGGAAACCGGCGGCAGCGAGGAAGGTGTTGGCAATCCCGCCGCCGACGATCAGCTGGTCGCAGATCTGGCTCAGGCTGGTCAGCACATCGAGCTTGGTCGACACCTTGGAGCCGGCGACGATGGCCGCCATCGGCTTGGCCGGATTGCCTAGCGCCTTGCCCAGGGCATCCAGCTCAGCCGCCAGCAACGGGCCGGCGCAAGCTACCTTGGCGAACTTGGCCACGCCATGGGTCGAACCCTGGGCGCGGTGGGCGGTGCCGAAAGCGTCCATGACGAACACATCGCAGAGCGCGGCATATTGCCGGGCCAGTTCGTCGCTGTTTTTCTTCTCGCCCGGATTGAAGCGCACGTTTTCCAGCAGTACCAGTTCGCCGGGCTGGATCGCGACACCGTCGAGGTAATCGCGCACCAGCGGCACTTCACGGCCGAGCGCCTGGCTCAGGTAGTCGGCGACCGGCTTGAGGCTGTTCTCTGCGGAGTATTCACCTTCGCTCGGGCGACCCAGGTGCGAGCAGACCATGACTGCCGCACCCTTTTCCAGGGCCAGCTTGATGGTCGGCAACGAGGCGAGGATGCGCGCGTCGCTCGTCACCGCGCCGTCTTTTACCGGCACGTTGAGGTCTTCGCGGATCAACACGCGCTTACCTTGGAGGTCGAGGTCGGTCATCTTCAGAACGGTCATGGAATCAGTCCTTCACGGGGGCTGGTTGAATGGAAACAGGAGACACGGCGAGAAAGTGTTCAGCCACGTCGAGCATGCGATTGGCGAAACCCCACTCGTTGTCGAACCAGGCCAGCAGATTCACCAGGCGCGGGCCGGAAACCCGGGTCTGGCTACCATCGACGATGGCCGAGTGCGGGTCGTGATTGAAGTCGCAACTGGCGTGGGGCAACTCGGTGTAGGCGATCAAGCCCTGCAGCGGGCCACGTTCGGCGGCCTGACGCAGCACCTGATTGATTTCAGCGGCGCTGGTGTCACGCGCGGTCTGCAAGGTGATGTCCAGGCAGGACACGTTTACCGTCGGTACGCGTATGGCTTTGGCCTGGATCCGCCCGCTTAGTTCCGGCAGCAAGCGTTCGATGCCCCGCGCCAGGCCGGTGGACACTGGAATCACCGACTGGAAGGCCGAGCGCGTGCGGCGCAGGTCTTCGTGGTGGTAGGCGTCGATTACCGGTTGATCGTTCATCGCCGAGTGGATGGTGGTGATGGAAACGTACTCCAGGCCCACCGCCTCGTTGAGCAGCTTGAGCAGCGGCACCCCGCAATTGGTGGTGCAGGAGGCGTTGGACAGCAGCTTTTCCTCGCCAGTCAGGCACTGCTGATTGACCCCGAAGACGACGGTGGCATCGACCGCCGTTTCGCTGGCCATCGGCTGGGAGAACAGCACCCGCGGCGCGCCGGCCGCCAGGAAACGCTGGGCGTCGGCGCGCGTGTGATAGGCGCCGGAGCACTCCAGCAACAGGTCGATACCCAGCGCCGCCCAGTCGATGCCTTCCGGCGTCGCCTGGCGCAGCACCCGCACGCAGTCGCCATTGATATGCAGACAGTCACCGTCGACCTTCACCTCACCGGGAAAGCGCCCGTGGGTGGAGTCGAAGCGGGTCAGGTATTCGATGCTGGCCTGATCGGCCAGGTCATTCAGCGCGACTATTTCCAGACGCGCCCCGGCACCGCGCTCATGCAGCGCGCGCAGCACGCAACGGCCAATGCGGCCGTAGCCGTTGAGGGCGATTCTGTAGGGGCGTTGCTGCATAGAAAGGCTCACCGAAACGAGGGAGATGGCGAGGTCGGGTGGGCTGAAGCCCACCCTACTCTGTCGGTATGACTCAGTCTTCCAGCAGTTCGGCGGCGGTTTCCAGCAGGTTCTCGACAGTGAAGCCGAAGTGCTCGAACAGTGCCGGCGCGGGGGCCGACTCACCGAAGGTGGTCATGCCGATGACGCGACCTTCCAGACCGACATACTTGTACCAGTAGTCGGCGTGGGACGCCTCGATGGCAATCCGCGCGCCCACCTGCAGCGGCAATACCGCCTGCTTGTAGCCGGCATCCTGAGCATCGAACACGCTGGTCGACGGCATGGACACCACGCGCACCTGGCGACCCTGGGCGCTGAGCTGCTCGTAGGCGGCGACTGCCAGGCCGATTTCCGAACCGGTGGCGATCAGGATCAGCTCCGGCTCGCCGGCGCAGTCCTTGAGCACGTAGCCGCCACGGGCAATGTCGGCCAACTGCTGGGCATCGCGCCCCTGGTGCGGCAGGTTCTGTCGGCTGAAGATCAGCGCGCTGGGACCGTCGTTGCGTTCGATCGCGTACTTCCAGGCCACCGCCGATTCCACCGCGTCGCAGGGACGCCAGGTGTCGAGGTTGGGCGTGCAGCGCAGGCTGGCCAACTGCTCGATCGGCTGGTGAGTCGGGCCGTCTTCGCCCAGACCGATGGAGTCGTGGGTGAACACGTAGAGCACGCGCTTTTTCATCAGCGCCGACATGCGCACGGCATTGCGCGCGTATTCCATGAAGATCAGGAAGGTTGCGCCGTAGGGCACGAAGCCGCCATGCAGGGCGACGCCGTTCATGATCGCGCTCATGCCGAACTCGCGCACGCCGTAGAACATGTAGTTGCCGGAAGCGTCTTCGGCCGACACGCCCTTGCAGCCCTTCCACAGGGTCAGGTTGGAGCCGGCCAGGTCGGCCGAGCCGCCGAGGAATTCCGGCAGCAGCGGACCAAAGGCGTTCAGCGCGTTCTGGCTGGCCTTGCGGCTGGCGATGGTTTCGCCTTTGGCCGCGACTTCCTCAATATAGGCGGTGGCCTTCTCGGCGAAATCGGCCGGCAGCTCGCCACTGATGCGGCGCTTGAACTCGGTGGCCAGTTCCGGATAGGCGGCGGCGTAGGCTTTGAGGCGCTGATCCCACTCGGCTTCGGCGGCGGCGCCGGCTTGCTTGGCGTCCCACTCGGCGTAGATGTCCGCCGGGATCTCGAACGGACCGTGGTTCCAGCCCAGGGCGGCACGGGTCAGGGCGATCTCGTCAACGCCCAGCGGTGCGCCGTGGCAATCTTCCTTGCCCTGCTTGTTCGGCGAACCGAAGCCGATGGTGGTCTTGCAGCAGATCAAGGTCGGCTGCTCGCTCTTGCGTGCGGTGTCGATGGCGATCTTGATTTCTTCGGCGTCGTGGCCGTCGACATTGCGAATCACCTGCCAGCCGTAGGCTTCAAAGCGCTTCGGCGTGTCGTCGGTGAACCAGCCCTCGACTTCGCCGTCGATGGAAATGCCATTGTCGTCGTAGAAGGCGATCAGCTTGCCCAGGCCCAAAGTGCCGGCCAGGGAGCTGACCTCATGGCTGATGCCTTCCATCATGCAGCCGTCGCCAAGGAAGACGTAGGTGAAGTGGTCGACGATCTGGTGGCCGTCGCGGTTGAACTGGGCGCCCAGCACCTTCTCGGCGAGGGCGAAACCCACGGCATTGGCCAGGCCCTGGCCGAGCGGGCCGGTGGTGGTCTCCACGCCCGGGGTGTAGCCATATTCCGGGTGGCCGGGCGTGCGGCTGTGCAGCTGGCGGAACTGCTTGAGGTCTTCGATACCCAGGTCGTAGCCGGTCAGGTGCAACAGCGAATAGACCAGCATCGAGCCGTGGCCGTTGGACAGCACGAAGCGGTCGCGGTCGGCGAAACTCGGGTTGCTCGGGTTGTGCTTGAGGTAGTCGCGCCAGAGGACTTCGGCGATGTCCGCCATCCCCATAGGAGCACCCGGATGGCCGCTGTTGGCTTTCTGCACGGCATCCATGCTCAGGGCACGAATGGCATTGGCTCGCTCACGACGGCTGGGCATCACTGAATCTCCTACGGGTTTTTGCAACAGGAAGGTCGAAAAAGGCGGCCATTTTCGCCCAGCAGAGCCCGCCGGGGCAATGACAGATAGTCGCAGAGCCAATGTTTTCTGGCTTGCACCGCAGCAATACCAATATCAAAACTTTTTGATATTGGTATTGCTGGATGAAAAATGACCGACTAAACTGCTCGGCCTATGAATATGCGCGCCTCACATCTGGCCTTCCAACCCGTCGACGCCCTCGCCGCCCTGTGCAAGGCCGGCGGCGACCCGTTGCGCCTGAACGTGCTGCGCGCCCTGACCAACGATTCCTTCGGCGTGCTGGAACTGGCGCAGATCTTCGCCACCGGTCAGTCCGGCATGAGCCACCACTTGAAGGTGCTGGCCCAGGCCGGCCTGGTGGCCACACGGCGCGAGGGCAACGCAATCTTCTACCGCCGCGCCCTGGCCCAAGGCGAGCGCCTGGGCGGCACCCTGCACGCGGCGCTACTCGATGAAGTCGATGCCCTGGCGCTGCCTGACGCTATTCAGGCACGTATCGCCGAGGTCCACAGCCAGCGCGCCGCCGCCAGCCAGGATTTTTTCGCCCGTACGGCGGCCAGTTTCCAGGCCCAGCAGGATCTGATCGCCGGCCTGGCGCAATACCGCGACAGCCTGCTGGCACTGCTCGACGCCCTGGGTTTTACCCGCGCGGCGACGGCATTGGAAATCGGTCCCGGCGACGGTGCTTTTTTGCCCGAACTGGCACGCCGCTTCCGCCAGGTCACGGCGCTGGACAACAGCCCGGCGATGCTCGAACTGGCCCGTGCGCGCTGCACGGCAGAGGGTCTGGTGAACGTCGAGCTGCAACTCGCCGATGCCCTGAACGATGACTACCCGGCGGCCGACTGCGTGGTGCTGAACATGGTCCTGCACCATTTCGCCGCCCCTGCCGAGGCGTTGAAACAGCTGGCCCGGCAGGTGAACAGCGGCGGCAGCCTGCTGATCACCGAGCTGTGCAGCCACAACCAGAGTTGGGCCAGGCAGGCCTGCGGCGATCTCTGGCTGGGCTTCGAGCAGGATGACCTGGCCCGCTGGGCGATCGCCGCCGGACTCACACCGGGCGAAAGCCTGTACGTGGGTTTACGCAATGGTTTCCAGATTCAGGTGCGGCACTTTGCCAAGCCAGATCACCACAACGGCCCGAGAGCGGGCTCACGCATATGAACGGGCTCACGAGGCCCCTCTCACCCACCGGTAAACAATAGGAAAACCGATCGATGAGCGAATACTCCCTCTTCACCTCCGAGTCCGTCTCCGAAGGCCATCCAGACAAGATCGCCGACCAGATCTCCGATGCGGTGCTCGACGCCATCATCGCCAAGGACAAACACGCCCGCGTGGCCTGTGAAACCCTGGTCAAGACCGGTGTGGCCATTGTCGCCGGCGAAGTCACCACCAGCGCCTGGGTCGACCTCGAGCAGATCGTCCGCGACGTCATCTGCGACATTGGCTACACCAGCTCCGACGTCGGCTTCGACGGCGCCACCTGCGGCGTGCTGAACATCATTGGCAAGCAGTCCCCGGACATCAACCAGGGTGTCGACCGGGTCAAGCCGGAAGACCAGGGCGCTGGCGACCAGGGCCTGATGTTCGGTTATGCCAGCAACGAAACCGACGTGCTGATGCCTGCGCCTATCGTGTTCAGCCACCGCTTGGTCGAGCGCCAGGCCGAAGCACGCAAGTCCGGCCTGCTGCCGTGGCTGCGCCCGGACGCCAAATCCCAGGTCACCTGCCGCTACGAAAACGGCAAGGTGGTCGGCATCGACGCGGTGGTGCTGTCGACCCAGCACAACCCGGAAATCAGCCAGGCCGACCTGCAGGAAGCGGTCATGGAACTGATCGTCAAGCACACTCTGCCGGCCGAATTGCTGCACAAGGGCACCCAGTACCACATCAACCCGACCGGCAAGTTCGTCATCGGCGGCCCGGTGGGCGACTGCGGCCTGACCGGGCGCAAGATCATCGTCGACACCTACGGCGGCATGGCCCGTCACGGCGGCGGCGCCTTTTCCGGCAAGGACCCATCCAAGGTCGACCGTTCGGCGGCTTACGCCGGGCGCTACGTGGCGAAGAACATCGTCGCCGCCGGCCTCGCCGAGCGCTGCGAGATCCAGGTGTCCTACGCCATTGGCGTGGCCCAACCGACCTCGATCTCGCTCAACACCTTCGGCAGCGGCAAGATCAGCGACGAAATGATCATCCAACTGGTGCGCGAGCACTTCGACCTGCGCCCGTACGCGATCACCAACATGCTCGACCTGCTGCACCCGATGTACCAGGCGACCGCGGCCTACGGCCACTTCGGCCGCACCCCGGCCGAGATGACCGTCGACGGCGACACCTTCACCTCCTTCACCTGGGAAAAAACCGACCGGGCCGCCGAGCTGCGTGCGGCTGCGGGCCTGTAACGGCGACACCAGGCAAAGCCCCGCTCAGCCGCCTAGGCGGCGGATGCAGAAAATACCCGTACCGAGAGGTACGGGTATTTTTATGTCCGCCCCCAGGAGCCTGAGACAGATGAGCAGCGCGGGCGACAAATCGCGCGAAGCGAGTGCGCCAGCCTGAGCCAACCGGTCAATAATCAGGATCCATCTGGACCACCTGAAGAATCGCCATGCGCCTCGTCCCCCCTTGCCCTGTTCTGCGCCAGCTTGCTGTCCTGCAGCCTGGCCCAGGCACTTGAGTTGGGCAGCCCTGACATCCACGACGGCCAGCCCCTGAGCAACGTCGAGGAATACGCCGGTTTCGGCTGCCAGGGGCAGAACCGGGCACCCGCCCTGAACTGGAAGGACGCCCCGGCCGGCACCCAGAGTTTCGCCATCACCGTCTACGACCCCGACGCGCCGACCGGCAGTGGCTGGTGGCACTGGCTGCTGTTCAACCTGCCGGCCTCGAGCACATCCCTTCCGGCGACCAGCCGCACCACTACATCTTCACTGTGCATGCGTTGAAAGTTGCCAAGCTCGACCTGGACGCCATGGTCGGCTACATGCTCAACGCCAACAGCCTGGGCAAGTCCTCGCTGACCGCCACCTACGCAAGCCCTGCAACCAACTGAGTTCGATCGACTAGGCTTCAGGCTCACGCTCCGAGCAAGGACGCTCACGATGAAGCCCTGGATAGCACTCTGCCTCTTGCCCCTGGCCCTCGACGGCCTGGCTGCAGCCTGCCCCGACTGGTCCGTCCAGCGGGCCACGACGGAAATCTCCGCACTCGACAGGCAACTCGCCCAATGGGACGACGCCTACCACCGCCAGGGCGTGTCCCTGGTGGCCGACGAACTCTACGATCAGGCGCGCGCCCGCCTGGAGCAGTGGCACGGCTGCTTTGCCGAAACAGGCGCCGCGCCGCCCGACGCGCTGGCCAGCAGCGCCGGGCGTATTGCCCACCCGGTGGCACACACCGGGTTGCGCAAGCTGGCGGATAACGCGGCGGTGCGCCACTGGATGGCGAGCCGCGAGGACCTGTGGATCCAGCCCAAGGTCGACGGCGTGGCGATCACCCTGGTCTACCGCGACGGTCATCTGCAGCAGGCCATCAGCCGGGGTAACGGCCGCAGCGGCCAGGATTGGACGGCCCTGGTGCAGCGCCTGCCGGGGATTCCGCAACGCCTGCCGACGCCCCTTGACCTGACCCTGCAGGGCGAACTCTATTGGCGCCTGCCCCGGCATGTGCAAGCCGAAGCCGGTGGCCGCGGCGCGCGCGGCCGGATCGCCGGACTGCTGGCGCGACAGCGCCTCGACGAGCAACAGGCCGCCGGCATCGGTTTATTCGTCTGGGACTGGCCGGACGGTCCGAGCGGGATGCGCGAGCGCCTGCAGCGGCTCGAGGCCATGGGCTTTGCCGACAGCCGGCGCCTGAGCCAGCCAATCGGCGACTTCAACCAGGCCAGGCACTGGCGCGAACACTGGTACCGCAACGCGCTGCCCTTCGCCAGCGACGGCGTGGTGCTGCGTCAGGGCACGCGACCGGCGGCGCAGCGCTGGCACGCCAAGCCACCGCACTGGGCGATGGCCTGGAAATACCCGCTGAGCCAGGCGCTCGCAGTGGTGCAGGCGGTGGATTTTCGCATTGGCCGCAGCGGGCGCATCACCCCGGTACTGCGTTTGCAGCCGATCAAACGAGACGCGCGCAGCATCGAATATGTCAGCCTCGGTTCGCTGCAACGCTGGCGAAGCCTGGACATAGGCCCGGGCGACCAAGTCGCCATCCAGCTGGCCGGGCTGACCGTTCCCAAGCTGGACAGCGTGGTCTGGCGCAGCCAGCAACGCCTCGTGGTCAAGCCACCGCACCCCGGCGACTACCATCCGCTGAGCTGCTGGCGGGCGACGCCGGCCTGCACCAGCCAATTCCGCGCACGCCTGGCCTGGCTCAGTGGCACCCAGGGTCTGGCGCTACCCGGGGTCGGCCCCGGCACCTGGGACAAGTTGCTGCAGGCGCAGCAACTCGACGGCCTGCTCGACTGGCTGACCTTCTCCGCCGCGCAATTGAACGAGGTTCCCGGTCTAGGCCCGCGCAGCGCCCGCATGCTCGAACAGAGATTTACCCTGGCCCGCCAACGACCCTTTGTCGACTGGCTGCACGCGCTCGGCATGCCGCCCAGCGGCGCGGCGCCGCTGGCGGACAATTGGGATGCGCTGGCGCGACGCAGCAACGCACAGTGGCAGCGCCAGCCGGGCATCGGCCCGACCCGCGCGGCGCAACTGCTGGCCTTCTTCCAACATCCTGAAGTGCGCGCATTGCGCGATCAACTGCGCGCGGCGCGGGTCGAGGGGTTTTAAGCTGGCACGCTGACCAGCGCCCCCGTAAATGCCGCGACCTGATCCGGGGTTATGCCGCAAGACCACCGGCTAGCAGGCCGTTGAAAAACGTAGGCGAGGCAGCCGAGACAAGGCAAAAACAGGCGAGGAAGCGGAGTTTACGAGCTGTAAATGAGCATTCCGAGCCTGTTTTTAACGCTGTATCGGCAACGTAGGTAGTTTTCAACGGCCTGCTAGAACGCGCGAAACTCCTCATGACAGGCCTTGCAACTGTCCTCGACACGCTGCACGGGCGCGGCCAGATCGGTACTTTTCAGCGGCAGGGCAGCGGTCGCGGCAACCAGCGCGGCCGTGTTTGCTTCCAACTCGCGTGCCAGTTGCTGAAAACGCTCCTGGCGCTGCCAGACTTCATCCTTGGCGCGGGTTTCACCGCCCTCTTCCTTGACCTGGGGGAAGTGCTGCCAAGGCGTGCGGACCAGTTGATCGAGTTCGGCCGCCCCGCTGACGAAACGTTGCTCCTTGAAGGGGATGCGCCCACGCAGCATGCCGCCGAGGTCTTCACTGACCTTGAGCATCTTTTTGAAGATGGCCTGGCGCTGGCCCTCCGGTGAATTCGGATCGACACCCCCGCAAGCGGTCAGGGTCAGGGCAAGCACAACGAGGAACAGGCTTTTCAGCTTCATAACACCTTCACGACAGACAGCTTGGGCTAAAGGAACGGCTGACAGTATCGCCATCCATTGCCAGCGGGCCAAGTGTGGTGTTTTGCCACAGCGATCAACGGCTCACGCCGAGACCACGAACAGGCTGATGATCAGCCCCCTGTCGACGCACCACACCCGCGAGCGCACCACCGCCCAAGCGGCCAGGTAGCAGCGCCAATACAGCACGCAACTGCTGACGAAGGCGATGGCCAACCGATCGAGCAAGCCCTGCTCGGCGCCGCCGGTCAGGTGGGCGATGATCACCGCCAGGGTGACCTCGAAGCTGTTTAGCTCGCGCCGGCCGGCGGTCGTCCATGACCCAACTGCCGTTAGTCGATGGCCAATCGGCCCATCAGGCCGCCAGTTTGCCTTTGCCGATGGCCGCCGACGCGGCCAGCATCGCCCGCAGCAGCACCGCGCAACCTGCGGCCAGATCGGCCGGCGCGGCGTTCTCGATCTCGTTGTGGCTGATGCCGCCCTCGCAAGGCACGAAGATCATCCCGGCCGGGCCCAGCTCGGCGAGGAAGATCGCGTCGTGACCGGCACCGCTGACGATATCCATATGCGACAGCCCCAAACCCTGCGCCGCGCCGCGTACCGCCTCGACACAACCCGGTTCGAAATACAGCGGCGGAAAATCGGCGGTGGGCGTCAGCTCGTAACTCAAGCCGTGCTGGGCACAGGTCGCGTCGATCACGCCGCGCACCTCTGCGATCATCGAATCCAGGCGCGCCGGCTCGAGGTGGCGGAAATCCAGGGTCATGCGCACCTCGCCGGGGATCACGTTGCGTGAGCCGGGATAGGCCTGCAGGCAACCGACGGTGCCGCAGGCGTGCGGCTGGTGCTCCAGGGCCACCCGATTGACCGCCGCCACCACCGCGGCGGCGCCGACCAGGGCGTCCTTGCGCAGGTGCATCGGGGTTGGCCCGGCATGCGCCTCGACGCCCTTGAGGTTGAGGTCGAACCACTTCTGCCCGAGCGCACCGAGCACCACGCCGATGGTCTTGCGTTGATCCTCGAGGATCGGTCCCTGCTCGATATGCGCCTCGAAATAGGCGCCTACCGCATGCCCGCTCACCGCACGGCTGCCGGCATAGCCGATGGCATTCAGCGCCTCGCCCACCGTGACGCCCTCGGCGTCGCGCTTGGCCAGGGTTTCTTCCAACGTGAATTTCTCGGCGAACACCCCTGAACCCATCATGCACGGGGCGAAGCGCGAGCCTTCCTCGTTGGTCCAGACCACCACCTCCAGCGGCGCCTCGGTCTGCACGCCCAGGTCATTCAGGGTGCGCAGCACCTCGACCCCGGCGAGCACGCCGAAGCAGCCGTCGAACTTGCCGCCCGTGGGCTGGGTGTCGATATGACTGCCGGTCATCACCGGTGGCAACTCGGGATTACGCCCGGGGCGGCGAGCGAAGATATTGCCGACCGCATCGACCGTCACGCTGCAACCGGCCTCTTCGCACCAGCGTACGAACAGGTCGCGGGCCTGGCGATCGAGGTCGGTCAGGGCCAGGCGGCAGACCCCGCCCTTGGCCGTGGCACCGAGCTGGGCCAGCTCCATGAGCGACTGCCACAGGCGTTCACCGTTGATATGCGACTGGCTGGACTGGAGGACGGATTGGGTGCTGTTCATGCTGATCTCCTCAGGCAAGGATGCAGGGCAAGGCGCCGCGAGGTTGCCGGCGCCGGTTCCGTTAGAGCGTGGGTTTGGCGAGCGCAACCGGGCTGCTGCTGCGCAGGCGGCACAAGCCGAAATAGAGCAGGCCGCCAAGGAAGGAGCCGGTGAACCAGCCGTAGTCATAGAACCAGCTGAAGGCACTGCTGCCGAGCGACAGCAGGGTCAGCGCCACCGGCACGCCAAAGGCGACAAAGCCGATCCAGTTCCACGCCGGATAGACGTCGTCGCGGTACAGCCCGGCCAGGTCGAGTTGCTGTTTCTTGATCAGGAAGTAGTCCACCACCATGATCCCGGCAATCGGCCCGAGCAGGCTGGAATAGCCCAACAGCCAGTTGGAATAGACGCTTTCCAGACTCAGGTCCGAGACCAGCAGGCCGAGTTTCTTCAGCAGTTCGTGGGCCATCAGGCCGAGACCGACAAAACCGGTCAGTATCACCGCCTTGGTGCGGTTGATCAGCTTGGGCGCGATGTTCTGGAAGTCGTTGGTTGGCGAGACGATGTTCGCCGCGGTGTTGGTCGACAGGGTCGCGACTATGATCAGCGCCATGGCCAGGGCGACCCAGCCGGGGCTCTGGATGTGGCCGATCAGACTGACCGGGTCGGACACGGTTTCACCGACCAGCGAGGCAGACGCGGCGGTCAGCACCACCCCCAGGGAGGCGAACAGGAACATGGTCAACGGCAGACCGATGATCTGCCCGAGGATCTGATCCTTCTGGCTCTTGGCGTAGCGACTGAAGTCCGGAATGTTCAGCGACAGGGTGGCCCAGAAGCCGACCATGGCGGTCAACCCGGCGAGAAAGTAGCCCGTCACGCTGGCACCTTCCGGGCGAGTGGGCGGCTGTGCCAGCAGTTCGCTCATCGACACATTCGGCATTGCCCACACCAAGAGGCCGGCGCCGACCAGCACCAGCAGCGGTGCCGAGAGGGTTTCCAGCCACTTGATCGACTCGGCGCCACGCAGCACCACCCACAGGTTGAGGGTCCAGAAGATCATGAAGCCGATCACCTCGCCGGTGCCGCCAAGATCCTTCCAGCCCTCGAAGATCGAACCGAGAAACAGGTGGATGGCCAGGCCGCCGAACATGGTCTGGATGCCGAACCAGCCGCAGGCCACCACCGCCCGGATCAGACAGGGCACGTTGGAGCCGATCACGCCGAAGGAGGAGCGCAGCAGGACCGGAAAGGGGATGCCGTACTTGGTGCCGGGGAAGGCATTCAGGGTCAGCGGTACCAGCACCACGATATTGGCCAGCAGGATCGCCAGCAGCGCCTCGCCGACCGACAGGCCGAAGTAGGCGGTCAGCACCCCGCCGAGGGTGTAGGTCGGTACGCAAATCGACATGCCGACCCAGAGTGCGGTGATGTGCCACTTGTTCCAGGTGCGCTCATGCACCTTGGTCGGGGCGATGTCGTGGTTGTAGCGCGGGCTGTCGAGTACGTCGGGGCCAGCGGCCAGTTCGTACAAGCCATCGCGCTCGGTCACTTGCGATCTGCTCTGTTGCATGGAGCCTCTCCAGGAATTGTTCTGATTGTTCGCTCATCGGGATGAGCCGATGGCCGGAGTATTTTTATGTCTCAGAGCCGGCCGACTCGGTAGCGGCAACACTCAATAAGCGTGCCGAAACCCTCATCAGCCCTACTGAAACTAGCTAACCATTTGATCTGAAACGACTTTATAAAACCGCTCACTCTCCTCGCAGGGCTTTCGTCCGTTGATCGGCAGCCGTTCCGGCATGCCTGTCCACATAGTCAGGATTCAAACTGGTGCAGGCAACCATTTCCGCACCGTCGCGTGCCAGTCACGGACCCGACTCAAACGCTTGAATTTCCACTGCAAATCTCGACTAAATCTGAATCTTGTCAAGTGCGTCAAAATGGTTACCCCCCTCACCATTTTGGTGAATTCAATATTTAAACGTTATTTTTCAGATACTTAATCTTCTAAAAATTGGCTGTAAAAATAATCTTGCTCAATCGCAAGGCTAGGGCTAGATTTATTCCTGTCACATCTGACAGGTTTTTTGAATCCGCCAGACTGACCCGCCATAACATCAAGAACCGGCATACACCGGTCAGCCTGTGAGGAACTCGGCATGTCTCTGTTGATCCGCGGCGCCACCCTGGTCACCCATGAAGAAAGTTACTGCGCCGACGTACTCTGCGCAGACGGCCTGATCCAGGCCATCGGTCATAACCTGGATGCACCTGCCGGCTGCGAGCTGCTCGACGGCAGCGGCCAGTACCTGATGCCCGGCGGCATCGACCCGCACACCCACATGCAACTGCCCTTCATGGGCACCGTGGCCAGCGAGGACTTCTTCAGCGGCACCGCTGCGGGCCTCGCCGGCGGCACCACCTCGATCATCGACTTCGTCATCCCCAACCCGCAGCAGTCGCTGCTCGAAGCCTTTCACACCTGGCGCGGCTGGGCGGAGAAGTCCGCATCCGACTATGGCTTCCACGTCGCCATCACCTGGTGGAGCGAGCAGGTCGCCGCCGAAATGGGCGAGCTGGTGGCGAAGTTCGGGGTCAACAGCTTCAAGCACTTCATGGCCTACAAGAACGCCATCATGGCCGCCGACGACACCCTGGTAGCCAGCTTCGAGCGCTGCCTGCAGCTGGGCGCGGTGCCCACGGTGCATGCGGAAAACGGCGAGCTGGTCTATCACCTGCAGAACAAACTGCTCGCCCAGGGCCTGACCGGCCCGGAGGCGCATCCACTGTCGCGCCCCTCCCAGGTCGAGGGCGAGGCCGCCAGCCGCGCCATCCGCATCGCCGAAACCCTGGGCACGCCGCTGTACCTGGTGCACGTCTCGACCCAGGAAGCCCTGGATGAGATCACCTACGCCCGGGCCAAGGGCCAGCCGGTGTACGGCGAAGTGCTGGCCGGCCATCTGCTGCTCGATGACAGCGTCTACCGCCACCCGGACTGGCAGACCGCCGCCGGCTACGTGATGAGCCCGCCGTTCCGCCCGCGCGGCCATCAGGACGCACTTTGGCGCGGCCTGCAGTCGGGCAACCTGCACACCACCGCCACCGACCACTGCTGCTTCTGCGCCGATCAGAAAGCCGCCGGCCGTGACGACTTCAGCAAGATCCCCAACGGCACCGCCGGCATCGAAGACCGCATGGCCGTGCTCTGGGACGAAGGGGTCAACAGCGGCCGCCTGTCGATGAATGACTTCGTCGCCCTGACCAGCACCAACACCGCGAAGATCTTCAACCTGTTCCCGCGCAAGGGCGCGCTGCGCGTCGGCGCCGATGCCGACCTGGTGCTCTGGGACCCGCAGGGCACCCGGACCATCTCGGCCAAGACCCACCACCAGCAGGTCGACTTCAACATCTTCGAGGGCAAGACCGTGCGCGGCGTGCCCAGCCACACCATCAGCCAGGGCAAGCTGGTCTGGGCCGACGGCGACCTGCGCGCCGAGCGCGGTGCCGGCCGCTACGTCGAGCGCCCGGCCTACCCGGCGGTGTTCGACCTGCTGAGCAAACGCGCCGAGATGAATCGGCCGACGCCGGTAGACCGCTAACCCATCACCCTCTGCCAGATCCGGCCCACAGAGGTCGGACGGCCGCTTATCCGCTGTTCACTGCCCAATAAAAGCCACAAAACCGGGAGACAACAACCGTGATAGACACCCTCAGCCACCTGCCGCGGCCGGATGCCGGCGCGGCCGAACTGGCCGATCGCTTCACCGATCTGGCCCCGCCGCTCACCGCCCGCCAGGCCGCCCTGGAAAGCGCCCGCTGCCTGTATTGCTACGATGCGCCCTGCATCAACGCCTGCCCGAGCGAGATCGACATCCCCTCGTTCATCCGTAATATCAGCCACGAAAACGTCCAGGGCGCGGCCGAGAAAATCCTCTCGGCGAATATCCTCGGCGGCAGTTGCGCCCGCGTCTGCCCCACCGAAATCCTCTGCCAGCAGGCCTGCGTGCGTAACAATGCACAGGAGTGCGCGCCGGTACTGATCGGCCTGCTGCAACGCTATGCCATCGACAACGCGCAGTTCAGCGAACACCCGTTCCAGCGCGCCCCGGCCAGTGGCAAGCGCATCGCCGTGGTCGGTGCCGGCCCGGCGGGGCTGTCCTGCGCCCATCGCCTGGCCATGCACGGCCACGAGGTGGTGATCTTCGAGGCCCGCGAGAAAGCCGGCGGCCTCAACGAATACGGCATTGCCAAGTACAAGCTGGTGGACGATTTCGCCCAGCGCGAACTGGAGTTTCTCCTGCAGATCGGCGGCATCGAGATCCGCCACGGTCACAAACTGGGCGATGACCTCAGCCTGTCCGAGCTGCACCAGCAGTTCGATGCGGTATTCCTCGGCATCGGCCTGGCTGCCAGCAAGCGCCTCGGCCTGGCCGACGACGCCGCGCCGGGCCTGCTTGCCGCCACCGACTACATCCGTGAACTGCGCCAGACCGACGACCTCAGCCAGTTGCCACTGGCCAAGCGCTGCATCGTCCTCGGCGCCGGCAACACCGCCATCGACATGGCGGTGCAGATGAGCAAACTCGGTGCCGACGACGTCAACCTGGTGTATCGCCGCGGCCTCGGCGAAATGGGCGCCACCGAACATGAGCAGGCCATCGCCAAGGACAACCAGGTACGCCTGCTGACCTGGGCCCAACCCGAGCAGGTGCTGCTCGACGATCAGGGTCAGGTGCGCGGCATGCGCTTCGCCCGCACCCGCCTGGACAACGGCCGCCTGCAGCCCACCGGCGAGACCTTCGAACTGGCCGCCGACGCCATCTTCACCGCCATCGGCCAGGCCTTCGATGGCGCAGCCCTGGTCGACCCGCTGGCCCAGGAACTCAAGCGCGAGGGCGAGCGCATCTGGGTCGACGATCAACTGCGCACCAGCCTCCCCGGCATCTATGCCGGCGGTGACTGCACGGCGCTGGGCCAGGACCTGACCGTCCAGGCCGTGCAACACGGCAAGCTGGCCGCCGAGGCCATCCACTCCCATCTCACGCTCACCGTGGAGGCCGCATAAATGGCTGATCTATCCATCGAATTCGCCGGTATCAAGGCACCCAACCCGTTCTGGCTGGCCAGCGCGCCGCCGACCGACAAGGCCTACAACGTGGTCCGCGCCTTCGAGGCCGGCTGGGGCGGGGTAGTCTGGAAGACCCTCGGCGAAGACCCGGCGGCGGTCAACGTGTCGTCGCGCTATTCGGCGCACTACGGCGCCAACCGGGAAGTGCTCGGCTTCAACAATATCGAGCTGATCACCGACCGCTCGCTGGAAATCAACCTGCGCGAAATCACCCAGGTGAAGAAGGACTGGCCGGATCGCGCCATGATCGTCTCGCTGATGGTGCCCTGCGTCGAGGAGTCCTGGAAGGCCATCCTGCCACTGGTGGAAGCCACCGGCTGCGACGGCATCGAACTGAACTTCGGCTGCCCCCACGGCATGCCCGAGCGCGGCATGGGCGCGGCGGTCGGCCAGGTGCCGGAATACGTCGAACAAGTCACCCGCTGGTGCAAGACCTACAGCTCGCTGCCGGTGATCGTCAAACTCACGCCGAACATCACCGACATACGCCTGGCCGCCCGCGCCGCCTACCGCGGCGGGGCCGATGCGGTCTCGCTGATCAACACCATCAACTCGATCACCAGCGTCGACCTGGAGCGTATGGTCGCCAACCCCATCGTTGGCAGCCAGAGCACCCACGGCGGCTACTGCGGCTCGGCGGTCAAGCCGATCGCGCTGAACATGGTGGCTGAAATCGCCCGCGACCCCGAAACCCAAGGCTTGCCGATCTGCGGTATCGGCGGCATTGGCAGCTGGCGCGACGCGGCGGAATTCGTCGCATTAGGCTGTGGCGCGGTACAGGTGTGCACCGCCGCGATGCTGCATGGCTTTCGCATCGTCGAGGAGATGAAAGACGGCCTGTCGCGCTGGATGGACAGTCAGGGCTACGAGAGCCTCGCGGACTTCTCAGGCCGTGCGGTGGGCAACACCACCGACTGGAAGTACCTGGACATCAACTACCAGGTGATTGCCAAGATCGACCAGGACGCCTGCATTGGCTGTGGCCGCTGCCACATCGCCTGCGAAGATACTGCGCACCAGGCCATCGCCAGCCTCAAACAGGCCGACGGCACCCACAAATACGAGGTGATCGACGACGAATGCGTGGGCTGCAACCTGTGCCAGATCACCTGCCCAGTCGAGGACTGCATCGAGATGGTGGTGCAGGACACCGGCAAGCCGTTCCTCGACTGGCTGCACGATCCGCGCAATCCGTATCGCGAAGCCTCATAGACGGCGTGCGGAAGGCGAGGATTTCAGCCACATGCGGCTATAATTCGCGCCTTCCAATTCCACCCAGGCACAGACCGCGATGAACCAGGATCAACTCAAGCAAGCAGTCGCCCAGGCTGCCGTCGACTTCATCCTCCCCCAGCTCGACGCCAAGAGCGTTGTCGGGGTCGGCACCGGCTCCACGGCCAACTGCTTTATCGATGCATTGGCCCGGCACAAGGCCGAGTTCGACGGCGCCGTGGCCAGTTCCGAAGCCACTGCCACGCGCCTGAAAGGCCATGGTATTCCGGTCTACGAACTGAATACCGTCAGCGACCTGGAGTTCTATGTCGATGGCGCCGATGAAAGCGACGAGCACCTCAATCTGATCAAGGGCGGCGGCGCCGCCCTGACCCGCGAGAAAATTGTCGCCGCCGTGGCCAAGACTTTTATCTGCATCGCCGACGCCAGCAAGCTGGTGCCGGTGCTCGGCGCCTTCCCGCTGCCGGTCGAAGTGATTCCGATGGCGCGCAGCCATGTCGCCCGCGAACTGGTCAAGCTCGGTGGCGACCCGGTGTACCGCGAGGGCGTGAGCACCGACAACGGCAACCAGATCCTCGACGTCTACAACCTGTCCATCGTCAACCCGCGCGAACTGGAAGCGCAGATCAACAACATCGTCGGCGTGGTCACCAATGGCCTGTTCGCCGCCCGCCCGGCAGACGTGCTGCTGCTCGGCACGACCGACGGGGTGAAAACCCTGACCCGCTGAGTACTGGGCGGCTGTGAAATATCGCTCGCCCAAGACGATATTTTCACAACCTCTGAGCGGACTGGCCGGATAGGCAATGAGAGCTAGGCTTGCTGGGGTACTCCACCCCACGTCAAGGAACTCAGCATGGCCAGCAAATTTCACCTGAAAACAGCCAAGGACGGGCAGTTTCACTTCAACCTGCTCGCCGGCAACGGCGAGATCATTCTCACCAGCGAGCTGTACAAGACCAAGGCCTCGGCCCTCAATGGCATCGAATCGGTGCAGAAGAACTCGCAGCGCGAGGGCGCCTTCGAGGTCAAACCCGCCGCCGGCGGCAAATTTCACTTCGTCCTCAAGGCTACCAATGGCCAAGTGGTCGGTCAGAGCCAGCTATATGCCAGCGAGTCTGGCTGCCAGAACGGCGTCGAATCGGTGAAGAAAAATGCACCGTCGGCGTCCCTGCACGACGAAAGCTGACGGACTGGCAGGCGAAGGCCGGGTATTCACTCGGCTTGCGTCTGCAACAAACGGAACAGATCCGCCGCACTGACCGGGTACAGCTTGTCGCCGCCCAGCCCTGCGCCTGCGCATGCGAGGCCATGAGTCCCTGCTGCCTGGGCAACAGCGATAACCCGCCAGGATGCGCGCCACACTGATCAACCACGCTGCACTGCCTGCGGGTTGTGCGCAGGCATCGCTGCGCTTATTCGACCTGAGTGGGCATCACTACAGGTGCTGGTTTGCTGAAGACGTAGAGCAGATTGGGTTCACCTACGATGTAGATATTGCCCGCCGCATCCATGGTCACGCCTTCGGCCTGGGTGATGCTCTCGTGTAGACCGTTGAGACCGCCGATCAGGCTGATGAAGCTGACCGGCTGCCCCTGCTCATCCAACTCCAGCAGCAAACGCGACTCGTCGGACAGCACCAGGGTGTGACCGCTGCGCGCATCGAAACTCAACGAAGAAATATCGCGGACAAACGCGCGCTTCGAGGGCAAGGCCTGCAGCGTCCTGGCCGCGCCGTCTTCGCCGGGAAACGGCAAGCTGAACAGTCCCAGCGGACCGCGTTCCTTGCCGAGCAGCACGCGCTGATTGAGCGAATCCCAGGCAATCCCCTCGAAACCCTTGTTGCCGGAATCGGCGAAACCCAGGTCGAACGACGGATAGTCCCCGGCATCCAGGCTCAAGGTGTCGGCGCTGATACTGAACGTCGTCATGCTGCGCCGACGCTCGTCGATGATCGCCAGGCGTCCGTCAGAGACGACCTCAACCCCCTCGGGATCGGAAAATCCGCTGAGCGGGATACGCCGCAGCACCTCGCCGCCCAGGGTCAACTCGACCAGCTGCGGGTGCTTGCCGGTCACGGTGAACAGGGTGTCGGTGGCGGGGTTGTAAGTCAGGCCTGAGGTTTCATCCTGCTCCAGACCGGACAGCGACTTGCCCTGCATGACGGCGCGATAGCCCGGCAGCCAGATGCTCGCCTGCTGCTCGACCACACTCAGGCGGCCTTCCTCGAGCCAGAACCAGGCGCGCTCGTCCAGCCGCAAGAAATTGATCAGCAACGCCGTGGCGACCAATAGCACCAGCAGCACCAGCATCAGCCGGCGCAGGCGCATGAAACGACAGAGTGGGACAGGCATTGGGCACGACTCGAGAAAACCATGGCCGTCAGACTAGCGACCAGGGCTTGAAGTTCGATTCCCAATGGGGCGCCTCCAGGCACCCCGTTCGCGGCGAGCCTGTTACAGCACGCGGCTGACGAAGCGCGAGTGACCGACCAGTTCGAGCACCAGCTCATCGCCCTTGAGCAACGGGCCGACCCCGGCCGGCGTACCGGTGAGGATCACGTCGCCCGGCTGCAGACTGAAGTGACCGGCGATGTGCTGGATCATCGGCAGAATCGGATTGAGCATGTCGCGGCTGTTGCCGTCCTGACGCACTTCGCCGTTGATCGAGAGGCGAATACCGATGTCGCTCAGGTCCTCCAGCGCGTCGCCCGGCACGAAGGGCGCCAGCACGCAGGCGCCATCGAAGGATTTGGCGATTTCCCAGGGGTACCCCTTCTCCTTGAGCTTGGCCTGCAGGTCGCGCAGGGTCAGGTCGAGGGCCGGGGCAAAGCCGGAAATCGCGTCCAGCACTTCTTCGGCATTCGGTGTGCGCGACAATGGCTTGCCGATCAGCACGGCAATTTCCGCCTCGTAATGCACCGCACCACGCTCAGCGGGGATGGCGAAACCGTCGTCCAGCGGCACCACACAGCTGCCGGCCTTGATGAACAACAGGGGCTCGCTCGGCACCGGGTTGTTCAGTTCCTTGGCGTGTTCGGCGTAGTTGCGGCCGATGCACACCACCTTGCCCATGGGGAAATGGATATGGGTGCCATCGACATACTGATGCTGGTAGCTCATGGGCAACTCCTTATGGGAATGCATTGCACCGCTCTTTGTGGGAGCAGGCTGTGTAGGGCGGGCAAAGCCACCCTACGATCGGAATAGTTGATCGCCCATAGTCGGCGAATCATCGCGGGCTGTCGTTTCGACCAAAGAGTCAATCAGCTGGCTGAATGCCTCGCGAGCGAAGGCAAGGCGGCGGAGCCGGGAAAAAGCGGAGTTGGCTACTGCCAATCCGCATTTTTCCTGACTTTGCCTACGCCGCATGTCCAAGCGCAGCAGCTTTCAGAGCGGGAAGATCTTGCCCGGGTTCATGATCCCGTTCGGGTCGAACACCGCCTTGATTGCCTTCATGTAGCCGATTTCTGCTTCCGAGCGACTGTAGTGCAGGTAGTCGCGCTTGGTCATGCCGACACCATGTTCGGCACTGATTGAGCCCTTGTACTTCAGCACGGTCTCGAACACCCACTTGTTGACCGTCGTACACCTGGCGAAGAACTCGTCCTTGGACAGGTTTTCCGGCTTGAGGATGTTCAGGTGCAGGTTGCCGTCACCAATGTGGCCGAACCAGACGATCTCGAAGTCCGGGTAGTGTTCAGCGACGATGGCGTCGATATCGTGCAGGAAGGCCGGCACTTTCGACACCGTGACCGAGATGTCGTTCTTGTACGGGGTCCAGTGGCTGATGGTCTCGGAGATGTATTCGCGCAGCTTCCACAGGTTCTGCAGTTGCTGTTCGCTCTGGCTCATCACGCCGTCGAGCACCCAGCCCTGCTCGACGCAATGCTCGAAGGTGGCGAGAGCGGCATCGGCCACTTCCTCGGTGCTGGCTTCGAACTCCAGCAGCGCATAGAACGGGCAGTCGGTCTCGAACGGTGCCGGCACGTCGCCACGGCCCATGATCTTGGCCAGGGCCTTGTCGGAGAAAAACTCGAAGGCGGTCAGGTCCAGCTTGTTCTGGAAGGCGTGCAGCACCGGCATGATCGAGTCGAAGTCGGCGGCGCCGAGGACCATGGCGGTGAGGTTCTGCGGGGTGCGATCGAGGCGCATGGTGGCCTCGACCACGAAGCCCAGGGTGCCTTCGGCGCCGATAAACAGCTGGCGCAGGTCGTAACCGGTGGCGTTCTTGATCAGGTCCTTGTTCAGCTCCAGCAGCTCGCCGGTGCCGGTGACGACCTTGAGACCGGCCACCCAGTTGCGGGTCATGCCGTAGCGAATCACCTTGATCCCGCCGGCATTGGTGCCGATATTGCCACCCAACTGGCTCGATCCGCTGGAGGCGAAATCCACCGGGTAGTACAGCCCGTGCTCTTCGGCGAACAGCTGCAGCTGCTTGGTCACCACACCCGGCTGACAGACCACGCTGCGGTCGAATTCGTTGAACGCGAGAATCTGGTTCATATAATCGAAGGCCACCACCACTTCGCCATTGGCGGCAACGGCTGCGGCCGACAGCCCGGTGCGCCCGCCCGACGGCACCAGGGCGACCTTGTGCTGATTGGCCCAACGGACGATGGCCTGCACCTGCTCGATGCTCTTGGGAAAGACGATGGCGCAGGGAGCCGGGGCGAAATGCTTGGTCCAATCCTTGCCATAGGTGTTGAGGGAATCGGCGTCGGTCAACACCTTGCCGGGCTCAACCAGGGTCTTCAGCTCTTCGATCAGCGCAGGATTGGTCATCTACGGAACTCTCAAACGATTCATGGTCACCCTGAGCACGCTTCATGTGCCAGGGGTGGGTGTTTCGCGGGGCGCTTATGCTAGCATACGCACCCCGTGAATCGTGCCCTCCAGCAGGGCATTGAAAGCGTAGCGAGCCAAGGCCAGACAAGCCGAAAGCAGCCGGGAAGGCGCAGTTTGCTCAGTGGAAATGCGCATTTTCAGCCAGGCTTCAACGCTTTATGGCCGAGCCCAGTGGCTTTCAATTGCTGATGGCCGATCTGCGGGACGCAGTCAGCAACGCCGCTGGCCCTTTCCCTGACACTATTTGTGGGACAACAGGTACTCCGATGAGCAAGACCTCTCTCGACAAGAGCAAGATCAAGTTCCTTCTTCTCGAAGGCGTCCACCAGAATGCCGTGGACACCCTGAAGGCTGCCGGCTACACCAACATCGAGTACCACAAGGGCGCACTGTCCGACGACGAGCTGAAAGAAAAGATCGCCGACGCGCACTTCATTGGCATTCGCTCGCGCACCCAGTTGACCGCCGAAGTCTTCGATTGCGCCAACCGCCTGGTGGCAGTTGGCTGCTTCTGCATCGGCACCAACCAGGTCGACCTCGACGCCGCCCGTGAGCGCGGTATCGCCGTGTTCAACGCGCCCTACTCGAACACCCGCTCGGTGGCCGAACTGGTGCTGGCCCAGGCCATCCTGCTGCTGCGTGGCATCCCGGAAAAGAACGCTTCCTGCCACCGCGGTGGCTGGATCAAGAGCGCAGCCAACTCCTTCGAAATCCGCGGCAAGAAGCTCGGCATCGTTGGCTACGGCTCGATCGGCACCCAGCTTTCGGTTCTGGCCGAAGCCCTGGGCATGCAGGTGTTCTTCTACGACACCGTGACCAAGCTGCCGCTGGGCAACGCCACCCAGATCGCCAAGCTGCATGACCTGCTGGGGATGTGCGACATCATTTCCCTGCACGTGCCGGAACTGCCGTCCACCCAGTGGATGATCGGCGAGAAGGAAATCCGCGCCATGAAGAAGGGCGGCATCCTGATCAACGCCGCCCGCGGCACCGTGGTCGAGCTGGAGCACCTGGCCCAGGCAATCAAGGATGAACACCTGATCGGCGCGGCCATCGACGTGTTCCCGGTCGAGCCCAAGTCCAACGACGAAGAGTTCGAGAGCCCGCTGCGCGGCCTGGATCGGGTGATCCTGACCCCGCATATCGGCGGCTCAACCGCCGAGGCACAGGCCAACATCGGCCTGGAAGTGGCGGAGAAACTGGTCAAGTACAGCGACAATGGCACCTCGGTGTCCTCGGTCAACTTCCCCGAAGTCGCCCTGCCGGCACATCCGGGCAAGCACCGCCTGCTGCACATTCACCAGAACGTGCCGGGCGTGATGAGCGAGATCAACCAGGTGTTCGCCGAAAACGGCATCAACATCTCCGGTCAGTTCCTGCAGACCAACGACAAGGTTGGCTATGTGGTGATCGACGTCGACGCCGACTATTCCGACCTGGCGCTGGAGAAGCTGCAACACGTCAACGGCACCATCCGTAGCCGCGTCCTGTTCTAACGCTGCATCGACAGTGCACATGGGGGGCTCAGGCCTCCCTTTTTTTGCGCCGCGTTTGGTCCTGACTAAGCTTGAGGGGGCAAGATGAGCGCTTGGAGTGGTCATCTTGCAATCGAGCGCCCCCACGACAGGCTCCTGCGGGAGCGCGAGTCGCCGCCAGGCCATGAGCAGCACGCGCTCAAAGGCAGCCCATGCAAGTTCCTCCGATTATCCTGGTCAACACCGCAACCACCCTGGCACTGGCGATAGTCGCGCTGTGGCTGGGCTATCGCATAAACCACAAAATCAGCGTATTCAATCGCTACAACATTCCGCCTGCGGTGAGCGGCGGTTTGCTGATCAGCGCCCTGGTCGCGCTCATTGAGTTACCCACCGGCTGGCAAATCCGCTTCGACCTGCAACTGCGTGACCTGCTACTGATCGGCTTCTTCAGCACCATCGGCCTGTCCGCCAAGCTGCGCCAGATGCTTGAGGGCGGCAAGGCACTGGCGATAATGCTGGGCCTGGCCGTGGTGTTCCTGCTTTTCCAGAACCTCACTGGCACGGCGCTGGCCATGCTTGCCGGTAAAAGCCCGCTCTACGGTCTGATTGGTGGCAGCATTTCCTTGGCCGGCGGCCACGGCACAGCGCTTACCTGGGGGGTGCTGTTCGAGCAACACTTCGGCCTGGCAAATGCCAGCACCCTGGGCATGACCTTCGCCACTGTCGGGCTGATCAGCGGCGGACTGATCGGCGGCCCCGTCGCGGCCCTCCTGATCCGCCGGCACCGTCTGTCGCCCGCTCACCGCGAGCCTGAACTGCCGCACATCGAAGTCGGCAAGCGCACCACCTACTTGATTGACCTCAATAGCCTGCTGACCGCGGTGCTGCTGATGGCCCTGTGCTTCGCCCTGGGCGCGGCCGTGTATGACTGGCTGGCTGCGCTGGGAACACGCTTGCCGGCCTTTCTCACCGCCATGCTCCTCGGAATCCTGCTGACCAATGGCCTGGAGCTGTGCAAGATCGAGGTGGATCAGCGACCGATCCAGCTGATGGGCGACCTGAGCCTGCAACTGTTTCTCGGCATGAGCCTGATCAGCCTGCCGCTGCTGTCGCTGCAGGGCGCGCTGGGCATGATCAGCCTGATAATGCTGATCCAGGCCGCAGTGATCGCCCTGTTCAGCGTGTGGCTGGTGTTTCCCCTGCTCGGGCGCGACTATGACGCAGCCTGCATCTGCGCCGGCTTCATCGGCATGGGCCTGGGCGCCACACCGGTAGGCATCGCCAACATGAACGCCCTGACCAGCCGCTTCGGCCCCAGCCCCAAGGCCTACCTGGTGATCCCGCTGCTCGGTGCCTTCTTCATCGACATCGCCAACGCCACCCTGGTGCAGCTGCTGCTGGGCTTTGGCTGGTTCAGCGGCGCCGGCTGAACACGCCTCAGGCGGCGTGAAAAGGGCTCACCGGGACGATGCGAAAAGGCGCGATGAGTCCTTTCGTCGCGGTGCGTCAGTCCGCCGGAGCAGCAAGGTCGCCCCGCGTTACTGCACCGTGATGCTGATCTTCTGCGACATGACTGGCGGATCGAGCGGCACATGGCTCTTGTCGCCGATCAGCAGTTGCAGGGTGTGCTGGCCCGGCGGCAGGCTCAGCTCGGTCTCGGTCTGGCCCTTGCCGAAGTGGCGGATGTTGTCGGTCGCCGGCAGCGGCATGTCCATCGCCGGCAGTTCAGCGACATCCACCAGCAGATGGTGATGACCAGTGGCCGGCGCATCCGTGCCGGCTGGCGCCACACCCATGCCCTTGAGGCCGAACTTGACGGTGAAGTGCTGTCCCACCATCGCGCCATCGGCCGGCTCGATAAAGTACACCTGCGCCCCTTCCGGCGCCGGGGTGCGCGGCGTTTGCGCCCAGGCCGAACCGAGGGGCGCGAGCAGCGCGGCAAGCAGACCAAGACCAGCGAACACAGGATTCATAGCGCATACCTCAAGCAAAGACGAGAACTATGACTCTAGTCGAGGGGCGCGCCTTCGCCTGGCAAATCCTCCAGCGCCGCCAGCGCCAAGGACGCCGCTTCCAGTTCTTCCTCGCTGAACACCAGCACTCCGGCACGGCGCAGGGCGGCAGCGGTGACACCTTCGCCGGCGACTTTCACACCGCTGAAGCTGCCGTCGTAGTTCTCGCGATTGCCGCACGACGGGCTGCGCGCCTTGAGCAGCGCCAGACGGATGCCGTGCTGCCGGACCAGGCTCAGGGCCTGTTCGGCGCCGGCGACGAAGGCCGCCGTGACGTCCTCGCCATCGATAGTCCGTACCGGCAGCAGGCCGTCGAGCACCGGCGCCCCCTGGCCCGAGGGGATTTCCGCCGCCGCTCGCGGGGTCAGCAAGCCGCCGGCGACTTCCGGACAGAGCGCGACCACCCGCCCCTCGGCCTGCCAACGCTGGAGCAGATCGAAGGGACCATGGGCGCCGCCGTCGTAGCGCACGCGGTGACCGAGCAGGCAGCGACTGACCAGAATCTTCTGCATACATTCTCCTGGGGACTATCAGCCATCGGCTGACCTACAGCGGGTCGTCGCCGCGCCGACGGAACCAGCCGGTCAGTGACAAGCGCTCGCGGGTCGCCGGCAACACCTCATGGGGCATGTCCGCGGAAAGGAACACCAGCAGGCTGCCGGCCTCTGGTGGCACATCACGCGTCGTCGCGTCCGCCAGATAGAGGCGCAAGGCGCCGCCCTGCTCGGGCTGCCACTGTGGGTTGAGATAGAACACGGCCGACACCGCACGGCGGTCGTCATCGCGGAAACGATCGAGATGTTTCTGGTAGAAGGCGCCGGGCGGATACATGGCAAAGTGGCACTCGTAGTCTTCCAGGCCCAGATAGAGCTCGCGATTGAGTGCCTGGCGCAGCCCGTCCATCAGCGCCAGATACTGGTCGCAAGCCGGCGACAAGCCGGCATCCAGCCATTGAATACGATCGCCGCGCACCCCTTCGCGTATCTCCTGGCCAGTGCCGCGGCCGATGCTGGCGGGGGTTAATTCACCCTGCGCAGCACGTTTGCGGCACTCTTCGGCGAGTTCGAGGGTCAGAGTCTGTGGAGCGAACAACGTTTGCAGCGACCAACCTTGTTCGGCCAGGTCGTCAACGATGCGCGCCAACAGCGCAGAATGAGTTGAAATAGTCATGCCGGCGATTCTATCAGTCTGCTGGCTACGCCTCGACAAGCTCCGCCAAGCCACCGAAAATAGCTGCCCGCTAGACAGGAGTCTGTATGCGCGTCCTATCCATAGTTTTACTGTTGTTCCTCAGCCTCCCCAGCCTGGCAGATGCGCAAGATCAGCTCTACCAGGCAGCCGGCTGGCCGCAGCAACGCGTGCATTTCAACGATGCCCTGAGTGCCGCACAGACGCGCTATCGCAACAGCCTGCCGCCAGCGGTCTACCAGGCGCTGGTGAACAACAGCAACCAGCGCTTCGCCCCGCTGGCCATCGATCAACGCGCGCAGCAAAGCCTGCGGCGAAACCTCACCGACCCGCTACCGGCCCTGCAGTTTTTCCAGTCGGAACTGGGTCGCAAGGTGATCGCCGCCGAACAACTCGCCACCCGCCGCGACCAGCTGGCACTCTATGAAAAAGGCTTGCCGCGCATCGAAGCCGCCGCCACCCGTCGCCTGCTGATCCGCCACCTGGCCCAGGCGCTGCCGGCCAAGGAGGCCGGCGCCGAAGTCAGCCTGGCCCTCGCCGGGGTCGCGGCCGATAGCCTCAGCCAGATGCTCCC
This sequence comes from Pseudomonas sp. MMS21 TM103, assembly GCF_022132145.1. Lineage (GTDB taxonomy): Bacteria > Pseudomonadota > Gammaproteobacteria > Pseudomonadales > Pseudomonadaceae > Aquipseudomonas. The sequence goes on along the minus strand of NZ_JAJISP010000007.1, from coordinate 86,692 downwards.
CGGCCTGTTCGGTGGCGATAGCGCCCAGGGTTTGCTCAACACCCAGCGCCAGCGCCTGATGGAGCAGATCGGCGCGGACCTGGACAACACCCTGCTGCACGTCTACCGCGAACTGTCCGATCCGGAGCTGGAAGAATTCGTCAGCTTCGCCCAATCGACAGCAGGTCAGGCCTACTATCAGGCCGCCCTGGCAGCCATCCGCGCCGGCCTGGCCGTCGGCCAGAGCAGCGCCGACCTGGCGCCGGCACCCCGGGGGATCTGACAGCGCAGCTGAATAGCCTGCGCTGGGCTTCGCCCAGCCTAAGTTGCCCCCCAGCCGCTCAGGCCAAACGCTCGCGCAGAAAATCGAAATAGCGCTGGCGCAGTGCTGCCGACTCGTTGGCCAGGTGATGGCGCGCCTCGGCCAGGCGCAGGATCTCCGGCGCGGCGAACTTGTCCTGCAATAGCCTCAGGTTGTGCTGCCAGTCCACGGTCATGTCCGCTTCGCCCTGGATGATCAGCGGGCTGCGCGCGCTGCGTGGCGCCCCCTCGATCCGCGGCACCCATTGGCTCAAGGCGCCAACCCAGGCGGTTGGCAGGCTGCGCGACTGCAACGGATCGCGATTGTGCACGAAGTCGATAAACTCGGGATCGCTCGAATTGTCGCTGAAGCGCCGTGGAATCTCGCGGATGAAGGGCTTCAGCAGTCGATAGCTCAACTGCGACCAGGCCCAGGCCCGCGGCCGCACCAGCGGCGCCAGCAGAATCGCCTCGCCCACTTCGGGCCCGGGTTTGCCGGTCAACAGATAGTCGATCAGGATCGCGCCGCCGGTACTTTGCCCGCACAGGTGCCAGGGCTGCGGCAGGTCAAGGGCGGCGGCCTGCTCCAGCGCACCCTGCAGCACCAGTTGATACTCGGAAAAGTCGCCGATGCTGGCGCGCGCGCCGCTGGACAGACCGTGCCCTGGCAGGTCGATCGCCAACACGGCAAAGCCAAGGCCAAGCGCCCACTCGATCACATGGCGATACAGGCCGCTGTGGTCGTAATAGCCATGGATTAACAGCAAGGTGGCGCGCGGAGCCGGCGGCAACCAGACCTGAGCGGCAATTCGGTATGCGCCGACCTGAAAATAGCCGAGCAGGCTGCCCTCGGTCGGCAACTGCCCGAAGCCGTAGAAACGCCGGTACGCCTGCTCGTGTGGCAAAGCCATGGTCGCGGCGGCCAAGGGTCGCAGACTGGCGACCAGGTCTGCGGGCTTAAAACGGTCTGGCATAAAACTTTCCATCAAATCAGGCGGGCTTCCCGCGGAACAGATACAGCAGGCCGTTGAATAACGCGGGGGCGCGTAGGCCGTACTCGCAAAGGCATTCGCCGTTTTCCAGCAAGCGGCGGACTGTTAAAGATATTCTGCTGCCCGGCAGGCCATGGCAAGCTATGCGTCCTTTCACCTGCCGAATGTGCCATGTCCAGCCCCAACCGCAAGACCCTACTCGCCAGCCTGCTGATCCTGCTCTGGGCCGCTGCCATGTTCGCCGCCTATTGGTGGTATGAAGCACGCTACCTGCGCAGTTTCAGCGAGCAGGCCGCCTTGTTCTATGGTGAGCAGCTGCGCCTGCCCGCCGAACTGGCCGGCCCCGGGCCGATTCGCCTGGTGCATTTCTGGGATCCGGCCTGCCCGTGCAACATCGGCAATCAGCAACACCTGGGCGAACTGATCAAGCACTTCGGCCCCTTGGGCGTGAGCTTCCATGCCGTGCAGAAACCTGGCAGCAAGGGTCAGTTACCGGCCAGCCTGAGCGCCATTCAAGCCCTGGCCGCGCTCCCCGGCAGCGCGGGCATACCGGCCAGCCCCGCAGTGGCGATCTGGGACAAGCAGGGTCAGCTGGCCTATTTCGGCCCCTACAGCGAAGGGGTCACCTGTACCTCCAGTAACAGCTTCATCGAGCCCATCCTCGAGGCCCTGAGCGCTGGGCGCCCGGTCAATGCCAGCAACACCCTGGCGCTAGGCTGCTTCTGCGACTGGCAGAGCAACTGACTATTTCAAATTCAAACCAGCGGGCACACGCCGCCGGGGGAACTACCGCACCTCACTTCCGGTAGAAGCACACTAGAGAACCCCTGCCCGGCCCGCTTGGAAGGCTAGATTCAGCCTATCGCGGTCACTCCCTGCAACCGGCTGTCTGCGGCCCAGCAACAACCCACAATAATTTAACGACAGTTGTACAAAGTAATTATCTTGTATAACTTAGGTACCAGAAAATACTCTGCGAGCCCACGGATGGCCGCCATACTCAGCAGTGAGTACAACGCCATTAACCGAGTGCCTCGACATGCCTGACAGTCTTTCTCCCCTTGAACAGCACTACCGCAAAGCGGATCGCATCATGCTGGGCGTGCTCTGGCTGATGTTCCTCTACTCGCTGGGCCTCGCGGCTTGGCAAGGCACCTGGGGCCAGGCACTGCTGGTCGGCGGCGGTACGGTGGCGGTGATGAGTGTGCTGCATCAGCTGATCGCCGGCAGGCGTCTGCTGCGTTGCGCGATTGGCGCGGCCTTTATGGTGATGTCGGCGCTGCACATCAACCAGGCTGGCGGCATGCTGGAAATGCACTTTGGCATCTTCGTGCTGCTGGCATTTCTGGTGTATTACCGCGATTGGCTGCCCATCGTGGTGGCCGCCACGGTGATTGCAGTGCATCACCTGAGTTTCTTCGCCCTGCAATCGCAGGGTGTTGAGGTGGTTGTGGTGAACGATGGCAGCTGGCCGATCATCTTCCTGCATGCGTTCTATGTCGTGATGGAAAGCGCGATCCTGATCTACCTGGCCCGACAGACTCATGCCGAAGCAGTCGAAGGCGCGGCGTTGATGCAGGCCGCCGAACAACTCACCAAACACGACGATACGATTGATCTTAGCTACCGCAGCAGCGCACAGGGCGAGGTCAGCAAAGGCTTCAACCGCTTTCTCAACACCCTCGATGAGCTGGTCAGCGATGTGATCAAGGACACCCAGGGGCTGCAGCAAATGGGCGACAACCTGGTGCAGGCCACCGGTCATCTAAGCAGCGGTGCAGACCGCCAGCAGGGTGAAATTGCCTACATGAGTTCGGCCATGCAGCAGATGAGCAATGCCATCGATGAAGTCGCTGGGCATGCAGACGGGGCCGCGAGTGCGGCGCAAACGGCTAACCAGCAGGCCTCCGAGGGCAGCCGCTCGGTCAACCATGTGCGCAGCGAGATCGGCAAGCTGGCCACGCAGATCGACGTCACCGAAAGTGAAGTACAAGCGCTGGCCAATCAATCCGAACAGATCGGCAAGGTGCTGGAGGTGATCCGCTCGATTGCCGAACAAACCAACCTGCTGGCCCTCAACGCCGCCATCGAAGCTGCCCGTGCAGGCGATCAGGGCCGTGGCTTTGCCGTAGTCGCCGATGAGGTGCGCAACCTGGCGCAGAAAACCGCGCTGTCCACCGCCGAAATCCAGCAGATCATCAGCAGCCTGCAACAGGGTAGCCGGCAAGCCGCTTCTGCCATGCAGGAAAGCCGCGACAGCGTGCGCAATTGCGTGAAGGACAGTCAGGCCACCGCCGAACTGCTCGGCGCAGTGGCGCAGGACATCAACGCCATCACCCAGATGAACGAACTGATTGCAGCTGCCACCCACCAGCAGGCGGCGACCAGTGCGGAAGTCAGCCAGCACCTCAACAGCGTGCAGCAAGTGGCCGAGCAGAATCTCAGCGATGCGCAAAAGCTCAGCAGTGATGGTCAGCAGCTCAGCACGTTGGCCGAACGGTTGAACAGCCTGAGCCGGCGCTTTCGCGTCAGCAGCTAGCACGGTCGCCCTGCCGAAACCGGAAAACGGGATAGAACGGCGACAACACGGCAAAGCTGCAGGCTACGCACCTCATCGTGCAGGTGGCGAAAGCTCTGCTGCTACCAAATCCCGCGGCAAACCGGCCACGCTGACACCAAGGGCCTTGGCGCGGAGCAGCAGATCACACAGGCGCACGCCCAGATTGACCTCAAACCAGAAGCGCACGCGGTTGAGCAACTGGTTTCCCTCAGTTGCACATTCGGCCTGCGGGCAGAGCGAGGGAAACAGTCGTGAAGAGGGGTTGTCGGCAGCCAGAAAGACGCAAAGGCGCGGGCAATGGCTTGTTGTTGCGCTTTTAACCTCGGCAAGGGTCGAAGTAACACATGACTACTTCGGGCCATCCCCAGGCGGTCGTCTACGTGAAGGCGCGCGCTTTCAGCCGCCGACGCGCCAAGGCGTTTAATCTGGCCCAGCAGTCGTGGCTTGCGTGATTAAGCGATGCAGCCTGGATGTCCCGCTCACCCTCGCGCAACCGGCTTGCCTACCCGCTTACTCGCCGTCGCCTTGCGCTTGCCGGTCTTGCGTTTGCCTTTCCAGGGCGCGGCAGCGGCCGGGCTGGCGGGGCCGCTGATGGTCAGGCGCAGGCCGGCGCAGCGTTGCACCTGCTTGCTCATCCAGGCCGACTGTTTGGCGACGAAGTCGTCCAGACTCATCTCGCCGCTCTGGACCATGTCCAGCGCCTGCTCCCAGATTGCCGTGGTGCCGGGGTCGGCGATGGCGCGGGGGACAGCATCGATCAGGCTGAAGGCGGCCGGAGTCGCCGCCAGTGCCTTGCCCTGTTTGAGCAGGTAGCCGCGGTCGAGCAGGCCCTGGATGATGCCGGCGCGGGTCGCTTCGGTGCCGATGCCGGTGGTGTCCTTGAGTTTCTGCTTGAGCCGCGGGTCCTCGACCAGCTTGGCGACGTTCTTCATCGCCTTGATCAGGTCGCCCTCGGTGAAGGGTTTCGGCGGCTGGGTCCAGAGGTCCTTGAGGGTCACGCCCAGCACTGCGCAGTCCTGCCCTTGGCGCAGGGCCGGCAGTGCTTGTGCGACTGGCGCTTCGCGGCCTTTGGCGGGTGCCAGGGCTTCGGGCAAGGCACGGCGCCAGCCAGGTTCGACAATGACCTTGCCGACCGCGCGCAGGGCCTGGCCGGCGCAGTCGAAATCCGCCTGGGTGCGGTCGTATTCGTGGCTGGGCAGGAACTGCGCCAGGTAGCGGGCGCGGATCAGGGTATAGACCGCCCGTTGCTTGCCGACCAGGCGCTCCAGGTTCAGCGCGGCGGCGGTCGGGATGATGCCGTGGTGGGCGCTGACCTTGGCATCGTTCCAGGCCCGCGAGCGGCGTTGCGGGTCCAAGTGCTCGAGCAGGCCGGCCAGGCCTGAATCGGCCCGGCCCAGCGCAGCGAGGATGGCCGGCGCCTCGGCGTGCTGGCTGAGCGGCAGGTAGCCACAGTCGCTGCGCGGGTAGGTGATTACCTTGTGGGTTTCGTAGAGCGCCTGGGCGATATCCAGGGTTTCCTGGGCGCCGAGGCCAAGCTTCTTGGAGCAGACTTCCTGCAGGGTGCCCAGATCGAACAACAGCGGCGGCGCTTCGCGCATGCGCTCGGTGCGCAGTTTCACCACCCGTGCACTGCCCGCATTACCCATGGCGATCGCCGCCTCCTGCGCCAGCGCCTGATGCAAACAACGGCCCTGCTCGTCACAGACATCCGCCGCGGCTCGCCACTGGGCGCTGAACGTGGTGTCGTCGGCCAGCAGCGGCACCTCGATGGCCCAGTACGGCAGCGGCACGAAATCGGCGATGCTGCGGTCGCGATCGACCACCAGGCGCAGGGTCGGGGTCTGTACCCGGCCCACCGGCAGCACGCCCTGATAACCGGACTGCTGGCCGAGCAGGGTGAACAGCCGGCTCATGTTCATGCCGATCAGCCAGTCGGCGCGCGAGCGGCCCAGCGCCGAATGGTAGAGGCTGAAGGTCTCGGCGCCGGGCTTGAGCGCGGCCAGGGCCTTGCGGATCGAGGCGTCGTCCAGGGCCGACAGCCAGAGGCGCCGGATCGGCCCGCGATAGCGGCAATGCTCGACCAGCTCGCGGGCGATCATCTCGCCCTCGCGGTCGGCGTCGGTGGCGATGACCAGCTCGCCGGCTTCGCCGAGCAGGCGCTTGACCACCTTGAACTGGCCGGAGGTCTTGGGCTTGACCAGCATCTTCCAGCGCTCGGGGATGATTGGCAGGTCACTCAGCACCCAGCGTTTGTAGCGGGCATCGTAGGCATCCGGCGGGGCGGTTTCCAGCAGGTGGCCAATGCACCAGGTCACCGTCAGGTTGCTGCCCAGCCAGCAGCCATCGCCACGCCGGTTGGCGCCGAGCACCTTGGCGATGTCTTTGGCCTGGGAGGGTTTCTCACAGAGGAAGAGCTGCATGGCCGCCATCATTGATTCCTTGTCGCGATGGCACACAGCATGCGCAGTGGCGCGGGTTCAGGCAACCTTAATCTGTATGGATGTACAGTTAAAATCGTTGGGTGCATCGCCGACCTGGAAAGCGAGCAGCTGCCGAGCATCGCCAACTACACGACAGAGGGTCACTGCGGTGACCCTCCGTCGGCCATGCCCAGTCAGGCATTGGTGCAACCTGCATCAGAATCAGCTCAATGCTCGATGGTGTCGAAGGAGGTATCGGCGAAGTACGTGGCATAGGTTTGCAATGCACCAAGGACTTTGACCGCCCCATTTCGACGGGCCTCGTCGGGAGTCTTGCCGGCCATGCTGTCGGCACCGGCCAACAGCTCGGCGATAACCAGGTGCAGTTGTGCGTCGGCCTCGGGTGCCAGCTTGCAATGCTTGACCATATAGGCCACTTCATCATTGATCCGAGCGGCCAGTTGGTCGTACTGCGCATCGCCCAGCTGGTTGTCATGGATGGCCGGCAATGACGTCTGCATGGCGCCATTCAGCGCCCCCATGGCCTTGCGCAACGGCGCATCGGTAGCCCATTTTTCGCCAGCGTTCAGTTGCAGCTCATGCGTGGAGGCTCCGTGCTGGTGCGCGGCTTCGCTAGCCAGGCTGGCGTGGGCAAAGCTCAGAGAGGAAGCGCCCAGGATCAGGGCGAGAATGGCTGTACGGGGGGGCAGGTTCATGGTGGGACTCCGTCAATGCAGTAAATGATGGTCGCCGATCTCAGCGACTGATTTCATTTACTTGAACGTCGCCCGGGAGTTTTTTGTTCCATCTTTTGCGCCTATTCACGGTGCAGGCTTTCGAAACCGGATGGCCCGACCGGCTGCTGCGTGAGCAGTTGCGCCAGCCGTTGACGTTGTTCGGAAGTCAGAATGGTCCGTTCGAGCAGAAGCTGCTCGATAACCTGTTGCTGCTGTGCGTCTTGCAGGCGGGCGATCGCGACCCGCTCGCGCTCGATCAATTCAGGGTCTGGGGTATCTCCGAAGATCGCCTCGATCAGCCGGTCACGGTGCTCTTTGATGGCGCCGCCGGAGGCGTGCAACTGGGTGAAGAACAGCACCTCGGCGTCATGCCAGCGTTGCAGTTGATCGGCACTCAACTGGAGGTGACGGGACAGGCTGGTAGGCGCCCCTGAGGGCATCGGCAGACCATCACGCGGGAGCATTTGCCAGCCTGCGGCGGCGAGTACGCCGACATTGACCAGTAACGAAAAGACCAGTGCGGTACGAAGGGAGGCGTGCGTCATTTCAGGGTTACCTTCAGGTAGCAGGATTCAGGGCGAGCACAAAGCGCGCCGGGCGGGGCGCTCCCCAGCACGGCCAGGGCATTCAGGCTCAGCGAAGCGGACGCCGGCGGTTCCGGGGGTAAGGCGGAGCCGATCAGCACGCCAAACAGTACCGATGCCGCCGCCCCCGCTGCGACCGGCAGCCGATTACGCCATCTGGCCGATCGGCGGGGGCTCAGGCGCGGGCTCTCGAGCAAGACGCTGACGCGCGCGGTTAGATCGACCGGCGGTTGCTCTGGCACCAGCGCACGCAAGCCTTGGCTGATTGCCTGCAAGTCGCGAACAACCGTGGCGCAACTGGGGCAGACGGCCAAATGCGTGGCGATAAAGCGGCTTGCCAGTGGATCAGACTCGCCATCGAGGTAGGCGGACAGCGCCTCCATATCCGGGTGCTCAGTCATTTAGTTGCCCTCCGCTCGCGTGTCGATAACTGCTCAGCATGGCCTCGCGGGCCCGGGCCAGCCGCGACTTGACCGTTCCTTGCTGGATTCCCAAGGTGGTTGCCAGCTCAGCATAAGACAGGCCCTCGACTTCACGCAGCAGCAAGATTTCGCGGTGCTCCAGCGGCAGCCGGGCAAGCAGGCGCTCCAACAGGGCAATGCGCTGCGAGCCAGCTAACTGTTGTTCCGGAGAAGCCACAGGGCTGAGTAGTTGACTGGCGTCCTCGAGGGCTTCGCATGGCTGGCGCCGCCGCTGACGCAACGCATCCAGGGTGGTGTTGCGGGCGATTTGCAACAACCAGGTCTGAAAGCGTGCCTCGGGCCGCCATTTGTCCAAGGCCAGATATGCCTTGAGGAAGGTGTCTTGGGTGATGTCCAGGGCCTCGTCGCCGCCTGCGCACAGACGCCGGACAAACTGGAATACGCGCGCCTGGTTGCGCTGCATCAGCGAGCCGAAGGCATGCCGATTGCCTGCTTGAGCCTGCTTGATCAACTGTTCTTCCGAATCGTGCATATCAACTTTTCTGCCCAAGACATCGGCCCCTGCACGCTGCGTTACGGATTTAACGCTGCCAGCCGGGCAAATGTTCCATTTATATGGACTCAGCGTGGAATCTTCACCCGATTGTCGGCGAAGCCGCGTCGCAGTGCGGGCCACGCAATTGGGAGCCCTATTATTCGACCCGCGAGGGGACTTGCCGGCAAAAACCCCATGATCCGCGCGCCTGAACCCGCGCCGGCAGGGAGACAGGTACCCCCACGCAGCACCTGACCAGGACACGATGATCTTCGCCGCCGAAACGGCCGAGCGGCAAAGACGCTACCCGCATCGCCGCAGTGTAGTGGACCGAATGGAAGAGAAGCTTTAACTGACGGCGTTGGTGCTGCTCCATGGCGGATTGATGGCACGCGCGCCATGGCGGTCATGCGCATCCTCAACGACACGGCGCGCAAGTTCGAGACGGCAATCATTGTCGTCACTCATGATGGACAAGACATCCCCTCCTTCACGCCCATCCACGACCAGGTGCCCCATGAGGAAGCCGGCGAAGGCAGGAGCCTCGAGTGAGCCAACAACTGCGCCGAAGCCTCCCTGCGCAGGAGTCGTGCGCAAAATCCCCACAAAAAAGGGTCACCGCAGTGACCCTTGTTTGTTTACCCATACAACTGCCTAGGCGGGCGCATGCACCTGCGAAGGATCGCGGCGGCTGTCCGGGCCCACTTGGTCCCGAACGCCAGCGGTTTCATCCATGGCTTGCTGTACTGCTTTCTTGCGCGCGACCTCGGCGCGACGGGCGATGAACCAGACCATGAAGGTCATCAGCGACACCGACAACAGGATCAAGCTGGCGATCGCGTTGATTTCCGGTTTCACCCCCAGGCGCACGGCGGAGAACACCTCCATCGGCAGGGTCGTGGCGCCGGGTCCGGAGACGAAGCTGGCCAGCACCAGGTCGTCCAGCGACAGGGCGAAGGACATCATGCCGCCGGCCGCCAGGGACGGCGCGATCATCGGGATGGTGATCATGAAGAACACCTTCAAGGGCTTGGCGCCCAGGTCCATGGCCGCCTCCTCGATCGACAGATCCAGTTCACGCAGACGCGAGGACACCACCACCGAGACATAGGCGGTACAGAAGGTAGTGTGGGCGATCCAGATAGTCACGATGCCGCGCTCGCTCGGCCAGCCGATCAACTGGGCCATGGCCACGAACAGCAGGAGCAGCGACAGACCGGTGATCACTTCCGGCATCACCAGGGGTGCCGTGACCAGCCCGCCGAACACGGTGCGGCCCTTGAAGCGGGTTACCCGCGTCAGGACGAAGGCCGCCATGGTGCCGAGGATAACTGCGGCAATCGCGGTGTAGCAGGCGATTTCCAGGGAGCGCATCACCGCGCCCATCAGTTGGGTGTTGTCGAGCAGACCGACGTACCACTTCACCGACCAGCCGCCCCACACCGTGACCAGGCGCGAACCGTTGAACGAATAGATCACCAGGATCAGCATCGGCAAGTAGATAAACAGGAAGCCTGCCCACAACATCAGGGTGGAGAAACTGAAACGCTTCATGCCCGGCCCTCCATTTCTTTAGCTTGGCTGCGGTTGAACAGAATGATCGGAATGATCAGAACCGCCAGCATCACCACCGCCAAGGCCGAGGCCACGGGCCAGTCGCGATTATTGAAGAACTCCTGCCAGAGCACCTTGCCGATCATCAGTGTCTCCGGACCGCCGAGCAGCTCTGGGATGACGAACTCCCCGACCGCCGGAATGAACACCAGCATGCAGCCGGCGATGATGCCGTTCTTCGACAACGGCACGGTGATTCTCCAGAAGCTGTTGATGTTGCTCGAGCCCAGGTCGGAGGCGGCCTCCAGCAGACTCTGGTCGTGCTTCACCAGGTTGGCATAGAGCGGCAACACCATGAACGGCAGGTAGGAGTAGACGATGCCGATATACACCGCGAGGTTGGTGTTGAGAATGCGCAGCGGCGAGTCGATTACCCCGATACTCAGCAGCAAGCTGTTGAGCAGGCCATTACTGCTGAGGATGCCCATCCAGGCATAGACGCGGATCAGAATCGCCGTCCAGGTCGGCATCATGATCAGCAACAGAAACACCATCTGCATGTCCTTGTCAGCCCGGGCGATGGCATAAGCCATCGGATAACCGATCAGCACGCACAAGGCGGTACTGATAAAGGCCATCTTTATTGAGCCGAGGTAGGCGGCCAGGTACAGATCGTCCTCGCTGAGGAAGATGTAGTTACTCAGGTTGAGGACAATCGACAGTTGCTGTTCCGCCCAGTTGTAAATCTCCGTATAGGGTGGAATGGCCACGTCGGCTTCGGCAAAGCTGATCTTCAAGACGATGATGAAGGGCAGCAGGAAGAACAGGAACAACCAGATGAAGGGCACTCCGATAACGAAGTGCCTCCCTGTGGGCATACGCCGGCTGATGCTTCGGGAAATATTCATGAGCGCAATGCCACCCCGCTGTCATCCTCCCACCAGACGAAGACCTGGTCATCCCAGGTCGGCCGCGCGCCGCGACGCTCGGCATTGGCGACGAAGGATTGAACGATCTTGCCGCTCGGCAGCTGCACGTGGAACACCGAATGGCCGCCCAGATAGGCGATGTCGTGCACAGTGCCGCGCGACCAGTTGTACTCGCAGCTCGGCTGTTCGGTGGTGACCAGCAGCTTCTCCGGGCGAATCGCGTAGGTGATGCTCTTGTCCTGCACCGAGGTGCTGACACCATGACCGACGAAGATGTTGCGCTCCAAGTCCGGGCTGTCGATCAGCGCATGGCCCTCCATGTCCTCGACCACCTGGCCATCGAACAGGTTGACGTTGCCAATGAACTCGCAGACCAGGCGGCTGGTCGGGGTTTCATAGATGTCGATCGGGCTGCCGATCTGGGCGATCCAGCCCAGGTGCATGATGGCGATGCGCTGGGCCATGGTCATGGCCTCTTCCTGGTCGTGGGTCACCATCACGCAGGTCACGCCGACCCGCTCGATGATCTCCACCAGCTCCAGTTGCATTTGCGAGCGCAGTTTCTTGTCCAGTGCGCCCATCGGCTCGTCGAGCAACAGCAGTTTCGGACTCTTGGCCAGGGAGCGGGCCAAGGCCACGCGCTGACGCTGGCCGCCGGACAACTGGTGCGGCTTGCGCTTGGCGTACTGGGTCATCTGCACCAGCTTGAGCATTTCCTCGACCCGCGCCTCGATCTCGGCCCGGGACATCTTGTCCTGCTTGAGGCCGAAGGCGATGTTGTCCGCCACACTCATGTGCGGGAACAGCGCGTAGGACTGGAACATCATGTTGATCGGCCGCTCGTAGGGCGGCAGATCGGTGATGTCTTCTCCATCCAGGTAGATGCGCCCCTGGGTCGGCCGTTCAAAGCCGGCGAGCATGCGCAGCAGGGTCGACTTCCCCGAACCCGAGCCGCCGAGCAGGGCAAAGATTTCGCCTTTGTTGATGGTCAGAGAGACGTCGTCGACAGCGATGGTTTCATCGAACTTCTTCGTCACACGATCGATTTTGACCAACACCTCTTTGGGTTGTTGATCTCCCTCAATAACCTTTTTATAGGCACTGGAAGCAACTGCCATTACCAAAACTCCCGCAAAAGTAGCGCCCAACCCCGACGGCCGGACGTTTGAAATTGTGGCCTTAGTCGACCCTGTTCCAGCTTCGGGTCATTGGCCTTTGTATTGTGATCGGCAACTCCGCCGAGTGAAACAACCTGTCCAAAACTGCTCGCAGCGGCTACACCGCCGCGTCTCTGGCTACGCCCTGATCGATCGATACGGGCCACAGTCATGTGACTTAGCGTAGCCAAGGTAACCGCTGGCCCCGACACTTATCGCGGGGCTCACTGAATGACTCGTGCAGGCCGCTGCCTGCTTGTCGCGGTTGGCCGTGCGTCGCTGAACTATCGTCGCCTGGGCCTTGGCCAGCAGGGCAAGCGCCGGGGCGCTGACGGAGGCATTTCGCACAGCCGTGTCCTCTTCAACTCCGGCGCCCCGCAAAGGGGAGGCCTCGTTAGTGGTCAAATTCCTGTGGTTCAACGGCTCAACACCAAGCGGACAGTGTGTTCTGCCCCGCTCTTGAGGCTTGCCGGGCTAACAGCAGGCAACAGGATGGCGAATGGCACGGGCACGAGGCCGGCCAGCTGGGTTGAACGATGCATATGGGCTTCCTTTTTTATTATCAGGATTGCTGGCGGGATGCCCCGCCAGCAATCGGGTGGTTCAGCAGATCGCCTGCATTCACCACCTCGCTGGGCCTACGATCAGCGGCCTGATTTCACCCGTGTCCAGCTGCGGGTTACGGCACGTTGTACCTTCGGGTTCAGCTCCTTGAAGGTGTACAGCTTCTTCGAAGCTTCTGCGGTCGGGTAGATGCCCGGGTTGTTGCGGATCTCCTCGGATACCAGTGGCGTGGCGGTGGCGTTGCCGTTCGGGTAGGCGACATAGTCGGAGATCGGCGCGATCACTTCCGGGGTCAGGATGTAATTGAGGAAGGCGTACGCCTCGTCGAGGTTCTTGGCATCGGCCGGGATGGCCATCATGTCGAAGAACGAGGCAGCACCCTCTTTCGGAATCGCATAGGCGACCGGGACATCGTTCTTCGCTTCCTCGGCACGCGCCTGAGCCTGGAACACATCGCCGGACCAGCCCAGTGCCACGCAGATGTTGCCGTTGGCCAGGTCGGAGATGTACTTGGATGAGTGGAAGTAGGTGATGTAAGGACGCACCTGCATCAGCAGCTCTTCGGCCTTCTTCACATCATCGACGCTGGTCGGGTTCGGGTTCAGGCCCTGATAGTGCAGCGCGGCAGCATAGACCTCATCCGGCGCATCGAGCATGGAGATGCCGCAGGACTTGAGCTTCTCCATATTTTCCGGCTTGAACAGCACATCCCAGGAGTCGATCTTGTCGATACCCAGCGCCGCCTTGACCTTCTCCGGGTTATAACCGATGCCGGTAGTACCCCACAGGTAGGGGAAGGCGTATTGGTTACCCGGGTCGGCATTTTCCAGGGCCGTCATCAGGTCCGGGTTGAGGTGCTTCCAGTTCGGCAACTTGGACTTGTCGAGTTTCTGGAACACCCCGGCCTTGATCTGCTTGGCCAGGAACTGGTTGGACGGCACTACCACGTCATAGCCCGAACCGCCGGAAAGCAGCTTGGCCTCCAGGGTTTCATTGCTGTCGAAGACGTCGTAGACCACCTTGATACCGGTTTCTTTCTGGAAATTTTCCAGGGTGTCTTCGGCGATGTAATCCGACCAGTTGTAGACGTGCAGCACTTTTTCCTCAGCTTGCGCGGCACCCGCGACCGCCCCGGCGAGGGACAACGCGAGAAGGGTTTTGCCGAATATCTTCATGCGTACAGCTCCTGTTGTTGTAAAAATGTTCCCGGAAAATGCGCAGCCTGGCTGCCCCACTTTCCGGTGAGCCGAACCAACGCACTGGCCCAGCCTGGCAAGCTTGCGTCACTCGTTACAGCGTTCAGCGTAGCCCGCTGAACGCTGTAACGAGCGGCGTGTTTCAGCCGGCAAGTTCCGCGGCGGTCAAGTCGAGACACTTACGTGCCTTGTCTACCAGTTCGTCGATCTCGGCCTTGCTGATGACCAGCGGCGGCGAAATGATCATGGTGTCGCCCACGGCACGCATGATCAGACCATTGTCGAAACAATGACCACGGCAAATCATGCCTGCCCCCGACTCGCTCGGATAGCGCTCACGGGTGGCCTTGTTCTTCACCAGCTCGATCGCCCCAAGCATGCCGACACCGCGCACTTCACCCACCAACGGATGATCGGCCAACTCACGTAGACGCTTTTGCAAATACGGTGCCGTTTCTGCCTTGACCCGCTCAATGATTTTTTCTTCGCGCAGGATGCGGATGTTTTCCAGCGCCACCGCCGCCGCCACCGGATGCCCGGAATAGGTGAAGCCGTGGTTGAAATCGCCACCCTGGTTGAGTACCTCGACGACTTCGTCGCGCACGATCAGGCCGCCCATTGGGATGTAACCGGAAGTCAGCCCCTTGGCGATGGTCATCAGGTCCGGTTGCAGGCCGTAGAAGTCGCTGCCGAACCATTCGCCGGTGCGACCGAACCCGCAGATCACCTCATCGGCGACGAACAGGATGTCGTATTTGGCGAGAATCTCGCGGATGCGCGGCCAGTAACTGTCCGGCGGCACGATCACCCCGCCGGCGCCTTGGATTGGCTCGGCGATAAAGGCGGCGACATTTTCCTCGCCGACTTCGAGAATCTTTTTCTCCAGCTGGTCGGCAGCCCAGATACCGAACTCCTCCGGGCTCATGTCACCGCCTTCGCCGAACCAATAGGGTTGGGCAATGTGCTCGATGCCTGGAATCGGCAAATCGCCCTGCTCGTGCATGAACTTCATGCCGCCGAGACTGGCGCCGGCCACGGTGGAACCGTGATAACCGTTGATGCGGCTGATGATGACCTTCTTCTGCGGCTGGCCCTTGATCGCCCAGTAATGACGGACCATGCGCAGCATGGTGTCATTGCCTTCGGAGCCGGAGCCGGTGAAGAACACATGGTTCATGCCGGCGGGGGAGATCTCGGCGAGGGTCTTGGCCAATTCCAGTACCGGCGGATGGGCGGTCTGGAAGAACAGGTTGTAGAAAGGCAGCTCTTTCATCTGCTTGCTGGCGGCATCGGCCAGCTCGTCGCGGCCATAACCGATGGCCACGCACCAGAGACCAGCCATTCCGTCGAGGATCTTGTTGCCTTCGCTGTCCCACAGGTAAACGCCATCGGCCTTGGTGATGATGCGCGGGCCGCTCTCCGCCAACTGCTTGAAGTCGCTGAACGGCGCCAGGTGGTGGTCACGGCTCATGGCCTGCCACTCAAGGGTCTGCGGGTTGCTTGCTTGCTTAGTCATATCCACCTCAAAAATGTACGCCAACTGCGGGTGCCGCGGGCCTCGCGCCCTGGCACCCGTTCGCTCAAACCGAGAGCAGCAGGAACTCGCGCTCCCAGGAACTGATTACCCGCTTGTAGTTTTCGTGCTCGGCACGCTTGACCGCCACGTAACCACGGATGAATTTCGCACCCAGGTATTCTTCCGCCGCCTTGCAGGCCTCCATCCGCTCCAGTGCGTGCTCGATGGTGATCGGCAGGCGCAGATTGCGCCGCTCATAACCCCGGCCCTGGACCGGCGCGCCAGGTTCAAGCTGTTCCACCATGCCCATGTAACCGCACAGCAGCGAGGCAGCCAGCACCAGGTAAGGGTTGGCATCGGCACCGGCCAGGCGGTTTTCCACCCGCCGGTTCTGCGGCGTGGCCTCAGGGACGCGCAGGCCAACCGTGCGATTCTCTTCGCCCCACTCGACGTTCACCGGCGCCGAGGTATCCGGCAGGAAGCGGCGGAAGGAATTGACGTTGGGCGCGAACAGCGGCAGCAGTTCGGGGATGTATTTCTGCAAGCCACCAATGTGCTGCATAAACAGTTCGCTCATGCTGCCATCGGCATTGGAAAACAGGTTTTGTCCGGTTTTGATGTCCACCACACTCTGGTGAATGTGCATGGCACTGCCCGGCTGGTCGGTGATCGGCTTGGCCATGAAGGTCGCCGCCACGTCATGCTTGAGCGCCGCCTCGCGCATGGTGCGCTTGAACACGGTGATCTGGTCGGCCAGGTGCAAGGCCTCGCCATGCCGGAAGTTGATTTCCATCTGTGCCGGGCCGTCTTCGTGGATCAGGGTATCGAGATCCAACCCCTGGATTTCACTCCAGTCATAGACATCTTCAAACAGCGGGTCAAATTCGTTGGCCGCATCGATGGAGAACGACTGACGACCGACTTCCGGGCGACCGGAACGGCCCATCGGCGCTTCCAGCGGGAAGTCCGGGTCGCTGCAACGCTTGGTCAGGTAGAACTCCATCTCCGGCGCCACGATGGGCTTCCAGCCCTTATCGGCATACAGCTTAAGTACATTCTTGAGAATGTTGCGCGGCGACAACTCGATCGGGTTGCCCTGCTTGTCGAACGTATCGTGGATGACCATGGCGGTCGGCTCGATGGCCCACGGCACCAGGAACACCGCATCGGCATCGGGACGGCAGAACATGTCGATGTCCGCTTCGTCGAGCAGGTCGTAATAAATATCGTCCTCGACATAGTCGCCGGTCACGGTCTGCAGCAGCACACTCTCGGGAAGGCGCATGCCCTTCTCGTCGAGGAACTTGTTGGTCGGCGAAATCTTGCCCCGGGCAATGCCGGTAAGGTCGCTGATCAGGCATTCAACTTCGGTGATTTTGCGCTCTTTCAGCCAGCTCGAAAGCTGGTCCAATTTGCTGCTCATAGAGACCTCGGGGTTGGTTAGAGCCGACTTATATATAGTCGGCTCAGCACAGTCCCGCCCTCTTCCTGCAAGCCTCACCAAAGGCCTGGAAGATGGCGAGATCATTCGGGTTGGATCCTACCTGCCATTCGGGGTGCCATTGCACCCCCAGCGCAAAACTGGGCGCACCTTCGACGGAGAAGGATTCGATCAACCCGTCTGGCGCCAGCGCTTCGACTCGAAGGCCAGGCGCCAGACGCTCAACGCCCTGACCATGAATGGAATTGACGGCAATTTCGCTCGGCAAGCCAAGGCCGGCGAGAATGCCACCTGGCTGCACCCGCAGCAGGTGGCGTGGGCCGTATTGCACATCGAGGGGCTCATCCGGCTGCTCGCGGTGATCGAGCATGCCGGCGACTTCATGTACCTTTTGGTACAGGGTGCCACCGAAGGCCACGTTCATCTCCTGAAAGCCGCGACAGATGCCGAGCACAGGGACGCCTGCCGCAATCGCCTTGCGGATCAGTGGCAAGGTGGTGCTATCGCGTTCGGGATCGTGCGCAGTACCGGCCTCGCTGGCCGAGCCGCTATAATGATGAGGCTCGATATTGGACGGGGAGCCGGTGAACAGCAAACCGTGCAGATTATCGAGCAGGGTCGGCTGATCGATCAGTTCGCCCAGCGCCGGAATGATCAGCGGCAAGCCGCCGGCTCCGATAGCTATGGCACGAACGTATTTATCACCTGTTATATGGTGAAGATGCAGACCAACCTGTTTGGAGCAGGCGGTGACGCCGATCAACGGCAGGTGCGACATGAGACACCCGTTTTATTGCTGTTAGAGGGTTGAACCGGAGCTTAGCCTTGTTCATTTTTTTACACAATAGCCATGTAAAAAATTGTACACACCCCAATGAGCACCGCGCCAGTCATGGCTCCGAGGGGGGGTTCACTGCCCTGAAGCGCCCTAAAAACGGCCACAATGCTCTTTTTTAGAGCAAAATAAACCACCCTTGACAGAGCTCTAGGTTTAAGATTGACTCAGCTTATCGCAGTTCAATGATTGATATTTTTAACAATAAAGGTGTTGCATCATGTCGGTACCCCCGCGTGCCGTTCAGCTTAACGAAGCGAACGCGTTCCTTAAGAAACATCCTGAGGTCCTGTTCGTCGACCTTCTCATTGCAGATATGAATGGAGTGGTGCGCGGCAAGCGCATCGAGCGTGCGAGCCTGCACAAGGTTTACGAACGCGGCATCAACCTCCCGGCGTCTTTGTTCGCTCTGGATATCAATGGCTCGACAGTGGAAAGCACTGGCCTGGGCCTGGATATCGGCGATGCCGACCGTATCTGCTATCCCATCCCCAACACCCTGTGCAATGAACCCTGGCAGAAGCGCCCTACCGCGCAACTGTTGATGACCATGCACGAAATGGAAGGCGAGCCGTTCTTTGCCGACCCACGGGAAGTGTTGCGTCAGGTGGTCGCGAAGTTCGACGAACTGGGCCTCACTATTTGTGCCGCTTTCGAACTCGAGTTCTACCTGATCGATCAGGCCAATGTGAACGGTCGACCGCAGCCGCCGCTCTCGCCGCTGTCAGGCAAGCGTCCGCATTCGACCCAGGTCTACCTGATCGACGACCTCGACGAATATGCCGAATGCCTGCAAGACATTCTCGAGGGCGCTAAAGAGCAAGGTATCCCGGCCGACGCCATCGTCAAGGAAAGTGCCCCGGCGCAGTTCGAGGTCAACCTGCACCACGTCGCCGACCCGATCAAGGCCTGCGACTATGCGCTGCTGCTCAAGCGCCTGGTGAAGAACATCGCCTACGACCATGAGATGGACACCACCTTCATGGCCAAGCCGTACCCGAACCAGGCGGGCAACGGGCTGCACGTGCACATCTCGATCCTCGACAAGGACGGCAAGAATATTTTTGCCTGCGAAGATCCCGAGCAGAACGATGCCCTGCGCCACGCCATTGGCGGTGTGCTGGAAACCATGCCGGCTTCGATGGCCTTCCTCTGCCCGAACGTCAACTCGTACCGCCGTTTCGGCGCCCAGTACTACGTACCCAACTCGCCTTGCTGGGGTATCGATAACCGCACCGTTGCCCTGCGGGTACCGAACGACACGGCCGATGCCGTTCGCATCGAGCACCGGGTCGCAGGCGCGGATGCCAACCCCTACCTGCTGCTGGCGGCAGTCCTGGCGGGCGTCCACCACGGCCTGACCAACAAGGTCGAGCCAACGGCACCGGTGGAAGGCAACTCCTACGAGCAGAACGAGCAAAGCCTGCCGAACAACCTGCGCGATGCCCTGCGCGAGCTGGACGACAGCGAGATCCTGGCGCGGTATATCGACCCGAAATACATCGATATCTTCGTCGCCTGCAAGGAAAGCGAGCTGGCCGAGTTCGAGAACTCGATCTCCGACCTCGAGTACAACTGGTACCTGCACACCGTGTAAGCAAGCCCCGACGCCGGCCCTGAGCCGGCGTCGTTTTATCCAGCTGAAACTGCCAACAACCTGATCAGCCGCGCGCGCAAGCCTGTGGCGGCATAGTGTTGCGCCGCATTCCTCTGAGGATGCTCGCCGTACTCAATCCAATGGCCGCGCCGGCTGGCGTGGACGCACCGTCAAGGAGACACCCATGCTGCGCTTCTGCGCTTCGCTACTGCTCACCCTAGTGCCGTTACTGGCCCACTCTGCGCAAGTGGAGCCACTGGAGAAGGCCGGAGACAGCCTGCGCGTCTACAACTGGAACGACTACATCGCCCCGCAAGTGCTGAAGGACTTCGAGGCCGCAACCGGCATCCGCGTCGAATACCATACCTTCAGCAGTGCCGAGGAAATGCAGGCGGCGCTCGATGGCAGCGAGGCCATCGACATCATTGTCCCCTCGCACAATGACTTGCCGCGCCTGATCAAGGACGACCAGCTGCAACCCCTGGATTTCAACCTGCTGCCCAACCGCAAGCACCTGGACAAACTACTGCTGAGCAAGCTCGCAGCGGTCGATCCGAGCAACCGTTACGCGGTGCCTTACCTGTGGGGCGCAGTTGGCCTGGCAATCAATACCCCGCAGGCCGAAGCCGCCTTCGGTGGCCCGCTACCCAATAGCTGGAGCCTGCTGTTCGACGCCGAACAGAGCACGCGCCTGGCCAGTTGTGGCATCAGCGTGCTGGATGCGCCGGACGAAACCCTGTCGTTGCTGCTCAACTATCAAGGTCGCAGCCTGACTCGCAGCGCACCGAGCCGCATCGAGCGCGCCAGCAGTGTGCTCGATGGCCTGCGTCCGAACTTGCGCTACATCGACAGCGAGCGCTATATCGACGACCTCAACAATGGCCGCCTGTGTGTTGCCATGGCCTGGGTCGGCGACGCCCTGGCGGCGGCCGATGCCGGCCAGCCGGTGCGTTTTCTGGTCCCGGATGAGGGCTCGGTGCTGTTCATCGACAATCTGGTGATCCCGCGCAGCGCCCGCCGCGCCGACCTGGCCCATCGCTTCATCGACTACCTGATGCAGCCCGAAGTCGCCGCGCTGATCACCACGGAAACCCTCTACCCCAGCGGCAATGCCGACGCCAAGGCGTTCCTCGACGTGGCGCTGCGCAACCAGCCCGGCCTCTACCCGGACGCCGAGACCAAGCGCCGCCTGCATGCCCAGGAGGCCTTTGCGGAAAAGCACGTGCAGGTCCGCGACCGGGTGTGGCAGCGCTTTCGTGACGGCGCCCAGTCGCTGTAACGCTGGCCGGTCGGCGCACCCTTGCAGCCCACCGCAGGCAATCCCGGGCGGAATCCCAGCCTAGGCGGCGGCCGCAGGCGCTGCAGCCGACTTGCCTGCACAGCTCCGGCTGGCGTCCAATAGCGCGTCCCTTGCCGAGATGATTGCCATGCAGCGTAGCGCCACCGCCCGCAAACCCCGCGCCAGCAGCCAGGCACGGATTACCGTGATCCTCGCTGCCGCCCGCGCCCTGCTCGCCGAGCAGGGCGTGGCCAATCTGTCGATCTACAGCGTGGCCGAGCGCGCGGCCATTCCCGCGTCCTCGGTCTACCACTTCTTCGCCAGCGTGCCGGCGCTGCTCGAAGGCCTGACCGCCGACATCCACGCCGCCTTTCGTGCCAGCTTGCAGGCGCCCATCACCCATGCCGAACTGCGCGACTGGCGCGATTTATCACGCATCGTCGAGCAGCGCATGCTGGATATCTACGCGGCCGACCCCGCGGCCCGGCAACTGATCCTGGCCCAGCACGGGCTTACCGAGGTGACCCAGGCCGACCGCCAGCACGACATCGAGCTGGGCCGGCTGATGCAGGTGCTGTTCGAGCGGCATTTCGAGCTGCCGGCACTGCCGGACGATGTCGATGTGTTCGCCCTGGCCATGGAACTGGGCGACCGCGTCTATGCCCGCTCGGTGCAGCTGCACGGCAACATTACCCCGCGCCTGGCCGAAGAAGGCATGCGCGTGTTCGACGCCTACCTGGGCCTGTACCTGCCGCCCTATCTGCCAAAACGCGGCGCAGCACTCTAGCCGCGACCAAAAACAGATATTTATCCGTCATTTTGTCGAAATAAATAACAAAATAGACAGAATGAACTTTTAAAACGGATTTTTATCGATTATAAAGTCACGCAACCGCCCGCCGACACGGCGTCGTCATCGGTCGTCTGCTAGCGTGTAACGACCACCGCTCATTGCCTATACGAGGTGTTCCATGTCCCGCATCGTCACCGTCGCCGCGACCCAGATGGCTTGTTCCTGGGATCGCGCCGCCAACATCGCCAACGCCGAGAAGCTGGTACGCCAGGCGGCGGCCCAGGGCGCGCAGATCATCCTGATCCAGGAACTGTTCGAGACCCCGTACTTCTGCCAGAAGCCCAACCCGGACTACCTGCAGCTGGCCACCACGGTCGAGGCCAACGAAGCCATTGCGCACTTCCAGAAGGTCGCCAAGGAACTTGAGGTGGTGCTGCCGATCAGCTTCTTCGAGCTGGCCGGGCGGGCGCGTTTCAACAGCATCGCGATCATCGACGCCGACGGCAGCAACCTCGGGATTTATCGCAAAAGCCACATCCCGGATGGCCCCGGCTACCACGAGAAGTACTACTTCAATCCGGGCGACACCGGCTTCAAGGTGTGGAACACCCGCTACGCCAAGATCGGCGTGGGCATCTGCTGGGATCAGTGGTTCCCCGAGTGCGCGCGCAGCATGGCTTTGCTCGGCGCCGAGATTCTGTTCTACCCGACGGCCATTGGCAGCGAGCCGCATGACCCCAATATCACCTCGCGCGAGCACTGGCAGCGCGTGCAGCAGGGCCATGCCGGCGCCAACCTGATGCCGCTGGTGGCGAGCAACCGCATCGGCCGCGAAGACCAGGGCGATTACCACATCAACTTCTACGGCTCCTCGTTCATCGCCGACCAGTTCGGGGCCAAGGTCGAAGAGCTGAACCAGACCGAGGAAGGCGTGCTGGTGCACAGCTTCGACCTCGATCAGCTGGAGCACACGCGCAGCGCCTGGGGCAGCTTCCGCGACCGCCGGCCGAACCTCTACGGGCCGATCAAGACCCTGGACGGCTACCTGGAATCCTGACCCATCCCTTGGCCGCAGCCTGGGCGCCTGATGGCCGCCCAGGCCGCGCCCCATCTGCCCCTGCAGGTACACGCAATGACCACACTCCACAGCACTCCTCGCGCCGACGGCTTCCGCATGCCGGCCGAGTGGGAAGCCCATAGCCAGACCTGGATGGTCTGGCCCGAGCGTCCGGACAACTGGCGCCTGGGCGGCAAGCCGGCGCAGGCCGCCTTTACCGCGGTGGCCAAGGCCATCGCCGCGTTCGAGCCGGTGACCGTCTGCGTCAGCGCCGGCCAGTACGAGAACGCCCGCGCCCGCCTTGACCATGCGGCCATCCGCCTGGTCGAAGTCAGCACCGACGACGCCTGGGTCCGCGACACCGGCCCGACCTTCGTCAGCAACGACCAGGGAGAAATACGCGGCGTCGACTGGACCTTCAATGCCTGGGGCGGCTTCGATGGCGGCCTGTACTTCCCGTGGAACCGCGACGACCAGGTGGCCAGCAAGATCCTCGAGATCGAACGCTGCGCGCGCTACCGCACCGAGGGCTTCGTCCTCGAGGGCGGCTCGATCCACGTCGACAGCGAAGGCACCCTGATCACTACCGAGGAGTGCCTGCTCAACCGCAACCGCAACCCGCACCTGGGGCGCGAGGCGATCGAGCAGCTGCTGCGCGACCACCTGGCCATCGACAAGGTGATCTGGCTGCCGGACGGCCTGTTCAACGACGAGACCGACGGTCACGTCGACAACTTCTGCTGCTACGTGCGCCCGGGCGAGGTGCTGCTGGCCTGGACCGACGACCCACAGAACCCCAACTACCCGCGCTGCCAGGCGGCAATGCAGGTACTCGAAGGCGCCCGCGACGCCCGCGGCCGCCAGCTAATCGTGCACAAGATGCCGATCCCCGGCCCGCTGCATGCCAGCGCCGAGGAATGCGCCGGGGTCGACCTGGTGGCCGGCACCCAGGAGCGCAACCCCGAGGTGCGCCTGGCCGGCTCCTACGTCAACTTCCTGATCGTCAACGGCGGCATCATCGCGCCCTGCTTCGACGACCCCAAGGACGAGGAAGCCCGCGCCATCCTCCAGCGCCTGTTCCCCGCGCACCGCGTGGTGATGGTGCCGGGCCGCGAGATCCTCCTCGGCGGCGGCAACATCCACTGCATTACCCAGCAGCAGCCGGCGCCGCAACGCGCTTGAGCGCAACCGGGCAGGCGAGTGCAGCCTGCCCGGGGCCCCGCTTGGGATTGGCCTCCCGATAGTCCCGGCTCGGGTGTTACTCTGGCGGCCATGAATCCGATCAAGCCGGCTCCAAGTCTCAGTGACGAGAACCACACGCTGACTGACAGCGAACATATAATTCAGGCCCTGCGCGCCGGAAAGAACAAACGTGCGCGAAAGTTTCTCAGCCGTATGCATCCGGCCAAGATCGCCGCCATGCTTGAGAGGCTTGAAGCCGAGCAGCGCATGGCGCTCTGGCAACAAATCGACCCCGCACTCGAAGTGCGCATCCTGCCCCACCTCAGTATCGAGCTGATCAGTCAGCTGGCCGGCGATGCGACGGACACGACTCACGCCAGGCCAGAACAGGAACACGCACACAGCAGCGTCAACCATCTGGAAGCCGTGCGCGATGCGCTGAACCAGAAGAAGCTCAAGCGGGTCGGCAAGCTTCTGCAGCGCATGCACCCGGCCAAGATCGCTGGTCTCCTCGAGTCGCTGCCTCCCGTAGAACGCCGCAGCGTCTGGAGCATGGTCGACACCGACCGGACCGGTAAAGTCCTGACCTATCTTCACGATGCAATACGCGTCGCCCTGGCACTCGAACTCGACCTTGAAGACCTGATCGCCTCGGCCGAGCACCTCGAACTCGATGACCGAGTCGACCTGATCCAGACCCTGCCCGCCGAGCTGGGCAATAAACTGCTGTACGCCAGCAGCGCTAGCCAGCGTAAGCAGCTGGAGTCGATGCTGTCCTACCCCGAGGACTCCGCCGGCGGCTTGATGAACGCCGACGCCATCCAGATCCGTGCCGATGTACAAGTCAGCACGGTGCTGCGCTATCTGCGCCTGCTGGAAAAGCTGCCGCCACAGACCGACATGCTGATGGTGGTCGACCGCAAAGGCCATTACCAGGGTGGCCTGCGGCTGAGCAGCCTGGTCACCGCTGATTTGCACCGCCCCGTAGCCGAGTTGATGAACCGCGATCTCGCCGGCATCGCGGTGACCAGCAAGGGTAACGAAGTTGCCCAGCTGTTCCAGGACTTCGACCTGCTGTCCGCGCCGGTAGTCGATGAGCACAACCGGGTGCTCGGCCGGATCACCGTCGACGACGTGGTCGACCTGATTCGCGAGGACTCCGACCGTGCCCTGATGCAAATGGCCGGTCTCGATGACGAAGCCGACATGTTCGCCCCGGTGCTGGTCAGTTCACGCCGCCGCGCGGTATGGCTGGGGATCAACCTGGTCACCGCATTCAGCGCCGCCTGGGTGATCGGCCTGTTTCAGGCGACCCTGGAGCAACTGGTGGCTCTGGCCGTACTGATGCCCATAGTGGCGAGCATGGGCGGTATCGCCGGCAGCCAGACCCTCACTCTGGTGATCCGCGGCCTGGCCCTTGGGCAGCTGCAGAAAGGCAATATTCGTATCCTGCTCAATCGCGAGCTGGGCATCTCCATCCTCAACGGCCTGCTCTGGTCGGTGGTGATCGCCCTGCTCGCGGTGCTCTGGTTCGGCGACTGGGGCATAGGCGCCGTGCTCGGCGTCGCCATCCTGGTCAACCTGCTGTGCGCGGCACTGGCCGGCTGGGGCATCCCGCTGCTGCTCCAGCGCATGGGCATCGACCCGGCACTGGCTGGCAGCGTGATTCTGACCACGGTGACCGATGTCGTCGGCTTTTTCGCCTTCCTCGGCCTGGCCACGCTGTTGTTGCTGTAACTGACGGCGCGCAGAGCATGCGTAACGCCGCTTGAGCCGCCCGGCGAAGTTGAAGCGGTAGCAGCAGGCGGGCGTGTCTTACACCCGCTCGGCGCTATCCCAGCGCCAGGGCGCGCCGCGTGCTTAGCGGATCGAGCGTGCGCAGCGCCTGGTACTGGCTGATGAACACCTGGCCGCCAAAG
This sequence comes from Pseudomonas sp. MMS21 TM103, assembly GCF_022132145.1. Lineage (GTDB taxonomy): Bacteria > Pseudomonadota > Gammaproteobacteria > Pseudomonadales > Pseudomonadaceae > Aquipseudomonas. The sequence continues at coordinate 61,144 of NZ_JAJISP010000007.1, read as the reverse complement.
CGCTCGAGGAAATCCGAACGGCGCAGCTGATCCATCACCGGCCCCTTCACTTCCGACAGGTGCAGCTGCACCCCAGCCGCATGCAGGCGCTCGACGCTGGCTTCCAGGCTTTCCAGGGCGCTGGCATCGATCAGGTTGACCCCCGGACACATCAGCACCAGATGGCGTACCAGCGGGCGCGCCGCGATCAGTTCGCCGATGCGCTCTTCGAGAAAGCGCGCGTTGGGAAAATACAGGCTCTCGTCGATCCGCAACGACAGAACGCTGGGGCTCTGCACCACGTCGAAGCGCTCGACATTGCGAAAATGCTCGCTGCCCGGCATCTGACCAACCACCGCCACATGCGGGCGGCTGGTGCGCCAGAGGAACAGCAGCAGCGACAAGCCGACGCCCATCAGGATACCCGTCTCCACGCCGACCAGCAGCACCCCGCCCAGAGTCGCCGCATGCGCCGCACCGTCCTGACGGGAATAGCGCCAGGTCCGGCCCAGGGCCTTGAGGTCGACCAGGCTGAGCACCGCAACGATGATGGTCGCAGCCAGCACCGCTTGCGGCAAGTTGTGCAGCAGCGGGGTCAACAGCAGCACGCTGATGGCGATACCGCCAGCGGTCAGCACGCCGGCCATCGGTGTCTGTGCGCCGGCATCGAAGTTGACCACCGAGCGGGAAAAGCCGCCGGTGACCGGGAAGCCACCACTGAAGGCCGCCGCCAGGTTGGCGCCGCCCAGGCCGAGCAGTTCATTGTCTGGATCGATCCGCTGACGGCGCTTGGCCGCCAGGGTCTGCGCCACCGACACCGACTCGACGAAGCCGACCAGGCTGATCAACAGCGCCGCCGGCAACAGCTGCAGGGCCAGGCCGTAGTCCAGGGTCGGCAGGGTCAGCCCCGCCAAGCCCTGGGGCACGGTGCCGACGACCTTGACTCCGGCCTGCTCCAACTGCAACAGGCCGACCACCAGGATCGACACGATGATTGCCAGCACCGGACCGGCCTTGGCCAGGTTACCGGCCAGGGTCGCCCCCAGACCCAGGCGTACCAGTAGAGGCTGTAGCTGGCCGCGCACCCACCAGAGAAACAGCAGGCTGCAGGCGCCGATCAACAGGGTGGGCCCGTGTACCGCCGGCAGGTTGTGCAGCAGCGCCGGCAGCAGCTGCTGAAGGTTCTCGCCGGAGGCGGAAATGCCGAGGAGATGCTTGAGCTGGCCGACCGCGATGAGAATCCCGGAGGCGCTGATAAAGCCGGAAACCACCGGATGGCTGAGGAAGTTGGCGACGAAGCCCAGACGCAGCAGGGCCATGCCGGCGAGCAACAGCCCGGACAGCAGCGCCAGCAACATGGCGGCGCCGACATACTCGGGGCTGCCGGCAGGGAATAATGGCCCAAGGGCGGCAGCGGTCATCAGCGACACCACCGCCACCGGGCCGACTGCCAGGGTGCGGCTGGAACCGAACAGGGCATAGGCCAGTAGCGGCAGGATGCTGGCATACAGCCCGGTCACCGGCGGCAAGCCGGCGAGCATGGCATAGGCCAGGCTCTGCGGAATCAGCATCAGGGTGACGATCAGCGCCGCCAGGCCATCCTGCGCGGCCGTGGCGCGGTTGTATTGCCGTCCCCAGTCGAGGCAGGGCAGCCAGCGGCGCAGGCTCATTGCGCCTGCTCCCGAGCGATTTCGCCTGCGCCCGGCGCATTCATGGCCAAGGGGTAGCGCGACGGGCCATTCGACGAGTCCATCAGCCTCTCCTCAAAGTACATCAAGCGGGATTTTCAGGTAGCGGGTGCCATTGTCCTCGGGCGGCGGTAGCTGCCCGGCGCGCATGTTCACCTGCACCGCCGGCAGGATCAGGGCCGGCATGCCGAGGGTCGCGTCACGCGCGCGGCGCATGGCGACGAACTCATCCTCGCTGACCCCCTCGTGCACATGCACATTGTGCGCACGCTGTTCGGCCAGGGTGCTTTCGTTGAGGAACTCCTCGCGTCCCGGCGCCTTGTAGTCATGGCACATGTACAGGCGGGTCTGGTCCGGCAAGTCGAACAGCTTGCGAATCGAACGGAACATCACCCGCGCATCGCCACCGGGGAAATCGCAGCGAGCGGTGCCGTAATCGGGCATGAACAGGGTATCGCCGACAAAGGCAGCATCGCCGACCACATAGGTCAGGCAGGCGGGGGTATGCCCGGGGGTATGGATGACCCGCGCGGCGAGGCTGCCAATCTGGAAGCACTCACCGTCGCTGAACAGGCGGTCGAACTGACGGCCATCGGTGGCGAACTCGCTGCCGGCATTGAACAGCTTGCCGAAGGTAGTCTGCACCACGGTGATCAGCTCGCCGATGGCCAACTGGCCGCCCAGCTCACGCTGGAGGTAGGGCGCGGCGGACAGGTGATCGGCATGCACATGGGTTTCCAGCAGCCAGTCGACGCTCAGCCCCTGCTCGCGTACATAGGCGATCAGGCGGTCGGCATTCTCGAACGAGGTGCGCCCGGCTGCCTGGTCATAGTCGAGCACCGAGTCGACGATGGCGCAGCGCCGGGTCGCAGGATCGCTGACCACGTAGCTGTAGGTGAAGGTGGCAGGATCAAAAAAAGCTTCGATGTGCGCTTGCATGCTGACGGCCCTCCTTCGCATACCTCAGGGGTGTTTCGTGGGGCGCCGTAAGCGCCCGTGATGAGCGTATCGATCTGCGGCTCAGGAGCGTTTGCAGCTATTGATGCCCAGCAACGAATACGCCGGGCACGTACGCAGCAGGCCGGTAGCCAGTGGCACGACGCCGATCCAGCCCCACAGGCCGATAGTGCCGCTCAAACTCAGACCGATCAGAATCAAGCCAGCGGCGATGCGCAGGCTGCGGTCGATGGTGCCAACATTGGTTTTCATGATGATCTCCAGAGTTAAAGGCTGCGCCGGCGTTCCAGCGCGGTGAACAACAACATCCCGGCCAGCATGGCCAGAACGAAAACAATGACCTGCCAATGGCCGCTGAGCAGAATGGCCAGTGCCGGTCCCGGGCAGATCCCGGCAATCCCCCAACCAATGCCGAAGACCAGGCTGCCAGCGATCAGACGCCGATCCAGCTCGCGCTTGGCCGGTAGCTGGATCGGCGCGCCGAGCAATGACTGCGAGCGGCGCCTGGCCCAGGCCAGCGGCCCCGCGGCGACCGCGATGGCGCCAACCATCACCAGCGCCAACGACGGATCCCAGGCACCGGCCAGATCGAGGAAGCCCAACACCTTGGTCGGATTGGCCATGCCAGCCAGCAACAGGCCGACACCGAACAGCAAGCCGGCCAGCAATGCACTCAGTTTGCGCATGTTCAGCCCCCCAGCAGATGACGTAGAACAAAGACCGTGACGAAACCGGCGGCCATGAAGGCGAGCGTCGCCGCCAACGAACGCGGCGACAGCCGGGCCACCCCACAGACCCCGTGGCCACTGGTACAGCCGGACCCGTAACGGGTACCCACTCCGACCAGCAGACCGGCCACCAGCAAGCTGAGCCAGCCACCCTGGAACTCGATTGTCGGCAGCACGCTGAACAGGCCCCAGAGCAGCGGCGCCAGCAGCAGACCGAGGAGGAACATGGCCTTCTCCGCCCGACCCTCACCGCCCTCCAGCACCGAACCGAGCAAGCCACTGATACCCGCAATACGGCCATTGAACAGGACAAACAAACTCGCAGCCAGGCCGATCAAGGCTCCGCCAGCGAGAGAGCTCCAGGGTGTGAAATTCAACCAGTCGATGGTGAATCCATCTAAGGCGATCGCATCGATACTCATGAGGTTTCTCCTGCGCAGAACAACTGGTACAGCGTATTGATCACCGCCAAGGCTGCCGGACTGCTGATCCGGTAGTGGATCTGCTTGCCTTCGCGGCGGGTTTCCACCAGCCCCTCACGGCGCAATACCGCCAACTGCTGCGACAGCGTCGGCTGCTGGATGCCGAGCAGGCTTTCCAGCTCGCTGACATTGCGCTCGCCTTGGGACAGCTGGCAGAGCAGCAGCAGGCGATCCGGATTGGCCAGAGCCTTGAGCAACTGCCCGGCCGCATCCGCGTTGGCGCGCAACTGCTGGATATCGAGCGTCTGTTCGGGAGCGTTCATGGTCGTCCTCAATTAAGCTAAAAACAATATATGCTTTCATATATTATTGTGCAAGCTGAAATCCGCCTTCACTCTCCTGGCAAACCGGGGGGAGCAAACCCACAGATACGCCCAGGCGTAATCCGGGTGCACGCCATTCAACCTTGACGCTTACACGCCCATGAAAAAACCCGGAACAGAGTCCGGGTTTTTTTGTGTTTCACCGCCGAACGGGATCAGACTGATCAGCGGTGCCCGGCTGCCCCGTTAACCACGGGGCACCGCTCAGAACAGCGGCAGGGTGTAGCTGACGATCAGGCGATTTTCGTCGATGTCGTTGGTGAAGTTGGAACGCACCATCGCATTGCGCCAGCGCAGGCTGAGGTTCTTCAGGGTTCCTTCCTGGAAGACGTACATCAGCTCGGTGTCGCGCTCCCATTCTTTGCCGTCACCGGCAGCGCCCAGATCGACGTTGTCGCCGGTCAGGTAGCGGGTCATGAAGGTCAGGCCGGGGATACCGATGCTGCCAAGGTTGAAGTCGTAACGCGCCTGCCAGGAGGTCTCGTCCTTGTTGGCGAAGTCACCGATTTGCACATAGTTGACCAGGTATGGATCGGTACCGCCGAGATAGGCAGCGCCGGTATCGCCGTCCATCTTCTGATAGCCGAGGCCGAACTTGTGGCCGCCCAGACCATAAGTAACCATCGCTCCGAATGCCTTGTTGTCGACGTTGCTGCGACCATCATCGGTGGAGCGCGCATAACGCAGGTCGGTCTTCAGGCTCTGCGCTTCGCCCAGCGGCAACACGTGCACCAGATTGAAGGAGTTCTGCTTATACAGGTCCTCCAGATTCGAGTAGTAATAGGCACCGGTCAGCTGCTTGCTCAGCTGATAGGTGCCGCCGAGAAACTGGAAGGCATCGGTCGTCTTGTCGCCGGTAATGGTGATGCCGCGGCGACCGCCAGTGGTCATCGACAGGTCTTCGAAATCACCCGAGTTGCGGTTGTTGACCTCGCGCACATAACCGCCATCCAGGGTCAGGCCGTCGATTTCCTGGGAAAGCAGCTGGCCACCTTTGAACACCTGCGGCGTCAGGCGGCTGTCGCTGGAGGCGATGGCCATGTTCTTGTACTGCATGCTGCCAACACGCAGGGTGCTCTTCGACAGCTTGGCCTTGCCGGCCACTGCCAGGTCGGAAGAGTAGTCCTGAGAGCCGCCCGAACGGTCGGGCACCAGCAGACCACTGCCGGCGGTGCCGCCACCGGAGTCCAGCTTGAAACCGAGCATGCCGATGGTGTCGATACCGAAGCCGACCGTACCCTCGGTATAGCCGGAGTCCATGCGCAGAATGAAGCCTTGCGCCCACTCTTCCTGCTTGGCCTGGCTGGCCCCGTCCTGACGGAAATCCCGGTTGAAGTAGAAGTTGCGGGCTTCGAGGCTGGCCTTGCTGTCCTTGATGAATTCAGCGTTGGCGAGTTGGCTCAGGCTCAAGCCCAGGGTGCCGGCAGCAATGGCCAGCGCCAGGGAGGTCTTTCTCATTATGGTTTTCTCCAGTGTTTTAAGGGTGACACTTCGGCACGGGCGCAGGCTTCGACCACGAAGAGGCAGGCACGCACCGAATTCGTTGATTCACCCCAACGGGCCTCGCCAGATGGGCAGCCGAACAGGCGCCAGGGCAAGCGGGCCAGCGCTGGGGCGAACAGCAATCAGGGGTGCGCGGAGCCGCGCCAAGCAAGCGTCAACGGAACAGGCGGATCGTCAGCCAAAAGGAAGGATGTCATCGGCGGTCTCTTGATTTTTATTGTGTGCCGGCCCTGCAGGCCGATCGGTGCGTCGAAGAGGCTAAGGCAGTTACTGTGCCAGTCTCCCTGCGCCGAGCAGCAACACCTCTAGCGCGGTACTTTGGCTGAGGCACACGGACTCCATTGCAGAGTCGCGGTGAGAAAGAACAGGCGGATTATCGCCGACCACCAGCGCGCTAACGGCGGATTTTCGCCAAGTGCGCAATGCCCTTCAGTCGAGCACGATCTGATTCTTGCCCTGGCGCTTGGCCTGGTACATCGCCGCATCGGCGCGCGCGAACAGCATATCCAGGCTCGAGTCGTCCCCACGCAAGCTGGTCAACCCCTGGCTCACCGTGATGGCGAACGACGCCTGCTGGTGACTGAAGCGCAAACGTTGCACATCCCGCTGCAAGCGCTCGGCGACCTGCACGGCCAGAGCGGGCTCGCAGCCGGCAAACAACGCCGCGAATTCTTCACCGCCGATGCGGCCGAACAGATCACCACTGCGCACGGCCAACGCGCCGCAACTGGCCAGGCGCTGCAAGACCTGGTCGCCCATCTGATGACCATAACGGTCGTTGATCTGTTTGAAGTTGTCGATATCGAGCAACAGGAAGGCCAATGGACTGCCAAACTTACGGGCCTGCTCGAACTCACGCTGGGCACACTCGAAGAAGTGCCGGCGATTGCTGCTCTGAGTCAGCACATCGGTGGTCGCCAGGCGCTGCAGTTCGCCTTCCAGCTGCTTTTTGTCAGTGATGTCTTCGGCGATGCCGACGATGATCTGCGTCTGATCAGACTCACTCGAGCGACTGATAAAGCATTTGTCGCTGAGCCAGCGCAACTGCCCATCGGCTCGAATGATGCGGTACTCGCGGACTTCCACCGCCCCGGATTCCAGGACCTTGGCCAGGCTCTCGGCCGCGTACGCCAGGTCGTCCGGGTAGATGCTGTTGCGCCATTCGCCGAAATCGGCCAACAGCAAAGCGGCAGAGCGGCCAAACACACGTTCGTAGGCCGGGCTGACGTAGATCACCCGCTGCGCCTGCCAGTCGAACGCCCAGAGCACCGCATTGACGCTGCCGAGCAGGCTGCTGAAGAGCCCCTCACGCTCACGCAGGCGCGTGACCTCGGCACGGCTGTGCAGCAGCGCCAGGGTCAAGTCTTGCAATTGCTCCGTTGGGTTGCTGCGCTCGTCCATAACAACCGCCATCCTGATGAGTGGTGGGGCTACAAGCGCAGCATAGTGGGTCGCGGCGGCGGAAAACAAAAAGCCCGCCAAACGGCGGGCTTTGCCAGTCAATCGGCAGCGATCAGGTGGCCGCGACCGGGCGCAGCGAATAGGTTTTCAGCTGTTCGGCAAAATCGTGCAGCGACTGGATACCGCTGGCCTCGGCTTCGTGGACCCACTGCTTGATCGCCTCGAGCATCTCATGGCCATTGGCGCTGGTCTTGAGCCAGATCTGCTGCAGCGCCAGACGCTTCTCGTAGATCACCTTGAGCGCCTGACTCTGCGCCAGCATGGCGTCGATACGCACCTGCTGCTGGTCGTGCAGCAGGCTCGGCTCGCGGCCCAGCAGGCGCTTGGCGCGGTGAAACTGATGGCGCACCGAGGCGTCGGCCTTGGCCAGTTCCTGCTTGACCAGCGGGCCGATCACCAGCTTGCGGTACTGCGCCATGATCTGGAAACGGTTGTTGAGGATCGCCATGGCGGTGTCCATGTCCAGGTGGCGCTTGCCCTCGATGCGATGGGCAATCGGCGCCACACGCTGCACCTTGGCCAGGCCAAGCAGGCTGAACAGCTGGATCCAGGCCCAGCCCATGTCGAATTCCCACTTGCGCACCGACAGCTTGGCCGAGTTGGGATAGGTGTGGTGATTGTTGTGCAGCTCTTCGCCGCCGATCAGGATGCCCCAGGGCAGCAAGTTGGTGGCGGCGTCGCGGCATTCGAAGTTGCGATAGCCGACGGCATGACCGAGACCGTTGATCACCCCGGCCGCCCAGACGGGAATCCACATCATCTGGATCGCCCAGACGCTGATGCCGATCACGCCGAACAGGGCCAGATCGATGAGTGCCATCAGGGTCACGCCGCCGAAGGTATAACGCGAATAGAGGTTGCGTTCGATCCAGTCGTCCGGGCAATTCTTGCCATAGATGCGCAGGGTTTCCGGGTTCTTCGCCTCTTGCTGGTACAGCTCGGCGCCGGTGCGCAATACCGTACCCAGGCCCTTGATCACCGGGCTGTGCGGGTCGTCGACGGTTTCGCACTTGGCGTGGTGCTTGCGGTGGATCGCGGTCCATTCGCGGGTGTTCTGCCCCGTGGTCAACCACAGCCAGAAACGGAAGAAGTGTTTCAGCGCTGGATGCAGCTCCAGGGCGCGATGGGCGGAATAACGGTGCAGATACACCGTGACGCCGACAATGGTGATGTGCGTCATCACCAGCACGGCAGCGATCAACTGCCAGACCGACAGGTCAAGAAAACCGTTGTACCACATGAGCCGGGAGCCTCTTGAAAGGAAAACATGGCGTGTCTGAAAGACTCAGGCCACGGTGCATTATCCCCGACATGGATCAGAAAACCAGTTGGTCTTTTAGATAACAATGCCGAGTTGCTTCTTGCACTACTATCACAGACTCACCTCAAGAGCCGATCGACGTCATGAACCTACACCAAGGAACGGTGCGCCTTACCCTGATCTACCTGTTGGCCGCCGGGCTGTGGGTCCTCTTCAGTGATGCCCTACTGCCCAGCCTGGACCTGTCTGCCGAACGTACCGCCCAGGTGCAACTGCTCAAGGGTTTGAGCTTTGTCCTGCTCAGCAGCCTTCTCCTGTATCTGATCCTGCGCTCGCACGTGCGCCAGCAGGCGCGCATGCGCCGAACCCTGCGTGCCAGCGAAGGGCGCCTGAACCTGGCCCTGGAATCTGCCAAGGAAGGCTTGTGGGATTGGGACCTGCGCAGCGACAAGGTGTTTTTCTCGGCAGGTTATGCCGCCCTGCTCGGCCTGCAACCCGCCGCACTGGGCAACACCAGGGCGCACTGGCGGCAACGGCTACTCCCCGACGACCTGGCTCATTATGAGAAAACCATCGCCACTATCCGCGACAACGCCAGTCAGGAGGCGTTCGAGTTGACCTTGCGCATGCGCCACCAGAATGGCGACTACCGCTGGATCCAGTCACGCGGGCAGTTGCAGCTCGACGTTCAGGGCCGACCGGAGCGCATTATCGGTACCGCCAGCGACATCAGCCAACGGCGTGCCAATGAACACAGCCTGCGCCAGGCCGCCGCCGTATTCGACGCCACCCAGGACGGGGTGCTGGTCACCGACAGCAACCAGCAGATCGTCCACGTCAATCCCGCCTTTAGCCGCATCACCGGCTACAGCCCCGAGGAAGTTATCGGCCGTCAGCCCAGCCTGCTGAGCTCGGGCCGGCATGACCAGGCGTTCTACCAACGCCTGTGGCACGCGCTGGTGGCCCGAGGCAATTGGAGCGGAGAGATCTGGAACCGGCGCAAGAACGGTGAAATCTACCCCCAGTGGCAGCGCATCCGTGCCATCCACGACGAAGCAGGCGAACTTAGCCACTACGTCGCGGTGTTCTCCGACATCAGCGAACTGAAGCGCTCGCAGAGCGAACTGGATCACCTGGCCCACCATGATCCGCTGAGCGGCCTGCCCAACCGCCTGCTCTTCACCGAGCGGGTCGACAACGCCCTCAAGCGCGCCAAATCCGAACAGCAAGGCGCGGTGCTGCTGATCGACCTCGATCACTTCAAACACATCAATGAAAGCCTGGGCCACAACATCGGCGACCTGCTGCTCAAGGCGGTCGCCGGGCGACTGGCCGCACAACTGGGTGAGGGCATGACCCTGGCGCGCCTGGGCGGTGACGAGTTCGGCCTGCTCAGCGAAAATTGCCTGGACGCTGCCCAGGCCGCCAGCCTGGCCCAGCTGTTGCTCAGCAGTCTCGGCGCGCCTTTCAACCTCGACAACCATGAGTTCTACATGAGCGCCAGCATCGGCATCAGCCTGTTTCCCGGCGATGCTGAAAACCTCGAGCAGGTCCTGCGCAATGCCGACTCGGCGCTGTCCAAGGCCAAGGGCAGCGGCCGCGAAGGCTACGCCTTCTATACCCAGGAACTGACCGAGTTCGCTCGCCATCGCATCGACCTGATTAGCGCCCTGCACCATGCCCTGGATCACCAGGAGCTGCGTGTCTACTACCAGCCGCTGCACGACATGGCCAGCGGCGAACTGATCGGCGCCGAGGCGCTGGTGCGCTGGCAACACCCGCAACGCGGCCTGGTGGCGCCTGGGGAATTCATCCCGGTCGCCGAAGACAGCGGCCTGATCGGCGCCATCGACGCCTGGGTACTGCAACAGGCCTGCCGACAAATGGTGCGCTGGCAAACACAGGCGCAGGCGCCGCGTTTCGTCGCCGTCAACGTCTCCAGCCGGCTGTTCAGCCGGGGCGGTCTGGATCTGCAGGTGGCCCGGGTGCTGGCCGACACCGGCCTGGACCCTGCCTGCCTGGAGCTGGAAGTCACCGAAAGCGCGGTGATGGACAACCCGGATGCCGCCCTGGCGCTGCTCGATCGGCTGCGGGCCCTGGGTGTACGCCTGGCCATCGACGACTTCGGCACCGGTTACAGCTCCCTGGCCCGACTAAAGCGCCTGCCCGTGCACAAGCTCAAGCTCGACATAAGTTTCGTCCGCGGCCTACCCTACGACAGCGACGATGTCGCGATTACCCGCGCGGTGGTGGCCCTGGGTCACAGCCTGGATCTCAAGGTCCTGGCCGAAGGCATAGAACGGCCGGAGCAGATGGAATTCCTCCGGCAGATCGGCTGCGACTACGGTCAAGGGTATCTGTTTGGCCGGCCACAACCGGTCGAAGCCAACCCGGAACCAGCCGTAGCAGCGCCCTGATCAATCAAGCATCATAGGCGGCAGTGACAAGGGATAACTGGCACCTATGCGGGTATTGATTCTCGAAGACGATCACTGGATCGCCGATCTGCTCAAGCAGATCGTTCTGAGCCTGCGCCCGAGCGCCGACATCGTCTGCCTCGGCAGCGTGGCCGAGGCTCTGGCGGACTGGCAGCAACAACCCAGCGACCTGGTGATCAGCGACTGGAACCTGCCGGACGGCGAAGGCACTCGGCTGCTGAAACAGGTGCGCCAGCACAACCGCGAAGTGCCATTGGTGATGATCACCGGTCGCACCGATCGCAGCAGCGTGGTGGAAGTCCGCGCCTTGGGCATCAGCGCCTTCATCAGCAAGCCCTTCCAGGCCTCGCGCGTAGCCGCCAGCCTGGAAAAATTACTGCCCGCGACTACGGCAGCGACTCCCGTGGCCCGCGCCGTCAGCGACGAAGACTTCCTCGCTTACCTGAAAAAACTGCCGGACGACCAGCTGGACATGCCCCTGAGCAAGGGTATCCGCGATCGCCTGGTGCAAAGTTTCAAGGGCGAACAACTGAGCCTGCGCGAGTTGGCCGAAGACTGGCGCCACGACCCCGCCCTGAATGCCCGCCTGCTGAGCGTGGCCAACAGCAGCGCCTACAACGGGGCCGGCCGCCCCTGCATCAGCCTGCTGGAAGCGCTGCAGAAACTCGGTGCAGCGACCAGCCTCAACCTGGCCATGGGCCTGGCCCTGCGCCAATCCAGCGCACTGGATAACCCGCTGTTGCGCAAGCTTGCCGATGGGCATCTGGAGGCCTGCGAACGCCTGGCGGAAAAAAGCATGGCCCTGGCCCGCCAGTGCAGCCTGGATCCCGCGCCCTTTCATTGCGCGGCGCTGCTGCACCGCATGGGCGAATTCGGCGTGCTCTACCTGGCCCAGGCTTGGGAAACGCGCGGTCACAGCCTCAGTGAGGAACAGCTAGTGCTGGCGCTTGGCCAATTCAGCTCACCCTTCGCCATTGCCATGAAAGCTCGCTGGCAGCTGCCCATGGCCCTGCGCGAACTGATAGGCGCCTGCTATGCCCTGCCCAACAACAGCGTCAAGCGCGAGGCCGTACTCATGCGCCTGGCTGCCTGTGAGCAGGATCCCACTGCCGACAGCAAAGACCAGGCCCGCCTGCGTCGCCTTGCCGGGCTGACCTGAATGCAGTCGGTTCGCTGAGGATGTCGCGCATGAACACCAGCAAAGCATCCGCCGCGATCCGCTGGATAGTCGGCCTCGGCAGCCTCACCCTGGCACTGTTCTTTGCCACCCTGGGTTGGCTCGCCCTGAACGAACGGGAAGCCTTCTGGCAACTGCAGATGACCAAGCAGGCCGACTTTCAGCGCCTGGCCCTGCACAGCACCCAGCGGCGCCAGCGCGATCAGGCGCTGCTGCTGGCCGACAGCATTGCCGCCGACGCCTGGGTCATCGAACTGGTGCGCCAGGCCCATGCCCTGCATCATGGCGGCAGCCCGGACCCAGCCACCGCGAAGGCCATCCGCGACCAGCTCTACACCCGCCTGGCGCCCCGCTGGCGCAACCTGCAGGCCAGCCATCCCTTCAAGCTCTCCATCCATCTTGCGCCCACGGCGCAAGTGCTGCTGCGCGTGCATCAACCCGAGCGCTTTGATGACCTGCCCGGCGGCCACCCCGCGATGCTCAGCGCCGCCCTGCAAGACCAGCAAAACAAGGCCGGCCTGGATATCGGCACCGACAGCCAGGTGATGCGTGCGATCAGCCTGCTGCAAGTGCAAGGCACAGGCCAAGCCGTAACCGTCGGCGCCGTGCAGGTCACCCTGAGCCTGAACAGCGACCTGCAGCAGCTGGATCAGGAACTGGACTCTGGTATCGCCTTGCTGGTCAGGCGTGACGCACAATCGTCCGCGCTGAGCGCTGAAAAACTGCGCGGCCAGGCCGATGAATCCGGCGACTGGGCGCTGGAAGGCTTCTCGCGCGGCCAGGTACAACGCTGGAAAGCCCAGCAGTTGTTGCCCGCACCTGCTGCCGGCAACACGATCAAACTGCTGCAAGATCAGGGTCGCACCTTCCTGCTCAATCAAGTGCTACTACCCGACTATCTGTCAGCCGCCACCCCCAGCCAAAGCAGCGCCGCCATCGCCCTGACCTGGCGCGATATCAGCGAACAGCTGGCGCGCCACCAGAGCGACCAGCAATGGCTGATTGGCAAATGGCTGCTGGCCTGGTTCGGCGCAGAAGCCCTGCTCCTGTTGCTGCTACTGAGCACCCGTCACGCCAGCCTGACAATGATTAGCCGCCACCGCGACGAGCTGCAGCACAAGCACCGGCAAAGCGAGCAGTCGCGTCAGCTGCTGGCGGTGATCGCTCAGGCCCAGGCGGCCTATATCACCGCACAGAACCAGCGCGAAACCTTCGATGCCCTGCTTCAGCGCATCCTCGAACTGACCGCCAGCCAGTTCGGTTTCATCGGCGAAGTGCGCGAGGATGATCAGGGTGCGCCCTACCTGCACACCTACAGCATCAGCAATATTGCCTGGGACAGCGCCAGCGCCGCGTTCTATGCCGAACGCTCGGCGCAGGGCATGGAATTCCGCAATCTCGACACGCTGTTCGGCCAGGTCATGCGCAGCGGCGAGGCGCTGATCAGCAATCAGCCGGCGCAGCATCCGCAGAGCGCTGGCTTACCCGCGGGGCATCCGCCGCTGCTGGCGTTTGCCGGCCTGCCCATTCATGCCCATGGCCACCTGGTGGGCATGCTCGGCCTGGCCAACCGTGCAGACGGCTATCAGGACACCCTGACCGAGCAGCTGCAGCCCTTGCTCGCCACCCTGGGCCAGTTGATAGAGGCGCTACGCCGCGACATGCAACGCGAACTGGCCCAGCAACACCTGCAGCGCCAGCAAGCGGCCCTGCGCGTACTCAACGAGATCGCCGCCCTGCCCCCCCGAAGCAGTCAGGAGCAGCTGCGCCAGGCTCTGCAACTGGGCGCCTCCTTCTACCAGGTGCCATTGGCAATCATCAGCCAGATCGAGGCCGATGATTACCAGGTGCGGGTTCAGGTTTCTCCTGCGGGCACCCTGAGTGACGGCCAGCACTTCCCCCTGGGCGACACCTACTGCAGCATCACCCGGCACAGCGATGAAGTCCTGGCCATCGAGTGCATGGCCCAATCGGTTCACGCCGCTCACCCCTGCTACCCGCTGTTCACCCTGGAAACCTATATCGGCATTTCCATCTGGGTCGCAGGCCAGCGTTTCGGCACCCTGTGTTTTGCCTCGCCCGAGGCGCGCCCCCAGCCATTCGATGAGGCCGACCGCGAATTCCTTCGCCTGTTCGCCCGCTGGGTCGGCGCCACCCTGGAGCGCCAGCAGCAGGAGCAGACCCGGCAGAACCTGCTGGAGCGCCTGGATCAGGCCCAGCAGATCGCCCGCCTGGGTCACTGGCAAGCCAACCTGCAGACTGACGAGCTGTACTGGTCGAGCACCATTTTCGACATCTTCGGTTTCGACCCCCAAAGGTTTATCCCGAGCATCGAGGCCTTCAAGCGCAGCGTGCACCCCGACGATAGAGCCCTGGTCGAAACCAGCGAACAACGGGCGCTGGCGGGCGGCTTGCATGACGTGGTGCATCGCATCCTGCGCCCCGATGGCGAGATCCGCTGGGTTCATGAACTGGCCCGCCTGCAGCCCGACGAACAGGGGCGCATGACCCGCCTGGCCGGTACTGTGCAGGATGTCAGCGAGCTCAAGCAGCGCGAAGACCAGATGCAAGAGGCCCGCGCCTTCCTCCAGGCCGTGCTCGATTCGGCTACCGGGGTTTCCATCATTGCCACCGATGCCAGCGGGCTGATCAGCCTGTTTAACCCTGGAGCCGAACTGCTCCTCGGTTATCGGGCCGCAGAGGTGATTGGCCAGCACTCACCGATGCTGTTTCACCAGCCCGAAGAAGTGCGCGCCCGCGGCAGCGAACTGAGCCATGAGCTTGGCCGCGAGATCCAGGGCTTCGAGGTGTTCGTCGCCAATGTCCAGGGTGGGCAAGCGATAGCCCGGCAGTGGACCTATATCCGCAAGGACGGCGAACAGCGCATCGTCAACCTGACGATCAGCGCGATCCGCAACGAGCAAGACGGCATTAACGGCTACCTGGGCATCGCCACCGATGTCAGTGCCTTGCAGCAAGCCACGCGCGCCCTGCAAAAAAGCGAGAGCCGCTTCCGCGGCATGGTCGCCAACCTGCCCGGGGTGGTCTATCGCTGCCGCTACGATGCCGACTGGACCATGCGTTTCATGGGCGACGAAATCGAGCATCTGAGCGGCTACCCGGCCAGCGACTTCATCGACAACCGGGTACGCAGCTATGCCAGCGTGATCCACCCGGACGACCGCGCCAGTACCTACGTCATCCAGGAGCACATCTTGCGCCAGGACGTGTTCGAGCTGACCTACCGCCTGCAGCATGCCGATGGCCACAGCATCTGGGTGCGGGATAAAGGCCGCGGCGAATACGACAGGCAGGGCAAGCTGCTGTGGCTGGACGGTTTCATCTGGGACATCAGCGATCGCAAGCAGATCGAAGATGAGCTCAAGCTCAGCCAGCAACTGTTCAGCAGTGCCTTCAACACAGCGCCCCAGGGCATGGCCCTGGTCAGCCCCGAAGGGCGCTGGCTGGAAGTCAATGACGAACTCTGCCGCATGCTCGGCTACAGCCGCGCGCAACTGCTGGCCGGCGACTTTCAGCAGATCACCCACCCCGAAGACCTGGCCGCCGACCTGGAGAATCTCGAGGCACTGCTGGCCGGACGGAGCAATGGCTACCAGATGGAAAAGCGTTATCTGGACAGCCAGGGCCGGACCATCTGGGTGCTGCTCAGCGTTTCGCTGGTGCGCGATGGCGCTGGCCGACCGGTGCACTTCGTCGCCCAGATTCAGGACTTCAGCGAGCGGGTTGCGACAGAGCGGGCCATCCGCGAACGCGAGCACTACCTGCACACCCTGCTGGACAACGTCCTGGACGCCATCATCAGCATCGATGAGCAGGGCATTATCGAGACCTTCAACCATGCCGCGGAAAAACTGTTCGGCTACAGCCTGGCCCACGTGGCGGGACGCCACGTCAGCCTGCTGATGCCAGAACCAGAGCGATCGACGTACGATGGCTACCTCACGCGTTACCAGCAAACCGGCGAAAACCGGCTGATCGGCACGGTGCGCGAGATCAACGGCCTACGCCGCAATGGCGACTCCTTCGCCATGGAACTGGCCATGTCACAGATCAGCCACCAGGGCCAACGGCGCTTCATCGCGGTGATCCGCGATATCAGCGAACGCAAGCGCATCGAACAGATGAAAAGCGAGTTCGTCTCCACCGTCAGCCACGAACTGCGCACCCCGCTGACCGCCATTGCCGGCTCCCTCGGCCTGATCAACGGCGGCGTGCTCGGCACGGTGCCGGCAGGCATGCAACAGATGCTGACAATTGCCCAGGACAACAGCCAGCAACTCAGCCAGCTGATCAACGACCTGCTGGATATGGACAAGCTGGTGGCCGGCAAGATGCCTATCGAGCTGAGCGAACAGCCCCTGCAGCCATTACTCGCGCAGGCCATCGCGCAGAACCAGCCGTATGCCAGCCAGTATCGGGTACAGCTGCAACTGCTCGACGCCCTGCCGGCCATCCAGGTACGGGTCGACAGCCAGCGCCTGGCCCAGGTCATGGCCAACCTGCTGTCCAATGCGGCCAAGTTCTCGCCCGCCGGACAGCCCGTCGAGGTCGCCGTGCAACGGCGGGGTGACCAGGTGCGGGTCAGCGTGCGTGATCACGGCCCAGGGATTCCCGAGGCGTTCAGGGCGAGCATCTTCGCCAAGTTCTCCCAGGCCGATGCCAGCGACACCCGCCAGAAGGGCGGCACCGGCCTGGGCCTGGCGATCAGCAAGGAACTGATCGAGCGCATGGACGGGCGCATCGGTTTCGACTCGATGGCCGGCCAAGGCGCGACCTTCTGGTTCGAGCTTCCGTTTGAGGTGTCGACATGAGGCCCGGTATCCCGCCACGCCAATTGCGCTGGCGTCATCTGCTGAACTGGACCGCCAGCCTGGGGCTTCTGCTGTTTCTCGGCCTGGGCACCGAACTGCTGCTGCAACAATACGACCTGCGCCAGCAGCAGGTTGAACAGCAACAATTGCTGGCACATGCCAACGAAGCCAGCGCGGTGCTGCTGGCCGAACTCAACGCCACCCTGCACCTGGCCACCGGTCTGGCCGCCTACATCCCTGCCAAGCATGGGCAGATCGATCCAGAGGAACTGAAGCCCTGGATGGTGGGGCTGTTCCAGCAAGGCCGACACATTCGCAATATCGGCCTGGCCCCGGACAACCGCATCGCGTTCGTCTACCCGCTGGCCGGCAACGAAGCTGCGCTCGGCCTTTATTATCCTGATCAGGCCAAGCAATGGCCCGCGGTGCAGCGCATCATCGCCAGTCGCACCGCCAAGCTCGACGGGCCGCTGCAACTGGTGCAGGGCGGGACAGGCCTGATCTATCGAGTACCGGTATTCCTCGATGACCAGCGCTACTGGGGCATGATCAGCACGGTCATCGACTTCGACCAGCTCTATGCCCAGGTTGAGGAAGTTGCCCGCCAGCGCAACATTGCGATCCGCCTCCATCCAGTTGCCGAGCCGATCAGCGCCAGCCTGGCGCAGACCGCCACCGAGCCAGCCCGCGTCAGGCTACCGATCGTGCTTGCCGGCGCCCACTGGCAGCTTGAGGCCCACAACCTGCTCGCGCCCAAACCGCTGCCTGCCTGGCTTCGCCTGCTGGGCTGGAGCCTGGCGCTGATCTGCACTGCGCTGATCGGCCTGGCCTTGCACGCCCAACACCGTCAGGCCAGCTTGTTACTGGCGCTCAATCGGAGCCAGCAACAGTTTTTCGATGCCTTCGACATGACCCCCCAGGGCTTGGCCCTGCTCGATCAGCAGGGCTCTGTGCTGGCCGCCAACCGGGCCCTGTGCCAGCTGCTGCAACGTAGCCCCGCCACGCTGCTCAACCAGCACCTACGGCTATTTTGCGAGGCGCCCGGTCATGCGCAGCTGAACGCTGAGCTGGCGGCAACAACCCCAGGGCACAACCGCAGCTGGCAACAAAACCTGCTCGATGCCCGCGGTGACTCAATCGCCGTGATGCTCAGTGCCGCGGTCCTGAGTGGCGCTCCGGATACTGGCGCAAGCCACATTCTGCATATCCAGGATATTCGCGAGAGCAAACGTCTGCTGCACCTGCAAAACGAATTCATCTCCACCGTCAGCCATGAACTGCGCACCCCGCTGACCGCCATCATCGGCCCGCTGGAACTGATCAATGCCGGCGCCCTGGGCGAGGTGCCGACGGCTTTGCAGCCCATGCTGCGGATCGCCCAGCACAATAGCCAGCGCCTGGCCACGCTGATCAACGACCTGCTGGACATCGGCAAGCTGGCGGCCGGCAAGATGCAGTTCGATGTCCAGCCGCTGGCCCTGCAGCCACTGATCGAGCAGGCCCTGCACAGCAACCAGACGTATGCGGCGGACTATGGGGTTGAACTGCGCCAGCTTGCCCGGTGCGCGGAGCGGGTCACGGTCGACGCTCACCGCCTGCAGCAGGTGCTGGCCAACCTGCTGTCCAACGCGGCCAAATTTTCCCCGCGCGGCGCCGCCGTCGATCTCTATACAGAACGACGCGACCAGCATCTGCGGCTCAATGTGCGCGATCGAGGCCCCGGGGTCCCGGCAGAGTTTCAGCCGCAGATTTTTCAAAAATTCGCCCAGGCCGACGCTTCCGACACCCGCCAGAAGGGTGGCACCGGACTAGGTTTGGCAATCAGCAAAGAGTTGATCGAGGGTATGGGCGGGCGCATCGGCTTCGATTCGCCGCCGGGCCAAGGGGCCACTTTCTGGTTCGAGCTGCCTCTGGCCGGATCTGCTACAACGGATCTACCGGCATGAGCCGCGCCCAGCCGGAACGCCCGAACAATTGCTTATCGGCATGCCGGGAAGTCGCGCACCAGGTTGAAACGCTGTGCCACCACGCTAAGGACAAGCCATGAGCGACACCTTGAACCTGATGAGCCTCGCCAACCGGCAGGCCTTTTTCAGCCGTCGCAACGCCCTGGCCTGGGCGGTATTGGCAATCGCCCTGCTGGCCAACCTGAGTGCCTGGCTGTATCTGCAGGAACGCGAGCAGTTGGCCGCGCAACGTCAGTTCGAGCTGCTGACCAGCGAGGTCAGTGAGGCGATCAGCAAGCGCATGACCGATCACGAGCAGATTCTGCTTGGCGGGGCTGGCCTGTTCGACGCCAGCCTGGAGGTCGACCGCGGGGAGTGGCGCTCCTATCTCGAACGCCTTGAGCTGCCACAGAATTACCCCGGCATCCAGGGCGTAGGCTACACGCGCTTCCTGCCCCCCGAAGCAGTGGCCGAGTTCGAAGCGGCGGTGCGCCGCGAAGGCTTTCCCAACTTCCGCCTGCACCCACCGGGGCTGCGCGAGCAGTACAGTTCGATCCTCTTCCTCGAGCCCCTGACTGGCCGCAACCTGGCCGCCTTCGGCTACGACATGATGTCCGAGCCCACCCGCCGAGCCGCCATGCTGCTCGCCGCAAGCAGTGGCGAAACCCGCATCAGCCAGCGGGTCACCCTGCTCCAGGAAACCCATGGCAAGGTGCAGGCCGGCTTGCTGATGTACGTGCCGGTATACCGCCCGGACTTGCCGCTGAAGAGTCCGGAGCAACGTCTCGCCGCCCTGCGCGGCTTTGTCTACAGCCCCTATCGGATGGACGACCTGATGGCCGGTATCCTCGGCAGCCAGACGCCCAAACTCGATTTCAACATCTACGATGGCGCCCAAGCCCGCCCCGAGGCCCTGCTCTTCAGCACCCAGACGAGCGACGCCGAACGCCACCCCGAACTCAGCGCACAGCTGCAACTCGACCTCTACGGCCAACACTGGACCCTCGATTTCAGCAGCCTGCCCGCCTTCGAAGCCAGTTTTCACACTACCGGCGCCTTGATGCTGCTGGGTGTCGGCGTCAGCCTGCTGCTGTTCGTGCTGGCCTCGGTACTGACCCTGCGCCGCGAACAGGCCGAAGCCCTGGCGCACAAGATGACCCTGCAGATCCGCCAGAACAGCGAAGCCCTGCGCCAGAGCGAGGAGCGCCAGCGCCTGGTACTCAAGGGCAGCAACGACGGCTGGTGGGATATCGACCTGCAGGCCGCTAGCCTGTTCGCTTCCGCCCGCGCCTGGGAGATGCTCGGCTACCCGCCCGACGAAAGCCCGCAGGATCTGCAGCGCTGGCTGCCAGTGCTGCTGCACAAGGAGTTGGCCGCACTGCAACTGGAGCTGCAGCGCGCGGTGACATCGGGTGCGGAGTCGTTCAGCAGCGAGGCATTGATGCTGCACCGGGCTGGTCATCAGGTGCCGGTGCTGCTGCGGGGCTTTATCCTGCGCGACGCTGACGGACAGGTGCAGCGGTTGAGCGGCACCTTGCTCGACCTCAGCGAGCGCAAGCGCGTCGAGAACATGAAGAACGAGTTCGTCTCCACCGTCAGTCATGAACTGCGCACCCCGCTGACGTCCATCGCCGGCGCCCTGGGCCTGATCACCGGCGGCGCCATGGGTGAGGTACCGGCACAGATGACGCAGATGCTGCAAATCGCCCAGCAGAACAGCCAGCGCCTCAGCCTCCTGATCAACGACCTGCTGGATATGGAAAAGCTGGCGGCCGGCAAGATGACCCTCGACCTGCTGGTGCAGCCCATCAAGCCGCTGATCGAGGAGGCCCTGGCGGCCAATCAGGCCTATGCCCAACAGCACGGCGTATCCTTCCAGCTCGACCAGCCGGGCGACATCTGGGTGCGGGTGGATGCCGCACGCCTGCAGCAGGTGCTGGCCAACTACCTGTCGAACGCCATCAAGTTCTCCCCGGCTGGCGCCAACGTGCGCCTGTACAGCGAATTGCGCGGCAACCGGGTACGGGTCAGCGTCAGCGACCATGGCCGCGGTATCCCCGAAGCCTTCCACAGTCGGATCTTCCAGAAATTCGCCCAAGCCGATGGCTCGGATCGCCGCGAGCAGGCGGGCACCGGGCTGGGGCTGGCGATCAGCAAAGAACTGATCGAGCGCATGGATGGCCGTGTCGGCTTCCACTCGGTGCCCGGCCAGGGCGCCACCTTCTGGTTCGAGCTGCCGTTGATCGAGGAGCATCTCCTGCCGGTGACCGCCCAACGGGCAGTGGCTGGGCCGCGCATCCTGGTGGTGGAGGACGAGCCGAATATTGTTCACCTGTTGCAGGTGATCCTCGGTCACGCCGGCTATCAAGTGGACAGCGCGTTCAGCGCCAGCCAGGCCCAGCAACGGCTGGCCGAGGGCGAGTACGCCGCCATGACCCTCGACCTGCGCCTCGGCGACGGTCACGGCCTGGCCCTGATCGGCGAACTTCGCCGACAGGCGGCCAATCAACAGCTGCCGATTCTGGTGATCTCCGCCTTCTGCGATGAGGGCCGCCGGCTGCTAGGGGACGCACCGGGCATTGCCTGGCTGGAAAAACCGTTCGACGAAGCGCAACTGCTGGCGAGCCTGGAACAATCCATCGCGGCGGCGGCCAAGCGTCACAGCCTGGAGGCCAGCGACCATGACTCGATGCAATAGGCAATCCCCGCTCCGACTACTCGGCCCTTCCTTGCCCGCGCACGATCCCCGCGCCAGGACCTGCAGATGAACCGAACCTCCAGCGGACCGACCTTGCCCATCGACGAGGCCGCGCGGCTCGCCGAACTCCAGCAATACCAGTTGCTCGACACGCCCGCCGAGGAGGCCTTCGACGACCTCACCCAGCTCGCCGCGCAACTCTGCGACACGCCCATCGCCCTGATCTCGCTGATCGACGAGCAGCGCCAGTGGTTCAAGAGCAAGGTCGGCCTGGACGCCTGCGAAACGCCGCGCGAGCAGGCTTTCTGCGCCCATGCGATCCTCGCCAAGCAATTGTTCGAAATCCCCGATGCTCGACAAGACCCGCGCTTCGCTGACAACCCGCTGGTCACCGAGGCGCCGCATATCCGCTTCTACGCCGGCATCCCGCTGACCACCAGTAGCGGACACAACCTCGGCACCCTTTGCGTGATTGACCGCCTGCCACGTCAATTGACTGAACCGCAGCGCGAGGGCCTGCACCGCCTCGGCCGCCAGGTCGAGCGCCAGTGCGAGCTGCGCCTGAACCTGCGCCGGAATGCCGAGCAGTCGGCGCTGCAGCGCGCCATCCTCGCCAGCGCCGGCAGTGCGATCATTACCACCCTGCCCTCGGGCGAGATCAGCAGCGTCAACCCGGCCGCCGAACACTTGCTCGGCTATGGCCGAAAGCACCTGCTCGGCCGCCCATTTGCCAGCACCC
The DNA here is from genome assembly GCF_022132145.1 of Pseudomonas sp. MMS21 TM103. Lineage (GTDB taxonomy): Bacteria > Pseudomonadota > Gammaproteobacteria > Pseudomonadales > Pseudomonadaceae > Aquipseudomonas. The sequence continues at coordinate 38,932 of NZ_JAJISP010000007.1, read as the reverse complement.
TGCTCGATCCTTGGCAGCTGGCGTGCCGCGCCGAAGCGCTCGGCCAGGAAGGCGAGCAATCCATCAACGTGGACTTCTCCGTGCTGACCACACATGCCGCGCGCGGCCAGGACAAGCCGCACGAATGGACCTTCGTGCGCCAGGATGGCAGCCAACTGCCGGCCTTGCTATCAGTCTCGGCGGTGCGCGACGAGGACGGCGCCCTGCGCGGTTTCGTCGCCATCGCCCAGGACCTCAGCCTGCGCGATCAGGCCCTGCAGCGCCTGCAGCAGATCGCCGCGCAATTACCCGGCATGGTGTTCCAGGCGCTACTGCCCGAGCGCGGCACGGTACGCTTTCCCTACGCCAGCGAAGGCATAGTGGACATCTACGGGCTGACCCCAGCCGATGTCCTCGAGCATAGCAAGGCGGTATTCGCGGTCATCCATGAGGACGATCGCGCCGGCGTTGCCGATGCCATACGCGACTCGGCCAGAGCGCTGGACCTGTGGCACCAGGAATACCGCGTACGCCATCCCAGCAAGGGGCTGATCTGGGTCGAAGGCAAAGCCACTCCCCAGCGCCAGGCCGATGGCTCGGTGATCTGGCACGGAGTGATCAGCGACATCAGCGCTCGCAAGCACCAGGAACAGGAGCTGGAACAGCAGCAGGAGATGAACCGGCGCCTGCTCGAGGCACTCGCCGAGGGGGTAATCGCCTGCGATGCCCAGGGCCAATTAACCCTGTTCAACGATACCGCCCGGCAATGGCATGGCACCGATGTCAGCCTGCTCGCACCCGAGCAATGGGGCGACTACTACGACCTGTTCGAGGCCGACGGCTTGACTCCGCTGGTCAGCGCCAGGATCCCCCTGCTGCAAGCCCTGCGGGGCGAGCGGGTGCGCGACGCGGAAATCAGCATAGTCGCCAAGGGCCAGGCGCCCCGCTTCGTCACCGCCAATGCCGACCCGCTGTATGCCCCCGATGGCCGCCAACTCGGCGCCGTCGTGGTGTTGCATGACATCACCGAGCGCAAACGTATTGAACGCATGCAGCGCGAGTTCGTCTCCACGGTCAGCCATGAACTGCGCACCCCGCTGACCTCGATCTCCGGCTCGCTCGGCCTGATCCAGGGCGGTGCGCTCGGCGAACTGCCGGAGAGCATGCGCAAGATGATCGATATCGCCCATCACAACAGCCTGCGCCTGAGCCATCTGATCAACGACCTGCTGGACATGGACAAGCTGGTGGCCGGCCAGATGAACTTCAAGCTGAACAGCCTGCAACTAGACGCCCAGCTCGACGAGAGCCTGGCGAGCAACCAGGCCTATGCCGACCAGCATGGCGTGCACCTGGTGCAGGAGCGGGGGCCGGCACTCAAGGTGCGGGCCGATGCCATGCGCGTGCAGCAGGTGCTGGCCAACTTCCTCTCCAACGCCATCAAGTTTTCCCCGCGCGGCGCCCAAGTGCGCCTGAGCAGTGAACTGCGCGAGCAACGCCTGCGGGTCAGCGTCAGCGACCAGGGCCCCGGGATTCCAGCGGCATTCCGCGAGCGGATGTTCCAGAAATTCGCCCAGGCCGACGCCACCGACAGCCGCCAGAAAGGCGGCACCGGACTGGGCCTGGCGATCAGCAAGGAGCTGATCGAACGCATGGGCGGGCGCATCGGCTTCGACTCGACCGAGGGCCAGGGTGCGACCTTCTGGTTCGAACTGCCGCTGCTGGATGCCATGAACCTGGCGAGCGACGACCAAGATGCCCAGCGACCCAGCTTGCTGGTGGTCGAGGATGAAGCCGATATCGCCCAGCTACTGCAGCAGTTCCTCAGCCACGCCGGCTACCGGGTGATGCAGGCGAGCAGCCTGGAACAGGCCCGAACCCTGCTGGCCGAGCACCACTTTGCCGCCGTCACCCTGGATCTGCACCTGCCGGACGGCATCGGCCTGCAATTGATCCGCGAACTGCGCAACGATCCGAGCACCTCGGAGCTGCCGGTGCTGGTGATTTCCGCCGCCGGCGACGAGGGTCGCCTGAGCCTGAATGGCAGCTTCCAGGCCATCGACTGGCTGGACAAGCCGATCGACCAGCACAGCCTGCTGGCCCGTCTACGCCAGGCTTTGCACGGGCTGCCGGAAAAACCCCGGGTGCTGCATATCGAGGACGATGCCGACTTGCGTCAGGTGATTGCCGAACAGGGCCGCACGCTGGCCGATTTCGTCTCCGCCAGCAGCCTCACCGAGGCCCGCCAGCTGTTGAACCAAGACAGCTACGACCTGATTTTGCTGGACCTCGGCCTGCCCGACGGCAACGGCCTGGAACTGCTCGAAGAACTCCACCAACACCATTCAGGAGTGCCCGTGGTGGTACTCTCCGCACACGATCTGCCTGCGGAGTACCTCGGCCAGGTCGGGGCCACCTTGGCCAAATCGCGCACCAGTGCGCAACACTTTTTGCAGCTGCTAGCCCGCCTGCTGCCCACCAAGGAGAATCGGCATGCCTGAACTGACCCGCATCCTGCACGTGGAGGACGACCCGTCGATCCAGGCCGTGGCCAAGGTCGCGCTGGAGGCCGTTGGCGGCTTTCGGGTGCTCAGCTGCTCGTCTGGCCAGGAAGCGCTGGACCAGATCCAGGGTTTCGCGCCGGATTTCATCTTGCTGGATGTGATGATGCCCGGCATGGATGGTCCGCAAACTTTGATCAAGCTCAGTGAGCTGGTGGACATCGGGCTGATCCCGGTGGCCTTCATGACGGCCAAGGTGCAGCCGGCTGAGATCGAGCACTACCACAGCCTGGGTGCCCGCGACGTGATCATCAAACCCTTCGACCCGATGCAACTGGCCGCCCAGGTCCGGCAAATATGGAGCCGTGTGCATGGCTGAACAATCCAGCCCGACCAGCGAACTGCAGCACCAGCTGCAACTGCTCAGCGAAAAGTTCGCCGAGCGTCTGGCCCAGGAATTGCCCGAACTGGCCAGCCAGGCCAGACTGCTGCAAGCCGCCGACCACGAGGCGCAACTGCAGCAACTGCGCAGCCTGCGCGATCAGCTGCACAAGCTGGCGGGCGCGGCCGGCACCTTCGGCTTCGCCAGCATCGGCCAACGCGCCCATGAGCTCGAACAACAGGCCATGCACGGGCTGGAAAGCCTGGGCCTGAAGGATCAGGACCTGCAGGCGTTCATCCGTCAGTTGCAGCAATTCGCCGCGCAAGGCGTGCAGAGCGAGCCGGCGCGAAAAAGCCCCGTGCGGCCGAAATTGTCGCCAACGGCCGAGCCGCACCCGCGCTGCATCTACATCCTCGAGGACGAGACCAGCATCGGCGAGAACATGCGCCTGACCCTGGGCAACTTCGGCTACCACGCCGAGCACTTCAACCGTATCGCCGATTTCGACGCGGCGCTGCAACGGCGCCTGCCGGATGCGCTGATCATCGATGTCAACCTGGGCGATGCCGCGCAAACCGGCCTGGCGTATGCCGCCGCCCTGCAACAGCGCCTGGAACAACCACTGCCGCTGTTGGTGATTACCACCCAGAACGACTTCGCCACCCACCTAGAAGCGGTACGGGTCGGCGCCATGGGTTACTTCACCAAGCCGGTCGACATCCCCCAGCTGGAAAACCGCCTGGAGCGCTGTTTCGCCCAACAGCAGGGCGAGCCCTACCGGGTGTTGATCGTGGATGACGACCATGACCTGGCCAGCCGCTACAGCCTGATCCTGCGTAGCGCCAACATGCTGGTGGAAGTGCTCGAAACCCCGTCGCGCATCTTCGAGACCATGAGCCGTTTCAACCCGGAGGTGGTGCTGCTCGACGTCAACATGCCGGACTGCACCGGACCCGAACTGGCGCAGATCATCCGTTTCAACGACGACTGGCTGCGGGTCCCGATCATCTACCTGTCGGCCGAGACCGATATCACCCGGCAAATGAATGCCTTGATCAAGGCCGGCGACGACTTCGTCACCAAACCCATCGGCGACAACGCCCTGGTCACCACTGTGTTCTCCCGGGCCCAGCGCGCCCGCCTGCTGAGCATCGCCCTGTCACGCGACAGCCTGACCGGCTTGCTCAAGCATGCCGACATCAAGGAGCAGGTCGGTATCGAGCTGGAACGCGCGCAACGCAGCGGCAAACCGGCCAGCGTGGCGATGCTCGACATCGACTTCTTCAAGAAGGTCAATGACAGCTATGGTCATGTCGCCGGCGACAATGTGATTCGCGCCCTGGCCAACCTGCTGCGCCAGCGCCTGCGCCGGGTCGATAGCCTGGGCCGCTATGGCGGCGAAGAATTTCTCGTGGTGCTGCCCGACTGCCCGGCCGATCAGGCCCTGCGGATTCTCGATGAGATTCGCCAGCGCTTTGCCGAACTGCACTTCATCGCCGACGGCAGCGAGTTCTCGGTCACCCTGAGCGCCGGTATCGCCTCGACCGAGCAAGACGCACAGGATGCCGGCGAACTGCTGGAGCGCGCCGACCGCGCCCTGTATGCGGCCAAGCACGGTGGCCGCAACCAGGTCAGTCAATCCTGACCGAACACCAGCGCCTGCCCAGGCGCTGGTCCCTGCCCTTTGGCCTGGCCCATTGCCCGCATCGACGCCCGATTGCCCACGGGTAGCTGGCCCGCATCTGGGCCAGGGCTTGGCCGCGTGAAATAAATAGTGTATTTTTTCATGAAATTTATTTATCTAATTTCATGAGGCGCGCCGTGTTCAAACAATCCGCCCAGCATGTCGCCAGTTTCTACGCCCGCACCTATTCCGGCCCGATTGCCTTGCGGCCAACCCTGCAGGACCGCCTGAGCTGCGACGTACTGATCATCGGCGCCGGCTTCAGCGGCCTGCACACGGCATTACGCCTGGCCCTGGCCGGCAAGCGGGTGATCCTGCTGGAAGCCAGCCGGGTGGCCTGGGCTGCCTCCGGGCGCAATGGTGGCCAGGCCTTGCTCGGCTGGTCCTGCGACATGCCGCCGCTGGAACAGGCCCTCGGCCTGGAGCGCACCCGCCGCCTGTGGGACAGCATGCGCTGGGCCGCCGCGGAGCTGCGCGAACTGCCCGGGCGGCATGGCTTCGACGTCGATTACCGGGTCGGCAGCCTGTGGACCGCGGTACAGCAGCGGCGCATCGCGCAGCTGCAGGAGGCGCAGCACGACGCCGTGGAGAAATGGGGCTACCCACACCTGCGCTTCATCGAGGGCGAGGAACTGCCCGAGTGGATCGCCAGCCCACGCTACCTGGCCGCACTCTACGATCCCGAGGCCGCCCACCTCAACCCGCTGAAACTGGCCCAGGGCCTGGCCAGCGCCATCGAGCAGGCCGGCGGACAGATCTTCGAACAGAGCCAGGTGCTGGGTTACCACGCAACCAGCGCCGGCTTTGTCGCCCGCACCGAGCAGGGCGAAGTCGCCAGCGATGTGCTGGTGCTGGCCTGCAACGCCTACATCGATGGGCTGGATCCTCAGCTGGCCAGCCGGTTGTTGCCGGTCGGTTCCTACCAGGTCGCCACCGCGCCGCTCGATCCAGCACTGGCACGCTCGCTGCTGCCGCGCAACAGCTGCGTGATCGACAACCAGTTCGTCCCCGATTATTTCCGCCTGACCCCGGACCAGCGCCTGTTGTTCGGTGGCGGCTGCACTTACCTGGGCGGCATCCCCAAGGACGTGGCCGCCGCCACCCGGCCCTATCTGGAGCGGGTATTCCCGCAGCTGCGCGGGGTCGAGCTGGAATTCGCCTGGGGCGGGCACATTGACGTCAGCATGAAGCGCACCCCCGACATCGGCCGGCAGGGTCAGCGCTACTGGCTGCAGGGGTTCTCCGGCCACGGCGTGCTGCCGACCCTGGCCGGCGCCCGCGCCGTGAGCGATGCGATCCTCGGCAACCACGAACTGCTGGCGTTGTACCAGGCCATCAACAACCCGCGCTTCCCCGGCGGCGCGCTGCTCGCCGCGCCACTGGAGGCAATGGGCAAGGCCTGGTACCGGCTGCGCGATATGCTCTGAAGCCGTTGCCGGAAACCACTAAGAGTTTTCCGCCAACGGCCGCTCAGCCACCCGACAACCGCCTCAGAGGAACTCACCATGGACATGCACGACGAAATCGAAGGCCTGGCGATCCTGATTCGCGACCTGCGCAAGCACAAGAACCTCACCCTCGGCGAACTGGCCGAGCGCATCGGCCGTTCGGTGGGTTTCCTCTCCCAGGTCGAGCGCGGCCTGTCGCGACCGACCGTGGCTGACCTCACCGCGATCAGCGAAACCCTGGGGGTGCCTACCACTTATTTCTACAGCCTGAGCAAGCCGCGGGCGCTGCCCTGGGTGACCCGCCCCGGCGAGCGGCGCACCCTGTATTACGCCGGCGGCATCACCGATGTACTGGCGTCCCCGAGCATGTCGGCCGGTTTCTCCATGCTCGAAAGCCACCTTGCGCCAGGCGCCAGCAGCGGCGAAGGACACCTGGACGACAGCTCCGAACAGGGTGGCTTCGTCCTCGAAGGCGAGTTGAGCATCTGGCTGGGCGACGACCCGCAAGCCGTGACCCTGGGTCCCAACGACAGCTTCCAGCTACCGCCACATAGCCAGTTTCGCTACGCCAACCTCACCGACCAACCCACTCGCGTGCTTTGGGTGTTCAAATAACCCTGGCCCGCAGGATCCTCGTCATGACCACCACCACTAGCTTCCCCGACCTCCTCAGCGAAGTCCGCGCCTTCCGCGCCCAGCACCCCGAGGTGCGCTACGTCGACCTGATCAGCCTGGACATTCCCGGGCATTTCTATGGCAAGCGCTACCCCGTCGAGATGCTGGAAAAGGTCGCCGCCGGCAGCCCGCTGAAGATCCCGCAAAACTGCGTACTGCTTGGCGCCCAGGGCGGCCTGTACCCGATCGGCGACTACTGCTTCAACGACGGCGACCCGGATGCGCCGCGCCGGCTGATTCCCGGCACGCTCAAGCCGGTACGCTGGGAGAACCAGCCGCTGGGGCAGATGCTGATCAGCTCCGATGGCACCGCGGCGCCCATCGAATTCGAGCCGCGCGAGGTGCTGAGCCAAGTGCTTGAGCGCCTGGCCAGGCGCGGCATCCGCCCGGTGGTGGCCTTCGAGCTGGAGTTCTACCTGTTCGACCGCGCCCTCAAGGATGGCCTGCCGCAGTTCCCGCGCGACCCGCTGTGCGGCGATGCCGACGACCAGCCGAACATGCACATCGAGCGCCTGTCGCGCTTCTCCGACGTACTGCATGAGATCGTCGAGGCCGCCAACGAGCAGGGCGTGGACGCCAACGTGATCACCGCCGAACTCGGCCCCGGCCAGTTCGAGATCAACTTCGGTCACTGCGACGACGGCTTGCGCGCCGCCGACTGGGCCGCCCTGTTCTGCCGCAGCACCCGTGGCGTGGCGCTCAAGCACGGCCATCGCGCCAGCTTCATGAGCAAGCCCTATCTGCAGGCGCCAGGCAGCGGCATGCATGTGCATGTCAGCCTGTACGACGCCGCCGGCAACAACCTGCTGGCGGCCGACGAACAACGCCCACTGCGCCACGCCGTGGCCGGCTGCCTGGAACTGCTGCCGCACTGCATGCCGATCTTCGCCGCCAACCACAACGCCTACCGCCGCTATGGCGCCATGGTCAACGCCGCCAGCCGCGCCAGCTGGGGTTATGAAGACCGCGACGCGTGCATCCGCATACCCGAATCGGACGGCAAGAACCTGCGCATCGAACACCGCCTGGCGGGCGCCGACGCCAACCCCTACCTGGTGCTGGCGGCCATCCTCAGCGGCATGGAGCACGGCCTGGATGCCCAGCGCGAGCCGATCGCCCCGCTCAACCAGGATCGCCAGAGCGGCATCGACTTCCCCCAGGACATGCTCAGCGCCGTGGCGGCGATGCGCGACCACCCCGTGGTCAACCAGGGCCTGGGCAGCGAATTCGTCATGGTCTACTGCGAGAACAAGCGCCAGGATCATCTGGCCTTCATGCATGAATTGAGCGCACGGGAGTACCGCTGGTTTCTCTGAGGCGCGCGCCAGCAGCCGGCTAGATTGAAAGGCTCTGGGTGGGCTGGCCGGCGGCCTGCCAGCCCGCATAGCCATCGATCAGGTAGCGCGCATCCAGCCCCATGATCTGCAGCATGGCGGCAATGCCCTGACTGATTTCATGGCCTTGGGCACAGAACAGGATGACCGGGCGATCCCGCGGAATCTGATCTTTCCAGCTCAACACGGCTTGCGGCTCGAGCCACTGCGCACCGGCGATGGTCGCGGCATCCGCCAGGCGGGCAGAGGCGCGGCGCACATCCAGCAAGGTGAACTGCCGACCGGCCGCTTGCCATTCCGCCAGTTCGCACAGCGAAATTCGGTTCATCGCGTACCTCCTCTCATGCCAGCGCCATATGCACCAGCAATCCCAGCAGCGCGCAGGCACCGATCACCTCGATCACCCCGCGCTTGAACCTGAACAGCGCCAGCGCCGCAAGCAGGGCGATCGCCGCCGAGGGCCAGTCGAAGGCACCGGCGAAGCCCTGTGGCCAGAGCACGTGGTAGCCGAAGAACAGCGCCAGGTTGAGGATCACCCCCACCACCGCAGCGGTGATACCGGTCAGCGGCGCGGTGAACTTCAACTCGCCGTGGGTCGACTCCACCAACGGCCCGCCGGCGAGAATGAACAGGAACGACGGCAGGAAGGTGAACCAGGTGACCAGGGTCGCCGCCAGGGCGCCGGCGATAAACACCTGCTCGGGGCCGAACACCTGCTGCACATAGGCGCCGACGAAAGCGACGAAGGCCACCACCATGATCAGCGGTCCCGGCGTGGTTTCACCCAGCGCCAGGCCATCGATCATCTGGGTTGGCGTCAACCAGGCGTAATGGCCGATGGCGCCCTGGTAGACGTAGGGTAGCACCGCATAGGCGCCGCCAAAGGTGAGCAGCGCGGCCTTGGTGAAGAACCAGCCCATCTGGGTCAGGGTGCCCTCCCAGCCGTACAGCCAGGTCAGCAGGCCCATGGGCAGCAGCCAGAGCAGCGCACCAGCGGCGCCGATCAGGGCCAGCCGCGAAGCGCGAAAACGCGCATGGGCGGGTGTCGGGGTGTGGTCGTCGATCAGCGCCGGGCCGAAGGATTTATCCGTCGCCCCATGGCCGCCGCCGATAGTGAATTGGTCCGGCAACAGGCGCCCGCCGAGATAGCCCAGCAGCGCCGCGCCGAGCACGATCAGCGGGAAGGGCACGTTGAGGGCGAAAATGGCGACGAAGGACGCCGCGGCGATGCCCCACAGCCAGTTGTTCTTCAGCGCCCGCGAACCGATGCGCCAGGCGGCCTGCATGACGATGGCGGTGACCGCCGGCTTGATCCCGTAGAAGATCCCTGCCACCAGCGGCACGTCACCGAAGGCGATATACACCCACGACAGGCCGATCAGGATAAACAGCGACGGCAGCACGAACAGCCCCCCGGCAATCACCCCGCCCCAGGTGCGGTGCATCAGCCAGCCGATGTAGGTGGCCAGCTGCTGGGCCTCCGGGCCGGGCAGCAGCATGCAGTAGTTCAGCGCATGCAGAAAACGCCGCTCGGACAGCCAGCGGCGCTTCTCGACCAGCTCCTGGTGCATGATCGCAATCTGCCCGGCCGGTCCACCGAAGCTGATCAGGCCGAGCTTGAGCCAGAACAGTAGGGCCTCGGACAGGCTGACGGCGGGCGGGGTGTCGTGCTCGGCTGGCGGCGTAGGCATCGGCGGCGAATCCACTCGGGTTGAACGGCTGCAACACTATAACGCGCACCACCGAAGGACTGATGGTGCCCAGCAAGACAATCCAAACAGCGGGCTGATTTACCCATCCAGCGCCGTGCCGATGCTCGCCCGCAAGCGGTTGTGCTCACGACCCCCATCAGCTCGCGCTTGCGGCACAGGCCAAGACCGTAAACCGGCAGATGGGTTTTAATAGCGCTCTGCTTTTGTCCAAGGTTTGCCCCAATGCCCCTGACTGCCGACGAACTTGCCCGGATCAGCGCCCTCACCCTGCAGCATTATCAGCAGTGCGCCGAAGACTTCCGCGAGGGCACCCGCGATCACGATGTCAGCCAGAACATCGCCGCCCTGCTCGGCGCTATCCGGGCCGAGGCGCCCTACCGGATCCTCGATTTCGGCTGCGGCCCGGGCCGCGATCTGCGCACCTTCAGCGCCCTCGGCCACACGGCCATCGGCCTGGACGGTTGCCCGCGCTTCGTCGAGATGGCCCGCGCCGACAGCGGCTGCGAGGTCTGGCTGCAGGACTTCCTCGCCCTCGACCTGCCCGCTGCGCAGTTCGACGGCATCTTCGCCAACGCCGTGCTGTTTCATATCCCCAGCCAGGCACTGCCGCGGGTGCTGGGTCAGCTGCATGCCGCGCTCAAGCCGGGCGGTGTGCTGCTCAGTTCCAACCCGCGCGGGGAGAACCAGGAAGGCTGGAACGGCGACCGCTACGGCGCCTACTACGACCTGGCCAACTGGCGAATCCTGCTCGGCAGCGCCGGTTTCGTTGAGCTGCAGCACTACTACCGGCCACCCGGCTTGCCGCGCGCGCAACAGCCCTGGCTGGCCAGCGTCTGGCGCCGCGGCTGAACAGCACTCCAGCCCGCTGCTCGCGCCACCTTCGCTCAAGCCAGCGCCAGTCGTTGCCGGACAGTCGCGGCGCGGGCAATGGCAGGTCAAGGAGCGCTGCGCCTGTGGTCCAGTGACGCCCAGCGCTATATTTCTCTGTATATAGCGCTAGACGCACGCTAAAGTGCTCAGGCGTTGCCCGCACCCAAGGTTCAAAGAGCCATTTGATGACTAATCGTGTCCCTCATACCTGCCTCGCGCTGTTCGCCGGCCTGGCCTTCAGCGCCGGCGCGCTGGCCGGGGAAGTGCAGGTGGCCGTAGCCGCCAACTTCACCGCGCCGATCCAGGCGCTTGCCCCCGCGTTTGCCAAAGCGACCGGCCACACGCTGGTTGCGGCGTTCGGGGCCACCGGCCAGCTGTATGCGCAGATTGAACATGGCGCGCCTTTCGAGGTGTTCCTCGCCGCCGACGCCAGCACGCCGGCCAAGCTGGAAAGCGCAGGGCTTGGGGTTGCCGGCTCGCGCTTCACCTATGCGATTGGCAGCCTGGTGCTGTGGTCGGCCAAGGCTGATTACCTCGACGGCAGCGACGCGGTGCTCAAGGCGAACCAGTTCCGGCACCTGGCCATTGCCAACCCGAAAGCTGCGCCTTACGGCCGGGCCGCGAGCCAGGTGCTGGCTAACCTCGGCTTGAGCGCCGCGCTGCAGAGCAAGCTGGTCGAGGGCCAGAGCATTACCCAGACGCTGCAGTTCGTCTCGACCGGCAATGCCGAATTGGGCTTCGTCGCCCTGTCGCAGGTGTACAAGGACGGCCGGCTCAGCCGCGGCTCGGCCTGGGTAGTACCGGAAGAGTTGTATGAGCCGATCAAGCAGGACGCGCTGCTGCTCAAGAAGGGCGAGCACAACCCCGCGGCCAGCGCCCTGGTCGAGTACCTGCAAGGTCCGCAAGCGGCGGCCATCATCAAGTCCTTCGGTTACCAACTCTGAGGGTTCGCCGCCATGCCCCTCACCCAAGCCGATTTCGATGCCGTCCTGCTGAGCCTGCAGCTGGCATCGCTGACCACCGTGCTGCTGCTGCTGATCGGCACCCCCATCGCCTGGTGGCTGGCGCAGACCGACTCCTGGCTGAAGCAGCCACTCGGCGCCATCGTCGCCTTGCCGCTGGTGCTGCCGCCGACGGTGATCGGTTTCTACCTGCTGGTGAGCATGGGCCCGCACGGCGCTATCGGCCAGCTGACCCAGAGCCTCGGCCTCGGCACCCTGACCTTCACCTTCACCGGACTGGTGATCGGCTCGGTGTTCTATTCGCTGCCCTTCGTCGTGCAACCGCTGCAGAACGCCTTCGAGGCCATCGGCCGCGCACCGCTGGAGGCGGCGGCCACGCTGCGCGCCAATCCCTGGGATGCGTTCTTCACGGTGGTCCTGCCACTGGCCAAACCCGGCTTCATGACCGCGGCCATCCTCGGTTTCGCCCACACCGTGGGCGAGTTCGGCGTGGTGCTGATGATCGGCGGCAATATCCCCGGCAAGACCCAGGTCGCTTCGGTGCAGATCTACAACCATGTGGAAACCCTGGAGTACGCCCAGGCCCACTGGCTGGCCGGCGGCATGCTGGCGTTCTCCTTCATCGTCTTGCTGGCGCTCTACTCGGGCCGCCGCCGCGGCAGGCAGGGCTGGCAATGATCGACAGACTGTTCGGCGGCAAGCCGCCGACGCCGAGCCACAAGGAGCAGAACCTGATCCGCGCCCGCTTCAAGATCGAGCGCCCGGGCTTTGTCCTGGATGTCGACCTGAGCCTGCCCGGCCGCGGCATCAGTGCGCTGTTCGGCCACTCGGGTTCGGGCAAGACCAGCTGCCTGCGCTGCTTCGCCGGCCTGGATCAGGCCCCCGACGCTTACCTGCAGGTCAATGGCGAGCTGTGGCAGGACAGCGCAAATGGCCGGTTCGTCGCGCCGCACCAGCGCGCCCTGGGTTATGTGTTCCAAGACGCCAACCTGTTCGCCCACCTGTCGGTGCGGCGCAACCTGGAGTTCGGCCTTAAGCGCATCCCCGCCCACAGCCGGCGGGTGCCGCTGGAGCAGGCGGTCGAACTGCTCGGCATCGGCCATCTGCTGCAGCGCATGCCGGAGAACCTCTCCGGCGGCGAACGCCAGCGGGTGGCCATCGCCCGCGCCCTACTGACCAGCCCACGGCTGCTGCTGCTGGATGAACCGCTGGCCTCGCTCGACCTCAAGCGCAAGCTGGAGGTGCTGCCCTACCTGGAACGCCTGCACGCAGAACTGGACATCCCGATCCTCTACGTCAGCCATTCCCCCGACGAAGTCGCGCGCCTGGCCGATCACCTGGTGGTGCTCGAAGAAGGCCGGGTGCAGGCCAGCGGCCCCCTGAAGGAAACCCTGCTGAGGCCCGATCTGCCCTTCCTGTTCGAGGAGGATGCCGAGGCCGTGGTCGACGGCATCGTCAGCCACTACCAGCCGGACTATCGACTGCTAAGCATCCGCCTGAGCGGCACCGACGCCGTGCTGCAACTGACCCATGCGCCCCTGGCCACGGGCAAGCCGGTGCGGGTCAAGATCAAGGCGCGGGATGTCAGCCTGAGCCTGCATCAGGCCCAGGACACCAGCCTGCTCAACCTGCTGCCGGCCAGGGTCGAACACTGGCTGACCCTGGCGAATCAGGCGCAGATGCTGGTCAGCCTGCGGGTCGGCGATGAGCGGATGATCGCCCGCATCACCCGCTATTCCTTCGACAAACTGGGTATCCATGCCCAGCAGGCGCTGTGGGTGCAGGCCAAGTCCGTCTCGCTGCTGGCGTCCGATTGAGCGCAGCGACCCGCGCTGTCAGTCGCAAGTCGCTGTCTGCTTAGACGAACGCTACCTCGCGGACCAGGTCTGCTGAATGTACCGGCGGCTGGCGCCAATCCTTGACGGCATATTTCCGACGAAATCACTCTTTCGAGGCATGCTTGCAAGCCGCAGGCGCAGTAATCTCATGCGGTTGATGGATATGCCCCTCTGTCTCCGCATTGCTCAAAAAAATAACAAGGAGCACCCCGGAATGCGCAACACGCCGTTCTTACGTCAAATTTTCCTCTGCCTGACCGCGGCCCTCGCCTGCCTCTCACCGCTGGCTTTCGCCGAGGCGGCCAGCCCGCAGGAACAGGTCCAGGTCAAGGCCAGCCGGGCGACCAGCAGCCTGATGCTGTTACGCGGAGAAGGTTTCCAGAAGAAACACATGAGCACCCTCGAAGCCGACCTGCAAGCATTGGCCGGCGCGGTGCAGAGCCTGCCGCAAGGCAGCGATGGCCTGCGCAGTGCGCACCAGGAGCTGGTACTGCAGATCCGTCGTGGCGTGGACTTTGGCCCGAACGAAGCAGACCTGCCCTGGCGCTACCCGGAAGAGCTGAGCAAGGCGCTGCTGGGCGTACTCCACGAGACCCGTCAGCTCTCGCCGGAGGGCGACAGCGAACTGGCCGCCAAGCTTGAATACCTCGCCGTGCAATACCTGAGCCGCGCCTATCTGGGCAACTTCGAAATCGCCCGTGAGCAGACCGATAACTACCTGGGTCAGGACGAGCGCAAGCTGGTGCCCGCCATCGATGCCGAACTGGCCACCTTGGACAGCGCCGACTTGGGCAAGCTGAAGGTCCGCTGGGAATACCTGAAAGCCGCGCTCAACGACCTGAACAGCCAGAGCAGCGCCCTGCAAAGCGTCTCCGGCCGGGCCTTTGCACCCATGACCGTGTATCGCCATACCCGCGCGCTGAGTGCGCAGTGGATAGCCATGAAGTAGGTCGCGCCAGGCGCAGGCTGGCCTGAGCGGAGCGCCGATAACGGCACGGAGGCTGAACCACGCCGGCCGTGCCACCTGGCCCAGGCACAACTGGCGCTGACTCCCGGCAAACCGCCTGGTAGTTGCACAAGCAGCTGCACGCCTGAGGCGACTTCCCCGCCGGGAGGATGGCCACCTCCTAGAACAACCACGCAGCGTTTACCGGCCCGGGCAGGCGGCGAACCCGCTGTGCGCGGTCCACCCCCGGACAAACCTCAAGCGATCAGCGCAGCGTCTCGAGCATCCGGTAGTACCACATGCCAGCGGCCAGCATCGGGTTGCCGAACAGATCGCCGAGCGGCACCTTGATCTGCTTGCAGGCGGCAAAGGTATCGAACTGGCCAAGGGTGCCGGTCAGGGCGCTGGCCATGATCTCGCCCATGATGTGGCTGGTGGCGATGCCGTGGCCGGAGTAGCCCTGGCAGTACCAGACGTTGTCCGAGAGCTTGCCCAGCTGCGGGATGCGATTGATCACGATGCCCATGGCGCAGCTCCACTGGAAATCGATCTCGACGCCCCTGAGCTGCGGGAAGGTGCGCTCGATGCCCGGGCGCAGCTCGGCGGCGATGTCCCGCGAGTCGCGCCCCGAGTAGTTGCAGCCACCGCCGAACAGCAGGCGCTTGTCGGCGGTCAGGCGGTAGTAGTCGAGGACGAAGCGGCAGTCGTAGACGGCCAGGTCCTGCGGGTTGAGCTGCTCGGCCAACTCGCCCAACGGCGCAGTGGTGACGATGCCGCCCATGGCCGGGAAGATCATGCCCTTGAGCTGCTTCGCCTCCAGCTTGTGGTACACATCGCCGGCCAGCAGCACCTGCTTGGCGTTGATCCGCCCCCCGGCGGTGACCACCGCCGGGTTGGCGCCGTGGATGATCTGCAGCACCTCGGAATGCTCGAAGATCAGTGCGCCCAGGCTCGCCGCGGCCTTGGCTTCACCGATGCACAGGTTCAGCGGGTGCAGGTGCATGTTGCGGGTGTTCTTCAGCGCGCCGCAGTAGAGGTCGCTGGCCAGATGGTTCTGCACCCCGGCGCGATCGAGCAGGGTCACCTCGTCGCCCATGCCATGGCGCACGGCTTCGGCGTAGGAGGCTTCCAGCTCCTGCATGTGCGCCGGCTTCATCGCCGCATGCAGGTGGCCGTGCTTGAGATCGCACTGGATAGCGTACTTCTCCACCCGGTTCTTGATGATGGTGTGGCCGCGCCAGCGCAGGTGCCAGATGAAGTCATCCACCTCCTCGCCCAGGCTGCTGCGCATCTGCTTGCGCATGGCCGCGTCGCCCGACAGGCTGCCGGTGACCTGGCCGCCGTTGCGCCCGGTGGCGCCCCAGCCGATCTTGTTGGCCTCGACGATGGCCACCTTGAGGCCGCGCTCGGCCAGCTCGACGGCGCTGGCGACCCCGGTAAAACCGCCACCGATGATCACTACATCGACATTCACGTCGCCCCTGAGCGGCGGGTAATCGGTTTCCTGGTTGAGGGTGGCGCTGTAGTAGGACGGGCAGCGCTCGGCGGCGGGAATAACGGTATTGATAGCAGCGGTCATGGGTAATGTTCCTTGTGTGCAAGGTGGAAACCGCGCAGCGTTTCCCACCACGAAATTCGTTGAGTCTCAGGCCCGGCCCGGATGCGATCCGGCAAGGGTTCGCACGGCTGCCGGTTCGAGTGTTTTGCGGCTAAAGCCCCTCCCACCGCTGGCGGATCGTGGCCGGGGCTTTAGCCGCGACGCTTGGTGGGGACGACTCAGGCATTGCTCAGGTACCAGCGCCAGTCCTGCTCGCCGACCTCGGCCATGAACTGGCGGTACTCGGCGCGCTTGATCGCCAGGTACACCTTGAGAAACTCGTGGCCCAGCGCTTCACGCGCCCAGGCGGACTGCTCCAGGGCATGCGGGTCAGGCTGCCGGCCAGCGGGTAGGCACGGCAGTCGATGTCGCCAATCGCCCAGACCAGGCCGGTATCCTCGACCTCGTCGCCGTTGATGCTCAGGCCGAGAATGGTGCTCGGCAGCGGCCGGCCACTGGCATACACGGCAAGCAGCTCGTCACGGTGCAACAAGTTGCCGCGTGGCATGCCATTGGCGTCGAGGATGAACAGCTCGTACAGGTCGATTTCGGGGTTTTTCGCCAGGAATTGCTGGGCATCTTGCACGGAGGCGACTGGCATGGGGCTCTCGTTAGCGCCAAGGGGCGCACGTCCGGTCGGTGACAGCCGGACACAATCATCGGAAGGGCTGCACGCGGGTGCAGCCAACTTATTCAGACCAGAACGACAGAGCTATCCGGTGGGCGGGCATGACGGCAATGCCATAACGCCCAGAACGCGAGGGTTTGCGGTAGCAGGCAATTGCCTCGATCCGTTGCGCAGCCGTGCCGCTCACGCAGACGCGGGGCACTCGGTGAGGCAAGGAACAACGGCGCGGAAGAACACATGGCCAGCAGGTTCACACAGGCTAAAGCATCGGTTAAATCTGATTTTTCACATGCTTGGTTGCTGCATGGCTAAACATTGGGCCTAAAGGCCTGGTTTCAACGAGCGCGCAGGTTGGCCAGCACCCGCTCGGCATTCTCGGCGCACTGCATGCCCTCTGGTTTGCCCTCGATGGTGGCGATGATCGCCAGCAGCTGGGCCTTGTTCTGCACCAGGACCTGCTGCATGGCCTCGATCTCGCCGACCTTGCGCTGCAGGCTGGCCAGCAATTCATCATGGGCCCAGTCCTGCGAATCGGCTTTCGGCAGCAGCCGACGGATTTCGTCCAGGCTGAAGCCGGCCTGCTGCGCGCAGCCGATGATGCCCAGGGTCTGCAGCGCCTGCTCCGGGTAGCTGCGGTAGCCATTGGCCTGGCGCTGGGCGTTGATCAAGCCGCTGGCTTCATAGAAGCGGATGCGCGAGGGCGCGAGGCCGCTGCGGGTGGCCAGCTCACCAATCTTCATCATCTTCACTCCGGGCTATTGACCTTAAAGTTGACTTTAACCTTAGCCTTGCTCCATCTGCCACCCCGGAGTCCTCCATGAGCACCTTCGAAGCCCTGCATCTGCCCAACGGCAGTGTCATCCCCAATCGCATTGCCAAGGCGGCAATGGAAGAGAACCTGGCCGACCCGAATCAGGGCCCCTCCGCCGAGTTGCTGCGCCTGTATCGGGCCTGGGCCGAAGGCGGAGCCGGCTTGCTGCTGACCGGCAACGTGATGGTCGACCGCCGGGCCATGACCGGTCCGGGCGGCGTGGTCCTGGAAGATGAACGGCAGCTGGACAAGTTCCGCGAGTGGGCGCGCATTGGCCGGGCCGAGGGTGCGCAGATCTGGATGCAGATCAACCACCCCGGCCGGCAGATGCAGGCCAGCCTCGGCCAGCAGACCGTGGCACCCTCGGCCGTGGCGCTGGAGCTGGGTGGCCTGTCGAAGATGTTCCCGCTGCCCAAGGCGCTCAACGATGAGGAAATCGGCGGATTGATTGAGCGCTTTGTCCGCACCGCGCAGCTGGCTGAACAGGCCGGTTTCAACGGTGTGCAGCTTCACGCGGCGCATGGCTATCTGCTCAGCCAGTTTCTCTCGCCGCTGAGCAATCAGCGCACAGACCGTTGGGGCGGTTCGCTGGAGAACCGTGCACGCCTGCTGCTGGAGGTGGTCAAGGCGGTGCGAGCGGCGGTGGCCCCAGGCTTCAGTGTGGCGGTCAAGCTCAACTCGGCGGACTTCCAGCGCGGCGGCTTCGACGCGGCCGATGCCAAGCGCGTGGTGCAGTTGCTCAATGAATTGGCGGTGGACCTGGTCGAGTTGTCGGGCGGCAGCTACGAAGCGCCGGCCATGCAGGGCGACGCCCGGGACGGCCGTACCTTGGCGCGCGAGGCGTATTTCCTCGAGTTCGCTGGCGAGATCGCCGCCGCGGCGAAGATGCCGATAATGGTCACCGGCGGCATTCGCCGCTTGCCGGTGGTCGAGCAGGTGCTGGCCAGCGGCGTGGCCATGGCCGGTATCGGCACGGCGCTGGCCATCGAGCCGCAGTTGCCGCGACGCTGGCAGGCAGGCGAAGCCGAGGCCCGCGCCGAGCTGCCGCCGATCCGCTGGAAGAACAAGGTATTAGCCTCGCTGGCCTATATGGCCACCGTGAAGTTCCAGCTGGGTCAGCTCAGCCGGGGCAAGCGCACCAATCCACAGGTATCGCCGCTGCGTGCGCTGCTGCTGGAGCAGCTGAAGGCGGCGCGGCGCACCCGACTGTACAAGCGGCTGATGGCGCGCAACGTGCCGCTCTAGGGCTCCGGCTTGTAGCCCAGGCGCAAGCCGCCCCAATGGCGGCCCTGCACCTGAATCGGCACGGACAGGTCGTGCATCAGCTCGCCCGTGTCGCGCATGTAGGTCTGCAGCAGCAGGGGTTGCTGGTGGCTGCCGCAACGGATGCCGGTGCGGTCGTTGAACAGGCGCTTGCTGCGGCTCTTCGCCGTGTCGCGCACGCGGTCGCCGCTGGGCGGGTGGTTGAAGGCGTTGTTGTGGGTCGGCACATAGCCTTCCGGAGTGCTGACGATGGCGAACACCAGGCCTTCGTGGCGCGCCAGCAGCGGTTCCTGCAGCGCCGGCAAGACCTGATCGGCGTAGTGGTCGAAGCGGGTCTTGTACTTGGCCGGGAAACTGCCCGGAACCGGCTGATAGTGACGGTCGAAGAGGTCGTCGAGGCCGACCCGGCCAGCCTGGATGTCGGCCTCGAACTGGCCGGCGATGCTCGCGGCGCCTTCGCGGGCGAGGTCATAGATGCGCTGGTGATAATCGTCCAGGCCCACTGCGGCGAGCTGTTCGCTGACGGTCTCGGCCTGGCCGACCAGTTGCCCGGCGGCGTCGCCCAGCTGACGGGTCTGCGCCTCGCTGGCATGTACGTCACCGCGCAATTGCTCGACGGCGACGAACAGGCTGGCCAGGCGCTCGTGATTGCTTGCGGCGCCAGCGCTGATCTGCGCCACCTGGTTTTCCACATCCACGGCCAGCTCGGCGATGCCGTGCAACTGCCCACCAGTCTCCTCGACCTGCCGGGCGGCCTGATCCAGTTCACTGGCCTGCTCCTGAATATGTGCCACTACCGCCGTACTCTGCTGGCGGATATCGCTGACCATCTGGCCGACTTCCTCGGTGGCCGTGGCGGTGCGCGCGGCGAGGCTGCGCACCTCATCGGCGACCACCGCAAAACCACGGCCCTGCTCGCCGGCACGGGCTGCTTCGATGGCCGCATTGAGCGCCAGCAGGTTGGTCTGGCTAGCAATCGACTGGATCACCTGGGTCACCTTCTCGATCTGCTCGGTGCGGCTACTCAGGCCGTCGATCAACTCGCGGCTGGCCGCAGTCTGCGCGCTCAGGCGCTGCATCCGGGCAATCGCCTGGAGCAACGCCTGCTGGCCTTCGGCACTGCTCTGACGCACGGTCTGCGCAGACGCCAGGGTCTGTTCGGCTCGCCGGGCACTGTCCTGCTCGGTGTGGGTGATGGCATTGGCACCCTGGCTGATCTGTTCGACCGCGAGCAACTGCGACTTCAGCTTATCGGCCAGTTGCTGCACCGCATGCGCCACCTGGGCGGCGGACAAGGCGTTATGGCAGGTGTGCTGCGACAGGTCTTGACTCAGCTTGGCGAAATCCGCGCTCGCCGCGCTGCCTACCGACGCAGTGGAGTCTCCACGCCGCCAGGGACCGAGCCAGGGCCACAGGGCCAGCAGCAGGAACAAGCCAATGCTCAGGTAGCCAGGCAGCTGGAATAGCTGATAGGTCATGATCACGGCGACCAGCCCGAGTACATGCATGACGCAGGCGGCGGGAGAGCGGGTAATGGCAGTGCTCATGACGGACCTCATAGTTTTTATTCTGCGAATTCAGGGCCCACTGCATCCTTACTTGCGCCGCGGCGGCTCAAGCACCTGAGTCCGCGCACTGTCGGTGAATCGCTCGCCTACTCACTGAATCGGCAGATTCGGGACTATCTGTAGGCGACCAGCAGCCCGTCTCGGCGGCCACCCCGCGCAGCGGAGGTTGATTCGATCACGCTTGGCCATGCCAGACCATGACACTTTGGTCGCACACGGCTAACCGGTAAGGCGATGGCGCTGGATAAACCCGCGGTCGAGGTAATCCTTCCAGCGCCCGAACAGCTGCCCACCGGCGCTGTAGTCATGCCAACTGAGCAAGGCGCCGCCATCGCCAGTGGCAAGCAGGGCCAGACTCTGCCTTTGCGCGCGATAGTCGCGCAACGGCAAGCCCCGCAGCACCGCGTTGAGGTTGGCCGCCAGCACAGGCGCCTGACGCACCGAATACACCCCGCTCTTGCGCGCACCCGGCAGGCTGGCGCAATCGCCGACGGCGAAAATGTGCGGATGGGAATGGCTTTGCAGGGTCGTGGCGATCTGCACGAAGCCGTCTGCATCGCAGTCCAAGCCGCTCTGCGCCAGCCAGGGCAAGGCCTGGGCGCCACTGGCCAGGAGCAGGCGCGGGCCGCGCCAGACCGGCGCCGCCCCGCTGATCAGACAGTCGCCGTCGATACGGCTGATCGGACAGTCTTCGCGCACCTGCACGCGGCGCTGGCGCAGATGACCGAGGGCGCGCATCCGCAGGCCGGCCGAGTGGCCGGCCAGCAATGGTCCGCGGCAGAACAGTGCCAGCTGCGGCACCTGATCGGCCAAGGCCAGGGCCAACTCGACCCCGGCCGCGCCACCACCGAGAATTGCCAGCGGCTGCGGATCCGCCTGCCAGTTCTGCCAACCGCTGAGAAAGTCGGCGAACGGCTTGACCGCCAGTACCTGCATGCCCGCGCCCTGTTGCGGCGGGCAGGCGACTCGGCCACCGACATTCAGCGACAGCCAATCGGCATTCAGGCCACGACCATCGCTCAGTTGCACCTGTTGCTGCACGGCAGACAGCGCCTCGGCCTCGCCGACAATCAGCTCGACCTTGGCCGCCCGGCACAGCGGCGCCAGTTCGATCCGGCAATCCGCCGCGACGTGGCGCCCGGCCAGCAAGCCCGGCAGCATGCCCGAGTACCAGGCCTCGTGCCCGGCGCTGAGCAGGGCAATCCGCCCAGGCGGGCGCTCGATCCGCGCCCAACGGCGCAATACGCCCAGATGGGCATGGCCGGCACCGATCAGGATTAAATCGTAGTGGCTCATGGCTGTTTGAGTCCGTCGCGGTAATGGCTGGGCGTCTGCCCGGTCCAGCGCTTGAAGGCGCGGCTGAAACTGCTGGTGTCGGCGAAGCCGAGCAGGTAGGCGATCTCGCTGATCGAGCAGCGCGGGTCGCGCATATGCTGCAGCGCCAGGTTGTGGCGGGTGTCGGCCAGCAGGCCCTCATAGCTGCACTGCTCGTCGGCCAGATGGCGCTGCAGGCTGCGCAGGCTCAGGTGCAGGCTCTGCGCCACGCGTTCGGCCGAGGGCTCGCCGTCCGGCAGCTGCGCGGTCAGGCAGGCGCGCACCTTTTGCGCCCAGGTCGCCGCCTGCAGCTGGGCGAGGTTGCGCTCCAGCACCGCCTCGTTGAGTTCGGCCAGTTCCGGGTTGCCGTCGTCGAGGTGCTGCTCCAGCGCCGCGCGTGGGAAACGCAGCAGGTTCTCCGCCGCGGCGAAGTGCAGCGGCGCGCGAAACGCCGCATGCCAGGGCGCCGGATCGGCCGGCTCGGGGCGCTGCAGGTACACCGCCAGCGGGGCGAACGCGCGGCCCAGGCGGCTGCGGCAACTGCGCACGTAGATCGCCGCGAAGGCATCCAGCGCTTCGGGTGCCGGGGGCGGGCTATCGGCCGGCACGCGGAAGCGGAACTCGTAGCAGTCGGCGCTTTCGCGCAGTTCCAGCACTAGGGCGTCGCTGACCACCCGATGGTAGCGCTCGATGCGCTCGAACACCTCGCGCAGGCTACTGCTGGCGTTCAGCGCATAACCGAGGGCGTGGAAGGTGGTGGCGCTGACGTACTGCGAGGTCTTCAAGCCCAGCGCCGGATCGCCGCTGGCCGCCACCGCCAGCTGCCACAGGCGCGTGGTGGCCGACAGCGGGCAGCGGGCATTGGGGTCGTCGAGCAGGCGCGAATCCAGCCCGGCCTGGCGGCACAGCGCGGCGCTGTCCAGGCCCAGGGCGTCGAGCTGCTTGCGCAGGGCGCGGGTCCAGCTGGCCAGGGTGGTGGGTTCGGCTGTCATGCAGGTTGGCGTGTCCGGTCAACAGGTTGGCGTTCAGGGTCAGGCGGCTGGCCTACTCTCGCGGCACAGTAGCAGCATGTTCAAGCAGAGGATGCAGGCATGTCCCTTTCTCCCACAAGTGTTGCCCAGATGAATGATCAACAGCGATCGGTGCATATTCGCCAACAGGTGATGGCCCATGGCGTCGAATTGCGCCAGCGTTTCCCCCTGCTCAAGCACCAGGATGTCCTCGGTGCCGGCATCCTGGCCTTGGCCCTGGCCGGCATGCTCGGCTCTGCGGCGCTGTATCTTGGCGGCCATCTGGCCTGGTGGGCCTGCCTGCTGCTCAATGCCTTCTTCGCCTCGCTGACCCACGAGCTGGAGCACGACCTGATCCACTCGATGTATTTCCGCAAGCGCCGGGTGCCACACAACCTGATGCTGGCGCTGGTCTGGCTGGCGCGCCCGAGCACCATCAACCCGTGGATCCGCCGTCACCTGCACCTCAACCACCACAAGGTCTCGGGCAGCGAGCAGGACCTGGAGGAGCGCGCCATCACCAACGGCGAACCCTGGGGTATCGCCCGTCTGCTGATGGTCGGCGACAACGTCATGGCCTCGCTGATCCGCACGCTGCGGGCGAAGACCTGGGCGCACAAGCGCGCCATCCTGTGGCGCACCCTGCGGGTCTATGCGCCGCTGGCGCTGCTCAACTGGGGCACCTGGTATGTGTTCCTTGGCTTCCACCTGATCGACTTCGTCGGCGGCGCCCTGGGCGCACCGATCGCCTGGTCGGCCAGCACCCTAGCGGCCATGCACATCGTCAATATCGCCGTGGTGGTGCTGGTCGGGCCCAATGTGCTGCGCACCTTCTGCCTGCACTTCGTCAGCTCCAACATGCACTACTACGGCGACGTCGAGCCGGGCAACGTGATCCAGCAGACCCAGGTGCTCAACCCCTGGTGGTTGTGGCCGCTGCAGGCCTTCTGTTTCAACTTCGGCAGCAGCCACGCGATCCACCACTTCGTGGTCAAGGAGCCCTTCTACATCCGCCAGCTCAGCGTGCCCTTCGCCCACCAGGTGATGCGCGAAGCCGGCGTGCGCTTCAACGACTTTGGCACCTTTGCCCGCGCCAACCGCTGGACCCGCGTGCCCCAGGAGCAGCCGGAGGCGCAGTCGCAGACCGCCTGAAAGCGGCCGCGCCCTTCCCCGACTCTTGTGCGAACTCGCTGATGAACGTTCTGATCGTCCACGCCCACCCCGAACCCCAGTCGTCCTGCAGCGCGGAGAAAAACCTGGCCGGACGAGGGCATCGCCGCCGGCACGCCCTGGAGCGAGGTGCCGGACTGCGGGGTGGGCAAGGCCGACTTCGAGATGCAAGAACGCTAGCAGGCCGCTGAACACGCCTGCTAGCGTCCCTCGACCAACTGCGGGTCGGCAAAGTAGCTGGTAACCGACTCGCCGGTGTTGTCGCTGTCGGCGGCGAAGACCACCCCGAGGATGCGCCGCGGCGCGCTGCCGAAGGCGGCAATGGCGTCGGCGCGCAGATCGCGGCGCTCCGTCAGCCATTGCCCCAGCGGCGCTTCCGGGCCACGCAGTACGCGCATCTCCACCGTCTCGGTGTAGGCGCTGCGGGCATGGCTGCCGGGCGCCGCGCGGTTGTCCCAGACGTAGCTCAGGGTCGCCGCCGGCAGGTCGGGGTCGAAGAAGGCGCGCGCCAGGCGCAGCTTCTGCCGGGTGAGAAACGGCAGGCTGGCCAGCGGGTAATCCAACAGTACATAGACCCTGGCGGCATAGTCGTCGCCCGCGCGGGTGGCGAAGCGTGCCCGGTCCAGGCGTTGCTCGGTGCGCCATTGCCAGCTCAGTCGCCAGGGCTGATCGCCGGGCAGATCGAGCGGATGCAGCAAGCCACCGGCTGCCGCATCGGCCTGGATGCGCAAGACGCTGCGGCCTTGCTGCTCGACCAGAGTGCGCGCCGAAGGCTTGAGCTTGGGGATATCCGCCAGGCGCCAGGGTGCCGACCACTCGCCTTGCGGTGCCCCGGCGGTCCAGGGCGTCAGCGCATTCTGCGCCTGCGCCTGGGCCAGGGGTGTCAGCAGCACCAGGCCGAGCATGAGCGCGCGCATCAGCTCCTGCGCCATGCGTGGAAGCGCTCGACCCAGCGCAACAGCCCCTGCGGCGCATGGGCGCGCTTCCATTCGCCGGCCGCGAACTTGTTGGCCTCGGCCATGGTCGGGTAACTGTGGATGGTGCCGAGAATCTTGTTCAGACCGAGGTTGTGCTTCATCGCCAGCACGTATTCGGCGAGCAGCTCGCCGGCATGCTCGCCGGCGATGCACACCCCGAGAATCCTGTCCTTGCCCGGCTCGGTGAGCACCTTGACGTAGCCATGGGCGGCCTCGTCGGCAATCGCCCGATCGAGGTCGTCGATGCCGTAGCGGGTCACTTCATAGGCGATGTTCTGCGCCCTGGCCTCGCCTTCGGAGAGGCCGACCCGCGCCACTTCCGGGTCGGTGAAGGTGCAGTAGGGAATCACCCGGTAGTCCGCCTTGAAGCGCCTGAAGCCGCTGAACAGCGCGTTGACCGCGGCGTACCAGGCCTGGTGCGCGGCGACGTGGGTGAACTGGTAGGGGCCGGTGACATCGCCCACCGCATAGATGTTGGGCAGGCGCGTGGCCAGGTACTCGTCGGTTTCCAGGGTACCGTTGGGACGCACCACCAGGCCCAGCTCCTCGACCCCGTAGCCGCTGACATTGGCCACACGGCCGAGGGCCAGCAGCAGGCAGTCGAAGGCGATGGTCACTTCCTCACCGGTGTCGAGGCGGCGGGCAATCATGCGCTGCTCGCCATCGACCAGCTCGAAGCGCTCGGCGCGGTGCTGCAGGCGCACATCGACGCCGTCGGCCTGCAGGCTGGCGAGGACCAGTTCGCTGGCATCGGCATCCTCGCGCGGCAGCAGGCGTTCGGCCAATTCGACCTGGATCACCTGGCTGCCGAGACGCTGAAAGGCCTGGGCCAGCTCGCAGCCGATCGGCCCGCCGCCCAGCACCAGCAGCCAGCGTGGCTGCTCGCGCAGGTTCCAGATGGTGTCCGAGGTGTAGCCTTGCACCAGCTCGATACCGGGGATCTTCGGCACCAGCGGGCGCGCGCCGGCGGCGATGATGATGCTGCGGCTACTCAGGGTCTGGCCACCCACCTCGACCGTCCAGGGCGAGGTCAGCCGGGCTTCGCCCTGGATCACCTCGACGCCTAAACCGCTGTAGCGCTCGACCGAGTCGTGCGGGGCGATGTCGGCAATCACCCGCTGGATACGCTGCATCACCGCGGGAAAATCCACGGTGGCGCGCACGCCGGTGAAGCCCAGCGCCTCGCCCTGCCGCAGCTCATGGGCCAGCCTGGCCGAACGCAGCAACGCCTTGGACGGCACGCAGCCGGTATTCAGGCAGTCGCCGCCCATCTGGTGCTTTTCGATCAGGCTGACCTTGGCCTTCACCGCTGCGGCGATGTAGGCACTGACCAGCCCACCGGCACCGGCGCCGATCACCAGCAGATTGCGGTCGAAGGAATCGGGCTTGAGCCAGCCGGCATACACCCGCCGGGCCTGCACCAGGCCGAGCAGCTTGCGCGCAAGCAGGGGGAACAGGCCGAGCAGGATGAAGGCACCGAGCAGTCCCGGCGAGAGAATCCCGCCCAGCGACTCCAGCTGGCCCAGCTCGCGACCGGCGTTCACGTAGACCAGCGTGCCTGGCAGCATGCCCAGCTGGCTGACCCACCAGTAGGTGCGCGCGGGCAACCGGGTCAGGCCCATGGCCAGGTTGATCAGAAAGAACGGGAACACCGGCACCAGGCGCAGCGCGAACAGGTAGTACGCGCCTTCGCGCTCGACCCCGGCATCGATCCCGGCCAGGCGTTGACCGAAGCGCTCGCGCACCCAGTCACGCAGCAGAAAGCGGCTGCTGAGCATGGCCAGGGTCGCGCCCATGGTCGAGGCGAAGGACACCAGCACCAGGCCTTCGAGCAAACCGAACAGCGCCCCGGCCAGCAGGGTCATCAAGGCCGCACCGGGCAACGACAAGGCCGTGACGGCGACATAGGCAAGGGCGAACAGCCCGGCCGCCTGCCAGGGATTGCTCGCGACCTGGGCGTTCAGCGCCGCCTGCTGGGCCTTGAGCGTGTCCAGGTTGAGGTATTGGCCGAGGTCGAAGACAAAGAAGCTGCCGAGCAGCGCCAGGATCAGGCCCATCAGGACCAGTTTGCGACTATTCATAGATCCAGCGCCTCCAGTGCGCAGAGGCTTTGGCACAGGCTGAAGCCGGCCAGCAGGGCCTGCTGCGGCTGCTCCACACAGGCCCCGAGAATGCGTGAGCGATAAGACCGCGCCGCCGGGCTGCCGGTTGGCCACTGGCGGTCGAAGTCGGCAAGAAACGCGTCGTGAGCGTAGTTCAACGGCAGTGCCTCGATAAACAGGCCATCGCGCTGGCAGCGATACAGCGCTGCCGGGTGTGGCGCGGTGGCGATACGACTGACCAGCCCATAGCGGCCGCCAGCAAAGTTCGGCAACCCAGCCGCGCCGTTATTGATCAACGCAGCGTGGGGTAAGTTCAACGCCACGGCCGTGCAAGTGTGACTGGTGGCCAGCACCCGCAGCCGGTTGCTCGCCAGCCACTGATCCAGTTGCTGCTGGCGCGCAGGCTCGGCCAGTGCTTCGCGGGCGCAATTCCAGCCGGCCAGGGAGTGCTCGTCGCCGTGGCTGATCGCCACCCGCTGGCCACCGACGCTGACCAGCGCAGTGGCTGGTCGCGCGGCCAGTCGCGCGGCCATGCCCGGCAGGCGCTGCACGGTCCTGTTCAGCTCGGCCTGGATGGCATTGGAACGCTGCACCAGCGCCTCATCCACCGACCCGGGGTAGGCGCAACCGCAACCGGCGCCGCTGTCATGGGCCCGCCCGAGTTCGGTCTCGACATTGCCGCGCAAGGCCAGGTGCCCGCTCAAGCCCTGCTCGATGGCCTGGAAAATAACCGGGTCGCGGTCGAACCAGTGGGCATCGCCATTGAACACCACACGCGCCTGCGGCTCTGCGCCCAGGCGTTTTTCCAGCGCCACCAGGGCCTGACGATTGCCGTAGAGACCGCCGACTACATACAGGCTCTGGCAGTCGAACAGCGGCTCGCCGGCGAAGGCATCGCCAGGCAAGCGGTAATCCAGCGGGCAATCGCGACCGGCGCGCATCAGGCTCGCCCCCGCAGCCAACCGGGGATCAGGTAGCCGAGCACGCACAGGCCCAGGCCATAAAGGTTGGTGCCGAGCAGCAGGGCGTACTTGCCGTCGCCGATGGCCCAGCTTGGCGGAATCCAGCCGAGGGTCAGGGCCAGACCCAGGCCCAGTCCGCACCAGAAACTCAGGTGAAAACCCAGCCGGGTCGGCACGGTCAGGCCGTGCAGGATAAACACCGGGGCCAGGCCGATGACCATGGTGCCGCTGATGGTGGTGGCCTTGAGGATGTCGGTGCCGGCGATCATCGGCAGGTTGCCGAGCAAAGCGAACACCACCATCACCGCCATGCCCACGCCTATGGCCTTCTGGCCCAGGTCGCGGCCGGCCAGCTTCGGCAACTCGCGACCGGCCAGTTTGGCCAGGCTGGAAAAAGTCGAGTCCAGGGTCGAACCGGCGGCCGAGACCATCACCACCGTCATCACCAGCAGGGCGCCGATCCCCAGGCTCTTGGCCAGGGCCGCCGGCACGTTGGCCGACGCGGCCAGGCCGGTGAGCTGGGCATGCACGCCGATCAGGCTGAAGGCGAGGATGGCGATAAAACCCAGCACCCCGGCGATGACGAAGGAGCGGCGCATGGTCTTCTCTTCGCTGATAAAGCCGCGGTCGGTGAGCACCGGGTCGTGAAAACCGTAGCTGAAGGCTTGCAGGCCGGCGACCAGGAGCAGATCGACACCGCCATTCAGCGCCCAGTGGCTGGTGCTGGCCAGCTCGGCAGGCGAATGCTGCGGCAGCACCAGGCCGAGCACCCAGACCAGCGCGACGATAAAGATCGCCGCCTGCGCCGCATCGGTGAGGATCGAGCTGCGCAGGCCGCCGCGCAGGCTGTAGGCCAGGGTCACGGCAGTAAACAGCAACGCGGCGCCGATGAATTCAAGGCTGCCGGAATCGCCATAGTAGCCGCCGACCACCGCGGTGTTACTCCACACCTCGTTGAACAGGCGAATCAGAATCGCCGCGGAAAACGCCAGGGCGGCGCCACGACCGTAATGGCTGCTGAGAAAACTCACCAGCCCGGTGGCGGCGAAGCGCCGACGCAAGCGGTAGATGACGAAGCCGGTAAGCGGGATCGACAGCCAGTACATGGCGTAGGCCAGACCACCGACCAGGCCGTAACTGGCGCCCAGGTTGGCGGCGTTGGTCACCGACTTGGCGAAGATCCAGCTGATGAAGATACTCGAGGTGAGCAGCCAGGGCGCAGCGCTCCGGCCCTGGTTGTCCTCGCCATTGAAGAAACCGCCGAGGGTCACGGTGCGCGGCGCCAGCGCCAGCATCAATACGCCGTAGACCAGCAGAAAACCCCAGAAAAACAGCCCGGTGATGCTGGTGGGTTGCATGGAACATTCCTTGGTTGAAGTTAGGTCAGGCTGCCGCCACAACTGGACCCCTGTCCGGCGGTGCAGGCGAAACAGTGATCGCGGGTGACGATGGGGTTGCCATCCAGGTTGGCGCCCAGCAGGTCGCGCAGGTGGGGACGTTGACGACCGATCACGCGGCCCTGCAGTTCAAGGGGCAAATCGAGCATCTGGTTGAAGTCGCAGTCGTACAGGTAACCCTGCCAGTCGACGCTGACCAGGCTGCGGCACATCAGCGGTTCGACATTTTCCGGGCGGTAGCTGTCGCGCAGTAACTGCATGTAGGTGTTGAATTGCCCCTTGCTGACCAGGGTGCTGCCGAAACGCGCAATCGGCTGGTTGGTGATGCACAACAGGTGGTTGAACTGAATGCCGAAGTCTTCGGCCAGGTGGCGCTTGTAGTCGGCTTCCAGCGCGGCTTGCGGCGGCGGCAGGCTCGGGCCTTGCGGGTTGTACACCAGATTGAGCAGCAAGCCACTGCCGGGCTGGCCGTAACCCAGGGCATTGAGCTGTTGCAGGCCCTTGATGCTGGCATCGAAAACGCCATCGCCACGCTGCTTGTCGACGTTATCGCGCGAATAGCAGGGCAAGGAAGCGCTGACCTCGACGCCCTGTTCGGCGAGAAAGACGGTCAGGTCTTCATAGCCCGGCTCGCTGAGAATGGTCAGGTTGCAGCGGTCGATCACCCGCAGCCCCTCGCGGCGCGCATGCTGGACGATCTCGCGAAAGCGCGGATGCATCTCCGGTGCGCCGCCGGTCAGGTCCAGGGTGCGCACCGGATGGGCATCGATCACCTTGTGCAGCAGCGCCAGGCTCTCGTCGGTCATCGCCTCAGTGCGGGTCGGCCCGGCGTTGACGTGGCAATGCAGGCAACGCTGGTTGCAGCGATACGTCAGGTTGATCTGCAGCGCTTCCAGCGGGCCCCGGCGGATTGCCGGAAAGGCCAGTTGGTTGAGCAAAGGCAGCATGGCGTGCACGGTTAACTCCTTATCGCTGGCGCCCCCTCGGGGTAGGTGAGGCGGAAAGCCACCAGCTGTTTGTAGCCACTATAGAGAGTGGTCAGGGTATTTTGTTACGCGCGGGAGCAGAAGAGCGCCATTAAATTAGTTATACAAATCTTATACAGATAATGCAGAATTAACTAACTTTAACCCCGCTTACCTGCACAAGTGCTTTCGAGGATCTGATCATGCTCGTGCGTCTTACCTATGCCAGCCGTGCCAGCCATGTCGTTTCTGCCGAGCTGATCCGCGAGATTCTCGACAGCTCGCAGCGCAACAACCCAGGCCGAGGCCTGACCGGGATACTCTGCTGCAACGCCAATATCTTCCTGCAGGCGCTGGAAGGTCCGCGCAGCGAGGTGAACGCCTTGTACAACCGCCTGGCCGAAGACAGCCGGCACAAGGATCTGACCATTCTCGACTACGCCGAAATCAGCATGCGTCGTTACAGCAACTGGAGCATGGGCTGGGCCGGGGCCAAGCGAGTCAATCGTGAGCTGTTCCTGAAATATTCGGCCAGCGATCACTTCGACCCGTTCGACATGAACGCCGAGCAAATTACCGGCTTGCTACTGGAGATGAGCGAGACCATAAGCGCAATCAAGTCGCCAGTTCTCAGCTAGCACTCTAGAGCGGCAACTCGCCCTGGCAGGCGGACTGTGTTGAGCCCATGCCTTGGCGCACCCCGCCGTTTAGCGAGGCGCCAGGATGCTACCTCAGCTCAACCGCCGCCTGAGGCGGCGCGCCTGGAGCGGATGATTGACCGGCCCTTTCTCGACGATTGCGAAGCCTGGCGGCAGTAGCGCAAATGCTTGAGTGCGCCGTTCTACAGTGGCGATCAGCGCCCGTTTCTCCAGGGCGGCGAGACCACGCCGGACTGTATGCTCCGTTTGCCGCGCCTGGGCGCCGGGCCCACAGACCCAGTTGCTGCGGGTGCAGGACGGCACAGGTGTTGATCCGCCTGCTCGCCCGACAAAACAACCCCCCAAAAAAAAGACCCGCCGAAGCGGGTCTGTTTTCCGGCCTGGTTTACGCCAGTTCGGCGAAGCACTCCGCGATGATCGCCAGGCCCCTGTCGAGCAACTCGTCTTCGGCGGTCAGCGGCACCAGCACCCGCAGCACGTTGCCGTAAGTGCCGCAGGACAGCAGGATCAAGCCCTTGTCGCGTGCCTTGGCCACGATCTGGCCGGTCAGCGCGGCATTCGGTTTATGCAGATCGCCGTTCTCGCACAGCTCCATGGCGATCATCGCGCCCAAGGCGCGCACCTCGCCGATGCTCTTGTGCTTGGCCTGGATGGCTTTCAGACCAGTGACCAGGCGCTCGCCGACCGCCTTGCAGCGCTCCAGCAGCTGCTCTTCCTCGAACACCTGCATCACCGCCAGCGCCGCGGCGCAGGCGATCGGGCTGCCGGCGTAGGTGCCGCCCAGGCCACCCGGAGCGATGGCGTCCATGTATTCGGCCTTGCCGCACACGCCCGCCACCGGGAAACCGCCGGCGATGGATTTGGCGAAGGTGGTCAGGTCGGCGGTCACGCCCATCTGCTCCATGGCGAAGAAGGTGCCGGTACGCCCGGCGCCGGTCTGCACTTCGTCGGCGATCAGCAGGATACCGTGCTGGTCGCAGAGCGCGCGCAGGCGCTGCATGAAGTCTTTCGGCGCGATATAGAAGCCGCCCTCGCCCTGCACCGGCTCGATGATGATCGCGGCGATGTCCCGCGGCTCGGCATCGTTCTTGAACACCCGCTCGATGCTGGCGATGGCGTCGTCCGTGCTGACCCCGTGCAGTTCGCAGGGGTACTGGGCGCGGAACACGCCGCCGGGCATCAGGCCCATGCCGGCCGAATAGGGATTGACCTTGCCGGTCAGGCTCAGGGTCATCATGGTGCGGCCGTGGTAGCCGCCGGTGAAGGCGATCACCCCGGCACGGCCGGTGGCGGCGCGGGCGATCTTCACCGCGTTTTCCACCGCTTCGGAGCCGGTGGTGACCAGCAGGGTCTTCTTGGCGAAGTCGCCCGGCACCTTGGCGTTGATCTTCTCGCACAGCTCGACATAGGGCTCGTAGGCCAGCACCTGGAAGCAGGTGTGGCTCAGCTTGGTCAGCTGCTGCTGCACCGCGGCGATGACTTTCGGGTGCAGGTGGCCGGTGTTGAGCACGGCGATACCGCCGGCGAAGTCGATGAACTCGCGGCCTTCTACGTCGATGACCGTGGCGTTTTCGGCGCGGTCGGCGAAGATCGGGTGGATCTGACCCACGCCACGAGGGACGGCGGCGGTGCGGCGTTGCATCAGGGATTCGTTGGTCTTGCTCATAATGTCCTCATTCGCCGGGTCGATACGGCGTGGCTCAAGGATGTGTCGCCGATGGTGGCCTGACAGTATTCGATGATCGACTGCCGCAGCGCACCCGGCGCACAGGTATGTCCATATAAAAAGCAGAAGGCGCAACGTTCTCGTGCGCCCCTGCGGGATTACATCGCCGGGTTAGATGCCCAGGCAGAGGTATTTGATTTCCAGATAGTCCTCAATGCCGTACTTCGAGCCCTCGCGGCCCAGGCCGGAGGCCTTGATGCCACCGAAAGGCGCCACTTCATTGGAGATCAACCCGGTATTGACGCCGACCATGCCATATTCCAGGGCTTCGGCCACACGGAACACGCGGCCCATGTCGCGGGCGTAGAAGTAGGAGGCCAGGCCGAACTCGGTGTCGTTGGACATGGCGATCACGTCAGCCTCGTCCTTGAAGCGGAACAGCGGCGCCAGCGGGCCAAAGGTCTCTTCCCTGGCCACTGCGGCGTTGTTCGGCACGTCGGTGAGAATGGTCGGCTCGAAGAAACTGCCACCCAGGGCGTGCGGCTTGCCCCCGGTGAGCAGCTTGGCCCCCTTGCTCAGGGCGTCGGCAATGTGCTCCTGGACCTTGGCCACGGCCTTGTCGTCGATCAGCGGGCCGGTGGTGGTGCCTTCGTCCAGACCGTTACCGATCTGCAGCTTGGCCACCGCGACTTTCAGCTTCTCGGCGAAGGCGTCATATACGCCGTCCTGGATATACAGGCGGTTGGCGCACACGCAGGTCTGGCCGTTGTTGCGGTATTTGGAGATCAGCGCGCCTTCGACCGCCTTATCCAGGTCGGCATCGTCAAACACGATAAAGGGCGCGTTGCCGCCCAGCTCCAGGGACACCTTCTTGATGTCCTTGGCGCATTCGGCCATCAGCTGGCGACCGATTTCGGTCGAGCCGGTGAAGCTGAGCTTGCGCACGATCGGGTTGCTGGTCAGCTCGCCACCGATGTCGCCGGCGCTGCCGGTGACCACACTCAAGACGCCTTTCGGGATACCGGCGCGCTCGGCCAGGGCCACCAGGGCCAGGGCGGAGAACGGCGTCTGCGAAGCGGGCTTGATCACCATGGTGCAACCGGCGGCCAGGGCCGGCCCGGCTTTACGGGTGATCATTGCCGCCGGGAAATTCCACGGGGTGATGGCGGCAGTCACGCCGATCGGCTGCTTGAGCACGATCAGGCGCTTGTCCGGCTGGTGGCCGGGAATCACGTCGCCATAGATGCGCTTGGCTTCTTCGGCGAACCACTCGATAAAGGAGGCGGCGTAGACGATTTCGCCCTTGGCTTCGGCCAGCGGCTTACCCTGTTCCAGGGTCATCAGGCGACCGAGGTCGTCCTGGTTCTCGATCAGCAGCTCGAACCAACGGCGCAGCTTGTTCGAGCGCTCCTTGGCGGTCAGCGCGCTCCAGGCCGGCAGGGCACGGTTGGCGGCTTCGATGGCGCGGCGGGTTTCCGCGGCGCCCATCTTCGGCACACTACCGATGACTTCGTTGGTGGCCGGATTGGTGACCTTGATGGTCTGGCCGCTGTCGGCGTCCAGCCAGGTTCCGTCGATATAAGCCTGTTGGCGGAACAGCTGGGTGTCTTTCAATTGCATGACTTTCTCCTTCTCATCGCGACACCCAGGCGTCGGACGGTTGTTGTTGGCACGACGGGCAGGCGGACCATATAAAGATGTTTTGCCAGGCCCGATGCCCCGCTTAATCAATTTTAGACAATCGGTCTTGATAGGATTGATCCGGACTGCACAGAGTTCCGAACGGTTTCAGCAAGAACGTTTGAAATCTCAAACGAATCCTAGGGTCATGAGGGGTAAAGGGCAATAGTCTGTTCGAAAAAATTAACGCGCCGTCCCGTCAAAGGCTGATCTGGCGATCATTCACGCCGCCCCCCCCTGTATTGGCGCGCAATCACGAACCGCCAGCATGGACGCCCGCGCGCGAGATGCGTATGATTGCGCCGCGCTGCACCAGTAGCTCAGCTGGATAGAGTACTGCCCTCCGAAGGCAGTGGTCGTGGGTTCGAATCCCGCCTGGTGCACCATATAAAACAAGGGCTTAGGTGAAAACCTAGGCCCTTTTGTTTTGGCCTGTGCCAATTCTGTGCCTAAACCGTGCCGCACGATTTCACGCTGCAGATAGTAGCCATCATTTTTGAGCACTAGCTGAATGCAGCCCTCATGGTCATTGAGCCGCGGCGTAACTGATTCGGAAGTTCACCACTCGAGGTGAACGGCTCTACGCCCACGTTTTGAAAAAGCCTCCTCCCTCAACTGTCAGGGCGACAAGCCGGCTCACTCACCAAGTTTAGTCGCCAGCTATCTGACTCTTGGCGCGCTGCAGCAAATCCATAGCCTTTTGCGAACCTGGACTCACTGCTAAGAGTCGCTCGGCGTAATCAACAGCAGCGATGGGGCTTCCCTGAGCCAAACTGTAGACGCCGCACAGCCAAAGAAGGTCAGGGTCATGCGGATGTTTTTCTAAAGCCTTCTTTACAGTCGAGAGCGCTCTCCCTGGCGAGCGCGATTGCAGAGCCAGGCCCAGGGTAAAGGCGAAACGTGGATCATCGGGCATCAGTTCCAGTGCTTGATGTAAGTGCTCGAGCGCTTCTTCGCTGCGCCGTTGCCGCACCAAACCAAGGCCCAGCGAATAATGCAGCAAAGCCGCCTGCGGTTGCTCCAGTAGTCCCTGGCGGAGCACCGCTTCAGCCTGAGGCTCACGCCCAGCATTGCGATGCACTTCCGCGAGTTCGAGATAGGCCGGCAGATATAGCCGGTCGAGCCGCAAGGCCGCCTGCAACTGTTCTATAGCCTCCTTCTCTCGCCCCTGGCGCCTACGTAAACGTGCCAAAGCACTGCGAGCCTCGGCACGATCAGCATCCAGTCGCAGCCGTGCTTCATATTCGCCTAATGCGCGGTCGAAGACCTGTTTCTGCGACTCGGGGAGAGGTACATCAGCAAGCAGGCGCGCCGCCTCACTACGCACCCCTCGCGCAGGGTCGCTCAATAACGGAGATAGCCACTGGCCGCGTTGAGCGGGCGGAAGCTGCTCAAAGGCGCCAAGGGCAGCATGACGCACTAAGGGGCTCGGATCGCTAAGCGCCTTTGCCAAAGCGCGCCAATCTTCGCGTTGCGCAGAAATACGCAAACGGTCAGCGGAACTGGCACGCACCAAGTCAGGTTGCGTCGGATCACTCAGCAACCTAGCCAGACCAGCAGAAGCGCCAGGTAAATTATGTTCGGCGGCCGACCACATCGTAGCGAAGCGCTGGTAGCCCTCGGCCGGATCCGGGGTATGTTGGCGGATCGCATTCGCAGCCCACTCCGCGGAGCGATCTTTATGGCAGCTGTTACAGGGGTTCGGCGTGCCCAGACTGGCACTCAGGTCGGGACGCGGAATCCTCAGGCTATGGTCGCGCCGCGAATCGATAACCATGTAAGTGGTCTCGGGCATGTGACAGTTCACGCACTGCGCCCCGGGTGACTGCTCCGGGTGCAAGTGATGTGCGGAACTGTCAAATTTTCTGGGCAAATGGCATTGGCTACAGAGAGCATTTCCTTCGGCACGCAGTGTCTGCCCATGGGGCTCGTGGCAGTCGCTGCACGTCACTCCCGCTGCATGCATCCGACTCTGCTCAAAGGAGGCTGACACAAACACCTCTTCCCGCTGTTGGCCGTCGACATGGTAGAGACCGGGCTCAAGCAGGCTGGGACTGTAATGATCGAGAAAAGGTTTGCCTGCCTGGTAGCCCTCGGCAATCTGACTGCGCCGCGAATGACATTGAGCACACACATCCTGCTCCTTGCGCCCAGCAAGAGGAGTGCTACGGTTGGCGGTGACCTGTTCAATGGCTCGTCGCCAACCAGCCCCCTGGCGCTCATCTAGCAGTAAGGTCAAACCCTTGTCCTGCGCACCGTCGCGGGAGCGCGCCCAGCTCAGATGGTTTGAGGCCGGACCATGGCAGGCCTCGCAGCCGACGCTGATCTCCGACCACTGACTGGAAAAACTATCGGAATCGGCGTCATAGCCCTTGTGCATATTGGTCGAATGACAGTCGGCGCACATGAAATTCCAATTCTGAGATGGCCGGGTCCAGTGCAGTTCGTCGCGGTTGGCGACCGCATCATCGGGATACAGATGAAACCAGCGCTGGCCGCCCGCACTGGCCGGTCGGCTATCCCAGGCGATGGACAAGGCCTGCAGGCGGCCGTCGGGAAAGGCCACCAGGTACTGCTGCAACGGTTCGACACCGAAGGTGTACTGGATTTCGAACTCGTCCAGTCGACCGTCAGGACCGTCTGTGTGCATGAAGAATTTCCCGTCGCGACGGTAGATGCGAGACTCGACCCCGGCATAGCTGAAGATCGCGCCGGTGAAATCCCCGAGCACGGTGTCGGACGTGGCGTGCTGCATGGAGCGCGCATGCTGCGAGCCCTGCCAGGCCTGGAACTGTTCCCGATGGCAGCCCGCGCAAGCCTGACTGCCGACGAAACTGGGGACGCCGGCCGGCTGATCGCTGGCCATGGCTGAACAGGGCCAAGCGGCCATCCCGGCACTCAGCGACAGGGCGGCGGCCAGTAGGAGCAGACCCAACAACTGTTGAACGGCGAGAGACGGGCGTGACGCATTCGGCATGACAATCATCCAGGCAGGCCTGTCGAGGCAGGTGACGCCGCTATGCTGCCGCCGTGACGGAGCAACGAACAGGCCTCACGATCAATAGCTGCGCTGTGACGATAAGCATTGCGCGCAGCGGATAACGGTGGGCGCAACGGTTTGGAAATACTGGCCCTGGGGAAAAAACAACAAACACCCCCAAGGAGATTTCCATGGCAGAAATTGTCACGACGTCACTCGCCACTGCACCTTTAGCCGCCTCGCGTGCCACCACCCCGGCCGGACATCGCCAGGCGCTGCGCCCGAGGGCCTTGGCGGCCTGCATCCAGGCCGCCAGCCTGCTTGGCCTGCTCGGCCCTCTGGCCGCACAGGCCGATTTTGTGGGCGACAGCCAGCTCAACCTGGGCCTGCGCAACTTCTATCTGGATCGCGACTTTCGCGGCGACGCCGCGCCGACCTCCCGTGTGGGCAGCTGGAGCCAGGGCTTCGACCTACGCTTTACCTCCGGCTATACCGAGGGGCCGTTGCGGTTCGGCCTGGATGCCTCGGCGCAGTATGCCTATAGGCTCGACGGTGGCGGCGGGCGCGGCCCGGACACCGCCCTGCCCTATGATCGCAGCGCAGGTGAACAGGTCCGCGATTACGGGCGCGCCGCGCTGACCGCCAAGGTGCGCTATTCGAAAACCGAACTCACAGTCGGAGAGCATCGGCCGATGCTGCCGGTCGCCTTCTTCGACGACAGCCGTCAGCTGGCCAGTACCTTCCATGGCTTCCAGATCGCCTCGAAGGAGGTCGACAACCTAAGCCTGACCGCCGGTCGTTTCAACCAGATCGGCACGCGCGAATCTTCCGATCACGAGAAACCCTATCTGTTCACGCGGCCCTACGGGCCGCGTCATCCCAGCGATGGGCTGAATTTCGCCGGGGGTATCTACACCTTCAGTCCGAACCTGTCGGCCAGCTATTTCTACGGCCAACTGGAGGATATCTATCAGCAGCATTACCTGGGCCTGACCCACAACGTCGCGCTGGGTAATGGCTACAGCCTGAAGACCGACCTGCGTTACTACGACAACAGCACCGATGGCGATGCGCTGTACGGTGAGATCGACAATCACACCTATGGACTCCTCAGCTCGCTAAAGAAGGGCGCGCACACCTTCAGCCTGGGCTATCAACGCATGCTCGGCGACAGCGGCTTCCCGACCCTCAATGGCTTCACCCCGCAACCCCACCTGGTCAACTGGTCGGCCTTGGCCTTTATTAAGCCGAACGAGAGCTCCTGGCAGACGCGCTACAACTACGACTTTGCGGCGCAGGGTTTGCCGGGGTTGAGGCTCATGACCCGCTACATACGCGGCACCGGTATCAAACGTGCCGGGAATCTAAGCGACTCGAGCGAGAGCGAACGCGACCTTTACCTGAGCTATGTCGTGCAGAGCGGCCCGCTGCAGGGGCTCAGCGTCGGCTGGCTGAATATCGACGCCAAGCTCCAGCACGGCAGCGACTTCAACGAGAACCGGCTGATCACCACCTACACCTGGAAGCTCTGGTAGGCCCGCGCACGGTGTGCAAACGAACACACCCGACAGACACCCCCCCGAGTTCCCCAGGAACCTGGACTGTAACCAGGCCGCAATGGCCATCAATAACAAAAAGAGGGACTACAGCATGAACCTGAGGCAACTGAGCCTAGCGTTTTACATCACCGGCCTTGCCAGCCTTTCCTGCCAGGCCGCCGAGCAACCAAACTTCCTGATCATCATCGCCGACGACCTGGGCTATAGCGATCTGGGCAGCTTCGGCGGCGAGATCGAAACGCCCAACCTGGACGCACTCGCGCACAAGGGGGGGCGCCTGACCAACTTCCAGG
>NZ_JAJISP010000006.1 GCF_022132145.1 Pseudomonas sp. MMS21 TM103 | reverse complement strand
AGTAGTGAAACGATGCATCGCCGATGGTAGTGTGGGGTTTCCCCATGTGAGAGTAGGTCATCGTCAAGCTTATATTCCAAACCCCCCATCTGCGTAAGCAGGTGGGGGGTTTGTCTTTGCGCGAGAAATTTACGGAGAGCATTAAAAAGCCAACTGCAGGTGGCTTTTTGGTTAATTGCGGCTTAATCAGTCTCCGCGGTATTCGCAGCCACTGGTGCAGGTTTCGTGGATGCGGATACGGGACAGCTCGGGAAGGAGAGGTTTGAGTTTTTGCCAGATCCATTTGGCGATGATTTCGCTGGTGGGGTTTTCCAGGCCTGGGATTTCGTTCAGATAGTTATGGTCGAGTTGCTCGTAGAGTGGCTTGAAGATCGCTTTGATCTCAGAAAAATCCCGAATCCAGCCAGTATAGGGATCGATTTCGCCTTCGATATAGACGGCAACGCGGAAGGAATGGCCGTGCAAGCGCCCACATTTATGCCCCTCTGGCACATGGGGAAGTCGATGGGCCGCTTCGAAAATAAACTCTTTGAACAATTCCACGGGCTGTCTCTCTAAAAATACGCGGTTGCACGCACCGCTTCGATAAAGGGTGATATTACCAGTTCTGGTTGACCAGCGTAGCTGTGCCGTCCCGAGCTGGTCGTACAGGTACCTAAACCGCCCCTCCGGTGTTGAGCCACTACAGCTGGCTTCTACTTAGTCGCAGGTTGCCGGTTTCTCTCCTGGCGATAAACGCTGACGGCTGAATATACGACCTTCCTCAGGCGGTTGATTCCGCCTATGGGGCGGTGCTCCGGTAGCGAGTGCCAAGGGTTGAATGCCAGGTTGTCACAAACAAAATTTTGCTCAATGCTGTCGAAGTCTTGTGCTGGGAGTTCGATCTCGGCGACTGTCTGGAATGGTGAGATCGACTCGTCCCACTCCACGCTAGGATCTTCGATTGGCATATAGTAGGCGGGGTTCTGCCGCTGAATCTGCAAGGCGAAACAGGCAGGAACACGGTCAAGCGAGAGCTGTTGGTAGAGTGCGCTGCGCAGGAAATTGGGAAGATCTTTGTTCGGCGTGGGCAGTACATAGCCCGGACAGTTTTCCGGTGCAGGGATGACTCGATACTTGATGTTGTGCGGGCCAAGCTTGAATGGGGCGATGGAGTTGTAGGAAGTCGAAACTGGGCTGGACGGAGCGGGAGCCAAGGTTTTCAGGGCAATGATCAGGTGACGAATTTCCCAGCTCCGTGGATCCCAACCCGGAAAGAATGCCAGCGCTTTTTTACCCTCGGCTTGGGCTGCGAAGTTGTCTTTGTATTCGGCCACATCACGAACGAAGAATGCAGGGTGATTGAACATGACGAAGTCTTGTTCGCTCATTTGCGCGGCGTTGCCCAGGAGTTTTTGACCTGGTACGTCGAGCAGTTTTAGGGCCATGCCGCGGGCATCGCGAATACGGTCGAATTGCGGGTAGGCGTTGCCATTGGAGAAGCGTATCCAGGCTTGCCAGGTTTTGCCCCTCTCGCTGAATACGCCATGACGAAGACTGTCGTCAAGGTCGGCCAGCACCGTTACTTGCGCCTTTACGCAGCCGTGGGCTTTGGCATGGGCATCGCGCAAAACACGGGTGTTGTTTCGGTGTTGTTCGACTACCCGGATAGCATCTTCGATGATGCCTTGGGTGAGTGCCGCTTCACCTGGTGGGACTTGTTCCTCGCTGGAAACCGGACCGGAGAATTTCCAGCTGTAATAAGCGTTACCTAAACCCCAGGCGCTCAGGCCTATGACTAGTAGCAGCAGTAAGAGCTTACCGAACCAGCGACCAAGCCAGAGCCAGAGTCGTTTGAGCATAGCGCTAATCCTTTTCGTTCTTGTTATTCCTGTTGGCAGTTACAGACTCTGCCGTTTGTGGTGCTTCTATTGAGTCAAGCCTGGCACTTGGGCCCTGGGTGCCAGGGTTTTGCTTCGATCGGTAGGAGTTGGGCTTCTAACTCTGGGGTACCCAGCACCTTCAGGTATTCGAGCAGAGCCCAGCGTTCTTCGGGTTGCAGCGCACGACCAATCACGCCGCCCTGGCGACAACCTTCTCTAAACTCATGGCCGCGGTTGCTGTTACCGCGGATGCTGGTATCAAATAGAAAGCCACCTGGAAATTTACTGCTATCGAAACCGACATGCTTCGGGTTGTACTCGAAGCTGCCGACCCAGAATTGAACTTGACGCTCTGAAAGTGGTGAGAGCAGTTGGAATAACGTAGGAACCGAACCATTGTGCAAGAACGGTGGGGTGGCCCATATGCCATGCAGTGGCCGGGCCTTGTAGCCACGTTTCTCCTGCACGCCTATAGGCAGTCCGTAGCCATTCATACGCCAGCGCTCACGAGGCTGGATATCTGCGTTCTGGTAGGCGCGGTTCTCAACATAGGCGGTTAGGTAGGCCAGCCCCGTGGCGCTGGATATGCTGTGCAGATCAACGTCATCCAGGCTCATGCCGAAGAGGCGGACATCCAGCTTGCTGAGTTCGGCCTTAGTCCAGCCGAGTTTGCTTATATCGAAGCGGTGATCGGCAATATTATCGGCGGTGGTTGGATCTGTGCCGATGATGTCGGTTTGCACTATGCGCATGTGCCATTCGGGATCGCGTGCCGGCGCCAGGCGTTCGGCGCGCGGCTTGGGCTCGGGGGCGTGACAGTAGGCGCAGTTCTCTGCGAACAGTGCGCGACCTTGGCTGGCCAGTGGCAGGTCGATTTTACCGAGAATCTCCTCGGGCCAAATCGGCGGCTTCAGATGCTTGAGGGCTTCCTCCAGAACGTAGAGGTCACGCAGGCGTACGCTTGATGTGTATCGCTCGCCTTCTGGCACAGGATGTCCGTCAGCTTGCAGTAGTTGCAATGTTGCACCTACACCTAGAGCTTCGCCGACATTGCGCGCCATGGGTTGCATGGCTGATCCGTTCCACTGCACCCAATCGAATTTCCAGATATCCCAGACTTGTGGGTAGCTGACAGGAGCGTTAGCGACCCTGTAATTACTGGGGTCGATAGCATCACCGAAGACGCTGTTGGCGATGCGGCCAAAGGCGTCGGTACGGCCAAAACCTTCTTCGGTCGGGTAGAGGCCGCGATGCCAGTCGTTGAATGCCGTACCGAGCAAGCGATCAAGTACGACTTTGAAGTCCAGGCGCAGTTGAGCACGGTCTTGCTGGTACTGCTCACCAAGTACGGACTTGGAAAAACGCCTGAATTTCAATGGGTTATAGTAAGTGAAGGCCATGCTCATGCCGAGTGCCTGGCCGAAGCTGCCGCCTCTGAGTGTCGGTACGGTTGAAGCCAATGAATGCAGCGCTGAGCCTCCATCGATCCGCACGGCCTGCCCGTGGTAGCGTAACTCGCCCGTATGACAGGCCGCGCAGGTTATATCCAGATACTCAGTGGACGT
This sequence comes from Pseudomonas sp. MMS21 TM103, assembly GCF_022132145.1. Taxonomy (GTDB): domain Bacteria; phylum Pseudomonadota; class Gammaproteobacteria; order Pseudomonadales; family Pseudomonadaceae; genus Aquipseudomonas. The sequence goes on along the minus strand of NZ_JAJISP010000006.1, from coordinate 311,527 downwards.
CTCGCTGTCTTCGTGGCGGGCAAAGCCGACCGGCAAATTGGCCGGGTTGTGTGTTGTCGGCTTCTGTTCGGGATCGACCAGAAAACCAAAGCGCGCCAGGTATTCTGGCGCGGCAAATTTATCTCTATTCAGGGGCAACTCAAGGGCGCTGAACCAGTCGTAACGCAAGCCTTTAACTTGAGTACCCTGAGGGGTGTAGTAATACGTCTGGCGCTGCTCGTCGCTCCACTGTTCGAGGTAGTTGAGCTTGTCCGGTTTCTGGTAGCTAGGCAGGTTGGGATAGGCAATGAAATACAATCCCAAGCCCAGACCGCACAGCAAAATAATCAGGAACCCTAAGGCAACCGCCCGGAGCATACGCATTACACACTTCCTTGTTACATTCTCATGTTCTGACTTTATGCCAAGCTGATTGGCTGCTGGCAAGCTGCCTTCACTTATTTTCTCAGCTGAGGCGACAACTAGCCTGACACCGGGGGCCGCTGTCGAGCATGCTTCTCTATTAATTTATCCGTTTGCGATCTGGAGATTGCGGACTGAATATAAATAGCCTAAAAGCCTGTTTCGTTCGTCGATATATATCGCTGGAAAGCCAAAGCTGTTCCACTGCTAATATATGGGCTTTGCTAAACAGGTGGAGAAGTTGCAGGCTGTCATGGCATTAAACTGAAAATCAGGAGTAGGCAATGCACCCCTTTGAGGCCGAAAAGCCGCCGCGGTTGGCAATTCTGCTCGGCTATGCCGGGTTGCTACCCTTTGTCAGTGGAGCGCTGGGAATCTGGGTGATTCCACTGGGTTGGCGTCCCTTCGTGCTAGAGGCGTTACTGGATTTTGCAGCCTTGATCCTGGCTTTTATGGGGGCGATCCATTGGGGGCTGGCGATGCGGGCCGAGGAGAGCGATGAACAAGCGCAGATCCAGTTAGGCCTGTCGGTGATTCCGCCATTACTCGGCTGGTTGGCTATTTCTGCAGGGATGCCTATGGGGTTGGCCCTGCCGACACTTTTGGTCGCGTATGTAGGCCTCCATTTTGCAGATGTGCATGCGGTCAAGTTAGGGTTGGCACCACGTTGGTATTCGAGCCTGCGTATGCCGCTAACCGTGGTTGTCTCACTCAGCTTGTTATTGGCCTGGGCTAGTGTGCTGGTCGCATGAGTTCAGTCCGACGCTGATGCATGACCACGCGACTAGAGCAGTGGCACACAGCGTAGGTAATACCCTGAACGCGTTATCCAGGCTGATCCAAGCCTGAGGCACTGGGCCGTCAGTTAAGGTCAACCAGTGCTTGTGCCTGGATAAGCCGACATTTACTGCTGCGAGAGCGGACTTGACGCTAACACGCCAGGCTGTCCGCCTGGCGATAGAGCATCAGCAGTTTGCGGGTGATGGTCTGCTGAATATCATCGCGCTCGAACGAGGAAAGCCGGCTGAGGCGGGTTACTTGCAAACGGTGCAGGTGGATATACGGCATCTGCTGATCGAATTCGCGTAAATCGCCCTTCATCATGACTGGCAGAAAGACGTCACCGGCTTTCTTCTGGTTGCTGATGATCTGTGCCAGTGCCCGTTTGAACGGCATGGTTTTCGGTGCGGGCCCACCGTCTTTTATCTGTGTGGTTAACAGCAGGCCCGGTTTCCCCAAGACCACGCCCGGCAATACGCAGAGGCCGGTTTTTCGTACTGCGTGTGCTTCTATGCCGTGCAGGGTGTCATGGAACGCATAGGGGTTGGGCAGTACCACCATTTTGCGTCCCTGGTCGTGAGGGAAGTGCAGGTTGTAATTGGTGTAGAGCTGGCGCACGGATTCTGAATAGACGCACAAGCGGTTTTCAAACAGCTTGATGAAGCGCTCAGCCAGCTCGCGACGGGCCATAGAGTCCAGATCCCAGATCAAATCCTGATTCTGTGATCGGTCGAGGTCGACTTCCTGATGTTCCATGTCGCTCATTCATTCCTCATACGCGAAACTGGCCCAGTAATTGATTGAGCTGCTCGGCCAGTTGGCCCAGGCGCTGGCTGGACTCGCTGGATTGTTCAGCTGCCAGGGCGTTGCTGTGCGCTAAACCGGCTGCCTGGGTGACATTCTGGTTGATATCTTCAACCACCTGCGACTGTTGTAGTGTGGCACTGGCAATCGAGGCGTTCAAACCTGTGAGGTTGCGCAGCGATTGGGCTATTAGCTCCAGACTTTCACCGGCCAGGCTGGCTTGCTCGACCGTCAGTTGTGACGCGCGGCTGCTTTCATTGATGACTTTCACCGCGGCTTCGGAGTTACCTTGCAAGCGCTCGATCATACCCTGAATTTCAGCGGTAGATTGCTGGGTGCGTTGAGCCAGCAAGCGCACTTCATCGGCGACTACGGCAAATCCGCGACCTTGCTCGCCAGCGCGGGCGGCTTCGATCGCAGCATTGAGGGCGAGTAGGTTGGTCTGTTCGGCAATCGAGCGGATCACTTCCAAAACGCTGCCTATCTGCGTGCTTTCTTGCGCCAGCTTTTGAATAACCTCTACCGCCTGATCGATAGTGCCGGACAGTTGGCTGACCTGGCGCAAACTGGCATCGATGTTCTGTTGGCCTTGGGTCGCCTGGGCTTCGGCGGCATGTACTTCGCTCGACGCATGTTCGGCATTCTTCGCCACGTCTTGTACACCATAGGTTACCTGGTTGATCGCGGTAGCCACGAGTTCCATCTGCTGGGATTGCTGCTGACCGTGCTGCTGGGCCTCACGGGCAATTCCACCGAGCGAGCGTGCGGCTTGATCAAGTGCACCGGCAGAGTCGAGCGACTGGCGGATCACGTGGCGCAACTTTTCGGTAAAGGCATTGAAGTGCTTGGCCAGGGCAGTCAATTCGTCATTGCCGTGAGTATCCATGGAGTGAGTAAGATCGCCTTCACCGCTGGCGATATTGGCCATGGCGTCGACCGCCTCCTGCAGGGGGCGAGCAATACTGCGCGAGATCAGGGTCACCAGTAGAGTCATCAGTAGGGTGATTGCGATGCCGATAGCGAGTGCACGCAAGGCTTGTGCCTGGAATTCTGCCTGCAGGTCATCGACGTACACGCCGGAACCGATGATCCAACCCCAGGGCTGAAACAGGCTGATGTAGGAAAGCTTGGCTACCGGGTCGCTGGAGCCCGGCTTGGGCCAGCGATAATGCACCAGGCCGGCGCCCTTGGTTTTGCTGACCTGCACCATTTCATTGAACAGTTCCTTGCCGTCCTGATCTTTGACGGCGGCAAGATTCTGTCCTTCGAGTTTGGGATTGGTTGGATGCATGATCATGGTTGGCGTCTGGTCATTGATCCAGAAATACTCCTGGCCGTCATAGCGCAGGCCACGGATCACCTCCATGGCCTGCTTCTGCGCCTCCTCACGGCTGAGGGTCGTGGCTGTCTCGAGGCCGTGGTAATGGGCGAGAATGCCTGCTGCGCTCTGAACCAGATGCTGGGTCTTCTCCTCTTTGGCGGCATACAGGTCATGATGAGTCTGTTTCAGCATCAACGCGCCGAGGATCAGCAGCATGGCGATGGCGACAACAAGAATAAGCCACAAGCGACGGCTGATGGGCAGGCTGCGTAGGCTGTTCATAGAAAGGCTCTCTCGGTTCTTGTTCTAGGAGGCAGGGGGCGTCCCTTATATACGGAATGCACCACTTGATGTTCTTGACCATGCGGCAATGGTCTTGAGGCGTTGGGCAATGTCGAGACTCGCCCGGATGCGCATCAGTTGGCTCTAATACAGCAACACAGCCCGGGTCTCTGGTAGCATTTCGGCCGGCGCGGTGAAAACCTGAGGTTTTCCCCGGCGTTTTCTGCGTTATTGGACTCTTGGCACAGGGCGTGAGCCCGATAGCTGCGCAAGTATTGTCGGTTATTCACTAATCTAGGTAGTTCGTGCGGTACATACCGCGCGCTTTAGGAGCGTTGATGGATCTTTGGACCGCCATGCAGTCGTTTATTTTGGGTGTTGTCGAGGGTATTACCGAGTTCTTGCCGATTTCCAGTACGGGTCATCAAATCATAGTCGCCGATCTCATCGAGTTTTCCGGTGAGCGGGCCATGGCTTTCAATATCATTATCCAGTTGGGCGCGATCCTGGCGGTGGTGTGGGAGTTCAGGCGCAAGATCATCGAGGTGGTGGTCGGGTTGCCGCGGGAGGCAGCGGCGCAACGCTTCACCGCCAATTTGCTAGTTGCTTTCCTGCCTGCGGTGATTCTCGGCGTGAGCTTTGCCGATCTGATTCATCAATACTTGTTCAATCCGATTACTGTCGCTGCAGCGCTGATAGTCGGGGGCGTGATCATGCTTTGGGCCGAGCGGCGTGAGCATGTTATCCACGCTGAAAGCGTCGACGATATGACCTGGAAGGATGCGCTGAAAGTCGGTTTTGCCCAGTGTCTGGCGATGATTCCGGGCACCTCGCGCTCGGGCGCGACGATTATTGGCGGCCTGTTGTTTGGCATGTCACGCAAGGCGGCTACCGAGTTCTCCTTCTTTCTGGCGATGCCAACCATGGTCGGCGCTGCTGTGTATTCCGGCTACAAGTACCGCGATCTCTTCCTGCCGGCAGATCTGCCGGTATTCGCCATCGGCTTCGTGACTTCGTTCATCTTTGCCATGATCACCGTGCGCGCACTGCTCAAGTTCATCGGTAGCCATAGTTATGCGGTATTCGCTTGGTATCGAATAGGTTTCGGGCTACTGATTCTGGCGACCTGGCAGCTGCATCTGATCGACTGGAGTACCGCCCAGGGTTGAGCGTGGAGGTTGTATTCGGCGAATTGATAAAAGGCGCGCTGCTTGGCGCGCCTTTGTCATAGTGATGCCAGCTCATGGAGGCCTTATGAATTCCCTGGAACACCTACTGCTCGACGTCAACGGCATCACGCTTAGCCTCTACACTGCAGGTCCGCCCGCTGGCCGTCCGCTGTGGTTGCTGCATGGTTTTCCCGAATGCTGGCACTCTTGGCGTCAGCAGATCGGTCCATTGGCGGCTGCCGGTTATCGAGTGTTGATCCCGGAAATGCGTGGCTATGGAAAAAGCAGCGCGCCGCGTGATCCAGCGGCTTATGACCTGATTACCGTGTGTGGCGATATCCAGGCAGCCATGGATCTGCTCGGGCACAGCGAGGCATGCATGGTCGGTCACGATTGGGGCGCGCCGATTGCCTGGCACCTGGCGTTATTGGAGCCGCAGCGGGTAAAAGCAGTGGCTGGCATGGCCGTGCCATTCGGCGGGCGGCCCCGGCAGCCCGCGATCGAGATGATGCGCCAGCACTATACCGGGCGCTTCCATTACATCCTGCACTTCCAGCAGCCGGGTGTTGCCGAGCAGGAAATGGACGCCGATATCCCGCGCACCCTGCGCATGATGATGCACAACACCTCTGCCGCCGTACCCAAGGATTTTTTCCTACAGGAAAAGCCTGCGGGTGCCGGGTTGTTCGACGGCATGCAGGATCCCGGCATATTGCCGCCTTGGTGCGATGCCGAGGCGTTCAATCACTACCTGGAGACCTTCACTGGACGCGGTTTCCATGGCGCACTCAACTGGTACCGCAACTTCGAACGCAACTGGCAGCGTACCGAGGCGCTGGCCAACAGGCACATCGAACAACCGGCGTTATTCCTGCTCGGCGACAAGGATCCGGTCGGCACCCTGGAAGCCTACACCCTCCAGCAGATGCCCAAGCGCATTGCCAACCTGGAACAGCATCTGCTGAGCGATTGCGGTCACTGGATCCAGAACGAGCAGGCTGCCCAGGTCAATCGGCTATTGCTGGCGTTTCTCACGCGTCACTATGCCGCGTGAGCCCTCTGGAATAGGTCCTGTTCAGTTCGGTCTGGCTATGGAAGCGCGCGCTGTTGCTCAATTGCGACGACGACAAGAGCTTTGGCTTTATCCCGCCGCCGCCGCCAGCCTGATCAGCTTCGAGCAATACTGGCATGAAAAAACCCGGGCGCTGAACGGCGGCCGCATCCCGGAGAACAGCTTGCACCTGGTCGAGTTGCTGGGTGGCTGGCCCGGTGCTTTGCTGGCACAGAAGATATTCCGTCATAAAACCCGCAAGGCGTCTGATCAGTTGCTGATCTGGACGATTGTCGCGGCACACCAGGCGTTCTGATTCGACTGGCGGGTGCTGGACGGAGCCTATGTCGGGTGCAGTGCCGCGCTAGATCGATCACGGGTCGAGGAGCAGGCCCACCTGCAGGCGTTTGGGCAGCTTGCGTACCACCAGTTGGTGCGAGCGGGTCAGCAGTTGCCACAGTTCGTCGTCGCCAAGCGGCGGGTGTGCGCAGCTCATGCTGATCCAGTGCGCCCGCGCCAGATAGGGCGCCGGGCGGATGCCGGGGCGGTCGACGTAACCGAGGAACAGATCGCTGTCGACCTTGAACGCCAATTCATGGCCGAGAAAATTGAGGATGGCGAACATCTTGTTGCCCGCCACGGAAAACACCTGGTTGTTGCCCCACTTGAAATCTTCACGGGCACCGGGCAGTTGCAGACAAAAAGCGGCAATTTCCTGTTGTTTCATGCGCATCGAGCCTTAACGCGGGTTCTCTAGCTAAGCTAGCAGAGTGTGGGACCAACCCTCAGCTCCGATGGAGATTTCCTTATGTCACTGTCCATGTATGACGCCTCGCTTCCGCAGTTCATGCGCATGCTTGGCAACCTGTCGGCCATCCTGCATAAAGCCGAGGCTTACGCCGCTGAGCGCAAGATCGAACCTAGCGTGCTGCTCAATGCGCGCCTGGCGCCGGATATGCTGCCCTTGATAAGCCAGGTGCAGATCGCCAGCGACAGCGTCAAAGGCTGCGCCGCACGCCTGGCCGGCATTGATATTCCTAGTTATGCCGACACCGAAAACAGCTTTGCCGAATTGCAGGTGCGTATTGCCAAGACCCAGGCATTTCTTGGCAGTGTCACGGCAGAGCAGCTAGATGGCAGCGAAGGCAAGTCGATCAGCCTGAATTTCCCGGGTATGGCGTTGCAGTTCACGGGGCAGGAGTACTTGCTGCATTTCGTCCTGCCGAACTTCTATTTTCACCTGACCACTGCCTACGCGATCCTGCGCCACAACGGCCTGGATATCGGCAAGATGGATTTTCTCGGCCGGCCATGAACCCTAGGGCGCTGCTGTGGTTACTCAAGACCGTGCGGCTTTCCCAGTAGGGTGAAAGTGGTGGGTTGCGGGACCTTGTGACCCGCCAAGCGAGGGGTGGTCTGTTCGCCAGGCGCACAACACTTGTGCGCTGAGGGGGGAACCAGCGGGCCAGAGCGCGTGCTAGGCTTTGCGCCGGTCTGTTCGGGCCTTATTGCGAGTGTCGTCGATGTCTTCCTCTGATGCCAGTGCACACCTCAAGCGCGGCACCCCCGCTTATCGGCGCGCCACCTTGGCGCTGTTCTGCGCCGGGTTCGCCACCTTCGCCTTGCTCTATTGCGTGCAGCCGTTATTGCCGCTGTTGGCGGCGCACTTCTCGGTATCGGCGGCCGGTAGCAGCCTGGCGTTGTCGCTGACCACCCTGAGTCTGGCGCTGTGCCTGTTGGTATCAGGGGCGTTGGCCGAGAGCTGGGGGCGCAAGCCGGTGATGGTCGCGGCCTTGGGGCTGGCCTGTCTACTCGGCATCGCCTGTGCGCTGGTTGAGACCTGGGACTATCTGTTGCTGCTGCGGGCGTTGCTCGGTCTGGCGCTGAGCGGCTTGCCGGCGCTGGCGATGGCCTATGTCGGCGAGGAGTTCGACCCCGAGGCGCTGCCCGCGGCGATGGGCCTGTATATCGGCGGTACGGCCTTGGGCGGCTTGCTTGGGCGTTTGCTCGCAGGCCTGCTCAGCGATATCGGCGGCTGGCCGCTGGCGCTGGCCGGCATCGCCGGCATGGGCTTGCTGGCCCTGGCCCTGTTCATCTGGCTGTTGCCGCCGTCGCGGCATTTTCACGCCCAGCCATTGTCGCTGCGCGGGTTGCTCGGCAATTTCGCTCAACACCTAGGCAACCGGCAGCTGCGCGCGCTGTTCCTGCTGGCGTTTCTGTTGATGGGCGGCTTCGTCGCGCTGTTCAACTATGTAGGCTTCCGTCTGGCGGCGCCGCCGTTCGGTTTGTCGTCGACGCTGATCGGCCTACTGTTCACGGTGTATCTGGTCGGGATCTTCAGTGCCGGCTGGGCCGGGCGCCTGGTGCCGCATTTCGGCGCGCGTCAGGTGCTGCAGGGCGGTATCGGCATCATGCTGCTCGGCGTCGCGCTCTGTGCCACGCCCTGGCTGAGCGCCGTGGTGCTGGGCCTGGCGCTGCTGACCCTGGGTTTCTTTGCCGCCCATGCGGTGGCCAGCGGCCAGGTCGGTCAGCATGCCAAAGGCGCCAGGGCGCAGGCCTCGGCGCTGTATCTGTGTGCCTATTACCTGGGCTCCAGCGTAATTGGCTACGGCGCGGGGTATATCTGGGAACACACCGGCTGGTTGCCGATGTTAGCCGCACTGGCTGCTCTGTTTGTCGCCGCAGGGCTGAATGCTCGTAAGCTCTGTGTGAAAGATTGAACTCAACTCGAGCCACCTTGCGTGTCAGCCCTTCAGTTCTGGTTGTTCGACGGCATCTCAATGGGCACTAACACTTTTTTGCAGAGAATAAAGGGCGGGTCATAGCGGGCCCAGATTGGCTCGCCAACAACGCGGAGACTGTTATCTCAATCCAGGCGTCCAAATCAGCCTTATTGCTTGTGTCGGCCTGCTCACTCCAGAACCCTGAGTAGCGAACCGCCGCAATCTGCCGAGCGGGCACTTGGCGCAACGTCACCGCTGGGCCTTTGGGTTCAGGCAGTGTTGCCAGCCAGTCGGACGCGGGCATCATAAAGCTCACCGCCCAATTGAATCGCCCCGGTTATTCAGTAACACCACTCAAAAAATACTCTTCAGATAATACAAATTGCTACATAGATGCCCTCCGTATCGCTTCCCTGGGAGCACCAAGTGAGTAGACTGCAGGGCAATAACAAAAAATAAAGTGCCACTGACTGGCCGCTAACGGAGACATCATTCCGTGCATCTAAACCGGGCGTTTAACATCCTGGCTGCCATAGTAGTTGCGTGTCTGAGCCTAAGTGCTTTGGCGCAACCAGAACCGATTCAGATAACTCCAGCATCAAGCATCCCGGCCTATTTCCAGTTCTGGGAGGATGTCGCAGGCGAAGCCTCGATTGATCAAGTGGTGGCCCTAGCCGATGAGCGCTGGACGCTTGTGCCCAATGGCAGTGCCACCTTCGGCCTCACTGAGTCTGCATACTGGCTGCGCTTTGATGTCAGAAATCAGACACAGCTCAACCTGAACCTGATTGCCGAGTTGGGTTATTCCCAGTTAGACGATGTGGTCTTCTATGTGTATGCGGGTGGGGCTCAGGTAAAAGAGCTGAAAACCGGCGATAGCCGGCCTTTTTATCCACGTGACGTGGATCATCCGAATATGTTGTTGCGTGCTTCGCTGGCACCCGAAGAATTGAAGACGTTCTATGTTCGGGTCGCGACGGCCGGTTCCATGATCGTGCCGCTGCGTATCTGGCGCGAGCAGACGTTTTTTGAAACCGCTGCCTATGAGCTTAAACTCCACTTTTTCTACTACGGCTGCATCCTGGTCATTGTCCTGATCAATCTCGCTGTTTACCTGAGCCTGCGCGAGAAATTGTATCTCTACTATGCCCTTGCAATATTCGGGTATCTGCTGTTTTTCGCATCCATCAAAGGCTTCAGTTTCCAGCACCTCTATCCCCAGTTACCAGAGCTGCACGCCAAGGCGCTGCTGGTGTCGATACCTGGCCTGGCGCTGTTTTCACTGCTTTTCTGCCGGGAGTTCCTAAACACCAGAGTTCACAGCCCGCGGCTGGATAAAGTGCTACTTGGGATGATGGTGTTCGAGATGTTATTCCTCTTCTCGGCCCCTCTGCTCGACTATCACACGGGCATCCAGGTGGCATCGTTTTCCGCGCTGTTGTTTTTTTCCCTTCTGCTGGTCGCCGGCCCCGTGGTGTGGATGGAAGGCGTTCGCGCTGGGGCATTTTTTACCCTGGCTTGGACGCCTCTGACTATTGGGGTGTTGGCAACATCCGGCAGGGCGCTCGGGTTTTTTCCTGAAACCTTTTTTACCGAGTACGCCATGCAGATCGGTTCAGGGCTCGAAGCCTTGATCCTGACGGTGGCTCTGGCTGACCGGCTGTACCGTGAGCGCGAAGACAAGATCATTGCCCAGGCCGCCAGCCTGCGCGAGGCCCAGTCCCGCAATGCGGCTCAGAACCTGCTCACTGATGCTCTGGCGCACGACCCTGTGACGGGGCTCCCCAATCGCAACCGTTTTGAGTGGATGGTGGATCAGCAACTGCGGCAGGCCCCTCACCGCCGTTATATGGTGGGTGTGGCCCGGATCACGCGGCTAGACGAAATCAATCGCACCCTTGGCCTGACCAGGAGCGAATGGATAATGAAGCGAGTGGCCGAGCAGATGGTCGAACTGGCAGCCGGCTTACCCATCGTTCAAGCCATTCTGGATCACCAGGGCCGGGAAGAGCGGGTTTATCATCTTTCCAGCGACTGTTTCTGCTTGCTGATTGACGTGGATGAAGCCGGGAACGATTTCTCGGCCCTCAACAGCGCTCTAAGGCAGTTGGCCGAACCGATATGGCTGGATCACCTGGCGATTGAGTTAAACCCTCGCTTTGGTGCGGCCAGCTACCCTGAGCACGGTCGATCTGCCGCGGAGATGATTCGTAATGCTCATGTCGGCATGGAAGTCACTCCGCGGGGCCTTAACGAAACCGGCATATATTCCCAACGTCACGATATCTACAGCGAGAGTCGACTGACGCTGATGGCGGATTTGCGTGAGGCCTTGCAACAGAACCAGACCATGCTCTATTACCAGCCCAAGCAGGATCTCAAAACCGGGCATATTGTTGGAGTGGAGGCTTTGATTCGTTGGCACCATCAGGAACGCGGGTGGGTAAGCCCGGTTGATTTCATTCCCCTGGCTGAGGAAACGGGCGTCATCATTCAACTGACCCAATGGGTCATCGGGCAGGCCGCGAATGATTTGGCGCACTTACACAAGGACTACCCGGAGCTGAGCGTCGCCATTAATATTTCGGCGCGCGATCTTGAATCTACCGGGCTACACAGCACGCTGGAATTGGCACTTCAGCACAATGGGCTGCAGGCGTGCTCCGTCACCCTCGAAATCACCGAAACTGCAGCCATGCTTGACCCCGCCCGCAGCCTGCATGCGCTGAATGTGTTGGCCGAGCTTGGGCACCCTATATCCATCGATGATTTTGGCAGCGGCTATTCCTCACTGTCGTATCTCAAGCAGCTGCCTGCCTTTGAGCTGAAGCTGGATCGCTCGCTGATTCATGATATCTGCGTCAGCGAAAGCGCTGCCGTGATTGTGTCTACCGCCATTCAGATGGCGGGCAGCCTCGGTTACCGGGTAGTGGGTGAGGGCATTGAGGACGCCGAGACAGCCCGCTGGTTGCAAGAAGAAGGCTGCGATACGCTGCAGGGTTACTGGCTGTGCAAGCCCAAGCCAATCGCTGAGCTGAAGCAATGGTTGCTGAACTTCAATTCAAGCTGTGTAACCGCAGCTAAGTAGCCTTAACCTTCTTGCGCCCGATATGCCCCTGGTGTTAATCCGGTCCACTTCTTAAACGCGCGATGAAACGCCGACGGCTCGGAGAAACCGAGTTGTTCGGCGATGTCCTGAATCGGCAGATCATCGCGGCCGAGGTGGTAAATCGCCAGGTCGCGGCGCAGGTGATCCTTCAACTCCTGAAAGCTTGAGCCTTCCTCGCGCAGATGCCGCCGCAGGGTCTGCGGGCTCATGTGCAGCTGCTGGGCGACCGCGTCGAGGTCCGGCCAGTTGCTGCAGTCGCGGCCGAGCAGGCGGCGGATCCGGCTGATCAGGCTGTCGCCGCCGTCCGGACGGGCGAGCAGGTCGGCCGGTGAGTATTCGAGGAACCGCTTGAGCGTGCGTTCGTCCTGCAGCAGCGGCATGCTCAGGTAGCGCGCATGGAACAGCAAGCTGGTGCTGGGCGCGGTGAAATGGCGCGGGCCGGGGAACAGCAGGTCGTATTCGCCGGCGTGGGCGGGTGCGGCATAGGTGAAGCTGGTCGCTTCCAGGCGAATGCGCTGGCCGATCAGCCAGCTGGCGAGGCGGTGCCAGATCACCAGCAGGCTTTCCACCAGGAAGTGATCCGGGTCCCACAGGGTCGAGTCATCCACCGACAGGCGCGCCCAGTCCCCTTCGCGGCTGAGGGTGATGGTTGGCGCCTCGGCGAACAGTCCGTAGAACAAGGCGCCGCGGCTCAGCGCCTTCTCCAGTGTGCGGCAGTGGATGATCGCGTGGCACATCATGGCGAAGGTGCCGCGCTTGCTCGGCTGGTGACAGAAGCCCAGGTATTCGTCGTCGAGGAACTCCCAGAGCAGCTGGATCAGGCGGTTGAACTGCTCCGGGTCGACCCGCGCCCGCGGCTCTTCCAGCACTGCGGTCTGAATCCCGGCCTGGCTCAGCAACGGCAAGCAGTCGTATCCCTGGCGCTCGGCACCGCGCAGGGCGGCGCGGACGAAGTGGCTGGCGATGGTACGTTCGCGCATGACGGCTCCTAGAAAGTGAGTAGATGGTAGGCAGGTGGGGGCGGTGAGGACAAGCCGCCCGAGCGAATGGGTCAACCGAGGCTGAGCGCTGGGGTCATTGAGGCGAGAGGGCAGCGGCGCCTACTCTGGGCAACGACTTAAACCAGGGAGCACAACCGCATGCAGCGCACTATCTTCGAAACCGAGCACAGCTTGTTTCGCGACGCTTTCAGCGCTTTTCTGAAAAAGGAAGTGTTGCCCCATCAGGACGACTGGGAAGCGGCCGGCGTGGTCAGCCGTGAGGTATGGCAGAAGGCCGGCGAGATGGGCTTCCTGCTGCCCTGGGCCGATGAGCAATACGGCGGTTCCGGGCTCAAGGATTTCCGCTATGAGCAGATCATGTGCGAGGAACTGGCGAAGATTAACGAGGCAGGCTTCATGCTGCCGCTGCACTCGGCGCTCTGTGGTCCCTATATCGCCGAATACGGCAACGCCGAGCAGAAGGCACGTTTGCTGCCTGGAATCATCCGTGGCGAGCTGATTCTCGCCGTGGCGATGACCGAACCGAGCGCCGGTTCGGATCTGGCCGGCATGCGTACCACGGCGGTGGACAAGGGCGACCACTATGTCCTCAACGGCTCCAAGGTCTTCATCTCCAACGGCCTGCTGGCCGATGTGGTGATAGTCGCGGCCAAGACCGATCCGGCCAACAAGCATGCCATGGGCCTGTTTCTGGTCGAGCGCGGGATGTCGGGTTTCGAGCGCGGGAGCAAGCTGAAGAAGCTCGGCATGCACAGCCAGGACACCGTCGAGCTGTTCTTCAACGAGGTCAAGGTGCCCAAGGAAAACCTGCTGGGTGATGCCTCGGGTGGTTTCTACTATCTGATGAATATGCTGGCCCAGGAGCGCCTGACCAACGCCTGCGGTGCGGTGGCCGGGGCCGAAGCGGCACTGCAGGTGACCATCGATTATGTGAGGGAGCGCAAGGCTTTCGATCGGCCGATCTCGCACTTCCAGAACACCCGCTTCAAGTTGGCCGAGATGCGCACCCAGATCGATGTGGCCCAGGTGTTCGTCGACCGCTGCGTGATGGATCACAACCAGAAGAAGCTCACCCCGGAAGTGGCCGCCGAAGCCAAACTGTTCACCACCGAACTGCTCGGCCGGGTGGTCGACGAGGGCGTGCAGTTGCACGGCGGCTGGGGCTACATGTGGGAGTACCCGATCTGCAAGATGTACGCGAACGCGCGTATCCAGCGGATCTTCGCCGGCACCTCGGAGATCATGAAAGAGATCATCAGCCGCGGGATGAAGCTGTAGGGCGGGTGCAATCTTCCTGGCGATCCCTTGGTTTTATCGGGGTTGCCAGGTTGCAAGCGCTCCCAGCGGCTTGCTGCATTTCCTCCATCCATGGGGGTCACAAGCTGGCGCCTGGCGAAGCGCACTGATTAATTGCCGAGGAGGATGGCTGTTCAAGCGCTAACGTTCATGTCTGGAAAACAATAAGAACGAGGGATTGCGATGACCGATCAACTGCCCCTGGAGCGCCTGGCGCTCTGGGTCGAGAAACGCCCCGATGCGATCTGGCTTAGCCAGCCGGTAAACGGCCAATGGCATGACTTCACCTGGGCCCAGGTGGACGAGCAGGCGCGGCGCATGGCCACGGCCTTGCGCGCGCTGGGCTGCGCACCGGGTGATCGGGTCGCGCTGCTGGCGAAGAACTGCGCCGAATGGATTATCGCCGACCTGGCGATCATGCTTGCCGGCTTGGTCAGCGTGCCGCTGTACCCGCTGCAATCGGCCGAGAGCATCGACTATGTGCTGCGCCATGCGCAGTGCAAGGCGATCTTTCTCGGCAAGCTTGATGATCCGGACAAATTCGTCGCCGGCATTCCATCCGAGGTGCTGCGCATCGCCATGCCCTATCCGACCCTGCCGGCGGCGCACGACTGGCATGCCTTGCTGGCGGCGCATCAGCCCCTGGCGCAGGCACATGCGCAGTCTGCCGATGAACTGCTGAGCATCCTCTATACCTCCGGCACCACGGGGCAGCCCAAGGGCGTGATGCTCTCGGCGCGGGCCTTTGCCGTTGCCGGTGGGCGTTCGGTCAAGGAGCTGCAGATCAGCGAGCAGGATCAGTTCTTCTCCTATTTGCCGCTGTCCCATGCCGCCGAGCGTTTTCTGGTGGAGATGAACGCCCTGTACAGCGGCGGCCGGGTGGCCTTTGTCGAATCCCTGGAAACCTTTGCCAGCGACCTGCGCCATGTGCGGCCTACCGTGTTCTTCTCCGTACCGCGGCTGTGGACACGCTTTCAGCAGGGCGTGCTGGAAAAACTGCCGCAGGCCAAGCTGGCGCGCCTGCTGCGTATTCCGCTGATCGGCGGCCTGGTCGCGCGCAAGATTCGCAAGGGTCTGGGCCTGGACCGGGCGCGTATTCTGGTCAGCGGCGCGGCGGCCATTCCGCGGGCGTTGCTGGATTGGTACCAGAGTATCGGCATCACCATCTGCGAGGGCTACGGCATGACCGAGCACCTGGCCTATGGCTGTTTCAACCGGCCGGGACAGGTGCGTTTCGGCACCGTTGGCCGGCCCATGCCGGGTAATCAGCTGCGCATCGCCGACGATGGCGAGATTCTGCTGCATTGCCCGAGCCTGATGCTGGGCTACTACCTGGACCCGGAGAAAACCGCCGAAACCATCAGCAATGGCTGGTTGCACACCGGCGACAAGGGCGAGGTGGATGGGGCCGGTTATCTGAAAATCACCGGGCGGGTGAAGGACATCTTCAAGACCAGCAAGGGCAAGTACATCGCCCCGGCACCCATCGAAGGCGAGATCGCCAAGAATCTCTGGGTCGAGCAGGTATGCCTGATGGGCAGCAACCTCGATCAGCCGTTGGCACTGATCGAACTGTCGCCGGCGGCCCGCGAACAGACGCGCGAACGGGTCGCGGCCGATCTGCTGCAGACTTTTCAGCAGCTCAATGCCCAGCTGCAGCCCCATGAGCGGCTTAGTCATTTTTTGCTGGTGCGCGAGGCGTGGACCGTGGACAACGGCTGCATGACCCCGACCATGAAGATCCGTCGTAATGTGCTGGAGGCACGCTTTGCCGATCAGCTGACGGAATTGGACGCCAGGCAGCCGCTGCATTGGCAATGAAGCGTTGGCTTAATGGCGGAGCCGGCTTGCTGTGGTTCGGCCCTCCGACAATGCTGTTGTTAAGGTGAGTGATCGCCAGCGAGCGGGCTCCTGCAGGTGTCTGCGCCGCTTTCCGACTACCGATTTCGATCCCAAGGAGCTGTTATGTCAGGCCCGCTGTCTTCCCTGAAAGTGCTGGATTTCTCCACCCTGCTGCCCGGGCCCTTTGCCTCGCTGCTGCTGGCCGACATGGGGGCCGAGGTGCTGCGGGTCGAGTCGCCGACACGCACCGACCTGATCCGGGTACTGCCACCGCACGACGGTGGCGTCTCGGCCAGCCATGCCTACCTCAACCGCAACAAGCGCTGCATCGCCCTGGACCTGAAGCAGGCCGAAGCGGTGGCGCTGGTCAAGCAGTTGGTGGCCGAGTACGACATCGTCCTGGAGCAGTTCCGCCCTGGGGTGATGGACAAGCTCGGGGTTGGCTATGAGGCGCTCAAGGCGATCAATCCCAGGTTGATCTACGTGGCGATCACCGGCTATGGCCAGACCGGGCCGTACAAGGATCGCGCCGGGCACGACATCAATTACCTGGCCCTGACCGGCATCGCCAGTTACACCGGGCGCCGCGACCGCGGGCCGCTGCCGTTGGGCGTGCAACTGGCGGATATTGCCGGCGGTTCGCTGCACGGGGTGATGGGCTTGCTGGCGGCGGTTATCCAGCGCCAGGTCACGGGCGAAGGGCAGTATGTCGATATCAGCATGAGCGACTGTGCCTTTGCCCTGCACGGCATGGCCGGTGCCGGATTCCTGGCGGCCGGGGTGGAGCCGCAGATGGAAAACCAGGTGCTCAACGGCGGCAGTTTCTATGACTACTACCAAACCCGCGATGGCCGCTGGTTCTCGGTCGGCAGCCTGGAACCGCAATTCATGCAGCAGTTCTGCTTGGCCCTCGGCCGCCCGGAACTGGCGGCGCGTGGCCTGTCGCCCAAGCCCGAGGATCAGCAGGCGCTCAAGCGCGAGATCGAGATCGAATTCGAGAAGCGCGACTTTGCCGAGTGGAGTCAGTTATTTTCCGCTCTGGATGCCTGCGTCGAGCCGATGCTGAGCCTGGCCGAGGCGGTCGATCACCCGCAGCTCAAAGCGCGCCAGCTGGTCGCCGCAGTGCCGCGTGCAGGCAGGGATCCACAGCCGCAGATTGCCTGTCCGATCAAGTTTTCCGCCGGCCTGCCCGCACCCAGGCATATTGGCGCGGCGCTCGGTGCGCATACCGAGGAGGTGCTGCGCGAGTTGGGCTATTCGGCCGAGCGGATCGCCGAGCTGAAGGCGGCCAAGGTCGTGGCGTAAGTGTTCTTCGGGGGCGTTCTTACTCACCGCCCCGACCCGGGGTTGTCGAACAGCCGTTGGGTCTCTAGGCTCCGAGGCTTTTTACGCTCGCGCCCCACTCTGGCTAGATGCGGTTCAGGCCGCCTTGCAGCGCCAAGTCCCAGGGTGGAACCGGGCCGAAGCGGGCTTTGAGAAACTCCAGCAGCAGGCGGCTGCGCGAGCCGCTTGCGCGCTCCAGGCGCAGGGCGTAGATGCCGCTCGGTTCCGGCGCCGGCAGGCCAGTCTCGCAGAACAGAGGCAGCAGCTCGCCGCGCAGCAGGTAGTCACTGATCAGCCAGGTCGGCAGGTGCGCGATGCCGAGGCCGGCGAGGGCGCCGAACAGCAAGGTTTCGGCGTTGTTGGCGATCATGCGCAGGCGTTTCGGTCGGCAGATCTGCAGCTTGCCGTCGATGTCGAAGCGCCAGGCATAGGGTGGCGCCAAGCTGTCCCAGTCGAGGCCGTCGTGCTCGAGCAGTTCGCTGGGCGCGCGCGGCACGCCGTGTCGTGCCAGGTAATCCGGGCTGGCGCAGACCACCCGCACCAGTGGCGAGAGGGCGGTGGCGACCAGGCGGGTGTCGGCCAGCGGGCCGATGCGCAGCACCAGATCGACTTCGCCGAGGTGCTCGCCGTGCAGATCGATGAAGCTGTCGATCAGGCGCAGTTGCACATCCAGCCCCGGATAGGCGACGAGAAACTCGGCAATCGCCGGTGCAAGGTGACGCCTGCCAAAAGGCGCTGGCGCGTCGATGCGGATCAAACCCTCCGGCGCGCTGCTCAGGGATACGGCTTCGGCGCGGGCCAGGTGCAGTTCCGCGAGTATGCGCCGGGCGCGCTCGGCAAAGGCCAGTCCCGCCGGGGTGGCGCGTACCGCGTGAGTGCTGCGGCTGAACAGGCTGCTACCGAGCGAGCGCTCCAGCGCATCGATGCGCCGGGCGACGGCCGAGGGGGTGAGCGGATGGCGCCTGGCGGCGGCGGAGAAGCTGCCGGTCTCCAGTACGTCGAGAAACAGGCTGAGTTGGTCGGTGAGGGCGTCGGGGTTCATATGTGCTTCGCTTGTGCGTGATCAGCATAGCGATTGTGCGCTGCTGTGCGTTTCCAGGCCAGTACTGGCTGGCTAGCATGCGCAGGACGCCAATGGAGCCACTGATGAGCCTGATCGACTTTGCCCTGAATCTGATCCTCGGCGTGCTGCTGGGTACGCTGGGCGGCCTGTTCGGCATCGGCGGCGGCCTGATCGCGATCCCGGCCTTGGGCGTGCTGTTCGGCCTGGATCAACAGTTGGCCCAGGGTACGGCCCTGGTAATGGTGGTGCCGAATGTGCTGCTGGCGCTGTGGCGCTATCACCAGCGCAACCGTATCGACCTGCGTCACGCACTGACCCTGGCGCTCAGCGGTTTCTGCTGTGCCTGGCTCGGGGCGGGTTGGGCGGTGACGCTGGACGCCGAGCGCATGCGCCTGGCCTTCGTCGGCTTTCTCTTGGTGCTGGCGCTCTACAATCTATTGCGGGTGTATTGGCGCCCTGCGGCGGGCAGCAGCGAGCTAGGCCACCCCTGGCCCTGGCTGGCTGTGCTGGGCAGTGGTGCCGGTTTGCTCGGCGGGCTGTTCGGGGTTGGTGGTGCGGTGTTGGCCACGCCGGTATTGACCAGTGTGTTCGGCACGACTCAGGTCGTTGCCCAGGGCCTGGCATTGGCGCTGGCGGCGCCCAGTACCGGGGTGACCTTGGTGACCTATGCGCAGCACGACCATGTCGCCTGGGCGCTGGCGCTGCCCCTGGCAATTGGCGGGCTGCTCAGCATCAGTTGGGGTGTGCGGTTAGCCCACGCCTTGCCCGAACGATTGTTGCAGGCGTTGTTCGCCGCTTTCCTGCTGCTCTGTGCGCTGCTGCTCGGCCTTAGAGCCTGAAGCCTTCGGCGATGTGCTCGGCCAGGGTTTCGGTTACCGGCGACTGGCTGTGCGAGTTACGCAGCAGCACGATGCTCGCCGAGGGCATGGCCGGCAAGCCTTCCGCCTCGCCAATGATGCGCATGTCCGGGGTGATCAGGCTCTGCAACTGCGCGGTGAGCGCCAGGCCGGCGCTGACTACCGCCATGATCGCCGAGAGGCTGGGGCTGGTGTAGGCGATGCGGTAGGGGCGTTCCATGGCGTCCAGCGCATTGCAGGCCCAGGAGCGGCAGAAGCACTGGGCGTTGAACATGGCCAGCGGCAGCGGTTCCTGCTCGTGTGGGCTGAATCCCTGAGCCTCGGCCCAGACCACGCGCTCCTGGCGCAACAGTTGGCCGATCTCGGTGCCCGGCTCGCGGGTGACGATGGTCAGGTCCAGGTCCTGGCGTTGCAGCAACTGGAACGACGGCTCGCAGTGCAGTTCAACCTGCACCAATGGGTAGGCCTGGGCGAAGCGCGAGAGTATCCCCGGCATAAAGCGCATCACATAGTCATCCGGGGTGCCGATACGCACCGAGCCGACCATGTGCGGCTCGCGCAGGGTGTTCATCACTTCGCCGTGCAGCTTGAGGATGCGTCGGGCGTAACCAAGCAGCACCTGGCCTTCGGCAGTCAGGCTGAGCTGGCGACCGTCGCGCTGGAACAGCGGGCGCTGCACCACGTCTTCTTCCAGGCGTTTCATCTGCATGCTGACCGCCGATTGAGTGCGGTTGACCATCTCGGCTGCTCGGGTAAAACCGCCGTTGTCGGCAATGGCGACAAAGGTACGCAGTAGCTCGCTGTCGATGCTCGGGTAACTGGCCATTCATCAATCTCCGAGATGCAAGGCATAAGAAACATTCGTTGGATTGATCATAAGTCCAGCGCGAGACTGTCGCCAACCCCATAAGGAGGGCGATGAGATGAAAGGTCAAAAAGGTTATGCACTGGTTAATCCGGTACCTCGCAGCGGCTTGAGTCTGAGTGCTCTTGCTCGCGCTGCTTGGCAGCAGCTCAGGCGTTGGCAGCAATTGGCAAAACAGCGTCGGCAGTTGGCTACGCTTAACGATGAGGCGCTCAAGGACATGGGTCTGAACCGCAGCGATGTGTTTCGCGAGACCGAGCGGCCGTTTTGGGATGATCCATTGGCGAAAGCTGTGGGCGGGGATAAATCGGAGTATTGAGATGCAAGTAGAGGTGCGGATCGTCAACGCTTTTGTCGATGGCGGAATAGGCGGCAATCCGGCCGGCGTGGTGCTGCAGGCCGACGCGTTGGAAAGCCGGCACAAGCAGGCGATCGCCGTCCAGATGGGCTTGTCGGAAACCGCCTTCGTTTCCAGCTCAACCAGTGCGGCGTTCAAGCTGGAGTTCTTCACCCCCACCCGGCAGATCGCGCATTGTGGCCACGCGACGGTTGCCACGTTTTCTCTGCTACGCCAGTTGGACCTGGTCGGCGAGGGTTGGACCAGCAAGGAAACCATCGACGGCAACCGCGACATCCTGCTCCAGGCCGACATGGCGTTCATGGAGCAGCGCGCCCCGGATTATCTCGACCTGAGCGATGACCCGACCCTGCTCGCCGAGGTGCTGACGGCCTTGGGTAGCGATCCCGCGCAGCTGCTGCCTGGCGTTTGGCCGGCGCGAGTGAGTACCGGTGGCGCTTTTGTCGTCATTCCGCTGGCGGATGAGGTGCAGGTGCATGCCCTGCATCCCGATCAGGCGGCATTGGCGCGACTCAGCGAACGGCTCGATCTTATCGGCTTCTATGTCTTCTCCCGACAGACGCGGCATCCGGGCCGGGCGGCAGGCGCGCGCATGTTCGCGCCGCGCTACGGCATCGATGAAGAGTCTGCCACCGGCATGGCGGCAGGACCGTTGGCCTGTTTCCTCCATGACCGCATGCAGTTGCCAGGGTCGCGCCTGCTGATCGAGCAGGGTTACCTGATGCAACCGCCATCACCCAGTGTGATCACCGTCGACCTGCAATTGGCGCAGGGGCGCATCGAGCGGCTGCTGGTTGGCGGCAAGGCGCAGACGATGCATGAGCTGACCCTAGAGCTATAACCCTGGGTCAGTGCCCGCCGGAGAGACAGGGCATGGCGTCCGTGTTCATTGCGCGGCGTATCGCGATGTAGCGGGTTTGGCGAGGGTAGTGGATCGGTGGATCGGCAACAGGCCGTGGGTTCCGCTACAATGCGCGCCGAATTCGATTTGCCTGAGAGCCCGCCCATGTCCGCTTGCCAGACCCCGATCATCGTTGCCTTGGATTTCCCGACCCGTGATGCCGCGCTGGCGCTGGCCGAGCGGCTCGATCCCAGACAGTGCCGGGTCAAGGTCGGCAAGGAGCTGTTCACCCGTTGCGGCCCGGAGATCGTCACGGCCCTGGGCGACAAGGGCTTCGAGGTGTTCCTCGACCTGAAATTTCACGATATTCCCAACACCACGGCAATGGCGGTCAAGGCGGCTGCTGAGCTGGGCGTGTGGATGGTCAACGTGCACTGCTCGGGTGGCCTGCGCATGATGGCGGCCTGCCGTGAAACCCTGGACGCCCTGAACGGTGCCAAGCCGCTGTTGATCGGCGTAACCGTGCTGACCAGCATGGAGCGTGAGGATCTGGCCGGCATCGGCCTGGATATCGAGCCCCAGGCGCAAGTCCTGCGTCTGGCGGGGCTGGCCGCGCAAGCCGGGATGGATGGCCTGGTGTGTTCTGCCCAGGAAGCCCAAGCGCTCAAGGCCGCTTATCCGGCATTGCAGCTGGTCACGCCCGGCATTCGTCCGGCGGGCAGCGCCCAGGACGATCAACGGCGTATTCTGACTCCACGCCAGGCGCTGGATGTCGGTTCCGATTATCTGGTCATCGGCCGGCCGATCAGCCAAGCCATCGACCCTGCGCAAGCCCTGGCTGCGGTCGTGGCCGAGCTGACCTGAAAGAGTGTGTAATTGCCCGCTTACGGTGCTCGATAATTTCACCAGCCTTGAACTCCGCCACGCGCTTTTGCCCTGTTCCTTATGACTAACCAGGTTTTTGCCATGCATCCCGCCGCCGAAGATTCGCCACTGGGTAAATCCAGCGAATACATCGCCACCTACACGCCGTCGCTGCTGTTCCCGATTGCGCGCGCAGCCAAGTGGGCCGAACTGGGCCTGACGGCCGAGACGTTGCCTTATCAGGGGGTGGATTTCTGGAATTGCTTCGAGCTGTCCTGGCTGTTGCCTTCCGGCAAGCCGGTGGTAGCCATTGGCGAGTTCGCCATCCCGGCGGACTCACCGAATATCATTGA
This sequence comes from Pseudomonas sp. MMS21 TM103, assembly GCF_022132145.1. GTDB lineage: Bacteria > Pseudomonadota > Gammaproteobacteria > Pseudomonadales > Pseudomonadaceae > Aquipseudomonas. The sequence continues at coordinate 289,223 of NZ_JAJISP010000006.1, read as the reverse complement.
GTCGAAATCTTTCAAGCTGTACCTCAACTCGTTGAATCAGACGGTATTCAATGATGTGAGCGAATTGCTCGCGCTGCTGCAGCAGGACTTGTCAGCGGCCGCCGGCAAGCCGGTGGGCGTGCGCGTGCGCAGTTTGGCCGAAGTGACGGCCGAAGGCGTGGCGACCTTGCCTGGGCAGTGCATCGATGAGCTGGATGTGCTCATCAGCAACTATGTGCAGCCGCAGCCTGAGTTGCTGCGTTGCAAGCCGGAGGTGCTAGTCGAGGAAAGCCTGCACAGTCACCTGTTGAAATCCAACTGCCCGGTCACCGGCCAGCCGGACTGGGGCAGCGTGGTGGTTCAGTACCGCGGTGCGGCGCTGGATCACGCCAGTTTGCTGGCCTATCTGGTGAGCTTTCGCCAGCATGCGGATTTCCATGAGCAGTGCGTGGAGCGGATCTTTCTCGACTTGCAACACCTGCTCCAGCCCGAGTACCTGACGGTGTATGCCCGTTACGTACGCCGTGGCGGACTGGACATCAATCCCTATCGCAGTACGGCGGCGATAGTGCCGGACAACCGGCGCTTGGTGCGCCAGTAAGCGGGGAGGGGCGGCAAGCCGGGATGCGGCAAATAAGATTTTTTGCGCATCAGGGCAGCTTGCCGCTGTCGCTTAGATCCCCATGTTAGCCAGGCTCTGCACAATGTTGCGCAAGGTACCGGCCAGGGTCGGATGACTCGCTTCAAATCGTTCCACGGCCAGATTGACGCCATCGATCAGGGTGGCATCTGGCGCGGCCGCTGCCTGGCGGGCCAGCTGAAGTTCGATTTCCTGGGTCAGGACAAATAGCGCTGCCCGTTCTTCTTCAGTCAGTGGCGGATCCTGAGCCAACTGATCGCGCAGCTCTTGCAACTGTTGCTGCAGGCGGTTTGCAGGCATAAAACTCTCCCTTTATTGATAGGCAAAAACATTGGCCGCACGCTTTAGCGAAGGCCCTTGCATGCCTGCTAGGGTAATCCAAGCAGCGCTGCTTTGCTTGCCCGGGATCAAATCTTCAGCGCTTGAGCGAGAGCTATCGCCAGTTCGGTGCGCGGCATTTTTATATCGATAGCTAGCCTGGCAATGTCACCTTGGCGCGAGCTCCGGATAGAAACGAGATTTTTCCCATGCGCTCAGGGTTTTTCGCCTTTTTGTCGGCGTGAGCCGAGGTCGACCAGGCAGGGGCCGAGTTCGCTCAATTGGTCGATTACTGCATGCACGCCGAGACGATACAGGGTCAAGGTCGCCTGGGTACGCAGGCGGTCGCGCTCGACTGCAGCGAGGGCTTGCCAGTCTGCCGGCGCCTGGCTACAGAGTGGTCCGCAGGCCGCCAGGCCGATGGTCCACAGCCCGGCATTGAGGCCGGCCTGGAGTAGGCGCGGTTCGCCACTGATCAACACGCAGCCATCGAGTTGCGCGACCTGCAGGTCCATCAGCGCCTGCCAGCAGGCGTCCGGCGCAGGCCAGGCGCGGCCAACTCTGCTCGGAGCGGCGGCGAGCCAGTCGGGCAGTGGGGATGCCAGGGCGATACTGGTATCGCGCGGCAGTTCATCGAGCCAGGCACAAGGCACATTCTGCAGATGCAGTTGTTGCAACTGCTCCAGGGCGCCCGGAGTGAATTCGGCGTGCTCGCAGGCTGCTTCGCACAACGCCTGCTCGAAGGCCTGCCGCTCGCCGGCATTGGGCATGCGGCCAAGCAGTTGCTCCAGGGCGCCATGGGCCGCGTTGATCTGTTCGTTGCCGTGCCGTGGATACAAGCGTTGTATGGCCGTGGGCAATGTGCGTGCACCAAAGTCCACCAGGCAACCGGATAAACCGAAGAGCACCGCACTGAAGGCGGGTGGGGCGGTTGGCATACTGGTCATCCTTCAATTGATGAAGTCCAGTCTGCAGGCTGTTTATGACGATTGGATGAAGCTGTTGTGACGGTCACCGCCAGCGACGGCCGATCCCTGTGGCGGTGGTTTGCACCCGATAAGCGCCTGCCATGACGACTGTCCATGTCCAGTCTAACGAGGCTGCGAGCACGGTCGAGTATGTGTTTTTCCTGAACATTGCTGGCACCCCTGCTGCCTATTTGCCTGCGTCAGGCTTTATACTGCCGGCCTCGATGGCTGCGTTGCGCCGGCCTACAATTTTTTCTCAAGGAGAGACCCTAATGCCTGTAATCGGTGCGAATTGGATCGATCGTCTGGGCCGATTGGTTGCCTGTGCCAGCCTGGTGCTGCTTCCATTGGTGGTTCAGGCTGCCGAAGAGGATCCTTGGGAAGGCTTCAATCGGGTGATCTTCCGCTTCAACGACACCCTCGATATCTATGCCCTGAAGCCCTTGGCGCAGGGCTATCAGGCGGTAACCCCGCAGTTCCTCGAAGATGGTGTGCATAACGTCTTCGGCAATATCGGCGACGTCGGCAACCTGGCCAACAACGTGCTGCAAGGCAAGCTGCACGATGCTGGCGTGGACACCAGTCGGGTGATCTTCAACACCACTTTCGGCTTATTAGGCTTCTTTGATGTGGCCAAGAAAATGGGCCTGCAACGCAGCGACGAAGACTTCGGTCAAACGTTCGGCGCCTGGGGGCTGGGCAGTGGGCCCTATGTGATGCTGCCGCTGCTCGGGCCGAGTACGGTGCGCGACACTTTCAGCAAAGTGCCGGACAGCCTGCTCCAGCCATACCGGTATATGAGCCATGTGCCGACCCGAAACCTCACGCGCGGTGTGGATGTCATCGATACCCGCGCCAGTCTGCTGTCGGCTGAGCGGCTGATCAGTGGCGACAAGTACATATTCATCCGCAACGCCTACCTGCAGAACCGTGAGTTCAAGGTGCGCGACGGTGATGTCGAGGACGACTTCTAGCCGTTCTGCTTGCAAGCATTTCATGCAAAAAAGGCGGCCATGTCAGGCCGCCTTTTTGCGTATAGAGCGCTGCGGATTTCAACTCATCGACAAAATAGCCAGGCCCAGGGTCTGGCGGCCATTGTCCAGGTCGCTGACGCGTACAACCTCGGCTTCGGCAATCAGCCCTTTGAGTTGATTATGGTCGGAGGCGATATGCACCTTGATCTTGTCGCCCAGCTTCAGCGCACACTCGGCCTCTAGTTGCATGCCGGTACTCGACAAGTCGAGGCACAGTGCGGGAATTTCCTTTCCGGCATGCTGCAGGGTCACTGGTGCTTCCAGTCGCATGCGGATGTAATCGCGTTTTTCACTGTAATCGTGATTACTTTGGCTCATGGACGCTATCCTCTTTGTTGTAGGGTTCTCCTGCTGTCCTTATAACCTTCGCCGATTTGAGCTGTAAAGTCGCGTAGTGATGACTGGCGCATGCTTGAATCGAGGTGCGTATGGGAGTACCGTCAGCGCCTTGAGACTTACCGAGTACGCGCGCTCAGGCTGATGGCCTGGTGCATACGCCTAGCCTTGCCCCGGCGCAGTTTGCCTGGATACCCAATGCACAAAACCAGTGCCACGCTGCTGATTATCGATGACGACGAAGTGGTGCGCGCGAGTCTCGCAGCCTACTTGGAAGACAGTGGCTTCGTCGTTCTGCAAGCCTCTAATGGCCTGGAAGGCTTCGACATATTCCAGCGCGAGCAGCCGGATGTGGTGATCTGCGATCTGCGCATGCCGCAGGTCGATGGCCTAGAGCTGATTCGCCGGATCAACCAACTGCAGGTAGAAACCCCGGTTATCGTCGTGTCGGGCGCCGGTGTGATGAGTGACGCGGTCGAAGCCTTGCGCCTGGGCGCCGCCGATTACCTGATCAAACCCCTGGAAGACCTCGCGGTGCTCGAACATTCGGTGCGCCGTGCGCTGGATCGTGCGCATCTGCGTCTGGAGAACCAGCGTTATCGGGAGCAACTGGAAGCCGCCAACCGCGAGCTGCAAGCCAGCCTGCATCTGTTGCAGGAGGACCAGAACGCCGGTCGGCAGGTACAGATGAACATGCTGCCGGTCACGCCCTGGAAAGCCGATGGCCTGCAATTCGCCCACCAGATCATTCCGTCGCTCTACCTCTCCGGGGATTTCGTCGACTATTTCCGCGTCGATGAACGCCGCATCGCCTTTTACCTCGCGGATGTGTCCGGACATGGCGCGTCATCGGCATTCGTCACTGTACTGCTGAAGTTCATGACCACTCGTTTGCTCTATGAGTTGCGGCGCAATGGTCGTTTCCCCGAGTTCAAGCCTTCGGAAGTCCTCGCTCATATCAATCGCGGCTTGATCAATTGCAAGCTGGGCAAGCACGTGACCATGCTCGGTGGGGTCATCGATGAGCAGCAGGGTCAACTGACTTACAGCATCGGTGGTCATCTACCGCTGCCGGTGCTGTACAGCGAAGGCGAAGCGCATTACCTGACGGGTCGTGGTTTACCGGTTGGCTTGTTCGATGAAGCCGAATACAGCGACCATGTGCTGAAGTTGCCCGAATCGTTCAGCCTGACGCTGCTGTCCGACGGTATTCTCGACCTGCTGCCAGGCGATACCCTGCAGGAAAAAGAGCTCGCGCTGCCCCGTTTGGTCAACTCGGCAGGTGGAACCCTGGATGGGTTGCGTCAAGTGTTGGGGCTGGCCAATCTGGCGGATATGCCGGATGATATTGCCTTGCTGGTGTTAAGCAGGAACCTTGCATGAATCCTGGGATAAGCCCCGGTAGAATCCAGTTCGCCGAACAAAACGGTACCTTCGTACTGAAGTTTGTAGGTGAAGTGCGCCTGACCCTTTGCTCGGCGCTGGATTCCACCATTGAAAAGATTTTTACCGCGCTGAATTTCTCCGCCATCGTCATCGACCTGACCGAGACTCGCAGCATCGACAGCACCACCCTGGGCTTGCTGGCCAAGCTGTCGATTCTCTCGCGGCAGAAGATTGGTCTGCTGCCAACCGTGGTGACCACCCACCCCGACATCACCCGGCTGTTGCAGTCGATGGGCTTCGATCAGGTGTTCAACATCGTCGATACGCCGATTCCCTGTCCGGAGTGCCTGGACGATCTGCCATCGCAGGATCAATCGGAAGAGGTGGTGCGGGCCAAGGTGCTGGAAGCTCACCGCATTTTGATGGATCTGAATGACTCCAATCGTGCCGCTTTCCACGATCTGGTCAGCGCGCTAGAGCATTACTGATAGATCACGCTGTTTTCACAGGTGCGGGGCGTTCGATGAAAATCGGCGCCCCGCATTGCATTCAGGCGATATCGGCGAGCAGCTTTTCCAGCTTTTCCTGATCGCGAGCGAATTGACGAATGCCTTCGGCAAGCTTTTCCGTGGCCATCGGATCCTCGTTCATCGCCCAGCGGAACTGGCTTTGTTCGAGGCTTTGACGCGCTTCGGCGGGCTGGCCGCTGCTCAGCTTGCGCTCGAGCGGTGACTGGTCATCGGCCAGTTGCTGCAACAGTTCCGGGCTGATGGTCAGGCGGTCGCAACCGGCCAACTGCTCGATCTGGCCAATGTTACGGAAGCTGGCGCCCATCACTACGGTCGCATAGCCGTTGGCCTTGTAGTAGTTGTAGATGCGCGTCACCGACTGCACGCCGGGATCCTCTGCACCGACGAAATCACGGCCTTCGGCCTTCTTGTACCAGTCGTAGATCCTGCCCACGAAGGGTGAGATCAGAAACACGCCGGCGTCGGCGCAGGCCTGGGCTTGGGCGAAGGAGAACAGCAGCGTGAGGTTGCACTGGATACCGGCTTTTTCCAGTTGTTCGGCGGCGCGGATACCCTCCCAGGTCGAGGCGATCTTGATCAGTACCCGCTCGCGGCCAATGCCCGCCTGGTCATACAGGTCGATCAGACGTTCGGCGCGACGCAAGGTGGCCTGAGTATCGAAGGACAGGCGCGCATCGACTTCAGTGGAAATACGCCCCGGGATGATCTTGAGGATTTCCTGGCCGACCGTCACGCCGAAGCGGTCGCAGGCCAGGCCCAGGTCACCCTGACTGGCGTTGACTGCATTTTTCAGCAGCTGAGCGTAGCGCGGCATGGCGGCGGCTTTGAGCAGCAGTGACGGGTTGGTGGTGGCGTCGACCGGTTGCATGCGGGCGATGGCATCGAGGTCGCCAGTATCGGCGACCACTGTGGTGAACTGTTTGAGTTGATCCAGCTTGGAAGTCATGGCACTGCCTTGTCGTTACTGATGGCATGACCTTACCCGAGTCAGCGCCCTTGCAGCAATTGCGCCGCCTGGTCGAACAGCGCCAGGGGCTCGGCGGTCTTGTGAATATCCACCGACAATAGCTGGCGGAAGCGCCGGGCGCCGTTGAAGCCCTGGGCCAGACCGAGCATGTGCCGGGTGATGTGGTGCATGCTGCCGCCCTCAGCCAGGTGCTCGGCGATATAGCCGCGCATCGATTGCATCGCCTCGAAGCGGCTGAGTACTGGTGCCGTCGAGCCGAATAGCTGTTGATCGACCTGTGCCAGCAGATAGGGATTGTGATACGCCTCGCGGCCAAGCATGACGCCATCGAAGGTCTGCAGGTGGGTCTGGCATTCCTCCAAGGTCTTGATGCCGCCGTTGAGGATGATCTGCAGATCCGGGAAGTCGCGTTTGACCTGCGCCGCCAGGTCGTAGCGCAGCGGCGGCACTTCGCGGTTTTCCTTGGGCGAGAGCCCGGAAAGAATGGCAATGCGCGCATGCACGGTAAAGCTCTGGCAACCGGCTTCGCGCACCTGACCGATGAAGTCGCACAGTTCGGTGTAGCTGTCGCGGCCGTCGATGCCGATACGGTGCTTGACCGTCACTGGAATGCTCACCGCATCACCCATCGCCTTGACGCACTCGGCGACCAGCGCCGGGTGGGCCATCAGGCAGGCGCCGATCATGTTGTTCTGCACCCGGTCGCTGGGGCAGCCGACATTCAGGTTGACCTCGTCGTAGCCCGCCGCTTCAGCCAACTTGGCGCAGGCCGCCAGCTCGGCCGGCACGCTACCGCCGAGCTGCAGTGCCAGCGGGTATTCCGCTACGCTGTGGCGCAGAAAACGCGCGCTATCGCCATGCAGCAGGGCGCCTGTGGTGACCATCTCGGTATACAACAGCGCATGCCGCGAGAGTTGACGCAGGAAAAAGCGGCAATGGCGATCCGTCCAATCCATCATCGGGGCAACAGAAAACCTCCTAGATACGGGGTGCACTGTTATAGCTAGGTTTTCCGGGCTTATAGCGAACATTTACTGCGCTCTCATTTACTACGGTTTTCCACGTTTTTGCTTATTTCTGCTACAGCGTTGCTGCAATGTAGCAACACAAAGCGGCCATGTAGCAAAACCTATGGACACAGTCATTACCTGCAAGCGTAAGAACGGCTCTACGGCGTATACAGTGCAGATCCGCATCGTACAAAAGGGCGCAATAGTTTATCAGGAAAGCCAAACCTTCGACCGCAAGGTGTCGGCCTAGGCATGGATCAAAAAACGCGAGTCCGACCTGTCCTCGCCGGGCGCTATCGAGAAGGCAAATCGCAAGGCGTTACGGTCAAGGAGATGATTGACCTATATTTGGCTGAGTACGTTTAGGAGCTGTATGTAGTGGCTTCTGTCTCTGGCCAGAGGGATTGGAACTCATTATTAAGGACCCCGTGATTGAGGCCCAGAAAAGGCTACGGAGATCGCCGTAGACCTCTACCCATGAGCTTGTCGTGCTCTGTTTACGCCTTCTGATGCTGTGCGTCGAGTAGGCTGCAAGGTCGTTTAAGTGGACGCCTCGGGCCGCTTTCTGGCTTTTCTCGATGGGTACCAGTTTTCAATGAGCAGTGTCTTTGAGCACTTTCAGGTCGAAGTTAGACAATTTTAGCTGGTGTCGTCGGCAGACAATTCTCCTCAGCAAGCGCCCAACTCCTGCGCTTAGTCAGATGAGGAGGCCGTAGTGGCTATCAGTGTGTTCGACTTGTTCAAGATCGGTATCGGCCCCTCCAGCTCGCATACCGTCGGCCCCATGCGCGCCGCGGCGCTGTTCACTGGCGCGCTGCGTGAGCGGCACCAGCTTGAGCGTGTGCAACGCGTGGAAGTGCGCCTGTATGGCTCGTTGTCGGCCACCGGCATCGGTCATGGCAGCGACACCGCGGTGATCATGGGCCTGATGGGTGACTGGCCGGATCAGATCGACCCGGCGCACATCGCGCCGCGCATTGAGGCCCTGCACCGCACCGGCACCTTGCAGCTGGATGGGCGCTTGTCGATTGCCTTCGACTGGCAGCGCGACATGTTGCTGCTCGAGGAAAACTTGCCCTATCACCCGAATGCCATGACCCTGACGGCCTACGCGGCCGACGGCAGCGAGCTGAGTAGCGGCACCTATTATTCGGTCGGTGGCGGTTTCGTGGTCGATGCCGAACAGGCGGCCACCGGCCAGCTGGACCAGGATCACACCCAGTTACCTTACGACTTCTCCAGCGGCGACGAGTTGATGCGCCTGTGCAAGGAGCATGGGCTGCGGGTGTCCGAATTGATGATGGCCAACGAGAAGGCCTGGCACAGCGAGGCGGAGATCCGCAGCGGTCTGATGCGCCTGTGGCAAGCCATGCGCGACTGTGTCGAGCAGGGTCTCAAGCACGAGGGCATCCTGCCCGGCGGGCTCAACGTCAAGCGCCGCGCCGCCAAGCTGCACCGCAGCCTGCAGGAAATGAGCAAGCCCAACGTGATCGGCTCGACCCTCAGTGGCATGGAATGGGTCAACCTGTTCGCCCTGGCGGTCAACGAGGAGAACGCCGCCGGCGGGCGCATGGTCACCGCGCCGACCAACGGCGCGGCCGGCATCATCCCGGCGGTGCTGCACTACTACGTGCGCTTCAGCCCGGCGATCAGCGAAGCCGATGTGGTCGATTACCTGTTGGCCGCAGCGGCGGTCGGCATTCTGTGCAAGAAGAACGCCTCGATCTCCGGCGCCGAAGTCGGTTGCCAGGGCGAGGTCGGCTCGGCCTGCGCCATGGCCGCGGCCGGTTTGGCGGAGATTCTCGGAGCCACGCCGGAGCAGCTGGAAAACGCCGCCGAGATCGGTCTGGAGCACAACCTCGGACTGACCTGCGATCCGGTTGGCGGGCTGGTTCAGGTGCCGTGCATCGAGCGCAATGCGATCGCCGCGGTGAAGGCGATCAATGCCGCACAGATGGCCTTGCGCGGCGACGGCCAGCACTTCATCTCGCTCGACCGAGTGATCCGCACCATGCGCGACACCGGCGCCGATATGCATGACAAGTACAAGGAAACCTCGCGCGGTGGCCTGGCCGTCAGTGCGATCGAGTGTTGAGTCGAGCCATTCAGTCCCGTCCTAATCGTACCAATAGATATCCCGCTGCCGGATCATTGCCGGCTAGTAGAGGTGAGCATGTCCAGTTTCGAAGCGTTGAAACAGCCAGCAGAGGTTACTTTGGAAGCGATTGGCTTCTTGCTTGCCGACAATTTCAGTTTGATTGCTCTGGCTAGTGTGTTGGAGCCTTTGCGGCGGGCCAATCAGTTTTCTGGGCGTAACCTCTATCGTTGGAAAACCCTGACTGCGGACGGTCGTCCAGTGCGTGCGAGTAACGGTATGTTGGTATCCCCGGATGGCGTCGCCAATGTCGAATTGAAATTAGATGCCTTGATTATTTGTGGCGGTGATGCGTGCGCGAGCGCTTGTAGTCCAGAACAAATTCGCCTGTTACAGAATCAGGCTGCGCGTGGCGTGCATCTGGGAGCATTGGGATCCGGCAGCTGGTTATTGGCTAATGCAGGGCTTCTGAACGGCTATGAGTGCTCGACGAACTGGGAGCTAAAGGTCGACATGGGCGAGGCTTTTCCCAAGGTATTGCTTAGTTCGCAGCAGTTTGCTCTCGATCGTGACCGCTACACCGCAGCGAGTAGCGGAGCAGGGCTGGATATGATGCTGCAACTTATTGGCCGCAGTCACGGTCCGGCTTTAGTGGGTGCAATCAGTGAGACGTTGGTTCTTGAGCAAGCCCGGAGCGGGCCGACGCCAGGGCATGCATCATTCCGGCACATGCTGGACAGTCCCCCACCGAAGTTGCAGGAAGTTATAACGCTGATGGAGGCTAATCTTCAGGAACCCATCGAACTGGATCAGCTGGCTAGCTTTATTGAGTTGTCGAGACGACAGCTTGAGCGGCTGTTTTGCCAGTACTTACGCTGCTCGCCGTCGCGCTACTACTTGAAGTTGCGCCTAATTCTGGCTCGGCAGATGCTCAAGCAGACGGCTTTGCCGATAGTTGATGTCGCCTCGGGCTGCGGTTTTGTCACCGCGTCGCATTTTTCCAAGTGCTACCACGAGCACTTTGGCGTTGCGCCGAGCCACGAGCGCCGGAGCAAGTCCCAGCGCTGTCGTCTGGCCACGCACTGATCCTGCATTCTCTCTGCAACATTTTCAGGCCCGTACATGCCAGCCGCATGTGCGGGCTTTTTTTGGTGCGCCAGGCACGGCCCTTTCTGACTTACTGTTGTGGTGAGCTGGATGACTTGGAGGTGAAAGTCCTCTAGGGCTGGCAAAAAGGACGTTCAGGCGTTTTGGGTGGCGGTTTTGTGGTCGCGTATGACCATCTTCGGGTCGGAATTGTACAAAAGTTGAGTGCCTGCATCTGTTCGAATGACTTCAGCCACCTGCCAAAACAGTGTGCCGAGTCACGATAAAACTATATGAATTCTCGCCATGCCCATGTCCAACATGTTTCGGATGCAGAGCGGCCAGAAAATCAATTCGACTTTCTCGGCCCAGGGATACGCCACTCTCCAGGTCAAGCTGTGCGCCCACGGGGCGGCAGAAACTATTGATGCGGTGATCTTTACCTCTCACCTCGATACCACCTATTGCAGCGATTTCCGTAATGCTTCTACGACTACGGCCGCGCGAACGGTGCCCCCAAGCTGTCCTGAGGAAAACACTATCCGTATGTGGGGATGATGCGTGTTGCGTTCCGTTGAGTCGATCCGACTCAGTGCATGAGGTTGCAGCTGGCCTGCACCACGGCATTCGAACTTTGGGCGGTAAATAGGGGCTGTTCAGTTTCATTTGCACGTCGCACCAGCGTCTAAGCTTCAAGTCACGGCGTGATGGAGAAAGCAAGTGGCAGAGCTAGAAGGACAGAAGCACCTGTCCATCATCGAGGAGAGACAATAATGAATAATCGCATCGATCTTTCACGACGGACATTTCTGAAAACCACCGGAATCCTGGCGGGTAGCGCCGCCCTGGCTGGCGTCTTACCCTTGAGAGGCTTTGCCGCAACTGAAAAAGAGCTGGTCATCCTGGCGTGGGCCGGGCACGCCGAGCAGGATATCGTCGGCGACTTCGAACGCCAGTTCGGGGTCACGGTAAAGGCCAAGTACTATACGGGCGGCGACAACATGCTGGGACTGATTTCACAGTCCCCCCCCGGCACCTTTGACTTAATCCTATCCGACGCCGAATACGTGCAGCAGCTCAACGCCGGCGGCTACATCGAGCGGCTCGACCCCGCCGACTACCCTTTCGACGACTTCTTCCCCGAATTTCAGAAATTTCCCGGGCACTGGCAGGACGGCGAGCTGTACTCAGTACTGATCCGTTTTGGCTTTCTTGGCATCGCCTACAACACCCAGCTGGTTCCCGAGGCCAAGGTGCATAGCTATGACGTGTTCTGGGACGAGAGCCTCAAGGGCAAGGTCGGGCATTTCGACTGGCACCTGCCGAACCTGGGGCAGATCAGCCTGCTCAATGGCAATTCGCGTCCGTACGATATCGATGATGCGCATTGGAAAGCCGTCCAGGAGAAAATCATGACTCTGCGTCCGCAGATCGGTGGTTTCTTCGATTACGGCGGAACCTTCTCCTCGCTGAAGAACGGTCAGATCCATGCGATGTGCGGCATCGGCGACTGGATTACCGGGGTGTTGCAGCGTTCCGGCGCGCCAGTTAAGACCGTGGTGCCGGAGGAGGGTGGGTTGCAGTGGACTGAGTCCTATTGCATCGCCAAGAACGCGCACAGCCCCGAGCTGGCGAAGAAGTTCATCCAGTACATCACCGCGCCGGAAGGCCAGGTCAAGACGGCGAAAATGGCCGCTTACCCTGCATTGATTCCGAGCAAGAAGGGCTGGGAGCTGCTGAGTAAGGTCGATCCCGCCGAAGCCCAGCGCCAGAACATGGTGATCGGCCAACGCAACGTCATGGATGATATCCGCGATGGCCGCATCAAGTACCGCGAACTCCCTGTTCAGCAGAGTCTGGAGGAGTGGAATGACTTCTGGTCGGAATACAAGAGTGCCTGAGCATAAGCAGCGGGGTGGTCGTAGTGGCTTCACGCAAGAGAGATGACCCGCCGCGGATCGACGCCGGCATGAGCGGCGCGAAGCCGCATGTGCCGGCCCGTGTCGACAGGAAATCCTTCCGCCTGCCTTGGTACGGCCTCTGCTTCTCAATGCCGATCCTGGTCTGGCAGCTGATTTTCTTCGTCTTTCCCCTGGCATTCCTGGTGGCGATCAGCTTCTGGATTGTGCGCAATTATCGGATGGTGCCGACGTTCGAGTGGTTGAACTGGAGTTACATGCTCAGCCGCGGATTCTTCTGGGACGCCTATCTACACACGCTGGCAATGGCTGCGGGAGCAACGGTGCTGGTGAGCCTGGTGGCCTTCCCGTGCGCCTACACGATCGCCTTCAAGTTCCGCGAATCGGTCAAACAGCTGATCGTGTTGATGCTGATCACCCCGTTTTTCACCAGCTATCTGGTGCGTACCTACTCATGGCAGGTGTTTCTGAGCGACAACGGTATCCTCAATGCCGCCATCGGCCAGCTCGGGCTGGGGCCGTTGCCGATGCTCAACTCCACGTTCGGCACCTATGTCGGCTACTTCACGCTATGCCTGCCACTGGTTGTGCTGCTGCAGCTGTTCAGTCTGATGTACATCGACCGCTCGTTGATCGAGGCGGCCCACAATCTCGGTTGCGGCCGCGTGCGCACGGTGTTCCAAGTGGTAGTACCTTCGGCGCGGATCGGTATCGTCGTCGCGGCGCTGTTCTGCTTCATCCTGACCTTCGGTGACTTCGTCAGCCCACTCTACCTGGGCGGTGGCCAGCCGCCGACCTTGAGCACGCTGATTACTGACACCACCAAGTCGGGACAGCAATGGCCACGCGCGGCGGTGATCGCAACGATGATGATTGTGACGCTGCTGATCACGGCCTTCGCTTCGATCGGCTTCGCCTACCGGAGACGCGCATGAACGAGAATCGTCTGATCAATCTGTTGCTGCGCAGTTACGTAGTGCTGGTGTTCATCTTCATCTTCACCCCGATTGCCGGCAGTTTTGTGTTTTCGTTCAACGTCGACCGTTTCCCGTCCTTGCCGTTGGGTGGTTTCAGCCTGCGCTGGTACGAGGCTATCGCCGCCGACTCCGCGGTGTGGGAGGCATTCAGAAACAGCCTGATGGTGGGCATGGTGGTGTCGCTGGTGTCAACCCTGCTGGGCTTTACGGCGGCCTATACCGATTTCCGCTATCACTTCTTCGGCAAGTCCATCTACATGGCGCTGGCGCTGCTTCCGCCGACCATTCCGGTGGTGATCATGGGGCTGGCGATGCTCGCGTTCCTGTCGCGGATCGGGCTTTCCGGCGATCTGCATTCGGTGATGATCAGCCATATCGTGATGTGCACGCCGTTCGCGATGGCGGTTATCCGCATGCGCTTGGCACAGATGGATCCGAATATTGAGGCGGCAGCGTGGAATCTCGGCGCGAGCCAATGGAATGCTATGCGCTATGTGATCATGCCATTCGCGGCGCCTAGTGTTTTCGCTGCGCTGTTGGTGACCATGGCCGTTTCCTTCGACGAGTTCGCCGTTGCCTGGTTCGTCTCGGGGCTCAACGAGACGGTGCCGGTGCGCATCCTCAACACGCTGCAAGGGCAGGTGAGCCCGACCATCAACGCGATCGGCACTATCGTCTTCATCACCACCATGACCTTGGTGATCGTTGCCCAGTTGTTACTGATGCGACGGCAGAAGCCGACGGGCACCTGACAGCCTCCCGCCATACACCCGAATCCGAAGGATTTCAGCCATGACTCAAGCGCTGGTGGTTTTTGACAACGTGGTCAAGCATTTTGGCAGTTTCCAAGCCGTCGAATGCATGAATCTCGAGATCTACAAGGGCGAGTTTGTTGCGATCATGGGCTCGAGCGGCTGCGGCAAGACGACGACGCTTCGTATGCTCGCCGGCCTAGAGAAGCCGAGCAAAGGCGAGATACGGCTTAACGGCGTGCGGATCAACGACCTCTATTCCTGGGAGCGTGAGACCCCGCTGGTCTGGCAGAATCTGGCGCTGTTCCCGTTCCTCAACGTGATCGAGAATGTCGAGTTCGGTCTGAAAATGCGCGGTATGGCTAAGGCCGAACGGCGTAAGAAGGCGTTGCATTGGCTTGAGCGGCTAGACTTGGAGGAGTTCGCCGAGCGCGACATTAGCCAGCTTTCAGGCGGCCAAAAGCAACGCGTGGCGCTGGCCCGTTCGCTGGTTACCGAGCCACCTATCCTGCTCCTCGACGAGCCGTTGAGTGCGCTGGATGCCAACTTGAGCATACGCATGCAAAGCGTGCTGACCGGGCTGCAGAAGGATCTTGGCATCACCTTCGTCTACGTTACCCACAGTCAGTCCGAAGCCTTCGCCATGGCTGATCGCGTGGTGATCATGAGCCGGGGCCGAGTCGAGCAAATTGGCTCGCCGCAGGAGGTCTTCCGCGAGCCGCACAACCGCTTCGTCGCCGAGTTCGTCGGCGGTAAGAACATCCTCACCGGAAGCGTCACGGGTTTCGACGATGCGGGCCTGGTTAATTTCAGCTCGGAGCACGGCGAGTTTCAGGCGCGGCTGCCGGACGACAAGACGGTCGCCCCTGGCGATCAGATCACTGTTTGCCTGAGCGCCGAACATGTAGACCTCTGCGCAAAGCCGAGCCGACCCAACCGACTGGCTTGTATCGTGGTGGGTGAGGAGTTCATCGGCTCTATGGTCAACATCCATCTCGAGGCCGAGGGTGGGCTCGAGCTGCAGGTGCAGAAAATGCATGCCGATTACGACCAGCTTGGCATGCGCAGTGGGCAGCAGCTCTTTGCCGAGTGGGAGGGCGAGAGTGCGCTGATCCTGCGGGGTGAATGAGCATTACAGGCTACGCAGACCAAAGTCCCTGCCAGAAACTAAGGCTCACTCCAGGAACCTTTCCTCGTGATCTCAGCACGACCTCAGGCTAAACCGAAAGGGGGGCGGGTGGCAGCTAGGTGCCGCGCGTTCCCTTTTTTAAGGCATAGGGGCTAATAGCGTGCTCATCTCTGTTTGGCGCTGGCGACGGCTTCCGTCGCGCAGTTTGTTTGGCCCAGTAGGCTTGTAACTCATCTTTTTATCGACCTAGTCGCTACCCCATCTTGAGTTGTTACATTGTGAATGAGACACGTCCACTGCATGCGCCATCATCCACGGCAGCGGCGTTGAGCCGTGTGTTGCCTTCTTATTAGTCCGCGGGATCGTTGCTATGCCTTTCCTGGCGCGTGCTTCGCACGATTTTGTTGCGCCTCGCTGGCGGCCTCGTGGGTCTTGCGTATAGGCGTGCCGTCGGCACTGGTAGCCAGATCGCCGAGGCGATCTTGCCGGCAGACTGAGGGAGCGGGAATGACCAATTACAGGTCGGAAACGTGCAAAAACTGCACGATGGCATCTGTTGCAATGCTTCCCAACGGCACTGCTAAGTGGATGTGCCGAGTCACTGAAAAACAACAAGGGTTCTCGCCATGCAAATGCCCCAGACGCTCCGGATTCAAAACGGCCAGAAAGTAAAATCTACCTTCTCTGCGCAGGAATACGCCACTCGCCAAGCCAAGCTGCGCGCCCACATGGCGGCAGAAAACATCGATGCGGCGATCTTCACCTCGTATCATAATGTCAATTATTACACTGACTTCGTGTACTGCTCGTTCGGTCGTCCCTATGCCGCGGTGGTGACCCAAGACGCGGTCGTGACCATCTCTGCCAACATCGACGGTGGTCAGCCGTGGCGCCGTACCGTGGGCACTGACAACATCGTCTACTCTGACTGGCAGCGCGATAATTTCTTCGTCGCCATCCAGCAGGCGCTGCCGAAGGCCGGCCGTATCGGCATCGAGTTCGATCACCTGAACTTGCAGAACCGCGACAAGCTGGCTGCGCGCTATCCGTCCGCCGAGCTGGTCGACGTCGCCGCTCCTTGCATGAAGATGCGCCTGGTCAAGTCCGCTGAAGAGCACACGATCATTCGTCACGGCGCACGTATTGCCGACATCGGCGGCGCTGCGGTAATTGAGGCGTTGCGTGACCAGGTACCGGAATACGAAGTCGCCTTGCACGCCACTCAGGCGATGGTCCGTGAAATCGCTCGCACCTTCCCAGAAGGCGAGCTGATGGACACCTGGACCTGGTTCCAGTCCGGGATCAACACCGACGGCGCGCACAACCCGGTGACCAGCCGCAAGGTGAACAAGGGCGACATCCTCAGCCTGAACTGCTTCCCGATGATCGCCGGCTACTACACCGCGCTGGAACGCACCCTGTTCCTCGACCATTGCTCCGACGAGCACCTGCGTCTGTGGGAAGTCAACGTCGAAGTGCACGAAGCCGGTCTCAAGCTGATCAAGCCGGGCATGCGCTGCAGCGATATCGCGCGCGAGCTGAACGAGATCTTCCTCAAACACGACCTGCTGCAGTACCGCACCTTCGGCTACGGCCACTCGTTCGGCACCCTGAGCCACTATTACGGTCGCGAGGCCGGCCTAGAACTGCGTGAAGACATCGACACAGTTCTTGAGCCAGGCATGGTGGTTTCCATCGAGCCGATGATCATGTTGCCTGAAGGTCTGCCGGGCGCAGGTGGTTACCGCGAGCACGACATTCTGATCGTCAACGAGCAGGGTTCGGAGAACATCACCAAGTTCCCGTACGGCCCGGAGCACAACATCATCCGCAAGTAATGCCAGAATGCAGCGCAGAGGGGGAAACCACCGCTGCGCTGCTGCCATTGTCTCGTACCTAGGCCATCAGGCCAGGAGGCAACAGCGTGAATACACATGGCAATTTGTTTCGGTGGATATTCGCTTCCAGTCCTTGGGGCGTATGCGCTTTGGCATGCCGGCGGTGTTGTTCGTCAATGATATCTACTTGGCATACCATCCTGCCGGAAGAGGCTATTGCACTCCTTCAGTTTCCTCCGCACCTTGGTCAGAGACCTGATCTCTTTGGAGGGCAGATGGCGCAGCAACGATCTAGCACATTGGCGGATTCGTTAGAGGACAGCAACAATGAATAAAAGTGTCTTTGTAGGCGAGCTCACATGGAAGGAGTACGAAGCCTCGATTGCCGGTGGTGAGCGGGTGTTGTTCCTGCCGGTCGGCGCGCTTGAACAGCACGGCCATCACATGTGCATGGACGTGGATGTGCTATTGCCCACGGCTGTAAGCCAGCGGGTGGCTCAGCGAATTGATGCGCTAGTGTTGCCAGCCTTGCACTATGGTTACAAGTCGCAGCAAAAATCCGGTGGGGGCAACCACTTCCCCGGTACTACAAGTCTGGACGGGGCCACACTGACCCACAGTATTCAGGACATCATTCGTGAGTTGGCACGTCATGGTGTGCGCCGCCTGGTGCTGATGAACGGGCACTACGAGAACTCGATGTTCATCGTCGAGGGTATCGATCTGGCATTGCGCGAGCTGCGCTATGCAGGCATCAACGACTTCCGGGTAGTGGTGCTTTCCTACTGGGACTTCATCAAAGATCCACAAGTGATCGCACAACTCTACCCGGACGGTTTTCTCGGCTGGGATATCGAGCATGGGGGGGTATTCGAGACCTCGCTTATGTTGGCGCTCTACCCTGAGCGAGTCGATATGGAGCGGGTTGTCGATCACCCGCCAGCAAGCTTTCCACCCTATGACGTTTTCCCCATCATTCCCGAACGCACTCCGGCTCCCGGTACCTTGTCTTCCGCTGTTGGCGCCAGCCGCGAGAAAGGCGAGTTGATTCTTCGAGTCTGCGTGGAGGGTATTGCGAGTGCTGTCGAGGAAGTGTTCAACGCTCCCTCCTAAGCACTTGACTGTGTGATGCAGTGTTTTGCCGAGTGATTCTGACAAATATAAGAATGATCGAGAGGCTAACAATATGAGTACGGAACAAAGTGCGGTGCCTGCCGCGTCAATTCTCGCAGGGGGGCCACACGATGTTTGTGTGGCTATTTCCCAGAGTACATGGCTAAAGGGCCTGAACCCGACGGTAACCCTGGGCTCGCTGCTGGTGATCGCCGGTGTGATGCTGGGTCTACTGATGTTTCAGGAGCAAGCCGCTGAGTTGTTCGACCGAGTGCGCAGTGGTATCACCTATGCGTTCAGCTGGTATTACGTGCTGATCGCCGCGCTGTTTCTATTATTCAATGGCTGGTTGGCCTTTAGTCGCTTCGGTCGCATTCGCCTGGGGCGCCAGGATGAACGACCCGAGTTCGGTTACTTTTCCTGGTTCGCCATGGTGTTTTCCGCAGGCCAGGGTATCGGCCTGATCTTCTGGAGTATCGCAGAGCCGATGTTCCATATGCAGGGCAACCCCTTCAGCGCCACCAGCATGAGCGCCGAAGCGGCGGAAAGCGCGATGCGCATCACCTTCTTCCACTGGGGCCTGCATGCCTGGTCGATCTACTGCATCGTCGCCCTGGCGTTGGCTTATGCTGCCTTTCGCAAGGGCCTTCCGCTAACTATCCGCTCTACCTTACGTCCTCTGTTTGGTCGCGCCATGGATGGCCCATGGGGGCATGCGGTGGATATTTTGGCGATCCTGGCGACCATCTTTGGCGTGGCCACTTCGCTGGGTTTGGGTGCGCAGCAGATCAATGCCGGTCTGAGTCGCCTGCTCGGCTTGGAAAGCTCTGTGCTGGTGCAGCTGGGGTTGATCGCAGTGATTACTGCGGTCGCCGTGTTCTCTGCGGTGTCCGGGGTCAATCGCGGAGTAAAGAAACTCAGCGAGCTGAATATCATTCTGACCATCGCCCTGATCCTGTTCTTCTTCATCTGGGGGCCGAGCCGCTACATCATCATGTCGCTGGTCGATGCCACGGGCGATTATCTCGCGCACGTCATCGAGATGAGTTTCTGGACGGACGCTAGCAAGCAGGACCCAGCCGCCTGGGAGGGTTGGAAATCCAGCTGGCAAGGCTGGTGGACGGTGTTCTATTGGGGCTGGTGGCTGTCGTGGGCGCCCTTTGTCGGCGTGTTTATCGCACGAGTATCCCGTGGTCGCACCATTCGTGAGTTCATTCTGGGCGTAATCCTGGTGCCCACAGTGTTGACCTTCATCTGGATCGCGGCCTTTGGTGGCACCGCCGTGAGTCATGAGTTGTTCGGCGATGCGGGCATTTCCGCGGCTGTGACCAAGGATGTCGCCAGCGCCTTCTTCGTGACGGTTGACTCCATGTCCCTCGGCGGCCTTGGCACTGTGGCGTTATGGTTGGGCACCCTGCTGGTGGCCACCTACTTCATCACCTCGGCCGATTCCGCGACCTTAGTACTCACCACCATCATGTCCCATGGCGCTATCCACCCAGCCAAGCGTCACCGGGTGTTTTGGGGTGGGATGCAGGGCGTAGTCGCTGGTGTGCTGCTGGTTGTCGGTGGTGCAGCATCCTTGGCCACCCTGCAGACGGCGGCTATTGCGAGTGCATTGCCATTTTCTTTCATCATGCTGCTGATGTGCCTGAGCTTGATCAAGGCGCTGCACGCAGAAGCTCCGGTGGAGCTGGGCGCTTTACGGTCAGAGGCACCGACTTAAGTTTGAAGTACCGCCGGCCGCCAGCTTGGGCGGCCGGCCCATCCTCAGTCACCCGTCAAAAAACTCCTACAAGAACAATTTAAGAGGCTTATTTCATGACCTCCTGGGTACTCACGCTCTTCGTTTCACTCAACCTCGCCATGCTCCTGACTGCGGCCGGAACCTATCTGTGCCGTTCCGCCAAAGAAAAAGCCGGACAGGCGGAGTAAGCGCCATGGACTTTTATGAAATCTTCAACTGGGGCCTGCTGATCCTTGCCTTCGGGGTGATGATCGGGATCGGCTTCCTTTCTTCACGCAAAGTCAAAGACAGTGATGAAGGTGGCTTTTTGCTCGCCGGGCGCAGTCTCGGCGCCT
This sequence comes from Pseudomonas sp. MMS21 TM103, assembly GCF_022132145.1. Classification (GTDB taxonomy): domain Bacteria; phylum Pseudomonadota; class Gammaproteobacteria; order Pseudomonadales; family Pseudomonadaceae; genus Aquipseudomonas. The sequence continues at coordinate 269,064 of NZ_JAJISP010000006.1, read as the reverse complement.
TCGTCGGGGCCAGTACCATCGTCGCCACCGGCTTCAGTGGCTGGGGCTTCATGGGTTCGCCGGCGGTGGCTTACGAGTTCGGCGCCATTGAGGTGTTGGGCAACTTCTTCTTCGCCCCGGCGATGATGATCGCGGTGCTGTTTTTCGCCAACCACATGCAGAAGCGCGCACTGACCATGGGCAGCAACACCATCCCCGAGTACATAGGTCAGATTCATGGCGGTGGTAACGGCGGGCGTCTGCTGCAGGGCGTGGCGGCGCTGATGACCATCATCCTGCTGATGGTGTTCCTGGTCAGCCAGATCAAGGCAGTCGGCATTCTCGGCGCGTCCTGGTTGAATATCGGGATGACCAGCAGCGCCTGGTTAATGATCTCGGTGATCATCCTCTACACCATGCTCGGCGGCCTGGCCGCAGTGGCCTGGACCGATACTGTGATGGTCTGCGGCATGGCATTGGCAGCGATCGTGATCATGATCCAGATGTTCACCAGCGTCGATCTGGGGCTGTGGCAGAGCAACCTCAATAGCATCGACACGAACTTGCTCAACCCGACCACCGCAGCGCCCTATGGCAACAGCAAGAGTTCGGTATTCCTAGTGCTGCCTTATGCCTTCCTGTTCGCCGCGGTGCTGCCATATATGGCGATTCGCTTCCTGGCGTTTAAACCCAAGGTGAAGATGCACAAGGTCGGTGTGTATGTGGCAATTCTTGGAGGGCTGCTCAGTCTGATCCCGATCGTCGGCCTGTACATGCGCGCCTTCGGCCCGCAATTGACCGACCCGGACAATGCCATGCCGATGTATCTGCAGACCTTTATGCATCCAGCGCTGCAAGGCCTGATCACCCTGTTCATTATCTTCGCCATGAAGTCCACCGCCAACTCGATGCTGCACACAGTGGCCTCGGCGACTTCGCATGACCTGCGACTGGCGTTGAACAAGCATGCCAAAGTGGACTCATCGCACGCGCTGACCATCAACCGCATCGCGGTAGTGGCGTTAGGTCTGTTGGGCCTGCTGATGATGATGTATGCGCCGCCGTTCATGTTGTCTTGGTTGGGCATTCTCGGCTCCGGCACTCTCCTGGCGGCGATGATCGGCCCGGTGTTCATCTCGACCTTTTGGCAGGGCAACGTGACCGGCGCCCTGGTAGCGATGTTGGTGGGGTTCTTTACCAGCGGTGGACTGCTGTTGACCACCGATATCGGCTGGGTCGAAGGGCCGCTGATTGGCTGCCTGGCGTCGTCCTTCTGCTATGTGACCGTGTCTGTGTTCACGCGCGCTCGAATGCCAACCGTTCAATGCGACTAATCAGTCTGAGTGGATAAGCAGAGCCACGGACTCGAGAGAGTCCGTGGCTCTTTGCTGTGAGAATTGCCGTCCGGTGCCAAGCAGCAAGTTCGGCAATGCAACGTGATGGTCGAGCAGGTAGCACAGCAGGATCAGTTGCTGGAGCGTTTCAGCCTGTGACCTTGATGTATGGGGCTGGCGCGCCCTCAGCTCAGGGCGCTCTGCTTGCGCTCACCGCGTGGCGAGTGACCAAAGAGCCGGCTGTAACACTTGGAGAAGTGGGCTGGCGAGGCGAAGCCGCACGACAGGGCTATGTCGCGTACCTGCGCCTCGCTACGCAGAAGCAAATCGCGAGCGCGGTTCAGGCGCAGTTCCAGATAGTACTGGCCTGGCTTGCGCTCTAGATATTTGTGAAACAGTCGCTCCAGCTGGCGTACCGACATCTCGTTGAGTTGGGCGAGTTCTTCCAGCTCCAGCGGCTCCTCCAGGTTGGCCTCCATGATCGCGACTATCTGGCTCAGCTTCGGCTGGGCGTTGCCGAGTTTCTGCCGCAAAGGCACGCGCTGTTGTTCGCGAGAGCCGCGCATGCGGTCGCAAAGCAGCAGCTCGGCTGCGTGGGTGGCGATCTCCACGCCGTCCGGTTCGCGCGCGATCAGTTGCAAAGTCATGTCCATGGAGGCGGTGCCGCCGGAGCAGGTGTAGCGGTCGCGGTCCAGCTCGAACAGCTGATTGGAGATGATGATCCCGGGGAACTTATCCTTGAGCTGCTCGATGTCTTCCCAGTGGATGGTGCAGCGGTAGCCCTTGAGCAGATCCGCGCTGGCCAGCAGGTGACTGCCGGTGCAGATACCGCCCAGTGGCACATGGTGCTCGGACAGCTTGCGTAGCCAGTTGAGCAGATTGCGGTCGTTCTTCGCCGGAATCGGGTTGGAACCGACCACGAACAACGCGTCAAGCTCGGGGGCGTCGCTGATCGAGTGATCCGGTACCACACACATGCCGTTGCTGGCGCGCACTGGCTCATGGTCCGCGGCGATCAACAGGGTTCGATAGAGGGTGCGTTTAGCAGCCAGGTTGGCCATGCGCAGTGTCTCGATCGCGCAGGCGAAGCCGATCGTGGTGAAGTTGGGGCTCAGCAGGAAACCAAAGGTTTTCACTCGCTGGGCCGGCATCGCGGCAGGCTGGTTCTCGGCCGTTGCCAACGGGGGCGATGCGTGTGCCATTTGTTTCTTCTCCTCCACTGCAGCCGCTCACGATTGCTGGCAGGCCATGGGCCGGCAGCCGGGGCAACGGTGCGATTGATTGTTGTTGGACATTCGCAGGAACACCTGCACTGGCTGCATCTTACACCCATTGCAGAGTGCTTTGATCGGGCCGGGGGGGCATTGTCGGCTGCTGTGGCGCAGGCGCAAAGCGGATGGCCTGCCTCAGCGGCAACGACCGGGTTCGTTCCGCTGATCTCCTCTTTCGTCGACAGCCGCGGCGGCTTACCAGTTTGAACACTTTCACGTCGGAAATGAGCAAACGGCACCCAGGTGCATTTCGCACAATCTGCTGCAACAGGCATTACCTATCCCGCCTCCAGCCGAAGCGCCAAGCAATGCGCCAGGTGATGGCTTCCTAACGGGAGTGTGGTTGGAGGCATGTCCTGATCAATAACAATAGGCGACTCAATATCGTCGCAGGGAGATTCGAGATGTTCAGCAAACAAGACCAAATCCAGGGCTACGACGACGAACTGCTGGCGGCGATGGACGCCGAAGAAGCCCGTCAGGAGCATCACATCGAGCTGATCGCCTCGGAAAACTACACCAGCAAGCGGGTCATGCAAGCGCAGGGCAGCGGCCTGACCAACAAGTACGCCGAAGGCTATCCGGGCAAGCGCTACTACGGCGGCTGCGAGCACGTGGATGTGGTCGAGCAACTGGCCATCGATCGCGCCAAGCAGCTGTTCGGCGCCGACTTCGCCAACGTCCAGCCGCACTCCGGCTCTTCCGCCAACAGCGCGGTATACCTAGCGCTGATCAATGCCGGCGACACCATCCTCGGCATGAGCCTGGCCCACGGCGGCCACCTGACCCACGGCTCCAAGGTCAGCTCTTCCGGCAAGCTGTACAACGCGGTGCAGTACGGCATCGACACCACCACCGGCCTGATCGATTACGACGAAGTCGAGCGCCTGGCCGTCGAGTGCCAGCCGAAGATGATCGTCGCCGGCTTCTCCGCCTACTCCAAGACCCTGGATTTCCCGCGCTTTCGCGCCATCGCCGACAAGGTCGGCGCCCTGCTGTTCGTCGACATGGCCCACGTCGCCGGCCTGGTCGCCGCCGGTCTGTACCCGAACCCGATTCCGTTCGCCGACGTGGTCACCACCACCACCCACAAGACCCTGCGCGGTCCGCGTGGCGGCCTGATCCTGGCCAAGGCCAACCCGGACATCGAGAAGAAGCTCAACGCCGCGGTGTTCCCCGGTGCCCAGGGCGGCCCGCTGATGCATGTGATCGCCGGCAAGGCAGTGTGCTTCAAGGAAGCCATGGAGCCTGGCTTCAAGGAGTATCAAGCGCAGGTGATCAAGAATGCCCAGGCGATGGCCAAGGTGTTCATCGATCGCGGTTTCGACGTGGTCTCCGGTGGCACCGACAACCACCTGTTCCTGGTCAGCCTGATCCGTCAGGGCCTGACCGGCAAAGACGCCGACGCCGCCCTCGGGCGTGCCGGCATCACCGTGAACAAGAACTCCGTACCGAATGACCCGCAGTCGCCGTTCGTCACCTCGGGCCTGCGCATCGGCACCCCGGCCATCACCACCCGCGGCTTCAAGGAGGAGCAGAGCATCGAGTTGGCCGGCTGGATCTGCGACATCCTCGATCATCTCGGCGATGCCGCTGTCGAGGCGCAGGTAGCCCGACTGGCGGCTGGGCTGTGTGCCGACTATCCGGTGTATCGCTGAGTATCCAGAAGGCTCGTAGGGTGGGGTGGGCGGCGATCCGCTTCAGCCCACCGCTGCCGGTAACGCCGGGGATGGGCCAAGGCCCTCCCTACAAGGCTGAACAGGCAATCCACGGTTAAGTTTTTACGTATCAGGAGTACCCACTGATGCAACGTTATTCCGGCTTCGGCCTGCTCAAGCACTCCTTAAGCCACCACGAAAACTGGCAGCGCATGTGGCGCACGCCGACACCCAAACCGGCCTATGACGTGATCATCGTCGGCGGCGGCGGCCACGGTCTGGCCACGGCCTACTACCTGGCCAAGGAATTCGGCGTGCGCAACGTCGCGGTCATCGAAAAAGGCTGGCTCGGTGGCGGCAACACCGCGCGCAACACCACCATCGTCCGTTCCAACTACCTGTGGGACGAGTCGGCGCATCTCTACGAGCACGCCATGAAGCTGTGGGAAGGCCTGTCCCAGGACCTCAACTACAACGTGATGTTTTCCCAGCGCGGCGTGTTCAACCTCGGTCACAGTCTGCAAGACATGCGCGACATCGAGCGACGGGTCGGTGCCAACCGCCTCAACGGTATCGATGGCGAGGTGCTGAATGCCAAGCAGGTCGAGGAACTGATCCCCTTCATGGATTGCAGCAAGAACACCCGTTACCCGGTGATGGGCGCCTCCCTGCAACGGCGCGGCGGCGTGGCCCGTCACGATGCCGTGGCCTGGGGCTATGCCCGCGCCGCCGACGCCCTGGGCGTCGACCTGATCCAGCAGACCGAAGTGACCGGCTTCCGCAAGGAAAACGGCGTGGTCATCGGCGTGGAAACCAACAAGGGCTTCATCGGCGGCAAGCGCGTTGGCGTGGTCACCGCCGGTAACTCCGGACACATGGCCAAGCTCGCCGGCTTCCGGATGCCGATCGAGTCGCACCCGCTGCAGGCGCTGGTGTCCGAGCCGATCAAGCCGATCATCGACAGCGTGATCATGTCCAACGCGGTACACGGCTATATCAGCCAGTCGGACAAGGGTGACCTGGTCATCGGTGCCGGTATCGACGGTTACGTCGGTTACGGCCAGCGCGGTTCCTACCCGACCATCGAACACACCCTGCAGGCCATCGTCGAGCTGTTCCCGGTGCTGTCGCGCGTGCGCATGAACCGGCAGTGGGGCGGCATTGTCGACACCACGCCGGACGCCTGCCCGATCATCAGCAAGACCCCGGTGAAGAACCTGTTCTTCAACTGCGGTTGGGGTACCGGCGGCTTCAAGGCCACCCCCGGCTCGGGCCATGTGTTCGCTGCCAGCCTGGCCAAAGGTGAAATGCACGAACTGGCCAAACCCTTCGCCATGGACCGTTTCTACAACGGCGCCTTGATCGACGAGCACGGCGCTGCCGGCGTCGCCCACTAACAGGAGAAATCCGACATGCTGAACATCTTCTGTCCCCATTGTGGCGAGTTACGCTCCGAAGAGGAATTCCACTCGGCCGGCCAGGCGCACATCCCGCGCCCGCTGGATCCGGCTGCCTGCACCGATGCTGAGTGGGGCGACTACCTGTTCTTCCGTGACAACCCGCGCGGTATCCACCACGAGCTGTGGATTCACGCGGCCGGTTGCCGGCAGTACTTCAACGCCACGCGCGACACCATCAGCTACGAAATTTTCGAAACCTACAAGATTGGCGAAAAGCCGAGCGTGACCGCTAAGCCAACCAGTGCGAAGCAGCCCAGCCGCGCGGCAGGAGAAAAGGCATGAGTCAGATCAATCGCCTGAGCAAGGGTGGCCGGATCAACCGCAACCAACCTTTGACCTTCACCTTCAACGGTGAGAGCTATCAGGGCTTTCATGGCGACACCCTGGCCGCCGCGTTGCTGGCCAACGGCGTCGACATCGTCGGCCGCAGCTTCAAGTACTCGCGTCCGCGCGGCATCGTCGCCGCCGGCGCCGAAGAGCCAAATGCGGTGCTGCAGATCGGCGCCAGCGAAGCGACCCAGATCCCCAACGTGCGCGCCACCCAGCAGGCCCTGTACAGCGGCCTGGTGGCCAACAGCGTGAATGGCTGGCCGAGCGTCAACACTGACCTGATGGGCATTCTCGGCAAGGTCGGCGGCGGCATGATGCCGCCGGGGTTCTATTACAAGACCTTCATGTACCCGCAGAACCTCTGGCTGACCTACGAGAAGTACATCCGTAAGGCCGCCGGCCTCGGCCGCTCGCCGAAGGAAAACGACCCGGACAGCTACGACTACCTGAACCAGCACTGCGACGTGCTGGTGGTCGGTGGCGGTGCCGCCGGTCTGGCCGCCGCATTGGCTGCCGGCCGTAGCGGTGCGCGGGTGATCCTGGCCGACGAGCAGGAAGAGTTCGGTGGTCATCTGCTCGACAGCCGCGAAAGCCTCGACGGCAAACCGGCCGCCGACTGGGTGGCCAAGGCCATCGCCGAACTGCAGAAGATGCCGGAAGTGACCCTGTTGCCGCGCTCGACCGTGCACGGGTATCACGATCACAACTTCCTCACCATCCATGAGCGCCGCACCGATCACCTCGGTGATGCCGCGCCGATGGGCGAGGTGCGTCAGCGCCTGCACCGCGTGCGCGCCAAGCGCGTGGTCCTGGCCGCCGGCGCCCACGAACGTCCGTTGGTCTATGGCAACAACGATGTACCCGGCAACATGCTGGCCGGCGCGGTGTCCACCTACGTGCGCCGTTACGGCGTGGCCCCCGGCAAGCAGTTGGTGCTGTCGACCACCAACGATTACGCCTACCGCGTAGCGCTGGACTGTCTGGAAGCCGGGATCAAGGTGGTCGCTATCGCCGATGCGCGCGCCAACCCCAAGGGTGCCTGGGTCGAGGAAGCACGGGCCAAGGGCCTGCGCGTCCTGACCAGCAGTGCGGTGATCGAAGTGCGTGGCAGCAAGCGCGTCAGCGCGGCGCGGGTGGCACGGATCGCTCCGCAAGCGCACAAGGTCATCAGCTCTGGCGACTGGTTTGAATGCGATCTGGTCGCCAGCTCCGGCGGTTACAGCCCGGTGGTGCACCTGGCCTCGCACTTGGGCGGCAAGCCGACCTGGCGTGAAGACATCCTCGGTTTTGTGCCGGGTGAAGGTTTCCAGGCGCGCGTCTGCGCCGGTGCCATGAACGGCGTGTTCGCCCTCGGCGATGTGCTGGCCGACGGCTTCGAAGCCGGCGCCAAGGCCGCCACCGAGGCGGGCTTCAAGCCAGTCGCGGGCGAACTGCCGAAAGTCTTCGGTCGTCACGAAGAGCCGGGCATCGCGCTGTTCCAGGTGCCGCACGAAAAGCCGACCGCACGGGCGCCGAAGCAATTCGTCGACCAGCAGAACGACGTCACCGCGGCCGGTATCGAACTGGCCACCCGCGAGGGCTTCGAGTCGGTCGAGCACGTCAAGCGCTACACCGCGCTGGGCTTCGGTACCGATCAGGGCAAGCTGGGCAACATCAACGGTCTGGCCATCGCCGCGCGTTCGCTGGGCATCAGCATCCCGCAGATGGGCACCACCATGTTCCGTCCGAACTACACCCCGGTGACCTTCGGCGCCGTGGCCGGCCGCAACTGCGGTGCGTTGTTCGACCCGGTGCGCTACACCGCCCTGCACAGCTGGCACCTGAAAAATGGCGCCGAGTTCGAGGACGTCGGTCAGTGGAAGCGCCCCTGGTACTTCCCCAAGGCCGGTGAGGATATGCACGCCGCCGTCGGCCGCGAGTGCAAGGCGGTACGCGACAGCGTCGGCCTGCTCGATGCCTCGACCCTGGGAAAGATCGATATCCAGGGCCCGGATGCCCGCGAGTTCCTCAACCGCGTGTACACCAACGCCTGGACCAAGCTGGACGTGGGCAAGGCCCGTTACGGCCTGATGTGCAAGGAAGACGGCATGGTCTTCGACGACGGCGTGACGGCCTGTATGGCCGATAACCACTTCATCATGACCACCACCACCGGCGGCGCCGCGCGCGTGATGCAGTGGCTGGAAATCTACCACCAGACCGAGTGGCCGGACCTCAAGGTGTACTTCACCTCGGTGACCGACCACTGGGCGACCATGACCCTGTCCGGACCCAACAGCCGCAAGCTGCTGGCCGAGGTCACCGACATCGACCTGGACAAGGACGCCTTCCCGTTCATGACCTGGAAGGAAGGCGAGGTCGGCGGCGTGCCGGCGCGGGTATTCCGCATCTCCTTTACCGGCGAGCTGTCGTACGAAGTCAACGTGCAGGCCGACTACGCCATGGGCGTGCTGGAAAAGATCGTCGAGGCAGGCAAGAAGTACAACCTGACCCCGTATGGCACCGAAACCATGCACGTGCTGCGGGCCGAGAAGGGCTTCATCATCGTCGGTCAGGAGACCGATGGTTCGGTGACCCCGGACGACCTCAACATGGGCTGGTGTGTGGGTCGCACCAAGCCGTTCTCCTGGATCGGCTGGCGTGGGATGAACCGCGAAGACTGCGTCAAGGAAAACCGCAAGCAGCTGGTTGGCCTCAAGCCGGTCAAGACCAGCGCGGTGCTGCCAGAAGGCGCGCAACTGGTGTTCGACGCCAAACAGGCGATTCCGATGAGCATGGTCGGCCACGTGACCTCCAGCTACTACAGCACCAGCATGGGCTACAGCTTTGCCCTGGCCCTGGTCAAGGGCGGCTTGAAGCGCATGGGCGAGAAGGTTTTCGCGCCGCTGGCAGATGGCACGATGATCGAGGCCGAGATCGTCAGTTCGGTGTTCTTCGACCCGAAAGGCGAGCAGCAGAACGTCTGAGACCACGACCGCTCGCCAGGCCCCAGCAGGCTGGAGCCTGGCGAGCAACGAATTAGCGCTGACGTACCTACGACAGGCGGAACAACATGAGCACAGTAAACGTTTACAAACAGCGCCCCGATGCGGCGCGCGCCGAGTCCCCGCTGTTTCACGCCGGTTTGCATGAGCTGGTGGGCAAGGGCAAGAGCACCGCGGGCGTCGTCCTGCGCGAGAGAAAACTGCTGGGTCACCTGACCCTGCGCGGCGATGGCCATGACGCGGCCTTTGCCAGCGCCGTACACAAGGCCACCGGCCTGGAACTGCCCGGCGCACTGGGCTTGGTGGTCAAGGGCGAAACCTCGCTGCAATGGATGGGCCCGGACGAGTGGCTGCTGATCGTGCCGAGCGGCGACGAGTTCACCGCCGAACAGAGCCTGCGCGAAGCGCTGGCCGGCCAGCACATCCAGGTGGTCAACGTCAGCGGTGGGCAGACCATTCTCGAGCTGACCGGGCCGAAAGCCCGCGAGCTGCTGATGAAGTCGTCGATCTATGACGTGCATCCCCGCAACTTCCCGGTCGGCAAGGCGGTCGGCACTACCTTCGCCAAGACCCAGCTGGTGATTCGCCGCACCGGCGAAGAGACCTGGGAGCTATTGGTGCGCCGTAGTTTCTCCGACTACATCTGGCTGTGGCTGCAAGACGCCAGCGCCGAATTCGGCCTGGCGATCAAGGCCTGACAGCAGTAGCAATCCTGTGGGAGGGGCAGGGCGGCGATCCGCTTTAGCCGCGACTGTTTTCGCGGCTAAAGCCCCTCCCACGGACGCCCGCACTGGCAACGATTACCGGGAGCCTGACCATGAGCCGTACCCCCGATACCTGGATCCTCACCGCCCACTGCCCGAGCGTGCTCGGCACCGTGGATGCGGTGACGCGCTTTCTGTTCGAGCAGAGCTGTTACGTCACCGAGCACCATTCGTTCGATGACCGCCTGTCTTCGCGCTTCTTCATTCGTGTCGAATTCCGCCAGCCGGAGGGCTTCGACGAGCAGGCCTTCCGCGCCGGTCTGGTCGAGCGTCTCGAACCCTTCGGCATGCACACCGAGCTGACCCCGCCGGGCTATCGAGCCAAGGTGGTGCTGATGGTGAGCAAGGCCGATCACTGTCTGAACGACCTGCTCTATCGCCAGCGCATCGGCCACCTGGCCATGGACGTGGTGGCGGTGGTGTCCAACCATCCCGATCTGGAACCGCTGGCACGCTGGCACGGGATTCCCTATCACCATTTCCCCCTCGACCCGAACGACAAGCCGGCGCAGGAGCGCAAGGTGATGCAGGTGATCGAGGACACCGGCGCCGAGCTGGTGGTACTCGCCCGCTACATGCAGGTGCTCTCGCCGGAACTGTGCCGCAAGCTGGATGGCTGGGCGATCAACATCCACCACTCGCTGCTACCCGGTTTCAAGGGCGCCAAGCCCTACCACCAGGCGTATGAGAAGGGCGTCAAGCTGGTCGGCGCCACCGCCCACTACATCAACAACGACCTCGACGAGGGGCCGATCGTCGCCCAGGGCGTGGAGTCGGTGGACCACGCCCACTACCCCGAAGACCTGGTTGCCAAGGGACGCGACATCGAATGCATGACCCTGGCCAAGGCGATTGGCTATCACCTTGAGCGGCGTGTATTTCTGAATGATCACCGAACAGTAATTTTGTAAAAAGTTAAAGTAAAAATTCGACCACAACATTACCTGCTAGTTTGTCGATCTACGGGTAAGTACCCAGGAAAATGGCGAAGGAGCTGTGCAGAGCACGCTGTTCACCTCTCTGCGACCCGGTCTGATACCGGTTCTGGTGATAGTCGGGATCATCTCAGGTGCGATGATTTCACCTGAGGCCGGCTTCTTCGCCGCGCCGCAGATTGGGGGAGTCGTCTACAAGAGCCTGAAGTAGTCCGACAAGCCGGGCTTCCTGTTTTAAGTTTCGAAAAGTACGGCGATGGCCACTAGCTTGGTGGCCCCGGCGACGTTGCTGGGGTGGGGACTTTCGCTCCAGGAAGTCCCGTACATGCTCGCCGAGTCCATTCGTAAAGTGAGCGACTCGATGAATGGGGCCGTGACCATATTCTCTGCGACATCCAGGTCACCTGGAATCAGCTGCGAGGTGTTCGGGCCTTGCTCCTCCTCGATGGCCCTTATGAGCTGTTGTTGCAGTGCGATGCGGAACAGTCCACTGCGACCACGCAGACAGGCTTTGCCGAAATTCAAGAAAAACTGCTGGGCAGTTAGCAGGAAAACAGGCGGCGGATCATCAGCGCAACTGCGATGTCGAGACGCACATTGGGATCGTTCAGGCTCCTTGTGGTGAGCGCTTCGAAGCGCTGCAGGCGGTAGCTCAGGGTATTGCGGTGCACGCCCAGACGCTGAGCGGCCAGCGCCAGGTTGCCGTTTTCGTGGGTCCACGCTTCCAGGGTCGGCACTAGCACCGGTTCGTGGCGCATGTCGTCGCGGATTGCCGCGCCGAGTACGTCGGCCACGAACTGGTCGAGCAAGTGGCGATCGCGGATCGCGCCGAGAAGGCGCAGCACGCCCAGTTCGGTGAAGCAGCACAGCCCCAGACGCTCAGGGATGGTCTGGGCCGCCAGCAGCGCCTCACGCGCCTCGCTGAGTCCTGTGGCAAAGCGCTCCGGACGGTGTTCCCCGGTACTCAGACCGAGAAACAGGCGTAGCGGTGCCAAATCCTTATTGGTTGCGTCCAGAAACCGTACCAGCCACTGTCGATTTCGGGCCGCGGCCTTGCTGTCCGCACATGGCACCAGGGCGATCCAGCACTCGCCCTGGGGCACCAAGGGCAGCTCTGCACCCAGCTCGCTCAAGGCCTGTTGAAGGCTGATCTGTAAACGCTGACGGTGGGCCTGCAGCTGTTGCTCGGCATCCGCGGCGGACTGGCCGGCGAACAGTGCCTCGCTGCCTTCCAGCTTGAACAGCATAATCTGCTGCGCTTTGGCCAGCGACAACTGCACGGCGTCGGCACGCTGGTGCAGCAAGTCGAGGGAGTGGTAGTCGCCTTCGAGCAGTTGCTCCAGTACATGCTGGCGCGAGCGACCGAGGATTTTCGCCTGCACCAGGGCCGTGCCGATGGCGTGCGTGACCATCACTATTTTCAGCGTGTAGGGCTGTTCCAGCAGCGGCAGTCCTAACCGGTTGGCTGCGGCTATCACCGAATCGGGGATGACATGGATGTAATTCCCTCCGGTGAGAATCACCAGGCCTGCGCACAGGCGCTCGTGGGCTTCCTGCACCAGTTGCAGCAGGTTAGCCTCGTCGCGCGGGTGGTTGATGCCGGTGACGAACACCAGCTCGCCGCCCAGAACCCACTCGGTGATGGATTCGTTTTCCGCCACGTATGACCAGCTAATCTGGTTATGTAACCAAGCCGATCCGGCACGGATCGTCAGGCTCTCCAAGCTGGGGAGGGCGAGCACGTCGGCGACGCTAAGGCTCATGCGCTGGGCGCCGCGATGCGCTGCGCTTGTGTCACGCGTCGGATTTCGTACAGGGCGATGTAGCCTAAGAAGGCAGCGGCAATACCGACGATTGGTGCGACCCAGGGTGAGAAGTAGGCACAAGCCACACCGATGGCGTAGGCGCTCAGCCCCAGCACGTTGAACTTCGGCAACCGGGCTTCGGCGAGCTTCGGGTAGCGGCCCTTATGGGCATGGAAAAAGTCGGCCATGATCACCCCGCCCAGCGGCGGAATCATCGAGCCCAGCAGGATCAGGAAGGGGATGAGCATCTCGTACATGCCGCCGATGGCCAGCAAGGTGCCGATTGCCGCGCCGCAGAGGGTGATTATCCTGCGACGGTCGGTGCGCACCAGATTGCAGCCAGCGGCGGCGAAGTTGTAGATGGTGTTGTCCTGGGTGGTCCAGATGTTCAGGAACAGCAGCACCACCGCGGCCATCGACAGCCCCTGCAGAACCAGCACTTCAACGACGTCCGGCTGCTGGTAGATGATCGCGCCATAGGCGCCGGTGACGATCATCAGGCCGTTGCCGATGAAGAAGCCGAACAGGCTGGAGAGCACCGCTACCCGGCCACTTTTGGCGAAGCGAGTCCAGTTGGTTGCTTGGATGGCGCCACTGACGAAGGTGCCGAAGATCATGGTGATGGCCATGTTCAGGCTCATACTTTCCTTCGGTTGCACGGCAAGCAGATTGTCCAGCCCGCCAATGTCGCGGGTGGCGATCCACAGCGAAATGCCCAGCAGGATCAGCATCGCAGGCACGGAGACGCGCGACAGGATATCCATGCCCTTGTAGCCGACATAGGCGGTCAGGCAGAAGCCGAAGCCGAACAGCACCATCAGCGGGATGGTCCAGTCTTCCGGCAGGCCGAGCAGCTTTACCAACACGATGGCTATCGTCGCGGTACCCCAGGCGTACCAGCCGATTTGGGTGAAGCCGAGCAGGACGTCGGACAGCTTGCTTCCCAGCTCCCCGAAGCAAAAACGCCCCATCAGTACGGAATTAAGGCCGCTGCGACAGGCGATGAAGCCGAGCACTGCTGCATACAGGCCCAGCAGGCAATTTCCTAGCACCGCTGCCCAGATCATGGTCTTGAAGTCGAACGCCAAGCCGATCTTGCCACCGGCGAACATGGTGGCGGTGAAGAAGGTGAAGCCAAACAGCAGGATGGAGGTAGACAACAGACCCTGGCGCGCGCTGGCTGGCACTTCGCTGAGGGGGAAGTCACTGTCTTTCTGAGTCATGACCGATGCTCCGGATAGGTGGGTATACGGAGTCTTTAGCGAAGGCCATGCCAAGTCCGGAATATAGCGTTTTGCATCAATCATATTGTGCAACCTGCACAATAATTTGACCGTTAATCACCATGTTTGTCAGCTATTTTTTGTCACTTTAGCTAATTTGCTTAGAGGTGGGGCAGGAAGGAAGCCGTTTGCACTTTTTCGGTAAGCCGGGCGCTGGCCGTCACAACAGGGGGGATTGACTACTTCTTCTGCTCGGGCGTGAGTGCCTTGATCTTTGGAGTTACACCCTAACGCTCCTTCTGGAGCTACTTAACCCTGCGGAGCAAGGTTGCACCCACCACCTCCAGCGAACGGTAAGCTTCTATATGGCTGCAGCCTTGTTCCAAAATAAGGGCCGCACCCTAACGTTCTAACTCGGCGAAAACGTACGTCGCTGTGTATTCATTAGACAAATCACTAACGGTAAGGACGCTCACGTGAGTTGGTGAGTTGGTGAGTCGGGATCAGTAGACCACCAGAGTGTGGGCTGTCTCCTGTGATCAGCTAGATTGGCGTCGCTAGGGAGGGCGACTCTGTACATGTGTCATCTCCGAAGGCGACGGGTGAACAGCCCAGCCAGCATTTTTGCTGATGTTCCTAGGGGAACGCCTCGCAAGCTCAGGATTCCGAGTGACATAGGTGGCGGCAGGGGACTGACGGAGAGTTGCTGCAGTCCAGCGCCAAATAAGGAATCGCTAAGCAAGGCTGTGGGTCCGAAGCCTATGTAGTCAGTACGGCGCATCAGTTCCAGCATCAGTGTGAGCGAAGCACAGCACATAACGTTTTTTGGCGCGTCTATGTCGTTGGCTGCTAACCATTTCACCAGGTGGTTGCCCATGCTCCCGTCGCTGAGGTTCAGCACCCAACTAGCGTCTTTGAGCTCTGCCCATGTTCGAGCGCTAGCCAACGGGTGATCGAGGCGGCCGGTGGGAGCCGCGTGGACGTCGGCCAGCGGTTCGAAACTCACCTCATACGGTAGATCGCCAGGGTTGGCCAGCGCTACCGCGAAGTCGAGCCGACCTTCTAGCAGGCCAGGTAGGGCTTGTGTCAGCAACCCTTCCTCGAGAGTCAGGGCGGCATCCGGCTGAATGCGGCGGAATTCAGTCAGGATCGGGGGGAGGATTGTCGCCGCCACCAACGGGGTCAAGGCGATCGCTACCCGCGCCCCGGCGCCGCCACGTAATAGACGAATTTCCTCTCGCGCCTTTTCAAGTGTTGAGTGTGCCAGGCGTGCCCGCACTAATAGTGCGTGGCCCGCGGGCGTGAAATGAATGCCCTTGTAGCTGCGTGTTAGCAGCTCTGCGCCAACATCATCTTCAAGCTCTCGCAAGGCTTTAGTTAGCGCGCTCTGGCTCAGGTTCATCGCGCGCGCAGCCGCTCGAATAGAGCCGGACTCGGCGACTTGGATGAGGGCTTTGAGTTGGTGATCCTTCATGGAGGGGTGATTCCTTTTAGTTGTCACCATGGAAAAAATACTGCCTTCCATAAAGCACTGCAAATTCTATTATCGAGCCATGAATACATTCGATCTCTACCTACCCAACGAAGCTGCGATGAAGTCATGGCGGCGCACGATTCATCAGCATCCTGAGCTCGGCTTCAGCGAGTTTGCGACAAGCCGGCTTGTGGCTGAATGCTTGGCGCAATGGGGTTACGAGGTGCATTGCGATATTGCGGTTACCGGTGTCGTAGGGACCCTGTGCTGGGGCGAGGGCGGGCCTCGGCTCGGCATACGTGCTGATATGGACGCGCTGCCGATTCAGGAGCTGACAGGCCTGCCATGGGCGAGCCTTACTCCAGGCCAAATGCATGCCTGTGGTCATGACGGTCACACCACGATGCTATTGGGCGCTGCGGAAGTATTCGCTCGCATGCACCGGGAAGGGCGCCTGCCAGGTAGCGGTACGTTGAACCTGATTTTTCAGCCCGCTGAAGAACTGGGTGGCGGAGGCGGGGCACGACGCATGCTCGATGAGGGATTGCTCGAGCGCTTCCCATGCGATGCGGTCTTCGCGATGCACAACTACCCGGGTGTCCCGACTGGCCATTTCCGCTTTCGTGCGGGAGCCTTTATGGCCTCGTCCGATAGGGTAGTAATACGTTTCAACGGTAAGGGCGGGCACGGTGCATTGCCGCACCTCGCCGTGGATCCGATGCTGCCCGCGGCAGCGACCGTACTCGCCCTGCAAACCATTGTCGGGCGCAATATTGACCCGAACGACGCTGCGGTCATCAGCGTGGGACGCATCGAGGCGGGAAAAACCTACAACGTGATCCCTGAAATGGCCGAGATGGAGTTGAGCGTGCGCGCTCTGCGACCGGAGGTGCGCGATTTGCTTGAGACGCGTATTCGCACTCTAGTTGAAGGGCAGGCGGCAGCCTTCGGCGTCGCCTGCGAAGTCCATTACGAGCGCGGTTATCCAGTCCTAGTCAACAGCGTTAGCGAAACGCACCTCGCGGCTGAGGTCGCGCGCGAACTGGTCGGCGATGCACGGGTCGTTGGTGATGCCCCACCGTTAAGCGGTAGCGAAGATTTCGCCTTTATCTTGCAGCAGGTACCAGGTTGTTACCTGCTCATCGGTAACGGCGACAACGGTTTCGGCGGTGGCGAGCACCTGGGACCTTGCAGTGTGCACAACCCCCATTACGACTTCAATGATGCCTGTTTGGTACCTGGCGCAGCCTTCTGGGTGGCGCTTGGTAAGCGGTTCTTCGGCGAATGAATCGCTTTGATCACTCAGATTAATAACAACAAGTAAGATCTATTGTGGAGATGGCAGCATGAGCAGACAACACGCAGCGCCCCTCAAGAGCCAGATTGTCGCGGCCGTGATCGGTAATGCACTGGAATGGTATGACTTCATCGTCTTTGGCTTTCTCGCCGTGGTGATTTCACGCCTGTTCTTTCCTTCCGACAGCGAATACAGTTCGTTACTCATGGCAACGGCGACATTTGGCGTCGGCTTCTTCATGCGCCCAGTCGGCGGTGTTCTGCTCGGTATTTACGCTGACCGCAGGGGGCGTAAGGCCGCACTGCAGCTGATTATCGGCATGATGACCGTATCCATCGCGCTGATTGCATTCGCCCCGCCTTACGCCGCGATTGGTGTTGCCGCGCCACTGCTCATAGTGCTTGCACGCCTGCTGCAGGGGTTCGCTACCGGCGGCGAATTCGCCAGCGCCACCTCCTTTCTGATCGAGAGTGCTCCGCCCAATCGCCGTGGACTCTATGGCTCATGGCAGATGTTCGGTCAGGGTTTAGCGGTATTCTGTGGCGCTGCCATCACTGCACTGGTTACGCGTGGACTAACACCGGAGGCGCTTGACGCCTGGGGCTGGCGCATTCCCTTCATGATAGGTCTCATCATCGGTCCAGTCGGGTTGTGGATGCGCCGTCATTTGTCGGAAACCAGTGCCTTTCTGGAGGCTCGCCAAGCACCAAAGGAAAAACAATCGCTCGCTCGTATGCTGCGTAATCACCTGCGCGAGGTGATCATCGTTATGGCGCTCACGGTATGTGGCACCGTTGGCTTCTACGTAATTCTTGTCTACATGCCGACCTTCGCGAGTCAGCAATTGAATTTGCCGCTGACCGAAGCCTTTACCGCCCAGGTTATTGCCGTCGCGCTGATGACACTCTTGATGCCGGTATTCGGGGCTCTGTCTGACCGCGTTGGCCGGAGGGTACTGATCATAGCCGCGACCGCCGGACTCCTTGTCGCCCTTTATCCGTTGTTCAGCTGGGTTCATGCGGCGCCGTCATTCGCTCGACTAATGACGATGCAAGTGGTGTTGTGCACACTGCTCGCCGTGTACTTCGGACCAATATCAGCCGTGATGGCGGAGCAATTCCCCGTTGGCGTCCGCTCTACGGGGCTCGCGCTCGCTTACAACCTCGCAGTGATGATTTTCGGCGGTTTTGCCCAGTTCATCGTGACCTGGCTGATTCACACTACAGGCCTTGCCATTGCGCCGGTGTTCTACGTGATGTTTGCCGCGGCCCTTGGCCTAGTTGCAGCCTTTTTCCTGATTGATCGCACGCACGAGGCACACCTTGCGGTCGTCGATAATGGCGACCCCGTCAAACTGGGGGTGCAGTCGACCCATACCGACGTGCCCCTCAGCCGTGAGACCACTCAAGGCCTGTAGGCGTAGGCCTTCGACTATCCGGTGGCGGAAACTGTCTAGTGAGACCTCGACGGGGCTGAAGGCAGTGAGCTGCCATCGTTAGCCTGAATGGATCCTAAGACCCTCCGCTGCCGAACTGTCGTGGCTCCACTACTCATGCAGTCCATAAGCTCTATGGCTGTAATCGATGCAGCGGGGGCAGCCCCCGCGCGAAGCATTGTCCCTTATTGAAAATGTTGAGAATAAAAACAATGAACCACATCCAAGTGATTGGTCCGCGCCTGATCGCAAGCCTGTTAGCAACCCCATTTCTTTTGATGGCTTCTGTGGTCGTGGCCGGCGTCATCGACGATAGCAAGGCCAGCCTGGAGCTTCGAAACTACTACCTGAACCGCGATTTCCGCCAGGAGTCGGCGCGCCAGGCAAAAGCTGCTGAATGGGGCCAGGGCTTCATCGCCCGGCTCGAGTCGGGCTACACCGAAGGCTCGGTAGGCGTCGGGCTCGACGCCATCGGCGAGCTTGGGATCAAGCTGGATTCCAGTCGCGATCGCCGTGGCACGGGCCTGTTGCCGTTCAGTCCCACCAGCAAAGAACCGGTGGACGACTATAGCGAGCTGGGCTTGACCGCGAAACTGCGCGCGTCGAAGAGCGTGCTACGTCTAGGCACCTTGCAACCATGGCTGCCGATTGCCATCTACAACGACACCCGCCTGCTCCCTTCGACTTTCCAGGGTGGCATGTTCACTTTCCAGGAGGTGGAGGGTCTGACTGTCGACGCTGGCCGCCTGACCCGCAGCAATCTGCGCGACTCTTCAGGGCGCGACGAGATCGGCTTAGGCAGTACCTCTAGCGACGCCTTTGACTTTGTCGGGGGTAGCTACGCGATCAATCCGCAGCTCGCCATCAGTTACTACTATGGTCAGCTCGACGAGATCTACCGCCAGCAATTTATCGGTCTGGTGCATAACCAATCACTGCCCAGCGGTTTCAGCCTGCGCAGCGATATCCGTTACTTCGAGAGTCGCGGCGATGGCAGTCAGCGTGCGGGTGAGATCGACAACCGCAATCTCAATGGCATATTCAGTATCAGCCATGGCGGCCACAAGGTCAGCGCGGCCTGGCAAACCCTATCCGGCAATAGTGCCTTTCCCTACCTCAACGGCGGGGCGGCCTACGTCGTCAACCTGGTGACCCTGAATGACTTCACCCGCGCCGAGGAGGACTCCTGGCAACTACGATATGACTATGACTTCATCGCCCAGGGTATTCCCGGACTGACATTCATGACCCGTTATGTCGATGGCCGCAATGCCAGGACCGCGACGACTAGCAGAGGCCAGGAGTGGGAGCGCGATACCGATCTGGCCTACGTCGTGCAGAGTGGTAGCCTGAAGGGGTTGAGTCTGCGCTGGAGGAACGTGAGTTTCAGGTCTGGTAATGGACTCGCAACGGATATAGATGAGAATCGCCTGATTCTGGGTTACACCTTAGCGCTCTGGTGAGCCTCACAGCTTGCCGGAACTAATAGCGAGCTGGCAGTTATTTTGGGGGATAAAAGCGCACCCACTGCTCTACTCCCGGTCTACAGCACACGGCGTTTAAGGTATGAATGGCGATGATTAGGCTGCGCCGAAAGCGCGATGTCTTCACGCCTAATTCCCTTGATCCGATTAGGACAAAATTCTACTTCTGACGAGCACTGATTTCAGGGGGGATTACCCTACGATCTCTGCTCGTGGGCTACCAGCGCACCGTAAGGAAGTGCATCTTCAAATGACTTGGCATCTTTCCTGATTGGACGCACTACGACTTGGCGTGTGCAAATGGGCATTTATGGGGTGTCAGAAGTTGAGCAGAAATTGTGCATGACTGAATCAGAGGGCAGTGATAACAGTATGCTTGCGCCACTCCATCATCGGCGCCACGGAGAAGCGGCGGCAGACAGGCGGGTGGTCTTGGCGCAGAGGTTCGAGGTGATCTTGGGACATCTTGGGTGGTCTTGTTTCAGCGGGCTCGGGAGGTTCGCGTTATTAGTGTTCAGCAGGCAGCCAAGGCGCCGCACCGATAACGGGGTGGCAAATTTATCAGGTATGTCGGCTGGGCGAGCAGGGCATGCTGGGCGGCTTTATTGGCTGATCGGCCATATCGCCGTGGGTTTGTCAGCCCATTCGCTTGGACTTTGTACGGTTACCGCTACTTCCAAAGCACTATTGCCCTTCAGTTAGCGAGTGTTTGATGCTGGAGTGCCGAAACCTGCCAGAGTCGAGTCTAGCTATGCCTGCCGTCTGCACCTTGCCGTCGCTCACTGTTGCCCAGCCGGAATGTCGGCAGTTGGCCAGCGGGCTGCAGGTGGCCATGCTCAGCCTGCCGGGTGCAGCCAAGGCGGCGATCAGCGTGCGGGTTGCGGTGGGCAGCCATGATGAGCCGGCGGATTACCCAGGCATGGCACATTTTCTCGAGCACCTGCTGTTTCTCGGCAGCAGTGGTTATGCCGTCGAACAGAGTCTGATGGCGTTCGTGCAGGCCTGCGGCGGGCAGGTCAATGCCTCGACCCAGGCGCGTCACACCGATTATTTCTGCGAGGTGCCGGCCGATCGGCTCGACGAGGCCTTGGCTCGCTTGCTCGATATGCTGGTCCATCCGCTGCTGGATGAGGCGGCGCAGTTGCGCGAGCGCGAGGTGGTGCATGCCGAGTTCCTCGCCCGCGGCCAGGACCCCGAGACCCTGGTGGCGGTGGCGCTGGGTCAAGCGTTGCCGAGCGGGCACCGCTTCGCGGCTTTTCAGGCCGGCAACCGTCACACCCTGGCCGTCGAGCAGGCCGCATTTCAGCAGGCGCTGCGGGCGTTTCACCGGCGCTTCTACCAGGCCGGACAACTGTCGCTGATGGTGGTTGGCCCGCAGGCATCCGCTGAGTTGGATAAGCTGGTCCAGCGTCACGGCGCGGCGTTGCCGGGGCGAGGCCACCAGCGGCAGTCGTCCCCGGCAGCGTTGTTACCGCTGAGCGTGCAGCAGTTGCGCATGACCCTGCCTGGCGGTGCACCCTCCCTGCAGTTGGGCTTCGCGCTTGAGTGGTCAGCGCCAGGTGCGGACGCCGCCCTGGATTTTCTGCAGACCTGGCTGCGCTCTGAGGCGCCGGGCGGTTTGCTCGCCTGCCTGCGCGAGGCGCAGCTGTGCCAAGGGCTGCAGGTTCGGCTGGTGTACCGCTACGCCGACCAGGCCATGTTGCTGCTGAGCTTTGCTGGCGTCGATGAGGCGGGCGCAACCGAGGCAACGATTGTGGCCGCCGTGCTGGGCTGGTTGGGGTTCTTTGCTGCTGCCGGTCAGCACGAGACTTTGTACGAACGCTATCGCGCAATTCAGGGCCAGCGCCTGCACAGCTTGCAGGCACTGGCCCTGGCGCGTCACTGGCAGGATTGTCTGGCGGCTGACTGGAGTCCGGGCGCTGGCCTGAGTGGGGCGGGGCAGGCCGCCGTGGCGGGGCTGCTGGAACAGATGCAGGACGCCCGGCGTCTGCTGCGATTGTTCGGCAGTACCCGGCCAGCGCCCAGTTGGCCGGCGCCTGGCTTTGCCTTGCAGATGGAGGCGACGCCGCCAGTGAGCGCAGCGCCTTGCACCTGGGCGTGGCAGTTGCCGCCGGCCAATCCATTTCTCTTTGCTGCAGCCGCCGCAACACCAGCCCTAGGCATAACGGCCCGGGTGCGTTGGGTGCCAGCGCTCGCCACGGGGGAGGGGGTGCAAGCCACGCTCTATTGGCGCTGCTGGCTGGCCGAGCGGGTCGACGCTGGCGAATTGCAGGCGCTGTTACGGATGGCTCTGCGAACCCTCGCAGTCGAGGCGGCAGAGGTCGGGGTCGTACTGCAATTGTCCGCTGAGGACGATGGCTGGCAACTGTCGCTGCAAGGGACTGCCGGCTTGTTGCCTGTGGTCGTGCCACCGGTGCTGGCAGCGCTGCTTGATCCTGCGCCCGGCGCCTGGCGACAAGGGCCGCGCGAGGCCCGGCAGGCTGCCATTCAGGCGCAAGCCGAGATGCCTTTCAGGCAGCTGCTCGCACGCTTGCCCGAGTTGTTCGCAGCGCCCAGGCGCGAGTGCGCCGGGTTGACCGCGCAACGCCTGCATGAGTGCTACCGGCAGGCGCGGTTTGACGGTCTGGGCGTGGGAATGGATCCTACCGGCCAAGCCGAGATCGAACGAGTGTTCCGCTCGGTCGCGCCGCTGAACACGCCAGAACCGCCGGCAATGGGCCCCGCTGGGCGTTACTGGCAAGACGCCGCGATCGACTGCAGCGAGGCGGCGTTGCTGCTGTTCTGCCCGTTGCCGACCCTGGATGCAGAGACCGAGGCCGCTTGGCGATTGCTCGCGCAGTGCTGTCAGGGCGCGTTTTACCGGCGTCTGCGCAGCGAATTGCAACTGGGCTATGCGGTGTATTGCGGATTCCGTCAGGTGCAGGCACATCGCGGCATTTTGTTTGCCGTGCAGTCGCCGCATGCCTCGGCGGAGCAAATCCTTGAGCATATCGAGGCTTTTCTCCAGTCCCAGGGCGAGCGCCTGGGCGCCTTGGATGATCAGGCACTGGCGCTGATCGTCGCCGAGCTGCGTCGACAGGCGCCCAGTAGCCCGCAGGATCTGGCCGAGCAGTACTGGCAAGCGCACCTGGCCGGTTTGCCAGCGGCACACGAGACCGCCGTATTGCAGGCCCTGGCCATGCTCGAACGGCCGCAGTTGCTGGCCGCGCATCGTCAGCTGAGCCAGGTCCAGGGCAGTTGGCGAGTGCTGGCCACTGCCGTCAAGCCGGCGGCGGGCTGGTCATCACCCGGCTGATCGACTGCGCCGCTTCTTCCTTCTCTTAGCCACTCTCAGGTCTATCGTCGATCAGGCGAACAGGTCCGCGTGCGCTCGGCGTAAAGGCCTACGACCTTTGGCGTGCTCCGGGGTATGGCCGGGTCTTACGTCTAATTGTGCGCGCCGCTGAGTCCGGCCAAAGCAGCAGTTAT
Source organism: Pseudomonas sp. MMS21 TM103 (assembly GCF_022132145.1). Lineage (GTDB taxonomy): Bacteria > Pseudomonadota > Gammaproteobacteria > Pseudomonadales > Pseudomonadaceae > Aquipseudomonas. The sequence continues at coordinate 246,163 of NZ_JAJISP010000006.1, read as the reverse complement.
CCAGCGCTATAGCAGCGTATGGCCGGGCGCCATGCTTTTCGATAATCGCCTCCGACACGACTGACCTTGCGGTCATTCCCACAAGCGGAGAGCGTTATGCACAACAAGAAGATCGCCAATACCCGATTCCTGCCCCTGGCTCTGACTGCCGCCGTAGCCCTGGCAACAGCCCAGCAAGCGGCCGCGGAAATCGTCCTGTATGACCAGGACGGCACCACCTTTTCTACCGACGGTTACGTCAACGCCTTCTATGTGAACAGCGATGTCGATCGCGAGGGCGAACAGTTCGACCGCCGCCAGGCACGGGTGAAGATGGGCTTCCTGCCCAACTGGATCGGCTTCAATTTCGGCAAGCAGATCGACGACCTCAAGGTCAGTGGCCGCTCTTCGTTCTGGGTGACGATCAACGACAGTGAATCCAATGGCACTGCCACCGCCATCGACGTCCGCCAGTTCTACGGTACCGTCACCAGCCCTGAGTGGGGCGAAGTGCTGGTGGGTAAGGACTTCGGTCTGTTCTCGCGTTCGAACATCTTCCGCGACGAGATGCTGGCCGGCTATGGCAACGTCAGCGATACCCTGGGTCTGGTTGATGGCGGCGGCGTATCGTTCGGCAATATTGGCACCGGTTACCCGTACCCGTTCCCGACCGCACAGATCACCTACCGCAACAACGGTCTGGCCGAAGGTCTGAATCTTGCCGTTGGCATCATGGATCCGGTGGACACCAGTGACGATGGCGCCGGCAAGTCCTATCAGGATCAGCCGCGCTTCGAGTCCGAAATCAGCTACCAGTTCGATCTTGGCGGCGCGACCATCTATTCCTGGCTCAATGGGGCCTACCAGTCCTCGGAAAGCACCGACAACAGCGTCGACACCGTGACTTCACAGGGCGTCGGCTATGGCGTTCAGGCCAAGATGGGCGGTGTTTCCCTGACTGCTTCGGGCTTCCAGGCTGAAGGCATGAACCCCTTCTTCACCAACAACGCCGGTGAGCCGACCCTGCGTGAAATCGATAGCGACGGCTACTTGCTTCAGGGCTCCTACACCTTCGGCAAGAACCGCGTGGCGCTGTCCTATGGCAAGACCGAGGACGACGGCAACGGGCTGGGTACTGCGGCAGACTACGAAACCCGTGGCGTCGCCTACTTCCGCACCATCAACGACAACCTCAAGCTGGTTGCCGAATACAACCAGTACCAGATCGATGCCGCGACCGGCAGTGGTCTGAATGAAGACACCGACACCTTCGCCGTCGGTGCCGTGCTGAACTGGTAATTCGTGCGGTGAAACAACCGGACAGGGCAAGCCTGTCCGGTTTTTATTTGTAGGCGCCAGTGGGTTGTCTGGGGTCTGGTGCCCTTGATGGAGGTGTAAATGCTGATCGATAGCCTGGATTTGTTGCCGATTCTGCTTCCGGTAACCGCTTTGTTCCTCGCCCTGCCGATTGTGCTGATGCGCTGCCTCTGAGTGCAGCGTACTTACCCAAGGCTCATGAAAGGATGCCCCGATGCTAGGGATATGGAGTGATTCGGCGGCTGATTACCTGCTGATCCTGACCGTCGCGACCACGCTGGTCTTTGCTTTACCGATCTTTCTCGTTCCGCTGACCTGGGCCCGGTTGATGGGGTGGCAGATACCCACGCAGACTGACCTGACGGTGTATTTTGGCCGCTGTCTGGGTGCATTTATCCTGATCCTCGAAGCCGTGATGCTGCGCGCCGCCCTGACGGGTGAAGCCATTCACATGGTTTTTGAACTGCTCGCCGCCACGGCGCTGATGATGATCGTGGTGCACGTCTATGGCGCCTTGCGGCATATCCAGCCGCTCAGCGAGACGCTGGAAATCGCCTTCTACGCCGGATTAATGTTGCTGACCCTGCTGTTCTGGCCATTGTCCGCCTGATGCTGTGGTGTACCGCTACTTAGGGAGTAGGCCGGCGCGACTCAAGTGGCATGGGGCATAAGCGGAGAGCTTCGTAGAATCATCCCATGACAGCTGGGTTTTTTATTGGGGCAAGCTATGCAGCAGGAACGGACCGAAGGCGTCGTCACCGCGACCTCGAGTGCCACGGATGTGGAGTTGGTGGCACAGGAACTGGCACGCCAGCTGATTCACCCGCACTTGGGCTTCGTGCTGTTCTTCTGTTCGGCGGAATACGATCTGGAAAGCCTCGGTGAGGCCCTGGATCAGTACTTCGGCGGCATCAACCTGATCGGCTGTACCAGCGCCGGGGAAATCACCCCCCAGGGCTACGGCCGCGGCTGCGTCAGTGCGGTGGGTTTCGATCACCGCAGCTTCTCGATCTCCAGTGCATTGATCGACGAAATGGAGCGTTTCAGCCTGATCGACGCCCAGCAGTTGGTCGAACGCCTGGCCAAGGATTGCCGCAACAACGAGCTGGCTTCGATCAAGGGCCACAGCTTCGCCCTGACCCTGCTCGATGGTTTGTCCAGCCGCGAGGAGGTGGTGCTCGGCGCACTCAGTGCGGCATTCGGCAGCATCCCGCATTTCGGCGGCTCGGCCGGCGACGACAACCACCTGACCCACACCCATGTCTACTACGGCGGCCAGTTCCATACCGGCGCGGCGGTGGTGGTGCTGTTCAATACCTGGCTGGATTTCGAGGTGTTCAGCACCCATCACATCGAACCCTGCGCCGAGAAACTGGTGGTGACCCGGGCCGACAGCACCAGCCGGCGCGTGTTCGAACTGAACGCGGCACCGGCTGCGCAGGAATACGCCGAGTTGATCGGCGTGCCGCTGGAGGCCCTCGATCACCGGGTGTTCGCCGCCAATCCCCTGGCCGTGCGGATCAGCGACCAGTACTACGTGCGCTCGATCCAGCGGGTCAATGACGACCTCAGTTTGAGTTTCTATTGTGCGGTGGAGAACGGCATCGTCCTTACCGCCATGCGTCCCGGGCCACTATTGCCCAACCTGGAAAGCCTGTTCGACGGTCTGCGCGAGCGCCTCGGCCCCTTGCTGCTGACCATCGGCTGCGATTGTTTTCTGCGGCGCCTGGAGATCGAGGACGACGGCGGGGTCGAGCCAGTCTCGGCCTTCCTGCGTAGCCAGCAAGTCATAGGGTTCAATACCTACGGGGAGCAGTTCAATGGTATGCACATCAACCAAACCTTCACCGGAGTCGCCATTGGCCGTCCCGGTCGAGGCTGATGTCGCCGAGCTGCAAGCCCGTTGCGCGGCGCTGGAAAGGGATAACCACAAGCTCAAGCGGATCAACAGCGCGCTGATCGAGCGGGTCGAGTCGGTCCACTCGCGCGGTGACGACGCCTATGCGGCCTTCCAGCACTCGGTGGTGCTCGCCGAACAGGTGCGCGAGCGCACCGATGCCTTGAACCAGGCCATGGCCGAGCTGAAGTCCAGCAACCAGTTGCTCAGCGATGCGCGGCTGCGTGCGGAAACCGCTCACCAGCACCTGATCGATGCCATCGAGAGCATCTCCGATGGCTTCGTGCTGTTCGACAGCGAGCAACGCATCGTGTTGTTCAACAGCCGCTTCAAATCATTATGGGCGCACAGCCGCGCGCGCATCGGTGCCGGTACCCGCTTGGCGGAGATCAAGCGCCTGAGCAAGAGTACCGGCCTGGTGGTCGAGGAGCAGCGCGGCAATCGCGACGAGCACATGCTCTACCGCCTGCGCGATGGCCGCTGGGTGCAGGTCAGCGAACGGCCGACCCGCGAGGGCGGCCTGGTGATCCTCTACACCGACATCACCGAGGTCAAGCTCAACGAGACCCTGCGCCGCGAACAGGCCCTGGCGCAGAAGTCGCGGCTGCTGCAGCGCGCGGTCGACAACCTGTCGCAGGGCATGGCCATGGTCAATGCCGAGGGCCATCTGGAGCTGTGGAACCACCGCTTCCTCGACCTCTGCGGGCTGGCGCCGATCAACGCGCACCGGCCCTTCGCCGAGGTAATGGCCGACAGCGAGTTGCAACTGCTGACCCCCGCCAGTCGCGATGCCAACGGCAAGTCCATCGAGGAGCTGGAGCTGCGCCTGTACGACGGCCGCATGCTCGAGGTACGCACCCATCCGCTGCCCACCGGCGGCTTCGTCAACACCTTCACCGACATCACCGAGCGCTATCGGCATGCCGAAGCCCTGAGCGAAAGCGAACGCTGGATCCGCCTGATCACCGACCACGTGCCGGCGCTGATCGCCTACCTCAACGCCGATCTGGTCTACGACTTCACCAACAAGGTCTACGAGGAATGGTACTGCTGGCCCCGTGGCGCGATGCTCGGCCAGAGCCTGCGCGAGGTGCACAATGAAGAGCACTGCCGGCGCCTGGAGCCCTACATCGAGCGGGCCTTGTCCGGCGAGAGCGTGACCTTCGAGGTCGCGGAAACCAACCACCACGGCCAGGAACGCTTCATGTTGCGCTCCTATGTACCCAATCGTCAGGCCAGTGGCGAGGTGGTCGGCATCTTCGTGCTGATCCGTGACATTACCGAGCGCCGGCGCACCGCCGAGGCGTTGCATCAGGCCTACCAGCACCTGGAGCAGCGGGTCCGCGAACGCACCGCCGAACTCACCGACCTGAATGCCCAGCTACGCAGTGAAATCGACGAGCGTACGCAGATGGAAGCGCGCTTGCGCGAAGCCAAGGGCGAGGCCGAACAGGCCAACCTGTCGAAGACCAAATTCCTCGCCGCGGTCAGCCACGACCTGCTGCAACCCTTGAACGCCGCCCGGCTGTTTACCAGCGCGTTGCTGGAAAAACGCGAACTGGCCGACAGCGCGGCCCTGGTGCGCAACGTCAGCAATTCCCTGGAGGACGTGGAAAGCCTGCTCGGCACCCTGGTCGATATATCCAAGCTGGATGCTGGGGTGATCAAGCCGGATATCGCCCCCTTCGCGGTCAGCGAACTGCTGGAAAACCTCGCCGCCGAATACCACCAGATCGCCGGCAGCGAAGGCCTGCGCCTGGATTTCATTGCCAGCTCGGCGCTGGTGCGCAGCGACATCCAGTTGCTCGCGCGGATCCTGCGCAACCTGCTGAGCAACGCCATCCGCTACACCACCAGCGGGCGCATCCTGCTCGGTTGCCGGCGCCGCCGGCATAGCCTGTCGATCGAGGTCTGGGACACCGGCATCGGCATCGCCGAGGACAAGCTCGGCGAGATCTTCCAGGAGTTCAAGCGCGGCGACGTGACCCACCGCAAGCAGGATCGCGGCCTCGGCCTGGGCCTGGCCATCGTCGACAAGATCGCGCGCATGCTCGGCCACCGTATCCGCGTGTACTCGCACTTGGGCCAGGGCTCGATGTTCGCCATCGAAGTCCCGCTGACCACCCTCGCGCCCAAGGCTCGGGTGCGGCATGACACACCCGACCTGCTACTCGAGCGCCTCAGTGGTTCGCGCATCTGGGTGCTGGATAACGACGCGGCGATCTGCGCCGGCATGCGTACCCTACTGGAAGCCTGGGGCTGTCAGGTGGTCACCGCGCTGTGCGAAGAAGACCTGGCGCGCCAGGTCGACAACTACCACGCCGAGGCCGACCTGCTGATCGCCGACTACCATCTCGACGACGGCCACAACGGCGTCGATGCCGTGGCCCTGATCAACGCCAGGCGCAGCACGCCGTTACCGGCACTGATGATCACGGCCAACTACAGCAACGAGCTCAAGCAGCAGATGCGCGCCCTGGGCCACACCCTGATGCACAAGCCGGTACGGCCGATGAAGCTGAAGACCGCGATGAGCCACCTGCTGGAGCGGGGCGGGCAGGGGGGATAGGGGCAATCAACCAAGGGATTTCACGTGGTCGTGGTGAGCAGCGAGACTGTCGCAACAGGCGAGTCCTGCTGCGCAGCAAGGCCGATAACAATCTTTATCCGCGTGATCGATTGAGCGCTTGGCCCCCCGCTGCGTGAGCTGGGCTCTACCCCATTAACGCGGACACTTTCGAGTAAGCTCGCCTCGAACGAAGGGGCCGGCGGGCACTGGCGGCTAAGGTTGCGGGCGGACGAAGGGTTGCACCTTGTCCTGCTCGGCAGGATCGTTGCGGGCCACGACGGCGCGAGCGGCTTCTGTGTCGCTCAGGTTGATCGCCTCATGTGGAACACCCGCCGGGATGAAGAGAAACTCGCCCGCTTCGCTGACCACTTCGTTCTGCAGCGCGGAACCCCAGCGTGTAAGCACTCGTCCTTGCAGCACGTAGATGCCAGTCTCGTACCCCAGGTGAATATGTGGCTCAGAGCGAGCGCCAGGCGGTATGACGACGAGATGCATGGACAAGCCGGTTGCGTTTACCGTCTGGCCCGAGATGCCGACGAAGTACGGCAGACGCTGTAGCGTGTCGACTTCGGTGCTAGGGTGAACGCTCCGGACAGCAGGTTCCGATGTATTCATTGCAGCGAGCTCCAAGGTGTGGTTTTGGTGCCGCCTAACGCCTGAATTAAGCCGAGCCGCGAAGCGGCTTCGGCTTGAGGAATTGTTAGGCGTGACTCTATCCGGAAACAGGACGCCCACTAGATATCTTGGCCATTGCATCTATCTCTATCAGCGCCCCAAGAGGTAGGCGCGACACCTCCACGCAGGATCGAGCGGGGAAGTCCGATGGAAAGAATCTCGAATAGACTGCATTAATGGTGGAAAAATCATCCATGTTTGTTAGGAATACAGTAACTCGAAACACCTGATCGAGGCTGGATCCGCCAGACTGTAAAATGGCTTTAATGTTGCGTAATGCTTGATCAGCTTGAGCCGCGACATCCTTCCCTACCAACATTCCTGACGCTGGGTCCAGACCAACCTGTCCAGACGTGCAAATCCAACCGTCCATAATTACGCCTTGAGAGTAAGGGCCGACCGGAGTCGGTGCCTCGCAAACAGAAATGATCTTCTTGCTCATGCGAATCTCCGAAGCGAACTTCCAGCACCTAACAGTGATTAGACGGAATTCTTCGTTAATCCGATGGTAGTGGATTCCGCATAAGCACGCATCAGCGCGGAATCTCGGGTAGGGAAAATCTAGAAAGATCAGGATGTTACGTCAGCTGCAAGGGTTTCCCGTATTCGCTTGGCTTCCGTATTTTGCTCCAGCATTACTACTGTCCAAAAAGCCAGAGCGTCGGCATTGGCATACCGAGTTCAGTCTCCAGGCCCTGGCCATGCGAACAGGGGCGTACTGCGATATGGGGCTGACGCCTGGACTGCTTTTATCGCTGTCGTCATCTGACGGCGCTGCTGTGGCCGAAGCCCTTAGCTCGGGCTGCTTGCAATTTGTCCGGGCCTGCTTGGCGAGGATAGGAGGCAGCGCCCTGGCCGCGTATTGTCCAGGGCCGAGAGCGGCACATAAGTCGCCCCAGGCGCCTGCACTTTGCCTGTGTGGCGAATGGGCTGCGGCCTGTTCAGCGGCGCAGGTAGGCGGCGAAGTCGATGTCCCCGGCGGAGAGGATTGCCTGCACCCGGTTGTGCACATTGAGTTTGCGCAGGATGGCGGAGACGTGAGCCTTGACCGTGGTTTCGGCGATATCCAGGCTGTAGGCGATCTGTTTGTTCGACTCGCCTTTGGTCATGCGTTCCAGCACCAGCAGCTGTTTGCGGGTCAGGGCTTGCAGCAGCTCCTGGGGGAAGCCCTGGTGATCCGAGAAGGTGCGGTGGGAGTTGGTTTTTTGCGAGCGGATGATGTCCGGCGGCAGGTAGACGTTGCCGTTGAGGATTTGCTGGATGGCCTCGGTCATCTGCGCCCGCGGCGAGGACTTGGTGATGAAACCGACGGCACCATAGGTGATGGCCTGGAGCACGATCTGCTTGTCCTGCTCGGCGGAAACGATCACCACCGGAATGGTCGGCGCTTCGTTGCGCAGGTTGATCAAACCGTTCAGGCCGTGCATGCCGGGCATGTTCAGGTCGAGCAGGATCAGGTCGAGGTCGTCGTTTTCCAGGGTCATGGCCAGGGCGCTGTCGAGGTCAGCGGTTTCCATGATTTCGCATCCAGGAAAGCCGTCACTGATGACGTTGTGGATGGCCTCGCGAAACAGCGGATGGTCGTCGGCAATTAGAATCTTGTACATGGCCTTTCACCTCATTGTTTTGATTATGGTGTGGCTACAGCCGTAGGGAAATGCGTGCACGGTTATGGCGGGACGAGCGGTTGTACGCGGATCGGCGGCAGGCCAGCCTGCTGCCCGGCGTCGATGCAGTTGTGGTAGAGGTTGTTGTGACCCAGGGGGTGGGCACGCCTGACCGCCTTCCTGCCAGTCGGGGCGGCAGTTAAACACCAGCGGCCCGCCGTTGTCGCCATGTTCGACCTGGTCGGGAATGGGGCTGCGATAACGGCTGAGACGATAGCCGTCGGCAGTCAAGCGCGCAGTTTCCGCCTGGGCCGGGGTGGCCAGCAGCAGGCTTGCGATCAGTGAAGCGCCCGTGTACAGGGCTGGGCAGTGCTTCATCACCTTAAGTCTCGATTCTTTTTGTGTGTGTATTACAGAACAATACCCCTGCTTTGGGAATTCTACATTGGAGAGGAAAAGCAGTACCAAAGTAGTAGAAGGATGAGCGTAAGTGGCTGTTTTATCGAGGGGGCAGGCGGTCGGCGATGGTGTTCGCGCGGTTTGCTTGTGCCGGGCCGGCCGGACGGCGCGGCGCTTCAGTCGCGAGCCGACGCGCTTAGTTGGCCCGGCGCAGGGCGGCGTGTTGCGGGTTGAAGGTGAGGACCGCGAGCACGGCGAACAGCGCGGTCAGGCCCAGGCAGATCAGCAGGGCGCTGAGGCTCAGGCGCTGGTAGAGGGCGAAGCGCACCAGTTCGACCGCATGCGTGAAGGGATTGAGCGCACAGAGCCAGTACAGCCATTCGTTGGCTTCGCGCATCTTCCACAGCGGGTAGAGCGCCGACGAGAGAAAGAACAGCGGAAAGATCACGAAATTCATCACCCCGGCGAAGTTCTCCAGCTGGCGGATGCCGTTGGACAGCAGCAAGCCCAGTGCGCTGAGCAGCAGCGCCACCAGGAGCAGGGCGGGCAGGGCGCTGAGCAGGCCCCAGATGGGCGGCTGTACGCCATACAGCCAGGCGATGGCGAGGAAGGCGTAGACCTGCAGCAAGGAGATCAGGGCGATGGCCAGCAGTTTGCTGGCGAGCAGGAAGGCGCGCGGCAGCGGACTGGTCAGCAGCACACGCATGCTGCCCATCTCGCGGTCGTAAACCATCGACAGCGAGCCCTGCATGCCGTTGAACAGCAGGATCATGCAGGCCAGCCCCGGCACTATGTAGGTTTCGTAGGTGATGTAGGTGTCATAGGGGGCGATGATGGCGATGCCCAGGGCGGCACGAAAGCCGGCGGCGAACACCAGCAGCCACAGCAGTGGCCGCACCAGGGCGCTGAAGAAGCGCGAACGCTGCAGCACAAAGCGCAGCCATTCGCGCTGGACGATGCCTTGCAGGCAGTACCAGTAGGCATTCATGGTCGCGGCTCCTGGCAAGGGGGATGGGCGGGCGAAGCGTTCATGCGTGCACCTCGCTGCTGGTCAGGCGGGAGAAGGTGGCAGCCAGGCTGGCATCGTCGGCGCCGATCTGGCTGGCCAGGCCCTGGGCGACCAGGCGGCCGCGATTGAGGATCAGCAAATCGTCGCTCGCCTGCACTTCATCGAGCAGGTGGGTGGTCCACAGCACGGCCAGGCCTTCATCACGGCAGAGCTGGCGGACATGCTGGTTGAGCGCCAGGCGGCTGGCTGGGTCAAGGCCGGCGCTGGCCTCGTCAAGCAACAGCAGGCGCGGCCGGTGCAGCAGGGCGCGGGCGATTTCCACGCGGCGACGGTGGCCGCCGTTGAGGTCGCGGACCTTTTCATGACGCCGCTCGCCAAGCTGCTGGCGGGCCAGTTCCTCGTCGATTCGTGCGCGCGCCAATGGCTTGGCCAGGCCATGCAGGGCGGCGTGGTAGCGCAGGTTCTGCTCGACGCTCAGATCCAGGTCCAGGGTGCTCTGCTGGAACACCACGCCGAGTTGACGCAGGGCCTGACGCGGCTGCTGGCGAAGGCTACAGCCCATTACCTGGATATCGCCCTGCTGCAGATCGTAGAGCCGGGTGAGCAGGGCGATCAGGGTCGACTTGCCGGCGCCGTTGGGCCCCAGCAACGCTGCGAAGCTGCCGGGCGCGACGCTGAAGCCGATGCCCTGCAGGGCTTGGCGTGCTCCGTAGGCGAAGCCTAGCGCGCTAACCTCGAGGGCGTTCATGGGGTGACCACCACACCCCAGGGATAGCGGCCCACCTTGATCGACTTGGTCACCTTGAGGGTTTTCATGTCGATCACCGAGACGTCGCCGCTGACGCCATTGGTGGTCAGCAGTTGTTGCTGGTCCGGGGTGAAGGCCAGGTGCCAGACCCGCCGGCCGACCAGCAGGTAATCGAGCACTTCATAGGTCTTGGCGTCGACCACCGCCACATGGTTGGCCGGGCCCAGGGCGACGAAGGCCAGCTTGCCGTCAGCGCTCAGGCGCACCCCGACCGGCTGCACCTTGTCCGGGTGCACGCCCTTGATCTGGAAGTTCAGCACCTTCTGGACCTGCCGGCTGGCGACGTCGATCACGCTGACGGTGCCGCCGATTTCCGCCGAGGCCCACAGCTGCTTGCCGTCGGGGGCGAACTCGACATGCCGCGGACGCTGGTCGACCAGGGTGTTGTCGACCAGGGTGTGGCTGCTGGTGTCGATCCAGTGCAGCATGTTAGTGGTTTCGCTGGTGTTGACCGCCCACTTGCCATCGGGGCTGACTGCCATGCCTTCGGGCTCGACGCCGACGTCGATCTGCGCCAGCACTTGATCGCTGTGGCTGTCGACCACGGTGACCAGCGCATCGTCTTCGTTGGAGATGTACAGCCAGCGGTCATTGGGGTGCAGGGCGAACTGCTCGGGATCGGCGCCGGAGGGCAACTCCTTGATGATCTTGCGTGTGGCCAGGTCCATCACCTGGACCCGATCCGAATCGCTGGCGCAGATGTACAGCAGCTTGTTGTCGCTGGACAGCAGCAGGCCGCGCGGGCGCATGCCGACGTCCAGGGTGGCGCTGACCTGCATGCTGTCGAGGTCGATCACGCTGATGCTGTCGTCTTTCTCGTTGGACACATAGGCGGTGGCGGCGAGGCCCGAGGTGCTGGCCAGGGCCAGGCTGATGCTCGCGGCGAGCAAGGCGAAACGCATGGGATTATTCCTCTTGTTGTCAGTTGGCGGTCAGCTGGCAGCTGACCTCGGGTGCGTCGTAGCCGAGGCTATCCAGCTCGCTGGTAGGATGCAGAAAGCCCTCCTGCGGCGAGTTGCTGACCAGGGCGCGGGGATGCACCAGAGGGATGGGTTGGCGCAGCTGGCCGTTCCAGCTGCGGAAACTCAGCTTGCGGCCCTTGAAGCCGTCCAGTGGTAGTTGATCGCTCAGGGCCAGGGTGCGGATTGCACTGGCGTCGGCCTGGCCCAGTTTGCTCACCGCACTGGCGATGCTGCGCACGGCGATCCAGGCCGCGTAGTCGCGCTCGTTCATCCAGCGCTTGGCGTGGGCCTCGAAACGCTTCTGCAACTGCGCGGCGCCGTAGGTCTCCACCGTCTTGTGCCAGCCGGTGGGGGTCAGGCCCTGGGTGCCGGCCACCGGGCGCGGGTACCAGGTCTGGTAGGGCAGGTATTCGCCGAAGTCGCCGCGCTCGTCCGCGACCAGCACCACGTCGTATTCCTTGGTCTGGGTGAACAGTGGCATCTCGGCCTGGGCGCTGCGGCGCTGGTCGTTGTCGAAGCTCCAGGGCTTCTCCGCGACCAGGGTGTGGCCGAAGCGCTTGGCCGCACGGCGCAGGGCCGCCGCATAGGCCTGATCGTCCTCGGTGGGGCCGCTGATCAGCAGCCAGTGGGTCCATTTGCGCACGGTAAGAAACTGCGCCAGGGCGTCGGCCAGCATGGCCCGGCTCGGCAGGGTGTGCAGCACGTTAGGCAGGCACTCGCTCTGGCGCAGGCTGTCGTCGCGACTGCCGGCATTAATCAGCAGGCTGTCGGCGAGTGCCTGGCTGAGCTTACCCAGAGTGACCGCGGGGGCGTTGACCACGAACAGGCGTACGCCTTGGTCATGCAGCGCGCGGGCGGCCTCGAGCAGACTCTCGCTGTCGTCATGCTCGGCGACATCGAGGCTGTAGGCGTGCTTGAGAAAGCGTCCGGTGCTGTTGCTGTCGGCAATTGCCAGTTCGGCGCCGCGTAGGCCGGCGTCCGCAGGTTCGCCTATCACATTGGACAGCAGCGGCCCGGTTACCGGGGTGTAGGCCAGGTAGCCGATGTGCACCTGCAGCTCGGCTGCCGGGCTGTCGGCCTGGCTGGTGGTCGCATAACCGAGAGTGACGGCGGCACAGAGCAAGAGATGACGACTGATCTGGCGCATGGGCAACTCCTGAGTAGGTGTTGCCAGCATAGAAAGCGCAGCCCGCCGGGGGAATATGTCCAAAGTACCAGTCGGGCGCTACCAAGGTAGTAACTTCGCATGCAGCTAGGGGTTTTAGCATGGCCGCATCGACCCATAACAATAATAGGTGTTCGTCATGCGTATTCTCAAAGCGCTGTTTCTTCCCATGCTGCTGATTTGCAGCCTGATCGGCTTCGACACTATCTATGCCTATGCCGCCGGCGACCTGACCCGTCGCGGCATCGCGCTGGCGGATTTGCGCCTGGGCAGCGAAGAGAGTGACTACAGCATGTCCCAGGTCGAGTACCAGCTGGAAACCGGCAAGGCCTACCAGTTGAAAATCATCGCCAGTGGGCAGAAGGAGTACGCGTTCCAGGCGCCGGAATTCGCCACTTCGATCTTCCTCCGCAAGGTCGAAGCCGGTGGCGTGGAGATCAAGGCGATCACCCTCACCGAACTCGAGTTTGAGGATGCCGGTGAGGCGGAAATTTTCTTCGTGCCGATCAAACCCGGCAAATTCCGCTTCTTCGCCAAGGGGCTGGAAGGCAAGGGCATGCTCGGCTACTTCGTGGTCAAGTAAGGCCACCCACAACTATCCGGCTTCGGTATTCAGGTTCCCCACTCATGAGCGTTGGCGCTTTGCCGGCTGGCCGCGAGTTCAAGCGAGGGTGATCTCGCCGCGTTCTTCAGCCCATGCGGCTGGCCCGCGCCTGCAAACAGCAATGCCCTTGTCACGGTCGCGTGGTGCGTTACGCCGCGGTTAAGCCCGGCTGTTTGCCGCCCGATAGCCCTCGATACCAGCAGCCGTGCTGCGCATGTCCTGCCTGGATGCTGCCACAAGCTCTACTACCAAGGGACTAGCCACGAGCCACCAAAGCAGCATTCGGTGCACGCCCAGGTCTTTCTAAGATGGCTACAAGCAAGCTCAATCAAGCCTGTCCTGCGTGCATTCGAAGAGGTCTGGATCATGAAAATCAAACAAAAAACCGGTTTCGCCCTGCTGCTATTGGCTTTCTCGTCCACGCTTTTGGCGCATGGCAATGTGGTACCGCAAACTGTGGAGACCAATGGGCTGGATCCGCTGGGTGAAGAGTGGCTGGAGGAGAATCCGTATCGCGGCAACGAGCACGCTATCGAAATTGGCGCCTCGGCCTACAACCAGAACTGTGCGGCCTGCCACGGCCTGGAAGCCAAGTCCGGTGGCATCGCGCCGGATCTGCGTCTGCTCGAAATCGGCGCCATGGGTGATGAGTGGTTCAAGGAGCGGGTGATCAATGGTGCGGTGCGTGACGGTCGGGTGTATATGCCGAAGATGGCCGATTACCTGAGCCAGGAAGCGCTGTGGGCCGTGCGCAGCTACCTGGAGAGCGTGCACGTCGAGGAGTAATGGCCATGCGCCTGAATGTCCTGCTGTTGAGTGCGTTGTTCTGTACGTTGGGGTTGCTGGCCGCGCCAGTCCACGCCCAGGCGCCAGTACGCAGCTATGACTCGATCATCGAGTCCGGAGTGCTCAAGGTTGCCCTCTATGAGGATTTCCCGCCTTACAGCTTCCAGCAGGATGGTCAGCCGCGCGGCGTCGATTACGAGTTGGCCCAGGCCCTGGCCAAGGGCTTGGGGCTCAAGCTGGAGCTGATCTGGGCGCCGCCGGGGGAAAAGCTCGACGACGATCTGCGTGACTACATCTGGCGCGGGCATTACCTGCGTCCGGATGTGCTGGCCGACGTGATGCTGCGCGTACCTTACGATCGCGAATTTTCCACCATGAGCAACGAGTTCGGCGAGCTGGTCAACGAGCAGGTGGTGATGTTCGGTCCCTACCAGCGCGAGCGCTGGCAGCTCGCCTACGACCAGCGCCGGCTCAAGGCGGTGCCCAGCGTGGCGGTGTTCCAGCAACATCCGATTGGGGTCGAGGTCGACAGCGTGCCGTCCTTCTACCTGTCCTCGGTCTTCGACGGCATGCTCAGTGGTATGACCCATCACTTCCGCAATCCCCAGGCCGCCTTTGCCGGGATGAAGGCGGGAGAGGTCGATGCGGTAATGGCCCTGCGCGGCGAGATCGACTGGCAGGTCAAGCAGGCCGCAGACAGCCATCTGGCCCTGGCGGAGAACGCCTATCCCAAGATGGGCAAGCAGGTCTGGGATATCGGCATGGTGGTGCACGAAAGCAACCGGCAGCTGGCCTACGCCCTGGAGGAAAAGCTCGAGGAGTTGATCCTCGATGGCCGTGTGAAGACCCTCTACGAGCAGTCCGCCCTGCAATACGAATTGCCGGGGCTGTATCAGGACGTCGACTAGCGCGTTGCCCGGGTCGTGACGGGAGGTAAGGGGTGGCGCTTTCTGGCCGTTGGCGTTGTTCGCCCTGGCGAGGGTCGGATCGAACTGGGCGGTGTGACAACAACGGTAATAAGTTTAAGGCGGCGCCTTAGAGCACTTGGGTGCAATCTACGCCATTCTGTAGGCGCGGCCGCAGTCGCGAATGGGACTATCACCACAAGGACATCCAGCATGATCAAAGTCAGCGTGCTCTACCCCAACAATCCAGGCGTGCATTTCGACTTCGGCTACTACTGCAGCCAGCACATGGACATCGTGCGCAAGTGCCTGGGCGATGCCTGTAAGGCCATTGCCGTTGACCAGGGCCTGAGCAGCGCCGGGCCGAATACCCCGGCGCCTTTCGTCGCCATGAGCCACCTGTATTTCGACAGTGTGGAGAGCTTCCAGAAGAGCTTTGCCCCCCATGCAGAGCGGATCATGGCTGACCTGTCCAATTTCACTGACAGCCAGCCGATGATCCAGATCAGCGAGATCAAGCTGGCGCCCTGACGCCTGATGCGCCCTAGCTGCGGCGCCGAATGTGGTGCCTGTACCAGCCATGCTGGACTTCACCCTATCGGCGCGGGCCGACTTTGGCCATGGCCCGCAGCCTGGCAGAACGCCGGCGGCGTATGGCTGGCAAAATGCTTGTAAGGCAAATCTAGGCAGGATAACGGTTACAGTGTTGTCGATGCCGGGTTCAGCGTCAGCGCTCATGGCGTGCTGCTGAGCCAGCATCACCCCGATAACGCCCCAGGCAACAGGGACGGGGGCGACATCGTCGGCCATCACTACGGTTACCGGCAGCTCTGGGTGAGCGGCGGTGTGATCCTGCTGAGCACAGTGGGCTCTGATGGCCTCGGAACACCGAGTTGTCTGGTATATCAACGCCGACTATCCGATTGAGGTGCGCGCCCGACCCGGCGCGTGCTCCAGGGGCAATGGTAACGCTGCCGCTGTGGCGTGCACCGCCGCAATTGAAGGGGGCGGGCCGCTGCTGGTTGAATAGCCCGAGCGTTCTGCGGTCCTAAGCCCTGCATGGGACTGACGGCAATAGGAACCTGGCTGCAGCGCTGGCCCCTGCTACTGACAAGGAGGTTCCATGCCCCATTTCAAGACACCCATGGTATTGGTTCTTGCTGGCCTGCCTGCGCTGGCCTCTCAGCCCGCCGAACTCTCGTTCAGTTGTGCCCAGGTGCGCTCCGGCAGTATCGAGGAGATGATCTGCCAGACACCCGCCCTGGCCAAACTGGACCAGCAGCTGGCTGCGGTATACCGCCAGGCATCCGCCAAGGACAGCAACCAGCATCCGCCGGTGCTGAGGGCGGAGCAGCGGGGCTGGATCAAGGGGCGCGACGAGTGCTGGAAAGCGGATGACCGCAGCCAATGCGTGACCACTAGTTATCGCCTGCGGATTGCCGAACTGCAGGCCCGCTATGCACTGCTCACGGGCACTGGGCCGATGTTCTATGAGTGCGATGGCATACCCGCCAAGGAAGTGGTCGCCACCTACTACCCGAGCGAGCCGCCAACGGCCGTGGTCGAGTTCGGCGACAGTACTGCGCTGATGTACCAGCAGCCTTCCGCCAGTGGTAGCAAGTACCAGGGCCGCAACGAGTCGCTCCGGGAGCACCAGGGTGAAACCATCGTGATCTGGGGTTATGCAGCGCCGGAGATGAAGTGCAAGGTCAAGGCCGCCGTCCTTCGGCCTTAGACCTCAGCTGACCTGACCTGACCTGGCGTGAAGCGTGGCCGCATGCCGACCCCCGCACCTGTCGCGTTACGACGTGATCCGCAGCGTCAGTCACCAGTGTTCGCGCTACGATCGGGGTCAGTCGTAACGCATTGATCATTAAACTGACGGCGTTCGGCGCAGTTCGAATTATTCGCTCTACGGCTAGCGTCTAACGGGTGCTTTATTGTGCTGTGGTAGCTGTTTTGCTCCGCCTTTAAAAAACACATGGCGCTAATGTGTGACATTTATTTGCTCGGGGCTGGCTATTTCTAATTATTTTGTCGTACTGGAAGTGTCCTTGATGGTGTGAAATGTTTTCTTTTAA
Source organism: Pseudomonas sp. MMS21 TM103 (assembly GCF_022132145.1). GTDB lineage: Bacteria > Pseudomonadota > Gammaproteobacteria > Pseudomonadales > Pseudomonadaceae > Aquipseudomonas. Next base: position 229,400 of record NZ_JAJISP010000006.1, on the reverse strand, counting down.
AGTTGGCTGGTATTTTTGTTTCCTACACTATTCATCGGCTCGATGAGTTCAGGTAGAGTGCGCGCCCCAATATTCGTACTCATGGAGATCCACCTTGCGCATGGACCGAAACTTTATAGGGGTGGAGCGGACATTTCCTGCCGAGCAGCGTCTGATTTCCACCACCGATGCAAGTGGAAACATAACTTATTGCAACGACGAGTTCGTAAAAATAAGCGGCTTTTCCCAGGGGGAGTTGATCGGGAGTCCGCATAACCTGGTCCGCCATCCCGATATGCCAGCCGCAGTGTTCGGAGTGATGTGGGGCTACCTGAAGGCAGGCAAGAGCTGGATGGGGGTGGTCAAGAATCGCTGCAAGAATGGCGATTATTACTGGGTCAGCGCCTATGTCACGCCGATTCTGGAAGGCGGTCGTCTCGTCGGTTACGAGTCGGTCAGGGTCAAACCCAGTCGCGAGCAGGTGGTGCGAGCAACGGCGCTTTATGGGCGTATCAAGGCAGGCAAACAAGCGGCGCCAATGGCGCATAAGTACTTCGCTGTGTTGGGGAGTTTGGCGCCAACAGTGCTTGCGGCCGGGATGGCGGTTGGTGCAGCTAATTTATTATCCGATGCGGCATCCCAAGTAATAACTGTTGGGCTGTTTATCGCCGTTGGGCTGTGGTCGCATGCGCGCCTAGGCAGCCAGGTGAATAATATCCTTAAAAATGCATCTCATACGTTTGCCGACCCGATTAGTGCCCTTGCTTACAGCGATGCACGGGGTACTTCGGCGCAATTGGAAATGGTTTTGATCAGTGAGCAAGCGCGTCTCAAAACAGCACTGACGCGTTTGAGTGATCTGGCTGGCCAGGTGGCTGTAGCTGCCTGCGACTCATCCGCGCTCTCCGCTCGCACCGAGCACGCCTTGCTGGAGCAGCGTGCAGAAACGGACATGACTGCGACTGCCATGACCGAGATGGCGGCTTCAATCGCCGAAGTGGCGGGGCATGTGCAACTGACAGCCACCGAGGCGCACACTGCAAATGAGCTGGCGCAGCAGGGCGACAAGGTGGCGCAAGCGTCCCGTGAGGCGATTCAAGTGTTAGCCAGCACGGTAAGCAATATCAGTAGCGCGGTCGATAAGCTGGCCGGCGAAACCCAGCAAATCATGAGTGCGGCGGGAATCATCCAGTCCATCGCAGAGCAGACCAATCTGCTGGCGCTAAACGCCGCCATTGAGGCCGCTCGCGCGGGTGAGCAGGGGCGTGGTTTCGCTGTAGTGGCCGATGAGGTCCGCGCCTTGGCCAGCAAGACGCGCGAATCCACTCAACAGATTCAAGGAATCATTGAAACCCTTAAGCGGGGTGCGGATGAGGCGGTGGGTATTGCCAGGCTGGGTATCAGTGAAGCAGATCATGGCGTCCAGCAAGTGGTCGAGACTCAGCTTGCGCTGCAAGGTATTCGTCAAGCGGTTGAGCGGATCAGCAGCATGAGTGAGCAAATGGCCGCCGCCTCCGAAGAGCAAAGCCATGTGGCTGAGGATATCGCCAGGCAGATCAATAATGTGGCCGGAACAGTTGAGGGAACGGCCAAAAGCGCCAATGCGGCAGTGCTGCGTGGCGGCGAACTGGAGCGTGCATCGCGTAGCTTGCACTCGCTGGTTGAGCGGTTCAACCGGTAGCGGTTCAACCGGTAGCGGTTGAACCCTGCGGGCTGTGCGAAGTGGCTGCAGCATTCCCCCCCAAGAAGGGTCTGCCATGCGGCCGCTGTGTATCTAAACTGTTTGCCGCTAGGTGAAACCTTGCCGGAGGTGCCCATCCCAGCCCTGGCTGTCTGCGCAACGTATCGACTAGCTTGAGTGAAAATCACCGGATAAAGATGTGTTCAATGACAGGTTCCCATGGGGGCTGGTGCACGACTCGCTCAGGCGCATGTCGCTGATTTGACGACATCGTAGCGCGTGCGGACAGAGGCAGCAGATCAGCTGTCGAGGTAAAGGAACTACTCCAACATGATGTTAAATCTATTCCAGAGTGCTGCGCTGCTGCTGTCCTTGTGCTGGTTGCAGGCGGTCAATGCCCATCTTTTGCGCTCGCGCGGGCTGACTGCGCAGTTTGTATCAGGCCTGTTATTTGGTGGTGTCTGCGTGATCGGCATGCTGACGGCGACCACCATACAGCCCGGGATAATCCATGACGCCCGCACTGTGGTGCTCAGCATGGCCGGTTTGTTTGGCGGTCCGTTAGTCGCTGGAATTGCGGCCTTGCTGGCGGGCGGCTTCCGACTCTGGCTGGGCGGGGCGGGTGTGGTGGTGGGCCTGAGTGAGATAGTCCTGGCCGTGCTGCTGGGCTTGGCCTATCGGTCGCTCTATCTGCGAGGAAAGGTCAGTCGTCGAGTGTTGCCATTATGGCTCTTCGGCTTGTTGGTGCAGGTTCAGGGACTGTTGCTATTGGTCCTGCTGCCTAGTGAATATCTGCTGGTCCTTCTGGCACAGACAGCGGTGCCTATGCTGCTGGTGATGCCGGTCGCCACTGTGCTGCTCGGCTCGATGCTTGAGCATATCGAGCAACGCAAGCGTATGGATCTGGTGCTGAAAATGAGTGAGGCACGTCAGCGTGCAATCACTGAAGCGATTCCCGATCTGTTGCTAGTGCTGGATCAGGATGGCCGTTATCTGGAGGTGGTTTATCCCAAAGACAACCGACTCCATTCCCTTTGCCCGAGGCGGGTCGGTCAGTCTCTGTTCGAGGTGCTGCCGCACAATGATGCCTGGCGCCTGCTGAACTTTATCCAGCAGACCTTGGCGAGCGACGGTCCACAGAAAATCGAGTATTCGATTCAGGGGCCGCAAGGCCTCATGGTGCTAGAGGGCCGGGCACAGCGGCTGGATGGTCCTATCGACGGCAAGCGGGCGGTGGTATTCCTGGTCCGTGACATCACCGAGCGGATGAATGCAGAGCGCGAACTGCGTATCGCCGCCATCGCCTTCGAATCGCAGCAGGGCATGATCATCAGCGACCCGGACAGCCGCATTCTAAGGGTCAACAAGGCGTTCAGTGCTATCACCGGCTACAGTGCGGAGGATGTCCTTGGGCAGAAAACCCGGATGCTGAGCTCGGGGCGCCAGAGCCCCGAGTTCTACCAGAGCATGTGGCGTAGCCTCAGCGAAACGGACAGATGGGAAGGTGAGATCTGGAACCGGCGCAAGAGCGGGGAGATTTTTCCAGAGTGGCTGTCCATCAGTGCGGTGCGCAACGGCCAGGGCCAGCTCATCAATTATGTCGCGTCGCTGACCGATAGCACTGAACGCAAGGCGGCCGAGGACCGGATCAAACAACTGGCATTCTACGACGCGTTGACGGCACTGCCCAACCGGCGTCTGTTGCTTGAACATTTGCAGCATGCCGTGGCCAATAGCGCACGCAGCGGCCAGTTTGCCGCACTGATGTTCCTCGATCTGGATAACTTCAAGAACGTCAACGATCTCTATGGGCATCAGGCCGGCGACAAGCTGTTGTGCCTGGCAGCCGAGCGTCTGGGCAACGCGGTCAGGGCCAGTGATACGGTCGCGCGTTTGGGCGGTGATGAGTTCGTGGTCATGCTGGAAGGCCTTGGCAGGCTACCTGCGGAGGCCGCAGGCCAGGCCAAAAAAACAGCTGAAAAGGTGCTGGCGGCGCTCGCCGCGCCTTATCGGGTCGGCACTGCGGAGCTGCGCAGCAGCGTCAGTGTCGGTGTGGTGTTGTTCAGCGATGAGTCTTGCAGTTGTGAAGAGCTGATGATGCGCGCCGACTTGTCGATGTACGAGGCTAAGGCTGCGGGCAAGAGCGCCGTGCGTTTCTTCGATCCAGTAATGCAGGACGTGGTCAGTACGCGCTTGCGCCTCGAGGAGGAAATTGACCACGGTCTTCTGGCGGGGGAGTTCATTGGCTATCTGCAGCCACAGGTGGACGAAGCCCATGGCCTTCTGGGGGCAGAAGTGCTGGCGCGCTGGCAGCATCCGCTGCGCGGCCTGCTAGGGCCAGCGACCTTTATCGAGGTGGCCGAGCGCGCCGGCCTGGTCGAGCGGCTGGACTTCCAGATGCTGCGCGGTGCCTGCGAGTTATTGGCCTTGTGGCGACAGCAACCGGCCCTGGAGCGGCTCAGCCTGGCGGTGAACATCAGTGCTCGCTTGCTCTACCAGGTAGATTTTGTCGAGCGTTTGCTGGATCTACTGCAGGAAACGGGTGCCAATCCGGGGCGGCTTAAGCTGGAACTGACCGAATCGCTGCTGCTCGACGATCTGCCAGGCGCCAGTGCCCGTATGTTGGCGTTGAAGAGCCATGGCATTCGCTTCTCGATTGACGACTTCGGTACTGGCTATTCGTCGATGGCCTACCTGCAGCAGTTGCCGCTGGATCAACTGAAGATCGACCAGTCCTTCGTGCGCAAGTTGCCGGAGGATGGCAGCAGCCTGGCGATCATCCGGGCCATCTGCGCCTTGGCAATCAGCCTCGAACTGGAGGTGATTGCCGAGGGCGTGGAGACCGAGGCGCAGCTCTCGACCTTGCGGGATACCGGCTGTCAGCGTTACCAGGGCTATCTGTTTGGACGGCCGATGCCATTGGTTGAGTTCGAGGGTTTGGCCATGGCTAATACGCTTGACTCCGGGCGCGAAGGGCAAGCATTGCGCTGGGAGATTTAGTCGGTTCTGGCCAAAGTGCGCGCCCGTGCGGCTATTGGCTGCGTAGTGAACTGGACAGTTTATGGGTTTATCTACCCTATTGAGCCATTCCTGGGTTCATGGCAGGCGCGCCCCACGGCCAATGCTGGCCGCAGGGCTGGCAGTCATGGGGCGGGTGTCAGCCAAAGACTGAGGTGCCTGATCCGGTCAGTGATCAATCGTTTCGCGTCAGCACTTCCAGCAGTTCAATCTCGATGATCAGGTTGGAGTGCGGCTTGATATGTTCGCCGGCCTGACTCTCGGCATAGCCCAGGTGCGCCGGTATGAGCAGCTTGCGTTTGCTGCCAGCCCATCCGACCCTGATTCCAGCCATTGATTACCCGGTCGCTGCCGATCACGCTCTGGAACGGCTTGCCGTGAGCGTAGAAGGAGATGAAGGTGCTGCCGTCCGCCATCATGCCCTCTACTGAGTGGTGATCAGGGCGCGCTTGATCACGGCCTTGCCAATATCTACAACCTGCAATTCGCTGCTCATCGCGTGCTCTTGCTCTGTCGCCAGTCCGTGACTGGCTTGCCTGGCAGGGTTTTTCAGGACTTTCATGGCCGGCTGATGCCAGAGTCAGGTCTGCTGCCAACGCTGAGTCGATCCCCGGGCCGGTTGCCCGAATGGATCCGTTTTCTCCCTGTGGGTATTGCTACCAAGGGAGTAGTTAAATCGGTACTGCGTGCAATTGTTGTGTGAGGCCCTGCGGCGAAGAATTAGCGCCAGACCGGGAGAACTTCCCGGGGATAACAATTAACCCGCAGAGGTAACCGCAATGAAACACTCCGGTCTACGCAAGCCCTTCGTGCTGAGTGCACTGTGCGCCGCCATGCTCCTCCCTGCCGTTTCGGCGTGGGCGGTCACCGATCAGGAAATCCTCAACGACGTAAATACCACTGACCAGATCGTGACCAACGGCATGGGCCTGCAAGGTCAGCGCTATAGCACCCTGGACATCCTCAATACCGACAACATCAAAGATCTGCGTCCGGTCTGGACCATGTCCTTCGGTGGCGAGAAGCAGCGCGGCCAGCAAGCCCAGCCGATGATCAAGGACGGCGTGATGTACGTCACTGCCTCCTACTCGCGGGTGTTTGCCGTGGATGCGCGCACCGGCAAGGAATTGTGGCAGTACGATGCGCGCCTGCCAGACGACATCCGCCCATGCTGCGACGTGATCAACCGTGGCGTGGCGTTGTACGGCGACCTGGTGATCTTCGGTACCCTCGATGCCAAGCTGGTCGCCTTGAACAAGGACACCGGCAAGGTGGTGTGGCGCAAGAACGTCGCCGACCACAAGGCCGGCTACTCGATCACCGCGGCGCCGCTGGTGGTCAACGGCAAGCTGATTACCGGCGTCTCCGGTGGCGAATTCGGCGTGGTCGGCAAGATCGAAGCCTATGACCCGAAGAACGGCGAACTGCTGTGGAGCCGGCCGACCGTCGAAGGTCATATGGGCTACATCTACAAGGACGGCAAGAAGATCGAGAACGGCATTTCCGGCGGCGAAGCCGGCAAGACCTGGCCGGGCGACCTGTGGAAGACCGGCGGCGCGGCGCCTTGGCTGGGCGGCTACTACGACCCGGAAACCAACCTGCTGCTGTTCGGTACCGGTAACCCGGCACCTTGGAACTCGCACCTGCGTCCTGGCGACAACCTCTACTCGTCCTCGCGCCTGGCCCTGAACCCGGACGACGGCACCATCACCTGGCACTTCCAGACCACCCCGCATGACGGCTGGGACTTCGATGGCGTCAACGAGCTGGTGTCCTTCAACTACCAGGACGGCGGCAAGACCATCAAGGCCGCGGCTACCGCGGACCGTAACGGCTTCTTCTACGTACTCGACCGCACCAATGGCAAGTTCATCCGCGGCTTCCCGTTCGTTGACAAGATCACCTGGGCCAAGGGCCTGGACAAGAATGGCCGGCCAATCTACGACGACAGCAACCGTCCGGGCGCGCCGGGTACTGCCGACAAGGGCAGCAGCGTGTTCTCCGCACCGGCCTTCCTCGGCGCGAAGAACTGGATGCCAATGGCCTACAGCAAGGACACCGGGCTGTTCTACGTGCCGTCGAATGAGTGGGGCATGGACATCTGGAACGAAGGCATCGCCTATAAGAAGGGCGCGGCTTACCTCGGCGCAGGTTTCACCATCCGTCCGCTGAACGAGGATTACATCGGCGTATTGCGTGCCATCGACCCGAAAACTGGCAAAGAAGTCTGGCGCCAGAAGAACTACGCGCCGCTGTGGGGCGGTGTGATGACCACCAAGGGCAACCTGGTGTTCACCGGTACGCCTGAGGGCTTCCTCAAGGCCTTCAACGCCAAGACCGGCGAAAATGTCTGGGAATTCCAGACTGGTTCCGGCGTGCTCGGCTCGCCAGTTACCTGGGAAATGGACGGCGAGCAGTATGTCTCCGTACTTTCCGGCTGGGGCGGCGCGGTGCCGCTGTGGGGCGGCGAAGTGGCCAAGCGGGTGAAGGACTTCAACCAGGGCGGCATGCTCTGGACCTTCAAGCTGCCGAAGGATCTGGTAGCCAAGCACTGATCGGTTACTCCTGAAACACCAATGATGCACAAGGCCGGCTTTTAGCCGGCCTTGTGCTTTCTGTCGTCCAGGTTTTCGCTCTTGCCTAGAGCCTACGCAGGTTTGCCGCCGTCGAGCAGGCGCTGCACATTCCAGGGCCAGTCATGCAGCAGGACGCTGTGCACCTGCACCAGTTCGGCTCCGGCGGCAAGCCGGGCCTGGAGGTGTGCGGCGGTCTGGATGCCGCCGACCGACATCAACGCCATCTGCCCAGCGCACAAGCGCCGCAATTGCTCGACCTGTGCGCAGGCCTGCGCCTGGCGGACCTCGTTCTGCCAGGCGTGGTAGCGCTGGCGGGTCGCTGGTGGGCCGGGATCATGGGCGACGAGCAGGCCGTCGTAGCCCAATTCCAGCAGCAGTTCGGTCAACTCCAGAGGCACCTCGTCGGGCAGGCAGCGCAGTTTGACCACCAGCGGTACGCGGCGTTCGCACCGGTTCAGGCGCTGCTGCTCGATGCGCGCCGCCGCCAGCAGCAGGCGTAGCCGCGCACGCTGCTCGATGCCGAGCAGTGCCGCACCGCGCGGATCGATCAGGTTGAGCGTCAGGTAGTCGGCCAGCGGCCAGGCGCGGGCCAGGCCGGCGCGCAGCGCAGTGAGGGTAATGTCCGAGTCCAGGCTGAGGTTGATCCCCAGTCGCGCCGTCCCAGACGTGAGCGCCCGCGCAGACAGCCGGGTCGTCGCGGCGAGATCGATGCTGCCGATTTCATTGAAGCCGAAACCCAGAGCTCCAGCCTGCCGGGCGAGCCGGCCAAACCGGTCGAAGCCGGCGGCGATGCCCAGCGGTGCCGCGAAATGCAGGCCCATCACCTCGACGCGGCGCTCGAAGGCGGGCGCCGTCAGGCAGCGGGCGGCGAGGCAGGCCAGCTGCAGGGCCAGCCTATGGCCGATGCGCTGTGTGGCATCAGCCATGCCGGCGTGCAAAGTCGTGCATGAACGCCAGTAGGCGCTCGACACCTGCCAGCGGCATGGCGTTATACAGGCTGGCGCGCACGCCACCGCTGGCCGCGTGGCCCTGCAGGTTGAGCAGGCCGGTCTGCTCGGCTTGGCGCAAAAACAGCGCGAGCAGGTGCTGGTCGCGCAATTGAAAGCAGACATTGACCGCCGAGCGGTCCGCCGGCCGCTGGCGGCAATGGTAGAGGTCGCTGGCGTCGACGTATTGATAGAGCAACCGGCTCTTGGCCAGGCCGGCGCGGGCCATGGCCTTGAGTCCGCCCTGCTGGCGAATCCAGCGCAGCATCAAGGCGGCGCAATAGAGGGCGAAGGTCGGCGGGGTGCACAGGCGGCTCTGCTGTTCGGCCTGCAGGGCGTAGCTGAACGGCGACGGCAGCCCGGCGCGCGGCGCCTTGAGCAGGTCGTCGCGGACGATCAGCAAACACAGGCCGGCCACGCCGAGGTTCTTCTGCGCGCTGGCGTAGATCAGGCCGAAGCGTTCGACCGGTAGCGGGCGGGTGAGAAAGTCCGAGCTCATGTCCGCCACCAGCGGTACCGACAATTCGGGGAAATGCCGCAGCTGCAGGCCGTTGGCGGTCTCGTTGCTGGTGATATGGCAATAGCCGGCCTGTGGGTTCAAGCGCCACTCATGGACCGGCGCAATGGCGCTGAAGCCGTCACCGGCACCGCTGGCGACCATGTTCAGTGGCGCATGGCGGCGGGCTTCGGCGATCGCTTTGGACGCCCAGTAACCCGTCTCCAGGTAGTCGGCCGACTGGCCGGGCGCGAGCAGGTTCAGGGGCAGCAAGCCGAACTGGCAGGAGGCGCCGCCATGCATGAACAGCACGCGGTAGTTCGGCGGTATCCCCAGCAGTTCGTGCAGGTCCTGATCGGCCTGCTGCATCAGACCTTTGAAGGGTGCGCCGGTGAACGGCTGCTCCAGCACGGACAGGCCGCTGCCTTGCCAGTCCGGCAGCTCGTGCTGGATCTGCGCGAGCACCTCAGGCGGCAGCATCGCCGGCCCGGCGGCGAAGTTGTAGCGCTCGCCGCTGTGGGCCGCTGGCGCGCCGTCAGGAAAACAGATGCAGGCCATGACCGCCAGCCGCCATCAGGAATAGCAGGGGTATCGACAGGATGGTGTTGCTGCGCGAGGACAGGAAGGTGATCCGCGAGCAGCGTACCCGCTCCTCGAGGCTGGCCGGGACGAACCCCAGCAGCTTCTTCTGATGCGGCCAGAGCACCAGCCACAGATTGAGCAGCATCAGGGTGCCGATCCAGGCACCGAGGCCGATCACCGCCAGCGGGCCTTGCAGCAACAGGGCGTCCACCAGCCAGCCGCGTTGCCAGAGCATCAGCAGGCCGGAGAGCCAGACCACCAGTGAGGCGTAGCGAAAGATCCCATGTTCGCGCTTCATCCGTTGCTCCAGGTCGCGGTTCAGGGTCAGGGTGTCGATGCCGTTCTGCAGCGCCACGAACCTGGGGTTCTGGATGAAACTGGCATAGTTGTGGCCGACCCAGACCAGGGCGAACAGCAGGTGGGCGTAGCGAGCCAGCAGGTCGATGATGCTCATGGTCAACTCCTATAGCACCAGCCAGAACCTGAGCAATAAGTAACAGCCCAGGGTCAGCGCGAGGCCGGCGCCGAGGGTGCCGGCGAAGGAATCATGAGGTAGTTTCAACGTTCACCCCCTGACTGGCGAGCCTCGGGATCAGCGAGCCCGTCGGGCGCGGCACCTGCTGCGCCAGAGCCACCGCCTGCTTGATCAGCTGGTGATGCGGCGACTTGCTGCACGCCGGATCGGTGTTGTCGCCGGAGCCGGTGAGCAACAGCGCCTGACAGCGGCAGCCGCCAAAGTCGTTTTCCTTGTCGTCGCAACTGCGGCACAGCTCTGGCATCCAGGCATCGCCGCGATACAGGTTGAACACCGGCGAGTCGTGCCAGATCTCACCCAGGGGCTGCTGGCGCACGTTGGGGAAGGTCAGATGTTTGAAACTGCTGGCCTGGGAGCAGGGCAGCACATCGCCGTTGGGCGCGATAGTCAGGTGGATGGCGCCCCAGCCGTTCATGCAGGCCTTGGGCCGGCCTTCGTAATAGTCGGGGATGACAAAGAATATGGTCAGGCGATCGCCCAGGCGCTCACGGGCCTCTTGCACCTGGGCCTCGGCGCGTTGCAGTTCCTCACGGGTCGGCATCAATTGCTCGCGATTGAGCAGCGCCCAGTTGTAGTACTGCACGTTGGCCAGTTCCATATAGTCGACCCCGAGTTCGACGGCGAAGTCGATGATCTGCGCAATCTGGCCGATGTTCTGCCGGGTGATGGGCACGTTGAGCACCATCGGGAAGCCATGCGCCTTGATCGCGCGGGCCATGCCGAGTTTGCGCTCCAGGCAGTCGACGCCGGCCAGTTGTTGCGCCGTGACCCGGTCGGTGGACTGGAAACCGAGCTGGATATGCCGCAGGCCGGTGTCCTTGAGTGCCCGCAGGCGGGCCTCGGTGAGGCCGATGCCGGAGGTGATCAGGTTGGTGTAGTAGCCCAGGCGATCGGCTTCGGCCACCAGGATTTCCAGATCCTTGCGCAACGTCGGTTCGCCGCCGGAAAAACCGATCTGCATGGCGCCGAGCGCGCGGGCCTGGCGCATCACGTCGATCCATTCGGCCGTGCTCAATTCATTGCGGCGATAGTCGGCAAAGTTGCGCGGATTACTGCAGAACACACACTGCAGTGGGCACTGGTAGGTTAATTCCAGTAATAACCAGACCGGGCTGCCATTGCCATCAAGTCTTAATTCGGATCCAGCCTTTGCCACGGGACACCTCCAGAAAACGCAGGACGCCATTGCGAATAACATTCGCATCAGCCACTTCATACAGTGCGCCAAGTTTCTCGATTACTTCGGCTACGTCAGTGTGGCCATCGCAGTAGTTGAGAATATCGCCGCCAGTTTTATTCAATTTGACGATGCCTTCCGGGTACAGAAGAACATGGGCGTGTTGCGAGTGTTCCCAGCGGAACATGAAGGGTGGGCGAATTTCGAAACGGTCTGCCAGGTCTATCGGAACGGTTGTCATGGCCTGCCTCGCGGCTGGTGCGGCGAGGCGCCATCGCAGGCGCTCCGCCGGGTTAACGGCTCAGCGCACGTAAACGTACGCGGTGACTTCGAAGCCCAGGCGCAGGTCACAAAAGTCCGGATTTATCCACTGCATGGTCTATCTCCTGTTTCGGGGTAAGTTCAATGTTTGCGGTGCTGCAAGTCGAGGCTACAGCCAGGTGCTGGCGGATACTAATAGAACTTTAGGGTTAACTTTACGGGAAGTTGGTAGTAGGTTTGCTGCGTGATTTAAATAGGTGCAGTAAGTTGTCCGGTTGTTGATTGTAATCAAGGGTGAGTGCGCAGTTGGCCAGTAACGTAAACGCCTTTTGTCTCTCGGTCGATGTGCCTGGTTGTCCTCTTGAATGAAAGGAAAGTGTGCTCGGCACGTTTCTGTTGATGTGAAACCTTCGCCTGGGCCGAGGCACAGCGATTGTGAGTCTAGCGAGCGTCTGCGCGAGGCCGTCTCCTACATTCTCGGCAAGGCGCAGCAGCATGACGCTCGAAGCTAAGTGCAATCCCGCCAGATTTGTGTCGCGCGATGAACGATGGCGCACTGCATGCGGCGAGTGACGCTCCACGGGGCGCAGGTTTATCCGGATTCTGTGGTCTGTCCGTAGCGCGGTCCGGGGACGCTCTGTTCGGGGCGCGGCGTCAGCTCGCCGGAGGTGATCGATGGTGCACTGCCTGCGGCGGGTGAACCCTGCGAGTCGCGGACCGCTCGAGATCATTGGTCGGGGCGTAGGGCGTTTGCAGGCGACCGCAGTAGACGAGAGTTATTTCACAACTCACAGGTGCGGCGAGGTAGAGCCATCCATGCAGGATCGAACCTCATGCAGCTTTGGCTACCAATACCCTACAGGTGTGGATTGCCGCTCTTGCTCAGCGCGCCTCTGCAGCTGCATTGGCAGGATGTCGACGGCATGCGCTAGCAGAAGCAGCTACGCTGAATTTTCCAGCGGCAGTTCCAACTGGGCGGGTAAACGCCTGGCATAGACAACCTGCGCACCTACTACCAAATGACGAGATGTTCTGTGCCATGGGCGCATACCGGTCGAGCCGGCAGCTTCCTAATATCGAACCATGACCTGTTCCACGTTCCCGGGGGCAGGCTCCGACAAGAGAAGAGAGGTCATCATCATGATTTACGCTAAACCCGGCACGCCAGGCGCTGTTCTCACCCTCAAGCCGCGCTACGGCAACTTCATCGGTGGCGAGTTCGTCGCGCCGGTCAATGGCATGTACTTCAGCAACACCAGCCCGGTCGATGCCTCAGTAATTGGTGAATTTCCCCGTTCCAGCGCCGAAGATATCGAGCTGGCCCTGGACGCCGCCCACGCCGCCGCCGATGCCTGGGGCAAGACCTCGGTGCAGAACCGCTCGCTGGTGCTGCTGAAGATCGCCGACCGCATCGAAGCCAACCTTGAACTGCTGGCCGTGGCCGAAACCTGGGACAACGGCAAGGCCGTGCGCGAAACCCTGAATGCCGACGTGCCCCTGGCCGCCGACCACTTCCGTTACTACGCCGGTTGCATCCGCGCCCAGGAAGGCAGCGCCGCCGAGATCGACGAACACACCGCCGCCTATCACTTCCACGAGCCGCTGGGCGTGGTCGGCCAGATCATTCCGTGGAACTTCCCGCTGCTGATGGCCGCCTGGAAACTCGCTCCGGCCCTGGCCGCCGGCAACTGCATCGTGCTCAAGCCGGCCGAGCAGACGCCGCTGTCGATCACCGTGCTGATGGAGCTGATCGGCGACCTGTTGCCGCCGGGCGTGCTCAACGTGGTCCAGGGCTTTGGCCGCGAAGCCGGTGAGGCCCTGGCCACCAGCAAGCGCATCGCCAAGATCGCCTTCACCGGCTCCACCCCGGTGGGTTCGCACATCCTCAAGTGCGCCGCCGAGAACATCATTCCGTCGACCGTGGAACTGGGCGGCAAGTCGCCGAACATCTTCTTCGAAGACATCATGAACGCCGAGCCGGCCTTCATCGAAAAAGCCGCCGAAGGTCTGGTGTTGGCCTTCTTCAACCAGGGCGAGGTGTGCACCTGCCCATCCCGGGCGCTGGTGCAGGAGTCGATCTACGACGCCTTCATGGTCGAGGTGATGAAGAAGATCCAGGTGATCAAGCGCGGCGATCCGCTGGACACCGAGACCATGGTCGGCGCCCAGGCCTCCGAGCAGCAGTACGACAAGATCCTCAGCTACCTGCAGATCGCCCAGGAAGAGGGCGCCGAACTGCTCACCGGCGGCGCGGCGGAACGCCTGGAAGGCGACCTGGCCAGCGGTTACTACATCCAGCCGACCCTGCTCAAGGGCAACAACAAGATGCGCGTGTTCCAGGAAGAGATCTTCGGCCCGGTGGTGGGTATCACCACCTTCAAGGACGAAGCCGAAGCCCTGGCGATCGCCAACGACACCGAGTTCGGCCTGGGTGCCGGGCTGTGGACCCGTGACATCAACCGCGCCTACCGCATGGGCCGGGCGATCAAGGCCGGTCGCGTATGGACCAACTGCTACCACCTGTACCCGGCGCACGCCGCCTTCGGTGGCTACAAGAAGTCCGGTGTCGGCCGCGAGACCCACAAGATGATGCTCGACCACTACCAGCAGACCAAGAACCTGCTGATCAGCTACGACATCAACCCGTTGGGCTTCTTCTGAGTTTGATGTAGCTCCTCGGCGCACGTGCTCCCGTGCGCCGGGTTTACCTGCGATAAGCCCTCGGGCGAGGTTTGCAACAGGCTGCAGTGGCCTGATATTGACGGCAGCAAATCACTCTCGCAACGCGGCCTCGGCCGCGTTTTTTCTTGGGTGCGTCAGGCATGGCGCGTTGCGCGCAAGCGCAAGCCGATATGTCTGGAGCTCGACGAGGGACGCGACTGGATATCAGCGGACAACGATTGTGAACCATGCGGACACGCTGGCGCATCTGAGATGAATCAGGCGGCTGGCGAAGCAGCAGGGGGGGCGGGGAGCGGATACGATCAATTGGCTTAATCGTATGGCCCGAGCCATCGCGTGGCGAATCGTACGGGCGGGTGAGGGCGAGGAACGGCGGGAGTCACCCCGCCGACTACTCGACTCCGCGTATCAGGCGCGGCGGCGAAACAGCGGTTGCGGCTGGTCGCTGGAGGCCTGATACACCTCGGAGAACTCCTCGAAGGCTTTCAGTGCATCCTGCGGATCCTTGTCTTCGCGCAGGGCGAAGGCATCGAAACCGCAGCGCTTCAACGCGAACAGCTGATCACGCAGCACATCGCCAATGGCGCGCACTTCACCCTTGTAGCCATAGCGGGTGCGCAGCAAATAAGCGCTGGAGCAGTGACGCCCGTCGGTGAAGGCCGGAAAGTTAAGGGCGATTACCTGGAAGTTATCCAGCTGGTCGGCGATTTCCTCAATCTCCTCGCCGGCGTCCAGCCAAACGCCCAGGCCGCCGTCGCGGGCCTTGAGTGCGCTCGGGTGTTCGATCCACAACGCCAGGGGCACGATCAGGTCGTCACAATTGCTGAGGCCGTCGAGAGTCGTATCCTTGGGCAGCAGATGCCAGGATTCGTCGACCACCTGGCCGTTCTTAATGATTCGCTGCATATACGCGCTCCTTGAACGGGGCGACACCGATACGGCGGAAGGTGTCGAGGAAACTTTCTTCATCGGTGCGTTGCTCGATGTAGACCTTGATGATCTTGTCGACCACATCCGGCATGTCATCCTGGGCGAAGGATGGGCCGAGAATCTGCGCCAGGCTGGCATCGCGGCCGGAGTTGCCGCCGATGGACACCTGATAGAACTCCTGACCCTTCTTGTCCACGCCGAGGATGCCAATATGGCCGACGTGGTGGTGACCGCAGGCATTCATGCAACCCGAAATATTCAGCTCGATGTCGCCGATGTCGAACAGGTAATCCAGGTCATCGAAGCGACGCTGGATGGCTTCGGCCACCGGGATCGACTTGGCGTTGGCCAGCGAGCAGAAGTCGCCACCCGGGCAGCAGATGATATCGGTCAGCAGGCCCACGTTCGGTGTGGCAAAACCGTGTTCCCGCAGTTCGCCCCAGAGGCCGAACAGCTGAGTCTGCTCGACGTCGGCGAGGATGATGTTCTGGTTATGGCTGTTGCGCACCTCGCCGAAGCTGTAACGATCAGCCAGTTCGGCGATGGTGTCGAGTTGCTTGTCGGTGACATCTCCCGGCGCGACGCCAGTCGGCTTGAGCGACAGAGTGACAGCGACATAGCCGGGCTGCTTGTGGGCGAAGGTATTGCGTTGACGCCAGCGGGCAAAACCCGGGTGCTCGGCATCCAGCTGCGCCAGGGCCGCATTCTGATCGTGCAGGGACTGATAAGCCGGGTCGACGAAATGCGCCGCGACGCGCGCCACTTCGGCTTCGGTCAGGGTGGTCGGGCCATCCTTCAGGTGTGCCCACTCGGCGTTGACGCGCTCGGCGAACACTTCAGGGGTCAGCGCCTTGACCAGAATCTTGATGCGCGCCTTGTACTTGTTGTCGCGACGGCCGTAGCGGTTATACACACGCAAGATGGCGTCGAGGTAGCTGATCAAATGCTGCCAGGGCAGGAACTCATTGATGAAGCTGCCAACCACCGGAGTACGACCCAGGCCGCCACCGACGGAAACACGGAAACCCAGTTCGCCGGCGGCGTTGTTCACTGCCTCCAGGCCGATGTCATGCACTTCGATGGCTGCACGGTCACTGGCGGCGCCATTGACGGCAATCTTGAACTTGCGCGGCAGGTGGGTGAATTCCGGGTGGAAGGTCGACCACTGGCGGATGATTTCACACCAGGGGCGCGGATCGACGATCTCGTCCTTGGCCACGCCAGCGAACTGGTCGGTGGTGGTGTTGCGAATACAGTTGCCGCTGGTCTGGATCGCATGCATTTGCACGGTAGCCAGTTCGGCGAGGATTTCGGGTACGTCTTCCAGGTCAGGCCAGTTGAACTGCACGTTCTGCCGGGTGCTGATATGGGCGTAGCCCTTGTCGTAGTCGCGGGCAATCTTGGCCATCATGCGCACCTGCCTGGAAGACAGCAGGCCATAGGGCACGGCGATCCGCAACATGGGTGCAAAGCGCTGAATGTACAGGCCATTTTGCAGGCGCAGCGGACGGAATTCTTCGCCACTCAGCTCACCAGCCAGGAAACGGCGGGTCTGATCACGGAACTGCTGGACGCGGTCCTCGATGATTTGTTGATCGTACTGGTCGTATACGTACATGAAGGGTCCTGTTTTCAGGCTGCTTACAGCAATTCTGCGCGCACGGCCGCGCACCCCTTAGCGGAGCTGAGGGAAGATACCAGCTCAGGGTTATGCGCAAAAGTGAAGTTTGAGTATATGGTAAGAACTTTGAGTGCTAAGGATGGGCAAGAGCATAACTTCCTCGCTTGAGCAAGCGCGCGACCTAGGCTTAACTGCATAAGCGAATCACTCATAAGCACAATAAAAAGGGTAGCCCATGACCGACCATACCGAATATGACAGCCGAGATAGTGTTGTCGACGCCAGGGCGATCTTTGTCCTGATTCTGTTAGTTGTAGCCACCGCAGTATTCTGGGTCAGCCAGCAATAACTCAGGCTGCTTGAGAAGCCGACTCCAGGCAGATAGGCCATGTTGGTGCGAGAGCCCGGAAGTCAGATGTTGACTTGGAAACGTTCTCCGGCCAGGTCAACCATGACATCTTGATTGATCGCTCAGGTGCGCGGACTTTGGATCGGCGGTTATCCGGCTGATTCGTGCTTTTCTGAATGCGGGAACGTTGATCAATGGCGTGGTCAATAAAGCCGCCCTAGGTGCCACAGGGTGACTCGTTATCTACGTTGTTGGCGCAACAGTCGCCTCGAGCTGAATCGCGTGTTGAACATTGCGTGGTTCGACAGCGTGGGCTGGTACGTCGCCCATAACCTCAACCTCTTGAACCGCCCGGTGCGGATCCGCCTGCCGGATGGTGTGGCGGGCGGCGGTCTATGGCGGCCGTCCCCTATGCCGATTTTGCCTCCGTCCTCGCACTGCTGTTTGGGCCCACTAAGGCGCTAAACTGCGTGTTTTATGGTGGGAAACTCGAGTGTGAAGTGGGACATTTTCTGTAGCGTTGTCGATAACTACGGCGATATCGGGGTGACCTGGCGCCTGGCGAAGCAATTGGCGGCCGAGCATGGGGTGGCGGTACGCCTGTGGCTGGATGACCTTGGCGCCTTCGCTCGCCTGTGTCCCCAGGCCGACCGGCACGCGGCGCAGCAATTCCGGCAGGGTGTGGAGGTTCGTCAGTGGCCGCTGCCTTGGCAGCCTGTGCAGCCGGCGGATGTGGTTATCGAGGCTTTTGCCTGTGAGTTGCCGACGGCTTATGTGGCGGCAATGGCAGCGCGGCCGCAGAAAGTACTGTGGCTGAATCTGGAGTACCTCAGCGCCGAGGACTGGGTCGAGGGCTGCCATGGTTTGCCGTCCTTGCAGTCCAATGGCTTGCAGAAATTTTTCTTTTTCCCCGGCTTTACCACGGGTAGTGGAGGTTTGCTGCGCGAGCGTGATCTGCTCGATCAGCGCCAGGCGTTTCAGGCGGATCCCCTGGCGCGTGCGCAGTTTCTCCAGGGGCTGGGGGTGACGCCGATTGCGGGGGCGCGGCTGGTGTCGTTGTTCGCCTACGAGAACCGCGCCCTGGCCAGTTGGCTGGAGGCTCTGGCGGCGGAACCCCGGGTGACCCAGTTGCTGGTGCCGGAAGGGCGCATTCTCGCCGATCTGCAAGCCTGGCTCGGCTGCGCGGCGCTGGTTGCCGGCGATCGGCAGCAGCGCGGTCGGTTGCACGTCCAGGTACTGCCTTTCGTCGAGCAGGAACAGTACGACCGCCTGCTCTGGAGTTGTGACTTCAATGCGGTGCGCGGTGAAGATTCGTTCGTCCGCGCGCAGTGGGCCGGGCGTCCGTTGCTCTGGCATATCTATGAGCAAGAGGAGAACGCCCACTGGGACAAGCTCGAGGCATTTTTGGCGCTTTATGCCAAGGGCCTGTCGCCTGCCGCGCGTGCGGCGCTGGAGGGACTGTGGCGGGCATGGAATGCCGGTACAGCCATGGGGGCGAGCTGGGATGGGCTGTTGCAGGTGTGGCCAGAGTTGGTTGAGCATGCCGAGCGGTGGTGTCTACAACGGGCCTCTCAAGCTGATCTTGCTGAGGCACTGGTAGAGTTTTACCAAAATTGGCTATGATATGCGGCCTAGAATTCCGTATCTCCATCCAAATCCGGATATTAGTATGAAAACCGCACAAGAAATGAAGCCCAACAGTGTGGCCCTGATTGACGGCCAGCCTTGGCTTATCCAGAAGGCCGAGTTCACCAAGTCCGGCCGTAACAGCGCTATCGTCAAAATGAAGCTGCGCAACCTGCTGACGGGTTCCTCGACCGAGACCGTGTACAAGGCCGACGACAAGCTCGAGCCGGTCATCCTCGATCGCGTCGCTGTGACCTACTCCTATTACAGCGAGCCAAACTACGTCTTCATGGACGATGAGTTCAATCAGTACGAGCTGAACAAGGACGACCTGGAAAGCGTTCTGCCGTACATCGTCGACGGCATGACCGATATCTGCGAAGCCGTGTTCTTCGAAGGCAAAGTGGTTTCGGTCGATCTGCCGACCACCATCGTTCGCCAGATCACCTACACCGAAGGTTCCGCCCGTGGCGACACTTCCGGCAAGGTAATGAAGACTGCCAAGCTGAGCAACGGCACTGAAGTCAAGGTTGCAGACTTCTGCAATATCGACGACTGG
Source organism: Pseudomonas sp. MMS21 TM103 (assembly GCF_022132145.1). Taxonomy (GTDB): domain Bacteria; phylum Pseudomonadota; class Gammaproteobacteria; order Pseudomonadales; family Pseudomonadaceae; genus Aquipseudomonas. The sequence goes on along the minus strand of NZ_JAJISP010000006.1, from coordinate 210,342 downwards.
ATCGAAATCGACACCCGCACCGGCGAATACAAGTCCCGCGCTAAAGCCCCAGTCTAAATACTGGCTTTACCCGCGAGGAGGAGAAGCCCGACCTGGTGTCGGGTTTTTTTCTGCCTGGGTTTTATCGAGCGGCCTGAGGTTGGGCTGAGAGCTGATGAAAATAGTCCCGTGCGATTGCCGTCAGGCGCGCATTGCCGCGAAGCCGAGGAAGCGACCCCGCGACGGCGTTTGATATTTGTACAGCCGCTGAGCTGAGCAATGTCCAATATGGCGATTGCGAACGAGGCATTGAGCCCGGCATTGCCATCCGGTTGCTATTGCTGTCGGATGGTGGATACGGCGGGACAAATTTTTGCAAGGCCGTGCCTGTTGTGTACGTGCCTCATCCGCCCGCGGATAGCGACAACCCTGCTGCGCCGAGCTGCTGCCGGTAGCAATCCAGCAAGCCATTCGTCGCCGGCCAGACATCCTCGAGCAACTCGTCCAGCGCCACGTGGCTGCCGACCCGGCACCGGGTCGGCAGTTCGCAACCTGCATAGAAGGTATTGACCGCCTCGACCATCGACTGGCGCTGGTTCTCCAGCAGCACGGCAGCATGGGCCAGGCACACGTGACGGCTGTCACTTGGCCGCCGACGCCAGCGTTGCGCGGTACCGACCAGTTTGCGTTGTTCCAGGGTGACATTGTAGCGGCCGTCGCAGAAGGCGCCGTCCACTTCGCCCAGGCCGGGATCCAGGCCCAGGTCGCGCAGCCAGGCGCACAGCGGTTCGCACAGGCGCAAGTAGGCGGTCTCGATGCGCTTCTGCTCGTCGTCGCTCGCCGGCACGGCGTAGGCCAGGGCCACGTTGAGCACTGCCGGCGACTGCGGCACCGGCTCGCCGCCGGTGTCGCGCAGGGCTACCGGCCAGCCCTGCGCCACGCAGGCGGACTCGGCGGCCGCGAAGCCGCTCAGGCGGTTGAGTCGGCGCGGCATCACCAGCGCCGCATCCAGCGGGCGCCAAAACAGCAGGCCGCAGTCGAGGGCGCCGGCATGCACCTGCTCCAGCAACTGCCGTTCCGCATCCAGGCCGGCTTCGACCGGCAGTCGCTGTATGCTTGTCATGTCACCTCGTCGTATTGCAGTCGTCTGCACTAATTCATCGAGAAAGTCCGCTGCCGGCGCAGCGCTCACCACATGGTGATCGAAGGTCAGCGACAATCCCATAGAGTCCCGCTCCAGCAGCTTGCCATGGTTCTGGCAGGCGCCGCTGGCAGCCGCCCATGTCGCGGACGGCCCCCTGCAGCATATTGAGGATAGGGGCGAAGAAGCGGGCCCGCGACGGTTTCGGTTGGAAAGCGTGACTTCCGCGCCGGTTAGCTGCTCGGCAGCCAGTCGCGCCGGCGCTACCAGCAGCAGGTCGTCGGGCAGCGGGGCGGCCAGGAGTGGGGCGGCTGTTGCGGCAAACGGTCCGTAGGAACTCGTGATTGACTTGCAGGAGAGGGCGCCGTTCACTCCACCCGCTGTTCGCCGGTAAAGCTCAGGGTCACCTTGCAGCGCCGGCAGAAGTAGCGGCGGCCTTTGCCGACCAGGGCGTGACGTTGGGCGGAGAAGGGGAAATCGCCCTGGGGGCAGCTGCAGCGGTAGATGAAGCGGCTGACCTTGCGACGCTTGACGTCATAGCTATGGCAGCGGTTTGGCGGCAACTCATAGACGCCACGCATGATCAGTTGCCATTCCTCGCCGTGAGGCTGGATCTTCAGGCCAAACAGTTGATGGGCGATCAGGTGCGCCACTTCGTGGGCCACTGTCTGCTTGAGGAAGTCGTCGCGGTTTTCCCGATATAGCTGGGGGTTGAAGCGCAGTTTGTTTTCCGTCAGGTGCGCTACTCCGGCCTTTTGCCCGCGCAGTTTGAAGCTCACTTCGGCACGGACAAAGCGTTGTTTGAAAAAGGCCTCGGCTTGCTGGTAACAGGATTCGACGCGGGCGTGGATGTGTTCGGGCATGGGCGTAACCTGAAGATGACGGCGCGATTATGCCTAAGCCGAACTGCTACGGCAGCCCTAAAACGACGAAACCACCGCAAGGTGGTTTCGTATGGTCTTCGCTGCCATGCCCTAGCTGGTGTAGACCGGGCCTACCCCAAGGCCCCAGAGAATCACCGAGCAGGCGATCATCGCCACTAGGACCACCAACCCTACCGCAAGTACCGAACTGGAGAACATGAAACCCTCATCTGTGGGGATATTCATGAAGGTTGGTATGCCCACGTAGAGCAGGTAGACGGTGTAACAGATGGCCAGTGTTCCCACCACCATGGCCAGCCACATATTTGGATAGAGTGCCGCCAGGCCGCCGACAAACAAGGGCGTCGCGGTGTAGGCGGCGAACACGATGCACCGGGTCAGGTTGGGGCTGGCGTCATAGGTACGTGCCATCCAGTGAATGAAGGCGCCCATCACCGCAACCCCGGCAAGCATCGCCAGGTAGGTCATGATCGTCATTTGCAATGCGCTGGCTTGGGTCAGCATTACCGGTGCCCTATCACCGATGGACCAGCCAACCTGGGTGGTGCCGATGAAGGCCGAGATCGCCGGAATCGCGGCGAGCACCAGTACGTGGGTGAGATACATGTGGCTGATGGTTTCTTCTTCGCCACGAATTTCCTGCCATTCCTGATCGGGATGGGTGAAGAGCCCCCAAACGTGATGGATCATGCCAGACACCTCCTCTTGTTATGCGGTCGCCCCCCAGCGAAGTGCCTGACGCGCGTAGACAGCGCTATCAGGTACTGGGCCGAACCTATGCGACCGTATGTCGCAGTATAGGCAGAGGCTGGCATTCGAGAGGGGTCATGCTTTAGAGCAAATTGGTCTCTGAAAATCAGCTGTAATAGCGTTCAAGAATTTCCATGGCTTTGTTGATCGACTGCAGGCGCGTGGTGCTGCCGCCTCGGTCGGGGTGATGCAGGCTGACCAGTTGCCTGTAGCGATGCTTGATAAGCCCGATATTGAGCACTTGCTGGCTTTCATTCAGCTCGAACAGCTCCAGGGCTGCACGTTTTTCTTCGCCGCCTTGCATGCGTGTCCAGAAGCTGGCCAGCAGCTTTTCCACATCGCGCTCGTCGGTATCGCTCAGTTGGCTGAGATCCAGGTAATAGTCGCGCAGCGGGTCGTGCTCGCTCAGTTCGGCACTGCCAGCCTGGTAAGGCAGCAATTGGATACACAGCGGGTTGATCTGGACAAAGCCGAGCCGCTCGCTCCATAGCCGCTCGCGCAAGCGGTACAGGGCGTTGAAGACCAGGAAGTGGGTGCGAAACAGCACCAGGTAGTCGGTCAGCGGCAAGTGGGGGATGTGCGTGCAGTGGCGATCTTTCAGCTGTTGGATCAACTGGTATTCGCCAATCCCGGCGGGAACAGCCTGCAGCAGCTGGTGCAGCTGATCTGCCAGATCGGCAGAGGGGTCAAGTTCGTCGTTCATCACCCGAGCCTAGCATTTCAGCGCGATTGGGGTAGGGCGCGTCGCGCTTTCTGGGTAAAATGCCGCTCTTTAGTAAGCCTCCGGATTCCAGCGCACCATGGGTAGCCTCTCGGTCAATCAGAACAAACTGCAAAAACGCCTGCGTCGTCAGGCCGGCGAAGCCATCGCCGACTTCAACATGATCGAGAACGGCGACAAGGTCATGGTTTGTCTGTCCGGGGGCAAGGACAGCTACACCATGCTCGATGTGCTGCTGCATATGCAGAAGGTCGCGCCGATCGAGTTCGAGATAGTCGCGGTCAATATGGACCAGAAGCAGCCAGGCTTCCCCGAGCATGTGTTGCCGGCCTATCTGGAGTCCATTGGTGTGCCGTATCACATCGTCGAAAAAGACACCTACTCGGTGGTCAAGGAGATGATCCCGGAAGGCAAGACCACCTGTTCGCTGTGTTCACGCCTGCGCCGCGGCACCCTGTACACCTTTGCCGACGAGATCGGCGCGACCAAGATGGCCCTGGGACATCACCGCGACGATATCCTGGAAACCTTCTTCCTCAACATGTTCTACGGCGGCACGCTCAAGGCCATGCCGCCGAAGCTGCGTGCCGATGACGGGCGCAACGTGGTGATCCGCCCGCTGGCCTACTGCAATGAGGCGGATATCGAGGCCTATAGCCAGCTCAGGCAGTTCCCGATCATTCCGTGCAACCTCTGTGGTTCGCAGGAAAACCTGCAGCGTCAGGTGGTCAAGGAGATGCTCCAGGACTGGGAGCGCAAATCGCCGGGGCGTATCGAGATCATGTTCCGCGCGTTGCAGAACGTCGTGCCCTCGCAGTTGGCCGACCGCAACCTGTTCGACTTCAAGAACCTGAGAATCGACGAAAATGCCGCATCGCGTTTCGTCAATGTGATGAACCTGTAGGACAGCGCTAAAAGCGCCAAGCAAAGGCGAGGGATGATGCGCGACTATAAATGGCTCCATGAGTATTGCCTGAACCGTTTTGGCTCGGCAGCGGCCCTCGAGGCGCGCTTGCCGCAGCCGCGTAGCGATGCCGAGTTGCGCGCGCTGAGCGATGACCGTTATCTCTCCACCATCAGCCTGCGCATCTTCCGCGCCGGTCTAAAGCACAGCCTGGTCGATGCCAAGTGGCCGGTTTTCGAGCAGGTATTCTTCGGTTTCGATCCGGAAAAAGTCGTACTGATGGGCGCTGAGCGTCTGGAAAACCTGATGCAGGATGCGCGCATCATCCGCCATCTGGGCAAGCTCAAGAGCGTGCCGCGCAATGCCCAGTTCGTGCTGGATGTGCGCAGGGAAAAAGGCAGCTTCGGTGCGTTGATCGCCGACTGGCCAGTGACCGATATCGTTGGTCTGTGGCGATACCTGGCCAAGCAGGGTAGCCAACTGGGCGGGTTGTCCGCTCCGCGCTTCTTGCGCATGGTCGGCAAGGATACCTTCATCCCCACCGATGATATGGTCGCCGCGCTCAAGGCGCAGAACATCATCGACAAGGTGCCGACCAGCTTGAAAGACCGTGCAGCCGTGCAGGCGGCGTTCAATCAGTGGCACGCGCAGAGTGGTCGACCGCTGTGCCAGTTGTCGATGATGCTGGCGTATACGGTCAATCATTGAGCCGCTGGGGTGGCTGATGCTTCATCCACCCTGCGCAGGAGAGCTTGAGATGGATGAGGTCATTGCCCGTGTCGCCGAGGCCATCATTGCGGCCGAACGCATCCTGATCATCACCGGCGCCGGGCTGTCCGCCGACTCCGGCTTGCCGACCTACCGCGGCATCGGCGGCCTGTACAACGACCAGACTGCCGAAGGCCTGCCGATCGAGACGGCGCTTTCCGGCCCCATGCTGCAGCGCGATCCAGCCCTATGCTGGAAGTACCTGGCCGAACTGGGCAAGGCCTGTCTCGGCGCCCAGGCCAATGCCGGGCATTACGCCATCGCCGAGCTGCAGCGCTTGAAACCCCAGTGCTGGGTGCTGACCCAGAATATCGACGGCTATCACCGCGCTGCCGGCAGTCCGTCCGAGCGCCTGATCGAGATCCATGGCCAGCTGGCGCCGCTGTATTGCCAGTCCTGCGGTGCTCAGGACCCGCAACTGGCCGAGCACCTGAGCCGGCCGCTGCCGCCCAGGTGCCAGGAGTGCGGCGGCATCCTGCGCCCGCCGGTGGTGCTGTTCGAGGAAATGCTCCCGGAGCGGGCGATCAACAGCCTGTATGCCGAACTGGGTAAAGGCTTCGAGGTGGCCATCAGCATCGGCACCAGCGCTAGTTTCCCCTATATCGTCGAACCGCTGCTGCGCACCCACCAGGCGGGAGGTTTCACCGCCGAGATCAATCCTGCTCGCGGTGACTTGAGCGATGTCGTCGATGTGCATGTGCGACGTGGAGCCTTAGATGTTTTGCCGGCGCTACTGAGTCACATCAAGCGCCATAGAATTTGCAAATGAGGGGCATAGAAGGCATAGTCGCGCCCTTGTGAAACTACGGCACGTTGCACTCATGTTGAAAAAAATCGCCCCTCTCTTGCCCCTCGCATTTACGCTGGTTCTGGTTGCCTGTGCCAGCCATGCGCCGCAAATTCCGGCGACCATTGCCGTGACGAAGGTCAAGACGGTTGAGCGTGCGGTTCTTCTCGACGAAGCCGAAGCCGAAGCCGAAGCAGTCATCGATTTTTCCGACGACAAAGCCTACGAACTCCCTCAGTTGGCCGACAGCATTCTGTCCCATGGCCTGTCGCTGGTTGGCACCCGTTACCGCTACGGTGGCAGCACGGTGAAGTCGGGGTTCGATTGCAGCGGTTTTATCGGCTTCCTGTTCAAGGAAGAACTCGGCATGCAATTGCCGCGTTCGACCCGCGAAATGATCAAGATTGATGCGCCTCTGGTCGACCGTGAAGAGCTTGAGCCGGGCGATCTGCTGTTCTTCAGCACCAACGGCCGTGGCCGTGTCAGTCATGCCGGCATTTACCTGGGGGACGATCAGTTCATTCACTCCTCCAGCAGCCGTAGCGGCGGTGTGCGGGTCGACAGCCTGGAAAGTCGCTATTGGAACCGTACCTTTATCGAGGCCAAGCGGGCACTGGCCATGGCCCCGACCGATCAGCTGGCCCGCCATCCCTGATCTACCGGCGCAGCCGCAAAGGTTGCGCGGTTTCTCCTGAGTCGGCACAGTAGAGCGCATTCAGGCTCTGGATCGCTTTGCTCATGCACCTCACGACCCGTGTTGCCCTGCTTCTGCTTGCCTCGCTGCTGACTGCCTGCGCCGGTCGCCCTCCTGCTCCACAGTCAATCGTTCATGTGCCCGCGGCCAGCGTCGACAGTGGCGCCCAGGACGTATTGTTTCGCGCCCTCGGGCTGGTCGGCACGCCCTATCGCTATGGCGGCAATACACCGGCGGGCGGCTTCGATTGCAGCGGGCTGATCGGTTACGTCTACCGCGACGCGGCTGGCGTCAGGCTGCCGCGTACGACCCGCGAGCTGATCAGCATGCGTGCACCAGGCGTTGGCCGTAATGCGCTGCAAAGCGGTGACCTGGTGTTCTTTGCCACCAGCGGTGGGCGCCAGGTCAGTCATGCTGGTATCTATGTCGGTGACGGCCGCTTCGTGCATGCGCCTTCCAGCGGTGGCACCGTGCGCCTGGACAGCCTCAGTAACAGCTACTGGCAGCGCACCTATCTGAATGCCAAGCGCGTATTCAGCCCTGAGCTGGCGGGTAATCCCTGACGACGGCGTAGGACCATCTCCCTAGCCCGGCTGTAATCTGGCTCGGTTGTCGATAGGCACCCCGATGTCATCCGGGCGGACTCAGCCAGCAGCGCAGGCTTCGTAGGAGGCGCGCCCCGTGGTTGGTTTTGCTGCAACCGCCTGGGGCTTATGCATCAACATAGGCGCTACGAGAGCTGGGTAGGGTGGATGCCGCAGGCCTTGCAGCCGCAAGCAGGGTAGGCGAGATGGCATCTCTTCCCAGCACCTGCGCGTGGATAATTCAGGAGGGCCCAATGACCAACCGCACCCTTACGCTCGACGACAGCCTTTACCACTATCTGCTCGACGTCTCCCTGCGCGAAACGCCGTTGCTCAAACGCCTGCGCGATGAAACGGCACAACTGGCCAATGCCAACTGGCAAATCGCACCCGAACAGGGCCAGTTCATGGCGCTGCTGGTGCAGTTGACCGGCGCCAGGCGGCTTCTCGAGGTCGGCACCTTCACCGGCTACAGCGCTCTCTGCATGGCTCAGGCCATGGGGGCAGAGGGGCGGATGATCTGCTGCGATCTTCCCGGCGACTACAATGCCATCGCCGAGCGCTATTGGCGCGAAGCCGGCCTCGGCGAACGCATCGAACAACGCCTGGCGCCGGCCCTGGATACCCTGGCCGCGCTTGAGCGCGCAGGGCAGGCGGGTAGCTTCGACCTGATCTTCATCGATGCCGATAAAGCCAACTACCCGGCCTATCTGGAGCATGCCCTGCGACTGGTGCGCCAGGGCGGTCTGATTCTGTTCGACAACACCCTTTGGAGCGGCCGGGTGCTGGAGCAGAACCCGGACAGCGCCGACACCCGCGCCATCCAGGCCCTCAACCTGGCTCTGAAAGACGACCAGCGCCTCGACCTGTCGCTGCTGCCGCTGGGCGATGGGCTGACGCTGTGCCGCAAGCGCTGAAGCGGATCTGGAGCGTGCCATGTGATCAGGATTTTGGGGGCGCGCGGCCAGGGGCTCGGCCGTGTCACCCTGTCGAGGGTATCGGGCGGCGACCTGCGGTGGGCACGACCCAGGACTACCCGATCGATCTGAAACCGGGCAAGTATTACGACTCCTGCCCGCTAAGCGCACCCCGCACTGCGTGCTGATCCTCCGCGACGCAACCAGTTAACGACGGGGGTAGAACCCGAACCTGTCCCGAGGAATGCTGGGCAAAAAACAGCATGCACAGGCTATCCGTTGACGCCAGGGGCTTGTGCCTCTACCCTGCGCGCCTTGCAACAGGTGCCCCCAGCCTTGCGACCTGTCCACGTTCTGCCGCGCATTAGCGCGCATGAATGGAACAGGCCTCAGGACTAGAGGGGTGAAACAGGGAAGTCGGTGCGTTGTGCGTGTTCACGCCAACCATTCCGACGCTGCCCCCGCAACGGTAGACGAGTCAAACCAGCGCTTTTTAACCACTGTGCTTCAGCATGGGAAGGTGCGTCTGGAGGTGTTTGCATAACACCGCTCGTAAGCCCGGAGACCGGCCTGCTGCAGTCCATGGCATCGCGGAGGGCGTTGTCAGGCGTGTGGCCTGCGCCGTTCCTGCAGTTCATCCGTCTTCGTTCTCCGTATGCCTTTCCTGGCTATCGCTCGGGTGAGAGCGACGGAGCAACAACGTAATGAGCACAAAGAGCAAGTCCCTTCTACAGCCGGCAGCGTTGCTGCTGTGTGGCGTCTCGAGTATTTCCCAGGCCAGTGCGGCCGAGCGTACTTATCTGCAAGACCAGGTGGTGACCGCCACCCGTACCGCGCAGACCGCTGAGCAGAGTCTGGCCGCGGTGATGGTCTTCGATCGCGTACAGATCGAGCAAAGTCAGGCCACGTCCGTGCCCGAACTGCTGAAGCGGGTGCCGGGCGTGTCCCTGGCCAACAATGGCGGGCCGGGCAAGAACACCTCGTTGTTCATGCGCGGCAGCGAGTCCGACCATGTGCTGGTGCTTATCGATGGCATCAAGATCGGTTCGGTCAGCTCTGGGGGCGCGGCCTTGGCGGATCTGCCGTTGGAGCTGATCGAGCGAATCGAGGTGGTGCGTGGGCCGCGCTCCAGCCTGTATGGCTCGGAAGCCATCGGCGGGGTGATCCAGATCTTCACCCGCAAGGGCCGCAGCGGCGAGGCCACGCCGTTCTTCTCCGCCGGGTACGGCACCCACGACAGCTACAGCGGCAGCGCCGGGGTCTCCGCTGGCAATGATCGAGGCTGGTACAGCTTGGGCCTGAGCAGCAGCGACACCGACGGCATCAACGTCAAGTCGGCAGGCACCCGCGGCTATGAGGACGACGCCGACGGCTACCGCAACCTCTCCGCCAGCCTGAGCGCCGGCTACCGCTTCGACAGCGGCCTGGAACTGGACGCCAACCTGCTGCAGGCCAGCGGGCACAACGATTACGACCAGGTCAACAGCAAGGGCACCGCGGGTTTTCGCGCCAACGCCGATGTCGAGAGTCGGGTGGTCGGTACTCGCGCCCGTTTCGCCCCGCTCGAGTCCTGGCAGGTGACCCTGCAGGTCGGGCGCAGCGAGGACAAGTCCGATGGCTACCTGGATGGCGCCTTCGACTCGCGCTTCGACAGCCGCCGCGACAGCGCCAGCTGGCAGAACGACCTGAGCCTGGCGCCCGGTCATACCCTGACCCTGGGCGTCGACTACCTGCATGACGAGGTCAATGGCAGCACCGCCTACGCCGAGGACTCGCGCGACAACACTGGCGGCTTCGTCCAGTACCTCGGCGAGGAGGGCGCGCACGACTGGCAACTGTCGCTGCGCCGCGACGACAACCAGCAGTTCGGCCAGCACGACACCGGCAATCTCGGCTACGGCTACGCCTTGACCGACTGGCTGCGCGCCACCCTCAGCTACGGCACGGCGTTCAAGGCGCCGACCTTCAACGAGCTGTTTTTCCCCAATTACGGCAATCCGGACCTGGACGCGGAAACCTCGCGCAGCCTGGAGGCCGGCCTGGCCGGGCAGCACGGCTGGGGCCACTGGGCAGTCAACGCCTTCCGCACCCGCATCGACGACCTGATCGCCTACGACGCCAGCATCAAGGCCCCGGCCAACGTCGATGAGGCGCGTATCCGCGGCGTGGAACTGGTACTCGCCAGCCAGTTGCTGGGCTGGGACTGGAACGCCAACTACAGCCTGATGGAACCGGAGAATCGCTCCGGCGGGGCCAACGACGGCAACGAGCTGGCGCGCCGCGCCAAGCAGCTGTTCAACCTCGACCTGGACCGCCGCTTCGGCGCCTTCAACCTCGGCGCCAGCCTGCACGCCGAGGGCCAGCGCTACGACGACCTGGCCAACACCAAGGAACTGGCCGGCTACGCCACCCTGGACCTGCGCGGCGAGTACCGCATCGATCCCGAGTGGCGCCTGCAGACCCGCGTCGCCAACCTGCTGGACGCCGATTACGAGACTGCCCAGGGCTATAACCAGCCCGGCCAGGCAGTCTACCTGACCCTGCGCTACCAGGCGCTTTGACCCATTTGGCGCCGGCGGGCCAACCCCGGCGCCCTACCCAGGAGAACCACCATGCTCAAGCTGTCCCCCCGCATGCAACTGCTGATCGGCCTCGCCCTGGCGGCGCTGCTGGCCATGACCCGTGGCCACCACTTCGCCTCGGTCAACCTGCCCAGCGCCTCTTGGGCGGTGTTCTTCCTCGCCGGCGTGCTGCTGACGCCGCGCTGGGTGTTCCCGGCGCTGTTCATCGAGGCCTCGCTGCTGGATTTCGCCACCATCCAGTGGGCTGGGGTCAGCGACTGGTGCATGTCGCCGGCCTACTGGCTGCTGGTGCCGGCCTATGGCGCGCTGTGGCTGGGTGGCCGCCTGTATGCCGGCTGGCACCGCGATAGCCTGAACAGCCTGGCGCTGCTGGTGGCGACCGTCGCGCTCAGCGCCTTCGTCGCCTACCTGCTGTCCGGCGGCGGTTTCCTGTACTTCTCCGGGCGCTACCCGGAGCCGAACCTGGCCCTGCTGGCCGAGCGCATCGCCGCCTATTACCCGCGCTACCTGGGCAACCTGGCGCTGTATGTCGGCCTGGCCGTGGTGCTCTATGTCGGTATGCGCGGCACGGTCGGCCTGCGCCAGCACAAGGAAGTGAACTGATGAGCGAGTCGAGCGAACGCGACGCCCGGCACAAGGCGCGCATGGCGCGCAAGAAGGCGCTGATCGACGAGAAAATTGCCCAGGCCCAGGATGAATATGGCCTGCTGCTGGTACATAGCGGCAACGGCAAGGGCAAGAGCAGCTCGGCCTTCGGCATGGTCGCTCGCGCCCTCGGGCACGGCATCAAGGTCGGCGTGGTGCAGTTCATCAAGGGCGCCGCCAGCACCGGCGAGGAGAGCTTCTTCCGCCGTTTCCCCGACGAGGTCAGCTACCACGTCATGGGCGAGGGCTTTACCTGGGAAACACAGGACCGCCAGCGCGATATCGACAAGGCCCGTGAGGCCTGGGTGGTCGCCGCGCAGCTGCTGAGTGATCCTGCCATTGGCCTGGTGGTGCTCGATGAACTGAATATCGCCCTTAAATACGGCTACCTGGAACTGGAGACGGTGCTCGCCGACATCGAGGCCCGGCCACTGCTGCAACACGTGGTGGTGACTGGCCGTGGCGCCTTGCCGGGGATGATCGAGGCGGCGGACACCGTCACCGAGATGAGCCTGGTCAAGCATGCCTTCAAGGCCGGCGTCAAAGCGCAGAAAGGCGTGGAGTTCTGATGCTTCCGCTTAAGGCATGCAAAGATCGCAGCTGTGTAGGGTGGATGACGCCGTTTTCATCCACCGTTGTCGCTGCTGGATGGGTAAGGCGTCATCCACCCTACGATGCTGACGGGAGGCTGCGATGAGCCATAGAAGCTGCCCGGCGTTGCTGATCGCCGCCCCGGCCTCGGGCCAGGGCAAGACCACGGTTACCGCCGCCCTGGCGCGGTTGCATAGCCGCCAGGGCAAGCGAGTGCGGGTGTTCAAGTGCGGGCCGGATTTTCTCGACCCGATGATCCTCGCCCGTGCCAGCGGTGCGCCTGTGTATCAGCTCGATTTGTGGATGGTCGGTGAGGCCGAGAGCCGGCGCCTGCTCTGGGAGGCGGCGGGCGAGGCCGATCTGATTCTGATCGAAGGGGTGATGGGCCTGTTCGACGGCACCCCCTCGGCGGCCGACCTGGCCCGGCGCTTCGGCGTGCCGGTGCTGGCGGTAATCGACGGCTCGGCCATGGCCCAGACCTTCGGCGCCCTGGCCCATGGCCTGGCCAGCTTCCAGCCCGATCTACTGTTCTCCGGGGTGCTCGGCAACCGGGTTGGCAGTGCGCGGCATGGCGAGATATTGCGCGATGCCTTGCCAGAATCTATCCGCTGGTATGGCGCCTTGCCACGCAGCGCCGCGGTCGAGTTGCCGAGCCGTCATCTGGGCCTGATTCAGGCCGAGGAGTTGAGTGACCTGGATGCGCGCCTGGATGCCGCTGCCGACGCCCTGGTCGCCAGTGCCGATGTCAGCCTGCCGCCGCCCGTCGAGTTCGCCGTACCTGAACCGCGCAATGTCGAGCCCCTGCTGTCCGGCGTACGCATCGGCGTGGCCCGCGACAGCGCCTTTGCCTTTCTCTATCAGGCCAATCTGGATCTGCTGGGAGAGCTGGGCGCCGATCTGCAGTTCTTCTCGCCGCTGACCGATCAGGTGCTGCCCGAGGTCGACAGTCTGTACCTGCCTGGCGGCTACCCCGAGTTGCACCTGGCGCAGTTACAAGCCAACCAGGCCATGGCGGAGGCAATCCGCGCACACCATGCCGCCGGCAAACCGACTCTCGCCGAATGCGGCGGCATGCTTTATCTGCTCAATAAGCTCACCGACAAACAGGGCAGCAGCGGCCAGATGCTCGGCCTGTTGGCTGGGCAAGCGACCCTGCAACCGCGCCTGACCGCCCTGGCCCTGCAGGGAGTCGAACTGCCGGAAGGGCGCCTGCGTGGCCACACTTTCCACCACTCGGCGCTGACCACCGAGCTTGCGCCAATCGCGCTTGGCGAGTGTCCGAACTACAAACGCACTACCGAGGCGGTCTATCGGCTGGGCCGGCTGACAGCGTCCTATATCCACTTTTATCTACCCTCCGATCCCGTCGCGGCTGCGGCGCTGTTCCGCCCGAGCCAGCAGCCATGAGCGAGCAGGCCTTTAGTCCTGAGGAGCGCGCAGCGGTGTACCGCGCCATTGCCGAGCGGCGCGACATGCGCCACTTTTCTCCAGGGCGGGTTGAGCCCGAGGTGCTGCGGCGCCTGTTGGAGGCGGCGCACCAGGCGCCCAGTGTCGGCCTGATGCAGCCGTGGCGCTTTATTCGCATCACCCGGCCGGCGCTGCGCGAGTCGATTCAGCAACTGGTGGAGCAGGAGCGGTTGCATACGGCCGAAGCCCTGGGCGAGCGCGGCGATGAATTCATGCGGCTCAAGGTCGAGGGCATTCGCGACTGTGCCGAATTGCTGGTGGTGGCCTTGATGGACAGGCGCGAGGCCCATGTGTTCGGCCGTCGCACCCTGCCGGAAATGGACCTGGCGTCGATGGCCTGCGCCATCCAGAATCTCTGGCTCGCCGCCCGCGCCGAGGGGCTGGGCATGGGCTGGGTCTCCCTGTTCGAGCCGCAAGCGCTGGCCGAATTGCTGAGCATGCCGCCCGGTAGCAAGCCATTGGCGGTGCTCTGTCTGGGACCGGTCGCGGCCTTCTATGACGTACCGATGCTGGTGCAGCAGGGCTGGGCGGAGCCGCGCCCGCTGCGGGCTCTATTGTATGAAGATTCTTGGGGAGCAACCCAGCCATGAAAGGCCCGCAACGCATCGTTTGCCTGTCTACCGAGACTTGCGAAACCCTCTATCTGCTCGGCGAGCAGGAGCGCATCGCGGGGATTTCCGGCTTTACCGTACGCCCGCCGCAAGCACGCAAGGAGAAGCCCAAGGTCAGTGGTTTCACCACGGCGCGGCTCGACAAGATCCTCGCGGTGAAGCCGGATCTGGTGTTGGGCTACTGCGACCTGCAGGCCGATATCGCCGCCGAACTGGCGCGCGAAGGGCTGGAAGTGCATCTGTTCAACCAGCGTGACATCGCGGGCACCTACCGCATGATCGAAACCCTAGGCGCCCTGGTGCATGCCAACGACCGCGCCGAACGACTGATCGCCGAGCTGCAGGATGGCCTGGAGTGCATTCGCGCCAGTGCCGCGCAATTACCGCGCCGGCCCAGGGTGTATTTCGAGGAATGGAACGAGCCCTTGATCAGCGGCATCGGCTGGGTCAGCGAGTTGATCGAACTGGCCGGTGGCGAGGACTGCTTCGCCGAGCTGGGAGCCTGCAAGCGCGCCAAGCAGCGCATCATCGCCGACCCGCTCGAAGTGGTGCGGCGTGCCCCTGATCTGATCGTCGGTTCCTGGTGTGGTAAGCGCTTTCGCCCTGAGCAGGTGCTGGCCCGGCCCGGCTGGCAGACGATACCGGCGGTGCGTAATGGCCAGCTGTTTGAAATCAAATCGGCGGACATCCTCCAGGCCGGCCCGGCCGCCCTGACCGATGGCGTACGCCAGTTGCACGCACTGATTCGTGGCTGCGCGGAGGCGGGTGCTTGAGCCTTATAGTAGCTGCCGTGGCCGGTGTAGCCCTGGACGCCGTGTTCGGCGAGACGAAAGGCTGGCATCCGCTGGTGGCCTTCGGGCGCATGGCCGAGCGCATCGAACAGCGCTGCAACGCTGGCGGCGGTGGCTGGCGCAGTCATGGGCTCAGCGCCTGGTGCTTGGCGGTACTGCCCTTGACCCTGCTGGTCGGCGTGCTTGCCCAGGTGCCGGTATTCGGTTGGGTGGTGGACGTTCTTGCCCTCTATGTCGCCCTCGGTTTGCAGAGCCTGGGCGAACATGCCCAGCCGGTGGCCCGGGCCCTGCGCCTGGGCGATCTGCAGCTGGCGCGCGAACGGGTCGGCTATATGGTCAGCCGCAACACCGCCGCACTGGATGCCACGGGCGTGGCCCGCGCGGGTACCGAGTCAGTGTTGGAAAACGGCTCGGATGCGGTGTTCGCCGCGTTGTTCTGGTTTCTCGTCGCCGGTGCACCAGGCGTGGTGCTCTATCGCCTGAGCAATACCCTGGACGCCATGTGGGGCTACCGCAATCCACGCTTCGAGCGCTTCGGCTGGGCCGCGGCGAAGATCGACGATGGCCTCAATTACCTGCCGGCGCGGCTGGTGGCGCTGACCTATGCGCTGCTCGGCAAGACTGCCCTGGCCCTGCGTTGCTGGCGCCAGCAGGCGCCGCAGTGGGACAGCCCCAATGCCGGCCCGGTGATGGCCGCCGGTGCCGGTGCCCTCGGCGTCAGCCTGGGCGGCGCGGCCGAGTATCACGGCGAACAACACCTGCGCCCGCAACTGGGCCAGGGCCCGCCGGCGCAGGCGCGGGATATCGAACGGGCGCTCAATCTGGTCTACGGCGGCGTGCTGCTGTGGCTGGCGTTGCTGCTGCTATGGGGGATTTATCGTGCTTGAACATGGCGGCCGCTTGCGCGCGGCGGCGCTGAACTTTGCCATTCCGTTGCGCGACTGGCTGGATCTGTCCACCGGTATCGCCCCTTATGGTTGGGTGCTGCCGGGTATCCCCGCTTCAGCCTGGACGCGCCTGCCCGAACTGGACGATGGCCTGGAAAGCGCCGCCCGCGACTATTACGGGGTGGCCCGCCTGCTGCCGGTGGCCGGTTCCCAGGCGGCGATCCAGGCGCTGCCGCGGTTACGGCGCAACGCTCGGGTCGGCATCGTTTCGCCGGCCTACGCCGAGCATGCCGCCGCCTGGCGGCGCGAAGGCCATCGACTGCTGGAACTCAGCGAAGGCGGGGTCAACCGTGCCCTGGAGCGCCTCGACGTGTTGCTCCTGGTCAACCCGAACAATCCCACCGGCCGGTGTTTCACGCCCGCGCAACTGCTGGCCTGGCATGCACGCCTGGCCGAGCGCGGTGGCTGGCTGGTGGTCGACGAGGCCTTTATCGATTGCACGCCCGAGCACAGCCTGGCGGCGCATAGTGAGCTGCCGGGGCTGATCGTGCTGCGCTCGTTCGGCAAGTTCTTCGGTTTGGCCGGCATTCGTCTGGGTTTCGTCCTGGCGCAGCCGGCGCTGCTCGATCAGTTGGCCGAGCTGCTCGGGCCCTGGGCGGTCAGCGGGCCGAGTCGGGCAGTCGCAACGGCGCTGTTGCAGGACCAGGCCGGTCAGCAAGCGCAACGCGAGCGCTTGCGTGCCGATGGCTTGCGTTTGGCCGCCTTGCTCAGCGCCTGCGGTTTCGCTGCGACTGGCGGATGCGCCCTGTTCCAGTGGCTCGCTACTCAGAGAGCCAGCCTGCTGCACGAATTTCTCGCCTGTAACGGCATTCTCACCCGCCTGTTCGACAGCCCATCCAGCCTGCGTTTCGGCCTGCCGCCGGACGAGCCAGGCTGGTTGCGCCTGGAGCAGGCACTACAGGTATTCGCCAAGGAGTCCGCATGAGCACCCTAATGGTTCAAGGTACGACCTCGGACGCCGGCAAGAGCACCCTGGTAACCGCGCTGTGCCGCTGGCTCAAGCGCCAGGGCGTGGCGGTGGTGCCGTTCAAGCCACAGAACATGGCGCTCAATAGCGCGGTCACCGCCGATGGCGGCGAGATCGGTCGCGCCCAGGCGGTGCAGGCCCAGGCCGCCGGTATGGCGCCGCACACCGACATGAACCCGGTGCTGCTCAAGCCCAACAGCGACATCGGCGCCCAGGTGATCATCCACGGCCGTGCCATCAGCAGCATGGATGCCGCCGCTTACCACGACTACAAGCGGGTGGCGATGGACGCCGTGCTGCAGTCTCACCAACGCCTCACTGCGGCCTATCCAGTGGTGATGGTGGAAGGCGCCGGCTCGCCGGCGGAGATCAACTTGCGCGCCGGCGACATCGCCAACATGGGCTTCGCCGAGGCAGTGGATTGCCCGGTGCTCCTGATCGCCGACATCGACAAGGGCGGGGTGTTCGCCCACCTGATCGGCACCCTGGCCCTGCTGTCGGAGAGTGAGCAGGCGCGCATCCAGGGCTTCGTGATCAACCGTTTCCGCGGCGACATCGCCCTGTTGCAACCGGGCCTGGACTGGCTGGAGCAGCGTACCGGCAAGCCGGTGCTCGGCGTGCTGCCGTACCTGATGGATTTCCACCTGGAAGCCGAGGACGCCATCGATGTGCGCCAGACCGCCAAGACCGGCGCGACCCTCAAGGTGGTGGTACCGGTGCTGCCACGCATCAGCAACCACACCGACTTCGACCCACTGCGCCTGCACCCGCAGGTCGAACTGAGCTTCGTCGGCCCCGGCCAACCGATGCCGCCGGCCGATCTGATCATCCTGCCCGGCTCCAAGAGCGTGCGCGCCGACCTGGCGTTTCTGCGCGAGCAGGGCTGGGAGGCGGCCATTCACAGGCACCTGCGCTATGGCGGCAAGCTGCTGGGCATCTGCGGCGGCCTGCAGATGCTCGGCACGCGCATCGACGACCCCCACGGGCTGGAGGGTGTGGCCGGCAACAGTCAGGGCCTTGGCCTGCTGGATTTCGCCACCGTGCTGCAACCGGAGAAGCAGCTGCGCAACGTGCAGGGCCGCCTGTGCCTGGAAGGCGCAGCGGTGAGCGGCTACGAGATCCATGCCGGGGTTAGCAGCGGGCCGGCCCTGGAGGCCGCCGCCGTGCAGCTGGATGACGGCCGCGGCGACGGAGCCCTGAGCGCCGATGGTCAGGTGCTCGGCAGCTACCTGCACGGCCTGTTCGAGTCGAGCCCGGCCTGCAGCGCGCTGCTGCGCTGGGCCGGGCTGCAGCAGGTGCAGCAGGTCGACTACCACGCCCTGCGCGAACGCGACATCGAACGCCTGGCGGACATGGTCGAGGCACACCTGGATACCGACCGGCTGCGTGAATTGTGTGGCCTGTGAGCCGCTGCGAAACAGCATCCGCCAACCAATGGATTGAATAGGTTATCGACATGCATGAATTGATCCTCGGCGGCGCCCGTTCCGGCAAGAGCCGCCTGGCCGAGCGCCTGGCTGGCGAGTCCGGGCTGGCGGTGACCTATATCGCCACCAGCCAGGCGCTGGACGGCGAAATGAGCGCGCGCATTGCCCAGCACCAGGCCCGCCGCCCGGCGCACTGGGCCCTGGTGGAGGAGCCCTTGGAACTGGCCCGGGTGCTGCGTGAGCAGGCGGCGCCGGGCCGGTGCCTGCTGGTCGACTGCCTGACCCTGTGGCTGAGCAACCTGCTGATGCTGGATCAGACGGCACGCCTGGACGCCGAGCGCGAGGCCCTGCTCGAGTGCCTGGCGGGGCTGCCGGGGCGGATCATCCTGGTCAGCAACGAGACCGGCCTGGGTGTGGTGCCGCTGGGCGAGCTGACCCGTCGCTATGTCGACGCCGCCGGCTGGTTGCACCAGGCCCTGGCCGAGCGTTGTCAGCGGGTGCTGTTCACGGTGGCGGGGCTGCCGCTGGTGTTGAAAGGGGAGGCGCCATGAACCGGGATTGGTGGCAGATGCCGTGCAAGGTGCCGGACCGGGTCGCTCGCGACAAGGCCCAGGCGCGCCAGCAGCAGTTGACCAAGCCGGCCGGTTCGCTAGGCCAACTGGAGGGCCTGGCCGTGGAATTGGCGGCCCTGCAGGGCCGCGAGCGACCGGCGGTCGAGCAGCTGTGGATCGCCATCTTCGCCGGTGACCATGGCGTGGTCGCCGAGGGCGTGTCGGCGTTTCCCCAGGCGGTCACCGGTCAGATGCTGCACAACTTCGTCGCCGGCGGCGCAGCGATAAGCGTGCTGGCGCGCAAACTGGGCGCAAGCCTGGAGGTGATCGACCTGGGCACCGCGCTGCCGCTGAGCGAGCTGCCCGGGGTGCGTCACCTGCACCTCGGCGCCGGCACCGCGAACTTCGCCGATGGCCCGGCGATGAACGTCGCCCAGGCACTGCTCGCCCTGCAGGCCGGGCGCGACAGCTTGCTGCGGGCGCAGCAGGCCGGCGTCGAACTGTATATCGGCGGCGAGATGGGCATCGGCAACACCACCGCGGCCACGGCCCTGGTCTGCTGGCTGCTGGACTGCCCGGTGGCCGGGCTGGTCGGCCCCGGTACCGGCCTGGACAGCGCCGGTGTGGCGCACAAGGCGGCGGTGATCGACGCGGCCTTGGCCCTGCACCGGCCGGCGCTCGCGACGCCGTTCGAGGCGCTGCGGCACCTCGGCGGCTTCGAGATCCTCGCCCTGGTCGGCGCCTACCTGGCCGCCGCCCAGCAGGGGGTGCCGGTGCTGGTCGACGGCTTCATCTGCAGCGTCGCGGCGCTGGCGGCGGTGCGCCTCAATCCGGACTGCCGCGACTGGTTGCTGTTCGCCCACTGTGGCGCCGAGCCGGGACACCGGCGCGTGCTCCACGCCCTCGACGCCGAGCCCTTGCTGCAACTGGGCCTGCGCCTGGGTGAGGGCAGCGGGGCGGCGCTGGCCGTGCCCCTGCTGCAACTGGCCTGCAGCCTGCACAACCAGATGGCTACCTTCGCCGAAGCGGCGGTGGCGGAGCGCCCGACATGACGGTCTACCTGGAACTGCTGCGTCACGGCGAGACCGAGCAGGGTGGCGGCCTGCGTGGCAGCCTCGACGATGCGCTGACCGAGACGGGCTGGGCGCAGTTGCGCGCGGCCGTGCAGCAGGCTGGTCCCTGGGACCGGTTGATCAGTTCGCCGCTGCAGCGTTGCGCGCGGTTCGCCGAGGAACTGGCCGAGCAGCACGGCCTGCCGCTGCGCCTGGAACCGGCGCTGCAGGAGCTGCACTTCGGCGCCTGGGAAGGGCGCAGCGCCGCCGAGTTGATGGTCAGCGATGCCGATGTCCTGGGCCGTTTCTGGGCCGATCCTTATGCCTTTACTCCGCCTGGCGGCGAGCGGCTGGTGGACTTCGAGGCGCGGGTACTGGGCGCGGTGCAGGGCCTGCAGTTGCGCCATGCCGGTGAGCGCCTGCTGTTGGTCACCCACGGCGGGGTGATGCGTCTGTTGCTGGCCGGCGCCCGCGGTCTGCCGCCGGCGGACCTGTTGCAGGTCGAGGTGGCCCATGCCCAGCGCGTGCGCCTGCAACTGGACCACTTCGGCCGCCTGCAGGAGCTGGCATGACTGCACTGCTGATCGCCCTGCAATTTCTCACCCGTCTGCCGGTGCGCCTGGCGGCGATGCCCTCGGCGCAGGAGACCGGCCGCTCGCTGCTGTGGTATCCAGTGGTGGGCCTGCTGATCGGCCTGTTGCTGCTCGGCGTGCATTACCTGCTGGGCGATGCCCCGGCCTTGTTGCAAGCGGCGCTGCTGCTGGTGATCTGGGTGGGCTTGAGTGGCGGCCTGCACCTGGATGGGCTGGCCGACAGTGCCGATGCCTGGGCCGGCGGCTTCGGCGACCGTGAGCGCACCCTGGCGATCATGAAGGACCCGCGCAGCGGGCCGATGGCGGTGGTGGTACTGGTGCTGCTGCTGTTGCTCAAGTTTGTCGCCCTGGTTGTCTTGCTCCAGGCTGGCAAAATAGTGGTGCTGCTGTTGGTGCCCTGGCTGGCGCGCACACTGCTGCCACTGTTGCTGTTGAGCACACCCTATGTGCGCCCCGGTGGCCTGGGCCAGGCCCTGGCCGAGCAGCTGCCGCGTCGACAGCTGCCCTGGGTTTTGGCGGCCCATGGCACGGCGCTGCTGCTGTTTGGCTGGACCGGTGTACTGGCCCTGCTGGTCGCGGGTCTGTTGTTCCTCTGGCTGCGCCGGGTCATGCTGCAGCGCCTGGGTGGTACCACGGGCGACACTGCCGGTGCGCTGCTGGAGCTGGTCGAGTGCGGGGTATTGCTGGTGCTGGCGCTTTAAATGACTGGATTCGTCTGCAGGCGAACTCGAATTGCCTCGAGATTTTCACTAATCGCCTATGCTCTCGGCATGATTAAATTTCGGACGGTTGATCGCACCTGGCGGGCTTCTATCACGGGCGGGTTGCTGGGCCTGCTGCTGGCGGCTGGCGCGCAAGCTGCGTCGCTGACCTGGGGGCTGTTGCCGGTGCCGGGCGGGGTCGAGCTCAAGGACGGCAAGCCGCACGCCGGGATCCTGCTGGAGTCGCTGTTCCTCCTGGAGCCCGATTTGCCTGGCCTGGACATCCAGTACGAACTGTTCAACGTGCCACGCATGCAGCAGGCCATGGCCAGCGGCCGTGAGTTCTGCACCAATGGCAGCCTGCCCCTGGCCGAGCGCGACCGCCAGGGCTACTTCGTCCCCTACCTGGTGACCCCGCCAATGCAACTGGTGGTGCGGGCTGACAGCCTGGCGCGCCTGCCCTGGCGCGGCAAGCAGCTGTACCTGAGCGACCTGCTGGCCAGCCACGATCTGCGCGGAGGGCTGGCCAGCCTGCGCAACTACCCGGAGGCCATCCGTGACGCGCTGGCGGCGGCGCAGAAGCGGGGGCGCCTGGAACGCTTCAGCGGCGGTATTGCCGGGGGCGGGGAGAATCTGCTGTTCATGGTCAGCCACGGGCGCATCGATTTCACCTTCGAGTATCCGCCGGTACTCATGGCGATGAGCCAGGACGAGTTGCTGCTCGAGCCGCTACGCAGCATCAGTTTGGCTGACAATACCGAACTGCAGCTCAGCGGCATCTACTGCACGCGCAACGCCTGGGGGCTGGCGATGGCGCGCCGGCTGGATAAGGCCGTGCGCCGCTTGATGGGCGAGCCGCAGGCGCTGCTGGCGCTGTACCAGCGCTCTTTGCCGGCCGATACCTTTATGGCCTACCGGCAACCCTTGCTCGGCTACTTTCGCCTGCGCGCCGGGCAGGTCTTCGAGGCCGTGCCCTGATCGAAGCCAGGCGCAGGTGAGCGCCGATGGTCTGATTGCCAGCGCAGGGCAGGAACGTGCATTGTGCGGATGATAATTTGGCTGCAGAACGGCAGTCGATCGAACGGAATGGAGAGTGCAGGGAATGAAGTCGCGGGCAACACTTTGGATTCTGCTGGGCGGGTCATTGATCCTCGCCTTGTCGTTGGGCATTCGACACGGCTTCGGCCTGTTCCTGCCGCCGATGAGCGCCGAATTCGGCTGGGGGCGCGAGGTGTTCGCCTTCGCCATCGCCCTGCAGAACCTGATCTGGGGCTTGACCCAGCCCTTCACCGGGGCCCTGGCCGATCGCTACGGCGCGCAGCGCACAGTGGTAGTAGGGGCTGTGTTCTATGCCTGCGGCCTGGTCTTGATGGGCCTGGCCGACTCGGTCTGGTCATTGTCGCTGAGCGCCGGCTTGCTGATCGGCATCGGTCTATCCAGCACCTCGTTCTCGGTGATTCTCGGGGTGGTCGGTCGTGCCGTGCCCGCGGAGAAGCGCAGCATGGCGATGGGCATCGCCGCAGCGGCTGGCTCGCTCGGCCAGTTCGTCATGCTACCCGGCACGCTGGGCTTGATCAGCTGGCTCGGCTGGTCCGCCGCCTTGCTCGCCCTGGGGTTGCTGGTGGCCTTGATCGTGCCGCTGGCCGCAATGATCAAGGATAGCCCGTCGCCAGTTCTGGCCCACGAGCAAAGCCTGGTCGAGGCCTTACGGGAGGCCTGCGTGCATCCTGGCTTCTGGTTGCTGGGGCTGGGTTTTTTCGTCTGCGGCTTCCAGGTGGTATTTATTGGCGTGCACCTGCCGGCTTACCTGGTCGATCAGCATCTGCCGGCGCTGGTCGGCACCACGGTCCTGGCCCTGGTCGGCCTGTTCAATGTATTCGGCACCTACACTGCTGGCTGGCTCGGTGGACGCATGTCCAAGCCGCGCCTGCTGACGGGTCTGTACCTGGCCCGGGCGGTGGTGATTAGCGCCTTCATCCTGACCCCGCTGACCACCTGGAGCGCCTATGCCTTTGGCATCGCCATGGGCTTGCTGTGGCTGTCCACGGTGCCCTTGACCAACGGCACGGTGGCGACCATGTTTGGCGTGCGCAACCTGTCGATGCTGGGGGGTATCGTCTTTCTTTTCCATCAGATCGGCGCTTTTCTCGGCGGCTGGCTGGGCGGTTACCTGTACGACCGCACGGGCAGCTATGATCTGGTCTGGCAGATCGCGATCTTCCTCAGCCTGCTCGCTGCGGCGCTGAACTGGCCGGTACGCGAGCAACCGGTAGCGCGTCTGCAAGGCCTTGGAGTCGGTGCATGAAAACAGAGTATTGGCTGAGCAGTGCCTTGCTCATGCTGGTCGCCGCGCTGCTGGCTCTGGCTTGGTGGGGGTGGGGCCAGAGTGGGCTGGCATTCATGCAGTTGGGCCTCGGGACGTGTTGAGGGTCTGACTCCTGCGAGTCATCTCCTGGCGTCCTCTGCTGGCCTAGCGCTGGATAACGCGCTGCGACAGTCTCTGGCGCGCTGTCGCTTCGCGTCGGCCCTAGATTTTTTCACAATCCGCTGCACGCTGGTTTGAATAACCTTGTTGCAGACGCTTACCTTTCGCCGATTGCCTGCCGCAGGGTGGGCGAGTAGCGTTGCCGCTTGGCTTCTGCTCGAGGTTCAGCCCATGTTGTTGCGTGCCCTTGTCCTGCCAGTTTTCCTCACCAGCCTGGCGCTGCCGAGCTGGGCTGGTGAGTGCCCGATCCTGCTGCAAGGCGAGCTGCCCAAGCTGCGCAGCAAGGACAGTATCAACCTGTGTCAGCAGTTTTCCGGCAAGCCTCTGGTGGTGGTCAATACCGCCAGCTTCTGCGGCTTTACCCCGCAGTTCAAGGGACTGGAAGCACTCTATCAGCGCTACCGGGAACAAGGTTTGGAAGTGCTTGGCGTGCCCTCGGACGACTTCAAACAGGAGTCGGACGATGTCGAGGAAATCGCCAAGGTTTGCTACGTCAATTACGGCGTGACTTTCAGCATGAGCGAAACCCAGCGGATCATCGGCGCCCAGGCGATTCCTCTGTTCAAGGAGCTGACCGCACAGAGCCAGGCACCACGCTGGAATTTCTCCAAGTACGTGGTCGACCGTCAGGGCAAGGTGATCGCCAGTTTCTCCAGTCACATCCAGCCGGACGATCCGGCGTTGATCGCCGCAGTCGAACAGGCCATCGCCTCGGCGCCTTGAGTCGCCGGCCCGGCAGCCAATCAGTCCTTCACCCATCTGGGCGATGTGCGGGTCATTCTCATCTCCTTAAAGTGTCGGTACGCCGGACGCAGTCTCCCGGCGTGCCAACAAGAACAATAAGGAGGCACCCATGCGTCGTGTTATTTCTACCGCCCTGGCCACTATGGCCCTGGTCGGCGCCGTCGAGGCCCAGGCCGGTTACACTCAAACCAAGTATCCGATCGTGCTGGTGCACGGTGTCACCGGTTTCGACACTATCGGTGGCCTGATCAACTACTTTCACACCATCCCCTGGAACCTTGAGCGCGATGGCGCCAAGGTCTATGTTGCCAGCGTTTCTGCGCTGAACGACAGTGAGCAGCGCGGCGCCGAACTGGCCCGACAGATCGTGCCCTGGGCCGGCGCCAACGGCGGTAAGGTCAACCTGATCGGCCACAGCCAAGGTTCGCCAACCTCGCGGGTCGCCGCCTCCTTGCGTCCTGACCTGGTTGCCTCCGTCACCTCGATCAATGGCGTCAACAAGGGCTCGAAGGTCGCCGACGTACTGCGTGGGGTGATTCCGCCTGACAGCGGTATCGAAGGTGGCGTCAATGCCGTGGCCAACGCCTTGGGTGCAATGATCAACCTGCTGTCGGGCAGCAGTAATCCGCAAAGCGGTATCGATGCACTGAAAACCCTGACCACCGCCGGCACTGCGCAGCTCAACAGCCGTCACCCGTGGGGCGTCAACAACAGCAGCTACTGCGCCAAGTCCAGCGAAGTGCACAACGTACGCGGGTATAACATCCGCTACTTCTCCTGGACCGGAGATTCGTCCTATACCAACATCTTCGATGCGGTCGACCCGTTCCTGGCCATCACTGGCCTGGCGTTCGGCAGCGAGAAGAACGATGGCCTGGTCGGTGTCTGCTCCACCTATTTGGGGCAGGTGCTCGGCGACAGTTACCACATGAACCACGTCGATGCGATCAACCACCTGTTTGGCATCCACGGCTGGACCGAGCCGGTCTCGCTGTATCGCCAGCATGCCAACCGTCTGAAGAATAAAGGCGTCTGAGCCTTTCCACGTATGCGGGCTGGCCAAGACAGCCCGCTTTGGAGGTCGCATGCCCTTGCCCATTCGCTCCCTGGTTTCGCTGACCGTGCTGGCCATCGTTGCCGCGGCGCTGACGCTTTACTGGCAATGGCCGGAGCCGGTGGTGGTCCAGACCGACTCGGTCCGCCCGGTTCAAGCTGTCGCTGCAATCATTGCCAGCCCCTTGCCGCCCCAGCCGGCGCCCACTGCAGTCAACCAAGCCGTGCCAGCGGCGATTTTGCCGAGTATGAGCGGCACCGAGGTCGACGGTGGAGTGAAGTCCGACAGCGCCGGGAATCTGCAGCTTGATTTGGCGCTGCGTGACTATTTCGATTATTTCCTCAGCGCTGTCGACCAGAACGGGCTAGATAGCTCGGTCGAGGTATTGCTGGCTGACGCCGCTGGACGCTTGCAGGAGCCAGCGCTGGGCCAGTTGATCAACCTGCTGGGTGACTATCTGGATTACAAACGCGCCAGCCTGGCGCTTATGCAGCAGCCGCTGAACGCACAACAGCAAGCTCAGCCGCATGCACAGCTCGCGGTATTGCAGCAGGCTTTCGACAGCATGGCGCAGCTACGCCGCAGCCACTTTTCAGCGGGAGCGGTCGAGGCCTTGTTTGGTGCCGAAGAGGCCTATGCACGCTACACCCTTGACAGCCTGAACGTGCTGGCTCGCGATGATTTGAGCGAACAGGGCAAGGCCGATGCCCAGCAGCGCCTGCGCGAACAATTGCCTGCCGCCATGCGCGCCAGTGAGGAACGCCAGAGGCAAGCCCTGGTGCAGCAGGCGCAAAGCGAGCGGCTGTGGCATGAGGGGGCGAGCGAGGAACAGGTGCGCCAGTCATTGGCTTTGTCCTATGATCCGTCGACAGTCGAGCGCCTGCTGCTTGAGCAGCGCAACGAGCGCGACTGGCAGCAGCGCTATACCGCTTATCGCGAGCAACTGGCCAGGTTGCACAGCAATGGCCTGAGTCCGGCGGACCAGCAGCAGGAGCAGCAGCGTTTGCGCCAGCGATTGTTCAACTCCGCCGATCAACACCGAGTCGACACCTATGATGCGATCGCCGCCAAACAGCAGGACAACGAAGCAGCCGAGCTTTAAGTCCAGGCGGCGGCCTGAGCAATCACTCGCGCAGTCGGGCGGGGTGCGATGAACCTGGAGCAGGAAGAGCGCCTGCTGCTGGCACAACAGCGCCGGGGCTACCGGCGGTTGTGCTTTGTCCCTGAGCTGGAACAGGGCTTTGTCGAGCATCGGGTGCAACGTATCGGCCGCCGCTTGCTGTTGATCGTCAGCACCGCAATTGTCTTCCAGTTGATCTACACCGCTCTCGACCTGCTGATGATGCCGCTGACGGTGAGCCTGTCGGTGGCGCCTTTGCGTGCGCTGGGCATCCTCGGGGTGCTGGCAGCTTTCGTCTACTGCCGGCGGCCGCAGAGTCCGCCGCGCGCGGTGTTATTCGCCTACATCGGCGCCTACGCACTGAACGGCGCTTGCGTGGCGGTGATCATTCACCTGTGCTGGGTCCAGGGCGTGGACATGCCCTACGACGGGTTGTTTCTGATCCTGTTGTTCGGCTATGTGCTGCTCGGTGTCTCGTTCCGCGCCGTGAGCCTCGCCGCCTGGGGTTTCTGTCTGCTGTTCCTGATGCTTGGCCTGTTGTTGGTCGAGCCGGGCAGTCTGTGGGCCTACCAAGGCCAGTTCCTGATTTGCGCCAACCTGATTGGCAGTGTCGGCGCCTACCTGCAAGAGCACGGGCAACGCGGTGCCTGGCTCAATTTGCGCCTACTCGATCTGGCCCGCCAGCGCGCCGAAGCGGATGACGCACGCAAGCTGCGCCTGCTCGCCGCCGCCAGTCATGACCTGCGCCAGCCGCTCAATGCCATGGGGCTGTATGCCCAGCACCTGCTCGAGCAGAGCCGGGAGCCGGATATTCAGCGGGTCAGTGCGCGTCTGGCAACCTCGGTGGAACAGCTCAGCCGCTTGCTGCAATCGCTGCTGGACTACACCCGCCTGACCTTGCCCGGTGGGGTGCAGGCCAAGCTTGAAGTGTTCGCCTTGCGTCCTCTGCTCGAGCGCTTGAGTGGCGAAACCCGCCGCGAAGCCGAACTGCAGGGGGTCGAGCTGGACCTGCAATGCGCGGATTTGTGGGTGCGCAGCGACCCGCTGCTGCTCGAGCGGGTGCTGCGCAATCTGCTCAACAATGCCCTGTGCCATGCCCAGGCGCAGCGAGTGACGCTTAGCGCCGAGGAGGACGCTGGCAACGTGCTGCTGCAAGTCGCCGACGACGGTCGTGGTCTCAGCCAGGCAGAACAGGCACAGATCTTCGAGGAGTTCCGCCAGCTGGACAACCCCGGGCGCAATGCCGAGCGTGGCCTGGGCCTCGGCCTGGCCATCGTCCAGCAACTGGCCAGGCTTCTTGAACACCCGTTGCAGCTGGATTCCAGTCCGGGACAGGGCGCCCGCTTCAGTTTGCGCCTGCCGCGCGCCACGGTGGGTGAGTGGCAGCCAGCCAAACCGGTCGGTGCAGCACTGCATGGGCGGGTCTTGCTGGTGGAGGACGATGAAGCCGGACGCGAGGCATTGTCAGGGCTGTTGCAGCGCTGGGGTTGCGAGGTCTGGGCCTGCGCCGATCTGCAGGAGGCTCTGGCGTGCCTGGCAGAGGCGACGCCGCAGTTGTTGGTCAGCGACTACCGGTTGGGTGCCAGTGAAGATGGTTTGCGCGCCATCGAGTGCTTGCGCGAAGCAGCCGGACGCATGTTGCCAGCCTTGCTGATCAGCGCCGATATCAGTCCAGAGTTGCAGGAACGCTGCATGCCCGCACACGTGACCCTGCTCGGCAAACCCCTGTTGCCAGCGCGTTTGCGGCAGGCTCTGGCAGTGTTGTTGCCAGCTTCCGAAAAGGCACCGAGACAGAGTGTCGGCAGCGAGTGAAAAGGCATATCCGGGCCATTCCGCGGTAAACATGGTCGGGCGGCGAATCGTCGACGGGTGCTGCGCACTCGCAAAAACGTGGCTAAAGCTTACCCCTACAGCCAGCCCCGCTGGCGCGCGGTGCTGACACAGGCGGTGCGGGTGTGCACATCGAGCTCCTGAAACAGGGTCTTCAGGTGGGTTTTTATCGTGTCTTCGGACACGCCCAGTTGCCTGCTGATAGCCTTGTTCGGCAGGCCTTCTGCCAGCAGCAGGAGGATTTGCAGTTGGCGCGGCGTGAGTTGTGGTTTTTCGCCGGCACCCGGCGCCGGCAGGGTTTCCCCGAGCAACACGCGGGTCA
Source organism: Pseudomonas sp. MMS21 TM103 (assembly GCF_022132145.1). Classification (GTDB taxonomy): domain Bacteria; phylum Pseudomonadota; class Gammaproteobacteria; order Pseudomonadales; family Pseudomonadaceae; genus Aquipseudomonas. The sequence continues at coordinate 181,733 of NZ_JAJISP010000006.1, read as the reverse complement.
CCGCCTGGCGTATATCGTCGCTGTTGGCGCTTTTCGGGATAAAGCCCAGGGCGCCTGCGGCCAGCGCCGCCTGAGCATCCAGGTTGGAGTCGCTGGCACTGAGAATCGCCACCGGAGTCATGCGTCCTTGCTGCTGCCAGCGCTGCAGCAGTTCAAGGCCAGCGACGTCCGGCAGGCGCAAATCCAAGAGAATCAGATCGAAATCGTGCTGGCTCAGGCATGCCTCGGCTTCGCTGGCGTTCTGCGCGGTATGTATCTGCAGGTCTGGGCAAAGTGGGGCAAGGGCCAAACTCAGGCCGTCGAGAAAAATCCGGTGGTCATCCACCAGCAACAGGCGGAGCTGTTTGGGTAAGACAGTACAGAGTGTGGTCATGGCTGCGTCACGCGGTTTTTATGGTTATGGTCGCCGCCCGAGTGTAACGCAAAGTGCTGGCTGGTTTAGTCGGGCAGCTCACTAATGGAGGAGGGGAGGGGGGCGTGGAGGAGACAGCTTGCTGGCGATCCAGCAACCGCTGTGGAAAATCGCCAGAGTGCCAGACCATCGCCAGCAGTCAGGCTGGTCAGGCGACCGCGCTGAAGTTGCCGATGCAGCGTTGCCAGGCTTCGATGAAGTCACGCGGGTGACCTTGTGGGTTAAATACTCGGCGCCAGACCCGGGCCAGGCCGAGCAGGTCATCCGCGGCGGGTAATTCGCCCTGGTCTACCTCGACCAGCATCCAGGCGATGGCGGTGGCGTACCGCAGGTTGACCGTCAGTTCCAGGTGCGGCGCCGCGAGGAAGGCATGCTGGCTGGCCAGCCCGCGGATCTGGCTGGCCAGGTCCGGATCGAGCGCCAGGAAATGATCCCAGAGCTGCTGGTGGCGCAGTTCGGCGATGCGGTAGAGGCCATGGCCACCCTGGGCGTTCAGCGCCGAACCCAGCGCCGACTGGCAGGCAGCGGCGCCCACCAGCAGGACTTCGGCAGCAGGTGAATGGCGCCCCAGATAAATCAGAGTGGGGCGGATGACATGCTGGATCAACTCGCAGGCTGGAATTCCCATATAGCCCTCGCGAAAAATGGCCGGTGGGGGCCGGGGCGCGTGGCAGCGTGTGGTTGTTCTTGGAAAGGCCCCACCGGAAGCGCGTTTAGCCGCTTAATTTCAAGTGTAGTGCGACCTTTCGCCTGTAATACACTGTTTTTAAATTGTTTTATGCTTTCGGTTATTACCTATATTTCGATTGGTGCTTAGCCCGCAGGCAAGCGGCAATCTGCCGACGCTCTTCCTACTTGCCTATCCATGGGCGGACTGCATCGGCCATCGCCGCGGGGCGTGGCACCTACAGGGGGTTGACGATGCCGGCTGCTCTTGTGGGAGCGCGACCTCGGCACGAGGCTTCCATGTCGGGCATCCGACCGGGGCGAGGCGTTGGGTATTTGGGCGGACTGTGTCCGCCATCGCCGCGGGGCGCGCCACCTACAGGGGATTGGCGCTGCCGGTTGCTCTTGTAGGAGGGCCGACCTCGGCACGAGGCTTTGGCCTTGGCGGTCCTGCGGCCTGAATCGCCGCGAGGTCGTGCCTCCTACATGAGTTCAGCGCTGCGCTTGCCCGCGTCGAGCTGGCAATGGTTACGGGGGCTGAAGATGGTACGTGGCCGGGTTGGCGGTTAACGACTGAGTGTTTGCTCGTCGCCTGTCGCTACCGGCCGTGTCGGGTCGGTAATCCACTCGCTCCAGGAACCGGCATACAGCGGCGCCAGCGGGTAGCCGGCGAGGCACAGGGCGAACAGGTTGTGGCACGCGGTGACGCCGGAACCGCAGTAGGCCACCAGCTCGCTGGCCGGGCGCTCGCCGAGTTGCGCGGCGAAGCGTTGGCGCAGTTGCTCCGCCGGCAGGAAGCGTCCGCTACTGTCCAGATTGTCGGTGAAGGGGGCGCACCGAGCACCGGGGATATGCCCGGCAACCGGATCGAGCGGTTCCACCTCGCCACGAAACCGCGGCAGGGCGCGGGCGTCGAGCAGCGTCAGCTGCGGATCGGCGAGGCGTTGCTGCAGCTGACTGGCGTCGACCAGCAGGCTGGCATCGGCGTGTCCGTCGAAGTTGCCGGGTGCTGGCTGCGGCAGCGCTTGGCTCAAGGCGCCACCTGCCTCGCGCCAGGCCTGCAAGCCGCCATCGAGCAAGTAGACGCCCTCGCGCTTGCCCAGCCAGGCCAGCAGCCACCAGGCGCGGGCGGCGAAGGCACCGGGGCCGTCGTCGTACAGCACCACCGTACTGTTGTCGTTCAAGCCCCATGCGCGCAGACGCGCCAGCAGTTGTGCGGGTTCCGGTAGCGGATGGCGGCCGCTGATGCCCTTAAGGATCGGACCGGACAGCGCGCGCTCAAGATCGGCAAACTGGGCACCGGCGATATGCCCATCGGCATAGCTACGCTGACCGTAGGCCGGGTCATCGAGGGCGTAGCGGCAATCGAGGATGACCAGTTCGGGTTGCCCAAGGCGGGCCTGGAGTTGATCGGCGCTGAGCAGTTGGGCAATAGGCATGGCGGACGTCCTGATTAATAGCGGATTCGAGGCATGATAAACCGCCGCATGCAGGATGCAGAATCTGCTGCGGCAAGTCGCGAGTCTTGCCATAGGCCTGATATGGTCCTGGTGGATGCACCAGGAAAATTACCTGGCGGCTTGGGCTAAGGGTTTGCCCCCCTTTATGTGTCCCATTGGATGAGGTGTCTGTGCCCCTCGTTGTTTACCGTTGTGGCCTTTACCCTACTGGCTGGCATTGCCATGCCGTTGGCGCGATTCTGCTGGCTAGCTTGAAGGCGCCGCAGAATTTGCCGAAAGGCTTGAATGCCTACCGGTAGCTACGCGGTTCGACGGGCTCCAGCCGCGCAAGAATAGGGCTGATGTTTACCCTCATGGCGCTGCTTGGACCGCTGGCCGGCATATCGGCTTATTTGTGGTTGGCGAAATCTCCACAGTGGGTGCCGGCGATCATGCTGTTCGCCGCTGGTGACATGCACTACTCGGTGTTTCAAGATATCGCGCCCCAGCCCAAGCTGAACAAGCATTGGGCGCCATCGCTGGGTGCCTTGCTGGGTTTTATGCTGGGGATTGTCGGGCACAGGCTTACCGTGGTCTGAGGGCTGCTGTATCGTTCGGCCTCTTTCAAGCTCACAGAGTCATGAGACAGCCATGAAGCGTTTTGTACTGCTCGATACCGCCCAGATTCCCGATGGCTCCGGGGCGCTCTGCCTGTTCGAGTATGGCGAGGATTTTGTGATCAAGATTGCCGGTGGCGATGGCGGTCAGTTGATGAACACGCGCATGCACGGCTCCGAAGATGCCCTGGCGGCGATTCCCTGCAAAAAAGTCGCCGGACGCCCGGATTCGCGGGTGTTGATCGGTGGTCTGGGCATGGGCTTTACCCTGGCGGCGGCGCTGCAGAACCTGGGCAAGACTGCCGAGGTGGAGGTGGCCGAATTGGTGCCGGGGGTGGTCGAGTGGAACCGCGGCCCGCTGGGCGCCAAAGCCGGCTATCCGCTGCTCGATCCACGCACGCGGGTGTTGCAGGAGGATGTCGCCAATAGCCTGAAGACGGCGGATAAGCGCTATGACGCGATCATGCTGGATGTCGATAACGGCCCCGAGGGCCTGACCCAGAAGCGCAACAGCTGGCTGTATAGCGCACAAGGGTTGCAGCGTTGTCACCAGGCGTTGCGGCCTAAGGGAGTACTGGCCGTGTGGTCGGCCAGCGCCGACAGCAAGTTCGCCGACAAGGTACGCAGGGCCGGCTTCAAGGTTGAAGAAGTGAAGGTCTATGCCCACGGCAATAAGGGAACCCGCCACACCATCTGGATAGCCGAAAAGCTCGGCTAAAGGGCGGCGCACACTGGCAAGCCCGTTGCTGGTCACCCGGCAACGGGCTTTTTTCTGGGCGATTCAGCGAATCTTCAGCCGACCGATGCGGTCGTTATCCAGGCTGCCGAAGTACAGGTAATCACCCACCGGCTTGACCGAGGTAACCATGCGCAGGTGCGTGCCGCTGGTGTCGTGCAGGCTGCGGATGATTTCGCCCTGCTCGTTGATGGCAATGGCCAAACCATAGGGAATCGCCTTCGGCCAGAGCGCGCGAGGCAGTTTGGCGATTTGCGCCTTGAGCCAGGGGTGCAGGTGGAGGAAATCGGCATCGGCCTTGCGCGGCGACGGCAGGGCGACCCAGAAGGTACCGGCGCGATCGCCTTGCAGGTTGTCCGGCAGGCCCGGCAGGTTGTCGATAAACACATCGTGCGTGCCGGCTTGCTCGCCTTTGAGCCAGTAGCGGCTGATGCGATAGCGGTAGGTTTCGTTGACCAGGACGAAGTCCTCCTTGGCCGACAGCGCCACGCCGTTGGCGAAGTACAGGTCCTTGAGCAGTACGCGGGTCTCGCCGCTGTGGGGGCTGTAGCTGAGCAGGCGGCCATGGGGGCGGGCTTCGAGCAGGTCAAGCAGGTAGTCCGGCTGCTCAAAGCGCGAAGAGGCGTCGCTGAAGTAGATGGTGCCATCGCTGGCGATGTCCAGGTCGTCGGTGAACTTGAACGGCACGCCTTCGGCTTCGGTGGTCAGTACCTTGAGCTGCCCTTGCGGGTCGATGGACAGCAGGCCCTTGTGGGCGTCGGCAACGATCAGCTGGCCGTTGGCGTCGAAGTCCATGCCCAGTGGGCGGCCGCCGGTGTCGGCGAAGGTCTCCAGGCTGCCGTCGGCCTTGAGGCGCACGATGCGCCCGTCATGCAGGCCAGAATACAGTCGGCCCTGGGCATCGACGGCGCTGTCTTCGGGGCCATGGACCAGGCCGAGACCGAGCAATTCGGCCTTCATCAGGGTGTCGTTGGGTTCCAGTACGCCAGTCATGGCCGGCGCCGGTGGTGCCTCCCAGGCCAGCGGGTCGATGGGGCTGGGGGTGATGGCCAGGTAGAGTGCCAGGGCGGCAACCAGCAGGATGAGTAGGCCAAGCAGTTTCTTCATTGCGCTTAATTCCTTGTGCCGAAGCGTGCGAACGGCGGCCAGATTACACAGTTAAGCGCTGCCAATGCGAGGTCGGCACGGCCCTGTATCGGTTTACGGGCGCGCAATACCCGGCAAAGGGCCGGTGCGATATATACTGCGTGGCATTCTTGATGGGAGAGCCGCGTGGTTATTGATATTCACTGGATTCGTGACAACGCCAGCCTGGCGCAGCACTGCGCCGGCTGGCGCAGCCTGCCATTCGTGGCGGTAGACACCGAATTTATGCGGGTCGACACTTTTTATCCGATCGCCGGCCTGCTGCAGGTCAGCGAAGGTGAGCGCGCCTACCTGATCGATCCGCTGCTGATCGACGACTGGGCGCCGTTCAGCGCCTTGCTGCAAGACCCGGCCGTGGTCAAGGTGTTGCATGCCTGCAGCGAGGATCTGGAAGTCTTCCTGCGTCTGACCGGCAGCCTGCCTGTGGCCTTGTTCGACACCCAGTTGGCTGCCGCCTACCTCAACCTCGGCTTCTCCATGGGTTATTCGCGCCTGGTGCAGGCGGTGTTGAACATCGAGCTGCCCAAGGGCGAAACCCGCTCGGACTGGCTACAGCGCCCGCTCAGCGAGACCCAGGTCAGTTACGCCGCCGAGGATGTGCTGCACCTGGCCGAGGTCTATACCCAGTTGCAGCAACAGCTGACGGCCGAGAAAAATGCCTGGGTGCTGGAAGACGGCGCCGAGCTGGTGGCCAACCTGGGCCGTGAAGTCGCCCCGGAAGATGTCTATCGTGAGGCCAAGCTGGCCTGGAAGCTGTCCCGCGCGCAACTGGCGGTGCTACGCGAACTCTGCATCTGGCGCGAGCGCGAGGCCAGGGCACGCAATCAGCCGCGCAATCGCATCATCCGCGAACATTCGCTGTGGCCGTTGGCCCGCACTCAGCCGGACAACCTGGTGGCGCTGTCGCGGATCGACGACATGCACCCGAAAACCGTGCGTCAGGACGGCGAGTTCCTGCTCCAGCTGATCAAGAAGGCTGCTGCCACGCCGCCGGCCGATTGGCCCGAAGCGGTGCCCGAGCCGTTGCCGCTGGAAGCCTCGAGCCTGTTGAAGAAGCTGCGCACCCTCGGTCAGCGCGAAGGCGAGCGGCTGAACATCGCCCCGGAGCTGATGCTGCGCAAGAAAACCCTCGAAGCCCTGCTGAAAACCGGCTACCCCAATGGTCCTTACCGGTTGCCGGACACGCTGCGCGGCTGGCGTCGTGAATTGATGGGCCAGGCATTGCTCGATTGCCTGGCTGCTGAAGGAGAATCCGCGTGAAACGCATCTGTTCGATCTACAAAAGCCCGCGCAAAAACGAGATGTACCTCTACGTGCTGAAAAGCGATGAGCTTGAGCGGGTGCCGGAAAGCCTGCTGGCGGCGTTCGGTCCGCCAACCCTGGCTTTCAGCATGGTGCTCACGCCGGAGCGTAAGCTGGCCCGCGAGGACATTCACGCCGTGTTGGAAAACCTAGAGAAGCAGGGCTACCACCTGCAGATGCCGCCGCCGGAAGATGAATACATCGAGCATCTGCCGGACGAATTGCTGCGTCGCAACGACCCGATTTGACCGCCATGCGCGTCCTGATCGGCGAAATCGCCCATGCCCGCTATGCCAAGTTACTGCAGCAGGTGGCGCCCGAACTCGAGCTATTTGGCAGTGCCGACCCGCTCGAACTGGCACGCTGGGCCGGCAGTTGTCCGCTCTGGCTCGGTCAGCCGGATCTGCTCGCCGCCTTGCTGCGTCAGGGGCACCAGCCACAGTGGCTGCAATCGACCTGGGCCGGCATCACGCCGTTGCTGGCCGCCGATCTGCCGCACAACTATCAGTTGAGTCGTGCGGTTGGCATCTTCGGCCAGGTGATGGCCGAGTACGTGCTCTGTCACCTGCTGGCCCACGAGCGTCAGCTATTTGCCCGCCTGGCCGCCCAGGTCGAGCAGCATTGGGACAGCCGCCTGCCGCAGAGCCTGGCTGGACGCCGTGCGCTGATCGTCGGCAGCGGCGATATCGGCCAGAGCGTGGCACGCTTTCTCGCCCCATTCGGCATCGAGCTGTACGGGGTGGCCAGTCGTGCGCGCGTCCTCACGCCTTTTGTCGAGGTAGCCGGGCTCGATCAGTTGCCACGCCTGGCCAGCCAGGCCGATTACTTGATCAACCTGTTGCCGGACACCCCGGCTACCCGCGATATCTACGACGCCGCGCTGTTTGTCCGGCTCAAGCCCGGCGCGCTGCTGATCAACGCCGGGCGTGGCGTGGCAGTGGTCGATGCCGACCTGGTCGCGGCACTGCAGCAGGGCCAATTGGCCGGGGCGGTGATCGACGTCTGCCGCCAGGAACCGCTGCCCGCTGGGCATCCGTTCTGGACCGCGCCGCGGCTGCTTCTCACCGGGCACAGCTCCGCACCCACCGAGCCACGGCTACTGGTGCAATTGTTCATCGACAATCTGCAGCGTTACCAAGCCGGTGGCGAACTGCGCGGCGCCGTGGATTTTGCTCGCGGTTATTGAGCCCTGCGTATGGTATCCGCCGCGGAATTCCCCCGTCGCCACAGGCCGCGCGCCGGGCCGGCCATCCTTCAACAGCAGCAAACTGTCCCTGTAGACGGGCCGCGCCCGTTCCCTTCGGGCTTGCGGCATTTGCCACAGCCATTGGGGGCATGCGCCCCACGGCGATAGCGGATAACGTCCGCTATGGGATTGCGCTCAGTCTTGCCGCGTGGCCGCGCCTCCAGCAGACGGTGGTTTGCCTGCCTTTCGGCCCGCCGGCCTTGGCCACTTGCGAGGCGCGCGCTAGACTGCCGGCCTTTTCGCCAGACACCGTACCCTCGCCATGGCCGCCAAAGTCGAACCCTTCTGGAAACGCAAAACCCTCGAGCAACTCAATCAGGACGAGTGGGAATCGCTGTGCGATGGCTGCGGCCTGTGCTGCCTGCAAAAACTCGAGGATGACGATGACGGCAGCGTCTATTACACGCGCATCGCCTGCAAGCTGCTTGACCTGAAGAGCTGCCGCTGCACGGACTACAGCAATCGTCGAAAGACCGTGCCCGATTGCATCCAACTCACCCCGGCCCAGGCCGACCAGTTCCAGTGGCTGCCGCCGACCTGCGCCTATCGCCTGGTCAGCGAGGGCAAGGACCTGCTGCTCTGGCATCACCTGGTCTGCGGCGATCCTGAGCAGGTGCATCAGCAGCGCATTTCCCAGTCCGGGCGCATGCTCAGCGAAAACAGCGTTGCCGAGGATGATTGGGAAGAGCACCTGATTTTCCGCGCCGGCTGAGGCAGGGTGCGGTTTAACCAGCTATAACGATCAGCTGGCATTGAATTGCCCGGCCCATATCCGGTCTACCCAGTGCACAGACCCGTCCCGCCAGGAAATGCCCATCATGATGATTCGCCGTAGCTTGTTGTCCGCCTTGCTGTTGAGCCTATGCACGCCGCTCTGGGCGGCGCAGAAGGTCGACCTGGATTACCTCGTGCGATTTCTGCCCGAGAGCGATCAGGCCGAAGTCAGCCTGACCCTGGGCAAGGGCGAGCGTGTGCGCAGCCTGTCGTTCAATCTGGGTGACAAGGGTAACTACAGCGACTTCAGTGCCGACGGCGAGTGGAGCCAGGAAAGCCCCGAACGTGGGGTCTGGCAGCCAGGCAAAGGTGTGGCAAAGCTGACCTACCGGGTACGCATCAGTCAGCCGCGGGGAGATGCCGATTTCGATGCGCGCATGACCGAAGACTGGGCCTTGCTGCGCGGCGACGACCTGGTGCCCAGCGCCCAGTTGCGTCAGCAGAACAAGACCGAACTGGTCGCGCGCCTGCAGTTCGAGCTGCCCAAGGGCTGGCGCGGCGTCGAGACCGGCTGGCCGCGGATCGGCAAGAACAAGTTCCGCATCGACAACCCGCATCGCAAGTTCGATCGTCCGACCGGTTGGATCATCGCCGGCAAGATCGGGACACGCCGTGACAAGCTTGGTGAAACCGATGTGACCATCGCCGCGCCGATTGGCGAGGGCATGCGCCGCATGGACATTCTGACCCTGTTGACCTTCGTCTGGAAGGAAGCCCAGGCGGTGTTCCCGCGTGACCCGGCCAAGCTACTGATCGTGGGGGCTGGCGACCCGATGTGGCGTGGCGGCCTGTCGGCGACCAATTCCTATTACATGCATGCCGATCGTCCACTGGTCAGTGAAAACGGCACCAGTTCGCTCGTGCATGAACTGGTGCACGTGTTCAGCCGCATTCAGTCGCGCGACCGTAGCGACTGGGTCACCGAGGGGCTTGCCGAGTACTACGCCATCGAGCTGGTTCGCCGTGCGGGTGGCTTGAGTGAGGAGCGCTACCAGAAAGTCCGCGAGCAGATGGTTGACTGGAGCAAGCCGGTGAAGAGCCTGCGTGGCAGCAGTGCCAGCGGTCCAGTGACTGCGCGTGCGGTACTGTTGCTGCAGGAACTGGATCGGGAAATCCGTCAAAAGACCAAGGGCAGTACCGAGCCACGCTCGCTGGACGATGTAACCCGTGGTCTGATGCGCCTGGACAAGGTCACTACCAAGGAGTTTATCGAGATCAGCGAGAACGTGATGGGCGGGGCGTCCAAGGTACTCGACAGCAAACTGCTGAAGTAGCCTCTGCGCCGCTCGGGCTTATCTGCCGTTCGCGCGCCCGGCTTCGGTCGGGGCGTCTAGAACTTGGGGCCGGATTTGGTGTTATTGCCCTTGGCCATGCGGTCGTAGAGCACCACATTGACCGTGGCGGCGAGGTTCATGCAGCCCTGGGTGGGGATGTAGATCACATCCTCGCACCAGGCGCGTATTTCCTTGTTCAGCGAGCCGTCTTCCGGGCCGAAGATATAGATCGCCCGGTCCGGGTGGGTGTACTGCGGCAGCGGCCGCGCGCCTTCGACCAATTCCACCGCGACCGGCGTGCAGCCCAGCGGGATGATCTTCTGCAGATCATCGATGCCGATCAGCGGAATATCCTGGAAGACTTTCTTGGTGTCGGTGACGAAGTCGCGGGCATGCTCATAGCGCGTGCCGGTGTAGAACACCGAGGCCGCGCCATAGCAACCGGCGGCGCGCATCACCGCGCCGACGTTCTCCGGGGATTTCGGGTTGAATAAACCAATGCAGCTGTATCGTTTGTTCGCCACGAAGCAGGGCCTTTACGCAAAAGGCGGCAGTATAAGGCCTGACGGCATTGCTGCCAGGGCAATCGGATGAAGCTGCATGCTGGGGCTGATGGGATTACGGCATCGATTGGCTGAGCGCCCGCCGGATCTGTGCCGCGCCGATGAACCACGCGGCGCTGCCTGCGCATAGGGCGGCTCGGGCGGCGATCCGTTCGGAGGTAGGGCGGCCTCGGAGCGCAGCGACAGCCCGCCAGCTTTTGTGCCGCGCCGAACAACCAATGGTGCACTGCCTGCGGCGAGTAACACCCTACGGATGGCGGATCGCTCGAGGTATTAGGAGCAGCGGGCGTTTGGAGGCGGCCGCAGTAGACGGGAGTTTTGTCCCAATCGCTCAGTCTTTGCTCTTCAGCAGGGCGGCCAGGTCGGCAAAGGCCTTGTGGGTCGATTTTGGCCCCTGCGGGCTGGACGTCGAGCCTTCGCTGAAGTACTGCTGGTCGGTGTAGCGCGCATGCTCGTTATCGTGACAATACAGGCACAGCAACTCCCAGTTGGAACCGTCTTGTGGGTTGTTGTCGTGATTGTGATCGCGGTGGTGCACGGTCAGTTCGCTCAGGCGCTTGCCGGAAAACTCCCGGGCACAACGACCGCAGACATGCGGGTACATCTTCAGGGCTTTATCCCGGTAGCCTTCTTCGCGACTGCGCTGGGCATCGGCGAGGATGCGGTCGAGCTTGGCGGTAGGCGAGGGTGATTTGTCCGTGCTCATGACTGCTCTCGTGGCTAACTACTAATGCCGACAGTGTAGCCCTGCCGATGGTCGGCGAAAACAGGCGGGTGGGCACTAATCGGCACTGCGCACAGCCCAATGCCCAGGAGTCTTGCAAAATAGAGGTGAATGATGCGAGTGGCGAGTGCGCTACTGCTGAGTCTGACGGTGCTGTGCGGCAGCGTGATCCAGGCGCGGGACTATCCAGCGTCGACGCCCCGTGAGCGACCTGCCGGCTCACCCGGCACCGCCACGCCGCAACCCTTCATCCGGTCGCTGCCACGCAACCTGCCGACTCCGGCGCCGAATAATCCACCCTTGCTCAACGACGGAACGGGCTACAAGGCCAATCCATCTGGCGGTTCCCTGGCTCCAGCCGATGGTCAGTTGCCGCTGCTGGAGCAGCAGCGCCAGCGAAACAGTCAGGGCATGCCGGGCAGCCACAAGGGCATCGACTGAATTCACCAGCCTCGAAAAGGCCAACGCTTAGCGGCTGAAGCGGATCGCCAGAGGCAGGGTGAAGCTCTGCTGCCATCAGGCGAGCAACGCGGTTCAGGCTGACGACGATTATGCGCAGTGGGTACGATTTGGCTTTTTCTCAGCTGTAAACCCAAAGCACTCTGGTGAAGCCTTTGTTTCTATTGGCGCAACGGCAGGGAATGCCGCTCGGGATTTGGAAGCCTTCTCCGGCACAGACTACAACCTCTTCATCCGCAATCCAGAGTGTCAACTCTCCCTCCAGCACATAGCCACCTTGCTCTGTGCTCTCGATAATCTGCCGATCGCCGAAGTCTGCCCCAGGTTCAAGCACAGTTTCTAGCATGATCAATTGACTGGAAATGTTTGGGGAAATCACGCGGTCTGAGACGCCACGAGCGAAACTGAGAGTGCGTCTTTCTTCTGGGCTTGTAACCCATTGCTTTTGAGGTGGCTGTGCCGGGCTGATGAAATATGAGTAGGTAACACCCAGCGCTTGGCTGATGGAGTGGAGGTCTTCCACTGTGGGTTGTGAAAGGCCGCGCTCAATTTGGGAGATGAAGCCAATGGATCGATCTATACGCGCAGCAAGTTGACGGACCGTCACTTTCTGCCGAGTTCGCAGGTCTCTGATGCTCTTGGCAAGGCTCATGGAGTCAATGTCAGGCGTGCTCATTCGTAACTCATTGGGCGCAGAGGGGTGGCCATTATGGCGTAGGGCTCAAGTCTATTGAAGCGCCCTGTGGGTGCTTGTCCCATGAACTATATTGGCGTAATGTTCATGAACGTATTGTTTGACTTGTTCATTGTTTGGGGGTGCCATGACCACTGAATTACCTTCGCACGCGCGTGCTGTCATTGTCGGGGGAGGGGTTATTGGCACTAGCATTGCCTATCACCTAGCCAAGTTGGGTTGGACGGATATCGTCCTGCTGGAGCGAGACCAGCTGACTTCAGGCACAACCTGGCACGCAGCTGGGTTGATCACAGGTGCGGGCATTTCCTGTGAGACCCTACTTTGGGCGCAACAGTACACACGCAAGCTGTATGAGAGCCTTGAGGCTGAAACCGGCCTTTCCACCGGCTTTAAGCGCATCGGACACCTGCATCTGGCAACAACCGAAACACGCCGGGAAATTCAGCGCCGCGAGATGAATTTTGCCCGTTCGCAGGGGGTGGACAAATTCGAGGTTGGCCCACGAGAGGTCAAGGAGTTGTTCCCGCTGATTGAAAACACTGGCGTGCTTTCTGCGATCTATACGCCTACCGACGGTCGTGCCAATCCGGTCGATGTCACCATGTCGCTGGCCAAGGGCGCACGCATGCAGGGCGTGCGCATCTTCGAAAAAGTGCAGGTCAACGACTTCGTGGTGAGAAACAAGCGTATCACCGGGGTGCAAACCAATCTGGGTGATATCAGTGCCGATGTCGTGATACTGGCCGCCGGCATGTGGTCACGGCAACTGGGCGCGAAGATCAGCGTTTCGGTGCCGCTGCAGGCCGCCGAGCATTATTACTTGCTGACCGAGACGATTGAGGGCGCGCACCCCGATATGCCGGTGGTTGAAGATCCTGCCACCTACACCTATGTGCGCGAAGAAAGCGGCGGCTTGTTGTTCGGCCTGTTCGAGCCCTGCGGCGCGGCCTGGAGCCCCAAAGGCATTGCCGATGATGCCAGCTGGCTGAATCTGCCACCGGACTGGGAGCGCATGACGCCATTCCTGGAGGCCGGTTTCAAACGTTATCCGGTAATGAATGAAGCAGGGATCAAGACCTTCTTCTGCGGCCCGGAAAGCTTCACCCCCGATGGCGGCTTCCTGATGGGCGAAAGTCCGGAAGTGGACGGTTTGTATGTGGCCAGTGGCCTCAACTCGCTGGGCATTCTGATGGCCGGTGGCATGGGCCTGTTGATGGCTGAGCAGATTGTGCATGGCAATGCCTCTCAGGATATGACCGGCCTGATGCTGTCGCGCACGGCACGCCATGAATCGGTCAGCAACTTTCTCACCGCGCGGATTCCGGACGTCTTGGGCTATGGCTTCAGTCATGGCGTGATGCCCAACTTCAAGCACAAGAGTGCGCGTAACGCCCGGCGCCTGGCCTTGCACGATCGCTATGCCGCCCGTGGTGCTTATTTCGTCACACTCAGTGGCTGGGAAATGCCCAACTGGTTTGCTCCGGACGGGCAGATGCCGGCAGTGGAATACCGTTTCGGTCGGCAGCCCTGGTTCCACCTGGCTGCCGCCGAGCACAAAGCCACCCGTGAAGCAGTGGCGCTGTTCGACAAATCCTTTATGGGTAAATTCATGGTGCAGGGCCGCGATGCGGAGAAGGTGCTCAATCGCGTTTGCGCCAACTCGGTGTCGATTCCGCTGGGGCGCAACATCTATACCCAGTGGCTGAATACCCAGGGCGGCATCATTTCCGACCTGACCATCACCCGTATGGGCGAGCAGGAGTACATGCTGATTACCGGTGATGTGCTGCAACGCATTACCCCCAGCTGGTTGCGTCAACACACTGGCGAGGATGAGCAGTGCACGGTGACGGATGTGACTTCGGCCTACACCTTGCTGAGTTTGCAGGGGCCAAAGTCGCGTGAGCTGCTGCAAGCCATCAGCGGCGCTGACCTGTCCACCGAGGCTGTGCCATTCCGTGCCAGTTGCGAGATCGAGCTGGGTTATGCGCGCATCCTGCTGGTGCGTATCACCTACATGGGCGAGCTGGGTTACGAGCTGTACATCCCTACCGAATACAGCCACACCGTGTATGACGCCTTGGTGGAAGGCATCGAAGGCCAGGGCGTTCCGCTGGTGCACGGTGGTCTGATGGCGCTGGAAAGCCTGCGTCTGGAGAAGGGCTACCGCGATTTTGGCGTGGATATCGACAACACCGATACCCCGCTGGAAGTCGGCCTGGGTTTTGTCGTCGACTTCAACAAGGAAGACTTCATCGGTCGCGATGTGTTGGTCGCGCAGAAGGCCAGCGGCCCGCTGAAGAAACGCCTGGTGCAGTTCCTGCTCAAGGACGCCGAGCCGCTGCTGTATGGCCAGGAACCGATCCGCTGTGATGGCGAATATTGCGGTTACATGCGTGCCGGTGCTTTTGGTCACACCCTTGGCGCTGCGGTCGGTCTAGGTGTGATCGAGCTGGAGGAGGGCATCACTGCCGATCTGTTGCGCAGCAAGCTCTTCGAGGTGGAGATCAACGATCAGCTGGTCGAAGCCACGGTGTCGCTGGCACCGATGTACGACCCCAAGAGCGATCGTATTCGCCTATAACCGCCATGGCCTGACTGCTCTGAGTGGCAGCCGCTGCAGCGTCTTGTTTGACGTTGCGCGGCGGCGCTCAGCCCGAGTTTATTGCCATGCCTATGTCGACTGCCCGCGGAGGACTCCTCATGCAACACGAAAACAACCACTACATCATTAAAATCAGCTGCCCAGCCACCTCGGGCATCGTCGCGGCAACAGACGAGCGACCTGGCGATTGATGCGCTGCTAATGGCGGCCTGGCGACGTAAGCCGAGGCAGTAAGTGATGATCCACTTAATCGGTAGCATGAGCCATCGAGGAAATTGTCATGACAACGCGGTGGCGGAAAGTTTCTTCCAGCTGCTGAAGCGGGAACGGATCAAGCGGAAGATCTACGGCACTCGGCAGGATGCCCGCAGGATGTATTCGATTACATCGAGATGTTCTACAACTCAAAACGACGGCATGGTTTCAACAATCAGCTGTCACCGGTAGAGTTCGAAAAGCGCTATTTCCAAAGCTTGGGGAGTGTCTAGAAAACCCGGGGCGATTCATGATGAAGAGCAACCTGAAGCAATCATAGGGCTGTTGGCTTCTTCTTGCGCGGCCTGGGAGTACGGCGCATCCATATCTGACGCTCGTGACCCGGATCGCAGTCCGCTAGCGCGGCCCAGGGATTCCCTGGCTCCGGCGAGCTCAAGGTGGTTATGGCTGCTTAGATCTGCTGCTCGACCAACTGACCGTCGACCATGCGCAAGCGCCTGGACATGGCCACGGCGATGGCGCGGATGACTTGGGCGGCGGACTTGGGGGCCTCCTGCAGCATCTTCTCCAGCGAGTCCCGGGCCAGGATCAACAAGGTGCAGTCGCTGACGGCGATGCAGCTGGCCGAGCGCCTTTCGCCGTCCAGCACCGCCATTTCGCCAAAGGCGCGACCTTTGCGCAGCTTGGCAATCTCGACCGTTTCGCCACTGGAGTTGGTCTTGCGGATCGACACCGCGCCGAAGTGGATGATGCACATGAAGGTACCGGCATCGCCCTCGTGGCAGATAATGGCATCCGGCTCAAATCTGCTGATGTTGAAATAGCCAGCCGCGCTAAGCACCTCGCTGGGCTGCAGGCTGTTGAACAGCCCGCAGTCGAGCAGCATGTCGCGGATTTCATCGATCAGGTAAGAGCTGTCTGGCATGGGGTTCTGCTGCGTCGGGTCGGGATAAGTGTGACGTTAGCCGGCCTGCCCATGCTTGCCAACTGCCGCTGGCACCAAGCTGTGAAAGGGCGCGCAGTCGGGTGTGTTTTTTTCAGCCCAACCCGAACACCTTGAGCAGGAAGGCGTACTCCAGCGCCACATCCTTGAGTGCCTGGTAGCGTCCGCTCATGCCGCCATGGCCGGCGTCGAGGTCGGTCTTCAGTAGCAGCAGGTGGTTATCGGTCTTGGTGGCCCGCAGCTTGGCCACCCACTTGGCCGCCTCCCAATATTGCACGCGGCTGTCGTTGTACCCGGCCACGGCGAGAATTGCCGGATAGGCCTGGGCCTGGACGTTCTCGTAGGGGGCGTAGCTCTTGATCCGCTCGAACACCTCGGCTTCGTGCGGATCGCCCCATTCGTCGTACTCGGTGACGGTCAGCGGCAGGTCAGGATTCTGCATGGTGTTGAGCACATCGACGAAGGGCACCTCGGCGATGGCTGCGGCAAACAGTTCGGGGCGCTGATTGAGCACCGCGCCGATCAGCAGGCCGCCGGCACTGCCGCCGCTGATGGCGAGCTGGCCCGCCGTGGTGTAGCCGCTGGCGATCAGGTGCTCGGCGCAGGCGATGAAGTCGCCGAAGCTGTTGTGCTTGTGTTCCAGCTTGCCGGCGCGGTACCAGGCTTCGCCCAGCTCGCCGCCGCCGCGCACGTGGGCGATGGCAAAGACGAAGCCGCGTTCCAGCAGACTCAAGCGCGCATGGGAGAACCAGGGGTCAAGGCTTTCGCCGTAGGCACCGTAGCCATAGAGATAGAGCGGGGCAGGCTGGCCAAATACGTCACGCTTGGCCACCAGGCTGATGGGCACCTGGGTGCCGTCCGCAGCGGTGGCCCAGAGGCGCTGGCTGACATAATCGTCGGCGTTGAACGGACCCAGTACCGGGGTTTCCTTGAGCACCTGCTGGACGCCGTCGACGAGCGTCAGTTGGCGGATTTGCGCCGGGCGGTTGAGCGCTTCGTAGCGCAGGCGAATCACCGGGCTGGCAAACTCCAGGGTGTCCTGCACGTCCAGGCTGTAGGCCGCATCCGGCAGCGTCACCCGGTAGGCTTGCTGGCCCTGGGCATGCACCTCGATGATCGGCAGGCCGCCCTCGCGCAGGCTGAGGGTCAGCGCGCTGTCGTTCAGGCTCACGCCTTCGAGCATCAGCTGCGGGTCATGGCCGCGCAGTTCGCTCCAGTGCTCGCGGGTCGGCGTCTGCCCGGCGACGCTGGCTTCCTTCACGCAGTACAGGGCGAAGTTGATCCCGCTCTGGTTGCTGCGGATCAGCCAGGCCCAGCCCCCATCGACCTTGCCGTGGTCGACGTAATATTCGTGGCCTTCCTCGCGCGGCGCCAGGCAGCGGAACGCGGCCTCCGGCGTATCGGCATCCAGCACCCAGGCCTCGCTGGTGGTCTTGCTGTTGAGCAGCACCACCAGTTGGCGCTCGGAGCTGGCGCGGTAACAGTTGAGAAAGAAACGCCCGTCGGCCTCGTGAAACACCTGCTCGGCCGAATCGCTGCCGAGCCGATGGCGGTACAGCTTGTGCGGGCGATGGCAGTCGTCCAGCTCGCCGAAGAACAGGGTCTGGCTGTCGTTGGCCCAGGTCATGCTGCCGTCGCAATCGGCGAAGGGCAGTTGGCTGATCGCGCCGGTGGCCAGTTCCTTGACGAACAGCTGATAAACCTCTTCGCCACTGGTATCCAGGCTGTAGGCCAGGCGCTGGTGATCCTGACTGACGCTGAAGGCGCCCAGCGAGATAAAACCACCATCTGCCAGGGCGTTGGGGTCGAGCAGCAGCTGTTCGGCGTGCTCATCGACATCGAGCGAGCCATCGGCCGGACGCGGGCAGCGATAGTGGCGCGGGTATTCGTCACCAGCGGTGGTGCGCTGATAGTAAAGCCAAGGGCCCCAGGGCGAAGGCAGCGACAGGTCGGTCTCGCGGATGCGGCCCTTGATCTCCTGAAACAGCGCTTCGCGCAGCTCGCGTTGCTCCGCTAGCTCGGCTTCCAGGTAGGTGTTTTCCGCCTTGAGGTACTCGAGCACCTCCTCGGCGTCGCGCTGCTCCAACCAGCGGTAAGGGTCGGCAGCATTGTCGGTGCGGGCGATGGGGGCGTGCGGCATCTGGTGACTCCAATTCTGTACGGTCTGCAGCTAGCAGCCTGTCGGACCACGGAAAAGCCGTTATCATAAGCCGCACTGCATCAGCAGGCCGTTGAAAAATGCAGCCTCACTCGCTGCGGTTATCAACGGGCCAGCCCCGTCATGCTCAGAGATCCGCGCTTTATGACCGAAAACGACTATTTACTTGCCTGGGGCGTCTATGTCGTCGCTGCCTTGGGTTGCCTGCTGGTGTGGTTCCGCATAACTCGCTGGATGTGGCGTTATCTGCGCGAGCCCCTGCGTTTGCTGGCAGCGGTGCTGCTGTTCAGTCCGACCGTAGTCGATCCGTCCAATGAACAGGTACTCGCCCCGTCGATTGCCATCACCGCGCTGGATCTGCTGCTGGATGTGGGTAACGGTATCTGGCGCGCAGTAGCCGATCTGTCCATGTACGGTCTGATTGCATTCGCCCTGTATCTGTTGTTCGTGGCCATTCGTTGGCCCCTGGCGCGCTGGTGGAAGAGTCACCGTGGTCCGCAAGCGGAGCCGGATGACGAGAACGCGCCGACCCTGCGCGAAATCATGCAACGCGAGAACGAGGAACCTGTCGAGAGTCTTTATGCCCAGGCTGACTCGCGCCACTTGCGCGTGGAACCCCGGCTGTGAAGCCTGCAGCAGCACGCAATTAGCAGGGCGCTACGGGCCGCAGGCAGTGTACCGATGCTTCTTCGGCGCGGCGCAAAAGCTTGCGGGCTGTCGCTGTGCTCCGAGCGGAACGCCGCCCGGATCGCCCTACGCAACTTGCAATTCATCGGACATGGCAGGTGTGTGGCCGTTGGATCGGGCAAGCGCAGGCTGGCGGTAGGGGGCTTGTCCTGAGCAAAGTCCAGCATCAAACCGCCACATAACCCAGCAGGGGGCGCTGCCGGATTGTTTAACGCGCCTGTGCAAGCGTTCATGGCTTGCACCTGTCTGTGCAGACGTTCAGCATGCGCCTTTGAGCGCAGAGTCGAGAGTTGCAAGCATGTGTGAATTGCTCGGCATGAGTGCCAATGTGCCCACCGACATCGTCTTCAGTTTTACCGGGCTGATCCGCCGTGGCGGCGACACCGGGCCGCATCGTGACGGCTGGGGCATCGGCTTTTATGAAGGGCGCGGTCTGCGCCTGTTTCAGGAGCCGCGCGCCAGCAGCGAATCGGAGGTGGCGCAACTGGTGCAGCGTTACCCGATCAAGAGCGAGGTGGTGATCGGGCACATTCGCCAGGCCAACGTCGGCAAGGTCTGCCTGGCCAATACCCACCCGTTCGTGCGCGAACTCTGGGGGCGTAACTGGTGTTTCGCGCACAACGGCCAGTTGGCGGGTTTTTCACCGACGCCAAGCTTCTATCGACCCATTGGCGACACCGACAGCGAGGCGGCTTTTTGCGAGCTGCTCAATGGTCTGCGCCGCGACTTCCCGGAACCGGTGGCCGTGGAGCTGCTCCTGCCCGGTCTGGTTGCGGCCTGTGCGGCCTATCGCAAGCACGGCGTGTTCAACTGCCTGCTCAGCAATGGCGACTGGTTATTCAGCTTCTGCTCGACCAAGCTGGCACACATCACCCGGCGCGCGCCCTTTGGCCCGGCGCAGTTGAAAGATGCCGATGTGCGGGTGGATTTCCAGGCCGAGACCACGCCCAACGATGTGGTGACGGTGCTGGCCACGGAACCCTTGACCGATAACGAATGCTGGAACCTGTATCGTCCGGGTGAGTGGCGGCTGTGGCGGGGCGGCGAGTGTGTGGCCCGGGGCATGAGCGACTGAACGGACGGGTAATTTGCAATCAGGAGAGGGGCGATGTTCAGAAGCTATCTACGCTTGGCGCTGTTTGCCTTGGGCCTGCTGGTTGGCGTGCAGGTACCGGGGTATATCGGGGACTACAGCAAACGTGTCGAAGCGCACCGGCTGGAGTCAGAGCAGAGCTTGGCGGGTTTCCGTGAGACTGCCAGGCGCTTTTTTCAGGGCGATCTGCAGGCGTTGGTGACGCACTATCAGGACAGTGATGACCCGGTCATGCGCAGTGACGCGCAGAGCGTGGGCTACCTGGTCGATCGCGCCAGTTTCCTCGAACTGGAGTGGCAGGCCATGCAACAGCCGTGGTACGGCCAGGTCTGGCACCTGGCGACGGCCGCCGATAGCGAACTGATGGACGAAACCTACAGTGCCTACCGTTATCAGGTACTGCTGGCGCCGCAGGCCATCGCCTGGGGCCTGGTGTGTGCCTTGCTGTTGGCCTGGCTGGTGGAATGCCTGTTGCTGCTGATCGGCTTGCTGCTCGGCGGCGGCCGCAGCCAGCAGGTGCAACGGAGGCACTGGCGTTAGACGCTATCCGTAGGGGCACTGGCCGAAGGCTGTGCCCCCTTGGTTTATCGGCGCGGCAAATATCTGGCGGGCTGTCGCTACGCTCCGAACGGAACGCCGCCTGGGCCAACCCAAGGCGCGCCGATTCTGCGGGGTGACCTACTTGGACAGGAACTTCATACCGTCTTCCAAGCCTTGCAGCGTCAGCGGGTACATCTTGTCTTCCAGCAGCTCGCGCATGATATTGGTCGAGGCGGTGTAGCCCCAGGCGTCCTTGGGGTAGGGGTTGATCCAGATGAGCTTCTTGTACTTCTCCATGAACCGCTTGATCCACACGTAGCCCGGCTCCTCGTTCCAGTGCTCAACGCTGCCGCCGGCCTGGGTGATCTCATAAGGCGCCATGGCCGCGTCGCCGACTAATACCACCTTGTAGTCGGCGCCGTATTTATTCAGAACATCCTGGGTGGAGAAGCGTTCGGAGCTGCGCCGCAGGTTGTTCTTCCACACCGATTCGTACACACAGTTGTGGAAGTAGAAATACTCCATGTGCTTGAACTCGGTCTTGCAGGCCGAGAACAGCTCTTCGCAGACCTTGACGTGGGCATCCATCGAGCCGCCGATGTCGAACAGAATCAGCAGTTTGACCGTGTTGCGCCGCTCCGGACGCATCTGGATATTCAGCAGGCCGCCGTCCTTGGCGGTGTGGTCGATGGTGCCGTCCAGGTCCAGCTCGTCCTGGGCGCCCTGGCGAGCGAACTTGCGCAGGCGGCGCAGGGCGATCTTGATGTTGCGCGTGCCCAGTTCGACCTGGTCGTCGAGGTTCTTGTACTCGCGCTGATCCCAGACCTTGACCGCCTTGCCCTGGCGCTTGCCGGCATCGCCGACGCGGATGCCTTCCGGGTTGAAGCCGCCGGAGCCGAACGGGCTGGTGCCGCCGGTGCCGATCCACTTGTTGCCGCCTTCGTGGCGTTCCTTCTGTTCTTCCAGGCGCTTCTTGAACTCCTCGATCAGCTTGTCCAGGCCGCCCAAGGACTCGATCTTGGCGCGTTCCTCGTCGCTCAGCGAACGCTCGAATTCCTTGCGCAGCCACTCGTCGGGGATCAACGCCTCGATGTGCTGGTTGAGGTTTTCCAGACCCTTGAAGTAGGCACCGAAGGCCCGGTCGAACTTGTCGAAGTGGCGCTCGTCCTTGACCAGGATCGCCCGGGCGAGATAGTAGAACTCGTCCATGTCGGCAAACACCACGTTGTGTTTCAACGCGTTGATCAGGTCGAGCAGCTCGCGCACCGATACTGGCACCTTGGCCGCGCGCATTTCATTGAACAGGTTGAGCAGCATGGCTGCGTCCTCACAAGTATCCGTAGGGTGGGTTAGCCGCGTAGCGGTGTAACTCACCATCGATGCCATCGGCACCGTTTTGGCCAGCCTGGCGGCTGGTCGGTGGGTTAGGCTGCGCTAAGCTGCGCGGCCCGACCCACTCTGCAAAAGCGTGGCTTAACGACTGGCGCGGCGGCTCATGAAGGCCAGGCGCTCGAGCAGTTGCACGTCCTGCTCGTTCTTCACCAGGGCGCCGGCCAGCGGCGGGATGGCCTTGGTCGGATCGCGTTCGCGCAGCACCGCTTCGCCGATATTGTCGGCCATCAGCAGCTTGAGCCAGTCGACCAGTTCGCTGGTCGAGGGCTTCTTCTTCAGGCCCGGCACCTTGCGCACGTCGAAGAACACGTCCAGCGCCTCGGCCACCAGATCCTTCTTGATGTTCGGGTAGTGCACGTCGACGATCTTCTGCAGGGTCACGCGGTCCGGGAAGGCGATGTAGTGGAAGAAGCAGCGGCGCAGGAAGGCGTCCGGCAGCTCCTTCTCATTGTTTGAGGTGATGATGATGATCGGGCGCAGCTTGGCCTTGATCGTCTCGTCGGTCTCGTAGACGTAGAACTCCATCTTGTCGAGTTCTTGCAGCAGGTCGTTGGGGAACTCGATGTCGGCCTTGTCGATTTCGTCGATCAGCAGGATCACCCGCTCCTCGGCCTCGAAGGCTTCCCACAGCTTGCCCTTCTTGATGTAGTTGCGAACGTCGTTGACCTTGTCGGAATCCAGCTGCGAATCGCGCAGGCGGCTGACTGCGTCGTACTCGTACAGCCCCTGGTGGGCCTTGGTGGTGGACTTGATGTGCCAGGTAATCAACTTGGCGCCGAAGGACTCGGCCAGTTGCTCGGCGAGCATGGTCTTGCCGGTGCCCGGTTCGCCCTTGACCAGCAGCGGACGCTCCAGGGTAATGGCGGCGTTGACCGCGAGCTTGAGGTCGTCGGTGGCGACGTACGACTGGGTGCCTTCGAACTTCATCGGTAAATCCTCGAACGGTAACGCGTCGGGCAATACCCGCGGGTTCAGTATTTGAAAAGGCGACTATACCGCGCAGTCCCGGTGACTGTGAACGCAGACGCGCCATTCAGTCACTGAATGGCGGGTCACGCTATGCTCGTCACTGCAGTCGGCTCGAGTCGCGAACCGGTTTCGCCGCGCTGGACGGCCGCGCCTGAGCATCATAGGCTTCAAGGCTTTCTCCCGGCAGCAAGCACAAGGACACCGCCATGAGCCGCATCTTTGCAGACAACGCACAAACCATCGGCAACACCCCGCTGGTCAAGATCAACCGCCTCGGCCCGGCGGGTGTCACCATCCTGGCCAAGATCGAAGGGCGCAACCCAGCCTATTCGGTGAAATGCCGGATCGGCGCCAGCATGGTTTGGGACGCGGAGGAGCGGGGTGTGCTCAAGCCCGGCATGACCATCGTCGAACCGACCTCGGGCAACACCGGGATCGGCCTGGCCTTCGTCGCCGCGGCGCGCGGCTACCAATTGTTGCTGACCATGCCTGCCTCCATGAGCCTGGAGCGGCGCAAGGTGCTCAAGGCCCTGGGCGCAGAATTGGTGCTGACCGAGCCGGCCAAGGGCATGAAAGGCGCCATTGAGCAGGCCGCGGAAATTGCCGCCGCCGACCCCGCCAAATATTACATGCCGCAGCAGTTCAACAACCCGGCCAACCCGGCGATCCACGAAGCAACCACCGGCCCGGAAATCTGGAACGACACCGATGGCGCAGTCGATGTGCTGGTCTCCGGCGTCGGCACCGGCGGCACCATTACCGGCGTGTCGCGTTACATCAAGCAAACCCAGGGCAAGCCGATTCTCTCGGTCGCGGTCGAGCCGATCAGCTCGCCGGTGATCAGCCAGACCATCGCTGGCGACGAGGTCAAGCCCAGCCCGCACAAGATTCAGGGCATCGGTGCCGGCTTCGTGCCGAACAACCTCGACCTGAGCATGGTCGATCGCGTCGAACAGGTCAGCGACGAGGACGCCAAGGCTGTGGCGCAGCGGTTGATGCGTGAAGAAGGCATCCTCTGCGGCATCTCCTGCGGCGCCGCCATGGCCGCCGCCCTGCGCATTGCCGCCGAACCGGCCATGCAAGGCAAGACCATCGTGGTCATCCTGCCCGACTCCGGTGAGCGCTACCTGAGCAGCATGCTGTTCAGCGACATGTTCAGCGAACAGGAACTGCAGCAGTAAACCCATCGCACCGGGTCGCGGACCGCCGCCCGGAACTTCCCACAAGAGCAACAGGCCCCGCATCTCCCTGTAGGAGGCGCGCCCTCGCGGCGATAGCGGACAACGTCCGCTCAACAAGCAAAGCATCGCGCCGGGGTAACGGAACACCGCCAGAATCTTCCCGCAAGAGCAACAGGCCGCGCATTTCCCTGTATGAGGGCCGTGCCCGTTCCTGACGGGCTTGCGGCATTTCCCACATCCATGTGGGTCACGCGTCCCGCGGCGATAGCGGACAACGTCCGCCCAACAAGCCAAAGCATCGCGCCGAGGTCACGAAACGCCGCCCGGACCCTCCTACAAAGGTAACCAGCACCACAAATCCTTGTAGGAGGGCGTGCCCGTTCCTGACGGGCTTGCGGCATTTCCCACATCCATGTGGGTTACGCGCCCCGCAGCGATAGTGGACAACGTATGGCCAACAATCGAAAGCATCATGCCGAGGTCAGCCCTTCTTCCAAGGCAACGAACACCGCAATCCCCCCTAATCCATTGATTTTCGGGCTGTTCAAATGCTGGGCAGCGTGCTAAAACCATTCTATCGAGTGATCTAGCCGCTTGAAAAAGAAGGGAAAAACATGACCAAGTCGGAGTTGATCGAAAGGATCGTCACCCATCAGGGGCAGCTCTCAAACAAAGATGTCGAGCTGGCCATCAAAACCATGCTGGAACAGATGTCCCAAGCTTTGGCTACGGGTGACCGCATTGAAATCCGCGGCTTCGGCAGTTTTTCTCTGCACTACCGCGCACCCCGTGTTGGGCGTAACCCGAAAACCGGTGATTCGGTTCGCCTCGATGGAAAATTTGTACCGCATTTCAAACCGGGCAAAGAGCTGCGCGATCGGGTCAATGAAGACGAGTAGGGCTGTGCCTGTTCTGTCCTAGCGCATTTCTTCGTGTCAGCGGATGTACGTAGGGCGGCTTCGGAGCGAAGCGACAACCCGCCAGCTTTTGCGCCGCGCCGCCGAACCCATGGTGCACCGCCTCTGGCGAGTGACGCCCGGCGCTCGCGGATCATCTACCTTCACTCATGTGTGTCGCCCCATGGCCGCAGTTGGTTTGCCTGCTTTTTCAGCGCAATGCACAGTTCAGTCATGAATTAGCTGCTTTTTGCTCTGCTTCGCACAAATTGCAGGGTTCATGGAACCTTTTTCGCCAAAAGCTGCCATATTTCCTCTTGATGTGTGTGGATATCAACTCTGATGGCCGGCTAATGGCCTCAGCAGGCTGCTTAGGGATGAGCATTAGAAAACTGTTTGTTTCGGAGCCTCCCTAAATATGCAAGACCAATCCCCGCGATCCTTTAACGATGACGAGATCGACTTGGTCAAACTGTTTCAATCCCTGTTCAAGCAAAAGTTTCTGATCTTGGCTGTTGCCGCATTGGTAACTCTTATGGCCGCTGCCTATGCGTTTCTGGCCACGCCGCACTACCAGGTGCAGAGCATATTGCGTCCGGTTGATCGCGGTAGTCTTGATGAGCTGAATAGCACCGGCGTTTACGAGTTGACCCCATCTGAAGCGCTCAGCCGCGTTGGCTCAGGGCTCTCATCTTATGAAAATCGCCTGGCATTTTTTCGCGATCATCAGGCGCTTTTCAGCGGTCTGATCGGGCCGAACCGTTCGTTGGAGCAGGCTTTTGAGGCGTTCAATCGAACGTCGTTCACCATGCTGCAAGTCGACCCTAAAAAAACTGCTGGCCAGAGCGAGTTTGTTGGTCTGTCGCTGACCTACCCGCGGGGCGTGGAGGGAGTGGAGGTGATCAACGGCTTCGTCACCTTTGTGCTGGATACCGAGCGGGCGCGAATAGACTCGGATTTGCAGGTGCTGGTGGCCAATAGGTTGCTTAACATCGAACAGAAGATTAACGCGGCACGCGCCAGCTATGCCGCGAGCAAAGAGGCACGGATCGCCGCCCTGCTCGAACAGGACACCTTGACCCGCGCCCAGTTGCAGGATGAACTCCGCGCATTGCGCGGCGAATTGAAAACCCGTCGTCAGTCACGCATCGCGGTTCTGGACGAAGCTATCCAGATTGCCGAATCGCTGGGTATCGAGAACCCCACCACCCCCTCGTCAATGTCTGAGTCGCAGCGTCAGGGGCAAGTGGTGCGTACCGAGGTAAACAGCCGAGAAATTCCGCTCTATTTCATGGGCAGCGCAGCCTTGAAGGCCGAGCGCGAGGCATTGAACGCCCGCCGCTCGGATGACTTCATCGAACCGCGAATTGCCGAGATCGAGAAGGAGCTGACGCTGCTGAACCAAAACCGCCAGGTAGAAATTCTCGAAAAGCGCCAGAACGAAGATCTCTACCTCAAGGATCTAGCGGAGTGGCGTCAGGAAGCGGCGCAACTCAAGGGGATCAAGTTCGATACCAGTGCATTAAAGCTGGTGCGGCTGGATCAGCAAGCGCTCGAACCGCTGGCACCAGTCAAGCCGAAGAAGGCCATGATCATCGCCTTGGGTGGGGTAGGGGGGCTGATGCTTGGCTTTTTCGTGGCCTTGCTGCGCAATTTAGTACGCCCGAGAAGACAAATGGCCTGAGCGTGGTTGGCTAGATCAGCTCCTCGGATCACGCTGGAGCTCATCATGGCTGCTGTCCAGCAACACACTCCAACCCCTGCGCGACCCTAGGATGGTGCGAACGGCGATCCGTCGGGCCGCGTAGGATGAGCGCAGCTATTCCCATCACCAGGCAGGTTTGCATTTGCTACCGATGAGCATATTCGGAAGAAAATGCGAGATAGTGATCAACGATGGGTATTGCTGCACTCGACCGTGACGGGAACGACTCCTTCATACGTGGTACATAGATCCCGTCTGCAGGATGAGCCCATATGCATCCTACAAAAGCAGCTCCGGCTATTGAGCTTACGTAGCTCTGCGGGACTTGCAGGCCGAACACTTTGCCTTAATAGGCAAGAGATGCGTGGTCAAGAGTGGTGTAAAAACGAGTGAGTAACTATTTGCGCAGCTACCCTGAACTCTGGCCAACCCTTGCGGCCCGCGCTCCACATGGGTTGTGATAGCTGTCACCAGGTTCCCTTCTATCCGTTCGTAGCGACCAAGCCGCTGTCAAGGCTTGTAATGTCATACGCTGCTGGCACAATGCCGCGCAATCACTGCTGGCAGGATTGACGCAGGCCCTGATTCCGTCTGCTCTTGAGCAATAGCCGCAGCGGAAAGCAAGCCCAAGGATCGTTGTCTGCCTGCTGGCGCATTAGTGAAGCCCTTTCCGAAGATGGATCTTGATCGTGAATGCAATTTCCCAAGCGATGCCGCAAACCTCCAGTGATGAAATCGACCTGGCTGCCCTTTTCCGCGCGCTCTGGAAGCAAAAACTACTGATTGTCTCCATCACGCTGCTGGTCGGCTTGTTGGCAGCGGCATATGCCTTTCTGGCGACGCCTCAATACCAGGTGCAAAGCGTGCTGCGCCCGGCCCTGATCAAAGACCTTGATGCGCTTAACCGTATGGGTGTTTACGAACTCACCCCAGGCCAGGCCATGCGGCGTGTCGGTGCAAGCTTGGAGTCTTACGACACTCGTCTTGAGTTCTTTCGCGCCAACCAGGGATTGTTCGAAAGCCTGCGTCTGCCCAAGCGCAGCCTTGAACAGACCTTTGAAAGCTTTAACCAGCAAGCCTTCAAGATGCTCCAGCCCGATACGAAGAAAACCGATAACCTGAGTGCCTACATCGGCATCCAGTTGACTTATCCCGAGGGCGTCAACGGCGTCACCTTAGTCAATGACCTGGTCGAGTACAGCTTTCAGCTTGAGCGCCAGCGTATCGCCGCCGACCTGGCCGTGGTCATTCAGAACCGCCTGAACCAGCTCGAACTGCAGATCGCCGCGGCGCGCGCGAGCTATGAAGCGACCAAAGAATCGAGAATTGCCGCGCTGCTAGAGGCCGACAGCCTCAAGCGTGCAGAGTTGCAAGACGAGCTCAAGGCCCTGCGCCAACAGCTCAAGACGCGTCGCAACAACCGGATTGCCCAACTGGATGAATCCATTCGCATCGCCAAGACCCTTGGCATCATCAAGCCGACCACCCCTTCGGCTCTGGGTGAGGGCGAGCGGGTTTCGCAGGGCAGCGTGATCCGCACCGAGGTGAACAGCCAGCAGATACCGCTCTATTTCATGGGCAGCGAAGCGCTCGAGGCCGAGCGCAATGCCTTGCTCCAACGCCGTTCCGACGACTTCACCGAGCCGCGTGTCGCGCAGATCGCCAAGGAACTGCAATTGCTGGCGAACAATCGGCAGATCGAAGTACTCAACAAGCGGGAAAACGAAGACCTGTTTCTCAAGAAGTTGGCCAGCTGGCGTGAAGAGGCTGCGCGCTTGCGCAGCCTTGATGTCGATGTTTCAACCCTGAAGCTGGCCACTGTCGACCAGTCGGCGATGCAGCCGATCAAGCCAATCAAGCCGAAGAAGGCCCTGATTCTGGCCTTGGGTCTGGTGCTGGGCGGCATGCTCGGACTGTTTATCGCCTTGCTGCGTAATATGTTGCAGCGGCCCCACACATAATTAATGTGCTCGCTTGACGCCCACTGCGCAGTGCTCCTGACCCCGGTTGTGTTGCGCCCAGGCGGGGTACTTCAATGCGATCTGTTCCACACCGTTTGTTCGTTAGTAAAGGTCTGGATGCCCTAGACTGAGCCACGCGACTGGTCGCTAGGGGGGTTGTATTGCATGGCGTTGCTGGCAGAATGCGCCCCTGCGAAGCCCTCTGCTATGCGAGCGGCGTTACGTCTGAATAATCGAATTTTTGACAACAGTTGGATCTACAGTGACCGAACCAACATATCCGCGCCAAGTTAATAGTGAAGATGAAATCGATCTGGTTGAGCTGTTCTACGGCCTGTGGACGCAAAAATGGCTGATAGCCCTGATTACTTTGGTGTTCGCTGTGGGTGCAGCTTCGTATGCCTTTTTCAGCCAGCCGGTATATGAGGCGCGTGCCGCTTTACTGCCACCCTCGCTTAGCAATATCGCCGGCTTCAACTTGGGGCGTGGTGGCAACGGCGAACTCAAGTCTTTTGCGGTAGCCGATGTGTATGCCGTGGTTACCCGAAACTTGCAAGGTGATGACGCTCGGCGCGAGTTTTTCCGAGAGGTCTACTTGCCCTCTCTGAGCGAAGGGTCGCGTTCCGGTTCCCAGGATGCGCTCTACGCTAGTTTTGCTAAAACACTCAGTGTCAAAGCGCCGGACAAAAACCAACCGGATCGCTATACCGTCGTCGTCGAGCATCATGACCCGGCGCAGGCCGCCGAGTGGGCCAAAGGGTATATCGATCTTGTGACCCGGTTGGCGCTCGATGAGATGCTGCAAAACATTCACCGAGAGGTTGAGGTGAAGGGGACTCAGGTTCAACAGGAGATCAAAACCCTGCGTGTGTTCGCCAAGGCTCGCCGTGAGGATCGGATTATTCGGCTCCAGGAAGCTTTGGTGGTGGCTGAGGCGCTGGGTTTGGAGAATGCCCCAGTAATCAGTGGCCAAATAGCCGAACAGCTGTCTGCCTTCATGGATGGCGACCTGATGTATATGCGCGGTTCCAAAGCGCTGCGTGCAGAGATCAGTGTCCTGAAAGCTCGCACCTCGGATGATCCCTTTATCCCTAACCTGCGCAATCTGGAGGAAAAGTACGCCTTCTATGAGGGTATGCAACTTGATCCAGAAAAAGTGGCTGTTGCACGCCAAGATGGGGGAATCGAGGTGCCGGATCAGCCCATCAAGCCGAAGAAGCCGCTGATAGTGGCACTGGGTGTGGTGCTGGGCGGCATGCTCGGCGTGTTTATCGCATTGATTCGCCTGATGCTGAGAAAACGCTCCGCCAAAGCCTGATGCTGTATGGCAAGCGATAACGGAGGGCATTCTCCACTACGGCGCCAAATGGCGTGACTGGCTCCTGCTACGTGTGTAAACGCGGGCGTTGATCGTTCCCACGCTCTGCGTGGGGATGCAGCTCCGCACCCACAGCCGTGACGCGCTCGATACACACAAGCGGCCCAGGCCGCAGTAAAGAACCGCATCCGGCTCGGCTGCAATCGCCGGCCATCGTTAATGGATTAACAGAGATCAATCACATGGATTACCCCGACATTTTGCATCACGGTGCCAAAGACGGCGTGACCGGCTCCTGCCATCCACTGCTGATGGACACTGAACACAGCCTGCTGATCGACTGCGGCCTGTTCCAGGGCGCGGAAATCTCGGCTGAAGGCAAATCCGCGGCTGATCGACTGGCCATCGAATTTCCCCTGGATACGATCCAGGCCTTGGTCGCCACCCATGTGCATATCGATCACGTCGGGCGTATTCCCTATCTGCTGGCTGCTGGTTTCAAGGGCCCGATTCTCTGTAGCGAACCTTCGGCCAAGCTGCTGCCCATTGTCCTGGAAGACGCCTTCAAGCTGGGTTTCAGTCGCGATCAGAAGCAGGTCGAGCGCTACCTCAAGCTGGTTGAACAGCGCATCATCGCTTTGCCCTACAAGACCTGGTTTACTCTGCATGACAGCGAGCGCCTTATCTGCCGCATCCGACTGCAGCGCGCCGGGCATATCCTCGGCTCGGCCTACGTAGAGATCGACCTGCATTACCCCGAGACCGGAAAGAAGAAACGCATCGTCTTCTCTGGCGACTTGGGTGCGCCGCATGCGCCGCTACTGCCCGCCCCCAAGCCGCCGTATCGCGCCGACATCCTGGTAATCGAGAGCACCTACGGCGACCGCCTGCACGA
Organism: Pseudomonas sp. MMS21 TM103; assembly: GCF_022132145.1. GTDB lineage: Bacteria > Pseudomonadota > Gammaproteobacteria > Pseudomonadales > Pseudomonadaceae > Aquipseudomonas. Next base: position 151,119 of record NZ_JAJISP010000006.1, on the reverse strand, counting down.
AGATCGGCGCACCCGGCGCAAGCGCCTGGAAGGCGTCATCGAACAAGCCCTGGCCAATAACGGCACCGTACTGATCCCCGCCTTCAGCATCGGTCGCACCCAGGAACTGCTCTACGAACTGGAAGGCATCATCCACAGCAAAAAAATCGATGCCGGTCGCAAGGGGCAAACGAGCAGAGCCGCCCGTGATCCCTCAATCCCGTCGGTAGGCAAGGCCGGGGTTGGCGGCGGCAGCACAGTCGAGATCGACTGGCCGACATTACCGATCATTCTCGATTCGCCCTTGGCTAGCCGTTTCACCCGGGTTTACCGCGAGCTGAAACCCTTCTGGGACAACGAGGCGCTGCAGCGCGTCAAGCAGGGCCGCAACCCGCTGGGTTTCGAGCAACTGCTGACCGTCGACAGCCACCAGGCCCATCTGGCCATGGTGCGCCACCTGGCAGCTACCGCTCGTCCGGCCATCGTCATCGCCGGGAACGGAATGTGCAGCAGCGGTCGAATTGTCAATTACCTGAAAGCCATGCTCCACGATCCCCGACATGACGTACTCTTCATCGGTTATCAGGCACAAGGCACACCCGGTCGAGCGATCCAGATGTATGGTGAGCGCGGCGGTTACGTCTATTTTGACGGAGAGCGCTACAAGATTGGAGCCAAAATCAATACCATAGGCGGCTATTCGGCCCATGCGGATCAGAAAGGTTTGTTGGGCTTCGTCAGACGCATGCGCAGCTGGCCCAGCCAGGTGCGCATCGTCCATGGCGAACGGATCAAGGCACACTACAGGCAGGCCCATCGGAACCTGGAGCTATCAATTCCGAGCGGCCGCAACGATGCTTGACTTCAAGCGCTAGTTTTTCACCTGCATTGATGAGGAAATGCAGCAGCCGTAAATCACCTATTTTTCAGTAGCCAGCGGGTCGTCTCATAACCGGCATCTCTGGCGACTCCGACAAATGTGGCCTCAACGGTAAAAAGTCCATCCTAAACACTTGGTTAGGTTGAAACGAACCCTGCAGCCGGCCCAATCAAGCCAGCTGCACACAGGAGTGAACTGTCGGTCTGCAGCTGCTGCGCCGATTAGCTTGTTACCTTTATGAATGTAACTGCCACAACAACCGCCTGCATCTCAGGTACGGCCCCTGGTTGGTACCTCGTGCACTGCAAGTCCCGCCAGGATGAGCGTGCAGAAGAGAACCTGCTACGCCAGGGCTACCCTTGCTATCGGCCGCAACACAGCTGTGAGCGGATCGTGCGTGGCCGTCGGCAAATCATCGCCGAATCGTTGTTCCCCGGTTATCTATTCATCCAACTGGCCGCCGATGCCAACTGGGCCCCTCTGCGCTCGACCCGCGGGGTCAGTCGAATAGTGGGTTTTGGCGGTATGCCGCTGCGACTCGATGACAGCTTGATCGAGCGCTTGCAACACCGTACAACGGCACCCGTTAAACCAGCCCTCGAAGCGGGGGATAGCGTACGTATTACCGAAGGGGGCTTTGCCGAGCTGGACGCCATCTTCGTGGCCATGGATGGCGAGCAGCGTGTTCTACTGCTGCTCAATATGCTCAATCGCCAGCACCAGATCAGCATGCCGCTGGTGAGCATCGTCAAGAACTGAACACCCCTCGGCACTGGCCGAGATCAAGGCTGCACCCTGGCTAATCCAGTAAAATTCGATGATTTTGACGTTCTCAGGAAACCAACGGTAAATCCTGGGGCGGTAGCGTGTCTGAGATCAAACCGCTTCCAGGCATGTGCTGCACTCGCTTTCTGTAGGTGGACCCGCTTGGAGCTTTGTAAGCGCACTGCGTCCGCTATCGCCGCGTGAGACATGGATGTGAGTGAATGCAGCAAGACTGTCAGAGACTCCATGGTTGAGTGCAGTAGGAAAATGTCGGTAACATTTTCAAGAACAAGCGCGGTTCTCCTGGCAGACAAATGCGTGGTGAACTTTTGCTAAAGAAGCTTGAGTGGTGTTGTGAGAAGGAAGCTGAAATGTGTAAGGCAGGCTGGTTGCAGAGACTGAATGTAACTATGAAGAGTACCTCAAAGAAATAGTTGGACAAATATTCGTTCGTGCCGGAGATATGAGTCAATGTTGGTACGTGCGATTAAAGTTTTGATGCATCATGATTTGATCATCTAAGATGAAAATATTAAGGAGAGCTGCTTAATACCGTATCATATTTTTGAATAAAAGATCATGACCTATGAGATTTGGCCTTTTTAATTTATCTGGTTGTCTTCCACTTCATCAATAATGAGAAAAAATAATTGACATCGGAGGCTTGTCTTCATCGAGAAGTTACCATTGCTTGATTGTTGTTCCTCTCCGCGCGACATGAACAAATATCGTTGTTCGAGTCTGAAGGATATCAAAGTGTTAAACTTATGAATTTTTTTATAAAACTGATTTTCTATGTGCCAGTGAAATTAGTTCCGGCTTTAGTGGGCGTATTTTTTGTGGTTTTCTTGTACGGGAAATTATTTGATGGTCAGTATGTAAACTATTCGATAAGTATTATATGTTCTTTGATTGCTATGCAATTGTGTATTGGATGGTTGGCTAATTCAATTCTTTATTTTCTCCCTAGCCGTGAGAGCAAAGAAGAGTTTTTGTTTGACTGCATAATATTGGTAATACTGATTTCTCCAGTGGCTTCTGTTATAGCTGCATTGATTGCAGGTTTCTTCATTTCAGGGTCCGCTGTTTTTTACTGCGTAATTTTTCTGTGTCTGTCGCAAATTTTTTATTTTTTAGTTTCGGCTATATTTCAGTCTGAAGTGCTTATAAAGCAACAGCTGTATTCTGTTATGTTTCAAGGATGTTCGCAAATTTTGATGTTGTTGATTTTATTCAAAATTTACGGGCCTAGGTTCGAATGTGCAATAGTTGCAATGGGTGTGGGGTTTGTTGTTTCGGTAATTTATTTGTTCTTTAAATTGTCTGGGATTTTTAGTGTAAGAAACATTTATTTTGATTTTAATAGACTCGTTTCAACTTTTAATTTGGTATTTAAATATGGCTCACCATTAGTGCTGTGGATGTTTGGTGTTCTTGCCGTTTCAGGCGGCGAGAGATTTGCAGTGAGCTTTTTTAATATTGAGCTAGGAGATGCGTATTTATCGTTGAAAGATTTGTTTGTTGGTGCTTCTGGTCTTCTTAGTATGCCATTGCTGATGTTGGTTCATCCGATTATTATCGACAGATTTCGGCGAGGGTATTTTGACAGCAAAACTATCGAGAGTTCCATAGGGCTCCTGATTATTGTATTTTCTCTATTTTGGACTGCTTGGCAGTTTGTTGGCTTTCATTTATTCGAGTTTGCAGCAGGGAAAGAAATATATTTACCTAAGTTGGTTATATTTATAATTTTCGTTAGTGTATTTTTGGGCTGCGTGTCTATTTACCTTCAGAAAAGACTAGAAGTCCATAAGAGGATATCGCTAATGGCGAGATATGCACTTTTCTCAGGTCTGGTTTCAATTGTTTTGAGTTTTACTGGGGCTTATTTTTTGGGGCTATATGGAATTGCTATTGGTATCTTGGTTTCACAGGCCTTATATACAGGATTGGTCTTGGGTAGTACTTTTAAGAAATTGCAGTTTTATCCATGCCTTATGCAGCCATTAATTATTTCATTGTTTTGTTGGTTTTTGGGATTAATTTACTCGCTTTTATTGGATTCAGTATTTTCACAAGCAGAGTGGCATATTAAATATGTTTGTTGGACTGTGGGTTTTATGGTTTTATCTGTATTTGTCCTCTACCGTGGGGTTGAGTGGAGTAAGCTCGGAGCTGCTAGGGTGGTGGCTAAGTGATTTTAATTATTGCTTTTTTAATAATTTTCCCGTTTAGTGTTTTTGATTATAAAGATACTGGTGTTCCTCTTTCAGATATGGTCTGTGTTATTGGATTCTTGTTGATTGCTTATAGAATATATACTTTGGAGGCTTGCGTTCTCATATTGTCAATATTTTTTGCTTTTGTCTCTGTGATGATTGGCTTGGTCAAGTACGGTAGTATTGGTTATTCAAGTGTTCTTTCATTAGTTTTTTTGTTTAAACCGTGTTTCGCGTATTTTGCTGGGGCTGTAATTATTTCAAGTAATGAGGATTTTTTAAGATTCATTAAAGGGTCGGCAGTAATGTCGTCGATTTTAATACTACCTGTTTTTCTCTCCATAGCTGTATTTGATAATTTTATTGTTAGGTCGAATTCATCAATTAACGGTAGTTTTTTTGGCGTGCCTTTATTCGGGGCTTACGGTGTGAATTCCCTGGCAGCATACTATGTTTTGCTTGCATTCATGCTGTCTCTTGCTTTATCTGAATACAGGTTTTCTGTAGTGGTTCGTGCGCTTCTTTTCATGAGTTTAGCCATAGCGTTCTATCTTGTGCTCGGTTCATTGTCTCGCATGGCTATTGTTGCAATATCTATTTTGTACCTCGGTCTTCACAAGGATTTAATTAAGAGTAATTTTTATTTAGGAGGCGTATTTGTTATTGTTGTTATTTTTATGGGGGTAAGCTTGTTTTCAATTGCTTATCAAGAAGGAATTGGCGTTGAAAAAATTAATCAAGTAATTAATGGGTTGGCTGCTGGTGATTTAGATTATGTATCTAGTGGTCGATTAACTTTGTATAGGGTGGCTTTGGAACAAATATTCAACAGTCCATTTAGTGGTGTGTCGTTTGGAGGGTTTGGTTTGCATGTGCAAAGCATCAGTGGATATGCAGATCTAGCAGGGTTGAGTCCGCATAATCAATATATAACCCTATTCTGGAAGATGGGTTTTCCTGCAGCTTTTTTTTACATTGTGTTTTTGGTGGCTGTTGTTTATCGGGCAGGTGCGAATTGTGGAAAGGTATTCAGGAAATGGGTGTTTAGACTTTGCTTGATTGTGCTTATAGTGTTTTCCAGTCTTTGGGATGCTCTTCTTATCCCTAATGTTGCTGTTTTCTTCTTCTTTTTAATGGGTGCTTTTTCAAGCCAGGGCTATAAGTTAGATGAAAAATAAAATTATGTATCTTGGTTATTATGTGGGCGATGAGTATTTTGAAAGGTATTCAAAGGGTGATCGGTTTCCACAAGTGGCAGCTTACAAGTTGGAAAGTCGAATTTTAAATTCACTTGCCCAGGGCGGTGAATCTGTTAATGTCTTGGGGAGTATTGCGGTAACAACTTACCCGATGAATAAGAGGGCTGTACTCCCTTCTGGGCTATTTTCAAGTGATAATGGGCAAAATGGTAAAATTTTCCCCTTTATAAATACGCCTTTACTTAAAATGCCTTCTAGATTTTTTTCATCAATCTTCTGTATGTTGAGCCGCGGACGTGCAGACGCTGTATTTGTTTATTCTGCACATTCTCCTTACTTGTTGTCGTCTTATGTTTTTTCAAGAATTTATAAAATACCATTTTTTGTTTTTTTACCTGATCTACCTCTGTTTATGGATATGGGGTTGAAGCGATCTTTCTTTTCTAGATTTTTAAAGAAGCTTGATAACGAAATTATTAACTTTCTCGTTTCTTTATCCTCTGGTGTGTTTGTTTCAACAAAGTACATGATTGAGGATAATCCACGCTGGAGAAGTTTGCCTTATCTTGTGGTAGAGGGGATAGCAGAAGGAGTAAGTGGAGATCTGTCTGTGGATGAAAGAGCTGTTTTAGCTAGCGAAATGCGCAGCCAGAAAGTTATTTTCTATGCGGGGGGAGTAAATAGATCCTATGGTATTCGTGAGTTAGTAGAAGGCTTTATTGAGAGTAATATTGATGCGCAGTTGTGGATTTGTGGGCGTGGAGATTTGGAGAGTTATCTTGATGAGGTTTCGGCCAGGCACGTAGGTGTTAAATATCTGGGCTTTTTGCCACCAGATGATGTGTTGAGTATCCAAAATTCTTGTGATCTTTTGGTTCTAAGTAGAGATCCGAAAGAAAAGTATACGCGCTATTCGTTCCCCTCTAAATTGCTAGAGTACATGTCAAGCGGTGTTCCTGTTCTTACAACCAAACTTGAAGGTATTCCAGAAGAGTACTATGAGTATTTGAATATTATCAGTGAGTTTTCAGTTGCTGGAATTGCTACTGCGCTAGAAGAGTTTTTCTCCATAGATGAGACGCTCGTTCGTCGCAAATCCGCGCGTGGGGGGGAGTTTGTTAGGAGTAATAAGAATACAATAGCTGTTGGTTCTAAAATGGTTAATTTTTTAAATAGGTGCATAAATGATTTTTAATGGAAAGAGGCTGTTGATTAGCGGTGGTACGGGTTCTTTTGGTAATGCCGTCCTCAAACGCTTCCTCGACACTGACATTGCCGAAATTCGTATTTTCAGCCGTGACGAGAAGAAGCAGGATGACATGCGCAAGCGCTATGCCAACTCCAAACTGAAATTCTATATTGGTGATGTCCGCGACTACCAAAGTGTGCTTAATGCTACTCGTGGTGTGGACTATATTTTCCATGCCGCCGCATTGAAGCAGGTACCTTCCTGCGAATTTCATCCAATGGAAGCAGTAAAGACCAATGTGTTGGGCACCGAAAACGTGCTGGAAGCTGCCATCCAGAATGGCGTCAAGCGTGTAGTTTGTTTGAGCACTGACAAGGCCGTTTACCCTATCAATGCCATGGGAATCTCCAAGGCGATGATGGAAAAAGTCATGGTTGCCAAGTCGCGCAATGCAGATGACGACAAAACAGTAATTTGCGGTACTCGTTACGGTAATGTAATGGCATCGCGTGGCTCGGTGATTCCGTTGTTTATCGAGCAGATCCGCGCCGGCGTGCCGTTGACGCTGACCGATCCAAACATGACCCGCTTTATGATGACGCTGGCTGATGCTGTGGATCTGGTGCTGTATGCCTTCGAGCATGGCAATAATGGCGATATGTTTGTGCAGAAGGCGCCGGCAGCCACTGTAGAAACTTTGGCTAAGGCACTGACTCGGATGCTCGAAAAACCCGAGCACCCTATCCAAGTAATCGGTACCCGCCATGGCGAGAAACTATACGAGGCTCTGCTTAGTCGTGAGGAAATGGCCTGTGCCGAGGACCGGGGCCAGTACTTTCGTGTGCCGCCAGATCTGCGAGACCTGAACTACGCCAAGTTCGTGGAGCAGGGAGAGGAGAAAATTTCCCGTACTGAAGATTACAACTCGCATAACACCGAACGGTTGGACGTCGAGGGCATGCAGCGTTTATTGCTCAAGCTCGATTTCATGCGCGCGATCCAGCGTGGTGAACACGTAGCGGCTGAGGAGTAAGCGATGAAAGTACTGATCACGGGTTCCAATGGATTCGTGGGTAAAAACTTGGCCATGCATCTGAGCGAGCGCAAAGATGTCGAGGTGCTACGTTTTATCCGCGGTGATGATGTGGCTTTATTACCGGCGTTGGTGACCACAGTCGACTTTGTGTTTCATTTGGCCGGCGTAAACCGTCCGCAGAATACGCAAGAGTTCAAAACCGGGAACATCGATCTGACTCAAGCACTCTGTGATGCAGTCAAGGCCAGTGGCAAGCCTGTGCCCGTGCTTTACACCTCATCTAGCCAAGCTCAGCAGGACAACCCTTATGGCAGCAGCAAGCGTGGCGCCGAGGAAGCCTTGCTCGAACTGTCCAGCCAGCATGGTTCTGCGGTGCACCTGTTCCGTTTGCCCAATGTGTTTGGCAAGTGGGCCCGGCCGAATTACAACTCGGCGGTAGCGACCTTCTGCCACAACATTGCTAGAGATCTGCCGATCCAGATAAACGATCCACATGCCCGGATCAACCTTGTGTATATCGACGATGTGGTCGCGCACTTCATCGAGGTAATGGATGGCAAGTCGACCGCTGAACCATTCGCGAGTATCGACCCGCAGTACAGTATTACCGTCGGCGAACTGGCCGAGCAGCTTTATGCCTTCCGCGATAGTCGCAAGTCACTCGTAACCGAACCCGTAGGTACGGGTTTGGTACGGGCGCTGTACTCTACCTACCTGAGCTATCTGCCGCCCGAGCGCTTCACCTATGACGTGCCGAAGTATGGTGATCAGCGTGGCGTGTTCGTGGAAATGCTCAAGACCAAAGACTCCGGACAGTTCTCTTACTTTACCGCTCATCCGGGCATCACCCGTGGCGGACACTACCACCACTCCAAGACCGAGAAATTTCTGGTCATCAAAGGCAATGCCTGTTTTCGCTTTCGCCAAATTGTCTCGGGCGAATTTTATGAATTGTTCACCGATGGTGAACAACCGGAAATCGTTGAAACAGTACCCGGCTGGACCCATGACATCACCAACGTGGGTGATGAGGACATGATCGTGATGCTCTGGGCTAACGAGATTTTCGACCGTGAGCATCCGGACACCTTCACTTGTCCAGTCGGCACCGAAGCCTAAGTCGCTTTGAACAAGGATTTGCAATGAAAAAGCTGAAAGTTGTCACCGTGGTCGGCACCCGCCCGGAAATTATTCGCTTGTCGCGCGTCATGGCCAAGCTGGACGAGCATTGTGAACATGTGCTGGTGCATACCGGCCAGAATTACGACTATGAACTGAATCAGATTTTCTTTGATGATCTGAGTATTCGTAAACCGGATCACTTTCTTAACGCCGCAGGTGCATCAGGTGCCGAGACTATCGGTAACGTAATCATTGCCGTGGATCGTGTGCTGGCTGAAGTGCAACCCGAGGCCTTGCTGGTGTTGGGCGATACCAACAGCTGCATGGCAGTGATTCCAGCAAAGCGTCGCAAGATTCCGACCTTCCATATGGAAGCTGGCAACCGCTGCTTTGATATGCGCGTGCCTGAAGAAATCAACCGCCGGATCGTCGATCACACCGCTGATATTAATCTGACTTACAGCACTATCGCGCGTGATTACCTGCTACGTGAGGGCCTACCGCCAGATATGGTGATCAAGACCGGTAGTCCGATGTTCGAAGTGCTCAACCACTACCGTGACGGGATCGAAGCATCTGACGTACTGGCGCGCCTGGGGCTGGACGCAGGCAAGTTCTTTGTGGTCAGCGCCCATCGCGAAGAAAATATCGACTCCGACCAGAATTTCCTCAAGCTGGTTGCGGTACTCAATACCGTGGCTGAGCATTACGGCTATCCGGTAATCATCTCGACCCACCCGCGTACCCAGAAGCGCGTGGATGCCATGGGCGTGCAGTTTCATGCAAACGTGCGCCTACTCAAACCGCTGGGGTTCAAGGACTACAACAAGCTGCAGCTCACCGCCAAGGCGGTGCTGTCGGACAGTGGCACCATCAATGAAGAGTCCTCGATCCTCAACTTTCCGGCATTGAATATCCGTGAGGCCCATGAGCGCCCGGAAGGCATGGAAGAAGCTGCGGTGATGATGGTTGGTCTGGAAGTTGAGCGCGTTATGCAGGCGCTGCAGATTCTGGAAAGCCAGGTCTGTGGTGATGAACGCAGTCTGCGTCTGGTCGGCGACTACAGCATGCCTAACGTATCCGACAAGGTAGTACGCATCGTGCACAGTTATCGTGACTATGTGATGCGTACTGTCTGGAAGAGGTACTGAGTCGCGTGGCTATTCGTGTTCTCTTGCTAACTCAGTGGTTCGAACCTGAGCCAACTTTCAAAGGCATGGACTTTGCTCGTGAGTTGATTAGGCAGGGCTTCGATGTCGAGGTGGTGACCGGTTTCCCTAATTACCCGGGCGGTAAGATCTACCCTGGATACTCGCTCAAGTGGCTGCAACGCGAGCTGATTGACGGGGTTCAGGTGACGCGGGTACCACTTTATCCAAGTCATGATCAGGGCGCAGTGGGACGAGTACTCAATTATGTGAGTTTCGCAGCCAGTTCCCTGTTTTACGGCTTGTTTGCAGCCAAGCGTCCAGATGTTATCTATGCTTATCATCCGCCCCTTACCATGGGTATCACAGCGGTACTGATTCGTCTGTTTCGCCGCGTCCCAGTGGTTTACGACATTCAGGACATGTGGCCGGATACCTTGCGTGCAACTGGGATGTTCTCCAACGAGAAAGCCTTGTACGTTGTATCCCGAGTATGCGATTGGGTCTATCGGCGGGCCGATCAATTGGTAGTTCTGTCACCGGGCTTCAAGCGCCTGCTGATCGAACGAGGCGTACCGGCTGTCAAGATCGAGGTGATCTACAACTGGTGCGCCGAAGATTCACTGACGGATCCGCAGGGTGTTGTTCCTGCGGCATTTCTTGGCAAGGACAAGTTTCGTATTCTGTTTGCCGGAAATATGGGCAAGGCACAGGCGCTGGATGCAGTGCTTCGCGCTGCCGAGTTGCTGCAGCAGCAAGCCCCGGACTTGACCTTCGTCTTCCTTGGAGGTGGTGTAGAAGTGAGACGCCTGCAACAACTTGCTGCGGACGAGTCCCTTTCCAACGTAACCTTTCTACCCCCCGTGCCAATGACTGAGGTCGGTAACTACCTCAACGCTGCGGACGTCCTGTTGGTGCACCTGAAAAAAGATCCTCTGTTCACCATCACCATCCCATCCAAGACCCAGGCCTACATGGCAGTTGGCAAACCGATCCTTATGGCGGTAAATGGCGATGCTGCGGACCTGGTACGGGATAGTGGTTGTGGCCAAATCGCGGAGTCGGAAAATCCTCAGGCAATTGCAGATGCTGCACTGTCCCTGATGCAAGCTGGCTCTGACGAGCGCAATGCAATGGCAATAAACAGCCGTCGCTTCTACCAGGAAAAGCTTTCCTTGAGTGTGGGCGCTGGCCGCTTCGGGCAGATATTCAAAAAACTGGCTGGCGCAAAGGAAGTCTGATGTTTAAACGTCTGTTCGACATAGTAGCCTCGGCCTTTGGCCTGCTGTTGCTTTCGCCGATCATCGCAGTTGTCGCCTGGCAAATCCGGCGCAGACTAGGCTCGCCAGTGCTCTTTCGTCAGGTGCGTCCTGGCCTGAATGGTCGGCCATTCGAGATGATCAAGTTCCGCACCATGCGCGATGCTGTGGATGCGGCAGGCAAGTCACTGCCAGATTCTGAACGCATGACGCCGTTCGGTAGTTTTCTGCGCTCCAGTAGCCTGGACGAGTTGCCGGAATTGTGGAACGTGCTCAAAGGCGACATGAGCCTGGTAGGTCCGCGCCCACTGCTGATGGAATACCTACCCCTTTACAGTCCCGAGCAGTATCGGCGCCATGAAGTGCGTCCCGGAGTTACCGGGTGGGCACAGATCAATGGGCGCAACGCGTTGAGCTGGGACGAGAAGTTCAAGCTGGATATCTGGTACGTGGACAATCGCTCATTCTGGCTGGATCTGAAAATCATCTTCCTGACCATCAAGAAGGTGGTTGTGCGTGACGGTATCAGTGCGGTTGGGGAGGCGACCATGGCCAAATTTACCGGCGGTAAGTCGTGATGAGACTGGCCATCCTCGGGGCTAGCGGGCATGGCAAGGTGGTCGCTGATACCGCCGAATGTTGTGGGTGGCAGACTGTCGAGTTTTTCGATGACGCTTGGCCTGGACTTCATGCAAATGCTGCTTGGTCGGTTGTCGGCGATAGCGCAGCTCTGATGGGCCGGTTAGCCGACTTTGATGGCGTTGTGGTGGCTATCGGCAATAACCGTATCCGTCACGCCAAGCTGCTTGAGTTGCGAGCGGCGGGGGCTTGTCTGGTGACACTGGTTCATCCCGCCGCCATCGTAAGTCGATACGCCGCTGTTGGTCAGGGAACGGTGGTATTCGCTGGGGCTGTGGTGAATGCAGAGGTATGCATAGGTCAAGGTGCCATTCTCAATACTAGCTGCAGCATCGATCATGATTGTGTGTTGGGCGATGCTGTGCATATCAGTCCCGGAGTACTGCTAGCAGGTGGTGTGCAAGTGGGGGACTTGAGCTGGATCGGTATTGGCACCAGCGTGCGTCAACTGGTTCGCATCGGCGAGCGCGTGTTGGTTGGCGCCGGTTCGGCGGTCGTCAGTGATATTCCAAATGATGTGACTGTGGCTGGCGTGCCGGCCAAAAGGATGAGGTAACCAGAGGTTTTATGCTCAACACCCCGTTTTCCCCTTGGCCCTTGTTCTCTGAAGAAGAGGCTAATGCCGTTCGTGATGTAATTCTCTCCAACAAGGTTAACTACTGGACGGGGAGGGAGTGCCGTGAGTTCGAGAAGGAGTTTGCGGCATGGACCGGCAGCGAGTATGCCGTTGCCTTGGCCAATGGCACTGTTGCACTGGATCTGGCTCTGCAAGCATTGGGCATAGGTGTTGGCGATGAGGTGGTCGTTACGCCGCGCACCTTCCTCGCTTCGGTGTCGAGCATCGTCAATGCCGGTGCGATACCGGTTTTTGCGGACGTCGACAACGAGTCGCAGAACATTACCGCCGAAACTATCCGCGCCGTGCTTACACCGCGTACTCGGGCGGTAATTTGCGTGCATCTGGCCGGCTGGCCCTGCGATATGGATCCGATCATGGCGCTGGCAGCAAAGCACGATCTGAAAGTGATCGAGGATTGCGCCCAAGCGCATGGCGCGCACTACAAAGGCCGTCCGGTCGGCTCGATCGGCCATGTTGGTGCCTGGTCGTTTTGCCAGGACAAAATCATGACTACCGGCGGTGAAGGCGGCATGGTCACTACTAATGATAGCGCCTTGTGGTCGCGTATGTGGTCGATCAAAGATCACGGCAAATCCTGGGAAGCTGTTTACGAGCGCGACCATGCGCCCGGCTTCCGATGGTTGCATGAGAGCTTCGGCACCAACTGGCGGATGATGGAGGTTCAGGCTGTTATTGGCCGGATCCAGTTGCGACGTATGCAGGATTGGCACGCGAAGCGATTGGCCAATGCCGGGCGTATCTGGACGTCTGCGCAAGCGCTTGCGGGGTTGCGTGTTCCGACGCTGCCGGCTGAGGTCACGCATGCGGCTTACAAGTGTTATGTGTTTGTCGAGCCGGCTGATTTGAAAGCAGGTTGGGATCGTGACCGTATCCTCAATGAAATCACCGCTAGAGGCGTGCCTTGTTTCTCGGGTTCTTGCTCAGAGGTGTATTTGGAGAAGGCCTTCGATGACACCGGCTGGCGTCCGGTAGAGCGCTTGTTCGTCGCTAAAGAGCTGGGGGAGACCAGCTTGATGTTCCTGGTTCATCCGACGCTTACCGAAGCAGAAATTAATAAGACCTGTGATGTCTTGGCTCGGGTAATGCGTGAGGCCTGTTGAGTTTGGTTTGCTGATGTTGAGCGGGTTGCCGCTCCAGTACGCTTCGCGCCACTTCGGCAAGCATTTGCCGGGAGCCCTGGCGGTGGGGGGCATCAATCTTCTCTGGCTGTTGCCCATCGCGCTTTGGGTGGGGCTTGGCGGGGTTGATGGCTTGCTGGGGTTGTTGATCGCTTATGTGCCGTTGCTGGGGCTGGCGGTGAAATACCATGCTGGCGAGCTGGAGGTGCGGGCGTGAGGGAGAAGATATTACTGATCATCGGCGCGGGCGGCCACGGCAAGGCGGTTGCGGAAGCGGCGCTGCTCAGTGGTGAATGGCAGCGCATCGCTTTTGCCGATGACCGTTGGCCAGAGTTGTGCGAAACCTTTGGCTGGCCGGTTGTGGCCAATGTGGCAGGCTTGGCGGCGCTGGAGGCCCAGGTTGCGGGGGCCATTGCGGCAGTTGGCAATAATGCAGTGCGCGAACAGTGGGTCAAAGCCATTCGTGCCGCCGGGCTGCCCTTGGTAACGGTGATGCATCCCCGTGCCTGCGTGAGTGCTGCTGCAACCATCGGCGCGGGCACAGCGATCATGGCGCTGGCGATGGTGGGCGTCGATGCGACGATTGGTGAGGCGGCTATCGTCAATGCCAATGCAACGGTCGATCACGATGCCTGTCTTGGGAATTTTGCCCATCTTGGGGTTGGGGTTCAGCTGGCTGGTGGCGTGAAGATTGGCGCCCGGGCCTGGTTGCAGGCAGGCTGTAGCGCGGGGTATCAGGTCGTGGTGCACGATGGGGTGGTGTGTGCGCCGGGGACGGTATTGCGGGCTGGAGTTTAGATTTAGGTTTAAAGGTAGCGGGTCAGGTATTTGTGGGGATGATTGCAGGTATCTGGTGATGCTGATGGTTTGGGCGGACGTTGTCCGCCATCGCGGCGGGGCGCCCCTCCTACAGGGGGATGTGGTGCCTGTGCTTTTGTGGGTGGTGTGCATTCGCTGTTGGGTTTGCCATCAATAGTCAGGTTTTTTACCCGGTGGAGAGCGTCACTTCGCTGGTTTTCAAGTTCTCAGGATTGAGGTGTTGTTGTGTTAAGACTTGCCGAAAAGTTGCGTAGCCGTCTGGTCAAGCTGCCACGACGTCACAAGCGACTGATTCAGGTCAGTGTCGATGTGGTGTTGGTCTGGGCGGCGCTGTGGCTGGCGTTTGTCGTGCGCCTGGGCGACTCGAAAAATATTGAGCCGTTTGCCGGGCATGCCTGGCTTTTTGTTTTGGCGCCGTTGATCGCCATTCCCATGTTTGTGCGCTTCGGCATGTACCGGGCCGTCATGCGCTTTTTCGGCAACGATGCGCTGCTCTCTATCGGCAAGGCGGTTACGCTATCGGCGTTGCTGCTGGCTTTGGCGGTGTACTGGCATCAGGGGGCGCCCAAGCTGATTCCGCGCTCTATGGTGTTCAACTATTGGTGGCTGAGCCTGGTGATAATCGGCGGGCTGCGACTGGTGATGCGTCAGTACTTTATGGGCGACTGGTACTCGTCGGATCATCCTGGCCGGCTCAAAGGTCGTGATGCCGGGTTGCCCAAGGTGGCGATCTATGGTGCCGGTGCGGCCGGCAATCAGTTGGTAGCGGCGTTGCGGCTGGGCCGGGGTATGCGGCCGGTGGCGTTTATCGACGATGATGCCAATATTGCCAACCGGGTGATCGCCGGGCTTCGGGTCTATACCTCCAAGCATATCCAGCAGTTGATCGATGAAACCGGCGCCGACGAGATCCTGCTGGCGATCCCATCGGCCAGCCGGGTTCGTCGTCGCGAGATTCTGGAACTGTTGGAGCAGTACCCGCTGCATGTGCGTAGCGTGCCCGGGTTCATGGATTTGGCCAGCGGTCGGGTCAAGGTCGATGATGTGCAGGAAGTGGACATCGCCGACCTGCTCGGGCGCGATGCGGTGCCGCCGCAGCAGGCGTTGTTCGAACGTTGCATCCGTGGCCAGGTGGTGATGGTGACCGGCGCGGGTGGTTCCATCGGCTCGGAGTTGTGCCGGCAGATCGTAGCCACCGGGCCGACAACCCTGTTGTTGTTCGAGCACAGCGAATTCAATCTCTACAGCATTCACAG
Source organism: Pseudomonas sp. MMS21 TM103 (assembly GCF_022132145.1). GTDB lineage: Bacteria > Pseudomonadota > Gammaproteobacteria > Pseudomonadales > Pseudomonadaceae > Aquipseudomonas. The sequence continues at coordinate 135,851 of NZ_JAJISP010000006.1, read as the reverse complement.
TGAGCTGGAGCAGCGCATTCGTCGCGAGTCGTTGTCGGTGCGCCTGGTGCCGATCTTGGGCTCTATCCGTAACCCCGGGCGCTTGTTCGATGTGATGCGTACCTGGGCAGTGAATACGGTGTATCACGCGGCGGCATACAAGCATGTGCCGATGGTCGAGCACAACATCGCCGAGGGCGTGCTGAACAATGTGCTGGGCTCCACCTTTACCGCCCAGGCGGCGATCAAGGCGGGGGTCGAGCACTTTGTGCTGATCTCCACGGATAAAGCGGTGCGCCCGACCAATGTGATGGGCAGTACCAAGCGCTTGGCCGAGATGGTCTTGCAGGCCTTGAGTGCGGAGTCGGCCCCGGTGCTGTTTAGAAGTGACGATGGCGTGCATCGGGTCAATAAGACCCGCTTCACAATGGTGCGTTTCGGCAATGTGCTGGGCTCATCAGGTTCGGTGATCCCACGCTTTCACGATCAGATTCGCCGGGGTGGTCCGGTGACAGTAACGCACCCGAATATCACCCGTTATTTCATGACCATCCCCGAAGCTGCGCAGTTGGTGATCCAGGCTGGTGCCATGGGCCAGGGCGGCGATGTGTTCGTGTTGGACATGGGCCAGCCGGTGAGGATTGTCGATCTGGCTGAAAAGATGATTCACCTCAGCGGTCTCAGCGTGCGCTCGGAGAAGAACCCGCACGGTGATATCGCCATCGAGTTCACCGGCTTGCGCCCTGGCGAGAAGTTGTATGAGGAATTGTTGATCGGCGATAACGTCAGCCCGACCGACCACCCGATGATCATGCGCGCTAATGAGGAGTGCCTGTCCTGGGAGGTCTTCAAGAAGGTCTTGACCGATCTGCTCGATGCGGTCGAACGCGACGACTACGACCGCGTGCGCCAACTGCTGCGCGAATCCGTGAGCGGTTACGCGCCGGAAGGCGAGATCGTCGACTGGATCCACCTGCAACGGCGAGTTGAGCCTTAGGCTGCGGATTTTCGGTGCAGGTTGTTTTGGGGCCAAACTCGGTGTGATGCTTTTGATTATGGAGCGGACTATGTCCGCTATCGCCGCGAGGTCGCGCCTCCTACAGGTGAGGAGGTGTTCTTGTGGGAGTGGCCGGGCGGCGTTCCGCTTTAGCCGCGAATGGCGCAGGCCTGTCGGCGACCCCATGGGGGAGCTAGGCAAAACGCCGGGAGCCTTTTCGAGAACGGTCGCGACCTTCCTGCAAATGATGAGTGGCCCCGCTACTTAATCAGCACATACAAATCGATGTTTATCGTTTTTCAGATCAAGTAATTAAAGGATGAGTAGTGCTTTTTAGTCAGCGTTTGATCGCGCCAACGGCAGGACTGCCTAAGGCCTGGTTGTTTATCCTGGGATTGGGCTTGTTTGTGCAGATGTCGGGGCTGTTGTTCAACAGCGATGGCAGCCGCTATTCGACTCAGACTTATTTGTTGTTGTTCGTGCCGGCATTAACTCTATTGCTTTGGCAGCGTCTAGCCGTGGATATCTGGCGCCAGATGCCCGGTGTTTTCCTGCTAAGCCTACTGGCTTGGGTGCTGCTCACCGGCTCAGTCAATCCCGGATCCACTCACAATCCGGCCTATTGGCTGAAGATCGATGCACTGATTCTGCTTTATGTCTTTGCCGTGGCCAGCCTAGCACGGCACGAGCGGGCGTTCACCTGGCTGTTGGTGGCCGTGGTGGTGGCGGCAGCAGTGTTTGCCTGGTTGACGCTGTACTACCAGTTCGGCGTGCTGGATAAGCCGCTTGGATACAGGGCTGTCCGACTAAGCGAGCTAGGGTGGCGCGGCCTGGCTGATCTGGACAATACCATCATCGCCGGTTTGTACTACGGCGTGTTCGCGGTGCTTCTGACTTATCTCTTCGTTGGCTTGAAGGTGCGTGGCTGGCAGGCTGGTTTGCTGGTTGCAGGTATGCTGGGGCTGCTGGCCTATGTGCTGTTTACCTTCTCCCGAGGCGCCTGGTTCTCGACGGCGGCGGGATGTTTAGTGATGTTGCTGTTGTTCCCGAATATCAAGTCGCGAACCTTGATTGGGTTGGGTTGTGCCTTGGTTTTCGTCAGCATTTACCTGTTCTGGCCTGAGCTTCAACATGAGCAAAAAATAGGCGTAAACGGCCGTCTCCCTATCTGGGCTAATTGGGCCGAGCGTCTTCCCGAGTTCTGGTTGATGGGCGCGGGGGCTGGGGCGGATTTAGTCTTCCAACTGCCCAACTCTGGTGCCAGTTATAAACACGCCCACAGTCTGTATCTGCAACTCTGGTATCAGTACGGCATCGTCGGCATCGGTCTTTTTGCGTTGCTGCTGCTGAGCCTGCTGTGGAAAGGCTGGGTGTGTCGCGCGCAGCCTCTGGCCAGGGTAGGGGTGGCGTTGTTGGTGTTCGCCATGGTGGCGATGGTTTCCGATGTCTATGCAATCTTCCATCGCTTGAGCCCCTACTGGGTGTTGGTCTGGTTCCCGATCGGCATCCTGCTCGGGGTGCGGCATCCGCAGGCGAACCAAACCACTAAGTAGATAGTGCATGCATAGAGCAAGCCGCTGGCCGCTGTTGTAGGCGGGGCCGGGCGGCGTTCCGTGCCCTCGGCGCAATGCTCTCGACCATGGAGCGGACTATGTCCGCTATCGCCGTGAGGTCGCGCCTCCTGCAGGGGATCGCGGTGCTGATTGCCATTGTGTAGGAGGGCCCGGGCGGCGTTCCGTGCCCTCGGCGCGATGCTCTCGCGCATGGAGCGGACTATGTCCGCTATCGCCGCGAGGTCGCGCCTCCTACAGGGGACCGCGGTGCAGGCTGCTGTTGTAGGAGGGCCCGGGCGGCGTTCCGTGACCCGGCGCGATTTTTTGGGTTTTTGATGGAAAGGATTCCTTCATGTGCAAGAACAGTTCACCAGCTGCTCGGCGGTTACGCGCGGGGCGTTGGTCTGAGGTTGGGCAGATCTATCTTGTCACTACGGTAACTCGGGATCGTCTCCCGTTCTTCAAAGACTTTGATCGGGCGCGGATGCTGATAGGCATCATGCGAGAGGATCAGGCCAGAGGCTCACATCAGACCTTGGCGTTTGTGGTGATGCCGGATCACCTGCATTGGTTGTTGCAGTTGAAGCAGGGATCGCTTTCGCATTTGGTTGGTCGAGTAAAGTCGTTGGCGGGGAAGCGAATCGGGCGAGCCGTCTGGCAGGATGGCTTTCATGATCGAGCCTTGCGCCGAGAAGATGATTTGCAGGCTGTGGCGCGTTACATCGTTGCCAATCCTGTGCGTGCTGGCCTAGTGGCGCATGCAGGGCAATATTCACATTGGGACGCGGTTTGGTTGTAGTGGTTGTTCCTGTAGAAAGGCCGCCCCCGGCGCGATGCTCATGACCAAGCAGCGGACTATGTCCGCTATCGCCGCGAGGTCGCGCCTCCTGCAGGGGGCCGCGGTGCTGATTGCTGTTGTGTAGGAGGGCCCGGGCGGCGTTCCGTGACCTGGCGCGATGCTCTCGACCATGGAGCGGACTATGTCCGCTATCTCCGCGAGGTCGCGTGACCCACATGGATGTGGGAAATGCCGCTAGCCCGTCGGGAACGGGCACAGCCCTCCTACAAGGGATCGCGTTGCTGGCTGCTGTTGTAGGAGGGTCCGGGCGGCGATCCGTGCCTCGGCGCGATGCTTTTGGTTTTTTGAGCGGGTTGCGCGTGGTTGAGACCGCGCTGTTCAGCGCGGGTACAACGGTGGCAGTGGGCTGGTTTCCTGGGTGGTGGGGTTGCTGCTGCCGGCTTCGTTGCTGGGCAGGGTGCGGATGGCGCGCCAGAGGTCTTCGCCTTGCCAGTGCTGACCGGTTTCGCTGTAGAGCGCGCCATTCAGGCCGTCGAGCGCGTCGGACAGGGGGACGAAGCGGGCGGCCATTGCGGCTAGGGTTTCCGGTTGTTGGCGGGCCCAGGCGTCGAGGGCGTGACGGGTGGCTAGCGAGTCGTTGGCCAGGCAGGCGCGCTTGAGGTCGTCGAGCAGGGTACGCGGGCTGGGGCCGGTCTGATTGGCGCGGGCGATTGCCGGCTGACGGCGGGCATGCCACCAAAGGCCGAAGCCGAGCAGGGTGCTGACGGTCAGCATGGCGCTGCTCAATTGCCAGGGCCACAGCGGCGGGCCTTGTACCCAGGCCTGGGTCGGTGTCTCGCTGGGCAGCAGCTCCGCTTCCAGGCCGGGAGCCGGTAGGACCTCGAGGCTGTGTGCCGGCAGGCTGGTGCGCTCGAGGCGATCCTCAAGGGTATTCCACCAGACGATTTCAACCGCCGGCAGTTCTAATTGACCGCTGTGATTGGGCACCAGGGCTTCGCGTTCCTCGCGGCTGCCAATCACGCCGTGGTCGCTGATCTGGTTGGCCAGTTTCGGTTGATCCGGGTAGCGCCGCAGGCCTTTGACCGCGGTGGCGGGCAAGGGTGACAGTTGCGCGCTGGAGAGTCCGTCGGCCTTGAGCAGCAGGCTGCGGGTCAGCGAGTCGCCGACTTTGACCTTGTCCGGTTGCGGGCTCCAGGTTTGCGCCAGGCTCAAACTACGGGCCGGTAGCCAGGGGGCGTCGCTGGGGTAGTCGGCGGGCTTGGCTTTGACCGTCAGGGGGATTTGCGGTGACTTGACCCGTACGATTTTGCCGGGACGCGGGCCGAAGGGCTGGAAGTCATTGCTGCTGGAACGGTCGACCAGGGTGGCGCTGAAAGCCTGGGCGGGAATAGTCAGTTCGCCGCTGCGCTGGGGGAAGATCGCGTAGCGCAGTTCGATCACGCCGTGGCGGATACCGTTGATGTCCTTTTCATAGGTGCGCGGCTTGCCGAGTTGTTCGACCCGAGCCTCGGGCATTTCCAGCGGGCTCAGGCTGCTGTCGTCATACAGCGACACAGAATGGTAGATGCGCAGGGTCAGCACGCTCTGCGCCTGAACGTAGATGCTTTCCTCGTCCAGGCTGGCGTCGATGAACACCGGGGCCAGTTTGCTGGTCGCGCTGGCGCTCCCGGCTTCCTGCACGTGCAGGGTGATCGGCAGGCTCTGCAGGTCACCCAGGCTTAGCGGCGGCACGACCACATAGCCGCTGTGTTTCGGTTGCAGGGTGACGACCCAGCGGGTGATTGCGCGGGACTCGCCATCGAGCGTGGTCAGGCGATTGAACTGGCGGGTGCCGAGCACCTCGAACAGGGTGTCAAGCGGGCTGAGGTCGGGTTTGCTGAATTGGGTGGCGTCGTCGGATTCGAGAGTCAACTCGAAGGTTTCGCTGGTGCTCAGGCGGTCGCGGTCGATGCTCGCCGTGAAGCTTTGCGCACTGGCCTGGAGCGCCAGCAGGCTGAGGAGAAGGGTGCAGAGCAGGCGGGTCATCGAGTTAGTTCCTGACGCTGTTGCTGTTCGTACCAGAATTTTCGCCGCAGCAACTCACCCGGTTCATCGGGGATTTGCCGCAGCCATTGTTCCAGGGCCTGGCGTCGCTCGCCATCGAGAGGCTGCGCTGTGCCGGCGATTTGTTCTTCGCCCTGCAAGTCTTCGTCCGGTTCGCTGGGTGTGGACTTGTCGCCGTCGCCGGGCGTGGGCTGGCCGGGTGCCGGCTCCTCGTCGCCAGGGCTGGATTGGCCGGAGGCAGGTGGCGGCTTGTCGTCATCAGGCTGCGCTGGCCCGGCCTGTGGTTGCGGCGGCGGGGTGGGCGTGCTGTCCGATTGTTCTTGCTGATTTTGCTGCGGGTTCTGCTCTTGTTGGTTTTGCTGCAGCAGTTGTTCGATCAGGGCTTTATTCTTCTGCGCTGGGAGCAGATCGGGCTGTAATTCCAATGCCTGGTTGTAGGCATCCAGGGCGGCTTCCAGTTCGTTGCTGCGGGCCAGGGCGTTGCCCCGGTTGTAGTGGGCGACGGCGTTGTCGCCGCGGCCGAAACGTTCAGCCGCGGCCGGGTAATCGCCTGCCTGGTATAGCGCCAGACCCTGCCATTGCGGATCCTGGAAGCGTGCGGCCGCTTCACCGGGGCGCTGCGCCTCGAGCAGCCGCTGGCCTTGTTGATCGGCGCGCCACCAGAGGTCGTCAAAGCTGAAGGCGTAGCTGCTCTGCGGTACGCCGAGCAGCAGTAGCGGCAGGCAGAACAACCAGCCTCGGCGACCGGCGCAGGCGGCCAGCAGCAATAGCGGCAGGAGCAGCCAGTGGCCTTGGTCGGCCCAGGCCTGCAGGCGCGTCTGTTCGCCGTCACTGCGCAGTTGCTGGGGCATGGCGAGCAGGCCGAGGTCGTTCAGGTCGCGGTCATCCGCGCTGGCCTGGCGATAGTGGCCGCCGATCTGCCGGGCGAAGCGGGCGAGCTCGGCACTGTCGAGGCGCGGGATGAGAATCGTGCCCTGGGCGTCTTTGAGAAAAGAACCGTCTTCCTGAACGATAGGGGCTCCCTCGGCGCTGCCGATCCCGAGCATATACAGGCGCTCACCGTTGTTGCCGAGCGCCTGGCTGATGCCAAGACGTTCCTGCTGGTCCAGGCCGCTGCCGATTAGCAGGAGACGGCCCTGGCCTTGGCCGCCCTGTTCCAGCAGTTGCAGCGCCTTGTTCAGCGCCAGGTCGGCACGCCGGCCCGGCTCCGGCATGATCGAGGGCGTGAGCGATTCGAGCAGGTTGCGGCTGGTGGCCAGGTCGTCGGATAGCGGCACCAGGGTGTGTGCGCTGCCGGCGTAGACAACGATGGCGGTCTGCGCATCGCGGCGTGCCTGGAGCAGGTCGAGCAGCTTGCGTTTGGCCTGCTCCAGACGGTTGGGCGAGGCGTCGCTGGCGAGCATCTGCGGGGTCAGTTCAAGCATGATCACCAGCGGGTCGGCGGGTTTCAGGTTGCTCTGCTCCAGGCGTTGCCAGCTGGGTCCGAGCAGTGCCAGCACAGCCAGCAACCAGGCCAGGGCCAGGGCGATGGCGGGCAGGCGGCTGGCACGGCTTCGGCCGCCGCTGAGCAGCGCCGCATGAAAGGCCGCTGGCAGCAGCAGCTGCCAGCGGCCGGCGCGTTTCTCCCGGTGCCAGAGTTGCCAGAGCAGCCCCGCCAGCAGTGGCACAACCAGCAGCCAGTAAAGGCGCAGCCAGTGCGGCCATAAACCCAGTAGCCAATCTTCGATCATGGCTGTCTCCGCCAGGGACGTTGCGCCAATAGGCGCAGCTGTGGTCGCAGTTGCGGCCAGAGTTCGCGACTCACCAGCAGCATGCTCAGCAGCAGCGCGGCGCTCAGTGGCCAGGCATACAGCGCCCGGGCCGGGCGGGCCAGAGTCGGCTGCTGCGCCACCGGTTCGAGGCGGTCGAGCTGCTGCTCGATGGCACGCAGTTCGCTGCTGTCGCGGGCGCGGAAGTATTCGCCGCCGGTCGCATCGGCTATCGCGCGCAGGCTCGGCTCGTCCAGGTCCAGCCCCGGATTGAGGCCGAACAGGCCGGCAATCCCGCCTTGTTGCGGATCGGCGCCAATGCCGATCGGATAGATTTTAATCCCTTCCTCGGCGGCCAGACGTGCCGCGATCATCGGTTCGATCTCACCCCCAGTATTGGCGCCATCGGTGACCAGCACCAACACGCGGCTTTCCGCCGGTCGCTGGCGCAGGCGCTTGACCGACAGGCCGATGGCATCGCCGATGGCGGTGTTCTTGCCGGCAATGCCGATCACCGCTTCGTCGAGCCAGGTGCGCACGGTGCGCCGGTCGAAGGTCAGGGGCGCCTGCAGATAGGCCTGGCTGCCGAAGAGGATCAGGCCGACGCGGTCGCCCTGACGGCCTTCGATAAAATCGCCCAGCAGGTGTTTGACCAGGCTCAGGCGGTCGACTTCCTCGTCTTCCCAGCGCATGTCGGCGTAGGCCATGGAACCGGAGACATCCACCGCGAGCAGCAGGTCGCGGCCGCTGGCGGGCATTGGCAATGGTTCGCCGACCCATTCCGGGCGGGCTGCGGCCGCCAGCAGCAGCAGCCAGAGCAGGGCGAAGGGCGCCTGCTGGCGCCAGGCCGGCAGGTTGGCCCGCGCGCGGCGTCCGGCCAAACCTTCCAACTCGCCGAGGAAGCTGACTTTCAGGGCCGCCTCGCCGCTGTCCGCCGCCGGCAGCAGCAGGCGCAGCAACCAGGGCAGCGGCGCGAGCAGGATGATCCACGGCCAGGCGAATTCAAACATGCTTGCGAATCCAGATGGCGACCGCCTGGTTGAGTCCGTCGATGGCCTTGTCGTCGAGCGTGCAGTGCGGTCGATAGGCCCCTTCGACCAGGATCATCCAGCGGGTCAGGCCGGCCGCCGGGCAACGGCTGTCGAGAAACGCCAGCCAGCCTCGGCTGCTCAGGGTGTGGCTGTGGCTATGCGGGTAGTGCTGGCGGCACAGGCGCTTGAGCAGCCCGTTGAGCTGCTGCAACCAGGGGCCGGCGGGAGCGCCGTCGTAGGGTTTGGCCAGTTGTTCGAGTTCTGCCAGGGCAGCCACCCGCAGAGGATCGAGGGCGTTGTCGCTGAGGCTCGCCTTGTGCCGGCGATTTAGACGTTGCAGCAGGCGCGTCAGGCCCCAGAGCAGCAGTGGCACGAGCAAGGCCAGCAGCCACCAGCCGGGCGCAGGCGGCCACCACTCGATGGGTGCCGGGGCGATCAGGGGCTCGAGTTGATCCAGCGGGTTCATAACCGTTTACCGGGGCGTTGCGCGTTGAGGTGGTCGCGCAGTTGTTCAATCATCTCACGCTGGGTGCTCAGCGCCAGCAAGGGCACGCCGAGCTTCTGCGCCAGGCGTTGCCAGCGCGCTTGTCGCGCCTCGCCCTGGGCACGATAGGCCTGGCGCAGGCTGGCGTCATGGGTGTCGAGTTCCAGTTGCGCGCCGCGCTCGGCAAAGCGCAGCAGGCCGGCGGCCGGCAGGGCATGGTCGAGCGGGTCGGAAATCGGCAGCAAGAGCAGGTCGGTATGGCGCGCCAGTAGGGTCAGTTGTTGTTCGCTGCTGTCGCTGAGGGTGCGTTCGTCGCAGATGATCACCGCTAGGCTGCCGGGGCGAAGCACTTCGCGGGCGCGGCGCAGGGCCAGGCTGAAACTGTCCTGGCTGGCTCGCCCGTCGCCGGACAGCGCCTGGTTGGCGCGGGCCAGGCGATTGAGCAGCTGCAGCAGGCTCTGCTTGCTGCGTCGCGGTTTGATTTCGTGCTGCTCCTGGCCAAATACCAGGCCGCCAATGCGGTCGTTGTGACCGAGGGCAGCCCAGCCGATCAGGCTGGCGGCCTGGGCGGCGAGCACCGACTTGAACATCAATCCGGAGCCGAAAAACAGCCGCTGGCTTTGTTCCACGAGAATGTAGGTCGGCCGCTCGCGTTCCTCATGGAACAGCTTGGTGTGCGGCTCCTGGGTGCGCGCGGTGACTCGCCAATCGATGGTGCGCACGTCGTCGCCAGCCTGGTAGACCCGCACCTGGTCGAAATCCACGCCGCGCCCGCGCAGCTTGGAGTGGTGCAAGCCGATCAGCGGGCTGCGCTTGGCCGGCGTGGAGAATAGCTGCACCTCGCGCACGCGGTGGCGTATCTCGATCAATTCAGCGAGATTGACGCGCACGCCGGGTTGGGTGGGCTGGTTGTGCATCGCGGTTCAGTAGGTCGCCCGGATGCAATCCGGGCGCGCTGGGCGGTGCTCCCCAGGTTGCATCCGAACCTGGGCTTGCGGCTTATGGGTTATGGCTGGCTGCTGCATTTATGCCACCGCCACCACATCGAGGATGCGTTGCACCACGCGATCCTGGTCGATACCGGCGGCTTCGGCCTCGAACGACAGGATGATGCGGTGGCGCAGCACGTCGAACAGCACGGCCTGGATGTCTTCCGGGCTGACGAACTCACGCCCGGCCAGCCAGGCGTGGGCGCGTGCGCAGCGATCCAGGGCAATCGAGCCGCGCGGGCTGGCGCCGTAGGCGATCCATTCGGCCAGTTCCGGGTCGAACTTGCCCGGCGTGCGTGAGGCCATGACCAATTGCACCAGGTATTCCTCCACCGCATCGGCCATGTACAGGCCGAGGATTTCCTTGCGGGCGGCGAAAATCGCCTGCTGGCTGACGCGGAACTCGGGCTTGGTTTCGCCATGCAGCGCTTCGCCGCGTGCCTGGGCGAGGATCTTGCGCTCGACGTTGGCATCCGGGAAACCGACCTTCACGTGCATCAGGAAGCGATCGAGCTGAGCTTCGGGCAGCGGGTAGGTGCCTTCCTGCTCAATCGGGTTTTGCGTGGCCATGACCAGGAACAGCGGTGACAGCTCGTAGGTGCTGCGGCCGACGCTGACCTGGCGCTCGGCCATGGCTTCGAGCAGTGCCGACTGCACCTTGGCCGGCGCACGGTTGATCTCGTCGGCCAGCACCAGGTTATGAAAAATCGGCCCCTGCTGGAACACGAAACTGCCGGTCTCCGGACGGTAGATCTCGGTGCCGGTGATATCGGCCGGCAACAAATCCGGGGTGAACTGGATGCGATGGAATTCGGCTTCGATACCTTCGGCCAGTTCCTTGATCGCCTTGGTCTTGGCCAGCCCTGGCGCGCCTTCGACCAGCATATGCCCATCAGCCAGCAAGGCGATCAGCAGTCGTTCGATGAGTTTTTCCTGGCCAAGGATCTGGGTAGAAAGAAAGGTTCGCAGAGCGAGCAGCGCTTCACGGTGTTCCATCGTTGGCTATTCCTGGCGGGATTGGCGCGTCGGGACCTAGGGTCGCCACAGCAGACTGACACTTTAATGCATAAGGGCAGGGGCCTGCTATGCGCGACAGCACAGGTTGATCCGGATAAGAAGGCCGAGGCCCACACCTCCTCAAATCTAAAAAGCATCGCGCCGGGGCGGCCCTCCTACAAAGGCCGCTGGTGATTAGCTGTAGGAGGCCCGATCTTGGAGCGATAGCGGACAAGGTCCGCTCGAAAAGCAAAAGCATCACGCCGGGACGGCCCTCCTACAAGGGCCGCTGGCGATCAGCTGTAGGAGGCCCGACCTCGGGGCGATAGCGGACAAGGTCCGCTCGAAAGCAAAAGCATCGCGCCGGGGCGGGCTACTGACGCATGCTTGTGGCTGGGTTTTATCGGGTCGGGTATCAGGGGTGAAACAAAATGTCGCAGCGCGGCAAGCGCTGCAAGGCGTTCCCTCGTTAAGCTCATGCGGCAAATGTGACCAGCGAGTCGTTGATGTCGCCACAACCTTAGGGGCAAGCATTTTCAATGCGGCCAGTGCCACTTGAACTAATGTTGTGGCGTAAGTGCAAGACTCGCGACTGCCCTCAGCCTGCTAATCGAATCTCAAGCCAAACGGAGCATAATAAACATGGCGTTCTTTACGGCGGCCAGCAAAGCCGACTTCCAGCATCAACTGCAAGCGGCCCTGGCGCAGCACGTCAGTGAACAAGCATTGCCACAAGTCGCGCTGTTCGCCGAGCAATTCTTCGGCATCATCGCACTTGACGAACTCACCCAGCGCCGGCTGTCCGATCTGGTCGGTTGCACCCTGTCATCCTGGCGCATGTTGCAGCGCTTCGATCACAGCAAAACTGAAATTCGCGCCTTCAACCCCGATTACGAGAAGCACGGCTGGCAGTCGACGCATACCGGCGTGGAAATCCTGCGCAGCGATATTCCCTTCCTGGTCGACTCGGCACGCATGGAGCTGAATCGCCGCGGCTACAGCATCCACACCCTGCAGAACACCGTGTTCAGCGTACGCCGCAATGCCCAGGGCGAGTTGCTGGAAATCCTGCCCAAGGGCACCCAGGGTGAGGGTGTGCTGCAGGAAGCGTTGATGTTCCTGGAAATCGACCGTTGCGCCAGCAGCAGCGAGCTGAAGACCCTGGAAAAAGCCCTGCGCGAAGTCTTCGAGGAAGTGCGCCTGAGCGTGAATGATTTTCAGCCGATGAAGGCCAAGGCCCAGGAACTGCTGGCCTGGCTGGGCAAGGCAAAACTCAATGTCGAGGTCGCCGAAGTCGAGGAAATCAAGGTGTTCCTGAGCTGGTTGCTCGATGACCACTTCACCTTTCTTGGCTATGAAGAATTCACCGTGGTCGATGCGCCGGGTGGCGGCACCATCGTCTACGACGAGCAGTCACTGCTGGGTATGTCCAAGCGCTTGCGGAGCGGCCTCAAGAGCGAGGACCTGAGCATCGAGCCGGAAGCGCTTAGCTACCTGCGCGAGCCGCTGCTGTTGTCCTTCGCCAAGGCGGCTGTACCGAGCCGCGTGCATCGTCCGGCCTATCCGGATCTGGTGTCGATACGTGAGCTGGACAGCAAGGGCCGGGTCATCAAGGAATGCCGCTTCATGGGCCTGTACACCTCGGCGGTATATGCCGAGAGCGTGTGGAACATCCCCTATATCCGCCGCAAGGTGGCAGTGATCGAGCAGCGTGCCGGTTTTGACAGCAAGGCGCACCTGGGCAAGGAACTGGCTCAGGTATTGGAAGTGCTGCCGCGTGACGACCTGTTCCAGACCCCGGTCGATGACCTGTGTGATACCGCCATGGCCATCGTGCAGATACAGGAGCGCAACAAGATCCGCGTGTTCCTGCGCCGCGACCCCTATGGTCGGTTCTGCTACTGCCTGGTCTATGTACCGCGAGACGTCTACTCCACCGAAATCCGCATGAAGATCCAGCAGGTGTTGATGGAGCGCCTGCAAGCCACCGATTGCGAATTCTGGACCTTCTTCTCCGAGTCGGTGCTGGCGCGCGTGCAGTTCATCCTGCGTGCCGATCCGAAGAACAAGGTGCAGATCGATCCGGTGCGTCTGGAGAAAGAAGTCATTCAGGCCTGTCGTTCGTGGAAAGACGATTACGTCAGCCTGATGGTGGAAAGCTTCGGCGAAGCCCAGGGCACCAATGTGCTGGCGGATTTTCCCAGTGGTTTCCCGGCCGGTTACCGCGAGCGTTTTGCCCCGCATTCGGCGGTGGTGGACATGCAGCACCTGCTCAGCCTGAGCAGCGAGCGGCCGTTGGTGATGAGTTTCTATCAGCCGCTGGCCGATGCCGGTCAGCAATTGCATTGCAAGCTGTACCACGCCGATACGCCGTTGCCGCTGTCGGACGTGCTGCCGGTTCTGGAAAACCTTGGCCTGCGCGTGCTCGGTGAGTTCCCTTACCGCCTGCACCAGCAGGATGGCCGCGAGTTCTGGATCCATGATTTCGCCTTCACTTATGCCGAAGGCCTGGACGTCGATATCCAGCAGCTCAATGACACCCTGCAGGATGCCTTCGTCCACATCGTCGGTGGCGACGCCGAGAATGATGCCTTCAACCGCCTGGTGCTGACGGCGGCCATGCCGTGGCGCGACGTAGCGCTGCTGCGCGCCTATGCGCGCTACTTGAAGCAGATTCGCCTGGGTTTCGGCCTCAACTATATCGCCAGCACCCTGGTCAACCATGCCAATATCGCCAAGGAATTGGTGCGGCTGTTCAGGACTCGCTTCTATCTGGCTCGCAAACTCGGCGCCGGAGACCTGGAGAGCAAGCAGCATAAGCTGGAACAGGCGATTCTCGCTGCGCTGGATAACGTGGCGGTGCTCAACGAAGACCGCATCCTCAGGCGCTACCTGGACCTGATCAAGGCCACCCTGCGCACCAACTTTTACCAGTCCGATGCCGCAGGGCTGAGCAAGTCCTACTTCAGCTTCAAGCTCAACCCGCGGGCGATTCCGGACATTCCCAAGCCGACGCCAAAGTTCGAGATATTCGTCTATTCACCACGAGTCGAAGGCGTGCACCTGCGTTTCGGCGACGTCGCCCGCGGTGGCCTGCGCTGGTCGGATCGTGATGAAGACTTCCGGACCGAAGTGCTTGGTCTGGTCAAGGCGCAACAGGTAAAGAACGCCGTGATCGTGCCGATGGGCGCCAAGGGCGGATTCCTGCCGCGGCGCATGCCGGTGGGCGGCTCGCGTGACGAGATCATGGCTGAGGGCATCGCCTGCTACCGGATCTTTATCAGCGGCCTGCTCGATATCACCGACAACCTCAAGGACGGCGTGGTGGTGCCGCCGGCCAACGTGGTGCGCCACGACCAGGATGACCCCTATTTGGTGGTTGCCGCTGACAAGGGCACCGCAACCTTCTCCGATATCGCCAACGGTATTGCGGCCGACTATGGCTTCTGGCTGGGCGATGCCTTCGCTTCCGGTGGTTCGGCCGGTTATGACCACAAGGGCATGGGCATCACCGCCAAGGGCGCCTGGGTCTCGGTGCAGCGTCACTTCCGTGAGCGCGGCATCAATGTGCAGCAGGACAACACCACGGTGATTGGTATCGGCGACATGGCCGGTGATGTGTTCGGCAACGGTCTGCTGCTGTCGGACAAGCTGCAGCTGGTCGCGGCCTTCAACCACCTGCATATCGTCATCGACCCCAACCCGGATGCGGCCAAGAGCTTCGTCGAGCGCAAGCGTCTGTTCAACCTGCCGCGCTCAAGCTGGGCCGATTACGATACCTCGCTGCTGTCAGCGGGTGGCGGGATCTTCCTGCGTAGCGCCAAGAGCATTCCCATCAGCGCGGAAATGCAAGAGCGCTTTGACATCAGTGCCGACAAGCTGGCACCGACCGAGCTGCTCAATGCGCTGCTCAAGGCACCGGTGGACCTGATCTGGAACGGCGGGATCGGTACTTACGTCAAGTCGAGCAAGGAAAGCCATGCCGATGTGGGCGACAAGGCCAACGATGCGTTGCGCGTCGACGGTCGCGAGCTGCGGGCGAAAGTGGTGGGCGAGGGCGGCAACCTCGGCATGACCCAGCTGGGTCGCGTCGAGTACGGCCTCAATGGCGGGGCGAGTTACACCGACTTCATCGATAACGCGGCCGGGGTGGATTGCTCCGACCATGAGGTGAACATCAAGATCCTGCTCAACGAGATCGTTGCGGCCGGCGACATGACCGGCAAGCAGCGCAACAAGCTGCTGGTCGAGATGACCGATGCGGTGGGCGGCCTGGTGTTGGCCAACAACTACAAGCAGACCCAGGCCCTGTCACTGGCCGAGCGTCGTGCGCGTGAACGGCTGGGCGAGTACAAGCGGGTCATGGCTGGGCTGGAAGCAGCCGGCAAGCTGGATCGCGCCCTGGAGTTCCTGCCGTCTGACGACGAGCTCAACGAGCGCGCCGCCAAAGGCCAGGGCCTGACTCGTCCGGAACTGGCGGTACTGATCTCCTACAGCAAGATCGACCTGAAGGAGTCGCTGCTGAAATCCCAGGTGCCGGACGATGAATACCTGGCGCGCGAGATGGAAACCGCCTTCCCGCCGCTGTTGGCGCAGACGTTCGGTGAGCAGATGCGTCGTCATCGCCTCAAGCGCGAAATTGTCAGCACGCAGATCGCCAACGATCTGGTCAACCACATGGGCATCACCTTCGTGCAACGCTTGAAGGAGTCCACCGGCATGAGTTCTGCCAACGTCGCCGGGGCTTATGTCATCGTGCGCGATGTGTTCCGCCTGCCGCATTGGTGGAAGCAGATCGAGGCGCTGGACTACCAGGTGCCGGCCGAACTGCAACTGCAAATGATGGATGAGCTGATGCGCCTGGGGCGTCGGGCCACCCGCTGGTTCCTGCGTAGCCGCCGCAATGAGCTGGATGCGGCGCGCGATGTCGCACATTTCGCGCCACGCATCGAAGCACTGGCCATGAACCTCGACGAGTTGCTCGAAGGCCCGTCGCGTGAGCAGTGGCTCGCGCGTTTCCAGGCGTATGTCGAGGCCGGTGTGCCTGAGGTGCTGGCGCGTATGGTGGCCGGTACCAGCCATCTGTACACCCTGCTGCCGATCATCGAGGCTTCGGATGTCACCGCCCAGGAACCGCAGCGGGTTGCCGCGTGCTACTTCGCGGTTGGTGGCTCGCTGGAGCTGTCCTGGTACCTGCAACAGATCACCGGTCTGGCGGTGGAAAGCAACTGGCAGGCCTTGGCGCGGGAAGCCTTCCGCGACGATCTGGACTGGCAGCAGCGAGCGATCACCGTGTCGGCGTTGCAGATGGTCGAGGCGCCAACGGAAATCGAAGAGCGGCTGGTGGTTTGGCTGGAACAGCATCGTCGGCTGGTCGATCGCTGGAAAACCATGCTCGCTGAGTTGCGTGCGGCGACAGGCTCCGATTACGCCATGTATGCGGTCGCCAATCGCGAGTTGATGGATCTGGCACAAACCGCCCAGCGTGGAGTCAGCGTGTCCTGAACTGCACTTGAGCTGAACCAGAGCCCCGCCTAGTGCGGGGCTTTTTACTGAGAGGTTGTGAAAAGATCCCACCTACTGCGACCGCCTCCAGGTGCCAACAGCTGACATGGCCTGGATACATCGGTGCCGTTCCACATCCGGCGGGCTGTCGCTTTGCTCCGAACGGAACGCCGCCCGAGCCGTCCTACGATCCGAGGAAATAGCCCGACCTGGGGTGATCCGCGATCCGTAGGGTGTACCTCGCCGCAGGCAGTGCACCGTGGATCATGGGCGCGACGCAAAAGCTGGCGGGCTGTCGCTTCGCTCCGAGGCCGCCCTACAACCCGAACGGATCACCGCCAGATCCGTAATAACCCGCGATCCGTAGGGTGCCACTCGCCGCAGGCAGTGCACCGTGGATCGTTGGCACGACGCAAAAACTGGCGGGTTGTTGCTGCGTTCCGGACGGATCGCCGCCCGAGCCGCCCGACGAACCAGCTTACTGGATCAGGGGATCAGGCCCTGGCTGCGCAGATAGTCGTCGTAGGTGCCGCTGAAGTCGACTACGCCGCTGGCGGAGAGCTCGATGATGCGCGTGGCCAGGGAGCCGACGAACTCGCGGTCGTGGCTGACGAAGACCAGCGTGCCCGGGTAGTTTTCCAGCGCCAGGTTGAGCGCCTCGATGGATTCCATGTCGAGGTGGTTGGTCGGTTCGTCCATGATCAGCACGTTAGGCTTTTGCAGGATCAGCTTGCCGAACAGCATGCGGCCCTGTTCGCCACCGGAAATCACCTTCACCGACTTGAGAATTTCGTCGTTGGAGAACAGCATTCGGCCGAGGGTGCCACGCACCAGTTGCTCGCCGCCCTGGGTCCAGCGGCCCATCCAGTCGAACAGGTTGCTCTCGTCTTCGAAGTCGGAGGCGTGATCCTGGGCGTAGTAGCCCAGCTCGGCACTTTCGGTCCATTTGACGGTACCGGCATCCGGGTACAGTTCCCCGACCAGGGTGCGCAGCAGGGTGGTCTTGCCGATGCCGTTGGGGCCGATGATGGCCACACGTTCGCCGGCTTCGACGGTGAAGCTGAAGTTCTTGAACAGCGGCTTGCCGTCGAAGCCCTTGGCCATGCTGTCGACGATCACGGCCTGGCGGTGCAGCTTCTTGTTCTGCTCGAAGCGAATGAACGGGCTGATCCGGCTGGACGGCTTGACCTCGGCCAGCTGGATCTTGTCGATCTGCTTGGCACGCGAGGTGGCCTGCTTGGCTTTCGAGGCGTTGGCCGAGAAGCGGCTGACGAAGGATTGCAGCTCGTTGATCTGGGCTTTCTTCTTGGCGTTATCCGACAGCAGTTGTTCGCGCGACTGGGTCGCAGCGGTCATGTACTCGTCGTAGTTGCCCGGGAACAGGCGCAGTTCGCAGTAATCCAGATCCGCCATGTGGGTGCACACACTGTTGAGGAAGTGGCGGTCGTGAGAAATGATGATCATGGTGCTGTTGCGCTGGGTCAGGATGTTTTCCAGCCAGCGGATGGTGTTGATATCCAGGTGGTTGGTCGGCTCGTCGAGCAGCAACACTTCCGGATCCGAGAACAGCGCCTGGGCCAGCAGTACACGCAGTTTCCAGCCTGGGGCGACTTCGCTCATCGGGCCGAAATGCTGAGCCAGCGGAATGCCCAGGCCCATCAGCAGTTCGCCGGCGCGGGATTCGGCGGTGTAGCCGTCCATCTCGGCGAACTCGGTTTCCAGTTCGGCCACGGCCATGCCGTCGTCTTCGCTCATTTCCGGCAGCGAGTAGATGCGGTCACGCTCGGCTTTGACCTTCCACAACTCTTCGTGGCCCATGATCACGGTATCGATCACGCTGAAGTCTTCGTAGGCGAACTGATCCTGGCGCAGCTTGCCCAGGCGCACGTTCGGCTCCAGCATCACCTGACCGCCGCTCGGTTCCAGGTCGTTGCCGAGAATTTTCATGAAGGTCGACTTGCCGCAGCCGTTCGCCCCGATCAGGCCATAACGGTTGCCGCCGCCAAACTTGACGGAAACGTTCTCGAACAGGGGTTTGGCCCCGAATTGCATGGTGATATTGGCGGTGGAGATCACGAATCGTTGTCCAGGAAGCGAGCGCGGGAGCGCGAAAGGGGCAAGATTGTACAGCTTTTTGGCCCGGCAAGGCAGCCGGGAGGACAGGTGGACGGCTTTGTCGAGTGTTTTGCTCAGTCGCGGTAGAACACCTGCACCAGGTGATAGCCGAACTGGCTCTTCACCGGGCCATGCACCTCACGCAGGGGTTTCTTGAAGATCACCTGATCGATTGCCCGGACCATCTGCCCGGGACGTACTTCGCCGAGATCGCCGCCGCGCTTGCCGGACGGGCAGGTGGAATGCTGCCGGGCGAGCAGGTCGAAGGCCTCGCCGGCGGCGATGCGCTTCTTCAAGGCGGCGGCCTCTGCTTCGGTCTTGACCAGAATATGGCGGGCCATTGCTTTTGCCATGACGGGTTCCTCATTTTAGCTGGGCTGCTATTGTGCCAGCATTTGCTGCGCCATCAGAATGACGTCACTTTCCGGTTTGCCGGATTCTCCGGGGCACGGGCGAATCCTGGCCTACTGTATTAAATCCAATCGACGGAAGCGCTGCTCATGGATATCCACTCAATGCTGAAAGTCCTGGCCAGCCAGGACGGTTCCGACCTCTATCTGTCTACCGGTGCGCCGCCATGCGCCAAGTTCAATGGCGTGCTCAAGGCGCTCAGTCAGGAAGCCTTGAAGGCAGGCGAGGTGGCCGGCATTGCCGAGTCGGTGATGGATGTGGCCCAGCGTGAGGAATTCGAGCGCGAGCTGGAGATGAACCTGGCGATTTCCCTGGCTGGCGTGGGGCGCTTTCGCATCAACATCTTCAAGCAGCGCAACGAGGTGTCCATTGTCGCGCGTAACATCAAGCTGGATATCCCCAAGTTCGAGGACTTGAAGCTACCCGAGGTGTTGCTCGGCACCGTCATGGAGAAGCGCGGCCTGGTGCTGTTCGTCGGCGGCACGGGGTCGGGCAAGTCCACCTCGCTGGCGGCGCTGATCGACTACCGCAACCGCAATAGCGGCGGGCACATCATCACCATCGAAGACCCGGTGGAGTATGTCCACCGGCACAAGAAATCGATCATCAACCAGCGTGAAGTGGGGGTCGATACCCGCAGCTTCCACGCCGCGCTGAAGAACACCCTGCGCCAGGCGCCGGATGTGATCCTGATCGGCGAGATTCGCGACCGCGAGACCATGGAGCACGCACTGGCCTTCGCCGACACCGGTCACCTGGCGATCTCCACGCTGCACGCCAACAACGCCAACCAGGCGCTGGACCGCATCATCAACTTCTTCCCGGAGGAGCGCCGCCCGCAGTTGCTCAACGACCTGGGCAACAACCTCAAGGCCTTCGTTTCTCAGCGTCTGGTCAAGACCAGCGACGGCAAACGCCGCGCGGCGGTGGAGGTGCTGCTCGGTACGCCAACCATCCGCGACCTGATCAAGCGCAACGAGTTTTCCGAGATCAAGGAAATCATGGAAAAGTCGAAGAACCTGGGCATGCAGACCTTTGACATGGCGCTGATCGACCTGGTCCATGAAGGCGCCATCAGCGAAGAGGAGGCGGTGAAGAATGCCGACTCGGCGAACAACGTGCGCCTCAAACTCAAGCTGCACCGGGAGAACCCGGCGAACCAGGTGGCGGCCGCCGCCTCCGATACGGCGGTCAAGGCACCGGAGCCGGCTGCCGCCCCAAGTTGGGGTATGGAGCTGACCCTGGAAGATATCGCCGCGGATGAGGAGCCGGAAGAGCCGGGTCGCCAGGGCGTATAAGTAGGGCTGGCCGTTGGCTGCGCCTGCTGCAGCTATTCACCCTGGCGGCGAATATCCAGACGCAAGTCGTAGATGAGGGCACGTCCTGCGCTTACGTGAAATGATGCTTGTTCGTGGAGTTCCAGCACTTGTGGCGCATTGCTGCTGCCCAAGTGCTCGGTGATGATCGAGAAGACCAAGACGCCATCTTCTGCTGCCAGTAGCTCTGGCTCAGCGCGCCGATAGCGATAGGAATCGACGCGGTCGAAGGTGGCCTGCCAAAGCGCTGCCAGTTCCGCTTGGCTCAGGTTGTTCCATGCGGAGCCGTCGGGCAGACGGACCCGGATCTTCGCTGCGGGGCTGAACATTCCGACGATACCCTGCGCATCCTGTGCTTGCGCGGCCCTGTCGATGGCGGCAAGCGTTTCCAGTATCGCTGTTTTGGCGCTCTCGCCTGGCGCAAAGGAAGACGTCGCTGCGCCATCGAGGGTGGTCATGAATTGCATCGCCGGGTGCTCTCCTTGCCCCGCTGCGGTGCGAATCCAGCTAAGCCCCTGCAGTTGTTCGCCTTGCTCATAAAGATGCTTGCCCAGCAGCCATTGCGCCGTGCTGTTGTCAGCTTCGGCCGAGCGCCGGTACCAGTCCCAGGCAATTGCCTTGTCCGTCGTGGTGCCGAAGCCGTGTTCATAAGCCCTGGCCACCTCGAACATGCCGCTACCGTCTCCAGCCTCGGCGGCGCGTTGATACCACTGCAGGGCTTTTGCCTGGTTTTGATCGACTCCCTGGCCGGCAGCATGCATGTTGCCAAGGTTGAGCATGCCCTGACGGTTGCCGGCCTTGGCCAGTTTCAGGTAACGGGAATAGGCCTCGTCGTACTGGCCCATTTTATAAACGGCATAGGCCTCCAGGACCTGCACCATTTCCTTGGCGACCCTGTCTTGCGACGTGGCGAAGCTTGAGCCCGCCCAGAGCATCAGCAGGATTAGACCGGAGCTGTAATGAGACAACCGAGTAGTGGGCATGGGCGAGCACTTCCTGCAACTAGGGCGCGTCCCTGTGCGCGAACAAACATGGAGTCGACGCTAGCAAGTGACCTGCTGCGCGTCTCTAGCCCGAAAGTAGCGAGTGGCTGCGACCATGGACGCAAGTACGGGATGCTTTTCGGGCAATCGCGGCAGGAGTCAGAGGCTATGAAAATATTCAGCGTAGAGACACCCATCGGTAGCTACGTTCAGCAACGAACAATTAACGACTTAGCCTGAACAAGCCCCCGCTGCAATCCGCAGCGGTCATGCAGGCACCTGAACCTGCCGGCTCAGCCCCAGGTCGTGATGGGTGCTATTGCTGCGCTCGGTACCATTCTCTGGTGGGTAGACGTCTAGACGCCCTCGCAGCAGGCGAGAGCTTTTTACCGCCTCTCAGCGCTGTAACTGCGCAAGATCGCGGTACAGCTCCAGCGCCTCGGGGTTGGCCAGGGCGTCGGTGTTCTTCACCGGCTTGCCGTGGACCACGTTGCGCACCGCCAGCTCGACGATCTTGCCGCTGATGGTGCGAGGAATGTCGGCCACCGCGATGATCTTGGCCGGTACATGGCGCGGCGTGGTGTTGGCGCGGATCACCTGGCGGATGCGCGCCTGCAACTCGTCGCTCAAGGCCACCCCCTCGCGCAGGCGGACGAACAGCACCACGCGGACGTCATCGTCCCAGTCCTGGCCGATGGCGATGGATTCCAGCACTTCCTTGACTTTTTCCACCTGGCGGTAGATTTCGGCGGTGCCGATGCGCACGCCACCGGGGTTGAGCACGGCGTCGGAGCGGCCATGGATCACCAGGCCGCCGTGCAAGGTTTCCTCGGCGTAGTCGCCGTGGGCCCAGACGCCGGGGAAGGTCTGGAAGTAGGCCGCGTGGAACTTGCTGCCGTCGGCATCGTTCCAGAAGCCCACCGGCATCGAGGGGAAGTGCCGGGTGCAGACCAGCTCACCTTTCTCACCGATCACCGGCCGGCCGGCCTCGTTCCACACTTGCACGTCCATGCCCAGGCCCTTGCACTGCAGTTCGCCGCGCCACACCGGCAGCACCGGGTTGCCCAGGGCGAAGCAGGAAACGATATCGGTTCCGCCGGAGATCGACGACAGGCACAGCTCCGCTTTGATCTCGCGGTAGACGTACTCGAAGCTCTCGTGGGACAGCGGCGAGCCGGTCGAGAGGATGGTTTTCAAGCGTTCCAGGTGGTGGCTGCTACCCGGCTTGGCGCCGGTCTTTTCCAGGGCAGCGAGGTACTTGGCGCTGGTGCCGAAGATGCTGATGGCTTCCGCGTCGATCAGGTCGATCAGGCGCTCGGGGCCAGGGTGGAAGGGCGAGCCGTCGTACAGCACCAGGGTCGCGCCCAGGGCCAGGCCCGAGACCAGCCAGTTCCACATCATCCAGCCGCAGGTGGTGTAGTAGAACAGGCAGTCGTCGGGGTTCAGGTCGGTGTGCAGGCCGAGTTCCTTGACGTGCTGCAGCAGGGTGCCACCGACGCCGTGAACGATGCACTTGGGCACGCCGGTGGTGCCGCTGGAATAGAGGATGTACAGCGGCTGGTCGAAGGGGACCGGGGTGAACACACACTCGCCACCGGGCTGGTAGAAATCACGCCAGAGTGCCACCCGGGCGCCGGTGCGGAAGTCCTCGGTGGTGACCTGCGACGTGGCGTAGGGCACCACCACCAGTTGTTCCAGCGACGGCAGGCGCTCGAGGATTTCGTTGAGTTTGCCGGTCAGGTCGAGGGTCTTGCCGGCATAGCGGTATCCGGCGGCGGCGATCAGCAGCTTGGGTTCGATCTGGCCGAAGCGGTCGATCACCCCCTGGGTGCCGAAGTCCGGCGAGCAGGAAGACCAGGTGGCGCCCAGGCTGCTGGCGGCGAGCATGCCGACCACCGTCTGCCAGGTATTGGGCATAAAGGCCGCTACCCGGTCGCCCACCCCTATACCTGCTGCGCGCAGGCTGGTTTGCAGGCCGGCGACATGGCTGGCCAGTTGCGCGTAGGACAGTTGCTCACGCGATCCGTCTTCGCCAATGGCCACCAGGGCCGGGTGGTCATCGCGGCGGCGCAGCAGGTGTTCGGCAAAATTCAGGCTGGCGCCGGGGAACCAGTGGGCGCTGGGCATGGCCGGACCTTCGTCCAGCACATGCTGCGCTGGCGCGGCAAAGCGAATCTCGAAGAACGCGACGATGGCCTGCCAGAAGGCTGCGCGCTGGGTCACGCTCCAGGCATGCAGGGCCGGGTAGTCGGCCAGGTGCAGGCCGTGGCGCTGGTTGACGAAGTGGCGGAAGGCATCCAGTCGGGTGGCGGCCACACGTTCCAGGGACGGGGTCCAAAGGGGTTGATTCATCTGTCCTCCCAGCGCCGCTGTGTGATCGGCAGCCGCAGGCTTCGGACGGCTGCATGACACGCCCTTACATAATGGCACGCTGCCGCGGACGTTGCCTTGCCAGCTAGGGTCAGTGCTCGTCCGGTGCTGACCCGACCTGCGGAAGGTTCAGGCTGTTCCAGTCCGTGACGTGCAGCAGCACGTCGCTCAGGGCTTGGGCCGCGCTCGACAACTCGTGCCCGGCCAGGCGCAGCAGGCCGACGCGGCGCTCCACCCGCGGCGCGGACAGGGCGATGCAACGGGCGCCGAGCTCCTGCATCTGCTGGATGCACAGACTCGGCACCGCGCTCACGCCGAGGCCCTGGGCGACCATGCGGCCGACGGTCGCCAGTTGGTGGCTCTCGAAGGCCACCTGCAGTTTGCCATGCTGGGCAGCGATGCTTTCTTCCAGCAGCAGGCGCACCGCCGACGGCCGCTGCAAGGTGATGAAGCTCTCTTTCAGCAGCTCTGCCCAGCGCACTTCGGCTAACTCGGCCAGCGGGCAGTCAGCGGGAACCACTGCGACAAAACGGTCGGCATAGAAGGGGATAAAGTCCAGGCCGTCGAGGGATTCCGGCTCGAAGGCAATGCCCAGTTCGACCCGGCGGTTGCGCAGCATCTCCAGCACTTGTTCGTTGATGACGTCATGCACCGCCACATTGACCTTCGGATGCCGCGTGCGAAACGCCTTGAGGGCAACCGGCAGCAGGTTGCCGGCGAAGGAGGGCATGGCGGCGATGGCAACCTTGCCCATTTGCAGGGTGAAGTGCTGGCGCAGCAGTTCCTCGGTGTTGTCCCAGTCGGCCAGCAGGCGTCGGGCGATCGGCAGCAGCAGTTCGCCTTCCGGGGTCAGGCTGACACTGCGGGTGGTACGCACCAGCAACGGGCCGCCGAGGGATTGCTCCAGGTTCTTGATCGCCAGGCTCAGCGCCGGCTGGGACAGATGCAGGCGCGCGCACGCCTGGACGAAGCTCAGGCTCTGCGCCACGGCGAGGAAGGCGCGCAATTGCTTTACGGTCATTGGTTTGTTTTTCGGATTAATGGCTTAGAAAAACAAACTTAACAAATCAGTGCGCAGCGGTGAAGCTCTCACTTGCTTTCTGGCGGCACGGCTGCCAAATCGATAACTACAAGAGGCGCAGCGATATGAGTGGACTCGACAAGCGGGTAGGCAGTTACGCAGAGGCTCTGGCCGGCCTGACCGACAACATGACCGTACTGGCCGGCGGCTTTGGCCTGTGCGGTATTCCGGAGAACCTGATTGCCGAAATCCGCCGTCTCGGCGTGCGCGGCCTGACCGTGGTCTCGAACAACTGCGGGGTCGACGGTTTCGGCCTCGGCGTACTGCTGGAAGACCGGCAGATTCGCAAGATGATCGCCTCCTACGTAGGCGAGAACGCCCTGTTCGAGCGGCAGTTGCTCAACGGCGAACTGGAGGTCGAACTCACTCCGCAAGGCACCCTGGCGGAGAAACTGCGCGCCGGTGGCGCCGGTATCCCGGCCTTCTTCACCGCTACCGGCTACGGCACCCCGGTCGCCGAAGGCAAGGAAGCGCGCGAATTCAATGGCCGCCACTACATCCTGGAACCGGCCATCACCGGCGACTTCGCCATCGTCAAAGGCTGGAAGGCCGACCACTTCGGCAACGTGATCTATCGCCACACCGCGCAGAACTTCAACCCGCTGGTGGCCACCGCCGGGCGCATCACCGTGGTCGAGGTGGAGGAAATCGTCGAACCCGGTGAACTCGACCCGGCACACATCCACACCCCGGGTATCTACGTCGATCGCATCATTCAGGGCAGTTTCGAGAAACGCATCGAGAAGCGCACCCTGCGCGCCTGATCAGCCCCCAACAAGAGGATTTCTCCATGGCACTTACCCGCGAACAGATGGCTCAGCGTGTGGCGCGCGAATTGAAAGATGGTTACTACGTCAACCTGGGCATCGGCATCCCGACCCTGGTGGCCAACTACGTGCCGGAAGGCATCGACGTGATGCTGCAATCGGAAAACGGCCTGCTCGGCATGGGCGCGTTTCCGACCGAGGATGAGCTGGACGCCGACATGATCAATGCCGGCAAGCAGACGGTGACCGCGCGTAAGGGGGCGTCGATCTTCTCCTCGGCCGAATCCTTCGCGATGATCCGCGGCGGCCACGTCGATCTCACCGTGCTCGGTGCCTTCGAGGTGGATGCCAACGGCAACATTGCCTCCTGGATGATCCCCGGAAAATTGATCAAGGGCATGGGCGGCGCCATGGACCTGGTGGCCGGTGCCGACAACATCATCGTCACCATGACCCACGCCTCCAAGGATGGCGAGTCCAAGCTGCTCAAGCACTGCAGCCTGCCGCTTACCGGCTGCGGCTGCATCCGCAAGGTGCTCACCGACCTGGCCTACCTGGAAATCGACAATGGCCATTTCATCCTGCGTGAGCGCGCCCCGGGCGTGAGCATCGAGGAGATCGTCAGCAAGACCGCCGGGCCGTTGATCGTGCCGGACGATGTCATCGAAATGACTTTCTGAGTACCTCCCCGCTGCGCAGGCCGCCACCACGCATGGCGGCCTGCGCAGCGGGTTTTTTCATTTGCAGGATGGGTCGGGCGGCGTTCCGCGAGCGCAGCGCTACCCATCGTTGGTCGATGCCGCGAACGGCATCGACGCCACCCGCAGGAGTCTCACCATGCAAGAAGTCGTCATCGTCGCCGCCACCCGCACCGCCGTCGGCAGCTTCCAGGGTTCACTGGCAGGCATCGCCGCCCCCGAACTGGGCGCCGCGGTGATCCGTCGCCTGCTGGAACAAACCGGCCTGAACGGCGCCGAAGTCGACGAAGTGATCCTCGGCCAGGTGCTCACCGCCGGCTCCGGGCAGAACCCGGCCCGCCAGGCGGCGATCCTCGCCGGCCTGCCCCATGCGGTACCGGCACTGACCCTGAACAAGGTCTGCGGTTCGGGCCTCAAGGCCCTGCACCTGGGCGCCCAGGCGATCCGCTGCGGCGACGCCGAGGTGATCATCGCCGGCGGCATGGAGAACATGAGCCTGGCCCCCTACGTCATGCCAAAGGCCCGCACCGGCCTGCGCATGGGCCACGCCCAGCTGGTCGACAGCATGATCAGCGACGGCCTGTGGGACGCCTTCAACGACTACCACATGGGCATCACCGCCGAAAACCTGGTCGAGAAATACGAGATTTCCCGCGAGGCGCAGGATGCCTTCGCCGCCGAGTCGCAGCGCAAGGCCTGCGCGGCCATCGAGGCCGGTCGTTTCAAGGATGAAATCACCCCAATCCTGATCCCCCAGCGCAAGGGCGAGCCGCTCAACTTCGCCACCGACGAACAGCCGCGCGCCAGCACCAGCGCCGAATCCCTGGCCAAGCTCAAGCCGGCGTTCAAGAAAGACGGCAGCGTCACCGCCGGCAATGCCTCCAGCCTCAACGACGGCGCCGCCGCGGTGCTGCTGATGAGCGCGGAAAAAGCCCAGGCCCTGGGTCTGCCGGTGCTGGCGCGTATCGCCGGCTATGCCAACGCCGGCGTCGACCCGGCGATCATGGGCATCGGCCCGGTCTCCGCCACCCAGCGCTGCCTGGCCAAGGCCGGCTGGAGCCTGGAGCAGCTGGACCTGATCGAGGCCAACGAAGCCTTCGCCGCCCAGGCCCTGGCCGTCGGCAAGGAGCTGCAGTGGGATGCCAGCAAGGTCAACGTCAACGGCGGCGCCATCGCCATCGGCCACCCGATCGGCGGTTCCGGCTGCCGGATTCTGGTGACCCTGCTGCACGAAATGATCAAGCGTGATGCCCACAAAGGCCTGGCCACCCTGTGTATCGGCGGCGGTCAGGGCGTGGCATTGGCGATTGAACGCGGGTAACTGACGCTCCGCGCCCTACAAGGCTCAAGCCTATCCAGAACCTTGTAGGAGGCGCGCCCCGCGGCGAATGCAGCCCGCAGGGCTGCCTAAGTTGTGGTGTTGCGGTGCAGAACAAAGGCTTCGCCCCGAGGTCGGGCCTCCTACCGGTAAGACTCAAGCCTGCGAGCTTGAGTTAACCAACTAACCGTACGGACCACTCGAAGACGCCGGCGTTTTTTCGTTGTTCTGCGCGAGCCACCGCTTGGCGAAAAAAAACCGCGGCACAGAGTGACCGCGGTCAGGCAAAGGCGTGGACGTGTTCAGGCCTGCGCCTGGGCCAGGCGGGCGCGGGCCACCCGCGAGCCGTTGGGCTTGTCCAGCACCGCGCAGATGCGGGCACCGGCCTGGATCAGCAGATCCATGTCGATACCGCTGCTGATGCCCAGGCCATTGAGCAGATAGAGCACATCCTCGGTCGCGACATTGCCGGTGGCGCCCTTGGCATAGGGGCAGCCGCCGAGCCCGGCGACCGAACTGTCGAACACGGCGACGCCTTCCAGCAGGCTGGCGTAGATATTGGCCAGGGCCTGACCGTAGGTGTCGTGGAAGTGTCCGGCCAGCTTGTTGCGCGGGACCTTGCTGCCGACTACTTCGATCAAGCGCCGGGTTTCTCCGGCGGTGCCGGCACCGATGGTGTCGCCGAGGGAAATCTCGTAGCAGCCCATGTTGTAGAGTTCGCGGGCCACATCCGCCACTTGGGCGGGGGCGATGGTGCCCTCGTACGGGCAGCCGAGCACGCAGGACACGTAGCCGCGCACGCGAATGCCGTGCTGCTTGGCGGCGTCCATCAAGGGCAGGAAACGCTCGAGGCTTTCGCCAATCGAGCAGTTGATGTTTTTCTGCGAGAAGGACTCGGAGGCGGCGGCGAATACCGCCACTTCCTTGACTCCGGCCTGCAGTGCCGCTTCGAAGCCCTTGAGGTTGGGGGTCAGGGCGGCGTAGGTCACGCCGGGCACCTGCCGGATCTGGGCGAACACCTCGACACTGCCGGCCATCTGCGGCACCCACTTGGGCGCGACGAAGCTGCCGACCTCGATATAGCTCAAGCCGGCGGCGGACAGGTCATCGACCAGGCGCACCTTGTCGGCCACGCGGATCGGCTGTTTTTCATTCTGCAGGCCGTCGCGCGGGCCGACTTCGACCAGGCGCACCTTGCTGGGAATTGTCATGGCGTCATCTCTTGAATCGGGATCTTGGGCTTCGTATCCAGTTCGCACCTGACGAAGGACCTTGGACGGTAGGATGGGTAGCGCTTCGCTCAACCCATCCTACGCAGTCAATAGAGCATTCGACAGCACCGAGCCGTCAGGCTTCGTCCAGCTCCACCAGGACGCTGCCTTCGCTGACCATCTCGCCTTCGCTGCAATACAGCGCCTTGACGGTGCCAGCGTGGGGCGCGCGGATGCTGTGTTCCATCTTCATCGCTTCCAGCACCACCAGCGCGGTGCCGGCCTCGACCCGCTGACCGGTTTCGACCAGGACGCGAACGATGCTGCCATTCATCGGCGCCGTCAGGCCACCGTGCTGGCTGTGGCTGGCTTCGACCTCGGCAATCGGATCGAGCTGGCTGATGGCGTGCAAGTCGCCCTGCCATTCCAGGTAGAGGGTGTTGCCCTGGCGGATGGCATGCAGGCGCCGTTGCAGCGCGTCTGGCTGAACCTCGGTGTCTCGCGGGCTACTGCACAACAGCGTCTCGCCCTGCAATCGAGCGACGCCGCAGGCGCGCACCTTTTGCGTCACGCCGTCGCAGGCCAAGTGCAGGTCGATTTCAGCCGGCAGGCCGGCGCGCCAGCCACTGGTGCCGGCCCAGGGCGAATGGAAGTCTTCGTGCTTGCGCCGTAGCGGCTCGCTCTGGGCGAAGGCGTCGCCAGCCAGTTGCCAGAACTCGGCGGGTAACTCGCTTGGCGGCGGCAGCAGCTGCGCTTCGTAGCGCGGGATAAAGCCGGTATCCAGCTCGGCGTCGGCGAAGGCCGGGTGGGCCAGCACGCGACGCAGAAACGCCAGGTTGGTCTTGACCCCGCCGATGCAGGTTTCATTAAGCATGGCGAGCAGGCGCAGGCGTGCTTCCTCGCGGTTGTCGCCCCAGGCGATCAGCTTGCCGAGCATCGGGTCATAGAAGGGCGAGACCTCGTCACCTTCGGCGACGCCCGTATCGACGCGGCGACCCGGGCCGGCCGCGGGTTCGCGGTACAGGCTCAAGCGCCCGGTGGACGGCAGGAAGTCGTGCTCCGGGTCTTCGGCATACAGGCGCACTTCGATGGCGTGGCCGATCAAGGGCACCTGCTGCTGGGTCAGCGGCAGCGGCTCGCCACGGGCAACGCGGATCTGCCAGGCGACCAGGTCGAGGCCGGTGATGGCCTCGGTGACCGGGTGCTCGACCTGCAGGCGGGTGTTCATCTCCATGAAGAAGAAGTCGCCGCGCTCATCCAGCAGAAATTCCACGGTACCGGCGCCGACATAGCCGATGGCCTGGGCCGCCTTGACCGCGGCCTCGCCCATGGCGCGGCGCAGTTCCGGGCTTAGGCCCGGTGCAGGCGCCTCTTCGACCACCTTCTGGTGGCGGCGCTGGATCGAGCAGTCGCGCTCATTGAGGTACAGGCAGTGGCCGTGCTGGTCGGCGAACACCTGGATCTCCACGTGACGCGGCTTGAGCACGTACTTTTCCACCAGCATGCGCGAATCGCCGAACGAGGACTGTGCCTCGCGCTGGGCGGAAGCCAGGGCTTCAGCCAGCTCGCTCTCGCGCTCGACCACCTTCATGCCCTTGCCGCCGCCACCGGCGGTGGCCTTGAGCAATACCGGGTAGCCGATGACTTCCGAGGCGGCGCGGAAGGTCTCTTGGTCCTGGGCCTCGCCGTGATAGCCAGGCACCAGTGGCACGCCGGCGGCGTCCATCAGCGCCTTGGCGGCGGACTTACTGCCCATGGCGTCGATGGCGCTGGCCGGCGGGCCGAGGAAGAGCAAACCGGCCGCTTCGATGGCGCGGGCGAAGCCGGCGTTCTCCGAGAGGAAGCCATAACCGGGATGGATGGCCTGGGCGCCGCTGGCCTTGGCCGCGCTGAGCAGTGCGTCGATACGCAGGTAGCTGTCGGCTGGCTTGGCGCCGCCCAGGTCGATGGCGATGTCCGCCTCGCGCACGTGGCGAGCATTACGGTCGACGGCGCTGTGTACCGCCACAGTGGTGATGCCCATGGCCTTGGCCGTGCGCATGACGCGGCAGGCAATTTCGCCGCGGTTGGCGATCAGCAGGGTGTCGATGTGCTTGCTCATGCTTGTTGCTCCTGCCGAAAGGATTGGCGTTTATCGAGCCAGCTGCCGCACTGAACGGTCTGCAGCGCTAGATCGCGAGGAATAGTCATTGTTGCTCCTGCCAGAGGGATTGGCGTTTATCGAGCCAGCTGTCGCACTGGACGGTATGGAGCACTAGATCGCGAGGAGTAGTCATGGTTGCTCCTGCCAGCTGGGCTTGCGTTTGTCGAGGAACGCGCGCAGGCCTTCCTGGCCTTCGGCGCTGACGCGGATGCGGGCGATGGCGTTTTCGGTATAACGGCGCAGGGCGGGGGTGAGCACGCCGCTGGCGACTTCCTTGAGCAGGTCCTTGCTCGCCTGCATCGCCTGCGGGCTGTTGAGCAGCAGGTTGGCGATCCAGTCGTTGACGGCGTCATCCAGCGCATCGGCCGGGTAGCTCTCGGCAAACAGGCCCAGCTCACGGGCCCGCTCGCCGCTGAAGCGTTCGGCGGTCAGGGCATAGCGGCGCGCAGCGCGTTCGCCGATGGCCTGCACGACGAAGGGACTGATTACCGCCGGGGCCAGGCCGATGCGCACCTCCGACAGGCAGAGTTGGGCGTCGTCGGTACCGATGGCCATGTCGCAGCAACTGATCAACCCCAGCGCCCCGCCAAAGGCCGCACCCTGGACCACGGCCAGGGTCGGGATCTTCACCTGGTAGAGGTTGTGCATCAGCTCGGCCAGTTCCCGTGAATCGGCCAGGTTGGCGCTGTAGTCGAGGGTCGCGGCGTGTTGCATCCAGGCCAGGTCGGCACCGGCAGAGAAGTGCTTGCCACGCCCACGCAGGAGCAGAAAACGCAGACTCTTGTCGGCCTGCACGTCATCGAGGGCGAGGATCAGCTCACGGATCATCTCGGCATTGAAGGCGTTGTTCTTGTCGGCACGGTTGAGCCAAAGGGTGGCGAAACCGCGCGGGTCTGTTTCCAGTTCGATGGTGCTGAAGTCGGTCATGGTCTGTCGCGTTCCTCGATGCTGCTGTTTGTAGGAGGTCCTACCTCGGGGCGAAGCTCTGGCTTCGAGCAGGCTGTCGCCTGCGTTCACCGCGAGGTCGCGCCTCCTACAGATTGGGGGGCGCCTTGATGCCGTTACATGCGGAACACACCAAAGGTGGTCGGCTCGATCGGCGCATTGAGGCTGGCGGACAACGCCAGGCCGAGCACCTCGCGGGTCTGCGCCGGGTCGATGACGCCGTCGTCCCACAGCCGCGCGCTGGAGTAGTAGGGGTGGCCCTGGCGCTCGTACTGTTCGAGGATCGGCTGCTTCAGTTTGGCTTCCTCCTCGGCGGAGAAATCATGGCCGGCACGGGCGGCCTGCTCATGCTTGACCTGGACCAGGACGCCGGCGGCCTGTTCGGCGCCCATCACGCCGATGCGCGCGTTCGGCCACATCCACAGGAAGCGTGGATCGTAGGCGCGCCCGCACATGCCGTAGTTGCCGGCGCCGAAGCTGCCGCCGATGATCACGGTGAACTTCGGCACCTTGGCGCAGGCCACGGCGTTGACCAGCTTGGCGCCGTGCTTGGCGATGCCGCCGGCCTCGTACTTCTGGCCGACCATGAAGCCGGTGATGTTCTGCAGGAACAGCAGGGGAATGCCGCGCTGGCAGGCCAGTTCGATGAAGTGCGCGCCTTTCTGCGCCGATTCGGCGAACAAGATCCCATTATTGGCGAGGATCGCCACCGGATAGCCCTGGATATGGGCGAAGCCGCAGACCAGGGTGGCGCCGAACAGTGCCTTGAACTCGTCGAACACCGAGCCGTCGACGGTGCGCGCGATCACCTCGCGTACATCGAAGGGCTGCTTGGCGTCGGCCGGGATCACTCCATAGAGTTCTTCGGCGTCGTACAGCGGGGCGATCGGCTCGCGGTTGTTCAGCACGCCGAGCTTG
Source organism: Pseudomonas sp. MMS21 TM103 (assembly GCF_022132145.1). Taxonomy (GTDB): domain Bacteria; phylum Pseudomonadota; class Gammaproteobacteria; order Pseudomonadales; family Pseudomonadaceae; genus Aquipseudomonas. The sequence goes on along the minus strand of NZ_JAJISP010000006.1, from coordinate 103,451 downwards.
CGCCAGTTGAGGTTGGCGATGCTGCGCCGGGCCAGGGCCAGGGCATGCTCGTCGTTGTCAGCGTAGTGGTCGGCGACTCCCGAGGTCTTGCAGTGCACGTCGGCGCCACCGAGGTCCTCGGCGCTGACCACCTCGCCGGTGGCGGCCTTCACCAGCGGCGGGCCGGCGAGGAAGATGGTGGCCTGGTTGCGCACCATGATCGCCTCGTCGGCCATGGCCGGCACATAGGCGCCGCCGGCGGTGCAGGAACCCATGACCACGGCGATCTGCGGAATGCCCATGGCGCTCATGTTGGCCTGATTGAAGAAGATCCGCCCGAAGTGTTCGCGGTCGGGGAACACCTCATCCTGGCGCGGCAGGTTGGCGCCGCCGGAATCCACCAGGTAGATGCACGGCAGGCGATTCTGCTGGGCGATGGCCTGGGCGCGCAGGTGCTTCTTCACCGTCAGCGGGTAGTAGCTGCCGCCTTTCACCGTGGCGTCGTTGGCCACGATCATGCACTCGACGCCTTCGACCCGGCCGATCCCGGCGATCACCCCGGCGGCGGGTACGTCTTCGCCATAGACGCCATGGGCGGCCAGCTGGCCGATCTCGAGGAAGGGCGAGCCGAGGTCGAGCAGGCGGTTGATCCGTTCGCGCGGCAGCAGCTTGCCGCGCGAGGTGTGGCGGTGCTGGGCCTTCTCGCCGCCGCCTTCATGGACGCGGGCGAGGAGGGCGCGCAGGTCGTTCACCTGAGTGAGCATCGCCGCACTGTTGGCGGCGAACTCCGGGGAGCGAGTATTGATCTGGGTATGCAGGATGGCCATCGAATTGGCTCCGTAAAAAAACCGTAGGATGGGTATCGCGATGCTCAACCCATCCTACGGCTCTGGCTTATTTGGTTTCGTTGAACAGCTCGCGGCCGATCAGCATGCGGCGGATCTCGCTGGTGCCGGCGCCGATTTCGTAGAGCTTGGCGTCGCGCAGCAGGCGGCCGGTGGGGAATTCGTTGATGTAACCGTTACCGCCGAGGATCTGGATTGCCTCCAGGGCCATCTGCGTCGCACGTTCTGCGCTGTAGAGGATCACCCCGGCGGCGTCCTTGCGGTTGGTCTCGCCGCGGTCGCAGGCCTGGGCCACGGTGTACAGGTAGGCGCGGCTGGCATTGAGCTGGGTGTACATGTCGGCCACCTTGCCCTGGATCATCTGGAACTCGCCGATGCTCTGGCCGAACTGCTTGCGGTCGTGGATATAGGGCACCACCACGTCCATGCAGGCCTGCATGATGCCGATCGGGCCGCCGGCCAGGACCACGCGCTCGTAGTCCAGGCCGCTCATCAGCACCTTCACGCCGCCGTTTTCCTTGCCGAGGATGTTCTCCTCCGGCACCTCGACGTCATCGAAGAACAGCTCGCAGGTGTTGGAGCCGCGCATGCCCAGCTTGTCGAACTTGCTGCCGCGGGAGAAGCCCTTCCAGTCACGCTCGACGATAAAGGCGGTGATGCCGTGCGCGCCTTTCTCCAGGTCGGTCTTGGCGTAGATCACATAGGTGTTGGCGTCGGGGCCGTTGGTGATCCAGGTCTTGCTGCCATTGAGCACGAAATGGTCGCCGCGGCGTTCGGCGCGCAGTTTCATCGACACCACGTCGGAGCCGGCGTTCGGCTCGCTCATGGCCAGGGCGCCGACGTGCTCGCCGCTGATCAGCTTGGGCAGGTACTTGGCCTTCTGTTCGGCCGTTCCGTTGCGGTTGATCTGGTTGACGCACAGGTTGGAATGGGCGCCGTAGGACAGGCCGACCGACGCCGAGGCGCGGCTGATCTCCTCGATGGCAACCACGTGGGCCAGGTAGCCGAGGCCGGCGCCGCCGTATTCCTCGGACACGGTGACCCCGAGCAGGCCCATGTCACCGAACTTTTTCCACATGTCGGCGGGGAACAGGTTATCGCTGTCGATGGCGGCGGCGCGCGGCGCCAGTTCCGCGGCGACAAAGGCCTGGACCTGATCGCGGAGCATGTCGATGGTTTCGCCGAGGGCAAAGTTGAGGGACGGATAGCTCATGGGGGGCACCTTGTTGTCGTTGTCGGGGCAGGTTTGGGTGGAGGCTTGTCAGCCCTCATACCTTTACGTTAACGTAAAGCTGGCTTCGCACGCTGTCAAGTCTCCGATAGTGGGCGCAGCCCGGACGCCAGACCTCAGAACAAGCAAAAGAATCGAGGAACTCATGACTTCACCCAGTTACACATGCGGAGTACAGGACAAGCCCCTGTTGGCGATGACCATAGGCGCGGCGTTCGATCAGACCGTGGCGCGTTTCGCCGAGCGCGAGGCGCTCGTCGTTCGCCATCAACACTTACGTTATAGCTGGGGCGAGCTGGGTGAGGCGGTGGATCGCTGTGCCCGTGCCTTGTTGGCAATCGGCATGCAGCCCGGTGAACGCCTCGGGATCTGGGCACCGAACTGCGCCCAGTGGTGCATCGCCCAGTTCGCCAGCGCCAAGGTTGGCGTGGTGCTGGTCAATATCAATCCGGCCTACCGCCTCAGCGAACTCGAGTATGCGCTCAAGCACTCCGGCTGCCGCTGGCTGATCTGCGCCGATGCGTTCAAGAGCAGCGACTATCACGCGATGCTCGGTGAACTGCTGCCGGAGCTCGCCGGTTGCGCCGTCGGTGCACTGCAAAGCCGTCTGCTGCCCGAGTTACGTGGGGTGATCAGCCTCGGCCAGCGACCGGCCGTCGGTATGTTCGGTTGGTCGGCGTTCCTCGATCGTGGCGATCAGGTCGGCCCGGAACAGTTGCGCGCCTGCAGTGCCCAGCTGCAGTTCGACGATCCGATCAACATCCAGTACACCTCGGGCACCACCGGCTTTCCCAAGGGCGCGACCCTCAGTCATTACAACATCCTCAACAACGGCTATATGGTCGGCGAGAGCCTGGGTCTGACCGAACACGACCGCCTGGTGATCCCGGTGCCGCTGTACCACTGCTTCGGCATGGTCATGGGCAACCTCGGCTGCCTGACCCATGGCAGCACCATGATCTACCCGGGGGCCGCCTTCGAACCGCTGGCCACCCTGCAGGCGGTGGCCGAGGAGCGCGCCACGGTGCTCTACGGCGTGCCGACCATGTTCATCGCCGAGCTGGATCTGCCGGAGCGCGCCGGCCTGGATCTGTCCAGCCTGCGCAGCGGGATCATGGCCGGTGCCACCTGCCCGATCGAGGTGATGAAGCGGGTGATCGGCGAGATGCACATGGCCGAGGTGCAGATCGCCTACGGCATGACCGAGACCAGCCCGGTGTCGACCCAGACGGCCGCCGATGACGATCTGCAGTGTCGGGTCAGCAGTGTCGGCCGAATCCAGCCGCACCTGGAGAGCAAGGTGATCGACGAGCAGGGGCGCATCGTCCCGCGCGGGCAGGTCGGTGAGCTGTGCACCCGTGGCTACAGCGTCATGCTCGGCTACTGGAACAACCCGCAGGCCACCGCCGAGGCCCTCGACCCGGCGCGCTGGATGCACACCGGCGACCTGGCGGTGATGGACGAGCAGGGCTACCTGAGCATCGTCGGGCGCAACAAGGACATGATCATCCGCGGCGGCGAGAACGTCTATCCGCGGGAGATCGAGGAGTTCCTCTTCGGCCACCCGGCAGTGGCCGACGTGCAGGTGGTGGGCATTCCCGACGACAAGTACGGCGAGGAGATCGTCGCCTGGGTCAAGTGCCACCCGGGCCACCAGGTGGCTGCAGCGCAACTGAGCGAGTTCTGCAAGGGACGCATCGCCCATTTCAAGGTGCCGCGCCACTTTCTCCTGGTCGACGAGTTCCCCATGACGGTGACCGGCAAGGTGCAGAAGTTCCGCATGCGCGAGCTCAGCATCGAGCGGCTGGCACTCACCGCGAAGCCCTAGGCTTTGACACCTGCGGCGTCCGTCAGTCGGGCGCCGCCTCTGATAATGGAGTATCCGATGTCCCAGCAGATCAGTCGCTTTGCGCTTCCCGACAACCTTGAACAATTACCGGACGACCTGCGCCAGCGGATACTCGCGGTGCAGGAGAAGGCCGGCTTCGTGCCCCATGTATTCCTCATGCTGGCTCACCGCCCGGACGAGTTTCGCGCCTTCTTCGCCTACCACGACGCTTTGATGGAGCGCGAGTCCGACAGCCTGACGCCGGCGGAAAAGGAGATGATCGTGGTGGCCACCAGTGCCCGCCATGGCTGTCTGTACTGCGTGGTAGCGCATGGCGCGGTATTGCGCATCTACAGCAAGGATCCGTTGCTCGCCGACCAGGTGGCGGTCAACCACCGCACGGCGCCGATTGGCGAGCGCCAGCGCCTGATGCTGGATTTCGCCTTTCACGTCGGCCTTGAGCGCGGCGGCCTGGATGACGACTGGCAGGCACGCCTGCAGGCAGTCGGCTTCAGTCTCGACGACATCTGGGACATAGGCGCCATCACCGCCTTCTTCAGCCTGTCCAACCGGCTGGTGTCGCTGGCGGGCACGCCACCCAACACCGAGTTCTACCTGATGGGCCGCGTGCCTAGGGTAGCGAGTTGAAACTGCCGCTATAGCGGCAGCGCACGTTCTCCTGGCCATGCCGGGGGAGTCGTCTTTCCATGGCGCGCTCAGGGGGGGCGGGCAGGGTTGCGCGCGGCGGGTGTGACGGCTGCAGAGGGTGAGGTATTTATGCATAACGCACCTGATAATTTGCTCATTATTATTTAATAAATGCCTGCCTATACTCGATTTCAGCGAATTGACCCAGGGCAGCAGGCAAGCCGGGCCTGACATCCATCAGATGAATGTCGCGGCTTCAGTCGAATAAAAACTATCAAGTCAAAATTAGACTTTCGTATAGTGTTTACGTTTACGTAAAGGTAGTAGTGTCAGCAGCGCCATAACCAATAAAAACAAGCAAGGTTAGAGGGCTCCACATGTCACCCGAATTCGTTTTGGAAACGCGCGGATTGACCAAGGAATTTCGCGGGTTCACCGCGGTGGACTCGGTCGATCTTCGTGTGCAGAAGGGACATATCCATGCCCTGATCGGACCCAACGGGGCCGGCAAGACCACGGTGTTCAACCTCCTCAGCAAGTTCCTCGCGCCCACTAGCGGCGAGATCATCTATCAGGGCAAGCCGATCACCGGCCTGCAACCGAACCAGATTGCCCGTCTCGGTCTGGTGCGCTCCTTCCAGATTTCCGCGGTATTCGGTCACATGAGTGTGATGGAGAACGTCCGCGTGGCCCTGCAGCGCAAGCTGGGCAACTCCTTTCACTTCTGGAAGTCCGAGCGCAGCCTTGAGGCCCTCAATGAGCGCGCCCTGCAGATGCTCGACGATGTGGGCCTGCTCGACTTCGCCGACACCCTGACCATCGAACTGCCCTATGGCCGCAAGCGCGCCCTGGAGCTGGCCACCACCCTGGCGCTGGATCCGGCCGTGCTGTTGCTCGACGAGCCGACCCAGGGCATGGGCGGCGAGGACGTGGAAATGGTCATCGGCCTGGTACGCCGTGCCGCGGTGGGGCGCACCGTGCTGATGGTCGAGCACAACCTCAGCGTGGTCAGTCAGTTGTGCGACCGCATCACCGTGCTGGCCCGTGGCGCGATCCTCGCCGAAGGCGACTACGCCAGCGTGTCAGCCAACGCCCTGGTACGCGAGGCCTACCTGGGCAGCGAAGCGGCCGTCAGCGAGGAGGCCGGCGCATGAGCAACCTGCATACCCCGGATTACGAACAACTGCGGGTCAGCGACCTGCATGCCTTCTACGGCGAGTCGCACATTTTGCATGGCATCGACCTGCTGGTCCGGCGCGGCGAACTGGTGACCCTGCTCGGGCGCAACGGCTCGGGCCGCTCCACCACCCTGCGCGCGATCATGAACATGGTGGGTCGGCGCACTGGGTCAATCGTGATCAACGGCAACGAGACCCTGGGCCTCGCCGCGCACCTGATCCCGCGCCTGGGCGTTGGCTTCTGCCCGGAAGAACGCGGCATCTTCGCCAGCCTCAACGTCGAGGAGAACCTGCTGCTGCCGCCCATGGTGCGCAGTGGCGGCATGAGCCTCGATGAAATCTACGAGATGTTCCCCAACCTCTACGAGCGGCGTTTCAGCCAAGGCACCCGGCTGTCAGGCGGCGAGCAGCAGATGCTGGCCATGGCGCGCATCCTGCGCACCGGCGCCAACCTGCTGCTGCTCGACGAGATCACCGAGGGCCTGGCTCCGGTGATCGTGCAGAAACTCGCCGAGGTGCTGATCAAGCTCAAGAACAAGGGCCTGACCATCGTGCTGGTGGAGCAGAACTTCCGCTTCGCCGCCCCGTTGGCAGATCGGCATTACCTGATGGATCACGGCCAGATTGTCGAGGAAATCAGTGCGGCCGAGCTGTCGTCCAAACAAGAACTGCTGCACCGCTGTCTAGGCGTCTAACCCAGTTTCACCCCTCGAAACATGCAGTACGGCGTGGCCCAGGCCCGCCGGATCGGGGTTGCTTTGCCCGGTACAACAACAATAACTGTGGAAGGTAACGAGATGAATCTGTTCCAGAAGACTGCAAGCACCATCCTCGCCACCAGCCTGATTGCCAGCGCCGCCCAGGCGCAGCTCAGCGACGACGAAATCCGCATCGGCTACCTGGCCGATATGTCCGGCACCTACCGCGATCTCTCCGGGCCAGGTGGCCTGGAGGCGCTGAAGATGGCCGTCGAGGACTTCGGCGGCCAGATCGATGGCAAGAAGATCGTGATTTTCAGCGCCGACGACCTGAACAAGCCGGATGTCGGCGCCAGTACCGTGCGCCAGTGGGTCGATGAGCGCAACGTCGACATGGTCACCGGTCTGGTCGCCTCATCGGTGGTGCTGGCGGCAAGCCAGGTGGTAGAACAAGCCGGCAAGCTGGCGCTGATTTCCGGCGCCGCGGCCTCCAGCATTACCAACGAATACTGCTCGCCCAACCACCTGCATTGGACCTACGATTCCTACGCGCTGGCCAATGGCACGGCCAAGGCGGTGCTGGCCAATGGCGGCAAGAGCTGGTTCATCCTGACCGCCGACTATGCCTTCGGCCATGCCATGGAAGCCGATATCACCAAGGTGGTCGAGGCCGATGGCGGCTCTGTGCTGGGCAAGGTGCGTCACCCATTCCCGAGCAGTGATTTCTCGTCCTACATCCTCCAGGCCCAGGGTTCCGGCGCCGATGTAATTGCCCTGGCCAACGCCGGTGCCGACACGGTCAATTCGCTGATGACGGCCAGCCAGTTCGGCGTTACCCAGTCCGGGCAGAGTCTGGCCGGTATGGTGGTGTTCCTCAACGACATCCACGCCATGGGCCTGGACGTGACCCAGGGTCTGATGCTGACCACCGGCTGGTACTGGGACCTCAACGAGGAAACCCGCACCTGGTCCAAGCGCTACGAAGACCGCTTCGGCAGCAAGCCGGGCATGGTGCCGGCGGGTATCTACTCGGCGACCATGCATTACCTGAACGCAGTCAAGGCCGCCGGCAGTGACGAGGCACAGGCGGTGCGGGCGCAGATGATGGCGACCCCGGTCAACGACATGTTCGCCAAGAACGGCAAGATCCGCGCCGATGGCCGCATGGTTCACGACATGTATCTGGCCCAGGTGAAGACCCCGGCCGAGTCGAAGGGCGACTGGGACCTGTACAAGATCGTGCGCACCATTCCGGGCGACGAGGCCTTCCGCCCGCTGGCCGAGAGCCAATGCAAGCTGCTGTCGAAGAACTGATCGGCAGGTAATCCCAGCTAATCACCCGGCTGCCAGCAGCCGGGTGTCACTGACTTTCAGCGGGTGATAACTCATGACTATGGTATTCGGCATACCGCTGGGCGTACTGCTCGGCCAGCTGCTGCTCGGGCTGATCAACGGCGCTTTCTATGCCTTGCTCAGCCTGGGCCTGGCGATCATCTTCGGTCTGCTGCGGATCATCAACTTCGCCCATGGCGCCCAGTACATGCTCGGGGCTTTCGCCGCGGTGCTCGGCCTCAACTACCTGGGCATCAATTATTGGGTGGCGCTGATTGTGGCGCCGCTGCTGGTCGGCGCCCTCGGCATGCTCATCGAGCGCGGCCTGTTGCGCCGGATCGCCGGGGAGGATCACCTCTACGGCTTGCTGTTGACCTTCGGCCTGGCGCTGATCGTCGAGGGCTGCTTCGTCAAGTTGTTCGGCGTCTCAGGCGCGTCCTACCCGATGCCCGAGCTGCTCAAGGGCGGTTACAACCTGGGCTTTATGTTCCTGCCCACCTACCGCGCCTGGGTGGTGGTGGCTGCAGTGGTGGTGTGCCTGCTCACCTGGTACATGATCGAGCGCACCCGCCTGGGCTCCTACCTGCGTGCCGGTACCGAAAACCCCAAGCTGATGCAGGCCTTCGGTATCAACGTGCCGCTGCTGATCACCTTGACCTATGGCTACGGGGCGGCGCTGGCGGCGTTCGCCGGGGTGCTGGCCGCGCCCATCTATTCGGTCACCCCGACCATGGGCGCCAATCTGCTGATCGTGGTTTTTGCCGTGGTGGTGATCGGCGGGATGGGTTCGATCATGGGCGCGATCGTCACGGGTTTGGCCATGGGCGTGATTGAGGGGCTGACCAAGGTGATCTATCCAGAAGCGGCCAACACCATCGTGTTCCTGGTGATGGTACTGGTGCTGCTGGTTCGTCCCGCGGGACTGTTCGGCAAGGAGACTTAAGCATGACCAATCTGCACATCAAACAGGACAGTCTGGCTCTGGCGCCGCAAGTGGTACGTGAGCGCCAGCAGGCGGCGCAACGGCGCAAGCTGTGGTTCTATTTGGCACTGTTCGGCGTCGCGCTGGTCGCGCCCCTGGCGGTGTACCCGATCTTTCTGATGAAGCTGCTGTGCTTCGCCTTGTTCGCCTGCGCCTTCAACCTGCTGCTCGGTTATGCCGGCTTGTTGTCCTTCGGGCATGCTGCCTTTTTCGCCACCGGCGGCTATATCACCGGCTACTTGCTCAGCGAGTACAGCGGCCTGGGCACCGAGCTGGGAATACTCGCCGGCACCCTGGCGTCCGCGGCGCTCGGCTTGCTGTTCGGCCTGCTGGCGATTCGCCGTCAGGGCATCTACTTCGCCATGATCACCCTGGCGCTGGCGCAACTGGTGTTCTTCATCTTTGTCCAGGCGCCCTTCACCGGCGGCGAGAACGGCCTGCAGGGTGTGCCGCGTGGGCAGTTGTTCGGGCTGTTCGACCTCAACGACAACCTGACCCTGTACTACTTCGTCCTCGCGGTGTTCATCGTTGGCTTCGCCATTATCCAGCGCACCATCCACTCGCCCTATGGCCAGGTGCTCAAGGCGATCCGCGAGAACGAGCCGCGGGCCATTTCCCTGGGCTACAACGTCGACGCGCACAAGCTGCTCGCCTTCGTTATTTCCGCCACCCTGACCGGCCTGGCGGGCTCGACCAAGACCGTGGTGTTCCAGTTGGCCTCGCTGACCGACGCGCACTGGCACATGTCCGGTGAGGTGATCCTGATGACCCTGCTCGGCGGTGTCGGCACCGTGCTCGGGCCCGTGGTCGGCGCCAGCGTGGTGATCACCCTGCAGAGCTACCTGTCCAACGGCCCATTGGGCGAGTGGGTGCACGTGATCCTCGGGGCGATATTCGTCACCTGCGTGCTGCTGTTCCGGGTCGGCATCGTCGGTTGGGTGCTGAAACTGGCAAAACGCAACTTCTAAAAAAGCCTCCTGCAGCCTGTTCAAGGTGCGGACCCTGATCCGCACCGGGGGGCTGTTCGCCTGAAATATGCCCTACCGAGTCTTCGGCAGGGTTGTCTGGACGCCACGGGAAACCCCGTGGGTATCAGGTCGGTTGCATCGGCCGTCGCGCGTATTGCCTGGCAGTTGGCTGCCTGGCGTTGCTGCACTACTCACCAATAAGAAGAGAGATCTATGAACGTTGAAAAGTCGATCACCAGGCCCTTCAAGGCCAAAGTCCTCAGTGTGGCGATCACCGCCAGCCTGGCCGGTTTCATCGCGCCCGCCAGCGCCGATACAGCGTCCGACCTGGAGGCTCTGAAGGTGCAGATCGCAGCGCTGCAGAACAGCATTGCCGCGCTCGAACAGAAACAGGCCGAAACCGCCAAGGCCGTCGCGCCCGCCAACACCGTGACCGCCGGCACCAGCCCGGGTTCGTTCAAGCTGCCCGGCTCCAATACCTCGGTCAAGTTCGGCGGCTACGTCAAGGCCGACCTGTTGTACAGTGACACCAGCGCGGGCACGGGCAGCACCCTTGACCAGTTGCTCGTTCCGGGTTCGATTCCCTTGAGCGACGACAATACTGAAGACGGTCAGATTACCCTCCACGCGCGCCAGACCCGTCTGAACTTCGCCACCAGCACCCCGACCGCTTGGGGCGACCTCAAGACCTTCGTCGAGGCCGACTTCTTCGGCGCGAGTGGCAACGAGGCCGTCAGCAACTCCAATGGCCTGCGCACCCGCCATGCCTTCGGCAGCCTCGGCGGCCTGCTCGCCGGCCAGACCTGGTCCACCTTCATGGACGCGGGCTCCCTGCCCGAGACCCTGGACTTCGGCGGCCCGGTCGGCGAACTCTTCATCCGCCAGACCCAAGTGCGCTGGACCGAAGGCTTCGACGGCGGCTCCTGGGCGATCGCGGCGGAAAGCCCCGAGTCCTTCCTGACCACGGCCAATGCCGGCGGCGGTACCAATGGACTGACCGATGACGACAAGGTGCCCGATCTGGTTGCTCGAGTGGATTTCAACACCTCCGCCGGCCGCTTCGCCCTGGCCGCGATGGCGCGCAACATTCGCGTCGATACGGCCACGGCTGCCGATGACCAGTGGGGTGGCGCGCTCGCCGCTTACGGCGTGGTGCCAACCGTCGGCAAGGACACCTTCCAGTTCTCGCTCACCGCCGGTAACGCACTCGGCCGTTACATGGGCCAGGCGGTATTCTCCGACGGCACCGTGGATACCTCCGGTGAACTCAAGCTGAGCGATCAGTGGGGCGCGATTCTCGCCTACCGCCACTTCTGGACCGACAATCTGCGTTCAACGTTGGCGCTGTCGACCGCCCGCGCGAGCAACCCGAGCGGTGCGACGACTGCGAACATGAACGAAAGCGCCGACACCGCTCACCTGAACCTGCTGTGGAGCCCGGTTGCCAGCACGACTTTCGGCCTCGAACTGATTCACGCGCGGCGTGAAACCGAAGATGGCCGCAATGGCGATTTGAACCGCGTACAGACCTCGGCGCAGTACAACTTCTGATCGCTCGCGTCGTTTGACGGCGCTGCAGCGAGAGCCGGGCCTGATTCTTTCTAGTGCATTGTGACGCGGCGGCAGTATTGCGCCGCAACTTCGGCAGCAACCTGGACGAGAATCGCTTAATCGTCAGCTAAGGCTGCCGCTTTGGTAAGCCCGGGCTAACCGCTCGATCCGATTACTCCTTGGTGTGAAGTTTGCCGGGCCCTGGTGGCCCGGATTTTTTTGTTCTCGGATTAGCACGGCCTTGGTCCGGGACCATGCCGCTGGATCGTCGCCATTGCCTGCCTGCGGCTGATTCTGTCGAGTGGCTGCGTTGACGTTAACGTAATGAGTTGTTAGCGTTCCAGCGCATATAGCCATGAACCCGTGTCGCGGCAGCCCCTGTGCGGCATGGCTCGTGGACCATCGACCAAGGATCAAGCATGACCGCCAAGACCTACAGCATTTCCGAACTGGCGCGCGAACTGGATGTGACCACCCGGACCATTCGTTTCTATGAAGAGCAGGGCATGCTGTTGCCGACCCGTCGCGGCCAGGAGCGAATCTATACGGCCAAGGACAGGGTCGCGCTAAAGCTGATACTGCGCGGCAAGCGCATCGGCTTCTCCCTGGCCGAATGCAAGACCCTGATCGAGCTGTACGACCCGCAGGGCGACAACCGCAATCAGCTCGAAATCATGCTGGGCAAGATCGCCGAGCGGCGTCTACAGCTGGAGCAGCAGTTGCTGGACATCCAGCAGATGCAGCTGGAGCTGGACACGGCCGAAGAGCGTTGCCGCGCTGCCTTGCAGGGAATCCCCGAGACGCAATGACGCCTGCTCAGTCCTGGGTGCCCCGTAAGGCGCCGCGCAGTGCGCTCAGCACCATGTCGCGCAGCAACTCGTGGCGCGCCGTCGGACTCAGCTCGGGCGCCTCGATCCAGGCCGGTAACTGATTGAGCAGGGCCACGATGCCACTCAAGGCGGCGCGGCGGTTGTTGCCGGCCGGCTGGCCGGTGACGCGCTCCACGCTTTCCACCAGCTGCTGGGTGTAGCGGGCGCGAAGCGCGCGGATTTGCGCCTGCTGCTCGCTGGCCATGCAGTGACCGTCGTATTCGGCCAGACGAAAATAGGCGCCCATGCTGGCGTGCAACCGCAGGTGCGCCTCGAGCAGACCATTCAGCCGTTCGGCGGGCGTGGCAGCGCACCGTTGCACCTGGCGGGCACCGTGCAGGAGCTGTTCGTAGAGTTCCTCGATCAGCTCGAACAGCAGCGCTTCCTTGCTGTCGATGTGGTTGTAGAGCGAGCCTGGTCGGATTCCCAGGTAGTCGGCCAGGTCGCGCATGCTCACCCGGCTGAAGCCGCGTTCGGCAAACAGGCGCAGGGCCTGGCTGCGGGTGGTCTGATAACGCGAGCAATCGGGGCTGGGCTGGGTGACGGGCATGGCGCTGATCGGCAAGTGGTAGGCGAGCGCCGAGCATGGCGCCCCGGGCGAGGAAAACCCAGGTCGCCAGCGCTCGGTTAGCCTGAGCGATTTGGCCAGTGGCCGTTTACAGCGGGTAATGCACCAGTTCGCGGGCGATCAGCAGGCGCTGGATCTCGCTGGAGCCTTCGTAGATCTGGGTGATGCGTGCGTCGCGGTAGTAGCGCTCCACAGGGTAGTCCTCCAGGTAGCCGTAGCCGCCATGGATCTGCAGCGCCTTGGAACACACCCGCTCGGCCATTTCCGAGGCGAACAGCTTGGCCTGGGAGGCCTCCGACAGGCAGGCATGCCCGGCGCTCTTCAGGCGGGCCGCATGCAGGATCAGCAGGCGCGCGGCGTTGAGCTGGGTGTGCATGTCGGCGAGCATGTTGGCGATGCTCTGGTGCTCGCCGATCGGCTTGCCGAACTGGATGCGCTCGCGGGCATAACCCAGGGCGGCCTCGAAGGCGGCGCGGGCGATGCCCAGGGCCTGGGCGGCGATGCCGATACGCCCGCCTTCCAGGTTGGACAGGGCAATGGCCAGGCCCTTGCCGCGCTCGCCGAGCAAGTTGGCCGCGGGGATTGTGCAGTCAGTCAGGGTGACCGCGCAGGTATCGGAGGCCTTGATGCCCATCTTGTGTTCGCTGCGGTCGACGACGAATCCGGAGTTGTTGGTCGGCACCAGGAAGGCCGACAGGCCCTTCTTGCCCAGTTCCGGGTCGGTGACGGCGAAGACAATGGCCAGCTTGGCGCGCTTGCCGTTGCTGACGAACTGCTTGGCACCGTTGAGCACCCACTGGCCGTCGCGCAGTTCGGCGCGGGTGCGCAGGTTGTGTGCTTCGGAGCCGGCCTGTGGCTCGGTCAGGCAGAAGCAGCCGATCGCCTGGCCGCTGGCCAGCAGCGGCAACCAGCGGTCCTGCTGCGTCGGTCTGCCGTATTTCAGCAGGGGGCCGCAGCCGACTGAGTTGTGGATGCTCATCAAGGCGCCGAGGGCGCCGTCGCCGGCCGAGATTTCTTCCACGGCCAGGGCGTAGGCCACGTAGTCAGTGTAGCTGCCGCCCCAGGTGTCCGGCACCACCATGCCCAGCAGGCCCAGTTCACCCATCTGCGCCACCACGGCGTCATCGATCCAGCCGGCCTTCTCCCAGGCCTGGGCATGCGGGCCGACTTCGCTGCGGGCGAACTCGCGAGCCATGTCGCGGATCATGCGTTGTTCTTCGGTCAATTGGCTGTCGTGCATTGCAGTGTTTTCCTCGATTCTGGCCGCGCCCTTCAGGCGCGGTGCAGAGGCTTGCTGGCAGCGGGGCGGAAGCCGCTGAAGAAGGCCTGCACCCGCTGCGGGTCCAGGTCGGCCAGCGTGGCCGGGTTCCAGCGCGGCGCCTTGTCCTTGTCGATGATCAGTGCGCGTATGCCTTCGATCAGGTCGCCGCGTTCGAACCACTGGTAGTCCAGGTGCAATTCCTGGGCGAAGCAGTCGGCCAGCGGCAGGTGCTGACCGCGCTGCAGCAGCTCCAGGGTCACCGTCATGGCCAGCGGCGAGCGGCTGTCCAGCACCCGTACGGTGTCTTCAGCCCAGGCCTGCAGCTCTGGGCGGCTCTCGCTGAGCAGGGCGGTGCGGATCGCCGTCAGGTCGGGCAGGGCGAAGTAGTCGTCGATGGCCTGGCGCAGGGCTTCAAGCTTGCGATCGGGCAGATCGCTGCAGGTCATGCTGTCGAGCAACTGCTGCAGGTCCTGCAGCGGCGCTGCCGACCAACTCAGGTTGTCCAGCGCCTGGTCAAACTCGGCCAGCCGTGCGCTGGCCAGACAATGGTCGGCCAGCCCAGCGTAGAGCGCGTCGGCGGCGCCGACCGGGAGGCCGGTGAGGCCCAGGTAGAAGCCCAGTTGGCCGGGCAGCCGGGGCAGGAAGTAACTGCCGCCGACATCCGGGAAGAAGCCGATGCTGACTTCCGGCATGCCCATCTTCACCCGCTCGGTGACCACCCGCAGGGCCGCCGCCTGGGCCAGGCCCATGCCGCCGCCGAGGACGAAGCCGTCGAGCAGCGCCAGTACCGGCTTGGGGTAAGCATGCAGATACTGATCGAGGGCGTATTCCTCCTCGAGAAACAGCTCGTGCTGATTGCTGCCACCGGTGTAGCTGTCGTACAGCATGCGAATATCGCCACCGGCGCAGAAGGCCTTTTCACCGGTGCCACGCAGGACCACGGCGAGCACCTGGGGATCCTGCTCCCAGGCATGCAGCTGCTGCAGGAGCAGGCGCACCATGGGCAGGGTCAGGGTGTTGAGGCCGCTCGGGCGGTTGAGGGTCAGGTGGCCGATGCGGTTGCGTACCTCGACCAGAACCACAGCTTCAGCGCCGCTCATGCCTCGGCGTCCCGCTGGTACAGCTTGATGATGGCGGAGAAATCCAGACCGCCATTACCCTGCTGGCTGAAGCTCTGGTACAGCTGCTGGGCGGCGGCGCCGAGCAGTACTGGCTGGCGCACGTGCCTGGCCGCTTCGGTCGCCAGACCGAGGTCCTTGAGCATCAGGTCGGTGCCGAAACCGCCGCTGTAGCCCCGCGAGGCCGGGGCGTTTTCCAGCACGCCGGGGAACGGGTTGTTGATTTCCGAGCTCCAGCAACGGCCGCTGGAGGTGTTGATGATGCCGGCCAGCACCTTGGCGTCCATGCCCAGGGACACGCCCAGGGCCATGGCTTCGGCGACACCGATCATGGAGATGCCGAGCAGCATGTTGTTGGCAATCTTGGCCACTTGGCCGTTGCCGCTGTCGCCACAGTGGACGAGGTTCTTGCCCATGGCGCAGAGAATGGGCCCGGCCTGGTCGAACGCACTGGCCGGACCGCCGACCATAAAGGTCAGGGTGCCAGCCGCGGCGCCGCCGGTGCCGCCGGAAACCGGCGCATCGAGCATGGGGTTGCCTTGGGCGAGGGCCAGGGTGGCCACTTCGCGGGCACTGAGCGGGTCGATGGTCGAACAGTCGATCAGCAGCACGCCTTGGCCGATATGCGCCAGCAAGCCATCTTTGCCCTGGTAAACCTGTTTCACCTGAGCCGCCGCCGGCAGCATGGTGACAATTGCCTCGACCTGGGCCTGGGCCACTGCGGCGGGGGAATTGGCGCTCGTGGCGCCGGCCTCGACCAGCGCGGCGACAGCTTGGGCGCTGGGGTCGAAGACGGTGACGCGGTGGCCGGCCTTGAGCAGGTTGCAGGCCATTGGGCCGCCCATGTTGCCGAGACCAAGAAAACCGATATGCATGGTGGATACCTTTGTAATGGAGGGGCTCAGCGGTGCTGAAACTGCGGTTGGCGTTTTTCCACGAAGGCGCGCATGCCTTCCTTCTGGTCGTGACTGGCGAACAGCGAATGGAACACCCGGCGCTCAAAGCGCACCCCCTCGCTGAGGCCGAGTTCGAACGCCCGGTTGACGCATTCCTTGACCAGCATGCTGGCCGGCAGCGATTTAGCGGCGATACCCTGGGCCACCTTCAGGGTCTGTTCCAGCAGTTCGGCGGCGGGGAAAACCTGGGCCACCAGGCCGGCGCGCTCGGCTTCTGCGGCGAGCAGATGGCGGCCGGTCAGGCACAGCTCCATGGCCTTGGCCTTGCCCAGGGCATGGGTCAGGCGTTGGGTGCCACCGATGCCGGGGGTCACACCCAGGCTCAGCTCAGGCAAGCCGAAGCGGGCGTTGTCGGCGGCGTAGATGAAGTCGCACATCAGCGCCAGCTCGCAACCACCGCCCAGGGCGTAGCCGGCGACCGCCGCAATCAGCGGCTTGCGCCGGTTGCCGATGCGATCGGCGGCGGCAAAGAAGTCGTCGAGGTAGATCGACGGGTAGTCCTTGTCGACCATCTCCTTGATGTCGGCCCCAGCGGCGAACGCCTTGGCCGAACCGGTGATGACCATGCAGCCGACCTCAGGGTCGGCCTCCAGGCGGTCGAGGACCAGGTTGAGTTCGCTGATCAGCTGGCTGTTCAGCGCATTGAGCGCTTGCGGCCGGTTGAGGGTGATCAGGCCGACCCGTTCGCGCACCTCGACCAGCAGGGTTTGGTAGTCCATGGCGATGTCTCCCAGAGGGCCGGCGCAAGGCCGGCCCGTCAGCCTTACTTGAGGGTGATGGTGGTGTTGACCACGGCGCTGCTGTCGTCCTCGTCGAACCAGCGCTGGGTGACCGTCTTGGTCTGCGTATAGAAGGTCACCACTTGCTTGCCGTAGGGGCCCAGGTCGCCGAGCTTGGAGCCGCGCGAGCCGGAGAAGGAAAACAGCGGGACCGGTACCGGGATCGGCACGTTGATGCCCACCTGGCCGACGTCGATTTCTTCCTGGAAGTGCCGGGCAGCAGCGCCGGAGCGAGTGAACAGGGCGGTGCCGTTACCATTCGGGTTGGCGTTGATGATCTCGATCGCCTCGTTGAGGTTGGCCGCGTGCATGACGCACAGCACCGGGCCGAAGATTTCTTCGCGGTACACCGACATGTGCGCCGTGACGCCGGAGAAGATCGTCGGGCCGACGAAGTTGCCGTCCTGATAGCCGGGCACGCTCGGGTTGCGGCCATCCAGTTCCAGTTTGGCGCCTTCTTCGATGCCGCTGGCGATCAGGCCGTTGACCCGCTCCAGGGCCGCGCAGGAGATCACCGGGCCGATGTCGGTGCCCGGCTCGGTACCGCCATTGATCTTGAGGGTCTTGCTCCGCTCGATCAGGTCCGGCAGCCAGGCCTGCGCCTCGCCTACCAGGATCACCACCGGCAGGGCCATGCAGCGCTGGCCGGCGGCGCCGAACGAGGCGCCCAGCAGGCTGTTCAAGGTCTGCTGCTGGTTGGCATCGGGCAGGACGATGGCGTGGTTTTTCGCGCCCATCATGCACTGCGCGCGCTTGCCGTTCTGGGTGGCGCGGTTGTAAACATGGGTGCCGACCTTGGTCGAGCCGACAAAGGACACGGCCTTGATGTCCGGGTGGTCACAGATCAGGTTCACCGCGTCGACGCCGCCGTGGATGACGTTGAGTACGCCCTTGGGTACGCCGGCCTGCAGCGCCAGTTCGACCAGGCGCATGGTCACCAGCGGATCCTGCTCGGACGGCTTGAGGACGAAGGTGTTGCCGGTGGCGATGGCCATGGGGAACATCCACAGCGGGATCATCGCCGGGAAGTTGAACGGGGTAATGCCGGCGCACACGCCCAGTGGCTGGTGCAGGGTGTAGGTGTCGACGCCGCTGGCGACGTTGTTGGCCAGTTCGCCCATCTGCAGGTTGCCGATGCTGGCCGCGTGCTCGACCACTTCCAGGCCGCGGAACACATCGCCCTCGGCGTCTGCCAGGGTCTTGCCCTGTTCGGCGGTGAGCAGCGCCGCCAGTTCCTTGATGTTCTCGCGGATCAGCTGCTGGTACTTGAGGAAGATCCGCGCACGGGCGCCGATCGGCGTCTTGCGCCAGGTCTTGAAGGCTTCAGCGGCGCTGGCCACGGCGGCATTCATTTCCTCGGCAGTGGCGAAGGGCACGCGGGCCAGCACTTGCTGGGTGGCCGGGTTGACCACGTCGCGCCACTGAGTGGTCTTGGATTCGACGAATTCGCCGTCGATGAGCAGTTTGACGCTGGGCACTGAGGAAGCGGTCATTTTCTAGTCCTGTCTACTGTCGGAGGTCGAGTGCGCCCCCTCGGCGCCGTTGGCCGAGTGGGCGGGGGAGTGGTGGTCTGGGCCGGCGCGCCGGCCTGGTTTCAGCCCTTGAGCTGCCGGAAGTCGTCTTCGAAGTGTTCCTGCGGCCCACGGCTGTCGCCTTGACGGCGCTGCAGTTCCATCTGCCGCAGTTCCACCCGGCGGATCTTGCCGGAGATGGTCTTGGGCAATTCGCTGACGAACTCGATGCGCCGCACCCGCTTGTAGGGCGCCAGGTGCTCGCGGGCGAAAGCGAAGATGTCCTCGGCCAGTTCGGCACTGCCCGGCTGGTCGTGGGCCAGGATCAGGAAGGCTTTGGGCACCGCCAGACGCAGCGGGTCGGGGCTGGGTACCACGGCCACCTCCATCACCGCCGGGTGCTCGATCAGGGCGCTCTCCAGCTCGAAGGGGCTAATGCGGTAGTCGGAGGCCTTGAACACGTCGTCGGCGCGGCCGACGAAGGTGATGTAGCCGTCGGCGTCGATGGCCGCGGTGTCGCCGGTGCGGTAGAAACCGTCACGCATCACTTCGGCGGTCTTTTCCGGGCTGTCTTCGTAACCGAGCATCAGGCCCAACGGATGGGGAGCCAGCGGCAGGGCGACTTCGCCTTCGCTGGCGGGCTGGCCATCCGGGTCGAGCATGCACACGCTGTAGCCGGGCAACGGACGGCCCATGGAGCCGGGCTTGAGCGGCTGGCCGGGGGTGTTGCCAACCAGCGCAGTGGTTTCCGACTGGCCGAAGCCGTCGCGCAACGGCAGGCCCCAGGCTTGCTGGATTTGCTCGATGATCTCCGGGTTGAGTGGCTCGCCGGCACCGACCAGTTCGCGCAGGCGCAGGCGCTCGCGGCAGCCGGACAGGTCTTCCTGGATCAGCATGCGCCACACCGTGGGCGGTGCGCACAGGCTGGTGATGCCGTAGCGCTCCAGCACCTCGAGCAGCGCCGGGGCACTGAAGCGTGCAGTGTTATGGATGAACACACAGGCGCCAGCGTTCCACGGCGCGAACAGGCAGCTCCAGGCATGCTTGGCCCAGCCCGGCGAGGAGATGTTCAGGTGCAGGTCGCCCGGCTGCAGGCCGATCCAGTACATGGTGGAGAGGTGACCGACCGGGTAGCTCTGGTGGCTGTGCAACACCATCTTCGGCTGGCTGGTGGTGCCGGAGGTGAAATACAGCAGCAACGGGTCGCTGGCCTGGGTCAGGCCATCGGCGTGGAACTGGCTTGGATAGTCGGCGGCGCTGGCGTGATTGATCCAGCCGCTTACGGCCTCGCCGACACAGATGCGGGTGCAGCCCAGGGCTTGGTCAGCGAACTTGTCGGTATGGGTGCTGCCCACCACCAGGTGGCGCACGCCCCCGCGCTCGATACGGTCGCGCAGGTCATCGGCGGTGAGCAGGGCGGTGGCCGGGATCACCACGGCGCCGAGTTTGAAGGCCGCGAGCATGGTTTCCCACAGGGCGATATGGTTGCCCAGCATCAGCAGGATGCGCTCGCCGCGGCGCACGCCCAGCTCGCGCAAGTGGTTGGCCACGCGATTGGAACGCTCGGCCAGCTCGGCGAAACTGTAGCGCTGCTCGCTGCCGTCCTCCTCGACAATCCACAGCGCCGGGGCCTGGTTACCGACGGCCATGACGTCGAAGTAGTCCAGGGCCCAGTTGAATTCGTCGAGTTGCGGCCAGCGAAAGTCGCGTACGGCGGTTGCGTAGTCGCTGCGATGGGCCAGCAGGAAATCGCGGGCGGCAAGAAAGGGGTGGCAGTTGCTGTTCATGGTTCTGGCCCTGTTTTGTTGTTGTAGGGACTGGCCTGATGCCCAGCTCGATCAGGCTTGTGGGATGAGTATAGATAGGCGTTTGCGCAGTAAGAAGGCGCAAATAAACCGAATGGATATGCATAAATATAATAGTTAGCGGGGCGTGCCCAGCCCGCTAACTAGGCAGATTGGCCTCGCCAAGGCGTGTGGCTCAGGGTATATGTGTGCATATTTACGGCGGCCACCCTTAAAAGTAGGCGAGTGCATATGCAAAAAAATATGGTCAGCGACAAACTAAATTGGGACGACCTGCGTTTCTTCCTCGAGGTGGCGCGGACCCGCACCGCCAGTGCGGCGGCCCGGCGTCTGGGGGTGGACTACACCACGGTGTCGCGCCGTATCCGCACCCTGGAGCAGAGCCTCGGGGCCCTGTTGTTCGAGAAATCACGCTCGACCGGCTTTGTCCTGACCGTGGAGGGCCAACGCCTGCTGGGCTACGCGGAAACCCTGGAAAGCACCTTGCTGGCTGCCTGCGAGCAGGTGTCCGGCACCCGCCTGGGGCTTTCCGGGCACCTGCGCGTCGCCAGCACCGAAGCGTTCGGCTGCTGGTTTGTCAGCGCGCAGATGAGTGGCTTCCTCGAGCGCTACCCGCATATCTCCCTGGACATCCTGCCGGTGCCGCACTTCGTCAGCCTGTCGCGGCGCGAAGCGGATATCGCCATCACCCTGGAGCGCCCGGAGCGCGGGCCCTATGTCTGCTCCAAGCTGTGCGACTATCGCCTGCGCATTTACGCCACGCCCGGATATCTGGCCAGCCATGCGCCGATCCACACCCGCGAGGACCTGGCCGTGCACCCCTTCGTCACCTATGTCGACGACCTGGCCTTCAGCTCCAAGTTGCTCTACCTCAACGACCTGCTACCCGGCGCCACCAGCCACCTGCGCAGCACCAGTGTGATTGCCCAGTACCACGCCACCCTGCAAGGTCGGGCCATGGCCATTCTGCCAAGCTTCCTGGCCGGGCCGGATCCGCGCCTGTGTGAAGTGTTGCCGGATCAGGTCGACATCATTCGCCAGTTCTGGCTTTCCTACAGTGAAGATCTGCGCAAGCTCAAACGGGTGACGCTGGCCGCCGAATACCTGCGCGCCTGTGCAGACCTCAATCGCCCTCTGCTGATGGGGGAGTCGACCGATATGCACTACCTGGCGATGGACTGAGCCGGCGGGTTCGGGCAGCGCAAGCGCTGCGAATCAGGTGGCCCTATGGCCTAGCGCCAAGGGCGGCGGTGCAAGTGCCCGGCGTCGCTGCGGGCGTTTGCTCCATGCGACCAATGGGTGACTGGACGGTCGACGCGGTCTTGCTATAGCTTGCCGTTAACGTAAGGATAAGGCTGGATTCTCGCCTGGGCTTCTACGCTCTGCAGGCCACCCCATTACAAGCACAAGAGGGAAAGCCATGAATCACCCCAGCTATACCCGCGGCCCGCAGGACAAGGCGCTGCTGGCCATGACAATCGGCCAGGCGTTCGACCGGACGGTGGCGCGCTTCGCCGAGCGCGAGGCCCTGGTGGTGCGCCACCAGAACCTGCGCTATTCCTGGGCCGAGTTGGCCGAGCAGGTCGACAGTTGCGCCCGTGCGCTGCTGGCGCTGGGCGTCGAGGCGGGGGAACGGGTCGGCATCTGGTCGCCTAACTGCGCCCAGTGGTGCATCACCCAGTTCGCCAGCGCCAAGATCGGCGCGATTCTGGTCAACATCAATCCGGCCTACCGCGGTAGCGAGCTGGAGTACGCGCTCAAGCATTCCGGCTGCCGCTGGCTGGTCAGCGCCGATGCCTTCAAGAGCTCCGACTACCACGCCATGCTGGCCGAACTGTTGCCGGAACTGGCCGCCAGCCAGCCGGGCGAGATGCACAGTACGCGGCTGCCGGAGCTGCGCGGGGTGATCAGCCTGGCTGAGCGAGCGCCAGCCGGCTTCCTCTGCTGGCATGAGCTGGCGGGCCTGGCCAGCCCGGTCAGCGCCGAGCAGTTGGCCACGCGCGAGGCGCTGCTGCAGTTCGACGACCCGATCAACATCCAGTACACCTCTGGCACCACCGGCGCGCCCAAGGGCGCGACCCTCAGCCACTACAACATCCTCAACAACGGCTATATGGTTGGCGAGAGCCTGGGCCTGAGCGAACACGACCGCCTGGTGATCCCGGTGCCGCTGTACCACTGCTTCGGCATGGTCATGGGCAACCTCGGCTGCCTGACCCATGGCAGCACCATGATCTACCCGGGGGCCGCCTTCGAACCGCTGGCCACCCTGCAGGCGGTGGCCGAGGAGCGGGCCACGGTGCTCTACGGCGTGCCGACCATGTTCATCGCCGAGCTGGATCTGCCGGAGCGTGCCGGCCTGGACCTGTCCACCCTGCGCAGCGGGATCATGGCCGGCTCTACCTGCCCGATCGAGGTGATGAAGCGGGTGATCGGCGAGATGCACATGGCCGAGGTGCAGATCGCCTACGGCATGACCGAGACCAGCCCGGTGTCGACCCAGACGGCCGCCGATGACGATCTGCAGTGTCGGGTCAGCAGTGTCGGCCGGACCCAGCCGCACCTGGAGAGCAAGGTGATCGATAAGCAGGGCCGCATCGTCCCGCGCGGGCAGGTCGGTGAACTGTGCACCCGTGGCTACAGCGTCATGCTTGGCTACTGGAACAACCCGCAGGCCACCGCCGAGGCCCTCGACCCGGCGCGCTGGATGCACACCGGCGACCTGGCGGTGATGGACGAGCAGGGCTACCTGAGCATCGTCGGGCGCAACAAGGACATGATCATCCGCGGCGGCGAGAACGTCTATCCGCGGGAGATCGAGGAGTTCCTCTTCGGCCACCCTGCGGTGGCCGACGTGCAGGTGATCGGCGTGCCCGACGCCAAGTACGGCGAGGAGATCGCCGCCTGGGTGCAACTGCACCCGGGCCACGCCTGCGATGCCGAGACCCTGCGCGCCTACTGCAAGGCCCACATCGCCCACTTCAAGGTGCCGCGCTACTTCAGGTTCGTCGATCAGTTCCCCATGACCGTGACCGGCAAGGTGCAGAAGTACCGCATGCGCGAACTGATGCTGGCGGAGCTGGAGCAGGGCGCTAGCTGATGGCGGCGGTCCTGGCGTGGGCATGACGGCGACTGCGGTCGAGAAGGGCACCATCTCCGTGCGCCTGGTCGGCGAAGCCCTGCAGCAATGGCGCGCCCGGGGTCAGGACTGCGACGCGCTGCTGACCCAGGCCGGGATCGCCCCCGAATTGCTCAACAAGCCTTATGCGCGGGTCTCCGCGCAGGCCTATGCGCGCCTGTGGCTGGCGCTGGCCAAGGCGATGGACGACGAGTTCTTCGGCATGAACCCGCGGCGGATGAAGTCCGGCAGCTACGCCTTCATGGCCCGCGCCGCCTCGCGCGAGCCGACCCTGGGCGCGGCCCTGGACACTGCGCTGGCGTTTCTCGGCCTGGTGTTCGATGGCCTGACCCCGCGCCTGGAGCGCCAGGGCGGGATGGCGGCGATCGTCATCGACGAGCCAGCGGGGCAAGCCTGCCGCGCCTTCGGCTGTTTCACCCTGTGGATGATCGTGCACGGCCTGGCTTGCTGGCTGGCCGGAAGGCGTATCCCGATCCTGGCGGTCGAGCTGCACTGCCAGGCGCCGGACTACCTCGAGGATTACCGGGTGATGTTCAGCAGCAACCTGCGCTTCGCCCGGCCGCGCAGTCGCCTGCTGTTCAATGCCGAGTGCCTGGAGCAACCGCTGCGCCGCAGCGAGCGCGAACTCAAGCGCTTCCTCGCCGGCGCGCCGGCCAACATCCTGGTGCGTTACCGCGATCCGCGCAGCCATGCGGCGCGGATCAAGGTCTACCTGCGCAGCCTCAAGGCCGAGCGCTGGCCGGCTTTCGAGGCGCTCGCCAGTCATTTCTTCATGGCGCCCTCGACCCTGCGGCGCAAACTGGCCCTCGAGGGCCAGTCCTACCAGGGTCTCAAGGATCAGGTGCGGCGCGACCAGGCCATCGCCCGATTGGACAGCGGCGAGGGCAACTTCACCGAGCTGGCCTTCGATCTGGGCTTCGCCGACAGCAGCGCCTTTTACAAGGCGTTCAAGAAGTGGACCGGCACCACCCCGGGGCAGTACCGCGCGCTGATGCATCCCGAGCAGCAGCCCCCAGTCTGAGAGCTTGTGAAAAACTCTCGCCTACTGCGACCGCCCCCAGGCGCCCGCTGCTGGCGTTGCGCTAAGCAAAAAACGGGGGGTCATTTAGCTCACTAAACTCCCCCATTTTTCGCGTAGCGCGCCTTGCCGCGAACACCTGGAGACGCTCTCGCGACGGCACTCGATATTTTCACAACCTCTAAGTCCAGTTGTCCAAATCGCTCAGGCCGATAGACGCCTGTCGACATTGTCGCCGCACGCAGGCGCCGCGACTATTCAGGGACAACAACAAACCGAGAGTCTCCGACATGCAGGATTACCTGAGCACTGCCCGCGACTTCGATCTGCCCAGCACGGCCGCCACCACCCTGGCCGGTTCCCTCGACGCCCTCAACGCCTGTGTCGAATGCTGCGACCGGCATGCCTTGCCGGGGCGCATCGCGCTGTTCTGGGAAGGCCGCGACGGCAGCAGTGCCAGTTACACCTTCTGCGAGCTGCAGGAGCAGGCGGCGCGTTTCGCCAACTTCCTCCAGGCCCAGGGCGTGGGCCCCGGCGATTGCGTGGCGGGCATGCTGCCGCGCAACGTCGAGCTGCTGATCACCATCCTCGGCACCTGGCGCCTGGGCGCGGTGTACCAGCCGCTGTTCACCGCGTTCGGCCCCAAGGCCATCGAGCACCGCTTGCAGGGTTCCGGCGCCAAGGTGGTGGTGACTGACGGAGTCAATCGCGGCAAACTCGACGAGGTCGAGGGTGCACCGCTGCTGGTCACGGTCGCTGGCGCCAAGGGACAGGGCATCCAGCGCGGTGACTTCAGCTTCTGGGCCGAGCTGGAGCGTCACTCGGCCGAGTTCGAGCCGGTGCTGCGTTCGGCCGACGATCCCTTCCTGATGATGTTCACCTCCGGCACCACCGGGCTGGCCAAGCCGGTGTCGGTGCCGCTCAAGGCGATCCTGGCCTTCGTCGGCTACATGCGCGAGGCGGTCGACCTGCGCCCCGAGGACGCCTTCTGGAACCTGGCCGATCCCGGTTGGGCCTACGGCCTCTACTACGCGGTGACCGGCCCGCTGGCGATGGGCCACCCGACCACCTTCTACGAAGGGCCGTTCACGGTGGAGAGCACCTGCCGGATCATCCGCAAGTACGCCATCAGCAACCTGGCCGGTTCGCCCACCGCTTTCCGCCTGCTGCTGGCCGCCAAGCAGCAGGTCGAGCCGCTGCTGCGCAGGCGCCTGCGCGCGGTCAGCAGCGCCGGCGAGCCGCTGAGCCCGGAGGTGATCCGCTGGTTCGCCGACGGCCTGGACACCTGCATCCACGACCACTATGGTCAGACCGAACTGGGTATGGTGCTGTGCAACCATCATGCACTGGCCCATCCGGTACGCCTCGGCGCCGCCGGTTTCGCCGTTCCCGGGCACCGCGTGGTGGTGCTGGACGAACAGCAGCGCGAGCTGCCGCATGGCCAGCCGGGCATCCTCGCGCTGGACCGGACGCGTTCGCCGTTGTTCTGGTTTCCCGGTTATCAGGACATGCCGACCAAGGCTTTCGTCGGCAACTACTACCTCAGCGGCGACACCGTCGAACTGAACGAGGACGGCAGCATCAGCTTCGTCGGCCGCAGCGATGATGTGATCACCACCTCCGGCTACCGCGTTGGCCCGTTTGACGTCGAGAGCGCGCTGATCGAGCACCCGGCGGTAATCGAGGCGGCGGTGATCGGCAAGCCGGACCCGGAGCGCACCGAACTGGTCAAGGCCTTCGTCGTCCTGCAACCGCAGTTCCGCGCCGACGCCGCACTGGCTGAAGAGCTTAAGCAGCATGTGCGCAAGCGCCTGTCGGCGCATGCCTACCCACGCGAAGTCGAGTTCGTCGACGAGCTGCCCAAGACCCCCAGCGGCAAGATCCAGCGCTTTCTCCTGCGCAATCAGGAAATCGCCAAGGCCCAGGCGGCCGTTAACTGAACAAGGAACCACAAGCATGCGTATCGAAGACCGGGTATTTCTAATCACGGGTGCGAGCTCCGGCCTGGGCCTGGCCACCGCCCGGACGCTGATCGGGCAGGGCGCCAAGGTGCTGCTGGCCGATATCAACACCGAGGCCGGCGAGGCGCGGGCCGCGGAGCTGGGCGCCCAGGCGCGCTTCGTGCAGACCGACATCACCCGCGAGGAGGATGGCTGCCGTGCAGTGGCTGCGGCACTGGAAGCCTTTGGCGGCCTGCACGGGCTGATCAACTGCGCTGGCGTGGCGCCAGCGGAGAAGGTCCTGGGGCGCAACGGCGCCCATGGCCTGGACAGCTTCAGCCGGGTGATCCAGATCAACCTGATTGGTAGCTTCAACATGCTGCGCCTGGCCGCCGAGGCCATGGCCCGGGGCGAGCCGAACGAGGAGGGCGAGCGCGGGGTGATCGTCAACACCGCCTCGGTCGCCGCCTTCGACGGGCAGATGGGCCAGGCCGCCTATGCCGCCTCCAAGGGCGGCGTGGCCGCCCTGACCCTGCCGGCGGCACGCGACCTGGCGCGTTCGGGGATCCGCGTGATGTGCATCGCCCCGGGCATCTTCGAGACGCCGATGATGGCCGGCATGCCGCAGGAGGTGCGCGATTCGCTGGCGGCCAACGTGCCGTTCCCGCCGCGCCTGGGCCGCCCGGACGAATACGCCGCGCTGGTGCGGCACATCATCGAGAACCCCATGCTCAATGGCGAGGTCATCCGCCTGGATGGCGCCTTGCGCATGGCGGCCAAATAAAGCGGTCCAACTACTATAAGGGCTCGATAGTGCTAGCTAGCGGGCCAGAGACAGATCGGGTAACGCGCAGCGAAACCCGCCGATGAGGGCAACGAACATGAGCAAGCAACAGGATCCGGTAGTCATCGTCAGCGCCGCACGCACGCCCATGGGCGGCTTCCTCGGCGACTTCAAGTCGGTCACGGCCGCGCAACTGGGCGCCGCGGCGATCCGTGCCACCCTCGAACGCGCGGGCCTGGCCAGCGATGCGGTGGACGAGGTGATCATGGGCTGCGTGCTGCAGGCCGGCCAGGGCCAGGCGCCGGCGCGTCAGGCGGCGCTGGGCGCGGGCCTGAGCCAGGGCACGGTGTGTTCGACAGTAAACAAGATGTGCGGCTCGGGGATGAAGGCGGCGATGTTCGGCCATGACCTGCTGCTCGCCGGCAGCGCCGAGGTGGTGATCGCCGGCGGCATGGAGAGCATGTCCAACGCGCCCTATCTGCTGGAGCGTGCACGCAGCGGCTACCGCATGGGTCATGACCGGGTGCTCGACCACATGTTCCTTGACGGTCTCGAGGACGCCTACGACAAGGGCCGGCTGATGGGCACCTTCGCCGAGGACTGCGCCCAGACTTACGGCTTCACCCGCGAGCAGCAGGATGCCTTCGCCATCGCTTCGCTGACCCGCGCGCAGCAGGCCATCAACGCCGGGCGGTTCCACGCCGAGATTGTTGCGGTGGAGGCCAAGATCGGCCGCGACCTGCGCAGCATCGACAGCGACGAGCAGCCGCCGAAGGCCCGCCCGGACAAGATTCCCACCCTCAAGCCGGCGTTCCGCGAGGGCGGTACGGTGACCGCGGCCAATGCCAGTTCGATCTCCGACGGTGGCGCCGCGTTGCTGCTGATGCGCTTGTCCGAGGCTGAGAAGCGCGGCCTGAAGCCCTTGGCGGCGATCCGCGGACACGCCACCTTCGCCCACGCGCCGAACCTGTTCGCCACCGCGCCGGTCGGCGCCCTGCAACGCCTGATGACGCGCACCGGCTGGGAAATCGGCCAGGTCGACCTGTTCGAAGTCAACGAGGCCTTCGCCGTGGTGCCGATGGCGGCCATGCGCGACCTCGACATCCCCCACGACAAGCTCAATGTGCATGGCGGCGCCTGCGCCCTCGGCCACCCGATCGGTGCGTCCGGCGCGCGGGTCCTGGTGACCCTGCTCAGTGCCCTGCAGCAGTACGACCTCAAGCGCGGCGTCGCCTCGCTGTGCATCGGCGGCGGCGAGGCCACGGCCATGGCCATCGAGTTGCTCAACTGAACCGGGAGAGCCCCATGATTCCATCAGAACAAGACCTGCAGATCCGTGACATGGCCCGCCAGTTCGCCCAGGAGCGGCTGAAGCCCTTCGCCGCCGACTGGGACCGCGAGCACCGTTTCCCCGCCGAGGCCATCGCCGAGATGGGCGAGCTGGGCTTCATGGGCATGCTGGTACCGGAAGACTGGGGCGGCGCCCAGACCGGCCACCTGGCCTACGCCATGGCCCTGGAGGAGATCGCCGCCGGCGACGGCGCCTGTTCGACCATCATGAGCGTGCACAACTCGGTGGGCTGCATGCCGATTCTGAAATACGGCAGCGAGGAGCAGAAACGGCGCTTCCTCCAGCCGCTGGCCGAGGGGCGCATGCTCGGCGCCTTCGCCCTCACCGAACCCCAGGCCGGCTCGGACGCCAGCGACCTGCGCACCCGCGCGCGGCGCGACGGCGAGCACTATGTGCTCACGGGCAGCAAGCAGTTCATCACCTCCGGCAGCCACGCCGGCATGGTGATCGTGTTCGCCGTAACCGATCCGGCGGCCGGCAAGAAGGGCATCAGCGCCTTTATCGTGCCCACCGACAGCCCCGGCTATTCGGTGGTGCGGGTCGAGGACAAACTCGGCCAGCACGCCTCGGACACCTGCCAGATCCAGTTCGACGAGGTGCGCCTGCCGGCCAGCCTGCGCCTGGGCGAGGAGGGCCAGGGCTACCGTATCGCCCTGGGTAATCTGGAAGGCGGGCGCATCGGCATCGCCGCCCAGGCGGTGGGCATGGCCCGTGCGGCCTTCGAGGCGGCGCGCGACTACGCCCATGAGCGGCAGACCTTCGGCAAGCCGATCATCGAGCACCAGGCGGTGGCGTTCCGCCTGGCCGACATGGCGACGCAGATCGCCGTGGCGCGGCAGATGGTGCATCACGCTGCCAGCCTGCGCGAAGCCGGCTTGCCGTGCCTGACCGAGGCCTCGATGGCCAAGCTGTTCGCCTCGGAGATGGCCGAGCGGGTCTGTTCGGCGGCGCTGCAGACCCTCGGCGGCTACGGCTACCTCAAGGACTTTCCGCTGGAGCGGATCTATCGCGACGTGCGCGTGTGCCAGATCTACGAAGGGACCAGCGACGTGCAACGGTTGGTGATCGCGCGCAGTTTCTAGATCCCCGGCAGGTCGCCTCGTGCGCGCAAAGGCGCCGCACGGGGCTGCTGGCTAGACTGTGCGCGGGCTCTGTGGTGGCGGGTTGATGCCCATGGACAGATAAATGCTGGTAAAGGCATCGACGCCGATATTGGCCGGCTTGACCCATTCCACCGGTACATACAGCAGGCCGCCGCCGATGGGGATGGGCGCGGTGGGCACCAGGACCGCGTAATAGCTGCGGCCATCGATATCAATGGGTATCGGGTTGGGCATCAGCGCCAGCACGGCGACCCCATCCCCACCGAACAGGCACCAGACGGGGCTCATGGCGTTGATGTCGGCCCCTTCCTTCTTCTCCAGCAGGTCGACGAAGCGATCCGCCAGGTTGTACAGCTTGCCGAACAGTGGAATGCGCCGCAGGGTCAGGTCGGTCAGCCATTGCAGCGGGCGGCGCAGCCCGAGCTGCACGCCCAGGCCCAGGGCATAGATGCCCATCAGCAGCGCCGCTGTACCCAAGGTGTACGCCAGGTAGGCGTTGCTGGCGAATGGCTGGCCCATGCTGGAAAACACCTGGCCGATATAGCTGGCCGGCCCGATTGCCCGGTTCAACAGGCCGACCAGCCAGGACAGCAGCGTCAGGCTCAAGGCCAGCGGCAGCAAGACGATCAAGCCGGCTAGCCAGGTGGTGAGGAGGGCGTTGACGCTTTTCTTGAACATGGATGAGATCCGGTAGGTGGCGGTAGCAGGCAGACAGCTGCCCAGGCCCTGAGAATGGACGGCTAATTCAGGCGATGGTTTTAAGGGTGAAGACGTCGGTGATCCGCTGCAGCTTGCCATCCCAGACGTAGCGCAGGTGCACGCCCTGGTGCGGGATGCTCGCTGCCGGCGGGCGGAACAGGGCGGCGCATTCGCCGGCGGGGTGGCGCACGCTGCGGTAGAGCAGGCCCCAGGAACCCCGCTTGCGCTGCTCGGCGGCGAAGCGCTGGGCAATCGGGTAGGCGGCCGGATCCGGGTCGTGCAGCTGCTCGTGATCCTGGCGAATATCGTCCAGTGCCTTGACCACCCGGCAGACGTAGGCCCGCAGGGTCAGCTCCAGGCTCGGCTCATGGGTCGCGCGCAGGAAGCGCTCGCGGTGGTAGCGGGTTTCCGCCACCGCGGTGTGCAGGCTGTCGCCACAGTAGTAGACGCCATACTGGCCGGCGGTGAAGCGGCTGATCGCGCCGACATGGGTGAAGGCGGCCATCAGCGGCGACGAACCGGGGCCGCTGACCCGGTCTGCTGGCGCCACGTGAGCGAGCAGGCCGGCTTCTTCGCGCAGGCGGTCGTTGGTCAGGCCCTCGATCAGGAACGCCTGCTCGAGGTCGGCGGCATCCAGCACATCCTCGAACACCGAGATCGGCGGAAAGGCACTGGAGACCAGGCGATAGGCCCGCGGCCAGGCGGGCAGGGTCTGCTTCAACCCCGGACCCCATCGAGGTAACGGCGCACGTCGGCGAGGTCGACTACACCGCCGGCGAGCATCAGCTCGAGTGCACTGCTGCCGTTGAACGGCGCCTCACTGTTGGCTTTTCTCACCCATTCATAGGTCGAGGGTTTGTCGCCGAACAGGATGCGCAGGGACTTGTGAATACCCATCAGGTAGGAGACTCGCTCCATGGTGTCGCGGGGCAGGCGCACCTCCGGCAGTTGCCGGTATTTGTACAGGGTGCTGCGGCCAATCGAGCCCAGCAGCACCATCTGCTCCTCGACCGAACACTGCCACTTGTTCATCAGGTTGAAGAAGAATTTCAGCGCGACCTGACCGGCCTTGGGCGACTCGATGTCGAGGGCTGGAGCGTTGCGTGGCGCGGCAGCAGTCATGCTGGCGTCTCCATATATAGACTTATTGATAATCATAGTCTTCATGTGGAAGTGTGGCAACGCCTCGTGAAATGCTCGCCGCACACCCGGGTTCACTCTGGCCGGGTTCTGAGCGCTATCCCGCAGACGGGTTCGACCAGCCTGAATGGTGACCAGGTGCCGCCCGGCGGCTTTTCGATAATTGTCTTGCGCGAGGCTTGTCGAACAACATGGTTAGCGCTAACATCGATTCAAACAATGAGCGGCCCCACACCGATGGCGCCCTGGAGAACCCATGCAGACAGTCAATCCTGCCACCGCCGTCAATCCGGCACGCCGCACCCTGGTAGTCATGGGCGTGAGTGGCTCCGGCAAGAGCGAAATCAGCCAGGCCGTGGCCAGCGAACTTAACTGGCGGCATATCGAAGCTGATCATTTCCATCCCGAGGCAAACGTCGAACGGATGCGCGCCGGCACTGCCCTCACCGATGACGACCGGATCCACTGGCTGGATGCGTTGAGTCGCGAGATGCAGGCCGCCCAGGCTGAAGGTGAGGGCTTCGTGCTCGCCTGTTCGGCGCTCAAACGCAGCTACCGCGAGCGGCTGCGCGCCGCCGTGCCGGGCTTGCAGTTCGCCCACCTGGATATCGATCGGGCTACCGCCTTGCAGCGGGTGGGGGCTCGCCCCGGGCATTTCATGCCGATCTCGCTGGTCGATAGCCAGTTCAGTACCCTTGAGTCACCCCGCGGCGAGGCCCATGTAGCCAGCGTCAGCGCCGCGCAGAGCCGCGCCGAGGTGGTTGCGCAGATCTGTGCCTGGGCACGCCGCGACGCCACGGGTGAGGAGATCGAGGCGCAAGTGGACCTTTCTGCGCAGCCACTTGATAGCGCTAACCATGCGCCGCAACTGACGACCGAACCCATCTATACCGGCGGATTGGCGCAGGTATTCGACCGCCTCACCGACGGCCTGATGGCTGGCTTGATGGCCTTCATGGTGGTCGCCGTATTCATCAACGTGGTGCTGCGCTATGCCTTTGGTACTGGCTGGGCCGGTGTCGAGGAACTGTCGCGCCTGGCCTTCGTCTGGCTGGTGTTCGTCGGGGTGGCCTCGAGCATGCGCCGCGGCGAACTGATGAGCTTTCGCATGATCCGCGACCGCTTTCCCCATGCCGCCCGCCGTTTGCTCGACTCGGCCAGCTGGCTGTTGGTGATAGTCGCCAGCCTGCTCTCGGCCCTGGGCGCCTGGAGCCAGGTGCAGTACGGCTGGGGCAACCACAGCACGGTGGTCGGTTACCCGGTGGTGCTGGCGATGATCCCGGTGTTGGCCAGCATGGTGGTGCTGGCGCTGTTGGCGCTGGTGCAGTTGGTCAACGTCTGGCGCAGACCTGTCGAGCAGGCTGCCGCGCTGGCCAATGTCACGGCTGATTGAGCGGTTCTTCGCGTTGCATTCATTACCTAACAATATCGGGCACTGCCCACCGAGGACCCGCTGATGACCGTCGCTGTCTTCCTTGCTTCACTGCTGGGCTTCATGTCCTTCGGCATGCCCATTGCCTTCGCCCTGATCCTTACCGGCGCGGTGCTGATGTGGTACTTGCAGTTCTGGGACGTACAATTGCTGGCGCAGAACCTGCTCGCCGGGGCCGATAGTTTCCCGCTGCTGGCCGTACCCTTCTTCATCCTGGCTGGCGAGCTGATGAATGCCGGCGGTATTTCCCGGCGCATCATCGCCATGGCCCAGGCCTACTTCGGCCACCTGCGTGGCGGCCTGGGTTATGTGGCGATCGCCGCGGCGGTGCTGCTGGCGAGCATGTCCGGCTCGGCCCTGGCCGATACCGCGGCGCTGGCAACCTTGTTGCTGCCGATGATGCGCCAGCGTGGTTATCCGCTGCATTCCTCGGCGGGGTTGGTCGCCGCTGGCGGCATCATTGCACCGATCATCCCGCCGTCGATGCCCTTCGTGATCTACGGTGTGGTGACCAATACCTCGATCAGTCAGCTGTTTATGGCCGGCCTGGTGCCGGGTCTGATCATGGGCGGTGGCCTGATCGTCGCCTGGACCCTGATCGCCCGCGGTTTCACCGAGCCGACTCCGCCCAGGGCGAGCAAGGCCGAACGCCGTCACGCGCTGGTGGACGGCGCCGCCGCGCTGATGCTGCCGGTCATCATTGTCGGCGGCCTGCGCTTCGGCATCTTCACCCCGACTGAGGCGGCGGTGGTGGCGGCGGTCTACGCCCTGGCGGTGTCGACCCTGCTCTATCGCGAGCTGAACTGGGCGGCGCTGAGCGAAACCATGACCCGTGCCAGTCGCACCACCGCCTCGGTGATGTTCCTCTGCGCGGCAGCCACGGTGTCGGCCTATATGGTCACCCTGGCCCAGTTGCCCGAGGAAATCGGCGCCATGCTCGGGCCGTTGCTCAACCATCCGCACCTGCTGATGCTGGCGATCATGCTGCTGATGATCGCGGTCGGCATGGTCCTCGACCTGACCCCGACCATCCTAATTCTGGCGCCGGTGCTGGCTCCCATCGCGATCAAGGCCGGCATTGATCCGGTGTACTTCGGCGTGATGTTCGTGCTGATCGGCTCCATTGGCCTGATCACCCCGCCGGTGGGCACTGTGCTCAACGTGGTCGGAGGCATTGGCAGGCTGCGCATGGAAATCCTGGTGCGCGGGGTGATGCCGTTCTTCCTGATTTACCTGGGCATAGTCGCGCTGCTGATCGCGTTCCCGGCCATCGTCACGGTACCGCTGGCATGGTTGCGCTGAAACCGTTGTTTTCCGCGCCCGGTGGCAAGCTGCCGGGCATCCCGTTGTAGGTTGCACAAAAAATAGCCGTTTTACTTCCCACAACAATAAGAGGCACTTGCTGATGAAACGTCCACTGATTACCGTTCTGGCCGCGGCCATGCTGTTGAGCCCACTGGCCACGCTCACCGCGCAGGCCGATGAAGTCCGCTCGCGAATGATTCGCTTCGGCTACGGCCTCAACGAACAGAGCAACCAGGGCCGGGCGGCCAAGCTGTTCGCCGAGGAAATCGCCAAGGCCTCCGACGGCAAATTGAAGATGCGCACCTACGCCGCGGCCAGCCTGGGTTCGGACGACCAGATGCAGAGCGCGCTGATTGGTGGCGCCCAGGAAATGATGGTCGGTTCCACCGCCACCCTGGTCGGCATCACCAAGGAAATGGCGGTATGGGATACGCCCTTCCTGTTCACCCGCGAGCAGCAGGCCGATGCGGTGCTGGATGGTCCGGTCGGGCGCCAGGTGATGGACAAGCTGGAAGAGAAGGGCCTGGTCGGCCTGGTCTACTGGGAAAACGGCTTTCGCAACATGACCAACAACACCCGGCCGATCACCAAGCTGGAGGATTTCTCCGGGATCAAGCTACGCGTGATGCCTAATCCGGTGTTCCTCGAGACCTTCAACTTGATGGGCGCCAACGCCGTGCCGTTGCCATTCTCCGAACTGTTCACCGCGCTGGAGACCAAGGCGGTCGATGGTCAGGAAAACCCCTTCAACACCATCCTCTCGTCGAAGTTCTTCGAGGTGCAGAAGTACCTGACCGTGACCAACCATGTCTACAGCCCGTGGATCGTCACCGCCTCCAAGCGCTGGTGGGACGGCCTGTCGCAGACCGAGCAGGGCATCATCATGGATGCGGCGCTCAAGGCCCGCGACTTCGAGCGCCTGGACACCCGCGCAGAAGCGGCCAAGGCGCTGGCCCAGCTCAAGGACAACGGCATGCAGGTCAACCAGATCAGTGACGATGAGGTGCAACGCATGCGCGAACGGGCCAAGCCGGCGATCCAGCAGGTGATCGATACGGTCGGCCAGCCACTGTTCGACCAGGTGCAGGCCGAGTTGGCGAAAACCTCGAACTGAGCCGTGTGGCGCGCACCCGGCATGCTCCGCCGGGTGCGCACTGCTCACCCGGCAGATGCCAGTCGCTGCTAGACTCGCCTGCCTTTTCCAGGGAAGTATCCATGAGCCCACGTCGTCGTCGCTCCGCCGAACGCATCACCCTGTCCGATGTGGCCAAGGCCGCTGGCTGCTCGCTGATGTCCGCCTCGCGCGCCTTGTCGCAACCGGAGCGGGTTTCCGATGCGCTGCGCGCACAGGTCATGCAGGCGGCCAAGGAACTCGGCTATGTGGCGAATCCGGCCGCGCGGGCGTTGGCCAGTTCCAAATCGAATCTGGTGGCGGTGCTGATTCCGTCACTGTCCAACTCGGTCTTCGTTGACACCGTCGAGGCGATCCAGCGGGTGCTGATGCCTGCCGGCTTCGAGATGATGATCGGGGTCAGCCACTATCGGCCCGAGGAAGACGAGCGTTTGCTACGTTCCTATCTGGCGCATCAGCCGGCCGGTCTGCTGCTCACCGGTTTCGAGCGCAGCGACACGGCGCGGGAGATTCTTGGCGGTTGTCGCGGCCCCATCGTCACCATGATGGAGTTGAGCGATGCCGAGGACGAATACTGCGTCGGCTTCTCGCAACTGGATGCTGGCGCGGCCATGACCAACGCATTGATCGAACGTGGCTACCGGCATATCGCCTTCGCCGCCGCCCAACTCGACCCGCGAACCCTGCAGCGTGCCGAAGGTTATCGACAGTGCATGCAGGCGCACGGGCGTTATAATCCGAGCCTGGAATTGCTCACCCCGGAACTGTCGTCGATTGGCCTGGGGGCGAATCTGTTGGACCGCTTGCTGGCTCAACACCCAGAGATAGATGCAGTGTTCTTCAACAACGATGACCTGGCCCTGGGGGCATTGTTTCGCGCGCGTCAGCTCGACCTGGCGGTGCCGCAGCGCCTGGCCATTGCCGGTTTCAACGATCTGCCGGCCGCCGCCTGGGTGCATCCGACGCTGACCACCGTGCGTACCATCCGTGGCCGCATTGGCCAGTTGGCCGGGGAGATGTTGCTCACCCTGATGCGCGGCGAGCAGCCGGCGGCGCACTGCATCGATGTGGGCTTCGAACTGGTGCTGCGCGAAAGCGCATGAGAGGGGCTGTTGATAAAAAAGCCCCGGATTCGGGGCTTTTTTATCAATGGCTTGCAGCGTTAACTTAAAGCTTTATCGAGTTTCTTTTCCTGGGCGATGACATGCTGGCAGATCTCGATGATCTGCTCGCGCATCCAGCGGTTGGCCGGGTCCTGGTCGGTGCTTTCATGCCAGTACAGGTGGGTTTCCAGGGCCGGCACATCATTGACCGGCAGCTCCATGTAATGCAGGTCATTACGCCGGGCGAAGCGTTCCGGCACGGTGATAACCATGTCGGTGTTCTGCAGCACGGTGGAGGCCATCAGGTAATGTTGGGAGCGCAGGGCGACCCGCCGTTTCAGGCCGATCTTGCCCAGCGACAGGTCGATATAGCCGAGGCCGCTGCGGCGGCTGGAAATCTGGATGTGGGTCAGCGACAGGTATTCATCCAGGCTGATCTTGTCCTTGGCCAGGGGGTGGCCCCTGCGCATGGCGCAGACGTAGCGGTCTTCCATCATCTTGACGTGACGTACCTGGGGATCGGTATTGAGCGGCGCATCGACGGCAAAGTCGAGGCGGCCCGCGGCCAGTTCCTTGGTGGTGTCACGGCGACGGGCGAGCATGCACTCGAGGCTGACATTCGGTGCCAGGCGGCGAAGGCGCTGGAACAAGGAGGGCAGCACCACTGCCTCGGTAAGGTCGGTCATGCTGATGCGGTAGGTCTTGTTGGCCTGGGCCGGATTGAAGATGCGGCTTTCCTGTACCGAGATACGCAGCTGCTGCAAGGCGCTGCGCACCGGACCAATGATGTTCTGCGCCATCGGCGTGGGCACCATGCCCTGGGCGGTACGCACGAACAGGGGGTCGTTGAAGGTCTCGCGCAGGCGGGCGAGGGCATTGGACACGGCCGGCTGGGTGATGCCAACGATCTGCCCGGCACGGGTCAGATTGGCCTCGGTGTAGATGGCATCGAAGACGATAAAAAGGTTGAGGTCGACCTTGTTCAGATTCATTCCGCGCTTGCTCCGAGAGTTGTCGGTATTCGTGGATCATATATCGGTGATGAATGTTTATACACGGTGAGAATAGGTTAGATAAATTTTAGTCCCTGTTCTAGCATCATTTCCACAGTGCATGACACCTCACCAAACAACCCCGCAGAAGGTAGCTCCCATGGATTTCGCCTACTCCCCCAAGGTTCAGGACCTGCGTGAGCGCGTCACCGCGTTCATGGAAACCCACGTCTATCCGGCCGAGGCCGTTTTCGAACAGCAGGTCAATCAAGGCGACCGCTGGCAGCCGACCGCAATCATGGAAGAGCTGAAAGCCAAGGCCAAAGCCGAAGGCTTGTGGAACCTGTTCCTGCCGGAGTCGGCACTCGGTGCCGGCCTGACCAACACCGAATACGCACCGTTGGCCGAAATCATGGGCAGCTCACTGATCGGTGCCGAGCCGTTCAACTGCGCCGCGCCGGACACCGGCAACATGGAAGTGCTGGTGCGCTATGCCAACGAGGCGCAGAAAGAGCAATGGCTGAAGCCGCTGCTCAGTGGCGAAATCCGCTCCGCCTTCGCCATGACCGAGCCGGGCGTCGCTTCATCGGATGCCACCAACATGGAAGCCAGCGCGGTGCGCGAGGGTGACGAATGGGTGATCAACGGGCGCAAGTGGTGGACCTCCGGCGCCTGCGATCCGCGCTGCAAGATCATGATTTTCATGGGCCTGAGCAACCCGGATGCGCCGCGTCACCAGCAGCATTCGATGATCCTGGTGCCCATGGACGCCGCAGGGGTCAAAGTCGTGCGTCCGCTGCCGGTCTTCGGCTACGACGATGCGCCCCATGGTCACGCCGAAGTGTTGTTCGAGAACGTACGGGTGCCCTACGAGAACGTGCTACTCGGTGAAGGCCGCGGCTTCGAGATCGCCCAGGGTCGCCTCGGCCCAGGCCGTATCCACCACTGCATGCGTTCGATCGGCATGGCCGAGCGCGCGCTGAAACTGATGTGCGAACGTTCGGTCAATCGCACCGCGTTTGGCCGACCACTGGCACGCCTGGGCGGCAACATCGATCACATTGCCAACTCGCGCATGGAGATCAACATGGCGCGCCTGTTGACCTTGAATGCGGCCTACATGATGGACACCGTCGGCAACAAGATTGCCGCCAGCGAAATCGCCCAGATCAAGGTGGTGGCGCCGAACGTTGCGCTCAAGGTGATCGACCGTGCCATCCAGATTCATGGCGGTGCCGGGGTCTCCAACGACTTCCCGCTGGCCTACTGGTACGCCATGCAGCGTACCTTGCGCCTGGCCGACGGCCCGGATGAGGTGCACCGCGCGGCGATTGGCAAGTTCGAGATCGGCAAATACATGGCGAAATAAGCACGCCGCAGCCGTTGCTCCGGTTGCCCGCCACATCACGACAAGGCCCGCCAAATAGGCGGGCCTTGTCGTTGCTGCAGCAGTATCGGCTCTGCACCCTGCGGGTCGCCCCGGCGCGAGCAACAGCTGAAAAACGCCTGAAATGCCGCGCACCACCGGCCGAACTCAACCCAGGGGTCTATAGTTGATCTGCGGCAGCGGGAGCTTGTCGCACTTTGGACAAGACCATGCGTGAGGGAGGAGGGATGCAGACGCAGCAGCAGACGCCAGTGATGGATGCCGTGGGGCAGGCTGTGGGCGCTTATCTGCCCCGCTGTCTGGAGGGGCTGATCGACGCCACCATTCATTCCCTGAATGAGCAACGCCTGCTGGCGCGCAGCAACAAGGAGGCCCAGGGCTGCGAGGATTTCCTGCGACTGTGCGTCTCGCTGCGCCAGCGGACCATCGTCGAAACCGTCAAGGCGGTGCGTGGCTTGATCGCCGTCGGCATTATCGCGCAGGCGCAGGCGCCGACAGATGCCAGCCAGTGGCAACTGGTCGATGATGGCGAAGTGGAAGAGATGCTTGAGGCGCGCCGATTGGTGCGCCAGTTGCGTGAGCCCTTGGGCGTCCTGGAATGGCGCATTTGTGCCAAGTTGAATACAGCCACCGGCGCGCAAGCGAAAGATCGGGAAAGCCCACTGTCGCTGGAGTTCATGGTGCGCACGTTGCAGGCTCAATTGCAGTTGCGCGAGCAGTTGCCCCTGGTTCGCGAACTGTTCTATGCGGCTGCGGCGCAGGTACTCGCCAGTGACTTGAAAGTCTACCTCGAACAGGTGGACAAGGTTTTCGACAGTTTCAAGATAGAGCCGCTGATCGATCCGGTGGTGCTGCCCGCTCAGGAACGACGGCGCGCGCCGCCCAGCGCGGCGCCGGATGCGCCTTACCGGGCAATCGAGCATTTACGCGCGGTAGGCGCCGATTCTGAGCCAGGTGCGGATGCGGCCGGAGACGAGAGTGCCGCTGTCGAGGCTGGAGCGGATGCGTCCGTGCTGCAGGCTGCATTGGCCCAGATGCAGCGTCTCACTCCGCCTGAGCAAGGCTGGTCGCCGGATGCATTTCTGCAGCAATTGAGCGCGGCCGGTGCCGTGCTGTCGCCGCGTCAGAGCGCCGATGCCGGGGTGGTGGCTGAGCTGTTCCAGCATATCGAGCTGGAAACGACGATTGCCAGCAATGTAAAGCCAGCCCTGCGCCGGCTCTTGGTACCGGTCGTTCAAGCCTCCATGCTCGATCCCGCTGCCTTTGCCGACTCGACCCATCCTGTACGCGCCACGCTGGACAAGGTGATGCGGCTCTGTGATTTTTCCGAGCCACCCAACAAGATTCTCGAAGACCGCGTACAGCAGTTGATCGACAGCATCGTCGCCGACTACAGCGGCGACAGCAGCGTGTTCATGCGTTGCGACCAGGAACTCGAGCAACTATTGGCGGTGCAACAGCGCGCCTACAGCAATAACGCCGATCGCGTGCGCCAGTACATCCGTGGGCGAGATGTGCTCGATCAAGCCAGGCAGCATGTCGGTCGTGAGCTGTCGAAACTGTTTGGCCTGCGGGCACCACAGGTACTGCTCGACTGGCTGGACATCGGCTGGCGCGAATTGCTGGTGCACGAGCTGATTCGCCAGGGCCAAGAGAGCTTCGAATGGCTAGATGACCTGGCCGTGTTGCGTCAACTCAACGGTTGGTTGCAGGCCGATGCCAATGCCTGGGGTTACAGCGCCAGCCGAGTCGAGCGGGCGTTCGAGACCGAGCCGGTGTTGGAGTTGCTGCGCAAGCGCATGGAGAGCTTCCTGCCCGGACAGTTCCGTCACACCCCGGTGCTCAAGCAATTGCAGGAACAGCTGGTCGGCGATCAGCCGATCGCACTGGTCAACTTGCCGTCCCCCGTGGCAGCGCCGCCCGCGCCGCGTTACTCGCCTGACCAGCAACGCTGGCGCGAGCGCGTGCAGCAGCTCACGGCCGGCGACTGGCTGGTGACTCAAAGTGGTAAGTACCTGCAGTTGGTCTGGGCCAATTCGATAACCGATCACTACATCCTGGTCGACCGCCAGGGGCGTGAAGCTGGCAGCCTCAGCAGTGACGAACTGATCGCCAGGTTCGCCTCCGGCTGGCTCGGGACATCGGCGCCCGAGCCGCATGGCGTTGGCGTGATTCAGAAACACCTGGAGGATATCGTTGGCAATTTGTACCGCGACATCGCCCATGCCCGCAGCCACGACGAGCTCACCGGCTTGCTCAATCGCCGCAGTTTCGAGAACGCAATCGCTGAGGCCCTGGCCTCTCGCGAGACGAATGCCTTTATCTATGGACACATCGACCAGTTTGGCCTGTTGAATTCCCGCCTAGGCCATGTGGCGGGCGACGCCTACCTCAAGCAGATTGCCGAATTGCTGGTGACCCAGTTGCCCGAGACGGCGACGTTCGCGCGTATCGGCGGGGCGGACTTCGCCGTGGCCCTGACTCAGCCAGATGACTACCTGGCCGGCCAGTTGGCCGAACGCCTGCGCGCAGCTACCGAGGCCAATGTATTCGAATGGGAGGGGCGTTCGCACACAACCACCATGAGTGTCGGGATTGTGCTGATGAGCGAGCGTCACGATGTGGTCAATCTGTTTCGCGATCTGCAAACGGCATGCGCCACCGCGAAGAACTTGGGTCGCAACTGTGTACATACCTATACCGAGGAGATCGATGGCGTGCACACCGAGCTGATAGCCATAGCCGGGCGGGTGGACGACATTATCGAGCGCGGCGAACTCAGCCTGCGCGCGCAGCAAATTGCCCCTGCGGCAGGCTTGTACGACCAGTTGCCTCATTATGAAGTGCTGTTGGTCATGGAGAATGAAGTCACTCTGCTCGACTTCATTACCGCTTCCGAGCGCTATAACCGCATGACCAAGGTCGACCGCTGGGTACTCAAGCGGGTGTTCACTGAGCTGGCGCAACATCCGAACTTCTGGACATGTTCAAGCGGGGTATCGATCAATTTATCCGGCAGCAGCCTGAATGACGACAAGCTGTTGCACTTCATTGAAACCCTATTTGAGGATTACGATGTGCCGCCGGAGCGAATCCGTTTCGAAATCACCGAGACCGCCGCAGTGGCCAACCTGACCAAAACGGCCGACCTGGTGCGTTACCTGCAACGCCTAGGCTGCACCTTTGCTATCGACGATTTTGGCACTGGTTTTTCCTCCTACGAATACCTCAAGCGGCTGCCCGTGGATTTCGTCAAGATCGATGGCAGTTTCGTCAGGGAGATTGAACGTTCGCCAAGTGATCTGGCGATGGTCAAGTCGATCAATGAAATTGCTCATTTACTGGGCCGTAAAACGATTGCCGAGTACGTCGAAACCGTCAGTATCCGTGAGTGTTTGGCTGAGTTGGGCGTTGACTATGTACAAGGCTATGGCGTCGAGTACCCGCGGCCCTTGAGCGAGTGCCTCAAGGGTATGCAGTGAATTCGCGGCGCTGCATTGGCCGTTCATAGCGCATACGCCATTACCTGGTTCAGTGCGGCTGACGATCACCGGATTCGCATTCGGCGAGCTCGCGCAACCAGAGCAGGCGCTGATGCAGTTGGGCGGCGAAGGTGCGCGCTGCCAGTTCTTCATGAAAGGTTACGCCGCGCAGGCCCACGCGCACTTGCCAGAGCGTGCGGCCCTGGCGTTGCAGGTTCTCGATTCGTACATCCATCCAGCGCCCCTCATACCAACTTGTTGCGAGTCTTCAAGAGGGAAAGCAACACCCCGCTTGCCAGTAGGCCGAAGGTTACGCCAAGTGAGACCACAGCGGGAATCTTACCCATGAACCCGTGCAGCAAAATCTTCCCGCCGATAAAGATCAGCACCAATGCCAGCGCATATTTCAGGTAGATAAAGCGGTGCATCAGCGCGGCCAGGGCGAAGTACAGGGCGCGCAAGCCGAGGATCGCGAAGATGTTTGAGGTGTAGACGATAAACGGATCCTGGGTGATGGCGAATACCGCAGGCACGCTGTCCACCGCGAAGACCAGATCAGCCAGTTCGATCAGCACCAGTGCCAGCAACAGTGGGGTGGCATAGCGCTGCAGCTGGCCACTGACCGGGTCACGCAGGCGCACGAGAAAGCGCCCACCATGCAGTTCATCGGTGACTCGGATATGCCGGCGCAAGAATTTGAGCCCTGGGTTTTGCGCCAGGTCCGGGCGCTCCACTTCACGGCCGAACAGCATCTTTATCCCGGTCAGCAGGAGAAAGACGGCGAATACATAGAGAACCCAGTTGAACCGCTGCACCAGAACCGTACCCAGGCCGATCATGATCGCGCGCAGCGCGATGACGCCAAGGATGCCCCAGAACAACACCCGGTGCTGGTAGCGCCGAGGAATGCCGAAGAACCCGAGAATCATCGCCATGACGAACACGTTGTCCATCGACAGCGATTGCTCGACCAGAAAGCCGGTGTAGAACTCCAGTGCCTTGCTCGCCCCGAGTTCTCCCCAGATCCAGCCGCCGAACAGCAGGCCCGCGCTGAAGTAACCGCTGTACAGCAGCAGGCTTTCGCGCATTTCAATCTCGTGCTGATCGCGGTGGAGTACTGCGAGGTCGAATACCAGCAGCGCCAGAACGATGGCAATAAAGGCCAGCCAGAACCAGGCAGGTGTGCCAAGGAAGGGGCCGGTAAACAAAGCCTGCAGAGCGTTCATCAGCCCACCCGGCTATCCGCCCGAGTTCAAAGCAAATTAGTGACTCCGCGTCACGCCGCGAGACACAGCGTCAGCAGGAGCCGTTAGTAAGGCTAGGGCTGAAATGTCTGCGGGGCAACTCCAGGGTGTTGTTGGGCAGGGCGACGCTGTTCCTCGCTGCTCAGGCTTCAATACACCCAGACTTCGACGCGTCGGTTCTTGATCCGTCCCTCATCGGCGTTGTTGGCGGCCACCGGCAGCTCGGCGCCGAGCCCGATAATCTCGCGGAATATCACCCCGCGCTTAGCCAGTTCGCGGCGCACCGCCATGGCCCGCAGCTTTGACAGCAACTCGGCCCTGGCCGGATCGGCCTTGGGGTCGCCGAAGCCGACCAGCACCACCTTGTGCTGCAGTTTGCCCTGGGCACTCAGGTAGGCGATTAGTCGTTCCAGGTCGCGCAGGGCTTTGTTGTCCAGCGCGGCGCTGCCTTGCTGGAAGCGGAAGTTCACCGACAGGCGTTGCGCCTCACGGGCCAGGGTCTGATAGGCCTCGGGCATGGCGCTGTCCGGGGCGACCTGTATCGCTTGCACGGTCTGCGCGATAAATCCGCTTTGCGCGACGATGGCCTGTCCGCGCGGACTCTGGGCAAAACTGATCAGCGCCTTGGCCCAGGGATTGGGTACGTCCGGCCGGTTGTAGAGAAACAACCGCCGCGATAATGGATAGTCCTCAGTGGCGATCAGAGTCGTGCTGGGCAGCATGGCTTGCGACTCGCCGGCGGCGATGGCCACGGCCTTGGCTTGGCGAATATAAGGCAGGCCGATAAAACCGATGCCGTCAGGGTCATGGCTGACCGCGTCGGAGAGCGCATCGCTGGACTCGAAGCGCAACGCGCTGGGCGCCAGGACTGTGCCGTTAGCACTGAGCACCAGTTCCTTGAAGGTGTCGTAGGTACCCGAGTTGTCATCGCGCGCGTACAGCTTGATCGGCCCACTGTTACCGCCAACCTGCGCCCAGTCCTGTAACTCGCCAGAAAATATCTGTGCCAGTTGCTCGATGCGCAATGCCCCAAGCGGGTTGCTCGGATGGAGAATGATCGCCAGACCGTCGATGGCGATGATCTGTTCCGCATCGCGGCTTTGCAGGTCGCCCAGGGCCGCCAGGGCGCTGACCTCGCTGTCCTTGATCGGGCGCGAAGAGGCCGCCAGGTCGGCGCTTGCGTCTTGCAAGGCGGCGAAACCGGTGCTGGAGCCATGGGCTGCGACTTCGATGGTCACGCGGCGACCGTCGCTGTTGATGCCGATGATCTTCTGTTCGTTATCGACGGTGCCCGCTTCGACGTGTATCGCTTTCAGCCCTTGTGCTTCGAGCAGGCCCCTGGCCAGCGCCGGGCCAAGGTTCGCGCCGATGGTGTTGGAACCCTGGATATGCAGGGCGCTGCTGTTGTCAGCGGGACTCGGCAGGGCGGCGAATACAGCCAAGGGCAGGGCATAACAGATAAAACCGAGCAGCAGGAAGGTGCAGGTACTGCTCCAGGTTGGCTGAGCACAAGCAGGCAGGGCGCGCGGCATGCGGTGGACACCTTGTAGAGGCAATTGAAGGTGTCGCGACGATAAGACAAAAAGATGACGGTAATATGACAGTGGGT
Source organism: Pseudomonas sp. MMS21 TM103 (assembly GCF_022132145.1). Lineage (GTDB taxonomy): Bacteria > Pseudomonadota > Gammaproteobacteria > Pseudomonadales > Pseudomonadaceae > Aquipseudomonas. The sequence continues at coordinate 58,484 of NZ_JAJISP010000006.1, read as the reverse complement.
GTTGGCTTGGCCGCTCTAGCGCGGGTGCGCAGGGCGGTACTGGCGACGCTCCGTTCGGTGCGAAGCGACAACCAGCCGTAGTGTGTGTAGTACCGCTGATCGCCGGGGCAGTGCCTTCGGCAAGTGACTCCTTGCGAATCGCGGATTGCTCAAGACAAGGGGTGGAGCGCAGGGCGCCATTTCCATGGAGGCGGTGCAGCAGGCGAGCGTCTCAGCTCAGTTCCAGCCAGATCGGTGCATGGTCCGAGGGTTTTTCCATGCCGCGCAGTTCGTAATCTATTCCGGCGTCCTTGATACGCGCTTGCAAGGACTGCGAGGCCAGAATGACATCAATGCGCAGACCGCGTTTGGGCTCATCCTCGAAACCGCGACTGCGATAGTCGAACCAGCTGAATCGATCGTTCACCGTGGGGTTGAGGTGGCGGAAACTGTCGACCAGTCCCCAGTTCTTCAGGCTGGCCAGCCACTCGCGTTCTTCCGGCAGAAAGCTGCATTTACCGGTTCTGAGCCAGCGCTTGCGGTTTTCTTCGCCAATGCCGATGTCGCAATCTTCAGGCGAAATATTGATATCGCCCATCACCACCAAGGCTTGGTCTGGCTGGAACTGGCTAAGCAGCAGCTGCTGCAGGTCGGCGTAGAAGCGCTGTTTGGCGGGGAACTTGGTCGGGTGGGCGCGGTTTTCGCCTTGCGGGAAATAGCCGTTCATTACGGTGATCGGGTTTCCTTGGGCGTCGGCGAAGGTGCCATAGATAAAGCGTCGCTGGCTTTCCTCGCCATCGTCGGGGAAGCCCTTGTGTAGCGCCAGGGGCTCCTGGCGCGACAGCAGGGCGACGCCGTAATGGCCTTTCTGGCCGTGGTAGTGCACGTGATAGCCGAGTTGGCGAATTTCCGCCTCGGGGAATTGCTCATCAGAGACTTTGGTTTCCTGCAAGCCGATCACGTCCGGCTGGTGTTTCTCGATCAAGGCTGCCAATTGATGCGGGCGCGCACGCAGGCCATTGATATTGAAGGAGACGATCTTCATGGGCGGCAAATCCTGGGGTCGGTGTAGCAAAGTTGCGATGCTAGCCGATCCGGCAACCGCGCGGCCAGTTCTGGCTGTCGCTGGGTTGCGGTGCTAGGGTGGCTACAGGCCAAGTAGATCAAGAAAAGTCAGAGGTCGCACCCTATGCCGAACAGCCCTGCCGAAGTCCGTATGCTTGATAGCGGTTATACCCGTGAAGCGCGCTCGCTGCTGTACCACGCCTATCGCCATGAGCCGACCTTTTCCTACCTGTTCGAAGCCGAACGCCCTGGATACGACCAGCGCGTGCGGGCCACCGTCCGCGAGTTGGTGCAGCAGCATTTCAGCGAGGATCTGCCGGCAATTGGCTTGCTGATCGATGACCGCCTGATTGGCATGGCGTTGATCGCACCACCGCAGCGCCGGTTGGATATCACCGAGAGCTGGAACTGGCGTATGCGCATGCTGCTGACCACCGGTTTTCGCTGTACCAGACGTTATCTCGCTTACCACGATGCCATCCTGGCCTGCCTGCCGCCAGGGCCATACCATGTGCTGCCATTGCTCGGCGTGCACCCCGAGTTCCAGGGCAAGCACCTCGGTGAGCAGTTGCTCGGCGCGCTGCATAACTGGTGTGCCGAGGATGCAAGTTCGCTAGGCGTGGTGATCGATACCGGCAACCCGCACTACCTGGACTTCTACAAGCGCCATGGTTACGAAGAAATAGGTGAAGTGGCGGTAGGACCCATCATCGAGCACGTATTCTTCCATCCCAACCCGCAGCACGCAGTCAAAGCCAGCGCTTGACGGCGTGCAGACCAGCAGAGGCCCGCGTTGCCGGAAGCGAATCGCAACCCGTGCCTCTCTGCGGTGTGCAATTGCGGAAATAACCAGTAACGGCATGCTCGGCGAGAACACCGCCATGCGCTCTGGCATGCCGCTTGGCACGTGCTAGCATCGCATTCATGAGAATGGTTCCCAGATTTTTGGCCGGATTGACGCTGCTCCTGCTGAGCTCGTCGGTACTGGCCGAAGCGCGACTGCTGGTCAGGGTGCAGCCGGCCAATGCCGCACTCAAGGCGAACGTGGAAGGCTATATCGGCAGCCTGGGCGAGCGCGACCTCGAGGCCTTGCAACGTTTTCGCCGGGTGGCCGAGGCGCAGGCGCAGAAGGCTGCGCAGGCCCTGGGTTACTACCAGGCGCAGATCACCAGCGAGGTCAGCGAAGGCGAGCCATTGCACCTGACCATCCGCATCATCCCCGGCGAACCGGTAAGGTTGCGTGAGGTGACCCTGCGCATCGACGGGCCGGCCAAGCAGTTGCGCGAATTTCGCCAGCCCAGCTCCCAAGGGCTCAAGGCCGGCACGGTACTCAATCATGGCCGTTACGACGCCGCCAAGCGGCAGATCCAGAACCAGGCATCGCGCTATGGTTTTTTCGCAGGGCATTTCAGCCGTCAACGCCTGAGTATCGACCCGCGTGCCGGGGTTGCCGACATCGAGCTGGTCTACGATAGCGGCCCGCGCTACCAGCTGGGGGCTGTCAGTTTTCAGGGCGATGCGCCGTTCGACGAGCAACTGCTGCAACGCATGGTGCCGTTTGCCGTCGACGCGCCCTATGACTCCGAGCTGATCGCCGAGCTGTACCAGGCGCTGCGCTCCAGTGGTTATTTCGAGACGGTGAGCGTCGATGCCAATCCGAGTGCCGCCGAGCAACAGCGGATTCCGGTGACTGTTCAGTTGCAAACGCGCAAGCCACGCAGCATGGGGTTGGGGTTGGGATTTTCGACCGATGTCGGCCCGCGGGGTCGCGCCAACTGGACCCGCCATTGGGTCAACCCGCAGGGGCACAGCTACGGCGCCGAGATGGAATTGTCGGCGCCGCGGCAGAACGTCGGGCTGTGGTACGACGTACCCGGCGACCCGCCCCTGACCGACAAGCTGCGTTACGCCGGCGGCTATCAGTCTCAGGAACTGGCCGACAACGACAGTCTCAGCCGCCTGCTGACCCTAGGGCCAGAGTGGCACAGCAAGCTGGACAGTGGCTGGCAGCGGGTCATCTCGCTGAAGTGGAAGCATGAGCAATACCAACTCGGCGATGATGCCGGGCTGAGCACCTTGCTGATGCCCGGCATCAGCTATGCGTACCTGCACAGCGACAATCAGGTCGATCCGCAGCATGGCTATCGCCTGCAATTCGATCTCTCGGCAGCCAAACGCGGCTTACTCTCCGATGCCGACGTGCTGCACGGCGAAGTCCTGCTCAAAGGCTTGACCACCCTGGCGCAAAAGCATCGCTTGCTCGGGCGGGTGCAGTTAGGTGGGAGCGAATCCGGCGGTTTTTCCGCAGTGCCGCCGTCGCTGCGGTTCTTCGCTGGCGGCGATCAGAGCGTGCGTGGTTACGACTACCAGAGCCTGTCGCCGGAAAACGGCCAGGGCGATAAAATCGGTGGCCGCTACCTGTTCGCCGTCAGCGCCGAGTACCAGTACAGCGTGGCCGAGCGCTGGCGCGTGGCGACCTTTGTCGACCAGGGCAACACCTTCAACTCGCTGACCTTTCCTTCCTTGAAAAGCGCCGTCGGCATCGGCCTACGTTGGGTCTCGCCGGTCGGTCCGCTGCGTCTCGACCTGGCGCATCCGCTGGATGACCCGGGTGGGGTGCGGGTGCATTTCTCCATGGGGCCTGAACTGTGAGGCGCGGGCTGAAATACAGCCTCCAGGCTCTGCTCGGCATCTTGCTGATGCTGGTGTTGATGCTGACCTGGGTACTCGCCAGCAATGCCGGCAGCCGCTGGGCGCTGGCCAGGGTCGCGGGCCTGCAGGTGAGCAATTTCAGTGGCCAGTTGGGCGGGCAGTGGCGCGCCGAACAGTTGCGCTGGCAGCAAGGTGACCGTCAGGTGGACATCCGCCTGGCCGAGGTGGCTTGGTCGCCGCTCTGTCTGCTGCACCTGACACTGTGCGTCGAACGGCTGCAGATCGAGCGCATCGAGCTGCTCATGCCGCCTGGCGAGGAGGAGGGCGATACGCCGTGGCATTTGCCGCAGGTGCAGCTGCCACTGACCCTGGAACTGGGCGAAGTGCACATCGGCAGCGTGCAACTCAATGGCGATGAACAGCTACAGGGCCTGGACCTGGTGGCCCGCTGGACCAGCGCTGGTGTGCAGCTCGACAGTCTGCGCCTGCAGCGCGGCGACTTCGCCCTGGACCTTAGCGGTCAACTGCAGCCCAGTGGCGACTGGCCATTGAGTATCGTCGGCGAGGTGAAACTACCGGCGCCGGAGCAACAGGATTGGCAGCTTGCCGTACAGATTGTCGGTGATCTGCAACAAAGCCTGCAGGTCAGCGCCGATAGCACGGGGTACCTGAATGGGCGTTTGCACGGCAACGTGCAGCCGCTGGCGGATAACGTCCCGGCCAGCTTGCAGTTGCACGCCGACGGCTTCAGGGCCAGCAGCGAACTGGCGGATACACTGCGCCTGAACAAGATAGCGTTGAAGGCCAGCGGGGATCTGGCCGACGGCTACCATGTCAGCGGCAACGCCGAGTTGCCGGGCGAGGGTGGGCCACTGGCGCTGACCCTGCAGGGGCTGCTGAAGGCCGATGGTGCCGAGATTGCCAGCTTGACCCTAGGCGCCAGCGCCGAGCAACAGGTGCGCCTCAGTGGTCAGTTGGACTGGCGCGAGGGGTTCGGCCTGGACAGTCGTGTCGATTGGCAGGACTTTCCCTGGCGGCGGCTGTATGCCGATGTTGAAGAACCCCCGGTGGCATTGCACCGACTGAGCGGTGAGCTGAGCTATCGCGATGGCAGCTACCTGGGTCACTTCACCGCCGAGTTGGATGGCCCGGCCGGGGCTTTCAGTCTGGCGAGTCCGCTCAGTGGCAATTTACAGCAGCTGCACCTGCCCGATTTACAGTTGCGTGCAGGTCAGGGGCGGGCCGATGGCCAACTGACCTTGGGTTTTGCCGATGGCCTGCGTTGGGATGCGCGCCTGCAACTGCATGAGTTGGATCCGGCCTACTGGCTGGCGGAACTGCCAGGGACTCTGGGCGGGCCGCTGTATAGCCAGGGCGAGCTGAAGGCTCAGCAACTGAGCCTGACTGCACAGATTGACCTCGACGGCCGCTTGCGCGGTCAGCCAGCGCAGTTCCAGGCTCAGCTCACCGGGGCCGGCCAGCGCTGGGGGCTGCAGCAATTGGTGCTGCGCCTGGGCGACAATCGCATCGACGGCAGTGCTGAGCTGAATCAGCGCCTGAGCGGGCAATTGCGCCTGAATCTCCCGCGTCTGGGCCAGCTATGGCCGCAGTTTCAGGGGCAGCTCGAGGGCCAACTCGACCTGGCCGGCAGCCTGCAGACGCCTCAAGGTGAGCTGATCCTGCAGGGGCAGCGCCTGGCTTACAGCGAGCAGCGCCTGCAACGCCTTCAGCTCGATGTCAGTCTCGATAGCGCTCAGCTCGCGCGGGTTGAGCTGGACGCCCAAGGCATTGTCCTGGGTGAGACCGAACTGGGCCGGCTGACGGCCAGCGGACAGGGTGATTGGCACCAGCAACGGCTGCAACTCAAACTCGCGGGCCCCTTGTTGCAGAGTGCCTTGGCCCTCGATGGACGCCTGGATCAGGGGGCCTGGCGCGGACGCCTGAGCAGCGGCAAGGTACAAAGCGGTGGTCAGGATTGGCGCTTGCAGCAACCCGCCGCGCTGGTCCGCTTGGCCAACGGCCAGCTCAGCCTCGCGGCGCACTGCTGGCGTTCCGGTGCGGCCAGCCTGTGTGGCGAGGATCAACGTCTACAGCCTGAACCCAAGCTGCGCTATCGTCTGCGCGACTTCCCCCTCGACAGCCTGGCGCAATGGCTACCCAAGGACTTCGCCTGGCAAGGCCTGCTGAATGCCGAGGTGCAGCTCGACTTGCCGGCGACGGGGCCGAGCGGGCAGGTCGTGCTGGATGCCGGCAGCGGTACCTGGCGCATCCGCGATCGCGGCCAATGGCTGGACTTTGCCTATGACAGCCTGCGCCTGGAGAGCCAGTTGCGTGCGCAGCAAATCGATACCCGGCTGAAATTGCGTGGGCCGAGAATCGGTGAACTGCGCCTGCAAGCCCGCCTCGATCCCCGTGAGGCGAGCAAACCATTGACCGGAGAATTCCGTCTGACCGGTCTGGACCTGGCGCTGGCGCGCCCGTTTGTGCCGATGGTCGAGCATCTGGTTGGGCGTCTCGACGGCAGCGGCAGCCTGTCCGGCAGCTTGCTGGCGCCGCAAATCGATGGTCGCTTGCAACTCACTGGGGGCGAACTGTCCGGCGGTCAACTGCCCGTGACGGTCGAGGCCTTGCAGGTGGACGCGCGGATTGCCGGGGAAAGCCTGCAACTCAGCGGTGGCTGGCGCAGTGGCGAACGTGGGCAGGCCAGTCTGGCCGGCGAGTTGTCCTGGCGAGATGGGCTGCTCGGTGAGCTGCGGCTGCGAGGCAGTGGTCTGCCGGTCGACATCGAGCCCTATGCGCAGCTGGAGGTCGAGCCGGATTTGGCCTTGCGCATCGCTGCCGAGCAGCTGTCCATCGCCGGCAAGGTGCTGATCCCGCGCGGCAAGATTGTCATCCGCGAGTTGCCGCCTTCGACAGTCAAGGTTTCGGAGGATGCGGTGATCGTCGGCAGTGAAAGCATCGAGCCGCAGCCGGTGGCGATCGCCATGGACATCGATGTCGATGTCGGGCAGGAGCGCCTGAGCTTCAGTGGTTTCGGTCTCAATGCCGATCTGGCCGGGCGCGTGCATGTTGGCAATGACCTCGACACCCGCGGCGAGTTGAGCCTGAACAATGGTCGCTATCGTGCCTATGGCCAACGCTTGACCATTCGCCGGGCGCGTTTGCTGTTCGCCGGACCAATCGACCAGCCCTACCTGGATGTCGAGGCGATTCGCCGGGTCGATTCGGTGGTCGCCGGCCTGCGCCTGAGCGGCAATGCCGAACAGCCCACCACCGAGGTGTTTTCCGAGCCGGCCATGAGTCAGCAGCAGGCGCTGTCGTACCTGGTGCTCGGCCGGCCGCTGGGACAAAGCAGCGGCGACAACAATATGCTGGCCCAGGCGGCGCTTGCCATGGGATTGGCCGGTAGCGCCAGTGTGACCGGCAGCGTGGCGCAGGCGCTTGGCATCACTGATTTCCAACTGGATAGCCAGGGCAGTGGCATCAACACCAGTGTGGTGGCCAGCGGCAGCCTGTCGGAGCGCCTGAGCTTGCGCTATGGGGTCGGCGTGTTCGAGCCGGCGAACACCATCGCATTACGCTATGAGCTGAGTAAACGCCTCTATCTCGAGGCTGCCAGTGGCCTGGCCAGTTCACTTGACCTGTTTTATCGGCGCGATTTCTAGTCACGTCGGGGCATGTTGAGTGGTCGCTGGCACTTGAGGGACAAGGTTGGTCGCTGAATATGCGGTGTCTTGCCGATATGCTGCCATCTATCTTTGGTTAATCTGTCTTAAACGGCAGATACAGCTAACTTCTGTCCTCTAAACAGTTAAATCGACTGCGAATCTCTTCTTATACTGGCGCCCGCTACAGCAAGGGCGAATGCCTTCACCCATGCGGCCTTGCTGAAATCTGTAGCTGATGGCGTCAGTCGATCAAAACTGCCTACCCGGCGGTCGAGCATGCGAAGGGTACCCAACCTCGCAATTACTACAAGAATAAGGAACCTTAGATGGAAACCCTCAACAGTTTGGTCAATCAACTCAACGGTCTCGTGTGGGGCCCGCCGATGCTGGTGATGATCCTCGGCACCGGCCTGTTCCTGATGCTGCGCCTGAAATTCATGCCGCTGAGCAAGATCGGCGCCGGTTTCAAATTGATGTGGCAAGGCCGCAAGAAAGGCGATGACGAAAGCGGCGAGATCACCCCGTTCCAGGCTCTGATGACCTGCCTGGCGGCGACTGTCGGTACCGGTAATATCGCCGGCGTAGCCACTGCAATCTTCCTCGGTGGCCCCGGCGCCCTGTTCTGGATGTGGTGTACCGCTCTGGTTGGCATGGCCACCAAGTACGCCGAAGTCGTACTGGCGGTGCATTACCGCGAGAAAGACGAGCGCGGCGAGCACGTTGGCGGGCCGATGTATGCGATCAAGAATGGCCTGGGCAAGAAGTGGCTGTGGCTGGGTACTGCGTTCGCCATCTTCGGCGGCTTCGCCGGCTTTGGCATCGGCAACATGGTGCAGGTCAACAGCATGGCCGCGGCCCTTGAGGCGACGTTTGCCGTGCCATTGTGGCTGACCGGTCTGGTCACCATGCTCTTCGTCGGCCTGGTCATCCTCGGTGGTATCAAGCGTATCGGTAAGGTCGCCGCTACCCTGGTTCCCTTCATGTGCGTGGCCTATGTCATCGCCGCCATCGTGGTGCTGGTGGTCAACTCCGCACAGATCCCGGCAGCTTTCGAGATGATCTTCACCTACGCCTTCACTCCGGTTGCAGCGACTGGTGGTTTCGCCGGTGCGGCGGTCATGGCGGCAATCCGCTTCGGTGTGGCGCGCGGTATCTTCTCCAACGAAGCGGGCCTCGGCACCGCCGGTATCGCTCAGGCGGCCGGCACCACCAACAGTTCGGTGCGCTCAGGCATGATCGGCATGCTCGGTACCTTTATCGACACCATCGTCATCTGCACCCTTACCGGCCTAGCGATCATCTGTTCCGGCGTCTGGACCAGTGGCCTCAGCGGTGCGGCGCTCTCGGCGGCAGCCTTCGAATCGGCCATGCCCGGTGTCGGTGGTTATATCCTGACCGTTGCCTTGGTGGTGTTCGCCTTTACCACTATCCTCGGCTGGAGCTACTTCGGCGAGAAGTGCTGGGAATACATGGTCGGCACCAAGGCTATCCTGCCGTTCCGCATTCTCTGGGTCCTGGCTGTGCCGTTCGGCGCAGTGGCCCACCTGGACTTCGCCTGGTTGGTCGCAGACACCCTCAACGGTCTGATGGCAATCCCCAACCTGTTGTCCCTGCTGCTGCTCAGTCCGGTGGTGGTCAAGCTGACCCGCGACCACTTTGCCCGTGAGACTCGCGTAGGTGGTATCGAAAGCCTGCAGCGCTAGGTCGATCATGGCCAGGTTCTGAATGGACGCTGGTTGTTCGCGCAAATGAAAAAGCCCTGCAGTGCAGGGCTTTTTTGTATCTGTTGCCCGGCCCTGAATACGGTTCACAGCTTGTTATCGGTTGTGAATAGCGACCCGCATGGTCAAGCGTGCCCCCGGAGATGCTCGCAGCAGGCGAGTTTCAGTGCTGCCCCGAGCCCAATCAACGGTTGTATGGCGAACCGCACTGGCTGGATGGGTGAGTGGAGTATTGAAGGCCGAGTTCCAGCTACCACGGCCCAGACTCGCTTGAGGCCGCTCGCATGGTTAGTCGATGCGGATCAACAATAGCCAATGCCCCATCTATCTTTGAAATAAAAAACGCCCGATGCGATGCATCGGGCGTTTTAAGTGAACCAGGTGTAACCCTGTTTCAGGACTAGCCAAGGCTCAGACGAGACGCAAGGTCACTGACTGAGTGAACCAATGGCGCTTAGCCGAACTGGTTCATGGTGTTGTCTTTACCGCTGGCTTTCAGAGCAGCTTCGCCAGCGAAGTACTCTTTATGGTTGTCGCCGATGTCGGAGCCAGCCATGTTCTGGTGCTTGACGCAGGCGATGCCTTGACGCAGTTCCTCGCGTTGCACGCCCTTGACGTAGGCCAGCATGCCTTGCTCGGCGAAGTAACCTTTGGCCAGGTTGTCGGTGGACAGCGCGGCGGTGTGGTACGTCGGCAGGGTGATCAGGTGGTGGAAGATACCCGCCTGAGCCGAGCTGTCACGCTGGAAGGTGCGGATCATTTCGTCTGCACGAACAGCCAGTTCGGTTTCGTCGTAGTCAATGCTCATCAGTTTGGCGCGGTCGTAGGCAGATACGTCTTTGCCTTCGCCAACCATGATGTCGAACATTTGTTGACGGAAGTTCAGTGTCCAGTTGAAGGACGGGCTGTTGTTGTAGACCAGCTTGGCGTTCGGGATCACTTTGCGGATCTCGTTGACCATGGCCGCGATCTGACCAACGTGCGGCTTCTCGGTTTCGATCCACAGCAGGTCGGCACCGTGTTGCAGCGAGGTGATGCTGTCGAGTACGCAGCGCTCTTCACCAGTGCCCTTACGGAACTGGAACAGATTGCTTGGCAGACGCTTGGGACGCAGCAATTTGCCTTCGCGATTGAGGACCACGTCGCCGTTTTTCAGGTCGGAGGCGGAGACTTCTTCGCAATCGAGGAACGAGTTGTACTGGTCGCCCAGGTCACCCGGCTCGTTGGTTACAGCGATCTGCTTGGTCAGGCCGGCACCCAGGGAGTCGGTACGCGCAACGATTACACCGTTGTCGATACCCAGCTCAAGGAAGGCGTAACGCACAGCATTGATCTTGGCCAGGAAGTCGGCGTGAGGAACGGTAACTTTACCGTCCTGGTGACCGCACTGCTTCTCATCGGAAACCTGGTTTTCGATCTGAATGCAGCAAGCGCCTGCTTCGATCATGCGCTTGGCCAGCAGGTAGGTGGCTTCCGGGTTACCGAAGCCAGCGTCGATGTCGGCGATGATCGGTACTACGTGGGTTTCGTAGTTGTCGATCTGGTTCTGCAGGTCAGCGACTTTGGCTTGGTCGCCAGCTTCGCGAGCGGCGTCCATGGCTGTGAACAGCAGATCCAGTTCGCGGGCATCAGCCTGGCGCAGGAAGGTGTACAGCTCTTCAATCAGGTCGGAGACCGAAGTTTTCTCGTGCATGGACTGGTCCGGCAGTGGGCCGAACTCGGAACGCAGAGCAGCGACCATCCAACCGGACAGGTAGAGGTAGCGCTTGTTGGTGGTCTTCAAGTGCTTCTTGATCGAAATCAGCTTCTGCTGACCGATGAAGCCATGCCAGCAGCCCAGGGACTGGGTGTAGACGGAGGAGTCGGCATCGTACTCGGCCATGTCTTTGCGCATGATATCGGCGGTGTACTGCGCGATTTCCAGACCGGTCTTGAAGCGGTTCTGAGTGCGCATGCGAGCCACGGATTCCGGGTTGATCGCGCTCCAGCTGCTGCCGTTGATCTCTTTCAGAGCGGCGACTGCCTTGATGTCGTTTTGATAAGCTGACATGGTCAATCCTTCAAAGTATGTGTTTGGTTGAGCACCGGCTTTCCCACTCAAAACCTGTGAAGGTCATGGTTGCGGGGGCTCACAACAGTACGAGAGATATTGACCAGCGCGCAGTTGTAACTGGGGGGAGGGGGACGAAACGAACAGTGCGGTCGACTACAACTGCTGCAAATGAGCAAGTCATTTGGCGTTTACCGGCTCGTGGATGCCGTTGGACGACTCAGTGGCTGTAACTGTCTGCTGGCTGCTACGTTGAAGCGCTTCCCCGTCCCTCAGGACAACTTCGTTCCAGTCGCAATCTCGTCGAACTGCCTTGTGGGCTTTACAACACGAATCGGCTCTAGCGGTAAGCTGGAACACGATCCGGAGACCCTTTCCAGGGCCCCTGATTAGCGGGAGCGAGGCCATAATGCCTCTGCTAAAAGTGTTCGTCAAACGTTTTGTAGTGCTTTTTCGCGACTACTACATAAGTATTACGACGACCGGCTGGTCAGTTCTGGGCAGGTTTTAGTCGGCAATCTCGACCTTGACCCGCAGCGTCATGTCCTCACGTCCCTGGGTCGAATGCTGACGCAGGAAGCCGCCTTGCTCGGCCTGGCTCTGCTGGTTAACAGCGCCGATGCTGATCCACTCCCCAAGCCTGCCACTAACCCGAGTATCGGTACTCTGGATATCGATCACGCCTCGCTGCGACTCGCTCAGTCGGTCATGGTTGCTGCTGATCTTGATATGCACAATCTCCCCCGTCAGGCTGGCGGTCACATAGAAACCGCGCGTAACGTCGCGGTATTCGGTGCTGCTGTACACCTGGCCATAGGGATCGGTGCTGGTTGACCTGAGGGGCACACTTTGACCAACCTGGATCAGCGCCGGGTAGCCTTCGTTGGCCTGCACCTCTTGAGTGCCACCGCCACGGCTGTCGGTAGTGCGGCTGATGATGCGCACCTGGTCACGACCGCTGGTTTCGCCCCGACCAATCTGTACCTGGGCATTGCCGGCACTCAGGGTGCCGTCGGCACGATAGCCGCGGTGGTTCTGGTAGCTGGATTCAGAGCTGTCGACACTGATCAGCAAGCGACGTGGGCGGGTGTCCAGTTGCTCGAGCAACTGGCGGATTTCTGCGATCTTGGCTGGCGTGGCGTTGACAATCAATTGGTTGCCATAGGCATTGACCCGACCATCGCTGGCAAGCACCGACTGGACTACCGGCAATACCTCATCGGCGGTGCGGTAACTCAGCGGGATGACCTCGGTGGCCGCCCAGAGGGGCAGGGCCATGCTTAATAGCAGGGCCGCAAGCAGGTTGCGTGCGCTCATAGCAGGAAGCTCCTTATATCCGGGTCGGTGATGCTGGTTTGCCAGGCCTGATCGAATTGAGCCTGGCGCAAGCGTGCGCGGGCGGGATCCTGGTACAGCGCATAACCGGCACATTGCTCGGGCTCCGGGCGCAGCAGCAAGCCGCGGTCATCGGCCAGCAAAAACGCCACTTCTTCTGCGGGGTAATCCGGGTGCAGCTTGCGAATATGCAGGTTGCTCGACAGTCGGCGCGATAAGCCAAGCAGGCGGTGGCCCTGCTTGACCACCCGGGTTAGGTCTTTGACCAGGATGCGCAGGCGGTTCTGCGGGCTGGCAAGCAGGAAGCGCGTGCAGGCCTCCTGGATGCTGCTGTGGTGGTACAGCCAGGGTTCCAGGTCGGTGCTGTAAATGCACAGGCTGCGCTGGGCTTGCTGGAGCATGGCCAGGGCATGGGCACGGGCCATCTCGGGATGATTGAAGCGCTCTAGCGCCAGGTGCTCGCCGAGGATGAACGGGGCCGGTTCTGTCAGCGGGTTGTTCGCCAGGACGGAATCGGGATTGCGGACGGCAAAACGCCCCGGCGACTGAAACTCGATGGCGGGAAGCTCTGCTGGCTCGTTGCTCTCGGTTGCATCTGACGGGGCGTTTTCGTTCATCCTGACCTCGTGTCTATTGGCTGTGGCGCACCATATCCACATGGGGAATACCGGCGTCGAGGTATTCGCCACTGACAATGGCAAAGCCAAGCCTTTCATAGAACGGAGTGGCCTGCACCTGGGCACTGAGCATTTGTTGCTGCAGGCCACGCTTTTCCGCTTCCATAATCACCGCGCGCAGCAGGGCATCGCCGACTTTCAGACCACGCCAGTCCTTGAGTACCGAAACCCGGCCGATATGCCCGTCCGGCAGCAGGCGTGCGGTTCCGATCGGGTAATCGCCTTCGTAGGCGAGAAAGTGTGATGCCTCGGGATCTTCAGCATCCCATTCGAGTTCTGGCGGCACCGCTTGCTCGGCAATGAATACGCTCTCGCGAATCCGCCGCAGTTCGGCGTTGTCCTTTTGCCAGTCGGCCAGGCGCACGTGAATGCTATTCATCGGCGAACTCCAGACTACCCTGCTTGGCCAGCTCCAATAGCAGGTTACGCCCCTCGTCATCGACCAGCCATGGCGCAAGGTTGTCGACATGTAACGCGTCTGCCGAGCAGATCAGCTTCAGCAGGTCACGCAGGCTGGCAGACAGCAGGCGGCTCTGGCCGCTGGCAAACAGCACCAGGTCGTCGCCCACCTCGGACCAGGCCAGGCGTGCACTGGGGTTGCGAATCAGCACGGCGCCATCTTCCAGGCTGCCTAGGAAGGCTGGTTCGTCGATCTCGATAGTGGCGATCAGTTCGGGGTAGCGCGGTTCGGTCATGAACTGGCCGAACCAGGTCATCAGCAGGCGCTCATCGCTCATGTGTTCATTGAGCAGGGCTTTCAAACGATCCAGCGAGTCGCGCTGGATCTGGTGCGGATCGCTGGTCGGTTGCGCATCGGCGTCACTGTAGCGCTCCTCGTCAGGCAGGAACTGGCCGAGAAAGTCGGTGAAATGGGTCAGTACTTCAGCGGCGCTAGGCGCGCGGAAGCCTACGGAATAGGTCATACAATCATCCTCAGCGGTACCACAGTGGGCCAGGAGCGGCGGCAGATAGAGCATGTCGCCGGGCTCCAGTACCCATTCTTCAGTTTTAGCGAATTCAGCAAGGATCTTCAGGTCCGCGTGTTGCAGCAATGGGCTATCGGAGTTGCACATCTGGCCGACCTGCCAGCGGCGCTTGCCGTAGCCCTGGAGCAGAAATACATCGTAATTGTCGAAGTGCGGACCAACACCGCCGCCAGGGGCGGCAAAGCTGATCATCACGTCGTCGATGCGCCACTTGGGCAGAAACTTGAACTCTTCGAGTAATTCGGCCACTTCCGGCACGAACTGATCGACGGCTTGCACCAGCAACGTCCAGTCGCGCTCCGGCAGTTGGGCGAAGGCGTCTTCGGCGAAAGGGCCGCGGCGTAATTCCCATGGGCGCTCGCCGTGCTCGATTACCAGGCGCGACTCGATTTCCTCTTCCAGGGCCAGACCCGCCAGTTCGTCCGGCGAGATCGGGCTCTCGAAGCCGGGCATGGCTTGGCGCACCAGCAGGGGTTTCTTCTGCCAGTAGTCACGCAGGAATTCACGGGCCGTAAGGCCACCCAACAGCTGCAGCGGAGTATCAGGATTCATCGCTAAGCCCTTGAAATAAATAAAAGCCCAAAAATAAAAACGCCCGGCACTGCCGGGCGTGCAAGGGACTCTGTCGGTTAAATACGCTTGGCCTGAGCGACTGCATTGCCAATGTAGTTGGCTGGGGTCAGCAACTTCAGTTCGGCTTTGGCTGCGGCCGGCATATCGAGGCCGTCGATGAACGTCTGCAGAGCTTCGGCACTGATACCCTTGCCGCGAGTCAGCTCTTTGAGCTTCTCGTAGGGGTTTTCGATGGCGTAGCGGCGCATCACGGTCTGGATGGGCTCAGCCAGCACTTCCCAGCAAGCATCTAGATCATTAGCAATACGTTGAGCATTAAGCTCCAACTTACTGATTCCCTTGAGGCTTGCTTCGTAAGCGATAACGCTATGGGCAAAGCCGACGCCAAGGTTGCGCAGTACGGTGGAGTCGGTCAGGTCACGCTGCCAGCGCGAGATCGGCAACTTGCTGGCCAGATGCTGGAACAGTGCGTTGGCGATACCCAGGTTGCCTTCGGAGTTTTCGAAGTCGATCGGGTTGACCTTGTGCGGCATGGTCGAGGAGCCGATTTCACCTGCGATGGTGCGCTGCTTGAAATAGCCCAGGGAGATATAGCCCCAGATATCGCGATCGAAATCGATCAGGATGGTGTTGAAGCGGGCGATGGCGTCGAACAGCTCGGCAATATAGTCGTGCGGTTCAATCTGCGTAGTGTAGGGGTTGAACTGCAGGCCCAGGTCGCCTTCGATAAAGGCGCGGGCGTTGGCTTCCCAGTCGACTTGCGGGTAGGCCGACAGGTGAGCGTTGTAGTTACCGACGGCGCCGTTGATCTTGCCCAGCAGTGGTACTGCCGCTACCTGGGCGATCTGCCGCTCGAGGCGATAAACCACGTTGGCCAGCTCTTTACCCAGGGTGGTCGGCGAGGCGGGCTGGCCATGGGTGCGCGAGAGCATCGGCACGTCGGCGAATTTCACCGCCAGCTCGCGAATGGCTCCGGCAGTCTGGCGCATCAGCGGCAACAGCACGCTATCGCGACCTTCACGCAGCATCAGGGCATGGGACAGGTTGTTGATGTCCTCGCTGGTGCAGGCGAAGTGAATGAATTCACTGACATTATCCAGTTCAGGCAGCTTGGCGGCCTGTTCCTTGAGCAGGTATTCCACGGCCTTGACGTCGTGATTGGTGGTGCGCTCGATCTCTTTGACGCGCTCCGCGTGCTCAATGGCGAAGTTGTCCGCCAGTTCATTGAGTACGGCCTGGGCTTCGGCGGAGAAGGCTGGGACTTCGCCGATGCCTTCGTGGGCGGCCAGGCGTTGCAACCAGCGCACTTCAACCAGGACACGAAAACGGATCAAACCGTATTCGCTGAAAATGGGGCGCAGGGCGCTGGTTCTGCCGGCATAGCGGCCATCAACGGGGGAAACCGCGGTGAGCGAGGAAAGCTGCATGGGAGGCGTTCTCGGACAGTCGGGTGACGAAAAGGGCGCATATCATACATGAAATCGTCGTGCAGGCCGTAGCCTGAAGGTTGCCCTTCCAGGACAAACGGTCCTGGGCATACAGTTTCGCGACGATGAAAACCGAAGTCGCCATGATCATTCGGCCAGCAACCTGCCACTCATCCTGCGCGCCCCCTGAGCTTTAGCCGTCAGAATGACAGCAGCAAACTGAGCATCGGCCGCATCCGCTCGCGGACCTGCACGAGCGATAACTACCGCTGGCATCGGCTGTTCCGCGCAGGGCCGCCATAACCCGATCATCCCTCCCGTGCGCAGTCGAAACCGAGTCGTTGCGCCGCCGCGATGTGGCCGCCAGGGAAGCCGGCGAGTAGCCCGCATCGCAGTCGCTGGTTGTTCTGCCGTCGGCAGCATCGGGTCGACGCCCTCGGCAGCTGCGCTATCGTCAGCATTATCCGAGGGCTGCAGCATGACGAATACATCGGAAGTCGTGTGCAGGTAGTCGACGCAATTCGGCCCCGAGACAGGGATCGCAGTTCTCCCGGGAAATTGGGAAGCGGAGCGGCTGCGTTTGGACGGTAACGCCGCGGCCGTACGTTTGAAGTACGTCCATTGGATAATACCGGCAGGCAACGGATCCGGGCATGCCGGGTGCGTCAGTGCCCTCATGCTTTCCGGCGATCTGCTTCAAGTCATCCAGATGCCGATGGATGCTGTCGGCGGTGGCAGCATCATGCTCTGCCAGGCCGCATACTGGGAGGCTGAGCAGTTCTGCAATCGGACCGGTTGTGGCGCGCGATGCGCACACCCCTTGCGTCCTGATTGCGTGCCGGTGCAAGAGGAGCGGACAGCGGACATCAGTTGAGCGGGAAGGGCCATAATCCAGAGGTTGCCGGGAGGGCTGAGCCTCCCGGCGGCTAAGCCCTAGCGGCGTAGTTTGCTGCCCTGGTAGTCAAGCGCGTCGGCGGACTTCTGCGCCTTGTCCGAGCCCTTGTCGGTGCCATTGACCGACGAACTGGTCATCGCGAAGGTGAAGACCGCATGAGCAGCGGCATCGGACATCTGATCCAGCGCCTCGTCACTGTTGTTGTCAGAAGTGTCGCAGGCAAGGTGGTAGCAGGGGTCGTACGGCTCTCCGGCGATCCCGCCGTAGATTGCCTCCTGCTCAACGGTCTTGATGTCCTCGGCACCGGTGAAGAGTCCACCGGCAGGAATGCCCACCGCGATGAAGGGGCCGTAGTCGGAGCGCCCATCGAAGGCGGTCGGTTCGACCGGCAAACTCTGATCGGCAAAGTAGTCGAGAAACACCTGCTCGATATTGCCGGAGCCGTTGGGTCCCGCAGTATCGGTCGCCGAGCCGTCGCCATCGTAGACAAAGCGCACGAAGTTGGGCGAGCCGATCATGTCGAAGTTGAGGTTCACCGCGATGTCCTTGATATCGCGTGCACTCAGGTTATCGACGTAGGCCTGGGAGCCAAGCAGTCCGATCTCCTCGGCCCCCCACCAGGCGAAGCGCACCTGATTGACGGGCTCGACGCCCATTTCCGCCAGGCGCAGCGCCATTTCGAGCAGCGCCGCCGAGCCGCTGCCGTTGTCATTGATGCCCGGGCCTTCCTGCACCGAGTCGAGGTGCGCGCCGACCACCACGACGCGGTCGTCGCGTCCTCCCGGTGTCTCGGCGATCAGGTTGGAGGTGTTGCGGATTTCCGAAATGGCGTCGACGAAGACGCGGGCCACCACGTTGCCTGCCGCCAGCTCCTCGCCAACCGCGAAGGCGGCGCCGACCACTGGTATGCCGACGGACGGCTCGCCGAGCGTGCCGTTGAAGGCGTCGGTACGTCCCGCCTGGCCCTCGTTGAAGATCACCACGCCGCTCGCACCCGCCGCCTCGGCATTCTGCGCCTTCAGCAGAAAGGTGCAGCTGCCACGCTGGATGATGGCGATATTGCCGGGCGTGAAGCCGGCAAAGTCCTCTGGCTCGCAGCCGCTGGTCGAGCTGTTGGCTGTAGCGCCCGGCGGCAACTGCAGGTCGACGCCTTCGGCAGCGCCGGTAATTTCGCCGGCGCCGGAGTATGTCAAGGTCAAGAACCCGGAAGCTTCAGCGTAGGGGTAGACCGTGGGCACCGGCGCCAGCTGCTCGAGCTGTGCCGGTGACTGCTCCTGGAAGTAGGGAAAATCGAAGGGCTGCACCGTCACCACATAGCCGGCTGACTCGACCAGCAACTTGATGTACTCAAGCGAGGCCTCGTGGCCAGGTGTCGACGCGGCGCGCGTACCGCCATTGGTATCGGCGATAAACTGCAATTCGTACTGATGCGCGCGCACGCCTTGCGGCGTAATCGCCGCGCGAAAGGCCTCGGTATCGACCGGGACGGCCGCGGTGCTCTGTTGAGCAGCGAATAGGGCTGCTGCCAGCAGCGTCAGCTTCATGGTTCTCATGGAGTTCTCCTGTGCGAAAAAAACTCACCGAAGACAACGCCTTGGCACTTCAGTGGCCGTAGTTGCCTGGCCGACTGCCTTTTAAACTTCCTTCATGTCGGTGTCAGGCTGCTTCGAAGCATAGAGCAAATTACGGCAACCGCTAGCGGGGCCAATTGCACCATAAGGGACCTGCGCCAAATGGAAGTTGGCGTTCTTGCAAGTCCGTCTGTGATGGCAGGCGATGCTCAGCTTTGCTGTCACGCTGGCGAATCAGGTTCAGGGAGGCACTCTGGGTGACTCGCAGGATAGTCTGCCTTGGCCTTGAGCACCTGCTTGGCGACCGACTTCCGGCAGCCCATGGCATCAATGGTGATCAGTGCACCGTGCTTCATCAGCTCGGGCGGTGTGCTGATTTGATTGGCTGTGCCCGCAGCTTCCTGTTCGGCGAGCATCAGGCGTGCTTCGATGGCGAAAGCGCTCACCAGAGGGATGGCGCTGCCGTTCTGTCGGCAGCCAGGCAGGGTCTTGCCATTCAGCGTGTATCGGCCTTGAACAGGCTTTGGGCGCCCACAAAGGCTTTGCGCTCATGGCTGAGCATGAAGTCGCTGCGCGTGTTTTGTTGCGTGTTTGGCGGGGGAGTCGACGAGGCCGGTGAGATAGGGTTGGGGGATTGGCCAGCATAAGGACGTGATTGATTAACAGGTGGGGGTTCCCCCTCTATCACCTGTTAAAACGCTCAAAGGGAAGAGTGAGGTGGCATGATTGCCCTGTTTGCCGTTCAGCCGGTGCGCCGGGGAATCGACAGCAGGCTGGCGCCGAATATCAGGCTGGCGCCAAGCAGGGAGGCCATGTCTGGTGCTTCGCCCCAGCGTAGCCAGGCGAGCGCTCCGGCGAAGACGATAGCCAGGTAGGCGAAGGGGCCGATCAAGCCCGGCGGCGCGAGGCTGTAGGCCCTGGACATGATGATCTGACTGGCGGTGGCCAGCAGGCCGATGCCCAGCAGCCATGTCAGCTGCAAACGATCCAGCGGCTGCCAGGCCCAGCCCAGCGGGATCGCCGACGCCAGAGCGCTGAATAGGGAGAAATAGAAGACCATGCGAAAGGCCGGCTCGGTGTCGCTCATCTGGCGGATCGAGACGAAGGCGAATGCTGCCAGCACGCTGGCGCTCATGCCGATCAGGGCCTGGCCGTCGAATAGCGCGGCGGAGGGTTTGGCGACCAGCAGCACACCGACCAACCCGACCGCAGTGGTAGCCAGCATGCGCTTATTCAGGGGTTCCTTCAGCCACCACCAGGCGATCAATGGGGTGAACAGCGGTGCCGAGTAGGTGAACAGCATGGCGTCGGCCAGCGGCAGGTGGGCGATGGCGTAGAAGAAGCAGTACATCGCCGCCAGGCCGAAACCGGTACGCCACAGGTGGGACTGGATCCGTGCGGTGTGTAGCGGGCGCAGTCCCTTGAGCAGGATCAACGGCAGGAAGAACAGCACGCCGACCAGGTTGCGGACGAACACCACGGTCTCGTTGTTGACGCTGGCGGAAACCTCACGAATGCCGACGCCCATCAGCGAGAACAGCAGCGCCGATAGCGCCAACAACGCGGCGCCCTGCATGGGTTTGACCATGCGGGTGGTCACGGTCAACCGCGCAACAGCGGGTAGAGTTCCTTGAGCAGTTTTTTGCGGCTGAATACCAGTTGCCAGCGGTGGCCGCCGAGCTGACGCCACAATCGTGCCGAGCGGATACCGGCAAGCAGCAGGGCGCGAATCTTCGAGGCGTTGCTCGGCTGTTGCAGGTGGCGCATGTCGCCCTGGACCTGGATGCGCTGGCGGAACGTACTGATGGTGTCCTGGTAAAGACTGCCGCAGGCGGCAATCACGTTCTCATGCACCAGGCCGAAATGACCGACCTGGTTCTGAATCTGATCCAGGCGGCTGCCCATTACCTGGAGCATGTCGTCGCGCTTGGCCAGTTGTCTTTCCAGCCCAAGGAGGGCGAGGGCATAGCGCAGAGGTTCGCGTTGCAGGCTGGCCGGGTCGCGCTCAAGAGAACTGATCAGGGCGCGATAACCGTCGCGCAGGTTGAGGTCATCACCACCGTATACGTCCAGGGTGTTTTTTGGATCGCGTACCAGCAGGCTGCCCAGCAGGCATGCGACTCCTGGCTCGCCAACCTGGCCGGTTTTGGCCAGCTTGTCGACCAGAACTGCGGCCTCGAAAACCGCACCCAGTGCGACCAGTTGTTCCTGCGTTGGACTCATGGATGCTTATCCTTACTGCTCCAGGGTTCAGCTTTTTCGATCACGCCGCCGCCGAGGCAGACTTCGCCGTCGTAGAACACCACCGACTGTCCGGGTGTGACCGCGCGTTGCGGCATGGCAAAACTGGCGCGATAGCCATTGGCGGTTTGTTCCAGGGTGCAGGCTTGGTCGCCCTGACGGTAACGCACCTTGGCCGTTAGCTGGCGTGGCTGGCTGAGCTCGATCGGATTGACCCAATAAATGTGCGAAGCGAGCAGGGCGCTGGAAAACAGCCAGGGGTGATCGTTGCCCTGGCCGACGACCAGCACATTGCGTTCAAGGTCTTTTTGCAGCACGTACCAAGGCTCGTCGCTGGCGTCTTTCAAGCCGCCGATCCCCAGGCCCTGACGCTGGCCGATGGTGTGGTACATCAGGCCACTGTGACGGCCGATGACCTCGCCTTCGGTGGTTTCGATATCGCCGGGCTGGGCCGGCAGGTACTGCTTGAGAAAGTCGCTGAAGCGCCGTTCGCCGATAAAGCAGATACCGGTGGAGTCCTTTTTCTTCGCCGTGGCCAACTGGTGCTTCTCGGCGATGGCGCGCACTGCCGGTTTTTCCAGCTCACCCACGGGGAACAGGGTCCGGGCAATCTGCTCGCTACCGACGGCATGCAGGAAGTAGCTCTGGTCCTTGTTCGAGTCCAGGCCCTTGAGCAGTTCGGTGCGGCCGGCGCGATCGCGGCGGCGCACATAGTGGCCGGTGGCGATCAGGTCGGCACCGAGCGCCAGGGCGTAGTCGAGGAAGGCTTTGAACTTGATCTCGCGGTTGCACAGGATGTCCGGGTTGGGCGTGCGCCCGGCCTTGTATTCGGCAAGAAAGTGCTCGAACACATTGTCCCAATACTCCGCGGCGAAGTTGGCGGTGTGCAGCTTTATGCCGATTTTGTCGCACACCGCCTGGGCATCGGCCAAGTCATCCATGGCGGTGCAGTATTCGGTGCCGTCATCTTCGTCCCAGTTCTTCATGAACAGGCCTTCGACCTGATAACCCTGCTCGAGCAGCAGTAGGGCAGAGACGGAGGAGTCCACGCCGCCGGACATGCCGACTATGACGCGTTGCTGTTCTGGGCTGGGGAGGGCTGGATCACGCATGGTGGTGTCTGCACAAAAGACGAAATTCTAACAGGCTGGCGGTGCCAAGGCTAAGGCGGTATTCAATCACGGATCAGCTCCAGGTCATGTAGCGGGCCAGCGAGGTAGTCGTCAATGCAGCGCAGGACCAGTTCGCTGCGCCAGCGTTCTGGCTGGCCGGACAATTCATCACGGCTCAACCATGATGTCCCGACGATGCCGGTATCCAGGCTGCGCTCTGGGTTATGGCGTAGCGGTTTGGCGACAAAGCAGACGCGCTGATAGGTCACTCCATTGCTCGGTGCGGTATACAGATAAATACCGACGACGCCGGTGAGTTCGACATCCCAGCCGGTTTCTTCGAGGGTCTCGCGCACCGCTGCCTCACGCAGGGTTTCGTTGGCTTCAAGGTGGCCGGCGGGCTGATTGAGTACCAGGCGTCCGCCCTTGAGCTCTTCGACGAGGAGAAAACGGCCCTGATTTTCGACGATAGTGGCAACGGTGATGTGGGGGTGCCAATCCATGTGTATGCCCTGTAGGAGTGGATCGTTCGCAGCAGTCACAGGTCGCTGGAGCGCCATGCTCCGCATCTGCGGTACCTGGGTGCACAAGCAGAAACCCCGGCACGTGGCCGGGGCTTCTGTTCATGCGGCGCGCTCAAGCGCCAGTGTTGCGCCTTAAAGCAGCGAAGCGATCGCGGCGTTGAAGGTTGGGCTCGGACGCATGACTTTGCTGGTCAGCTCCGGGCTCGAGCGGTAGTAACCGGCGATGTCCACCGGCGAGCCTTGAACGGCGCTGAGCTCGGCAATGATAGTTGCTTCATTGTCAGTCAGGGTTTTCGCCAGCGGGCTGAAGTGAGCTTGCAAAACGCTGTCTTCAGTCTGCGCGGCCAGCTCCTGTGCCCAGTACAGCGCCAGGTAGAAGTGGCTGCCACGGTTGTCCAGCTCGCCGGTTTTACGTGATGGCGACTTGTTGTTGTCGAGCAGCTTGCCGGTGGCGGCATCCAGGGTTTTACCCAGCAGCTTGGCGCGCTGGTTGTCGTTCTTGATGCCGGTTTCTTCCAGAGACACTGCCAGGGCCAGGAACTCGCCGAGCGAGTCCCAGCGCAGGTGGTTCTCTTCGATCAACTGCTGCACGTGTTTCGGCGCAGAACCACCGGCACCGGTTTCGTACATGCCACCACCGGCCATCAGGGGCACGATGGACAGCATCTTGGCCGAAGTACCCAGCTCCATGATCGGGAACAGGTCGGTCAGGTAATCGCGCAGTACGTTACCGGTCACCGAGATGGTGTCCTGGCCGCGAATCAGGCGTTCCATGCTGATGCGGATCGCTTCGTTGTAACCCATGAGGCGAATGTCCAGGCCGCTCAGGTCATATTCCTGCAGGTAGGCTTCTACCTTCTTCTGCAATTGCAGGTCGTGGGCGCGCTCCGGGTCGAGCCAGAAGATGGTCGGTGTGTTGGATTGGCGGGCGCGGGTAACGGCCAGCTTGACCCAGTCACGAATGGCTGCGTCCTTGGTCTGGCAGGCACGCCAGATGTCACCGGCTTCGACTTCGTGCTGCATCAGTACGGTGCCGTCAGCCAGAACCACGCGCATGGTGCCGTCGACTGTCGCTTCGAAGGTCTTGTCGTGGGAGCCATACTCTTCGGCTTTTTGCGCCATCAGGCCGACGTTCGGTACGGTGCCCATGGTGGTCGGGTCGAATGCGCCGTTGGTTTTGCAGAAGTTGATCATTTCCTGATAGATGCGGGCGTAGGTGCTTTCTGGCATCACCGCCTTGGTGTCTTTCAGCTTGCCATCCTTGCCCCACATCTGCCCGGAACTGCGGATCATCGCCGGCATCGAGGCGTCGACGATCACATCGCTCGGGATGTGCAGGTTGGTGATGCCCTTGACCGAATCAACCATGGCCATTTCCGGGCGATCGCTGTAGCAGGCGTGGATGTCGTGAAGGATCTCTTCCTGCTGGGAGGCGGGCAGGGACTTGATCTTGTCGTACACGCTGCTAATGCCGTTGTTCGGATTGACACCTAGTTCAGCAAACAGGGCCGCGTGCTTATCGAAGGCGCCCTTGTAGTAAACGCTGACTGCGTGACCAAAGACGATCGGGTGGGACACCTTCATCATGGTTGCCTTGACATGCAGCGACCACATCACGCCGGTTTCCTTGCAGTCTTGCAGGGTTGCCTCGAAGAACTCGCGCAGCTTCTTGCAGCTCATGAACATGCTGTCGAAGACTTCGCCGTCCTGCAGGGCGAGCTGTTTCTTCACTTCGACCTTGCCGTTCTTGTCGACGAACTCAATGCGCACGTCACCGGCTTTGTCCATGGTGATCGACTGTTCGCTGGAGAAGAAGTCGCCGCCGCGCATGTAGTCGGCGTGGGACTGGGAGGCCATGCTCCACTCGCCCATTGAATGCGGGTGCTTGCGGGCAAAGGCCTTTACTGCGGCGGGTGCGCGCCGGTCGGAGTTGCCTTCACGCAGAACCGGGTTCACGGCGCTGCCGAGGATCTTGCTGTAACGAGCGCGGGCTTGTATTTCCGCCTCGGTCTGCGGGTCTTCCGGGAAGTCAGGAATGTTGTAACCCTGGGCCTGCAGTTCGGCGATGGCGCCTTTGAGCTGCGGTACCGAGGCGCTGATATTGGGTAGCTTGATGATATTGGCTTCTGGCGTGGTGGCCAGAACCGCCAGTTTGGCGAGGTCGTCCTGGACTCGCTTGTCGGCGTCCAGATGCTCGGCAAAGCTTGCAAGAATACGTCCTGCAAGAGAGATATCACGGGTTTCGACGGCTATGTCAGCGGATGCAGCGAAAGCTTCTACAATTGGCAGAAGCGAATAGGTGGCAAGGGCTGGAGCTTCGTCGGTGAACGTGTAGATGATCTTCGAAGGGTTGGACATTTTGGATTAACTCTCTTCTTTGCTAAGCGAGCACAGAATCTCGAGATGCGCAGGTAGGCGCGTTCGCTCAAAGTCGTCAATGAGCCGAAAGTCGAGGATTTGCCGCAGTGATGGGTGATGCACCAGTAGAGCGTTGAGCGGTCGAACAGCTGGGTTGCGGTAGCAACTCAACCGGGTTCAAAGGCTCGCTGTCTCGTTCAAGACAGGTAAACCCCTATGACTCGTTAGTCACGGCGCGCAGTATACCATTGCACTTAGGTGCTGAAGAATGCCCTTACCCCTATAGACGAAGGAACAGGTGGTCTCGCCCGAATCAAGTGGGTTACGCTCGGGAGAGACGCGATTTTTAACCACAAAGCGGAGTCCAGCATGGGATATACAAAGATCCAGGTGCCAGCAACCGGTGACAAAATCACCGTCAATGCAGATATGTCGCTTAACGTACCGACCAACCCGATCATTCCCTATATCGAGGGTGACGGTATCGGCGTCGATATCAGTCCTGTGATGATCAAGGTTGTCGATGCAGCCGTCGAAAAAGCCTACGGCGGCAAGCGCAAGATTTCTTGGATGGAAGTTTACGCAGGCGAGAAAGCCACTCAGGTGTATGACCAGGACACCTGGCTGCCTCAGGAAACCCTGGACGCCGTCAAAGACTACGTCGTTTCCATCAAGGGCCCGCTGACCACGCCGGTCGGTGGCGGCATCCGCTCCCTCAACGTGGCCCTGCGCCAGCAACTGGATCTGTACGTTTGTCTGCGCCCGGTGCGCTGGTTTGAAGGCGTGCCTAGCCCGGTGAAGAAGCCTGGTGACGTTGACATGACCATCTTCCGCGAAAACTCCGAAGACATTTACGCGGGTATCGAGTGGAAAGCCGGCTCGCCAGAGGCGGACAAGGTCATCAAGTTCCTCAAAGAGGAGATGGGTGTCACCAAGATCCGTTTCGACGAAAACTGCGGTATCGGCGTCAAGCCGGTTTCCAAGGAAGGCACTCGTCGCCTGGCGCGCAAGGCGCTGCAGTATGTGGTCGACAACGACCGCGACTCGCTGACCATCGTGCACAAAGGCAACATCATGAAGTTCACCGAAGGTGCCTTCAAGGAGTGGGCTTACGAAATCGCAGCCGAAGAATTCGGTGCGACCCTGCTCGATGGTGGTCCCTGGATGCAGTTCAAGAACCCGAAAACGGGCAAGAATGTCATCGTCAAGGATGCCATCGCCGACGCGATGTTGCAGCAGATCCTGCTGCGTCCGGCGGAGTACGATGTGATCGCCACCCTCAATCTGAATGGCGATTATCTGTCCGACGCCTTGGCGGCCGAGGTGGGCGGTATTGGCATTGCGCCTGGCGCCAACCTTTCCGACACCATTGCCATGTTCGAGGCGACCCACGGCACTGCGCCGAAGTACGCCGGCAAGGATCAGGTAAACCCGGGTTCGCTGATCCTGTCTGCCGAAATGATGTTGCGTCACATGGGCTGGATCGAAGCGGCAGACCTGATCATTAAAGGCACCAACGGCGCCATCTCGGCCAAGACCGTGACCTATGACTTCGAGCGTCTGATGGAAGGCGCCAAGCTGATGTCTTGTTCGCAGTTTGGCGACGCCATGATCTCCCACATGTGAGCTGATCAGCGGTAAGCAAAAGACCGGTCAAGCGACCGGTCTTTTGTATTTTGGTTAGTCAGTGATGTTGCTGCTCAGACCTCAATTGTATTGCAGTTGGCCTGATTTGCAGCAGCAGGTGCTTCGGTGGTGGCCGAAAGCGCGCTGATGTTCACGGCGTGGAGCCCCTTAGGGCCTTGGATGATATCGAAGCTCACAGCCTGACCGGCTTTCAGGGTTTTATAACCATCCATCTGAATCGCCGAATAATGAGCGAATAGATCCTCGTCTCGACCGTCGGCCACAATAAACCCATAGCCCTTGGCGTTATTGAACCACTTGACCTTACCGCTAAGCATGCTGATATCCCTCTGCAAAGAACTCCGCCACTGGAGTATCATCCACTTCTGATTCCGCGCACGAATAAACTGGCTTGGGCGAGGGCGCGGAATCCCTCATACCTACCTAAGTGGGTATTCATTGTTTGTAACACCGTTTAGCCGTTAGTCAAGGCGATGCTGCAACTGCCTGAGAAGCCGGTCAAACTCCAACTACCATCCGTACTCGCCCAGCCAAGAACCTTTATTCCAGCATGCATGCACGTAGCCAGATTCGACTAACATTCAATCAGGACCGTCCGGCAACGCATGAGGACGATTCCACCGGCCTGGCCGTGCAGGAATCCAAGCCCGCGCTGCAGGCACCACCGCTGTATAAGGTGGTCATATTCAATGATGACTACACACCGATGGATTTCGTGGTCGAAGTGCTCGAGGTGTTTTTCAACTTAAACCGGGAGCTGGCGACCAAGATCATGCTGACCGTCCACACAGAGGGACGGGCAGTTTGCGGAGTGTTTACCCGCGACATCGCCGAAACCAAGGCAATGCAGGTTAATCAGTACGCTAGAGAAAGCCAGCATCCGCTACTCTGTGAGATAGAGAAGGACGGTTAACGCCGGCCGCTTGGGCATGAGGTGAAGCCATGTTAAATCGAGAGCTCGAAGTCACCCTCAATCTGGCCTTCAAGGAGGCTCGCACCAAGCGTCATGAATTCATGACGGTTGAGCACCTCCTTTTGGCTCTATTGGATAACGAGGCCGCCGCCAGCGTACTGCGCGCATGCGGTGCCAACCTCGACAAATTGCGTCATGACCTTCAGGAGTTCATCGATTCCACCACACCGCTGATCCCGCAGCATGACGAGGAACGCGAAACTCAGCCGACCCTGGGCTTCCAGCGGGTGTTGCAGCGCGCTGTATTCCATGTGCAAAGCTCCGGCAAGCGAGAAGTGACCGGCGCCAACGTGTTGGTGGCGATTTTCAGCGAGCAGGAAAGTCAGGCCGTGTTCCTGCTCAAGCAGCAGAGTGTTGCGCGCATCGATGTGGTCAATTTCATCGCCCACGGCATTTCCAAAGTGCCAGGGCATGGTGGCCATACAGAAAGCGAGCAGGAAATGCAGGACGAAGAGGGTGGTGAGTCTTCGGCTTCAGGCAATCCACTGGATGCCTACACCAGCAATCTCAATGAGCTGGCCCGCCAAGGGCGGATCGATCCTTTGGTCGGGCGAGAACTCGAAGTCGAGCGTGTCGCGCAGATTCTGGCGCGTCGGCGCAAGAACAACCCGCTGCTGGTAGGTGAGGCCGGCGTGGGCAAGACTGCCATAGCCGAAGGCTTGGCCAAGCGTATTGTCGACAATCAGGTGCCCGATCTGCTGGCCACCAGCGTGGTTTACTCCCTCGACCTGGGAGCCTTGCTGGCCGGCACCAAGTACCGTGGCGATTTTGAGAAGCGCCTCAAGGCGCTGCTCAACGAGCTGCGCAAGCGCCCGCACGCGATACTGTTTATCGACGAGATCCACACCATAATTGGTGCTGGGGCCGCATCTGGCGGGGTGATGGATGCTTCCAACCTGCTCAAGCCGATGCTTTCCTCGGGCGAGATCCGCTGCATTGGTTCGACCACCTTCCAGGAGTTCCGTGGCATTTTCGAGAAGGATCGCGCCCTGGCACGGCGCTTCCAGAAGGTCGATGTCAGCGAACCTTCGGTTGATGACACCTATGGCATTCTCAAAGGTCTCAAGGGGCGTTTCGAGCAGCACCATAGTATCGAGTACAGCGACGAGGCCCTGCGCGCCGCGGCAGAGCTTGCTGCGCGCTATATCAACGATCGGCACATGCCGGACAAGGCAATCGATGTAATCGACGAGGCGGGTGCTTATCAACGCCTGCAGCCGGTCGAGAAGCGGGTCAAGCGCATTGAAGTGGCGCAGGTCGAGGATATCGTCGCCAAAATCGCACGAATTCCGCCAAAACACGTCAGCAGTTCGGACAAGGAACTGCTACGCAACCTGGAGCGCGATCTCAAGCTCACGGTGTTCGGCCAGGAAGCGGCCATCGACTCCCTGTCTACGGCGATCAAGCTGTCGCGCGCCGGACTCAAGGCGCCAGACAAGCCTGTGGGCTCGTTCCTCTTTGCCGGTCCTACCGGGGTCGGTAAAACCGAGGCGGCGCGTCAGTTGTCCAAGGCGCTGGGCGTAGAGTTGGTGCGTTTCGACATGTCCGAGTACATGGAACGGCACACTGTTTCCCGGCTGATCGGTGCGCCGCCGGGTTATGTCGGCTTCGATCAGGGTGGCTTGCTGACTGAGGCCATCACCAAGACACCGCATTGCGTGTTGCTGCTCGATGAAATCGAGAAGGCTCATCCGGAAGTCTTCAACCTGCTGTTGCAGGTAATGGACCACGGCACCCTGACCGACAACAATGGGCGCAAGGCCGACTTCCGTAACGTGATCCTGATCATGACCACCAACGCCGGGGCGGAAACTGCGGCGCGCGCGTCCATTGGCTTCACCTATCAAGACCATGCGTCTGATGCCATGGAAGTGATCAAGAAGAGCTTCACGCCAGAGTTCCGCAACCGTCTGGATACCATCATCCAGTTCGGCCGCCTGAGCCATGAAGTGATCAAGAGCATCGTCGACAAGTTCCTCACCGAACTGCAGGCACAGCTTGAAGACAAGCACGTGATGCTCGAAGTCAGTGATGCCGCGCGCGGCTGGCTGGCAGAGAAGGGCTACGATGTGCAGATGGGAGCCAGACCCATGGCGCGCTTGATTCAGGAAAAGATCAAGCGCCCCTTGGCGGAGCAGATCCTGTTTGGCGAACTGGCCGAGCATGGAGGCGTGGCCCATATCGATCTCAGTGGCGACGAATTGACCTTCGAGTTCGAAACCACGGTGGAGATGGCCTGAGGTTGTCTTTATAGCGCGCACAAAAACGCCCGGCATGCCGGGCGTTTTTGTGCGCGCCTGATTTGATCAGTCGTGGAAAAACCGAGTGCAAGAGGATCAAGGCTGAGTAGCAAGGGAGCTTGGCAAGTCAGCGAAGCATAGGGCGAAGGACGCCATCTACTTGACTCACTTTATCCTGGGGGCTGTCGGACTTTAGCTGTAGACAGTCTCAAGTCCGGCAGGCTCCTGGGCCAAGCTAAAGCGCGCTTAATGCTACGCCTTCAACTACTTGCCCTCATGCCTATGGTCAAATGCAGTGGTTTTTCAAAGACCTGTTAACGGGCGCGGTAGGTGATACGACCCTTGCTCAGGTCATAAGGCGTCAGTTCTACACGAACCTTATCGCCGGTCAGGATGCGGATGTAGTTTTTGCGCATCTTTCCGGAGATGTGCGCGGTAACGACGTGCCCGTTTTCCAACTCCACGCGGAACATGGTGTTGGGCAGGGTGTCGACGACAGTGCCTTCCATTTCGAAGCTGTCTTCTTTCGACATTCAGTAAAGCCCTCGGTATCCAAAGTATGGCCATGGCCGGTGCAACTGGCTCCAGGCAAAAGCGGCGTGCATTGTGCCCGAAAAGAAGGGCGTACGCCAAGCGACTTCAGGTGAGAGTGATCCAGCGCTGGTTAACGAACAGTTCGATTGGGCGGTATTGCGTCTTGTAGTTCATTTTTCGGCAGTTCTTGATCCAATAACCAAGGTATAGGGCGTGCAACCCAAGGCGCGCTGATTCCTTGATTTGCCAGAGAATGGCGAAGCGTCCGAGGCTGCGGCGCTCTTCGCTGGGCTCGTAGAAGGTGTAAACCGCTGAAAGTCCATTGGGCAGCACGTCGGTGACTGCAATCGCCAGCAGTCGGCCGTGCTGGCGAAACTCGTAGAAGCGGGAAAACGGCAGGTCGCGTACCAGAAAAGTGGAGAACTGCTCGCGGTTCGGCGGGTACATGTCGCCATCGGCATGACGTTGCTCGATATAGCGCACATAGAGGCTGTAGTACTCCTCGGTGAATGCCGGGCGCACTGTACGGACCTGGATGTCGAGATTGCGTTTGAAAATACGCCGCTGCTGACGATTGGGTTTGAACTGACTAACAGGAATGCGCGCAGGCACACAGGCCGAGCAGCGTTGGCAGTGGGGCCGATAGAGGTGGTCGCCACTGCGGCGAAAGCCCATCTCCGAAAGTTCGGCATAAACGTCCACATCCATCGGCTGGCTGGGGTCGAGGAACAGGGTTGTGGCCTGCTCTTCGGGCAGATAGCTGCATGGATGCGGCTGAGTGGCGTAAAACTTCAGGCGGGCCAGCTCGGTCATGATCGACTCTCGGGATAATGCCTTAAACAAGTGTAAGCCACCCTGCGGGACTCGCCTAGGCGCTCCAGGACGCCATGTCGGGCTGGTCGATGTGCCGCTGCAGGTAGTCAGTGAACTCTGCGCGAGCAATCGGCCTGGCGCCAAAGCTATGCAGGTGTTGCGTGGGCATCTGGCAGTCGATGAGTACAAAGCCCCAGACCTTGAGTTGCTCGACCAGGGTGACAAAGCCGATCTTGGATGCGTTATCGGCGAGGCTGAACATGGATTCGCCGAAAAACAACCTGCCCATTGCCAGCCCATATAGCCCGCCGACCAGTTCGCCATCGCGCCAGACCTCGACCGAATGGGCAATGCCGCGCCGATGCAGCTCAAGGTAGGCATGCTGCATCGGGGTTGTGATCCAGGTGCCGTCGGCGTAATCGCGGGGCGCAGCGCAGGCCTGGATTACCTGGGCAAAGGCTCGATCGAACGTTACCTGGTAGCGTGCCTGGCGCAGTACCTTGGCCAGACTGCGCGAGACATGCAGTTCGTCAGGGAAGAGCACCGTACGTGGATCCGGCGACCACCAGAGGATCGGCTGATTGTCCTGATACCAGGGGAAGCAACCATGGCGGTAGGCCGCTATCAGCCGTTCGGCACTCAAGTCGCCGCCGGCCGCAAGCAAGCCGTTGGGCTCGCGCAGGGCTTTGCTCAATGGCGGGAAACTCAGGGAGTCGCGTTGCAACCAGGTCAGCATCAGACGCACCGCGGAAGGCGTGGACGGGCTTGACAACCTATCGGACTGTCAAGCCCGCCCAGGGAGCGATCAATTGTCGTCGAGGAACTTTTCGACATCCAGTGCAGCCATGCAGCCGGCCCCGGCAGAGGTGATTGCCTGGCGGTACACATGGTCGGCCACGTCACCAGCAGCGAACACGCCCTCGATACTGGTCGCAGTGGCATTGCCTTCACTACCGCCCTTGATCAGCAGATAGCCTTCGCGCATTTCCAGTTGCCCCTGGAACAGATCGGTATTGGGCTTGTGGCCGATGGCGATAAACACGCCAGTTAGCGGCAGTTCCCTGGATAAGCCAGTGGTGGTGTCTTTCAGGCGCACGCCGGTCACACCGCTGGCATCGCCAAGCACTTCATCGAGAGTGTGATTCCAGTGCAGGTGGACGTTGCCGTTGGCGGCCTTGTCGAACAGCTTGTCTTGCAAGATTTTTTCCGAGCGCAGCTTGTCGCGACGGTGAACCAGGTGCACTTCCTTGGCGATATTGGCCAGATACAGCGCTTCCTCGACGGCGGTGTTGCCGCCACCAATCACCGCGACGACTTGATTGCGGTAGAAGAAACCATCGCAGGTGGCGCAGGCAGACACGCCCTTGCCGGCAAAGGCTTCCTCCGATGGCAGGCCGAGGTACTGCGCCGAGGCGCCGGTGGCGATGATGAGTGCATCGCAGCTATAGGTGCCACTGTCGCCTTTGAGGATAAACGGGCGCTGCTGCAACTCGGCCGTATGGATGTGGTCATAAATGATCTCGGTGTCGAAACGCTCGGCATGTTTTTGCATGCGTTCCATAAGCGCTGGACCAGTCAAGCCTTCGACGTCACCTGGCCAGTTGTCCACTTCGGTGGTGGTGGTAAGTTGGCCGCCGGGCTGGATGCCGGTGATCACCACGGGCTTGAGGTTGGCGCGGGCAGCGTATACCGCCGCAGCGTAACCGGCAGGGCCGGAACCCAGGATGATCAGGCGTGAATGCTTGACTTCGCTCATAGAAACACCTCATAAGCCTTTGTCACAAAAGAGAATGCATGCTCAAATTGAGTCGCACGTAATATGTTGGTGGCTATGCTACACCGAACCAAGGGGCGAGCGGGAGCCGGTGGTAAAGGCCTTCGTCCAGGCTGGTTGCCACCTCGTTACCTGGCGTGGCATCAACCGGGTAAATCCGTACAATAGTCAAAATTTTGCCATTAACCGATTATTCGGCGCGCCGCAGGCGCAGGAATAGATGCGTTTTGAAGAATTCGAGCCCTACAGCCCAGACTCCAGTCTGGCGTCAGCAATTGCCCTACAGGTTGAAAGAAGGTGCCTTGATCGCTCTCGGTGCACTCTGCCTTTATCTGTGGATGGCGCTGCTGACTTATGATCCCGCCGACCCGGGCTGGACGCATACCAGCAATATCGAGCAGGTGCACAATGCCGCTGGCCGGGCAGGCGCCTGGTTCGCCGACATCTTGTTCATGGCCTTGGGCTATTTTGCTTATGTGTTCCCCCTGCTGCTCGGGGTGAAGACGCTGCAGGTGTTCCGCGATCGCCACCAGCCTTGGCAGTGGAGCGGCTGGCTGTTTTCCTGGCGCTTGATTGGTCTGGTATTCCTGGTGCTGTCCGGGGCTGCGCTGGCCGATATTCATTTTGATGTAGGTACCAGCATACCTGGCTCTGCTGGCGCTGGCGGTGCATTGGGAGAGAGTCTCGGTCAGTTGACCGAAGATGTCTTGAACGTGCAGGGCAGCACCTTGCTGTTCATCGCCCTGTTCCTGTTTGGCTTGACCGTGTTCAGCGACCTGTCCTGGTTCAGGGTCATGGACCTCACCGGCAAGATCACCCTGGATCTCCTCGAACTGATCCAGAGTCTGGTCAACCGCTGGTGGAACGCCCGCACCGAGCGCAAGCAACTGGTCGCGCAGTTGCGCGAAGTCGATGAGCGGGTCAGCGAAGTGGCGGCACCGATGGTGCACGACCGCCGCGAGCAGGCCAAGGTCAAGGAGCGCTTGCTGGAGCGCGAGGAAGCGCTGAGCAAACACATGAGCGCGCGTGAAAGCCGCACGGCCCCTGTGATTACCCCGCCAGCGGAACCTAAAGCCGCCGAGCCGAGCAAGCGCGTACAGAAAGAAAAGCAGGCACCGCTATTCGTCGACAGCGCTGTCGAAGGCAGCTTGCCGCCGATTTCCATTCTCGATGTCGCCGAGAAGAAGCAGAAGAAATTTTCCCCCGAGTCGCTGGAGGCCATGTCGCGGCTGCTTGAGATCAAACTCAAGGAGTTCGGCGTCGAGGTCATGGTCGAGTCGGTGCATCCGGGTCCTGTAATTACCCGCTTCGAGATCCAGCTCGCCGCCGGCGTCAAGGTCAGCCGCATTTCCGGGCTGGCCAAGGATCTGGCACGCTCGATGGCCATCATCAGCGTGCGGGTGGTCGAAGTAATCCCTGGCAAAACCACCGTGGGCATCGAGGTGCCCAACGAAGACCGCCAGATCGTGCGATTTTCCGAGGTACTGTCGTCCCCCGAGTACGATGACGCCAAATCCCCGGTGACACTGGCCCTTGGCCACGACATCGGCGGTCGCCCGGTGATTACTGACTTGGCGAAGATGCCCCACCTGCTGGTCGCTGGCACCACTGGCTCGGGTAAGTCGGTCGGGGTCAACGCGATGATTCTGTCGATCCTGTTCAAGTCCACGCCGGAAGAGGCACGCTTGATCATGATCGACCCGAAAATGCTCGAGTTGTCGATCTATGAAGGCATTCCACACCTGCTTTGTCCGGTGGTCACCGACATGAAGGAGGCGGCTAACGCCCTCCGCTGGAGCGTCGCCGAGATGGAACGGCGCTATAAGCTGATGTCGAAGATGGGCGTGCGCAACCTGGCGGGCTTCAACCGCAAGGTCAAGGAAGCCGAGGAGGCGGGCGAGCCGCTGGCAGATCCGTTGTACAAGCGTGAAAGCATGCACGACGAAGCGCCGCTGCTGAAAACCCTGCCGACCATTGTGGTGGTGGTGGACGAATTTGCCGACATGATGATGATCGTCGGTAAGAAAGTAGAAGAATTGATCGCGCGGATCGCACAGAAGGCTCGCGCCGCGGGTATCCACCTGATTCTCGCCACCCAGCGGCCGTCGGTGGATGTGATCACCGGCCTGATCAAGGCCAACATTCCGACCCGCATGGCCTTCCAGGTATCGAGCAAGATCGATTCGCGAACCATTCTCGATCAGGGTGGCGCCGAACAATTGCTCGGCCACGGTGACATGCTCTATCTGCCGCCCGGCACCGGCCTGCCGATTCGTGTGCATGGCGCCTTCGTTTCCGACGAAGAAGTCCACCGCGTGGTCGAAGCCTGGAAGTTGCGCGGTACCCCGGACTATATCGAAGACATCCTGGCAGGCGTCGAAGAGTCCGGCAGCGGCTTTGACGGCAGCAGTGAAGGGGGGGGCGAAGGCAGTGAAGAGGATGCGCTGTACGACGAAGCCGTACGTTTTGTCACCGAAAGCCGTCGGGCCTCGATTTCTGCGGTGCAGCGCAAGTTGAAGATTGGTTATAACCGTGCAGCCCGGATGATTGAAGCAATGGAAATGGCTGGCGTGGTGACATCGATGAGCACCAATGGCTCGCGCGAAGTGATCGCGCCAAGTCCAACTCGTGACTAACGCCTAGAAATCAATGTGATAAGGAGTTCCATGCGCCTGATTCGTATGCTGCTGCTGGCAGCTTTAAGTTTTACCAGCGTTTCCGTCCTGGCCGCTGATGATGCCTCGGCACAGCGACTGACCGCATTGCTCAACCAGGCCAAAACCATCAGTGCACGGTTCTCGCAACTGACCCTGGATGGCAGTGGGACTCAGTTGCAGGAAACGGCTGGGCAATTGGTGCTCAAGCGTCCGGGGCTGTTCCGCTGGCACACCGACGCGCCTATGGAGCAGTTGTTGGTGTCCAATGGCGAGAAGGTCTGGCTGTATGACCCGGATCTGGAGCAGGTAACTATTCAGACCCTCGACAAGCGTCTGACCCACACCCCGGCTCTGCTACTGTCCGGCGATGTGTCTCAGATTCAAGAGAATTTCGAGATCAGCCATAAGGAAGGCGGCAACGTGGTCGACTTCATGCTCAAGCCCAAATCCAAGGACACGCTGTTCGACAGCCTGCGCCTGTCATTTCGCAGCGGTGTGTTGAATGACATGCAGTTGATCGACACTATTGGTCAGCGCACCAACATTCTGTTCCTCAACGTGGAGATGAATGAAAGCGTGGATGACAAACTGTTCACCTTCGAGATTCCCGAAGGCGCGGATGTCCTTCAAGAGTAAGAGGTCGTAGCCCGCCGTCATGGATCTGTTCCGTAATGCTCCCATCGCTCAGCCCCTGGCCGCGCGCTTGCGTGCTGCCAGCCTGGACGAGTACGTCGGCCAGGAGCATCTGCTCGCGCGCGGCAAGCCGCTGCGTGAAGCGCTGGAACAGGGCGCACTGCACTCGATGATTTTCTGGGGGCCGCCGGGCGTGGGCAAGACCACCCTGGCCCGCCTGCTGGCCCAGGTCACCGATGCGCATTTCGAGACGATTTCGGCGGTGCTCTCCGGGGTC
The DNA here is from genome assembly GCF_022132145.1 of Pseudomonas sp. MMS21 TM103. GTDB lineage: Bacteria > Pseudomonadota > Gammaproteobacteria > Pseudomonadales > Pseudomonadaceae > Aquipseudomonas. The sequence continues at coordinate 22,102 of NZ_JAJISP010000006.1, read as the reverse complement.
AAGGAGATCCGCCAGGCAGTCGAAGTTGCGCAGCAGCATGCCGCCCAGTATGGCCGCCGGACTATCCTGTTCGTCGACGAGGTTCATCGCTTCAACAAATCACAGCAGGATGCCTTTCTGCCCTATGTGGAAGACGGCACCCTGATATTTATCGGTGCCACTACCGAAAACCCCTCGTTTGAACTGAATAACGCGCTGCTTTCGCGGGCGCGGGTCTATGTCCTCAAAAGCCTGGACGAAGCGGCATTGCGCAAGCTGGCGACTCGTGCCCTGGCTGACAGCAAAGGCCTTGGCGGGCGACAGCTCAGCCTGCCGGATGAAAGCTTCAAGATTCTCCTGGCCGCCGCCGATGGCGATGGCAGGCGCTTGCTGAATTTTCTGGAAAACGCTGCGGACCTGGCCGAGGACGGCGGGACCATTAGCAGCGAGTTATTGCTGGATCTACTCGGCGACAGCCGTCGCCGTTTCGACAAGGGCGGCGAAGCGTTCTACGACCAGATTTCCGCGCTGCATAAATCCGTGCGCGGCTCCAGCCCGGATGGCGCGCTCTATTGGTTCGCGCGCATGCTCGATGGCGGCTGCGACCCGCTGTATATCGCCCGCCGGGTGGTGCGCATGGCTAGCGAAGACATCGGCAATGCCGACCCGCGTGCCTTGACGCTCTGTCTCAATGCCTGGGACGTGCAGGAGCGCCTGGGTAGCCCGGAAGGCGAACTGGCCGTCGCCCAGGCCATCGTTTACCTGGCCTGCGCGCCAAAAAGCAACGCGGTGTATAACGCGTTCAAAGCGGCGATGCGCGATGCTGCCGAGCATGGCTCGCTGGAAGTACCGCTGCACCTGCGCAATGCACCGACCAAGCTGATGAAAGACTTGGGCTATGGCGATGAATATCGCTATGCCCATGACGAGCCGGATGCCTATGCCGCAGGTGAAGACTACTTCCCCGAGCAACTGCCCGCGCGTCAGTATTATCAACCTGTGCCGCGCGGCCTTGAGCAGAAAATTCGCGACAAGCTCGCGCATCTGGCCAGCCAGGACGCGACCAGTCCACGCAAGCGGAGAAAGCCATGATTGCGGTTGTCTTTGCGATAGCTGCTGGCGGTGCTTGCGGAACCCTGTTGCGCTTCGCAACGGGCAACTGGATCAATGCAACCTGGCCACAATATTTCTATACAGCGACCCTGGCGGTGAACATTGTTGGCTGCCTGCTGATCGGTTACCTGTATGGACTGTTTCTGCTCCGCCCGGAAATACCGCTGGAGTTACGCGCCGGCTTGATCGTTGGTTTTCTAGGCGGATTTACCACGTTTTCATCCTTTTCCCTCGACACCTTGCGCTTGCTGGAAAGCGGCCAGGCGCCAATAGCCTTCGGCTATGTGGCGCTGAGTGTGTTGGGCGGCCTGCTCGCGACCTGGGCTGGCCTATCATTCACCAAACTCTGATCGACGAGAACCTGACATGCTCGACTCCAAACTGGTGCGCAGCCAACTCCACGATGTGGCTCAGCGCCTTGCTGCGCGCGGCTTTCAACTGGATGTAGCGCGTTTTGAAGCGCTGGAAGTCCAGCGCAAGACCGTACAGACCCGCACAGAACAGCTACAAGCCGAGCGCAACAGTCGCTCCAAGACCATCGGCCAGGCCAAGCAGCGCGGCGAAGACATCGCCCCGCTGCTGGCGGATGTCGATCGCATGGGCAGCGAGCTGGAGCAAGGCAAGCAGGAGCTGGAGGCCATTCAGGTCGAGCTGGATAGCCTGCTGCTGAACATTCCCAACCTGCCCCATGAGTCGGTGCCGGTCGGCGACGATGAAGAGGGCAACGTCGAGGTGCGCCGCTGGGGCACGCCCAAGACCTTCGACTTCGCCGTTCAGGATCACGTGGCCCTGGGTGAAAAGTACGGCTGGCTGGATTTCGAAACCGCCGCCAAACTGTCGGGTGCGCGTTTCGCGCTGTTGCGTGGGCCGATCGCTCGCCTGCATCGCGCCCTGGCGCAGTTCATGATCAACCTGCATACCGGCGAACATGGCTATGAAGAGGCCTACACGCCTTATCTGGTCCAAGCGCCAGCGCTGCAGGGCACCGGTCAGTTGCCCAAGTTCGAGGAAGACCTGTTCAAGATCAGCCGTGAAAACGAAGCCGATCTGTACCTGATTCCAACCGCCGAAGTGTCGCTGACCAATATCGTTGCGGGCGAGATTCTCGATGCCAAGCAATTGCCGCTGAAGCTGGTGGCCCACACCCCATGTTTCCGCAGCGAAGCCGGTGCGTCCGGTCGCGATACCCGTGGCATGATTCGCCAGCATCAGTTCGACAAGGTCGAGATGGTGCAGGTTGTCGAGCCGAGCACCTCCTACCAGGCCCTGGAAGAGCTCACCGGCAATGCCGAAAAGGTTCTGCAACTGCTCGAATTGCCATACCGCGTGCTCGCCCTCTGCACCGGCGACATGGGTTTCAGCGCGACCAAGACCTACGATCTTGAGGTCTGGGTGCCGAGCCAGGACAAGTACCGCGAGATTTCCTCCTGCTCCAATTGCGGCGACTTCCAGGCGCGGCGTATGCAAGCGCGTTATCGCAATCCGGAAACCGGCAAGCCGGAGCTGCTGCACACCCTCAACGGTTCTGGCCTCGCGGTAGGCCGCACCCTGGTGGCGGTGCTGGAGAACTACCAACAGGCTGACGGTAGCATTCGTGTGCCTGAAGTGCTCAAGCCCTATATGGGCGGCGTTGACGTCATCGGTTAATGCGCATGAGTACACCTGCAGGGTAGGGGTTCACGCCTGTATCTGCAGGTACTTCTGGTGGTCTGAAGCCCACCCTACAGGCCAGGCTGTGCCTCGCCATCGTCATTCGCTTGGATCACGCCCATGGACTTTCTCCCGCTGTTCCACAAATTGCAGGATCGCCTGGTACTGGTGGTCGGTGGCGGCGAAGTGGCGCTGCGTAAATCGCGTCTGCTCGCCGATGCTGGCGCCAGGCTGAGAGTCGTGGCGCCCGAAGTGCGTGACGACCTTTGTCAGCTGGTCGGGCTGAGGGCTGGCGAGGTGCTGCTGCGCAACTATCAGCCCGAGGACTTGGGCGGCGTAGTGCTGATCATCGCTGCCACCGACGATGAACCGCTAAATGCACAGATATCCGCCCAGGCCCAGGCGCTGGGAATCCCGGTCAATGTCGTGGATGCACCGAAGCTGTGCAGCGTGATCTTCCCGGCTATCGTCGATCGCTCGCCGTTGATCGTCGCCGTCACCAGTGGCGGCGACGCGCCAGTGTTGGCGCGGTTGATCCGGGCCAAGATCGAAACCTGGATTCCGGCGACTTATGGTCAGTTGGCGGGTTTGGCAAAGAAGTTTCGCGCGCAAGTCAAAGGCCTGTTCCCCGATGTCCAGCAGCGCCGGGTGTTCTGGGAGGACGTATTTCAGGGGCAAATTGCCGAGAGCGTGTTCGCCGGTAAATTGCATGAGGGTGAACGTCTGCTCGAGGCGAAAATCGCTGGAGGCACGCCGCGCTGCCTGGGTGAGGTGTATCTGGTCGGTGCAGGTCCCGGCGACCCGGATCTGCTGACCTTTCGCGCCCTGCGCCTGATGCAGCAAGCCGATGTGGTGCTCTACGATCGCCTGGTCGCTCCGGCGATCATCGAGTTGTGCCGTCGCGATGCCGAGCGCATTTATGTCGGCAAGCAGCGCGCCGAGCATGCTGTACCGCAGGATCAGATCAATCAGCAGCTGGTCAGCTTGGCCAAAGAGGGCAAGCGGGTTTTACGCCTGAAAGGCGGCGACCCGTTCATCTTTGGCAGGGGCGGTGAGGAAATCGAGGAGCTGGCGGCCCAGGGTATTCCCTTCCAGGTAGTGCCGGGCATCACCGCAGCCAGCGGCTGTGCCGCTTATGCGGGGATTCCGCTGACTCATCGTGATCACGCGCAGTCGGTACGCTTCGTCACCGGCCACCTCAAGGACGGCAGTTGCGACCTGCCTTGGGCGGAGCTGTCAGTGCCCAGCCAGACCCTGGTGTTCTACATGGGCCTGGTCGGCTTGCCGCTGATTTGCCAGCAATTGATCGCCCATGGCCGGGCCGCCAGCACGCCTGCGGCGTTGATCCAGCAGGGCACTACGCCCAATCAACGGGTCTTCACCGGCACCCTGGCGAACCTGCCGGAATTGGTTGCCCAGCATCAGGTCCACGCGCCAACCCTGGTCATTGTCGGCGAAGTGGTGCAGCTGCGCGATAAGCTGGCCTGGTTCGAAGGCGCTCAGGCTGAGGTTTGAGCCGCGTCTGATAAGAGGGGGCGGCCCGCTGTCGCGCAGTAAGCGGAGGGCTCGATACTCCCTGTCGTAGGCGCGGACGGGCGGCGCGCCTACCTTGTAAAGAGGCCCTTGCCCGGCAGGCGCGCGCGATCATGCTCGCGGGCAAGCTCCAGCGCCGGCCCCTTGGGTACTATGCCGGTCGGGTTGATAGTGCGATGGCTGGCGTAGTAATGGCCCTTGATGTGTTTGAAATCCACGGATGCCGCAACCCCGGGCCACTGGTATAGCTCGCGCAGCCAGTTGGACAGGTTCGGGTAGTCTTCGATGCGCCGCAGGTTGCACTTGAAGTGCCCGTAGTACACCGCATCGAAGCGAATCAGGGTGGTGAACAGGCGCCAATCGGCTTCGCTGAGGTATTCGCCAGCGAGGTAGCGGTGCCCGCCAAGACGCCTATCCAGCCAATCCAGTTCGTCGAACAGCTCGCCGAAGGCTTCCTCGTAGGCGTCCTGGCTAGTGGCGAAACCGGCGCGGTACACGCCATTGTTGACCGCTGGATAGATGCGCTGATTGAGTGCATCTATCTCGCCGCGCAGTGCTTCGGGATAGAAATCCAGAGAATTGCCCGTCAGCCCGTCGAAAGCGCTGTTGAACATGCGAAGAATTTCTGCGGACTCATTGCTGACGATGCGCTGTTGCTCTTTATCCCACAACAGCGGCACGGTTACCCGGCCACTGTAGTTGGCATCATCGGCGGTGTAGCGCTGATGCAGGAAGTCCAGGCCGTCCAACGCATCACCCGTAGAGCCGTGGGCCGGGTCGAAGGTCCAGCCATCGTCGAGCATCAGCCAGCTGACCACCGACACATCGACCAGGTCCTGCAGGCCCTTGAGCTGACGCAGGATCAGGGTGCGATGGGCCCAGGGGCAGGCGAGGGAAACATACAAGTGATAGCGACCGGCTTGCGCCTTGAATCCACCTTCGCCGCTTGGCCCGGGGCTGCCGTCGGCGGTGATCCAGTTGCGTCGCTGGGCATCCTCGCGCTTGAAACGGCCGTCAGAGGCAGTGTCGTACCATTGGTCATGCCAGCTTCCTTCAATCAACAAACCCATTACCCGACTCCTTTGGCTGTATGGCTCAGGCGTTCAGTCTAACGGCGCTGGTTCGATTGAAAGGTAGAAAAACCTGCCTTTATGAATCGACTAGATCGATATGATTCGTGCGTCCCAGCGCTGCTGCGCCTGCTTGAATGCCTCTTCATACGGGATGCCCAGACCGCGCAGGGCCATGGCCATGCTGCTCAGTACCGCGAGTCGGCCGTATGCGTCCTCGACTTCGCCGCGCCAGAACGCCTGAAGGTGCTCGGGCTCGAGAGACTCGGGCTTGACGTGGCGCTGCGCCGACAGTGGCGCCCAGTCTTCGTCCCAGTTCTCGCCGTTGGCCGTGCCATAGAGATGGCTGGTGGCATCTGGATTGATTTCTACTTCGCCACCTTCACCCTTGATTACCAGTGCCGTGTCACCGAGCAATTGGCTGGCCTCGCGGTGCACTGCCTGGTAGCCGGGGTGAAAGATGCTCTGCAGGCCGCAGCGCGCCGACAAGGGGTTGAGGATGCGGGTCAGCGAGTGGATCGGCGAGCGCAAGCCGAGGATGTTGCGCAGGTCGATCATCCGTTGCAATTGAGGCATCCAGTCGCCCAGCGGGATAAATGCCAGTTGAGTTTCCTGCAAGGCATGCTCCACCTCGGTCCAGCTGCGACACAGCGGAATCTGCAGGAGCCCGATCACTTGCTCGCTATACAGCCGCCCGGCGGTGTGCGCGCCGCCGCCATGCAGGAGGATGCGCACGCCGCTGTTGGCCAGGGCCTTGGCGGCGAGGAGGAACCAGGGCAAATGACGCTTCTTACCGGCATAGCTGGGCCAGTCCAGATCGACCGCAATGGCCGGTACCTGCAGGCGCTCGCGTACTGCCTCGGCAAAGCCGGCCATCTCCTCGGCGCTTTCCTCCTTGTGCCTGAGCAGCATCAGGAAGGCGCCGAGCTGGGTGTCCTCGACCTTGCCGTCGAGCAACATGCCCATGGCTTCGCGGGCTTCTTCTCGGGTCAGGTTGCGCGCGCCGCGCTTGCCTTTGCCGAGGATGCGCACGAATTGGGCAAAAGGGTGTTCCGCTGGGGTGACAAGGTTCATAGGCAATTCGTCGGTTTGGGCAGGCCCGCCAGCTTGGCGGCGAGTTTGGCAGGAGCGCCTTTGAACAGGAGATTGAGGTGCAGGCTGTTGCCCTTTTTCGGGCCGAGCTTGAGCGCCACGTATTTGATCAGCGGTCGGTTGGCTGGTGATAGCTGGAACTCGGCGTAGAAAGCCCGCAACAAGCGCAGGATCTGCCAGTGCTCGTCGCTCAGGGTCAGTTGTTCCTGCTGCGCCAGGGCCTCGGCGACTGGCGCCGACCAGTCCGCCAGGGCGAGCAGATATCCATCCTTGTCCAGTTCGATGCGCCGACCGGCAACGATCAAATGCGTCATAGCCAGCTGTTGACCTTGTCGAAGCGGCAACTGAGTTCGACGAACCCCGAGTAGTCGACCACCTGGGTCCGCGCCGGCGCGATCAGGGCGCGCGCGCCGAGGTCTTCGTCGAGGGCGAACAGGCCGATACCGTCCGGTATCAGGTCCAGGGCCTGGCGCTGCGCGGTGCCGGATTGCAGGGCGTAAACCGCATCGCCGCAGAGTAGTAGGCCGTCGGCAGGGCCGAGCAGGCGCAGACAGCTGCTCAGTCGGCTGTCGCTGAACGGTGAATGGGACAACACATGCAACGTAGCCATCAGAGAGTGATCACCTGGTCGTAGCGGTCAATGAGTGCGATCAGGGCGGCATCATCCAGCACCTCGGCCGCCAGCGTCAGCGCCTGTTGCTCCAGGCCGCGCTCTTGCAGGCTGCGCGCCGAGGCATAAAGTGATTCGACGCCGAACAGTGGCAACGCCTGCAGGTTGGCAGTGAGGTCTTTCTGCTGCAAGGCGGCGGGCTGTTGCGCCGGTGCCAGCTGGAACACGCCGTCGTCGAGAAACAGCATGCCGAGGGGTAGGTCGAACGCGCCGCCAGCCAGGGCAATATCCAGCGCTTCGCGGGCGCTGGGCCCGGACCAGGGCGACTGGCGGCTGATGATCAGCAAGGATTTAGCCACTTCAAGGCCCTCCGAAGCAGATCAGGCGATCAGCTGTTTGCGCCGCTTCGTGCAGTTGGCCCAGCCCGGAGAGTTCCCAGGGCGCCTCCAGATTGCCGGCGCTACGCCCATAGCGTTGCGCTTCCTGCTCATTGAGGACGCCGCGGCGAAGCGCTGCGGTAATGCAGACAACGCCATCGAGTTGTTGCTGGCGCACCAGTTCACGCCATTCGGCAGGGGTATCCAACTCATCCTGCGCGCTGACCACATTGCTCGACGCGTTGTGCACCGCATCCTGATAAAAGAACAGTCGCACTATCTGATGGCCGCTGGCCAGGGCTGCCTGAGCAAAACGCAGGGCGCGCCGGGAGGAGGGCGCATGCGGTGGGGCAAAGAGGGCAATGGCGAATTTCATAGAGAAGCCGGCAGTCAAATCTGCCCCAATGATAAAGGGTGAACGCGCAAGATGCTCGCCGCGGGAACGAAAAAGCCCGCCGAAGCGGGCTTCAGGTGTAGCTCGGGGGTCAGTCGTCGCTGCCCATGATGCCCATGATCTGCAGCAGGCTGATGAACAGGTTGTAGATCGATACATACAGGCTGATGGTCGCCATGATGTAGTTGCGCTCACCACCGTGGATGATGGCGCTGGTCTGGAACAGGATGCAGGCCGAGGAAAACAGCACGAAGCCGGCGCTGATCGCCAGTTGCAGGCCGCTGATCTGGAAGAAGAAACCCGCCACCATTGCGCCGATCAGGACGAAGAAGCCAGCAGTGATGAAGCCGCTGAGGAAGCTCATGTCCTTGCGCGAGATCAGCACGTAGGCGGACAGGCCACAGAAAACCAGAGCCGTCATGGTGAAGGCCGAGCTGACCACTTCGGCGCCATTGGCCATGCCCAGGTAGCGATTGAGGATTGGTCCCAGGGTGTAGCCCATGAAGCCGGTCAGGGCGAGGGTGGAGAGCAGGCCCCAGGACGAGTCACGCAGTTTGGCGGTGAGGAAGAACAGGCCGTAGAAGCCAATCAGCACCACGAAAAAGTTGGGGTAAGGCACATTGGCGCGCTGCGCCATGAAGGCAACCAGCCCGCTGAAGGCCAGGGTAATAGCCAGCAGGCCGTATGTGTTGCGCAGTACGCGGCTGACTTCTTGCTGCTCAACCTGGGCGTGACTGAGTGCGTAATCTTGTTCGTGCATGGCGACACTCCTGTAGGGGCTAATGGTTCCGTGACCAAAGTCGAAGTCGATAATAACAGAGCCCCGACCTCAGCCAACCTAGAGAGTTTGACAGTGTGTTTCGTTCCGGTAAGATTGCCGCCCGCACCAACGCCGGAAGCGTGGCAGAGCGGTTGAATGCAACGGTCTTGAAAACCGTCGAAGGGGAGACTCTTCCGTGAGTTCGAATCTCACCGCTTCCGCCAATTATTATCAATGAAATCAGTAATGTGATTTCTTTGACGTTTGCTATTTGACGGTTATGCGCCAAGCTAAGCCTCGTAGAATTTTCTGCCGTACGCTGCGGTAATTTCCTGCCAGGCCGCCGCACTGAGCGGCTGACACATAACGAGGTGTCCGCTTGATAAGGGTGCTTGTGGTCGACGACCACGATCTGGTTCGTACAGGTATCACCCGGATGCTGGCCGATATCGATGGCCTGCAAGTCGTCGGGCAGGCCGACTCAGGTGAAGAGTCGCTGAAGAAAGCCCGCGAATTGAAGCCTGATGTGGTCCTGATGGATGTCAAAATGCCCGGCATCGGCGGACTCGAAGCGACCCGAAAGCTTCTCCGCAGCCACCCCGACCTCAAAGTCGTCGCGGTGACTGCCTGTGAGGATGATCCTTTCCCCACGCGGCTGCTGCAGGCAGGCGCTGCTGGCTATCTGACCAAGGGCGCCGCGCTGGCTGAGATGGTGCAGGCCATACGTCAGGTGTTCGCGGGACAGCGTTACATCAGCCCGCAAATCGCCCAGCAATTGGCGCTCAAGTCGTTTCAGCCGCAAAACAACAACTCGCCCTTTGATTTGCTTTCCGAGCGAGAGATTCAGATCGCCCTGATGATCGCCGGCTGCCAGAAGGTGCAGAGCATCTCCGACAAGCTGTGCCTGTCACCGAAAACGGTCAATACTTACCGCTATCGAATCTTTGAAAAGCTGTCGATTACCAGCGATGTGGAGCTTGCCTTGCTCGCCGTACGCCATGGCATGGTCGATGCCAACAGCTGAGCCTGTGGGTGAAATGAGCGTCCCGTTCGATCCCGGCGCTTTCCTGGCGACCTGCAGTAGTCGCCCGGGTGTCTACCGCATGTTCGACGTAGACGCCAAGCTGCTCTATGTCGGCAAGGCGAAAAACCTGAAAAAACGCCTGGCCAGCTACTTTCGCAAGAGCGGCCTGGCGCCGAAGACCGCGGCGCTGGTTGGTCGGATCGTTCAGGTCGAAACCACCATAACCGCCAATGAAACCGAAGCCCTGCTGCTCGAGCAAACACTGATCAAGCAATGGCGGCCGCCTTACAACATCCTGCTGCGTGATGATAAATCCTATCCCTACGTGTTTTTATCGGATGGTGATTACCCGCGCCTGAGTATCCATCGCGGAGCGAAGAAGCAGAAGGGCCGTTATTTTGGCCCATACCCCAGCGCTGGGGCGATCCGCGAAAGCCTCGGCCTTTTGCAAAAAGCCTTTCTGGTGCGCCAGTGCGAAGACAGTTACTTCAAGAATCGTACGCGGCCGTGCCTGCAGTATCAGATCAAGCGCTGCAAGGGGCCGTGCGTCGGCCTGGTCGATCCGGCGGAATATGCCGAGGACGTGCGGCACTCGGTGATGTTCCTCGAGGGCCGCAGCAATGCGCTCGGCGATGAACTGTCCAGCGCCATGCAGCAAGCCGCTGCGGCCCTGGATTTCGAGCGTGCAGCCGAGTTGCGCGACAAGATGGCCCTGCTGCGTCGTGTGCAAGACCAGCAGAGCATGGAAGGCGGCAGTGGCGATGTCGATATAGTCGCGGCCATGGTCAATCCGGGTGGCGCTTGCGTACACCTGATCAGCGTGCGCGGCGGCCGCGTGCTCGGTAGCAAGAATTTCTTCCCGCAAGTGGCGATCGAGGAGGATGTCAGTGAGGTGTTGCTGGCCTTCCTGGCTCAGTACTACCTGGGCAATCAGGAGCGCGAGTTGCCTGCCGAGCTGATCGTCAACGCGCAACATGAAGACTTTCCCACGCTTATCGCGGCGCTCGGCGAGTCGCGTGGCTGTGAGTTGAGTATCAGTCACCGGGTACGTGGAACCCGTGCGCGCTGGCAGCAGTTGGCGGTGACCAACGCCGAACAGGCGCTCGGCGCTCGCCTTGCCAGTCGCCAGCATGTGGCCGCCCGCTTCGAGGCCCTGGCCGAGGCCCTGGACATGGATGAAGTGCCGCAGCGCCTCGAATGCTTCGATATCAGTCATTCCAGTGGCGAGGCCACCGTAGCGTCATGCGTGGTATTTGGCCCGGAAGGGCCGCTGAAGTCCGATTACCGGCGCTACAACATCGAAGGTGTCACCGCAGGCGATGATTACGCGGCGATGCACCAGGCCCTGACTCGGCGCTTCAGCAAGATCAAGGACGGCGAAGGCAAGCTGCCGGATATCTTGCTGGTCGACGGCGGCAAGGGGCAGCTGGCCATGGCCCGGGACGTGCTGAATGAATTGGCGGTCCCTGAATTGATTCTGCTCGGTGTGGCCAAGGGGGCGACGCGCAAGCCGGGCCTGGAGACTCTCTACCTGAATGATGCGAGCCATGAGTTCACCCTGCCAGGCAACTCACCGGCGCTGCATCTGATCCAGCAGATTCGTGACGAATCTCACCGCTTTGCCATCACCGGACACCGTGCTCGTCGCGGCAAGGCCCGACGCACTTCAAGCCTGGAGGAGGTCGCCGGGGTAGGACCGAAGCGGCGTCGCGAGCTGCTCAATCACTTTGGTGGCCTGCAGGAATTGGCACGGGCCAGCAGTGAAGAAATCGCCAAGGCGCCCGGGATCAGTAAAAAGCTTGCAGAGCTGATATATGCCGCACTGCACAGCGAGTAGAATGCCGGCTCACCTTTGCAGCCAGTTGTGCCGATGAATATTCCTAACCTACTTACCGTGCTCCGCGTTGCACTGATCCCGATTTTTATCCTGCTGTTCTACCTGCCATTCAGCTGGAGTTATTGGGCCGCCAGTGCGGTTTTCGCTATTGCCGCCGCAACTGATTGGCTCGACGGCTTTTTGGCGCGTCGCTGGGAACAGAGCACCCCCTTCGGTGCCTTTCTTGATCCAGTCGCTGACAAGCTGATGGTTGCGGTTGCGCTGGTCTTGCTGGTGGCCGAGCATGCCAATCTGTGGTTGACGTTGCCGGCAGCCATCATCATTGGCCGCGAAATTGTCGTCTCGGCATTGCGTGAATGGATGGCCGAACTGGGGGCGCGCGCGCATGTCGCCGTGTCCGAACTGGCGAAATGGAAAACCGCAGCGCAAATGGTTGCCTTGATCATTCTGCTGGCGAATCCGCCCCTGTACACATTCTGGGTTCTGCTTGGCTACGGTCTTCTGATCGTTGCCGCCATCCTGACCTTGTGGTCGATGCTGCAGTATCTGCTCGCTGCCTGGCCGCACCTCAGCACTTCCACCGAGAAGAAATAAGCTTTTTTGAATCAAGGGGTTGACGGGGCGTTCTGAAGATATAGAATGGCGCCCGTCTACAAGACAAGCGGGAATAGCTCAGTTGGTAGAGCACGACCTTGCCAAGGTCGGGGTCGCGAGTTCGAGTCTCGTTTCCCGCTCCATTTTCAACGGACCGTCTAGTGCGGTCCGTTTAGTTTCAAGGCTGAGTAGCAGAGTGGTTATGCACCGGATTGCAAATCCGTGAACGCCGGTTCGATTCCGACCTCAGCCTCCAATTAAAAAAGCCTCGTAGATCTATGATTTACGAGGCTTTTTTATTGGATACAGGAAACCTTGCGAGGCTCGACCGGGCTGTATATAGTCCGAACCTCGCGCTAAAGCTCTACCGCCCGAATGGCGAAATCGGTAGACGCAAGGGACTTAAAATCCCTCGGGGGTAACCCCGTGCCGGTTCGATTCCGGCTTCGGGCACCAATCTCAGTAAGCCACAAAGGCCAGCCTCGCCAAGGCTGGCCTTTGTGTTTTTGGCGTGCCGCATGAGCCCGGTTCTCGGGCACAATTGCTTCATGACGATGAATTCAGTAGCGCCGAAGCTTTTACGCGCCGCCCGCAGTACGTGCAGCTTATTCAACCTCGACTGCATGAGCGCGCTACTGTTCTGGCACCGTAGCCCTGCAACAATTGAAAAATGCACTGGCCACCCAGTTCACTAGGGCTATCATGCTGACCTGAGCCGCATCTCGGTGCGAGCACTGGACGGGCGCACCAGCAGTAAGCGCGTAGTTGGCCATAATGGGGCGCGCAGCAAGGCTTTTGCAGCATCCCTTTCGGCATGAATTCTGCAGCTGACCGAGTAGTTCGTTTTCAGTGGGACGGCAGGGCGACGTCCGCCGTAGTGCTTCATTTTTCATGGAAGGCAACGTCAATGGCCATACGTATCGCACTGCACCACAAAACCAGCTATCACTATGATCGTCAGGTTGGTTTGTCGCCCCATGAGGTGCGCTTGCGCCCGGCACCCCACGCGCGCACGCCGATTTTGTCTTATTCGCTGAGCGTGACCCCGCAAAAACACTTCATCAATTGGCAGCAAGATCCTTACGGCAACTACATCGGCCGGTTTGTCTTCCCGGAAAAATCCGCGACCCTGGAGTTCACCGTCGATCTGGTAGCAGATATGACGGTGATCAATCCGTTCGACTTTTTCGTCGAAAAGTATGCCGAACAGTTTCCATTCAGTTATCCGGCGCAGTTGAGCGATGAGCTGGCGGCTTATCTGCAAGCCGACGAGCCCGGGCCCTTACTGAGCAAGTGGATGGCATCAGCCCGCTGCGAAATGCTCGGCAAGGCGCAGCCGATCAATAATTTCCTGGTGGCCATCAACCAGCGCCTGCAGGCCGATATCGCGTATCTGTTGCGCATGGAACCGGGCGTGCAAACGCCTGAGGATACCCTGGAGAAACGCTCCGGATCGTGTCGTGACAGCGCCTGGTTGCTGGTACAGATTTTGCGCGACTTCGGTTTGGCCGCTCGCTTTGTCTCCGGCTACCTGATTCAGTTGCGCGCCGACCAGGAAGCACTCGATGGGCCGAGCGGGGCCGAGGTCGACTTTACCGACCTGCATGCCTGGACCGAGGTGTACATCCCGGGTGCCGGCTGGATTGGCCTCGACCCAACCTCGGGCATGCTCGCCAGCGAAGGGCATATTCCCCTGGCGTGCACTGCGCTGCCATCCTCGGCGGCACCGATCAGCGGCTTTACCGACAAGGCCGAAGTCACCTTCGAGCACGAAATGACCATCACGCGCATCCATGAGGATCCGCGGGTAACCAAGCCCTACTCGGAAGCTGACTGGCAAAAAATCGATCAGCTCGGTCAGCAGGTCGATGCCGACTTGAAACGTCAGGATGTGCGTCTTACTCAGGGCGGGGAGCCTACCTTCGTCTCCATCGATGACATGGATGGCGCGCAATGGAATACCGAAGCTCATGGCGAGCAGAAGCGCGAGTTGGCTGGGGAGCTGATGCACCGTCTGAAAAACCACTTCGCGCCCGGCGGCATGCTGCATTACGGCCAGGGTAAGTGGTATCCGGGCGAGCCGCTGCCGCGCTGGGCATTGAACATTTTCTGGCGGGTCGACGGCCAGCCGATGTGGCTCGATGCGTCGCTGTTTTCTGCCGATGACCACAGCGATGGCTATGGCGCCGACGAAGCCAGGCGGTTTACCGCCGAACTGGTGAAGATTCTCGGCCTGCCGGCCAACTGCCCGATCCCTGCCTATGAGGATGTGGTGCAGCAGGCCCAGCTGGAACAAGGGCTGCCGAACAACCTCGATCCACTGCAACTGGACCTCAAGGCGCCCGAGGAACGGCAACGTCTGGCGCGGCTGCTGGAGCAAGGTCTGGGTGAGGTGGTCGGCTACGTGCTCCCCCTGACGACCAAGGCGCTCGATCCGTCTATTGCCCTGGGGGTTGCCTGGCGTACCTGCCCATGGCCGCTCAAACGCGAGCATCTGTACCTGATCGAAGGCGACTCGCCGATGGGCTTGCGCCTGCCACTGAACGCGCTGCCCTGGGTCATGCCGGAAGATATGCCGCAGAGCTTCGATGTCGATCCGTTTGCGCCGCGCGAGGTCTTGCCGACTGTCGCCCCGGCCGTGGCAGCGGCGCCTGGCAAGAGTGAGAAACGCCCGACCCTCAGTCGCAAGAATGCTGCCAGCGTCGCCGCCGAGAGCTCGATCGAACCGCGCGACGTGATTCATACGGCGCTCTGCGTGCAGGTCAGGGAAGGGCGCTTGCATGTCTTCATGCCGCCGCTCAAGCGTATAGAGGATTATCTGGCATTGGTGACGGCCGTCGAACATACCGCCACCAAGCTGAAGCTGAAGCTGCGCATCGAGGGTTACCAGCCCCCACGCGACCCACGGATCAAGCTGCTCAGCGTCACCCCGGATCCAGGTGTGATCGAGGTCAATATCCATCCGGCCGCCAGCTGGAATGAGCTGGTCTACAACATGTCGACCCTGTATCAGGAAGCTCGCCTGACGCGGCTGGGTACCGAAAAATTCATGCACGATGGTCGCCATACCGGTACCGGTGGTGGCAACCATGCGACCTTGGGTGGTGCTACCGCGGAAGACAGTCCGATGCTGCGCCGGCCGGACCTGCTGAAAAGTCTGATCACCTATTGGCAGAATCACCCGGCCCTGTCCTACCTGTTCTCCGGCACCTTTATCGGTCCGACCAGCCAGGCGCCACGGGTCGACGAAGCGCGCGACGATAACCTCTACGAACTGGCGATTGCCTTTCAGCAGATGGACCAGGTCCTACCGACCATGCAGCCGGGCGACAAGCCCTGGATGGTCGACCGCTTGCTGCGCAATCTGCTGGTTGACCTGACCGGCAATACCCATCGCTCCGAGTTTTCCATCGACAAGCTGTATTCGCCCGATGGTCCCACGGGCCGCCTCGGCCTGGTCGAGTTTCGCGCCTTCGAGATGCCGCCGCATGAGCGCATGAGCCTGTTGCAAATGCTCCTGTTGCGCGCTCTGGTCGCACGTTTCTGGCGCGAGCCGTACCAGGCCAAACTGGTCAACTGGGGCACCGCACTGCATGATCGCTGGATGCTGCCGCACTTCGTCGCCCAGGATATCCGCGATGTGGTCAAGGATTTGCGCGCTGCGGGCTACGCCTTCGAGGAACACTGGTTCGAGCCCTTTATCGAGTTTCGCTTTCCACGCTTTGGCACCGTGGTCTATGAGGGGGTCGAGATGGAACTGCGCCAGGCCATCGAGCCCTGGAATGTCCTGGGTGAAGAGATGAGCGGCGGCGGTACGGCACGCTATGTCGACTCCTCGGTGGAGCGCATGCAGCTTTTGGTACGCGGCCTCACCGATGGCCGTCACGAAATCTCCTGCAACGGTAGGCGCTTACCCTTGCACCCGACCGGAGTACCGGGCGAGTACGTCGCTGGCGTGCGTTTCCGGGCCTGGAGCCCCTGGTCGGCGCTGCACCCGACTATCAAGGTGCAAGCCCCCCTGACCTTCGATTTGGTCGATAATTGGAGCGGCCGGGCAATCGGCGGCTGTACCTATCATGTGGTGCACCCGGGTGGACGCAGTGAAGAGAGTTCGCCGGTGAATGCCAATGCCGCTGAAGCGCGGCGTTTTGCCCGTTTCTGGGCCCACGGCCATACACCTGGCCCGATGCGCGTCTACAAGGAAGAACTCAATCCGAGTTTCCCGATGACGCTCGATTTGCGCTGGCAACCCTATTAAACCCAAGCGCCATCCTGTGCGTTATTCGCGAGCAGAAGAACTGAGACAATGTTGAAAAAACTACTCGCCGGATATCGCGCCGCCCCCAACAGCTTTGATGAGCTGCTCGATGCCTCGAAGCAGCCACGCGAGCACTGGCGCGCCATGCTCGCCAGTCTGGCTAAAGAGTCGCCGCAGACCATGCGCCAGCGCCTGGAAGCGGTTGAAAGCCAGATCCGCGAAAACGGAGTGACTTACAACGTCTATGCCGATACCAAGGGTATGCAGCGCCCCTGGGATCTGAATGTGTTGCCGCTGATCTTGCCCCATGATGAATGGACAGGTATCGAAGCGGCAGTGGTCCAGCGTGCAACCCTGTTGAACCGGATACTCGGCGACGTTTATGGCGAGCAGCGCATGCTTCAGGAAGGCCTGCTACCTCCGGCCTTGATCCACGGGCATGCAGGCTTTTTGCGCCCGGCCCATGGCATCAAGCACGCGGACAATGTGGCCTTGCATTTTTATGCGGTTGACCTGGCTCGTGCACCCAACGGTCAGTGGTGGGTGGTGGCCGATCGTACCCAGGCACCTTCGGGTGCAGGTTATGCGCTGGAAAACCGTGCAGTGATCGCACGGACTTTTCCGGATCAGTTGCGTGACCTCAAGGTGCAGGATTTAGCAGGCTTTTTCAGCCGTATGCGCGACAGCCTGGCCCATTGGGGCCGGCAGTGTGCCGCCAATGGCGGAGTACCGCTGCGCGGCAGTGAGTCGCCATTGATTGTCTTGCTCACCCCTGGCCCCTACAACGAGACCTATTACGAACAGGCCTACCTGGCCCGTTATCTCGGCTTGCCGCTGGTGGAGGGCAGTGATCTCACTGTGCGCGGCGGTATCGTCTGGCTGAAAACCTTGTCCGGTCTGCAGCGCGTGCATGTGATCATGCGTCGGGTCGACGATGACTTCTGCGATCCGCTGGAGTTGCGCACCGAGTCGGCATTGGGCGTGGCCGGTTTAACCGAGGCAGCCCGCCTCGGCAATGTGCTGATCGCCAACAGTCTGGGCTCCAGCCTTCTGGAGTCAGGTGCGCTGCTGGGCTTCCTGCCGGCACTGTGCAAGCGCCTGCTCGGGGAGCCATTGAAGATGCCCTCGGTGGCGACCTGGTGGTGTGGCGAACCAGCCGCGTTCGAGCAAGTACTGGCCAATCTCGATCAACTGGTGATCAAGTCGAGCTTTCCGCAATTGCGCCAGGTCTCGCTGTTCGGCCAGGATCTCAGCGGCGAGGCACGCTCGGCACTGATAGCCAGGATGCGCGCGAACCCACGCAACTATGTTGCCCAGGAACTGGTGCGCTTGTCGCAGTCCCCCGTCTGGAAGGCCAGTGCGCCAACCGGCTTGAATGCCTGCGCCGTCGGCCTGCGGGTATACGCCTGTGCCACACCTGGCGGGTATGTGGTGATGCCCGGCGGACTGACCCGGGTTGCCACCGGGCCAGACTCACGCGTCATCGCCATGCAGCGCGGTGGTAGCAGCAAAGACACCTGGGTTCAGGCGCGGGCACAGGCAGGCACTCATCGACCGCAGTCTCGTACCACCACCAGCAAGGATCTGATTCGCGACGACACGCACCTATCCAGCCGCATGGCCGAGAATCTGTTCTGGCTGGGGCGCAATACCGAGCGCTGTGACAATATCGCGCGGCTGATGCGCATTACCCTGCACGTGCTGTTCAATGTCAGCCCGCAGGAGCGTGGTACCGAATGGGCCACTGTCAAAGCGCTATGCGCCTGGTTTCAACTGATCGAGACCCCGGACAAGGACGCACTGCAGCGGCAAAGCCAGGTATCTGAACAAACGCAAGGCCAGACTCAGAGCTCGCCCCCAGCGGCTGGCTGGAGCGATGCCCGGATCGAGGCGGCCTTGCTACTGGCCGTGGTGTCGCCCGATGTGCCCGGGCTCGCCAGCCAGCAGCAACAGCTTTACAACACCGCCAGCCAGCTGCGCGAACGCTTGTCTGCGGATAACTGGCGCGCCCTCAACCGCATGCTGCAACGTAGCGCCAAGAGCAAGGCGCGACAGACACCGGCAGAGGCCATGAGCGCACTCGATGATGCGGCCACGTCCGTGATGACCCTGTCCGGTTTCGCCCTGGATGGCATGACTCGTGACTTGGGTTGGAGTTTTCTCTCCATTGGTCGGCGTCTGGAACGCCTGCAGTTCCAGACCCTGGTGTTGCAACGCGCGCTGGCGATGGAGGCAGATGGCAGTCTGGACTGGCTGCTTGAACTGTCCGACAGTATTGTCACCTATCGCTCTCGTTATCGGGCGCAGTCCGAGTGGCTGCCGGTGCTGGATTTGTTGCTGCTCGACAGCAGTAATCCGCGCTCGGTACTGTTCCAGATGGCGGGTATTTTAAAAAGTCTGGATAAGTTGGCGCTGTCCTATGGCAGTTGTGGCGAGACGTTGTTGCTGCCGCTGAAAAATGCACTATTGGCACTCGATCCGGATGAAGACCTGTATTGTGCTAATCCAGCCCTGATCAACCTGCTACAGCGCATCAACCACGCCAGTGTGGAATTGTCTCAGCTGATCAGCGCACGGTTTTTCAGCTATACCGCTAGCGAACATCAGGCTAAGGGTGCTGCATGAGCAATTTACCCCCAGGTAACTCGACGCCCGTACGCTACCGCGTGATACATGAAACCCATTACGTCTACCAGTTCCCGGTGACGCTCTCGCAGCAATACCTGCACCTGACGCCACGCTCCTTCGAGTATCAGCAAACCGAGTCACAGGCTATCTGGATTGACCCGCAGCAAGAGCATTTCCTCGACGCGCGGGATTACTTTGGCAACCACACCCGCAACATCACCATCACCGAGTCGCACAAGGAACTCCTCGTGCATGCCGAGTCGACCGTGTTGCTCAGTTCGCGCCCAGGATTGGGGCAGATAAAAGGCACGATGCCGTGGGAAGCACTGGGGCAGATGCTGCAACAGATACGCAGCCCAGCGACGCTTGAGGCTGTGCGCTATCTCTATGACTCGCCCCATATCCAGTGCGGTTCCGAGCTAGCGCGCT
The DNA here is from genome assembly GCF_022132145.1 of Pseudomonas sp. MMS21 TM103. Classification (GTDB taxonomy): domain Bacteria; phylum Pseudomonadota; class Gammaproteobacteria; order Pseudomonadales; family Pseudomonadaceae; genus Aquipseudomonas. The sequence goes on along the minus strand of NZ_JAJISP010000006.1, from coordinate 2,754 downwards.
ATGCCCGCGACAGTTACAGCCCTGGCCGCCCGCATCTGGATGCCGCGCTGGATCTGACCCAGCGTATTTTTGACGATTTCGAATTTGACGAAACGGCCACCGAGATTTCCACGCCCTTGGCCGAGGTACTCAAAGGTCGGCGGGGTGTTTGTCAGGACTTCGCCCAATTGATGATTGGCTGCCTGCGCAGCCTCGGTCTCTCGGCGCGCTATGTCAGCGGTTATATCCTTACCCACCCACCCGCCGGGCAGCCGCGGATGATTGGTGCCGATGCGTCACATGCCTGGGTTTCGGTGTTCTGCCCGCAGCTTGGCTGGGTCGACTTCGACCCGACCAACCGCTGCCTGGTCCAGTCGGAGCACATTACTCTAGGCTGGGGACGTGATTTCAGCGATGTGACGCCCCTGCGTGGCGTGGTGCTGGGCGGTGGCGAACAAGAGTTGCAGGTCCGGGTGACCGTCATCCCGTGCGCAGAGGAGCTGGCGGGAGCCACGTCACTTGCTCGCAGCAGTGCCGGCTGAGCATGTGCCGAGGCGGGCGATAGAGTCGCTGCAGGCCGTGGCGGGGGCAGCGGCAGTGATTAACCCCGCGCCTGGCGCTGTCGAGCACTCATCCGGCTGACGTTATTGCTGTTGCACCTGCAGCTGCGGAGAAACCTCCACTTCAACTTCGACATGCGCGTGCATCTGCTCGGTGCCTCCGCCCCGGCGCATGCCGCGCACCGGGCAGGCATCCAGGTAATCGCGGCCGACTGCCAGCTTCAAATGACGCTCCGGCTTGGCCAGGCAGTTGGTCACATCGAAACTGTACCAGGCGCCATCCAGCCAGGCTTCGGCCCAGGCGTGGCTGGCCAGGTGGTCGTCGCTGTCGGTGTACAGATAGCCCGAGGCATAGCGGGCCGGAATACCGAGGCTGCGCGCGCAGGCGAGAAAGGCATGGGCATGGTCCTGACACACCCCTTGCTGGCCGGCGAAAGCTTCGGCCGCGCTGGTTTCCACCGCGGTACTGCCCGTCAGGTAGCTGATGTGGCCATGCAACGCATGCATCAGGTCGATCAAGGCGCTGCGGTCACGACGTTGTTTGCAGTGCTGCTGGGCGAACCCGCGCAAGGCCGCATCCGCCTCGGTCAGGCGAGTGAAGCGCAGGAACGGCAGCGCCGACTGGCTCTCGTGCTCGCACTCGCGCAAGACATCGATCTCGACCAGGCCGCTGGCGCCGATGACGATGGATTCGTGCGGCTCATCCATGGTCAGCACATGCAGGATGTTGCCGTAGGGGTCGAGCTGGGCGCGCACCGGGCGCGGCAGCTTGAGCTGCCAGCTGAGAACACGCTGGCGTTCACTGTCATGCGGGGTCAGGCGCAGGTACTGGATGCTCGTGCGGACCTTGCTGTCATAGTGATAGGTGGTGTCGTGGCTGATGGACAGTCTCATGCGACCTCCAGGTAGGAGCTGTGGATGGCTTGGCCCAGGTCGCGCACCAGCAGAATGAAGTCGGTGAGCCAGGCATGCAGGCCTTCGTCCAGCACCTCGTCGATACTGGTGTAGCGCAGACGGGCTTCCAGCTCGGCCGCCAGGCGCTGGGCCGGACGACCATTCTCGCCAGGCAGGCTGGCGAGCATCAGGTGCAGTTCATCCATGCAGGCCCGCAGGGAGCGTGGAATATCGGGGCGCAGCAGCAACAGTTCCGAGACCTTGCGCGTGCCCGGCGAGCCGCGATAGATCTCGGCGAAGGCCTCGTACGAGGACAGTGCGCGCAACAGCGCGCCCCACTGATAGTAGCTGCGCGCCGGACGGCCATCGACCTCGTCGATGTCCTCGCCGAGCATCTCGTAGCGCGCATCGAGCAGGCGCAAGGTGTTGTCCGCCCGCTCGATGAAGGTCCCCAGGCGAATGAAGCGGTAAGGGTCGCCACGCATGATGGTGCCGGAGGTGGCGCCGTGAAACAGGTGCGAACGCTCCTTGACCCACTCACAGAAGCGGCTGATGCCGTAGCGCCCCAGGCCCTGCTCGGCAATGCCGCGAATCTCCAGCCAGGTGGCGTTGATGTTCTCCCACATTTCGGCGGTGATGCGTCCCCGCACGCCGTGGGCATTGCTGCGCGCCGCGCCCAGGCAGCTGTAGATACTCGCCGGGTTCTCGGCATCCAGGGCGAAAAAGTGCAGCATGCGCTCGCCGTGCAGCTGGCCATGACGTGCTATGTACTCTTCCAGGGTGCCGGTAATGACCAGCGGCATGGCCAGTTCTTCCAGGCCATCGCCACGGCCGTCTTGCGGCATCAGCGACAGCAAGTAACTGACATCGAGCATGCGCGCGAGGTTTTCCGCACGCTCCAGATAGCGCGACATCCAGTACAGATCAGAGGCAGTTCTACTCAGCATTTTTCAAGTCCTCTACCACCCAAGTATCCTTGGTGCCGCCACCTTGCGACGAGTTGACCACCAGTGAGCCTTCGCGCAGGGCCACGCGGGTCAGCCCTCCCGGCACCAGGCGCACTTCGCGACCGGACAGAACGAACGGGCGCAGGTCGATATGCCGCGGCGCGATACCGTTCTCGACAAAGGTCGGGCAGGTCGACAGGCACAGGGTCGGCTGGGCGATATAGGCCTCGGGCCTGGCGATCAGGCGGGCACGGAAGGTTTCGATCTCGGCCTTGCTCGCGGCCGGCCCGACCAGCATGCCGTAGCCACCGGAGCCCTGGGTTTCCTTGACCACCAGTTCAGGCAGGTTGGCCAGCACGTGGGACAGGTCGGCC
>NZ_JAJISP010000005.1 GCF_022132145.1 Pseudomonas sp. MMS21 TM103 | reverse complement strand
AGCTGACGCCCGAGATGGCGCCATTGAGGCGTACCCCGGTGGTCTGGCTCGATTGATTGCCCAGCGCCAGGTTATCCAGGCCCAGGCGGTACTGGTAGGCGGTGGCGGTCAGCTCGGGCATGAGCACGTACTGGGCATTCAGCAGATGGCTGTGGCCTTCGATATTGGCCGGGCTGGCCGCCGTGTCGAAGCGGCCGTTGCCCGGGCCGAAGATGCTGTTGATGTTGTCGAGGTAGGCGTAAGTCAGGGTCAGGCCGTCCAGCGGCTTGAGCTGGCCGAGCACGCCGTCATAGGTCTGCTCGTTCTGCCGCCAGGCGACGCCGCCGACGAAGCGCTGGTTGTCCAGATTGATGCGCTGACGGCCAACGACCGCGCTGCCCAGGCTGTGGTCATAGCGCAGCAGGGCCTGGTTGACCTCGCTGCCGTCCGGGTCGGCGACCACCGCGTAGTCGCCCTGGCCGTTGCGCGTGCTGTTGTAGCTGGCATCGCCGATACGGCTGACGTTGTCGGCCTCGATCAGGGCGGAGAGGCCGTACCACTTGCCGCTCTGGAAGCCGACGCGGGTGCGCAGGGTCTGGGCGTTGGCGTTGTTCAGGGCGTTGTCCTGGTCAACGTGTTCGTAGCGGTAGCGCAGGTCGAGGATCGGTTTGCCTTCAGTGATCAGGGTGCTCAACGGTTGGGTGGCACAAGCGGCGTGGCTGAAGGTGCTGCTGGCGATGGCCAGGGACAAAAAAGAGAGAGTTATCGGGCGCATGGCATGCTTCCTATATGGGCCAAAATCGCAAAAAAAAACGCCACAGTGCCCAGGGCTCAAAGATGAGCGGGGTACCGTGACGTCGTTGTCGGATGTGTGGCAGACACGCCGTTGTGCTGACCGAGGCTGGTCATAGCAGGTGGCGTGCCATAATTTACAAGTGCATGATTTATATGGATTTAGATATTGTTTGATGACGTTTTACGATCAGGTTACGCACCGTCCCCGTTCGTTGCGCATTGATACAGTGCAGCTGTAATGCCGTTATCCGGGGCGACTGTAGCGGGCGCCATGCCGGCGGCCACGGCATGCTAGGCCTTACACATGCCAGGAGTTTCACCCATGCAACTCGAATTCCATCAGGTCGACGCCTTCACCAATCGCCCGTTTTCCGGTAACCCGGCCATGGTCTATCGCCTGGACAGCTGGCTCAGCACCGCGCTGATGCAGCAGATCGCCGCGGAGCACAACCTGGCGGAAACCGCGTTTCTGGTGAAGGAGGGCGCCGCCTGGCATATCCGCTGGTTTACCCCACTCGCCGAGGTGCCCTTGTGCGGGCACGCCACCCTGGCCAGTGCCCAGGTGCTGTTCGAATGCTATGCCGAGCCGGGTGAGTGCATCGACTTTACCTGCCAGTCCGGGGCTCTGCGGGTGAGTCGGGAGGCGGGCCGGCTGGTGCTGGATTTCCCGCTGCGCAGGGCTGAGCCTTGTGAGTTGACCGTGCAGGTCGAGCGGGCCATGGGCATGCCGGTGCACGGGGTATTGGCACTGCAAGGCCAGCAGGGCATCCAGGAACTGCTGGTGATCCTGGCGTCGGAAGCGGCGGTGCGTGCGTTCCAGCCGAACTTGCCAGCCCTGGCCGAGTTACCGGGCTTGGGCGTGCTGATCACGGCGCCAGGCGAACGGCATGATTTCGTCTCGCGCTACTTTGCCCCGGCAATCGGCATCAATGAAGACCCGGTCACCGGCTCGACCCATTGCATGCTCACGCCTTATTGGGCCGAGCGCTTGGGCAAGAGCGAACTGAGTGCCTACCAGTGCTCGGCCCGGGGCGGCGAGTTGCACTGCCGGCTTGAGGGTGAGCGCGTCAAGATCGCCGGTCAGGCGCTGTTGGTGGCCAGTGGACGCTTGTGCTTGAGCGAGGATTAGCGGCCTGAGCCAGCGGCGGGTGTCACTCGCCGCGGGTCGTCGCTGCGCTCCTAAGTCGCCCGGCGGATGGACAGTGCGCCGAATTTGGGGCACTCCAGGGTTTATATGAACTGCCTGCGCGTCCTGGCCTGGACTCAGCTGGCGCTACTGAAGCGGCGCACGCTGGAATCGCCGAGGTTAATGTGGGCGGCGATGCTGCCGGGGGCGGGGAACACCACCAGGTGATCGGCCGCCACACGAATGCCGACGTGTTCGCCAGGGCGGTGGTCGGCATGGCTGGGGAACAGCGATTCCAGCAGGCTGCCGGTCGCCAGTTGCAGGCGGTAGAGGGTGGCGGCGCCGAGGAAGGTCTTGCCGACGATCAGTGCTTTCAGCTCGCTGTCCGGGGCGTAGACGATGTCGTCCGGGCGCAGCAGCACATCCACTGCGCTGCCGCTCGCCCAGGTATAGGCGCGATTGCCGCGAATCAGGCCCAGTTCGGTCTGCACCGTGTCCGGGCTGAGCAACTGGCCGCGAATAAAGTAGCCCTGGCCAATGAAGCTGGCGACGAAGGGAGTCAGTGGTTCGTGGTAGAGGTTGTACGGGGTATCCCATTGCTGCAGTCGGCCCTCATGAAAGACGCCGACATGATCGCTGACGGCGAAGGCCTCTTCCTGGTCATGGGTCACCAGAATCGCACTGGTGCCGCGGGCTTTGAGAATGTCGCGAACCTCATGGCTCAAGCGTCGGCGCAACTCGCCATCGAGGTTGGAAAAGGGTTCGTCGAGCAGCAGCAGGCGTGGCTCCGGGGCCAGTGCGCGGGCCAGGGCCACCCGCTGTTGCTGGCCGCCGGACAGCTCGTGGGGATAGCGCTTGCTCAGGTGGCTGAGTTTGACCAGCTCCAACAGTTCGCCGGTGATGCGTTCGCAGTTGGGTTGCTGGCGAATGCCGAAGGCAATGTTTTCCGCCACGCTCAGGTGCGGGAACAGCGCGTAGTCCTGGAACACCATGCCGATTCGGCGCTTCTCCGGCGCCAGGGTGAACCCGGCGCGGGAAATCACCTCGTCGGCCAGTTGAATCTCGCCCTCGAGCACCGGCTCGAAGCCGGCGATGGCGCGCAGGGTAGTGGTCTTGCCGCAGCCTGACGGGCCGAGCAGGCAGCCGATGTCGCCGGCGTTGAGGTGCAGATGGAGGTTCTGCACCACCTTGTGCTCGGGGTAGCCGCAGCTCAAGTCACGCAGGTTCAGCAGCAGGGGGGTGCTCATGCGTGGTGATACGCCGGCTCGACCAGAAATTCGAGCAGGGCCTTTTGCGCATGCAGGCGGTTCTCCGCCTGGTCCCAGGCCGCCGAGCGCGGGTCGTCGAGCAGGTCTTCGCTGATCTCTTCGCCGCGGTGGGCCGGCAGGCAGTGCAGGAATAGCACGTCTTCGGCAGCGGCATCGAGCAGGGCGCGGTTGACCTGATAGGGCGTGAACAACTTGAGGCGCTCGGCGATTTCTTCCTCCTGGCCCATCGAGGCCCAGACATCGGTGCTTACCAGGTGCGCACCGGCTACCGCCTCGCGCGGGTCGCGGAAGATCGTCACCCGATCCTCGGCCTGAGCCAGGAACTGGGGGTGCGGCTCATAGCCTTCGGGGCAGGCGATGCGCAGTTGGAAGTCGAATTGCTGCGCGGCTTCTATATAGGAGTTGCACATGTTGTTGCCGTCGCCGATCCAGGCCACGGTCTTGCCTTTGATGCTGCCGCGCTGTTCGTGGAAGGTCTGCATGTCGGCCAGCAGCTGGCAGGGGTGCAGGTCGTCGGACAAGCCATTGATCACCGGCACTCGTGAACTCGCGGCGAACTCGGTCAGGGTGCTGTGGGCGAAGGTGCGGATCATCACCGCATCGAGCATGCGCGACATGACGATGGCCGCATCGCCGATCGGTTCGCCACGGCCAAGCTGGGTGTCGCGCGGCGACAAAAAGATCGCCTGCCCGCCAAGCTGGATCATGCCCGCCTCGAACGACAGGCGGGTCCGGGTCGAGGCTTTCTCGAAAATCATCCCCAGCACGCGGTTCTTCAGCGGCTCGAACAGCACGCCACGGTTGCGCAAGTCCTTAAGCTCCATGCCGCGGCGGATCAGGCTCACCAGTTCTTGCGGTGTGCAGTCCTTCAGCGAGAGAAAGTGTCTTGCGCTCATGGTTAACTACCTTTTGACAGCTGGGCGCAGGTTCAAGGGCCGGGTTTAACGGTGGAAACGGCAGAACCTGCGGCTGGGAGCCGCACAGTGCGACGAAACGGGGAAGGCGCGATCTTATAAGGAAATGGCGAGCAGGCGCAAATTGTCCTGTCGGCCATGGATAAGCCGGTGCCGTGTAAGCGTTTACCTCATTCGCTGTGCGAGAGGTCATATTTCTGGCATCTGTGCTTGCCCGGCAGATGCATGGCTTCTGGGATGCCCGCGCCTTTTCGAGGCAATGCAGTGTCCCCGCAATGGGTTATCCATGGAATGTAATGCACAGGAGTCTTGCATGAAACGCATCCTAACTATCGCCACGCTCTCTGCCGTCGCCCTGTTGACTGGTTGTGCCAGCCAGAACGTCAGTCAGCCGACTGCGCAGCTCAATGGTGAAGTGACTACCAACCTGAAGGCCGATGTCAAACTAGGCGAGACCATCACGGGTTAATCGTCGGTGAACATCCTGTTCAATGTGATCAAGCTGGGTGGCGACACTCAGTTCGCCGATGGCGTGACCTATGGTGGTGACGAGGGTGGTTTCGCCCTGGGTATCGACCCGGTTGCTTCCGCCAAATCCGCAGCTGCTTACAAGGCCGTCATGTCTCGGGTGCCGATCTGATCGTTGCACCGCGTTACGAAGTGAGCGTTGAGGATTACCTTGTCTACAAGACCGTCAACGTAAAAGTGACCGGTAAGAAAGGCACCGTGACCGCTATCCGCTAAGGACTAGTTGTTCGCACCTATGAATCGGTCGGCATGATGCCGGCCGATTCATCAGATGAACGCTGCTGGCGCAGTTCCCTCTCAGTCGCCATAGTCATATTCGTGCCGACCATTGCGGTCGTATTGAACAAGAATATGAGGCTAGGCCATGACCAAGACCCTCCATCACCGTGCGTGCCATCTGTGCGAAGCCATCTGCGGCTTGACCATCGAAACCGAAACCCAAGCTGACGGCTCAACGCAGATCCGTTCGATCAAGGGTGATGCCCAGGACAGCTTCAGTCGCGGTCATGTCTGCCCTAAAGCCGTGGCCTTGCAGGACATCCAGAACGATCCCGACCGTTTGCGGCACCCCATGCGCCGAGTCGGTAGCGAATGGCAGGCGATCGAATGGGACGAGGCCTTTGCCCTGGTTGCCGAGCGTCTCAGTGATATCCAGGCGCGCCATGGTGCCAATGCCGTGGCCAGCTATCAGGGCAATCCCAGTGTGCATAACTACGGGTTGTTGACCCACAGCAACTACTTCCTCGGTCTGCTCAAGACCCGCAGCCGCTTCTCCGCCACCTCGGTGGATCAACTGCCCCATCACCTGGTCAGTTTGCAGATGTACGGCCACGGTTTCCTGCTGCCGATCTGCGATATCGACCACACCGACTTCATGCTGATCCTCGGCGGCAATCCTTTGGCCTCCAACGGCAGCATCATGACCGTGCCCGATGTGGAGAAACGCCTGAAGGCGATCAAGGCGCGCGGCGGCAAAGTCGTGGTGGTCGACCCGCGCCGCAGTGAAACCGCAGCGATTGCCGATCAGCATGTGTTCGTGCGGCCGGGCGAGGATGCCGCGCTGCTGTTCGGCCTGCTCAATACCCTGTTCGAGGAAGGCCTGACGCGTACCAGTCATCTGCCGGTCACCGGGCTGGACGAGGCCCGTGCAGCCATCGCCGGCTTCACCGCCGAAGCCATGAGCGAGCGTTGCGGTGTGCCGGCCGACATCATTCGCCAGTTGGCCCGCGACTTCGCCGCGGCGGACAAGGCGGTGTGCTACGGCCGCATGGGCGTTTCCACCCAGGCCTTTGGCACGCTGTGCCATTGGCTGATCCAGTTGATCAATCTGGTCACCGGCAACCTCGACCGCGAGGGCGGGGCGCTGTGCACCGAGGCTGCCATCGACCTGACCACCGGCAGTTCCGGCACCCGCTTCGACCGCTGGCGCAGCCGCGTTTCCGGGTTGCCGGAATATAGCGGCGAACTGCCGGTCGCGGCCCTGGCCGAAGAAATGCTGACCCCGGGCGAGGGGCAGATCCGTGCCCTGGTCACGGTCGCCGGCAACCCGGTGCTCTCGACCCCCAACGGCCGCCAGCTGGAACAGGCGCTGGACGGCCTGGAGTTCATGCTCAGCATCGACACCTATATCAACGAAACCACCCGCTACGCCGACCTGATCCTGCCACCCACCGGACCGCTGGAGCATGATCACTACGACATGACCTTCAACAGCTTCGCCGTGCGCAACGTCGCCCGTTTCAACCTGCCGGTGCTGGAAAAGCCGGCCGGTACCCTGCACGACTGGGAAATCTTCGTCGGCCTGGCCAGGGCCTTCGCCGGCAAGCTCGGCGTCGAGCTGAAGCCGACCATGGAACCGGCGAAAATTATCGACATGGGGCTGCGTGCGGGCCGCTATGGCGATAAGTCCGAGCATCAGCTGTCCCTGGCCACGCTGCTGGACTATCCACACGGTATCGACCTGGGGGCGCTCAAGCCCAGCCTGGCGGCACGCTTGCGCACCCCGGACCAGCAAGTCCAGGCCGCACCGGCCTTGCTCTTGAGCGATCTGCCGCGCTTCGCTGCGCAGCCGCTACCCGAGGCCGACCAGCTGCTGCTGATCGGCCGTCGCCATGTGCGCAGCAACAACTCCTGGATGCACAATTACCACCGCCTGGTGAAAGGCAAGCCGCGCCATCAACTGTTGATGAATCCGGCGGATCTGCACCAGCGCGGCTTGGCCGACGGCCAGTTGGTCAGCGTGCGTTCGCGGGTCGGCGCCATCGACGTGGAGGTCGCCGCCAGCGACGAGATGATGCCCGGTGTGGTCAGTCTGCCCCACGGTTGGGGTCATGCACGTCCCGGCGTACAATTGACCATAGCCAGCGCGCAACCCGGTGCCAGCGCCAACGACCTGACCGATGAGCGCCAGCTCGATGCCTTGTCCGGCAATGCTGCGCTCAATGGCGTGCCGGTCGAGGTCTGTGCCGCCTGACTCCGTAGCCACTCGGCGGAGTCGGTTGAGCCAAGGCCGAGCATTGCGCTCGGCTTTTCGCTACAATGCCGCCACCGTGCCGACCCGTGAGTCGGGAAGTTTAGACCTGAGGTGCCCCATGGATATCATCGAAACCATCAAAGAGCAGATCGCCAACAATACCGTTCTGCTGTACATGAAAGGCTCGCCGAACGCGCCGCAGTGCGGTTTTTCCTCCAAAGCTGCGCAGGCGGTAATGGCTTGTGGCGAGAAATTCGCCTATGTCGACATCCTGCAGAACCCGGAAATCCGCGCCAATCTGCCGAAGTACGCCAACTGGCCGACCTTCCCGCAGCTCTGGGTTGGCGGCGAACTGGTTGGTGGCAGCGACATCGTCGCCGAGATGTTCGAGAAGGGTGAGCTGCAGACCCTGATCAAGAGCGCCATGCAGAAAACCGACGCCTGAGTCGGTTTTGCGGCAAAAAAAGCCCCGCGATTGCGGGGTTTTTTGTGCCTGAATGCCTGGCCGTGACAGGGCAAACAAAAACGGGAGCCTCTAGGCTCCCGTTGATCTCGCGCAATAGGCGATCAGTCGTTCATCTGCGACTGCAGGTAGTTCTGCAAACCGACGGCGTCGAGCAGGCTCAGTTGGGTTTCCAGCCAGTCGATGTGTTCTTCTTCCGAGCAGAGGATCTCTTTCAGCAGATCGCGACTGGCGTAGTCGCCGATGCTTTCGCAATAGGCAATCGCCGCCTTCAGGTCGATATGCGCCTTGTGCTCGATCTTCAGGTCGCACTCGAGCATTTCCTTGGTGTTTTCACCGATCAGCAGTTTGCCGAGATCCTGCACGTTCGGCAGGCCTTCGAGGAAGAGGATGCGCTTGATCAGCTTGTCCGCATGCTTCATCTCGTCGATGGACTCGTGGTACTCGTGTTCGCCGAGTTTCTTCAGGCCCCAGTCTTCATACATGCGCGCGTGCAGGAAGTATTGGTTGATGGCGACCAACTCGTTACCGAGGACCTTGTTCAGATGCTGGATGACTTTCTTGTCGCCTTTCATGGTCTGAGCTGCCTTGCTGGGAAAGTTGATAGGAAATCTTGGGCCGGGCAATAGCGTCTGTCAAATCTAAGTATCTGAAATCTAAACATAAATAACTATCAATAAGGACTAATGTCCTCCCTGCCCAAGGCCTAAGCTCTTGAATTTCGGGTATAAAAAACCGGGCACGTGGCCCGGTTGTTTTACATCGAGTACCTAGGCGGCGACAAAATTCGCTGTACAGGCCAAGGCCGCCTGACTGCTTTGCACTTCGCTGAGGGTTTCGCGAACCACTTGCTTGGCCAGGCAGGCACATTTACCGCATTGACTGGCAACGCCGAGGGTCGTGCGCACATCACGGTAGCTGCAGCAACCTTCAAAGATTGCGTCGCGGATTTGATGGTCGGTGACACCTTCGCAGAGACAGACATACATGGGATAAGACTCGTCGCAGGGCAGTGGTTGGTTGCGTTCGATACTAATGCTAATGAGAATGCTTGTCAAAGCTCTTGTCCAAGGCTGACGATCGATGTCGGGTGCAGCAGGCCAGCGGTGGAGGAGAGGCCCGGAAAGCGGCCAGGGCCTCCGCTCAGAAAAGCGCTGGGCGAGGCTGAAAATCGACGTGTATGATGGCCGGCCCCGCAGGTGCGGGCGTTGTCATCATGCGGTCGTCAGGCGGCTTCAAGGTGAATTCGGCTCGCACCCGATCCATGACTCAAGGAGATATTCAATGAGCGTACTCGTCGGTAAGAAAGCCCCTGATTTTGATGTTGCTGCAGTACTGGGCAATGGCGAAATCGTCGATAGTTTCAGCCTGTCCTCGGCGATCAAGGGTAAATACGGCCTGGTGTTCTTCTATCCACTGGATTTCACCTTCGTTTGCCCATCCGAACTTATCGCTTTGGATCGCCGCATTCCCGAGTTCCAGGAACGTAACGTCGAAGTAATTGGCGTGTCGATCGACTCGCACTTCACCCACAATGCCTGGCGCAACACCCCGGTAGAAAAGGGCGGCATTGGCCCGGTCAAGTACACCCTGGCGGCCGACATCAATCACGAAATCTGCAAGGCCTACGACGTCGAGTCCGAAGACGGCGTGGCCTTCCGCGGCGCGTTCCTGATCGACTTGAATGGCGTTGTGCGGTCGCAGATCGTCAATGACCTGCCGCTGGGCCGCAACATGGATGAGTTGTTGCGTCTGGTCGATGCCCTGCAGTTCACCGAAGAGCATGGCGAAGTGTGCCCGGCCAACTGGATCAAAGGCGACAAAGGCATGGTCGCCTCGCCGGAAGGCGTAGCCAAGTACCTGACCGAGAACGCCGCCAGCCTGTAAGGTATTCTGCGGCGCACAAAAAAACCGGCTCGCGGCCGGTTTTTTTGTGGGTGGGATCTTTAGGAACCAGCTGGCTGTGGTCCTGCAGATGCAAGCAGGCGTCAGTCGTCGAAGTCGTGCCAGCCACCCATTTCCTTCCAACGGTTGACGATGCCGCAGAACAGCTCGGCGGTTTTTTCCGTGTCATAGCGTGCCGAGTGAGCTTCACGGCCATCGAAGTCGATATCGGCAGCCTGGCAGGCTTTGGCCAGTACGGTCTGGCCGTAGGCGAGGCCGGCGAGGGTGGCGGTGTCGAAGCTCGAGAAGGGGTGGAAGGGGTTGCGCTTCATGTCGCAGCGCGTGACGGCGGCATTGAGGAAGCCGAGGTCGAAGCTGCTGTTATGCCCCACCAGGATCGCTCGTTTGCAGCCGTTGGCTTTCAGCGACTTGCGCAGGCTGCGGAAGATCTCGGTCAGCGCGTGTTCTTCGCTGACGGCCATGCGCAGCGGGTGATCGAGCTTGATCCCGGTGAAGTCCAGGGCTGCCTGCTCGATATTGGCGCCGGCGAAGGGCTCGACGCGGAAAAACAGGGTGTGCTCGGGGTAGAGGAAGCCGCTTTCATCCATGCCGATGGTGGTGGCGGCGATTTCCAGCAGGGCATCGGTGGCGCAATTGAAGCCGCCGGTCTCCACGTCCACGACGACCGGCAGATAGCCGCGAAAGCGTTCCGCCATCGGATGCCGCGAGCCGCTGCCAGTATTCGGGTGATCCAGTTCGGTGTCGAAATGTTCGCCGCTCACGCGTTGTCCTCCAGCAGGCGCCAGCGCAGTGTTTCACCAGCGCGCAGCGGGATTACGGTTTGTTCGCCCAGTGGCAATTCGCCAGGTACGACCCAGTCCTGACGAACCAGGGTGATAGTGTCGCTGTTGCGCGGCAGGCCATAGAAGTCGGGACCATGCTGGCTGGCGAAGGCTTCGAGCTTGTCCAGGGCATTGCGCTGCTCGAACGCTTCGGCATACAGCTCGATGGCGGCATAGGCGCTGTAGCAGCCGGCGCAACCGCAGGCGGCTTCCTTGGCGTGCCGGGCATGTGGCGCCGAGTCGGTGCCGAGGAAGAACTTCGGGCTACCGCTGGTGGCGGCGTCGAGCAAGGCTTCCTGGTGCACGTTGCGCTTGAGAATCGGCAGGCAGTAGAAGTGCGGGCGGATTCCGCCAACCAGCATGTGGTTGCGGTTGTACAGCAGGTGATGGGCGGTGATGGTGGCACCGACGTTGGCCGAGGCCGCGTTGACGAATTCGACCGCATCGCGGGTGGTGATGTGTTCGAATACCACCTTGAGGGTCGGGAAGCGCTCGACCACCCGGCTCAGTTGTTCGTCGATAAAGAACTTCTCGCGATCGAAGACATCGATCTCGCTGCGCGTCACTTCGCCGTGTACCAACAGCGGCAGGCCGACTTCGGCCATGGCTTCCAGGGTCGGGAAGATCTTGTCGATGCTGGTTACGCCGGAATCGGAGTTGGTGGTGGCGCCGGCCGGGTAGAGTTTGGCCGCATGCACAAAGCCCGAGGCCTTGGCGGCGCGCACATCGGCCGGGCTGCTCAGGTCGGTGAGGTAAAGCACCATCAGCGGCTCGAAACGACTGCCTGCCGGGCGTGCGGCAAGAATCCGCTGGCGGTAGGCATCGGCCTCGCTGGCATTGCGTACCGGCGGCACCAGATTGGGCATGATGATGGCGCGGGCGAAGGTCCGGGCGGCGTCGGCAACAGTGTGCGCCAGCACGGCGCCATCGCGCAGGTGAATATGCCAGTCGTCGGGACGCAGCAAAGTGAGGCGGTCGGTCATGGATGTTTCCAGGCGGGCAAAACGTGCAGGGAATGCTACCGGAAAAGCCCAGTCAGGGCACGCCGAAAGCGGCCTCTGTGCAATGGGCTGTGGTGGTGAAAACCGGGCGCAGTAGCTGCTTAACCCTGAATCAAGACATCCGCAGTGGTTTGCTTGCGCCTGCCGGCGCAATCGGCTGCTCAAGTTTTGCCCGATGGCACCGATAGTCAGGGGGTACGTGGTATTTCCTGGAGTCTTCCGTGCGCTCGTCCTCTCTCGTCCTATTGTGCCTGCTGGCCAGCCAGCCAGCGCTAGCCATCACCTTCCAGACCCGCCTGGAAAAGGTCGAGTGGGCGGTTGCCGGTGACCAGTTCGAGTGCCGCCTGAGCCAGCCGATCACCGACTTCGGTGCAGGGATCTTCGTGCGCCGGGCTGGCGAGCAGGCGACCTTTAATCTGCAGGTACCTGAGCGCTGGCTGGGCGCCGGCTCGGCAACGCTGCTGGCGGCCGCCGCCCCTTGGCAGCCGGGGCGTGGCGATATCAACCTGGGGGCGGTCAGGGTTGGCGACGGGGAGGTGCCTTTCAGCAGCACTCAGGAACAGGCCAGTCGTCTGCTCAGCGGCTTGCTGGAGGGGCGTAGCCCATTGATCCGCCATCGCAGCCGGCATGCGGGCGATAGCCTTGAAGTGCGCTTGCTGCCGGTCAGGTTTCGCAAGGCCTACAACGATTACCTGGCCTGTACGGCCAAGCTGCTACCGGTCAATTTCGAACAGATCCGCCAATCCCGTGTCGGTTTCCCAGGTGGCGGCGTGGACTTGGCGCCGCAGGCCAAGGCCGAGCTGGACGTCATTCTGAGCTATCTCAAGGCCGACCCCAGCGTCAATCGTATCCAGCTCGATGGCCATGCCGATAACAGCGGTAATCGCCTGACCAATCGCGACCTGTCGCGGCGTCGTGCCCTGGCGGTGATGGAGTACCTGCAAGCCAATGGCGTGTCGCCCGAGCAGATCACCTTGCGCTTTCATGGCGAGCGTTACCCCCTGGTGCCGAATAACAGTGAAGCCAATCGCGCGAAAAATCGACGGGTCAGCGTAGCGTTGGCCCGGGTGGCCGAAGCGGATGAAACGCCTGAGACCCCGCTGTAGCGCTGCCTGCAGAGGGGGGGCTGAATCGCTGCGAGTGGGCTGGGCCGATTCCCGGCTTTGCCGCTTCGTCGTCACAGACTGTCGCAGTGCTGTAAATCATCCTGCGTGACCAGTAGAATCACCGGTTTCCCGAACAACCCCGTGGAGTTGATTGGCATGGCCGACGTAAACAAGGTAGTCCTGGCATATTCCGGTGGCCTGGACACTTCCGTGATCCTCAAGTGGCTGCAAGACACCTATAACTGTGAAGTGGTGACCTTCACCGCCGACCTCGGCCAGGGCGAGGAAGTCGAGCCGGCCCGCGCCAAGGCCAAGGCCATGGGCGTCAAGGAAGTCTACATCGACGACCTGCGCGAAGAATTCGTCCGCGACTTCGTCTACCCGATGTTCCGCGCCAACACCGTCTACGAAGGCGAGTACCTGCTGGGTACCTCCATCGCCCGCCCGCTGATTGCCAAGCGCCTGATCGAAATCGCCAACGAGACTGGTGCAGATGCCATCTCCCACGGCGCCACCGGCAAGGGCAACGATCAGGTGCGTTTCGAGCTGGGCGCCTATGCGCTCAAGCCAGGTGTGAAGGTGATTGCTCCTTGGCGCGAGTGGGACCTGCTGTCGCGCGAGAAACTGATGGACTACGCCGCCAAGCACGAAATCCCGATCGAACGTCACGGCAAGAAGAAGTCGCCGTACTCCATGGATGCCAACCTGCTGCACATCTCCTATGAAGGCGGCGTGCTGGAAGACACCTGGGCCGAGCATGAAGAAGACATGTGGAAGTGGACGGTGTCCCCTGAAGCTGCGCCGGACAAGGCGACCTATATCGAGCTGACCTACCGCGCCGGTGACATCGTCGCCATCGACGGCAAGGACATGACCCCTGCCACGGTATTGGCCGAGTTGAACCGCATCGGCGGCGAGAACGGCATCGGGCGCCTGGACATCGTCGAGAACCGCTTCGTCGGCATGAAGTCGCGTGGCTGCTACGAGACCCCCGGCGGCACCATCATGCTCAAGGGCCACCGCGCCATCGAGTCGATCACCCTCGACCGAGAAGTCGCTCACCTGAAAGACGAGTTGATGCCCAAATACGCCAGCCTGATCTACAACGGTTTCTGGTGGAGCCCAGAGCGTCTGATGCTGCAACAGATGATCGACGCCTCCCAGGCCAACGTGAACGGCGTAGTGCGCATGAAGCTGTACAAGGGCAACGTGATCATCACCGGGCGCAAGTCCGATGACTCGCTGTTCGATGCTAATATCGCCACCTTCGAGGACGACGCCGGCGCCTATGATCAGCAGGACGCGGCCGGCTTCATCAAGCTCAACGCCCTGCGTATGCGCATCGCGGCTAACAAGGGTCGCAAGCTGCTCTGATAGACTGAGCACCTAAGCCCCGCAAACCCCGGCCTAGAGCCGGGGTTTGCATTTCAGGCCCGTGAGCGCGGGCAGCGGACAAGGAGAAACCCAATGAGGCTACTGCACACCATGCTGCGCGTTGGCGATCTGGATAAATCCATCGCCTTCTATACCGACGTGCTGGGCATGACCCTGCTGCGGCGCAAGGATTACCCGGACGGCCAGTTCACCCTGGCCTTCGTCGGCTACGGTGACGAGGCGCATAACAGCGTGATCGAGCTGACCTATAACTGGGGCGTCGACAGCTACGAACAGGGTACAGGCTACGGCCATATCGCCCTGGAAGTGGCGGACGTCTACAAGGCTTGCGAAGACATCCGCGCCCGCGGTGGCAAGGTCACCCGCGAGCCGGGGCCGATGAAGCATGGCAGCAGCATCCTGGCCTTCGTTGAAGACCCGGATGGCTACAAGATCGAGTTGCTGTCGCCGTCGCGTGCGGACTGACGGTTACTGGCGCGCCCCGGCAGCGTAGTTGGCCGCTCGACCACGAAAAAGCCCCGCATCGTTGCGGGGCTTTTTCGTATTGGCGTGAGAACTACAGGTCGAAGTCGTATTCGGCCAGTTGTTTGTGCAAGCGCCGCTCTTCGAGGAAATTGTCGATGACGCGCCGTTTGGTCAGGTTGGTTTTGGCAACCTCAACAGGGGCATCGGCATCGCCGTCGTCGGCATCTTCTGCGACAAAGTCTTCGTCGAGCTCGAGGTCTTCTTTACCAGTGCTCATGTTTTTCACTCCCGGCTACAAGGGCCATTTGCGCACCTTATAGCCGCAAAAGCGGGGCGGGTAAAAAAGATTTTTTCTATCGGTCAGGCGTTGAACTGTTGAAAGCTCAATCGTCCGAGGTTTTGTGCTTGTATTCGCACAGGTCTTCGATGCGGCAACTGCCACAGCGTGGCTTGCGCGCCAGGCAAACATAGCGACCATGGAGGATCAGCCAGTGGTGTGAATCGAGGAGAAATTCCGTGGGCACGAACTTCAACAGCTTCTTTTCCACCTCGAGCACATTCTTGCCGGGGGCAATCCCGGTGCGGTTGCTGACCCGGAAAATATGCGTGTCCACCGCCATGGTCAGCTGGCGAAAGGCCGTGTTGAGCACCACGTTGGCGGTCTTGCGGCCGACCCCTGGCAGCGCTTCAAGGTCTTCGCGCGTCTGCGGCACCTGGCTGCCGTGGCGTTCGATCAGCAGGCGACAGGTCTCTATGACGTTCTTCGCCTTGCCGTTGTACAGACCTATGGTCTTGATGTACTCGGACAGGCCGTCCACGCCCAGGGCATAGATCGCCTCCGGTGTGTTGGCGACGGGAAACAGTTTGGCGGTGGCCTTGTTCACCCCGACGTCGGTGGCTTGGGCCGAGAGGATGACCGCGATCAGCAGTTCGAAAGGCGAACTGTAGGCCAGCTCGGTTTTTGGCTCTGGATTGTCTTCGTGCAGACGGCGGAAGATTTCGTAGCGCTTGGCGGCATTCACTCGATCACTCCGGTGACCCGCACCCGACGGCTGGGCGCCGGCACGTCAACCTGCTTTGCTTTGGCCCGTTCGGCCAGCACTTGATCGATGCGGTTTTTCCCGGCGATCAGCAGGCCCAGAACGATGAAGGCGCCTGGGGGCAGAATGGCCAGCAGGAAGCCTTTGTAGTCGGCTAACAGGGTCAGTTGCCAATCGGCGGCGCCGGGGCCGAACAGCAGGTGCATATTGGCGAACAGCGAGCCGGTGCCGAGCAGTTCGCGGACGGCGCCGATCATGACCAGCACCCCGCCGAAACCGATACCCATCACCAGGCCGTCATAGGCTGCTCGCCCCGGATCGTTCTTCGCCGCAAAACCGTCGGCGCGACCAAGAATCACGCAGTTGGTGGTGATCAGCGGGATGAAGATGCCGAGGATCTGATACAGCTCGTAGGTGTAGGCTTGCATCAATAGTTCGATGCAGGTGGTCAGGGCGGCGATGATCATCACGAAGGCCGGCAGACGCACGGCGGTGTTGACCACGCCGCGCACCAGTGACACCGCGGTGTTGGAGCAGATCAGTACCACCGCACTGGCCAGGGCCAGGCCCAGGGCGTTGACCGTGGAGTTGCTGACCCCGAGCAGCGGGCAGAGACCGAGCAGCTGAACCAGCGCCGGGTTGTTCTTCCACAGACCGTTAAGGGTGATCTCGCGATAGCTGGGGCTGCTCATGGCGTGGTTCCTCGATCATCCGGGGCGCTGCTGTCGCCCTCGCTGGTGCGCGAATGGCTGACATCGGCCTCAGCCTCGTCACGCAGGTCGGCATCGCGGGCCGCGCCCGTATTGCTGGCGACCAGCAGTTCGGCGCGATGCCGATCGAAATACAGCAGCGCGTTGTGCACCGCTTTGACCACTGCGCGCGGGGTGATGGTGGCGCCGGTGAACTGATCGAACTCGCCGCGATCCTTCTTCACCGCCCAGCCGGCCTCATCTGGATCGCTGAGCGATTTGCCATTGAACCCCAGGATCCAGTTGCTTTTCGCCAGCTCGACCCTGTCGCCCAGGCCCGGGGTTTCGCGGTGACTGAGCACGCGCACACCAGCCAGGTGGCCATCGGCACGAATGCCAACCAGCAAGCGGATTGTGCCGCTGTAACCGTCCGGGGCGGTGGTCTGAAGGATCACCGCGCTGGGCTGCTGCTCCTTCAGGGCGATATAGGCGGTTTGCGGCAGCTTGCTGCCGAGCAGCAAGGGGTCGCGCACCTCGATGCGGTTGTCCAGCAGATGGTTGTCGTAGCTCTCCGCCGGAAGGATTTCAGTCAGGGTGCGCATCTGCGCCTGTTGCTGGGCCACTTCGATCTGCCTGGCGGTGGCGAGTTGCACCAGCGTCACCACGCCGACCGTGGCCACAGCGAACAGGCCGAGGACCAGGCTGTTCTTCAGCATCGAGCGGCTGATTTCCGGGAAGGTCATGGTCATTCTCCCAGATTGAAGCCGCGAGTCGGCTTGCGGTGACCGTAGGTGCGCGGTCGCGTGTAATAGTCGATGGTCGGCGCGGCCAGGTTCATCAGCAGCACGGCGAAGGCCACGGCGTCCGGGTAGCCGCCCCAGGCGCGGATCACATAGACCAGCACGCCGACGCCGGCACCGAAAATCAGGCGCCCACGGTTGCTGGTGGCGCCGGATACCGGGTCGGTGACAATGAAGAAGGCGCCGAGCATGGTCGCGCCGGTGAGCAGGTGAAACAGCGGCGAGCCATTGGAATCCGAGCCCGAACCATGCCAGAACAGCAGGCTCATGAGGGCCAGGCTGGCGAGCATGCCCACGGGCGCATGCCAGGTGAACACGCGCTTGTAGAGCAGATAGAGGCCGCCAGCGAGAAAGGCCAGGTTGACCGCTTCAGCTGCTGCGCCGCCGAAGCGGCCAAACGCCGGGTTTTGTGCCCAGAGTTCGTCCATGGTCAGGCTCTTGTTGATCTTGATGACATCCAGCGCGGTGGCCTGGGTCCAGCCATCGGGCAGGGCGGCCAGGCCGAAAATGTGCTGCAGGCCATCGAGTAGACCGACCGAGTGCGGCGCCGGCCAGCTGGTCATTTCCACCGGGAAGGAGATCAGCACCACCACATAACCGAGCATCGCAGGGTTGAACGGGTTCTGTCCGAGGCCGCCGTACAGTTGCTTGCCGAAGACGATGGCGAAGCCGGTGGCGATCAGGGTCAACCACCAGGGGGAATAGGCAGGCAGGGCCAGGGCCAGCAGCACCGCGGTGACCAGAGCGCTGTAGTCCTTGAGAAAGAAACCCAGGGGGCGCTGGCGCAGGGTCAGGATCGCTGCCTCGAAGCCCAGGGCGCAGGCGCTGGCCCAGAGCAGGTTGGTCAGGGTGCCAAAGCCGAACAGCCAGGTCAGTGCCAGGATCCCCGGCACGGTGGCCAGCAGTACCTGCAGCATCACCTGCTGGGTACGGTTGCTGCCCTTGGCGTGGGGCGATGTGATGCGGGGCAGGGCCATTGGCACTCCGGTTGGTGTCTTGCGCAGGCCACGCGGTGCGCGGCCTTGATAGCTGTTCAGAATCGCAGCCCGGATGCACTCCCGGCTACGGGGTGTCGGTTAGCCTGCGTGTTCCTGTAATTTCTGTTCGGCTTCCACCAGGCGCTGACGGGCTGCCGTCAGGGCATCGGCAGCGCTGCTCTCGTCACGTTCCAGTTTGCGCAGGTCGGCACGGGCGAAGGCCACTTCGGTTTTCAGGGCGCGGGTGGCCTCATCGATCGGCTGTTTATCCATGCGTACCAGTGTTGGTACAGGCTTGCCGGCCATCGCTTCGGCCGCGTGGAGAGTTTGTTCGGCCTGGGCCATCGCCTCGCGCAGACTGCCTAGTTCGACGTCATCGCGGTCGGCTTTCTCGGCTTTTTTCAGCTCGGCGCGTTTCATCGCCAGTTCAATCTTGGCTTTTTTCAGGGCGCTATCGTCGCCAGCTTTGGCTGACGCGGCGGGCGACTGGGTGTCCAATTCAGCCAGCAGTGCTTCTGCGGCCTGCAACTGCACGCGCAGTTCCCTCAGCTGTTCAGGGCTGGGGGTCTCGGTTTTCTCCAGCTTGCGCAGCTGGGCGCGGAGCATGGCCGCGTCGATCTTGGCTTTCTTCAGGGCGCCGTCGTCGACCGGCTGTGGTGGCGGGGCGGCCTGGCTTTGCAGGCTACTCAGGGCCTTTTCGGCCTCCTCGAGCTGCTGGCGCAGGCGGGCCAGTTCGGCCAGCTGGTCGTCATCCGGGGCTTCGAGTTTTTCCAGCTTGCGCAACTGGGCGCGGAGCATGGCCGCGTCGATCTTGGCTTTCTTCAGGGCGGTATCGTCAGCCGGCTTCGGCGCGGGGGCGGCCTGGCTTTGCAGGGCGGCGAGGGCCTTTTCGGCTTCTTCGAGCTGCTGGCGCAGGCGGGCCAGTTCGGCCAGCTGGTCGTCATCCGGGGCTTCGAGTTTTTCCAGCTTGCGCAACTGGGCGCGGAGCATGGCTGCGTCGATCTTGGCTTTCTTCAGGGCGCCGTCGTCGACCGGCTTCGGCGCGGGGGCGGCCTGGCTTTGCAGGCTGCTC
The DNA here is from genome assembly GCF_022132145.1 of Pseudomonas sp. MMS21 TM103. Taxonomy (GTDB): domain Bacteria; phylum Pseudomonadota; class Gammaproteobacteria; order Pseudomonadales; family Pseudomonadaceae; genus Aquipseudomonas. The sequence continues at coordinate 397,705 of NZ_JAJISP010000005.1, read as the reverse complement.
AGGGCCTTATCGGCCTCTTCGAGCTGCTGGCGCAGGCGGGCCAGCTCGGCCAGTTGGTCGTCATCCGGGGCTTCGAGTTTTTCCAGCTTGCGCAGTTGCGCGCGGAGCATGGCCGCGTCGATCTTGGCTTTCTTCAGGGCCGCATCATCCGCCGGAGGCGCCGCTGCGGCAGCTGGGCTGGACAGCATGGCGTTGTCCAGAGCCTGCTGTGCGGTTGTTGCGGCACTGCGCAGCTGGTCGACCTGGGCCTGCATCTCGGGCGTGGCGTGGCTCGCCAGTTGTTTCTCGGCCTTCTTCAGCGCGACCTGGGCCATGCTGGCTTCGATCTTGAGTTTCTTCAGTTCATCGCTGAGGCCGGCCGGCTTGGCTGTGTGCGCGCCATCGTCAGTGCCCACTGGCGCCGCAGCTTGGGCGGCTTTGGCGCGGGCGGCTTTCTCGGCGCGGGCTTTGCGCTCGGCTTCTTTCTGCTCTTCGGCGCGGCGCAGGCGCTCCTGGCGCAACTCAAAGCGCTGCTTGGACTGCTCGGCCTTGAACTGCTTCTGTTCCAGATCGCGAATTTCGCCCTTGGCCGCCCGGTAGTACTGCACCAGGGGAATGCTCGACGGGCAGACATAGGCGCAGGCGCCGCATTCGATGCAGTCGAACAGGTTGTGTGCCTTGAGCTGCTCGTGTTCCTGGCCGATGGCGAAGAAGTGCAGCTGCTGCGGCAGCAGGCTGACCGGACAGACCTCTGCGCATTCACCACAGCGGATGCAGGGCAAGGCCGGTGGCGGCGCTGGCAATTCTGCGCTGGTCGCGGCGAGCAGGCAGTTGGTGGTTTTGATCAGGGGTACGTCGAGCGATGGCAGGGTAAAGCCCATCATCGGCCCGCCCATGATCAGGCGGTTGAGCTTGCTGCGGTCTAGGCCGGCAAACTCCAGCAGTTCGCCGACCGGGGTGCCGAGCAACGCCTCGACGTTCATTGGTCGCGCCAGAGCCTCGCCGGTCAGGGTAGTGATGCGCGAGATCAGCGGTTTGCCGAGAACCACGGCATCGTGGATGGCTTTGCAGGTGCCGACGTTCTGGCAGAGGATACCGATATCCGCTGGCAGACCGCCGCTGGGCACTTCGACGCCGGTGAGAATCTGGATCAGTTGCTTCTCGCCGCCGGAGGGGTATTTGGTCGGGAAGACCCGCAGTTGATAGCTGCGCTCGCTCAAGGCCGCGCGCAGTGCGGCGATGGCTTCTGGTTTGTTGTCTTCGACGCCGATCAGAACCTGGTCGGGCTGGATCAGTTGCGCGACGATGTCGATGCCGGAGATCAGCTGCTGGGTCCATTCGCGCATCAACAGGTCGTCGGCCGTGATGTACGGCTCGCACTCGGTACCGTTGATCACCAGCGTATGGATTTTCTGAGTTGGCCGCGCGTTGAGCTTGACCGCCGTGGGGAAACCGGCGCCGCCCAGGCCGCTGATCCCGGCCTGGCGAATCATCTCCAGCAGGCTGCTGGTTTCCAGGTGGCGGTAATCCGGGCAGGGTGTCAGTGCACACCACTGATCCAGTCCGTCGCTGTCGATGACGATGGCCTGGGCGAGCATGCCGGAAACATGGGGATAAGGCTGCGGGCCGATAAAGCTGACCGTGCCGGAGGTCGGGGCATGCAGCGGCACGCTGACGAAACCGGTGGCGGCGGCGATCAGCTGGCCCTTGAGTACCCGTTGGCCCAGGTTGACCACAGGCTCGGCCGCTGCGCCGATGTGCTGGTTGAGCGGCAACACCAGGCGCTTGGGCAGCGGTGCCGGCTGGATCGGCGTGCGGTTGGAGAGTTCTTTACGCTCCGGCGGATGGATGCCGCCGGGGATATCCCATACCAGGGGTTGCATCGCCGTCATGCTGCCTGCTCCCGGTCGGTAGCGATCAACTGGCCGGGCGCCAGGGGTTTGCTCCACTTCCAGCTTTGCACGCTGCTGCCAAGCGGGATCATGTCGATGCAGTCTACCGGGCAAGGTTCGACGCACAGGTCGCAGCCGGTGCATTCGGAGACGATTACCGTGTGCATCTGCTTGGCCGCGCCGACAATGGCGTCCACCGGACAGGCCTGGATGCACTTGGTGCAGCCGATGCACTCGGCCTCGCGAATGTAGGCGACCATCTGCGGTTTTTCGCCTTCCACCGCGTCCAGCGGTTCGGCTTCGACATCCAGCAGGTCGGCCAGGGCCTGGATGGTCGCTTCGCCGCCCGGTGGGCATTTGTTGATCTTGTCGCCGCCGGCAATCGCCTCGGCATAGGGCTTGCAGCCTGGATAGCCGCACTGGCCACACTGGGTCTGCGGCAGCAGGCCGTTGATCTGCTCGGCGATCGGGTTGCCTTCGACCTTGAAGCGCACCGCGGCGAAACCGAGGATGGCGCCGGCCACCAGGCACAGCGCCAGCAGGGCAAGCACCGCGCTGAACAACAGACTCATAGCTTGATCAGCCCGGTAAAGCCCATGAACGCCAGCGACATCAGACCGGCCGTGACCATGCCGATAGCGGCACCCTGGAAGGTTTTCGGCACGTCGGCGATGGCGATGCGCTCACGCATGGCGGCGAACAGCACCAGCACCAGGGAAAAGCCGAGGCCGGCGGCGAAACCATTGGCGGTGGCGGTGATAAACGTGAACTCGGCCTTGTTGGCATTGAGCAGGGCCACGCCAAGGACGATGCAGTTGGTGGTGATCAGCGGCAGGAAGATACCGAGCACGCGGTACAGCAGCGGACTGGTCTTGTTCACCACCATCTCGGTGAACTGCACCACCACGGCGATCACCAGGATGAAACTGATGGTGCGCAGGAATTCGATATCCAGTGGCTCGAGCACGTAATGCTGGACCAGGTAGCTGCACATGGCCGCCAGGGTCAGGACGAAGGTGGTGGCAAGGGAGAGGCCGATGGCCGTCTCGATTTTCTTCGACACGCCCATAAACGGGCACAGGCCGAGGAATTGCACCAGCACGAAGTTGTTGACCAGGATGGCGCTGACCATGATCAAGGCGAGTTCGGTCATTGCGGGTTCCGTTGGTGGACAGGGCAAGGCCGTAGGCAAAGGGTTGTCTATTATCGGGAAGCCTGCCCGGCCATACAAGCTGGATCACTGTTGCTGAATGGCAAGCATAAGGCTGGCGCAGCGTATTGGGGGTACGCTGCGCCTATACGCCGCAGTAGCGTTACTTGACCCGCTGGCCCGGCTTGGCACCGCTGTCCGGGCTGAGCAGGTAGATTTCCTCGCCACCGGGGCCGGCTGCCAGGACCATGCCTTCGGACACGCCGAACTTCATCTTGCGTGCGGCCAGGTTGGCGACGTAGAGGGTCAGGCGGCCTTCCAGCTGACTCGGGTCCGGGTAGGCGCTCTTTATCCCGGAAAACACGTTGCGCTTGCCGTCGCCGATGTCCAGGGTCAGGCGCAGCAGCTTGTCGGCGCCTTCGACGAACTCGCACTTCTCGATCAGGGCGATACGCAGGTCGACTGCGGCAAAGGCGTCGAAGGCGATTTCCGCAGCCAGCGGCTCCTTGGTCAATTCGCCATTGCCTTGCGGCGCACTCTCGGTCTGGCTGGCGGCGAGGTCTTCTTTGGAGGCTTCGATCATGGCGTCGATTTTCGCAGGCTCGATACGGGTCAGCAGGGCGCTGAACGGGTTCAGTTGGTGGTTGGCCAGCAGGCTCTGGTGGTCGTTCCAGGTCAGCGGCGCAACATTGAGGAAGGCTTCGGCATCGGCGGCCAGTTTCGGCAGCACCGGCTTGAGGAAGATCAGCAGCTGGCGGAACAGGTTGATGCCCAGGGCGCAGATGGCCTGGACCTCGTCCTGCTTGCCATCCTGTTTGGCCAGGGACCAGGGCGCCTTGTCGGCGATCCAGGCGTTGGCGCGGTCGGCCAGGCCCATGATTTCGCGCATGGCGCGGGCAAAGTCACGCGCCTCGTAGGCCTCGGCGATGCTCGGCGCGGCGGCCTGGAAAGCCTCGGTCAGCTCGGGTGCGGCGTTGCCGGCGACCAGCACGCCAGCATTGCCCTTGTGGATAAAGCCGGCGCAGCGGCTGGCGATATTGACCACCTTGCCGACCAGGTCCGAATTGACCTTCTGCACGAAGTCTTCGAGGTTGAGGTCGAGGTCGTCGACGCCGCGCGCGAGCTTGGCGGCGTAGTAGTAGCGCAGATATTCCGGGTTCAGATGATCGAGGTAGGTGCGCGCCTTGATAAAGGTGCCGCGCGACTTGGACATCTTCTGGCCGTTGACGGTCAGGTAGCCGTGCACGTTGACCCCGGTCGGCTTACGGTAGCCGGCGCCTTCGAGCATCGCTGGCCAGAACAGGGCGTGGAAGTTGACGATGTCCTTGCCGATGAAGTGATACAGCTCGGCTGTCGAGTCCTTGCCCCAGAAGGCGTCGAAGTCCAGTTCGGGAGTGCGTGCGCAGAGATTCTTGAAGCTGGCCATGTAGCCGACAGGGGCGTCCAGCCAGACATAGAAGTACTTGCCGGGTTCGTCGGGGATCTCGAAGCCGAAGTAGGGCGCATCGCGGCTGATGTCCCATTCCTTCAGGCCGGAATCCAGCCATTCGGCGATCTTGTTGGCCACTGCGTCCTGCAGGGCGCCGCCGCGGGTCCAGCCTTTCAGCATGGCCTCGAAGTCCGGCAGCTTGAAGAAGAAGTGCTTGGAGTCGCGCAGCTCCGGCACCGCGCCGGAGATCGCCGAGCGCGGGTTCTTCAGCTCGGTGGGCTCATAGGTGGCGCCGCATTTCTCGCAGTTGTCGCCGTACTGGTCCTCGGCGCCGCACTTCGGGCAGCTGCCCTTGATGAAGCGGTCGGCGAGAAACATGCCCTTTTCCGGGTCGAAGTACTGGGTCACCGAGCGGGTGGCGATATGCCCGGCGTCGCGCAGTTTCAGGTAGATCGCCGCCGACAGCTCGTGGTTCTCTTCGGAGTGGGTCGAGTGGTAGTTGTCGAAGTTGACCAAAAAGTCGCCGAAGTCGGCAGTGTGCTCGGCCTTGACGTTGTCAATCAGCTGTTCCGGGGTGATGCCTTCTTTCTCGGCGCGCAGCATGATCGCCGAGCCATGGGCATCGTCGGCGCACACATAGATGGCCTGGTTGCCGCGCAGCTTCTGGAAACGCACCCACATATCGGTCTGGATGTACTCGAGCATATGGCCAAGGTGAATCGAACCATTGGCATAGGGCAGGGCGCTGGTAACGAGAATCTTGCGGGCTTCGCTCATGGGAATCGGCTGCACTGGTATAACGAAAGAAGTCGGCAACTATATAGGCGGCGCGGATTTTTTTCATCCGCTGGATCGTCTGGGCAGGTGGCGCTGCATCGACCAGGGGCGATGATGAGCCAGAGAGGCGGTGCGCACGGCGCAGTCTACGGGGTAATATGCCCGCCTGTTTTACTCGGTCTTTCCCTGGGAGTCTTCTATGTCCGTCACCCGCGCAGCGATCGAAGCTGCACTGTCCCAATACACCGATCCCCACCTTGATCAGGATCCTGTCAGCGCCGGTTGTCTGCGTGAAGTGGATATCCAGGGCGGCAAGGTCAGCGTGCGTCTGCAGTTGGGTTACGCTGCTGGCCTGTTCAAAAGCGGCTGGGCGCAGATGCTGCAGATGGCCCTGGAAAACCTCGAGGGCGTCGACAGCGCGCAGGTGCAGGTCGACTGCGTGATCGAGGCGCACAAGGCGCAGGATCAAGTGCCGGCGCTGGCCAGCGTGAAGAACGTGATCGCGGTGGCTTCGGGCAAGGGCGGGGTGGGCAAATCGACCACCGCCGCCAACCTGGCGTTGGCGCTGATGCGCGAAGGGGCCAGGGTCGGCATTCTCGATGCGGATATCTATGGGCCTAGCCAGGGCATCATGTTTGGCCTACCTGAGGGTACGCGGCCCGAGATCAAGGATCAGAAATGGTTCGTGCCGCTCAAGGCCCATGGCGTCGAAGTCATGTCGATGGCCTTTCTGACCGACGAAAACACCCCGGTGGTATGGCGCGGGCCAATGGTCTCCGGTGCGCTGATCCAGTTGATCAGCCAAACCGCTTGGGGCGACCTGGATTATCTGGTGGTCGACATGCCCCCGGGCACTGGCGACATCCAGCTGACCCTGGCGCAGAAAGTGCCGGTGTCCGGCGCGGTGATCGTCACCACGCCGCAGGATCTGGCGCTGCTGGATGCCAAGAAGGGCGTGGAGATGTTCCGCAAGGTGAATATCCCGGTGCTCGGTGTGGTGGAAAACATGGCAGTGCACATCTGCTCGAACTGCGGGCATGCCGAGCACCTGTTCGGTGAAGGGGGCGGTGAGAAGCTGGCGGCGCAGTTCGGTGTCGACCTGCTGGCGTCCTTGCCCCTGTCGATGGCCATCCGCATGCAGTCCGACGGCGGCAAGCCGACCACTATCGCCGACCCGGAAAGCCAGATCGCCATGATCTATCAGGAGATTGCTCGCAATGTCGGCGCGCGTATCGCTCGGGGTGAGCGGCAGGCGCAGGCCATGCCGAGTATTGTGGTCAGCGAGGACTGAATGAGTCAGCGCCGTGCGCCTGGGGCGCACGGCGTAGGCGACGGATTAGCGCCCACAAAAAAGCCCCGCACATGGCGGGGCTTTTTCTCAAGCGAGGTTAGATCAGGTTATGCAACCTGAACTTCCTCAGCTTGCATGCCTTTCTGACCACGGGTGGCCACGAAAGTCACTGCTTGGCCTTCTTTCAGGCTCTTGAAACCATCGCTCTGGATAGCTTTGAAGTGTACGAACAGGTCGTCACCGGATTGCGGAGTGATAAAGCCGTAGCCTTTCTCATCGTTAAACCACTTGACGGTACCATTCTGACGATTCGACATGTTATGTCTCCTAACAATTTTTAATAACAGCCCTGGAAAAGCCCAGGCCGGGACTGAGTGCAACGAGTACTAGGAGTCGGACGATGTTTGGATCGAAATCTAGGCATCAAGTAGCGATTCGCGGTGACACATGCAGCACAGTGGCGCTACTGTACTCGTTTTTAACGCTAAGCGCGAACGCTCTGTACACCTTTCTGTTATTTGGCGACGGCTGAAGCAAAGCGCAGGCTTGCGTGATGACGTTGGTCGACAGCCTTTGAACCCTGCCGCCGGCCCCGGTAAGATGCGCTCACTTTTTCATCACCCGCTTATTCAGGACGCCCGCCATGAGCATCAAATCGGATAAATGGATTCGCCGCATGGCGCAGGAACACGGCATGATCGAGCCTTTCGTCGAGCGCCAGGTGCGCACCGAAGGCAGTCAGGCGCTGATCTCCTACGGTGTATCCAGCTATGGCTACGATGTGCGCTGCGCCGATGAGTTCAAGGTGTTTACCAACATCAACTCGGCCACCGTGGATCCGAAGAATTTCGATGAAAAGAGCTTCGTCGACGTAAAGAGCGATGTCTGCATCATTCCACCGAACTCCTTCGCCCTAGCCCGCACCGTCGAATTCTTCCGTATCCCACGTAATGTACTGACCATCTGCCTGGGCAAGAGCACCTACGCGCGCTGCGGCATCATCGTCAACGTCACCCCGCTGGAGCCCGAGTGGGAGGGTCATGTGACGCTGGAATTCTCCAATACCACCACCTTGCCGGCGAAGATCTACGCCAACGAAGGCGTGGCCCAGATGCTCTTTTTCGAGTCCGACGAGGAGTGCGAAGTGTCCTATAAGGATCGCGGCGGCAAGTACCAGGGGCAACTCGGCGTAACTTTGCCGAAAGCCTGATCGTTCTGCTGGACCACGAAAAAGCCGGTTTCCGCGCACTGTGGGAACCGGCTTTTTCTTGCCTGCAATTTGGTGATCAGGGCGCCAGTGGCAGCTCGCGCTTGTGCCGGCTGTTGTCGTAGGTGCGGGTGATGATGGCGTAAGCCTCGTCGCGGACCGGCTGGCCATGCAGGAATGCGTCGATCTCGGCGTAACTGACGCCGTGCGCTTCTTCGTCCGGCTTGCCCGGACGCAATTCCTCCAGGTCGGCGGTGGGCACCTTGAACACCAGGCTTTCCGGTGCGCCAAGCTGCTTGGCGATGGCCCGCACCTGGCCTTTGACCAGGCCGCTGAGCGGTGCCAGGTCGCAAGCGCCGTCCCCGAACTTGGTGAAAAAGCCCATGACCGCCTCGGCAGCATGGTCGGTGCCGATGACCAGGCCGTTATTGGCGTTGGCAATGGCGAACTGGGCGACCATGCGCATGCGGGCCTTGATGTTGCCGACGACGAAGTCGCGGCGTGCCTCGCTGAGCTTCTGCAGGTGGCTGACCTGCTCGCCAAGTGCGTACACGCTGTCGGCGATGTTCACTGTGTCTTCTTCGTCCGCGCGGATAAATTCCAGTGACGCCTGGGCGTCGTGCTCGTCGTGCTGGGTGCCATGGGGCAGGCGCACGGCAATGAAGCGATACGCGGCGTCGTTCGTCTCGTTGCGCAGCTCTTCCACACTCTGTTGCGCGAGGCGTCCAGCGGTCAGCGAATCGACCCCGCCGCTGATGCCCAGCACCAGTACTTTCAGGCCCGCGTTACGCAGGCAATTCTTGATAAAGGTTTTGCGCCGCTCGATCTCTGCCAGCAGGGCGGTTTCGTCGGCAAAGGGGGGCACCACGTTCAGGGCGGTGGCGATCTCGGCTTGGCGGCTGCTCATGGTGGTTCCTTAGTGCAAGTCGGTTGCGCAGATGAAAGTGAAACCTGCTCGTTGGGTAATGCGGCCAGTTGGCATGGCGTGGCGCAGGCGCTGCAGGATCATATGCCAACTGTGGCCTTGCGTTAATCGTCAATGGCCGTGGATTAGGTGAAAATTCAGGCAAAAAAATAGGCGCCATGGGCGCCCGGAGAATCAATCGATGCATCTGCTTTGAGGCATGCCGACACATAAGGTTCAGTCTTGGCGGTAGTGCTGTTCACTTTAGGGGGCGCTGATCCTGCTGTTCCACCTCCGTCGCGCCCTGTCGCCTGTGGCTTTCGCCAATTTACCCAGCTACAAAAATACTGCTCAGTTGGCTTAAAAGAACAGCATTGCAGTCTTGGCGAGCTATCGGCGCTGAAACATTCGGAAAACCTGTCCGGCGGGGTATTGCCCAAAGTGCCCGGACGGCTTTGCTAAGGTGGGGCTAAGCAGGCTCGTGTCCGTCAGCATGCGAAGATTGAGTGGGAGGAATGAGGTATGACGACCTGGAAGATCACATACAGTAAAGATGAGCGCACTGAGGTGTTCGAGCTTCAGTCCGCCAGCAAGCCGAGCCTGGAAGAGGCGGTAATGCATCTGCTCAAAATGGCCGAGCAGGTGTACGAGCGCGAGGAACCCAGAGACCTTCCGAATGAAATCCAGACCCCAGCTGTGCGTCTGGCTGAGTGTTACGGCATTACCATTACCGGGATTACTCGCGACTGACCATTGTCCAGCGCCCGGCAGGCTCGGGGTGCGCGGTCGCAGGCCCAAGTTGTGCGCAAAAAAAAGGCGCCCAAAGGCGCCCTGAAATAATGATCTATGGAGTAAGTCCGTCAATTCAGAGCGCAGACCTGGCAGCTTGGTTCAGCCGTCGCCGACCAGCGGTAACTATTTTCCGGGTGTCAGGATCAGGCGTTTACTGCCGTAGACCTTCTCAAGGTTCTGCGGCTGAAACGGGAAGCTCATGTACTGGCCCTTGCGCCAGGCCTCGATGCCGTCGGCGTAATGCTCACTCGCCGGGTTGCCGGATTGGCCGGAGCTGTTCAGGCCGATCAGTGGCTCTTCGCGACCGAAGTCGACCACGATGCGCATGGCCGGAATCAGCCAGGTGTCGAAGTCCTGTCCCCAGCTGTAGGCCGATACGTTGAGGGTGCTGTGGTCGCCGCCGGCCGGGTAGGGGCCGCGGTCGAGGTAGTCCTTCAGTGCGTTGATTGCGGCGCGCTGGCTGGTGCTCATGTAGGGCGCCAGTTTGCTGGTTTCACTGATCCAGGTGTAGCTGTGCAGCTTGCCCCATTGCCAGCCACTGCGCTCACTGCCGAGCTTGGTTTCGGCGAAGGTCACGGCGGCGGCCAGGCTGCGGGCGAGAATGGCAGGCTTGTCTTCTTGCTCGGCGCTGCCGATATCGTTCCAGAATGGACTGTCGTCGCGGCCAAGCAGGTGGTCGGCCTGGGCCGAATAGGATTGCTTGGCGGTTTCCACCAGAGCCAGCCAGGGCGCACTGGTATCGGGGCCCAGTTCATCGAGGAAGATCTGCCGCGCGCTTTCGTGCAGGAAGGCACCATAGAGTGCGGCATCCCCCGAGCTTGCCCTGAGATTGCCGTCGAATGCCATCAGTCTGCTGTAGGCTTCGCTCGCCTTTGCGCGTTCCTGCGCGGGCAGGGCAGCGATGGCCTGTTGCAGCGGCTCGGCCATGCCGGGGGCTGTGAACATGCTTTGCAGCTTGCTGACGAAGGGGCTGGTCTGGTCGTATTGCATGGCAATCATGCTGCGCGTGTCGTGCCTGCCGCTGCCAGCCAGTTGTGCGAGGCGCTCGTAGCGCTCCGGGTAGAACCAGGAATTGGACAATTGCATGCCATAACCGCGTGGCACGGTGCGATTGTTGGCGGTGCCCAACCAGCCTTGCTGCGGGTCCTGGTCGTAGGGATGCAGCATGGGGTCGGCGAAACCATCCCAGTCGTAGCGGCCATCCCAGCCAGGCGAGGGCATCAGGCCAAGGCCTTCGCGGCGATTGGGGAAGCGCCCGGTGACTTGCCAGCCGATGTGCTGGGCGTCGGCGAAGACGATGTTCAGTGGCATGGCTCGCACTTCACGGGTGGCTTCGAAGGCTTGCTCTACCGACTGCGCGCGGGACAGATCGAATAGCGCATCGAGGCTCTGGTCCGTCTCGAATTGGCTGGTCTGCAGGGCCAGGCCGTAACCGCTGCCCAGCTGCAAGGGCTGGAAAGGGTGCTTGCGTTCGCCCAGTACCGAATTGAGCAGCGGCCCGTGACGGGTCTCGAAGATGGTTTCGCGGATCGGTCGCTGACCCTTGATGAAGAAGGTCTCCTGGCGCTCCCGGGCGGGCAGCCATTTGCCCTCGGCCTGATAATAGAGGCGGTTGCCTCGGCGTTGGATTTTCTCCAGGAACAGGTCCTGGTTGTCGCCCATGACCATGGTCATGCCCCAGCCGAGCTTGCCGTTGAACCCTGCGACGATGGCCGGCACACCGGCAATCGACACGCCCGCGGCCTGGAATTTCGGTGAGCGGATCTGGACGAAGTTCCACGCCGATGGCATCGCCAGTGGCAGGTGGGTGTCGTTGGCCAGCAGGCTTTTGCCGCTCCGGCTGTTCTGTGGGGCAATGGCCCAGTTATTCGATGCTGCGACGCCGAGCATGTGAGCGCTGGCGAGTTGGCTGGCGGCATTCTTGATGGCGGCCAGGCCGGGGACTTGTCCGCTCAGGGTCAAACCCTTGAGTTTTTCGGCCTCATCGAACGGTAGCGGTTCGTTCGGGTAGGTGGGCAGCAGCCAGGCGAGTTGGTCGCTGCCGACTTTCTGCGCCAGCACCAGTGCGGCGATTTCTTCCTGCAGGTTGACCGCCAGGCCGAAATTCAGCAGGCAGAACACCAGCACCGAGTCTTCGGCTTTCCAGTAGGGCGGCCGATAGCCGGATTGGGCCAGGTCCATCGGCAGCTTGTCGCGATAGCGGAACAGGTAGGCATTGACGCCGCGGGCGTATACCTCGAAGAACTTCTTCATTCGTGGCGAGGCGCTGTCGTAGAGCACTGCGGCACTTTTTTTCAGGTTGACCGCGCGCATCAGGCGATCGATTTCCAGTACGCCGGGGCCTGCCATCTCCGCCAATCGGCCTTCGGCCATCAGGCGCAGGCCGACCATCTGGCTGAGGCGGTCGCTGGCATGCACATAGCCCAGGGCGAACAGCGCGTCGTGGAAGGTGTTGGTTTCGATCAGCGGCATGCCCAGGGCATTGCGTCGCACCACAACGGTTTGTGCCAGGCCCTGAATGCGCACGCTGCCTTGGTCCGGCTGCAGGCTATCGCGGTAACGGCTGTCGAGAATCGACTGGCAGCCGCTTAACGCCAAGCCGCTAGCAAGGGTGGCGGCGAGGCCCAGATGGGCCATGGGACGGAATGCGCGCGATAGCATGCGGCGAGCTCCTTGCAGAACGCAGGACAGGAAAGATCGGTGGAGAAAGTGCCGGCCAACCCCTGAAAGCCTGCCAGGGTCAGTTGCCGGGTTGCTTCAGGCCTTCGTCGAGCAGCCAGCGCGCGGCTGTGCGAGCGGCAGCCTTGTGCTGCAGTTCCAGTTCATTGAAGCGTTTTTCGTGCTGGCGCCGCTCGCTCGGGTCCAGTGCCTTCCAGTTCGCATGGGTCGGCACCTGGGCGGTGGCTTCGAACAGCAGGTGAAACACCTGGCAGCGACTGTCCTGGCTGAGCGCAGTGTCGTAGTTGTCCAGCAGCACCTTGATCCGAATAGCGCCTTCGATCAATGGCAGCTGGCTATCGAGCAGGCTGCTGGCGAGCACCTGCAAGTCGCCAGCCAGACGTTCACGGCGCTGGTTTTCTGCCTGCGCCACGTTGCGCCGTTGCGCCCAGACTCGGCGCCACAGCAGCAAGGCATACAGCGCAAGGGCCGTCACCAGCAGGGCGCCGGCCAACAGAAGCAGTAGATTCAAGGTGCTCATGGGCACATCAAGCACCGTGGCATTTCTTGAACTTCTTCTGGCTACCGCACGGGCAGGGGTCGTTGCGACCGACATCTTTCAGGGTGTTGCGCACCGGCTCCTGGTGAGCATGGTTGCAGTCCGGGCCATGCACGTGACCGTGATCGTGATCGTGATCGTGGTCATGATCAGGCTCGGCGTGGTTGCAGTCGGGACCGTGTACGTGGGCTTGTTGGTTCATGTGCATTTACTCAGGAATGAAATCGCCGGGGATTATCTCGCCATTACGCGACATGTGCACGCTGCGCCCGAACATCAAGCCAGTTTTTACCTGACCTTCGAGGCGATAGCGGATCGGCTCTTCGGGTCGCTCAAGCAATTTGACGATTTGTCGTAGGTGCCGCCAGAGGTTGGTGCGCACCGGGACATCGAACACATGGTGACCATGGGCCGGAACCGTGAACCAGGTATTGGTTTCGCCTTCTGCCAGTTTCACCTCGTTGAGGTGCACCCGATAATCCAGGCCGCGCACCGGCAGGCTCATGCTGTTGGGGTTGTCGATGCGAAAACGCAGGACGAACTGCTGCTCCAGCAACTTGGCCCTGATGACTTCGACTTTGACCAAGCTGACATCCGGATCCTTGAATCCCCCGCTCATCCAGGTGGAACATCCACCGATGCTGGAAAATAGGCCGAACAACATCAATAGGCTGAGAGTTCTTATAGTTAGCGCCTGGGAAAACATTTCATACTCCAAAGGACGCGTCAGTGTAACAAGCACGTGCTTCGCTGCAACGTGTTGTGCGAGATTGTGAAGTAACGCCCGCCTGCCGGGCCATCCCCCATGCGGCTGGCCGCTAACGTCTGGAGGCGGCGCCGCGACAGCATTCGATGGTTTTACGGCCTCTGCGGGTACAAGCCTGCGCCATACTGGGCGCTGATGAAGACAGGAGAGTGACCATGGTTCGTTATGAGATCGCCTTCACCGGCCAGTTAGTGCCGGGGGCGCAACTGGAGTCGGTGCAAGCTAATCTGGCCAAGTTGTTCCAGGCTGATGCTCAGCGTATTGCCTTGCTGTTTTCCGGTCGGCGCATTGTGATCAAGAACAACCTGGATGCAGCGGGCGCGGAAAAATACCGCAGCACCTTGCTGCGCGCCGGTGCTCAGGTCGAAGTGAGGGACATGGCGGAGGAGATCGAGTTGGCAGCGCCGCCCGCCGCCGAAGGGGTTGTGCCTGCGGCAGCGGCGGATGCGCCTGTCGGCAAGCGGCTGAAAGTGCTGCCGCGCGATGAGTACATGGCGGCGTTCTCCGAGGTTGATGCGCCGGATTTTGGAATCGCCCCGCTTGGTGAGGACTTGCAGGATGAGAAGCCTGCGCCGCAAGCACCGCCTGTCGATCTGTCGCAATTCAGTCTGGCGCCTGCCGGTAGCGACATGGGTGAGATAAAGCCCGCACCGGCGCCGCCACCTCCGGATATTTCCCATCTGAAATTACAGGAATAGGCCTAGGTCGGGATTGCTCCCGACCTTGTCGCAGCACCCGGCAGGCGCACAGAGCCGTTCACCGAAGGCTAGTACGGGCTTTGCTGCGCGCGGTTGAAATGCGCGTGGATCTGCAGCCGGCAGCACCACCGTCGCGTTATTCCAGCGCGACGCGCCGAGCACCTTGTGTGGAGCAAACGGGTGAGCCGCTCAATGAGCGCAACGGCATCGCCGTTGTACCCGGATGAACCGGTCTGCTGCGTTTTTTTTCAGACAAATCCCGCGCAGCATTTCTTGAATTTCTGTCCGCTGCCGCAAGGGCAGGGGTCATTGCGGCCAGCCTGTAGCGCGACCGTAGGGTCAATAAAGTACCAATGGCCCTTGTGCTGGACGAAGGCGGAGCGTTCGCGGTGGGCATGTTCGCCGCTGTCATCGTGCCAGCGGGCGGTAAAGGTCACGAAAGCATGCTCCGGCTCGCCGCCCAGTACTTCAGAGGTCTCGACGTTGAGGCTAAGCCAGGTGCTGTGCAGGCTCCAGGCACTGATAGCGGCGCGATCCAGGCCCGGCTGTTGAGCCACCAGGGTAGTCGCCAGGAGGTAATCAACCAGTCCCAGTACATAGGCGCTGTAGCGGGAGCGCATGAGTATTTCGGCGCTCGGCGCCGGCAGCCCCGCATGGTAGCGACCGCAGCACTCGCTGAGTGAGTCGCCACTGCCGCAAGGGCAGCTTGGCGGAACGGCGTTGACTGTGTGCATGTGGTTCACCACCAGTATTTGCCAAAATTTTCCGGGTTGGCCCAGAACTTGGCATTCAGCCAGGCGGGCACCTGCTTGTAGTCGAGCAGGTCGTAGGTGAACAGGCTCAGGGTCTGTTCGCCTCGCTGAAAGCGCTCGCTGGCTTGCAGGGCCAGGGCGAAGAAATCGGTGTCCTGCCAGGCGCAGGCCTGCAGGTCGACCAGCACGGCCAGGCGACTGGCATTCAGGTTGCGGATGCCTCCGAGCAGCTCCAGCCCGGTTCGCTTGGGCAGGTGTTCGAGGCAGTCGACGACCAGCGCCAGGTCGAATCGTTGAGCGGCCAGTTCCGCCGGCAAGGTGCCTGCGGCGGCATGGGCGACTTGGCAATCGGCATGTGCGGCCCTGAAAGCGTCCAGCGCCGGCAGTTCGCTGGCGCCTATCAACAGCAGGCGGCTGGGTGCGTAACGCTCCAGTAGAGCGGCTAGCGCTTGTTGTGGCGTGCGGGAACTAATGCTCGCGGTCATCGATAATCCTCGATCGGTTCCGAAAAGACTAACGCGCGGCTGCGTGAAGGCCTAGAGCCGATGATTTTTAGAGTATTTAAATGAAGTCTGGCGAATTCTAAAGCAGAGGTCTTTAATCCATAAGTGTCGGTTTTCGTCCGATCCCTACTGGAGATATGCATATGAGCATCATAAGGAAAGCGGTACCCCTAATTTTGACGACAAGTTTCTTGACGGGTTGCGCCGGTTTGCAAAAAACCGATTGGCCGATGTGTGCGGCAGTTGGTGGTGTGGGCGGCGCGGCACTGGGCGCTATCGAGAGTTCGACCTGGGCGGGTGGCGGCGCGTTGGTCGGTGCCGGCATGGCGGCGGCCTATTGCTGGGTGCATGGCGCCGGCGAGGAAGAAGAAATGGCGATGGTAGAGGAGGTGATGGTCGAGGAGCCTGTCATGCCTGAACCCGTCGCAGAAGCTGTTCGAGTCGAACTGGATGTGAAATTCGATTTCGACAAGGCTCAAGTGAAAGAAGGCAGTTTTGCCGACATCAAAAACCTTGCAGACTTCATGGCGCAATACCCGCAAACCACCACCGTGGTTGAAGGGCATACCGACTCCGTCGGTACCGACACTTACAACCAGGGTCTGTCCGAGCGTCGTGCCAACGCTGTTCGCGATGTGCTGGTCAACCAGTATGGTGTGGCAGGTAGTCGCGTCAACTCAGTAGGTTATGGCGAAACTCGACCGGTCGCTGACAACTCGACTGCTGAAGGTCGGGCAATCAACCGTCGAGTTGAGGCTGAAGTCGAGGCACGGCCTTAACTGTAGCCATGTGCACCCTCACGGAGGGTGCACTTGTACTATCCAGAGGGTGCGCTTAACTCCTGTGTTACCGGCGTGCTGCTGGTAATACAGGAGATACACCATGAGAACCAGACTCTTCAGAGTTGCTTTCCCCCTTCTCTTGGCCAGTAGTATTCTTTCTGGTTGCGTCACGACTTCCAGTACGGGAGACGCAGTACTCAACCAAGGGAACTGGCCCTTGTGCACTGCGATTGGAGGCCTGGCCGGTGGTGGCCTAGGCGCAATCGAGAGTTCGGCTTGGGCAGCAGGCGGTGCCGTGGCCGGAGCGGTCATAGGCAGCCTTATTTGCTATGCCCAGGACGGTGATGAGGATGGCGATGGCGTGTTTGATCGTCGCGACCGTTGTCCCGGTACACCACCCAATACTTCGGTGCGCCACAATGGCTGCCCATACACGGAGTATGCGAGTCCAGCGCAAGCGATGGAGCCTGATGAGCCTGTAGTGCCGGTTCGCGTCGAGTTGGACGTCAAGTTCGACTTTGACAAGTCGGTCGTCAAGGAAGGCAGTCAGGCCGACATCAAAAGTCTCGCTGACTTCATGACGCAGTATCCGCAGACCACTACGGTTGTCGAGGGGCACACCGATGCCATCGGCTCCGATGCCTATAATCAAGGCTTGTCCGAGCGGCGTGCCAATGCGGTGCGCGACATACTGGTCGAGCAGCATGGTATCGAAACCAACCGGGTATCGGCTGTAGGTTACGGCGAATCACGCCCTGTTGCCGATAACGACACCGAGTCTGGACGCGCGATCAACCGAAGGGTCGAAGCCGCGGTCGAAGCGCTGCCGTAGCCGACGTTACCTGATACGGGCCGATCTTTGATCGGCCATGTATCTGGCGCGGCGGAGGCCGCTGCACTTTTTGCTAGCCTGGCGCAAAGCAGTTAAGGTGCCGCAGAACAAACAGCTGCCAGGGGCGAACATGAAAATCTTGTTGGGGTTGGGGAAAGTGCTGACCGCATTATTTTGGGGCGTGGTCTTGGCCAATCTGATCAATCCGTTCGCGCAACCTTTTGCACTGTTGCTGAATATGGCGGGCGCTTTGCTTGTATTGATCCACGGATTGGAGTTGTGGCTATTCAATGAGCGTGTGAACGGGCGTACTCGGCTGGGTCTCGAGCGCGTACAGATATTACTGTTCGGCATCTTTCACTTGCAGGGATTGTCGTTGGCACCGGCGCAGCTGGTGAGCGCGCCCCTGGCGCAGGTGGAGGTCGAGCATGCGTAGCCTGTTGCTATTGGCCGCACTCTGCAGCCCGCTGGCACTGGCGCAGAGCCTGATCGAGGTGCAGTCGCATACCATGCTGCGATTGCCCGCGACAACCCATGTGTTGCAGGTGGAGCGCTTGCACATCGCAGATCATGGCACCTTGCTGATTCCGTCCGGGCTGACTGACATGCATGTCGCGGAACTGCGCCTGGGACGTGACGCGCGAATTGCCATTGCACCTGGCGAGCAGCCATTTCGTCTCGACGTGGGCAGCGGTGAGGTCGCTGCCGGCGCGCAGATCAGCGTGCGTGGTGCCCCGGGATCGTTCCTGCAGCCGGCATTGCCGGGTCGGACGCTGAGCCTTCGCCTTGTGGGTGTGGTAACCGAGGCCCTCCTGGTCGATGCCCGAGGTGGCATGGGTGCGCCAGGTTACTCCGGTCTGGATGGTGCGGATGGCAAGCCGGGCGGCTGTGCCTGGGGTCAGGCCAGTCGCGGCCATGATGGGTTGCGCGGCGGCGATGGCCAGGCCGGAGCCAGGGGTGGGCAAGTGCGCCTGGAGGTGCCGCTGGACTTTCCTCTGGAGCGGTTGCAGGTGCGCCTCGATGGCGGCGCTGGTGGCTCTGCCGGCAATGGCGGAAACGCTGGGGCTGGTGGCGCGAGCAAGGGCTGCTGGCTGTACAGCACTTCGCATGCCCGTGATGGGCGCTCCGGTCAGTCCGGCCAATCAGGCATTGCAGGGGCGGCAGGCAATCTGGATGTAGTGCGCTTTTAACTCAGCGGCTCCAAGGCCAGGAGCGTAATGCGCTCCTGGCTCGCCCTCAAAAGCCTGGGCGGGTGGCCGCGATGCTGATCAGGCCCAGACCCAGAATCAGGTTGATTCCCACCAGGCGGCGAATTCGCCCGAGCACGGCACCGCCGCTCGGCCAGTCTTCAGCGGCCACCGCGCGACGCAGTTCAGGCAGTTGCAGCGCCTGTACACGGAGAAACAGCGCGAGCATGGCGATATACAGGCCAATCATGATGTGGACATAGCGCGGCGCGGCCTCGAAGCCGGCAAAGCGCAGGTTGAGCATGACCACGCCGGTGATCGGCAGCACTATCACGGCCGCCCAGACCCAGTAGAAGAAGCGCTGAAATACCTCGAGCCACAGTTTCAAGCGAGCCGGCGCCTCTAGTGCGCTGACGGCGGCAGGGCGCAGGATCATCCAGGCGAAGAACATGCCGCCGACCCATGCGAGTGCGGCGAGCAGATGCAGGGCGTAGGTCACAGCGTAAGGTGTCATGTAAAACTCCAGTCCGGGTTCTGCGCATTATCGATTAGCGCGCTATGATAGCGGCCGTTGCAAGACACTGAAAATTTATCCAGCCTTTTCGCGCCCAGACCCCACGTCCAGATCCCATGCTCAGTACCGAACTCAAGTCCCAGATCCAGGGCGCCTACACGCGTTTTCTCGAAGCCAAGTCGCTCAAGCCGCGCTATGGCCAACGGCTGATGATCGCCGACATCGCCAAGGTGCTGGGGGCGATCAAGGTCGACGGGGAAGGCCGGCGTGAGGGTGAGCCGGCCGTGGTGGCGGTAGAAGCCGGTACTGGCACCGGCAAGACAGTGGCCTACTGCCTGGCGGCGATTCCCGTGGCCAAGGCTGCCGGCAAGCGTCTGGTGATAGCCACCGCGACAGTGGCCCTGCAGGAGCAGATCGTCCACAAGGATCTGCCCGACCTGATGCGCAACAGTGGTCTGAGCTTCAGCTTCGCCCTGGCCAAGGGCCGGGGCCGCTACCTGTGCCTGTCCAAGCTCGACATGCTGTTGCAGGAAGGCCAGGCGCAAAGTGCCACCGCCCAGTTGTTCGAGGAAGAAGGCTTCCGTATCGACGTCGACGAGCAGAGTCAGAAACTGTTCGTGGTCATGATGGAAAAGCTCGCCGGCAACAAATGGGATGGCGATCGCGACAACTGGCCCGAGGAGCTGGAGGACGCGCGTTGGTCGCAGCTGACCACCGACCACAGCCAGTGCACCAGCCGGCATTGCCCGAACTTCCAGCAGTGCGCCTTCTACAAGGCCCGCGAGGGCATGGGCAAGGTCGATGTGATCGTCACCAACCACGACATGGTGCTCGCCGACCTGGCGCTGGGCGGTGGCGCGGTGCTGCCCGACCCGCGGGAAACCCTCTATGTATTCGACGAAGGTCACCATCTGCCGGACAAGGCTATCGGTCACTTCGCCCATTTCACCCGCTTGCGCTCGACCGCCGATTGGCTGGAACAGACCGCGAAGAACCTCAGCAAGCTGCTGGCCCAGCACCCGTTGCCGGGTGATCTGGGGCGCTTGATCGAACAGGTTCCGGAGCTGGCGCGGGAGATCAAGACCCAGCAGCAGTTCATGTTCAGCGCCTGCGAGCAGGTGGCCGAGTTCAAGCCCGGCGAAGACATGCAGGGCCGTGAACGACCGCGTCATCGTTTCGTTGGCGGTCAGGTGCCGGAGCACCTGCGTGAGCTGGGAACGGAGTTGAAGAAGGGTTTTTCCAAGCTGTCCGAGCTGTTCACCGGAGTGACCGAAAAACTCAAGGAAGCGATGGATGGCGAGGCCACAATCGGCATCGCCAGTCACCAGGCCGAGGAGTGGTATCCGCTGTTCGGCAGCCTGCTGGCGCGTGCCCATGGTAGCTGGGAGCTGTGGCTGGCCTTCACCGCCGAAGACCCCGAAGACAGTCCGCCGATGGCGCGCTGGCTGACCCTGGCCGACAGCGGTGCGCTGTTCGACATCGAGGTCAATGCCAGCCCGATCCTGGCCGCCGAAACCCTGCGTCGCAATCTGTGGAATGTGGCCTATGGCGCCCTGGTGACCTCGGCAACCCTGACTGCGCTGGGTACCTTCGATCGCTATCGGATGCGTGCCGGCCTGCCCAAGGTGGCGGTGACCTCCGTGGTGCCGAGCCCTTTTCATCATGCCGATGCCGGCGTTCTGCGGGTGCCGAACCTGAATGCCGATCCGCGTGATGCGGTGGCACACACGGCAGCGATCATTCGCGATTTGCCAGCATTGGTGGAAGGCTCGCGCGGCACCCTGGTGTTGTTCTCCTCGCGTAAACAGATGCAAGACGTGTTCGAGGGGCTTGAGCGCGATTGGCGCAAGCGGGTATTTATCCAGGGCAATCTGTCCAAGCAGGAAACCCTCAACAAGCACAAGGCGCGGGTCGACAGCGGCGAAGACAGCGTGTTGTTCGGTTTGGCCAGTTTCGCCGAAGGCGTCGATCTGCCCGGCGCCTACTGCGAGCATGTGGTGATCGCCAAAATCCCCTTCGCGGTGCCGGATGACCCGGTGGAGGCGGCGCTTGCAGAGTGGATCGAAGCGCGCGGTGGCAACCCCTTTATGGAGATCGCCGTGCCCGACGCCTCGCTGCGCCTGGTCCAGGCCTGCGGGCGCTTGCTGCGTACCGAAGCCGACCGCGGCACCATTACCTTGCTCGACCGGCGAGTGGTGACCCAGCGTTATGGCAAGGCAATTCTCAATGCGCTACCGCCCTTTCGGCGAGAGATCAGTTAGCCGGCTGCCCGGGTTCCCAAGTGCATGCCGGGCTGGAACAATGCGCGGCTGATCACCCATTCCCCATACCAAGGAGCCGTTTGTGCAGATACAGGGCTATTTCGACCTCAAGTTCGAGGCGGTCAAGGACGCCTTCGCCGCCCTGTTCGACGACCCACAGGAGCGTGGTGCCGCGCTCTGCGTGCAGATCGCCGGCGAGACGGTGCTGGATATCTGGGCCGGGGTGGCCGATAAGGATGGCCAACAGGCTTGGCACAGCGACACCATCCTCAACCTGTTTTCCTGCACCAAGACCTTTGCCGCCGTCACCGCCTTGCAACTGGTCGGCGAGGGCAAACTCGAACTGGACGCCCCCGTTTCCCGGTATTGGCCAGAGTTCGCCGCCGCTGGCAAAGCCAGGATCACCCTGCGTCATTTGCTCAGTCATCAGGCCGGGTTGCCGGCGTTGCACCAGATGCTGCCGGCAGAGGCCTTGTACGACTGGCAGGCGATGACCAGCGCCCTGGCGGCCGAAGAAGCCTGGTGGCCACTCGGCGAGGGGCATGGCTATGCGCCCATCACCTATGGCTGGCTGGTTGGCGAACTGTTGCGGCGCGTCGAAGGCTGCGGCCCGGGTGAGTCGATAGTCGCGCGCACCGCCAAACCGCTGGGCCTGGACTTTCATGTCGGTCTGGCCGATGAAGATTTCGACCGCGTGGCACATATCTCCCGCGGCAAGGGCAGCATGGGTGATGCCGCCGCCCAGCGCCTGCTCAAGGTCATGATGAGCGATTCGACCGCCATGACTACGCGGGCATTCAGCAACCCGCCGTCGATCATGACCAGCACTAATAAGCCGCAGTGGCGTCGAATGCAGCAACCGGCGGCCAACGGTCACGGTAATGCACGCAGTCTTGCCGGTTTTTACAGCGGTTTGCTCGATGGCCGCTTGCTGGAAAGCGAGTTGCTCGATGAGCTGACCCGTGAGCATGGTGTCGGTGATGACAAGACCCTGCTGACCCGCACGCGCTTCGGTCTGGGCTGCATGCTTGATCAACCCGGGGTGGCCAATGCCACCTATGGCATGGGCGCGCAAGCTTTCGGGCACCCGGGTGCGGGTGGTTCCAGCGGCTTCGCCGATCCGGAGCGTGATGTGGCATTTGGCTTCGTGGTCAACAATCTAGGACCGTTCGTCTTGATGGACCCTCGAGCGCAGAAACTTGCGCGGGTATTGGCAGATTGTTTGTAGAAAGCTCGGCTAAACTCCGGGCACAGCTTGCTTGTTTTTATGTGCTTATGCCGGCCCTTCGCTGGTTTCTTTTGACTGTTTCGTAGTAGGTGTCCGATGCTAGCCAACAAACCCCTCGCCTTCGTCCTGTGTCTGCTTCTCGCCGGTTGTGTCGGCTCTGAGAAGATCAAACAGCCACGAGTGGTTGCCATGCCCGACCCGGAAGTCACCCAGGCCTGGCTGGACGATTACGAACCGCGCGTGCGGGAGGCGATCAAAGGCAGCCACTTCGAGTTGGAACGGCGCGAGAACCTGCTGGTGGTAACCGCTCCGGTGCTGGGCAGCTTCAATCCGGACCGTCCATTGATGCTGCTGCCAGTGACCCTTGGGCCGATCAGCCGGGTTGCCAAACTTGCGGAAAACGACCAGAGCGTTGCCGTGCTCGTGCTCGGCCATGCCGACAGCAGTGGCGTCGCTACGGCCAACCGCGAACTCAGTCATGAGCGGGCGCGGGCCTTTACCGCGATTTTCCGCTTGAGCGGGTTGAAGCAGAATCGCCTGATGGTCAAAGGCATGGGCTCGGACATGCCGCGTGCGGCCAATGACAGCGTCGAGGGTCGCGAACTGAATCGGCGGGTGGAAATCATGCTGACCTCGAAGGGCACCATGAAGGGGCTGGTCGCCAAGTACAGTCAGCCGGCTCCGGCCGCTACGCCGGCGCTGGTCGCAGTCCGCAGCAAGCAGCAAGACAGTGCCAGCTCGGTTACCGGCAAGTAGTTACTTGCTCTGGATCAAGCCAAGTACGGCGCGTCCGGGTAAGCTAGGCAGCCTCCGTTCTAGAGGGCTTTGTCATGACCCAGACCCTGGCCGATATGCGCCGCGACTACACCCGTGATGGCTTGTGCGAAACGCAGGCGCCTGGCGAGCCATACAGCTTGTTCAAGCAATGGTTTGCCGACGCGCTGAAGACCGAGCAACCGCCGGTTGAGCCCAATACCATGACCCTGGCCACTGTAGATGCCGAGGGTTGCCCGCATTGTCGGGTGCTGCTGCTCAAGGGTTTGGACGAGCGTGGTTTCACCTTCTTCAGCAACTACGACAGTGCTAAAGGCGAGCAATTGGCCGCCAGGCCCTATGCGGCCATGACCTTTTTCTGGCCGACCCTGGAGCGCCAGGTGCGCATCGAGGGACGGGTCGAACGCGTCACCGCGGCCGAGTCCGATGCCTATTTTCAGGTGCGTCCGCTGGGCAGTCGCCTGGGCGCCTGGGCTTCGCCACAGAGCCAGGTGATCAAGGACCGCGCCGAGCTGGAACGTTTGCTGGCGCAAGTCGAAGAGCGCTTTCTCGATCAGGCGCCCCACTGTCCGCCACATTGGGGCGGTTATCGCCTGCTGGCCGAGCGTGTCGAGTTCTGGCAGGGCCGTGCCAGTCGTCTGCATGATCGCCTCGACTATCGCCTGCACAACGATGTCTGGAGCCGCGAGCGGCTGGCCCCCTGATTACGCGCGCGTCTGAAAAGTTCGCGCCTGCTGCGGCCGCCTACAGTCCGGTTACCTTGAGAAAATCCGTGATCCCCATGGTGCACTTGCCCTGGGCAGTGCGCCGATGGGCTCATCGGAGCGGCACAAAAGTTGGCGGTTTGTCGCTGCGCTCCGAACGGATCACGGCACGCGTCCTCGGAAGGGCGCTCGAGATTTTCACAAGCGCTCAGGGCGCGCGGTAATCGGCGGCCGCGCGTTCCAGCCAGGCGTGCAGCTCACGACGTTTGACCTTGCCGGCCTGGGCTTCGGCAAGGCGCTGGAGCATATAATTCTTCTTCGCGGCGTCCTTGCCTGCCATCGATAAGGCCAGGTCGCGGTCGGCCCAGCGCTTGATGCGCACGTACAGCCACCAGTGGAAGTAGAGCCCAGCGCAGGTCAGGCTGGCGATGATGAAATAATCCATGGGTGTTCCCTCCTGCGGCGAAGCCTAACCGATAGCCTAAGCTGACTGAAGCAGGCAGGTTGTCGCGCAGGGTTTTTCCGAGGGCAGGATGACAGCTGCGGACTTTGCCGGTCTAATGAGCCCTATATTGCAAACGGAGGCGGTTCTCATGCGTAAGCCTGTTGCGTTGGTTACAGTTTTTACTGCATTGGCTCTGATCCTGGGTGGCTGTGCGTCCAGTCTCACGGGCGACACCTATTCGCGCGATGAAGCCCGCACGGTGCAAACCGTGCGCATGGGGACTATCGAATCGCTGCGGCCGGTGAAGATCGAAGGCACCAGGACGCCGATCGGTGCTGGTGCCGGTGCGGTGGTCGGGGGTGTGGCTGGTAGCGGTGTCGGTGGCGGTCGCGGCAGTGCTGTCGCGGCGGTGATCGGTGCAGTCGCCGGCGGCTTGATCGGTGCCGCCACGGAAGAGGGCTTCACCCGTACCCAGGGTGTCGAAATCACCGTGCGAGAAGATGACGGCACCATGCGCGCCTATGTCCAGGCCGTTGAAGAGAATCAGGTCTTCCGGGTTGGTCAGCGTGTACGGATCATGACCGCCAACGGCACCAGCCGCGTCGCCCCGTAACCCGTGTTCAAGCCGGATCGGCGTCAGCTGATCCGGCTTTTTCGTGCGCGTCATTTAATGGCTTTTATGCTGTTGCCTGGCAACCGCTACAGTCAGACAATCCCGCGGGTTGCGATTTTAGTAATACTTCTATTTATAACGCTGTATCGATAGGCGAGGGTAATCGTGGAATAATCCTGCGCCGACAAAGGCTTAGCTGGCTCTGGCGGGGGGTGGCGAGTGGCACTTGAGTCATGCGAGGGCTCCCTGGGAATGATCGCAGGCCTTTCAGATCATGCAGCAGGCGTAGACCTGCAGATACATTAAGGCGCGCCAGCCCATGACGGTGAATCCGCGTCATGGGCTGGCGTAGCAGTTTGGACGCTAACCGTCGGCCACGATTTGGCTGGCGGGCATGCAAAAAAGGGGTTTTGTGTATGGCGCTTGCGCTTATTGTCGCCTTGCCATTCTTGGGGATGATCCTGCCACTGTTGGCTGATCGATTGGGGCGTTCAGCCTGCTCGGTGGCGGCGGGACTGGCGCCGTTGGCGGCTTTGCTCCTGCTCCTGTCGCAACAATCGTCGGTGTTTGCCGGTGAGTTGGTCAAGGTTCAGCTGAACTGGTTGCCGGCGCTGGGGCTGAACCTGAGCCTGCGCCTGGATGGCCTGGGCTTTCTGTTCGCCCTGCTGATTCTCGGCATTGGCCTGCTGGTGATTCTCTACGCCCGTTACTACCTGACGAAGCAGGAACCGATGGGGCGTTTCTACGCTTTCCTGCTGCTGTTCATGGGTTCCATGCTCGGCGTGGTGCTATCGGAAAACCTGTTGCTGATGCTGATGTTCTGGGAGCTGACCAGTCTCTCGTCGTTCCTCTTGATCGGCTTCTGGAGTGGTCGTTCGGATGCTCGCACGGGTGCGCGCATGGCTCTGGCGATTACCGGCGGCGGCGGTCTGGCCCTGCTTGCGGGGATTTTGCTGATCGGTCATATCGTCGGCAGCTTCGAGCTGTCGCAGGTGCTCACCGCCGGCGATGCAATCCGTGCCCATGAACTCTACCCCTTGGCTCTGGTGATGGTGCTGCTCGGGGTGTTCACCAAGTCGGCGCAATTTCCCTTCCACTTCTGGTTGCCCCATGCGATGGCCGCGCCGACGCCGGTTTCGGCCTATCTGCACTCGGCGACCATGGTCAAGGCCGGGGTGTTTCTGCTCGCGCGGCTGTACCCGGCGTTGGCCGGCACCGAATGGTGGTTCTACCTGGTCAGCATCACCGGTCTGGTGACTTTGTTGGTCGGCGCCTGCATGGCCCTGTTTCAGCACGACCTCAAGGGCCTGCTGGCCTACTCGACCATCAGTCACCTGGGCCTGATTACCCTGCTGTTTGGCCTGGATACCCGCCTGGCGACGGTGGCCGCGGTGTTCCATATCATCAATCACGCGACCTTCAAGGCTTCGCTGTTCATGGCCGCGGGCATCATCGACCATGAGACCGGCAGCCGCGATATGCGCCGAATCAACGGCATGTGGAAATACATGCCACATACCGCCATGTTGGCGATGGTCGCGGCCTCGGCGATGGCCGGGGTGCCCTTGCTCAATGGCTTCCTGAGCAAGGAGATGTTCTTCAGTGAGACCCTCAACCAGCACCTGCTCGGGAGCTTCAACTGGGTGATCCCGGCGACGGCGACCCTGGCCGGGGTATTCTCGGTGGCCTACTCGCTGCGCTTTATCCATGACGTGTTCTTCAACGGCGAACCGATCAACCTGCCGAAGTACCCGCCCCATGAACCGCCGCGTTACATGAAGCTGCCGGTGGAAGTCCTGGTATTCCTCTGTCTGCTGGTTGGTATCGTGCCGGCCTACACGGTGGCGCCGCTGCTCGCCGCGGCGGCGACGTCGACCTTGGGTGGGGACCTGCCCGAATACAGCCTGGCGATCTGGCATGGCTTCAACCTGCCGCTGCTGATGAGCTTTATCGCCCTGTTTGGCGGGATTCTCGTGTATTTATGCCGTCAACCGTTATTCCGCTGGTATTCCGGCCTGCCGAGCATGGATGCCCGCTTGTTGTTCGAGCAGGGCATGCTGCTGCTGGTGCGGGTTTGCGTAGCGATCACCAAACGCCTGGAAAACGGTTCGTTGCAGCATTACCTGGGGTTGCTACTGGGCAGCGCGTTGCTGGTGGTGACCTTTGCGCTCAGCACCTTGCCGCAAGTTACCGGCCCGTTGGCAATGACCCCGATCGATGGCATCACCGCATTGGGATTGGGCATCCTGGCCCTGGCCGCGTTGACGACGGTGGTGTTTCATCGCCAACGCCTGGTGTCGCTGCTGATGCTCAGTGTGGTCGGCCTGATGGTGGCACTGGCCTTTGCCCGCTATTCGGCACCGGATCTGGCCCTGACCCAGCTCTCGGTGGAGGTGGTGACTATCGTCCTGCTGATGCTGGCGCTGTTCTTCCTGCCGGCGCAGACGCGCAGCGAGTCGAGCAGCATCCGTGGACTGCGCGATTTCATCCTGG
This sequence comes from Pseudomonas sp. MMS21 TM103, assembly GCF_022132145.1. Taxonomy (GTDB): domain Bacteria; phylum Pseudomonadota; class Gammaproteobacteria; order Pseudomonadales; family Pseudomonadaceae; genus Aquipseudomonas. The sequence continues at coordinate 370,515 of NZ_JAJISP010000005.1, read as the reverse complement.
CGGTGGGCTTCGGGCTGATGGTGGCGATCCTGGTGTTTGCCGTCCTCACCCGGCCCTATGACAGCATTTCCAGTTTCTTCCTGGAGAACAGCCTTTCCGGCGGCGGTGGCAGCAACGTGGTCAACGTGATCCTGGTGGACTTCCGCGGCTTCGATACCCTGGGCGAGATCAGCGTGCTGGCGATTGCCGGTGTTGGCATCTACGCCATGCTCGATGGCCTGCGCCTGTTCCAGCCGCGCGCCGATACACACGGCCGCAACTGGGCGCGTGATCGGCATCCGTTGATCCTGGTCACTCTGTCGCGGGTGTTGTTGCCGATGGCCCTGTTGATTTCGGTGTTCATCTTCCTGCGTGGACACAACCTGCCGGGCGGCGGTTTCATTGCCGGCCTGGTCACCGCCGTGGCGCTGATCCTGCAATACGTCGCCAGCGGCGTGCAGTGGACCCAGTCGCGGCTGCCGCTCAACTATCACCGCATGGCCGGGGCCGGGGTGCTGATCGCCGGGCTTACCGGGCTCGGCAGTTGGCTGTTCGACCGGCCGTTCCTGACTTCGGCATTTGGTCATTTCGAGATCCCGTTGATCGGCGAGATCGAACTGGCCACTGCCATGTTGTTTGACCTGGGTGTGTACCTGACCGTGGTCGGTGCGACCCTGCTGATTCTCGCCAACCTGGGCAAGCTGACCCAGGATCAGGCCGGACAAGAGGTACTTTGAGATGGAAGCTTTGTTTGCCGGAGCCCTCGGCATTCTCACCGCCAGCGGTGTTTACCTGCTGCTGCGGGCGCGCACCTTTCCGGTGGTGATGGGCCTGACGCTGATCTCCTATGCGGTCAACCTGTTCCTGTTCGCCATGGGTCGCCTGCAGACCGGGGTGACCACCGTGATCGGCGCCAACGCCGACTATGCCGATCCGCTGCCGCAGGCACTGGTACTGACCGCCATCGTGATTGGCTTCGCCATGACCGCCTTCGTGGTGGTGCTGGCGCTGCGCAGCGTCGGCGAAATGCAAACCGACCACGTCGATGGCCGGGAGTCCACCCGATGAATCACGGGTTGATCCTGCCGGTATTGCTGCCGATGTTCATCGGCTGCCTGCTGCTGTTCGGTGCTCGGCTGAGCATGCCGGTCAAGCGCACCCTGTCGTTGGCCTGCGCCACCGTGCTGGTGCCCCTGAGCTTCTGGCTGATGTGGCAGGCCGACCAGGGCGTGCTGCAGGTCTATGCCCTGGGCAACTGGCAAGCACCGTTCGGCATCATCCTGCTGCTCGATCGGCTGAGTGCGCTGCTGCTGGTAGCCACCGCGGTGCTGGCCTTTTTTGCCCTGCTCTATGCGACACGCGGCGATGACGAGCGCGGGCGCAATTTCCATGCGCTGTTCCAGTTCCAGTTGATGGGCATCAACGGCGCCTTTCTCACCGGCGACCTGTTCAACCTGTTCGTGTTCTTCGAGATCCTGTTGATTGCCTCCTATTCGCTGTTGCTGCATGGCGGCGGCGCGGATCGGGTGCGCGCGGGCTTGCACTACGTGATCCTCAATCTGGTCGGTTCGGCCTTGTTCCTGCTGGCAGTCGGCGTGCTCTATGGCATCACCGGCACCCTGAACATGGCCGACATGGCCGTGCGGGTCGCCGCCGCCACAGCCGATCAGGCGCCACTGTTGGGGGCCGCCGGCCTGCTGCTGCTGGTGGTGTTCGGCTTGAAGGCGGCGTTCCTGCCGCTGTATTTCTGGCTGCCCAGGGCATATGCCTCGGCCACGGCGCCGGTAGCGGCCCTGTTCGCGATCATGACCAAGATCGGTTTGTACTCGATCCTGCGCGTGTACACGCTGATCTTCGGTGACGATGCCGGCATGCTGGCCAACATGGCCCAGGAATGGCTCTGGCCATTAGCGCTGTTGACCATCAGCCTGGGCGTCATCGGCGCGCTGGCGGCGAGCAGCCTGCACGGCTTGCTCGCCTACCTGGTGGTGGTGTCGGTCGGCACCGTGCTGGCGGGGATTTCCCTGGGCACGCCGCAAGCCCTGGCCGCTGCCTTGTTCTACCTGCTGCACAGCACCTGGATTGCCGGTGGCCTGTTCCTCCTGGCCGACCTGATCGCGCGCCAGCGCGGGGTGAAAGCCGCCCAGCTGATCCAGGGGCCGGCATTGCAAAATCCGCGTCTGCTGGGGACCCTGTTCTTCGCTGGAGCGATCAGTGTGGCCGGCTTGCCGCCGCTGTCGGGGTTCTTCGGCAAGCTGCTGCTGTTACAGGCAGTCGAACCGGGCCTGCAGGCGCTGTTCCTCTGGCCAGTGCTGCTGGGCGGAGGCCTGGCCACCTTGGTCGCGCTCAGTCGCGCCGGCAGCACCTTGTTCTGGCGGGTCGGGCTGAGCCAGTTGGACAGCGCCGAACTGGACACCGGGCGTTTGCTGGCCTGCATCGGCCTGCTGCTGCTCAGTCCGCTGCTGGTTGGGCTGGCCGCGCCGCTGCTGGCCTATGTCGACGCCACGGCCAACCAGTTGCTGGACCTGCAGTTGTATCGCCAGATCATCCTGCCGGGAGGTGCGTCATGAAAGCCCGTCGCTGGCTGCCCCATCCGCTGCTGAGCCTGACCTTGCTGCTGGTCTGGCTGCTGCTGGTCAATGAGCTGAGCGTGGGCCACTGGTTGCTTGGTACGCTGCTGGGCTGGCTGATTCCGCTGGTGACCCAGGTGTTCTGGATCAACCCGCCGCGCATTCGCAAACCACTGAAGCTGTGCTTTTTCTTCCTCCAGGTACTGGGAGATATCATCATCGCCAACCTGCAGGTAGCCAAGCTGATCCTGGGACCCAGCGCCAGGTTGCGTCCGGCCTTTGTCGAGATTCCCATGCTGCTGGAGGATGAACTGGCCCTGACCATGCTCGCCAGCATCATTTCCCTGACCCCGGGGACGGTCTCCGCCGATTTGAGCGACGACCGCAAAACCCTGTTGGTGCATGGTCTGGATGTGGACGACGAGGCCGCCTTGGTCGAGCAGATCAAGCGCCGCTACGAAGCACCACTGCTGGAGGTATTCGCATGCTCGCCTACGTGATTCCGCTATGCCTGGCGATCATGGGCCTGGCCCTGATGCTGACCCTGGCGCGCCTGATCAAGGGACCCGATATGCCGGACCGGATCCTGGCCCTGGACACCCTGTACATCAATGCCATCGCCTTGCTGGTGCTGTTTGGTATCTGGCTGGGCTCGGATCTGTATTTCGAAGCGGCGCTGCTGATCGCCGTGATGGGCTTTATCGGCACGGTGGCGGTGGCTAAATACCTACTGCGCGGCGACATCATCGAGTAGGGAATTGTCATGCATAGCTGGATCGAAGCGTTGGTCGCCCTGTTTCTGCTGCTTGGCAGCCTGTTTGCCCTGGTTGGTGCCATTGGCCTGTACCGCCTGCCGGACTTCTTCATGCGCCTGCACGGGCCGACCAAGTCGACCACCCTGGGCGTAGGCGGCATGGTCATCGCCTCCCTGATCTACTTCGGCAGCCGTGGCGACGGCATCAGCCTGCACGAGTTGCTGATCACCCTGTTTCTGTTCATCACCGCACCGGTCAGCGCCCATATGCTGGCCAAGGCCGCCCTGCAGCAGAAACTGCGCCTGAGCGACAAGACCCGCGGCAGGCCCTGGGAGCAGTAGGGCGAGTGGCGCGGCGTTCCGTTTGGAGCGCCGCGACGCCCGTCAGCGTTGTGCCGTGCCGGTCAACCCCTGGTGCACTGCCTCCGGCGAGTGACAGCCTACGGATCGCGGATTACTCCAGATCACAGGGCCACTCGGGAGGGCGGACGCTGGCCGGAACCTGCCTGCGCACTATGCCCCTGTCTCCTGCGCAAGCATTGCCAAGCGCACAGTTCGTGCCCCTGACTGTATCTGTTCGCACCGCACAGGCCTCACTACACTCGGGCTTTTGCGGGGAGTGGCACATGAGCGGGCAGGGTAGAGGAGTGGCAGTGGTCTGCCTGGTCGTGGCCATGGCGCTGTGGGGCAGCTCCTTCATCGCCCTGAAATGGGCCTTTGCCGAACTGCCGCCGCTGTGGGTGATCTTCGCCCGCATGGCCCTCGGCAGCCTGGTGTTCCTGCTTGCCTGGCGCTGGCGCGGGCGCATCTGCTACCGCGCTGGCGACTGGAAGTACCTGCTCGGTCTGGCCGCTTGTGAGCCCTGTCTGTACTTCATCTTCGAGGCCTTGGCGCTGCAGAACACCAGTGCCGCGCAGGCCGGGATGATCACTGCGCTGCTGCCGTTGCTGGTGGCCATGGGCGCCTTGGTCTTCCTGCGTGAGCGGATCAGCCGCACCACCCTGGCCGGCTTTCTCCTGGCGGTAGTGGGAGCGGTCTGGCTGAGCCTGGCTGGCCATGCTGACCTGCACGCGCCCAACCCGCTGCTCGGCAACTTCTACGAACTGCTCGCCATGCTCTGCGCCATGGGCTACACCTTGCTGCTCAAGCACCTGTCCGCGCGCTATTCGGCCTTTATCCTGACGGCGATGCAGGCGTTTATCGGCAGCCTGTTCTTCCTGCCGCTGGCGCTGCTCAGCGCACCCCTGCCCGCGAGCATCTCGCCGCAGGGCTTGCTGGCTGTGGCCTACCTGGGGGTGGTGGTGACGGTTGGCGCCTATGGTTTGTACAACTATGGTGTCAGCCAGTTGCCAGCCAGCCAGGCGTCGGGCTTTACCAACCTGATTCCGCTGTTCACCCTGGTGTTTGCCATGCTGCTGCTCGGCGAGCGCTTGAATACCCTGCAACTGTTTGCTGCGGCGCTGGTGTTCGGCGGTGTGGCCCTGAGTCAATGGCGCAATGCGCCAGCCGTACCGGTTGGCGTGCTGGATTGAGGAGGTACTGATGGGTGATTGCAGGCTGTGGGAGCGCGAGGCGATCCGCATCATCGAGGCGGATTTCCAGCGCAGTGCCGATACCCACCTGATCCCCCTGGCGCTGCCTGGCCTGCCGGGCATCGAGCTGTATTTCAAGGACGAGTCCAGCCATCCCACCGGCAGCCTCAAGCATCGCCTGGCCCGTTCGCTGTTTCTCTATGCCCTGTGCAATGGCTGGCTCAAGCCAGGCGCGCCGGTGATCGAAGCCTCCAGCGGCTCCACGGCCGTTTCCGAGGCCTATTTCGCCGGCCTGCTGGGCCTGCCGTTTATCGCGGTGATGCCAGCATCCACCTCGCCGGAGAAGATCGCGCAGATCGCCTTCTATGGTGGCCAGAGCCATCTGGTCGACGATCCGCGGCAGATCTACGCCGAGTCCGAACGGCTGGCGCGTGAGCGTGGCGGCCACTTCATGGATCAGTTCACCTACGCCGAGCGCGCCACCGACTGGCGCGCCAACAACAACATCGCCGAATCGATTTTCCAACAGATGCGCAGCGAGCGCTTTCCCGAGCCGACCTGGCTGGTGTCCAGCCCCGGCACCGGCGGCACCCTGGCCACCCTCGGCCGTTATGTGCGCTACCGCCGTCACACCACCCGGGTGCTGTGCGCCGATGCCGAGCGCTCGGTGTTCTTCGACTATTACCGCAGCGGCGATGCCAGCCTGACCCTGGACTGCGGCTCGCGCATCGAAGGCATTGGCCGGCCGCGGGTCGAGGCGTCCTTCCTGCCCTCGGTGATCGACGCCATGTGCAAGGTGCCCGACGCCCTCTCGCTGGCGGCCATGCACTACCTGGCGCGACGCCTGGGCCGGCATGTCGGTGGTTCCAGCGGGACCAACCTGATCGGCGCACTGCTGGTCGCGCAACGCATGGTCGCGGCCGGCGAATCGGGCTCGCTGGTGGCGATTCTCTGCGATGGCGGCGAGCGCTATGCCACCACCTATTACGACCAGAACTGGCTGCAGGCCCAGGGCTTCGAGCTGGCGCCGCTGATCGACGCGGTGGCGGCCTGCGCCGAAGGTGGCGAGCCGTTGCCGGGCGAGCTGCCCACGGCTGGCTTCGAGGGCTGATCCTTCGAACGGGGCGCTGTTCGGATGGCTCGGCGAATCGAGGGCCGCTGGACTGGCGCTGCGTGGATGCTCGAGAAACCATTCGGATCTTGAGCTGAGATGACGCGGACGGTGCACCGCAGCCGCCGCGTCATCCGGGGTCAGGTTTTAATGGCCGGTCTTGACCTGGGTCCAGCTGCGGGAAATGACGCGCAGGGTCTTGTGCGGCAACACGTCGGCGACCCATAGACGCTTGAGCACGTCTTCTGACGGATAGACGCCTGGATTGCTGGTGATGGCTTCATCGACCAGGGCGGAGGCGTCCTTGTTCGGGTTGGCGTAGACCACGTAGTTGGTGATCGGGGCGATGACCTCCGGGCGCATGATGTAGTTCATGAACTGGGTGGCTGCCTCGGGGGCGTTGGCATCCGCCGGAATGGCCATCATGTCGAACCACAGAGATGACCCTTCCTTGGGAATGCTGTACTTGATCACCAGGCCATTCGTGGCCTCCTCGGCACGGGCGGCTGCCTGCAGCACGTCGCCGGAATAGCCGATCGCCACGCAGATATCGCCATTGGCCAGGTCGCTGATATAGCGCGAGGAGTGGAAATAGCTGATGTACGGGCGGACTTCCAGCAGCTTGGCTACTGCCTTGGCATAGTCCTTCGGCTCGGTGCTCTGCGACGGCAGGCCGATGTAGTTCAGGACCATCGGGAAAAGTTCGTCGCCGGAGTCGAGCATGGCGATGCCGCACTTGGCCAGCTTCTCGGCGTATTTCGGCTCGAGGATCATGGCCAGGGAGTCCACAGGGGCATCTTCGCCCAGAATCTCCTTGACCTTCTTTTCGTTGTAGCCGATGCCATTGGTGCCCCACAGGTACGGGATGGCGTATTCGTTGCCCGGATCGGCCTTCTGCAGCTGCTGCATCAGCACCGGGTCGAGGTGGCTCAGGTTCGGCAGCTTGCTCTTGTCGAGCTTTTGAAAGGCGCCGGCCTTGATCTGCTTGGCCAGGAAATGCCCGCTGGGAACCACGATGTCATAGCCGGAATTGCCGGAAAGCAGCTTGGCCTCGAGGGTCTCGTTGCTATCGAAAACATCATAGGTGACCTGGGTCCCCGACTCTTTCTCGAAGTTGCTGACGGTGTCTTCAGCGATGTAGTCGGACCAGTTGTAGATGCGCAGGCTGGTAGCCGCCTGCGAGCTGGAGGCGGCGAGCAGACCGCCAAGGGCGAGGCTGAGCAGGGAGTGGGTGACGCGCGTACTCATGGAAGGATTCCTTGAATTATTGTTATTGGGCATCCGCACACACACACATGTTGTGTGCGGAATGCTGTTCGATAGTGTGGTATTTGTCTTACGGTCGCAACAAGAAACTGCACCAATTTGGCGCATTTTCACGATACTGTTTGGGGATTGGCAGCGCTGGCCCCGCACGCTGGGGCCGTGTCCGTTGGGGCGTCGGGGCTATCCGGGCCAGGAGGGGACGGGAAAGGTGAAGAATTGCCGTCAGTAAGTCGCCTGGACATCCCCGGCGGACAAGGTTTCGCCATTTTCCACGTTGCGCGGTGGCGAGGGTCGTGCAGGGTGGACAACGCGTAGCTTGTCCATCATCGCTCTCCGGCGCGCCCAGCGTTCAGGGATCAACCCTGTTGTCTGGCTGGGAAAAAAGTGAAAAAGGGGCGGATCCCTTTTTCATCCTCGCGATTGAGTCACAAGGCGCTGTTCCCGCTACCGCCAAGCCAAAAGGCCCATCATTTGATGGGCCTTTTGGCTTGGCGGTTGACCGCGGCTTTCAGGCTGCAGCCGACTGAGCAGAGCAGGGCATCAGCTGCGCAGCATGTCCTTCGCTACCGCCTCGGCCACGCGGATGCCGTCGACTCCGGCCGAGAGGATGCCGCCGGCATAACCGGCGCCTTCGCCGGCCGGGTACAGGCCCTTGACGTTGAGGCTCTGCAAGTCGGCGCCGCGGGTGATGCGCAGCGGCGAGGAGGTGCGCGTCTCGATGCCGGTGAGTACCGCGTCAGCCATGGCGAAGCCCTTGATCTGCTTGTCGAAGGCTGGCAGCGCTTCGCGGATCGCCTCGATGGCGAAGTCCGGCAGGGCCAGCGCCAGGTCGCCGAGCTTGACGCCCGGCTTGTAGGACGGCTCGATACTACCGAGCGTGGTCGAGGGACGGCCGGCGATGAAGTCGCCAACCAGTTGCCCCGGCGCCTCGTAGGTGCTGCCACCGAGCAGGTAGGCCTGGGATTCCAGGCGTTCCTGCAACTCGATGCCGGCCAGTGGGCCGCCCGGATAATCCTGCTCCGGGGTGATGCCGACGACGATGCCGGCGTTGGCGTTGCGTTCGTTGCGCGAGTACTGACTCATGCCGTTGGTCACCACGCGCTCGGGTTCCGAGGTGGCGGCGACCACGGTGCCGCCCGGGCACATGCAGAAGCTGTAAACCGAGCGGCCGTTGCTGGCGTGGTGCACCAGCTTGTAGTCGGCGGCGCCGAGCTTGGGGTGGCCGGCGTACTTGCCCAGGCGCGCCCGGTCGATCAGCGACTGGGGGTGCTCGATGCGAAAGCCCACCGAGAACGGCTTGGCCTCCATGTACACGCCACGACTGTGCAGCATGCGGAAGGTGTCGCGCGAGCTGTGGCCCAGGGCCAGGAGCACATGGCGGCTGCGCAGTTGCTCGCCGCTGTCGAGCACCACGCCCTGTAACTGACCGTCCTCGATCAGCACATCGCTGACTCGCTGCTGGAAGCGTACTTCGCCGCCCAGGGCCTTGATTTCCTCGCGCATGGTGGCGACCACCCCGGTCAGGCGGAAGGTGCCGATGTGCGGTTTGCTGACGTAGAGGATTTCCTCGGGTGCGCCGGCCTTGACGAATTCCTGCAGGACCTTGCGCCCCAGGTGCTTGGGGTCCTTGATCTGGCTGTACAGCTTGCCGTCGGAGAAGGTGCCGGCGCCGCCTTCGCCAAACTGCACGTTGGATTCCGGGTGGAGCACGTTCTTGCGCCACAGATCCCAGGTGTCCTTGGTGCGCTGGCGCACTTCGGTGCCGCGTTCGAGCACGATCGGCCTGAGCCCGGCTTGCGCGAGGATCAGCGCGGCGAAGATTCCGCAGGGGCCGAAACCGACCACCAGCGGACGCTCCTCGAGGCCTGCAGGCGCCTGGCCGACCGGCTGATAGGCGATGTTCGGCGCGGGGGTTATGTGGTGGTCGTTGGCGAATTTGGCCAGCAGCGCCGATTCGTCGCGCAGGCTGCAGTCGATGGTGTAGATGAACTGCAGTTCGCTGGATTTCTTGCGGGCGTCATAGCTGCGCTTGAACAGATTGAAGTCGAGCAGGTCGTCATCGCCTATCCCCAGGCGCTGGATTATGGCTGGGCGCAGGGCCTCTTCGGGGTGGTCGAGCGGCAGCTTGAGTTCGGTGATACGCAGCATGAGGCAATCCAGGATCAGGGCCGGAGGCAACCCGGCAGCTAAGACAAGGTGGCGATTATAAGCGCTATTGGGCCGGGAGGGGGCACGCTGCACTGGCCTGGATCCATCTGCGCTTCAGCCCAGCGCTAGCAGCGGCAGGTTGCTCAATCCTCGCGCGCGCCGCCGAAGTAGGCGCAGCCGCGCATCACTTGACCATTGAGGCGCAGTTCGGCTGACAGGTGCTGTACGGCGCCGCTCATGCTGTCGACGCAGCGTTGCGGCGCGGCCCACAGCTCCAGGCGTTGGCCGTTGGCTTCACTGGTCAGGTTGAGGCGGTTTTCCGGCAACTGTTCTTCCAGATAGGGCAAGGCCAGCGGTTCCTGGCCGGCGCGGTTGAGAACCAAGCCCTGGCTGCTGACGGTCACGCTCCAGCCTGGCTCCTGGCCGCTGGCATGCAGGGTGGTGCGCTTGAAGTTGGGGTCATCGCAGCCCGGGCCTTCGCGTTGCAGGCGGTATACGCGGCTAAGGGTCAATTGGCCATCGACGCCGGTTCGCTGGCTGGCTGCCAACTGGCCACGCAGATCGGCAAACAGCGGACCGGGGCCGTCGGCCAGCAGTTCGGCCGCGTCGCGCATGATGCTGGTCGCGCCGTCATTGGTGATGACGAAATGCCGTTGCTCCTGGCAGGGGCGCAGCAGCAGTTGGCCGGCATCCAGGCTCAGCTCGCCTTGCAGGCGGGTGGGTATCGCCGAATCGGTCTTGGGTTTTTCGCTGAACACCTGGCAACTGGCAAAAAGCGGTAACAGGGCAAACAATAAAATACGACTGGCGTGCATCGCGGCTCTCCTGGCAAGAGCGGCCACGGTACTCAGCCACATGGGCGATCACAAGGGCAGAGTCTGATGATTCAGTGCAAACGGGTATACGACGAAGTGGCCGCAACCGATGGTCGGCGGGTATTGGTCGACCGCCTATGGCCGCGCGGTTGCAGCAAGGCAACCTTGCAACTGGACGCCTGGCTGCGCGAGGTGGCGCCATCCACCGAATTGCGTCGCCAATTTGGCCACGCGCCCGATCGGTTTGGCGAGTTTCGCCAACTCTACCGGCGCGAACTGGCCGGCCACCCGGAATATTGGCAAGGGCTGCTGGACATCGCCGAGCAAGATACCCTGACCCTGTTGTTCGCCGCCCGCGCGACGCAGTCGAACAACGCCCAGGTGCTGGCCGAGTTTCTCGAAGAGGAGCTGGACCGCCGAGCCGAGCCCAGCTCGGCGCTGTGTTACGCGGACAGGCTCTGAGCCTTGCGCCTAGCCGGCCAGGCCGACATAGACATTCTGCACGTCGTCGTGGCCGTCGATGGCCTCGAGGAAGGCTTCGACTTCCTCCATTTCGGCGTCGCTCAGGCCGGTGACCGGGTTCTTCGGTCGATAGCCCAGGTTGGCCGAGTTGACCGTGAAACCCTGGTCGGGCAGGGCGCGGCACACCGCGTCGAGATCGGTCAGCTCGGTGATGAACAGGGTGTTGCCCTCATCGGCTGGCTCGAAATCCTGGGCGCCGGCTTCGATGGCGGCCAGTTCCGGGTCGGCGCCGCTGTCGCTGGAGGCTTCAATCAGGCCCACGTGGTCGAAGTCCCAGGTCACCGAGCCGGAAGCCCCCATCTGGCCCTTGCGGAACAGCACACGGATCTCGGCCACGGTGCGGTTGATGTTATCGGTCAGGCATTCGACGATCACCGGCACCTGATGCGGCGCGAAGCCTTCATAGGTGGTGCGTTCGAAGTTGACGGTTTCACCGCTCAAGCCCGCGCCTTTTTTGATCGCCCGGTCCAGGGTGTCCTTGGGCATCGAGGCCTTTTTCGCCTGATGCACGGCCAGGCGCAGCTTGGGGTTCATGTCCGGGTCGGCGCCGTTACGCGCGGCGATCATGATTTCTTTCACCAAGCGGCCGAAAATCTTGCCCCTGGCGTTGGCGGCGGCTTCTCTAGGTTTGGCTTTCCATTGTGCGCCCATGCGGATTCTCTTGGTCTGTGCGGGTGAGTAAGTAGCCGGCCGTGAGGTTCTTGCCGGTGAGGCCACGTGCAGATGAGCGGCGGCCAGCAGAAAACCAGGCTACGGAGTTAGACCACGGATTTTAATCGCTCCGCCGGCGCCTGACACCCTTTGATTGACATGACCCCTTCGCCAGCGCTGGCGGGAATCTACTGGCAGCCGCTTGATCCGGGAAAAACGTCCAGGAGCAGGCCACTCGGGGGGATCTGAACAACGTCCAACTTGTCCTGGCGCAACTGACGGCCTGATGCGCTGGTCTATGCTTGTCGTGAATCAGCAGAGGAGACGGGTTATGCGCAAGGTATTGGTTGCATTCGATGGCTCGGACAGTTCGAAGCGTGCTCTACAGTACGTCATCGACTTCGCCCGTGATCATGCGGCGACGCTGGAGGTGCATTTGCTCAATGTGCAGCACGAGCCGGTGTTGTACGGCGAGTACGTGACTGGCGCGATCATCGAGCAAATGCAGCAGTCACTGCAGGCCACCGCATCCGAAATCCTCGAGTGGCCGGCCGATCACTTAAAGGCCGCCGGTATCCGCTACAAGGCGCACACCGCGATCGGCAACGTGGCGGCACTGGTGAGCGAGTTCGCCGATCAACTGGGCTGTGACACCGTGGTGATGGGCACGCGCGGCCTGGGCAGTTTCACCGGCATGCTGCTGGGCTCTGTGGCCACGCGGGTGGTTCATGAAGTGTCGGTGCCGGTGCTGCTGGTGAAGTAGGCACTCGAGTAGATCTGCGCCGAACATGCGGCAGGCGGCACCGGTCTATGCTTGTAAATGAAGCGAAAGAGGAGACTGGTGATGCGTAAGATACTGCTTGCCTTCGATGGTTCGGACAGCTCGAAGCGTGCCCTGCAGTACGTGATCGACTTTGCCCACATGCATGCCGCAACGCTGGAGGTGCATCTGCTCAACGTGCAGCATGAACCCGCGCTGTATGGCGAATACATCAATGATGAAATGATCAGCAATATGCGCCAGTCCTTGCAACTGGCCGCCACTGAGCTGCTCGAGTGGCCGGCCGCGCAGTTGCAGGAGGCGAAAATAGCCCATGAGAAGCACACCGCCTTCGGCAATGTGGCGGAGCAAATAGGCCTCATAACCAAGCACCTGCAGTGCGACACCGTGGTGATGGGCACGCGTGGCCTGGGCAGTTTCACCGGCTTGTTGCTGGGCTCGGTGGCCTCGCGGGTGATTCATGAGGTGTCGGTGCCGGTGCTGCTGGTGAAATAGCCGGTCAGCAGATGTTGCTGATTAGCGCAGCCAAGTGGCGGCGGGCCATGCCTTCAAGGGCATGCCAGCCGTGCGTAGCGTTGCGAGTGGCGAAACCTGGGAACGCTGTAGCCAGCGTCTTCCGCTGAGAGGGTCGCAGCGTCGGTAGTCCACCAGTCTTTAGCCTGCATTAGTCCAAGTCGCGTTATGACCTGGGCTAAAGCAGGCTTGTGTCCGCCCAGGTTAGAGGTTGCGCCAGATCAGTTGAATGCCTGCCAACAGCATTCCCAGGCGAGCTATACGGTAGAACCAAGTGTGATTGACCCGCGACTGCAGCCACAGGCCGCTCCACACACCAAGCGGCACGATAGGCGCAAGCATCAGGCTGTACAGCAGGTTCTCCTCGCTGAACTGGCCCAGGGCCGCATAGGGGATCAGTTTCAGGGCGTTGGTCAGCAGGAAGAACAGGTTGATGGTGGCAACGTAGCGCACCTTGTCGAGCTGTTGCGGCAGCAGGTGCATCATCACCGGCGGGCCGCCGGCGTGGGCGACAAAACTGGTGAAGCCGGCCAAGGTCGAGAGCAGGGTGCCGCGACCCCTGTGCAGCGGGCGCGGCGACTGGCTGCCGTTGATCAGGCCCAGCAGCACGAAGGACACGGCAATCATCCCGATCAGCAAGCCGATCAGGTTTTCATTGAGCAGCTCGAAGCTCAGCCAGCCGATGCCGATGCCGATCAGCGCGCCGGGCATCATCACCTTGAGGTTAGCCATATCCCACTTGCCGAAATAGGCCTTCAGCCCCACCAGGTCGGCCAGGCAGAGAATCGGCAGCATCACGGCCGCCGCCTGCTTCGGCGTGCTGGCCAACGCCAGCAGCGGCACTGCGATACCGCCGAGTGCGCCGCCGAAGCCGCCTTTGGAGAGTCCGGTGAGGAATACCGCCGGTAGGGCAAACAGGAGAAAATCAGACAGGCTCATAAAACCAGGCCACAGCGCAAAAGCGCGCAGGTTAGCAGAGGGCAGGCCGTTGCTGCATGGCGTCTGTGGGGTTTGCTGAGGATCGTCCAGCGCCGCAAGCGCACAGCGGACTGTGTGGCCATTTTGTCCAGCGACTGTGTATAGAGGCGATAGGCCGTCGCTGCTCTAATGACTGCTCACCCGTGAAGATGAGGAAGCGCCGTGTCGCCCAAGGATTTGCTGTTGGCGCTGGTAGTGATCATCGTCTGGGGGCTGAATTTTGTAGTGATCAAGATCGGCCTGCATGACATGCCGCCGATGTTGCTGGGGGCGTTGCGTTTCATGCTCGCAGCCTTCCCGGCGGTTCTGTTCATCAAGCGCCCGCAGATTCCGCTGCGCTGGCTGCTGCTTTACGGGCTGACCATCTCGCTGGGCCAGTTCGCCTTTCTGTTCTATGCCATGTCGGTGGGCATGCCGGCGGGCCTGGCTTCGCTGGTGTTGCAGTCCCAGGCCTTCTTCACCCTGTTATTTGCCGCGCTGTTTCTCGGCGAACGCCTGCGCCTGGCCAATTTGTTCGGCCTGTTGGTGGCGGCGGCAGGCTTGCTGCTGATTGGCCTGCAGGGCGACCGGCTGATGACCCTGGCCGGGTTTTTCCTGACCATTGGCGCGGCGTCAATGTGGGCGCTGGGCAATATCGTCACGCGCAAGCTGGGCAAGGTGAACCTGGTTGGCCTGGTGGTGTGGGGCAGTCTGGTGCCGCCACTGCCATTCCTGGCGCTGTCCTGGCTTGTTGAAGGGCCCGAGGCGATCGAGGCCGCCCTGCGTGGGATCAGTCTGGATTCGATCCTGGTGCTGATCTACCTGGCTTTCGGCGCGACCATTCTCGGCTATGGCCTGTGGAGCCGGCTGCTGTCGCGCTACCCGGTCAGCCAGGTGGCGCCGTTCTCGCTGCTGGTGCCAGTGGTGGGGCTGACATCTTCGGCGCTGCTGCTCGACGAACGTCTGGGGGCGCTGCAAGTGCTTGGCGCGCTCCTGGTCATGCTCGGGCTGCTGATCAACGTCTGCGGCGGCTGGCTGTACGGGCGTTTACGCCTGGCTTGAGCGGCGTTCGGCTGTTAGCGCTTGCCCATGGAGCGGCGGGTGCCATTCGGTGCCGGACCGATCTTCTTTTCGTGAGCGGACTTGTTGCCTTTCTGGTGCCAGGCCTGGCCGTCGTTTCTGGCCGAGGCGTCTGCGGCGGCGGAGAACAGCGAGGCAAAGCCTGCCAGGCCGGGTTTCTTCACCACGGTCGGTTCGCTGGTTGCGGCTGTAGCGGGTTCACCATCGGTAGCCTGAGTGGCGAGCGTTGGGTCAGGCGAGTGGGTGCTGGTCATGGAAGGTCCGCTGCGGCCGAGGGAAAAGTGGGGCGCGAGTATACCTGTCTATCCAGCGCCACCCTATTCCGTTGATCGAGGGGGCTCTCAGTTCGCTTCGGCAATCGCCCTGGCCGCTTTCAGGTGACTGGCGCCGTCCGGTCAAACCTTGCAGCCGGTGGCTCCAGGTCGCCGCGTGGAGGCCAAGTCGGCGCCGCTGCGCATCGCCTGGGTCGTGGCTGCGATTCTTGGATCTTTACCCTCGGCTTACTCATGGCTGACCTCAGCTGACGCGTATCCGTTGTTTGATGGAGGTCGGGGAATACGTCCCCGTGAATACCAGGAGGTACTTATGCTGAGTCGAATTTCCAAGGTCGTACTACTGGCCGGTTGTCTTGTCGCGGCAGGCAGTGCATCCGCTTTCGAGCGAAGCCAAGTCGTTCCCGTCATCGCAGGCGTGGCCGTCGGCGCGCTGCTGGTTTCTACGCTCAATAATTCGCATGACGATAGACATCGCCATGATTACCGCCAGCCGCAACGGGTGGTGCACTACGCACCGCGCCGCTACTCGCATCATCGCCATGGTTACGCACCACAACAGGTTAGCTACGTGGCCGTGCCGGTTCGTGGCGACTATCGCAATAATCGTGGCCATCGCGACTATCGCGATCAGCGTAACCACCGTGACCAACGCAACCATCGCGATCGCGATCAGCACAATCAGCGCAACTATCGTCGCGATTGAGCAGACGCCGCGTGGCGAGATCTTGTTCAACTGAAATTTAAGGTGCGCACTTTTAACACCCTGACTCCCTTCCTGGCCCGCGTCCTGCGGGCCTTTCTTCGTCCGCGCTCCGCGTCATGCTCTAGCCAGCGCTCAAGCGCAATCAGCCACGCCTGTCCTTGGTAACCGGGTGCGCTGGAAAAGCGTCGGCGGGTCGACATGGCCCGAGGTGCAGTATGGCGGGCGGCCGTCTGGCCGTAATCGATGATCTTTCGCGCCAAGGTACTACCCTGACTAAAGCCATTGCGCCTGAGCCGAAGGGCAAATCCGGCATACGTCCAGCACGAGGAAACTTGCATGGAAAAGAAAACAGAACTCGAGACCTATCAACGCTTGCGTAAGCAGCACCCGGATTATTTCGACGCGGTCGAGGCGTTGGGCAAGGCTGTGCGACTTGCCGGCCCGCTTGAGGGGCAGGTCATTCAACTGGTGCAACTTGGCGCCGCGGCGGCCATCCGCTCAGAGGGCGCGGTGCACAGTCATGTGCGCAGGGCGCTGGAAGCCGGAGCCACTGCCGAGCAGATCCACCACGCGCTGCTCTCGCTCACCAGTACCATCGGTTTCCCGACAGTGGTTGCGGCCTTGAGTTGGGCAGACGATGTGATTGGCAAAGCGCAGGCCTGAGGCCAGGGGGGCAGGAGGCTGATCGTACCTGCGCAAAACACAGGTACGATCGAAACTGTCAGAGGGTGTGAAAATATCCAGCGCCGTCACGAGACCGTTTACTGACGGTCGCAGTAGGCGAGAGATTTTTCATAGACGCTCAGTCCTGACGACTGGTGACTTCGAGCAGGTGGAAACCGAACTGGGTTTTCACCGGGCCTTGCACGACATTGATCGGGGCGCTGAACACCACGGTGTCGAATTCCTTGACCATCTGACCCGGGCCGAAGGAACCGAGGTCGCCGCCGCTACGGCTGGACGGGCAGGTGGAGTTGTCTTTGGCAACCTGGGCGAAGTCGGCACCGCCTTCGATAGCGGTTTTGAGTTCGAGGCACTTGGCTTCGGATGCAACCAGGATGTGACGGGCAGTGGCTTTGGCCATGGGGGTGACTCCTTTTCAAATAAGGTGCAAAGCCTACCGTAATCACCGCGGGATTCAAACGCCGGCCAGCGGCTGCCCTGGATAAGGCCGTCTGCTTGCCCGCTGGTGTGGGTGATGCCTTGCCGTCTATCGCGCTGCTTGGCGAGCAGCGCGCCGCGCAATATGTTCCCGGACTCCGAGGCCTGCGTTCGGGGCTTGGAGTGCGACTGCCTGGACCGCTCGGTACGGTAACAACGGATCAATATCTTTTCAGCCGTTGTCTAAAATTGAACAGGAGGGCATGACGGTCCCCAGGCATCCATTTCAGGAGGTCTTGCCATGAATACCTTGACCATTGAAGGCTGGTGCAAAGCCAGCGGCGCCACAAAGTCCACGCCGGTGGGCAGCTTCCATTTTCGCGTCAGTGAGCCCGATCATCTGCGCCTGGAACAGGCCGAGGAGCGCTTGCAGAAGACGCACGAGGCAGAAGCCATGATCGATGCCGATATGGCCAGCATGGAGTTGGCTACGCCGGAGGAATGTGGCCTCCTGTCCGATTGCCAATGGCGCGTCTATTTGAATGCGGATCAGCGCGGCCAATTTCATCTGGTCGGGCACCGGGCGAGTGACGGCAGTTTGGTTTACACCAATGCAGTCATGATCGACCAGCTGGGTTAGGCAGGGCGGCGCAGGCGCGCGAACCGTTACGCAGACCAGCGGCCACGCCTTTGATATTGCCCTGCTGGGGTGTTGGCAGATGAGGGGTAACGCTCGATTTACTGAGCGGCGGTGGTGGTTTGCGCCTTCAAGCTGAATCCAGTTGCAGTACAGTGTCACCGAGCAACCGGTCGATCATTCTAGCGGCCCAGCCAGGCCATCAAGCTCCAGGACGTGTATGACACGAACCATGCCCCTTGCCGCCCATTCCACTGGCTGTCGCGCGCGCCGCAACCGCCTGACACTGCTCACGCTGGCGACGGTTGCGCTGCTCGCTGGCGCATCGGCATCCGCCAGCGACAGCCAGCAGCTGATCGCACTGATCAACCAATACCGCGAATCGCCACAGACCTGCGCCGGCCAGCCAGGCGAGGTCGCCGGCCCGCTGGTGCCCGACGAGCGCCTGGCCCGCGTGCAGCTGGCGCCCAGTGGGCAATTGCGGGACGCCTTGCAGCGGGTCGGCTATCAGCCGGCCACGGTAAAGGTGATTACCTTATCCGGGCCGGGCAGCGTGAACGCCGCGATAGAGGTGTTGAAACAGCGCTACTGCGCCTCGTTGCTGGATGTGCAATACGCTGAGGTCGGGGTGCAGCGAACGGCCAATACCTGGCAGGTGATCCTTGCCCGGTCATTCCTGCCCAGCGGCCTGCCGGATTGGCAGGTGGCGGGTCAGGAACTCCTGCAATTGGTCAATGCCGCCCGCGCCAAATCGCAGCGCTGTGGCAGCCAGGCAATGAGTCCGGTAGGGCCGTTGCGCTGGAGTGAGCCGCTCGGCCAAATTGCCCTGGCGCACAGCCGCGACATGGCCGTGCACAATTATTTCAGCCACCGCGCCAAGGACGGCAGCCTGGCGGGTACACGCGCAGTGCTCGATGGCTATGACTGGCAATTGATCGGCGAAAACATCGGCGCAGGGCAGGGCACGGCAAAACAGACAGTCGCCGGCTGGCTGGCCAGCCCCACATACTGCTTCAATCTCATGAACCCGGACTTCACGGAAATGGGCGGCGCCTATGCGCTGAATCCGCAGAGCGATGCGGCCATCTACTGGACGCTGCTGTTGGGCACGCCGCAATAGGATCAGCGTGCCCGAGGCGCGGGTGGGCCCATGTCGATGCATCCGGTTCGAGGCAGCGCTGCCAGGTACAGGCGCAGCTAGCCGAGACCTTTTCGCCAGCAGCGTTGTCTACACTCAGACTGTTCAGCCCACCCAGTAGGCATACACGCAAAGTGAACACAGACACCATGGTCGCGATACGAGAACCCTTGTCCGCACCCCGGAGCCTTGTCCGCCGCTGCGGTCTGCGCGGCGTCGCGCTGCTGTTGCTCGGCATGCTGTCTGCCACCACGGCGCAGGCCTCCGATTCGCGGACCCTGCTGACGCTGATCAACATGTATCGCCAAGCCTCGCCAATCTGCGATGGCCGGCAGGTTCCGACACTGGGCCCGCTTGCGGCAGATGGCAGGTTGGCGCGGGTGCTGGTGGCTACCGAGGCGCAACTTCAGCGCGAACTGAAGAGGGCCGGCTATCAGGCCGGCAGGGTGCAGGTGATTGCCCTGACGGGACTCACTAACGTCAATGCCGTGATGGCTGCGCTCAAGCAACGCTACTGCGGCCCCTTGCTGGATCCCCAATTCAGCGAGATCGGCGTTTTGCACAGGGACAGGACCTGGCAACTGATACTCGCCCAGCCTCTGCTATCCCGTGACTTGGGCGACTGGCAGCACGCCGGGCGGGCGATCCTGCAACAGGTCAACCAGGCTCGCGCCAGCCCCAGGAACTGCGGCGCTCAGGCGTTCGCCGCGGCAGCGCCGCTAACCTGGAATGCTCGACTCGCCGACTCCGCGCTGGCGCACAGTCGCGACATGGCCGCGCGCAATTACTTCAGCCATACCAGTAAAGGCGGCAGCCAAGCCGGCGTGCGCGCCCAGCAGGCCGGCTACCGCTGGCAGCGCATCGGTGAAAACATCGCCGCCGGCCAGGGCAGCGCGACACAGGCGGTAGCCGGCTGGCTGGCCAGCCCGTCCCACTGCCCCAACATCATGAACCCGCACTTCACCGAGATGGGCGCCGCCTACGCGGTGAATCCCGAGAGCGATTCGCTCATCTACTGGACCCAGGTGTTCGGCACCCCGCGTTAGGCTGCGGCAACTGGCAGTCATGGCGATCCGGCGATCCGGCGATGATGTGTCGCTGGTTATCGGATCGAGTAGTGCGCCGCGCGGTAACGGCCTCAATGCCCGAAGCCACGTCCCAGTATGTCGCCACCATCCATTCTCGCGACGCTGGATCCCGGCTGCGCTGATTCGCCGCCAGCCGAAGCGAGCGGGCGGACCTCGTGCAAGGTCGCGCCGCCTCATAGCCTTTGCTACTTCTGGTGCTGCTAGCCCTGCAGCCAGGCTTCGGCTTGTGCCTCCTGGCCCAGGTCGAAGGCCTTGATCTGCAATCCCGGAATCAGCGCGCCCTCGAATTCGCTGGCTTTCCTCACCCATTCCTTGCCGGCGACCACGGCCATGCGGTCGAAGCGCCGCACAAAACGGAACAGTTGCGGAATACGCGACAACTCGACGGCCACCGCGCCCAGTGTCGGCAGCGCAAAATCGCCGATTCGATACAACATCAGGCCGTGCTCGATGCCTTCGGATTGCTGGCTCAGCTCATCCAGTGCGCTGCGCATTTCTTCACGGTCGAGCTTGCCGGAAAATTCGACGTCGATGCGGTTCTCGCCGTGGCGCATGACCTTGAACATGGGGTCTTCTCCTCGTGTGATGTGACTTCCACCATACGCCTCCTGCCTGCACACGGTCATGGCCGTTCGCTGAGCGTCAGCGCCCGAACCAGCCAAATCGCGGCGGGTTGAGCTCTATGCTCGCTAGCGTACAGACAGCTCGCCGCCATCCCCTGAACAATGCAACGTTACCTGTGCGTGAGCAAATCGAGCGCCAGGTGTTTCAACAAGGTTTTGCACTGGAGTATCACCCATGGACATTTTCAAACTTGCTTCCACCGCTATCCTGCTCTCCGCTTTAGGGCTGAGCGGCTGCTCCGGCATGTCTCATCAAGAGAAGGGCACAGTCGCAGGGGCTGCCGTTGGTGGCGTGGCGGGCAACTTGCTCTGTGGTGGCGTGCTCTGCACGGGTGCCGGCGCCGTGGTGGGTGGCGTAATTGGCCACGAAGTCAGCAAAGACAAGGATTAGGCCACATCGCGGTGAGCGCCCGACAAGCACGCCATGTGCGCATCGGGCCGGCCGCAGCACGCGAACACGCCGAGGGCGGCACTCGGTGGATATATTGCACAGGGGGGGCTTTGGCCGCGAAGCCCTGGTTCATTTGACCCCAGAAAGGGCACCTCGATAACGCCCTTGCCGTGCAGGTCCTCTGTTGCGCTTGCCTGCTAACGGCCCGCGCGGCACATGGTCCGGCTGAGTAAACCAATCATCTATAGAGCGGCGTGACTCATAGCGCCAGCGCCCCAGTTCCTCCCGGATGGGCAGTGCGATCTGCTGGGTGCGGACACGGCCAGTCTGCTCGACTAGGGGGTTGGGCAGGCAGGGCTGGCTTTGCCAGTACTCAGCATGCCCAGGCAATATTGATTATTGCCGTTGCGCTTGGCCGCATACATCGCCTGGTCGGCAATGTGGATGAGGCTGTCGATGTGCGAGCCGTGCTCTGGAAACATGGCAATGCCAAGACTGGCGCCGACCTGATGGCTGGCATTGCCGAGGCTGAGCGGCAGGGACAGTCGCTGCAGAATCTTCTCGCTGATTATCTGCGCCTCCTGGTGCAGGCTCTTGCTGCGTGCCAGGCCCTCGATGATCACGACAAACTCATCGCCGCCGAGCCTTGCCACCATGTCGGATTCGCGCAGCGTCTGCTGTAAGCGTTGTGCCGTGCTGACCAATAATTGGTCGCCAACGGCATGCCCGTATTCATCATTGATTTGCTTGAAACCGTTGAGGTCGATAAATACCAAGGCCACCCTGGTGGCGTTGCTGCGTGCGCGCACCAGTGCCTGGGTTAAAAACTCTTCCAGCAGCAAGCGGTTGGGAAGTCCGGTCAGTGGGTCGTGGCGGGCGATTTTTTCCAACTGGCTGACCGAGGCTTTCTCCTCGGTGATGTCGCGCACCACACCCATCATCTTGATCGGTTGGCCGTTGGCATCCTTGACCACGTTGCCGGTTTCGCGCAGCCAGTGGATGCTGCCGTCAGGCCAGATCACCCGATACTCTTCGTCATGGTTGTGGCCGGTTGCAATGCACTGCAGCTCGCCGGCCCGCACTTGTTCGCGGTCATCCGGGTGGACGCAGTTACAGAACAGCTCATAGGTCGGGGTTACTTCACCGGCCTCGAAGCCGAACATGCCGTAGATGGCCTCCGACCAATACAGCTTGTCGGTATCGATCGACCAGTCCCAGGTACCAATGCGGGCGAAGTACTGACTGCGCTTGAACCGTTCGACATCTTCACCGGGATTGTCGTGCTGATACGTCGAGCGGGTCAGCACGAAGGCATGGCCGTGCGTGGCCACCGCTACTGGGTTCACATCCACCATCTGTTGCTTGCCATCCGCCGGCAGCAGGATGTGCTGGCGAGTAGGCGTTGTGGCTTGCTCACCGGGCGTTGGCAACCAACGCAGCAGCGGCGTGCCTTGCAGCGTTGCGGTGGGGTTGCCCAGCAGCCTTACCGCCGCGGCGTTATGCGCGCTGATGCGACCGTCGCGGTTCACCAGCAACAGCCCCTCGGGCAGGGCGTCGAGCAAGGCGCGATGTTGTGCCAGCTGTTGTTTTATCCGGCGCAGGCGCTGCAGCAACACCAGTGTCGGCAAAACGAGCAGAAGCGCAGCGATGATGGCGAGGCTGGTGGCAAGCATTGGCTTCCGTGCACAAGAGTGAAGGACGCGCCGCTGGAAAACGACTAATGCTGGCCATTATGCCCGGTAAGTATAGGGGGAGGTATCCAGCCATTACCTAGGGCAGGTTGTATCCGGCCCGACAGCGCCGCCCGGGCTGCCCTTCTATGAATAGTCCATGGAATCTGCAGCGAGCCGCGATTCGCAGGGTGCCACTCGCCGCAGGCAATGCACCGCGGGTATTTGCGAGAGGCACAAGAGCTGGCGGGTTGTCGCTGCGCTACGCGGCACGGCGTGGGGGGCTTACTTGGCTACATCCAGGCGCTGATCGGTGAATACGCAGAGCACGCCGGCCCGGTTGTGCATCACCTGATGGTTGAAGTCGCAATAGGCGGCGGCCACGCTCAGGGCCATTTCTTCGGTGATCAACTTGCCCTGGTCCGGACGGAACCAGGCCATCTGGCCGGTTTTGCAGCGCTGCGCCTGGGGGTCGGTGTTGTAGGTGCACAGGCTGCCCAGATCAACGGGCGGGGCATCATTGAAACAGGCGGATAACGACAGGGTAGCGGTGCTCAGCAGAAGCAGGCGGACGATGGGGCGCATGGCAGGGTATCCCGACTATGGAGGAGAGGCTGGTGTTAGTGCCAGAAAAGCCGCGAAGGTTCCGTTGCCGCCGGATCTGGCGCGGTCAGGCTCAAGGGTCAGCGCATGCAGAACCTGCACGCTGTCCGCCCGCCGCCGAGTGGCGTGAATCAGCCAAGCTACTGCGCTGCTGGTGAAGTAACCGTTCGTGGCAATCATCCATGGCCTGCCGGCATCCCCGCTCCCTGCCGACAAGTGCCGACAGGAAGCAGGAGTGCGCTGCTGCGCTTCAGGTACACCTCACTGCACGGACTCTCGCCACTTGGCGTTGGCGAAGCCAATTTGCAGGGCTTGGTCGATCTCGATGATAGGCACCAGTTTGAAATCGAAAAATGGTGCCCAGGCGCCATGCACTTGCAGAGCCGCAGCGGCGGAGTCCGTCTCGACCAGCGCTAAACCACCGCTGCCGTCGGCATTGGTGTAATGGGCCTTGAATATATAAGTTTCTGGCGGCGTCCAGTTGGTGAACAGTTTGAGGGCACGGCTCTGTGACTCCTCCGTGGTATTGGCGCGAAGCTGGTAGCTGACTGCGAATAACATAAGAGCCTCCTGACAGGAGTGCAGCAACGTCCCTTTGCAGGACATCGGGCTGCGAGAGCGCCCGGTGCGGAAATGTGGACGGATCGCCACTCTAAAACTATAGCCAAGGGGCAAGAGCCTGAGGCTGTCTGAGTCCATCAACTGAAACGTGGAGAAAGCTATCCAATGAAGTCGGGTAGTCGGCCCTGCACAAGCCACTCCCAGGGGCGCTTGGCGTGGCCCGGCAATTCGGCAATGAGTGACCCGGGACACGATCGAGGGCAGTAAGTCCCTGCAGGCCTTGGTAGTTGTGCTGGCTGATAGCTGTTCTCATTGGCGAACGATTGCGATTGCAATTATAATTCGCGGCTTTTGACCGAGGCCGATCTGCCGTGGGTATTCTCTCGCCTATCCCTGACCGCCTGAGCGAGCTGGCGATCGAGCCGGTAATCCAGCAGTTTTCCGGTATTTTCGATCTGAACGGGCGCTTTGGCCTGCTGTTTCTCGGCATCTCCTACAGCGTCGCCTACGGCCTGTTTCGCTTCAGGCGGCATCGCGGGCTGACCGACGCACGTTCGTTCTGGCACTTCATCGGTGGCAGTCGGGTCAATTTCCATCGCTCGGCGTTGCTGGATTATCGCTACTACTTCGTGCGGGCCATCCTCAAAGTGGCGCTGGTGCTGCCGATCATCGGCCTGGTCGACCCGCATATCCTCCGCGCCGCCGACTACATGGCCTTTTTCAGCACACTCTGGGGCGCGCGCCCGCAGCTGGGGCAGAACCTCTCGCTGTCCCTGCTCTACGGGCTGGGCGTGTTTCTGGTCAGCGACTTCACCCATTACTGGACGCACCGGGCCTTTCATTGCCGCTGGCTGTGGGCGTTCCACAAGGTCCATCACTCGGCACCCGTGCTGGTGCCGGTGACCGCGAGCCGGGTGCACTTTGTCGAAAAGCTCGTCGGCAAGCTGGCCAGCGCCATCTGCCTCGGCGCCTACGCCGGGACCTTCTGGTACGCCTGCGGCGGTGAGATCAGCCGCTACACCCTGTTCGGTGTGACCTACTTGGTGTTCATCTGCAGCGCGCTGGCGGCCAACCTGCGCCACAGCCATGTCTGGCTGTCGTTCGGGCCGCTGCTCGAGCATGTGCTGAATAGCCCGGCCCAGCACCAGATCCACCACAGCGATGCGCCCCGGCACTTCCACAAGAACTTCGGCACCAACCTGTCGCTGTGGGACTGGATGTTCGGCACGCTCTACGTCACCAACGCCAAGCCGGAAACCATCAGCTTTGGCACCGCCGAGCAGGATTCCCATCGCTACCTGACGCTCTACGGCTTGATCGTCACGCCCTTCGTGGACACCGCGCGACAGCTTTTCCCGGCGCAACGCGCACAGGTGGATGCGTCTGGATCTTCAACTCTGGATCGGATCTACCCAGCCAATTGAAGTGAATCCCTAGCAATCGCGTTGTCGGCCCTGGGGCAGGCCATTTCCGGGGCGACATGGCTGTTGCAGTGCATCTGGGGCGCCTAGCCCGCAGGAGGCATGCCGTCCTCCACCCTTAACGCACGCGTCTTGCTCAGTGAAAAGCTGGGGTTGTCCCCTGATCTTCTCGGCGGATCAAACCGCTAGCGCGAGGACCTGCGCCAGGTGTTGCTGGTAACGGGCGACGTCCGCCTCGATGGCCGGACGCTTCATCACGTCGACGCAGAGGAAGGTTGCCAGCGGACTCATGCCGAGGAACTGGTTGGCTTTGTGGAAGGGCAAGTACACCGCATCCACGCCTTGGCCCGCGAAGAAGTCCGTCGGGTCGTCGAAGGCCTGCTGCGGTGCATTCCAGGTGAGCGAGAGCATGTACTGCTTGCCCTGGAGCAGGCCACCGCTGCCGTACTTCTGCGAGGCGTCCGCGCGGGTGCGACCATCGTTGGCGTACAGGCTGCCATGGCCGGCGGTGAAGACTTCGTCGAGGTACTTCTTCACCGTCCAGGGCGCGCCCATCCACCAACCCGGCATCTGATAGATGATCACATCGGCCCAGAGGAATTTCGCCACTTCCTCGGCGAGGTCGAAGCCGGCATCGATCCGGGTCTGTTGCAGGTCGCAGCCCGCGCGGTCGAGAACGGCCAGCGCGGCGTCATGCAGGGTGGCGTTGTAACGGCCTTCGGAATGGGCGAACTGTTTACCGCCGTCGAGCAGCAGAATCTTTTTCATGGCATGGGCCTCGGTCAATTGGATGGCGGCATGCTATGGGCTGCGGCTGCGGAGAAACAGCGGCTGCGCAGCAAATGATATGTGCTTGAAAGGCATGAATCAGGAGGCTTTACCCAGTGTAAGGTGAGTGAATCCTGCCTTGGAGTACCACCATGCCTGACCGATACGGCTTCATCCTGCATGCCCACACCCGGCCCGAAAAGGCCGCCGAGTTTGAAGCGCTGTTCCGCGCCTATGTCGAGCCCAGCCGGGCGGAGGAGGGCTGCATCGAATACCACATGCTGCGTGATCAGCAGGATCCGACGCTGTTCATCTTCGTTGAGGTCTGGCAATCGAAGGAGCACCTGGCCATCCACAGCGCCTTGCCGCACATGCGGCGCTTCCATGAGCGGCGCCTGGACTACCTGCGCAGCGACTTCGAGGTTCGCCAGGTCGAGATGCTCAGCCCGGCCAGCTAAGTCGCAGGCAATAGCCATTCACCCGTCAGATAAAATAGAACCATTGCGCCGCGCAGTGTTCCACTCTCTGTAACCCATCGAACTGAGGTGTGGCATGAGCAGCACGAAAGACAAGATCACCGGCAATGCCAACGAAGCCATCGGCAAAGTGAAGGAAGGTATCGGCAAGGCTACCGACAATCCCCGCCTCGAAGGCGAAGGTCTTGCCCAGCAAGTGAAAGGCAAGGCCCAGCAAATCAAGGGCGACATCAAGGACGCGATCAAGAGCAGGGTCAACAAGGTCTGATCGAGCTACGACCAGCCCGGCCATGTTCAGCAATGGCCGGGCTTGCTATGCGTGCCCCGAATCTTTTCCGCGGGTAAATCAGGGACGGCGCTGATGGCTTCCAGGACAGGCATCCCTTCCTCCTGCCCTTAACCCACGGGTTTTGCTGCGCTAAGCGGCTGTCCAAGCGATTATCACGCGGTGTTTTTCTTCACTCTCAGCAGAAGCGCAGGGGCGCTCCCGTACGCCCGCACGACAATTGCCGCTGGCCCCGGCGCTGACTATCCCGCGAAACTGCTGCGCCAGACGCAGGCTCAGGCCCCCTGGCAGCAGGCTTTTTTGCGTTGGCTACCGCCCGGCTGGCGTTGCGCGGGCACTGCAGTGCCTTGCTAGACTGACCAAGGAGAAGCTCCACGCGCACGAGCCTGCTATCCAGGGACGGCGTGGTCAACGGAGGTTGCCAATGAACGGTCATTTGTATGCATGCGTGCTGGCTGCGGTGATGGTGGGGCCCTGGGTGGCCACTGCAAGCTACGCCGATGAGCCTTCCCATCTTCTGGACGGTAAGACCTTCATCGGCCGCAATGGCGAAAAGGGCAATTCGCTGGCGACCGACGAGGAGGAGGCACTTATCTTCACCGATGGCCTGTTTACCTCGGCCTCCTGCGAGCCCTATAACTTCGGCAGCAGCGAATACTCCACCCGGGTCGACGGCGAACGCATCTACTTCGAGGCGACCACCACCAGTCCCAGCCATGGTCAGATTGCCTGGCAGGGCGTGGTCGAGGGCAATACAGCACGAGCCACTTTTGTCTGGACCAAGGAGCGTTGGTACTGGGATACCCGCCGTGAATACTGGTTCGAGGGTTCGCTGAAGGAATAGTCGGGCTGCGAACGCCACAGTAATCTCGTCATGGAGACCTGCCAATGATCGAACCCAGGCAACCGGCACGGCCACTCTTGCCCTGGGCGCGTTACCTGAAGATCAGCCTGTTTGTGCTGGTGGTGATGGTAGTGAACGTCGGTGGTTCCTGGCTGATGCGGCAGACCAACTTTCAGCTCTTTCCCCGTCATGAGCCCTTGATGCAAGCCATGGTGCTGGGGTTCGCGCTGCTCTACGTGGTGCTGATGGCCACACCGTTCATGCCCGGTATCGAGGTTGGTCTGGCGCTGATGTTTCTGCTTGGCGGCAAGGGTGCGCTACTCATCTACCTGTGCACGCTGGCGGCTCTGTCGATCAGCTTTGCCGTAGGGCGCAGCCTGCCGCCAAGGTTGTTGTGGCATATGCTCGACTGGCTGCACCTCCATCGCGCCGGCGCCCTGGTCCGTCAGCTCGAACCCCTCGATCCAGCAGCACGCCTGAAGCTGCTCAACGACAAGGCCCCGAAGACAGTCGCGCCGTTTTTGCTAGAGCACCGCTACCTGACGATTGCCGTACTGCTCAACCTGCCAGGCAACGCTCTGATCGGAGGCGGCGGTGGCATAGGACTGGTGGTTGGCATGAGCAGGTTAGTCCCCTTCCATGGCTATCTCACGCTGGTGGCCTGCGCCGTGGCCCCGGTGCCGCTGTGGTTCTGGCTGCATGGCGCCTAGTTGATGGTCGTGCGCCTGGATTGGAGGCGTCGCGTGGGGCTGCCTGGCGCATCGATTGGCCCGCAACACCCGGGCATTTTAGGTGGGGGTCGCTAGGCACGGGGCGCTGGTGATTTCGCAATGCCGGGTTCAACCTTCCTTGCGCCGGCTACACGTGGTTCAACGTCCTCGTCGTTGCGCTGACGCAAGCCGTGTCCCCGTTGTTCTGTGGTGTCGAATCGACAGGCAAAAATAAAGCCGGCTGATTGGGCCGGCTTTATTGTGGGCAGCAGTTCTGATCTAGTCATACGGTGTTCTCGCTCAGACAGTCGGAGCCACCTTAGGCGGTGCGGCTGTCGATCAGGCGGTCCGAGCCACCTTCGGCGACGCGGCTGTCGATCAGGCGGTCCGAGCCACCTTCGGCGACGCGGCTGTCGATCAGGCGGTCCGAGCCACCTTCGGCGACGCGGCTGTCGATCAGGCGATCCGAGCCACCTTCGGCGACGCGGCTGTCGATCAGGCGATCCGAGCCACCTTCGGCGATGCGGCTTTCAATCAGGCGATCCGAGCCGCCTTCGGCGACAACTGGCTGAGCGGAGGACGCAGCAAAAACGTTGGCGGCCAGTACAGAGAAAGCAACGCTGAGGAGGAGTTGGCGTTTCATGATGGTGTGCTCCGGGGTGTTGGTTGGGTGTGGAGCAGATGGTACGCCCGAGGTTTTTTAAGAGAACTTCATTGGGCTGATGGTAAGTATCGATGCCAGCAATAGCGCCCGAGCATCTCCGCAACTGGTAGGCGGGGGCGAAAAATCCCCTACCTGCCGCCGGTCCCGATTGATGGGCGCCCCCCGGCAGCCTTGTACACTGTGGTTTTTCCCCGGAGACCCTTGCCATGAACAATCCGCCTTTCGGCGTCGGTGACGCCTCTTACCAGGCCGCAGGGGGGATCGACGGCCTGCGTCGCCTGGTCGACGATTTCTACCGGCTGATGGACCAGTTGCCGAAAGCGGCCGCGTTGCGCCGCATGCACCCGCAGAGCCTGGATGTGTCCCGGGACAAGCTGGCCTGCTTCCTCAGCGGCTGGCTGGGTGGGCCGCGTCTGTTCAGCGAGAAGTACGGCGCCATCTCGATACCAGCCTTCCACGCCCAGTGGCCGATCGACCAGGCCGGCAGCGATGCCTGGTTGAAGTGCATGGCGCAGGCGATCGAGTTGCAGGGCTACACCCCGGCGTTCGCCGAGTACCTGCTGACCCAGTTGCGGGTGCCGGCCCAGCGCATTGTCCAGGCCAGCCAGAACCGGCACGGCGTTTAGCTCGGAATTGGCGATGGATCTGTCGGTGTTATCCCGGCGAGGCGATTGGCATGGCCGTCGGTCCAGCTGACAAGTCCGGCCGCGCTGACAGCTGGATCGCCAACTAGACTGATTGCATTCGGGCCGGGTCCTTGCCACGGGATGCGGTGATTGGCATGCCGGGGCAGACCCCGGCCAGGAGGTCGAGGTGGACAAACGGCAAAGGCTTGGCGCAGGCCTGTCACGGCGTCGCTTTCTCTATGGCAGTGCGGTCCTCGGCGCAGGCTTACTGGCCGCGCCGGCCCTGGCGCAGCAAGTCTGTCGACCCACGGCGGGCGACATCCTCGGTCCCTACTACCGCTTCGGCTCGCCTTTTCTGGCGAAACTGGCCGGGCCGGAAGAGGCTGGCGAGCGGCTGGTGGTGAGCGGTACGGTGCTCAGCGAGGACTGCCGAACGCCGATTGCCAACGCCCTGGTCGAAGTCTGGCAGGCCAACAGTACCGGCCAGTACGACACCCAGACCCCCGGCAACTTCACCGACAAGGGCAATTTCCACCTACGCGGCATGCTTTACACCGACGCCCAGGGTCGCTACCGCATCGAGACCGTGATGCCCGGACGCTATCCGGTACCGCCGAACCTGCCGGGGTTGGAACAGTACGCCGGGATCACACGGCCGGCGCATATCCACTTCCGGGTGATGGAGTCGCTGCACGTGCCGGTGACCCTGCAACTGTACTTTGCCGGTGACCCCTTCATCGCCAAAGACCCCTGGGCCAGCGCGCACCCGGATAGCGTCATCGCGCTGGAGGCAGAGGGCGAGGGGCGGCGCGGGGTGTTCGATATCGTGCTGTCCAGAGGGGTCTAGCAGCATCTGGCGCGCCAGGTGCTGAGGGCAGCTGGCGCCGCGCGATACCCGTGCAATGGGTGACTTGCTTGCTCAGGATCGCGTCGCTCAACTTATCCTGCGAGCTAGCCAAGTAACTGAAATGTATAGACATTAATGCAGGATAAGGCGCTCGCGGACCAGCGCCTGCGCTTGCTGGGCCATCTGGTCGAGCTGGCGGTCGCGCTGTTTCTCCGCCTCGCTCATGGCCTTTTGGCCGTGCTCCTTCACCAGGTAGGTGTGGATCTGCCGGACTTCCTTGGATTGATAGATGGGCGCCAGGTCCTGCACCGCCACCATGCCGTCCGAGGCATGGCCTCGGGTACTCATCAGCACTTGCGGCCCCCGCGCCGCCAGCACCTGAAAACCCATGGCCTCGAAGGTCGGCACCTTGCTGGCCACACAGGCCAGTTCGGCATGGGGATGGCGAGTGACCATGCGCTGCAGCATGGCCCGCGCCATACCGCGCCGGCGCTGGCTGGCCTGGACGGCCATATAGGCCAGGGTGCAGGCCTCGGGGTCATCCTTGGCCGGCAGGTAAAGGGCAAAGCCCAGCACCTGGGAAGGGTCGAGGTCGTCCAGGGCCAGGATCAACTGCGCGGTGCTATCCACGGCACTGTCCATGGCCTGCAGGTATAGGTGCATCTCGTAGCCGATCACGTACTGGTACAACTGGTAGAGGGGATTGCTGGGCGTCAGCGACACCGGGCTGATGTCGCTGAGGTAGTCCACCACCATCTGCAGGATCTGGCTTTTCAGCGACTCCGGAGGCGGGTTGTCCAGGTGTACAAGGGTAAACATCGTGAGTCTGGCTCCGGGGCGTGCCTGCATAGGGGAATCGGCGTTGGCGGCATTGTAACGGCTGCATGGTTTGCTCGTTTACATACGCTGTATGGGCGCGATCAGAATGTTGGGCCGTTAGCTCTGCACCGTCTGATGTTCGGTTTGATGGGTATCGCTGCACTTATCCCATTCTGCGAGTTATTGCACGAGAGCTACTCGACAGCCGTTGCAATAACGCCTGCTCACACAACCTGAAGAGCATGTAGCAGGCCATGGCCAGCAGCGCTATCAGCGTTAGTTCGACAAACTGAAGTAAGCCGCCGCTCATCAGCGCCACCCAGCCATGCCTAACGATAAAGGCAGCATTGCTGCTGAGTAAATGCACCAGGTCGATAGTGAGGTAGCCAAAAGCCAAAAAGCTCGCCGTCATCAGGAGGAAGCTAACCAATAGATGACGGTGTAACCATAGATAAAATGAACTGAAAGTTGGCATGTTCACTCCCGTTGAGCGGGCAGTTTGGTCGGGGCTACCTTTGCCGCCGGCACGGTGTTGCCATTGCGGCAAGGACGTACAGGAAATGTAGCTTAGCTGGGGGGCAGGGTGGGCCAGCTGACAGGATGATGGGTATTTGATCGTTCCCACGCGGACGGTTCAACCAAACATTTGGCTTTCGCAATAACAAGGTGGCCAATGCAGTGGGGTAGATCACCGCACTGCGCCGACAGTCGAAGGGACGGAAAACTGGGACTCTGTGCAGGGCAGCCTACAGCGGCCCCTGCGCAGAGTCATCGCGGCGTCAGAGCCAGGTCAAGCCGATGCTGATGATGATTCCGGTAATTAGCAGCAGCATCAGGCAGTAGCCCATGATGTCTTTTGCCTTCAGCCCGGCAATAGCCAGTACGGGCAACGCCCAGAAGGGTTGTAGCAGATTGGTCCAGGCATCACCCCAGGCAACGGCCATTGCAACACGGGGTATGCTCGCCCCCAGCTCCTGAGCCGCAGGCAACATGACCGGTGCCTGAACAGCCCATTGGCCGCCACCGGAGGGCACGAAGATATTCACCAGCCCGGCGCTGATAAAACTCCAAAACGGCAAGCTTTCGGCTGTAGCTATGGACACAAATCCAGAAGAAATACTGGCGGCCAGCCCCGAAGCGGTCATCACACCCATGATCCCGGCATAAAACGGAAACTGGATAACGATGCCGGCACTGCCTTTCACCGCTTCGTTCAGGCTGTCCAATAACCGGCGTGGGGTCTGGTGCAAAATGATCGCCAGGAACAGGAACATGAAGTTCACGATGTTCAGGTTCAGCCCACCGTCGTTGAGAAAATACTGAAAGATAAAGGCAAGGCCACTGAAGCCCACAAGCCAGGCAAGCATCCGGCTGTTTTCCAGGTGCTCCGCGGGACGGGTGATAGTGAACTGGGTGTCGGGTTGATCATCCAGTAACTTCGGGTCTACATAAACACTGTCTTCTGCGCTGGGCAGCATCAGGCGATTGACTGCCGGCACCACAATAAACAACGCGACCACGATGGCCAGGTTAAAGAAAGCGAAAATGGTTTCGCCGGTGCCAATGACCCCAATCACGCTTTCGCTAAAGTGCCCATCGGTGGCGATGACCAGCGGAATTGACCCGGCCAGGCCGCCGTGCCAAACGATGAAGCCAGAGTAGGCGCTGGCAATCAGCAGCGGATAATGCACGCGGATCTGGCGAGCCAGGGCCTTGGCAAACAACGCACCAACCACCAGGCCAAAGCCCCAGTTAATCCAGCTGGCGATCAACGCCACAAAGGTGACCAGAACAATCGCCTGCCCCGGGGTTTTCGCGAGGGACGCTAGGCGGTTGAGGATGTCTCGAACCAGCGGTGTGCTGGCCAGCATGAAGCCGGCCACCAGCACGAGCAGCATCTGCATCGAGAAGCTCAACAGGTTCCAGAATCCCTGCCCCCACATTTCGATAACCGCCATCGGCCCATGGCCTTCAACAATAATCGCGGCAGCAAAAGCCACCAGCGTGAGTATCAGCACGAATATAAAAGGATCAGGCAGGTATCGGTCTACCAGCTTCACTAAGGGTTTGGCTGCACGGTCAAGCATGTTGAGTTTCTCCATTATTATAAATTTTGCATTGGAGTTTTCCGGATGACATGCGTCGGAGCAAAGCCACTCGAAACTGAGCCTGACGTCTTACCAGACCCGGGATGGAACATAACTACAGGGGAATTGGTTGGCTCGTAATACCTGGTATTAGTGCTTCAAAGCGGAGTTGTGAGGCCGCGGCGGCGTATCTTGGCGATCAGGTTTGCCGGAATTGCGCACAGGCCAAAGCCTCCGGCCTGGACGGATATGCGGTCGGTGAGACCGGCCAGGGGTTCCTCGTGGTGGCCTACACGCTGGTCGAGTCCATTCATGCTGCTGCGCCTCTTGTCGGTGTCGTGTCGGCAATCGTGCCGCCGGGAAGCGAGGCAGAGCTTCTCTTGTGCAGACTGTTTTGTTAATTTTGTTTTTCTTTGCAATTGATCGTAAAAGTAAATGAATAACCGTCAGGCAATGTAACGGCGCAGTGCCCCGCTCGATCCACGTAGCCCCGTTTGAGTGGGTTGTGGTGGATGTAGTCGAGCTTTTCTCGCATCACCTCTGAACTGTAAATCAGCTCCGCATGCGAACCCTCCTGCCAGAGTTGGTGCACACGGTCGCCCTTGTATGCACGTTTGGCGAAGCGCAGTCGTTCCAATACACGTTCTGCTCCGCGGTCTCGCAGGTGATCGATGATCTGGCGTGCCGTGAATGACTTGAATCCCCTGACGCATTTGCCCAGCTCAGGGGCCTGGGCGACGTAGTGCAGGTGGTTTTCCAGTATCACGTAGCCGTGGAGGCGCAAGCCTTGGTTTGCCTGTTGATAGCGCCAGCAGTCGAGCAGAATTTCGACCAGAGCAGGGCGGTTGAACAGCGGTAGTCACTCCAGCACTGTGCAAGTGAGGAAGTGCGGTTTTTCAGGTTCGGTGATGACGTAACGGCTGCGGCCCATTGGATTCTTCCTTGAATCGGCTGGCTATGAGTGGAGTAGGGCGGTTTCTCTATTTCCGATGGCTTCCCACGCTTCGCGTACAGCTGCTGCTGATTGCGGTATTCGACAACGGTCGACTGGCTTTGCGGGCAAGTCTGCGATGCGAGTAAAGGAAGTAATTCGTCGTAAGGGCGATGAGTTACTTCATCGCAGTGAAGATGCACCGGCTACCAAGTCGATAAAGCATCCAAGCTGTAAGTCTGCAAAAGTCGTGGTCGGTTCACTATTCCTTCACGGGCTTATCGACAACCACATAACGCTTGCCCCCACTGCGTTTGGCCACGTACATGGCTTCATCCGCGTGCTGAACCATATGCAGATCACTCTGGCCGTGCTCTGGGTATATCGCGATGCCCAGGCTTGGAGCACTAATCAGGGTATTCCCTTCCAGTAGGTAGGGGGCGCTCAGGGTGACAATGATTTTCTCGGCCACCAGGGTGGCATCTTCCTGCCTGCAGATGTTGTCCAAAACAACGGCGAATTCATCACCGCCCAAACGGCCAACAGTATCGGACTCCCGCACGCACTGCTTCAGGCGCTGAGCGACTTCCCGCAGCAGAAGGTCGCCTGTGGTGTGGCCAAAGGTATCGTTGATGTGCTTGAAGTTGTCCATGTCGAGATAAAGCACCGCCAGCCGTAAGGAATCTCTCTGCGCCCTTTGCAGGGAACTGCGCAGGCGGTCCAGGAACAGCGCACGGTTTGGCAGTTCAGTCAGTTGGTCGTATTGCGCAAGAAACTCCAGGCGAGAATGCGTGCGCTTGCGCTCTATCGCAGCCGCTACCTGGCTCGACACGAATTGCAGCAGCACCTTGTCCTGTTCGTTGTAACGCACGACCCCGGAATAGTTCTGAAGCACCAGCGCGCCGATGGTATTGCTGCCCGATATCAGCGGCACACTAAGCCAGTCCACGGCGCGTGTACCTACCACGGCACCAATCTTTGCGAGCAGCCGCTCGGCCGTCTCGGGCGTTAACAACAGGGCTTCGCCGGAGCGTATAACCTCGGCAACTAGGGCCCCAGAGCCCAAGGGCATGGGTGACGGCGGCGCCTCAAATTGATCAACGTAATACGGAAAACTGAGCTGTTCATGCGTGGCGTCGTATAACGCCACCGAAAAATTCTCGCCGGGCAGCACCTGACTGATCACCTCGTGCACTCGCTTATAGAGCGTCTGCAGGTCGCCAACCGAGTGGGCCACTTCCGATATCGCATACAACGCGGCTTGCTTCGCCTCGGCACATTTGCGCCGAGTGATATCGCGCGCCACACCCACCCGCACCTGCTCAGTCTCAAGCCATTGGGCAGACCACATGATATGAACGACATGACCGTCTTTATGAAAATAACGGTTCTCATGATCCTGCGAGGGTTCGCCCAAATTAATGCGCTCGACGAGCGTCCGGCTGACGGCGCGATCATCCGGGTGCATCATGTCAAAGGCGACCCGGCCAACCATTTCTTCGGGCCGGAACCCGAAAACCCGCTCGCTGGCCGCGCTGACGGATAGAAAACGACCGTCTTTATCCACTACGCAGACAACGTCCAGTAGCAGATCCAGTAGCTTGTCGTGGGGTAGGTAGGGTTTTGACGGCATGGTGATGACTATACTGCCCCGCTTGTTGGGTTCGCTAGCGCGATGATTTACCCATGGCCATGATCCGGTGTAAGGCCGAAATCAGTAATAGTGGTTAATGGCCGTGTGGTTCGTTCTCTATCTACTGAGCTTATGGAAACTGCTGCAATCCCGTAGGCGCGGCCTTGGCCGCGATTCCCTGTTTTGATCGTTCGACGCCTCGACGTGGCAACGCTCTGCTGGGGGTTCAGGCGGCCTGCCGCTGGCCGCCGAGGCTGATGAACCAGCTCAGCGCTTCGTCCCACAGCGGCTGCGCGCTGCTGCGGAAGTAGCCCATGTGGCCGATCGCACCGAGGCCCTCGGCCCGTGAGTCAATGGTGCGGGGTTGGTAGGGCGCGTTGTGGTAGTGCGCCATGAAAGCATCACGCGAGGCCGGCGGTGCCCATAGGTCGTCCAGGGCGTTGGCGGCGACCATTGGCGTGCGTACGCTGGCGAAGCGCTCGGCCATGCCCGTTTGCTCGGGGTCGTCGAAGAAATAGCGGGGGAAGCGGCACCAGCGTTTCCACTGCTGGTACACCCCCAGCGGCAGATCTTCACCCATGCCCAGCTGGCTCCAGGCCAGGTAGCCCTTGCGCTTGACGATCAGGGGCGCGACCAGGTGCCACATCAACTGCACGCGCAGACGTTCAAATGGCGGCATCCAGCCGTGCCAACCCGGCCCCGGTGCCGAACGTGAAGAAACCAGCGACCCGCTCATGTCCCGGCAGCAACCCAAAGGCATGCCCGCCGAAGGAGTGGCCGACCATGTAGGTGGGCAGATCGGGTTGATGCAGGTGGTCGAGGGCCGCAGCCAAGTCGTGCCAGGCCCAATCCAGGTACTGCATCTTGAAGCCGCGCAGGTTGCCTGGTTTGGACTGGCCGATGCCCCGGTAATCGACGCTGAGGGTGGTGAAGCCCTGCTGTGCGGCATATTCGGCGAAGCGCCGATAGAACCCCTGGGGCACGCCGGTGGCGCCGCCAATCAGCAGGCGTGCGCGCGGCTCAGGCGCGTGATAGAGGACGGCGCGCAACGGGTAGCCGTCGCCGGCTTTCAAGTTCAGCTCTTCGCGGTGGATCGCATGCTCAGGCTTCATGGCGTTTCTCCCGTGGGTATTGGCGGATCAGTTCGAACAGCGCGTTACTGGCGCGTACCAGCGGCTCCCGGCTACCGGCCACGCGGGCTTGCAGCAGGCCGCCTTCGTAGAGGGAAACAAACAAAGTAGCGAAATTCTCGGCGGGCTCGGCGGCAAAACCGACGTTGCTCAGTTGTGCGGCCAGCGCTGCGCGCAGACGCGCAAAGCAACCCGCCAAGGCTGCACGGATTGCCACATCCTCGGGGCTGCTTTCCAGGGCCACCGTGGCCAGCGGGCAACCGCGCTCGAACTGGCTGCTTTCCAGTTGCTGCAGGGTGTTGTGCAGCCAGCGCCGCATGGCTTCCAGCGGTTCCGGGTGGCGGGCGAACAGCTGGGCGAAGAAGGCATCTATGCCGTTGCCGATATGTTCGATGGCGGCCACCGCCAGCTCGGTCTTGCCACCGGGGAAATGATGATAAAGGCTGCCCTTGGGCGCTTGCGCGTGGGTCAGCAGTTCATTCAGGCCGACACCATGCAGGCCCTTGCGTTGCAGAGCGTCGGCCATGGCGGCGATCAGTTTGTCGCGGGTAGTGAGTGTGTTCATGGCGGGATTATATAGACCGGTCGGTCCAGAGGTAAAGGCGGTATAGCGGTCAACCTGCATGGCAAATCAGTCAGTCTGGGGCTGGCTCGGCATACGCTGCCTTGGGGCAGCGCGCATCCGGGCTCTGATGGCTCCCATGTCGATGCGTCGAACCGTCCGCGTGGTAGCAAGCTTGTGGCGCTCCGCGCCGACGTAGGAACGATCTGAAACTCATCTTCCAAGTCTACGGGTACCAACAGGCCCTCGACATGCGGCGCGCGTGAGTGGTTCTGGTTGAGCAGATGCAGACGCTGCTGGCCAACTCCGCTGTGTAGCCGGTGGCTGCAACGGGCGGCAATCAAGTACCCTGGCGCCTTGATCTATCCCCTCGATCCCCTGGCATTGGTCGTTGCACAAGGACGCGAAGTTTGAGCGACACGCACAGCTACTACGAGCAGAACGCCGAACAGTTTTTTGCCGATACCATCGCCGTGGACATGAGCGCGTTGTATGCGCGCTTTCTCGAAGCGATACCCGTCGGCGGCTTCATCCTGGATGCCGGCTGTGGTTCCGGGCGCGATGCCAAGGCGTTTGCGGCGTGCGGCTATCGCGTCGCGGCTTTCGATGCCTCGCCGGCGTTAGCGGTGCTGGCCAGCCAGCACCTCGGCCAGCCGGTTCCGGTGCGGAGCTTCGCAGAGGTCGACGAACTCAACCGCTATGACGGTGTATGGGCCTGCGCCAGCTTGCTGCATGTGCCGCATGCGCAGATGCCCGATGCGCTCGCCCGCCTGTGGCAGGCGTTGAAGCCGGGCGGGATCTTCTATTGCAGCTTCAAGGTCGGTGAAGGCGAGCGCGAGCATCAGGGCCGTCGCTTCACCGATGCGGCCGAAGCGCAGATGGATACCTGGCTGGCGCCGTTGGCCGACGTGGCCGACGTCAGTTACTGGCACAGCGCCGACCAGCGTCCCGGGCGCAGCGATGCCTGGCTGAACGTATTGGCCCGGCGCCAGCCGGTACCGTCGGCGCGCCTGGTCACCGGCGGCAAGCTGGACCACTTCCTGCCGCACCTGTGCGCCGCGATCAACAGCGCCAGCGAAGTCGACATGGCGGTGGCCTTTATCAAGAGCACCGGGCTGCGCTTGTTGCTGCCCGATTTGTTGGCGCGGCTGAAGCCGGGCGAGGAGGGCGCGCCGACCGCGCGGGTGCGCGTCGTCACCAGCGATTACCTCGACGTCACCGACCCCGAAGCGCTGCGCAGCCTGATGTTGCTGCAGGATGAAGGCGCCCAGGTGCGCGTCTACGAAAGCGCCGGCAGCAGCTTCCATATGAAGGCCTACCTGTTCGCCGCCCAGGACGCGGACGGGCAACTGCGCGGCCAGGCGTTCATCGGCTCGAGCAACATCAGCCGCCAGGCGCTACGCGATGGCTTGGAGTGGAATTACCGCATCGACTATCCCGGCGATGACGGCTTCCTCGAGGCGCGCAGCCGCTACGAGGAATTGTTCGCCAATCCACGCAGCAAGCCGCTGAGCCATGCCTGGATCGACGACTACGAGGCCCGGCGCCAACCGCCACCGGTCGCCATCGCCCCGGGTAGCCTGGAAGTGGAACCGCCACCGACGCCGACGAGCATCCAGGGCGAAGCGCTGCAGGCCCTGGCGCTGACCCGCGAGCACGGTTACCGGCGCGGCCTTGTGGTGTTGGCGACCGGCCTGGGCAAGACCTGGCTAGCTGCTTTCGATGCCAAACAGGCCGGGGCACGGCGGGTCTTGTTCGTGGCTCACCGCGAGGAAATTCTGCATCAGGCTGCCGAGACCTTCGTGAGTATTCGGCC
The DNA here is from genome assembly GCF_022132145.1 of Pseudomonas sp. MMS21 TM103. Lineage (GTDB taxonomy): Bacteria > Pseudomonadota > Gammaproteobacteria > Pseudomonadales > Pseudomonadaceae > Aquipseudomonas. Next base: position 331,426 of record NZ_JAJISP010000005.1, on the reverse strand, counting down.
GGGGCAGCGGGTCGGTTTTTACATGGGCCAGCAGCGCGACAGCCAGGTCGACGTGCTCTGCGCCTCGGTACAGACGCTCGGGCGCGTCGAGCACCTGGAGCGCTTTTCGCCGCGGCATTTCGATTACATCGTCATCGACGAATTCCACCATGCCGCCGCGCCCACCTATCACCGCTTGCTCAACTATTTTCTGCCGTCTTTCCTGCTCGGCCTGACCGCGACGCCGGATCGTACCGACTGCTCCAATATCCTGTCGTTGTGCGACGACAACCTGGTGTTCGAGACCAACCTGTTTCGCGGCATCGAAAGCCAGTTGCTGGCGCCGTTCCATTACTACGGCATCTTCGACGACAGCGTGGATTACCAGGCGATTCCCTGGCGCAATGGCCGTTTCGACCCCGAGCAGCTGGCCAACAAACTCGCCACCCTGGGCCGCGCGCGCCACGTGCTGAAAACCTGGCGAGAACACGCCCAGAGCCGGACGCTGGCGTTTTGCGTGTCGATCCGCCATGCCGAGTTCATGGCCGAGTACTTCCGCAAGCAAGGCGTCGAGGCCGCCGCCGTGTATGCCGGCTCGAGCCTGTCGCGGGGTGAGGCGCTGGAGCGACTGGACGATGGCCGCCTGCCGCTGATCTTCTCGGTCGACCTGTTCAGCGAAGGCGTCGACCTGCCCGCCATCGACACGGTGATGATGCTGCGGCCGACCGAGTCGAAGATTCTCTTCCTGCAGCAATTGGGCCGTGGCCTGCGCAAGGCCGAGGGCAAGGACAAGTTGGTGGTGCTCGACTTCATCGGCAACCACCAGAGCTTCCTGCACAAGCCGCAGGCGTTGATGGGCAACAGCATGAACCACCGGCAACTGGCCGCGTTTGCCCGCGCCGCCGCAGAACAGCGCTTGGAACTGCCGGAGGGTTGCTTCGTCAACTACGACCTGCAGTTGCTCGACTTCCTCACGTCGCTCGACGGCGACGGCGTGCAGAGCCATTACCAGGCATTGCGCGAAGGGCTAAACCGGCGCCCCAGCTTGAGCGAGTTTTACCGCTCCGGCGCCAGCCTGCAGCAGATGCGCAAGCAATTCGGTGACTGGTTCGCCCTGTTGGAGCAGATGGGCGACCTGCCCGAGGCGCAACGGGACTTGGCCACGGCGCATCGGCCCTTCCTGCGCGAGCTGGAAACCACCGCCATGACCAAGAGCTTCAAGATGATCCTGCTGGAAGCCTTCCAGGAACTGGACGGCTGGCGCACAGCGCCCAGCGAAGCGGCCTTGGCCGAGCGTTCCTGGCAGCTCCTGCAACGGCGCCGGCCGCTGCTGGCCGACTTGCCGGAGGAACAGGCTCGATTGGCGGACGGCAGCGCGCCGGCCTGGCTGCGCTACTGGCAGAGCAACCCGATCAACGCCTGGGTCGGCGGCAATCAGCAGCGCGGCGGCCAGCGCTTCTTCGTCGTGGAACAAGGGTGTTTCGTCCCGCGCTTTAAGATCGGCGAAGCCGAGCGGAAAGGCTTCGCCGAGCTGGTCCAGGAATTGGTCGACTTCCGCTTGGCCTCCTACGCAGTGCGCAGGGCGGTCACGGCAGCGCCGGTGGTCAGCTTGCCGGTCGCCACGCGCAGCGGCACCGAGCTGCCGTTCTTCCCCAACCTGAAAATCGCCTGCGGCCACTTCAAGACCGGCACGGCCGACAGCGAGGAATACCGTCTGGTCGGCGAGGGCCATGGCCGCCTGGATAGCTCACGGCACTTCATCGCCCGCGCCTCCGGCAACTCGATGAATGGCGGCAAGCAGCCAGTGCGCGATGGTGACTACCTGCTGCTCGAGCAGATCAACCCGAAAAGCGCCGGCTCGATCACCGGCACCACCATGGCCATCGAGCGGCAGGACGCTGCCGGCGACAACCAGTACCTGCTGCGGGTGATCCTCAAGGCAGCGGACGGCAGCTACCTGCTGCGCGCGAACAATCCCGACTACGCCGATATCGCCGTCACCGAAGAGCTGCGCGAGCAGCTACACACCTTCGCCCGCCTCAAGGCGGTGCTCGACCCGCTGGAGCTGGTGATCGGCGAACGCTTCCTGCGCGAGAACATCCCGGCGCTGTTTGGCGCCAAGTTCAACACCGGCAACTGGAACGCCGGCCATGTACTGTTGGCCGAGCAGCGTGCCCATGTGCTGCTGGTGACCCTGAACAAACAAGGCAAGGTTGCGGAGCACCGCTACCTCGACCATTGGCTCGACGAACAGAGCTTCCACTGGCAAAGCCAGAACGCGACCACACCCAGCAGCAAACGGGGCAAGGAAATCATCGAGCACGAGAAGCTGGGGATCAGCATTCATCTGTTCGTGCGGGAGAACAAAGTCGAAAACGGCAAGGGTGCACCGTTTACTTATCACGGCAAGGTGAGGTATCGCAGCCACAGTGGCAGTGGGCCGATGAGTGTGGTGTTTGGTTTGATGTAGGGGCGCGCTTCGTAAGCGTTGGGGGCAGTAGAAGATATTGGTGTCCCCTAGCCTCCCAGACAAGCGTGTCGTTGAACCGACATATCATGTTGACGCGACACTAGGACCGCAGAGTTAAAAATATATGCGGGCCGCGGAATTGATCAAAAATAAACCACTACGCCCCTTTAGCTCTTGCTCTAGTTGTCTGATCTCACAATGGCCCGAATGAATCTCGATGGAATTTGCATCGTGCGTCCATCATCGGTGCGAAGTATCAGATTTTCACCAAGCGACCAGACGACGTGGATCTTTGTCAGTGCGCAGCCTTCATCCAACGCTAGCCATTTCAGCGTCGCCTCGTCGCAGTAGCTCTGCTCCAGCAAGAGTGCGTCGGCTTGGTAATTACCGAGCCCCAGGGCACGCACCGTTTTATCTGGCAGGGTGGTGAGCACGCCGCTGTAGCCGGCAATCAGCAGTGCGAAGAATACGGAAAAGTGCAGCGCAGCATTCCAGCCTGCGATAAAGAGAAACGAGCATAGCGCCGCTATGAACGAGACGGCCAGCATGACAGCGACATAAACCAGCCACTTCCACGCACCAATATCGAACCCTTCGATGACCGGTGCGGTTTGCGCCAGGATGACGGCGGTAAATCCACCTACTGCCATGACGGCCACATCAGCGACCCACAGATAGCGAAGGAAACTGAGCGGCGGCAGCCCGAAAGCAGATTGGACGATCAGGCCGACGATCAGGCTAACCAGTACTGGCATCAAAAAGATCGACAGAACGAATAGTTTCGGCGCAAGGAGCGCAACCGTCACCAGCCCGGCTGTACAGGCCAAGAAGGGAAGCCAATACACCAGGCAGCCCAATTTCAGTACCCACCAGACCCGCTGGTTATCGAGATAAGGGCGCGAGTACCGTAGCTCATCCTTGATCGTCGTGTGCTCGAGAAATTGGGCGAAGATCCAGGGGCCGGGTAGGAACAGCGGCACTACCAGAGCGCCAATGATGGCGAAGCCAATGGCCGCAGCAGCAAGCAGTAAAGAGGAAAACTGGAACAGGTCGAAGCTGGGATAGAAATGGTTGCGGTAAAAATAGAAGATGAATATGCATAAGCCGAAGAGCGGCGGGGCGACCTTGGCCACCAAGGAAAAGTGCCGACGGAAAAAGCCGTTAGATTGCTCAAGTGCCAGATCAAACCAATCCGTGTCCGATGCCGGGCGATCAATCCATTTTTGTTGCATTTCATCATCCCTGGCGTCGTTCAAAGGCGGAAAGTGTACAGAGGCTGAACCCGCAGTGCTGGCTCTTCTTCTGATAGTCCCTAGGTTCCACCTGAACGCATCCCGGGCGGAATTCCCATTCGGCAGCATGTTCGCGGTCAACCCGGAAAGGGAGCAGCCGGCAGGGAAAATAGCAGCTTAAAAACACGGCTGACGCGCCAACTACTTTGCAAAACGCCGGTCGCCGGCATGTATCCGCCGCTTCTGTATCGACATATCTAACGGTTCCGCCCTTACGGCGGGTTACTTTTGGCAGTCGCCCCAAAAGTAACCAAAAAGTCTTGCCCCTGGCATTCGGGTCTCGCTGCGCTCGACTTCCCTCGTTCCATCATTGCTCCAGGGGCACGCCGCGAAGGGCCATCCCTGGCCCATCGCGGCTCTCGCGGCATCCATGCCGCTCAACTCCTTCCGCAACGATTCCACTCGGCCTCCTGATGGGGCGTTTGGCGTCGTCTGTGCCATTGCGGTTCGATGACCCAAAGCAGAGCCACAGCTTTTTGATGGGTATCGCTGCGCTCAACCCATCCTCCAAATCTGCGGATACCAGCCGGCCCTGTAGGAGCGGCCCACGGCCGCGATGCTTTTGCTGTTCGCCCTGTCCTTCACAAATCGTCCAGACAACGCGATCCCTGATCCCGTCAGGAGGCCGAGTGGAGGTGCTGTGGAGAGGGGCGTTTGGCATGGATGCCAAACGAGGAACGATGGGCCAGGGATGGCCCACCGTGACGACCCTCGGAACAGCACCGGAGCGAGGGGAGTTGAGCGCAGCGAAACCCGGATGCCGGGCGCGCTTTCTCTTTGGTTACTTTCTCTTTTGCGCGAGCAAAGAGAAAGTGACTCGCCGTAAGGGCGAAACCAGTAGACGCGTGCAGCGGAGAAAATAAATCTGTCCCCTTTTCTTAGTCCCCTTTTCTTTACTGGTGGATGACGCTTTTTCATCCACCGTTGCTGCGGTTGTCCGGGCTACTCGCTCTTTTTCCCTTTTCTACTTGTGTAGTTGGTCGTCAGCGATCCTTGAAGCTCTTTTGCTGTGGATGTCGTTTAAGAAGGATATGTTTGCATATACAACTTGTACGACGCTTTCTATTTGGAAGTAACACAAATATATTGTGGCGGTCAGTGCTGATATTTTTATAATATGGATGTGTTCTTGATAAATTTGTGTTTCAGATAGTATCGCTTTTAGTAGGTATAGTATCAGTATTGATGTGGCTATGAGGGAGGATTTTATGATGCTCCCTACAATTGCTTCTAATCTTTTTGTGTCTTCGCTGGTCTCGCTGAAGTCCGCTGGGTTTAAGTTTTTGTTTGTTATTTTTAGTAGTGCGTTTGGGTATAGGAATGCGATCCATATTCCCATGATGGTGAATATCATGCCTGAGATGGCTAGTAGTGTTGATGTAATATCTTTGTATGTGCTGTAGTCAAAATTTGTCCCTGCCTTGAATAGGCTGGCAAAAACTATGGGAAGTAGTATTGCTAAGATTATATTTTTCTTCATTCTAAGCCTCGGCTGCTTGCAAGGCTTTGATTGCTTCTTTTTTGATCGGAGCAAGAATTCCGTCGCGTTTTCCGTTTAGGTGCATGAAGAGGTGGGCCGCGGATAGTATATGTTTGCCTTCATCGTCGACCGAGATATTGTCGGATAGTCGGTATTTGTCCGCCCAGCATATTCCGTTTTCAGTTTGAAAGCCGACATTGGTGAAAGTGCTAGCATCGTTATTGTTCTCTCTGGCATAGGCGTCGATGATTTCGCGGATTTCGGCTGGTGTAGGTTTCGCCTCAACGCGAATTTCAAGGTTGCGAATTTGTTTTTTATCTTTTGCTGAGGCATATGGCACGCCAAAGCGGTCGAATAGCTTCAGCCACTCAGCTCTTTCATCTTTGATAGATAGAGAGATTTGTTCTCTTTTTACTAGATGAGTAACTTTTGCTGCTAGTTCTGTAAGCCGGGAATCTGATGTATCTAGACTCATCATGCTTACATCAAATCTGAAATGCAGCTTCGGAGCTGCATGGTCTATATTGCCGCTCTCATCGTTCTGTATTATCTGAACATAATTATGTTCAGTAATTCGTTTGGTAGTGTTGGGTATGTCGATTCGATTGTTTATGACTTGAGTAACCCAATCTTGAAAGGGAGACGTATCGCAACGCGAATGATCAAATTTTATGGAGGCAACTGCTTCAAGTGATGGGATTATCCAGTAATAGCATGGCTTTCCCCATATTACAGGTTTTCCTTTGTGGTTGTCTTCGCGTGAGAGTACCTCGGTTTCTCCTGGTACTATCCCAATTGTTTTTCCGGTGGAGTCTGCGTCGCTTTTCCAGAGTGTTACCAAAAAATCCCCTGTGGTGGCGTCGTGGAATATTTCATGGCAATACATTTTCTCTTTATTCTTTTTTGTATCCCAAGGTAGGGATTTTTTCAAAATCTACAGTGCTTTTCCAATCCTGAATTAAGGAGAAGGCTTGTGCCGCAGTGCAGCCAAAAGGGTTGGGTGTGACGTATTTATAAAGGCCGCATTTGTTGATGTTGAAGAAGTTAATATATCCATTGATCAGCATTTTAGATCCTTAAAAAAGAAAGCCCCGCACTAGGCGGGGCTTTTAGTTTCTCTCGCTACCCCGAACATTCGTAATCAGGTAAAGCGCTTCTTATCTGTCCTAACGGTTTAGACCCCGAAGGTTTTCATGAATTGCTGAAACGCTAGGGTTGATGCATGGCACTTCCCTTGTTTAGAGTTTCACAAATGTTGAACTGGATTTTCAGGAAATCTGAATTTTTTTGAGTCGACTTCATGTCCAGCGAAACAACTGGGTTTTCGCATGCTTAGGATACTCAATTTGTCTAGCATTGAGAATAATTCTTGGGCGACTGCGGAAGTAACGTGTAATCAAGAACGAGTGCTGAATACATAATTGCACACCGGCCGGGATTACGTAAATGAGTGCCGTGCTTGCCTACGAGCCATTTTCGGCACTTGGCTGCCGAGTACGATTTGGCCGGAATTAGGCTGCGTTTATAGTGAGGTCGTGAGGCAGCATCGCAACAGGCGCGGGCAAAATCGGAAAATATACAAATCGAATATTATACTGTCCTCGCTCTTGTTTCAGTGCATCGTGACGTATGATTGACGATGTTAGAGTCCGCCCCGGGGGGGCAAAAAAAATCGTTGGAGAATAGTCATCCTGACTATTAGCGGAGCTCCTGGGTTTTTCTAGGGACGCCTTCTCTATTATATCTGCGATTAAATGGATGGATGATGCGACTGAACTAGACCAGGTTGTGTCGTTTTTTGGCAATCTCCTTTACGTCATCAATTCGCAGAAGAGGTTGTTTATAGTAATAGTTTGGTAGAAAATGTGGTCGGATTTTGTTTTTTGAAAGCAATTTTCCTGATGCGTTTTTTGGGGCGTTAAGAATTTTGTCCGCTTCTCCAAGGCTACAATACTCGGCTAGCAGCAGATTGAGTTTTTGTAAATCAGGTGGGTTAAGGTACTCAGTATTGCCTATTCTAACGATTTGTACGTATTTGGGTGTGGCAAAGCGCCGCACAAAGGATGCGTGTGTCATCTCGCGGATCGATAAAAAATCTGACAGCGGCGTCAGTGATTTTAACAGGGTCTCAAGCGTGGAAAGCTCTTTAATCGAAACTCCCCAGTAGTGTTGATAGCATGGCGCACGCTTGGGCTTGATCTCTAAGCGGATCAGTTGCGTTGTATCATGTTTGGTAATCCCTAGGCTTTTTGCGACCTCTTCCACGGGTAAAATTTTTTTTTGCAGCCAGTATATTCCAAAGTCATCATGATAGGGGTTCACATGATGCGCAAGGTCCGACGGAAGTTTTGAGCGGTCAAAGATCTGACTTCCTGTGCCAGTGACGGCCGGTCCTGCTATTGGGGATATGCCGAGGTTTTGCAGAACGCGCGTTACCATCTTGGAACTTAAATTGAGTTCTTTCCCGAGATCTGTGGGAGTAGCAAAGCGCTGATGAAATTTCAGTATATCCTCATGGGCAATTAAATTTAAATCGTCTTTATGGTGAGCGAGCAATCCCAAGTCTCGGTAGTAGATAACTGTTCGTAGGTGCACGTGCAGAAATGATGCGGCCTTGGAGAGAGATATTGTCGGTGTTGAACTAGACGGGCAAATTTTTCGAGATTGAAATTTTCCCAAGGAGTATTTCAAGGAAGGCAGATCTCGTATGGTCGCCTCTATAGCTGGTACGTCTTCGAGGCTGATGAAGAAAGGAGGGCCGTACCATTCTGAAAATATTGAGTATTGAATGGAAAACTTTCGGAGTGCCAGATGGATAGTGGCGGTCGATTTTCCGAGGCGGCGGCTAAGTTGCCGAAGCTGGATGTGGGTGTCCACAAATGCGTCGACGGCGTATTTTAGAAGGTAGGTCTTTGAATTGAAGATCTGTTTTTTGCCGAAGGCATTGTGTTTAAGTAGATAGGCAAAGTGCCGTTTGCAGACGGAGAGCTTCGTGAAGGCTTCCTGATATTCATAGTAAACACCCTCACGGATCGCCATTTCTACACTCTGCCTTCTACCGATTGGTCGGTTGGACGCTTTTATTACCTCAGCAATTTGTGACAATTCTTCAGTCGTGTAAGGTTGACCGCCAGTATGAGTTGGGAACAGCTTTCTAAAACGTTTATCTTTCCTAAGCATACTCCATTCCTCTTGGCCGATGTGAAGAAGGTTCGGCATCAGGCTCGAGGGGATTCGGATGGATGAGGGAGTGGAGAGCGTGCGAGCAGGGAACTTGTCGAAATGACAGCGTAATTGTGCCGCTATGGATAGCGGGATGACCGGTTGTAATTTTCTCAGCAGTACTTCAATTTCTAACGGATCCGTTATGTTGTAGAGATGAGAAAGAGACAAGGCCGCTCGCTCAACGTCGTCAAATACAAGCGCTATTGCTGCGGCAAATTTCTCGTGGATAGGAGTAGTGCTGATTTCTTTGAGATCCGTGTCTAAATGGCGGAGAATTGAAATGACTCGGTCGAAGCGAAGTTGGTCTTCGGCTTCTAATATTTCCATCAATCGCCGCTCCGGCAGCGCCTCTTCCCAAGAACATGCGGGCGATTTAAGTGGTGCGCCGCAGTCGCAATGGCTTGACAACTGGTTGAGCCAGGTCAGGTGCTTTTGGCATTTAGGACAGGTGGACAAATAATGCCTGTTGTGAATGGGGCAGTGTGAGGTGAGATAGATGTCTTTCAAGGAGTGTTCCCATCCATCACTTGCACACTCCGTACACAATGCGGCGTCGACTCTACGCAAGAGACGACGGCTCATGCGGAGTTTTCCGATGCTGATCGGCCCCCAGGATTGTTCGCCTGTGCTGTAGAAACTGCACCGTACTTGGTCCTGCAGGGGTTCCTCCAGGTTTGATGCAATGAACCGTTCGAATCGGCTACCTTGAAGCAAAGAGGAAATAGGGAGTAGTCCCGGCACGAAGTGGAATGCTATGAACTTGCTCACATTTGAATAGCCATTGCGACGGCAGAGCCGTTTGATTACGCTTGTTGGACTTTCATGTGGCAAGGGGATTGGAATAAAGTTAAGTGTCTTCATGGTTGTGGTCATATATTTTATGGTAGCAATTGCTCAGCGGCTCGTCGAAGGGGCACTCAAATTGACGGAGCTTCAGGTCAAGCAACGCTGCGGCTCTCTTGAAATCGGCCAAATTAAGACCCGTGCTTCGGTGAGGGAGCGCATTTTGCAAGGCTCCGTGAATTACCATCCGAATATATTCCAGATTTCCCGACGTGGCGACATACAGGCGCGCAGCAATGTCAGGATCTGTCAATTTGGATCCGCCAGATATATTGGCAATGGCCTGGATGTGCTCATCAAGCTTCGAGAGCAGAATCATATAGTCTGACGCTTTGTCCTCGCTGTACGAAAGGTATTTCAATTCGATTACATACGGAAAGCGACGGGCCAGGGCAGGGCGTTCATCTAACAGCTCTAAGCAATTGTTGGTACCTGCTAAAACAAAAGAGCGATGGCTCTCATTGATCAGGGTGATGAGCCAATCAACTACAATTTCTTTGGCTTTTACAGCTTCAGGCTTGACCAAATAATGAAATTCATCAAATTCACATACTCGGATGCGACACGTTTTGAAGAGCTCCAACATGCGAAACGTCAACTCTACCGTATCGCCTCGAAGGTCAGCTGGTTTTCCTATCGGAGCGAGTTTTTGAACGACTGTCTTGGCAAATGATTTAACGGTGACAGGCGATGGCGTGCTGCAATAGAAGGCAGGTCGGATGGTATAAACGCCGTCGGGATAAGTCTCTTCGTGAGTAGGTCCGAAAGAGTCTCTGAAGATTTCGCATAACGTCGATTTTCCCGAGCCAGATGGTCCGATCACCATAGCCGAATTTGGTACCCCGCGTTGCTGTGTGGTTTCAACACTTTTTTGCAGCATGGTGTAAGCATGGTGGAATGCTGGAAACAGCACTATCTGAGTCGAAAACTCATTCAAAACGGTGGTATTCGAGTTAGTCATGGTGCACCTGTACCGTGGTTGCGAACTCGGGGGGACTTGAGTCGACCAGCGTCACCTCTGGATAGGTCGTCGGCGACGTGGTGGGCGGCTTGGCCTCTGGGCTTTTGGATGGTGAAGGCAGGTAGGTGGACCGATTTTCCTCCAGCCGGGCTCGGCGTTTACGTCCCCGCTTACTCTTGTCGGCATGCAACTTCAGGATGAGCTGGACGCGCGCCCGGCGTGCGGCTTGGAAATCGAATTTTGCCGCGTTCTGTCTGAGTTCTTGCTGGATCAAATGATGCATTTCGAGCGTGAGGTTGGACTGATAATCCATATCCACTGCTTTAGCGGTGATGAGCTCGTCGGGCCAACAGGGGTGGCACATCGTTATGCTGCCAAGATCGCTGATGTCGTAGAAGATGCACAGCTTCACCCGTTTTACAGAGCGTTGAGCGAGACGACGTATGCCGGGTGCGGTCCACCGTAGTTTTTCGAATCCGATGGTGTCGCCTGTGGTGGCTGCATATCGTTTACTCAACATCAGCCGACGCACGTCGCTGGCGTCAAAGAGTCTGGGCGGTGAAAACCGGTCCAGATTGTTGATCCAGGTATTATGCGGAGAGTCGTTGAGCGACCTGTGGAAATTGTTGTGATAGACCTGAAGGAACTCTTCAAATCGAAGTATGAGTTCCTCAAGTGTATAAATTGTATGTTCTGCTGGGTTGTAGTCCCCTCGATCATCAGGATTGGAGAAGGTGGTCCCGCTCAAATGGTGGGAAAATTGCGTGTTGAGCGTTTTAAACCAGCGTTCGACATGTGGCTTTTGATTAGGGCTGTAGGGTTCGCAGAAAATTATGTGTGCACCCAAGAGATCCATCACTTCGGACAGCTTCTTGCCCGCGAACTCATTGCCGTTATCAAGTACGTAATATTGCCCTAGTCCAGCGTATGGGTTCCCTGATATCAGTCCGTTTTTCAACGCACGCAAGGTTTTCTCTATGCAGGGAGGGTTCAATGAAATGTCGTATGCGTTGACGCACCGGGACTTGCTGTCAAGAAAGAGGCTCAGGAATGGTCGACCTAATATGTCACCGCCGGCGCCTCGGACAAAGACGTCCATTTCTTGTGTGTCTCCCTCAATGCGCTCAAGTAGGCGAAAGGGCGAACTGGTCTTCTGGCTCCAGTGTTGATTTTTCAGCGCAAGGCGTTTGCCCTTCTGGTGAAGATCTTTTTCGTAGGGATCAATTTCCTGAATGATCCTCCAGAGTGTCGTTTTGCTGGGAACGTGCAGTTGGTCCGTGATCGCACGGCGTTCGTTCAAGTCCTCGACACTGGAAATGATGACATCAATCAGTTCTGTTGCGGTAATCGGCGTATCTTGAAAGTACAACTCTTGGATCCAGTAATCGATTAACTCTTGGATTACGGGAAGTTGGCGGGTTACGCGAAGCTGGCGAGTTCGGCGTCTCGTCGGGATCAGCGCGATCGGGTTGCCCCCCGCTAGGCGGTAGGATCTGGTCCATTCATATAAGGTTGTATAACAAGGAGGCGAAGGGTCAGAAATTTCAACTTTCACTCGTGCTATCAAAGCCTCAGTCAATTGGCGAGGAAGTTGGCCGCCAAGCTCAGTTTCGCCAGCCCGAACATAGAAGAGTCGCCTATTCAGTTCATTTTTTGCCGAATCGTCCAGCGCACTGATGATGCGCTTCGAACCGTCTATAAAAGGTGCCTCTTGAACTTTCACCAAGTTCCCTCTGCGGTAGGCTTGGTAGAGTTGGTCAATGTGATGAATTAAAATATGATTGGGTCGACTAAGGCTACGCAATTGAGCCCTCTCAGGCTCCACCGCGGTGACCTGATAAGTTTCAGTGCGGAGCCTCCAGTGCTCGCCTACGAGTATTGTAAAGGTCTGAGAAGTACCCATCGTTTTCGCAAGCCTGCTTGATCAGGTATGACGTGAGCGAACCACGTGTTGGTCTTGAGTACACAAAAGCAAGATGTACTCTCGGTTCGGGAAAGTTGCTACTTCAACGCCCGCTTTCAGGGTGGGCGTTGCCGTTTGTTCCGCACTCTGGTGGAGCAGGTGATTGCGTTGGAAAGGTCAATGTCGAGTGCGCCGTAAAATACGGCATGCGCGATGTTGCCGGGCAGAAACCCCAGATTCAGCAAATCACCAATGCTCGTAGGTTGTTGACGTGATGCCAGTAGGGCGCAAAGTTTCGCAGTGCTTTCGCCGTTGCTTGGAAAAGACTGGTGATATAGAAAAGCAAGGTTGGCAGTGCGGATTTTTTGATAAAAATGCGACGCTGCAAGGTATTCCAGCATGCAACCTCGCGTGGCCAGCAGTTCAGCATAGCGTGTAATCCGGGCGCTAGTGGCCTTGTCTTCAAAGCTTTCGTCATTCTTGACTTCAACCAGACGCTGTGACCCGTTAGCAAAGCAGACCAGAAAATCAGGCGTGTAGCGGTAGTTAGTTCTAATAAATTTCAGGGTGTAGGGGTGGGCTTCATAGTGAACAACATCGTTGCGGCGTTCGAGTTCCAAGCAAAAGGCTGCCTCGAGCAAGGAGTCACAGACGACGACTGAACGGTTCTTCCGCGAAGAGAATTTTGTGACTCGGCTGCCCATCCGTCCGTGGCGAGGATGCACAGCCTCGACAGCAGTGGCTACTTCGGTAAGTTGTTCAACCACACCGCCGGTGATGAGAGTGGTCATTTTTGCTCACCTTGATCGTTTGGCATCTGGAATGTTGATACCGAATGAGGATTTTCCTTACTAACAATATTTGACGTCCCAATGAAATCGTTAATGAATTGTTTCAAATCTTCAAGTTTTGTTGATTTCGGAGTTTCAGCGCTCCCCCAACGTGCAGAGTGTGGCACTGCCCTACGTAGGGCCTGTGTCAGCTTTGTGAGGGGGTGTTCGAGGAAGCACCACGGCATAGAATGCTGAGGAGTGATTGCGAAGACCGCCGTACTAAAGTGTTTTTCAATAAGTTCCGGGCTGAACAGCGCGCGATCAGCATGAATGACCAAGTTACATCCGCGAAGCGTGGAAGCGGATTGTTTGGGAAAAACCAAGCTCGTGAGGGGATGGCTAGCGGTCGGGTATTTCATAGTGATCGCATAACACCAAATTTGATTTGAATATTTGAATGCCATCATGCTTAAAAAGGGCCGGCCAGCACGCAAGCCCACGGGGGAGTGACATCCATCCTGCACAAGTACATCCAGTTTGGTTACGTCAAAACCTATAAGCACGGAGGGTATGCTGTCGCCCGTTACTCTAACGGCGGAATGCTTTCTCATTGCGACCTCTCGTTAGGCTAAAGGTATCTATAGAAATGGCTCGATATTTCCAATCGCTCTTTGTAATAAAACTACATTCTTGAGGTTTAAGTATGCGCCTATCCTGCTGGATTGACTCTGACCGAAATTGGTGTTTAATATAATTGACGAATTTTCCGCGCAAGGCTCTATCTTCAATGTTGTAGAACAAGCTGTTGAGGACGGATATCCGCGCAGGCTGAACGGGCCTTAAAACTGTGAGGATCATCCATGCGATTTCCTCATCTTGACCAGACTACCCGGGGACTGCGTGGCCAGGCATTTGTTCACGCCGCCGCAGATATGGCCGGGCGCCCTCACAAGCCTGATTCGATGGCAGCCTGGTATCTTCAGTGCCACCCAAATCTGCGTTCGGACGTGAGCAAGCAGTGGCGTCGTGCATTCGAGGGGGCCACGATTGCCAGCTGGGTGCGCGAGGACCTATCCAACCGTTTTCCTTCGCTACGCCAAGTCTTTGATAATCCGTTCTGGGCGCTAATGTCCGAGTCGTCTGCTGCAATGGATTGGGACGAGTTGGCCGATACCATCCGTGTAGCAGATCAACCGCTTGACGGGGCTATGGGAAGATTGACTGCGCTGTTATTCGATCGCGTGGATTGGCCATGCTTTTGTGTTCACTTGGTGTTGCTGCGTACTCACCACCGTCGCTTCATGATGTACCGACAGTGGCTCGCGAATAACTTCGTTCGAGTCTTCGGTTGGGTTAGCGTGCAGTCACCGTTTCTGTTTATAGCAAACGAAGTTTACCGCCAGTTGAACCCATCAGTTCTTGGTATGCGTGCCAGTCCTCCCGCTGTAACTCCGTGGGCTGCGTGGCCAGACATTCATAAACTTAACCTAGGGCTAATCGAGCGGTGTGGACAGGCGGGCTGGTTGTCTAAGCATGATCAGCAATTGGCGTTGTTGTGGTGGAATCTCTCGCCAGTGCAGTGTAGTGCGGTGTTGGACCTGTTGTACGAGGACGATGAGACCGTGTGCTTGCCCGAAGCGATGCCGACGGTGCTCCAGCAAGTTTGGCGAAGAAAGCGCAATCGCTGGCTCGATCACCCAGTTACCTTAAATGGATTTCATTGCAGTTTTCCCCAAGTTGAATAGTTGTCTACAGCACCTTGAAATATCTCGCATGGTCGGCGACGGCAGTGCCCGCAATTTCTTCAGCGAGTCGATCGAGCCCGGGCCGATGTCGTGGGTTGCGCGCTGATGGCCAGAATCCGGTGGCGGTGGCGGTGTTTCAATCGCCACGCTGCTGGATCGGAAGAAGTCGTTCCAGCTGGCGAGCCATGTTGCGCAGGTCCTGCCGCCGATCTTGCACGCAGTGACGGGTTGTCTCGCGCATCACTGACAACTGCAACTGGGAGGTCGCCGCGTCGGCTTGGGCAGCCTGGAGCCTGGCCTCCAGCTGCTGATACCTGTTGACCTGGTGTTACAACTCCTGGGCGCGATTCCGCAGCTCCTGGGCACGGATGACGATGAAACGGCGATTGTTCCTGTGATCACTCAGGATCATGCCGACGCCATCCATGCCGACTCAGAGGTGGTGAAGCTCTTCTACCAGGAGAGCTACAAGTACGGATGCCATGCGTTCAATTGGGGAGCGAGCAAAGGCATGGATCACTTCCAGGATGTGTGCGTTGTGTTGAGCGACAGAAATTGGAAACTCTATCTTGGGAGTAGTTTCGAGGTTCTCCCTGCCCAGACGCGCAATAAGCTCTACGTGGCCTGCTCCCGTGCGCGTGGCAATCTCTATCTGGCGCACGAAAAGCACTTTAGATCTTTTAAGGCCATCTGACGCGGGTCACACAAGCGCCTTTTGAACAGCGAACTGTTGGGCTGGGAGCTTTTGCGGGAGGAGTTCAGTGTCCGCTTTTGGCCCAGGCTGTGTAAAAACGTTGGCATCGACTTTGCTGTGATTTCATGGATTTGAAATTAGTGGGGACGCCGATGAAGCGTTTTATCCAGGGAGAGCATCGAGGCCAAAGCACGCTGCTTCCCGAGAGCCTGGATGACTATGTGGCGGACACCAACCCGGTGCGGGTGGTCGATGTTTTCGTCGATGAACTCGACCTTGGCCAGCTGGGTTTCGACGGTGTCGTCCCGGCTGAAACAGGTCGGCCCGCCTACCATCCTGCCGACCTCCTGAAGATCTACATCTACGGCTATCTCAATCGCATCCAGTCCAGTCGCCGTCTCGAACGCGAGGCTCAGCGCAACGTTGAGTTGATGTGGCTGACTGGACGGTTGATGCCGGACTTCAAGACCATCGCCAACTTCCGCAAGGATAACGGCAAGGCAATCCGCGGCGTCTGTCGGCAGTTCGTGGTGCTGTGCCAGCAGCTTGGTCTGTTCTCGGAAGCGCTCGTAGCCATTGATGGCAGCAAGTTCAAGGCGGTCAACAATCGCGACCGCAACTTCACCAGCGCCAAGCTTCAGCGGCGAATGGAGGAGATCGAGTCCAGCATCAACCGCTACCTGACCGCACTCGATACCGCAGATCGTCAGGAACCTGCCGTGGCGCAGGTCAAAGCCGAACGCCTCCACGACAAGATCGCGACCTTGAAAACTAAGCTGCAGGAGCTCAAGGAAATCGAGGTTCAGCTCAACGAAACACCGGATAAACAGATCTCCCTAACCGATCCCGATGCCCGCTCAATGAAGACCCGGGGCACCGGCATGGTCGGCTACAACGTGCAGGCGGCGGTCGATGCGAAGCACCACCTGATCGTGACGCACGAGGTCACGAACAACGGAGTTGATCGAGACCAGCTGAGCGCCATGGCCAAGCAGGCGCGAGACGCCATGGGGGTCGAGGAACTCTCGGCGGTCGCAGACAGAGGCTACTTCAAAGGCGAAGAAATCCTGGCGTGCCATGAGGCTGGAATCACTGTTTTCGTGCCTAAGACGCTGACCTCGGGCGCGACAGCGGCTGGCCGCTTCGGAAAAGGTGATTTCATCTATGACGCAACCAAGAACGAGTACCGATGCCCGGCAGGGCAAAGCCTGATCTGGCGTTTTTCAAGCGTCGAGAAAGGGCTGAAGTTGCACCGCTACTGGAGTTCGCACTGCCAAGGGTGCGCGTTGAAAGAGCACTGTACGCCGAGCCCACAGCGCCGGGTGAGCCGCTGGGAGCATGAGGCCGTGCTCGAGGCGATGCAGAGTCGCCTGGATCAAGCGCCCGAGATGATGCGGATCCGCCGCCAAACGGTCGAGCACCCGTTCGGCACGCTGAAATCCTGGATGGGCGCCACCCACTTCCTCACCAGAACGCTCGACCGGGTGAGTACTGAGATGAGCCTGCACGTGCTCGCCTACAATCTCAAACGCGTGTTGAACCTGCTGGGCAGCGGTGCCCTGATGGCCGCGATGAAGGCCTGAGGCCTGTTTTACGACTTCTGCCGCCCTCCAGCAGGCACGCCGAAGCCGAAAGTGCATAGTAACCAGAATCACCGATTGCGCTTGATTGGGCCCCCGACAGCCTCCTGGACACTGAGAAAATCCCCCGGCAGTTGATTGCCATCGCTTGCTGCGTTTTTACACAGTCTGGGCCGATTTCTGCCTGTCGCCACCGGCAGCTTTGGGTCGACATCTGCCCACTGCGCCAGACTGAGGTCGGACAAAAGCGGCCATCGAGTTTCTACGAATACAGGGGCGATTCAACCATCCAAAATTTCGGCTCAAAAAAAGGCCCTTGCAGGGCCCTTTTGTACTCAAACAAAAATCACTTGGTCAGCCAGGACTCGACGGTAGCGGAGCCATGCTCAGCTTTCCATTCCTTCAGCGTTTTCTGATTGCCGCCTTTGGTTTCTACGACTTCGCCAGTGTGAGGGTTTTTATAAACCTTTACCTGGCGTGGTTTGCGGCTGCCGGCTTTGGAATCGACGGTTGGAGCGCGACGACCAGCTTGAGGATCAAGCAGGTTGATGATGTCTTTCAAGCTGAAGCCGTACTTGGCAAGCAAGTCCCGTAGCTTCGATTCAAATTCTATTTCTTTCTTGAGACCTGCATCGCCCTTCATTGCTTCAAGCTCAGCAAGCTGGGACGCAAGTTGTTGTTCGAGTTTACGAAACTCAGCAAGACGGGACATTTGATGCTCCAAATAAATTTAAGCGGGTAAAAATAACAACCCTATCATACTAATTTTAATGGATAGAGTAAGCACGTCAAACAGAAGCCGTTGCGCTCCCAATACAAAATCTTCACCCGGTTACGCGACTTGTTGAGAAAGACGAACAGTACCGGGTCGAACACGGCTACTTTGATGTCCAGCTCGACCAGGGCGGCCAGGCCGTCGATGGACTTCCGAAAATCCACGGGCTTGGGGTAGAGGTAGACTTTTTCGACCTTGGCGTCGGGACGCATCATGCGGGGTAGGCTCCAGAGGGAATCGGGAGCTCAGCATCGGGCCTTAGTCAGCCCTTTTGAATGTGTGCTTTATGGAGCGGTTACGTTGGTCGAGGTGAATCGCCCCTGGTTTCGTAGACACCTCACAGCCCTCGGCTAGAAGGGGATATCGTCGTCATATGCATCTAGATGCCCCGGCTGACCTGGTAACGGCATTGCAGGCTGCGCTGCTTGATTCTGATCCACATTGGGCTGTTCCGCTCCCGGCTGTGGGGCATCGGGAATCACCCACCCCGGCTCCCTAACCTCGGCCCATGCGCCAAACTCGGCATCGCCCGAACGGGGCTTAGGAGAAGCATTAGGGGCTCGAAGGAGTGTTGGCATTGAGATGCTGCCGCCGAAAACTATCGCAGTCTGGCGGGGCAATCCGGCAATCCGTCTAATTTCACGCCGGTCAGCCCATTCGCTTGCGGACTGGATTGCAGCCAAGTCCTTTTCAGAGGTCAGCCGGAATGACACCCAGTTATTACACTGTGAAAGCACCGTCGGAGAAATCTCTGAAGGCCTTTGCGTACTGAGCCACAGCGCGAGTCCAAACTTACGACCTTCCTTGGCAAGCCGCTCATACGCCAGTGAGTTATCGCCTGCCTCCTCACCGGAACCTATGGGCCGCAAGTAATGGTGGGCTTCCTCCAACACCAACAAAGTAGGGATTTTATTGTCTTGCCCGCGTCGAAAAAGCTCGTACGCATACAGCTCCAACAGGGACCCCAATATAAATGGAGCAAGGTCATGGGACAGGTGCCGAAGGTTAATTATGTGGACCCGCCAAGGCACCTCCTGTCCGCCAAATATTTGCTCGACAAGGTGAGTTGACTCCCTAGTCCAACTAAGGCCTTGCTTATCGACACCAGGCCCACCTTCGACATTCACAGCGTCCCGAAACATCGGGTCTTCTGCGAACCTATGAATCCGAGTAACCAGCGGAGACACATTGGAATAGTGGAAGGCGCTCCGTTCTACTCCATTTTGCTTGGTGGGCTGCAAGCTATGGCTCTCTGCAACAAGTGCCGCAAGCGCAGCCATATTGGGCCAATGCATTGCACTGACCGCTTGGCCATTACGCATGCGTTTGATTCGCTCGTCCGCTGTATCTGCACCATGCTGGCGACAATCATCGAACATGGAGGCCACCGGGTCGGTCGCAAGACCAGCACCTCCTTGCTGTGGAAACCACTTAACTTCATGAAGGTGCTCAAGAGCAAAGGTCAAAGCCGGCCTTTGAGTTTTCTCGCTAGGGATAAGCAACCGATGGAGCCCGTACCGCCCAAGCGCATAGTAGGGAATCTTGAAAGCGTCCGGCCCCTGCCCACCAATGGTGGTGCACTTGACTGCACCCGCAGGGAGTTCAGGGAGGTTCAGTGCATCCTCGTATTCTCCGTTGATGTCAAAGATGACTACTCGCGCGCTAGGCAGGCGCACGATTTGCTGCAGGACTGCCGCAGTAAAGCAGCTCTTTCCCTGCCCTGAGCTACCCAGCACAGCAACATGCCTGGAAATAAGACTTTCTAAATCGACATGGAGACTACCGCCTCCGCGAAGGTCATCGCCCAGTTTGATCGGTACGCCGCCTTGGATGTCGCTTCCAAGGATGGCAGTCAGCTCCTCCGTAGTCAGCGGGAAAGCTTCCGCACCCAGGGGCGGTGTAGCAATCGAGTCGCTTATGAAGCGGGCCTTCCCGGCTTCTCTGGTTAACCTGCCAACCACTATTCCTGAAATATTCCGCAGAGGTTCGCTCTGGTGGGTGCTGGAGCCGACACCCTGCCGATGCGCCTCTCTAGGCTCATCGAAGCTCAGTGAAACTACTTTCATAACGAGCGCCCGACTGCCTGAATCGAGTACAAGCAGGCTACCGACCTCAGTAACGGTTGATACGCCCTGCGCATGTGATGCCAACTGCCCTCGATGCATGTCCAGCAAGTTGAGGGTGACATCAGACCCTTCGATTTTTACGACGTATCCGACAGGAAGACGGCTCCTCATTCCGCGTCACCTGCATTCTGTTGCATGCGTTTCAACGTTTCAGCTAAGCGACGCATTTCATCATCGTAGAGCAATGGGTCAGGCAAATTCCGGGCTAGGGAGTCAATGTAAGCGTGCGCTCCGCCCCCTCCAACAACGGTTACCCTTGGGTTGTTCAGCGACAGCAGTTTGCGAAGTGCGGATGGCAACTCAGCCGCTGCAGGGTCACCATTGAAGCCTGATGAGTAGATGACCAACTGCAGCGTTGGATTTAGCAGCGCGGATCGGATGAGCCGATTGATGTGCTCATCACCAAATCCATACCCACAGAGAATTAAACATGTCTGAGGCTTAGACATGAATTCGGCAAATCTACGGAATAGCTCTCCTAGAACATAGCCAACGGTATCCATGTACTTGGCCGCCCTTGGCATCACCATAAGCCCCAGCCCTGAGCCTTCTGGGTCAGCTAGGAAAGCCTTAATCCGCTGGTGCGCCAACGAGGCGGGAATTTCGAAAACCTCTCCCCGCTCCTCCCGCCAGGTCAAAGACCCATGTAACTTCGCCAGGTAGATGTTGTAGACACCAAACCTTGCCTCCCCGCGTGCCTGCGTGTTCCTAAATCCCAGATCAAAGCTCTGTGGTGAAAACCGGCGATTATGTATACCAAGAAACCCATTCGACACCTGCAAATCGATTGACTCCGCTGCCCATTCAATTGCGAGGTCATAGTTGGTAGTAAACACCCACGGCGACGACTGGCCAGGCTGCCTGGCTGAAACAAGTTTCTGAAGGATCGTTCTTTGACTTGCGAGCCCAACTTCATCTGACTCTACGCCACTTGGAGAAGTCCACCAGACCTCCTGCAAAAGGGCAGCCTCTACAACCACCCCATCTAAAGCTGCACGGACTTTTTTCAGTGTATTAAGCGCGTTCACTTGTTTTTGCTCATCGGGGGTGAGCCCCAACAATTCATCGTCATTGATGCGTGCTGTTTCCCGAGCCCATTCCGATAAAGCAATTTCAAGACGATCTATTAGGCGCTCAATGTTTGGGACTACTGGCGCATCGGGTCGCACCTCAGGGGCATCCAAGAAGCCATTTGCAAGCAACCAGGCAGCCTCATCGGCGCACTGCCCTACAAAGTTCCGCCATAGCGCCGCCATCGTATGGCCACCCGCATCGACAGAGGCCCCCGCCCCCAAAAGAAGCCCAACATTTTCTAAGCGAAGCAGAGACGCTAGGTGAGCCTGAAGCTCAAGTTCGTCGGTTAAACGTGAAGCTCCGCGTATTGCGACAAAAGGCATCCTGACCCCCTGGGAATATCCATTCATTGGGCACTTCGAGTCAAAGCACGCTCAAGCCTACCGCCTTGGTCATCGAGAACATAGGTCGACGCTACCAAATAGCCATCATTCTGCGTTGCTGTTGGGTAGCCATCCAATCCGGTTCCAAGGAGACCCTACTAGATGGCTATGCAATCTATTTCACCAGCACTGCTTCGCCTTCCCAGCGTCTGCGCCCTAGTGGGGCTAAGCAAATCACAGGTCTACAGGTTGATTCGGGCGGGCGAATTCCCTGCGGCTATTCAGCTCGGCACAAACTCCATGGCGTGGCCTGCTGAGCGGGGTCACGCCTGGATTGCGGATAAAATCAGTGCATCTGCTCGTTAGCAATGATGCCAATACCGGCACGAATCTTTGCCCTGTTACGATAAAAGGGGGACGCATTTATTTGTAGGAACGACCGACCGATTTTGGCCGGTTGTGGCCTGTTGCATCTCTGCCACTACTGGTCTGGCAATGCATGGTGACGGGCTAGAGCGGGTCACCGACCAACATGGCGGCGCTGGCATCGAACTCGCAGTCATCGCCCTTCGGCAGCAGTTCCAGGGAGGCGGAGCCAGCCGGCAGCGCCACCACCAGGCTGCGCGTCACGCAGTTTGCATGGGGCATCACACCGGTGGCATGCAA
This sequence comes from Pseudomonas sp. MMS21 TM103, assembly GCF_022132145.1. GTDB lineage: Bacteria > Pseudomonadota > Gammaproteobacteria > Pseudomonadales > Pseudomonadaceae > Aquipseudomonas. The sequence goes on along the minus strand of NZ_JAJISP010000005.1, from coordinate 309,517 downwards.
CATCTGCTCCGTCCAATCCACCACCTCGTAGTTGAACACCTGGGCTTCCAGGTCTTCCCCTTCGTCGTGGTGAAGGATCGAGGCATAGGCTTCCAGGCATCTGCCGCTATCGCGGTTGCAGCGGATCTCAACTGCATTCACTCCAGGCGGTTCGTAACCGGCCACCGTGCTCCAGCCGCCCCACAGCATTAGATCATTACCCTGCTGCTCAATAATCAACGGTGGGCGAACCAAGCTATGGTGCTGCTCCAGGGGGGTCGGGTTGGCCAGCCATAGGGCCGCATAAGAAGCCACCAGGGCAGACGCGAGGGAAATGGAGAGGTAGCGAAGAATGGGCATGGTCGAGTTCCTTTCGAGAGGTAGGCTGTCCTAGCCAGTTATCCGTTTGGGATACCGCAAATCACTCTAGACCAAGGCCGGCATAATTTCATGCAGGCAGTACCTCTGGGGCTTCCGGTTGCACACACCTCTGTAGCTGCTACCCAGATCGTGGCCATCGAGTGCCCGAATTAATCGTCCCTGGTTTTGTATACATAATCATGAATCCCCTTAGGGGCGCTGTCGTCGCTCACCAGAGAGACAGGCCCGGCCAAAAGCGACCGTTCAACTAATGGGCATCTGCCGGCCAAAAGCGGACTCACAATTAGGCATGGAAGCCTTTAGAGAACTCGAGGCTATTCAATCAGCTAAAAGACGGCGCTTTCCGAGGCAGTAGTCGATCAGTCTCCTGCCTGACTATGGCATAGCACTCACAGCTCAGATGTTCGAGTTTAATACGATTAAGCACAGTGATATGACCACGGTGGTATGCGATCACGCCCAATCTCCGCAGTATACAGGCAGCTTCAGTGATGCCCTCACGACGCACCCCGAGCATGTCGGAAATGAGCTTCTGGGTCATCGTCAACTGATTGCCCGGCAAACGATCCAGCGATAACAGTAAGCATCGGCATAGCTGTTGGAGGATGGAGTGATACCGATTGCAAACTGATGTTTGCGACATTTGGATAATCAGTGTCTGGATGTAGCGCAGTATCAGTATATTCAGCTCACTGTGGTGGTTGAACTCGTCCTGGAGTAGTTTTCCAGGCATTCGGTAGGCACGACCAGCACTTTGTACGACTGCACGGCTGATTGTGCTATCGACGCCCAGGAACAGCGAAATACCGACTAGTCCCTCGTTACCAACCACCGATACCTCAGCTGAATCACCGTTCCCCAATACATGGAGGAGCGAAATGATTGAGTCAACGGGAAAATAGACATGACTTATTGTCTCGCAGGACTCGTAGAGAATTTCGCCCTGCGGTAATGCCACCCATTCCATATGACGGAAAAGGCGCTTTTTAGCGGCCTCTGAAAGGGCTATCAAAAGGCGGTTCTGCCGAAGCATGCTCAACATCTCTAACGGAAGTTGAGAACACTGTAATAGCGACAGAAATGAAGCTCTGTTCGGTACTGCACATAAGGTTTGCGAACGATCCAAAAAGGTGCGGCCCAACAAGCAAGCAGTCATTTCGGAGGTCTGCCTGAAGAAACGGCAGAGACGATAGATTATCCACAGGCCTTAGTGGCAAGGCTTCGTTCTGTTCTGCCGTCAGCGCTCGAAGGCGGTGGCCACCGCACTCGCCCGATTACTGGCAGCAGCCGATACAGATGTGAGTATCGCCAATTACCACGGCTGACTGTTTTCAACAGAATCGGCCAATGGCTGCCTGTCGTGGGCGGCCGAGATCGGCCAGAAGCGCCCACAAACTAGCTGTTTACGATCCAGGGCTTGATGAGGAATCGCAGCGGAAGAGCTTCGCGAGGACGAAGAAGAGCGCGAGCGTACTGGTAGCTTCGAATAGGCTAGCCCGACGACTCCATTTGGCCGGGAGTCGCCAGTAGCATCGGGCTGGAGTCGGTCAGAAGTGGACGTCCAGCCAGATGCCTTAAACAGATGCGCCTCGTAAACCCAACTGTTGTGTAGCATGGTGCACTCGATGCAGGAGACGTAGGGGCGAGGAGCGCATGAATTACGACAATGAGAAATTTTCGGACTTGCTTCACCACTTCAAGTCTCGCAAGGAATACGCTGCTGCTCGAATGTCTGACTTATCCGACCAGGGGGAACTCTGTTTCGCTTTGTCAGGCTTGACCTTTCGAGACGGGCCTTACGCCTTCCCGGGAGTTGGGGAATTGCGGGAAGTCCGTCATCCTCCAGGAGAGATAGAGTTAGCCGCAGCGCTGAGAAACAAGTCTCTCCTAAGCGCAGTCGCTCGTCATATGCCCGCAGTGACTCATGAGCTTGCACTGCGATGCAGCGAGCCTAAGTTCATACAGTCGAACCTGAATATCGGCTGGTGGATCATATCTGCGCTTCGATGTCGTACGCTCACCGAAATACTGGTTCCCGCAGTAGCAAGCGCTTCATGGGACGTCCTACCCGCTGTTCAAGCTGATTCCTGCGAGGTTCAACTACTTGAGGACGTGCCTGCGGCCCGGCAGCTGAGCCACAAAGTTGAGATATCCATAGAGACTCTCGACTGGGTGCAAGCGAACCTTGAGCATTGGATAAAACTGCTGGAGCAACCTGCATTCCGGCTCGCTACAGACTCCCTGACGACTCACCACCAACACGCGAATTTGAGAATGGCAGCTGCAGCTCTCTGGGCGGGCTTTGAGGCTCTCTTTGGCGTCAACTCGGAGCTTCGTTTTCGTCTTGCACTTCTGGCGGCTGCATACCTCGAGGAGCGTGGCCCAGATCGCCTGGCTCTCTATCGTAGGATCAAGAAGCTCTACGACTACCGATCAAAGGCTGTGCATGGAGGGGCTACCTCGGATGATCGCCTAACTGACCACATAATTGAGGTGCGGGGACTTCTGTCCCGTTTGATGTGCCACATGACAGAAGCCGGAAAACTGCCCACTACTGACGAGTACGAAGAGCGGCTCCTGAGTTGAGACATTGCCCACGGCAACTATCGGCCAACAGCACCGTTAGCAACGGGCTGTTCTCGACCGAAGCGGCCCATCAGCACCAATATAGTGGTCTGTCCCCGTTTGTGATGCAGGCCTCAAATCTTCTACGGTTCAGGGCCGGAATAAGTTGGCGAGCATCAGCTGTCGGCTGATGATCTGGAATCTTGGGGAGGCTCGATGAACGAGCAAGGTGAAGAGCTGTGGATCTGCGACCAGTGTGTGGAGGAGCCGTTCCTTTCCAGCGAGATTGCATCCACAGGCGAGATCGCGGTGTGCTCCTACTGTGAGAGCGAAGACCAATGCTGGACGATCGAACAACTCGCGGATCGGGTTGAGCAAGCATTCGCCGAACACTACGTTCGCACATCCAATGAGCCGGATGATTGGCAGCAAAGCCTACTGCGGGATAGAGAGTCGGATTACGAATGGGAGCGAAACGGTGAGCCCGTTCACGATGCTATCGAAGGCGCAGCCCGCATTCCCGATGAGGCGGTTGCAGATGTACTGGAGGTTCTCGGTGAACGGCACTCTGACTTCGACACGGCGGCCATGGGAGACGAGTGCGAGTTCGACGCTGACTCGTACTATGAGCAGAAGGATTCTAGCGACGCTACTTGGCAGTATGAGTGGCGGCATTTCGAGAGAACGCTGAAAACTGAGGCCAGGTACTTTTCTCGGGCAGCTACAGATCACCTCGCAGCTGTTTTCGGGAGGATAGATCAGCTTGGTACCTTGGATGGCAAGCCGGTGGTTGTGGACGCAGGCCCCGGTACGTCGATTGCGATTCTTTTCAGAGCACGAGTATTCCAGTCGGAGGAGCCGCTTAAAGAGGCACTTTGCCGTCCCGATCGCCACCTGGGCTCTCCCCCCGCCCGTGCTGCAGCAGCGGGCAGAATGAATGCCCGAGGTATCTCGGTATTCTATGGGGCCACCTCTCCAGGTGTTGCACTCGCTGAGGTTCGGCCGCCAGTGGGTAGCCAGGTCGCGCTGGCTACTTTCAGAATCATCCGCCCTCTACGCCTTCTGGATCTTTCCGCGCTTGAAAATGCGTCAGACGGTGGGAGCGTGTTCGACCCGACGCTGCTCCAACGGCTGGAGCGCGTGTCCTTCCTGCAATCGCTCGGTCGCAAGATGACGCGGCCGGTGATGCCCGATGATCAGGAGTTCGACTACCTGTCCACGCAGGCGGTGGCTGATTTCCTGGCGACCGAAAACGATCCGACGTTGGACGGCATCCTCTTCAATTCGACACAGTCAGAAGAGGGGGACAACATCGTACTGTTCCACAAGGCGTCACGCGTGAAGAGCATGGATCTACCAGCAGACGTCGAGCTGAGTGCCAGCACCACGAGTTGCGACAGTGATGGTTGGTACCCCGACTATTGCGTGCGGGAGGAAGTGCCAATGCTGGACGAGGCTGAGACTGCTCTGGCGTCAAGCCCCTGGGCTATGACATTTCATCATATCCCTGAGGATGAGGATGTGCGCGAGGAGACGCTAGACGTCATCCCAACCTCGGTGGAAGTTCATCACGTTAAAAGAGTGAAGGTGGAATGTGATCCGCACAAGGTAGAGCGTTACCGTCATCAGGTGAGCAAGAACGACACTTTCTGAGCGGCATGCTGATGCAGTTGGTCACGGGCCGGATGTGGTGGTCAAGTCTGGTGATAAGGCCGAATTCGCTTTAGCTCAAATGGTCGTTGATGAGCTGGTGTTGCGCGGTGGGCAGTGTCGCAGGCAACTTAGCCCAGAACAAAAGCACTGGACAACCACAAATCAACAGTGCGGTGGCAGCAGCATTTGATTAGAAGCCCCACTAGCGACCGGCTGCTCTTGGCCGATTTCTGCCTGTCGCGTCTCGCCTTCTACTGGTCAAATCTTACGCAATTGGTGGTCAGCATGAGAGCAACTGGTGGGTTAGTTGGCCGCAATTATGCGCACGGCTAGTGATCACGCTCGTAGCAGTGCCCACATCGGCCCATGGCGTTGCCTAGATATTGCGCTGTGATGACAGCAAGGTGTGCAGCTGCACGATTTGTCGCCCCTGGGCTCTCAGGTCACGGCGATCCTGGCGGTGGTCGAGCACATAGCGTCGGGCCTTCTCGTGCAGGATCGACACTTGAAGTTGCAGGGTCCGGCACCTTTCTTGTTCCTGCTGCAGCGCGTCCTGCAGCTGTTGGTGCAGCAGGGGCCAGCGCGCGAGTTCCTGCGCTTGGCTGTGCAGTTCCTGGGTCCGAAGCCGTTGTTCGGCGCTGAGCCGCTCGAGATCCCGATACAGCTGGTTGAGTTCCTCCTGCTTGACCATCAGTTGCTCCTGCAGGCGTCGCTGCTCTTGTTGCAGCTGTTGCACTTGGGCTTCGTGCCGATTGACCTCTTCCTCACGTTGGCGGAGCTGCTGCTGTCGGTAGTGCTCCAGGGCCTCACGGGAGTGTTGGTGTTTTTCTTCCAGTGATTGGATCTGTCCGGCTCGTTCTTCGAGCAACTCCAGGTGATGCTGCTCGGCACTCAGCAGTCGCTGTCGCTCGACCTCCAGCTGTTGCAGCTGCTCGCCTAGGGCGCGTTCGCGGACTTGGCCTTCCCGCCGCTCTTGAACGATCAGCTGATGAGCTTTCTGCAGCTCTTCGCGGCGGGCCTGATCGATGTCCCGCTGGTGCATGTAGGCGGCCTGCTGCCGCTCCAGGCGGGCGCGGTCGGCGGCCACCGCACCCTGAGCGTCGGCAGCCAGACGCTGGGCTAGACTGCTGATGTAGGCCTGCAGTTCTTCGCTGAGGTTGACCGTCGGCGGGCGTGGCTCTTCGCTAGCCAACTCCTTAAGGAAGCGCTGAATGGTGCTTTTCGAGCCGGTGTTGCCCAACTCGATGCGCACCGCCTCGATACTGGGACGCTGGTCGCGGGCGAGCAGGGCATCACGGGCCTGCTGCACCAGCGCCTTGTTGATACCTGCACGGGCCATGCTGTTACTCCGACTATTTCATACTGTTTTACCAGTATGGAATTACACCTGTACCGGTGTGCAGTGCGATGGTTGGAATTCGGACGAACTGGCGTTTGAGAATGGGGCATTCTCAAACCTCATCCCCTATTTGAGCCGATTGGCCGTCGGCCAGCGGTACGGAGGACGTGCTATGACCGACAACGCGGATCGCTACCTGACTGCGGCGCGGCGCGAGAGTACCCAGCGGCGCTACCGTCAGGCTTTGGAGCACTTCGAACTGGTGTGGGGCGGACTGCTGCCGGCCACCAGCGAAACGGTGGTGCGCTACCTCGCGGATTCGGCTGAGCGTCTTTCCAGCAGTACCTTACGTGCGCATTTGGCTGCGTTGGCGCGTTGGCATATCCGCCAGGGATTTGTCGATCCGACCAAGGCACCTCAGGTGCGTGACGTGCTGCGCGGTATTCAAGCGTTGCATCCACATATGCCGCGGCAGGCCGAACCACTACAGCTCACCGAGCTGTCACGTTGCGTCGAATGGTTGATTGCTCAGGAAGCCGGCCTCACGGATGCGGCCATGCGCGGCCATAGACGTGATCGGGCCCTGATTCTTTTGGGCTTCTGGCGTGGATTTCGCAGCGACGACCTGTGCCGTCTCCGGGCGGAGACTATCCAGATAAGGGCTGGCGAGGGCATGCAGTTGTTTTTGCCGAGCAGTAAAACCGACCGTGACCATCGGGGGCGCTCTTTTTTCGTCCCTGCGTTGCGACGGTTATGTCCGGTGCAAGCCTATGAAGACTGGATCGCGGTGACGAAGATCCAGCATGGACCGGTATTTCGAGCGCTGGATCGCTGGGGCCATCTCAGTGAGGAAGCTCTGCATCCGTACAGTGTGCCCCGCATCCTGAGTCGCGCCCTGATTCGCAGTGGAGTAGATGCGGACCGTTTCAGTGGTCACTCCTTGCGCCGCGGGTTTGCCACCTGGGCGGCGCGTAACGGCTGGGGCACCAAAGCACTGATGGATTACGTCGGTTGGCGAGACGTGCAATCTGCCCTGCGCTACATCGAGCCTGATATGCCTTTTGGAGAGTTCAAGAAGCGTTCCTCGGACAACGGCCGCGTGGAGCAATGAGCGGGAAGGATGTTTGGTCGACGGCGTCCCAGAAAGCAGTGATGTCTATCTCGCAGCAGATATGGAAACGGTTGAAACATGAATCGAACCCCATGTACAGAGGTAAGCGCGTGCGCTTCTACTCCACGGTTGACCTGGTCAATCTGCTGGAGTGCGAAAAGCACGGCGGCAAAGCCAGGCGCATCGCCCAAGCACTGCTGCGCATGGACGTGGTCATCCTCGATGAGCTGGGTTATTTGCTGTTCAGTCAGGTCGGTGGTGCCCAGGTGTTTCATTTGCTGTCCAAGCTTTACGAGCACACCAGCGTGGCGATCACGACCAACCTGAGCTTTGCAGGATAGTCGAGTGTGTTCGGCGACGCCAAGATGACCACATCCTTGCTGGATCGGCTTACGCACAACTGCCGCATAGTCGAAACCGGCAATGAGTCCTACCGGCTGCAAGACAGTAGCTTGGCAGCCCGGGCAAAGATCAAATCACGGGAACGAAAACGCAAGGACGATCAGAAGTCCGGTGGACGACGAACCGTTTTTATTTTAGGGAAAGGATGGCTTGCTGCATAACGACATGTGACAGGTCATCAGTCGCCGCTTGGAACGTTCGAAAGGACGGGATTCAAAATCAGTTCCGTTGCTAAACTTATCCACAATTGCTGATGCTGAAATCAGCAATCTGCCCTGGGTCAATTTTCCATCAGCGCCAACACCCTACCAGTCTGACTGCGTCAGCAGCCCGTAATAACGGCCTTGAGCATGCGCTTGAAGGTATCGATATCCGCCTCGTTGAACTGCGCGAAGACCTTGCTCTGCTGCTCGCGGGCGATAGTCCAGAGAGCTTCGGTCTGCTCCACGCCAGCCGAGGTGAGCAAATAACGCTCATCAGTGTGGGCCACCAGTCCCTTACGCTTGAGAATATCCACCGCCTGCTCGATCTCGCGCACCGGCATCGCGACCTCGCGCAGCAGCTCGCACATGCTCAAGCCTGCATCATTCTCCAACACCATCAGCATGCGCGCCTCGCTAGTACGGAGGCCGCTGCTCAGTTGTTTGGGCTGGTAATCGGTCTGGTAGTGGCGCACGGCTTGAGTCATTAGATAGTAGAGGTTGTGGCTTAAGCGCCCCTGAAGGGCACTGGAAGGCTGCTGAGCCTCGGTCTTTTTATTCATCCGCGTGTGCGGCAATACCATGGAGTAGGCGCCTTGATGATATAGCAGTGGTGAGCGGCCGATATCGTCAAAAGCCACTACCTTGCCGATCAGTATCCAGTGGTCACCGCCATCGAGCTGCTGATAGTTTTCGCACTGTAAACGTGCGGAGCAGTCCTCGAGCAGCGGCGCCCCACCCTGACCCTCGACATAATCGATGTCGGCGAATTTATCGTCGCGCGGGCGTGCGAAGTGATTGGATAAATCGATCTGGTCGGCTGCCAGGATATTTACCGCAAAATGCGTGGCCTCCTTGAAAACATCAAAGCTGGTGGAGCGCTTGTCGATGCTCCAGAGGACCAGCGGCGGGTCCAGGGACACCGAGTTGAAACTGTTGGCGGTTACCCCAACCTTCTTACCCGAAAGGGCGGTTGCGGTAACGATAGTGACGCCGGTGGCGAAGTTACCCAAGGCACGACGAAAATCACGCGGGTCGAAATTTGCTTGTGCGTCAGACATGACGGACTCCTCAGCCGTCCACCGCTTTCGTTAGTGGACGGCCTTCTTATTGTTCGTTTGAAGCGGCCTGCCACACAGACCAACTCATGCAGGTAGCTTGCGAGCCGCTCGCTCAGGCCATGCTGGGATCGGGATCGAGCCCCATGAGCTCGCGTCCGAGGATCTGCTTACACACGTCATAGTCCGTGTAGGCATGGGCCCCGGTCATGTGCGAATCACGAAACAAGCGCTGCATTTCGTTGTTCTCGAACCAGCTCATGCCGCCGGAAGCTTCGAAAAGGCGGTCAACTGCCTGGATGCACATCTTGACCGCGTAAGCTTGGTTGGTACGCCAAAACGCTAGAGTTTCGCGACTCGGAAACTGGTGGAGTTCGCTATGTTCGGCGTGCTCCTGCCAGGTCTTTTCCAAGAACGCGCGTGCGGCGACGACCTGATGAGTCGACTCCGCCAAGCGCATCAACGAAGGCGTCGCGGCGCCAACGCTGGCACCGGTGTAGGCGCGCACACGGTTCTTGGTCTTTTCCCTGAACGCAACCAGCATGCGCTCGGCGACGCCCAGACCAATCGCAGAGAAACCACTGGCGAAATATGGACGGTAAGGCGAGTAGAAGATTTTGCTATCGGGATACAGGCCAAACCCGGCAGACTTCCCTTCCATCATGTCCTTGGCGGCCTGGATACGATGATTCGGCACGAACACGTCCTCGATGATCAACGTCTTTGTGCCACTGCCCTTCATGCCTGCGGCGAACCAGTCGTCACGGATCTGGTAATCGCTACGCGGCAGCACTGCGAAACAGTAGATCCACTCACCCTCAGCGTTCTTCCGACGGCAACCGACAATGGCCCACTCGGCATGATCGCTGCCACTGCTCCAGCCCATTTCGCCATTGAAGATGACGCCACCTTCGGCCTCTTCCACTTTGCCAAAAGGCGCAATACTGCTGCTGGCCGTGGCATCGCGGTCATTGCCCCAAATCTCATCCTGCAGTTGCTTGGGGAACAGCGCCAGCTGATGGCTGTGCGTGCACAACAGACTGAATGCCCAGGCGGTACTGGCGCACGCGCCGGCCAAGGCGGCGACGCAATCGGCGAACTCCGGAAGGGATATTTCCAGACCGCCATACACCTTGGGCTGAAAGGCCCGGTGCATGCCGATAGCCTTGAGCAAGGCTATGTTTTCCGCCGGAACCTGGCGCTCCTGCTCTGCGCGAATGGCATTGGCGGCGATCTGAGGCAGAATGGCGTTCAGATCGGCAAGAAGAGAGTTTGGCTTTTTCATGTCATTGCCCTGTTTATTGTTAGTACCCGGTCAGCGTGTGCGGACAGTCACCTGTCAGCTCAGCGCGGCCCAAAGAATAGGGTCGCGCCCGCTGGGCCGAAGGTATATCGAATGGCTACTGGGCGATTATGCAGAGCAGAAGCACTCCTAGAAATGGACGTTACAAACCCTCCATTGCACTTTTCATGGGTAAATAGGGAGTGCCAGGGCAATAACATGAATATATTCATTAACAGCTATGTTATTCACCATGAGCGCGGCACAATCTAGAGACCGGTACGGTCAGTGGGTTAACTCAAGCTCGACAGGCTGAGATTTGAGTCCCGGCGCTGTGCAGCCTTCATAGCGAGCTATGGCGAGAAGTGGCGACCCAGTATCAAGTCGCAGTCGCCTGAATTGACTGATTGAACGGGTCACACAGGCCACCATCCACCGCCTCCTCCAAAAGCATCTAGCATGATCCATTGGCCTAGCGCATTGAGCGCCCTGCGGCACCGCAACTTCTGCCTGTATTTCGCCGGTCACGCTATATCGACCCTGGGCACCTGGATCCAACAAGTGGCTCTAGCTTGGCTGGTATACCGCCTGACCGGCTCCGCAGCCATGCTGGGAGTGACTACCTGCGCCGCTCTGCTGCCTCAACTGCTGATCGGCCCACTGGCAGGAGCTTGGATCGATCGCCACGACAAACGCCGCCTACTGATTCTGATCGAAGGCCTCTTGGGCATGCAGGCGTTGGTGCTGGCGCTGCTAACCGCAACCGAGCAGATTGACGCGACACTGATCGTGAGCATGGCGACGCTGCTCGGCGTGCTCAATGCGGTGGACACTCCGCTGCGGCAATCACTGCTCAGTCAATTCGTCGATGACCGTAGTGATCTCCCTAACGCTCTGGCATTGAACGCCATGTTGTTCACTTTATCGCGCTTTATTGGACCTCCACTGGCCGGGTTGCTGCTCGCAGTGACCGGCGAGGCGGCGTGCTTCGCACTCAATGGTGCCTCCTATCTGGCCCTGATGGGCGGGCTGGCAGTCATGCGCATGCCGGGTTCGCCGCGGGCCAGCGGCTCATTTCGCAATGTTCTCGGCGAGGGCCTGAACTACGCCCGACACACGCCCCAAATCAGATTGCTGATGCTCAGCGTCATGGTGGTCAATCTCACCGCTTCTAGCTATGTGGTGCTCCTGCCCGTCTACGCCAAGGATCTATTCGCCGGTGATGCGGCCACCCTAGGCTGGCTGTGGGGCGCTGCCGGCCTGGGCTCGTTGGGGTCCAGCATCGTCCTGGCAGTCAAACCCACGCAGGTATCCATGTCCCGGTTGATCCTCGGTTCCGCCATAGCCTGCGCCCTGGCCATGCTGGCCTTCGCCAGTAGCCGCCAATTGGGGATGTCATTGGCCGCCCTGGTGGTTCTAGGGTTCGGCATTTCCTGCTGCAATGTTGGCACCAATATCCTGCTGCAAAGCTCGGCACCGGAGGCATTACGGGGTCGAGTGGTGTCGCTCTACACCTCGACACGCTTCGGTTTCGATGCCATTGGCGGCCTGCTCGCTGGCCTTTGCGCCGCACAAGTGGGTGCGCCGCCGGTGATAGCCATCTCTGGGGGAGTCCTGCTCGTCTATTGCGCCTGGCTATGGCGACGGGGTGGCTGAGCAAGGCTCGCCTCACTCCCGACCGTTTGCCCGCGCTGCTTTTACTGACTATTGCGAGTGCGATAATCGCCAGGCGTGATGCCGGCGTGACGAGAGAAGAAGCGACTGAAATACGCCGGATCCTTGAAGCCGAGCTGAAAACAAATTTCGTTGACTGTGCCGCCAGTGAAGAGCAAGAGGCGTTTGGCTTCCTGCATCAGACGGTCGAATATGAGGCGCTTGGACGGCAGGTCGGCTACACGTCGACAGATATCATTGAGCCGCGCCTCGGTAACCCCCAACTGCTCGGCGTAACGCTCCAGCGGCCAATGCTCAGGGTAATTCGCCTCGATCAGGACGTTGAAACGCTGAAATATCTGCAAGTCTTCGCGGCGGGCCGGATGTGCCTTAACCGAACGCGCCGAAAGACGTAACAAGCTGATGAAGATCAACCGCGTCAGCGCCGTCAAACTCATCGCCCGCCCAGGCCGGTCATCGGCGAATTCGCTGCGCAACTCGTCGAACAGCAGGTTGAGGCGCGTGATCTCCCCCGTAAACTTTGCCTCTAGATCGCCTATCGCCACGCAGACCGGGGCGATTTGCGGTCCCGCTGCAAGGCCAGACTGCTCCTCGAGCAAGGGCCAGATCAGATCCTGGCGAACGGTAAGTACATGCCCATCACTCTCGGGCTGAGTCACGAATGCATGAGGAAAGGTAGGGGGTGTCAGAAAGAACATCGGCCCTTCCTGCTGGAATCGCCGATCATCCAGGTAGACCCGCACTACACCACTTTTGACATAGTGCACCTGGAAGAAGCGATCATGTCGATGAACTGGCATGTTGCGGCCGAAGAAGTCCGCCAGCTTACCTAAAGCTTCGTAGTGCACGTCTGCATCGGCGTAACGCTGATCATAGACCTGGCCAATGTTGATATTGGGTATTGGCTGCAGATCACGCATGGACTGCCTCCTGCTCGCCCCTGAAATCAAACGGTCAAAGCTTGATCTGCTTTAACTCGTTAAGTAGCTCCAGCAATTGTGCCAACTTATCCTCACCGAACAGATCCTGAATCTTGCGGTAGTTACCCTCCATACCTTCATTCATGGAAAGGAAGCATTGCTGCCCCTGCTCGGTCAAGTTAATGAACACACGACGCTGATCCTGCGTTGACTTACGACGACTGACGATACCCTCACGTTCCAGGCGGGTCAGCACGCCCGTCATGCTTGGTTTGAGGATGCAGGCCTGCTCGGCCAGACGATAGCTTTCCATCTCCCCATACTGGCGCAGGATACGGATCACTCGCCACTGCTGTTCAGTTAGTCCGTGCTCGTTGAGCAGGGGACGAAAGAAGCTCATGGCAGCTTCACGCGCCTGGAGCAGCGTCAGGGTCAAGGAGGGTCTTGGTGCAGGCATAGTCAAAGTCGCAACTGAAATTTATGAAGAGCTTAACGATATACCCTCAAGCCTGCACCGCCAGCTGGCAACGGTCAACTGCCTCAAGCAAATTGAAGGCTGCCGACCCGCCTTGAGCAGTCGGGATGCGCCACCACATCAGTAAAAGTGCAATTGATTCACTGAAACAGCTATTCAAACGCGGGTTCGCAGCTATCACCATCAACAGATAACGCTATGGGTCACCGGCCATTGACAGTCGTTAATATGTTATCTATAAGGTTAATATGTTAACCATATTTCGTTGTTGCCTTTCCGCAGCTCCGATTAATACCCGCAGGAGAAGATAAATGAGCCGCACCCTAGAGCAGGCTGCTGCCGGAACCCTGTTCGGCATCGCGCTGAACTACCAAGGCTTGCTGGCAAACCGCCTTGAGGAATTCCAACAGCCACCTTACCAGAAGCCACCCGTCAAGCCGGTGCTGTTCATCAAGACCCCTAACACCCGCAATGGCCACGCCCAGCCGGTGGTATTCCCGGAGGGCGTTGAGCGTCTGCAACCGGGCCCAGCCCTAGGCGTGGTGATCGGAAAAGACGCCAGCCGCGTCGGCGAGGCCAACGCCATGGACTATGTGGCTGGCTACGTGATAGTCAACGAATTCAGCCTGCCCGAGGACAGCTATTACCGTCCGGCGGTAAAAGCCAAGTGTCGAGACGGCTTCTGCCCCGTAGGTCCGGAACTGGTACCGACCAGCCAGATCACCGATCCCAACACCCTAGGTATTCGCCTGTTCGTCAATGGCCAGTTGCGCCAGGAAAATTCCACCGCCAACTGGGTTCGCAACATTCCCCAATTGATCGCCACGCTCAGCGAGTTCATGACCCTGCACGCAGGTGACGTACTGATTACCGGCACTCCAGAAGGTCGCGTGGACGTCAATCCTGGCGATGTCGTCGAAGTTGAAATCGATGGCCTCGGTCGTCTCGCCAACACCGTGGTCGCGGAATAAGGAACTCTCAGATGAAACACGCCCGTATCCGCTATCAGGATCAGATCCACGCCGTCACGGTCGAGGCTGACAACTCTGTACGCCTGGCAGATGGCCGCCTACTCGGCGAAAACCAAGTCGAGTGGCTGCCACCAGCCAGCGGCAGTATGTTCGCCTTGGGTCTGAACTATGCCGACCACGCCGCCGAGCTGGCATTTGCGCCACCGACTGAGCCGCTGGCCTTTATCAAGTCGCCGGGCACCTACACCGGCCACAACCAGCTCACCTGGCGTCCGGACAACGTCGCCTACATGCACTACGAGTGCGAGCTGGTCGCGGTGATCGGCAAGCCTGCCCGCAACGTCAAGCGCGAAGATGCCTTGAGCTATCTGGCCGGCTACACCGTCTGCAACGACTACGCCATCCGCGACTACCTGGAGAACTACTACCGTCCCAACCTGCGGGTGAAGAACCGCGACGCCACGACTCCGGTCGGCCCGTGGATGGTCGATGTCACCGACGTACCGGATCCGAGCAAGCTGAAGCTGCGTACTTGGATCAACGGTGAGCTGAAGCAGGAAGGCACCACCGCGGACATGATCTTCGACATCCCCTACTTGATCGAATACTTCTCCAGCTTCATGACCCTGCAACCGGGCGACATGATCGCCACTGGCACGCCGGAAGGCCTGGCCGACGTGGTGCCCGGCGATGAAGTCGTGGTGGAGGTCGAAGGCGTCGCACGCCTGGTCAACCGTATCGTCAGCGAAGCCGAGTTCTTCGCCCGTCAACAAGAGGCACAAGCACAATGATCAAGCACTGGATCAACGGCCAGGAAGTCGAAAGCAAGGAAACCTTCACCAATTACAACCCGGCCACCGGCGAAGCCATCGGTGAAGTGGCCAGCGGTGGTGCCGAGGAGATCGCAGCCGCCGTGGCCGCCGCCAAGGCGGCCTTCCCGAAGTGGGCCAACACCCCGGCCAAGGAACGCGCCAAGCTGATGCGCAATCTGGGTGAGCTGATCGATCAGAACGTACCGCGCCTGGCCGAGCTGGAGACCCAGGACACCGGTCTGCCGATCCATCAGACCAAGAACGTGCTGATCCCGCGTGCCTCGCACAACTTCGACTTCTTCGCCGAAGTCTGCACCAACATGAACGGGCACACCTACCCGGTCGACGATCAGATGCTCAACTACACCCTGTACCAACCGGTGGGGGTCTGTGGCCTAGTGTCGCCGTGGAACGTACCCTTCATGACCGCCACCTGGAAGACCGCGCCCTGCCTGGCCCTGGGTAACACCGCGGTACTGAAGATGAGCGAGCTGTCGCCGCTGACCGCCAACGAACTGGGCCGCCTGGCCGTCGAGGCCGGGATTCCGCCCGGTGTCCTCAACATAGTGCAGGGTTACGGCGCCACCGCCGGCGATGCGCTGGTCCGCCATCCGGACGTGCGCGCCATCTCCTTCACTGGCGGCACGGCCACCGGCAAGAAGATCATGCAGACCGCCGGCCTGAAGAAGTACTCCATGGAGCTGGGCGGCAAATCGCCGGTCCTGATCTTCGAAGACGCTGACCTGGAGCGCGCACTGGACGCGGCGCTGTTCACCATCTTCTCGTTGAACGGCGAACGCTGCACCGCCGGCAGCCGGATCTTCATCCAGGAAAGCGTCTATCCGCAGTTCGTCGCGGAGTTCGCCGCCCGCGCCAAGCGCCTGATCGTCGGTGACCCGCAGGACCCGAAGACCCAGGTCGGCTCGATGATCACCCAGGCCCACTACGACAAGGTCACCGGCTATATCCGCATCGGTATCGAAGAAGGCGCCACCCTGCTGGCCGGCGGCCTGGAGCGCCCGGCTAACCTGCCGGCGCACCTGGCCAAGGGGCAGTTCATCCAGCCGACCGTGTTCGCCGATGTGAACAACCAGATGCGCATCGCCCAGGAAGAGATCTTTGGCCCGGTGGTCTGCCTGATCCCGTTCAAGGACGAAGCCGAAGCCTTGCAACTGGCCAACGACACCGAATACGGCCTGGCCTCCTATATCTGGACCCAGGACATCGGCAAGGCCCACCGCCTGGCCCGTGGCATCGAAGCCGGGATGGTGTTCATCAACAGCCAGAACGTGCGCGACTTGCGACAGCCATTCGGTGGGGTCAAGGGCTCCGGCACCGGCCGCGAGGGCGGCGAGTACAGCTTCGAGGTGTTCGCCGAGATCAAGAACGTGTGCATCTCCATGGGCAGCCACCACATCCCGCGCTGGGGCGTGTAAACATCCGACAACTACGGCCGGGAAATACGCCCGGCCCGCTTGCTGATCGTGCGAACGTCCTAACCATAGAGCCTCACAGGAGGCATACAAGGAGAACCGCCATGGGCGAAGTCGTCCTAGCCGCCAAAGTCTGCCACGTACCTTCGATGTACTTGTCCGAACTGCCTGGACCACACCAGGGCTGCCGCGAAGCCGCGATCGCCGGCCACAAGCTGATCGCCAAGCGCGCCCGCGAACTCGGTGCCGATACCGCGGTGGTATTTGATGTGCACTGGCTGGTCAACAGTGGCTACCACATCAACAACGGCGAACACTTTAAGGGCATCTACACCAGCAACGAGTTGCCGCACTTCATCAAGAACATGGAGTACGACTACCAAGGCTGCCCCGAGTTGGGCGAGCTGATCGCCGAGGAAGCCAACGCCGCCGGCGTGCGCACCCGTGCGCACAATATTCCCAGCCTGGAGCTGGAATACGGCACCCTGGTCCCCATGCGCTACATGCACATGGACGCCGCCGAGGATCAGCACTTCAAGGTCGTGTCCGTAGCCGCCTGGTGCGCCTGGCACAAGCTGGAAGACAGCCTGGCCTTCGGCGCTGCAGTCCGTCGCGCCATCGAAAAGAGCGACCGCAAGGTGCTGGTGCTGGCTTCCGGCTCGCTGTCGCATCGTTTCTCCGATGACCGCGAGGCCGAGGCGAACATGCACAAGTGGACCCGTGAGTTCGACAAGCAGGTGGACATGCGCGTGGTTGAGCTGTGGAAACAGGGCCGCTTCGAAGAGTTCTGCGCCATGCTGCCGGACTACGCCGAGCACTGTTTCGGCGAAGGCAAGATGCACGACACCGCGATGCTTCTAGGCCTGCTAGGCGGCCCGGCCTACACCGGCAGGGTGGAAGTAGTCACCGAGCCCTTCGGCAGCTCTGGCACCGGCCAGATGAACGCCATTTTCCCAGTATAAGTCTCACTGTTCGCCTGAAGCAGGCTTCAGCCGGTCTGTTCCATGCGGCATATCCCGCTCTTCGGAGAGCTCCCGATGCCACATTTCATTGCCGAATATTCAGCCAACCTCGATGCCGAAGCAGATCTGCAGGGGCTATTCGAAAAGGTTCACACCTGCCTAGGTGATAGCAAGGTATTCCCCCTCGGCGGCATTCGCAGCCGTGCCGTGCGCATGGACACCTTCCGCATGGCCGACGGCAAGCACGACTATGGCTTCGTCCACATGACGCTCAAGGTCGGCGCCGGCCGTGACCTGGCCACCCGCAAACAGGTCGCTGACGCGTTGTTCGAGGTAATCAAGGCGCACTTCGCCGAACTACAGGCACGCCGCCTGCTGGCGCTGTCGTTCGAGATGATCGAGCTCAATGCCGAGCTGAATTACAAGCACAACAACATTCATGCCTTCCTCAATGGCCAGGCCAGTTGACCCTGCTCTCAACCCATCCGATTAAATAGAGATAAAGCCATGCTCGACACCTCGATCATCCAACAGGCCGCCGCTCGACTCGATGCTGCTGAACGCTCTCGTGAACAGGTGCGTCAGTTCTCCCTCGACTACCCCGGCATCAGTATCGAGGATGCTTACGCCATCCAGCGTGCTTGGGTGGCGCTGAAGATTAAGAGCGGTCGCAAGCTGGTCGGCCACAAGATTGGTCTGACCTCCCGTGCCATGCAGGTGTCGTCGAACATCACCGAGCCGGACTATGGTGCTTTACTCGATGACATGCTGTTCGAGGAAGGTAGCGACATTCCCTTCGAGCGCTTTATCGTGCCACGGGTCGAAGTGGAACTGGCGTTCATCCTCGGCAGGCCGCTGCGAGGGCCGAACTGCACAGTGTTCGATGTACTGGAAGCCACTGAGTGGGTGATTCCGGCGCTGGAAATCATCGACGCGCGGATCCACCAGATCGACCCGGACAGCAAGGTCACCCGTAAGGTGTTCGACACCATTTCCGACAACGCCGCCAATGCCGGTGTGGTCATGGGCGGGCGGCCGGTTCGGCCCACCGAGATCGACCTGCGTCGCGTGCCCGCGATCCTCTACCGCAATGGCGTGATCGAGGAGTCCGGCGTCTCGGCAGCTGTGCTCAATCATCCGGCCAAGGGCGTGGCCTGGCTGGCCAACAAGCTGGCGCCTTATGACGTCACCCTGGAGGCTGGACAAATCATCCTCGGCGGCTCCTTCACCCGTCCGGTGGCTGCCAATCCGGGGGACACCTTCCACGTCGACTACGATCAACTCGGTTCGGTTTCCTGCCGATTCGTCTGAGGAGCGCCGCTATGCAATTGCCCATCAACAGCTTCAAACAGCGCCTGAGCAGCGGCCAGGCACAGATCGGCCTGTGGCTTGGTCTCGCCGATGCCTACAGTACTGAACTGGCCGCCAATGTCGGCTTCGATTGGCTGCTGATCGACGGCGAACACGCGCCCAATGACCTGCGCAGCCTGCTTGCCCAGCTCCAGGCGATTGCGCCTTATGCCCAGCAACCCGGCGTCAGCCAACCGATCATCCGGCCCCCGGTGGGCGATACGGTACTGATCAAGCAATTGCTCGACATCGGCGTGCAAACCCTACTGGTGCCGATGGTCGAATCCGCCGAACAGGCCGGCGAACTGGTCCGCGCCATGCGCTATCCACCACACGGCATCCGCGGCGTAGGCAGCGCCCTGGCTCGCGCCTCGCGCTGGAACAGTATTCCCGGCTATCTGGATCACGCCGATGAGCAGATGTGCCTGTTGGTGCAGATCGAAAATCTGGAAGGTTTGGCCAATCTCGATGCCATCGCCGCCGTCGACGGCGTCGATGGCGTATTTATCGGGCCTGCCGACCTTTCCGCAGCCATGAGCCACCGTGGCAACCCAGGCCATCCAGAGGTTCAGGCCGCCATCGAGGACGCCATTGTGCACATACGTCGGGCTGGCAAGGCGGCCGGCATCCTCTCAGCCGACGAGACCCTGGCCCGGCGCTATATAGAACTGGGCGCCGCGTTTGTCGCGGTTGGCGTCGATACCAGCCTGCTGATGCGCAGCCTGCAGAGCCTGTGCGGAAAATTCAAAGATGCGCCCCTCCCGATTCCCGCCAGTGGCGTGTACTGACCCATTTTGGTGAGAACCGTTGAAACCCAATGCCCGAACACGTCTGCGCACCCAGGCCTGTGTAAACGGACACTGGAACGACGCGGGCATCCTCAGGGCCAACGACACCGAATTTGGGCTGGCCTCGTACGTCTACACCCAAAATCTTGGCCGCGCCAGGCGCGTCGGCGAGGCGCTGAAGTACGGAATGGTTGGCATCAACGAAGGCTTGACCTCCACCGAGGTCGCACCGTTCGGCGGCATCTAGCAATCCGGTCTGGGCCGCGCAGGCTCGCATTACGGCATTGATGACTACATCGAGTAGAAATACATGTGCCTGGGCATCGGCTAAACCACTGATCGCTTAGTGGTTGCCTCCTTTACCGGCTCTTAATGGGCCGGTTTTTTAGAGTTCCAGAAAGCAAAATGAAAACAGAACTCCCACAGCCAGGCTGTTGCCCGCCAGCCACGTATTGGGCGAATCCAGACAGTGTGTTACCTGCTGGCAGCTGGTTGGTATCCCATCTCCAGGCTGTCCAGTAATCCCGCCCATGCGCATTGCTTGCAAGCAGTGGAGAGCGGTCCCATCAGGGCCAACCTTGGACTTTTTTGAGGAGGCAAGGCATGCCTGCAGGGTGCCACTCGGCTCTATCGGCCGAGTGGGGAGATCAAAATGGGCAAAGCTGGCGCGCAGAATAAATCTACTAACTTGTTTATGACCTATACGTCCGGTCTATATCTAGAGGCTCTACCCGATGAACAGTCTGCTGCGCTCCCAGCCCTCAATCACCCTGCAACTCGCCATTCAAGCCATGCACCAGGCCCTGGAGAAAGCTAAGGACGAACAGGTACAGGTGAGTATTGCCATCGTCGATGCAGGTGGTCTGCAGATTCATATGGCGCACATGGATGGTGCCCCGTTACACAGCCGCGATATAGCACTTAACAAGGCCCTGACCGCACTATCCTTCGGCGTGCCCACCCGCACCTGGCAGAAGCGCCTGGAAAACTGCTCCGCCGCTGTGCGCCAGGGTCTCCCACTGCAGCCAAAAATGGCCCTGTTCGGTGGCGGTGAGCCGCTACATGCGGGTAACGCGGTAATCGGCGCCATTGGTATATCCGGAGCATCCGAGCAGGTCGATTCTCGCTGCGCAGAGGCCGCCGCCAAGTACGTGCATAGCGCCATACCCCAGTAGTCCTATCAGACCCGGTAAAGGCTGCGTTGGGCGTAGGGGAGTTCTATGAGCGTCTAAGGGGTCACCCAGCAGACATCAACATACTCGACCGTATCCGCCAATAACAACAGCCGCCGGGCGCCTGTCGCCCGGCAATTGGAGAGATTCGACATGTCCCAGCTCAATCCGCATCAACTCGCTTTCCGCAATGCCATGGCCCATATAGTCCGCTGACCCTGGTGCCGCTGGCGGTGCAGGGGGTAGTCGTCGGGGAAATGCATGCAGCATGCTAGCGACTGACAGTTGGCTTTGCCGGCTGGCGTCGATACGGCCTGGCGGGCCGGGTTGCTGCGGGGGATGGCCGGTGGCTGACGTCGGCAAAGATTCGGCTGGTGGTCGAGCCGGTCGATATGCGCCTGGGGATCGATGGGCTTTCGGCACACATCCAGCAGACGCTCGGGCGTCCAGCCTGAGATGGCACGGTCTATGCTTTTCGTAATCGGCGCGGCTCGAGCTGTTGCAGTGGAATGGCACTGGTGTGTGGTCGTTAGCGTCCTACGCCGAGAATATCGGTGTCACCGAAGCGCGACTCAATGATATTTTCCAGCGCGTTGCTGGCTTGCTCTCCAAGCGACTTGTGCACGAACGGTTAATGCAGGAGACGTGGCGTTTCCTGCTGTATAGCGGCAGCTCGGTGAACGAAATCTGCTACCAGCGGGGCTTTAAAGATCCGGCATACTTCAACCGGTTTTTTCTCGTAACGCCGGGATGGCTGCAGGGGGGATCGCCTGCACATGGCTGATGATTTTGGGTTGGCCTGACGCCGGATACTTGGGGCGCGTGCCTTTTGTAAATTTGTTAACCTATTAACTTTATGGTTGCGCATTTGCGAGAGTCCCATGCCGTATCTCCACCATCCTAAGCGCCGTATCCTCCTTTTAGCTGGGTTGGTGGCTTTCGGTCCGTTGTCTATTGATACCTATCTACCGAGTCTTCCTCTCATTGCCGCCGATCTAGATGCCGCTGATAGTCAGGTACAGATGACTATAGGTCTGTATTTGGCTGGACTCTGCATAGGGATGCTTTTCTATGGGCCGCTTTCTGATCGCTTCGGCCGACGCTGGCTCCTTCTCGGCGGCATCTGTTTGTATCTTGTAGCGACCCTTGGTTGCTTATTCGCCGGATCTGTTTCCTCGCTAATGGGTTGGCGCTTCTTCCAGGCCTTGGGGGGCGCCGCGGCATCGGTGCTTGGTAGAGCAATCGTTCGCGATCAATTTCCTT
This sequence comes from Pseudomonas sp. MMS21 TM103, assembly GCF_022132145.1. Lineage (GTDB taxonomy): Bacteria > Pseudomonadota > Gammaproteobacteria > Pseudomonadales > Pseudomonadaceae > Aquipseudomonas. The sequence continues at coordinate 287,727 of NZ_JAJISP010000005.1, read as the reverse complement.
TAGAGCAGTCGGCAAGAATCCTGTCGCTCATGCACCTTGCAACCATGCTCGCCACCCTAGTGGCTCCGTTGATTGGTAGCTTGTTGGCCCAAGTTTCCGGCTGGCGGGCGGTGTTCGCATTGCTTTTTGTGTTGGCAGCGCTGTGCTTGGTAGCTGTGTTTGTGGGGATTCCGGAAACTCATCCGGTCGAGCGCCGCGGACGGTCAATAGGGCAGGTATTTCGCGCTTATGGCGCGATTCTCCTGCAGCCGCAGGCATTGGGTTATTTGCTATGTATGGGGTTGTCGTTCGGCGGGATGTTCGCCTTCATAACCGCCTCGCCCTTCGTCTATATCAAGCACTTTGGCGTTTCCTCGCAGCATTACGCCTGGCTCTTCGGTCTGAATATTTTTGGAATTATCCTCATTACGAGTCTCAATGCACGGTTAGTGGGGCGTCTTGGACCACAGCGCATGCTTACGTTCGGTGCGTCTTTAGCACTATTTGCAGCACTGTTTTTATTGACGTGCGGCTTTACAGGTTGGGGCGGATTGCCTGCGATAGTGTTTGGCGTGTTGTTCTACGTTAGCGTGACTGGCCTGCTCGGGGCTAATTGCGTGGCTAGCTTGCTAGCATTATTTCCGCGTCAGGCCGGCGCGGCAGCAGGCTTGGCGGTGGCGTGCCAGTTCGCGTTGGGTGCTGCATTCAGTGCGATGGTTGGTGTGTTCGACGGCGGTCCGAAATCGATGTGCATGGCGATCGGAAGCGCTGGAATTGGTTGTTTCCTGGCCTTTTTGTTGACCCGTAAGTATGCGGCCCGTTTGCTGCCAGAAGCGGGTTAATTGAGGCCGCTTGTACTCGGGTTTTGATCTGCCCATAGGCTAAGCCTGAAACGGTAAACCGCGAGTAGCACGCCTGCCAGAGCTATGGCAACGGGGCCGTCGATAGCGTCAAATCCAAAGCGTGTGGCGGTGTAAATCGACACCACGCGTCCACGTAGTTCTACAGGTGTGCTGCTCTGTAGGACGATATTGGTACCCACATTACTGACTGTCACACGAAAGCCGAGCAGCGCCATGGCCACAATCGATATCGTTCTTCCGATGAAGACAAAGCGTGGGCGGTAAGCCGGGGCACCTTTTGTAACTCTGCTGAGTTCAGTGGCAGATCCCTGGAGAGCGGAGCTCAATCCAGATAGCGGTCGAAAAGTGTTTTGACCAACTGGCGCAGCCAGATGATTCCCGGGTCGTGATGATGGCGTGGGTGCCAATACTGACGCAGGTTCAGTGGGGGAGCTACGATCGGAGTTTTGACTACTTTTACGGCCTTGTAGCGGAGAAATATCTTGCCTAGTTCACTTGGCACGGTAGCAACGAGGCCGAGGTCTCCCTCCAGGATTGTAGGGATCGTTACAAAGTGTGGTGTCGTAAGGTAGATATCTCTTTGCAAGCCAAGATCATCTATGAATTGGTCGTAACGAGTGCTCCTGTCCGAGAGAACGACAGAAATGTGTTTCATGCTCAGGAACTGCTGCAAATCCATTTCATCGTGTGGATATGCGTTACTGACGATGGTCGCAAATGAGTGCTTAAAAAGCTCTTGCTGGAAAAGGTTTGGATCCTGAATGTAGTGAGAGCCTATTGCGAGATCTGTGTCCCCTTTTTCCAGAGAGTTCGCAATGTGCTCGGTCGACATCTGCGATGTCCGGATTCGGCAATTGGGTGCAAGTCTCTGAAGCGCCTCAATGAGTCGCGGTAAAAACACCAACTCACCCATATCAGTCATGCAAAGGCTGAACACTCTCACCGACGTAGTCGGGTCAAAACTTGCTCGAGCCAATAGGTTGCGCTGAACGGTCGAAACGATGTCGAGGACGAAGCCGCTCACCTCTTCCGCAAAAGGCGTCGGCTTCATCGCATCACCAATACGCACGAAAAGGGGGTCCTCGTAAAACTCTCGCAGACGCCGCAATGCATGGCTCATAGCACTTTGCGTCAGGCCTAGATTCTCAGCAGCTCGAGATACGTTGCGCTCACGCAGTAGCGCGTCGAAGGCGAGTAGCAAATTCATATCGAATTTCTTTGTATGAGCCGCGTGCATGGTTTGTATTGACCTCATGATCTATGCGCATAACGTTTCCTAATCTAGCATGACATTCCTGATTACAGATCCACCCTAAAACAACAAAAGATGAGGATAGCGTCATGCTCCTACGCAATGCTTGGTATGTGGCCGCTTGGTCAAGTGAAGTTCTGGCCGAAAAGCTTTTCGCGAGAACTATTCTGAATGTGCCAGTAGTCCTCTGGCGTGATACCTCCGGCGCAGTAGCAGCCTTTGAGGACCGCTGCTGTCACCGTGGCGCGCCATTGTCGAGTGGGCGCTTGGAAGGTGATCAGCTTCGTTGCATGTACCACGGCCTTTTGTTCGATACTTCCGGTCGCTGTGTCGAAATTCCTGGGCAGGAGCGAATTCCCCCGCAGGCGAAAGTACGTACCTTCCCCATCGTGGAGAAGCACAAGTGGATTTGGATTTGGGTGGGGGATGCCAGTTTGGCGGACCCGTCCCAGATACCTGACACGCATTGGCTGGATGACCCGGAATGGAGAAGCCTTGAGGGTTATACCTACTACACCACCAGCTATCTTCTGATCGCGGACAATCTGCTTGATCTGGCGCATCTGCCGTATGTGCATCCGACCACGCTGGGTGGTGATGAAGCCTATGCAGCATGCATTCCTCAAGTAGATAAGCTGGAAAATGGTGTTCGAGTCACACGTTGGGGCGAGGGTATTAAACCGGCTCCGTTTGTGCAGAAAATCAAAAACTATCAAGGCTCGGTAGATCGCTGGAATATCTACGATTTCTTGCTGCCCAGTATTTTTCTGATGGATTCAGGCATGCAGCCTGTTGGGAACAATGCGAAGGAAGGCAATCGAGTCAATGCCGCTGAATTCCGCAGTACACAGGCGCTAACGCCGGAAACGGATGACTCCACGCATTATTTCTTTTCTCAACCTCATAACTTTGCCATTGATGACCCAAAGGTCACCGCGGCGATCCATGAGCAGGTCGTAAAGGCCTTTGAAGAAGATAGCGACATCATTCATGCGCAAGATCGCATATTAAAGCTGAATTCCGATTTCAAGATGATGCCAATCGGAGCGGATGCCGCGCTTTCTTATTACAGATGGCTTGTGGCTAAGGCGTATAAGGCTGAGCAGGCGGCGAACAATCCAGTCAACTTTCAGGAGGTCTGAACATGGGCGCCTGGAACCGTGCTCGGGTGAAGACGTTGCAGCGAGCGGCGCATGCAGTCTTGGATATCCAGCTTGTAGCTGATGATGGGCAGCCTTTGCCTGAGGCGCAGGCAGGGTCGCACATTGATGTCCGACTGCCGAATGGCTTGATTCGGCAGTACTCCATTCACGAATACAGTTTTGAGGCCGCTAGCTATTCAATTGGAGTCGGACTATCCGAGCCATCACGGGGCGGTTCAGCCTTCATTCATGAGCGACTTGAAGTTGGGGATGTGCTTGAGATTGGTGCGCCCCGAAATAACTTTCCGATTGAGCCGGGCGCGAGGTCTTACTTGTTCATTGCTGGGGGCATTGGCATAACGCCAATTCTTAGCATGATTCGTTGGTGCGCTGCCAACAGCAAGCCTTGGGCTCTTCTCTATTGTGTGCGTTCGCGCGCTCGAGCCGCTTACATCGAGTATCTGCCAGGCGGGGGTAAGTTGGTGCTCCACGCCGATGATGAGCAAGCAGGACGTCCCGATCTGCAAACGTTTCTTCGTCAGGCGTGTGCCGATGACCAGGTGTATTGCTGTGGCCCAGCACTACTTATGGATGCAGTGGGTAATGTTGCGCAGGGCTACCTCCCTTCGGCTCAGGTGCACTTCGAACTATTTAGCGCACCAGAGTCAAGTGCACAACAGGACGGACCGAATAAGAGCTTCATTGTGGAGTTGGCTCAAAGCGGGTTTGAACTGACTGTTCCTGCAGATTCTAGCCTCCTGGATGTTCTCGAAGCGGCAGGGATATTGGTGCCTTATTCCTGCCGGGAGGGTCTGTGTCGTACCTGTGAATGCGAAGTGCTAGAGGGCGAGGTAGACCACCGTGACTATGTTCTCAGCGATGCGGAGCGAGCCTCTAACAAAGTGATGTTGCAATGCGTCTCGCGAGCTAAGTCTGAAAAGCTGGTTCTCGATCTCTGATGGGTATTTAGCATAGCGCTGCACGCCTAAGGATATTTATGGTTACTTCTGAATTGAACGATATCCGGGGCTTGCTTTTGTCCCGCAGAGAAAATCCCCTTGGGTCGCTACAGGAGGCGCGAGAGAGTTTTGACCAGCTCTGCAAGTTATTCCCGGCTCCCCCTGAGTGCTCATTTGCTTCCTCTGTACTGGGTGGTGTACCCGTGCGCGTCGCAACACAACCCAGTGCTGAGGCTTCGTTGCTATACGTCCATGGTGGTGGGTTCATGGTAGGCAGCGCTGAAGGTTTTGAGGGTATTGCCGGCACCCTTGCTTCTGCCGTGTCAGCCAATGCTTACATTATTGATTATCGGCTTGCGCCTGAACATCCTTACCCGGCTGCGGCAGAGGATTTCCTGGCCGCCTATTCGGCAATTCTCGACAGTTGCGAAAGCGCGAACGAGATCGTGCTGGTCGGGGACTCGGCTGGCGCTGGGTTGATCGTTGCGTCTCTCATACAGGCAAAGAGTCTGAGCATGGCCATGCCCGGATGTGTCGTGCTGTTTTCTCCTTGGATAGACCTGACTCTTACCGGTGACAGTATTCAGCGCAAGGCTTCTGTCGACTGCTTTCTAACATTGCAAAAGCTGCAAACTTGCGCTACCGCGTTTCTAGGGCCAGACCTTGGGGGGGCCACGTTCATTCTAGATTCCGACCTCAGTGGGTTTCCGCCTCTGATGATCCAGGTTGGGAGCGATGAGATGCTTCTTGATGATTCTATTCGCCTGGCGAGAAATGCTGGCGTGGCGGGTGTAGACGTTAAGCTGGAGGTCTGGCCTTGCATGTTTCACGTTTGGCAGACATTTGCGCCGAGTCTTACAGAAGGGCGTAATGCGCTTGCTGCATCTGCAGACTTTATCAATGCGGTGCTTGGGCGTGCCAAGGCGGTTAAGATGGCACCTTGCGTTGCTGCAACGGGAAACATTTGATTGTCGCCACGATGGCAGCCAAGGCAATCCACTCAGCCACATTCGAACGCTTTATTGGCAGTCCGCGTCGGCTGGGTACCGGGGCTGCTCCGCCCGCAAGCCCACATATTGTAGTCAGTGACAGATATCGACGGCCGTTTCATTCCACCGCGGCACGTTTCGCCGCTTACGCCGCTGCCGTGCACACCGACGGGGTGAGCCCCAGCGTCACGTCGGCCACGCGGATGCTAATCAACTCGGAGACTCGGGCCCCGTGTAGTAGAACAGCGCCTTCAGCATGCGACCGCGCCGGGCACGCCGTGTATTGGCATCGTGCGCCGCAAGCATTGCCTGAACCTCGTCGCGGGAGAGAAACCCGAGCAGTGGTTAACGCTTTAACGGGATGCCAAGATTTGCAAGGCCAGTTGCAGAGCTGACGGGCATTGCAAGGCCACGTAATGGGCAAAGGCTCGAACGGCGGCCATGCGCCGAAGCTACTGGGGGAGCTTCTGCCATTGGGCACCGCTGCGAAGGATCCAAAGGAGGGCCTCGATAAACCATCGACAGCTGGGTGCCTGCAGTAGCGGTATCCCCTATGTGGCGTTCAGCTGGCCCTGTATCTGAACCCGCTCGGTATCGCTTGACTGGCTTCTGTCGGTCATGGGAAAGCCGAATTCTAGAGGTTGGCTTACGTCAACGGACCTAACGAAAATACATCTAGCCGTGCTTGACAGGCACGGCCTTATCTTGCAAGTATACGGTACGTTCCGTTTCGATAGTGGATTTTGCGGCTGCTCCTGCTAGCGATTCTTGACGAGAGCTAGGCAGCCCTTCTAGAGGCTAGAGGGGGCGGTTTTGCGGCGTAAAAATTGAAATCTAGCGAAGCCTAATACAAAAACAAAAGAGGTTCGTATATGCGTGTATATAAGTCCAGTTCGTATGCGTATTCGGCGCCTACCTGTCGGTCGCATCTTCTCTCATGCGTGATGGCTGGTAGTGCGGCGAGTTTGATATCGCTAAGTGCTAGTGCATTCCAAATTGATACCGGCAACAACGACCTTAGGGTTCGCTGGGACAATACCCTCAAGTACAGTGCCGCATGGCGTGTTGAGGATCAGAGCAGCAAGCTTGCCAACAGCCATGTCGCTTTGAACCAAGATGACGGTGATCGTGGGTTCGATAAGGGCCTGATATCGAACCGTTTCGATCTCCTCTCAGAAGTGGACATTGGCTTCCGTGATTTCGGTGCTCGCGTAAGCGGCGCGGGCTGGTTCGACACCGAATATCAAAAGGATAATGACAACAACAACCCCGCCCGGGCTAACCAGCGTTCAGTTGCTTATAACGAATTTACCGACGATACCCGGCACCTTCACGGCGGCGATGCTGAAGTGTTGGATGCGTTCGTGTATTGGAATGGTGAAGTTGCCGATCGTGCTTTGTCCGTGCGCTTGGGTCGACATGGGTTGGTCTGGGGTGAGAGCCTGTTTTTTGGTTCCAACGGGATCGCGGGCGGCATGGCTCCCGTGGACGTGGTGAAGGCTATCTCGGTACCCAATACCCAGTTCAAGGAGATCACCAGGCCAGTAAGTCAGCTGTCTACTTCCTACCAGCTTACTGATGCGCTCTCCCTGGGTGCTTTCTATCAGTTTGAATGGGAGGAAACCCACTTGCCTGCTGCTGGCAGCTATTTCTCGACTCTCGACATGATGGGGGAGGGGGCTGAACGCATCATTGTTGGGGAGCCATTCCCTGAATTTCTCGGTGGCAATCCAAATAGTCCAGCCGCCTTTTTTCATGGAAATAACAAGGAAGCTAGGAGTTCTGGGCAGGGTGGTTTGCAGTTGCGCTACGCAGCTGAAACTGTCGACTATGGGCTCTATGCCATCCAATACCACGATAAAACGCCCCAGCTGTACCTCCGCCCTGATGTAGCAGGCCCGAATTTCGCTACCGGGAAAGTGGGTGAATTCTACTGGGTGTATCCGGAAGATATCCGTGCACTGGGCGCGAGTTTCACCACGTCAGTTGGTGAGTACAATTTTGCTGGGGAGGCGTCTATGCGCTGGAACATGCCCCTGGTTTCGAATGGTCAGGTCGTACTACCTGGTGTGGACGCTAACAATGACAGCCACCCGCTATACGCGGTAGGGCGGACAGCCCATGTGAATCTGAACGTTCTCGCTTCTCTTGAACCGTCGTTCATATCCAATGAAGCCACCTTGATCGGTGAAATTGCCTGGAACCGGTTGCTGAGCGTTACAGATAACCGATCGGCATTGGATTCGAATGCTACAGACGATGGAGTAGGGATCAAGTTAGTCTATTCGCCAACGTATCGTCAGATTTTCTCAGGCATTGATCTTAGCGTACCACTGGGGGTTAGTTATTTCCCAATGGGCAAGTCCGCTGTGGTTGGCGGTTTTGGGCCTGATAAAGGCGGTGATTTCAACATCGGTGTGAGTGCCACCTACCTTGATCGTGTCACTTTGGGGCTGACATACACACATTATTACGGCTCAGATGGCACCACGCTCAACGAAGCGAGTACGTTCAACTTTAAGCAGGCATTAAAGGATCGGGATTACCTGGCCTTCTCAATCAAGAGCACTTTCTAAGAGGACTTGCAGATGACTTTCCGGTTTAAATTTAGTGCCGCTTGCTTTTCCATACTGGGTGCTGTTGCTCTGAGTGCGTCTTCGATGGCCGCCGGAGTTGATGATTTGGGTAAAAGCCTGACGCCGCTGGGTGCGGAGCGGGCTGGCAATGCCGATAACACTATCCCTGAGTGGGATGGTGGATACACTACGGTTGATCCAGCCTATAAGAAGGGAGGCAAGCGCGGGGATCCTTTTGCCTCAGATAAGCCTTTGTTCAGCATCACGTCGAAGAATATGGCTCAGTACGCCGAAAAGCTGAGCGATGGTGTTAAGGAAATGTTCAAGCGATATCCGGACACTTATCGAATGGATATTTACCAAACACGTCGTACTGCTGCGGCGCCGCAGTGGATTTATGACAACACTGCGAAGAATGCAAGAAGCGCCAAGCTGGTAGAAGGGGGCGGCGGTCTTATGCCTGAAGGGGCTTATGGTGGCATCCCCTTCCCGATTCCGAAGAATGGCGACGAGGCGATGTGGAACCATCTGCTAAGTTGGAGCGGTACTTCGATTACACGGGACGCCCGTTTCTACCTGATTACCGCCGATGGTCAACAGGTAATGACTACCGATGGCCGCGCTATCCAAGAAATGCCATATTATTTCAAGGATGGCTCGGCGCAGACATTCGATGGCGATTATTGGATGATCCGTCTACTTAATGTTGGTCCGCCAATTCGCGCTGGCGAGCAAGCGATGGATCGGGCCAATCTCAATGCCGATAAATCACAAACGCATATCTATCTTGCCGGTCAGCGGCGTGTGCGCAAGGTGCCTAACTCCTGCTGCGACACTCCAGCACCATCCTCAGCAGGCGTGATGGCTTATGATGAGCTGAACGTTTATAAAGGGCGGTTGACTCGTTTCAACTGGACGTTGGTAGGTAAGAAGGAAGTATATATCCCCTATAACACCAATAAATTCTTTACTGCAGACAAGCCTGAAGACGTACTTGGTAAGCGGCATCTCAATCCGGACGCTCTGCGCTGGGAGATGCATCGTGTGTGGGTAGTTGAGGCGGATTTGAAATCAGGTGAGCGGCATCAAATGGTTAAAAGTCGTTACTACCTAGATGAAGATACCTGGCAGGCAGTGTTAGCTGATCGTTGGGATGCTAGTGGTCAATTGGCGAAAACCCTGTGGGCGTTGCCAGCTGTCATGCCAGATATCCCTGCCTTAGCTTCGGTGACGTCGGGCTTCTATGACTTTACTTCTGGTACCTGGTTTGTTCTTGATTTATTCACTGGGCAACCCTCGCAATGGGGGATTGTAGATCGCTTCAAAAAGTCTGATTTCTCGCCTGCGGTTATGGCGGGACAGGGTGTGCGTTAACGCTACGCCTCTCTGAAAAGCACCGACGCTCCGTTGGTCGGTGCTTTTGCAATACAGGTTCTTAGAGATAATAAAAATGTTAATGAACAGTCGTTTAGGTAGCTTGGCGTTAGCGTTCTATCTGTCTGCTTTCGCATCGCTGACTTATGCTGAAGGGCACGCTGTTGGGTCTGTCCTGTCCTCTCCTGCGATGCAAATTGCCACACCCGCCCATGCTGTTCTAATTGATTTGGCACGTGCTGGTGACCGACTAGTTGCCGTTGGTGAAAGGGGGGTCATTGTATTGTCCGATGACAATGGCCAGACCTGGCGTCAGGTTCAGGTTCCTGTCTCAGTTAGCCTAGTTTCAGTTCAATTTGTGGACACCCAGCGTGGCTGGGCTGTCGGACACGCTGGCGTAGTGTTGGCCACTGTGGATGGTGGCGAGCACTGGCACCTTCAGCTTACTGGTGTGCAGGCTGCAGAGATCGAGCTAAAGGCTGCTCAGGATGACAAAGCAATTGCAGCCGATACCGAAGCGGCTGATATGCGCATTTCCAATGCAGAGCGCCTGGTAGCGGATGGGGCGGATAAGCCATTCCTGGCGCTGCACTTTCTCGACGCTAAGCACGGTCTCGTCGTCGGCTCATACGGGATAGCATTTTCGACTCAGGATGGGGGGGGCACTTGGTACTCGCAGATTGGCCACATCGAAAATCCGTCGCTTGTGCATCTCTATGCTATCGCTCAGAAAGATCACCTTTGGTTCCTGGCCGGTGAGCAAGGTTATGTTGCTCGTTCGACCGATGACGGTGAGTCCTTCGCGCAACTGCAAAGTCCATATAACGGTAGCTTCTTCACCGCCAACTTACGCGGTGACGGAGCACTGCTGGTGGCAGGCCTAAAAGGTCATGCCTATCTGTCATCTGATGATGGTGACAGCTTTCATAGTATGAAGGTCTTTTGGCCCACTTCAATCAGCAGCTCCATTCGGATGCCCGATGGGACCGTACTGCTAGCCAATCAAGCCGGTGGTTTGTTGAGTAGCTCTGTCCCAAATGGGGAAGAGCTTAACCCTGTTGGCAAACCCTTGGGTATTCCTGTGAGCAGCATTATTGAGGCGGTCGACGGCAGTCTGATTACCTCCGGTGTTACTGGTTTGTCACGTTTTTCACATCTAACCACTGATGTTCCGGAGTGAGCATATGAATTCCGCGTGTCATCCTTCCCAGCCTAAGCCCGGCGCATTTGATCCAAGCTCCGGAACCTTGGTAGAGCGTGCTCTATTCAATCATCGGCGATGGGTTCTGCTGCTTTGTCTGCTGACTACTCTTCTGCTCGGCTGGCAATCCACACGCCTTGGGTTGAACGCTAGTTTTGAGAAGATGATTCCTACCGGACACCCTTACATTGCGAATTACTTAGCAAATCAAAAGGATCTGTCTGGGATCGGTAATACGGTGCGCGTCGCTGTCGCTAACAAGAAAGGAAATATTTACGACGCCAACTACCTGCGTACATTGCAGTCCATGAGCGACCGAATCTTCCTGTTACCAGGTGTTGATCGCGCTTACATGAAGTCGCTTTGGACGCCTGCGACCCGCTGGGTTTCTGTGACGGAGGATGGGCTAGACGGAGGCCCGGTAATTCCTGATAAGTACGACGGCAGCACCGCGTCACTAGCCAAACTGCGCAGGAATGTGCAGCTGTCGAATGAGATTGGCCAACTAATCGCTTTCGACCAACGCTCCAGCATTATTGCCATCCCATTGCTGTCGCGCACGCCGGATGGACAACCCCTGGATTACGCCAAACTATCTGCTCAGTTGGAGGCGCTTCGGGCTGAATTTCAAAGTGAAAGTGTCGACATCCACATCACTGGTTTCGCCAAGAAGGTTGGCGATCTGATTGAAGGGTTGACGCAGATTATGTTGTTTTTTGCCGTCGCGATCACGATCACGACGGCGGTGCTCTATGGCTATACCCGCTGTGTGCGCAGTACGCTTCTAGTGGTGTTCTGCTCGCTGGTGGCAGTGGTATGGCAGCTTGGATTGTTACCGTTATTAGGGTACGAGCTGGACCCGTACTCGGTACTGGTGCCCTTCCTTGTTTTTGCCATTGGCATGAGCCATGGTGCCCAAAAAATGAACGGGATCATGCAGGATATCGGTCGTGGCATGCATCGTGTGGTCGCCGCGCGATTCACGTTTCGCCGTTTGTTCCTCGCCGGCCTCACTGCGCTGCTTTGTGATGCCGTGGGTTTTGCCGTGCTAATAACCATTCAGATCAAAGTAATCCAAGATTTGGCGATCATCGCCAGCATTGGCGTAGCAGTACTGATTTTCACCAACCTAATTCTGCTACCGGTGCTGCTCTCGTACATTGGCGTAAACCCGCGCGCTGCCGAACTGAGCTTGAAGAGTGAGCGGGCCGAACAGAGCGGCCTAGAGCGACACGCGTTTTGGCGGTTCCTTGACCTTTTTACTCGCAAACCATGGGCTTTGATCAGCGTAGGTGTCAGCTTGGTGGTCGCTGTGCTTGGCTTTATGGTCAGCTTGCATCTGGCAATTGGCGATCTGGATGCCGGTGCGCCGGAGCTACGCCCGGACTCGCGCTACAACCTGGATGATGCCTTCATGACGCGCAGTTATGGGGCCAGTAGTGATCTGTTCGCAATAATGGTGAAGACGCCGAAGAGTGCCTGCTCGCGCTACGACATATTGCGCAAGGTCGATGAGTTGGATTGGCAATTGCGCAGTCTACCGGGGGTAGATTCGACTAACTCTTTGGCGCTACTGAGTCGCCGCATGTTGGTGGGGCTGTCTGAAGGCAACTCAAAATGGTACGAATTGCAGAACAATCAAGCGATGCTCAACATGATTACTGCCAGCGCGCCGCGAGGCCTCTATAACGAGTCCTGCAGTTTACTTACGCTTTACGTATATCTAAAAGATCACAAGGCCGAAACGCTTACGCGACTGGTAAATCATGTCGAGGCTTTTGCAGCGGCTAATGACACCGATGAAGTTAAATTCCAGCTTGCCGCCGGGAATGCGGGTATTGAGGCGGCTACGAACATTGTGGTGAAAGAGGCAAATCGCGAGATGCTGTTCTGGGTGTACGGAACCGTTATCTTGCTCTGCCTCATCACGTTCAGGTCCTGGCGAGCCACTCTTTGTGCTGTAATTCCGCTCATGCTCACGTCGATCTTGTGTGAAGCATTGATGGTCGGGTTAGGTATTGGCGTGAAGGTGGCAACCTTGCCGGTGATCGCTCTAGGTGTTGGTATCGGTGTTGACTACGCGTTGTATGTAATGACCATCATGCTGGGCTTCTTGCGCGAGGGTAAAAGCCTCTCAGAAGCTTATTACCGTGCCCTGGTTTCCACCGGCAAGGTGGTAATGCTCACAGGGGTAACCTTGGCCATCGGGGTGGGTACCTGGATATTTTCTCCAATCAAATTTCAGGCCGACATGGGTGTGCTCCTGGCGTTCATGTTCATCTGGAACATGGTAGGGGCTCTGTTGCTGCTGCCGGCACTGGCTTACTTCCTTTTGCCTTCCACGCATCGGCGTGATCCTTCTGGCAGCAGGCTGGCTAGCCTGGAGACGTTGAGAGATCAATCCATTTCAACTGTGTCTTGATAGCGCCAACGCCTCATCGGTAGCCCTGTCAACCCAAGATGCAGTGTAGTGGTCAACTAATCGTGGACACTGGTTTAGGTTTATCCGGCCAGTGATTCTGCATCTGCAGGCGTCCTGCTCCGTTGTAGTCGGTGGTGGCTGTAATAGTTCGTTAGATCGGGCAAAACCTCTGCCCCCGTCTGCTCTTGGCCATGCTCAGGAACCCGTTCAGCCTTTAAGTTTTGAAGAGACACTCCATTGTCCCAGTAGTTAGCCTACAAGCAACATGAACACTGGTTTTCCCCCATATGGATAGTCTGAAGTCGTCATGTATTTCTGGCTGACTTCAGCCCCCGCCGATTTTGACAGATTCGACAGCGCCAACAGTGTCACCGTTGCGCAGTAATCTTGGTCATTCCACGGAGGCGCACCTTCGCATCGCATCGCATACCCGACCCATCTCGATCAGGAACAATTCCTTGCGGATCTGTTTGCGCTTGTCGGCATACTCGGTGTAAGCGAAGGTCATCTGCTCCATCGGGAAACTCGGCAGGTTGAGCCTGGGTATATTGCCAAAACTGTGGAATCATCCCTGAAAGCGTACGGTACGGATATATTAAATGTTGTTTATTGTAAGGTATTGTTTATAAAGGGGTTATATAAATAGCAGGCAGCCAATGATCTGTTTATGTTGACAATACGATACGGCCCGTATTATTTTGTCGCATCACAATCAGAGGTGTGAGATGACCAAACGAAAACTGCGGGTGATGTGGTTTGTCCCCCCGGCTATAGCTGTTGTAGCGGCTTGGAATGAGCGTTTAGATTTTACGCTGGAGTCCAGCAAAACCCATTCTTCAGACGAGCAATTTGACGCGCTCGTTAATGGCCGTATCGACGCAGTCGTTACCTCGATTGATAATGTCTTGCACTGGAACCAGCGGTCAGGTCCTAAAGATTTTGTTGTGGTTGCACAGGTAGAAGCTACGACACCTCTACGTTTGATCGGTCGACCTAACCTCTCCACTCCTGCAGATTTACTGGGTGGCAATATCCTTGTGGATGCCCCTGAAAACGGCTTCGTTGTTGCACTCATGTCTATCTTGCATGCGAATGGATTAAATGTCGGCGACTATTCCATGTTGCAAGTCGGTGGTGTGGTTGAAAGATATAACTCCCTGGTTCAGGGGAGGGGGGACGCCACGTTACTGGGGCCGCCATTCGACTCTCTTGCGATAAAGCAAGGGTTGAAAGAAATAGCGTCTGTTCAAAATTCGTACCCTGAATTCCCAGGCCAGGGGGTTGTAATACGAAAGGCAAACGCGGATAGCAAAATTGCTCTTGAGATTTGGCTCGCTGAGCTAGCACATGCATTGTCAATTATTCCATTTAGTACTGAACGGCTGCAGGAGTCTTTGGCATTGCAAGGCATGCCTGATGATGCAGTTTGCGCGTTAATGGATTCCGTACCCAAAACGTTGACTCCTGACAAAATAGGAGTCCAGCTGTTAATCGATCAGCGAGCCCGTTTGGCATTGGCAGGCTCAGATTCGACTTATAGTCAAATTATTGATTGCACATATTTGACGTGAATAGCGGAGGTATTAATGAAAAAATTCGCTCTTGGTACTTTTTCCGTAAAATCTCATACAGGTAGTGATCGATTCGCTGGCCTTGTAATGAATGGGAAAGTAGTGCCGATTCAACGACTGGCGCTTGAATTTGGCATTAGCTCTTTGCTGAATAAGTCAGTCCTTCAGCTTCTTGATTCGTGGACTGAAAGTTTTCATGCGTTAGCGGGTTTTGTCGATATGGTCAATCCCGCGGATTGGCATGATGAGGTGGATCTGAAATTCCATCCTGCGATCGATCTCCCTCGGCAGGTTTTCTGTACCGGGGCTAATTACCGTAAGCACGTAGTAGATCTGACGGTTGACTCTAACGTAGGTCCAGAGGGCTTGAGTAAGGAAGAGCTCAAGGCTTGGGCTGAGGAAATGATGGATGAGCGGGTGGCTTTGGGTGAACCCTATGTATTCACTAAGCCCGTTTCGGCCATTGCTGGCGCGTATGATGATTTAGTATTGCCGTCCAATACTGAGAAGCCTGACTGGGAGTTGGAGCTGGCTGTAGTTATTGGGAAGGAGGGCTATAATGTCGATGTTTCTGAAGCCATGGATTATGTAGCCGGTTACACAATTGTTAATGATATCTCTGCGCGTGATCTAATCCCTCGAACTGATTACAAGATGTTGGGGACTGATTGGTTTAGATCCAAGGGGCAGCCAGGCTTTCTTCCTCTTGGCCCGTATTTGGTGCCTAAATCATTTATTGAAAATCCGTACGATCTGTCAATGCTTTTGCATGTGTCTGGCTCTACCATGCAGGATGAAAATACATCGGATATGTTGTTTAGTATTGAGCAGCAAATTGCTTATATATCTAAGTACGCTAAATTACTGCCCGGTGATGTGATCTGCACAGGTTCTCCTGCTGGAAACGGAACACATTACAATCGATTCCTCAAGAGTGGTGATGTGATGCATGGCGAGATTTCTGGTCTTGGTTATCAACGCCAAAAATGTGTTGCGCAAAAAAATAATTCTTAAGTGGTGCTAATGGACAATTCTGACCGCGCTTTACTTGAACAGCTTATATCCAAAGGGGTTTTTGATGTGCCTCTTGAAATGACACACGGTTTAAAGGAATTTGGCGCTCGTTTAGTGAAAGGGGAGCCTGGGGTTATAGAACTTAGTTTTCAGGTTCCAGAAACTACTACTCAAGGGAATGGGGTGGTATCTGGCGGGGCTTTAACGACCATGTTGGATTACGCAATGGCTTATGCCGTTTTGAGTAAGTTGAAGTATGGGAAAACCTGTGCCACAACGAGTATTACCGTAAATATGCAGGCCGCCGCTGAGCCGTCATTGATGCGTGTAGTCGGAACGGTAGACAGAGTAGGGCGTCAGGTGGCTTTTGCGCGAAGCGAAATATATGACGTTAAAGACCGCCTCATTGCTAACTCTTCAGCAACTTTCTTTGTAATGGACGTGGTTTCTGGTTGATTGGGTTCTGGGCGTAAAAAGTTTCATTAAATAAAAACGATACGTATCGACATTTTGGAGGAGTGATGAGTAAAAACGACGCGGCTACTCATAAGCCAGTTCGAAGAATTGTCACCGGTCACGACGAGAAAGGGAGTTCTATTTTCCTTAGTGATGGTGGTGCTCTTAATGTTGTCGCAGGCGCAGGGCGGCCCGTTGCACAAGTTCTGTGGGCGACAGGTGAGGGGCGGGCTAGCGGTGATGAGCCAGCACCTGAGGGGCACAAATTTGCGTTCCATTCTGAGGGTGGCTCGATTCTTCGTATCGTCGATTTTCCACCGGACGAAAGTTACAACCAGGAAGAGTTGGTTGACTTCTTAGATAAAGAAGGAGTTCGGGATCAGAATAAGCCACGGCATTTCTGGTTTCACAAAACGGAGTCTTTAGATTACGCAGTAGTGTTGGAGGGCGAAATTTACGCGATGTTGGACGAGGGCGAGAGGCTTCTGCGCTCTGGCGATGTGTTGATTCAGCGGGCTACTAACCACAGTTGGTCAAATCGCTCTGGAAAAAACTGCCGCATGCTATTTGTCCTGCTTGCATTGAAAGAAGGGGAGCCACTATGAAAAAAGTCATCATTACGGCAGCCATCACGGGTGGTGCGCACACTCCCTCGATGTCTCCCTATCTTCCCATCACTCCGGGTGAGATTGCAGAGCAAGCTATCGAGGCTGTGGAAGCTGGCGCCGCCATCGTCCATCTTCATGCTCGTGATCCGATTGACGGCCGTCCTACGGGAAGCCCTGATGTCTTCCGGCAGTTTGTTAACCGCATCAAGAATGAAACCGACGCCATTATTAATATCTCCACTGGCGGTGGTGGACCTGGCATGCCCATTAACGAGCGAGCAGCGGCAGGCTTGGCACTGGAACCTGAGATGTGCTCACTGAACATGGGGTCAATCAACCTCAATCTTTCTGAAATGGCTAAAAAAGACCGAGATTGGCGTTTCGATTGGGAGGTTAAGCATCTTGAGGCAACAAAGGATCAGGTCTTCAAAAACACCTACAGCGATATTGAGTGGATATTGACGGAAATTGGTGGTGGTGGGACCCGTTTCGAGTTTGAGTGCTACGACATCAGTCACTTGTATACGTTGAAGTATTTCCTTGATCATGGACTCGTTAAACCTCCGCTTTTTATTCAATCTGTCTTTGGTTTGCGAGGGGCTATGGGGTCGCATTTTGAGGATGTAATGCATCAGAAGCGGACAGCAGACCGCCTGTTTGGAGACCAGTATCATTGGTCCGTTCTTGGTGCAGGCAAAGACCAAATCCCGCTGGCTACTATGGCTGCTTTGATGGGCGGGAATGTCCGTGTTGGGCTCGAAGACAGTCTTTACATCGGTAGAGGAGAGCTTGCGGTTTCAAACGCAGAGCAGGTTCGGAAAATTAGGACAATTTTGGAAGCGCTCGGTATCGAGGTGGCAACACCTGATGAGGCGCGAGAAATGCTGGGTCTTAAAGGTAAGGATTGCACTGCGTTTTAAGGCGAGTACAGCTCTTACTTACGTCGGAAATATCTATTAAGCTTTTCTGCTGTGTCATGTTTTTCGTTACTTTCCGGTGTAAAGCCGGCTTTTTCGACCGTAGGCGTCCGGCGAACACGACTTCCTGACGCCACCGCTTAGGGCTATGGTGTCCACCTATTGTAAGTGGACACCATTTTTAGCCCTAACAAGCGGATCGCCATGCGCCAACGAAACTCATAGCCAGCGGCGGCGGTAGAGATCCGCGAATACCTTGGCCAGGAAGTCCTGTCGACCCAGCAAGGAGGTCACCAGCACTTCGCTTTCACCGCTGGCCAGTTCGACCCGGACCAGATGCCGTTTGACCCGGCCCGCGGGATCGACGCCGGCCTTGGTACACAACAGACGCGCTTCGGGATGACTGGCGGCGAAGAACAGAGTGTCTTTGACCTGACCCGAGTGGAGTAACTGTTTGACCTGCGCGTTGTAGCCACAGGGCAGGCGCATCAGGAAATGCCGCTGTTGCTGCTCAAACAGCCAGTGCCAGTGCTAGCCGCTGTCAAACAGCGTCAGGCTGTCAGCGGGCAGATGCACGAGGTGCAGGTGGGCGGAATCGCGCTCGCCGACCTCGGATAGCACGATCATGCGCAATTGTACCCATCTGACCAGTCAGTTGCATGTGTGCTGACCACGGATTGCATCCGAGTTGACCCTTAGGCTGTATCGATGAGACGGTAATCCCCCCATTTTTAGCACTCGCCAAAAGTAGAGGTCAGGTCCGCAGTATGCCGCGATAGCCGGTCGCAGCGGCCTTGGCACTGGCTTTGGTTTGCTCTACAGCGGACACCACGCACTTGTCTTCATCTAGAAAAGCTTACCCAGGGGTCTCAAGTCCAATCAGATGAGCTGCGGTTTGCTGTGCTTTCTCCAGATCGAGATACATCGTGGCGAATGACTCCATAAGAAGCTCAGGAGGCAGCGCCCAGTCCCATTTCTCCCTGATCATATTCTGAACATTGTGAAGGATAGTGCTCGCCTTAAGCTCCTTTAAAGCTGCAACCTCTCGAAGCTTGCTTTCAAGCAACGCCCCTCCACCTTGCACCTCAATGACCAGTCCTGAGTTCTCAGTGGGCAAGCCGACGTACTCGAGAAGGACGGCTAAGGCATCGCTGGTCCAATCACCCTGCCAGGTGAAAAGACAGGTTCTTCCTCCGCTCTCAATAAAGCGCTGATGGCCCAACTTAAGATCAGCAAAGCCTTGCCGCGCCTCCGCCAGTAAACTCTGTGCCACTGGATCGAGGTAGGGATAGGCCTCCTCTTCCTGCAGTACGTTTTTCATCTCTTGCCGAACATTGTCGTGAACTCGAGCAGCCAGACCGTCAAAAGCCGGGGGAGCTCCTCCTAGGCAAGGCTTGACGACAATCACCTTGCCTTCCGTATCAACGTTAATCACCTGCCAACGACGCCCGGCGAAGATGATGCGCTGTTCAGCACACAGTGGTCGCGAGATAGGCAGGGCCCCAAGGGGTCTTCCATCGCAAACAATTCGGAATTCTTCATTGCTTGTGAATGCACTGTAGAAGTCATAGTGGTTGATCAGCCGCTCGCCCAAGGTCGCAAGCGTGGCCGACCTTGTATCCGTCGCAGAAGGCCGTCGTCAGATTGTGAAGTTCCATGGAGACTTCGATGACGACGCATCGATCGTCCTCGACGAGACCAGTTATTTCAAGAGGTTGAATTATGACTCCCCGCTGGACATCAAACTCAGTAACGACGTCCTGGGGAATTCAGTCCTCTTCATCGGATACAGCCTGACCGACATCAACATCCGACTCCTGTTCTATCGACGGACAGAGATGTGGGGGCGCTCGGCCCTCTCATCTGCCAGGCCAAAGTCCTACGTGTTCACGAATCGACCGAACCCAGTCGCACAGGAGGTCTTGGGCCAGTGGGGAATCGAGATGATTGTTTCGGAGGATGACGACCCTAAGAAGGCGCTCACAGATTTCCTTCACGAATTGGTGAGCTAAGGTTGAGCCGTCGCACGGAGGGTGCCCTTTGTAAGGGTACCCCTTCAACCACTACGGAATTGGTAGATTGGGACTTATCTAACTACCAAGACCGCCTAGTGCGACGTACTTTATTTCCAAGTAGTCGTCAAGGCCATACTTTGATCCTTCTCGACCTAGGCCGGAAGTTTTCACGCCGCCAAATGGGGCGACTTCGGTTGAGATAATTCCTTCGTTAACACCAACCATGCCGAACTCAAGGTTATCGACAACGCGGAAAATTCGACCCACATCGCGTGCATAAACATAGGCCGCCAAACCGAATGGCGTATCGTTGGCCATCTCGATTGCTTCCGCTTCTGTTTCGAATCGGAAGAGTGGAGCTACTGGGCCGAATGTTTCATCGTTAAAAATCAGTGCTTCGCGAGGCACATTGATTAAAACGGTCGGTTCGAAGTAGCTACCACCTAATGCATGGCGTTTGCCACCTGTTGCGACCGTTGCGCCTTTTGCTAGAGCGTCGGCAATATGTTCCTCAACTTTGTCCACTGCCTCGCTATTGATAAGTGGTCCTTGGACGACGCCTTCGTGCATGCCGTTACCAACTTTAAGGGCTGCGGTCGCTTCGGCGAGCTTTTTAGCGAAAGCATCGTAGATACCCGATTGTACGAGTATGCGGTTAGCTGCAACGCAGGCTTGGCCGGTATTACGGTACTTGGCAGCCACGGTACCCTTAACGGCGGCGTCGATGTCAGCATCGTCGAAGACGATAAATGGAGCATTGCCTCCCAGTTCCATGCTCGTTTTTTTGACTGTTGGCGCACATTGAGCGAGAAGCAGTGAGCCGACTTCAGTTGAACCGGTGAACGATAGCTTGCGTACTACTGGGCTAGCGGTGAGCTCCCCGCCGATTGCTCTAGCGGAGCCGGTAACAACGTTGCACACACCAGCAGGTAAACCGGCGCGCTCAGCCAACACTGCCAGAGCAAGAGCTGAAAGCGGGGTTTGACTCGCAGGTTTGATGACTCCTGCGCAGCCTACAGCCCAGCCTGGGCCGGCCTTGCGAGTAATCATCGCTGATGGAAAGTTCCAGGGTGTGATTGCTGCAAAAACACCGATAGGTGATTTCTGAACCAGGAGGCGTCGACCATCTACGTTTTGCGGGATGATATCGCCATAAACCCGTTTTGCTTCCTCTGCATACCACTCGATGAAGCCAGCGGCATAGATGATCTCTCCGCGCGACTCAACCAGCGGCTTACCTTGTTCGGCGGTCATGATGACTGCAAGATCTTCAAGGTTTTCGTGCATTAGATCGAACAGTATGCGTAGAATTTTTGAGCGCTCTTTAGGCAGCGTGTTGCGCCATCCACGCATCGCGCGTTCGGCTGCTACAATAGCGCGTTGAGTTTCGACTGCACCACCATTGGGAACTCTGGCTACCAATTCTCCTGTGGCTGGGTTGCGTACCTCAATCGTTTGGCCGTTGTCGGCTTGGACCCATTCGCCACCGATCAGCATGGCTTGGCGCAATAGGTCAGGATCTTTCAGTTGCAATGTTACGTGTGCGTTCATTGGGTAAGTCTCACGCAGGGTTTCGGCCGACGAAGAAGGCTTCGTCAATGTCAGTGGTTGGGTTAAGACCTGCGGCCTCTAACCCTTTGCGCAGCACTACCATGTCTCGCTGGTACACGCGCTGCGTTGGGTGCGGCAATGGACCGCCGTTGTAACCCTGTAGCCAGCCTTGGTACTTCCACATCATTCGGTTCAGCAGGCCGTTGGCGGCCATTGGGAGGCTAGCGAACGCTTTGCGTGCGGGGTCAATCTTGTACCAGAGCTGGGTTGCCTCGTCGTGGTTACCGGACTGAATGAGTTTGTGGATGTGCGGAATCGTCGGGCCGTAATACGAGGAATAGTTAGTACCACAGAAGGGGATGTCCATTACCTGCGCCAGCGGTACGTACTCGTACTCGAGTGGGGAGGAGATAACTACTTCCTTATGGAACTCCCGGTGTACTTCAATGGCGGACATGATGTAGGGCAGTCCACCTTCTGCTTTGATAGCAACGACGTTAGGAATCTCATCTACCATCCGGCGCAGCACGGAAACTGGGATGTCGGCCGGGTGAAGTCGACCAAAGCCCCATGCGGGTAAAGGGAAAACGATAACGCCAAGTTTGGTCGCGTCGCAAAACGCTTTGGTGTACTCAAATACCTCGTCGAAAGACTTTGGATGGAAGTACGGTGGGTAGCCGAGGAGTACCAAGTCGGCGCCAGCTGCTTCGGCGCACTTTACTGCCTCGATGTTGTCTTCCAGGGTGTTAAATACCGCGTGGTGAATGACCATGAGGCGACCAGCTGCTTGGTCGGCCATGATGCGGCAAAATTCACCGTATTGGTCGAGTGTGATTGCAACTTCAGAGCAGGAGAGCGAGCCGACGAAGCCGTGCTTAATGGCGAGCTCTACATCATGTCGAACAGCTTTTTCGTTGATGCGTTTGAAGTCCGCAGTAAGGGTTGGAATGGTGACGTTGCCGACGCCGTTGAGGCGCTCACGTGCCCAGTCGCGGGCGTCCTTTTTGTTGTAGTTGGCCATGGACGGCTCCTAACAGTTTGCGTTAATGGTAATCGGTGTGTGCGATTCAGCGTTTCGTTTCAAATTCGATAGGCAATGGTGTCGCCTGGCCAGCCTCTAGTGCCTTGGTCAGAATCAACTCTGCAACTACGATGTCCTGCAGGCCCCCGCCAACCGATTTGAACATAGGGGCCTTCGCACGACATAGTTGATCGTTGCACGCGCCACTCATCAAGTCGGCCAGGCTGAAGGCCTTGTCGTGAAAGCGGATGCCGGCAGCGTGTGCAGCAATCATGTCTCCCGTTTCTTCCAGCACTTCTTCCAGGGTGTCGCAAATGATTAGATCGCTTCGCTCGACTACCGAAACGTCGATTTCACGTTGTTCAGGAATTGTTGAGCCAATCGATACGACTGTCGCACCTGGTTTCAGCCAGGCAGCGAAAAGAATGGGTTCCTCGCCTTGAGAGCGAGCGGCAGTTAGCACGATATCGGCACCCTCTACAGCTTCTCTGGCCGAGGCGACCCCTTTAGCTGTTATCCCTAGATCACGAGTTACAGCTGCTGCAAACGCTTCGCGTCGTGCCTGAGTCGGGCTGAATACGGTCACTTCGGTTAGCTGGCGCACGCTTGCGAAAGCTCGTGTATGCATAGAGGCTTCCAAACCGCTGCCGAGAACGGCGAGTCGGGCTGGTCGCTTAGGGGCAAGTAGGTCTAGGGCTGAAGCTGAAGTGGCCGCAGTGCGGTACCCAGTAACCAAGTTTCCATCGATAAATGCAGCGATTCGATTTGTCGTCCGATCGAACAGCACAATGACGTACTCAATTCCTGGTGGCGCGTCCCCCCCCATGTTTGAGCCCATCAATTTGGCACCGTAATAGCGTCCACCTACCGGTATAGCCGGAAGTGTTCGCAGCCATGTTTTATCAAGAACGGCAACGGTGCGTGGCGGCGTCGCCTTCGCCGGAATCTTATGGCCGTACGCTTTCTGCAGCGCCGCAATGGCATCTTCCCATCGGAAAACAGATCTTGCGACATCGCTAGACACGAACACGGGTGCTTGAAGGGGGGCAGTCATTATTTGAACTCCGTGAAAACTTTTAGAAGTCGATTGCGTGGCCTTGGATTGCGGTAGTGGCTTGTATCTACACCCAAAGGGTCAAATACGTTTTCGGACGCTGATCAGCTAATCCGAACCGCCGAAAGGCCCCATGGCAGTGTGTCGTCTGGACTGAAATACCTCGTTGATCTACCAGATCAATTGCTCTTCATGAGGCGCGTCAATGCATTGGCATGAGAAGATAAACGACACGCAACGTATCTAAAGTATCGTTGGCTGTAAGCTTGATTGTCAATCGGGTTTTCGCGTTATTTGACGTGGGGCATCCATGGTTGTACTTTGGAAACGGTGCGTATAGTATCTGGTATGCATTGACGCCAAAATGACTGGGAGAGCTATATGAAATTAGGTAGGTTTGTGGTCGACGGCTTAGACGGCCCAGTACAGCGCATTTGTTTGGTTGTGCCCGAGCAGGGCCGTGTCGTTGATCTGCGCGCAGCGGAATCGCTACGCCTGCAGGCACAGGGCGCTACCCGCGAGGCGGCGCTTCGATACGCATCAATACTGTTTCCCGAGAGCATGTCGGCTGCAATCGCACTTGGGCAGCAGTTCCTTGACTCAGCTGCAGAGGCGGCAGAAATGTGCGGTGATGATGCTTCTCTCGCTATTGATGGCCTCCGCTGGGGACCTGCCTGCGATCCTTCGGTTGTACGCGATGGCCTTACCTTTACTAAGCACATCCGGCAGTTTCATGAGCGCATGGATAAAACGCCAGCTTCGGCGCTGCTTGACATTCCTGGCTACTTCAAAGGAACGCCATGGACAGTCATTGGTCACGAAGCTGAGGTGCCATGGCCAGCGCAAGGTCAGCGACTGGACTATGAGTTGGAGATTGGCTGGGTGATTGGTAAGCGTGCACATAACGTCACTCCGGACAACGCCCTCGATCATCTTTTTGGTCTAACAATTTTCAACGATTTTAGTGCCCGCGACCTTCAGGGAAGAGAATTCGATATTGGTATGGGGCCGACCAAAAGCAAGGATTTTGCTTATGGTATTGGGCCGTGGATTACCACGATTGATGAGTTTGCCAGCTTGGACAAAATTGCTATGTCGGTTCGGGTCAATGGCGAAATCTGGGGGCAGGGTGACACCTCGGAAATGCTTTGGACTCCACAAGAACTCATTGCTTACGTCTCCATCGATGACCATGTGCAGCCGGGTGATGTGATCGGATCTGGCACTATGGGTAACGGTTCGGCGCTGGAGTTGGGCCGCAGTCTCAACCCGGGAGATGTAGTTGAGCTGGACGTTGCAGGTGTTGGTGTTCTTCGAAATCGCATTGGTGAGAAGAAAGAGGGTGGGTGGTGGCCTGAGAAGCGCCAACCCTTCATGTAAGTAAAATGCGCCAGTAGCCTGGTGGGTGGGTGTGTTTCGGTAGATCGGCAACCTTCTGATCTGCCGCAATCCGAAAGGAAGGAGGATGGTGGTATAGCTATGTGTGTCCATAACCGATTTTTAGAAATATCCGCTGAAATTCACGCGGCCAGACGCGATGGTTAGCTTGTGAGTGGGGCGATATATGCTGCAGTAAAATAGCTATGTCGACTGATACTTAAGGCAATCCACGGCGCGCATCAGCGCAGCAGATTATGATGGATTCCAAGGTTGTTATGGGGTTCAGAAAAAAACGTTGTGCCTTACCAGAAATCGTCACTCGCCACGTAATCCACGTGGCTCGGCATGGCACCACTCGCATTCCAGTGATCAGCCTGCTTTCCAGCAGTGACCACCCGCCACAGAAGCGGAGAGGAGACAAGAGATGAGCAGAGTCAAACGCGTTTTGATTGTGGGCAGTGGGATTGGTGGCGCTACTGCCGCCTACGCGCTACGAAAAGTGGGTGTTGATGTTCATAGCATCGATATCAAGCCTGATACCCCTACTGCGGGTTCTGGAATCTGTTTGCTGCACAACGCAATGCGAGCTTTGGACTCGCTTGGGTTGGCGGAGCCCTGCCTGGATAGCGGATTTCATTTCAATGCATTCCGTCAGTTCAACTCTGCGGGTGAACTCCTGCAAACCAATCCAGCCCCGCCTAGCTGCGGGATACCTAGACCAGAGCTCGCCCGCATCCTTGAAACTGCCGCGGCGGGAGCAGGGGCTATCCTTGAGAAGGGGCTGACAATTGAGTATTTGAAGGACCGCGGAGATTGTGTCGAAGTTCGATTCTCCGACGGTCGCGAGGGGATCTACGACTTGGTAGTGGCCGCCGACGGAGCCTACTCCAAATTACGTGAGCAGGTGTTTGGAGTCGACTGCGGTCCTCGCTTCGCTGGTCAAAGTGTATGGCGTTTCAATGCTCCACGTCCCGACCAGGTAGATGCATTCTGCCTGTATCGTAGCGCGTCAGGGAGAACTGTTGGTTCTTTCCCTACCTCGAAAGACTCTTGCTACATCTTTTTCTTGGAAAACAGCCAGGAGCCTTTGCGAATTCCGGAAGGGGAGGCTCATCTGCTAATCCGCGAGCGACTGGCTGAATATACTGCCCCGACTATTCGGGAGTCGCTTGAGTTGGTAACGGATGCTAAGCAAATTATTTTCCGTCCTCTCGATATTACTTTGGTGCCCGCCCCTTGGCATCTTGGTCGTGTCGTTCTCTTGGGTGATGCTGCGCATGCGCCAACCCCGCATATGACCTCCGGTGGAGGTATGGCCATCGAGGATGCGGTGGTGCTCGCAGAATGCGTTGCTAGCACTAATTCTGCTAGAGAGGCGCTTGAGGCCTATAGCGATCGTCGATATGACCGGGTGAAAACAATCTATGACGCGTCAATGCAGCTCTGCCGATACGAACAGGGGGATGCTATTGGAAACAGGGAAAGGTCAAGCGCATTATTGCTGCAGACCTACCAATATCTAGGGCAGCCTATTTAGCGTGACAGCGTAGTCGCTAGTGAAGGTGGCGACCTTGGTTCGGCTATGTCAGCGAATTGAGGTCGTTATTTGCGGAATAAGAGGAAGTTATTATCTGTCTTGATCCGCACCGATTTTTATTCTTTGGACCTGGAATTTCGAAATTTGCTAATGAACCATAAAAGCTTTATTTTCGTTAGGGGAAAAAGGTGCCCGATGGTTCGAGTTGAATAATAAAGTTCTGTCCGCAAGAGGGACTGTCTATTTTGCTTCTAGGGTAACTCTATCTCAGGAGTTATTTACTCCCAGCAGGTGGTAGACGTAGTTGATGTGCGCGTCGGCAAACTCAGCATCCAATGGAGCGTGGCCAATCATCAGTCTCATATACACAGCGCCATAAATAACATCCATCAAAATTTCCACGTTAGTGTCAGCCGAGATTTCGCCGCTTTTGCGCCACTCCTCGATAGTTTCTCTGATTACTGCGCGCCTCCCGTAGTGAAACCGTTCTCTAAAAGCTCTCAATGTAGACGGATCCGACTGGCCCTCTGCGATTATTTGAGCAACTACACGACCAGACCACCCCGAATATTGCTCGACCAGTGAGCGGAAGTGATGGGCGAGCGCTCCTTTTAGGCCAAGTTCGCGAGGCAAAGTTGTTTTGACGAGATGGTTTTCGATGAATGCGTCAATTACAACGAGGGCTTTGGAATCCCACCATCTATAAATAGTTGCCTTGCTTACGCCAGCCTCTCTTGCAATCGCTTCAATTGAGATTGCCTGAATTGATTTTTCCTGAAGAAGCTTAATTGTTGCATCTAAAATCTGACGGCGCGTAGCTTCGCTTCGCGGCCGACCGACCGACGATTTGCTCGCCGAGGCGGATGATTTTTCCTGCATTAGTGAGGCTCCATAGTCCAAGTATTTGATATTGAATGGTTTTTTCATTACTGGGTTAAATCGAAACGATGTGATCAGTATATTGAGTGTTCCGCCAGAATTCCACCCCGTTTTCACGCGGGGTGGATTCAATTAGTTGGTAGCTGTACGTCTCCTCGTGGGCATCGTGCCGAAGGTTTTTAGATTTTATGAAGCTTTCTACTTTGATTGGAAAATTGGTTCTCGTGGCTTTACAATACGTAACGTATCGTATATTTTTAGACATCCGACCTAGAGGCGCAATTTCAAGCCTATGTCTGAGTGAGGAGGAAGGGCTGTATGGTTATTGGTTGGTTTTCAGATGATAGATCGGAGGCTGCTGGAGCCCAGCTTGATTCAGGTAGTTGCTGGAAAGGGAGGGCGCCACGGACTGTCCTCCCGCTGTGCCTGAGCCTGTGAGAGTGCGCATGGTGGCGAGAACTGCAGAGGGACTGCCGCAGTCGACGAGGGATTGAGTTTAAATATGTGCTTCAGCCAGTTGTAGGTTTTTAGAGCGGCTGATGCCGATGGTGCGTGTAATTTGAATGGCCGAAAAAGATAAGCCTTCAAAAAAAGTTAATAGTAGCTTGTGACTCGGGTGGTATATAAGTTGAGTTTGCATGCTTGAGCGGACGTCAAGTAACCTAATAAGGGGAACAAAAAATGAATATTATTGGACCTGACACTCTAATTTTTGGCGTAGATGATGTTGAACAATGCGAAAAGTTCTTCACTGATTACGGGTTAAATCCGGTTGGTGAGGGCCGTTTTGAGGCATTGGATGGAACGGGCGTAGTTGTTAAGCACCGAGACGACTCATCCCTGCCGGCTTGGACCCTAGAAACGGCTAACATGCTTAGAAAGACCGTATATGGTGTGAAAGATCAGTCGGTACTTGATGAGATTAAGTGTGAGTTTGAGGGGGAGCGCGAGATTAAGGTTCTTCTTGATGGCTCGCTTGAGGTAGTGGACGATGTCGGTTTCACTTTGGGCTTTCAGATTACAGTTAGAAAGGATATTAACTTGAGTGCTGAGCGTGTCAACGCGCCCGGTAGTATCCATAGGCCAGCCAACACAACAGGTGTTATTGCGGATAATTCATTGCCCCCACCAAAACCTCGCAGTCTGTCTCACGTCGTTTACTTCGTGCCCGATATAGAGAAAGCTGAAAATTTCTATACCAACCGGCTTGGTTTCAGACTGTCAGATCGCTTTGTTGGGATGGGGCCATTTCTGCGTCCAGCTGGCACTTTTGATCACCACACGCTCTTCTTTATCCAGACACCACCCGAATTGCAAGGCTGCGAGCACTTTACTTTCCACATGGGTGGGCCTTCTGAGGTGTTCAGTGCAGGCTACGCGTTCGCTGGCAAAGGTTATGAGAGTTACTGGGGGCCGGGTCGCCATCAGTTTGGCTCAAACTGGTTCTGGTACTTTAATACGCCTCTGGGGTGCCATATTGAGTATGACGCTGATATGGATCAGCATGATGATGATTGGGTCCCTCGAGTTGCTCCGGCAATTGTCGATAATTCTCAAATATTCCTGTTTAACTGGCGTGAAAAGTGGGCGCCGGGCGGTCCGAAATAATAGGTTGGTCAATGAGTTTCCCTGAAGAAACCATGTGGGTATGTCATGTAAGTGACATACCTACTGGGACCTCATTCGGTGTCAGGTTTGCAGATTTTGGCAGTGATGACATTTTTTTTGTTAATAACGGCGAGGGGATTTACGCTTACAGAAATTCATGCCCGCATTGGCCAGGTTCTACATTGCCGTTAAAAAAAAACCAGTATCTTGATAGCGTTGGGGAGTACATCATTTGTCGAGGGCATGGGGCTGTATTTGAAATAGATACCGGCCTTTGCATTAAGGGTGCATGTGTAGGGCAGAGCCTTACGCAGGTTGATATTAAGGTAGGTGAGTTGGGAGATATTTTTGTATTCGGCAATAAACTGTGACTAAAGAACGTTTATGTCAGTCTGTTATTTGTTCGCAAGCTCTGATGATTGGGGTGCGGATTGGATGTGCCATTGAATGTTGGGGTATTGTCGCGGTATATAAAAATCCGAAGGACTACGGAGAATGATGATTGATGGGTTCTATAATTACTAGTTTCTGATTTGGGCATGCTTATCCATGCGTTTATTATTTTCGAGAATTATTTGGGTCAATCGATTGTGAAAATAATTGCTAAGGAATCTTCATTTGCTGGCGTGATTGGAGTCATGGTTTCGGCTGTCGTTGCTTTTCTAGCCGCCTATTGTTTAGTTTCTGCGCAACTAAATTTGCTTTATGTTTCCATTGGTAATGCCCTTTGTGGTTTTTTTAGTGGTTTTTTTAGTGGTTTGATGAGCGGTCTTGTAGGCGTTAATTTAGTTCTAATAAATATTGCTGACAATTAAAAAGGTTTAAAGTATTAGTGGTTGGACGTCCACTGATGCTTAGCTAAGTGAGGAGCTGGTGATCTGGTATTGTTAGTAAGAAATTCAGATTGCTGCAGGCTTCGCGGTAGGTCCGTACCAAGGATTTGTTAGAGGAAAACTTGATAATTTAAATTTACGGATAACAGCGGGGTGCCTTTTTGTCACTGATGATGTGTTGAAAGTGCACATGTAGTTTCCATTTTTTTCATACAGAATCCTTGTATGGTCTCTGAAGGCTGAGTGGTTTTTTACACAGCCATGTTATGGCGTTCATCATTTGGAGCGAAAGTGATGAACGAAGCTGTAGTGACGCTGAGCGGAATTAAACCATTGGTTACGAGGTTGATTTTATAGCCAGCTTTGAACTGCTAAATTAGGTTCGCTTTCTACCTTGTCCAGCAGTGTAGGTGCGGACTAATGCAAGGCTGTTGACAGAGTTGATTTTTCGGCACCGATGGCTTTACCCGTGTTAAAGCGACTTTTGATAAGTAAACGTAGGGGCGTTCCTGCCACCCTTATCCCAATCCAACTCCGGTTGGAGAACTTAAGCTTGTGCTTCTTGGTACCTGCATTTTGGAGTAAACGATGCGTAGTTTGAAATCTATTGGAGCTGGACTGACGCTGTCGGTGGTATTCCTTTTAGCTACGGATGCCAAAGCGCAGGGTACGCCTGAAGCGACCCGGGCTAAGCAGCTTTTGCATAATGCGGTGACTTACTATCGCGACCAAGGTGATGCCGCACTCGCGGCATTTAGTAGGCAGGGTGAGTTTATTGATGGTGAGCATTACGTATTTGTCGTTGATACCCACGGTACCATGCTTGCCAGTGGAGGCTCCTCGGCTGTTTTGATAGGCCGCGATGTGTCCAATGCACTTGAACCTGAGCTGCGCCGAGCATTTCAGCAGGCCTTAGCAGCTCCTGAAAATGGCCGCATCAACACCGCTGAGTACCGCTGGATGAACGTCCGCGACGGCCGTGTCGAACGTAAGCAGGTGTATTACCAGCGTTACAAGGATCGCATCATCGCCGTCGGCGTGTACTTACCGCGAGCCACTCCGGAGCAAGCCCAGGGTTTATTAGTCAAGGCAACTAGTGCTCTAGAAACAGATCCGAAGAGCCTGATCAAAGCGATCAATGGCCTTTCTGCAGATTATCGTGAAGACGATCTTTATGTGTTTGTGGTTGATCTAAGTAGCCAGCGTTACGTCGCCCATGGCTATAACCCGCGTTTACTCGGTGTGGACTTTGGCACTATCCACGATTCCGATGGTAAGCCTGTGGGAGCTCCCATACTGGCGTTAATGAGCAAATCTAATACCGCGGAGTTCGACTACCGGTGGAAAAACCCAGTTACCTCGAAGGTTGAAGACAAGCACGCGTTGGTGAGTAAGGTCGGTCATTACATACTGGCCGTGGGGTACTACCAGAACCCACGTTGACTACCGTAGTGCCAGTCATCGGTTCGATTTAATTGGAATAACTCAAAATATTAATCCCGATGCTCCTCCTGCTTCAGGACACCACAATGCGTTTATATTTCCTTTTGGCTGTTCTGCTCACGTTGTCCAGCTGGGCTCATGCGGGCTCTTCGGCCGAGCGGTTACACTCGATTCGTATAGAGTCATTTACTGCCTGTAGCTACTTGATTTTGTTTCTAAATCCGCATCAAGGCGGTGCAGAGCCGCTTTACGCGGAGCGATACAAGGCGGCATTTCGCAAGCTTCAGACCCTAGTATCCAGCGAGCACGAAACAGTCATGGGTGAGGCGTTGGCTGGAATGAGGTATAAAACAGCTGAGCTGGAAGGCAAGTTTGATCTTGACCCAATGATGTTTCCTACATGGTTAAATCCCATTCTCACTGCTCAGGCGAAACTAGATTCTGAGGCTGCCAAACAATACGCAGTGGCACACCCGGCTGACGCTAAAACTCTGCTTGTACAACAACTAGATTTAGACTTGAGTCGCCTGTTGCTTGTTTATCAGGCCCGAACCTTTGGCTCACTCAACGTCTCAGCGATGGACGGAGTTGAAAATCCAATGCAACACCTTGATAACCGGATTAATCAAGAGTTTGAAGGGCTCAGTAAACTGCTACCTGATCAGTCAGTAGAGCGGGGCAAGCTTCGACGGATTTATGGCTATATCAGGCCAAGTTTATTGGATAATCAGCGAGGCTCCATTCCCAACGGAGTTGCTTATTACATGGAGCAAATCAGATCGGAGTTGCGGGCGCTGTGACTACAATGCCCCAGTAATGAGCGCTTCATATAGCGCTCTATAGGACCAAGCCTTCAGTTCTCTCGGTAACTCTTAGTGTTCCGGACGGCGGGCTTTACCTTTTGGCACAACAATAAGTGCTCTGCTGCTAGGGCTGTGTTCCTGTTGCAAGTGCACCACTACTGCCATGTAGAGGAGATTTGTATGTATTTGGCGAGCCGGTTGCTGGGGGATCTGTCAGTAGGCGCCAAGCTGTCGATTGGTTTTGGGTTGGTGCTGCTATTCACTCTCGGGGTAGGGGTTACCGCCTTCCATTCTTTGAGTCTGTTGGGGGTTAGAGGTGAGCAACTTCGCACTGAATCCTGGATTCAAAAATCAATTTTGCAGGCTCGTATCGCGGAAAAAGAATATGCGCTCAATCTTGCGCCGCTGGCGCAGGATCAAGTGCGAGGTTCAGTTGAGCAGCTTACTCAGCATTTCAATCAACTCCCGAGCAAAAATAGCGCTGAGATTGCGATGCGGGATGCAACCAGCGACTATTTGAAGCAATTCCTAAGTTATGCTGATTCTCTGCGGCAAGCACGAGAGGCTCGGTTGCGCATGCAAACACTCGCGCAGACAGCGGGTGAAAGCTTCAATTTGGTATTTCTCGACCAGTTAGATGCGTTGAACGCCCAACAAGAACAAGGTACCCCTCCGGAAAGCGGGCAATTGTTCTTGTTGGAGCAGATCACCGCTCTGCGTGACAAACTGGTCAAACTACGTGATAGCGAGATTTATTATTCGCTAGATGGTGAGGAGCGTTACCGTAGCGATTGGGAGATGAGAATGAGTGACCTACAGTCTTCAATGCAGGTGATCAATCTCGGCGATCAGGAAAAGGCTTCGTTGCAGGCTGCAAGTAATGCGCTTGGGGATTATCGACAAGCCTTCAAGCAGTTCACTGCCAGCCGCAAACAAAGCGCTCGTAGTAGCGAAGCAATGAGCGCACAAACCCAGAAAGTCAGTGAATTGTTAGATGAAGCCAACCACTTTCAGAGCGAGGCGATCCAACGCGACGGTCGCAACGCATACAGACAGCTTGGCTTGATTAGCCTGCTGGCGTTAACGCTGGGTATTGGCGCGAGTCTGTTGATACGCCAGTTGATATTGCAACCAATACGTAGGGCTGTTCATCTGACTCAGCGAGTTGCTGCGGGTGACCTGAGCTGTACACTTGAAAGTGGTAGCGTTCGGCAAGATGAACTTGGGCAACTATTGGATACCGTCAATAGCATGTTGGAGAGTCTAAGGGGCTTGGTTGGCCGAATTGGTACCGGGGTAGGCCTACTCAATGGAACGGCAGGGAGCCTTGCTGACGTCATTCAGCGAAGTAGTCGGGGAGTTGAGAAACAACGGCAGGAGACTGAAATCGCCGCTACCGCAATGCAGCAGATGACGGCGATGGCCAGCGAAGTTGCACGTAACGTCGAGGCCGCTAGTGCCGCAGTAACTCTTGCCGATAGCCAGGCGCGCGAAGGTGACGACTTAGCACGCCAAGCGGGCTCCAAAGTCGACCAGCTTGCTTTGGAAATGACCGGCTGCGCTGAGGCTATGCAATCGTTGCTAGCAGAAAGTACCGCTATAGGTGGCGTGCTTGATGTGATTAAAGCTGTAGCAGAGCAGACCAATTTGTTGGCGTTAAATGCGGCTATTGAAGCGGCGCGAGCTGGTGAGCACGGTCGTGGATTCGCAGTGGTCGCTGACGAAGTGCGTGGCCTGGCGCGCCGCACACAGAGTTCTACTGCTGAAATCGAAGGATTGATCGACCGCCTGCGTGGTGTCGCCCAGCAGGCAACTGAGCGGCTACAGGGTAGCCATGCTCTGACAGGTGAAACAGTAATTCTTGCTGGTCAGGCATCTCAGGCGCTGACACGAATTACTCGCGCCGTATCGAGCATTGATCAGATGAACAAACAAATTTCAGCTGCTGCGGAGCAACAGCGAGTTGTGGCAGAGCAGGCTAGCCAGAACATAGTGCGAGTTCGCGAAGTAGCAGAGGAAAGTGCCCAGGAAAGTGTGTATTTACAGCGTTTAACGCTGGAACTGCAGCAGGTCGACGCGGAGTTGAATGCCGCGGTTGGACACTTTCGGACATGAATATTACGGTTTAAGGCGAAATTATCTAATTGGATATGAGTCGTTGCGTGAAGATTATCCCCATAGGCCGGGGATGTCTACCGGGGCGGGGGTAGTCCAATCGTCATTACCCAGGCGTCAAACTGACGTGGAGTCTGCGACATGAGAGGCTTCCAACTATATCTGCTGCAACTGAGTTTTTGCCGAACCCAGAATCACGCGGATGCTAAATGACTGCGGTATTTACGGCACATATTGCGATTTTGATTATAAAAAGCGCAACTTCCGCAAGCCGTCGGTAGACGATCCAAGATTTTTTCGGGGCGTGCGGTGGTGCGCTATCGCAAGGGAAAACGAATATCTGTTCCGCACATCTCACGCCGCACAACTGCACATTCAAACGCGAGGAGTGGGGTCGCACGTCGAGAGTGCCGCTCGGCTCGGTACTTGCGAAAGACTAGTTTTGGCTTAGATCTGCACGGAATAGATTGCACAAAACGATACGGTGCGTTTATATTTGTGCGTGCAGACAAAATCCACCCTGGGCAGCACAAAGTGAACGCGCTAAGCAGGCAAATATGCACCAGAGCTGAACCTAGAGGTGAGCGGCGCGGTTGTTAACGGCCTGGCACTGGTCGGCGACGGCAGGGTGTCTATCCATATTCTGTGTTTTACCTCATACCACAATGCATTCGGAGGGATCATGTCGATCGCCAATATTCCAGACTTTCGAGTCGGGCGGAGGAAGCTACTCACTGCCCTAGGAAGCGCCTCGGCGCTTGCGATGCTGGGTGTACTCCCAACGCTTTTTGCGCCTACCCGGGAGCAAGTTCGGATGGCGTTGAGCACCTCGCAGTTCGACATCCGCTACGTGGTGACGGACCGCCGGCTGCCGCCAAGCCTGGCCTTTGCCCATCAGCACGCTGCGAGCAGCGTCGGGCGGCTCGAGGTAACGGACGGACTCACGAAGTTGTGGCAGGAATCGCTCGCACCATTGTGGCGCGAGCGCAGCGGTGCGGTCGCTGGACTCACCACGCGCGAGGTCTGGCATTGTCTCGCAGAGCAGGCTCGCAGCCAGTCGCGCCGTACGGTCGTGCTGCAACAGCATGACGTCGCAGCGGATCAACCTTACCCCTTGGTTTCTTGGATTATTGTGTGACGTCATGAGAATACCCCCAAATGTATCCCCCGAGGTCTTTGCCACAGCGCTGCAAGAGTTTGCCGGCGTAGTCGGCAAGGAATGGGTGTTCACCGCGGACGAAGACCTGTTTCCCTACCGTGATGCCTATTCCCCGCTGCGTGAAACACCCGAGGATCGAAGCGCATCTGCTGCCTTGGCCCCCAGTTCGGCCGAGGAAGTGCAGGCGCTGGTGCGTATTGCCAATAAGCACCGCATCCCGCTTTACACGGTTTCCACCGGTAAAAACCTAGGCTATGGCGGTTCGGCCCCGAACCATTCAGGCAGTGTAGTGCTGGACCTGAAGCGGATGAACCGCATCATCGAGGTTAGCGAAAGCAATGCATACGCCATCGTCGAACCAGGCGTTAGCTATTTCGATCTGTACAACTACATCCAGGAGCGCGGTTTGAAGGTGTGGTTGGACGTGGCCGATCCGGGCTGGGGCAGTGTACTCGGCAATGCGCTTGACCATGGCGTGGGCCATACGCTGTCGCGCTTTCGCAATCACTTCGATTCGCACTGCGGCCTGGAGGTGGTGTTAGCCAACGGCGAAGTGGTGCGTACCGGCATGGGTGCGCTGCCCGGTTCCAAGACCTGGGGGCAGTTCAAGATGGGCATGGGGCCGATCCTGGATGGCATCTTCTCCCAGTCCAACTTCGGCGTTGTCACCAAGATGGGCATCTGGTTGATGCCTGCGCCGGAAGCTTTCATGCACGGCGTAGTCACGGCCCCGCGCTATGACGACTTGCACGCCGTGGTTGAATTGCTCAAGTACGCCGAGAACAGCGGCCTGGCGCCTGGCGCGCCGGAAATGGGCAGTCCGCTGCTCGGCATCAGCAACTACGTCAAACATCTGGTCGATGCCTTCTACGAAGGGCCGCCGCAGTTGAAGAAGGAGCAGGCCGACCTAGTGGCGAAGGCTAAGGTTGGTTATTCCGCCGAGCTTCAGAAGTATGGTCTGGACAACAAGATCCCGTATTGGGTGCTCCACCTGAAGTTCTACGGTCCGCGGAAGGTGATTCAGGCGCAGTGGGAGGCGGTACAGGAACGGGCGTCGAAGGCGATCAAGGGCGTCGGATTCCAGGCTGGCCCGATCCAGACCGATCCGCGTAAGGCGTCCGCTGAATGGACAATCTATCCGCAGGACGTGGGCGTGCCAAACATGGATTTCTTCGGCATGGGCACGCGCGCGGGTGGCAATCCGCATCCGATGCGCGGCCACATGTGGTTCTCTCCGGTCATTCCACAGAGTGCGGAAGGCATCCTCGAAGCCAATCGCGTCTTCGAAGAAGCACACCGCACCATCCCCGCGCTGCAGAACGTCCCAATCTGGAACCTCAGACCGTTTGCACTGCCTGCTCCGTTCTTCGAACGCACCTTCCTGTTCATCGTAGGTTTTCCGATTACCGACGACACGGCAATGAACAAAGCATCCGTCAAGGCCTATCGGACGATGCTCGATATTGGCGCGCAGCATGGCTGGGGCGAATACCGCTGCCACCCTGAATTCCAGGACCAGGCCATGGGCCTGTATTCGTACAACAACAACAGCCTGCTGCGCTTGAACGAAACCATCAAGGACGCCATCGACCCCAACGGGATTCTGTCGCCGGGCCGATATGGCATCTGGCCCAAGCACTTGAGGACTGGCGCCAAATGAAAAATATTCTTACCAGCATGCTGGTGGTCCTGGCGTGTTCGGCTGTTATCGCGGCCGCTGCTGCACCAACGAAGGAATCCGAGCCGGCCCATCGCGGCAAGCAAATTTACGACCAGTGGTGCGTGATCTGCCACGCCGCAGCTCCGCGCATGCCTGGCACGGCTTCGCTGGAGGCCAAGTATGGCGGCAGTCTGCCGGCGGCGCTGGAGGATCGCACGGACTTGGCCCCAGCGTTCATCAAGTATTTCGTTCGCAACGGCGTACTGATCATGCCGTCATTCCGTAAAACCGAAATCACCGACGCCGACCTTGAGTTGCTTGTCGACTACCTAAAGGCCAAAGACCAATGAGCTCGCATTCTGTTTCTGACTCCCTGACCAAGGCGGCTAGCAACCGGCGGGAATCGCGCAACGGTACCGCAGCGCTCGTCATCGGGCATTGTGCTGGCCTGATGGATATCACCACTTTGCCGATCTGGGTCGGAATCGTCTTAATCGGGCAGCTAGCCCTTGATCCGCAGAGTGCAGGCTTCTTGCTGACTCTTTTCCTCGGATCGGTTGTGCTCAGCAGCCTGTGTATCGCCCCCAAACTTTCTCGACTCAACCGCAAGGGCATAGCGTCGGCGGCTTATGCAGTGGCTGGTATGGCCTTCGCCACCATGCCGAGCATAAGTGGCAGTTACAGCCTATTGGCTTCGGCGCATGTCGTCGCAGGCCTGGCTGTCGGCTGCGGCCTGTCGATAGTTCACGGGACGATGGGTGGCACTGCCAATCCGCACCGCACAGCGGCAATGGCGTTCACCACTTTAAGCCTGGTGTCCATCCTGGTGATGGCGACACTGCCTCCGCTAGTGGGCAAGATCGGCCCGAACATATTCTTCTACACAATGTCAGGCATCATGTTCACTGCCTCACTGGCAGGACTGCTGGCTTTTCCGAACGTCGCCCGTACGGTCCATCACGAGCGGTTGGCGCTCGCCAAACTGCCTACGCGAGTGTGGTTCGGCATCGCCGGCGTGAGTTTGCTTATGGTGAGCCATTCGATGGTCTTCGGCTTCATCGAACGTGTAGGGGGTTGGCACGGGTTTAGCGCCGCGCAGATCACCACGGTGCTTGTCATCAGTGGATTCGTGAACCTTGTTCCGGTAGCCCTCTCTAGCATGCTCGAACGACACTTGTCGGCCGCAGGCGTGGTCATTGCAGGCCCACTGATCCAGGCAGCTGCCGCTTTTGCCGTGACCCAGTGGAGCGGCTATGGAGTGTACATCGTCGCGACCTCGATCCTCATTGCCGTGGTCACATTTACCCATGTATTCGCCTTCGGCGTATTGGCGCGGCTGGATCCGTCCGGTCGCGTGGTTGCGGCCACGCCGGTGATGGTCATGGCCGGCTCGGCCACTGGCCCGCTGCTTGGTGGCGTCCTAGCGCAGCATATCGGTTACGGCAGCCTGGGCTGGGCGGCTCTGGTGCTGGGCCTCCTGTCCGCCACCAGCTTCCGGCTTGGCACCCGCAACTCGTAATGAAGCAAAGCAACAGCATGAAACACACAATAAGAGGTTTGGCATGAGCAAGCGTTTGCAGGGCAAGGTGGTGCTGCTGACCGGCATCGGCAGCGGTATGGGGCGCGTGACGGCGCGGTTGTTCGCCAGCGAAGGCGCAATCGTCGTCGGTTGCGACATTAATCCCGAGACGGCGGCGGAAACCGCAAAACTGGTAGAAACCGATGGTCACTCTATCGACGTGGTTGCCCCGGTCGACCTCAGCAGTCGCGACGAAGTGGCGCGTTGGATCGATGGCGCCGCCGCCAGGCATGGCCGTATTGACGTGCTCTACAACAACGCCAGTCTGCCGCGCTTCGCGCCTTTCGCGGTACAGAGTGATGCCGATTACGTTTTCACCATACAGAACGAGCTCGATCTGGTCTGGCGTGCCTGTCAGCTTGCCTGGCCGCACCTTGTGAAGTCGTGCGGAGCTATCGTCAACATCGGCTCCGGTGCCGGCCTCCAGGGAGCACGCGCACTACCGCAGGCGGCGCATGCTGCGGCCAAGGGAGCTGTGCTTGCCCTAACCCGCCAGCTTGCTGCCGAAGGTATTGCCGTCGGCGTGCGGGTCAACTCGATCAGCCCGGGCGTGATGAACACACCTCCGATTCAGTCGATGTATCGGGAACTTGGCGACAAGGCACCGGTGGCTCCGATCGTAGAGCGCACCCTTACTGGCAAGCCGGGTGAGCCTATCGCCGTTGCCTGGGCCGGTCTTTACCTTGCGTCCGACGAGGCGAAATGGGTCACCGCGATCAATATCCCGGTGGATGGTGGCGCGAGTTCGATCATGTAGCCTCCCCCGTTCTAGACAATGGGTTCGGGCAATACCCAATAGGCAAGAGTGGTTTTGACGATGACGATGACGATTACAAGCACGAGCAATGCAGCCGCGGTGCTGGCCAGCCCGCTGAAGATCAACGGGCTGGAAATTAAAAACCGCATCATCCTTGGGCCGATGGCAGTATTGCGCCCGACCGAAGACGGCCGACCCAGCGAGCAGAGCATCGCGTTCCTCAAGCGCCGAGCGCAGGGCGGGGTGGGCCTGGTCATCGTCGGCGGATCGGTATGCAGCGAGCGGGCCTGGAACGAGTCGCCGTTTGCGCCGAACCTTCGCTTCGACAAAGACGAGTTTGTCGATGACCTCAAACGCCTAACCGCCGCAGTGCACGAATACGGCACGCCGGTGTTTGCCCAGCTTTTCCCGAGCTTCGGCCGCATGGGTGTACCGCGCAACGACAGGTGGATTTCGGCAGCCAGCCCGAAGCCGGTGAGCATCGGTTCCGGCGGCTTGCCCAACCATCTCTACATCCCTGGTGGCCGCATCACTCCGGTGCCGCATGAGGCTAGTGCCGAGGAGATCAAGGATATTGAGGTCAGCGTGGTCGCCGGCGCGCGCCGGGCCAAGGCTGCCGGTTTCGATGGCGTCGAGATCGGCGCACACATGTGCTACTTCTACTCTTCCTTCCTGTCGCCGCTGTCTAATCAGCGCACCGACGAATACGGCGGCTCAGCCGAGAATCGCGCTCGCATCCTGCGCGACGTGGTCGCCGCAGTGCGTGCCGAAGTTGGTACAGATTACCCTGTGGGTCTGCGCATGAGCGTGAACGACCACATGCGTGGCGGCCAGGAGCCGGAAGGTTTCGCCGAAGTGGCCTCGCACATCGCCAGGGCCGGCCTTGATTTCATCTCACTCAGCGAAGGCAATTACGAGTCGATGCGCGACAACGTGCCGAGCACTTCCGGCAACATGCTTGCCCACGGCGAACCACAGGCGTTTCGCAAGGCGCTCGGCAGCGGGGTCCGCCTGTTCCTGTCCAGCACGCCTGACCCAAAACAAGCGGCGAATGCGATCACGGCTGGCCATGTGGATGCCAGCATGCTTGCCCGGCAGATGCTGGCCGATCCGGACTACGCGTTGAAGGTCATCGAAGGCCGCGAGGCCGAGATCGTGTGGTGTGACCACGCCAATTCTTGCCTGCGCCGGCTGATCCTCAACGTTCCGGTTGCCTGCCACAAGAACCCGGAGATGGGGAGCGAGGCTCCAGACACCAAACGCTCCAGCCCAGGCCAGGAGTTTGCTGTGTGGGCGGCAGGCAACAAAGTGCTGATGGGTGCCGCCGACACGCTCGCCCGCGCTGCGCAGAAGATGAAGTGACCCAATTGGAGCGAACACCCCGATAAGCCTCATAATTGAGGCTTATCGGGGTGTTTATGACCAAGAAGGCTCGAGGTCGCAGGTCTACGTTAAACGCCGGACACTGGAAGGCTTGTCCTCAAAATAAATTCAACGTTGTTTGAAGCGGTATATCGTCCGGGAGCTGTAAGCATTGATTGTGGCCGATTTGGCGTGCTCGGCGGGTCTGCTTTGACATAGGAGCGCCGACGCACCGATGGAACGTGTGTTCCGCCGCTTGAAAACCGAATGGATACCGACGCTGGGTTACAGAACTGCCCATGAAGCCCAGCGTGATATCAGCCATTTTTTGATGCATCGGTACAACTGGATCCAGCCCCCTCAATTCAACGGTGGATGTCCCTAGATCAGGCCGAGAAAAAATTTAACGTCGTGTCCGGTATTTGTTGACCACTACACAGTGGTCGATTCACTCCGCCATTCTGGACTACCCCCGCTCCGGTAGACATCCCCGGCCCAGCCGCTGTTGAATCGATACGAATTTTGCGCTGCATGAGCCATGTATACCGAAATTAGCGAAATTAGCTTATTTTCATAAACTCGCTAATTTCAGTAGAGATTCAGGTTATCGCCCAATGTCATCAACTTAAGGATTCTCTGAAGTAGCCATGCATTTCTGGCTGACTTCAGCCTCCGCTGATTTTGAAAGCGGAAAATTGATCTGAAACGATCAGATCGCCTGCTCATCTTTCTGTTTTAGCCACCGCGAGCACCTCGCGATGGCATTGCCCACATTACGGGCGCACCTCTCCTGCAGTTGTCAGTAAATGTGTGTGCGCCATCCACAGATTTGACAGCGTGAATAGCGTGACCAGTTGCTCCGTGTTCTTGGCCAGGCCACGGAAGCGCGTCTTCACATAACCGAACTGACGCTTGATCACTCGGAACGGATGCTCGACCTTGGCGCGCATCTTGGCCTTCTCGATTTTGCGCTTGGCTTTGTACAGTGCACTGAGCTTATTGAATTTCTTGTAATTGCTCCACCGTGCCGCAACTTGCCAGATCACTTGACGGCTTTAATGCTCGGGGCGCTTCTCGACACCGGTATAGCCGGCATCGGCGTCCACCATTTTTTCCTCGCCGTGCAACAGCTTGTCGACCTGGGTGGCATCAGCCACGTTCGCTGCCGTGCCTACCACGCTGTGCACCAGACCTGACTCGTCATCCACGCGATGTGCTCCTTCATGCCGAAATAGTACTGGTTGCCCTTCTTGGTTTGATGCATTTCTGGATCGCGCTTACGCTCCTTGTTCTTGGTCGAACTCGGCGCATTGATCAGCGTGGCATCGACGATGGTGCCCTGGCGCAGCGACAGCCCTTCACCTAGCTGCGAAATTTTTGAAGACTCTCACCCGTGTCCCGAAAGGTACTGGCATGACTTACTAATCAGGTACACACTTTCGGCATCTGGCGCAACATTTAGCGTCACGTGACGAAAAGGGAGGTGCTTATGGACGCGGCAGCACCCGGCAGAGCCGGAAAAGCCAAAGCAGCCGTCGTGAAAGGTAAGGGCGGGCTATTTAAAACGCGTCACTCAGTCGACCATTACAAAACCACGCACGTAGGGAGGAGTACAGATATTTCCAAGAGTGCGCTGGTCACCAGCCTTCTCACGGGTGGAGCTTCGCCTGATGATCTGGGGGCGGTGTATCGCGTGACCAAAGAAGGGATCACGATTGCCACGCTCACTGAGTTCACGAAGTCGCTCCAAATGTTCAATAGCGACTATCTGCTGATGGCTCTGACAGGACTTTCTGAACGAACCATTAAGCGGCGTCAGCAGAAACCAGCAGAGCCATTGAACTCAGAGCAGAGTGCCCGAGCATTCCTGGGTGCCCAAATCCTAGAGCAGGCAATCAGGGTGATAGGTACTCCTGAGCTTGCAGAGGCATGGATGTCAAAGCCTGCAATTGGCCTTGA
This sequence comes from Pseudomonas sp. MMS21 TM103, assembly GCF_022132145.1. GTDB lineage: Bacteria > Pseudomonadota > Gammaproteobacteria > Pseudomonadales > Pseudomonadaceae > Aquipseudomonas. Next base: position 245,689 of record NZ_JAJISP010000005.1, on the reverse strand, counting down.
TGGCAGGAGACCCATCGACCTATTGGATAACTCGATCGGCACACAACTGGTGAGCGAGTTCCTGACCCGCCTGGAGTACGGGGTCTACCAATGATCATGGGCCAGGGAGCGGCGACCTTTTCATTTGGCGATTGGACCCTGAAGAGTTTGGTGCAACATGGGATAGCGGGATTGGTGCCGAGAAGGTCGGTGGCCGGTAGAACTCGAAAGGTGTTCGGGTGGTTTACGGCAGCGTGGACTCGTTCACTCAGACCTTCATCGAGGCTGGGCTGAAACCGTCGGACTCAACAGTGCTGACTGCTAGCACTTTCTGAATCGCAATACGCTGGTTTTTTAGCATGAGTGCCGTCGGGCACTGTGGCAATAATGCTGTTAGGGAAGGTCTGAAGTAGCCATGTATTTCTGGCTGACTTCAGCCTCTGCCGATTTTGAAAGCGGTGAATCGATGAAAAGCGATCAGATCACCTGCTTATTTCTGAGTTTTTAGCCGCCGCAAGCACCTCGCGGCAGCTATTCCCCGCATTACAGACGCACCTCTCCTGCATAAGTCAGTAAATTTCTGTGCGCCATCCACAGGTTTGATAGCGCGAACAGTGTCACCAGTTGCGCCGTGTTCTTCGTCAGGTCACGGAAGCGCGTCTTCACATAATCGAACTGGCGTTTGATCATTCTGAATGAGTGTTCGACCCTGGTCCGAACCTGTGTCCTGGCCTTCTCGATCTTGCGCTTGGCTTTGTATAAAGCGCTGCGCTTGCCCAGTTTCTTGTAGGTGCTGCGTCGTGCCGCCACCTGCCAAATAACCTTCCGGCCATCATGCTCCGGACGCTTTTTGACACTGGTATAACCTGTATCAGCTCCCACCATGTATTCCTCGCCGTGCAACAGCAAATCGACTTGGGTGATCTCCGCCACGTTGGCCACCGTGCCCATCACGCTGTGTACCAGGCCGGACTCGGCGTCCACGCCCATATGGGCCTTCCTCCCGAAGTAATACTGCTAGCTTTTCTTGGTTTGGTGCATTTCCGGGGCGCGTTTACCGTCTTTGTTCTTGGTCGAACTGGGCTCATTAATCAACGTGGCATCCACGATGGCGCCTTGGCGCAACGACAGGCCGCGGTCGACCAGATAGCCATTGATCACGGCCAGAATTCCCGCGGCCGATTCGTGTTTCTCCAGCAGTCGCGGAAGTTGAAAATCGTGGCTTCGCCGGGAATTCGCTCCAGACTCAATCCGGTAAACTGGCGCAGGATGGTCCTCTCGTACAGTGCTTCTTCCATCGCCGGGTTGCTGTATGACAGCGTGCAGCGCTTCGTGAAGCAGTGGATAACGTGTAAGACCCGCCCAGCAGCTACGCAGGCGTTTGTACCGCTAGTATTCGCGCCTGGCGATGCTTGCCAGTTCTACTGGAGCCATGAGCAGGTCGAGATTGCAGGCGTGGTGCAGACGGTCAAGGTCGCGCATTTACTCCTGAGCTACAGCCGGAAGATGTTCGTAGCGGGCCTATCCGCGCGAGGCGCAGGAGATGGTATTTGATGCGCATAACCGCGCCTTTGCCTTCTTTGGCGGCGTGCCGAGTTGCAGATCATTACAACCGACGAACAGAAGAAGGCCATCATCGACTAGATGGCGGCGCAAGGTGTGATGTGATAGACCCTGGTCGAGTATTGGAAAAGAAGCGGCAAGCAGTTTCCTGGATCGTTATGCTCGATGTATAGAAATCACGCTGGAGTATGCGAATAAATGTGGCATGTCGACCCTGTCTCCTTACGACTTTTCATCGCTGTCTGCGAGGAAGGGACAATTGCCCATGCCAGTGAGCGTGAGTTCATTGCGCCTTCGGCGGTGAGTAAGCGTATCGCCGATATCGAGGCGACCTTTGGTACGCCGATGCTGATCCGCAGCAAGCGTGGGGTTACGCCTACCCCGGCAGGGCAGGCTTTATTACGGCATGCTCGGCAGCTGATGCGCAGTATGGAACTGCTTCAGGGTGAGCTCAGTGAATATGCCGAGGGGGCTCGTGGGCATGTGCGGGTGTTGGCGAACGTCTCCTCGATCATGGAATTCCTCCCTGAAGAGCTCTCCGAGTTCATGCTGGCTAACGAGCATATTCAGGTGGATATCGAGGAGCGCTTCAGCCCGGATGTGGTACGTGGGGTGCTTGAAGGGAATGCCGATCTGGGGATCTGTCGCAAGTCTATGGCAGTGGGCGATTTAGAGTTTATTCCCTATCGCACTGACCATTTGGCCGTGGTGGTCAATTCCAGACACCCGTTGGCTGGGCGCAGCAGCATTGCCTTCCAGGAAACCCTGGACTACGACCACTTAGGGCTTTCGGTGTATGCCACGCTGAATACGTACATGCAGAGAACCGCGACCGAATGTGGGCGGGAACTGCGCTTTCGCACCTATGTGTCCTCATTCGATGCAGCCTATCGTTTGGTACAAGTAGGTTTAGCTTTGGGGGTATTTCCGCAGGAGGCGGTGAATCGATACGCGAAGCTGTTTGATCTGCATGTCATTCCGCTGGTGGATGAGTGGGCACAGGGTGAGTTTGTCATCTGCGTGCGCGATGCTGATGCACTCTCGCTTTCCGCTCGCCGTCTGCTTAACCACCTGTTGGCGCGGGTTCCGGTTCTACAGTCGCAGCTATAGCGCCTCTGGCTGATCCATCGTCTATGACGATGGATCAGCGCGTGAATAACGTCTTTTCCCTACTGGGTCGTCTCTCTAGTCTTGCCCCCAAGCAACACTGCCTTGAGAGACACCCAAATGACAAAAATAATTATCAATGAAGTGGGTATGCGTGATGGCTTGCAAAGTCTGCAATGCGTCATGCCCACCAGCGACAAGAAAAAGTGGATCGACGCCGCCTATGCCGCAGGTGTCCGATACATGGAAGTCGCATCATTCGTGCCCGCCAAATTGCTGCCGCAGATGGCTGACGCCAGTGAGATCATCGCCCACGCCCTGACTTATCCCGATCTGATTGTTACCGCGCTTGCGCCCAACCTTCGTGGCGCTGAAAACGCTTTGGCTTCGGGTGCGCACCGCATCGTTGCACCTATTTCGGTCAGCTCTGCCCACAGTCTGGCCAACGTCCGGCGCACGCCGCTGGAGATGATTGAAGAGTTCGGCCGCATGTGCGAGTTGCGCAGCAGTTCGGGCATGAACCAAGTGCAGCTTATTGCTGGCATGTCTGTGGCTTTCGGCTGTACCCGCCAGGGACATGTACCGCTCAGCGACTTGTGCGAGCTAACCCGGCGTGTTCTTGAAACCGGTTGCGATGCGGTTTCCCTCGGCGACACCACAGGCTACGCCACCCCGGGTCAAGTCGGCGAAGCTATTGACGCCGTGCGTGCCATTGCCGGCGACAAATTGCAGGCAGCACATTTCCATGACACCCGCGGCCTGGCCTTGGTCAACAGTCTTGTCGCGGTTCAGCACGGTATTCGTGAGCTGGACTCCTCGCTCGCCGGGCTGGGAGGTTGCCCGTTCGCCCCGGGCGCTTCCGGCAATACCGTCACTGAAGACTTGGTGTTCATGCTCAGCAGCATGGGTTTCGATACCGGTATCGACCTGGAAAAGCTGATTGCCTCGCGTGACCTGCTCGAGTCCTCGCTGCCGGGTGAGCCGCTGTACGGCTATATCGCCCGCGCGGGTCTGCCAAAGAACTATCGCTCGCTTGCTGTCAACGCCTGACGCCTGGCGAAAACCTGATTCTGGAGATAACGAATATGTCGAATCTGCCCCTTGACGGCGTCCGTGTCGTTGAAATTTCTCACATGGTCATGGGTCCGACCTGCGGCATGATCCTCGGTGACCTGGGCGCCGAAGTGATCAAGATCGAGCCGACTCGTGGTGATGGTACCCGGCGTCTGCTCGGTGCTGGTGCAGGGTTCTTTCGCACCTTCAACCGCAACAAGAAAAGCATCTCCATCGACGTAAACGAGCCGGCAGGCCGAGATGCGGTGTTGCAGTTGATCGATACCGCCGATGTGTTCATCGAGAACTTCAAGCCGGGGCGCATGACTGACCTGGGCTTCGGTTACGAGTCGTTGCGAGCACGCAATCCGAAGCTGATCTATGCCACGCACAAGGGTTTTCTCAGTGGTCCGTACGACAAACGTCTGGCCCTCGACGAAGTGGTGCAGATGATGGCGGGGTTGGCCTATATGACCGGCCCGGTCGGTCGGCCACTGCGTGCTGGTAGTTCGGTCAACGACATCATGGGCGGCATGTTTGGTGCGATCGGTGTACTCGCCGCGCTCAATGAGCGGAACAAAACAGGTGTTGGCAAGGAAGTGCAAAGTGCCCTGTATGAGAACTGCGTGTTGCTTGCCGCTCAGCATATGCAGCAGTACATGGTTACCGGTGAGGCCGCAGCGCCCATGCCCAATCGCATCAGCGCCTGGGCAATCTACGACGTCTTTGAGTTCGCCGGTAAAGAGCAAATGTTCGTCGCGGCAACCGGCGAAGGTCAATGGACGGCGCTCTGCAAGCTGTTGGGACAGGACACTCTAATGGCTGATCCGACATTGGCCACCAACAACGACCGAGTTCTACAGCGCCCGCGTTTGCTGGCGCACCTTGCCGAAGTGTTCGCCAATATCGATGCCCAGGCTCTGGCTCCTCAGCTCGAAGCCAATGGGATTCCGTTTGCGCCTATCCGTAGGCCCGAAGAACTGTTCGCCGATGAGCACCTGATCAAGAGTGGCGGCCTGGCCAAGCTTGAACTGGAAGACGGATCGTTGACAGACATGCCGCTGTTGCCGCTGTCGCTGAACGGTGAGCGGCTGCAGCCGCGTTGCTCCATTCCGCGGATTGGCGAGCACACCCGTCAGGTCATGTTGCAGTTGGGCTATAGCGAGGCGCAGATCGATGAGTTGCGCTCCGCCGGTGTGTTCAAGACCGACGATTGAGACCCGAAAGAACCACGGCGACCCCGGAGTTGTCGGCACGAACTGAATGCTGAGAGCGGCTATCGTGCTGGCTCCGACTAGAGGCAGAGGATTAGGAAATGGCTATTTATCAATACGATGGGCAGCAGCCGGAGATTCACGAGAGCAGTTATGTGGCTGACGACGCCACTGTGATCGGCAATGTGGTGCTGCATGAAGGCTCCAGCGTGTGGCCGCAAGCGGTGCTGCGTGGCGATAACGAGGTGATCGATATCGGCGTCGGTAGCAACGTGCAGGAAGGTGCTGTGTTGCACACTGACCCTGGCTTTCCTCTTAAGGTCGGCGACAACGTCACAATCGGCCATCAGGCCATGTTGCATGGCTGCACTGTCGGCGACGGCACCCTGATAGGTATTCAGGCGGTTGTGCTTAATGGTGTGGTGTTTGGCAAGAACTGTCTGGTCGGCGCTGGTGCGGTGGTTACCGAGGGTAAGGTCTTCCCGGATAACTCTCTGATCATCGGTGCGCCGGCCAAAGTGGTTCGCGAGCTTACTGAAGAAACTGTCGCCAAGTTCCATGAAAACGCTCGCGACTATGTCGAGCGCGCCCAGAAGCACAAGCAGACGTTGAAGCGCATCGGCTGAATGCACAAGTGCATGCCTAGGCCTGTGCATACGTTGGAGTCACCTGAGTCAAAACCGCGCCACCTGCGTGAGTGCAAGAACAACTCTCCGACAATTACAAATATAGAGAAACATCATGATCGGTAGGAACATACCTGTCGTTGCTGAGTGTCGCGATACCCCCTCCTCGCCAAGGCTTTTGCGTTATACCCTGGCGCAGACCAGTGCTCCCCTGGCACCAGGTTATGCCTCTTTCCTGCGATGGCAATCCATCGATCACGCGTGTTCCTGAATTCTACGGGCGGCTTGTCGCTGCCCGGAGATTGACTTGCCCTGGCTGCAGGGTCTTCCAATAAAAAAATGGGTTAAGCCACAATGACAATAAAACTCCGCCTTGCCATCAAATCAGTGCTTTGCATCAGCCTGGGCGTGACGGCTCCTGCCGCGTTCGCTGATTTTATCGACGATGCCAGTGGTAGTCTGGAAATGCGTAACTTCTATTTCAGCCGCGACTATCGTGATAGCACCGCCAAGCAGTCTAAGCGTGAAGAGTGGGCCCAGGGCTTCACCCTGCGCTTGCAGTCGGGTTTCACCGAGGGCACGGTCGGTTTCGGTCTAGATGCGATCGGTATGCTCGGCCTCAAGCTCGACTCCAGTCCGGATCATACCGGCAGCGGGTTGTTGCCGCGTGGTTCGGACAGGCGTGCCGAAGACAATTATTCCAAAGCTGCGCTGACTGCCAAGGCTCGTTTTGCGAAGAGCGAACTACGCCTCGGTGGCTTGAGCTCGACCCTGCCGTTGCTGGCCGCCAACAACAGTCGGCTGTTTCCGCAAACCTTTAATGGTGGTCAGCTGGTATCCAAGGATATTGACTCCCTAACCTTCACTCTTGGGCGGGTCGACTCGGTCAAACAGCGCGATTCCAGCGAATTTGAAGATCTGACCACCATGTCTCAGCAGGGCGCCTACTCCACCAAAGTCACCAGCGACAGCTACACATACGGCGGCGTGGATTATCAGGTACTGCCCAACCTAACCCTGAGCTATCACGCCAGTGAGTTGCAAGACTTCTACCGCCGTGACTTCGTCGGCCTCAAGTACAACCAGCCAATCGGGCCGGGCAAAGCCTTCGCTGAACTGCGCTACTTCGATGCCCGCGAAACCGGCGATGAGCTGCTTGGCGAGGTGGATAACCGCACCTTCAGCAGTCTGTTCGGTTACAGCATCAATGGCCACACATTCAGTGGCGGCTACCAGAAGGGTTACGGCGACACCGCCTACGCATATGTCGGTGGTAGCGACACTTACCTGTTCAGCGAAATGCAGGTAAGTACCTTTGCCCTGGCCAATGAACGCGTTTTGCATGCCCGCTATGACTACAACTTCGCCGAGTTGGGCGTGCCTGGGCTGACCTTTAGCCTGCGCTATGTCAAGGGTGATGAGGTTGACGTGAGTAATGTCGGCGGACCACGTGCGGCTCGGGTTCGTGCCGCTGGCGGCGAGGGGCATGAGTGGGAGCGCGCCACCGATATCACCTATGTGGTGCAATCCGGGGCGCTGAAGAACCTGTCGCTGCGTTGGAGGAACTCAACCAATCGCTCGAATTTTTCCGAGAGTGCCGACGAGCACCGGGTGATCGTCAGCTACGTACATAACTTCTAAATTGCGGTTCGGGCCCTGCGGGGTCCAGGATCCGACAGTGTGCAGAAACGCTTAGTGCCCTGGGGGCGCTATTGCGGTCAGGCTAAAACAACTACAAAAAGAGGCATCACTATGAAAGTTGCATTCAAATTCGCTGCAGTTGCCATTCTTTCGGCCAGTGCTTTCGCATCGGCGCATGCGGCCGACTACACCATGCGCCTGAGTCATCAACTGCCGGCCTCGCACCATGTCGCGAAGGCACTCGAGCAGTTTGCCGAAGACGTAAAAACCAACACCAGCGGCCAGGTTGAGGTTCAACTCTTCGGAGGTGAACAACTATTCAAAGGCACCCAGAACCATGCTGCTGTAGCTCGCGGTCAAGTTGAGGCCGCGTCAGTTGTGAGCTTGCTATGGGGCGGCACCGTGCCGGAAGTGCAGGTGTTCAGCATTCCTTACCTGATGACCTCACGTGAGAAGATCAATAATTTCTACGGTTCCGACGCCGCCAAGCTGTTGAATGAAAAATTGCAGCAAAAAGGCGTGACCAATATCGCTTGGCTGCTGGATGCAAATAACGCAACGTTTACCTCGCAGAAGCACCCACTGATCGCTCCCGAGGATTTCAAGGGTGTGAAGATCCGGGGGCTGAGCCGACTAAGTGACGTGGGCTTTATTGCCTTGGGGGCGGCACCATCCACCATGCCCGGCTCTGAGGTATATCAAGGTCTTCAGACTGGCGTTATTGACGCTGGTGTCAGTAGCGCCAGTGCGGTTTACGCCCGTCGCTATTACGAGGTACAGAAGTATGCGGTCGCAACTCCTTTGCTGACGGTGTTCCAAAACCTGATCGTCAACCCGCGCTGGTGGGCGTCACTGCCTGCTGATGTACAGGCCGGCGTGGCAAAGGCCGCGCAGAGCGCTGAGCAGACTTTGCTGCCTAAATCAGACGCAGTCGATCCAGAAGGCGTGGCCAAACTTGAGACGGTCGGCATGGTGGTGACTGTGCATACGCCCGAGCAAATTCAGGCATTGGAACGTGTGATGCAACCGCCTGTGATCGAGGAGTTTCAAAAGACCACAGCGGATGGGCAAAAGCTCATCGAGATGATCAAGCAACTCTGACCTGTTTTGCCGGGAGGAGGCGAGCGACTCAGGGCTGGCGCCAGGCGCTGGTTTGCGCCTCTTTCCATCATTCACCGAGGTGATGTCATGAATAGTAAGCAAGCCTATCTGAGCAACCATATGAGCGAGATCAATCCCCCAGTCTTCTGCCGGATCTTCAGCACAGTCGTCGGTGCGCTGTTCAGCGTTGCCATGGCGCTTTCCGCAGCTTGTGTGCTGGTGGCGCTGGCCCTGATCGGTTACTCGGTGGTGGTTCGCTACGTCGTCGGTCAGCCATCGCTTTGGATTGATGAAGTGGTGGGTTTTCTAGTGATCGGTGTTGTGATGTTTGGAGCCGCCTGCGCGTTACGCGAGGGCCGGCATATTGGCGTGGATCTGGTCACGGAATTGATGAGTTCGAGCGCTCAGCGTTGGGCGCAGATCTGGTCGATGTCTGTTGTTCTGATTCTCTCCGTGTTTCTGGTGGTGAACGGCTGGGAAGCAGCAATGTTTTCAAAGTCTATCGGCATGGTGACTCAGGGTTACCTGGAGTTGCCTATGTATCAGTTGCAGCTGCTGATCCCTCTGGGTGGCTGCCTGCTCACACTGGCCGCGGTGGATAGCCTGTTGCGCCTGGCATGCGGTGCGTCAGCATTCGTCACAACTGAAGAGGGGAAGCACTAATGCTCGCCATTTCCTTGTTGCTTTTAGGCCTGATTCTGCTGTTGCTCACAGGCTTGCCTATTTTTGCTGGTCTGTCTCTGTTTGGCGGACTGCTACTGCTCAGCGAACCCGGCGGATTGGCGATTGTCTCCGATATTGTCTTCGCCAAGACGGGGATGTATGTGTTGGTGGCCATCCCGTTGTTCGCTTACATGGCCCATGTAATGATCCGTGGGCGCATCGTTGATGATCTCTACAGCACAGCCTATACATTGACTCGGCATTTGCCGGGCGGGGTTGGCATTGCGACTATCGCAGCCTGCATGATTTTTTCGGCAATCTCTGGCTCAAGTGTAGCGACCGCACTGACCATCGGCGCGGTGGCAATTCCGCAGATGATTCGCTACGGATATGACCCGAAGATTGCCTACGGCCTGGTAGCCGCTGGCGGCACCCTGGGCATTCTGATTCCGCCGTCTGGGCCTATGATTCTTTACGGGGTGGCAACCGATACGTCGATCAGTGGGCTGTTTATGGCGGGGCTCTTGCCTGGATTTCTGCTGGCGGTGATTTTCTGCGTCTATTGCATGTTCCGTCAGCGCGGTACCAAGCGCGAGCAGCGTGCCAGCGCTGGTGAAATGTTTGTAGCGATTCGCAAGTCAGGTTGGGCCATCACGCTTCCTGGGCTGGTGCTGGGCGGTATGTATGCCGGTGTATTCACCGCAACTGAAGCTGCTGCGATTGGCGCCATATTGGCACTGATGATCGCTGGGCTGGCATATCGAAGCATCGGACTTCGTGATATATGGGCCTGCGCTATAGATGCCGCGCGGACGTCGGCCATGTTGTTCATGATCCTCGCTTCGGCAGCGGTGTTCAGTTATGCACTGACGAAGATGATGGTGCCACAGCAGATCGTCGACATGGTTACCCATCTAAATATGGGGCCTTTAGGTTTCATCCTGGCAATGATGGTGATGCTGTTCATCCTTGGGATGTTCCTCGAGTCAATCGCGATTATCCTCATTACATCACCGGTTATTTTGCCGGTTATGACGCACCTTGGCATTGATCCTATTTGGTATGGAGTCCTGCTCGTAATTAACCTGGAAATAGCGATGATTACGCCACCAGTCGGAATGAACCTGTTCACCATTAAAGCGGTTACCCATTCGCCCATGGGGCCGATTATTCGTGGCTCTTTTCCCTTCGTCCTACTGATGATGCTTGGGTTGGGTTTGGTTGTTGCGTTCCCCCAGATTGCGGTCTGGCTGCCGAATAGCATGATGAATACACCCTAAAGTGTTGTGCGCCTTGGGCCTGCCACACTCTGCTGGTTCTACAGTCGAGAGGCGCCCCCCTTTTCAATCGATAAAGTGACCCGCTTTTAGCAATCCCTAACAAGAAGAAAACACCATGAATTGGGCTTTCGTTCTTCAGCTTGCTTTGGCTGCACTCAGTGGCCAGCCACTCTCTAATCAATGCGTCGTATACGCGACACAATCCAGCTTAACCGACGATGTTAATTGGGTTTCATCGCGCGCTTGCACCGAGACATTGATGCCGGAGTACTGGTCATGTGGTTAAGAAAATTGAAACTCGCGCCGCGCTCTGCCCTGTGTTTCGGTTTGTTTGCGTTGTTGGTTATTTGCCTTGGTGGTTTTGCATTAAGACAGACCTCGCAACTGAACCATGCCACAAAGCAAATTGAGCAGTATGTCGTTCCTAGCAACAGGGCACTTGCATCTCTCGATAAACGATTCGTCGCTCTTCGCGGTGAGCATATTCGTTTGCGTAACCCTATCGAGTCAGACGAGCGCAAGGCGCAGGCGCTGAGCGAAATCAGGACGTCCAGAGAGCCTATGCAGATCCAGTTGGTGGGGCTGCGCGATTTGATGATCAGCAATGCGGCCCGCGCCGAACTGGAACAGGTTACGGCGAGCATCCAGGCAATGTCAGTGGTCGAGGACGACTATCTCGATAAATTGATGCGACTGGGGGACGAGCATCTCGAAGTCGTGCAGGCACGAGAGGCATTGAGAGCCGCTACGGATAAACTCGGCAGGGATTTCTCGCGCTTGGTTGAATTGAACGACACCATAGCCTCTGAAATTGGCCAGACGGCCAATGACATTTTTCACGAGACTGTCGTCTTGGTCAGCGCCGCCATTATTTTCTCGATCATCGCAGTCATAGCGCTGGCTTGGCTCTACGCCAGCAGCTTGCTAGCACCGTTGAGCGAAGCCTTACGCATCGCTCAACGGATAGCTGGCAACGATTTTAGCGAGGTCATCCATGTTGACGGTCGTGATGAGCCAGCCCTTTTGCTCAGTGCTTTAGCGACGATGCAGCAGAGCTTGCGTGAAGCATTGAATCAAATTGGTGATTCGTCTGCGCAGCTAGCAACGACCTCTAAACAACTCAATACAGTGACCGAGGATGCATCACGGTGTCTTCAGCGGCAGAACGATGAAATCGAAATGGCTGCCACGGCAGTCAATGAAATGAGTGCCGCGGTTGATGAGGTCGCCCTCAATGCAGCGTCTGCTGCCCAGGCCGCAGCACAGTCTGGGATTGCCACTAGTCACGGACGCAAGCAGGTCGATGCTACGGCCAGTGCTATTACCAATATGGTACTAAGCGTTCAATCGTCTTCGGACGACATTAAGGGCCTTGCCCTACAGGCTAATGACATTGGCAAGGTATTGGATGTAATAAGGGCAATAGCCGAACAGACGAACTTGCTCGCATTGAATGCTGCAATTGAGGCTGCTCGTGCCGGCGAAGCGGGCCGGGGTTTCGCCGTTGTAGCCGACGAGGTTCGAGCGTTGGCGCATCGTACCCAGCAATCGACGCATGAAATTGAGCAGATGGTTGCAACGATACAGATCGGCACAGACAAGGCTGTCATGTCTATGGAACGAACCAGTACTCAGGCGGGTGCTACCTTGCAATTGGCCCAAGCTGCCGGACTTGCCTTGGTGGAAATAACTGACTCAATCACACAAATCAATGACAGGAATCTGATGATTGCGGCTGCTACTGAGCAGCAGGCGCAGGTAGCCAGGGAAGTGGATAGAAACCTCATGAGCATTCGTGATTTGTCTTCACAGTCTGCGACTGGCTCACATCAGACATCTACGGCTAGCGGCGAGTTGTCACAACTGTCGGGCCAACTGCATCGACTGGTGCAGCGTTTCACCCTATAGCCGTATTTTAGCGCATTGATGTCTATCGATCAGACGCTTCTCTCTGAGGCGGTAGTTCGCTCGGAAAACCCCCAATGAGCGTACCGGGATGAGTAATCCGTCGATGAAAAAACGTTTTTGGCAAGTACTAAAAATTGGGGGATTACCCTGGAAGTTGCAGCTTTATGCCGACCGGAACGTTTTCCCGGTTGACGTCTCACTACACCCCAACCTCGGCGTTCGATCACCAGGGCCACGCCCTGACCACCACCGATGCGCAGGGTGGCCAGCCTTTTCTTGGCGTCGAGCATGAGCCTCTCGTTTTGCGGGGTCACCTGAATCCGGCAGCCGGAGCCACCGATCGGGTGGCCGATGGTGATGGCGCCCCGTTGACGTTGACGTCTTTTTTGAACGCCGGCTTGAGCTTGCCCAGAGATTCGGCGCGCGGATGTTCGTCGATGGCGAAGGCCAAGGGCTCGCCCTTGCGCTGGGGAATCATGATCGGGGTTATTTCGTCGGCGAAGCGTCCGGCCTCGATGGCGGCGCAGGCTTTCTGCTGCGAGGCGGCGGCGAAGGCGTTCTGCGCTTCGCGACTGATGCCGTACTTGTTCATCAGGTTCTCGGCGGCGATGTCCATTTGGTAGTCGTTGAAGGCGTCCCTCTGGCCGTCGGTGATCATGGTATCGATCGGATGGGAGTGGCCCATGCGCAGACTGATACGTGCGCCGGAAATCAGGTAGGGACCAGGCTCATGCTCTCCATGCCGCCGGCGATGATCGCCGCAGCGGATTGCCTAGGCATCCAGGTGCAGGGCTGTTAGGCCCGAGCCGCAGACCTTGTTCAGGGTCAGTGTCGGCGCCGCGTGGGGCAGGCCGGGTTTTTCCAGCAGGTGGCGGATCACCGCGACGTGCAGTTCGGGGGTGGCGATGCCAGCCAGCGAACCCTGGAAGCTGCCGGCGGTGGTGCGGGTGGCAGGGACTATGACGACTTCTTGCATGACGAACTTCCATACAAAAAAGGCGCGACACCGCCTTCCCGAGGAGTGTCGCGCCAACTGCCCGAAGGCAGAGCCGTGTAAAACACCAACAATTAAAAATGGGCTTACCAGCCTATCGGCTCACTACGCTTGTGGCGCTGTGTTGGTTCGCCCAACGTTCAGATCTGGATGGGGCGTGCCGTCATGGCTTCCAGTTCTTGCAGACTGACGCCGGGGGCCATCTCGACCAGTTTCAGGCCCGAATCAACAACATCCAGCACAGCCAAGTCGGTGATGATCCGATCGACCACACCAACACCTGTCAGCGGTAACTGACAAATCTTGTGAATTTTTGGGTTGCCATCCTTGGCGCAGTGCTCCATCAGCACTATCGAGCACGCAGAGCTCGGTGTTCAAAGTGCGGGCAACAGGGTGCCACGGCACTCGCCGAAACCAATGGAGGGGTAGCCTTCGCGGTGGCAGCGGGCGCGCATGATTACTTCATCGCCATCAGCGAGGAAGGTGCGTTGCTCGCCACTCGGCAGGCTCAGCGGCTGCTTGCCGCCGACGGTGCTCTCCAGCAAGCTGCCGAAGGCTTCAGACTGCGGGCCGGACAAGGTGCCGGAACCGAAGAGGTCACCCGGTTGCAGCTTGCAACCACCGACACTGTGGTGCGCGACCATTTGGGCCACGGTCCAGTACATGTTCAATGTGTTGCTCCGCGCCAAGCGCTGGGGCGGCAATCCCTGCTCGCGCATGGCGGCGGTGAGCAGCAGTACTTCCAACTCGATATCGATAGCACCAGTGGCCTGGTCTGCTTCGTCGAGCAAGTAGGGCAAGGGCTGCGGATCGCCTTCGGGGCGCGCAGGTTGGGTTTTGCGAAATGGCTCCAGGGCTTCGGCAGTAATCACCCAGGGCGATACGCTGCTGGCGAAGTTCTTCGACAGAAAAGGGCCAAGCGGCTGGTATTCCCAGGCCTGTACGTCACGCGCGGACCAGTCGTTCAGCAGGCAGAATCCTGCCACATGCTCGCTGGCCTGGCCGATGGCGATAGGCTCGCCCATTTCATTGCCCTGGCCGATCCAGATGCCCAGTTCCAGCTCGTAGTCCAGGCGCTTGCTCGGCCCGAAACTCGGGGTGTCCTGCCCCGGCGGCAAGGTCTGCCCGTTAGGGCGACGGACCGGGGTGTCGGATACACAAATGGTCGAGGCGCGGCCATGGTAGCCAATGGGTACATGTTTGTAGTTAGGTAACAAGGGGTTGTCCGGGCGGAACAACTTGCCGACGTTGTTGGCGTGGTGAATACCGACGTAAAAGTCGGTGTAGTCGCCGATACGCGCTGGCAGGTGCAACTGGCAAGCGTGCATGGGCACTAGCAGGGTTTCGCCCAGTGCCTGCATGGCTTCGCGCTGTTTGCTGCGCTCATCCAGCAGCTCCAGCAGTGCGCCGCGCAAGGCACGACGGGCGGCAGCGCCGAGGGCGAAGAAGTCGTTCAGCTGGGATCGACTGGCGGTTTCGGCGGCGGCGACGGCCGCGCCATGAAACAAGCCGGCATCCAGTGCAGCCTGAAGATCCAGGATCATCTCGCCGATAGCCACACCGCCCCGTGGCGACTTATTGGTGCTGCTGAAGATACCCAGAGGCAGATTCTGCAGCGGGAAGTCTGGGTGGTCATTAGCCGAAGCCAGCCAGCTGCGATGATTGCTATGCGTGGTCATTATCAGCGGCTCTCTTTGTTGAACGACTTGCGCATGCCAGTCCAGCATGCGTCGTAGTTGCCTTGCAGTTGCGGGCATTCGAGGGCATAGCGGGTCGGCCGTAGCACGGTGCTGGTCTCGAACATGAACGCCATGGTTTGCTCAATCTTACTTGGTGCAAGTTCCACCTCAATGGCTTTCTCGGTGGTGGCGTTGTCTGGGCCGTGGGCGCTCATGCAGTTGTGCAGTGAGGCGCCGCCTGGCGAGAAGCCATCGGCCTTGGCGTCGTAGCAACCTTCGATCAGTCCCATGAATTCGTTCATGAGGTTGCGGTGGAACCATGGTGGACGGAAGGTGTTTTCCGCCACCATCCAGCGTGGCGGAAAGATCACGAAGTCCACATTGGCCTGACCTTGTACTGCACCCGGGGAAGTAAGCACGGTGAAGATCGATGGATCCGGATGGTCGTAGCTCACCGTGCCGATGGTATTGAAGCGGCGCAGATCGTATTTGTACGGCACGTTGTTGCCGTGCCACGCGACAACGTCGAAGGGCGAGTGCTCAAGCTGGGTGATCCACAGCTCGCCGAGGAACTTCTGTACCAACTCAGTTGGCTCGTCAGTGTCTTGGTAATGGGCGACCGGGGCGACGAAGTCGCGCGGGTTGGCCAGGCCATTGCTGCCGATCGGGCCCAGGTCGGGCAGGCGTAGCGCGCAGCCGTGATTCTCGCAGATGTAACCACGGGCGCTGGCGTCGAGCAGTTCGACCCGGAACTTCATGCCACGTGGCAAAACGGCAATTTCCTGCGGCTCCAGATCCAGCAAGCCCAGCTCGGTAACGACGCGCAGGCGGCCTTGCTGCGGTACCAGCAACCATTCGCCGTCGGCATTGAAGAAGGCCCGCTCCATTGAGGTATTGGCGCGGTAGAGGTGGATGCTTATGCCACTGGCTTGATCTGCCGCAGCGGTGGCGGCGAGAGTGATCAGGCCATCGACAAAGTCGGTGGGAGCTTGAGGTATGTCGAAGGCATCCCAGCGCAGCCGGTTGGGGTTGATTGGGCCGAGCTCCTGGCCCGTGATCTGTTTACCCAGGCGCTGAAAATGAGGATGTGCAGCCGACGGATTGATCCGATAGAGCCAGGTACGGCGTGACTCTGTGCGCGGTACGGTAAATGCCGTGCCGGAGAGCAGTTCGGCATAAAGACCATAGGGGGCTATCTGTGGCGAGTTCTGGCCGACGGGCAAAGCACCTGGCAGGGCCTCGCTGCTGAATTCATTGCCAAACCCGGATTGATAGGTAAGGGGTAGGGAATCAGGTCGTGAAAACATATCGCCACCGTTGCGCGTAATTAGATTACGCATAACGTAATTTGTGTTGCGCCTGACGTCAAGCTATAAAGCAGCCTTCTTACAGTGGGTCAGGGCTAGTCATGGCAAAGGAAATCGAGACTCCCGTAGGTGCGCGGCGACAAAAAGTGCAGGCGGCCGAAGTCGGCACCGACATCCTCAAGGGGCTGGCCGAATTGGCCCCGGCCACATCATTGACGAAACTCGCCGAGCATGTAGGCATGCCCGCAAGCAAGGTGCATCGCTATCTTCAGGCGCTGATCGCCAGCGGGTTCGCCGAACAGGATGTGCTGACCAACCATTACGGTCTTGGCCGGGAGGCGCTGCTAGTCGGTTTGGCTGCCCTGGGTCGATTGGATGTGGTGAAGGTCGCTACGCCGCGCCTGATCGAGTTGCGCGATGCGCTCAACGAGACCTGTTTTTTGGCCGTATGGGGCAACAAGGGACCAACTGTTGTACACGTGGAGCAGGCGCTGGGGGCTGTGACCCTGGTGACCCAGATCGGCTCGGTATTGCCGTTACTAGGGTCGTCGACGGGACTCGTATTCAATGCGTTTCTTCCGGAGCCTGAGACTTCGAAAATTCGCGAACAAGAGGTGGGTAAAGCCAGCGCTGAGCGCTCAGCCGATTTGCACAAGCAAATGGCGTTGATTCGCAAAGCCGGGCTGCATCAGGTGCATGGCTTACTAATGCCGGGCGTGAATGCCCTCTCGGCACCGGTATTTGCCGCCGGTCACAGGCTGGCCGGCGTGATCACGGTGGTAGGGGCGGCCACTGCATTCAGGGCCGACGCTCAAGGCTCCGCAGCTGAATTATTGGTGCAGGCAGCACAGGCAATGAGTTCCAGAATGGGTGGCGTAGCTCCTTCGTAGCGTGCGCATAAAAAACGACAAGCCGGCTATGCCTGTTAGGCAATGGCTGGCTTGTCGTGAGGTAACCGAGTTAAGCGAAGCGCTTTAGTCTGTAGCAAGAACCCCGCGGCGGACTTGATCGCGTTCAATCGATTCGAAAAGGGCCTTGAAGTTGCCTTCACCGAAACCATCATCACCCTTGCGCTGGATGAACTCGAAGAACACCGGCCCCATCAGGGTTTCGGAGAAGATCTGCAGCAGCAGTCGGCGTTCACCGTCGTCTGAGGTTCCATCGAGCAATATGCCGCGTGATTGCAGTTCGTTTATAGGCTCGCCGTGTCCCGGCAGGCGCCCTTCAAGCATTTCGTAATACGTGGCGGGTGGCGCGGTCATGAAGCGCATGCCGAGCGATTTGAGATGATCCCAGGTGCTCAGCAAGTCGTCGCTGAAGAACGCAACATGTTGAATGCCTTCGCCATTGAACTGCATCAAGAACTCTTCGATCTGTCCTGCACCCTTGGACGACTCTTCGTTCAGCGGGATGCGGATCATGCCGTCCGGTGCCGTCATGGCCTTGGAAGTCAGACCGGTGTATTCGCCTTTGATGTCGAAATAGCGAATCTCGCGGAAATTGAACAGCTTCTCGTAGAAGTCCGCCCAGTAGGCCATGCGCCCGCGGTACACGTTGTGGGTCAGGTGGTCGATGAGTTTCAGACCGGCGCCTTTGGGGTGACGATCAACGCCCTCGATAAAAGTGAAGTCGATGTCGTAGATCGAGGTTCCCTCGCCAAAGCGATCGATCAGGTACAGCGGCGCTCCGCCAATGCCCTTGATTGCTGGCAGACGCAACTCCATCGGGCCGGTGGCGATCTCGACAGGCTGTGCGCCTAATTCAAGCGCTCGTGCATAGGCTTTCTGAGCATCCTTGACGCGAAAGGCCATGCCGCATACAGACGGACCATGTTCTGCGGCGAAGTACGATGCAACGCTCGTTGGCTCGTTGTTCAGGATGAGGTTGATCTCGCCTTGGCGGTAAAGGGAGACGTTTTTCGAGCGATGGTTGGCCACTTTGCTGAAGCCCATCATCTCGAAGACAGGTTCAAGTGCATTCGGTGTAGGCGAGGCGAATTCAATGAACTCAAAGCCCATCAGGCCCATAGGGTTTTCAAATAGATCAGCCATTTTTGGCTCCTTTAATTCGAGTGGTGGAAGGCGTGTCAGCGGTCTAAGCCTTCTTTGGCGGAGCACAGGAAACACCCCGGACGCTGCGCGCCAGGAAGTCTCCAAAAATGAGTTGAAACCCCAGTACCTTCATCTGCTCACACAGGTTTGTCTGATTGCGCGTCGGGATGAGCTTTCAGGATTGCCGGGTGCTGCAGTCCCAATTTCTCTACGCGAAGAATCTTCGGATAGGCGGTGAGCTCGACCTTGAAGCGGCGCGCGGCATAGACCTGCGGCAGCAGGTATACATCAGCCAAGCCCGGCTCCTGAAAGCAGAACCTATGTTCGCCGATCAGTGCCTCGACCGCAGTGAAACCTTCGTGGATCCAGTGCGCAATCCAGGCCATGACCTCGGCTTCCTCGACCTGCAACTGACGCAGGCGGTTGAGGACCGCGACGTTGTGCAAGGGGTGGATATCGCAACCTATCAGTGCTGCAACACTGCGTTGCTTGGCCCGCTCGAATGGGTTGTTTGGCAGCAATGGGTATTGCGGGTAACGCTCCTCCAAGTATTCGATGATGGCTGGCGACTGGATAACGATGTCGCCGGCATCTGTACGCAGAGCAGGTACTCGGCCTTGCGGATTGAGCTCCCTGTATGCGGGCTGGCGGTGCTCGCCACCGTTGCTGAGCAGGTTGACCGGTACAGCGTTGTAATCCAGCCCTTTAAGGCCCAGCGCAATACGCACCCGGTAAGATGACGTTGAGCGGTAGTAGGTGTAGAGATTCATTGCGCTAACCGTGATTATTTGCGTAATTAGTTTACGTTTAGCGTAATTTGCTAGATAGGGGATGAGGTGTCAAGGGTATAGGCGATGTTTGGAGGTGCTCAGATGCGCTGTCACACTACACCGATTGGACTATTGGTCATGTGCACGCCGGTGCCCTGGGCTTGGTGGCGATGAGCACCTTCGGCTCGCTCTACCTACCCCCTTATTCCCAGAGTGTTCGGCCGCGCGGATGTTCAGCATCGCCCTAATCAACGCGCACTTCTGGCTGGCCTCCATCGTAACCGTGCTTTACATCGCCTCAATGTGGGTCAATGGCTGGCATCGCCCATTTTGGATTTTTGTGCAAATCCAAGGTAGTTCTGTTTATGGAGCCAGGGCGCTGGCTGCCGGCGCCCTTCGAGTTCCCCCGCCGGCCTGGTCGAACGGGGGCTCCTCTTGGTGCGGCCAGCGCTTGTGACGCTGGGAGCGAAAACGGCGTTAGCCGTTATTCACATCGTTGACCGACATTGGGGAGCCGAGCTCACAGCTCCAGAGTTCCAACGCCGGCCGGGTCGCTTGTGGCGGGCCGAGCCAGTCGCTCATTGAGCGACAACGCTGGTTGAAATACAGTTGGTAATCCCCTGCCTCGGGGGTTCGCCCCAAGCGCAGCGGTTGCAGGGCGCTAGCTGGCGTTGGTAGTGCCAGCTGCCCTCACGCATTTCGGAATCGGCAGGGATTTCCATGCCGGCACCAGACCACTTGATCCGCGCCTCGCCGAGCAACAAGCCCTCTGGCGTAACGCGGTAATCTTCTTCCACGCGTACTTTCTCAATGGTGTGCGTCCAGGCCAGGTGAAGGCCGGTACGGGCAGCTCAGCCCACACCACCCCGGCCAGGCCCATGCACAGTCCGATCACGCCATCGTCGCCTGGGCACGCCGGCCACGCCAAAAGTGCTGAGCGAGGTGCTGAGGATGATGCGTGCCAGGTTGCTCTGTGCCGCTGGGAGAGGGCGGCTGCGTATGAACGACTACAGTTGCGAATGCTCGCCCTCACTCAATACCAATTCGGCTTTCGGCCTGACCTCTACTTTTGGCGAGTGCTAAAAATGGGGGGATTACCGGCTTGCTATTGAGCTTGATATTGGAGCAGGTGATCCTGCAGGATCCAAGCTTTGGGCTACGTGGCGGTGTGAAACCAAAGCGTCGTTTACAAACCATCTTCTGGCAACAAATCCCGTGACGTGTGATTCAGAGCCTCGGCCGGGTAATTGAGGTAGATGTTGGAACGCGTAGCAGCCCAGCCCGGTGAGTGGTTCGATCAAGTACCCGGGCCGGCTTGGGCTCTGCGCTATTCTCCTGTGTTGCCGCTGTCTGCGGCCACTGAAGACCGGAAGGGTAGGTGCTTGTCTCTCCTTGCGGAAGAGCCGTGTCGCAGGGGTTTTCTCAGCCTCAACCCGCGACGTTTCGGTTGCCTCGATCTGCTCTTTACAATGGCGGGCTGAATCGCCGCATTGCATCGAGTTGCTGTCCGAGACGCAACTAAGCGCGAGCATCGTTGCCCTTGCTGAGGCGGTGGAGCCTGTATTTTGTTAACGTATCCGTAAGTATTGGCCCGTTCTGCTCGAGGGGCGGGGCGCTCTAGCGCGGACAGCTAGCACCGTGCGCCAACGAGCTTTGACTATAAGGAAATGGCATGACCAGTGATGAGCTTTATGTCTCCGTCGACGTCGAAACTTCCGGGCCGGTGCCGGGCATTTATAGCCTGCTTTCAATCGGGGCCTGTCTTGTTGCAGAACCTGCCAATTCTATTTATCTCGAGCTTCAGCCTGATGGTTCAAAGCATGATCCAGAGGCAGTGGCCGTGACAGGCCTTGATCTGAAAAGGCTGGAAAGCGAGGGGCTTAGTCCGCAGGTAGCGATGCTCAAACTTGAGCAATGGCTAACCCAGGCATGCCCAGCAGGGCAGAAAGCCATTTTCGTAGGCCTTAATGCTCCATTCGACTGGTCATTCATCAACTACTACTTCCACAAGTATGTTGGGGCAAACCCCTTTGGGTTCACTGCAGTCGACATAAAGGCGTATTACATGGGGGCTACGGGCTGCCGCTGGAAGGAAACTAAATCCTCCCTAATGACAGCTCGGCTCAAGCCCCAAAGCTCACCGAACCATAACGCATTAGACGACGCACGATTTCAGGCAGAGCTATTCGCGCTAATGCTGGCAGAGGGGCGCAATCGCTAATCTGGCCTGTTATCCCTGACAGCTTCAACATAGCGCCCCTCCCTGAAAGACCAAGCCTTTATGCCTTCAGGGCTGTTGGTGTTGCCCACGATGATTGCCATTGGATGTGGCAGATCCCGTGTGTAGCGCGCAGCAAACCTGGAAAAACTCCCGATATCGGTCGGGGAGATCATGGGAATGCTTTGCGGATGTGTATGCCAGTAACCCACCAGGCGGAGCCCTTCAGCGTTGGCACGCTCTATCTCATCCCGGCAGCGGCGGGCATTCAATTCCAGCCAAGTCCTTCCAGCCCGATCGTCTCCATGAGGGGGCGTGGCCAAGGCAAGCACCAATCCGGTTGAGCTAGAAGGGTCTACAAATAGCTGTCCCCCACGCTCCACATCAAACTTCCGTTGGCAATAGCGCTCTAGCAGGCTCGCGACGTCCTGCGATACCAACAGATGAGTGTCCACCCCAGGCCAGCCCCATCGCCAGGCAATTGCCGTCATTGAGCTTTCTCCATTTGCGCCGGCCAACCTCGCTCCAACTGGGCCTGCTGCATTCCAGCAGGTAACTCAGGCCCAAGGTACTTCCCTCCCAGAGTCGCCACATCGTGGGGTCTGTTGATGCTGCTGACCCAGACCGGACTTTCGATGTCACCACTCAATGCCCGTAACGCAGCTTGAGAAACCATAGAAGCAATGTTCACCATCCCCAGAGAACCTCCTGGGATGAAACTCTCTCCGCAGGCGGGAAGGGCGATGACGCCGCCTCCCGGCCATTCGGTGAACTTATGCCTAAAATCACCGTTCTCCATGAACATGTCTCGGGCATCGAATGCACCAGATGGGGCAAGCAGCACGTGTCCCACCTGCGTATGTGGCTCACTCCAGGCCTGGAGTAGGCACCATGAGGTGCCATTCGACTTGGATCTCCAGAGAGCCACCTCCGATGGCCAATCAGCAGTGGTGACCACCACCAAATCCGCTTGTTCGAATACCTCGGGATTCTTGTACATCACCACTTCAGCGAAGGTTGAGAATGCAGCGACCTCTGTGGTGGGTAAGTCTTTGCGGATTCGCTCGTGGAGCGCTTCGGCCTTTGCCCGCCCTAAGTCATCTGCCCCGAGAACATGCCTGCCAAGATTTGCCGACACCAGTTGGTCGTGATCAATGAGTGTCAGATGCCCAACCCCCGAGCGTGCCAACTGCAGGGCAACCGTACTACCCAGCGAGCCCACCCCGACACAAACTACGCGAGCACTTTCCAGGCTCTGGGCCACACCGCTGAGGTCGCGGGATAAAATCTCGGTCCGATCCAGCACGTCCAGTGTCGTTGCGCGGATGAGAACAGGGGAATAAGTGACCGCAACTGCTGGCCGGCGTCGCGCTGATCGCAAATAAAACTTTGACCCGCGATCCAGCTGAGGGCCGTGGGTGCGCACGTTGAGACAGTAGATCGGGGTACTGGCGTCTCCAGGAAGCTTCAAGGCGATCCAGCGGTTAGTTAGCGAACCTCGCTCATTGAACCAGGCCAACAGCTGCGCGCAATCATCGGGATCAAGATGAGGAGCGAGCCATGCGAGCAATAGTTCAGGGGCTGGAATGCGTAGATCTGGATAGCTTTGAAGCTTTGCATAGAAGCCAGGTGCCTCCGGCGCGCGCATGATCGGGGATCGGCCAATCGTTCGTGTGCAGTGCCTTTTTAGTGATGACACATCTGTCGCTAACCAGACTGTTTCTTGGCCAGACGGCAAAGCTTGGCGAGGATCACTTAAGGCAAATAGCCTTGAGGCCGCCTGAGGACGGTCCAGAAGGATGAGGTTCTGTAGCGATAGGCCGTGCTGTCTGGACCAGTAGGACGTGATTTCGCGTTGAAATTCGGCATCCCGAACAGCCGCGCATGATCCCATCCTGGACAAGTTCACGATCTTGCCTAATCGAGAGAAGCTATCTGCCACGACAGACTCAGGAGAGCCCATCACCGGGCGTTCCTGAAAGCCATGCAGGCACAGCCCAACTTCCATGGCGTGGGGCCATATAAGCCACGGCGAGGGCTCGACAATGAGCCTTAAGCCTGCGCGGGGAAAATTCGTCGGAAAGCTGATGCGCAGCCGCCGCTCTGTCCCCGTGTAGTCAACTGGCAGAGGAAAATAGTAGCTCGAAGCTTCGTCAGCCCGCGTGGGGGCAGGCTGAAGAAGTGCAAGTGCAGCGTCTTCACCGAGAGCGCCTCGCAGCGCGGCTATGCCCCGCTGCAGAAGCGTGTTTGCCTGATCAACCAAGACGCTCAACCGGCTTCACGTCCTCCTGAGAACTCGCTGTCCCACTGACACCTCCAAACAGTGCGCCCATTGACGTAGAGTTTCGGGTGGTTCCGTCCGAGCGGCCAGGCATCGTCCAGTTGGACGGAATTTCGCTGTTCACTGCCGAGATGAACGCTGGGCTCATGCCAAAGTTTTCCTTAACTGCCTTGGCAAAAGCCTCCGCGGAATCGAAGCTCTCAAGCCCCAAAGACACAGATGCGCTGGCATTCGAGTGCCAGTCTTGGAAAGCCCGACGGTAGCGATGCCCCTCACTCGGTCTATTCCATTTCTCAGCGAAGTTTTCACCGCTGTCTGCTGGGTTGCAGACCAAGCATTCGTTCCCCCGGTGTTTGACGTGATCCGGCATCCTCCGGACGATCTCGAGGATCGCATCCAGCGGGCTTAGCGGTTTCGACTGAGACTCTTTCGCCACGTCAAGGTAGGCGTGAGTGGCGAGTGTTGTGATGACTGCCGAAATAGGTCGGCAGTCCTCATTCTTCGTTCTGATGGCCCACTCATCACGATGCCGCTTCAGCAGCTTGATCGTTGCCCGAAGTGGGTCTTGATCGAGATACTCCTCATACTGAGGCAACGGATCCTGAGTGGCGGCATCAACGGTGCGCTGACTTTTCGCGACAGCCAGATGCTCCTCCAAGGAAATCGTCTGGGTTGAAGCGACCTGCAACCAATTGGAGTAGGGGATGGGGCTGCTCGCCTTCCATCCTGTCTCCCGGTCTGGAACTTCCAGCTTACCTTCGCCATTGCCTTGAGAGTTCCCATTGATGGCACGCGCTGGCGTGACATCGATATGGAATCCGGGGTTTTCGTCGGCATAGACGATCCGAATGCCGCGACGCAGCGGCTTGATTTCTTCCTGTACACGGCTACCAGCCCTGAATCGCTCCTCGATAGCATCCAGGACTTCTTGAGCTCCCGCCCCCTGGGCATGTGGAAGCCAAATGATGGCGTCCGCATCGATGGTGTCCAAATCTTCGGGAGCGCCAGAAACGGGTTTGATCGTCGTTTTCAGGCGCATGGAGCCCTGAACAAAAATATGCGCCTCCGCCAGTAGCAGATTGTCGGATGCAGAAAGGATCTTCTCCAACTGGGAGTATCGATCGTTGATCTTCTCGTACTGTGCTTCCGACAGTGAGATCTCCCTTGCTGCGCGGAGCAGAAAGTGTTCCCAACTCCCTCGCTTGGTCTGTTCATTGCTCATGGACATCAACGGACCTCCTGGGCCTGAAGGCCCAACTGTAGTGTTGGCGCGAACCTGTTTTGGTTGTCTTTATCTCGATCGAAAATCAGGTAAGGATGCTGGTGTTGCGTGGTAAGCAAGGCACCGAACTCAATCGCCAAAGCAGCTGGAATCGCCGCGAACACATGAATTGTGTCCGCCGTCGCGGCCTCAAGTCGGCTCAAGTGCATTTGTAGGGCGTCGCGAAAAGCGTGAATCACGCGACGGTTCTGAACCATCGCGTAACTGGGTTCTGGGATGCTTAGCTCTGCGATACGTGCGCCAGGTAGTGCCTCCTCGACGTCGCGAAGCGGGACCTGAGCGGAGATAGACAGTACCAGTGCAAGCGGGCCATCCCCAGCCGCCGGGGGGGTGAACAAAAACTCCGGCGGCTCAGCTGACTGATTAGGCCAACGTAGTTGATGCTCGCGATTGAAGGAAAAGAGCAGGCGTTTAGAGCGGTCGCCTATAGCCTGTCCCAATAGCATTAGCGCTGGGATATCAGCCACACCCACGACAGCCAGCGCAGGCGTGTCGCCATAAGTACCCCCACGGCGTTTCAGTTGCTGCTCCAGGTCGTGCTGGATGTCGTCCTTGATTTTCTGCCAATAGAACGCCTCCCTGCCACGAGGTCCGGGAGGCGGGAAAGTGATCTTGATGGGATGGTCGAAGGCCGTTAGTCCCTCGGAAGACATTGCAGTCAGCAGATCGCGAACGGAAATGTCATTGCTCGTCGCGAAGTGCTGGCTCTGAACGATTACGGGAATTGCCCGCCCGCCATCGGGCGTTGTAGCCGCGAGGCGGATGCGTTCGAGGTAGGCCTGGTGCAGGCCACTCAAGTCATTTTCCGGGTAGCCATCCGCGTCACGATCAATCTTGTCGTGGCAGCCCGGGCACAGGAGCATGAGGTTGGCGCAGTCGTTCGTGAGCCCCTGCGCCTTTGCTTCGTCATGAGCCTCACGCCCTCGCGGGCCTTGGGGGCTGGCCGGTAGGATGTGGGCAACCTCACCCCACCTCATCGGCTTGCCTGCGCGATAGTCGAACGTGAGATCGGTGCCGCATAGCTCGCAGTGGCCGGCAGCCTGAGTCCAGACGATTCGTTTCGTTTCGTCGTTGGTGTTGTAGCGCCCATTTACGGGCTTGAGCTTTCCTTGTTCGTCCAATTCGGCGTACCCCTGGTACATCGATATTCTTGGCTTGCAATGGCCAAACGGAATCAAACTTAGGTGGTTAGCTCCAAGGGGAGGGTTACGACAGCTTTTCCCCAAAGCGGAACTGCCCTGCTAGTAAAAAGGCCGCGAGCATTGCTCGCCGGCTCTGTTGTTTACTCTCTGATGTCTGGGGGCCAATGGTCTTGCCCTTTACCTCTGAGCCAGCCTTGATTGGCTGGCACCGCTGTCTCCCCAGGCAGTGGCGGCGCACCGTCTCGGTGCGCCGTTTCAACATTTAGTGAAAAAATTTCAATGTTTGTTGAAAACCTACGGACCCTGGAATCAATCCCAGCTCAACGCCCCACCGGTCTGATACTCAATCACCCGCGTCTCGAAGAAGTTCTTCTCCTTCTTCAGGTCCATGATCTCGCTCATCCACGGGAAGGGGTTGGTGGTGCCCGGGTACTCTTCCTTCAGGCCGATCTGGGTCAGGCGGCGGTTGGCGATGAATTTGAGGTAGTCCTCCATCATCGCGGCGTTCATGCCCAGTACACCGCGCGGCATGGTGTCGCGGGCGTATTCGATTTCCAGCTGGGTGCCTTCCAGGATCATCTGGGTGGCTTCGTCCTTCATCGCGGCATCCCACAGGTGCGGGTTTTCGATCTTGATCTGGTTGATCACGTCGATGCCGAAGTTCAGGTGCATGGATTCGTCGCGCAGGATGTATTGGAACTGCTCGGCGACGCCGGTCATCTTGTTGCGGCGGCCCATGGAGAGGATCTGGGTGAAGCCGCAATAGAAGAAGATGCCTTCCAGCACGCAGTAGTAGGCGATCAGGTTGCGCAGCAGTTCCTTGTCGGTCTCCACCGTGCCGGTTTCGAACTTCGGATCGGAGATCGAGCGGGTGTACTTCAGGCCCCAGGCGGCCTTCTTCGCCACCGAAGGGATCTCGTGGTACATGTTGAAGATCGCGCCTTCGTCCATGCCCAGCGATTCGATGCAGTACTGGTAGGCGTGGGTGTGGATCGCCTCTTCGAAGGCCTGGCGCAGGATGTACTGGCGGCACTCGGGGTTGGTGATCAGGCGGTAGACGGCCAGCACCAGGTTGTTGGCGACCAGGCTGTCGGCGGTGGAGAAGAAGCCGAGGTTGCGCATGACGATGCGGCGCTCGTCGTCGGTCAGGCCGTCGGTGCTCTTCCACAACGCGATGTCCGCGTTCATGTTCACTTCCTGGGGCATCCAGTGGTTGGCGCAACCATCCAGATACTTCTGCCAGGCCCAGTCGTACTTGAAGGGTACGAGCTGGTTGAGGTCGGCGCGGCAGTTGATCATGCGCTTCTCGTCGACCGCGACGCGGGCGGAGGCGCCTTCCAGCTCGGCCAGGCCTTCGGCGATGTCGAGTTGGTCGAGGGCGGCCTTGGCGCGGGCCACGGCGGCGCTGTCGTCAGCGGCGATGGCGCGTGCTTCGACCGCGGCGGCACCGCCGACCTGGTCGAGCTTGTCGATGTTCATGTCGGCGATTTGCGCGGTGGTGTTGCTGGCGACGGCTGCATCTGCGCCGTCTTCCTTGTCGAATTCGTCCCAGCTCAGCATGGCTTGGCTCCTGCTTCAGGGCGGTGAAATAACCGGCCTGTATGGATGTACAGTTAATTCTAGTCCGTTGTCGAGTGCACGCAAACGGCTTGTAATCTGGTGTTTTGATCATGTTTCGCGGGCGGGCTGTGGTTCGCCTCGTTCGCGAAATTTACCTATGCGCAGATTGATGGGTATCGCTGCGCTCAACCCATCCTACGAATTTATCCTTCACGCTTTGCACGCCCTTCGAGCGTGTAGCTGAGCGAGTGAGCGCTAGGCGCCGTGCGGGCCGGCCCCGGGAGTGTACGGCTGTACATGACCGGGGTCGGACCTTGCGGCAACAACGCGGGCGCCGCTCAGATCCACGCGCTGCCGAACACTATTGGCAGGCTTCGCAATCTGGTTCATCAATGGAACAGGCCTTTGGCACCGGTGCCGGGCCGGCGGACATTTCCACTTCCGGGGCCTTGGCCGGCGCTGCGCTGAGGCCGTCGTTGCCACCGTTGGACACGGCGTTGAGCTTGCTGGTGCTGACGGTGGACTTCTCGGTGCTGGTGGCGGCCAGGGCGCGGAGGTAGTAGGTGGTCTTCAGGCCGCGGTACCAGGCCATGCGGTAGGTCACGTCGAGCTTCTTGCCCGAGGCGCCGGCGATGTACAGGTTCAGCGACTGCGCCTGGTCGATCCACTTCTGGCGGCGGCTGGCGGCGTCGACGATCCACTTGGTGTCGACTTCGAAGGCGGTGGCGTAGAGGTCTTTCAACTCCTGCGGGATGCGCTCGATCTGCTGCACGGAACCGTCGTAGTACTTGAGGTCGTTGATCATGACCGAGTCCCACAGGCCGCGGGCCTTGAGGTCGCGAACCAGGTAGGGGTTGATCACGGTGAATTCGCCCGACAGGTTCGATTTCACGTAGAGGTTCTGGTAGGTCGGTTCGATCGACTGCGACACACCGGTGATGTTGGCGATGGTGGCGGTCGGGGCGATGGCCATGATGTTCGAGTTGCGGATGCCTTTCTGTACCCGGGCACGCACCGGCGCCCAGTCGAGGGACTCGGTCAGGTCGACGTCGATGTACTTCTGGCCGCGCTGCTCGATGAGGATCTGCTGCGAGTCGAGTGGCAGGATGCCTTGGCTCCACAGCGAACCCTGGAAGGTCTGGTAGGCGCCGCGCTCGTCGGCCAGGTCACAGGAGGCCTGGATGGCGTAGTAGCTGACCGCTTCCATGGACTTGTCGGCGAACTCGACCGCCGCGTCCGAGCCGTAGGGGATGTGCTGCAGGTACAGGGCGTCCTGGAAGCCCATGATGCCGAGGCCGACCGGGCGGTGCTTGAAGTTGGAGTTCTTCGCCTGCGGCACCGAGTAGTAGTTGATGTCGATGACGTTATCGAGCATGCGCACGGCAGTCTTGATGGTGCGCTCGAGCTTGGCGCGGTCGAGCTGGCCATCGACGATGTGGTTCGGCAGGTTGACCGAGCCCAGGTTGCACACGGCGATTTCGTCGGCGTTGGTGTTGAGGGTGATCTCGGTGCACAGGTTCGAGCTGTGCACGACGCCCACGTGCTGCTGCGGGCTGCGCAGGTTGCACGGATCCTTGAAGGTCAGCCATGGGTGGCCGGTTTCGAACAGCATGCTGAGCATCTTGCGCCACAGGTCTTTGGCCTGGATGGTCTTGAACAGCTTGATCTTGCCGTACTGGGTCAGGGCTTCGTAGTACTCGTAGCGCTCTTCAAAGGCGCGGCCGGTGAGGTCGTGCAGGTCCGGCACTTCGCTCGGGCTGAACAGGGTCCACTGGCCGTCGTCGAACACGCGCTTCATGAACAGGTCCGGGATCCAGTTGGCGGTGTTCATGTCGTGGGTGCGGCGACGGTCGTCACCGGTGTTCTTGCGCAGCTCGATGAACTCTTCGATGTCCATGTGCCAGGTTTCCAGGTAGGCGCAGACCGCGCCCTTGCGCTTGCCGCCCTGGTTGACCGCAACAGCGGTGTCGTTGACCACCTTGAGGAAGGGCACGACGCCCTGGGATTTGCCGTTGGTGCCCTTGATGTAGGCGCCGAGTGCGCGCACCGGGGTCCAGTCGTTGCCCAGGCCGCCGGCGAATTTGCTCAGCAGGGCGTTGTCGCGGATGGCGTCGTAGATGCCGCCCAGGTCGTCCGGCACTGTGGTCAGGTAGCATGACGACAGCTGCGGGCGCAGGGTGCCGGCGTTGAACAGGGTCGGGGTGGACGCCATGTAGTCGAACGACGACAGCAGGTTGTAGAACTCGATGGCGCGGTCTTCTTTCTGCTGCTCTTCGATCGCCAGGCCCATGGCCACGCGCATGAAGAAGATCTGCGGCAGTTCGAAGCGGGTACCGTCCTTGTGGATGAAGTAACGGTCGTAGAGGGTCTGCAGGCCGAGGTAGGTGAACTGCTGGTCGCGCTCGTGGTTGATCGCCCGGCCGAGTTTTTCCAGGTCGAAGGTTTTCAGCACGGGGTTGAGCAGTTCCAGCTCGATGCCCTTGTCGATGTAGGCCGGCAGGGCCTGGGCGTAGAAGTCGACCATCTCATGGTGGGTGGCGCTGGTGGCCACGCCGAGGAAGCCCAGGCCTTCGGCGCGGATGTTGTCCATCAGCAGGCGCGCGGTGACGTAGCTGTAGTTCGGCTCACGCTCGACCAGGGTGCGGGCGGTCATCACCAGGGCGGTGCTGACGTCGCTCTGGGCCACGCCGTCGTAGAGGTTCTTCAGGGTTTCTTTCTGGATCAGCGCGCCGTCGACTTCGGCCAGGCCTTCGCAGGCCTCGGTGACGATGGTGTTGAGGCGGCCCATGTCCAGCGGCGCCACGGTGCCGTCGAGGTGGGTCACGCGCAGGCTCGGGTGCGGCTCGGCGACGTCGTTGCCGCCGCGCTTGCGCTCCTGGCTGCGCGACTCGCGGTAGATCACGTAGTCGCGGGCAACTTTTTGCTCGCCGGCGCGCATCAGGGCCAGTTCGACCTGGTCCTGGATTTCTTCGATGTGGATGGTGCCGCCGGACGGCATGCGGCGCTTGAAGGTGGCGCTGACCTGTTCGGTCAGGCGCTCGACGGTTTCATGGATACGCGACGACGCGGCGGCGGTGCCGCCTTCTACTGCGAGAAACGCTTTGGTGATGGCGACGGTGATCTTGTCGTCGGTGTAGGGCACCACGGTGCCGTTCCGTTTGATCACACGCAACTGGCCCGGCGCGGTGGCGCTCAGGTCCAGGTTGCCATCGTTGGCCTGTGGCGCTTGGCCCTGCGAGTTCTCGCGAGTGGTGTCGGTATGCATGTATGCGTGTCTCCGTGATCTGTAATTTGTCGAGTCGGGCGCTTTGCGGTCTATCAACTGCCGTTCATCAGCTTTCAACAACGCCTGCACGCAGCCAGAGGCTGGGAGCAGGGGGCTTGCAAACTGGCTGGAAGGGTCTGAGTGAAAGCGCCTTCCTGGCTTCATGTCTTGTGTCGGCCATGGCCGGCACTACTAGATGTAGTGATAGGCGCGCAAGGGCTGCCTAGCGTTTGTATGGCTCTGGCAGGCAAGTCGCGCTGCTGGAGCAATGGTCGCTACGCGTGTGCGCGGGCCACCATGGAGGTTCTTTTGTTCACCAATGCGGCTTGGGGTCTAGACCTTTTATGGGCAATTGTGCTTGGGCCATTTTCGAGGTCAAAACCCAACATATAGGTGTTTGCTGCGCTGGAGATACAAGATAGTGCGGTCTTGGGGGGATGGCAAGTCCTCCGGCCTGTGGATAAAGCTGTGGGTTAACTTGGGGTAACTTACGCAAACCCGCGTGTTTGCTGGGGTGGGCCGCACTCTACCGTTCGTCGTTGTTACGCTTTTTTTTCACGTCCATGCGCGAGTTTTTAAGCCCGCCACAGAAACACAATATGTAGTTTTTTTTGTGGCGTTTTGGCCTGCTCTGTGCAGAGGCGCCGCGGCGCTTTTCACGGCTGTGCGGCAGACCTGCG
Organism: Pseudomonas sp. MMS21 TM103; assembly: GCF_022132145.1. Lineage (GTDB taxonomy): Bacteria > Pseudomonadota > Gammaproteobacteria > Pseudomonadales > Pseudomonadaceae > Aquipseudomonas. The sequence continues at coordinate 214,325 of NZ_JAJISP010000005.1, read as the reverse complement.
CGGTGGCGTTCGGCATTGCTACAATCAGCGTCTTTTTCGTCGTCGTTGATCTGTCCCCCGGAGGCAGCCGTGCAGCAGCAAGACACCTGGCACATCCTTATCGTCGAAGACGACCAGCGTCTGGCCGAGCTGACCCGTGATTACCTGCAGGGCAATGGTCTGGAGGTGAGCATCGAGGGCGACGGCGCCCAGGCGGCCGCGCGCATCATCAAGGAGCAGCCGGATCTGGTGATTCTCGATTTGATGCTGCCGGGCGAAGACGGCCTGACGATCTGCCGCAAGGTGCGCGACCAGTACGACGGGCCGATCCTGATGCTGACCGCGCGCACCGACGACATGGACCAGGTGCTTGGCCTGGAAATGGGCGCCGATGACTACGTGTGCAAGCCGGTGCGCCCGCGGGTGCTGCTGGCGCGGATCCGGGCGCTGCTGCGGCGCCGCGAGGGCGTCGCGGCGGCTGTCGACGAAGGGCCGCGGCGCCTGGAGTTCGGCCCGCTGGTGGTCGACAGTGCGATGCGCGAGGCCTGGCTGGGCGAGCAGAGCATCGAGCTGACCAGCGCCGAGTTCGACCTGCTCTGGCTGCTGACGGCCAATGCCGGGCGGATTCTCTCGCGCGAGGAGATCTTCAATGCCTTGCGCGGGATCGAGTACGACGGCCAGGATCGCTCGATCGACGTGCGCATCTCGCGGATCCGGCCGAAGATCGGCGACGATCCCATGCATCCACGCCTGATCAAGACCGTGCGCAGCAAGGGCTATCTATTCGTCGCCGAGGCGGCCGAAGCGCTGGCAGGCTGTTGAAAAACTACCTGCGTTGCCGATGCGTTGTTAAAAACAGGCTCAAAATGCTCATTTACAACACGTAAACTGCGCTTTTTCGCCTGTTTTTGCCTGGCCTCGGCTGCCTCGCCTACGTTTTTCAACGGCCCGCTAGGGTCTGTTTAGGGTTAAGTCGTGACCGCGCCGGGCAAGGCATGAGGAGAGAAGTTTGTTCAGCACATCCATGTGCTTCACCCCTTCGGGGCTTGCGCGAAAAAAAGCTCCAGGGGTTTTTGTGGTCATTGCCAATGAACGACGAATAACGCAGCACCGGGCGATAACCGGCCCGGCCCATTGGGTTGCGCAGCAACGCGGCTCGCGACTAAGCCTCAACAGACCCCAACTATGAATTCGATCTTTCTGCGCATCTATGCCGGCATGCTGGCGGTGCTGGTGTTGGTGGCGCTGCTCGGCGTCGGCACCCTGCACCTGGTCAACGAGGTGCGCTCGGAGCAATACCGCGAGCGCCTGGCGCGTGGCACCTTCCGCCTGATGGCCGACAACTTGGCGCCGATGAGCGAGCTCGAGCGGCGGCGCTCCGTGGTGCTGTGGTCGCGCCTGCTGGGCATCCCGCTGACCCTTCAGCCGGTGGCCGAGGCCCCGCTCGATGGCGGTGAGCGCAAGCGTCTGATGCGCGGCCAGGTGCTGGTGCGGCAAACCGGCCCGCATGCGGCGACCGTCTATAGCCAGCTCGATGAACAGCAGCAACTGCTGCTGACCGGCGAGGTGCAGCAGATCAGCGAACAGCTGGCGCGGGCGACGGTTTTTCTGCTGATCGACGAGCTGATCCGTTATCCGCTGAGCGAGCAGCCGCAGCGCCTGGCCGAGCTCAAGGAGGCCAAGCAGTTCGGGTTCGATCTGCACCTGGTCAGCCTCGAGCAGGCGAACCTGGACATCGACCAGCGCCGGCGGGTGGAGGAGGGCGATACCGTGATGGCGCTGGGCAAGGGCGGCGACAGTATTCATGTGTTCTCCGGCATCGCCGGTTCATCCTGGGTGCTGGAAATCGGCCCGCTGTATCAGATGAGCCCCTACCCGCCGCAGCTGCTGGTGTTGATCGGGGCGCTGGGCCTGAGCCTGATCGGCTTGACCGTCTATCTACTGGTGCGGCGACTGGAGCAGCGCCTGGGCGATCTGGAGGGCGCCGCCACCCGCATCGCCAGTGGCAACCTGGATGCGCGGGTGCCCAGCCGCGGCACGGATTCGGTGGGACGGCTGGCGGCGGCCTTCAATGCCATGGCCGAGCACTTGCAGCGCTCCCTGAACATTCAGCGCGAGATGGTGCGCGCCGTGTCCCATGAGCTGCGCACGCCGGTGGCGCGCCTGCGCTTCGGCCTGGAGATGATCGGCGATGCCGAGAGCGAAGTGGCGCGGCGCAAATACATGGACGGCATGGACAGCGATATCCAGGACCTCGACAAGCTGGTCGACGAGATGCTGACCTACGCGCGCCTGGAACAGGGCGCGCCGGCGCTGAACTTCCAGCAGGTCAATCTCGGCCAGTTGATCGACCAGGTGATCGACGAACTGGCGCCGCTGCGCGCCGGCGTGCGGGTCGAGCGCGGCCCGGCACTGGACGCCCTGGATGGCAGCGGGGCGCTGGTCGAGGCGGAATTGCGCTACCTGCACCGCGCCCTGCAGAACCTGGTGAGCAACGCCATGCGTCACGCCGAATCGCGGGTGCGGGTGAGTTACCAGGTCGGCCAGCAGCGCTGCCGCGTGGATGTCGAGGATGACGGCCCCGGGGTGCCGGATGACGCCTGGGAACGCATCTTCAACCCCTTCCTGCGCCTGGACGACAGCCGGACCCGCGCCTCCGGCGGGCATGGTCTGGGCCTGTCGATCGTGCGCCGGATCATCTACTGGCACGGCGGCCGCGCCCAGATCAGCCACAGCGAAGCCCTGGGTGGGGCAAAGTTCAGCCTGGTATGGCCGCGCCAGCAGGCGTGAGTGACATGCGCCGGATTACCCGGGGTTGATTCGGGCTGCCGGCCTCAGGTGCAGGTCGGCGCGGTGCCTGTGCTTGTGGGCGGACGTTGTCCGCCATCGCCGCGGGGTGCGTGACCCACATGGATGTGGGAAATGCCGCAAGCCCGTCAGGAACGGGCGCGGCCCTCCTACAGGGAATGCGCTGTCCGTTGCTCTTCTCTTGTAGGAGGACCCGGGCGGCGTTCCGTACCCCGGCGCGATGCGTTGTTGGCGGGTCAGTCGCCGCGTACTTCGAGGCGCCGGCCGCTGGCCTGTTCCGTCTTGGGCAGTTCGATGCGCAGTACGCCGTTGCGGTAGCTGGCCGAGGCTTTGTCGGCCAGTACCGGCGCCGTCAGCGGGATGCTGCGGTGGAAGCTGCCGAAGGCGCATTGGCGGATACGGTACTGGCCGCTGCTGGACTCCTGTTCATAGCGTTTCTCGCCGCGCACGATCAGCATGTCGCTGCGCACTTCGATATCCAGGTCCTGCTTGTCCAGGCCAGGCACTTCGAGGCGTACCACGAACTTGTCGTTGTCCTCGAACAGGTCGCCGGCCAGCAAGGCCCAGTTGGCCGAGGGGAATTCGGCGGATGTCGGGGTTGTTTCCGGCGCCTTGTGGTTCTTGGCCAGCGGAGTGAAGCGGGTCAGGGCGCCGCTGGCACGCTCGCGCAGGTGGCGCCAGTCATCGCCGAGCGAGTGCCAGGTTTCCTCCAGGCTGTGTTTCAGTTCGGTGAACTTTTCCATGGGGTGATCTCCGGGTTGCGAGCGGCCGCGCGCTGCAACGGGGGGCGGCCGCTCAAGCGGTTCAGGCGACTTTGACCTCGATCTTGCGCGGTTGCGCATGGGCATGCTTGGGGATGCGCAGGTTGAGCACGCCATCGCGCAGCTGCGCGTCGATCCGCGCGGTATCCAGGTCGCTGCTCAGGCTGAAGGCCCGGCGGTAGCGCGACAGGCGCACCTCGGCATACACCGCTTCCATGTTTTCCGGGGTGTCGGGGGCAATGTTGCCTTCGATCAGCAGGGTGTTGTTGTCGATCCGCAGTTCGAGCTTGTCCTTGGGCACGCCCGGCATGTCGACGAGCAGCAGGATGCCGTCCTTGTCTTCGAAGACATCCACTTGCGGCAACAGCGTCTGCAGCTCTTCCTCGGATTCGCTGCGGCGGACTACTTGTTTCTCGTTCATCGCGGTTTCCTCCATCGAGACAGATTCGTGGCTTGGGTGTGACGGCCAGGTCACTGGATGTTGATGCGTTTCGGTTGTGCCGATTCCTGGCGCGCCACCGTGATGTGCAGCACGCCGTTGCGGTACTGCGCCTGGACCTTGTCCGGGTCGGCATCGCTGGGCAGGCTGACGGTGCGCTTGAAGCGGCCGGCGAAACGTTCGTTGGCATAGGTCGACAGGGTGCCGTTGTCTTGTGGCAGGGCGCTCTCGCGCTCGCCGCTGATCGACAGCAGGCCCTGGTGGATCTGCACATCCAGCTTGCTCGCGTCGAGACCCGGGGCGAAGGCATAGATCTCGATTGCCGAAGGGCTGCTGCCGACGTTGAGCGCCGGGAAGGCGCCGCTGGCCAGCGCGCGAATGCTGCCCGCTCGTCCCGGATTGGCAAACTCTTGCTGTAGCTCCTGCTGCAGCCGTTCGAACTCGGCGAGCAGTCCGCCGGGGAAGTTAAGCAGGGACTCGTACATCGCAAACCTCCTGTGGTGTATTGACCAGAGACTTGTTTGCGGTGCTCAAGGCCGGGCCTCAAGCCCCGCTACTGCTTATATGTTGGCGTTCGGCTGCGGCTTCAAGAGCCTGTTTAAGAACGTTATCGAATGATCTGCCGGCAGGTAATAAGCGTTGCGCCGGGTGGCGATCCTGCTCCTGCCTGCGCGGACAGGCAGCCCGGATTGCCTTCGGGCTGCCTGTGTGGCGCTGGTCGCTAGAACGGCGCGGGGCAGTCGAAGCGTAGGCGTTCGCCGCTTTGCGGGTGGCTCAGGCCGAGCATGCAGGCGTGCAGGCACAGGCGCGGGTAGGCGGCCAGGGCCTGGGGCGGGGCATAGAGGGCATCGCCGAGCAGCGGGTGGCCGATCGACAGCATGTGCACGCGCAGCTGGTGCGAGCGGCCGGTGATCGGGGTCAGTTCGACCCGGCAGTAATCGCCACAGCGCTCGAGCACGCGCCAGTGGGTCAGGGCGTGTTTGCCCTGCTCATGGTCGACCACATGTCGCGGCTTGGTCGGCGGGTCGTAGCGCAGCGGCAGGTCAATGCTGCCGCTGTCCTGCTCGGGCTGGCCCCAGCACAGGGCGATGTAGGCTTTTTCGGTTTCGCGGTCATGAAACTGGCGCGACAGCTCGCGGTGACTGTCGACGTCGCGCGCGAGGACGATGATGCCCGAGGTTTCCCAGTCCAGGCGATGGACGATGCGCGCTTCCGGAAAGCCGTTGTCCTGCAGGCGGGTGACCAGGCAATCCTTGTTGTCCTCGGCACGGCCGGGCACCGAGAGCAGCAGGGTGGGCTTGTTGATCACCAGCAGGGCGGCGTCCTGGTGGATAATTTCGATTTGGCTGAGCGGCATGGGGGCTTCCGGGAAACGCAATCGGCGACCGAGGTCGCCGATTCTGTGTGCAGTGGGTATCTCTGTAGGGCCAGTTGGCCCCTACAGCGTGCCGATCAGCGATCCGGCAGGGTGATGTTGAGTTCCAGGATCGAGCAGCTGCCTTGGCTTTCCAGGGCGACCTGCACTTGATCCGAGTCGATATTGACGTACTTGCGAATCACCTCGACCAGTTCCTGCTGCAGGGCCGGCAGGTAATCCGGCTGGCTGCGCTGGCCGCGCTCGTGGGCGACGATGATCTGCAGACGCTCTTTCGCAATGGACGCAGTAGGTTCCTTTTTGCGTTCACGAAAGAAGTCAAAAATATTCATTAGCGAGCTCCAAACAGGCGTTGCATGAGTCCTTTCTTCTGCACATCGAGAAAGCGATGGGTAACTTCCTTGCCGAGCAGACGGTCGACGGCATCGCTGTAGGCCTGACCGGCGTCGCTTTGGTCATCGAGAATGACCGGTACGCCCTGGTTGGAGGCTTTCAGCACCGCTTGCGATTCCGGGATCACACCGAGCAGGCGGATGGCGAGGATTTCCTCGACGTCTTCCACGCCGAGCATTTCGCCACGGGTCACGCGCTCGGGGTTGTAGCGAGTCAGCAGCAGGTGCTCCTTGATCGGCTCTTCGCCTTTCACGGCGCGGCGCGATTTGCTCGCCAGCAGGCCGAGCATGCGGTCGGAGTCGCGCACCGAGGAAACCTCGGGGTTGGTCACGACAATCGCCTCATCGGCGAAGTACATCGCCAGGTGCGCGCCTTTCTCGATACCGGCCGGCGAGTCGCAGACCACGTATTCGAAATCTTTGCGCAGTTCCTCGATGACCTTTTCCACGCCTTCTTCGGTCAGCGCGTCTTTGTCGCGGGTCTGGCTGGCGGCCAGCACGTAGAGGTTTTCCAGGCGCTTGTCCTTGATCAACGCCTGCTTCAGCGTGGCTTCGCCGTTGACCACGTTGACGAAGTCATACACCACGCGACGTTCGCAGCCCATGATCAGGTCGAGGTTACGCAAGCCGACGTCGAAGTCGACGATGACAGTCTTGTGCCCGCGCAGGGCGAGGCCGGTACCGATGGCGGCGCTGGTGGTGGTTTTACCCACGCCACCCTTGCCGGAAGTGACTACGAGGATCTTGGCCAAGGTGATTCACCCCAAAATGTGAAGAAAGACGGGAATCCGACAGCCATATGCGGCTTCCAGATGCCTTTGTTATGTCCCTGAAAATTGGCGGCAGTATCCGTTAAAGGCGGGTGATGTTCAACACGTCACCCGACAAGCTGACTTGTACCGGCTCGCCCCATAAAGGGTCACGGCGCAGGTCTTCGGCGACCTTGTATTGACCGGCGATGGACAGTAATTCCGCACCCATTTGCTGACAGAAGATGCGTGCCTTGGTGTTGCCCTTGATGCCAGCCAGGGCGCGACCGCGCATGGGCGCGTAAACATGGATGTTGCCATCGGCGAGAAGTTCCGCGCCGGAGCTGACCGGCGCGAGGACGATCAGGTCGCCGCCCTGAGCGTAGACCTGCTGGCCGCCGCGCACCGGGCTGGTGATGATCTTGCTCGGCCTGACCTCGGGCTCTGCGGGCTTTTCCGGTTTTTTTGGCGTGGCGCTACCGCCCGTCGGATCGACTGGACGCTCGCGGGCGCCGGAGGGCGGCAGCACCGGCAAATCCAGGGCGCCGGCGGCGGCGATGTCGTCTTCACGATTGGCGCGCACGGCCAGGGTGCGCAGGCCATGGTTACGGCATACGGCCATCAGCGCCGCCAGGTCGAGGCTGCCTTCGCCTTCCGGCAGCTTGTCCAGGGCCAACACCAGCGGGGTATTGCTGAAGAAATTCGGCGCCTGGGCGACTTTCGCCGCCAGTTGCTGGTCGAGGCGCTCGAGGTCGTTGTGCGCCAGTTCCATCACGGTGATGGCCAGCATGCTGCCCTTGAGCTGGAATACGGGGTCTTGCTCGAGTAGATCGGCTTGGCTCATGGTCTGCCTGATACGCCTTGTCGGTCGTGACGAAAGTAGCCCGGACTTATAGCGATAACCCCGCTGGGCTGCAAGCCGCGTCTGGGAGCCTATAAAATGCCGCGCGTTGTCGTTTGTGCGAAATGCGCCATGGACCGTCCTCGTTTTCGTGCCTATTTCCTGCATCCGCGTTTCTAGCTGTTGTGGCGGGGGCTGGCTCTGTTGCGGGTGATCGTGCAGTTGCCTTGCCGGGTGTCGCTCGTGTTGGGCCTACGCTGGGTGCGCCGATGTGCCGGTTTCCGGCAGCCAGCGGGGAGGCCGACAGCCTGTTGATCAATCGGTGGGTCGATCGGGCGATCGCGGGCTATTCCGAGCAGTACCTGGGGAGCCATCGGCGCAACAAGATGCGTCCTGGATCGCACGGGTCGCGCTCCCCTGAAGGCGGGCTTGCGGCATTGCCCCCATTCATGTGGGGCACGCGCCTCGCGGCGCTAGCGGGCAGTCTGACGCCGATGGATCGCAAGCCGGGCCGAGTCCTGTAGAATGCCGGCCTTTGTCGCTTGTGTGGAATCATCCGTGGATCGTCCTCGTTTTCGTGCCTACTTCCTCCATCCGCGCTTTTGGCTGCTGTGGCTGGGGCTCGGTGCGCTGTGGCTGGTTTCGTTGCTGCCTTACCGGGTGTTGATGTGGCTGGGGCGTCGGCTTGGTGGCTTGATGTTTCACCTGGCGCGTTCGCGCCGGCAGATCGCCGCGCGCAACCTGGAGCTGTGCTTCCCCGAGCTGTCGGCCGATGAGCTCGCCAGCTTGTTGCGGGAAAATTTCGCCTCGACCGGCATGACCTTCTTCGAGATGGCGATCAGTTGGTGGTGGCCGGCGGCGCGGCTGGCCAGGTTGGGGCAGGTCGAGGGGCTGGAGCATTTGCGTGCGGCCGAGGCCGAAGGGCAGGGTGTGCTGCTGATGGCCCTGCATTTCACCACCCTGGAAATGGGCGGCGGTCTGCTGGGCATGCGTCAGCACATGTATGGCATGTACCGCGAGCACAAGAATCCATTGTTCGACTATATCCAGCGCCGGGGGCGCGAGCAGCGGCTGCAGGGCGTGATCGAGCGTGACGATGTGCGTGGCATGCTCAAGTTGCTGCGCACCGGCCAGGTGGTCTGGTACGCGCCGGATCAGGACTATGGCGCGCAGCGCAGTGTGTTCGTGCCGCTGTTTGGCGTGCCGGCCGCGACGGTGACGGCGACCAGCAAGTTCGCTCGCCTGGGCCGGGCGCGGGTGATTCCCTTCACCCAGACACGACTGGCCGATGGCTCCGGCTATAAGGTGGTGGTGCACCCGCCGCTGGCTGATTTTCCCGGGGAGAGCGAGGAAGCCGACTGTTTGCGGGTCAATCAGTGGATCGAAGCGGCGATTCGTCAGCAGCCTGAGCAGTACCTGTGGGCGCACCGGCGTTTCAAGACGCGCCCGGCCGGTGAGGCGAAGATGTACCAGAAGCGCCGCGGTTAGGCGCCTGAGTGGCCCGTGGCGTGGTGCGCCCCGGCCAGCCCATCAAACGGACTTTCGGAACGCCCTATGACAGCCGACACCCCCTCCAACGAGCCGGTAACCGGGCTGATTCTCACTGGTGGTGGCGCGCGGGCGGCTTATCAGGTCGGAGTGCTGGCGGCGATTGCAGATTTGCTGCCGGATCCCGCGCAGAATCCCTTTCCGGTGATCGTCGGGACCTCGGCGGGGGCGATCAATGCGGTCGGCCTGGCGTGCGGGGCCTTGCATTTTGGTGACGCGGTTCGCCGGCTGACCGCTGTCTGGCAGGGTTTTCATGCGCATCAGGTGTATCGCAGCGACTGGCTGGGGGTGCTGCGTCAGGCCGCCCGCTTCATCGGTCACAGCTTGCTCGGCCTGGGTAGGGAGGTGCCGGTGGCGCTACTCGACAGTTCGCCGCTGGGCGAACTGATCCGGCGCGAACTGGATTTCTCCGGAATCGCGGCCGCAGTTCGCCAGCGCCAGTTGCGTGCCGTGGCGGTGACGGCCTTCGGCTACGAGTCCGAGCATGCCGTGACCTTCTATCAGGGGCGCGCCACCATCGACCCCTGGATGCGCCATCGCCGGGTCGGCGTACCGACCCGTTTGTCCGTCGAACATCTACTGGCCAGCTCTTCCATCCCGCTGCTGTTTCCGGCGGTGAAGATCAACCGCGAATACTTCGGCGACGGCGCCGTGCGCCAGTCCGCGCCTATCAGTCCGGCCCTGCACCTGGGCGCTAACCGGGTGTTGGTGGTTGGCGTCAGCCATAACCCACAGGCTGAGCACGGCAATGCTGTGATTGGGGCAGTACAGGCTGCCAAGCCGCCGAGCCTGGCGCAAATCGGCGGGCATATGCTCAACAGCACCTTTATCGACAGCCTGGAAGGCGACATCGAACTGCTCGAGCGGCTCAACCTGATGAGCAAGCTGATCCCGCCTGAGCAGCGCCCGCGGGGCCTGGGGCTCAATCCGGTGGAGGTGCTGGTGATCTCGCCGAGTCAGCCGCTGGATGTGATTGCCGCCCGCCATCGCCATGAGATGCCGGCAGCGGTGCGCCTGTTCCTGCGTGGACCGGGGGCGACCAAGGTCAGTGGTGCGGGTGTACTCAGCTATCTGCTGTTCGAGGCCGGCTATTGCAGCGAGCTGATCGAGCTGGGGTATCAGGATGCCATCGCGCAGAAAGTCGCCTTGAGCGATTTTCTCGGCCTGGCTCGCCCACCCGTGGCCCAGGGGCAGCCGATCACGGCTTAGCAGGCCGTTGAAACACGGCTGCGCGCTCACGGCCATCGGCGGGTGCAACGATTCATGCTCATGTGCCGCTCGCCCGCTACGTGCCAGTCCAGGCCGCTTGCCTGGCTGATTCCCCGCCTGGCCTTTGCAACGCTCCCTTTTTCACCGACCTGTTGGCCCGCGCTGCGTTGAATCAGGTGCAAAAACTGGTCGGTCAGCTTGTGGGGAAATTGCGCAAGTTGTACGCGTGTGGGGCGAACAGCATTTAAACTGCGCCTTCCCGACGCTTTCTGTCGCATTTGCGAAAGCTGCGGTTTTCCTCGGGTTGGCGCTATAAGAAGTTGTCGCATGGCGGCAATGCCAGGCCCGAATCAATCCCTACAATCCTTCCCATCGCCTGCCATTCAATGCAGGTGTTACTCGTCAGGAGAGTTCCGATGTCCGTTCAGCACGATCCGGTGCAACGCGCCGATTTCGACCAAGTCATGGTTCCCAACTACGCCCCGGCCAGCTTCATTCCGGTGCGCGGCGCGGGTTCCCGAGTCTGGGATCAAAGTGGTCGCGAGCTGATCGACTTCACCGGCGGCATCGCCGTGAATGCCCTGGGCCATTGCCATCCGGCCCTGGTCGCCGCGTTGACCGAGCAGGCCAACACCCTGTGGCACATTTCCAACGTGTTCACCAACGAGCCGGCCCTGCGCCTAGCGCACAAGCTGGTCGACGCCACCTTTGCCGAGCGGGTGTTCTTCTGCAACTCCGGCGCCGAAGCCAACGAGGCCGCCTTCAAGCTGGCCCGGCGGGTGGCGTTCGACAAGTTCGGCGAAGAGAAGTACGAAATCATCTCGGCGACCAACAGTTTTCACGGGCGCACCCTGTTTACCGTGAGTGTTGGCGGGCAACCCAAGTATTCCGATGGTTTCGGGCCGAAGATCCAGGGCATCAGCCATGTGCCGTACAACGATATCGAGGCGCTGAAAGCCGCGGTTTCCGCCAAGACCTGCGCCGTGGTGCTGGAGCCGATTCAGGGTGAGGGCGGCGTATTGCCGGCCGACCTGGCCTACCTGCAGGCGGCCCGCGAGCTGTGCGACCAGCACGATGCGATGCTGATCTTCGACGAAGTGCAGACCGGCATGGGCCGCAGCGGCTCGCTGTTCGCCTACCAGCATTTCGGCGTGACACCGGACATCCTCTCCAGCGCCAAGAGCCTGGGCGGTGGTTTCCCGATCGGCGCCATGCTCACCACCGAGGCGCTGGCCAAGCACCTGGTGGTTGGCACCCATGGCACCACCTACGGCGGCAACCCGCTGGCCTGTGCGGTGGCCGAGGCGGTGATCGACGTGATCAACACCCCGCAAGTGCTGGCTGGGGTGAAAGCCAAGCAGCAGCGCTTCACGACCACGCTGGAGCGGCTCGGTGAGCAGTACGGCGTGTTCAGTCAGGTGCGCGGCCTCGGTCTGTTGATCGGCGCGGTACTGACCGATGCCTGGAAAGGCAAGGCCAAGGTGATTCTCGATGCCGCCGTGGCGCAAGGCGTGATGGTGCTGCAAGCCGGTCCCGACGTGGTGCGTTTCGCCCCGAGCCTGGTGGTGGAAGATGTTGATATCGAAGAAGGCCTGGCCCGCTTCGAGCGTGCGCTGGTCCAGCTGACGCAAGCCTGAGTCGACAGTCCGGCGGCGACCCCCTTGCGGTCGCCACGGCTGCGCTTGCTCGGCTTATGGATAAGCCGAGCTACTTTCCAGGGATGACTGTCTCCGTGTGTGCTGTGGCCTTCGGGTTACGGTTTTTCCAGGCGGTTCGCGCTGAGCGGCCTGGGATTTTTATTGAGAAAGGAGTGACACCATGCTGGTGATGCGCCCCGCGCAAATGGCCGACCTGAATGAAGTGCAGCGTCTCGCCGCGGACAGCCCGGTTGGTGTGACTTCGCTGCCGGATGATGCCGGTCGCCTGCGCGACAAGATCGCGGCGTCGGAGGCCTCGCTGGCCGCCGAGGTGAGCTTCAATGGCGAAGAGAGCTATTTCTTCGTCCTCGAAGACAGCGACAGCGGACACCTGCTCGGCTGCTCCGGGATTGTCGCCTCGGCCGGCTATTCCGAACCCTTCTACAGCTTTCGCAATGAAACCTTCGTGCACAACTCCCGTGAGCTGAAGATCCACAACAAGATCCATGTGCTCTCGCTGTGCCATGACCTGACCGGTAACAGCCTGCTGACCAGTTTTTACGTCGAGCGGCCGTTGGTGGGCAGCATCTGGTCCGAGCTGAACTCGCGGGCGCGCTTGTTGTTCGTCGCCAATCATCCGGAGCGCTTCGCCGATGCGGTGGTGGTGGAGATTGTCGGCCACAGCGACGAGCACGGCGATTCGCCGTTCTGGGATGCCGTGGGGCGCAATTTCTTCGACATGAATTACGCCGAGGCCGAGCGCCTGTGCGGCTTGAAGAGCCGGACCTTTCTCGCCGAATTGATGCCGCATTACCCGATCTACGTGCCGTTGCTGCCCGATGCAGCGCAGGAGGCCATGGGTCAGGTGCATCCGCGGGCGCAGGTGACCTTCGACATCCTGATGCGCGAAGGCTTCGAGACCGACCATTACATCGATATTTTCGACGGCGGGCCGACCTTGCATGCACGGACCTCGGGGATTCGCTCCATTGCCCAGAGCCGCGTGGTGCCGGTCAGGATCGGCGAGCCGATCCAGGGAGGGCGTCCGTATCTGGTCAGCAATGGCCTGCTGCAGGACTTCCGCGCGATTGTCGCGGATCTGGATTGGGTGCCTGGCAAGCCGGTCACCCTCAGTCTTGAAGCTGCCGAAGCCCTCGGCGTCGGCGAGGGCGCCAGCGTGCGTCTGGTTGCGGTTTAAGGAGTTAGCGCATGATCGTTCGTCCCGTTCGCACAGCCGATCTTCCGGCCCTGATTGATCTGGCGCGCACTACCGGCGCCGGCTTGACCACCCTGCCAGCCAACGAGGAGCGCCTGGCGCACCGCGTCGGCTGGGCGGAGAAGACCTTCACCGGCAAGGCCGAACGTGCCGATGCCGACTATCTGTTCGTGCTGGAGAACGACGCGGGCCAGGTGGTGGGTATTTCCGCCGTGGCCGGCGCGGTCGGTATGCGTGAGCCCTGGTACAACTACCGTGTGGGGCTGACCGTCAGCGCCTCGCAGGAACTGAATATTCACCGGCAGATTCCCACCCTGTTTCTGGCCAACGACCTGACCGGCAACTCCGAGCTGTGCTCGCTGTTTCTGCGTGCCGATCACCGCACGGGGCTCAATGGTCGTCTGTTGTCCAAGGCGCGCATGCTGTTCATCGCCGAGTTCCGCGAGTTGTTCGGCGACAAGGTGATCGCCGAGATGCGCGGCATGTCAGACGAACAGGGGCGCTCGCCGTTCTGGGAAAGCCTGGGGCGACACTTCTTCAAGATGGAGTTCAGCCAGGCGGACTACCTGACCGGGGTCGGCAACAAGGCCTTCATCGCCGAGTTGATGCCCAAGTTCCCGCTCTACACCTGCTTTCTCTCCGAAGATGCGCGCAACATCATCGGCCGTGTTCACCCGGATACCGAGCCGGCGCTGGCCATGCTCAAGGGCGAAGGCTTCAGTTACCAGGGCTATGTCGACATCTTCGACGCCGGCCCGGCCATCGAGGCTGAAACCGCGAAAATCCGTGCGGTGCGCGACAGTCAGGCACTGGTACTGGCCATCGGCACGCCCGGCGATGACGCCACCAGCTTCCTGATTCACAACCGCAAGCGCGAAGACTGCCGTATTACCGTCGGCGCCGCCCGCCTGGCCGCCGGCACCCTGGTGGTCGATCCGTTGACCGCCAAGCGTTTGCAGTTGTCGGTTGGTGATCAGGTCAGAGCGGTACCGCTGTCGGCCCGCGGCTGAATACCCCGAACCGCCTGGAGCTGATCCGGGCCGTTCGCTCGAATAGTGCACCCGGCGCAACGCCGGTCATGAAATTGCTGGGAGTGATACAACAAGATGAGCACTCATTACATCGCCGGTAGCTGGCAGCTTGGTCAGGGCGAAGCCCTGGAATCGTTGAATCCGGTCACTCAGGCCGTGGTCTGGCGTGGCCAGGCGGCTTCTGCCGCCCAGGTCGAGGCGGCCGTGCAGGCCGCCCGCGCGGCATTCCCAGGCTGGGCTGCGTACTCCCTGGACGGGCGCATCGCCGTGCTGGAGCGCTTCGCCGTGGCCCTCAAGGCGCATGCCGACGAGCTGGCTCAGGCGATTGGCGAGGAAACCGGCAAGCCGCTGTGGGAGTCGGCCACCGAGGTGACCAGCATGGCCAACAAGGTCGCCATCTCGATCCAAAGCTATCGCGAACGCACCGGCGAGAAGAGTGGCCCGCTGGGCGACGCCACCGCGGTGCTGCGGCACAAGCCGCATGGCGTGGTGGCGGTGTTCGGCCCCTACAACTTCCCTGGTCACCTGCCCAACGGCCATATAGTGCCGGCGTTGCTGGCGGGCAACTGCGTGCTGTTCAAACCCAGCGAGTTGACGCCGAAAGTCGCCGAACTGACGCTCAAGTGCTGGATCGAAGCCGGTCTGCCGGCGGGCGTGCTCAACCTGCTGCAGGGCGCGCGGGAAACCGGCGTGGCCCTGGCCGGCAATCCCGGCATCGACGGCTTGTTCTTCACCGGCTCAAGCCGTACCGGCAATCTGCTGCACAGCCAGTTCGCCGGACGCCCGGACAAGATCCTCGCCCTGGAAATGGGCGGCAACAACCCGCTGATCGTCGATCAGGTCGCCGATGTCGATGCGGCGGTGTACACCATCGTGCAGTCGGCCTTCATCTCCGCCGGCCAGCGTTGCACCTGCGCGCGGCGTCTGCTGGTGCCGCTGGGCGAGTGGGGCGATGCCTTGCTCGCGCGCCTGGTTCAGGTCGCCGGGCAGCTCAAGGTCGGCCGTTATGACGACCAGCCGGCCCCCTTCATGGGCTCGGTGATTTCCCTGGCGGCAGCTGAACACCTGCTGCAGGCCCAGCAGCAGTTGCTCGGCAAGGGGGCCACGGCGCTGCTGGCGATGACCCAGCCGCTGCCCGGCGCCGCCTTGCTCACTCCAGGCATTATCGATGTGACCGCGGTGGCCGAGCGAGCGGACGAAGAGTTCTTCGGCCCGCTGCTGCAGGTCATCCGCTATGCCGATTTCGAAGGCGCGATCGCCGAGGCCAATAACACCCAGTTCGGTCTGGCCGCCGGTTTGCTGTCGGACTCCAGCGCGCGATACAAGCAGTTCTGGCTACACAGCCGCGCCGGCATCGTCAACTGGAACAAGCAGCTGACCGGCGCCGCCAGCACGGCGCCGTTCGGTGGCATCGGTGCATCCGGCAACCACCGCGCCAGTGCTTACTACGCGGCAGACTACTGCGCCTATCCGGTGGCCTCGCTGGAATGTGAAAGCCTGAGCCTGCCCGCCACCCTGACCCCAGGAGTAAGCCTGTAATGTCCGCGTATGAGATGAATTTCGACGGTTTGGTCGGCCCGACCCACAACTACGGTGGCCTGTCCTACGGCAACGTCGCTTCGCAGAGCAACAGTCAGGCCGCCTCCAACCCGAAAGAGGCCGCCAAGCAAGGTCTGGCGAAAATGAAGGCGCTGATGGAGATGGGCTTCAAGCAGGGCGTGCTGGCTCCGCAGGAGCGTCCGGATGTCGCGGTGCTGCGCCGCCTCGGCTTTACCGGCAGCGATGCCCAGGTCATCCAGCGGGCGGCAAAAGAAGCCATGCCGCTGCTGGTCGCCAGTTGCTCGGCCTCGAGCATGTGGACGGCCAACGCCTGCACCGTCAGCCCCAGCGCCGATACGGCCGATGGCCGGGTGCACTTCACCGCTGCCAACCTCAATTGCAAGTTTCACCGCAGCATCGAGCACCCGACCACCAGCCGCGTGCTCGGCGCCATGTTCGCCAACCAGCAGCATTTCGCCCATCACCCGGCGCTGCCGGCGGTCACCCAGTTCGGCGACGAGGGCGCGGCCAACCACACGCGCTTCTGTAACGGTTACGGCGAAGCCGGGGTGGAGTTCTTCGTGTTCGGTCGCAGCGCCTTCGACAGCCGCTACCCGGCGCCGCAACGCTACCCGGCGCGGCAGACCCTGGAAGCCTCGCAGGCCGTGGTGCGCCTGCACGGGTTGAGCGAGGCCGGGGTGGTCTATGCTCAGCAGAACCCGGCGGTGATCGATCAGGGTGTATTCCACAACGACGTGATCGCGGTGGGTAACGGCGAAGTGCTGTTCTATCACCAGGACGCCTTCCTCGAGACCGACAAGGTGCTGGCCGAGCTGGGCGACAAACTCGCTCGTCGGGGCGGCAACCTGCAGGCGGTGTGCGTACCGCGCGATGCTGTCACGGTCGAGGATGCGGTGAAGTCCTACCTGTTCAACAGCCAGCTGTTGTCACGCGCCGCTGGCGGCATGTTGCTGATCGTGCCGGAGGAGTGCCGCAACAACGCCAATGTGTGGAATTACCTGCAGCAGCTCACCAGCGGCAGCGGGCCGATTCGCGAGATCAAGGTGTTCGATCTCAAGCAAAGCATGCAGAACGGTGGCGGCCCGGCCTGCCTGCGTCTGCGCGTGGCGCTCAAGGACAATGAGCTGGCGGCGGTGAACCCGGGGGTGATCATGACCCCGCAGCTGTACGACACGCTCAACGTCTGGGTCGACAAGCACTACCGCGACAGCCTCAGCGAGAACGAATTGGCCGATCCGCAATTGCTGATTGAATGCCGCACGGCATTGGATGAATTGACCCAGATCCTTAAACTGGGCGCGGTTTATCCTTTCCAATTGAACTGAGCAGGCAAGCGACCAGCCTCAAGCGCACGCTTGGCGTTCTAAACTTGCTGCTTGTGGCTTATAGCGTGGAGCTTTGAATAATGTCCGATGTCCTGCAACTGATCCTCGAAGATGAAGATGGCACCCAGCTGGAAACGACCTGCACGCGCTTTGCGGTGATGTGGCAGGGCAAGGAAGTCTGGTTTCAGCAGGTGGGTAACGGTCAGTTGATGATCGGCGTGGACGTGGCGGAGGGTGACAGCGAGTACGCGAATCTGCTGCTGCGTCCGCTGGCCACCAATCTGGTCAGCCTGGAGCTGGAGATGGAAGCGGCCGAGCTTGGCGACGACGAGCACGTGCACGGCCCTGACTGCAATCACGATTGAGGTAACTCCTATGCTTGCCCTCGGCAAACTGCTTGAATTGACCCTGGCCGGCCACGAACCGGCAGCGAAGATCCAGCTGACGCCCGAGGGCGCGCGCATGCGCTGGCTGGCCGAGGGTGCGCTGGAAGTGACGCCGCCAGCGGCCAGTGATAACGGCCTGGATCTGCTGCTCTCGGCCGGCATCCACGGCAATGAAACCGCCCCCATCGAATTGCTCGACCGCCTGCTGCACGCCATTGCCCGTGGCGAGCTGAAGCCGCGCGCACGAATCCTCTTCCTGTTCGGCAACCCGCCGGCGATCCGCCGCGGCGAGCGCTATATCGAGCAGGACATCAATCGCCTGTTCAACGGCCAGCACGAACAGCATGCCGGGGCCGAGGCCATGCGTGCCTGCGATCTTGAACACCTGGCCGCCACATTCTTCAGCAAGCCCGAGCGCACGCGCCTGCACTACGACCTGCATACCGCGATCCGCGCCTCCAAAATCGAGCAGTTCGCCCTCTATCCCTGGCAGGAGGGTCGACCGCGCAGCCTGCGTGAGCTGGCCCGGCTGAATGCCGCGGGGATCGAGGCGGTGCTGCTGCACAACAAGAGCTCGATCACCTTCAGTGCCTACACCTACACGCAACTGGGGGCGGAGTCGTTCACCCTGGAGTTGGGCAAGGCGCGTGCCTTTGGCCAGAACCAGGGGGTCAATCTGGGGCGGCTCGAAGAGCGTCTGCAGCACATCATCGCCGGCTGCGAACCGGAGCCAGGGCAGCCAGGCACCGAGCTGGACGGGCTGCAATTGTTCGCCGTGGCGCGGGAAATCATCAAGCACAGCGATACCTTCAAGCTGCACCTGCCGGCGGATGTGGAAAACTTCAGCCAGCTGCCGGTCGGCTACCTGCTTGCCGAGGATCTGGCCGGCACTCGCTGGGTCGTGGAAGAGCCGGGTGCGCGGATCATCTTCCCCAACCCCAAGGTGAAAAACGGTCTGCGTGCCGCCATCCTCGTCGCCCCCGCCGAAGACGTGCAGCTGGCCTGAGCGGCGGTGAAAGGCGCTCGTCTACTGCGCCCGCTGCGGCGTGGCGCGCTTTGTGATGAACGGCTGGAGACAGTCTCGCGCCGGCACTCGCGATGTTCAGCGCCTCTGAGCGCTCATTTACCGACCCTGGGTGCCTGCGCAAGGTCTGCGACTGTTCCCGCAGAACTGTACCTTGTGTGCCCGTCACCGGCGCCTTAGCATCGGTTTTTTCGTCACTTCAAGGAACCCTCCATGCCCGTCATCGACTTGCGCAGCGATACCGTAACCCAGCCAACCTCGGGCATGCGCGAGGCCATGCTGGCGGCCGAACTGGGCGATGACGTCTACGGCGAGGATCCCACGGTCAACCGCCTGGAGCAGTACCTGGCGGCCGAACTGGGCTTTGCCCGCGCACTGTTCGTGCCGACCGGCACCATGAGCAACCTGCTCGGCCTGATGGCCCATTGCGAGCGCGGCGACGAATACATCGTCGGCCAGCAGGCGCACACCTATAAATACGAAGGCGGCGGCGCCGCAGTGCTGGGCTCGATCCAGCCGCAGCCGATCGAGGGCGAAGCGGATGGCTCGCTGGACCTGGCCAAGGTCGAGGCGGCAATCAAGCAGGACGACTTCCACTTCGCTCGCACTCGCCTGCTGGCGCTGGAGAACACCATGCAGGGCAAGGTCCTGCCGTTGACTTATCTGGCCGCTGCCCGCGAGCTGACCCGCAGGCGTGGCCTGGCCCTGCACCTGGACGGCGCGCGGCTGTACAACGCGGCGGTCAGGCAGGGCGTGCCGGCCAGGGACATCACCCGGCACTTCGATTCGGTTTCGGTCTGTTTGTCCAAGGGTCTGGGCGCGCCTGTGGGGTCGGTGCTGTGTGGCAGCGACGAACTGATCGGCAAGGCGCGGCGTTGGCGCAAGGTGGTGGGCGGCGGCATGCGCCAGTCCGGCGTGCTGGCTGCCGCCGGACTCTATGCCCTGGAGCATCAGGTGGCGCGCCTGGTCGAGGATCACGCCAATGCCGAACGCCTGGCAGACGGGCTACGCGGGTTGGGCTACGCGGTCGAGCCGGTGCAGACCAATATGGTCTATGCCCAGGTCGGCGAGCAGGCCGGCGCACTCCAGGCCTTCTGCGCCGAGCGCGGGATCAAGCTGACGGCCGCGTCGCGTCTGCGCATGGTCACGCATCTGGATGTCAGTGCCGAGGACATCGAGCGGGTGCTCGAGGCCTTTTCTGCCTTCGCGCGGGCCTGAGCGTTTTTTCACAACCTCTGGGCCGGTTCGCCAGGCCGTAGCTGCCGAGAGCTTGACTGTCTGCCATCCTGGGGGCGCCTGTGACTTCAGGTTCGCCCAGGTCGAGGGTGGCTCATCTCGGTGCTGTCCGCTCCGGCCGTGCAAGTGTTCCCGCCGGCCTAGCGCAGCATCTGCTCGATGATGCGCTGGTCTTCCAGCAGTTCGCGTTGCCGCGCGTCGATGCGTGAGGCGAGCGGGAAGTTGTTGGTCGCACGGCGTTTGGCGAAGTCGAGTTGTTCGATCGCCTGATCGTAGTCGCCGACCAGGGCGAAGTATTCCGCACGTGCCTGGTGCAGGCCGATGGTGTTGCCACTGAGGCCGCGCACTTCGGCGACCTGGTACCAGACGTCGGGGTCTTTCGGGCGGCTTTTCAGCAGCTCGTCGAGGGCGCGCTCGGCCTCCTGGGGGCGTGCCTGTTTCATCAGCACGTCGATGCGCGCCTGCTGCAGTGGGTAATTGTTCGGGTAGTTACTCATGAGTCGCTCGATGCGGCTCTGTGCTTCCGGCAGGTGGCTGGAGGCGCTGTCCAGTTCGATCTGGGCCAGGTTGTAGGCGATATTGTCGGGCTCCGCCTGCAGCAAGGGTTGCAGGCTCTCGCGGGCCTTCTGGTGCTGGCCGCTCTTGATCTGCGCCAGGGCCAGGCCGTAGCGGGCGGCGTGCAGTTTTGGGGTTTCATCGAGCAAGGCGCGAAAACGCTTGGCCGCCAGTCCCGGAGTATCTTCGTAGTTGAGCTGCACGCGGGCGCGCATCAACTGGTAGCGCGCGCTGTCGGTCACACCGCCGGCCTTGGTTTGTGCGGCGCGGTTGCGGGTGTCGGCGATGCGCGACTCGGATACCGGGTGGGTCAGGAGGAATTCCGGCGGCATGCGGTCGTAGCGATATTGGCGCATCAGGCGTTCGAACATGCTCGGCATGGCGCGGGGGTCGTAGCCGGCTTTCTCCAGATTGACCAGGCCAATCCGGTCCGCCTCCTGCTCATTCTGTCGGGAGAAGCGCCGCTGCTCTTGAATGGCTGCCGCCTGAGTCGAGGCGATGGCCGCTATGCCGACATCGCCTGCCCCTGCCGCCGCGGCCACGATCCCGGCGAGCATTGCGGCCATCAGCGGCAGTTGCATGCGCTGCTGGGCTTCCAGGCCGCGGGCAAAGTGGCGTTGCGACAGGTGGGCGAGTTCGT
Organism: Pseudomonas sp. MMS21 TM103; assembly: GCF_022132145.1. Lineage (GTDB taxonomy): Bacteria > Pseudomonadota > Gammaproteobacteria > Pseudomonadales > Pseudomonadaceae > Aquipseudomonas. The sequence goes on along the minus strand of NZ_JAJISP010000005.1, from coordinate 193,614 downwards.
GGGTCATGACCGAGGCATATTCAGCTTCGGTCTGGGCATAGAGGAACAGGCCGCCGTTGACCCCGATGATTCCGCCGGGGGCGGCGAAGGCATTGATTTGCGGGCTGTCGAGCAGGACGAATTCCAGGCGCCGATCCTTCAGTTCGCTGGTTTCTCCCAGGCGATAGACACTGCTCTCGACGAAATCCTTGAGCTGCGGGTCCGACAGTTGGCGGGTCTGGCCGCGCAACAGGCTCAGCCAGGCACGGCCAAGCTGATGTTCTTGCTGGGGCGAGACAATCGCGGAGCTGGCGTCGCCGAGTGACGGTAGATCGCTGGCCAGGCCCGGCTGAGCGGTCAGGCAGGCGAGCGTCAACAGGATGGGGCGCAGAACATTCATGCACAGAGCTCTTGGCGAACAAAGTCGTTACTGTAGCCGGGCAAGCGCTCACCTGGCCAGGGTTGCACGGACTTGGGTATCCTTGGCGCTGTTTAGGAGGGCTCGAATGAACGATGGACAAGAGTGGGACGGTGCCTGCGACGCCGAGTTGGATGCCAGTGGATTGAATTGCCCGCTGCCGTTGCTCAAGGCCAAGCTGGAGTTGAATCGCCTGGCAAGCGGTGCAGTGCTCAAGGTCATTGCCACGGATGCCGGCTCGCAACGGGATTTTCGTGCCTTCGCCAGGCTCGCAGGCCACGGCCTGCTGCGTGAAGAGGAAGAGGCGGGTGTGTATCGCTATTGGTTGCGTAAAGCCTGACACGCGTTCTGCGTGGGCTGTTTCGATCTAAGGACTATTGATGATTAAGGTGTTACGCGGGTGGATGCACCGCTATTTTTCCGACGAACAGGCGGTGGTCCTTGCGGTGCTGCTGGTGCTTGGTTTCGCCGCCGTTCTGACCCTCGGTGGCATGCTGGCGCCGGTGTTGACCGGTCTGGTGCTGGCGTTTCTGATGCAAGGGCTGGTCAATGCCCTGGAGCGCCTGCGCCTGCCGCGGATGATGGCGGTGGCGCTGGTGTACCTGCTGTTCTTGAGCTCGCTGGTCTTGTTCCTGCTGGTGTTGATGCCGCTGATCTGGCGCCAGTTGAGCACCCTGTTCAACGAGCTGCCGCGCATGCTCGGCGAGTGGCAGGCGCTGTTTCTGCTGTTGCCGGAGCGTTACCCGAATCTGATCAGCGATGCCCAGGTGTTGCAGTTGACCGAGGCGATCAGCGGCGAGGCCGGTAAGTTCGGCCAGTGGGCGCTGTCGTTCTCCCTGTCCAGCCTGCCAATGTTGGCCGGGATCATGATCTACCTGGTGCTGGTACCGATCCTGGTGTTTTTCTTCCTCAAGGACCGCGAGGTGATAGGTACCTGGTTTCGCGGCTACCTGCCCCGTGAACGTACCCTGATTACCCAGGTCGCTCAGGAAATGAACCAGCAGATCGCCAACTACATTCGTGGCAAGTTCATCGAGATCATCATTTGCGGCGTCGTCACTTACATTGCCTTCGCCGCGCTGGGACTCAACTATGCGGCGCTGCTGGCGTTGCTAGTGGGGTTGTCGGTGGTGGTGCCGTACATCGGCGCGGTGGTGGTGACGGTGCCGGTGGCGCTAATCGGTCTGTTCCAGTGGGGCTTCGACGATCAGTTCCTCTACCTGATGGTGGTATATGGGGTGATCCAGGCGCTGGACGGCAACGTGCTGGTGCCGCTGCTGTTCTCCGAGGCGGTCAACCTGCACCCGGTGGCGATCATCTGCGCGGTATTGCTGTTCGGCGGCTTGTGGGGCTTCTGGGGGGTGTTCTTCGCCATTCCGCTGGCGACCCTGTTCAAGGCCGTGCTCAATGCCTGGCCGCGCAAGGAGCTGGCGTTGCGCGAGGAGTGAGGATGGCGCTTGTGGGATAGCCGGGCCAGGCGCGGCCGCAGCAAAAAGGCCGCTTGCGGGAACCCCGGCAAGCGGCCTTTTGCGTACGTGCGGCTTCAGTCGTTGTGCAGCGCCTGGGCGGCGGCCAGCACGGCCTCGACATGACCCGGTACTTTCACCCCACGCCATTCCTTGCGCAGCACACCGTGCTTGTCGATCAGGAAGGTGCTGCGGTCGACGCCCAGGTACTCCTTGCCGTAGAGCTTCTTCAGCTTGATCACGTCGAACAACTGGCAGAGCGCCTCATCCTTGTCCGTGATCAGCTCGAAGGGGAACTGCTGCTTGCCCTTGAAGTTCTCGTGGGACTTGAGGCTGTCCCGCGATACGCCGAACACCAGGGTGTTGGCGGCCTGGAAGTCCGGGTAGTGATCGCGAAAGCCCTGGCCTTCGGTGGTACAGCCAGGAGTGCTGTCCTTCGGATAGAAATAGATCACCACCTGCTGGCCTTGCAGTGCCGACAGCTGAACCTGCTGGCCGCTGGTAGCCGGTGCCTGGAAATCTTCAACCGGGGTGTCGAGTGCTACGGCCATGACAGCTTCCTTATGGGTTTTGTGGGCGCCAGGGTTCGATCAGGGCGTCCAGATTCAAGGCGTCGGAGAAATCGAGGAACTGATCGCGCAACCAGCTGATCTGGGTGCCAGCCGGCAGCGTCACGGTCAGCGTCGCATTGAGCATGGTGCCGCCGGTCTGCGGGGCCTGGTAGGTATCGCAGGTGAGGCTTTCCAGTTCGACGTTGTGGTCGATGAAGAACTGGCACAGCTCATTGAGGATATCCGGGCGGTAGGCCGAGCTGACATAGGCCACGTAGGGCAAGGCCTGGGGGCGATTCTCCGCCGCGGCACTGCGCGTCACGTTGACCGTGAAGGCGTGCTTCTTGGCCAGGGCAGGCAGGCTCGACTCCAGGCGCGCCAGGGCGTCCCAGCTGCCGGAGACCTGCAGCACCAGGGCGCTGAACTCGCCATGCCGGCTCAGGCGGGTGCTGACGACGGCGCAGCGGTTTTCATTGCTGGTGCGGCACAGCACATTGGTCAGCTCCATGGCGTTGGGGCCGAGTGCACTGATGACGAGGAATTGTTCGCGAACTGGGGGGGTGGACATGCAGCATTCCTAGAGCGATGAACGCTCGGCCCACAATGAGTACCGAGCAAAGCGGGAAGGGTAGCGAAAAGCGCAGCTCAGGGGAATGCCAGTCAATGGATGAGTGAAAGGAATAGCGGGCTGCTCGCCCAGTCACCGCGCTGGCCGATCGGCCTTTTCCTTCGCTTGTACAAGGTGGGTGGCGCCAGTACCATTACCGCTCTCTTTTTTCCGGCAGGAGTGGTTGCATGATTGCGGGCAGTATGGTGGCACTGGTCACGCCCATGGATGCACAAGGTGGTCTCGATTGGGACAGCCTGAGCAAACTGGTGGATTTCCACCTGCAAGAGGGCACCAACGCCATCGTCGCGGTCGGTACCACCGGCGAGTCGGCCACGTTGGAAGTTTCCGAGCACATCGAAGTGATCCGACGTGTGGTCGACCAGGTTGCCGGGCGCATCCCGGTCATCGCCGGCACGGGTGGCAATTCCACCCGCGAGTCGGTCGAACTGACGCGCGCCGCGAAGGATGTGGGCGCCGATGCGTGCCTGCTGGTCACGCCTTATTACAATAAGCCCACACAGGAAGGCCTGTATCTGCACTTCCGGCATATCGCCGAGTCAGTGGCCATCCCACAGATTCTCTACAACGTGCCGGGTCGCACCGTGTGCGACATGCTGCCAGAGACGGTCGAGCGTCTGGCGAAGATCGCCAACATCATCGGAATCAAGGAAGCCACTGGCGACCTGCAGCGCGGCCAGGAAGTCCTGGACCGGGTGAGCAAGGATTTTCTGGTGTATTCCGGCGATGACGCCACTGCCGTCGAGCTGATGCTGATGGGCGGCAAGGGCAATATCTCGGTGACCGCCAACGTTGCGCCGCGCGCCATGAGCGAGTTGTGTGCCGCTGCCATGGCTGGCGATGCCGTGACTGCGCGAGCCATCAACGATCGCCTGATGCCGCTGCACAAGGCCTTGTTTATCGAGTCCAACCCGATTCCGGTGAAGTTCGCCCTGCATGAAATGGGCATGATGCCGGACGGTATCCGTTTGCCGCTGACCTGGCTCAGCCCGCGTTGTCATGAACCGCTGCGTCAGGCCCTGCGCCAGTCCGGCGTTTTGGTTTAATTGAGGAAATACTACGCATGAAGCGACTGGGCGGACTCTCCGCACTTGCTCTGATCATCTCCAGTACCAGCGGTTGTGGCTGGATCTATGGTGAAGATGGCTATTTCCGTGATCGCGGCAGCGACTACCTCTTGGCTCGGCAAACCGCCCCCATGCAGTTGCCGGCGAACGTCGAGGCTAAGCGTCTCGATCCGTTGTTGCCGGTGCCGGCTCAGGTTGCCAGCAGCACGTCCGAGGGTGAATTCGAAGTCCCGCGCCCGCAGCCTCTGGCCGTACGTGCCGATGCCAGCGAGTTCAGCTTGCAGAAAAGCGGCGAATCACGCTGGCTGGTCGGCCAGCGCGTGCCGGGCGAAGTCTGGCCGATCGCACGCCAATTCTTCGAAGACAACGGTTTCAAGATTGCCAATGAGCGTCCGCAGATCGGCGAATTCGTCACCGCGTGGCAGCGCGTTGATCAGCTGTCTGCAGCCATGTCGCGGCGCCTGAGCAGTCGTGTCTCGGGCCTGGCGGCAGATGCCGAAACCCGCGTGCGGGTGCGTGTCGAGCCTGGCGTGCAGCGCAATACCAGCGAAGTCTTCGTGCTCAGTGCCGAGCGACCAGCTGGCAGCACTGCCGATGTGGCCTTCGCCAGTGGCAGCGGCAATGCCAGCCTGGAAGCCGCGCTGCTCGACGAAATGCTGGTGAGCATGGAGCGCAGTGCCGAGCAGGGCGGTTCCGTATCGCTGCTGGCTGCACGCGACTTTGATGCGCCGAGCCGCGTCAGCCTGTCGGAAGACGGTAACGGCAACCCGGTGTTGAACCTGGGTGCCGATTTCGATCGCGCCTGGTCCGGTGTCGGTCGTTCCCTGGAAGCGGCCGATGTGCGCATCGACGACCTCAATCGTAGCCTCGGTGTGTACTACATCAACCTGGCCGAAGGGGCGCAGAAGAAGGGCGAAGAGCCGGGCTTCTTCTCTAATCTGTTCGGTGGTAAGCCGGACAAGGAAGAAATCGATGCGCGTGCCGAGCGTTACCAGGTGCGCCTGACCGCCGTCGGCGACAGCGTCCAGGTTACCGTGGAAAAAGACCTGAACACCGTGGCGCCAGCCGATGTGGCACGTCGCATTCTGGAGCTGATTCAAGAGAACCTAGGCTAAGCCCTGGTTGTTCCTGCGTCGTAATACCGATAGGCGAAACCCACCGGGTTTCGCCTGTTTCGTTTGCTAAAGGCGGAAATCCCGACATGACCACTCCTGCAACCCTGAGCCTGAAGAAGATCTACTCGGGCAAAGTCCGCGACCTCTATGAAATCGACGACAAGCGCATGCTGATGGTCGCCACCGATCGCCTCTCGGCCTTCGACGTGATCCTCGCCGAGCCAATCCCGGACAAGGGCAAGATCCTCACCGCGATCTCCAATTTCTGGTTCGACAAACTGGCCGGCCTGGTGCCCAACCACTTCACCGGCGACAAGGTGGAAGACGTGGTGCCGGCCGCCGAATTGCCGCTGGTCGAGGGGCGCGCGGTAGTCGCCAAACGCCTCAAGCCGGTTGCCGTGGAAGCCATCGTGCGCGGATACATCGCCGGTTCCGGCTGGAAGGAATACCAGAACAGCGGCACCGTCTGCGGTATCCAGCTGCCAGCCGGGTTGCAGGAAGCCTCCAAGCTGCCGCAACCGATCTTCACTCCTTCGACCAAGGCCGCCGTTGGCGACCACGACGAGAACATCTCCTTCGAGCAGTGCGCCGCGATCATTGGCGACGAACTGGCGGCCAAGGTGCGTGACACCTCTATCGCCCTGTACAGCGCCGCCGTCGAGTACGCCGCCACCCGCGGCATCATCATTGCCGACACCAAGTTCGAGTTCGGTCTGGACGAAAACGGCACCCTGACCCTGATGGACGAAGTGCTGACCCCTGACTCCAGCCGCTTCTGGCCGGCCGACAGCTACGTCGAAGGCAAGAACCCGCCTAGCTTCGACAAGCAGTTCGTGCGCGACTGGCTGGAATCCACCGGCTGGAACAAAGAACCCCCGGCCCCGGCCGTACCGGCTGAGGTCGCGCAGAAAACCGCCGACAAGTACCGCGAAGCGCTGACTCGGCTGACCGCCTGATCGATTGCTGTGCGGCACAGGAGAGGCGCTTAGGCGCCTTTTCTGCTTGATGGGCGTTGTAAGCGTGTTGCATGGGGCATCTGTCCCCCTGTAGACCCGGAAGGGGTGCCTGGTCTTCATCCGCCAAGCATTGCTTCTCGATAGCGAGCGGGACGTTTCCGACCACGCGCACCCAGGGCACCAGCGCAAGCATCTGAATGTATGTGAAAAATTCTAGCATTTGGGCTTCGCCAAACGTGTTTGTGCTGCTATGATGCGCGCCGCCACGGGAAGATGCCGGAGTGGCCGAACGGGACGGATTCGAAATCCGTTGTGTTAGCGATAGCACCTAGGGTTCAAATCCCTATCTTCCCGCCATATGTGTAAACGCCAAGCCCCTGATTTCTCAAACGACTTCAGGGGCTTTTGCGTTTCTGGTGTGCCGGTCAGGCGAAAGCGGTGTTCTGCCGGCCGCTTCATTGCGGTCTGGACCTGCCTAAAGCCCATCATCCGCGAAACCACTTGCGCCAGGCGCTCCGCGTCCGGGATTAGTTGACCTCTACTGTGCCGTAGGCTGCCGTTCTCGGCGAGAATAGGCCGGCAGCTGGTCGTTCGACTGGAGCAGGAAGAGCGTTGACCCGGTTTGCCGGGGTTACTGAGTTCCGCTACATAGCGGGCATGAATTCAAGGGTGGTGTGATGAGGCTAGTAACTTTCCAAGCGGGCGAAAGGGTCGGGCTGGGCAAGGTTGTCGGTGATCGGGTTATTCCCCTGGCGGCGGCATTGCCAGACCTGCCTGGCAGCATGGCACGCCTGCTGGCGGCCGGCCCCGAGGCATTGGCGCGGGTCGCCGCGCTGCAGCCGGACAATGACAGCCTGGCGCTGGATCAGGTGCACCTGCTGGCGGCGGTGACCGATCCGCAGAAGTACCTGGCAATCGGCATGAACTATCGCGCCCACGCCGCCGAGGCCGAGCGTAACGGCGTGCCGATTCCCAAGTCGCAGCTGTGGTTCAACAAGCAGGTCTCCTGCCTCAACGGCCCTTATGATCCTATCGACCTGCCGAGGGTCTCGACCAAGCTCGATTACGAGGCCGAACTGGGCGTGGTCATTGGCAAGCGCTGCCGACATGTATCGGTGGAGGATGCGCCATCGGTGGTTGCCGGTTATCTGGTCGCTAACGACGTCAGCGTGCGTGACTGGCAGATGCGCAGCCCGACTTTCACCCTCGGCAAGTCCTTTGACAGTCACGGTCCTATTGGTCCGTGGCTGGTCACCGCCGATGAGGTGGCGGATCCCCATGCACTGATGATGCGGGCTTATGTGAACGGCGAAAAACGTCAGGAAACCAGTACCGGCGACATGATCTACAACATCTGGGAGCAGATCGCCTACCTGTCGACGGTGATGACCCTGGAGCCCGGCGATATCCTGGCTACCGGCACGCCGGCCGGGGTCGGCGTCGGCTTCACGCCCAAGCGCTTCCTCGTCGTAGGTGATGTGGTACGGATCGAGATCGACGGTCTCGGCCATATCGAGAACACCGTGGTCGCCGAGGCCTGAGAGGCGGGAAGAAAACGCCCGGCTATTGCGACCGCCGCCGATGTTGCACCAGGCAAGCAATGGGGCCATTCAGCTCTCTGGGCGCCGCCTGTTTTTTGCCTGGCAGCCGGTGGTCGGCGAACTGTTCGGTCAGGCTTGGCCTGTGTGCTCGATGGCGACTGAAAACGGCTGGCTGCAGTGCGCCGCTGCTCAGGCGGACGCCATGAGTGGCCGTGGCACGGCCTGGGGGAGAATCACGGCGAGCCATCGATCCGTCTTTCCGCTACCGACAGCGTTTGGCAGGGGCTTGAGCCTATGGATACGGCCACTGGCCACATTTTTGGCGGCCTGTTGATTGGCTGCGGGCTATTTCCGGTTCAGCTTGCAGTGACTTTCTGCTCCGGATATCTGACCAGGTTTGCGCCGTTTACTCGGGGCGTTAACGCAGAAAACCGGCAAATGCCGGTTTTCTGGAGTTGCGGATACTGCAGTCGATTCAATCGAATCTCAGCAGTTACCCTTTTTTCCTTGGCCAGGTGGGCAGTGGGAGGAGCCGCCACCACCATCGTGGCCGCCAACATCGACGCCGATGCCGGGTAAGCGCAGGCTACAGCCTGAGATCAGCAAGCCTGCAAAAACAACAGCCATGATACGTACTAACATTTAGCAATTCCCTTTCATACGATGCCCGGAGTGGGCAGAGGTGGACGCCATGACAGCGGCCACCAGGATTTTCAGCAGTACAACGCCTGCATGTGTCGTCCGCACCTGAACGCTTCGCGCTGGGGCGAGCCCAATCAAGGTTGGGTTTCTCATGGTGCATACGCCGCAAGTCACTAGGGGCAAGCGGGCGTAATGGATCTGGCGGGATGATTCAGGCGTAACCTTACACGAAGTAAGACAAGGTGCATCGTCACTCGTTCAGTAGCGGTCAAAAAACTTTGGCGAATATATGGGTGGACCGTTATGACTACCTGGATCTGTTCGGGGAATATCCCCGGCAAATTGAAAAACCCCTGAGGCGCTGGCCTCAGGGGTTTTGGTTTTGCGGTGCGGGCTTGTCCGTTTAGCTACTTGCGTCGCCACTGGCCTTGCCATTGGATGAACTGGCCGGGCGGGGTCTTGTCGATGGCTTTCTTTCCGGCGATGGCTTCCACGTCGCTGAGCTGGATACCATTCTGGGTCGCCAGCTTCTGGTATTCGGCGCGGCGGGCCTGGTTGATCAGGCGGGCGATTTCGTCCACCTCAGGGCCGGGCTTGACCACACCGAGGTAGCCGTTGGGCATTTCGCCGAGTTGGCCGCTGGCCTTGGCGTCGCCGAGGGCGGACATGGCTTCGTTGAGGTTCAGGGCCAGCACCGGCAGGCTCAGGCTGAGCAGCAGGAGCAGGCTGGCGATTCGTTTTGACAGGGTCATGGTGTGGCTCCTTAGAACAGTCCGCTGGACTCACTGAACATGCCGTCCAGCGCCTTATCCACCTTGATGTAGATTTCGTGCTCGATCTTCACGTTGAGGTTGATGTTGATCGGCTCGTTGGGCATCGCCAGCTGCACCGTCGGGGTGCAGGCTACGCTCATCAGGCCCATCAGCAGGGCCGCGAAACAACTACGCAAGCGCATGGCGCTTCTCCTTGATTAAGGCTCCTTCGGGGAGGCTGCATTGCGCCTCAGCATACGCTGTTGCACCCGCTGCTTGATGATCTCATTTACCTTATCGGTCAATTGCAAGCTGGCCAGCAGGGTCGGGATATCTTCCTCCAGGTTGATATTGAAGTTGATCGGGCGGCCCTGTTCAATCGCCGGGTTGCGGCCTTCCAAGCGCACGGCCAGGAGCAACTTGCCTTCGCGATCATAGTTGACCTGGCTGCTCAGTGTCGTGAACTGAAAGTTTTCCAAAGATTGCGTTACCAGTTGCATGGCTGGGTTGCTGCGACCCAGTGCCCTGATGCGCTCCGATTGAAATTCCAGGCGTCCGCCCGGCGCGCGCGCGAGCAGTTGTCCCTGTTCGATCTCGATGCCGGCGGGGCCGATGCTCAGCGGCAGTTGGCCGTCGATGAGGCCGCTGCCCGCCAGGCCCTCGGCCGGGTAGAGGGTAAAAAGCTGATTGAGGTCGAGGCCTTGCAGGTGCAGGGGAAACACCTGCGTGCTCTGCTGCAGATCCCACTGGCCGGGAGCGAGCCGGAGCATGCCGCCCATTACCGAGGCCTGGGCCTCTTGCACCTTGAGCAGCCCCAGGTCCGGTTGCATGCGGGCTGCCGTGTAGGTGCCGCGTAGCAGCGCCGGGCCGATGGGCATGCCCGGGTTGACTTGCTCCACACGCAGCTCGGTCAGGTCGAGATAGAGCTGGCGCTGATCGACGCGCAATTGCAGGCGCGTATCCAGACCGCTGATTTCGCTGCGGTCATAGATACCGGCCAGGCCTTTGCCGTTGAGCTTGAGTTGTATGTCGGGCGAGGTGCGGCCCGGGGCGAGGCTGAGGCTGGCGTTGCCGCTCAGGCGGCCGTTGTTGAAGTCGAGCAGCGCCGGCCAATCAGCCAGGGTTTTAGCCAGCGGATTGCCGGCACGCAGAAAGACTTCTGTCAGCTGCGCCTTCAACTGCAGGCCCTTGCTGCTGTTGTGTTGCAGTTGCACGGCCATCTGCAGATCGGCATCTGCCGACACCTGGCCGCTCAGGTCGAGCCGTTGCTGGCTGGCCGCTAACGTGCCCTGCCAGCGCCAGCCCTGCGGCTTGAGGGTCGCCTGCTCGAGACGTTGGGTTGCCAGCGTGGCGGGGCCGTGCAGATTCCACGTCTGCACGGTGCCGGCCTGGTGCTGCGCTTGCAGCTGCAAGTCCTGAGTGAGGGCGCTGACCTGCAGCAGACGCAGTTCTGCACCCTTCAGTTCGCCCAGTTCGAGTTGCGAGCCTTTGCTCAGGTCGAGGCGCAGTTGTTCAGTGTCCAGGTAACCGTTGAAGTTCAGCCTGGCTTGCAGGTCGCGCAGTTGCCAGTCGCCGACAGCAAAGCCAGGGCTGCTGACGCTGAGCTGCCCATTGCCCAGCTGTGCGGCCCAGGGCGGTGCGTTGGTCAGGGCCAGCGTGGCCTGCAGGTCGAGCTGGCTGGCGCCGCTGCTGGTCAGGCTGATCGCCAGTGGCAGCGAGTGCTCGGCCAGGTTGTCGGGAAGCTCGGCGAGTGGGCTTGTGGGTTGAATGCGCAGGTGCAACGAGTCGGGGTGCAGGGCTGGCGGCAGCTCGCTCAGCCACTGGGCGGGCAATCGATCCAGCTGCAGATCGGCCTCCAGGCGTTCGGCGAACCATTGGCCCGCGACGCCGCGGGCGGCGATACCAAAACTGCCTTGCACCTGGCCCGCGCCAGGGATTGGCCAGGGTTGCGGTAGGGAGGCGCTGGCGTCGAGCTGGCCACTGGCGCTGCGCAGTCGCTCCAGGCTCAGGGCGCCGGAGGCCAGCTGGAGTTGCCAGGTCGCCGAGAGTCGCGCGGCGCTCGGGGCGCTGGGCAGCCGAGCGTCAGGGGCAAGGGTCCACTCGCTGAGCCAGTCTTGCAAGGCCACGGCCTGGCTGAGGTCGGGGGCATCCAGCTTGCCGCTCCATACTGGTCCGGCAGGGCTGTTGCGCAGGCTGCTGTGCAGGCTCAGTTGGCTGTGTCCGTCGACTGCCAGGTTCAGGCGCAGGTCGGCCGCCTGAGCGTCGCCCTGCAGGTGTGCACGCCATGCCAGCTGTTGCTCGCGGTGTTGCAGGTTGAGCAGCAGTTCCAGTGCCCGCGGGGCATCTTGCGTCCGGTTCAGTTGCAGGTCGCCTTGCAGCGTACAGCGCCCGCTGGCGCAGGGCAGTTCGGCAGTGAGCTGCTCGATGTGCAGGCTGAGCGGCAGCCAGGCCAGCGCTGCTGCCAGTTGCTGCAGGTCGGGTGCAGTAGCGCTGGACTCCTGCTGGTTATCCTGTGCGGCGGGTTGCCAGGCAACGGCGAGACGCGCGAGGCGAATATGCTGCCAGAAGGGCGGCGTCAGGCTGAATTGCTGCCAGCCCAGATGCAGATCTTGCGCCGTGAGTTGGGTGCTGCCGGCACTGTCACGCTGCTCCAGGTCGAGACGAGCCAGGCCGATGCCGGTTAGCGACAGACGTGTTCCCTGCCAGTCGAGCCGGTGAATGGCGTGACGCTCCAGCAGGCGCAGCCAACTGAAGTAGCTATAACCGCCAAGCAGCGCCAGGAGTATGAGCACGCTGATGATTCGCAGCCCGGAACGCCGGCTGATCATGAGTACATTTCCATTGTGATAAAGGCAGGGTGCTGCCTGGACGTTAACCCATGAGCCTGGGGCTGCCAATCAGCTGCTGGCGGGTCGTTGCAAAAACCGTCGCATCGACCGGCGCGGTCCATGGCTATTGCGTGCGGTTGGTGGAAGGCCGCGACCATCAGTCGCAGCTCGATGAGCTGGCCAGCGTTGCCGCGTCAGGGTCAGGCGGACAGATCATAAGGCATGGCGTGTGCCTGTTGCCGGCGATAGCCGGTTTTTAGCCGCTATTTGCCTGAAAATACCCGGTAACTCGCTCAAAAATCACTGTCAGACGAGGTTGGTGAGGGGGTCGTGGCGGGCAATATTATCCTGGGCTGAAGACTCGGTTCCATTGGAACCCAGTGATTACTGCGCGACCGCTTGAGGCGTACGTCTTGGCCGGTAAATGCCCCTAAACAGGGCGTTCGGGCGCACCGGCGGAAAAACTTGTGCACATTTACGATGCACCTTGTCAAGGCTGAATTTGTGATTGCTGTAAATCCTTGATTCTGCATGGAGATTTTTTAAGTCAATGAAAAATATGGTTTTTTTGAGCTGGTGAAAAAATCATCAGTTTGACCTGAGGCCCCATGGCATAGGCGATCAGGCGTCTTGCGCCCATGTTATCCACTGAGTTATCCACAGCTTCTGTGGATTGTCGCAAGCGTTCGCTCTGGTCCGCTCTCGCGCGCATTTATCGGGGCTTTACCTCGGCGAAAAAAGGAGTAGAGTTCGCGCCTTTCCCGCTACAGCTGCTTCTTATGTCACGCGCATTGCCCCGTTTATCCACTGCAAAATCCCCTGCCAGTCCTCGCTTGCCAATACGTGTTGCGCTCTGGCTGCTGGACAGCCCGCGCTTCGGTCATGCGCCTAGCGTCAAACGCTTCGCCGGCCAGTTGCTCAAGCAGCCGGCGCGTGAGGGTGTGGTGCTGGCCCAGAGCCGGCTTGGGCAATTGCTCTGCCGCGACTGTGGCAATACCCGCGATCGGCGTATCGGCTTCGAATTGCTGCGCCAGGCTGCACGTTCCGGCGATCGCCGCGCCCAGCTGGAGCTGGGAAGGCTGTACAGCCAGCCGCGGCGCAATGAACCCTTGCAGGCGCGGCACTGGCTGGAGCTGGCAGCCGCACAGGGTTCGGCTGAAGCCAAGCAACTGCTGACCGGTCTCTGATCCCCGCCTGAGCGTTCTGCGCGGGGCCGGGCTGGGTATACTGCCCGGCAATCTTGCGCGGAGCCGCTTATGCCAATCGATTTCCCTTTCCAGCTGCCTGCGCTGCTACTCGGCTTGGCCGCTGCGGGCGTGCCGCTGCTGGCGCTGGCCTGGTCGCTGCAACGGCGTGCAGCCAGTGCGCAACTCGAATCCAGCCTCTTGCAGGAGCGCCTGAGTAGCGCGCAGTTGACTCAGGCTGGCCTGGGTGCGCAGCTCGATGAATGCCGCGAGGAGCTCGCCGAGATCAGCGAGATCAAGGCCGACCAGCAAGCCGAGCTGGCGGCCAAGCGGCGCGAGACCGAACTGCTGCAGCACGAACGGCAGATCGCCCGCGAGGCCGCGCTGGCCTGGCAACAGCAGCGTGAACAGCAGGAAGCCGAATTGCGTCGCCTGGGCGCCGAGCGGGCGGCCCTGAGTGCCGAGTTGCGCGAGCAGCAGGGTAACCACCAGCAACGCCTGGACGACCTGCAGGGCTCGCGCGATGAGCTGCGTGCGCAGTTCGCCGAGCTGGCCGGGAAGATCTTCGACGAACGCGAGCAGCGCTTTGCCGAGACCAGTCAGCAGCGCCTGGGTCAGTTGCTCGATCCGCTCAAGGAACGCATCCAGTCCTTCGAAAAACGCGTCGAGGAGAGCTACCAGCAGGAAGCCCGCGAGCGCTTCTCCCTGGGCAAGGAGCTCGAGCGCCTGCAGCAGCTCAATCAGCGTCTGGGTGATGAAGCGACCAACCTGACCCGCGCCCTGCAAGGGCAGAAGACCCAGGGCAACTGGGGTGAGCTGGTGCTGGAGCGGGTGCTGGAGCATGCCGGTCTGGAGAAGGGCCGCGAATACCAGACCCAAGTCAGCCTGAAGAGCGCCGACGGTCAGCGTTTCCAGCCCGATGTGCTGATCCAGTTGCCCGGCGAGCGGCAGGTGGTGGTAGATGCCAAGGTCAGCCTGACGGCCTATCAGCAATATATCGCCGGCGAAGACGAGCCAACCAGGCAGCAGGCCCTGAAGCAGCATGTGCTGTCGTTGCGTGGTCATTTGAAGGGGTTGTCGCTGAAGGATTACCAGCGCCTGGAAGGCCTGCACAGTCTGGATTTCGTGCTGTTGTTCGTGCCGATCGAGGCAGCCTTCGCCGCGGCACTGCAGGCCGACACCGGCCTGTTCCAGGAGGCCTTCGAGCAGAACATCGTGATCGTCAGCCCGACCACCCTGCTGGCGACCCTGCGGGTGATCGACAGCCTCTGGCGCCAGGAGCGACAGGGCCAGAACGCGCGCGAGATCGCCGAGCGCGCCGGGGCGCTGTACGACAAGTTCGTCGCGTTCATCCAGGATCTGGATGAAGTCGGCGCGCGCCTGCAGCAACTGGACAAGGCCTATGCCGCAGCGCGCAACAAGCTGTGCGACGGCCGCGGCAATATCATCAGTCGGGTGGAGAACCTCAAACTGCTCGGCGCCCGCGCGAGCAAGAGCCTGCCGCCCGAGTTGCTCGAACAGGCGGCCGGGGTGGCGGTGTTGGATGAGACGGCGCAGTAGGGCGTGTCTAACCTGTTCGGGGTTGCCTGAGCGTTCGCGGCTGAAGCGAAGCGCCGGCCGGGCGCTCCTGTGCGCGGTGTTGCTCAAACCAGCAGCAGTACTGTTGCACCCGCCAGCAGGCCGGCGGCCATCACCGGCAGGGTCCGCAGGGCCAGCTGACGGCCGCCGATCAGGGCGATCAGCAAGCCCTTGATCAGGCTGTTACTCAAGACCGCGAGGTAGATGCCATGCACCGCGACCTGGGGCGCCAGCTCGGCTTTGGCGCTGCGCGCCAGGGTCAGGGTGATGGGGTCCACGTCGGCAAGTCCGGAGAACAGCGCCACCAGATACACGCCCGCATCGCCAAGCCAGCGCCGGGCGCCTTCCGCGAGAAACAGGATCAGCACCAGCAGTGCAGCGAAGCGCAGCGCCGAGCCCAGCTCGAAGGGGTTCTTCAGGGGGGGGGCGGCGTTTTCCTCCGGCATGCTGCCGGCCAGGCGATAATAGGCCAGCGCGCCCCCGGCATAGATCAGGGCCGCCACGCCCAATGGCCAGAGCAGGCGCGGCAGCAATTGAGCATTGATCAGGCCGACTTCCAGCAGCACACGGGGAAACATCAGTGCCGAGGTTGCCAGCAGCCCGCAGGCCAGTATGGCGTGCAGGCCGCGCTGCTGGTTCAGGCGGGCGAGGGTGACGGTCATCGCGGTGGAGGAGACGATGCCGCCCAGTAGCGCGGTGATCAGCAGGCCATGGCGGGTGCCGACCAGGCGAATTGCCACATAGGCGGCGAAACCGAGGCCGGCGATCAATACCACCATCCACCAGGTGATATAGGGATTGAATACCTGCCAGGGGCCATAAGCCTGATTGGGCAGGGCAGGCAGTATTACCAGGGAGATGAACAGCAGCTGGAGCGCACCGGACAGTTCGAGCTCGCTCAGTTGCTGTAGCGAGTAGTGCATGACTCGCTTTAGGCTCAGCAGCAGAGCCACCGCCACGGCACCGGCAGCGGCAAGGGGCGGGTGTCCGGCGACTGCCAGGCTGCCGAGGATGAAGGTGATCAGCATCGCCACTTCGCTGGTCAGGCCGCGGTCGCCTAACTGCAGCAGGTCGCCGAAGTACGAGGCGAGTACCAGCGCGGCGAAACCGACGAAGATGACCGCCCAGGCGACCATGCCGAAGCGCTCGCCGAGAAACATGGCGAAGCCACCGAGCAACCCGGTCAAGGCAAAGGTGCGGATGCCGGCGACACGGCCGCCTTCCTCTACTTTGCGCTGGTGCCAGCCACGCTCGGCGCCGATCAACAGGCCGATGGCCAGAGCGCTGGCGAGGTTCAACAGGGTATCCAGAGTCTCGGGCATGCTGCGTCCTTGAGCGGGGCGGGTTGTTGGCAGTTTAGCCAGTGGGCGAGCGCGGCGCATTGCGGCAGGTCAGTGGGCGAGCGTCGCGGCCACTGGCAATCGTGGCTGAAGCCGCTTCCACGGGGAGCGCGCGTTACATCGAGCATTACATCTTGTGGGAGGGGCTTCAGCCGCGAGCGGTTCGCGCGGCCAGCCTAGCGCAGCGTCAGGTGGCGGCTGAGCAGGGCGCGCAAGGCTGCGGGTTTGACTGGCTTGGCCAAGTAATCGAGGCCTGCGGCGTGGACTTCGGCAATCACTTCGGGGCGGCCGTCGGCGCTGATCACCACACCGGGCACCGGCTCGCCCAGACGGGTGCGCAGCCAGGCCATCAACTCGGTGCCGGTTTCGCCTTCGTCGAGGTGGTAGTCGATCAGGGCCAGGTGCGGGCGGACGTCCTCGCTGAGCAGGTGTTCGCATTCCAGGCGATTGCGCGCAGTCCATACCTGGCAGCCCCAGCGTGACAGCAGGCTGTGCATGCCGGTGAGGATGCTGTCCTCGTTGTCGATGCACAGCACCTGACTGCCGGTCAGCAGCTGGCCGTTGAGTTCGGCGCTGGCCGGCTTGGGCTTGGCCACTGGAGTGCGGGCCAGTGGCACGGTGACGCTGAACATGCTGCCCTTGCCCGGCCAGGACTGCACCTCCAGCTTGTGCTCAAGCACCCGGCACAGGCCGTCAGCAATTGCCAGGCCGAGGCCGAGGCCTTTTTCGGCGCGGGTCTGGTGGCTGTCCAGGCGCTTGAATTCCTCGAAGATCACTTTGCGCTTGTCTTCCGGGATACCGGGGCCGCGATCCCAGACTTCCAGGCGCAGTTGCCCGCCTGAGCGGCGCACGCCCAGCAGCACGCGACCCTTGGCGTAGCGGAAGGCGTTGGTGAGAAAGTTCTGCAGCACCCGGCGCAGCAGTTTGCTGTCGCTGTCCACGCGCAGGTGACTGCCGCGCAGGCGGAAGTCGACGCCGCATTCGGCGGCCAGTACCTTGAATTCGGCGCCCAGGGTGTCGAACAGGTTGTTGAGGACGAAGGCGTTGCGGTCCGGGGTGATGCGGCCATTCTCCAGGCGCGAGATGTCCAGCAAGTCGCTGATCAGGTCTTCCGCCGAGCGCAGCGAGCTGTCCAGATGGCGCACCAGTTCCTTGGCTTCGCGCGGTAGCGCGTCCTCCTGATGGGAGAGTGCGGCGGAGAACAGCCGCGCGGCGTTCAGCGGCTGCATCAGGTCGTGGCTGACGGCGGCGAGAAAGCGGGTTTTCGATTGGTTGGCCGCCTCGGCCACGCCCTTGGCCTCGGTCAGCGCCTGGTTCAGTTGCGACAGTTCATGGGTGCGTTCGGCGACCCGCTGTTCCAGGCCTTCGTTGGCGTCCTTGAGCGCTCGCTCGGCTTCGCGGAACTCGGTGATGTCGGTGAAGCTCATGACGAAGCCGCCGCCGGGCATCGGGTTGCCGATCAGTTCGATCACCCGGCCATTGGGGAAGGTGCGCTCATAAGTGTGGGCGGTGCCCTGGCGCATCCAGTGCAGGCGCCTGGCGATGCTTTCCTCGACATCGCCGTCGCCGAGCATGCCGCGTTCGGCGTTGAAGCGGATGATCTCGGCAATCGGCCGGCCGACATAGATCAGGCCTTCCGGGTAGTCGAACAGCTCGACATACCGATGGTTCCAGGCCACCAGACGCAGCGCCTGGTCGACCACGCTGATGCCCTGGGTGATGTTCTCGATCGCACCTTGCAGCAGGGCGCGGTTGAACTGCAGCACCTCGCTGGCTTCGTCGACGATACGCACCACATCCTCGACCTGCATCTCGCGCCCCTCGATGGCCGCCTTGACCACCGCGCGGGTCGAGGAGGCGCCGAGTACCCCGGCGAGCAGGCGTTCGGTGTGGGCGATCCACTCGCTGTTGGCCGGCAGGTTGGGGTTGAAACTCTG
Organism: Pseudomonas sp. MMS21 TM103; assembly: GCF_022132145.1. Classification (GTDB taxonomy): domain Bacteria; phylum Pseudomonadota; class Gammaproteobacteria; order Pseudomonadales; family Pseudomonadaceae; genus Aquipseudomonas. The sequence goes on along the minus strand of NZ_JAJISP010000005.1, from coordinate 175,632 downwards.
GCCCTGGCGGTAGGCGCAGCGCATGAAGCTCTGTCGGGCGCGCTCCTCGCCGACGAAGCGGCTGGCGAGTATCAGCAAGTCGTTGACCTGAACCGCCAGCAGGCTGCGGTTGCTCGGTTTGGCACCGAAGTCGTGACCGATGAAACGGCCGGCTTGCCAGTGTTCGGAAACCCGCGTACGGGAGAAGTAGGACACCCAGGCGAACAGCAGGAAGTTGCCGGCCAGCGATAGCACCACGCCGCGAGTCAGGGGGTCGACCTCGAAGCCGATCGGCGCGTAGAGCAGGCCTTGTAGGCCTGGCAGGCTGTCCAGCGACCAGCCGAGGCCGCGTGCCACCAGCGGCATGATCAGGGTGTAGAACCAGATCAGTGCGCCGAGGGCCATTCCGGCAAATACGCCGCGGCGGTTGGCCTGCTTCCAGACCAGGGCGCCGAACATCGCCGGCGCCAACTGGCTGATGGCGGCGAACGAGACCTGGCCAATGGTTGCCAGGCTGGCGTTGGAGCCCAGCAGGCGGTAGCAGACATAGGCCAGCAGCAGGATCAGCACGATGCTCACCCGGCGCGCCGTGAGCATCCAGTGGCGGAAGGCCTCGAATGGCCGCTCGGTGTTCTGCCGATGCAACAGCCAGGGCAGCAGCATGTCGTTGGAGATCATGGTCGACAGAGCCACCGAGGCGACGATGACCATGCCGGTGGCGGCCGAGGCGCCACCGATGAAGGCCAGCACGGCGAGAGCCGGGTGCGCTTGGGCCAGCGGCAGGCTGATCACGAAGGAGTCTGGCGTCACGCCGGCCGGCAGAATCATCTGCCCGGCCAGGGCAATGGGTACGACGAACAGTGCGGCCAGCACCAGGTAGGCCGGAAATACCCAACGGGCCAGGCGCAGGTCCCGGGGTTCAATGTTTTCCACCACAGTGACGTGGAACTGTCGCGGCAGGCAGATGATAGCGATCATCGACATGCCGGTCAGCGTCATCATGGCTGGCCAGTTCACCGCCTCGGCCCAGAAATCGTCGAGTGCGGGGGTGCTGCGGGCCTGGTCGAACAGATCGCCGAAACCGTTATAGAGGCCGTAGGTGACGAACGCGCCGACAGCGAGAAAGGCCAGCAGTTTGACAATCGATTCGAAGGCGATCGCCAGCACCATGCCGCGGTGATGCTCGGTGACGTCCAGGTTGCGGGTGCCAAACAGGATGGTAAACAGCGCCAGAACCAGCGATACGATCAGCGCGGTGTCCTGCGCGCGGGTGCCCACGGAGTCGGCGCCAGCGCCGATCAGCAGGTTGACACCGAGGACGATGCCTTTGAGTTGCAGGGCAATATAGGGCAGCACACCCACCAGGCAGATCAGCGCCACGACTACCGCCAGGGCCTGGGATTTACCGTAGCGCGCCGCAATGAAGTCAGCGATCGAGGTGATGTTCTCCTCTTTGCTGATCATCACCATCTTCTGCAGCACCCAGGGGGCGAACAGCATGAGGATGATCGGCCCGAGGTAGATTGGCAGAAATGACCAGAGCTGCTCGGCAGCCTGGCCGACCGCGCCGAAGAAGGTCCAGCTGGTGCAGTAGACCGCCAGAGACAGGCTGTAGACCCAGGCGCGCATGCGCGGCGGCAAGGGCGCGCGGCGGCGGTCACCATAAAAGGCGATGGCGAATAGAATGGCCATATAGGTCAAGGCGACTGCAGCGATCAGTCCGCTGGACAACGACATGGGTACTCCGACAGCAAACTATATGGGACTTGCCCGGTCTTAATTCAGGTGCTGACTACAGCCCCTTTGAGACGAGACCATACTTCAAATGAATCCTCAGCAGTGTCGCAGTAAAGTGCCGTGCCGTCAGGCGCTACCAAGGTCGCAGGCCGGGACAACAACCAGTCGGCTGCTACCTCCTGGTAATTGTGGTCGGGCGTCTGCCCTGTTAGCGTGGCGCGCTTGCGTCTAGTCGGAGGAGGGACCCCATGTTCAAGCCGCAATTGATTACCCTGCAGCGCGGCGCGCTGCGTATCGAACCGATGCTCGATGCCGATATCCCGGCGTTGGTCGCCCTGGCCGAAGCCAATCGCCAGGAGCTGAACCACATGAGTGGCGCCCAGCGCCTGGATTGGTACCGCCAAGGCCTGATCGACCAGCGTGAAGGCAAGGCGCTGCCGTTCGTCATCCGCCTCGGCGACCAGCTGGTGGGCACGACCCGTTTCGGCGACTTCATGCCGGCGCTGCCCGCCACCGAAATCGGCTGGACCTGGCTCGATCACAGTCAGCACGGCACCGGCCTGAACCTCATGGTCAAGTACCTGATGCTGCGCCACGCCTTCGAGAATTGGCGCATGGTGCGCGTGCAGTTGAAAACCGCCGCCAGCAACCTGCGTTCGCAGCGTGCCATCGAAAAACTCGGTGCGCAACGCGAGGGCGTGCTGCGCAATCATCGCCGGCTGGCCGACGGGCGCCTGGACGACAGCGTGCTGTACAGCATCACCGATCAGCAATGGCCGTCGCTCAAGCAAGAGCTGGAGGCGCGTTTCGGTGCCTGACCCATGCAGCCGCTGACGGGAGAGGAGCGCGCACGCTTCAGTACCAGTGAAGATTTGCACGGGCTGGAGCTGTTGTCCGCGCGTTTTATCGAGCACCGTTTTGCTCCGCATGTGCATGACAGTCATGTGATCGCCGTGCTTGAAGCCGGTGCCGAACGTTATCGCTATCGCGGCGTCGAGCACCTGGCGGGTGCTGGCAGCATCGCCCTGCTCAACCCGGACGAAGTGCACACCGGCTCCAAGGGCGTCGAGCAGGGCTGGCAGTACCGGGTGTTCTACCCGCCGCCCGGTACGCTTGAGACGCTGTTGGTCGAACTCGATTTGCCCCATGCCGCGCCGCCAATGTTCCACGATGCCGTGCACCAGGACCCGGCTTTGGCGTCGCGTTTGAGTGCGCTGCACCGACTGCTGGAGGAGTCGCAGGCCTGCACCCTGCAGCGCCAGACCCTCTGGCGTGAAGTGATTCTCGAGTTGCTGCAGCGCTATGCGCGCCTACCGTCACCGGGAGGCGTCGCTCAGGAGCCGCGCGCCGTGGCGCTGGGCAAGGAACTATTGGCCAGTCAGTTGTGCGACCCGCCGTCGCTGGAGCAATTGGCGGCCGTGGTCAATCTCTCGCCGTTTCATTTCGCCCGGGTATTTCGTCGCGCCACCGGCTTGCCGCCGCATGCCTGGTTGATGCAGCGGCGCCTGGAGCGGGCGCGTGGCCTGCTGAAAACCGGCTGCGCGCCCCTGAGCGTGGCTATGCAGCTGGGCTTCGCCGACCAGAGCCACCTGAGCCGGCAATTCAAGCAGACCTATGGCGTCGGCCCGGGCGCCTACCGCAAGGCCTGCTGCGGCCTCCCCGCGTAGGGTGCGCTCTGCGCACCGTTGACGGGTATTTGGTGCGCGCGGCCTAGGCGGCCCCGCACACCCTACGGGTCGAAGTCATCCTGGCAATGATTTCGCGGTGGTTTTCTAGCGGCCTGTCCGAGAATGGCAATTGGCTGCAAATCGTAGGTTGGCGCTGAGAAACGAAGCCCAACAAAATAAGGGTGTTGGGCTTCGCGAAACTCAGCTTGCGCCGCCCGGCCGCTCAGGCCCCATGCAGGCGCCCCGTCACTGTTTGACTGCGCAAGATCGTTCAAGACCGTCTTCGAGCTGCGGTGTAACCTGCGCAGCCCAAGGAGGCTCCATGTCCCGTCAACACGAATTTGCCCAGGGCGCCCGCGACATGCTGCCGATGCTGCTTGGCGCCATGCCCTTCGGCATCATCTTCGGTAGCCTGGCCGGCGCCGCCGGCCTGAGCCCCTGGCAGACCCTCGGCATGTCGTTGCTGGTGTTCGCCGGTTCGGCGCAGTTCATCGCCATCAGCTTGCTTGGCGCCGGTACCGGCCTGGTCGTGTTGCTGCTCACCACCCTGGTGGTCAACCTGCGCCACGCCCTGTACAGCGCCAGCCTGCAGCCCTTTGTCCGTCATCTGCCCAAGCGTTGGCGCATGCCGCTGGCCTTCTGGCTGACCGACGAGGCCTACGCGGTGGTGCTCCAGCGCTACACCGCGGCGGACAGCTTGGCGCACAAGCACTGGTACTTTCTCGGGGCGGCCCTGGCCATGTACCTGAACTGGCAACTGTGCACCCTGATCGGCGTGCTGTTTGGCCAGCGCGTGCCGAACCTGGCCGCCTGGGGGTTGGACTTCGCCATGCTGGCGACCTTTATCGGCATCGTCGTCCCCATGTTGCGCAATCGCCCGCAAGTAGCGGCGGCGCTGGTGGCCGGTGCGGTGGCGCTGGCCTGCCATGCCTGGCCGTACAAGCTCGGCTTGCTGGCTGCGGCGTTCAGCGGGATCGTCGTGGGCGTGCTGCTGGAGCGGCGTAATGAACGGTTCGAAGAGGAGCTGGCCTGATGGATAACTGGTGGCTAATCCTCGGCATGTTGGCGATCACCTTTTCGATTCGCTACAGCCTGTTCGCCTTTCCCGATTTGCGCTTCCCGCCGTTGGTACGTCAGGGCCTGCATTTTGTGCCGACCGCGGTGCTGACCGCCATCGTGCTGCCGGGCATGTTGCTGCCGGATGGTCAGCACTGGGCGTTGCGCCTGGACAACGCCTACCTGTGGGCGGGGCTGGCGACTATCGCCATCGCCGCCATCACCCGGCATTTGCTGACGACCATCGGCGGCGGTCTGCTGCTGTTCTTCCTGATGCGCTGGGCCATGGGCCAGTTGCCGCTCTGAGCGCTGGTGAAAAAACACCCACCTACTGCGGCCGTCTGCAAACGTCCGCAGCGCGCCTTGCCGCGAACGCCTGGAGGTGGCCTCGCGTTGGCGCTCGATACTTTCACACCCGTTGCGGCGGTTTTGCCGCAAGCCTGGCAAAAGTCGTCGATCGTTGTGGCTTTGCCAGGGCTTGTTGCAGTCCAATGCTGGACCGGCGCCGAGGCGCTTGTGGAATTCCCGGCCCTGCACGGCCCTACTGCCAGGTACATGGACGATGACCCAACACTCGCAATTCAGCCTGCTCGGTACAAGGCGTTTCCTGCCGTTTTTCCTCACCCAGCTGCTGGGCGCCTTCAATGACAACATCTTCAAGCAGTCGCTGATCCTCGCCATCCTCTACAAGCTCAGCTCCAGCGCGGACAGCAGTCTGCTGGTCAATCTCTGCGCGCTGCTGTTCATCCTGCCGTTCTTCCTGTTTTCCGCGCTCGGCGGGCAGTTCGGTGAGAAGTTCGCCAAGGACAGCCTGATCCGGGCGATCAAGTTCGCCGAGATCCTGATCATGCTGGCCGGCGCCGCCGGGGTGCTGCTGGGCAACCTGCCGCTGATGCTCGCCGTGCTGTTCTGCATGGGCACCCAGTCGGCGCTGTTCGGTCCGGTGAAGTATTCGATCCTGCCGCAGCACCTGCACGAAGAGGAGTTGGTCGGCGGCAACGCGCTGGTCGAGATGGGCACCTTCCTGGCCATTCTCGCCGGCACCATCGGCGCCGGCATCATGATGGCCAACAGCGGCTACGCCAGCCTGGTCGCCGGTACCGTGGTCACGGTGGCGGTGCTTGGCTATCTGGCCAGTCGCGGCATTCCCCGCGCCCATGCGGCGCTGCCTGAGTTGATGCTGGACTGGAATATCTTCCGCCAGTCCTGGCGCATCATGCGCCTGGGCCTGGCCGAGCAACGCCCTTCGGTCTCGCGCTCGTTGGTCGGCAGCTCCTGGTTCTGGTTTCTCGGTGCGGTCTACCTGACCCAGATCCCGGCCTATGCCAAGCAGTGGCTGTACGGGGACGAAAGCGTGGTGACCCTGATTCTCACCGTGTTCTCGCTGGGCATCGCGCTGGGGTCGATGCTGTGCGAGCGCATGAGCGGGCACAAGGTGGAGATCGGCCTGGTGCCGTTCGGCTCGATCGGTCTGACCCTGTTCGGTGTGCTGCTCTGGTGGCACTCGGGCGGCTTTCCGCAGGGCATCCAGGCCCACGACTGGCTGGCGGTGCTGGGATACGGCCAGGCCTGGTGGGTACTTTCCTCGATTCTCGGTATCGGCCTGTTCGGCGGCTTCTACATAGTGCCGCTGTATGCGCTGATCCAGTCGCGCACCGCGGAACACGAGCGGGCGCGGGTGATTGCCGCGAACAACATCCTCAACGCGCTGTTCATGGTGGTTTCGGCGCTTGTCTCGATCCTCTTTCTCAGTGTCGCCGAGCTGTCGATTCCGCAATTGTTCCTGGCGATTTCCTTGATGAATGTCGCGGTCAACAGCTACATCTTCAAGCTCGTCCCCGAGTTCAGCATGCGCTTCCTGATCTGGCTGCTCGGTCACTCGATGTACCGGGTCGAGCATCAGGGGCTGGATGCCATCCCCGAGGAGGGTCCGGCGGTATTGGTGTGCAACCACGTGTCCTTCGTCGACGCGCTGCTGATCGGCGGGGCGGTACGCCGGCCGGTGCGCTTCGTCATGTACTACAAGATCTACAACCTGCCAGTGCTCAATTTCATCTTCCGCACCGCCGGCACCGTGCCGATTGCCGGGCGCAGTGAGGATCTGCTGATCTACGACGCGGCGTTCAAGAAAATTGCCGAATACCTGCGCAACGGCGAGTTGGTGTGCATCTTCCCGGAGGGCAAGTTGACCGCTGATGGCCAGATCAACGAGTTCAAGAGCGGCATCGAACGCATCCTCGAGGAAAATCCGGTGCCGGTGATTCCCATGGCGCTGCAAGGCCTGTGGGGCAGCTTTTTCAGTCGAGATCCGCACAAGCGCTTCTTCCGGCGTCTGTGGTCGCGGATCAAGCTGGTGGCGGGCGCGCCGCTCGGCGCCGAACAGGCCGACCGGCAGCTGTTGCAGGCACAGGTAGCGGCGTTGCGTGGCACTGTGCGCTGAACGCCAGGATCAATGCACCGCGCCACCGGTGGTGCCGGCAGGTAGGCGGCGGGTCAGCAACACGGCCAGCATGCTGGTGGCGAGGGCGATACCGATGCAGTGGAAGGCATCGTTGTAGGCCATGATCGCCGCCTGCTGATGGGTGATCTCGCTCAGTTCGGCCAAGGCCGCCTGCTCGCTGCCCAGTTTCTCGCTCAGCAGCGCCAGGCGCTCGGCGACCTGCGGGTTGCTCGGCACCAGGGCCTCGCGCAGGTAGTCGAAATAGACCTTGGCGCGGCTGTCGAGCAGGGTCGCCAGCAGGGCGATGCCGATGGCACCGCCGAGGTTGCGCAAGATGTTGAACAGGCTCGAGGCCGAGCCGGCATCCTGCGGCAGCACGTAGGCGGTGGCGATCAGCGAAATGGTCACCATCACCAGTGGCTGGCCGAGGGCGCGGATCAGCTGGATATGATTGAACTGCTCGCCGGCGAAGTCCGGATTGAGCACGCCGGAGGCGAAGCTGGCGGCGCCGAACAGGCCGAAACCCAGGGCGCAGAGCATCTTCGGCGTGACCACTTTCATCAGCAGTGGCACCAGGGGGATCAGGAATAACTGCGGAATGCCCATCCACATGATCACCTCGCCGATCTGCAGGGCGTTGTAGCCCTGGATCTGCGCCAGATACAGCGGCAGTACATAGATGGAACCGTACAGACCCATGCCCAGGCCGACGCTGGAGATGCTCGACAGGCCGAAGTTGCGCTCGCGCAGCACGCCGAGGTTGATCAACGGGTTGGGCCGCGAGACTTGTAGGATGATGAACAGCACCAGGCTGATTGCCGCGATGCTGCCGAGCCCGGCGATCAGGCTGGACCCCAGCCAATCCTTGCGATGGCCTTCCTCAAGAAACACCTGCAGGCAACCCAGGCCCAGGCCGAGGGTGAGAATGCCGGCATAGTCGCTGGTTTTCAGCAGCTCCCAGTGCGGCGCTTTCTTTTCCAGACCGTAGAGCAGCCCGGCGATCATCAGCAGGCCAGGCAGCACGTTGATATAGAAGATGTATTTCCAGCCGAAGTTTTCCGTGAGCCAGCCGCCCAGGGTCGGCCCGATGGACGGGGCGAAGGTCGCTGTCAGGGCGAACAGTGCCATGCCTTTGGCGCGATGGTGCTCGGGCAGTTTGATCAGGATCAGGGTGAACGCCAGGGGGATCAGTGCGCCGCCGGTAAAACCCTGCAGGGCGCGGAACACAATCATGCTCTCCAGGCTCCAGGCCATCGAGCAGAGCAGTGAGGCCGCCAGGAACCCTATGGATACCCACACCGCCAGGCGTCGCGCGGAGAGCAGCTGGACCAGCCAGGCGGTCATCGGAATCATGATGATTTCGGCAACCAGGTAGGAGGTGGAGATCCACGAGCCTTCCTCCAGGGTGGCCGACAACGCACCCTGGATATCCTTGAGCGAGGAGTTGGTGATCTGGATGTCCAGCACCGCCATGAAGGCGCCGAGCAGGGCGCTCATCACCGCGATCCAGTCGCGCCGGCTGGGTTCGCCAGTGGGGCGAATCAGCGCATCAGCCGCCATGCTGGAGGTCGGCCTGGATGTCGACCTTGACCTCTACCGACATGCCCGGACGAATCAGGCCCTGGAGCGGATTGTCCACGGCGAAGGTCAGTTTGATCGGGAAGCGCTGGACCACCTTGGTGAAGTTGCCGGTGGCGTTGTCCGGTGGCAGCAGGCTGAACTGGGCGCCCGAGGCGGCGAACAGGCTGTCGACCCGGGCCTCGATGGGGGTGTCGGGGAAGCTGTCGAAAGTCAGTTCGGCGCTTTGTCCAGCTCGCATGCGGCTGATCTGGGTCTCCTTGAAATTGGCTTGGACCCAGATGTCCTGGTCTGGCACCAGTGACAGCAGGTAGGCGCCAGGCTGCACGACCTGGCCGTTGCGTGCAGCACGCTGGCCGATAAAGCCGCTGATGGGGGCGTGGATCTCGGTACGCGCGAGGTTGAGTTCAGCCTGGGCCAGGTCGGCGCGGGCGCTGGCGATCTGCGCGTCCAGGCTCTTGATCTGGGCATCGAGGGTGTTGATTTGCTGGCGCTGGACCTCAAGGTCCGCCTGCGCCTTGCTCACCTGTGAGCGCGCTATGCGGCTGTCGGCGGCCAGGGTAGTCACCCGTTCTTCGGAGACATAGCCGGGTTTGCGCAGGGTCTGCGCCCGGTTCAGGTCGATCTGGGTCCGACTGAGGGTTGCTTGGCTGGCCGCGACATCGGCCTGACTGGAGGCGATCAGGCTTGCCTGCTGCTGGAGCTTGCTGCGGGCCTGGGCCAACTCCGCCTCGCGGGTGGCCAGGGTAGCGAGGGCGCGCTGCTGCGCCAGTTCGAAGTCGGCGCTTTCCAGAACCACCAGGAGGTCGCCTTGTGCCACGTGCTGGTTGTCCCGCACCAAGACCTGCTCTATGCGCGCGCCAAGCTGGCTGGAGACGCGGGTGATCTCACCCTGCACATAGGCATTGTCGGTGCTTTCGAGATAGCGCTCGACGAGCAGCCAGCGGGCGGAGAAGGCCGCAGTGATCAGGCCGAGTACGACCAGAAATATGAGGAGTCGACGTTGCAGTTGGGCAGGCATGGCAGGCGCTCGAAGCTCGGGCAAAAGTATCAGCGAATCTAGCAGCGTTCCTTTCCTGGCTGTAGTCGTTAGACTTCGGAAACTTTGTTGCTTATGGGGAACAATCATGGGGCTGGATGATGCGCTGATCTTTACCCGTGTGGTCGAGTGCCACAGCTTTACCCTGGCGGCCCAGGGATTGGGCATGCAGAAGTCCACTGTCAGCCGCCGCATCGCCCTGCTGGAGGAGCGACTCGGTGTACGTCTGCTCAATCGCACCACGCGCAAGTTGCGCCTGACCGAGGTCGGTCAAGCCTATTTCGAACGTTGTCGGCAGATCATGCTGGATTTCGCCGAAGCCGAGCAGGCGGTCATGCAGTTGCAACAGGCGCCGTCCGGCTTGTTGCGGATCAGTGCGCCGATTGAGTTCGGTCAGCTATTTCTCGGTCGGGTGTTGGGCAACTTCATGCGTCAGTACCCGCAGATCAGCGCGGAAGTGGAACTGACCTCGCGGCCTGTGGACCCGGTGGAGGAGGGGGTGGATATCGTCATCCTGGTAGGCCAGCCGCAAGACTCGACGCTGGTGGCGCGCAAGCTCTTCGAAACCGAGCGGGTACTGTGCGCCAGTCCAGACTACCTCGTCGATCATGGCACGCCGCTCACTGTGCTGGAGTTAGTCGATCACCGGGCTGTCCTGCTGCCACACGACTCGCCGCGTTACTGGCCGTTGCTTGGTGAGAGCATTCCCTGCCAGCGCGTACTGACAAGCAACAACATCACCTTTGCCCGCGAGGCAGTGCTGGCTGGTGCCGGAATTGCCGCGCTGCCGAGCATGATCTGTCAGGAGGCGCTGCAGGCTGGCCGTTTGGTGCAGTTGTTGCCGGCTGCTCGGCTGCCTGTCGGCGAACTCTATGCGGTCTATCCTTCCAGGCGGTTCCAGGCGATGAAGGTGAAAACCTTTCTCGATTTTCTAATGGCTTGCTTGCCGGTCGGACATGGGCTGCGGCTGGAGCCAGCAGCGGCAGGCCTGTTAATATCGGCGCCTTAATCGATTTCCGCTTCAATTCTTCGAGACTCTCCATGACCACCGTCCGCACCCGTATCGCGCCATCGCCCACCGGCGATCCGCATGTAGGCACTGCCTATATCGCCTTGTTCAACCTGTGCTTTGCCCGTCAGCACGGTGGCGAGTTCATTTTGCGTATCGAGGACACCGACCAGGTGCGTTCGACCCGCGAGTCGGAGCAGCAGATTTATGATGCCCTGCGCTGGCTCGGTATCGAATGGAGCGAAGGCCCGGATGTCGGCGGCCCGCACGGCCCGTATCGGCAGAGCGAGCGTGGGCATATCTACCAGAAGTACAGCGCCGAACTAGTGGCCAAGGGTCATGCCTTCCACTGTTTCTGCAGCGCCGAGCGCCTGGATCAGGTGCGTGCCGAGCAGATGGAAGCCAAGCAGACGCCGCGTTACGACGGTCACTGCATGCATTTGCCCGCTGATGAAGTGCAGCAGCGCCTGGCGGCTGGTGAGCCCAACGTGGTGCGCATGAAAGTGCCGACCGAGGGCGTCTGCGTGGTGCCGGACATGCTCCGCGGCGAGGTCGAAATCCCTTGGGATCGCATGGACATGCAGGTGCTGATGAAGACCGATGGCCTGCCGACCTACTTCCTGGCCAACGTGGTCGACGATCACCTGATGGGGATCACTCATGTATTGCGCGGTGAAGAGTGGTTGCCGTCGGCGCCCAAGCTGATCCTGCTCTACGAGTACTTCGGCTGGGAACAGCCGCAGCTGTGCTACATGCCGCTGCTGCGCAATCCTGACAAGAGCAAGCTGTCCAAGCGCAAGAACCCGACCTCGATCACTTTCTACGAACGCATGGGCTTTCTGCCCCAGGCGATGCTCAACTACCTCGGGCGCATGGGCTGGTCGATGCCCGACGAGCGTGAGAAGTTCAGCCTCGCCGAGATGATTGAACACTTCGATATCCAGCGGGTGTCCCTGGGTGGGCCGATCTTCGACCTGGAGAAGCTGTCCTGGCTCAATGGTCAGTGGATGCGCGAACTGAGCGTCGAGGAGTTTGCCGCTGGCGCGCAGCAGTGGGCATTCAACTCGGACTACATGATGAAGATCGCCCCGCACGTACAGGGACGGGTCGAGACCTTCAGTCAGATCGCGCCGCTGGCCAGTTTCTTCTTCGCCGGTGGCGTCAACCCCGACGCCAAGTTGTTCGAGCACAAGAAGCTGGCGCCAGACCAGGTGCGTCAGGTCATGCAGTTGATCCTGTGGAAGCTGGAGGCGCTGCGTCAGTGGGAAAAGGACAGGATCACCGCTTGCATCCAGGCGGTGGTCGAGCATCTGCAGCTGAAACTGCGTGACGCCATGCCGCTGATGTTCGCCGCGATAACCGGTCAGGCCAGCTCGGTATCGGTACTCGATGCGATGGAAATTATCGGCCCGGACCTCACCCGTTTCCGCCTGCGCCAGGCTATCGAGTTGCTCGGTGGTGTGTCGAAGAAGGAAAATAAGGAGTGGGAAAAGCTGCTGGCATCCATCGTCTAAGCAGCCTGTTATCCCGCTCGGACCGCCATGTTGTCGATTGAGATAGGGTAAGTGGTTGTTCTGTCAGCATAAAGAATGCAGCTATAGATAAAAATTTTGTTGACAGTAGAGGGGCGCGCTCTTAACATGCGCCCCGTCCTTGAGATGGGGCTATAGCTCAGCTGGGAGAGCGCTTGCATGGCATGCAAGAGGTCGACGGTTCGATCCCGTCTAGCTCCACCAATCTCAAAGCCGAAAGGCTTGCCACAGTCAGCTCTCGAGTTGGCTGAGTTTTGAAGGGTATTTGCGTCCCCTTCGTCTAGTGGCCTAGGACACCGCCCTTTCACGGCGGTAACAGGGGTTCGAGTCCCCTAGGGGACGCCACTATTTAAAAAGCAGCTCCGTTGGGGTTGTGAGCCGAGAGGCGATAAATCTGGGGGTATAGCTCAGCTGGGAGAGCGCTTGCATGGCATGCAAGAGGTCAACGGTTCGATCCCGTTTATCTCCACCAATTTCCACGATAAGGCCAGCGTAAAGCTGGCCTTATTCATCGAAGGTTACGTCCCCTTCGTCTAGTGGCCTAGGACACCGCCCTTTCACGGCGGTAACAGGGGTTCGAGTCCCCTAGGGGACGCCATTTTTGCCCGCTCTGCGGGACTTTAAAGGGTCATTCTTTGCGGAGTGGCCCTTTTGTTTTTTGGCTTCGGCTTTCCTTTCGATCATTCAGCCCGACCAGCGGTACGGTTTTCTGCTTGCTTAAATTTATTACGAGCATAATATTTCAATCGTAATATTTTGGAGGTGAGCATGAACGACAAGAAAGCCCAAACCCGTGAACGCATTCTTTCTGCGGCCAGTGCCGCATTGGTGCAGCGCGGCCCCGCCGAACCGAGTGTCGGTGAGGTGATGGGGGCTGCCGGGCTGACCGTGGGCGGTTTCTATGCGCACTTTGCGAGCAAGGATGCGCTGATGCTGGAAGCGTTCAGGCAGCTGCTCGGTCAGCGCCGCGAGTTGATTAAGCAGGTGGAGAGCGATCTGCCAGCCGACGAGCGGCGGGCGCTGATCGCAGCGTTCTACCTGTCACGCAAGCACCGCGATGCGACCGAGCATGCCTGCCCGCTACCGAGTTCGCTGGGCGAGCTGACGCGTCTACCCGAGGGCTTTCGTACGGCCCTGGCCGAGCATCTGGAGTTAATGGTGGCGCAATTGTCGGCAAGCCCCGAGGACGCTCCCCGCGTGCTTGCCGATATCGCCTTGATGGTTGGGGGGTTGGCGCTGGCGCGGGCGCTGGGTCCCGGCGAGTTGTCTGACCGCGTTCTGCGTGCCGCCAAGACGGCGATCGTTTGAGGAGAAGGGCAATGAGCAATTTGAGCTGGGTTCGTGGGTTCAATGCCACCGTCGGCTGGGTGGCGCCGCAGGCAGTGGCAAGCAAGATGCGTCGCCAGTTCATGACGCCGCGCGAGTTGCCGCCGCGGGATTGGGAGCTGCCGCTGCTGGCTCAGGCCGAGCGCATCACCCTGCGTTTCGGGCTTTCGGCATTGCGCTGGGGCAGTGGTCCGACGGTGCTGTTGATGCATGGCTGGGAAGGCCGGCCGACCCAGTTCGCCGAGCTGATCAAGGCCCTGGTGCAGGCCGGCTACGGTGTGGTTGCCCTGGATGCCCCCGCGCATGGACGCTCGCCGGGGCAGGAGGCAAATGTGGTGGTGTTCGCCCGCGCCCTGCTCGAGGCCGCCGGAGAATTGCCGCCACTGCAGGCGGTGATCGGCCATTCGATGGGCGGCGCCAGCGCCTTGCTGGCGACGCAGATGGGCTTGCGTGCCGGCGCCGTGGTCAGCATCGCGGCGCCGAGCCGGATTCTCACCATGCTGCGGCTTTTCGCCCGCTATATGGGCTTGCCTGCCCGGGCAGGGGCGCATTTCGTCCGCCTGGTCGAGGAAAAGGCCGGCATGCCGGCCGGGCATCTCGATGTGACGCGTTACCAGCTGGATTTTCCAGGGTTGATCGTGCACGCCGCCGATGACCCGGTTGTGCCCTATGGCGAGGCGCAGGCGATCCATGAGGCCTGGTTCGACAGCCGCTTGTTGCGTCTCGAGCAGGGCGGGCACCAGCGGGTCTTGTCTGACCCGCAGCTGGTGCAGGCGGTTATGCAGCTATTGGCGGCGCTGCGTCAGACCTCGTCAAGTGAGCTGGCTTCATAGCTTTCCACGCGATTGCGGCCGGCTGCCTTGGCGCGATAGAGGGCCTGGTCGGCCTGCTGTAGCAGCTGTTCGCTGTCCGCACTGGCGGGTAGCCCGGCCCACACCCCGATGCTGGTGGTCAGGTCGATGGTCTGGCCTTGATAGGTGCAGGGATGGCGGGCCAGATCAGCACGCAGCTGTTCCGCGAGGTCATGGGCGCCGGCCTGATCGGTATCGTTGAGTACGGCGACGAACTCTTCGCCGCCGAAACGGGCGAGCAGGTCGCCGGCGCGCAAGCGTTGCTGCAGGCGTTGGGCAGCGTGGTGTAGGCAGGCATCGCCGGCTAGATGGCCATAGTGATCGTTGATCTGCTTGAAGTGGTCAAGGTCCATCATCAGGATGGCCATAGGGCGCCGGCTGCGCACGGCCTGGGCCAGGCTTCGATGCAACTCTTCGTTGAGGGTCTGGCGGTTGAGCAGGCCGGTCAGGCTGTCCCGACGGTTCTGCTCGGACAGTTGCTGATGGGCGCCGGACAGTGCCTTCAGGGCTTGTTCCAGTTCCGCTGTGCGCTCCTTGACGCGGATCTCCAAGCCCTCGTTGAGCTGGCGTTGCAGGCTCAGGCTCCTGGCTTGTTCCACGCTCAGCTGTTGCTCCTGGGCGAGCAGTTGCGTCTGGGCCAGGCGTTGGGCGTGCTGCGCCTGACGGATGCGCACGGCCAGGGCGATGGAGAACACCACCAGCTCGATCAGTCCGCCGATCTGTTGTGCGTGCAGGGTCAGCAGCGAATTGGCGATCAAGCCGGTGCCGCTGAGGATGCTGAACAGGCTGGCGCTGATCAGCACGAACCAGCCGATGGCGAACAGGCGGGCGGGTTTATAGCCCTCGCGCCAGCGCAACAGGGTGAACAGGCAGGCGAGTGCGGCGCAGACGATGACCAGGGCGAAACCGCCGAACAGTGCCATCTGGTAGGGCGCGAACAAGGACAGGCCGATGACCAGCCAGGTGCAGCCCAGCAGCACGTGCACGATCTGCGTGTAGCGCGGCGATGCGTGCCGGAGGTCGAGCACGCCGTAGGCGAACAGGATTCCGAACAGGGTGGCCACTGCCGAGCTGAGCGGGAAACTCAGCTGGTGCCAGTCAAGCGCTTGCGGCCAGAGCCATTGCAGGGCGAAGCCGAGCTGGATGAACTGGTAGCCGCCGAAGCTGGCGACGAACAGGCTGTACCAGAGGTAGTCGCGGTCGCGGGTGATGACGAAGATCGACAGGTTGTAGACGAACAGCGCCGCCAGCGCGCCGAAGAACAGGCCCTGCAGGAGCAGCATGCGTTGTTCATGGCGGTCGAAGGTTGCGCTCGTCATCAGGCTGGCGCTGAGGTTGGCCGAACCTTCTGTCTGCATGCGCAGGATCAGTTCGCGGCTTTCCCCGGCGGCCAAGTGTAGCGGTAGCAGCAGTTGCCGGTGCTCGATCCAACGCGCGGCGAACGGACGCTGATCGCCAGCGCGGTAGACCTGCTCGCCATCCAGGCCATAGGCATCGAGGTAGTCCAGCAGCGGGTTAGCGATCAGCAGTACCCAGTCCATGTTGCGGGGTTCGGGGTTATGCAGTTGCAGGCGCAGCCAGTAGGCGCTGCCGCTGTAGCCGAAGCTGGCATCGCGGCGGGCAACCGGCTGCCAGGCTGAGTCGGGCAGGCTGCGTACATCATCAATATCTGCCTGCTTTTGCGGATCTTGCCAGACCTGCATGAAAGGCCCCGGCAGCACGACGTGCTCTGCAGCGGTCAGGGTCAGGACGCCCGCCTGGCTTAGGGTGGGCAGGAGTAACAACAGCAACAGGCGTAAGGTTGCAATCAAAGTGCACGGCTCTCGGGTCAGTGACGGTCTTGATGACGCGGCGCAGGTCGATGTCCACATGGCCTGCGGGGTCATAGCCTAGTGGCTTCGGCCGATTTACCAAAATACTTTAGGCCGATTAGTCGCGCGCAGGCTGTGGATTCTTTCAGGCACGCGGGGGAACTGGCGTGTGCGGCATGGAGTTGCTGCGCCTTTAGCGCCTAGAATGGGGCGCCAGCCAACCTGGCAGTCCATCATTTGAAGATTCAGGAGCAAGCCCATGAGCCCGATGGCGAGGATCAATCAAGCGCTGCCCGTGTGGGGCTGGCTGCCGTCTTTTGCCGTGCTTGCGTGCGCGCTGAGCGGCAATCCGGAGCAGTCGCGATGAGGTGGGACCTGGCTAATCCATTTGTGCTCGACGTCAACGTGGTTGCCGACGACATAGATGGCCTTGGGCATGTCAATAATGCGGTCTATGTCAGCTGGCTGGAGCGCTGCGCCTGGCGCCACTCGCAATACCTGGGCCTGGACCTGGCCGAATACCGGCGCCTCGACCGTGCCATGGCGGTGCTGCGCCATGAGATCGATTACCTGGCCAGCGCTTATGAGGATCAGGAGCTGCAGATGGCCACCTGGATCGTCGAGTCGGATCAGCGTCTGAAGATGGATCGGCGCTTTCAGTTGATCCGTCCAGCGGATGGCATCACCTTGTTGCGGGCCAAGACCACCTTTGTCTGCATCGAACTGTCCAGTGGCAAGCCCAAGCGCATGCCGGTCGAGTTCGTCGAAGGCTACGGCCGTGCTTTGCAGCTCCCCTTTCCGCTGGAGCTCTGACTCGCGCCGTTAGTGCAGTTGCGGGGCCAGGAACAATGCGTTGTTGTCGAGCATTACCAGGTACTGCCGGGTCTCTCCGGGTTCGAGCAGAACCGACTGGCCGCTGGCCAGGCCGGCTGCATCGCAATTGTCAGCTGGCTTCAGTCGAGCCCTGAGGTAGAGCGTGCCGGCCGGCACATCCAGGCTCACCGTTTTTCCGGTCGGCAGTTGTGCCACTGGCTTCTTCTCCACAAGCAGTTCGACAGCGCAGGCGTTCGGCACCTTGTGGTCGCGACCGATGATCAATTTGGCCATTTCTTCGGCTGCGGGCTGCTGTCCGGCTGCACCTGGCGCCAGTGCCTCTGCATGGCTCAGGCCGAGACTGCTGTACAGGCTGGCGAGCAGTATCAGGATGCGCATGTTCGTCCTCCGGGGCATTTTTGTGTCCCGATAGTGGACTCCCTGATACCGGCGGCGTTCCATCTCGCTGGGTGGTGCCTGTCTTGGCGGGCATTTCATTCAGGGCAATTCGCCGCGTAAACTACGCGACGTTTTTTCGAGAATGTTGCTATGCAGATCGCCCTTGCACCGATGGAAGGATTGGTCGATGAAATCCTTCGCGATGTGCTGACCCGGGTCGGCGGCATCGACTGGTGCGTGACCGAGTTTATTCGTGTCACCGAGCGGGTGCAGCCCGCCTCGACCTATCAGAAGCTGGCGCCGGAACTGTTCAGTGCTGCGCGAACGGCGGCCGGTACGCCAGTGCGTGTGCAGTTTCTTGGTTCTGATCCGCAGTGCCTGGCGGATAACGCCGCCTTTGCCTGTGGCCTCGGCGCGCCGGTGATCGACCTCAATTTCGGCTGCCCGGCGAAAACCGTGAACAAGTCCCGTGGCGGCGCGGTGTTATTGAAAGAGCCGGAACTGCTCCATGCCATCGTCCGCGAGGTGCGCCGTACGGTGCCGGCCGGGATTCCGGTAACGGCCAAGATGCGCCTGGGGTTCGATCACAAGGACTACGCCCTGGAGTGCGCCGAGGCCCTGGCCGAGGGCGGGGCCTCGCAGCTGGTGGTGCATGCGCGGACCAAGGTCGAGGGCTACAAGCCGCCGGCGCATTGGGAGTGGGTGGCGCGGGTGCAAGAGGTGGTCAAGGTGCCGGTGTTCGCCAATGGCGAGGTGTGGACGCTGGACGACTGGCGGCGCTGCCGTGAAATCAGTGGCGTCGAGAACATCATGCTCGGCCGCGGGCTGGTGGCGCGGCCGGACCTGGCCCGGCAGATCGCCGCGGCGCGGGCCGGACAGACCGTGGTTGCAATGGACTGGGCCGCGTTGCAGCCCTTGCTCGCCGATTTCTGGCAGCAGGCACGGCGCAAGATGTCCCCGCGCTATGCCCCGGGGCGCCTGAAGCAATGGCTGGCGATGCTTACCCGCAGCTATCCCGAGGCGTTCGCGTTGTTCAATTCGCTGCGTCGGGAGAACGATTGCCTGCGGATCGATGCCTTGCTTGGCGTCGATGTTCCGATTGCCTCGCGCCAGGAACAATGGACCATCGCTTGAGAACAAGGCGCCTGCAGGAACCAGCAAGTTGGCGCCTGCAGGACAGATGCTGGCGGCGTGCTCAGCGTCCGCCGCTGACATCCAGCAGGGCGCCGCTGGTGTAGGACGCCTGTTCGCTGGCCAGCCAGAGAATCGCCTGGGCGACTTCCTCGGCCAGGCCGCCGCGGCCCATGGGTACGCTCGGGCTGACCCGGGCGACCCGTGCCGGTTCGCCGCCGCTGGCGTGGATCTCGGTGTCGATCACCCCGGGGCGCACGGCATTGACCCGAATGCCGTCGCCGGCGACTTCCTTGGCCAGGCCCAGGGTCAGGCTGTCGATGGCGCCTTTGGCGGCGGCATAGTCGATGTATTCGCCGGGCGCGCCGAGGCGGGCGGCCACCGACGACAGGTTGACGATGGCACCGCCACTGCCGCCACGGCGGGTCGACATGCGATTCACCGCCTCGCGGGCACAGAGAAAGCTGCCGAATACGTTGACGGCGAAGACTCGCTGCCAGCGGCCGAGGTCCATCTGTTCGAGGCGCATCTGCTGCTCCAGTATGCCGGCGTTGTTGACCAGCACGTCGAGGCGGCCGAAGTGCCGGTCGAGGCTGGCGAACAGCCGCAGTACCTGAGCTTCATCGGCAACGTCGGCCTGCACGGCGATGGCCTGTCCGCCAGCCGCGACGATTTGGTCCGCCAGCGTCTCGGCGGCCTGGCTGTGCTGGTGGTAATTGAGGCAAAGGGCATAGCCCTGGGCCGCTGCCAGCCTGGCGGTGGCAGCACCGATGCCGCGGCTGGCGCCGGTGATCAGCATGACTTTACGCATAGGGCGGGTCTCCGGGGCGGTCTGGGCGCGGTCGGCGTCGTGGCGCAGGTGTTTCGCTGCGCGGCCCTTCAGGACGCCGCCGGACGCTGTCGAGTGTGTGCCAGCAGGGCACGGAATTCGGGCAATGGCAGCGGCTTGCTGAACAGGTAGCCCTGGTACAGGTGGCAGCCCTGTTGTTCGAGAAAATCCAGCTGTTCCTGTTGCTCGACGCCTTCGGCAATGATCTCCAGGCCCAGGCTGCGTGCCATGGCGACGATGGCGCGAATGATTTCAGCATCGTTGGCGTCATGGGGGGCGTCGCGGACGAAGGATTGGTCGATCTTCAGCAGGTCCACCGGCAGGCGTTTGAGGTAGGTCAGCGAGGAATAGCCCGTGCCAAAATCGTCCATGGCGAAGCTGACGCCGAGCTTCTTCAGGCGATTCATCTTGGCAATGGTGTCCTCGATGTTCTGGATGACAATGCCTTCGGTGATTTCCAGCTTGAGCATCGGTCTGGGTAAGGTGCTACTGCGCAGGCTGCATTCCACGCGCTCGACAAAGTCGTTATGGCGGAACTGGCGCGGGCTGATGTTGACGCACAGGCTGAAGTTCTGTGCATCGATCAGCCCTTCTTCGAGCAATTGCGCGCAGGCATGGCAGGCTTCGGCGAGCACCCAGCCACCCACTTCGAGGATCAATCCGCTTTCCTCCAGCACGTGGATGAACAGTGCCGGTGACTGCGGGCCAAGGGTTGGGTGGAGCCAGCGCAGGAGTACCTCGGCGCCGATGATCTGGCCGGAGCGGGCATCCGCCTGGGCCTGGAAATACAGCTCGAACTCGCCGCGCGCCAGAGCCTGGCGCAGGTCATTTTCCAGGCGTAACCGTTCGCTGGCGGCTTCCTGCATGGTCCGCCGGAACAGCTGGACGGTATTGCGCCCGGAGTCCTTGGCGCGATAGAGGGCGATGTCGGCGCGTTTCAGCAGGTCGGCCGGAGTGGCGCCGTGGTCAGGGATCAGGGCGATGCCGATGCTCGGTGTGACCTGCAGGCGATGGCCGTCGATGAGCATGGGTTCGGCCAGCAGCTTGCGCAGTTTCTCCGCGACCATGTGGGCCTGGCGGGTGACGGCCGAGCGTTTGCCCTCGAGGCCGGAGAGCAGGATAACGAACTCGTCACCGCCGAGGCGGGCGACCGTATCTTCCAAGCGTACGCTGGCTTCCAGGCGAGCGGTGATCAGTTTGAGCACGCTGTCGCCGACCGGGTGGCCGAGCGAGTCGTTGATGTGCTTGAAGTGGTCGAGATCGAGAAACAGCAGGGCGCCGCGCAGGTCGTGGCGCTTGAGCAGGGCGATCTGCTGGGTCAGGCGGTCCATGAGTAGGGCGCGGTTGGGCAGGTTGGTCAGCGAGTCGTGGTAGGCCAGGTGCTGGATCTGCGCCTGGGCTTCCTTCAGCAAGCTGATATCGCGGGCGGTCAGCAGCAGGCAATCGAGGCCGTTCAGGTCAATCGGCTCGACCGAGACCTCCACCGTCTTGATACTGCCGTCGCGGTGTTTGCCGAACATTTCCCGGTGCGTTATGCGGCCGTCACGCTGGAGCGTTTCGAGCATCTCCAGGCGCTGTCTGGGCTCGGCCCAGATATTCAGCTCCAGGGCCGAGTGACCGATGACCTCCTCGGCGCGGTAGCCGGTGAGGCGGAAGAAGCCCTCGTTGACCTCGATGTAGCGAGCCGTATCGCGCTCGGTGATGGTGATGGCGTCGGGGCTGGAGTGAAAGGCCTTGGCGAATTTTTCCTGGCTGGCCTTGAGTGCTGCCTCGGCTTGCAGGCGTTCGCTGACGTCGCGGAAGGTGGAGAGGATGCACAGCTGGCGGTCGACCCGGATGTAACGGCAGGACACCACGCAGGTCAGCTCATCGCCCGTCCGGGTACGGTAACGGGCCTGCTCGTTGTCCAGGCCCTGGTGCGCGGCGAGCTTGTCGTACAGGCGCCGGCGTTCGTCGCAGTCGATCCAGAAGCCGGCCTCCGGGCCGCTGCGGCCGACGATCTGCTCGGGTGTCCAGCCGAAGGTCTGGCTGAAGCTGTCGTTGATTTCGACGAATACGCCGTCGCGGATGCGCGACACGCAGATAGGGTCGGGGCTGGCCTGGAACAGGGTGGCGAATTTCTCTTCCGAGGCCGACAGGCGTTGTTCGCGCTGCACCCGTTCACTGATGTCGATGAGAATGCCGGCCATGCGCAAGGGCTTGCCTTGTTCGTCGCGGTAGAGCTTGGCGGTGCTCTCGAGAAAGTGCACTTTGCCATTGCCATAGGTTGCTCGGTAGGTGACCTGGGAGTCCTGGCCAGTACCTTCTACCAGCTCGCGGTAGGACTGGCGCATGGCCAGCCGGTCGTCCATGGGGACATGGCCGAAGAACTCGCGAAAATCACCATGAAAGGGCGCCTGGCTGAAGCCGTGCAGCGTTGAGGCGCGGGCCGAGGCAAACAGCATGTTGCTGGGGATGTGCCAGTCCCAGGTGCCCAGGTCGGCGGACTCCAGGGCCAGGGTCAGGCGTTCCTGGCTGTTTTTAAGGGCCTGCTCCTGGGCGCGCTGCTGGGTGATGTCGCGTACTGTCAGCACCAGGCAGGTGTGTCCGTCCAGCTCGATTTCGCCGCCGAACAGCAGGTTGTCGCTGACGCTGCCATCGCGGCTGTGCAGGCGTACCTCCAACTCGTCCAGGCGACCTTGATGCACCGCCTCAAGCATCCGCTGGCGGTCCTTGGGATCGGCCCAGATACCCAGCTCCAGCGAGGTGAGCCCCAGGGTTTCGCTATTGTTCCAGCCGAATTGCCGTTCGAAAGCCGGGTTGACCTCGATAAAGCGCCCGGTTTCCTTGTCGGTGATCACTACCGCGTCGGGGGTGTGGCAGAACGCTTGGGCGAATTTCTCCTCGCTGCTGCGTAGCGCCGCTTCGATGCGCTTGCGTTCGCTGGTATCGAGAAAGGTGCTGAGCAGAAAGGCTTGACCGTCCAGCTCGATGTACTGGCTGGACATCACGCCGTCGAGAATGCGCCCGTCGCGGGTACGCATCTGCACTTCCTGGGTGGCCGGTTCACGGCTGTTCGGCGCCGTGCGGCGCAGATAGTCGCGCTGCTGCTCATGCACCCAGAGGTTCAGGTCGAGGGTCGAGCGGCCAACGGCCTCGTCGACCGGCCAGCCGAAGATGCTGGCGAAATGCTGGTTGGCCTCTGTGATCAGGCTGTCGGCGAAACGCACCAGCAGGATCGCGTCCGGGCTGAGGTGAAACAGAGTGGAGAAGCGCTGTTCTGAGTTGAGCAGCGCCTGGGCGCGCTGCTGTTGTGCGGTGATGTCGCGGATGACGCCGAACATCTGTTGCTTGCCACTGTCATCGATCTGCAGGCTGCCGCTGATCTCCAGCCAGTGCAGGCTGCCGTCCGGCCAGCGAATGCGATGCTGCAGGGCATGGCTGCTGGGTACGCCGTCGAGCACGGCCTGGAACATCTGCAGGACTTGGTGGCGGTCTTCCTCCGGGATCAGTTCGATGTAGTCGACCCGGGTGCGCAAGGGGCGGCTCGGGTCCAGGCCGAACAAGGCCTGGGCGCCCCGCGACCAACTGACCTGGCCGCTTGGCACATCCCAGTACCAGGCGCCCAGTTGCGCGCCGTTGAGTGCCGCCAGCAGGCGCGGGGCGTCGTTCCAGGTGTTCTCGAACACGACCGGATCCAGGGCAGGAATGTGCGGCAGCGGTGGCCGGTTGTCACTGGCGTTGGCCATTGGCAGCCTTTTGGTTATGGGATGAGCTGTGCTGGGTAGTGAAATGATAGTGGTTCAGGGTCATGTAACGGGCCCTTTTTTATCGTTATCCGGTCACGTTAGCCTTTGCGCAGGCGCCTGTGCAAGGTCGTCGCGCTGGGCATCGAGCAGCTGCATGAAGGCGCGTGCGGCATTCGATAAGGTGCGCTCGGTGTGCGAGATGTAGCCGAGTTGCCGCGACAGCTGGATACCGGGCAGCGGCAGACGGGCGACCTGCTCGTCGAGCATGGTACGGGGTAATACGCTCCAGGCCAGGCCGATCGACACCATCATCTTGATGGTTTCCAGATAGTTGGTGCTCATGGCGATATTCGGCGTCAGTCCCTGGGCTTCGAACAGGCGCCGCACGATGTGGTGGGTAAAGGTATTGCCGCCCGGAAATACTGCCGGGTGCAGGGCTACGTCGGCCAGGCTGATCGCTTCGCTGCGTGCCAGCGGGTGTTCGGGCGCTGCAACGAAATCCAGGGGGTCGTCCCACACCGCGACCGCATGTACCGGTTCGCGGGTGTCCGGGGCCAGGGTGATCACCGCCAGCTCGGCGCGCCCGTGGAGGACTTCTTCGTAGGCCACTTCGGAATCGAGAAACTGGATGTCCAGCTTCACCTGCGGGTGCTCACGGGTGAAGGCGCGCAGCAAGGGCGGCAAACGATGCAGGCCGATATGGTGGCTGGTGGCCAACGTCAGCCGGCCGCTGACTTCGCCGCTGAGGTTGGTCAGGGCGCGGCGGGTATCGTCCAGCACATTGAGAATCTGGTAGGCACGTGGCAGCAGGGCGCGGCCGGCCTCGGTCAGGCTCACCTCACGACCCAGGCGGTCGAACAGGCGCACATTCAATTGCTGCTCCAGGCTGGCGATGCGTTTGCTCACGGCCGGCTGGGTCAGGTGCAAGCGTTCGGCGGCCTCGGAGAAGCTGCCAAGCTCGGCGATGGCGATAAAGGCATTGAGGGTGGCGAGATCCATGGCAATAGCTCCAGGCGGTGGGCCTTGCGCGGCAAGGGCAAGCAGTGAGCCCTTGCTTGCGGTCCAAGGGTTATAGTGTATCTCTATTCCCTAAAGGAATCCTTTGGATAAAAAATATGAATTTGAGTAATTCAATCCAAGCTCATAGGATCACCATATAAATAAAGGGCTATCCGTCCTTGAATAGAAACACGCTGATGAGGGAATCGCTGATGGCCGGCAAAACGCTCTACGACAAGCTCTGGGAAATGCATGAGGTGAAGCGCCGTGACGATGGTTCGTCGCTGATCTACATCGACCGCCATATCCTCCACGAAGTGACCTCGCCGCAGGCCTTCGAAGGGCTGCGTCTGGCGGGTCGCAAGCCGTGGCGCATCGATGCCAACATCGCCACCCCGGATCACAATGTGCCGACCACCAAGGCCGAGCGCCAGGGCGGTCTGGAGTCCATCGCCGATGAAGTCTCGCGCATTCAGGTGCAGACCCTCGATGAGAACTGCGACGAGTTCGGCATTCTCGAGTTCAGGATGAACGATCTGCGTCAGGGCATCGTCCACGTGGTCGGCCCGGAGCAGGGCGCGACCTTGCCGGGCATGACCGTGGTCTGTGGCGACTCGCACACCTCGACCCACGGCGCCTTCGGCGCTTTGGCCCACGGCATCGGCACCTCCGAGGTCGAGCATGTGCTTGCCACCCAATGTCTGGTGGCGAAGAAGATGAAGAACATGCAGGTCCGCGTGGAGGGGCAGTTGCCCTTCGGCGTGACCGCCAAGGACATCGTCCTCGCAGTGATCGGCAGGATCGGCACCGCCGGCGGCAACGGCCATGCCCTGGAATTCGCCGGCAGCGCGATCCGCGAGTTGTCGCTGGAAGGGCGCATGACCATCTGCAACATGTCGATCGAGGCGGGTGCCCGCGTCGGTCTGGTGGCGGTGGATGAGAAGACCATCGCCTATGTGGAAGGTCGCCCCTTTGCGCCCAAGGGCGCGGATTGGGACAAGGCGGTCGCCCAGTGGCAAGACCTGGTGTCCGACGCCGACGCGCATTTCGATAAAGTCGTCGAGTTGCGTGCCGAGGACATCAAGCCGCAAGTCAGCTGGGGGACTTCGCCGGAAATGGTCCTGGCCGTCGATCAGCGCGTGCCGGACCCGGCGGTCGAGGCCGATCCGGTCAAGCGCGACTCCATTGTCCGTGCCCTCAAGTACATGGGCCTGAGCGCCAATCAGGCGATCACCGACATCCAGCTCGACCGGGTATTCATCGGTTCCTGCACCAACTCGCGCATCGAAGATTTGCGCGCCGCTGCCGAAGTTGCCAAGGGCCGCAAGGTTGCCACGACCATCAAGCAGGCCATGGTGGTGCCGGGCTCCGGCTTGGTTAAAGCCCAGGCCGAGGCGGAAGGGTTGGACAAGATTTTTGTCGAAGCCGGCTTCGAGTGGCGTGAGCCGGGCTGCTCCATGTGCCTGGCGATGAACCCGGACAAGCTCGGCAGTGGCGAGCATTGCGCCTCCACTTCCAACCGCAACTTCGAAGGCCGTCAGGGCGCCGGTGGACGTACCCATCTGGTCAGCCCGGCCATGGCGGCGGCGGCGGCGGTGACCGGCCACTTTATCGATGTGCGCGAATTGATCCAGGCCTGAGGAGTCCGAATATGAGAGCTTTTACTCAACACACAGGCTTGGTTGCGCCGCTCGATCGCGCCAACGTCGACACCGATCAGATCATTCCCAAGCAGTTCCTCAAGTCGATCAAACGCAGCGGCTTCGGCCCCAACCTGTTCGATGAGTGGCGTTACCTGGATGTCGGCCAGCCCAATCAGGACAGCTCCAAGCGTCCGCTGAACCCGGATTTCGTGCTGAACTTTCCGCGTTACCAAGGCGCCAGCGTGCTGCTGGCGCGGGAGAACTTCGGTTGCGGCTCGAGTCGCGAGCACGCCCCCTGGGCGCTGGAAGAATATGGTTTTCGCGCGATCATCGCGCCGAGCTTTGCCGATATTTTCTACAACAACAGCTTCAAGAACGGCTTGCTGCCAATCATTCTCGACGAGCGTGATGTCGATGAGTTGTTTCAGCAGAGCGAAGCCTGCGAAGGCTACCAGCTGACTGTCGACCTGGGCGCGCAGACTGTGACTCGCCCGGATGGCAAGCAGTACCGTTTCGACGTCGACGCATTCCGCAAGCACTGCCTGTTCAACGGTCTGGACGATATCGGCCTGACCCTGCAGGATGCCGAGGCGATCAAGGCCTTCGAAGTCGGTTACCAGCAGCACAGCCCCTGGCTGTTCGGCGCGATCAAGTAGGCTGTGTGGGGCCGCCTAGGCCGTGCGCACTATCGAATAAAAGGTCTGGTGCGCACGGCGCACCTTGCAGATTGAGTTGGGGACACTATGAGCAAACAGATTCTGATTCTGCCCGGCGACGGTATCGGCCCGGAAATCATGGCCGAGGCAGTCAAGGTGCTGCAACTGGCGAACGAGAAGTTCGACCTGGGCTTGGCGCTGTCATTCGACCAGCTGGGCGGCGCCGCCTATGAGCAATACGGCGTGCCTTTGGCCGATGAGACCCTGGCGCGGGCCCGCGCCGCCGATGCGATCCTGCTCGGCGCGGTGGGTGGGCCCCAGTGGGATGCCATCGATCCGGCCCTGCGTCCCGAGCGCGGCCTGCTGAAGATCCGTTCGCAACTGGGCCTGTTCGCCAACCTGCGTCCGGCCATCCTCTATCCGCAGTTGGCCGATGCCTCGTCGCTGAAGCCTGAAGTGGTGGCCGGTCTGAACATCCTGATCGTGCGTGAGCTGACTGGCGGCATCTACTTCGGCAGTCCGCGTGAATCCCGCGTGCTGGAGAATGGCGAGCGCATGGCGTTCGACACCCTGCCGTACAGCGAAAGCGAGATCCGCCGCATTGCCCAGGTCGGCTTCGACATGGCCCGTCTGCGCGGCAGCAAACTATGCTCGGTGGACAAGGCCAACGTACTGGCCTCCAGTCAGCTGTGGCGCACCGTGGTCGAAGAAGTGGCCAAGGATTACCCGGACGTCGAACTCAGCCACATGTACGTCGATAACGCGGCGATGCAGCTGGTGCGCGCGCCCAAGCAGTTCGACGTGATGGTCACCGACAACATGTTCGGCGACATTCTGTCGGATGAGGCTTCCATGCTCACCGGTTCTATCGGCATGCTGCCGTCTGCTTCGCTGGATGCCAACAACAAGGGCATGTACGAGCCGTGCCATGGTTCGGCGCCGGACATTGCCGGGCAGGGCATCGCCAATCCCCTGGCGACCATCCTCTCGGTCTCCATGATGTTGCGCTACAGCTTCAGCCAGAGCCAGGCCGCCGATGCCATCGAGCAAGCCGTCAGCAAGGTGCTGGATCAAGGCCTGCGCACCGGCGACATCCATTCCGCCGGTACGACCAAGGTCGGCACTGCGGCCATGGGTGATGCGGTAGTCGAGGCGTTGCGTAGTCTGTAATCTTCCAGGTTCTCCGGAACGTTTTCGGCGGTCTGTTCATATAGGTGTAGTGGTTATGAAACGTGTAGGTCTGATCGGTTGGCGTGGCATGGTCGGTTCCGTGCTGATGCAGCGCATGCTGGAAGAGCAGGATTTCGACTTGATCGAGCCGGTATTCTTCACCACCTCCAATGTGGGTGGTCAGGGTCCGGCCATCGGCAAGGACATCGCCTCGCTGAAAGATGCCTACAGCATCGAGGAGCTGAAGAGCCTGGACGTGATCCTCACCTGTCAGGGTGGTGACTACACCAGTGAAGTCTTTCCCAAGCTGCGTGAAGCCGGTTGGCAGGGCTACTGGATCGATGCCGCATCCTCGTTGCGCATGGCCGATGACGCGGTGATCGTGCTGGATCCGGTCAACCGCAAGGTGATCGATCAGCAACTGGATGCCGGGACCAAGAACTATATCGGCGGCAACTGCACCGTCAGCCTGATGCTGATGGCTTTGGGCGGCCTCTATGAAGCCGGTCTGGTCGAGTGGATGAGCGCCATGACCTACCAGGCGGCGAGCGGTGCCGGCGCGCAGAACATGCGTGAACTGATCAAGCAAATGGGCGCAATCAACGGCGCTGTCGCCGATGAGCTGGCCGATCCGGCCAGTGCCATCCTGGATATCGACCGCAAGGTGGCCGAAGCCATGCGCGGCGAGTCCTTCCCGGTGGACAACTTCGGTGTGCCCCTGGCCGGCAGCCTGATTCCCTATATCGATAAGGAACTGCCCAACGGCCAGAGCCGCGAAGAGTGGAAGGCCCAGGCGGAGACCAACAAGATTCTCGGTCGCTTCAAGAACCCGATTCCGGTGGATGGTCTCTGTGTGCGCATCGGCGCCATGCGCTGCCACAGCCAGGCGTTGACCATCAAGCTGAACAAGGATGTGCCGCTGTCCGACATCGAGGGTCTGATCAGTCAGCACAATCCATGGGTCAAATTGGTGCCGAATCAGCGTGAAGCCAGTATCCGTGAGCTGGGGCCAACTGCCGTTACCGGCACCCTGAGTGTACCGGTCGGGCGTCTGCGCAAGCTGAACATGGGCTCGCAATACCTGGGTGCCTTCACCGTGGGCGACCAGCTGCTGTGGGGGGCCGCCGAGCCGCTACGGCGCATGCTGCGGATTCTGTTGGAGCGTTGATAGCGACTGCAGTGAGTTTTACCTGAGCATGTCCGGCGCTAATGAATAGGAGCGAGTGGTGTCGATGATCGAGGTGTCGAGCGATCATCGGTACAGCTGGCTCCTTTGCATTTGTGGGGCTGCGCTATACAGTGCGGTGCTTATTTCGTCAGAAGCCTGTCCATGACCCGTACCTTTGATATTGCCGTGATCGGTGCCACCGGTAGTGTTGGCGAAACCCTCGTGCAACTGCTTGAAGAGCGCGATTTTCCCGTGGCCAATCTGCACCTGCTGGCCAGCGGCGAGTCGGCCGGGCGTTCTCTGTCTTTCAAGGGCAAGAATCTGCGGGTGCGCACCCTGGAATCCTTCGATTTCTCCAGCGTCGGCCTGGTTTTCTTTGCTGCCAGTGAAGCGATTACCCGCAGCTATGCGCCCAAGGTGCATGCGGCCGGTTGCACGCTGATCGATCTGGCTGCCGCTTTGCCGGCCGAGCAAGCGCCTCGCGTTGTGCCTGAAGTCAACCCGCAGGTCTTGAGCACGCTCAGCGCCCCCTATCAATTGACCAGTCCGAGTCCCTCGACGATTGCCGTGGCAGTGGTGCTGGCCGCCCTGCGCGAGCAGATCAAGGTGCTGCGTGTGGCAGTCACGGCTTGCCTGGCTGTTTCCAGTCGCGGGCGTGAAGGGGTGTCCGAGTTGGCGCGGCAAACCGCCGAACTGCTTAACGGTCGTTCATTCGAGCCCCAGTTATTCGACCGGCAAGTTGCATTTAACTTGCTGGCTCAAGTGGACGCACCGGATAGCGACGGCCATGGTGCTTTGGAAAAACGCTTGGTCAGTGAGCTCAAGGAGCTGTTTGCTCAGCCGCAGTTAAAGGTTTCGGCAACTTGCATCCAGGCGCCGGTGTTCTTTGGCGACAGCCTCAGCGTGTCGCTGCAGGCAGATGCTGCTGTCGATCTGCCGGCGATTTGTACGGCTTTGCAGGCATGTGCCGCCCTGGAGTACATCGAGCCGGGTGATTATCCGACGGCTGTAGGTGATGCGGTGGGTCAGGATGTGGTGTATGTCGGCCGCGTTCGTGGCGGGCAGGATGACCCTGCAGAGCTCAATTTGTGGATTGCGTCTGATAATGTGAGGAAAGGCGCCGCCTTGAACGCTGTGCAATTGGCTGAGTTGTTGATAAAACACTATCTGTAAAAGATACTTAGCTAGAAATCTGAATAATCTTTCGAGCTTAGCAACATTGGCTGAGTTGGTTGCTGAATGGGGAGCCGCCTTCGGGTGGATACAGGCAGCAGCTATCAAGACCCTCTCGGATACCGAGAAAAAAAGATAAAACAAGGGATAACGCTATGGTTCGGGTTCGCAAACTGGTGCTGGCAATCGCAGCTGCTTCGGCACTGTCCTCCGGTATGGCGCACGCGCTGGGGCTGGGTGAAGTGACCCTGCAGTCGGCGCTGAATCAGCCGTTGGTGGCTGAGATCGAATTGCTGGAGGTGCGCGATCTGGCTTCCAGCGAGTTGCTGCCGAATCTGGCGTCCCCTGAAGAGTTCACCAGGGCTGGGGTTGATCGTCAGTACTTTCTGACTGACCTCAAATTCACGCCGGTACTCAAGCCGAATGGCAAGAGTTACATACGCGTGACCTCAAGCAAGCCGGTACGTGAGCCTTACCTGAATTTCCTGGTCGAGGTGCTGTGGCCCAATGGCCGCCTGCTGCGCGAGTACACATTGCTGCTCGATCCGCCTCTCTACTCGCCGCAAACCGCTGCCGCGGCTGCGCCGCGGCTGCCAGTAGCAGCTCCGGCGCCACGCCCGCTGGCCGCTCCCGTTCAGCGTTCAGCTGCGCAAGCCAGCGCTCCGGTAGCGCGTGCGCCTGTCGCTGCGCCAAGTGCCCTGCAAGGCACTGAATACAAGATCACCGCCAATGACACTCTGTGGGAAATCGCCCAGCGTGTGCGCGGTAGTGGCAGCGTGCAGCAAACCATGCTGGCCATTCAGGATCTGAATCCGGATGCCTTCATCGGTGGCAATATCAATCGCCTCAAGAGCGGCCAGGTGTTGCGTCTGCCCGAAGACCAGCAGATCAAAAGCCGTGCCCAGACCGAAGCCGTGGCCCAGGTTGCTGAGCAGAATGCAGCCTGGCGCGAGGGGCGTAGCGTCGCTGCCAGCGCCCGCCAGATAGATGCGACCCGGCGCAGTGTCGCCGGTGCCGCACCGGCTGAGGTCAAGGCTCAGGACAGCCTGAAGCTGCTCTCTGCCGATGCCGGCAAGGCCGCCAGTGGCAGTGACGCTGGTGCCGTCGACAGCAAGGCACTGAGCGACAAGTTGGCGGTGACCCAGGAAGGCCTGGATTCCACCCGCCGCGAGAACGAAGAGCTGAAAGGGCGCATGAGTGACCTGCAGGGTCAGCTCGAAAAATTGCAGCGTTTGATTCAGCTGAAAGATGATCAACTGGCCAAGCTGCAGGCGGATCTGGCCACGCAAGGGCAGGCTCCTGCCTTGGAAGCCCCTGTCTTGGAAACCCCGGCCTTGGAGACCCCTGCCGTGGCGGCAGTGCCTGCGGCTGCGCCGATTGTCCCCGATGAAGCCGAAGCCCCGGATTTTAACTACAGCGAGGAGCCTGCGGCTCCAGCAGCTGAACCCCAGCAGCCGGTTGCTCAGCCTGCAGCGGCGCCCGTCGCCGAGCCGGCGCCAGCGCCGGTGGTAAAAGCTGCTGCGCCAGTGGCTCCGGCCAAGCCTGTTGAGCAGCCGCCACAACTCAGCACTATTGATGATCTGCTCGCCAATCCCATGCTTCTTGGGATTGCCGGTGGTGGCGCCCTGTTGTTGCTGTTGGTCGGGCTGATGATGGTGTCGCGCCGCAACGCATTGAAGGAAGCCGAGTTACAAGAGAGCCTGGTTGCCGAGAACAATGGCGCTAATTTCGATAGCGATATGGAGCTGCCGGCCGACAGCTTCCCCGATGACTTTGTCGACAGCGCCGACAGCGTTGAGCCAGGCGATGAGCGTGTGATTGCGCAGACCAACGATGCGCTGGGCGAGGCGGACATCTACATCGCCTATGGTCGCTTCAATCAGGCTGCCGAGTTGCTGCAAAATGCCGTCAATGATGAACCGCAACGCAGTGACCTGCGACTCAAGCTGATGGAGGTTTACGCCGAGCTGGGTGATCGCGATGGTTTCGCCCGTCAGGAAAGCGAATTGCGCGAAATAGGCGGTTCCTCCGCCGAGGTCGATCAATTGAAAGGCAAATATCCGGCAATAGCCGCTATTGCCGGTGTGGGTGCCGGTGTGGCTGCCTCCGCCTTGGCCGATGATGATTTTTCCAGCTTCAGCCTGGATGACCTGAGCCTGGATGAGCCTGACCAGCCGGCCGCAGCAGCAGATGATCTGGATGATTCCTTCGACCTGAGTCTGGATGATCTTGAGTCCGATCTTGAAGCCGATCTTGAGCGTGAGCAGCAAGCGCCTGGCGCCGATGCCTCGCTGGCCGACTTGGGCAGCCTGTCATTGGATGGTGATCTGGATTTGACTGCCCCGGCCGAGTCGGTGGCGGATGAACACGATGATCTGGAATTCGACCTGAGCCTCGACGACGGGTCTGCCGATGGCATGGCGCTGGAGCAGGATCTGGCGGATTTCAGCCTGGATCTGGATGCCGAGAGCAAGCCGGCAGTAACCGAGGCTGAAGAGGATGAATTTCTGTTGAGCCTGGACGACGAACCGACTGCCGCGTCCGCAACTGATGAGCTGGCCGGGTTGAGTCTCGATCTGCCGAGCGATACCGAGGGTGGCGACTTCGACCTGTCCGACGATTTCGATCTGTCGCTGAGCGATGAGGCGCCGGCTCAGCCCAGCAGCGATAGTTTCGCTGCTCAGCTCGAGGAAGTGACCGCGGAACTGGATCAGTTGTCTGAGAGCCTGGATCAGCCCGCAGAGTTGACCCAGTCTGCGCCTGTCGCGGCGCTGCAAGGGGTGGATCTGGATGGCGATGATGATTTCGACTTCCTCTCGGGCACCGATGAAACCGCGACCAAGCTCGACCTGGCTCGCGCCTATATCGATATGGGCGATACCGAGGGTGCGCGTGACATTCTCGATGAAGTGATCGCCGAAGGTAACGATGGTCAGCAGCAGGAAGCGCGTGAGCTGATCGCTAACTTGGTTTGATACATGTCTGATGCATTACCCGCTGCGGCAGCCGATTCGGCTGCCGTTGGCATTTACAGAGTCGCCCTCGGTGTCGAATACAAAGGCTCGCGTTACTGTGGCTTTCAACGCCAGCGTGCCGGTGTGCCGACCATTCAGGGCTCTCTGGAAAAAGCCTTGTCGAAAGTCGCTGGTGGCGCGCCGGTCACCCTGAGCTGTGCCGGGCGCACCGATGCGCTGGTGCATGCCAGCGCTCAGGTGGTGCATTTCGATACGCCGGTCGAGCGTTCCATGCTTGCCTGGGTCATGGGTGCCAACAGGAATCTGCCGACCGATATCAGTGTGGTGTGGGCCAAGCTGATGCCGGCGCATTTCGATGCGCGCTTCTGTGCCAAGGCCAGGCGCTATCGCTACGTGATCTACACCGATCAGATTCGCCCGGCGCACATGGCCGAGGAAGTGACCTGGAATCATCGGCCTCTGGATGTTGGGCGCATGCGCGAAGCCGCGAAAGCCTTTGTCGGGACGCACGATTTCAGTGCCTTTCGCGCCCGCCAGTGCCAGGCCAAGTCGCCGATCAAGACGGTGCACCACCTGAAGCTGATCGAACATGGTCGTTTCATCGTGCTGGATATCCGCGCCAATGCGTTCCTCCATCACATGGTGCGTAACATTGCCGGGGTATTGATGACCATTGGCGCGGGCGGGAAGCCGGTGGAGTGGGCGCGTGCGGTGCTGGAGACTGGAGTGCGGCGTACTGGCGGTGTGACCGCTCATCCATACGGGCTTTATCTGGTGCAAGTCGACTACCCGCAGGAGTTCGACTTGCCCACGCGCTATCTCGGGCCACACTTCCTCTCGGGACTGCCGGATGTGGCGGAAGACGCCTAGACATTCCTTTGCTACCATCGGTCCTTTGCTGGAGGTATTCGCCTGTTGTCAGTCGTTCGCTGCAAGATCTGTGGAATTACCCGCGTAGAAGATGCATTGGCTGCTGTTGAGGCCGGTGCCGACGCTCTTGGTCTGGTGTTTTATGCCAAGAGTCCGCGAGCCGTAACGGTGCCGCAGGCGCAGGCGATCCTCGCGGCGTTGCCGCCGTTCGTGACCACCGTGGGGCTGTTTGTCGACATCCCTCGCGGCGAGTTGAACGCAATTCTCGATGCCGTGCCGCTGGATCTGCTGCAGTTCCATGGCGATGAAGCACCAGTTGCGTGTGAGGGCTTTCGGCGTCCCTACATCAAGGCGCTGCGGGTCAAGCCGGGCGACGATATTGCTGCGCGGATCGGGCTCTATGGCTCTGCGGCGGGTGTTTTACTGGATACTTTTGTTCCCGGCGTGCCGGGCGGTACCGGCGAGGCGTTCGACTGGTCACTGGTGCCGCGCGGCCTGCATGTGCCGATTATCTTGGCGGGAGGCCTGACGCCTAGAAATGTGCGCGCCGCCATCGAACAGGTGCAGCCCTATGCGGTGGATGTCAGCGGCGGCGTCGAGGCGAGCAAGGGTGTGAAGGATCGCGACAAGATTCATGCGTTCGTGCGTGCAGTCAGGAGTGCCTGAGCCGATGCTGATGCGATGTGACGACGCTGCAGGCTTGGCCGTCCATACCCCTGTTGCAGGTACTGTAGTGACCGCCTTTGGCAGTCGAGGTCAAGGTGGCGGGTGTTGCGCTTGCGGATGCCGGCCCCTATTGATACTGCCTTCGTGAATTTGCTTGGATGTGCTGACAAGGCCCTGTGCAAGACGCCTGTTCGAGCCCACAGTTTTGGAGAATCAAGAGCATGAGCAACTGGTTGGTAGACAAACTGATCCCATCGATCATGCGGTCCGAAGTCAAGAAGAGTTCGGTACCCGAAGGCCTCTGGCACAAATGCCCGTCGTGCGATGCGGTGTTGTACAAGCCTGAATTGGAGAAGACTCTGGATGTCTGCCCCAAGTGCAATCACCACATGCGCATCAATGCGCGTGCGCGCCTGGATATATTTCTCGATACCGAGGGCCGCGTAGAAATTGGCGCGGAACTGGAGCCGGTTGATCGTCTGAAATTCCGCGACAGTAAGAAGTACAAGGATCGCCTGACGGGTGCGCAAAAGCAGACGGGCGAGAAAGACGCGCTGATTGCCATGCGCGGCACCCTTGAAACCATGCCGGTGGTGGCCTGTGCCTTCGAGTTCTCCTTCATGGGTGGTTCGATGGGGGCGATTGTTGGCGAGCGCTTTGTGCGCGCCGCCAATGTGGCCCTGGAGCAGCGTTGTCCGTTCGTGTGCTTCTCCGCTTCGGGCGGTGCGCGCATGCAGGAAGCGCTGATTTCCCTGATGCAAATGGCCAAGACCTCTGCGGTGCTGGCGCGTCTGCGCGAAGAAGGCATTCCGTTTATCTCGGTGCTGACCGACCCGGTCTATGGTGGCGTTTCCGCCAGCCTGGCCATGCTTGGTGATGTCATCGTCGCCGAACCCAAGGCGCTTATCGGCTTTGCCGGTCCGCGGGTGATCGAGCAGACGGTGCGAGAAAAGCTCCCGGAAGGTTTCCAGCGCAGCGAGTTCCTCATCGAACACGGTGCCATCGACATGATTATTCATCGCGAAGAATTGCGCGCGCGCCTGGCCAGGCTGCTGGCCCAGATGATGGGGCTGCCGTCGCCTGTTACTGCTGCGTTGCCGGTCACCGCATGACCGAACGCTCCCTGGCCGATTGGCTGGCATACCTGGAGCAGTTGCATCCAAGTGCCATAGACATGGGGCTGGAACGGGCCGGGGTCGTGGCGCATCGCCTGGCCTTGTCCAGGCCTGCGTCGCGGGTGATTACGGTCACCGGTACCAATGGCAAGGGTTCCACCTGTGCGTTTCTTGCTGCCTTGCTGCAGGAGCAGGGTCTCAAGGTCGGGGTGTACAGCTCACCTCACCTGTTGCGTTACAACGAGCGAGTGCAGATTGCTGGTGTCGAAGCCAGCGATGCCGAGCTTTGCCAGGCATTCGCCGCGATCGAGGCTGCGCGCGGCGAGATTTCCCTGACCTATTTCGAGATGGGTACCCTGGCGGCTTTCTGGCTGTTTCAGCGCGCAGCGCTGGACGCCGTGGTACTGGAAGTTGGGCTGGGCGGACGACTGGATGCGGTCAATCTGATCGACGCCGATCTGGCCTTGGTAACCAGTATCGGCATTGATCATGCCGAATGGCTGGGCGATAACCGTGAAGCGGTGGCCTTCGAGAAGGCCGGTATCTTTCGCGCTGGCAAGCCGGCGTTGTGCGGTGATCTCGATCCGCCGCAGACGTTGCTGGATCAAGTGGCGCTTCTGGAGGCGCCGTTTTTTCTGCGTGGCCGCGATTACGACCTGAGCATCGACGGGTCAGGCTGGTCCTGGTTTGGCTTGAATGTGAGGGGCGAGGTCTTGCGGCTGGAGGGCTTGCCGTTGCTCGACCTGCCGATGGAGAACGCCGCACTGGCTTTGCAAGCCTATGCCTTGCTCGATCTGCCCTGGCAGACTGAACAAATCGTCAGTGCCCTGACGCGCACGCGAGTAACGGGTCGTCTGGATCGCAGAGTACTGAATTGGCAGGGTAAGCCACTCACGTTGCTGCTGGATGTTGGGCATAATCCCCACGCGGCAGAGTATCTGGCGCGGCGCTTGTCTGGCAGGCCGTTGGCGGGCAAGCGGCTTGCGGTATTCGGCCTGCTGGCTGACAAAGACCTGGCGGGGGTGGTATCACCCTTGCTCGATGAGGTCGTGGATTGGGCCGTGGCGCCGCTGCCGACCAGCCGCACGCGCTCGGCTGGCGAGTTGCAGGCGTATTTACACAATCGTGGCGCGCAGGTGACAGCCTATGCCGATGTACAGGCGGCGTTGCAGGCGCAATGTACGCGGGCGGCGGCTGGAGATGAAATACTGCTGTTCGGGTCTTTTTACTGCGTGGCCGAGGCCTTGGACTGGCTGGCCCGCCATGCCAAGGGGGATGTGCAGGATGGCTTTGCTGGATAAAGGATTGAAGCAGCGCATTGTTGGCGCTTTGGTGTTGGTGGCCTTGGCAGTGATCTTTTTGCCCATGCTGCTGTCGCGTGAAGACGAGTTACAGCGGGTAGTGGTCGATGCACCGGCGATGCCGCAGGCGCCGGCCATGCCGCAGATTGAAATGCAGCCCGTGATCGTGCCTGAGCCTGAGGTGTTGTCCGAGGATTTTCCGTCGGATGAGCCCGTTGTCGAGGTCCAGGCCCCTGTAGCTGCGACACCGGTGCTCGCACCAGAGCCTGAGCCGGTGCTGACGCCCCCTGCGCCAGTCAGTGCTCCGGCACAAGCTCCCGCCAGTCGCCTGGATGCCAATAGCCTGCCGGTCAGTTGGTCGGTGCAGTTGGCCAGTCTGTCCAGTCGCGCGGGGGCGGAAACTTTGCAGAAAACCCTGCGCAGTCAGGGATACAACGCCTATATCCGCCAGGTGGATGGGATGAATCGGGTGTTTGTCGGGCCCGTGATCGAGCGAACCGAAGCCAATCGCTTGCGTGAGCAGTTGAAGCGTCAGCACAAGCTCAGCGGCTTTGTCGTGCGCTTTCAGCCTGAGAGCAGTTAGCGGCTTATCGCGCCATTCTGTGGGCTGGCGAGTCGGCGGCGCTCGCATGGCGCAGGTGCTGCAAGCTGTCAGCGCCGTCGTGATCAGCGGGATTTTCTCGCGCGCGCTCTGCCTTGGCGTCACCGCGTACGGTAATTTTCCTGCGGCCTGATAATCCTTTGCTTACCCCATGCGAGGGGCTCTGTTAAAATGCAGCGCCTTTTCCGTAGGTAACCTGCATCGTGGCATTCACTTGGGTCGATTGGGCGATTATCGCCATCATCGCCGTATCGAGCTTGATCAGTTTGAGCCGTGGTTTCGTCAAGGAAGCCTTGTCCTTGCTCACCTGGATCATTGCCGGCGTGGTTGCCTGGATGTTTGGTGGCGCCTTGTCCGAGCACCTTGGCGCATGGATCGAAACCCCTTCGGCGCGGGTGATAGCAGCTTGCGCCTTACTCTTCATCGTCACCTTGCTGGTTGGTGCGCTGGTCAATTACCTGATCAGTGAACTGATTCGTGTCACCGGACTTTCCGGCACCGATCGTTTGCTCGGTATGGTTTTCGGCGCCGCCCGGGGTGGCTTGCTGGTCGTGGTGCTGGTCGGGCTGCTCAGCCTGGCGCCGGTGCAGCAGGATCCGTGGTGGCAGCAATCGACGCTGCTACCGCATTTTTTAATGGTCGCGGACTGGTCGAAGAACCTCATTCTTGGGGTGTCCAGCGAGTGGCTTGCCAGCGGTATCAGCGCACCTGCTGAGCTGCCGTTCAAAGAAGCGCTGATGCAGCATAAACTGCCTTAAACGCATTCAGAATTAGCCTGTTCCACTTCAGTAGGGGTTGCGTCACATGTGTGGCATTGTCGGTATCGTCGGTAAATCGAACGTCAATCAGGCGCTGTATGACGGCCTAACCGTCCTCCAGCACCGCGGCCAGGATGCTGCCGGTATTGTAACCAGTCACGATGGGCGGCTGTTTCTGCGCAAGGACAATGGCCTGGTACGCGATGTGTTCCATCAGCGTCATATGCAGCGCCTGGTTGGCCACATGGGCATTGGCCATGTGCGCTATCCCACCGCCGGCAGTTCCAGTTCGGCCGAGGCGCAGCCCTTCTACGTCAACTCGCCCTATGGCATCACCCTGGCGCACAACGGCAACCTGACCAACGTCGAACAGTTAGCCAAGGAAATTTACGAATCCGACCTGCGTCATGTGAACACCAACTCCGACTCGGAAGTGCTGCTCAACGTCTTCGCCCACGAACTGGCCCAGCGCGGCAAGTTGCAGCCGACCGAGGAGGACATCTTCGCCGCGGTCAGTCAGGTGCATCAGCGCTGCATCGGTGGTTACGCGGTGGTGGCGATGATTACCGGTTACGGCATCGTCGGTTTCCGCGACCCCAACGGCATTCGTCCGATCGTCTTCGGGCAGCGCCACACCGATGAAGGCGTGGAGTACATGATCGCCTCGGAAAGCGTGTCGCTGGACGTGCTCGGCTTCACCCTGATTCGCGATCTGGCACCGGGCGAAGCGGTGTACATCACCGAGGACGGCAAACTGTCGACCCGGCAGTGTGCGAGCAATCCGCATCTCTCGCCGTGTATATTCGAGCATGTCTACCTGGCGCGTCCGGATTCGATCATGGACGGTGTCTCGGTGTACAAGGCGCGCTTGCGCATGGGCGAGAAACTGGCCGAGAAGATCCTGCGCGAACGACCGGATCACGACATCGACGTGGTCATTCCGATTCCCGATACCAGCCGTACCTCGGCGCTGGAGCTGGCCAATCACCTGGGCGTGAAGTTCCGCGAAGGCTTCGTCAAGAACCGCTATATCGGTCGTACCTTCATCATGCCGGGCCAGGCTGCGCGGAAGAAATCGGTACGCCAGAAGCTCAACGCCATCGACCTGGAGTTCCGCGGCAAGAACGTGTTGCTGGTGGATGATTCCATCGTGCGCGGCACCACCTGCAAGCAGATCATCCAGATGGCGCGTGAAGCCGGGGCGAAGAACGTCTACTTCTGCTCGGCCGCGCCAGCAGTGCGTTACCCGAACGTGTATGGCATCGACATGCCGAGCGCCCATGAGCTGATCGCCCATAACCGCAGCACCGAGCAGGTCGCCGAGCTGATCGGCGCCGATTGGCTGGTGTACCAGGACCTGTCCGATCTGATCGAGGCGGTAGGTGGCGGCAAGATCAAGATCGAGCACTTCGACTGCGCGGTATTCGACGGCCAGTACATCACCGGCGATGTCGATGAGTGTTACCTGAACAAGATCGAGCAGGCGCGTAATGACGTCACCAAGGTCAAGTCCCAGGCGGCCAGCGCGATTATCGATTTGTACAACGACTAAGCGGCAGCGTTAAGTCACAGGCGGCAATAATCTGACCCGGATCTAATCCGGGCCACGGTTGGGTGCCGAAGGCGGAGAACAAAGGCAATGACGATTGAATGGGATGCGGGTCGCCTGGATAGCGATCTCGATGGGGTAGGTTTCGACACCCTGGCGGTACGCGCCGGCCAACATCGCTCGCCTGAGGGTGAGCACAGCGAGGCGATTTACCCGACGTCCAGCTATGTGTTCCGCACCGCTGCCGATGCAGCTGCACGCTTTGCTGGTGAAGTACCGGGCAACGTCTACTCGCGTTATACCAACCCCACGGTGCGCGCCTTCGAGGAGCGTATCGCCGCGTTGGAAGGTGCCGAGCAAGCCGTGGCGACCTCGTCCGGCATGTCGGCGATCCTGGCCATGGTCATGAGCCTGTGCAGCGGCGGCGACCATGTTCTGGTATCGCGCAGTGTGTTCGGTTCGACCATCAGTCTGTTCGAGAAATACCTCAAGCGTTTTGGGGTGCAGGTCGATTATGTGCCGCTGGCCGATCTGCAGGCCTGGAGCGCTGCGTTCAAGCCCAACACCAAGCTGCTGTTCGTCGAGTCGCCATCCAATCCGCTGGCCGAACTGGTGGACATCGGCGCGCTGGCAGAAATAGCCCACGGCAAGGGCGCTCTGCTGGCGGTGGATAATTGTTTTTGCACGCCAGCGCTGCAGCAGCCGCTCAAGCTGGGGGCGGATATCGTCATGCATTCGGCGACCAAGTACATCGACGGTCAGGGTCGCAGCATGGGAGGCGTGGTCGCCGGCAAGGCAGAACTGATGAAAGAAGTGGTCGGTTTTCTGCGTACCGCAGGGCCGACCCTCAGCCCGTTCAACGCCTGGATCTTCCTCAAGGGCCTGGAAACGCTGCGTGTGCGCATGCAGGCGCATTGCGCCAGCTCCCAGCTGTTGGCCGAGTGGCTGGAGCAGCAGCCGGGTATCGAGCATGTCTACTATTCGGGGCTGCCCAGTCACCCGCAGCATGAGTTGGCCAAGCGTCAGCAGAGTGGCTTCGGGGCGGTGGTCAGTTTCGAAGTCAAGGGCGGCAAGGACGCGGCCTGGCGCTTTATCGACGCGACCCGGGTGATTTCGATTACCACCAATCTGGGTGATACCAAAACCACCATCGCGCATCCTGCGACCACCTCCCACGGTCGTCTGTCGCCGGCTGAGCGCGCCAGCGCCGGTATCCGCGACAATCTGATTCGGGTGGCCGTGGGTTTGGAGGACATCGTCGACCTCAAGGCCGATCTGGCTCGCGGATTGGCGGTGCTCTGACAGGTCGTTGAAACAGGCCAGGGCGCTTGGGTTCTGGCCAAATAGCGATCATGTTCTGCCGGCCTGCACCGAGAAGGACGCCGATGCACTCAGCCTCGGCGTCAGCCGCAGCCGGCCTTTATTCTCGATCCCTATAGGCGCAACCGGCAGTCTCAGCGCCCAGCCAGGGCAGGCCACGGCCCTGCATCAATGGGGCTGCGCACGGCGGTGCTCAGTTCCAGCTCAGAATCGGCCAGCCGGCTAGTTCGGCATGCCGGCGCAGCACCGGGTCGGGGTTGACCGCGTGCGGTTTGCTCACCAGTTGTAGCAACGGCAGGTCATTGCGCGAGTCGGAGTAGAAGTAGGCGCCGTCCAGGCTTTCACCCTGTTCTTCGAGCCAGGCCTGCAGGCGCGTGACTTTGCCCTCGCGGTAGGTCAGCACGCCTTGGGTGCGGCCGCTGTAGGTGCCGTGTTGCTCTTCGATGTCGATGGCCAGCACTTCCTCGACCTTGAGGTGTGCGGCGATGGCGCTGACCAGAAAGTGCGCGGAAGCGGAGATGATCAGGATGCGGTCACCGGCGGCGCGGTGGTTGGCCAGGCAACGGGTCGCGTCGCTGTAGAGCAGCGGTTCGATCACCTCTTCGACATAGGGCCCGACGACGAAGGCGACTTCCGCTGCACTGCGCCCGACCAGGGGCGAGAGGCTGAAGGTCATGTAATCCGCCATCGCCAGTTTGCCTTCGGCATAGAGCGCCATCAGCTCATGGTCTTTCTTGATGAAGCTCTCGCCGTCGACCCAGCCGAGCTTGGCCATTTCCGCACTCCACAGGCTGGCGCAGTCACCGTGAATCAGGGTTTCGTCCAGATCGAAGATTGCCAGGGCCATTACGCCACCTCCCGGATCGCATTGGCTTCGATGGTCAGGGCAATGGCTTGACCGCTGCCGTGCATGTCCTCGACCGAGCGGTTCAGCACATCGACCAGCAACTCGACACCGCGGGCCTCGATGCGGTAGCGGATGACGTTGCCGAGCAGGCTGTGGCTGCGGATTTTTCCCTCGATGCTGCCCTGACTGCCGATCCGGATGGCCTCCGGGCGAATGGCCACACGGCTGCCGATCGGCCGACCCAGCAGGCGGCTGGCGGCATCGGCGTCGAGCAGGTTGTAGTTGCCGATAAAACCGGCGGCGAAGGCGTCGATTGGCGCGGTGTAGAGGGTTTCCGCATCGCCGCTCTGGACGATCTTGCCGGCATTCATCAGGAAGATGCGATCAGACATGACCAGGGCTTCTTCCTGGTCGTGGGTGACGAAGATGGTGGTCAGACCGAGCTCCTGCTGGATGGCGCGGATCTGTTCGCGAAGGTGTTTGCGGATGCGTGCGTCCAGGGCTGACAAAGGTTCGTCGAGCAGCAACAGACGCGGGCGGGTCACCAGGGAACGGGCCAGGGCCACGCGCTGGCATTGGCCGCCGGACAGTTGATGCGGGTAGCGCGTGGCGAAGTCGCCGAGTTCGACCATGGCCAGGGCTTCCTGCACACGCTGGAGGCTTTCTTCCTTGCCGACCTTCTGCATGCGCAAGCCGAAGGCGACGTTCTGCTGCACGGTCATGTTTGGGAACAGCGCGTAGCTCTGGAACACCATGCCGATCCCGCGCTTCTGTGGTGCTTGCGGCACCAGGTCTTCGCCATCGAGGAGGATCTGCCCACCGCCCACTTCGGTCAGGCCGGCGATGCAGCGCAGCAGCGTGGACTTGCCACAACCCGAGGGGCCGAGCAGGGTGACGAACTCGCCTTTGTCGATTTCGCAGTTGATATCGCTGAAGATCGAGATATCGCCATAGCTTTTGTGCAGGCTCTGGATGCTCAGGTAGCTCATGACTTGTCCTTGTTCAGGCGATTGGCGGCCCAGGTGAAGACCAGCACGAAGAAGAAATAGGAAATCACCAGGGCGCTGTTGAAGTGGCCGCTGCTGTTTTTCATATTGTTGAGGTAGACCTGCAGGGTTTCATAGCGGGTGCCGACCAGCATATTGGCGAACACAAACTCGCCGAACAGAAAACTGAAGGACAGAAACAGCGACACCATCAGGCCCTTGCGCAAGTTCGGCAGCACCACCAGATATGCCGCCTTCCAGGTGCTGGCGCCGAGCAGGTGGGCGGCATCCATCAGGTCCGGCAGGTTGATCGCCTGCAGGTTGTTGGTGATGGCGCGGTACATGAAGGGCAGGGCGATGGTGAAGTAGCAGCCGATCAGGATCCACGGCGTGCCAGTCATCGCCAGCGGACCCGAGCCGTACAGTTGCAGCAGGCCCACCGAGGACACCACCGGCGGCACGGCGAACGGCAGCAGGATCAGGATGTTCATCAGCCCGTCGAGCTTGGGGAAGTGGTAATGCACCACGAACAGCAGCGGCAGAATCAACACCACCGACAGCGCCAGGGCGCCGAAGCACACCAGCAGCGAGCGACCGAAGGCATTGAGAAAACGC
The DNA here is from genome assembly GCF_022132145.1 of Pseudomonas sp. MMS21 TM103. Taxonomy (GTDB): domain Bacteria; phylum Pseudomonadota; class Gammaproteobacteria; order Pseudomonadales; family Pseudomonadaceae; genus Aquipseudomonas. Next base: position 132,295 of record NZ_JAJISP010000005.1, on the reverse strand, counting down.
TCATCGCTCCACAGCGCCAGGTACCACTTGAAGGTCAGGCCATCGGGCAGGATGGTCGCCGACCAACTGGTGGACAACGAATAGAGCAGGGTGCCGGCCAGCGGCAGCAGTAGGATAAGGAATAGCAGCCAGACCACGACGCGGTGGTAGAGCGCCACTGGAGCAGGGTTAGCGCGAGACATGCTTGCTCCTCTTCAGCAACAGTTGATGGGCCACGGTGATCACCGCCATCAGGCCGACCAATATCATCGCCAGGGCGCTGGCCAGGTTCGGGTTGAGGGAGATGTCGCCCGATACCAGGCCGGCGATGCGGATCGGCATCACGTTGAAGTTGCCGGTGGTCAGGTAGTACACGGTGGCGTAGGCGCCCAGCGCATTGGCCAGGAGGATGACGAAGGTGCCGAGCAGCGCCGGGGTCAGCACCGGCAGGCCGATATGTCGCCAGAAGTCCCAGGTGTTGGCGCCGAGCAGTGCGGCGGATTCGCGCCAGTCCTCACGCAGGGCATCGAAGGCCGGGTACAGCAGCAGCACGCCCAGGGGGATCTGGAAGTAGGTGTAGAGCACGATCAGGCCGTTTTTCGAGTAGAGGTTGAAACTCTCGATCAGGCCGATCTTGATCAGCAGCAGGGTCAGTGCGCCGTTGAAACCGAGCAGGATGATGAAGGCGAAGGCCAGCGGCACGCCGGCGAAGTTGCTGGTCATGTTGGAGAAGGCCATGACGAAGTCGCGCAGCTTGGAGTCCACCTGGCGTAGCGAATAGCTGCCGAGGATCGCAATGCTCATACCGAACAGGCTGGACCAGAAGGAAATCTGCAGGCTGTGTTTGATCGCCTGCAGGTAGAACCTGGAGTTGAACACCTTGGCGAAATTGGCCAGGCCCCAGCCTTCGGCGCTGTTCAGACTGTTGGTCGCCACCCACAGCAGCGGCGCGATCTGGAACAGCAGAAAAAACACGGCGAAGGGCAGCAGGCACAGCGCTGCCAGCCATTTTCCTCTCAGCCGTGGCGACAGGCGCGCGCGCGGTGCGGTCAGCGGCTGCGCTGCGCCCGGTAGCTTGGCGCTACGTTCGAGTGACGCACTCATTTCAATAGTTCCCTGCAGACGGGTTTGTCGTGGGCTGCGCCGAGCAGCTGGCAGATGGTGCCGCACAGTTCGGTCTGCTTCGGCCGGGCGTCGCGGTCCAGGCTGAAGGCCGAGCCGAGCACGAATAGCGGCACTTCGCGTTCTTCGACGAGCAGGCCGTTGTGCGAGCGATCGTTGTTCATGCCGTGGTCGGCGGTGACCAGCACCTGGTAGCCGGCATCGAGCCAGCCTTGCAGGTAGTCGGCCAGCAGAATGTCGGCGACCCGCGCGCTGTTGCGGTACTGCGCACTGTCGAGGCCGTGCTTGTGGCCGGCGTCGTCGATGTTCATCGGGTGCACCAGGAGGAAGTTCGGACTGTGGCGCAGGCGCAGACTTTCCGCGTCGGCGAACAGGTGGGAATCGGGGTAATGGTCGGCGTAGTAGAAGTGGCCATGCTGGATCGGCAGGTTGGGGTCATCGATATGCCGGTCGCGGGCGGCGTCGAATGGGGCACGGTTATACAGCTCGCTGACCCAGTGATAGGCCGCGGCAGCGGTGCACAGGCCGGCATCCCGCGCGTAGTGAAAGATGCTGCGCTGATTGGACAGGCGCACCACCTGGTTATGCACCACGCCGCTGTCGATTGGCCTGACGCCGGTGAGGATGCATTCGTACAGCGGACGGGACAGTGAGGGCAGCTCGCAGTCGAGCTTGTACAAGGCTGCGCGCTCGGCGCCGCAGTAGGCCTGCAGATGCCCCAGCGCGTGCCGGGCCACCTCGTAATTCAGGCCATCCAATACCACCAGGATGACGTTGTGCATGCGCTGCCTCTTCCTTGCGTTGCGAAATAGCGGGTGGAGCCAGTGACGTAGCCCGGATTGCATCCGGGCTACGCGTGGGCCGAGCAGTTACTCCATGTTGATGATGACGTTTTCCTGCCATTGCTGCGGCAAGGCCTTGGAGGTGGCCTCCCAGGCGGCGGCATCCTTGATCGGCTGGACATTGACGTACTGCGCGTTAGGCAGCAACTTGGCCTGAACCTCAGGCGGCAGGCTCAGGTGCTCGGCGCGGATCGGTCGGGCATTGCCTTTGGCCAGGTTGATCTGCCCGGCGTCGCTGAGGATGTACTCGCGCGCCAGTTTGGCGGCGTTGGGGTTCTTCGCGTACTTGTTGATGATGGTGGTGTAGCCGGAGATCACCGAACCGTCGGAGGGGATCAGTACTTCGAAGCGGCTTGGGTCGATCTGGTCGCGGTAGGAGAGACCGTTGAAGTCCCAGACCACGCCCACTTCCACTTCACCTTTCTCCAGGGTCTGGATAGTCGGGTTGGCCAGCGACAGGCGGCCCTGTTCGGCGATTTCGGCGAAGAAGTCCAGGCCTGGCTGGATGTTCTTCTCGTTGCCGCCGTTGGCAATGGCCGCGGCCAGTACGCCATTGACCGCCTGGGCGGCGGCGCTGACATCGCCGATGGCGACCTTGTAGGTGCCCTGTTTCAGCTCGGCCCAGGAGTGCGGGATGTCCTTGACCAGTTGCTTGTTGACGATGAAAGCGATGGAGCCGGTGTAGGCGAGCATCCAGTGGCCGTCGGCGTCCTTGGCCCAGCCCGGGATCTGTTCCCAGGTGCTCGGTTTGTAGGCTTGGGTAACACCCTGCTGCACCGCAATGGGTCCGAACGCCGCACCAACGTCGCCGATATCGGCACTGGCGTTGTCTTTCTCGGCGGAGAATTTGGCGATTTCCTGGGCCGAACTCATGTCGGTGTCCATGTGTTTGAGGCCATAGAGTTTCTCCAGGTCCACCCAGGTGTCCTTCCAGTTGGCCCAGCTGTCCGGCATGCCCACGCTGTTTACCGCGCCTTCTGCGCGTGCGGCTTGTGCCAGCGTTTGCAGATCCGTGTCGGCAGCCATGGCCGAGGTTGCCAGGGCGATGGCCGTGCCCATCAATGAAGCCAGCAGCAGTTGTTTCATTGGAAACTCCTTTGCGATGAGAGTGTTGGTCTAGATCAGCAAGACCCACGCCAATTTAGGCCCGGCAAGTGACAGTTTTATGATTGCCGGTTCCTCGTGGATGTCCAAGCGCTTGGCGAAGCCGCGCAGAACAAGCGTAGACCATAGATAAGTGGCTGATTTTGTGGCGCACACTGTAATTTCTGCTGGCATGGGGCGTGCTTGCTAGTCTTCTGTCATCGGCTGGTCATCTGCTATGCCTAGCCTTGCAACATAGTCAGTGCGGTTTAATCCGCTGGTTCAGGCCTTGTAAAGAGGCTGGACTAGTCCAAAAGAGGAAATCTTGATGCGCGATGTAGCGCCGCGTGCCGTCACCACCATCTGCCGGGCCTTGCAAGAACAGATCGAGCATGGCCTGTTGGCGTCCGGCAGCCAGTTGCCGGCCGAGCGCAAGCTCAGTGAAGTCTTCGATACCACCCGCATTACCCTGCGTGAGGCGCTCGGTCAGTTGGAGGCGCAGGGCCTGATTTATCGTGAGGAGCGCCGCGGCTGGTTCGTCTCGCCACCGCGGCTGGCCTACAACCCGCTGGTGCGCTCGCATTTTCATGCAATGGTCGCCGGGCAGGGGCGAGTGCCGGCCACCGAAGTGCTCTCGGCACGACTGCTCCCGGCTCCGGTGGAAATCTGCGAGCTGCTGGAATTGCCAGCGTTGTCCAGCGTGATCCAGATTCGCCGGGCACGGCGTATCGATGGCCGCCTGGTGCTGTATGTCGAGCACTACCTCAATCCGAGCTATTTCCCCGGCGTGCTCGACTTCGATCTGACCCTGTCGCTGACCGAACTGTATGCCAGCGAATACGGCATCCATTACGGTCGGGTGCGTTTCGATATGGTGCCTACCGCACTGCACAGTGAAGCTGCGGCGGCGTTGAAAGTGGCGGTGGGCAGCCCGGCGTTGCGCATCGTACGGATCAACCGCGACCAGCACGGCCGTATCATCGATTGCGACCTGGAGTTCTGGCGCCACGATGCGCTGCATGTCAGCGTCGAGGTGCCGGAGTGATTCAGTGGCCCGGTGGCCACTCGGCATAGATCGGCAGTTAGTCGCAGGTCAGCCAGGGGCGGTCATGGCTGGTCTAGATGTACTGGGCCGGGCGCGCGCCGGGGTCCTGATCGAGGCTAGCCACACGGACGATGAAATGGGCCTGGCCGGTGCGTGGGGCGATCAATTGCGAACCGCAGATCGCGCAGAAATGGCGCAGTTTGCTGGGCGATGATTGGTAGCTCGACAGTTTTCCTCGCCGCGCAACCAGCGGAAATCTTCGCGCAGAACCCCGGCGGTGCTGGCGAAGGCCGCTGCATGTGCTTTCTGGCAGGTCAGGCAGTGGCAATGACCGGTCGGCTTGTCCAATCGCTCGGGCCACCGCCCCGCACAGACAGCTGCCGCCGATCTTCAGGGCAACTCGCGGCTCGCATAGAACGCCGTCAGCACCTTGACCAGGTGCGCCAGGTCGTGGCTGCCGGCCAGTTCGCGGATCGAGTGCATGGCGAAGGTCGGCAGGCCGATATCCACGGTGCGCACACCCAACTGGCTGGCGGTGATCGGGCCGATGGTCGAGCCACAGCCCATGTCACTGCGGGTCACGAAGCTTTGTACCGGCACTTCGTTTTCCAGACACAGGTGACGGAAGAAGCCGGCGGTTTCGCTGCTGGTGGCGTAGCGCTGGTTGCTGTTGATCTTGATCACCGGGCCGGCGTTGAGCTTGGGGCCGTGGTTGTCGTCGTGCTTGTCCGGGTAGTTGGGGTGAACCGCATGGGCATTGTCGGCGGAGACCAGCAGCGAGCGCTGGATGCTTCGGACGAAACCGTCGCCCTCCGGCAGCACGCGGCGCAGCACCTGTTCGAGCATCGGCCCGTCGGCACCGCAGGCCGAACTGGAGCCGACCTCTTCATGGTCGGTACACACCAGCACGCAGCTTTCCTCGTCCGGGGCTGCGAGCAGGGCTTGCAGGCCGGCGTAGCAAGAGAGCAGGTTGTCCAGCCGTGCACCGGCGATGAAGTCGCCGTTCAGGCCGATCACCGCGGCAGCCTGGGTGTCATAGAAACTCAGCTCGAAATCGAGCACTGCATCGGCACTGAAATCGTGTTCGCGCGCCAGCTGCTCGGTGAGCAGGGCGCGGAAATCCGCCGCCTCCGGCATTCCTAGCTGGGCCAGGATCGGCGGCAGCTCGTTCTGCGCATTGATCGCCCAGCCCTGGTTGGCCTCGCGGTTGAGGTGAATGGCCAGGTTGGGAATGACGGCGATCGCACACTGAAAGTCGATCAGCTGGCTCTCCACCTTGCCGTCGCGGCGGTAGGTCACGCGTCCGGCCAGGGACAGGTCGCGGTCAAACCAGGGCGAGAGCAATGCACCGCCATAGACTTCCACGCCGAGCTGGAAGAAGCCCTGGCGCTGCAGTTCCGGCTGCGGCTTGACCCGCAGGCAGGGGCTGTCGGTGTGGGCGCCAACCAGGCGAATTCCGCCTTCCAGCGGTGAGCGCTGGCCCAGCTTGAAGGCGATGATCGAAGAGTCGTTGCGGGTGACGTAGTAACGCCCGCCGGCTTCAGTATGCCAGGGCGCACGTTCGTCGAGGTGCAGGTAGCCGGCGGCTTCCAGGCGCTGGGCCAGGCTCGCGGTGGCATGAAATGGGGTGGGCGAGGCCTTGAGAAAGTCGATCAGGCCTTGGTTGAGTTCTTCGCGCATGGGGCACTCCTGGCGGCAATGGCCGGAGTTTATCGGATTTGCCCGGCGGATTGGGCCGCACTCTGCAAGGGATCAGGCCGGGATGGCAATCAGGCTGAGTAGAAAACCGTCGAACTCGACGAACTGGCCTTCCAGTTCGCTGCCGGCCGGCCAGTCGCTGCCCAGCTTGATCAGTAGGCGCAGTCGCGCGCTGCCGTCGGCGTGGCAACTCAACAGCTCGGCGTCCTGGAAGTAGAAACGCTGCAAGACCAAGGGGTAGAGCGCCTTGAACAGGCTTTCCTTGAGCGAGAAGGTCAGGCTGATCCGCGCTGCGCGCAGCTCGGGCGCCAGGTCCTGCAGCTGCTGCAATTCGGCAGGGGTGAGGATCTGCGCAGCCAAGCGTTCGGCGCGCGCCGGCGCCAGTCTGCGCTCGACATCAAGGCCCAGGCCACGCCAGGTGCTGGCGTGGCCAGCCATGGCGCCGGCCCAGCTGCTGCCGTGGGTGATCGAGCCGCTAACTTCGGCCGGCCACTGCGGTGCGCGGTCGGCGCCGACTGCCGGCACCGAGGCTATGCCGGTCACGCGGCGCAGGGCTTCGCGTGCGCACAGGCGGCCTGCGAGGTATTCGGTCTGACGTTTGGCCACACCGCTGACGGCCGCTATGCCGCTGCGCTCGAAGTCCTCGGCATGGAGCTGCGCGGGGTCGAAGCGCGTGCTGATCAGCTGTACGCCGGACAGCGCCAAGGGCAGAGGCCAGTGATCGCTCAGTGTGGTACAGCAGGGGGGCAGGTAGAGGTCGCTCATGCCGGCATTCTGCCGGTTGCCGTGGCGGCCTACCAGCAGCATGCGGGGTTACATTTCTTTGCACAGCAGCAACAAAGCTAAACCCATGGGTGTGGGGATTTTTGTCAGACTAGGGGCTGCGTTGCTTCGGGAGCGCAGGTGAGGTAGTTGTTGCGCGCGGTGTGAGCCGAGTGCGACTTTTCTCTGAGAATGAGTACGGGAGCCCGTTTGGGCTCCCGTTTTTTTTGAGCCGCGTTTGCTCGGTCAGAGTGCTCGATTCTCGACGGTGCCGCTGGCTTGCATCATGCGGCGAATATAGGAGCCGATTTCACGCTCAGCGTCGATGCGCGTGTAGTAGGGGCCTTCTAGCGTGCCTTCGCGGGTGGCAAAGAAATACTGGCCGTTGACTGCACTAACCCGCTCGCTGCGGTAGTGCGTGCCGGGGCCGGGGTCGATGGTGCGTTGACCGTACATGGCGAGAGCCTCATGCAATAAGCCGAATAATTGCAGTCTAATCCGCGCCGATGGACTCGTTTGAGTTGACGACCAATGGTTGTTTTTTGACTCTTTTCGCGCGTTTTTACGTTTGTTTTTGGTTTTTTGGCGTCAACTGTATGGCTTTACGCCTTTCGTCAGCAATACAGTTTGCGCATGCAACCCCGCTGAACTGTGACTGTGTCGGTTGACCATGACGACATAAAATAGCGCTTTGCGCCGTTAGCTTGCGCTTGAGGCAGTCATGCATATCTCTTCCGGCCGTTGGCTCTACGGCCTGTTTCTGGCACTGATTACCGCTCTGCTCTGGGGCGTGTTGCCGATCAAACTCAAAGAAGTGCTTCAGGTGATGGATCCGGTCACTGTCACCTGGTATCGACTGCTGGTGTCCGGTTCAATTCTGCTGGCTTATCTGGCTGCATCTCGTGGGTTGCCACGTTTCCGTCCACTGGGGCGCAAGGGCGGTTGGCTGCTCGCCTTGGCGATTGCCGGGTTAACTGCCAACTATGTGCTCTACCTGATGGGGCTGAACCTGCTCAGCCCCGGCACCACGCAATTGGTGATCCAGGTCGCGCCGATCTTACTGCTGATCAGCAGTCTGTTCGTCTTTCGCGAGCGTTTCAGTTTCGCCCAGGGCATTGGCCTGACCGTCCTGCTGTGCGGTTTTGCGCTGTTTTTCAATCAACGCCTGAGCGAATTGTTGACGTCGTTGACCGATTACACTGCCGGGGTTCTGATCGTGCTACTGGCGGCGTTTGTCTGGGCGTTTTATGGCTTGGCGCAAAAGCAGTTGTTGACGGTGTGGAACTCGTTGCAGGTGATGATGGTGATCTACCTGGCCTGTGCGCTGCTGCTGACGCCTTGGGCGCAGCCGCAGCAGGTCTTCGAGCTGAGTTCGTTGCAGGCATGGCTGTTGTTTGCCTGCTGTCTGAACACCCTGGTGGCTTATGGCGCGTTCGCCGAGGCGTTGGCGCACTGGGAGGCCTCGCGGGTCAGCGCGACGCTGGCGATCACGCCGCTGGTGACGTTCGGTTCGGTAGCGCTGGCAGCAACCTGGTGGCCGGAGCATGTCCAGCCCGAACAGATCAATTGGATTGCCTATGGCGGCGCAGCTTTGGTGGTGCTGGGCTCGGCCCTGACGGCCCTGGGCCCATCGCTGATGACCAGTTTGCGTGCCCGTCGTGCCCGTCTGGCGGCGCAGCTGTAGGCTGAAACGCAGGCTGGCCCTATGCCCAGCCGGGCTGATATGTCAGGCGCGGCTGCCAAGTGTTTCGGCCTGGCGTAGCCAGCTCTGCCGTTGTTCCTCGGACGAAGGCCGCACCGGGGCGAACTCGTTCAGGCGACGGGTCTTGATGCCGCTGAAACCGAGGATGGTGCGCGTCATCTGCCGGTGCGCCGGTGCGCCATAGATCCAGCGAAAGTACCAGGGTGGCGTGTCCAGGGTCACCAGCAAGTCGGCGGTACGGCCGCTCAGCAGTTTGTCCCACAGCTGTGAGCGGCCGCGGTACTTGAAGGCGAAACCGGGGAGAAACACCCGGTCGAAGAAGCCCTTGAGCAGTGCCGGCAAGCCGCCCCACCAGACCGGGTAGACGAACACCAGGTGCTCGGCCCAGTGGATCTGCCGTTGAGCCTCGAGCAGGTCCGGCTCCAGGGGCTGGCTCTGGTCATAGCCGTCGCGCAGCACCGGGTCGAAGCTCAATTCGCCGAGTTTCAACTGCCGCACCACATGCCCTTCGTTACGTGCACCCTGGGCATAGGCTTCGCCGAGGGCGTGGCAGAGGCTGCTGGTTTTCGGCGTACCGAGGATCATCAGGATGCGTTTGCCGTCGCCTTCGATTGGGGTGGCGCCGCTTTTGGCTGCTTCAGTCATGGTTGCCAGCCTCCAGCATGGTTTCGGGGCGGACCCAGGCGTCAAATTGTTCTTCTGTCAGATAACCCAGCAGCAGCGCGGCTTCGCGCAGGGTGCTGCCGTCCTGATAGGCTTTCTTGGCGATTTCCGCCGCCTTGTCATAGCCAATATGCGGGTTCAGGGCGGTCACCAGCATCAGGCCGCGCTCCAGGTGCGCCGCCATCTGCGCCGCATCCGGTTGCAGGCCGGCGATGCAGTGCTGCTGAAAGTTGCGACAGCCATCGGCGAGCAAGCGAATCGATTGCAGCAGGTTGTGGATGATCACCGGCTTGAACACGTTCAGCTGCAGATGCCCTTGGCTCGCGGCAAAACCGATGGTGACATCGTTGCCCAGGACCTGGCATGCCAGCATCGACAGCGCTTCGCATTGGGTCGGGTTGACCTTGCCCGGCATGATCGAACTGCCAGGTTCGTTGGCTGGCAGCTTGACCTCGGCAAACCCTGCGCGCGGGCCTGAGCCGAGCAGGCGCAAGTCATTGGCGATTTTCATCAGGGCCACGGCGAGGGTTTTCAGCGCGCCGGAAAGACTGGTCAGGGGTTCGTGACCGGCCAGGGCAGCGAATTTGTTGGGCGCGCTGACCAGTGGCATGCCGCTCAAGGCGGCGAGTTCGGCGGCGATGGCTTCGGCAAAGCCCTGGGGCGAGTTGAGCCCGGTGCCGACGGCGGTGCCGCCTTGAGCCAGTTCGCAAACCGCTGGCAAGCTTGCCCGGATCGCCCGCTCGGCATAGTCGAGCTGGGCGACGAAAGCCGACAGCTCCTGACCGAAGGTGATCGGCGTGGCATCCATTAGGTGGGTGCGTCCGGTCTTCACCAGTTGGCTGTGGCGGGCGGATTGCTCGGCCAGGCCGCCGGACAGTTCGGCCAGGGCTGGCAGCAAGTCATGCAGCACAGCGCTGGCAGCGGCGATGTGCATGGCCGTGGGGAAGCAGTCGTTGGAGCTCTGTGCGCGGTTGACGTGATCGTTGGGGTGCACCGGACTCTTGCCGCCGCGTGCGCCACCGGCCAGTTCGTTGGCGCGGCCGGCGATCACTTCGTTGACGTTCATGTTGCTCTGGGTGCCGCTGCCGGTTTGCCAGACCACCAGCGGGAATTGCTCATCATGCTGACCGGCGATGACCTCGTCGGCGGCTTGCTCAATCAGCCGGGCGATATCCGGCGGCAGGTCGCCGATGCGGTCATTGACCCGTGCCGCGGCTTTTTTGATCAAGGCCAGGGCATGCAGCACGGCCAGCGGCATGCGCTCATCGCCGATGGCGAAATTGATCAGCGAGCGCTGGGTCTGCGCGCCCCAGTAGGCTGATTCAGGCACTTCGATGGGGCCGAGGCTGTCGGTTTCGGTGCGGCTCATAGAACTCTCCGGAAGGCGCTTCAGCAAGTTTAGGCTGTCGCAACCGCTCACAGGTTCCCTAACGGACTGTCGGGCTTGCGTAAGCGCTGCGGGTAATCCGCAACACTACAGGTTTACCAGTGCGCATGGGTCGCGCCCAGCCAGCCCAGCGCTCTATGCACCGGCACGCATATGCCGTGGGGGCCACGCAGTATGCCGTCAAAGTGGCCAAACCATTGCTGGGTGTCGGCGTAGAAGGGCCCGAAGCGTGGGCAGGCTTGATGCAGCTGCTGCGGAGTGAAGGTCAGCTCGACCCGCTGGTCGAGGCTGCTCAGGCGCCAGGAGGCCATGGGTGCTTTATTGTTTTGCTGGATCAGCACCGGTGTATCCAGGTGCAGCAGTTCGCCACCAAACCACAAGGCGTTTTCCGATAGTCCGCTGTGATCGGTCCAGCCCGCGCCGAAATTGCCGGCAATGCCGCCCGGTGCGGCAAAGGCGGCGCGGGTCCAATGGCTGCGCCATGGCCAGACGCCGCGGCCAAAGTCCATGGCGGCAAAACTCTGTCCGGCCACGCAGCTGTAGTGGCGGTTGCCGAGCTGCACGCTGCCACTGGCAGGCAGCCCCATTTGTCGGCAGGTGGCATGAAAGTGCCGTCGGCCGAGCGGGGCGATCAGGTTGACCGAGTCGAGGTGGGCGGGACGCTGGATATCCAGGTCAACCTGCAGCGGTTGCCCGCCGATGTCGGGCGCCGCGACGGTCAGGCGCAGGCGCCCCGGTTGTTCGATGACCCGCAGCTGCAGGCGCGGGTGGCAGAATTCATGGCTTTGCTCGGGCTGATCCGGCAGCCCGCAATCTCGTGCAAGCACGCGTAGTTGGCTATGCGCGACCGCCTGGCCGCTGCTCAGGTCGAGAAAATAGGCAGCGCCGTAGCCGATATAGTCGAGGTCAGCCTGAGTCAGCGAAAGCATCCAGTGCGGCGTGGTGATGCACCAGTGGTTCCAGCGTTTGCGGCGGCCCGCGTGTCCGGGCAGTGCACAGTCAACCTGGGGGCGGGGAGACCAGCCGATGGCCTCTGGATTGAGTCGGCCTCGGGCGTCGCACAGCGCTAGCGCGGCAGTGGCGTGTGGGTGGGCGAAGCTGTTCATCAGGCACGTCCATGTGTGTGCTGTTGCAGATGACGCAGTGAGATTACCGTCATCGAAGAGCGTAGAGGCTTACTGAGATAAGTCGAGCTTGCCCGCACCTGCTGAGTTGGGCAAGTGCTGGCAGTTTGATCTGCCGGCAAACAGGCGATAGATAAGGGGTGAGCATGCTTGAGTGGCGGGCGGGCTTGGGCACAAAATGGCCGGCCATGGGTCATATACGACTCGACCCATCAAATCCGGAGCATACAATGTCGCGTTTATCTGCCCTCTGTGCCGTCGCCGTGTTGACCTGCGGCAGCGCCCAGGCGTTTGCCGATGCCAGCAGTCATGCCGCCGAGGCCGAGCGCTTCCTGCAATTGGCTCGGGCTGACAAATTGGCCGTGCCGGTCTATGCCCAGGTGCAACAGATGTTCGCCCAGCGTTTCGCCGAAAGCGGCGCGGGCAAGGGCAAACAGGCTCTGCTGGAATCCTACCAGGCCAAGGCCAATGCCGAGCTGGATCGGGCGGTGGCCTGGGACAAGCTCAAGCCGGATATGGTCAAGCTCTACACCCGCAATTTCAACGAGCAGGAGCTGCAGGAATTGATCAGCTTCTACCAGTCGCCAGTGGGCCAGAAGGTATTGGAGAAGATGCCGATGTTGACCGCACAAGCGGCGCAACTGACTCAGGGTAAACTGCAAGTCGCGGTACCGAAAGTGAATAAACTGCTGGCGGAAATGTCCGCCAAGCTGGAGCCGAAAAAGCCGTGAATGGAGTTTGAATATGTCGAAACTAGCTCAGCTGCAGGCTGCCTTGGCTGCACTTGACCCCCAGCACCTCGAGGTGCTGGACGAAAGCCACATGCACAGCCGCGGGCTGGAAACCCATTACAAGGCGGTGATTGTCAGCCCCGCATTTGCCGGCTTGAATGCAGTGAAACGCCACCAGAAGGTTTACGCCAGCTTGGGCGAGTTGATGAGCCAGGTGCATGCCCTGGCGTTGCATACCTATACCCCCGAGGAATGGGCGCAACAAGGCGCCGCCCCTGATTCGCCGACCTGTAAGGGCGGACATTGAGGCCGGCGAGAGTGCAGCAGGCGTTGACCCGGTAGACCCCATGTTTATGCGCAAGGCCCGCGGCACCTCAGGGTGGCTGGATAAAGGGTCATCCACCCAGCTCTCTTCACCCGGGTGCGTTTCAGCGTCATCCGCGGCCACGCCAGGCTACCGAGCTATGCAGCGCTTCTGCCGACGGTGAGTCAATCCGCCCCTACACGGCAAGCGCCAAGAAAAGTAAACTAGGCACTGCGCCGGCTAACGCCGGCGTGTTCGTTTGTAGACCCAGTCCGCCCTTTACGTGGGCGACTACTGAAGGAATAAGTTCGATGAGTGACAAGATAGTCGTGGCCGCGCTGTACAAGTTCGTCTGCCTGCCGGATTACCAGGAGCTGCGTGAACCCCTGCTGCAAAGCATGCTGGCCAACGGCGTCAAGGGCACCTTGCTGCTCGCCGAAGAAGGCATCAATGGCACCGTCTCTGCCTCGCGTGCCGGTATCGATGGCCTGCTCGCCTGGTTTGCCCTGGACCCTCGCCTGGCGGATGTCGACCATAAAGAGTCGTACTGTGACGAGCAGCCGTTCTACCGTACCAAGGTCAAGCTGAAGAAGGAGATCGTCACCCTGGGTGTGCCGGGCGTCGATCCCAACCAGCAGGTCGGCACCTATGTCGAGGCCCACGACTGGAACGCGCTGATCAGCGATCCCGAAGTGCTGCTGATCGACACGCGCAACGACTATGAAGTGGCCATCGGCACGTTCGAGGGAGCGGTCGACCCCCAGACCAAATCGTTTCGCGAGTTTCCCGACTACATCAAGGCGCACTTCGATCCGGCCAAGCACAAGAAAGTGGCGATGTTCTGCACCGGCGGCATTCGCTGCGAGAAGGCGTCCAGTTATATGCTCGGTGCCGGCTTTGCAGAGGTGTTCCATCTCAAGGGCGGGATCCTCAAGTATCTGGAGCAGGTGCCCCAGGAGCAGACCAAGTGGCGGGGTGACTGCTTCGTCTTCGACAATCGGGTCACTGTTCGTCATGACCTGACTGAGGGCGATTATGACCAGTGCCATGCCTGCCGCACGCCGATTTCCGTGCAAGACCGCCAGTCCGAGTACTACACCGCAGGGGTAAGCTGTCCGCATTGCTGGGATTCGCTGCCCGAAAAGACCCGCGCCGGTGCCCGTGAGCGACAAAAGCAGATCGAACTGGCCAAGGCGCGTAACCAGCCCCATCCTCTGGGTTACAACCCACGCCAAGTCAACGAGGGCTAGACCATGCACGCACGCTTGCTCTACGTGATGGACCCGATGTGTTCCTGGTGCTGGGGGTTTGCCCCGGTGCTCGCGTCGCTCGCTGAGCAGGCGGCTCTGGCCGGTGTGCCCTTGCAACTGGTACTCGGTGGCCTGCGTCGTGATGGTGTGGCCATCGACGCGGTGGCGCGGGTGCGTTATCTGGGTTACTGGCAAGCGGTCAATGCCAGCACTGGCCAGCTATTCAATTTCGTCGACGGCTTGCCCGAGGGCCTGGTCTACGATACCGAACCGGCCTGCCGGGCGCTGGTGACCGCGCGCAGCCTCGATGCGGACAGTGTCTGGCCACTGGCGCAGTTGATCCAGCAAGCCTTCTACACCAGCGGTGTGGACGTCACCCGGGCCAGCGTATTGGTCGGGTTGGCCGAGCAAGCCGGGATTCCGCGTATCGAGTTCGCCGGCGCATTCGACAGTGCCGAGCAGCGCGAAGCCACTATGGCCGATTTCAGCTGGGTGCAGGATTTGGGCATATCCGGCTTTCCCACCTTGCTGGCCGAATGCAACGGACAACTGGCGCTACTGACCAATGGCTATCAGCCGCTTGAGGTTCTCGCGCCCTTGCTCGGTCGCTGGCTGGAGCGCGCGCTGCATGCCTGATCGGTTGAGTTGGGCGGAAATCCGCCGCCTGGCCCTGCATCACAAGAAAGCACTGCTTCTGGCCAACCTGGTGGCGTTGTTCGCCACCCTGTGCAGTGTGCCTATCCCCCTGCTATTGCCATTGTTGGTCGACGAAGTATTGCTCCACGATGGCGACAGCGCGCTCAAGGTGATGGACCGCTTTCTCCCGGCCGGCTGGGAAACCGCAGTCGGCTATATCGGCCTGATGCTGGTGCTGACCTTCCTGCTACGCAGTTCGTCACTGATCTTCAACGTGCTGCAGGCGCGCCTGTTCGCCGGTCTGTCGAAAGACATCATCTACCGCATTCGCATTCGTCTGATCGAGCGGCTCAAGCGTATTTCCCTCAGTGAATACGAGAGCCTTGGCGGCGGCACGGTGACCACGCACCTGGTCACCGACCTGGAGACCCTGGACAAGTTCGTCGGCGAAACCCTCAGCCGCTTTCTGGTCGCCGTGCTGACGCTGGCCGGCACCTCGGCGATTTTGTTGTGGATGCACTGGCAGCTGGCGCTGTTGATCCTGCTCTTCAATCCGCTGGTGATCTACGCCACGGTGTTGTTGGGCAAGAAGGTCAAGTACCTGAAAAGGCTGGAGAACGACAGCACCTCGCGCTTTACCCAGGCGCTCACCGAAACCCTCGAGGCGATCCAGGAAATCCGTGCTGGCAATCGCCAGGGTTACTTCCTCGGTCGGCTCGGTAGGCGAGCCCAAGAAGTACGCGACTACGCGGTGGCCTCGCAATGGAAGACCGATGCCTCGAACCGCGCCAGCGGCTTGCTGTTCCAGTTCGGTATCGACGTGTTTCGCGCAGCCGCCATGCTCACCGTGCTGTTCTCCGACCTGTCGATCGGCCAGATGCTCGCGGTGTTCAGCTACCTGTGGTTCATGATCGGACCGGTCGAGCAGTTGCTCAACCTGCAATATGCCTTCTATGCCGCCGGTGGGGCGCTGGCGCGGATCAACGAGTTGCTCGCGCGTCGTGACGAGCCGCAGTACCTGGGTACTGTCGATCCGTTCAAGGGGCGTGACACCGTCGGCATCGAGGTGCGCGGGCTGACGTTCTCCTACAACGACGAACCGGTGCTGGCAAACCTTGACCTGAGCATTGCGCCGGGTGAAAAGGTGGCCATCGTAGGCGCCAGTGGCGGCGGCAAGAGCACTCTGGTGCAGCTGTTGCTCGGCCTCTATACGCCGCAGGCGGGGATTATTCGCTTCGGTGGCTGCAGCCAGCAGGAGATCGGCCTGGAAACCGTGCGCGATCAGGTCGCGGTGGTGTTGCAGCATCCGGCGTTGTTCAACGACACGGTACGCGCCAACCTGTGCATGGGCCGCGAGCGCAGCGATGAAGCCTGCTGGCGTGCCCTGGAGATCGCCCAGTTGGCCAGCACCATCAGCGCACTGGCCAATGGCCTGGACAGCATCGTCGGGCGTTCCGGTGTGCGCCTGTCCGGCGGCCAGCGCCAGCGCCTGGCCATCGCCCGCATGGTCCTGGCCGAGCCGAAAGTGGTGATTCTCGATGAAGCCACCTCGGCCCTCGATGCCGCCACCGAGTACGCATTGCATCAGGCCCTGGGCCAGTTTCTCAACGGCCGCACCACCCTGATCATCGCCCATCGCCTCTCGGCGGTGAAACAGGCGGACCGGGTGCTGGTATTCGATGGCGGCAGCGTCGCCGAGGATGGCGATCACCAGCAGCTGATCGCCGTGGGCGGGCTCTATGCCAAGCTCTATGGGAATCTGCAGCACTGAATCGCGGATACGGGAAGAGCGCTGATGTAGCGCTCTTCCCGGTTTTCAGGCGCCAGCGGTGTTACTCGCTGGGTGCCAGATTGCCTTGCTGCCAGCGTGTGTCACTGTCGGCAAATGCCTGGGCGATGACCTTCAACTCGGTCGATGGCAACTCGCGTGGCAGCGGGTCCAGACCGGCGCTGGAGTACAACTGGCCATAAGCATTGCGCATTTCGGCGTAGGAGAGGTCGCGCCGCAGGTCGGCTTGCAGGGTATTCAACTCGCCCTGGATCAGCTCAAGCTCACCAATTCCCTGCGCCTGGTAGCGGTTGCGCAATTGCTCGACGATCTGCCTGTCCAGACTCGCCAGTTCTTGGCTGGTCCGGAACTGGCGTTGCGCCTCGTTGAAGTTGGCATTGGCCACGTAGAGCTGGGCGAGCACCGCGATGGACATCGCCTGGCGCCTTGCCGTCGCTACATCCTCACCTGCCTTGGCGACATTGATGGCCGCTGGGGCAGAGAGCACGTTGAACAGGTTCCAAGTCACTTTAACGCCATAGTCGGCCCAGCTCTGGTTGACCAGAAAAGAGTTGCTGTCGTAATGGCCGCCCGCCGAGAACTCGAGGCCTGGTAGCAGGCGCAACATCGCCTTGCGCGTTTCCGCCGCGCTGATGCGTGACTGGTAATCCTGTTCGCGCAACTCCGGGCGGTTGACCAGCGCTTGCTGCTCTAAGCTGGCGAGTTCTACCTTGAGTTCCGGTATCTCGTAATCATCCGGTGAGATGAGAGTAAACGACGTGCCCAACGGCAGGTTGATCAGGGTCGCCAGTTCGGTCTTGGCCAGCGAAAGCGCGCGGCGCTGCTGTTCCAGTTGACGGGTCGCCTCGATCAGGGCGCGCTGATAGTTGAGTGCTTGGATCGGGTCGCCGATACGCTGCTCGCTCATGCTGCGGCTGTTGTCACGGGCTTGGTCGACGCGGGTCATCAAGGTGTCGATTTTACCCAGCAGCCGATCTGCAGCTACCGCACGCCAGTAAGCGGAGCGCACATCCTGGGTGATGGTATGGATCACCTTGCGTCGGCGCTCCTGCACGATCAAGCGCTGGTCGGCCTGCTGTTTGGCGCTGACATAGCTGACCCCGAAGTCCAGTATGTTCCAGACCATGGTCAGGTCCGCCACGTCGCGGTCGCGGTCCTGGGAGGTGGAGGGTTCCAGCGACTGAGTGCCGGTGTTGACGCTCTGGCTGCTGGAGGCACTGACGTTACTACGCCCGACGTAGCCGGCCGAAGCCGCCATGCGCGGCAGCATGTCGAAGCTGGCCAGGTCAATCTGATGCTCGGCCAAGGCCTCTTCCATGACCTTTAGGCGCGCCTCGAGGTTGTATTTCACTGCGCGTGCCATGGCTTCGTGCAGTGTCAATGTACCTGCGAGGGGCTCTTGGTCCTTGAACATGTTGAGCAGGTCGTTTTTGGCACGCTGCTCGCTGATACTGCGATCGATCGGCTGGCTGGTCACGGCGCAACCGCTGATAGCCAGCGCCAACAGGCTGACGCCGAACATTTTTTGGCTTTTATTCATCCTTGGCCGCCCCCTAGTCACGGCACAATCCATCTTTTTTTAATGTACTCATCGTGTGGCTCAGGCTTTTGGCTTAGCGCCTTCGAACTGGTCAAGCGCCAGGGCAAGCTCATATAGCTGGCGCTGCTCAGTGCTGCGCATGTCCTGGAGTTGCTGGCCCAGCGTAGGTGCGCCCAACACACCCTGTGGCATTTGGCTGCCATCTTCGTCCCATTGTGGGTCATCGAAAATATTCAGCGGTGTCGAGTCGGGTAGCGAGTCGACACCGAAGATATTCGACAGGGTGCTGGCGCCGAATACGCCGCCATCACCACCGCCGAAGCCGAGGAAACCGACACCAGAACCGTTGCCAGCGGCATCGCCGGAATTGCTGGCAAAAACCTGAGCGAGGAAGCTTGGAGCCAGTGCACCGTTATTGATGAAGATGTTGCCCAGAGTCGGAATACCGCTCCCCAGAGTCGGTTGTTCGAACAGCGGTGTAGGCAACAAAGGCGAGTCTGTCAGGGGGGAGGGCAGCGGCGGAGGCACAGGCGATGGCGCTGGGCTCGGCGGCAGCATATAAGTCACGGTTGGACTGGACTTGAACTCTGGATCGCCAGTGGTGCTGGCGATCAGATAGTCCTCCCCGATAATGCTCGTGGTCAATGCGTTGCCGGCAGCATCGGCAATACCGCTGCCAGTGGCATTCAAGCTGACGCCCAGTGAACCATTGCCAGCAATATCGCCGACGGTGATCTGGTAGGTTCGGCCATCGATCTGTTGCACGGATTGGATAGTGCCGAGCGCATTGCCGGTGCTGGTCAGCGAAAAGTCATTGGCGTCTACACCGGAAACGGCTTCGTTGAAAGTGAGGATGAAGCGTACGGTGTTCGCTGACGTGGGTGAAGGGTCTAGGCGTACCAGGTTTTCTGCGAGCGGAGCCGTGGTATCGACGATCACCCCGGTACTGCTGCCGGCGCCATTCAGTGTCAGCACCAGGTTGTTGCCCACACCATCACGGGCAGTGGCGCCATTCAGATCCAGGCTGCTGCTCAGTGCGATGCCGTCGATGTCGGTGTCGCCGGCCTGCACGCTGTACTGGAACACCAGTGCTGTACTGCCGGAGCCGGAAACATAGTTGGCGTAACGGCTCACGCCGCCGATATCCAAGGCTAGGCGCGGCGTGCCGCCGGCAGTGTCGACGAACACCGCCTCGCTGGCATTGACGGTAAAGCTCATTACATCGCCAGCGTTATAGGCGGCGCTTGCCGGCACGCTGACCGAGGTCACCACCGGGTCGACGGCATCTACCCGCACGTTGCTGGTGGCGCCGATGCCGTTCAGGGTGCTGTTGGTGTCGTTACCCACCGCATCGCGCAGGGTGCCGCCGTTACTGTCGATGTTGGCGCCGACGCTGATGCCGTTGCTGTCGAGTTGGCCGCTGACGACGCTCAGGCGGAAGCTGAGGGCATTGCTGCCGGAACCGGCTAAGTAGTCGGCGAAGACGGTGCCTCCTGTATCCAGGGCCACGGCGATACGCGGCGTACCGCTGCTGCTGTCAACTATCACCGTCTCGCTGAAATTGACGGTGAAATCGAGGTTCTGCCCCGCCACGTAAGTGCCGTTGGCCGGCACCGACACTGAGCTTACGCTCGGAGCCACGCCGTCGATGACCAGATCGTGCTGGCCGGCGATGGAGTCGACGCCACCAGTGGTTGGCAAGGCGATAATCGCATCGTCACTGGTGACGTTGCGAATGGTCGCGCCGTTCAGAGCCAGGGCGCCAGTGGATTGGTAATCGAGATCGGCGCTGAGGTCGCCTGCCTGCACCGTGTAGCTGAAGGTCAGGGTATCGCTGCCGGAGCCGGACATGTAAGTGGCCAATCGGTCGGTGCTGCCGGTTTCCAGCAGCAACGTGGGCGAGCCGCCGGCGGTATCCACGGTCACCGCCTGGTCGAGGGTGACCGTAACCGCAATGCTGTCGCCGATCTTGTAGCTGCCGTCCGGATTGGTCACGTTGACCGAGGTGATTTCCGGATTGATGCTGTTGACCGTGATGGCGATGGTGTCGCTATCGGTCTGGGTGCCGCCGCTACCGCTCAGTCCAAGGTCGCTAGTAACGACCTGCAAACTGGCCGCGCCGTTGTAGCCCGGGGTGGGAGAGAAGATCAGCCCATTCAGCGCCGCGTTGATGTCGGCAATGGTGCCTTCGAAGGTCATAGCGCCATCGTTGGCGCCGCTGCCAACGATAAAGCTCAAGCCGGTGGTGTCGGGCAGCGTGATCAGGCCATTGCTGCCGCTCAGGGTCACACGCAGGGTGCCGCCGCCCGCGTCGACATCGCCGATGGAAATCAGATTGCCGTTGCCGCCGCTGAAGATCAGTGCGGCGTCCTGATCGACCGCCTGGGCGCCGGGCACGCCATTGACTGGAGCATCGTTGACGGCCGTCACCAGCAACGTGACAATCTCGTTGTCGTTGAGATTGCCGCCAGTGCCGCTGTTGCCGCCATCATCGATAGCGACCGTCAGGGTGACATCGCCGGTGGCGTTTCCGGCCGTGGTGAAGCCCAGGCTGCTAGCCGCAACAAAGGCGTTGATGTCGGCAATCGAGCCCGTCAGGGTCACGCTAGCGGTACCGCTCCCGGCGACAGTCACACTGCCGCCACTGGTGGCAGAAAGGCTTCCCGAGCCGACGGAGAAAGTAGCAGTTACCGTGCCGCTGGCGGCATCAACATCGGCGAAGCTGATGCCGGTCAACGCGCTGGCGACATCCTCAGTCACGCCGATGGAACCCGGTGCAGTGATGACCGGTGCATCGTTGACGCTGGTCACCGCAACGGTGGCGGCGATCGAGACGGCGCCACTGTCCACACCTCCGTTACTGGTGCCGCCGTTATCGGTAATGCTGGTGAGTGTCACCACACGGCTGGTGGTGACGGGCGCTTCACTGGCATTGCGGTAACCCATGCCATCGACCAGGGTCTGCGCCGCCGCGCTGCTCAAGCCTCCGGCCACACTTAGGGTGACGGTGGCGGTACTGCCGGTCACGCTGACGCTGTAATCGATGGCGTTGCCGCCCGTGGTGGTGCCGCTGGTGCCGTTGGTCAGTGCTATATCGGTGCCATCGACACTGAATATTTCGCTGGCGCCATCGGCCAGATTGCTGACCGTCAGGGTCAAGCCGGTGATGGTCTGACCAGCTTCGATGGTGCCAATGCTCACGCCGCTGAACAGATCGACCGCGGCGCCGTTCTCGGTATAAGTCGGAGTGCCTCCGGTAGCCGAAAGCGTCGGCGCATCGTTGACGCCGGTGACGCCTACGGTGGTATCAACCGAACTGCTCGCACCATCGCCGTCGCTGACGCTGATGTTCACAGTGCGAGCGCTGGTATTCGGCTCGGTAGTATCGCTGTTGCCGTAAGTGAGCGCCTGAACCAAGGTGGTAACCCGGGCGGCTGTGGCGTTGCTGTTGAACGTCACGATCAGGTTGTCGCTACCCGAACCCGTGCCCCCTGCGGCAATGGTGCCGATGGTTACACCGCCGACGGACAGGCTGCTGCCCACAGTCATCCCAGCTGACAGTGCCACCGCACCGCTGGTATCGATGGCCAAAACATCCTCACTGGCCTGTTTGTTGGCCGTGATCGACACGGTCAGATTGCCGCCGTTGAAATCCGCCGAATCGCTGTCGGTTATGACCACGGCAGTTCCGGTGTCGAGGAATACGGCGCTACCGTCCTCGGTATAATTCGGGTTATCACCGGCCAGATTGTTGATGCTGGGCGCCGCATTGGTATTGCTGGCAGTGATGCCGTTGCCGGTCAGATCGGCCACGGTTGCAGCCGCATCGGCGCCGGCGGCCCAATCTTCAGCAGCGGCCAGGTTGTAGGTCGTCGAGTCCGTGGAGCTGCCGCCATCCTTATTGATGACCGCCAGCAAAGCCGCCTTGTCGGTTGCACTCAGGGTGAGGATAAAGCTGCTGCCGGAGACGATCTCGACATTGCTGGTATCGGTCAGGGTATAGGTCGCGCCACCCTCACCGGTGAAGGTGAACTTGTTGGCGACAATATCGTTGCTGGCACCGCTACTGGACAGCAACCCGGTGCCGGTCACCACCACCGTGCCGGTGCTGGCGTCGTAGGTGGCGCTGGTAATGGTCGGGACCGCGACGTTGCTGACGGTAACCCCGTTGCCGGTCAGATCGGCCACGGTCACGGCCGCATCGGCGCCCGCTGCCCAGTCTTCGGCCGCCGCCAGGTTGTAGCTGGTGGCGTTGGTGGAGCTGGTGCCGATCTTGTTGACGATCTGGTTGAGCGCGGCTTTGTCGGTCGCGCTCAGGGTCAGGGTGAAGCTGGCGCCGGAGGTGATCTCAACATCGGCCGTGTCGGCCAGCGTGTAGGTCGTGCCGCCCTCGCCGGTGAGGGTGAACTTGCTGGCGTCGATATCGTTGCTGGCACCGCTACTGGACAGCAACCCGGTTCCGGTCACCACCAATGTGCCGGTGCTGGCGTCGTAGGTGGCGCTGGTGATAGTGGGGACCGCGACGTTGCTGGCGGTCACGCCGTTGCCGGTCAGATCGGCCACGGTCACGGCCGCATCGGCGCCCGCTGCCCAGTCTTCGGCTGCCGCCAGGTTGTAAGTGGTGGCGCTAGTGGAACTGGTACCGATCTTGTTGGCGATCTGGTTGAGCGCGGCGCGGTCGGTGGCGCTCAGGGTCAGGGTGAACGCGGTGCCGGAGGTGATCTCGACATTGGCCGTGTCGGTCAGTGTGTAGGTCGCGCCGCCTTCGCCGGTGAGGGTGAATTTATTGGCGACGATGTCATTGGTCGCGCCGCTGACCGACAGGAACCCGCTGCCGGTCACCACCAATGTGCCGGTGCTGGCGTCGTAGGTGGCGCTGGTGATGGTTGGGACCGCGACGTTGCTGACGGTGACGCCGTTGCCGGTCGCGTCGACCACATTCACCGCTGCATCGGCGCCCGCTGCCCAGTCTTCAGCCGCCGCCAGGTTGTAGGTGGTGGCGCCGGTCGAAAGGCTGCCGTTCTTGTTGACGATCAGGTTGACGCCGGCCTTGTCGGTCGCGCTCAGGGTCAGGGTGAACGCGGTGCCGGAGGTGACCTCGACATTGGCCGTGTCGGTCAGCGTGTAGGTCGCGCCGCCCTCGCCAGTGAGGGTGAACTTGTTGGCGACGATGTCGTTAGTGGCGCCCTGCCTGGACAGCAACCCGGTGCCGGTGACGGCCAGCACCCCGGTGCTGGCGTCGTAGGTGGCGCTGGTGATCGTGGGGATAGCCACGTTGCTTGCAGTGAATGGATTGAGACTGTCTGCCACAGTCAGTGCAGCGTCCGCTCCGGCTGCCCAGTCTTCTGCCGCGGTGAAGCGGTAGCTCGAGATGTCGGTCGAAAGGCCGCCGTTCTTGTTGACGATCAGGTTGACGCCGGCCTTGTCGGTGGCGCTGAGCGTCAGGGTGAACGACGTGCCCGAGGTGATCTCGACGTTGGCCGTGTCGGTCAGCGTATAGAACGTGCCACCTTCACCTCTGATAGAGAACTTGTTGGCGACGATGTCGTTGGCGGCGCCGCTGGCCGACAGCAACCCGTTGCCGGTCACCACCAATGTGCCGGTGCTGGCGTCATAGGTGGCGCTGGTGATGGTGGGGACCGCGACGTTGCTGACGGTCACGCCGTTGCCGGTCGTGTCGACCACATTCACGGCTGCGTCGGCGCCCGCTGCCCAGTCTTCGGCGGCCGCCAGGTTGTAGGTGGTGGCGCCGGTCGAACTGGTGCCGTTCTTGTTGGTGAGCTGGTTGACGCCCGCGCGGTCGGTGGCGCTCAGGGTCAGGGTGAACGCGGTGCCGGAGGTGACCTCGACATTGGCCGTGTCGGTCAGCGTGTAGGTCGACCAGCCTTCGCCGGTGAAGGTGAACTTGTTGGCGACGATGTCGTTAGTGGCACCCTGCCTGGACAGGAACCCGGTGCCGGTGACGGCCAGGGTACCGGTGCTGGCGTCGTAGGTGGCGCTGGTGATCGCGGGGATGGCTACGTTGCTTGCAGTGAATGGACTGAGGCTGTCTGCCACGTTCAGTGCGGCATCCGCCCCCGCTGCCCAGTCATCTGCCGCGGTGAAGCGGTAGCTCGAGATGTCGGTCGAAAGGCTGCCGTTCTTGTTGACGATCAGGTTGACGCCGGCCTTGTCGGTGGCGCTGAGCGTCAGGGTAAACGACGTGCCCGAGGTGACCTCGACATTGGCCGTGTCGGTCAGCGTATAGAACGTGCCGCCTTCACCTCTGATAGAGAACTTGTTGGCGACGATGTCGTTAGTGGCGCCCTGCCTGGACAGCAACCCGGTGCCGGTGACGGCCAGCACCCCGGTGCTGGCGTCGTAGGTGGCACTGGTGATCGTGGGGATAGCCACGTTGCTTGCAGTGAATGGATTGAGACTGTCTGCCACAGTCAGTGCAGCGTCCGCTCCGGCTGCCCAGTCTTCGGCCGCGGTGAAGCGGTAGCTCGAGATGTCGGTCGAAAGGCCGCCGTTCTTGTTGACGATCAGGTTGACGCCGGCCTTGTCGGTGGCGCTGAGCGTCAGGGTGAACGACGTGCCCGAGGTGATCTCGACGTTGGCCGTGTCGGTCAGCGTATAGAACGTGCCACCTTCACCTCTGATAGAGAACTTGTTGGCGACGATGTCGTTGGCGGCGCCGCTGGCCGACAGGAACCCGCTGCCGGCGACGACCAGGGTACCGGTGCTGGCGTCATAGGTGGCGTTGGTTATGGCGGGGATCGCGACGTTGCTGGCGGTCATCCCGTTGCCGGTCAGATCGGTCACGGTCACGGCCGCATCGGCCCCCGCGGCCCAGTCTTCGGCAGCCGCCAGGTTGTAGGTCGTGGCGCTAGTGGAGCTGGTGCCGATCTTGTTGACGATCTGGTTGAGCGCGGCTTTGTCGGTCGCGCTCAGGGTCAAGGTGAAGCTGGTGCCGGAGGTGATCTCGACATCGGCCGTGTCGGTCAGCGTGTAGGTCGCGCCGCCCTCGCCGGTGAGGGTGAACTTGCTGGCGTCGATATCGTTGCTGGCTCCGCTACTGGACAGCAACCCGGTGCCGGTCACCACCAAGGTGCCGGTCGATGCGTTGTAAGTGGCGCTGGTGATGGTGGGTACCGCGACGTTGCTAACGGTTACGCCGTTGCTCGCATCCGAGGTGTCGCCACTGGTAACGTTGGTATCCCAATCATCTGCGGCGGCGAGGTTGAAGGTTGTGCCGCCGGTGGAGCTGGTGCCGTTCTTGTTGACGATCTGGTTGAGCGCGGCACGGTCGGTGGCGCTCAGGGTGATGGAAAAGCTGGTGGCGCTGCTAGCCGTCACGTCGCTGCTATCGGTAAGCGTATAGGTTGCCCCGCCTTCACCGGTCAGCGTAAGGGTGCTTGCGTCGATGGTATCACCGGTGGTCATGTTGGCACCGGTCACCACCAGCACGCCGGTCGCGGCATTGTAGGTGGCGCTGGTAATGCTGGGCGGGGCAATGAAGTTGGTATCGAGCGTCCCCAGGTTGTAGATATTGGTAGTGGCCCCGCCGGCTGTCCCGTCTGAGCCAGGGCCTGGGGCCAAGCCCCCGCTTCCCCCGCCGCCCGTATTGGTCGCTAGGTTAGAATTGCTGGTGGAATCGAGATTGAGGGTTGCGCCCGCGGCATTCCAGATTCCCCCCACCCCGCGGCCACCGGCGCCGCCAGCACCCGGCTGACCCGTGTAGCCGCCGCCACCACCACCACCAGCGGCGCCTACGTTATTGGAAACCGTGGACGACAGAATGGTTAACGTGCCCGCGTTGTAGATTGCGCCAACGGCATTGCCACCCCTGCCACCGCTCGCGTCATAACCAGCGCCGCCGCCGCCGCCACCGATGGAGAGCGTGCCATTGTTGGCCGACCCACCCGTTCCGCCACCTGCATAACCAGCGCCCCCGCTAGCACCGGTACCACCAGCAGTCGAACCGCCACCGCCCCTCAGGTAGCCGACGCCACCACCGCCCACACCACCGGTACCGGAACCGCCGGCACCGCCGGTATTGAGACTGGCATTGCCACCATTGCCGCCACCAATGCCCGCCAAGCCGCCGCCGCCACCACCGCCGCCACTGCCGCCCAGTCCTGCATTCGCGTTGCCACCGCCGCCACCACCACCAGCAGCACCACTCGAGGTCACGGTCACGCCGCTCAGGGTCAAGGTTCCGGCATTGCGTATGGCGCCACCCAGTGCTTCGCCAGCCGCCACGGCAGGATCGCCAGTATCGCTGCCATTACCGGATACCAACCCCTCACGGAGCGTCAAATCGGAGATGGACGCCGTACCCGCGCGCACTTCTAACACCCGGCCGAAATAGTTGGCATCAACGCTAAAGCCGCCACCAACAATGGCCAAGTTCTGGCCGTCGGTAATATTGATATCAATAAACGTACGTTGTCCGTCGGTCACACTGGTGATCATGTCGCCAATGCCGGTGGCGCTGATATTGCCAAGGAAGGTGATGGTATCGGCGACGCCGTTGGATGCGGAGGTTGACAATGCGGTACGCAGCTCACCAATGGTGCTGACCGAAAATGTGGCGAGGTCATAGTTGTAGGTCTGCAAGCTGGCGATATCAAACACCGCGCTAGCGGCCACGTCGCCTACAGCTATTTCCAGGTCCCAGTCGCCACCACGGCTGCTGCTGCCGGTGGTGTCATTGGAGGCGCTGACGTCGGCACCGGTTGCCCCAGCGATAGCCGCGACGAACGCCTCACCTGTGCTACCGGCCGCGACATCGCAGCCATACAGCAGAATATCGCCGTCGGCTTTCAGTGCCGCGCCTATTTCGCTCAGCTGGACGGCATAGGCGTCTATGTTGCCGCCATGCAACGCGGCATTGCCCAACAGCAGCACGCCATCGTCGCCGTGAGAAACGATATGGATGGCATCAATATCAGTACGCCCAGCCAGGGCATTGGCGATCTGTTGCACACCGTTGCCTTGACTGTCGATCAGAATGACTTCGGCAGCGGGGGAGACCGCTGCGGCAATCTGCTGGTAGTCGGGCAGGCGCGTATCAACGAATACCACATCCTTGCGTTCGCCAGGCTGGCTGGCCACAGCCAGACTGACTTGATCGGCAAGCGTCTGGTTACTGTCGGTGTTCGCGTCGTTTGAATCAGTCGATGACATGGCGCTGGCGTCGACGGCTACCGCCGCCGCGTCGACGACCATCGCACCATCGAACATCATTCGCGGTTCAAGCGATTGAATCAGCGAAGGTCGTTGCGCCGAGAGTTTCTCGCCAGCTTTTTTTGGGCATGGATTACTGCTTTTACTCCACCACATGATCGCCTCCTTGCAAGTGCCCTGAGGCGCCGCAACGGTTGTTCTTGTTGTCTCAACGCGCTGCGCTGAACTCCTCGGATTTGGTCCGTATTACGCTCGCAGTGCTACCCGTACCGTCGTTCCAGAACGATAACGCAGAATACTGCTGGAACAGATCGGGCGGCAGAATGGTTCGCCTGGTTTGTGCGGCAACCTTAGGACGCACTCGATGCAAGCCCGAAACCCCCAGTGCCTGGTCGAACTCAGGGGCATCGTAGTGCACATTGTCGAAATCGTGCTGATACCACGGAGCCTCGATAAAGTCGTACACCAAGCGCAGCACCTTCTCGGGTGCCTGCGTCAGCAAATCATAGTCAACGAGCAGCAATGAGCTAGCATGTTCACCGTAATAGGCTTCCTTCAGCGCGGCCCAAGCGAAGCCGACCAAGCGGTTACGCTGGGCCAGGGTATCGACCCGGCTGTAGACGGTATTCCGCTCAACGTCATCGGCGAAAAGCTTGGTGTTCTCATAGGGATTAGCGCGATAAAGCCGCTCAAGGCTGTCCATCACCCAAGCGACATTGCGCACGCAGGCAATAACCTTGGTGGACGGGAACAGATCGAGTAGTGCGGGGAGCTTGGCGCACCATTGCCGGTTGGTGTCGAAAACGATGTCTTTACCGGCCTGTTCGGCGTAATAGTTGCTGAACAACCCGGCCAGCAGTCGCTTGCGCTGTTCCTGGGTGAGCATGGGGCCGAACTCGCTACCGGCACTGAATTGGTCCAGCATCGAGGAGAACAGGCTGCCTACCGGGCTGGTCATGCCGGCGTGAAACCGCGGATTCTGCAGCAAAAGCGCAGATAACAACGTGGATCCTGAACGAGGTAAACCTGAGATGAAATGAAACTTCGGCACTACATATCCCTCGTTGCCCAATCCTTAATCGCTTTTACCTTAGCTGCAACGTTTGATTCTTACCAGCACACAGAGATAAGTTCCTTTTAAGAAGAAACCTGCGGACCTGCGGACCTGCGAGCCCGATTGCAGTCAGCCCCTTACGCGAGACTTTTTTATGTCACAGGATGGAATGCTTACGCCCCCCGACCGCGAACAGCGTGAAGCACGCCATGGTCATCGCGGAGTCGCCATCCTGTTGACGGGGTTGCCCGCTGCTGGCAAGTCGACCTTGGCCCGCGCCCTGGATGCGCGCCTGTTCGCCCTAGGCGCGCAGTGCCTGGTGCTCGATGGCGACCACCTGCGCTCAGGGCTCAACCACGGCCTGGGCTTCAGCGAAAGCGAACGTGAGGAGAATCTGCGCCGCGCCGCAGAAGTGGCTGTCCTGTTGGTGGAGGCGGGTGTGATCGTGCCTATGGCGATGATCGCGCCCTTGGCCCGACATCGACTCCTGCTGGCCGAACGACTGGGCGCCGATTACCGCGAGGTCTGGTGCCGAGCCGAGCTGCATATCTGCGAGCGGCGGGACCCCAAGGGCCATTATGCGCGTGCCAGGGCCGGCAAAATTGCCAGTTTCACCGGTGTTTCCGCCCCTTACGAGTCGCCGCAGTCCCCAGCACTGATACTCGATTGTGAAACCTGCAGCGTGGCGGAAAACGTCGAGCGGCTGCTGCAGTGGTTGGGGACCGAAGGGCTGCTCGCCTTGCCTATGCAGAACACCCGATAGCGCCGTCCTGGCCCCTTGCTTTAGGCGCCGTACGCCTGCGGAGTCTGGGCGGCGAAGCCCAGCGATGACCCCTAAAAGACCGGCCTGCGGCGCCAACGGTCTGCCTGTCAACGAACAAGCTAGACATAACCGAGCATTTACTTCTGGATTTTTTCGACTACAACTTTCCGAGCAGCTCTTCAGCGTGCTCAGCAAACCGTCTGCTGAATAAGCCGTCCCTCTGATGCGGGTCGACCATCCAGGAACCAGGAGTAGCCTTCATGGAAGTATTTATCGGCACTATTCAACCCTTCGCCTTCAACTTCGCTCCACGAAACTGGGCGCTGTGCAACGGCCAAATCATGTCCATCCCCCAGAACTCTGCGATGTTCGCGCTGCTGGGCACCATCTATGGCGGCGACGGCCGAAGCACCTTCGGCTTGCCCAACCTGCAGGGACGGATGCCCATCGGCATGGGCCAAGGCACGGGCTTGCCGGACTACAGTATCGGCAAGGCATCAGGCTCCCCGTCGAGGGCGCTTACCAGCAACCAGATGCCGGCGCATACCCACGCGGTGCAGGTACAAGTTGGTGGAGTGCCATCCAATCCCGCCGTCACCCCCAGCGAAAGCAATCAGTATCTCGCCGCCTCCAGCCCAGGCGGTCCGGTCGCCGCGGCGATCTGGTCGGATGCGTTGTCCACCCCCGTCAACATGGGTGGCGCACAGGCCGGTTTGGCTGGCGGCAACCAACCCATGGACATCATGAACCCCTACCTGGCACTGAATTTCAGTATTGCCATTCTAGGCCTGTTCCCTTCGCGCGACTAAGCCGACTCACTTTCACGTTATACCGGCGGCGGCTTTTCGCGCCGCCACTACCACACCTGAAGGAACCATAAAAATGCTGGATCTGATCAGCGCGGATCATTTTCGCCAACTGCAAGGCCAGGTCTGTGAGTTCGTCACGGACAGCGGTGAAAAACTGCTGCTACGGGTGGACTCGGTCAACTTGAAACCCAACGCGCGTATGCCCAGCGCCGCAGCGGAAGCGCGCGTGCCGTTTTCGGTGGGGCTGACCGCCGTGCAACCGACCGGCTTCATGGACGGCGGCTGCACGGTGGAACTGCCGCAACTGGGCCAGGTATCGCATTTGATGGTGTTGCGTGAAGCGGCGCTGGATCGCGATCCCAAGCAACACTACTTCCAGATACTGTTCAACTGAACGCAACCGAGGGATACCACACCAGGCGGTCGGCCACCGGTTGGGTTTCCTCGACGCGGAATCCCAGTTCCAGGTACAGCCGCCTGGCCTGCAAATTGTTGCGCCAAACCACAACCGCAACCGGGCTGGCGACTTGTTGCGCCGCAAGCTGCACAGCCTGCAGGACGACCTTGCCGTAACCCCGCCCGCGCGCAGCGGGAATCAGGGCGAGATAGATCAGGCGTACCTCGTTATGGCCAAAATCAACCGTCACGGCGCCAATCGCCGAACCGGTTTTTTCGACAATCAAATGCATGGCATTGGGATACTGGTTACCCATCCCCGCCTGCTGTACCTGGTATTGGCTGGCGACTACGGTGTCGATCAGTTCGGCTTCGCCATCGATCCATTGCAGATCCGCCCGGCTGGATTGATACAACCCCTGCAAAAACGGTTCGTCGCTCGGCTTGGCCGGCCGCAGGGCGATGCCGTCTGCCAGGGATGAGAAATTGCTCATGCAGGACTCCTTAAGATGAACAGGGCCTATTGACTGTGCGCGCGGTGTAGCCTGACACCAGGCCGGCTAAAACCCGCTTTCGCGCACGCCCAACGCGGCCAAGCGGCGCCAGGCCGCGCCGAGATAAGACTCAGATCGGCCAGTCAACTGCACGGTGCCTCGCTGAGTCTGCGACGGTGCCGCCTGATCGTCCAGCACCTGCAGGCGTACCGCATATTGCCCCTGCACCGGCTGCGCGCCCCTGTCATTGCGGCGCACAGCAATAGGGCCATCGCGATCTGAGGCCAGGACTTCGATATCTAGATAGTCGCTGCTGGTGGTATCGACTTCTTCCAGACGTACCTGCAACGTGGAACGTAGCGGGTTATCGGCAATAAACCGTCCTTCGGCGCCCGGCTCAACTCGCCACAGCAGCGCTTCCTCCAGATAACCGCGCAAGCGCACCTCGTCGCCCAGCACACGCACCAATACCCATTGCGAGGATAACCAACGTCCCGGTGTCAGATCCGTCAGCAGGTCGCGCACCACACCCGAATGGGGCGCACGCACTTGCAGGCGTGCCCGCTGCGCGGCCAAGCCGCGGTATTGTGCCAGGGCTTCGGCCAACCGCTGTTCGAGCACAGCCACATCGGCCACGGTTTCGCTACGCCCGGCCTGGCGACGTAGTTGTAACTGCAATATGCGAATCTCCTGAGCAGCGATCCCCTGGCGCGCCTCCAAGTCGGGCGACTCCAGTTCCAGTAGCAAGTCACCCGCTTGCACCCGTTGCCCCTCGCTTACGTTCAAGCGCAGCAGACGTGATGGCAAGGGCACATGGAGGGTGCTGTTGGGGCTGGCTTCGAGCAGTGCAGGTACGGTCACCTGGCTCTGCCAAGGTAGCGCTAAAACTCCCAGAGCTATCACCAGTGCCAGCAAGTTGCGCAGTTGCTTGCGGGTATGCATCTGATCGCGCCGCTGCCACCACTCGCGCATTTCACGCCAGACGGGCAGGCCAATGAACCAGGCCAGCTCCACCAGCATCAGGAAACTGCCGAGCAGCTTGAAAAAGAGGTGGTAGACGATCAGCGCGATGGCAAAAAACAGCGCCGCCCGCCATAGCCAAGCGCTGTAGCCCCAAATCAGTAGTCGTCGGGAGAGGGGAGGGGGGCAGGGCGCAGGCATCGGTTCGCCGTAGCCGAACAGGGCCTCGCGAAGGCGCCAGCGGCATAGGGCGAAAGCGCGCTCCTGGAGGTTTTCCACCCGCCACAGGTCGCTGAGCAGGAAGTAGCCGTCGAAACGCAGGAAGGGGTTGAGATTGACCACCAGAGTGGTCAGCCAGGTAGCGCTGGCGAGCATGAAGGCAGCCGTGCGCCAGGGACCGTCCGGCAGCAGCGACCAGGCTAGCAGGGCAATGGCCGCCAGCAGCAGCTCGGCCAGCATGCCGCCGGCGCCAATCAGCAGGCGGGAGCGTCGGTCATTCACCCGCCAGGCATCGCTGACGTCGGTGTAAAACAAAGGGAACAGCACCATAAATGCCAGCCCCATGCTTTGCACCCGGCAGCCCGCCCGCTTGGCCATGTAGGCGTGGCCGAATTCGTGGCAGAGTTTGGCGAAAACCAGGGCAATGCCGAAGGTCAGGGCTCCGCCGAGGCTGAACAGGTGCGGGAAGGTTCCAAGGAAGCGCTGCCAGTCGCGGGCTACCAGAAACAGCCCGAGCCCAAGGACCAGCGGCAGCACGGTGCGCAGCAAAAGAGGGCCGTGGCGCTCGAGCCAGGGCCAGGTGCGATCGAGAAAAGCGTCCGGACGCCACAGCGGAATACGGAAGAACAGGTACTGGTGCAACACGCGCATCCACAGGCTGCGCTGCTGGGCGGCGGCTTTTCTGGCATAGCTGTCGCGCTGCTCGGCATCTGCTGCGGCGATCAGGTCGTGGCGGCGGAGAAAATCTAGCAACTCCTGGAGGTCCGCATCGCCCAGCGGAGCACCCGGCTCCGCATTGGCGGCACCCAGCACTCGCTGCCCATCACCCAGTGGCCAGTTTCGTAGTAACCGCAGTGCGGCAGCGCCGAGCTTGAAGTAGCGTCCACGTAGCGGGTCGGCCAATGTCCATTGTGGCGAGCCATCTAGCGCCGTCGCGGCGGATGTTAGCTGCAAGTCATTGCGTAGTGCCGGTAGACGCATCTATAGGCCCACACTCTGGCGCAACGCGGCTAGTGGCCGGCGCAGCAGGTATAGGGCCAACGGCACGCGCTGCCCGAAGAGTTTCGCGGTACCGCGTAGGCCAATGCGCGGAGGTGTCGCGGTGAATCGGGCGTCCAGGCGGTAGGCCAGTTGCCCCGCTGCACTGGTTTGTGCCTCATAGGCTAGACGTTCGAGGCGGGCGGCTTGACGGTTAAGCGGATCACTGTCGAGGAACAGCGCCACCTCGTCTCCAGCGTTCAGTTCGATGGCATCACCCACAGCTAGCTCGATACGTAACTCGGCCTGGTGAGGATCAGCTATCGCCATAAGTCGCTCACCGGTTTGCACCGGCTTGCCGGTCCAACGTTCGGCGTCGGCGAATACCGCGATACCATTGCGTTCGGCGCGTACTTCGCTGCGCGCCAACAGATTTAGCGCGTAATCACGTTCGGCACGCTTCTGCTCGACCCGTGCCGCTAACAGATCCAGTCGTGTCTTGGCTTCTGCATCGGCGAAGGCGCGTTGGGAGTTACTCCTCAGTTCAGCCTCAGCTACATCCAGGCTGCGTTCGGCGACGTCTGCCTGTGCCTTGAGCGAGGTCGCGTCGAAGCGCAGCAGCAGATCGCCGCTATTGACCGTCTGATTGGGCTTGACCAGAAACTCGGCGATCACCCCGTCCAGCGGCGCAGCCACCACTCGGCCGTTTAGCGGCACCACTTCGGCTGGCGCCAACACTGATTGGCGCACCGGCACCATCAGCAGCAGCGCGACAACAGCCGCAACGGCAAGGATTTTCTTGCGTGGCCAGCGCAGGCGCCAGGGTTTGCGCGGTTGCAGCGCCAGCCAGGCGTGGCTGTAGCAGTCGCCCAATTGCGTCAGCAGCGCCAGCTCGGGTTCGCTCCAGGGCTGCTCGCGAGCAATCCACAAACCGCCGAAAAGCACCTTTTGGCGATCAAGCAGCGGTATCCATAGAGCGGAGCCGGCAGACAGACTCTGCCAATCGGTAAGTGTTTGCTCTTTCAGCAGGGCGGCATTCACGACATGGGGTTTGTCTGACAGGCTTTGTGCCAGCAACTGGTTCGCCGCGCTTTCGACGAACGCGACGAAGGGCGCGTGGGGCTCGACCACGCTGATGCCGGTGACCGCCCTGACCTTGCCGGCAATCAGCAGGGCGGCGTGGCGGTAGTCAAACAGTGGTTGAGCGTCGTTGACCAGCACATAGGCCAGGTTGTCGATATCCGTCGCCGCCCGCGCCTGGTTTTGCAGTGCGAGCAGTTGGGCGAACACGCGTTCGGCAGGACCTGGCACTTGAGCCGTCATGGCGCTTCCAGGAAGCGTGCGCTGCCGCTCATGCCGGCCAATAGACCAGGGGCGTCCTGGGGCAGTGCACCGATCAGCAGTAGGGTCTGGCTGCCTTCGTCTATTCGAGCACCCAGGCGTTTGATTTCCACTTGCAAGGGTTGGCCGGTTTCGTCCGGAATGAACTCGAAAAGTCCACCTGGCTGGAGCGAGCCTAGCCAACTTGACGGCACCAGCAAGTGAACTTCCAACGTGCGGTTATCGACTATTTCCAGCAGCGCAGTCCCGCCGGCAACGCTCTCGAATGGTTGCACACGGCGTGCGACCACGCGGCCATCGAAGGGGGCAATCACTGTGCAGCGATTGACCTGTACCCGGTAGACCTGGGCTTGGGCCTGGGCTTCGGCTTGGCGGGCCTCGGCCAGGGCGACCTGAAAGCGTCCGACGGAATTCAAGGAGGCCAGCTGCTTGTTGTGTGCCAGTTCTTCGCGGGCGGCACGCAGGCCTGCCTGCGCGGCGTTCAACTGGGCCTGGTAGGCACTGCAGTCGAAGCGTACCAGCACCGCGTCCTTCTTGAAGTCCTGCCCATCGCTATAGGGCATCTCGGTGATACGGCCGGCCAGTTCGCTAGACAGCGTGGCCTGGTTACGGGCTCGCAGAACGCCGCGCGCGGTGCGATCAGCGGAAGGCGCTGCGTCAAGGTTGCCGAGAAGAGGGTCGTTTCCCAGCGTACCTGCCTGGGGGGTACTCATCCAGAGTAGCCCCAGGGCAAGACCTGCCCAACGCATCGTTCGCCGCATGGTTGCTCTCCCTGCAAAGTTCAATCGGGCGAGTGTACGGGAGAAGCTCAACGGTGCAAAACACTGCGCGGTGTCTGGGTACATTGGCGGGTATCGGCACACCCCTTGCCGGTAGCGCCCAGTAAGCCGCTGCAGCGCCGGCTTCTAATAGGGCTCGGCGCGTGTGGAAAGGTTTAGGTGTCAGGGAACGTTCTTAACGCGTGTCTCGATCTTGGGCGGGTCTGCCGCGCTCTTGCCGGCGGTCCATTGCTGTAAGTCCTTTTCCCGCAGCTGGCTTTCAGCCAGTTGCTTGTCCAGTGCCTCCTGGTAGTCGCTGAGCCAGCTGCGTGAGCCGGCGATCATGCCGGCGAGGTCGCGCATGCCGTTTTTCAAGGCGGCAAGACTCTTCTGGAAGCTCTGCTCCTGGCCGATCAGGGTTTGTGCCACTTGCTGCAGCACGGCTCGGTTGTCGCCGTTGGTCAGCGTCACCGCAGGCTTGCTGCTTTGCAGGGTGCTCAGCTGATCGCCCTGCTGGCTCAGTCTCTGTTCGAGCTCTGCGACCTGTGTGTGCAATGCCGCTGTCTGTTCTTGCAAGCGCTGGAGTTGCTCGGCGCCGGGACTTGCGTCCTGCTCGCCGGACGGGCTGAGCAAGCCTATGGTCAGCCAGCTGGCGAGCGTCATCGCCAGCACCGCGGCAAGGATGAAGAGCAGGATGCGGTCGAGTCGGCGGCCTTTCTCCAGGAGTTCCAGGCGTTGTTCTGCGCTGATGGGTTCGCCGCTACTTTCTTCTGGTTCATTGCTCATGGCTTTTCCGTCGCGAGGTTGTGCAGCTCGAAGTGGCAGGCTCTTGAGTGGCATTGTGCCACTAATCGAGTGTGGCTGACGCTTCGCTTTTTTAGCTGTAGCCGGCCCTGAATAGTCAGCAGTTGCTGGGGTGGGCCACTGTTCAGTGGCAAGCGTTCAATTATTTTTGCGCAGGGCATGTACAGTTGTGCCTGACCGAGTTGGTTGCCAGTGTATGCCGCAGCAATCGGCAGAATCCGTGCTTGATTGGCAGTTAAATGCGCCGCTTTGTAAATAAATCGTTACGAGTTGGCCGAATTTCTACCGGGTACTGGACGCTTTGGCTGGCGTTTATCAGGTTGTAAGGTTTTATTGCCAGCGGGCATCCAAAGTGCCACTGCACGGCGCCTGGGCCATCTTGTGGGGGGCGCTTGCCTCGGTTGTCATGGAGTTATCCGCATCGTCCTGTGTGTGTGCGAGGGCGCTGGATCCACAACAACAACGAGGAGGCGTAATGACCGCCGTGAACAAGATCGAACAGCACAATCCCATCGGTACCGACGGCTTCGAATTTGTCGAGTACACCGCGCCGACCCCCGAAGGCATTCAGCAATTGCGTGAACTGTTCACCGCCATGGGCTTTACCGAAACCGCCAAGCACCGTTCCAAGGAAGTCTGGTTGTTCCAGCAGAACGACATCAATTTCGTGCTCAATGGCAGCCCCACCGGGCATGTCCGCGAGTTCGGCCTCAAGCACGGGCCAAGTGCCTGCGCCATGGCTTTTCGCGTACAGAACGCGGCGCAGGCGGCGGCCTATGTCGAGTCGCAAGGTGCCACGCTGGTCGGCAGTCATGCCAACTTCGGCGAGTTGAATATTCCCTGCGTCGAAGGCATCGGCGGTTCCTTGCTGTACCTGGTCGACCGTTATGGCGACAAGAGCATCTATGACGTCGATTTCGAGTACATAGAAGGCCGTACGCCGAACGACAACTCGGTCGGCCTGAAAGAACTGGATCACCTGACCCACAACGTCAAGCGTGGGCAGATGGATGTCTGGTCGGGTTTCTACGAGCGGATTGCCAACTTCCGCGAGATCCGCTACTTCGATATCGAAGGCAAGCTGACGGGTCTGGTTTCGCGGGCCATGACCTCGCCTTGCGGCAAGATTCGCATCCCGATCAACGAGTCGTCCGACGACAAGTCGCAGATCGAGGAATTCATCCGCGAGTATCACGGCGAAGGCATTCAGCACATTGCCCTGAGCACCGATGACATCTACGCCACCGTGCGCCAGCTGCGCGCCAGCGGCGTGGACTTCATGAAAACCCCGGGCACCTATTATGACAAGGTGGACACCCGCGTGGCTGGGCATGGCGAGCCGACCGAGCTGCTGCGCGAGTTGAACATCCTGATCGATGGCGCGCCGGGAGATGACGGCATCCTGTTGCAGATTTTCACCAATACGGTGATCGGCCCGATCTTCTTCGAGATCATCCAGCGCAAGGGCAACCAGGGCTTCGGCGAGGGCAACTTCAAGGCGCTGTTCGAGTCCATCGAGGAAGACCAGATCAAGCGCGGCGTGCTCAAGGCCGATTGATCCGCAAACCGTAAGGTGGGTTAGGGCGCGCATGAGTCCGCCATGAGCTGGCCAGCGCAGGACGCGCCTAACCCAGCCTACGAAAAACGCCGAACTGAGGAGACACCGGCCATGAGCCGTAAATGGATCAGCTTCCCCCTACGTGAAGGCGAGTGCTCGCACCAGGCACACTGCGATTTCCCCGCGGGCACCTACGAGCGCGAGATGGGTCGCGAGGGCTTCTTCGGCCCGACCGCGCACCTGCACCACAAGCATCCACCGACTGCCTGGATCGACTGGCAGGGGCCGTTGCGGCCGCACGCCTTCAACTTCAACGACATCGCCAGCGAGCGCGACTGCCCGCTGGAGGCGCCGCTGACCCTGCACAACGCCGATATGAAGTTGCGCCTGTGGAAGACCCATGGCGCCATGCGCCACTTGGTGCGCAATGCCGATGGCGACGACCTGTTGTTCATCCATGAGGGCGCAGGGCACTTTTATTGCGACTTCGGTCATCTGGAGTACCGCGACGGCGATTACCTGGTGATCCCGCGCGGCACCGCCTGGCGCATCGAGACCAGCACGCCGACCTTCATGTTGCTGATTGAGAGCAGCGATGGCGCTTACCAGCTGCCGGACAAGGGGCTGCTCGGCCCCCAGGCGATCTTCGATCCGGCGGTGCTCGAGCATCCGAAACTGGACGATGCCTTCAAGGCGCAACAGGATGAGAACACCTGGCAGCTGCGGATCAAGCGGCGCAACCAGGTCAGCACCGTGACTTACCCCTACAACCCACTGGACGTGGTCGGCTGGCATGGCGACAACACCGTGGTGCGTCTCAACTGGCGCGATATTCGTCCGCTGATGAGCCATCGCTACCACCTGCCGCCGTCGGCGCACACCACCTTCGTCGCCAATGGTTTTGTCATCTGCACCTTCACCCCGCGGCCGGTGGAGAGCGATCCGGGGGCATTGAAAGTGCCCTTCTATCACAACAACGACGATTACGACGAAGTGCTGTTCTACCACCGCGGCAACTTCTTCAGCCGCGACAATATCGAGGCCGGGATGGTCACCCTGCACCCATGCGGCTTCCCTCACGGCCCGCATCCCAAGGCGCTGAAGAAGAGCCAGGAGGCGCCGGCCACCTTCGTCGACGAGGTGGCGGTGATGATCGACACCCGCCGCGCCCTGGAGATAGACCCGGCCGCCGCGCAGGTCGATGTGCCCGAATACGTCAACTCCTGGCGTGCGCCTGGCTTGAAATAGGGCGCGCGGGGCCGCTTAGGCCGCGCGCACCAACCTGACAGATATCTGTGGTGCGCACGGCGCACCCTACGAGGTTTGAGCATGAAACTCGCATCACTGAAGCAAGGCCGTGACGGTCTGCTGGTCGTGGTCTCCCGCGACCTGACCCATGCGGTAAAAGTCCCGGCCATCGCCGCCACCCTGCAGGCCGCGCTGGACGACTGGGCGCGCACGCGCCCGCAGCTGGACGCGGTCTACCAGCGTCTCAATGACGGTCTGGAACAGGGCTCATTCGCCTTCGACCAAGCGGCCTGCCACAGCCCCTTGCCGCGGGCCTACCATTGGGCCGACGGTAGCGCCTACGTTAATCACGTCGAACTGGTGCGCAAGGCGCGGGGGGCCGAGATACCGGAGAGCTTCTGGCACGATCCGCTGATGTACCAGGGTGGCGCCGACTGCTTCATCCCGCCGCAGGCCCCGATACAGATGGCTGACGAGGCCTGGGGTATCGACCTGGAAGCCGAGATCGCGGTGATCACCGACGACGTGCCGATGGGCGTCACGGCCGCCGAGGCTGCGCAGCACATCCAGTTGCTGATGCTGGTCAACGACGTGTCGCTGCGCAACCTGATTCCCGGCGAGCTGGCCAAGGGCTTCGGCTTCTACCAGAGCAAGCCGTCTTCAAGCTTCTCGCCGGTGGCCATCACCCCGGACGAACTGGGTGATTGCTGGAAAGACGGCAAGGTGCATCGGCCGCTGGTCTCGCACATCAACGGCGCGTTGTTCGGCCAACCGGATGCCGGCACCGACATGACCTTCAACTTCCCGACCCTGCTGGCCCATGCCGCCAAGACCCGGCCGCTGGGCAGCGGCACTATCATCGGTTCGGGCACGGTATCGAACTATGACCGCAGTGCTGGCTCGTCCTGCCTGGCCGAGAAACGCATGCTGGAAATCATCGAGCAGGGCGAGGCCAGCACACCCTTCCTCCAATTCGGCGACCGGGTGCGCATCGAGATGTTCGATGCCGCCGGCCATAGCCTGTTTGGCGCTATCGACCAGGCGGTGGAGCGCTATGAGCGCTGAGTTGCTCCTGTATGGCTACTGGCGGTCCAGCGCCGCCTACCGGGTGCGCATCGCCCTCAACCTCAAGGGGCTGGACTACCGCCAGGTGCCGGTTCATCTGGTCAGCGAGGGCGGCCAGCAGCACTCTGCGGAGTACCGCGCGCTCAATCCGCAGGAGCTGGTGCCGCTGTTGGTGGACCAGGGCAATGCTGGGGTGCGTATCGCCCAGTCCATCGCCATTCTCGAATACCTGGAGGAGAGCTTTCCGGTGCCGGCGCTGCTGCCCGCCGATCCGGCGCAACGCGCCCAGGTTAGGGCGCTGGCGCTGCACATCGCCTGCGACCTGCACCCACTGAACAACCTGCGTGTGCTGCAGTACCTGAGCGCCGAACTGGGCGTGAGCGATGCGGGCAAGGACGCCTGGTACCGCCACTGGCTGCACGCCGGCCTGGCCGCGGTTGAGCAGGGTCTCGAGGTGTTTGCTGGGCGGCTGTCGCTGGGCGATCGGCCGGGTTACCTGGAAGCCTGCCTGATTCCCCAGCTGTACAACGCGCGGCGTTTCAACTGCGACCTCGCGGGCTATCCGCGGATCCTCGCCATGGCTGCCCGCTGCGAGGCCCTCGAGGCCTTCAGGCAGGCGGTTCCAGAGGTGCAGCCCGACGCAGCATGAGCCGATGGCGCTGAAGTGGTGACCCACGATGCGCCGCGTTTGGCCCAGCTGTTGCGCCATGGGTTATAGGGCGGTTGAGCGACTCCAATCCACTAGAGGGCGTACGGCAGCCAGTCGTACGCCCTTTTTGTTGGATGCACGATGGCCGTTGGCGCTGCCGCCGAGGTGCGGCGATAACCCGCCATCAATGGGCGGCAGTGGCGAAAAACCGCCTCTCTGAACCGGCGTGCATCGTCGGAAGGCCTGCGAATGTGCTGTCGGGCATAGGCCTTTGCCCAGGCAAACGGCCCTAAGCCCAGGCGGCGCCTGGGCGCCGTCGTCTGTGAGTTACTGCGGCTAAGGCATCGGCAAGGTGCGCCGATGCCAGGTGAAGGAGATCGACAAGTTGGTACAGGGATTGCGTTGATCTACTCACCGCTAGCGATCTCGCGCCTTAGGGCCGGCGTGGTTGGCGCGCCTAATAACAAGAATGGAGTTGTGCCTATGTCATCGTCAGCCGCCCGCCTGTTCACCGACCTTGCCGTCGGCAAGAAACTGCTCTGTGGCTTTGGCCTGGTGTTGCTGCTTACCGTCGCCGTGGCCGGCAGTGGTTTTGTCGCGGTGCAGGCGGTGTTGCAGGGGCATGACCAGGCCAGTCGATTGGCCTTGATCGGTGCACAGATTCTCCAGGCGAGCCGCCTCGAGCGCGACTTTGCCCTGAACCGGACGCCCGAGAGTGCCGCGCAGATGCGCAGTCAGCTCGGCATGGCTCGCGAGTTGTTGAGCAAGCAGATCCAGGCTGCAGGGCAGACGGGCAAGGCCCGCTTGCAGGCCATGGATCAGGCGATGCAGGACTATCAGACGCAGTTCGACGCTTTCGTCCAGCAGCAGGCCAGGGCCCGCGAGGCGCGCGAGCAGATGAGCGAGGCCGCCGGGCAGGCGCGCGATCAATTCGAGGTAATCGAGTTGGACATGTACGACGCCGTGCGCGAGTTGCGCCTGCAAGGCGACAAACTCCGCGGCAGCGATCCGCTGACCCTGGCGGAAACGGCCTCCGGTCTGAACAAGCGCATGCTTGAGCTGCGCGGTTTCGAGAGCCTCTACATCATCGACGGCTCGGCCAAGGCGGTGGAGGAGTGGACCTACATCAGCACGGACCTGCAAAGCGTGGCCAGTAGCTTGATGGTCTGGCTGGATGACGATCAGAAACGTGCAATCGAGCAAGCCTTGCAGGCATTGACGGTGTATCAGCAGGCCTTTGCCAACTACCAGCAGGTGCGCGCACAGAGCCAGGCCAGCGAAGTGGCGATGGTCGAGCAGGCGCGTAACGTATTGGCGTTGACCAAGGAGGTGCAGGCAAGCGAAGAGCAATACATGGCTGACGACAGTCGACAGGCGCTGCTCATGCTGGGCGTCATGGGCGCCGCAGCTGTGGTGCTGGGTTTGTTCGCCGCGCTGCTGATCTCTCGGTCGATTGTCAGCCCCTTGCGACAGAGCGTAGCCTTTGCCCAGCGGATCGCCGAAGGTGACCTGAGCCAGGATTTGCCGTTGCAGCGCAAGGACGAACTGGGCCAGCTCATGGCGGCCATGCAGGGCATGACCGGCAGCCTGCGCAATCTGGTCGGCCGCATTGGTGGCGGCGTAGGTCAGATTGCCGCGGCGGCCGAGCAGCTGTCGGCGATCACCGCGCAGACCAGTGCAGCTGTGCAGAACCAGAAAATGGAAACCGAGCAGACTGCGACGGCCATGCATGAAATGGCCGCCACCGTGCAGGAAGTGGCACAGAACGCCGAGCAGGCGTCCATGGCGGCCCGCGAGGCCGACCGTGAGGCGCAGCAGGGCAATCGGGTGGTGCAGCAGGCGGTGACGCAGATCGACAGTCTGGCGCTGGAGGTCGATCAGTCGGCCGCCGCGATCCAGGCACTGAATCAGGAGAGTGCCCGCATCGGTGGCGTATTGGAGGTGATCCGTGCGGTCGCCGAGCAGACCAATCTGCTGGCACTGAATGCGGCCATCGAGGCCGCCCGGGCGGGCGATCAGGGTCGCGGCTTTGCCGTGGTTGCCGACGAAGTGCGGGCCCTGGCGCGGCGCACTCACGATTCGACGGAAGAAATCGAAGGCCTGATCGCCAGCCTGCAGCGCATGGCAGGCGGCGCAGTCGAACAGATGGAAAGCAGCCGCAAGCTGACCCAGCGCACCGTCACCCTGGCCGGTCAGGCGGGTGATGCCCTGGGCCGCATCACTCAGGCGGTGAGTACCATCGAACAGATGAATCAGCAGATCGCCGCCGCCGCCGAAGAACAGAGCGCGGTGGCCGATACCATCAGCGAAAGCATTACTCGAGTGCGCGATATCGGCGAGCAGAGCGCCAGTGCCAGCGAGCAAACCGCCGCCTCCAGCGCCGAACTGGCACGCCTGGGTGTCGAGTTGCAGGGCCTGGTCGCGCAGTTCCGTATTTGAGGTAAACCAAGGGGCTTGGCGTACTCCGGGAGCGCTCGCAACATCGGGCCTGGACGCCTGTTCGACAACCACATACCTCAAGCAGTCCGCGAACCGTATGGTGTCAATCGCCGCAGGCAGTGCAGCGTCGATCGCCGGTACTGCACAGATCCGGCGGTTGTCGCTTCGCTGCGAAAGGGTCGCCGCCCGGACGAGCCAGGTTCTGTTTCGAGCGAACCTCAGCGCTGGATATGCTCACCACCTCTGTACCTGATCTTGCCCTGCTGCGATCCAGCGCCTGCCCGCTGTCAGCAGTCGTCGCGTTGCTCGGCACAGGTTTGCCGGGCGGCGCTGAGCAGGGGTTTGCCCAGCTCGTTGGCCCAGGCCGTCAGGGGCACCTGCAGCCCCGGCTGCCAGATGCGTCGCCACAGCACTTGCAGGCGTTGCAGGTCGACCCGCTCCATTGGCCAGAGCTCGATCTGCGGATTGAGCTGCCAGGCGCCATTGTGGCGAACGGCGAAGTCGAAGCGGAAGGGGTGGGTGCCGGTCATGCCCAGGCGCAGATCGGTGACCACCAAGTGCTCGCCGATCTGGTCGTAGCGCAGCACACCATCGGTGAACCAGGCCAGGCGCTGGTGCGCGGCCGAGTCCGCGAGCCCCTCGGCCAGCGCAGTGCCGCGGGGGAGGCGGCTGAGCCGCGGCGGCTGTTGGTCGAACCAGCCGACCAGGGCTTCGTGGTAATACGCGCCATCGAGCACGATCACGCGCCAGAGCAGGCTGTTGAGCGGGGTCGGGGTGCTGAACAGTGCTTCGGCCTGGATGCCCTGGCGCGCCAGTTGCGCCTCGACGCGTTGCTCGGCCATGGCTTTGCCGGCCAGGGTCGAGCCCAGATAAAGGGTCGACAGGGCCAGGGCGACCAGTGGCGCCTTGGCCATTTTGTCGCGCAGGCCGAAGGCCAGTCCCAGTAGCACGGCGGTGAGCAGCGGCACCGTGTAGAGCGGGTCGATGATGAAAATACTCGACCAGGCCGTGGGCGTCGGCATCAGCGGCCAGAACAGTTGGGTGCCGTAGCTGGTGAAGCTGTCGAGCAGGGGGTGGGTCAGCAACACCAGTGCCAGGGTGGCGAACAGTCTTTGCGTCGAATAGCCGGGGTGCGGGCGAAAGCGGCGGATCAGCCAGGTCAGCAGCAGGGCCACGCCGAAGAGGACAATAAGCGAATGGCTGAAGCCGCGGTGATAGGTCATCTGCGCCACGGCGTCGCCATAGTCGATTACCACGTCGAGATCGGGCAGGGTGCCGAGGACGGCGCCATACAGCAGCGCCTTGCGGCCTTGCCAGCGACCGAGCATGGCACCCTGAATAGTCGCGCCGAGCACCGCCTGGGTAATCGAGTCCATCGCTGTTCGATCCACTATGGAAGAACGATTACGGTACACCGTGAGCCGTCCAGGCGGATGTCTGGAATTCAAACCAAAGATTTCAACAAGCGGCTGCAGTGGCGCCTCAGCGGCTCAGCTGCACGACTGCTGCCGGTGCGGCAGGCTGCTCGAGGTAGTCGCCATGCCAGTCGATCAAGGCCAGCAGGGGCATGGGCCGGCCATACCAGTAACCCTGGGCATGATCGCTGCCCAGTTCGCGTACTTTCCGGGCATCCTGCTCATCCTCGATGCCCTCGCAGGTCACCTGGAAGCTGAAGGTATGGCACAACTCGATGATGCTGCGGACCACGCTCTGCAATTGCGGATTCTGGCTGATGCCCTGAATGAAGGATTTGTCGATCTTGATCCGCTGCACGCGCAGTTCGCGCAAATAGGACAGCGATGAATAGCCGGTGCCGAAGTCGTCGAGCGCT
Source organism: Pseudomonas sp. MMS21 TM103 (assembly GCF_022132145.1). Classification (GTDB taxonomy): domain Bacteria; phylum Pseudomonadota; class Gammaproteobacteria; order Pseudomonadales; family Pseudomonadaceae; genus Aquipseudomonas. The sequence goes on along the minus strand of NZ_JAJISP010000005.1, from coordinate 88,101 downwards.
ACCTGGACCCCCAGTTCGTTGAGCCGGCCCAGGATGTGGGAGCCGTCATCAAAGTTGGCGATGGAAATGGACTCGGTCATTTCCACGATCAGTTGCCTGGCCTGGATAGGGGCTTCGGCAAGCCAGTGGCCGAGTTCATCGGGCAGGTTCAGGCCGAACTGAGAGGCGGAGATGTTGATCGAGAAGTACAGCGAGCTGCGCAGGTTGTGCGGTAGGGTCAGCAGGTCCTGCTTCAACTGGCGCAGGATCCATTGTCCCAGGACTGGGCCCAGTTGATGGTTTTCCGCCAGCTCCACCACTTCCAGCGGGGGAATATAGCCGAGCTGCGGATGCTGCCAGCGCAGTAACACCTCGACCCCCAGATCGGCTTCAGTCAGCTGGACGATGGGCTGGTAATGCAGGCTCATGCCCGTGCTCGAGGGGGCAGCCAGCGCGCGCTTGAGATCGCCTAGCAGTTGCTGGCTGCGCAGGTAGCGGCTGCTGATCGCCTCGCTGAATACTTCAATGCCTCTGGTTTTTTTCAGGCCGAGCTCGCGCAAGGCGAGGCTCGCGAAGTAGTAGAGCTTCTGTAGGTTAAGGCTGTTGCCGGGGTTGTAGCTCAGGCCAATCCGGGTCGCCACCTGGAACAGGTGTTTGTCGTTTTGGAAGTCGAAGGTCAGTGCGTAGCTGAGGCTGTGCAGGGTGCCGATGACCAGTTCTTCGGGAAAACCTTCGGGAAAGGTCATGACGAACTCATCGCCGGCCATCCGGGCGACGAAGCTGTCCTTGGGCTTCAAGCGATTGAGCGTCTCGCCGATGCGACTGAGCAACAGGTCGCCGGCCTCGTGACTGATGTTTTCGTTCAGAGCGCGAAAATTACTCAGCTCGATCACCGCCAGCGCGCGGCAAGCGCAAGCGCTCGAGTCGTTCTGTTGGGCCTGAAAACTGTTGCGGTTGGGCAGGTTGGTCAGGGTGTCGAAGCGGGCCATGAAGCGATTCTTGCGTGCCTCGAGGTACAGCAACAGGCTGAGTCCGCCGCCGCAGAGCAGCATGCCGAGCAGGAGGAGTTGGCTCAGATTCTGGCTGCTGCGCAGGCCGTCGACGATCCGGGCAGCATCCGGCCCGGTGAAATTTTTGATCATCAGTTGCCTGAGCGGCGGCTGATAGGTGTCGTAGCGTTCGATGGCCTGGTCGATTTCAGGCCCGGGTTCTAGTCCGGGGCGGAATATCAGGGCTTCATCGCTGCGTAGCTGGACAAACAGCTGCTTGACCAGGGCTTCGGCGTTGAAACGCTGGCGGATCAGCTGATTTTCTTCGCCAGCCAGGAATACATCGAGACGACTCCATAGCAGGTTGTAGGCCAGCTTCAGCTTTTCCTGGGAGCTGGCACCTGCTTTGAACAGTTGCAGGGTATTGAGAAAACGCAGGTGTTCGAACTCCAGCTGGGCGAGCGACCAGGCGGAGGTCTGGATCCGGGCGGAGGCCTGTTCAGTCATGCGCTGGTTATAGACCAGGGAGGTCCCAATGCCCACGGCAAAGGCCAGGGTGACCAGGGCGAGGAGCGCATAGCGCAAGCGGCTCATCGGCTTACCGTCCGAGGTGCAAGGTTTTCAGTTGCCAGACCATCGACTGTTGATGTTCTTCCTTGCGCAATTCGGGGGAATCGCTCAAGGGGTAGAGGATCCAGATCGGCCCCTTGTCGCGCACGCTCATGGGTTGGCCATTCTTGTGGGTCGCCAGGATCACCGGGTATTGCCGGGCGGCCATGAGGTTGAAGCGGGTGGCGTAGTCGTTCAGGGCGGTTGCCTCGAGCCATTCGCCGCGTCCCTGGAGGCTGTCGATCAACACGCTGAGCCTGGGGCCGCGGTAGTTGTCCTGCTGATCGGTCCAGGGCGTCTGGGTCCTGACCTCGACTTGCGGCAGGGCCTGCAGGCGCTCCAGGTCGAACAGCGCCTGGCCACTTGGGCAGCAGCCGAGTTCGCCGGTCACTGTCAGGATTACCGGATGCCGAGGCGCATCCTGCCAGGTGTCGCTTGCGCTAATGATCGGGCTGGTCAGCACCAGGGTCGTCAGCAATAGCATCGGCAGGGGACGGGCAAAGGACATGGCGAATAACCGAAATGATAGGGGCGATGCCGCAGCGAGTGTCCGACATGGCCATTTCTTATTATTGAGTGCCGCGCTCAGGCATGCACGTTATGCCGGGAGTGTACGGTGTGGTCTCAGCTGCTGCCAAGCGGCCGATGGGACTGATGTCTCAAGCGCTGCCGATGCCTGGCTGCGCCATGCCGTGGTGGTCAGGGCCAAGCGGCAGCCTTTGTCAGGGTATATCCTTGTCCCTCAGTCGCCGCCGAAACCTTTGCCATGCTGGAAATTTCCAATAGCGTCCACCTGCCCGATGCTGAAATCGAACTGACCGCCATCCGCGCCCAGGGCGCCGGAGGGCAGAACGTCAACAAGGTTTCCAGCGCGATGCATCTGCGTTTCGACAGTCAGGCCTCGTCCTTGCCGGCGTTTTACAAGGAACGCCTGCTGGCGCTGCGCGACAGTCGCATCACCGCCGAGGGCGTGGTGATCATCAAGGCCCAGCAATACCGTACCCAGGAGCAGAATCGCGCCGATGCCCTGGAGCGCCTGGCCGAGCTGATCCGCAATGCCGGTAAGACCGAAAAGGCCCGGCGCCCGACCAAGCCGACCTTCGGCTCGAAAAAGCGCCGTCTGGAAGGCAAGACCAAGCGCGGAACAATCAAGGCGGGGCGCGGCAAGGTCGATTTTTGAGGCATGTCGAACCGGTCTCAGCTACAACCGAGCGACCTCTGCCGCTTGGCTGTAGGCGCCGATCAGACTTTGAAGAAGCTGACTTTCTCGGTCAGATCCTTGGCCAGGGTCGCCAGTTCGCGGCTGGCTGAGGCCACTTGATCGGACCCTGCGGAGGTTTCCAGGGTGGCGCTGTGGATCCGATTGATGTTCTGGTTGACCTCTTCGGCTACCGCGCTTTGTTCTTCCGAGGCGCTGGCGATCTGCGCATTCATGTCGTTGATGGCGCCGACTTCATGGCGGATCTTGTTCAGTGCGGTCTCCGCCAGGCTGGTCTGTTCGACGGTCTGCTGAGCCAGCTGACGGCTGTCGCGCATCACCTCGGCGGCCTTGCTGGCACCTTCCTGCAACTTGCCGATCATGCCGCGTATCTCCCGGGTCGAGTCCTGGGTGCGATTCGCCAGCGAGCGTACTTCATCGGCTACTACTGCAAAGCCGCGCCCGTGCTCGCCGGCACGGGCGGCTTCGATGGCGGCGTTCAAGGCCAGCAGGTTGGTCTGCTCGGCAATGGCGGTGATCACGCCGATGATCTTCTCTATGTTCTCGCTGTCCAGGGAGACCTGCTGCACGCTTTCGGCGGCGTTTTCGAGGATCTTCGCCAGGTTGTGGATGGCGTTGGTGGTTTCGCCGACCACGCGGTTGCCGGTGGCCACTTCACCGTCGGCATTGCGCGTGGCGGAGGCTGCGCTTGAGGCATAACCGGCCACTTCGTTGACTGTGGCCGCCATCTGATTGATGGCCGTGGCCATCTGCTCGGCTTCGCTGGATTGCAGGCGCAGCTGCTGGTTGTTGTTGGCCGAAGTAGTCAGTAACTGGTTGGCTGACCGAGTCAGTTCGCTGGCGGCCGCGCGCACCTGGGTGATGGTCTCGGACAGGTGCCTGACCATGTCCTGTACCGCGCCCATCACGCTGTCAGGGTAGTTGGTGTCGATGCGTTGATTGAGTTCACCACGGGCCAAGCGGTGGATGATGTCTGCTACTTCATGCGGTTCGGCGCCGAGGGTGGCTTTCAGCTTGCGAATGATCATGGTCGAGACCAAGGCGCTGAGCACGATAGCCGCAGCGGTAACCAGCAGGATCAACAGCTGGAAGCCGCCAGCCGCCTCGCGTACAGCGTCAATGTCCTTGCCGATGCTGCCCTCTTCGTAGTCGATGAAGGCGTTTACCCGCTTTAGCCACTCTCCATAGGCGGGGGACACCTCGCGCAACAGGAGGGCCTGGGCGCCGGCGATGTCGCCTTGCTGGCGCTGGCTGATCAATTTCTCGGTGAGCGCCATGGTGCTGCGCTCGATATCCTTGATGCCGTTCAGCAGATTCTGCTCGGTCGGCGTTGGGTGTTGCTCGGCAAACAGTCTGTCCATTGGCTTGGCCGAGTCCTGGTAGTACCTGTCCAGGCGCTCGATATTGTTCAAATGGCTGCTCAGATCCTGATTGTTATCGACCAGCACTGCGTCGCGAATGGCGATGGCGCGGTCATGCACACTGCCGCGAAAGTTGATGGCGTAGCGCTGTTTTATCGAGGCTTCGTCACTGATGGTTGTCAGGGTGGTGTCGATGAAGCTCACCCGCTGCACGCCGATCAGGGTGATCAACAGCATCAGGGAGAGGATCAGGCCAAACCCCAGGCCGAGGCGTTGGGCAATAGTCAATTGAGCGTGCATGGGGTGATCCCTGTGGCTGGGTTTTTATGGTGCTGTCTAATGACGGGGAGCCGTTGTCTACTTTGCGACTGCATCGGGTCTTTGTGCTGTGCGAATCCTATACAGATTAATAAAATTGTATAGCTTTATATTGTGCGTATTGGCTGCGCCAACCGCCACTATTGCCGCGGCAATAGTGGCGGTTGCAGCTACGCTTGTCGCGTCTCCTTGGCTTGATGGCCGGATTTATCAGGCATCTTTCAGGTTCTTGCGATCCGCAAAGGTTACGCCAGCCAGGTCAGGATAGCTGCGTGTGGGTATGCGCAAAGCTGTTCGGGTTTGTACAAGTTGTGCAGCACTTTGCCGGTGGGTATGGCTGCGCCAGTGGCTGCGAAGAGAGCGTAGTGGTTGATCAGTAGGCCGGCGATAGTGGGCTCAGTGGGGCCGATGGCGAAGGCGCTGAGTGCAGGTGCCAGATGGGCAATGGGTTGGGCAGGAGCTCCAGGGGACGCGGTGAGGTGCGCGCTGTCGCCCTGCTACTCATGCGGACAAATAGGGTTGTTAGCACGAGTTAGTTGACTAATATGCACGAATGAAAACGACCCTCGATGAGTTGCTGGCCTTTGTCAGCGTGGTGGACAGCGGCTCTATAAGCGCGGCGGCCGAGCACCTGACGCAGACCGCGTCCGGCGTAAGTCGTGCCCTCAGCCGGCTGGAACAGAAGCTGGAGGTCACCCTGTTACGCCGCACCACTCGCCGTCTGCAGCTGACCGAGGAAGGCCAGGCCTTTCTCGCCCAGGCGCGCAAGATCCTCGATGCGGTCGAGAGTGCCGAAGAGCAGATGAAAGTACGCCGGCAGAAACCCGCCGGGCGTTTGCGGGTGAATGCCGCCGCGCCGTTCATGCTGCATGTGGTGGTGCCGCTGATCGCGGGCTTCCGCGCGCAGTACCCGCAGATCCAGCTGGAGTTGCACAGCAGCGACCAGATCATCGATCTGCTCGAGCAGCGTACCGATGTGGCCATCCGCATCGGCGCGCTGCGCGACTCGACCCTGCATGCCCGCCCGTTGGGCAGCAATCGTTTGCGCATCCTCGCCAGCCCGGCTTACCTCGAGGCTCGGGGCGCGCCGCACAGTGTCGAGGCGTTGCGCGACCACAGCCTGCTCGGCTTTACCCAGCCGGACAGCCTCAACCAGTGGCCGCTGCGCCATCCGCTTGGCGATACCCTGGCGATCAGCCCCGACCTGTCCGCTTCCAGTGGCGAAACCCTGCGCCAGTTGGCCCTGGCCGATGCCGGTATCGTCTGCCTGGCCGACTTCATGACCCGCGCCGACCGCGCCCGTGGCGAGCTGGTGCAGATCCTGGCGCAGCACACGGTCGAGGTGCGTCAGCCGATTCATGCGGTCTACTACCGCAATACCGCACTGGCTTCGCGCATCACCTGTTTTCTCGATTACCTGACGGGCCAGTTGGACGGCCAGGCGGATTAGCCGAGGTCGCCATAGCGCCGGGCAATCAGGTGGTCGATGGCCAGTATCCCCGGGCCCTTGGCCACGAGCATCAGCAGCACGGCCGCCCACACGCCATGGGTCGGGTAGGCATCCGGGTAGACGAACAGCTGGATGACCAGGGTCATGCCGAACAGCGCCAGGGCGGAGAAACGGCTGGCCAGGCCAAGCAGGATCAATAGCGGAAACAGGTGCTCGCTGAAGGCGGCCAGTTGCGCCGCCAGTTCCGCCGGCAGCAGCGGCAGCCGGTATTCTTCCTCGAACAACGGGACGGCCGAGGCGGAGAGTCGCGGCAGGCCGAATTCGAAAGTGCCTTCGATGAGATCGATGGCCAGGCCTTCGATCTTGGTCTGTCCGGATTTCCAGAAGGTCGCGGCAATCGAGAAGCGGGCGAGGAAGGCGACCAGGCTGTAGGGGATCAGCTTGCACAGCTCGATCGCGCGGGCGATCAGACGAACCGGGGCATTGGGGCGAGTCAGGGCGTGATGGGTCATGGCAGTGGCCTTTGGGGGTCATAAGCGCAGTGGGTAATTGCACCTGCGCGCAGCAGGTGGGCCAGGCAAGTGCCGAGGTCGAAAGCGCTGTCGAGGGCGAGGGCGCGCTGCGCCGCGTGGCCCAGGGGCAACCCCTGTTGCAGCGTTTGCAGGAACAGGGCGTCGCCCGGGCGGATGCCGAACACTTCAACCTCCAGGCCGTTGCGCAGCACCAGGGCGCACTGCGCCTGGTAGGGGTCTACCTCGGCAAGCGTCAGCGCACCTTGGTGGGCGGCCCACAGTGAGACCACCGCGAAGGCTGATTCGAGCAGGCCGAACGAGGGATGCAGCCGGAGCAGCAAGCTGGCGAGGCGGTCCGGCGAGGCCAGTGCCTTGGTCAGCGCATCCGCTGCCAGGGGCGCTGCGTCGGCCGCGTGGTAGGCGCGGATGCGCAGCCGTTCAAGGCGCGCGACGTCCGCCAGGTACGGCAGGCTGCTGGCGGGGGCAAACGCCTCGATGAACGCGGGGAGGTCGGCGCCATAGTCGGCCAGGATGCGCGTGCGCGGCGGCGAGTGGCGCGCGTAGACGGCCGCCATGGCGCGGAAGAACTCCTCGCCGAGCAATTGCTGCACCACCGGAAAACTGGCGGCCAGGGCGTCGATCAGCGAGCTCAGGACGTTGTTGCGGTAGACGGCGAAGCGTACCGCCGGGTCCGAACCGTTCCAGGCCGTCAGCTGCGCCGGGCAAGCGCGCTCGGGATCGAGCAGGGCGGCGACAAAATCTTCCTGGGCGTTCATGCCAAGGCCTGCCGGCGAGTCGGGCGAGTCGCTTCGAGCAGGGTCTGCGCACGCTGCGCTTCCTGCACCCATACCTCTAGGGGCGGGATGGCATTGTCCCGCTCGAGCAGGGTCGGGGTTGGCCCGATCAGCTGCAGGACCTCCGTGTACAGTCGCCACACGGCGTCGTCGACAGGCGCGCCATGCGTGTCGATCAGCAGGCGATCGCCTGCCGCGTCGCGGTCTTCGGCGAAGCCGGCGAGATGGATTTCGCCGACCGCCTGCAGCGGCAGGGCGCGCAGGTAGGCCTGCACGTCCCAGTGGTGGTTGATGCTGGACACGTAGGCATTGTTGACGTCCAGCAGCAGGCCGCAACCGGTGCGGCGCACGACTTCGCCGATAAACGTGGCTTCGTCCATGCTCGAGTTGGAAAATTCGACATAGGTCGCCGGATTTTCCAGCAGTAGCTGGCGCTGCAAGCGGTTTTGCACCTGATCGATATGCTCGCAGACCCGGGTCAGGGTCGCGGCGTCGTAGGCAAGCGGTAGCAGGTCATTGAGAAATACATCGCCATGGCTCGACCAGGCCAGGTGTTCGGAAAAGGCCTGCGGCTGGTAGCGCTCGAGCAGCGTGGCCAGGCGCTCGAGGTGCTCGCGGTCGAGCGCTTGTTCGGCCCCGATCGACAAGCCGACGCCGTGAATCGACAGCGGGTAGCGCTCGCGAATCAGGCCCAGGTAATGATGAAAAGGCCCGCCCGCCACCAGGTAGTTCTCGGCATGCACCTCGAAGAAGCCGACTGCCGGGCTTGTGTCGAGGATCTGCTGGTAATGCTGCGATTTCAGGCCGATACCGGCCCGGCAGGGCAGCTGCGGGCAGAGCGCGGCAGCGTTGTGGCTAGGCTGGGCTGGCGAGACGGTCATCATCGGCGCTCCTGCAGGGGCTCAGCGGTTGTGAACATGGCGCACGCCCTGGCGAGACCGACTCCAGGCATTCGCGGTAAGGCGCCTGGAGACGGTCGCAACAGGCGAGCGTTGTTGCAGCCTCGATCAGGACTTCTTCACTGCCTTGAAGGCTTCGAGCTGGCCGAAACCGGTCGGCGAGGCTGGCGAGGCGGTCTGCTCGCAGGTGCCCTTGGGCACAAATTTCCAGGCGTTGCCCTGGTAGTCGACCTTGGCGGTGCCGGCACAGGTGGTACCGGGGCCGGCGGCGCAATCGTTCTTGCCCTTCATGGCCACACCGAAGCACTTTTCGTTGTCCGCCGCCTGGGCGGTGAGAGGCGCGCTGGAAATCGCCAAGGCGGCACCCAGGGCAAGGGCGAGCGCGGCGGCCGAAACAACGGTATGGGAGGCGGTGGTGTTCATCTGGGTAGCTCCGTTTTAGCGATTGAGGTGATGCATGGGTGATCGTCTGGAACGCTATGCAACCGCGGGTGTTGGGTCGTGGCCACGCTTGCCGTTCTTACTTCTAGAGACGCGGCGACTGTGGTTTTGTTACAGGCACGCTCGAACAATTACGCCCTCTGGCGTTGGATCGGCTGGGGCGTGGCAAGATTTTCGGGAGGGGCTTGAGCGGTGCGGGTGAGGCCAAGGGCGCCGACCCTGGCGCCGCCGCGCGGTGCGCGCGGCATTGGGGGAGCTGTATTGAGGGTGGCTCGGTGGCCTGTGCCGGTTAACTGCGGGCGGCGAGGTAGGTGCTGTAGTCGGGGATCCGGTAGTCGTGGGCCTGATCCAGCAGCGCGCTGCTGAGCATGTAGTCGGCGCTGCTCTCGGTGCAGGCCACCGGGATATTCCACACCGCCGCGACCCGCAGCAGGGCCTTGATGTCCGGGTCGTGGGGCTGCTGCTCGAAGGGGTCCCAGAAGAACACCAGCATGTCCACGCGCTGCTCGGCGATGCGCGCGCCCAGTTGCTGGTCGCCGCCCAACGGGCCGCTGAGCATGCTTTCGATCGGCAGGTCCAGGCGCCGGCCGAGCAGCAGGCCGGTAGTGCCGGTGGCCAGCAAGTGGTGCCTGGCCAGTTTGTCGCGCTGGCGCTCGCTCCAGTCGAGGAGGAACTCCTTGCAGTGGTCGTGAGCGACCAGGGCGATGCGCTTGCGCGCCGGCAGGGTGGCAGTGGTGAAGCTGATACGGCTCATGGGGCGATTCCCGGAGTTGGCTGGGTAGATCCTAGGTTCATGTGCGGGGGCTGCGACACCGTAGGGTGGATGACGCCTTTTTCATCCGCCAATCGCGATGGTGGATGGGTGGAGCGTCATGCCCGCCAGCGCGTCGGCGCAGTAGTTTCAGGGCGCTTCGCACAGGGCCAGGCAGGTATCGAGCATGCGGTTGGAAAACCCCCATTCGTTGTCGTACCAGGCCATGACTTTCACCAGCCTGCCGCTGACCTTGGTGTGGTTGGCGTCGAAGATCGATGACAGCGGATTGTGGTTGAAGTCGCAGGAGACCAGCGGCAGGCTGTTGTAGCCGAGCACCGGCGAGTGCTGGCTGGCGGCCTGGAGCAGGGCGTTGATCTCATCGCTGCTGGTTTCGCGCTTGACCTGCAGGGTCAGGTCGACCAGCGAGACGTTGATCACCGGCACTCGCACGGCCATGCCGGTCAGCTTGCCGGCCAGTTCCGGCAGTACCAGGCCGACCGCTTCGGCGGCGCCGGTCTTGGTCGGGATCATCGACTGGGTGGCCGAGCGTGCGCGGTAGGGGTCGCTGTGGTAGACGTCGGACAGGTTCTGGTCGTTGGTGTAGGCGTGGATGGTGGTCATCAGGCCGTGTTCGATACCCAGCTCGCGTTGCAGCACTTGGACCACCGGGGCCAGGCAGTTGGTGGTGCACGAGGCGTTGGAGATTATCTGCATCGACTGGCGCAGAATGTCGTGATTGACGCCAAAGACGATGGTGGCGTCGGCGCCCTTGGCCGGTGCCGAGATGATTACCTTGCGTGCGCCGGCGGCGAGGTGGGCGGCAGCCTTGTCACGCTCGGTGAACAGGCCGGTGCATTCGAAGACCACATCGACCTTGTGCGCCTGCCACGGCAGGTCGGCCGGGTTGCGAATGGCGCTGACGGCGATACGATCACCGTTGACCGTGAGGCTTTCGTTGTCGCTGTCGACGCTGCCGTCGAAGATCCCGTGCACGCTGTCGTATTTGAGCAGGTGGGCATTCATCGCGCTGTCGCCGAGGTCATTGATGGCCACGACCTGCAGCTGTTGGCGGTAGTCTTGGCTGTAGAGGGCGCGGAGCACGTTGCGGCCGATGCGGCCAAAACCGTTGATTGCGATGCGGATAGTCATGGATGAGGCCCTGGTCTGATTTTGTTGTTGGAATTACAAGATTATGCCCGTAAGTATAGAAATCAAGTGTTTTAAGTGGCAGTATTTTTGTATTAAGTACAAAATATCGCTATTCGCCAGCCTGGAGTCAACCACATGCATCCCCGCGTACTTGAGGTAACCGACCGCCTGATCGCCCGCAGCCGCGCCACGCGCGAGCCCTATTTGGCGATGATTCGCGCGGCGGCCAGCGAAGGCCCGCAGCGCGGCAAGCTGCAATGCGCCAATTTCGCCCATGGTGTGGCCGGCTGCGGCAGCGAAGACAAGCAGACCCTGCGCCTGATGAATGCGGCTAACGTGGCGATCATTTCGGCTTACAACGACATGCTCTCGGCCCACCAGCCCTATGAGAACTATCCCGAGCGGATCAAGCAGGCCCTGCGCGAAATCGGTTCGGTCGGCCAATTCGCCGGCGGCGTGCCGGCCATGTGCGATGGCGTGACCCAGGGCGAGCCGGGTATGGAGCTGGGCATCGCCAGCCGCGAGGTGATCGCCATGGCCACCGCCGTGGCGTTGTCGCACAACATGTTCGACGCCGCGCTGTACCTGGGGATTTGCGACAAGATCGTGCCCGGCCTGATGATGGGCGCCCTGCGTTTCGGTCATCTGCCGAGCCTGTTCGTGCCGGCAGGTCCCATGCCGTCCGGGCTGTCGAACAAGGATAAGGCCGACGTGCGCCAGCGCTATGCTGAGGGCAAGGCGACGCGCGACGAGCTGCTGGCCGCCGAGATGGCCGCCTACCACAGCCCCGGCACCTGCACCTTCTATGGCACCGCCAACACCAATCAGTTGCTCATGGAAGTGATGGGCCTGCATCTGCCGGGCGCCTCCTTTATCAATCCCAACACGCCGCTGCGCGATGCCCTGACCCGCGAGGCGGCGCAGCAGGTGACTCGCCTGACCAAGCAGAGCGGGCAATTCATGCCGCTCGGCGAGATCGTCGACGAGCGCTGCCTGGTCAATTCCATCGTCGCCCTGAGTGCCACCGGCGGTTCGACCAACCACACCCTGCATATGCCGGCCATCGCCCAGGCCGCGGGGATTCAGTTGACCTGGCAGGACATGGCCGACCTCTCGGCGGTGACGCCGACCCTGGCCCACGTCTATCCCAACGGCAAGGACGATATCAACCATTTCCAGGCCGCCGGCGGCATGGCCTTCCTGATCCGCGAGCTGCTGGATGCCGGGCTGCTGCATGAAAACGTCAACACCGTGGCCGGTCACGGCCTGAGTCGATACACCCGCGAGCCCTTCCTCGACAACGGCCAGCTGGTCTGGCGCGACGGCCCGAGCAAGAGCCACGACGAAAACGTGCTGCGCCCGGTGGCTAATCCCTTCTCCGCCGAAGGCGGTCTGCGCCTGATGCAGGGCAATCTCGGTCGCGGGGTGATGAAGGTCTCCGCCGTGGCCCTGGAGCACCAGTTGGTCGAGGCCCCGGCGTTGGTGTTCGAGGATCAGCAGGAGCTGGCCGATGCCTTCAAGTCCGGCGAGCTGGAGCGTGACTTCGTCGCGGTGATGCGCTTTCAGGGCCCGCGCAGCAACGGCATGCCGGAACTGCACAAGATGACTCCGTTCCTCGGCGTGCTGCAGGATCGCGGCTTCAAGGTGGCGCTGGTTACCGACGGGCGCATGTCCGGCGCCTCGGGCAAGATCCCGGCGGCCATCCATGTCTGTCCCGAGGCATACGGTGGCGGGCCGCTGGCGCTGGTGCGCGACGGTGACATGATTCGGCTCGACGGTCACACCGGCGAATTGCAGCTGCTGGTCGATGCCGCCGAACTGGCGGCGCGCGAGCCGGCGGTCGGCACCCTGGACAATGCCGTGGGCTGCGGCCGCGAGCTGTTCGCCTTCATGCGTCAGTCCTTCAGCTCGGCAGAGCAGGGCGCCTGCGCCTTCACCACTAGCCTGGAGTCGCTGAAGTGAAACTGGCCCTGGTCGGTGATATTGGCGGCACCAACGCGCGCTTCGCCCTGTGGCGCGACGAGCAACTGGAGTCGGTGCGGGTGCTGGCCACCGCCGACTATCCGGGCCCGGAACAGGCGATCCGCGCCTACCTGGGCGAACTCGGCCTAGCGCTTGGCGCGGTCGATTCGGTGTGCCTGGCCTGCGCCGGCCCGGTCAACGGCGACCTGTTCCGCTTCACCAACAACCAGTGGCGCATCAGTCGCTCGGCCTTCTGCCGCGAGCTGCAGGTGCGCGAGTTGCTGCTGGTCAACGACTTTACCGCCATGGCCCTGGGCATCACCCGCCTGGGTGATGACGAGCGGCTGCAGGTCTGTCCCGGCGTGGCCGAGTCGGATCGTCCGGTAGTGGTGATCGGTCCGGGCACTGGTCTGGGCGTCGGTACCCTGCTGGCCCTGGCTGACGGCAGCTGGCGGGCCTTGCCCGGCGAGGGCGGGCATGTCGACCTGCCGATTGGCACTCCGCGCGAGGCGGAGCTGTGGCAGCAACTCTACCGCCAGCTCGGTCATGTTCGCGCCGAGGATGTGCTCAGCGGCAGCGGCTTGTTGCTGCTCTATCGCGTCATCTGCGCGCTGGATGGCCATGCAGTGCGCTTGCACTCGCCGGCCGAGGTGACGGCGGCGGCGCTGGCTGGCGATGCCGTGGCCGTCGCAGTGCTGGAGCAGTTCTGCTGCTGGCTCGGTCGCGCCGCCGGCAACAACGTGCTGAGCCTGGGTGCGCGCGGCGGGGTGTATATTGCCGGTGGTGTGGTGCCGCGCTTTGCCGATTTTTTCCTGGCCAGCGGCTTCGCCCGCTGTCTGCGCGACAAGGGCCGCATGAGCGATTACTTCGACGGTATCCCGGTGTGGTTGGTGACGGCCGAGTACCCGGGCTTGATGGGCGCGGGCGTAGCCTTGCAGCAGGCTTCTGTGTAGGGTGCGCCCTGCTGGCGCGCGCGGCGCACCCTAAGGGTCTCAAGCGCGTTACCCCAACAAGAATAAGGACGGCGGACCATGAGCCAGCCCGGAAAATCGATTCTGCTGGTCGACGACGACCAGGAAATTCGCGAACTGCTGCACACCTACCTGAGCCGTGCCGGCTTTCAGGTGCGCACCGTCGGCGATGGTGCCGGCTTTCGCCAGGCCCTGTGTGCCGAGTCGGCGGATCTGGTAATTCTCGATGTGATGCTGCCCGACGAGGATGGTTTCAGCCTGTGCCGCTGGGTGCGCGAGCATCAGCGTTTTGCCCAGGTGCCGATCATCATGCTCACCGCCAGTTCCGATGAGACCGACCGGGTCATTGGTCTGGAGTTGGGCGCCGACGATTACCTGGGCAAGCCGTTCAGCCCGCGCGAGTTGCTGGCGCGGATCAAGGCGCTACTGCGCCGTGCGCATTTCACCCAGGAGCGCGGCAGCGAGGTGCTGGCGTTCGATGAGTGGCGTCTGGACATGGTCAGCCACCGGCTGTTCCATGAAGACGGCGAGGAGGTGATCCTCTCCGGCGCCGACTTCGCCCTGCTCAAGCTGTTTCTCGATCACCCGCAACAGATCCTCGACCGCGATACCATCGGCAATGCCACCCGCGGCCGCGAGGTGATGCCGCTGGAGCGTATCGTCGACATGGCGGTCAGCCGCTTGCGCCAGCGCCTGCGCGATACCGGCAAGCCGGCACGACTGATCCGCACCGTGCGCGGCAGCGGTTACCAGTTGGCCGCGGCGGTCACCCCCCATAACCATGTTTAGCCTGCGCAAGCTGCTGCCGGTGCCGCGCTCGCTGCTCGGGCGCATGTTGCTGCTGACCCTGCTGGTGGTGTTGCTGGCCCAGGCGCTGTCGAGCCTGATCTGGGTTTCGCAGTTGCGCGCCAGTCAGATGGAAGGCTTGCTTGCCAGCTCGCGCAGCCTGGCGCAGTCAATGGCCGCCAGCGTCAGCTATTTCCGCTCCTTGCCCCTGGGCTACCGGCCCCTGGTCCTCGACCAACTGCGCAATATGGGTGGCACGCGTTTCTTCGTCTCGCTCAACGACAAGCCCCTGAGTATGCAGGTGCTGCCGGAAACCCCGCGCAAGCGCGCGGTGCTCGATGCGGTCGATGCCAGCCTGCGCGAGCGCCTGGGCAAGGATCTGGACCTGCTGGTGCAGTTTGTCAGTCCAGACGATTTGCGCATCTTCAATAGCGCCCTGAAGCTCGACGAACTGCCGCGTTCCTGGGCGCATTACGCCTTGAGCCTGGAGCCGCTCAATCCGCCGGTACTGGTGACGCAGATCCAGATCGCTCCGGGGGAGTGGTTATACCTCGCCTCGCTGCTGCCCGAGCCCTATGCCGGCCTGGAGCAACAGGGCCTGCCGCTGCAGCAACTGTGGTTCATCATCCTCACCAGCAGTTTTCTGCTGCTGTTCATCGGCGTACTGGTGCACTGGCAGAGCCGCCCGCTCAAGCGCCTGGCACTGGCGGCGCGGGATATGTCCCTGGGTAGCGAGGTCGAGCCGCTGCCCGAGGCCGGTGGCAGCGAGGTGGTCGAGGTCAGTCGTGCGTTCAACGCCATGCGCGAGCGTATCGGTCGCTACCTGCGCGAGCGCAGCCAGTTGTTCAGCGCCATTTCCCATGACCTGCGCACGCCCATCACGCGCCTGCGTCTGCGTGTCGAGCTGCTCGACGACGAGGCCGTGCAGGCCAAGTTCAGCCGTGATCTGGACGAGCTGGAGATGCTGGTCAAGGGCGCCCTGCAGTGCGTCAAGGACACCGACATTCACGAGAATATCGAGCCGGTCGACATCAACCAGTTGCTCCATTACGTGGTCGAGCCGTACCTGGCACCGGCCGGCAATGGTCGGGTGACCCTGGATGGCCAGGCGGGCGCGGCCTATCCCGGTAAACCCCTGGCACTCAAACGCTGCATCGGTAACCTGGTGGACAACGCCCTGAAGTACGGACAAAACGCCCACCTGCATATCGAGGACGATGGCCAGGCCTTCGTCCTGCACGTCGATGACGAGGGGCCTGGGGTGCCCGAGCAGCGCCTGGAGCAGGTGTTCGAACCGCACTTTCGCCTGGCCGGACAGCAGCAGGGTTACGGCCTGGGCCTGGGTATCGCACGCAACATCGCCCACAGCCACGGCGGCGAACTGAGCCTGTGCAACCTGCGCGAGGGCGGCCTGCGAGTGACCCTGCGTCTGCCGCGATGATGGGGGCGCAGGGCGCACCCTGCGGTGTGCGTACTTTGTAACCAGTCTGTGACTTTCCCGCATCCCTTCGTTACCCGCCGGACACCCGGCCTTGGTTAGACTCGATTCCAGCGCAAGCACCAGACTTGCCCGTGAATAACAACAAGAAAGGAACCTGCTCATGAATGCGATCTCTCGCCTGGCCACTGCTGTGTCCCTCGCTTATCTGCTGCCCCTGACAGCCCTTGCCGGGGAAGTCGAAGTCCTGCATTGGTGGACCTCCGGTGGCGAAAAGCGCGCCGTCGATACCCTGCAGAAACTCATCGAAGACCAGGGTCACACCTGGAAAGACTTTGCCGTCGCCGGCGGTGGTGGTGAAGCGGCCATGACCGTGCTCAAAACCCGCGCGGTTTCCGGCAACCCGCCTGCCGCCGCGCAGATCAAGGGGCCGGACATTCAGGAGTGGGGCGAGCTGGGCTTGCTCGCCGACCTCGACGATGTCGCCAAGCAGCAGCAGTGGGATACATTGCTGCCGCCGCAGGTGATCGAGGTGATGCAGTTCGGCGGCCATTACGTGGCGGTCCCGGTCAACGTGCACCGGGTCAACTGGTTGTGGATCAATCCCGAGGTGTTTGCCAAAGCCGGCGCCACTGCGCCGACTACCCTCGACGAATTCTTCGTCGCCGCCGACAAGCTCAAGGCCGCCGGCTTCATGCCCCTGGCCCATGGCGGCCAGCCCTGGCAGGACAGCACCGTGTTCGAGGATCTGGCCTTCGCCGTGCTCGGTCCCGAGGACTTCAGCAAGGCCTTCGTCGACCTGGACGAAAGCGTGCTGACCAGCGCCAAGATGGTTGAGGTATTCGCCGCCCTGCAAAAACTCCACGGTTATGTCGATGCCAATGCCGCAGGGCGCGACTGGAACAGCGCCACCGCCATGGTGATCAACGGCAAGGCCGGCATGCAGATCATGGGTGACTGGGCCAAGAGCGAGTGGACCGCTGCCGGCAAGGTCGCCGGAAAGGACTATCAGTGCCTGCCGTTCCCCGGCACCCAGGGCAGCTTCGCCTACAACATCGACTCCCTGGCGATGTTCAAGTTGAGCGATGCGGAAAATCGCAAGGCCCAGGAAGACCTGGCGCGCACCATCATGGCGCCTGAGTTCCAGCAATTCTTCAACCAGAGCAAGGGCTCGATCCCGGTGCGTACGGATATGGACATGAGCAGCTTCGATGCTTGCGCGCAGCAGTCCATGCTCGACTTCAAGGAAGCCGCCGCCAGCGGCGGTCTGCAACCGAGCCTGGCCCACGGCATGGCCGCCTCCAGCTATGTGCAGGGCGCGGTGTTCGACGTGGTGACCAACTTCTTCAACGACCCCGAAGCCGATCCGAAGAAGGCTGCCCAGCAGTTGGCCGCGGCTATCCAGGCCGTGCAGTAAGTCAGTCCCGGCCGCCGGTGCGCCGGCGGTAACCCCGCACGTTTGACCTGCCTATCCCAGGCGCATGCCCTCCGGCGCGCGCCACGGGATCGGTCGTGCCGAAATTCAGGTTTTTCGCAGTGGATCGCGGTCCGCAGGGCGTCTGGTGACGCAGTACGCCAGCAGTATGGGTCGAGGGGGCGGATTGTTCGCTGCGCTCCTGAATCCGCCCTACGCGTGACCGGCATTGCGGGGCAGTTTCATGCGTCATCGCTACATTCTGGAGAGTCTTATGAGTTCAATCGCGGTTTTTACCAAGGCCTCACCGCTCGATGCGCTGCAACGCTGGCTGCCCAAGCTGGTGTTGGCGCCGAGCATGCTGATCATCCTGATCGGTTTCTACGGCTACATCCTCTGGACCTTTGCGCTGTCGTTCACCAGCTCGCGCTTCATGCCCAGCTATTCCTGGGTTGGCCTGCAGCAATATGCACGCTTGTGGGGTAACGACCGCTGGTGGGTAGCGAGCCAGAACCTGCTGGTCTTCGGCGGCCTGTTCATCGGCATCAGTCTGGTGGTCGGTGTGCTGCTGGCGGTGCTGCTGGATCAGCGCATCCGCCGCGAAGGCTTTATCCGCACCATTTTCCTCTATCCCATGGCGCTGTCGATGATCGTCACCGGCACCGCCTGGAAATGGCTGCTCAATCCCGGCCTGGGGATCGACAAGATGCTCCGCGACTGGGGCTGGGAAGGCTTTCGTTTCGACTGGCTGGTGGACCCGGATCGGGTGGTCTACTGCCTGGTAATCGCGGCAGTCTGGCAGTCCTCTGGCTTCGTCATGGCGCTGTTTCTCGCCGGTTTGCGCGGGGTCGATCAGTCGATCATTCGCGCCGCCCAGGTCGATGGCGCCAGCCTGCCGAACATCTACCTGCGCATCGTCCTGCCGAGCCTCGGTCCGGTGTTCTTCAGCGCCCTGATGATCCTCTCGCACATTGCCATCAAGAGCTTCGACCTGGTCGCCTCGATGACCGCCGGCGGCCCCGGCTACTCCTCGGATCTGCCGGCGATGTTCATGTATGCCCACACCTTCACTCGCGGCCAGATGGGCCTCGGCGCCGCCAGTGCGATCCTGATGCTCGGCGCGGTGCTGGCGATCCTGGTGCCGTACCTGTACTCCGAACTGCGAGGCAAGCGCCATGACTAGCCGTTCCCCGCTCAGCCTGAGCCGCGTGGCGATCTACGCCACCCTGTTAGCCGCCTGCGCGGTCTATCTGATCCCGCTGATCATCATGTTGCTGACCAGTTTCAAGAGCCCGGAAGACATCCGCACCGGCAACCTGCTGTCCTGGCCCGAGGTGTTCACCGCCATCGGCTGGCTGAAGGCCTGGGACGGGGTCGGCGGCTACTTCTGGAACTCGGTGAAGATCACCATTCCGGCGGTGCTGATCTCCACCGTGATCGGCGCGTTGAACGGTTATGTACTGGCCATGTGGCGTTTCCGCGGTTCGCAACTGTTCTTCGGCCTGCTGCTGTTCGGCTGTTTCCTGCCGTTCCAGGTGGTGCTGCTGCCGGCGTCCTTCACCATCGGCCAGCTCGGCCTGGCCAACACCACCAGCGGTCTGGTGCTGATCCATGTGGTCTACGGCATGGCCTTCACCACGCTGTTCTTCCGCAACTACTACGTGAGCATCCCAGATGCCCTGGTACGGGCGGCGCGCCTGGATGGCGCGGGCTTCTTCACCATCTTCGGCCGCATCCTGCTGCCCATGTCGACCCCGATCATCATGGTCTGCCTGATCTGGCAGTTCACCCAGATCTGGAACGACTTCCTGTTCGGCGTGGTGTTCGCCAGCGGCGATACCCAGCCGATCACCGTGGCCCTGAACAACCTGGTCAACACCAGCACCGGGGCCAAGGAATACAACGTCGACATGGCCGCGGCGATGATCGCCGGGCTGCCAACCCTGGTGGTCTACGTACTGGCCGGCAAATATTTCCTGCGCGGGCTGACTGCCGGCGCCGTCAAAGGCTGAGGTAACAACAATGGCAACCCTCGAACTGCGTAACGTCAACAAGTCCTACGGCAGCGGCCTGGCGGACACCCTGAAAAACATCGAGATCTCGATCGACTCCGGCGAGTTCCTGATCCTGGTCGGTCCTTCCGGTTGCGGCAAATCCACCCTGATGAACTGCATCGCCGGCCTGGAGGACATCAGTGGCGGCGCCATCCTGGTCGACGGCCAGGACATCAGCGGCATGGGTCCCAAGGACCGTGACATCGCCATGGTCTTTCAGTCCTATGCGCTGTACCCGACCATGACCGTGCACGGCAACATCGCCTTCGGCCTGAAGATGCGCAAGATGGCCCCGGCCGACATCGAGGCGGAAGTGGCGCGGGTGGCCAAACTGCTGCAGATCGAGCACCTGCTGGCGCGCAAGCCCGGCCAGCTATCCGGCGGCCAGCAGCAGCGCGTGGCCATGGGCCGGGCGCTGGCGCGGCGGCCAAAAATCTACCTGTTCGACGAGCCGCTGTCGAATCTCGACGCCAAGCTGCGGGTGGAGATGCGCACCGAGATCAAGCTGATGCACCAGCGCCTGAAGACCACCACGGTCTACGTCACCCACGACCAGATCGAAGCCATGACCCTGGGCGACAAGGTGGCGGTGATGAAGGACGGCATCATCCAGCAGTTCGGCACCCCCAAGCAGATCTACAACGACCCGGCCAACCTGTTCGTGGCGAGCTTTATCGGCTCGCCACCGATGAACTTCATCCCCTTGCGTTTGCAGCGTCGCGACGGTCAGTTGCTGGCCCTGCTCGACTCCGGCCAGGCGCGTTGCGAGCTGCCGCTGGGGGCGATGGAGGCGGGGTTCGAGAATCGCGAGGTGATCCTCGGTATTCGTCCAGAGCAGATCCTCCTGGCCACGGCCGAAAGCCGCAATCAGTCGTCGATTCGAGCCGAGGTCGAGGTCATCGAACCCACCGGGCCGGACACCCTGGTGTTCGTCGAGCTCAACCAGACCAAGGTCTGCTGCCGCCTGGCCCCGGACGATGCGCCGCAGGTGGGGCAAACCCTGGAGCTGCAGTTCGATCCGAGCAAGGTGCTGCTGTTCGACGCCAAGACCGGCGAGCGCCTGTTGCCGGGCAAGCCGCAACCACTTGAGCGCAAGGTCGCCCAATTCAAGGCCGGTTAGTGCGGTGCGCCTGCGCGCCGCTGGGTTTCACAACATCCGTCGCTTCGGCGGTTCTCCGCAGCACTTCACACAATAAAAACAATCAGGAGCAGCTATGAAAATCAGTCTTAACCCTGTGGTATCCCGTCGGCTCACCGGTGCGCGCGGCGCCCCCTACCTGATCGCGCTGGCTTTCGGCCTGGCAGTGCCCCAGGCCCAGGCCCTGGAGTTCAGCGGCTATGTGCGCAGCGGCGCGGGCAGTAGCGAAAACGGCGGCAGCCAGTCCTGCTTCCAGTTGCCCGGCGCCCAATCGAAGTACCGTCTGGGCAACGAGTGCGAGCAGTACTCGGAGCTGGATCTGCGTCAGGATCTGCTGACCCTGGATGACGGTTCGGTGGTCAGCGTCGAAGGCATGGCGCAACTGTTCAACGAGTATGGCCATACCCCGGAGTTCACCGGTGAACATGGTTTTTCCCGGATGAGTCAGGCATTCGTCGAGTGGAGCAAGGTGCCGGCGCTCAATGGCGGCTCGCTGTGGGCGGGGCGGCGTTACTACAAGCGTAACGACATCCATATCAGCGATTTCTTCTACTGGAACCAGAGCGCCACCGGTGCCGGTATCGAGGACTTCGAACTGGGCGGGCTGAAGTACAGCTACGCCATTTCGCGCAAGGACAGTGTGTTCCAGAAGGAATATATCAATCGTCACGATTTCAACGTTGCCGGTTTCCAGACCAATCCGGGCGGCGAGCTGGAGTTTGGCTTGAGTTATATCGCCAAGCCGCGCCATATCGAAGGCGCCAACAGCGGCTGGTCGCTGACCGCCCAGCACAAGCAGACGGATTTTCTCGGCCTTGGCGGCAAGAACACCCTGGCTCTGCAATACGGCCCCGGTCCCGGCACCGCGCTGGGTTCTACTGGCGATGTCGGCCTGGACAGCAGCGCCAAGCGTTATCGGCTGGTGGAGTTCTTCGACTGGCAGGCCACGCCGCGCTGGGGTGGTCAGGCACAGTTCGTCTACCAGAAGGACACGCGCGCGAATAACGACGATGAGCAAAACTGGCTGTCGGTCGGCGCCCGTACCAGCTATGCCTTCACCGACCAGTTCAAGCTGGTTGGCGAGGTCGGTCACGATCAGGTCGAGGCCGCCGATGGCACGCGCAAGCTGAACAAGTTCACCGTGGCGCCAACCTGGTCGCCGACCGGCCCCGGTTTCTGGGCCCGTCCGGAAGTGCGTCTGTACTACACCTATGCCAGCTGGAACCAGGCGGCGCAGCGTGCAGCCAGCGAATTGGCGGCGGGCTCGGCCCTGTCTGACAGCGGCGCCTTCGACACTGCGCGGCACGGCTCCAATTTCGGCGTGCAGGTCGAATACTGGTGGTGATCGCCTGTTTCGAGCGGGTCGATGCTGCCGGCTAAGCCGCGGCGTTCGTCCGGCCTGGCGACAACACGGCCGGGGGCTGCTGCAGAGCATCCCCTGGCCGGGTTGTTTCTGTCGTCCACCGGGCAAGGCCTGCGCTGGGTGACCCATCAGGAGCGTGAGTTGCTGCTGATCGAGCATTCACGTTTTCAGGCGGTGTTCAGTCGCCAGGGCGGCCAATTGCTGCATTTCCAGCCACATGGTCAGCGCCCCTGGTTGTGGTGCGCCAGTCATTGGCCGCGCGGCGGGGCGATTCGCGGTGGGGTGCCGGTGTGCTGGCCCTGGTTCGGTCGCCATCCCGGCGAGAGTGGTTGGCCGTCCCACGGCTGGGCGCGGCTGAGTGACTGGCACTTGCTCGGCAGCGAGGTGGACGAGCAGGGCATGCGCCTGACCTGGCAGCTGGAGCTGTGCGACTGGCGGGTGACCCTGGAAGCCGAGCTGGGCGAGCAGATGCGGCTGCGTCTGCGCACCTCTCATCAAGACAGCGAGTCCTGTCAGCTCAGTCAGGCCTTGCACGCCTATTGGCGCATCAGCGATGTCGCGCGGGTGGCGCTGCTGGGGCTGGATGGCGCTGTAGGCCGGGATTTGCTGGCGCGAGCTGAGTGCCGGCAGCAGGGCGAGCTGCGCATCGAGGATGGCTGTCACCGGATTTTTCGCCACGGCGCGCTCGTCCAGGTGCAGGATCTGGCCTGGCAGCGGCGTCTGCTGGTCGACACTCGCGGCGGCGCCAACAGTGTGGTCTGGCATCCCGGCAGTCGGCCCTTGACCGATGTCGGCTGGCGCGAGGCGCTGGGTTTTGTCTGTGTCGAAGCCGCCAGTTGCGGCGCCGACAGCCTGATCCTCAAGCCGGGCGAGGAGGCCGTGCTGGAGTTGCAGGCACGGTTGGGATAGCAGTGGATTGCAGGTTGTTCAGCCGTGGATCAGCTCGGTTCCTCGTCCAGCGGATAGCGGCTGGCATTGAGGCTTTCCTTGATCTTGCGCAGGTGCGGTTGGAAGTCCACGCCGCGGCGCAGGGTCATGCCGGTGGCCAATACGTCGAGCACGGTGAGCTGGATGATCCGCGAGGTCATCGGCATGTATATGTCGGTGTCTTCTGGTAGCGGGATGTTCAGGCTCAGGGTACTGGCCTTGGCCAGTGGCGAGTCGGCGGCGGTCAGGCCGAGCACCGAGGCACCGTTTTCCCGGGCCAGGCGTGCCACTTCCACCAGTTCGCGGGTGCGTCCGGTGTAGGAGATGATCACAAACAGGTCGCCGGTGTGCGCCACCGAGGCCAGCATGCGTTGCATCAGGACATCGGCGTGGGCCGATACCGCCAGGTTGAAACGGAAGAATTTGTGCTGGGCATCCAGGGCCACCGGCGCCGACGCGCCAAGGCCGAAGAAGTGGATCTGCCGGGCCTGGATCAGCAGGTCGACCGCGCGGCTAACCAGTTGCGGGTCGAGGGATTGGCAGGCGCTGTCCAGCGAGGCGATCGCGCTGCCGAAGATCTTGCGGGTATAGGCTTCGGGGGCGTCGTCGGCTTCCACTGCGCGGCTGACGTAGGCGGCGCCGCTGGCCAGGCTCTGCGCCAGCTGCATTTTCAGCTCGGGGTAGCCACTGACGCCGAACGAACGGCAGAAGCGGTTGACCGTCGGTTCGCTGACCAGGGCGGCTTGCGCCAGTGCGGCGATGCTCAGGCGGGTGGCTTGCTGCGGGTTGCGCAGAATCACCTCGGCGACTTTGCGCTCGGCCTTGTTCAGGCTGTCGAGTCGACCCTGGATCTGTTCCAGAAGGTTTCGCACGCGATCCATTTTTTTCTTCCTAAGCCTGCACTGAAATTGCTGGCCTATCGTACTGATGGGTTCAAGGGGCTACCACTAGAAAGTGTTTTTTAGCAAAATGTTGTTTTTATTACAACATATGGCCTTGATAAAATCCGAATGACAGGGTATTTCTAGCTTAACTTGATAAAAGAACCAACATCATGCCTTCGATAAACGTTGAATCCTGTACTTTTGCCTTGTTCGGCGCGCTGGGTGATCTGGCGTTGCGCAAGCTGTTCCCGGCACTCTACCAGCTCGACCGCGCCGGGCTGTTGCATGCCGATACGCGGATTTTCGCCTTGGCGCGCGAGAATGGCGAGGCGCAGCAGCACCTGGCCTCGATCGACCGTCACCTGCGCCGCTATGTGCCGGCCGGCGAGATCGACGAGGCAGTGCTGCAGCGCTTTCAAGCGCGCCTCAGTTACCTGACCATGGATTTCCTCCAGGCTGACGACTACGACGCACTGGCCGAACAAGTCGGAACGGGCGAACGAGTGATCGCCTACTTCGCCACACCGGCCTCGGTCTATGGCGGTATCTGCGCCAACCTGGCGCGGGTCGGCCTGGCCGAACGGGCGCGGGTGGTGCTGGAAAAACCCATCGGCCACGATCTGCTCTCCTCGCGCGCGGTCAACGACGCGGTGGCGCAGTACTTCCCGGAAACCCGCATCTACCGTATCGACCACTACCTGGGCAAGGAGACGGTGCAGAACCTGATTGCCCTGCGTTTCGCCAACAGCCTGTTCGAGACCCAGTGGAACCAGAACCACATTTCCCACGTGGAAATCACCGTGGCGGAGAAGGTCGGCATCGAGGGGCGTTGGGGCTACTTCGATCAGGCCGGTCAGTTGCGCGACATGATCCAGAACCACCTGCTGCAACTGCTCTGCCTGATTGCCATGGATCCGCCCAGCGAACTGTCCGCCGACAGCATCCGTGACGAGAAGGTCAAGGTGCTCAAGGCGCTGGAGCCGATCACCGCTGCGCAGCTCAGCCGCCAGGTGGTGCGTGGTCAGTACGTGGCCGGCAGCAGCGATGGCAAGGCGGTACCGGGTTATCTGGAGGAGGAAAACTCCAACACCCAGAGCGATACCGAAACCTTCGTCGCCATTCGGGCGGACATCCGCAACTGGCGCTGGGCCGGGGTGCCTTTCTACCTGCGTACCGGCAAGCGCATGGCGGAAAAAATGTCGCAGATCGTCATCCACTTCAAGGAGACGCCGCACTACATCTTCGCCCCGGAGCAGCGCCAGTTGATCGGCAACAAGCTGGTCATTCGCCTGCAACCGGACGAGGGCATCGCCCTGCAGGTGATGACCAAGGATCAGGGCCTGGACAAGGGCATGCAGTTGCGCAGTCACGCGTTGCAGTTGAATTTCTCCGATACCTACCGCAGCGCGCGCATCCCCGACGCCTATGAGCGCTTGCTGCTGGAAGTGATGCGCGGCAATCAGAACCTGTTCGTGCGCAAGGACGAGATCGAGTGCGCCTGGCTGTGGTGCGATCAGCTGATCGCCGGCTGGAAGCAACTCGGCGACGCACCGAAACCCTATGCCGCCGGCACTTGGGGGCCGATGGGCTCGATTGCCCTGATCACCCGCGACGGGAGGTCCTGGTATGGCGATCTCTGATCTCGATTTACCCACGGGTGTGCTGGCTCGCAGCCTGAGCAATCCGGCGCAGCTGGCCAAGGCCCTGGCCCAGGCGGTCGCCGAGACGCTGCGCGTGGCGATCGAAACCCAGGGGCGAGCGACCCTGGTGGTGTCCGGTGGGCGCAGCCCGATCGCCTTTTTCGAGCAACTGGCGCAGCAGCCACTGGACTGGGCGCAGGTCGTGATCAGCCTGGCGGACGAACGTTGGGTGCCGGTCGCCCACCCTGATAGCAACGAAGGTCTGCTGCGTCGCCACCTGTTATGCGGGCCGGCCGCCGCCGCGCGTTTTGTCGGCCTGTATCAGCCGGCTGCCGACTTGCAGCAAGCGGCGCTAAAAGCCGATCAGGCTTTGGCCGAGTTGCCGCCGATCGATGTGCTGGTGCTGGGCATGGGCGATGACGGCCATACCGCTTCGCTGTTTCCCAACAGCCCGCATCTGCACGACGCCTTGCAGCCTGACTGCCCGCGCCGCTGCCTGCCGATGCTGGCGCCCAGCGTGCCGCATCAGCGCCTGAGCATGACCTTGCCGCTACTGACTTCTGCACGTTTGCCACTGCTGGCCCTGCAGGGCCAGGGCAAGCTCAAGACCCTGGCCGCAGCGTTGGCTGTGGGCGAGGCGGCGAGCATGCCGGTGCGCGCATTTTTGCATTCCCCTCTTGAGATTTACTGGTGCCCCTAGGGCCGATGGAGCAGCCGATATGACGACTAACGACAACAGCCAGCACGCCCGCATGGCCGAAAAAATCGCCCAGATCGACAGCCTCTGTGCCCGTGCGCGGATCATGCCGGTGATCACCATTGCCCGCGAGGCGGACATCCTGCCATTGGCCGATGCGCTGGCGGCCGGTGGCCTTACGGTACTGGAGATCACCTTGCGTTCGGTGCATGGCCTCACCGCCATTCGCCTGCTGCGCGAGCAGCGGCCCGAACTCTGTGTGGGCGCGGGTACCGTACTCGACCTGCAGATGCTCGCCGCCGCCGAGGAGGCCGGGGCGCAGTTTATCGTCACTCCAGGCTCGACCGCCGAATTGCTCAAGGCCAGCCTGGACAGCCCAGTGCCAATGTTGCCCGGCACCAGCAGTGCCTCGGACATCATGCTCGGCTATGCCCTCGGCTATCGCCGCTTCAAGCTGTTCCCCGCAGAAGTCTGCGGTGGCGCCGCGGCGCTCAAGGCCCTCGGTGGTCCCTTTGCCGATGTGCGGTTCTGCCCCACCGGCGGCATCAACCCCGGCAACCTGCAGCGTTACATGGCGCTGGCCAATGTGATGTGCGTCGGCGGTACCTGGATGTTCGACAGTGAGTGGGTCAAACAGGGCGATTGGGCGCGCATTCAACAATGCAGCGCCGAAGCCCTGCAACTACTGAACTGACCCAGTAAGAGGGCGCGCGGGGCCGTCCAGGCCAGGCGCACCCTCGAATCAGCACGCTGCGCCCTGCAGTTCGCACGGCGCCACTGCGATTAATCGCGATCGAGCCTCCCCCATGACCCATTCCCCGATCGAGCAGCCATTGCTGCTCGGCATGATGCGCCTGCTCGATTATCCCGAGCTGGCGACCCCACAGGCCCTGCTGGGCTTTGTCGAGCGCTGCGTCGAGCAGGGCTTGAACGGTTTCGATCACGCCAACATCTACGGTCTGGGCCAGTGCGAAGCGCACTTCGGCGCGGCCTTGCGCTTGCGTCCGCAGTTGCGCTCCCAGCTGCAACTGATCAGCAAGGCCGACATCGTCCCGGCGCTGCTGGACGGCTCGCGCTGGCGGGTCAAGCACTACAACACCGGCGCGGCCTATCTGACCGCCGCAGTCGAGGCTTCGCTGACGCGTCTGGGCGTCGAGCGCCTGGATGGCTTTCTCCTGCATCGTCCCGATCCATTGCTGTGCGCCGATGAAGTGGTGCGTACCCTGCAGGCCCTGGTCGAGAGCGGCAAGGTCGGCTGGCTCGGGCTGTCCAACGCCGCGCCGCTGCACTGGCAAAGCCTGGGCCGCGAGTTGCCGCTGCGTTGCAACCAGATCGAGTTGTCGCTGATGGTCCAGCACGCCGCCTGGGATGGCCAGTTGCAGGCCATGCAGGGCGATGGCTTGCAGGTCCTGGCCTGGTCGCCGCTGGCCGGCGGTGCTTTTCCCCCAGCCTTGCAGCAGGCCCTGGCCGAGGTGGCGGATGCCTTGCAAGCAACCCCCAACCAGGTCGCCCTGGCCTGGTTGCGCCGTTTGCCCGGCAGCCCGCGGCCGATTCTCGGCAGCCTGCGCTGGTCGCGGATCGAAGAGGCTTTGAGCGGAGCGGCGCTGCAACTGGACGCCCCGACCTGGTTCTACCTGGCCGAAGCGGCGCGCGGCCACAAGGTGCCCTGAGAGGATCTGCTAGCGAAACAGCCGGCGCGGCAGCCAGCACAGATACCCCAGCATGCCGAACAGTTCGACCACTGACTGCACGACTATCACCACTGCCGCCACTTCCCAGCCGTGCGGCAAGCTCAGGGCGAAGGGTAGCACCACGAAGGAATTACGCGTGCCCAGGCTGAAGGCGAGGGTGCGGCCGTGGCTGGCGGGTAGCTGCCAGGCCCGCGTCAGCAGCTTGGCGATCAGTGCTGCCGCCAGCAGGTAGGCGATGAACACCGGCACCAGCACCGGCAGCAGCTCCAGTGCATCCTGCACCGCTGCCACCTGTGCGCCGGCGATCAGCAACACCACCAGGCCCAGCAGCGGCACCGGCCACCAGGCCAGGCGCTGGCGCAGGGCATCGCGTTCGGGCCGCGCCTCGAACCAGCGCTCGCTAAGGGCGGCGAGCAGCAGGGGCACCAGCACGACCAGCAGTGCCGGCAGCACATCCTTGGGTGCCAGTACGCTGGCCAGCTGTGCGTCTGCCAGCAGCCACAGGTAGACGGGCAGAAGCAGCAATTGCAGGAGCAGGTTGATCGGCGTCACGGCCACCGCGCGCGGCACATCGCCGCCGCCCAGCTGGGTGAAGGTGATGAACCAGTCGGTGCAGGGCACCAGCAACACCAGCAGCACCCCGACACGCAGTACCGGATCATCCGGCACCCAGTGCAGCAGGCTCCAGACCAGCAACGGCACCAGCAGGAAGTTGCCGACCAGCAAGGCGCTGATGAAGCGTCGATCGGCGAAGGCTGCACGCAAGTGCAGCAACGGCACCTGCGCGAAGGTCGCATAGAGCAGCACCAGCAGCGTCGGCCAGAGCAGGGCTTCCAGGGTCGGGGCGAGGCCCGGCCACCGGCTGCCGAGCAGCAGCCCGGCGATGATGGCCACCAGGTAAACCCAGACTTGCCGGCGTTCCAGTGTCAGACGATCCAATGCGGCGTTTCCGTAGGTTCAGGTGGTCGCGGGCAGCCAGCGGTCAGCCAGGCACCAGCGGTTTGGCCGGGCCATCTTAGACGGTTTTTTTGCGCAAACTCGCAGTAGAAGGGGCGCGCTGAAACAGCCCTTGGCGCTCATTCGCTGGCCGCGTTGGCCTGCTGGCGCTGGATTTCCTTGTGTTTCATCTCCAGGTATTGGCCAAGCTCGAGTTCGTGCAGTTGCGCCGGGTATTGCTCGACAGCGCTGTGCCAGAGGTTCAGCCGTTTTTCCAGGCGCGTCGCTGGCGGCGCCGACAGGGCGTTCAGGTAGGCTTCGATCGCCAGGTAATAGCGCATGGTGTTGCGCTCGATCACCCCGCGCATGCCGCCGATGTAGACGGGTTGCCCCTCGGCGTCGCGCTCAAGGATGCTGAAACCCACCTTGTTGCGTCCCAGCGTCGCCAAGTAACTCTGCACGGCGACGCTGGCCGCCAAGCCGTAAGCATAGGAGTAGGACAGGTGCAGGAAGCTGCGCCGGTCATCGAGTGCCACTGCTTCGAGCTTGATGCGGTAGCGGCTGGTGCCCAGCGGTCCATCGGGGGCATCCAGCAGGACCTGCAGGAAGTCGGGCGTAGCCGTGGCGACCCGGTAGGCAAACTCGAACAGGTGGGCATCGGCCAGCGCCTGCTCGAACTTGCGGCCGATATGGAGGCGCAGGACCTCACCATCCGGAGCCGATGAGACGCGGCAGCTTTTCACATTCAGGTGCAGGATGAGGATGTCGCACCAGTGCGTGCTGCCTTGCAACGCCGGGCCGACCACGGCATAGGGCTGCTCGATCACGGCGTAAATATCGCCATGCAAGGTGTCTTCTGTTTGCCGGGACTCGAGATGCAGCGGGCGTTGGAACGGGTTGTCGCCCAGCTGTTCAGCCAGGGCGGCATGCCGGGCCTTGAGTGATTCCGGGTCCTGAGCGTAGGCCTGCGCGGCAATCAGCAGCGCCAACAGCACGACCGCGCGAATCCACTGCAAACAGCCTGCGTTGGCAGGCCGGAAACGCCTCACAACCAGTATTCCCACAGGCGCCCGAGCAATTCCTTGACCCTCGCGTCGAGGGGGCGGCGCCGCCATTTTCCCAGGGTGATCTGCTCCGATTTATCCAGGTCGGCGAGAAAGGCGGCGCGCATCTTGCCGCCGAAATCTGTGCCGAGTACCACCGCATTGACCTCCTGGTTGTGCAGGAAACTGCGCCAGTCAAGGTTGGTCGAGCCGACGGTCGACCAGACTCCATCGATCACGGCGGTCTTCGCATGCAGCAAGGCATCGCGGCGTTGGTGCAGCTTGACCCCGGCCTTGAGCAATTCGCTGTAGTAGGCGCGGCCGGCATGCAATACCAGCCAGGAGTCGGTGCTGCTGGGCAGGATCAACTGCACGTCGACGCCGCGCGCCGCCGCCTGCTTGAGCGCCGCGAGCAGCTGTGGATCGGGCACGAAGTAGGCGTTGGTCAGCCAGATTTCGCTTTGGGCGCTGTGCAACGCCGAGATCAGGGTGACGTAGATCAGGCTGTAGGGATCGTCCGGCGAGCTGCCGACCGCTCGTACCACATCATTACCCTGATGCTGGCTGACCGGGAAGTAATCGCGTGGGGCGAGGGGGGCGCCTTGCTGCTTTTCCCAGGTTTCGATGAACAGCTTTTGCAGCTCGCCCACCACCGGGCCTTCGAGCTGCAGGTGGGTGTCGCGCCAGGGCAGCGCAGCGTCGGGGCGATCGATCGATTGCGGGCTGAAGGAGCCGCCGGAATAGACGCTGCTGATGTTGACGCCGCCGAGAAAGGCGATACGCCCGTCGACGATCAGTAGTTTGCGATGGTCGCGCTGGTTTACCGACCAGCCGGCCTTGGCAGTCAGTGGGTTGACCGGGTTGAACTCCATTACCTGGATACCGGCGGCGCTGAGGCGAGAGAAGAACGTACTCGGTGTGCCGAGGGTGCCGACGCTGTCGCGGATCAGGTTGACCTGCACACCGGCCCGCTGCTTGGCGATCAGTGCGTCGGCGAAGCGCTGGCCGACCTCGTCATCTTCGATAATGAAGGTTTCCATGTTGATGTGATCGAGTGCGGCGTCGATTGCGTTGATCATTGCCTGATAGGTGTCGGGGCCGTCCTGCAGCAGTTCGACCTTGTTGTCGATGGTCAGGGGGCTGCCGACGATGGCTTCTTCGACCGCCAGGTGCAGGTTGAAGATGTTGGTCTCGACACCGCGTGCCTGCAGTCGATCGAGAATGGCCTTGCTCCGCGCGGACGAGAGTGGCCCACGTGGCCCGTCGAGTTGTACTGGCGGCGCATCACGGCGCGCCATATCGGGCGTGAGGGTTGGCAGTGAGCTGCAAGCACTCAGCGCCAGGCTGAGGATTGCCGTGATACACCGCTTCCAGCAATACGCAGCTTGCATTGGCCATCCTCGCGGCAAGGTGTCTCGCGCTGCAGCCGGATGGCCGTCGAAACGCTACATTCGCCTGAATGTACACGCAAAAGGATCGTCGTGACGCCATATTCAACAGAGAGGACAGCGTTCGGCGCCCGTCACGGGATGACGGCTATGTTCGATAACGCACCGAACTGATTGCGTAATCCGTTCAAGCTGCCCGGTGCCGGTCGAGAACATTCGACCATAGTCGTTCAGCGCAGATCGACATGGCTCGTGGCGGTGAGCGTGAACCATTCAAGGAGATCGTCATGAGCTTGGGAACGATTCTGTTAATCGTACTGATTCTGATGCTGGTGGGGGCAATACCCGCTTGGCCGCATAGCCGGAGCTGGGGCTATGCCCCCACTGGCGGCTTGGGCCTGGTGTTGATCATCGTGCTGGTACTGCTGTTGATGGGCCGGCTGTGAAAGCGCTGCCTTCTGCGCCGCGTATCGATTGACGCCGTCAATGTGAGCCCCGCAGTTCTCGACACGCTATGTGCGATAGCGCACAGATGGCATGGTGCCACTATATGCCACCATGTTCGACAGCGTACATATAACCCTATCTATTAATACCGATAAGCTGATCCTGAGGGGTGGCTCTGTCCCCCCTCATTTATAGAGTGTGAGATGCCTGAGTTGTCCGCAACACCACAGAAAAATCATCTTTTGGCTGCCTTGCCTCTGGACGTTCAAAATCGCTTACAACCTAAGCTGGAGCTGGTGCCACTGCCCTTGGGCAAGGTCCTGTATGAGTCCGGCGATACCTTGAGCCACGTGTATTTTCCAACCGATTCGATTGTCTCGCTGCTCTACGTGATGGAGAACGGTGCGTCGGCGGAAATTTCCGTCGTCGGCAATGAAGGGTTTATTGGCGTCGCCGTGTTCATGGGCGGCGAGAGCACCACCAGCCGTGCCATCGTGCAAAGCGCCGGATACGCGTATCGACTGCCGTCGCGGCAGTTCAAGGATGAGGTCAATCGCTACAGCGAGATGCTGCACCTGATGCTGCGTTATACCCAGGCGCTGATCACGCAAATGGCGCAGACGGCGGTGTGTAACCGCCACCATTCGATTGACCAGCAACTCTGTCGCTGGTTGCTACTGTCGCTCGATCGCTTGCCAACCAATGATCTGGTCATGACCCAGGAACTGATCGCCAATATGTTGGGCGTGCGCCGCGAGGGCGTCACCGAGGCGGCTGGCAAGCTGCATCGATCAGGGGTGATCGAATACAGTCGCGGGCGCATCAAGGTGATCAACCGACCCATGCTCGAGCTGATGAGCTGCGAGTGCTATGCCGTGGTAAAGAAGGAAACGGATCGCCTGCTACCCTTTGCGGTGCAAGCGGTGGCGCTGGGTTAATGGGTTGGGCAGCACACCATATTCCATGCCAATCAAGGTATTAGCGCCATCCGTACCATAGCGAACAGACAAGCCAGCGTTGCTCTATCAGACTGCCGAATCGGGACTGTTCGGCACCTTTCCTGTGTCGCTTCCCGACTTTCTCGTGCTGCAGGACGCAGGAATGTCAGCAGCAATCAAGGCTCCCGTGGTTAACCAGCTGCTTGCAAGTTTGCCGCACAAGGAGTCGCAACGATTCCTGGAGTGCTGCGAGCCAGTCGATCTAGTGTTCGGCACCATCCTCTGCGAGCCGGAGCAAACCCTACGCCACCTGTACTTTCCGCTGACCGGGTTTATCTCGCTGGTGACCACGCTGCGTGATCATCAGCCACTGGAAATGGGCCTGATCGGCAATGAAGGCATGCTCGGCGCGACCCTGGTTCTGGGCGTGAACAGTGTGCCGATGCGCGCGGTGGTGCAGGGCGCCGGCACTGTATTGCGGATCAACGCTGCACATTTTCGTCGCGAGCTGCAGGAGTGTCCGGAGCTGCTGCGCACACTCAACCGCTACCTGTATGTACTGATGGCGCAGCTGTCGCAAACCGCCGCCTGCACCCATTTCCATGAAATCGAACCGCGTCTGGCACGCTGGTTGCTGATGACCCATGATCGCGCGCACGCCGATCACTTCTACCTTACCCACGAATACCTGGCCGACATGCTCGGGGTGCGCCGAAGTGGCGTCACCGTCGCCGCAGGTGTCTTGCAGCTGCGCGGCCTGATTCACTACACCCGTGGCGAGATCAGCATCCTCGACCGCAAAGGGCTAGAGGCCGCCTCTTGCGAGTGTTACGAGGCGGCCATCGATGACTACGCGCAGTTGCTGAAGTAGGCCGCAGGTCTCGGTTCGCTTGGTACAACAGACTTCTGCAGCATTGCCTAGAGCGTTGTGCCAAGGCCCGTCTGCAGAAGTCTGGAGAACTGCTCTGCAACCAGCGGCCGGCCGAAATAGTGGCCCTGTCCTTCCTCACACCGCTGTTCTTGCAGAAATGCCAGTTGTGCTTGCTGCTCGACGCCTTTGGCGATCACTCGATGATTGAGACTGGCACCCATGGCGATTACGGCACGGATGATTGCGCCATTATTGCCCTTCGTTGAGCCAATGGCATGGACGAATGACTGGTCAATTTTCAAGAAATCGATCGGGAACTGACTCAGGTAGCTCAAGCTAGAGCAGCCGATACCGAAGTCGTCCACCGCAGTCTGGATGCCCATCTCCTTGAGTTGATGGAGTATCGCGATGCTGCCCTTGGCATCGCGCATCAGGACGCTTTCGCTCACTTCCAGTTGTAGGTTGCCAGGCGCCAATCCGCTGTCGCTCAAGATGGCGTGAACGCCTGCAACGAAATCCTGATGGCGAAACTCTTCTGCGCAGAGGTTGACTGCAACCGGTGTGGCCCGCGCGGTGACGTCTTGCCAGCGTTTGGCCTGGGCACAGGCTTCGCCTAGCACCCAGCGACCAATTGGCACAATCAGGCCGCACTCTTGCGCAATCGACACAAAACGGCTGGGCAAAACCAGCCCCCATTGCGGGTGGTTCCAGCGCAGCAGTGCCTCCGCACCCATGATCGTGCCGCTAAGCAGATTAACCTTGGGTTGATAATGCAGGACGAACTCCTGCCGCTCCAAGGCCGCGCGTAAATGGCCTTCGATGAGTTGCCGCTCGTGCGCGTGGACGTTCATCTCATTCTTGAAAAACTGGAAGTTGTTACGACCATGCTCCTTGGCCCGGTACATCGCGGTGTCGGCATGCTTGATCAAGCTTTCTGCGTTCAGGCCATCGCTTGGATAAATGCTGATGCCGATACTGGTCGTCACGTGCAGTTCATGCGCCGTAATGTGGTGTGGCCTTGCCAGTGAACTGAGGATCTTTTCTGCCGTTAGGGCGGCGTATTCAGCCTGATGCTCTTGCGCGACCAGCACCACAAACTCGTCGCCCCCCAGGCGACTCACAGTGTCGGAGCTACGTACGCAAGCACACAGGCTCTGAGCAACCGATTGCAGCAGTTGGTCACCGATGGCGTGGCCCAGTGAATCGTTGATGTGCTTGAAGTTGTCCAGGTCGAGGAAAAGTACGGCGAGATTGGTGCCGTGGCGTTCGGCCAAGGTTATCGCTTGTTCGATACGGTCATTGAGGAGCAGGCGGTTGGGTAGATTGGTCAAGAAGTCATGTTGCGCCAAGTGGGCCATTTTCACGGTCATCGCCTGCGCGGCGCTGATGTCATGGAACACGATCACGGCGCCGCTGATCTTTCCGCTGGAGTCGTGGATTGGCGCGGCGGAGTCTTCGATCATGGCTTCGCTGCCATCGCGTTTGATCAGGATCGTACCTGCGGCCAGGGTCTGCGGCTTGCCCTGCTCGAGTACCCGCTTGATCGGGTTGTGCACCAACTTGCGCGTCGTACTGTTGACGATATGCATTACTTCGGCGATGGGGCGGCCGCCAGCTTCCTGCCGAGACCAGCCAGTCATCTGCTCGGCCGCCACATTCAGGTAGTCGACATTGCCTGCCAGGTCCGTGCCGATGACCGCATCGCTGATCGAGTTGAGGGTGGTCTCGGCGCGCGCCTTTTCTATCAAGATGCTTTCCCTGACGGCACTGCGCTGGATGATGTTACGCAGCGATTGCGCGACCAGGTAACTGCCAAGATGACCTTTTCCCAGGTAGCCATGTGCGCCCCGTTGTACCGCTTGCTCCGCGAGGTCTTCATCCGCTTCGCAGAGGGCCATGATGGGCGTGTGGGGTACCAGGGCGAACAGCTTGTCGAAAGTCTCCAGACCTTGGCAATCAGGCAGCGAGAGCGCCGTCAGGATCGCGTCGATATCGCCGGTGTTGAGCCTTTCCAGGGCATCGGCAAGACAGGTCAGCCATTCGATGATGAATAGACCGTCTTTGGCCTTGCCCAGTACCTCTCGCAACACCGCTGCATCAGCGGCGTCAGCGCTGATGATCAGGATTCGATTGGCCATGTCGTATTCACTCCTTTGAACCATCTCCATGGCATAGCGAGCCTATGCCTACAGCATGCAACAGCGCCATCAGCGATCACCCGCTGAACTAAAACCTGAATGCATCAGGATAAAGACTTTTAAGTTCGGGCAAGGGCCGTGGCCGTTCTTGCGCCGTGGAAAATGTGGCGCGGTTGGCTGGCCTGTCGCCCGGCTTTCTCACTGTGCCGCGGTCAAGCGGAGTAAGGGGGGGACTTGTACCGTTGGTGTGCAAGAAGGCCGACTGCTCTGGATCGCTGATCCAGCGGCCGTTGTCAGGTTGTTCGGTGCCAGCCCGGACCTGGCTGTCGACCTCGATCAGCTTCGTTTGCACCACTATCCGGTTATCCACGGCGACGATTCCGTGGACGCTCAGCGCGATGGCTTTGGCCAGCGTCTTGTTGGCGGCGGTCTCTACCTCGCCGCTCAGGGTGGCCTTGCCATTGAGCACGGACACCTCAAGGGCGTCAGCGCTTAAATGTGGATTCAGCGCATAGGCTTTCCAGACTTGGGTTTCCTGCCGGGCATCGGCAACGTCCTGAGAGAGTGGCTGCGCGCCGACTATGTTGCTTATTGTTGCGACTATGGCAAAGCCGAAGCCGGCTGTGAGAGCGTTTTTGCATGGGTGCAAGGGCATGTTGCTTCTCCACTGGGATCAGCAGTGCAGTGGGTTGTGCTTTCGCCGCGTTGTTGCCATGAACTGTTGTTAACCCGGACGTAGTCCTGGGGGCCACCGTTCTGGGTTGGCGGTTCGGCAGGGCAGTAATTGGGGACTTGATCTTTTCCTGTTCGGGCATTCGGCATGAATTGCACCGCCCGCAAAAAATCAATTGTCGTGCGATTGTCACGATGTCCATGGCGAGACGAATCGTCTGTGCGGTGGCGCACTTAGCCGCCGGAAATCAGGGTCATTGCTGATGCAGCCTTACGGCGCAAGTACGTTCTTCAGCGCGACTGTTGGGCACCGGCGTGAACCGCAATACCTGGCATCGAGTGCTCTGCGGTTAGTTTGATGATTAACGGTATCAGGGGGGAGCCGTTCAGCTGCCGTCGACACCCGGAGAGATTTACACCCGCCGCTGCCCAGCAGTTGGTCGACGACCAACTGCTGGGCAGCGGCGCTATGTCGAGGGCGCGGCGAAGATCTGCCGCAGATTTCCCCGTGGCTCTGGTTGGCTAAAAGGGATTGAGCGGCGGCGGGGCGGTCGGCGATTGTGTCGGCGCCTGTTAGGCTAGGGGCTGTACACGTTATTCAGGGAGACAATTTTGAGTTCACGCATCCATCCTTTGGCCGGCCAGCCGGCGCCTGCAGAGATGTTGGTCGATATCGAACAACTGCTGGCCGCTTACTTCGATCTGCAGCCCGATCCCAGCGTGGCCACCCAGCGCGTGGCCTTCGGCACCTCGGGGCACCGCGGCAGTTCGTTGGCCTCCAGCTTCAACCAGTACCACGTGCTCGCCATCAGCCAGGCGATCTGCGATTACCGTGAAGCGCAGGGCATCGACGGCCCGCTGTATATCGGCGCAGACAGCCATGCCCTGTCGCAGCCAGCGCTCGACACGGCGCTGGAGGTGCTGGCCGCCAATGGCGTTCAGACCATGATTTCCGCCGGTGGCGAATTCACCCCGACCCCGGCGATATCCCACGCCATTCTGGTGCACAACCGGGGGCGCGCCACGGGCCTGGCCGACGGCATCGTGATCACCCCTTCGCACAATCCGCCGGACAGCGGCGGCTTCAAATACAACCCGTGCAATGGCGGCCCGGCTGACAGCGACATCACCAACTGGGTGCAGAACCGCGCCAATGCCTTGCTCGAAGGTGGCCTCAAGCAGGTCAAACGCATGCCGCTGGCCCAGGCACGTCAGGCGCCGACTACCCATGAGCACGATTACCTGGCGGCCTATGTCGGTGACCTGGGCAGCGTGATCGATTTCGCGGTGATCCGCGCGGCCGGGCTGCGTATGGGCGTCGATCCGCTGGGCGGTGCGGGCGTGCATTACTGGTCGCGTATCGCTGAGCAGTATGGGCTCGATCTGCATGTGGTCAGCCAGGTCGTAGACCCGCAGTTCGCCTTCATGAGCCTGGATTGGGACGGTCAGATCCGCATGGACCCTTCGTCGAGCCACGCCATGCAACGGCTGATCGGCCTCAAGGATGGCTACGACATCGCCTTTGCCTGCGACACCGACTACGACCGCCACGGCATAGTCGCGCCCAGCGTCGGCTTGCTGCCGGCCAACCACTTTCTCAGCGTGGCCATCGATTACCTGTTCCAGCATCGCCCGCAGTGGAGCGCTTCAGCGGCAGTGGGCAAGACCCTGGTCAGCAGTGCCATGATCGATCGGGTCAGTGCCCGTCTGGGTCGGCCGCTGCTGGAAGTGCCAGTCGGCTTCAAGTGGTTCGCCGGTGGCCTGTTCGACGGCTCGCTGGGCTTTGCGGGTGAGGAAAGCGCCGGTGCTACGTTGTTGC
The DNA here is from genome assembly GCF_022132145.1 of Pseudomonas sp. MMS21 TM103. Taxonomy (GTDB): domain Bacteria; phylum Pseudomonadota; class Gammaproteobacteria; order Pseudomonadales; family Pseudomonadaceae; genus Aquipseudomonas. The sequence goes on along the minus strand of NZ_JAJISP010000005.1, from coordinate 50,410 downwards.
GCCGTGACGGCAGCGTCTGGACCACCGACAAGGACGGCATGGCGCTGGCCCTGCTGGCCGCGGAAATGACCGCCAGTTGCGCTCGCGACCCGGGCGAACTGTATCGCGGCCTGACCGAGGAGTTCGGCGAGATAGTGGCCGACCGCGTCGATGCGCCGGCCACCCCCGTGCAGAAGAAAGCCTTGAGCCAGCTCTCGCCGCAGCAGGTGCACAGCACTCAGCTGGCCGGCGATGCGATCACCCAGGTGCTCGACAAGGCGCCGGGCAACGGCGCGGCGCTGGGCGGGATCAAGGTGATCAGCGCTGGCGGCTGGTTCGCCGCGCGGCCATCGGGTACCGAGGACATCTACAAGATCTACGCCGAGAGCTACCGCGACCCGGCGCACCTGCAGCGGATTCTTGGCGAGGCGCAGCAGATCGTCGACGTGGCACTGGCCACGGGCTGAGTTCGGCTTCCTTGGTAACACCCCATAAACCCGCGGCAATCCCTCTCGGCCTGCCCGGGTTTATCCGGCTTCGGTAATACCGAGCGTATGCATGGGCCGGGGGACTGCTCTGTCTGGGTGATCGAGCGCCGTCGCGAGACTGCCTTGAGGCGTTCGCGGCAAGGCTCGCTGCGTGAAAGGCGGGGGAGTTTAGCGAGCTAAAGGACTCTGCTTTTCACCTGGTGCAATGCCGTCGCGGGCATTTGCAGGCGGCCGCGCTAGGCGAGAGTTCTCAGTTCTCGGTGAGGGTCAGCAGGATGTCGGCGTACCAGGTGCAGTTGAGCCCGAGTGCTTCGTCCAGTTGCAGGTCGCGGGTGCCCACATCGAGGCGGGCCGAGTGCACGCCCAGGAGCATCCATGGCAGGTCGCCGAGGCCATTCTCTGGAGTATTGGCGACCCGCGTCACCACGGGCGCGCCGCTGATGCCGCGGTGCGTCCGGGCATCGCTGAGAAAGTAGCCCTTGCTCTGAAAGCGCAAGCCGAACGAGGAGGCGATCACCGCCTGGCGCACCACGGGCATGTGGTGCAGGGTGTCGTGGAAACCCAGGGGGAAACCGACCACCAGCAGGGAGGTGCCGACCTCGACCTCGGCGGTCGGGCCATACAGGTGTGCAGGGGTAAAGGCACGGTAGAACGCGGTTGCGGGCAAGGCGGCGCGATCCAGTTCGATCACTGCCACATCGATCTCGCCAGTGGAGTCCAGGCCCTGGCGCCACAGGCTTTCGCCGTCGCGGTAGAGTGGGATCGAGATGCCGATGGACTGGGCGATATTGTCCGGGTCGGTATGCAGTTCGATTTCAATACGATCCGGGAAGTGCTGGTTCTGCGCATCAATCATCACGTGCCGGCTGGTGACGAGGAACAGGCGCTCGTCGCGGGCGAAGAAAAAGCTGCTGGCATTGGTCAGCTGCTTGTGCTGATTGAAGGTACAGAGGCGGGCTGCAGTGAGCAAAATGGGTTCAATCATCATGGTGTCCTTGAATTATCCAGGTTGGCTGGGCTGCAGCACAGACACCGGGGGAGCTCTCGCTTCCGCGGGTCATGACGCTATTCAGTAAACTGTGGCTCTGCCCGTCCATGGACGCGCGTAAACCACCCTCTGCAGGGCTGATAGGCACATCAGTCGAACTGGGTAGATAGCGCGACAACGTCGCGCGGGGTTAGCCACCTTGATCCGGCCGAGCCCATTAAAGGGACGCTACGGATTCCTTCCGGCGAAGCCGCAGAGGCCGCTTCGGGCTACTGTCCTTCACCGCACTGGTCTTTTGCATCTGCAGAACTGGGCCGTGCCCTGGTGCAAATTCAGCGGCGTCGATGTGGCGCGCAGCGCTGCTAGAGTGGTCCTCTCATCAGGAAGGCTGCTGCCGATGAACTCGTCCGACGATACAGCAAAGGCATGACGGTTGTCTGGCCGCGAATTGGCCCGGTTTGTTCAGGGCTGGCGTGGATTTCCGACTGACAGTACTGGCCACGGCAACGACCTGTGGCGAGCAGGACGGGTTGCATCCTCATTGACCAATCCGTCTGAGCCCGAGCAGGAACAGAGCGGCGGCAGCCAGGCCGGCGCCGGCATAGAAGGTCGCGGCGGCGCCATAGGACTGCCACAGCCAGCCGGCCGTCGCGCTGGCCAGTAGTACGGCGATACCGCTGACCAGATTGAACAGACCAAAGGCGCTGCCTTTGAGATCGGCTGGTGTGGTATCCGCCACCAGCGCTGCCAGAATGCCCTGGCTGAAGCCCATATGCAGGCCCCATAGGGCGACGCCGAACATAACTGTGATGACCGATTCAGCGTAGGCCAGCAGTAGATCGGCGAGGATCAGCAGCAGCAAGCTGGCACCCAGCAACGTGCTGCGGTCGATGCGATCCGACCACTGGCCCGCCGGGTAGGCCGAGAGCATGTAGAACGCGGCCATCACCACCATGACGAGGGGCACCCAGGCGAGGGGGAGGCCCAGCTGCGCGGCGCGCAGCAGCAGAAAGGCTTCGCTGAAGCGGGCCAGGGTGAAGACCGCGCCTATGCCGACCACCCACCAGAATCCCTGGGAGAACAGCGCTAAGGATTTCAGTCGCACAGGCGAGTGCAACGGCAGGGCATGCGCTGGCCGTGCCGGTTCGCGGACACCGGTCCAGAGCACTGCCACCGCCAGCAGTGCGGGGATCGGCGCAAACCACAGCACCAGGGTGATGTCCCCGCTGAACCAGAGCATCAGCAGGATCGCCAGGATCGGCCCGAGAAAGGCACCTGCAGTATCCATCGACTGACGCAGGCCGAAGCAGGCGCCGCGGCTAGCGGCCGGGGCCACGTCGGCGATCAATGCATCGCGCGGAGCGCCACGAATGCCCTTGCCGATTCTGTCCAGCAAGCGCGCGGTGAAAACCGTTTCCGCCGATCCGGCCAAGGGAAACAACGGTTTGCTCAGCGCGGCAAGGCCGTAGCCGAACAGCAGCAAACCTTTGCGTCGGCCGATGAAGTCGCTGAGCGCGCCGGAAAACACCTTGACCAGCAACGCGCTAGCCTCGGCGAGCCCTTCGATCAGCCCGACAGTAAGCATGCTGGCGCCCAGCGTACCCACTAGAAACAGCGGCAGCAGGCTGTGTACCAACTCCGATGACATATCCATGAACAGGCTGACAAATCCCAGCGCCCAGATCGTGCGCGGGATGCCATGGGCGGTTTTGACTGCAAATGTTGGCATGCTGCTGCTTCCTGGGAATCTGGTGCGTCCCGATGGCTGCCGTTTGTGGCCATCTTCAGCCTTGAACAAGGCGACGACATGCCTGTCGTGCCAGACCAAGCCGTACTAGTCTATTCACAGATTTGGCCAGCAAGGGGATGCCGGGAGCTGGTGAAAAAACTCTCGCCTCCTGCGGCCGACTTCAAACGCACTGTCCTGCGCCTTGCCGAGAACGCCTTGAGCCGGCATCGTGACAGCATTCGATGTTTTCACAGCCTCTGCACCCATGAGGCTGTCAGGTGAGTTCACTGCCAGTAAGGCAGGATGACATGGAGTACGCCAATGGTCAGTCATGACAATTCCGACATTTCCCTTGAAGACCTGGCGCTCGAACCCCTTGCTGAGCAAGTCGGCGAGGAGGTGAGCAAGGGTCGAGCAAAGTACCAGATCGATACGCGCAGTGGCGGCGAACGCCGTAAAGCGCAGGAGCGCCGCGCCGATATCCGCTTCCAGGAAGAACGACGGAGTAACAAGGATCGCCGCGTCGGCAGCAATCCCTGGGCGCCGGGCGTGGATATCTGATTTCAGCAGCAGATGATTTGTATACCAGAGTCTGTGCTTGGCGCCTTGCCCAGCACCGTGCTGGATGAAGTCCGGGCAAGCCCTATGCCTGCAGACTGCCCCGAATTGCTTGCAGGCTCCTCGCCGAGGGTGCTCGCATCTTCTTGGCGAATGGTGGTTGGCTGCCGCTAGCGAAGGGCAGGAAGCCCTGCTGGCCCGCGTGGCCAGCCATGGGTTCGGTGAAGCCATTCTGGCGCACTGTCAGTCTATTCGGAGCCATGGATTATCTGCTGGCGCTGGCGCTGAGTAGTCGTCTTTTGGCTGGGCCAGTACCTGGTGCTGGAACGCCTGGGCGACAGTGGCTCGCAATTGCGCGTCGTCCCAAGGTTTGGTGAGGAACTTGTAGATGGCGCCCTGGTTGATCGCCTCGGTCACCGATGTCAGGTCGGTATAGCCGGAGAGCACGATGCGGATGGTATCTGGATAGAGGTCCTTGACTTGGCTGAAGAACGCGGTGCCGTTCATTTCCGGCATGCGCTGGTCGGAAATGATGACTTGTACCTCGTGCTTTGCCAGGAGGGCGAAGGCATCTTGTGCCCGGCTCGCAGTAAGGATTTTATAACCGTCGCGCCTGAGTACCCGGGTCAGGGCACGCAGAATATTCTCTTCGTCATCGAGCAGTAGCAGGGTCTGTGTGCCGTTTTCGGCAACACCGCCTGGTGCTGGCAGGCGATGCTGGGCGCGCTGCTGCTGAAGATAATGTTTCAGCGTTGCCAGCGGAATGGGTTTGGCGAAGTAGTAGCCCTGGAATTCATCGCAGTGGCTTTTCTTCAGGAAGGCGACCTGCTCCTCGGTTTCCACGCCTTCGGCGATCACCTTGAGCTTCAGGTGGTGGGCCATGGAAATGATGCCTTGGGTGATCGCCGCATCATGCCGGTCGCTGATCACGTCCTGGATGAAGGAGCGGTCGATCTTGACCTTGCCGATGGGCAGGCGCTTGAGGTAGTTGAGGCTGGAGAAGCCGGTGCCGAAGTCATCGAGGGCAATGCGTACGCCTAGGTCTCTCAGGGCGTGCAGGGTGAAGATGGCTCTGTCGGCATTAGCCAACAACACGGTTTCGGTGATTTCCAGCTCTAGCAGTTCTGCCGGCAACTGGGCCTGGGCGAGACTGCTGCGCACGAACTCGACGAAGTTGGCGCGTTGGAACTGCACGGGGGAAATGTTCACGGCCATCACCGCACCATCGAACCCTTGATCGAGCAGCAAACGGGCATCGCGGCAGGCGGTTTTGAGCACCCACTCGCTGAGCGGAATGATCTGTCCGGTATCCTCGGCTATGGGCACGAATTGCGCCGGCGAAATGAATCCCTGCTCGGCATGCTGCCAGCGCAACAGCGCCTCGTAACCAATCACCCGGCCACTGCGGCTGTCGATCTGCGGCTGGTAGTAGAGTTCGAAGGCTTCGGTGTCGATGGCTTTCTGTATCTGGTTGCGCAAGGTCACCCGCTCGCTGACCTTCTGGTTGAGATCCTCGGTATACCATTGATAGTTGTTGCGGCCTTGCTGCTTGGCTTTGTACATGGCCAGGTCGGCCTGCTGGATCAGTTGCATGGGCTGCTCGATGCTGCCGTCGTTGAGCGTGATGCCGATGCTTGCGGTGATGTGCAGATCGACGCCGCCGACCGTGTAGGGCCGTGCGATGCTCTCCATGATCCGGTCTGTTACCAGTAGCACGTCCTCTTCGCGGGCCAGGTCCGGCAGGATAACGATGAACTCGTCGCCACCAAGACGCGCCACGGTGTCGCCTGGACGTACCTGCAGGTTCATGCGTTGCGCCACTTCGATCAGGATCAGGTCGCCGGCACCGTGACCCATGCTGTCGTTGATCGGCTTGAAACCATCCAGGTCGATGAACATCACCGCCAGGCTGCGCTTGTAGCGGCGGCTGATCTGGCAACCCTGGCTCAGGCGATCCTCCAGCAGCGAACGGTTGGGCAGGCCGGTGAGAACATCATGGCTGGCGTTGTAGGCCAGTTCGGATTCGTAGCGTTTCTGCTCGGAAATATCGCTCTGTACGCCGATGAAGTGGGTGATGTTTCCCTCTTCATCAGGCACTGGGGCGATATACAGGTCGTTCCAGAATGGCGTGCCGTCCTTGCGAAAGTTGCGCAGGACCACGTGGGTATCGCGCTTTTCCGCCAGGCCCTGGCGAATTTCGGTAATGCCCGCTTGAGCGTGTTCAGACCCTTGGAGAAAGCGGCAATTTCGACCGATGACTTCTGCCGCGCTATAGCCAGTGATGCGCTCAAAGGCCGGGTTGACGTAGATGATCGGCTGGTCTTCGGCCAGCGCATCGCAGACCAGCGCACCGTTGTAGCTGGCTTCCAGGCTGCGCTTGAGCAGGCGCAGTTGCTTGTCCGCCTCCTTCTGCGCGGTGATGTCGCGAAAGGCGACCACCCAGCCCTGGGGGGCATCGTCATCGAGCAGGGGGGCGCTGTCGTAGGCGATATGACGCTCGCCCTGCGCTGTCAGCGACAGACTGATCTCACCGTGGTAACTGCTGGTTCGTTCGTTATGTTCGCTGTCGTTGAGTGCCAGTGGCAGGAAGCTCGCCAGGGCCTGGCCCAGCAGCGTTTGGGCCGGTTGGCCGAGCAGTTCGGCAGCTGTAGGGTTGACGAAGCTCAGCAGGCCCTGGCGATCTACGGCAAGCAGGCCCTCGGCAATGCTGTTGGTGATCGCCGAGGTGAACTCCAGCTGGGTTTTCAGGCGTCGCTCGCCGGTGATCACTGCTTGCATCAGGCGGTTATTCTCCAATACCGCCACTGCCATCTGAGCAAACTGCTGGGCAATCGCCAAGTCGTCCGGGTTGAATTCGCCGGCGTATTTGTCCGATAACTGCAACAGGCCGAAATGGGTTCCGCTATGGTCGCTCAGGGGCACGGCCAGCAAGCCGCGCATGGGCAGTTGGTGCTTGTCGGCGCTGCTTAGCTCAGGCCAGCACGGGTGCTGTTCCAGTTCTGCCTGGCTCAGCAGGATCGGCTGATTGGTCTCGCCGGTCAGGGTGCGGATTGCGCTGTCACCGAACGGGGTGCTGGCGTCATGCCAGGCCGCGTACTTTTCCGAGAGCGAGACGGCGTTGATCGACAGTGTCCAGTTGTTGCCCCGGTTCAGGCTCATGGCCGACTGATGTGCGCCGAGCAGCAAGCGCAGGCGTTCGCTCATGTAGTCCAACAGCGATTGGGTGCCCATGATGCTGTTGATGTTGACGGCGGTTTCACTCAGGCCGCGCAGCAGTTCGGCCTGGTGTTCGGAGTGCTGCAACGCTTCGCGCAGGGCGCGGGTCATGCGGTTACGTTCGCCGATGTCCTTGGCGATGCCGAACACTCCGACGATCTGCTCGTCGATGATGATCGGCAGGTTGGTGATGTCCACTTCCACTAGTTGCCCATCACTGTTGCGGCAGCGGACTTCGTAACTTTGGGTGCCTCCGCTGCTGGCAGAGTCGATGTAGTCCTGGACCAGTGCCAGGTCTTCGTGGTGTACCAGCATCGACATGTGTTGTCCGAGCAGTTGCGCTTCGCTGTAGCCCGATAGCTGGCAGCCCGCCTGGTTCATGCTTTCGAAATTGCCCTTCAGGTCGAACGAGAACACCGGGTTGGGGTTGAAGGTGAACAGTGAGCGGTAGCGCTGTTCGCTTGCCTGCAGGCGCAGGCGGTCGTGCTGGCGTTCGATGGCGATGGCGGCCAGCTGGCCAACGGTGGCCATCAGTTGCAGATGGTTGTCGTTTGGGCTGCCGGGTTGGTGGCTGTAGATGGCGAAGGTGCCGAGTACATCGCCGTGGTGGGAGATCAGCGGGATCGACCAGCAGGCACGCAGGTCATGCTCCAAGGCAATGTCACGAAACTCATGCCACAGCGGGTCGCTGTCGATGTCTTCGACGATGACCACTTGGCGGCGATACACGGCGGTGCCGCAAGAGCCGACACTGGGGCCGATGGCGATGCCATGCATTGCCTGGTTGAAACGGTCTGGCAGGCTCGGCGTAGCACCATGAATCAGGTGTTTCTGCTCCTTATCGACCAGTAACACCGAGCACAATGTCTCAGGGGCCTGCGATTGGGCCAGCAGGCAGATGGTTTTGAGAATCTCCGGCAGCGCTTGGTCGGTGGAGATCATGCTGAGAATGTCGCGCTGATCCTCGGCGTAGGCTTCGTTGTACACCAGACGGGTGACGTCGTGGGCCACGGCAAACAGGGTGCGGTCGTTCTCCGACCAGCCGGCGGACCAGAGCAGGTGGACAATGCTGCCATCCTTGCGGCGAGAGCTGTTGCGAAAGCCGTGATGGGATTCGCCCGCCATGATGGCGTCGACCGTGGCCTGAGTACGTTCGCGGTCTTCGGGCGCGATGAATTGCAAGTAGGGGCGCCCGATCAACTCTTCTGGCGAGTAGCCGAGCACCTTACTGGCGGACGGGCTGAGTTGGGTGAAGCAGCCTTGGGCATCGATCGAGCAGAGCACGTCCATGGAGTAGTCCATGATCCGTTGATTGAGTGCCTGCAGTTCGGCCTGGCGGCGCAGGCTCTGCTCAAGCACCCGGTTACTCTGCTGCAGGTGCTTCGAGTGCTCGATGGCCAGAAGGGCCAGGCGTTGACTGACCATGATGACGAGGCTGAAGGCCAGGCCGAACAGCACCACGATCCCGGGCAAGTGGTCGGTGGTCCGGCTGGTCGTACTGGCGTCTTGGTAGCTGACCAGCTGCCAGTTGTTGGCGGTCGGCCCGAGCATCTTGCTGGCCCCGGTCTCGCTGGGCGGGGAGCCGGTGTTGTCGAACAGCAAATGCTCGCCTTGATAGACCTGTATGCCGTTGTCATTCGGCTCCCTGCCCAGGCCGTCCTGCAGGGTGCGGGTGAGGTCCAGGCCGGCTACCAGCGTCCAGGCAGGCTTGTTCGGCAAGGTCAGGTGGATTGCTATCAGTCCCTGCGGTTGGGTGGCGAGGTCATATGCCTCGCTCATGTGTGGCTTGCCGTCCTGGGGCAGGTGCTCTAGCCAGGCGCGCGGGTTGGCTTGGCTGAGCAGGGTGGTCAGCCGTTCGGTATCTGCAAGGCTGCGGCCAAGCAGCCGTTGGGGGCGCAGGTGCTCATCGAACAGGGCAATCACCCCGATATCGGCAAAATCGCGCAGAGTGTTGCGGCTCTCTTGTTGCCATTGGGCGTGAGTGGGCAGATTCTCGTTGACTGTCCAATGTTCCGCTGTGCGCTGGATCAGCGAGAGACGAGTAACCAGGGTGTTGGTGATCGCGTTCTGTTGGTTGACCAGCCGCAGTTCGCTTTGTCGGCTGTTCGATTCGATGTTCTGCACACTGAGCAGATACCAGACGCTGCAGGTGATGAGGGTGCCGAGGGCGCCGATCAGGATGGTGCTGCGCAGGAGCAAGTGGTTGCGCTCAGCAGGCAGTCGAGTGAGGAAAAGCAGCGCAAGGCTGGTGGACAAGGCGAACAGATTGGCCGGGCGGCTGATGCTGGTGTTGAAACCCAGGCGCCAGGCATCGAACTCCGGCAGCCAGGATGACAGCAGCGACAGGCCGGCCAGCGCCAACGCGAGTGCTACGCATCCGACCATACAGCTCAGGCGCTTGCTTTTGCTGCCCAACTGGCTGCTCAGCAGGCCAATGGCGAGCACGCTGAATAGCAGGGCCAGAGGGCTGCGCATGCGCTGATAAGCGCTGATCAGCGATTGGCCTTGCTCCGAGCTGCCGCTTAGCAGGTTGTGCGCCAGACTGTAGAGCGCCATCCCAAGCAGCAGGCTGAGGGTCAATTTGGCCAGTCGAGGCTTCTGCTGGATGCAGCCCAGGAGTCCAAACCCGAGCAACAGCCCGGCCAGGGCGCTGTCCGGCAGGAGCACAATCTGGGCCGTATTGGGCTGCCACCAGAACAGGTAATCCAGCAGGCTGATGCCGCTGAGGGCCAGAATGCAGAAGGCCAGAATATGCAGATAGGCCTGGTAGATCAGATGGCGGGTCTTGATGTCCATCCTCGCGTCCTTATCGATCTGCGCTGGGTAGCGCGGATGATCATCAGTTGGCTTGTGCGTCGTCCAGCTCGTCGATCAGCACGGAACCATCGCTGTCGCGGCGTACTCGGGTAAGGCCTGGATGTTCGACTTCCAGGCGCAGCAATTCCTGTTGCTGGCGATCAATGGCGCTTTGCTGCTGGCGCACCTGCATCAGCAAGCGCTGGTTTTCATCGCGCAGGAGAAACAGATCGATGGCGCCGCGCAAAGCGACTTCGATCTCGAAGTCTTCCCAGGGCTTGGAGATGAAGCGGTAGACCTCAGCCTGGTTGATCGCCTGCATCATCAAATTGCGGTCGCAATGGCCGGTCAGCAATATGCGCATGGCATTGGGCTGACGCTGCTTGGCAAATTGCAAATAGGTGACGCCGTCCAGGTGCGGCATCTTGAAGTCGGAGACGATCACCGCGTATTCATGCTCGGTCAGCGCATCCAGGGCCTCCTGTACGTCGCTGAAGGCATGCACTTCCCAGTCGTGAGGGCGCAGCACCCGCTGCAGTGCCTTGAGAATCTGCGGTTCGTCATCCAGCAGTTGAATCTTGATCATGGCGTCTTCTCCGTGGCGAGCGTGGCATCCTCGGCGGTGCGGACAAACAGAGTGTAGTGGCCACTTTCACTGGCCTCGAAGGCGAGCAGCTTGTCGATCAAAAGCGTGGTCAGCGGTTTGCCCTCATTGAGCAACAGCATGCCATTGTCGGCGTGCAGGTTGCGCGCCAGCACCATGCCAGGCTCGAGGCGACGGGTATCCAGGGCGAGAATGCTCGGGTCAGCGAGGGTGATGTCCGGTGCCAGTTCGGTGCAGAGGCTGATGAATTGCTCGCACAACTGCGGATCGTAGAGGCGTCCGCTGTATTTATTGATCAGCAGCAGGGCTTCATCGCGGCTCAATCGGCGCTCGAGAATGCTACCGCGCTGCAATTCGATGAAATCCACGGCCAGTTTCAGCAGGCGTGAGCCAAAGGGCGTGGCTTCGCCCTTGAGGTGGTCGGGGAAGCCGCTGCCGTCCCAGCGCTCCTGGTGATGACGGATCAGGCGGGCCGCATCCTGCAGCGGTTCCAGGGTCATCAGCAGGTTCTCACCCTGAACCGGGTATTGTCGGTAGCGGTCGCGCTCCTGCTTGTAGAGCAGGTCGGCAGGGCGGCTGAGCAGTTGATCGTCCCAGGTCAGCTTGCCGATGTTGTAGAGCGCGGCGGCCATGGTCAGGTCGTTACTGGGGGCTGCGTCGAGGCCGTGCAATTCGGCGTAGGCGCGAACCAGGGCAATGATTTGAGTATTGGTCTGCTTGTCCTTGGGGATGCGCTGGTTGACCAGGCTGGAGAACACCTCGGTTGCCGTGACATAGCTGCGCTTGAGCTCCTCGTATGCCAGGTCGAGCATGTCTGCGGTCTGCTCCAGCTCGGCGGTGCGCGCCATGACCCGCTGTTCCAGGGTTTCGTTGAGTTCCTGCAGGCGCTGGTTCTGTTCCAGGCTCAGCGCTTCCAGGCGCTCACGCTCGCGCTCCGAGTGCTGGTAGGCCAGGGCCTGGCGAATGGTCAGGCGCAGTTCGTCGTCGTCCCAGGGCTTGCTGATGTAGCGGTAGATCTGCCCTTGATTGATGGCGCGGATGGTGGTGCTGATGTCGGCATAGCCGGTGAGCAGGATGCGTATGCTCGAGGGCCAGTGCTTCTGCACTTCGGCCAGCAGGGCCGCGCCATCCATGCCCGGCATGCGGGCGTCTGAAATAACCAGGTCGATTGGTTGGCTGCGCAGTATTTGCAGCGCCTGCTCGCCGCCGTTGGCGATCTGCACGTTGTAGGCTTCGCCCCTGAGCACTCGGCGCAGGCTGCTGAGAATGTTCTCTTCGTCGTCGACCAGAAGGACGTTGGCGATACTGTTCGGTTCATTCATGGTGTACAGCGTCCTCCGTGACCTGTGGCTGTGCTGGCTGCCGGGCCGGTAACCAGACTCGGAAGCGCGTGCCCTGGCCAGGCGTGCTGAAGACCTCTATGCGGCCATTGTGCTTGTTCACGATGTTATAAGACAGCGACAAGCCCAGGCCGGTGCCTTTGCCTACCGGTTTGGTGGTGAAGAAGGGTTCGTAGATACGGTTGAGCAGGTGCGGCGCAATGCCTTGGCCGGAATCCTCCACTTCCAGCCAGACCCAATCGCCTTCGTGCCCGCTGCGCAGGGTAATGCGGCCGAACTGCTCGATGGCGTGGGCGGCGTTGACCAGCAGGTTCATCATGACCTGGTTGATTTGCGAGGGCATGCATTCCACCGCAGGCAGCTGGCCGTAATCCTTGACCACTTCGGCCTTGTACTTGAGCTCGTTGTTGACCACGTTGAGGGTGGTGTCGAGGCCGCGATGCAGGTCGGCGAAGCGGAATTCATCCTCCTCGAAGTGGGAAAAATCCTTGAGCGCGGTAATGATCTTCTTGACCCGCTCGATACCATCCTCGGATTCGCCGATCAGCGCCTCGACATCGCTGCGGATATAGTCATATTCCAAGCTGCGCTTGAGCTGGCGCAACTCCTCCAGACTGACCGCGCCATCCACCGCATCGATGATGCGCAGCAGGTCATGGACGTAACCGGCGAGGGTCTGCAGATTGGAGAATACATAACCGATCGGGTTGTTGATCTCGTGCGCCACGCCCGCAGCGAGCTGGCCGATGGCGGCGAGTTTTTCCGATTGCATGAGCTGGGCATTGGCTTGCCCCAGTTTGGTGATCAGCAATTCCTGCTCGACTTGCTTGTTGCTCAAGGTATGCAGGGCGGCATCCAGCTGCTTGTTGTCGCGGGCGAGTGCGCTGCTGTCGTACAGCAGCAAGCCGAGTAGCGGCTGATCATCGCTGCGCTTGAATGGAAACAGCAGGGTAGTTTGTGGCGTCAACGGGGCCGGTTCCCCGGACATGTCGAATGGCAGATGAATCAGGTAGGGGGGGGCGTGCCACTCGGTGTAGACGTGCTCGCCATGATCGCGGGCCGAGACCAGCATCTTGCTCAGGCAGGGGGTGTCGGCTTCCGGAAAGATCAGGGTTAGCGGCTGTTTTCGCGACCGCTCAAGTGCCTTACCGCTACACTGGCTAACGAAGCTGTTCCAGTGCTGAATACGCAGCTCGGCATCGAGGATGATGACGCCGATTTCGATTCGCTCAACAAGAGCGGAAGCCAATTCACGTTGTCTGCTATCCATGGCGAACTCCGCTTGGCGATCAGGCCGTAAGTTATTTTTTTGCCTGGGTTGCGCTTGGTAATCCGGCCTATAGACTTTATTTTGACGTCGAAATTATGGCGGCGCTGGCCGTTCGCTGCCACACTTATTTCAATCACCCTGCCACTCAGGTTAGCCCATGGTGCAGCCAGCAACGGATGATTCGGTCATCCACTATCACTTCGAGTTTGCCGACGGCCACAGTTGGCAGCACAAGGTTGATTTGGCGGCGCCCTCCGGCGCGCCAGACGCTGATCCTCCAGACTGGGCACGCCTTGAATTCCAGCAATGCGGACATTGCCCGCTGCGTGATGCAGACACGCCCTACTGTCCCTTCGCCGTAGCATTGGTCAAGCCTGTCGAGGTGCTGGCGCAAATGCCATCCTATGAGGAGGTGGCTGTGCGTGTGCTGTGGCGCGGCCGGGATATCCGTCAGCGAACCTCGTTGCAGCGTGCTTTCGGTTCGCTGCTTGGTGTGCTTGGCGCCGCCTCGGGCTGTCCGCACACGCGACAACTCAAAGCCATGGCCTGGTTCCATCTGCCGTTCAGCGGTACCGACGAAACCCTGTACCGGGTGTTCGGCACCTATTTGCTTGGGCAATACCTGCGCCAGCAGCGAGGCATGAGTGCGGACTGGTCGCTGACCGACTTGCGTGAGGTGTATCGCAACTTGCGCATGGTCAATCTGGGTATGACGGCGCGATTACGCGCCGCGGCCGGCGAAGATTCGGGGCCCAATGGCATGATCCTGCTCGACCTGCTGGCGGCCGACACCCTGTATTCGCTGGATCAGTACGAGGGTGAGCTGGATCGTTTCTTCGAGGCGTTTTTCGAGTAAGCCCGAGCTGGTAGAGGCAGCCGCTTCGTAGGTACCGTCTTGCCTCTCAGCCGGCAAGACGGTAGCTGCTCCATCACCCACTAGTCGCGGGGGCGTTGAGTCAGGGGCGGAGTGCGCGCAGTTCGGCGATGTCTGCGCGCAGGGCTTTCAGTTCATCGAGCAGCAATTGTTCGGTTTTCGAGGGCGGCGCCTGGAGGGCTTCCTGATCGTGGGTGGCTTGCATGGCATTGACCACTACCGCGATGAACAGGTTGAGCATCATGAAGGTGGCGATCAGGATGAAGGGCAGGAAGTACATCCAGGCCAGCGGGAACTGCTCCATCACCGGGCGTACGATACCCATCGACCAGCTTTCCAGGGTCATCACCTGGAACAGGGTATAGAGGCTGGCACCGAGGCTGCCGAACCATTGCGGAAAAGCCTCGCCAAACAGTTGGGTAGCCATTACCGCCGCCACGTAGAACACCAGGCCGAGGAGCATGGCGATGCTGCCCATGCCCGGCAGCGAAGACAGCAGAGCCTGCACCACCCGGCGCATATTCGGGTTGATCGAAATCAGCCGCAACACTCGCAAAACCCTCAGTGCGCGCAGCACGGCGAATGGGCCGCTGGCTGGCACCAGGGCGATGCCCACCACCAGGCAATCGAATACCGCCCAGGGGTCGCGCAGCAGGCCGGCGCCGCGGGCAATGAAGCGCATTGCCAGTTCGAGGATGAATATACCGAGTATCAGCTTGTCCAGTGCCTGCAGCAGGCTGCCCCAGTCGGCCATCAGGCTTGGCGAGGTTTCCATGCCGAGAATTGCCGCATTGAGGATGATCAGGGTGGTCACCAGGCGGGTGATGCCTGGGCTTTCCATCAGTTCGGCCAGGCGCTCGCGCCAAGTGACGTAGCTCGGGGTCAGGGTATTTTCGGGCATGATTAGCGGTCGTCGAGGGCGAAGGCAGTGAGGGTAAAGGTTGGAATGCCAATGTCTTGCAGTTTTTCCGAGCCGCCCAGTTCAGGCAGGTCGATGATCGCGGCGGCTTCATAAATGCTTGCGCCCATGCGCCGTACCAGTTGCGCGGCCGCCAGCAGGGTGCCGCCGGTGGCGATCAGGTCGTCGAACATGAGTATTTGGTCACCTTCGCAGAGGCTGTCGGCGTGCACTTCGAGAAAGGCCTCGCCGTATTCGCTCTGGTAGCTCGCGCGCAGCACTTCGCCTGGCAGTTTGCCCTGCTTGCGAAACAGGATCAGCGGCTTGTTCAGTTCATAGGCCATGATCGAGCCAATCAGGAAGCCACGGGCGTCGAGGGCGCCGATATGGCTGAACTCGGCTTCGACGTAGCGCTGGATAAAGCTGTCGGCGACCATGCGCAGGGCGCGTGGCGATTGCAGCAGCGGGGTGATGTCACGAAAAGTCACCCCGGGCTCGGGAAAGTCGGCGACCGGGCGGATCAAGGTTTTGATACTGAATTCGTCGAAAATCATGGTGAGGCTCCTGTCTCTGCCTGAAGTGAAGGCAAGTCACCAGCGGGTGGCAACCGACGCTCATGCTTCGGTCAGCCGTCGAGGTTGCCACCGGCCAGGGCGCACAGCTCGATGGGGTCGAGAATATGCACCGATTTGCCTTCGGCTTCGAGCAACTGGTTTTGCTGGAAGCGGGTAAATACCCGGGAGACGGTTTCCACCGCAAGGCCTAAATAGTTACCAATTTCGTTGCGCGACATGGCCAGGCGAAACTGGTTGGGCGAAAAGCCCCTGGCGCGAAAACGGGCAGACAGGTTGACCAGAAAGGTGGCGATACGTTCGTCGGCGGTTTTCTTCGACAGCAGCAGCATCATCTGCTGGTCGTCGCGGATTTCCCGGCTCATCACCCGCATCAGCTGGCGCCGCAGTTGTGGCAGCAGAATCGACAGCTCATCGAGCCTTTCAAAGGGGATTTCACAGACCGAGGTGGTCTCCAGTGCTTGCGCGGATACCGGGTAGGTCTCGGTGTCCATGCCGGACAGGCCGACCAGTTCGCTGGGCAGGTGGAAACCGGTGATCTGTTCTTCGCCACTGTCGCTCAGGCTGAAGGTCTTCAGGGCGCCGGAACGCACGGCGAACACCGAATCGAAGACATCGCTTTGGCGAAACAGGAACTCGCCTTTCTTCAGCGGGCGACCACGCTTGACGATTTCGTCCAGCGAGTTCATGTCTTCCAGATTAAGTGAAAGCGGTAGGCACAAGGTTGCCAGGCTGCAATCCTTGCAATGAGCTTGATGTGGGGTATGCAGCTTGATGCTTCCGGACATCGGCGTCGATTCCTAGGTAAAACACGCAATGCTCGTAAGGTTACAGCAGGGGGGCGGCCTCAGCCAGTCGAGGAAAGTCTTAATTGGTTAGCGGAATACAGCTTTACAGTGCCGGAAAATGACCGCTCGTCTGCGTTCACCGATAAAACGCGATCCATATACCGCTAGATCACCCGCGATAAGCGCTGGTGATTGTCCAGATTGAGGTAGTGATCGAACAGCATGCACAGGGAGCGCGCCAGTAGGCGACCGGCTGGGCGCACCTCGATGCCTGCGGCGCTGAGGTCGATCAAGTCATCCCGGGCCATTTGCTCCAGTTGTGGCCAGATTTCGGCAAAGTACGCGCGGAACTGGATGCCGTGGGCCTGCTCGATCTCGGCAAAGTTCAGGCAGTAATGGCAAGTCAGCTGCTGAATCACCGCGCGCCGGACGCGGTCATCGGCATTGCAGTGCAGCCCACGCTGGGTGGCCAGTTGGCCGCTGGCCAGGGTTTGCTGGTACTGGCCCAGTTCGCTGTCGTTCTGGCAGTAGAGGTCGCCGATCTGGCTGATGGCCGATACGCCGAGGCCGATCAGGTCGCAATGGCCGTGGGTGCTGTAGCCCTGGAAGTTGCGCTGCAGTCGGCCGTCTTCCTGGGCGCTGGCCAGTTCGTCATCGGCCAGGGCGAATTGATCCATGCCGATATAACGGTAACCCGCAGCGCTGAGCTGGGCGATGCTGCCCTGCAGTATCGCCAGTTTGTCTGCTGGGCTGGGCAGGTCGCTGCTGTCGATGCGTCGCTGCGGCATGAACCGTTCGGGCAAGTGTGCGTAGTTGAAGAGTGACAGTCGGTCGGGCTGCAGGGCGATGATTTCGTCCAGGGTCAGGGCGAAGCCTTGCGGGGTCTGCTTGGGCAGGCCATAGATCAGGTCGATATTGACCGAGCGGAATTGCAGGGTGTGGGCGGCTTCGACGATCGAGCGGGTTTCTTCTAGGGTTTGCAGGCGATTGATCGCACGCTGCACCGCCGGGTCGAGGTCTTGCACGCCGAGGCTGACCCGATTGAAACCCAGTTCGCGGAGCAGGCCCATGGTCGACCAGTCGGCTTCGCGTGGGTCGATCTCGATGCTGTAGTCGCCGGAGTCGTCATCCAGCAGGTTGAAGTGCTGGCGCAGCTGGCTCATCAGGTGACGCAGTTCGTCATGGCTGAGAAACGTCGGCGTGCCACCGCCAAAGTGCAGCTGCTCGACGCGCTGGCGACGATCGAGGTGGTGGCCGATGATGGCCATCTCGTGTTCCAGCGCACGCAGATAGGGCTGGGCGCGCCCGCGATCCTTGGTGATCACCTTGTTGCAGGCGCAGTAGTAGCAGACGTGTGCGCAGAATGGCACATGCACATAAAGTGACAGCGGGCGCAATTCCTTGCGGCTGTCGCGCATCGCGTGCAGCAGTTCGAATGAGCCGACACCGCTGTTCATCTGCACGGCGGTGGGGTAGGAGGTGTAACGCGGCCCGGCCTGATCGTAGCGACGGATCAGGTTTGTATCCCAGTGGATGGCGTCAAGCATACGGGTAATCCCCGATCCAACTATCAAGGTCGGGAGTCTATGCAAGCGTGCTTTCGGGCGTCTTGACCTGTGTCAACGGGAGTTCGGGGGAGAGGGCAAGGCCACGGGGATCAGGGATGGGTCGCGCGTGGACCAGGTGGAGCCCGCCACCCCATTGGCTTACCTGCCAAAGCCTCAATGCCCCATCAGCCAGTGCTGATGCGGACCGGGCAGGGTCCACAGACCGAAGAGGATCACCAGTAGGCCACCGGCCATGCGCACGCCCTGTTTGCGCAGCAACACAGTCACGCGTTCGGCCGCCATACCGGTGGCCAGCAGCACCGGCAGGGTGCCGATGCCGAACGCCAGCATCAGTGCGGCGCTGTCGAACGCATCACCCTGGCTCGCCGCCCAGAGCAGGGTGCTGTAGACCAGGCCGCACGGCAGCCAGCCCCATAGGCCGCCGAGGAGCAGGGCGCGAGGTAGGCTGGTGACCGGCATGAAGCGTCGGGTCAGTGGTTGAATATAGCGCCACAGGCCGCGTCCCAGTGCTTCGATGCGGGTCAGGCCACTCCACCAGCCGGCCAGATACAGGCCCATGGCGATCAGCAGCAGCGCGGCGACAACCCGTAACAACATGGCCGCCGGGCTGCTGGCCAGGGCCCAGCCGGCCATGCCGAGGAGCAGGCCGGCGGTGGCATAGCTGAGAATCCGCCCGAGGTTGTAGGACAGCAATAGCTGAAAACGTTGCGCGCGCTGTTCAGCCGGTATGGCCAGGGTCAGTGCGCCCATCAGGCCGCCACACATGCCCAGGCAATGGCCGCCGCCGAGCAGGCCGAGGATCAGCGCGGACAACAGCAGGGGCGCCAGTTCAAGCACGGGGCGGCTCCTGGTCGTCGGTTGGCTCGTCGGGCTTTTGCGCCTGGCTGACGCCGGCCTTGTGCATGGGGTCGTCGTCGTCGAACAGAATGCTGTGGGCCGGGCCGTCGAGGTCGTCGTACTGGCCGCTGTCGACAGCCCAGAAGAACAGCCAGATGGCGAAGCCGACCAGAGCAATGGCAACCGGGATCAGGATGTAGAGCGCAGGCATGGGGTCTCCGGGGCCAATAAAAAGCGGGGTAGGTTGGGCTGTGTTCCGCAAAGCCCCGCAAGCTGAATTTGATGGGCTTCGTTCCTCGGCAGCAACCTACGGATTGGGGCTGCGGGTCAGGCGTAATGCATTCACTACCACCAGCAGCGAGCTGAGCGACATGCCCAGCGCGGCCCAGATCGGCGTGATCCAGCCGATGGCGGCGAACGGCAGTACCAGGCCATTGTACAGGCTGGCCCAGACCAGGTTCTCGATGATGATCCTGCGGGTGCGCCGGGCCAGGCTGAAGGCCTGTACCAGGCTGCTCAGGCGGTTGGATAGCAGCACCGCATCGGCACTGGTTTTCGCCAGGTCGGTGGCGCTGCCCATGGCCACGCTGATATCGGCGCCGGCCAGCACCGGCACGTCGTTGACCCCGTCACCGAGCATCAGGACCCGGCGACCCTGTTCATGCAATTTGTGCAGTTCAGCCAGTTTGGCGTCGGGGGTCATGCCGCTGCGGGCGTCCTCGATGCCCAGCTGGCGAGCCACTTCACCGACCATCGGCGAGTTGTCGCCCGAGAGCAGCAGTACCTGCCAGCCGCGCGCGCGGCAGGCGGCGAGGAGGGCGGGGGCGTCGTCGCGCAGGCGGTCATCAAGGACGAACCAGGCGAGCGGGCCGTGGCTGTCGCCGAGCAGCAGCCACTGGCCCTGTTCGCCGGGGATCTCCGGCGCGGCCTGGCCACTCAACTGGCTGACGAAGTCGGGCTGACCAATGCGCAGCTGGCGTCCTTCAACCAGGCCCTGCAATCCCCGCCCGGGAATACTGTCGACCTGTTCGGCGGCTTGGGCGGCGCGGCCAAAGGCGCGCGCGATCGGGTGTTCCGAGCGGTTTTCCAGGGCGGCGGCCAGGGCCAGGCAGGCATCGCTGTCCAGCGCGCCGAGTGGATGGATGGCGTTCAGGGTCAGGCGGCCTTCGGTCAGGGTGCCGGTCTTGTCGAAGATCACCGTGTCGATCTGGTTGAGGCCTTCCAGCACATGGCCGCGGGTCAACAGCAGGCCAAGCTTGTGCAGGCTGCCGGTGGCGGCGGTCAGGGCCGTCGGGGTGGCCAGGGCGAGGGCGCAGGGGCAGGTGGCGACCAGCAGGGCCAGTACTATCCAGAATGCACGTGAGGAATCGATCTGCAGCCAGGCCAGGCCAACCACGGCGGCCACCACCAGCACGATCAGCAGGAACCACTGCGCCACCTGGTCGGCGATCTCCGCCAGGCGTGGCTTCTCGCTTTGGGCGCGTTCAAGCAGACGGACGATGGCCGACAGCCGGGTGGCATCGCCAAGCGCCTGCACTTCGACCGTCAGCGGCCCTTCGACGTTGAGGGTGCCGGCGGTCACGCTGTCGCCCACGCCGCGTGCTTGCGGCAGGTATTCGCCAGTCAGCAGCGATTCGTCGACGCTCGACTGGCCGCTGAGAATGCGGCCATCGGCCGGCAGCAGGGCGCCGGGCGGCACCAGCACCTGCTCGCCTGTGCGCAGTTCGCTGAGCAGGATCCGCTGGCTCTGGCCGTCGGCATCCAGGCGCAGGCAGGAGGCTGGCAGTAGCTGCACGAGCTGCGCAGTAGCCGCCGCCGTGCGCTCGCGGGCGCGGCGTTCCAGGTAGCGGCCGGTGAGCAGGAACAGGGCGAACATGCCGACCGCATCGAAATACAGCTCGCCCTGGCCGCTGACGGTCGACCAGATGCCGGCGACATAGGCGCCGCCGATGGCCAGTGACACCGAGACGTCCATGGTCAGGTGGCGGGTGCGCAGGTCGCGCAGGGCACCGCGGAAGAACTGGCCGCAGCAGTAGAAGACGATCGGGGTGGTGAGGAACAGGCTGACCCAGCGCAGGATCATGTCCAGCTCGGGGCTGAGGTCGATGTTGAATTCTGGCCAGGTGGCCATGGTCGCCATCATCACCTGCATCCACAGCATGCCGGCCACGCCCAGTTCGCGCATGGCCCGGCGATTTTCCCGTTGCAACTGCTCGGCGGCGGCATCGGCCTGCCAGGGGTGTGCGGCATAGCCGATCTTGCGCAGCTCCTTGAGCAGCTGGCTTAGCGGCAGCTGACTATCGGCCCAGCGCACCTGCAGGCGGTGGTTGGACAGGTTGAGGTGGGCCTCGGCAATTCCCGGTACATCGCGCAGGTGTTTCTCGATCAGCCAGCCGCAGGCGGCGCAACTGATGCCTTCGATCAGCAGGCAGGTTTCGCTCAGCTCGCCGTGCTGCTCGACAAAGGGCTGCTGCACGTCGGCGCGGTCATACAGCGCCAGCTCATCGGGCAGGGCCTGCGGCAGGCTTTGCGGGTTGGCGGAGCTTTCGCTGCGGTGCTTGTAGTAGTGCTCCAGCCCGCCGGCGACTATGGCCTCGGCCACCGCCTGACAGCCCGGGCAACACATGGCACGAGTCTCGCCCAGCACCTGGGCGAGAAAGCGGCTGTCGGCAGGGACCGGCAGGCCACAGTGGTAACAGGGGGTCGGGCTAGCCATGGGGGCGGAGTCGTGTACCTGGCGTTGCGATATAGCCTGTTAACGATGGCGGCGGGGTGCAGTCTGCGCGCCGAGGCGTTTCACCAGCAGCACTGTTGTCGCGACAGCACACTACTGGGCATCCCCGAGGCGGATGGTCTTGCCGCTTTCCAGGGTTTCTTCCTCGAACAGGCGCCAGTCCTTGCCACCTTCCTGGCCGATCAGCTCGACGAAGCGCCGACCCTGCACCACATCCTGCATCTGCCCGCGGTACAGACCTTGGCCTTGTGGCTGCAGAATGATGCGCCGGTCGCGCTCCGGTTGGGTGGGCGAGATCAGATTCAGCACCAGTTGTGCCGGGCCGCTATTGCCGTGCAACTGCAATTGGGCAAGGCCGGTTTCGTCGTCGAGGTCGAGGGTGGCGTGCAGTTGCAGTTGCAAGGCCAGGGATTCGCGCTCCAGCGACTGGTTGATGCCTTTGCCGACATCGTAGTAGTCATCGGAGATCAAGCCCGGCGGATTGCGCGTGGCAATGGTCAGCAGGGTCAGCCCTTGCACGACCGAGTAACCCAGCAGGGCAATGAGGAACCAGGGCCAGAACTGCTTGAACCAGGGTTTGATCGGTGCTTCGTCAGACATGCTTGGCCTTTTGATCAGCGGACGCTCGGGCCGATAAAGCGGCTGGCGGCGTCGTTGTTGATGCTCGCATCGTCCGCGGAGCGGATGTGGAACATGATTTCATTGGTGCTGGACGGCAGTTTTTCCGGGTCAATCGACAGTTCGACCGGTAGCGACAGCACTTCACCGGCGAGGGCCTTGATTTCACGCTTGCCTTCGTAGACCAGGCCGTCGAGGCCATCGGCTGCGATCAGGTAGGTGACCGGTTGCTGGGCCTTGTTCATGATCTTCAGGGTGTAGACGTTCTCGATTCGGCCTTGCTCGTTCTCGCGGTAGAGCACGCGATCCTTGAGCACGTCCAGTTCGACCAGTGAGCGGCTGGCCACGGCCCAGGCGAAGACGGCCATCATCGCCAGCAGGGCGATGGCGTAGCCGATCAGGCGCGGGCGGACCAGCTGGGTCTTTTGTCCCGACAGGTTGTGTTCGGTGGTGTAGCTGATCAGCCCTTTCGGGTAGTTCATCTTGTCCATGATGCTGTCGCAGGCGTCGATGCAGGCTGCACAGCCAATGCACTCGATCTGCAGACCGTCGCGGATGTCGATGCCAGTCGGGCAGACATGCACGCACATCTTGCAGTCGATGCAGTCGCCCAGTCCTTCGGCCTTGTAGTCGGCGTCGCGTTTGCGCGGGCCGCGCTGCTCGCCGCGACGTGGGTCGTAGGACACGATCAGGGTGTCCTGGTCGAACATCACGCTCTGGAAGCGTGCATAGGGGCACATATAGATGCACACCTGCTCACGCAGATAGCCGGCGTTGCCGTAGGTCGCCACGGTGAGGAAACCGACCCAGAACAGTGCCCAGCCGCCGGCCTCGAGGGTGAAAAGTGCGGGAATCAGTTCGCGGATTGGCGTGAAATAGCCGACGAAGGTGATCGCCGTGATCAGCGATACACCGGCCCAGATGCCATGCTTGGCCAGTTTGCGCAGGAATTTCTGCGCAGTCATCGGCGCTTTGTCGAGTTTCATGCGTTGGTTGCGGTCACCTTCAGTGACCTTTTCCGCCCACATGAACACCCAGGTGAATACGCTTTGCGGGCAGGTGTACCCGCACCAGACGCGGCCGGCATAGACGGTAATGAAGAACAGGCCGAAGGCGGCGATGATCAATATGGCCGACAGCAGGACGAAATCCTGGGGCCAGTAGGTGGCGCTGAGGATATGGAATTTGCGCTCTGGCAGGTTCCACCAGACGGCTTGACGGCCATTCCAGGTGAGCCAGACAGTGCCGAAATAGAGGATGAACAGCAGTGCGCCGCCGAGCATGCGCAGATTGCGGAAGATGCCGGTGAAGGAGCGGGTGTAGATTTTTTCGCGATTGGCGTAAAGGTCGACGGTATCGACCTTGGCCGGGGTAACGTCTTTAACGGGAATCTGCGTGCTCATCAGTGTGTACCACGGCGGTTGGTTGGCTGCCCCGGCCGATACATGCCGGCCGAGGTCATTCTCGCTATTACGCTATGGTACGCCTGGCTTGCCCGGGTTGGGTGCGACCGGAGGTCGCGCTCAACTCAGGGGGAGAATTACTTCTCCTCGGGTTGTTGCGACAGGCTGTACACATACGCCGCCAGCAAGTGCACCTTGTCATTGCCGAGGAAGTCTTCCTGGGCAGGCATCTTGCCGTTGCGACCATAGCGCAGGGTCTGCTGAACCTGAGCGAAGCTGGAGCCATAGAGCCAGGTCCGGTCGGTCAGGTTCGGCGCGCCCATGGCCTGTTGCCCCTTGGCGTCAGCACCATGACAGACTGCACAATTGGCGGCGAAGATGTTTTGACCTGCGGCAACGTCTACCTGGATACCTTCCGGGTTTTTCAGGCCCGACAGGCTGCGCACGTAACCGGCGACATTGCGGATGCCTTCTTCGCCAAGTGCGGCCAGTTGCGCAGGCATCATGCCCTGGCGACCGCCCATGATGGTGGTCTTGATGGTTGCAGCATCGCCACCGTACAGCCAGTCGTTGTCGGTCAGGTTTGGAAAGCCGTAGGCACCTTTGGCGTCGGAGCCATGGCATACCGAGCAGTTGGACGCGAACAGGCGGCCACCCATCTTAAGTGCTTGCTCGTCCTGTGCGACCTGTTCGATTGGCATGGCTGCATACTTGGCGAAAAGCGGCCCGTATTGAGCGTCAGCCCTGGCCATTTCCTTTTCCCACTGATGCACGCCGGTCCAGCCTGCATTTCGCACGCCGTCACTGATTTGAATGTCGGTGGCGAACGGCGTCTTGGCTTCGTTATCGAGGTACTCGTAGCCTGGCAGCAGGCCTTTCCAGTTGCCCAGGCCCGGATAGAGCACAAGGTAACCCAAGGCGAAGATGATGGTGGCGAGGAACAGCATGAACCACCACTTGGGCAGTGGATTGTCGTATTCCTCGATGCCATCGAAGCTGTGCCCGACAGTCTCTTCGGTAGCTTCCTGGCGCTGGCCCTTGCGAGTGCCAAAGATCAGCCAGGTCAGCGCGAAGATGGTGCCTAGGGAGAGGATTGTTACGTACCAACTCCAGAACGTGGTCATTGGTTATTGCTCCTGGAAGATTTCTCGTCACGCTCACTGGATTTGGGGTCGTCAGCGAAGGGCAGATTGGCTGCTTCGTCGAAGTTCGATTTACGCTTGCTGCTATAGGCCCAGAGCACAACGCTGATAAAGGCGATGAACACCACTGCCGTGCCTATGCCGCGAATAGTCCCGATGTCCATTGCGCGTTACCGTTTGTTCTTGATTGAGGTGCCGAGAACCTGCAGGTACGCGACCAGTGCGTCCATTTCGGTCTTGCCCTTCACTGCGTCCTTGGCCCCGGCGATGTCTTCATCGGTGTAGGGGATGCCGAAACCGCGCATGACTTCAAGCTTCTTCGCGGTGTCCTTGCCGTCGAGTTTGTTCTCGACCAGCCAGGGGTAGGCCGGCATTTTTGACTCGGGCACCACGTTGCGCGGGTTGTACAGGTGCGCGCGCTGCCACTCGTCCGAGTAGCGGCCGCCGACCCGGGCCAGGTCCGGGCCGGTGCGCTTGGAGCCCCAGAGGAACGGGTGGTCATAGACGCTTTCGCCGGCGACCGAGTAGTGGCCGTAGCGCTCGGTTTCGGCGCGGAACGGACGGATCATCTGCGAGTGGCAGCCGACGCAGCCATTGGCGATATACACGTCGCGGCCTTCCAGTTGTAGCGCGGTGTAGGGCTTGAGACCTTCCACCGGCTCATTGGTGACGTCCTGGAAAAACAGCGGGACGATCTGGGTCAGGCCGCCGATGCTGACGGCGAGTACCATCAGCAGCGCCATCAAGCCGATATTCTTCTCGATGATTTCGTGTTTCATCAGTGGGCGCTCCCAGCGGTGAACTGCGCGGCCGCTTCGTATTCAACCGGCTTGGCGGCTCGCACGGTGCGGTAGGTGTTGTAAGCCATCAGCAGCATGCCGGTGACGAAGAACATGCCGCCGACCATGCGCACCACGAAACCAGGATGGCTGGCTTCCAGCGCTTCGACGAAGGAGTAGGTGAGGGTGCCGTCCTGGTTGACTGCGCGCCACATCAGGCCCTGGGTGATGCCGTTGACCCACATCGAGGCGATGTAGAGCACGGTGCCGATAGTGGCCAGCCAGAAGTGCAGGTTGATCAGCGCGATGCTGTGCAT
The DNA here is from genome assembly GCF_022132145.1 of Pseudomonas sp. MMS21 TM103. Classification (GTDB taxonomy): domain Bacteria; phylum Pseudomonadota; class Gammaproteobacteria; order Pseudomonadales; family Pseudomonadaceae; genus Aquipseudomonas. The sequence goes on along the minus strand of NZ_JAJISP010000005.1, from coordinate 24,912 downwards.
CTGCTCGCGGCCGTAGACCTTGGGGATCATGTGATACAGCGCACCGATGGAGATCATGGCTACCCAGCCGAGGGCGCCGGCGTGTACGTGGCCGATGGTCCAGTCGGTGTAGTGCGACAGGGCGTTGACCGTCTTGATCGCCATCATCGGGCCTTCGAAGGTCGACATGCCGTAGAACGCCAGCGAGACCACCAGAAAGCGCAGGATCGGGTCGGTGCGCAGCTTATGCCAGGCGCCCGACAGGCTCATCATGCCGTTGATCATGCCGCCCCAGCTCGGCGCCAGCAGAATCAGCGACATCGCCATGCCCAGCGATTGCGCCCAGTCCGGCAGCGCGGTGTAGTGCAGGTGGTGCGGGCCAGCCCAGATATACAGGGTAATCAGTGCCCAGAAATGCACGATGGACAGGCGATAGGAGTAGATCGGGCGCTCGGCCTGCTTGGGTACGAAGTAGTACATCATCCCCAGGAAGCCGGTAGTCAGGAAGAAGCCCACGGCATTGTGGCCGTACCACCACTGGATCATCGCGTCGGTCGCGCCGGAGTACATCGAGTACGACTTGAACAGGCTCACCGGCATGGCGGCGCTGTTGACGATGTGCAGCATCGCGGTGACCAGGATGAAGGCACCGTAGAACCAGTTGCCTACATAGATGTGCTTGGTCTTGCGCTTGACCACGGTGCCGAAGAACACCACCGCATAAGCGACCCAGACAATGGTGATCAGTACATCGATCGGCCATTCCAGTTCGGCGTATTCCTTGCTACCGGTGTAACCCATTGGCAGGGTGATGACTGCCAGCACGATCACTGCCTGCCAGCCCCAGAAAACGAAAGCGGCTAGTCCGTCGGAGATCAGGCGGGCCTGGCTGGTGCGTTGCACCACATAGAAGGACGTGGCCATCAGCGCACATCCGCCGAAGGCGAAGATCACCGCGTTGGTGTGCAGCGGACGCAGACGGCCGAAGCTCGTCCATTCCAATCCCAGGTTGAGTTCCGGCCACACGAGTTGTGCGGCGATGAACACACCTAGAAGCATGCCAATGACTCCCCAAATCACCGTCATCACGGCGAATTGGCGAACCACCTTGTAATTATAAGCAGTCTGACTGATTGCTGTGCTCATGCTGGGTTCCACGGTTAATGGATTTTTATAGGGGGTAAAAATCGGCGGCAAGTATGGAGAAGGCAGGTAGCCAATGCAACGCCGTAGACCCACTGGGTCGTGCCTTCAAGGGCTTTTGGCAAGGGTTTCGCGGGGGCTCTGCAGTGTCTTGTCGACAACAAAAAAGCCGGGCGAAGATGGCCTTGCCCCGAGTTATGGCGGCTGGCGACTGCTGGCAAGCTTAACTCAAATCAAGAAATGACCAAGCCGCAGCTGGTCGATGCGACGTTGCGTCGCACCTGCTGCGGGCTGACAGAATGTGGAGTCGGGGAGGAGTTGGCGACAGTTTTCTGTCGCCAATTTTGCAGGAGGGAACTTACTCGGCTCGCTGTTGCGCCTGACTCAGGCTCAGCACATAGGCAGCCAGCAGGTGCACCTTGTCGTTACCCAGGTACTGCTCCTGGGCTGGCATCTGGCCGTTGCGGCCGTGGCGGATGGTCTGCTGCAGTTGCACCAGGCTGCTGCCATAGATCCAGCCAGCGGACTTGGTCAGGTCGGGCGCGCCGAGCATGGCCATGCCTTTGCCTTCTGCACCGTGACAGGCTTGGCAATTGCCGGCGTATATCTGCGCACCCTGCTGCAGGTCGAAGGACTTGTCGGCAGGCAGTGGCAGGCCGGCCAGGTCATGGCGCACGTAAGCCGCCACCTGTTGCACGCCGTCCTCGCCGATCACCTGGCCCCACGCGGGCATCATGCCCATGCGGCCATTGAGGATGCTGGTCTTGATCGCGGCAGGCTCGCCACCCCAGCGCCAATGCTTGTCGGCCAGGTTGGGGAAGCCCGCCGAGCCCTTGGCGTCGGAGCCATGGCAAACCGAGCAGTAGGTGGCGAACATGCGGCCGCCCATTTTCAGTGCCTGCTGATCTTTAGCCACTTCTTCCAGGGGCATGGCGGCATATTTGGCGAAGATCGGCCCGTATAGCTCGTCGGCCTGATCCACTTCGCGCTGCCACTGGGCAACCTGGGTCCAGCCATCTGCGTAGCCTGGCAGCACGCCTTTCCAGTTGCCCAGGCCGGGGTAGAGCACCAGGTAGCCCACGGCGAAAATCAGCGTGCCAATGAACAGCATGAACCACCACTTGGGTAGCGGGTTGTCATATTCCTCGATGCCATCGAAGGAGTGACCCATGGTCTGCTCGGTCTCGTTCTTGTGCGTCTCGCTCTTGCGGGTCGCGAAAATCAGCCAGAACAGGGCGAGCAGGGTGCCAACGGTCAGCAGGGTTACATACCAGCTCCAGAAGGTACTCATGGGGTGTTGCTCCTCGATGCAGCGGACGTGGGTTCATCGGCAAAAGGCAGGTGTGCCGCCTCGCTGAACGTGGCGCGACGCTTGCTGCTGTATGCCCAGAGCGTCACGCAGACAAAGGACAGCATTACCAGTGCCGTACCTATGCCGCGAAGGGTGCCGATATCAATGTTTGCGAATGACATGGCCTACCTCTTGCTCTTGATGGCAGTGCCGAGTACTTGCAGGTAGGCGACCAAGGCATCCATCTCGCTTTTGCCCTCGACCGCTGCCGCGGCGCCGGCGATGTCCTCCTCGCTGTAGGGCACGCCGACCGTGCGCAGCGCCTTGAACTTGGCCGCGGTGTCCTGGCCGTCCAGGGTGCTTTCCACCAGCCACGGGTAGGACGGCATCTTCGACTCCGGTACCACGTTGCGCGGGTTGTACAGGTGGGCGCGGTGCCACTCGTCCGAGTAGCGGCCGCCGACCCGGGCCAGATCCGGGCCGGTACGCTTGGAGCCCCAGAGGAACGGATGGTCGTAGACGCTTTCACCGGCGACCGAGTAATGGCCGTAGCGCTCGGTTTCGGCGCGGAACGGCCGGATCATCTGCGAGTGGCAGCCGACGCAGCCTTCGCGGATATAGATGTCGCGACCTTCCAGTTGCAGCGCGGTATAAGGCTTGAGGCCGGCCACCGGCTCATTGGTGACGTCCTGGAAGAACAGCGGGACGATCTGGGTCAGGCCGCCGATGCTCACGGCGAGCACCATCATCAGTGCCATCAGGCCGATATTCTTCTCGAGTATTTCGTGTCTCATCAGTGGGCTCCTTCAACCGAATACTGTGCAGCAGCTTCCAGCTCGGCTGCCTGGGTATGGCGCACGGTCTGCCAGACGTTCCAGGCCATCACCAGCATGCCGCTGAAGAAGATTGCGCCGCCGATCAGCCGCACCACAAAGCCCGGGTGGCTGGCTTCCAGGGCTTCGACGAAGGAGTAGGTGAGAGTGCCGTCTTCGTTGACTGCACGCCACATCAGGCCCTGGGCGATGCCGTTGACCCACATTGAGGCGATATAGAGCACGGTGCCGATGGTGGCCAGCCAGAAATGCACGTTGATCAGGCCGATGCTGTGCATCTCATCGCGTCCGAAGACCTTGGGGATCAGGTGATAGAGCGAACCGATCGAGACCATGGCGACCCAACCTAGGGCGCCGGCATGGACGTGACCGATGGTCCAGTCGGTGTAGTGCGAGAGCGCGTTGACGGTCTTGATCGCCATCATCGGGCCTTCGAAGGTCGACATGCCGTAGAAGGCCAGCGACACCACCAGAAAGCGCAGGATCGGATCGGTGCGCAACTTATGCCAGGCGCCCGACAGGGTCATCATGCCGTTGATCATGCCGCCCCAGCTGGGAGCCAGCAGGATCAGCGACATCACCATGCCCAGGCTCTGCGCCCAGTCCGGCAGTGCGGTGTAGTGCAGGTGATGCGGGCCGGCCCAGATGTATACGGCGATCAGCGCCCAGAAGTGCACGATGGACAGGCGATAGGAGTACACCGGACGCTCTGCCTGCTTGGGCACGAAGTAATACATCATGCCGAGGAAGCCGGCCGTCAGGAAAAAGCCCACCGCGTTATGCCCGTACCACCACTGGATCATCGCGTCGGTCGCCCCGGCGTAGGCCGAGTAGGACTTGGTAAAAGTCACCGGAATGGCCATGTTGTTGACCAGGTGCAGGATGGCCACGGTGAGGATGAAACCGCCGAAGAACCAGTTGCCCACATAGATGTGGCTGACCTTGCGCTTCATGATCGTGCCGAAGAACACAATGGCGTAGCTGACCCAGACCACCGTGATCAGGATGTCGATCGGCCATTCCAGTTCCGCGTACTCCTTGGAGCTGGTGTAGCCAAGCGGCAGACTGACGGCCGCCAGCACGATCACCGCCTGCCAACCCCAGAAGGTGAAGGCCGCCAGCTTGGGCGCGAACAGGGTAGCCTGGGAGGTGCGTTGCACCGCGTAGTAGCTGGTGGCAAACAGTGCGCAACCGCCGAAGGCGAAGATCACCGCGTTGGTGTGCAACGGGCGCAGGCGACCGAAGCTGGTCCACGGCAGGTCGAAGTTAAGTGCGGGCCAGGCCAGTTGCGAGGCGATCAGTACGCCGACCGCCATCCCGACTATGCCCCACACCACCGTCATGATGGCGAACTGGCGCACCACCTTGTAGTTGTAGGCGGAACTGATTGTAGTGTTCATGTCTGGGTTTCCATCCACGGTTATGGGCAGATCATTCAAAACAGTCGGCCTCGCGTGAGCATGAGCTCTGACGCGGGCCGAAGGACTTCTAAAGCGAGGCAAGCATGAGCAAAGGGCAAAGTGCCGGTATTGACGGGGGTCAATGTGCGCAGCCGGCGAGGCATGATGAGTGGCTGTGGAATCGGCCTGCCGCGGCAGCGCAAGCCACCCTGATCCTCGCCCACGGCGCGGGGGCGCCAATGGACAGCGAATTCATGACGCAAATCGCGCAACTGCTGGCCGCGCGCGGGATTGCAGTGCTGCGCTTCGAGTTCGACTACATGGCCGCACGCCGTCTGGATGGCAAGAAACGCCCACCCAACCCCCAGGTCAAACTGCTGGAAAAGTGGCGTGCGCTGTATGCCCAGGTGCGCCAACAAGTCGCAGGGCCACTGGCCATCGGCGGCAAGTCCATGGGCGGGCGCATGGCCAGCCTGCTGGCCGACGAACTGGGTGCCGATGCACTGGTCTGCCTGGGTTATCCGTTCTATGCCGTTGGCAAAGCGGACAAGCCCCGCGTCGCGCACCTGGCCGAACTGCACACACCGACCCTGATCGTCCAGGGCGAGCGCGACGCCCTCGGCGACCGGCAGACGGTCGCCGGTTATCAATTATCCAAGGCGATAACGCTGCACTGGCTGGCAAGTGGCGATCACGACCTCAAGCCGCTTAAGCGCTCAGGCTTCAGTCATGAACAACACATGCAGGCTGCGGCAGATAGCGTGGCAGGCTTTCTCTCGCGCTAAGGGGCCCCGCAGGGCGAGCGAAATGCGTCATCTGGCAGTCGATAACGCATGTTTCTTATGGGTGACGCTCAAGCCTGGCGGGTTTCTCGACTGGAATGCCGGGCGTTTTCATGGCCGTGCTCGGGCGTACCACCAGCCACAGGGCGATGGCGATCAATATGCCGCCATACAGATAGGCCCAGGACAGTGGTTCGTCGAGCAGCAGGGCGCCCCATAACACACCGAACGGCGGGATCAGAAAGGTGGTGGTCGATGCCTTGATCGGGCCGATATCAGTCAGCAGGCGAAAATACAGCACGTAAGCGAAGGCCGTGCAGATAAAGCCAAGCCCGGCCAGGGACAGCCATTCCTGCAGGCCGCCCCAACTCGCTGGCGGTTGTACGATCAAGCTGCCCGCGAACAGGGGCAGGAGGAACAGGCTGGCGCCGCAGAGGCTGCTGAATGCGGTGAGGCGATTGTCCAGGCCGCCCTGTTGACCGATCCAGCGCCGGGTGAGAAAGCCGGCAAAGCCGTAGCAGGTAGTGGCGATCAGGCAGGCCGCAGCGCCGAGCAGCAGTTGCTGATCGACCTCGACCGGGCCAGTCCGGGTCAGTACGGCGACGCCAAACAGACCAAGCGCCACTCCAGCGGCTTTGCTCAGCGTCAGTGCCTCGGCAAAGAACAGCATGCCGATTAGCACACCCATCATCGGCGTGGTGGCGTTGAAAATCGCCGAGTAGCCGGCCGGCAGCACCAGCGCCGCCAGGCAATACATGGCCGACGGCAGACCTGCATTGATCACCCCGAGCACCAGGCAGTGCTTGAGCTTGCCGCGAAAGTCCCACTGCACACGCATGATCAGCAAAATCGCCAGTAGGCCGAGGGTGCCCAGGCTGGCGCGGAAGAATGCGGTCGGCATGCTGCCGAGTACGGGTGCCACGATCCGCATGAATAGAAAGCTGGCGCCCCAGATGGCGGCGAGCAATAACAGGCGCAGCAGGTCGGCGAGGCGCACAACGAACTCCAAGTCGGGTAGGGGCGGGCAGTGTTGCCGGGCATGCCAGGCAAGGCAATGCGAAAGCAGCTTTTAAATTCGCCAGTCAGCAATATTTAGCCGCGATACAGCCGTTTTGCCGTTTCCGGCTTTTCCTCGGGGCGGTCACTGGCTAAGCTCGGCAGTTCATCCAGTCGGTTTATATTTTCCCTAGAGGTCTGCCCATGTCGCAGCAATGGCCCGCCAGCGCTATCGCCACGCTTATCCTCGACGGTTTTGACGATTATCGTGAGCAGTTCCGGCAGATTACCAACGGGGGGCGGGAGCGTTTCGAGCAGGCGCAGTGGCAGGAAATCCAGCAGGCTGCGGCCGCGCGTATCGCCCTTTACGAAGATTTCGTCAGCGAAGTCAGTCAGCGCCTGCACAAGGCCTACCCGGCTGAGGTGCTGCTGGATGTGGCGCAGTGGCCGCTGGTCAAGTCGGCCTATATCAGCCTGATCGACGTGCGTTGCGACGACGAACTGGCGGAGACCTGGTTCAATTCGATCTTCTGCGGGCTGTTCAGCCATGACCAGATCAACGATGGCTGCATGTTCATTCACACCACGCGCCCGGCCCTGCGCGCCAATGTTCCGACGCCGCTGACCCGGATCTACCGACCCCAGGGCAATATCGAGCAGGCGCTGCGGCAGATCGTCGAGGATTACCGTTTCGAGGTGGCTTACGATAACGTCGAGCGGGATCTTGCGCGGCTGATCAAGCAGGTGCACGAGAACTTGCCAGACTGGGTGTGCAAGGATCCCGAGCTGCGTATCGAGCTGTTCTCCTCGCGCCTGTACCGCAACAAGGGTGCCTACCTGGTCGGGCGCATCAATACCCGTGACGAACAGTGGCCGTTGGTGATCCCGCTGTTGCACCGCGAGGGCCAGGGTATCCAGATCGATACGCTGATCACCGATGAGGCCGAGGTGTCGATCATCTTCTCCTTCACCCGTTCCTATTTCATGGTACGGGTCGACTATCCGGCTGAGTTCGTCGGGTTTCTCAAGCGCATCTTGCCGGGCAAGCATATTGCCGAGTTGTACACCTCGATCGGCTTCTACAAGCATGGCAAGTCGGAGTTCTATCGCGCGTTGATCAATCACCTGGCGAGCACCGACGACAAGTTCATCATGGCTCCCGGCGTGCGTGGCATGGTCATGAGCGTGTTCACCCTGACCGGCTTCAATACCGTGTTCAAGATCATCAAGGACCGTTTCGCCCCGTCGAAGAACGTCGACCGCAATACGGTGATTGAGAAGTACCGCCTGGTGAAGCGGGTCGACCGGGTCGGCAGGATGGCCGATACCCAGGAATTCGCCGATTTTCGCTTCCCCAAGGCCAAGTTCGAGGCGGATTGTCTGGCCGAACTGCTGGAGGTGGCGCCATCGACTGTCGAGGTCGACGGCGATACCGTGCTGATCCGCCACTGCTGGACCGAGCGGCGCATGACGCCGCTGAACATGTATGTCGAAAATGCCAGCGAAGCCCAGGTGCGCGAAGCGCTCGATGATTATGGCCTGGCGATCAAGCAGTTGGCCGCCGCCAACATCTTCCCCGGCGATATGCTGCTGAAGAACTTCGGCGTGACCCGTCATGGCCGAGTGGTGTTCTACGACTACGACGAAATTTGCTTCCTCACCGAAGCCAATTTTCGGCATATCCCGCCACCGCGCTACCCGGAGGATGAGATGGCCTCCGAACCCTGGTATTCGGTGGCGCCGCTGGACGTGTTTCCCGAGGAGTTCCCGCCGTTTCTGTTCGCCGATATGAAGCTACGCCGCTTGTTCAGCCAGCTGCACGGCGAACTGTATGACGCCGATTACTGGAAAAGCCTGCAGGATGCGATTCGCGCAGGCAAGGTGATCGACGTGTTCCCCTACCGGCGCAAAGCCGAGCAGATCGAATAGGGCAGCTGGCAAAGCGCCAGGCCTCTGACGCAGTTTTTGCCCGGGCCGACAGCCGGTCATGCTCAGGGCGGTTTGATTTGCATCAAGCCTCGGCGGTTGCGCTAGGGTTAATCTATGTCGAGATAAGGTGCATTCGGGTGCCTTATCGAAGTCCTTGGCAGGAGGTAATTCCATGATGGCCAAGTTGCATAACGCCTTACACGACCTGTTGGTTGCCTTGGGTTTGCTTGATCGGCCGAAACTGCAGCCTGTGCCTGTGCGCGACGACGATCAGCGCCGCCCACAAGCGCCTCGCCGCCGTCGTTAATAGTTCAAGGTAGGGTGGGCATTAGCCCACCAGGGGCGAGCATTGGCAACCACTGCTTAAGGTGCGCCTTATGCAGGTTAGGTCAGTTGCGGGTGATCGTTGAACCATTGCCCAATCAGTTCGTGCATGCGTTCACCGGAAAAACTCGGGAAGTGCCCGCCATGTACGTTGCGTACCGGTAGTTGGCGCAAGCGGGCCAGACTTTGGGCGTAATCCTGCAGGTTCGAGTGATAAGCATCTTCAATCAAGGGGCCGTCATAGAGAATATCGCCGGTAAACAACGTCTGCGTTGCCGCCTCCCACAGGCTGATACCACCTGGTGAATGACCGGGGGTATGCAGCACCTGCAATACCCGATCGCCCAAATCCAGCACATCACCTTCCTCGATCAATCGGGTTGCCGGCGCGGCCTTGACCCGGTACTCGGCATAGCACAGCGGACAATCCGGATGCGCCTCGAACATCTCGTCGCCGACGAAGTCGCTGGCCAGGGTATTGGCCCCGGTTGGCGCCGCCAGTATGTCCGCTTCGGCGGGATGCACCAGACGCTCAGGGAACTCATGGTGCCCGGCGATATGGTCGAAGTGACAATGGCTGGCCACCGCCAGCAACGGCCGCTCGGTGAGCCAGGGTAATTGCTCGCGCAGGCTGACCAGGCCGGAGCCGGAGTCGATCAAGGCATCACGGTCACGGCCTTGTATATGCCAGAGGTTGCAGCGGTAGAAGGGCCGGATATAGGGCTCGTGGATCAGGCAGATGCCGTCATGGCGATGCTCCACCTCAAACCACTGGTCGCGGCTGACTATTTTCATGGTGGCTTCCTGGGGCTGGTCTGCAACGTTGAGCGTGTTCTGGCGCGCAGGGCGCACCTTGCCTTGACGGATATTTGTAGGGGGCAGCGTGCGCAGCGAAACCCGCTAAATAGGTCCCGCTGCAATTAACCAAACCTACGCCAACTGTGCCTTGGGCACCAGCACCCAGCGGCGCAATACGGTGTAGCTGGCGGCGGTGATCAGGAATACCGGCAGCGAGGCACCAAATGACAGCGGCGCCACCCAGCCCCAGTAGTAGGCCAGCAGCGCGCCCAGGCCATAGGCGGCAAACGCGGCCGGGTTGATGCCGGCCAAATATCGGTAGCGTCCGCCGTCCTCGCTGAGCAGGTCGCCTACGTTGTAGTGGCCGCGATGGATCAGGTAGAAATCGGCGATCAGTACGGCGAAGGCCGGGATAAACACGCTGCCAATGATCAGCAGAAAATTCTGGAAGTTGTCGAGAATGCCGGGGATCTGCGAGCCGAGGATCGACAGCACGCCGATGCACAGGGCTGGCTTCCAGAACTTGGTCTTCGGGCTGATATTCAGGTACGACAGTGAGGCGCTGTACACGCACATCACGTTGGTGGTCATCACCGAGAGGAAGACGACTATGGCCGCCGGCAGACCGAAACCGAAGCCGGCCAGCAGCACTGCCGGGTCATAGGTCTGCTCCATGCCAGTGAGCACGCTGAAGCCCGATACCGTGGCACCCAGGCCCATGGCCAGCAGGGTGGCGGCGACATAGCCGACCCAGGTGCCGATAGCTGCCACGCCCTGGCTACGGCAGTTGCGGTTGTAGTCGGCGGCCAGGGGAATCCATGAAAACGCCGTGGCGATGACGATATCGAAGGCGATGCCGGGGGTGATCCCGTTGCGCGGCTCGGTCGACAGGCTCAGCAGGCCGCTGAATTCGAACTTCTGTCCCATCACATAGAACACTGCGCCGGCCAGAATGAGCATGCCGATGGCCGCCCAGCGCTCGACCCGCTCGATGCCCAGGTGACCGCGCAGGGCGATCAGCAGTACCAGGGTCTCGCAGAGGATGGTGAACAGCGGCAGGTTGGAGTAGCCGGTCATGTGCTCGACCGCATAGTTCAGGCTCATGCCGGCCAGCAGCGCCTGGATCCAGCTCCAGGCCAGCAGGGTCAGCAGGTTGACCAGCGACGGCAGTTTGGCGCCCAGCGGGCCGTAGCTGCCCCGTGCCAGAACCATGGTGGTGAGGCCGCTGCGTTGGCCCATCAGACCGACCAGCACCAGCGGCAGGATACCGATGCCGGAGCCGACCAGGACGATCAGCATGGCCTGCAGGAATGGCAGGTCGGGTACCAGCAGCATGCCGGTAAGGATAGTGGTGACGACCACGTTGGCACCCAGCCACAGGGCGGTGGTGCCGCTCAGGCCGAGGCTGCGATGTTCGCTGGGGGTAGGCGCAAGGCCATCCTGACCAAAGTAGTGGGCTAGGTTCTTGAGCACGCGGGTGACTCCCCTGATTGTTGTGGCTATTGATTCACTAGGTGTGGTGCGTGGCAGTCTGCAGCTAAGGCTATGCCGGCTTTAGTCGCCGGGTAGCAGGGACAGGTGTTCGTGGCAGGCCAGCCAGTGGCGGCTGCCAGGCTGTCGGCGGAAGACAATGCTTTCACGCTCGCGGCTATGCAGTTCTTTGCCTGCAAGGCGCAAGTGGGTACTGACTTCATGGACGAAGATCGCAGTGTCTCCGTGTAGGGTCAGCAGCGGCTTGCTAGAGCTGCAGGCGAGCACGACAAAGCCCTCGGTCTGCCAGCTGGCCCAGAGTTGGCGATAGGCGTCGAGGTTGGCCAGTACCGTGGGACAACTGTGGAAGACAAAGCTGGCGTCCTCGCTGAACGCTGCGAAATACGCCGCGCTGTCGTTGTCGGCGAAGGCCGTGACCAAGGCGGCCGCAGCTTGCAGCACATCGTTACGGTCGGCGCACTCTGGCTGTGGGGCTGCGCCTGGCGTCAGGGTTGCTGCAGTGTTGGTGATCATTTCGGCCCCTTGTATATGGTTGGCGGTGTTCTTCCAGCGGCCCAGATCGGGGATGCAAATGCGCTTATCCGGGCCGCTGGTTCGCTCGCTCTTTGCCTAGCCGACGATCCAGTGCGCCATCAACGCGATGATCGGCAGGGTGATCAGGGTGCGGATGATAAAGATGGCGAACAGCTCGAGTAGGTTCAGCGGCAGCTTGGCCTTGATGATCAGCACGCCGACTTCCGACATGTAGATCAGCTGGGTCAGCGATACGCAGGCCACCACAAAGCGGGTCAGTTCGCTCTCGATGCCCTTGCCCAGCACCGCCGGCAGGAACATATCGGCAAAGCCCACCAGCATGGCCGGTGCGGCCTTGGCGGCTTCCGGCAGTTGCAGCAGTTCCAGCAGTGGCACCAGGGGGTAGGACAGCCAGTTGAACACCTGGGTGTATTCGGCAATCGCCAGGGACACGGTGCCGATGGCCATTACCAGCGGCAGCAGGCCGAGCCAGATATCCACCACGTTGTGCACGCCGACCTTGACCATCTGCGCTGGCGACGGGTTGGTGTTGGCGCGTTTGACCGCCTGCAGCACGCCCCAGCGCAGCAGTGAACTGCCAGTGGGGACGTCTTCCTTGATCTGCTTGCCGACGCCGGCGACGTACTCGTCCTTTTTCCACGACAACGGCGGGATGCGTGGGGTGATGATGGCGGCGGCGAGGCCGGCTACCACTACTGTCAGGTAGAAAGGCACGAACAGGTGGTCGAGCTTCATGAAGCTGGTGATCAGCAGGCTGAAGGCGATTGAGGCGACGGAGAAGTTGGTGGCGATCACCGCCGCTTCCCGCGCACTGTAGAAGCCCTTCTGATATTGCTGGGCGGTGATCAGTACGCCGACGGTGCCCGAGCCGAGCCAAGAGGCGATGGCGTCGATGGCCGAGCGGCCCGGCAAACCAAAGACCTTGCGGAACACGTTGCGCACCAGGGTGCCGCAGAATTCCATCAGGCCGAAGTCGGTTAGCAGCGGCAGGATCAGGCCCGCGACCAGGAAGAAGGTGATCAGCACTGGCGCCAGATCCTTCAATACCACACCGCCGGTGTTGGCATTCCAGACCCATTCCGGGCCGAACTGCCAGAAAGTCATGGCCGCGAAAACTGCACCGAGCACACGCAGGCCAAGCCACAGCGGGTGCAGGTTGAACAGTTCGTTGAGGGCGTGGCGCTGGGTGAGCCAGCGCGGCTTGAGAGCCGAACCGAGCAGGCCGAGGGCGGCGGAGAACAGCAGCAGTCCGGTGGCGATAGCCGGCAACCAGGCGCTCAGCGAGGCTTTGAGGGCGTCAGCCATGACGCCGAGGCCGATGGTGACCTTGCCGTCGTAGACAACCGGGGTAAGAAACAACAGGACGCCGAGCAGCGAGGGGATCAGGAAGATTAGCAGCTGGCGCAGATTGTATGAGCTGTCTGCCGGCGGTTGGTCGTCCAGCAGGGGCATGGCTTGTTCGTGGTTCATCTTGGCACCCAATTTATTGTTGTTGTGCACGGGTACCGCACGCGGTACCCGTTGAATATGAAAGGCCTGTTCAGCGGTGCTGGACACCCGGCAACACGCAGAGCATTTCATAGAGAAGGTTGGCGCCGAGCAACGAGGTGTTGCCGGTGGTGTCGTAGGGCGGGGAGACCTCGACCAGGTCGCCACCGATCAGCTCCAGGCCCTGGCAGCCGCGAATGATCTCGATCGCCTGGATAGTGGTCAGGCCGCCGATTTCCGGGGTGCCGGTGCCGGGCGCCCAGGCCGGGTCGATGCCGTCAATATCGAAGCTCAAATACACCGGGCCACCATCGACCTTGGCGCGCACTTCTGCCATCAAGGGGGCCAGCGACTTGTGCCAGCATTCCTCGGCCTGGACCACGCGGAAGCCCTGCTTGCGGCTCCAGTTGAAGTCTTCGGCGGTATAGCCCTGGGCGCGCAGGCCGATCTGCACCACGCGGTCGCAATCTAGCAGGTCTTCCTCGACAGCGCGGCGGAAGGTGGTGCCGTGGGCAATTTTCTCACCGAACATGTGGTCATTCACATCGGCATGGGCATCGATATGGACCAGGCCGATCTTGCCATGCTTCTTCTTCAGTGCGCGCAGGATCGGCAGGGTGATGGTGTGATCGCCGCCGAGGGTCAGCGGGATGATGCCGTGCTCGAGGACGTTGTCGTAGAACTCCTCGATGATGCGTACCGCTTCCAGCATGTTGAAGGTATTGATCGGGACGTCGCCGATGTCGGCCACGTTCAGTGAATCGAAGGGCGCGGCGCCGGTGGCCATGTTGTAAGGGCGAATCATCACCGACTGGGCGCGAATCTCACGCGGGCCGAAGCGGGTACCGGAGCGCAGCGAGGTGCCGATGTCGAGTGGTACGCCGATAAAGCCGACATCGAGGTCGTGCTGCTCGGCGGACGTCTGGATGTGCGGCAGGCGCATCATGGTGGCTATGCCGCCGAAACGGGGCATCTCATTGCCGCCCAGGGGCTGGTGCAGAATCTTGTCCATGGGAAGGCCTCACGGTTGTTATGGTTGTAATAGTCGTCGGGGCGGATTGTTGGACAGGAGGGTGGAAGGAAAAATCGCTGAAGACAAAAACTTAGTTCAGATATTTCTAAACTAATGGCCCCGTCCTACACTGGCGACCTTTGTGCTGTGCGCGGCGCATTGATCTCTGTAAGACCTGACGAGAAAACCATGAACCACGCCTTGCCTGATCTGAAGCTGCTGCGCATTTTCGTCTGCGTGGTGCGCCAGCAAGGTTTCGCCGCGGCGCAGCAGGAACTGAACCTGTCGACTTCGGCGATCAGCACCTACATGAGCCAGCTGGAAGGCCAGCTCGGCCTGAGCCTGTGTCATCGCGGTCGCGGCGGCTTCAGCCTGACCAGCAAAGGTGAGCTGTTCTACCAGGAAACCCTGCGCCTGCTCGGCGAGCTGGAAGGATTCGAGCGCTACTCCGCCGCCCTCAAGGGCGAACTGCGCGGCACCCTGAACCTCGGTGTGCTGGATTCAACCGTCAGCGACCCGGCCCTGCCGTTAGCCGAGGTGATCGGTGCCTATAGCCAGGAGCACCCGGCCGTACACCTGCACCTGTCGGTGATGAGCCCTTACGAGCTGCAACTGGCAGTACTGGATAATCGCCTGGACCTGGCCATTGGCGCCTTTTCCACTCGGATGAATGGCCTGGTCTACCAGCCGCTGTACCGTGAGCAGCACTGGCTGTACTGCAGCGAGCGCCACTCACTGTTTGGCGAGCGGCGCATCCCCGAGGAGGTGATCGCCCAGCAGCGCATGGTCGGCCGTGGTTACTGGAGTCAGGCCGAACTGGCGCGGCACGGTTTCAAGCACAGCGCGGCGACGGTGGAGTCGATGGAAGCGCAGCTGATCCTGGTGCTGTCCGGCGCCTATATCGGCTATCTGCCGGAACACTATGCCCATCCCTGGGTTGAGCAAGGGGGGCTGCGCGTACTACTGCCGGCGACCTTTGGCTATCAGGCGCCGTTTTCCCTGATTCTGCGCCGTGGCCGTTCGCGCGAGCCGCTGATTCAGACCTTCAGGGACTTGTTGAAGGCCCAGCTCAGCGCTCGCTGACACGCTTCCTGTCACTTCAGTCAAATTAACTTAATGCCGAGGTGGCATAGTGCTTTCGCTGTGCTAGAAATAAACGTTATGAGCGTCGACGGACAGGATTTATCAACGACAGGGACTGCATACGATGCGCCAGAATCTTCCAGTGACACAGCGGGAAAGAACCTTTGCAGCCCACGAACGGCTGATTTCAACCACCGACCTCAATAGTAACGTCACCTACTGCAACGATGCTTTCGTCACCATCAGCGGTTTCACCCGGGAAGAGCTGATCGGCAAGCCGCACAACCAGGTGCGCCATCCCGATATGCCGCCAACGGTATTTGCCCATATGTGGGAAACCATCAAGCAGGGCAAGCCCTGGATGGGTATCGTCAAGAATCGTGCAAAAAACGGTGATTTCTACTGGGTCAGTGCCTATGTCACGCCGATCTATGAAGGCGGTCAGATGTCCGGCTACGAGTCGGTTCGCACCTTGCCCAGCGAGGCGCAGAAGCGCCGGGCTGAGGCGCTCTATGCAAGGCTCAGGGCTGGCAAGGCGGCGACACCTGCTCTCGAATACTGGACCCACGGCCTGGTCCGCTCCTGGCCACTGATTCTCGCCGGCTTGGCGATTCTGGGGGCACATTCGCTGGTCGAAGGCCCCTGGTTGCTAGCCTTCATCGCGGCAACCCTGTTTGCCTTGGGTGTTTATCAACTGTCCAGCAGTCGCCAGTCGATTCGACAGACCTTGGCCGATCACCCCAAAGCCTTTACCAGCAGTTTGGTGGCCTTGACCTATAGCGATAATCGCGGTGCCCAGGCCCTGCTGGATATGGCGATGATCAGCGAAGAGGCGCGCCTGCAGACGGCGCTTACCCGCCTGGAAGATGCCGGTATCAACGTCAAGAAACATGCGGCGCAATCGGCGCAGCTGTCCCGTTCCGGTGCCGAGATGCTCGATCAGCAGCGCAGCGAGGCCGACCAGTCGGCCACCGCGATCAACCAGATGGCCGCGACCATTCAGGAGGTCACGCACAATGTACAGAATACCTCCCATGCCGCCGAAGAAGCCGATGGGTTGGCCAAGCAAGGCCTGCAACTGGCCGCAGACAGCCTGCTCTCCATGCAGCATATGGCCAAATCGGTGGTCGATATTGGCCAGGCGGTGAATGACCTGGCCAGTTCGACCCAGTCGATTGGCAGCGTAGCCGATGTGATCACCTCGATTGCCGAACAGACCAACCTGCTCGCTCTCAATGCTGCCATCGAAGCGGCGCGTGCGGGTGAACAGGGTCGTGGATTCGCCGTGGTAGCCGACGAGGTGCGGGCACTGGCCGCGCGTACGCGCGAGTCGACCGAACAGATTCACCAGATCATCGCCTCCCTGCGAGCTGGTGCCGAGCGGGCGGTGGTTACCGCCGGAAGGGGCGAGGAGATCTCACGCGAGAGTGTGCAGAGCGTCGAAGCGGTACGTTCGGCGCTGGATGGCATCAGTGCGTCGGTCAGCCATATCACCAGCATGAGTCAGCAGATGGCCACCGCCTCCGAGGAGCAAAGCCACGTCGCGGAAGACATCAGCCGGCAGATCACCCGGATTGCCCAGCTGTCAGACCAGAGTGCCGGGCAGGCGCACCAAGGCGCGACAGTCGGCAAGGAGTTGGAGCAGATGGCCGAGTACCTGCACAGCCTGGCCGAGCGCTTCAATCGCTGATAGCGGACTGCTAGCTCGCGGTGAATTCCAACGACCGCTATCTGCAGTGCCGCATCAACAAGGCGCAAGCAAGGCTGTTAAACAGTCTTGCGGGGTGGGGAGTGAGCTGGCCTGCTCATCTGCAAGGACCGGCAGTCAGGCCTTGCTGTTCATTTAGCCCGGGTGAGCGGTATTTTTTGAACCCAATGAAAACCGGGGAAATCCTGCGCCTGCACCCTGCCTCCGATCGTATCCAGGCTAGCCGCAGGACGTGGGCCCCGGAGTAGGTGCAATCCCATACGTCGGTAGCATCGCGTCAGGGGATCGCTTGGCACTGATGACGACATCATCCAGCACGCGGGCATGGCGAAAACCACCTTTCGATAGGCGCGGGCAAGTGGCTTGTAGTCAGGCCTGTGGCAAACTGTTCGGCCAAGGAGATGCCGATGTCACGCCCCCACTGCCCGCGCTGTAGTCGCCCGCTAGACCACTGTTTATGTGCGCTGATTCCCCGGTTGTCGAGCCGCACACGGGTGCTGATTCTGCAGCACCCGAGCGAAGTCAGGCATGCGTTGAATACCGCACGCTTGGCGGCGCTGGGCCTGAGCAATGCCGAGCTGCGCGTTGGCGAGGTGTTCGAGGACTTGCCGGCGCTGTTGGCGCAGACCGGTTATCGGGCGTGTTTGCTGTTTCCCGGGGAGCAGGCTCAGCCTTTGCCGCAGTTCGCGACGCAGCTGGACGGGTTGCCGGCGCTGTTGATAGTGCCCGATGGCACCTGGCGCAAGGCGCGCAAACTGCTGCATTGCAATCCGCTGCTGGCGGCGTTGCCACGGGTGACCCTGATGGATGGGCTGGAGTCGCGCTATCGGTTGCGCAAGGCGCCGATGCCGGGGGCTTTGTCGACTGTCGAGGCGGTTGTCAGTGCGCTGGATATCCTGGAGGCGCCGGCGCAATTCGATGCGTTGCTCAAGCCGTTCGAGGCCTTGATCGAAGGGCAGATCGAGGCGATGGGTGCTGAGACGTTTCGGCGCAATCATCAGCGTGGTTGAGGGCGCGGGCAGGGTTACGCGGATGCACCTGGGGAGCTGGGCATGACTTGAGAGCCTTCCCCGCTTGAATGGGGACATGGGCTCTACGAGGGGATTGCAGCCAGGTAGGAGCAGATCCATCCGTGAAGGGGGCTGCGGCCACGGCATCGATTTGCAGAAACGTCCGCTCCCTCCGAAGTCCAGGCCCGGCTGCGGTGTGCAAGCGCTGGCTGCTTACGAAATGCCCCCGCTTCAGCGCTCGCGCAATGCTTCAGCGCGGGCCTTGAGCACGGGTTTGAGCAGGTAGTCCAGCACGCTTTTCTCGCCGGTAATGATGTCTACGGTGGCGATCATGCCGGGAATGATCAGTAATGGGTGCTCATCGCTGCCCAAGTGGCTTTTATCGGTACGTAGCTGGATCAGGTAGAAACTCTTGCCTTCTTCATCGGTGATGGTGTCGGCGCTGATCAGTTCCAGGTTGGCCTTGAGTCCGCCATAGATGGTGTAGTCGTAGGCGCTGAACTTGACCATGGCCTTCTGCCCTGGATGGAGAAAGGCCACATCCTGCGGGCGCACCTTGGCCTCTATCAGCAGATTGTCCTCCAACGGTACTATTTCCAACATGTCGCTGCCCGGCTGGACGACGCCGCCAATGGTGTTGATCTTCAGCTGTTTGATGATGCCGTTGACCGGAGACACCACGGTGGTACGGCTGACCCGGTCCTGAATGGCCGAACTGGTGGCGGTGATTTTCTTAAGTTCGGTGCGGGCATCATTAAGCTCATTGAAGGCGTCTGAGCGAAAGCCCAGCTCGGATTCCTCGATCTTGCTCTTGATCTCGTTGACCGCCGCTTCCGCTCTGGGGATGGCCAGGGTCGTGGCATCCAGTGAACCACGCACTTCGACTGCGCTTCGACGCAGGCGGAGTATTTCCACCTGGGAAATTGCCCCGGCGGCTACCAGGGGTTGCGACATGTTCAGCTCTTGCTGGATCAGGCCCAGGCTGGAGCGGTATTGCCGAGCCTTGGAGCGGAATTCCGCGAGCTCCTGGCTTTTTTGCAGCAGCTGTTCGCCGAGGGTGCGTTGTTCGCTGTGCAGGCGCTGTTGTCGCGAGTCATAGAGTGCCAGTTCGTCCTCGGCCAGTTGCGCTGCCGTGCGGGTGATTTCTTCGGGCATGGCGATGGCCCGGCCTTCGGCTTCGGCGGTCAGTCGTTCGATGCGGGCAATCAGCGCCAGGCGGTCGGCTTCAGTTTCGCCCTTGTTCGAGAGAAAGCGGGTGTCGTCGAGGCGCAGCAATACATCGTCCTTGTTTACCAGCTGGCCTTCGCGCACGAATATCTCACTGACGATGCCGCCCTCGAGGTTCTGGATGACCTGGATTTTGCTCGAGGGAATCGCTTTGCCCTCGCCGGTGGTGACTTCTTCGAGCACGGCAAAATGGGCCCAGAGCAAGGCCGCGATCAGGCAAGCACAGACCACCCAAATGGTGATTCGCGACATCCAGGGCGAATCCTCGAGAATCGCGCCCTCGACCTCCGGCATGAACTCTGTGTCCTGCTTGCGCCGGCCCAGGCTGGCGAAGTAGGCGAGGATGGCTTGATGCGGTTGCATAGGTACCTTCCTATACCGCTGTCGGGCCGACGCGGCCCTTGCGCAAGGCTTCGATCACCACCTCTTTCGGGCCATCGGCGACGATGTGGCCGTTGTCCAGCACCACCAGGCGATCGACCAGGCTGAGCATCGAGCTGCGGTGGGTAATCAGCAGCATGGTTTTACCTTGGACCCAGGTATGCAGGCGGCTGCGCAGAATTTCCTCGCTGGTATTGTCCATCGCGCTGGTCGGCTCGTCGAACACCAGGATTTGCGGATCAAGCAGCAGAGCGCGGGCCAGCAGCACGGCTTGGCGCTGGCCACCAGAAAGTTGTTGGCCACGTTCGCCGACCGGGCGATCGAAGCCTTGCGGGTGTTGCCGAGCCAGTTCACTGACACCGGTCATTTCGGCCACTTCGAGCATGCGCGCGTCGCTGACATAGCGTGCGCCGAGAGTCAGGTTGTCGCGCAGGCTGCCAGCCAATAATGGCAGGTCGTGAGCAACGTAGCCGATCTGGTGGCGCAGGTCGGCTACGTCGAGCTGGCGCAGGTCCAGGCCGTCGAGCAGGATTTGCCCTTCGTCCGGCGTGTAGAAGCCCATCAGCAGGCGCGCCAGGGTGCTCTTGCCCGAGCCGCTGCGGCCGATGATGCCGACGCGCTCGCCAGCGTTCAGGCGCAGGCTGACCTTGGCCAGTGCCGGACTGCTCTGTCCGGGGTAGCTGAAGCTGACCTGACGCACATCGAGGGCCCCCTTCAGCAAGGTACGTTCCAGCGGTCGCTGCTGGCTCTGGCGTTCTTGTGGCAGTCCCATCAGGGCGTCGGTACTTTTCATGGTCAGGCGCGCCTGCTGGTAGCGGGTGATGAGTCCGGCAACCTGGCCGAGCGGGGCCAGCACCCGGCTATTGAGCATGTAGCAGGCGATCAGCGCACCGACACTCATGTCGCCAGCGATGATCGCGTAGACCCCGGCGATGATGATGGCCATGCCTGCGCACTGCTGGAGAAACAAGGTGCCGTTGGTGGCCAGGGATGAGAGGAAGCGGGCGTGTGCATCCAGCCGGGTCAGGGCGCCATGGGTGGTTTCCCATTGGTGTTGGCGTTCGCTTTCTGCGCCGCAGGCCTTGAGGGTTTCCAGGCCGCCGAGGGTTTCGATCAACAGTGCCTGGCGCTCCGCACCTAATGCCAGGCTGCGTTGCACGGTGTCGCGCAGGCGGCTCTGAATGATCAGGGCGAAGATTGCCGTGAGTGGAAAGGCCAGCAGCGGAATGGCGACCAACGCACCGCCAAACAATCCGATCACCATAATCATCAACAGGGCGAAGGGCAGGTCGATCAGGCTGGTCAGGGTCACTGCGGTAAGGAACTCGCGCAGGCCTTGGAAGTCATGGATGTTCTGCGCGAAGCCGCCGATAGAGGCCGGGCGCGCCTTCATGGACATGCCGGTGATGCGTTGGAACAGGGTGGCCGAAAGCACCACATCGGTCTTCTTGCCGGCGCTGTCCAGCAGATTGGCGCGCAGCACCCGCAGCAGCAGTTCAAAGGAGGTGCCGATGAACAGGCCGATGGCCAGCACCCAGAGAGTGGAGGTGGCTTGGTTGGGCACCACGCGGTCGTAGGTCTGCATGACGAACAGAGGCACCATCAGGCCAAGCACGTTGACCAGCAGGCTGGCCAGCATGGCATCGGTATACAGCCCGCGGGACAGCTTGAGGGTGTCGCGGAACCAGGCATCGATGCGTGGCAGCAGTGGTGAACGAGCGTCTTCCAGCTCATGTCGTGGCCGGGCGAAGAACGCCTGCCCACTGTAACCCTCGGCCAGTTGCTCGCGCGTAACGCGCTGTTCACCACCGTCTGCTTCGCACGGCAGAATTAGCGCCTGATCGTTGGCCAGCCACTTGCGCAGGACTGCGCTGCGGCCGTTCTTGAGCAATAACAGTACTGGCAGGTTCAGAGCGGAAATGGCATTCAGTTCGCGGCTTAGCAAGCGACCTTGCAAGCCGGCCCGTGCTGCTGCGCGAGGTAGCAGGTCGGCGCTCAGGCGTTGCTTGGACATCGGCAATCCAGCGCTCAGGCTGCCACGGCTGGCACTACAACCGTGGAGCTTGCAGAGGATCAGCAGGCCATCGAGCAATGGGTCGTCATGACTCAAGCGTGGATCGCTGGCGGGTCCAGTCCTTTCCATTGTCGTCACGGTTACTGCTCCTTGACCGGTATTACTTCATTGCCGGTAGGCGTGCCTCGGTCTTTACATCGGAAAGGGCTACTGCCTCGGTCGGCACAATCACTTGCTGGTGGCGCAACAAATCGCCCATGGCAGCAAGCACGCGGTACATGGCGAACTCTTCGGTGTAGCGCACTTCGGCGTAGCGACGGTTGGCGGTGAAGAGTTCGTTCTCACTGTCCAGCACGTCGAGCAGGGTGCGCTGGCTCAAGCTGAATTGCTGCTGATATGCCTCGCGAACCCGTGTGTTGTAGTCAGCATAGTCGCGCGCTTTCGGTGTTTGCAGGCGAGCGTTGTCCATGGCGTTCCAGGCTAGCGCCAGATTTTCGTTGAGCACGCGCAGCGCGTTGTTGCGAATGTCCATCGATTCGTTGATCTGGTGGGCGGAGGATTGCAGGCGTGCCTTGTCGCGCATGCCGTTGAACAGGTTGTAGTTCATCACCACTGCGGCGCGCCAACTGTTGTAGTGGCCTTCATCGCCCTGGATGTTGTCATCGGCGTTGGTCGCCAGTTCGACATCGAAGCGTGGGTAGAATGGGGACTTGGCAACCTCATATTGCTGCTCTGCGGCCTGCACGTCGGCTTGCGCTGATTTCAGGTAGGGGTTGTTTTGCATAACTGCCTGCCGGGCAGCGTTCAAGTCTACTGGTAAGGCGCTGCGGACCGAGACCGGGGCTACCAGTTCGTCTGGCATGAGCCCGGTAATGCTGATGAAGTTCGCCTTGGCATCCGCTAGATTGACCTGCTCGGTGTAGAGGTTGTTTTCCGCCAGGGCCAAGCGTGCGTTGGATTGGTCGAAATCGGCTGTGCTGCCGACGCCTTGACGACTGCGCAGGTCGATTTGATCGGTGATGCGATGGTGGGCAAGCAGATTGTTTTTTGCTAGGTCGACCAGTTCACGGCGTTTCAGGATATCCAGATAAACCTCCACGGTGCGCAGCGCCAGGCTTTCTGTCGTGCCAAGTAACCGGTAGGCCCGCGAATTCACTACCGCTTCGGTTCGCGCGACTTCATTGGGGGTATTGAAACCATCGAACAGCATCTGCCGTAGACGCAGTTCGGCGTTGCGCGCGTTGAGTGTTTCGGTGTTATGGCCACCCTGTGCGCGGGTGCTCGGGCTATCGGTGTGTTCCCGACCGTAGCCGACCAGCAGATCGACTGTCGGCAGGTAGCCACCTTTGGCCATCTTCACTTCTTCATCCGACGAAAGACGGTTGTTGATCCCCGCATGGATTTCCGGGTGATTGTCCAGGGTGCTTTGAATCGCTTCCGAGAGGGTCATTGCTTGAGTCTGAGTGCAGGCCAGGGCCAGTAACATACTGCTCCACAGCGGATTTAAAGCGCGCATGTGATGAATCTCCTTGATAGGTATTCTATTTTTGTCGCCAATTTTCTGGCAAAAGCCCCGGTGCAACTGTTCCACTCTTGTAACAGTAGAGCTAAGAACATCTTTATGCAGAGGCTAAGAAAAATTTGTCACAAGGTTTATGAAGAAAAAATCTTATGCAGCCAGGGAAAAGCAGCACATTGTTTCTTGTATGAGCCATGTATTAATTGGTTAACAGTCTGTTGCATGGCAAACGGAATAGGCGGTCAAGCACGACTTACAACGCGTAGGGCGGGTTTCTGAATAGGCGTAGTACTGCGGTGGAGAACGCGACATTATTTTGTCGTGCATGGTTTTTTTGATTGCTCCTGCCATTTCACTTCACTCAGTCGCCTCTTGAGCAGCGCCCCAAAGTCGCAGTGGTGTCTTGACTCTTTTCAGGCATGTCGACGCTGGTCGGCAGCTGCGGTGAGGAAGAAATCATGGCTACTTTGATTGGTGTCGTCAGTCAGGTTATCGGCGAGGTTTTTGCGGTAGCTGGCAATGGAGAGCGTCGAACTCTGGCAGAAGGTGATCGGGTGTTTGCCGGTGAGCAGTTGGTTACCGGTGCGAGCGGTGCAGTTGCCATCGCCTTGGTCGGAGGAGGGGAGTTGACCCTCGGCCGCGACAGCAACCTGATGCTCGACACGCAACTGCTGGCGGGCGCTCGTGGCGACGGTTCGGCTGCCGCGGCCCAAGGCGTGGAAAGCGCACCCAGCGCCCAGGACCTTGCTGAGGTCGAGCAGTTGCAGGCTGCCATCGAGGCGGGTGAGGATCCGACCGCCAGCTTGGCTGCCACGGCCGCGGGGCCTGGTGCCGGTGCCGCTGGTAATGCCGGCGGCGGGCATTCCTTCGTCTTGCTGGACGAAACTGCGGGTGCGCTCGACCCGGTCATTGGCTTCCCTACCGAGGGCCTGGGTTTCATTCCGCAGTTTCCCGATCCGGATATCGAGGCGGCGGATATAGCGCCGAGTACTCCTCAGATCATTTTGGGTGAACGTCAGACGGTGTTCGAGTCCGCCTTGGCGACGGGGTCGAATGCGGATTCGGACGGGGAGTTCGTCAGCGGCACCTTCACGTTGGCGCATCCCGATGGGACAAGCGTTCTGCAGAGCCTCACCATTAACGGCATGACGGTGCCCATCGTTAGTCTGGTGGGCGCAAGTTTCGTCGGTGAGCATGGCACGCTCACCATCACCGGCTACGACAGTGCCACTGGGGTGGTCAGCTACAGCTTTGAGCTGACCAGTTCCTTCAGCCACAGCGCCGATATCGGAGCCGGTGTATTCACGCTGAGCGCCTCGGACGGCACGCTGTCCTCGGCGCCTACAACTCTCGTCATCGATATCTTCGACGATGCGCCGAACGCGGTGGACGACGGCAACAGCCTCAGTGAGGACTCCGTAGCGCCGATCACCGGCAGCGTGCTGGACAACGACCTGCATGCCAACGGCCAGCCGGGCGCGGACACCCCGAACAGCTTCGTGTCCTGGAGCAGCACCGCGGCCAGCTACGGCACCTTCAGCGACACCGGCAACGGCACCTACAGCTACACCCTGAACAACGCCAATCCGGCGGTGCAGGCGCTGGACAGCGGTGAAACCCTGACCGAGACCTTCACCTACACCATGCAGGACGCCGACGGCGATACCGATACCGCGACCCTGAGCATCACCATCACCGGCAGCAACGACATCCCCGGCATCAGCGTCGATCCGGGCAACAAAGGGGGTAACGATCAGGTGTTCGAAGCCGGCTTGGCCAGCGGCTCCAATGCCGCCGGCAACGGCGAGTTTGCCAGCGGCACCTTGACCCTGAGCGACGCCGACGGCCTGGACGATATCCAGAGCGTGACCATCAATGGCGTGACCGTAGCCATCGGCAGCCTGGCCGGCAGCACCTTTGCCGGTACGAACGGTACCTTGACGGTGACCGGCTACAACGCGGCCACCGGG
>NZ_JAJISP010000004.1 GCF_022132145.1 Pseudomonas sp. MMS21 TM103 | reverse complement strand
TGGAACCACCTGATCCCATCCCGAACTCAGTAGTGAAACGATGCATCGCCGATGGTAGTGTGGGGTTTCCCCATGTGAGAGTAGGTCATCGTCAAGCTTATATTCCAAACCCCCCATCTGCGTGAGCAGGTGGGGGGTTTGTCTTTGCGCGCCGGAAATATCAATCCCAGCAGCCTTGCGCTCGCTCAACCCTGCGGTTTGTTAATATCTCGCGTCCTGTTGTTCCTTCTGAGGCTGGAGTTTGCCGATGTCCGCCCCTGTGACCCCTTTCGGGCTTGCCGCCCTGCCGGATGCCTACAAGGCGGTGCTCTATGTGCTGGCTTTGTCTTTCCCAGGCAAGCATAAAACCGCTTTGCTCGAGCAGTTGCGCGAGATGGGGGTACGCAGCACCTCTAGCCGGGCGATGGACGGGCCGGCGCTGAGCGAGATACTGGCGATGCTGCACCGCCTCGACTGAGACAGCATTGGTGGAAGCCAAGGCCTAATTTGCAAGTACCTGTCCAAGGAGCCGGCCTTGTCGGGGCACGACCAAGAACAGCTAAATGCCATTTCCTGGTACCTGGTTATGCACCCCTGTAAAGGCTTCGATATCAGATTTCAAACGAAATGATGAATGAGGTGATGCGAAAGGGCCATGCTATGCGGCACGTTGCGCTTCCTTCAATTGAATAGGCGTGTCGCGCTCTAGCCGGGTTTTTCGCGCAGTTTCACAACCTGTAGGCGCGCCGTTATCATGCGTGCCTTGCAACCCAGTGAGATCAGCATGTTGCCACTACTAAGGCTGCTTCAAGATGGACGTTTTCATTCGGGCGAAGCGCTAGGCGCCGCCTTGGGTGTCAGTCGCTCAGCGATATGGAAGCAATTAAAGTCCTTGGAGGCTGAGTTAGCCTTGCCTGTTCATAGAGTCCGTGGGCGTGGATACCGCTTGGAGAGTCAGCTTGTTCTATTGGATGAGGATGTTCTGCCTGCCAGTGAGTCTGCAGGGGGCTGGCCATTAAGTATTCTGCCCACTGTGGATTCGACTAATGCAGAGGTATTGAGGCGTTTGGTGAGCGGTCAGGTGCCGCCTTTTATCGTAATGGCGGAGCGCCAGACCTCTGGGCGGGGGCGTCGAGGGCGTAATTGGGTGAGCCCCTTTGGTGAGAACCTCTATTACAGCCTGGCGCTTCAAGTGAATGGCGGTATGCGTCAGCTTGAGGGGTTGAGCCTCGTTGTGGGCTTGGCTCTGCTTCGTGCGCTGCGTTCAGTCGGGGTGGTAGCTGCGGGGTTGAAGTGGCCTAACGATGTATTGGTCGATGGCCGCAAGATAGCGGGTATTCTCCTTGAGTTGTCTGGCGATCCGGCTGATGTATGTCACGTGGTGATAGGTATCGGAGTCAATGTGAACATGCTCGCTGAGAAGGGTGATATCGATCAGCCGTGGACGTCAATGCGTTCAGAGCTCGGGAGCCTGGTCGATCGCAATGAGTTTGTTTTTGAGCTTAATCGCCAGTTATCACTGTATCTAGGTGTGCATGAAAAGCATGGCTTTTCGGTTTTGAGGGCTGAGTGGGAAGAAAATCATCTATGGCAGGGGCGTCATGTGAAGCTCACCATGGGTGCCAGTCCGGTTGAGGGGGTGGTGTTGGGCGTCGACCAGACGGGTGCCATTCGCTTGCGGGTTGCCGGGGTAGAGCAAAGCTTTAGTGGTGGAGAGCTCAGTTTGAGGTTGAATGATGATTCTTGAGCTCGATTGTGGAAATAGCTTTATCAAATGGCGGATCGTCACAGAAAGTGGCGTGAGTGCGGGCTGTGGCGGTGTTGTTGGTACCGATGAAGAGCTTATTCAGGCCGTGCAGCAGCAGTTGCTCAATCTGCGTGCTTGTCGTTTGGTAAGTGTGCGCTCGGATGAAGAAACAACGCGTCTTGTCGATGCGCTCGAGCGAGCATTTGGCATAGAGTGTGTTTGTGCGCATGCGGCCGTGGAGTTGGCCGGTGTGCGTAATGGGTATGAGCAGTATGAGCGTCTAGGGCTTGATCGCTGGCTTGCGCTGGTTGCTGCATACCAGCAAGCTCGTCAGGCGTGCTTGGTACTAGACTTGGGCACTGCCGTGACCTCTGACTTTGTTGATGCTGATGGTCGACACCTTGGCGGTTTTATTTGCCCTGGTGTGCCTTTGATGCGTAATCAATTGCACACACACACTCGCCGAACGCGTTATGACGATCGACTTGCCACGCAGGCGATGCAGGGCTTTGCGCCCGGGCGCACAACGGCTGAGGCGGTTGAGCGCGGTTGCTCATTGATGCTGCAGGGGTTTGTTCATACCCAGCTGGATATGGCTCGCGACTACTGGGGGGGGCGTTTCGTGGTCTTCCTGACGGGGGGTGATGCTTCTTTGGTGGTCAACCTATTGCCGGGTGCTCAAGTAGTCCCTGACCTGGTCTTTATCGGATTGGCAATCGCCTGTCCGTTGCGTTGAGGTCATGCATGCGCTGGATGTTCTTGCTGTTGATTGTATTGAATCTGTTCTATTACGTGTGGAACCAGCAGCAGGCGCCATTGCGTCCTAAAGAGGTTGCCCCGCTGGCCCTTGTCCAAGACAGTAAGCGCGATATTCAGCTGTTGAGTGAGTCTGATGAGCCTGTGCGGCTTGATCAGGCGCCGCCTGTGGTCGCTGGGGCAGTCTGTCTTTTCCTCGGAGACTTTGAGTCGGAGTCTTCAGCTGCTGCAGTAGAGCAGCGGCTTGTCAGCCTCGATATTCGCTCGCGCGTGCAAGCGATGGATGCCGCAGCAGAAGTCGAGTATTGGGTGTATTTACCGCCACTGGCTTCACGCCAGGCCTCGCTTCGGCAATTGAAAGAGTTGCAGGCGAGGAAGATAGACAGCTACATCATCACCCAGGGAGATTTGGCTAACGGAATATCGCTGGGGATTTTTCCGCGTGAGGACTCGGCAAGGGGGGTGATGCAGCGTCTGCGTGATGCTGGTTACGACTCCGAGTTGAGGGAATTGCCGCGTTCTCATCGAAGCTATTGGGTGCGAATCTCGCCCGAAAGCCGTCAATTGGTCAGCGATTCGCTGTTGGAGAGTTTGGCTTTTGACTTCAATGGGTTGCAGCATCAATTAATGCCGTGCGAAAGCATTGCAACCGCTCGTTAGATTGCATAGAATGGCGCCCGCTTCGCAGAGTGGCTTTAACGGCAAATCTGCAGAGTTACTGTCAGTGCAGCTAACCTCAGGTTTTTAATGAGAAATTGCTTGACAGTAGGGTGGCTTCTAAAGAGAATGCCGCCTCCTTTTGGAGGGATTCCCGAGTGGCCAAAGGGATCAGACTGTAAATCTGACGTCATCGACTTCGAAGGTTCGAATCCTTCTCCCTCCACCAGATTTAGCGTGAGCTACAAGCTCAGCGGGTATAGTTCAGTGGTAGAACCTCAGCCTTCCAAGCTGATGATGCGGGTTCGATTCCCGCTACCCGCTCCATGTTTGTGGTTGGCGCAATGTGTAACGCTCATGTAGCTCAGCTGGTAGAGCACACCCTTGGTAAGGGTGAGGTCAGCGGTTCGAGTCCGCTCATGAGCTCCATTCAGCAAAGGCAGATATGAAAGTATCTGCCTTTGTTTTAATGGCGGTATGACTTGCTTAATTCTTCGCTTGGAGGCAGTCGAGATGGCTAAAGAAAAGTTTGAACGTAATAAGCCGCACGTTAACGTAGGTACTATCGGCCACGTCGACCACGGCAAGACTACTCTGACTGCTGCGCTGACCAAGGTGTGTGCCGAAGCTTTCGGTGGCGCCGTACGTGATTTCGCGCAGATCGACAGCGCTCCGGAAGAAAAAGCTCGTGGTATCACCATCAACACTTCCCACGTTGAGTACGATTCCAACATCCGTCACTACGCTCACGTAGATTGCCCGGGCCACGCTGACTATGTGAAGAACATGATCACCGGTGCTGCGCAGATGGATGGCGCTATTCTGGTTTGCTCCGCTGCCGACGGCCCGATGCCTCAGACTCGCGAGCACATCCTGCTGTCCCGTCAGGTCGGCGTTCCTTACATCGTGGTCTTCCTGAACAAGGCTGACATGGTGGATGACGCTGAGCTGCTGGAACTGGTTGAGATGGAAGTGCGTGACCTGCTGTCGATGTATGACTTCCCAGGCGACGACACTCCGATCATCATCGGTTCGGCGTTGATGGCCCTGAATGGCCAGGACGACAACGAGATGGGTACCACAGCCGTGCGCAAGCTGGTTGAGACTCTGGATACCTATATTCCGGATCCGGTACGCGTTATCGACAAGCCGTTCCTGATGCCTGTTGAAGACGTGTTCTCGATCTCTGGTCGCGGTACCGTTGTGACTGGTCGTATCGAGCGCGGCATCATCAAGATCCAGGAAGAAGTTGAGATTGTAGGCCTGCGTCCTACCGTCAAGACCATCTGTACAGGTGTTGAGATGTTCCGCAAGCTGCTCGACGAAGGTCGTGCGGGTGAGAACTGCGGTATCTTGCTGCGTGGCACCAAGCGTGACGACGTCGAGCGTGGTCAGATTCTGGCCAAGCCGGGTAGTGTTAAGCCGCACACCAAGTTTGAAGCAGAAGTCTATGTCCTGAGCAAGGATGAAGGCGGTCGTCATACTCCGTTCTTCAAGGGCTACCGTCCGCAGTTCTACTTCCGCACTACCGACGTAACCGGTAACTGCGAGCTGCCGGAAGGCGTTGAAATGGTAATGCCGGGCGACAACGTGAAAATGGTTGTTACCCTGATCAAGTCGATCGCCATGGAAGATGGTCTGCGTTTCGCGATTCGCGAAGGCGGCCGTACCGTTGGTGCCGGCGTGGTTGCCAAGATCATCGAGTAATCGGTTGATCTGTCCCTCTCAGGTCGGCATAATGGTCGGCCTGATTTTAGTATTAGGTCAGTAGCTCAATTGGCAGAGCGGCGGTCTCCAAAACCGCAGGTTGGGGGTTCGATTCCCTCCTGACCTGCCATTTTCTAACGAATTTGGCGTGTCTTCTTACAGGATCCTCGTAAATGACTGTTAAGGCTGAAGCCAAAGATTCGCGCTTTGATCTGCTGAAGTGGGTTGTGGTCTCCGCTTTGGTAGTGGCGGGCGTGGTTGGTAATCAGTACTTTTCTGCTGAGCCAATCCTGTACCGTGTGCTGGCCTTGCTTGTCCTTGCGATCGTTGCCGGCGCTGTCGCGCTGCAGACGGCCAGGGGGCAGGCTTTTTCCGAGCTGGCAAAAGAAGCGCGCATTGAGATTCGTAAGGTCGTTTGGCCAACCCGCCAGGAAACCACGCAGACTACGTTGATTGTCGTGGCTGTTGTTCTGGTTATGGCGCTGCTGTTGTGGGGTTTAGATACCTTGCTCGGTTGGCTTGTTTCGTTTGTAGTCGGTTAAAGGTGTCCCGTGGCTAAGCGTTGGTACGTTGTGCATGCTTACTCGGGTTACGAGAAGCATGTGATGCGCTCGTTGATCGAGCGTGTAAAGCTCGCCGGTATGGAAGATGGTTTCGGTGAGATTCTGGTCCCTACTGAAGAAGTAGTGGAGATGCGCAATGGCCAGAAGCGCAAAAGCGAGCGCAAATTTTTTCCTGGTTATGTGTTGGTGCAGATGGACATGAACGAAGGCACTTGGCACTTGGTCAAGGATACGCCTCGGGTCATGGGCTTCATCGGTGGAACTGCGGATAAGCCGGCAGCCATTACCGACAAGGAAGCAGATGCCATCTTGCGTCGCGTCGCTGACAGTGGCGATAAGCCCAAGCCGAAGACCCTATTTGAGCCGGGTGAGATGGTTCGCGTCGTTGACGGGCCGTTCGCCGACTTTAGTGGTGTAGTCGAAGAAGTGAATTATGAGAAAAGCCGTATCCAGGTGGCGGTGACTATTTTCGGTCGCTCCACTCCGGTCGAGCTGGAGTTCAGTCAGGTCGAAAAGGCGTAACTGACACAAGCATCCCTTACCCCGCAGTCACAAGCTGCGGGGTTTTGTCGTCACTGGGATAAATACGTAAATCATCGGGGAGCCGTAAGGCGCTAGAACCCGTAATTGGAGTAGCTCATGGCTAAGAAAATAACGGCTTATATCAAGCTGCAAGTAAAGGCTGCACAGGCTAACCCGAGTCCGCCAGTAGGTCCGGCATTGGGTCAGCATGGCGTGAACATCATGGAGTTCTGCAAGGCGTTCAACGCCAGGACCCAGGGTATGGAGCCCGGTCTGCCAACCCCAGTGATCATCACTGTGTACAGCGACCGCAGTTTTACCTTTGAAACCAAAAGCACCCCGGCTTCGGTTCTGCTGAAGAAGGCTGCGGGCCTGACCAGCGGTTCGGCTCGTCCGAACACCGTAAAGGTTGGCACTGTGACCCGTGCCCAGCTGGAAGAGATCGCCAAGACCAAGCAGGCTGATCTGACTTCCGCTGATATGGATGCTGCCGTGCGTACAATCGCCGGCTCTGCTCGTAGCATGGGCCTCAACGTGGAGGGTGTGTAATGGCTAAGCTGACTAAGCGTCAAAAGGCAATCGCTGAGAAAATTGAAGCCGGTAAGGCTTACAACTTTTCTGAAGCTGCCACCCTTCTGGCTGAATTGTCGACTGTCAAGTTCTCCGAATCTGTTGATGTCGCTGTGAACCTGGGCGTTGATCCGCGTAAATCCGACCAGGTTGTACGTGGTGCTACCGTGCTGCCGAATGGTTCGGGCAAAAGCGTTCGCGTTGCCGTGTTCACCCAGGGCCCTGCAGCTGAAGCTGCTCTGGCTGCTGGTGCTGATCGCGTGGGTATGGATGAACTGGCTGCTGAAATGAAAGGCGGCGACCTGAACTATGACGTAGTCATCGCATCCCCGGATGCCATGCGCGTTGTTGGTCAGTTGGGTCAGATTCTCGGTCCGCGCGGCCTGATGCCGAACCCGAAAGTAGGTACCGTGACTCCAGACGTTGCCACTGCAGTGCGCAATGCCAAGGCTGGTCAGGTACGTTTCCGTACCGACAAAAACGGTATCATCCACGGTTCCGTGGGCAAGGTTGGCTTCGATGCCGAGAAGCTGAAGCAGAACGTTGAAGCGCTGATCTCCGATCTGAAGCGTCTCAAGCCGTCGACTTCGAAAGGCATCTACGTCAAGCGCGTGACCCTGAGCACCACAATGGGTCCTGGTCTGGTTATCGACCAAGCTTCGCTCGACGCGTAATGAATTCGGCTGGCGCAAGTGATTGCGTCAGCCTGCAAAATTGGGGTCCCTGCCTGGCGGGGGCTATCCAAGACCGTAGGTGGTGCAAGCCTTAAACCCGGAGAGTGATCTCCGGCAGCCTACGCAGATGGTGCTCCCGATTCTTACCGAATCAGACACCAAAACGCCGTCCAGCTTCGGTTGGACGAAACGGTAACATCCAGGAGTAAACCCGTG
Organism: Pseudomonas sp. MMS21 TM103; assembly: GCF_022132145.1. Lineage (GTDB taxonomy): Bacteria > Pseudomonadota > Gammaproteobacteria > Pseudomonadales > Pseudomonadaceae > Aquipseudomonas. The sequence continues at coordinate 418,598 of NZ_JAJISP010000004.1, read as the reverse complement.
GCAATTAAACTCGAAGACAAAAAGGCCATCGTCGCTGAAGTCAACGAGGCTGCCAAAGCTGCCCTGTCCGCTGTCGTGGCTGATGCCCGTGGCGTGACCGTAGCTGCAATGACCGGACTCCGTAAAGAGGCCCGCGCATCTGGTGTGTACGTGAAAGTCGTGCGTAACACCCTGCTGCGCCGCGCCGTTGAGGGTACTCAGTTTGACGTGCTCAACGACGTGTTCAAAGGCCCGACCCTGATTGCGTTCTCCAACGAACATCCGGGCGCTGCTGCTCGTATTTTCAAGGATTTCGCCAAGGGTCAGAGCAAGTTCGAGATCAAGGCAGCTTCGTTCGAGGGTCAGTTCCTCGCAGCCAATCAGATCGACGTACTGGCAACTCTGCCGACTTACAACGAAGCGATTTCTCAGCTGATGAGCGTGATGCAAGGCGCTACCAGCAAGTTCGTTCGTACTTTGGCGGCTGTTCGCGACCAGAAAGAAGCTGCAGCGGCCTAAGGCTGGCTGCGTCGTCTTTCAATCTTATTTGTTTAATTTGATGGCCGCGAAGGCTGTCCCCCAATACAGGAATTTAGAGTCATGGCTCTGACCAACGAAGACATCATCAACGCCGTTTCCGACATGTCCGTGATGCAGGTTGTTGAACTGATCAAGGCAATGGAAGAGAAGTTCGGTGTTACTGCCGCTGCTGCTGCTGGCCCGGCTGCTGCCGTTGCTGCTGTAGCTGAAGAGCAAACCGAATTCAACGTCGTGCTGCTGGAAGCTGGCGAGAAGAAAGTAAACGTGATCAAGGCTGTTCGTGAACTGACCGGTCTGGGTCTGAAAGAAGCTAAGGCCGTAGTAGATGGCGCTCCTGGCGTTGTCAAAGAAGGTGTTTCGAAGGACGAAGCTGCAGCTGCAGTCAAGGTCCTGGAAGATGCTGGCGCTAAAGTCGAGCTCAAGTAAGCGACGACCTTGCGTCTACAGCCTGAGCGACTCGCGTAAGGCTGATGGCTGGTGGCTTTTGCCACCGGCCTTTTTCCGTTGTAGGTCGGCTAATCACTAGTCGGCCCTCAATGGGAACAACCCACCCTAAGTGGTGGCGCAAACCAAAGGGTTTGCAAGAGTTTCTGGCTGCTCCCATCGGAGAGGCCAAATAAGCAGGTGACCAAGCTGGGGAACGCTGATGGCTTACTCATATACTGAGAAAAAACGTATCCGCAAGGACTTTAGCAAGTTGCCGGATGTCATGGATGTGCCTTATCTCCTGGCCATCCAGCTGGATTCGTATCGCGAATTCCTGCAGGCGGGAGCGACCAAGGACCAGTTTCGTGACATCGGCCTGCATGCGGCCTTCAAGTCCGTTTTCCCGATCATCAGCTACTCCGGCAATGCGGCCCTGGAGTATGTTGGTTATCGCTTGGGCGATCCGGCATTTGACGTAAAAGAGTGCGTGTTGCGCGGCGTGACATTCGCGGTGCCGCTGCGGGTGAAAGTGCGTCTGATCATTTTCGACAAAGAATCGTCGAACAAAGCGATCAAGGATATTAAAGAGCAAGAAGTTTACATGGGGGAAATCCCCCTGATGACCGAGAACGGTACCTTCGTTATCAACGGTACCGAGCGCGTTATCGTCTCCCAGTTGCATCGCTCCCCAGGCGTGTTCTTCGATCACGACCGTGGCAAGACGCACAGCTCGGGTAAGCTGCTGTACTCGGCGCGCGTCATTCCTTACCGCGGCTCCTGGCTGGACTTCGAGTTCGATCCGAAGGACGCCGTATTCGTGCGTATCGACCGTCGCCGCAAGTTACCGGCTTCGGTTCTGTTGCGTGCGCTGGGTTACAGCACTGAAGAAGTGCTGGACGCTTTCTATGCGACCAACGTTTTCCATGTGAAGGGTGAAACCCTCAACCTGGAACTGGTACCGCATCGCCTGCGTGGTGAAATCGCCGTTCTCGATATCAAGGACGAGAAAGGCAAGATCATCGTCGAGCAGGGCCGTCGGATTACCGCGCGCCATATCAATCAGCTAGACAAGGCTGGCACTAAAGAGCTGGAAGTGCCGATCGACTACCTGATCGGGCGCACGAGTGCCAAGGCCATCGTCCATCCGGCGACCGGTGAAATCATCGCGGAGTGCAACACCGAGCTGAACGTCGAGATCCTGGCCAAAGTGGTCAAGGCTCAGGTTGTGCGGATCGAAACGTTGTATACCAACGATATCGATTGCGGCCCGTTCATCTCCGATACCCTGAAGATCGACAGCACTACCAATCAGCTGGAAGCGCTGGTCGAGATTTACCGCATGATGCGTCCTGGCGAGCCGCCAACCAAGGATGCAGCCGAGACCCTGTTCAACAACCTGTTCTTCAGTCCCGAGCGTTATGACCTTTCTGCAGTAGGTCGGATGAAGTTCAACCGTCGTATCGGGCGCACCGAAATCGAAGGTTCGGGCGTGCTGTGCAAGGAAGATATCGTCGCGGTTCTCAAGACCCTGGTCGATATCCGTAACGGCAAGGGCATCGTCGACGACATCGACCACTTGGGTAACCGCCGCGTCCGTTGCGTTGGCGAGATGGCCGAGAACCAGTTCCGCGTGGGCCTGGTACGTGTCGAGCGCGCGGTTAAAGAGCGCCTGTCGATGGCTGAAAGCGAAGGCCTGATGCCGCAGGATCTGATCAACGCTAAGCCGGTTGCGGCGGCGGTGAAAGAGTTCTTCGGTTCCAGCCAGCTTTCGCAGTTCATGGACCAGAACAACCCGCTCTCCGAGATCACCCACAAGCGCCGTGTTTCCGCGCTCGGCCCGGGCGGTCTGACGCGTGAGCGTGCTGGCTTCGAAGTCCGTGACGTACACCCGACCCATTACGGCCGCGTGTGCCCGATCGAAACGCCGGAAGGTCCGAACATCGGTCTGATCAACTCCCTGGCAGCCTATGCGCGTACCAACCAGTACGGCTTCCTCGAGAGCCCGTACCGTGTGGTGAACGACACCCTAGTGACTGACGAAATCGTCTTCCTCTCGGCAATCGAAGAGGCCGATCACGTGATCGCCCAGGCTTCGGCCACGATGAACGACAAAGGTCAGCTGGTCGATGAGTTGGTGGCCGTGCGTCACCTCAACGAGTTCACCGTTAAAGCGCCTGAAGACGTCACCCTGATGGACGTTTCGCCGAAGCAGGTAGTTTCGGTTGCCGCCTCGTTGATTCCGTTCCTCGAGCACGACGACGCCAACCGCGCGTTGATGGGTTCGAACATGCAGCGTCAGGCTGTGCCGACTCTGCGTTGCGACAAGCCGCTAGTCGGTACCGGTATGGAGCGCAACGTTGCGCGTGACTCCGGGGTTTGCGTAGTCGCGCGTCGCGGTGGTGTGATCGATTCGGTCGACGCCAGCCGTATCGTGGTTCGGGTCAACAATGACGAAGTCGAAACCGGTGAAGCCGGTGTCGACATCTATAACCTGACCAAATACACCCGCTCCAACCAGAACACCTGCATCAACCAGCGTCCGCTGGTGAGCAAGGGTGATCAGGTCGAGCGCAGCGACATCCTGGCCGACGGCCCGTCCACCGATATGGGTGAACTGGCGCTGGGTCAGAACATGCGCGTCGCGTTCATGCCGTGGAACGGTTACAACTTCGAAGACTCCATCCTCCTCTCGGAGCGTGTGGTCCAGGAAGACCGATTCACCACGATCCACATTCAGGAACTGACCTGTGTGGCGCGTGACACCAAGCTCGGGCCGGAGGAGATCAGCTCTGATATCCCGAACGTCGGTGAGGCTGCACTGAACAAGCTGGACGAAGCCGGTATCGTTTACGTAGGTGCCGAAGTAGGCGCGGGCGACATCCTTGTTGGCAAGGTCACGCCGAAAGGCGAGACCCAGCTGACGCCAGAAGAGAAGCTGTTGCGTGCGATCTTCGGTGAGAAGGCGTCCGATGTTAAGGACACCTCCCTGCGTGTGCCGACTGGTACCAAGGGCACCGTTATCGACGTGCAGGTCTTCACTCGTGACGGCGTAGAGCGTGATGCTCGTGCTCTGTCCATCGAGAAAAGCCAGCTCGACGAGATCCGCAAGGACTTGAACGAAGAGTTCCGCATCGTTGAGGGCGCGACTTTCGAGCGTCTGCGTGAAGCCTTGGTCGGCAAGAAGGCCGAAGGCGGCGCTGGTTTGAAGAAAGGCACAGAGATCACCGACGAGTTCCTCGACGGCCTCGAACACGGTCAGTGGTTCAAGCTGCGCATGGCCGACGACGCCTTGAACGAGCAGTTGGAAAAGGCCCAGGCCTATATCTCCGACCGCCGTCAGTTGCTCGACGACAAGTTCGAAGACAAGAAGCGCAAGCTGCAGCAGGGCGATGACCTGGCGCCGGGCGTGCTGAAGATCGTCAAGGTCTACCTGGCAATCCGTCGTCGCATCCAGCCGGGCGACAAGATGGCTGGTCGTCACGGTAACAAGGGTGTGGTCTCGGTGATCATGCCGGTCGAAGACATGCCGCACGACGTGCATGGCACGCCGGTCGACATCGTTCTCAACCCGCTGGGCGTACCTTCGCGGATGAACGTCGGACAGATCCTCGAAACCCACCTGGGCCTTGCGGCTAAAGGGCTGGGCGAGAAGATCAACCGCATGCTCGAAGAGCAGCGCAAGGTCTCCGAGTTGCGCAAGTTCATGCAGCAGATCTACAACGAGATCGGCGGCCGTCAGGAAAACCTGGATGAACTGAGCGATCAGGAAATCCTCAACCTGGCGAAGAACCTGCGCGGCGGCGTGCCTATGGCCACCCCGGTGTTCGACGGTGCCAAGGAAAGCGAAATCAAGGCCATGCTCAAGCTGGCAGATCTGCCAGAGAGCGGTCAGATGCGCCTGATCGACGGCCGGACGGGTAACCAGTTCGAGCGTCCGACCACCGTTGGCTACATGTACATGCTGAAACTGAACCACCTGGTGGACGACAAGATGCACGCGCGTTCCACGGGTTCCTACAGCCTGGTTACCCAGCAGCCGCTGGGTGGTAAGGCGCAGTTCGGTGGTCAGCGCTTTGGTGAGATGGAGGTCTGGGCACTGGAAGCCTATGGCGCCGCCTACACCCTGCAGGAAATGCTGACCGTTAAGTCGGATGACGTGAACGGCCGTACCAAGATGTACAAAAACATCGTGGACGGTGATCACCGTATGGAGCCGGGCATGCCCGAGTCCTTCAACGTACTGATCAAAGAGATCCGTTCGCTCGGTATCGACATCGATCTGGAAACCGAATAACACGTGACGCGAATCGAGAGCGGGGCTGCATTGCCCGCTCTCTGCTCCGCCAGGAGGAAAGGCCTTGAAAGACCTACTGAATTTGCTGAAAAACCAGGGTCAAGTCGAAGAGTTCGACGCCATCCGTATCGGATTGGCTTCGCCTGAGATGATCCGTTCGTGGTCGTTCGGTGAAGTTAAAAAGCCGGAAACCATCAACTACCGTACGTTCAAACCTGAGCGTGATGGCCTGTTCTGCGCCAAGATCTTTGGCCCGGTAAAGGATTACGAGTGCCTGTGCGGTAAGTACAAGCGCTTGAAGCACCGTGGTGTGATCTGCGAGAAGTGTGGCGTTGAAGTGGCCTTGGCCAAGGTTCGACGCGAGCGCATGGCGCACATCGAACTGGCTTCGCCGGTTGCCCACATCTGGTTCCTCAAATCGCTGCCGAGCCGTATCGGTCTGCTGATGGACATGACCCTGCGTGATATCGAACGCGTACTCTATTTCGAGAGCTACGTGGTAATCGATCCGGGCATGACCACCTTGGAAAAAGGTCAGCTGCTGAACGATGAGCAGTACTTCGAGGCACTCGAAGAGTTCGGTGACGACTTCGATGCCCGCATGGGTGCCGAGGCCGTTCGTGAGCTGCTGCATGCCATCGACCTGGAGTTCGAGATTGGCCGTCTGCGCGAAGAAATTCCGCAAACCAACTCGGAAACCAAGATCAAAAAGCTGTCCAAGCGTCTGAAGCTGATGGAAGCCTTCCTGGGTTCCGGCAACTTGCCAGAGTGGATGGTGTTGACCGTTCTGCCGGTTCTGCCGCCAGATCTGCGTCCGCTGGTTCCGCTCGACGGTGGCCGCTTTGCGACCTCGGATCTCAACGATCTGTATCGCCGCGTAATCAACCGTAACAACCGCCTGAAGCGCCTGCTCGATCTGTCCGCGCCGGACATCATCGTGCGCAACGAAAAGCGCATGCTGCAGGAAGCTGTAGACGCCCTGCTCGACAACGGTCGTCGCGGTCGTGCCATCACTGGCTCGAACAAGCGTCCGCTGAAATCCTTGGCCGACATGATCAAGGGTAAGCAAGGTCGCTTCCGGCAGAACCTGCTCGGTAAGCGCGTGGACTACTCCGGTCGTTCGGTAATTACCGTGGGCCCGACCCTGCGTCTGCACCAGTGCGGTCTGCCGAAGAAGATGGCTCTCGAGCTGTTCAAGCCGTTCATTTTCGGCAAGCTGGAAATGCGTGGTCTCGCGACCACCATCAAGGCCGCGAAGAAGATGGTCGAGCGTGAGCTGCCGGAAGTATGGGACGTGCTCGCCGAAGTGATTCGCGAACACCCCGTACTGCTCAACCGCGCACCGACCCTTCACCGTCTGGGCATCCAGGCGTTTGAGCCGGTTCTCATCGAAGGTAAAGCGATCCAGCTGCACCCGCTGGTCTGCGCTGCGTACAACGCCGACTTCGACGGTGACCAGATGGCCGTGCACGTGCCGCTGACGCTGGAAGCCCAGCTGGAAGCGCGCGCGCTGATGATGTCGACCAACAACATTCTGTCGCCAGCCAACGGTGAGCCGATCATCGTGCCGTCGCAGGACGTGGTCTTGGGTCTGTATTACATGACCCGTGAAGCGATCAACGCCAAAGGCGAAGGCCGCGTGTTCGCTGACCTGCAGGAAGTCGACCGGGTGTTCCGTGCTGGCGAAGCTTCGCTGCATGCCAAGGTCAAAGTGCGCATCAACGAAGTCATCAAGGATCGTGATGGCACCATCACCAAGAACACTCGCATCGTCGACACCACTGTCGGTCGTGCGCTGTTGTTCCAGGTGGTTCCGGATGGCCTGTCCTATGACGTGGTCAACCAGTCGATGAAGAAGAAGGCGATCTCCAAGCTGATCAACCAGTGCTACCGCACTGTTGGCTTGAAAGACACCGTGATCTTCGCTGACCAGCTGATGTACACCGGTTTCGCCTATTCGACCATCTCCGGTGTATCGATCGGTGTGAATGACTTCGTCATCCCGGATGAGAAGGCGCAGATCATTGACGCCGCCACCGAGGAAGTCAAAGAGATCGAATCGCAGTACGCCTCTGGCCTGGTTACCCAGGGCGAGAAGTACAATAAGGTGATCGACCTCTGGTCCAAGGCCAACGACGAAGTGTCCAAGGCGATGATGGCCAACCTCTCGAAAGAGAAGGTCATCGACCGTCATGGCAACGAAGTCGAGCAGGAGTCCTTCAACTCCATGTACATGATGGCCGACTCCGGTGCGCGGGGTTCTGCTGCGCAGATCCGTCAGCTCGCCGGTATGCGCGGTCTGATGGCCAAGCCGGACGGCTCGATCATCGAAACGCCGATCACCGCGAACTTCCGCGAAGGTCTTAGCGTTCTGCAGTACTTCATCTCCACTCACGGTGCTCGTAAGGGTCTTGCGGATACCGCATTGAAGACTGCGAACTCCGGTTACCTGACCCGTCGCCTGGTCGATGTGGCCCAGGATCTGGTGGTTACCGCGATCGATTGTGGTACTGAGCATGGCTTGCTCATGACTCCGCACATCGAAGGCGGTGACGTGGTTGAGCCGTTGGGCGAGCGCGTCCTGGGCCGAGTCATTGCCCATGACGTGTTCAAGCCTGGCAGCGACGAGCTCCTGGTGCCTGGCGGTACTCTGGTCGACGAGGAATGGGTCGAGTTCATCGAGCTGAACAGCATCGACGAAGTAATCGTGCGTTCGCCGATTACCTGCGAGACCCGCTACGGTATCTGCGCCAAGTGCTACGGTCGCGACCTGGCACGTGGTCACCAGATCAACATCGGTGAAGCGGTCGGCGTTATCGCTGCTCAATCAATCGGTGAGCCGGGAACCCAGCTGACCATGCGTACGTTCCACATTGGTGGAGCGGCCAGCCGGACTTCCGCTGCGGATAGCGTGCAAGTGAAGAACGGCGGCATGGTTCGTCTGCACAACCTTAAACACGTTGAGCGTCTGGACGGTAACCTGGTAGCCGTGTCGCGGTCCGGTGAGCTGGCGATTGCCGACGAGTTCGGTCGTGAGCGTGAGCGTTACAAGCTGCCTTACGGTGCGGTTATTTCGGTGAAGGAAGGTGACAAGGTCGACGCTGGCGCCATCGTCGCCAAGTGGGATCCGCACACCCACCCGATCGTTACCGAGATGAAAGGTACCGTGACCTACGTGGGCATGGAAGAAGGCATCACCATCAAGCGCCAGACCGACGAATTGACCGGTCTGACCAACATCGAAGTGCTGGATCCGAAAGATCGCCCAGCCGCCGGCAAGGACATCCGTCCAGCCGTGAAGATGGTGGGTATTGATGGCAAGGATCTGCTGCTGCCGGGTACCGATGTGCCGGCTCAATACTTCCTGCCGGCTAACGCCTTGGTGGGCGTGGCCAACGGTGTTCAGGTCGGTGTGGGTGATGTTATTGCCCGTATCCCGCAGGAAACCTCGAAGACCCGTGACATCACTGGTGGTCTGCCGCGCGTTGCCGACTTGTTCGAAGCACGTCGTCCGAAAGAAGCCTCTATTCTGGCTGAAATCAGCGGCACCATTGCCTTCGGTAAGGAGACCAAGGGCAAGCGCCGCCTGGTCATTACGCCGACCGACGGCAGCGATCCGTACGAGGAGCTGATTCCGAAGTGGCGTCACCTGAACGTGTTCGAGGGTGAGCAGGTCAATAAGGGTGAAGTCATCTCCGATGGACCGAGTGATCCGCACGACATCCTGCGTCTGTTGGGTGTCAGCGCCTTGGCCAAGTACATCGTCAACGAGATTCAGGACGTTTACCGCCTGCAGGGTGTGAAGATCAACGACAAGCACATCGAGACCATTCTGCGCCAGATGCTGCGCAAGGTCGAAGTGGCCGAGTCGGGTGACTCCACCTTCATCAAGGGTGATCAGATGGAGCTGACCGCGGTACTGGGTGAGAACGAGCGTCTGGCAGCAGACGACAAGTTCATTGCCAAGTACACCCGCGTGCTGTTGGGTATCACCAAGGCATCGTTGTCGACCGAATCGTTCATTTCGGCTGCATCGTTCCAGGAGACAACCCGGGTGCTCACCGAGGCGGCCGTTACTGGCAAGCGCGACTTCTTGCGCGGCCTGAAAGAGAACGTGGTCGTGGGTCGTCTGATCCCGGCCGGTACCGGTCTGGCTTACCATGCTGAGCGTAAGCGCAAGCGTGAAGCCGACAAGCCGGTACGTGTCAGCGCCAGTGAGGTGGAAGCCGCACTGACCGAAGCGCTGAACTCCAGCGGTAGTTGAGTGCTCAGCCTCGTTGCTTCGGTAGTGAGGCTGTAGCTTGACGGGGCGCGCGAGTCTCATTAGACTCATGCACCCCTAAATTTGGCAGGGCACGTGCCCTGCCAAATTGCTTTTGTTGAAAATAAATAGCGTCGAAAGACAACAGTGGAGCTAGTAGATGGCAACTATCAACCAGCTGGTACGTCAGCCGCGTAAGCGTATCGTCGAGAAATCCGACGTGCCTGCGCTGCAGAACTGCCCGCAACGTCGTGGTGTATGCACTCGCGTGTATACCACTACGCCGAAAAAACCGAACTCGGCACTGCGTAAAGTCTGCCGTGTGCGTCTGACCAACGGTTTCGAGGTTTCCTCGTACATCGGCGGTGAAGGCCACAACCTGCAAGAGCACAGCGTGGTCTTGATCCGTGGCGGTCGTGTAAAAGACTTGCCAGGTGTTCGTTACCACACCGTTCGCGGCTCCTTGGATACTTCCGGCGTCAAAGGCCGTAACCAGGGTCGTTCGAAGTACGGTACCAAGCGTCCGAAGTAATCGGTGCTTGAGCTGAAATTGCAGTTTTCTATTTTTCTGAGTCGATAAGAGTAAGGTCGGGCGCCATCTTTGTGGGGCAGTCCCGAGCTAACCTGAAGACCGTTTGAGGGCTTATCAAATGCCAAGACGTCGTGTAGCAGCCAAGCGCGAAGTGCTTGATGATCCAAAGTACGGTAGCCAGATCCTGGCTAAGTTCATGAACCACGTGATGGAAAGCGGCAAGAAAGCCGTTGCCGAGCGTATCGTTTATGGTGCCTTGGAGAAGGTTAAAGAACGTAAGAACAGCGATCCCCTGGAAATCTTCGAGAAAGCTCTCGACGCCATCGCTCCGCTGGTCGAAGTGAAGTCGCGCCGTGTAGGCGGTGCTACTTACCAGGTTCCGGTCGAAGTTCGTCCGTCCCGTCGTAATGCTCTTGCAATGCGCTGGCTGGTAGATTTTGCCCGCCGTCGTGGCGAGAAGTCCATGGCTCTGCGCTTGGCTGGCGAGCTGATGGATGCCGCTGAAGGCAAGGGTGCTGCAGTTAAGAAGCGTGAAGACGTGCACCGTATGGCCGAAGCCAACAAGGCTTTCTCGCACTACCGCTTCTAATCATCGCGCTTCTAAATTTGCGAGGGCTTTATGGCTCGTACTACACCGATTAACCGTTACCGTAACATCGGTATCGTAGCTCACGTGGATGCGGGTAAAACCACAACCACCGAGCGTGTGCTTTTCTACACAGGTAAAAGCCACAAAATGGGCGAGGTGCATGACGGCGCCGCGACTACCGACTGGATGGTGCAGGAGCAGGAGCGTGGTATTACCATTACTTCTGCTGCCATTACCGCCTTCTGGAAGGGTTCCGAGAAGCAGTACAAAGATGAGCACCGCTTTAACGTCATCGATACCCCCGGCCACGTTGACTTCACTATTGAAGTTGAGCGTTCGCTGCGTGTGCTCGACGGCGCGGTTGTTGTGTTCTGTGGTACCTCGGGCGTTGAGCCGCAGTCGGAAACCGTATGGCGTCAGGCCAACAAGTACGGCGTTCCGCGTCTTGTTTACGTCAACAAGATGGACCGTGCCGGTGCTGACTTCCTGCGCGTGATTGGTCAGATCAAGCAGCGCCTGGGTCACACTCCGGTGCCGATCCAGCTGGCTATCGGTTCCGAAGACAACTTCCAGGGTCAGATCGATCTGATCAACATGCAGGCTGTCTACTGGAACGATTCCGACAAAGGCATGGTTCCTGTTCGCAAGGACATTCCTGCAGAGCTGTTGGAAGAAGCCGAGAAGTGGCGCGGCAACATGGTTGAGGCTGCGGCCGAAGCCAACGAAGAGCTGATGAACAAGTACCTCGAAGGTGAAGAGCTCACTCTCGAGGAAATCAAGAGTGCTCTGCGTCAGCGTACTATCGCTGGTGAGATCGTTCTGGCTGTTTGTGGTTCTTCCTTCAAGAACAAGGGTGTTCCCCTGGTTCTCGACGCCGTCATCGACTTCCTGCCTGCGCCGACCGACATTCCTGCCATCAAGGGTACCCACCCGGATGACGAGACTATCGACCTGGAGCGTCATGCAGACGATAGCGAGCCGTTCTCGGCTCTGGCGTTCAAGATCGCTACCGACCCATTCGTGGGTACCCTGACCTTCGTTCGCGTTTACTCGGGCGTGTTGAACTCCGGTGACGGCGTGATCAACTCGGTTAAGGGTAAGAAAGAGCGCGTGGGTCGTATGGTGCAGATGCACGCAAACGCCCGCGAAGAGATCAAGGAAGTACGCGCTGGTGACATCGCGGCCCTGATCGGCATGAAGGACGTCACCACTGGTGAGACCCTGTGCAACGCTGACAAGCCAATCATCCTTGTTCGTATGGACTTCCCGGAGCCGGTTATTTCGGTTGCCGTAGAGCCCAAGACCAAGGACGACCAGGAAAAAATGGGTATCGCACTGGGCAAGCTTGCTCAGGAAGACCCGTCTTTCCGCGTCAAGACCGATGAAGAGACTGGCCAGACCATCATCTCCGGCATGGGCGAGTTGCACCTGGATATCCTGGTCGACCGTATGCGCCGTGAGTTCAACGTCGAAGCCAACATTGGTAAGCCTCAGGTTTCCTATCGTGAGCGCATCACGAAGAGCTGTGAAATCGAAGGCAAGTTCGTTCGTCAGTCCGGCGGTCGTGGCCAGTTCGGTCATTGCTGGATCCGTTTTGCGCCTGCTGACGAAGGTCAGGAAGGTCTGCAATTCGTCAACGAAGTTGTGGGTGGTGTGGTTCCTAAGGAATACATCCCGGCTATCCAGAAGGGTATCGAAGAGCAGATGAAGAACGGCGTTGTTGCCGGCTATCCGCTGATCGGCCTGAAGGCTACCGTGTTCGATGGTTCCTACCACGACGTCGACTCCAACGAGATGGCGTTCAAGGTGGCGGCTTCCATGGCAACCAAGCAACTGGCCCAGAAGGGCGGTGGTGAGTTGCTCGAGCCGATCATGGCGGTAGAGGTTGTTACCCCTGAAGACTATATGGGTGACGTGATGGGCGACCTTAACCGCCGTCGCGGCATGATCTTGGGGATGGAAGACACGATCTCCGGTAAGGTAATTCGCGCCGAAGTTCCGTTGGGCGAGATGTTCGGTTATGCGACCGACGTCCGTTCCATGTCTCAGGGTCGCGCGAGCTACTCTATGGAATTCAAAAAATACAATACAGCTCCGTCGCACATCGTCGAGTCTGTAACCAAAAAACAAGGCTGATTCAGCCCTTTAGGCAAGGAGTTAATTGTCGTGGCTAAAGAAAAATTCGAACGTAACAAACCGCACGTCAACGTTGGCACTATCGGTCACGTCGACCATGGTAAAACCACCCTGACTGCAGCGTTGACCAAGGTGTGTGCCGAAGCTTTCGGTGGCGCCATTCGCGATTTCGCGCAGATCGACAGCGCGCCGGAAGAAAAAGCTCGTGGTATCACGATCAATACTTCCCACGTTGAATATGATTCCAACATCCGTCACTACGCTCACGTAGATTGCCCGGGCCACGCTGACTATGTGAAGAACATGATCACCGGTGCTGCGCAGATGGATGGCGCTATTCTGGTTTGCTCCGCTGCCGACGGCCCGATGCCGCAGACTCGCGAGCACATCCTGCTGTCCCGTCAGGTCGGCGTTCCTTACATCGTGGTCTTCCTGAACAAGGCTGACATGGTGGATGACGCTGAGCTGCTGGAACTGGTTGAGATGGAAGTGCGTGACCTGCTGTCGATGTATGACTTCCCAGGCGACGACACTCCGATCATCATCGGTTCGGCGTTGATGGCCCTGAATGGCCAGGACGACAACGAGATGGGTACCACAGCCGTGCGCAAGCTGGTTGAGACTCTGGATACCTATATTCCGGATCCGGTACGCGTTATCGACAAGCCGTTCCTGATGCCTGTTGAAGACGTGTTCTCGATCTCTGGTCGCGGTACCGTTGTGACTGGTCGTATCGAGCGCGGCATCATCAAGATCCAGGAAGAAGTTGAGATTGTAGGCCTGCGTCCTACCGTCAAGACCATCTGTACTGGTGTTGAGATGTTCCGCAAGCTGCTCGACGAAGGTCGTGCGGGTGAGAACTGCGGTATCTTGCTGCGTGGCACCAAGCGTGACGACGTCGAGCGTGGTCAGATTCTGGCCAAGCCGGGTAGTGTTAAGCCGCACACCAAGTTTGAAGCAGAAGTCTATGTCCTGAGCAAGGATGAAGGCGGTCGTCATACTCCGTTCTTCAAGGGCTACCGTCCGCAGTTCTACTTCCGCACTACCGACGTAACCGGTAACTGCGAGCTGCCGGAAGGCGTTGAAATGGTAATGCCGGGCGACAACGTGAAAATGGTTGTTACCCTGATCAAGTCGATCGCCATGGAAGATGGTCTGCGTTTCGCGATTCGCGAAGGCGGCCGTACCGTTGGTGCCGGCGTGGTTGCCAAGATCATCGAGTAATCGATTGATCTGAAAAAAGCCCTCGCTTGCGGGGGCTTTTTTATTGGGTTGACACTCGCTGGGGCCGTCTATAGAATTGCGCCTCCTTTTAGCGGGTGTACTGCGCCCGCTGGGAATAGCAGCTTGGAATCTGAGGTCAAAATGCAAAACCAACAAATCCGTATTCGGTTGAAGGCTTTTGACCATCGCCTGATCGATCAATCAACCCAGGAAATCGTGGAAACCGCGAAACGTACTGGTGCTCAGGTGCGTGGTCCGATTCCTCTGCCTACCCGCAAAGAGCGGTTTACCGTTCTGACTTCACCGCACGTCAACAAAGACGCGCGTGATCAGTTCGAAATCCGCACTCATAAGCGTGTTCTGGACATTGTCCAGCCGACGGATAAAACCGTTGATGCGTTGATGAAGCTTGATCTTGCGGCTGGCGTGGAAGTGCAGATCAGCCTCGGCTAAAACCTTGGGGTTTTAGTCGTGTAACGCTCTGAAATGGGCGGCCATAGCGGGTGAAAGCCCCGTACACTCATGAGGTTACAACATGACTATTGGTGTAGTCGGTCGTAAATGCGGTATGACCCGTATTTTCACCGAAGAAGGTGTCTCCATTCCGGTTACGGTCATTGAGATCGAGCCGAATCGCGTCACTCAGTTTAAAACTGAAGAGTCCGATGGCTATCGTGCAGTGCAAGTCACTGTCGGTGAGCGTCGTGCTTCCCGTGTCAGCAAGGCGCAAGCCGGTCATTTCGCCAAGGCGAATGTCGCGGCGGGTCGTGGTGTTTGGGAGTTCCGTCTTGAAGAAGGCGACTACCAGGCTGGCGATCTGATCAGCGCTGAAATTTTCCAAGCTGGTCAACTGGTGGATGTCACTGGTCAGTCCAAGGGTAAAGGCTTTGCCGGTACCATCAAGCGTTGGAATTTCCGCGGCCAAGACAACACTCACGGTAACTCCGTGTCCCACCGTGTTCCGGGTTCCATTGGCCAGTGCCAGACTCCGGGTCGCGTCTTCAAGGGCAAAAAAATGTCCGGTCACATGGGTGCTGAGCGCGTGACTGTGCAGTCCCTGGAAGTAGTGCGCGTCGATGCTGAACGCAACCTGCTGTTGGTCAAGGGTGCCGTTCCTGGCGCTACTGGCGGCAACTTGGTTGTTCGTCCGGCAGCCAAGGCTCGCGGTTAAGGGGAAGCTGACATGCAATTAAATGTAAATGGCGCTCAAGCGATCGAAGTGTCCGAAGCGACGTTCGGTGGCGATTACAACGAGACCCTGGTTCACCAAGCAGTCGTGGCCTACATGGCCGGCGGCCGTCAGGGCAGCAAGCAGCAGAAGACCCGTTCCGACGTTTCCGGTGGCGGTAAGCGTCCATGGCGTCAGAAGGGCACTGGTCGTGCTCGTGCTGGTACCACTCGTGGTCCGATCTGGCGTGGTGGTGGTGTGACTTTCGCGGCCCGTCCGCAGAATCACGACCAAAAGTTGAACAAGAAAATGTATCGCGCTGCATTGCGTTCGATTCTTGCTGAGCTGGTTCGCACCGATCGTCTGGTGGTGGTTGAGGACTTCAGCGTTGAAGCGCCGAAAACCAAAGACCTGCTGAACAAACTGAATGGCATGGGTCTGACCGATGTTCTGATCGTGTCCGATGCTATTGACGAAAATCTGTACCTGGCTGCTCGTAACCTGCCTCATGTCGATGTTCGTGACGTGCAGGGTTCCGATCCGGTCAGTCTGATCGCGTACGAAAAGGTGCTGGTCACCGTTTCTGCCGTGAAGAAATTCGAGGAGCTGCTGGGATGAACCAGGAACGCGTATTTAAAGTGCTGCTTGGCCCGCACGTCTCCGAGAAGGCCACACTTCTGGCCGATAAGAAAAGCCAGTTCGTTTTCAAGGTTGCAACCGATGCAACCAAGCTGGAAATCAAGAAGGCCGTCGAAAGCCTGTTCAACGTGAATGTTGCTGCTGTTAATACCGTGAATGTTCTCGGTAAGAGCAAGCGCACCGCTCGCGGTCTGGGCAAGCGTAACGACTGGAAGAAGGCGATCATTTCCCTTCAGCCAGGCCAAGATCTCGATTTCGCCAGCAGTGCTGAGTAAGGGAGGGGTGCATCATGGCAATCGTTAAATGCAAACCGACTTCCCCTGGCCGCCGTTTTGTGGTCAAGGTGGTCAATCAGGAGCTGCATAAAGGCGCTCCTTACGCTCCGCTGCTCGAGAAGAAGTCGAAGACTGGCGGTCGTAACAACAATGGTCGTATCACCACCCGTCATATCGGTGGTGGCCACAAGCAGCATTACCGTCTGGTCGATTTCCGTCGCAATGACAAAGATGGCATTCCAGCCACTGTCGAGCGTATCGAATACGATCCGAACCGTACCGCACACATCGCTTTGCTGATGTATGCAGACGGCGAGCGTCGCTACATCATCGCCCCTAAGGGCGTGAGTGCTGGCGATCAGCTGGTAGCTGGTATCATGGCTCCGATCAAGCCGGGCAACAGTCTGCAACTGCGCAACATCCCAGTTGGTAGCACTGTTCACGGTATCGAATTGAAGCCGGGCAAAGGTGCTCAGATCGCTCGTTCCGCTGGTGCTTCGGCTCAGCTGATTGCGCGTGACGGTGTCTACGTGACATTGCGTCTGCGTTCCGGTGAAATGCGTAAAGTGCTGGCTGAGTGCCGTGCGACCCTGGGCGAAGTCTCGAACTCCGAGCACAGCCTGCGTTCGCTGGGTAAAGCTGGTGCCAAACGCTGGCGTGGCGTTCGCCCAACCGTTCGTGGTGTTGCCATGAACCCGGTTGACCACCCACACGGTGGTGGTGAAGGTCGTACCTCTGGTGGTCGTCATCCGGTGTCTCCATGGGGCTTCCCGACTAAGGGCGCGAAGACTCGTGGTAACAAACGCACCGATAAAATGATCGTCCGTCGTCGCAAGTAAATAGAGGGATACGACAGTGCCACGTTCTCTGAAAAAAGGTCCTTTTATCGATCTTCACCTACTGAAGAAGATCGAAGTGGCGGTGGAAAAGAACGATCGCAAGCCGGTGAAAACCTGGTCGCGCCGTTCCATGATCCTGCCGCAAATGGTCGGTCTGACCATTGCTGTGCATAACGGTCGTCTACATGTTCCCGTTCTCGTGAACGAAGACATGGTCGGCCACAAACTCGGCGAGTTTGCTGGTACCCGCACTTATCGTGGGCACGTAGCAGACAAGAAAGCCAAGCGTTAAGGGGTTAGGAAATGGAAGTAGCCGCTAAGTTGTCGGGCGCTCGAATCTCCGCCCAGAAAGCCCGCTTGGTCGCCGACCAGATTCGCGGGAAGAAGGTGGGCGAAGCGCTCAATCTGTTGGCTTTTAGCAGTAAGAAAGCCGCCGATATCATCAAGAAAGTGCTGGAGTCGGCTGTAGCCAACGCCGAGCATAACGAAGGCGCAGATGTTGATGACCTCAAGGTCAGCACCGTTTTCGTCAACGAAGGGCGTTCGCTGAAGCGAATCATGCCGCGTGCCAAAGGCCGCGCTGATCGCATCGTCAAGCGGTCTTGCCATATCACTGTCAAGGTTGCGGACAAGTAACGGAGTCGAACAGATGGGTCAGAAAGTACATCCCATTGGCATTCGCCTGGGAATCGTCAAGGAGCACACCTCCGTCTGGTACGCAGACGGTCGGACTTATGCGGACTATTTGTTCGCTGATCTGAAGGTGCGCGAATACCTCCAAGACAAACTAAAAAGCGCGTCCGTAAGCCGTATCGATATCCATCGTCCGGCTCAGACTGCACGCATCACCATCCACACCGCCCGTCCTGGTATCGTTATTGGGAAGAAGGGTGAGGATGTTGAGAAGCTGCGTCAGGACCTGACCAAGCAAATGGGTGTGCCTGTGCACATCAATATCGAAGAAATCCGCAAGCCGGAGCTCGACGGTATGCTGGTTGCGCAGAGCGTAGCTCAGCAGCTGGAGCGTCGTGTGATGTTCCGTCGCGCTATGAAGCGCGCTGTACAGAACGCCATGCGCATTGGTGCCAAGGGCATCAAAATCCAAGTGAGCGGTCGTCTCGGTGGTGCTGAAATTGCCCGTACCGAATGGTATCGCGAAGGTCGTGTGCCGTTGCACACCCTGCGCGCCGACGTCGACTATGCCATCTACGAAGCACACACCACTTATGGTGTGATCGGTGTCAAGGTTTGGATCTTCAAAGGCGAAGTAATTGGTGGCCTTAAAGAAGAACTGAAACCGCAGGCACCTGCGCCTCGTAAAAAAGCTGCCAAGTAAGGGGTACGCCAAATGTTGCAACCAAAGCGTACGAAGTTCCGTAAGCAGATGACCGGCCACAACCGTGGCCTGGCTCAACGCGGTAGCAAAGTCAGCTTCGGCGAATTCGCCCTGAAGTCTGTTGCCCGCGGTCGTCTCACCGCCCGTCAGATCGAGTCCGCTCGTCGTGCTCTGACTCGTCACGTTAAGCGTGGCGGGAAAATCTGGATTCGCGTGTTCCCGGATAAGCCAGTTACCAAGAAGCCTCTCGAAGTGCGGATGGGTAAAGGGAAGGGTAGCGTTGAGTATTGGGTAGCCCAGATTCAGCCAGGCAAAGTCCTGTATGAAATCGAAGGCGTTTCCGAAGAGTTGGCGCGTGAGGCTTTCGCCCTGGCGGCTGCAAAGCTGCCACTCGCCACCACTTTTGTTAAGCGGACGGTGATGTGATGAAGGCGAATGAACTTCGTGAAAAATCAGCACAGCAGCTGAACGAGCAACTGCTCGGCCTGCTGCGCGACCAGTTCAATCTGCGTATGCAGAAAGCAACTGGCCAGTTGGGGCAGTCTCACCTGCTCTCGCAAGTTAAGCGCGACATTGCTCGTGTGAAGACTGTGCTCAATCAGCAGGCAGGTAAGTGATCATGGCTGAAGCCGAAATAACAGTCCGTACGCTGACCGGCCGTGTCGTCAGCGACAAGATGGACAAGACCATCACCGTATTGATCGAGCGCCGCGTTAAGCACCCGATCTACGGTAAATATGTCAAGCGTTCGACCAAGCTGCACGCGCACGACGAAAGCAACCAGTGCCATATCGGCGACAAGGTTTCCATCCGTGAAACCCGTCCCGTAGCCAAGACCAAATCTTGGGCGCTGGTTGAAGTTCTCGAACGCGCAGTGGAAGTCTAAGGACTAGGGGTCGGAGAAATATATGATTCAGACTCAATCCATGCTCGACGTCGCTGACAACAGCGGTGCTCGTCGCGTTATGTGCATTAAGGTGCTGGGCGGTTCACACCGCCGCTATGCTGGCATCGGCGACATCATCAAGGTGACCGTCAAGGAAGCAATTCCGCGCGGTAAAGTGAAGAAGGGCCAGGTGATGACTGCTGTTGTAGTCCGCACTCGTCACGGCGTTCGTCGCCCTGATGGCTCGATCATTCGCTTCGATGGCAACGCTGCTGTTCTGTTGAACAACAAGCAAGAGCCGATCGGCACCCGTATTTTTGGGCCGGTGACGCGTGAACTTCGCAACGAGAAGTTCATGAAGATCGTCTCGCTCGCCCCTGAAGTGCTCTAAGGAGATCCGACATGCAAAAGATTCGTCGTGACGACGAGATCATCGTGATCGCCGGTAAAGACAAAGGTAAGCGTGGCAAGGTGCTCAAGGTACTCGCTGACGACCGTCTGGTCGTTGGTGGGTTGAACCTGGTGAAGCGCCATACCAAGCCGAACCCGATGTCTGGCGTTCAGGGCGGTATCATCGAGAAAGAAGCGCCTCTGCACGCTTCCAACGTGGCCATTTTCAACAGCGAAACCAACAAGGCTGACCGTGTTGGTTTCAAAGTTGAAGAAGGTAAAAAAATTCGTGTCTTCAAGTCGACCCAAAAAGCGGTTGATGCTTGAACACTGCTAGGTAGAAGACCATGGCACGACTAAAAGAGATTTATCGGAAAGAAATCGCGCCGAAGCTTAAGGAAGAACTTAAGCTTGCGAACGTGATGGAAGTTCCGCGCATCACCAAGATCACCCTGAACATGGGCTTGGGCGAAGCGATCGGTGACAAGAAAATCATCGAGAACGCTGTAGCCGATCTGGAAAAGATCACCGGTCAGAAAGTCGTTGTGACTCATGCCCGTAAATCGATTGCAGGTTTCAAGCTGCGTGAAGGCTGGCCGATTGGCGTCAAGGTAACCCTGCGCCGCGATCGCATGTACGAATTCCTGGATCGTCTGCTGTCTATCTCCCTGCCGCGCGTGCGTGACTTCCGCGGCCTGAATGCCAAGTCCTTCGATGGCCGTGGCAATTACAGCATGGGCGTTAAAGAGCAGATCATCTTCCCGGAAATCGATTACGACAAGATCGATGCCCTGCGTGGTCTGGACATTACCCTGACTACCACTGCGCGTACGGATGATGAGGGTCGTGCTTTGCTGCGTGCCTTCAAATTCCCGTTCCGCAACTGATTGGAGTTGGACCATGGCTAAAATGAGCATGAAAAACCGCGAGCTGAAGCGTCAGCAAACGGTAGCCAAGTACGCGAAGAAGCGTGCCGAGCTGAAAGCTACCATCGCCGATCTGAACGCCAGTCCAGAAGCGCGCTGGGAAGCTCAGGTGGCTCTGCAGAAGCAGCCGCGTGATGCCAGTGCCTCGCGCCTGCGCAATCGCTGCCGCATTACCGGTCGTCCGCACGGCGTGTATCGCAAGTTCGGTCTGTCGCGTATCAAGCTGCGTGAAGCGGCAATGCGTGGTGACGTGCCAGGTCTGGTCAAGGCCAGCTGGTAAGTCGCCGCATCCTGGGTCTGTCCGGTTGAGATACTTGGCGGATTCAGGCAGGCAAAATGAAACAAGCCCCTTTTGGGGCTTGATTCATTTTTGATCAGTCTCTAGAATGCTCGGCTCGCCTGAGCCAGGGTTTTTGATTTGCCCGGCGTTTTGGTGACTCTAGCCGTAAGGCTAATTCTTTTTGTATCAGGAGCGTCTAGCCCATGAGTATGCAGGACCCGTTAGCGGACATGCTAACTCGTATCCGTAATGCCCAGATGGCTGAAAAGTCCGTCGTAAGCATGCCGTCTTCCACGTTGAAGGTGGCTGTAGCCAAAGTCTTGAAGGACGAAGGTTATATTGCGGGTTATCAGATCAGCGGTGAAGTTAAGCCGCAGCTGTCCATCGAGCTGAAATATTTCGAAGGCCGTCCGGTTATCGAAGAAGTCAAGCGCGTGAGCCGTCCAGGCCTTCGCCAGTACAAGTCCGTTGATGATTTGCCAAAAGTTCGTGGCGGTCTCGGCGTTTCTATCGTCTCCACCAACAAGGGTGTGATGACGGACCGCGCGGCGCGCGCTGCCGGTGTCGGCGGCGAAGTGCTCTGTACAGTGTTCTAAGGGGGGATAAGCATGTCACGCGTCGCTAAGAACCCCGTCACGTTGCCCGCTGGTGTAGAGATTAGTCTCGCCGGTCAGCAACTTTCGGTTAAGGGTGCCAAGGGTGCTCTAGAGCTGAACATTCATTCGTCCGTTGAAGTGGTCCAGGAATCCGGTGAGCTGCGTTTTGCTGCTCGCAACGGAGACCAGCAGACTCGCGCAATGGCCGGTACCACTCGTGCATTGGTCAACAACATGGTGATCGGCGTAAGTACTGGCTTCGAGCGCAAGCTTCAGCTGGTAGGCGTTGGTTACAAGGCGCAAGCCAAAGGTCAGGTCTTGTCCCTGGCTCTAGGCTTCTCCCACCCGATCGATTACGAGCTGCCGGAAGGCGTTGTTGCTGAAACCCCTAGCCAGACCGAAATCCTGATCAAGGGTGTCGATAAACAACTGGTTGGTCAGGTTGCTGCGGAAATCCGTGATTTCCGTCGTCCTGAACCTTATAAGGGCAAAGGTGTTCGTTACGCTGACGAAATCGTCCGTCGTAAAGAAGCCAAGAAGAAGTAGGGCCTAGCAAATGACCGACAAAAAAGTTACTCGACTGCGTCGCGCTCGCAAAGCACGTCTGAAAATGCACGAGCTCGAAGCCGTGCGTCTCTGCGTGTATCGCTCTTCGCAGCATATCTATGCCCAGGTCATTTCGGCCGACGGCAGCAAGGTTTTGGCCAGTGCCTCTACCTTGGACAAAGCACTGCGTGATGGAGCCACTGGCAACGTCGACGCGGCCAAGAAAGTTGGCGAGCTGGTTGCCGAGCGTGCGAAAGCCGCTGGTGTGACTCAGGTTGCATTCGACCGTTCTGGCTTCAAGTACCACGGCCGCGTCCAGGCGCTGGCTGATGCTGCTCGTGAAGGCGGGCTGGAGTTCTAAGTTATGTCAAATAACGACCAAAAGCGCGATGAAGGTTATATCGAGAAGCTGGTGCAGGTTAACCGCGTAGCCAAAACCGTTAAGGGTGGCCGTATCTTCACTTTCACTGCGTTGTCCGTAGTGGGTGATGGTAAGGGTCGCGTCGGTTTCGGCCGTGGCAAGTCCCGTGAAGTGCCAGCTGCTATCCAGAAAGCTATGGAAGCTGCTCGTCGCAACATGATCCAGGTGGACCTGAACGGCACAACTCTGCAATACGCAATGAAGTCTGGTCATGGCGCCTCCAAGGTGTACATGCAGCCGGCTTCAGAGGGTACCGGTATCATTGCCGGCGGCGCCATGCGTGCCGTGCTGGAAGTAGCTGGTGTGCAGAACGTTTTGGCCAAGTGCTATGGCTCGACTAACCCCGTGAACGTGGTGCATGCCACTTTCAAAGGTTTGAAAGCTATGCAGTCGCCTGACTCTGTTGCGGCCAAGCGTGGCAAGAGCGTCGAGGAGATTCTCTAATCATGGCTAATACCGTAAAAGTCACGCTGATCAAAAGCATGACCGGCCGTATCCCCAACCACAAACTCTGTGTGAAGGGGTTGGGTCTGCGTCGCATCGGTCACACCGTAGAAGTCCTGGATACTCCCGAGAATCGCGGGATGATCAACAAGGCCTACTACATGCTGCGAGTCGAGGGTTAACACATGTACCTGAACGATTTGAGTCCTGCGCCGGGTTCCCGTCGCGAGAAGCACCGTCCGGGCCGTGGTATCGGTAGTGGGTTGGGTAAGACTGGTGGCCGTGGTCACAAAGGTCAATCCTCCCGCTCCGGTGGCACCATTGCTCCGGGTTTCGAAGGCGGCCAGCAGCCTCTGCACCGTCGTTTGCCCAAGTTCGGTTTCGTGTCCCTGAAGGCTATGGATCGCGCAGAAGTGCGTACCTCCGAGCTGAACAAGGTCGAAGGCGGCGTTATTACTCTGCAAGCGCTGAAGGATGCCAACCTGATTAACCAACATGTACGGCGTGTGAAAGTCATGCTGTCCGGTGAGGTTACTCGCGCTGTCACCCTTAAAGGTATCGCTGCCACCAAAGGTGCGCGTGCGGCTATCGAAGCAGCTGGCGGTAAGTTCGAGGAATAAATGGCTAAGCAAGGTGCTCTCTCAGCGCTCAGCAATGGCGGGTTATCCGAGCTCTGGGCTCGTCTGCGCTTTCTGTTCATGGCGATTATCGTCTATCGGATTGGCGCACACATTCCAGTTCCAGGCATAAACCCGGACCGGTTGGCAGACCTGTTTCGACAGAATGAGGGGACCATTCTTAGCTTGTTCAACATGTTTTCCGGCGGCGCACTGGAGCGCATGAGTATTTTTGCATTGGGGATCATGCCGTACATTTCGGCGTCGATCATCATGCAGCTCATGACCGCTGTCAGTCCGCAGCTAGAGCAGTTGAAGAAGGAAGGTGAGGCTGGTCGTCGCAAGATCAGCCAATACACCCGCTACGGCACCCTCGTCCTGGCATTCGTTCAAGCCATCGGCATGTCCGTTGGTTTGGCGAGTCAGGGCGTCGCGTTTTCGGGCGATTTCGGCTTCCACTTCGTTGCAGTCACCACATTTGTGGCGGGTGCGATGTTCATGATGTGGTTGGGCGAGCAAATCACCGAGCGTGGTGTTGGTAACGGTATTTCGATGCTGATTTTTGCAGGCATCGTAGCCGGTCTGCCGTCGGCGATAGGGCAGTCTTTCGAGTCTGCTCGTCAGGGCGATATCAATATCTTTGCCCTGGTGGCCATCGGTTTGCTGGCAGTAGCGATCATCGGTTTCGTGGTGTTCATTGAGCGTGGGCAGCGCCGCATTGCGGTGCACTACGCCAAGCGTCAGCAGGGCCGCAAGGTCTTTGCCGCGCAGACCAGCCACTTGCCTTTGAAGGTGAATATGGCGGGGGTTATCCCGGCTATTTTCGCCAGCAGCCTGCTGTTGTTCCCGGCCTCGCTGGGTGCCTGGTTTGGTCAGTCCGAAGGTATGGGCTGGCTGCAGGATATTTCACAGGCTATCGCTCCTGGTCAGCCGTTGAACATCTTGTTGTTTAGTGCGGGGATCGTTTTCTTCTGCTTCTTCTACACAGCGCTGATGTTCAATCCGAAAGACGTAGCGGAAAACCTGAAGAAGTCCGGTGCCTTTATTCCGGGTATCCGACCGGGCGAGCAGTCGGCGCGCTATATCGATGGCGTATTGACTCGTTTGACCATGTTCGGTGCTCTGTACATGACGGCCGTGTGCCTGCTGCCCCAGTTTCTGGTGGTGGCGGCCAACGTACCGTTCTATCTTGGCGGGACCTCGTTGCTGATCGTGGTAGTGGTTGTGATGGACTTTATGTCGCAAGTACAATCGCACCTCGTTTCGAACCAGTACGAATCCCTGATGAAGAAAGCCAACCTGAAGGGCTACGGCAGCGGCATGATGCGCTGAAGTGTCCACAAGGTTCGAGGAGTTGGTGATGAAAGTTCGTGCGTCAGTGAAAAAGCTGTGCCGCAACTGCAAGATTATTCGTCGTGAAGGTGTCGTTCGAGTTATTTGCAGCGCGGAACCGCGTCACAAGCAGCGCCAAGGCTGAGTGTGATTTAAGTTACAAGCCCGGCAGCTAGTGCGCTGCCGGGTTGATTATTTGTTTCTACAGCGCTAATATCTCGCGCCTCATTTCTTGGCTTCCGGGGCGTAGGTAGCTGTCAATTGGAGTTCCACTGAATGGCCCGTATTGCAGGCGTAAACATTCCGGATAACAAGCACACTGTTATCTCGCTGACCTACATCTTTGGTGTCGGTCGCACTACCGCGCAGAAAATCTGTGCGGCTGCCGGTGTTAATCCGGCAGTAAAGATCAAGGATCTCTCTGACGAGCAGATCGAGCAGCTGCGTGGCGAAGTAGCCAAGGTTAATACCGAAGGCGACCTGCGTCGTGAAGTGAACATGAAAATCAAGCGCTTGATGGACCTGGGTTGCTACCGCGGCCTGCGTCATCGTCGTGGTCTGCCGGTTCGCGGTCAGCGTACCAAGACCAACGCGCGTACCCGTAAGGGCCCGCGTAAGCCGATCCGCAAGTAATCGCATTCGCGCATCGACAGGAATCTAGTCATGGCAAAACCTGCTGCTCGTACTCGTAAGAAAGTCAAAAAGACAGTGGTTGATGGCATCGCCCACATCCACGCTTCTTTCAACAACACAATCGTGACCATTACTGACCGTCAGGGTAACGCCCTGTCCTGGGCTACCTCTGGTGGTTCAGGCTTCCGCGGCTCGCGTAAAAGCACCCCGTTCGCTGCCCAGGTGGCTGCTGAACGTGCTGGTCAAGCTGCGCTGGAGTTCGGTCTGAAGAACCTCGACGTTAACGTCAAGGGTCCCGGTCCGGGTCGTGAGTCCGCTGTCCGTGCTTTGAACGGCTGCGGTTACAAGATCGCCAGCATCACCGATGTGACACCCATCCCGCACAACGGATGCCGTCCTTCGAAGAAGCGTCGCGTGTAATCAGGAGACAGTGAGAAATGGCTCGTTACATTGGTCCCAAATGCAAACTGTCTCGTCGTGAAGGCACTGATCTTTTCCTGAAAAGTGGCGTACGCGCCCTGGAATCGAAGTGCAACATCGAAGCAGCCCCAGGTATTCACGGTCAGCGCCGTGGTCGTCAGTCCGACTACGGCACCCAGCTGCGTGAGAAGCAAAAAGTTCGTCGTATCTACGGTGTTCTTGAGCGTCAATTCAGCGGTTATTACAAAGAAGCAGCCGGCAAGAAAGGCGCTACTGGTGAGAACCTGCTGCAACTGCTCGAGTGCCGTCTGGATAACGTGGTTTATCGTATGGGCTATGGTGCTACCCGCGCCGAATCCCGTCAGCTGGTTTCGCACAAGGCGATCAGCGTTAACGGTAAGACTGTAAACGTGCCGTCGTACCAGGTTAAAGCTGGCGACGTCGTTGCAGTTCGCGAGAAGTCGAAGAATCAGCTGCGCATTGTTCAGGCTCTTGAGCTGTGTGCCCAGCGTGGCCGCGTTGAATGGGTAGAAGTAGACATTGAGAAGAAGTCCGGCGTATTCAAAGCCGTACCGGTTCGCAGTGATCTGTCCGCTGACATCAACGAAAGCCTGATTGTCGAGCTCTACTCCAAGTAAGGGCTAGAAAATAGGTGCATCCATGCAGATTTCGGTAAATGAGTTCCTGACCCCCCGCCATATCGATGTGCAGGTGGTCAGTCCGACCCGCGCCAAGATCACACTCGAGCCTCTCGAGCGTGGCTTTGGACACACCTTGGGCAACGCGCTGCGTCGCATCCTGTTGTCCTCCATGCCTGGCTGTGCAGTAGTCGAGGCCGAGATTGACGGTGTACTCCATGAGTACAGCGCCATTGAAGGTATTCAGGAAGATGTCATTGAAATCCTGCTTAACCTGAAAGGCTTGGCTATCAAGTTGCACGGCCGCGACGAAGTGACGCTGACTCTGGCGAAGAAGGGCTCGGGTGTAGTTACCGCTGCCGATATTCAGCTGGATCATGATGTCGAAATCGTCAATGGCGACCACGTGATCGCCAACATGGCTTCCACTGGCGCGCTGAACATGAGGCTCACCGTAGCTCGTGGTCGCGGCTATGAGCCGGCTGATGCTCGTCAGAGCGATGAAGATGAAAGCCGCAGCATTGGTCGCTTGCAGCTGGATGCTTCGTTCAGCCCGGTACGCCGTGTGTCGTACGTGGTAGAGAACGCTCGTGTTGAGCAGCGTACTAACCTGGACAAGTTGGTTATTGACCTGGAGACCAACGGTACTCTGGATCCTGAAGAGGCTATCCGCCGTGCCGCAACCATTCTGCAACAGCAGTTGGCTGCGTTCGTCGACCTCAAGGGTGACAGTGAGCCTGTGGTTATCGAGCAGGAAGACGAGATCGATCCGATCCTGTTGCGTCCGGTTGATGACCTGGAACTGACTGTACGTTCGGCAAACTGCCTCAAGGCAGAGAACATTTACTACATCGGCGACCTGATTCAGCGCACCGAAGTAGAATTGTTGAAAACGCCGAACTTGGGCAAGAAGTCCCTGACTGAAATCAAGGATGTTCTGGCTTCACGCGGTCTTTCCCTCGGTATGCGCCTCGACAACTGGCCGCCGGCAAGTCTGAAGAAAGACGATAAGGCGACTGCCTGATCGTCATCATCACCGAACGTCAGTTTGGTAAGGAATTGAACCATGCGTCATCGTAAAAGTGGCCGTCACCTTAGCCGCACAAGCGCACACCGTAAGGCTATGTTCCAGAACATGGCGGTGTCGCTGTTCGAGCACGAGCTGATCAAAACTACTCTGCCGAAAGCCAAAGAGCTGCGTCGCGTTGCCGAGCCGCTGATTACTCTGGCTAAAGAAGATAGCGTTGCCAACCGTCGTCTGGCCTTCGATCGTACTCGTTCGAAAGCCATTGTCGGTAAGTTGTTCAACGACCTGGGCAAGCGTTATGCCACCCGTCAGGGCGGTTATCTGCGTATCCTCAAGTGTGGTTTCCGCACTGGCGACAACGCTCCGATGGCTTATGTTGAGCTGGTTGACCGTCCGGTCGGCGGCGCAGTAGAAGCTGCCGAGTAAGTTGTAGGTTGTAGGAAAAACCGGGCCTTGGCCCGGTTTTTTTGTTTTTATGGTGAATAATATTCCGCACGTCGTGTTTGATATTGTGTGCATGCGCCGGCTCGGGTAAGGTTCGTGACTCTTCCGATCCCGCCGTCTTGCGGCCCCTATAAGAACAATTGCACATCATGTCCGAACCTAATGCGCTGAGTCTGATTCCCCCTGCTGTCGTATTGATCCTGGCGGTCATGTTGCGGCGGCCCATCCTGGCCCTGGTCCTGGGTGCCATCTCCGGTCTGCTGCTCCTGTCGCCGGCCGAGACGTTGAGCAACTTCTCCGAAATTTCCCTCAAGGTGATGCAGGACGAAACCATCGGCTGGTTGATCTTGGTCTGTGGCAGTTTCGGCGCGCTGATCGCCTTGCTGGTGCGTACTGGGGGGGCCCTGGCTTTCGGTAGCGCGGCGTTGAAGCTGGCCAAGGGACGACGATCCTCGCTGCTGATGACCTTTGCCCTGGGCGTGGTGATCTTCGTCGATGACTACCTCAATGCCCTGACCGTGGGCGAAACCATGAAACGGGTCACCGACCGCTTCAGGATCTCCCGCGAGATGCTCGCCTATGTGGTGGACTCCACCGCGGCTCCGATCTGCGTGCTGGTTCCGTTATCGACCTGGGCGGTGTTCTTTGGCGGCCTGCTGGAGAGCAACGATATTGCCGCCACTGGCCAGGGTATCAGCGTGTATATCCAGGCCATCCCCTACATGCTCTATGCCTGGTTCGCGGTGATTCTGGTTCTGCTGGTTGCTGCCGGCGTGGTGCCGGCGTTTGGTCCCATGCGCAAAGCCGAGATGGCCGCACGTCACGGTTCGGCCGGTGCCATGCACGTGGGCGAACTGAGCGCCGAGCACAACTACTCGATGAAGTCGCTGGAGGCGGAATTCGAAGGGGCGGACAAGGAGGGCGGCAAGCTTTACAACTTCCTCGTGCCGCTGCTTATGCTGATTGGTTTTACCATCTATTTCGATGTCGATGTATGGATGGGCATGCTGGCTACCCTGGCCATTACCGTGCCGTTCTACCTGCTTCAGCGCTTGATGTCCTTGTCCGAAATGCTCGATCAGATGATCGATGGCTTCAAGACCATGCTGCCGGCCATCGGTATCGTGATCGCGGCTTTTATCTTCAAGGATGTGTGCGATCAGTTGATGCTGCCGCAATATGTGGTGGAGTCGCTCAAGCCCTATATGAGCCCGCAGATGTTGCCGGCCATGGTGTTTCTGGCAATGGCCGTGCTGGCCTTCGCCACGGGATCGTCCTGGGGCATCTTTGCCGTGACCATTCCCATCGTCATGCCCCTGGCCTATGCGCTGCAGGCAGATATCCCGCTGACCATCGGTGCGCTGCTGTCTGCCTCGGCTTTCGGTAGCCAGGCTTGCTTCTATAGCGATTCAACCGTGCTGGCCGCCCAGGGCTCGGGTTGTAACCTGATCAGTCATGCGATCACCCAGTTGCCCTATACCTTGATCGCGGCAGGCTTGGCCTTTGTCGGGTTTATCCTGATTGCCTGAATGGGGCGTAGGTAGAAAACGGGCCTGTTGGCCCGTTTTTTTATGCGGATGATGAAAGAAAATAACTATCGAGTTGTTGCGCTTCATAAATTGGTTCCCTTGCTCAAGCGGGTCTAGGCTTGTTCCATTGTCGGTCGCAGTCGATGGGACCGACCCGCTCAGGAGAAAGGAGAGAATAATGTCGAACCAAGGTAAATGCCCGTTCAATCACGTCGCTGGCGGTGGCACGACCAACAGGGATTGGTGGCCGAACCAGTTGCGTGTGGATCTGCTGAATCAGCACTCTGAAAAGTCCAACCCGCTGGGCAAGAAGTTCAACTACGCCGACGAATTCAAGAAGCTCGACTACCAGGCGCTCAAGGCGGACCTGGTCAAGCTGATGACCGACAGCCAGGACTGGTGGCCGGCCGACTTCGGTCACTATGGCCCGCAGATGATTCGTATGGCCTGGCACGCCGCTGGCACCTACCGCACCACCGACGGTCGCGGTGGCGGCGGGCGCGGGCAGCAGCGTTTCGCCCCGCTGAACTCCTGGCCGGACAACGTCAATATCGATAAATCACGGCGCCTGCTCTGGCCGATCAAGCAAAAGTACGGACAGAAAATTTCCTGGGCCGATCTGTTGATCCTCGCCGGCAACGTGGCGCTCGAATCCATGGGTTTTCGCACCTTCGGCTTTGCTGCCGGTCGTGAGGACGTGTGGGAAACGGACATGGATGTTAACTGGGGGGCGGAGATTGCCTGGCTGGGTGTGGATCCGGAGCGCGTCACCGGTGACCGCGAATTGAGCGCGCCATTCGGCGCCACTCACATGGGCCTGATCTATGTCAACCCGGAGGGCCCGAACGCCAGTGGCGACTATATGGAAGCGGCCAAGGACATTCGCAGCACCTTCAGTCGCATGGCCATGAACGATGAGGAGACGGTTGCCCTGATCGCCGGCGGTCATACCTTCGGCAAGGCCCACGGCGCCGCGCCGGAGTCGCACAAGGGGCCGGAGCCCGAGGGTGCGCCGATCGAGGCGCAGGGCCTGGGCTGGATCAGCGACTTCGGCAGCGGTCACGGCAAGGACACCATCTCCAGCGGCATCGAAGTCACCTGGAGCAAGACCCCGACGCTGTGGAGCAACAACTTCTTCGAGAACCTGTTCAACTACGAGTGGGAGCTGACCCAGTCGCCAGCGGGCGCCAAGCAGTGGGTGGCCAAGGATGCGCCGGAGATCATTCCGGATGCGCATATCCCGGGCAAGTTCCACAAGCCGACCATGCTCACCACCGATCTGACCCTGCGTTTCGACCCGGAGTTCGGCAAGATCTCCAAGCGCTTTCTGGGCGATCCGCAAGCCTTCGCCGATGCATTCGCCCGCGCCTGGTTCAAGCTGATCCATCGCGACATGGGGCCTAAGGCCCGTTATCTCGGCCCGGAAGTGCCGAAAGAGGATCTGATCTGGCAAGACCCGCTGCCGGCGCCGGCACATAACCCGAGCGCGGCCGATATCGCCGACCTCAAGGCCAAGATCGCCGCCTGCGGGCTGTCGGTTGGCGATCTGGTATCCGTGGCCTGGGCCTCGGCCTCGACCTTCCGCGGTGGCGACAAGCGCGGCGGTGCCAATGGTGCGCGTCTGGCCCTGGCTCCGCAGAAGGACTGGGAGGTCAATCGGCGCGCCATCAAGGCCCTGGCCAAGCTGGTCGAGATTCAGAAAGCGTCAGGCAAGGCCTCGCTGGCCGACGTGTTAGTGCTGGCCGGCAATGTCGGCGTGGAGCAGGCCGCCAAGGCCGCCGGGGTCAACGTGGATGTGCCCTTCGCGCCGGGGCGGGTGGATGCCGCGCAGGAGCAGACCGATGTCGAGGCCTTTGCCCCGCTGGAGCCCGTCGCCGACGGCTTCCGCAACTACCGCATGGGCAAGCTCGGCGTACCGACCGAGGCCATGTTGATCGACAAGGCTCAGTTGCTGACCTTGAGCGCGCCTGAGATGACCGCGCTGGTCGGCGGCCTGCGGGTGCTCGGGGCCAACCATGACGGCGGCCAGCATGGCGTGTTCACCGACAAGGTCGGCGTGCTGAGCAATGACTTCTTCGTCAACCTGCTGGACATGGGCACCGAGTGGAAGGCCGTGGATGCCGAGGCGGAATCCTTCGAGGGCAAGGATCACAAGAGCGGCAAGGTGAAATACACCGGCACCCGCAACGACCTGGTCTTCGGTTCCAACGCGGTGCTGCGTGCTTACGCCGAGGTCTACGCCAGTACCGACGGCACGGAAAAACTGGTCAACGACTTCGTCGCTGCCTGGACCAAGGTGATGAACCTGGACCGCTTCGACCTCGCTTGACCGGTTGCTGGTGGAGCGCCGTAGGGCGCCCCACCGGCTGTGTCCAACCAACCCTGCGGCGCCTCCCTCGTGGAGGCGTCGTGCTTTTCGCTTGACCGTGGTGGACGGCCAGCGGAGCATTCGGCCATTCCATGGAAGCAGCAAGGATTCCAGCTATGCAGGGCCACATCGGAGTCATCGATTATTTGAAAATGCTGCTCAAAGGCGAGCTGGCAGCGCGCGATCAGTATTTCGTGCACTCACGCCTGTACGAGGATTTTGGGTTCAGCAAGCTCTACGAGCGCATCAACCATGAGATGGAAGAGGAGACTCAGCACGCCGATGCGTTGTTGAAGCGGATTTTGTTTCTCGAAGGCACGCCGGATATGACCCCGGATCCCTTCATGTTCGGCCAGACGGTGCCGGAGATGCTCAGGCTCGATCTGGCCCTGGAATACCAGGTGCGCGCGGCCTTGAGCAAAGGCATCGAGCTGTGTGAACGGCATCAGGATTATCAGAGCCGCGACATCCTCCTGGCCCAGCTCAAGGACACCGAGGAGGATCATGCCTACTGGCTGGAAATCCAGTTGGGCTTGATCGACAAGCTGGGCCTGCAGAACTACCTGCAGGCCCAGATCTAGGCGTTAGCTGCCGGCGCTACGGCAGAGCGGTTCCTATATGGATAAGCCCTGGCTTACGCCGGACTCAGACTGGCCTGCGCGGGGGCGACGCGATCCCTTTCCAGCAGCGGTTTGAGGAAATAGCCGGTGTGCGACTGCGGCATCTCGGCGACTTCTTCCGGGGTGCCGCAGGCGATGATCTGGCCACCCTTGGAGCCGCCTTCCGGGCCGAGGTCGACCAGCCAATCGGCGGTTTTGATCACATCCAGGTTGTGCTCGATCACCACCACGGTATTGCCGTGATCGCGCAGGCGATGGAGCACGTCGAGTAGTTGCTGGATATCGGCGAAGTGCAGACCTGTGGTCGGCTCGTCGAGGATATACAGGGTCTTGCCGGTGTCGCGCTTGCTCAGCTCGCGGCTCAGCTTGACCCGCTGGGCCTCGCCGCCGGACAGGGTGGTCGCGCTCTGGCCCAGCTTGATATAGGACAGGCCGACGTCCATCAGGGTCTGCAGCTTGCGCGCCAGGGCCGGCACGGCATCGAAGAACAGCCGTGCTTCCTCGATAGTCATGTCCAGCACTTCGGTGATGCTCTTGCCCTTGTACTTCACTTCCAGGGTTTCGCGGTTGTAGCGCTTGCTCTTGCACACGTCGCAGGGCACGTAGATGTCCGGCAGGAAGTGCATCTCCACCTTGATCAGGCCATCGCCCTGGCAGGCTTCGCAGCGTCCGCCCTTGACGTTGAAGCTGAAGCGTCCCGGGCCGTAGCCGCGCGAGCGCGACTCGGGCACGCCGGCGAACAGCTCGCGGATCGGGGTGAACAGACCGGTGTAGGTGGCCGGATTGGAGCGCGGCGTGCGGCCAATCGGGCTCTGGTCGATATCCACCACCTTGTCGAGGTGCTGCAGGCCGTCGATGCTGTCGTGAGCGGCGGCTTCCAGGGTGGTGGCGCCGTTCAGCGCCGTGGCGCTAAGTGGGTAGAGGGTGTTGTTGATCAGGGTCGACTTGCCCGAACCGGACACGCCGGTGACGCAGGTCAGCAGGCCGATGGGAATATCCAGGTCGACCTTTTGCAGGTTGTTGCCGCGTGCCCCTTTGATTTTCAGCGAGAGTTTCTTGTCCCACGGCGTGCGCTTGGCCGGCACGGCAATCTTGACCCGCCCCGAGAGGTATTTGCCGGTCAGCGAATCCGGGTGGGCCATGACTTCGGCCGCAGTACCCTGGGCGACGATCTGGCCACCATGCACACCGGCACCGGGACCGATATCCACTACATAGTCGGCCATGCGAATGGCGTCTTCGTCGTGCTCGACCACGATCACCGTGTTGCCGATATCGCGCAGGTGGCGCAGGGTGCCGAGCAGGCGTTCGTTGTCGCGCTGGTGCAGGCCGATCGAGGGCTCGTCGAGGATGTACATCACCCCGACCAGGCCGGCGCCGATCTGGCTGGCCAGGCGGATGCGCTGGGCTTCGCCACCGGACAGGGTATCGGCGCTGCGGTCCAGGGTCAGGTAGTCCAGGCCGACGTTGACCAGGAACTGCAGGCGTTCGCGAATTTCCTTGAGGATCTTCTCGGCAATCTCGCCGCGTCGTCCGGGCAGCGCCAGGTTGCCGAAATACTCGGTGGCGTCGCCAATCGGCATGCCGCTGACGGCGGGCAGGGTCCGCTCACCGACCCAGACATGCCGCGCCTCGCGGCGCAGGCGGGTGCCGCGGCAATCCTGGCAGGCCTGGGTGCTGAGGAACTTGGCCAGCTCCTCGCGCACGCTGGCCGACTCGGTCTCGCGATAGCGGCGGTCCAGGTTCGGCACTATGCCTTCGAACGGATGGGAGCGCTTGACGATATCACCCCGGTCGTTCAGGTAGCGGAAGTCGACGTTCTGCGTGCCGCTGCCGAACAGGATGCATTTCTGATGTTCGGCGGCCAGGTCGTCGAAGGGGATCTCCAGGCTGAAGCCGTAATGCCCGGCCAATGAGCCGAGCATCTGGAAGTAATAGACATTGCGCCGGTCCCAGCCACGGATTGCGCCCTCGGCCAGGGTCATCTCGCCGTTGACCAGGCGCTTGATGTCGAAGAACTGCTTCACGCCCAGGCCGTCGCAGGTCGGGCAGGCGCCGGCCGGGTTGTTGAAGGAGAACAGCTTGGGCTCCAGTTCGCTGATCGAGTGGCCGCACACCGGGCAGGCGAAGCGCGCGGAGAAGATGATTTCCTCGCCGTCTTCGCCTTCCATGGGGGCCACCAGGGCCAGGCCGTCGGCCAGCTTGAGCGCGGTCTCGAACGACTCGGCCAGGCGCTGTTGCAGGTCGCCACGGGCCTTGAAACGGTCGACCACGGCATCGATGCTGTGCTTCTTCTGCTTGTCCAGCTTGGGCAGTTCGTCCAGCTCGTAGATCTTGCCGTTGACCCGCACCCGCACGAAGCCCTGGGCGCGCAGTTCGTCGAATACGGCCAGGTGTTCGCCCTTGCGCTCGCGGATCACCGGCGCCAGCAACATCAGCTTGCTGCCTTCCGGCAGGGCCAGCACTTGGTCGACCATCTGACTGACGGTCTGCGCTTCCAGCGGCAGGTCGTGGTCCGGGCAGCGCGGAATACCGGCGCGGGCGTAGAGCAGGCGCAGGTAGTCATAGATCTCGGTGATGGTGCCGACGGTGGAGCGTGGGTTGTGCGAGGTGGATTTCTGCTCGATGGAGATCGCCGGCGACAGACCTTCGATGGTGTCGACATCGGGTTTTTCCATCATCGACAGGAACTGCCGGGCATAGGCCGACAGCGACTCGACGTAGCGGCGCTGGCCCTCGGCGTAGAGGGTGTCGAAGGCCAGCGAGGACTTGCCGGAACCGGACAGGCCGGTAATCACGATCAGCTTGTCGCGCGGTAGGGTCAGGTCGATGTTTTTCAGGTTATGGGTGCGGGCACCCCGGATCACAATCTTGTCCACAAACAGCGGCCTCGCATGGCGGGCGGAAAACCAGTGAGTATACGGCCCTGTGACGCGGTGCGGCAAAGCGTGACGGCTGTGCCGCGTCGCGCAGTGCCGAGGGGCTGTTGACGTATCGAGCTGGCCGCGGCGGAGGTCCATGCGGCTGGGGCCGCCGAGCTTGTGCTGCAAATGGCACCATGCGGTGTTGCAGGACTCGGCCAGGGAGCAGCATTCCCGCGATCCTGCGCGATCGCCATGGATGGGGTAAATGCCGCAAGCCCGCCGGGCGCGGCCTTGCCTGGTGCCATTTGTCACAGCAACGCGGCTCGCCGCGGAGCGTCAACAAACCTTATAATCGCCGCCTATTTCATCAAGGCGCTTTCCATGCACGATCCCTACAGCGAGCGCATGAGTGGCGGTGAAACCCGTGCCGCCGCTGGGCTGGCACTGGTATTTGCCTTCCGCATGCTGGGCATGTTCATGGTCCTGCCGGTATTGGCGACCTACGGCATGGAGTTGCGCGGCAGTACTCCGGCGTTGATTGGCCTGGCCATTGGCGCCTATGGCCTGACCCAGGCATTCCTGCAGATACCCCTGGGCATGCTCTCCGACCGTATTGGCCGGCGTCCGGTGATTTATGTCGGGCTGCTGATTTTCGCCGCCGGCAGTCTGCTGGCAGCCAATGCCGACTCGATCTGGGGTGTGATCGCCGGCCGTGTGCTGCAGGGGGGCGGGGCGATATCCGCTGCGGTGATGGCGCTGCTCTCCGATCTGACCCGAGAACAGCACCGCACCAAGGCCATGGCCATGATCGGCATGAGCATCGGTCTGTCCTTCGCCGTGGCCATGGTGGTCGGCCCGCTGCTGACCCGTGCCTTTGGCTTGTCCGGCTTGTTCCTGGCGACGGCCGCCATGGCTCTGCTCGGCATCGTCATCGTCGCCGGGGTGGTGCCGCGTGCTGCCGGGCCGCTGCAGCACCGCGAGTCCGGCGTCGCCCGCCAGGCGTTGTTGCCGACCTTGAAGCATGTCGATCTATTGCGTCTGGACTTCGGCATCCTGGCCCTGCACGCGATTCTGATGGCCAGTTTCATCGCCTTGCCACTGGCGCTGGTGGAGCAGGGCGGGCTGCCCAAGGAAGAGCACTGGTGGGTCTACCTGACCGCGCTGCTGATCGGTTTCTTCGGCATGGTGCCGTTCATCATCTATGCCGAAAAAAAGCGCCACATGAAGCGCGTGCTACTTGGCGCGGTGGCGGTGCTGCTGGCCTGTGAGCTGTACTTCTGGCTGTTTGGCAACAGCCTGCGTGCACTGGTACTGGGCACCGTGGTGTTTTTCACCGCGTTCAATCTGCTGGAGGCTTCGCTGCCGTCACTGATCAGCAAGGTTGCGCCCGCCGGCGGCAAGGGTACGGCGATGGGGGTGTACTCGACCAGTCAGTTTCTCGGCGCGGCGCTGGGCGGTATTCTCGGCGGTTGGCTGTTCCAGCATTACAGCCTGTCGGGGGTGTTCCTCGGTTGCGCCGCCATGGCTCTTCTCTGGCTAGTCTTTGCTGTTACTATGCGCGAACCGCCTTATGTCACCAGTCTGCGCTTGCCGCTTTCAGCCGCGGCATTGCACGAAGTGGGGTTGGCCGAGCGTTTACAGGCAGTGCCCGGAGTGGCGGATGCTGTGGTGGTGCGTGATGAAGCGGCCATCTATATCAAAGTGGATACCCAACAATTGGATCGCATGTCCCTCGAGCGCCTGATCGAAGCGGCGCCGGCGACGTGCTGACAGCTATAGGAGAACGTTATGGCCCGTGGGGTTAACAAAGTCATTCTGGTCGGTACCTGCGGACAGGATCCGGAAACGCGTTATCTGCCCAGCGGCAACGCAGTGACCAATCTGAGTCTTGCTACCAGCGAGCAGTGGACCGACAAGCAGACCGGCCAGAAGGTCGAGAAAACCGAGTGGCACCGTGTCTCGCTGTTCGGCAAGGTTGCTGAAATCGCCGGCGAATACCTGCGCAAGGGTTCGCAGGTGTATATCGAAGGCAAGCTGCAGACTCGCGAGTGGGAAAAAGACGGCATCAAGCGTTATACCACCGAGATCGTCGTCGACATGCAGGGCACCATGCAGCTGCTCGGTGGCCGTCCGGACAACGCCGGTGGCGATTCGGCGCCACGTCAGCAGCGCCAGCAGGCGCCGCAACGTGAGCCGCAGCGTGAACAGCAGCAGGCGCCGCGTCCGGCCCCGCAGCAGCAGGCCAAGCCGGCGCAGGATTTCGACAGTTTTGACGACGACATCCCGTTCTGAGAAATGCCTGAGACTTTTTTGTAAAGTTTCAAATTAGAACCCCTGTAGCTCTCACTCAGTTACAGGGGTTTTTCTATGCGCGTGAATAATGGCGACTCCTGGTCATTCTGCGTCGGAGGCGGGGCTTGGCTCGAGGTTCAGGCCGATGCCCGCGTGTTACGCGCCGCGGCCTGTAGCAGCAGCCAGTCGATCAGTTCGGCTAACTGGGTAGAAGGCGCCGGGCGTTCGGGGTAGACCAGGAAATAGGCATCGCCGGTGCGCACTTTCAGCTCGAAGGGGGTGGCCAGGCGCCCGGCTTCCAGGTCTTCGCCGATCAGCGACCAGTCGCCGATGGCCACGCCGAGGCCCTGCGAGGCCACGGTCATGGCGAGATCCAGGGTGTCGAAATGCTGACCCTTGCCGATGCTGTTGACCGTGGTGCCGGCGGCCTTCAGCCAGGCTTCCCAGTCGCGCTGGTCGCGTGTGGGGTGCAGCAGGGTGTGGCGCTCCAGATCGGCCGGCTGGCTGAGCGGCTGCGGGCCGCTGAGCAGTTGCTGTGCGCAGACCGGGGTGAGCAGCTCATCGAACAGGTGGTGCGCCACCAGGGCGGGGCCGGGCTGGCTGCCAAACACCACGGCGGCGTCGAACTCCTCGCTGCGAAAATCCACCGAGTGCTGCACGGTGGTCGTCAGCTCCACGGGCACGTCCGGGCGCTCGGCCTGCCAGTGCATCAGTCGCGGCAGCAGCCAGCGCATCACGCAGGTCGGTGCCTTCAGCCGCAGCGCCTCGCGCCGCGCCCCCACTTTTTCGACCGCCTCGCCAATCAGGGCGAAGGCCTGCTGGATCTGCGGAAACAGCTCGCGGCCCTGGGCGGTCAGGCTCAGGCCGCGCGCCTGGCGCTGGAACAGCGGGTAGCCTAGGTGACTTTCCAGGCCGGCGATCTGCCGGCTGACCGCGCCCTGGGTGATGTGCAGCAGTTCGGCCGCACGGGTGAAGTTGCAGCACTGGGCAGTGATCACGAAGGTATGCAGCGAAGGCAGCGGTGGAAGCCGTTTCATGGGGGCTCAGCTATGCAGTGAGAACATGCCTAGTATGACTATTTTTGCATTGTCCGGTGGTTGGGCAGGGGGTCAAATTGAACCTTGCCTGCACTTTCGCGCATCTGCGCCGCATCCGCACGGGCCGCCGAATCCCCCGGGCGCGCTATGCGACGAGTGCAGTAGACCTCAGTTACTGGACAGGAAAAAAACAACATGGCGACATGTGGCGAAGTATTGGTGAAGTTGCTCGAGCGCTACGGTGTCGAGCGGGTCTTCGGCATCCCCGGCGTACATACCGTCGAGCTGTACCGCGGGCTGGCTCAGTCGCCCATCGAGCACGTCACCCCGCGGCATGAACAAGGTGCCGGCTTTATGGCCGATGGCTATGCGCGCACCAGCGGCAAGCCGGGGGTGTGTTTCATCATCACCGGCCCCGGCATGACCAATATCGCCACGGCCATGGCCCAGGCCTATGCCGATTCTATCCCGATGCTGGTGATCTCCAGCGTGCAGGCGCGCAGCCAGCTCGGCGGTGGGCGCGGCAAGCTTCACGAGCTGCCGTCGCAGAGCAATCTGGTCGCGGGTTTCTCCGCCTTCTCGCACACCTTGCTGTCGGCCGCCGAGCTGCCGGCCGTGCTGGCGCGTGCCTTTGCCGTGTTCCAGGCCGCACGGCCGCGTCCGGTGCATATCGAGATTCCGCTCGACGTGCTGGTCGAGGAGGCCGACGAGCTGCTGCACAGTCAGCCGATCGAGCTGGCCCGGCCCGGCGCCAGCCCGGTCGCCATCGCGCAAATGGCCAGCCGGCTGGCTGGTGCCCAGCGGCCACTGATCCTCGCCGGCGGCGGCGCGATCGACGCGGCGCCGGCGCTGGTCCGGCTGGCCGAGCGGCTGCAGGCACCGGTGGCGCTGACCATCAATGCCAAGGGCCTGCTGCCCTCGCGTCATCCGCTGTTGATTGGTTCGACCCAGTCGACCCTGGCCACCCGTGAACTGGTGGCCGAGGCCGATGTGGTGCTGGCGGTCGGTACCGAGCTGGGCGAAACCGATTATGACGTGACCTTCGCCGGCGGCTTCGAGATCCCCGGCGCCTTGCTGCGCATCGACATCGACCCGGACCAGGCCGTGCGCAATTACCCGCCGGCGCTGGCGCTTGTCGCCGACTCCGCGCTGGCACTGGCGGCCTTGGATGCGGCGCTCGGCGAACAGGCCTTGGCCGCACGTCGCGACGACTGGGGCAGCGCCCGCGCCGCGCAGCTGCGCGAGACCCTCGAGGCGTCCTGGGACGCGCCTATGCGCGGGCAGACATGCTTCCTGCAGACGGTGCTGGAGGTGCTGCCGGACGCCGTGCTGGTGGGTGACTCGACCCAGCCGGTCTACAGCGGCAACCTGACCCTGAATCTGGAGCAGCCGCGGCGTTGGTTCAACTCCTCGACCGGCTACGGCACCCTCGGTTATGCCCTGCCGGCGGCCATAGGTGCGCTGCTGGGCGACCGCCGCGAAGGCACGCCGCGGCGTCCGGTGGTGTGCCTGATCGGCGACGGCGGGCTGCAGTTCACCCTGGCCGAACTGGCCAGCGCGGTGGAGGCGCGCGCGCCGATCATCGTCCTGCTGTGGAATAACCAGGGCTATGAGGAGATCAAGAGGTACATGGTCAACCGCGACATCGAGCCGGTGGGTGTGGATATCTTTACCCCGGACTTCGTCGCCGCGGCCAAGGCGCTGGGCTGTGCGGCGGGGCGGGCGAATGACGTCGAAGGGTTGCGCGCGGCCTTGCGCCAGGCGAGCGAGTCGCCGTTGCCGAGCCTGATCGAAATCGACCAACAGGCCTGGATGAGCGGAATGGACGCATGTTGAACAGCCGCCCGACGCACAATGGCGCCCTCGCCGGCCTGTATATCGGCGGGCACTGGCAGAGCGGCGGCGACAGCCTGAGGGTGATCAATCCCGCCACCGAAGAGTTGCTGGCGAGCGTGGCCGGCGGCGATGCCAGGGCGGTCGAGCAGGCGGTGCGCGCGGCAAGTGACGCTTTTCCGGCCTGGGGGCGCAGCGCCGGGGTCGAGCGGGGCGCCTGCCTGCGCCGGATTGCCGCTGGCGTTGAGGGGCGCCGCGAGCGCCTGATCCAGCTGCAGTCGCGCAATAGCGGTAAGCCGTTGAGCGAGGCGACGATCGATATCGACGACGTGATCGCCACCTTCAGCTATTACGCCGAGCTGGCCGAGGCGCTGGACGCTCAGCAGGACGCCGCGGTGGAACTGCCGAGCCGCGAATTCGCCGCCCGCCTACGCCGCGAGCCCTGTGGCGTGGTGGGGCTGATCGTGCCGTGGAATTTCCCCATGGTGACCACCGCCTGGAAGCTGGCCCCCGCCCTGGCGGCCGGCTGCACGGTAGTGCTGAAGCCCTCGGAGGTGACCCCGCTGCCGGAACTGGAGCTGGCCGACATCATCGCCGAGAGCGGCCTGCCGGCCGGGGTGTTCAACCTGGTCTGCGGCAGCGGTCTGGCGGTAGGGGGGCCACTGGCGGCGGATCCGGGGGTGGCCAAGCTGTCGTTCACCGGCAGCAATGCGGTGGGCGTGCAGGTCATGCAACGCGCTGCCGAGACGGTCAAGGGCGTCAGCCTGGAGCTGGGCGGCAAGTCCTCGCTGCTGGTGTTCGCCGACGCCGACCTGGATCTGGCGGTCGAGTTGGCTTGTGGCGGTGGCTTCTTCAATGCCGGGCAGATGTGCTCGGCGACCAGCCGGGTGCTGGTGGCCGATGAGCTGGCCGAGGAATTCCTGGTGCGGCTGCAGGCGCGCGCCGAGGCGATCCGCGTCGGCGACCCGCTGGTGCCCGGCGTGGAGATGGGCGCGCTGGTCAATCTGGCGCAATACCAGCGGGTCTACCAGCATATTGCCGAGGGTCTGGAGGCCGGGGCACGCCTGCTAACCGGCGGCGAACGGCCCGCCGGGCTGCCATGCGGCTATTTCCTGCGGCCCACGGTATTCACCGACGTGCCTTTGGATAGCGCCCTGTGGCGCGAAGAGATCTTCGGGCCGGTGCTCTGCGTGCGCCGTTTCAGCAGTGAAGCGCAGGCCATCGAACTGGCCAACGACAGCGAGTTCGGCCTGGTGGCCAGCGTGGTCAGCGGCGACGCGCGCCTTGCCGAACGGGTTGCCAATGCCTTGCAGGCGGGCCTGGTGTGGATCAACGCGCCGCAGGTGATCTTCCCGCAAGCGGCTTGGGGTGGCTACAAGCAGAGCAGCATCGGCCGCGAGTTGGGGCCTTGGGGGCTGCAGGCGTTCCAGGAAATCAAGCACGTGATTCGCGCCCTTTAAGCGGGCATTTGCGCTGCATGCATGCCTCCTTTCAAGGCATGCGTGCAGCGCATGGCTTCGATGACTATTTATCGATTGTTGGCCTGTCGAGCGCGCCGCAGGATGGCTTGGTCAGCCCAGGCCGCACCAGCGCGAGCAGGGCCTCGGGTCGGGTTGGATGGTTTATTGCGGGGAGCCCGGCACCGGGTCGCAAGCTCCCGAAGACAGATAAAAAAAAGAGGAAACTGCGATGAGCGAACACGATTTCAGCAGAAGAACATTCATCAAGACGGTGGGCGCCGCATCGGTGGCCGCCGCGGCCCTGTCCTTTCCCTTCATCAAGGCCAGCGCCAGCGACATGCGCTTCCAGGGCAAGACCCTGCGCCTGCTCACATGGTCGGACGACACCGGGTTGGCGGCGCTGCGCAATATCGCCGCGACCTTCGAAGCCAAGACCGGCGCCAAGGTGATCGCCGACCGCACCGGCAGTACCTCGGAGATGGTCGCCAAGCTCAAGGCCGGCGGCGATCGCCCGCAATACGACATCATCACCCTGGCCGGCGTTGGTGCCGAAGGCCTGGCCAGTGCCGGGCTGCTGGAAAGACCCGACCTCAACCGCATCCCCAACCTGCGCGATGTGCCGGCGCAATACCAGACCGGCGCGGACGGCCACGGCATCGGCTACCTGCTGTGGTGCAACAGCCTGATCTACAGCACCCGCACCGTCAAAGAAGCGCCGAACAGCTACGCCGCCCTGTGGGACAAGGACATGGCGCCGAACATTTTCCTGCCGCCACCGAACTGGACCGAGGCGATGGACCTGATCATCATCGCCGCCAAGCTGGCCGGCGGTGATGAGCACAATGTCGAGCCGGGCTTCAAGAAACTCGCAGAGCTCAAGGATCGGGTAATTACCCTGGGCGAGAACCCCAACCAGATCGCCGAACTGTTCCGCACCGGTTCGCTGGACATGGGCGGCCTCTATGCGCCGGCCTTCTTCCCCAAGCAGATCCGCGACCCGTCCTATGGCCTGGGCGCCACCTTCGGTATGAAGGAAGGCTTCTATACCGACCTGATGCTTTCGGTCATGCCCAAGCACCGTCCGGGCGACACCGACCTGGCCTACGCCTTCATCGACCATTCGCTCGACCCGCTGGTGCAGGGCAAGATGGCCGAGGACATCTTCAATGGTCCGGTCAACGCCAAGGCGATCATCTC
Source organism: Pseudomonas sp. MMS21 TM103 (assembly GCF_022132145.1). Lineage (GTDB taxonomy): Bacteria > Pseudomonadota > Gammaproteobacteria > Pseudomonadales > Pseudomonadaceae > Aquipseudomonas. Next base: position 375,560 of record NZ_JAJISP010000004.1, on the reverse strand, counting down.
GGCCGAGGCGCGCAAGAGCCCATACATCCTCACGCCCGAGCAGATATCCGAGAAGGCGATCATGCACGACAACGCCTTCCTGGCCACCGTGCATGACCAGTGGATTCGTCGCTACACGGAAATTTTCTCTTCCTGATGTAGCTATGCACACCGTGCAGCGGGCCTCCGGGCGCCGGCACGGTGTGCGGCAACCTTCTGTACTGATGAGATTAGCCAAATGGCACATTCAACTCTGACCCGTCAGGTCGGCGTGGCACCCCTGCGCCCGACCAAAACTTTTTCGCCGACGGCACGCGCCTGGCTGTTTCTCTCGCCGGCGATGTTGTTTCTCGGCGTACTGATCGCCGCCAGCCTGCTGGTGCTGCGCATGAGTGTCGGCACCAAGGGTGCGGAATGGAGTGGTTTCAGCCTGGCCAGCTACGCCCAGTTGCTCGAACCCTATTACCTAAAGTCGCTGCTGCTGACCCTGCGCCTGGCCCTGGTCAGTGCGCTGATTGCGGTGCTGCTGGCAATTCCGGTCGGCTACTGCATGTCGCGCCTGCAGTCGCCACTGTTGCGTCGGGTGTTCCTCGCCGCGGTACTGTTGCCCTTGCTGGTCAACCTGCTGCTGCAGAGCTACGGCTGGCTGGTGATCCTCGGCCCGGGCGGGATGCTCAATCAGGCGTTGATGGGCCTGGGCCTGATCGACCGGCCGGTAATGCTGCTCTACAACCAGACCGGCGTGCTGATGGGGCTGGTGCAGACCGCCTTTCCGCTGGCGGTGCTGCCGATCGCCAGCGCCATGCGCGGCGTGTCGCGCAGCTACGAGGAGGCGGCCGCAACCCTCGGCGCCAGCCGCCTGCAGGTGTTTCGCCAGGTGGTCTTGCCGATGAGCCTGCCGGGCATCATCACCGGCGCCACCCTGGTGTTCGCCTATAACGCCAGCAGCTTCGTGGTGCCTCTGCTGCTCGGCGGCCGACGGGTGCCGATGCTGGCGGTGATGGTGCATGACCAGATCGCCCCGCTGATGAACTGGCCCGCCGCCTCCGCCGCCGGGGTGGTGCTGATCGTCACCACGCTGGCGATCATGAGCTTCTCCGAATTCGTCGCCGGCCGCCGCCGGCGCATCCTGGAGGCTTCGCAATGAGCCGTCCACTCAAGAGCCTGTTGCGCGCTGCCGCCCCGTTGCCGGGTGAAACCGGGCGTTTCGCCATGGGCCTGTCCGGGTTCATCCTGCTGTTGGCGGTGCTGCCGATCCTGACCATGATCGTGATGTCGTTCAGCGGCGCTTCGAACCTCGACTTTCCACCGGCCAGCTACAGCCTGCAGTGGTACAAGACGGCCTGGAATACCTTCGTTTCGCCGGACGCCAGTGACGTGCTCAGTATCGGTCAGGCGCTCACCACCAGCCTGCTGGTGGCCACCCTGAGCATGCTGTTCGCCACCCTGGTGGCGGTGCCGGCCGCCTATGCCCTGGTGCGCTGCGAGTTTCGCGGCAAGGCCGCCGCGCTGCAGTTGATGTCGCTGCCGCTGGTGTTTCCCATGGTGGTGCTGGGCCTGGCGCTGCTGCTGATATTCGACAGCCTGCCGTTTCAGCTCAACACCTCGCGGCTGGTGATCGCCCACGTGATCCTCGCCCTGCCGTTCGTGGTGAAGAACTGCACCGCCGCCATGCTGTCGATCGGCAGCGAGGTCGAGGAGGCCGCACAAATGCTCGGCGCCTCGCCGCTGCGGGCGATCGTCGACGTGGTGGTGCCGCTCATGCGCTCGGGCATTCTGGCCGGGATGCTGCTGGCCTTCATCATCTCGTTCAATGAATTCACCGTGACCTACTTCCTCTACAACATCGACGTGATGACCGTGCCGATCTGGATGTACAGCCGAACCGTGTCTTCCCTCGACCCGACGGTGTTCTCGTTCGCCGTGTTGATCGTGCTGATCGACTTCGCCCTGATCTGGGCGCTGGAGAAGCTGGTCGGTGAAGGTGGCGTGTCCTTTTAATTCAGCCGGGCAGGCCCTGGCGGCTTGCGGGCAACAGCTTATTTGAGGTGCCGCATGAACGGATTGGTTCTAGAAAACGTCGAAAAGCACTATGGTTCGGCCTGCGCCGTGACGGACGTCAACCTGCACCTGCCGGAGGGCAAGCTGGTGTGCTTCCTCGGTCCCTCGGGCTGCGGAAAGACCACCCTGCTGCGCATGATCGCCGGGCTGGAAACCCTCAGCGCCGGCGAAATCCGCCTGGACGGCGAAGACATCGGCCACACCCCGGCGCATCAGCGCAACTTTGGCATGGTGTTCCAATCGCTGGCACTGTTCCCGCACATGACCGTCGGCGAAAACATCGCCTACCCGCTGAAGTTGCGTGGTGTGAGCAAGGCCGATCAGCAGACGCGCTTGATTGAACTGCTGCAGCTAATCCAGTTGCAGGAAATGGTCGACCGTCCGGTGGCCAAACTCTCCGGTGGGCAGCGCCAACGGGTAGCGATCGCCCGAGCGATTGCCGCGCGGCCCAAGCTACTGTTGCTCGACGAGCCGCTGTCGGCGCTGGACGCCAAGCTGCGCGAATCCATGCAGGTGGAAATTCGCCAGCTGCAACAGCGCCTGAATATCACCACCATCCTGGTCACCCATGACCAGCGTGAAGCCATGACCATGGCCGATATCGTGGTGGTGCTCGGCGAACATCGGGTGCAGCAGGTCGGCACGCCGATCGACATCTACCGCAACCCGGCCAACGCCTTCGTCGCCGATTTCATCGGCAGCGGCAATATCTTCCCGGCGATCGCCCTGGGCAACGGCCGGGTGGGCCTGCCGGGCGGTGCAGCGATCCGGGTGCCGATCTGCGAGAGCATTCACGCCGGCACCAGCATCAAGATGCTGGTGCGCCCGGAAGACCTGCAGTTGTCGCTACCCCAGGCCACTGCCGGCAACCGTCTGCAGGGCACCGTGACCTTCGTGCGCGACAGCGGCGCGACCATCGAAACCACCATCGAATGCTCCGGCGTTTCGCTGACCGCGCTGAGCACGCCTTGTCAGGGGATTGGCCTGGGCATTGGCAATCCGGTGTCGGTGACCATCCCAGCCGAAGCCTGTCGGGTACTGACCGCCTGAGTGTGTGTGAGTTGTGCCGCTGGCAGCGCGCTTGCGGCTAGGCAGGATGGAAAAGAGGTCTTCCGCGCTGTCGTGCAAGGGGCTCTCGCCAGGTCGTAGGTGGCTTTGCCTCTGCTGTTGCGCCCTGCGGTGTACACGGCTAATGACGGCGTGCGCGTAAACCCGCAAAATGCGACACTTTGGCGCGATGTCAGCGTCTAATTTCGATAATGCCTAACCGGGAGAGAGGCGGTGGTCGAGGGTCTGGCGTGATGAGCAAGGGGTGTGGCCAGCGTTATGCCGGGCTGCCCACTGCAGTCGCCTGACGGGTTCGACCGTTGCGAGACACCATGCGTATGCGTTTAATGCTGTTGGGTGGCGGTAATGCCTTGGGGCAGGCGCTGATCCGTCTCGGCGCCGAGGAGGACATCGGCTTCCTCGCGCCGCGTCCGCCGGAGTCTGGCTGGGATGCTGCCAGCCTGACCCAGTTGCTTGACGACACGCGGCCCGACGCCCTGATCAACCTTGCTTACTATTTCGACTGGTTTCAGGCCGAAGGGGTGAGCGAGGCGCGCCTTGCTGCCCAGGGGCAAGCGGTCGAGCGGCTTGCCGAACTGTGTCAGCATCATGAAATCCGCCTGTTACAGCCGTCCAGTTACCGGGTGTTCGATGGTTCGCGGGTTACCGCCTACAGCGAAAGGGAAGTGCCGGTGCCCCTGGGCGTGCGTGGTCAGGCCTTGTGGCGTCTCGAACAGAGCGTGCGCGCGGTGTGCCCGCGGCATGTGTTGTTGCGCTTCGGCTGGTTGCTGGATGAGAGCCCGGACGGTCAGCTCGGGCGTTTCCTGGCGCGCGCCGAACGGGATGAAAGCATCGAACTCGCCGATGATCGGCGCGGCAACCCGACCCCGGTCGACGATGCGGCGCGGGTAATTCTCGCCGTGCTCAAGCAGCTCGATTGCCAGACGCCGCTCTGGGGGACGTTCCACTATGGCGGTCACGAGGCCACCACCTCGCTGGCACTGGGTCAGGCGGTATTGAGCGAGGCGCGCAACTTCCGCAGCAATCTGCTCGACGAAATCACGCCACAGGCCCATGCCGCGCGTCCGGATGCCGCCGAAGAACCGCAGCACGCGGTGCTGGCCTGCAAGAAAATCCTGCATACCTTCGGTATCAAGCCGCGCGCCTGGCGCTCCGGGCTGCCGAGCTTACTGGACCGCTACTATCGCCATGTCTGATGCACCTATCCTGATTACCGGCGGCGCCGGTTTCATCGGCTCACACCTGGTCGATGCCTTATTGAGTCATGGCCATAGGGTGCGCGTGCTGGACAACCTGTCCATGGGCAAGCGCAGCAACCTGCCGCTGGACAATCCGCGACTGGCTTTGCTCGAAGGCGATGTGGCCGATGCCGCCTTGGTTGATCAGGCCATGGCCGGTTGTGCGGCCGTGGTGCATTTGGCTGCGGTGGCCTCGGTACAAGCCTCGGTGGACGATCCGGTGAGTACCCACCAGAGCAACTTCGTCGGCACCCTCAACGTTTGCGAGGCCATGCGCCGGCACGGCGTCAAGCGGGTGGTCTATGCCTCGAGTGCGGCGGTTTACGGCAACAATGGCGCAGGCCAGGCGATTGATGAGGGGACGGCCAAGGCGCCGTTGACCCCTTACGCGTCGGACAAGCTGGCCAGTGAGCATTACCTGGACTTCTATCGCCGTCAGCATGGCCTGGAACCGGCGATTTTCCGCTTCTTCAATATTTTCGGCCCGCGTCAGGATCCGTCCTCACCCTACTCCGGAGTGATCAGCATCTTCACCCAGCGGGCGCTGCAAGGCTTGCCGATCCGGGTGTTTGGCGATGGCGAGCAGACGCGCGATTTCTTCTATATCGGCGATCTGCTGGCGCTGCTGACCCAGGCGCTGGACATGCCGCAGGTTGTCGTGGGGGCGGTGAATGTCGGCTGGAATCAGGCGGTCAGCCTCAACCAGCTGCTGGCCGAGATCGGCAGTTTGTGTGGCGGCTTGCCAGCCGTTGATTATCAGGCGGAGCGGCCCGGCGATATCCGCCACTCGCGGGCGAATAACCGGCGTTTGCAGGATTGCTACCAGCTGCCAGCGGCGACACCGATGCGTGAGGGTTTGCGCAGGCTATTGGCACAAGACTGATCTGTAGCGACAAAAAAGCCGGCGCTGAGGCCGGCTTTTTTGTGGGTGTCGGTTGGCCTTAGAACTTGTAGCCGAGGCCGACCATGTAAACGAATGGATCCACATCCACATCGACCTTGACCTTCTCGCCACCGAAGGAAGTGGTGCCCGTGGTGTCGATGTCGATGTAGCGCACGTGAGCGTTGACCAAGAGGTTGTCGGTCAGCATGTAGTCCATGCCCAGTTGGGCGGCGAGTCCCCAGGAGTCTTTCATGTCCAGACCGCTGAAGCCCTTGCCTTCGGCTTCGCTGCTCAGCTCTGTATCGAAGAACCAGGTGTAGTTGATACCCAGACCAGCATAAGGCTGGAAGGTTGATGCACTGTCGAGCGGGTAGTAGACGACGCTTAGGGTTGGCGGCAGGTGCTTGAGTTCACCCAGCTTGCCATTCAGGCCTGCAAATGCTCCGGGCATGCCTTTCACACCGACGTCATGGTTAAACGGGGTGGCCGCGAGCAGGTCAAGGCCGACGTGGTTGGTGATCATGTAAGTGCCAGTCAAGCCCAGCTGGGTATCGCTGTTCAGCGTGGCTTTGGTGCCGGCCACGTCGGTGTTCAGCGCGCCGACCCAGATATCACTGCTGCTTTCATGCGGATCGACGGTAGCGGCACCTGCGCGCACGATAATGTCGCCTGCCTGGTAAGCCTGGGCGAGGGGGGCGGCCAATGCGGTGGCCAGGATGGAGAGGGCGAGCAGGGACTTGCGCATGGTGAACTCCGGTCGAGTCATCAGTTGGTTGGGCTGAGGGCAATGTTAGGAGCCTAAGCAAAGCGAGTTTTGACCCAGCTCAATGAATTGGTCTGGTGACCCCAGGCAATAGTGCTGCAGTGATTCCCGCAGATGGCTCGCAGGCAGCGTCGTTGGTGCTTGGAGTGCGCGGTATGCGCCGCGTGTGGCGTATTGCCGCACAGGCTGGCCTGATGGGTCGTGATCATCGTTCTCATACACTCGCCGCTCGCCGTCTCACAAGAAGGCTGCCGGGAACTCGGTGCAGAGATTGCGCGCAAGTCGAGCATGGGAGGTTGCTGGATGATGCTAACGCAGTTGATAATGGTTATCTTTATTGTTGGCGCTTGGCTAATCTATCGGTAATGTCTTCTGCATCAAGACACCTGACAGCGGCAGCCCCGCATGCCGCAGTGGACCTAGCCTGCATCTGACTGGCTGAGCCACGGTGCAGATCAGGTGTTCGCCGCGAGATGTTTGTCGAACGCCACTCAGCCGCGCAGTAACCTGCAATTGAGAAAGGTTATTATGTTTCATTTTGGTATAAGCCCGTCGCTCGAGGACTCCCTTCGCATGAACCTGTACCCCCTGCGTTTGCTGGCCGCAGCACTATTGCTAAGCAGTACGCCATTGCTGGCCGGGCCGCTGGACGCCGCGCTGGCCGAGAGTCAGCGCCTGGCCGCAGACGCCAAGGCGTCCCAGGCGCGTATCGAACAGCTCGACGATGACAGTCGCGAGATGCTCGGTGAGTACCGCAATGCCTTGCAGCAGGCCGAGGCGCTGAAAGGTTATAACCAGCAGTTGCAAGCGCTGGTCGTGGCCCAGCGCCAGGAGCTGGCGGGTTACCAGGAGCAACTGGACGGCATCGAACGTACCCAGGAGGCGGTGACGCCACAGATGCGCCGGATGGTCGAGGTGCTCGGCGAATTCATCGCCGCCGACTTGCCGTTCCTGCCGGATGAGCGCAGTGACCGCCTGGCGCAACTGCAGGATCTGCTACCGCGTGCCGATGTCAGCCTGGCGGAAAAGTACCGGCGCATCCTCGAGGCCTATCAGGTCGAGAGCGACTACGGCCGGACCCTGGAGGCCTGGCGGGGCGAACTGCTGGTCGACGGCGGCGCGTCGCGCAGTGTCGAGTTTCTTCGTCTCGGCCGGGCGATGCTGTACTTCCAGACCCTCGACGGCCATGAGAGTGGCTGGTGGAACCCGCAAAGCCGCAGTTGGGCCGCGCTCGACAGCAGTGCCCGGCGACCGTTGCACCAGGCCATCGCCATCGCCCGCCAGGAACAGGCGCCGGCTCTGCTCGATCTCCCCGTGAGAACCCTGGCTCAGGAGACCAGGCCATGAGCCGTCGAGTGTTGGCCATCCTGGCCCTGGCACTGTTGCCGACGATTGCTGGCGCCGCGCCGCTCAGTCCGGATCAACTGCTACAGCGCATCCGCAGCGAGCGCGCCGCCGAAGTCGCGGCCATGCAGAGTCGCGAGCAGGCGTTTGTCGCCCAGCGTGGCGAGCGTGCGCGGCTGCTCGCCAGCGCGCAGGCTGCCTTGCACAGCCAAAAGGCTCAGGCCGAGCGCTTGAAAGCCGAATTCGACCGTCAGGAGGCCGAGCTGGCCGAGCAGGAAACACTGCTGGCCCAGCGCGTCGGTCATCTGGGCGAGTTGTTCGGCGTGGTCCGCCAGAGCGCCGGCGATGTCGCCGGGCAATGGCAGGACAGCCTGCTCAATGCGCAGTATCCCGAGCGTTTGCAGCGCCTCAAGGCGCTGGCCGAGAGTCGTACCCTACCGTCCGCCGAAGCCCTCGACGGCTACTGGATGCTGCTGCTGGAAGACCTGACCGCCAGCGGCCGAGTCGAGCAGTTGCAATTGCCGGTGGTCGCCGCCGATGGCACCCGCAGCGAGCAGTCGGTGTTGCGGGTCGGCACCTTCTCGGCTTTCAGTGAGACGGCCTTCCTGCGTTACGACGCCGACGCCGGCGAGCTTCTGGCGCCACCGCGCCAGCCGACCGGGTTGGGTGGGGTTGAGGATTATTTGCACAGCAGCGAGATGCTCTCCAGCCTGCCCATCGACCCCAGTCGTGGCACGCTGTTGGCGCAACTGCAGCGCCAGCCGACCCTGTGGGATCGCCTGCAACAGGGCGGCCTGGTCGGTTGGCTGATCGTCGCATTGGGCATAGTGGGTCTGCTCCTGGCCACCTGGCGCATGGTTTATCTGGCCCGGGTTGGCGCGGGGGTGAGGGCGCAAGTCCGTGCTCTCAGCGTGCCGCGTGACGACAATCCGCTCGGCCGGGTGATCGGTGTGCTCGGGCCCAAGCCGCAGCTGGCCGATCTGGAAACCCTGGAGCTGAAGCTCGACGAGGCGATCCTGCTGGAAACCCCGCCGCTGGAAAAGGGCCAGAGCCTGCTCAAGCTGCTCTGTGCGGTGGCGCCGTTGCTCGGTCTGCTCGGCACCGTGACCGGCATGATCGTCACCTTCCAGGCCATCACCCAGGGCGGTGGCGGCGATTCGCGGCTGATGGCCGAGGGCATTTCCCAGGCCCTGGTGACCACGGTGCTGGGGCTGGTGGTGGCGATTCCGTTGCTGTTCCTGCACAGCCTGCTGGCCAGTCGCAGCAAAAGCTTGATCCAGTTGCTCGAGCAGCAGAGCGCCGGGTTGATTGCCTTGCACCTGTCCGGGGCGCCGCGGCGTGACTGATTGGCTCGACTTGTGGCTGGCGTTGATCGACAGCGGCTATGCGCTGCTCGACTTCATGAGCGCTGGCGGCGTGGTGATGTGGGCGCTGGCCGGGCTCTGCGTGCTGTTCTGGACCCTGGTATTCGAGCGCTTCTGGTATGTGCGGCGGGTCTTCCCGCAGTGGGGGCGCGAGCGGCGCAAGGCCTGGCAGCAACTGCTGCAAGACGACAGCGGCACCTGGCGCCGCGCAGTGCGCGCCGCCTGGCTGGCTCAGGCGCGGCAGCACCTGATCGGGCCGCTGCGCCTGAGCAAGACCCTGGTGGCCCTGTACCCGCTGCTCGGCTTGCTTGGTACGGTCAGCGGCATGGTCGCGGTGTTCGATGTGCTCGCCATCAACGGTGCCGGTAACCCGCGTGGCATGGCTGCCGGGGTCTGGCAGGCGACCCTACCGACCCTGGCCGGCATGGTCCTGGCGATTACCGGATTGTTCAGCCTGGCGCGCCTCGAACGTGATGCGCGCCGGGCTCTCGAGCGGCTGGCCGACCAGCTGCGCCACGAATGAGATAACACCCCATGAGAATGCGCCGACACCACCAGCAAGACGAAGACCCGGGCATCGACCTGACACCGATGCTCGACGTGGTCTTCATCATGCTGATCTTCTTTATCGTCACCAGCTCCTTTATCAAGGAGTCCGGTGTCGAAGTGCAGCGTCCCCAGGCGGAGACTGCCAGCCCGCAGGACAAGGGCAATATCCTCATCGCCGTCACCGCCGACGGCCAGGTGTGGATGGACAAGAAGGTCATCGACGTGCGCAGCGTGCGTGCCCATGTCGAACGCCTGCGCGTCGACCAGCCGGACGGCGCGGTGGTGGTGCAGGCCGACCAGGATGCACGCACCGGTCTGGTGGTGCAGGTGATGGATCAGGCGCGCCTGGCCGGGGTGCAGGATGTCGCCCTGGCCGCTACCTCGGGAGCGCTATGATGCGCGTGCCGCTGGCCTTTTTCGGCGCCTGTCTGATGGCCTTGGCGCTGTTCGCCCTGATGCTGTACATGGTCGCGCCGCCGCGCAGCCAGCCGTCCGCCGAGCCGCTGACAGTGGCCAACTTCGTGCGTCTCACTGGGGAGTCGAACAACACTGCAACCCGCAGCCGCCAGCAGGCGCCGCAGCCCCCCGAGCCACAAACCCCGCAAGTCCCGACTGCGCTTACCCCGGTCGCCGCCTCCCCGAGTGCCAAGCTGCCGGCCCTGGATCTGCCGGTGCCAAGCCTGAATAGCGGGATTGCCGTCAACAGTGCGCCGACCCCGAGCCTTAGTGGTTTGAGCGCCGCTGCGGCACCGAGCGCGCCAGCAGCCAGCGCTGCCGCCGCCGCTGGCCAGCCCGGCGGCCCGGAGAGCGAGGTGATGCCGCTCAACGATGTCAGTCCGGATTACCCGCGCTACGCCCTGCAGCGCGGCATCGAAGGGCACGTCAAGCTGGCGTTCACTATCAGCCGCGCCGGTGCGGTGGAGAATCTTCGGGTGCTCGAGGCCAGTCCGCAGCATGTGTTCGAGCGCGAAGCGCGTCGCGCCGCCGTGCGTTGGCGCTTTGCCCCGCGTACCGAGGGCGGCCTGGCGGTGACCCGCGAAGCGGTGAAAACCCTGTACTTCCGCCTTGAGGGAGGTCACTGAGATGCCGCGTTGGTTGTGGTTATGGATGCTGTGCATGGCGGGGGCCGCACAGGCGGCCGGGCAGAGTGTCGAGCCGAGCGTATTCCGCGCCCTCAATGCAGCCCAAGCGGCTCAGCAACAGGGCGACTACGCCGCGGCCAGGCGGGCGCTGGATGCGGCCAAGGCCAAGTCGGACAGCCTGGAGCAGGCCCTGCTGTGGCGCAGTCGCGGCTATCTGGCCTGGGCCGAAGGGCAGAATGCCAAGGCCATCGAGTGGCTCGGCAAGGCGCTGGACAGTGGCAAGCTGGACGCCGAGACGCGGACCAGCGAGCAGCTCAACCTGGCCCGGCTCAACCTGCTCGAACGCCGCTACGCCCAGGTCGTCAGCCTGCTGGCGCCGCAACAGGCGGCGGCCAGTGAAGATATTCTGCAGATGCTGGTGCAGGCCTACCAGGGCCTGGGTCAGCCCGCCCAGGCGCTGCCCTTGGCCGAGCGTTACGTTCAGGGCAATCCGCGGGCGGCGGATAGCTGGTTGCAGTTCCTTGTCGCGGTCAATGCCGGCCTCAAGCGTTATCCCGCCGCCGAGCGCTGGCAGCGCCAGCTGCTCGATCGTCAGCCGGATCGTGCGCAGGGCTGGCGGCAACTGGCTGCTTTGCAGCAGCTGAGCGGCCGCCACGACAGGGCGCTGGCGACCCTGCGCGCCGCACACAGCAAAGGCCTGCGCTTCAATGCGGCCGAGCTGGATAACCTGGTGTTGCTGGCTGGCGCGGCCGAGCAGCCCTGGCAGGGTGCCCTGCTGCTCACCGGCATGCTCGAACAGGGCTTGCTGCCGCGCACGGCCGGCCGCGAAGAGCGCCTGGCCCTGCTCTGGTGGCAGGCCCGCGAGCGCGCTGCGGCGGCGCGCATCTACCGCGAACTGGCGGGGCGTTCGGGCAGTGCCAAGCATTGGTTGAACCTGGCCCAGTTGGAGTTGGAACAGGCGCGTTGGCAGGCCGGGCTGGATGCCCTGGCCGAGGCCGAACGCGCCGGTGCCGAGCCCAGCCAGGTGCGCGCCTGGCGCAACTGGGCGGAAACTGAACTGAGTGTCGTGCGGGCAAAGCGCCTGGCCAGCGCCGGCTAGGTTGGCGCCTGGCATCGTGCAGGTCGACGGCCGGGTAGGGTGGGTTAGGCGCCTGGCAGGTTTTGCCAGGGCACGGCCGCTGCCGGTCGCGCCCTGACCCGCCGGCGATGCCGGAATGGTATTGCGCGGTGTCGGGTTACGCGGCGCGCGGCGCTTGCTGTGCTTTCAAGGGAGCGGGCCTGCGCCGCTAAGCCAGCCTATGCCTGCAAGCAAAAGCGCAAAGAGGTCGCAGCGAATGCACAAGTATGGTTGGTGCTCGCGGTTAACTATCCGGCAGTTCGTAGGCGTAGATTTTGTCCGCCTGCATCTGATAACCGGCCTCGGCCAATTCGCTGCTGCTCTGTTCGACCTGCAGCGCGCCTTCGATCCAGAACGGCTGATAGAGCGCATCCAGCAGCACGCCCAGCTCGGTGGTGACATGCACGATCTGGTTGGACGGCGGTGGCGGTACATGGATGCAGGCGCCGAAGTAGGGCACCAGCAGGAACTCGGTGACGCGGCCTTCTTCGGTGACATCCAGCGGCACTATATAGCCGGGCAGCTTCACCGCCAGGCCATCCAGTTGCTTGACCACGGGCGCGGCGGGCGATTGCTGCCGCGTGGCCGGGCCAGCTTCGGACAAGGCATCGGCCAGTTGCGAGAGGTCATGCATGGGCACGGGTTCGACGACCTGCGGCGGCGCATCGGCCGGCACCATGTCCGACCAGGCCAGCTCACGCACCTCGGCGGCCGATAGGGGCATGGCCAGGGTGAACAGCAGGGCGGCGAGCAGGGGACGTTGCATGGCGGAGCCTCATATCAATATTCAAGCGTCGCGAACGCGGGCTCACGGCAGTGAGCACGCGCAGTTTACTGGTGCGCATGAACATGTCGAGCTGCCGTTCATGAGCCCGGTCGGGTTAAAGGCGAATCGACAGGCCGTCGGCCAGGGACTGCCGATAAGCCCGCCAGGCGGGGATACAGCCCATCAGCAGGGCTGCACCGAGAATAGCGCCGAGCAGCGTCCACTCATAGGCCGTCGGCAGGTCAAGCGGCAGATACAGACCGTAACTGGCCTGCACATGGCCCTGCGCCCCGGCGATACCCAGGTACAGCAGCAATAGGCCCAGCAGCACGCCGGCCAGCGCCAGGCCGAAGGCCTCCAGAATCAGCAGGCTGGCGATATGCCAGGGACGCGCACCGACCGAGCGCAAGATCGCCATTTCCCGTCGGCGTTCATTGAGGCTGGTGAGAATCGCTGTGAGCATGCCGATCAGCCCGGTCACCACCACAAACAGCGAGACCACGAACAGCGCTTGTTCCGCCGTGCCCATCAGACTCCACAACTCCTGCAGGGCCACCCCTGGAAGAATCGCCAGCAACGGCTCGCCGCGAAATTCATTGATCTCGCGTTGCAGGCTAAAGGTGGCGATCTTGCTCTTCAGCCCCAACAGCACGGCAGTGATGGCGGTCGGTTGCAGGTGCATGGCACGCGCTTGCTCGGCGCTGACCACACCGGCGCCGCGGGCCGGCATGCCGTTCTGCCAGTCGACGTGCATCGCCTCCATGCCCGCCAGGGAAATATGCAGGGTGCGGTCCACCGGTGTGCCGGTGCGCGCCAGGATGCCCACCACCTTGAAGGGTTTGTCGTCGTGCTTGACCAGGCTGATGGTGGCTACGCCATGGGCCAGCACCAGTGGTTCGCCGAGCTGATAGCTCAGCGCCCGTGCGACCTCGGCGCCAAGTACCACTTCGAACGGGTCCTCGGCAAAGGCGCGGCCCTCGGCCAGCTGCAGGGGCTGGCTGCGGGCATAGCGGTAGTGCTCGAAGTAGGCTGGGCTGGTGCCCATCACCCGGTAGCCGCGGTGCGAGTCGCCGAGGGCAATGGGGATCGCCCACTTGACCTGGCGGTGCGCGGCGAAGTGCTCGAAGCTGTCCCAGCGAATGTTGTTGGTAGCGTTGCCGATGCGGAACACCGAATACAGCAGCAGATTGACCGCGCCGGAGCGCGCGCCGACGATCAGGTCGGTGCCGCTGATGGTATTGGCGAAACTGGCGCGGGCCTCACTGCGCACGCGTTCGACGGCCAATAACAGGCAAACGGACAGGGCGATGGCGAACACCGTGAGCAGGGCGGTGAAGCGGCGGTTGTTAAGGCTGGCCAAGGCGATGCGTAGCAGGTGCATGTCAGACCTCCTGCGGGTGCGCGGCGCGATTGAGTTCGGCCAGCGACAGGCTGCGATCGAACAGCGCTGCCAGGCTCTGGTCGTGGCTGACGAACAGGAGGCTGGCGCCGGCCTCGCGGCATTCGGCGAACAACAGTTGGAGAAAAGCTTCGCGGGCGTCAGAGTCCAGCGCCGAGGTCGGCTCGTCGGCGATCACCAGTTCCGGCTGGCCGATCAGGGCGCGGGCCGCGGCGACCCGTTGCTGCTGGCCGATGGACAGTTCATCGGCACGGCGCTCGAGCAAGGTCGGTTCGTGTAAACCGAGGTGAGCGAGCAGGTTGGTGGCGGCCTGGTCGATGCTGCCGTGGCGCTGGATAGCACGCTGCGCCCGACTCCTGGAGAAGTGGCAGGGCAGTTCGACGTTTTCGCGCACCGAGAGAAACGGCAGCAGGTTGAACTGCTGGAAAATGTAGCCGGTGTGGTCGACCCGGAAGCGATCGCGGGCGCTGGCCGATAGAGCACTCAATTCCTGTCCGAGCAGGCGAATGCTGCCACGATTGGGCGTTTGCACGCCGCCGAGCAGGCCGAGCAGGGTGGTCTTGCCGCTGCCGCTGGGGCCCTTGAGAAACAGGCTTTCGCCGCGCTCCAGGGTGAAACTGGGGATATCCAGCAGCTGCGCCTGGCCGGGCCAGGCGAAACCGAGGTTGGACAGGCTGATCAGGGCTGAACTCATGACAACGCGAAACTCATGAAGTGGCGGTCGGATTACCCCGGCCGTGCTGCGGCGAATAGGCCGATTAAAAATTCAGCGAGGCGTTGGCGGGCGTCAACTCGACGCCTTGCTGGCCGCTCGGGCCGATCAGTTGTACCTGAATTTTCTCGGTGGCGGGGAAGCGCTTGAACAGCTCGCCCAGGTTCAATTGCTTCAATTCACTCGGCTTTTTGCAGTCGAGCTGGTAATGCGCATGGATTTCGCTGTGCTCGCTGCCCGCCTCGTCGGCGTGCTGTTCGTCGTGCGCGGCCTCTTCGAATAGCGCACTTTCCAGTTCCTGTTCACTCAGGGTGCAGGCGCCGGCGGTCAGGCCGAACAGTGCCTGCGGTTCCTCCAGCTGGCGGCGCGTAGCGGCGACTGTGGCTTTATCGGTGGTGCTGGTGGGCGCATGTTCGAAACCCACCAGGTTCATCGCAGGGCTTTCCAGCTGCAGTTCCAGGGTTGCTCCGTCCAGCACCACATTGAGCCGGGCGGCGCCATGCTCATGGGCGTCAAGGCTGCCATGCTCATCCTCATGCGCGTGGTTGTGCTCGTTGGCCTGGGCGGCGGCCAAGGGAAGCAGGGCAAAAGGCAGGGCAAGCAGCAGGCGACGCATGGTGATCTCCGGTCGGGATTCAATTTACTTGTTACGTTATAACAACTTTCATATGGGTCTGGCCAGCTCCGCTTGGCGGGCTGCGGCTGACGTGGGAGCATGCCTGTCGATTACTCGAGGGCGGCAAGATGGTGCGAATCCGTGGACGGGTCGGCGATTGGCCGGTGGATCTGACAGTGGAACTGGACGCGCAGGACTGGGCGCAACTTGCGCAGCACATCACGCCTGCTGCCGTCACCAGCGAGCCGGCAGCGGTCGCCGTGGCAACGGATGCGCTGTGGCAGACCACTCTGGACTTGCTGCGCCAGGCCGGGCAGATCGAGGGCCCACAGCTACTGGCCCAGCTGGCCGCCTTGGCCGGCAGTGAGGCGGCGGGCAAACGCCTGCTGGTGCGCTTGCGCCATTGCGCCCAAGTGCGCATGGAAACCGCTGCGGATGCGCCTATCTATCACTGGGTCGGCTAGCCAGGCGGGGCGATGTGGAGTATCGCGGTGCTCAGCCCAACAGCCGTACCCGTAGGGCGGGTGAAACCCGCCATGGCTGCAAGTGGCGATAAAACACTGTGGGTTGCCGCCCCTACGCGAGCCCATTCGCGCTGCGATCAGTAGATCGCCTGGTACAGCTTGCGCCGGTAGGCGGTGACCAGCGGATGCTCGTTGCCGAGCAGGTCGAACACCTGCAGCAGGGTCTTGTGCGGCAGGCCATCGGCATAGCTGCGGTTGCGCACGAACAGCTTGAGCAGGCCGTCCAGGGCTGGCTCGTATTGCTGGCGGGCCAATTGCTGAATCGCCAGCTGGAGGGCCGCCTCGTCATCTTCGGCGTTCTGCGCCAGGCGGGTTTTCAGGCTGGCGACGTCGGGCAGGTCGACCACCTGGCTCAGGAAGGTTAGCTGGGCGCGGGCGCCGGCCAGGGCCTGCTTGTGCTCATCGCCCTTGACGGCTTCGAGTACCGTTTCAGCTTCGCCCAGTTCGCCACGTTCGGCCAGGCAGCGGGCGTAGAGGATCAGCGCAGGGGCATTCTCGTTGTCTTCGCCGAGCAGTTGCTTGAGCAGGGTTTCCGCCTCGCCGATGCGGCCTTCGGCGAACAGGGTTTGTGCGCTTTGCAGCAAGTCGGCCTGCGGCGCCGGAGGCTCGGCGACATGCGGCTTGAGCATTTCGCGGATCGCCGACTCCGGCTGCGCGCCGGAGAAGCCGTCGACCGGTTGGCCGTCCTTGAACAGCACCACGGTTGGCAGGTTGCGGATGCCGAAGCGCGCGACGATGTCCTGTTCGGCGTCGCAGTCGACCTTGGCCAGCAGCAGCTCGCCCTGGTAGCTCTCGGTGATCTGCGCGAGCAAGGGCATCAGCGCCTTGCACGGCGCGCACCACTCGGCCCAGAAATCCACCAGCACCGGCTTGTGGAAGGAGTTCTGCACGACCAGCTGCTCGAAGCTGGCGTCGCCGGATACGTCGAAAATATAGGGGATGTCGCTCATGATGGGTCTCGCTGGGCGAAAGTGCTAAACACTATAAATGTGGGCGCTGCCTTGCGGAAACAAGGCCGGCATTAAGGGCGTTGTGCGTGGTAGAGGCTGACCTGGCGAAACTCGGCCGGTTCGGCCAGGTCTGGGCAGGTGCAGGCCTCCATCACGCCAAGGCGCTGGTACAGCGGATGCCGGAAGTCGCGCACCCGTGAATCGGCGACCAGCGCCTGCTGCCCGCGGCTGAGGAACTGGTCGAGCAGCGGCAGGTTGGCGCGGTCGTAGAGTACGTCGGCGACCAGGATCAGGTCGAAACGGTCGGCTTCCTGGAAGAAGTCCGCCGAGTAGCCCAGTTCCACCTGGTTGAGTGCGGCATTGGCTCGGCAGGCCGCCAGGGCCAGTGGGTCGAGGTCGCAGGCCACCACTTCGAGGGCGCCAGCCTTGGCCGCAGCGATCGCCGCGACACCGGAGCCGGCGCCGAAATCCAGCACGCGCTTGCCGCGCACCCACTGCGGGTGCGCGGCCAGCCAGCGGGCCAGTACCAGGCCGCTGGCCCAGCAGAAACACCAGTAGGGCGGTTCTTCGAGAATGCGCCGGGTTTCCTCCGGGTTGAAGGCGCGCGCCATATTGGCGGCATCGATCAGCCAGAGTTTCAGCGCGGTGCCTGGCAAATGCTCGGCCACCAGCCTGGCGTCACCGAGCTGCTCGCTCAACGCCGCTTGCAGGGCAGCGGTTGTGCTCATGGCGCCGGCACCAGGCGTATCTCGCCGAGCTGCTGGCTGTCGTTGTGCTCAATCACTTGGGGCGGCAGGCGCAGGATCAGGCGGCCGGCTTGATTGACCCGCCCGCGCAGCTCGACCCGAGTGCCGGGGATGAAGGCCTGAGGGTTGAAGGGCAGGCGAAAGGGCAGGGCCGCGCCGTTGCCGGTCAGTTGAATATTGCCCAGCAGGCCCTGGGGCAAGCCGCGCGCATCAATCTGCAGCAGGGCCAGTTCGACTTCGCTATCGCTGGGCACGCCGAGCAGGCTGCCGCTGAGCTCACGCAGATGGGCCGGCAGGGGCGCAGGCGGCGCATCCATGGTTGCGGCAGACGCCGGCGTGGTCGGCGCCTGGGGCGACAAGGCCGGTTCGCCGGCGCAGGCCGCGAGCAGGCCGGCCAGGGTGAACGGAGCGAGCAGTCGCATGGCAATGTTCATCTAAGGGGTATGCCTGAAAGAAGCGTTGTGTCTGAAAGGTAGTCGAACGCGCGCCTGTATACCGTAAAGTCCTCGGCTTGTCTTGCCTGCGGGATGCGCTACCATGGCGCTTTCCTGTTCAAGGCGGCTGCCCTCCTATGCACTGTCCCTTCTGCGGTGCCAATGACACCAAGGTTATCGATTCGCGCCTGGTCGCCGAGGGCGGGCAAGTGCGTCGTCGGCGCGAATGCCTGGCCTGCGAAGAGCGCTTCACCACCTTTGAGACCGCCGAACTGGTGATGCCGCGGCTGATCAAGCAGGACGGCAGCCGCCAGCCGTTCGACGAGGACAAGCTGCGTGCCGGCATGCAGCGCGCCCTGGAGAAACGTCCGGTGAGCATCGAGCGTCTGGAGGCGGCCATTGCCCATATCAAGCACCAGCTGCGCGCTACCGGCGAGCGCGAGATCAAGTCGCTGGTGCTCGGCGAGTTGGTGATGAGCGAGTTGCAAAAGCTCGATGAGGTTGCCTACATCCGCTTCGCCTCGGTTTACCGGCGCTTTCAGGATCTCAACGAATTCCGCGAGGAAATCGACCGGCTGTCCCGCGAACCCTCGAAAGAGCAATGATGAGCTTCGATCATGCCTGCATGGCCCGCGCCCTGGAGCTGGCCGGCAAAGGCCTGTACTCCACTCACCCGAATCCGCGCGTCGGCTGCGTCATCGCCCGCGACGGGAAGGTCGTCGGCGAAGGCTGGCATGTGCGCGCCGGTGAGCCGCACGCCGAAGTGCACGCGTTGCGCCAGGCCGGCGCGCAGGCGCGTGGCGCCACCGCCTATGTGACCCTGGAGCCCTGCAGCCATCATGGCCGCACCCCGCCGTGCGCCGATGCGCTGGTCGCTGCTGGCGTCGCGCGGGTGGTGGTGGCCATGCAGGATCCCAATCCGCAGGTCGCCGGCACTGGCTTGGCGCGCCTGATGCAGGCCGGCATTGAAGTGCACTGCGGTGTGCTGGAAGCCGAAGCGCGCACGCTCAACGCCGGTTTCATCAAACGCATGGAACAGGGCTTGCCCTTGGTGCGGGTCAAGTTGGCGATGAGCCTGGATGGCCGCACCGCCATGGCCAGCGGCGAGAGCCAGTGGATTACCGGGCCGGCTGCCCGCGCCGCGGTGCAGCGCTTGCGCGCCCGCGCCAGCGTGGTGCTGAGCGGCGCCGACACCGTATTGGCGGATAACGCCCGCTTGACCGTGCGCCCCGATGAGCTGGGCCTGGATGCCGAGCTGACGGCGCTGGCGGCAAGCCGGCCACCGCTGCGGGTGCTGGTCGATGGCCGTCTGCGGGTGCCGCTGGATGTGCCTTTCTTTCAGGCCGGCGCGACGCTGGTGGCGACCTGCGCGGCGGCGATGGCGCGTGAGCGCTACCTGGACGCCGGTCACGAGCTGTTGGCCGTGCCGGGCAGTAGCGGCCATGTCGATCTGCACAAGTTGCTGGCCGAGCTGGCCGGGCGCGGCGCCAATGAAGTTCTGGTCGAAGCCGGGCCGCGTCTGGCCGGCGCATTCGCCCGCGAGGGCCTGGTCGATGAGTATCAATTGTTCGTCGCACCGAAGTTTCTCGGCTCCAGTGCACGACCGTTGCTCGAGTTGCCGCTAGCACGCATGGCCGAGGCGCAGGCGCTGAAGATCGTCGAGATCCGCGCGGTCGGTGACGACTGGCGGATCATTGCGGTGCCGCAGCGCGAAGAGCGCGATTAGGCGCCGCGCTGCCTGCGGGGTTGCGCGGGGCGTCTTGATGGCAGGGGCCGGGCCATCCTGCAGATCGGCTCGCGAACCTGGCGTTATGCCGAATCAAAGCCCGCCGCTGACGCCCAGGTTCACACCCAGTTCGGTCGCCAGCGAGAATGGCAGCAACAGGGTGTCCAGCAGAGCACTGGCGGGCAGGTCGAGGCCGGGGTAGTGCGGCGCCTCGGCGCCGAAACGTTCCTGCGCGCAGCAACCGTGGTTCAACGCATACAGATCCAGTTGGGTGCCGGCATAGATAACCGGCGCGCCCGGCTTGGCCGCGTCCAGGGTGCGCAGCGTGGCGCAACCGCTGCTCGACAGCACGAGCAACAGGCACACGGTCCGCAGGGTTCTGTTACTCATCCGAGCCCCGATGCTGTTCGCCCCAGCGCGGCAGCATGTCCTGAGGCACGCCCAGGCAGTTGAGGATGCGCGCCACGACGAAGTCGATCAGGTCGTCGATGGTCTGCGGCTGGTGATAGAAGCCCGGCGCCGCCGGCAGGATCACCGCGCCCAGGTTCGACAGCTTGAGCATATTCTCCAGGTGGATGCTGGAAAATGGCGCCTCGCGCGGCACCAGGATCAACTGACGACGCTCCTTGAGCACCACATCGGCGGCGCGCTCGATCAGGTTGTTGCAGGCGCCCGTGGCAATCGCCGACAGGGTGCCGGTCGAGCAGGGCACCACCACCATGGCGCTGGGCGCACCCGAGCCGGAGGCCGCCGGGGCCATCCAGTCTTCCTTGCCGTAGACGCGAATTTGCCCTGGCGCCGCACCGGTGTACTCACTCAAGAACGCCTGCATGGCCTGGGGCTTGGCTGGCAGGGTCACGTCCGTTTCGGTGGCCAGCACCAATTGCGCGGCCTTGGAAATCAGGAAATGCACCTCGCGATCTTCCTGCACCAGGCAGTCGAGCAGGCGCAGGCCGTACTGGGCGCCGGAGGCACCGGTCATGGCCAGGGTAATTCTCTCGGGTCCGCTCATGAATTCACTCTCAAAGCTGTTGCGCTTGCTGATGCTGCGCTGCGTTTCTCGCAGGCCTTCGTCTTGCCTACGCGGCCCGACCTAATCGTGCGCTCACGACACCATGAGCGCGAATGTGCACTTTTTATCAGGCCAGTGCCGCGGCCAGCTTGCCATGCAAGCCGCCAAAGCCACCGTTGCTCATCACCACCACCTGGGTGCCCGGCGCGGCTTCGGCCTTGACCCCTTTGATGATGGCCTCCAGGGAATCACAGACCTGGGTCGGCACTGCCGATGAGGCCACGCTCGCCGCCAGGTCCCAGCCGAGGTTGGCCGGTGCGTACCAGTACACCGAATCGGCCTGGACCACCGAACCCGGCAAGCCGTCGCGGTGGGCACCGAGTTTCATCGAGTTGGAGCGTGGTTCGATCACCGCGATCAGCTTGGCATTGCCGATGCTTTTTCGCAGGCCGTCGAGGGTGGTGGCAATCGCCGTCGGGTGGTGGGCGAAGTCGTCGAAGATGGTCACGCCATTGATTTCGGCAACCTTTTCCATCCGCCGCTTGGCGTTGATAAAGCTGCACAGGGCGCCGATCCCGAGCTCCGGGACCACGCCGACATGGCGCGCCGCCGCCAGTACCGCGAGGGCATTGGCCACGTTGTGCTGGCCGGTCAGCTGCCAGTCGACCACGCCCTGGGGCCGGCCGTCGAACAGCACCTCGAAGCGCGCGCCATCGGCGCTGAGCAAACGGGCCTGCCACTGGCCGCCTGCGCCGGTGGTCTGCACCGGGGTCCAGCAGCCCATCTCGATGACCCGTTGCAGCGCCACTTCGGCCGCCGGGTGGATGATCAGCCCGTCACCGGGAATGGTCCGTACCAGGTGATGGAATTGCCGCTCGATGGCCGCCAGATCCGGGAAGATGTCCGCGTGATCGAACTCCAGGTTATTCAGGATCGCGGTGCGCGGGCGGTAGTGGACGAACTTGCTGCGCTTGTCGAAGAAGGCGCTGTCGTACTCGTCGGCCTCGACCACGAAGAACGGCGTGCCGCCCAGGCGCGCGGAAATGCCAAAGTTCTGCGGCACCCCGCCAATCAGGAAGCCCGGGCTCATGCCGGCCTGCTCCAGGACCCAGGCCAGCATGCTGCTGCTGGTGGTCTTGCCATGGGTGCCGGCCACTGCCAGCACCCAGCGCCCTTGCAGCACGTGGTCGGCCAGCCACTGAGGGCCGCTGACGTAGGGCAGGCCCTGGTTCAGCACGTATTCAACCGCCGGATTGCCGCGCGACAGCGCATTGCCGATCACCACCAGATCCGGTGCCGGATCGAGTTGCGCGGCATCGTAGCCCTGGGTCAGTTCGATGCCCTGGGCTTCGAGCTGGGTGCTCATCGGCGGGTAGACATTGGCATCGGACCCGGTGACGCGATGGCCCAGTTCCTTGGCCAGCACGGCCAGCGAACCCATAAAGGTGCCGCAGATGCCGAGAATATGGATATGCATGAATAACCTCGAAAAACCAACGAATTAAGACCGTCAGGCAGGCCGTATCGCAGCAACGCATGGCGAGTCCGCAGGCGCGGATTTATCCGCGATTTTCGCGACTGAGCCGCTGCGACAACATGCACACACCTGGAGCGGCTCAGGACGAACACAAGGCCCCGGAAAACTCGCCGCAGGTTAGCACAGCAGCCTCTTTCCCGGCCTCTACCTCAGCCAAGGCTGATTCGACCGCAGCCGCTCGAGAAAGCTCGCGGGAGTCCTCACCGAGCAAGGACTGCAACAGTGCGCCTTGTTGCTGCACGCGCCGAGGACAGATCGCGCACGCCCTCCCGCCGCCGATACCGGGGCAAGACCTCGCTGCAGAACCGCTGGCTGGCGCTGCCAATTGCCGATCGCAGGGACAACGGCAAGACCGTGCGCGAAACCCTGGCGATTGCCAATGACACCGAATTCGGCCTGGGTTCCGGCCTGTGGACCCGCGACATCAACCGCGCCTAGCGCATGTGCCGGACGTATCTGGACCGCGTGTTACCTCCTGTAGCCGGCGGCCGCTGCCTTAGGTGGTTACATGAAGTCCGGCGGCGGCCACGTGACCAATAAGCTCGGTGCTCGACCACTGCCAGCAGACCAAGAACCGGCTGATCAGCTACGGCATCAACCCGCTGGCATGGCGGTTGCCTGCATCAGCAAGTCTTTCAGCGGAGCAACTCTCAAGGCGGCGACGCAATGACGACTGCAACTCAAAACTGCACTCGTCAGCCTGCATCTATGGGGGCGCTGCCGGCCTGGGCCACACCTACTTCTTACTCCCCCATCAGCAGCGCTCCGACGCGCCGGCTGACGCCATGCTGACTGGGGTTTAAGCTGCACCTCTGGCGCGCTCAGGTGCGCCGGAGGCTCCATTAAAGTGCAGGCAAGCGCATGGGCGAACAGCGCCATGCGCTTTGCCCGTTTCGCGATAACGAGCCGTTTCAGGAGTAGCTAACGCATGGCCCGTTTTTTTCATTCGGTGGGTGGTGAAACCTACCGGTTCGACAGCCTCAGGGAGGTCATGGCCAAGGCCAGTCCGGCGCGCTCCGGCGACTACCTGGCAGGCGTCGCCGCCGCCAGCGACGGCGAGCGGGTGGCCGCGCAGATGACCCTGGCCGACATTCCCCTCGCGCATTTCCTCGACGAGGCGCTGATCCCCTATGAAGGGGATGAGGTCACCCGGCTGATCATCGACAGCCACGACCGCTCGGCCTTCGCCGCGGCCAGCCACCTGACCGTCGGTGGCCTGCGCGACTGGCTGCTCAGCGACCAGGCCACTGAAGCCTCGCTGCGTGCCCTGGCCCCCGGCCTGACCCCGGAAATGGCCGCCGCCGTGTCGAAACTGATGCGCGTGCAGGACCTGATCCTGGTGGCACAGAAGATCCGCGTGGTCACCCGCTTTCGCAACACCGTCGGCCTGCGCGGGCGCATGTCCACCCGCCTGCAGCCCAATCACCCGACCGACGAGCCGGCGGGCATCGCCGCGAGCATTCTCGACGGCCTGCTGTATGGCAACGGCGACGCCATGCTCGGCATCAACCCGGCCACCGACAGCATCGGTTCGATCTGCGAGATGCTGCGCATGCTCGATGGCATCATCCAGCGCTACGAGATCCCGACCCAGGCCTGCGTGCTGACCCACGTCACCAGTTCGATCGAGGCGATCAACCGCGGCGTGCCGCTGGACCTGGTGTTCCAGTCGATCGCCGGCACCGAAGCGGCCAACGCCAGCTTCGGCATCAACCTGCAGGTCCTCCAGGAAGGCTACGAGGCCGGGCTGTCGCTCAAGCGCGGCAGCCTCGGCAACAACCTGATGTACTTTGAAACCGGCCAGGGCAGCGCCCTGTCGGCCAACGCCCACCACGGCCTCGATCAGCAGACCTGCGAAACCCGCGCCTATGCGGTGGCACGCCATTTCAAACCGTTCCTGGTCAACACTGTGGTCGGTTTTATCGGTCCGGAATACCTGTACAACGGCAAGCAGATCATCCGCGCCGGGCTGGAGGATCACTTCTGCGGCAAGCTGCTCGGCCTGCCGATGGGCTGCGACGTCTGTTACACCAACCACGCCGAGGCCGACCAGGACGACATGGACACGCTGCTGACCTTGTTTGGCGTGGCCGGGATCAACTTCATCATGGGCATCCCCGGCTCCGATGACATCATGCTCAACTACCAGACCACCTCGTTCCACGACGCCCTCTACGTGCGCCAGAGCCAGGGGCTGAAGCCGGCACCGGAGTTCGAAGCCTGGCTGCAGCGCATGGGCATCTTCACCCAGGCCGACGGACGCGTGCGCTTCGGCGACAACTTACCCCCGGCATTCCGCCGGGCCCTGGCCCAGTTGGGCTGACAGCGTCCCCGGAGAGGCGGGCCCGGCCCGCTCGCCAACAGCGATCGAGAAATCACCATGGAACCAGAACTGCCCGTTTCCGCCACCACCGAGAATCCCTGGCAGGAGCTGCGCCGCCTGACGCCGGCGCGCATCGCCCTCGGTCGCGCCGGCACCAGCCTGCCGACCACGGCCCTGCTGGACTTCCAGTATGCCCACGCCCAGGCGCGTGACGCGGTGCACCTGCCATTCGACCATGCCGCCCTCCGTGCCGGCCTGGCGGACCGCGGGCGCGCCAGCTTGCTGCTGCACAGCGCCGCGGCGGATCGCGATACCTACCTGCAGCGCCCCGATCTGGGGCGCCGCCTGAATGAGGCATCGATCCGCCATTTACACGACTACGCCCAGGCCAACCCCGGCGGCGTGGACCTGGCGGTCGTGGTGGCGGACGGCCTGTCGGCGCTCGCCGTGCATCGGCATGCGCTGCCATTTCTCGCCCGAATGGAAGAGCTGGCGAACGCCGAAGGCTGGTCGCTGTCGCCGGTGGCCCTGGTGGCCCAGGGCCGGGTGGCAGTGGCCGACGAAGTCGCCGAACTGCTCAACGCCAAGATGGTGGTGATTCTGATCGGAGAACGCCCGGGTCTCAGTTCGCCGGACAGCCTCGGCCTGTACTTCACCTATGCGCCCCGCGTCGGCCTCACCGATGCCTACCGCAACTGCATCTCCAACGTACGCCTGGAGGGGCAGAGTTATGGCATGGCCGCCCATCGCTTGCTGTACCTGATGCGCGAGGCCTGTCGGCGCCAGCTGTCCGGGGTCAACCTGAAGGATGAGGCGCAAGTGCCGTGCCTGGACACGGCAGCATCCGGCATGGGCAATTTCCTGCTGAGCTAGTTTTCGCCCGCGAGACCAGATCAAACGCTTGCTTGGATTGCGCTTTCCAAAAGCATTAGGCAGCATCGCCATGTCCACTGGCATGGCTCATGCACTGCCACCCCAGCCAATCATTAATACCGAGGCTCGCCATGCGTATCGTCCCTGCTACCCTGGAGCACCTGGATCTGTTGACCCCGCTGTTCGTCAAATACCGTGAGTTCTATGGCGAGCTGCCTTTCCCCGATTCCTCGCGCAAGTTCCTGGAAACCCGCCTGCGCCGCAAGGAATCGGTGATTTACCTGGCCCTGGCCGACGACGAGGACAAGCTGCTGGGGTTCTGCCAGCTCTACCCGAGCTATTCCTCGCTGTCGCTCAAGCGCGTGTGGATCCTCAACGATATCTACGTCGCCGAAGACGCGCGGCGCCAGTTGGTGGCCGACCGCCTGCTGCAAACCGCGAAGAAAATGGCCAAGGACACCAACGCCGTGCGCATGCGCGTTGCCACCAGCCGGGATAACGAGGTGGCGCACAAGGTCTACGAGTCGATCGGCTTCGTCGAAGACCAGCAGTTCAAGAACTACGTGTTGCCCATCAACCTCGATTGACCTGGGCCGCGCCGGGCCCATCCGGCGGCCAGCTCGGCCGCTGGCTTGAGGCCGGCGCTGGCGCGCGCTCGCCTAGCCCAGCAGGCTCAGCCACAAGCCAAGCCCCAGCTGCATCAGCAAGGCGCCGAGCAGTGCCAGCCGCCAGGGCTGTGCGCGCAGGTTGACCCGCGCCGGGGCCGGCGGATGTGTCAATGGCTCCTGCAACGCCTGGTGAAACTCCGACAACGCCTCGAACCGCGCAGCCGGCTGGGGCGCCAAGGCCCGCGCCAGCACGCCGTCCCAACCGGCCGGCAAGTGCGTGGTGAAATTGGCCAGCGGCAGGTAATGGCTCGCCGGCCCGCCTTCCGGGCCTGCGACTTCCGGCCATTGCCCACAGATCAGCCAATAGGCCAGTGCCGCCAGGGCGAACTGATCGGCGCGGCCATCCAGCCGTTGCTCGCCGCGCACCTCCGGCGCCAGTGGGATCGCCTCGGCGGGCAGCTGCTGACGGGGCACGCCCGGCAACAGCGCGGCATATTCCGGCAACAGCAGCAGGCGTCCGCTCTGGCTGATCAGGATATTGCGCGGACTCAGCCACAGCCCCTGCATGCCGCGGCGCTGCAGGGCGCGCACGGCCGCAATCGCCTGGCCGAGCAGGGCCAGCAGGGTCGCCCCATCCACCGGGCCATGGCTCGCGGCCCAATCGACCAGGCTGCGCATCCCCGCCCCGGGTGGTTCGAACAGCATGAAGGCATGCTGGCGCGGCCGATGCGACGACATCACCCGTGGCAAGCTGGCCACCGGACTGCGGCGCAAGGCCCATTCGCGCTGCCAGAAAACCTCGTCGGCCGCCTGCGCGGCGAGCCACAGCAAGGCCTCGCGGCCGCTTTCGTCGCGTGCCCGGAACAGCCGGCCCGCAGGGCCGAAGGGACACTCGCCAAGCAGCGTCCAGCCATCCACCAGGATGCCCGCCGCGGCGTCACGCAGGGCCGGCCACTGCTCGCGCGGTGTCGGCGGTGGCAGGCTTTCGGCTGCTCCCGGTAGCAGCAGCACGGCGGCGCCCGGTGCCTTGAGCAAGGGCGCCAGCAATCCCGGCAGGTTATCCACGGCAGGCGCCGCGCAGCCGGCGCGGAAGCTGTCCAGATCGGCCACGCCGAGCAGCGGCTGCGGCGCCAGCAGCAGTGCCTCGCCCTCACTCAAGGGCATGCTGTGCTGCACCAGCGCCAGCTCGGCCTGCATGCCCAGTTGCATGTCCTCGCGGCCCGGCAGGCTCTGCAGAGTTCCGCCCTTGTAGCGCAGCAGGCCAACCGCCCCGGCCTGCAGGTACTGGGCATCGCCTTCCTGCAGCAACAGCACGCCGGCATCCAGCTGGGGCACACGGCGGCCCGCCTGCCGGCTACGGAACAGCTGCTGATTGAGCGCCGCCAACACCTGCCGCGCCGCCTGCGCCTCGCTCCAGCCCGCGGGCGTGCAGCGATAGTCGGCGAACAGCGCATCCAGATACCCGTCCAGCTGTTGCACCACATCGGGGCATTCACGCGCCCACAGCAAGGCCACCAGCAACATTGGCGGTCGTCCCTGGCGCCCAGGCAGCCAGGTCGCGCGGGCCCGCGCCGCCTGGCTCGGCAGGTCTATACCGCCGCCCAGCACCAGGCTGACGGCAGGGTGATCCATGCGTTCTATCGACATCGCTAGCCCCTCGGGACATTACTGCCAAGGCCGTTGCAGCCTTTGTGCCGACTCTATGCAACTTGCCGCTAGTACCGGCCCCGCTTATGGTGAGCAGCCGTGCAACCCGAGCCTGTCCCCATGTGGTCGTTCCGCGCCTGGCGCCGCCGGCGCATCCTTGCCCGCCACCCAATATCCCCCGCGATCTGGGCTATCGTGCGTCAGCGCCTGCCGCTGCTCGACGGCCTGAGCGACAGCGAGCAACAGCGCCTGTGCGAGCGCGCCGTGCTGTTCCTGCACAACAAGCACCTGAGCGCCTTGCCCGGGGTCGAGCTGGATGCCAGCGACCGCCTGACCCTGGCGGCCCAGGCCGAGCTGCCGCTGCTGCATCTGGCCGACCTCAACTGGTACCAGGGCTTCCATGAGATCGTCCTCTACCCCGACGATTTCGTCAGCCCGCAACGCCATCGCGATGCCAGCGGCGTGGTCCACGAGTGGAACGGCGTGCACAGCGGCGAAGCCTGGCTGCAGGGGCCGGTAATCCTCGCCTGGCCCGGCGTGCAGGCCGGCGGTGGCTGGGACGGCTACAACCTGGTGATTCACGAACTGGCACACAAGCTGGACATGCTCAATGGCGCCGCCAACGGCCTGCCGCCGCTGCACGCCAGCATGCGTATCGGCGACTGGGCCAGCGCCATGCAAAGTGCCTACGACGCCCTGAACCGCCAGCTCGACGCCCATCCGCACAGCAAACCCGCCATCGATGCCTACGCCGCCGAAAACCCGGCGGAATTCTTCGCGGTAACCAGCGAATACTTCTTCAGTGCCCCGGATCTGCTCGCCGCCGCCTTCCCCGCGGTCTATGCGCAGCTGGCGCTGTTCTACCGGCAAGACCCGCTGGCGCGTCTGCAGCGCCTGCTGGCGGCGCACCCGGACTATCGCACTGGGCCCAAAGGAGGCCGCCACGCGACCAATGGCTAGACCCCCCGGCATAGCAACTGCCAGGGAATACGCCTATAATCGCGCCACTTTTTTAGCCCCCCCGGGAGTCACTCCATGAGCTACAGCAAGATTCCAGCCGGTCTAGACGTACCGAACGACATCTACGTCGCCATCGAAATCCCGGCCAACCACGCGCCGATCAAATACGAAATCGACAAGGACAGCGATTGCCTGTTCGTCGACCGCTTCATGGCCACCCCGATGTTCTACCCGGCCAACTACGGCTACATCCCCAATACCCTGGCCGACGACGGCGACGCCCTCGACGTGCTGGTCGTGACCCCGTACCCGGTGGCACCTGGCGCAGTCATCCGCGCGCGTCCGGTTGGCGTCCTGCACATGACCGACGAAGCCGGCGGCGACGCCAAGCTGATCGCCGTCCCGCACGACAAGCTGAGCCAGCTGTATGTGGACGTGAAGGAATACACCGACCTGCCGGCTCTGCTGCTCGAGCAGATCAAGCACTTCTTCGAGAACTACAAGGATCTCGAGAAAGGCAAGTGGGTCAAGGTCGAAGGCTGGGGCAACGCCGACGCAGCCCGCGCCGAAATCATCAAGGCAGTGGCGGCTTACCAAAAATAAGCTGACACCACCCCCTGAAAGCCGGCCACAAGCCGGCTTTTTTACGTCCGCAGATCGCACTGGTTGACCATGTGCTGATGGTCGTACTCTGCCTCCTTTTGCCGTGAGCCCGGTTCATGCCTTATTCAGACATTCTTCTGCTGGTCCTCGCCGGTTTCGCCGCCGGCGGCATGAATGCCCTGGCCGGTGGCGGTACCTTTTTCTCCTTTCCGGCCTTGCTCGCGGCCGGTCTGCCGCCGGTGACGGCCAATGCCACCAATGCCGTGGCGCTGTGGCCTGCCAGCCTGGCCGGGGCCTGGGCGGCGCGGGCCTCGCTGCGCCCGCTGGGCCGCTATCTGCTGCCGTTGCTGCTCGCTGGCCTATGCGGTGGCCTGCTCGGCGGCCTGTTGCTGCTGGCCGGCGGCGATGATGTGTTTGCCAATCTGATCCCCTGGCTGCTGCTCACCGCCACCGCGCTGTTCACGGCCAGCCCCTGGCTCAGTCGCTGGCTGGCTGCGCGCCGCGCCGAAGCCGCGCAACCGCCACACAGCAAGCTGTCGCTCGCCGCGCACATCGGCGTGTCGATCTACGGCGGCTATTTCGGCGCCGGCATGGGCATCCTGCAACTGGCGGCATTCTCCATCGAAGGCCATCCGCTGGGCCGCGCCAATGCCCTGAAGAACCTGATTTCGGCGGTGATCTACAGCATCGCCACCCTCACCTTCGTGGTCGCCGGGCGGGTCAGCTGGTACGAGCTGGCGATTCTGCTGGTCGGCGCGACATGCGGCGGCTATGCCGGCGGCGTCCTGGGCCAGCGCTTGCCGCCGGCGCTGCTGCGCGCGTTCGTGATCCTGGTCGGAGCCAGCATGACGCTCTATTATTTCCGGGTGACCTATTTCGCCGGCTGAAGGCCGCGCCTGCCGGGCCCAGTGCCCGCCGACTAAAATCCCGGTACGAACGCCGTCGATTTGCCCGCGCGGCGCGGCTCTGCTAGTGTCGCGCCGCTTGCAACTCCTGCCCGAGCCGCCGCCAGAGAATGTCCGCCATGGCCCGTAAAAAAGCCTCACTCGACTTTGAGCAATCCCTCACCGACTTGCAGAATCTGGTCGAGCGCCTGGAAAACGGCGAGCTGTCGCTGGAAGACTCGCTGACCGCCTTCGAACAAGGTATCCGTCTGACCCGCGACTGCCAGGCCGCCCTGGCTCAGGCCGAGCAGAAAGTGCAAATCCTCATGGAGCGCGACGGCGAGTTGGAGGAAGCCCCCTTCGACGCGGATCGACAAGCATGATCGAGGCCTACCAGGCGCAGTGCCAGCGCCGTGTCGATGCGGCACTGGAGAGCCTGTTCGAAGCCCCGCCCAGTGAATTGCAGCGGCTCTACCAGGCCATGCGCTACAGCGTGTTCAACGGCGGCAAGCGGGTGCGCCCGCTGCTGGTCTATGCCGCCTGCGAAGCCCTCGGCGGTGAGCCTGCGCGCGCCGATGGTGCGGCCTGCGCGGTCGAGCTGATTCATGCCTACTCGCTGGTGCACGATGATTTGCCGGCGATGGACGATGACGACCTGCGCCGTGGCCAGCCGACCACTCACAAGGCGTTCGACGAAGCCGTGGCCATCCTCGCGGGTGACGGCTTGCAGAGTCTGGCCTTCGAAGTGCTCGCCGATGCCCGGCGCAACCCGCAGAGCGCCGAGCTGCGCCTGGACATGATCGTCAGCCTGACCAGGGCGGCCGGCCCGGCGGGGATGGTCGGTGGCCAGGCCATCGACCTCGGCTCGGTCGGCCAGACGCTCGATCAGGCGGCGCTGGAAATCATGCACCGGCACAAAACCGGCGCCCTGATCGAAGCCAGCGTGCACCTCGGTGCGCTGGCCAGCGGAGTCGCCGACCCGCGCGCGCTCAGTGCCCTGCATAGTTATGCCCAGGCCATCGGCCTGGCGTTCCAGGTGCAGGATGACATCCTCGACGTGGAAAGCGACACCGCCACCCTGGGCAAGACCCAGGGCAAGGATGAGGCCAATCACAAGCCGACCTACCCGGCGCTGCTCGGCCTGGAGCAGGCCAAGGCCTACGCCCTGGAGCTGCGCGACCTGGCCCTGCATGCGCTGCGCCCGTTCGACTGCGCCGCCGAGCCGCTGCGCGACCTGGCCCGCTATATCGTCGAGCGGCGCAACTAAGACCCGGCGCCACCGAGCCGCGTCGGTCTACTCGTCGCCAGCCCGCGCGCCGCGCCGATAGGCCAGCCAATAGACCCCGGCGACCAGCAGGGTACCGCCGACGATGTTGCCGGCGGTCACCGCCAGCAGGTTGCGCAGCGCGCCCTCGACCGGCACCAGCCCCTGGCCGTCCAGCACCAGCCCATAGGGCAGGAAGAACCAGTTGGCGATCGAGTGCTCGAAGCCCAGGGCGACGAAGGCGCTGATCGGAAAGACGATTCCGAGGATCTTGTCGGTGACGCTGTGCCCGCCCATCGCCAGCCATACCCCCAGGCATACGAGGGCATTGCACAGGATGCCGCGGGCGAAGGCCTCGCCCAGGCCCAGCGCGGCCTTGCCGCGGGCGATCTGCAGCGCCGTCTCACCGAGGGCGTCGCCGCCCAGGCTGGCGATATCGGCCCAGCACACCAGCGCCACCATGCCCAGGCCGCCGACCACGTTGCCCAGGTAAACCAGGACCCAGTTGCGCAGGACCTCGCGGGTGCTGATCAGGCGACTGGCCCAGGCCATGGCCATCAGGTTGTTGCCGGTGAACAGCTCGGCGCCGCCGATCACCACCAGCACCAGGCCGAGGCAGAAACTCAGGCCGCCGAGCAGGCGGGTCACGCCAAAGCCCAGGGTGCTGCCGGTGGAGACGACCATGAAGAACAGCGCGCCCAGGGCGATGAAGGCGCCGGCCAGCACGGCCAGGACGAACAGCGTCAGGGCATCGGCGCGCGCCTTGGCCACGCCCATCTCCTCGACCCGCCGGGCAATCTCGCGGGGCTGGTAGGCATCGCCGAACAGGTGTCGGTCAACCATGGGGGGGGCTCCTCCTCGGATACGCGCGCAGCACCGTCGGGTGCCGCTGGCTGCCTTGTTCAGCCTAGTCCAGCCGGGCTCGGCTGCCCGTCGGGCCGCCTCAGAACTGCAGCCGCGCCAGCTCCAGCAACTGGCCGCGCAGCCACTGGTTGCCGGCCTCGCCATCGGCGTGGCGCGACCAGTACAGGTTGAGGGTGACCGGCGGCAGCTCCAGCGGCATCGGCAGCAGGCGATTGCCCAGGCCGCGATTGAGCAGTTCGGCATAGCGCCTGGGCATGCTCAGCAGCAGCTCGCCCTGGGCCACCAGCAGCGCCGCCGACAGGTAGTGCTGACAGTGCTGGCGCACGCGCCGGGCCAAGCCCAGGTTGGCCAGCGCCAGGTCCTCGACGCAGATGCCGCGGCGGCGCGAGGTCACCGCCACGTGCTCAGCGGCCAGGTAGCGCTGCGTCGTCAGTTCGCCGCTGAACGCCGGCCCGGCCATTACGCACAGCGGGTCGCGCAACAGTTGCTGCTGGCGCAGCTCGGCGTCCGTCGGCCGGGCGATCTCGATGGCCAGGTCGACCCGGCCGGCCGCCAGCTCCAGCTGCAGTTCGGCCCAATGCACGCAACTGCTGCGCACCTGCACCTGGGGCGCGACCCGCTGCAGCTGGGTGAGCACCGCCGGCAGCACCAGCGGCTCGAGCTGCTCGGCCATGTTCAGGGTGAAGCTGCGCCGGTCACGCTGCGGGTCGAAGGCCTGCCAGCCGCCGACGCTGCGCCGCAGGCTGCTCAGGGCCTCCTGGATGCTCGGCGCCAGTTGCTCGGCCAATGGCGTCGGCGCCACCCCGCGACCGTCGCGGACGAACAGCGGGTCGCCAATCTGCTCGCGCAGCCGTGCCAGGGCGTGGCTCACCGCCGACTGGCTGAGGTGCAGGATCACCGCGCTGCGGGTCAGGTTGCGTTCGCGGTAGATCACCTCGAACACGCGGAACAGGTTGAGATCGAGGCGGCTCAGTGTCGACCATTCATGCGGTTGATTCATGGTTATTCCAGCCTTTGGCAATGACCCTGAGCCTAGCAGCAGCAAGGCTAGAGGTAGTCATGCATGAGATTCATGGATGTCGATGCATAAGCATCAGTTCTGCCCGGTGGCGCGGCCCCCTAGGATGCCCGTAGACACACACACAACCGAGGCCCCCATGAACCAAGACGCCTACCTCGAACAGCTGGCCGCCCTGCAAGCCGCCGCCTGGCCGGCCGGCACGCCGCGCCAGCCGCACTACCCGCACGGCCGCCAGCCACTGAGCGAATACCTGCGCGCCTGGGCCCGGCTGCAGCCCGAGGCGCCGGCCCTGGACTTCTACGGCGCGCGCCTGAGTTATGCCGAGCTGGACCGGCAGTCCGACCGCTGCGCCGCGTTGCTGGTGGAGCTGGGCATCGAACCGGGAGAGCGGGTGGCGGTATTCATGCCCAACTGCCCGCAGCTGCATATCGCCTTCTACGCCATCCTCAAGTGCGGCGCCGTCTATGCGCCGGTCAGCCCGCTGAGCAAGGCGCTGGAGCTGAGTTATCAGCTCAAGGACAGCGGCGCGCGCACCATCCTCTGTTTCGACCAGTTGCTGCCGGTGGTGCGTGCCGTGCGCGAGGACTGCCAGCTTGGTCATGTGCTGGCGACCAGCCTGTCCGAGCTGTGCCCGGCTGAGCCGAGCATCCCGGTACCGGAGTTGCTGCGCGCGCCCAAGGTGGAGGGCGACGACTTCATCGACTTCTACCCGGCCCTGGCAGCCTGCCAGGCGCCAACACCGGCGCACCGTCCGCAACTGGACGACATCGCCGCGCTCAACTACACCGGTGGCACCACCGGCCTGCCCAAGGGCTGCGTGCATACCCATGGCGACATGCTCTACACCTGCGCCAGCTTCCTCGCGGTGGCCCTGCGACTGCACCCGCGCAGCGTGCTGCTGAACTTCCTCCCCGAATTCTGGATCGCCGGAGAAAACGCCGGCCTGCTGTTCCCGGTCTTCAGCGGCTGCCAGCTGGTGCTGCTGGCGCGCTGGGACGCCCCGGCCTTCATGGCGGCGGTCGAGCACTACCGGGTCAGCCACTGCGGCCTGCTGGTGGACAACGCCGCCGAGGTGCTGGAGCACCCACGGGTCGGCGACTTCGATTTCAGTTCGCTGCAGCAGACCGGCAGCATCTCCTTTATCAAGAAGCTCACCCCCGACTACCGTGCGCGCTGGCGCGCGCTGACCGGCACCCGCCTGTTCGAGTTCAGCTTCGGCATGACCGAGAGCCACACCTGCGACACCTTCACCGCCGGCCTGCAGGACGACGACTTCGACCTCAGGAGCGCGCCGACCTTCGTCGGCCTGCCGGTGCCGGGCACCCAGTTCAAGGTCTGTGACTTCGTCACCGGCGAGCTGCTGCCGCTGGGCCAGGAGGGCGAACTGTGCCTGCGCAGTCCGTCGCTGCTCAAGGGCTATTGGAACCGCCCGGAGGCCAGCGCCGAGGCGCTGCGCGATGGCTGGCTGCACAGCGGCGACCTCGGCCAGATCAGCGAGCAGGGCTTTATCCGCTACCTCGGTCGGCGCAAGGAGATGCTCAAGGTCAATGGCATGAGCGTGTTCCCCAGCGAGCTGGAGGCGCTGCTCGGCCAGCACCCGGCGATCCTCGCCAGCGCCGTGCTCGGCCGCAGCGACGAACGCTCCGGCCAGCGACCGGTGGCCTTCGTGGTGCTCAAACCCGGCAGCGCCGCCAGCCCGGACAGCTTGCAAACCTGGTGTCGCGAGGCCATGGCGGTTTACAAAGTGCCGGATATCCGCCTGCTCGATGACCTGCCGCTGACCGCCACCGGCAAGGTGAAAAAGAACGAACTGGAGAAGCTGCTGTGATCGCCCCCTTTACCGCCCTGCTGATCGCCAACCGCGGCGAGATTGCCATCCGTATCGCCCGCGCCGCCGCCGAGCTGGGCATTCGCTCGGTGGCGGTCTACGCCGAGGACGACGCCGCCTCCCTGCATCTGCGCAAGGCCGACAGCGCGGTGCCGCTCAGCGGCCGGGGCGTGCCGGCCTATCTGGACATGGACCAGCTGATCGCCATCGCCAAAGCGCAGGGCTGCGCGGCGATCCATCCCGGTTACGGTTTTCTCGCCGAGAACGCCGAGTTTGCCCGGCGCTGCCAGGCCGCCGGCCTGTGCTTTATCGGTCCCAGTGCCGAGGTGCTGGAACTGTTCGGTGACAAGGCCGCTGCGCGCGCGCTGGCCGAGCGCTGCGACGTGCCGCTGGTGTCCGGGATTAACCGCGCCGTGACCCTGGACGAGGCTCACGCCTTCCTGCACAACCTGGGCGACGGCGGCGCGGTGATGCTCAAGGCTCTGGCCGGGGGCGGCGGACGCGGCATGCGCCCGGTGTTCGCGGCAGCTGAGCTGGATGCAGCCTTCGCCCGCTGCCAGTCGGAAGCCCGCGCGGCCTTCGGCAGCGACGGGCTGTATGTCGAGCAGCTGGTGCGCGATGCCCGGCATATCGAGATCCAGGTGCTGGGCGACCACACGGGCGCAGTCAGCCATCTGTGGGAGCGCGATTGCAGCCTGCAGCGGCGTCAGCAGAAGCTGGTGGAGATCGCCCCCAGCGCGGATCTGCCTGGCGCTACCCGCGAACGGATGATCGCCGCCGCGCTGAAACTGGCCGGCGCAGCGCAGTATCAGGGCCTGGGCACCTTCGAGTTCCTGCTGGATAACCAGCAGCCCGAGCGTTTCTATTTTATGGAAGCCAATCCGCGCATCCAGGTCGAGCACACGGTGACCGAGCAGGTCACCGGCATCGACCTGCTGCAGACCCAGCTCAGGCTGGCTGCCGGGCACAGCCTGGAGCAACTGCATCTGCTGCCGCCGCCGCCGATCCATGGCTGCGCCGTGCAACTGCGGATCAACCTGGAAAGCATGAACGCCGACGGCAGCACCCGTCCGGCCAGCGGCACCCTGACGGCCTACGAGCCGCCCAGCGGCCCCGGCCTGCGCGTCGATGGTTACGGCTACGCCGGCTATCCGGTCAGCCCCAGCTACGATTCGCTGCTGGCCAAGCTGATCGCCCATGCCCCGGACTACCCGAGCGCCCTGCGCCGCGCCTACCGTGCGCTCTGCGAGTTCCGCCTGGAGGGCGTGGCGAGCAACCTGCACCTGCTGCAGAACCTGTTGCGCCTGCCGGAAGTCGCCGCCAATCACGTCAGCACGCGCTTCGTCGAAAGCCAGCTGGAGCGATTGCTGGCGCCCCAACAGCAGGCCCATCCGCACCTGTTCTTTGCCGGCGGCCCGGCGGTGGCCAGTGCGGCGCAACAGGCGCTCGATGCGCCGCCCGGTTGCCTGCCCTTGCAGGCGCCGAGCAGCGGCGTGCTGGTGTGCCTGGATGTGGCCGAAGGCGACGCCGTGGCGATCGGCCAGGGCATCGCCGTGCTCGAGGCAATGAAGATGGAGTTCGTGGTCAAGGCCAGCCACAGCGGCATCGTTCGTGTCCTCGCCGTGCAGCCCGGCAGCGTAGTCGGCGAAGGCCAGCCGCTGCTGTTCATCGAGCCGGCCGAGGTCGATGCGGCGCACAGCCACAGCGAGCAAAGCCTGGATCTCGAGCATATCCGCGCGGATCTGGCCGAGGTGCTCGAACGTCATGCCATCACTCGCGACGAACGCCGTCCGCACGCCGTGGCCAAACGGCGCAAGACCGGTCAACGGACGGTGCGCGAGAACCTCGCCGACTTGCTCGACGACGGCAGCTTCAGCGAATACGGCGCCCTGGCCCTGGCCGCCCAGCGCCGACGCCGCTCGCTGGAGGAGCTGATCGAGCAGAGCCCGGCCGACGGCCTGGTCAGCGGGATCGGAACGGTCAACGCCGGGCTGTTCGGCAGCCAGGCCGCGCGCTGCCTGGCCATCGCCTACGACTACACGGTGTTCGCCGGTACCCAGGGGGTGATGAACCACAAGAAGACCGACCGCATGCTCGGCCTCGCCGAGCAATGGCGCCTGCCCTTGGTGTTGTTCGCCGAGGGCGGGGGCGGGCGGCCGGGCGACACCGACTTCGTTGGCGTCGCCGGCCTCGACTGCCACACCTTCGTCGGCATGGCCCGATTGTCCGGGCTGGTGCCACTGGTCGGGGTGGTCTCCGGGCGCTGTTTTGCCGGTAACGCGGCACTGCTCGGCTGCTGCGATGTGATCATCGCCACCGCCAACGCGACCATCGGCATGGCCGGCCCGGCGATGATCGAGGGCGGCGGCCTGGGTAGCTACAAACCCGAAGAAGTCGGCCCGGTCTCGGTGCAGGGACCAAACGGGGTGATCGATGTGCAGGTGGCGGATGAGGCTGAAGCGGTGCGAGTGGCCCAGCAGTACCTGGGCTACTTCCAGGGCGTGCTCCCCGACTGGCAGTGCGCCGATCAACGCGAGTTGCGCCAGCTGATCCCGGAAAACCGCCTGCGGGTCTACGACATCCGCCAGGTGATCGCCACCCTGGCCGATACGGGCTCGGTGCTGGAGCTGCGCCGGCAGTTCGCTCCTGGGCTGATCACCGCCCTGGTGCGCATCGAGGGCCAACCCTTCGGCCTGCTCGCCAACAACCCCGCGCACCTGGGCGGCGCCATCGACGCGGTGGCCGGCGACAAGGCCGCGCGCTTCATGCAGCTGTGCGATGCCTTCGACATCCCCATGCTGTCGCTGTGCGACACCCCCGGCTTCATGGTCGGGCCGGAGGCGGAGAAGCAGGCCACGGTGCGCCATGTATCACGCATGTTTGTCGCCGCCGCCAGCCTGACGGTGCCGTTCTTTACCGTGGTCTTGCGCAAGGGCTACGGCCTCGGTGCCCAGGCCATGGCCGCCGGCAGCTTCCACTCGCCGCTGTTCACCATCGCCTGGCCCAGCGGCGAATTCGGCGCCATGGGCCTGGAGGGCGCGGTGCGCCTGGGTTTCTCCAAGGAACTGGCGGCCGTCGAGGAACTTGGCGCCCGTCAGCAGCTGTTCGACAAGCTGGTGGCCAAGGCCTACCAGAGCGGCAAGGGCATCAATATGGCCAGCTTTCTGGAGATAGATGCAGTGATAGACCCGCTCGAAACCCGCGCCTGGCTGGTGCGCGGGCTGAATGCCGCGCCCAAACCTGCCGCTCGAGCCGGCAAGAAACGGCCGTTTGTCGACACCTGGTGACCGCTAGGGGAGGGCGTGCGGGGTGGCTTTCAGCCTATCTGGGCTGAAAGCCACCCTGCCTGCATGCCACTGCAACAGCTTGTTTGGGCAGTTTCCGGCGCTTCGGGTAAACTGCCGCATCTTTTGCACCTATAACGATCAGCCCGATGCCGACGACCTTCCACGAGATTCCTCGCGAACGCCCACTGACGCCCTTGCTCGACCGCGCCAACACGCCGGATCAGCTGCGCCGTCTGGGCGAGGCCGAGCTGGAAACCCTGGCCGATGAACTGCGCCAGTACCTGCTCTACACGGTCGGCCAGACCGGCGGGCATTTCGGCGCGGGCCTCGGCGTGATCGAGCTGACCGTCGCCCTGCATTACGTCTTCGACACGCCGGACGACCGTCTGGTGTGGGACGTCGGCCACCAGGCCTATCCGCACAAGATCCTCACCGGCCGTCGTGAACGCATGGCCAGCCTGCGCCAGAAAGACGGCATCGCCGCCTTCCCGCGCCGCAGCGAGAGCGAGTACGACACCTTCGGCGTCGGCCACTCCAGCACCAGCATCAGCGCCGCCCTGGGCATGGCCATCGCCGCCCGCCTGCAGGGTTCGCGGCGCAAGGCAGTGGCGGTGATCGGCGACGGCGCGCTGACCGCGGGCATGGCCTTCGAGGCGCTCAACCACGCCAGCGACGTCAACGCCAACATGCTGGTGATCCTCAACGACAACGACATGTCGATCTCCAAGAACGTCGGCGGCCTGTCCAACTACCTGGCCAAGATCATCTCCAGTCGCACCTACGCCAGCATGCGCGAGGGCAGCAAGAAGATCCTCTCGAGCCTTCCCGGCGCCTGGGAGATCGCGCGCAAGGTCGAGGAGCACGCCAAGGGCATGCTGGTGCCCGGCACCCTGTTCGAGGAGCTGGGCTGGAACTATGTCGGCCCCATCGATGGCCACGACCTGCCGATCCTGCTCGCTACCTTGCGCAATATGCGCGACCTGGAAGGCCCGCAGTTCCTCCATGTCGTGACCAAGAAGGGTAAGGGCTTCGCCCCGGCCGAAGCCGACCCGATCGGCTATCACGCGATCACCAAGCTGGAGCCGATCAATGCGCCGGTCGCGGCCCCGAAAAAAGTTGCGGGCCCCAAGTATTCCAGCGTGTTCGGCCAGTGGCTGTGCGACATGGCCGAGCAAGACCCACGCCTGGTCGGGATCACCCCGGCGATGAAGGAGGGCTCGGACCTGGTGGCCTTCAGCGAGCGCTACCCGCAGCGCTATTTCGACGTGGCCATCGCCGAGCAACACGCGGTGACCCTGGCCGCCGGTATGGCCTGCGACGGCATCAAGCCGGTGGTGGCGATCTACTCGACCTTTTTGCAGCGTGCCTACGACCAGCTGATCCACGACGTCGCGGTGCAGAATCTGGATGTGCTGTTCGCCATCGACCGCGCCGGCCTGGTTGGCGAAGACGGTCCGACCCACGCCGGCAGCTTCGATTTGTCCTACCTGCGCTGCATCCCCGGCATGCTGGTGATGACCCCCAGCGACGAGAACGAACTGCGCCACATGCTCACCACCGGCTACCTGTTCGATGGCCCGGCGGCGGTGCGCTATCCGCGCGGCAGCGGCCCGAACGCGCCGATCGAAGCGCGCCTCGACCCCCTGCCGATCGGCAAGGGCGTCGTTCGCCGCACGGGCCGGCGCGTTGCCCTGCTGGTGTTCGGCGTGCAACTGGCCGAAGCGCTCAAGGTCGGCGAAACCCTGGACGCCACCGTGGTCGACATGCGCTTCGTCAAACCATTGGACGAAGCCCTGCTGCGCGAACTGGCCGCCAGCCATGAACTGCTGGTGAGCATCGAAGAAAACAGCATCATGGGCGGCGCTGGCAGTGCGGTCAGCGAATTCCTCGTCAGCGAAAACATCCTCAAGCCGATGCTCCACCTGGGCCTGCCGGACTACTACGTCGAGCACGCCAAGCCGAGCCAGATGCTCGCCGAGTGCGGCCTCGACCAGGCGGGCATCGAGGTCGCAGTGCGCCAGCACTTGGCGATCCTCACGAGCTGAGCGCAGCACGAGGTCTCCAGCGGGCGGGCGAGGATCGGCAACGGCTGGGGCAGGGTGGGCTTAGGCCCGACCTGGAGTTTTAAAGCGTGCAGGCCGAAGCCGCGCCCCCTGGTACTGGCCACATGAATTGCTTTACCCGCTGCGTACGTTTATGGTGCGCGGCGTTTTACTTGTCCGAGGTCGCCGACAGCCGCAAGGCCCAGGCGTGAAAAGGGAAGCAGGTGCGTTGCCGTCGACTCGACGGCCGCAATGCCTGCGCTGCCCCCGCAACGGTAACCGACAGCGCCCGACCAGCACGGCCAGGGCGCCCGCTTTCTCGATACGCCACTGGGTTCGCCTGGGAAGGCGGGAAAGTGCCAGTCGGCAGCCCGGAGACCTGCCTCGGCGCGATCTGACTGGTGTTGCGGAGGGCATCACCGTCAAGCGCTGGCTATTGCCTCCTTGTCCGGTGCTTGTCCCTGCCCTCCTCGAAAGTTTTCTGCCTTTTGAGGGTTTACCGATGAAATTGTCCCGAATTGCCCTGGCTGTGGCGCTGCTGCCGCTGACTGCCCAGGCTGAACAGGCCAGCAGCTACGCCGATTCGCTTGAATTGCGACCGTTGATCGTGACCTCCGGGCGGCAACTGGAACCACAACGCCAGTCGACGGCCGCGACCAGCGTCTTCACGCGCCAGGATATCGAGCGCCTACAGGTGCGCAGCGTGCCCGAACTACTGAGCCGCGTGCCCGGCGTATCGATCGTGCAAAACGGCGGCCGCGGCAGCCTGACCAGCGTGTTCCTGCGCGGCGCCAACTCCAGTCAGACCCTGGTGCTGGTCGATGGCGTACGCCTCAACGCCGCCGCCAGTGGTCTGGCGCGCCTGGAGTTCCTCAGTCCCGAGCAGATCGAGCGGGTCGAGGTGGTGCGCGGGCCACGCTCGGCGCTTTATGGCGCCGACGCTATCGGCGGGGTGATCCAGATCTTCACCCGCCGCGGCGAGGCCGGCCTGCAGTCGCGCCTGCGCCTGGCCGCGGGCAGCCAGCAGAGTTTCGAACGCAGCCTCGGCCTGTCCGGCGGCGACGCGCAAACCCGCTTCGACCTCGGCGCCAGCCTCGACGAATCCGCGGGCTTCGACCGCTCCAACGATTCTCGCGGCCGCGATAGCGATCATGATGGCCTACGCCGTCAGGCCCTCAACCTGAGCCTGGAACATCGTTTCAATGAGCGCCTGAAAGGCGGTTTCAACCTGCTCGATCAGCGCGGCGAGACCGAGTATGACGACCTCTTCAGCTTCGACCCGGGCAACCCCAGCGAGCGCTTCAGCCTTTCCAGCGTCGCCGGCCATCTGGAGGCGCAGCTGCTGGATGCCTGGAGCAGCCGCCTGGAACTCGGTCATGTCGAGGACAAGAGCGACAACCGCGATAGCTTCAACGTGTTTAACAACTTCGCCTTCAACACCTACCGCGACTCCGCCAGCTGGCTGAACACCCTGAAACTGGGGGATGCCCATCAGCTCCTGTTGGGTGCGGATTGGTACGAGGATCGCCTAACCAGTAGCACCAGCTTCAGCGAAACCGAGCGCTGGAACCAGGCGGCCTTCGCCCAGCATCGCTATCAGGGCGATGGCTTCGCCACCGAACTGGGCCTGCGCCATGACGACAACGAGCAGTTCGGCAGCGAGAACACGCT
Source organism: Pseudomonas sp. MMS21 TM103 (assembly GCF_022132145.1). Lineage (GTDB taxonomy): Bacteria > Pseudomonadota > Gammaproteobacteria > Pseudomonadales > Pseudomonadaceae > Aquipseudomonas. Next base: position 333,815 of record NZ_JAJISP010000004.1, on the reverse strand, counting down.
GAACGCCGCGCTGACCCTCAATCTCAGCCAGCAGCTGGACCTGCTGCTCAGCTATGGCGAAGGCTTCCACGCGCCGACCTTCAACGACCTGTACTTTCCTACTTCGGCATTCTTTGGCGGCAACCCCGATCTGGATCCGGAACGTTCCAAGACCTACGAGGTGCAATTGCGCGGCGAGCATCTGGAGACCATCTGGAGCCTGGCGGCCTACCGTACCGAGGTGAAGGATCTGATCACCGTGGTCAGCGACCCGCTGACCTTCTTCAGTCAACCGCAAAACGTCAGCAAGGCACGCCTGCAAGGCGTGGAGTTGAGCCTGGAACGCGACCTGCTGGGCTGGCAGGCGGTTTTGGCCGCCGGTTGGGTCGATCCGCGTGACCGCGACAGCGGCCATACCCTGCCCAGGCGCGCCAAACGTAGCCTGAGCCTGGATCTCGACCGTCAGTTCGGCGACTTCGGCGCCGGCCTGACCTGGCAAGCGGTCTCCAGCCGCTACGACGACGCCGCCAATAGCATCGAAGTGGCCGGCTACGGCCTGCTCGGCCTGCGTGGCAGCTGGAAAATGAACGATGAACTGAACTGGCAGCTGAAAGTCGACAACCTGCTGGATAAGGACTACAGCCAGGCGACCTATAGCCGCCCGGACGATGCCTTCTTCAGCAGCATGTCCCGCCATGGCTTCCGCGAGGAGGGCCGCAGCGGATTGCTCGCGCTGACCTGGACACCTCAGCTTTAACGCAGAGGCAGAACGTAGCTACTTCGTGCGGGAGCGGGGGGCCAGTTACTTGTCCGCGATGCTTATTGCAGGCGCGCGCTATCGTGGGCATGGGCTAGGCGCCCCCGCCGCTCCTACGAAATGCCCGAGAATCGTAGCCAGGACCATCCCATAGGGCGTTTATCCCGAGCTTCAGCGCGCCTCGGCCAACTGCTGGCACAGGCGCTCGGTCGCTTCCAGCATCTGAAAACTGGGCCGCTCCAGGCCCTTGTCCGGCACCTGCCAGAGTTGCTGGCGCGCCACCGCCGTCAGGCGCGGCCAGATGCGCCAGGCTTCCAGCTGCGCGCCGCTGCCGCCGAGGATCACCTCGGGATCGCGCTGCAGCACTGCCTCCACGCTGACCTGCGGCGCCGGCAGGTCGAGCTCGGCAAACACATTCTCGCCACCGCATACGCGCAAGGCATCGCTGATGATCTGCCGACCACCGATGGTGTACAGCGGCACATCCCAGATCTGGTAAAACACCCGCAGCGGTGGCTCTCGCCGGTAGCGGGCGCTCAGTTCGGCCAGGCGCAGGCTGAAGCGCTGGCGCAGGGCTTGCCCTTGTGCATGGCGGCCGAGGCGGGTGCCGATGACGGCGAACTGCTCGGCCAGATTCGCCAGGTTGTGCGGCTCGGTGATCAGCAGCGGGATGCCGAAACGCTCCAGCTGCTGACGCTGGGCGCTGCTGATGCTGTCTGGCCACAGCAGGATCAGATCGGGCTGTAACTGCAGCAGGCTTTCCATTTCCAGTTGACCGTAGCGCCCCACCGAGGGCAGGTGGGCCAGCGCCGCCGGCCGCTCGCCGCCATCCAGCACGCCGACCAGCAAGTCGGCGGCATCCAGTTCCACGACGATCTCACTCAGGGAGGGCGCCAGGCTGACCACCCGCTCGACCGCGTTCACCGGCCAGGCCAGCAACGCAAGCAGGCAGGCGCAAAGACGGCGCATCAGCCGAGCTGGCGGGGAATGCGGTAGAGGTAGAACAGGACGACGCTGGACAGCGCTAGGAGCATCAGCGGGATCGCCTCCAGCCCGGCAAACACCGCGATGGCGGCAATCCAGGCCGGCAGGCCGGCACCCAGCAGGGCCAGCCGGCGCCGCGCGGCCAAGGCCAGCCAGGCGGCCGGCTCTGCAGGGCTGTCGAGGGCCTTTCCGGTGGCGATCAACGCGTGCTTGTAGGCATGGAACAGCGGCAGGCTGACAAACATCGAAGCCAGGCCGGCGATAAACACCGGCATGCTCAGCACACCGACCTGCTGATCCGCACCGAACAGCAGATTGAGGACAAACAGCGGCGCCAGAGCCATCGCCAGCTGCGACCACCAGGCCAGCGCCAGGCGACGGCGCACGTCGGCGCGGGTCACAGGCTTTCCTCGACCTCGCCCTGATGCAGGCTGCCAAGCATGTGCCCGAGCTTGCCGGCTTTGGTCGCCAGGTACTTCTTGTTGTGCGGGTTATGGTCGATCTGCAGTGGCACGCGAGTGGCCACGTTGATGCCCATATCGCCCAGCGCCTTGACCTTGCGCGGGTTGTTGGTCATCAACTTGAGCGCCTTGATGTGCAGGTGTTCAAGCATCGGCAGGCAGATCGCGTAGTCGCGCTGATCGGCACCAAAACCGAGGAGTTCATTGGCCTCAACCGTATCGGCGCCACCATCCTGCAGCTCATAGGCGCGGATCTTGTTCAGCAGGCCAATGCCGCGACCCTCCTGGCGCAGGTAGAGCAGGACGCCACGCCCTTCGGCGGCAATCGCCCGCAGCGCGGCTTCGAGCTGGAAGCCGCAGTCACAGCGCAGGCTGAACAGCGCATCGCCGGTCAGGCACTCGGAGTGCAGGCGCCCCAGTACCGGCGCGCCATCGGCTACATCGCCAAAGGTCAGCGCAACATGTTCCTTGCCCGTGGCCGTTTCGAGAAAGCCATGCATGGTAAACACCCCGAACGGGGTAGGCAGCTGGGAGGCGGCGACGAACACGACAGACACCGGATGCTCCTAAATAGATAAGGGCTGGAAATTTGCGAGGGCGCATTGTAACAGCAGCCCCCGCCGGCGGGTCAGCCTGAATTACCGATGATAAGGATCGGATAAGCCGCACGCTGCGAACCCGGCAGTTCAGGTGCAGCTCATAGCTTGGATTCCAGCACCAGCAGGTCCTGCTCCACCCGCCAGCCAACCCGGCTCAGAAAGCTCATGCCGAGCAGCGCCTCGGTGGGTGAGCCACCCTCCAGCACCACCGCCTCGACGCCGAGCACTTCCAGGGTGCCGACCTTGACGCTGTTGAGGTTGACCCGCCAGCCACGCACGGTGCCGCTGGCGGTATTGACCTGCAGCGGCTGGCCGACCACGCGATAGTCGATGCCCAGGCGGCGCGCCTGACCATCGTTGAGGGCGACCGAAGTGGCACCGGTGTCGACCAGGAACTGCACCGGATGGCCATCCACCGAGCCGGCGATCCAGTAATGTCCGCCAATGCCTTTGGCAATGCTCAACTGGCGCGTTTTCGGCTCGGCAAAACCTTCGCTGTATTCCCGGCTCAGGGTGTAAGTGCGTTCCACGCCATTCACCCGCAACACGGCCCCGCGACTGTCGGCACTGACCACCACCACCCCCCCGGGACCGGTCTGGCCGGCCTTCACCAGTTTGCGCTGGCCGTCGACATTGAGCACCGCGGCACCGGGGAACAGGCCGACCACCAGCACCAGGGGCTCCGCCCCGCTCGAGCCGCAGGCCACTAGCAGCGCCGCGACAGTCAACGATTTCAGTCCACGCATCAGGCTCTCACATTCGGTTAATCGAAGGGGTAGGGTTGCTGCCAGCGCTTGAACAGGGGGCGCAAGCTGTGTGCTTCGACCAGCACCGCCATGCGCTGGTCGTAGATCTGGGCCAAGGCTTGGCCACGCGGAGTATCGGCAAATCCCAGGTACACCGGCAAACGGGTCAGGTCGGTAATCCGGTAGCGCGCCGGATCGCTGGCCGTCTCAAGTACCTCGTCGACCTCTGTGCGCGCATCTATATAAAAATCCGTGCGGTCAAGCTTCAGCATATTGAGGATATCGCTTTGACGCTGCACTGCCCGGTAGTGCGTCAAATTCGGCAGATAGCGTTGATATTCGTAGCCACGCATCCACACCAGGCGAAACTTGCCGAGCGTCGCCAGACTTGGCGCTGGCAGCTCGCTCAAGCCCAGCGCACTGATCTGATCGACGTCATAATGCCAGTGCGGGTAGAGCACGCCTTTTTCCACTTCATTGAGGTAGGAACCGACCCAGGCATCGGCCTCACCGCGCTGTACCAGACCAATGGAGCGGGTATAAGGCACGCTCTGGATCAGCAGGGCGATGCCCGCGGGCTCGAACACCTGACGCAGAATATCCCAGGCCAGCCCCGTACCGTCGGCATTGGTATGGTCTACCCACACCTCGCTGGCCAGGCGAATCTCCTGCGGCGCAGCAGGATCCGCCAGGGCGCCTGAGCAGCCCAGTACACCGAGTACGCCGAGCAATATAGCCAGCCAGCAGCTCACCATGAGCGATCTCGGCCTGCTTGACCTACCGCCTGATGCAGTGGGCGCGGCAGCCAAGGCAAGGCAGAAATGGCCGAAAAACGGGCCGGGCTGGCGCGCAAGTCTACTGTGGTAAATGAGCATGTTGGCTGGGCTCACTTGTGGGGTGTTTTTTAACGCTGTATTGGCAGCGCCGGTGGATTTTCCACAGTCGGTTAAAGGCCCAGTCCGCTCGCCAGGCCATTGGCCCAGCCCCACACAAGCGCCTGCATGGCCAGCCAGGCGAACACCCCGGCCAGCACATCGTCGAGCATGATGCCGACACCGCCATGCACGTGACGGTCGATCCAGCTGATCGGCCAGGGCTTGAGGATGTCGAACAGGCGGAACATCAGGAAACCCACCAGCAGCCAGGCCCAGCCTTCCGGCACCAGCCACAGGGTGATCCACATGCCGACCATTTCATCCCAGACGATGCCGGCATGGTCATGCACGCGCAGGTCTGCGGCAACCTTGCCGCACAGCCAGAAGCCGAACAGCATGGTGACGCCGAGCATCAGCCAGTAGCCCCAGTCCGGCAGCAGCTGCCACAGCGGGATAAACGGCAGCGCCACCAGCGAGCCCCAGGTGCCCGGCGCCTTGGGCAGGGTGCCCGAGCCAAAGCCGAAGGCGATGAAATGCCATGGATTGCGCCATACCGATGGCGGCACGCTTAGCGGTTCAGTCACCGTCACTCCCAAAATGTTGATAGCCCCGCGCCTGCGGGGTGATGCGTTGACCGCGTTGATCCAGCAGTTGTACGCCTGCCCCTGCTTCGGCGCGACCAATCACGTGGATCGGCCAGCCCTGCGCCTGCAAATCGGCGAGATGCTCAGGCGGCAGGGTAAAGGCCAACAGGTAATCGTCACCACCGCTGAGCGCGCAGTCACACGCGCCACTGGTGCCGAGCAGGGCCAGCAGCGCCGTCGACAGCGGCAGGCGCGCCTGCTCGATCAGCAGCGCCACGCCGGAGGCGGCGGCGATATGCCCGCAGTCGGCCAGCAGGCCATCGGAAATATCCAGCGCCGCTGTAGCCTTGCCGCGCAGCGCCTGGCCCAGCGCCAGTTGCGGTTGCGGCGACCAATAGCGCGCCAGCAAGGGTTCGGCAATCGCCGCCGGCGCCTGACGCTGACCGAGCACCAGCGGCAAGGCGCCGGCGCCATCGCCCAGCTCGCCGCCAACGCAGAGCAAGTCGCCGACCCGGGCACCGGAGCGGGTTAGGGCCCGGCCGCAGGGCACCCGGCCGAACACCGTCAGGGTCAGGCTCAGCGGCCCGCGCGAGGTATCGCCGCCGATCAGGCGCACGGCGCAGGCCTGCGCCATTCGATCGAGGCCGCAGGCGAAGGCTTGCAGCCAGGTCGGTTCGGCGCGGGGGAGAGTCAAGGCCAGGGTGAAGCCGATCGGAGTGGCCCCCATGGCGGCCAGGTCACTGACCGACACGCCCAGGCCACGCTGAGCCAGCAGAAACGGATCGGCTGATTCGGGAAAATGGACTTCGGCAACCAGGGTGTCGGTGGATACCGCCAGCTGCTCGCCAGCCGGCAGTTCCAGCAGGGCACAGTCATCGCCAATGCCCAGCGCCACGCCTTCGCCGGCCTGCGCACAGGACGCCGCAGCGAAGTATTGACGGATCAGCTCGAACTCACCCAAAGATGGCGACTCCTGACAGGTGCATTGCCCGCTGCCGCGAATCACCCGCGGCGACCAGGCGGTCGCCCGGACTCCGCAACTCGCAGTCGCGCGTCAAGAGGCGATCAGCGCCGGTTGGCGCGGACTTCGTCGGCTCGCAGGCGTGGCGCCAGCTTGTCCAACACGCCGTTGACGAACTTGTGCCCGTCGGTGGCACCGAATACCTTGGCCAACTCGATACCTTCGTTGATCACCACGCGATAGGGCACATCGAGGCGGTTCTTCAGCTCGTAGGTCGACAGACGCAGAATCGACAGCTCGACCGGGTCGATCTCCGCGATCGGCCGATCGAGCAGAACCTCGAAGGCCCCGTCGATCTCGCTTTTCTGCCGCGGCACGCCGTGCAGGATCTCGTGGAAGTAGGCCCCGTCGACCGTGCTGAAATCGTTATCGACGCGGAACTGTGCCTCGATCTCGTTCAGTTGCTGACCGGCCATATGCCAGGAGTACAGCGCCTGCATGGCCAGGGTGCGCGCCTGACGGCGCGCCAGGGTTTTGCCACTGGGTGCTTTCTTGCCCGGCTGCGGCTTCTGCCCGGTGCTGTCGTTCTGGCTCACTTGGCCTCCAACTGCGCCAGCAGGCTGACCATTTCCAGGGCGGACAGTGCAGCTTCCGCACCCTTGTTGCCGGCCTTGGTGCCGGAACGCTCAATGGCTTGCTCGATGGAGTCGACGGTCAGTACGCCGAAGGCCACCGGTACGCCGAACTCCATGGACACCTGGGCCAGGCCCTTGGTGCATTCGCCAGCCACGTATTCGAAATGCGGGGTGCCGCCACGGATCACCGCACCCAGGGCGATGATCGCGTCAAAATCACCACGTTGGGCGACTTTCTGGGCGACCAGCGGGATCTCGAAGGCACCCGGCGCACGGATGATGGTGATGTCGCTTTCGCTCACGCCATGGCGAACCAGGGCGTCAACGGCGCCACTTACCAGGCTCTCGACAACGAAGCTGTTAAAGCGGCCGACGACCAGTGCAAAGCGGCCCTTGGGGGCGATGAAAGTACCTTCGATGGTCTTCAGGGTCATAAAACAATTCTCATATAGCGTTAAAGAGCCAGGGGGCAAAAAATCTACAGTTCCAACGGAACAGCGCGTGGCGAGCGCAGGACAGACAAGGCGGAAACAGGCGGGGCTGCGGCGTTTACGGGGGTAAATGGGCAAGCCGAGCCTGTTTGCAACGCAGTATGTCCACGCGCAGTAGCGCGGCGGTCGTTATTCAGCGGGCAGGTATTCTACAACTTCCAGGTCGAAACCGGATATCGCATTGAACTTCATCGGCGAACTCATCAGGCGCATCTTGCGCACCCCGAGGTCACGCAGTATCTGCGAACCGGCGCCGACGGTGCTGTAAGTGGTCGGATTGGCCACTTTCGTCTCGCCGCCCAGCTGCCGTTCCAGGTGTGCCAGCAGGTCAGGGCCGGTCAGCGGGTTGCCCAGCAGCAGCACCACGCCGCTGCCATCCTGGGCAACTTGGGTCATGGCCGCGCGTAGGCTCCAGCGGCCGGGCTGCTTGACCATGAACAGGTCGCGCAGCGGATCCATGTTGTGCACCCGCACCAGGGTCGGCTCATCCGCGCAGATGGTGCCCAGGGTCAGCGCCATGTGCACATCGTTCTCCACCGAATCGCGGTAGGTCACCAGGTTGAACTGGCCCAGTTCGCTATCCAGGATCTGCTCGCTGACGCGCTCGACGGTGCGTTCGTGAATCAGCCGGTAGTGGATCAGGTCGGCGATGGTGCCGATCTTGATGTCGTGGGCCTTGGCGAACTCTTCCAGTTCGGGGCGGCGGGCCATGGTGCCGTCGTCGTTCATGATTTCGCAGATCACCCCGCTCGGCTCGAAGCCACCCATGCGCGCCAGGTCGCAGGCCGCCTCGGTGTGGCCGGCACGGGCCAGCACGCCACCGGGCTGGGCCATCAGCGGGAAGATGTGGCCGGGGCTGACAATGTCGTCGGCTACCGCGTTCCTGGCGGCGGCGGCCTGCACGGTGCGCGCCCGGTCGGCGGCGGAAATGCCGGTGGTGACGCCGATGGCCGCCTCGATCGAGACGGTGAACTTGGTGCCGAAACCGGAGCCGTTGCGCGGTGACATCAGCGGCAGCTTGAGGGTCTCGCAGCGCTCGCGGGTCATCGGCATGCAGATCAGGCCACGGGCGAAACGCGCCATGAAGTTGATGTGCTCGGCGCTCACGCACTCGGAGGCGATGATCAGGTCGCCTTCATTCTCGCGGTCCTCGTCATCCATGAGGATGACCATCTTGCCGGCGCGGATGTCTTCAACCAGTTCTTCGATGCTATTGAGAGCCATGAGGCTATTCCTTCAATTCTTCAGGTAGCCGTGTTCGGCCAAAAAATTTTCCGTCATGCCCGAGGCGCTTGGCTCGGCGGCTTTGTCGCCGAGCAGCAGACGCTCCAGGTAACGCGCCAGCAGGTCGACCTCGAGGTTGACCTGCCGGCCGGGGCGATAGTCGACCATGATGGTCTCGGCCAGGGTGTGCGGCACTATGGTCAGCTCGAATTCGGCGCCATTCACCGCATTGACGGTCAGGCTGGTGCCGTCGACAGTGATCGAGCCTTTGTGGGCGATGTATTTGGCCAGCTCGCGCGGCGCGCGGATGGTGAATTGCACGGCGCGGGCGTTGTCGGCGCGGGCAATGACTTCACCGACACCATCAATATGGCCGCTGACCAGATGGCCGCCGAGGCGACTGGATGGCGTCAGGGCCTTTTCCAGATTGACCGGGCTGCCGGGCTTCAAGTCGATAAAGGCGGTGCGGGCCAGGGTCTCGCGGCTGACATCGGCCCAGAAACCGTCGCCGGGCAGTTCCACCGCAGTCAGGCAGACGCCATTGACCGCGATGCTGTCGCCCAGCTTGACGTCGCCCAAGTCGAGCTTGCCGGTGGCGACATAGACCCGCACGTCGCCGCCCTTGGGCGTCAGCGCACGGATGCTGCCAATGGATTCGATTATGCCGGTGAACATGGGTCCTCCGGTGCTCGAGTGAAGCTGATGTTGAACAGCATGAATGAACTCCTGTTTTGAGCAAAACAGGGCAATGCCGATCGATAGGGATTTCACGGGTGCGCATGCCGCGCCCGAGGAGGGAATCCCGCTCTCTCTTTATCCGGACTATACCGTCGGCCCCGGAATCACACCGGGTCTGCTGACCTTGCCGGGTTGCTTACGCAGCCTGGGCAAGCGCTCGCGGGCTAGGCAATTGACTGCCATTACCGCCGGTGGGGAATCACACCCCGCCCTGAGAACGTTGCGGCCACCGAGGTGGCCGAGACGCGTTTTACCATAATTGCCGCGCGTCTGCACCGCCGCACGACGGTCTGTGCTGGCCGATGGCCGATTTGCCTCGGGCGCTGTCATCGTTCCCCGCGGGGGAACGCCTTTATCTTGGCGGGCTGAAGCCGCCCGGGACTGTGCGCCAGCCTGAGAATGGCTACTGATCCAGGGCGCGAACCGCGCTGCGGGTTTGGCTCAGGCCATAACGGCCTTTGGCGTCACGCACCACCTTGCCCATGGCGATTTCCGGATCATGGGTGAAGACCAGGCGGCCGCCACGGGCCAGCAGGTCGGCGAGCAGCGCTTGTTTCTCCTCGATCAGCCCTTCGGGGAAGCGGTCGTAGCCCATGGTGATCGGCAGGTGCACCCAGGGCGCGCCGGGGATCAGGTCACTGGGGAAGAGCACCGGGCCGCCGGGCATGGCCACTTCGGGCAGAAGCAGTCCCGGGGTGTGGCCATCGCTCCAGTGCAGGCGCCAGTCCGGGCCGAGCAGCTGGCACTGTTCGGTCTCCTCCAGCAAGGTCAGGCGGCCGCTGCTTTCCAGCAGGGCCAGGAGTTCCGGGATATACGAGGCGCGGTCGCGGGCGTGGGGCTGGCAGGCGCGTTGCCACTGGCGCTTGCCGGTGACGTAGCGTGCATTGGCGAACAGCAGGCGTGCCGGCTGATCCTTCTCCCAGGCGGCGAGCAGGCCGCCGGCATGGTCGAAGTGCAGGTGGGTGAGCACCACGATGTCGATGTCGGCATCGTCCAGGCCCAGTTCGGCCAGGCTGTCGAGCAGTACATGGCGGTCTTCCTGAACGCCGAAGCGGTCTTTCTGCTCCGGGCTGAAGAAGGCACCGATACCGGTTTCCACCAGGATATTGCGCCCCTCTTCCTGCACCAGCAGTGCGCGGCAGCCGAGGTCGATACGGTTCTGCTCATCCGCGGCCATCCAGCGCTGCCAAAGGGCCTTGGGGGCGTTGCCGAACATGGCGCCGCCGTCGAGTTTCTGGCTGTTGCCGGTCAGGGTGGTCAGGGTGCGCATGGTCTTCTCGTCTGGCTGGTTGCTATCGGTGCGTAGGGTGCACCCTCGGCTCGAATAAAAAAGCGCGATGTCTCGTTGTCAGCACACCGCGCAAACGCTCAACTATAGCCTTAGCCGGTCAGAACTGTTCAGCGTCCAGGCCATACAGCGGCGCACTGCCGGCGCGGATGCTCGCTTCCAGGCTCAGGGTGCGCGGCAGCAGGCGGGCGAAATAGAAGGCCGCAGTGGCCAGCTTGCCGCCGTAAAAGGCTTGATCCTCGTCGTGCTTGGCTTCGGCCACGGCCGCCATGCGCGCCCACATATAGGCATAGGCGACGTAGCCGAACAGGTGCAGGTACTCCACCGAGGCGGCGCCGACCGCGTTGGCATCCGTCTTGGCCTGCTCCAGCAGCCAGCCGCTGACGCCTTCCAGGCGCTCGAGGGCGGTGACCAGTTCGCTGCCATAAGGCGCTTCGTGCTGGTGGGCGAAGTGACGCACTTCGGCGGCGAACTGGCGCAGCCCGGCCCCGCCGTTGGCCACTACCTTGCGCCCGAGCAGGTCGAGGGCCTGGATACCGTTGGTGCCTTCGTAGATCTGCGCGATGCGCACATCGCGGACCAGTTGCTCCTGGCCCCACTCGCGGATGTAGCCGTGGCCGCCGAACACCTGCTGGCCATGCACGCAGCTTTCCAGGCCACTGTCGGTGAAGAACGCCTTGGCCAGCGGGGTGAGCAGGGCGACCAGGGCCGCGGCGTTATGTTGCTCGTCGGCATCGGCGCCGAACTTGCTCAGGTCGAGTTGCTGGCCGACGTAGCAGGCGAAGGCGCGGCCGCCCTCGGTCATGGCCTTCATGGTCAGCAGCATGCGGCGTACGTCAGCGTGCACGATGATCGGGTCGGCGGCCTTGTCCGGTGCGACCTTGCCGGTGGCGGCGCGGCTCTGCAGGCGCTCGCGGGCGTAAGCGGCGGCGGCCTGGTAGGAGGCTTCGGCGCAGCCGATGCCCTGGATGCCGATCGACAGCCGCTCGTAGTTCATCATGGTGAACATCGCCGCCAGGCCCTTGTTGGCTTCGCCGATCAGGTAACCGCTGGCGCCGTCGAAGTTGATCACGCAGGTGCTGGATGCCTTGATGCCCATCTTGTGTTCGATCGAGCCGCAGCTCACGGCGTTGCGCGCGCCCAGGCTGCCGTCGTCGCCCACCATGACTTTCGGTACCAGGAACAGCGAGATGCCCTTGGGCCCGGCCGGCGCGCCGGGCAGCTTGGCCAGCACCAGGTGGATGATGTTTTCGGTGAGGTCCTGCTCGCCGCCGGTGATGAAGATCTTGCTGCCGCTGATGCTGTAGCTGCCGTCGGCCTGGGGTTCGGCCCTGGTGCGGATCAGGCCCAGGTCGGTGCCGGCATGGGCTTCGGTCAGGCACATGGAGCCGGCCCAGCGGCCCTCGTACATCGGCGGTAGGTAGGTGTTCTTCAGTGCTTCGCTGGCGTGGGCGTCGATCGCCAGGCAGGCGCCGGAACTCAGCGCCGAATAGAGGGCGAAGCTGGAGCCGGCGGCGTAGAGCATCTCTTCGAACTGCACCGCGAGCATCTTGGGCATGCCCATGCCGCCGTAGGCCGGGTTGCCGGACAGGCCGACCCAGCCGCCCTCGATATAGGTGGCGTAGGCCTGCTTGAAGCCGGCCGGGGTGCGCACTTCGCCGGCGACCCATTGCGCGCCTTCCTCGTCGCCGCTGCGGTTGAGCGGGGCGATCAGGCTGCCGGTGACTTTGGCCGCTTCTTCGAGAATGGCGTCGGCGGTGTCGGCATCCACGGTCTCGGCCAGTGCCGGCAGGCGTGCCCACAGGGCTGGCGCGTCGAAGACTTCGTGGAGGACGAAACGCAGGTCGCGCAGGGGGGCGTTGTACTCGGGCATGGGGCACCTCAAAACAGAGTGCCGCAGGCGAACCTGCGGCGTGGGCAAGATAAGTAGGGTTATAGCGCGTTAGTCGACCTCGGGGGCGCCGCTGGTCTTGTCCTTGCTCGAGGCGAACCTGAGCAGGTGGGTGCGCTCGACCAGGATGTACAGCGCGGCACCGGCGGCCAGCCCCCAGCCTGCGCCGTAGACAGCCAGGACCACGCCCATGGTGCCGGCGACGCCGCGCTCGGTGTTGTTGTTGAGTTGCTCGAAACCGACCATCAGGCAGATGTAGCCGGTTAGGATTAGGGTCAGCGACAGGGCGATCGGCAGTACCGGCTGGAAGAAGCTCACCAGCGGCAGGGCGAACAGGGCGATAAAGCCGGTGATCCAGAAGGTGCCGGCACCACTGTAGATCGAGTCCATGGCCTTGCGCCCGTACTTGTAACGCTCGGCCATGGTCGCCGCGACGGCGGTCCACAGCGGCCCGGCCAGGCCCGGGTAGGGGGCGAAGAAGGCGTGCAGGGCGTTGCGCAGGGCGGTCACCAGGTGCACGCGGTCGATATTGTTCTCGATCACTTCATCGGTGCGCAGTTCGTCGGCGCGCTGCATCAGCGACTGGCCGACGATGATGTCGCCGAAGGCGATGATATAGGCGATCACCGCGGTGGGCACGGCCAGCAGGAACACATCCAGACCGGGGAAGCCGACGTTGAACGGCAGGTAGTTCCACATCTCGGCGAAGGCCGGCGCGGTGATGCCGAAGCGCACGTCGGGCATCTTGTATTCGCCGACGGCGATGCCGATAAAAATGGCGATCAACATGCCCGGCACCATGCCGTAGTTGACGATCTTGCGGGCGAAGGGCACGCGCTCGGTGAGGCCCTTGAACGACACCGAGAACATCAGGTACAGGCAGATCAGGCTGCCCAGCACCAGGGAGATCGGGGTGTTGGCCAGGCGTCCGCCGCTGGAAATTTCGCCCATCAGTGCGGCGATACCGGCACCGATGATGATGCCGCCTTTCATCGAGTTGGGAATGATCTTGACCAGGGTGCTGCCCAGGCGGGTGACGCCGAGCACCAGGAAGATCACGAACACCAGAAACTGCAGGGCGAACAGCGCCTGGATCGCTTCCGGGCCGGGCTTGAAGTTACCCAGAAACAGCAGCACCACCGGGATGCCCGGGGTGATCCAGCCGGGCACGAAGGGCACCCCGAGCAGCGCCGGCAGCATGAAGCCGATGCCGCACACCACCACATAGGCCAGGGCCACGTCGTAGGGCAGGCCGAGGTATTTTTCCAGCAGCGGAATCATCGCCAGGCTGACCACGAACATGATCAGCGCCTGGAGCATTTCCGCGGTTTCCCAGCGGTAGTGGATAAACGGCAGGCGCACTCGGAAAGGCCCGAACGACCAGCAGGGTTGCTGTTCGCCATCTTTGCGTTGGTACAGTTGCATGGGTGCTGTCTCCGTTGGCATAGCGCCTCGGGGCGCGTGCCTTTTTGTTGGGTTTTTGTTGTTGTGGATCGGGCTGACTGCCCGCTCGCCGGGCAGGGGCGAGCGGGTTTGTCGATCAGAGCGCCTTGGCCATGTCGCGCAGGACGAATTTCTGGATCTTGCCGGTGCTGGTCTTCGGCAGCTGGGTGAAGACCACGGTTTTCGGCACCTTGAAGCCGGCCAGGTGCTCACGGCAGAACGCGATGATTTCGCTCTCGCGGGTGGCTTGCTGGTCGACCTTGAGGGTGATGAAGGCGCAGGGGGTTTCGCCCCACTTTTCATCCGGGCGGGCGACCACGGCCGCTTCCAGTACCGCGTGGTGGCGGTAGAGCACGGCCTCCAGTTCGATGGTGGAGATGTTCTCGCCACCGGAGATGATGATGTCCTTCAGGCGATCCTTGATCTCCACATAGCCATCGGGGTGACACACGGCCAGGTCGCCGGTGTGGAACCAGCCGCCTTCGAAGGCCTCGGCGGTGGCGCTGGGGTTCTTCAGGTAGCCCTTCATTACGGTGTTGCCGCGCATGAAGATCTCGCCGATGGTCTCGCCATCGCGCGGCGTCGGCTCCAGGGTTTTCGGATCGCCGACCATCAGCCCTTCCAGGGTCGGGTAGCGCACGCCCTGGCGCGATTTGATCTGCGCCCGCTGCTCCAGTGGCAGTTCATCCCATTCGGCATGCCAGGCGCATACGGTGACCGGGCCGTACACCTCGGTGAGGCCGTAGACGTGGGTGACCTTGATGCCCATCTCCTCGACCGCACCTATGACCTTGGCCGGCGGCGCCGCGCCGGCGACCATGGCATTGACCGGGTGCTCGATGGCCGCCTTGGCCGACTCGGGCATGTTGACTAGGGCGTTGAGCACGATGGGGGCGCCGCACAGGTGACTGACCTTGTGCTCGCGGATCAGGTGGAGGATTTTCTGCGGGTCGACGCGGCGCAGGAACACGTGCACGCCGGCTAGGGCGGTGATGGTCCAGGGGTAGCACCAGCCGTTGCAGTGGAACATCGGCAGGGTCCAGAGGTACACCGGGTGGTGACCCATGGCCCAGGTCATCTGGTTGCCCAGCGAGTTGAGATAGGCGCCGCGATGGTGGTAGACCACCCCCTTGGGATTGCCGGTGGTGCCGGAGGTGTAGTTGAGGCTGATCGCCTGCCATTCGTCATCCGGCCATTGCCAGGCGAATTGCGGATCGCCTTCGGCCAGCAGGGCTTCGTAGTCGAGGTCGCTGACCGCCTGGCCTTCGCCGTATTCCGGGTCATCGACATCGATCACCAGCGGCGGATGATCGAGCATGCCGACGGCGGCATGCACCACATCGAAGAACTCGCGGTCGGTGATCAGCACCTTGGCTTCGCCGTGCTGCAGCATGAAGGCGATGGCCTCGGCGTCCAGGCGTACGTTGAGCGGGTTGAGCACCGCGCCGATCATTGGCACGCCGAAATGCGCTTCAAGCATCGCCGGGGTATTGGGCAGCATCAGCGCCACCGTGTCGCCCTTGCCGATGCCGCGGCCGGCCAGGGCCGATGCCAGGCGCCGGCAACGGGCATAGGTCTCGGCCCAGTCGCGGCGAATCGAGCCATGGATCACCGCGGGGTAGTGCGGGTAGACGCTCGCGGTGCGCTCGAGAAAGCTCAGCGGGGAGAGGGCGATGTGGTTAACGGCGGCAGGCGCAAGGCCCTGTTCGTAGATCGACATGCGGGTACCCATGGCAGATTGTTTGCTCTTGTGGCGCCGGTTCGCTGGGCGAGCGGACGCTTGATGTTGTAACCGGAGGCTATTTATATATTCGCCTAGTAAAATATGGAAGTTAAACCATAGTTCTATAGTATGTTTACTAGACCGGCTGGGTGGGGTTATATGCCTTGGTCGCTTTGCATTCCGCGCGCGTTGCCCCGATGCTCGCGGCTGTTCAATTCAGGCTTGCGGACAGCCCGCTGCGAGGAAACACAATCGATGAGTGAGATCCAGGTGCAGTTGCACAGCTGGCTGTGTCTGCAGCGCGAGGCGCTACCCCTGGCGGTGCGCGCCGATGCCTTGCGTCGCACCCTGCAGGCGTGCCCCGAAGTGCGTCAGGCGTTCTTTCTTGGCTGGAAGCCAGGCACGGGCATCTACAGCCATGAAGGCAGTGCCCCGCACCTGCCGCCGGGCTTTGGCGATCCCTTGCAGGTCAGCGATCGGCTGCTGTTCGACGCCCTGGCAGAGCAGCCGCGCCTGAGCCTGGCCGAGTTGCGCGTGTTGCCCTGCTGGCTGGCCGGACGCGTGCGCCGCGCCGCGATCAGCCACGGTCAGGTGCTGGCCTTGCAGCTGGATCAGGGCCAGCCCGGGCTGTTGCTGATCGAACTGCAGGAGGGTATCAGCCTCGATTGGCTCGGTTTCATCCATGAACTGCTGCTGGCCCTGCTGGCCAGCCTGCCCCTGCAGGCGCGCGGCAACGCCCTGCTCGGCGCCGACCCGCAGCCGAGTCTGCTGCTGGATGCCCAGGCTCAGCCGCTGCAATTGAATGCGGCCATGCTCAAGCTGCTGGGCGAGCGGCCGTTGCCGGCGGTGGCCGAGTTTCTGCCGGTCAACGCGGTGCAACTGGTGCGCGCCTGCTTGCAGCAGGGCCGGGCCATCGAGGAGGTGGAGGCGCAGGTCGACGGGCAGATTCTGATCTGGCTGTTCATGCCCGACGCGCTGGAACAGCGGGTCTTGGCCCGTTGCCGGCTGGCCACCGTTCAGGTTCGTGCCGAACGCGAGGCGGCCAAAGCCAGCCGGCTATACCGGCTGATCACCGAGAACACCACCGACCTGATTTCCCGGCACACCCCGGACGGGCGTTTCCTCGATGCCTCGCCGGCCAGCTGGACGCTGCTCGGCTACTGGCCGGAAGAGCTGCGCGGCACCCGGGTGCAGGCGTTGTTCCACCGCCAGGACCAGGCGCAACTGGTGCAGAGCACCCGCGAAGCGCTGGAGCAGGACGGCTACCACACCATGACCTTCCGCATTGCCCACCGCGATGGCCACTACCTGTGGTTCGAGACCGCCAGCCGGGCAATCCGCGAAACCTACACCGGTGCGGTGGTGGAAGTGGTCAGCGTGTCGCGCGACATCACCGCGCGGGTGCAGGCCGAGGAGAACAAGCGCCGCCTGGCCGAAGTGGTCGAGGCCAATACCGACCTGGTGCTGTTTATCGACCCGGGCGGCTGCCTGACCTACCTCAACCCGTCGGCCCGGCATGCCCTGAATATCGCCCCGGACCAGCCGCTGCCCGCGCTGGAAACCTTGCTCGGCGAAGACGATGTGCAACGCCTGCAGGCCCGCGGCTGGGCCACCGCCGATAGCCGCGGGGTGTGGAGCGCCGAGGCCCGCCTGCTGCCGCTGGGTGCGCGCGCGCCGCTGCCGGTGTCGCTGGTGCTGCTGGCCCATCGTGGCAGTGGTGGCGAGCACTACTATTCGCTGGTGGCCCGCGACATGACCGAGCGCGAGCTGCGCGAGGCCCAGCAGCGTCACCATCAGGACGAGCTGGCGCACACCGCGCGACTGGTCACCCTGGGCGAGCTGGCTTCGGGTATCGCCCATGAGATCAACCAGCCGCTGGCGGCGGTAGTCAATTACGCCAGTGCCAGCCAACGCTACCTCAAGGCCCTCGGCACTAATCCGCAGGCGGCGGACAAGGTGGCCCAAGGCCTGGAGCGCATCACCGAACACGCCAACCACGCCGCCGAGGTGATCAAGCGGCTGCGCGCCTTCCTGCGCAAGGGCCAGCGTCGCACCCAGGCCCTGGATATCGCCGAGGTGGCCCGCGAGGCGATGCGCCTGTGTCAGTGGGAGGCGAGCAACTGGCAGGTGAATATCGTCGAGCAACTGGCGGATAATCTGCCGCCGGTCTACGCCGACCGGGTGCTGCTCGAGCAGGTGCTGCTCAACCTGTTGCGCAACGCCATCGACGCCAACCGCGAAGCCCATCCGGGCCAGCCCTCGCGTATCGAACTGAGTGCCGGCGAGCGTGGCGGCCAGTTGTGCGTCTGGGTCAGTGACCAGGGTCCGGGCGTGGCAGCGGCGCAGTTGGAGCACATCTTCACCCCGTTCTACACCAGCAAGGCGGAAGGCCTGGGTCTGGGCCTGTCGATGAGTCGTAGCATTGTCGAAGGCTTTGGTGGTGCCCTGGAGGCTCATCCAGGCAAGGCGGCCGGACTCTGCCTGGAATGTCGGCTGCCGCTGGGCCGGGCTGACGAGGCCGCGAGCAAGAATAACCAGAGGAGCAAGGGATGAGCGGACAAGTGCAACAGCAGGTATATGTGGTCGATGATGACCAGGGCATGCTCGATTCCACCGTCTGGCTGCTGGAGTCGGTGGGGCTCAAGGCCTTGCCCTTTACCAGCGGCCGGGACTTTCTCGAGGCCTGTGCGGCCGAGACCCGTGGCTGCGTGCTGCTGGACGTGCGCATGCCCGGCATGGGGGGGCTGAATGTGCAGGAAGCCCTGCGCGAGCGTGGGATCGAGATGCCGATCATCTTCGTCAGTGGCCATGCCGATGTGCCCATCGTGGTGCGCGCCTTTCGCGCCGGTGCGGTGGACTTTATCGAGAAGCCCTACAACGAACAGTTGCTGCTCGACAGCGTGCAGCAGGCCCTGAGTCGGCCGCCGGCGACCCCGGCGGTGGATGAGCGCCTGCAGGCGGTGCAGGCGCGCCTGGACAGTCTCACCCCGCGCGAGCGCGATGTGCTGCTGCCGCTGGTGTGCGGTTACACCAATCGGGAAGTGGCCGAGCAGCTGGCGATCAGCGTCAAAACCGTCGACCTGTACCGCTCGCGGGTGATGAAGCGCATGCAGGCAGAGACCCTCGCCGATCTGGTCGGCATGGCCATCGCCGCGGGCCTGGTGGATGCCCTGCAGCTGCGCGAGTCAGCGAGCTAGCCAGCGACCGGGTGTTCTGATTGACCTAAGGCCTTAGCGGGTTGCTGGTAAATTGCTATCATGCGCCGTTGCTGGCACTCGGCCTCCGTTGCCCGCCAGTGTTGGTAAACCCATCGAGTTGTTCAATGATCCTGAAGCTTATCGAGAGCGCGGCTGTGCTGATCGCGCT
Organism: Pseudomonas sp. MMS21 TM103; assembly: GCF_022132145.1. Lineage (GTDB taxonomy): Bacteria > Pseudomonadota > Gammaproteobacteria > Pseudomonadales > Pseudomonadaceae > Aquipseudomonas. The sequence goes on along the minus strand of NZ_JAJISP010000004.1, from coordinate 315,070 downwards.
GTGCTGGCTGCATGCCCTGAATATGCGGCATGTCCAGCGGCAACTGCTGCGTCAGCTGCTTGCCGGCGGCCTGTTCGGGGCCATCTGCGTGATCGGCATGTTGACTCCGCTCACCCTCCGTGAGGGGCTGATCTTCGATGCGCGCAGCGTGGTGCTGAGCATGGCCGGCCTGTTCGGAGGCCCCATGGTGGCGGCCATCGCCGGGCTGATGGCTGGCGCCTATCGGCTCTGGCTGGGTGGGGTGGGGGTCATTCCGGGCCTGTTCAATATCGTCATGCCGGTGCTGATGGGCCTGGCCTATCGAGCGGCCTGCCAGCGCAATTGGCTGCGCATTGGGGTCTGGCAGTTGTTGCTCTTCGGCGCGCTGGTGCATCTGCTGCTGGTGCTGAGCCTGAGCCTGTTGCCGGCCAAGAATTTCAGCCAGGCGCTGCAGCAGGTGGCGGTGCCGATCTTTCTGGTGCTGACGCCGGCCACCGTGCTGCTGGGGCTGCTGTTGCAGGATATCGCCCAGCAAGCCCGTGATCGTCAGGCCCTGCGTGAGAGCGAGGCGCGCCTGCGGGCGATCAATGAGGCCAGCCCGGACCTGACCCTGGTGCTGGACGAGGAGGGGCGCTACCTGGAGGTGATGGCCCCCGACCCGCAGCTGCTCTATGGCGGCGGTGTGGGTCTGGTCGGCAAGCACCTGGCCGATGTGCTGTCCGTTGGCCAGACGGAGCGCTTCATGACCTTTCTCGCGCACACCCTGGCCAGCGACAGCCCGCAAACCCTGGAATACAGCATGCGCACGCCTTCCGGCCACCGGGTATTCGAGGGGCGCGCCAGGCGTCTGGATACCCTGCTGCAGGGCAAGCGGGCAGGGGTGTTCATCGCCCGTGATATTACCGACAGGGTCAATTTCGAGCTGGATCGGCGGGTTGCGGCGATTGCCTTCGAGTCCCAGCAGGGCATGCTGATTACCGATGCCAGCACGCGGATCCTCAAGGTCAACCGCGCCTTCAGCCAGATCAGCGGCTACAGTGCCGCCGAAGCCATTGGCCAGACCACCCAGATGCTCAGCTCCGGGCGCCATGGCCCGGAGTTCTACCAGGCCCTGTGGCAGACCCTGGTCGAGACGGGTATGTGGGAGGGGGAGGTCTGGAACCGGCGCAAGAATGGTGAAGTCTTTCCCGAGTGGCTGGCCATCAGCGCGGTGCGCGATGAGCGTGGGCGGGTCAGCAACTATGTGGCGTCGTTGACCGATATCAGCGAGCGCAAATCTGCCGAGCAGAAGATCAAGCACCTGGCGTTCTACGATGCCCTTACCGGCCTGCCCAATCGGCGCCTGCTGCGTGACCGCCTGCAGCAGGCGCAGGCGCTGAGTCGGCGCAACAACCAGCATGCCGCGCTGGTGTTCCTCGACCTCGACAACTTCAAGAATGTGAATGACCTGTATGGCCATCAGGTCGGTGATGAGCTGCTGTGTCAGGTGGCCGAGCGCTTACGCGATAGCCTGCGCGAGCGCGATACCGTGGCCCGCTTGGGTGGCGACGAGTTCGTCGTCATGCTCGAAGGGCTGGAGACCCGAACCGAGGAAGCCGCCTCCCAGGTCGAGCACCTTGGCGCCCAGGTGCTCGACGCCCTGCGCCAGCCCTATCTGGCTGGCGGGCACCGCCTGTTCAGCAGCGCCAGCCTGGGCGTGGTGCTGTTCAACGACGATCAGCATTCGGTGGATGAGCTGATGCAGCGCGCCGACCTGTCGATGTACACGGCCAAGGCCGCGGGCAAGAACGCCCTGAGTTTTTACGACGCGCGGATGCAGGAGGCGGTCAGCGCGCGCCTGCAGCTGGAGCAGGACCTGCGCCGAGGGCTGCAGAACGGCGAATTCCTTGTGTATCTGCAGCCGCAGGTGGATCAGCTGGGCTGCCTGAACGGTGCCGAGGCGCTGGTGCGCTGGCAGCATCCGCGGCGCGGGTTGCTGGCGCCTGGCGCCTTCATCACCATCGCCGAGCGCTGCGGGCTGGTCGAAACCCTGGATATGCAGGTGCTCGGCGCCGCCTGCGCGTTACTCGCGAAGTGGGCGCAACAGCCCTCCAGCGCCGGCTTGAGCCTGTCGGTAAACCTCAGCGCGCGTCTGCTCTATCGGGCGGACTTTGTCGAAGCAGTGCAACAGACCTTGCAGCAGAGCGGGGCCAACCCCCGGCTCCTCAAACTGGAACTGACCGAGTCATTGCTGCTGACGGACATGGACGAAGCCATTGTGCGCATGCAGACGCTGAGAGACATGGGGATCCGTTTCTCCATCGATGACTTCGGTACCGGTTACTCGTCCATGGCCTATCTGCAGCAGTTGCCGCTGGATCAGCTGAAGATCGATCAGTCGTTTACGCGTGAGTTGCCGGACAATCCCAGCAGCCTGGCCATCGTCCGCGCGATTATCGCCTTGGCGCACAGCCTCAAGCTGGAGGTGATCGCCGAAGGCGTGGAAACCCAGGCACAGCGCGACAGCCTGCAGAGCAATGGCTGCCTGCATTACCAGGGCTACTTTTATGGCCGGCCCATGGCCGTGGCGGATTTTGCCGCGTCCGATCTGTTGCGCTTCAGGCATGCAGGGGCTGTGTCCGAGGCTTGAGCGGTATCCGGCTCAGGCGCTGCTGGTGTCGGCCGGCTTGGGCCGCTGTTCGAGCAGTTGTGGCGGCGCCGGTTTGCCGAACAGATAACCCTGGAAGCGCTGGCAGCCAAGGCGCAGCAAGGCATCGCGCTGCGCCAGGGTTTCCACGCCTTCGGCGATCACCTCCAGGTCCATGCTGGCGCCCAGCGCGACTATGGTGCGGACGATGGCCTCGTCGTTGGGGTCGCTGAGCAGGTCGCGGACGAAGGAACGGTCGATCTTCAGCTGGTCCAGCGGCAGACGCTTGAGGTAGCTGAGCGACGAATAGCCGGTGCCAAAGTCGTCCAGCGCGAAGCGCACGCCGCGCGCCTTGAGCTGACCCATCTTGACGATCATGGTTTCCACGTCCTGGATCAGGTGGCTTTCGGTCAGCTCCAGCTCCAGGCGCTGTGGGTTGGCCCCGGTTTCATCCAGCACGGCGAGCACGTCGTTGACAAAATCACGGTGGTGGAATTGCCGCGCGCTGACGTTGACCGCCATGGTCAGTGGCTCGCGCTCGGGGTCTGCAGCCCAGGCCACCAGTTGCAGGCAGGCACTTTGCAGGATCCAGCGGCCCAGGGGCAGGATCAGGCCGGTACTTTCCGCCAGCGGGATAAACTCGCCGGGGGCCACCAGGCCACGACTGGGATGCTGCCAGCGCACCAGGGCTTCGGCGCCGAGCAGTTGGCCCTGGGCGTTGACCTGCGGCTGATAGTGCAGGATGAAGTGACGCGCGCCCAGGCTCTGGCGCAGCTCGTTTTCCAGGTTGGTGCGGGCGCTGACTTCGGCCTGCATCTCGGGGTTGAAGAACCTCAGGGTGTTGCGTCCGGCGGCCTTGGCCTCGTACATGGCCAGATCGGCCCGCTTGAGCAGTTCATCCATGGTGCCCTGGGCCTCGGAAAACAGGGCGATACCTATGCTGGCGGTGCTGGTATGGCTGCGCCCCTGCAGCACATAGGGTTCGCCCAGGACCTGGATCAGCTTGCTCGCCACCGTTTCGATCTGGGCGATGGACTCGGGGTGCTGCAGCTGCAGCCCTTCGAGCATGAGGACGAACTCGTCACCGCCGAGGCGGGCCAGGGTGTCCTCCTCGCGGACATGACTGCTCAGGCGCAAGGCGACCTGTTGCAGCAGCTGGTCGCCCATGTCGTGGCCGAGGGTGTCGTTGATGTCCTTGAAGTTGTCCAGGTCGATGAACAGCAGGGCGCCGTCCAACTGGTTGCGGCCACGCTGCGCCAGGGCATGCTGCAGGCGGTCGAGCAGCAGGCGGCGGTTGGGCAGGCCGGTGAGCAGGTCGTAGAAGGCCAGGCGATGGATCTGCTCGAGGTTCCTCTTGTGCTCGCTGATGTCGGTGGAGATGCCGCACAGGGCGTAGATACTGCCATCCGGACGGCGCAGTGGCAGCTTCACCGAGAGGTAGGTCTGCTCGAGGGCGCCATCAGGGCTGCGGTTGATTTCTTCGGTCTCCACCCGCTCGCCGAGCAGCAGCACGCGGCGATCATTCTCATGCAGACCGGCCACAGTGGCGGCGTCGAAGAAGTGTTGGTCGGTCTGCCCCACCACCTGCGCCAGCGGCACGCCGAACAGTTCGCAGACCTTGCGGTTGGCGTACTGGTAACGCAGGTCGGGATCCTTGATGTAGATATAGGCTTCGACGCTGTCGAGAATGGTGTTCAGGCGCTGCTCGCTGGCCTTCAGGTGGCGGGTCTTCTCGGCGACCTGGCGGCGCAGCAGCAGGGCGCCGCCGAGCGCGGTCAGGAGCAGGCCGGCGAGGATGGCCAGGCCCCACCAGGCGGCGGTTGGCACCAGCAGTCGGGGTCGTTCGCCGCCCCAGCGCTGCAGGGTCTGGTAGTAATACGATGAGGGCGAGTCTTGCCACTCGCGCAGATGGCGGTCGATGCTGCTCAGCAGGTCGCTGTTGGAGCCCTTGCGGGTGGCATAGAACAGCCGCACGGGCTGGAACATGATCGGCGTGCTGCGTAGCTGGTAGTGCGGCGCGTGGAAGTCGCCGAAGCGCTGGTTGGCCACTACCGCCTCGGCCTGCTGGCTGGCCACCAGTTCGAAACCCTCGGCCAGGCTCTGCACGGCAATCAGCCTGGCCTGCAGGCCAAAGCTGTCGAGCAGCGTTTGCAGGTAGTTCTGCTGAATGGAGCCGTCCAGCACGGCGATGCGTCGGTCCTTGAGGTCGAGAATCGACTGGAGTTTGGCCTCCTCGCGGCTATACAGCTGCGACCAGCTATACAGCGAAGGCTGCTGGTGAAAGTCCAGATACCGCGCGCGCGCTTCGTTGAAGGCCACATCTGGCAGCAGGTCGATTGTGCCGCTCTGTGCCAGCTCCAGGCAGGTCTGCCAGTCGCAGGGCATCGGGATCAGTTGCCAACTTTCCTTACGGGCGATTTCACTCAGCAACTCGCCGAGGATCCCGGAGATTTGCCCGTCCTGGCCGAGCAGGATCTTCGGCTCATTGGCATAGACCCCCACACGCACCTCGCGTTGCTGCGCCCAGATCGGCGAGGCGCAGGCCATGCACAGTGCCAGTAAGCCACCAAGGCAGGTGTAGCGGGTGTTGAAGGGGCGTGTCGAGGGTGGCTTCATGCGCTGACCGAGTTCAATCCAATGAAATTATCCAGCAACCATAGACAGCATACGGGGAGATTGCCTCGCCGAGTAAGTGCTCATGCCCCTGCGTGGCGGGCTCACTGTGCCCAGCCACGATAGACAAAGGTCATGGGCTTGGGCCCTTTCAGGTAGCCCGACTGCAACTGGGTGATGGTGAAACCGCCAGCCCCGATCAGCGCAGGAATGTCGCGATTGAGGTGGCAGCCGCCGGCCAGGGGTTTCCAGTAGGGCGTCAGGCGGTTCTGCCAGCGCACCACGGGGGCATCCGGGGCCAGGCCGTGTTCGCAGAACAACAGGCGGCCGCCGGGTTTCAGGACCCGACGCATTTCTTGCAGCGCGGCTACGGCGTCCGGGATGGTGCACAGGGTAAAGGTACAGACGATGCTGTCGAAGCTGGCGTCGGCGGCCTGGATCTGGCCCAGCTCCAGGGCAATCATCTGCACCGGTATGGCGCAACGCGCGGCACGGGTGCGGGCCAGGTGCTGCATGTCGGCAGATGGGTCGACGCCAACGATCGCGCTGACTTTCGCCGCATCGTAGAACGCCAGGTTCAGTCCGCTACCGATGCCGATCTCCAGCACCCGCCCCTCGGCCAGCGGGACGATCTGCGCGCGGGCCTTCATCACCTCACCCATGCCGCAGGCGAAGTCGATCAGGTGCGGCAGGATGTAGCGGTCATAGAGTTGCATGGCACGCTCCGCTGGGATCAGTCGTTGCTGGCTTCGGCGTCGTCGCTGTCGAGATTGTCGCCGCTGATCGCCGCGTAGCATTTGATCCGGTGCTCTGCATCGCCATCGCTCAGGTGCCAGCTGTCCGTCTCGGCATCGAAGCTCGCCGCGCTGACCGCCGCCAGGGAGAACTGCCAATGGCGGCGAGCGCTGCCATCGACGCAGTCGATGCTCAGCAGGGGCTGATTCTTGCTGTCGGCACCAGCCGAGCCGGCGCTGACCTGGGCCAGCAGCTCCTTGTCCAGGTTGAATTGCCAGGCGTAGAGGTCGTCGATTTCAAGCATGTCGGCGGCTTCGAGGGCTTCGATCAGGCTGCTGTGGGTTGTGCTCATGGGTTGACTCGATAGGGGATAGGGGGATCAGCGGCCGAGGCGACGCAGCCGGTCTGACTCGATGACGCGCAGGCCGCGGCCTTCCTCCAGGGCCAGGCGCCAGAGGGCGCGGGCCAGCACGGTGGCCTCGATGCCGTGGTATTTGCCGGGTAGCCAGCGCGCCAGCGGCGCGGCCAGGCGTTCGCCGAGGCGGAATTCGTTGCGCGGGCCGAGCAGCAGGGATGGCCGTACCAGGGTCAGCTGCGGCCAGTCCTGGGCTTGCAGCGTTTGCTCCATTTCGCCCTTGATCCGGTTATAGAACACCGTTGACTTGGCGTCGGCGCCGAGGGCACTGACCACCAGCAGGTGACGTGCACCGAGCTCGCGGGCACGCTGGGCGAAGGCCACGACCAGGTCATGGTCGACGGCGCGAAAGGCCTCCTGCGAGCCGGCTTGTTTGATCGTGGTGCCCAGGCAACAGAAGGCCGTGTCGATGGGGCCGTTGAGCCGGGGCAAGAGGTCGAGGAGTTCACCCACCGGGTTTTCCAGGTGCGGGTGTTCGGCCAATGGCCGGCGGCTCGGCGCCAGCACGCGCGCGACCGTAGGTTCGTTGAGCAGGCGATCAAGCAGGTGTTCACCGGTCAGGCCGGTGGCACCCGCGAGGAGGATGTGCTGGGGCGTCAAATACATAATCGTGGGGTCTCCGCTGATATCAATCAGCTTAACAGGCCGTTGAAAAACTACTGCGTGCTGCGCTCGATACTTTGTTCGATGGGCGGGGCAGGGCTGGCGCCGCTGCTGTCACCGGGTGCTGCACTCAACGCCTGGCGCGCCTGTTGCGCGCGCAGGGCGCGCCAGTGTTGCAGGACCGCCTTGGCTGGCCAGATTTGCGGCTCGGAGGCCTCGAAGCCTTCGGCTTGTTCGCGCTCGGCGACGTTTATCTTGGCCAGCTCGAAGGCGCGCTGCAGGTCATCGGTCTCGTTGAGGGCTTCGGCGAACAGCGCTCGGCCAAAATAGGTGAAGTCGTTGTCCTCGGAACAGCCGAAGGACACCCGATCGGCACGGGCGGCGGTCATCACCAGGGTTTTGTCGTCTTGCAGCGGGGGGATGAAGCCGCCGGAGTAGCAGGCCGAGATCACCACCACCTTGTGTCGCTCGTGCAGCGGCTGCAGCAGGGCAGCCAGTTCGCTGGCCGGCAGGTCGCTGAGCTGCAGGCGCGGTTGATCAAGGCTCAGCTCATGCCGGCGCGAACCGTGACTGGTCAGGTAGATGAAGATCAGGTCTTCCGGTCCGCTGCGTTCGGCCAGGGCCTGCACCGCCCGGGACAGGCTTTCACGGGTGGCCAGTGGGCGGTCGGCGAAGTGGTCGCGGTGGTTGGTCAGGGTGATGCGGCCATAGGCGGCGAAGCGCTCGCCAAGCAGTTTGGCGACGTAATCGGCTTCGCGCAGGAACACGCTCTGCTTGCCGTCACCGGCCAGGGTCAGGGCGTACAGCTCGATGGCGGGGGTGGACGCCGGCAGGTCGGCGATGGCCTCATCGAGCAGCCGGCCCTGGGCCAGCAGGCCGAGTTCCAGTGGGTCGGGCAGCAGGCGGCCCTGTTCGTCACGCAGGCGCTGGCCGCGCTGCCAGGTGCCGCTCTGCGGGTCACCTGAGGCGAGGGTCAGGGTGCCGTTACCCGAGTACTCGCCATTCTCGAAGCGACCTTGGTAAAGACTGCCATCAGCCAGCTGCAGGCGGCCTTGGCCGTGGTAACGCCAGTCGCGGAATTCGCCGCGGTAGCGGTCGCCATCAGCGCCCTGGAACTCGCCCGCGCCGTTGAGTGCGCCCTCGACGAACTGCCCGCTCCAGACATCGCCATCGACACTCTGGTAGCGGCCTTTGCCGTGGAATTGGTTGTCACGGAAGTCGCCGCTGTAGAGATCGCCTTCAGTGCTTTTGAAGCTGCCGGGGCCTTGCAGCTGGCCCTGGTCGAACTGACCGCTGTACTGGTTGCCGTACTCGTCGTGGCGCACGCCCTGGCCATCCGCCAAGCCTTTGCGGAACTGGCCGTGGAAGCTGCTGCCATCTGCGCGTTCGAGGGTGCCCAGGCCATCGAACAGATCGTCTTTGAATGCGCCGCGATAAACCAGGCCATCCTGCTTGAGCGTGCCTTCGCCGGCAAACCGGCCGGCGGCAAAACCGCCCTGGTAGCTGCTGCCGTCACGATAGTGGAGAGTGCCCTGGCCGTGAAAGGCGCCTTGCTCGAACTCGCCGACGTAGTGCTCGCCATTGGTGCCGTGCCATTCGCCGGGGCCATGCCACTGGCCATCCTTGAAGGTGCCGACGAACCAGCTGCCATTGCGGTAATCCAGGCGGCCGGGGCCTTGCAACAAGCCGTCGATCACCTCGCCGCGATAGCGCGCGCCGTCGGGCAGGGTCGCATCCGCGGGTAGCAGGGGTTCGCCGTCACCGCAGGCGACAAGCAGCAGGGCGAGGCTCAGGGGGGCCAGGTTGGCGAGGCGGCGCATGGCAAGCATCCAGATCCAGGTGTTGCCGGAGTATGCCGTAAACCATTGACTCTGCGCTGCCGCACCGCACAGTGCCGATGCATAAGCGGCGTTCGCTCGGCTGAGTGAGCGCCGCTTATACGGGCGCAGATCAGACGAAGCAGAGGGTCAGGGGTTCGGCCACATAGGCCGGTTTATCCTGGCCTTCGATTTCCAATACCGCGCGGGCCTTGAGCAGCCACTGGCCGGGATTTTTCTCGGTGGCGTCGGTCAGGGTCACCACCAGGCGTACCCTGGAGTCGACCTTGACCGGCTGGATGAAGCGCACGCTGTCCAGGCCGTAGTTGATCGCCATTTTCAGGCCCTCGGGCATGAGCATGATGTCTTCCATCAGCATGGGGATCAGTGACAACGACAGGAATCCGTGGGCGATGGTGCCGCCGAAGGGCGTGTGCTTGGCTTTTTCCGGGTCGACGTGAATGAACTGGTGGTCGCCGGTGCATTCGGCAAACTGATTGATGCGTTGCTGATCGATGATCAGCCAGTCGGAGCGTCCCAGTTCCTTGCCTACGTAATTGCTGAGTTCTGCTACGGGTACTGACGGCATAGTTCCTCCTTGAGGAGACGGTGGTGTTGTTTTTCGAGTCTAACCGCTTGGGCCCTAGATCATCATGGGGCGCACGCAGGGTCAAGTCTGCAATGGCTTGCTGAATAGTCGGCTATACAGACCGGGTAAGCACGGCTGCCCGTCGTTATGCGGCGTTAAAAAACAGGTTGGACCAGCAACTTGCGGTCAATGCGCTCAGCGTGTCATGCAGTTCCTGCCCTGCAGGCGAGTCCAGTTCGCTTGATTCGTTGCGCTCGCTTGGCGGGCCAGTGGTCGGCGTTTACTTCATTGCGCTGCGGCTCGCAGCAGTGGTTGCCTTGCCTGATCTTTGCTCGCGACGTTCTCATGCAGTCTTTTTCGGCGGGCGCTTTGCCTGCCTATAATGGCCGCTGCACGCCGTGGCCTGAAACCATGGCGCTATGCTTATGCGGTAACTGCTGGCCGGTTATACCGCCGCGATGCTGTTCGTCACTTCAATCGGAGATTCACCCCATGCTGTTACGCGGCTTGTCCTGGCTGGTGCTGTGCCAGTTGCTCGGCACCGGACTCAACGTCTTGTTACTGCCGATGTTGCCAGGGCCGATTATCGGCATGTTGTTGCTGTTGCTGTTCCTGCTGGTGCATGGCGAGGTCAGCGAGCCCCTGAGCCTTGCCTCCAGCAACCTGCTCAAGTACCTGCCGCTGTTGCTGGTGCCGCCTGCGGTCGGCGTAATGGCCTATGCCGATGCGATTGCCGCGGACTTCTGGGCGGTAATCGGGGCGCTGGTGTTGTCGCTGGTGCTGTCGGTGGTCTTCGCCGGCTGGATGATGCAAAAGCTCATCGAGCGCCAGCAGCGTCGGCGGGGTGAGGTATGAGTCTCGACTGGTACGGTGCCTGGCAGGCGGTCACCCATCATCCGTTGTTTGGCGCGGGAATCACTCTGGGTGCTTACCAGTTGTCCATCGCCGCCTACGAAAAGACCCGCTGGATGTTCCTGCAGCCGGTGTTGGTGTCGATGGCGATCGTTATCGGTGTGCTGTTGCTGTGCGGCCTGAGTTATGCCGAGTACCGGGTCAGCGCCGAGGCCCTGACCCTGTTCCTCGGTCCAGCCACCGTGGCGTTGGCGGTGCCCTTGTTCCTCAATTTGCGGCGGATTCGCCAGTTGTTCTTGCCGACCGTGCTGACCTTGCTGGTCGGCGGGGTGGTGGCTACGGTGCTCGGCGTGTCCCTGGCCTGGTGGTTTGGCGCCGACTCGATCATGTTGATGAGCATGGCGCCGAAGTCGGTGACCTCGCCGATCGCCATGCTGGTGGCCAGCCAGATCGGTGGTATTGCCGCACTGGCGGCGGTCTTCGTGATGATCACCGGGGTGATCGGGGCGATGCTCGGCCCGTCGCTGTTGCGCCTGTGCGGTGTGCGGCACCACGCGGCCGTCGGCATGGCCCTGGGCATGACCGCGCATGCGGTCGGCACTGCGCGGGCCATGCAGGAAAGCGAAGAGTGTGGCGCGTTCGCCGCGCTGGCGATGAGTCTGATGGGCATGCTCACCGCGGTGCTGTTACCGCTGGCGATCATCTTCCTGGTCTGATCGGCGGTGAAAAACTCCCGCCTGCCTCCACGCGCCTGCTGCTGACGTTGCGCTACGCCTGGAGGCGGTCCCGCGACGGCGCTCGATCTTTTCACAACCTCCAAGGACAACCCCATGACACTCTCCCTATTTCCGCTCAATACCGTGTTGTTTCCGGGTTGCCTACTCGATTTGCAGATATTCGAAGCGCGCTACCTGGACATGATCAGTCGCTGCATGAAGCAGGGCGAGGGCTTCGGCGTGGTGTGCATTGTCGAGGGCCAGGAAGTCGGCGAGGCCGCCGGCCACTTCTCGGCGATTGGTTGCGAGGCACGGATTTGCGACTTTCAGCAACGGCCCAACGGCTTGTTGGGGATTCGGGTCGAAGGGGGGCGGCGCTTCAAGGTTCGCCACGCCCAGGTGCTGCCGGATCAACTGGCCGTCGCCGAGGTCGAGTGGCTGGAGGAGCCAGCGGAGCAACCCCTGGGATCCGAGCATGCGGATCTTGTCGCGTTGCTCGAGGCCCTGGCCGAGCACCCGCTGGTCGTCGCCTTGGGCATGACTGACTCGGTCAGCGGTCAAGCGGCCCTGGCCAATCAACTGGCCTATCTGTTGCCATTGGCGCTCGAGCAGAAACTCCAGCTGCTCGAACTCGACACGCCGCAAGCGCGCCTGACCCAGCTGCAAGCCTGGCTTGAGCAGATTCAGGGCGAGAGTGGCATCGCTCAATAGCGATAGAGCAGCAAGCCTGCCGACAAGTGCCGGGTGGCAATGGCCCCGAGCAGTGCCAGGCACGCCGGCAGGATCAACCACCACACTTTGGCGGCTAACCCTGGCTGTGGCATGCGCCATTGCGTCAGGCCCAGGCTGAGCGCGCACAGGCCGCCCGCCAGCAAGGCTCCGGCGATGATGTCGCTCGGCCAATGCACGCCCAGATAGACCCGTGACAGGGCGATGGTCATGGCCGGCAGGCTGGCCAGCAGTAGCCAGGCCAGGCGCAGGCGCGCCGGTTGGCCGCGGCCGGCGAGTACGCCGAGTACCAGGAAGAACGCGAACGCCGCCGAGCTGTGACCACTGGGCAGGCTGAAGCTGTCCAGGGGCTCGAGCAATACCTGCGGGCGATGACGGGCGAGCAGGGCTTTCAGCGCGCCGTTGGCCAGCGCGGTAGCGAGCAGGGCGCCGCCGGCAAAGGACAAGGCCCGCCATTGTCGCGTCAGGAGCAGGAGCAGGCAGAGCAGCAGCCCGGCGGCCAGTTGGCTGGAAAAATCGCCGAGGCGGGTGATCAGCACCATCAGCGTGTCGAGGCTGGCACTGCGCTGCTCCTGGATCAGGGCGAGCAACCCCCGGTCGAACTGCTCGAGGCGCGGCCAGCCGATTAACAGGCAGAACAACAGCAGCAGGCTCAAGCCCGCAGCGATCCAGCTGGCGCGGCGTCTTTCGCGCAGGCTGTCATGTGCGCTGAGCAGCAGCAAGGCGGCCAGGCCGGCGGCAAGTACCGCGGCTTCGGGCCAGAAGCCTGCGGGCAGTGGCAGGCGCAATGCCGCGCCAGTCGCCCAGCCCGGCAACAGGTAGGCGAGCGCCCAGCCGGCCGAGGCGAGCAGGCTGACCAGTACAAAACGCCCGAACGGCATACTGAGCATGCCGGCAATCATCGGTAGCATCGGCCGCAGCGGGCCGATAAAGCGGCCCACCAGCAGGCTGGTGATGCCGTAGCGCTGAACGTAGAATTCCGCCCCCACCAGCCATTCCGGGTGGTGGCGCAGCCCCGGCAGACGGCGGATGTCCTGGTGAAAGTAGCGACCGGTGGCATAGGACAGCAGGTCGCCGAGCAGTCCGCCGCAGTAGGCCAGGGCCAGGGTTTGACTGAGCGTCAGGGCACCGTGGCCGGCGAGCACGGCGACGGCGAACAGCAAGATGGTGCCTGGTACCAGGATCCCGGCAATCGCCAGGCACTCGAGAAAGGCAATCAGGAAAATCGCCAGGCCGAGCCACTCGGGGCTGGCCGTGAGCCAGAGGGTCAAGCTGTCCAGCCACTGGCTCATCGATGTGCATCCGTGGGGGCGAGTAGATAAAAGTCGCGACCTTCGACCTGGCCGCGACGCAGTGGGTTGCGGGTGCAATGGCGGGCAAAGGCCGCGTCGACGAAGCGGTAGGGCAGATGTTCGTCGCGCCCGGCGGGAATGCCCAGGCGTGTGGTCTGAACGATCTGCGCGGGGCATTCGCCGAGGTCTTCGACGAACAGGCGCTGCGGATCGAAACGCCGCGCATCCCAGTCCGGCACTTTCAGGCCCAGGGCCTTGCACAGCAAGGTTTGTCCGCCGCAGAGTTTTTCCGCCGGGCGCGGCCGGCCCTGGCCATCCGGATTGTTGGCCTGCATCTGCGCCAGGCTGGCGTTGGGCGAAACCGGGTCGAGCCAGGGATAGGCCGATTTGATCAGTACCGCGTTACCCGGCCCGCAGGCGCTGAAGTTCAGCGAATCGCCGCCGCGGGCGTAATACATATAGATGTGCCCGCCGCCGAGGAACAGGGCCTTGCGTTTTTCCGTGTAGCCGAGCGAGGCGTGGCTGCCTTTTTCCTCGAGGTAGTAGGCTTCGGTCTCGATGATCCGCGCGCTCAGCCAGAGCGTGCCGCAGCGGTGGCGAATCACCTTGCCGAGCAGCTCGCGGGCGAGTAGGCGCGCGTCGCGCTCGAAGAAGCTGGCGCTCAGGGGGCGGGCTTGTGGCCAGGGCAGGCTTCGGGCGGGTTCGGCAGGCATCAGGTGTCCCTGGTTGAAGGCAGGCCTCAGGTGGGGCTCGATGATACCAACAAGAGCCGTATTGGTGTCTGAGCCTGTCCTGGTCGGCAGGTCTTTGCTACTGCTTGTCCACTATCCGCCAGGCGCCGCTGTGCGTGGGGCGGTGGCGCCGCTATAATCAGCCGCTTTAGTTATTGCCAGGCTACCGAGACCATGACCGAGTCCGTACTCGACTATATGACCCGCCTGGGCCGTGCGGCCCGCGCCGCCTCGCGCGTGGTCGCCAGCGCCAGCACTGGGCAGAAGAACCGTGCCCTGCAGGCTACCGCCGAGGCCCTGGATGCCGCGCGCGCCGAACTGACCGCCGCCAACGAGCTGGACCTGGCCGCTGGCCGGGCCAATGGCCTGGAGCCGGCGCTGCTGGACCGTCTGGCACTGACCCCGGCGCGGATCGACGGCATGATCGAAGGCCTGCGCCAGGTTGCCAGTCTGGCCGATCCGGTCGGCGCGATCCGTGACCTGAGTTACCGTCCGTCGGGTATTCAGGTCGGCAAGATGCGCGTGCCGCTCGGCGTGATCGGCATCATCTACGAGTCGCGGCCCAACGTGACCATTGACGCGGCCAGCCTGTGCCTGAAATCCGGCAACGCCACCATCCTGCGTGGCGGCTCGGAAGCCATTCATTCCAACCGTGCGATTGCCGCCTGCATCCAGCGCGGCCTGGCGACGGCCGGTCTGCCGGCCGCCGCGGTGCAGGTGGTGGAAACCACCGACCGCGCCGCCGTCGGTGCGCTGATCACGATGCCCGAATTCGTCGATGTGATAGTCCCGCGTGGCGGCAAGGGCCTGATCGAACGGGTCAGTCGCGACGCCCGGGTACCGGTGATCAAGCACCTGGATGGCATCTGTCATGTGTATGTCGACGCCCTGGCCGAGCTGCCCAAGGCCCAGGCTATCGCCTTCAACGCCAAAACCTACCGCTACGGCATCTGCGGCGCGATGGAAACCCTGCTGGTCGATCAGGCCGTGGCTGCTGCGTTTTTGCCGGCCATGGAGCAGATGTTCGTCGAGAAGGGCGTCGAGTTGCGCGGCTGCGAACGCACCTGCGCACTGATCCAGGCAATCCCGGCGATGGAGGAGGACTGGAGCACCGAATACCTGGCGCCAATCCTGTCGATCCGCGTGGTCGACGGCCTGGACCAGGCCATCGAGCACATCAATCGCTACGGCTCGCACCACACCGATGCCATTGTCACCGAGCACCAGGGCCGCGCCCGGCGTTTTCTCGCCGAGGTCGACTCCAGCTCGGTGATGCTCAATGCGCCAACCTGTTTCGCCGATGGCTTCGAGTACGGCCTGGGCGCGGAGATCGGTATTTCCACCGACAAGTTGCATGCCCGAGGCCCGGTGGGCCTGGAAGGCCTGACCTGCGAGAAGTATGTGGTGATCGGCGACGGTCAACTGCGCGGGCAGAATGCCTAAACGCATCGGCATATTCGGCGGCACCTTCGATCCGGTGCATATCGGCCACCTGCGCAGTGCGCTGGAAGTGGCGGAGTTCATGGCCCTCGACGAGTTGCGCCTGATCCCCAGTGCGCGGCCGCCGCACCGCGAGGCGCCACAGGTTTCGGCGCACGATCGCCTAGCCATGGTCGAGCTGGCGGTGGCCGGTTTGTCACCGCTGTGTGTCGACGACCGCGAGCTCAAGCGTGACAAGCCGTCCTACAGCATCGACACCCTGGAGTCGTTGCGCGCCGAGTTGGCGGCCGACGACCAGTTGTTCCTGATTATCGGCTGGGATGCCTTCTGCGGGCTACCCACCTGGCATCGCTGGAACGAGTTGCTGGAGCACTGCCATATTCTGGTGCTGCAGCGCCCGGATGCCGACAGCGAAGCGCCGGAAACCTTGCGCAACTTGCTGGCGGCCCGCAGCATCAGCGACCCGTTGACCCTGGAGGGGCCCGGGGGACAGATTTCCTTTATCTGGCAGACACCCCTGGCGGTGTCCGCCACGCAGATTCGCACGCTGCTGGCGAGCGGCAAATCGGCGCGTTACCTGGTACCCGATGCGGTACTCACCTATATCCATGCGCACGGACTCTACCGTGCGTCGAACTGAACACAAGGCAAACGAGTTACTTATGAAGAAGCAAAAAATGCTCAGCGAAGACCTGGTCAAACTGGCCATCGCTGCCCTGGAAGACATCAAGGCGCAAGACATCACCACCATCGATGTGCGCGACAAGACCAGCATCACCGACTTCATGGTGATCGCCAGCGGTACCTCCAGCCGTCACGTCAAGTCGCTGGTCGACAACGTGCTGGAGAAGGTCAAGGAGAAGGGCGTGCGTCCACTGGGCAGCGAAGGCCTGGACACTGGCGAGTGGGCCCTGCTCGACCTGGGTGACATCGTCGTCCACGTGATGCTGCCAACCGCCCGTCAGTTCTACGACCTCGAGCGTCTCTGGCAGGGTGCCGAACAGAGCCGTGCGCAGTTCAGCCCTGAGCCGGAACAAGAATAAGGGCGGCGCGCTGTGCGAATCAAACTGATTGCCGTCGGCTCGCGCATGCCGCGCTGGGTCGAAGACGGCTGGCAGGAGTACGCCAAGCGCATGCCGACGGAGCTTGCCCTGGAGCTGGTCGAGATTCCGTTGACCACCCGCGGCAAGAATGCCGATGTGGCGCGGATGATTCGCCAGGAAGGCGAAGCCATGTTGGCCAAAGTGCAGCCGGGGGAACGCATCGTCACCCTGGAAGTCGAAGGGCGGCCGTGGAGCACCGAGCAGTTGGCGGTCGAGCTGGACAAGTGGCGCCTGGATGCACGCACCGTCAATCTCATGGTCGGCGGTCCTGAAGGGTTGGCGCCGGAAGTACAGGCGCGCAGTGAACAGCGTTGGTCGCTATCGCCGTTGACCCTGCCGCACCCGCTGGTACGGATTGTTATCGGCGAACAGATGTATCGGGCCTGGACCGTGTTGTCCGGGCACCCGTACCACAAATGATTTCCCAGCAGATGTCCCACCCATAATCAGCAGTCATTAGATGCCGCAGCCGATTCGCCTCAAGGACCACGAAAAAGACGCGCGCGTGATTCGCCGGCGTGCCGTGGTTGGTGCCCTGGTGTTTCTGCTGCTGACCGCGGCCCTGGTTGCCCGTATGTATTACCTGCAGGTGGTGCAGTACGAGTACCACTCGACCCTTTCGGAAAACAATCGGGTTCACGTTCAGCCGATTCCGCCGACGCGTGGGCTGATCTTCGACCGCAACGGGGTGATTCTCGCTGACAACCGGCCGAGTTTCAGCCTGACCCTGACCCGTGAGCGGGCGGGCGACTGGGAGCCGGTGCTGGATGTGATCGTCGAGGTGCTGGGGCTGAGCAGCGAGGAGCGGGCGCTGTTCGAAAAACGCGTGCGCCAGGGGCGGCGGCCGTTCGAGCCGGTGCCGGTGTTGTTCGAGTTGAGCGAAGAGCAAATCGCCACGATCGCGGTCAACCAGTTCCGCCTGCCCGGGGTTGAGGTGGTGGCGCAGCTGGTGCGGCATTATCCCGAGGGCGAGCATTTCGCGCATTCGGTGGGCTATGTCGGGCGGATCAACGAGAGAGAACTGAAGGAACTCGATCCGGTGGCCTATAGCGGTACTCACCATATCGGTAAAACCGGTGTCGAGCGCTTCTATGAAGCGCAGTTGCACGGCGAGGTCGGCTACGAAGAAGTCGAGACCAATGCCCGTGGCCGGGTGCTGCGGGTGCTCAAGCGCATCGATCCCCTGCCGGGCAAGGATGTCATGCTGACTATCGATGTGCGCCTGCAGGAAGCCGCCGAGGCTGCGCTGGGCGGGCGCCGTGGTGCCATCGTGGCGATCCAGCCAGGCACCGGCGAGGTACTGGCGATGGTCAGTCAGCCGAGTTTCGACCCCAACCCATTCGTCACCGGCATCAGCTTCAAGGCCTATGCCGAGCTGCGCGATTCGCTCGACCAGCCATTGTTCAACCGCGTCTTGCGTGGCCTCTACCCACCGGGCTCGACCATCAAGCCGATGATGGCTGTGGCCGCCCTGGATGCCGGGGTGATCACCCCCAGTTCGCGGGTGTTCGATCCGGGCTTCTATCAACTGGCCGGCAACAGCCACAAATACCGCAACTGGAACCGCAATGGCGACGGCTGGGTGAGTCTGGAGATGGCGATCATGCGCTCCAATGACACCTATTTTTACGATTTGGCCCACAAGCTGGGCATCGACCGGATGCACGACTACATGAGCCGCTTCGGCCTGGGTCAGCGAGTGTCGTTGGACATGTTCGAGGAAACTTCCGGGCTGATGCCGTCGCGCGACTGGAAACGCGCGCGCTACCGTCAGCCTTGGTACCCGGGGGAAACCCTGATTCTCGGCATCGGCCAAGGCTATATGCAGACTACACCGCTGCAGTTGGCGCAGGCGGTAACCCTGATTGCCACCCGGGGAAAGTGGATTCGTCCGCACCTGGCCAAGACCCTCGAGGGGGTGCCGCCGGTGGATAGCCAGCCGCTGCCGGATATCCTGCTGCACGATGCCAAGTACTGGGATTACGCCCGTATCGGTATGGAGCAAGTGATGCATGGGGCGCGCGGCACCGCCCGCAAGGTTGGCGACACGGCGGTCTATCGAATGGCCGGCAAGAGCGGCACGGCGCAGGTGGTGGCGATCAAGCAGGGTGAACGATACAACCGCGACAAGACCCTGGAACGCCATCGTGACCATGCCCTGTTCGTCGCGTTCGCCCCGGCGGAAAACCCGCAGATCGCGGTGGCGGTGATGGTGGAAAATGGCGAGTCCGGCTCGGGTGTGGCCGCTCCGGTGGTCAAGCAGGTGATGGATGCCTGGTTGCTCGATGACAACGGCCAGCTCAAGGCCGAATACGCCCAGCCGGCGAGTACAGAGATCAGTCAGCGATGAACGGTAATTTCGACCGCGTGCTGTCCAGCGAAGATGTACTGCGCCGTCGCGCCAGTCTGCTGCAGCGCCTGCATATCGACGGCATTCTGCTGTTGCTGCTACTGATCCTGGCGGTCGGCAGCTTGTTCATTCTGTATTCGGCCAGCGGCAAGAATGTTGACCTGTTGACCAAGCAGGCCAGTTCCTTTGGCATTGGCTTGGTGGGCATGTTCATCCTTGCCCAGTTCGAGCCGCGCTTCATGGCGCGCTGGGTGCCTTTGGCTTATGTGGCAGGCGTCGGCCTGCTGGTGGTAGTGGATGTAATGGGTCACAACGCCATGGGCGCCACCCGCTGGATCAATATCCCCGGGGTGATTCGCTTCCAGCCCTCGGAATTCATGAAACTGATCATGCCGGCAACCATCGCCTGGTACCTGTCCAAGCGCAGTTTGCCGCCGCGCTTCAAGCACATCGTAATCAGCATGACGATGATTCTGTTGCCGTTCGTGCTGATTCTGCTGCAGCCAGACCTGGGTACCTCGATGCTGGTGATCGTTTCGGGGGTTTTCGTACTCTTCATCGCCGGGCTGCAGTGGCGCTGGATTATCGGTGCACTGGGTGCGTTGGTCCCGGTTGCAGTGGGGATGTGGTTCTTTGTCCTGCGTGAATACCAGAAACAGCGCGTGCTGACCTTTCTCAATCCCGAGAGCGATCCGCTGGGCAGCGGCTGGAACATCATCCAGTCGAAGGCAGCGATCGGCTCGGGCGGGGTCTTCGGCAAGGGCTGGCTGCTTGGCACCCAGTCGCATCTGGACTTCCTGCCGGAAAGCCACACCGACTTCATCATCGCCGTGCTCGCGGAGGAGTTCGGCCTGGTCGGTGTTTGTTTGTTACTGCTGGTTTACCTGCTGTTGATCGCACGCGGTTTGGTGATTACCGTGCAAGCGCAGACGCTGTTCGGTAAGCTTCTGGCGGGCGCGCTGACCATGACGTTCTTCGTTTATGTTTTCGTCAATATCGGTATGGTCAGTGGTCTGCTTCCAGTGGTGGGGGTGCCGTTGCCGTTCATCAGCTATGGCGGTACGTCGCTGATTACCCTGCTGGCAGGGTTTGGCATTTTGATGTCGATCCACACTCACCGTAAGTGGATTGCACAGGCTTAAATTGGGGTTATGAATTCAATGCACATATCGCGTGGCTGGGCAGCACGGCAAACACATTGGCTCGGTCTGGCCGCTGCCTTGGCTGTGGTTCAGCCGGCGCTCGCCGCCGATTACCAGGATTCGCCGCAGGTCAGCGAGTTCATCGCCGAGATGAATCGCGATTATGGTTTTGCCTCGGAGCAACTGGGGCGTTTGTTCGCCGCAGTGGAGCGAAAACAATCGATTCTCGACGCCATCTCGCGTCCGGCGGAGAAGGTCAAGCCCTGGAAGGACTACCGGCCGATCTTCATTACCGACTCGCGGATCGCCCGCGGTGTGGATTTCTGGCGTGAGCATCAAGCGACCCTGGCGCGCGCCGAGGCCGAATATGGCGTGCCGGCGCAGGTGATAGTGGCAATCATTGGCGTGGAAACCTTTTACGGTGGCAACACCGGCAGCTACCGGGTCATGGATGCCCTCTCGACCCTGGCTTTCGATTACCCGTCGCGCGCGCCTTTCTTTCGCAAGGAGCTGCGCGAGTTCCTCATGCTCTCGCGCGAGGAGCAGGTCGATCCGCTGACCCTCAAGGGCTCCTACGCCGGGGCCATGGGCTTGCCGCAATTCATGCCGAGCAGTTTCCGCGCCTATGCAGTGGACTTCGACGGCGATGGCCATATCAATATCTGGACCAACCCGGTGGATGCCATCGGCAGCGTGGCCAGCTACTTCAGCCGCCACGGCTGGCTGCCTGGCGAGCCGGTGGTCAGCGTTGCCACGGTCACCGGCGACCAGGTCGAGCAAGGCTTGAGCGCCGGCCTTGACCCACAGATGAACGTCGACGAACTGCGCCGCCTCGGCTGGTCGAGCAGCGCTGCTCTGGACGGCGAAATGCCGGTCACCGCCTTCCGCCTCGAGGGTGCGCAGGGCGATGAGTACTGGCTGGGGTTGCCGAATTTTTTCGTCATCACACGCTACAACCGCAGCGTGATGTACGCCATGGCGGTCAATCAGTTGGCTGAATTGCTGGTTGATGCGCGAGGGGCCAATTGATGTCGGGCCTGCCGCTCAAGATTGTCGTCTGCACTGCGCTCGGCCTTTTGCTGGCCAGCTGCACGTCCACCCGCGCCCCGCAATCAGTGGCGCCGGGCAAGCCGAGTGCGACTATTTCCGGTCCCGGTGACTTTAGTCGTCCGCACAAGGACGGCGCGCCCTGGTGGGATGTCGATGTCTCGTTGATCCAGGATGCCGTGCCAATGCCGCATTATGGTCGGGTCAAGGCCAGCCCCTATGTGGTGTTTGGCAAGCAGTATTACCCGATCCCCGACGCGCGTCGCTATCACGCGATAGGTCCGGCGTCCTGGTACGGCACCAAGTTTCACGGTCAGGCCACCGCCAACGGCGAGACTTACGATCTGTACGGCATGACCGCCGCGCACAAGACCTTGCCGCTGCCGAGCTACGTGCGGGTAACCAACCTGGACAATGGCAAGAGTGCGATTGTGCGGGTCAATGACCGCGGCCCGTTCTATTCGGATCGGATCATCGACCTGTCGTTTGCGGCCGCGAAAAAGCTCGGCTATGCCGAACAGGGTACCGCGCGGGTCAAGGTCGAGGGCATTGATCCCAATGAGTGGTGGGCCCAGCAGGGGCGCACGGTGCCACTGGTGCTGGCGGCGCAACCCGCGGCTCAGGTCAAGCCCGTCGCCCTGCCGGTTGCAGCGCCGCTTGAACAGTACTCGCCGCCAGTAGAGCAGCATGCCGCGGCCGTGCTGCCGGTCCTCATAGACGCAAAAAAAAACGCTTCAGGCGCAGCCTCTGGCCTGTATCTCCAGGTGGGAGCCTTCGCCAATCCGGACGCTGCGGAGTTGCTCAAGGCCAAGTTGAGCGATACGGTGGCTGCCCCGGTGTTCATCAGCTCAGTGGTGCACAACCAGCAGATTCTCCATCGCGTGCGCCTGGGGCCGGTGAGCAGCCGGGGCGAGGCTGAGCAATTGCAGCTCAGTGTGCGCTTGGCCAACCTCGGCGAGCCAAGGCTGGTCAAGGCAGACTGAGATGACATTTACCGGGGCACAAACCGCCCTCCAAGCACTACCTGATTTGCCCCTTTGGGCCTGTTCGACCATTAGCAACCTAGAGAGACGGATGAATATCACCTGCTTTGCCCAACGCGTTTCCTTGTCACTCCTGCTGCTCACCGCACCGGCCGCCTGGGCCAGCCAGATGGCAATTCCATCGCCGCCACAGTTGGCTGCCAAGTCCTATGTGCTGATGGATGCCGCCAGCGGCAATGTCCTCATCGAGGAGAATGCTGACGAGCGCCTGCCGCCAGCCAGCCTGACCAAGTTGATGACCGCCTACCTGGCGACCCTGGACATCAACCGCGGCCAGATCAAGCAGACCGACATGGTGCGTATCAGCGAGAAAGCCTGGCGCATGGGCGGCTCGAAGATGTTTGTCGAGGTTGGCAAGGAAGTCTCGGTTGACGACCTGCTGCATGGCATCATCATCCAGTCCGGTAACGACGCCAGCGTGGCGATTGCCGAACATATCGCCGGTAGCGAAGAAGCCTTCGCCGACATGATGAATAGCACTGCCCAGCGTCTGGGCATGGACAACAGTCAATTTCGCAACGCCACCGGCTGGCCGGACCCTGATCATTATTCCTCGGCCAAAGATATGGCCAGGCTGGCGCGCGCAATCATCTTCGAAGACCCGCAGCACTACGCCATCTACGCGCAGAAGGAATTTCTCTGGAACGGCATCAAGCAGCCCAACCGCAACCTGCTGCTGTGGCGCGACAAGACCGTCGACGGTTTGAAAACCGGGCACACCGACGAAGCCGGCTATTGCCTGGTGTCCTCCGCCGTACGTGATGGCATGCGATTGATCTCCGTGGTATTTGGCACCAATAGTGAACAAGCCCGCGCCGCTGAAACCCAGAAGCTGCTGACCTACGGCTTCCGCTTCTTCGAGACCCGTACCTTCTATCAGAAAGGTGCTGAGTTGGCCAAAACACAGGTCTGGAAAGGCGCCACTCGTCAGCTCAAGGCTGGCCTGGCCAGCGACCTGACCCTGACCATGGCGAAAGGCCAACTGGACAAGCTGCAAGCCGGCATGACCCTTAACCCGCAGCTGATCGCACCTATCCAGCAGGGTGACGTGATCGGCAAGGTCGAGGTCAAACTGGGCGATGAGGTGGTACACAGCGCCGATCTGATCGCCCTGGAAACCGTCGAGGAAGGTGGCCTATTCCGGCGTCTGTGGGATAGCATTCGTCTGTTCTTCTTCGGGTTGTTCAACTGATTCTGCCCCAGGGGCGCCTTTACCCGGGGCGTCCCGTTCTGGACAGGCCACAAGCCTGCTGATGCCATGACTGATACTGACGTTCAAGCCCCCAAAATCGAGTTCCCCTGCGAGCGCTATCCGATCAAGGTGATCGGCGATGCTGGCGAAGGCTTCACCGAACTGGTGGTCGAGGTCATCCAGCGCCACGCGCCGGATTTCGATTCGACCTCGCTGGTGGTACGCGACAGCCGCAACGGTCGTTTCCTTACGGTGCAGGTGCTGATCACCGCCACCGGGGTGGAGCAGTTGCAAGCGCTGCACCTCGATCTGCGTGCCACTGGCCGCGTGCACATGGTGTTGTGATGAGCCTGGGCTTTCGCGAGCTCGGCTTGGTCGACTACGAGCCGACCTGGCAGGCCATGCAGCGCTTCACCAATGAGCGTGGCCCCGACACCGCCGACGAGATCTGGTTGTTGCAGCATCCGCCGGTATTTACCCAAGGCCAGGCCGGCAAGCCCGAACACCTGCTGCTGCCCGGTGATATCCCGGTGGTACAGGTCGATCGCGGCGGCCAGGTGACCTATCACGGCCCCGGCCAACTGGTGGCCTACCTGCTGCTGGACGTGCGTCGCTCCGGTCTTGGCGTGCGCGAACTGGTCAGCCGCATCGAACGCAGCCTGATCGCTACCCTGGCCAGCTATGGGGTGAGCGCTAGCGCCAAGCCCGATGCGCCCGGGGTTTACGTGGATGGGGCAAAGATCGCCTCGCTCGGCCTGCGCATCCGCAATGGCCGGTCTTTCCATGGCCTGGCGCTGAATGTGGACATGGATCTGGCGCCATTTCAGCGCATCAATCCCTGCGGCTATGCCGGTATGGCCATGACCCAGTTGGCTGATCTGGTCGCTGGGCCAGTAGAGTTCTCCGAGGTCAGTGCCCGGCTGCGAGAGCAGTTGGGCAAACACCTCGAATACGCGCAGCAGAAGACCCTGACGGGCGCAATTAGCGGGAAAGCCGAGGTGCCGCCTAGCTTTCCACCTTGCGCTGAAAGTAGCGGATAAACAAACGCCTGACCCAGGCAAAGCCTTGGGCCAGGCGTTGTGTGGGCCGATCAGTTCAGGTTGAACGTCGGGATCAGGCTGCTGTCGACCTGCTGCCCCGGCACCGGCACAGGGGCGGCCAGACCCAGGTTGTTCTTCTCGAACACCTTGTCGGCGCGGTAGCTGGAGCGAACCAGCGGACCCGCGGCCACTTCCATAAAGCCCTTCTGCAGGCCGAGGTCACGGAATCGATTGAACTCTTCCGGGCTGACCCAGCGCTTGACCGGCAGGTGGTTGCGGGTTGGCTGCAGGTACTGGCCGAGGGTGAGGATGTCCACGCCGATGGCGCGCAGGTCATCCATGGTCTGCAGAACTTCCTCGTCGGTCTCGCCCAGGCCCAGCATCAGGCTGGTCTTGGTCAGCATCGCCGGGCGATGGCGCTTGGCATGCTCCAGTACGCGCAGGGTCTTCTCGTAGCCGGCGCGGGGGTCGCGCACTTCGTGGGTCAGGCGCTTGACCGTCTCGACGTTTTGCGCGAAGACCTCAAGGCCGGAGTCCACCACGCGTTCGATGGCCTGGTGGTCGCCGTCGAAGTCCGGGGTCAGGGCCTCCACCACCACCTGCGGGGTGCGCTCCTTGATCGCGCGCACACAGGCGGCGTAGTGCGCGGCACCGCCGTCGTCCAGATCGTCGCGGTCCACCGAGGTCAGCACGATATAGCGCAGCGCCATCAGCTCCACCGACTTGGCGGTGTTCTGTGGCTCCTCCAGATCCAGCCAGCCGTTGGGGTTGCCGGTATCCACCGCGCAGAACCGGCAGGCGCGGGTGCATACCGAACCCATCAGCATGATGGTGGCGGTGCCGTTGGACCAGCATTCGCCCATGTTCGGGCAATGTGATTCCTGGCACACGGTGCTCAGACGGTGTTCGCCGACATTGCGCTTGACCGCTTCGAAGCGGCTGCCGCCGGGTGCCTTGACCCGCAGCCACTTGGGCTTGGGTTCGTACACCTGGGGTTCGCTTGAGGCGCGGCGCTTCTGCCCGTCCTTGATTGCGGTGATGCCCTCGGTGGTGCGAAATTTTTCGCCGCTGGCAACGGTTTTGGGTTGAGAGGTATCGGACATCGGCAATCTGGGCTCCGCTAGAGGCTCCGTGGACGAGGCGGCTTGTGGCCGCCGCGAACTTTACCACAGAAGCTGACTGTTCAATCCGTGGGGCGCCGTGTGGTTCAGGCCGCCGGCGGGGGAGGGCCAGGTAAAGCGCAGCGCTGTCAGTTGTCTGAGCTGCTGCCCCGGGAGTTGCTGAAAGTCGCGAGCCGCGTGGTGTGTAGGTCCGGCGATGCCGTCGGCCTGATCCTTGGTCAGCAGCTCCTGTCGCTCGATGCGTTCGTTGCGGCCCAGTTGACGGTCATGATGTTGCCAGCTGCCCTGCAGCTAAGCGTCGCTCCGTTGGGTGTCGGAGAGCAGGCCGAGGCCAGGGCATAGGACCTGGAGTTGTTGTGCTTGAGGATGCTGCGGCCGTTGCTCGGCAACCTGAGTGCCGGGCCGCTATGACCGGCCCGCTACGGAGTGCCAGCTATCATGTCGACCGGCAGACCCAAGCAGTCATGACCGACTGAGCAGAATGCCCGCGCAGCGAGCCTCCATCGGGGGGCGCTTTATTGTTTCTGGGGCGTGGGTGTGCTGTCGCTGCGATTGGCCCGGGTCGGGGCACGGCGCCCCCTAAGAGGCTGTGCTGCCATCGCCCTGGGGCCGCGGTGCGTTGCGCCGAGTGGTGGCGAAGGCGCTGGTGCCAAGCCAGCGCCAAAGGTTCTGCGCATCCACAGGCGCGCCGAGCACCTGCAGCTCGTGCGCCTGCAGCACTTCTTGCGGGCTGCGTTCGCCACTCCAGACGTCGGTGAGGGCGCGCACTGTCGCGTCCACCACCAAGGTTGGCTCGCGACCGGGATCGTCGCGGCAGAGGTCGGCCACGCCCTGCTCGACCAGCAGCCACCACGCGGATTCGCCAGGCCGGGCGTCGCGGAAGCTGAACTGGATGACCACCGGCCGAGGCGGGAATTCGGCGATGCACACGAAGCGGCGCACATCCCACATCAGCAGACCGGCGTCGAGTTCGTCGTCGCGCAGACGACTGCCGATCCAGTGCGCGCCCCAGTGGCCGAGCGCCATGATGATCGGGCGCAAGTCTTCGCCCGCTTCGGTCAGGCTGTACTCCCAGACCTTGCCATTGGCCCTGTGCCGCACCACACCGAGCTCTTCCAGGTGGCGCAGGCGCTGGCTCAGCAGGCTGGTGGACATGCGCGGTACGCCGCGGTGCAGATCGTTGAAACGCTTGCTGCCGCACAGCAACTCGCGCACCACCAGCGGCGTCCAGCGTTCGCACAGCGCCTCGGCGGCGCGTGCGACCGTACAGAATTGCCCGTAGCTGTCATCCATCATGAACTCTCAATGTTGGGGCGTCTGGGGTTCAAGGCGCCAGATTCAACACTTCAGATTCTGGACTAGTCTGCTTGATACGCCAGGCGCAGGCTGAAGCTTCGATAGCGAAAGCGTCCACGCCTAGGAGAGCATCATGACCATGATTGCCATCATCCAGCGCCCACCCGTTCTGCTCGATCGCGCCGCGACCCTGGCGCGAGGCGTGCAGTCGGTTGCCGAGGCAGCCTCGGCGGGAGCCACGCTGGTGGTCTTGCCCGAGCTGTTCATTCCCGGCTATCCGTCGTGGATCTGGCGCCTGGCCCCAGGCCGAGATGGCGCGTTGCTGAGTCTGTTGCATGGGCGACTGCTGGCCAATGCCGTGGACCTCGCCAGCGCGGATCTCGACCCCCTGTACCAAGCGGCCCGCGAGCATGGCGTTACCGTGGTCTGTGGGCTCAATGAGTGCGAGCGGCGCCAGGGTGGCGGCACCCTCTACAACAGTGTGGTGGTGATTGGCGCCGACGGTGAGCTGCTCAATCGTCACCGCAAGCTGATGCCGACCAACCCCGAGCGCATGGTGCACGCGCCCGGCGATGCCGCTGGGCTGCGCACGGTGGACACCCCCGTCGGCCGCCTGGGAACGCTGACTTGCTGGGAGAGCTACATGCCGCTGGCCCGCTACGCGCTCTATGCCCAGGGCGTGGAGATCTACATCGCGCCGACCTACGACAGTGGCGACAGCTGGATCGGCAGCCTGCGCCACATCGCCCTCGAAGGCCGCTGCTGGGTGCTCGGCAGTGGCACCGTACTGCGCGGCAGCGACATTCCCGAGGACTTTCCCGGCCGCGAGCAGCTGTTTGCCGATCCGCAGGAATGGATCAATGACGGCGATTCGCTGGTGGTCGACCCCATGGGTCGGCTGGTGGCGGGGCCGTTGCACCGCGAGGAAGGCATTCTGTATGCAGACATCGATGTCGGCC
The DNA here is from genome assembly GCF_022132145.1 of Pseudomonas sp. MMS21 TM103. GTDB lineage: Bacteria > Pseudomonadota > Gammaproteobacteria > Pseudomonadales > Pseudomonadaceae > Aquipseudomonas. Next base: position 287,640 of record NZ_JAJISP010000004.1, on the reverse strand, counting down.
AGGTAGCGCCGGCCCGGCGCACCCTAGACGTCAGCGGGCATTACGCCCGCGCTGACATCTTCGAGTTGCAGGTGCGGCGTACGCCGGCGACAAGCCTGCGGCAGATCGACGACTACCAGGCCGTTGAAAAGCATAGGTGAGGCAGTCGAGGCTAGACAACAGCAGGCGCAACCCAGCACGCCGCAGTTTGCGTGTTGTAACGGAGCATTTTTCGGGGGCGCCAAGTCTGGGCCCCCCCCAAGCCTGTTTTTAACGACGAATCGACAACATAGGTCGCTTTTCAACGGCCTACAAGCCTGGGTAACGACAGAGGAGAGCAAGCATGAGTAGCGAACAGCTTTACCAGGGGCACTGTTTCTGCGGCGCGGTGGAATTTACGGTCAGCGGCGAGCCGGTGGCAATGGGCTATTGCCACTGCCAGTCATGTCGGCAGTGGTCGGCCGCACCGGTCAATGCTTTCACCCTGTGGAAGCCCGAGGCGCTGACCGTGACCCGCGGCGCCGACAATATCGGCAGCTACAACAAGACGCCGCGCAGTAGCCGCAAGTGGTGCAAGAGTTGTGGCGGTCACCTGTTCACCGATCATCCGGAAATGGGACTGGTCGATGTGTATGCGGCTCTCGTCCCGCAACTGGCCTACACGCCAGAAGTCCATGTGCATTACCAAGAGGCGGTTCTGCATATCAAAGATGGGCTGGCGAAACTGCAGGATGTGCCCACGGAGATGGGCGGCTCGGGGCTGACTATGCCTGAATAGCCCGGCCATCCGGTCTCAGAGCGGCGTGCGTAGCCGCACCAGCAGTTCCTGGGTCGGGTAGCCGTCGGCTGGCCAGCCCAGTTGCAGCTGGAAGGCGCGCACAGCCTTGCGTGTCTTGGCGCCAATGATGCCGTCGGCCGCCCCTGGTTCCAGGCCGTTCTGGGCAAGCAACTCCTGCAGTTCGATGCGCTCGCTGCGCCCCAGTTGACGCTCCTCGCGAGGCCAGGCGGCATGGACGCCGTCGCCGCCGCGCAGGCCGTCGGACAGCAGGCCGATAGCCAGGGCATAGGAGGTCGAGTTGTTGTACTTGAGAATGCTGCGGAAATTGCTCAGCAGCAGGAAGGCCGGGCCGCGATGACCGGCCGGCAGCAGCAGGGTCGCCATGGTTTCGGTTGCCAGGTGCTGGGCTGGCGAACCGAGCGGTTCAACGCCCAGAGCGGTCCACTCGGCCAGGGTGCGGCGTACTTCCGGATCGGCCAGGCTGTAGTCGAAGGCCTGCGGCAGGCGCGCCTCATACCCCCAGGGCTGGCCTTTCTGCCAGCCCGAAGCCTGCAGGTAGTGGGCTGCCGAGGCCAGGGCGTCAGCCGAGGAACTCCAGAGGTCGCGGCGTCCATCGCCGTCAAAGTCCACGGCATGTTCGTTGTAGGTGGTGGGCATGAACTGGGTCTGGCCCATGGCGCCGGCCCATGAGCCGACAAGGCGTTCCGGGGTAATGTCGCCATGCTGAAGGATCTGCAGCACGGCAAGCAGTTGGCTGCGCCAGAACACCTGGCGACGGCCTTCGTAGGCCAGGGTGGCGAGCGAGCGGATCACATTGTGATTGCCGATATTGCTGCCGAAGTTACTCTCCAGGCCCCAGATCGCCACCAGGGTTTGCCGGTCCACGCCGTAGCGTGCTTCGATGCGGGCGAGCGTGTTGCCGTGTTGCAGCAACAGGTTTTTGCCACGGGCAAGGCGCTGGGGGGAGACCGCACCATCCAGGTACTCCCATACCGGACGGGTAAATTCCGGTTGGCTGCTGTCGGCGACCAGTACGTCGGGGTTGGGGCTGACGCCGGCGAAGGCGCGATCGAACAGCGCCGGGTCGATGCCGGCGGCAATCGCATCGCTGCGCAGTAGGACGCGCCAGTCGCTGAAGCTGAGTTTTACGGCGGCCGCCGCCGGTTCAGGCTGCTTGTTCGAGATACTGCTCGGGCTGTTGGCTGCAGTGGCCAGCGATTGCGCGGGCGCTTCGCTACAGGCTGTCAGGAGCAGAAAGAGGCAGGCCGAGGCGATGTGGCTCAGGCTGCGAAGTAGCAGGTTGGGCATGGTGGTCTCAAGGCGTTTTTTGCAGGCCGCTACCTTATCACGGTTGAGCCGTCAGGCGGGCTACAGCTGGGTTTCAGGCTGCCAGAAGGACTGAAGCCTCCCAGTTTTGCTGGGAGGCTTCGCGGCGGTAACTGCCTTTGCCTTTACCGGGTTTTTCCTGACGACAGCGGAACAACGGCTGGGCAATCAGGGATTTGGCCTTGTTCGGGCGCTGTTTGCGGTTTTTGGCCATGCTGGGTCCTCATTGGCTGCCCACGACCTGCGGGTGCGTGAATAATGATCCGTTGGTTAAAAAATGTCCAGCTGGTGGCCTGTGCGGGGTGGTTGGTTCACCTTGGCTAGCTTGAGTTTTATCAGGGGGAGGCCCGACCTCGCTGTGTCCCGCGCGGCGACCGTATCATCGGGCTGCCCTGAGGGGCATTCGTCCCATTTGGATGGGAAGAGCTAAGGCCTACTCGGAGACATTTTCGAAGGCGGATCGGCCTCCTGCAAGGTTCTGGGCAGGCTTGAGTCCATGGGTAAGTGGACTCGCTGGCCCAGCCGCTGGCAGCCGGGCGCCGGAGGTGCTTGAAGCATGGGGCTTGGCGCCGTGAGGTATGGGATGTCCGCAGGTGGGGCTTATCGCCCATTTCCCTGGAAGCTATTGGCGGTTCGGGGGTTACAGGCCGGGGTCGCTGGGCAGGTTCAGGCGTTGGCCGCACAGGCTCAGGCTCAGCATGCGCAAGCCGCTCCAGGGATCGCCTGCGGCTTGACCCTTGATCTGCGCGTCGATGCGCTGGGCATCCTGCAGAAGCGAGGCCCAGCGTGCGGCGGAAAGACGTTGCAGGGCTTTGCTGACCAGCGGTCGGCGTTTGTCCCAGACCGGTGGGCGCGCCGAGCTGAAGGCTTTGTCCAGTGGCATGCCCTGGCCGTATTGCTGGGCGATGGTGGCGAGCAGGCGGATTTCGCGGGCCAGCGCCCAGAGAATCACCGGTGGCTCGACGCCTTCACCGCGCAGTCCTTCGAGGATGCGCAAGGCATGCACGGCTTCGCCGTTGAGCGCCGCATCGATCAGGCCGAATACGTCGAAGCGGGCACTGTCGGCAACTGCCGCCTGCACCGTGCTGACCTCGATCTGTCCGCCTTCGGCGAGCAGCTTGAGTTTCTCGATTTCCTGGGCGGCGGCCAGCAGATTGCCTTCCACCCGCACGGCGATCATTTCCACCGCTTCCTGGCTGGCGCTGAGGCCGGCCTGGGCCAGGCGTTGGCGAATCCATTGCGGCAGTTGGTGGGCATCGACCGGCCAGATCTGGATGAACTGGCACTGCGGGCCGTCGATCAGGGCCTTGGCCCACTTGGTTTTCTGCGCGCTGCCATCGAGCTTCGGCAGGCTGATCAGCAGCACGGTGTCTTCCGGCGGCCGCGACAGGTATTCGAGCAGCGCTGCTGCGCCTTTGTCGCCGGGTTTGCCGGAGGGCAGGCGCAGTTCCAGCAGGCGCTTGTCGGCGAACAGCGACATGCTGGCGCCGGCCTGCAGCAGGTTGCCCCAATCGAAGCTGGCGTCGGCGTTGAAAACCTGGCGTTCGCTGAAGGCCTGCTCACGGGTGGCGGCACGAATCGCGTCGCAGGCTTCCTGGCACAGCAGCGGTTCGTCGCCACTGACCACATACACCGCCGCCAGGTTGCCCTGGAGGTGCTTGCCGAGTTGTGCGGGGTTGAGTTTCATCAGGCGTTCACCGGCGGGGCCGCGGCGGCGACCCCGGCAGGTCTACTGGCTGTGCGTCGGCAGTTGCACGGGCGACTGCTGCGGTTGTGCGGCTTCACGCTGGCGTGCGGCTTCCAGGGCATCGGCTTCGACTTTGGCCTTGGCTTCGGCGGTCTGCTGCAGTTGGTCGAGCTGGGCCGGGGTGACCTGTTGCAGGCGCTGGACCAGTTGCTGCACCAACTCGCGGCGCATTTCGCTGCGCAGTTGGGTGGCTTCCTGATCGGAGCCGACCAGGTTGTTGCTGTCCTGCGCGTAGAAGTTCTGCGCTTCCAGCTGATTGCTGGTCAGCAGCAGGTCCTGTGCGCCACGAATCTCGTAATCGAGGGTCATGGTCAGTTCGTATTCGGCAGTCCGAGCAGAGCTGGTGTAGCTGGCGGTGCGCTGGTTTTCCTGCTCGTTGCTCAGCACCAGGCGATAGGGGGCGCCGGAGTGAACGCGCACGCCGTTGTCTTGTAGTACCTCAGTCACCTGCTTGAGCGTATCGCCATAGGCGTTGCGCGCGCTGACATCGAGTTCCTTGAGGGCGAATTCGACATCACCGGTGCCGCGCAGCTGGAAGCCGCAGGCGCCGAGCAGTGCAGCGAGGCCGATTACCAACAGATTCCGTTTCATCATCTTTGCTATCCCCTTGGCGAACCTCTCGATGCGCCGCCTTGCGAGCGCATCGAGCTTTGTCGGTTGGCGACTATATTAGTTGGCTTAGTTGGCGACTATGTTGACCAGCTTGCCCGGCACCACAATCACTTTGCGGATGCTCAGGCCTTCGGTGAAGCGCACTACGTTTTCGTTGGCCCGCGCCGCTGCTTCGACTTCCTCGCGGGTAGCCGAAGCGGGCATCTCGATATGACCGCGCAACTTGCCGTTGACCTGGATCACCAGCTGCAGGCTGTCCTGTACCAGCGCCGACTCATCCACTGCCGGCCACTGGGCGTCGATGATCGCGCCCTGATGGCCGAGTTCCAGCCACAGTTGGTGGCTGATGTGCGGGGTGATCGGGGCCAGCAGCAGGGCCACGCTTTCCAGACCTTCCTGGAGCAGGGCGCGATCCTGGGCGGTCTCTTGGGCGGCCTTTTCCAGCACGTTCATCAGGGTCATCACCTGGGCGATGGCGGTGTTGAATTTGTGGAATTGGCCAACATCGGTGCTGGCCTGCTTGATGGCCAGGTGAATGGCGCGGCGCACCTCTTTCTGGCTATCGCTCAATACGGTCTTATCCAGTGCGCCCGGCAGGCTCTGGCTGACGTGGTTCTGCGCCAGGCGCCAGACCCGGCGCAGGAAGCGGTTGGCACCTTCGACACCGGAGTCAGACCATTCGCAGCTCATGTCGGGCGGCGAGGCGAACATCATGAACAGGCGGCAGGTGTCGGCGCCGTAGGCATCAATCATCGACTGCGGATCGACGCCGTTGTTCTTCGACTTGGACATCTTCTCGGTGCCACCGATTTCCACCGGCAAGCCATCGGCTTTCAGCTTGGCGCTGATGACCTTGGCCTTTGCGTCACGTACCAGTTCCACGTCAGTCGGGTTGAACCAGTCCTTGCCGCCGTTATCCAAGGTGCGGTAGTAGGTCTCGGCGACCACCATGCCCTGGGTCAGCAGGTTCTTGAACGGTTCGTTGGAGCTGACCAGACCTTCGTCGCGCATCAATTTGTGGAAGAAGCGCGCGTACAGCAGGTGCAGAATCGCGTGTTCGATACCGCCGATGTACTGATCCACCGGCAGCCAGTGGTTGGCTGCGGCGGGATCGACCATGCCGCCCGTGTAGTGCGGTGAGGCGTAGCGAGCGTAGTACCAAGACGACTCGACGAAGGTGTCCATGGTGTCGGTTTCGCGCTTGGCCGGCGCGCCGCATTTCGGGCACGTGCAGCTGTAGAACTCCGGCATGCGCGCCAGCGGCGAGCCGGCACCGTCCGGTACCACGTCTTCCGGCAGCACGACTGGCAGCTGGTCTTCCGGCACTGGCACGTCGCCACAGACGTCGCAGTGGATGATCGGGATCGGGCAGCCCCAGTAGCGCTGGCGGCTGATGCCCCAGTCGCGCAGGCGGAACTGGGTGCGCGATTGACCGAGGTTTTTCTTCTGCAGGGTGACTTCGATGGCGTCGAAGGCTCCCGGGAAATCCAGGTCGTTGAAGACGCCGGAGTTGATCAGGCTGCCGTGCTCGCCATAGGCGTCCTGCCAGGGCGCCGGGGTTTCGTCGCCGGCACTGGTGCGGATCACCGGCTTGATTGGCAGGTCGTACTTGTGGGCGAACTCGAAATCGCGTTCGTCGTGGGCTGGAACGGCCATGACCGCGCCGTCGCCGTAATGGATCAGCACATAGTTGGCGACCCATACCGGCAGCTTTTCGCCGGTGAGCGGATGCTCGACGAACAGCCCGGTGGGCAGGCCTTTCTTTTCCTGGGTAGCGATGTCGGCTTCGGCCACGCTGCCACTTTTGCACTCGTGGATAAAGGCTTGCAATTGCGCGTTGTTCTGCGCGGCAAGCGTCGCCAGGTGGTGTTCGGCGGCCACCGCGACGTAGGTCGCGCCCATCAGGGTGTCGGGGCGGGTGGTGAAGACTTTCAGTGCGCCGCTCTCGCCGATGCTGGCGACGTCATAGGGAAAGCTGACTTCCATGCCGCGCGATTTGCCGATCCAGTTGCGCTGCATGGTCTTGACCTGTTCCGGCCAGCCATCCAGGTCGTCCAGACTGCTCAAGAGTTCTTCCGCATAGGCGGTGATCTTGAAGTAGTACATGGGGATTTCGCGTTTTTCGATGACCGCGCCGGAGCGCCAGCCGCGGCCGTCGATGACCTGCTCGTTGGCCAGTACGGTCTGGTCCACCGGATCCCAGTTGACGGTGCCGTTCTTGCGGTAGATCACGCCTTTCTCGAACAGGCGGGTGAACAGCCATTGTTCCCAGCGGTAGTAGTCCGGCTTGCAGGTGGTCACTTCGCGCGACCAGTCGACGGCCAGTCCCAGGCTTTTCAGCTGGGTCTTCATGTACTGGATGTTTTCGTAGGTCCACTTGGCAGGCGCGACCTTGTTCTTCATCGCGGCGTTTTCCGCCGGCATGCCGAACGCGTCCCAGCCCATCGGCTGCAGCACGTTCTTGCCGAGCATGCGCTGGTAGCGGGCAATCACGTCGCCAATGGTGTAGTTGCGCACGTGGCCCATGTGCAACTTGCCGCTGGGGTAGGGGAACATCGACAGGCAATAGAAGGTTTCCTTGCCTGGCTGTTCGCTCACTACAAAGGATTTTTGCGAGTCCCAGTGGGACTGCGCAGCGGCTTCGATTTCGCGTGGCTGATACTGTTCGTGCATGGCTACCGGCGCTAAAAATAGGGGCTTGCGGAAAACGCCGTAGCATACATGACCCCCCGCAACTGAGGGAAACCCTGATTGCACCGCAAGGCCGGCGCAAGGCGACGCATCGCCGTTTGTCGCGACGCTGGGCTGGTTCAAGGCCTACCGCTAAGCTTTAAATATGAGCTGGGCGATTGAGTCCGGCATGAGGTGAGTGGATGGGCGAGTTGCGACGGGCAGAGGCGTCAGGGGCCGGGGGGCTTTATGAGCGGTTGTTGCAGCGCCTGTCAGTGGCGCTGGATGAAGCCGACAATATGGCTCGCCTGTCTCCCAAGGCTCCGGAGGAATTGGAACTGCGTGACCTGACCTCTGCCGAGTTGGAGTTGATTCGTGCCTATATGGATCATGACCTGAATTGGTTGCGGGGCTGGCATGCGGCGGCCGAGGAGTTGGCGGTGATAGAGCGCTGGCCCGCGCGCGCCGCCAAGACCAACCGTGCCACGTTGAGAGCGGCGGGTAAGCCCCTTGGCAAGATCAAGCCGCTGGTCAAGCGGCGAGTACAGCTGTGTTGTGCGCTATGCGGTGCGGTTGTCAGCTGGCGGCCAGGGCGGGGCGTACAAGCCTGCTCTTCGTGCGGCTCGCAGCTGTTCCGGGCGAGCGATCAACGTTAGGCTACCGGACGCCCGGGAGGTGTCCGATGCCTATTCGTTACCTGTTCAAACAATTGTTGCTTCCACCGGGTGTATTGCTGCTCGCGTTGCTTGTCGCCTGGTGGTTACGCAAGCGGTTTCCGCGTATGGCCGCCGCCTGTTTCGGCCTGGCGCTCGGGGGGCTGTGGGTGCTGAGCCTTCCCGTGGCGGTGGAGTGGTCGGCGCGTTTGCTGGAGAGTGAACCGGCGCTGGCCGAGGCGCGCTGGGTCGGTCTGGCGCAGCAGGTGGATGCGATTGTCGTGCTCGGTGCTGGACGCGAACAGGGCGATCCGGCCTGGGGTGATGATCAGCCCAGTCCGATGGCGCTGGAGCGCCTGCGCTATGCCGCGCGCTTGGCCAAGGCCTCGGGCGTGCCGCTGGCGATCAGTGGGGGGCTGCATTATGGCCAGCCACCCAGCGAGGCCGCCCTGATGACTGAGGTGCTGGCACGTGATTACGGCGTGCCGGTGCGTTGGCAGGAGGAGGCGAGTCGCACGACGTGGGAAAATGCGGCCCGCAGCGCCGAGTTGCTGCATCAGGACGGGGTCAGGCGTGTGCTGCTGGTCACTCAGGCCTGGCACATGCCCAGGGCGCGCTGGTGTTTCGAGCAGGCGGGGTTTCAGGTCCTGAGCGCGCCGGTTGGCTTTCTCGGCGTTGCCAACGGCCGCCCGGCAGGTGGTTGGCTACCGGAAAGCAAGGCGCTCTGGCAGAGCAGCCTGCTGCTCAACGAGGCACTGGGGCTGCTGCTCTATCCCCTGGTTTACGGCCAGCCCTAAGCTGCAGATCGCAGGCTCGCGGTCTGCGCCAGCTCAGGCTGGATGAACAGGCCGTCATCGCACCGGGTCTATTCTCATCGTCCAATTGCAGTTCTGGTTACCAGGGCAGGTCGCCGAATGTGCTGCCTGCCTGCCTGCGCTGGCCGAGTAGCCAATCCGCAGTTACAGCGTTCTGGCCATGCGTCCCGCCAGTAACGCCCAGGCGAACAGCAGGCTGCAGAGGACCAGCAGCGGCCAGCCGCGCCAATACAGGTAAGGCGTCAGTCCGTCCATGGGCACCACCTCGCCATAGAGCACGCCTTGTTCGAACTGCGGCAGTTGTTCGGTGATCCGGCCGAAGGGATCGATCAGCGCGGTCAGGCCGTTGTTGGTCGCGCGGATCATCCAGCGCCCGGCTTCGAGGGCGCGCATCTGGGCCATCTGCACGTGCTGCAGCGGGCCGATCGAGCTGCCGAACCAGGCGTCGTTGCTCACCGTCAGCAGCAGTTCGCTCTGTGCGGCGAGCCCGGCGGCAAACTCCGGGTAGACCACTTCGTAGCAGATGAAGGTCGCGATCTTGTAGTCCTTGGCCTGGAGCAGCGGCTGGTCGGGCGAGCCGCGGGCGAAGTCTGACATCGGCAGGTTGAAGAAGGCGATCAGTCCGCGCAGCACCTCCTGCAGGGGGACGTACTCGCCGAAGGGCACCAGTTTCTGCTTGAGGTAGTCACCATCGCCCTGGCCTACCACGCTGACTGCGTTGTAGTAGCGCGGCTGCCCACGCTCGTTGGCCTGGCGAATGGGTACGCCGGTGATCAGTGCGGCCTGGCGCTCGCTGGCGAAGCGACCCATGGCGCTGAGGTAACCGGCCGCCTGCTCCTTGAGCACCGGTACCGCGGTTTCCGGCCAGATGATCAGGTCAGTCGGTTGGGCGCCGAAGCTCAGGTCGCGGTACAGCGCCAGCTGGGCGTTGAGTTGGGCGGGGTCCCATTTCAGGTTCTGCTCGATATTGCCTTGCATGGCCGCGACCTTGAGTGGTTCGCCGGCCGGGGTGGTCCAGGCGTGACCCTTGAGGGCGAGGCCGGCGATCCAGGGAGCGGTCAGCAGCAGTATGCCGCTGACGAGAAAGACCTTGCGCGCACGCAGTTGTGCCAGGTTGACCAGCAGCGCCGCGCTCAAGGCGAGGACGAAGGACAGCAGCCATACGCCGCCGACGGGGGCGAGCCCGGCCAATGGGCCATCGAGTTGGCTGTAGCCGGCATAGAGCCAGGGGAAGCCGGTGAGGAACCAGCTGCGAAAGGCTTCCTGGGCCAGCCAGAGGGCAGCGAAGGCCAGGGCGTCGGCCAGTGGCGCCTCGCTGCGGCGCAGCCAGCGTGCCCACAGCCAGGCGGCCAGGGCCAGCAGCAGGCCCAGGCCGGCGACGAAGCCGAGGGTGAGGAAGGCCGCCAGGGCCGGCGAGGCGGCGCCGTAGTCGTGGATGCTGACGTAGACCCAGCTGGTGCCGGCGGCGAACAGGCCGAAGCCGTAGTACCAGCCGCGCCATGCCGCCTGGCGTGGGTGCAGGTCGCGCAGGCCGAGATAAAACAGGGCAATCGAGAGCAGTGCCAGCGGCCACAGGTCGAACGGCGCCAGCGCCAGGGTGGTGATGGCGCCAGCCGCCAGGGCGATCAGGTTGCCCGGCCAGCCGGAGCGAGTTATCCAGTGCATTGAATGCAGGTCCTTGGATTGGGGGTGGCGCAAGGGTAGAGGGGAATGCGGAAGGGGGGAAGGTTTGTCGGGAGTAAGGGAATGGGTCTGAGGCAGCCTGTTCCCCGCGCCTTGTCCCTTATCTCCGCGATCAGGCCGCGCTTCAGCGCACCAGCGGGGTCAGGCGCAGCAGGTGGATGCGGCGGCTGTCGGCGTTGAGTACGCGGAAGCGGAACTCGCCGATTTCGGTCACTTCGTTGCGCTTGGGCAGGTGGCCGAAGGCGCTCATCACCAGGCCGCCGACAGTGTCGAACTCGTCGTCGGAGAACTGAGTGTCGAAGGATTCGTTGAAGCTGTCGATCGGGGTCAGCGCCTTGACCAGGAAATCGCCACTGGGCAGCGGTTTGACGTAGCTGTCTTCCTCGACATCGTGCTCGTCCTCGATGTCACCGACGATCTGCTCGAGTACGTCTTCGATGGTCACCAGGCCGGCCACACCGCCGTATTCGTCGATCACCACGGCCATGTGGTTGTGGTTGGCGCGGAACTCGCGCAGCAGCACGTTGAGGCGCTTGGACTCGGGGACAAAGGTCGCCGGGCGCAGCACGTCCTTGATGTTGAAGCTCGGCTGCTGATCCAGCAGCACCAGCGGCAACAGGTCCTTGGCCAGCAGGATGCCGATCACGTCGTCGAGACTCTCGCCCACTACCGGATAGCGCGAGTGAGCGGCGTCGATGATCGAGGGCAGGAATTCTTTGGGCGTCTGGTTGGCTTTGATGCTGATCATCTGCGAGCGCGGGACCATGATGTCGCGAACTTGCAGGTCGGCGACCTGGATGGCGCCTTCGACTATGGCCAGCGCTTCGCTGTCGAGCAGCTTGTTCTGGTGTGCTTCGCGCAGTACTTCCAGCAGTTCCTGGCGGTTTTTCGGCTCATGAGCAAAAGCCTGGGTCAGTTTGTTCAACCAGGACTTTGGCTCGTTGCTCGATCGGTCTTCGCTCATGGGGGTTACTCGGGATCCTTGCTGATGGGCAATAAGTTGCTATTTGTCGTCGGCATACGGGTCGGGATGACCCAGCTCGGCGAGCAGTGTGCGTTCTAGCGCTTCCATTTCCTCGGCTTCGGCATCGTCGATGTGGTCGTAGCCGAGCAGGTGCAGGCAGCCATGGATCACCAGGTGCGCCCAGTGCGCCTCCGGGGCTTTTTCTTGCTCGAGCGCCTCGCGCTCGACCACCGGCACGCAGATCACCAGGTCGCCGAGCAAGGGAATATCCAGCATGCCGTCCGGTACATCGGCAGGAAAGGACAGGACGTTGGTGGCGTAGTCGCGCTGGCGATAGGTGTGATTGAGTTCGAGGCCTTCGGCTTCATCGACCAGGCGGATGGTCAGTTCGGAGTCGGCCGTGCGCTGGCGCAGGGCTATATCGCACCAGGCGCGAAACTGCGCCTCGCTGGGTAATCCGTTGGCCTGGGTGGCGATCTGCAGATCCAGCTCAAGCATGGCCGTTGTCCTGCTCATCGATCAACTTGCCATGTACCCGGTTTTCGTAACGCTCGTAGGCTTCGACGATGCGCTGGACCAGGGGGTGGCGCACCACGTCCTTGGGCTTGAAATGGGTGAAGCTGATGCCCGGCACGTCGCGCAGCACGTCAATCACATGGGTCAGGCCGCTCTTGGTGCCGCGCGGCAGGTCGACCTGGGTGATGTCGCCGGTGATTATCGCGGTGGAGCCGAAGCCGATGCGAGTGAGGAACATCTTCATCTGTTCCAAGGTGGTGTTCTGGCTCTCGTCGAGGATGATGAAGCTGTTGTTCAGGGTGCGCCCGCGCATATAGGCCAGTGGCGCGACCTCGATCACCTGTTTCTCGATCAGCTTGGCCACCTGCTCGAAGCCGAGCATCTCGTAGAGCGCGTCATACAGCGGACGCAGGTAGGGGTCGATCTTCTGCGACAGGTCGCCGGGCAGGAAGCCGAGCTTCTCGCCGGCTTCGACTGCCGGGCGCACCAGCAGGATGCGCCGGATCTGCTCGCGCTCCAGGGCGTCCACGGCGCAGGCCACCGCCAGGTAGGTCTTGCCGGTACCGGCCGGACCGATGCCAAAGTTGATGTCGTGCTCGAGAATGGCTTTAACGTAGCGCTGCTGGTTGGCCCCGCGCGGACGCACCATGCCTTTGCGGGTGCGCAGGGCGATGCTGGGCTCGGCGGTGGGGTTGGCCAGTCCCTCGACACCGGATTCCTGCAGGAACAGGTGCACCATGTCCGGTGACAGCTCCGTGCTTTTGGTTTCACGGTAGAGGCGGCGCAGCAGTTGTTCGGCGGAAGCGGTCTGCTCCGGCGCGCCGATCAGCTCGAACTGGTTGCCGCGGTTGCGGATCTCGATGTCCATGCGCTGTTCGATCAGGCGCAGATGCTCATCGAATTGCCCGCAGAGGCTGGCAAAGCGGCGAGCTTCAAAGGGTTCGAGGATGAAACGATGTGGTTCTATGGGTGCGTTCAAGGTCGTTTGATGGCCGCCAGTCGGCTGGGGTAGTGAGGCGAAGAATACCGCTAGCAGTGCGCGCGGGAAAGCGCGGACTGCTGCGACTTTAGCATCGCCTGAGGTTGGCCTGGAAAGGGTGTGTCGTGCGCGCCACAGGCCCGAGGCCAATAGTGCGCTCGCGTGATGGCTCAGGGCGTGGCGCCAGAGGCTCCCGGCGCTCACTCACCAAGCAGGCTGCCGCGCAACGAGTTAGGCAGCGCGTCGTCGATATGTACGTCGACGAACTGGCCGATCAGGCGTGGGTTGTCGGTGCGAAAGTTGACCACCCGGTTGCTCTCGGTACGGCCCTGGAGCATGCCGGGGTCCTTCCTTGAGTAGTCGCTGACCAGGATGCGCTGCACCGTGCCGACCATGCGCCGGCTGTTTTCGGCGCCTTGCTGGCTGATGCGCTGTTGCAGGATTGCCAGGCGCTGCTTTTTCAACTCTTCCGGGGTGTCGTCGGCCAGATCCGCCGCCGGGGTGCCGGGGCGTGCGCTGTAGACGAAGGAGTAGGAGAAGTCGAAACCGACGTCCTCGATCAGTTTCATGGTCTGCTCGAAGTCTTTCTCGGTTTCGCCGGGGAAGCCGATGATGAAGTCCGTGCTGATCAGGATGTCCGGCACCGCGGCGCGCAGCTTGCGGATGCGCGATTTGTACTCGAGCGCGGTGTGGTTGCGCTTCATGGCCGCGAGGATGCGGTCGGAGCCGGACTGCACCGGCAGGTGCAGGTATTTCACCAGTTCGGGGATCTCGGTATGGGCCTGGATCAGCGCATCGGAGAATTCCAGTGGGTGGCTGGTGGTGTAGCGAATGCGGTCGATGCCGTCGATGGCGGCCACGGCATAGAGCAGTTCGGCGAAATCGGCGAGCTGGCCCTCCGGGGTGTCTCCGCGGTAGCCGTTGACGTTCTGGCCGAGCAGGGTGACTTCGCGCACGCCGTTTTCGGCCAGGTGCAGCACTTCGGCGAGCACGTCGGCCAGTGGGCGGCTGACTTCCTCACCACGGGTATAGGGCACCACGCAGAAGGTGCAGTACTTGCTGCAGCCTTCCATCACCGAGACATAGGCGCTGGGTCCGTCGACCCGTGGTTCGGGCAGGCGGTCGAATTTTTCGATCTCGGGGAAGGAAATGTCCACCTGCGGCAGCTTGGTGCTGCGCGCGGCGGCGATCATTTCCGGCAGGCGGTGCAGGGTCTGCGGGCCGAAGACGACGTCGACATAGGGCGCACGGTCGCGGATTGCCGCCCCTTCCTGGCTGGCCACGCAGCCGCCGACGCCGATCACCAGTTCCGGATTGGCCAGCTTCAGTTCGCGCCAGCGGCCAAGCTGGGAGAACACCTTGTCCTGAGCTCTTTCGCGAATGGAGCAGGTGTTGAGCAGGATCACGTCGGCATCTTCAGCGCGTGCGGTGACTTCCAGGGCTTGATGTTCGCCCAGCAGGTCGACCATGCGCGAGCTGTCGTACTCGTTCATCTGGCAGCCGTGGGTTTCGATATAAAGCTTCTTGGTCATGCGCGCTCAAAAGGGTGATTCGAAGAACCGCACATTATAGGGCGACGGTAGGGCCGAGAAAAGCGTTGGGCGCTGGAAGGCTCGATGAAAAAGCTTGAGATGAGCCCGTCAGCCGCAGATCAGCCTATCCTTTAAAGAGTGGGTGTCGGGCCGATGTGCTGCTCACGGCATTGCTGCGCAACGGATTGTCGCCGGTCCGGTGGTGAAGTCAGTATTCGTTAATGGAGGATGGCGCAATGGCATTAACTCCCTCGACCATGATGCCCCTGGGTACTTCGGCCCCGGATTTCACGTTGCCTGACCCGCTCAGCCTGGAGCCGGTGTCTCTCTCCGCCGTGCAGGGCGAAAAGGCTACCCTGGTGATGTTTATCTGCAATCACTGCCCCTTCGTCAAGCACGTGGAGGATGCACTGCTCGATCTGGCCAGGGAATACATGCCGCAAGGGCTCGGGGTGGTGGCCATTTCGGCCAACGATGCGCAGAGTTATCCGGAAGACGGTCCGCGCATGCTGGCGCAAAAGGCCCGCGACAAAAACTATCCGTTCCACTACCTCTACGATGAAACGCAGCAGGTGGCGAAGGCCTACGGTGCGGCCTGCACTCCCGATCTCTTTCTGTTCGACGAGAATCTGCACTGCATCTATCGCGGCCGGTTCGACGACTCGCGCCCGGGCAGCAACATTCCGGTTAGCGGAAAAGATCTGCGACAAGCCCTGGAGCGGCACCTCACCGGACGGCCCGTGGATATCCCCCAGGTGCCCAGTATCGGCTGCAGTATCAAGTGGAAGGCGGACTCGGAAAGCGCCGGTCACGGCTGAGTGCCGGAGGGTATGGGTGCCCTGTCCTGCATACGCTGTGGATAGGGCTGGGGCGAGTCAAAGCGGACTTGCAATCCTCAGTCTTATGCTATGATTTGCGCCCTCTTATTTCCCCTCCAGTCTAGACTTCCATCCATGAGCAAGCGCGATCCCATCTATAAGGTGATTTTCCTCAACCAGGGTCAGGTGTACGAAATGTATGCCAAGCAGATCTTTCAGAGCGATCTGTGGGGCTTCCTGGAGGTGGAGGAATTCGTCTTCGGTGAGCGCACCCAGGTGGTGGTCGATCCCAGCGAAGAGAAGCTCAAGGCCCAGTTCGACGGCGTGGTGCGCAGCTTCTTGCCCATGCACGCGATCATCCGTATCGATGAGGTCGAGCGCCTGGGCACGCCGAAAATCAGCGAGGCCAAGGGCGGTGGCAACGTCATGCCGTTCCCCATGCCGATGCCGGATAAATAAGGCTGCAAGCGAGCCTGGTGTAGTCGGGCGGGATGGCTTGAGCGAAGCGATACCCATGCTGATTGATGATGGGTGTATCGGGCTCAGCCTGTGCGGCTTGGCCCATCTTGCGAGTCAGGCCCAGCTATGGCAGAGGTGCGAACGGCGATTGGCCGTCGGCGGCCTGTAGTTCGAGCAGGTAGTTGCGGAATATTTCGCCAAGTACCTGGCCGGCAATCTCCAGTTCCTCGCGCTGCATGCGCGCCGAGACCAGGTCTGCACTGTCCATGGCTTCGTCCGAGCCATTTACGGCGGCCATCTTCAGCACTATATAGGCTTGCACGTTGTTCGCCGGTACGCCCTCGCCGCGGAAGAACATCATGCCCAGGCGGTATTGCGCCTGGGCATGACCTTGCAGCGAGGCCTGCTCGAACCAGCTGAGCGCTTGCGCCAGGTCGCGCGGCGCACGCGTGCCATCGTAAAAGAATTCGCCCAGTTCATATTCGGCTTGCGGGTCGCCGTTCTGCGCCGCTTGCTGGCAGGCGGCCAGCGCGTCGGGCAGGTCTTCGGGCGCAGTATCCAGCGAGCAACTGCCGGTTGCGGGGATCAGCAGGGTGTTGCCGCCCGCGAATGCGAGCAGCGGCAGAAGAAGCAGCAGGCAGCCCAGAGATAGGGTGCGGCCGGTGCAGTTCATGGAAATCCGTATACCTCAGGAAGCGGTGCGGGGTCGAGCCCGGCCGACAAGGTGCGTCGGCGTTGGCATTATGAAATAAGCAGTGGCCTTCTTACAAAGTCTTTACGGGCTTTTCTCGATTGGTGCAATCCTCTGCATGGCCCGGCAGGGTCAGTAGCAGCCAGGCCAGCAGCGGGTAGGCCGGTATCAGCATGGCTTGCAGCAGGTCGAAGCGGCGCAGCGGACCGATAAAGCCATCGCTGCCGACCGCCAGTGTGGCCAGCAAGAACAGGCCGACAACTGCCGTCGCCGCGCCTGCCGGCGTGCGGCGCGGCCACTGGATGGCGCCGGCATAGAGAATCAGCAGCAGGGTCGCCAGGTTGAGCAGCAGCTGGTAGTGCTCAAGCAGGTTCATTTGCCGGAACAGCTCGAAGAAAGCGCACAGCCCCAGCACCACGCGGCCCCAGTTCGGCCGGCTCCAGGCCCAGCCGCGGCCTAGAGTCAGCGCGGCCACGCCCAACAGCGGCTGGCCGAGAAAGCTGCTGGTCTGGCTCAGCCACAGGTGCGCAGCCTGCCAGTCTGGGGCGACGGCGAAGCGCATGACGCCAACGCTGGCGGCAGCGGCCGCCAGGAGAAAGCCGAGCAGGGCGCAGAACAGCGCCGGTTGATCGGCTTCGCCGTAACCCTTGCGTGCCTTGCCGATGGCGACGGCACAGGCCAGGCAGGCCAGCGCCAGGAGGGCGCCGGACAGGGCGGTGCTGTACTGCATCAGGCTTTTTTCAGCTCGGCGAAGGCGCGCTCGGCCGCGTCGAGGGTGATCTGCAGCTCCGTCTGGCCGTGGGCGATCGAGGTGAAGCCGGCTTCGAATGCGCTCGGGGCCAGGTAGACGCCGCCGTCCAGCATCAGGTGGAAGAAGCGCTTGAAGCGCTCGGCGTCGCTGCTCATGACGTCGTCGAAGGTGACGATGGCGTCGGCACCGCTGAAGTACAGGCCGAACATGCCGCCGGCCTGAGTGGTGACGAAGGGGATGCCGGCGGCATCGGCGCGATCCTGCAGGCCTTGCAGCATGCACGCGGTGTAGTCGCTCAGATCGGTATGGAAGCCCGCGCGACTGATCAGCTTCAGGGTGGTCAGGCCGGCGGCCATGGCCAGCGGGTTACCGGACAGGGTGCCGGCCTGGTAGACCGGGCCAAGCGGGGCGATGCATTCCATGATGGCGCGCTTGCCGCCGAAACAGCCGACCGGCATGCCGCCACCGATGATCTTGCCGAAGGTGGTCAGGTCCGGGGTGACGCCGTAATGCGCCTGGGCACCGCCGAGGGCAACGCGAAAGCCGGTCATCACCTCGTCGAAGATCAGCACCACGCCATGCTTGTCGCACTGTTCGCGCAGGCCCTGGAGAAAGCCCGGTGCCGGCGGTACGCAATTCATGTTGCCGGCCACCGGCTCGACGATGATGCACGCCACCTCCTGGCCGACTTCGGCGAGCATCTGCTCGACCGCGGCCAGGTTGTTGAACGGCAGGGTCAGGGTGTGTTGGGCGAAGGCCGCCGGCACCCCGGCGGAGCTTGGCACGCCCTGGGTCAAGAGACCCGAGCCGGCTTTAACCAACAAACTGTCGGAATGCCCGTGGTAGCAGCCTTCGAACTTGATGATGCTGTCGCGGCCGGTGAAGCCGCGGGCCAGGCGGATCGCACTCATGGTCGCTTCGGTACCGGAACTGACCATGCGCACCATCTCCATGGACGGCACCATGGCGCAGACCAGGTCGGCCATCTCGGTTTCCATGGCGGTTGGCGCGCCGTAGGACAGGCCGTGTTCCAGCTGGCGGCGCACGGCATCGAGCACGTCCGGGTGGCTGTGGCCGAGGATCATCGGACCCCAGGAGCCGACGTAGTCCACGTAGCGCTTGTCATCCTCGTCCGTGACATAGGCGCCGGCTGCGTGCTTGAAGAACAGTGGCGTGCCGCCGACGCTCTTGAAGGCGCGCACCGGCGAGTTGACGCCGCCGGGGATGTGCTTCTGGGCGTGGGCGAAGAGGATTTCGGAGCGGGACATGGCAGGGCCTCTCAAATATCGAATCGGGGCGAGTCGGGCCGCCCCGCAAATCAGTTAATCGGTGGCGAACAGGGCGCTGAAGGCGCGGGCACGGCGTTCGACTTCGGCGGTCGAGTCGGCGGCGAATAGTGCGTGGATCACCGCCACCATGCTGGCGCCACGGGCGATCAGCTGGGGGGCATTGTCCAGGGTCACGCCGCCGATGGCGACGATTGGCAGGCTGATGCGACTTTTCGCCTCATCCAGCAGCTCGACCGTGGCGCTGGGGGCGCCGGGCTTGGTGTTGGAATCAAAGAAGCGACCGAAGGCGACATAGCTGGCCCCCTCCCTGGCGGCGGCTTCGGCCAGTCCTAGCTGTGCATGGCAGGTGCCGCCGATGATCGCCTGGCGTCCGAGCAGGGCGCGGGCGGCGGACAGCGAACCGTCGGTCTGGCCCAGGTGCAGGCCGACGCCGAGGCGTGCGGCCAGTTCGGCGTCGTCGTTGATGATCAGTCCCGCGCCGTAGCGACGGCACAGCTCGCGCAGGGCTTCGGCCTGGCGCAGGCGACGTGCCTCGTCGCTGGACTTGTCGCGGTATTGCAGCAGCGTGGCGCCGCCTTTCAGCGCCGCCTCGGCGTAAGGCAGCAGCTTGCCGCCAGCCAGCAGTTGGCTGTCGGTGATGGCATACAGGCCACGCAGTTTCATCGGAGGCTCTCCATCAGCAGAAATCCAGGGGCAGGCGGCGCGGGATGAACTGGCCGTGGCCGGGTTGTTCGGCATCGCGCAGGGTGCGCCAGGTGTAATCGAGGGCGAACTGCACGGCGCTGACCAGCTCCTGGCCGAGTGCCAGGCGGCCGGCCAGGGCGCTGGCCAGGGTGCAGCCGGAGCCGTGGTAGCTGCCCGGCAGGCGCTGACAGGTAAAGGTGTGACGGCTGCCGTCTCGGCCATACAGGCGATTGTGCACCTGGTGCTCGTCGCCGTGGCCGCCGGTGATCAGCAGGTGCTGGATATAGGGCAGCAGCTTTTCCGCGCACTGATCGGGCGTGCCGTCCGGCAGTTCGGCGAGGATGCGCGCTTCCGGCAGGTTCGGCGTGGCGATGGTCGCTACGGCAAACAGCTGCTCGCGCATGGCATAGCCGACTTCATCCTTGCCTAGGGCGCCACCGCCGCCAGCGCGCAAGACCGGGTCGCAGACCAGCGGAATGCCCGGCAGCTTGTGCATGATCTGCAGCACCGTCTCGACCATTTCCACCGAGCCGAGCATGCCCAGCTTGACGGCCTCTATCGGCAGGTCGGCGATCACCGCATTGGCCTGGGCCAGCACCCACTCGCGATCGAGGACACGGAAGGCGGAGACATTGACCGTATCCTGCACGGTCAGTGCGGTGACTGTCGGGGCGGCGTGGCAGCCTTGCGCGAGCAGGGCTTCGATATCGGCTTGCAGGCCGGCACCACCACTGGGGTCGTGGCCGGATAAGCAGAGCACTACGGGGCGGGAAGTAGGCGTTTTCATGGTGCGCGAGCTTAGCATTAAATGGCCCCGATTGAACCGCGGAGCATACGCTGCGCACAAGCCAGGCAGTCGCGATTGCAGCGGGGAATCCTGATCGTGTCGGCAGTTTTAGCCAGCCGGTGCATGAGTGCTGCCTGCCTGGCTTGTAGCGCTGATTCAAACGCCTGCATGGCCTGCCCGGGATGTTTGCGCCAACCGCCGTTTCCCCCCGTAATGCCTGTGCTAGAGTGACGGCCACTCAAATAACCGGGTAACCGGGTAACCGGGTAGGCGAGGCGGCGTCAGTCAGGAGAGGAGGGCTCTCCGGCGCACCCCGACATGCCCCGATTTCGCCTTCGTGGGTCCGCATGCGCTACCTCCTGATTCTTCTGTTCGCAGTCTGGCCGCTATACGCCTCTGCCGTGGTGTTCGATGAACATACCCGCGAACTGCCACTTGGCCAGGCCATGCAGGTGTTCGAGGATGTACGCGGCGACGCGACTATCGACGAGGTCACCTCGCCGGCACTGCAGGCGAGTTTTCGCCAGAATGATCAACAGGTACTGAATGCCGGCTATTCGCGTTCGGTATTCTGGCTGCGCCTGGATCTGGAGTATCGACCGCAGCGGCCGGACGGATCCACGCTGTGGTTGCTGGAACTGGCCTATCCGCCGCTGGATCAGCTGGACCTGTATCTGGCGGATGCCCAGGGCAAGTTTCAGCTGGCCCAGCGCACCGGTGACTCACTGCCATTCGCCAGCCGGCAGATCAAGCACCACAACTACCTGTTCGAGCTCAGCCTGCAGCCGAACCAGCCGCGGCGCGTCTATCTGCGCCTGCAAAGCCAGGGTTCGATCCAGGCGCCGCTGAGTCTGTGGGCACCCAATGCCTACCTGGAAGAGCAGCCCGCGCGCATCTATGTGCTCGGCATCATCTATGGCGTGTTGCTGGTGATGCTGATCTACAACCTGTTCATCTATCTCAGTGTCAGGGATGCCAGCTACCTCTATTACATCCTCTATATCGCCTCGTTCGGCCTCTATCAGGTATCGGTCAACGGCGCCGGCATCGAGTATTTCTGGCCCGACAACCCCTGGTGGGCGAATGCTTCAACACCCTTCATGATCGGGTCGGCAGCGCTGTTTGGCTGCCAGTTCGCGCGCAGCTTTCTGCATACCGCCGAACACAGCCCCTGGGTCGACCGCACGCTGCTGCTATTGATGGCCAGCGGGGCCGCGGTGATGCTCCTGGCGCTGACTGTCAGCTATGCGCTGTCGCTGCGCCTGGCCACCTACCTGGCACTGCTGTTCACCGTGGTGGTCTTCGCCGCCGGGATCATCGCCTGGCTGCGTGGCATGCGCGTGGCGCGTTACTTCATCATCGCCTGGACCACTTTTCTGCTCGGCGGCGCAATCAACAGCCTGATGGTGCTCGGCTACCTGCCCAATATGTTCCTGACCATGTACGCCAGCCAGATCGGTTCGGCGCTGGAGGTTGGCCTGCTGTCACTGGCCCTGGCCGACCGGATCAACGCGATGAAGGAGGAGCGCGCGCGGATTCTCCAGGATAGCGGGCGCAAGCTGGAGACGCTGAACCAGGAACTGGCCCACAGTAATCAGCTGAAGGACGAATTCCTCGCCACCGTCACCCACGAGTTGCGTACGCCGATGAACGGGGTGATCGGCTCGCTGGAATTGATGCAAACGGTCAGTCTGGACGCCGAGCTGGCGCAGTACCAGAAGACCGCCGCCAGTTCGGCGCGAGACATGATGCGCATGGTCAACGACATCCTGGCTCTCAGCGAGTTGCAGGCCGGCAAGCTTTATCCGCGGCGCGAGCCATTCAGCCTGCGCGGGATGCTCGACGGGGTGCGTGCGCAGTATGCGCGGCATGCCGAGGACAAGGGCCTTCGGTTTGTCCTGGAACTGGACGAAAGCCTGCCCGATACCCTCGAGGGCGATGTCGGCAAGTTGGCGCAGTGCCTCGGCTATCTGCTCGACAACGCCGTCAAGTTCACCGCCCAGGGGGAGGTTCGCCTGCGGGTCAGGCGCGCTGGCACGGCGCCCGATAGTCTGCCGCTGAGCCTCGAGGTGATCGACTCGGGCGTGGGCTTCACTGCGCCTCAGGACGCGTCGCTGTATCAGCGCTTCCAGCAGTTGGACGGCTCCATGACTCGCGAATACGGTGGCCTGGGTATCGGCCTGGCAATCTGCCGGCAGTTGGTCGACCTGCTCGGCGGTAGCCTCAGTCATGAGTCGAAGCCCGGCCAGGGCAGCCGCTTCCAGTTGCAGGTGCCGCTGGCCTTGCCGCTGCCGTCTGCGGCAAGGCCCGTCCCCGTGCGCCGCGCCGGCACCCAGGCGCTGCGCCATCCTGAGCAGTGCACGGTGCTGATCGTCGAGGACAATGTGATCAACCAGCTGGTGACCCGCGGCATGTTGCTCAAGCTCGGTTACCGCGTGCGCACCGCCGATAATGGCGCCGAAGCCCTTGCGGTGCTGCGGGGCGAATCGGTCGATGCGGTGCTCATGGATTGCCAGATGCCGGTGATGGACGGTTTCGCCACCTGCCGGGCGCTGCGTGCTTTGCCCGGTTGCCTGGAGCTGCCGGTGCTGGCGATCACCGCCCACAGTCACAGCGGCGACCGCGAGCGCTGTCTGGCGGCCGGAATGAATGACTATCTGGCCAAGCCGGTGAAATTCGAGGCGCTGCGCGGCCTGTTGCGCGACTGGGTGTTGTGCTCCGCCGGCTGATCCGCAGGAATAGGCCGGATTGGCGTGGATCGCCGACTGGAGGCTGATTAGTCGAAGCCGGACGACAAGGCGCAAGCGGTTTCGAGGTGGCTCCTGGGCTGCCCGGCTTTCACCCTGTCTCTTGGCCGAAATGCCCCTTTGCGCAAACTCTGAAGCATGATTCACTGAGACCAATTAATGAATATGGGTTCAGATCATGGCTTATCGGACCAGTGCCCTGCGTATTGACCGTGACCAAGCGCTGCGCGAGCAGATTCTTACCCGTGCCCTGGCCCGTGTCGTCGAGGGTGGTTTCGCCGCCCTGACCATGCAGGCGCTGGCCGAAGACGTGGGGATCGCCACCGGCAGCCTGTACCGTCATTTTCACAACAAGGGCGAATTGGCCGCCGAAGTCTTCGCTATCGCCAGCCAGGGCGAGGTCGATGCGCTGCGCCAGACCCTGCGAGCCCCGGGCCACCCAGCCGAGCGCCTGGCCGCCGGCCTGCAGCAGTTCGCTGCACGGGCCTGGCACAGCCGCCGTCTGGCCTTTGCCTTGATCGCCGAACCGGTCGAGCCGCAGATCGACGAGCAGCGCCTGCTTTACCGCGAGGCCTATGCCGAGTTGTTCGGCGAGCTGCTGGAGGAAGGCGTTGCCTGCGGCATGTTTCGCGTCCAGCACGTCGGCCTGGTTGCCGCCTGCCTGGTCGGCGCGATTGCCGAAGTCCTGGTCGGTCCCTTGTCACCGCCTGCCCGCGCTGCCCGAGACGCGGGCCATCCCAGCCTGGAACTGGTCGAAGTCAGCCAGAACCTGGTCACCTTCTGTCTGCGCGCCGTCGGCGCCGAGGACTCATTGTCATGAACCTGAATCTGCAAGCCGAAACCCATGAGGTGTTCAACCAGGTGCCACCGCTGGACGGGATCAACCTGTACCGCGCCGACCTGCCCTTGCAGGAATGGAACAAGCGCTTCGGTGGCGGCTGGGCCGAGGCGCGGATCGACGCCTATGGCGCCCTGGCCGGTGGCGAGTTGATGGCCGCCGGCTTCCTCGCCAACGAGAACAAGCCGGTGTTCAAGAGTCACGACCGCTATGGCCAGCGCATCGATCTGGTCGAGTTCCACCCGGCCTATCACCAGCTGATGAGTGCGGCCATCGAACACGGCATCCCCTCGCTGCCCTGGACCGACCCGCGTCCCGGCGTCCAGGTCGCCCGCGCGGCCATGAGCTACCTGCACAGCCAGGCCGAAGCCGGCAGTGGATGTCCGCTGACCATGACCTACGCCAGCGTGCCGGCATTGAAGCTGCAGCCGGATATCGCCGAAATCTGGCTGCCGAAGATCCTCTCGACTCAGTACGACCCGCGCAACCTGCCGATCGAGCAGAAAACCGGCGCCACCATCGGCATGGCCATGACCGAGAAGCAGGGCGGCACCGACGTGCGCGCCAACACCACCCGCGCCTATCCGGTCGGCGCTGGCGGGCCCGGCCAGGCCTACGAACTGGTCGGCCACAAGTGGTTCTGCTCGGCGCCCATGTGCGACGCCTTCCTGACCCTGGCCTATACCGACAAGGGCCTGACTTGCTTCCTGCTGCCGCGCCACCGCCCGGACGGCACGCGCAACGAGCTGTATATCCAGCGCCTGAAGAACAAGCTGGGCAACTGGTCGAATGCTTCCAGCGAAGTCGAGTACCGCGGCGCCCTGGCCTGGATGGTCGGGGAGGAGGGGCGCGGTGTGCCAACCATCATCGAAATGGTCGCGCTGACCCGCTTCGATTGCATGATCGGCTCCAGCGCCCTGATGCGTCAGGCCCTGACCCAGGCCGCCCATCACTGCGCCTACCGTCAGGTTGGCGGCCGTGTGCTCAGTGAGCAGCCGCTGATGCAGAACGTCCTGGCCGACCTGGCCCTGGAAAGCGAAGCCGCCCTGGCCCTGACCCTGCGCATGGGCAAGGCCCTGGACCAGCAGGAAGACAAGTTCTCCCGCCTGGTCACCGCGGTCGGCAAGTACTGGATCTGCAAGCGCGCGCCGGCCATGATCAACGAGGCCGCCGAATGCATGGGCGGCGCCGGCTATGTCGAGGACAGCATCCTGCCGCGCCTGTACCGCGAGGCGCCGGTCAATTCGACCTGGGAAGGCTCCGGCAACGTGCAGTGCCTGGACGTGCTGCGCGCACTGTCGAAGGAGCCAGGGGTGCTCGATGCACTGTTCGCCGAGCTGGGCGATGGCCATGGCGATGCCCGGCTGAAACGGCATATCGACAAACTCCAGGCGGATTTCCGTGATACCGCCGACATCCAGTACCGCGCCCGTCAACTCACCGAAGACGTGGCCCTGGCCCTGCAGGCCAAGCTGCTGCTGGAGGCCGGCAACGCGGCGGTCAGCGACGCCTTTAGCGCCAGCCGCCTGGGCGACGGTGGACGGGTCTACGGCACCCTGCCACGCGGCATCGACGTCGCCGCCCTGGTGGCGCGCAGCACGCCGCAGCGGGTTTGAGTTGTCGTTCTTGGCAGGCCGCGCTTGACCTGCAGGCCGCCCCTCGGTTGCAGACTGGGGGCCCCTTGCAATTGGAGTGAGTGAGATGACTCGCAAACAAGCCTTCCAGCATGAATACCGCCAGGCTCGCGCGCAGCGCGGCGTCGATCCGCAGGCCGAGTTGCGCCATCTGGAGCGCGCCCATATTCTTGGCCAGCCGCTGTTCGTCGATCACCTGCGCAGTCACCTGTGGCTGCTGGCCTGGGCCTGGCGGCAGGGTGACTGGGCGGAGCTGGCCGCCCAGTTACTGCGTGTGCCGGGGAGTCTGGGTTCGTTGCTGGGCTGGTATCCGCTCGGCAATCCCGGCACCAGACGGGTCGGGCCCTTGACGGCGCAGCCGTTGCCGGAGGATCTCCGGCGACTGCTGGAGTAGCCACGCCGCGCTATGCCAAGGCGCGGCGATCAAGGCAAGATAGGGGCGTGTATTCAGCCAGGAATAGCTGCCGTGACCCTCAGTTCAGAAGACTTCGTCGTCGCCACTACTGCCGAAGAGGCCGTGGATCGCCTGGCCGCCCTGCATCAGCAGGCCACCCGCGCCCTGAGCCGGGCGCTTAAGCTCTATGTCAAGGAAGGTATCAAGCCGGACGCCGAGCAGTTGCGCCAGTTCCACTACCCTGAACTGCGCCTGACCTACCTGTGCCAAGGCGAGGTGCCCGCGACAGTGCGTGCCTATGCCAAGGTCCAGGTGCCGGGCACCTACAGCATCACCGTTACTCACCCCGAGGCGTTCCGCAGCTACTTGCTGGAGCAACTGCAGCCGCTGATGCATGACTTTACCGTGTGTGTCGAAGTGGGTATCAGTCAGCAGAATATTCCCTATCCCTATGTGGTCGAGCATGGCGATGAGCTGGCTGGGTCGGGGGTGACCGCCGCCGAACTGGCGCGGGTCTTCCCCAGCACCGACCTGTCCGCCGCCACCGACGGCACCGCCGATGGCCTGTACGACTGGGAGAGCGCGGAGCAATTGCCGCTGGCGCTATTCGATGCGGCGCGAGTCGATTTTTCCCTGCGGCGTTTGGTGCATTACACCGGCAGCGACTGGCGCCATGTGCAACCGTGGATTTTGTTGACCAACTATCACCGCTACGTCGACCAGTTCATTCGCCATGGCCTGGATATGCTGCGCGATGAGTCGCGTTTCATGCGCATGGTGTTGCCGGGCAACGTGGTGATCGAGCGCGGCATGGCCGAAGGCGAGATGCAGGCGATCATCGAAACCGTGCTCTGGCACCGCTATCAGATGCCGGCCTACCACCTGCAGGGTGCCGGCCCGGGCGACGGCATTACCTTGGTCAACATCGGCGTGGGGCCGTCCAACGCGAAAAACATCACCGACCATCTGGCCGTGCTACGCCCGCACTGCTGGCTGATGATCGGTCACTGCGGTGGCCTGCGCCAATCGCAGACTATCGGCGATTACGTGCTGGCCCACGCCTACATGCGCCGCGATGGCATTCTCGATCGGGTGCTGCCGCCCAACATTCCCCTGCCGGCCCTGGCCGAAGTGCAGATGGCCTTGCAAGAGGCTGCCGCGCAAGTCACCGGCGAGCATGGCGATGCGCTCAAGCGGCGCCTGCGTACCGGCACCGTGCTGACTTACGATGATCGCAACTGGGAGTTGCGTTGGGCCCAGGAGCGGCCGCTGATCAACCTGTCGCGCGCCGTGGCGGTGGACATGGAAAGCGGCACTATCGCCGCGCAAGGCTATCGCCTGCGGGTGCCCTACGGCACCCTGCTGTGCGTCTCGGACAAGCCGCTACACAGCGAGATCAAATTGCCTGGTGCTGCGGGCGCCTTCTACGAGCGGGCTGTGACCCAGCACCTGCACATCGGCATCGCCGCCCTCGACCTGCTGCGCAGTCAGCTCAACTCGCTGCATTCGCGCAAGCTGCGCAGCTTCGACGAGCCTCCGTTCCGCTAACAGCCAAGGTCGCCTGAATGAAAAAGCCCGAGGTGCGAGCCTCGGGCTTTTTCATTCAGGGGTTACTTACTTGCTGGCGTCCAGCACCACCCGGTAGCGTGCCTTGCCTGCGCGCAGGTGGTCGATGGCGTCGTTGACCTTGCTCATCGGGAAGTGTTCGACCTGCGGCAGGATCTGATGGCGGGCGCAGAACTCGAGCATTTTGGCCATGTTTGCCGGCGAGCCAACGGGCGAACCGGACAGGCTCTTCTGCTTCGGGATCAGGTTGAACACATGCACTGGGATCGCGCTCGGCACTATGCCGACAAAGTGCAGGCGACCTTTGCCGCGCAGGGTGCCGATCATGGCGTTCCAATCCAGATCCGCGCTGGCGGTGACCAGGAGGAAGTCCAGACTGCCGGCAATTGCTTTCAGTGCCGTGCTGTCGGTCGAGGCGACTACTTTGTGCGCGCCCAAGCGCTTGGCTTCTTCCTGCTTGTTCAGCGACGAGGTGAAGGCGGTGACTTCACAGCCCCAGGCGTTGAGAAAGCCCAGGGCTAAATGACCGAGGCCGCCGATGCCGACCACGCCGACCTTGTCGGTGGGTTTTACATCGAAATCCAGTAGTGGGCTGAACACCGTGGAGCCGGCGCAGAACAGCGGGCCGACCAGTGACGGATCAAGGCCATCCGGCAGCGGCACGGCCCAGGCCCAGTGGCTGCGCAGGCGGTCGGCAAAACCGCCGTTGCTGCCGACAATAGTCGGTTTCACTGTGCCACAGAGTTGATGCGAGCCTTCCATGCACGAGCTGCAATGCATGCAGCTGCCCTTGTACCAGCCGATGCCGACTCGCTGGCCGAGCTTGAGGCCGCGGGCTTGTTCGCCCAGGCGGACCACGGTGCCGACCACTTCATGGCCGGGGATAAAGGGGTAGCGCGCATTGCCCCATTCGTTGTCGATCATTGATTGGTCGGAATGGCAGATGCCGCAATATTCCACCGCCACTTCGACTTCTTCAGCCCCCAGTGGGCCGGGGTCGTAGCTGTGCGGTTCGAGCGGCGCTCCTGGCGCCTTGGCGGCCCAGCCGGTGAAGGTGTCGAGTACGGAGTCGGACGAGCTCATGCGGATTCCCTCTGTGCGGATAACAGAACCTAGCCAGCATAGTCGCCCGCGCGCCCGAAGGAATCCCCCATAAGCCGGAGTGATGGTCGAAGGGTGGCCTCGGTTACACTGGTCACCCCGTTTTCTGCTCCCGGAGCCCGCATGTCACGCCCGCCCCGTTCTGCCGCGCCCTCGCGTGCCGCCGGCAAACCCGTCATCCGCCGGGTGGCCAAGGCGCCGCCGGCCGAGCCGCGCTTGCTGCTGCTGAACAAGCCCTTCGATGTCCTGACCCAGTTCAACGACGAGCAGGGTCGCGCCACCCTCAAGGACTTCGTCGCGGTGCCCGGGGTCTATCCGGCCGGGCGACTGGATCGCGACAGCGAGGGCTTGCTGCTGCTGACCAATGACGGTGGCCTGCAGGCGCGGATTGCCGATCCCAGGCACAAGCTGGCGAAAACCTATTGGGTGCAAGTGGAAGGCGAGCCGACGGCCGAACAGCTCCAGCGCCTGTGTGATGGCGTCGAGCTGAACGACGGGCCGACCCTGCCGGCCGAGGCGCGCTTGCTGGATGAACCGCAGTTGTGGCCGCGCGATCCGCCGGTGCGTTTCCGCAAGAGCGTGCCGACTGCCTGGCTGGAGTTGGTGATTCGCGAGGGGCGCAACCGCCAGGTCAGGCGCATGACTGCGGCGGTGGGCTTGCCGACCCTGCGACTGGTGCGCGTGCGCATCGGCCCGTGGAGCCTGGATGGCCTGCAGCCTGGCGAGTGGAAGGAGGTCGAGGCGCGGTTGTAAGGCGAGTCCAAACGCCGGCCGCTCAGGGGCGCAGCGACAACCCGTCAGCTTTTATGCCGCGTCGGTCATCCACGGTGCACTGCCTGCGGCGAGTGGCATCCGACGGCGCGGATTGCTCAAGGTGGTGGGCCATATCGGCGCGGGTTTTTTCAACTACGGCTCAGACGCCTTCCAGGCTGGCAATAACCACGGTCTTGATCAGGAAGCCGAGCACGCCCAGGCCCAGGGCGAGGAACAGGATCATGCTGCCGAAACGTCCGGCCTTGGACTTCTTCGCCAGGTCCCAGACGATGAACGCCATGAACAGCACCAGGCCACCGACCAGTACGGTCATCATCAATTCTTCGAACACTTGCGGATCCATCGTGACCTCAATTGGCTGACATCGGGCTGCCCAGGGCAGGGCAAAACGCCGGCGATTATACGTCAGTACATGAGGCTGTCAGCGACCGTCGGTAAGCGCCGCTCAGCTGCGCAGGTGTTGCAGTGGCAACTGGGTGCTGGAAAGGATCTGTTGCAGGACGAAACTCGAGCGCACGCTGGAGACGCCCTCGATGCGGGTCAGGGTGCCGAGGAGGAATTGTTGGTAATGGTCCATGTCCGGCACCACCACCTTGAGCTGGTAGTCGGCATCCATGCCCGTGACCAGGCTGCACTCCAGCACCTCCGGGCATTGGCGGATCATGTCCTGGAAGTGCTCGAAACGCTCGGGAGTGTGTTTGTCCATGCCGATCAGGATATAGGCGGTGAGGGTCAGGCCGAGCTTCTTGCGGTCCAGCAGGGCGACCTGGCCGAGGATGTAGCCGTCGTCCTCCAGTTGCTTGACCCGCCGCGAGCAGGGTGAAGGCGACAGGCCGATGCGCTCGGCCAGGTCCTGATTGGACAGGGTGGCGTCGCGCTGCAGTTCGGTGAGGATATTCAGGTCGTAGCGATCGAGTCTGGTCATGTTTGACGCTCTTTCATCTATTGGTTGCGATGAATCATGCGCTGTTAGTTAAAAATTGCGCAAGTGGCACGTTAATCAGCAATATTCGCAATCTTTAACTGCGCCGGTATCGGTAATCTTTACCTCAGTTTCACGGCCCGGACGACACGTCCACCCGGCTCGCCCAATCAGGCGAACCGGCGCCGCCGGCCTTACCAGGCCGTCACGGCACCCGGGTCCGCACTGCCCAACCAGGCGGGCGACGAAAGCGGCAACAGAATTGCCAGTAGCGGACACTTGCCTCAGGCAAGAAAAAAGGGAGACCGCAAGGTCTCCCTTTTTTCTGCACGCGATTCCCATGTCGTGTAGCGCAGCTTTTGTCGGGTGGGTTGGCGGCACGTTGCATTCGAGCCGAACCGCACTCTGACGCGCGCCGCGCAACCCAACATTGCGCTGCAGCCATTGGTCGCTTGTGGTGGCTCAGGGCGCGCGGCGCACCTGGCCCAGCCTGCGCGCTGTCGCGACCCGGGGCATCAACCCAGACCCCGACCACAGGCGGATGCTTGCCGCACCGTAGCAGGCATCAAGGGGTGGCCGGAGTGAGTGGGTCGGCATGCACCAGCACTTCGGCACGGGAGAATTCGGCGCGAATTGCGTATTCCACTTGCTCGCACAGTTCATGGGCCTGCAGCAGGCTCAGTTCGCCGGACAACTCCACATGCAGCTGGACGAACCAGCGCGTGCCAGACATGCGCGTGCGCAGGTCATGCACGCCGAGCACGCCGGGTATGCCGCAGGCCAGCAGGTGCATGCGCTCGCTGAGCTCCGGTGCCAGCTCCTTGTCCATCAGCACGGCCGCGGCTTCGCGGGCGATGCTCACGGCGCTCCAGAGGATGTAGAAGGCAATGCCGATACCGAACAGCGCATCCAGTTGCGGCCAGCCGAAGCTGGCCAGCAGCAGGGCGAGCAGGATGCTGGTGTTGAGCAGCAAGTCGGAGCGGTAATGCAGCGAGTCCGCGCGGATCGCGGTGGAGCCGGTTTCGCGCACCACATGGTTCTGGAACAGCAGCAGGGCGGCGGTCAGTGCCAGCGACAGCAGCATCACTACCACGCCCAGGGTCGCTGCGCCGAGTGGTTGCGGATTGAGCAGGCGATCCACGCCATGCATGCCGACCACGACCGCACTGATGCCGATAAACAGCGCCTGGCCCAATCCGGCCAGGGCCTCGGCCTTGCCGTGTCCGTAGCGGTGGTCTTCGTCCGCCGGTCGCAAGGCGTAGTGCACGGCGATCAGGTTGAGCAGCGAGGCGGCGCCATCCAGCAGCGAATCGGTGAGGCCGGCCAACAGGCTGACCGAGCCGCTTAGCCACCAGGCGAAGGCCTTGGCCAGTGCCAGGGTCAAGGCCACGGCCAGCGCGGCAACGGTAGCCTGCCGCATCAGGCGGGCATGCTGCAGTGGTATGGTCACAAAAACTTGCTCTCGGTGTCAGGCCTGGCTTAGCGAGCTAGGCCAGGGTGTGGTTGGGTGGGCTGGATGGCAGGCGCTTAAGCCGCAGGCCGCAGACCATAGGCCGCCAGTTGCTCGGCGCTGGCGCTGCTGCGGATCAGGCGCGGGTTGTCGAGCGGCAGGCTGTGGCCGGTATGCTGCTCGATCAGGGCTTTGAGCCGGGCGTTATCGATCTTGCCGTCGGCATCCACCGCCTTGTTCAGCTCTTGCGGGTCGACTTGGGCATGTTGCCCGTTCGGCAGGTAGATGGCGCCGGTGGCGAAGTCGATGCCGAAGGCGATCAGACCGGGGATCACGTAAAACAGGATGCCGACGGCATTCAGCGCTGCCACCACCGGGTCGATCCGGCCTTCGATCTGGCCGCGCCGATCGGGGAAGAACAGGGTACCGCAGGCGCTCAACTGGGTGAGCAGGGTGACGGCGAGAGTGCCGCCGATAACGCGGTATGGGGTGCGCATCGAATACCTCCGGATAGTAAGTGGCGCAACTATAGCAAGCCGGCTGGGGCAAAACTGCGGCGCATTGATATGACCAGGCTAAGACCGGCAGAGTCCGCTGCTGGTTCGCCGCTATAATCGCCGGCCAGATTGGAGCCTTCATGAATTCCTTGCCTATCGACGTCCTGTTACCTGCGCTGCGCCAAGCCCTGGCGAGCCGCCATGAGGCCGTGCTGGAGGCCCCGCCCGGCGCCGGCAAGACCACCCGCGTGCCGCTGGCCCTGCTCGACGAACCCTGGCTGGCCGGGCAACGCATCATCATGCTCGAACCGCGCCGCCTGGCCGCGCGTGCCGCCGCCGAACGCCTGGCCAGCCAGCTGGGCGAGGCGGTTGGCGAGACCGTCGGCTACCGCATCCGCCTGGACAGCAAGGTCGGCCCGCGCACCCGCATCGAGGTGGTCACCGAGGGCATCCTTGCCCGCCGTCTGCAGGACGACCCGGCGCTGGAGGGGGTCGGTTTGGTGATCTTCGACGAATTCCACGAGCGCAGCCTGGATGCCGACCTGGCCCTGGCCCTGTGCCTTAACGGTCGCAGCATGTTGCGCGGCGAGGATTCCGCCGAGCCGGCGCTCAAGGTGCTGCTGATGTCGGCAACCCTTGAAGGCGAAAAACTGGCCGCGCTGCTCGACGATGCGCCGGTGCTGCGCAGCGAGGGGCGTATGTTCCCGGTAGAACTGCGCTGGGGTGCGCCTTATCAGCCCGGCGAGTGGCTCGAACCCAGGGTGGTGCAGACGGTGTTGCAGGCGCTGGCCGACGAGCCGGGCAGCCTATTGGTCTTTCTCCCCGGGCAGGCGGAGATCCGCCGGGTCAATGACCAGTTGGCCGAGGCCTTGGCCGGGCGCAGCGAGATCCTCCTGTGTCCGCTGCATGGCGAACTCGACCTCAGTGCCCAGCGCGCGGCCATCGAGCCGGCGCCCGCCGGCACGCGCAAGGTGGTCTTGGCGACCAATATCGCCGAGACCAGCCTGACCATCGACGGCGTGCGCGTGGTGGTGGACGCCGGCCTGGCGCGGGTGCCGCGCTTCGATCCGGGCAGCGGCATGACGCGCCTGGATACCCAGCGGGTTTCCCGTGCCAGCGCCACCCAGCGCGCCGGCCGAGCCGGGCGCCTGCAGCCGGGAAGCTGTTACCGCCTGTGGTCGCAGCACCAGCACGAGCAACTCGCGGCCTATGCCGCGGCGGAAATCCTCCAGGCCGATCTGGCCGGCCTGGCCCTGCAGTTGGCGCGCTGGGGCGTGACTCCGGCGGAACTGGCCTGGCTCGATCCGCCACCGGCCGCCGCTTATGCCCAGGCCCTGGACCTGCTGACCCGCCTGGGCGCGCTGGATGAGCGCGGGGTACTGACGCGCCATGGCCAGGCCATGGCCGAATTGCCGGCGCACCCGCGCATCGCCCACCTGCTGCTGCGCGGTCAGGCGTTGGGCCTGGGTGCGCTGGCCTGCGACCTCGCCGCCTTGCTCGGCGAGCGCGATATTGTGCGCGGCGGCCAAGGCGGCGCGGGTGCGGACTTGCACAGCCGCCTGGCCCTGCTCGGCGGCGCGAGCAAGACCGCGCGTGGCAGCCACCGGAGTGCCGGCCAAGGCGGGGTGCAGCGGGCGCGGCAGTTGGCCCGGCAGTTTCACGGCTATCTCAAGCGCACGGCCGTGACCTCCCCGGTAAGCGATCCCGAACATCCGCGCTGGCTCGGCGCCTTGTTGGCGTTCGCCTACCCGGACCGGGTCGCCCGGCAGCGCCGGGCAGGGGGCGGCGAGTACCGGCTGGCCAATGGCCGTGCGGCGCTGTTTGCCGAGGTCGATGCGCTGATGAAGTATGAATGGCTGGTGCTGGCCGATCTCGGCAGCCGCCAGGGCCAGCGCGAGGAACGCATCTACCTGGCCGCCGACCTCGATCCGCAGTTGTTCGAGACGGTGCTGGCCGAACAGGTCAGCGTGCACGAGGAGCTGGACTGGGACGAGCGTGAAGGCGTGCTGCGTGCCGAACGCCAGCGCAAGGTCGGCGAATTGGTGCTCGAACGCGAGCCCTTGACCGGCCTGGATGACACCGCGCGCAGCCGCGCCCTGCTCGGCCTGGTGCGGCGCAAGGGCCTGACGCTGCTGCCCTGGACCCCGGAGCTGCGCCAGTGGCAGGCGCGGGTGGCCTTGCTGCGCACGCTGGACCTGGCCGCTAAGGGTGCCAGCGAGTGGCCGGATGTCAGCGATGCGGCGCTGCTCGCCAGCCTGGAAGACTGGTTGCAACCCTATCTGGGCAAGGTCAAGCGCCTCAGCCATTTCGCCAATCTGGATTTGCCCGGCTTGCTGAAGAACCTGCTGCCCTGGCCGCTGCCGCAACGCCTCGACGAACTGGCGCCGCGCAGCCTGCAGGTGCCGTCTGGCTCGCGCATCGGCCTGGATTACAGCGAGCAGCCGCCGGTGCTGGCGGTGCGTCTGCAGGAGCTGTTCGGCCTGGCCGAGACGCCACGCATCGCCGGCGGGCGGCAAGTGGTCAAGCTGCATTTGCTCTCGCCGGCGCGGCGTCCGGTGCAGGTGACCCAGGACCTGGGCAACTTCTGGCGCAGCACCTACAGCGAGGTGAAGAAGGACCTCAAGGGCCGCTATCCCAAACACTACTGGCCGGACGACCCGCTGATCGCCGAACCCACCGCACGGGCCAAACCACGCAAGTAACGGGCAGAGACCAGCGCCTAGGGCAACCGCAGATGCTCACCGGTTGCCTGCAAGTGCTCGTAGGTGCGGGCCAGCGCATCGCACAGGGCTTCGGCGCCAGGTGCGTGGCGCGAGACGATCGGGCCGTCCGGCCATGTCCAGACGGCGCCGCGCTGCCGCTGCCGCATTCCAGGCCAGCGCAAGGAGTGCCTGGACTATGCTGAAAAAACTAGGAGGCTGGCATGCCGCCGGTGGCTGAGGCTCTGTGCCGCCGACTTTGCTGGTGTGGATTCGTATGCTGAAGTGAGGAGTGAGCATGACCGAGCCGCTGATTGCCCAACGAGGTCCCTTTGCCGTTGAGGTGCAGGCCGGAAAGGACTATTTCTGGTGTCGGTGCGGGCGCAGCGCTAGCCAGCCGTTTTGCGACGGCAGCCATAAAGGCACGGGCATCACGCCGCTGAAATACCATGCCGAACAGGGTGACACCCTGTACTTTTGCGGTTGCAAGCATACCCAGAGGCCGCCCTGTTGCGACGGTAGTCATAACAAGCTGTAGTACCAGCAGCCAAGCACAGCCGGGGGGCAAACCATGTACCGCAAGGTCTTCGCCAATAAAGTATTCGATCGCAAGGTGGTGTTGATCACCGGTGGCTGCGCCGGTATCGGCCGCGCCCTGGCCGTGCGCCTGGCCCAGGCCGGCGCGCGCCTGGTGATCCTGGATCTGCAGCAGCCGGCGCTGGACAGCCTGGTGCAACACCTGGCCGATCATCACAACGCCGAGGCACTGGGACTGGTCTGCGATGTCGCCGATGCCGAGGCGGTGCAGCGTGCCGTGGCCCTGGCCGTCGAACGTTTTGGCGGGATCGACGTGTTGGTCAACAATGCCGGGATTACCCATCGCAGCAGCTTCGCCGACACCGAGCTCGCGGTGTTCCAGCGGGTCATGGCGGTCAACTACTTCGGCGCCCTGCATTGCACCAAGGCGGCGCTACCCAGCCTGACTGCCCGCGCTGGGCAGATCATCGTGCTCAGTTCGTTGTCCGGGTTCTCCCCGTTGCTGTATCGCAGCGCCTACAACGCCAGCAAGCATGCCCTGCATGGCCTGTTCGAGACCCTGCGCTACGAACTGAAGGACAGCGGGGTCAGCGTGATGCTGGTGTGCCCCGGCTTTACCGCCACCGACCTGCGCAAGAACGCCCTGGTCGGCGACGGTTCGGTGGCCCCGCAGCCACCGCTGGCAATGGGTAAGGTCGCCTCGCCGCAGGATGTCGCCGAAGCCATCTACCTGGCGGCGCTCAAGCGCAAGCGCTTGTTGATCCTGTCCAACGTCGACTGGCGCGCGCGCATCCTGGCGCGATTCTTCCCGCGCCTGTTCGAGCAGGTGCTGCTGCCGCGCCTGTCCGGCATGAAGCCGCAACCCTCGCGCCGTGGTTGAATCGCGGGGGTGACCATGACCACCGTGAGGTGGCGAATGTGTGTCGTCCCAGTGAACCATCGGTGGACTGCCTGCGGCGAGTGACAGCCTGCGGCTCGCGGGTTGCTGCAGATTCGGGGGGCGGCTGGAGGCGGCTGCAGTAGGTGAGGGGCTCAGGCCTGCTCGATGTCCCGTTCATAGGCCGGTTCCGGCCTGCGCTACCTCACTGCGCTGGTGTGCCCGTCGGTATCGCGGGCCGAACCCCATCTGCGCTGCGCCGCCCAGATTCATTCCACTGACGGCAACGTAGCGCGCAGCATGAACAGGCGAAACAGCACCACGGTGGCGAACAATTGCAGAAAGCCGTTGGCGCTGTCGAACAGCAGGCTGAACAGCACATCCGGTTGCGCGCCCTCGGCCGGCTGGCTGGCCCAGGCAAGCAACCACAGCGGCAGCATGACGCACAGCACGCAGGTCAGAATCGGCCAGAAATAGCCGCTGGTTATCTCGAAACTCTCATGCAGGGCCTGTACCGGGCTCAGCCCGCGCAGCACCAGCAGGTACTCGGCGAATGCCAGCTTGATCATCAACCACAGGCCCGGCAGGACGAACAGCGAGGCGCCGAGCATGATCGCCAGGGTGCTCAGGCCCGCCAGCAGGGCAAAGCTCGGCCACAGGCGCAGGCTGGCGGCGAGCAGGTCGCGGCTGGCTGGCGCTTCGCCCCGGCTGCGCGCATCGAGGAACAGGATCAGCGCCGCGGTGTACAGCGGATAGAACAGCAGGCCCACCAGGATGCTGTAAACCGCCGCTTGGTTCCCGGGCTGAGCGCTGACGACCTGCTGCACTACAGCTTCGAGTACCACCAGGGGCAAGCACAGGCGGGCGATCGCCAGCAGGTTGTGGCTGAAGAAAAACCAGGCATCGCGCAGGACGTCAAACGCATTCATGGGCAGGGATCGCGGTCGAGTGAACAGGGCGCCACTCTAGCCGATCGCGCCATGCGCTCCAAATTCAGCGCGCCCAGGTTGCGCATGCGGGCAAGCGTGCCCGGCGTATCTGGCATACTGGGCGGCGTTTGTTACCCCCAAGAGGATTGCTGGTGAAGAAAATCGCCGTATTCGCCGATGTACAGAACCTCTATTACACCGTGCGCCAGGCCTATGGCTGCCACTTCGACTATGCCGCGCTCTGGGCCGACATCAGTCAGCACGGGGAGATCGTCGAGGCCTATGCCTATGCCATCGACCGTGGCGACGCCAAGCAGCAGCAGTTCCAGCAGATCCTGCGCAACCTCGGCTTTACCGTGAAGCTCAAGCCCTATATCCAGCGCAGCGACGGCTCGGCCAAGGGCGACTGGGATGTGGGCATCACCATCGACATCATGGACGTCGCGCCGCGGGTCGACGAGGTGGTGCTGGCGTCCGGCGATGGCGATTTCGACCTGCTGCTGGAGAAGATCCGCAGCAGTTACGGGGTCGAGGCCGTGGCCTACGGCGTGCCGGGGCTGACGGCGCAATCGCTGGTCCGTGCGGCCAGTCGTTATGTGCCGATCGAAGGTGCGCTGTTGTTGCGAAATTGATAGTCGTTGAGAACCTGATAAATGCTCGAAGCTCCAATAGCCGTCCTCGATTTTGAAACCACCGGCATGTCGCCGGCGCAGCAGGCCCGCGCCACCGAGATAGGTGTGGTCATCGTCGAAGGCGGGCAGATAGTTGCGCGTTACCAGAGCCTGATGAACAGCGGCGCCTGGGTGCCGCCCTTCATCGAACAGCTCACCGGGATCAGCAACGCCATGCTGCGTAACGCCCCGCCGGCGGCGCAGGTGATGAACGAGGTGGCCGATTTCGTCGGCGACATTCCCTTGCTGGCGCATAACGCCTCCTTCGACCAGAAATTCTGGGATGCCGAGCTGGCGCTGATCCGGCGCACGCGGGTGCAGCCGTTCGCCTGCTCGTTGCTGCTGGCGCGCCGCCTGTTGCCGCAGGCGCCCAACCACAAACTCGGTACCCTGAATCGCTGGGCGCAACTGCCGGACACCGGCCAGGCGCACCGCGCGCTGGCCGATGCGGAAATGGCGGCCAACCTGACCTGCTTCATGGCCGCGTTATTGCGCGAGCGGCATGGCATCGCCGGGGTTTCCCATGCGTTGCTGTGCAGCCTACAGAAGGTCCCCGCGGCCAAGATGATGCAGACACTGCAACGCTTGCGTGAGGGGTAACTAGGCTGTTTGGTAGTTCGCTGGTCGCTTGAGCCGGAACCCGACAGCAACACGTCGAGGGACTGGCTCGTCTATTAGGTCGAATACAGGGTTGCCAACATGATAATAGACGAGCTCATTCAACTGGTTAACAGCATTGTTGATACAGCCCGCGCGGCATTTTCCCAGCCGGAAATCTATACGCAAGTTGGCATTATTCTCGCGATCTACCTGGTGGCCTGGGGCCTGGCTAATCGCATCAGGAAATATGCCCCCTTCCTCGATGTAAGTCGGGAAGAGGCGGCGGCCCATCCCGTGCGTAAATTCATTGGCAAGGTAGGCAGTTTGATTTTTCCGGTACTCGCGATCTTGATGTTGCGAATATCCGTTGAAGTGAGTGAGAGTGTGTTGCATCAGGGCTGGCTGGTGCAGTCAGCGCTGACCGTTGCCATATTGCTGCTGTTTTATTCGGTCATCCGTAACTTTGTGCAGAACCGGCTGGCGGCCGAGGTATTCAAATGGCTGGGCATGCCGCTGTTGTTTCTGCACCTGCTCGGTATCCTCAGTGACTTGGTCGCAATACTCGAGTCCATATCGGTCAACATCGGCAATATTGAGATTTCAGTCTACGGTATCGCCCGCGTGGCCATTTTCGGTTCGCTGCTGTTCTGGCTCGGGCGCATCAGCAGCAAAACCGGGCGAACATTCATCGCCCATCAGGAAAGCCTCGATATACGCACCCGTGAAGTGGCCGCGAAACTTTTCGAGGTGGCGATATTCTTCCTGATCTCCCTGTTGATCTTGCAGGTCATGGGCATCAACCTGACCACGCTCGCGGTGTTTGGCGGGGCGATTGGTGTCGGTATTGGCTTGGGGCTGCAGGCAATTGCGTCCAACTTCATATCCGGGATTATCATCCTGTTGGACCGCTCCGTGTCGATTGGCGACTATGTCGAGCTCGATGACGGGCGCACCGGTATTGTGCGCGAGTTGAATATGCGCTCTACCACGCTGGAAACATTCGATGGCAAAGACATTGTGGTGCCGAACGAAAAGTTCATCGCCGAAATATTTACCAACTGGACGCACAAGGACAAGAGTCAACGTTATCGGGTTGATTTCTCGGTCGCCTATCATTCCGACATCAGGAAGCTGGTCGAGATTATCAAGGCGGTAGTTGCCAGCCATCCGCAGGTGTTCAGCGGCGACGCCGTGCCGTTCGAGGAACGTCCCGATTGTGAAATAGACAGCTTTGGCGATTCCGGCATCAACATGTTCGTCGAGTTCTGGATGGAAGGCATCGACGACGGTAAGAACCGTGTGGGCGGTGACCTGCTGTTGATGATTCTGGAAGCGCTACAAGAACATGGTTATGAAATACCCTTCCCGCAGCGAGAAATCCGGGTGGTGAACAAAGACTTTTCAATCAACCGTAAGCAGGGCGATTGAACAGCCGCTGTTAACAAGGGGAGTGGTGTAGATAACGCTGCTGGCCCTTTTAGCCTTCGATCCGGCAGCAGCGCTTCGATTGCCTGAAATTGTCAGGGTAGGATCACCAGGTGGTTGGGCAGTTCGTTGCGTTCGTGGGTGGCCGGCACGTGCTGCTTGAGCTGCTCGCCGCAGGCCTGGATGCAGCCGAGAAAACCTTCCAGGGTCTGGCCCTGTTTCACCCGCTGGGTGAAGTCCGCGACTATGGCCTGCCAGGTGGCGTCGGGCAGCCGGCTGGAAATGCCGCGGTCGACCAGAATCTCCACATAGTGTTCGGCCTCCGAAACGAAGATCAGCATGCCGGTCGCCCCGGTCGTGTGGTGCAGGTTGTGCTCGAGAAACTGCCGGCGCGCCAGGTTGGAGGCCCTCCAGTGGCGCACCGCCCGGGGGATCAGGCGGGTGGTCAGCGCGGGGATGCGCAGCAGCAGGCTCACCCCGGCGAAGGTCAGCCACTGCACCAGCAGCAGCTCCTGGGCACTCAGCCAGGCGA
The DNA here is from genome assembly GCF_022132145.1 of Pseudomonas sp. MMS21 TM103. GTDB lineage: Bacteria > Pseudomonadota > Gammaproteobacteria > Pseudomonadales > Pseudomonadaceae > Aquipseudomonas. The sequence continues at coordinate 247,714 of NZ_JAJISP010000004.1, read as the reverse complement.
AAAAGTAATTCAGCGCGCCGGGCAGCAGCAGTGCCACGAGGCTGGCCCAGAGCAGCGGGATGTAGGTGTAGTCGTCCGCCTGGGCCGCCAGCACAGTGATCAGTTCGGCATCGGTCTCGCGCTCGACCGCGTTGATCGCCTCGGCGACCTGGCGCTGTTCGCTTTCATTCAGTAAAGCCATTGGGTCTGTCTACTCGTTGAGTTGAATTACCAGCCGCCGGAAGCGCCGCCGCCACCGAAACCACCGCCGCCACCGCCAAATCCGCCACCGCCGCCACCGAAACCGCCGCGCGAACCGCCACTGGCCATGCCGGCGGCCAACAGCCCGCCGAGCAGCAGGCCACGCCGGCCACCGCGTCCGCCACCGAGCATGCCGATGACGAGCAGCAGCAAGACGAAGAAGGGGATCGCCTTGGCCTTTTTATCCTCCTGTTGCGGGCTGGCGGCGAGTGGCTCGCCGCCGAGCACCTGGATGATCGCCGCCACGCCGTCGCTGATGCCCTTGGCGTAATCACCGGCCTTGAAGGCCGGGGTGATGATCTGATTGATGATCACCGAGGATTGCGCATCGGTCAGGCGGCCTTCGAGGCCGTAACCGACCTCGATGCGCAGCTTGCGTTCGTCGCGGGCGACCAGCAGCAATGCGCCGTTGTCCTCGCCCTTCTGGCCGATGCCCCAGTGCCGGCCCAGCTGATAGCCGAAGTCCTCGATGGCAACGCCTTGCAGGTTTGGCAGGGTGACCACCACCACTTGCTCGCCGCTGGCTTTCTCATGCGCCGCCAGCAGTTGGCTCAGGCGCGCTTCGGTTGGCGCATCGAGCAGCTCGGCCTGATCGACCACCCGTCCGCTGAGTGGCGGAAACTCGGGTTCCTGCGCCTGGGCCATCCAGGCACAGGCGCACAGCAGCAAGAGCAGCGGCAGGCGTAGCGTGACTGCCATCAGAATTTCACTTCCGGGGCTTTTTCCGCGTCCGGTGTGGTCGCCTCGAAGTTCTCGCGCAGCGGCATGTCGCTGTACATCAGGCTATGCCAGATGCGCCCGGGAAAGGTGCGGATCTCGGTGTTGTAGCGCTCGACCGAGGTGATGAAGTCGCGCCGGGCCACCGCGATGCGGTTTTCCGTGCCTTCCAGCTGGGACTGCAACGCCAGGAAGTTCTGGTTGGACTTCAGGTCCGGGTAGCGCTCCGAGACCGCCATCAACCGGCTCAAGGCGCCAGTCAGTTGTTCCTGGGCCTGCTGGAACTGGCGCATTTTTTCCGGGTTGTCCAGGGTGCTGGCATCCACCTGGATGGAGGTGGCCTTGGCGCGCGCCTCGGTCACCGCGACCAGCGTGTCCTGCTCCTGCTTGGCGAAGCCCTTGACGGTTTCCACCAGGTTGGGGACCAGGTCGGCACGTCGCTGGTATTGGTTCTCCACCTGGGACCAGGCGGCCTTGACCTGTTCGTCGTAGGTGGGAATGTTGTTGATGCCGCAGCCGCTGAGCAGCGTGGCCATGACCAACAAGGCGGCCACTCGCCCGCTGAATCCGTATCTCGATGTCATCTGCATGGTCCGTTGATTTCCGTTTCGGTCATAAATAGAGCTTCACCCTACCTGTCCCCCGGCCCATATGCCAATCGCGACCCGTGCAACAGAAACGCGATCGCCGCTCCCGGGCAGGGTAAACTGCGCGCATTCGCACATTCGTGTCCCACGTTCCGGTTGCCCTCATGACCTTCGCTTCCCTCGGCCTGATCGATCCCCTGCTACGCACCCTCGACGGCCTCGGCTATGCCACCCCCACCCCGGTGCAGGCCCAGGCCATTCCGCCGATCCTCAAGGGCCTCGACCTGATGGCTGCGGCGCAGACCGGCACCGGCAAAACCGCCGGCTTCGCCCTGCCGCTATTGCAGCGCCTGATGATGGAAGGGCCGCAGGTGGCCAGCAACTCGGTGCGCGCCCTGGTGCTGGTGCCGACTCGCGAGCTGGCCGAGCAGGTGCAGCAGAGCTTTCTGACCTACGGCCAGGACCTGCCGCTGCGTAGCTACGCGGTGTACGGCGGGGTCAGCATCAACCCGCAGATGATGAAGCTGCGCAGGGGGCTCGACGTACTGGTCGCCACCCCCGGGCGCCTGCTCGACCTCTACCGGCAGAACGCGGTGAAGTTCAACCAGCTGCAGGTGCTGGTGCTGGATGAAGCCGACCGCATGCTCGACCTGGGTTTTGCCCGCGAGCTGCAGGACGTATTCGCCGCGCTGCCGAAAAAACGCCAGACCCTGCTGTTTTCCGCAACCTTCTCCGAAGCCATTCGTGACATGGCCAGCGAGATGCTGCACGAGCCGCTGAGCATCTCGGTCAGCCCGCGCAACGCTGCGGCCAAGTCGGTCAAGCAGTGGCTGACGCCGGTGGACAAGAAGCGCAAGAGCGAGCTGTTCCTGCACCTGTACCAGAGCAAACGCTGGAGTCAGGCGCTGGTGTTCGTCAAGACCCGCAAGGGCGTCGATGAGCTGGAAGGGGAATTGCAGCGCCATGGCATCAGCGCCGATGCGATTCACGGCGACAAGCCGCAGGCCACCCGCCAGCGCGCCCTGCAACGCTTCAAGGATGGCGAGGTCAAGGTGCTGGTGGCCACCGACGTGGCGGCCCGCGGCCTGGATATCGACGACATGCCGCTGGTGGTCAACTTCGACCTGCCGACCGTCGCCGAAGACTACGTGCACCGCATCGGCCGCACCGGTCGTGCCGGCGCCACGGGCCAAGCGGTGTCGCTGGTCTGCGCCGACGAGGTGGAGCTGCTGGCGGCCATCGAGACCCTGACCCAGCAGGTACTGCAACGCATCGACGAGCCGGGTTTCATTCCCGACCACCGCGTGCCGCAGACCCTGCCCGGCGGCCAGGTGGTGAAGAAAGCCAAGAAGCCGAAAAAACCCAAAGTGGTCGGCGGCGGCAAATCCGCCAGCCTTGGCCGCTGGCTGGAAAGCGACGAGTCTGCCGCGCCTGCGGTCAAGGCCGTGCGCAAGGTGCCGAGCTTCGGCGGCAAGCCGGCCAAGGGCGGCAGAAAAGCCTAGGGCCGACGAGGAACGCGCCGTCCCGCCCTACGGCCCGGACCGTCCTACGGTCCGTCGGCTATCATTTGCTTTGTAACCACTCCAGCATGCCCAACCCCGCCGCCCGGCCGCTGGCGAAGCAGGCGGTGAGCAGGTAGCCGCCGGTCGGCGCTTCCCAGTCGAGCATCTCGCCGGCGCAGAACACCCCGGGCAGTTGCTTGAGCATCAACCGCGGGTCCAGCGCCTCGAAGGCCACGCCGCCGGCCGTGCTGATCGCCTCGTCCAGTGGCCGTGGCCTGACCAGGGTCAGTGGCAGCGCCTTGAGCGCGGCGGCCAAGCGGGCCGGGTCGGCGAAGCAGTCGGTCGGCGCCAGCTCGCGCAACAGCGCAGCCTTGACCCCGTCGATGCCGACCTGGCGGTGCAGGTGCTTGGCCATCGAGTGCGAGCCGCGTGGCTTGGCCAATGCCATTTGCAGCGTGGCCAGCGGCCGCTGCGGCAGCAGGTCGAGATAGACCGTGGCCGTGCCCTGGCTGTTGATGCGCTCACGGATGCGTGCCGACAGGGCATACACCAGGCTGCCTTCGACGCCGCCTGCGGTGAGGACGAACTCGCCCGGGCGCGGCGTTTCGTCGTCCAGGCGCAAGCTGACGTTCTTCAGCGGCGCGCCGGCGAACTTGTCGCGCAGCAACGGGCTCCAGCCCGCCACCTCGAAACCGCAGTTGCTCGCCTGCAGCGGCCTGATCTCGACCCCGCGCGCCTGCAGCAGTGGCACCCAGGCGCCGTCGGAACCCAGTCGCGCCCAGCTGCCGCCACCGAGGGCCAGCAGGGTCGCGTCGGCCTGCACCGTGGTTTCGCCGGCAGGCGCGGCGATGCGCAGGGCGCCGTCAGGGTGCCAGCCCAGCCAGCGATGGCGGGTATGCATCTGCACCCCCAGTTCGCGCAGGCGCTTGAGCCAGGCACGCAGCAGCGGCGCGGCCTTCATGTCGGTGGGAAACACCCGCCCGGACGTGCCGACGAAGGTGTCGATTCCCAGGCCATGAATCCAGCTGCACAGGGCCTCGGCATCGAACTCGGCGAGCAGCCGGGCGATGTCCGCGCGGCGCTCGGCGTAGCGCGAGAGGAATGGCTCCTTGGCTTCGGAGTGGGTGATATTCATCCCGCCCACCCCGGCCAGCAGGAACTTGCGCCCGACCGAGGGCATGGCATCGAACAGCTCGACCCTGACCCCGGCCCGCGCCAGCACTTCGGCGGCCATCAAGCCGGCGGGGCCGCCGCCGATGATGGCGACGCTAGAGGCGGGGTGCTGGGCCGAATCAGTCATGGGCGGGGGCATTGGTCGTGGCGGGGAAGGGGGCATTCTACCCGAGGGCCGGCGTTTTCGGCTTGCCGCAGGCCGACGCAAATCGTCGAGCGGCGAGATGCACTGCCGATGGCAATCATTGGGCCGCTTCAGCAACCCACACTCCTTAGGGTGTCACTCACCGCAGGCAGTGCACCATTGGTTTCACCGCTGCGGTACAACGGCTGGCGGGTTGTCGCTGCGCTGACTGCTCAGAGCGCTTCATCTTTCGGCTGCTTGACCTCGTTTGGCGGCTCGATGCCCCAGTCGCCGAACAGGTACCAGTCCTCGCCGAGCATCTCGGCCGGGTGCATGGTGCGCTCGGAACCGTTGCCGCAATCCAGCGAGCTGGCCGGGCAATAGCGGTCGCAACCCCAGCAGATGCGCTCGGGGTGGGGGGGCTGTAACGGAAATTTCTTGGCCATGTTTGCTCCGTCTAGCGCGGCAGTCGTTCCAAGGCTACTCCGCTCGGGCCAATAAACGCTTGATCAGGCGCAAGAAGCCCAAGCGTCGCGACCTGGCCATTTCTACGACTGAAGTAGCGCCTGACCTGCCGGCAAGTCGCATGGTGCTCGGCTGCACGCCGGATAGCATGGCTGCAGGGACACTACCGACGAGGCGCGCCATGCCATCCTGCTTCAGCCGCTTTGCCTGCCTGCGGGTGCTGGTGCTGGTGTGCGCGCTGTTCAGCCAGCCGCTGGCCGCCGAGGCGCTGCAAGAGGAGATCCAGCAGCTGTTCCCGAAGGCCACGCGGATCGAGCCCAAGCAGGAGGCCCCGCCGGTCTACAGCGTCTACCAGCTCGACGAACTGCTCGGCTACGCCTTCGAATCCAGCGACTACTCGAACCTCCAGGGCTTCTCCGGCAAGCCCATCCGCCTGCTCATCGGCATGGATCTGCGGGGCGTACTGGCCGGGGTGCGGGTGCTCGAACACCACGAGCCGGTGTTTCTCTATGGCCTGGGGATGCAGCCGCTGCTGGACTTCGTCGAGCAGTACCGGCAGCAGCCCATCAGCCGGCCGATCATCGTCGGCGGACGCCGCTCGGATAGCGCGGACGGCGAGTCGACCACCCAGTTCGACGGCGTCAGCAAGGCCACGGTGTCGGTGGTGATCCTCAATGAAACCGTACTGCAGGCCGCCATGAGCGTTGCCCGGCAACTGCTCGAAGGCTTTGCCAGCGGGCCGCTGGCCACGGCGAAACGCGATCTCTATGCGCCGATGGACTGGCAGCGTCTGCTGGACAGCGCCTACGTGCAGCGCTGGACGCTGGGCCGCGAGGAGGTCGAAGCGGCGCTGGGGCATGCGTTGAGCGATTACTCCGAGTTCGAGCAGGAGGACGACAGGGCGCCCTTCAGCGAGCTGCATTTCGCCTACCTCAACGCCCCGAGCATTGGCCGCAACCTGCTCGGCGAGGCCGGCTGGCAGCAGCTCAACGAGCAATTGCTGCCCGGCGAACAGGCGCTGCTGGTCATCTCCAGCGGCCTGTATCGGCATGTCCCGGCCGATTTCACCCCGGCCACCGCAACCGGCCGCCTGGTACTGATGCAACACGGCCAGGCCATCGAGTTGTACGACATGAACTTCAACAATGGCGAGGTGCTGGCGACGCTCGCCACGCCGCTGCAGGAGGTCGACGCGCATATCTTCCGCATCAAGACCCACGCCGCTTTCAACCCGGCGCAGCCCGCCGCCCTGCAACTGAACGTCGGCCTGCGGCGCAATCATCTGGTGCAGAGCAACAGCCACTTCAGCCGAGCGTTCCAGCTCGACCAGCGCCTGTTCGACATTCAGCAGGCTGTCGTCCAGGCCGAGCCGACGCCCATCTGGCTGCGCATGTGGCAGCAGCGCGGGTGGCAGATCGCAGTGCTGGTGGGCTCGCTGATCCTGCTGAGCGGCGTGTTCATCTTCCAGCAGCGCATCAGCGCACACAGCCGCGGCTTTCACCTGTTCCGTGGCGGTTTCCTGCTGTTCACCCTGGGGTTTATCGGGATCTTCGCCCAGGGCCAGCTGTCGGTGGTGAACATCTTCACCCTGCTGCTGACCCTGGGGCACGACTTCGATATCCGCGTGTTCCTGATGGACCCGCTGATCTTCATCCTCTGGAGCTTCACCTTCGTCAGCCTGTTCATCTGGGGCCGCGGCCTGTTCTGCGGCTGGCTCTGCCCCTTCGGCGCCCTGCAGGAAATGCTCGGCTGGGTGGCCAAGCGCCTGCGCATCAGGCAGTGGAAAATATCCGAGCGCCGCCACCAGCGCCTGCAAAAGCTCAAATATGTGATCTTGCTCGGCCTGCTGTTCGCGGCCTTCTACTCCCTGAGCCTGGCCGAACGCCTGGCCGAAGTGGAACCCTTCAAGACCTCCATCACCCTGTTCTTCGTGCGCAGCTGGCCGTTCGTGCTCTACGCCGTGATCCTGCTCGGCCTGGGTCTGTTCGTGCACAAGTTCTATTGCCGTTACGTCTGCCCGCTCGGCGCCGGCCTGGCCCTGCTCGGCAAGTTCCACCTGTTCGCCTGGCTCAAGCGCATCGACGCCTGTGGCCAGCCCTGCCAGCACTGCAAGAACCACTGCGAAATCGGCGCCATCGAGCGTGATGGCCGCATCGACTACGACGAGTGCATCCAGTGCCTGGAATGCATCGTGATCCTCAACAACGACGACCAATGCGTGGCCAGCATCAGCGCGCGCAAGCAGGCGGCAAGAGCCGGCAGGCAGCAAGGCCGAGCAGGGATCATCGTCAGCGACTGGCAGCCGGAACGGGTCGGCTAGGGCAGGGCGGCTGGGCTGCGGGTCTTGACCCAGGAGCGGCCAAGGGGTGTCCCGATGGTGACCTCAGCCAGCGCCGTGCGCCGGCTGGGTTGAGCCCGGTAGGGGCGGTCAGACAGCAGTCGTTAGGGCGCTGGCGGGGCGGCGATGCGCAGCTCGGGATCACCCAACGGGTGGCTTAGCGCATCGAAGAAGCGCAGTTCAACCTGCTGCTCGGCGAACAGGCTGGTGTAGTGCTGCTTCTGCTGGGCGATAAACAGCGGGTTGTGCGGGTAGATCGAGATGGCCAGGGTCTGCAGCCCGGCCTGCTGCAAGGCCTGGATCAGGTGCTGATCCTGCGCCGCCAGGCTGTGACCGAAGATGCACAACCTGTCCTTGGGTTGCGCCAGTTGGCTGTAGCAGAACGACAGGTAGTCGGAACTGCGGATGGCCTTGAGCTTGTCCGCGCTGCTGCCTTCGTTGACGAACAGCGGGATATCGCCCAGCCGGTTGATGGCGAAACTGGCCAGCAGGGTGCTTTCCGACGAGTTGAGGATGCGTGTGCTGCCATCGATGTTTTTCACCAGGTGCATGCCTCCGTGCAGGTAGAGCATGCGCGTGGCCTTGCCCTGGCGCTGGCAGTTGTCGGGGGCGAAGGTCGAGTCCGCGCCGCGGAACAGGTCTTCAAACGCCTGCGGGGTCTGCATGATGGCCCAGTAGTTGAGCAGGTCGTAATTGCCGGAATAGACCGTCTGGTATTGGCCGAGCACGCGGTTGATCCGCTCCAGGCCGCTGGCGTGCATCAGGCTCCAGGGGATATGCACCGAGCGCACGGCGTGGATCAGTGCTTCCTTGATGGCGAAGTAGCGATGGCGCGGCGACGACGAGTTGATGGTCAGCGCGGCATTGACCCGGATGCTGTTCTTCAGGGCGCTGAGCACCTGCTCGAAGTTGCTGGTATCCAGGGCCCGGAACACACTGAGCTCGGTCGCGCTAAGGGGACGGTTGCGGGTGGTCTGGGCTTCCTCGAACAGTGAGAAGTAGGCGAACTTGCTCCATACCGCCCGGCTCGCACCGTTGCCGATCAGCAGCTCGGGAAAACCGATGCTGCTGTTCAGGGTGCTCCAGTCTTCCAGTTCGCCAGTAAATGCCGGGAGTTCCATAATCGTTATGTGTCGCCTTGGGCCAAAATTGCACAAGGCGCGACTTTAACATGGGGCGCAGCAACTGCCGGCGTGGCCTGCGCGGTTGCTGCGCTGTTCGACTGGGCTGGCGCCGCGGCCCATTGCACCGCCAGGATGCTGCCCAGCACCGCAACCAGGCCCAGCAGCGCTACACCGGTGATGCTCTGCCCCAACAATGCCCAGCCCAGCAGCACCGCTACCAGCGGGCTGAGCAACCCCAGTGAGGACACCGCCACCGGTGCCAGACGGGCTATGCCGCGAAACCACAGCACATAGGCCAGCAGTGCGCCGAACAGCGACAGGTAGGCGTAGCCCAGCCACTGCACAGGGCTTAGCTGCGGCAGCGGCGGGTCGATCATCCAGGCCACCGGCAGCAGCAACAAACCGCCAATCAGCAACTGCCAGCCGGTAAAGGCCAGCAGCGGCACAGTCGGTCGCCAGCGCCGCGTCAGGTAGGTGCCGCTGGCCATGCAGGCAGTGCCGACAAAGGCGGCGGCAATGCCAATCGGGTCCCAACTGGCCCCCGGCGCTAGCAGCAGGGTGGCCATCCCGGCGATTCCGAACACGCTGGCGGCGACTGCCAGAGACGCCGGCCGCTGGCGATCCATCGACCACGCCAGGCCCATTACCAGCAGCGGTTGAATGGCCCCGACCACCGCCGCCAGCCCGCCTGGCAAACGGTACGCGGCGACAAACAGCAGCGCCTGGAAGAAGCCGATATTCAACCCCGCCAGCACCAGCAAGCGCGACCATTCGCTGCGCTTGGGCCAATAGCGGCTGTACAACACTAACAACAGGCCGGCCGGCAGGGCGCGCAGCAGCGCGGCGATAAAGGGCCGGTCAGGTGGCAGAATTTCAGTGGTGACAATATAGGTCGAGCCCCAGATGGCTGGTGCCAAGGCGGTGATCAGCACATTCAGCCAAGTGGTGCGTGAGAGGGAGCGGTCCATGCATTTGTCTCGCATTCAAGATAAAATGCGAGGCTAATAACAACTTGTCTTGAGTTCAAGATAAATTTTTAGAGGTGAGCCAATGGCAATCCAGCGCCAGATGGATGCGGTCGATGGAATTCTTCAGCAATGGCACCGTGAGCGACCTGATCTGGATGTCAGCCCGATGGGTGTGATCGGCAGGCTTGGGCGCTGCTCGGCGCTGCTGCGACGCGAGCTGGACAAGCTGTTCAGAAGCTTTGGTCTGACCCTCTGGGAATTCGATGTGCTGGCCACCTTGCGCCGTTCCGGCGAGCCCTTTCGTCTGGCCCCGACTACCCTGTTCTCGACCCTGATGGTTACCTCCGGCACCATGACCCGGCAGTTGCAGCAGCTTGAGGCATCTGGCCTGGTCAGCCGCCTGGCAAACCCCAGCGATGCTCGCAGTATGCTGGTGCAGCTGACCCCGGCCGGACTGGAGCTGATCGACCGCGCGGTGACCGCTCATGTTGCTAATGAGGCGCGGCTGCTGGCTCCGATTGCCGCCACAGAGCTGGCGCAACTGGATGCGCGCCTATCCGAACTGCTGGCGGTTCTGGAACCGGCTGCCGAGTGATTTCCCTGCAAATCCGGCTGCGAGCAGGCCAGGCGACCAGACGAGGTGGGGGTGTGCAACGAATTAGTGATCGAAGAGATTCAGCAGGGTGACGACAAGTACTGATCACCACCCCGTACAACGGATTTCTCGAAGATGGCCGCAAGTTAGACTCCTCCGGTGCTCGCGGCAAAGCCTTCCAGTGGGTAATCGGCACTTGCCGGGTGATCAAGGGCTGGGGGCCCAGGGCTTGATGGGCATGAAGCTCTGCGGCAAGCGCAAACTGTTCGTGCCTTCGTGCCTGGGTTATGGCAAACGCCAGTTCGGTGCCCATATCACGCCACACTCCAACCTGATCTCCGAGATCGAGCTGCTGAAAGTGCTGACGCAGGATGATTGATTAGTGGGGCTGAATTCGGCCGGGAGCGATCATTGGCGCAGAGAAAATAAAGCTGTCCCCTTTCCCATCTTGGCCCAATGGGTAGCAAATTAGGGTTAACGCTTCAGCGCCGCCTCGATCGCCGCGATGTCGATCTTGGTCATTTCCAGCATGGCGTCGAACGCGCGCTTGGCCGCCGCTCGATCAGGGCCGGTTATCGCGGCAGTCAGAGCGCGGGGTGTGATCTGCCACGACACCCCCCATTTGTCCTTGCACCAGCCGCATGCACTTTCCTCGCCGTCGTTTCCGACAATCGCGTTCCACAAGCGGTCCGTTTCGGATTGGTCGTCGGTCGCAATCTGGAACGAGAATGTCTCGTTGTGCTTGAACGCCGGGCCACCGTTCAACCCGAGACAAGGGATGCCCGCCACCCTGAACTCGACCATCAAGACATCGCCCTGCCTGCCCGCCGGATAGTCGCCAGGCGCGCGATGGACAGATCCTACAGCGCTGTCCGGGAAGGTATCGGCATAGAACTTCGCAGCGTCCAGCGCAGCGCCGTCGTACCAGAGACAGACCAGGCTCTTGCTGATCATCTTGCTTTTCCAAGATTGCGATTGGGACTGATACGTGAATTTTAGCAGCGCTGGTAGCCGGACTAGGTTTCGGCAACTTGCGTACCCTGGGGGGGCGCGCTTTCACGGTGGCCACGACGGGGACAGATCCGGGAAGGACGATTGTCAGGGGCAGCAACTGGCCAATAGCGTTCGCCGAACTGTCTACGGCGCAGCGTCGCTGCCACCCATCGATAGGACGCTCATCTGCTCAGGGGTTAGGGTTCAGCCGCAGCGGAATCCGGCGCTGGCCGAAGTCGCCGGCATGCTGGTCGAAGCGCCCGGCGATGGTGGTGAGGCACTGCGGACAGCGCCCCTCGGCAGTCACCCGGTAGTGGAGGATGCGGTGCCAGTCCCGCTCGATCAAAGGCGCGCCGCAGCCTGGACAGAAGGTCGTGCCGCCCTCGGCATCGTGCACATTGCCCGTGTAGACATAGTGCAGCCCCTGCGCCAGGGCTATCTGCCGGGCGCGCCTGAGCGTTGCGGGCGGGGTGCGCGGGGTTTCGAGCATCTTGAAGTCGGGGTGGAAGGCGGTGAAGTGCAGCGGCACATCCGGCCCCAGCTCCTTGAGTACCCAGGCGCACAGGGCCTCGATCTCCCAATTCGAATCGTTGTAGTCCGGAATCAGCAGGGTGGTGATTTCCGTCCAGACGCCGGTCTCGTGATGCAGGTAGACCAAGGAATCCAGCACCGGCTGCAGATGCGCGCCGGTGAGTTTGAAATAGAAGTCATCGGTGAAGGCCTTGAGGTCGACATTCGCCGCGTCCATCACCGCGAAGAATTCGCGGCGCGGCTCGGCGTGTATGTAGCCGGAGGTCACCGCCACCGTCCGAATGCCGCGCGCACGGCAAGCGATGGCCGTATCGATGGCGTATTCGGCGAAAATCACCGGGTCATTGTAGGTGAAGGCCACGCTGGCACAGCCCGAGCTCTCCGCCGCCAGGGCAATCTGCTGCGGGCTGGCCTGATCCATCAGGCGATCCATGTCCCGCGATTTGCTGATATCCCAGTTCTGGCAAAATTTGCAGGCGAGATTGCAGCCTGCAGTACCGAAGGACAGCACCGCCGATCCGGGGAGGAAGTGGTTGAGCGGCTTCTTCTCGATGGGGTCGATGCAGAAGCCGGAAGAGCGGCCGTAGGTGGTCAGCACCACCTGCTTGCCTTCGCGCATGCGCACGAAGCAGGCGCCACGCTGCCCGTCGCGCAGCTTGCAGTCACGAGGGCAGAGGTCGCACTGGATTCGGCCATCGGTCAAGCTGTGCCACCAGCGCCCCGGGTGATGTGCGGACAGGTCATTCATCGTATGCCTCCTACCGCGTGCCGACGGTGTCGCGCGTCAGACGGTTAGCGGTATGCCAGCAGTGGGCAGGCGCGCTCCGGCTGCGCGAACAAGCCTGCCGGTCAGGGCGGGCGCTCCCGCACTGGCGGCAGGATGGCGGAGCGGGCACGCCGGCATGCTTTCACTATGCCATTGCTGGCGGGCCCGTGCAGGATCCGGCCTGGATATTGTGGCGTGTGAGGCGCCGTTTTTGGGGCAAGGTATGGTCTCCGATGACCGACGGCACTCGACCCAAAGCTGCCGGTGGGAACCGGCAGAAATCGGCCAAAAGCAGACACAGCCAATAACAGTGAGCAGAACCACTCTTAAAGCTATTAGTAATGTTTGATTGCTTTTTGGGGCCTTGCACTACCGGTCAGCGGACCAAAAAATGCGCCTTAACTCGCCGGATAAACAAATCAGCTCGGGCAGATAGTGGCCATTCAGCGCGATGCAAAAGCCAAAGGGTATCTACAACCGGTCGCTCTCCTTCAATGACCTCAATGGATTCAGACTGTGAAAAAGCCAAGCGTGCATAGCGCGGTAATACGGTAAACCCTAAGCCGCGAGCCACAGGTTCAAGGATCAGACTGATTTGGTTGGTGAAACCATGGCTAGGGAGGCTGCATACCCCAGGCGCGCCGGGGTAATAGCGACTAAGCAGTCGACCGGCCATGGCCTGGCCATCTGGGTGATCAATGAAACCAAGGCGTTCAAGATCAGCCCAGCACTTAACGCTCTCACCGGCCGGTACTACCAGTTCCAGTGGTTCCTCTGCGAAACGACTCACACTCAAACGCGGATCGTCCGGTTTGAGCGTCACCAGTCCAAGTTCAAAGCGGTTGTCCAGCACGGCATCGAGTACTTCACGATCCGGCGCGAAACGCTGTCGAATGCTCAGGCCTGGGTGGGCATGCTGTAACTCCAGCAGCAGTGGGTAGAGGGCCAAACCTATGCTGCCAGGGCAGATCAACCCTATCTCACCGCGCTCCGCGTCGCGCTCTGACAGACGCCGCTGCAAGCGTTGGTCGGCTGCATTGACCTCTGCGCAGTATTCGAGCAAAGAACGCCCGGCAGGTGTGAGTTCGAGCTGGCGCGGGCGACGTATCAAAAGCGGGCCTAAACGCTCCTCCAGTCGCTGCACATGCTGACTCACCGCCGCTTGGGTCAAGTCCAATCGCTCGGCGCTACGCGTGAAATTGCCCTGCTCGGCGAGGGTCGTAAAAGTACGTAGCCATTGCGGATTAAGCATAAGTAGCTCTTATTGAAACTATAACATTGTCGTTATTTTTATTATGGACTGGCACTTCTAGACTGACCACTATCAACTCAACACGAGGTATTGGTCATGTCTTCCGTCTACCCACGCAGCTTTTCCCACATAGGCCTGTCGGTCACCGATCTCGACGCCGCCGTGAAGTTCTACACCGAGGTTATGGGGTGGTACCTGATCATGCCGGCGACCACCATCAGCGAGGACGACTCAGCCATCGGTGTCATGTGTACCGACGTATTTGGCGCAGGCTGGGGCTCGTTTCGAATCGCTCACATGTCCACCGGCGACCGCATTGGCGTGGAAGTCTTTCAATTCCGCAATGCGGTAAAACCGGAAAACAACTTCGAATACTGGAAGACCGGCATATTCCACTTCTGCGTACAGGACCCTGACGTCGAAGGCCTGGCGGCCAAGATCGTCGCCGCCGGCGGCAAGCAGCGCATGCCGGTACGCGAGTACTTTCCCGGCGAGAAACCGTTCCGCATGGTCTATATGGAAGACCCCTTCGGCAACATCCTGGAGATATATAGCCACAGCTACGAACTTACCTACGCTGCCGGCGCTTACCAGTAAATGGGATAGCTATAGCGCCGTGAGAGCTCTGCGCCACCTGATCATTAACAATGATTCGAGTAGGACGATCACGATCGACTCTGCCGGTCATTGCCCTGTGGATGGCCGCTCCTGGCCGAAAGTGGGCGTTTAATGCAGGAAAAATAAATTTGTCCCCTTTGGCCGGCGCGCATTATTGACTACGGGCTTAAGCCGAAACAGCCATTCAATACTGGCTGTATTTCTGTTCGGCCTGGCTGCCGATGATGGGTATGGCTGCGCTCAACGCCATCCTACGGGATATTCTGCAACCCATTGCATGCACGCCAAGGGGCGACTATGACCACTGCCAACTCAAAAAAACTACATATCGACATCGTTTCTGATGTCGTTTGCCCGTGGTGCGTCATTGGTTACCGGCAACTGGCAAAAGCGCTGGAAGTCAGCGGCACAGACTATGAACTGCATTGGCATCCGTTTGAGCTGAACCCCGACATGCCGCCCGAGGGCCAGAACCTGCGCGAGCACCTGACGGAGAAATACGGGGCTTCAAAGGAGCAGTCGCAAGAGAACCGGCTGCGGATAACAGAAGCCGGCGCAAACGTAGGGTTCGACTTCCGCTTTGCCGATGACATGCGCATGCACAACACATTCAACGTCCATCAGCTGCTGCATTGGGCTGATCCGCAAGCGCGCATGCACGACTTGAAACAGGCCCTCTTTGTCGCTCACTTCACCCATCGCAGGAACCTGTCGGACAATAACGTACTGGCCGATGTGGCCGCTGAGATCGGGCTGGAACGCGCAGAAGCGCTGGCCATTCTTGAGGATCAGCGCTTCGCCAGCGAGGTGCGTACTGCTGAGAAAGCCTGGTTAAGCAAAGGTATCAGCGGTGTCCCAGCGGTGATCTTCAACCACCGCCACCTTGTGACCGGCGCGCAAGGGCTCGAGAACTACGCACGTATCCTGGAGCAACTGGCTGCGTCAGAAGACTGAGTATTCAGCGCAACTTGGACCTGTACTGATCAGGAAAAATAAATCTGATCCCTTTGGCCAACGAACCCGGCCAAGACTGCATACAATGTGCGCACGATTATCCCGGGCCATGAATATGGCTGCGCCGGACAAGGAACTCGCCTCCATGGCCTCTCCAGATAAACAGAAAAAACGCGCCCAGCGGGCCAAAGCCAAGGCCAAGCAGAGCCGCTCGGGCACCTCCAAAGCCAAGGTCGTACATCCGGTGCTGGCCAATCCGCTGATCAACGAGCCGTTCGATGATGTCGAAATCGACCTGAGCACCTTCGACTTCAAAGACATCGAAGAGAACGGTTTCGACCCGGCGCATTTCGACGACCTGTTCCAGGCGATGAAAGTCGGCGAAGGCATCAGCCTGCTGGCGATGTGCGTGGTGTTCCTGCAATACCCGGTGTTGGAGCTGGTGGTTGCTGAGGAAGCGGAAGACGCGGCGACCGACTTCATGATGGGCCTGCTGATCACCTATCGGGGGATCTTCCACGATGAAGACGAAGACGCGGCAGTGGTCTGGATCGGCGGCGACGCCTTCCAGAATGCCTACAACGAAGCCTCGATGATCCTGCAGAAGAAGAACGCTCGCGGCACCCCGGGCGCCCGCGCTTAAACAGGCAGAGAAGGAAAGGGGGCGGATTGATTTATAGGGCGGACGGCCCGCGTGTGGTCGGTAGCTGCCGATCACCAAGGCCCCCAGCCGACCCGCATCAGTCGAGGGCAACTGCCTGCGACTGGTCCTGCTCTGCCGCTCAGTCGCGCCACCCCTGAGCCTCGACGGCCTCGCCAAAACCTCCGATAAAATTCGCCTTGCCGCGCTGGCAGGCTGGCCCCTCTTGTTCGCGCCGTTGTCCCAGTGGTTGTCAGTCCCCGGCGAAAAACACTTATCATTCAGTCATCTACATCATGCCCAGGGTGGTAATCGTCGAATGCTGACTGCTGTCGGGCGTTACAAGTTGCTTCTCTCCGGCGCCTTGGCGCGTTATTTCCCGCGCACCACGGCCTATCTGCGCGCCGAGCGCGAGGCGGGGGTGTCACAGAAGAAGCCGCGTTCCCGGACGAAGAAGGCCGGGGCGGCGACGGGCAAGGGCAAGGCGGGCGCTGGGAAGAAGCCGGCCAGGCCGCGTGGCAAACCCGGCCCGCCGGCGAGCACGGCTATTTACGGGCCGGCGTTGCTGGCGGTCGATGCGGCGCAGGTCGAGGCCATGCGCGAGCGGGTCGCCCAGGCGGCAGCGGCAGGGGTGATCAGTGCGCCTTCGGACGAGCAATGGGCGATGATCCTCGGTCGCCATCCGCTCACCCGCATCTTCGCCGGGGCGGGGTCGGGCAAGTCCACCACCCTGGTGCTGCGGGTGGTGTTCATGCTCTGTCATCTGGGCATCGAGCCGGATCGCTTGACCGTGATTTCCTTCACCAATGCCTCCTGCGCCGAGCTGCGCGCGCAGCTGCTCCGGGTGCTGGGCTTCTGGCAGTACCCATTCGACGCCGCCCAGGCCCGCCAGTGCGTGCGCACCTTCCATTCGGCCATGGGCGTGCTGGCCAAGCAGGCGTTGAGCAATCCGCGTTGGTTCGAGCAGCTGGATGATGCGCCCGGCGCGCCCCGTGAACTGGATAACCCGCTGACGGCTGCGCGCCTGCGTCCGGCCCAGCAGCGCCTGCTCAAGCAGGCCTACCAGCAGTGCTACGCCGAGGAACCGGTGTTTCGCGAGCGCGTGCACAGCCTGCTGGGGTTGCCGGCACCGCCGGCTGACAGCGGCGACGGCAAGCGGCCACGGGTGGCCAAGGCGCCGATGGATGGCTTCAAGCTGGCGGGGGAGTTCACCGCGTTGCCGCTGTTCGAGGCCTTCTATGTGCAGGCCGGCTTTATCCAGAGCATCGGCATCCGCCCCGAGCAGATAGATATCCAGGCGCTGTCCTGCTCCGCTCGCGAGCGCAGTTTTGTCGAGGCCCTGGTGTTGTTCTGCAAGACCTTCGCGGGCTGCCTGCAGGAGCAGGGCTTGATGACCTTCGATGGCGCCTTCCAGGCGCTCGGCGAACGTCTGGCTGGCGCTGCGCCGGGCATCCCGGCCGAGGCGCTGGCGCCGTTCAATCACCTGCTGATCGATGAGTTCCAGGACATCTCGCCGCAGATCGTCCAGTGGCTGCAGGCGGTCCACCGCGCGCTGGCGCGCCAGGGCACGGCGGTCAGCCTGATGGCGATCGGCGACGACTGGCAGTCGATCTATGGTTGGCGCGGCAGCTCCCCGGAACTGTTCATGGACTTCGACAAGCACTTCCCGGGCAAGGGCAAGGCGAAGAGCAGCGCGCTGCTGATGCTGGCCACCAACTACCGCTCCATCGAGCCGGTGATCCGCGACGGCGAGGCGGTGCTCGCGGGCGTCGCCTGCAAGCAAGTGAAGACCAGCAAGGCGTTCAAGGCCATGCTGCCGGGGGATCACGGGGTCAAGCTGGTGAAGGGCTTCGATATCAAGACGCGCCTGCCGGAACTCTTGAAGGTAATCGAGGCCGAGTGCGCACACGTCGCCAGCCGCAGCATGGCCGATCGCACTGCGGTGCTGCTGCTGAGCCGGCGCAACGCACCCTTGCAGACGATTCAGGCCCAGCTGGACAAGAAACTGCCGGTCAAGGCCTACACCATCCACCGGGCCAAGGGCCTGCAGGCCGAAGTGGCGATCATCGTCGACGATTGCCCACCCGTGGAGCCGCACCCGCTGCGCAATGCGCTCTACGCCTACTCGGGCTTCTTCCGCAACAGCTACGACCAGGCGATGAGCGATGAAAGCCTGCGCCTGGCCTATGTGGCGATCACCCGGGGCGTGAGCCGGGTGCTCTGGTTCACCCGCAAGGCCCAGGGCGCGACCCGGGTGCTGGCGGCGCGTGCCGGTCGGCGCGGTGATCCCCTATGAGCCTTTTCTGGAGGGAGGCGGGCTCCGAACGCGCCGCCCGGGTGCCTAGCCGGATGCCGTTGCCCGAGGTGTAAGACGGGGGCGACTGGCGCACTTAGCGCCCACATTTTCGCCTGACGCAGCTTGCCGCGAGCGGCTGCAGGCGGACTCGCGCCGGCGCCGGTTATTTCCACAACCTCTGGTCGCCGCGCGGGCGCGGGAATCGGCGCTACGGTTTCTTTGGAAAATCGAGCGCCACTGTCGCGACGGGGCAGGCGCCGATCTGAGCCCACGACTTCGCCGCGAAGCCGAACTCGGCAACGGCGCCGGTCGGCAGGTGGTCGATCTCGCCGCTCAGGCGCTGGGCGAGTTCGCTCAATTCTGGATTGTGGCCGACGATCATCACGCACTGCAGGTGATCGTCGAGTGCGTGGATGATCTCGAGCAGGTCATCCGCCTGGGCGGCATACAGCCGCTCATCGACGCCGATGTGCTTGCGCATGTAATCGAGCTTGCCGGCGATGATCTTGGCCGTCGTCAGCGCCCGCACGGCGGGACTCGACAGAATCAAGTCGGGCTTGATCTCGCGCCTGGCCAGGCGTTCGCCGATCTTCGGTGCGTCACGCTTGCCGCGCTCGTTCAAGGGGCGTTCGCGGTCGGCCAGCGCCGCGTCATCCCAACTCGACTTGGCATGACGAATGAGAAAGAGCCTTTTCATGCCACACCTCGCTGTCCCCCATCGATAGCCCCGGGGCCAAACCTGGCGGCCTGGCTGTTACTCAGGGGGGCTGGACATCGCGCACGCCGTGGCAGGCGAGAGTTTGTTCAGACCCTCTCAAAGCTTGTAGCCGATCTGGCGCAACAGGTTCTTGCGCCAGAGGATGTCGTCGTCGCCTTCGAGGTCTTGGGCGCAGTAGCCGTCGACCACGCCGAGCACGGCGCGGCCCTGCTGCGTTTCGGCCAGCACCACTTCGGTCGGATTGGCGGTGGCGCAGAAGATCCGACAGACCTCGGCAACCATCTTGATGCTGTTCAGCACGCTCAGCGGAAAGCAGCCCGCGCCGAGGAAGATGATGAAGCAATGGCCGGCGCCAATCGCCTGGGCATTGCGCTGGGCCAGCTCGATCATCGCGCTGTCGGTACCCGACCAGCGCACCAGGCATTTGCCCGAGGCCTCGCAGAAGGCCATGCCGAACTTGATCCCGGGCACGGCCGCGACCAGCGCCTCGTGGATGTCCTCGACGGACTTGATGAAGTGGGTCTGGCCGAAGATGAAGTTGATCTCTTCCGGCTTGTCGATGTTCACCGTGATCAGTTGCATGGTGAGCCTCCTCGGCCGAAGAGGCTCGCCAGCCTGGAACATTCCTGGCTGGAAAACGCCTTCGGCACTGGGATAAGCATAGCCACTGATGGGTCGGGGGGCTGTTGCGGGCCTGCGGCTGGCGGATCCCTGCTGCCGGCTGGCGGCTTGTCGCGGCGCGCCGTTTTACCGGTGATGGGCTGAGCCTGTACGGCCCGCTCCACCCAGCGGCGCCGGCTCTGGTTAGCCCAGTTGGCGTTCGGTCCAGACCCTGGCCGCGCTGTGATGGAGGATGCCGTGGCGGCGGGCCAGGGCGTGGCGGTCCTTGTCGTAGCCGCCGCCAATCAGGCCGACCACCGGGATGTCGCGGCCCAGGCAGTGGTTGAGCACCGCTCGGTCGCGGGCGGCGACTCCGGCGTCGGTCAGTTGCAGGTAGCCGAGGGCATCGTCCCGGTGCACATCGACACCGGCGTCGTACAGGACGATGTCCGGCTGGTACAGCGGCAGCAGGTAGTTCAGCGCGTCGTCCACCACCTTGAGGTAGTCGTCGTCGCCCATGCCCCGGGGCAACGGGATGTCCCAGTCGCTCTCGGCCTTGCGCGCCGGGAAGTTCTGCTCGCAGTGCAGCGAGACGGTGATCGCCTCCGGGATATTGGCGAGCAGGCGGGCGCTGCCGTCGCCCTGGTGCACGTCGCAGTCGAAGATCAGCACGCGCTGCGCCTTGCCGGCTTCGAGCAGGTAGCGGGCGATCACCGCCAGGTCATTGAAGATGCAGAAACCGGCCGGGTGGTCGTAGTGGGCGTGATGGGTGCCGCCGGCCAGGTGGCAGGCCAGGCCATGCTGCAGGGCCAGCTCGGCGGCCAGCAGCGAGCCGCCCACCGCGCGGACGGTGCGCTGTGCCAGGGCCGCGCTCCAGGGCAGGCCGAGGCGGCGCTGGTCCGCGTGCGCCAGCTCGCCGTTCAGGTAGCGCTCGATATAGGCGGGGCAGTGGGCCAAGGCCAGCACCTCGGTGGGGCAGAGTTCGGGGCGGCGCAGCTCGGCGTCGCTGACCAGGCCGCTGGCCACCAGGTGATCGCGCAGCAGGCGGAATTTTTCCATGGGAAAACGATGGCCGGCCGGGAAGGGCGGGCTGTAGTCGTCGTGATAGACCAGTGGCAGGCGCATACAATGGGGCTCTTTTCTCGCAGCGTCTGAGTATGGCGGCGCTGCCCGACCCGACTCAAGTGGAGTGGCCATGGCCGAGACCATCGAACTGCAGAGCCCGCGCCTGTTGCTGCGGAGCTGGCGCAGCGAGGACCGCGAGCCGTTCGCCGCGCTGAATGCCGACCCCGAGGTGATGCGCCATTACCCGGCGTGCCTGAGCCGCGCGCAGAGCGACCGGCTGCTGCAGCGCATCGAGGCGGATTTCGCCGAACGCGGCTACGGCCTGTGGGCGTTGCAGCGCAAGGACAACGGCGCCTTTGTCGGCCTCACCGGCCTGCGTCCGGTCGGCTTCGCCGCGCCCTTCTGCCCAGCGGTGGAGATGGCCTGGCGGCTGGGCCGCCAGCACTGGCGCCAGGGCCTGGCCAGCGAGGCGGCGCGGGCGGTGCTCGACTGCGCCTTTACCCGGCTCGGCCTGGAGCAGGTGGTGGCCTTCACCAGCGAGGGCAACCTGGCGTCCCTGGCGGTGATGCGCGCCATCGGCATGCGCGCCGATCCCGCTGGCGACTTCGACCACCCGCTGCTGCCCGCCGGCCATCGCCTGTCACGGCATCGGCTGTATCGCCTGGACCGCGCCGACTGGGAGGCCAGCCGATGAGCCCGCTCGAGCAGCTGCGCGCCTATCACCAGTTGAGCAAGCACCAGCCGCAACGCTTCGCCCCCGGGCCCGGGCAGCTGGATTGGGCGACCCAGCCGGCCGCCTTTCGGCGTTACCGCGGCGCGCGCCTGATCGAGCTGTGGCAGCGGCCGCTGCAGGAGTCGCCCGACTACGACGCGGTGTTCGCCGCGCCGCTGGGCGCGCCGGCGCCGCTGAATCGGGCCAGCCTGTCGCAGCTGCTGTATGACAGCCTGGCGCTGTCGGCCTGGAAGGAGGCCGGCGACAGCCGCTGGGCGCTGCGGGTCAATCCGTCGTCGGGTAATCTGCACCCGACCGAGGCGTATCTGCTGCTGCCGGCCGGCGACCTGCAGGACCAGGCCTTGCTGGTCCATTACACGGCGGATGTCCACGCCCTGGAAGTGCGCGCCGAGCTGCCGGCGCCGCTGGCCGCGCAATTGTCCCAGGCGTTGCCGGTGGGCGGTTGCCTGCTGGCGCTGGCCAGCATCCCCTGGCGCGAGGCGTGGAAGTACGGCGAGCGGGCCTACCGCTACTGCCAGCACGACCTCGGCCACGCCCTGGCTGGCCTGGCGCTTGCCGCCAGCGCGCTGGGCTGGCAGGTGCGCCTGCTGCGCGGGGTGGCCGAGGCGCGGCTGGACGGCGTGTTCGGCCTGGACCGCGACGGTTTTGCCGAGGCCGAGCATGTCGACTGCCTGCTCTGGATAGGTCCGGCCCAGGCCGTCGAGTTTGCCCTGCCGGAGGGGTTGTTGAACGGGCTGGCGACGCTGGAGCTGCAGGGCCAGCCCAATCGCCTGTCACGCCAGTACCACGAGTGGCCTGAGCTGGCGCGGGTGCAGGCGCTGTGCCGTGCACCGGCCATGGCTGCGCCGCCCTGGCAGGTCGAGGTCGGTCGCGCCCAGGCGGACAATCCCGGCCTGGCGCTGCGGCCGATCCTGCATCGGCGGCGCAGCGCACAAGCCATGGACGGCAAGAGCGGGATTCACGCCGAGCTGTTGTTTGCCTGGTTGCAGCGGCTGCTGCCGGCCAATTCGCCGGTGCCTTTCGCCCTGACCGGGGAGGCGGCCGAGGTCGACCTGCTGGTGTTCGTCCACCGCGTGCAGGGTCTTGAACCCGGCCTGTACTGGTTGGCGCGGGTCGATGGCCAGGCTCAACCCGGGCTGCGCGAGGATTTTCTCTGGCAGCGGGCACACGACCAATTGCCGCTGTACCGCCTGCTTGCAGGCGATGCCCGCGGCCTGGCGGAGTTCCTCTCCTGTGGTCAGGACATCGCCAGCGATGGTTGCGTCGCCTTGGCCATGCTCAGTCGTTTCGACACGGCCCTGCAAGGCGGCGCCTGGCGCTATCCTCGGTTGTACTGGGAATGCGGGCAGATCGGCCAGTTGCTCTATCTGGAAGCCGAGGCGGCGGGGCTATCGGCCACGGGCATCGGTTGCTATTTCGATGATTCGGTCCATGAATTGCTAGGACTTGCCGACAGCCGCTGGCAAAGTCTTTACCATTTCACTATTGGTCGGGCGGTGTGGGATGAGCGTCTCAGCTCGCTACCGGCCTATCCCGAATTACGTTTGCCGCGCTCTTAGCGGTTATTGGAGAACAAGCATGAGTCAGGTACTGGACGAGTTGGTCGCCCTGTTGAGCCTGGAGGCCATCGAAGAGAACCTCTTTCGCGGCGTCAGCCAGGATCTGGGGTTTCGTCAGCTGTTCGGTGGTCAGGTGCTCGGTCAGTGCGTGTCGGCGGCCAGCCAGACGGTCGAGGCGGATCGCCACGTGCACTCTTTGCACGGTTATTTCCTGCGTCCTGGTGACTCCGCCCTGCCGGTGGTCTATCAGGTCGACCGGGTACGCGATGGCGGCAGCTTCAGCACCCGCCGGGTGACGGCGATCCAGAAGGGCAAGCCGATCTTCACCTGCAGCGCCTCCTTCCAGTACGACGAGGAAGGCTTTCACCACCAGAACCTGATGCCGGATGTGCCGGGACCGGAAGAGCTGAAGTCGGAAACCGAACTGGCCCGGCTGGTCGCCGACTCGCTGCCCGAGCGCATGCGCGCGCGCGCGGTGAGCGACAAGCCGATCGAGATCCGTCCGGTGACGGTCGACAACCCTTTTGCCCCGGAGCCCGGCGAGCCGGTCAAGTATGTGTGGTTCCGCGCCGCCGGCGAGCTGCCGGACGACCCGCAGCTGCACAAGTACCTGCTCGGCTATGCCAGCGACTTCAACTTGCTGACCACCTCGATGCTGCCCCATGGGGTGTCGGTCTGGCAGAAGTTCATGCAGGTCGCCAGTCTCGACCATTCGCTGTGGTTCCACAGCAACCTGCGCATGGACGACTGGCTGCTCTACGCCATGGACAGCCCCTGGGCCGGCAACGCCCGCGGCTTCTCCCGCGGCAGCATCTTCAACCGTCAGGGCCAACTGGTCGCCTCGGTGGCCCAGGAAGGCCTGACTCGGGTGCGCGAGGACTGGAAATGAGGTTGCACGCGGCGCGCCACTGGGTGTTCGACATGGACGGCACCCTGACCCTGGCGGTGCATGACTTCGAGGCAATCAAGCGCTCGCTGGATATCCCTCTGGAACACGACATTCTCCACCACCTGGCGGCCTTGCCCGAGGACGTCGCGGCCGCCAAGTACGCCTGGCTGCTGGAGCACGAGCGCGAACTGGCGCTAAGCGCTGAACCGGCGCCGGGGGCCATCGAATTGGTGCGCGCCCTGAAAGACCGCGACTGCCGGCTCGGTATCCTCACGCGCAACGCCCATGAACTGGCGCTGGTGACCCTGCAGGCAATCGGTCTGGGCGATTGCTTCGCCAGCGGCGATATTCTCGGTCGCGACGAGGCGCCGCCCAAGCCCCATCCCGGCGGTCTGCTGCACCTGGCCGAGCGCTGGCAGGTGACGCCGGACGAACTGGTGATGGTCGGTGACTACCGCTTCGACCTGGAGTGCGCCCGCGCCGCCGGTGCCTGCAGTGTGCTGGTCAACCTGACGCAGAATCCCTGGCCGGAACTGGCCGATCACTTCGCCGTGGATTGCGCGGCGCTGCGGAGTTCGATCGAGCCGTAGGGCAGTCCGTTCGGAGCACAGCGACAACCCGCCGGCTTTTCTGCCGCGCCGGTAAATCATGGTGCACTGCCTGCGGCGAGTGACCGCCTACGAATTGCTGGCCGTGTGCTTGGCGCCGCCGGACTCCAGATCCTTGAGGATCGGGCAGTCGGGACGGTCGTCGCCCTGGCAGTGTTGCATCAGGTCCTGCAGGGTGTCGCGCAGGCTGCTGAGCTCGGCGATCTTGTGGTTGAGTTCACGGATATGCCCGGCAGCCAGCGCCTTGACGTCGGCGCTGGCGCGCTGGCGGTCCTGCCACAGGGTCAGCAATTGGGCCACCTCGGCCAGGGAGAAACCCAGGTCCCGGGCGCGTTTGATAAAGGCCAGGCGATGCAGGTCCTGCGCGCCGTACTGGCGATAGCCGCTGTCGGTGCGCCCGGCAGCCGGCAGCAGTTCGATGCTTTCGTAGTAGCGGATCATCTTGGCGCTGAGGCCGGTCTTCTGTGCGGCTTGGCCGATATTCATGGCTGACTCCCAATGTGCTGGCGTGGGCTGTGGTCCTTGGGCTTGCAGTTGAGCAGGGTGAGCTTGAGCCCACCCTGCGGGTCAGTCGTGGTCCTTGGGTTTCCAGGTCTTCAGCAGCAGCGCATTACTCACCACGCTGAGGCTGGACAGGGCCATGGCGGCACCGGCGAGCATCGGATTGAGCAGGCCCGCGGCGGCCAGGGGGATGCCGACCAGGTTGTAGATGAAGGCCCAGAACAGGTTCTGCCTGATCTTGTTGTAGGTGCGCCGGCTGATGTCCAGCGCCGCCGGCACCAGGCGCGGATCGCCGCGCATCAGGGTGATGCCGGCCGCATGCATGGCCACGTCGGTGCCACTGCCCATGGCGATGCCGACATCCGCGGCCGCCAGTGCCGGGGCGTCATTGATGCCGTCGCCAACCATCGCCACCACCCCGGTTGCTCTCAGCTCGCCGATGATCGCCGCCTTGTCTGCCGGCAGCACTTCGGCATGCGCCGCATCGATGCCCAGGGCGCTGGCTACCGCATGCACGCTGCCGCGGTTGTCGCCGCTGATCAGGTGGCTGCTGATGCCTTGCGCCTTGAGCTGGGCGATGGCCTCGGCGGCGCTGGCCTTGAGGGTGTCGCCGAAGGCAAACAGCCCCAGCACCTGGGGTGTCGGTGCCTGTTCGATCAGCCAGGACAGGGTGCGGCCCTCGGCTTCCCAGGCCAGGGCCTCGGCGGCCAGGGTCGGGTTGTGCAGCCAGCCCTCCTCGAGCAGGTGCTTGTTGCCCAGGGCCAGTTGCCGTTCGCCGATCCGCCCGGCAATTCCGCGTCCGGCCAGGGCCTGACTGTCGACCACCTCGGCCAGCGGCAACTGCTGGGCCGTGCATTCATCCAGTACGGCCTTGGCCAGCGGGTGTTCGCTGCCGCGTTGCAGGGCGCCGGCCAGTTGCAGCAGGGTGGTGGTGTCACCATCGAGCGCACTCATGTGGGCGATGCGTGGCGTGCCGGAGGTCAGGGTGCCGGTCTTGTCGAACGCCACTGCCGTGACGCCATGGGCCACTTCCAGCGCCTCGGCGTCCTTGATCAGGATGCCGTGGCGCGCGGCCACTCCGGTGCCGGCCATGATCGCCGTCGGGGTGGCCAGGCCGAGGGCGCAGGGGCAGGCGATCACCAGCACGGCGACGGCATTGAGCAGCGCGGTTTGCAGGGTGGCGCCGAACAGCAGCCAGCCCAGCAGGGTGGCCAGGGCCAGCAGCAGCACGGTCGGCACGAATACCCGGCTGACCTTGTCCACCAGTTTCTGGATCGGAGCCTTGGCCGCTTGGGCGTCCTCGACCAGGCGGATGATCTTGGCCAGTACGGTTTCCGCTCCCAGGGCGGTGGTCTCGATCAACAGGCGGCCTTCGCCGTTGATCGCCCCGGCGGTAACCTTGTCGCCCGGCTGTTTCGGTTGCGGCAGGCTCTCGCCGCTGATCAAGGCTTCGTCGGCATGGCTCTGGCCTTGCCGCACCAGGCCATCGACCGGGAAGCGCTCGCCGGGCTTGACCACCACCTGATCACCCAGGACCAGGGCGCTGAGTGCCACCCACTGCTCGACGCCATCGCGCAGACGCAGCGCCTGATCCGGGCGCAGTGCCTGCAGGGCTCGAATGGCGCTGGTGGTCTGCCGTTTGGCGCGACTTTCCAGGTATTTGCCGAGCAGGATCAGGCTGATGATCACCGCCGAGGCCTCGAAGTACAGGTGCGGCATAGTGCCGCTCGGGGTGTTTGCCCATTGATAGAGGCTCAGGCCATAGGCGGCGCTGGTGCCCAGGGCGACCAGTTGATCCATGTTGCCGGCACGGGCGCGCAGGGCCAGCCAGGCGGCGCGGTAGAAGCGCGCGCCGAGGACGAACTGCACCGGTGTGGCCAGGGCGAACTGCAGCCAGGCCGGCAGCATCCAGTGGGCGCCAAACGGCTGCGCCAGCATCGGGATCAGCAGGGGCGCGGTGAGCAGCAAGGCAAGCACCAGGGCCCAGCGCTCGCGCTGCAAGTGACGTTCGGCCAGTGGCTTGGCGGGCGTGTCCCTGTCCATCAGGGTGGCCGTGTAGCCGGCTTTGGCGACTGCCTGCAGCAGGGTTTGCGGGTCGAGACCCGCCGTGACCTGCAGCAGCGCGTGCTCGGTGGCCAGGTTGACGCTGACCGTGAGTACGCCGGGCAGTTGCGCCAGGGCACGCTCGACGCGGCCGACGCAACTGGCGCAGGTCATGCCGCCGATGGCCAGCTCCAGGCGTTCGCTGGGCACTGCATAGCCGGCACTCGCAACGGCGGTTAGCAACTGCTCCAGGCTGTCCCCCGGTGCCTCGATACGCGCCTGTTCGCTGGCCAGGTTGACGTTGGCGCTGGCGACGTTGGGCACTTTGCGCAAGGCGCGTTCGACGCGGCCGGCGCAACTGGCGCAGGTCATGCCGGTGATAGGTAGGTCGAAAGTGGTCAGGCTGGACATGCAGGAGCCTCCGTTTAAGTTCCGCTACAGGATCAACCTTGACCTATGGGTAAGGTCAAGTTTTGTTTTATCCCTTGACCTTACCCATGGGGGAGGGCCGAAACTGAGCGCCTCCCGCAAAGGGGTCAGACATTCAATCAGGAGGTTGTAGATGCAAGCATCAAAGGTTCACATACTCAGAATCGAAGGCATGACATGCGAGCATTGCGTGAAGACGATCACCGAGGCCTTGCAGGCGCGTGATCCGGCTGCCGATGTAAAGGTCAAGTTACAAGGCGGTGAGGCGCGCGTGGTCAGCAGCTTGTCGAGCGATGAGCTGATCATTGCCATTGCCGAAGCGGGTTATGGGGCGGGCCTGGGCAACAATTGATGCGCTCATGCTCCCACGG
Organism: Pseudomonas sp. MMS21 TM103; assembly: GCF_022132145.1. Lineage (GTDB taxonomy): Bacteria > Pseudomonadota > Gammaproteobacteria > Pseudomonadales > Pseudomonadaceae > Aquipseudomonas. The sequence continues at coordinate 220,315 of NZ_JAJISP010000004.1, read as the reverse complement.
CTGTTGACCCGGGAGAGTAAGCCCGGCTGCAACCTGGGGCGGGCAGTGCAAGGCATGCGCTTGCCCGGCTTTGATTGGGCTGTGCGAGCCGGGCAGGGGGATGAAATAAGCACCATTTCCCTGCGCGGCCTCTGCTTGCTTCCAATCGCGTCCCCATCCACGCAATCGCGTGGTGAATGAAAAAAGCGTCATCCCTCCTGCACTGCCTCTCCTTGCCTCCAATCGCGCACCAGGCCACGAAAACAGGCGTCGACCATCGGCGCGCTGTCGCTCAGTGGGTCGAACAGTGTCGGGTCGCGCAGCCAGTCGCTGAACAGGCCGATGATCATCGCATGCAGGGTGCGCGATGCCAGGCGTGGGCTCATGCCTGGCTGCAGGCGCGCTTTGATCGCGGGCTGGTCGAACTGGTGTTCGACCAGGGCGATGAACTGATTGATAAAGGCGGCGTGGCGCTGCTCCGCCTCGCGCAGTTCGTCGGTGAATTCGCAGCGGCGCAGGAGGATGGTGAAGATGCGTTGCTTCTGCGGGTCGCGGGCGAGGTTCTCGATGGCCTCGATACACAGCTCGCGCAACGCCAGCAGGGGATCGCGCTCGGCGCAGGCGCTCAGGCGCACGGCCATTTGCTCGGGCGGCAGGCGCACCTGGCTGAGCAGCTCATGAAACAGGTGAGCCTTGTTCTCGAAATGCCAATACACCGCACCACGGGTGACACCGGCATGGCGGGCGATATGTTCCAGGCTGGTGTGGGCCACGCCTTTTTCCAGGAATAGCGTCTCGGCAGCCACGAGGATGGCACTGCGGGTTTGTTCGGCTTGTTCTTTGGTTCTGCGCATGACGGTCAGGTGGATTCTGTCTAGGCTCTTGTTTGGGGAACAGAGTGTAATGAATTTCGGCACGATGTTCTGTTTACAAACAGTATTGAATGTAATTAGCATCGTCTCCTTTGTGTTGTGCGCATCGTGTTGCTCCGGAGAGCCTTATGTATTTTGTCCGTCACCTCGTGCTTGTTCTCGGGGGGCTAGCCTATGGCGCGCTGGCGCCCATGACCCAGGCCGCTGAGGCCCCCCCTGCACCTGAAGTACTGGTGGAGACCGTCAAGGTGGGTCCGCTGCCGCTGGTATTCGAGTACTCGGCACGCACGGCGGGCTTCCGCGAGGTGCAGGTGCGCGCCCAGGTCAGTGGCATCCTGCAGGAGCGCACCTACCTTGAGGGCAGCGCGGTCAAGCAGGGCCAGGTGATGTTCCGCATCGATCCGCGCACCTACCAGGCCGCCCTGGCTCGGGCCAAGGGTGCGCTGGCCCAGGAACAGGCGCGTTTTCGGCAGACCGAGCGCGACCTCAAGCGTATTCGCGAGCTGCAGAAGAAGGGCTATGCCAGCGAGAGTGAACTGGACAATGCGATCTCCAACTTCGAGCAGAGCAAGGCCAACATCCAGGCGGCCGAGGCAGAGGTGCAGTCCAAACAGATCGATCTCGATTACTGCACGGTGACGGCGCCGATCTCCGGCATTACCAGCAAGGAAACCGTGTCCGAGGGCAGCCTGATGGTGGCCGGTGACCCGAATGCCAGCCTGCTGAGCAATATCACCCAGCTCGACCCGATCTACGTCAACTTCGCCGCCCCGGATAGCGACGTGGAGAGCGTGCGCAGCGGCCTGCAAAGTGGCGCGCTGGTACTGGTGGGCGAGCAGATGAGTGTCGAGATCTTGTACGGCGATGGTTCCCGCTACCCGTTGCAAGGCAAGGTGGATTTCACCGGCAGCCTGGTCGACCGTGGCACCGGCACCGTCAGTGCCCGCGCGGTGGTGCCCAACCCCGAGCAAAAACTGCTGCCCGGTCAATTCGTGCGGGTATTGGTCAAGGGCATTTCCCTGCCCGCCGCGATCACCGTGCCGGAGCGTGCGATCGCCCAGGGACCACGCGGCACCTTCGTCTATGTGGTCGATGAACAGGGGATCGCACGCATGCGCGAGGTCAGTACCGGACGCACCTCGGCTGGTCGCTGGGTGGTCGAATCCGGCATCAGCGCTGGCGACCGGGTGATCATCGAGGGGCTGCCCAAGGTGCGCCCGGATGCCCCGGTGAAGGTTGCCGAAGCCGCTTCCAGCGCTGCCCCATCAGCTGCCAAGCAACCCTGAGGAGCGTTTCCGGTGATCTCACGCTTCTTTATCGACCGGCCGGTGTTCGCCGCGGTCATCTCCATCATTATCGTGCTGGCCGGCCTGATGGCCATGCGCGAATTGCCCATCGCCCAGTACCCGCAGATCCTGCCGCCGCAGGTGTCGGTCAGCGCCACCTATTCTGGTGCCAGCGCCCAGGTGATCGCCGAGACCGTGGCGGCGCCGCTGGAACAGTCGATCAACGGCGTCGAGGGGATGATCTACCAGCAGTCCAACTCCGGCGGTAACAGCATGAGCCTGTCGGTGTATTTCCAGGTCGGCACCGATCCGGACCAGGCCACCATCGACGTCAACAACCGGGTGCAGGCCGCCCTGGCCAAGCTGCCGGAAGAGGTCCGTCGGCAGGGGGTCAGGGTCGAGAAGAAGTCGTCGGACATCCTCCAGGTCGTCACGCTGTTTTCCCCGGACGGCTCGCGTGACCCGGTGTACATCAGCAACTACGCGCTGATCAACGTGATCGACGAGCTCAAGCGCCTGCCCGGCGTCGGCGATGCCCGCCAGTTCGGCTCCAAGGATTACTCCATGCGCATCTGGCTGCGCCCGGACAAGCTGGCGCAGTACAATCTGACCCCGAGTGACGTGGTCGCGGCGATCCGCGAGCAGAACTCGCAGTTCGCCGCCGGCAGCTTCGGCCAGCAGCCGCTGCAGCAGGCCCAGGATTTCACCTACACGGTGACCACCCAGGGCCGCTTCACCGACCCGGTGGAGTTCGAGAACGTAATCCTGCGCTCCGATGAAACCGGCGCCAGCCTGCTGCTCAAGGATGTCGCGCGGGTCGAGCTGGGCGCCCAGGACTACTCGCTGATGACCTCGCTCAACGGCCAGCAGAATGCCGCCTTCGGCATCTACCTGCAGCCGGGCGCCAATGCCCTGGACACCGCCGCCGCGGTGCAGAACACCCTGGCGCAGCTGTCGAAGAACTTCCCCGAGGGCATCACCTACAAGATTCCCTACGACACCACCCAGTTCGTCCGGGTGTCCATCAAGGAGGTGCTGCATACCTTCGTCGAGGCCCTGGTGCTGGTGGTGCTGGTGGTCTTCGTGTTCCTGCAGAACTGGCGCGCCACGCTTATTCCCCTGCTGGCGATCCCGGTGTCGCTGATCGGCACCTTCGCCGGCATGTACCTGCTGGGTTTCTCGATCAACCTGCTGACCCTGTTCGGCATGGTCCTGGCCATCGGCATCGTGGTGGACGACGCCATCGTGGTGATCGAGAACGTCGAGCGCTCGATGCACAGCGACAAGCTCGGCCCGCGCGAGGCGTCGATCAAGGCGATGGAGGAAGTCACCGGGCCGATCATCGCCACCAGCCTGGTGCTCTGTGCGGTGTTCGTGCCGGTGGGCTTCCTCGGCGGCCTGGCCGGGGAGATGTACAAACAGTTCGCCATCACCATCGCGGTGTCGGTGGTGATCTCCAGCTTGGTCGCGCTGACCCTGAGTCCGGCGCTCTGCGCCCTGCTGCTCAAACCGGGGCATCAGGAGCCGGCGGCAGTGTTTCGCTGGTTCAACCGCGGATTTGATCGCCTGACCGCGGGCTATACCGCTGGCGTGCAGTTTTTCCTCAAGCGCTCGGCGGTGGGCTTGCTGCTGTTCGGCGCGATGATCGCGCTGATGGTCGTGCTGTTCGGCCGGGTACCCAGTTCCCTGGTGCCCAATGAGGACCAGGGCTACGTGATCAATGCCTACTTCCTGCCGCCGGCGGCCTCGCTGACCCGCACCGAGAAGCTCACCAGCGAAGTGACCGAGCAGCTGATGCAGCACCCGGCGGTCGAGGACGTGGTGACCTTTGCCGGTTTCGACATCCTCACCTTCGGCACCCGCAGCAACGCCGGGGTGTCCTTCGTGCCGCTCAAGGACTGGAGCGAGCGGACCACGCCGGAGCTGGATGCGCGCAACCTGCCCCGTGCGTTCATGGCCATGGGCGCGGCGCAGAAGGACGGCGTGGTCATGACCTTCAATCCGCCGCCGATCACCGGCATGAGCACCACCGGTGGTTTCGAGGGCTACATCCAGGACCGCAGCGGCGGCAGCACCGCACAGCTGGCGGAACGGGTCGGCGCCTTCCTCGCCGCGGCGCGCCAGCGCCCGGAACTGGCCGGGGTGCAGAGCACCTTCAGCGCCAACGTGCCGCAGTACTACATCGATCTGGATCGGACCAAGGCGCGCGCCCTGGGGGTGTCGATCAGCGACGTGTTCACCGCCATGCAGGCGACCTTCGGCAGCTACTACGTTAACGACTTCAGCCTGTACGGCCGTACCTTCCAGGTCAGCCTGCAGTCCGAGTCGGAGTTCCGGCGCAAGCCGGAGGACCTGGCCCAGGTCTACGTGCGCTCGGCCGCGGGCGAGCTGGTGTCGCTGTCGACCCTGGTCAAGGTCGAGCGGATACTCGGCCCGGATACTTATGCGCGCTTCAACGTCTACCCGGCGGCGAAGATCCTCGGTGGCCCGGCACCGGGCTACAGCTCGGGCGACGCATTGGCGGCGATCCAGGAGGTGGCCAGCGAGGTGCTGGGCAGCGACTACAGCATCGGCTGGACCGGCTCGGCCTTCCAGGAACTGGCGACCCAGGGCTCGGGCAGCAGCGCCTTCGTCTTCGGTCTGATCATGGTGTTCCTCATCCTGGCCGCCCAGTACGAGCGCTGGACCCTGCCGCTGGCGGTGGTCACCGCGGTGCCGTTCGCGGTGTTCGGCGCGATCCTCGCGGTGTGGCTGCGCGGCATCGAGAACGACCTGTACTTCCAGGTCGGCCTGATCACCCTGATCGGCCTGGCGGCGAAGAACGCGATTTTGATCGTCGAGTTCGCCGTGCTCTGCCGGCAGCAGGGCATGGGCATCTTCGAGTCGGCGCTGGAAGCCTCGCGCCTGCGTTTCCGGCCGATCATCATGACCTCGCTGGCCTTTGTCCTCGGCGTCATGCCGCTGGTAACCAGCTCTGGCGCCGGTTCGGCCAGTCGTCACTCGATCGGCACCGGGGTGCTTGGCGGCATGCTGGCGGCCACCGTGCTGGCGATTTTCCTGATCCCGATGTTCTACCTGCTGGTGGAGTCCTGGGCGGCCAAGCTGAGCAAGGGGCGCCACCAGGTCGCAGAGGAGACTGCCGAATCCTAGGATGGATCAGGCGCGTGGGGCGATGTCCTGTTGGCGGACAAGACCTGGTGCGCCTGGTCGACCATTGAGCGCTGGCTGGCACACCCGGCACCAAGGCGGGGATCGCAACGCAGGGGATGGGGCGGACCACGCAGGTTACGCGGTGCAAATGTCGTGGCTGCACCTTGAATGCAGCTTGCCGCTGAACCAGCCTATGCCTTGGTCATGGTGCCGGGCGAACACTTACCTTTTTTGTCCTGGAAGCCCATGCCACTCCGCCTTTTGTTGATCCTCGGCGCCTTGAGCGCTTTTGGCCCCCTGGCCATCGACTTCTACCTGCCGAGCTTCCCCACCCTGGCGCGGGTCTTCGCCACCGACGTCGAGCATGTGCAGTTGTCGCTGGCCGCCTATTTCATTGGCCTGGCGCTGGGGCAACTGATCTATGGGCCCTTGGCCGACCGTTTCGGCCGGCGCAAACCGCTGCTCGCCGGGGTGTTGCTGTTCTGCCTGGCTTCGCTGGCCTGCGCGCTGGCGCCGAGCCTGGAGTGGTTGATCGCCGCGCGGTTCGTCCAGGCCCTCGGTGGCTGCGCCGGTATGGTGGTGAACCGTGCCGTGGTGCGCGACCTGTGCGATCCGATCACCTCGGCCAAGGTGTTCTCCCAGCTGATGCTGGTCATGGGCCTGGCGCCGATCCTCGCGCCGCTGGCCGGTGGCCTGCTCCTGAGTCTGCTCGGCTGGCAGTCGATCTTCGTCTGCCTGTTCGCCTTCGGCGTGCTCAGTTGGCTCGGGGTGGCGCTGTGGCTGCCGGAGACCCTGGCGGCCGACGCGCCGAGAGCGCCGTTGCGCGGCGCGCTGGGCGAGTACCGGCGGCTGCTCGGCGACCGGCCGTTTCTCGGTCATGCGCTGACCGGCGGCCTGTCCATCGCCGGGATGTTCGCCTACATCGCCGGTTCGCCCTTCGTCTTCATCGAGTTGTATGGCGTACCGGCCGAGCACTACGGCTGGTTGTTCGGCAGCAATGCCCTGGGCTTTATCCTGGTGGCGCAACTCAATGCCTGGCTGGTGGCACGGCACGGACCGGGCTATTGGCTGCGGCGCACGGTGTGGTTCTATCTGGCCTGCGCGCTGCTGTTGCTGACGGTCGCGGCTGCTCAGCCGGCGGCGCTGTGGCCGCTGCTGATCCCCTTGTTCGGCTGCATCGCCTGTCTCGGCATTCTCCTGCCGAACGCCTCGGCCTGCGCCATGGCCGGCCAGGGCACGCATGCCGGCAGCGCCTCGGCATTGCTCGGTTGCCTGCAGTTCGGCATAGCCGCCAGCGCAGCGGCGCTGGTCGGCGCGCTGCATGACGGCAGTGCCTGGCCGATGGCGCTGGTGATCTGCGGGTGCGCCACGCTGGCCGTGCTCTGCTCGCGCTTTACCCGCTGGGCGGAGCACCTGGCGGCCATCCAGGCTGGTAAGAAACGCCCGGCTGTTGCGGTAGCCTGCAAACACCCTGGGCCCTGAGCCATGACCTCGAGCAATCCCCGACCCTAGGCTGCCACTCGCCGCAGGCAGTGCAGCAGGGTTCATCGGCGTGGCACAGATCCCGGCGGGCTGTCGCTGCGCTCCGAACGGAACGCCGCCCGGGCCGCCCGGTGTTCAGCGGCTCAGCTGGCTGCGCGCTGCACCTGGCTCGGCCATTGATGCGGGGCCTGCAGGCGTGCTTCGAGGGTGGCGACGAATTGACGGGCTTCGGCTTCGCTGCGGAAGGTCACGCTATGGCTGGCGAAGCGGACCTGCCAGCAGGCCCCTTCGGCTTTGTGCAGTGGCTGGATACCGATGTTCATGAGCGACACCTCCACGGGTTAGGCGGCTGAGTCTAGTTCCGGCCGATGAATTATTTCTGACATGGATCAATTGGGCGACTGGTGGTCGTCGGCATGCAGCATTCATCGCTGCAGCTGTTGTACGGCCAGGCTGGCCAGGCGGGTGAACTCGGTGACCAGGGCTATATCGGCCTGGCTCGGCCGCTTGGGCTGCTCGTAGTAGATGCCGAAGGTGCCGAGTACCCGAGCGTTCTCATCCTTGAACGGTAGCGACCAGCAGGCATGTAACCCGGCGGCCAGGGCCTGGGTGCGAAACGCCTGCCAGTAGGGATGAGTCGCGAGGTCTTGCGCGATCACCAGTTCGCCGCTGCAGGCGGCGTGGCCGCATGAACCGAGTTCGAGCTGCGCCGGCAGCCCGTCGATGGCCTGCCGGTACGGCTCGGGCAGGCTGGGTGCGGCGACCAGATCCAGGCACTGGCGCTGCGCGTCCAGCAGCATGATCGACACCCGCATGAGCGGATTGAGATCCTGTAAACGCCGGCTGATGCCGTTGAGGATATTCGCCAGGGGGAGGCGGGCGAGCAGTTCATCGAGAACCGCGTTGCGGGCGTGCTGCAGTTGCTGCAGTTGGTGGCGGTCATGGATGTCATGCAGGCTGCCGTTGAGCAGGTTGTTCGATGGGCTGTGGTTTAACTGAATGTCTATCCAGCGCAGTTGGCCCTGGCGAGTGAGCAGGCGGAATTCGCCACGCAGATCGATCTGCTGGCCGTTGTCGATGGCGCTGAGCTGCTGGTTGAAGCTTGCGGCACCTGCGCTGTCGAGAAACTGTGCCAACGGTCGGCCGAGGCATTCATAGCCGGCATAGCCACTGAGCTTTTCCCAGGCCGGGTTGAGAAAAATAAGGTGCCCACTGGTGTCCGTCTGCACGATCACATGGCTCAGCTGTTCGACCAGTTCGCGGTAACGCTCCTCGCTGGACTGCAGTTCGAGATTGATCTGCTTCTGTTCGCTGAGATCGATGTCGATACAGTACAACTCGAGTTGGTCGCGGCTGTTGTTCAGCATCGATTGGGTGGAGTACACCCACACCATGCTGCCGTCCTTGCGCTGCAATTGCATCTCGGCGGCGGCAATCGGCGGGCCACCGAGCAGCCAGCGGTTGATCGCGCTGACGACCTTGCTGCGTGCGGCTGGCGGGATGATCAGCTCTTCCAGGCGCTGTCCCATGGCTTCCTGCAGGCTATAGCCATAGAGCTGGGCGCTGGCCTGGTTCCAATAGATCACCCGGCGTTCGCGGTCGTAACCCTGCACGGCAATCCGCGGGGTTTGCTCGAACAGTTGGCGGAAACGCTGCTCGCTTTCACGCAGGGCGGATTCGTCGCGCTTCTGGGTACTGATGTCTTGCACAGTGCCGAGAATCTGACCATTGGCGTCCGCTTCGCCGCGCAGCATCAGCCAGGCGGTCTGCTGCTGTTCAGGTCGCTGCAGGCGTGCACTGACCGCCATCGGTTTGTGCTGTTCAAGCAGCGCTTGCAAGGAGCGCTGCAAGGCCGGTCGCTCGGCCGGGTAGAGCCAGCTGAGCAATTGCTCGGTGCCACTGTGTGCACTGCCTGGGTCGCGACCGAGCAGGGACAGGGCTTCGCTGCTCCAGTGGAAGTGGCCGTCATATTCCCAGCTGCCGAGTCGGGCCGTGCGCTGGGTTTGTTGCAACAGGCGGCTGTTGTGCGTCAGGGCGTTGAGCAGTACACGCTGGGCGCGGCGGTCACGCAAGTTGAGATAGAAGATCAGCAGGCTGCTGAGCAGTACGAAGAGCATGCCCTTGACGGTTTGCAGCTGGCTGCTCAAGGCTTTGTCGTTGACCGCGGCCATCAGCAGGGCGTCGCTGGCAAGAATCCAGGTGCTGCTGAACAGGATGTAAGCGCCGGCCAGACGCAACGGGACTATTAGATCGGAACGCATCCTTACCACCGATGAGTCGCAGGTTAGCGAGAGGCCGCTGGGCATGCCGTAACCTGAGTGGCAGGCCTCGAGCGTACTGGCAGTCTAGTCGCTTATCGGCCGATTGCCGATTGTTGGAGGCCGAACGTCAGAGCCACGCTGGCAGCCCGCGTATCGGAGAATCAGCAGATAGCAGGCGCCAGCGGGGGGCTCGGGTTCAGTCACCGCTGTCGAAGCGACCCAGTTCCAGGTAGTTGAGCTTGTGCAGCTTACCGTTGCTGTCGAGGTAGGTGATGGTGGCGGGCACCACACCGACCTTGTCCGAGTTGTCGGTGATATCGATGACTTTCTGGATATCCAGTGACATGCCGTAGTGGTAGTCAACTGCTTGCACTTGCTCGGGGTTTTGCTCGGTAGGTGGTTCTGCCCATACGGCACTCACGACGCCGAAGGTTGCGCCGAGCATTAAGGGGATAAGACGTTGCATGATGCTCACCTCGTAAGGATGCTTCACGTCTTATTTGACCGCTCAATCGGCATGACGTTTTGCGTTCGACATGCCGCTGATCGGCGTTGCCCGGGGCCGGCAACGCCACGGACTCAGAAGCCCTCGAGCACCACCTTGCCGCGCGCTTGGCCACTTTCCAGCAGGGCATGGGCGCGGCGCAGATTGGCCGCATTGATGGTGCCGAAGTGTTCGCCGAGGGTGGTTTTCAGCACGCCGGCATCAATCAGTTCGGCGACCCGCTCGAGCAAGCGGTGCTGCTCGATCATGTCGGCGGTCTCGAACAGCGAGCGGGTGAACATCAGCTCCCAATGCAGTGACAGGCTCTTGCGCTTGAGCTTCATCACGTCCAGCGGCTGCCGTGGGTCGTCGATCAGTGCCAGGCGCCCTTGCGGCGCCAGGCTGTCGATCAGTTGATCGAAGTGCTGGTCGGTCTGAGTCAGGCTGGCGACGTGGGTCACCTGGTTGATGCCGATGCGCTGGAGTTCTTCGTGCAGCGGCCGACTGTGGTCGATCACATGATGGGCGCCGAGTTCGCGCACCCAGGCCTGGGTTTCCGGGCGCGAGGCGCTGCCGATCACGGTCAGGCCGGTGAGCTGGCGGGCCAGTTGTGTAAGGATCGAACCGACCCCGCCAGCGGCGCCGACGATCAGCAGGCTCTGGCCCACGTCGCTGGAGCCCTCGGCGATCTGCAGGCGCTCGAACAGCAGCTCCCAGGCGGTGATCGCGGTCAGCGGCAGGGCTGCGGCCTCGGCGAACGGCAGGCTACGCGGCATGTGGCCGACGATGCGTTCGTCCACCACATGCAGCTCGCTGTTGGCGCCGGCGCGGTTGATCGCGCCGGCATAGAACACCTGGTCGCCGGGCTGGAACAGGGTCACCTCGCTGCCTACGGCCTGGACGATGCCGCTGGCATCCCAGCCGAGTACCTTGGCTTCGCCGTTTTCCGGGGCGACATTGCTGCGGATCTTGGTGTCCACCGGATTGACCGAGATGGCTTTGACTTGCACCAGCAGGTCGCGCGGACCGGGGCTGGGTTGCGCCAGCTGGATGTCCTGCAGGGCTTCGGGATGTTCGGCGGGCAGGGAGTGGTAGTAGGCAATGGCTTTCATGGCATCTCTGATGTGTGGGGCGGCTGTAGGCGCGGGCATGGCCCGCTGACCAGGTGATGGCCATACTCGGCTATTTCATATGGATGAAAAACAGGGTAGGAATAGAGTCTCTTTCAATATTTTTTTGAAAATGCTGGGGTTTCCATGCTGCACTTTGATGACCTGCAGGTGTTTGTGCGCACCGCAGAGCTCGGCAGCCTGTCCGCCGCTGCGCGGGTACTGGACATCTCGCCAGCGGTGGCCAGCGCCGCGCTCAAGCGCCTGGAGCAGCACCTGCAGGCGCATCTGCTGGTGCGCTCCACGCGCAGCCTGCGCCTGACCCCGGAGGGCGAAGCCTTCCTGGTTCACGCCCGCCTGGCCCTGCAAAGCCTGGACGATGGCCGGCAACAACTGGCGGGTAGCAAGGTTGGCATCAGCGGCTTGCTGCAATTGTCGGCACCGTCGGATTTCGGTCGCAACATCCTGCTGCCCTGGCTCGATGAGTTCCAACTGGCTCACCCGCAGTTGCAGTTGCGCCTGCTGCTCGGCGACCGGGTTACCGATCTGTTTCGCGAGCCGGTGGACATTGCCCTGCGCTATGGCGCGCCGGAGGATTCCAGTCTGGTCGCCTTGCCGGTGGCGGCGGGGAACCGCCGGGTCCTCTGCGCCGCGCCGGGCTACCTGGCGCGTCACGGTGAACCGCGGAGCGTCGAGGCGCTGGCCGAGCACAACTGCCTGCTCTACATGCTCGGCGGGCGGGTGCACGAACGCTGGCGCTTCCACACCGGCAAGCGCGAGCAGAGCCTGACGGTCGGCGGCGACCGGGTCAGCGACGATGCCGATGTGGTGCGCCGGTGGGCGGTGGCGGGTGCCGGGCTGGTATACAAGTCCTGGCTGGATGTGGCGGGCGATGTGCAGGCCGGCCGGCTCAAGGTGCTGCTGCCGGGGTGGCAGGGCGAGGCGACCCCGCTCAACCTGATCTGCGCCCACCGCGCGCAACTGAGCAAGCCGGTGCATCTGCTGCGCGAATTCGTCCAGGTCCGTTGCGCCGCACTGCTGGCGCAGGCGCCCTGGCCGGCATAGGGGCCGCGCTGCGGCAATCGACCACGGCAGCCTTCTATGCCGCTGCGGGCGCCAGCTGCTAGAGTTGCGCCCATGAAACTGGCCCGCACCGACCGCTCGCTGATCGCCTGGATGCTGTATTTCAGCGTCCTGTTCAGTGCGCTCGCCTGCAGCATTGGCCACGGCCAGATGGCCGGCCTGCAGCTCAGCGGCCTGGATGGCCAGTACTGCTCCTTCGAGGGCAATTTCGGCGCCGGCGCGGACTTGAGCCGCTCCGGCATCCCGCCACTGAACCCGGCCACGGGTTCCGGTTGCTCGCTCAGCTCGACCTTCAGCGCGATCATCCTCGCCGCCTTTTTCGGCCTGCTCGGGCTGCTCGCGGCCAGTCGTCCGCCGCTGACCGCGCCCGCCCTGGTCGCACGTCCCGTCCGCTATCTCTGGCCCTCGGCCAACCCTCGCGCCTCCCCGCTGCTCGCCTGACTTCGGTAAACCTTCCCGCTTGATGCTGCCCAGGGCAGCCGCTGAGTCGGTTGGCGCCGCGCCGGCGGCCAATCGACGAGTTCGTTATCGCGCGCCGTAGCAGATCGCTCGGCGCCTCCTCCCGATGATTTTTGGAGCGTCCGCATGTTGAAGAAAACCCTGTTCCTGGCTGCACTGCTCGGCACCAGCCTGCTGGTCAACGCCCATGAATACCAGGTGGGCGAGCTGCAGATCGAGCACCCCTGGTCGCGGGCCATGCCGCCGGTGGCACCGACCGCCGCGGTCTACTTCGTGGTGCACAACCAGGGCCTGGAGGCCGACCGCCTGCTCAGCCTGCAGACCCCGGTGGCCGCCAAGGCCGAGATGCACGAGCACGTGCATGCCGATGGGGTGATGAAGATGCAGCAGGTGCAGAGCGTGGCAATCCCCGCCGGTGGCGCGGTCAAGTTCGAGCCCATGGGCTACCACGTGATGCTGTTCGGCCTGCAGCAACAGGCCAAGGTGGGTGAGCGTTTCCCGTTGACCCTGAGCTTTGAAAAGGCCGGCAAGGTCGAGGTGGAGGTTGCGGTGCAAGTCGAGGCGCCCGCAGCCATGGCTGAGCCAACTACCCAGAACACCGCCCATCAGCACTGATGGTGGCTGTCTTGACCGGGAACAAGGAGCGTCCTGGCGCGGCTGCAATAATCGCGACAGGACTCACGGGCGTTGATCCATGCAGACACCAGCACAGCTAGTTAACCGTCGCAGGGGGCTGAGGCCGGCATTGCTGGCCATGCTGTTGCTCTGTGTCGGCCCGCTGCTGTCGCAGTGGCTGGTGCCTGCACCACCGACCGGGTCCGCCGGGCTGGGTTGCAGCGAGCACCCGGCCAGCCAGGTAGCGGGCGCTGACCAGCATCATGGGCATGATCCGCTGTGGGCAAAATGCGGTTACTGCACCCTGTTGTTCAGCAGCCCGGCGCTGGCCAGTCCGGCGCTGGTGCTGCTCGGGTCGGCGCTATTCGCTACGGTCTTTATCGCGGCCGGCGGGTCGCAGCATGCTCCCGCTTCGCCGGTATTCCCCGGTTCGCGCAGTCGCGCACCGCCCTTGCTCGCCTGATCGTAGTTGCTGCTCTCACGTGCCAGCACCGTCTGTAGGACGGCTGTTGCCGGCGCGCTGGATTGTCTCGATCTTGGAAAAATCATGCCTGCCCTTACCTGTCTCCGTGTACCAGGCGCCTTGCGTCTGCCTGTCCCTTTTCGCCTGGCGCCGCTGTGCGCTGTCATGCTGTGCAGCCCTCTGGCGCTGGCCGATGATGCGGCCATCGAACTGCCTCCGCTGGTCATCACTGGGGCCAGCCACCGCTCCCCCCTGATGGTGGTGACCAATCCCAAGCAACCGCGCCAGCCGGTGCCGGCTGCCGATGGCGCCGATTACCTGAAGACCATTCCGGGCTTCAATGCCATTCGCAACGGTGGCGCCAATGGCGATCCACTGTTTCGCGGCATGTTCGGCTCGCGCCTGAATATCCTCATGGACGGCGGCCAGATGCTCGGCGCCTGTCCCAACCGGATGGATGCGCCGACCGCCTACCTGGCGCCGGAGAACTTCGACCAGCTGACCGTGATCAAGGGGCCGCAAAGCGTGCTCTGGGGCCCCGGCGGTTCGGCCGCGACCATTCTCTTCGAACGCGACACCGAGCCCTTCAGCGAGCTGGGCGGGCGTGTCGATGGCAGCATCCTGGCCGGCTCCAACGGCCGCTTCGACCGCCGTATCGACGCCAGCGCCGGAAGCCGCCAGGGCTATCTGCGGCTGCTGGCGAACAAGGCCCAGGCCGACGATTACCAGGACGGCAACGGTGATACGGTGCCGTCGCGCTGGAGCAAATGGAACAGCGATGTGCTGCTCGGCTGGACCCCGGACAACGACAGCCTGATCGAACTGAGTGGCGGCCGTGGCGATGGCGAGGCGCGCTACGCCGGGCGTAGCATGGACGGCAGCCAGTTTCTGCGCGAGAGCCTGGGGGTGCGCTTCAGCAAGGACAACATCGGTGAAGTGTTCCGCTCGCTGGAAGGGCAGGTGTATTACAACTATGCCGACCACGTGATGGACAACTTCAGTCTGCGCACCCCCTCGGGCAGCGGCATGATGGCCAATCCGCTGGCCAGCAATGTCGATCGCCGCACCCTGGGCGCACGCCTGGTCGGCACCTGGGACTGGCAGGCGATCGAACTCAAGAGCGGTGTGGATGGCCAGCGCAACGAGCACCGCAAGCGTGCGTCCAGCTTTAGCATGATGAGCAGCACTTATACCGACTATGACCAGTTCGCCTGGGACAAGGACGCGGTCTTCCACAACTATGGCCTGTTCGGCGAGCTCACCTGGAAAGTCAGCCGTCGTCAGCGCTGGATAGCCGGGGCGCGGCTGGATCGCGCCTCGGTCAAGGATTACCGCCAGACGCTGGGTAGCGGCATGACCCTGCGTGCCAACCCGACTGCCGAGCAAACCCGCCGCGATACCCTGCCCAGCGGCTTTCTACGCTATGAGCGGGATCTCGCCGGCGTGCCCGCGACTGTCTACGCCGGCCTGGGTCACACGCAGCGTTTCCCCGATTACTGGGAGTTGTTCTCCGCCAGCCCCGGCCCCGTCGGTTTTGTCCAGCCGATGGAAAGCCTCGTCCCGGAGAAAACCACCCAGCTCGATTTCGGTGCGCACTACCGGCGCGACAAGCTGGATGCGTGGGCGTCGGCCTACGTCGGCCAGGTGCGCGACTACATCCTGTTCAGCTACGGTCCCGGGGTGATGCCGGGACACCTCCGCTCGCAAGCCAGCAATATCGATGCACGGATCATGGGGGGCGAGCTAGGCGCCAGTTACCGCCTGGACAGCAACTGGAAAACCGATGCCAGCCTGGCCTATGCCTGGGGCAAGAACAGTTCGGACGATCGTCCATTGGCGCAGACACCGCCGCTGGAGGCGCGCTTCGGCCTGGCTTATGAGCGGAGCGACTGGAGTGCCGGGGCGCTGTGGCGGGTGGTTGCCGCGCAGAACCGGGTGGACGAGGGCAAGGGCAACGTGGTCGGCAAGGACTTCGGCAGCAGCAGCGGGTTTGCCGTGTTCTCACTCAACGCGGCTTACCGGTTGACGCCTGAGGTCAAGCTCAGCGCCGGCGTCGACAACCTGTTCGACCGCCACTACAGCGAACACCTGAACCTGGCCGGCAACGCCGGTTTCGGCTTCTCCATGGACGACCCGCAAGCGGTCAGCGAACCGGGCCGTATCCTCTGGAGCAAGCTCGACTTCAGCTTCTGAGGGCGTCGGCCCGCGGCGATGGCTGCTGCCTGCGCAGGTGGCCAGCGCGGCGGCGTCGGCACAGGATGTGGCCGAGCGCCGCGCCAGGCGGCGCTTGTGTGGCGTTTGATCGGGCCACGCCGGGCGCGCGGCTCGCCGCCCGGCTCGCCCTCCTGGCGCGACCAGCTTCAACGGGCTGTCAGGGCCCAGGCTGGTCGTTCATCAGCTTTGTCAGCAGGCCCTCGGCCTTGAGGCTGGCGAACGCGGCGCGGCTACGCGTCACTGTCTCGTCGTCCGTCGAATTGCTGTAGGCCATGTACAGGCCACTGCTGAGTGCGTCCAGGGTGTAGATCCGCTCCAGGCTGGCGAAGTCGACCCCGGCCTCTGCGCACAGCAGCATGGCGTCGCGCTCCGACATGGGTACCAGCAGGACCTGCCGATTGAGCAGGCGCTTGAAGTTTTCGCGGTTGTCTGCGGCGGACACCAGCTTGGTGAATCCCTCGGCCTGCAGGTACTGCTGACGCACGTCGGCGCGCAGCACGCCGATGCTGTAGTGCTTCGCGTCAGTCAGTGAGTGCACCCGAATGTCCGGCTGCCCGCGCAGTTTGTAGAAGTGGTAGTCAATGTGCGTGACCTCGCCCACCCACTTGAACAGCGGCTCGCGTTCCGGCGTGCGGGCGATCAGGTAGATCAGCACATTGGGTTGCTGCAGTGCCATGTCGTAGGCGCGCGCCCAGGGGTAGAGGGTCAGGCTGTAGTCATTGAGTCCGGCGCGCTGCAGCATGGCTTCGACCACCCGCCCCGCCGGCCCGGCCACTTGGCCTTCCTGCAGGTAGCTGTAGGAGGTTTTCTCGGTGACGGCCTTGATGCTTTCGGCCTGACTGCTGGCGCAGGTCATTGCCAGCAGCAGGGCGAACCAGATGGTTGGGCGCAATCTCATGAGGGGCCTCGGTGTGGTTATCAAACGGCGATGCGATCGCGCCCCAGATGCTTGGCCCGGTACAGGGCCTGGTCGGCGCGCAGCATGAGTAAATCGAAATGGTCCATCGTCTCCGGCTCGAACTGGGCGACGCCGATGCTCAGCGTCACATAGGCGGCCACCGGCGAGCTGCTGTGTTCGATCGCCAGCACCGCCAGCTCCTGACGCAGCCACTCTGCGGCCGTGCGTGCAGCAAGCGCATCGGCGCCCGGCAGCAACACGGCAAATTCTTCGCCGCCGATTCGCGCCACCAGTTCGCCGGCGCGGGCGAACACCCGGTTCAGGGTGGTGGCCACCGCTTGCAGGCATTGATCGCCAAGAGCATGGCCATAAGTGTCGTTGTACAGCTTGAAGCAATCCAGGTCGCACATCAGCACCGACAGCGGGTGGCCCAGGCGCAAGGCACGGCGAAACTCGATGTCCTTGAGTTCGTCGAAATGCCGGCGGTTGGCCAGCCCGGTCAGTGGGTCGCTGCGTGACAGTTCCTCCAGGCGCCTATTGGCCGTGCTCAGCTCGGTCGTACGGGCCTCGACCAGTTCGGCCAGGTGGTCGCGGTGCACCGCCAGGTCGTTTTCGTCCTGGCGCTGCCGCTCGAGGTAGGTCGACAGCTTGTCTTGCAGGTCGTTGACACCCGCCTCCAGCAGACTCAGTTCATCGTGGTGCGCCGCTGAGCGCCCGAGGCGCAGGGTCTGCCTGAGATTGGCGGGGGACAGCTGGTTGAGGTGGCGGGCGATGTGCTGCACGTGCACGGTGACCGAGCGATTGAACATCCACATGATCAGCCCCGCCAGCAGCAGCGACTGGATGATCTGGGTGACGACGATGCTGGCCACTTCCCTTTGCAGGCGCTGCCAGAGCAGCGGCTCATCGCCTTCGAGGGTCAGCTCGCCGACCGTCTCGCTGGCACCGGGGTAGGGGGCGTAGATCAGCAAGTGCTGGAGCGTGGGCGCCAGGGCTGAGGTCGAGGGCGATCCGCGCTGCTTCTCGAGTATTTCGGCCGGACGTCCGGCGCGCAGAATCCGCAGCTCCACCCGGCCCACCGGGGCCGCCTGGGCAAGGCTGTCGAATTGGGTCTGCAAGGATTCGCGATCGACTTCCCAGAGCGCCTTGGCCAGCGTGCGCTGGAACACCTGATCGATCAGGGTCAGTTCGCTGGTCATCGCGGCCAGGTTGCTCTGCCATGCCGACCAGGTGCGCACGGCGACCGTGATCAGGGTGAAGACCAGGCAAAACAACAGGGTCGCCAGTACCAGGTGCCGACCAAGCGAGCCCGTGGGCCGGGGGTGGCTCACCTTGCTTGCCGGCAGGCCAAACACGCTACAACCACTTCCTGGCGATGGCGTCGTAGGTGCCGTTGCTGCGGATGGTCTGCAGACCCTGGCGGAAGCGCTCGACGACGGCGTCCGTGGTTTGCAGGCTGAAGGCCATGTTCAGTCCGTCGCCACCGCCGAGGTCGGGCAGGCTCAGCACGGGCACCACCATTGTGGCCGGATCCTCGCCTGCCTGGCGGATCAGATACAGGGCGTTCAGCTCGATGGAGATCCACAGATCGACCCGGCCGAGCTTGAATTTTTCGTAGTTGTATTTGTACTTGTTGTTCGACTGCAGGTTCTTGCCGACCATGAACCCCTTGGCTTCCAGGTACTGCTCGCCGGCGTCGTCCTTGACCGTGGCGATCTGGTACTGGCGCGCCTGGTCGAGGTTGTCGAGGCTGATTTTGCTCTCGGGCCGCGCGTACAGGTACCAATGCATCGGCGCGATCACGCCGACCCACTTGAACAGGCTCTCGCGCTGGGCGGTGCGGGTGATCGAGTAGATCAGCACGTTTTCCGCGTTCTGCGCGATGTCGTAGGCACGTGCCCAGGGCATCGACTGGATACTCGCCTGCAGGCCGATTTCCTTGAGCACGGCCTGCACCACTTCGGTACTCATGCCGGTGAGCTGGCCGTCCCGGGTCATGTTGTAGGGCGGCAGCTCCTCGGTGACGATACGGACTTCGTCGACCGCTCCGGCCACCTGCGCGCAGCTGGCCAGCACAGCTAAGAGCAGGGCGCGGGCACTTGGGCAGGTGAGCATGGACTGTTTCATCGGGTCGGCATTCTCGGCGACAGCAAGTGGCAGATGAGATAGATAACAGAGATAGCCATTATTTAGCCATTATTTTTTCTGATCATCTGTTCAACATGCACCTTGTGTGTCGGCGCCGGACGAGCAAACTACAGGGTACTCAGCCTAACCGCGCCTCCAGGCTGTTCTGCGCCAGGCGTTGGGCTTGCTCTTGGGTCATGCCGAGGCTGTCGTGCAGGGCGGCGAAGTTCTCGGTGACGTAGCCACCGAAGTAGGCCGGATCGTCGGAGTTGACCGTGACCTTGACCCCGCGCTCGAGCATCTCGAGGATGTTGTGCTGGCGCATGTCGTCGAACACCCGCAGCTTGATATTCGACAGCGGGCAGACGGTCAGCGGGATCTGCTCGTCGATGATCCGCTGCATCAGCCGCTCGTCCTCGAGGGCGCGCACGCCATGGTCGATGCGCTCGATCTTGAGCAGGTCCAGCGCCTGCCAGATGTACTCGGGCGGGCCTTCCTCGCCGGCGTGGGCGACGGTCAGGTAGCCCTCGCTGCGCGCCCGGTCGAACACCCGCTGGAACTTGCTGGGTGGGTGACCCATTTCCGAGCTGTCGAGGCCGACGGCGATGAAGGCATCGCGAAATGGCCTGGCCTGCTCGAGGGTGTTGAACGCTTCTTCCTCGGACAGATGGCGCAGGAAGCTGAGGATCAGGCCGTGGCTGATGCCCAGTTGTTTCTCGCCATCGACCAGCGCCTGCTTGATCCCGCGCAGCACCACCTCGAAAGGGATGCCGCGGTCGGTGTGAGTCTGCGGGTCGAAGAAGGGTTCGGTGTGAATCACGTTCTGCGCCTTGCACTTGAGCAGGTAGGCCCAGGTCAGGTCGTAGAAATCCTGCTCGGTGCGCAGCACGTCGGCGCCCTGGTAATAGAGGTCGAGAAATTCCTGCAGGTTGTTGAAGGCATAGGCGCCGCGTAGCGCCTCGACATCGTTCCAGGGCAGCTTGATCTTGTTGCGCGCGGCCAGGGCGAACAGCAGTTCGGGCTCTAGGGAACCTTCCAGGTGTAGGTGCAATTCGGCCTTGGGCAGGGCGTTGAGCCAGTCGTACATGATGAAGTCTCGCTATTGGGCGTGGTTGCTGATGAGTTTAACCGCGTAGGGCGGGTGCAACCCGCCGCATGACAAATTGGCGGGTTGCACCCGCCCTACGGTTCCGTAGATGGCGCATGCGCATTGGCCATCGCTAACCGGCGATCAACTCGCGTGCGGCCTGACGGTGATCGGCGATCAATTGCGCCACGTCCAGGCCTTCGATCTGGCCGTCGATCACCCGCCACTGACCGCCGATCATCATCCGGTCGGCGCGGTCGGCACCGCACAGCAGCAGGGCCGAGAGCGGGTCGTGGCTGCCGGAGAAACGCAGCTCGTCGAGCTTGAACAGCGCCAGGTCGGCCTGCTTGCCGACCGCCAGTTCGCCGATATCGCTGCGCCCGAGCAGGCGTGCCGAGCCTTGCGTGGCCCAGCCCAGCACCAGCTGCGGGGTGATCTTCTCGGCGCCGTAGCGCAGGCGTTGCAGGTACAGGGCCTGGCGCGTCTCGAGGATCATGTTGGAGGCATCGTTGGACGCCGAGCCGTCGACGCCGAGGCCGATCGGCGCGCCAGCCGCCTGCAGGTCGAGGGTCGGGCAGATGCCCGAGGCCAGGCGCATGTTCGAGCTGGGGCAATGGCTGATGCCGGTGCCGGCGGCGCCGAGGCGGGCGATCTCGTCCGGGTTGAAGTGGATGCCGTGGGCCAGCCAGGTGCGCGGGCCGAGCCAGCCGACGCTGTGCAGATAATCCACGGTGCGCAGGCCGAAGCGCTGCAGGCAGAAGTCCTCCTCGTCGAGGGTCTCGGCCAGGTGAGTGTGCAGGCGCACGTCCAGTTCCTCGGCCAGTTCGGCGCTCTGGCGCATGATCTCCGGCGTCACCGAGAACGGCGAGCAGGGCGCCAGGGCGATCTGGATCTGCGCACCGGCGCCGCGCTCATGGTACTGGCGAATCAGGCGCTGGCTGTCGGCCAGGATCACCTCGCCCTGCTGCACCGTCTGCTGCGGCGGCAGGCCGCCGTCGGCCTCGCCCAGGCTCATCGAGCCGCGGGTGAGCATGGCGCGCATGCCCAGCTCGCGCACCGCCTCGACCTGCACGTCGATGGCGTGCTCCAGGCCGTCCGGGAACAGGTAATGATGGTCCGCCGCGGTGCTGCAACCGGACAGCAGCAGTTCGGCCAGGGCCACCTTGCTGGCCAGCGCGAGCTTGTCCGGGGTCAGGCGCGCCCATACCGGATAGAGGGTCTGCAGCCAGGGGAACAGCGGCTGGTTGACCACCGGTGCCCAGGCGCGGGTAAGGGTCTGGTAGAAGTGATGATGGGTGTTGATCAGCCCCGGCAACAGCACATGCTCGCGGGCGTCGAACACCTGATCGCAGGGATGCGAAGGTTGCTGGCCGGCGCCGAGCAGTTCGCAGATCAGGCCATTGTCGATCACCAGGCCGCCAGCGGCGTCGAGCTGGTTGGCGGTGAAGACGGCCAGGGGGTTCTTGATCCAGATGCGGGTAGCTGCCATGGGCAGGCTCCTCTGAGGGTGAGTTCAGGTTAGCCAGCTCAGTGTTGACCCTGTCTGCTGATCCAGGTGCGCCGGATGGCGTGCCGCTGAAGATACCTGTCCTGTCGGTCAGGATCAACCGGTGGCGCGGTTCACCAGGGGATGGCCTGTCCCAGGTAGTCGACGAAATGATGGCCGCCACGCCCGGCATGCCGCTCGATCTGCGTCACCAGGCCGCGGCAGCTGGTGGCTATCTCCAGGCTGGCGCCGGCACCGCCCATCTCGGTCTTGACCCAGCCCGGGTGCAGCGACAATACCGTCGGGCGCGGTTCGGCCAGGCTGCAGACCAGGCTGTTGGTCAGCGAGTTGAGGGCGGCCTTGCTCGCCTTGTACAGCGCCAACTCGGCGCCCTCTGGATTGGCCACGCTGCCGAGCACCGAACTCATGAATGCCAGCACACCGCTAGCCGGGCGGATCTGCTCGATCAGGCGTTCGGCCAGGCGAATCGGCGCGACGGCGTTGGTCATGAACAGCTGGCCCAGTTCGGCGGCTGTGGCCGCGTCGGTCGACTGATGCGCCGGGCCGAGGATGCCGGCATTAATCAGCAGGAGGTCGAAAACCACGCCCTGCAGGCGCCCGGCCAGGGTTTCCAGGGCGGCGCCGTCGTCGATGTCCAGCGTCTCGATGCGCACGCCCGGCACGGCCTGCAACGCCTCGGCGCGTTGCCGGTCGCGCACGGTGGCGATGACCTTCCAGCCATCGGCGTGCAGCTGCTTGACCAGGCCGAGGCCGAGGCCACGGGAGGCGCCGATGATCAGGGCGGTTCGAGTCGAGGTCATGGGGGTTTGCTCCAGGGGGTATGGGTTGAGTCGGGCTGCTTGATACCAGTCGATAAGTCTTGGCGCATTCACCTACAGCCGGCGTAGCGTGCTGCGTCCGCGGCTGATATCGGCCAGCAGCCGCTGCAGTTCGGCGAAACGCGCTTCGGGCACCGCCAAGTGCAGTTCGGCGCCGCTGGCATCGAAGGTCTCGCTGTCCAGCACGGCGTCCAGTTCGCTCAGGCGCGCCTTGAGCAGCGCCAGCTCGGCGAAGCCGCAGTGGCAGGCGCAGCGAGTGCGCGTTACCAGTTCGCGGCGTTGGCCGCCCTGCAAACACTTGTTGGCACTGCCGCCATAGGCGCGGGCCAAGCCGCCGGTGCCGAGCTGGATGCCGCCGTACCAGCGGATCACCAGCACCGCGACCTGGTCGCAGTCCTGGCTTTCGATGGCGGCGAGGATCGGCCGCCCGGCGGTGCCGCCGGGTTCGCCGTCGTCGCTGAACCGGTACTGGTCGCCGACCTTCCAGGCCCAGCAGTTGTGCGAGGCGCCGGGATCGCTGACGCGCGCGATGAACGCCTGCGCCTCGGCGGCGCTGGCCACCGGCGCGGCGAGGGCGAGGAAGCGGCTCTTGCGGATCTCCTCGCGGTAGTCGCAAGGGCCGAGCAGGGTGTAGGGCATCAGGCTGTGGCGGGCGGGGTCAGGCCGCAGCCCTTGAGGATGATGCGCACCAGGTTGTCGCTGGCCACTTCAAAGTCCTGCTTGGTCAGGCGCGTGCGCCCGGTGACCCGGCAGATCTGCGAGGCGAAGTCGGCGTAATGCTGGGTGCTACCCCACAGCAGGAAGATCAGGTGTACCGGGTCGACCGGGTCCATCTTGCCGGCTGCGATCCAGGCTTCGAACACCGCGGCGCGGCCGCGGAACCAGCTCTGGTAGTCCTGGTTGAAGAACGCCGACAGGCACTCGCCGCCGCTGATCACCTCCATGGCGAAGATCCGCGAGGCCTTGGGGTAGCGCCGCGAGAACTCCATCTTGGCGCGGATATAGCGGGCCAGGGCCTCGGCCGGATCGTCATCGACGGTCA
Source organism: Pseudomonas sp. MMS21 TM103 (assembly GCF_022132145.1). GTDB lineage: Bacteria > Pseudomonadota > Gammaproteobacteria > Pseudomonadales > Pseudomonadaceae > Aquipseudomonas. Next base: position 197,379 of record NZ_JAJISP010000004.1, on the reverse strand, counting down.
GGGTATTGAAGGTGCTGTCCCAGAGATCGAGGATGTTGCCCAGCACCGCCAGGTACAGGCCCAGCTTGTTGTTGAAGTAGTAGTGCAGGTTGGCTTTCGGCAGGCCGACGGTCTGCGCGATGGTGTTCATGCTGGTGCCCTTGAAACCGTGACGGGCGAATTCTTCCTCGGCGGCGGCAAGGATGGCTTCTTCGTTCTTCTGGCGAATGCGCCCGGCCGGCCTGCCGGCGGCATGGGCGCTGTGCGCGGGGACTTCTACGGTCATGGGGCGGTTCCACGGTGGTCAGGTTTTCAGACGACTGCACTGATAACCCACTGTCGCCGAGGTGACAAGCGCAAGGCGCAGAAAAACCGCTGGGGATGTACCCCAATCCAGGTTAGGTACAAGGAATGTGCGGGCGTGGCGAGGTGTCTTGCGCTCTGGCGCCGAGCCCCGGTAGCCCGGCCAGGGTGGCTGCCGCAGATCTTGCGCAAGAACCTAGGCTCTACGGGTGATCTCAGTCACGCGGTTCGGGGGCCGCCTGCGGCTTTGCCTGTTCCTGGCGCCCGCCCAGGTACCAGCCCAACGCGCCCCACGCGGCGGCCAAAGCGGCGCCGACCAGGGCGGCAAGCAATACGCCCTGGCTGAGCAAGTCGAGCAGTGCCTTGGCCCAGGCGCTGACGGCGTCGCCACCGCGATAGACCACGGTGTCGATGAAGTTCTTGGCCTTGTACTTGGCCTGCGCATCGAGGGGGGCGAAGAGCATTTCCCGGCCGGGGCGGACGAAGGCGTACTCGCCGACTCGGCGCACGATCATCAGCGCTGCGAGCATGGCGAAGGTCGGCGCCAGGGCCAGGCCGAGAAAGCCCAGGCAGACCAGTAGCGGCACCCCGGCCAGGAGCACGCGCAGGCCGAATTTCTCCGCCAGTCGCCCGGTGATGAACAGCTGCGCCAGCAGCGACAGTGCCTGCACGCTGAAGTCGATCAGGCCGAACACGCGGATCTGCTGGTTGCGCTCCGGAAAGGTCAGCGCCACCAGGCGCGCCTGCTCGAAATAGAGGAAGGTGCTCGCCGTCGCCAGGAGGATGACGAAGGCGCTGATGCCCAGCAGGTAGGGCGAAGCCAGCACCCGGGTCATGCCGCTGAACGGGTTGCCCGCCACCGGCTCGCGCGGGTTCTCGCTGGGTGGTGCGCCGGGGCGGCCGGCACCGCCTTGGGCGCGCCAGGCCATCAGGTAGTGCTTGGCCAGCACGGCGCCGCCGAGCAGCAGGGCAGCGCAGAAGATCAGGCCGCTCTGGCCGATGGCGTCGACCAGCAGGGCGCTGAGAGCCGGCCCGGCCAGGCCGCCGCAACTGGCGCCGGCGGCGATAAAGGCAAACAGACGCTTGGCCTGGGCCGCATCGAAGACATCGGCCATCAGGCTCCAGGCCACCGAGACCACGAACAGGTTGTAGACCGAGATCCACACGTAGAACAGCCGCGCCGCCCCTATATCGTCGCCGGCCCACTGAAACAGCGCGGCGAAGCTCAGCAGGTTGACGATGAAAAACCCGTACACCCAGTCGATATAGCGTGCCCGCGGCACCCGCGAATTGAGCCAGGCGAACAGCGGCACGGCGACCAGCATGACCAGGAAAGTGGCGCTGAACAGCCACTGCAGGTTCTCCACCCCGCCGCGAATGCCCATCGCTTCGCGGACCGGGCGCAGCATGAAATAGCCGCTGAACAGGCAGAAGAACAGGCCGAAGGCACCCAGCGCGGCGAGCAGTTCGGCCGGTTTGGCATTGATCGCACCGGCCAGGCGTTGGGTTGGGCTCATGGCTGTTCCCTTCAAAGACGGGCCGCATATCTGCCGGTGGACAATGCCCCCCGCACCTATGAAAAGTATCGACCGTGATTTAGCCGAACGCGCGAACGATCCGCTCACGCAGCGCCGCATCCGGCAGGCGGCCGTGGCCGGCCAGCAGGTTGTCGGCCATGTAGCGCGCCTTGGAGGTGGCCGGGATCACCACGGTCACCGCCGGGTTGGCGAGGATGAACTTGAGCAGCAGCTGCGCCCAGGAGGTGGCGTCGACCTCGATCGCCCACTCCGGCAGCGACTTGCCCTCGACCCGCTTGAACAACTGGCCGCGCTGGAACGGCCGGTTGATCAGGGTGGCGATACCGCGGTCGGCGCAGTAGGGCAGCAGACGTTTCTCGGCGTTGCGCTCGGCCACCGAATAGTTGAACTGGACGAAATCCACCGGCTCCTTCGCCAGCACCGCGAGCAGGTCGTCGTGGGCCGACTCGCGGTAATGGGTGATGCCGATGTAGCGCACCTTGCCCTGTTCCTTCAGCTCGCGCAGCAGGGCCAGTTGGGTGCGGGTGTCCTGCAGGTTGTGCACCTGCAGCAGATCGAGCGTGTCGGTTTGCAAGGCCCGCAGGCTGGCCGCGACCTGGGCCAGGCCACGCTCGCGGCCGGTGGCGGACACCTTGGTCGCGAGAAACGCCTTGTCCTGGGTACTGGTGCGCCTGAGCAGTTCGCCGCTGACGGCCTCGGCGTTGCCGTAGCTGGGCGCGGTGTCGATCAGCCTGCCGCCGCTGTTGATAAAGGTGCGCATCACCTCGTCCAGGGGGCTGAGGCTGGCATCGTCGAGGCGGACATCGAAGGTGCGTGAGGTGCCCAGGCCGATCACCGGCAGGCGTTCGTCGCTGCCGGGAATCTGCCGCTGCAGCAACTGCCCGGGATCCAGGGCGAAGGCACTGCGCGCCAACCAGGGCGCGGCAGCAATAAGACTGAGCAGGGCGGCGCTGCGCTGGATGAAGTGGCGACGGCTAGGCATGGCATCCTCGGGGTGACCCGGCATGGGTAACGAGCATAGTTATGTGACCACCCCGCGCGCCACCTGCGCCCGCCCGGTTGTTACCTGGTGTGTCGATGCCCCGAGGCGCCATGGGCGGCGCATCCGGACCGGCCTATGTCATGAATCACCGCCTGATCTGGTAAGTGCCGCGCTGAAGGGGTTCCCTCGCAGCAGGCCGTGCACCCTGGTTGATCGGCACGGCACACAAGCTGGCGGACTGTCGCTGCGCGCCAAGGCCGCCCTTCGGCGACGCCGCTCAGCCGTTCGTCGCCAGTCCCTCGAGAAAGCTCTCCAGCACCAGATGCGGCCGGCGGCCCTTGCGGGTGACGGCAGCCAGGCTGACGTCATAAAAGCGCGAGCTGGCTTTCAGGGCGCGCAGGCGGCCCTGCTGTACCCAGGCCGCGGCATAGTGATCGGGCAGGTAGCCGATGAAACGCCCGGTGAGAATCAGAAAGGCCATGCCCTCACGGTCCGAGGCGCTGGCGGTGCAGTTGAGTGCCTGGTAGTGGCTCTGCACTTCAGGCGGCAGGCGGAAGGTCGGCGCGATGGCGTCCTGGGCATTCAGGCGCTGATCCTCAAGCTGCTGGTCGTCGACATAAAACAGCGGATGGCCGACCGCGCAGTAGAGCAGCGAGCGCTCGTCGTACAGCGCCTGGTAGTCGAGCCCGCTCAGTGCGCCGGCCTGCGGCACCACGCCGATATGCAGGCGGCCGTCGAGCACGCCTTGCTCGACCTCGCTCGGCGGGGTCATGCGGATATGGATGCGCACGTCCGGGCCGCGTTCCTTGAGGCGCGCCAGGGCGTTGGTGATGCGCATGTGTGGCACCGTCACCAGGTTGTCGGTCAGGCCGATATTCAGTTCGCCGCGCAGGTGTTGATGCAGGCCGTTGACCTCGGTGCGAAAGCTCTCCAGCGCCGCCAGCAGTTGCTGGGTCGAGCGGTACACCTCGCGGCCTTCCTCGGTCAGGGCAAAACCCGCGCGCCCGCGCTGGCACAGGCGCAAGCCGAGGCGCTGTTCGAGGTCGCTCATCTGCTGGCTGATGGCCGAGCGGCCGATGCCCAGCACGCTCTCGGCGGCGGAGAAGCCGCCGCATTCCGCCACGCTGCGAAACAGCTTGAGCAGGCGGATATCAAAGTCGCTGACCTGGGCCAGGGGTTCGGGGCGGCGTGTGCTCATTGTTTAGTAGTCGCTTAACTAAAGATAAGAAGAGTATGGTTTTACCGAATGTATGCCCGTGGCACCTTGTCTGGCAACAGATTGGTTTTTATCGTTTCCACAGCCGATCAACAGATACCCAGTTGCTTCCACTTTCCTTGCGAGGCCGCCATGAACATGCCGCAGACCGCCACCCCGTCATTGGCCAGCCAGCTCAAGCTGGATGCCCACTGGATGCCGTTTACCGCCAACCGCAACTTCCAGCGCGACCCTCGACTGATTGTCGCCGCCGAAGGCAGCTGGCTGACCGACGATCAGGGCCGCAAGATCTACGACAGCCTGTCCGGCCTGTGGACCTGCGGTGCCGGTCACTCACGCAAGGAAATCCAGGAGGCGGTGGCCAGGCAGCTCGGCACCCTCGACTACTCGCCGGGCTTCCAATACGGCCATCCCTTGTCTTTCCAGCTGGCCGAGCAGATCGCTGACTTGATGCCGGCAGGTCTGGACCATGTGTTCTTCACCAGCTCCGGCTCCGAGTGCGCCGACACCTCGGTGAAGATGGCCAAGGCTTACTGGCGTCTCAAGGGGCAGCCGGCCAAGACCAAGTTCATCGGCCGCGCCCGCGGCTACCACGGCGTCAACATCGCCGGCACCAGCCTCGGCGGCATCGGTGGCAACCGCAAGATGTACGGCCAGTTCATGGATGTCGACCACCTGCCGCACACCCTGCAGCCGCACCTGGCCTACACCAACGGCATGGCCGCGACCGGCGGCGTCGAGCTGGCCAATGAGCTGCTGAAACTGATCGAGCTGCACGACGCCTCGAACATCGCCGCGGTGATCGTCGAGCCGATGTCCGGTTCGGCAGGCGTCATCGTGCCGCCGGTGGGCTACCTGCAGCGCCTGCGCGAGATCTGTACGCAGCACAACATCCTGCTGATCTTCGACGAGGTGATCACCGCCTTCGGCCGCATGGGCAAGTGGAGCGGTTCCGAGTACTTCGGCGTCACCCCGGACATCATCAACGCCGCTAAGCAGATCACCAACGGCGCCATACCGCTGGGCGCGGTGATCGCCAGCAGCGAGATCTACCAGACCTTCATGCAGCAGCCCACGCCCGAGCACATGGTCGAGTTCACCCACGGCTACACCTATTCTTCGCACCCGGTGGCCTGCGCCGCCGGCCTGGCTTCGCTGGAGCTGCTCAAGCGCGAAAACCTGGTGCAGCAGTCTGCCGAGCTGGCGCCCAAGTTCGCCAACGCCTTGCATGGCCTCAAAGGCAGCAAGCACGTCGTCGACATCCGCAACTGCGGCCTGGCCGGTGCGATCCAGATCGCGCCGCGTGACGGCGACCCGGTGATCCGCCCGTTCGAAATCGGCATGGCCCTGTGGAAGGCTGGTTTCTACGTGCGCTTCGGTGGCGACACCCTGCAATTCGGCCCAACCTTCAACGCCAAGATGGAGGACCTCGACCGCGTGTTCAATGCCGTCGGCGAGACCCTGAATCGCCTGGACTGAAACAATTACAACCGCTGTAGGAGCGGACCACGCCCGCGAAACCCAGCGAATCACGGACTTGGGACTGCGCGTCCCGCCCGCTCCTACAAAAACAGATTAGCTATAGAGGAACACCGCATGAGCCATATCCCGCACCTGATCAACGGCGAACGCGTTGCCGGCACCGGCCGCCACGCCGACGTATTCAACCCGTCCACCGGCGAGGTGATCCACCAGGTCGCCCTGGCCGATCGCGCCACCATCCAGCAGGCCATCGACGCCGCCAAGGCCGCGTTCCCGGCCTGGCGCAAGACCCCGCCGGCCAAGCGCGCCCAGGTGATGTTCCGCTTCAAGCAACTGCTCGAAGAGCACGAAGGCGCCATCGCCAAGCTGATCAGCGAAGAGCACGGCAAGACCCTCGAGGACGCCACCGGCGAACTCAAGCGCGGCATCGAAAACGTCGAGTTCGCCTGCGCCGCCCCGCAAGTTCTCAAGGGCGAATACAGCCGCAACGTCGGCCCCAATATCGACGCCTGGAGCGACCTGCAGCCGATCGGCGTGGTGGCGGGGATTACCCCGTTCAACTTCCCGGCCATGGTGCCGCTGTGGATGTACCCGCTGGCCATCGTCTGCGGCAACTGCTTTATCCTCAAGCCGTCCGAGCGTGACCCCAGCTCGACCCTGTACATCGCCGCCCTGCTGATCGAAGCCGGCCTGCCGAACGGCGTGATGAACGTGGTGCACGGCGACAAGGTCGCGGTCGATGCGCTGATCGAGGCCCCGGAAGTCAAAGCCCTGAGCTTCGTCGGCTCGACCCCGATCGCCGAATACATCTACAGCGAAGGCACCAAGCACGGCAAGCGCGTGCAGGCCCTCGGCGGGGCGAAGAACCACGCGGTGCTGATGCCCGACGCGGATCTGGACAACGCCGTCAGCGCCCTGATGGGCGCGGCCTACGGTTCCTGCGGCGAACGCTGCATGGCCATCTCGGTTGCCGTGTGCGTCGGCGACCAGATCGCCGATGCCCTGGTACAGAAGATCGCCCCACAGATTCACGAACTGAAGATCGGCGCCGGCACTTCCTGCGGCCTCGACATGGGCCCGCTGGTCACCAGCGCCGCCCGCGACAAGGTCAAGGGTTACATCGACGCCGGCGTCGCCGCCGGTGCAGAACTGGTGGTCGACGGTCGCAATCTGAGTGTCAGCGGCAACGAGAACGGCTTCTTCCTCGGTGGCACCCTGTTCGACAAGGTCACCCCGGAAATGACCATCTACACCGACGAGATCTTCGGTCCGGTGCTGTGCATCGTTCGGGTCAACAGCCTGGAAGACGCCATGCAGTTGATCAACGACCACGAATACGGCAACGGCACCTGCATCTTCACCCGCGACGGCGAGTCGGCGCGGCTGTTCTGCGACGAGATCGAAGTCGGCATGGTCGGCGTCAACGTGCCCCTGCCGGTGCCGGTGGCCTACCACAGCTTCGGCGGCTGGAAGCGTTCGCTGTTCGGCGACCTGCATGCCTACGGCCCGGACGGCGTGCGCTTCTACACCCGCAAGAAGGCCATCACCCAGCGCTGGCCGCAGCGCGCCTCGCATGAGGCGGCGCAGTTCGCCTTCCCGAGTAACGGTTAAGAGGTAACCAAGGGCTGGTCGCGAGACCGGCCCTTTTTTTGATTTTTTCGCAGTACAACCTGCCGCGCGGGCGCGGCATTGGTGCAGTGATCCGGCCCGGCCGGTTGCGGCACCCCTTGGGTGAGCGGACTCACGGCCACGTGACCTGCAAGCCCGCTCTCCCAAGGGCAGCCCACTTCAAATAACCAGGGCCAACTTACGGGCGTGCGAGCTAGAGAAAAACCAGGCGAGAACGGCTGAGAAAGCGGAGTTTACGAGTTGTAAATGAGCATTTCGAAGACGTTCTCAACGCAGTTTTTCCGACGCGCAGCCGGCCGTAGGCGGTTCTAAGAAGAGGACTTCCCTGCAATGAATAAACCCCTGATTGGCCTACCCCTGTGCCGCTGGCAGCTGACCGACCGCGACATCGGCTGGTTCCACCTGGTGGGCGAGAAGTACATCCAGTCGGTGACCGGCTACGGTGCCTTCCCGCTGATGATCCCGGCCTTCGCCGACCAACTCGACCTGGACACCGTACTCGACAGCGTCTCCGGCATCATGTTCGGCGGCTCGCTGTCCAACGTGCACCCCAGCTTCTACGGCGACGAACACCCCGGCCTCGGCCTGGCCGACAAGCCGCGTGATGAAACCGTGTTACGCCTGATGCGTGCCTGCATCGAGCGCGGCATTCCCTTCCTCGGCATCTGCCGCGGCGTGCAGGAAATGAACGTGTTGTACGGCGGGACCTTGCACCGCGAGGTCCACGAAGTGGCAGACCGCCTCGACCACCGCGAGCGCAAGGACGTGCCGGACGATGTCGCCTACGGCCCCATGCACAACGTGACCCTGACCGAGGGCGGCCTGCTGCACCAGCTGCTCGGCGAGCGCGAGATCAAGGTCAACTCGCTGCACGGCCAGGGCATCGACCGCCTCGGCGAAGGACTGCAGGTCGAGGCCGTGGCCGAGGACGGGCAGATCGAGGCGCTCAGCGTGATCGGCGCCAAGGCCTTCGCCGTCGGCGTGCAGTGGCACCCGGAATACCGTTATTGGGAGAAGGCGGATTACAACGCGCTGCTGCAGGCCTTCCACGATGCGGCCAAGGCGTATCAGGCGAAGAAGAGCAGGGTGGGGGCGCCGGCCTAAACGCTGCGCCGGTAATCTAGAGCCATAGGCCAGTCGCGAGACTGGCCTTTGGTTTTGTGGGGCGGCGCATGATCCGACCTGCGCTGCGCAGGATTACCAAAAGAACGACTGATTGTGCCCACGCTCCAGCGTGGGCACATCGCCTGTGACGCTCCGCGTCACGGTTTAGGTTGCCGCTCGCCGAGCAAGGATGCGGAGCGTCCAGTGCTGCGTGCCCACGCGGCGCGTGGGTACGATCAAGTTGCTTGAAGCAGATTAGCCGCGGCTAACTATTGCCTCATTTAACGACGAAATTACATTGGATATATATGACTCGTCTTCGCTTACCAATGCCTGGTTTTCACCTGATGAGGTGTTCAAAATCACAGAGTATTTTGCTTTGCTACCTATCCAAACCAGAATTGCTATGGCTAACGCTACTATTCCGGCTACGAACACCCACCCGCTTCCAAACAAACAAGCCAAACCTATGATGGCAATAATAATGGCAGTGCCTCTATCTGGAGGTGTGGCGCCAGACTTTACTGAGGTAACGTTGCTCATTGCATAAGTTTGGCCGTCAACAATAAATCGGCTGTTGCTTACGCTTACATTCCCTTGATTGAAGAAGATTTTTTCGTCCATTTTGATCTCTCGATTTGTGGGTGGTGATTAAGGTCTAACGTTTGGTTAAGGGCGGGCTTTGGCCCGTCCCAGTGAGCGAAGCGAGCGATTTGAACCAGTTGTTATAACTTATGATGGCATTAGATTATTGTTCACGTACTCTTTTTCTTTTATAGATATCACTTCGTTAAATAAGTTTACCACTAGAGGAATTAGAGATTCATGGCATTGCCTCATGAACTCATCAAGGTTAGTGGGCGGTACCACGATTTCAGGAGCGCCTTTGATCGAATAGCTGAAGCTTGCTATTGTAAGTGACTCGCCACTGTTGGATATTGGTATTAGATGCTTGTGCTTTGACCTATTTGAGAGTTCTCTTATTGTTTGAAAGGTTTCACAGTTAATAATTTTGTCGATTGCAGCATGTATTTTCTCATTGCTATATAGCTTTATGTGATCTCCCCATCCTACGTTTTTGTCGTCAATAGACTTCCCTGTTGTTTGCTTATAAATTATGTTCAAGGCATATGGTGCTGCATCGACAATGCAGTGTAGGTTATTAAGAAAGGCTAGAAAATTTGCTTCGTATTGGGTTCTGATGGAGTTGTTGTGGGGTATTCCTGATCTTTCTCGGGTGAGTTTACTTGGGGTTGAATTTTCTAAATACAATTGGTAGTGATATTCGCAATATTCCAATCTTTTGGCCAAAGATTTCAGCGCTAAATCCAGAGATTTAGATTCGTCTCTGTTCAATTCCTTATCAAATAGCTCTATGAGCCTGCTGATGCTAAAGCTGCTCTTCGCCGTGGCCACGGATTATCCCTGAGTTATAACTACTATTAGGCGACATGCCATGTCGCGTTCAAACGCGGCTCGGTGTCGTATAACATTCCTTGTCGTCCTGTAAGTCCTTGATCCGCCTCGATCGGGCCGCAGTAAGCGCGACAGTGATCGAGGGGATACGCGACAGGGGTGACGGCAAGCCCGACTGCCCGACAATTTCACCGGCAGCGCCTGCGACGCTAACCAGTTGCCATCATTCTGTCCATCAGCGGTGTTCGCACATTTCTTCGTTTGTACGGATTCCTGCCCTGAGACTGCGCCGTAGCCAGACTAGAACCTCGCGGAACCGGCGCTCCTGGCGCCTGAGCATAAAGGGGATGTATTTTCTGACTCGTTACCTTCACTTCCCCACCTTTCTATTCCTCACATACAGCGACTCGCCCCCCGTCGCACTGCTGCCGCGCACCTGCAGCTCGAAGCGCTTGGGATGGCCCTTGATCAAGTCGCTGAGTTTCCTGAAGCCATACAGCCGTGCATCGAACGCCGGGCGTAGTTTGCTGATGGTCGAGCCGAGGGAGCCGAGTTGGATCCAGCCGTCCTCGTCGTCGATGTCTTCGATGACCTTGGCGATAAAGTCCACCGGGACCTTCTGCGCTTTCGGTTTCTCAGGCGCCTTGAGCGGTTCGCCGGCTTGTTCGCCTTTCGTGCTTGGCGGGGATTTTTCGTCGCTGCTGGCCGGCTCGGGCTGGGCTTCAACCGCATCGGCGCGGAGGATTTCGGTGTAGATGAACTTGTCGCAGGCCGAGACGAAGGGCTTGGGCGTCTTCTCTTCGCCGAAGCCGTAGACAGTCAGGCCTTCCTCGCGCAGGCGGGCGGCCAGGCGGGTGAAGTCGCTGTCGCTGGACACCAGGCAGAAGCCGTCGAAACGCCGGGTGTAGAGCAGGTCCATGGCGTCGATGATCAGGGCGCTGTCGGTGGCGTTCTTGCCGCGGGTGTAGGCGAATTGCTGGATCGGCTGGATGCTGTGGTCGAGCAGCACCTGTTTCCACTTGCCGAGGTTGGGCTGGGTCCAGTCGCCATAGATGCGCTTGACGCTGGCGACGCCGAACTTGGCGATTTCCTCGAACAGGCCTTCGACGATGGCCGCCGAGGCATTGTCGGCGTCGATCAGCACTGCCAGGAGCTTTTGCTGTTGCGGGGTCTGGGTCTTGCTGGCCATGGGGTCATCCTTGCAGAGGCATGCCTGAACATACTGCGGATGCTGGCAGGGCGCCATAGGCAGTCTTGGGCGATGGTTTGACTGCCGCGCCCGCTTTGGTTCTGCTCGACTGCTGCTACTTGAGCATTGCTCTGGCAGGTCGTAATCTTCCGCTCGCGCAAACAGGGACGATTCGCACAGGGGGGCTCTTTTGCTTTCTGCCTGTTCCTGGCGCGGTCGGCACTGCCGACCCCACCCAGTTGTTCGGTCAACCTGACCGCTAAGGAAAGTACATGCCCATATTCCGTTTACTGTTCGCTTGTGTATTTGCCATCGTTCTCACTGGTTGCGCTTCGCCGGCGAAGATCGAAGGTATGACCGTCAGCGATAACCAAACGCAGGCACTTCAGTTTGACAAGCCGCTGCACGACAACTTGCACCTGAGCGAAGTCAATGGCGGCGACAAGACCAATCCGCTGTGGACATCTGAAATCGACGGGGCCGATTTTCATGCGGCGCTAAGCCAGTCGTTGAATAAAGCCGGTTTGCTGAGCGCCTCCAGCGAAGCACCCTTTACCCTGCGCGCCAACCTGCTGAAGGTCGATCAGCCTCTGTTCGGCCTGGACTTCGAGGTGACAACCGAGGTCGAGTACACCTTGGTGGAAAAGGCCAGCGGCACGGTGTTGTTTCGCGAAACGCTACGCACCCCCTTCACTGCCGGCGTGGGTGATGCCTTCGTGGCGATCAAGCGTCTGCGTTTGGCCAACGAGGGCGCGGCCAAGGAGAACATTGCCGCGCTACTCAAGCGCTTGAGTGAGTTCAAGGTCGAGACCAGCCAGATTTCGCTGAGTCAGTAATAGCGAAGAGGCGGTAAACCAAAAGCCCCGGTCCATGCACCGGGGCTTTTTCGTTGGCGCCGCCAGTTGATTGGAGCGTGGGTCGCCAGGGCATCAGGCCCAACGCCTGGGGTGGCTATCCCGTCGCGATGCCCGGCTATCTGCCATTTGCTTGACCTGTGCCGGGGTACGGCCGGGTGGTTGCGCCTATAGTCGCCGCCCGTCCTATCGAGCAAACCAGGCAAAGGTCTCCCGCCATGCGCGTACTCGCCCTTGTGTTCATCTGTTGCATCGCCAGCCTGGCCCAGGCCAGCGATGAGGCCATGCAGCGTTTTACCCAGCTCAACGCCGACCCGGTGTTGCGCGAGCAGGCCTATGCTGCCGGCCAGGAACGCATGCTGTTCTGCGGCAATTGCCACGGCGAGAACGGCAACAGCAAACGGCCGTACATTCCCAACCTGGCCCAGCAGAACCCGGTGTACCTGTTCAACGCCTTCGAGAAGTTCGCCAGCGGCGAGCGCCAGGACTTCGTCATGTCCAAGCTGGCGCCGACCCTGACCCTGGAGGATAGGGTCAACATCGCTATCTACTTCGGCCAGCAGAAGCTCCTGGCGCAACGCGAACCGGTCGATGCGGCGTTGCAGCAGCAGGGCGAGGTCACGTTCAAGACCATCTGCACCAGCTGCCACGGCGTGCATGCCGAGGGCCGCGACAACACTCCACGCCTGGCCGGCCAGCCCGCCGAGTACCTGCGCAAGGCGCTGACGCGGTTTCGCGACAAGGACCCGAGTCGCGCCGGCTCGGTGATGATGTCGATCGCCGCCGACTTCAGCGACGCACAGATCGCCGCCCTGGCCGCCTATCTGCAGCAGCTGCAGCCCTGATCCGCTTCTTGCCGCGCCCTGCTGCGGCGTGCCTCAACCGTTATTGCGCAGGGGTTCGCCGGCGCGGCGCAGCGGGCCGCAGCTAGCCAGGTCGACCGCGCCGATGTAGGGGTTGCCGTGGCCCATCACGCAGCCGACTTTCTGGTTGCGCCAGCGCTCCCATTCGCTGATCGGGTACTGGCGGTCCCAGGCTTCGTAGGTGCGGCGGTCGAGCTTGGACAGGCGCAGCTTGTAGTGGTCGGCCATGTACAGGTAGATGCGCGCCGAGGCGCCGCGGGCCTGCTCGGGTGGCATGGCGGTTTTCTGCTTGAAGTTGACCACCATGGGGCAGGCGCCGTACTGCTGCGGCTTGTCGCCGAGCATGCCGAGGGCGTAGTTGGAGCGGTCGCCATTCACTTCGCCGATGCTCGGCACCAGGTTGTGCAGGTCGGCTTCGGCGGCCTTGAACAGCGGGTCGCTGCGCGTGCAGTTCTTGCGTCCGCCGTGCTGCCAGCACTGGCGCTGATGACCGATCACCCAGGCGGGTACCACGTGCTCCCATTCCAGGCGCTGTGCGCGGCGTTCCTGCTTGCGCACGCTGTAGCCGCAGCTGGCCAGATCGACGCGCTTGCCTTGGTAGGCGCAGCCGCAATAGAAGGTACTGGGTCGCTCGGCATAGAGCTTCCAGGCGATTTTCTTGGCGGCGGCGAAGTTCTGCGGGGCGTCGGCATGGATGGATACGGCGAACAGCAGGCAGAACAGGGCGATCAGGCGGGACATGGGCGGCTCTAGGCAAAAAGCCGCGGATGATACGTGTTACGAAGCTGGCCGGGGGCCTCTATTCCGGTGTTTTCCGGGAATGTGCGCAAGTTCTTGCGCTATTGCAGGTGGGCCGGCCGACGCGGAGCGTCAACCGGCGGATGTTGCGGGCCGCTTACTTGCGCGCGTCGATAAACGGCAGGGTGCCGCCGGGCAGCACGGTGGTCGGCAGCACGCCGTTCCAGCGCTCCGCCTTGGTCAGCTCGACCAGGTTCTGGTTGCTCGCCAGCGCCTGGGCACGGGCCTGGATGGCCTCGGCCTCGGCCTGGCCGCGCAGGCGAGTGGCTTCGGCGTCGGCCTTGGCCTGGGCCAGCTTGGAGTCGGCCTCGGCCTGGGCCTGGGTGACGCGGATCTGCGCCTGCACCTGTTCGGTGGCCAGTTGCTGTTCGCGGGTCTTGACCTGGACTTCGGCGGTCATGCGCGCTTCCACGGCTTTCTCGTAGGCGTCGGAGAAGTCGATGTTCTCCACCTGGACGCTGTCGATCACCACCGGGCCATCGATGCCATTCTTGATCGCGGCGGAGATGTCGCTGACCAACTGGCCGCGGCTCTGCACGGCGGCCACGGCGTTGTAACGGCCGAACACGTTTTCCACCTGGGTCGGCACCTGGCGGCTGATCAGCCGGTCCTTCATGCCGTCGCTGGTCTGGTAGGCGGTATAGACCTTGGCCACTTCCGAGGGCACCACATGCCAGGACACCGATACGCGCAGGGTCGCCGCCTGCTGATCCTTGCTGTAGGCCTGCAGGCGGTCATAGATGGTGACCTGGCTCTGGGTCGAGATGCGCTTGACCGTCTCGATGAAGGGCACCTTGAACGACAGGCCGGGCTCGATCACGCCGACCAGTGCACCGTTGCGCAGCAGCACCCCGCGTTCGGTTTCATCCACGGTGTACCAGGAGCCGAGCACCCCGGCGACCAGCAGGAGGGCGACCAGGGCGCCGGCGACGGGTTTCAGGGTAAGTTGTCCAGCCATCGGTGATTTCCTTGTTCACATCGTTGTGAGCGGCGCATTGCCGCAGTTCCTGGCGCCCTGGGCGAGGCGCATTGGGCGCGCCGGTGGCGACCGGCGACGGGCTACCCTAACCCATTCGCACGAATTGGTTACAATCGCCGCCACAATTTTCCCGGGCAGGTCACCGCCTGCCGTACCGAGGTTCCGATGTCGCCGCTTGAACTCTTCGCCGCCGCCCTGGGGGCGATCGCCGTCTGGCTGACGGTCAAACAAAATGTCTGGTGCTGGCCGATCGGCCTGCTGATGGTGCTGATGTACAGCTGGATCTTCTTCGAGGTGAAGCTGTATTCGGACATGCTCCTGCAAGTCGTCTACGCCGTGCTGCAGCTCTACGGCTGGTGGCAGTGGACCCACGGCGGCAGTCAGCAGCAAGGCCGCGCGGTCAGTCGCCTGGGCGCCCGGGGCATCACCCTGAGCCTGGCCCTCGGCGCCGCCGGCAGCCTCGGTCTGGGCTACCTGATGGCCACCTATACCGACGCCGCGGCGCCCTGGCTGGACGCCGCGCTGACCGCCTTCAGCCTGGTCGCCCAGGTGTGGATGGCGCAGAAGCGCCTGGAGTGCTGGGCCCTGTGGCTGACGGTGGACGTGATCTTCGTCGGCCTGTTCGTCAGCAAGGAGCTGTATCTGACGGCCGGCCTCTACGCCCTGTTCTGCCTGCTGGCGCTGCAGGGCTGGCGGAGCTGGCGCAGCGCCCCGGAGCTGGCCCGCGCATGAAGGTGCTGGTGCTGACCGGCCCGGAGTCGAGCGGCAAGAGCTGGCTGGCCGAGGCGTTGCAGCGGCGCTACGGCGGCGTGCTGGTCGGCGAGTACGTGCGCCATTTCATCGAGCAGCAGGGCCGCGATACCTGTTACGCGGACATTCCGGCGATCGCCCGCGGCCAGCTGGCCTGGGAAGACCAGGCGCGCGCCGGCCGGCCGGATCTGCTGATCCTCGACACTCACCTGCTGAGCAACCTGCTGTGGAGCCGAAGCCTGTTCGGCGACTGCCCGGACTGGATCGTGCCGGCGCTGCTGGCACGCCGTTACGACCTGCACCTGCTGCTCGACCCGCAGGACGTGCCCTGGATCGACGACGGCCAGCGCTGCCAGCCGCAGCTGGCCGAGCGCCTGGACTTCCATCAGGCCTGCCGCGACTGGCTGCAGGCCCACCGCCAGCCCTTCGTCAACCTGCGGGGCGACTGGCCGCAGCGCCAGCAACAGGCCGTCGCGCGGGTAGGCGCCTGGCTGGCGCAATAGCGGCGTCTGGGCAATGGAAACTACGGCGGGGGGAGGAAGCACGCCTGCCGGCGCGATGGCGGGCAGGCGGTGTGGCGATCAGACCTTGCGCACGAACTCGGACTTGAGCTTCATGGCGCCGATACCGTCGATCTTGCAGTCGATGTCATGGTCGCCGTCGCACAGGCGGATGCCCTTGACCTTGGTGCCGACCTTGACCACCAGCGAGGAGCCTTTGACCTTGAGGTCCTTGATCACGGTGATGGTGTCGCCATCCTGCAGCACGTTGCCGACAGAGTCCTTGATCACTTTGTCGTCGTCTGTCGCCGCGTCGCCTGCGCCGTCGGCAGACCATTCGTGGGCGCATTCCGGACAGATCAGCAACTGGCCGTCTTCATAGGTGAACTCGGAATTGCATTTCGGGCAGGCTGGCAGAGTGCTCACGGCGGGTCCTTGAGGTCAGGATTATGGAAAGCCGCAGATTATATAGGGTTTTACCCGGCATTTGAGCCTGCTCGGGCATACGGCACCCTCCAGCCTGTCACCCGGAGCGGTCTCTGCCCCGCGCAGCGCGGGGCAGAATGGCCGCGCTACCAGCGTGGCGCGTAATAATCGCGGTTATGGCGTTGGTGCCGGCGGTAGCGATCATTGCGGTAGTGATGTCTGTTGTGGTGGCGGAACTTGTGGCCCGACCGGTACTGGTAGCGCGGCTCTACCACCACCGTATAGGGCCGGTAGTACACGGGAGGCGGCTGGTAATAGCGCGGATAGGACTCGTAGTAGACAGGTGGTGGCGCGCCGATTTCCACATACACCGGCACGCGCTCATGGCGGCTACCGGCGACGATGGCGCCGCCGACCACGGCCCCGACCACCGCGCCGGCAATCACGGCGTTGCGATCGGAACCCCGTGCCGATGCCTCTCCGGCCAGGGCCAGGCTGGCGACAAGCACCGCAAGTAGAGGAATACGAGCAATCATGAGTGGATCTCCTGCAAATCGTCGGCAGAGGCCGGATACAGAATTCGACTGGCAGGCCGAGGGAAATCTCCCGGTGACGATGTAAAGCTTGTGTAAAACCGGGGCGTGCCCGCGGGCGCGTGGGCTGTTGCCGGCCTCTTGCGCCTGCTCGGCCGCTCAGTCGTATTCGGCTTCTTCGTGTTCGCCCAGCAGTCGGCGCTGGCGCGGCGTGCAGGCGGCCAGTACCGCGGGGTCGAAGTGCCACGTCAGGTAGGGCGAGAATTTCTGCGCGACCATGCGCCGGCCGTAATGCACCTGCAGCAGGTAGCGGGTGCGATCCGCCGTGCGGTTGTGGCTACCGGCATGCCACAGCTCGCTGCGAAACATCAGCACGTCGCCGGCGCGGCACAACAGCGGCTGCGCCGGCACGCCCTGCCACTGCTGCTCGCCCGCCAGTGGCTTGCGCCCGGCGCGATGGCTGCCGGGGATGACCAGGGTCGGGCAGAGATCCGGGTCGATGTCGTCGAGGTAGAAGTGCGCCGTGCAGATCTGCATGGGCAGGACGAAGGCCGGGTCGGCCAGCAACGCCTCCGGCAACTCCATGACCAGGTAGTCCAGGTGCAGTTCGGCGCCGACGAAACCGGGATGACTGCGCCAGGCCGTCTGGCCAATGATGTGGCAATCGGCACCGAGAGCGGCCTCGGCCAGTTCGATCACCCCCGGCTGGTCGAGGTAGGCCAGCCAGAACGGGTCGCGGTTGAACACGCACTTGTAGTGGTCGACCAGGCCGGAGTAGTCCCAGTGCTGCGGGGTGAGGCGGTCGATGGCCGTGCGCAGGGCGGCGATCTGTTGCGCATCGAGCACGCCGGGAAGCAAGGCGAAGCCCTGCTGGTGCAGGGCCTGCAGGTGGGTGGCGGTGTGCATGGCGCGTACTCCTATGCCCTCCGCTATGCGGGCAGGTTGGTCAGGGTTGCATGGGGGCGCTCGCCGGCGCGGGCCAGTTCAAGGTGCCCGAGTCGCTGAAGCGCATGGTGCCGAACAGGCCGCCAGCCAGTTTGCCGCGCAGTGCGTAGGGCAGGTCCTGTCCCGGTTTAAAGCCGCTGACGCCCCAGGCCTGGCGCATGACCGAATAGGCGGAAATGCTCACCGGCACGCTGATCACGGTTTCGCCGAAGCGCGGCACCCGGCCGCCCTGGCTGCTCACACCACTGGCCAGCGGTTGCTTGTTGATGTCGAGCTGCAGGGCCACGCCGTTGTAGTCGATGGCCCCTTCATTGGGGTTCTGGATCCGCAGTTTCACCGCGAAGCGCATTTCCAGGCCTTCGCCCGGCAACGGCTCCAGGCCGACCAGGTCGATATGCAGCGGGTCACGCGGGGCCAGGCTGCTGCAGGCGCTCAGGCTGAACAGCAGGCAGCAGGCGAGGAGGCGCGGCAGGGAGCGAGACAGTGGACGGGGACTCTGCATGGCGGGGATTCCAATGATGGACGGGACGCTATGGAAGACAGCGTTGCCGCGACTATTGTTCAGCGCGCGGCCTGTTGTCGTCAGGTTAGTCCTCTTGGCGACCGTGTGTGCAGGTCGCTCAGTGCCAATCTGCGGGTGGCTTCAGCCGCGCTGCTTGGCGCTCAACACCACGGCGATGCCGCCGAGCACGGCCAGCGAACTCAAGACCAGTCTCAGGCTCAAGGCTTCATCGAGCAGCAGGCTGCCGGCCAGGGCGGCGATGATGGGCACGCTGAGCTGCACGGTGGCGGCCTGGAACGCTTTCAGACCGCGCAGGGCGGTGTACCAGACCGCGTAGCCGATGCCCGAGGTGAGTGCGCCGGAGAGCAGGGCGTAGAGCAGCCCGGGTCCATCCCAGTTGGCCCGGCTGAGCAGCAGTGCGCTGGTCAGCAGCGCCAGCGGCGTGGCCCGCAGGAAGTTGCCGGCAGTGGCGGCCAGTGGGTCGCCGACGCCACGGCCGAGCAGTGAATAGGCACCCCAGGCGGCGCCGGCCAGCAGCATCAGCAGCGCACCGCCGAGTGCCGGTGCGCTGGCGCCGGGCAGCAACAGGGCGAGCAAACCGGCAAAAGCGAGCAATAATCCGGCACTCGTCAACCGGCTGAACCGCTCGCCCTGATAGAAGCCCCACAGCAGCATGCTGATCTGCACCGCGCCGAACAGCAGCAACGCACCGACTCCGGCGTCCAGGCTGATATAGGCGAAGGAAAAGGCCGCGGCATAGGCGAACAGCGCCGCGGCACCAAACCAGCTGCCGGCAAGCGCGCCATTGCCGGGCCGCAGGCGCAGCAACAGCCACAGCGTGAAGGCGCCGGAGGCGATACGCAGGCTGGTGAAACTGGCGGCGTCGATCTCGGTGTCTTTCAGCGCCAGGCGGCAGAGCAGCGAGTTGCCGGCAAAGGCGAGCATGGCCAGGGCAGTCAACAGCAGGGTGCGAAGGGGCATGGCCATCCTTTTGGCGCAGGTCAGGCGTGAAGCCGTCAGGTCGGCCTATCTAAGCACAGTGATGGCGCGAGGAGGATAGGCCGAAAGTGGCAGGGCGCCGCGACTTTCTGGGCGCTCGCCGTCGGCTTGGCGAGGGTCGACAGGCAGGACGCAACAGCGACAGAGCAGGCTGATTTCTTGTCGGCGTCTTGGCCCAGTCAGGGCAATGCAATTGGGGCCGCAGGCAGCGGATCGCCTCAATGGGCGATTGCTGGCCCATCGAGACGCTTCGCTGCCAGCGAATGAGCCTCAACCCTCCGCTGGCGCCTCTGCCGCGCCTGCGGCCTGGCCGGTGCGTTCGCGCCAGCCACCGCCGAGCGCCTTGTACAGGTTCACTTCGCTGCTCAGCTGCGCCAGCCGAGCGCTGATCAGCGTCTGTTGCGCGCTGAACAGCGAGCGCTGGGCATCGAGGAAGCTCAGGTGGCTGTCGATGCCGACGCGGTAGCGGCGCTCGGCCAGGCGGTAGTAGTCCTGGTTGGCGTCGACCAGATCGCGCTGGGCCTGAAGTTGCCGCTGGTAGGTCTGGCGTGCCGCCAGGCCGTCGGCCACCTCCTGGAAGGCGGTCTGAATGGACTTCTCGTAGCGGGCCACGCCGATGTCTTTCTGGATCTTCGTGTAATCCAGGCTGGCCCGCAGGCTGCCCGCATTGAAGATTGGCAGGCTGATCTGCGGCTGGAATAACCAGGTGCCCGAGCCACCGCCCAATAGCCCGGAGAGGTCCGGGCTGAGGCTGCCGGCATTGGCGGTCAGGCTGATGCGCGGGAAGAACGCCGCCCGCGCCGCGCCGATGTTGGCGTTGGCGGCCTTGAGCAGGTGCTCGGCTTCGAGAATGTCCGGGCGCCGTTGCAGCAGGTCCGACGGCAGGCCGGCCGGCACCTGGCTGAGCAGCTCGGCGTCGAGCGCCTGGCTGGCTGGCAGATCCGCCGGCAGGCCGCTGCCCAGGAGCAACGTCAGGCCGTTGCGGTCTTGCGCGACCAGGCGCTGGTATTGCGCCAGCTTGACCCTGGCCCCTTCGACCGAGGTGCGCGACTGGCTCAAATCGAGCGCCGAAGCCACGCCGATCGCGTTACTGCGCACGGTCAGCCGGTGGCTTTGCTCGAAGGCCGTGAGGGTGTCTTGCGTCAGCCCCAGCAGGGCCTGATCGGCCTGCCAGGTCAGGTAGGCATTGGCGACACTGGCGACCAGGCTGATCTGCGTGGAGCGGCGCGCTTGCTCGCTGGACAGGTAGGTTTCCAAGGCCTGCTGGCTGAGGCTGCGCACGCGACCGAACAGGTCCAGTTCATAGGCGCTGACGCCGAGGGTCGCCGAGTACTGGCTGCTGATCCCCGCCTGCCCGGTTTGCCCAACGTCCGCCGGCAGGCGTTGCCGGCTGCCGCTGCCATCTGCGCTAACCGCAGGCAGCAAGTCGGCGCGCTGGATGCGGTATTGCGCGCGGTAGGCCTCGATATTCAAGGCGGCGATGCGCAAGTCGCGGTTATTCACCAGAGCGCTTTCGATCAGCCGCTGCAAGGCCGGGTCACGGAAGAACTGGCGCCAGCCTTGTTCGGCGGCGGCGATGTCGGCCGCCTCGGTTGCCGAGTAGGCCTGGCCTTGCGGCCACTGGGCGGCCACCGGCGCCGGCGGTTGCTGGTAATCGGGTATCAGCGAGCAGCCACTGAGCAGCAGGGTGGCGACTGCGATGCAGGCCAGGGACTTGTTCATTGGGCCGCCTCCTCGACGAGTGTGGTGCGCTGCTTGCGCTGGAACAGTGATGAGACGCTGACGAAGAACAGCGGAACCCAGAAGATCGCCAGGATGGTGGCGCTGGTCATGCCGCCGAGTACCCCGGTACCGATGGCGTGCTGGCTGCCCGAGCCGGCACCGCTGGAAATCGCCAGCGGCACCACGCCGAGGCCGAACGCCAGCGAGGTCATGATGATGGGGCGCAAGCGCATGCGGCAGGCTTCGATCGCCGCGTCGGTCAAGCTGCGCCCTTGGTCGTGCAGTTCCTTGGCGAACTCGACGATCAGGATGGCGTTCTTCGCCGCCAGGCCAATGGTCGTGAGCAGGCCGACCTGGAAATACACATCATTGGACAGCCCGCGCAGGCTGGTGGCCGCGAGGGCGCCGATGACGCCCAGCGGCACCACCAGCATCACTGCAATCGGGATCGACCAGCTTTCATACAGGGCCGCCAGGCAGAGGAACACCATCAGCAGCGAGAGCGCATACAGGGCCGGCGCTTGCGAGCCGGACATACGTTCCTCGTAGGACAGCCCGGTCCAGGAAAAGCCAATGCCCGCCGGCAGTTTCTGCGCCAGCGCTTCGACTTCGGCCATGGCATCCCCTGAGCTGTAACCGGGTGCCGGGGTGCCGAGGATTTCCACCGCCGCGACGCCGTTGTAACGGGTCAGTTTGGGCGCGCCGTAGATCCACTCGCCGCTGGCGAAGGCCGAGAAGGGCACCATCTCGCCGCTGTCGTTGCGCACGTACCACTTGTCCAGATCTTCCGGGCTCATCCGCGAGCTGGACTGACCCTGAATGTAGACCTTCTTCACCCGACCGCGGTCGATGAAGTCGTTGACGTAGCTGCCACCCAAGGCAATAGACAAGGTCTGGTTGATGTTCGCCAGGGTCACGCCGAGGGCGCTGGCCCGCTCGTCGTCGATGCTCAGCTGGTACTGCGGCTCATCGTTCAGTCCGTTCGGTCGCACGCCCGCCAGCACCTTGCTTTGCGCGGCCATGCCGAGGAACTGGTTGCGTGCGGCCATCAGCTTCTCGTGGCCTACCCCGGCGCGATCCTGGAGGAACACGTCGAAGCCGCTGGCATTGCCCAGCTCCAGCACCGCCGGTGGCACGAAGGCGAACACCTTGGCGTCGCGCAAACTGAAGAAGTAGCGTTGCGCGCGCTCGGCCACGTTGAACACGCTGTTTTCCGCCGAACGCTCCTCCCAGGGCTTGAGCATG
Source organism: Pseudomonas sp. MMS21 TM103 (assembly GCF_022132145.1). GTDB lineage: Bacteria > Pseudomonadota > Gammaproteobacteria > Pseudomonadales > Pseudomonadaceae > Aquipseudomonas. The sequence continues at coordinate 175,425 of NZ_JAJISP010000004.1, read as the reverse complement.
ATGAAGGCCATGCCCGAACTCTGGCCGCGACCGGCGAAGTTGAAACCGGTGACGGTGAATACCGAGCTGACCGCATCCGCCTCTTCGCTGAGCAGGTGGCTACGCATCTCGTCGACTACCACCTGGGTACGTTCTGCGGTGGATCCCGCTGGCGTTTGCACCTGGGCGAAGAGTACGCCCTGATCCTCTTCCGGGAGGAAGGCGGCGGGGATGCGGGTAAACAGCACGACCATGCCGACGATGATCAGCAGGTAGGCCAGCAGGTATGGCAGCTTGTGCCGCAGCATGCTCGCGACACCTCGCTCGTAGCCTTGTACGCCGCGGTCGAAGCTGCGATTGAACCAGCCGAAGAAGCCGCGCTTGGGCGCGTGATCGCCTTTGCTAATCGGCTTGAGCATGGTCGCGCACAGCGCCGGGGTGAAAATCAGTGCGACCAGCACCGACAGCACCATGGCCGAGACGATGGTGATGGAGAACTGCTGGTAGATCACCCCGGTGGAGCCGCTGAAAAACGCCATCGGCAGCAGCACGGCGGTCAAGACCAGGCCGATACCGACCAGCGCGCCCTGAATCTGGCCCATGGATTTACGCGTGGCTTCTTTCGGCGACAAGCCTTCTTCGGCCATTACCCGTTCGACGTTCTCCACCACGACGATGGCGTCGTCCACCAGCAGGCCGATAGCCAGGACCATGCCGAACATGGTCAGGGTGTTGATGCTGAAGCCGAAGGCGGCGAGCACGCCGAAGGTGCCGAGCAGCACCACCGGTACCGTCATGGTGGTAATCAGCGTGGCCCGCAAGTTCTGCAGGAACAGGTACATCACCAGAAACACCAGGACAATGGCTTCGATCAGGGTCTGCACCACGCCGGAGATCGACTCGGTCACCACCGGGGTGGTGTCGTACGGGAACACCACTTCCACGCCCGGCGGGAAAAACGGCTCCAGCTCGGCAATAGTGGCGCGCAGGGCCTTGGCGGTTTCCAGCGCGTTGGCGCCGGTCGCCAGCTTGACCGCCAGGCCAGACGCCGGCTTGCCGTTGAACTGGGCGCTGATGCCGTAGTTTTCGCCGCCCAAGCTAACCTCGGCCACGTCGCCGAGGCGCACTTGCGAGCCATCCGGGTTGACCTTGAGCAGGATGGCGTCGAATTGCTCGGCGCTCTGCAGGCGGGTCTTGCCGATGATGGTGGCGTTCAACTGCTGGCCTTGCACGGCCGGCAAACCGCCAAGCTGGCCCGAGGACACCTGGACGTTCTGCGCGGCGATGGCGGTTTTCACATCCACCGGCGTCAGCTGGAAGTTGTTCAGCTTGGCCGGGTCGAGCCAGATGCGCATGGCGTACTGGGCGCCGAACACCTGGAAGTCACCGACCCCAGCGGTGCGCGAGATGGGGTCCTGCATGTTGGAGACGATGTAGTTGGCCAGGTCGTCCTTGTTCATGCCGCCATCCTGGGAGACCAGGCCGATCACCATCAGGAAGTTCTTCACCGCCTTGGTCACGCGGATGCCCTGCTGCTGAACTTCCTGCGGCAGGAGCGGGGTGGCCAGGTTGAGCTTATTCTGCACCTGCACCTGGGCGGTGTCCGGGTTGGTGCCCTGGTTGAAGGTGGCGGTGATGGCCATGCTGCCGTCGGAATTACTTTCCGAGGTGACGTAGCGCAAGTTGTCGATGCCGTTGAGCTGTTGCTCGATCACTTGCACCACAGTGTCCTGCACCGTCTGCGCGGATGCGCCAGGGTAGTTCACGGCGATGGCGATGGCCGGCGGGGCGATGCTCGGGTATTGGTTGATGGGCAACTTGAGCAGCGACAGTGCGCCGACCAGCATGATGACCAGGGCAATCACCCAGGCGAAAATCGGCCGATCGATAAAGAACTTCGACATGCGTTACTCCCCCTGGCCGTCAGTTTTCACGGCGGCCGTGGCTAGGGTCGGATTGTCTACCTGGACATTGCTCGCCTCACTGACGCGGACTTGGTCGCCAGGCTTGATGAACTGCAGGCCCTCGGTGATCAGGCGATCGCCGCTGTACAGGCCTTGGTTGATCAGCCATTGATTGCCGACGGTGCGGTCGGCCTTGAGTTCGCGCAGCTCGACCTTGTTGTCCTGGCCCACTACCAATGCTGTGGGCTGGCCTTTCAGGTCGCGGGTCACGCCTTGTTGCGGGGCGAGGATCGCCTCGCGGTTGACCCCGGCCTGCAGCTGGGCGTGGACGAACATGCCCGGCAACAGGTCGTGGTTCGGGTTGGGGAACACCGCACGCAGGGTCACCGAACCGGTGCCTTCGTCGACCGACACTTCGGCAAACTCCAGCTGGCCAAGTTCTGCGTATTCGCTGCCATCCTCCAGGATCAGCTTGACCCTGGCGGCATTCTCGCCGGCTTTCTGCAACTGGCCGCTGGCCAGCTCACGGCGCAGCTTGAGCATTGCCAGCGATGACTGGGTGACGTCGACATAGATCGGATCGAGTTGCTGGATCACCGCCATGGCGCTGCTCTGGCCATTGCTGACCAGCGCGCCCTCGGTGATCGCCGAACGGCCGATGCGCCCGGAGATAGGCGCCAGTACCTTGGTGTAACGCAGGTCGATCTGCGCGCTTTGCACCACGGCTTCCGCCTGCAATCGCTTGGCTTGCGCCTCGTCGAACTCCTGGCGGCTGACGGCCTGTTCGTCGACCAGCAGCTTGTAGCGATCGGCCAGGGATTTGCTCGACTGCAACGAGGCCTGCGCGCTTTTCAGGGTCGCTGCATAGGTCGAGGGGTCGATCTGGTAAAGCTGCTGCCCGGCTTTGACTTCGCGGCCCTCGGTGAACAGGCGCTTGAGAATGATGCCGTTGACCTGGGGGCGCACTTCGGCGATGCGGTATGCGCTGGTGCGCCCCGGCAGTTCGGAGGTCAGGGTAAAGGCTTGCGGTTGCAGGGTAACCACGCCGACTTGCGGTGGCTGCGCGGCAGGTGCCGTCGCGTCTTCCTGTTGGCAGCCGCTGAGCAGAGCGGTTAGAACGGTGGCAGTAACCAGCGCGGGGAAAACCGGATTGAATCGCATGTGAGCCTCGGTCGGGAGCCTGGCAAGCCGCTTGAGCAAAATGCCAGTGACAGATTTGGAGGAGAAGATGGATAAGTAGCCTGCTAACCAATATACTTACGTTCGTGAATGTTTGTAAGCGATTTTTTAATCCGCAGAAGCAACAAAATGTAAAAATCAGGCAAAGGCTCAATGAAAGCCTTGCCTGCCAATAGCTTCCTGCGTGAAGCCATCCTGTTTGAGGGTTACTGCCATGGTTCGTCGTACCAAAGAGGAGGCGCAGCAGACGCGCAGCCAGATACTCGAGGCGGCCGAAAAGGCTTTCTATGAGCGCGGCATCTCGCGCACCACGCTGGCAGAAATTGCCGGCATAGCCGGCATCACTCGCGGAGCGATCTACTGGCATTTCAAGGACAAGGCCGGCCTGATCCAGGCCATGCTGGACAGCTTGCACGAGCCGCTGGACGAACTGGTCAAGGCGGGGGAGAGCCCGGATGAGGTGGACCCGCTGGGCTGCATGCGCCAGCTGCTGATCACCTTGTTGCAGCGCGTGGCGCTGGATCCGCAAAGCCGCCGGATCACCGAAATTCTCTTTCACCGCTGCGAGCTCACCGATGAGATGAGCGACCTGCGTCAGCAGCGTCAAAGCGACAGCGTGGAATGCAACGGCCGCATCGACCAGTCGCTGCGTAATGCGGTTCACCGCCAGCAACTCCCGGCGACCTTGGACACCGCCCGCGCGGCGATCTGCCTGCATGCCTACATCGATGGCCTTCTCAGCCAGTGGCTGCTGGTGCCGGAAAGCTTCTCGCTGCAGCACGATGCCGAACTGCTGGTCGATACCGGGCTCGACATGTTGCGCGAAAGCCAGGCGCTGCGCCGGTAAGGGGCGTGCTGCCGCGTTTTGATCGATAGCGTGGTTGGGTATACCGAGCATGGGCTATCCTGCGGCGAGGCAGCCTTTGTTCAGCTGTAGTGCTGGCGGGAAAAGCAACCCGGATGCTGGGACGATAGGTCTGTAAACTGGCTGGCGAAATTCATCATTCAAGGCAGGGGGGCGGGGTGATTCTTTTTCTGGGCGATCCCCATGGTCGTTTCGATCATGTGATCGATACCGTTATGGCCTGTCATCCCGAGGCCATCGTCCTGTTGGGCGATATTCAAGCCCGGCGCCCGCTAGATATCGAGCTTGAGCCCATTCTGGGTATGACGGATGTCTGGTTCATTCACGGTAACCACGACACCGATTCCGATCTCTATTACGACAATCTCTTCGGCTCGGCGCTGGCCGATAAATGCCTGCATGGTCGTGTGGCCGAGGTCGGGGGTGTGCGGATTGCCGGGCTGGGCGGCGTTTTTCGCGGGCAGGTATGGATACCGCCGGAACCCTGGAACTACCTGATGCCGAAGGACTTCGCGGCGCACTGTGGCGCGGGCAATCTTTGGCGCGGCGGGGTTCCGCGCAAGCATCGCAGTACGATTTTTCCGAGCGACCTGTCGGTGCTCTTCAGCGAGAAAGCGGAGATTCTGGTGACGCATGAGGCGCCCAGTGCGCATCCTCATGGTTTTTCCGTGATCGACGAGTTGGCCAACAGCCTCGAGGTGAGCAAGACCTTTCATGGTCACCATCATGATCGGCGGGACTACAGCGGTCATGCATTGCGGCTGGGCTTTGACGCCTATGGCGTCGGCCTGCGTGGCATAACCGATATCAATGGTCAGGTGGTGCTTGCAGGCGAGCAGGATTGCGCACCTGAGCCAGTCACCGGTGTCGCCCTCGGCGGCCGACGCTCAGGAAGGCGTTGAGCTGAAGTCACCAGCGCGGACCAGATGTCTAGGGCGAAGCGGCGCCAAGGTGTTGGCGCTGAAAGCCACGTATTCTCTGAATTTCAGGCACAAAAAAGACGTCCGTGGACGTCTTTAGATGTTTGTTTGGTGGAGCCGGGGGGGATCCGACCTAACTCATCGAATCCAGCTGCTCTCACCAATGAGATCAAGCCGACACAGGGCAAAGACCCAGTGCAGCCTGGCTTGCTCAGTTTGATCGACTCTCTCTCCATTCAGAATGGTCCGCTCGCCACTTCGTGGCCGGGGCTGGTAGTCGCTACTGAGCGGCGGCTGGATTGACCAGGTGACAGGGATCACCGCGAAAGAAGGCCTGCACGTTGGCGAACGCATCGCCGAAATACAGTTCATAGCTGTGCTTCTCGACGTAGCCCAGGTGCGGTGTGCAAAGTATTCGCGGGTGATTGAGCAGCGGGTGCGCCTGGTCCATGATCGGCTCGTCATCCAGTGCATCCAGTGCCGCATAGCCGGGTCGCCCGGAACTCAACGCCTCGAGCAGGGCGCCTGGAGCGAGCAGTTCCGCGCGACTGGTGTTGACCAGCAATGCACTGGGCTTCATCTGTAGCAGATCGTCGACGGTGACCACATGCCGGGTGCTCTCGGTCAGGCGCAGATTGAGACTCAGCACATCGACGTCGCTGAAGAAGGCTTGCTTGCTGCCCGCGGCTCGATGCCCGTCGCGTGCCGCCGCGTCCCTCGCGGTCTCACTACCCCAGACCAATACGGACATGTCGAAGGCATGGGCATAGCGAGCCAGCCGCTGACCTATCCGGCCGTAACCCCAGATGCCCAAGGTTTGGCCATACAGGCGCTCACCGAGATTGGTTTGCCAGTGCCCCGCATACAGGCTCTGGATCGCCGGTATCAGTTGCCGCCGTGCATTGAGAATCAGCGCCCAGGTCAGTTCGGCCGGCGCGATGGGCGAGCCACGCCCCTCCATCACGGCAACACCCCGGGCACTGCAGGCGTCGAGGTCGAGATGCGCGCCCGCCTTGCCGGTCTGACTGATCAACTTGAGCTTTGGCAGTTGGGTTAATAACTGCGCGCCGATGCTTGTCCGTTCGCGGGTCAGCACCAGGGCATCGGCATCGCGAAAACGCTGAGCCAGCAGATTCAGACTCTTCGCCGCGTCGTGATAGACACTGACCTGATGGCCGGCGAGGAGGGAGAAGCAGTCGAGCGAACGGATGACGTGCTGGTAGTCGTCGGGAATTACGATATGCATGCTCATAGCATCAAGGGCGATAGGCTCGCCCTTGAAGTCCTCACTGATGGGGAAGGGATCAGTCGGCGATTAGCAGTTTTGCGCCCTTGCGTGCGCGTACGGCACGGAAGATCGGATAGGCCAGCATCAGCCCTACCAGCGCCCAGACGGCCAAGGTAATAGGGCTTCCCCAGAGGATGCCCAACTCGCCATTGGACAGTGACAGCGCCCGCCGCAGGTTGTCTTCCATTACGCCGCCGAGAATGAAGCCCAGCAGCACTGCCGACAGTGAGTAGTCCAGCTTGCGCAGGATGTAGCCGCAGACACCGATGCCGATCATCAGGAACAGATCGAAGGTGGTCGAATGCACCGCATACACACCAATCGAGGTGATGATCGCAATCGCTGGCACCAGTGCCCAGGTCGGTACCGAGAGGATGCGGGTAAAGATGCGTACCATCGGCACGTTCATCACCAGCAGCATGACGTTGGCGACAAACAACGAGGCGATCAGGCCCCAGACCACTTCGGGCTGGTTCTGAAACAGCATCGGCCCTGGCGTGATGTTGTACAGCGTCAGGGCGCCGAGCATCACCGCGGTGGTGCCGGAGCCGGGTACGCCGAGGGTCAGCATCGGCACCATGGAACCACAGGCCGCGCCGCTGTTGGCGGTCTCCGGGGCGGCCAGGCCGCGCAGGTCACCCTTGCCGAACTGGTTGTCCTTGCTCGCCATGCGCTTCTCGGACATGTAAGCCACTGCGCTGGCCAGGGTCGCCCCGGCGCCAGGCAACACGCCCAGGACGAAACCAACCACACCACAGCGCAGGTTGGTGGCCAACACGAAGGCACCTTCCTTGAGGTTGAACAGCATGCGTCCAGTGGCTTTGGCCGCCTTGTGGCCGTGGTGGGTTCTTTCCAGCAGTACCAGGATTTCGCTGATGCTGAACAACCCGAGCACCAGGACGATGAACTGAATGCCGTCGGCCAAACCCAGGCTGCCGAAGGTGAAGCGGTACACACCGCTGTTGGCATCGATGCCGACACAGGACAAGGCCAGGCCGATGAATGCAGCAATGGCGGTTTTCAGCGGTTTGTTGTCGGCCATGCCGGCCAGGCAGGTAATCGCGAATACCATCAACACGAAGTACTCCGCCGGTCCAAAGGCCACGGCCCATTTAGCCAGCAGTGGCGCGAACAGCACCACGCCAATGGTCGCGATGGTGCCGCCGATAAACGAACTCCAGGCCGAAATTGACAGGGCGATGCCGGCCTTGCCCTGCTGGGCCAAAGGGTAGCCGTCGAGCGTCGTCATCACCGCCGAGGCTTCGCCGGGAATATTCAGCAGGATCGAGGAAATTCGTCCGCCATATTCGCAGCCCAGATAGACCGCCGCGAGCAGAATCAAGGCGGTTTCCGGCGGCAGGCCGAGGGCGAAAGCAATCGGGATCAACAGGGCGACGCCGTTGACCGGCCCTAAACCAGGCAGCAGACCGACGATGGTGCCAATCAGGGTGCCGCAAAAGGCCGTAATCAGGTTGTAGGGTGTCAGGGCCACGCCGAAGCCGAGGCCCAGATAATGAATAGTGTCCATAGGTCAGCTCCCCAGTTTCGCGAGCATGCCGAGTGGCAGAGGCACATCGAGGCCATAGTCGAACAGCAGATAGAGCCCAACGGCGATCACTATGCCGCCGACAATGCTCTGCACGCGGGTTGCGTCATACAGATAAGCCATGGCGACCGCGAACAGCGCGCTGCTGAGGATGAAACCGAGAACGTCGAACAAGGCCGCGTAGGCCACCATTGCAGCGATACAGAGCGCAATCTTGCGGACTACCTGGCGATTCAGCGGCGGCTCTTCCCTGGCCTCGGTTTGTTTGGCGGGCTTTAGCAATTGGTAAAGCGCACCCATAACGAGCAGTAGCAACAGCAGCAAGGGATAGGCGCGAGGCCCTACGGGTTCGTATGCGAAGGGGGCCTGATAGCCCCAGGCCAGCGCCATCAGAACCACGCAGATCAGCAGGTTAACGCCTGCAAAAATACGATCGTGCATCAGTGTGCTCCTAGCTGGGCTGCCCACTAGGGCAACCAGCCGTCGATGGATTTACTCGGCTACCAAGCCAAACTCTTCGCCCAGCTTGCGGTAATCCTCAACCTGCTTCTTCACCAGGTCGTTCAGCGCCTGGCCAGTGACATTCAGCGGGATCACGTCACGATCGTGCAGGTACTGCTGGAACTCCTCTGAGCTCTGCAACTTGGCGAAGGCCGCTTTCCACCAGTCGAGGTCTTCTTGCTTCACGTCCGGCCCCATGTAATAGCCACGGATTAGCGGCCACTGAATGTCATAGCCTTGCTCTTTGGCAGTGGGAACGTTAGCCAGTTCGCCCGGCAGGCGCTCCTCGCTGTAGACCACCAGCGCGCGGATCTTGTTGCCGCGTTGCGCGCGGATCTCACTGGCACTTCCGGTCACCAGGTCGACGTGCTTGCCCATCAACGCCATGTAATGCTCGGCGCCACCTTCGAAGGCTGCATAGCGCAGTTCGCGGGGATCGACGCCAGCGGCTTTGGCCAGCAGGGCAATCTTCGCCCAGCCCTGGCCACCGATGCTGCCACCGCCACCGACGGTAATGCTCTTGGGGTCTTTCTTCAGCGCCTGGATTACATCGTCGAGGGTCTTGAACGGCGAATCCTCGCGCACGGCCAGGGTGCCGTAGTCGGTGCCGATGGTGGTCAGCCACTGCACCGAGTTTTCGTCGTAGCGACCGTACTTGCCCAAGGCCAGATTGAGCAGCGAGGCGCCGGAGAAGGCGATCAGGGTACCCGGCTCGTTGCGGCGATTGGCCGCGATGGCGTTATAGGCCACCGCACCGATGCCGCCTGGCATGTAGGTGACGCGCATCGGCGATTCCAGCAGGTCATGATCTTTGAGACCGGCCTGGGCCAGCTTACAGGTCATGTCGAAACCACCGCCGGGCTTACTCGGGGCGATGCACTCGGGGCGCGACGGTTCGCCGGCGTGAGCGTTAAGGCTGCCCAGCATCAGGGCGCAGGCGAGGGGCAGGAGTTTGCTGAGGGTGATTGGTTTCATGGTTGCGTTCCTGTTTTTGGATTTGTTTGCAGGAGTTGGGCGCAGTGTTACCAGCACGCCACGATTAGGCTGGGAGTCAAGTGACGTTTGTCGGCGCCCAGCCAGGAGCCTGATTCCAGGCGATCTCAATCAGAAGAACCGATACGTGTAGTCGACGTAGAAACGGTGGTCGGTATCGTCTTCCTTCACGCCATCCAGGCGGCCGGTTTTGTCCGAGTGGTAGTCGAGGTAGGTGTAACGAACCGCCAAGCCCTTGATGGCAGGAACCTGGTAGGTCAGGTCGAAGGCCAGTTCGTTCTCGTCCGCCTCGCCGAGGGCCGCGTTGGCGCTATTCTTGGCGTCGCTACCGTCCTTGTAGCTGACAACGGTCTTCAGACCGGAGACGTAGTCTTTCCAGTCGTAGCCCGCAGAGAGCATCCACACCTGTTCGTTGTCGTTGCTGAAGTCGGCCAGCACCCCGCCGGTGGGGAAGGGGTTGGTACCGTGATCGCCGGCGAAGTTGTCCTCGATCCAGGCGCCGTCGAACTTCGCCACTGCGGCGCCCAGCTCCACGTTGCCCAGCTTCCAGTTGGCGGCAAGATAAATGCCTTGGCCGTCGTTGTCGCTGGCTGTCACGCCGCTGATCGCTCCCGGCAGATCCTCGTCGTCCAGTTCGGCGCTTTCGGATCCGGTGATGAAGAGCTTGCCGTCATCGCTGGAGGTGTGGATGCCGCCGGTCAGCTTGAGGCTGGACTGATCGGCCAATTTGAAATTGTACGAGGCGACCAAGCCGGTCTTCTTCAGGAAGTCCTGGGCCCGCAGGTGTTCCAGGTTGATGCTGAACGGGCCGGCCACATAGCTGGCGCCCAGGCTGTCGATGTAGTCGATGGCGCCATCGGCGGAGTTGTCGGTCTTGAATTCCTCGAAGGAGCTGTCCGAGCGCGACGACCACTCGTTATAGCGCGCCCCGAACAGGCTCAGGCCCTTGAGCGGCGTGAGCTGGAAACTGCCGCCCGAGAACGTGTTCGGCACAGCGCGGCTACCCGAGCTGGAAAGCAGCATGGACTTGTGCAGCTGGCGGCCAAGTTTGGCGCTGGCCAGATCCTGGTACTTGAGCTTGACGAAGGCCTGGGCGACCTGACCGAAGGAGTCGTGCAGCTCGCCGTTGTTGTCGACCGAAAGCACGTCGGAGGTATTCCTGCCGCTGTTATCCAGCTTGTTAACGCTGTAGCTGGAGATGCCGACGCCGATCATATCGGCGAAATAGGGCGACTCGTAGTTGAGCTGCAAGCCCAGCGCCGACTGCGTGCGATCGTTGCTGTCGGTTTCGAAATCGCGATCGAAGTGAATGCCGCGCGCCTTCAGTTCCAGGGAGTGCCCGCTGGTGTCCAGGGCCATGGCACTGAGCGGAAAAATCAGGCTGGCGGTAAGCGCCGCTGTGTGCCCGAGTCGGATCTTATTTTTATGCCTGCGCATCGATACTCTCCGTTTCTGCAATAACCGCCACCTAGGCTGGGGGCGGGGGGTGGTACTAGTTACGCTCACAGACTCAGCTAGCGAGCGGTCTGCGTTTAACGCGTGCGCTGGTGACGTGCACGTCGCCGCTGAATAGTCGTCGCGCAGTGCGGATCAGCGAGGCGCGCATAGACTCGGGCGAGCCGCCTTCGCCGGGCTCGAGCGACACCTCGATTTGCCCGCCGGCGTGCTCGAGTCGAATCAGGCTGGCGCCGTTGACCGGTGACAGGTCGTGCGCCACGCTTCCTGGCAGCGCGCAGGCACTGGCCAGGCCGATGGCGCCTGTGGCGGCCAGTGAACGGTGGCAGTTGTGTGGCATGAAATAGCGCGTGTTGAGCGCGCCGCCATTGCGGGCAGGAGACAGTAGCACCGGCTTGGGAATGACCATCTGCGACACGTCGCCCAGCCCCATCGCCCGCCCGGCCTGCAAGCGAATGCTTTCCAGGCGCTTTAGTAGCTCGCTGTCGGCATCCAGTTCGGCGGGGCTTTCGTAGCCGGTCTTGCCCAGCGCCTCGGCATGCATCATCACCATCGGCATGGCCATGTCGATGCAGGTCACCTCGACGCCGTCAAAGCAGTCACGCACCTGCCCGGTAGGTAGCAGGCGGCCCGTCTTCGACCCAGCGGCATCGAGAAAGGTGAGCTTGATTGGCGCCGCGCTTCCAGGAACACCATCGATATAGGTGTCACCTTCATAGCGGACACGGCCGTTGGGCGTCAGTACTTCCGAGTCGATCAGGGTGTTGGTGTTGACATTACGGATGCGTACCCGGGTAACTGGTGTTGTTGCATTGACCAAGCCGTGCTCAATGGCGAACGGGCCGACTGCGCAGAGCATATTGCCGCAGTTCGGCGCCGTGTCGACGCGCCGCTGGGTCACCATTACCTGGACAAACAGGTAGTCCACGTCTGCATCCGGATGACTGGAGGTACTGACAATCGCGACCTTGCTGGTCTGCGCGCTACCACCGCCGATGCCATCGATCTCCAACTCATGGCCCGAACCCATGATTTTCAGCAGCAACTCATCGCGTTGCGCGGTATCGCTTGGCAGGTGGTTGGCGAGGAACACGGGGCCTCTTGAGGTACCGCCGCGCATAAGAACGCAAGGAATGGCTTGCATGATGTCTCCGCTGCAATAAAACTGTTATTTGTTGCGTGAGACAAATATTGAGCGGGTAGCTTTGTTTTGTAAATTGCATATATCGTGTGGTTTATTGCAATAAATGCATTAATGTTCTCGCAGTACCTTGCGGATCGCTGAGATCCCAGTAATTTCAAGCTCCGACTCTCATTGATCGATAATGCACAGGCAATAACAGTCGAATATTAATAACGGTGACGCATGAATTACGAGCTTCAGGACCTGCGCGCTTTCGTGAAAATTGCCGAGTTTGGCAGTTTTCATGAAGCGGCCACTGCCATTCACCTGTCACAACCCGCGTTGACCAGGCGTATGCAGAAGCTGGAGGAGGGGCTGGGTACCCAATTGCTGGATAGAACCACCCGTCGCGTCAGCCTGACTGCGGTAGGTCGCGACTTTCTGCCCAAGGCGCAACGTCTGCTGGATGATTTCGAGCGATCGATCCTGGGCATCCAGGAGTTGGCCGAGCGGCAGTCGGGGCAGGTGACGCTCGCGTGTATTCCCACCGCGGCCTTCTACTTCCTACCGACGGTGATCCGCGAATTTAACCGCCAGTACCCCAAGATCCGCATCCGCATTCTCGATTTGAGTGCCCACGAGGGGCTGGAAGCCGTGCTGCGTGGCGAAGCGGATTTCGGCATCAATATGCTCAGTGGTCAGAGCGCCGAAATCGACTTCACCCCACTGGTGAACGAGCCCTTCGTACTGGCCTGTCGCCGAGACCATCCTCTGGCCAACCAGCCACAAGTGGCCTGGCGCGAGCTCAGCGATTATCGCCTGATCGGAGTCGGCCGCCTGAGTGGCAACCGCATGCTCCTGGATCATGGCCTGGCCCATCTGGACTGGCGGCCCAGTTGGTTCTACGAGGTTCAACACCTGTCGACCTCGCTGGGTATGGTCGAGGCCGGCCTCGGTGTCGCGGCGTTACCCAGCCTGGCCATGCCGGCGGAGGATCACCCGATCCTGGTTCAGCTGCCGCTGGTCGATCCGGTCATCAGCCGAACACTCGGCCTGGTGCGGCGCCACGGTTCGTCACTATCTCCAGCAGCCGAGAAATTCGTCGACACCCTGCTACGCCAGTGGCCCGGTTATACCTCATTGGGGGAACGCCCAAAGACGTGATGCACTGTGAATATCAGTTGCCAGTAGTGCTCCAAGGCGTTTTCCAACAGGTTAGGCCAGCACCGACAAGCAAGCGGATATCTGCGTTCGGTCTACAACGAGCTGTGCGGTTTGGGTGTTATCAGCTAAGAGAATCCGCAGGCTCTGCTGAAGCCATTGAAGATCCAGGAACGGGAGCTTTCCTGGCTGACCAGCAAACAGATTACGGAGCCACTTGAGGCGATCCGTGCCGGCTGCGACAACCCGCACGTCGAGATAGTGGTGCTGATCTGCTTGGCGACCGGGGCACGTTGGTCAGAGGCGGAGAAGCGGAAGCCGACGGGGCTTCGCAATGGGGTGATTACCTTCAGCGGGACGAAAAGCGGCAAGGTTCGCTCGGTGCCAATCTCATCTGAGCTAGAGGCTCAGTTTGTTAAGCACTGGAAGGCGTTTGGCCTGTTCACGTCGGCTATTACTTCATTTTGACGGGTGTTGGCTAAGACCACGATCAGGCTACCGAAAGGACAGGCCAGCCATGCTTTACGGCACACCTTCGCCAGTCACTTCATCCAGAAGGGCGGCAACATCCTTACCCTGCAAAAGATCCTGGGTCACTCCAGCTTGGCGATGACCATGCGCTATTCGCATTTGGCCCCTGAGCATCTGGCCGAGGCGGTAAGGTTGAGCCCGTTGGCAGGTGTGACACTTTCGGGACATTCGCTATCCCCAGAAAGCAAAAACCCCTGAAAATCTCTAAGATTATCAAGGGCTTAAGTGTGTTTCAAATGGTGGAGCCGGGGGATTTTTAATTTGTTTGTTAACATGTTGTTATGCAGGAATTAATTATTAAGTTTTTAAAATGTGCCCCCAAAAATGCCCCCGCGTAATCATCTCGATGAACGGTCGTTTGGGGAGTTGAACTGGCATCCACATATGCAGTTATGTGGCGGCTCAAGGTCTAGTGTGCTCTGTAGGTGATGGTGTTTGGCTGACCGACAATCGCCTCGGTCGGGGTGGCTGTTGGCCTCGGGCACCAGCAGCGCACACTCTGGCGGCGAGGATGAAACAGCAGACAGGGAGATCTGTTTATCCGGTGTTTCGTTGAGCTGAACCTCGATGTCCTTACGAAAGCCTACGATTACTGAGGTAGCTAATCTACTGGATCGCTAGCGGGTCGACGGGCTCACTGGACTTGCCCATACAAACTCCGAGACTGAACTGCGACCCGTTGTGCCAGTAGTAGTAAATGACCTGAATCCCGCCTTGCATTCCCTTGTTGCGTTTGGAATTGCCAAACCGGATTTTCCTCAGTCCACCGGTGCGGGCGATGACCGAGCCGGCCACCGGGTTAGCCAGCAGCATTTGTTGAAACGTCGAGTATTCTTCGACGTCCAGATAGCTCTTGCGATGGCGTTCGAACGGCGACAGTTCGACGAACAGTGCTTTCATATACGTGTGCTATTTGCGTATCTTTTTGGAGGTGCGGTGCTTTCTGCCAAGAAGCGGGTTGCCTCATGCGAGGCAGTCGATAGGCCGCAGAGGGTCGTACTCAGATCCATCTCGGTCAGATGAACTGGTATCTAGTGTTCGGGGGACGGTCAGGTTGAGATGGCAAGGACTGCCTCTACCTGCCCGCTTCACGGATACGGCGGAGTGGGTGGCTGAACTTCAGACTCCGGCTCAGCGGCCTCGCACTGCTCTGTGTCGCACTTCTTGACCAGACCGCCGAAGAACACTCCGGTCTCGAACAACAACCACATCGGCACGGCCAACAGAGTCTGCGAGAACACGTCCGGCGGCGTCAGCACCATGCCCACGGCGAAGCAGCCGACGATCACGTAGGGCCGGCTCTTGCGCAGGGTGGCGACGTCGACGATGCCCACCCAGATCAGCAGGAAGGTCGCCACCGGGATCTCGAAGGCCACGCCGAAGGCGAAGAACAGGGTGAGGACGAAGTCCAGGTACTGGCCGATGTCGGTCATCATCTCAACCCCTTCCGGGGTGACGCTGGCGAAGAAGCCGAACATGATCGGGAAGACCACGAAGTAGGCGAAGGCCATGCCGCCGTAGAACAGCAGGATGCTGGAGACCAGCAGCGGCACGGCGATACGCTTCTCGTGCTTGTACAGCCCCGGCGCGATGAAGCCCCAGATCTGATGCAGGATGATCGGCATCGACAGGAACAGCGCGACCATCAGGGTCAGCTTGAACGGGGTGAGGAAGGGCGAAGCGACGCCCGTGGCGATCATGGTTGCGCCTGCCGGCAGGTAGGCCCGCAGGGGCGCTGCGACCAGCGCGTAAATGTCCTGGGAGAAGTAGAACAGGCCGGCGAAGAGCAGCAGCACGGCGCCGACAATGCGTAGCAGGCGCGTGCGCAGCTCGGTCAGGTGCGAGACCAGGGGCATTTCCTGGGTGCTGGCTGGGAGTCGGTTCATGGCTGCGCGGTCTTGTCCTGACTGGTTGTTTCCGCTGCAGGGGGCGTGGCTTCGGCGCTGTTGCCGGTGTCCGAGGTCGGCATGGGTGCGAGGATGCCCCGTTTCATCGCCTTCATCTCGCGTTCCAGCTCGAGGATCTGTTCGCTATGCAGTTGACGGCGGATCTCGTCGGCACCGATTTCGCGTTCGACCTCCGCCTTGAACGTACTGAAGCTGCGTTTGAGCCGGCCGATCCACCGGCTGGCCGTGCGCACGGCGCCGGGCAGGCGCTCGGGGCCGAGCACCAGCAGGGCCACCAGGCCGACCAGCAGCAGTTCGGTAAAGCCAATATCGAACATGGCGCCGGGCCTTTAGTATTTGTTGCTCGGTTCTTCGACCTTGCGCGCCAGGGCGTCGATGGTCTGGCCCTTGTGCTCGTCCGCCGCAGGCTTGTCATCATCGTTGCCCATGGATTTCTTGAAGCCCTTGATCGCATCGCCGAGGTCAGAGCCCAATCCCTTGAGGCGCTTGGTGCCGAACAGCATGACCACGATCAGCAGAATGATCAGGAGTTGCCAGATACTGATGCCGCCTATGCCCATGATGTGTACTCCGTGGTGAGGGGTCGATCGGTTGGGTAGAAGGGTGGATATTCCCTGGGCCAGCAGCGGTACCTAATGTGCTGGCCTGGACCGCAGGCCGGGAGCGCTTGGCGCCTGCGGATCGCTAGAGCCCGCGGGCGCCAAACCCTGCCGAAGTTTATTTGCAGACATAGAACTTGCGTACGTAAACGTGACTTTCCCAGGCGCATTCCGCGCCGAGCGGCACGAATATGCTATCGCCAGCGTTGACCTGCAGGCTTTCGCCTTCTGGCGAATGGAGGGTGACGCTGCCTTCGATCAGGTGCATCAACTCGTTGACTTTGTGTGGCCGCGCATGGCGCGTATAGGGTGTCGAGTCCCAGACGCCGATGAGCACGTTGGCGCTGTCCTTGTAGCTATTCTTCGAGCGGCATTGGGGCTCTGCGCTGATTAGGATCTGCGCATCGGGCGGAGTCGAGGGCGACAGATGGGCGAGTGGGTCGAGCGGGGTGAGTCCCGGGTTCTGTTCGTCTGTGACTTGAGCGCAAAAAGCCCAGAGCGTATCCGTCTGCGCCTGGATCTGCAGAGCGGTTCCACGGCCGATCACCGCGCTGGCTCCACGGCCCAGTTCGAGCGTGCAATCTTCGGCTTGAAGGGTCAGGTGACCGCTGTGCACCACGATCATTTCGAGCTGGGGGTAGTCAGTGATAGTTAATGATCCGCTCACCTGTACGACGCCCGCAGCCATGCCGTCTGGCCCGAGGTAAGCGATTTCCCGCGCTGTGCCGAACGGGTCGGCAGGGCTCAAAGAAGCCGAAATCGAGGGCGTGGGCGCACGGCTACCATCGGCGCGTACCAGCAGCAGGGGGGTGGGTTGTTGCATCAGGGCTATCTCCAGGAAATGTTATGGGTAAAGGGGCGGAAATGCTCATGGCAAGGGCTGCTCTCGTCAGCCAATGGCCTGAGTCACCAGGGCGAATTGCTTGACGCCGCCGACAGCGCGCGGCGGCGTTCCGCGGGCCATTTGCGCGACCTTGTCGACTTGCTTCAGGCCAGCTGCTTCGAGCCAATCGGACAGGCCGCTATCTGCCGGAATATCGATGCGTACGAAAGCCTCCGGCACTTGCGCCAGCAACACAGCTATCAGGTATTTGGCCTGCTCGAGGTTTTCCGCGATGACCGGGCCGATACAGCGGCCACGGCCGAACGGACGCAGCATCGCGAAGGCGCGTAGCTGACCGTCGCGCTCGATACCGACCGAGTGTTCGACGACATCGAACAGGTCGTTGAGTAAGCTTTCGCGGTTCAGCCCGCTACCGGCATTGGCCAGCTCGAGCTGGCGAACCCGATCGGCTGCGGTCAAAGGTCGGCACAGTTCACCGGCTGGTAGGGCAGGGGGCTCGGCGGCTTGTGCCTGGCCCTGATGCTGGTGGATCTGACCGACCTCGACGAAGCCTTGGCTGGCGTACAGCGGGACACCCGCGAGTGTGGCGTTGAGTATGGCGGTGCGCGGCGTGCAGGCCTCGAGTGCCAGTTCCATCAACTTGCGGCCAATGCCTTGGCCCTGGTACTCGTCGCTGACGATCACCAGGCCGATGGTGGCGTAAGCGCCCTGCGGGCAAGCGAATGCGGTGCCGATCATGCGGCCGTTGTCCTCTACCACGAAGCCCTCAGCGACGCGTTGCAGCATGGCCCAATCCTCCAGGCGATGGGGCCACTTCAACAGCACTGACAAGGCATGGGCCGCCGCTACATCCTCGGCGGTCATGGGGCGATAAAGGTAGGAAGGGCGTTGAGCGACGGACATGGTAGGGCTCCGTTGTTGGCTGCGTGCGGCGGAAAATTCTCGCCGGGTATAAGGCTGTATCCCACCTGTGGCGCGGCCTGGCAAGGGGCTGAAGGCAATTCGGCAGATTCCCCATGCGGTGGTTCTACAGTCGATATTTCTTACTTAAACGAGAGTCACTATCAGCAGTAAATGCTTGGCTGTTTTTCTGAGGGAAGGTCAAAGTCAAAGGCTTTGCACCGATCGATTCTTGCTCCACGGGTGTGCTTGATAGGGTCCTTTGCCTTCGCTCGCAGCAGAGCTCTTCAGCAGGTGCCGTTCTGTTCCGCTGGTACTGCGAACGTTCTGTCTGCGCTAAGACCAGGCTGTATAAGACTAAAAGAAAGACGCCCGGCTGGGCGTCTCAAGGCAAAGGAGCGTGGATGATGCCTTTAAGAAATATCGGCCGGCCCGCGGTAAAACGAACCGGTAACGGCGCTTACAGAATGCTCAGCGGATACTCGATGATCAGGCGCAGATCATCGACATCGCTATCGAATCCGGTGGAGCGGTGGGTGGCCTGGCGCAGGCGGAAGGACAGATCCTTGGCCGAGCCCGACTGGACCACGTATTTGGCTTCCAGATCACGCTCCCAATGCTTCTCGTCGTCGCCGGCCCAGCCGGCGAATGAGCCATTCGGGTCGGCCTTGGTGCCGTCGATCTGGTCGCCTTTGACGTAGCGGGTCATGAGGGTCAGGCCCGGTACGCCGAAGCTGGCCATGTTCAAGTCATAACGGACCTGCACGGAGCGCTCGTTGGGCGCGTTGAAGTCGGAGTACTGCACCGAGTTGGCCAGCCAGATCGAGTCAGCGCCGATGTAGTCGAAGAACTCGTCGCCATCGATCTTCTGGTAGGCCAGGCTGAGCTTGTGCGGGCCGAAGGCGTAGGCGGCCTTGGCCGACCAACTGGTGGTGTCGAGTTCGCCGGCACGGGCTTCGCCCTGATCGCTAGTCTTGTAGGCCGCCAGGGAAAAGCTCAGCGATTGCTGGTCGGCCAGCGGAATGCTGTAGGAGGCATAGCCGAAGTACTGGCGCCAGAGTTCTTCAGCCTCGCTGGCGTAAGCTGTAAGACTGAGGTTGTCGCTGACCTTGTAGGTGCCGCCGATGAAGTCGACGCTGTCGGCTTCGGCTCCCGCGTAGCTGGTGAATAGGCCGTCATCGGAGTTGGTCGAGTTTCTACCGTTGTACGCGGTGAAGTGGCCGGCCTCGAAGGACAACGCATCGAATTCGTTGCTCGACAGTTGGATGCCGGTGGCAACTTCTGGCAGCAGGCGGCTGTCGCCCATGGCGAATACCGGAGCGGTCGGGCGTTGTTCGCCGTACTTCAGCACGGTGGAGGACACGCGCATCTTCACCGCGCCGCCGATCTCGCCATAGGCATCAGGCACTTCGGCGTCGGCAGTCTTGTTGTTGCTGATCGGCAGCAGACCATTGCCGACCCGGCCGCGACCGGTGTCCAGCTTGACACCGCCGTAGGCGAAGGCATCGGTACCAAAGCCGACGATGCCTTGGGTGAACCCGGACTCAAAGTTGAGCATGGCCCCATGCGCCCACGCCTCGCGATAGCCGTTGCGCTCGCTGGCAGGCTTGGCGCCGTTGATGCCCTGGCTGTTGCTGCCGCCATGACGGAAATCGCGGTTCATGTAGAAGTTGCGGTTGAGCAGATTCAGGCTGCTGTCCTCGATAAAGCCATTGGCTTGCTGCTGGCCGGCTACGGCCAGTTGCGCGGCGGCGGCGGTAACCGCCAGGGCTAGAAAGCTGGGTTTCACGACGTTCATGGTCTACTCCACTGATTTTATTATTCGCGTAGCCGTTCAGAAGAACCGCTGAAGAACTGGCGCGGCCGGGCTTAACTCGCCCAGGCGCGGCGTCTGTATCCCACTGGCGCCGGGGCCTGGCAAGGGGCTGAAGGCAATTCGGCAGATTCCCCAAGTAGCGGCGCTATAGGCCAAATTTTTTACTTGGACGGGGTTCGCTGTCAGCAGTAAATGCTTGGCTGATTCTGGCGGAGAGGCAAAGTCCCTGCGCCGGAAAAGGCACGGCGGGCGCTCGAACAGCGCTAAGCCCCAATCGATATCAGCCCGAGTTTTTCGTCGTTGTCGGCCCAGCCGAGACGGGCGGGATTCGGATCCTGATCGGCCATGCTGCCGTCGCAATCGTCGCCCTCGATATAGCAGGCCATAGGGAGGCGGCGCGCCAGGTAGAGGTCGTAGCGGATCGGCATACAGCGCAAGTTGGGGCGACGCTGTATTGAAGCGAGTGCGCTCGGCGGTATGTCCGTTAACCGGGCTTTTCTGCTCGCCAAGGCGTCGGCGTCAGCGCTTCCCTGAGCATCGCCAGGAAAGCAGTCGTTCGCGCACTTCGCCCATGGCGGGGGCCAAGCATAGCGACGACATCGGCGGGCGGGATCTCCCAATCCGGCAGAATGCGCCTGAGGCGGCCTTCGGCGAGATCATCGGCAACGTTCCATTCGGATCGAATCACGATGCCGAGCCCGGCGAGGGCCCAATCATGGATCACCGCGCCATTGTTGCTGGACATGACGGGGTTCACGCGAACGGTCGCCGTCTCCTGCCGCGCATCCTTGAAGCGCCAGAGCGTCACGTCCTCGTCGTTCTCGCGAATGGCGAGGCAACGATGCTGGGCGAGGTCGGTGGGAGCTGAAATCGGCGCGGCATTATCCAGATAGGTCGGACTGGCGCAGAGTATCCGCCGGTTCGGCGCCAACGTCGTTACCACCTGCTCCATACGGCCGGGTGCGCCAATGTGGACAACCAGATCGTAGCTGTCGATGAGCAGTGCGGCCGGATGATCCGACAGCTCCAGCGTTACTGTCACCCCGCGGTGCGCGTGGGCGAATGCCTCCACCACAGGTGCGACATAGAAACTGCCGAATCCATGCGGCGCGGCGATCCTAAGGTGTCCGCTGACCGCGCCCTTGCGGTCCGCCAAGGCTTCGGCGAGCGTCTCCAGGGCCTCGTTGACGATCAGGCCATGGGCTGCGACGAGCGAGCCTTCATCGGTAAGGCTGAGGCGACGCCCGGAACGATCGATGAGGCGCACGCCGATCCGCTCTTCCAGCGCGCGGAGCCGCTGGGTGACGGCAGGCGGTGTGACGTTCAGCTTTCTCGCGCTCTCCGCCAGCGAGGCTGAGCTGGCCAGCACCGAGAAAAAGGCAAGATCGTCCGAAGTAATCATTAAGTCCAGCCTAAATCTATTATTTAAAAGTCGTTAATTCCCACGTTTACCTTTTGCTTGCAAGATAAACCTGTCGCCGCAAGTGCCAACGATGCTTATCGCGGTCGCCTTGCGGGCAAGCGCGAGTCTTCGCGCCCAGCAGTCAGTCACCAGATCAGGGAACCGTTAGCAAATGAATACGGTCAACTCGACTCACCCATCTTCTGCATTGGCAGCAGGCGCCGCCCCGTCCCTGGAGACACTGCCTACGCCCGCGCTGGTTTTGGACCGTGACCGGCTGGATCGCAATATCGAGCGGCTTGCCACACGCATGGCGGCGCACGGGGTCAGGTTGCGCCCGCATCTGAAAAGCGCGAAATCCATCGACGTCGCAAGACGCCTGTTTCCAGACCTGCCTGGTCCGATTACGGTCTCCACGCTTGCGGAGGCGGAGTATTTTGCCAGTCATGGCTTTCGTGACATCACCTATGCGGTCGGTCTCTCGCCCGACAAGGCCGAACGGGCGCTGAGCCTTCGCGCCACGGGCGTCGACCTGAAGGTGGTGCTGGACACTCCGGAGCAGGCCAGGGCGCTCGGCGCAGCAGGCAAGGCGGCCGGCGTGATGCCTTGCGCACTGATCGAAATCGACTGCGACGGCCATCGCGGCGGACTCATGCCCAGCGATCCGCTGCTCATCGAAGTAGCTGCAAGCCTTCGCGAGGCCGGGGTCGAGCTGGCCGGTGTCCTGACCCATGCCGGCGAGTCTTATGGCCTGAACACACCAGAGGATCTGGTGGTCGCCGCAGAAGGCGAACGGGTTGCGGCTGTCGTTGCGGCCGAGGCGCTGCGAAGCCGCGGTTACCCCTGTGCCATCGTCAGTGTCGGTTCCACACCCACCGCGCATTTCGCTCGCAGCCTCGAAGGAGTGACCGAGGTTCGCGCCGGGGTCTACATGTTCTTCGACCTGGTCATGCACGGCATCGGCGTGTGCCGCATCGACGATATAGCCCTTTCGGTGCTGACAACGGTGATCGGCAAGAAAGCGGAGAAAGGCTGGATTCTGGTGGATGCCGGTTGGATGTCGATGTCCCGTGATCGTGGCACCAGCAACCAGACCGTCGATCAGGGCTATGGTCTGGTTTGCGACCTTGAGGGTCGCCTTTATCCAGACCTTATCGTCGATCAGGCCAGTCAGGAGCATGGCATCCTGACGCTGCGCTCCGGCAGCGACCAGACCCTGCCCGACCTGCCCATGGGTACCCGGCTGCGCATCCTGCCCAACCATGCCTGCGCCACCGGCGCGCAGCATTCGGCCTATCAAGTGATTATCGGCGGCCCGAGAATCGAAGCCCAGTGGCCGCGGATGAGGGGGTGGTGATGACCGACCTGCCAATTCCGATTACGGTCCCGAACGCCTTGCCGCCCCAGGGCCATTACAGCATGGCGATCCGACACGGGGGCTTGGTGCATGTTTCCGGTCAGTTGCCGGTACGTCCCGACGGCAGCCACACGGCGGATCTTTCCTTCGAGGATCAGGTGCGGCAAGCCATGGCCAACCTGCTCAACGTACTGGCCCATGCGGGCCTGGGTCCGCAACATCTGGTCAAGGTTACGGCGTACATCGTTGGCGTTGCCAACTGGCCGTCGTTCAACGCCGTTTATGGCGAAATCATGGGGGCGGCGCGGCCGGCACGCAGCGTCGTTCCCGTTCCTGAACTGCACTACGGCTATCTGGTCGAGATCGACGCCATGGCCGCAGCGCCCGAGGCTGGGTAACAGCCATGAAGCTCACCTCCTACTGGTTGGATACCGCCCCAGCGTTCACCGCAGGTTCGCAGGAGCCGGTGGCGGGCAAGGCGGATGTGCTCATCGTCGGCGGCGGGCTTACCGGCTCGTCGGCAGCATTGGCCCTGGCCAAGAAGGGCGCGCGCGTCGTGGTGTGCGAAGCGCAGACGGTGGGATGCGCCGCCTCCGGCCGCAACGGCGGTATGTGCAACAACGGCTTTGCCCAGGACTACGCGGCCATGGCCGCGAAATTGGGTCCGGAGGTGGCCAACCGTCTCTATCGCAGCTTCGATGCCGGGGTGGACACGGTCGAGCGCATCGTG
Source organism: Pseudomonas sp. MMS21 TM103 (assembly GCF_022132145.1). Classification (GTDB taxonomy): domain Bacteria; phylum Pseudomonadota; class Gammaproteobacteria; order Pseudomonadales; family Pseudomonadaceae; genus Aquipseudomonas. The sequence continues at coordinate 152,425 of NZ_JAJISP010000004.1, read as the reverse complement.
CGCGAGGAAGCAATCGATTGCAGTTTCGCCCGTACCGGCAAGCTCAAGCTCGCGGCTAAACCGGAGCACTATGAAAAGCTTGCCCGCACCCAGGCGCTGCTCGCCGCACAAGCCGATCCCGAGACACGGATGGTGACTCAGGCCGAGCTGCCGGGCGAGCTTGCTTCACAACGCTATTTCGGCGGCATGCTCTATGAAAAGAGTGCCGGCATGCATGTGGGGCGCTTCGTCACGGGTCTGGCCGAAGCGGCCGCCCGCCGCGGCGCGGAAATTCATCAGCACACCCCGGTCATGGGCATCCGTCCCGTCCAGGGGGGGCATGAAATCAGCACGCCGCGCGGGCGCATCATCGCCTCTCAGGTCCTTCTCGCCAGCGGCATATCCCAGGTGGGGCCGCTTGGCTGGATCCGCCGCCGTATCGTCCCGGTCGGGGCTTTCATCATCGTGACCGAACCTCTGCCTGCCGCCGTGCTGGACCAGTTGCTGCCGAAGCGGCGGATGATGACCGACACCAAGAACCTGGTGAACTACTTCCGCGTAACGCCGGACAACCGGCTGCTTTTCGGCGGGCGCGCACGCTTCGCCGTTTCCAATCCCGAATCCGATGCCAAGAGCGGTGCCATCTTGCGACGCGCGATGATCGAGGTCTTTCCGGGGCTCGCCGACACGCGCATCGATTATTGCTGGGGCGGGATGGTGGACATGACCCGCGACCGTCTGCCGCGCGCCGGCGAGCGCAACGGGATCTTCTACTCGATGGGCTACAGCGGTCACGGCACGCAGATGTCCACCCATATGGGCACCTTCATGGCCGAGGTCATGGACGGGCGGGTCGAGCTCAATCCATGGAGGGACTTCGACTGGCCCGCCATCCCCGGCCATGTTGGCCCGCCCTGGTTCCTGCCCATCGTGGGCGCCTATTACCGCCTGAAGGATCTCCTCCAATGACCTCTCCAATCAAACACCTCACGGACTCCGGCCGGCTCGATCGAGCATTCATCGACGGCGAGTGGACCCTGCCCGAGTTCTCGGGTCGGGCCGCCGTCATCGACCCCTCTACAGAAGAACCGATCGCCGAGATCGCCCTGGGCGGTGTGGCAGACGTCGATCGAGCCGTGGCAGCAGCGCGGCGCGCCTTTGTCGGCTGGGCAGCGACTCCCGTGGCTGAGCGGGCCAGGTTTCTGGGGAGGATCCATGCCTTGATCCTCGAGCGTGCGGAACTATTCGCCCAGGCAATCTCATTGGAGATGGGCGCGGCCATCTGCTCTGCGCGCGCTGCACAGGTGCCGCTTGCGGCGGAACATATTCGCGTCGCCCGCGATGTTTCCACCAGCTATCCCTTCGTTAGCCAACGCGGCACGACAGCCATCATGCGCGAGCCCATCGGCGTCTGTGGCCTGATCACGCCATGGAACTGGCCGCTTAACCAGATCACCGCCAAGGTGGGCCCTGCACTGGCGGCAGGCTGCACCCTGGTGCTGAAGCCGAGCGAGCTGTCGCCCCTCAGCGCCCTGCTTTTCGCCGAAGTGATCGAGGACGCGGGAATACCGGCTGGCGTGTTCAACCTAGTCAACGGCGACGGTCCCGAGGTCGGCGCGGCTCTCGCTGCGCATGCCGATGTGGACATGATTTCCATCACCGGTTCAACCCGCGCCGGGGTGCTCGTCACCCAGGCGGCTGCGCCGACTGTCAAACGGGTGGCGCTGGAACTGGGAGGTAAGTCGCCCAACATCATACTGGCGGACGCTGACCTGGCCCGAGCCATCCCGCTCGGCGTGGCGGCATGCTTGCGCAATCTCGGTCAGTCCTGCAGTGCCCCTACTCGCATGATCGTCCCCCGCGACCGGCTGCCGGAGGTCGAGGCGCTGGTGCGCGCTGCGGTGGCCGAATTCGTCGTCGGCGATCCACGTTCCGCACGCAGCACCCATGGACCGATTGCCAACCGCGCGCAGTTCGAACGTGTGCAGCACATGATTGCCATCGCAATCGCCGAAGGCGCGCGTCTGGTCTGCGGCGGTCCCGGTCGACCGGAGAATCTGCAGCGCGGCTTTTACGCCTGTCTCACGGTCTTTTCCGATGTGCACAGCAAGATGGCGATCGCCCAGGAAGAAGTCTTCGGTCCGGTGCTGGCGCTGATCCCCTATGACAGCGTCGACGAAGCGGTGGAGATCGCCAATGACACCGTCTACGGCCTCGGTGCCCACGTCCAGGGTGCAGATCTAGACGGCACGCGGGCTGTCGCGGCCCGTCTGCGCTGTGGTCAGGTGCATATCAATCATCCCGCTTGGGATCCCCATGCTCCTTTCGGTGGCTACAAGCGATCGGGTAATGGCCGCGAATATGGCGTCGAGGGGATGGAAGAGTATCTGGAGACCAAGGCTGTGCTCGGCTTCGGCTGATGGTCAATAGCCCAATAATTATGAAACTGATTGCCCAGTCGATGGAGTGCCGGCGATCTCTGCCGTGGATGCAGTTTCAGGCTTCTTCCCTGCGGCGGGGTGTTCCGGGCATGGCTTCGGTCTGAACCCGGGAATCGATCATTTGGGCATTTGATGTCCGGATGCATACGGGAAGAAGACGGGAGCAAGGCTCCCGCCAAAACAGCGAGGGAAGATTGTCAGAAATCCGAGACCTTGCCCCAAGCCCCTTTGTTCAGGCGGGCAAGTGTGTATTGAGTGTGGTCCACGAACGGCGTCTTTCCCGTCGCCAGTTCGGCAATAAGGCGCCCGGCGCCGGGTCCAATGCCGAAGCCGTGGCCCGAAAAGCCGGCGGCCAGAATGAAGCCAGGCAGGTTTTGCGCTTCGTCGATGACCGGCACACCGTCTGGGGTGGTGTCGATATAGCCTGCCCAACCTGCCTGAACGGGCACGCTGCCCAGGGTGGGCAACAGGCGGCGCGCACGGGCAAGGGTTTCCTTGAGGATTGCCTCTGACGGGCGCGGATCGAGGATACGGACGCGTTCCATCGGTGTAGGCCGGTCGAGCGACCATTTGCTGCACGTCTCGTGTCCGTACTGCCAACCCTGCAGGCCACCCGGCGAGAGCACTCGCCAGCGTTTGGCGAACATTGGCAGAAAATACGATGAGAAGCGAAGTTGCTGCGGCGTCGGATCCACATTGGCCCGGCCGGAAATGGCCAGGGTATAGCCGCCATCCCCGCGCCGCGTAACGCTAACCTCACTTGTATGAAGTGCATCGGGAAGCCCCTGAGCCCCCGGCATGACCGATAGGATGCTAGAGCGCACCGACGCTTGCGGAAAGCGAATACCGAGTTGTGCACAGAAAGAGGAGGCCCAGGCACCGCCGGCCATCACCACCTGGCGGGTCTTGATTACGCCCTTTTCGGTAATGACCCCCGATACCCGGCCAGCCTCGGTTTCGATGCCGCGGGCTGCGCAGAACTGGTGCAGCGAGCCGCCATGCTTGAGCACGCCCTTGGCGATCAATGGCGCCGCCCGCGCCGGGTCGGCGATGCCGTCGGACGGCGAAAACACCCCTCCCAACCAGGGCTTCCCGGTCGCCGCGCCGCGTTGCGTGGATTCGGCACCGCTCAGCATATGGGTCGTGACGCCCTGGGTGATCGCGAAGTCGCGCCATTTCGCCCAGCCGTCCAACTCGGACTGGTTATCCGACAGATAGAGCAATCCGCAGCGGCGGAAACCGAGGTCTTCGTCGATGTCGGCGGTGATCTCTTCCCAGAGCGCGAGACTCTTGGTCGACAATGGCAGTTCTCGCGCGTCGCGGTTCTGCTGGCGGCACCAGCCCCAGTTGCGACTGGATTGCTCGGCGCCTATACGGCCCTTCTCGATCAAGGCAACACTCATACCCTGACGGGCCATGTAATAGGCGGCACATACGCCGATAATACCGCCGCCGATGACGACGGCATCGGCGCTTTCTGGCAGCTCCGGTGTGGACGGAATGGTGATCAAGGGAGCCGGCATTCTATTCTCCTGGCCTGAAATCTATTGTTTTACGGCTTTGCAGCGCGCAATGCAGACGGTACTGCGAAGCGGCCTCAATACGGTGAGGCCATTGCCCGCCGATGAAGTTATCGGCACGCACAAGATCGGGACGATCGGCATTGAGAGCCATGTCTGCTGTCTTGTCGGTCGATTCGGCGCGGCAGACCAGGCTACGGCAGGCATCACGCCAATCACCCATGCCGTTGCGCTGATCCTATATTAGGCATCACGACCCGCAGAGGGCTGTCGTATTGGTAGTGCGCAATCGCAGAATCGGGCGTTTTCGAGGGTGCGCTCGGAAGTTTATGCTGCGGCGGGCGGAGTGATTGGCGCTCCAGGTCCTGTAACTTGAGCGCTGACTGTTCTGCCCATCACCTGCTGCTCGCCTTCCGTATGTCCTTCCCTCTTGGAGGAAGGTGGCTCGAAGCGACGCGTGCGGGCAACGAGCATGCCCGTTGCCACCATCATTGGGCTCTTCAGGCCCTTCACCCCGACCGATGAGTACTCAGCTCGAGCCTGGTTGCAGGGCCGGAGCGTTTGCTTTCGCCGATGGCGATGAAAATAGTCGGAAGTTGCGTATTCCCAGGGTATCCGGAATTTTCTGCTGAGCGCTCGGCGGCATACTAATCGCAGCAAGTTGGCAATGCATTCTCGTGGGACTCGCGCCGAACATGGCGAGCAATCTCGCCTTGATGATGCTTGGGTAAATCCTGGCGAACAACAGATGCCCTGATCAGAGAACAGTGAGGTCGTGTAGATGAAAACACTGCTGCTTACTAAAGAAGAAGTCGGCAGATTGATATCTATGAAGGAAGTCATAGGTACGGTGGAAGAGGCATACAAGGCTTTCAGCAGTGGGCAGGTGGTTCAGCCCGACTACATAGGGATACATCTTCCCGCGCCGCGCGGAGAAATCGACTTCAAGGTCGGTTACTGCAAGACCAATGAAATCATCTCGATGAAAGCCTCTTCCGGAGGCTTCCTCGATAACCCGACCGCGCATGGCGTGCCCAGCGGTATGGGCAGCGTTCTGCTGTTCGATGCCAACAGCTGCGCGCTGATCTGCGTCATGGATGGCAGTCTGCTCACCGGTCTCAGAACGGGAGCTTCGGGCGCCGTCTCGGTCAAGGCGCTGGCGAGAAAGAACGCGAAGAAGGTCACCTGCATAGGTACCGGCAACCAGGCGCGGATGCAGATTCGCGCCATTAGCCTGGTGATGCAGATCGAAGAGATCCATGCCTGGAGCAGAAACCCGGAGACGCTCGCCCGCTTCAAGGCGGATATCGAAGGCGAGTTCGCTATTCCTGTGACCCTGGCGGATTCGAAGAAGGAGGCGGTCGAGCAGGCCGACATCCTGATCACCACCACCCGTGGCAAAGGTCCGCTGGTGGAAGCGAGCTGGGTGAAACCCGGCACCCATATCGTCGCCATCGGCACGGATATGAAAGGCAAGCAGGAGCTCGATCCGGAAATATTCAGGCACGCCAAGATAGTCAACGACTCGATCTCGCAGTGCACCGACAAAGGGGAAACCTGGCATCCGCTGAACGAGAAGATCATCAGCCTGGACGATATCCACGGTGAGCTCGGCGAGATTCTGCTGGGCACCAAGCCGGGCCGGGAGAGCGATGAAGAAATCACCATCTTCGACTCCACCGGCATGGCCATACAGGACAACACCACTGCCGAAAAGATCTATCGCAATGCGCTGGAAAACAGCGTCGGAACCTTCTTCGCGTTCCTTTGACGCGTGATTTTTTCGGCAGTACGGAGAGAGGAAACTACATGCGCGACCATCCGACCATTCAGGACATTCGAGAAGCCCAGGAACGGCTGAAACCCCATATCAAACATACGCCGCTACTGCGCGCAGAGAAGATAGAGAAAGCCGCCGGTTGTCAGCTCTATCTGAAGCCCGAAACCCTGCAGATCACAGGGGCGTTCAAGATTCGTGGCGCTCTGAACAAGACGCTCTCGCTGCCCAGGGAAGAGATTGCCAACGGCATCATCGCCACCTCGTCCGGCAATCACGCCCAGGGGCTCGCCTACGCCGCCCGCATGCTGGGGGTGAAAGCCATTCTGGTGCTACCGGTGACCACCCCGAAGATCAAGATCGCCAATACGCAAGCCCTCGGGGCGGAGGTCATTCTTTTCGATGGCGACACCGCTGCCCGCTGGAAAAGGGTGTATGAAATCGCCGAGGAAAACGGCTATGTGCCCGTCCATGCCTTCGAGGACCCGCTGGTGATGGCCGGTCAGGGCACTATCGGTTGCGAGATCCTCGAAGACCTGCAGGATGTGGATACGGTCATCATCCCCATGGGCGGCGGCGGCCTGATTTCCGGCATCGCCACCGCCATCAAGGAAACCCGGCCATCGGTGCGGGTCGTCGGCGCGGAACCGGCGTTGACACCCAAGTACTATCACAGCAGGTTGAACAAGCAGCGCACCACGCTTCCCTTGAAGAACACCATTGCCGACGGCTTGCGCATCAGCGTGCCGGGGCAGAACCCCTATCCGATCATCGAGCGCTACGTGGACGAGATCGTCCTGGTCGAGGACGAGCACATCATCCAAGGTATGCGCGCCCTGGCCAAGGACGCGAAACTGATCGCCGAACCCGCCGCCGCGATCGGCATCGGCGCTCTGCTGGCGGGCGTCGTCAAGGTCCGGCCGGATGAAAAGGTCTGCGTGGTACTCACTGGCGGCAACTGGGATCTGTGCGACCTGGCCGAGATCTACGCAGTTGCCGAGTAAATCTTTCCGGGGGGCAGAAGTCTCTGACCATATCGCCGCTGCTAGAGGCGGTGACCAGAGGTCTGGAGTACTTCAGTCGATTACATAAGGGAAAGCCCGAAAGACCGCAGCTAATGCTCGAGCGAGGCGGTAAGTCCGCAGCAAATATCGGGCGATATTTCCTAGGATGGAGGCCTGGCAACGCAATGCACCGAGCCGGTGCCAAGCCCCTTTCTGGAGTCCTTTATGAACAGCTTCGACCCTAGCATCGTCAAGGTACGCAGTGCCCATTTCATCGGCGGGAGATACCGCGACGGCCTGCCGGGGCTGGAAGTGGCGCGACCATCGGACGGTCAGTACTACGCTCCATTGCCGGTCGCCGACACGACGCTGGTCGACGAGGCGGTGGAGAGCGCCTGGCAGGCCTTTCGCCAGAGCGACTGGGCGACCCGTCCGCCGCGCGAGCGCAGCCGCGCCATGCGCCGCTGGGCCGACCTGATCGAGGCGGATGCGGCGACCCTTGCGCCGCTCGAAGCGATCGGCTCGACCCGTCCGTATAAAGACGTGCTGGGCTGGGACATACCCTATGTGGCCGAGGTACTGCGCTTCTTCGCCGAACTCGCCGATAAGCACGGCGGCCAGGTCGCGGCGACCCAGCGTGATCGTCTGGGCATGCAGATCGCCGAACCCTATGGGGTGGTCGGTGCCATCGCGCCGTGGAATTTTCCGTTGAGTATGGCCAACTGGAAGGTTGCACCGGCCCTGGCGGCAGGCAACGCGGTGGTGCTCAAACCCTCGGAGCTGACGCCCTTTTCCATCCTGCGCTATGCCGAGCTGGCAGTGCAGGCGGGGATCCCGGCGGGCATCTTCAATGTGGTGCAGGGTGACGGGCGGCTCACTGGCGATGCGCTGTGTCGTCACCCGCGAATCAGCAAGGTGACCTTCACCGGCTCCACCGCCACCGGCGCGAGCATCATGTCCACCTGCGCCAAGTTCGGGCCCAAGCCGGTGACCCTGGAGCTCGGCGGCAAGAGCCCGCAACTGGTGTTCGCCGATGTCCCGGACCTGCAGAAGACTGCCCGCAGCGTCGCTATGGGTATCACCGGCAATGCCGGGCAGGTCTGCGTGTCCGGGTCACGGCTGATTATCGAGCGATCGATTCTCGAGCCCTTCGTCGAGTACCTGCAGGGCTACTTCCGCGAGCTGCGCCCCGGCCACACCTGGTCGGCGCAGACCAGCCTGTCGCCGATCATCTCCCGGCAACAGGCCGAGCGGATCGACGGTATCGTCCAGCGTTCGCGCCTGGTCGGCGCCGAAGTGCTGGAGGGCGGTGGCCCGATCGAGGGGCTTGGCGGCGCCTACTATCAGCCGACACTGCTGAGCGCGCCGGACAGTCGCAACCCCGCGGTGCTCGAGGAAATCTTCGGCCCGGTGCTGACAGTGCAGACCTTCGAGGATGAAGAGCAGGCTCTACGTCTTGCCGAGCACCCTACCTACGGCCTCGCTGCCGGGGTGCACACCGCCGACCTCAACCGTGCGCTGCGCCTGATTCGCGGCCTGGAAGTCGGCACGGTGTGGGTCAACCGCTACGGGCGTAGCAACGATCACATCCTGCCGACCGGGGGCTATAAGCGCTCGGGTATCGGTAAGGATCTGGGCAGCGAAGCCTTCGCTGCCAACTTGCGTCATAAGAGTGTGCTGATCGATATCGCCGGTTGAATCCACTGGCCGGCGCCGCCGGCCTCAAGCCTCGCGGCAGCATGAACGGGCACGTCCTCAGGGCGCGCCCGTTTTCGTTGAGGCTGGCGTAGGTTCTGCGGCGCCAGGGCCGTGGGGTGATCGGGCGGGCGTTTCGATAGCCCGCTAACGTGCATGAATAGGAGGTTCGCTCGCTTTTGGAGCGCTCCGCAGCCTCTGCTGAGGCCGACCCGTAAAACGGTGGTTTGTACCGAGCGGCGCGCACTTTTGACGTCATCTGCTGGTTTCGTAGTGCTGTAATAAAGCTGTGGTGATGCGACGCATCGTCGCTCCTGAAAGTAGGGGCCATGCAGGCGACACCATGTTCATCAACGAACTTTCAGGACTGCCCTAATGAGCTTTCTTCGACCCAAGTACATCACCTTCGACTGCTACGGCACGCTGACCAACTTCCAGATGGGACCGTTGACGCGCGAACTGTTCGCCGATCGCATTGCCCCTGAGCAGATGGATCAGTTCGTCAAGGATTTCTCGGCCTATCGACTGGATCAAGTGATGGGCGACTGGAAGCCTTACGACGAGATCCTCAAGACCGCTTTGGCGCGCGTCTGCAAGCGTTGGGGTGTCGAGTACCGTGGCGAAGGCCAGCTCTACTATGACGCCGTGCCGACCTGGGGTCCGCATGCCGACGTGCCGGCCGGTTTGTCGAAGATCGCCGACAAGATTCCCCTGGTGATTTTCTCCAATGCGATGGACGAGCAGATCATGTCCAACGTCGACAAACTCGGTGCGCCTTTCCACAAGGTCTTCACCGCCCAGCAGGCCCAGGCCTACAAGCCACGTCTGCAAGCCTTTGAATTCATGCTCGACAACCTCGGTTGCGGTCCTGAAGACATCCTGCATGTCTCCTCAAGCTTCCGCTACGACTTGATGCCGGCCGACGACATGAAAATCAAGAACAAGGCCTTTGTTGCCCGTGGCCACGAACAGCCAGGCAACGCCTGCTACAGCTACCGGCAGATCGCCGATATCGGCGGACTGGCTGGTCTGGTCGGTCTCTAGTTACAGCAGCCACTCTTCAGAGTAAAAGGGGTTAGACATGCACAGCGATTCCTACTGGCTCGACACGTCGCCGGCGTTTACCGGAGCGCAGACCGGGGCGCTTCCGAGGCAGGTGGACGTGGCCATCGTCGGTGGCGGCTTCACCGGTTTGTCGGCCGCCCGAGCGCTGGCCCTGAAGGGGGCCAGTGTGGTGGTGCTGGAGGCGGGTCGGGTGATTGGCGAAGCCTCCGGGCGTAATGGTGGCCACTGCAGTACCGGCGTCGCCCAGGATTACGCCGCCCTCAGCGCCAGTCTCGGGGCCGATAGGGCTCGGGCCTATTACCAGGCGTACGAGCGTGCTGTGCAGAGCGTGGTCGCGCTGGTGGAGCAGGAGCAGATCGCCTGCGACCTCAAGCGCAATGGCAAGCTCAAGCTGGCTGCCAAGCCCATGCACTATGAAGGGTTGGCGCGAACCTGCGAACTGATTCGCCGGGAAGTCGACGCCGACGTCGAGCTGCTGTCCGCCGAACAAGCCCGCGCCGAAGTCGACTCGGCCGAATTCCACGGTGGCCTGTTGCAGCGCAACGGCGTGCAGATGCATGTCGGGCGCTTCGGCATCGGTTTGGCGGAGGCAGCCGCGCGACGTGGTGCGCTGATCTACCAGGACACGCTGGTCAAGGCCTGGAAAGCCAATGCCGGCGGCTATCTGGTCAACACCAGCAAGGGCGCGCTGCAAGCCAAGCAGATTCTGCTGGCGACTGGCGCCTGCCAACACGGTGATCTGGGCTGGTATCGGCGGCGGATCGTGCCGGTGGGCAGCTTCGTGGTCGCCACCGAAGTCTTGCCGGAAACCCTGATCGACAGCCTGTTACCGGCACGACGTTCCTATGTCACCAGCCGCATCATCGGTAACTACTTCCGTCTGACACCGGACAATCGCCTGCTGTTCGGCGGGCGTGCGCGCTTCGCCATGTCCGGCGGCAACTCCGACGCCAAGAGCGGCAGCGTGCTGCAGGCTGCGATGGGGCATATGTTCCCACAGTTGGCGAGGGTGAAGCTGGACTACTGCTGGGGCGGCTTGGTGGACATGACCTCGGATCGCCTGCCACGTGCCGGCCAGCATGGCGGCGTGTACCACTCCATGGGTTATAGCGGTCATGGGGTACAAATGTCGGTACTTATGGGACAGGCCATGGCTGAGGTCATGGACGGCAAAAACGAGGCCAACCCCTGGCGGGAATTGAACTGGCCAGCGATTCCCGGGCACTTCGGAACGCCCTGGTTCTTGCCGGTGGTGGGTGCCTATTACCGCGTTCAGGATTACTTGCACTAAGCGCTTGCTGTTGTTTCACCCGTTGTTGCTTCACCGTCGTTTGTGTTTCCAAAGAGTGCTGCGATCCGTCGCGAGCATTCGAACCGTTTCCATTTTCGACAGGAAGAACCGATATGACTGACAAGAAAAACAAAACCGACTCCCAACTGATCACCGGCGAAGAAAGCCTGCGTGTTTTCGAGGGGCTCAATCGGGGTATGTCGCGCCGTGATGCCCTGCGCATGTTAGGGCTGGCTGGAGTGGCTGTAGCAGGTGCAAGTAGCCTGTTCGGCTCGGCTGGCAAGTTGTTCGCGGAGGAGGCTGCGGGCTCCGGCAAAGGCAAGCGGGGGGGGCGCATCAAGGTAGCCACTGCAACCAGCTCGACTGCGGATACGCTGGACCCAGCGAAGGGCGGTAATTACACAGACTACTGTCGTCACAACATGTTCTATAACGGCCTGACCCAGCTGGACGAGCAACTTGTGCCGCGCATGGCTCTGGCCGAGTCGTTCGATACAGCGGATGCGATCTCCTGGACCATCAAGCTGCGCAAGGATGTCGTGTTCCACGATGGCAAGCCATTCACCTCGGCAGACGTCGTCTATTCGTTGACTCGCCACAAGGTGCCGCAGACTGGCTCCAAGGTGCTGGCCATCGCGCAGCAACTTGAGGAGGTGAAAGCCGCTGGGCCGCATGAGGTTCAAATCCGCTTGGTCAGCCCGAACGCCGACCTCCCGGCAATCCTCGCCACTACGCACTTCCTCATCGTGCGTAACGCCACCACCGATTTCACCACCGCCAACGGCACCGGGCCTTTCAAGTGCGCGGAGTTCCAGCCAGGCGCGCGCTCGATCAGCACACGCAACGACAGCTATTGGAAGCCGGGGCTGCCCTACCTCGACGAAATCGAGTTCTTCTCCATTCCGGACGAGGCCGCTCGCATCAGTGCCCTGCTCGCCGGTGACGTGGACCTGATCAACCCGATCAATCCGCGTGCAGTTTCGCGCGTTCTGGACAGCGCCAACGTCGCGTTGATGGAGACCCCGACCGGTGGCTATACCAACCTGGTGATGCGCGATGAGCTGGGCCCGATCCAGAACCCGGACTTCGTCCTGGCGATGAAGTATCTGCTCGATCGCAAACAGATCAACCGGGCTGCCTTTCGTGGCTACGGCCAGATCGGCAACGACCAGCCGATCGCCCCCGGCAGTCGTTACTATTTCGCCGGTCTGCCACAGCGTGAGTACGACCCGGAGAAGGCCAAGTTCCACCTGCAGAAATCCGGCATGGCCGGACGCTCCCTGCCTATTGTGGCGTCCGAAGCCGCTACCGGCTCGCTGGATATCGCTCAGTTGCTGCAGCTCTCGGCCCAGCAGGTTGGGCTCAAGCTCGACATCAAACGGGTGCCGGCGGACGGCTACTGGTCCAGTCACTGGATGAAGCATCCGCTCGGCTTCGGCGACATCGGTGCGCGTCCAACCGCCGACTTGATGTTCAGCCTGTTCTACCAGTCCGACGCCGGCATGAACGAATCGGGCTGGAAGAATGAACAGTTCGACCAGTTGCTGGTTGCTGCGCGTGGCGAGACCGACGACGCCAAGCGTAAGCAGATGTACGCCGATATGCAGGTGCTGGTGCATGAGCACTGCGGTATCGGTATTCCGCACTTCAACAGCAGCCTGGATGGCCACAATATCAAGTTGAAGGGTCTTACCCCTCATCCACTCGGTGGTTTGATGGGCTATATGTTCGCCGAGCACGTCTGGCTGGATGCCTGAGTGATTGCTCGATAACCAAGGCGTCGCCTGCGGGTCATGCAGGCGGCGTCATTAAGCAAAGGTATCAATTATGAACAGCACTATTGCACGCCTGGTTTTTAGTCGCTTGGCTGTAGGCGTGCTTACGCTGCTTATCGTGTCGCTGGTGGTGTTTTTCCTCACCAGCCTGCTACCGGGTGACGCGGTCCAGGAGCAGCTCGGCCAAGACGCAACGCCGGCAGCGCTAGCGGCACTGCGCGCGCAGTTAGGCCTGGATCTACCAGTGCACCTGCGTTACTTGAACTGGCTGGGTGGGCTGATCACCGGTAATCCCGGCGTTTCCCTGGTCAACGGTATGGCGGTCGATGAGATGATCGCGAGCCGGCTACCCAATACCTTGAGGCTGGCAGCAATCACCGCGTTGTTCTCGGTGCCGCTGGCGCTGACGATCGGTATTTTGTCGGCGATGTACCGCGGATCGATCTTTGACCGTTACAGCAACATGCTGACGGTGTTCGCCGTCTCCGTGCCGGAGTTTCTGATTGCCACCATTGCGGTACTGATCTTCGCGGTCAAGCTGGGCTGGCTGTCGGCGCTGTCGCGTACCGTTGACGTCGAGTCGTTCGGCGAACTGGTTCGCGTCTATGCGATGCCGGTGATGACGCTGTGCTGCGTTCTAACGGCACAGATGGCACGCATGACAAGGGCTGCGGTGATCGATCAGCTCAGCGCTTCCTATGTCGAAATGGCGATACTCAAAGGGGCGCGACCGATACGGGTGGTGCTTCGTCATGCGCTGCCCAATGCGATCGGGCCGATTGCCAACGCCGTGGCGCTGAGCCTGTCGTACCTGTTGGGCGGTGTCGTCATCGTCGAGTCGATCTTCAACTATCCGGGCGTCGCGACGCTGATGGTAAACGGTGTGGTTACTCGCGACATGCCACTGATCCAGGCTTGCGTGATGTTGTTTAGCCTTGGTTTTCTGGTGCTGGTTCTGCTGGCTGACCTCTGTGCAATTCTATCCAACCCGAGGCTGCGCAAATGAAACTGAACAGTATTCCAGCTAAATCGAGCATTGGTGGCCGCAAGGATAACGCGCTGAAGCAGGATGGACCGAACGAGCCGATGCGGACACGCCGGCGCCGGCTCTCGCTGTCTTTCAGCAACATCGTCGGTCTGTTGATCATAACCTTCTGGACGCTGATGGCCTTCGCCGGGCCGTTATTCGCGCCCTACGATGCCAACGCCATGGTCAGCGACGGTTACTTCGGCCCGCTCAGCCTGCAGTTCCCGTTGGGTACGGACTATCTGGGGCGGGATATCCTCAGCCGGTTATTGCACGGCGCGCCCTACACCATCGGTGTGGCGTTGGCGGCTACAGTGCTTGCCTGCGCGGCTGGCGTGGTACTGGCGCTCGTAGCGGCCGCTTCCGGTGGCTGGATCGATGCGCTCATAAGCCGTACCCAGGATGCGCTGATCTCGATCCCCAACAAGATATTCGCCTTGCTGATGGTGGCGTCGTTCGGCTCTTCGGTGCCGCTGTTGTTACTGATGGCCGCATTCGCCTATATGCCGGGCTCCTACCGTATTGCGCGTGCGGTTGCGGTGAACATCATGACCATGGACTTTGTCCGGGTTGCGCGTACCCGCGGAGAAGCCATGCCCTACATCATCTTCATCGAAGTGCTGCCGAACATGCTGCGCCCGGTGCTTACCGACTTTGGCCTGCGCTTTGTCTACGTGGTGCTGCTGCTAAGTGCCATGAGTTTCCTTGGGCTGGGCGTGCAGCCGCCGGACGCCGACTGGGGCTCGCTGGTGCGAGAAAACATCGCAGGCCTCTGGGAGGGTGCCCCGGCTGTGCTGGCACCGGCGGTCGCCATCGCCACCCTGACCATGGGGGTCAATTTGCTCATCGACAGCTTCGGCGGGCGATCCAAGCGCGAGACGGAGAAGTGAGATGAACGAAATCGTCAAAGTAAGCGGCTTGCGCGTGGTTGCGCGTAACGAAGAGGGTATCGATGTACCGATCGTGCACGGTGCCGATTTCAGCCTGAACAAAGGCGAAGTACTGGCGCTGATCGGCGAGTCCGGTTCCGGCAAGAGCACCATAGCGCTGTCGCTGATGGGTTACGCCCGTTCTGGTTGCCGTATTGTCGGCGGCTCGGTACGGGTCGGCGATGTCGACGTGCTCAAACTGTCGAGTGCCGAGCTGGCAAAGCTGCGCGGACGCACCGTGGCTTATATCGCGCAGAGCGCGGCCGCGGCATTCAATCCGTCCAAGAACATCATGGAGCAGGTGATCGAAAGCGCGCTGATCCACGGCGTTCTGTCGCGCAAGCAGGCGCAGGCCAAGGCCGTCGAACTGTTCCGGGAGCTGGCCCTGCCGGAGCCCGAACGCATCGGCGCGCGCTATCCGCACCAGGTCTCGGGTGGGCAGCTGCAGCGGCTGATGGCGGCGATGGCGCTGATCACCGATCCGGCACTGGTGATCCTCGACGAGCCGACCACGGCGTTGGATGTCACGACCCAGATCGAAGTGCTGCGGGCTTTCAAAAAGGTGGTTCGTGAACGCGGTACCACGGCAATTTACGTCTCGCACGACCTAGCGGTGGTGGCGCAGATGGCCGACCGCATTGTCGTACTGCGCGATGGCCAGATCCAGGAAAACAACCCTACCGAACAGATCCTGGCCGCGCCGCAACATCCCTATACCCGCAGCCTGCTGGCCGCGATAAGGCCGGCGGCGCGCCAGGGGACGGCTGATCAAGAGGCACCTTCGGCGGAAGAGAATGTGCTGCTCGACATCCACGGCCTGGAGATTTGCTACGGCACCAAGAAGGTGCTACAGGATGTCGATCTGAAGATCCGGCGTGGCGCGGCGGTCGGCGTGATCGGCGAGTCGGGGTCGGGGAAAACCACCCTGGCGCAGGCTATCGCCGGCCTGGCACCAACATCGGCCGGACGTATCCTGCTGGACGGGCAGCCGCTCAGCAGGACGCTGACCGGTCGCAGCCGCGAGCAGTTCCGGCGCGTTCAGTTCGTCTTCCAGAATGCCGATACGGCGCTAAATCCACGGCACAGCATCGAGCAGATCCTCGGTCGTCCGCTGCGCTTCTACCACGGAATGAAGGGTGCGCAGCAGCGACGACGGGTCGCCGAGTTGCTGGAGCTGGTGCAGTTGCCGGCCAGCCTTGCGCAACGCCGGCCCGGCGAGTTGTCCGGTGGCCAGAAGCAGCGCGTCAACCTGGCGCGGGCGCTGGCGGCGGAGCCGGATCTGATCCTCTGCGACGAAGTGACTTCGGCGCTGGATACGGTGGTGGGCGCGGCGATCCTCGAACTGTTGCGCGACCTGCGCCGCGAACTGGGGGTTTCCTACCTGTTCATCAGCCATGACATCTCCACCGTGCGCGCGCTGTGCGACGACATAGTGGTGATGTACAGCGGCCACAAGGTCGAGGCCGGCGAGCAGCAGGCGTTCGTCCACGCGCCCTTCCATCCCTACACCAACCTGTTGACCAATTCGGTGCCGGAGCTGCGCCAGGGCTGGCTGGAAAACTGCGGGACTAGCTGCAGTGAGCTGCCGCCGATCGGCGAACCGGTCAGCGGCGTACATCTCTGCCCGTTCCTAGATCGTTGCCCGGTTCGCATCGACGGCCTGTGCAATCGCAGCACGCCACCACGCCGCAACATTGCCGGCGGTAGTGAGATTCTGTGTCATCACACGGGTGCCGAGCTACTCAAGGCGCAGGACGGTGTGAGCAGCATAAAGCTAGTGGGTAGCTGCGCATGACAGCGCGTTTCGTACGCTTGGCCGAGCATGAGCGGCCAAGGGTCAGGCTGCTGGTCGATGGCGAAGCCATCGAGGCCTTGCAGGGCGACACCCTGATGGTCGCCCTGCTGACCCGGGTGTCGGCCCTGCGTCAGTCGGAATTCGATCCAGGCCGACGCGCCGGCTTCTGCCTGATGGGTGCTTGTCAGGACTGCTGGGTCTGGACCCGGAGCGGCGAGCGTCTGCGCGCTTGTTCCAACGAAGTCCGTGAGGGGCTGGATATCGTCACCAGGCAACCGGAGGCGATATGGCCCTTACGCGGCTGAAGAATTTACCGAGAGACGCCTTGCGGGTGGTGATAGTCGGTGCCGGCCCAGCAGGCACCCGCTGCGCCGAGACCCTGGTGGCAGCGGGAATCAGGCCGATTCTGCTGGATGAAAACCGCCGCGATGGCGGACAGATCTATCGCCGCCAGCCCGAGGGCTTCACCCGCGACTACGCCACCCTCTACGGCAGCGAAGCGGGCAAGGCCGGGGCGCTGCACCAGAGCTTCGATCGCCTGCGCGAGCAGATCGACTATCGGCCAGACACCCTGGTGTGGGACCTGACCCCGGGGCAGCTGTGCTGCGTGAGCCAGGGCAAGCATTCGACCGTGGATTACGACGCGTTGATCCTCTGCACCGGGGCTACCGACCGGCTGATGCCGATTGAGGGTTGGCAACTGGCGGGCTGTTATAGCCTGGGCGGAGCACAGATCGCACTCAAGGCGCAGGCGGTGTCGATCGGTCGCCGGGTGGTGTTCATGGGTAGCGGGCCGCTGCTGTATTTGGTGGCCAGCCAGTACCTCAAGGCCGGCGCCACGGTCGCGGCGGTGCTCGACACCTCGCCGCTGCGCAAGCGCATCGCGGCCTTGCCCAAACTGCTCGCCCGCCCCGGGCTGCTGCTCATCGGGATGAAATTGCTGGCGCAGCTCTACCTGGCGCGAATCCCTGTGCATCTGGGGGTCGTCCCCCAGCAGGTGCTGGGCGATGCGGCCAGCGGCGTCAGCGCGGCGCGTGTGCGCACCAGCCACGGTGACAGCCTGGAGGTCGACTGCGATGCAGTCGCGCTGGGCTATCACCTGCGTCCGGAAACCCAGCTGGCCGACCTGGCCGGTTGCAGGATGCGTTTCCATGAGGCGTCGCAGCAGTGGGTGCTGGATACCGATGAAGAGGGGCGCACTTCGGTCAGTGGTGTGTATGCCGCTGGCGATGGCTCGCGGATCCGTGGCGCCGATGCGGCGGAACATGCCGGACGCCTGGTTGCGCTGGCCCTGTTGCAGGATCTGCAGCAACCGGTGCATGGCGAGGCGCTCGCCTTGCAGCGTCGCGTCCTGACGGTGATGGATGAGTTCAGTCGCGGGCTGTACCTGGCCTTTCCCTGGCCGGCGGCGCAGGCCAAGGCCTTAGCGGACGAGGCGATCGTTTGCCGTTGCGAGATGATCACGGCTGGCGAGTTGCGCTCCGTGGTCCGCGAGCAGGGCGCCTGCGAAGTTAATCGCGCCAAGGCCTTCAGCCGGGTCGGTATGGGCCGCTGCCAGGGCCGCTACTGCTCCGAGGCCGGCGCCGAGGTGATCTCCGCGGCGGCTGGAGTCGCTGTCGAACGGGTCGGCCGTCAGCGCGTTCAGGCGCCGGTCAAGCCGCTTTCGATGTCGACCGAGGTACTCAAACGGGCTGAGAAGGTGGCGCCGTGAGCGTTGATCAGACCGATGTACTGATCATTGGCGGCGGCCTGATGGGCGCGGCTTCGGCATTCTTTCTGCGCCAGCGCGGGCGTTCGGTGGTGCTCCTCGAGCGGGACATGATTGGCCAATACGCCAGCGGGGTGAATTTCGGCAACGTGCGCCGCCAAGGCCGTTTCCTCGGCCAGCTGGCGCTGGCCAACCGCTCCTTCGCCTTGTGGAAGCGCCTGCCGCAACTGATCGGCGATGACCTCGAATTCATTCCCAGCGGCCATATGCGCGTGTGTTACCGCGAGGACGAGATCGCCGAGCTGGAGGCCTACGCCGCGGCGCCCGAGGCGCGAGAATTAGACCTGAAAATCTACAGCGGGCGCGAACTGCACGAGCGCTTTCCGTTTTTAGGGCCCGAGGTCAAGGGTGGCTCCTATGCGCCGCACGATGGTCACGCCAACCCGCGTCTCGCCGCACCGGCCTTTGCCCGCGCCGCGCGCCGCACCGGTGCGATCATCGAGGAGCGCTGCGAGGTGACTAGCGTAGAGAAGGTCGGCGGGCAGTTCCGGGTGACCACCAGCGACGGCCGCGAGTACCGCGCCGAGCAGTTGCTGATCACCGCCGGCGCCTGGGGCGAGACGCTCTCCGCGCAGTTCGGCGAGCCAGTGCCGTTGGTCACCAAGGGCCCGCAGATGTCGGTCACCGAGCCGGTGCCCTATGCGCTGAAGACGGTGATCGGCGTGTACACCAAGCACCCCGAGGAAGTGCTGTATTTCCGCCAGATCCCCCGCGGCAACATCATCATCGGCGGCTGTAACCACAGCAAGCCGGACATGCTCAACCGCCGCGCCCATTTCGAGCCGCAAAGCATCCTCAAACAGCTGCAGCAGATGCACCGGCTGGTGCCACACATGGTCAACCTGAACATCATCCGCACCTGGAGCGGGATCGAGAGCTACCTGCCGGACTCCCTGCCAATCATGGGGCCGAGCTGCCGAGTCGACGGACTGTTCTACGCCTTCGCCTTCTGCGGCCACGGCTTCCAGCTCGGCCCAGGGGTAGGGGACGTGATGGCCGAGCTGATCAGTACCGGCAGCACCAGCACCTCAATCACCCCGTTCAGCATCGGCCGCTTTGCCGATTCCCCCGAGCAGCAGAGGAAGGCGTCATGAAACCCCGAGTCCTGGAGATTCTCAAGCGGCTGATCGCCTTCGAGACGGTGTCCGCTGATTCCAACCTGGCGCTGATCGAATATGTGCGCGAGCTGCTGCTGAGCAAGGGCATCGAGTCCTTGATCGTCAAGGACGAGAGCGGGCGCAAGGCCAACCTGTTCGCCAGCACCGGCCCGCGCGATGTACCGGGGATTCTGCTGTCCGGGCACACCGACGTGGTGCCCGCCGCCGGCCAGGCCTGGAGCGTGCCGGCGTTCCAGGCGACGCTGAAGGACGGGCGGCTCTACGGCCGCGGCAGTTGCGACATGAAGGGCTTCATCGCCCTGGCGGTCGACGCCATGCTCGAGGCCGCCGAAGCCTCGTTGAGCCGGCCTTTGCAACTGGCGCTGTCGCATGACGAGGAAATCGGCTGCGTCGGTGTGCGCCGCCTGCTCGACGTGTTGCACCTGGCGCCGTTGCGGCCGTTCCTGTGCATCGTCGGCGAGCCGACCGAGATGCAGTTCGTCCTCGGGCACAAGGGCAAGGGTTCCTACCGCGCTTTCTGCCATGGCCAGGAAGCGCACTCGTCCCTAGCGCCGCGCTCGGTCAACGCCATTCACGTCGCCTGTGATTTTATCGCCGCGCTTCGTCAGAGCCAGCAGCGCTTGCAGGAGCACGGCGCGCAGGATGCGGATTACGACGTGCCCTACAGCACCGTGCATGTCGGGCAAATCGTCGGCGGCAAGGCCCTGAACATAGTGCCGAACCTGTGCAGCCTGGATTTCGAAGTGCGCAATCTGCCGGCCGACGACCTCGATCAGTTTCTCGATCAGATGCGTGAACAGGCCGAGACGATAGTGCTCGAGGCCAGGCGCTTGTCCAGCGTCGCCGCCATCGAGATCGAGACCCTGAACGTCTACCCCGGCCTCGATACCCACCCCAGCGTGGAAGCCGTGCGCCTGCTGAAAAACTTCGCCCCGGCGGATACCGGCAGCGCCAAAGTATCCTTCGGTACCGAGGGCGGCCTGTTCAGCCAGCGCCTGAATGTACCTGTGGTGGTCTGCGGGCCGGGCTCCATTCAACAGGCGCACAAGCCCGACGAATTCATCGAAGTCAGCCAACTGGACGCTGGCGAGCGCTTTCTCGAGGGGCTGCTCGGGTCGTTGAAGCTGTAACCGCCGCGTTCTCGTCCGTTCCTGCCGAATAGGGGAGGGCCATTTTCCGTTCTCACCTTCCGGCCTGTACCCCTGTGGTCAGTGGACCTCTCGCTCGAGGAAAGAGCGAGTGTGCCCGCCAAGGCTGTTGCCTTAGCCGAAAACAATAACCAAAAAGCGGGACTCGCGAGTCCCTGACAACACTCCGGGAGTCCGTCCATGAAAGTCCTCGAACGTCTTTCCTTCTCCGGCAAGTTCGTCTTGCTCGGTGTATTGGCCCTCGTTTTGATCGCAGTGCCGAGCAGCCTGTACGTGCTGGGTGCGCTGAGCAGTGGACGTCAGGCCGAGCGCGAAATACGTGGTATCGCGCCGGTGCAGGCGCTGTTGGACTTGGTCGCGCTGACCCAGCAGCATCGCGCTATGACTACCCGCGCTCTCGCCGGTGACAGTAGTCTGCAGCAGGCCCGTCTGGCCAAGCAGGCCGAGTTGCAGCGTACCTTCGAGGCGAGCGAGCAGACGCTACGCGCGGCCGAGGTCGACGCGGATCTGTTGAACTCTTTGCAGCAGGTGGGCGAGCAATGGCACACCCTATCCGAAGAGATCGGCCAGGACAGCATCAAGGCCAGGCAGAGCATGCAACGGCATACGCAACTGATTGCGTCCAGTCTGCTGATTGAGGATGCCTTGCTCGATCATTTCGAGCTGTCCCGGGATCCGATTCTGCAAACCTATTCGCTGATGAACGCGGCGCTGATCGAGATGCCGCAAACCGCCGAGTTGTTCGCCCAGTTGCGCGGTTTTGGTGCCCTGTATCTGGTGCAGGGGCGAATTCTGCCGGAGCAACAGGGGGCCTTGATGGGGTTGACCGCCCAGGCGCTCGCCAGCTTCGACAGGATGGGCCGGGCCTTCGCCAAGGCCGCTGCCGCCGACCCGGCGATCGCCGCCATGCTGGAGCAACCGCTGGCGGCGCTACGCCAGCAGATCCGGCAGGCCCTGGCATTGACCGATCAGCAGCTGGTCGCGGTCATCGAGATGGATTTTTCCGACGGCGGTGCCGGGTTGAAGGTGACGCATCCGGTCGCGGACTACCTGGCCGCTTATAATCGGCCGATCGACGCCATGTATGCGCTTGGCGACTCCGTATTGGCGCTGCTTGAGCAGAGACTGGGGGAGCGCCGCGATCAGCACCGACAGCATCTGCTGCTGATGTCCGCCGGCCTGCTGGTGCTGCTGCTGGTCGGCGGCATGCTGGCGACGCTGATCGTCCTGCGCTTGCTGAAACAGTTGGCAAGCGCCATGGCCGCGGCCGAGCGAATCGCCAAGGGCGACCTGACCCAGGTGCTCGATACCGCGGGTATGGATGAAGCGGCGCGTCTGCTGCAGGCACTGCAGCGCATGCAAACGGACCTGCGCGGCACTGTCACCCAGGTGGTGAATTCCGCCGAGCAGCTCAACTCGACTTCCGAGGCACTGAGCGCGGTGACCGAGGACACCAGCCGCGGCCTGCACCGACAGAGCGGTGAACTCGACCAGGCCGTGACTGCCGTCACCGAGCTGACCACCGCGATCGAGGAGGTGGCGCGCAATGCCGCCTCGGCCTCGGAGGTGTCCCAGGCTGCCGACCACTGCGCCCGTCAGGGCCAGGGCAGCGTTACCCGCACAGTAGGCGCGATCGAATCGCTGACCGGCGATATGGCGCATACCGCCGATGCCCTGCAAGCCCTAGCGGGCCAGATAGGTGGTATCGGCTCGGTGCTGGATGTGATTCGCGGAATCGCCGAGCAGACCAATCTGTTGGCCTTGAATGCTGCGATCGAGGCCGCGCGGGCGGGCGAAAGTGGGCGCGGCTTCGCCGTTGTAGCAGACGAAGTGAGGGCCTTGGCGCAAAGAACCCAGGAATCGACCAAGCAGATCGAAACCATCATCGGCTCGGTGCAGCAAGGTAGTCAGGGCGCTCTGCGTGCCATGCAAAGCAGCAATGAGAAAACCCAGGACACCCTGGAACTCGCGCGCGCGGCGGGCACGGCATTGACTGCCATCGTCGAGGCGATCGCCCAGATCAACGAGCGCAACCTGAGCATTGCCAGTGCCACCGAAGAGCAATCCTACGTAGCCCGCGAGGTGGACAGTAACTTGCTCAATATCCGCGATGTTTCCGCGCAGACCTCGGCCGGGGCCAACCAGACCCGAACCTCAAGCCTGGAACTCGCCGGCCTGGCCAGCGAGCTGAGCGGGATGATCAAGCACTTCAACGTCTGACCGCAGTACTAGCAGGCCGTTAAAAAGCGCAGGTGGTTTTTCAACAGCCTGCTTGTGTCGCTTTAACCATGAAATTTCGGTTCAACGCATAGCATGTGTGGGAGGGGCTTTAGCCGCGATTCTTTCAGTACCTTCAAGGCCAATTGCGGCTGAAGCGGAACACCGCCCGGCCGCTCCCACGGTAAGTGATACTCGTGTCGCGACACCAGCAGCCCCTCCCTAGGCTGCGCTCCCGCCAACTACCGCACACCCAGTAGAGCCTGCCGTCGCCGGGCAATATTCAGCATCCAACGCTGCTGGGCGAGCGCTTTCAGCATCCTCGTTTGTAGCCTCTGCATAGACTGGAAGCTGTCTCGGAACAGGACTCGACCATGCTCAAGAATCGTTTGAAAGACCCCAGCCTGCTGGTAGAACTCGCCTACATCGATGGGCAGTGGACCGCTGCCGATAATGCGGCCACCTTGGATGTCGTCGACCCCGCCAGCGGCGAGTGCCTGGCCCGGGTGCCGGCTCTGCAAGGCAGCGAAACCCGCCGCGCCATCGAAGCCGCCGAACGCGCCTGGCCGGCCTGGCGGGCGCGTCCTGCGGCAGAACGTGCCGCGCTGCTGGAGCGTTGGTATCAGGCCATGCTCGATAATCTCGACGACCTGGCCTTGATCATGACCTGCGAGCAGGGCAAGCCGCTCCATGAGGCCCAGGGCGAAATCCGCTACGGTGCCAGCTTCGTCAAATGGTTCGCCGAGGAGGCCCGTCGGATTTACGGCGAGACCATTCCGGCGCCCAGCGGTGACCGCCGCCTGTTGACCCTGAAACAGCCGGTCGGGGTTTGCGCCGCCATCACCCCGTGGAACTTCCCCAACGCGATGATCACCCGCAAGTGTGCGCCGGCCCTGGCGGCCGGCTGCCCGGTGATCGTCAAGCCCTCGGACCTGACGCCGCTGTCGGCGTTGGCGCTGGCGGTGCTGGCCGAGCGGGTCGGCATTCCTGCCGGGGTGTTCAACGTGGTGACCGGCATGCCGGTGGGGATCGGCGAAGAACTGACCGGCAACCCGACGGTGCGCAAGATTTCCTTTACCGGCTCGACCGCTGTGGGCAGCTTGCTGATGCGCCAGAGCGCCGAGCATATCAAGCGCCTCAGCCTCGAGTTGGGTGGCAATGCGCCCTTTATCGTGTTCGACGACGCCGACCTGGAACAGGCGGTGGCGGGGGTCATGCAGAGCAAGTTCCGCAACGCCGGACAGACCTGTGTCTGCGCCAATCGTATCCTGGTGCAGGAGGGTATCTACGAGCGCTTCGCCCAGCGCCTGGTGGAAGAGGTCGGCAAACTCAAGCTCGGCAACGGCCTGGAGGAGGGCGTGACCACCGGCCCGCTGATCAATGCGGCGGCGGTGAGCAAGGTCGCCAAGCATATCGACGATGCCCTGAGTAAAGGCGGCCGTTTGCTCTGCGGCGGCATCCCTGCGGGCGACAGCCAGTTCGTCCAGCCGACGGTGCTCGGCGAGGCGCATGCCGGCATGTTGTTGGCCAACGAGGAAACCTTCGGGCCGGTGGCGCCGCTGATGCGCTTTACCGACGAGGCCGAAGCGCTGGTCCTGGCCAATGCCACGCCCTATGGCTTGGCCGCGTACTTCTTCACCCAGGATCTGCGCCGCTCGTGGCGCTTCGGCGAGGCGCTGGAATTTGGCATGGTCGGCCTCAATACAGGGCTCATTTCCATGGAGGTGGCACCGTTCGGAGGCGTCAAGCAGTCCGGCCTGGGCCGCGAGGGTTCCAAGTACGGCCTGGACGAGTACCTGGAAGTCAAAGCCTTCCACATCGGCGGGTTGTGAGTCGGTCAGTGTTCGAACACATTTCGAGAGACAAAGGCATGAGCAAGACATTCAAGATCGCCGCGATCGCCGGCGACGGTATCGGCAAGGAAATAATGCCCGAAGGGCTGCGGGTGCTGGAGCAGGCAGCGCGCAAGTGGGATCTGGACCTGAGCATCGAAGTGCTCGATTGGGCGCACTGCGATTACTACCTGGAACACGGGCAGATGATGCCCGCCGATTGGTTCGAGCAGCTGAAAGGCTTCGATGCCATCTACTTCGGCGCCGTCGGCTGGCCGGACAAGGTGCCGGATCATATTTCCCTGTGGGGCTCGCTGCTCAAGTTCCGCCGCGACTTCGACCAGTACGTGAATATCCGCCCGGTGCGGCTGTTTCCCGGCGTGCCCTGCCCACTGGCCGGACGCGAGCCCGGCGATATCGACTTCGTGGTGATCCGCGAAAATACCGAGGGCGAATACTCCTCGGTGGGCGGCAAGATGTTCGAAGGCAGCGAGCATGAGTTCGTGCTGCAGGAGTCGGTGTTCACCCGCCGTGGCGTTGATCGGATTCTCAAGTACGCCTTCGACCTGGCGCAGACCCGCCCGCGCAAGCGTTTGACCGCGGCGACCAAGTCCAACGGCATCTCGATCAGCATGCCGTACTGGGACGAGCGCACCGCGCTGATGGCCGAGCAGTACCCGGAGATCAGCTGGGACAAGCAGCACATCGACATTCTCTGTGCGCGCTTCGTGTTGCAGCCCGATCGCTTCGATGTGGTGGTGGCGTCGAACCTGTTCGGCGACATCCTTTCCGATCTGGGCCCGGCCTGCGCCGGCACCATCGGCATCGCCCCCTCGGCCAACCTCGACCCGGAGCGCCGCTACCCCTCGCTGTTCGAACCGGTGCACGGTTCGGCCCCGGATATCTACGGGCGCAACATCGCCAACCCGATTGCCATGATCTGGTCCGGCGCCTTGATGCTGGACTTCCTCGGCAATGGCGATGAGCGCTACCGCGCGGCCCACGACGGCATTCTCAAGGCCATCGAGCAGATCATCGCCGAAGGGCCGATCACCCCCGATCTCGGCGGCCAGGGCTCGACTCAGGATGTCGGTAAGGCGATCGCCGCGGCGCTTTAGTCGCGGATTCACGGCGGACCGGCGCAAGCCTTCAGAACTGTGTGCGTCACCCTTTTAGCCCGCTCACACTGCGGGCTTTTTTTTGTGCCTTGATCGGGCATGTGTCTTGATGCTGCCGGGGGGCAGTCTGGTGGCAGTCGATTCAAGCCGCTTCATTCGAGAGATTTGTGTATGCGTACGTTGTTGGTCGGGCTATTGGCTTGCGCCTGGTGCACCATGAGCTGGGCGAGCCCGCCTATCGAAGTGACCATCCTCTGCGATGCCGGCTACCCGCCTTACAGCTATGCCGAGGATGGCGAGGCTAAAGGGATCTACGCCGACATTCTGCGTGTGGCCTTCGACCGCATGCCTGACTATCGCGTGCACATTCGCCCCTTGCCTTGGGCGAGGGCGCTGGAAGAGCTGGCCAAGGGCCGTGCCTTTGCTGTCTATCCGCCTTACAAACGCACCAGGGAGCGGCCGTGGATGGATTACTCGCGGCCGATCTTGAGAGAGAAACTGGTCGTCTTCGTGCGTGCCAATGTGGCTCGCAAACTCCCCGACATGCCATTTCCACAATCCTATGTCGGCTTGCGCATCGGTCAGAACAGCGGCTTCATCAATATCCGCGATCAGGACTACCAGCGCATGCTGGGGAAGGGCGAGTTGCACCAGGTCTACGGCAAGGACAATCGCACCAGCTTGGCCATGCTCTATCGTGGGCGCCTGGACGCCTATATCAACGATCGGCGTGCTGTTCTCTGGGAGCTGGATCGAATGCTCAGCGATGGTGTGCTCGGGGAAATGGACCTCACTTGGATAGTCGAAGGCCCCTGGCTTTCCGGCGAGGAGGGGCATCTCGGCTATGGCCGAAGCAACCCGCGGGCCTATCCCTACAAGGAAGACTTCAAAAAACACCTAGATGCCATCTTGGCCGACCTTGAGCGGGAGGGTGTCATCTATCGCATTGTGAGTCGTTACGATGCGATCTATCCGCTTCTTCAGCAGCAGACTGTCAGCAACTAGCTGTGTCTGGGGTTGCTTGTTCAGCCTTGCGTTCGCCGGGTGACGACGCCAGCCCCTGCTCGAACAAGCGCTATACAAAGGCGATACCGAACTGAACGGTGCGCGATGCGCCGGGATAGGCGTAGTTGAGGCCGCCTGGCAGTAGCACCGTTTGGTACTAAGCCGATGGCCATCGGAGCCGCGCTGTACTGCGCAGCACACAGGACTTGCCAGTAGCTGTACCAGTCCCTTCTGTTGCTCAAGCTCGGCGATCGGCAGAACCGATAAAAGGGATCGGTGAAATCGGCCTCGCCGCCTCAGTCGTCAATTGCCAGTTACCTTAGGCGAGTTACTCAAGCTGCAACGCTTGTTACGTACCCAACCAGTGTCCACTTCCTTGGTGGGGCGAACGACTAGAAATGCAATGAAGTAACTCGTGGCTAGATGTTATATCATAACGGTAGCTATCATGTGCGCCACTCTTCAAGTGGTGAAGATTTATTCATCGACGGTGATAGGGACGGCACACCCAGCAGTGCTTTGCATCGCCAGGAGACACCGACCTTTTCATCGGCTGCCAACCAGAAGGAATGCGTCAGTGGTTATCAAGCTCCACCTCAAGGTGCTCGCGGCATCGTGTGCCGCATGGGCCGCAGTCTCGACAACGTATGTGAGCGCTGAAGAGAAAGTATTCGACGTCGTCGCACCGTTCGAGATTGTTGGGTTAGATCCTTCTGTGTCGGGCTTCATCTTCCAGCGGATGCAGGTCACTGAGACCCTATTGGAAGCGGATGCAGCAGGTCAGCCATTACCTGCTCTTGCAGAGACATGGAGCGTTGCGGATGACGGCAAGACATGGCGTCTGACGATCCGCAAAGACGTCAAATTTCACGATGGCACCAACCTGACTGCAGCAGCGGCAGCCCATTCGTTGAACGTGGCTCGGAGCAAGCCAGGCATCTTGCGCAACGCCAAAATCGAATCGATCACGGCGGATGGGAATGATGTTGTCATTCGTCTGGCAGAAGCGTTCGCTCCCATGCCCGCCTTGCTGGCTCATTCATCGACAAGCATCCTTGCTGCTGCAGCTTACGATTCTCATGACGCTGTCCAAAAGGTCATCGCAACCGGTCCATACCAGACAACCTTGGTTCAGCCGCCTCAACGGCTAGCTGCCCAGCGGTTCGAGCAGTACTGGGGCAGGAAGCCCGCTCTTGAAAAAACCACTTATCTCGCGGCCGATCGAGGAGAGACGCGCACGCTGATGGCAGAGAGCGGCGATGCAGAACTGGTATTTCAGCTTGATCCACCGAGTATTGCTCGCCTATCCCGCGCCCCAAACGTTCAGGTGCTGATGGGGCCTGTCCCCCGTGTGGTGGTGCTGGCAGTGAACTCTGGAAGCGGGGAGACAGCATCGGTCGAAACCCGAAAAGCGCTGAGCCTTGCAATCCAAAGGGAGGGAATCGCCGCTGCTGTGCTGCGTGCTCCAGGTACGGGTGCGACTCAAATGTTCGCGGACAATGTCACCGCCTGGCACGATCCGACCCTTCCGCCCCTTGCTTACGATCCAGACGCTGCGCGCTCGTTACTCAAAGCACAAGGCTGGGGGCCCGGATCGGATGGGATCCTGGAGAAAAATGGTGCGCGCCTCCACCTCAAACTTCTGACGTTTAGCGATCGCCCTGAACTGCCACTGATCGCGACCGCCCTCCAGGCGCAACTGCGTGAGGTCGGTGTGGACGTCACGGTCGCCGTGGCAAATGTCAGCGCCATTCCCGCTGCGTACAACGACGGCAGCCTGCAGTTGGCACTCTTTGCCCGCAACTACGCGCTTGTACCTGACCCGTTGGTAACGCTGTACGGGGATTTCGGCCATGGCGGTGCTGAGTGGGGCGCGATGGGTTGGAAGAGCCTGCAATTTGACCAAGCGATGACAGCATTGTTGGACAGCAAGGACCCAACTGAGCAGCAGGCGTTGCGCAATAAGATGCTTGCCCAAATACAAAACGAGCTGCCGCTACTTCCCGTCGCCTGGTACCGCCAGACCATCGCGGTTTCGAGAAAAGTGGAAGGGGCAGCGATTGATCCTTTCGAGCGGACCTTTGGGCTGAGCACGATGCGGTGGGTCGAATGATTCGCTTGCTCGGATTTCGCTTACTCCAAGCGGCGATGGTGGCCATATTGGTCGGCGCTCTCACCTTCCTGCTGATGACCCTCCTACCAGGCGATGCCGCCTACCGCATTGCAGCGGGCCGTTACGGCTATGACATGGTCAATGTCGCTGCAGCGGAAGCGGTACGCGCGGAGCTCAATCTTGATCAACCAGCCATCTGGCGTTTCCTGGCGTGGATGGGTGACCTCCTTACGTTGGATCTGGGCAAGTCTCTGGTATCGAGCATTCCGGTTACGGAAATGGTGATGCATGAGCTCGAAAGCTCCGTACGCTTGGCACTCGGAGCAGTGTTCATGTCATTCCTGATCGGCCCTACCCTGGGGATAGTGGCCGGTCTTCGTCCTGGGGGGGTGCTTGATAAAGGCTTGCTGCTGCTAAGCACCGTCACACGAGCAATCCCTCACTTCGTGTTAGGCGTCATCCTAGTGTTGGTTTTCGCGGTGTCACTGGCAATTTTGCCATCAGCCGGGCACGGCACCTGGGTGCACAGTGTTCTTCCGACGCTCACGCTAGCGCTGGGATTGGCAGCTGTTTCCTCACGCATAGCACGTGATGCAACGGAGAAGATTGCATCGTCACCTTTCTATGCATTCGGGCGGCTAAAAGGCTTGGGGGCTGTAACGGTGTTCATGCGCCATGGCCTGCGTAACATCGGCGTCCCGATAGTCACCTATCTCGGCGTTCAACTTGTGTACCTGATCGAGGGCGTCGTGGTTGTGGAAACGCTTTTCGCCTGGCCCGGAATTGGGCACGGCCTGGTACACGCTATCGTTCAGCGCGACATACCCATGGTGCAAGGCACTGCCCTGGCAATGGGCCTCTTGTTCGTGTTGCTGAACACCTGTGTCGACCTGGCAAACCATTTGATCGACCCACGCCGGAGAGACGCATGAATCTTGAACTCGCTGTTGCTAATGCCGCTCCGAAACCGCGCAATTTGCCTCATTTCATCGGCTACTCAATCCTTGCATTGCTTGTGGGCTTTGCTGTCCTCGTTCCGCTCCTGTGGGGCGTAGACATCGCTAAACAGGACTACAGCGCGATTTTGTCGATGCCTGTGAGTGGGCATCCCCTAGGTACCGACCACTTAGGGCGGGACATGCTTGCACGTCTTGCTGCCGCCATTCGCCTTTCCTTGGGGTTGGCGTTGATCAGCGTAGTGACCGCCGCCATCCCCGGCGTGTTACTGGGAATTCTTGCAGCGTGGAAGGGGGGGGGCACCGACAAGTGCCTTGGTTTGGTGGCGGAGATGTTTCTCGCACTTCCGGGCCTGTTGCTGGTGTTGTTGATTGTGGCGATCTTTCCAGGCTCGTTCATCGCGCTGTATGGCGCAGTTGCGTTGGTGTTGTGGATTGAGTACTTCCGGATGACTAGGGCGTTGTCGCGTACTGTCCTCGCCTCTCCTGCCGTTGCAGCAACCCGCCTCTTGGGTTTTGGGCCTCTCTACATCATCCGCCGCCACCTATGGCCCGAGCTGGCCTCGGTCGTCATGACCATTGCTGCATTCGGGGCAGCCTCATCCATCATGGCCATCGCTGCTCTGAGCTTCGTGAGTGTCGGCGTCCGTCCTCCAGTGGCTGAGCTAGGGCTGATGATCACCGAGCTACTGCCTTACTTCGCTGAGGCTCCGTCAATCATCGCAACGCCCATTCTGGTCATTTTCCTCATCATTCTTTCACTCATGCTGATCGCCGGAGGCCGCAAACCGTGAAACCTCTACTGAAGACTGAATCTTTAGAGATTCTTACCTTGGAGGCTAGGCTTGTAGACCCTCTCTCTATCGAGCTCTTCCCTGGAGAGGTGCTCACCATCATTGGTGAGACGGGGTCCGGCAAAAGCTTGTTTGCTCAGGGGGTGGTTGGCAACTTGCCTCCAGGCCTGCATGCATGTGGGCATATCCAATTTGCTGACGGGTTCAGTGAAGAGGGCCAGAGCCGGGGGCGACAAGCATTGTGGGGACGTGAGATCGCCGTGCTCCCCCAGGAGCCTTGGCTGAGCCTCGATCCGACCATGCGTGCGCTCTCGCAGGTTTCTGAAACCTACGAGTATGTAGTGGGTGTAGGCAAGGACGAAGCGCGCAGATCAGCCAAAGGCGACCTATCTCGACTAGGCCTCGAGCATGCGCAAGAAAAATATCCGTTCCAGCTTTCGGGAGGGATGGCTCAACGGCTTGCGTTCGCAGCCACTAATGCCGGCGGTGCCAAGGTCATGGTGGCGGATGAACCTACCAAAGGCTTGGACAGCGCCCGCATCGGCGAAGTGATCGCGCTTCTCCAGGCTGGCCTGCAGAACGGCGGTGCGCTGCTGATCATCACTCATGACATAGAGGTCGCGCGCAGGCTGGGTGGCACCGTGATGATCATGCTCAAAGGCAAAGTCATTGAAACCGGCAGTGCCGAGCAAGTACTCAACAACCCGCAACACACCTATACACAGCAGTTGCTGAACGCCGAGCCGGCATCCTGGAAGGTGACCAAGCGTGAAAGGATCCAGGGAGGACCTGTGGTCAGGGTACGGGATCTTGGGGTTGATCGTGGTGGCAGAGCGCTCTTCAGACAACTCAGCTTCGACGTGCGGCCTGGCGAAATCGTTGGTGTAACGGGCCCCTCTGGCTGCGGAAAGTCGACGCTGGGCGATGTCCTTCTCGGCTTGATGACATCCACTGAAGGAAGCGTAAGCAAGCGAGCAGATGTTCCTCGCGTCGCCTACCAGAAGCTTTTTCAGGATCCTGTCGCGGCATTTCCTCCCACCGTTACGCTGGCCCGCAACCTGGCTGACCTCGTCAAGCTGCACAAGCTCGATGCAAATCGCATCGGTCCACTCCTACAGCGACTGCGCTTGGAGCCGGAGTTGTTGAACCGCTTGCCGGGAAACGTATCAGGAGGTGAGTTGCAACGCTTCTCGCTGCTGCGTGTGCTGCTCATCAATCCTGTCTTCATCTTCGCAGACGAACCGAGTTCGCGCCTGGATCTGATCACGCAGAAGGAGGTGCTCGAGTTGCTGGTGGAGGCTGCCAAAGAAAGCGATACGGCAGTCTTATTAGTCAGCCACGATGAAGCACTGATCGAGGCAGTATCGGATCAGCGAATACGCCTAGGTGAACACGGCCATGGGGCCGACCTGCTCACATCAGCCGCTCCGACCAACTCTGTCCCCGCGCGCGAGATCACCGCCAAATCGATCCGCGAAGAAATCATTTAGCAACCGCAAAGGTAAAGGCTGGTGGTGACGCCAGAGATAGACGGCCTCTATGGCCGTCATCTACTTCTGTGCAAGAAGGTCAGCGCTGTCTTGTCGCCAAACAAGCGTGCCGATTGGCAGAAGATTTCATAGGTGCTCTTTGCAGGCAGAGCTTGCGCTAGCGGAGTCTCTTCCAGGCGTTCGATATCGGCCAGACTGCGAATCGGAAATGCTGCTTAACAGCTTGAGCAGTCATTGTGTTGTTTCCTGTCACTGTGTATGGCTTTACCTGCAGCTAGCCGGAAGGTCCGAATTCGAATCGTGCAGGCCACTAATAGACCTGCTTGAAGTCGACCTGGCCGAGCATCGGCTCGCGGTGTTGATGGTGGAGGGTAGTATCCGATAGTACGCAGAACATGCTTCTGACTGGTCCATACCGGCGATGTGCAGTTCTGCAGGCCAGAAGACCCCGCCCGGTAAGCTGCCGGGCGGAGCATTGATGAATCCCTAAACTAGTCCACAACACTCATAGTTCTTTTAATATCAACGAGATGCTGCACTACGCCGGGATCGGCCAGGGTGGAGATATCGCCGAGAGTATCGTACTCGGCGACCGCGATCTTGCGCAGGATGCGCCGCATAATCTTGCCCGAGCGGGTCTTCGGCAGACCCGGTGCCCACTGGATCACATCCGGGGTGGCGATCGGGCCGATCTCCTTGCGCACCCAGTTCTTCAGCTCCTGGCGCAACTGCTCGCTGGCCTCTTCGCCGCCGTTGAGGGTGACATAAACGTAAATGCCCTGCCCCTTGATGTCGTGGGGCACACCGACCACCGCCGCCTCGGCGACCTTCGGGTGGGCGACGAGGGAGCTTTCCACCTCCGCGGTGCCCATGCGGTGGCCGGAGACGTTGAGCACGTCGTCCACCCGCCCGGTGATCCAGTAGTAGCCGTCCTCATCGCGACGGGCGCCGTCACCGGTGAAGTACATGCCCTTGAAGGTCTTGAAGTAGGTGTCGACGAAGCGCCCGTGGTCGCCATAGAGGGTGCGCGCCTGGCCCGGCCAGGAATCGACTATCACCAGGTTGCCCTCGGTGGTGCCCTCCAGCAGGTTGCCCAGGTTGTCCACCAGGGCCGGCCTGACGCCGAAGAACGGCAGGGTCGCCGAGCCTGGCTTGAGCGCGGTGGCACCCGGCAGCGGGCTGATCAGGATGCCGCCGGTCTCGGTCTGCCACCAGGTGTCGACGATCGGGCAGCGACCCTGGCCGACGGTCTCGTGGTACCAGTTCCAGGCCTCCGGGTTGATCGGCTCGCCGACCGAGCCGAGCAGGCGCAGGCTGGAGCCATCGGCGCCCTGCACCGCCGCGGTGCCCTGGGCCATCATGGCGCGAATCGCGGTCGGCGCGGTGTAGAGGATGTTCACCCGATGCTTGTCGATGATCTGCGACATGCGGGTGACGTCCGGGTAGTTCGGCACGCCCTCGAACAACAGGGTGGTGGCGCCATTGGCCAGCGGGCCATAGACGATGTAGCTGTGGCCGGTGACCCAACCCACGTCGGCGGTGCACCAATAGATGTCGCCGCGGCGGTAGTCGAACACCCTTTCGTGGGTCAGCGCGGCGTACAGCAGGTAGCCGCCGGTGTTGTGCTGCACGCCCTTGGGCTTGCCGGTGGAACCTGAGGTATAGAGGATGAACAGCGGGTCTTCGGCGCCCATCTCCGCGGCTGCGCAATCGCTGCCGGCGACTTCCATCAGCGCCTGGTACCAGGCATCGCGCGACTCGTCCCAGGCGATCTGGCCGCCGGTGCGGCGGCAGACGATGACCTTCTGCACGCTGGCGGTCTCCGGGTTGGCCAGCGCCGCATCGACGTTGGCCTTGAGCGGGATGCGCTTGCCGCCGCGCACGCCTTCGTCGGCGGTGACCACCAGCTTGGAGCGGCAGTCGATGATGCGCCCGGCCAGGGCCTCGGGCGAGAAGCCGCCGAACACCACCGAGTGGATGGCGCCGATACGGGTGCAGGCGAGCATGGCCACCACCGCCTCGGGGATCATGGGCATGTAGAGGGTCACCACGTCGCCGCGCTGCACGTCCTGGCTGCGCAGGGCGTTGGCGAACCTGCACACCTGCGCGTGCAGCTCGCGGTAGGTGATGTGCCTGCTCTCGGACGGGTCGTCGCCCTCCCAGATGATCGCGACCTGCTCGCCGCGCTCGGCAAGGTGGCGATCCAGGCAGTTGTGCGCCACGTTCAGAGTGCCGTCGGCGAACCACTTGATGTCGATGTCCTGGTCGTCGAAGGAGGTCTGCTTGACCTGGGTGAACGGCTTGATCCAGTCGAGCCGCTGGGCCTGTTCGCACCAGAAGCCGTCGGGGTCGACCACCGACTGCCGGTACATGGCTTGGTAGGTGGCCTCGTCGGTCAAGGAGCGGGCCGCCACCTCGGGGCGCACGGGATACAGGGACGCAGCACTCATCGTTCTTACCTCAATGGAAAGTTCGCACTTGCAAGAGCACGAAGTTGTTGTCAATCGTGGGGGACTGCCGGAGGCGCTGACTAATCAATCCCCGAGTGTCTGGAGACTCTTTGGTATAAGTGAACCTACTCGGGCTGGCTGCGTGAGCGCTCGAAAGGTAAAACATCGATACTCGACCACTGCATTAGCTGCTGCTCACCGGCGGCCAGCCGGTGAGCAGCAGAGCTAGGGAGGCGGGGCCAGCATGCTGCTGGCTGCACACCACTTGCTTGAGCGCCTCGATGCAACGCTCGAGATCGCTCCTCAGCATCTAGATATGTGGCCATACCCGTAGTCCACCGATCTGTTGGGACTGGTGGTACTTCACATGAACCTCGTGGTTCTGCCGGAGTTCCCGCTCGATCTTCCGGGCATCCAGACCATCGATGGAGAACAGGCTCACCGGCCCCGGCTCGTCGGTAGCCAGCGGTGTGTGCATTCGGCTGCCGGGGATATCACTGGTGAGGTCGATCCAGTAGCAAATCAGTTCCTGGTGGCGCGCGTGAGTCGCTTGCGTGCCGATTTCCTTATGAAAGCGGATCGCCGGCGCAATGCCCGCCTGAATAGCCGAGTTATAGGTGCCGAGATTCCAGTGGTCGAGCTTATCGATCTGCAGTGGCCGCGGACTTACGGCCGCATTGTTCAAATTAAGCAGGGGCTGTTGCTTCGGATAAGCCGCGCGCACCTGATTCCAGAACCCTTCTCCGTCGACAGGCCTGTTCGCCACCGGCTGCTCTTTCATTGCGGGGTCTCTCCTCTGCACGAATTCTTGCGGTGGCTTTGGTTTTCTCCGCACGCACATGCCGCGCCCAAGGCTCTCCGGCGGCGCATCCAGTATCGGCCACTGGGGCAGAATTAAATGTTGCT
The DNA here is from genome assembly GCF_022132145.1 of Pseudomonas sp. MMS21 TM103. Taxonomy (GTDB): domain Bacteria; phylum Pseudomonadota; class Gammaproteobacteria; order Pseudomonadales; family Pseudomonadaceae; genus Aquipseudomonas. Next base: position 117,212 of record NZ_JAJISP010000004.1, on the reverse strand, counting down.
CTTAGTGCAGAATCAGTCATGTGCACAGGCCGTTTAATCGGGGAGCGGCATTAACTTCTGTTTCGATTGCTTGGCCGATTAATAGCCCTGCTGTCGATCAATCTGCCCGAGCATGGGCTCGCCGCGTTGGTGGCGGCGGATATTGTCCAGGAGCACGGCAAATGCGCTCTGCGGTTGGGTCATCGCGGCGATATGCGGCGTCAGCAGAATCTGCGGATGGTGCCAGAAGGGATGCTCCGGCGCGGCAGGCTCTTGTTGCAGTACATCGAGCACCGCGGCGCTGAGCTGGCCGCTGGCCAGGGCTGCGAGCAAGTCCTCTTCCACCAGGTGGCCGCCGCGACCCATATTGACCAGTGCGGCGCCGCGGGGCAGCTGCTGGAACAATTTACGGTCGAGAATCCCTTCGGTCTGCTCGGTCAGTGGCAGGACGCACAGCAGAATGTCGCACTGGCCGAGGAAAGCCGGCAGTTGCTCGGCGCCGGCGAAGCAATCGACGCCGGGGATGTGGTGTCGGCTGCGCGCCCAGCCCGACAGGGCAAAGCCATAGGGCTGCAAGGTCAGCATTATCTGCCGGGCCTGCAGGCCGAGGCCCAGCACCCCGACCCGGCGCTGGTGCGCAGGCACCAGCCGGTGCGCTTGCCAGCGCTTTTCGGTCTGTTGCTGGCGGTAGCGCTGCATGTCCCGATGCAGGCTGAGCACGGCGAAACTGGCGTACTCGCACATGCCCTGGGTAATGCCCGGGTCAAGCAAGCGGACCACCGGCAAACTCGCTGGCAAGCGGCCGAGGTCGAGCTGGTCGACGCCTGCCGACAGGGCGAACAGCACCTGCAGGTTCGGCAGCAGTGTGTCGAGATCGTCCGGCGCCTGCCAGGCCGCCAGATAGCGAATCTTCCGCGGATCGCCGATGTCTGGCCAGGCGCACCATTCGATATCTGGGGCTTGTTCGGCGAACAGCACTTTCCATTGTTCGCCGCGCACCGGGTCGGCTTTATAGAGCAGGGCCATGGGCATTTCCTCATATAAACGGAAATAGTCAGAATGCCCGAGTGGCAGAGCAGTAAATATTGTAAGAGCCGCGGCAAATGCATTGCGTCGGGCTATATGGAGCGAATTTCGAAAGATTCCATGTACTGAAGGATTCTGCCGTTTGCCAGGGTGAAAACAGTCGATCCGAATTTCTCAGGGGGCAAGTTCGGCTTAGAGCATTGTCTCGAAGGCTTAACCTGAAGCACATCGCAGCCGCCTCCCGGTTGCCAGGCTCACTTATGGGAGATGCCATGAACAGCAAAGTCGAAGAAACCCCTTATCTGCTCCAGCAGCGTGATCAGTTCGTGCCACGTGGCTTGGTCACTGCCCATCCGCTGGTCGTCGACCGCGCCCAGGGTGCCGAACTGTGGGATGTGGACGGCAGGCGTTACCTGGACTTCGTTGGCGGTATCGGTGTGATGAACATTGGCCACAATCATCCGAAGGTGGTCGCGGCGGTACAGGCGCAGATGCAGAAGGTCACCCACGCCTGCTTCCAGGTGGTGGCCTATCAGCCCTATCTCGATCTGGTACAACGCTTGTGCGAGTTGGTCGCTGGCTCCAGTGGCGTTGCGCATAAGGCTGCACTGTTCACCTCGGGTGCAGAGGCTGTGGAGAATGCGGTTAAGATCGCCCGCGCCCATACCCAGCGTCCGGCGGTGATCTCCTTTCGTGGTGGTTTCCATGGCCGTACCTTACTCGGTACGACCCTGACCGGCATGAGCCAGCCGTATAAGCAGAACTTCGGCATGGCGCCCGAGGTGTTCCACACGCCGTATCCGAATGCTTACCGTGGTTTCACCAGCGAGATGGCGCTGCAGGCCCTCAATGAGTTGTTTGCCACCCAGGTCTCGCCAGATCGCGTAGCCGCGATCATCATCGAGGCGGTACAGGGCGATGGCGGTTTCCTCTCGGCGCCGGTCGAATTTCTCCGCGCGCTACGGGCGCTGACCGAACAGCATGGCATCGTCTTGATCCTCGATGAAGTCCAGACCGGCTTCGGTCGCACCGGCACCTGGTTCGGTTTCCAGCACGCCGGGATTCAGCCGGATCTGGTTACCGTGGCGAAGAGCCTGGCCGCCGGCATGCCGATCTCGGGCGTGGTCGGCCGTGCGGAAATCATGGACGCACCAGCCCCCGGCGGCCTCGGCGGCACCTACGGCGGTAACGCGCTGGCTTGCGCAGCGGCGTTGGCGGTGATCGACACCTACCAGCAGGAACAGTTGCTGGCGCGCGGCGACAAGCTGGGCGAACGTCTGCGTCAGGGCCTGCTGCGCCTGCAGGCGCGCAACCCACAGCAGATCGGTGACGTACGCGGCACCGGCCTTATGCTGGCGATCGAGCTGGTCAAGGACGATGCTGCCCGCAGCCCGGATCCCGAGCTCAACCAGAAGCTGATCGATGAGGCCCGCAACGGCGGCCTGCTGGTGATCAAATGTGGCGTGTACCGCAACGTGCTGCGTTTCCTCGCGCCTCTGGTCGCCGAAGAAGCGCAGATCGACGAAGCCCTGGAAATTCTCGAGGCGGCCCTGGCACGTGTGTTGAGTTGAGCTAAGTCCTCGGTCGGCGCGCACTGTTCGCGCCGACCGAGGCGGTTTTGGAGCTTGGATCGATGAAGTGCATTAGAGGAGGCTACACACCATGGATCTGACTGATTATCGTGCGCTGCTGATCGACTGTGATGAAGTTCTGGTCGATCGGGATACCGGCGTCTGGACGGCCTTGCAGCCGTTGCTCGAAAACCGCCCCGGCATGTTGGGGCGGGAAGAGGTTCTGAGCGAATTCAACGAGGCGGTGCGCATGCTCTATCCGCGCTTCTCCGAGCTGGGTTTCAGTGGCTTGTTATGCTTCGCCCATCGCCAGTTGGCTGAGCGCCTGGGGCTCAAAGTTTCCTGGGAGGAGGGCATGACGTTCGCCCGTTCGGTACGCAACTGGTCGCTGTTCGAAGACGCGCCCGGCGCCATGCTGTATCTGCGCAAGTTCTATCGGCTGCTGGTGCATGGGGACCGTGATGCCGAGGATCGTGAGGCGCTCTGCGAGCGCTTGGGGATCATACCCGAGGATTTGCTTTCCCCGGCCAGCAAGCCATTGGAAGACCGTGCCTGGTTGCTTGCCAACAACCTCAAGGCCGAACAAATCCTGCAAGTGTCGAGGTATCCCGCCGAGCCGCCCGTATCGGCCGGCTTGTGCCTGATTCGTCGTGACCACGGCCGCTATACTCAGCCATGTCCGGCGGACTGTTGCATCAATAGCATGGCTGACCTGGTCGCTCAGCATCAGCTGTCTTTACGGCGCTGAGTTTGCTAAAAGACAGCCTATGAATAGCGATCGAGAGGTACGCATGGAAGGTTTAGTCAAGCTGGACCGAATCGACATCAATATCTTGGTCGAGCTGCAAAAAGACGGTCGCATCACCAACGTCAAACTGGCCGATGCGGTCGGCCTATCGGCCAGTCCTTGCCTGCAACGGGTCAAGCGGCTCGAATCGGCCGGGTATATTTCCGGCTATAAAGCCCATCTCAACCTGGCCAAGATCACCGACTCGGTGACGGTATTCACCGAGATCACCCTCCATGACCACAAGCGCGAGGACTTCGCCAAATTCGAGTCCAATATCCGCTTGGTCGATGAGGTGCTCGAGTGCCACTTGATCAGCGGCGGCTACGATTATCTGGTGCGCTTCATGACTAGCAGCATCCAGCATTATCAGGCGGTGATGGAAGGCCTGTTGGACAAGAACATTGGCATTTCCAAGTACTTCAGTTACATCGTCATCAAGTCGCCTGTGCTGAAAGATGGGATACCGCTGCGCAAACTGTTGCGTCATTGATTTTCCGCCGAAGGCTTGCATCGTCAACTCGCTACCGGCTGGGAATGTACTGTGCGTACCGAGCTTCTATGTGAGTGGTGCGCGTGGTGCAATTTACGGGATGTGTCGGCCGTACGGGCGTAGGTCAGTGCCAGGTTGAAAGGGCTTCCCAGGCGCGGAACTTGTTGCCGGGAATCGGCTGGCTGATCGAGAAGCCCTGGGCGATGTCGCAGCCGAAGTTGCCCAGGCGAGTCAGGGTCTCCTGGTTCTCCACGCCTTCGGCGACCACCTCGAGGTCGAGGTTGTGCGCCAGTTCGATGATGGAGCGCACGATCTTCGCCGAGTCATCGTCGTCGCTGAGCATGCGGGTGACGAAGGACTGGTCGATTTTCAGCGAGTCCACCGGCAGCTTCTGCAGGTAAGCCAGCGAGGAGTAGCCGGTGCCGAAGTCGTCGATGGTCAGGCGGGTGTCGAGGCTCTTGAGTCGGGTCAGGGTTTCCAGCGCGGCCACCGGGTCTTCCATCAGCGCGCTTTCGGTCAGTTCGAAGTCGATCCAGTCCGTTTGCGCGCCCCAAGTGGTGAAGGAGCCGCGAATCCGTTCGATCAGCTTGGGATCGCGCAGGTCGTGGGCCGACAGGTTGACCGAGATCGGTCGCTCGTCACCTTCCTCGTGCCAGGCATAGCGTTGGCCCAGCGCGGCGTCGAGTACCCAGTAGGTGAGTGGGGTGATCAGCCCGGTGCTCTCGGCCAGCTTGATGAAGTCGTTGGGCGGCAGCAGGCCATGCTGCGGATGCTGCCAACGCACCAGGGCTTCGGTGCCGCATACTTTGTTGGTGGCGATTTTCAGTTTCGGCTGGTAATGCAGTAACAGCTGGTTGCGTTCGATCGCCCGGCGCAGTTCGCTCATCAGGGTCAGGTGCTGGGCGCATTCGCGATCAAGGCCGCCCTGGAACACCGCGTAACCGGTGCTGGAGCGCTTGGCCTGGTCCATGGCGCTGGCCGAACGGCAGATCAGTGCGTCCGGGTCGGTGCCGTGGCCGGGGTAGAGGGCGATGCCGATATTGGCGCGAGCGTCGAGGAGCACACCGGCCAGGTCGATTGGCTCGTACAGCGCCACCAGAATTTTCTGCGCCAGCTGCGAGGCCTGCTCAGCGCCGCCGCTGGGCATCAACACCGCGTACTGACACTCGCCGAGGCGCGCCAGGGAGGTGTCTGGACCTACCGCTTGGGTCAGGCGCGCTGCGATGGCTTGCTGCATGCGGTCGCCTTCGCGGTAGCCAATGGCCTCGCTGATCTCCTGGCTGCGGCCGACCTCCAGGTGCAGCAGGCCCAGCGGCCGGTGCTCGTACCTAGCCTCGCTGATCGCGTTCTCCAGCAGTTCGCGCAGGCGCAGGCGGTTGGGCAGGCCGGTCAGCTCGTCGGTATAGGCCATGCGCCTGATGGTCGCTTCGGCCTGCAGCGCCCGGGCCCGGGTACGCAGGGTGAGGATGCCGAAGCCCAGATCGTTGGCGGTGGCCAGCAGCAGGTCGACTTCCTGCTCGTCGAAGGCGTCGCTCTCTGCGGCCGTGATCACCAGCTTGCCGATCAATACCTCTTCGACCCTTAGCGGCAGTACGATGACCGCGGCAATGCCGTACTCGATGGCCACGTCTTTTAGCGCCTCTACCGGTTCATCGAGGAGGTTGCGGATGACCAGCGGTCGCCCGGCCGCGAGCTGGGCGTCGAATCGCTGGATATAGGCCTTGCCCTCGGCGCTACCGGCCCAGGCCTTGGCGTGCGCAAGGTAACCGTGATCGTCGCCGGCGTAGGCGACCTGACGCTCCGGCTCGGCGAGGTCTTTCTGGAGATAGGCGACCCAGGCCAGGCGGTAGCCGCATTCGGCCACCAGTACCCGGCAGACTTCCTTGAGCAGCGACGGTTCTTCGCTGGCATGGATCAGCGCATGGTTGACTGCCACCCGCGTCGACAGGGCGCGGTTGAGGCGCTGGATCTCTTGCTCGGCTTGGGCGCGCTTGGCCTTGGTGCGCAGGGCCTGCAGGCCGAACGCCAGGTCCTCGGCGGCTTGGGTCAGCAGCTCCTCTTCCTGGGCACCGAAGGCATCGGGTTCCGGGGCGCCGATGCCGAGGGCACCGAAGATCTCGCCTTCGACCCGCAGCGGCAGCGATAGAAACGAGGCGATGCCGTGTTTGCGCGCGCCCTCGCTCCAGGGCAGGGTCTTGGGATCGGTCAACAGATTGCGCACCAGGCTCAGGCGGCCGGTGCGGATCGCCCTGCCGGTGACGGCACGACCGCGTTCGTTGTCCGCCCAGGAGATGTTCAGCGAATCGACGTAGGCCTGTTCGACCCCGGCATGGGCCACCGGCGCGACCGTCTTCGCCTCGTCGTGCTCGGCGCGGCCGACCCAGGCCATGCGGTAACCGGCCTGCTCGACTATGACCTGGCAGATCTCCTGAAGCAGGGTCGCCTCGTCTTCGGCGCGCAGCAGCGCCCGGTTGCAGCCACTCAGGGTGCGCAGCGCGCGGTTGAGATAGGGATGCTCTGGGCTGACGGAACCTGGTGCTGGCATGGTACGCCTCCGACTCATGCACGACTTGGTTTGAGTATAGAGCCGCCGTCCAGGCCCGGGTTCCAAGGGCCGGACGGTACAGTGGTCAGCCGCGGCGGCTCAGCGGCCGGGTAGACACTGCGCGTCGGAGATCTGCCGCAGGCGGTCTACCAGTTGGGCTGCCGTCACCAGCCTTGCCGGCTGCAGCGGGCAGCCGCTGGCGGTCAGTCAGGTGTTGCACCTACGCACCAACGAATAGCGGCCTTTGGCCCGGTAGAAGCGACTTTCGCCGTACAACCCCGGGTCGAGTTCGACCGGCGCGCCCGCTGCTGAGCGGCTGTGTTGCCGCTGACCAAAAACTGACCCAGGCAGTTCAACTGCTTCTGCTCACTTTTTGAGCAGGAGAACACAGGGTGATCAGCATGGAAATATTGGGAAAAATCAGCGGATGTACTTCCGCGACAAACTCTCGCTGCGCCAGATAGCCAAGCGTACTGGTCTGTCTAGAAAACCTGGGGCGATTCAAATTTCGTCTTCTGTCCAAGTGAGCATCCTCTCTCGTAGCATGCTCCCGTGACGTCCTTCCCAGCCAGTGCCGCTTACAAGCAGATTGAACATTCACTGTCTCCCTTGGCTGGCTGCGCGATCTGTAATGTGACATTTTTGGGACACGCGAAGACCATAGAAAGCAAAAACCCCTGAAATCTCTAAGATTATCAGGGGCTTAAGTGTGTCTCAAATGGTGGAGCCGGGGGGATTTGAACCCCCGTCCGCCAGTACTCCGCTGTCGGTTCTACATGCTTAGCCGTGTCTACTGAGTTAACCCTTGGCCGCCCGACGGGCAGGGTGCTTTGGGCGAGTTGTGTAATTTTTAGCCACTTCGTCCACAACGTACTACGCGGCGATTCTGTTCTATATGACAATCATTTCGGGTTTACAGACATCCCCTAATGATTGCTGGAGCCGAAGCTACCAGAAGTGCGACTAGGCTGCTTACGCAGCTAGTTGAGCACCGTAATTGTCATCATTGGCAATTATGGATTTTTGCAACAGTTTATTTACGAGTTCTGTTACCAACTCGGCATGCCCCTCGAGTTTCGCAACCGGCGTCGAATCCTAATCGGCCCCAAAGTTGTGTTACTTGATGGTACGACAACTAGTGTACGGCAAAGGTTCCGTAGCGTCGACCGGGTAATCTTCAGGCGCACGCTACCAGTCATGTGCAGCTATGATTGCCACTTGCAGTGGATGCAATGTCTTTGGGAAGAGACCTGATTATGCCGCGAGTAGCGCGTTACCCCGTGCGCCAGTGGATTTGGCGTGCCTTTGTGCAGAGTGCTTTGATTCCGCTGATCCTGGTGGAGACGGTGTTGATCACCGTGTATTTGCTGAGCAATGCAGCCATTCGCGATGCACAAATCGGTCACTTGCAGCAGAGTGCCCTGGAGGGCTTGTCCACGGCAGTGGCGCGTGAGGGCCAGGTGATCGACAGTCGGTTGCGTTCGGTCGAGGCGCAGGTGCGAATTTTTCGTGATACAGCGAGTCATGCGCTGCAAAATACCGCTTTCCAGCCCGATGCGCTGGAACTTAAGCGGCATGTTTCGACCAGCAGCGGGGTGTTTTACAGCCGTAGCGACGATGGCCGCGCAGCGTCTTTCTACGCCAACAGCACGCCTCTGGAGCAGCAGGACCACGCCAAGGCCCTGCGCTTGTTGCAAATCGACCCACTGATGCGTTCGATTCGAGACGCCAACCCGTTGGTCAGCGCGCTCTATTTCAACAGTTGGGACAGCTATAACCGGATTTACCCATTCTTCATGACCCCCGAGCAGTATCCCCATGACATGGTGATACCCGATTACAGCTTCTATTACTTGGCCGACGCACTTCACAATCCGGCGCGCGAAGTAGTGTGGACCGATGTCTATCTCGATCCGGCAGGTCAAGGCTGGATGATGTCGGCGGTGGCGCCGGTCTACCGTGGTGACTTTCTCGAGGGGGTGGTCGGCCTGGATATTACCGTGGGTCAGATGCTCAGCGAGATCGGTGAGCTGGATGTGCCTTGGCAGGGCTATGCCATGTTGGTTAGCCGCGACAACAAGATCATGGTGTTGCCGCAGGCCGGCGAACAGGACTTCGCATTGAGCGAGTTGACTGAGTACTCCTACGCCGAGGCGGTGCGTCGTGAGGTGCTCAAGCCTGCGGATTTCAGCCTTGATTCACGTTCCGGCATGCGTCCGCTGTTGCAGGCGATGGCATCTGGTCAGGAGCATGTGCAGGAAGTGACGCTCGGTGGGCGCAAGCAATTGATCGCTTGGAGCGAGATCCCGCAAACAGGCTGGCGTCTGATGCTGGTGGTCGATGAGGAAAACATCTACAGCGAGACTAACCGCCTGGCCGAGCGCTATTTGCAGATCGGTTACCTGTTGATTGTCGGTCTGGGTTTGTTCTACCTGCTGTTTTTTGCCTGGATGTGGCTGCGTTCGCGGCGCCTGAGCGATCAGTTGGCTCAACCAATTGCCGGTATCGTTGGCATGATGCGCCGGCTCGGTCAGGGCGATTATCACCCCAGTGCGCCGCCCAGCCAGATCGATGAGTTGGTCAGTATGGCCCAGGCTGTGCAGCAGACCGGCGAGCAGATACAGGCCAGCGACAGCGAGCGGCATGAGGCGCAGCGGATTCTGCAGCTGGTGCTGGAGAGCACCACGGAGAGTCTGTGGGAGGTGGATGCGCCGAACATGACGATCAAGGTCAGCGACCACTTCGTCAAGCGTTTCGGCCTGCGAGCCGAGAGCATGAGTTTCAGCGAGTTCAACCTGCGCGTGCACCCCGATGACCTGGAGCGTATCCGCCATCTGCGGCAGTTATTCGCGGTCAGTGGTGAGGATCAGTTCGAGGCGGAGTATCGCTATGCCGATGCCAGCGGCGAATATATTTGGTTGCTCAGCCGCGGCAAGGTACTCGAACACGATAGCAACGGCGGCGTCTTGCGCATCGCCGGTACACATGTCGACATTACCCGGCTCAAGCAGGTGCAGGAGGAGTTGCGCCGCGCCAGCCTGCAAGCCCAGTCTGCCAGCCAGGCCAAGAGCCGTTTCCTGTCGAGCATGAGCCATGAGCTGCGCACGCCGCTGAATGCCATTTACGGCTTTGGCCAGTTAATCGAGCTGGAGACGCAAGGCAAGCCAGAGGTCCAGCAGGAAGCCGATTATGCCCGCGAGATTGTTAACGCCAGTCGCCACCTGACGGCGTTGGTCGATGACATCCTCGATCTGTCGAGCATCGAGAGTCGCCGCCAGCAGTTGCAATTACAGGCGGTGGAAGTCGGCGCGCTGCTCAATGGTTGCGCCGAGCTGGTACTCCCGGAAGTCCACCAGCGGCGTCTGCAGTTGCAGGTGCTGGCGGATATTGATGCCGGCTTGTACGTGCAGGCCGATATGCGTCGTCTGCGCCAGGTGATACTCAACCTGCTGTCCAATGCGATCAAATACAACAGCCCGCAGGGCCTGATCAGTCTGGGCTATGAAGTGCGCCCGGACTGCGTACGCTTGTGGGTCGAGGACAGCGGTCCAGGCTTGACCCAGGAGCAGCAGGCCCAGTTGTTTCAGCCATTCCAGCGTCTGGGTCGCGAGAACTCGAGCATTCCTGGTACCGGTATCGGTTTGGTGTTGTGTCGTGAACTGGCCAGCCTGATGGGCGGCGAAATGGGGTTTTGCAGCACGCTCGGCGGCGGTAGCCGTTTCTGGATCGACTTGCCCAGCGCCGCGGCACCCGAGACGGCTGCTGCCGCTGCGCTGCTGGTCGAGGCGGATGGGCCGAAGCGTAAAGCCGAAGTGCTGTGCGTCGAGGATCACCCCGCATCCGTGAAAGTGGTGCAGGAGGCACTTCGCGAGTTCGCCGATGTGCGCGGGGTCGGTTCGGTGCAGGGGGCGCTGGCCGAGCTGGAGAGCTGCACGCCGACCATGCTGTTGCTTGACCTGGACTTGCCCGACGGTGACGGTTTGCAGGTGCTGGATGCCATGCGCCGTGATCCGCGCCTGCGTGAAGTGCCCGTATTGGTAATCAGTGCGACAGTCGATGACGGGGTGTTTAGCGAGGCGCGTCAGCGCGGCGCACAGGCGTGCCTGGCTAAACCTATCGACCTGACTCAGGTGCGCCGGTTAGCCCTGACGCTGTTGGGCTATTCGCTGGCCTCGAGCAGTTGTAGGGCTTCACCGAGAACCTTCACGGATTGACTGTGATTACCAGCCTTGTGCAGCTCTTCGCCTTCGGCGCGGAGCTTTTGCACTTGCGCCAGTACGGTTGCGTCGCTGGGCGGATTGCTCTGCAGCATGGCATCGATCTTCGCCATATCCGCGGGGCAGTGCATGGCCCAGAGCGAGGTGCTGAGCAGTACGGTGGTGAAAAAAACGGCAAGACGGCGCATGGGGGTGCTCCTTTCAACGGCTGGGGAACTTCAGTATAGAAACTCCTGCTGGCAGGCTTTGGCCGTTGATCTGCTTTCCCGTCGGAATAAAAAGCCCCGCAGGGCGGGGCAATGTCAGTAGCGGGCGCCTGCAGGCGAGAGTTTTTCACCGGCTCTCAGTACTTGGCGCGGGTCACCCGATCCACCAGGTAGACCAGGCCGTGGTAGTCGATACCACCATGTTGGCTCAAGCCGATCTCGCAGGTGCGGCTGGTGCTGATGCCTTCCTCGCAATACTGCACGGCCGATTTCAGATCGCGTAACGAGTGGGCGTTGAGTTCCGGGGTGGTGAAGCCCTTGTCGCCGGCAAAGCCGCAGCAGTGAATGCCCTCGGGGATCACCACCTGGCTGGTGCAGTGACGGACGATATCGATCAAGCCCTGGGCTTCGCCCAGATGCTGGGTACTGCAGGTGACATGCACGGCTACGGGCTTGTCCTGCGGCTGGAACTCCAGGCGCTCGAGTAGGTGCTCGCGGATGAACTTGACCGGGTCATGCAGTTTCAGGCGAGGGTCGAGTCCGTCCTGTAGCAGGCGCAGGGTGCAGGGGCTGGTGTCGCAATAGATCGGATCGAGACCGCCGCGACTGGCCTTGAGTAGGGCGTCTATGAGCTCCTGGCGCTTGCGCTCGGCTTGCTCGGCATAACCCTTGGAAGCGAATGGCTGGCCGCAGCAAAGGTTGTCCAGATGGTCCGGGAATACCACCTGGAAGCCGCCCTTCTCCAGTAGCGCGCGGGTCTTGTCGAGCAGCGGCATCTGCTCGGCATCGCTTGCTGCCGGGCCCATGGCGCGGGATACGCAGGCGGCGAGGTAAACCACCCGCGGTCGCTGATCGCCAGTGGCCACGGGCAGTTGCAGCCGGTGGACCGGTTGCGGCATCGCCGGAGTCCACTGCGGCACGCGACCCCGGCTGGCCTTGCTCAGGGTGGCGGAGGCGCGACTGAGCAGCGGGGCGCCCATGAGCAGGCGGGCACCATTGGCCACGTGCAGCAGGACGCGGGTGCCTTGCATGGCACGGCGAAAATTGTTCGCCAGCCAGTCGGCGCTGCGTTGATTGTGGGCGTCGCGGGCGCGCAGTTTGCGCACCAGGTCGCCCGTGTTGATCCCTACCGGGCAACGCTGGGCGCACAAGCCGGTGGCGGCGCAGGTGTCTATGCCCTGATAGCGGTAATCGCGCTCCAATGCGGTGGTATCTATGCCTGCGCGCTGTTTCGCCTGGATATCGCGCCAGATCACGATGCGTTGGCGCGGGCTCAGGGTCAGCCCCTTGGATGGGCAAACCGGCTCGCAGAAGCCGCATTCGATGCACTTGTCGACGATTTCGTCGGCGGCGGGCAACGGCTTGAGGTTTTTCAGGTGGATATCGGGGTCTTCGCTGAGTACCACGTCCGGGTTGAGAATGCCTTGCGGGTCGAGCAGGCGCTTGAGCTGCCACATCAGCTGGTAGGCGTCCGCGCCCCATTCCAGTTCGACGAAGGGCGCCATATTGCGCCCGGTGCCATGTTCGGCCTTGAGCGAGCCGCCGAACTCCACCGCCACCAGTTGCGTCACGTCATCCATGAACGCCGAGTAGCGGGCGACTTGCAGCGGGTCGTCAAAACCCTGGGTGAAGACGAAGTGCAGGTTGCCTTCCAGGGCGTGGCCGAAAATGATCGCCTCGTCGTAGTGGTGCTTGTCGAACAGCGCGAGCAGGCGATTGACCCCTTCGGCGAGCTGCTCGATGGGGAAGGTGACGTCCTCGATGATGACCGTGGTGCCGGTCTGGCGCACCGCGCCAACGGCGGGGAAGGTGTCCTTGCGGATCTTCCACAGCAGGTTGTACACCGCCGGGTCTGTGCTGAAGTCGACCTGTTTTTCCAGTGGGAACTCGGCGATCGATGCCATGATCAGCGCCAGTTGCTCCTGCAGCAGGCTCTGGCTGGCAGCGCGGGACTCGATCAGCAGGGCGCAGGCGCTGGCAGTGAGGCCTTTTACCCAGTCCGGCATGCCCGACTTGTCTTGCACCGAGCGCAGGCTGCGCCGGTCCAGCAGTTCCACGGCGGATACCGGCTGCTGCTTGAGCACGGTGACCGCGCGGCAGCAGTTTTCCACATCTGGGAACACCAGCAGGGCGCTGGCCTTGTGCGGGTGATCGGGCACGGTGTCGTAGGTCACCGCACTGATAAAGCCCAGGGTGCCTTCGGAGCCGACCATCAGGTGGCTGAGGATATCCAGCGGCTGGTCGAAGTCGATCAGGGCGTTGAGGGACAGGCCGGTGGTGTTCTTCAGCCGGTATTTGTGGCGGATCCTGGCCGCCAGCTCGGCATTGGCGCGGGTTGTTCGGCCCAGCTCGGCCAGTTGCCCGAGCAACTCGCCGTGGCTGGCCTGGAAGGCCGCGACGCTGGCGCTGTCCTCGGTGTCCAGCACGGCGCCGTCGGCCAGCACCAGGCGCAGGCCGGCCAGGGTCTGGTAGCTGTTCTGCGCGGTGCCGCAGCACATGCCGCTGGCGTTATTGGCGACGATGCCGCCGATCTTGCAGGCATTGATCGAGGCCGGGTCGGGGCCGATCTTGCGCTGGAAGGGCGCCAGCACGGCGTTGGCCTGAGCGCCTATCACGCCCGGTTGCAGGCGGATCTGCTTGCCCTGGTCACGAATTTCCCGGGCGTTCCAGTTCTCGCCCAGCACTAGCAGGACCGAGTCGCTGATCGCCTGGCCGGACAGGCTGGTACCGGCGGCGCGGAATGTTACAGAAACTTGATGAGTCCCTGCCAGCTTGAGCAGGTCGATCACTTCCAGCTCGGACTCGACCCGGATCACCAGCTGGGGAATCAGCCGGTAAAAGCTGGCATCGGTACCGAAGGCCAGGGTCGACAGCGGGTCGTCGAAGCGGCGCTCGCGGGGAATCAGGCGTTCGACGGCGGCTAGGAAGGCGGCGGGCAGGCTCATGGGCGCTCCAGATTATTCTCAGTACATAGGGCGGCGCGTCGGGATTGCTGGTGCAGCGCTGTTAGTAGGAGCGGCCGGGCGGCGTTGCGCTTCAGGCGCGAAAATAGCGGATGAATCCGCTCCTGCTAAAGGCGGTTTGCTGCTTAGTGGCCCAATTCACGCACCAGCGAGTCGGCGCTGATTTCGCTGATCGACTTGGCCCCGGTCAGGACCATGGCCACACGCATCTCTTTTTCGATCAGGTCGAGCAGGTTGCTCACGCCTGCGCCGCCGGCTACGGCCAGGGCGTAAATGAAGGCGCGCCCAAGCAGGACGGTGTCGGCCCCCAGGGCGATCATTCGCACCACATCCAGGCCGGTCCGAATCCCCGAGTCGGCCAGGATTGCCAGCTCGCCTTTGACTGCGTCGGCGATGGCCGGCAGCGCGCGCGCACTCGACATTACGCCATCGAGCTGGCGGCCGCCGTGGTTGGAGACCACGATGCCATCGGCGCCAAAGCTCACCGCGTCCTTGGCGTCCTGCGGATCGAGGATGCCCTTGATCACCATCGGGCCGTCCCAGAACTCGCGGATCCATTCCAGGTCCTTCCACGAGATCGACGGGTCGAAGTTGTCGCCGAGCCAGCCGATATAGTCGGCCAGGCCGGTGCGGCTGCCGCGGTAGGCGGAGATATTGCCCAGGTCATGGGGCTTGCCCAGCAGGCCCACGTCCCAGGCCCAGCTTGGGTGAGTCATGGCCTGCAGCATGCGCCGCAGCGGTGCGTTCGGCCCGCTCATGCCGGAGTGGGCGTCGCGGTAGCGGGCGCCCGGTACCGGCATGTCGACGGTGAACACCAGGGTAGTGACGCCGGCGGCCTTGGCGCGCTCCAGCGCATTCTTCATGAAGCCGCGATCTTTGAGGACGTAGAGCTGGAACCACATCGGTCGATCGATCTCTGGCGCCACTTCTTCGATCGGACACACCGATACGGTCGACAGGGTGAAGGGGATGCCCTTGGCTGCAGCTGCCCGGGCCGCTTGGACCTCACCACGGCGGGCATACATGCCCGCCAGGCCGACGGGGGCCAGCGCCACGGGCATCGACAGGGTTTCATTGAACAGACGGGTTTCCAGGCTCAACTCGGACATGTTGCGCAGCACCCGCTGGCGCAGGGCGATGTCGGCCAGGTCATCGACGTTGCGCCGCAGGGTATGTTCGGCGTAGGCGCCGCCGTCGAGGTAGTGGAACAGGAACGGCGGCAGCTTGCGTTGTGCCGCTGCGCGGTAGTCGGTAGAGGCAGAAATGATCATCGGGTTCACCCTAGTGCCAGGAGAAGGCTGTTCTTGCCCAGGGTGCGACCCCATAAATACTGCGGGGCCGACCTGTCTGGGTATACGGGAATCGTGAATAGGAGCCTGTCAGCCAGCGGCCAGCGGGTCGCTAACGCCCAACACATAGATCGCGATCATGGCGATCGCGCCGGTGAAGAGCACGTAGTACAGCGTAGGCCAGATGGTTTTGCGCAGGATGCTACCTTCGCGACCCAGCAGGCCGACAGTTGCAGAGGCGGCCACCACGTTGTGGATGGCGACCATATTACCGGCGGCGGCGCCAATGGCCTGTGCCGCGACTACCACTGCGCCTGAGATGCCCAGGTTAGTGGCCACACCGAACTGGAACTGGCTGAACATCATATTGCTGACCGTGTTGGAGCCGGCGATAAAGGCGCCAAGTGCACCAATGCTCGGCGCCAGCAGTGGGTAAATCCCACCAACGCTATCGGCAACCCAGCGGGCCATGAGGATCGGCATGCTGGCCAGGTCGGCGCTGTTGACCCCCGAGTTGATCAGGATACGCACCATGGGCACGGTGAACAGCAGGACGAAACCGGCGCTGAGCAGCACCCCGGAGGATTCCCTGACCGCCGAGCCCAGGTCACGCAGCTTCATCTTGTGGAAGAAGAAGGTGGCGATGACCACCGTCACCAGAATCCCACCCGGCAAGTACAGCGGCTGGAAGCTGGCGCTGACCCCGGTCTCACCGAGCAGGTCGGGAAAATTCACCGCCACAGCTTTCAGTGCTGCGGTGACTTGCGGGACGACCCGGCTGATCACCAGCAGGGCACCGACCAGCACATACGGCAGCCAGGCGCGCAGTGAGCTCATGGGCTTGGCGGTCAGTTGGTCCAGCTTCATTTCTATGGTGCCCAGCCATTCGCTCGGCCACTTGTCCGCAGGGGCAAAGTCCCAGGTAGTTTTCGGCAGCAGAAAGCCAAGGCGGGCTGCGCTGGTGACAATCGCCAGGCCGATCAGGCCGCCGGCCAGTGAGGGAAATTCCGGACCGAGGAATACTCCAGTGAGGGCGTAGGGGATGGTGAAGGCCAAACCGGCGAAGAGTGCAAACGGCAGTACTTCGAAGCCGGCTTTCCAGCTTTTCTCGGTGCCGAAGAAGCGCGTCAGCATCAGCACCATGATCAGCGGCATCACAGTGCCGACGATGGCGTGAATGATCGCCACTTCACTGGTGATCAGCTGCAAGAACTGCGCCCAGGAAGAGCCTTGCTCAAGCAGTTGCGCACCGAGGGTGGCTGAGTCCAGGCCGCTATTGACCCCAACTATGATGGGCGTGCCCACGGCCCCGAACGACACCGGCGTACTCTGTACCAGCATGCCCATCAGTACCGCGGCCATGGCCGGGAAGCCGATGGCCACCAGCAGCGGTGCGGCAATTGCCGCTGGCGTGCCAAAACCGGAGGCGCCTTCGATGAAGCAGCCGAACAGCCAGGCAATGATGATCGCCTGAATTCGCCGGTCAGGGCTGATGGTGGCGAAACCGGCGCGGATCGCGGTGATGCCGCCAGAATGCTTGAGGGTGTTGAGCAGCAAGATGGCGCCGAAGATGATCCACAGCAGGCTCAGGGTAATCAGCAGGCCTTGCAGGGTCGAGGCGAGTACGCGGTTGACGCTCATGTCCCAGGCGAACAGACCAATGGCGGCGGTCACCAGGTAGACCAGCGGCATGGCGTGCTTGGCCGGCCAACGCAGGCCGACCAGCAGGATGGCCGCGAGCAGGATCGGAGAAAAAGCGAGTAGAGCCAGAAGACCAGTTGACATGTCGGTCTCTCCTTAGCGGCGCGCGATGCGCATGGGTGTATGCGGATGCAGCGGTGCGGCAAGTGGTTTGGCGATGACCGGCATGGCAGACCTCATAAGCTTCTTGGAATTGTTTTAGGTTTGGGTAAATTGGTAATACCAATTTACAATGTGGCGCGGCCAGAGTAAAAGTGGATGCTTGCAGCTGTCAATTAGCAGGCTTACTACTTTGGTCGAGTGCCCTTGTCTTGTAAGGGCTCCGGCGCCGCTATAGGCTTGCTCTACAAGTGCCTGAGAAGGGCGTTACAGGTGGTCAAACCAGTGAGGTTCGGGTTATGGATGTAGGCCAGGTGCGCCAGCGCCGTTTGTCGGACGATATCGTCAGTCAGCTGGAAACCATGATCCTGGAAGGCACGTTGAAGGCCGGTGAGCGGCTGCCCGCCGAGCGGGCGCTGGCCGAACGGTTCGGTGTGTCGCGGCCGTCATTGCGTGAGGCGATTCAGAAACTGGCGGCCAAGGGCTTGTTGGTCAGCCGTCAGGGCGGTGGCAACTATGTCGCCGACTCGCTTGGCTCGACCTTCAGTGATCCGCTCTTGCAGCTGCTGGAGAGCAACCCGGAAGCCCAGCGCGACCTGCTGGAGTTTCGCCACACCCTGGAAGGTTCCTGTGCCTTTTATGCCGCCCAGCGTGCCACCGAGCTGGATCGCCAGCGCCTGAGGGAGGCTTTTGCCGCGCTGCAGGACTGCTACAGCCGAAGCGGCAAGGTGACCCGCGCGGAAGAGGGGGTGGCCGACGCGAGCTTTCACCTGGCCATCGCCGAGGCCAGCCATAACGCCGTGCTGCTGCACACCATTCGCGGTTTATTCGACCTGCTCAAGCGCAATGTGGTGACCAACATCGGTGGCATGTACGCCCAGCGCGACGAGACCCGCGACATGCTGATCGATCAGCATCGGGCGCTTTATGAAGCGATCATCGAGGGGCGTGCCGAAGACGCGCGGCAGTTGTCCAATCGGCATATCGACTATGTGCAGGAAGTGCTCGCCGAAGTGCAGCAGCAAGCGCAGCGCATGGCGCGGGCGCAGCGGCGGGGATCAGCCTCAATTACCAAGCCGTAGGAGGGTGGGCTGGTCGCGGGCAAGCTGCCCGAGCGGGACGGTGTATCCGATCATGGTGATGAGCAGGCTGGCACGGCGTCTTCGGTCGGTGTGCTGCTCAACTAAGCGGGGATAAGGAATGGGGCCACAGCCCCATCCACCCGCCGATCAGTCGTCCTTGCCCTTGGTGCGCATGGCGCGCTGGACTTCACGGTCGGCGTCACGCTCTTTTTCGGTGTGGCGCTTGTCGAAGTCCTTCTTGCCCTTGGCCAGGGCAATTTCGCATTTGATCAAATGCGCTTTCCAGTAAACCGACAGCGCCACGCAGGTGTGACCCTTCTGCTGTACGGCGCCGAACAGCTTTTCCAGCTCGCGCTTGTTCAGCAGCAGCTTGCGCGTGCGGGTCGGGTCGGCAATCACGTGGGTGCTGGCAGCCTTCAGCGGGGTGATGTGGAAGCCCATCAGCCAAGCTTCGTTGTCTTTCAGCAATACATAGCTGTCGACCAACTGGGCCTTGCCGGCGCGCAGGCTTTTCACTTCCCAGCCGGCCAGGACCAGGCCCGCCTCGAATCTGGATTCGACGAAAAAGTCGTGCATCGCCTTTTTATTTTGGGCGATGGTGCCTTGAGGGTGTTTCTTTTGTTTAGCCATAGGGCGCGCATTATAGGGAGTCGTGGGCCTGCTGGCGACAGCCTGATCTTGAGAGAGGTGAGCTAATCCCTGACAATGCGCATCTTTTGCGAAAATATCGGGCGTATTCATGGTGAGTGACAAGGTTTCGATCCACGGCGCCTGGGCCAGTCGTTGGGTGTTTATCCTGGCGGCAACCGGCTCCGCAGTGGGCCTGGGCAACATCTGGAAGTTCCCCTACATGACCGGCATGTACGGCGGTGGGGCCTTTGTCATGATGTACCTGGTGTGCATTTTTCTGGTTGGCTTGCCGATCATGTTTGCGGAAACCCTGATCGGCCGCCGCGCCCGGCAGAGTCCGGTGAATGCGCTGGGAGCGCTGGCGCTGGAGTCTGACGCCTCGCCAAGGTGGTCGTGGGCTGCGCTGATGGGCATGGTTGCCGCGCTGCTGATCCTGTCCTTCTACAGTGTCATCGCCGGCTGGTCGCTGGACTACATCATCGGCATGGGTGGCGGCCAGTTCCAGAGCATCAGTGCCGATGGGGCGGGCGCTGCGTTCGGCGCACTGACGGCCGACCCTTGGCGTCTGACCCTGTGGCACACGCTGTTCATGCTGTTGACTGGCTTCATTATCGCCCGTGGTGTCGTGGCCGGCCTGGAGCGCAGTTTGCGCATCATGATGCCACTGCTGTTCCTCTTGCTGCTGGTGCTGCTGGGTTACAGCATGACCACTGGGCACTTTATGCAGGGGGTTCACTTTCTCTTCGATTTTCAGCCTGACAAGTTGCTCGACGGCGTGCTGGCTGCAATGGGGCATGCCTTCTTCACCCTCAGCGTTGGCGTCGGTTCGATCATGGTCTACGGCGCCTACATGCCCAAACGCGCCTCGATCGGTACGACGGTGATGGCGGTCGGCATTCTCGACACCCTGGTGGCCCTGACGGCTGGTTTGGCGCTATTCCCTATAGTGTTTGCCGCCGGCTTGGAGCCGGGCGCCGGCCCTGGACTGATGTTCGTCACCCTGCCGGTGGCCTTCGGCGGCATTGCGTTCGGTCAGGTCATGGGTACGCTGTTTTTCGTCTTGGTGCTGATAGCGGCCTGGACCTCGTCGATCTCCATGCTGGAGCCGGCCGTGGCTTATCTGGTCGAGCGTACCGAGCGCAGCCGGAAGGTGATCACCAGTGTGCTGGTACTGTTGTGCTGGGCCGTTGGCATGGGCACGGTGTTGTCCTTCAATGTCGCTGCCGAGGCCAAGTTCTTCATCTTCGCGGACGACGGTTTTCACCTGTTTCAGTGGGGCGCCGAAGGCGGGCGCAACTTCTTCGAAAGCATCGACTACCTGACCAGTCGCATTCTCTTGCCGCTGGGTGGCTTGGCCTTCGTACTGTTCGCTGGCTGGGTTCTCAAGCGTGAGGCCGTGCGCGAGGAGCTGGCGATCAATAATCCGCTGCTGTTCGGCCTGGTCTATTGGCTGATTCGTGTAGTGGCGCCATTGGGTATATTGATCGTGTTTGTTGCAGAGTTGATGAAATGAGTACAGTCACCCTTCTGAATCAAGTTGCAGGCTTATGAGTACCCATATCCAGCGCTCGGCGTTGCTGCCGTATCCGGCGTCGGCCATTTTCGAATTGGTCAATGACGTGGCGCGTTACCCGGAGTTCCTGCCCTGGTGTTCGGCCAGCGAGGTGCTGGACGTCAGTCAAACCCATATGCGCGCCAGTCTGGCTGTGGCCAAGGGGGGGCTTAGCCAGCGTTTCATTACCCGCAATGCGCTGGTTTGGGGGCAGTCGATCGAGCTGGTTCTGGAGGAGGGGCCGTTCAGTCAGCTGCAAGGCCAGTGGGTGTTCAAGGCGTTGGGCGACCAAGCATGCAAGATCAGTCTGGATCTGACCTTCGATTATGCCGGTCCCTTGGTGCGGGTCACGCTTGGGCCGCTATTCAACCAGGCGGCGAACACCTTGGTGGACGCATTCTGTCAAAGGGCGAAGCAGCTATATGGCTAGCAACAAGATGATCGTGGTCGAAGTGGTTTATGCCTTGGCGGATAAGCAGAAGCTGCTGCGTCTGAGTCTGCCTTACGGCACTACGGTGCGCCAGGCAGCCGAGCAGTCGGGCATGCAGGCGCATTTTCCTGGCCTTGATCTGGCGAATATTCCGCTGGGGATCTTCGGCAAGGCGGTGGCCAAGCCACAAGAGCGGGTGCTGGAGGATGGCGAGCGGGTGGAGATCTATCGGCCGCTGATTGCCGACCCGAAAGAGGTGCGCAAGCAGCGTGCGGCCAAGGCGGCCAAAGCCAAGGCTGACGAAGAGGGCGCTTGACGTCAGATAGGCGCGCATGAAAAAGCCCGGATATATCCGGGCTTTTTTGCGTCTGCCTGCTTACTGTGGCGAGCTGTCCAGCGGTTCCGGGGTCGGTACCGGTACGCTTTGTGCCTCGTCGACGTCGCGCTGAATCTGCTCGAGCAGTGAGCCTGGCGCCGGCCGCTCTTCGGTTTGCGGCTGCGCGGTGGTTTGCGGTGCCGCCATGCTCGCGCCATCCTGGCCGAGAATGGCCTCGTCGCGGCTGACGCCCGGCATGAAGTCGCCCGACAGGCCGGCCAGTTGATCATTGCCATTGAAGATCACGCTGACGCGCTCTTGCAGGCGTTTACCACCGCCTGGTTGAATGCTGTACAGGTAGTCCCAGCGGTTGGCATGGAAGGTATCGGTCAGCAGCGGGTTGCCCATGATAAACCGCACTTGGCTGCGGGTCATTCCTGGGCGCAACTGATCTATCATGTCCTGTGTAACGACATTGCCCTGTTG
The DNA here is from genome assembly GCF_022132145.1 of Pseudomonas sp. MMS21 TM103. Taxonomy (GTDB): domain Bacteria; phylum Pseudomonadota; class Gammaproteobacteria; order Pseudomonadales; family Pseudomonadaceae; genus Aquipseudomonas. Next base: position 95,840 of record NZ_JAJISP010000004.1, on the reverse strand, counting down.
GACGTCGATTTTATAAACCCCGGGGAAAGAACAACCGGCGAGCGCGAGGAGTCCCACGAAGGTGAGACTGGTCAGCAGGAGCTTGGTTTTTTGCATCGGCGGGTGACTTCCACTATCTTGGCTGGGCAACGTAAACCCCGATCATACCCGCAATAAAGGAAGCTGCGAAGCCGCTTCCGCGAGAAAGCAGACCATGGTTGAAAATAGCGAACTACGCAAAGCTGGCCTGAAAGTGACCCTGCCGCGGGTCAAGATTCTGCAGATGCTCGATTCCGCCGAGCAGCGTCACATGAGTGCAGAGGATGTTTACAAGGCCCTGATGGAAGCGGGCGAAGACGTCGGCCTGGCCACCGTGTACCGCGTACTGACCCAGTTCGAGGCGGCCGGGTTGGTGGTGCGCCATAACTTCGATGGTGGTCATGCCGTGTTCGAATTGGCCGATGGTGGTCATCACGACCACATGGTCTGTGTCGATTCGGGTGAGGTGATCGAGTTCTTCGATCCTGAAATCGAAAAGCGGCAGAGGGAGATCGTGCAAGAGCACGGCTTCGAGATGGTCGATCACAACCTGGTGCTCTACGTGCGCAAAAAGAAGTAAGCGCACAAACGCATCATGCACAAAGGCGACCCTCGGGTCGCCTTTGTGGTTTCAGCGATCCGTCAAGCCTGGACGCTGCCGACCATCTGCCGGGCATGGGCCAGGGACTCTTCGGTCAGGTCGACGCCGCCCAGCATGCGGGCAATTTCCTCGACGCGCTGATTCCTGTCCAGCTTGCTCACGGCTGTGCGGGTGGCATCGCTGCCGCGCTCCTTGTGTACGAACAGGTGCTGATGGCCCTGGGCGGCCACTTGTGGCAGGTGAGTGACGGCCAGCACCTGGCCGCGCTCGCCGAGACGCCGCAGCAGCTGCCCGACCACTTCGGCGGTCGGGCCGCCAATGCCGACGTCGACTTCGTCGAACACCAGGGTCGGCACCCGGGAGGTTTGCGCGGTGATCACCTGGATCGCCAGGCTGATGCGTGACAGCTCGCCGCCGGACGCGACTTTGGCCAGGGTCTTGAGCGGTTGGCCGGGGTTGGCGCTGACCAGGAATTCCAGCTGTTCGAGGCCGTTGGGCTGTGGTTCGCTGCCGTTATTGGCGCTCAGCGTGATGCTGAAGCGCCCTCCCGGCATACCCAGATTCTGCATTTCCAGTTCTACCGCCGTGGCCAGCTCGCTGGCCGCGCGGTGGCGCAGGGCGCTGAGCTCGCTGGCTTTTTCCTGGTAGTGGCGCTCGAAGGCGGCCAGTTCATCGTTCAGGCGTTCGGCGGCCTGATCGTCGGCGTTGAGGCTTTCCAGCTCATCGAACAGTTGCTGCTGCATGGCAATCAGTTCGCCGGGCTGGATCCGGTGCTTGCGCGCCAGGGTGTAGATTGCATCCAGGCGCTCTTCCATCTGCTGCAGGCGCGCGGGGTCGGCGTCGAAATGATCGAGAAAGCGATTGAGCTCGCCGACGGCTTCCTCCACCTGAATCTGGGCGCTGGCCAGCAGGTTGGTCGCTTCGCTCAAGGCGCTCGGCTGACCCTGGAAGGCGCCCAGACGGTTGAGGCTGCCGGTCAGAGTCGAGAGCACGTTGCCGGCGTCATTCTCGCTGCACTGCTCGATCACTAGGCGGCAGGCGCTGAGCAGGCTTTCGGCATTGGTCAGGTTCTTGTGTTCCTGCTCCAGCTGTACCAGTTCATTTTCACCCAGGGCCAGGCTGTCGAGCTCTTCCAGTTGGTAGCTGAGCAGCTGATGGCGTGAGCGTTGCTCGTCGCCGAGGCTGGACAGGCGCTGCAGTTCGCTGCGGGTCTGTTTCCAGCGTTGCGCCGCCAGTTGCACCTGTCGCGCCAGCTCCTGGCTGCCGGCGTATTCGTCGAGCAGGCGGCGGTGGGTCTCGGCCTTGAGCAGTGACTGATGTTCGTGCTGACTGTGGATGTCGATCAGCAGTTCGCCGAGGGCCTTGAGGTCGCCCTGGGGGCAGGGAGAGCCATTGATGTAGCCGCGCGAGCGGCCTTCGGCGGTGATCACTCGACGCAGGATGCACGGGCCGTCGTGATCCAGGTCACGCTCAGCCAACCAGGTGCGGGCCTCGGGGATGTCGACAAGGTCGAAGCTGGCCAGGATGTCCGCCTTGTCGGCGCCGGGGCGCACCACACCGCTGTCGGCGCGATCGCCGAGGCACAGGCCGAGGGCGTCGAGCATGATCGACTTGCCAGCGCCGGTTTCGCCGCTGATGACACTCATGCCGCGGTCCAGTTCTAGGTCGAGGTGTTCAACGATGGCGTAGTTGTGTACGGACAGGTGCACCAGCATGGCGAGGCCTCCCAGGAGTTAGGTGTGTATATTTATACAGTATTTGTTTCTCGGCTGACAATCCTTGTGCAGCACTTGAAGCTGCAGAATTTGTCCCCATATAGGCGGCAGACGCGCAAGTTTAGGCTTGCCTCGAATTTTTAGAGGAGAAACGCATGGCTGACGAACAGACCCGCGATACCCATCTGCCAGAGGTTGCACCTGGTGCCGAAATGGAATCGAGCGATCAGTTGGACGCGCGCATCCAGGTGCTGGAGGAAGAGCTGGCTGCCGCTCAGGATCAGGCCCTGCGCATGGCGGCGGACCTGCAGAATGTGCGTCGTCGCGCCGAGCAGGATGTAGAGAAGGCGCACAAATTCGCCTTGGAGAAATTTGCCAATGACCTGTTGCCGGTCGTCGACAGCCTGGAGCGCGGTCTCGAGCTGTCGAATCCGGATGACGAGGCAATCAAGGGTGTGCGCGAGGGCATGGAGCTGACGCTAAAGCTGTTCCACGACACCCTCAAGCGCTATCAGTTGGAAGTCATCGACCCGCACGGTGCGCCGTTCAATCCGGAGCACCATCAGGCCATGGCCATGCAGGACAGCACCAATGTAGAGCCGAACAGCGTGCTCAAGGTGTTTCAGAAGGGCTACCTGCTCAACGGTCGCCTGTTGCGTCCGGCAATGGTGGTGGTCAGCAAGGCGCCGAGCGAAGCTCCGCCGACCATCGATGAGCAGGCTTGAAATTCGGCGAGTAGCCCCCATTTTATGAGTCAAGCGTTTTAGTGCTACCGCGGCTGACAAAGCTCAGCGGCGGAATTATCAAAGTTTCGGGAGAATGAAGATGGGCAGAATTATCGGTATCGACCTGGGGACCACCAACTCGTGCGTCTCCATTCTGGAAAACGGCAACGTCAAGGTCATCGAGAACGCCGAGGGCACTCGCACCACGCCGTCGATCGTTGCCTACGCCAACGACGGTGAAATCCTCGTCGGTCAGTCGGCCAAGCGCCAGGCTGTGACCAATCCGCACAACACCCTGTACGCGGTGAAGCGCCTGATCGGTCGTCGTTTCGAAGAAGACGTCGTGCAAAAAGACATCCAGATGGTGCCGTACAAGATCGTCAAGGCCGACAACGGTGACGCCTGGGTCGAAGTGAACGGCCAGAAGATGGCGCCGCCGCAGATCTCGGCGGAAATCCTCAAGAAGATGAAGAAGACCGCTGAAGACTACCTCGGCGAAGCCGTCACCGAAGCGGTGATCACCGTGCCGGCCTACTTCAACGACAGTCAGCGTCAGGCCACCAAGGATGCCGGGCGCATCGCCGGTCTGGACGTCAAGCGCATCATCAACGAGCCGACCGCTGCGGCCCTGGCCTACGGCATGGACAAGGCCAAGGGCGATCACACCGTGATCGTTTATGACCTGGGTGGCGGTACCTTCGACGTGTCGGTGATCGAGATCGCCGAAGTCGATGGCGAGCACCAGTTCGAAGTGTTGGCCACCAACGGCGACACCTTCCTCGGCGGTGAAGACTTCGATATCCGCCTGATCGATTACCTGGTCGACGAATTCAAGAAAGAAAGCGGGATGAACCTCAAGGGTGACCCGCTGGCCATGCAGCGCCTGAAAGAAGCCGCCGAGAAAGCCAAGATCGAGCTGTCCTCCAGCCAGCAGACCGACGTCAACCTGCCGTACATCACTGCAGATGCCACCGGTCCCAAGCACTTGAACGTGAAGATTTCGCGCGCCAAGCTGGAGTCGCTGGTTGAAGACCTGGTGCAGCGCACCATCGAGCCGTGCCGTATCGCCTTGAAAGATGCCGGTATCGACGTGGCCAAGATCAACGACGTGATTCTGGTTGGTGGTCAGACTCGCATGCCTCTGGTGCAGAAGCTGGTCACCGATTTCTTCGGCAAGGAAGCGCGCAAGGACGTCAACCCGGACGAAGCCGTAGCCATGGGTGCTGCCATTCAGGGCGCCGTACTGGCCGGCGACGTGAAGGACGTGCTGCTGCTCGACGTATCGCCGTTGACCCTGGGCATCGAAACCATGGGTGGCGTGATGACTGCGCTGATCGAGAAGAACACCACTATCCCGACCAAGAAGTCCCAGGTGTTCTCCACTGCCGACGACAACCAGGGCGCGGTGACCATTCACGTGCTGCAGGGTGAGCGCAAGCAAGCTTCGCAGAACAAGTCACTGGGCAAGTTCGATCTGGCCGAGATTCCGCCAGCACCACGTGGCGTGCCGCAGATTGAAGTGACCTTCGATATCGACGCCAACGGTATTCTGCATGTCGGCGCGAAAGACAAGGCCACCGGTAAGACTCAGTCCATCGTGATCAAGGCCAACTCCGGTCTGTCCGAGGAAGAAATCGAGCAAATGGTGCGTGATGCCGAGGCCAATGCCGAGGAAGATCGCAAGTTCGAAGAGCTGGCCACTGCCCGTAACCAGGGCGATCAGCTGGTGCACGCCTCGCGCAAGATGCTCACCGAGGCAGGCGACAAGGCCACCGCGGACGAGAAGGCAGCCATCGAGAAAGCCCTGGGCGAACTGGAAGTGGCGATCAAGGGTGATGACAAGGCCGTTATCGAAGCCAAGATCAATGCCCTGTCCGAAACCACTACCCCGCTGGCGCAGAAGATGTATGCCGAGCAACCTCAGCCTGGCGCTGAGGCTCAGCAGGCTGATGACACTCAAGGCGCGGGCGACGATGTGGTCGATGCGGAGTTTGAAGAGGTCAAGGAAAACAAATAAGCGCAAGCTTATGCCGCTCTGGCCGGGCGTGACGCGAGTCGCGACCGGCATGATCCGCCACGCGGGAGCTTGCTCCCGCGTTGGCGTGTCTGGAGTAGACGATTTAAAGGTGTTGAAGAATTATGGCAAAACGAGACTATTACGAGGTGCTCGGTGTCGAGCGCGGCGCCAGCGAAGCGGAGCTGAAAAAGGCTTACCGGCGCCTGGCAATGAAGCATCACCCGGACCGCAATCCCGACGATAAAGCGTCGGAAGATATGTTCAAGGATGCCAACGAGGCTTACGAAGTATTGTCCGACTCCGGCAAGCGCGCGGCCTACGACCAGTACGGGCATGCCGGGGTCGATTCGCAGATGGGCGGTGGTGGCCCGGGTGGGGCCAATTTTTCCGATATCTTCGGCGATGTGTTTAGCGACTTCTTCGGGGGGGCTGGCGGTCGTGGTGGTCAGCGTGGCGGCGCCCAGCGGGGCAGCGACCTGCGCTACACGCTGGAGCTGGATCTGGAAGAGGCAGTGCGCGGCACTACAGTCAACATCCGTGTGCCGACGCTGGTCAATTGCAAGACCTGCGAAGGCTCGGGGGCGAAGAAGGGTACTTCTCCGGTGACCTGTACCACCTGCGGTGGTATCGGTCAGGTGCGCATGCAGCAGGGCTTCTTCTCGGTGCAGCAGACCTGCCCGCGTTGCCATGGCGCCGGCAAGATGATTACCGATCCGTGCGGTTCCTGCCATGGTCATGGTCGCGTGGAAGAGCACAAGACCCTGTCGGTGAAAGTGCCGCCGGGTGTCGATACCGGTGATCGCATTCGCCTGTCTGGTGAAGGCGAGGCGGGCGCGATGGGTGGTCCGGCGGGCGATCTGTATGTGGTGGTCAATGTGCGCGAGCACTCGATCTTCCAGCGCGATGGCAAGCATCTGTACTGCGAGGTGCCGATCAGCTTCGCCGACGCGGCGCTGGGCGGTGAGCTGGAGGTGCCGACCCTGGATGGCCGGGTCAAGCTGAAGATTCCGGAAGGTACCCAGACCGGCAAGCTGTTCCGTCTGCGCGGTAAAGGCGTGGCGCCAGTGCGCGGTGGCGGTGCCGGCGACCTGATGTGCCGGGTGGCGGTAGAAACCCCGGTCAGTCTGGATCGGCGTCAGCGCGAACTGCTCGACGAGTTTCGCAAGACGCTGCAGGGTGATACCCGTCATTCGCCGAAGGCCAGTGGCTGGTTCGAGGGTGTGAAGCGCTTCTTCGGCGATGTGTGAATAAACGGCCGCAGGCGGTTGCTGGCAGGCTGCATGAGGGCTTGCACTGCGGCTTGCGGTTCGAGGCTTATAGCGTGGAGCGGGTGTCATGCAACGAATAGCAGTGATGGGCGCCGCTGGGCGCATGGGCAAGACCCTGATCGATGCCGTGCAGCAGGCCGATGGCGTCAGTCTGACTGCGGCGATCGATCGTGCCGACAGTAGCCTGGTGGGCGCCGATGTTGGCGAGTTGGCAGCGTTGGGCAAGATTGGCGTCAGGCTGTCGGGTGGCCTCAGTGAGGTGCTGGATCAGTTCGATGTGCTGATCGATTTCACTCATCCGTCGGTGACCCTGAAAAACCTGGAAATCTGCCGGCAGGCGGGCAAAGCCATGGTGATCGGCACCACCGGCTTCAGTGCCGAGGAAAAGCAGCTGTTGGCCGATGCGGGCAAGCAGATCCCTATCGTCTTTGCTGCCAACTTCAGCGTGGGGGTCAATCTGTGCCTGAAGTTGCTGGATACCGCGGCGCGGGTGCTTGGTGATGAAGTGGACATCGAGATCATCGAGGCCCACCACCGGCACAAGGTCGACGCACCCTCTGGCACCGCCTTGCGCATGGGTGAAGTGGTGGCCAATGCCCTGGGGCGTGACCTGCAAAAGGTTGCGGTCTACGGCCGAGAAGGCCAGACCGGTGCCCGCGCTCGCGAAACCATCGGTTTTGCCACAGTAAGGGCCGGTGATGTGGTTGGCGATCATACGGTGCTGTTCGCCGCAGATGGTGAGCGCGTGGAAATCACCCATAAAGCCTCAAGTCGCATGACCTTCGCCAGAGGCGCGGTGCGTTCGGCGGCGTGGCTGCAAGGGCGTGAGCCTGCGTTGTACGACATGCAGGATGTGCTGGGGCTCAACTGATGCGGTTCGTCGGAAGCGGATGTTCCGGTGAGGAGTAAGTCGCATCTGGCGGTGGACCAAAAAGGCAGTTTCCTGTAGGCTTCCCGCTTTAGTGTGTCCACTAAAAGTTGCGCAGAATGAATCATATAAAAAAGCGGGATGACGGTCGGTACGTCATTCCGCTTTTTTACAATCTGCGTTTGCTTCAAGCTTTGATCTACGGAGGTTTTCTTGAGTAAGCCAGCCCTTAAACCTGCCATTCTGGCTCTTGCCGATGGCAGCATTTTTCGCGGCGAGGCCATCGGTGCCGATGGCCAAACTATTGGAGAGGTGGTTTTCAACACCGCCATGACAGGCTATCAGGAAATCCTCACCGATCCTTCCTATGCCCAGCAAATCGTTACCCTGACCTATCCGCACATCGGTAACACCGGCACCACGCCGGAGGATGCCGAGTCTGATCGGGTATGGGCTGCCGGTTTGATCATCCGCGATCTGCCGCTGATCGCCAGCAACTGGCGCAGCAAGCAGCCGCTGGATGAGTACCTGAAGGAAAACGGTACGGTCGCCATTGCGGGAATCGATACCCGTCGCCTGACCCGCATTCTGCGCGAGAAAGGTTCGCAGAACGGCTGCATCCTCGCTGGCGACGACGCTACCGAAGAAAAAGCCCTGGAACTGGCGCGCAGTTTCCCTGGCCTCAAGGGCATGGATCTGGCCAAGGTGGTCAGCTGTACCGAGCCCTACGAGTGGCGCTCCAGCGTGTGGAATCTGCAAGGTGACAATCACCTGGAAATCCCCGCCAGCGAGCTGAAGTACCACGTGGTGGCCTATGACTACGGGGTCAAGTGGAACATCCTGCGCATGCTGGTCGAGCGTGGCTGCCGCCTGACCGTGGTGCCGGCGCAGACGCCCGCCGCCGAGGTGTTGGCGCTGAATCCCGATGGTGTGTTCCTGTCCAACGGCCCGGGCGACCCCGAACCTTGCGATTATGCGATCCAGGCGATCCAGGATGTGCTGGAAACCGATATTCCGCTGTTTGGTATCTGCCTTGGCCACCAGTTGCTGGCTTTGGCCTCCGGTGCCAAGACCCTGAAAATGGGCCATGGCCACCACGGAGCCAACCACCCGGTGCAGGATCTGGACAGTGGCGTGGTGATGATCACCAGCCAGAATCACGGTTTTGCCGTGGATGAAGCCAGCCTGCCGAGCAACGTCCGGGCGATTCACAAGTCGCTGTTCGACGGCTCCCTGCAGGGCATCGAGCGCACCGACAAGGACGCCTTCAGCTTCCAGGGTCACCCGGAAGCGAGCCCTGGCCCGGCCGATGTGGCGCCACTGTTTGATCGCTTCATTGAAGCGATGGCCAAGCGGCAATAGCCGAGTCGTCTGGAGAGTGTAGCGAGCGGCGTCTGGGCCAGGCGCCCGGAACGCAACGACGAGACAGTACATGCAGTACGGCGAGGAAGTGAGTGCAGCGCAACGCAGCCCAGGCGGCGCGCAGTAACCCTCAAGATGACTCCCCGGCTGACCCAAGGATTCGAGTAGATAACATGCCAAAACGTACAGACATTAAAAGCATCCTGATCCTCGGTGCTGGCCCGATCGTAATCGGCCAGGCCTGCGAGTTCGACTATTCCGGTGCCCAGGCCTGCAAGGCCCTGAGAGAGGAGGGCTACCGCGTCATCCTGGTGAACTCCAACCCCGCCACCATCATGACCGACCCGGCCATGGCCGACGCCACCTATATCGAGCCGATCAAATGGTCGACCGTGGCCAAGATCATCGAGAAGGAGCGTCCGGACGCCCTGCTGCCGACCATGGGTGGGCAGACCGCGCTGAACTGCGCGCTGGACCTGGAAAAGCACGGCATTCTGGAAAAATTCGGTGTGGAAATGATCGGTGCCAACGCCGACACCATCGACAAGGCCGAAGACCGTTCGCGTTTCGACAAGGCGATGAAAGACATCGGCCTGGCCTGCCCGGTCTCCGGCATCGCCCATAACATGGAAGAAGCCTACGTCGTACTCGAGAAAGTCGGCTTTCCCTGCATCATTCGCCCGTCCTTCACCATGGGCGGCACCGGCGGCGGCATCGCCTACAACCGCGAAGAGTTCGAAGAGATCTGCGCGCGCGGTATCGACCTGTCGCCGACCAACGAGCTGCTGATCGACGAGTCGCTGATCGGCTGGAAGGAATACGAGATGGAGGTGGTCCGCGACAAGAAGGACAACTGCATCATCGTCTGCGCCATCGAGAACTTCGATCCAATGGGCGTGCACACCGGCGACTCGATCACCGTGGCCCCGGCGCAAACCCTGACCGACAAGGAATACCAGATCCTGCGTAACGCCTCGCTGGCGGTGCTGCGCGAGATCGGCGTGGAAACCGGCGGCTCCAACGTGCAGTTCGGCATCTGCCCGAACACCGGGCGCATGGTGGTGATCGAGATGAACCCGCGGGTGTCGCGTTCCTCGGCGCTGGCTTCCAAGGCCACCGGCTTCCCCATCGCCAAGATAGCCGCCAAGCTGGCGGTGGGTTACACCCTCGACGAGCTGTCCAACGACATCACCGGCGGCCGTACTCCGGCGTCCTTCGAGCCGGCCATCGACTACGTCGTGACCAAGATCCCGCGTTTCGCCTTCGAGAAATTCCCCAAGGCCGATGCCCGCCTGACCACCCAGATGAAGTCCGTCGGTGAGGTCATGGCCATCGGTCGCACCTTCCAGGAGTCCATGCAGAAAGCCCTGCGCGGCCTGGAAGTCGGGGTTTCCGGCTTCGATCCGATGCTCGACCTGAGCGATCCGGAGGCCGAAAGCACCCTCAAGCGCGAGCTGACCGTGCCGGGTGCCGACCGCATCTGGTACCTGGCCGACGCCTTCCGTGCCGGCAAGACCGTTGCCGAAGTGTTCGAGCTGACCCGCATCGACGAGTGGTTCCTGGTGCAGATCGAAGACCTGGTCAAGGACGAGGAAAAGATCAAGACCCTGGGTCTGGTCAGCATCGACCGCGACCTGATGTACAAGCTCAAGCGCAAGGGCTTCTCCGATATCCGCCTGGCCAAGTTGCTCGGCGTTTCCGAGAAGAGCCTGCGCAGCCACCGTCACAAGCTGAAAGTGCTGCCGGTGTACAAGCGCGTCGACACCTGTGCCGCCGAGTTCGCCAGCGACACCGCCTACATGTATTCGACCTACGAGGAAGAGTGCGAGGCGGCGCCGTCGAGCCGCGACAAGATCATGATCCTCGGTGGCGGGCCGAACCGCATCGGTCAGGGCATCGAGTTCGACTACTGCTGCGTGCACGCTGCATTGGCACTGCGCGAAGACGGTTACGAGACCATTATGGTCAACTGCAACCCGGAAACCGTCTCCACTGACTACGACACCTCGGACCGCCTGTATTTCGAGCCGGTAACCCTGGAGGACGTGCTGGAAATCGTCCGCGTCGAGCAGCCGAAAGGCGTGATCGTGCAGTACGGTGGGCAGACCCCGCTGAAAATCTGTCGCGCGCTGGAAGAGGCCGGAGTGCCGATCATCGGCACCAGTCCCGAGGCCATCGATCGCGCCGAAGACCGCGAGCGTTTCCAGCAGATGGTTCAGCGTCTGGGCTTGCGCCAGCCGGCCAATGCCACGGCGCGCAGTGAAGACGAGGCCCTGGCGGCGTCCAAGGTCATCGGTTATCCGCTGGTGGTGCGTCCGTCCTATGTGCTGGGCGGCCGGGCGATGGAAATCGTTTACCAGGAAGAAGAGCTCAAGCGCTACATGCGCGAAGCGGTGAAAGTGTCGAATGACAGCCCGGTGCTGCTCGATCACTTCCTCAACTGCGCCATCGAAGTCGATATCGATGCCATTAGCGACGGCGAAACCGTGGTGATCGGCGCGATCATGCAGCATATCGAGCAGGCAGGCGTGCACTCCGGTGACTCGGCCTGTTCGTTGCCGCCGTATTCGCTGCCGGCGCATATCCAGGACGAGATCCGCGACCAGGTCAAGAAAATGGCCCTGGAACTCGGCGTGATCGGCCTGATGAACGTGCAGATGGCGGTGCAGGGCGAGGATATCTTCGTCATCGAAGTCAACCCGCGCGCCTCGCGCACCGTGCCGTTCGTCTCCAAGTGCATCGGCATTTCCCTGGCGATGCTCGGTGCCCGGGTGATGGCCGGCAAGACCCTGGCCGAAGTCGGTTTCACCGACGAAATCATTCCGAACTTCTACAGCGTCAAGGAAGCCGTATTCCCCTTCTCCAAGTTCCCGGGCGTCGACCCTATCCTCGGCCCGGAAATGAAGTCAACCGGTGAAGTGATGGGCGTCGGCGACACCTTCGGCGAAGCGTTTGCCAAGGCGCAGTTGGGTGCCAGTGAAATCCTGCCCAATAGCGGCTGCGCCTTTATCAGTGTGCGCGATGACGACAAGCCCTTGGTGGCCGAGTTGGCGCGTAATCTGATCGAGCTGGGGTTTGACGTGGTTGCCACCTCGGGTACCGCCAAGGTGGTCGAGGCGGCCGGCTTGCCGGTGCGTCGGGTCAACAAGGTGACCGAGGGGCGTCCTCACGTGGTCGACATGATCAAGAATGACGAAGTCACCCTGATCATCAATACCACCGAAGGTCGTCAGTCGATTGCTGACTCCTATTCCATTCGCCGTAATGCGCTGCAGCATCGAATCTGCTGCACCACCACGCTGGCCGCTGGTGAGGCGATTTGTGAGGCGCTCAAGTTCGGTCCAGAAAAAACGGTGCGCCGTTTGCAGGATCTCCATGCAGGAATCAAGGCATGACTAAATACCCAATGACCGTCCAGGGCGCGCGCGCCCTGGAAGAGGAGCTGGCTCACCTGACCAAGGTGATGCGGCCCAAACTCAGCCAGGACATCGGCACCGCGCGTGAGCTGGGTGACCTCAAGGAAAACGCTGAATACCATGCCGCCCGCGAGCAGCAGGGCATGGTCGAGGCGCGCATCCGTGATATCGAAGGTCGTCTGCAAAACGCAGTGGTCATCGATGTCACCAGCATTGCCCACACCGGCAAGGTGATTTTCGGCACCACCGTGGAGATCGCCAACGTCGAGACCGACGAAAGCGTGACCTATCAGATCGTTGGCGAAGACGAAGCCGATATCCGGCTCGGCAAGCTGTCGGTGGGCTCGCCTATCGCGCGCGCTCTGGTCGGCAAGGAAGAAGGCGATGTGGTGGTGGTCAAGACCCCCAGTGGCATCCTTGAGTACGAGATTGTCGAGGTTCGTCATATCTAGGTCCGGCAGCCCAACTGCTGGAGCAATCAGCTGGCTGTTGGCCCAGACATTCTGGGTCGGCGGCCTCTGGTTGTTGCATTTTCTGGTGTTGCCGGCGATAGCCAAGCTGGGCCTGGCGCCGTTGCTGGTCGAGGAAATCGCCAGCGCCGTCCGCCCGCTAGTGGTGGGGCTGGCGGGGGTTTGTGCGGTGTTGCAGGTCGTGGTACTGATCCGTGCCGAGCGTTTGCCCAGCCTGTGGCGCGATATGCGCGGGCAATTGCTGCTGGCTGTGCTGGTAATGGCTGCGAGTTACTTTGGCGTACGCCATTTCTACTCTGCTGGCGGGCTGTGGCTGATGTTCAGCTACCTGGTGATGGCGTTCTGCGGTCTGCTACTGGTGCTGCAGGCGGTGCCCGGCAGCAGCAAGCGATAAACTGCAAGCTTCAAGTCAGACAAGAAGCATGCAGTTTGAAGCTATCAGCCGTGATGGCGATGGACGTTGGACAGGTTTTTATTGACCTTGGGGTTCTTGCGGTAGATCAGCGCCATTTTGCCGATCACCTGCACCAAGTCGGCATGACCGGCCTTGCACAGCTGGTTGATGGCGGTAAGGCGGCTTTCGCGCTCGACGATGCGCAATTGCACTTTAATCAGTTCATGGTCGCTCAGTGCGCGCTCCAGTTCGGCCAGGACGCCTTCGGTCAAACCATTGTCAGCCACGATCAATACGGGTTTCAGGTGGTGGCCGATAGATTTGAATTGTTTCTTCTGCTCTTGAGTGAGCGGCATAATCTGATTCCTGCATTTAATCTGGTAAAAAACGGCGATCAGTTTACCCGAGCGCTTTGGTTGCCGCCCAGATATTCATGCTCTGCACAAATTCGAGGTATTGCGTGGCCCGTTCCAAGACCAGCCTGCGTTGGCTGAAAGAACATTTCGATGACCCTTACGTCAAAATGGCGCAAAAGGATGGCTATCGCTCGCGCGCCAGCTACAAGCTGCTGGAAGTCCAGGAAAAGGACCGTATCCTGCGCCCAGGCATGACGGTAGTCGATCTGGGCGCTGCGCCAGGGGGCTGGTCGCAGGTCACCAGTCGGTTGATCGGCGACAAGGGAACCCTGATCGCTTCCGATATTCTGGAGATGGACAGCATCCCCGATGTCACCTTCATTCAGGGCGACTTCACCGACGATGCAGTGTTCGCGCAGATTCTCGAGGCGATTGGCGGTAATCCGGTAGACCTTGTGATTTCCGATATGGCCCCCAATATGAGTGGAGTACGGACTGCCGATCAGGCGCGTGCCATGTACCTATGTGAATTGGCGCTAGATTTGGCGGGGCGAGTGCTTCGTCCAGGTGGAGATTTCCTGATCAAGATTTTTCAGGGCGAAGGTTTCGACACCTACCACAAGCAGGTGCGCGAAATGTTCCACAAGGTGCAGATGCGCAAGCCCTTGTCTTCGCGTGATCGCTCGCGTGAGCAATACATGCTCGGGCGCAGCTTTCGGGGCGGCTAGGTCGAGGGCTGGCGTGCCGGTCCTGTGCCATATGGGGGCTGCGGCTGCTGGATGGCAAAATATAGGGTTACAGACGGCGCCTGCCAGGGGTGGGCGTTGTGTAGTAAGTTAGATCGGTACATAACTGGTCGTCATGCGAAGTGCGCTTCGACACGGGGCCTGCTTCAGAGGGTAGCTAATTGAACGACATGGCAAAGAATCTGGTCCTGTGGCTGATCATCGCCGCTGTCTTGGTGACGGTGATGAACAATTTTTCCAGCCCGAGCGAGTCGACCAAGCTCAATTACTCGGAATTTATCCAGCAAGTTCAAGATGGCTCGGTCCAGAGAGTCACTGTTGATGGATTCATTATCAGTGGCGTGCGCGGCGATGGCTCCTCCTTTGAGACCGTGCGTCCGGCAATCCAGGATAACGGCCTAATCAAGGACCTGATCGACAACAACGTCCAGATAATCGGCAAGCAACCAGAGCAGCAGAGCATCTGGACTCAGTTGCTGGTGGCCAGCTTCCCTATCCTGGTGATCATCGCGGTGTTCATGTTCTTCATGCGCCAGATGCAGGGCGGTGCGGGCGGCAAGGGCGGGCCCATGAGCTTCGGCAAGAGCAAGGCGCGTCTGCTCTCGGAAGATCAGGTCAAGACTACCTTTGCTGACGTCGCCGGTTGCGACGAGGCCAAGGAGGAAGTCAGCGAGCTGGTCGAGTTCCTGCGTGATCCGGGCAAGTTCCAGCGTCTCGGTGGGCGTATTCCGCGTGGCGTATTGATGGTTGGTTCGCCGGGTACCGGTAAGACCTTGCTGGCCAAGGCGGTTGCCGGTGAAGCGAAAGTGCCGTTCTTCACCATTTCCGGTTCGGATTTCGTCGAAATGTTCGTCGGTGTCGGTGCGTCCCGTGTCCGCGACATGTTCGAACAGGCGAAGAAGCATGCGCCGTGCATCATCTTTATCGATGAAATTGATGCTGTCGGTCGCCACCGTGGCGCCGGCATGGGCGGTGGGCATGACGAGCGCGAGCAGACCCTCAATCAGTTGCTGGTGGAGATGGATGGCTTCGAGATGAACGATGGTGTCATCGTCATCGCCGCCACTAACCGCCCAGATGTGCTCGATCCGGCGCTGTTGCGTCCCGGGCGCTTCGATCGTCAGGTGGTGGTCAGCCTGCCGGATATTCGGGGTCGCGAGCAGATTCTCAAGGTGCACATGCGCAAGGTGCCGATGGGTGAGAATGTCGAGCCTGCGGTGATTGCTCGTGGTACCCCGGGCTTCTCCGGTGCCGATCTTGCGAACCTGGTCAATGAGGCCTCGTTGTTTGCCGCGCGTGCTGGCAAGCGCCTGGTTGAGATGAAAGAGTTCGAGTTGGCCAAGGACAAGATCATGATGGGCGCCGAGCGCAAATCCATGGTCATGTCGGACAAGGAAAAGCTCAATACGGCATTCCATGAAGCTGGTCATGCCATCGTGGGGCGCTTGGTGCCTGAACATGATCCGGTCTACAAGGTGTCGATCATCCCGCGGGGTCGAGCATTGGGCGTGACCATGTTCCTGCCGGAAGAGGATCGCTACAGCCTGAGCAAGCGCGCGTTGACCAGTCAGATCTGCTCGTTGTTCGGTGGTCGTATCGCTGAGGAAATGACCTTGGGCTTCGATGGCGTGACCACTGGGGCTTCGAACGACATCATGCGTGCCACTCAGTTGGCGCGCAATATGGTGACCAAGTGGGGCTTGTCCGAGAAGCTCGGCCCCCTGATGTATGCCGAGGAGGAAGGTGAAGTCTTCCTGGGTCGCAGCATGGGTAGTCAACACACCAATGTCTCGGCCGACACGGCCAAGGTGATCGATCAGGAAGTTCGCAGCATTATCGATCAGTGCTACGGCACTGCGCGGCGTCTGCTTGAAGAGAATCGCGACAAGCTCGATGCCATGGCTGAGGCCTTGATGAAGTACGAGACCATCGATGCCGAGCAGATCGAGGAAATCATGAATGGCCGTGTCCCGCGTGAGCCGCGCGACTGGAGCGGTGGTGGTGATGCCGATACGCCGGCTGCCAGTCCCGACGAAACGGATCGTCCCGAGAAACCTATCGGTGGTCCTGCTGCCGAGCTTTAAGGATCACGATGTCTGAAGTGCACCATCTGAACCGGCTGCCTTGTGGTAGCCGGTTTCTTGATTTAACCCGTCCGCAGGTGATGGGTATCCTCAATGTCACTCCCGACTCCTTTTCCGATGGTGGTCGTTTCGCTCAGCGCGACGCCGCCTTGCGTCATGCGGAAGCGATGTTGCGTGCAGGCGCCGCCCTGATCGATGTCGGCGGCGAGTCAACGCGTCCCGGGGCGCGAGCGGTTTCGCCGGTTGAGGAGCTTGAGCGCGTTGCGCCGATTGTCGAAGCCATTGCGGCCGAACTGGATGTGATCATCTCGGTGGATACCTCGACGCCTGCGGTAATCCGTGAAACTGCGCGTCTCGGGGCTGGCCTGATTAACGATGTGCGCTCATTGCAACGTGACGGGGCGCTGGATGCTGCGGCCGACAGCGGCTTGCCGGTGTGCCTGATGCATATGCGTGGTGAACCGACCACCATGCAGGAGAACCCTCACTACGCCGATGTGCTGGTCGAGGTGCGCGATTTTCTGGCCGAGCGCATGGCGGCCTGTACGGCGGCGGGTATTGCACTTGAGCGGCTGGTTCTGGATCCGGGTTTCGGTTTCGCCAAGACCCAGGAGCACAACCTCAGTCTGTTCAAGGGTTTGCAGTTGCTGCATGAGTTGGGTCGGCCGTTGCTGGTCGGCGTCTCGCGCAAGAGCATGATCGGTCGAGTGTTGGGTCACGAGGTGGGTGGGCGTCTATATGGCAGCCTTGCCCTCGCAGCCTTGGCGGTAACTAAGGGTGCGCACATTTTGCGGGTGCACGATGTGGCGGAGACCGTCGATGTGGTGCGCATGCTGGCTGCAGTTGAAGCGGCTGAATAAGTCATCAAGGAATTTTAGTCATGGCTAGAAAATATTTTGGTACCGACGGTATTCGTGGGCGTGTCGGCGAGTTTCCCATCACTCCGGATTTTATGCTCAAGCTCGGTTGGGCAGCCGGTATGGCGTTCCGCAAGCAGGGTAAGTGCAAGATTCTGATCGGCAAGGACACGCGGATTTCCGGCTACATGTTCGAGTCGGCGCTGGAGGCCGGATTGTCCGCGGCGGGTGCCGATGTGATGTTGCTGGGGCCGATGCCAACACCTGCTATCGCCTACCTTACCCGTACCTTTCATGCCGAGGCGGGTATCGTCATCAGTGCATCGCACAACCCGCATCATGATAACGGCATCAAGTTTTTCTCGGGGCAGGGCACCAAGCTGCCTGACGAGATCGAGCTGATGATCGAGGAGTTGCTCGATGCGCCGATGACCGTGGTCGAGTCGGGGCAGTTGGGTAAGGTGTCGCGGATCAACGATGCGGCGGGGCGCTATATCGAGTTCTGTAAGAGCAGCGTGCCAAGCAGTACCGATTTTTCCGGGCTGAAGATCGTGATCGATTGCGCCAATGGGGCGGCCTATAAGGTGGCGCCTAGCGTGTTTCACGAGCTTGGCGTCGAGGTCTCGGTGCTCTCGGCTCAACCCAATGGCCTGAATATCAATGATGATTGTGGTTCCACTCACGTCGAGGCCTTGCAGGCTGCCGTGGTGGCGCAGCAGGCCGATCTGGGGATCGCTTTCGATGGCGACGCGGATCGTGTGCTGATGGTCGATCACACGGGGGCTTTGGTTGACGGCGATGAGCTGTTGTTCGTCATTGCGCGAGACCTGCAGGAGCGTGGAAAGCTCCAGGGTGGCGTGGTTGGCACGCTGATGAGCAATCTCGGTCTGGAACTGGCACTGGCTGATCTGGGGATTCCTTTTGTTCGCGCCAAGGTGGGTGACCGCTATGTGGTTGCCGAGTTGCTGGAGCGTAGCTGGCAGATAGGTGGGGAAAATTCGGGGCACCTCGTGTGTTTTCAGCACACCACGACGGGCGATGCGATCATTGCTGCGCTGCAGGTGCTGCTGGCGCTCAAGCGTCGTGGGCAGAGTCTGGCTGAGGCGCGCCAAGGCTTGCGCAAGTGTCCACAGGTGCTGATCAATGTGCGTTTTGCCGGTGGCGTCGACCCGCTTGAGCACCCTGCGGTGCGGGATGCCAGTGCGCGGGTGACCCAGCAAATGGCGGGCCGTGGTCGCGTTTTGCTGCGCAAGTCCGGTACCGAACCGTTGCTGCGGGTGATGGTCGAGGGCGACGATGAGGCCCAGGTTCGCGGCTATGCCGATGAATTGGCTAAGGTTGTTGCTGAAGTCTGTGTTTGATTGCTTGCCAGTCCCGGTGCTGTTGGGTAACATCTGCGCCCTCTTTGACCGATGAGGTAAAGCATGCGTCGCCCCTTGGTAGCTGGTAACTGGAAAATGCACGGTACCCGCGCCAGCGTCGCAGAGCTGATCAACGGTTTGCGTCAGCAGGAGTTACCTGCTGATGTCGAGATTGCGGTCTTTCCATCCTGTCTGCATGTTGTCCAGGTTCTGGATGGCATGGCGGATAAAGGTGTGGTGGTCGGTGCGCAAAATTGCGCAGTCGATCCCGGGCAAGGCGCTCTGACCGGTGAGGTCGCTGCCAGTCAGTTGCAGGATGCGGGCTGTGCCTTGGTGTTGGTTGGCCATTCGGAGCGGCGATTGCTGCTTGGTGAGACTGATGCCGAGGTGGCGCGCAAGTTTGCTGCCGCGCAGTCTTGTGGGTTGACGCCGCTGTTGTGTATAGGGGAGACCCTTGAGCAGCGTGAGGCGGGCAAGACCCTGGAAGTGGTTGGTGCGCAGTTGGCTGGCGTTGTCGAGGCTGTGGGTATTGAGGCTTTTGCTCGGGCAGTTGTTGCCTATGAGCCGGTCTGGGCTATTGGTTCTGGTTTGACGGCGTCGCCTGAGCAGGCGCAGCTGGTGCATGCCGCGATCCGTGCGCAGTTGGCTGCGCAGAGTGCTGAAGTGGCATGTGCAGTAAGAGTTCTATATGGCGGCAGCGTGAAGGCCGCCAATGCAGCCGAATTATTCGGTATGCCGGATATCGATGGGGGGCTTGTTGGTGGGGCCTCTCTGAATGCGGATGAGTTCGGTGCGATTTGTCGCGCCGCAGGAAGCTGACATAATGCTGGAAACAGTCGTAGTAGTTATTCATCTGCTGGGTGCAATCTGTGTGGTTGCGCTGGTTTTGTTGCAGCAAGGCAAGGGTGCGGATGCAGGCGCGTCTTTTGGTTCTGGCGCTTCAGGCACCGTTTTCGGTAGTCAAGGTACCTCTACCTTTTTGAGTCGCGTTACTGCTATACTTGCCGCCACTTTTTTCTTAACTAGCTTGGGCTTAGCGTTCTTTGCTAAAGAAAAAGCTGATGCGTTGACTCAGGTCGGTTTGCCTGATCCGGCGGTGTTGGAAGTACAGCAGGTCAAGCCCGCTGTAGAAGATGTACCAGTGCTCGAAGAGCAAAAGCCGGCTGTTGAAGCGGCTGACGTACCTCAGGCTCCAGAGCAGTAAAAAGCAATACGCAACAAGTGATTTTGCCGAGGTGGTGGAATTGGTAGACACGCTACCTTGAGGTGGTAGTGGCCATAGGCTGTAGGGGTTCGAGTCCCCTCCTCGGTACCAATTTACAAGAAAGCCCGCAGCATGCGGGCTTTCTTGTTGCTGAAGCGTTGGTTGACCCTTGTATGGCTTCGGTCGTATACTTCGGCCCCAGCTTTGGCGTGGGGTGGAGCGGTCTGGTAGCTCGTCGGGCTCATGGTCCGAAGGTTGTTGGTTAGATCCAACCCCCGCAACCAGCAGTAGCGGAGCCCCTTTTTAGGGGCTTTTTGCTAGCTGGGAGACAGGTTTTCCGGTCTTTAGAGGCCGGTTATAGGGATGGGCGTTTCGCCCATTTTTCATTTGCACAGCATGCGCGAGGGGCTCAGGTGTCGAGCAAGCTAGAACAGTTGCAGGCCTTGGTGGCCCCGGTAGTCGAAGCACTCGGCTATGAATGCTGGGGTATCGAGTTCCTGTCGCAAGGGCGGCATTCCTTGCTGCGAATTTATATTGATCATGCCGATGGCGTTCTCATCGAAGATTGCGAGAAGGTCAGTCGGCAAATCAGTGGTGTCCTCGATGTCGAGGATCCGATCAGCGCGGAGTACACCCTGGAGGTGTCTTCGCCCGGTATGGATCGGCCGCTGTTCACATTGCAGCAGTTCGCCAGTCATGCCGGCGAACAGGTGAAAATCAAGCTGCGTTCGCCTTTCGAGGGGCGCCGCAACTTTCAAGGTCTTCTCCGCGGCGTGGAGGAGCAGGACGTGGTAGTGCAGGTGGATGACCATGAATTCCTGTTGCCGATCGACATGATCGACAAGGCCAATATTATCCCCAGGTTTGATTGAGACGCGGATCCCGCGGATCCAATGGATTGCGAAAGGCGAGGCGTACGATGAGCAAAGAAGTACTGCTGGTTGTTGAGTCGGTGTCCAACGAAAAGGGCGTACCGGCGAGCGTTATATTCGAGGCGCTGGAGTTGGCTTTGGCCACTGCCACCAAAAAGCGTTTTGAAGACGAAGTCGAGTTGCGTGTGGCGATCAATCGCCAGACTGGCAACTACGAAACTTTCCGTTGCTGGACAGTGGTTGAAGAAGCTGATTTCGATGACCCGGCTCATCAAGTTACCGTTGATATGCCGCGGGCGATTGAGGCCAATGCGAAAGTTGGTGATGTGCTTGAGGAAAAGATCGACTCTATCGAGTTCGGTCGCATTGCAGCGCAAACCGCTAAGCAAGTCATCGTGCAGAAGGTTCGTGAAGCCGAGCGCGCTCAGGTAGTTGAAGCCTATCGCGAGCGTTTGGGCGAAATCATCTCTGGCACTGTGAAGAAGGTGACGCGCGATAGCGTGATCATCGATCTGGGTAACAATGCCGAGGCGCTGTTGGCGCGCGAGGACATCATCTCGCGGGAAACTTTCCGTGTTGGTGCCCGGGTTCGTGCTTTGCTCAAGGAGATCCGTACGGAGAACCGCGGTCCGCAGTTGATCCTCTCGCGTACCGCGCCGGAAATGCTGATCGAATTGTTCCGCATCGAAGTGCCGGAGATCGCCGAAGAGCTGATCGAAGTCATGGCCGCTGCGCGCGATCCTGGCTCGCGCGCCAAATTGGCCGTGCGCTCCAAGGACAAGCGTATCGATCCGCAGGGTGCCTGCATCGGCATGCGCGGTTCGCGCGTGCAAGCAGTCTCTGGCGAGTTGGCCGGCGAGCGCGTGGATATAGTGCTGTGGGATGACAATCCCGCGCAGTTTGTGATCAACGCCATGTCGCCAGCAGAAGTTGCTGCAATCATTGTCGATGAGGATGCCCATGCCATGGACATCGCCGTCGGTGAAGACAACCTGGCGCAGGCCATTGGCCGCGGTGGTCAGAACGTTCGTTTGGCCAGTCAACTGACTGGCTGGACGCTGAACGTGATGAGCGAAGCGGACATTCAGGCGAAGCAGCAAGCAGAAACCGGCGACATCCTGCAGCACTTCATCGACGAGTTGGAAGTCGACGAAGAGCTGGCCCAGGTGTTGGTCGAAGAGGGCTTCACCAGCCTGGAAGAAATCGCTTATGTGCCGATGGAAGAGATGCTCAGCATCGATGGTTTTGATGATGAAATCGTCAGCGAGCTACGGGCACGGGCAAAAGATCGCCTGTTGACCAAGGCCATCGCCACAGAAGAAAAACTGGCAGACGCCCAGCCGGCCGAAGACCTGCTCTCACTTGAGGGTATGGACAAAGGCTTGGCGCAGGAACTGGCAGTACGCGGTGTGGTTACCCGCGAAGACCTGGCCGAGCAGTCGATTGACGACCTGCTCGACATCGACGGCATCGACGCAGAGCGTGCCGGCAAGCTGATCATGGCCGCCCGAGCCCATTGGTTCGAGTAAGTTTTACGGCCTGAGGAGAGAAGTGCATGACGCAAGTCACGGTGAAAGAACTGGCCCAAGTGGTCGACACACCGGTAGAGCGCCTGCTGCAGCAGATGCGTGAGGCGGGTTTGCCGCACAGCAGTGCCGAGCAAGTTGTTACCGATAACGAAAAGCAGGCTTTGCTTGCCCATCTGAAAAGCAGCCACGGCGTGAAGGTTGAAGAGCCGCGCAAGATTACCTTGCAGCGCAAAACTACCAGCACCCTACGGGTGGCGGGTAGCAAGACCATCAGTGTGGAAGTGCGCAAGAAGAAAACGTTCGTCAAGCGCAGCCCTGAAGAGATCGAAGCTGATAAGCAGCGTGAGCTGGCTGAGCAGCGTGCGGTCGCCGAGGCGGCGCGTCTGAAGGTCGAGGAAGAAGCCAAGCGACGCGCTGCAGAGCAAGCCCCGTCTCTGGTCGCTGGAGCTAAGGCTGATGTGGTCGCGGCCCCGGCCCCAGTCGAGTTGCCGGTGGTTGCTGCGGTGGTTGAGGAGCGCAAGAAAGAAGAGCCGCGCCGTCCCGACAAGCCGCGCAACGAAGATGCCGACCGTCGTGGTGATCGCAAGACCACCCAGCATCGTCCTGCGGTCAAGGAAAAGGCTCCGGCACCCCGTGTCGCGCCGCGCAGTGTGGACGAAGAAAGCGACAGCCACCGTCGTGGTGGGCGTGGCAAGTCCAAGCTGAAGAAACGCAATCAGCATGGCTTCCAGAGCCCGACTGGTCCGGTCGTGCGTGATGTCGCCATTGGCGAAACCATCACCGTCGGTGAGTTGGCTCAGCAGATGTCGGTTAAAGCGGCTGAAGTCATCAAGTTCATGTTCAAAATGGGCACTCCGGTGACCATTAACCAGGTGCTGGATCAGGAAACTGCCCAGTTGATCGCAGAAGAGTTGGGCCACAAGGTCAAGCTGGTCAGCGACAACGTCCTGGAAGATCAGCTGGCCGAGTCGCTGAAGTTCGAAGGCGAGACCTTCTCCCGTGCGCCGGTTGTGACCGTAATGGGTCACGTTGACCACGGTAAGACCTCGCTGCTCGACTATATCCGTCGCGCTAAAGTGGCGGCAGGCGAAGCCGGTGGTATCACTCAGCATATCGGTGCCTACCACGTCGAAACCGACCGTGGCATGGTCACCTTCCTCGATACTCCGGGTCACGCAGCGTTTACCGCCATGCGTGCCCGTGGTGCCCAGGCGACCGATATCGTGATCCTGGTTGTGGCTGCGGACGATGGCGTCATGCCGCAAACCATTGAAGCGGTTCAGCATGCCAAGGCCGCTGGTGTGCCGCTGGTCGTTGCCGTGAACAAGATCGACAAGCCGGGGGCCGATCTCGATCGAATCCGCAGCGAACTGTCGGTTCAGGGTGTCACGTCCGAAGAGTGGGGTGGTGATACGCCGTTCGTTTCGGTCTCGGCGAAAGTCGGTACTGGCGTTGACGATTTGCTGGAAGCGGTCTTGCTGCAAGCCGAAGTGCTCGAGCTTAAAGCGACTCCGTCCGCTCCTGGCCGTGGCGTCGTGGTTGAATCGCGTCTTGACAAGGGTCGTGGCCCGGTTGCCACCGTGCTGGTTCAGGACGGTACGCTGCGCCAGGGTGACATGATTCTGGTCGGCTCGAACTACGGCCGTATTCGCGCCATGCTCGATGAGAACGGCAAGCCAATCAAGGAAGCGGGTCCGTCGATTCCGGTCGAGATCCTCGGTCTGGATGGCACTCCGGAAGCGGGCGATGAGATGAGCGTGCTGACTGACGAGAAGAAGGCCCGTGAAGTGGCCATGTTCCGTCAAGGCAAGTTCCGCGAAGTCAAGCTGGCCCGTGCTCACGCCGGCAAGCTGGAAAACATCTTCGAGAACATGGGTCAGGAAGAGAAGAAGACGCTCAATATCGTCCTCAAGTCCGACGTCCGTGGTTCGCTGGAAGCATTGCAAGGCTCGCTCAGCGGCCTGGGTAACGATGAAGTGCAAGTGCGTGTGGTCGGTGGCGGTGTCGGTGGTATCACCGAATCCGATGCCAACCTGGCGCTGGCTTCCAACGCTGTTCTGTTCGGCTTCAACGTGCGCGCCGATGCCGGTGCACGCAAGATCGTCGAGCAGGAAGGTCTGGATATGCGTTACTACAACGTGATCTACGACATCATCGAAGACGTCAAGAAAGCCCTGACCGGCATGCTCGGCAGCGATGTTCGCGAGAATATCCTGGGTATCGCCGAAGTGCGTGACGTGTTCCGTTCGCCGAAGTTTGGCGCGATCGCCGGCTGCATGGTGACCGAGGGTGTCGTGCACCGTAACCGTCCGATTCGCGTCCTGCGCGATGACGTGGTTATCTTCGAAGGCGAACTGGAATCCCTGCGCCGCTTCAAGGACGACATGTCCGAGGTGCGTGCCGGCATGGAGTGCGGTATCGGCGTTAAGAGCTACAACGACGTCAAGCCGGGCGACAAGATCGAAGTGTACGAAAAAGTCCAAGTGGCTCGCAGCCTGTAACAGGCATGTAGTAGCGAGTTGCAATATGCAGCGCCCGGCCCCGTTTTTGCGCGGCCGGGCGTTTGCCGCTTTTAGGCCTGACGTTTTTCAGGGCGTCGTGGCGAGTGGAAGGTAGTAGAAATGGCCAAAGAATATAGCCGTGCCCAACGCATCGGCGACCAGATGCAGCGTGAACTGGCGCAATTGATTCGTCTGGAAATAAAAGACCCGCGCCTAGGCGGGCTGGTGACCATTACCGCGGTGGAAGTCAGCCGCGATGCGAGTCATGCCAAGGTTTTCGTCACCGTGATGGGCGCTGAACCAGAGGAAGGTGTCGATCGTGTGGCGCAAAGCGTCAAGGTGCTCAACGATGCCAGCGGTTTCCTGCGCATGCAGTTGGGTAAGGCAATGAAGCTGCGTAGCGTGCCCAACTTGCGCTTCCACTACGACGAAAGCGTGGTGCGGGGAGCACAATTGTCCGCGTTGATCGAGCGGGCTGTCAGTGAAGACAATTCGCACGGCGACGAAAAAACCGAGGCCAAGGAGTAAGCGCGTGGCTCAGGTGAAACGTATTCGTCGTCCGGTCAATGGCATCATCCTGCTGGATAAGCCGCATGGCTTCAGTTCCAACGCGGCGCTGCAAAAAGTCCGTTGGCTGCTCAACGCCGAAAAGGCCGGGCATACTGGGAGTCTCGATCCCTTGGCCACCGGTGTGCTGCCGTTGTGTTTCGGTGAGGCGACCAAGTTCTCGCAGTATTTACTGGACGCTGACAAGGGCTATGAAACCGTGATGCAACTGGGCGTCACCACGACCACCGCCGATGCCGAAGGCGAGGTGCTGGAGCGTCGTCCGGTGACCGTTGGTCGTGCCGATATCGAGGCCTTGTTGCCGCTTTTTCGCGGTGAAATCAGCCAGATACCGCCGATGTACTCGGCGCTCAAGCGTGATGGCCAGCCACTGTACAAGCTCGCCCGTGCCGGTGAGGTAGTGGAGCGCGAGCCGCGTTCTGTTACTATTGCGCGCTTGGAATTACTGAGCTGTGAGGGGGAGCAGGCGCGCCTCGCAGTCGAATGCACTAAAGGCACCTATATACGCACTCTGGTCGAGGATATCGGCCACTTGCTCGGGTGCGGTGCCCATGTTGCAGAGCTACGGCGCACCAAGGCGGGCCCTTTCGGGCTAGACCGGACGGTAAGTCTGGAGGCGCTGGAGCAGGCCCATGCCGAGGGTGGTCATGAGGCTGTCGATCAGTTTCTGCTGCCGGTGGACAGTGGCCTGCAGCATTGGCCGTTGTTGCAGTTTTCCGAGCACAGCTCGTTCTACTGGCTGCAAGGTCAGCCGGTACGCGCGCCGGAAGCGCCGAAGTTTGGCATGGTACGGGTGCAAGATAACAATGGTCGCTTCATCGGGATCGGTGAAGTGAGCGAAGACGGGCGCATTGCGCCGCGTCGTTTGATTCGGTCGGCATGACCGTGGAGTTGGTGGAGAACTTCGGTTCTCGCCAGCGTATCGAGGGTGGCTGTTAATAGGCACGGTCATTCCTCACTTTAAAAACACGGGAAGCGATTCCCGGCCTATTGCAACTGTTTCGACAGTCGCCTAACTGAGAGGACGCCCACATGGCACTCAGCGTTGAAGATAAAGCCCAAATCGTTAATGACTACAAGCAAGCTGAAGGCGACACCGGTAGCCCGGAAGTGCAAGTTGCACTGTTGACCGCCAACATCAACAAGCTGCAAGGTCACTTCAAAATCAACGGTAAAGACCACCACTCGCGTCGTGGCCTGATCCGTATGGTTAACCAGCGTCGCAAGCTGCTGGATTACCTGAAGGGCAAGGATCTTGGTCGTTACAGCGCCTTGATCGGTCGCCTGGGTCTGCGTCGCTAAGCAATGCTTATGCGTAGCTGACTGCCGAAGCTGGAAGTGGGTAAACCCCTGCTTCCAGCTTTTGCGTTTCAGTCATACGCGTTTGGACAGTGCCGGGTTCGACTCCCGCTGCTGCCCACGAATTCTGCAACAAACCGCTTTCCCCAAAGGCAAAAAGAGAAGGAAAACACCGTGAACCCGGTAATCAAGAAATTTCAGTTCGGTCAATCGACCGTTACCCTCGAGACTGGCCGTATCGCCCGTCAAGCCTCCGGCGCAGTGCTGGTCACCGTTGACGACGACGTCAGCGTATTGGTGACCGTGGTCGGCGCCAAGACCGCCGATCCAAGCAAGGGCTTCTTCCCGCTGTCCGTGCACTATCAGGAAAAAACCTACGCAGCCGGTAAGATTCCTGGCGGCTTCTTCAAGCGTGAAGGCCGTCCGTCCGAGAAAGAGACCCTGACCTCGCGTCTGATCGACCGTCCGATCCGTCCGCTGTTCCCGGAAGGCTTCATGAACGAAGTGCAGGTTGTCTGCACCGTCGTGTCCACCAGCAAGAAGACCGATCCGGACGTCGCTGCGATGATCGGCACCTCGGCCGCTCTGGCGATCTCCGGTATTCCGTTCGACGGCCCGATCGGTGCTGCGCGCGTAGCCTTCCACGAGAGCACTGGCTACCTGCTCAACCCCACCTACGAGCAGCAGAAAGCTTCCAGCCTGGACATGGTCGTTGCCGGTACCGAAGATGCCGTACTGATGGTTGAGTCGGAAGCCAAAGAGCTGACCGAAGACCAGATGCTGGGTGCTGTACTGTTCGCCCACGAAGAGTTCCAGTCGGTGATCAAAGCCGTCAAGGAACTGGCTGCCGAAGCCGCCAAGCCGACCTGGGATTGGCAGGCCAAGCCGGAAAACACTGCGCTGCTGGCGACCATCCGCAGCGAGTTCGGTGCCGAAATTTCCAAGGCCTACACCATCAACGTCAAACTGGACCGCTACAAGCGTCTGGGCGAACTGCGTGAGCATATCGTTGCCAAGCTTGCTGGCGAAGAAGGTCAACCGACTGCCGCTGAAGTGAAAGAAGCTTTCGGTGAAGTCGAATACCGCACCGTACGCGAGAACATCGTCAACGGCCTTCCGCGTATCGACGGTCGTGACACTCGCACCGTGCGGCCGCTGAACATCGAAGTCGGCGTACTGCCGAAGACCCACGGTTCGGCGCTGTTCACCCGTGGCGAAACCCAGGCCCTGGTCGTTGCGACTCTGGGTACTGCGCGGGATGCCCAGTTGCTCGACACCCTCGAAGGCGAGCGTAAAGACCCCTTCATGCTGCACTACAACTTCCCGCCGTTCTCGGTTGGCGAGTGTGGTCGCATGGGCGGTGCTGGCCGTCGCGAAATCGGTCACGGCCGTCTGGCTCGCCGTAGCATCTCGGCCATGCTGCCGAGCGCCGACGAGTTCCCGTACACCATTCGCGTGGTATCGGAAATCACCGAGTCCAACGGTTCCAGCTCCATGGCTTCGGTCTGTGGTGCTTCCCTGGCGCTGATGGACGCCGGTGTGCCGATGAAGGCACCGGTTGCCGGTATCGCCATGGGCCTGGTCAAGGACGGCGAGAAGTTTGCCGTACTGACCGACATCCTCGGCGACGAAGATCACCTCGGCGATATGGACTTCAAGGTAGCCGGTACCGCCAAGGGTGTGACCGCGCTGCAGATGGACATCAAGATCAAGGGCATCACCGAAGAAATCATGGAAATCGCTCTGGGCCAAGCCCTAGAAGCGCGCCTGAACATCCTCGGTCAGATGAACCAGATCCTCGCCACCTCGCGTAACGAACTGTCGGCCAATGCCCCGACCATGATCGCGATGAAGATCGACACCGACAAGATTCGCGACGTGATCGGCAAGGGTGGCGCGACCATCCGTGCCATCTGCGAAGAAACCAAGGCCTCGATCGATATCGAAGACGACGGCACCATCAAGATCTTCGGCGAAACCAAGGAAGCGGCAGAGGCTGCACGTCAGCGCGTCCTCGGCATTACCGCGGAAGCCGAGATCGGCAAGATCTACATCGGCAAGGTCGAGCGCATCGTCGACTTCGGCGCCTTCGTCAACATCCTGCCAGGCAAGGACGGTCTGGTGCACATCTCGATGCTCAGCGATCAGCGTGTCGAGAAGGTCACCGACATTCTCAAGGAAGGCCAGGAAGTGAAGGTACTGGTACTGGACGTGGACAATCGCGGCCGTATCAAGCTGTCGATCAAAGACGTGGCAGCAGCGGAAGCCTCGGGCGTTTAATCACCCCCGCGCTTTACGCTAAAAAAGAGGGCCCCTTGCGGGGCCCTCTTTTTTTTGGTTCTTCGCATTATCGGGAAATGGACCCTGAATCGCATCACCGGGCTCGACCCATCCGGTTCGGGTTTGCCGTCACCGCTAAATGAGGAAAGCCGCATGAATGCTGATGTCATCACAGGTAAGTGCAAGCTACTCCATGGCCGTATCAAGACGCGTTGACGATCTGGCCGTGGTCGAGGGCCATAGCGAATACCTGGCCGGCAGCTGCAAGGGCGTTACGGCTGGACCAAGGAGTTGGCCCTGGATGAGTTGAGCGATTTCAGCCGCAAACTCTAGGTGCAATCGTCAGGGCAAAGCCCTGTGCGTCATGCCTGCGGGGCTTGGTCGTGTTCAGTGGCCGCGTTTGCTGTCGATAGTGCGCAGGCGATTACCCTCGAAACGCAGGAAGTGGTACATGCCATTGCGCGGGCCGTAGGTCCATTCTTCAACCGACACTTCGCTCCTAAAGCCATAGATATCGATCACTTCGCGGTAGCCGATGAAGTCACGGCTCTTAGGTTCGCCGCACTTGCCGAGCACTTCGCTGCTGGCGTCGTCGGTACTGATCAAGGCGCTGCCGCAGCGCAAGGTCGAGGCCTGGACGGTGCCGGCCAACAGAAGGAGCAGGGCGGTGAAGAGCGTTTTCATGGGGTAACCCGTTCGACCAGAATAAGGCTAGCGTGCGGACATTCGTTTGTCAGGGGCTGCGTCTGCGTTCTATGAGGGTCAGGCGGTTGCCCTCGAACGTCAGG
The DNA here is from genome assembly GCF_022132145.1 of Pseudomonas sp. MMS21 TM103. Taxonomy (GTDB): domain Bacteria; phylum Pseudomonadota; class Gammaproteobacteria; order Pseudomonadales; family Pseudomonadaceae; genus Aquipseudomonas. Next base: position 66,542 of record NZ_JAJISP010000004.1, on the reverse strand, counting down.
ATGGTGAGCATGCCGTTGCTTGGGCCGTAGACCCACTCCTCGATCTTAAGCTCGCGCCGTTCGTATGGCCCGAGGGTGTAGCCAATCAGATCACGGAAGGCCGGCTCACCGCATTTTTGCTCCACTTCAAAGGCACGATCGCCGACGCTGACCAGTTGGCTGCCGCAGCGTAGGGTATCGGCCTGGGCCGTAGCGGCGGAGCAACCTAGAGCCAAGGCTAAACAAATGGGTCTAATCGATCTCAATGGTGGGCTCCATTTCATTGGCTATCGAGGTTCAGCGACGTAGCCACTCTGCCGTCCTGGCGTACCTGACCGACGCCGACATCCAGCAGATAGATGCGTTCGTCCGCCAGGCCGCCACGGTCGACCAGATAATCCTTGATGCTGGAGGCGCGGGCCTGGGCCAGTTGGCGTTGCAGTAATTGGCTTTTGCTCCAGAACTGGAGCACGGCATTGCGTAAGTTGGCGATCCGCTGCGGCTTGTCCAAATCGTTCCATTCGGCGGGCGGTTGTTGTTTCAGGCGGCGGCGGTAGATGGCTTCGAGCAGCGGGCCTTTCTCCTCCTCCGGGACCAGCAGTTGGCCGGCATCGGCCGGAACCGCATCTCCCCGGCGCTGGAGAATCTTGGAATAGGTGTACTGGTATTCGCGCTCCAGGCGCTGCTCGGCCAGCGGCAGGCCGTCGCTACTTTGTGCGCTGGTGCCTTCGACCTCCAGACGTAGCGCCGGGCGCTCCTTAAGGGCTCTGGCGAGCAGGTCCAAGGCCGATTGGGCGCTGCTGTCGAGTGCGCTGCTGCCCGGGTTGAAGGGCACCGTGCTCAGGTCCATCTCGGCGCCGCCGCTGACCAGTCCGCCCAGAAACTTGAACGGCGCTTGAACCGCTCGCGCAATCAGGTTGCGCAGGGTTTTCCAGACAATCGGCATCACGCTGAATTCGGGGTTGTTGAGGTCGCCCTGCACCGGCAGGCTCAGGGCAATCTTGCCGTCGCTATCCTTGAGCAGGGCAACCGCCAGGCGAATCGGCAGGTCGACCACGCTGGGGCTATCGACCTGTTCACCCAGCTGCAATTGCTCGACCACCACGCTGTTCTCGGCATTCAGTTTGCCCTTGCTGATGCGGTAATGCAGGTCCAGATTGAGTCGGCCCTTGCGAATGCGATAACCGGCGAATTTCCCGGAATAGGGGGTCAGCGTGGTCAGTTCGACCTGCTTGAACTGCGTGATGATGTCGAGGCTGTCCAGCGGGTCGAAGGGGTTGAGGCTGCCCTTGATGCTGACCGGTGCGTAGCGGTCAATCTTGCCGACGATATCCACCTTGGCCGGCGCTTGCGTGTGGCTGTCGAGGGTGCCGATACGGCCGTTGAGCTGCTGGATGGCGGTGGCAAAGTTTGGGGTCAGACTGAAGTCGGCAAAATTGGCCGAACCGTCGGAAAGGGTTACCTCGCCGATATGGATATTCAGCGGTTTGCTGGCAGTCTCGGGCTTGGCGATAGGGTCAGCCGCTTCGGCGGGGCTGGCCTTGGGGGCGATTAGCAGATCGCTGGCGTTGGTAGTCAGGTCTTCATTGATGATAAAGCGCGCATAGGGCTGGTTGAGCTGCACTTTGTCGACAGTCAGGCTATCGCCGTGCTGGTAGTGCAGGCCGAGCAGGTCGAGCTGCTGCCAGCGCACGAAGTCGCGCTCCTTGAGGGTGTCGAGGGTATGCAGCTGGTTGATCTGGGCCTTGCCCGTGACGCTGAAGGCCAGCGGTTCGCTAGCGCTCAGGACGAGAGCCAGGTCGCTATCGAGCAGGCCGCTGCGTAGCTCGATACGCACAAAGGGGCTGAGGTAGGCCTGGGCCACGCGCAGGTCGATCGCACGGGTGGCGACCTGCAGGCTGGCGGTGGTCGGGTTCAGTTGGGCCTGGCCTTCGGCCTGCAGCGTGCCCTGTTGGCCCAGGCCGGTATTCAGTTTGAGGGTGAAAGGCGAGGTGCCCAGGCTGTCGAAGTCCTGCAGGTCGAGGTCGAGCGGGCCCAGCTCGAGTGCTACCTCCTGCTCGGGCACACGGTCGGCCAGGTGCACCTGATAGTTACGCAGTTGCACATCGCGCAGCAGCACTTGCCAGGGTTTGCCCTGCGCTGCGCTTGTGCTTTTCGGCGGTGCGGTGTCGGACGCCGCGCTGGCAAAGAGTTTCTGCCAGTCCAGTTGGCCGTCGGCTTCACGGGCGGCCCAGGTTTCCAGTTGCTGGCTGCGTAACTTGCCGACCACCACCTGTTGTTTGACCAGGTCCAGGCTGGTGTCGCTGATTTCCAGGTTGGCCAGTTTGACCAATTGACGGCCGTCCGGCGCGTTGATGGCGAACGGGGCGATCTTGATCTGGATGTTGTGCAGCAGCAGTTGGGTGTTATCGGCCAGGCTCAGGGTGTAGTCGGTGGCCAGGTCGATGGCCCCTTGTTCCAGGACCAGGGGCACGGCATCGCGCACATATGGCCAGACACTTTTGATCTTGCCGTCGCTGATTTTCAGGCTGCCACTGGAGCTGAGCGGCACCAGACTGATCTGTCCGCTCCAGTCGATCCGACCACCATTGTGGCCGGTGGCGACCAGGGTCATTTCGGCACTGTCGTCGGGCAGGGTACTGAGGTTGTGCAGCTCGACGCTGAGGTCGTCGTAGAGCAACTCGATGGGCTCGCTCGGGCGCAGATCCTGGAAGTGCAGGTTGCCGCCGGCCAGTTTGATATAGGCGATGCGCAGCGGGAAAGGCGCGCTCGGTTGCTCCTCGGTAACCGGCTCGGTACTGGCCGGCAAGGTGAACAGCTGGGTCAGGTTGAGGGTTCCGTCCTTGGCGAACTGCAACTGGGTATGCGGCTTATCCAGTTCGACAGCGCTCAGGTGCAGGACGCCACGCCACAGGCTGTCGAGTTGCAGGTTGGCATAGAGGCGCTCGAAGGCCAGCTGTTCCTGGCCGGGCTCGCCGATGCGCAAGCCCCAGAGGCTGGCTTCCAGGCTGAAGGGGTTGAGTTGCAGGCGCTCCAGCGTAGCGGGCGCATTGGCGTATTGCGCGAGTTGCTGGTTGGCAATGCGCAGACCGATGCCCGGCACAATCAGAAAGCCCAGCAGGCTGTAGAGCACAGCGGCAATCAGCAGGGCGCCAGCGGCGCGCTTTATTCCTTTAAGCATAAAAACGTCATCTATCCCGACGGGAAATGCTTTGGAGTATGGCACGTGCGCACAGTTCCAGACGACGAGCGCGGCGTCTTTCCTGCGCGGGTATACCTTGGCCTAGAACTGCAGGATCAGGGTCTTCAGTGGTGGCTGGCCGTCCAGTGAGGGGAAGTCTGGCGCTGGCGCCAGTACCTGGCAATCGCGCACCGGACGGCCCAGCTTTTCCGCGCAGCGCAGCACCTGGGTGCGCCAGTCGCTGAGGGCAACCTTTGCCAGGTTGTTGCAACAGATCAGCACGCCGTCCTCGGCGGTGGCGAGAATCGCCGGTTTGAGCAGGCTCTGGTAGTCACGCAGCAGGTCGACGGTGCCGAAGGCGCTCTTGGCCCAGGCTGGCGGATCGAGCAAGACCCGGTCGAACTGGCGCGGCTGCAGACGCGGGTAATCGGGCAGCTTATGCCCGCGCCGCGCGCTGATCGGCAGCCCGGCCAATTGGCGAATCGCCGGGAAATAATCCGACTGGATGAACTGCATGGGCGACAGTTCGGGATTGAGCGCGGCGTTTTCGCGACCGACCGCCAGGTTGCCTTCGGCAAAATCCAGGTTGATCACTTCGCGGGCGCCGCCAGCCACCGCGCTGAGGCCGACGCCGCAGGTATAGGCGAACAGGTTGAGCACGGATTTGCCGGCACTGTGCGCCTTGATCCAGCCGCGGGCGTTGCGCAGGTCGAGAAACAGCAGCGGATCCTGTCCGGCATGGCGACCGCGCACACGGTAGTTGAGGCCCCACTCGTGGCCGACCAGGTCTGCCAGCGCCGCCGGCTGGGCCTGGTAGACCGGGTCGCTGCGATCGATCCGCGAGTTGCCCTGGCAGCGGTCGTTGTAGACCAGCAGCAGTGGTGTATCGAGGGCCTGGCTGCACTGCTCGGCCAGTTGCAGCAGCTCGTCATGGCCGAGGCTCTGGTGAAAGCTTTGCACCAATAACTGCGGGCCGTAGCGGTCGATGGTCAGGCCGCCGGCGCCTTCCTGGCTACCGTGGAACAGCCGATAACAGTCGGTGCCTTGCTGGTGCAGCTCGGCGAGCAATGGCTGGCGATGGGCTAGTGCGGCGCGCAGCGCCAGTTCGAGAGAAGGCATGCGCGGCGACTCGGGAAAGGGGGGGGCGCGCAGTTTATCAAGAATCGTCTGCAGGGGCGTGGGCCGGAAAACAGCAGGGCACCCTCAGGCGCCCTTTAATTTGCGAGTGTCGTTCAATCAGGCAAAACGGTTGCCACTGCTGCGGTCGCAACCGTCAGCGGCGAAAGCGCTGCCGGTCAGACCGGCGGTAAGCAGGGCCGCGATCAGCTACTTGTTCAGGCGGGCCTCCTCGCAGGAATGGCCGCGGGGCTACTGCGGTGCCGTTATGACGAGGCAACTAAAAACGCCGGCCCTGAGGCCGGCGTCTAAGCGGGCGCTAGGGCCTAGCGTTCAATCGCCAGGGCCACGCCCTGACCGCCGCCGATACACAGGGTGGCCAGGCCCTTGTGGGCATCGCGCTTGATCATCTCGTGCAGCAGGGTCACCAGAATCCGGCAGCCGGAGCCGCCGATCGGGTGGCCGATGGCAATGGCGCCACCGTTGACGTTGACCTTGCTCGCATCCCACTGCAGTTCCTTGCCGACGGCCAGGGCCTGGGCGGCGAAGGCTTCGTTGGCCTCGATCAGGTCCAGCTGCTCCAGGCTCCAGCCGGCCTTGGCCAGGCAGCGCTGGGTGGCGCTGACCGGGCCGATGCCCATGATCGCCGGGTCGACGCCGGCGTTGGCGTAGCCGGCGATACGCGCCAGCACCGGCAGACCCAGGGCCTGGGCTTTTTCCGCGCTCATCAGCAGCACCGCGGCGGCGCCGTCGTTGAGGCTGGAGGCATTGCCGGCGGTGACGCTGCCATCTTTCTTGAACGCCGGCTTGAGCTTGGCCAGGGATTCGGCGCTGGTGCTGGCGCGCGGCTGTTCGTCGGTGGCGAAGCTGAGCGGCTCGCCCTTGCGCTGGGGGATCAGGATCGGGGTGATTTCAGCCTCGAAGCGGCCGGCCTCGATGGCGGCGCAGGCCTTGCGCTGCGACTCGGCGGCGAAGGCATCCTGCGCCTCGCGGGAAATCCCGTATTTCTCGACCAGGTTCTCGGCGGTGATGCCCATGTGGTAGTCGTTGAAGGCGTCCCACAGGCCGTCGCTGATCATGCTGTCGACCAGCTGGGCGTGGCCCATGCGCAGGCCGGTGCGGGCCTTGGGCATGACGTAGGGGGCCAGGCTCATGTTCTCCATGCCGCCGGCGATGATCACCTCGGCGTCGCCGCAGCGGATCGCCTGGGCGCCCAGGTGCAGGGCCTTGAGGCCCGAACCGCAGACCTTGTTCAGGGTCAGTGCCGGTACCGCATGGGGCAGGCCGGCGAGGATCGCCGCCTGGCGGGCCGGGTTCTGCCCGGAGCCGGCGGTGAGCACCTGGCCGAGGATCACTTCGTCGACCTCGGCGCCGTTCAGGCCGGTTTGCTCCAGCAGGCGACGGATCACCGCGGCGCCCAGTTCGGGGGCGGCGATGCCTGCCAGTGAACCCTGGAAGCTGCCGACGGCGGTGCGGGTGGCGGCGACGATGACGACTTCTTGCATGGTGGGGTTCCTCAAGAAAGTGGGGGGCGGTGAGTTTCAGCAAGGGCGCTATGGTTGCACAGGGGCTTGGTTGTGGGCCAGTGCGCGAACCGGCCGGTCAGCTGCAGGCGCTAGAGGAGGCTGCTCGAGGCAGCCTCAGTCCGGCGGCAGGTCCAGGCGTCTGCGCGCGCGGTGGATGGCACCGTTGCGCACGGCCCAGCGCAACACCGGGGCCAGGCTGTGTACGCCGGCGTGTATCACTCGGCTGCGCAGCGGGCCGATGGGCTGTTCGAGCATGTCCTGGGCCCAGGCCGGCAGCAGGTCGATGCCGGCCTGGGTCAGCAGTTTGCCCAACGGCACGGCGAGGGCGCTGGGCGCCGGGGCATCGAGCAGGATGCGCAGGATCTCCCGGGAGCGTTGCTCGCAGCGCAACTGTGGGCGGATGGCTGCCAGGTAGGCGGTGACTTCATTGCGCGAGCGCGGCACCTGGCGGGCGCCGAGGCGCTCGGCGATCAGGGCGATCTCGGTGTAGTAGCGATCCTGGTCGGCCTCGCTCAGTCGGGGGTTGCGGTAGCGCAGGTGGGCCTGGAGAAAGCTGTGCACCTCGGCCACGTGTACCCAGGTCAGCAGTGCCGGGTCGCTGGCCGCATAGGGTCGGCCATCCGGCGCCGTGCCGGTGACCTGCAGGTGGATGCGTTTGACCTTGTCGATCAGCCAGTCGGCATCGGCGCGGGCGCCGAAGGTGGTGCCGGAGATGAACTGGCCGGTGCGGCGCAGGCGGCCGAGCAGGTCGTTGCGAAAATTCGAGTGATCCCAGACCCCGGCCAGTGCCAGCGGGTGCAGGGCCTGCAGGAGCAGGGCGTTGATGCCGCCGATCAGCATGCTGGTGAAGTCGCCATGCACCTGCCAGCTTACCGAGTCGGGGCCGAATAGGCCGGGATCGCCCTTGGGGTGTTCGAAGTCGATCTGCCCCAGGGTCAGGCCGCTGAGACCTAACACCTGGCTTTCGATACGGCGGCGGATGAATTCCATGCAGCGCTATGACTCGGCGAAGGGGCGATGGCGGGTGCCGGCTAACCGGCGCCCGCACGGGTGCATCAGCGGTTGAGGCGTTGCTCGATCAGACTGTCGACCACGCTGGGGTCGGCCAGGGTCGAGGTGTCGCCGAGGGTGTCCAGTTCGTTGCAGGCGATCTTGCGCAGAATGCGCCGCATGATCTTGCCCGAACGGGTTTTCGGCAGGCCCGGCGCCCACTGGATCAGTTCGGGTTTGGCGAAGCTGCCAATTTCCTTGCCGACCATGTCGAACAGCTGTTTTTTCAGCTCGTCGCTGGGCTCCACGCCGTTCATCGGCGTGACGAAGGCGTAGATGCCCTGGCCCTTGATGTCGTGCGGGTAGCCGACCACCGCCGCCTCGGCGACCGCATCGTGCAGTACCAGGGCGCTTTCCACCTCGGCGGTGCCGATGCGATGACCGGAGACGTTGATCACGTCGTCGACCCGGCCGGTGATCCAGTAGTAGCCGTCCTCGTCGCGGCGCGCGCCGTCGCCGGTGAAGTAGTAACCGGGGTAGGGTTTGAAGTAGGTGTCGACCATGCGCTGATGGTCGCCGTAGATGCTGCGGATCTGGCTCGGCCAACTGGCCTTGATCGCCAGCACGCCACTGCCCGGACCGTCGATCTCCTTGGCCTGTTCGTCCAGCAGCGCCGGTTGCACGCCGAAGAATGGGCGGGTCGCCGAGCCGGGTTTGAGGTCGGTGGCGCCAGGCAGCGGGGTGATCAGGATGGCGCCAGTCTCGGTCTGCCACCAGGTGTCGACGATCGGGCAGCGCATCTCGCCGACCACGTGGTAGTACCACTCCCAGGCTTCCGGGTTGATCGGCTCGCCGACGCTGCCGAGCAGGCGCAGGCTCGAGCGCGAGGTTTTCTTCACCGGCTCTTCACCTTCGCGCATCAGGGCGCGGATCGCGGTCGGCGCGGTGTAGAAGATGTTCACCTGGTGTTTGTCGATCACCTGCCAGAAGCGCGAGGCATCCGGGTAGTTGGGCACCCCCTCGAACACCAGGCTGGTGGCGCCGTTGGCCAGCGGGCCGTAAACGATGTAGCTGTGGCCGGTGACCCAGCCGACATCGGCGGTGCACCAGTAGATATCGCCCTCGTGGTAGTCGAACACGTACTTGTGGGTCATGGCGGCCATCAGCAGGTAGCCGCCGGTGCTGTGCAGCACACCCTTGGGTTTGCCGGTGCTGCCGGAGGTGTAGAGGATGAACAACGGGTCTTCGGCGTCCATCGGTTCCGCTGGGCAGTTGCTGTCGGTGGCGTGCACGGCCTCGTGGTACCAGATGTCGCGGCCTTGTACCCAGTCGATCTGGCCCTGGGTGCGCTCGACCACCACCACCGTGGAGACGTCCGGGCAGCTCTGCAGCGCCTGGTCGACGTTGGCCTTGAGCGGCACGTACTTGCCGCCGCGCACACCCTCGTCGGCGGTGATCACCGTGCGGCAATCGGCGTCGAGGATGCGGTCGCGCAGGGCATCCGGGGAGAAACCGCCGAACACCACCGAATGCACCGCACCGATGCGCGTGCAGGCGAGCATGGCGTAGGTCGCCTCCGGGATCATCGGCATGTAGATGCACACCCGGTCGCCTTTACCCACGCCGCGGCTCTTCAGCACATTGGCCAGGCGGCAGACGTGGTGGTGCAGCTTGTTATAGGTGATGTTGGCGGATTCTGCGGGGTTGTCGCCTTCCCAGATCAGGGCGACCTGCTCGCCGCGCTGGTCCAGGTGACGGTCGATGCAGTTGTAGCTGACGTTCAGTTGGCCGCCCTTGAACCAGCTGGCCTGGCCTTTTTTCAGGTCGCCGCTATAGACCTCGTCCCAGGGTTTCGACCAGTCGAGAAAGGCCTTGGCCTGTTCGGCCCAGAAGGTTTCCGGTTGCTCGACGGATTGCCGATACAGGCGTTGATAATCCTCGTCGTTCAGGTGCGCGCGCTCACGCATGGCCTCGGTGACGGGGTGGCGGGTGATCTCGAACATGACTGGTCCTTATTTTTGGGTGGCCTCGATGGCCTAAGGTTAGCAGTCGGAAAACGGCCCGGGGCCGATAAAGCGGTCCTGGCGGCTGGATGGCGAGAAGGGCCGGCAGAAGCGCACCGCGGATCGGTGCAGGTTCGAGATGTGGGGGATGAGGAATGAGGTTGCGCTGGCCTTGATGGGGGCGCGCGCTCATTCCTCTCGGCCGGTTTCAGCCGCGATGGCGGCCGCGGAAGAACTCGATCAGACCCTGGGTCGAGGCATCCTCGGCGGGCTTCTCCACACTGCCGACCAGGCGGGAGTAGACGTTCTTGCCCAGCTCCTTGCCCAGTTCGACGCCCCACTGATCGAAGGCGTTGATGCCCCAGATCGCGCTTTGGGCGAATACCTTGTGCTCATACATCGCCACCAGGGCACCGAGGCGGCGCGGGCTGATGCGTTCGAGCACCAGAGTGTTGCTCGGCCGGTTGCCAGGAATGACCTTGTGTGGCGCCAGGCGCTGCACTTCGGCTTCGCTCAGGCCCTGACCGCGCAGTTCGGCCTCGGCTTCTTCGCGGGTCTTGCCGAGCATCAGCGCCTGGCTCTGCGACAGGCAGTTGGCGTACAGCCATTGGTGGTGATCGGCAACCGGGTTGTAGCTGACCACGGGGACGATGAAGTCCGCCGGAATCAACTGGGTGCCCTGGTGCAGCAACTGGTGGTAGGCATGCTGGCCGTTGCAGCCGACCCCGCCCCAGATTACCGGGCCGGTGGCGCAATGCACCGGTTGGCCGTCCTGCAGCACGCTCTTGCCGTTGGACTCCATGTCCAGTTGCTGCAGGTGTTTGGTGATATTGCGCAGGTAATGGTCGTACGGCAGGATCGCCTGGCTCTGGGCGCCCCAGAAGTTGCCGTACCAGATCCCCAGCAGGGCCAGCAGCACCGGCATATTGCTTTCGAAGGGAGCGGTCAGGAAGTGCTGGTCCATGCTGTAGGCACCGGACAGCAGTTCCTTGAAGTTGGACATGCCGATCGACATGGCGATGGGCAGGCCGATGGCCGACCACAGTGAGTAACGCCCGCCGACCCAGTCCCACATCGGGAACACGTTCTCTTCGTGGATGCCGAAGGCCACCGCCGCCTGGGTGTTGCTGGAGACTGCAATGAAGTGCCGGTACAGCTCGGCCTCGGAACCCCCCTGGGCCAGGTACCAGCTGCGTGCGGCCTGGGCGTTCTTCAGGGTTTCCAGGGTGCTGAAGGACTTGGAGGAAACGATGAACAGGGTGGTTTCGGCGCGCAGCTTGGCGGCCAGTTCATGGAAGGAACTGCCGTCGATATTGGCCAGGTAGTGGCAGCGCACACCGCGCTGGGCGAAGGGCAGCAGGGCTTCGGAGACCAACTGCGGGCCGAGGAAGGAGCCGCCGATGCCGATGTTGACCACGTCGGTGATCGGCTTCTCGCTGTAGCCACGCCACAGGCCATCGTGCACCCGCCCGACCAGTTCGGTCATCTGATGCAGTACACGCTGGACCTCGGGCATCACGTCGACGTCATCGACCAGCACCTTGTCGCCGATCGGCCGGCGCAAGGCGGTGTGCAGGGCCGGACGCGCTTCCGAGGCATTGATCGGCTCGCCGTCGAACTGCGCCCGAATAGCCTGCTCCAGCCCGCATTCCTTGGCCAGACTGACCAGCAGGTCGCGGGTTTCAAGGGTGATCAGGTTTTTCGAGTAATCGAGAAACAGGCCACAGCTACTCAAGGAGAGGTGTTCGAAACGCTGCGCGTCCCTGTTGAACGCCTCGCGCATGCTGAAGCTCTGCAGGCTGGCTCGGTGCGACTCGAGGGCCTTCCAGGTGGGCAGGGCGGTGACATCGAGGGGGTGCTGGTAGTACGCCATGTGAGGTGGCTTCCTTGTGCTTGAGCAATCTTGGGTGAATCGCCGCCAGGATAACGAAAATGGCTATGGGCCTAATGGCGGTTGCCGGTGCCGAATGGTCAGAATACGCCGTCCGTAGCGACGGCCGGGCGGCGTGCCGCTGCAGTCCAGGTAACACGGACTGGGCATGGCCAACAACGAGCCCGGCAAGATGTGCTCTCAGTGTAACTGGCGTGAGCCTGGGTAAGGCAAGCGCTAGCGCAATTGCACTGGCGCGGCGGCTTGCCTCTGGTTAGGCAGGCTGCAGCCTAACGCGTGCGTCTGCCGCCGCGGCCCCATCGCAGGCTCACGGCTGCGTCGATCAATCCGTGGGGTCGAGGTCGAGCGTCAGGTTGTCGATCAGGCGGGTGCTGCCGAGAAAGGCTGCGCTCAGAATCACCAACTGGCGATCGCTGGCGGTAGCCGGGCGCAGGCTATTCGCTTCGCGAATTTCCAGGTAGTCCGGGCGCAGGCCAGCGGCCAACTGTTGCTGACAGGCTGCTTCAACCAGGCTGGCGAAGTCGTGCTCACCGGCGCCAAGCGCCGTGGCGATCTGTTGCAGGCTGCGATACAGGGTTGGCGCGGCGGCGCGCTGTTCGGCGCTCAGGTAGCCATTGCGCGAAGAGAGCGCCAGGCCATCCTCGGCCCGGATGGTCGGTTCGCCGATAATCTGCACCGGTATATTCAGGTCACGCACCAGGGTGCGAATCACCGCTAGTTGCTGGAAGTCCTTCTGCCCGAAAATTGCCAGGTCAGGCTGCACCAGGTTGAACAGCTTGGTCACTACGGTGGAGACACCGTCGAAATGGCCGGGCCGGCTGGCGCCGCACAGCCCCTCGGAGACACCTTGCACGCTGACCCGGGTCTGGCTGGCCATGCCGTTGGGGTACATCTCGTCCACATCCGGGTTGAACAACAGGTGACAGCCGGCGTCGAGGAGTTTTTCCTGGTCGGCTACCAGGGTGCGCGGGTAGCTGCTCAGGTCTTCGCTAGGGCCGAACTGCAACGGATTGACGAAGATGCTGGCAACCACGAAGTCGGCGCGCTGGGCGGCTTTCTCGACCAGGGCAATATGCCCGGCGTGCAAGTTGCCCATGGTCGGGACGAAGCCGATCTGTTTGCCTTCGGCGCGAGCCAAGGCAACGGCAGCGCGCAGTTCGCGGATGGTTTTAACCGTGTTCATGCAGAGAATCCGTGTTCGCTAGCTGGGAAACTGCAGTCCTTGACTGCCTTCACGTAGGCGCTGAGTGCGTTCTGGACGCTGCTTTGCCCGGCCATGAAGTTCTTCACGAACTTGGGCATGCGACCACTGAGGGATAAGCCGAGCATGTCGTGCAGCACCAGGACCTGGCCGTCGGTGGCGGCGCCGGCGCCTATGCCGATCACCGGGATCTTCACCGCCTGACTAATTTCCGCAGCCAGTTCACTGGGTACGCATTCGAGCAGCAGCATGGCCGCGCCAGCTTGTTCCAGGGCCATGGCGTCGGCGCGCATCTGGCGCGCCTGGGCTTCCTGGCGGCCCTGGACCTTGTAACCGCCGAGGATATTCACCGCTTGCGGGGTCAGGCCCAGGTGCGCGCAGACCGGTACGCCGCGCTCGGCCAACAGGCGGATCGGCTCGGCCAGCCAGGCTGCGCCCTCGAGCTTGACCATGTGTGCACCGGCTTGCATCAGCAGCGCGCAGTTGTGCAGCGTCTGCTCGGTGGTGGCGTAGGCCATGAAGGGCAGGTCGACGAGGATCAGGGCGCCCTGGTTGCCGCGTTTCACGCAGGCGGTGTGGTAGGCCATGTCGGCGACACTGGCCGGCAAGGTACTGTCGTGACCTTGCAACACCATGCCGAGGGAGTCACCGACCAGCAGCACCTCGACTCCAGCCTGGCAGGCAGTCTGGGCAAAGGTGGCGTCATAGCAGGTCAACATGGCGATTTTCTCGCCGCTCTGCTTGAGGCTTTGCAGGGTGGTCAGGGTAATGTCAGGCATAACAATCGTCCTCACTCAGGCGTTCGGCAAGCAATCGGGCTGCTTCAAAGTGGCCTGCATTGGCCTCGGTGTGCACCGGTGCGGGGCAACGGGACGCCTATAGTCCTGATGGGGGGGCTCGAAGTCAATTGCAGGTGTTACCGCGTTGTTACTGGCGTTACCGCCAATACATCCACCGGGGCTGGCCGCGGGGGTAAGCCATTGCGCGATCGCGGTCTACTCGGGCAGGCGTTCCAGGCCTTCGAAGGGGCAGGCGGCGAGCAGATCCGGCAAGGCACGACCGTCGGGCAGGCGCAGGTCGGGGGCCAGTTCGGCCAGCGGGTAGAGTACGAAGGCGCGGGCGTGCATGTGGTAATGCGGCACGCGCAGGCGCGGTTCGTCGAGCATCAGGTCGCCGAATAGCAGGATATCCAGATCGAGGGTGCGCGGTCCCCAGCGTTCGGCTTTGCGCTCGCGCCCCTGATTCAACTCGATGGCTTGCAGGGCGTCGAGCAGTTGCAGCGGGGTCAATTCGGTCTCCAGCGCCGCTACGGCGTTGACATAACGCGGCTGGTCGGCCGGCCCGAGCGGATCGCTGGCATAGAAGGAGGAACTGCCGACCAGCTGCGACTGCGGCAGCGCGGCCAGCGCCGAGAGGGCGCCGCGCAGTTGCACGAGCGGCTCGGCCAGGTTGCTGCCGAGGCCTAGATACACCCGCTGCATTATTCGCTGGCAGTAGGCTTGGGCGCACCATCGGCGCCTGGCGCGCGTTTGCGCTTGCTGCCACTGCGCCGCCGTTTGCGCGGTGCGCCGCTGCTGTCGTCCTGGCTGCTGAGGTCGCGAATCATGCTGCGCCTTTCACTGTCGCTGGCGTCCTGATAGGCCGTCCACCACTTGCCGAGACCGCCGGTCTGCTCTCCGGCGCTTTCGCGCAACAGGAGGAAATCGTAACCGGCGCGAAAGCGCGGGTTTTCCAGCAGCAGGTCGGAACGCTTGCCACTGCGTCGCGGCAGGCGCTCCTGCATATCCCAGATCTCGCGGATCGGCATGGTGAAGCGCTTGGGGATGGCAATGCGCAGGCACTGCTCGCTGATCAGTTCGTGCGCCGCTTCCTGCATCGCCGGGATCGCCGGCATGCCACGGTCCTGCAGCTTGATCACGCGTGCCGGCAAGGCGGGCCAGAGCAGGGCGGCGAAGAGGAACGCCGGGGTTACGGTTTTCTTCTGCTGAATGCGCAGGTCGGTGCTGATCAAGGCGTTGCGGATCAGGGCATCGGTATAGTCCGGGTCGGCCTTGAGCGCCGCGGCGCTGGCCGGGAACAGTTCGCCGAACAAGCCGTAGTCGACCAGCAGTTCGTAGGTGAACTCGGCGTAGCCGGCGAGGAACAGCTTGAGTACTTCTTCGAACAGGCGCGCCGACGGGATTTCCCGCAGCATCGGCGCCAACTTGTAGATCGGCACGGCGCTGTGCTTCTCGATATCGAAGTCCAGCTTGGCGGCGAAGCGCACGGCCCGCAGCATGCGAACCGGATCTTCCTGGTAACGCTGGGTCGGGTCGCCGATCAGGCGGATCAGGTGATTGCGGATGTCGTGTACGCCGTTGGCGTAATCGAGAATGCGTTCGGTGGCCGGATCGTAATACAGCGCATTGATGGTGAAATCGCGGCGTTGGGCGTCATCTTCCAGGCTGCCATAGACGTTGTCGCGCAGGATGCGCCCACTCTCGTTACGCGAAGACAGGTTGCTGTTCTCTTCCTCGTCGCCCTCGGGGTGATTGGCGCGGAAAGTGGCGACTTCGATGATCTCGCGGCCGAAATGCACATGCACCAGCTTGAAGCGGCGGCCGATGACCCGGGCGTTACGAAACTCGGCACGCACCTGCTCCGGTGTGGCGCTGGTGGCCACATCGAAATCCTTGGGGTCGATGTCGAGCAGCAGGTCGCGCACGCAGCCGCCCACCAGGTAGGCCTGGTAGCCGGCGTGTTGCAGGCGTTCGACCACGCTGGTGGCGTAGCGGCTGATTTCCCCGCGATTGATCGGGTGCTGGCTACTGCTCAGCACTTCGGGAGTGCTGTGCGGGTGTTTGCCACGGCGCAGGGGCGAGCGGAAAGACTTGAACAGCTTTTTCAGCATGGGATGCACTGTTTGACGAAATGACGGGCCAGGATAAACGCTGACCACTGGAATGGCGCGGATTCTAGCATTGAGTCGGGGGATGGTGTAGGACGCGACGGGAGAGAGTGCGTTTCGCACAAGCTACTGGGGGAGCCGAAGCTCCCCCCCAAGTAGGTGCGTGCTTTGTTTTTATTATTATTGCGGGCTTGTTGTTTTTGTTGAGTTGCCCGTTCCAGCCAGTCAAAGACTGTCTGAAATCCTCCCAAGCCAGGAGTCAGTAGCAAACGGATTGTTTTGAATGCTGACGCTGCCATGATCGTGTTGTGACCCAACCAGTACGGGATCTGCCTCGAGGCATTTTTGTTGTTCTCTGTCTGGTTGTGGGGCAAGCCCCAACGGCAATTACTTTCCAAAAGAATCAGTTAGCTGCGCCTCCGCCGTGTTGTTTTTATTGTGCTGGAGTCGATACGTCTTGTTTTTATTATGTGGGGCGATGCTTGTTATTGTTGTTGTCCAATAGATAAAGCATGAGCCGTGCCAGGTTTTGTGAATCCCTGTAAAACAAGGGCTTAAGCTGATTCAGGGGTGGGCGTTCGGGATGAAAACGCCATGTGCTCGTTACCTTAAGCCCCGCACTTTGTTACGAGGTGTTGAAGCGGTAACAGCAGGGGGAACCTTGCGCTCGACAATATGTCGCCAGGCCTTGGCCGGTGGGCCGTCGAAAAACCTGGAGAACGCAGGGGCGGACTGCCGCCTCTCTCATCCGGCTGGCGGCATCTGTCCCTCCCCTCATGATTGACTTCCGGCCGGCGGGTCGTGGAGAAGGGGCGGAATGCGCCGAGGCGCCAGAGCAAGGCGCTAACTGCTTCGGCTGTGTGAGTCAGTCGAGCGCGAAGGGGCGACGGCAGGGGTGCAGGGGATAGAGCGGTAAGAGGCGAACCGACACTTGCAGGGGATGCAGCAGGTTGCCCGAACCGAGCATGCACGTACTGCTCGGTTCGATGGGCTTAGGCAAGATGGCCAGCCTGTCCGCTCATGCCGTGGCCTGCTAGCCGGTGGCCGCGCCGGTCTTGCGCCGTGGAATACCCAGGCGCTGGCGACGTTCCCACAGGCACTTGCGGCTGATGCCGAGTTTGCGCGCCAGTTCGGTTTCGGTCATGTGATCCTGGTGTTCGAGGACGAAGTGCTGGAAATAGTCTTCCAGCGAAAGATCCTCGGTCGGCTCGTGGCTAGTGCTGCTGGTCTGTGACGGCAGGCCGATGAAGTCGTCGTCATCCAGATCGTCCAGCTCGATGTCGATGCCCAGTAGCTCGGCCGAGATAGCCGAGCTTTCGCAGAGGATGACTGCGCGCTCGATGGCATTCTCCAGTTCACGCACATTGCCTGGCCAGGTGTAATGACGGATGGCCTGTTCGGCATCCGGGGCGAAATGCAGGTCGTCACGGTCCATGCGCGTGCATTGACGCTTGAGGAAGGCGTGGGCGATTTCGCTGACGTCGCTGCCTCGCTCGCGCAAAGCCGGGAGTTTCAGGGCGATGACATGCAGGCGGTAATACAGGTCTTCACGGAATTGACCGACCTTGGACAGGCCTTTCAGGTCGCGGTGGGTCGCCGCGATCAGCCGCACATTGACTTTTTGCGACTGCACCGAGCCGACCCGGCGGATCTCGCCTTCCTGCAACACGCGTAGCAAGCGGGCCTGGGCTTCCAGCGGCAGCTCACCGATCTCGTCGAGGAACAGGGTACCGCCATCGGCCGCTTCGACCAGGCCGGCACGGCCGGCACTGGCGCCGGTGAAGGCGCCTTTCTCGTGGCCGAACAGTTCGGACTCGATCAGGCTTTCCGGGATGGCCGCGCAGTTCACTGAAATCAGGGGGGCCTTGGCGCGCTTGGACAGGTTGTGCAGCGCGCGTGCGACCAGTTCCTTGCCGGTGCCGGACTCGCCCTGGATCAGGACGTTGGAGTCGGTCGGCGCGACTTTGCGGATCTTGTTGTACATCTCCAGCATGGCCGGGCACGAGCCGATGATGCCGATCTCGCCGTTGCTGTTGTCGACGACTTTTTCGCTGCTGCGGCCAGTGGCGGCGCTGGCCGGTGTATTCGAGGCCTGGCTGGCTTCCTGGCGATCGCGCAGGATGCGCGCCACGGCCTGGAGCATCTCGTCATGGTCGAAGGGTTTGGCGATGTAGTCGACCGCACCCATCTTCATCGAGTCGACGGCAGAGCGCAGGCTCGCGTAGCTGGTCATGATCAGCACGGGCTTGCCTTGGGCGAGCTTGATCAGTTCGGTGCCGGGTGCGCCGGGCAGGCGCAGATCGCTGACGATCAGGTCGAAGCTGGGAATGCTGAAGCGTTCTTGCGCTTCCTGGACCGAGCCGGCTTCGCTGACCTGGTACTGGTTGCGCTCGAGCAGGCGGCGCAGGGCAGAGCGGATAATGGTTTCGTCTTCGACGATCAAAATATGGGGCATTAATTCGGTCTCTCGACGGTCTCAGGTCGCTGGTTCAATTCGCTATGGACGTCGCTTCGACATGCCGCGGCAGCGTCACCCGGATACGGGTGCCGCGCTGGTGCTCGAGGTCGAGCGGGCTGTCGATTATTATTTGGCCATAATGCTCTTCCACGATGGAATAGACCAGCGCGAGGCCAAGCCCTGTGCCTTTGCCTGGGTCTTTGGTGGTGAAGAAGGGTTCGAACAAACGGTCGATGATCGCCTTGGGAATGCCACTGCCTTCATCTTCAACGATAAGGTCAACGGTGTGCTCCGAGGCTTCGGTTCTGACACGGATCGCGGCACCAGGTGGCGAGGCATCTCGGGCGTTGGATAACAGGTTGATGAGCACTTGGGCGAGGCGTTGCGGGTCGCCCTCCACCCAGTGATCGGCGTCGCACAGGTTGAAGAATTCCACTTCGACGCTGCGCCGATTGAGCGACAGCAGGCCGATGGCCTCCTGCGCCACCTGCGCCAGGCACACCGGCTCGTCGGCCTGTTGATGGCCGCCCGAATGGGCGAAGCTCATCAACGACTGGAGGATGCGCGAGACCCGTTTGGTCTGCTCGAGGATCTGCCCGCTGATCTCGGTCAGCTCGCCATCGCCTTCGCGTTCCTCACGCAGGTTCTGCGCCAGGCAGGCAATGCCGGTGATCGGGTTGCCGATCTCGTGGGCGACTCCGGCCGCCAGGCGGCCGATGCTGGCCAGGCGCTCGGAGTGCACCAGCTTGTCTTCCAGGTACTGGGTTTCGGTGAGGTCTTCGACCAGCAGCACCAGGCCGCTGTTGCCCGGTGTCAGCGGTTCGTCGATCGCCGCCTTGTGCAGGTTGAGCCAGCGGGTCTGGCCGTCCAGGCCCAGGCGTTGTTTGTGCAGGTGCTGATCGGGCAGTTCGATGAAGTGCTGCAGCAGTCCGCGCCAGGGTTCGCCGAGCGACGACAGACGCGAGCCGACGATGCGGTGCGCCGGAATCTCGGTGAGTTCCTCCATGGCCTTGTTCCACATCAGGATCTCCTGATCCTTGGCCAGCGAGCAGACGCCCATCGGCAGCTCCTGCAGAGTCTGGCGGTGGTAGCGGCGCAGCGCGTCGAGTTCCGCGGCCAGGCCGGTGAGGCGCGAGTGGTAATCCTCCAGGCGGTTCTCGATGAAGTGGATATCTTCGGTGACGAAGGTTTCGCTGCCGGATTTATAGGGCAGGAAGGTCTCGGCGATGTCCTGGGCCACGCTCGGCCCCATCAAGCCGGAGAGGTTGGCCTCGATGCGGTCGCGCAGGCGGCGCAGGGCATAGGGGCGGCTTTCGTCGAAGGGCAGGTGCAGGTCGCGCAGGGCCTGTTCGACTTCACGCTGAGCGGTCTTGGCGCCGAGCGGTTTGGCCAGTTGGGTGGCGAATTCTTGTGGCGATTGGGCCAGCAGTTCGCGCCGTTGCGGGCGGCGCACGTTATCCACCGCACAGGCCTCGGCGGCACTCTTCTCCTCGGGGCTGGCCTCGGTGAACAGCGAGACCAGGGTGAACACCAGGACGTTGGCCGCCAGCGAGGCAATGGCCGCCAGGTGCCAGCTGCTGTCGTCCAGCACATAGATCAGGTTGAGTGCGGGGATGTAGAAGCCTTGCAGGTTGCCCAGCATCGGCAGCAGCATGCTGACGGTCCAGACGCTGATACCTGCCAGCAGGCCGGCGATATAACCGCGGCGGTTGGCTGTCGGCCAGTACAGCACCGAGAGTACGCCGGGGAGGAACTGCAGGGTGGCGACGAAGGCGATGATGCCTAGGCTGGCCAGGTCCTGTTTGGCACCCAGCAGCAGATAGAAGCCGTAACCGGCCATGATGATGGCGAAGATCAGGGCGCGCCGGGTCCACTTCAGCCAGCGATAGATATTGCCTTCGGTGGGTGGCTGATAGAGCGGCAACACCACATGGTTGAGCACCATGCCGGACAGCGCCAGGGTGGTGACGATGATCAGACCGCTGGACGCCGACAGGCCGCCGACATAGGCGATCAGCGCCAGGGTCTGGCTGTTGACCGCGATGCCCAGGCCGAGGGTGAAATATTCCGGGTTGGTGGTGACGCCCAGCTTGAGGCCCGCCCAGAGAATCAAGGGCACCGCCAGGCTCATCAGCAGCAGGAACAGCGGCAGGCCCCAGCTGGCGCTGACCATCGCCCGCGGGTTGAGATTTTCGGTAAAGGTCATGTGGTACATGTGCGGCATGACGATGGCCGAAGCGAAGAACACCAGCAGCAGGGTACGCCAGGGGCCTTCCTGCAGCGGCGTATGCAGGCTGGCCAGGGCGGCCTGGTTCTGCACCAGCCAGTGTTCCAGATCCTGCGGGCCATCGAACACGCCATACAGCGCATAGATGCCGATGATGCTGACGGCGGTCAGCTTGACCACCGACTCGAAGGCGATGGCAAACACCAGGCCTTCGTGTTTCTCGCGGGTGGCGATATGGCGGGCGCCGAACAGGATGGTGAACAGGATGATCAGTCCGCAGTAGGCCAGCGCCACCCGTTCCTGCACCGGCTCGCGGGTGAGGATGCCGATCGAGTCGGCCACCGCCTGGAACTGCAGCGCCAGCAAGGGCAGCACGCCGATCAGCATGAATACGGTGGTCAGGGCGCCGGCCCAGGTGCTGCGGAAGCGGAAGGCGAACAGGTCGGCCAGCGACGAGAGCTGATAGGTGCGGGTGATACGCAGGATCGGATAAAGCAGCACCGGTGCCAGCAGAAAGGCCCCGGACACCCCCAGGTAGCTGGCGAGGAAACCGTAGCCGTACTGATAGGCCAGGCCCACCGTGCCGTAGAAGGCCCAGGCGCTGGCATAGACGCCGAGCGAAAGGGTGTAGGTGAGCGGATGGCGGATGATCGCGCGCGGGATCAAGCCGTGTTCGCTGGCCCAGGCGACGCCGAACAGCACCAGCAGGTAGGCGGCGCTGATCAGGATCAGCTGGCTAAGGCTAAAGCTCGTCAGCATCACGTTGACTCTGCGGGAAAAGGTATATGGCGGTCATTAGGGTCTGTTGCGGCGGATCAGAGTTCATCGGCATCGCGTTGACTCTGCAGGATAAAGGTCACCACGATGAGGATCAGCCAGAGCAAATAGGGCCGGTACCACGCGCCGTTGGGGTCGATCCACCAGTCCATGATCGCTGGGGAGAACAGGTAGATCCCCACTACCAGGATCAGAACCAATCGATAGATATACATGCCGCATCTCTTTGCGTGAGTGGCGCGATGGTAACGGATGTGCGCCGGCCTGCGTAGGCCAGTGCCACTTGCCGGGTCAAGGTGGCAGCGTACATCCGGCCACATGATCACGGTAGCGGGGGGCCATGCGGCTTGAGCTGAAAGCGCCTGGAATAATATCTTGACCACTGCATCAGGTGCCTGCGAGAGTCTTCGCAGGATTTATGCACACTGCAACTACCTGCCAAGGAAAGGCCGATATGTCACCCAAAGAACAGCAGCTCAGCGAACTTCTCGCGCACACCTCGCGCAGCCTCACCCACCTGACCGCCGCGATAACCTCCCTGTCATTCGACTTGATGCGCAGCACCGACCCCAGTGTGCGCGGCGCCGGCTCGCGGATGATCGTCAGGCTGGAGGAAGTCAGCAAGGAGCTCGACCAGCAGTGGGCGCTGATCAGCGAGCTGACCGACGTGGCGCCGCCAAGCCGTGCCGATGCCGTCGAGGAAGTCCAGCTGCATTCGGCGCTCTAGCGGCCCTCAGTCGGGTGCGCGCTCCACCCACTTGGGCTCGCCGCTCGGGTGCCAGCTACGCAACAGCTGCAGCAGTTCCTCCGGCGACTCGCCGAGTTGCAGCATGGCGCGGTGCTGGGCGCGCACGAAGCGTTCGCTGACCAGATGATCGAGGAATTCGCCGAGCTTGCCGTAGAAACCGCCCGCATCGAGCAGGCCAAGCGGCTTGCGGTGATAGCCGAGTTGACCCCAGGTCCACACCTCGAACAATTCTTCCAGGGTGCCGAGGCCACCGGGCAGGGCGATAAACGCATCGCTGAGTTCGGCCATGCGGGCTTTGCGCGCATGCATGCCATCCACCACTTCCAGGCGGGTCAGGCCTTGATGGCCAATTTCGGCGCGTTCCAGGCTCTGCGGGATGATGCCGATGACTTCGCCGCCAGCGGCCATGGCCGCATCGGCGACCACCCCCATCAGGCCAACCGCGCCGCCACCATAGATCAGGCGCAGCCCCTGTTCCGCGAGATGACGGCCGAGGTCTGCTGCCGCCTGGCGGTAGATCGGCTGGGCGCCGGGGCTGGCGCCGCAGAACACGCAAATTGAACGCAAAGTCATGCTGGCTTCCTGATGGTGAAAGGGTTCACAGGTTAGCCAGTCTGCGGGCGTCTACCAAGCGTTCAGGCTGTTCATTCGGCACTGTTGCCGCAGGCGCCTGCGGCATAGGCGACGAGCAGGCTGCGTAGCAACTCATTCAGGGGCATGGTTTTTCTCCTGTTGCCTGGTGCTCAGGCTACAACCCTGGTGGGGTTCAGGCTGGTTGATTGTCTCGATGATGGCGATAGTTTCAGGGAGCGCTGGGCAAGTGAATAAGTATTCCATCGAGTTGCCCACAAAGACTGTGGAGCGAGCTGTGGATAAGGTGGGTGTAGACGCATGCAGGCTTAGTTGCGCGGCTGTCCGGGCTGCTTGTATGTTTTTTGACCAGCCTGATTTTTATTGTGAAAACAGTTGCTTGGCTGAGTTATCCCAGGGCTGGGGATAAAAGCACAAAGTTGTCCACGACTATTGTGGGTAGGCCTGTGGGTAACTCTGTATGCCTGGCTGAATGCCTCGCCAGGCCTGACTTTGCGCGGGTTGATCAGCTTTTGATCAATCCAGCCGAACGCCCGGAGAGGACACGGCTAGCGGCTTCTGGTCAAGGAATAATCCAGTTATTTCAAGGGTTTGTCCGGTGTGCCGGACACTGCCAGGATAGTTATCCAGTGCAGCTGTGGAGCGATCTGTGGATAAGCTGAGCGCGCTTGTACCCAGGCCACACAGGACTAGGCGTGGCCGTAGTTGCTGGTTTTTTGCTCAATTGCAGCATGGGTTACTGATCCAGCGCACCGAGCTGGGTCGAGCGGCCGAGCAGTTGCAAGGCGCGATCGGGGTAATCGGTGATCAGGCCGCGGGCGCCTTGCTCGAGGAGGCGGCGCATCGCCGGTTGTTCGTTGATGGTCCACAGTTGCACGCTCAGGCCTCGCGCCTGGGCGGTGTGCAGCAGGCGCGGGCTGACGATCTGCACGCCGCTATGGCGCTCGGGAATTTGCAGCACCTGGTAGGACGGCGACAGCAGGCTGCCCAGTCCCAGCCAGTTGAGCGCCAGCAACAGGCGTATCGAACCGGGGCCTGCGGCGGTGGCGACTTGCGGACAGTGTTGGCGGAACGACTGCAGGCTGCGTTCATGGAAACTGCCGACCAGCACCCGGTCCCCTTGGTCGTTAGCCACGATGGCTGCACACAGTTGCGCTGCCATGCCGGCATCCGGGGCTTTGAGCTCAATCACCTTGGGCATGTCTGGAAAGCGTTCCAGCACTTCGGCAAAGCTGGGAATGGCAATGCCCTGGTCGCGGTAGGGATGGCTTGCGCCGCCATCGGCGCTCCAGCGGTAACCGGCGTCCAGTGCCTGCAGTTCCGCCAGGCTGTGCGCGACCACGGCGCCTTGCCCATTGGTGGTGCGTTCCAAGGTGCTGTCGTGAATCACCACCAGTTCGCCGTCGCTGGACAGTTGCAGATCCATTTCCAGCATGTCCACGCCCAAGGCCCGGGCGCGCTCGAAGGCGAACAGGCTGTTTTCCGGCCACAGGCCCTTGCCGCCGCGATGGGCAATTACCAGCGGCTGATCGGCGAATGCCGCCAGCACTGCCGGTTGTGTCGCCGGCCTGCTGGTCAGGGCGAGCACCAGTACGGCGATGGCGATCAACAGCAACGGGGCGAGAAGAAAACGAGCGAAGCGCAGCATGGGGATGTCCACCTGTTCGGGAGCGAAGCGCGGCCGGCAACCGGACTATGCCAAAGCAATCGGCACCGGGCGAGAGGTGGATGGCGCCAGGCGGCAGACCATTGCGGCCAGCGCCATGCCGGATTGCACCAAGGCTTATCCCGGGCCGCGAGAATAGGCTCGGGTTCATTCTCCATCGCTAGTGGCGGATGGATACAGCGTCATCCCCCACTAGCGGTCGCAGAGCTTGTCCGTGAGCACAGGGTCTATGGCGAGTTGGCCAGCAGCCACGCGCCGCTGACCGCCGAGGCAACGCCCGCCAGCCGCAACAGCAGTGGCGCCGCCACTTGCGGCAGCATGCGCACCATGAGGTAGCCACTGGCGTGCAAGGCGGCGGTGGCGATGACGAACCCGAGTGCGTAACGCCAGGGGCTGGTCAGGGCCGGCAGTTCCAGGCCATGGGCCACGCCGTGGGTCAGGGCGAATAGCGCGGTCAGGCCGAGTGACAGGGCCATCGGCAGGCGCGCGGCCACCGCCACCAGAAGGCCGAAGGCCAGTGGCGAGCCGGCGATGCCGGTCTCCATCAGCGGAATGTGCATGCCGGCAAAGCCGAACAGACCGCCGAGCAGCATGCTGGCGACGAAGGTCAGGGGCAGCGCCCAGCGCGCCGCGCCTGCCTGCTGTGCGGCCCAGAGACCGACGGCGAGCATCGCCAGCAAATGGTCGAGGCCCAAGAGCGGGTGGGCCAGGCCGGCCAGCACGCCGGCATGCTCATGGCCGGTGTGGGCGAAGGCCGCAGCCGGGCTGAGGAGCAGGGCGAGGGCGAACAGCGATTGGCGCAGGGTCATGGGGTCTCCTTACGGGGGGGAAGTGGCTCGGCTCAGGCGACGTTGAGCATGCCGTGGCGTTCGATGAAGGCGATGATCTCGTCGAGGCCCAAGCCGACCTTCTGGTTACTGAAGACGAAGGGCTTGGCGCCGCGCATCTTCAGGGTGTCGCGCTCCATCACCTCGAGGGAAGCGCCGACCAGGGGGGCCAGGTCGATCTTGTTGATCACCAGCAGGTCGGATTTGCAGATGCCCGGGCCGCCCTTGCGCGGCAGCTTGTCGCCGGCCGAGACGTCTATGACGTAGATGGTCAGGTCGGACAATTCCGGGCTGAAGGTGGCCGACAGGTTGTCGCCGCCGGATTCGACGATGATCAGGTCGAGGCCGGGGAAGCGCCGGTTGAGCTGGTCGACCGCCTCCAGGTTGATCGAGGCGTCCTCGCGGATCGCCGTGTGCGGGCAACCACCGGTTTCCACGCCGATGATCCGCTCCGGCGCCAGGGCTTCATTGCGCACCAGGAACTGGGCGTCCTCCTGGGTGTAGATGTCGTTGGTCACCACGGCCAGGTTGTAGCGTTCGCGCAGGGCCAGGCACAGGGCCAGGGTCAGGGCGGTCTTGCCGGAACCTACCGGGCCGCCGATGCCGATGCGCAGGGGTTGGCTGTTCATGTTTTTTTCCTTATCAAGAACGGAATAGACGGCTGTACTGGCGCTCGTGCGCCATGCTGGCCAGGGTTAGGCCGAAGGCGGCGCTGCCCCAGTGTTCGGGTGGCCGTTGGGTTGCCTGCTGTTGCGCCAGTTCGAGCATCGGCAACAGCGCCGAGGTCAGGCGTTGCGCGGCTTGCTGGCCGAGTGGCAGGGTTTTCATCAGTACCGCCAGTTGGTTCTCCAGCCACCCCCACAGCCAGGCCGCGAGGGCGTCCTGCGGATTGATCCGCCAGGCCCGGGCGGCCAGCGCCCAGGCCACGGCCAGGCCGGGTTCCGGCAGTTCGGCAAACAGCGCGCGGGCAGCCGGGTCCAACTCGGGCAAGCCGCTTAGCAGCTGCTCGAGGGAATAGCCCATCTGCCGGCTTTCCTGGCGCAGTTCGCGGGTTTCGCGGCTGGCGCGCTGCTGGGCAGCGAGGCTCTGCAGGGTCGCCCAGTCGTCGGCGACTGCAGCCGTGCAGTGGGCCAGTAGCAGCGGCGCCTCGAAGCGCGCCAGGTTGAGCAGGAGTTGATCGGCGATCCAGCCTTTGGCGCTCTCGGCGTTAGCGACCTGACCTTGCTCGACCGCAATTTCCAGGGCTTGCGAGTAGCTGTAGCCACCGATGGGTAATTGCGGGCTGGCCAGCCTGAGTAGCGCCCAGGCCTTGTTCACTTGCGTGCCCCGAACTGATGCAGGCGCGGCGCGTAGCTGAATTCGGCATCACCGGCATGGGAGTGGTGGTGGCCGCCGCCATAGGCGCCTTGCTCGGGCTGGTAGGGCGCTTCGATCAGCGTGACCTGGGCGCCCAGTTGCTCGAGCATGGCTTTGAGCACGTAGTCGTCGGGCAGGCGTAGCCAGCCGTCGCCCAGTTGCAGGGCGACGTGGCGGTTGCCCAGGTGATAGGCCGCGCGCATCAGCTCGAAGGGATTGGCGCAGGTGACGTGCAGCAACTGTTCGGTGCGGGCGCAGACGCGCACGGTGCGGCCGTCTTCGGCCCTCAGGCATTCGCCGTCGTGCAAGGGCGGCTGGCCACGTTCGAGGAACAGGCCGACGTCTTCGCCACTGCGGCTGAAGCAGCGCAGGCGGCTTTTGCTGCGAGCCTCGAAGGTCAATTCAAGTTCCGCGTCCCAGTGCTCCTGGGCGGCGATGCGTTGGTGGATCACCAGCATGGGGGCAGTTTCCGGCAGGATGATGCCGCTGAACAGAGCAAGGGCCTTGCCAAGCGGCGCGAGCCCAGGCCGGTAGCGGCCTGCGCGTCGGGTGGCGGCCGCAATGGGGCGTCAGGCGGGGTTGTTTCGGTGCGTACCCGAGATGCCTGCATTGTTTTGGTGCAATGGCCGCTGGCCTGCCCAGGCGATGGGATTTCTGTAGGCGGGCCGCCCTGGCGCGGTGCCTTGGCCTGTTGCCGCGGACTATGCGCGCTATGCCGATAGGTCGCGTGAGTCGCCTGGGTCCGGGAAATCCCGACAGCCCTTGGGGAGCGAAGCCTGGCCAGCGCTCTGTCGTAATTCGCCAGGCGCGCGGGTATGCTTGCGCGCCTTCAAAATGAGTGTTGGCGGTTTGCTCGCGTGCTTCGGAAGTATCTGGATTGATGCTGGTTGTGCTGGCGATTCTGCCGATCTTCGTGTTGATCGTGCTGGGCTATCTGCTCGGCTGGCGCCAGTGGTTGAGCGCCGAGTCGGCGGCCGGGCTGGCCACTATCACCTTCAAGCTGTTTATGCCGACGCTGCTGTTCGCCGGCATTGCCAAGGCCGCCCTGGGCGACGGCCTGTCGCCGATGTTGCTCTTGGCCTATTAGCTGCCGGTGCTGCTGGCGGCGTGCTCCAGTGGGGTTAATATCCTGGCCTTCGCGAAAACCCCGGAAGACACGCGCAATGTCAGCTCGGCGATCTTTCTCTCCACCGTGCTGGCGGCGCTGACGCTACCGTTGTGGATGCTCGCGGTACTCTGAGGTGCGTACTCAGGCGTTGTGCCGCTGTTCCAGCAGGCGCGCGGCACCGCCTGCTGCGACATGGCGATCCTGCGGCAGGGTTTCTGGCTGACTGTCTCTTGCTTCACCGAGCAAGGGCATCGGGTACTGGCTCGGCAATGCCGCCGCATTACCGGCGAACAGTCCCAGCAGCAGGCTGATGACAATGGTACGTTGCATGATTGGCTCCTCCACGTGGGGATCAATGGCTATGGGAGCCAATACTAGGGGCCTGGCTGCGGATTAGAAGTTAAGCGCTCTGATAGTGTCCATCGATCCTGGTGATTGTGGCGTCGGTGCACTGCCCTGCACGCATGTTTGCGCCGACTTCGGGTTATGGTTGGCCGCACCTTGCGCACATATCGGCGTTGCTGCCAGCGGCGCCGAGCCATCTGTTTCAAACAGGGATGATCAAATATGTCGACTACCACTGCGCCACGTTACCCCCTGGTGTTGGTGCCGGGCTTGCTCGGCTTCATCCGTTTGCTCGGTTATTCCTACTGGTTCGGCATCATCGCGGCGCTACGCCGCCAGGGCGCCAGGGTCTTCCCGGTGCTGGTGTCCGCGGTGCACTCCAGTGAGGTGCGAGGCGAGCAACTGCTCGAACGGATCGCCCAGATACTCAAGGAAACCGGTGCCGACAGGGTGCACCTGATCGGTCATAGCCAGGGCGCGCTGACTGCGCGTTACGCCGCCGCTCTGAAACCCGAGTGGGTGGCTTCGGTGACCTCGGTAGCCGGTCCCAATCATGGTTCTGAGCTGGCTGACTTTCTCCAGCGCAAGGCGCCCCATGGCAGCTGGCGCGAGCGGTTCTTGACCGTCGTGCTGCGCGGCGTAGCCCGTTGCATGGCCTGGTTGGAGACCGGCTACACAGGCCCGCGCCTGCCCGTCGATGTCGCCGCCGCCCAGCAGTCACTGACCACCGAGGGCGTCGCCGCCTTCAATCGTCAATTCCCCCACGGCCTGCCGGCCACCTGGGGCGGCGAGGGTGCGGCCGAGGTCAATGGCGTGCGCTATTACTCCTGGTCCGGCACCTTGCAACCGGGCATCACCGATCGTGGCGGCAACCGCTTCGACGGACCAAACCGTGCCTGCCGAATGTTCGCTCGTACCTTTCGCCGCGAAGCCGGGCATTGCGACGGGATGGTCGGGCGCTACAGCTCGCACCTGGGCACGGTAATCGGCGATGACTTTCCGCTCGACCACTTCGATATCGTCAACCAGACCTTCGGCCTGGTCGGCAAGGGCGCCGATCCAGTGGGGTTGTTCGTGGCGCATGCCCGGCGCCTGCACGACGCCGGGTTGTAAGGGCGCAAGGAGCCTCGCAGCGTCAGGTTAAACCGTGCTGCCGGGCTCCGGCTGCTGGCAGATTGCCCAGTTATTGCCCAGTTAAAGTTGGCTTTATCGAATGTTCAACTAGAGTTTCGGAATAACCAATTTTTGCGGGTAGGTGGCATGCCCAAGGCCATACAGGTGTTCGTGCGAGCCGTGGACGCGATGAACCGGTTCATCGGCCGCATTGCCATGTACCTGATTTTCGTGATGCTGGCGGTTCTGCTGTATTCCTCGGTCAGCAAGACCTTCGCCGATCCGGCGATCTGGACCCTGGAAGTCGCGCAGTTCCTGATGGTCGCCTACTTCCTCCTGGGCGGCGGTTACTCCATGCAACTCGATGCCCATGTGCGCATGGACCTGTTCTATAGCCGTTGGTCGCCGCGCACCGCCGCGATGATGGATGCCATCACCATAGGCTTCCTGATTTTCTATCTGGTGTTCCTGCTCTATGGCGGGATCTCCTCCACGGCCTATGCCCTTCAGTATGGCGAAACCAGCTACTCGGCCTGGTCGCCGTATATGGCGCCCATCAAGATCATCATGACCTTCGGTGTGGCAATGATGCTGCTGCAGTCGATTGCGACCTTTTTCAGGGATCTCGCCGCGGCCCGCGGGGAGACGCTTTAATGAGTTACGAACTCATCGCGCTGTTGATGTTTTCCACGATGATGCTGCTGCTGCTCACCGGCAAGCGGGTGTTCGGCGCCATCGGTTTCGTCGCGGTCGCCGCCGCCCTGCTGCTGTGGGGCGACGGTGGTGCCGAAGTGGCCTTCAGCGCCGCGATGAAGTTGATGAAGTGGTACCCGCTGCTGACCCTGCCGATGTTCGTGTTCATGGGTTACATGCTCTCCGAGTCCGGTCTGGCCGATGACCTCTACCGCATGTTCCACGTCTGGATGGGGCCGTTGCACGGAGGCCTGGCCATTGGCACCATCGCCCTGATGGTGGCGATCTCGGCGATGAACGGGCTGAGCGTGGCCGGCATGGCCATCGGTGCCAGCATCGCCTTGCCTGAGCTGCTGCGCCGCGGGTACGACAAGATCATGGTCACCGGGGTGATCCAGGCCGGCAGTTCGCTGGGCATCCTCATTCCGCCCAGCGTGGTGCTGGTGCTGTACGGCATGATCGCCCGTCAGCCGGTGGGCCAACTGTGGCTGGCCGGGGTCTTTCCCGGGCTGATGATGGCGAGCATGTTCGTGCTGTATATCGTCATCCGTTGCCGTCTGAACCCGGCGTTGGGGCCTGCCCTGCCGGAAGAGGAGCGCCAGCAGATCAGCTGGGGCGAGAAGGTCCGCTTGCTCAGGGCCGGCATCGCCCCGCTGTTTATCTTCTTCTCGATGACTGGCTTGTTCCTGATGGGCATCACCAGTCTGGTCGAAAGCTCGGCGGTGGGCGCGGCGGCGGCAACCCTGGCTGCCCTGGTCAAGCGCAGGCTGACCGCCCAGGTGATGGAGGAAACCCTGCGCAAGACCCTCGGCATCACCTGCATGTTCATGTGGATCATTCTCGCCGCCCTGTGTTTCGGCGCGGTATTCGATGGTCTCGGCGCGGTGAAAGCCATCGAGGGGTTCTTTATCGACCGCCTTGGCCTGGGGCCGTGGCAGGTGCTGATCATGATGCAATTGTCGTTCATCATCATGGGCATGTTTCTCGACGACACCGCCATGCTGGTGATCGTCGCACCGCTCTATGTGCCGTTGGTCGGCGCCCTGGGCTTCGACCTGATCTGGTACGGCGTGCTCTACACCATAACCTGCCAGATCGCCTATATGACCCCGCCCTTTGGCTACAACCTGTTCCTTATGCGCGCCATGGCTCCGCCGGAAGTGACGTTGAGGGACATCTACGTCTCGGTTACGCCCTTCGTGCTGGTGATGGTCCTGGCATTGATTTTGGTGATGGTGTTTCCGCAACTGGCGCTGTGGCTACCGCAGTGGCACTACGCACGTTGAACCCACGAATTCAGGAACGGCAGTAAATAACGATTGGATTGTTGCGGCGAACCACCCATGTACAGCCACCCATGAGGATCAAGTTGCCCACCTGAAACGCTGCACCGACCTAGCCGGGTCGCAGTGGTGCTATGCGGATGTATGACATCTGAATTGACACTATTGGAGATAACCGCATGAGTACGAGACGCAGTTTCCTCAAGACCGCCGCGGTCACCACTGGCGCGGTGGGGGCCACCGCTCTGGGGTCGGCGCACATCTACGCCGAGGAGCCAAAGAAGATCACCTGGCGCCTGCAAACCTATGCCGGTCCGGCCCTCGGCGAGCATGTGATCAAACCGTCCATCGATGCCTTCAATCAGGCAGCCAACGGCCAGATGGAGATCCAGCTCTATTACGCCGACCAGCTGGTGCCCACTGGCGAACTGTTCCGCGCCATGCAGCGCGGCACCATCGATGCGGTGCAGAGCGACGACGATTCGATCGCCGCACCGGTGGATGTTTCGGTATTCGGTGGCTACTTTCCATTCGCCACCCGCTACAGCCTGGACGTGCCGGTGCTGTTCGAAAAGTACGGCCTGCGGCAGATCTGGGAGGAGGCTTACGGCGAGGTTGAGGGCGTTACCTGGCTAGGTGCCGGTGCCTGGGACCCGTGCCATTTCGCCACCGTCGAGCCGATCAGAAGCCTGGCCGACCTCAAGGGCAAACGCATCTTTACCTTCCCCACCGCCGGTAAATTTCTCTCCCGTTTCGGTGTGATCCCGGTGACCCTGCCCTGGGAGGATGTCGAAGTGGCGGTGCAGACCGGCGAGCTGGACGGCATCACCTGGTCGGGCATCACCGAGGACTACACCGTTGGCTGGGCCAACGTGACCAAGTACTTCCTCACCAACAACATCTCCGGGGCCTGGATCGGCTCCTATTTCGCCAACTCGGAGAAGTGGGCCGAAGTACCCGAGCACCTCAAGACCCTGTTCAAACTGTGCATGGACAGCTCCCACTACTATCGCCAGCACTGGTACTGGGGCGGCGAAGCGCAACTGCGGGTCGAAGGCGGCAAGCTTGAGCTGACCACCATCCCCGATGCCGAGTGGGCCACGGTCGAAGCCGAGGCGCAGAAGTTCTGGGACGAGATCGCCAAGACCAGTCCGCGTGCGGCCAAGGTCGTTGAGATCTTCAAGAAATACAATGCGCTGATGGCCAAGGCCGGTCCGCCCTATCGCTACTGAGCCATAGGCCATTGCGCCCGCACCCCTGCCGACGAGGGTGCGGGCGTGATGCGTTACGGGGCGGCATCGCTGGCGCAGGCCAGGATGCTCGGACCCAACCAGCCGACAGTGGAGGTCGGCAATAACAAGACCAAGGGGTGCATATGCTCAATCCGCGGGATGTAAAAACCAACGAGGACGCCAGGCGCATCGTCGAGGAGCGCGGTCTCAGTCACATCAAGGTCGGGGTGTTCGATAACGATGGCGTGATGCGCGGCAAGTACCTGAGCCGCAGCAAGTTTTTCTCCGCACTGGACTCGGGATTCGCTTTCTGCGACGTAGTACTCGGCTGGGACGTCAAGGATCAGCTCTACGACAACGCCAGCTACACCGGCTGGCACACCGGCTACCCGGACGCCCCGGTACGCGTTTTGCCGCATACCTGCCGCGACATTCCCTTCGAGAATGGCATGCTGCTGTTTATCTGCGAGTTCGCCGAGGGCGCCGAGCAGGTCTGTCCCCGCGCCACCCTGCGCAGGGTGATCGAGCGTTGTCAGGCGATGGGTTTCGATCCTTTCGCAGCGCTGGAATACGAATTCTTCATGTTCGATGAAACCCCGGAGTCGGCGCGGGAAAAGGGTTACCGCAACCTCAAGCCCTTCACTCCGGACTGGTTTGGCTATTCGATGATCCGCAATTCGGTGCATGCCGAGCTGTATCACGAAATTCTCGAAATGGCCGAGCAGATGGACTTCCCCATCGAAGGCCTGCACACCGAGACCGGCCCCGGCGTGCTGGAAGCGGCCATCGCCTATGACCATGCCGAAGCCGCAGGCGACAAGGGGGCGCTGTTCAAGACCTTCATGAAGGTGCTGGCCCAGCGCAACGGCCTGATGGCCACCTTCATGGCCAAGTGGTCGGGCAAGTACCCGGGGCAGAGCGGCCACATTCATGTATCGCTGCGCGACCGCGCCAGCGGCAAGTCGGCCTTCCACGACCCGAGTCAGGCGCACAACATGAGCCTGATCCAGCGTCAGTTCTTGGCCGGCCAGCAGCGCCTGATGCCGGAGTTCCTGTGCATGGTGGCGCCAACCCTGAACAGCTATCGGCGGATGATTCCCGGTTTCTGGGCGCCGACCGACGCGACCTGGGGGGTGGAGAACCGCACCGCGGCGCTGCGGGTGATTCCCGGTAGCGACAAATCGCAACGCCAGGAATATCGCCTCGGCGCGGCGGATGGCAATCCCTACCTGACCCTCGCCGTGGCCATCGGCTCCGGCCTGTACGGGGTGATGCAGCAGTGGCAACCGAGCGATCCGGTGGTTGGCAATGCCTACGCCCAGCAGCACCCGCCGGAGCTAGCCCTGCCGCGCACCCTGTGGGATGCGGCGCAGCGTCTGAAAGCGTCCACGGCGGCCCGCGAGTTGTTCGGCGATCCGTTCGTCGAGCATTTCGCCGCCAGCCGCGAATGGGAGGAACGTGAATACCGTCGGCATGTCAGCGATTGGGAGTTGGATCGCTACTTTGAAATCATCTGAATCACCGGGCTGCACCAGCCGCCTTGGTGGCGCTGGGTGCGTGCCCGGGTGATCCGTTCTGGAGTGTGGTAATGAGCAAGCTGCAATGCATATCCCCTATCGACGGCTCGGTGTATGTCGAGCGCGAGCTGGCGGCGGGCAGTGAAATCCAGGCGGCCCTGGCCACGGCCGCGTTGGCGCAGAAGGGCTGGCAGCAGACCCCGCTGGTCGAGCGGGTCGCCATCGGCCGCCTGGCCATCGCCGCCTTCGCCGCCAGGGAGGAGCAACTCGCCGAGGAACTGTGCTGGATGATGGGCCGGCCGATCCGCTACGCCGCCGGCGAGATCCGCGGCTTCGTCGAGCGTGCCAGCTATATGGCGGATATCGCCGCAAGCGCCCTGGCCGACATCCAGTTGCCCGAGCAACCCGGCTTCACCCGCTTTATCCGCCGCGAACCGCTCGGCGTGGCCCTGGTCATCGCGCCCTGGAACTATCCCTACCTGACGGCGGTGAACGCGGTGGTGCCGGCGCTGCTGGCCGGCAATGCGGTGCTGCTCAAGCATTCGGCGCAGACCCCGCTGTGCGCCGAGCGCATGGTCGAGGCCTTCAGCGAAGCCGGCTTGCCGGATGGGGTCTTTCAATACCTGCACCTGAGCCACGCCGATACC
Organism: Pseudomonas sp. MMS21 TM103; assembly: GCF_022132145.1. Lineage (GTDB taxonomy): Bacteria > Pseudomonadota > Gammaproteobacteria > Pseudomonadales > Pseudomonadaceae > Aquipseudomonas. Next base: position 33,180 of record NZ_JAJISP010000004.1, on the reverse strand, counting down.
GAGCAGCTGATCCAGGCACCGGCGATTCAGCATGTATCCTTCACCGGCTCGGTGCCGGGCGGCGCCATGGTCGAGCGCGCGGCGGCGGGGCGCTTCATCAGTGTCGGCCTGGAACTGGGCGGCAAGGACCCGGCCTACGTGCGTGCAGATGCCGATCTGGCCCACGCGGTGGCAACCACGATCGACGGCGCCTTCTTCAACTCCGGGCAATCCTGCTGCGGCATCGAGCGCATCTACGTGCATGAGTCGCTGTACGACGCCTTCGTCGAACAGGCGGTGGCGCTGGTCAGGCACTACAAGCTGGGCCGCTCCGACGACCCGGAAACCACCCTCGGCCCGCTGGTGCGCGCCGAGGCGGCGGATTTCGTCCGGCGGCAGATCAACGAGGCCGTGGCCCAGGGCGCGGTTGCCCATATCGCCCCGGCCAGCTTTGCCCTTGATCGCCCCGGCTCCGCCTACCTGGCGCCGCAGGTGCTGACCGACGTCTACCACGGCATGCGGGTGATGACCGAGGAATCCTTCGGCCCGGTGGTCGGCATCCAGAAGGTCAAGGACGACGAGGAGGCTGTGGCGCTGATGAATGACAGCGAGTTCGGCCTCAGCGCCGCGATCTTCAGCCGCGACATCGAGGCCGCCCTGGCCCTGGCCGAGCGGGTCGAGGCCGGTACCGTGTACCTCAACCGCTGCGACTACCTGGACCCGGCCCTAGCCTGGACCGGGGTGAAGCACTCTGGGCGCGGCTGCAGTCTGTCGAGCATCGGCTACGAGCACCTGACCCGGCCGAAATCCTTCCACTTCAAGACCCAGTTATGAGGCGTCCCATGGACCTGAATCAGTACCGCATGAACTGGAACTACCCGACCTCGATCCACGTCGGCGCCGGGCGCATCACCGAACTGCCGCAAGCCTGCCGCGCCCTCGGCATGAGCGCGCCGCTGCTGGTCACCGACCCCGGCCTCGCCGCCCTGTCGATGATCGATCACGCCCTGCTGCAATGCCGCGACGACGGCCTCAAGGCCGGTCTGTTCGCGGCGATCAAGAGCAACCCCACCGGGCAGAACGTGACCGATGGCGTCGCCGCCTTCAAGGCCGGCGGCCACGACGGCGTGATCGCCTTCGGCGGCGGCTCGGCGCTGGACGCCGGCAAGGCCATCGCCCTGATGGTCGGCCAGAGCCGCCCGCTGTGGGACTTCGAGGACATCGGCGACAACTGCAACCGGGTCGACGTCGCCGGCATGGCGCCAGTGGTGGCGGTGCCGACCACCGCCGGCACCGGCTCGGAAGTCGGTCGCGCCTCGGTGATCACCGACGAGGTCGAACACATCAAGCGCATCATCTTCCACCCCAGGATGCTCCCGGCCCTGGTCATCCTCGACCCGCAACTGAGCATCGGTCTGCCGCCGAAGATCACCGCCGCCACCGGCATGGACGCCCTGTCGCACAGCCTCGAGGCCTACTGCTCGCCATTGTTCCACCCCATGGCCGAAGGCATCGCCCTGGAAGGCATGCGCCTGGTCCAGCAGTACCTGCCGCGCGCGGTGGCCAAGGGCAGCGATGTCGAGGCACGCCTGCAGATGCTGGTGGCCTCGACCATGGGCGCCACCGCCTTCCAGCGCGGCCTCGGCGCCATGCACGCTCTGGCCCATCCCCTCGGTGCGCTGTACGACGCCCACCACGGCCTGCTCAATGCGGTGCTGATGCCCTACGTACTGCAAGCCAACCGCGTCAGCATCGAGCCACAGATGGAACGCCTGGCGCGTTACCTCAACCTGTCCAGGCTAGGCTTTATCGGCGTACTCGACTGGGTGCTGCACCTGCGCAACGAAGTCGGCATCCCCCACAGCCTGGCGCAGATCGGCATCGACGACAGCCGCATCGAGCAGATCGGGCAAATGGCCGAAGTCGACCCCTCGGCCGGGTCCAATCCGATAACCTTTAGCGCGAGCGATTACAGTCGGTTGTTCGAGAAGGCGTTGCACGGACACCTCTAGCGTAACCACCGCAGGCCTGGGCGAGGCGGTGCATGCGCCATCGCGTTTCGCGCCCTGCACCGCCAGCAAGCGGGTGGTTTCGGGTATCCCTTCGATAGCGGCAGGGACTTAGCGGTCGTTCGTTGCGCCCAGAAAATCTAAAATTATCTTATTGTTTATTATGGAGTTATCCGCGTCCTGTGATTGCTGTCTGGCCGCTGAGCCGTGCAGGTGAGTCGGCGAACTATACTTATTACACCTCTGAAGCAGATCTCTCCAACGAGAGAAGGGGGGTAGTAAAATGGCCATTCAAAATACCTACCGGGAAATTGAACAGACCCTGGGTCGGGTACCCGAGTGGATCAAACAGATGCCGGAAGGTGGCGCGAGCGGATTCTGGGGCGTGGCTCGGGACTTCTGGCTGGCGGAGACCAAGATTCCCAACAAGTACAAGGAATTGATAGGTCTGGCAGTGTCCGGTGCGACTCGTTGCAAGTATTGCAGCCTGTTCCATACCGAAGCCGCGCGCTTGTTTGGCGCGAGCGACGAGGAAATTGCCGAAGCCAGCTTGATGGGGGCGGTGACCATGATGGGCAGCACCTTCATCAACGCCCAGCAGATCGATTACGAGCAGTTCCGCCAGGAAACGCTGGATATCGTCCGGTATGTCAAAGATCACTCGCAAACCAAGGCCGCTTAGGCCATTGCGGGAACGAGCCCTTCGCCAGCTCGCGAAGGATAAGCTGCTTACCATCACCGCCGGTGGTCCGAGGACCACCGCGCGGTGGCAAGCGGCTGTGATGCGCGCCATTGGCGAGTTGATGCAACACAGCGATAGCGCCGGGGAAGAAAACCAGGACCTGCGCATTCCCTTCGCCAAGGCGCTGCATGACTTCTACGCTGGGCAACGGCCCGATGACGAATTGACCGAAATGGTCTTGTTGATGCTGGAGGTGGAAACCGCCGGCTTGCTCTTCGGTGAGTCTCTTCCGCCCACAGCACCTGAGGATGTGTGACTCCTTGGGCGCTGTCGCAACAGGCGAGTCCTGCAAGGAACAAGGCCGATAAGAAACTTTACCCCCGTGATCCGCCTGGCCCCGTTTCGTGAACTGCAGAGTGGCCAGGGCGGCAACGCCCAGTGCAGGACGGCTATACGCATGCAACCGCCCGCTCTATTCCGATGCCTCAACTGGATCGATGGTGCTGTGAGGGGGGCATGCACCCGGTCGAGCGCTCTATCGGCCTAGCTATCAGGCTCATCAGGACACGTTTGCCAGCGGCCGCGGCCTGCAGCGTTTCTGCAACGGGTGCCTGAAGGAACTCAACTGGCGTCCAGCCAGCGGGGGCTTCATTACAAGGGTTGAACCCGCCTGAAGGCTCTGCGCCGCGACCAGCGTTTTATGGCTAATTGCCATTTCCCTTTGCGCCGGTCTTGGCTGCTTGTCTTGCGGCAACAGCCAGCCACAGCCAATCCGCTGATTGGCGTCGAAACCCGTTCTTGTCTGCGGAGCGCCGGCGCCATGACACCCGGGGCGTCCTCGCGAAGCAATACGCCGCCTCGCCACCTGTGTTGTTGACGGTCGATCCACCTTGGTCGCGAAGCTTGCTTACCGCTTGAATTCGCGGGCATGCCCGCTCATCCCAACGCATCGGCACATGCCCTAGCCGTTACATTCGGCTACGGCAGTAGCTGCATAGCCTGCAGGGCGAGGCGTCGTCGGACTCAGCGTTGGAATAGGGGGTAGGGGTTGATTGCCGTGCCTTTCCACCATTGCTTCTCGGGGCCGAGCAGGAAAATGGCGAAATGCAGGTGCGGCGCAAGCGGGTTGGCGTTGCCGGTGGCGCCGACGTAGCCGAGCAGGTCGCCGCGCTTGAATTCCTGGCCCTCTTCCAGGTCGGCTGCATAGCTGTCCAGGTGTGCGTAGTAGTAGGCGAAGGTGCCGCTGGCATCGTATTGGTAGACGGTGAGGCCGCCGGGCACGCTGGTGAAGAGTTTCACCACCTTGCCGTCGTCGACGGCGACTACCGGGGTCTTCAACGGCGCCATGATGTCGAGCGCTTCGTGGATGCGGTCGGTGCCGCGCTTGTCGTTGAAGGTGTCGCTCAGTTGCGCCGAGACTATGCCGGTCACGGGGATCAGCAGCGCGCCGGGATGCACCTGCGAGGGCTCGGCGGGCATTGTCTGCACGCTGGCCTCCTCGGTTGACGGGGGCAGCATGCCCGGTTCCGGCGCAACAGGGCTGTCGGCCGGGGGCTCGCTGGTCGGCGCTAGCGGCATTTCGATAGGCATCGTCTCGGCGCTGGTTGTGCGGGTGGTTATTACGCTCGCAACCTGAGCCATTGCCGGTGCGACCGGCATGGCATCAGGCTCCTGCTCGCTGGGTGTGACGGCTGCCGGTGCAGACGGCACGTATTCGCTAGGGGCGGCCTGGGTGATCACCGCCACGGCAGGCGTGGCGAGGTCGTTCTGCAGGGCATAGAACAGGCTCGCGGCGCCAGCCAGGGCGCCTGCTGCGAAAATCAGAGTGCTCTTCATGGCGGGGTCTGGTTACTCTTGCAAAAGGGCGGGGAGCCCGGGCGCGACTGCATGTCCCATCGCCGTGACATTCCAGTTGGTGAGGCGGATGCAGCCGTGGGATTGGGTCTTGCCGATCTTCGACGGCTCCGGTGTGCCGTGGATGCCGTAATGCGGCTTGGACAAGTCAACCCAGGCGACGCCGACGGGGTTGTTCGGGCCGGCCGGGATGGTCGCCTTGGCGTGGGCGGGGTTGGCGTCCCAGAACAGCCCGGGGTTGTATTTGAACACTGGGTCTCTGGCCACGCCGAGGATCTTCCAGTCACCGAGTGGCAGCGGATCGCGAGCGCTACCGGTGGAAGCGGGAAATTGCGCGATGATGGCACCCGCGGCATCGAAGAGGGTGACGGTCGAGTCGGACTTGTCGACGACCACCCGTGCAGCCTTGGGCAGGGGCGCGGCGTCGGCAAGGTTGGGGACGACGATGGCCTCGCCGGCGCGACTCAGATCCTTGCCCGGATTCAGTTGTGCCAGCAGCGCCGGGCTGGCGTGAAATCTCTCGCCGAGCGCTTCTGTCAGGTTGCGGTAACCCAGGGTTTCCAGCGCGGCCTTGTCCATCATGTCGGCAGGAATCTGCTGGAATGGCCCGGCTGCATCGACGTCGGTGATGGTATAGGTCACGAGCACTGGCTCGACGTCGGCGTTGAGGGCAACCCAGGTGGCTTCGTCCATGACGCCGCTGACGGGCAGGCCGTTGTTTTTCTGGAAGCCGCTGATGGCAATACGGGTGTTCGAGCCGAAACTGGCGTCGATTTCGCCCGGAAAGAAGCGCGCACGATCAAGCAGTATCTGCGCGCGCAGCACGGCGACGTTGTGCTGCTTCGGGCCGACCTCGCCGCGCAGGTTGGCGTCGTTGGCGAACTCGGCGGTGAGCGGACGTACGGCGACGCTGGCCTCGGCGGCGAGAGGTTCGGCGCTAGCGAAGGCGAAGGGGACGGCCGCTGCCTGCAGGGCCAGGGTGATGGCGCAGGTGAGCATGGTTGTGGTTTTCAAGATGCGATCCTCAGGCGAACGAACAGGGCGAACTTCGGCGTGTCTGAGCAAGCTCGGCACACGTTCAGCGTGTTGTGGGGAATCGACGTGCCATTACTGCACAGTAATGGCGGTTGCAGGCGTGAGCGGTAGTGAAAAGCGTCCGGCGGTTGCTCAAAGACCCTCGCATTCCCCACGCATAGCGGCGTATGAGCAGGGGGCGAGCGAGATGAGCGAGATGTTCGTAGACATCTCTTAGATCAGGTCAGCGCGAATCAGTTCCCCATGGGCCGACTGCGCGGCTATGAGGCGAGTGGCTCGGCCTATTCGGACTGCGCGGCCTTCATCGATTCATAGGCCGGTGCGGCGTAGATGCCGATTGCCACGGCCAATTCCAGCACCCGCGCGAGGTCGTTGCGGTAGACCAGTACGGCTTGCAGTTGCTCATCCAGCGGTTCACTGAAGTCCACCAGTACATAGCCGCCGGTTTCCGGCGACAGGCTGCCGAGTTGCACCTGGATGCGGTTCAGCGCCTTGAGCGGCTCGACTTTGACCAGCTGCTTGGGCTTGAGCACGAAGCTGACTTGCTGGCCAAAGGACTCGACGATCTGCTGGAACAACTGGTCGTAGCTGTCGGCCTGGAATAGCACGGTATCCGGCAGGCTGCCGACCACCACCCATTCGCCGAGCGGGATCGGGAAGCTGTCGTCGTAGTTGATGTCCGGGTTGGCGGCGAGAAAGGCCTGCGGGTCGGCGTAGGCTTGGGCCGCCTCGTCGGCGATGCGCGCGACGTCTTCGGCCAGCATGCAGCCCGAGCTTATCTTGCCAATCAATTCTTCGAGCTGGGCTTTCATCGGAGCGATCCTGTGGGGCGGTTGAATACTGGGCGCAAGGATAAGGGAAATGCGTCGTTTCGCGCAGCGAAAACAGCTCCGATGTCATCTGGGGGAGGGGCGGCATCGAGGGGGGGCGGGCGGCGATCCGCATCGGTCACGAGTTTCTTTGAGGTGGGCGCAGATGGACGCGCGGCATCAGCGCAGTTGCGCCTCGGCCAGGGTGCGGCTGTGCGGGATGCGGCCGACGTCCCAGTGGCTGACCGCCCAGGCCAGCAGTTCGGGCGGGCGGGCCTGCTCCAGTTCGCCGGGAAGCTCTTGGCCCAGGGCGCGTAGCGCGCGCACCAGCAGCGGCGCGGCCTGGTCGGTGGGCAGCGGTGGCGAGCGGTAGGACTTGCCCAGCTTGTGGCCGTCCGGCTGGATGATCAGCGGTACGTGCAGGTAGCGCGGTTGGGCCAGGCCGAGCAGCTCCTGCAGGTACAGCTGGCGCGGGGTGGAGTCGAGCAGGTCGGCGCCGCGCACCACGTCGGTGACGCCTTGCCAGGCATCGTCGAGCACCACCGCCAGTTGGTAGGCGTAGAGGCCGTCACGCCGGCGAATGACGAAATCGCCGATTTCGCGACCCAGGTGCTGGCGGTATTCGCCCTGCACCCGGTCGATAAACCCGTAGCTCAGCTCAGGCACGCGCAGGCGGATGGCGGCGTTGTGGGGCGCATGCCCGGCATCGCGGCAGGTGCCGGGGTAGATGCCGTGGTGGCCCTGCAGTTGCTTGCGCGAGCAGGTGCAGGCATAGGCCAGGCCCTGTTGCAGCAAGCGCTCGACCAGCGCCTGGTACTCGGCATGCCGCTGGCTTTGCCGCACCAGTTCACCATCCCATTGCAGGCCGTAGCTCTCCAGGGTGCTGAGGATCGCGTCCTGGGCGCCAGTTACTTCACGCGGCGGGTCGAGGTCTTCCATGCGCAGCAGCCAGCGACCGCCCACCGAACGCGCGTCGAGGTAGGACGCCAGCGCCGCGACCAATGAGCCGAAGTGCAGGTAACCACTGGGAGTAGGGGCGAAGCGACCGATATAAGCGGGAACGTTCATACGGGCGACTATAGAGGCATATGCGGGGACAGGAGAACTATTGCAGCCGAAGCGGATGGCTCCTGGGCATTGTCGCGCAGGGCAGGCCGGGATAGCGCAGGAGCGGAAACAACACGGGGCGCCGAAGCGCCCCGTGGGTCAGGTCAGGATCCGACCTGTTTTTCCTTGATTTCCGCCAGGGTCTTGCAATCGATGCACAAGGTGGCGGTTGGTCGGGCTTCCAGACGGCGGATGCCGATCTCGACGCCGCATGAGTCGCACCAGCCGTAATCGTTGTCGTCGATCAGTTGCAGCGTTTCGTCGATCTTCTTGATCAGCTTGCGCTCACGATCACGAGCACGCAGTTCCAGGCTGAATTCTTCTTCCTGGCTCGCGCGGTCGGCTGGATCGGGGAAGTTGGCCGCCTCGTCCTGCATGTGGTGCACGGTACGGTCGACTTCCTGCATCAACTCCAGCTTCCACTTGTTGAGGATGCCGGTGAAGTGGGCGCGCATAGGATCACCCATGTACTCCTCGCCCTTTACTTCTTTATAGGGTTCGAAGCCACGAATCAGTTGGCTGCTTTTTGCTTTTGCTTTTGCTTTGGTGGGCATGGATGACCGCCTCTCACTCTCTCTAATCCACTGCGCAGGATGTTATCCATTGCCGGAAATGCTCGGCCCTGCGGCTGCAAGCGGGCGAACTTACCAGAACAACACCAGCGGCGCTACTCCCGGTTGTCATGGTTGCTGCCGTTTCGCCCAAGGCTTGGGTAGAATCCGCGCTTCAACCTCTAACAAGGCAGGTCCATGGCCCCGTCCTACAGTGCGCGCAGCCGCGCTATCGAACCCTTTCATGTCATGGCCTTGCTGGCTCGCGCCAACCAGTTGCAGGCCGCCGGTGTCGATGTAATCCATCTGGAGATCGGCGAGCCGGATTTCACCACTGCCGCGCCGATCGTCGCCGCCGGCCAAGCCGCCTTGGCGGCCGGGCATACCCGCTATACCGCTGCGCGAGGAATACCGGCGCTGCGTGAAGCGATTGCCGGCTTCTACGCACAACGTTATCGACTGAGCATAGACCCTGAGAGGATTTTGATTACCCCAGGTGGCTCCGGTGCGCTGTTATTGGCCACCAGTCTGTTGGTCGACCCTGGCAAGCACTGGCTGCTGGCCGACCCGGGCTACCCGTGCAACCGGCATTTTCTGCGCCTGGTCGAAGGCGCCGCGCAACTGGTGCCGGTGGGGCCGGAGGTGCGTTATCAACTGACCGCAGACCTGGTCGCGCGCTATTGGGACAAGGACAGCGTCGGCGCGCTGGTTGCCTCGCCGGCCAACCCGACCGGGACGCTGTTGTCCAGGGAGGAGCTGGGCGGGCTGTCCCGGGCGCTAAAGGAGCGCGGTGGCCATCTGGTGGTCGACGAGATCTATCACGGTCTGACCTATGGCGTGGATGCCAGCAGCGTGCTGGAAGTGGACGACGAGGCCTTCGTGCTCAATAGCTTCTCCAAATACTTCGGCATGACCGGCTGGCGTCTCGGTTGGCTGGTGGCGCCGCCAGCGGCGGTGGCGGATCTGGAGAAACTGGCGCAGAACCTCTATATCAGCGCGCCGAGCATGGCCCAGCATGCCGCGCTGGCCTGTTTCGAGGCGCCGACCCTGGAGATCTTCGAGCAGCGTCGGCATGAATTCGCCCGTCGTCGCGACTTCCTGCTGCCGGCGTTGCGCGAGTTGGGCTTCAAGATTGCCGTCGAGCCCGAAGGCGCCTTCTACCTCTATGCGGACATCAGCGCCTTTGGCGGCGATGCCTTCGCCTTCTGCCAGCACTTCCTGGAGACCGAGCATGTGGCCTTCACCCCGGGGCTGGATTTCGGTCGTCACCTGGCCAGCCAGCATGTGCGTTTCTCCTACACCCAGGATCTGCCGCGCCTGCAGCAGGCCGTCGAGCGGATCGCCCATGGCCTGAAAAGCTGGCGGCCCGATGCACTTTGAACCGGCGCTGGAACAGGGGCGACTGCTGCGCCGCTACAAACGCTTCCTGGCCGATATCGAAACGGCCAGCGGCGAGCTGCTGACCATTCATTGTCCCAACACCGGCTCGATGCTCAACTGCATGAGTGAAGGCGCGCGAGTCTGGTTCAGTCGCAGCAATGATCCAAAGCGCAAGCTGCCGGGCACCTGGGAAATCGGCGAAACACCGCAGGGCCGCCTGGCGGTGATCAATACCGCACGCGCCAACAGCCTGGTCGAAGAGGCGCTGCGTGGCGGACTGATCACTGAATTGGCCGGCTTCAGCGCCTTGAAGCGCGAGGTGCCCTATGGCCAGGAGCGCAGCCGCATCGATTTCCGCCTGGACTACCCGTACGGCGCTGCTTTCGTCGAAGTCAAAAGCGTGACCCTGGGCTATGCCGACAGCCGAGTGGCGGCTTTTCCCGATGCGCGGACCGAGCGCGGCGCCAAGCACCTGCGTGAACTGGCGACGCTGGCGCGCGCCGGGGTTCGTGCCGTGCAGCTGTATTGCGTCAACCTGACGGAGATCGATGCGGTGCGCCCGGCCGAGGAGATCGATCCGGTGTACGCTGCTGCCTTGCGTGAAGCCATTGGCGCGGGTGTCGAGGTGCTGGCCTATGCTGCGGCTATCAGCCCGCAGGAGGTCCGCCTGGTGCGCCGGCTCGAGGTGCAGCTCACCGCATAGGGTGCCACTCGCCGCAGGCAGTGCAGCGTGGGTCAGCAGTGCGGCGCAAGGCTGGCGGGCTGTCGCTGCGCGCCGCGCGGAGCGCCGCCCGAACCATTCTGCGTTCTGCCGACACTGCCATCCACGCGCCCGGGCTTCTCCGTAGAGGTTTATGCCTCGACCCAGATCCCTTCGTGGTTTTCCTCGCAGCTCAGCGCGTGCAGCGATTGCCCGGCGCAGGGGCCGGCGACGCACTCGCCCGAGTCGATGAGAAAAAGTGCGCCGTGGGTGGCGCACTGGATCAGGCTGGCGCTGTGGTCGAGAAACTGGTCCGGCAGCCAGTCCAGGGGGATACCCTTGTGCGGGCAACGGTTGCGGTAGGCGAACACCTGGCCGTCCTTGCGCACGGCAAACAGCTTTTCGCCGTCAATCACGAAGCCCCGGCTCTGACCTTCGGCCAGCTCATTCGGGGCGCATAAACGCATCATCAGCATCTCCAGAGTAGGCGGGCATTATCCCGGACTGCGCTGGCTTGCCAAGCGCAGTCCGCCCGCAGGCGCAGAAAAACTGGCGATTGCACTGTTCCGCCGCGCGGGATTGACTGGCGGCCTGAGCAGCAGCCTTTTATCCTGCCAGCCACTCTTTGACCGCAGAAGCCCAACCGACGCCATGAATCCTGTCATTCAGCCGCGCTCACTGTTTATCGCGCTGGGCCTGTTGCTGGCGCTCGCGCTCTGGCTATCCCTGGCGCTGGGGCCGGTCAGCCTGCCGCTGATCGATACCCTGCAAGCGGCACTGCGCCTGCTCGGCATGCCCGTGGGGGGCGTCGAGCTGGAGCAGGCCGAACTGATCCTCGGGCAGATCCGCATGCCGCGCACGCTGCTGGGCCTGACCGTTGGGGCGGTGCTGGCGCTGTGCGGGGTGGCGATGCAGGGCCTGTTTCGCAACCCCTTGGCCGACCCCGGCCTGGTCGGGGTCTCCAGTGGCGCGGCGCTGGGCGCGGCGGTCGCGATTGTCGGTGGCGCGGCGTTGGGTGGTCTGCCGGAGGTCTTCGCGCCTTACCTGTTATCGTTGTGCGCCTTTATCGGTGGCCTCGGGGTCACGGCCCTGGTCTATCGCCTGGGGCGCCGCGACGGTGAGACCAGCGTGGCGACCATGCTCCTGGCCGGCATCGCTCTGACCGCGCTGGCGGGCGCGGCCATTGGCCTGTTCACCTACCTGGCGGATGACACCACCCTGCGCACCCTGACCTTCTGGAACCTGGGCAGCCTCAACGGCGCCAGCTATGCGCGGCTGTGGCCGTTGCTGCTGGTCACCCTGGCGGTGGCGCTGTGGTTGCCGCGGCGGGCCAGGGCGCTGAATGCCTTGCTGCTCGGCGAGTCGGAAGCGCGCCACCTAGGTTTTGCCGTGGAGCGGATCAAGCGCGAGCTGGTGTTCTGCACCGCCCTGGGCGTCGGCGCCGCAGTGGCGGCGGCGGGGATGATTGGTTTTATCGGCCTGGTGGTGCCGCATCTGATGCGCTTGCTGGTCGGCCCGGATCACCGCGTGCTGCTGCCGGCCTCGGCGCTGGCGGGCGCCAGCCTGCTGCTGTTCGCCGATCTGGCCGCGCGGCTGCTGCTGGCGCCGGCGGAACTGCCGATCGGCATTGTCACCGCATTGATTGGCGCGCCGTTCTTTCTCTATCTGTTGCTGCGGGGGCGTGCCTGATGCTGCGAGCGGAAAACCTGGCGGTGCAGCGCGGCTCCCGGACCGTATTGACGGATATCGACCTGGAACTGCGGCCCGGCGAAGTGCTCGGTGTGCTCGGTCCCAATGGCGCCGGCAAGAGCACCTTGCTCGGGGCGCTCTGCGGCGAACTGCCCCCGTCCCGCGGCCAGGTGTGGCTCGATCAGCGCCGCCTCGGTGACTGGCAGGGCGCCGAGCGCGCCCGGCGGCTGGCGGTGTTGCCGCAAGCCTCGACGCTGAATTTTGCCTTCCGCGTCGAGGAAGTCGTGGCCATGGGCCGGCTGCCCCATGCCAGCGGTCACCTGCGGGATGCGCAGATCGTCGACGAAGCGCTGCAGGCGGCGGATGCAGCCCACCTGGCCGGGCGCAGCTACCTGGCCTTGTCCGGCGGCGAGCGCCAGCGCGTGCACCTGGCGCGGGTGTTGGCGCAGCTCTGGCCGGGTGGCGAGGGGCAGACCCTGTTGCTCGACGAACCGACCTCGATGCTCGATCCCCTGCACCAGCACACCACCCTGCAAGCCACCCAGGCCTTTGCCGAACGGGGCGCGGCGGTGCTGGTGATCCTGCATGACCTGAACCTGGCCGCGCGTTACTGCGACCGTTTGCTGCTGCTCGATCGCGGTCGTTCGCATGCGCAGGGCAGCCCGGAGCAGGTCCTGCGCGCCGAGCCGCTGCAAGCGGTATTCGGCCTGGAAGTACTGGTGCAGCGCCATCCGGAACGGGGGCATCCGCTGATCGTGGCGCGCTAGAGTTATACGCTCGGCGCAACTACTGTTTGCTCGCTGCTACTCTTTGCCTAGGTTTATCTGCAATGGCTACCGGATCGGCTGGATGACGCTTCATCCGCCCCCCAATGGCGAGGGTGGCCGAGCAGGTACTGTCCTCGTGCCCAGCTCTGCTAGTTCCTACAACAACAAGGATTTCCTTATGCGCACGTTGCTTGTATTCGTCGCCATTCTTCTGTCTGGCTGCCAGGCCTCCCTGCCGCCGTTACCTGCCTGGCAAAGCCCCGAAGGGCGCGCGCATGCCGAGCCGGGCCAGATCGTCGATCTGCGCACAGGGCAGCGCCTGAGTCCGCAACAGCTAATCGAACACCTGGCCCCAGCGCCCCGCGTGCTGGTCGGTGAACAGCATGACAATCCCGATCATCATGCGTTGCAGCTCTGGTTGCTGCAGGCGCTGGAGACGCAACGGGCGCAGGGCAGCCTGCTGCTGGAAATGCTCACGCCAGAGCAGCAGGGCCGGGTCGATGCGGTGCGCGCACGTATGGCCGCGGGCCAGCCGGTCGCCGATCTGCCGGCCGCATTGGCCTGGCAAGCAGGCTGGTCCTGGAAACTGTATGGGCCGATCGTGCGGCATGCGCTTGCCCAACCCTACCCGCTGCTGGCCGCCAATCTGAATCGCGCGCAAGTGCGCCAGGTCTATCGCAAGCGCCCGGCGTTGAGCGGCGCACTGTCCACGTCGGCGCTGGTGCAGGAGCCCTTGCTGGCGCAGATCGGTATCTCCCACTGCGGCAAACTGCCGAAGAGCCAGCTGCCGGCCATGCTTTCCGTGCAGCAGCAGCGTGACCGGCGCATGGCCACGGCACTGGAGGCTGCGCCACAGCCCGGTCTGTTGTTCGCGGGCACCTTTCACGTGCGGCGCGACCTGGGCGTGCCGCTGCACTTGGCGGACCTGGGTGATAAAGCTGCCAGCCGAGTGCTGATTCTGGCTGAAGAGGGCCAGACGGTCAGCGCCGCCGCCGCCGATTACGTCTGGTACACCCCGGCGTTGCCCGCGCGCGACTACTGCGCCGATTTCGCCCGCTAGCAGTTGGCTGCTCCGCTGCGGTCTGGCCGTTAGGCGTTGCCTGGGCTATTCGTCTCCCTGGAGGGGCGGATTTCGCCCGAATCCTGCGGCTGCAGCGCAACGCCGTCCAGTCGCTCTGAAGAGGAGCCCCTCGCGGGAACCTAACCCTGCCACGACCTGACAGGCTTCGTGCCTCAGTCTGCGCGGGCCGACTCATCGGGCAAGCTAGGGGGTGGTGATGGTTGTCGGGCCGGCCGGCTTTTCACCGGGCCCAGCTGAGCGGCAAGGGACATGCGCCGTACGCGCCCCCTACCATGGTCGCGCAGTGCGTCAGGCGAATAATCGGCCACACTTAGCCTCAGGAGGTACGGGCTATGGCCAATCGCACACTGCGGGCCCAGCGGCTGGTGGCATTGTTCATGCTGGGTTGTCTGCTGTTCAGCTATCCCTTGCTGGCGCTTTTCGATAGCGGCGGCGAGGTGTTCGGTATTCCTCTGCTGTTTGCCTACCTGTTCGTGGCCTGGGCCCTGCTGATTGTTGCGATGATCCTGGTCGTCGAGTGCTCGAGCCAATGAGGAGGCGCTGTCCATGCCGCTCGCTGGCTTGATCCTGCTGACCTCCTGCGCCTACCTGGGCATCCTCTTCGCTATCGCCTACTGGGGTGACAAACGCGCCGATGCCGGCCGCTCGATCATCGCCAATCCTTATATCTATGCGCTGTCGATGGCGGTGTACGCTACCTCCTGGACCTTCTACGGCAGCGTTGGTCGGGCGGCGGTCAGTGGCGTCGGTTTTCTGCCGATCTACCTCGGGCCGACCCTGATGGCGGCGCTGTTCTGGCTGGTGCTGCGCAAGATGATCCGCATCAGCAAGGCCAATCGGATCACCTCGATCGCCGACTTCATCGCCGCGCGCTATGGCAAGAGCGCGCTGCTTGGTGGCCTGGTCACGCTGATCGCGGTGGTCGGTGTGATCCCCTATATCGCCCTGCAGCTCAAGGCGGTGTCCAGCAGCTTCCTGATTCTCTGGCAGTATCCGACGATTCAGATGCCGAGCTCGGGTCAGGCGCTTGGCCCCCTGCAGGACACCGCGCTCTACGTGGCGCTGCTGTTGGCGATTTTCACCATCCTGTTCGGCACCCGCCATCTCGACGCGACCGAGCGCCATGAAGGCATGGTGGCGGCTATCGCGTTCGAGTCGCTGGTCAAGCTGCTGGCTTTTCTGGCGGTCGGTCTGTACGTCACTTTTGGCCTTTACCATGGCTTCGCCGACGTATTCGAACAGGCCGCGCGCTTGCCCGATGTCGACCAATTGCTGGCCTTCGGCGGTCCTGCTGGGACTTATGGCTCCTGGGTGTCGCTGATTTTTCTATCGATGCTGTCGATCCTGTTTCTGCCGCGCCAGTTCCAGATCAGCGTGGTCGAGAACGTCAACGAGAACCACGTGGCCAAGGCCATCTGGCTGTTTCCGCTGTACCTGCTGGCGATCAATATTTTCGTCCTGCCGATTACCTTCGCCGGCTTGATGCATTTTCCCGCCGGCACGGTGGATGCCGATACCTTTGTCCTCACCCTGCCCATGGCCCTGCGCCAGGAGTCGTTGGCGCTGCTGGTGTTCGTCGGCGGGCTCTCGGCCGCCACTGGCATGGTCATCGTCGAGACCATCGCGCTCTCCACGATGATCTGCAACGATCTGGCGATGCCGCTGCTGCTGCGCTGGAAGGCCCTGGGCCTGGCGCAGCGGGCGGACCTCTCGGGCTTGCTGCTGGGCATCCGCCGCGGCGCCATCCTGCTGTTGATGCTGCTCGGTTATGTGTATTACCGCGCGGCGGGCGAGGCCTACGCGCTGGTCTCGATCGGCCTGGTATCGTTCGCGGCGGTGGCGCAGTTCGCCCCGGCGATGCTCGGCGGCATGTACTGGAAGCAGGGCACCCGCGCCGGCGCCCTGAGCGGGCTGTCATTGGGCTTTCTGCTGTGGCTGTACACCCTGCTGTTGCCGGCGTTCTCCAAGTCCGGTTGGTTGCCGCTGAGTTTCATCGAGCAGGGGCCGTTCGCCATCGCCTGGCTCAAGCCGCTGGCGCTGTTCGGTCTGGCGGGGCTGGACGAGATCGGCCATTCGCTGTTCTGGAGCATGTTGGCCAATCTCGGCGCCTATGTCGGCGTCTCGCTATTCGGTCAGCAGAGCAGTCGCGAGCATGCCCAGGCGCTGCTGTTCGTCGATGCCTTCAAGGTGGCCGGACGCGGCTCCAGCCTGTGGCGCGGCAGCGCCTCGGTGACCGAGGTGATTGCCTTGGTCGGGCGCTTCCTCGGCCCGGCGCGGGCCCGTGAGGCCTTCGCCGGCTACGCCGCGCAGCGGGGCCTGGCGTCGAGTGCCGAGCTGGTGCCGGATGCCGATCTGGTGCACTTCGCCGAGCAACAGCTGGCGGGTGCGATTGGCACCGCTTCGGCGCGGGTGATGCTGGCCTCGGTGGTGCAGGAGGAGCCGCTGGGCATGGACGAGGTGCTCGGCATTCTCGACGAAGCCTCCCAGGTGATCGCCTACAGCCGCCGCCTGGAGCAGCAGTCGCATGAACTTGAAATCGCCACCGGCGAACTGCGCGCGGCCAATGCGCGGCTGCAGGAACTCGACCGTTTGAAGGATGACTTCATCTCCACCGTGACCCACGAACTGCGTACGCCGCTGACCTCGATCCGCGCCTTCTCCGAGATTCTCAACGACAACCCCGAGCTCGATCCGGCGCAGCGCGCGCGCTTCGTCGGCATCATCGTCAAGGAGAGCGAGCGCCTGACGCGGATGATCAACCAGGTGCTTGACCTGGCCAAGCTCGAGTCGGGCCGTGCCGAATGGCACACCACGGCGCTCGATCTGAAGGAGGTGATCGAGGACGCCCAGGCCACCACCAGCCAGCTGTTGCAGGAACAGGGCGTGGCACTGCGCCTTGAGCTGCCGGCGCAGATTCCGCCGGTGCTGGCCGACCGCGATCGCCTGCTGCAGGTGCTGCTCAATCTGATCTCCAATGCGGTGAAGTTCTGCGACCGCGAGGCGGGGCGCATCGGCATCGCCGTGCAGGTCCTGCCGGAGGCGTTGCAAGTGGACGTGCGCGACAACGGCTGCGGTATCGACCCGGCCGATCAGCAGACCATCTTCGAGAAGTTTCGCCAGGCCGGTGACAACCTCACCGAAAAGCCGCAGGGCACCGGTCTGGGGCTGCCGATCAGCCGGCAGATCATCGAGCACTTCGGCGGCCGGTTGTGGGTGAGCAGTGCGCGCGGACAGGGAGCGACCTTTTCCTTTACCCTGCCCTTGGGGCAGGCGAATGCGGCTGCGTCAGACGCAGGCCGCGAGACGGAGTATGGCGTATGAGCAAAACCGTATTAATCGCCGACGACGAACCGAACATCGTCATCTCGCTCGAGTTCCTGCTTGAGCAGGCCGGTTATCAGGTAATGGTGGCGCACGACGGTCAGGAGGCCCTGGAGGCCATTGAGCGGCAACCGCCGGACCTGGTGCTGCTCGATGTGATGCTGCCTCGCCTGAGCGGTTTCGACGTGTGCCAGAAAATCCGCGAGAATCCGCATTGGCAGCACATGCGCATTGTCATGCTCACGGCCAAGGGGCGCGAGGTCGAGATCAGCAAGGGCTTGGCGCTGGGGGCCAATGCCTACATCACCAAGCCGTTCTCGACCCAGGAGTTGCTGGCGCAGATCGGCGCGCAGTTGGCGGTCGAATAGTCGATGAGTCCACGTCTGCGTTTCGTCTTTTGGCTGTCCATCCTCAGTCTGCTGCTTGGCAGTTTGCTGGCGCTTGCCGGGGGACTGTTGTGGGCCGACCTGAACAGCCAGGAGCGTGCCACCGTGCTCGCGCTGCTGGCCGGGCGTGGCGCGCTGTTGGTGGTGCTCTCCGGGCTGCTGCTGATCCCGTTCGGCGTGCTCCTGCGCCTGTGGCTGGCAGCCTACCCTGAGGTGGTGATCCGCCTGAGCGAGGAAGTCGGCATCATCCACCGGGTCAACCCCGCGCACCGCGTGGCTCTCACCGGCAGCCGCGACATGCGTCGGCTGGGCGCCGCCCTGAATGCCTTTGCCGAGGCGCATTGCGCCCTGCAGCGTGAGGTGGCGGTGCGCATCGAGGAGGCCAATGCCCGTCTCGAGCAGGAGAAGAATCGTCTGGCCGCGCTGATGTCGGAGCTCGAGCAGAGTGTGCTGGTGTGTAATCGCGAGGGTCGCATTCTGCTCTACAACAGCAGCGCCAGCCTGTTGCTGGAGCCGGACGCCGCTGGCCCGGCTGGTGCGCCGGTCGGGTTGGGGCGCTCGATCTTCGGCATTCTCGATCAGCGCTTGATCGTGCACGCCCTGGAGCGGGTCAGGCAGCGGCTGCAACAGGACAATCCCAGCCCGGTGGCGCATTTCGTCACGGCACGTGGGGCCCATCTGCTGCGAGCGCAGATGGCCCCGGTGCTGGATCAGCAGGGTGAGCTGATCGGTTTCATCTTGATCCTCGATGACATCACCCGAGCGGTCGAACTCAACAGTCGCCGCGATGCGCTGTTGCAGCAACTGACCGAAGGCACCCGGGCGGCGCTGGGCAATATTCGCGCGGCGGCGGAAACCGTCGAGCAATACCCGCAGATGGATGCCGAGCACCGCCAGCGCTTCGGCAAGGTGATCAGCGATGAGGCGCAGCGGCTTTCCCAGCACCTTGAGCAGGCGCTGAGCCAGCATGCCGACCTGCTGCGCCCGCAGTGGCCGCTGGAGGACATGCTGGCGACCGACCTGCTGCTTGCCCTGCAGCGTAATTTTGCCGCCACGCTGGGTGTCGCCGCCCGTTACCAGGGCGGCGACGAGTCGCTCTGGCTGAGCCTGGACAGCTATTCCCTGGTGCAGGCGCTGACTCAGTTGATGGGCGCCATGGTCGCCACGCTGGGCATTCGCGAGGTGGCGTTCGAACTGGCCGTCGAAGGCCGTTTCGTGCGCCTGGCCCTGCGCTGGAGCGGAATGGCGCTGGACCCCCAGCAGTTGCATGAGTGGGAGCAGCGGTCGTGCAGTCCGGTAGCCGAAGACAATGCCGCCGCGTCTACCCTCAAGGAGGTGCTGGAGCGGCACGGCGGCGAACTCTGGTGCCAAGCCGATGCGCTCACCGGTGACAATCGCCTGTATCTGCAGTTGCCGGTGAGCCAACCGGAAGTGCAGGCGCCGCTCCCCGCCCGGGTTCAGGGGCGCCCGGTGTATTACGACTTCGACCTGTTCAGCCAGCCGGGGCAGACCCCCGAACTCGACGAAATGCCGTTGCGCGAGTTGGCCTACACCGTGTTCGACACCGAAACCACCGGGCTCGCGCCCTCCGAGGGTGACGAAATTATCTCGATCGGTGCGGCGCGTATCGTCAATGGCCGACTGCTGATGCAGGAATGCTTCGAGCAACTGATCGATCCGCACCGAGCCATCCCGCGTGAATCACAGCTGATACATGGCCTCTCGCCACAGATGCTGGCGGGGCAGCCGAGCATCGGCGAGGTGCTGCCGTTGTTTCAGCGCTTTGCCGAAGATACGGTGCTGGTGGCCCACAATGCCGCCTTCGACATGCGCTTCCTGCAACTCAAGGAGGCGCAGACCGGCATCCGCTTTATCCAGCCCGTCCTCGATACCCTGCTGCTGTCCGCCCTGGTGCATCCGGGGCATGCCGCCGACGAACATCGCCTGGAGCAGATCGCCACGCGCCTCGGTGTGCCTGTGGTTGGCCGGCATACCGCGCTGGGCGATGCCATGGTCACGGGCGAGGTGTTCCTCAAACTGATCCCCTTGCTCGCCGAACGTGGCATTCACACCCTCAAACAGGCACGTGAGGCATCACGCAAGACCCTCTACGCCAAGATCGAATATTGAGCGCAGGTTAAGCACCAGGGGCAGCGGGGCGCAGGGGGGGGGCGGGCAGCGTTGCGCTTCAGTTCGCCACCGCGCCCTCATTTCGGCACTGGATGATCGGGCGGCGAGCACTTTCTGCCGGGCAAAAAAAGACCCGGCAAGAGCCGGGTCAAAACCGTGATTAGCCTGATGAGGAGATAATCTGAAGAGGCCGACTGAAGGTCTCTTGAGCTTATCCGCCGATCTTGCGACCGGCTGCTGCTAATAATATCGATTATCATTTACAAGTCAATCGCCTTTGGCGAAATAACTCCAGGCCGTTGTCTGGGGCAGGACAGAGAAAGCAAACCCGGCGCATGGCCGGGTTTTCGAGTGCGCCGCACGACTGGCTTTCAGGCGGTTTCAGGCAGGCGCAGCTGGGTCACTTCCTTGTTCAGCAGGTCGATCCTCCGCGCCATGCTTTCTATCAAGCTGTGGGCAATACGCGGGTTGCTCTGCATCAGGCTTAGGAACTGCTCCTTGGGGATCACCATCACCGTGCAGGGTTCGTCGGCTAGCACGGTGGCGCTGCGCTTCTCGCGGGTGAAGACGGCCATGGCGCCGAAGATTTCGTCTTTCTGCACGTCACCGACTCTGTGCCCGTCGACATAGGCGGTGGCGTGGCCCTCGATGATGATGAACACATGGTCGGCGGCATCGCCCTGGTGGATCAACTCTTCACCAGCGGCGAAGTGCTGGAAACCTGTCGCGGGACGGATTTCCGGTTGCTTGAGGCGTGCCAGAGCGTCTGACAGCAGGGCGGTGTGCCCGATCAGGTACTGGATGAACAGCTCCTGGCGCGGCTCGCTGACATAGATGTGCTTGAATACTTCACTGCGTGAATAGGGGATCAGGCTAAGCGACTCTTCGCTGCTGTAACGGCAGCTGGGCAGATCGATGCCCTGGCGCAGGCCGACCAGGTCACCTTCCTGCAGGTAGAACAGCGGGCGTTCGTCGACCAGGGCATGCAGCAAGCCATTCTCGATAATGAACAGCTGGTTCTCCGGCAGTTCTTGAGCCAGGTCCTCGGCGCGCTCCAGTTTCAGGGCGGCTCCGCAGGGGGCCAGGCCTTCCAATAACTGGGTGGGGATGCTTTGCAGTCGGTTGATCAGTTGGTCGGCGTAAGCCGGTTGCTCCCCGAGTAGATACATGAGCGTAATTCCTTGAACTGGCTAGTCTGGCTAAAGCGCACGAACGTCCCTGAGACAATAAGCGGTGCCAGGTCATAGGTAAATCACTGTGCGCAGAGGTTGTGAGCTAGCTCTTGTTGTCCGGCGGACAAACATCGAGTCGACCATTCAATTCGGCTTTGTGGGCGGGTGGTAATTCACTCCAGTGCACATCGAGCAAGGCGCCCTCGATGGCATAGAGTAAAACCTTGGATGCGCGGAAACCGCGCGCCCGTACGGCGCGGTAGGCATCGACCGCACCTAGCCTGCGTAGATCGTTGGCGCTGTGGATGCCGACAGCATGCAACCACTGTGCGGAGGTTTTGCCAAGGTTCTTCAAATGTTGCAATTCGTCATTCATCCAGCCCCCCTTTGCGCTGTTTGCGAGCGGTTGATCAAACACTCAGTGCGCGATGCCTACCAGCAAGTGTAGTGGCCAACTGACAAAGCGTGGCTGCTTGATATCGCCCCAGGCCCTGAGTAGAGCCGGCTCCAGTTCGCTGACCGGATCGCGACCTTGTTGGCGCTCCAAGTACTGCACGGCAGACCAGGTGCGCAGATAGCCGGTCAGCTGGGTAAAGCTCCAGTGTGCCTCGATGGCAAACGCCGGTGGTTCGAGGCGCGGGAAGGGCATCTGGATATCACGGTAGCCTCTGTCGACACTGTCGCGCCCTGGTGGCCAATAACCACCGAGAGTGTTCCGATAAAAGTCGTCGATCAGTTCATCCAGTGGGCCATCTATGCGCATCAAACCGTAGCACCAGGCGCCGAACAGGCCGCCGGGTTTGAGCAGTCGGGTGACCTCGGCGAAGAAAGCCGGGGTGGCGAACCAGTGCAGGGCCTGGGCGACCACGATCAAATCGAGGCTGGCGCTGATCAGGGGTTGGGCTTCGGCCTTGGCGGCGAACAGGATAATGCCCGAGGGCGTTTGGGCGGCACGCAGTTGATCGAGACTGGCATCGCAGGCCAGCACTTGGGCAAAGTGCTGGCGCAATGGCACGCTGGCCTGGGCATTGCCGCAGGCGATGTCCAGGGCGCATTGCCGTTCGGCGCAGTGGCTGGTCAGCCAGTCGAACAGGGCGGCCGGGTAGTGAGGGCGGAAACTGGCGTAGGCCCCGGCATTGGCGCCGAACAGTTGGGCGATTTCGCTCATGATCAGCGCGTGCGGTAGCGCAGGCGTGTGCCGAATTTAACCGACATGAGTATCTCGTCGGCGCTCAGGTCGGCTGGGAAGTAAACTCCGGAAATCTGAGCATGGGCCAGGCTGGCGCCTTCAAGTTGGGCCTCGCGCAGATCAAGCCCGCGTAGATCCGTGCCGCGAAAATAGGCGTCGCTGAAGTTAATGCGCTTGGCGTCGATAGCGCGCAAGTCAAGTCCGCGAAAGTCGCCATTGCACAGGTCTACCTCACCGTCCTTGGGCTTCTGGGCATTGAAGCCGGCAATGTCTTCATTGTGCAGCAGGTTGTAGAGCGGGCTATCGAGTTGATAAGGCTGGCTCATGAGCAGGACGTCCGTGATGGGGGCCCTGCCAGTATAGAAGCCGCGACGCGCTTTGCCCGTCGCGGCTGTTCCGCTGTCGCGGCGCTTACAGCCCGGGCAGGTGCTGACGAATCCGCGCTATCAGGCTGTCCAGGCTGGCGCTTTCATTGGTGTCGACCCGCGTGCTGTGAGCGAGTTCGTCCTGGCCGAGAGCTTCGCGGTTGGCTTGCTGGGCCTTGATCACGTCCATCGTTGCGTCGGAGGGATCCTGGGCCTGGTCCTGGCGCAGGGCCAGCCAGCTGGCGATCACGGCGTCGGGAGCGTGGCAGTCGAGAATCAGGAAAGGCACGCCGGTGTCTTCGGCAATCTGGCAGGCCGCCTGGCGTTGCGCCTGCTTGAGGTAAGTGGCATCGATCACCACCGGGAAGCCGGCGTGCAGCGCGGCATCGGCCAGTTGATGCAGGCGTTGGTAGGTTGCATCGCTGGCAGTCTGGTTGTAGATGCCGGCGCCTAATTGGTCTTTGTCGGCAGTGTTCTGCTCGCCGAACAGACGCTTGCGCTCGACATCCGAACGCAGGCGAATGGCCCCCAGTGCTTCGACCAGGCGCATGGCCACGTGGCTCTTGCCAACGGCGGAAACCCCATGGGTAATGGCCAGCAAGCGCGACGGGATAGCGCTGTA
The DNA here is from genome assembly GCF_022132145.1 of Pseudomonas sp. MMS21 TM103. Lineage (GTDB taxonomy): Bacteria > Pseudomonadota > Gammaproteobacteria > Pseudomonadales > Pseudomonadaceae > Aquipseudomonas. The sequence goes on along the minus strand of NZ_JAJISP010000004.1, from coordinate 10,352 downwards.
GCTCTCCGCCAGCACGGCGTAGCGGCGGTATTGGCGCAGGATCACTGCGCGCTGGACCGCATCGGTCTCCTGGCCGAGGCGGAACAGGCTGACTTTGCCGCGCACCATGGCGCGGTAGGCCTTGTAGAAGTTCAGCAATTCAAGCGCCGCATAGTCGCCGGTGCGCTCCAGCCAGGCGCTGACAAAGCGTCGGGAGAAGGCCTTGAGGCCACGGTCTTCCAGGTCCATGGCGAGGAAGGCGGCGTCCGAGGCAATGTCGATCAGACGAAAGGGTTCGTTGAATTCGATGCAGTCGAACAGCACTACCTGGCCGTCGAGCAGGGTGACGTTGCCCAGGTGGATATCGCCATGGCATTCGCGAATGAAGCCTTCGGCCTTGCGCTGCGCCAGCAGTGGTTCGAGCCGGGTAAAGCTACTCTCAGCCCAGGCTTGCAGGGCATCGAGTTGCTGCAGGTCGGCCTTGTCCGAGAGCAGTGGACGGATCTGCTCGAAATTCTGCCTGACTGGCGCCATCACCGCTTCTGGTGAACCCAGCTCATGGGCCAGGGGTACTTGTGGCGCGTCGAGGTGGAACCGGGCGATTTGTTCAGCCAGCGCATCGACATGCGCCTCACTCAGTTCGCCGCGCGCCTGCACCTCGGCGAGCAATTGGTCCTGAGGGAACTGGCGCATTTTCAGGGCGTACTCTATGGCCGGGCCATCGCCACCCAGTTGCGGTGCTTCGATACTGCCGCTGATCGGCAAGACTTCCAGGTACAGGCCTTGAGTGAGGCGCTGGTTGAGGCGTAACTCTTCCTTGCAGAAGTGTTCGCGAGCGGCCAGCTCGGTGAAATCGAGAAAGCCGAAATTCACCGGTTTCTTGATCTTGTAGGCGTAGGGGCCGGTCAACACTACCCAGGAGATATGCGTCTCGATGACCTGGAAAGCCTCTACCGGATGGGGATATAGGGCCGGGTTCTGCAGGGCGGCAATCAGGGCTTGGCTCACGGGCGATCCTTGGCTTTCAAACAAATAAGAGGCGGGCATTATGGCCGCTGAGAGCCGCTGTGCAAACCGCCGGACTGCTCCTGCTTGTCCGGGGCAAAGTGCGTATAATGCCGCGCCATGACTCGTACCCGATCTCCTCGTTCTCGTTCAAAGCGCCGCTCGCGTGGCATGCGCCCCTGGTTGGGCTGGGCTATCAAGCTTGGTCTGGTCGGTTTGGTGGTGTTCGCCGGCTTTGCGGTTTACCTCGATGCAGTGGTGCAGGAGAAATTTTCCGGCAAGCGCTGGACCGTGCCCGCCAAGGTCTATGCCAGGCCTCTGGAGCTGTTCGTTGGCCAGAAACTGACCAAGAGTGACTTTCTCCAGGAGCTGGATGCCCTCGGATATCGCCGCGAGAGTGCGGCCAATGGTCCGGGCGCCGTGTCGGTAGCCGGCAATAACCTCGAGTTGCACACGCGCGGCTTCCAATTCTATGAAAGCCGTGAGCCGTCACAACAAGTACGCGTGCGTTTTTCCGGCGATTACGTCGCCGGCCTGAGCCAGGCCAATGGCAGCAGCCTTGCTGTGGCTCGATTGGAGCCGATGTTGATTGGCGGTTTGTACCCGGCCCATCAGGAAGACCGCTTGCTGATCAAGCTGGAGCAGGTGCCGCCCTATCTGGTGGAAACCCTGGTGGCGGTCGAAGATCGCGAGTTTTTCAATCATTGGGGTGTGTCGCCCAAGTCGATTGCGCGTGCCGTTTGGGTCAATGCTACGGCCGGGCAGGTTGTCCAGGGCGGCAGCACCTTGACTCAACAGCTGGTGAAGAATTTCTACCTGAGCAATGAACGCAGCCTCATTCGCAAGGCCACTGAGGCCATGATGGCGGTGCTGCTTGAGCTGCATTACGACAAGCAGGATATTCTCGAGGCCTATCTCAACGAGGTTTTTCTGGGCCAGGACGGCGCCCGCGCGGTGCATGGTTTCGGGTTGGCCAGTCAATACTTCTTCAGTCAGCCGTTGGCTGAGTTGAAGCTCGAGCAGGTGGCTTTGCTGGTCGGCATGGTCAAGGGGCCAACCTATTACAATCCTCGGCGCAATCCCGAACGCGCCATGGAGCGGCGTAATCTGGTGCTTGATGTGCTGGTCCAGCAAGGCGTGGTAACGCTTGATGAGGCGGTTACGGCCAAGCAGAAGCCACTCGGCGTGACCCAGCGCGGCAGCATGGCTGATAGCTCGTATCCGGCTTTCCTCGATCTGGTTAAGCGCCAGTTGCGTGAGGATTACCGCGAAGAGGATTTGACCGAAGAAGGTCTGCGTATCTTCACCAGCTTTGACCCGATTCTCCAGCTCAAGGCCGAAAGTGCCCTGGCAGACTCGTTGAAACGTCTGTCCGGCCGTAAGGGGGTGGACCAGGTTGAAGCCGGAATGGTCGTGACCAACCCGGAAACTGGCGAAGTGCAGGTGCTTATAGGCAGTCGCCAACCGGGCTATGCCGGCTTCAATCGCGCCCTGGATGCCCTGAGACCGATCGGCTCCTTGGTCAAACCGGCGATTTACCTGGCTGCATTGGAACGTCCCAGTCAGTACACCTTGACCAGCTTCCTGGAGGATAAACCCTTCTCGATCAAGGGGCAGGACGGCCAAGTCTGGCGCCCGCAAAACTATGATCACAAGTCTCACGGCACCGTTTACCTGTATCAGGGGCTGGCCCACTCCTACAACTTGTCCAGTGCCAAGCTGGGGCTGGAACTGGGCGTGCCGAACGTACTCAAAACGCTTGAGCGTCTGGGCGTTGCGCGCAAATGGCCGGCCTATCCGTCGATGTTGCTGGGTGCTGGCGCGCTGACTCCGATGGAGGTGGCGGGTATGTATCAGACCATGGCCAATGGCGGCTTCAACACCCCTTTGCGTGGTATTCGTAGCGTGCTGACTGCCGACGGTGAGCCGCTCAAACGCTATCCTTACCAGATTCAGCAGCGTTTCGATGGCGGGGCGATATACCTGCTGCAAAACGCCATGCAACGCACCATGCGTGAGGGCACCGGACGTTCGGTGTACAGCCGCTTGCCCAACTCACTGGCATTGGCTGGCAAGACCGGCACCAGCAATGATTCGCGTGACAGCTGGTTTGCCGGTTTCAGTCAGGATCTGCTGGCGGTAGTCTGGCTCGGTCGCGATGATAATGGCCCGACACCGTTGACTGGTGCGAGCGGCGCCTTGCAGGTGTGGACGGATTTCATGATCAAGGCCGATCCGCTGCCACTGGATATGCCGATGCCGGATAACGTTGTCCAGGCGTGGGTGAATGCCGCCAGCGGGCAGGGATCTGATCCGAGCTGCCCGAATGCCGTGCAGATGCCGTATATTCGTGGCAGTGAGCCCGTCCCTGGTCAGGCCTGTGGTATTCAGGTTCCGGTCGATTCGGTGATGGATTGGGTACGTGGTTGGTTGGATTAAGTGAAGAGGGTGTGACGTGATTAAGTGGTTGATTCCTGCTTTAACCGCCTCGGCAGTGTTGGGCGGTTGTGCCAGTGTGCCGCGCGGCTCCATCCCTGTTGTCGATTCCAGCTCTTCTGTGTATGGCCAGCAACAAGCTGGTACCGGTGGTTATGGCAGTTCGACTGTCCAACCGCCGCAGAGCCAGCCGCAGGATTCCGGTGTGGTGGTGATGGTGCCCGGTGCCGGTGGCAGTTCGGCGCCGATTCAAACGTTTCCGGCACCAAGCTCGCCGATTGGTGGAGAGGTGGGCGGCCAGCCTTTCAGTACGGCCCCCGTCATCAGCGAGCCAGGTTACGGCTCGCCGTCACCTTCGATGCCGAGTGGGATACCGAGCGCCGGTGGTTTGGCCGCCGATGAACAGCTGGATGGTCCCGTACTGGCGTTGCTCACCACCGCCCAGCAGCAGCAAGGGAGTGGTGACCTGAATGGTGCAGCGTCCAGTCTGGAGCGTGCCCAACGTATTGCTCCACGCGAGCCGCAAGTGCTCTATCGTCTGGCTGAAGTGCGTTTGGCCCAAGGCGACGCGGCCCAGGCCGAGCAGTTCGCCCGTCGTGGCCTGAGCTATGCCAGTGGCCGACCTGCGCTGCAGGCCAGCTTATGGAACCTGATTGCCCAGGCGCGTGAGCGTCAGGGTGATCCCGCCGGTGCGGCGCAGGCGCGTGAACGAGCGCGAGTGAGTCTCTGATGGACGCTCGTGTGCCGGCGATCGCCCAGCAGTTATTGCTGATCGAGCGTGAACTGCGGTTGCAGGGCTGGTGGGATGATCAGGCGCCGAGCGATCAGGCGCTGGCCAGTCAGCAACCTTTTTGCGTCGATACGCTGGCGTTCGAGCAATGGTTGCAGTGGATTTTCCTGCCGCGCATGAAGAACCTGCTCGAGAGTGGTGCCCCGCTGCCAGAGGCGTGCGGCATTCAACCCATGGCTGAGCAGGTCTATGGCGGGCACAGTGAGCGGGCCCGCGTTCTAATCAGGTTGCTGGGTGAGTTCGACCGGCTGATTTGTGGTGCGGCCTGAGGCCGCATCCTCTCCAGTGCATTGCCCGCATGGCAGGTTACTTGCAGTTCTTGCCAATGGCCTGCTTGGCTTCACTGATGCGCTGCTGACGTTCTTCTTCGTTCAGGCGGCGTACCTCGCCGTCGACCTCCATGCGCACACGCGGGTTGTTTTCCAGTTGTGACAGGTTGGTTCGCACGGTTTCGCAGTATTTCTTGCGCTCTGCTTCCTGGGTTGCGATCTGCTGCTTCACTTTTTCATCGATAGCGGCTTGCTCTGGGTCGGCGATGTCCTCGAATGTTGGCGTTGCTACAGGTTCGGCAGTCTTCGCTGGTGGGGCGGCGGTATTGATGGTCGTGGCTTGCTGGCCTTGTGGCGGCTGCGCGCCAAAATGAGTGACCCCTTGTGCATCGACCCATTTGTATACCTGGCTGGCCATGGCGCTTGCGCTCAGGGCGAGCAGCAGGCTACTGGTGAGGATCATACGGCGCATGCTGTTTCCTTATTAAGAGCGGCTATACCAGGTGGCTACTATAACCAAAACGGTAGAATCGTCATCCTGCGCTGTGTCACAGCACGTGGGCGTCTGATCGACTATTTGCCCCCTTGCCGCGCCAACGCAAGCCACAGTGCGCTGGCTTAGTTCGGTAGATCAGCGAAAATACGCCCCTGATTGCAGAATCCATCACGGATGACTTGACTTGCCCTCGACGAATCAGAACAATTCAACGTTCGCTGTAGTGGAGTCCGCCGCAAGCAGGCTTTAGCTCAGCAGACATGAGGCGCGTACCCGCGCCGACCTGTTTCACCCGTAACGCGTTACCTCGCGCTGGGTGGGAAGACTCCGCAACACTTTGGAGTATTCCCAATACTTGCTCAGTAGTAGCTGACGTAGTCGGCGACCACCGTCGCTCATGCTCTGCTTGGCAGTAAACCTATTTTAGACCGCCTCCTTCTGGGCGGTTTCTGGCGTTTTAGAGGTGAACAACGTGGAGCTTTTATCCGGCGCTGAAATGGTCGTCCGCTTCTTGCGTGACGAAGGCGTTAAGAACATTTACGGCTACCCTGGTGGTGCCCTGCTGCATATCTATGACGCCCTGTTCAAGGAGCCGGAAGTCAATCACATCCTGGTTCGTCACGAGCAAGCGGCGACACACATGGCTGACGGCTATGCCCGTGCCACCGGTAAAGCCGGTGTGGTGCTGGTGACCTCTGGGCCTGGTGCGACCAATGCCATTACCGGCATTGCCACTGCCTACATGGATTCTATTCCGATGGTGGTGCTGTCTGGCCAGGTGCCGAGCAACATGGTTGGGACCGATGCCTTCCAGGAAACCGACATGATCGGTATCTCCCGGCCGATCGTGAAGCACAGCTTCATGATCAAGCATGCCTCGGAAATTCCAGAAGTCATGAAAAAAGCCTTCTATCTGGCGCAATCCGGTCGTCCCGGTCCGGTTGTCGTGGATATTCCGAAGGATATGACCAATCCTGCGGAAAAATTCGAATACGTCTACCCCAAGAAGGTCAAGCTGCGCTCCTACAGCCCGGCATTGCGTGGCCATTCCGGTCAGATCCGCAAGGCGGCGGAAATGCTCCTGGGCGCTAAACGGCCGATTCTCTATGCCGGCGGCGGCGTGATCATGGGCGGCGCAGCATCACCGCTGACCGAGCTGGCGCAGATGCTCAACCTGCCAGTGACCAACACCCTGATGGGCTTGGGTGGCTATCCAGGTACCGATCGTCAATTCCTCGGCATGCTCGGCATGCACGGCAGCTACACCGCCAATCTGGCCATGCATCATGCGGATGTGATCCTCGCGGTTGGCGCCCGTTTCGATGATCGGGTCATCAATGGGGCAAGCAAGTTCTGTCCGAACGCCAAGATCATCCACATCGACATCGACCCGGCTTCGATCTCCAAGACCATCAAGGCGGATATCCCGATTGTTGGTCCAGTCGAGAGCGTGCTGACCGAGATGGTCGCGATTCTCAAGGAAATCGGCGAGACCCCGAGCAAAGAGGCGCTCGCCAGTTGGTGGAAGCAGATCGAGGAGTGGCGTGGCAGCCGCGGCATGTTCCCCTACGACAAGGGTGATGGCAGCATCATCAAGCCGCAGACCGTCATCGAGATGCTCAGTGAAGTTACGCATGGCGATGCCTTCGTCACTTCCGACGTGGGTCAGCACCAGATGTTCGCGGCCCAGTACTATCGCTTCAACAAACCCAATCGCTGGATCAACTCCGGCGGTCTGGGCACCATGGGTTTTGGCTTCCCTGCGGCAATGGGGGTCAAGCTCAGTTTTCCGGACGCTGACGTGGCTTGCGTGACTGGCGAAGGCAGTATCCAGATGAACATTCAGGAGCTTTCGACCTGTCTGCAGTACGATCTGCCGGTGAAAATCATCAACCTGAACAATGGCGCCCTCGGCATGGTGCGTCAGTGGCAGGACATGAACTACGGCAGCCGTCATTCGCATTCCTACATGGAGTCGCTGCCCGATTTCGTCAAACTGGCGGAAGCCTATGGCCATGTCGGTATGCGTATCACCGATCTGAAAGACTTGAAGCCGAAGATGGAGGAGGCGTTCGCGCTGAAAGATCGTCTGGTGTTCCTCGATATTCAGGTCGATACCAGTGAGCACGTCTATCCGATGCATATCAAAGACGGTGCGATGCGCGATATGTGGCTGAGCAAGACGGAGCGTACCTAATCATGCGACACATTATTTCCCTGCTGCTGGAAAACGAGCCAGGCGCTTTGTCCCGAGTGGTCGGTCTGTTCTCGCAGCGCAACTACAACATCGAAAGTCTGACTGTGGCACCTACCGAAGACCCGACCCTGTCGCGCCTGACGTTGACCACGGTAGGCCACGATGAGGTGATCGAGCAGATCACCAAGAACCTCAACAAGCTGATCGAAGTGGTCAAGTTGGTCGACCTTTCGGAGAGCGCGCACATCGAACGCGAACTGATGCTGGTCAAGGTCAAGGCGACCGGCGCCCAGCGTGCCGAGGTCAAGCGCACTACCGACATCTTCCGCGGACAGATTGTTGACGTGAATACGAGCGTCTACACCATTCAGCTGGCCGGCACGAGCGACAAGCTGGACAGCTTTATCCAGGCAATTGGCGCCGCCGCGATCCTGGAAACCGTACGTAGTGGTGTCACGGGTATTGCCCGTGGCGACAAAGTACTCAGCATCTAAATCTTTAGCGAACGGCCTTCGAGGCCAGGTAATTAGGGGAATTTTCCATGAAAGTGTATTACGACAAAGACTGCGACCTCTCGATCATCCAGGGCAAGAAAGTCGCCATCATTGGTTACGGTTCCCAGGGCCATGCCCAGGCGTGCAACCTGAAAGATTCCGGCGTTGACGTCACTGTTGGCCTGCGCAAAGGTTCTGCCACTGTAGCCAAGGCCGAAGCACATGGTCTGAAAGTAACCGACGTTGCTTCCGCCGTAGCGGCTGCTGATCTGGTGATGATCCTTACTCCAGACGAGTTCCAGTCCCAGCTGTACAAGAACGAAATCGAGCCGAACATCAAGAAAGGCGCCACCCTGGCCTTCTCCCATGGCTTTGCGATCCACTACAACCAGGTTGTGCCGCGCGCCGACCTCGACGTGATCATGATCGCGCCCAAGGCCCCGGGTCACACCGTGCGTTCCGAGTTCGTCAAAGGTGGCGGTATTCCTGACCTGATCGCGATCTACCAGGACGCTTCCGGCAATGCCAAGAACGTCGCACTGTCCTATGCCTCGGGCGTCGGCGGTGGCCGTACTGGCATCATCGAAACCACTTTCAAGGACGAGACCGAAACCGACCTGTTCGGCGAGCAGGCCGTTCTCTGTGGTGGTTGCGTCGAGTTGGTCAAGGCCGGCTTTGAGACTCTGGTGGAAGCAGGGTATGCGCCGGAAATGGCCTACTTCGAGTGCCTGCACGAGCTGAAATTGATCGTCGACCTCATGTACGAAGGCGGTATCGCCAACATGAACTACTCGATCTCCAATAACGCAGAGTACGGTGAGTACGTGACCGGGCCGGAAGTGATCAACGCCGAGTCCCGTCAAGCCATGCGCAACGCCCTCAAGCGTATCCAGGACGGCGAGTATGCCAAGATGTTCATCCAGGAGGGCGCTGCCAACTACCCGTCGATGACTGCCTATCGTCGCAACAATGCGGCCCATGGTATCGAAGTGGTAGGTGAGAAGCTGCGCTCCATGATGCCGTGGATCACTGCTAACCAGATCGTCGACAAGACCAAGAACTAAGGTCTGTCCATGTGAGAAAAAACGCGGCTAATGCCGCGTTTTTTCATTCTGATACAAGGCTTCTGGTATAAAGCCTGATTACTGAGTCAAAGCTGGCGGCGAACCCTGATTGGCAACGTCTGTCGAAATTCTCCAAATCAGTTGCAAGGTGTTGTTCATGAGCGAACGTCCAGAAGAGCCCCAATCGGCCCCAGACGCCGAAAGCTTGCTACCCATCGATGAGCATGTAGAGGAGGGGCACGATGCCGAAGGTCGCAAAGTTCGTCATCGCGGCATCTACCTTCTACCCAACCTGTTCACGACCGCCAATCTGTTTGCGGGCTTCTACTCCATCATCAATGCAATAAACGGCAACTTCTATGTGGCCGCGGCTGCCGTGTTCGTGGCCATGGTGCTGGACAGCCTCGATGGTCGAGTGGCGCGGCTGACCAATACACAAAGTGCGTTCGGTGCCGAATATGACTCGTTGTCCGATATGGTCGCCTTCGGCGTAGCGCCCGCTTTGCTGGCCTTCGAGTGGGCGCTGGGCAGTTTGGGTAAGGTTGGCTGGATGGTCGCTTTCATCTATGTCGCTGGCGCGGCATTGCGCCTGGCTCGCTTCAATACGCAGATAGGTAGCGCGGACAAGCGCTATTTCATTGGCTTGGCTAGCCCGGCTGCAGCTGGCGTCGTTGCCGGTACTGTGTGGGCCTTCAGTGACTTCGGCATCCAGGGCTCTAACATGGCCTTTGTAATAGCCATCTTGGTGGCAGCTGCCGGCATGCTCATGGTCAGCAATATCAAGTACCACAGCTTCAAAGATCTCGATCTGAAGGGGCGGGTGCCCTTTGTCGCCATCCTTGCGGTGGTGTTGGTTTTCGCTGTGGTGTTCAGTGATCCTCCGCGGATTCTGCTGATTATCTTCCTGGCCTATGCAGCCTCTGGTCCGGTGCAATACTTGTTGCAGTTGCGGCGCCGTAAAACTGCTGAGTAAGCGCTGGTCATTTTATTGCCACAAAGCCGCTGATGGGGTTCATCAGCGGCTTTGTCGTATCTGTCACCTGTCTTCTGGCTATGTCGTAGGGCTGTATCGGCGTGTGAATATGGTGTTCGCATGGCGGTGAGGCATTAATATCCATAAAAGCGTAATAATTGGTTGACGTAGTTTCTGTCGGGCCTATAATCCGCACCTCTTCTGGCGCAGGCTTCTCGGTAAACCTCTTGTAAAACAAGAAGTTAGCTTAAAAAGAGAAGTTGCAAAGCAGCGAAAGCTGCGTAGAATGCGCCGCTCCTGCAGGGTTGAGGTTTGGTTCTGCAGGCGGGTCGGTCGAGGTGATCGAAAGCGGTAAAAGAGGTGGTTGACAGCGGGTTGAAACGCTGTAGAATTCGCCTCCCGCTAACGAGAAGCCTAGGGTTGATCGGAAGCGCAAGTGGTTGAAGTTGAAAAGAAATTTTCGTGATCGCTTGACAGTAAATGAGGCTGCTGTAGAATGCGCGCCTCGGTTGAGACGAAAGACTCGGCCACCGCTCTTTAACAACTGAATCAAGCAATTCGTGTGGGTGCTTGTGAGGTAAGACTGTTAGTCGCAAGATTATCAGCATCACAAGTAGGCACTCGAAGTTCGAGAGTTTATTTGGAAATG
>NZ_JAJISP010000003.1 GCF_022132145.1 Pseudomonas sp. MMS21 TM103 | reverse complement strand
TGGAACCACCTGATCCCATCCCGAACTCAGTAGTGAAACGATGCATCGCCGATGGTAGTGTGGGGTTTCCCCATGTGAGAGTAGGTCATCGTCAAGCTTATATTCCAAACCCCCCATCTGCGTAAGCAGGTGGGGGGTTTGTCTTTGCGCGCCTAGTAGACAAATCATCGGTAATCCATCGGACGGTTCCGGATTGAGCGGTTCTGTGTTCCACTCGTCTAGAATGATTATTGACTTCGCATGAGCCTTTGCACATGGCCGATTCGGCTGCCACTCAAGACGTGTCGACGCTTCCACTGGAAGAGTTGATTGCTTGCCATGAGTGCGATCTATTGATGCGCCGGCCGCAGCTGGCGGATGGCGAGCGGGCAGAGTGCCCACGCTGTGGCTATGAGCTTTATTCCCAACGCACTCAGGTGGTAAGGCGTAGCCTCGCTCTGGTGCTTGCTGCCCTGATGCTTTACATCCCGGCTAATTTCCTGCCGATCATCAGTCTCAATCTGCTTGGTCAGACGAGCGAGGACACGGTCTGGAGTGGTGTGGTCAACCTGTATCAAAGCGACATGCAGAGCGTCGCCGTGGTGGTCTTTCTCTGCAGCATGGCTGTACCGTTGCTCAAGCTGCTTTGCCAGTTGCTGGTGTTGCTGAGCATTGCCTGGAACATTGGCCGTGGTTATGGCTTGCTGTTCTACCGGATTTATCACCACCTGCGTGACTGGGGGATGCTCGAGGTCTACCTGATGGGCATTCTGGTAGCGATTGTTAAGTTGGCCGATATTGCCGACTTGAGCCTGGGAATCGGTTTGGTGTGTTTCGTGGGCTTGTTATTGGTCCAGGTGTGGCTGGAGGTGACTATGACCCCGCACCAGATTTGGCAGGCGTTATCCAGGGAAGACGCACATGAGGGCAATTGATGCGGGGCTGCTGTTGTGCCACGAATGCCATATGCTGAATAAACAGGAGCCCGATAGGCGCAAACAGTTCTGTTCACGCTGCGGGGGTGTCATTCATGCACGTCGTCCGGACAGTCTCGTTCGTACCTGGGCGTTGCTGCTGACGGCTACCCTGCTGTACATCCCCGCCAATCTTTTGCCGATCATGACCGTCAACTCGCTGGGCAAGGGACAGTCCGACACGATCATGTCCGGCATCATCGAACTGGTGCATCTCGGTATGCTACCGATCGCTGCCGTGGTGTTCATTGCCAGTATTCTGGTGCCGATATCCAAGTTGATTGGCATTTCCTTGCTGCTGTATTCGGTACAGCGGCATCAGCCGATGTCGGCGCGTCAGCGAATACTCATGTACCGCTTTATCGAGTGGATTGGTCGCTGGTCGATGTTGGATATCTTTGTCATTGCGATTCTTGTCGCGGTAGTCAAGTTCGGCAGCCTGGCGAGTATCGAGCCAGGTTTCGGTTCGATAGCCTTTGCCAGTGTGGTAATTCTGACGATGCTTGCGGCTTTAACTTTCGATCCCCGTTTGATCTGGGATAACACCGAGTCGGATGACAACCATGACTGATCTACCGACGGCGAGAACCCGTCCTGCGTCCAACTGGTCGGCCATCTGGGTCTTGCCCCTGATTGCCTTGCTGATTGGTGCCTGGTTGGGTTGGCAGGCCTACAGTCAGGCAGGGGTCGAAATCCAGGTGGTTTTCCCAGGAGGAGATGGTATTCAGGCGGGCAAGACCGAGGTCATCTACAAGGGCATGGCGATCGGTAAGGTCAAGGCTATGGCCCTGGATGACAGCGGTCAAAACCTCGGGGTAGTTGCCACTGTGGAAATGAACAAGAAGGTAGAGCCGTACTTGCGCAGTAACACGCGTTTCTGGCTGGTTAAGCCTAGCGTGAGTCTGGCGGGTATCACCGGACTGGAGACCCTGGTGTCGGGTAATTACATTGCGGTCAGTCCTGGCGATGGTGAGCTGACCCTGGAGTTCGAGGCGTTGGCCGAGCCACCCCCCTTGTCGGACGACAGGCCGGGGTTACATCTGACCCTGAAAGCAGAGCGCCTCGGCTCGTTGAATCGCGACAGTCCGGTGTTCTACAAACAGATTCAGGTTGGCCGGGTGAAAAGCTATGCCCTCGCCAAGGATCAGAGCACGGTTGAGGTTAAGCTTTATATTGAGCCCGCCTATGCCGCTTTGGTGCGCAAACATACGCGTTTCTGGAATGCCAGCGGCATCAGCATCGACGCCAGTTTGTCGGGCTTCAAGCTGCGCAGTGAGTCGCTCGCCAGCATAGTGGCGGGCGGCATTGCTTTTGCCACCCCCGAGCATCGTAAAGATAGTCCGGCGACCGACCCGAGCATTCCATTTCGACTGTATGAAGATTTCGAAGCAGCCCAGGCTGGCATCAGAGTACTGGTCAAGATGACCGATTTCGAAGGGTTGCAGGCGGGGCGTACGCCGGTGTTGTACAACGGCATACAGGCAGGCACCTTGAAGGCGCTCAAGATCAATGATGACCTGACTGGCGCCTTGGCCGAATTGACCCTCGATCCGCGCACTGAAGACTATCTGGTCGAAGGTACTGAGTTCTGGGTGGTCAAGCCTTCCATTTCCCTGGCTGGCATCACTGGCCTGGAGGCACTGGTCAAAGGTAATTACATCGCCATACGTCCCGGCGAAAAGGGTGCGGCGCCCAAGCGCGATTTCGTGGCGCGACCCAAGGCGCCACCGCTTAATCTGGATGCCCCCGGCCTGCACATGGTGTTGTTCAGCGACAGCCGTGGATCACTTGAGGTCGGCAGCCCGATCCTCTATAGGCAGGTCCCTGTTGGCTCAGTGCAGAGCTTTGAGCTCGCTCGTGACAATCGGCGGGTGGTCTTCGGGTTGCATGTCGAGCCCGAGTACGCACATCTGGTGAATAGCTCAACGCGCTTCTGGAATGCCAGTGGGATTACCTTGAAAGGCGGTTTGTCCGGGGTCGAAGTCGAGAGTGAATCGCTGCAGACCTTGCTGTCTGGTGGCATCGCGTTTGAGACCACGGACCTGCAAGCTCCGGCACTACCCCGGCAAGTGCCACGTTTCAGTCTCTATGCCAGTCGCGAGGCGGCCATGCAGGAAGGTGTGGCGATTACCATCCGAATGGACCGTGGTGATGGCCTTAGCCCAGGCACGGCGATCCGTTACCGAGGTCTGGATGTCGGCAAGGTTGACAGTATCGAGCTCAGCGATGACCTGCAGGCTGTTCTTCTGCGAGCCCGAGTGACTCTGGCGGCTCAGCAGATCGCCCGAGTGGGTACCCAGTTCTGGGTGGTCAAGCCGGAGTTCAGCCTGAGCCGTGTGGCCAACCTGGACACCCTGGTCAGTGGTCAGTATCTGGAAGTGTTGCCGGCGACTAAGGGGGCGGCCAGACAGGTCGAATTCATTGCGCTGGCACGTCCACCGAGTCAGGTGGTGGAGGAGCACGGCCTACGTCTGGTGCTCAGCACTGCGCGGCGCAGCTCGCTGAAAGCCGGGGTACCGGTAAGCTATCGGGAGGTTCCGGTGGGCAAGGTGACCGGTTATGAGCTGGGACCGACCGCGAACCGGGTCTTAATTCATATTCTCATCGAACCGCGCTATGCCGGCCTGGTGCGCACCGGTAGCCGTTTCTGGAATACCTCGGGCGTTGGTTTCGAGGCGGGACTGTTCAAGGGCGTGAAGGTGCGTAGCGAATCCCTGGAAACCCTGATTGAGGGGGGCGTGGCGTTTGCGACCCCGGATCTCGAGCCCATGAGTCACCAGGCCAGGCCGGGGCAGACCTTCCCCATGTTCGACGAACCGCAGGAAGAGTGGTTGAGCTGGGCACCGAAGATCGCCTTGCCGAAATAGCCAGGCCACAACTAACCAGGGCCGCATTAGCGGCCCTGGTTAGTTGTGGAGGTTGTTTCAGGCTGGTTCGACAGCCCCGACCGGCTTGACCTGCAGGTCGCTGGTTTCCCGGCGCTGGATGAATTTCCAGTCCGCCTCGTCGATGTAGATGCCATTAGGCCCACTGCCGCCTTCCAGGTCGATGGCCACGTGGGCCGAGACCTGTGGCTTGACCGAAGCGAGGATGGGTACGAAGCCGAGTTGCAGGCTGGTTTCTATCAGCGCCTGCTGGTTCTTCTCGTCGATGTCCGCCGCCTCGTCGAGGTAGTAGGGCAGACGGATGCGGCCGGCCTGGTCGCGATCCATCAAGTGCAGCAACAAGTACATGTTGGTCAGCGCCTTGATGGTCATGGTCGTGCCGTTGGAGGCAGCGCCGTCGATGTCGGTGTGGATCACCGGCTGACCGTGCACCTTGGTGATCTCGAAGGCCAGTTCGAACAGATCTTTCAAGCCCAGCTGGTTGTGATTGGCCGCGACCAGGCGTGCCAGGTACTCCTTGGCCTCCTCGTTCTTGCTGTCCTGATCGCTGCTCTGCTGCAGGTCGAATACCGAGAGGGTCTCGCCCTGCTCGTACTGGCCGGCGCTGTGGATGATCTGGTCGATGTGCTTGAGGGCGTCCTTGTTCGGCGCCAGGACGATGCGGAAGCTTTCCAGGTTGGAGACCTGACGCTTGTTGATCTCACGGTTGAACAGCGCCAGTTGGTGTTCCAGATTGTCGTAATCGCTGCGGATATTGCGCAGGGTGCGGGCGATATCGGTGACGGCGGCGCGACGGGCTTTGGTCAGGGTCAGGGCTTCGTCCTGGCGATGCGCATAGGCGTTCACCAGCAGGTGCAGGCGGCGTTCGACGTCGTCCTCGCTGTCGAACTTGGCCACGCCCTTCAGGCGCACCTGGGCATAGAGCGCCTCGATCTGCCCGTCGACCCGTTGCAGGCCCTGCCAGGCGTCCTGATAGTCGTTGAGCAGGGGTAGCAGGTTGTCGAGGGAGTCGTCCACCGGGTCGGTAAAGGGCGCGCCGAAGGGCAGCTCGGCTGGCAGCAGCTGGCGACGGCGCAGGGCGTCTTCCAAGGTACGCTCCTTGGCTTCCAGGTCGGCCAGTTGCCGGCCCACCAGTTGCAGCTTCGCGGACAGTTGCTGCACCCGTTCGGTGAAGGCATCGCTGCTGCGCTTGAGATCGTCCTGCGCCGCTTCCAGTTGCGCCAGTTGTTCCAGCTGGCTGTCTTCTTCCACTGCCAGGGTCTGGCTGCGGCGGTAGTCTTCCAGGGCTTTGTGCGCATCCAGCACGGCCTTGTACAGCTGTTCGGCCTGGGCCTTGCTCGCGGCGCGGTCGGCGGCGACTGCTTGTTGGGTCTTGAGCTGTTTGTATTCGCGGTCGAGGCGGTCTTTCTGGTCACGCAGAGCGGCGCGGTCGGCCAGGGCCTGCAGCGCCGGGGGCTCAATATGACTGAGGTCGATGGACAGGCCGGGTACCTCGAAGCGCTCGCCCTTGAAGCTGTCCAATATGGCTTCCAGGGACTTCACCCAGGTATTGCCATTGTCCAGCTGAATGCCTTTATCGCCCAAAGGCAGGCTGAACAGCTGGCCGTTGAACAGGCGCATCAGGCGATCGACATCGGCCTGGGAGAACTCTTCACGCAGGCGCGAGTAGCTGTTGTTGTCGGCGTGGTCGAGCTGCTGCTTGACCGACTTGAGGCGCTTGTCCAGATCGCGCAGGCGTTCCTCGAGGTCTTCACTGGAGAATTGCCGTGACTGCGCCAGGGCACCGGCCAGTTCGTCGTGGGCGTCCTTGGCGGCGAGCAATTGCGCCTCCAGCACCTGAGCGTCGTTGACCAGGGCGAAGCGGTTTTTCAGTACGGACAGTTCGCCGAGCCAGCGCTGGATCTCACTGATCTGGCGTTCCATGCGCATCAGCTCGGCGGTGCCACCACGCTGTTCCTGTTGCAGGCCATCCTGTTCGCCGCGGTAGTACTCGGCCTGGATTACCAGTTCCTCGCGGCGCGCGCCGGCATAGTCCTGCCAGGTGCCGAGCAGCGAATCGAGCAGCGGCGAGAGGCGATGCAGCTTGCCGCGCAGTTGTTCGCGCTGGGCGACGCCGGCGGCCAGGGCTTCGATCAAGGGGCCGGCGCTGACCAGTGCCTGGTAGTCCTGTTCCATGCGCCGCACATCACGGAAGGCCTCTTCGGTGGCGGCGATATAGTCGACGCTGCCGGAGCGCAGGCTGTGCTCGAAGGCGTCGAGAAACAGCTGCTTGAGCTTGGCTGCGGTGATCTCGCGCATATGCAGCAGGTTGATGAACAGGGCGCGGAAGGTCTTCAGGCTCTGTTCGCTGGTGGAGCGCAGCGGGATCAGGGTGAGGTCCAACGGGATCGAGGTGTGGCCGCCGACCAGCAGGCGGCGCAGCTCTTCCGGCTTGAGTTCAAAGGCCTTGATGCCTTCTCGCTCCAGGGCGTTGAACAGCTCGCGTTGACGCAGGCAGGTGCCGTCCTTCTGGTAGTGGGCCAGGTCCAGCTCGCCTTGGTAGGCGAAGAACTGGTGGCCGAAACCGCCACCCGGGCCGCGCCCGGCTACACCAATGACATGGGGGCCGTGGGGCAGGGCGACTTCCACCAGGATGTAGCTGGTGTCGGTGGCGAAGTAGAACTTGCGCGATTGTTCCAGGCTGTACTTGCCGAAGCTCATGTCCGACATGCGTGCCAGAATCGGGAACTGCAGCGCGTTGATCGAGGCGGACTTGCCCAGGTTGTTGGCGCCGTACACCGACAGCGGGTTCTCCAGCGGAAACAGACCGAGGCTGTAACCGGCGGTGTTCAGCAGGGCAAAGCGGCGGATGCCGTAGCGTTTCTGGCTCATGCATCTAGCTCCTGTACGGCGCGTTCGTCGGCCATGGCGCGGGCCAGGGCATCTTCTTCGCTGAGGTCCGACTCATCGTCGGCGAGACTGATGATTTCATCCTCTGGCTCATCGTCCAGTAGCACAGGGGTCGGCAGCGGCAGGGCGCTATGCAGGGTGGCGGCCAGGTCGCGATCCTGCTGCACGCTCAGGCAGACATCGAGGAAGCGGTGCATGGGAGCGAGGAAGCGGTAGATGCCGTTTTCTTCGCCGGTAAAGCCCAGCTGGTTCAGGCGGCGCATGACCTTTTCTTCCAGCTCTTCGATGGTGGTGACTTCGGCCTGGAGGAACAGATCACGGTACTTTTCCAGCAGCGGCGGCAGTTCATCGCGACCGAGGCTGCCGCCGTCGAGCACGGCCAGCGGGTCGCGGCCCTGATCGGCTAAATGTTCAACGAGGATGAAGGTAAACAGCGCCAGGCGCTGGGCGGTCTTGTTGACCTGGGCGCCCATCTGCTCGGGGACGAAGTAGTAGAAGCCACGGCTGTCGCAGATCAGTTCATAGCCAAGTGCCTTGAACAGCGCGCGGTACTGGTCCTGCAGGTTGGACAGCTGGGCGTACAACTCCGGGTCGCGGCGGCTGACGTGATAGCCCTTGAACAGCTCGCGGAAGATCGGCGCCAGTTGGGTCAGTTCTTTCAGGTCAATATTCATAGGGCGGTGGTTCCGGCCGGCTTGATCAATGCAAAGGAGCTCAGGCTGACCTGATGCTCGGCGGTCAGATAGTCGCGGCGCTCGAGGCGTTCGCGCTGGAAGCGGGCATCGCGGGACAGGCGCGAGAACCAATAGAGCAGTTCGTCGGTGGCGCCTTCGGGTTCTTGCTGCAGCAGCCAGCCCATCAAGTCCGGCAACGGCAGGGCTTGTTCGCAGCGCTCGAGCATCTCCCGCGCGGTGCGTGGCGCGCGCGGTGCTTCGCCCTTGCGCGAGCTACTGGCCTTGGGGAACTGCGCCGGTTTCGGTTCGAAGCGCGCCAGGGCATAGACATAGGCCTCGACCTGCGATGCGGTACCGAGAAAGGTGCTTTGTGGACGACTGAACAGCGGCAGCGCGGCCTGCGGCACCGCGTCCAACCCTTTGCGGCGAATGGCCGCCAGGGCCAGGGCTGCGCCGCGAGTCACCGCGTTGTGCCGCCGGGCTTCCTCGCGCAGCGGCAGGAGCAGCTCGCGGGCGCGGCGCAGGGTCAGTTGGGCGGTGGTCTGCATCTCCAGAATGCGTGCGTGGGTGCGCAGCAGCAGGTCGTCATCGACCAGCTGGCCGAGGCGCTGTTGTTCGCTGAGCAGGCGCAGCAGCACATGCTCGACGCGATGGACGCCCTGCTCGAAGGCGCCGTCGGCGGCGACCAGCTGGATCATCGGTTCGACATATTCGTCCCAGGTCGCCAGCACTTCGGCGTAACGCTGGCGCAGGGGGATCTGCCGGTCACTGGTCTTGGCCCGTTCGGCCACGGCGACCAGCGCCTGTTCGTCGTTGGCCAGCTTCTTCAGCACATCACGCACGCGCATATCCAGCAGGCGTAACTGACGCGCCAGGTCGGCCGCGTCACGCACCTCGAAGGCATCTTTGATGTAACCGGCCAGGCGCTCCAGGTGGCGCAGGTAGGCCTCGATCTCCAGGCACAGGCCCAGGCGATGTTCACGGCGCAAGTAGGCCAGGAAGTCGTGGATCTGCGCGTTGAGCTCGAAGCGGTTGGGGCTCTTGGCCACCGGCACCAAGATATCCAGGCGGATCCACTGGTCGAGCAGGGCGGTAATGTCCACTGGCGTGCTGTCCGGCAACTGCGCCGTGAGCTGCTTGCGCAGCTCGATCAGGCTCAGGGTGCCGGTATCGAACCGCTCGCAGAGCGGTTCGAGCAACGTCCAGTGTTCGGCAAGGGCGCGCAATACGCGCTTGGGATCGATCATCGAAAGCCGGTCGCTCAATCTGGGAAAAGCGCCGATTGTACTGCATCGACCGGCAATCGATTGAGTCTGAGGCGATCGGAGGCGCTTTGGCTGCACAGGTGACGCATTGCGGCAGTTTACGACCGCCACAGCCGTTGGCCGGTGATCGTGATGCGCTGGAGGCCCCATTCAAGTGACTGAATTTGCTGGCATGTTTTCTGCGATAACAAAGCAAACACCCCGCTGGGATCGAACCTATGTCGTCCACCTCCGCCGCCTCTATCGATGCCTGTTGGCGCGAACTGCAGGATCAGCGTGACCTGGCCTGGGATCTCGACGCCATCACCGACCGCCGCGAGACGATTGCCTTCCTGCTGCGCTTCGAGAACCGCCTGTGTATCTATTCGGCTTATGCGCAAAAGCTCTACAGCAATTACAGCTTTGTGGTGCCGCCGAGCGATCATGGCGATATCACCATCCTCCCGGACGAGCGCTGCTGGAACGAAACCTTCCATGACATCCCGCCCCATGCGGTAGAACCCACCGGTATCCATATCCTGCCGGGCGAAACCCTGGGCTATCCGGGTCTCTACTTGAAGATCCCCAGCCACAATCGCCTGGTGGCCTCCAAGGAATTGCCGTTTCAGGATGGACTCAGGTTGCTGGTTGAGCGCTATCGGGCCAGGGGCGAGTCGTTCCTGCCGGTGTTGATCAAGGAGGAACTGCGCGAATTCGAGACGCGCATGCCGTCGCTGCACCTGCACCGCATCAACCTCGTCCACTTGGCGCACTGCTCGCCGGCGAGCATCAATGCGATCAAGGGGGCAATTGCCCACCATCTGCTCGGGCTGTTTCGGCAGTGCTGAACTGCCTTGCGCTGCCATAGCCAGTAGCCAATCAGGCTTGGTGACACCTTGTTGTCACCTATTGGTCATCCATGCCGTTCATCCTGGCGGGCGCCTGCACATGGCGCCACGGGCGCTCCAAGTGGGCTGCGGATTGCCGGCGCTTGCGATAATGCGTCGCCAACGGTCGGTTGACAGACTAAATATCCCCATGGCTCTTTCGATATGCGTCGGTTATCGGCACAATTCGCCTCCACTTTTTGGGGAGGGGGTTGGCTCTGCTGATTTCCTGCCGGCTGACCTTGTATAGGCACACTGATGATCAAGACGCCGTACTACCTCATCGACAAGCAAAAGCTGCTGGGCAATCTGCAGAAGATCGCCTATGTCCGCGAGCACTCCGGTGCCAAGGCGTTGCTGGCGCTCAAGTGCTTCGCCACCTGGTCGGTGTTCGACCTGATGGAGCAATACATGGACGGCACCACCTCGTCGTCGCTGTATGAGCTCAAGCTCGGTCGGCAGAAGTTCGCGGGCGAAACCCACGCCTACAGCGTGGCCTGGGCCGACGATGAAATCGACGATATGTTGGCCAACTGCGACAAGATCATCTTCAACTCGATCGGCCAGCTCGAGCGCTTCGCCGAAGCCTCCGAAGGCAAGGTCCGCGGCTTGCGGGTCAACCCGCAGGTGAGCAGCTCGGATTACCTGTTGGCCGACCCGGCGCGCCCGTTCAGCCGCCTGGGCGAGTGGGACCCGGAAAAAATCGCCACAGTGATGGATAAGGTTTCCGGCTTCATGTTTCACAACAACTGCGAGAACGACAGCTTCGAGTTGTTCGAGCAGATGCTCAGCACCATTGAGGAGCGCTTCGGCCACCTGCTAGAGCAGGTCGAGTGGGTCAGCCTGGGCGGCGGCATTCACTTCACCGGTGAAGACTATCCACTGGATCAGTTCTGTGCGCGCCTCAAGGCCTTCTCCGAGCGTTTCGGTGTGCAGGTCTACCTGGAACCCGGCGAGGCCGCCATCACCATGAGCGCCTCGTTGGAAGTCACGGTGCTCGACACCCTGTTCAACGGCAAGCATCTGGCCGTGGTCGATAGCTCCATCGAAGCGCACATGCTCGATCTGTTGATTTACCGTCTGGACGCCAAGATGGCCCCCTGTGATGGCGAGCACAGCTACATGGTGTGCGGCAAATCCTGTCTGGCTGGGGACATTTTCGGCGAATACCGTTTCGATCGTCCGCTGACCATCGGCGATCGCCTGTCGTTTATCGACGCAGCGGGTTACACCATGGTCAAGAAAAACTGGTTTAACGGGCTTAAAATGCCGTCTATTGCAGTGCGACAGCTCGACGGCAGCGTTGAGTTGGTTCGTGAATTTGGTTTCGACGACTACCTGTCCAGCCTGTCCTGAAGGCCGGCGGTTATAAGGAGAGATAAAGAAATTGAAGAAGAATGTTCTGATCATTGGTGCAGGAGGTGTCGCCAAGGTGGTGGCCCACAAGTGCGCGCAGCACAACGACGAGTTGGGTCGTATTGCTATCGCGTCGCGCAACATCTCCAAATGCCAGGCCATCATCGACAGCGTCAAGGCCAAGGGCAGCCTCAAGCAGCCCGCCGAAATCAAGGCCTTCGCGCTGAACGCCCTGGACGTGGAAGCGACCAAGGCCCTGATCTGCGAAACCGAATCGCAGATCG
Organism: Pseudomonas sp. MMS21 TM103; assembly: GCF_022132145.1. Taxonomy (GTDB): domain Bacteria; phylum Pseudomonadota; class Gammaproteobacteria; order Pseudomonadales; family Pseudomonadaceae; genus Aquipseudomonas. The sequence continues at coordinate 525,659 of NZ_JAJISP010000003.1, read as the reverse complement.
TCATCAACGTGGGTTCGTCCTTCCTCAACATGTCGGTGCTGCGCGCCTGCATGGAGACCGGCGCTGCCTACCTGGATACCGCCATCCACGAAGAACCGGGCAAGGTCTGCGAGACGCCACCTTGGTACGGTAACTACGAGTGGAACCACCTGGCCGAGTGCCAGGAAAAAGGCGTGACCGCCATTCTCGGGGTCGGCTTCGATCCGGGCGTGGTGAATGCCTACGCCGCCTTGGCGCAACAGCAGTACTTCGACACGATCGAGTCGATCGACATCCTCGACGTCAACGCCGGTTCCCACGGCAAGTACTTCGCCACCAATTTCGATCCGGAAATCAATTTCCGCGAATTCACCGGACAGGTCTGGAGCTGGCAGAACAGCCAGTGGACCAGCAATAAAATGTTCGAAGTCAAACGCACCGACGACCTGCCGGTAGTCGGCGAGCAGAATCTCTACCTGACTGGGCATGACGAAGTGCATTCCCTGTCCAAGCACCTGAACGTGCCCAACGTGCGCTTCTGGATGAGCTTCGGCGAGCACTACATCAACGTGTTTACCGTGCTCAACAGCCTCGGCCTGCTCTCCGAGCAGCCGGTGAAGACCGCCGAGGGCCTCGAAGTGGTGCCGTTGAAAGTGGTCAAGGCCGTGCTGCCGGACCCGTCTTCGCTGGCGCCAACTTACAGCGGCAAGACCTGCATCGGTGACCTGGTCAAGGGCAGCAAGGACGGCAAGCCGGTCGAGTTGTTTATCTACAACGTCGCCGACCACGCCGATGCCTATGCCGAGACCGACAGCCAGGGTATTTCCTACACCGCTGGCGTACCGCCGGTCGCCGCTGCATTGCTGGTGGCCCGTGGCGATTGGGACGTGGCGCGCATGGCCAACGTTGAACAGCTGCCGGCTGAGCCGTTCCTCAAGCTCCTCGATGTGATGGGCCTGCCGACCCGGATCAAGGACGCCAACGGCGACCGCCCCTGGGATCAGGCCCTCTGATTGGCTGCGCGTCGGCCCTGCTGCGTTAAAAGCAGGCTCTAGCTCGCTCAATCAGCTCAACGCCCGCCTTCTTGGCGGGCGTTTTCGTTTTACGCGAGATGGCCTGCTTGGAAAGACGGAGTGCGCCGCGCTTCCCGCCCGTGGCATTTCACGCGACAATCAACGCTTATCGACATAGGCCCCAGCGTCGGGCCTGTGCATCTGCGCATCCGTGAGGAAACCAGCATGAGCAACGACCGCGTCATTATCTTCGACACCACCCTGCGCGATGGCGAGCAGAGTCCCGGCGCGTCCATGACCGGTGAAGAGAAGCTGCGCATCGCCAAGGCCCTCGAGCGCCTGCGCGTCGACGTGATCGAAGCCGGCTTCGCCATCGCCAGCCCAGGCGACTTCGCCGCGGTCAAGGCGATTGCCGACAGCATCAAGGACAGCACCGTGTGCAGCCTGTCGCGGGCGCTGGATGGCGACATCGACCGTGCCGCCGAAGCGCTCAAGGGCGCCAACAGCGGGCGCATCCACACCTTTATCGCCACCAGCCCGATCCACATGCAGTACAAGCTGCGCATGCAGCCGGATCAGGTGGTCGAGCAGGCGGTGCATGCGGTCAAGCGCGCACGCAACCTGTGTGCCGACGTCGAGTTCTCCTGCGAGGATGCCGGTCGCTCGGAGATCGACTTCCTCTGCCGGATCATCGAGGCGGCGATCGACGCCGGCGCGCGCACCATCAATATTCCCGACACCGTCGGCTATGCGATTCCGCACCAGTACGCCGAAACCATCCGTCAGCTGCTCAATCGCGTACCCAACGCCGACAAGGCGGTATTCTCGGTGCATTGCCACAACGACCTGGGTCTGGCCGTCGCCAACTCCTTGGCGGCGGTGGTCGCGGGCGCTCGTCAGGTCGAGTGCACCATCAACGGCCTCGGCGAGCGGGCCGGCAACGCGGCACTGGAAGAGATCGTCATGGCGATCAAGACCCGCGAAGACCTGCTCGGTGTGCACACCCGCATCGATACCCCGCACATCCTCAGCACCTCGCGCATGGTCTCCGGCATCACCGGCTTCCCGGTTCAGCCGAACAAGGCCATCGTTGGCGCCAACGCCTTCGCCCATGAATCGGGCATCCATCAGGATGGCGTGCTCAAGCACCGCGAGACCTACGAAATCATGTCGGCCCAGTCGGTTGGCTGGAACACCAACAAGATGGTGCTAGGCAAGCATTCCGGGCGCGCGGCCTTCCGTGCACGCCTGGATGAGCTGGGTATCACCCTGGCTGGCGAATCCGAGATGAATGCCGCGTTTGCCCGCTTCAAGGAACTGGCCGACAAGAAGCACGAGATTTTCGACGAAGACCTGCAGGCGCTGGTCTCCGAGACCCTGGCCGAAGAGACCTCGGAGCACTTCAAGCTGGTCTACCTGGATGTGGCGAGCAAGACCGGCGAGGTCCCCTTGGCCAAACTGGTGCTCAGTGTCGACGGTGCCGAACTGGGCGCCGAAGCCCAGGGTTCCGGACCGGTAGACGCGACCTTCAAGGCGATCGAGGTAATTGCCGCGTCCGACGCCAACCTACAACTGTATTCGGTCAACGCCATCACTCAGGGCACCGACTCCCAAGGCGAGGTCACGGTACGCCTGGAGAAGGGCGGGCGTATCGTCAATGGCAACGGCGCCGATACCGACATCCTGGTCGCGTCGGCCAAGGCCTACATCAACGCCCTCAACCTGATGCAGGACGGCCAGAAGGCGCATCCGCAGGTGGCTGACGTTTGATTGCAGAGCTGCGTCGTCGCGCTTACCTGAGCGCTATGCAGGTGGCCAGTTGGCTGCCGCGTGTGGAGTTGCCTTTTGCCGCCCCCTCGCGCCCGGAGCTGCTGCAGCCAGCAGAGCCCGAGGTGCCCGTCGCGGTCGAACCGGTTGCTGCGCCCGTCAGCGAAACAGCGCCGCCGAGCCAGCCCGAGCCGCGCGCCGAACGGCCGAAGATCGAGGTGCCGCGGCCCAGCGTCACAGCGCGCAGTGTCAAAAAGGACGCCGCCGATGAGGCCGCGCCGCCCGTCGCCACCAAGCCGCTGGTCGCGGCGCCGCCGCGTTTCGCTCTGCAACTGCTGCGCGCCGGAGACTGCGCCTTGCTGGTCGAGCTGCCCACTGGCGAGCCCTTGCAGGGTCGTGATCCAGCCTATCTGTTGCTCAAGGACCTGCTGCGCGCCGCCGGTCTGCCGGACAGCCCGCAACTGGTCGGTGAGCCGGTCCGCTGGCCCTTGCTGGCGCGCGGCAGCATGGACCAGGGACCGCAGGCCGCGCTGGATTATGTGCAGAGCTTCATCGCCGCGCGCCTAGAAGAGCAGCCGCCCTGTAGCTGCCTGTGGCTGGTCGGCCTGCCGGCCATCCGTTTCGCCGGCGATGCCGATGCCGAGGCCTACAACCGCGAGGTACAGATCGACGATCTGGGGGCGGCCTGGGCACTGCCTGGGCTGGAGTTGCTGATGGACGAGCCGGAACGCAAGGCCGAGCTGTGGCAGGCCATGCGCCGGGTGCGGCAACGCTGGCTGGCAGGCGCTTGAGTACTTCCTGCGCTGTCAGGTTTCGGCCATTTCGCCCATGTTCCCACCGCCTGCTGAGTCAACCTGAATGAGTGATGCGATTTCTTTCCGCCGGATGACCGAGGCGGATATCGAGGCTGTGTTAAAGATCGAGTACGCAGCGTACAGCCATCCCTGGACGCGCGGCATCTTCCTCGACAGCCTCAAGTCTTACGATTGCTGGGTGATGCTCGAGGGTCAGCAACAGGTCGGGCATGGGGTGATCAACGTGATCATCGACGAGGCGCACCTGCTCAATATCACCATCAAGCCGCAGAGCCAGGGTCGTGGTTTCGGCTTGCTGCTGCTGGAGCGCCTGATGCAGCGCGCTATGGAGCTCAAGGCCGGTGAATGCTTCCTTGAAGTGCGCGCCAGCAACCAGTCGGCTTATCGCCTGTACGAGCGTTATGGGTTCAATGAAATTGGCCGGCGCCGCGACTACTACCCGGCCGTGGGGGGCCGCGAAGACGCCTTGGTGATGGCCTGCACCCTGATCGACTGATCGATGCGGCTGGTAAGCTCCCCATCGCAGGAGCGGCCGGGCGGTACTTTGCTAAAGCCGCGGAGATTTTGCAGTGCATCGGTGGCTCCGCCGTTGAGTGGTCTGCGGTGGGGCTTGCGACCGTCGCTTCGACTGGGACTGTGACGGCAACGCCAAGTGACTTGTCAAAGGCCATGCGCGCTCCGTATGGTGCGCAGCGATACTCCAGGGAGCCGATGCCATGAGTGACTTACAACACCTATTCGACAACAACGCCCAGTGGGCCGAGGCGATTACTCAGAAAGATCCGGCATTCTTCGCCAAGCTGGCCCGCCAGCAGGCGCCGGAATACCTGTGGATCGGCTGCTCCGATGCGCGGGTGCCGGCCAACGAGATCGTCGGCCTGCTGCCAGGCGATCTGTTCGTCCATCGCAACGTCGCCAACGTGGTGCTGCACACCGACCTCAACTGCCTGTCGGTGATCCAATACGCAGTCGACGTGCTCAAGGTCAAGCACATCCTGGTCACCGGCCACTACGGCTGTGGCGGCGTGCGCGCCTCCATGCAGGACAACCAGTACGGCTTGATCGACGGCTGGCTACGGACCATCCGCGATTTGTATTACGAACACCGCGAGCACCTGGCGAAGTTGCCCAGCGAGGAGGAGCGGGTCGACCGCCTCTGCGAGCTCAATGTGATCCAGCAGGTGGCCAACGTCAGCCACACCACCATCGTGCAGAACGCCTGGCATCGCGGTCAGGAACTGTCGGTGCACGGCTGCATCTACGGCATCAAGGACGGTCGCTGGAAGAACCTCAACGTCACCGTCAGCGGCATCGAACAGCTGCCGCCGCAATACCGCCTGCGTCCGCTCGGCCAGAACTGAGGTGACGAACAGTTCGCGCGGCCTGGCCATGCTCGGTCTGCTGCTGGCGGTACTCTGCTGGTCGGGCAACGCCCTGGTGGCGCGTGCGTTCGCCGGCGACATTCCGCCCCTTGCCCTGTCGTTCTGGCGCTGGTGCCTGGCCCTGACCCTGCTGCTGCCCTTCGTTCTGGTGCCGCTGTGGCGTCATCGCCCGCAGCTGCGGGCGGCTGGCTGGCGCCTGCTGGTGCTCGGCGGCCTTGGCATCGCCGGCTACAATTCGATGCTCTACAGTGCCGCGCAGACTACCGCGGCGGTCAACATCACCCTGGTCAACACCTGCCTGCCGCTGATGACCTTCATCGGCGCTGGCCTGCTGCTCGGCGAATGGCCGCAACGCCGCGCATGGTGGGGCATGGGGTTGGCCGCGATCGGCCTGCTGGTGCTGATCACCCAGGGCAGTTGGACGACCCTGACGACGCTGTCGTTCAACCGTGGCGACCTGATCATGCTCCTGGCCGTGGCCGACTGGGCGCTGTATTCCCTGCTGCTGCGACACTGGGCCAAGTACCTGCTGCCGATCCCGGCGCTGGCCCTGCTCGGCGTGCTGATGCTGCTCGGCGTGCCGCTGATCCTGCCGTTCTACCTCTACGAACTCAGCCAGGGCGCCCGTTTCGTCGTCACCCCGAGCAACCTCGGCGCCATCGCCTATACGGCGGTATTTGCCTCGCTGGTCGCCTATCTCGCCTGGAATCATGGCGTGCGCGTACTCGGCGCCGCCAAGGCGGCACTGTCCAGCTACCTGATGCCAGTGTGCACTGCCGCACTCGGCTGGCTGCTGCTGGGCGAGGGCTTGCAGGCGTTCCACTGGCTGGGCGGCGGGCTGATCTTTGCCGGCTTGTTGTTGGGCACGCAGATGGCGCAGAAGCGCGGCTGATCGATAGGGTGCTTAGGTCGTCTGGCAGGAAGGCGCGCGCCGCGAAGGCCAGGTAGCGCAATGCGATACCCGCAGGCTGTTTCGCTGGTGATGGGCGTGTTTACCGTGCGGCGTTTGCCTTCTTCACCGCCACCAGCCAGGCCGGGTTCATCTGATTCTGCTCGGTATTCATGCCCAGAGCCTCCATGGCCTCCTTGTGCTGATTGATCTCCGCCACCATCTGGCTGAGGGCGCTGGAGTTGCCGTCCAGTTGGTGCATCTGGGTCAGTCCCAGGTGATAGAAGCGCAGCAGTTTGATCGCCATCGGATCTTGGGCGGTTACGCCGGCAGTCACGTGGTGCATGACGTTGGTGATGCTCATCAGCCTGCGCTTGAGTTGCCAGCCGTAGACGGCCGGTGCCATCCATGGCTGATGCCAGAACTTGAGCCGCACCAGCGCAACGGTCAGCAGTAGCCCGACAATAATACCGGCCAGATTCCAGCGAAAGTTATCGCCGCCGGGCTCTCCAAACAGCATCACTGCGACACTAGACAGCAGCATGCCCAGCAGGACAAAGAGCAGCGCAATGGTCACGGTGCTGCGGCGCGTTTGCTGGCGGTATTTCTCAGGATTCAACTGCTTGATCTCGAACATCACCGTCGCAGGACTCCTCTGTTCAGTGGGGGGAATGTGGCGAGGCATTATCACTCAGAGTAATCAGGTGGGCGCGATTTACTACGCTGCTGGGCATGCTGGGCTGCCCGTTTTGGCCACTGACCGGCAAGGCCGTCTAGGCGATGCATGGCTCCGTATTTATGCTTCCAAGCCCGTGCATAACCAGGGTGCGATTCGGAGCAAGGCATAAACGCGATTTTCCCAAGACTTGATAGGGACAAAAAATGCTGCTCACCGGGCGTCAGTGAACAGCATTGCGTGCAGTGTCAGGCACGTGGGGGCTCAGCGATATTGGTTGTAGCGCGCCTCGCGATCAGAGCGGCGGTGTTCGTCTTACTGTTGGTCTTGGTCTTGGTCTTCGTGTCGGCGTCGGTCGGACTTGTGATGCCTCTCGGATTGATCACGATCTGCGCCCTGCTGATCCTCGTAGCGGTCCCAGTCGCGGTCGCGGTATTCGTGGTAGACGCAGCCGGTCATAAGCAGAAATGCTGCTGTCAGGGCGAGTATGGAAATGCGAGCAAGCATGGTCGTCTCCTTGTTGCCGGAATGGTGTATCCCGGCATGCATTAAACACCCATACGCTGTGAGAGGGTGGCCAGTGAGGCACAAGGGCCGGGTAGGGGTGGGCGAAAATCGATAACTGCGCGCTGACTGACGTGCCGGTCATTAATCGAGCCGGCTGCTAATCGATGTATTGGCGTAAGGTCGAAGTCTCCCCCGGGGAACTTGCCCCTCTCAAGCTTGTCCTTGGATCGCCAACTTTATCCGCCGCTCTGCACGATGCTGGCAGGAGCCGCCAGCGATCCAGTCGCCAGCGAAAGTTCGTACAGTAGTCCCCAGCGATCATTAAGCCTTTAGACAGGAGATGCGACGTGAGCAAAACAGCACAGGAATACGCGGATGAGTTGATGCCGCTGAACCGCCTGCCGGACCCTGACTCATCCCCTGTGGCACATTCGCGGTTCGTTAATGTCGATGTGGCCGCCGAGGATCGAACTCAGGAAATAAAGCATGCAGTCGCACTGAGGCTGTGTGAGCGGTTCCAGCTGATATACCCGGACAGGACGGTCACTATCGGGCGTTTCGGGATCAATAACGAGGGCTGGCGCATGTGTTTCGAGGTAGCGCCTGTTTCCGCTGAGGGCTAGCACCTCGTGCCGCATCAGGCGTAACGCGCGGTGCGGTGACCGGGCCGGCAAGCGTTGCAAGCGGCTAAGGCCACTCTCCTATCGCGCTGCTATTCATCGCGCCTATGAACGCTATGGTTTCCAGGCGCCAAGGCAGCTAACCCATGTTCCGGGCGCTAGATGATATGGGCGCTGGCGACATCCTCAGCTTGTAGCGGACCCACGGCCATGCGTTGATCACTTCGGACAAACAAAAAAGGGCTTAGCTTTCGCTAAACCCTTGTTTTGTTTGGTGGCTACGCAGGGACTTGAACCCCGGACCCCAGCATTATGAATGCTATGCTCTAACCAGCTGAGCTACGTAGCCGAGTGGCGCGCATTATTCGCGTCCGTGGCGTTGCTGTCAACCCTGGTCTGCAGAAAATTTCTACGCGCGATCAAGTGCTTAGATGCTGGACGCCAGCGGCTTCGGTATCGCAATCCATTGCCTGGTTCACTGGGTTTCTACTTGAATCCTTTCCGCTTGGTCGCGCTGTGGCGCTCGGGGTCATCGTCATCGGTCTTGCTTGCCGGTAGCGTGTCAACGGCTCCCGCTTCGGGCAGTTGAACTGCGGACCAAGTCGATACGGGTCAGTGGGGCTTCGCAGTGACTGGCAACTGCTTTGCGTGCTGCCAGCACTTAGATAGTCAGCGCTGCTGACCATGACTGCCCTCAAATAGCGCGATGATTTCGCCCTCGCGGAGTATCGCGTTGCTGCGATGCCGCGCGCGGTCTTGATAGTCGCCGTGGATGCTAAATATTTCTAGGGAACCAAATATATAGAAGTCCAGGTGTTGTCAGTGCCGAAGCAGGCCTAGGGGTTTGCCAAGTCCTTGTATCGATGGGCTAATTTTCCTTGTCCGTTTATATGCCGTGTTGAGTCCATAACCACAAATTTCATTATTTCAAATAAGAATAATGTACCTGGGGGATATCTAGCTACGCTCGAGGGGGTCTATACAGCCTGCGCGATTATTGTTGTGGTACGCGGGGAAAATACGGAAATTCCCCAAGCGATCTTCGGGATCTTCCTATAAATCCGAGGACGCACCATGAATAGCTTCACATCCCCCAGTGAGAAGTCGCGCAAATCGTTCAAGAAATCCGTGCTGCTGAAAATGTTACGTGAGGTCATCGCCGGTTGGGGAGGGCCGACGCGCGAAAACATACGGACTGAAAGGCCGCTACGGCAGTCCTTTAGCTTGGAGGCGCTGGAGCCCAGGCTGCTTTTGTCGGCTGATTCGATAAGCCTCACAGCAGCGGCTGACGTGGTGTCAATCTCGCAGAATGCTGACCTCGCTGCAGACGGTGGGGCCATCCTCAATTTGACCGTCAATGGCGAGCTGACCACCCTCGGTAACGCCACCACCGGTGTTTCGTCACTAACCCTCTCAACGCTCGCCGGTGATGATTCGGTTACCCTGGATGCAAGTGTTACTGCCCAGATTACAATCGACGGCGGGGACGGCAGCGACAAGATTATCGGAGCCAATCAAGACACTGACTGGATCATATCCGGCGTCAACAGCGGCGCGTTCGGCCAGGTGAATACCTTTACCGGGGTGGAGTCCTTGGTGGGTGGCAGCGGTGACGACAACTTCAAGCTTGAGCAATTTGGTTTGTTGACGGGTTCCATTGAGGGCGGAGGTGGATCCAATACGGTCTTTGCGGCGGATACCGTCAACATCTGGACCATCGACAGTACAGATTCCGGCAACCTTAACAACAGCGTTTTTAGTTCAATCAGCAACTTGGCCGGTGGTCAGGGGGCGGATACTTTTGACTTCACCCTGAGTGGCGCGATCAGCGGCATTGTCGATGGCGGCGATGATGACTCTCAGTTGGTGGCCACAGTTGTCGATACACTCAGTTTCAGTCAATTGAACGGTGCGGTTGAGGTTGACTTGGCGGCTCTGACAGTAACGGGTCGAGTCGCATCATTTAGCCGTATTGACAGCCTGGTCGGTGGGGTGGCCAGCGACACTATTCAGGGCTTTGATAGCAGTGTTGTGAACTGGACAATTGATGGAGCTGATGCTGGCAATGTCGAGGGGCTGTCCTTTAGCGCTTTTGAAAACCTGACCGGGGCTAGTGGCACCACCAGCGATGCTTTTACCTTTGAGTTGGGCGGTAGCTTGAGCGGTATTGTGGCGGGCGGCACGAGTACCTTTGACAGTATTCAAGTAGCCGATGGGCTGGGCGGTTACAGCATTTTCAACCCGGCCGGTGGTATCGACCAATCCGGTACGTTGTCGCTGCACGGCAAGTCGATTCAGTTCACCGGCATCGACCACCAAGACCTTACTGCAGGCGACGCCAACGACAAGTTGATCAACGGTACGCTCTTCAACGACACGATAGTGCTTGAGGACAACGGAACCGTCGGTGATGGTCAGATGCTCGTGAGCTTTGCGGGCAAAAAGATCTTCGATGGCACCAGCTTCACAGATGGCATCGAGTTCACGGTACCCGCTGACTCCCTGACCATCACAGGCCGCGATGGCAACGACTCCATTGAGGTCAGGTCGCTCGACAGTTTGTTCGCTGCGGATCTGTTGCTCTACGGCAGCTCTCTGAATGCCTTCGGGGTGCCGACCGATGGCATCTATAGCGACACCATCACCTTCAGCGGAAGTATCAATACCGGTGGCGGCGCGCTCGATGCCTGGGCCGCCAATATCAACGTCAATGACTCTGTAAACATCGATGTTGGCGACGGGTACATCAATTTTCGCTCGCGGATGATCGGTATTGCCGAGGCCGAAAACCTGTTGCCGGTGTTCGGTACCGACCGCAACGTGTCGATCAATATCGGCAAGGGCGCGGAGTTATCAGGTGCTGGGGGCGTCTACCTGATTGCTCAGGCAGAAGATCAAAGCCTGGCCACCGTGCTGGGGGCGAGCAAGGAGGTGGACAACTATGTCATTCAGCCGCTGGCTGACAAGGTAGAGGGGCTGACGGCATTACCGGTGAAGCTACTGGTGAAGAATGCAGCCGCCACCATCACCCTGCAGGAAGGTTCAAAGCTGCTCTCGGACAGTACCGTCGGCATTTACGCCACAGCGTCGGCTGACGCCTCGGGTAGTGCCAGTAGCAGCCTGGTCAGTGTCGGTTATGCCCGCGCGGTGGGCACTGCCACCATCGATATTCAGAAGGATGTGGAGATCCTTTCACGGGACGCTTCGGTGGTCATTACCACCTCGGGTGAAGCCACCGCCAGCCTCAGTTCCAGCACTGCCCGAGAGTTGAGCAGCACGCCGAACCCGGGCGGATCAGAGTCGCAGTTCGCCCTGTCCATCGCGGTCAGCGACGCCAATGTCACCTCCCATATCACGGTCGCCGAGGGCGCGACCATCACCGCTGGCAAGACCGCCAATATCATCGCCGGTGGCGAGATCAGCGCCGAAGCCGAAGCCGAAGCGGGCATCTTTGCCGACGGTACGGCCGGTTTGGCCTTTGCCCTGCAATTTTCCAATGCCGACATCAAGACCATCATGAATGGCTCGGTGACGGCGCTGGCCAAGCCGGGTTACACGGTCAAGATCGAGATTGATCCACTGGTCACCGATCCCGATGAAGTCGGTTATGTCGACTATGCAAACAACATGATCCACGTCGGGCCACATGCCTTGGTCAGCGAGGACGTGATCACCTATACCAACCGCTTCGGCACCAGCATTGGCAATTTGCGCGATGGTGATTCGTACTACGTTATCGCGCTCGAGGACGACCTTTCTACACCCGATCGTGACGAGTCCGAATGGATCATGCTGGCCGAGACTGAAACCCAGGCGATCAAGGCCAGCTTTGGTTTCACCGATGTAGCCGATGGCAATATCGTCAACCTGACGGTGCTCCCAGGGCTGGAGACTGCCAGCAACGGTCGCCTGTTCGTGGGTAGCGATATCGACGCCGCCGAAAACGCCATCACCCTGCGTGACAGCGCCAACTCACCGAACAACTTTAATAAATTCGAGCTGGGCCAGGCAGTGGTCTACCACGATGACGGCGTGAACCATATCGCCGGATTGGACGACGGCGCGACCTACTACGTCATCGTCGGCACCAGCCAGAACAACCTGCAAGGCGACACCCGCTTTGCCACCGGTCAGGTGATACAGCTGGCCGAGTCGGAGAACGAAGCCCGGGCCGGGGTGTTTATTGATATCGGTTCGAGTGCCAATGCCAATAGTTTTAGCCTGACCGCCAAGCACGTCCTCGATACCGGCTTTGCTACTGGCGTGGGCATTTTTGCCGAACTCAACACTGAGGACAAAGCCAGCGCCAGCGCAGGGCTGCAGAGCGAAGATGCCGAGCAAAGCCCACTGGAAAAGTTTAACGATGTGGTCGATACCAACATCGCTGACAAGATATTTACCGGTCTGACCAAGTCGTACAAAGACAATCAAGCGGCAACTGGCAGCGGCTCCTCAGCCGAACTTAGTGTGGCCGGCGCTCTGGCGTTTACCTTTGCCAAACACTCGGTCATCACCGAAGTGGGCGGTGCGGCAGAACTCAAGTCCAATGAAGATCTGGAGGTAAAAGCCACCATTGCCCAGCAGTTTGCCCTTAGCGCGGAAAGTACAACCGAGCCGCAAGAGGACAACGACGGAAATAGCGCCGGCACCAGCGCCGCCAACAGTGTCAGTGTGGCAGTCAGCGTGGGCGTGTTTGATAACACCGCCACCGCTACCGTTAACAGCAATGCCCAACTGGACGCTCTGCGCGCCACGCGGGTAATCGCCGATGTGACTTATCCCTTCCCGACCCGCCCGGACCAATATATTCCGCTGTCGCTGGGCGAACTGGTGGATTCATTGCGCTCGGACGGGCCTGAGGCCATCACCAAGTACTTGACCGGCACCTTGGGCGCCAAAGAAGGGCTATTCAATAGCTGGACCAACGCCACCGCCAAGGCGGACAAGATCGGTATTGCCGGCTCGGTCAACGTGCTGGTGTTCGACAATGACGCCATTGCCGATGTGAAGTCGGGTGTTCAGATCAACCAGGACAGCGATTGGCGCGATCATCTGCTTAATGATCATGTCAATCAGGCCTTTTATCAGGCCGATGGTCTCGGTGAACAGGTGGTCTCGGTCGAGGCCACCAACTACATGCAAATTATCAATATGACTGGCAACTTCAGCTTGCCTGAGTTCGATATTGATCCAACCAAAAGCGACTCATTCAAGGATCGCCTGTCGCTCAACCCCGCGGGCACGGGCGGTAGTCGCGGTGGGGTGGGTGGCGCCTTTTTTATCAGCGTGATGAACAACACCACCCATGCCCTGGTAGCGGATGGCGTGCAGATTTACAGCGGCGCCGATGGCGGCTTCAACATGAAGGCCGAGCAGGCGATCTCGGCGGTCAATCTGGTGCAGGCCGGTGGCGAAGGCGGCAAGCTGGCCATCAGTGGCTCGGTGTCTTACAACAGGCTGACCACTGATACCCTGGCTCAACTTAGTGGGCAGGCGGTCATAACCGGGCGCGATGTGCGGATATATGCCGGTGACCTCGAAAGCCAAATCAACTGGGTCGGCGGTGTCGTCAAGGGCGACGGGATTGGCATCGGGGTTTCGCTCGCCATCAATGATTTCAATCGCCATACACGTGCGGTCATTGGTTCAAAGGATGCGTTGCAAGCGGTAGCCGGCAGCCCCACCCCAACGAATTACATTGACGTTGATGGGGCGGTTGACTTGCTGGCCAAGGTTGACGGCGACCTGTGGGTATTCTCGGTTGCCGGTGCCTTCGCTGGTGGTTCCAGTACCGCCCCGCCCCAAGGCACGCCGCTGAAAGCCTTGAGCCTGCTGGGTGAGAGTGTGAGCCCTCCATCATCGGGGATCGGCGTTGCGGCGGCGGTCTCGATCAATAGTATTGTCGATCACACACGGGCATCCATCGTTGATGCGGGCCAACTGCAAGCAGGCAGTGTGACGCTCAACGCCGTTGACGATCTGCACCAGGTTGCTGTCTCTGGCGGTGCCAGTTTCGCCAAGGGCCAGGCCGGCTCAACGCAAGGCTCCAAGTCATTGGCTGGCGCGTTCAGCCTGAACGATCTGGATGTGCAAACCCATGCCTTGATTCTAGATACGGATATCAGCACGACGGGTGATCTTTCCGTCGCGGCCAAGCGCACTGGCGAACTGGTTACTGTCAGTGCGGGGGGGGCCATTGCTACGGGGCAAAATAGCATTAGCGCGGCCGGATCGGTTGCAATCAATCTGCTCTTCAATGCCACCGAGGCGTATCTCTCCGGTGTGCTTGTCAATGCCGGAAACAATGTCAGGGTTCATGCGTCGGATGAATCGAGTATCACTGCCATTGGTGGGGGGGTGGCACTCGCACTTGGCGGTAAGGCCGGCATTGGTCTCGGTGTTGCTGCCAATCTGCTGGGCACGGCTGATCGCCCGGTTATCACCCGAGCCTATATTGATGACTCCACGCTTACCCTGCATCACGGGGTGTTGGACGTCAGTGCCCGCAATAGTGATCCGGGTAGCGCGCCGCGCATCCTCGCCATTGGCGCCGGCGTCGGTGTGTCGACCGGGTCGAGCAAAGGGATCAGCATCGGGCTCGGAGCGCATCTGTCGATCAATTTGATTGTCAGCGATACAGTCGCCTATCTACGCAATACAACAGTCACTGAAGTGCCCAGCACGCCTGGTTCGGTTCAAATCAGTGTGTCTGCCAGTGATACATCCGGAATATTTACCATCGGTGGTGCGGTAGCTATTTCGACGGATATTGCAGTCGGCGCTGCGGTTGCCATCAATAACATTGACAACGATGTGCGGGCTTATGTTGAAGGTAGCGACATCACAGTGGATAACGACCTTCGAGTCGAAGCTACGTCTGGGTCGAGCATTTTTGGCATCACTATCGGTGTGGCGGTCACCACCAGCAGCCAGGGACGCTTGGCCGCTGCCGGCTCGGTTTCGGTCAGTGGGGTAAAAGGCACCACTGATGCCCATGTCACGGGTAGTGGCGCTGCAGTCAATGTTGGCGGCAGCGTGTTAATCAAGGCAACTGACACTTCTGATATTGATGTCCATGCAGGCGCCCTTTCCCTAAGCATCCCCTTTATCTCGGGCTCAGGCAGCAGTGGCAGCAGTGGGGCGGTTGGCGTATCTGTTGCGGTTAACAACATCGGTAGCGAGCAAGCGGTCAAACAGACTCTGGCCTATATCGATGGCGCGACCGTTCAGGCTGTGGGCAATATTGAACTGTCCGCCATGGCAACCACATCGATTGACGCACTCACCATCGGTGGTTCGGCTGGAATTACCACGGGGAAGAGCAGTGGGTTTGTAGGTACCGGTGCTGGTTCAGGCTCGGGTAACAATATCTGGAGCAGTGTCGAGGCCTATATTGCCAACAGTATGTTGACTGGCGGTTACGGTGTGTATTCCAAGACAGGCTCGGTGAGCCTGATGGCGATTGATCACTCAACTATTACTGCGGATGCCGGCGGCGTTGCGCTGGCCTTGAAGTTGGGCTCGGGTTCCGGGGTCGATCTGGCTATAGGCATCGGAGGTGCGGTCAACGAGGTCCATGGCACTACTCGTGCGGCCATTGAAGCCTCGAGCGTCAAAGCTCAGGGGGATGTAATTCTCAAGGCCAGCGCTGAACCAGTTGGTGATGAGTCGTCTATACGAGCGCTAACTTTTGGTGTCGGTGTTCAGGTAACACCCAGCAGCGGCAGCGGTCTTGAGTTCGCCGGCGGTGCAGGTTTTTCGGTTAATACCATCCGTAATACGCTGGAAGCAGTGATTAGTGGTGGTAGCGAAGTAGTAGCCAGTGCGGGTGCGGTCAGCTTGAACTCAATTGATCATTCGGCAATCGACGCAGATGCAGCCGGTGTTGGGGTCATTGCCAAGTTTGGCAGTGGCAGTGGCGCCAACCTAGGGTTCGGTATTGGCGTGGCACTCAATGACATTGCCAATCGCATCACGGCTGCCGTGGAAGATTCGACCGTCATTGCGCTCGGCGATGTAACCATTTCGGCCGAATCGTTCAGTACGGTCGCGGCGTTGTCGATTGGCGGCGCTGTGACTGCTGCAATTGGAAACAGCAGTGGTTTCAATGTCGCGGGAGGAGGCGCGGGAACCAAGAATCAGATCAAGAATACTATCGAGGCACTTATACGAGGCAGTCGCGGAGCGAGTACGCCCGGTGTAAATGCCATTAACGGCAATGTGCTGCTTAAGGCTGAAGATCACTCGAATATTGTTGCGGATGCCGGTGGTGTAGCCATCTCATTGAAGATCGGCAAGGGCAGCGGCTTGAATCTGGCTATAGGTGTTGGCGTCGCACTGAATGATATCGAGAACAGCGTCAGTACAGTGATTGAGGACTCTTCAGTAAGTGGCAACAAGGTTGAACTTCTGGCGACGTCAAGCAGTTCCATCGATACCCTCAGCATTGGTGCTGCAGCGCAAATCAATATCAGTACTGGTAACAGCAATGGCCTCGATCTAGGTGTTGGCGCGGCGGTGTCGGTGAATCAGGTCGCGAACACTATCGAGGCGAGTATCAAGGGGGCGAGCGAAGTCATTTCCCGTACTGGTGACATCGTTGTGAGAGCCAGCGACGGTTCGCTGGATACCCCGACTCTTATTCATGCCGATGCGGGCGGGGTAGCGATCGCTGCAGCGGTTTCCACTGGGGGCGCCGGTGCGGCGATTTCGGCAGGTATTGCCGTAGCGGATAACACCGTGCGCAACACCGTGCAGGCCTACATTGAGGGTTCCGAGGTACATGCAGCGCATGCCCTGCGTCTCTCGGCCACTTCAGACACCCGGGTCGAGGCATTCAGCCTGGGAGCTTCGGGATCGGTCAAAGTTACGCTCGGCAACGGTGTGTCCGGAGCTGGTGCGGTTGGCTACGCGGGTACCAACAACCTGCTCGAAAATACTATTCAAGCCTTTATTGTTGACAGCAATACACCAAGCAACGCCAGTGCTCCTAACGTGACGGCTGGGGCGGGCGGTATTCATTTGCAGGCTCGTGACCGTGCCGTGATTGACGCCGACTGGAGCGGTGACTCGGTTGCGGTTGCCATTGGGGTTGGAAACGGCGTGTCGGCCGCTGGAGCGGTATCCATTGCGCTGGCCAAGAACACCATCAATAACAAGGTTGAGGCTTATGTTGATGACTCAACACTGAAATCCGAAGGTGATATCAGTGTTGAGTCGGATGCTAATCGCGCAGTGACCGCCAATGGTAGTGCGGTTGGCGTTTCTGTCGCCCTGCAAATATCCAAGGATGCCCCGATCTCCTTAAGCGCATCGATCATCGTTCTTGAAGTAACCAACGTAATCGGGGAAAACGGCGCTACGCGAGCCTACATCAGCGGAGGCTGGGCCAGTGCGAGCGGGGATGTGCTCGTCAAGGCCGTGGATTATTCGTCGCTCGAAAGTGAGATCGTCGGAGTCGGTGTCAGCGTGGCACTGATCTCAGTTGATGTGCTCATGAGCAAATCTGACAGCACTATCACGACGGCTGTTGATGCCTATATCGAGAACGCGACGGTGACCTCGAGCATGGGCGGTATCGAGGTTTCGGCGGAGTCGGATGCTTTCGTGAAGAGCAATGTCACGGGTGTATCAGTTGCCGTGGGCATTAGCGGTGCTGCGGCGAAAGTGGTCGCGAACGCAGACATACTGGGGCACATTGAGGCCGGCGTGAAATACGGCACTGACCTGCAGGCTGCTAATGGTTACGTATTGATTTCTGCCGGATCAGCACATGGTGCTATCAGTGATGTTGATGGCGGCTCGGGTGCGATCGGAGTCGCGGTAAACCTGCTCGACATTGGGGCACTGCTC
Source organism: Pseudomonas sp. MMS21 TM103 (assembly GCF_022132145.1). GTDB lineage: Bacteria > Pseudomonadota > Gammaproteobacteria > Pseudomonadales > Pseudomonadaceae > Aquipseudomonas. The sequence continues at coordinate 508,159 of NZ_JAJISP010000003.1, read as the reverse complement.
GGCGCAGATTCCCGTGCTTATGTTGGCGATGGCACGATTGTGAATGCCGGCAACTTGAGCGTGGAGGCCGATGCGCGCAACTCGACGCGCTATACCAGCGACAAGGACCCCGAGGGGGATGTTTTTGCTGACACCCGAACAGCCAAGGCGTATTTGACCGTAGGTGGTGTCGGGTTGCTCGGCAGTGGTACTGGTGGGGTTGATGATGAAGGGGCGCAAACCATTGCCAGGATACGCGGCGTAGTTGAGGCCTACATTGGTGACAATGCCGATATCGATGCCAGCGGTGCAGTGAGTGTGCAGGCGACATCAAAATCGTATGCCCGTGCCAAGTCAGAAGGCGGCGATGGTGCGGTGGGTATTGCGGTTGGCTTGTTTAACACCGAGGCCACTGTTGGTAGCGGTGCCAACGAAACGGGGCTGGGTGCTACACGGGCCTTTATCGGCACAGGTACCACGATCGACGCGGACAGCCTGAGTATTACTGCGGACGGCAGGAGCATCGCGCGTACGCTGATGCTGGGCGTGGAAGTAGGTCTACTGGGTGGCGGTGGCCGCCTCGAAGGACTGGCGCGGGTCGACGCCGACGTGGATGCACACTTCGGCGCTAGTCGAGGCGAAACAGTGGCACAGCGCAGTACGGCCACGATTGCAGGTGCTGTTACCGTCAAGAGCACAACTGCTGGCAGCGCTGTTGCAGACCTGGATGGCGGCTCTGGAAGTGTTGGTATTGGCGGCGGTGAGTACCGTGGTGAGGCCTACCTTGGCGGTTCCGCACTCGCTTACGTTGGAGGCAACGCGAAAGTGACAGGCGATAGCCTGAGCGTGCAGGTGATTAATCCGAATGCACTGAACGACAAGCCTGAAAATCGCTTTGCTGAAGCTATCCTGACAATTGGCTCTGTGGGGCTTATTGGTGATGGATTCAAGGTCGAGACCTTTGCCACGGTGCAGGGTGAAACGCTGGCCTACGTCGGTGCGCAGAGTGAGGTGATGCTTAGCGGCGCAGCCCTGATTGAGGCCACTTCACGGTCGTTGGCCAAGGCCACTTCGGACGGTGGTTCAGGCTCCGTTGGCATCAGTGTGAATATCTTCGATACCCGGGCGACGGTTGGCAGTGGCAAGGATGACCCCGCCGGGCTGGGAGCGACTCGCGCGTATCTGGGGGAAGGCGCGGTGCTCGGCGCCGGCAGCCTGAAGGTTGCCGCGCAAGGGCGTAATACAGCTGACACGCAGATGCTGGGCGTATCCGTTGGCCTGATTGGTGGTGGGCAACGACTGGATGGTGTCGCCTGGGTTGATGCTGATGTTGAAGCCTATGTCGCTGCCCGGCCGGATGTACTGGTGCCAGTGCGGACAACGGCTAATGTTGGCGGAGCCATTGAGGTTGAGGCGTCGTCGTCCAATAGCGCGATTTCGAATGCCGACGGCGGTGGTGGCAGTGTCGGCATTCAGGGCGCGGAATTCCGTATTGAAGCCCATAACGCGAGTGATACGCGGGCGTACGTCGGCGATAACGCAGCGGTGATGGGCGATAGCCTGAGCGTGCGGGTGATTAATCCGAATGCGCAAGGTGAAACACCGGAAAACCGTACAGCCGACGCGACACTGGTTTTGGGTAACGTGGGGCTGCTTGGCGCTGGAGCCAACGCTGAGGCTATTGCCACCGTAGTAGGAAACGTCGAATCCTTCATTGGTTGCGATACTGAGATAACGACCACCCAGGCCATTGTGGTGCGCGCGGAATCCAACGCCGATGCGCATGCCAAGGCCGAGGGTGGCGCCGGTAGTATTGGGGTTGCAGTGTCACTATTTGAAGCGTCGGCCAGAGTAGGCAGTGCTGAAGGTGGGGCTGCAACGCTGGTGCAGGCCTATGTAGGCGAAGGCAGCGTAATCAGCGCAGGTAGCCTGACAATCGAAGCGCAGGCACAGAGTAGCGCCAGGGCCACGCTCTCCAGCTTTGGTTTTGCCTTGCTAGGTGGCGGCGCTGGAGGCAAGGGCAACTCGCGTGTTGATCTGGACGTTAACGCCTTTCTAGGCCCACAGGGCGATGCTACGGGGGGGAGTCCGACGAGGGTTACTGTTCAGGGCAATATCGCTATTGAGTCGGTATCTAGCCAGTACGCTGACGCGGATATTGATGGCGGTGGTGGCGGCATTGGCGGCGGTGGCAATCTGAGTGTTGATGCCGTCTCGCTTGGACAGGTTCAGGCCATCGTGGGAGCCAATACCCAGATTCTGTCGGCAAACAACCTGTCGGTTCTTGCGCGGGTCAACGAGTCTCGCGCCCATGGTGAAGCAATCATTGGCACGGGGGGTGTCGTAGCTGTTGGCGTCACCACGGTTACAGCGACGGCTGAACCCAAGGTTGAGGCATTCATAGGTGCTGGCGTAACGGTCAATGTCATTGCTGTCGGTAAGCCGGGCATGCCGATAACCGACCTGCTGGCCGTCAACCGAAGCGTGTTTGATGGGGATGTATTTGTCCGTGCCGAAGGTCGGGCAGAAGCCGATGCGCTGGCCCAAGCCTCCGGCGGCGGCGGTGTGAATGTTGGGGTGCCCACCGCGACTGCAACGGTAAAACCGACAGTTGAAGCCTATCTTGGGCTGGGCTCGAACATTGATGCGGGCGGTAATCTGGTGGTCTACGCGCTTCTGGACAAGACTTCGTCAGTCCAACCCCCCAGCGACACCATTGGTACAGTGGATGCGGATAACGACACGCTGGGCTTCGAGTTTCCGCTCACTAATGGTTCGACCATTCGCTACGACGGACCTGGGGCTGGCGATGATATCGGCGGATTGGTCGATGGCCGGGTATATAACCTGATCACGGCGACCTTGTCGGTCAAATTTACCGTGACCAATCCCAGTGAGGATGTGCCTGAAACCACCGTTAATCTGCTCAGTGGTGACCTGGTGCGACTGGCAGACGACTTTCAGATGCCTGGTACGGCTGGCGCAGTGTATCGCTATACCGGGGTGCAGGCTGACCTCTTGCTGAGCACTCAGAACTATGCGGATTCGGCAGGGCTGTGGGAGCGGGTGGTTGCACTGGGCAATACCTTTGACGCTGGCGATGATGTTGATGGCGAGTTTGACGTTATCCACCTTGCGGTTCCGCATAACTTCGATAACGGCGATGCCGTTAATTATGACCGCCAGGGTGGGGTTTCCATTATTGCTCCCTGGCAGGCGACCGATCTCTCCAATCCTCTGTATGTTCGCCTGATCGAGTTGGGTGTGGATGGTGACGGTAATCCGGTTTATGACCGATTGAATATTCGTCTGGTTGCCGACATCAGCATGGCGATGCAGCGTGACGCTGAATTGCTGTCCTCGTTCGACGCCTCTGCGGTTGATCCGGTAACCCAGGCGATTGAGATGCCGGGGCATCAATTCGAGGATGGGCAGGCGGTAACTTATCTTGCTCCGGTCAGTGCCACATTCTTGCCAGGCTCCGTAGATGTCAAGCTAGTCGACCTGACTTTCCAGGATGGCAACGGCAATACCCAGACCGTCAAGGTCGTGGAGCGTAATGCTGACAACCAGGTAATTCACACCGCTGCCGAGAACAACATTTATCTACCCAACCATGGCTTTGAAACGGGTGATGCTGTGGTGTACCGCACCGTCGGTGACGGAGTCGCCATTGGTGGTCTAAGCGATGGTGGCACCTACTACGTCATCAATGTCGACGACAATCAGATCCGGTTGGCTGCCAGCTATCTGCAAGCAGTGGGCCGTGAATTCAAAGATTTTGGTGATGACGATGCTGACAATGACATCTTGGAAATCGTCCCGACGGCCATCGAACTCGTTCCGTCTCTCGCTGCTGATGCTCAGGCAACGACGCACTCCCTGGCTAGAGCCATTGGCGGTCTCAATCATGGCGTGACCTACTATGTGGTCAACGCCGATCAGGCCAATGGCACCTTTGGCCTGGCTCTCAGCCGTGATGGTTCGGCTATCGGCTTGACTGTCGCCGAGAGCATCGAGACCTATCAGCGTGACGGTACGCTAGTCGATACGTACAGCGTAATAACCCGTGACGGCACTCATCAAATAGGCACCCTGGGCATAGACCTGAATACGGGGGTGACTGACAGTATCCAGGCACTGCGCATTGATCTCGGTAGCAAACCGGCGGGTGATGCCGTGCACCGCTTCCTGGATGTCAGTGGTGCGTCACTGGCCGATAGCTTCGTCCTGACTGGTGACGGCAAGTCCAGTGCAACTGCTCTAGGTGGCTCAGGTGGGCTTATTGATGTGAGCGCGACCAAAGCCACCCTGACGGCTGAGTATATTGTGCGTGCCGAGGTGAGGAGCAGTGCGACGCCTGGGGAGCAGACATTGGTTCGAGTTGGAGTCGATGCGGTTGTGGCGGCCAACGCCAGCACCGAAGTGTCGACCAATGCAGATTCTGGCGGCGGGGGGGTGGTGCGGGTCGGTGTGACCACCGCCATGACGGATGTGGACAAGGCAGACACCATGGCTACCGTCGGTGAGGGCGCAATCATTACGGTGGGCGATGATTTTGTACTCGACGCCGCGTCGAATCACACGGTGAGGGCTAAGGCCAAGGCGGTGAGTGGTGGAATTATTGGCGGTGCACGTGCCAGTAACGGTGCGGACCTGGGTTACGACACCGTTGTTGCCATTGGTCAGGGGGCAAGCGTTACAGTCGGCGACGTCTTTCAAGCGCATGCCACTTCCAAGGCGGAGGTTAAAACCGATGCCTTCGCTGAAGCCGGCGCGTTCATTGTGGTCAGTCTCGCCGATGCATTAGGCGAACTTACTGACAACGTCGGAGAAAATAAAGCCGCAAACCTGGATTCGGGCGACGACGGCATCGACGTCATTGCCAATACCCAGGTGAGGATTGACCAAGGTGTGGCACTGCTCGCACGCTCGATTGACCTGGTTGCCGAAGTTGAAAGTTTCACGGCGGATGCATTGGCCGAAGCCAGGGCCTGGAGCCCGCTCTTATTTGGCGCAGCGTTTGCTTTTGCCGAAGCTGAAACCGATGTGACGTCCACGGTGAAGGTTATCGTCGCCGGTGGCGGGACCTTGATCAGAGGCGATGAAGGCGTCGATATAGAAGCCAGGCAATTGTCGGAAAACTTCACTGTGCAGCGTGCCGCGCGCCATCTGGCAGTGGCATTTCCGATTCCGGCGCAGAATGCGTTTCTCAAGGGGACAGTGTCGCTGCTCACCGAAGTTGACGCGGATGCAGGGGCTACTGTCGTGGCTGGCGTGCGCGATGCAAGTCGAATGGCAGAGACGGGACTTGCCGATCAAAGCATGCAAGACCTCAAAGACTCGGCACCGGCCCTCGCGCTTTTTGTCGAGGCGCTTGGCACCCCCAGTCTCACCTACACGCATGTTAATCCGCCAGCAGATGGCTGGGCGAGTACGGCAGCCGATAAGGGGTTGCGTTCGGAATCGCATGCACAGGAGATCAGGTGGGATGCCGACGTCGAAATCTTGGGTGGCCGCAGTGGCCGCCCCGAGCTGATTATCGATGAAGACGGATACATCCTCAAGAAACGTAATATTTCGGTCATAGACGATGCCGGCGGCATCGAACTTACTCAGGGTGAGCAGATTACCGATGGTGACTATTTCGTCAGTGTTGCCAATGATGGGTATGGGGATGTGCTGTTCAATTCATCGGTGATCAAAAACGAGACGCTAGCAGAGGGCCCGCAGTTCACGTTCCGCGATGACCTTTCCTCTGTCACGATAATCGACGCCTCGAAGAACAACATGCATGTGCTGGGGCTCGATGTTATTTACGCTGCTAGCGGAATGGACCAACCGCTGGTGCAACTCGTCAGTGACGGCGCGCTAGTGACCGACGAAACCGAGGCGACTTTTGAGTTTTACATTGCCCATGGCCTGACGCCGGCAGGCAGCATTATCGATATTCAAAAGCTGTTGTATGAATACAACATCATCGTTGAAGGGACGATCAATAACCCCACAGGGGTGACGCGTATTCTCAACGAGAAGGGCAATATCCTGGGAGGTGGGGCGAATGGGTTGATTATCAGCAATCAGCTCAACCTGGAGGCCATGGCAGGCAGCGTGGGTATTGATGCCGACAGCCGCCTGAGCGTCGATCTGGTGCGTAGCACTGATGTCAGAACTGGAAGCATTCGCGAGGTTGAACTGCTGGCCGAAGCTGGCGTAGATGTGTATCTGAGCTTGCGTACGCTAGACCGGGTAGTGGGCACGACGGATCCGCTTGAGACCACGATCCAGTTGGTCAGGGCCGGCGGGAATGTGGATCTGCAACTACGGGCAAGTGTCCACCAAGGCGAACCAGGTGATGCCGGGAGCGTAAGGGTTTATGCCAGCAACGGCCCGGGAACGGATTATGACGGATTGCACTACAGCCACTTCCGTGATGACAGTGCCACGTTAAGCCGTGATCCGGCGGCCTATGCGACCAGCACGGATGGAACCGTCGCCAGCGTTTACCGGTTTGTGCAAGCGCAGGAGACCGCTGCCAATACCCTCGGAAGTTATCGAGTTAACGGCACCCTGGCGGACCAGGATGTATTGGCGTACGAGCTTAATCCGCAGGTATATGGTGACGCGCTTGACTCGTTCAAGGCCGGGCTGGTTGCTGGCGGTAATATAATCGTCAAGGCAGTGAATTCTGCACCGTCAGCAGCCAGCATCAGCGTGATCGGCATCACCGAGATTCTGAGTGACGGCCATATCGATGTACTGACCAATGGCTTTATCACCCTTACCGAGCAACTGGGCGACATGCGGGTGGGCGATATCCACTCCACCGCCAACGATGTAACCCTCACCGCGCCAGGCTCCATTGTCGATGCCTTGAACGATGCCGCCGCTGATGTCACCGGGGTCAATATCACCCTGAAGGCCGTGGCCGGTGGTATTGGCAGTGCGAGCAGTTTCCTTGAAATCAACCTGCTCGACCTGGTGGGCGGCATAGCGCAGACCGGTGTGTTGCGCGCTGATGCGCCGCTGGGCATCTATCTCGCAGAAACCCTGGGCGATATGCGGGTGCACCACGTGGTTTCCACCAGCGGCAACGTCACCCTGGTGGCTCGCGCCGGTTCGATTGTCGATGGCAACAACGATGTGAATCCCGATGCTGCAGATGGCAAGTACCGCGATGCCGACAACCGTGTGCGGGATGCGGTCAACGTCAGTGGCTTGAATATTGATTTGGATGCCAACGGCGGCGGCAGCATCGGTGTGGTCGGTGATGATCTGGACATCGACAGCAGTGCATCGGGGCTGGGCCGGTTGTTTGCCGAAGCAGCTGGCAATGTGTTTATCACCGAGGTCAACGGCCCGCTCAATGTGCTGGCAGCTACCGCGCTGGGCGGCTCGTTACGCCTGACCGTGCCGGATACCTCGGCAGTCGACACCGAGAACCTGGTGCTGCTGGCGGGCGGTACGGCGCGGGTGGCTGAAAGCGGCGAGCGCATGGTGTCAGTCAGCGATATCTCGGCGGCGCTGGTGGTTGCGCTCTGGATCGGTGACAACGTCAACACCAGCAACAACAGTCGAATTCTGGCCGGCACGGGCATCAGCTTGCGCGGCGACACGCGGCGGGTGGGTAAGACCGATGCAGTGGATGACACCAATGCCGATGCCGGACGCGGTACCCGGATAGATCTTCGCGGCACCATCGGCCTGCTGAATGCGCCGACCGATCTGGCCAGCGCAACCGGTACCGCCAAGAATTTCACTGAGATATTCGGCCATAGCGACGGTGACACCTTCACCTTCAATCAGACCAAACTGGATGCCAACACCACGGTATTTGGCAGCCAGAAGAATACGGCGAGCTTGCTCCACGATGGCGAAGACCAATTTGTCATCAACCAGCTTCGCTCCATGCATATCGACCGCAACGGCCTGGGTGACACCCTGACCCTGGATGGCCAGTCGGACACCGATTACTACTGGATCAACACCCGCGGCAGTCAGGTGGCAGCGGCTGAACGGCAGAACTATGTCATCAATGTGCTCGACACCGGGGCCAAGGCCAATGGCGTCGATGAGCTGCGTATCCGAGGTTTCGACAGCATGTTGAACGGCGCGGATTCAGCCGGTGACCCCTATGCCACCGACGATATTTTCCTGCTGCGCAGCATGGGCGCCATTCCTGGTGAGGTCGCCGAGTCGCCTGCCTTTGTTGCCCTGTTGCACGGCAGCCTGGAGCAGGCGATGGCCGGCACCGGACCCTCTGAGGTGGAACGCATCAACTATGACGCGAATCTCAATGGCCGGCTGATTGTTGAAGGGCTGGGCGGTAACGATTACTTCGCCAGCGATGACAACAGCGCCATCACCACCCTCGATGGCGGCGCCGGTAATGACACCGTCCAGGTGGGTCAGATCTACGGTTCCCAGCGTGGCAGCGGTGCCAACATTGCATCCTCCGACCAGTTCGAGTTCGCCACAGTGGCCACCACCCGGGGCTATTTGAGCCGGGGTAACAGTGTCGCACTGACTGCCATCGGTGGCGGTGGTAATGACGTATTCCAGGTTTACAGCAATCAGGCCGCTCTGCGCCTTGAGGGCAACGACGGCGATGACCTGTTTATCGTCCGGGCCTTCGCCCTGGCTGAAACCAACCCCGATGGCAGCATCAAAACCGATGCCAACGGCGTGGCCATTGTCAAAACCACCGGCGGGGTTTCCACCGCGTCCAGCCAGGTGCTGGAGGGCGGTTCCGGCAACGACTTTATTCAATACAACATCAATGCACCGGTCTCGGTTGACGGTGGCGCCGGCTTCGACAAGCTGCTGGTGCTGGGTACCGAGTTTGGCGACAGCTTTGTCATCACCGATCAGGGCGTGTATGGCGCCGGGCTGAATGTCACCTACGACAATGTCGAGGTGCTCGAGGTCGATGGCCTGGAAGGGGATGATCACTTCACCGTGCAGAGCACTCGCTTTGGCATGGCCACGCGCATTGTCGGCGGGTTGGGTAATGACATCTTCAACGTGGCCGGTGACGTCACCGACGTGATTACCACCCAGGAGCTGGAAGGCCACAGCGCAGTGATCAACCAGCAGGTCAGCTCAGGAAGCGACATTGGCTATGACGGCCTGATCGCTCCGGGGATCAACCTCAATGTCGCAGGCCTGCCAGGCAGCGGTGGCGCCAGTGGCTTCAGTGGCAACGTGATCATCGACGAGTCCGACGGTGCCAGCCTGGTGCGTGAAACCGACAGCGGTACCTGGGGCACGGTAGACACCTACACCGTACGCCTGGCGGTACCGGTGGCCGCAGGCACCAAGGTTTATGTCACCGTCAGCGCTTCGCGCTCGCCACAGGAAGAGCAGGATGCCGCCGGCATGGGCGATTCGGTGCTGGTCTCGACCGATCCGGCCAGCTTCGAGCGCAGCCTGATTCAGGATGGCGTAGCCACTAATGTGCGCAACCGCGCCGTGGTGCTGGTGTTCGATTCCAGCAACTGGGATCAGGCGCAAACCGTGTATATCGCCGCGGCCAACGACAGCCAGGAGGAGGGCAAGCGGGTTGTCGCCGTCAGCCACAGCGTACAGGCCGTGGCAGAGGACAGCGCCGATGCCGCTCAGCTTGCCAGTGTGGCCAGCTATGACGGCATCAAGGTGCGTAATGTGCTGGTTACGGTGATCGACAACGACACCGCCGGTATCTTGCTGACCGAAGTACGCAAGGATGCCTACGACAATGGCACGCTGGTGCTCGAAGGTGACGCCGGCAAGGGTATTACCGACAGCTACACCATTGCCCTGACCAAGAAACCCACCGCAGATGTGACGATCACGCTCAACTACGACGCCAAGCAGTTGCAGCTGTCGCAAACCACTGTGACCTTTACCGAGGATAACTGGGATCAGGCCCAGACCATCATCATTACGGCGCTGGACGATACCCTGCGCGAAGATCAGAAGTTGTCCCTGATCAGTCACAGCGTCAGCAGCAGCGCCGACGGCACCTACTTCGAGAATGGTGCCAGCACAGTTAGCGAAACCCTGGCGGTCACTGTGGCCGACGACGATGTGCCGGGCGTGCTGATTCAGCAAAGCAACGGCACCACCCTGGTCAGCGATGGCATTACCGATACCTACAGCATTCGCCTGACCCGGGCTCCGACCGGGACGGTGACCATCACCCCGCATACCGATGGCCTGACCACTGCTCAGCCGGTGGTCTTCGATGAAACCAACTGGTGGATTCCTCAGGTAGTCACGGTGACTGCTGTGCAGGATCCCGCAGAGAATTTGCTGCACCCCGGCACCAAGCAGTTCGCCGTGCAGCCACACCTACTGTCCGATATCAAAGGCCCCCTGGAAATCGAAGGTGGCATTGGGGCCGAGGTGCATCCGCTGGTCGAGGCCGTGCTGTTGCCGGGTGAAACCAACAGCCCGGTATTCGGTATTGCCGTACAGCCACCAGAAGAACAATCGATCGACATCCTCAATGTGTTCGATGATTCGAGCATGGAGGATAAACAAGGCGTTCTCAGTGGCACCCAGCTCACGGGTATGGGGCTGGCGTCCGGGCTGCACTTCGATCAGGTCGCCTATGGCGAGAACGCTGACTTTGCGGCCGGCATCACCTATGGCAAGGCCGGGGTTGATGGCGTGCCAGATCGCTCCAATATCGACGTGTTCAACCTGATGATGGGCTCGGGTAATGACTCGCTGCTGATCACCAGCACCTTGAAGACCGATGCGCTGCATGGCGGCCTGACCACTGTGCATGGTGGCGGCAACCTCGATGTACAAGACCCGGTTGCGGGCGCCTACACCGGCACTATCGATGGTGACCGGATTACCGTCACCGGCGGTGGCGGCCCGACCTCACCACTGGTGATTTACGGTGATACCTCCCAGGACGCTTCCTGGTATGCAGGGCAACCCTACATTGCTGATGTAACCGACACCTTTGTGTTGGGCCCGAACCCGGTTCAGGCCGGCACTTATTATCGTCTGGCGCGGGCCAACCCCTTTGATCGCAGCGGTAACGATGTGATCGATGCCAGTGCCATCATGCCCAACCCTGGCAGCTACGGTGACGATGCCCTGGGTGTGGTGATCTATGGCGGTGCGGGTAATGACACCCTCATTGGTAGCCAGATTGGTGATGTGCTGGCCGGCGGTTCAGGTGATGACCTGATTATCGGCAACGGCGGCGATGACCAGATCTATGGCGATTCGGGCGTCAATATCAATGTGATTACCCGCGTGCTGTCGGTTCCGACCACCGATGCAGTGCGGCCAGACAATGACAACTCAGCCTCCAACCGCGACACCCTGGTTGCAGGCAAGGATGTGATTCAGGGCAACGACGGCGATGACATCATCTTCGGCGACCACGGCATCGTTGCGCAGCAGATAGACGATGCTGACAAAATCCTGATTGTGCGCAAGGTCTCCGATATCCGCAGCGATCAGTCGGCCAATGGCGATGATGACATCATTGCCGGCAATGCCGATCGTGACCGCATTCTCGGCGGCAATGGTGGCGACACCATCAGTGGTGATGGCGGCTCCGATGTGATCTTCGGCGACTTCGGCCACATGGGCTACCTGAGCAACGACTACTACGGTACGTCGGATAGCGATATCAGCACCCTGGATGTAGTTGAAAGCATCGTTCCGGAAATTGGCCTGGGCGGTAACGACAGCATTACCGCCAGCGACGGCGATGACATCGTCTTCGGCGGCCAGGGCAATGACAGCATCGATGGCGGTATCGGCCAGAACATCCTGTTTGGTGACCACGGTCAGATTCTGGGCGTGGATACCGGCGCCAATCGCCCGGTCGGCGATCCGGTTGCCAGCAAAACCGATGACGATTACCAGGTTCAGGTGCTGGGGCTGGTGACCTCCACCTATGCCGGTACGGTCAATGGCCTTGGTAACCAATACGCCAACGGCAACGACAGCATCATCAGCGGTATTGGTCGCGACATGATCTTCGGTGGCGGCGGTAATGACACCATCAACAGCTTCTCCAGCAGTGGCGGTACCGCTGCTCTGGATGGCAACAACATTGTCTTCGGCGACCATGGCCTGGTGGACTACCTGGCTGAGGAAATCCTTCAGGGCAGTGCCAGCAATCCACCGCGTACCGATGATATTGACCGTATCTGGTCGCTGGCCAGCGCCACGGCCCTGGGCGCAGATGATGTCATTACAACCGGTGACGGTAACGACATCGTTATCGCCGGGACAGGCGATGACACTGTGTCTACCGGCCACGGCAGCAATATCGCCATTGGCGACAACGCATTGCTGACCAGCGCCCCCCGTGATCACCTGAGCACTGATGCACCGTTGGTGTTCTCGGTCCATGAGTTCACCCTGTGCAAGATCGACACTCTTGGATTTAACGACGAAGACGGTGGCAATGACACCATCATCGGCGGCCAATTCAATGATGTGCTGTTCGGCGGTGGCGGTGACGACACCATCTACGCCGGGGCTGGCGATGATCTGGTGTTCGGCGATCAGGGCCGTATCGAGTGCAAGAACGACCAGCCGTTCGACCCGGAAACCAGCCTGCGGCCGATCTGCTGGGATGATTTCCCGCAAGAGGGGTTCCTGTTGTTCGAGGCGATCAACGTCGACTCGAGTACGGGAGCCGGGAATGATCTGATCTTTGGCCAGGATGGCAGTGACCTGATCATGGGCCAGCAGGGCGATGACGTGCTCTATGGTGGCAACGGCGACGACATTCTGATCGGCGGCAGCAACGTCGCTGGTGCTCTGGATGGCAACGACCGTCTGGATGGTGGTGCGGGTGCCGATGCGATAGCGGGTGATAACGCTGAAATTTGCTACCGTCCGGATGCTGTTGACGTACGCATGCGTGCGCTTGATGGCAGCTTGATCTACGGCGTTACCGAAGGTGAGGATGACGGTCGGGTCTTGATTGGCATAGGAGCAGGTGGTGCGAGCAATGTAATCGATCCTGCTGATCCTAGCCTGAATGCCATGGATGACCCGCGTTATGCGGCACGTACCGATGACCTCAATAGCGGTCATGCGCAATTCCATATCATGCTGCTCGATCACAGCGATGATATCCAGACCAACCACCCGGAGCTGTTCGGCAACGACTACATTGCCGGCGGAGCGGGTGAGGATGAGATATTCGGTCAGCTCGGCAGTGATGTCATCCAGGGCGACGGTACCATCGGTGTACAAGCAGGTGCAGACTTTGCGAAAAACCTGGCGGCGGCTCAACTAAGCTTGACCCGCAGCGATGGCAGCACCTTCAGCATTACCAATTACACCCAATCTGGCGCTAACCGAGGTGCAGTGCCGACCTCGATGGCCGACTTCGGCTTCGATATGGACCCAAGCAAGGACCTGATGGTCAACGCCACCTTCGAGGGTTTGTATGACGGCGACGATTACATCGAGGGCAATGGCGGCAATGATGTGATCTTTGGCGGCCTTGGCCAGGATGACATCGTGGGCGGAAGCTCTGATCTTTTCGGCTTGATCGATGCCTTCCAGCGCCCCGATGGCAGTGATTTGCTGTTCGGCGGCGCCGGAACCGACATCAGCCGCAATGACATTGGCGATGCCGTTACGGCGCGCAGTGTCGGGCTGCCGGCTTCAGCGGCGGATGATCTGATCATCACCACGGCGGGTGGCCATGCCCATGACGCCGACATTCTGGTGGGGGACAACGGCCGCATCCTGCGTCTGGTGGGCATCAACCAGACCCAGCGTGCAACCACCGGCGAAGTGTTCGCCAATGGTGTGTCGAGCAATGACGGTTTCCTCAATTTCAACTACGACATCCATGGCTCGGCTACAGAAGGCTATGGCAGCGACGGCAACCCTGCCACCTATGACCGGGTTGTGGTTCGCGCGGTCGAGTTCCTCGACTATCACGAAGGCGGCATCGACATCAGCGCAGCGGCCGCCAGTGACCGTGGCGCAGGTGACGAACTGCACGGCGAGTCCGGCGATGATGGGCTTTACGGGCTCAAGGGCAACGATGTGCTGTTCGGCGAAGGGCAGAACGACGACCTGATTGGCGGCTACGGTAACGACTGGATCAGTGGCGGTACTGGCGATGACGGAGTGATCGGCGACGATGGCCGGATCCTCACCAGCCGCAATGCCACGACCTATGGCGAGGCGCTCAATGGCGTGGTCGCGCTGTTGCCTGACAACGGTGACACCAAGACCTTCGACGGCAACAGGATAAACGAATACATCGCCACGCCGGGTTCGATCCAGCAGGCAGTCGTGAATGTGGACGGGGAGTTGAAGAAGGCAGTCAACCTGACGCCCTTCAGTTTCGATCTCTACTTCAATGGCATGGCTGACGAGTTCACCACTACGACCAAGAAAACAGTGGACGATCAGGGCCGGCCGGATGCGCATAACGCCGACGATATTATCTTCGGCGGTCTGGGCAACGATTGGCTGCACGGCGGCTCGGGTGATGATGCCATCCTCGGTGGCGAGGCGCTGAACGAGGCCTACACCCAGGTGTACGGCGCAGGTGGCAGTCTGGAGGGGATAGCTCGTAGCGACTACACCCACCCCTACAACCCGGTTGATGTGCTGCGTTACAACCCGGAAGACCCTGACGGTTGGCACTACGATCGTACCCGCCGCGCTGGAGAGTTCGCGCTCTATGACGAGTATGACCCACTGCGCAAGATTACCCTCAACGCCGATGGCTCGGCCAATAATACCGATGCCGGTGGCCTCGAGTGGTTCCTCAACTTCTCCACCCGCGAAGGCACCTATGTCCCTGCCGGCATCAATCCCAAGCCGGTCGGCCAGACCGCCAGTGGTTATCCCGAAGCCTGGAACGATGGTAATGACCGCATCTTCGGTGATACCGGCAATGACTGGCTGGTGGGCGGTACTGGCCGCGATGATATATACGGTGGTTTCGGCAATGACCTTTTGAATGCCGACGACAATCAGGCCACCAATGCCTTGCGCAACGATCAGCCTGACACCCAGGCCAGCTACGAAGACCGCGCCTTTGGTGGTGCCGGGCGTGATGTACTGATCGCTAATACTGGCGGGGACCGCCTGATTGATTGGGTCGGCGAGTTCAACTCCTACCTGGTGCCGTTTGCCCCCTTCGGCATGGCCACAGTAAGCCGCACGCTACAACCGCAGTTGGCCGAGTTCCTTTACACCCTCTCGGCCAGTGATGGTGCTGATCCGACCCGCTTTGCCGACACCAACGGCGACCCGAGTCAGGCCTATCGCCACGGTGAGCCAGCGGGTGAATTGGGCTTGATCCGGCAGAAGGATTTCGCCTGGCAGACACAGACCGGAGCCCCGGCAGATCCGCAGGCCGGCAATATTCCGGGTGGCAAGCGCGACGTGCTGCGTACGGCCAACTTCAACGACGGCACCATGCAGGCGCTGGCTCCGGATAGCGGCACCTGGGAGGTGTCCGGCGGTACGCTGCAGGTTTCGTCCAAGTCCTCGCACGCCGATGCCGTGGCGGTCTATCAGGTGGGAGATGCATTGCCGTCGTATTTCGAAGTGACGGCCAGCATCAAGGCCAACAAACCCGTGGGCGGTTGGGATGCCAACAGCTTCATTATTTTCGACTACCAGAGCGCAAGCAGCTTCAAGTTCGCCGGGCTCGATGTCTCGACTAACAAGCTGGTGATGGGGCAGCGAGATGACACAGGCTGGCACGTGCTCGACCAGGCATCCGTGAAGGGCGGCCTGAAGAACAATGCCTGGTACAACGTCGTGTTGGCGGTCAATGGCCTGACGGCCACCTTGGTCGTGGATAACAACACCTACTTTAGCCATACCTTCAAGCCGACTGTAGTGGATGACTGGAGCTATGGCTTGAACTGGGGGCTGGTCGGATTCGGCTCCAACAATGCGCGGGGTGAGCTGGATAACATCTCGGTCCTGGTCGTCCCCGCGGCGGCGACGGCCTCCAGAACCGAGCAGTTCGCCAACCCTGACAATGTGTTGTTCAGTGGCGCGGATATGGTCAGTGGTGGCAGCTTCAGCTTGTCCGGCGGTCGCTATAGCGGAGCATCCGCTGGCGGCGACGCGCTGCTGAGCCTGGCGAGCCTGGACGGCGTGGATAAGCTGACTGGCTCGTTGCTTGAAATGAATGCCACGTTCAGCACTACGGCGCGGGCGGGCTTCGTCTTCGATCAGTACAGCAGCACGGATTACAAGTGGGTGGCTATCGACGTACAGACCCAGCAGATCTTGATCGGGCACCTTCAGGGCAGCCGCTGGACCATCGACGCGGCAATCAGCAACAACTCATTGCAGGCCGGTGTGGACTACACCCTGGGTGTCTCGCTGCATGGGGCATCGGTGAGCGTGACCCTTAACGGCCAGTCCGTACTTGGGCATGTCTATAACGCTGAAACGGTGGACGGGCGCTTTGGGGTGTTTGCCAAGGACGGTTCGGTATCGTTCGACAGCATGAGCCTAAAGACCGATGACCCGACTATCCCGAGCAGCGCCAGCCCGTTGCTTGCCGCACAGGCTGCATCCGCCCAGTACACCGGTGAAGTCAGCCTGACGATGACACAGTTGCAACCCCTCATCGACGAGGCCATTCGCCGCTGGTCGTTGAGCGTGGGCGAAAGCGCTGTCGAACTGATGAGAAGTGTCGACGTGCAGATTACCGATCTGCCTGGGTTGGAGTTGGGTGCGTACCGGGGCGGGACCGTGTTCATCGACCTGAACGCCGCAGGTTATGGCTGGTACATCGATGCCATGCCGGCCGATGACACCGAGTACGCCCTGTTCGGCGACTCGCTGCAGGCAGTGGGTGGCGAGGCCGCCGGTCAGATGGATCTGCTGTCCGTCCTGGCTCATGAACTGGGTCATGCTGCTGGCCTGGAGCACACCGATGATGGCGTCATGAGCAATACGCTGGACGCGGGCGGACGGACTGTCGAGCCCGTGGTAATGGCCTCGGCAGATATGTCCGAGGCAAGCGTAGCCCTGCATGTGCGGTCCTTGCCATTGTATGTGGCGCCGCTGAAGGAAGCTGCTGACAACCAGCAGGAAACGCCACGCATTATTAATTGGGACTCAACATTTGCGCTGAATGAGCGTGCGGTAAAAGCCGAAGGTATTGACGCCGCCGAGAACTGGGTAGCGGATTTCGTCAATCACGCAGGAGAAAGTCAGGCACAACGCAATCCCAATGCTAACCTCAAAGTGTTTGTTTCTACGAGTTGCAAGGTGCTGCCAGAAGTAAGCAGTTCACATTTCAGTGTCGATTAAAACTTAAAGGATGATGTTTGATGACCACTCAACAACTGATCTACGAAACAGCCGTTCCAGTCAACAGTGGGCGACATGCTCAGTGCTCGGTGGATGTGGGGAGCGATTATTCATTTGTCCGCAATTTGAACTCGTTGCCATTGATGGCGGTTGAGTTTCCGCTGGCGGCATCGGATTACGCAATCGTATTTGCAGGGAGTGCCGATACAGTGACCCCGGTCGTGATTCTGGGGGTGCGCGGTAATGAAAATCTGTTCTTGTCGAAGGACGGTGCCTGGCAGGCGAAATACATCCCCGCTTTTGTTCGCCGTTATCCGTTCGTGTTCTCAAGCAGTGCAGATGAAAAGACCTTCACCTTGTGCATCGACGAAAAATTCCCAGGTCTGAACAGCGAGGGACGTGGGCAGCCGTTGTTTAACGAGGACGGTAAAGCTACGCCCTATGTCGATGGCGTGCTCAAGTTCCTGCAGGACTACCGTGGTCAGCATCTGCTGACCCAGCAGTTTTGCAAAAAGCTGATCGAGCTCGAATTGCTCGAACCCATGGAGGCGCAATTCACCCTAGGCTCCGGCGAGAAGATGTCGCTCAACGGCTTCATGGTGGTCAATCGCAAGAAGCTCAATGAGCTGCCTGGAGAGGTGTTGTCCGAGCTGGCCAAGACCGACCAGTTGGAGTTGACTTACCTGCACTTGCAGTCCATGCACAACTTCAATGCTGTTAAAGACCGCTTGGTTCTGATTCATGGTGGCAAGGGCGATGCTGACAAGCCAGGAGGCGAGGCGGTCGAGGCCGAGACCAAGGCAACAGATGGCAAAGGGGCTAAACGCAAAGGTTAATCGCAGTATTGCCCGCCCTTGCTCCTGGGCAAGGGTGCGCTGCGCGCAGGTGGGTGGGTGCGGCTTTATCAGGCTAAGGTTACTCTGGAGTCATGAGGGGGTATTTCTTGGCACAGGTATAACGCCGTGTTCTGATTGGCAGTATTACGTTTGACAGCAAAGTCATACCGGGAGAAGTTCCACCGAACTGGGGGTGGTTTCAGAGGTAACCCGGAATGACTTAAGTTGTCGAGCGTCTATGTATGTAGTGGCTCGTATTTAAGAAGATAAGGGACGTCTTATTGAGCAGTGCATCGATTCACTCTCAA
This sequence comes from Pseudomonas sp. MMS21 TM103, assembly GCF_022132145.1. Lineage (GTDB taxonomy): Bacteria > Pseudomonadota > Gammaproteobacteria > Pseudomonadales > Pseudomonadaceae > Aquipseudomonas. The sequence continues at coordinate 489,753 of NZ_JAJISP010000003.1, read as the reverse complement.
CTGAGCGATACGCACACACAGGCAGAGTTAGCCGCTTGGGCGTGCTTTGTTTCGCCCAAGGATGCCAGTGAATTCTGGATGAGCTGGCTGGCCATCCTGTGTCCTCAGATCGAACGGGTTAGTGGGGCACTGCTTGTCCTGGGGCCAGATCATGATGGTGCCTATAGTGCAGCAGCCGTATGGCCTGATGTCTCACGCAATATGCAATATCTAGGCTCTACTGCCGAGAAGGCACTCAAAGAGAAACGAGGCATCGTCGATCAGGTCTTTAAGGAGCGGCGAGGCGTTATTGAGAAAGTTGCGATTGAGCGACGTGGTAAAGGCCGTGAAGGTGGAGTCCCGAAATCAGCTTTTGTCGGTTATCCGATTGAAGTATCAGGGGCGCTGCATGGTGCGGTGATTCTGGATATTGAAAACCCCTCAGAGCAAGAACTACAGCGTGCCCTGCGCTTGATGCACTGGGGTAGCGCTTGGTTGATCGATCAGTTCCGGCAACAGGAGCTGGATATCTATGCCGCACGCCTGGAGCGGCTTTCGATTGCCTCTGACCTTGTGGCGACGGCTGTCCAGGAATACCAGTTCGGTGCCTCTGCGCTCGCCGTGGTGAATGAACTGGCGGCGCGCTTGGAATGCGACCGGGTCAGCCTTGGGTGTGAGAAATCGGGATGCATCGAAGTCAAGGCGATATCCGACACGGCCAAATTCGACCGCAAGGCCAATCTGGTACGGCATATCAGCGATGCCATGGACGAAGTGCTGGATCTTGACGCGGTGATTGTCTACCCGGTAGCGGATGAGGAGGCACTAGGGCTGTTGGCACATGCCGAATTGGCGACGGAGCTGAGGGATGTGGCGGTCTGTTCTGTGCCGCTGATCGACGGCGGCGAAGTGGTCGGCGTCATTACCCTGGAGCGGACTCATGGTGTGTGCTTTTCCGCCGAAGAAGTCAGCCTGTGTGAAACGACCGGACTGTTGCTCGGGCCGATTCTCTGGCTCAAGTTACAGAACGAGCGAAGCGCCTTTCAGCGTTTGCGGGAGGGATTTTCCAGAGGTGCACAAGCACTCTTCGGGCCGCGTCATTCTGGCGTCAAGCTGATTGCCTTGGTCGTCGTGCTGATCATCGTCTTTTTCAGCCTGTATCAAACGGATTACCGGGTGTCCTCCAAGGCGGTGGTCGAAGGGGCATTACAGCGCGCTGTGGCAGCGCCGTTTGACGGCTACATTGCAGAGGGGCAGGTTCGCGCCGGCGATACTGTCAAGAAGGGCCAGGTGCTCTCTCGACTGGATGACCGCGACCTGAAGCTGGACCAGGTTCGTTGGGCATCCGAGCGCGCACAGTCGGAGCGCAGGTTCAGGCAGGCCCTGGCGCAGCAGGATCGAACGGCCATGACCATCGCCCAGGCACAGATAAACCAGGCTCAGGCGCAGCTGTCACTGGCCGAGGAGAAGCTCGCGCGCGCAACGCTGACGGCACCCTTCGATGGGATTGTCGTCTCCGGCGACCTGAGACAACTGCTGGGCTCGCCGGTGGAGCAGGGGCGGGTGTTGTTTGAAATTGCCCCGCTTGATACCTATCGGGTGATTCTCAATGTGGACGAGCGCGACATCTCGCAAATTGAAGTCGGTCAGGCGGGCAGCCTGGCCCTGTCCGGGATCCCCTACAACGTCATGCACTTTGCTGTGAAGCAGGTGACGCCGGTATCGACTTCGGAAGACGGCACGAACTACTTTCGGGTCGAGGCCCAGATCGAAGGACCTGCCGATCGATTGCGGCCCGGTATGGAAGGCGTTGGCAAGGTGTCGGTCGGCGAGCGCAAGCTGATCTGGATCTTTACCCACAGCCTGGTCGATTGGTTCCGTCTATGGTCCTGGAAGTGGATGCCATGATGATCCGCACCAGGGGTAGGCAAGGGTGAGTGCGCCACTCCTGAGTAGCGCCTGGTATCGCGTTGCGGCGCTCAAACCACGGCTGCGCTCGCACGCGCGGCTGTATCGACATCGCTACCGCAATCAGGTCTGGTACCTGTTGCAGGATCCAATTTCCAACCGCGTGCATCGCTTTACACCGGCGGCACGGTTGCTGATTGCGTCAATGGACGGCAAGCGCACCGTGGAAAACCTGTGGGAACTGGCCAACAAGCGCCTGGGGGACGAGGCGCCAACCCAGGATGAAATCATCAGCCTGCTCGGTCAGTTGCATACCGCCGACCTGTTGCAAAGCGACGTGACGCCGGATGCCAGTGAGGTATTCGATCGTGGTGCGCGTGAGCAAAAAGTGCAGCGTAGACGTACTTATATGAATCCCATGTCTGTGCGTATTCCGTTGTGGGACCCAGACACCTTCCTTGACCGCTTCCCCAAACTGATCGGCTTGCTTTGGGGGCGTTGGAGCGGGTTACTTTGGCTGCTGGTGGTCGTGCCGGCACTGGCTATGGTTCCGCCGAACTGGCAGGCGCTGTCCAACAACTTTTCTGATCGCGTGCTGGCCGTCGACAACCTGTTATTGATGTGGCTGGTTTTTCCAGTGATCAAGGCAATGCACGAACTCGGCCATGCCTCGGCCACTAAGGCCGGTGGTGGCGAGGTGCATGATATTGGGCTGATGCTGTTGGTGCTGATGCCTGTGCCATATGTTGATGCCTCTGCGGCGACGGCATTCAGGTCCAAGTATCAGCGGGCCATGGTCGGCGCGGCCGGTATGTTGGCCGAGTTGTTTGTCGCCGCAATAGCCTTCTATGGGTGGCTGCTGATCGAGCCCGGAGTCTTGCGCGCGGTGTTGTTCAACGTGATGATGATCGCTGGGATCACCACGCTCCTGTTCAATGGCAACCCACTGTTGCGCTACGACGCCTATTACATCCTCACCGACCTGATTGAAATGCCCAACTTGGCCGCCCGCTCTCTGCGTTACTGGGAGTACTTGCTGCGGCGCTATGTTTATGGAGTATCGGACGCTGAGCCGCCGCATGCCACAGCAGGCGAGAAAACCTGGTTTCTGTTTTATGGGCCGGCCTCAACGATATACCGCGTTTTTGTAACACTCGCTATTGCCCTGTTCGTAGCAAGCCATTACCTGGTGGTTGGCGTGGTGCTGGCGATCTGGGCGGTAATCACGATGATCGTGATGCCCTTGGGTAAGGCTGTGAAGTACCTCTTTGATAGCCCCGCATTGAGTGTGAAAAGGACCCGCGCCGTTTCGATTACCCTGGGCGTGCTGGTGGCCTTCGTGGCCTTTGTGTTCTTCGTGCCGATGCCGTTTCGTTCGGATGCCGAGGGGGTGATCTGGTTTGCCGATGAGGCCATGGTGCGCTCAGGCGTCAATGGATTCATCGGCGAGATATTGGTTAAGCCGGGCACGCGTGTGGTCAAGGGGCAGGTCCTGGCTAGGTCGTATGATCCTGAGTTGGATGCCCAGGTCAGATTGAGCGAAGCCCGGGTGTCCGAGTTGCAAGCCGAGTACGGCGCACAGTTCGTCGCGGATAAGTCCAAGGCCAATGTCATTCGAGAGCAACTCGAGGCAGAGGGGGCTGCACTGGCCAGATCGCGTGAGCGGCTTGATGGATTGCTCGTTCGGGCTGGCACCGATGGCGTGTTTATCCTGCCGCAGTCGGAAAATATTCCCGGCCGTTTTTATCAAAAGGGCGAACTGCTCGGCTACGTCGTCGAGAAGGGGCGACTGCTGGTCCGGGTAGTCGTGGATCAGAGTGCAGTGGACCGGGTGCGGTTGGCGACTAATCACGTTGCTGTGCGTCACGTGCACCGGGCCGAACTGGCTTCCGAGGGCCGAATCGTGCGCCTTGCCCCAGCCGGCACCGATACGCTGCCGAGCCGAGCCCTCTCGACGGAGGGGGGCGGGAAGATCTTTATCGACCCGCGGGACCAGACGAGTGCCAAAACCCTGCATCGCATGTTCCAGCTCGATGTCGAGCTTCTGCAGAACCCCGAACGAGTATTCTGGGGCGAGCGCGTCTACGTTCGCTTCAGCCATGAGAAGGAGCCCTTGGCCATGCAATGGTATCGCGGCATCCGCTTGATGTTCCTCTCGCACTTCAACATATAGGCAGGCAATGAGCAGAGCCGACATCCTGGCGGGTACTGTCGAGTTATCCGCCGCGCGTCCCTATCCAGAGCGGGCAGAAGCTCAGCCCAGGTGGCATGACCGGGTCGCAGATTTCCTCTTCGCCACGCTAATCGCCCCGGTCAGCGACCGGCTGCGTCATTCCAGCACGTGGTTACGCAAGATTGTTGTGCTGACCGACGCGCATGACCAAGGCTTCAGGGCGTTCACGGACGAGGCGCTGCAACTACATGCACAGCAGATGCGGGAACGACTTCGCCGCGCTGGCTTTACCCCACCCCTGGTCGGGGAGTGCTTTGCCCTGGTGCGTGAAGCGGCCTCGCGCACCCTGGGCCGTCGACACTATGCGGCGCAACTGATGGCTGGCTGGGCGTTGCTCGACGGCAAGTTGGTCGAAATGGCCACCGGGGAAGGCAAGACCTTTGCGGCCACGCTACCGGCGTGTGTGGTGGCGCTGGCGGGCTACCCGGTGCATGTCATCACGGTGAACGATTACCTGGCTCGGCGCGATGCGGAATTGATGATGCCGCTCTATCGGTTTCTAGGGCTGAGCGTCGGCACCGTGGTGCAGGGGATGCCCAGGAAGGCCAAGCGTGAGGCCTATGCGCAAGCCATCACCTATTGCACCAACAAGGCGCTGGCTTTCGACTATTTGCGCGATGGGGTGACGCTCTCGCGCAGAAGCAGTCGCTTGCACCTGGCCCTGGAGGCACTGAATGGTGCCGGTAGCCGTGACGAGCAGCTGGTCTTGCGCGGGCTCTATTTTGCCATTGTCGATGAGGCCGACAGCGTGTTCATCGATGAGGCCTGCACCCCCTTGATACTGTCGTCACCCGTCAGTCAGCGCCAGGAACTGAACGACTATGGGCTCGCCCTTGACCTCGCTCGCAGGCTGACCGTAATGGAAGACTTTGTCCTGAATATTAGTGAACGGCAGGCGGTGCTGACCGAGGCGGGAAGGGGAAGAATTGCGGCCTGTGTGGGCGCTGGGGGCGTATGGAGCTCCGTCCGCGCGCGCGAGGAGCTGGTGACCCGAGCGCTGTGTGCAGAACTGCTATACCAGCGTGATTGCCACTACGTGGTGTCTGACAACAAGGTACAGATCGTCGATGAGTCTACGGGCCGGGTGATGCCTGATCGCTCCTGGGAGCGAGGGCTGCATCAGCTGATCGAGATCAAGGAGGGTTGTGAACTCACCGAGGGGCGCGAAACCCTTGCGCGCTTGACCTATCAACGGCTGTTTCGTCGCTATATCCGCCTGTCGGGCATGACGGGAACCGCCAGTGAGGTGGCCCGGGAGATCAAGGCCACTTACTGGCTTTCCAGTACCAGGGTGCCACTGAACAAACCCTCGAAGCGCCACTTCAAATGCGCCTGCGTGTGTGCAACGGCTACGCAGAAATGGGATGCCGTCGCGGATGCGGTGCAACAGCTTGCAGTCTTGCAAGGGCGGCCGGTGCTGATCGGAACGCGCTCGGTGAAAGCTTCCGAAGACATAAGTGCCGTACTCACCCAGCGCGGGATCGCGCACGCATTGTTGAACGCCAAGCAGGATGCTGACGAGGCTGAAGTGGTCGCCCAGACGGGGCTTCTTGGCCGGGTTACCGTGGCGACAAACATCGCCGGGCGCGGAACCGATATTGAGCTTGGCCCCGGTGTCGCCGAGAAGGGTGGCCTGCACGTCATTCTCACCGAATACCATGAGTCCCGCAGGATTGACCGCCAGCTGTTTGGGCGCTGCGCGCGGCAGGGCGATCCTGGCAGTTGCCAGGTCATCGTTTCGTTGGAGGATGAGATTTTTACGGCCTATGCGCCTGGCGCGACCCGCTTGATTTGCAAGCTTATCGAACGTGGGGGAAAGCTACCGGCGCCAATCCACTGGTTGCTGAAGGCGCTAGCGCAATTTTCCGCTGAGAATAAGGGTGAACGGGTAAGGAGCGAAACAATGAAACTTGATCGGCGTTTACATCAAGTGTTGGCTTTTTCGGGGAGAGGAGAGTGAGGCTAGATCGGAAAGTCATTTCAGCACACGCCGGCAGTTGCCTGTTTGCGGTTATGGCGAGCGGTGCGCCTGTTGCTGCATCGGAGGGGGTGTTTGAGTGCTTGATCAGTCCCTACCAAACGGTCGAATTACGCAGTCCAACGGACGGCTTGCTCGATAAGATATTGGTGAGGCGCGGCGATCGAGTCGAGGAAGGACAAACGCTGGTAGTGCTTGAGTCTAGCGTCGAGAAGTCGGCCGTCAAAATAGCCAAGTACCGCGCGCAGATGAATGGACGCATTCAGTCATCGAAGAGCCGCCTGGAGCTTGCAAAGAAGAATCTCAGCCGCATCCAGGTGCTGCTGCAGAAGAAAATGATTTCTGCCCAGATAGCGGATGAGGCTGATGCGGAAGTCCGCATAGCCGCAGCCGAGCTGCATGATGCGCTGGAGAACCAGGAGCTTGCCAAATATGATTATCTGCATGCCGTGGATTTATTGAATCAACGCACCTTGCGCAGCCCCCTTACTGGAGTAGTGGTCGACCGGATGCTTAATCCAGGCGACCTTGCCGAGTCAGGGACGGGCCCCCGACCTATTCTGAAACTCGCGCAAATTGATCCGCTACTTGTCGAAGTGGCTTTACCTCTCGAAGCGTATGGGAAGTTACAAGTCGGTATGACTGGGACCGTCACGCCCGAGGGAGGTTTGGGGAGTCACGCGGCCTCGGTCACCATTGTTGATAGCGTGTTTGACGCGGCCAGCGGCATGTTCGGCGTACGATTGGAAATAATAAACCAGAACGGTTTGATACCTGGTGGCGTTCGTTGCCAAGTGGCTTTTCCCGCGCTTCAAGTGGTGGAAGCCAACCCGCAAATGAATGAGCGGACGGTGCAGTCGACGTCGCCCTGATCCTGCCCTGTCTCGATGAATCGTTTCGCCGAACGTAGCCTCGATCCTCCAGTCAGCACTCCTCTGCCTGGACGCCAACAGCCAGGATGCATGATCGATGGTCTGGCCTATGGGTAGTCTGATGCGATGGCGCCAAGCCTCACCCTCAGCGGACGCGATCCTAGGCACTATGGCATGGCGCGGGTGCTGACTGATGGACGGGGCTTCTGGGCTATTCCCGGCTCACAAGGCATCAAGCCGTCATGAAAGAAAAGTACCCCGCAAGCGTGCGGCTTTGCGGGGTACTTTTGTCTGTCAGGTTCTGCCGGAATCCGGCGTCGCGCTTAGACGTTGAAGCGGAAGTGCATGACGTCGCCGTCCTTGACGATGTATTCCTTGCCTTCCAGGCGCCATTTGCCCGCTTCCTTGGCGCCGGCTTCACCCTTGAACTGGATGAAGTCGTCGTAGGCGATGACTTCGGCGCGGATAAAGCCTTTTTCGAAGTCGGTGTGGATCACCGCGGCGGCCTGGGGGGCGGTAGCGCCGACGCGTACGGTCCAGGCGCGGACTTCCTTCACGCCGGCGGTGAAGTAGGTCTGCAGGTTGAGCAGCTCGTAGCCGGCGCGGATTACGCGGTTCAGGCCCGGCTCTTCCATGCCCAGGTCGGCGAGGAACTCGGCTTTCTCGTCGTCTTCCAGTTCGCCAATCTCTGCTTCCAGTTTGTTGCAGATCGGCACCACGATGGCGCCCTCGGCGTCGGCGATGGCACGCACCACGTCGAGCAGGGGGTTGTTCTCGAAGCCGTCTTCAGCGACGTTGGCGATGTACATGACCGGTTTGACTGTCAGCAGGTGAAAGCTCTTGATCAGCTGCTTGTCGTCGTCGCTCAGGGTCTTGAGCAGGGTGCGCGCCGGCTTGCCTTCGCTGAAGTGCGGTATTAGCTTTTCCATCAGGGCCTTTTGCGCCACCGCCTCCTTGTCGCCGCCCTTGGCGTTGCGGGTGACCTTCTGCAGCTGCTTCTCGAGGCTGTCGAGGTCGGCGAAGATCAGTTCCAGGTCGATGATCTCGATATCGCGCTTGGGGTCAACGCTGTTCGAGACGTGGATGACATTCTCGTCCTGGAAGCAGCGCACCACGTGGGCGATGGCGTCGGTCTCGCGGATGTTGGCCAGGAATTTGTTGCCCAGGCCTTCACCCTTGGAGGCGCCGGCCACCAGGCCGGCGATGTCGACGAACTCCATGGTGGTTGGTAACACGCGTTCGGGCTTGACGATGGCGGCCAGGGCTTCCAGGCGGGCATCGGGCATCGGCACGATGCCGGTGTTCGGCTCGATGGTGCAGAAGGGGAAGTTCTCCGCGCTGATACCGGCTTTGGTCAGGGCATTGAACAGGGTGGACTTGCCGACGTTGGGCAGGCCGACGATGCCGCAGTTGAATCCCATGGTGTGTCCCTCGCGGAGAGTTAAGAGGTGGCTTTCTGACTGTGCAGCTTGTGCATCGCTTTGCTCCAATCACCGGCAAGCATTTCCGGCAGTACGCCGAGAGCGAAATCGATGCTGGTGTCGAGCAGTTCCTGCTCGCTGCGCGGGGCGCGGCTGAGGACGAAGTTGGACACCATGCTGCTGTGCCCCGGGTGGCCGATGCCAAGCCGCAGGCGGTGAAAGTTATTCTGGTTGCCGAGCTGGGCGATGATGTCGCGCAGTCCGTTATGGCCGCCGTGCCCGCCACCCTGTTTGAGTTTGGCGACGCCGGGCAGCATGTCGAGTTCGTCGTGGGCCACCAGAATGGCTTCCGGCGGGATGCGGAAGAAATTCGCCAAGGCCGCCACGGACTGACCGCTGCGGTTCATGAAGGTGGTGGGGATCAACAGGCGAACGTCGCGGCCCTGATGGCTGAATTTGCCCACCAGTCCGAAATATTTGCGATCGGCGCTGAGCTTGACCCCCTGGCTGTTGGCCAGGCGCTCAACGAAAAGAGCCCCTGCATTATGCCGGGTCTGGTCGTATTCGGGGCCGGGATTACCCAGGCCGACGATCAGTTGTACGGCAGTCATGTCAGGAGCCCTTTCGTGGAAACAGCCCAGGCACTGTTGCGCCTGGGCTGTTTTCCGGTGGTGCGCAGGTTACTCGGCAGCGCTTTCGCCTTTGCCTTCTTCTGCTTCCGCTTCTACTTCTTTGGCTACGCGCGAAGCGTGGATGTTAGCCACTGCCAGGTCGTTGCCATGAGCCAGTGCAATCAGTTCCACGCCTTTCGGCAGGGTCAGGTCGGACAGGTGAACGATCTGACCGATTTCAACGGCAGCCATGTCGACTTCGATGAATTCCGGCAGGTCTTTCGGCAGGCAGGAAACTTCAACTTCAGCCAGGGTGTGGGAAACTTCGCCGCCTTGGGTCTTCACGCCAACCGCAGTTTCCTGGTTGAGGAAGTGCAGGGGGACGTGGGCGTGCAGTTTCTGGCCGGCGACAACGCGGATGAAGTCGGCGTGCATCACGTGGCCTTTGGCCGGGTGACGCTGCAGGGCTTTGATCAGTACGTTTTCTTTCTTGCCGTCGACGGTCAGGTTCAGCACGTGGCTGAACGAGGCTTCGTTTTCCAGCAGCTTGGCCAGTTCTTTGGCCAGCAGGCTGATCGACTGCGGGGCGGTTTCGCCACCGTAGATTACGGCAGGAACCATGGCAACGTTACGACGTAGGCGGCGGCTCGCACCTTTCCCCAGGTCGGAACGCACTACAGCATTCAGGTCAAATTCAGCGGTCATTTCACTTCTCCAAAATAACCAAACCGCCCTTCACGCTTGCGACCAGCGACCGGACGGTTAGGTAATAAGCCCGGCCAATACGGCAGGGCGTTTCGCGTTCAGGGCGACTTCCGGGTTAGCGGAACATCGCGCTGATCGATTCTTCATTGCTGATACGGCGAACCGCTTCAGCGACTATCGGGGCAATATCCAGTTGGCGAATACGCGAACAGGATTGCGCGGCAGCGGACAGCGGGATGGTGTTGGTCACCACCAGCTCGTCGAGTACGGAGTTTTCAATGTTCTCGATCGCACGCCCCGAGAGTACCGGGTGGGTGCAGTAGGCGAAGACCTTGGCGGCGCCATGTTCTTTCAGCGCTTTGGCCGCGTGGCACAGGGTGCCGGCGGTATCCACCATGTCATCGACCAGGATGCAGGTACGGCCTTCCACGTCGCCGATGATGTGCATCACTTCGGACTGGTTGGCTTTCTCGCGACGCTTGTCGATGATCGCCAGGTCAACACCCAGGGATTTGGCGACCGCACGTGCACGCACCACGCCACCGATGTCCGGGGAGACAATCATCATGTTTTCGAAGCGTTGGTCTTCGATATCGTCCACCAGTACTGGCGAGCCGTAGATGTTATCTACCGGGATATCGAAGAAGCCCTGAATCTGATCCGCGTGCAGGTCGACGGTAAGAACCCGGTCGATGCCTACTACGGTGAGCATGTCGGCCACGACTTTGGCGCTGATTGCCACGCGGGCGGAGCGCGGTCGGCGATCCTGGCGGGCATAGCCGAAGTAGGGGATGACAGCAGTGATTCGGGTGGCTGAGGAGCGGCGGAAGGCGTCGGCCATCACTACCAGTTCCATCAGGTTGTCGTTGGTTGGCGCGCACGTCGGCTGAATCAGGAAAACGTCTTTACCGCGAACGTTTTCGTTGATTTCAATCATGATTTCGCCGTCGGAAAATTTACCGACAGAGGCATCGCCGAGGGGGATGTGCAGCTGACGTACGATACGTCGCGCCAGATCGGGGTTAGCGTTCCCCGTAAAGACCATCATCTTGGACACGCGCAGTACCTGCCGGCTGAGGGTATACCTGGATGAGTATAGAAAATGGCAGGGGCGGCTGGATTCGAACCAACGCATGGCAGGATCAAAACCTGCTGCCTTACCGCTTGGCGACGCCCCTGTATCGTGTGTAACCCAATGCTGCTTGTCAGTTTATCGCTGCCCTAGGGCAGTAATGGCAGGGGCGGCTGGATTCGAACCAACGCATGGCAGGATCAAAACCTGCTGCCTTACCGCTTGGCGACGCCCCTGTAACTGATGCTACGCATTCACTTCTTTGCCAATACTTCAAGCTCGCGGTGCAACATCGAGATGTTACGACCTTGTGCCACAAAACTTGGCAGAGTGGCTGGAAGTTGGCGGGCGACTTTATCAGCATCGTCCCTGTTTGGGAAGCTCCCAAACACACAAGCTCCAGTGCCAGTCAATTTTGCCGATACATATTTATTCAATAAGATCAGCGCGTTACGTACTTCTGGGTAACGCTTCTCGACGACTGGCTGGCAGTCATTACGACCACCCCCCTCAAGAAGGCTGCGAACTTTAATGGGCGGCGTATCCCGTGTCAACTCAGGGTCGGAGAAAACTTTCACAGTACTGACAAGTACTTGCGGAATTGCCACGAGAAACCAGGGCTCGCCGAGGGTCACCGGGGTGAGTTTTTCACCGATACCTTCGGCGAAGGCGGCACGGCCGCGGACGAAAACCGGTACGTCGGCACCCAGGGTCAGGCCCAGGCCCGCCAGGCGCTCTTCGTCCCAGTGCAGGTGCCAGAGGCGGTTAAGGCCGAGCAGGGTGGTCGCCGCATCCGAGCTGCCGCCGCCGATCCCTCCGCCCATGGGGAGGTGCTTGCTCAGCCAGATGTCGGCACCCAGCACGCAGCCCGCCTGCTGTTGCAGGGTGCGGGCGGCGCGTACGATCAGGTTGCTGTCGTGCGCCACGCCGGGGATGTCGCTGTGCAGGCGGATTGCGCCATCTGCACGCACGGCAAAACCCAGCTCGTCGCCGAAGTCGAGAAACTGGAACAGGGTCTGCAGCTCGTGATAGCCGTCGGCGCGGCGGCCGAGGATATGCAGCATCAGGTTGAGTTTGGCCGGTGCCGGCAGCCTCAGTTCGGCGGCGGCGGGTATTGCCGGCGGGGTCATTGGCCGAGCTGGCGCGGTTGCCAGTCCTTGATCACCAGGGTGACTTGCAAATCGTGACCGCTCAGCTTGAGGCGCTCGGGTAGCCAGTAACCATCCTGTTCGGCGTAGCGCAAGTACTCGACCTGCCAGCCGTCCTGGCTCAGGTGGGCCAGGCGGCTGTCGCGGTCGAGGGTCAGGCGACTTTTGCTGTCGGGCGCTGGCAGGCCGCGAATCCACCACAGCAGGTGCGAGACCGGCAGATTGAGGCCCAGCTGTTGCTGCAGCAGTTGTTCGGGTGAGGCGGCCTGGTAGCGGCCCTGGTTGGCGACTTCCAGCTGCAGGTCGCCGGGGCGCCCGGTCAGGCGAGCGGCGCCGCTGCCGAGCGGGCCGGACAGGCGAATGTCGTAATAGTCCTGGCGTTGCAGCCAGAACAGGGTGCCGCTGCCGGAATCCTGTGGGGCGCGAATACCGACCTTGCCGCTGATTTGCCAGGCGTCGAGTCTGCCGATCTGTTGTTTATGGCTTTGCCAGAGCGCCGGGCTGCCTTCCCCTTCGAGGGATTCGCGGGAGGTCAGGCTGGTACAGCCGGCGAGCAGGGCTATCAAGCCGAATACTAGGAGCGGGCGAGCAAGCATCAAAACGTCTCTGATCCGGTCAGGCGCAGCAGGGTGCTGCGCAATAAAATGCTGTCAGGTTGTTGCTTGAGGGCATTGGCCCAGACTTTGCGCGCTTCACGCTGCTTGCCCTGGGCCCACAGCACTTCGCCGAGGTGGGCGGCGACTTCGTGGTCGGGGAAGCGTGCCAGCGCCTCGCGCAGCAGGCGTTCGGCTTCGTCGAGGTGGCCCAGGCGATAGTTGACCCAGCCGAGGCTGTCGAGAATCGCCGGGTCTTGCGGGTTGAGTCGCAGGGCTTGTTCGATCAGCTGCTTGGCTTCGTCATAGCGCGTGGTGCGATCGGCCAGGGTGTAACCCAGTGCGTTAAGCGCCATGCTGTTGTCCGGCTCGCGTTCGAGAATAAACCGCAGATCCTGCTCCAGCAGTTTCAGGTCGTCGCGTTTCTCGGCGAGCATGGCGCGGGTATAGAGCAGGTTAAGGTCATCGGGGAATTGCTCCAGTGCCTGCTGCGCCACTTGCCAGGCTTGATCGTTCTGGTCGTGGCTGGCGAGGGCTTCCGTTTCGATCAGGTAGAGCTGAATCGCATAATCAGGCTGCGCTGTACGGGCCTCGCTCAGAAGTTGTGAGGCTTCTGTCGAGCGCTTGTTGTCGAACAGCAGTTGCGCCTGGCGCGCTTGGGCCGGGAGAAAGTCATTGCCGGGGCCGACCAGCGAATATTCGATCAGGGCGCTGTCCGCTTCGCCAAGGGCCTCATAGGCTCGGGCCAGGTTGTAGTGGGCGGCATCGGCATGGCTGTCACGTTCGACCAGCTCTTCGAGGTAGACGATGGCCTCGCGCCAGGCTTCGGCTTCCAGGCAGACCAGGGCGAGCGAGAAACGCAGGTCATCGTCCTGGGGGAACTGTTGCAGCAGCGAGGCGAACTCGCCTTTGGCGTCTTCCAGGCGGTCCTGCTCGACCAGCAGGCGGGCATAGGTCAGGCGCAGGCGCTTGTCGTCAGGGTGCAGCTTGATGCCTTTTTGCAGCAGTGGCAGGGCTTCATCGCCACGCTTGAGGCTTTGCAGCAGCCGTGCATGGAGCAGCAGTGGAGGGATGTCGTCCTGGTTGGCCGATTGTGTCTCGAGCAGCTCGAGGGCTTCCTGCGGGCGCTCGTCCTGCTGCAGGAGCAAGGCCTTGCCGAATAGCAGTTGGCCGTTGTGTGGGTATTTGCTCTGCAGGCGATCGAAGCTTTGCAGCAGGCCGGCGCGGGTATCCGGATCGGTTTCGATGGCGGACAGGGCGAGGAAGTCGAAGTGAGTACTGCCTTTGCGTTGCAGCACCTGCTCCATATAGACCATGGATTCGTCATAGCGGCCGGCGCGGGCCAGTTGAATGGCGGCGGCGCGCTGGGCTTCGAGGCTGTCGGGGGCGTTTTTCGCCCAGATCAGTGCGGTGTCCAGCGCCGCTTGCTCGGCGCCGAGGTATTCGGCAATCCGGAAGCCGCGCTCGGCCACGCCGGCGTCCTGGGTTACCTGGGCCTGCTGCACGTAGTTGCCGATGGCGATATCGAAGCGATTGCGTTGCCCGGCCAGTTCGGCGGTGAGCAAGGCGAACAGGGTTTCCTTGCTGAACGAACCATAGGCCTCGGGCTTCGGCGCTTCAGCTACAGGAGAGGCCTCTTCCACTGGCGGTGTGCCGTCTGGCGAGGAGGAGGTGAATGTCTGGCAGCCACCTAGCAAGGCAAGGGCGGCCAGCAGTGCGAATGATCTATTCATAGGGAGAATGGCGACTTACCTGCGGTCGGGTCATCATGACACAAGCCTTAGGGCAAGCCCATGGGGCTAAGCTCGATAGCTGATGGGTGCCTCATACGACAATATTCGGCGGTAGTTGTTCTCACTCTGTCGAAGTAGGACAATTGCGCGCTTATCTCCCTCTCAGCGACTTTGCATGGCCTTTATTGCCCTCGGTATCAACCATAAAACCGCTTCGGTGGCCGTACGCGAGCGCGTGGCTTTTTCCCCGGAGCAGTTGGTCGAGGCCCTGCAGCAGCTCTGCCGGTGCACGGCCAGCCGTGAGGCGGCGATTCTGTCGACCTGCAACCGCAGCGAGCTGTACCTCGAACAGGACGCGCTGAGCGTCGACGGGGTGCTGGTCTGGCTGGCCGAGTACCACAAGCTCAGCCTCGACGAACTGCGTGCCTGCGCCTATGTGCTCGAGGACGATGCTGCGGTGTGCCATATGATGCGGGTGGCCTCGGGGCTGGATTCGATGGTGCTGGGCGAACCGCAGATTCTCGGGCAGATGAAGTCCGCCTATGCCGTGGCGCGCGAGGCCGGTACCGTCGGGCCTTTGCTCGGGCGCTTGTTTCAGGCCACTTTCAGCACGGCCAAGACGGTACGTACCGATACCGCGATCGGCGAGAATCCGGTTTCGGTGGCGTTTGCCGCGGTGAGCCTGGCCAAGCAGATCTTCAGCGACCTGCACCGTAGCCAGGCGCTGCTCATCGGTGCAGGCGAGACCATCAGTCTGGTGGCGCGGCATCTGCACGAGCAGGGCGTCAAGCGCATCGTGGTGGCCAACCGCACCCTGGAGCGCGCCAGCAGCCTGGCCGAGCAGTTCGGTGCGCATGCGGTGCTGCTCTCGGACATCCCACAGGAGCTGGTGCACAGCGACATCGTCATCAGCTCGACGGCCAGCCAGTTGCCGATTCTCGGCAAGGGCGCGGTTGAAAGTGCGCTGAAGCAGCGCCGGCACAAGCCGATCTTCATGGTCGATATCGCCGTGCCGCGGGATATCGAGGCCGAGGTCGGCGAGCTCGACGATGTCTACCTGTATACCGTCGACGACCTGCACGAGGTGATCGCGGAGAACCTGAAGAGCCGCCAGGGTGCGGCGGAGGCGGCCGAAGAACTGGTTGCCGTCGGTGCCGAGACGTTCATGCTGCGTCTGCGCGAGCTGGCCGCGGTGGATGTGCTCAAGGCTTATCGCCAGCAAGGCGAGCGCATGCGTGACGAGGAACTGGCCAAGGCCCTGCGCCTGCTCGGTAACGGCGGTGCACCCGAGGATGTGCTGGTCCAGCTGGCACGCGGACTGACCAACAAGCTGTTGCATGCGCCCAGCGTGCAGCTGAAAAAACTCTCTGCCGACGGGCGCGTCGATGCGCTCGGTGTGGCCCAAGAACTCTTTGCCCTCGATGAGGGCGCGCCGTCCAACAAAGGCTTGCAATGAAAGCGTCACTGATCAACAAACTCGACATGCTGCAGGATCGCTTCGAAGAGCTGACCGCGCTGCTTGGCGATGCCGAGGTGATCGGCAATCAGAACCAGTTCCGCGCTTATTCCCGGGAATATGCCGAGATCGAGCCGGTTAATAGCGCGTTTCGGGCGTTTCGCAAAGTGCAGGCCGACCTGGAGAGTGCCCAGGCACTGCTCAAAGACAGCGACCCGGACATGCGCGAAATGGCCGAGGAAGAAGCCAACGAGGCTAAAGAAAAGCTGATCGAGCTGGAGGAAAGCCTGCAGCGCATGCTGTTGCCGAAAGACCCCAGCGACGGCCGCAATGTCTTTCTCGAAGTGCGCGCCGGGACCGGCGGCGACGAGGCGGCGATCTTCTCCGGCGACCTGTTCCGCATGTATTCGCGCTATGCCGAGCGGCGTGGCTGGCGGGTCGAGATTCTTTCGGCCAGCGAAGGTGAGCACGGCGGCTACAAGGAAGTGATTGCCCGGGTCGAAGGCGACAATGTCTACGGCAAGCTCAAGTTCGAGTCCGGCGCCCACCGCGTCCAGCGGGTTCCGGAAACCGAATCCCAGGGCCGCATCCACACCTCGGCGTGCACCGTGGCGGTGTTGCCCGAGCCGGATGAGCAGGCCGCCATCGACATCAATCCGGCCGACTTGCGCATCGACACCTACCGCTCATCCGGTGCCGGTGGTCAGCACGTCAACACCACCGACTCGGCGATCCGCATCACCCACATTCCCACCGGCACCGTGGTCGAATGTCAGGAAGAGCGTTCCCAGCACAAGAACCGTGCGCGGGCCATGGCCTGGTTGTCGGCCAAGTTGAAGGATCAGCAGGAAGCCGCCGCGCACAAGGAAATTTCCGACACGCGCAAATTGCTGGTGGGCTCCGGTGACCGATCCGAGCGGATTCGTACCTACAACTTCCCCCAGGGCCGGGTCACCGACCACCGCATCAACCTGACCCTGTATTCGCTCAATGAAGTGATGGCCGGTGGCGTCGACGCGGTGATCGAACCGCTGCTCGCCGAATACCAGGCCGACCAGTTGGCCGCGTTGGGCGATTGATCTGCGGCGGATAACCGATACCTTGTTAGGGTGGCAAACGCCGCGCGCTTGTCCACCCTACGACTCTCTACCAGACGAATGTCATGGCCACCATCGAAGCCCTGCTCAACACTGCCGAACTGCCCGACTCGCCGACGCCGCGGCTGGATGCCGAGCTGTTGCTCGCCCACGCCCTGGGCAAGTCGCGCAGCTACCTGCACACCTGGCCCGAGCGTGAAGTCGACGCCGAACCGGGCGCGCGTTTTGCCGCCGACCTGGCGCGGCGCCAGGCCGGCGAGCCGGTGGCGCATATCCTCGGTCGTCAGGGCTTCTGGACTCTGGAGCTGGACGTCGCGGCGCACACCCTGATTCCCCGCCCGGACACCGAATTGTTGGTGGAAAGCGCGTTGGCGCTGATTTCGGCCACGCCCGCGGCGGTGCTCGATCTGGGTACCGGCACCGGCGCGATTGCCCTGGCCCTGGCCAGTGAACGGCCGGCCTGGCAGGTAAGCGGGGTCGATCGGGTGGCGGAGGCGGTGGCTCTGGCCGAGCGCAACCGCGCGCGGCTCAAGTTGGCCAATGCGCATTTCAGCGAGAGTCACTGGTTTGCGGCTCTGGCCGGCCAGCGTTATCAGCTGATCGTCAGCAACCCGCCGTATATCGCCGCCGACGATCATCATCTGGGCGAGGGCGATCTGCGCTTCGAACCGAGCAGTGCGCTGGTGGCCGGGGTCGATGGGCTGGACGATATTCGCCTGATCATCGAGCAGGCACCGACCTATCTCGAAACCGGCGGCTGGCTGCTGCTGGAACACGGCTTCGACCAGGCCGGCGCGGTGCGCGAACTGCTGGTTGCGCGTGGTTTCAGCGCGGTGGAGAGCCGGCGTGACCTGGGTGGCCATGAGCGTATCAGCCTCGGACGTTACCACCATGAGTGAGCAGAACATGCTGAACGATGACGAACTGCTGCGCTACAGCCGGCAGATCCTGGTGCAACAGATCGATATCGACGGCCAGTTGCGCCTCAAGCACAGCCGCGCGTTGATCGTCGGCCTGGGTGGGCTGGGCTCGCCGGTGGCGCTGTACCTGGCCGCAGCCGGGGTTGGCGAATTGCACCTGGCGGATTTCGACACGGTCGACCTGAGCAACCTGCAGCGGCAGATCGTCCATGACAGCCAGAGTGTCGGCCAGAGCAAGGTCGACTCGGCCTCGCGGCGCCTGCTGGCGATCAATCCGCAGCTGCGCCTGCACAGCCATCGACAGGCGCTGGACGGCGACTCGCTGGCGGCGGCGGTCGGCGCGGTGGATCTGGTGCTGGACTGTTCGGACAACTTCGCCACCCGCCTGGCGGTCAACGCCGCCTGTGTGGCGGCCAAGGTGCCACTGGTCAGTGGCGCGGCGATTCGTCTGGAAGGGCAGCTCTCGGTGTTCGACCCCCGGCGTGCCGACAGTCCCTGTTATCACTGCCTGTACGGCCACGGCAGCGAAGCCGAACTGACCTGCAGCGAGGCCGGCGTGGTCGGTCCGCTGGTGGGCTTGGTCGGCAGCTTGCAGGCCCTGGAAGCCCTGAAACTGCTGGCGCAGTTCGGTGAGCCGCTGGTCGGCCGCTTGCTCCTGATCGATGCGCTGGGCTCGCGTTTTCGTGAACTGCGGGTCAAGCGTGATCCGGCCTGCAGCGTCTGCGGCGGGGCTGGCAGTGAGTAATAACGCGCCAATCGGCGTATTCGATTCCGGCGTCGGCGGTTTGTCGGTGCTACGCGAGATTCGTCAACTGCTGCCCAGGGAGTCGCTGCTGTATGTGGCCGACAGCGGCCATGTGCCTTATGGCGACAAAAGCCCGGAATTCATCCGCGAGCGCTGCCGGCTGCTGGCCGAGTTTCTCCTCAACCAAGGCGCCAAGGCGCTGGTGCTGGCCTGCAACACCGCAACCGCAGCCGGAATTGCCGAATTGCGCGAGCTGTACCCGCAGTTGCCGATCGTCGGCATGGAGCCCGCGGTCAAGCCGGCCGCCGCCGCGACCCGCTCGGGGGTGGTGGGTGTACTGGCCACCACCGGTACCCTGAAAAGTGCCAAATTCGCCGCCTTGCTCGACCGCTTCGCCAGCGATGTGCGGGTGATTACCCAGCCTTGTCCAGGCCTGGTCGAGTGTATCGAAGCCGGTGAGCTGGATGGCGCGCAGACCCGCGCCATGCTGCGCGGCTGGGTGCAGCCACTGCTGGCCGAGGGCTGCGACACGCTGATCCTCGGCTGTACCCATTACCCCTTTATCAAGCCATTGCTGCGCGAGTTGCTGCCCGAGTCGGTCAGCCTGATCGACACCGGTGCGGCTGTGGCGCGGCACCTGCAGCGCATGCTCGCCGAACGCGAGCAGTTGGCTTGTGGGCCAGCGCAGGTTGCGCGCTTCTGGTCGAGTGCCGAGCCGCTGCGCATGCAGGCGGTATTGCCCGGGTTATGGGGCGAGATGGCGCAGGTGAGGGCGCTGTGAGTGTGCCAGGACGGCACCTTTATGGATTACCAGCCTTTCGCTAAGAGCAAACATTTCTATACTCCCAGCAGCGAAGGGTGGAACTTCCTCCACCGGGTGAAAAAGGATACTCCCATGAACAAGCTGTTTTCTGCCGCTGCGCTGGCGGTCTTGACTCTAGGCTTGGTTAGCGCCGCGCATGCGGCCGATGTGACTTTCGCAGTGGGCAGCACCGATGAGTCGACCATGATTTACCGGGTCGGTGCTCAGTTCGACTTCAACCACCGCTGGATGGACAGCGCTACCGGCCACCTGGGTGGCTACTGGGATGCCGGTTATACCTACTGGGAAGGCGACAAGACGGCCGCCAACCATAGCCTGTCGTTCAGTCCGGTGTTCGTCTATGAATTCAGCGGGGTCAACGTGCGGCCTTATATCGAGGCTGGCGTCGGCGTGGCCTTCTTCTCCCACACCGAGCTGGAAGGCAGCAACCTGGGCTCGTCCTTCCAGTTCGAGGATCGCCTCGGCTTGGGCCTGCGCTTTGCCGCTCAGGAAGTCGGCCTGCGCGTGCTGCACTACTCCAATGCCGGGCTGAAGGAGCCGAACAATGGCATCGAGGCCTACACCCTGCATTACCGGTTGAGTTTCTAGGGCGCGGCAAACAAAAAATCGGCCCGGGGGCCGATTTTTTTGCGTCTGCAATAAGTCCACTATCAGCGATAGATGCTGGTCATGCCGCGGCGCTCGTCTAGGCACTCGGGTGAGGCGGTCTCGAATTCGCGGCAGATCAGCGGGCGCACCTCGTAGATGGTGCAGCGCATGGTGTCGCGATCCAGCGCCGCACACCAACCGTCATCCAGCCGATGCATGACTTCGCCGCCCCAGTCGTCGGCGGCGATAAAGCGTGGCGGCACGCCGGTGTCGGTGATCAGCATGACTTCCAGCTGGCAGCAGCATGCTGCGCAGTTGGAGCAACTGACGGCGACTTCGTTGGGCAACTGTGTGAGTGGGATCTGGCGGCTGTCGGTCATGACGGCAGTGTACGCCATGTCTGCCTCCCGGTTGTTCGGCTGTCGACGTAGGGTGAATGGCGCTTTTGCTTACCGGGGATGAGCCAGGCGGCTCTTGCCTGGTTGCGGCGGGCTTTCATCCTAGGTCGATTGGCGCGTGCGCAGGCTTTGCTCGTATTGGCTGCGGTAGAGTTTGGCGAAGCCATGCAGCACGGGCAGCACCAGGGCCCAGATCAGGGCGAGCAACAGCAGGGTTTGCCAGGTGCCGTACGGCAGGCCGACTCCTGCGATCTGCGCGCCGGCATAGTAGGACAGCGGTCCGGCACAGGCTCCGAGCAGGCTGGCACGCCACCAGGGCCGGGCGGTCCAGGCCAGGCACTGGTTGAGTGTGGTCGCCAGCAATAGCCAGAGCAGGGCTAGCCAGAGTGGAATCAGGCTGCGCGGCTCGCCGAAGTCGAACACCCCGAGGTTGAGCAAGAAGCTGTCCAGGGCGCTGCCGGCGAGAAAGACGCTGATCAGCAGCTTGCCCTCGGCGGCCCAGCTGCTGACCCAGAGCAGATGCACCGCCAATGCCAGCCCGACTAGCAGCAGCCACGGGCCGTCGCCGCCGAATACGCAGGCGAACCAGCCGAGCTGGAAGAGGAGGGCGTTGGCGATCAGTTTAGGCATCGAATTTTCCTAGCAGGGGTTGCGGTTGCGCCGCCGGCTTGGCCAGCAGCAATTGCGCGGTGCCGATGGTGCGCTCGATGAAGCCGCCCTCGCAATAGCACAGGTAGAACTCCCAGAGCCGATAGAAATGTTCGTCATAGCCGAGTTGCTCGAGCTTGTGTCGTGCTTGCTGCAGGTTGGCGTGCCACAGGTGCAGGGTGCGCGCGTAATGCAGGCCGAAGTCTTCCATGTGATGCAGGTTCATATCGGTCTTGGCG
Organism: Pseudomonas sp. MMS21 TM103; assembly: GCF_022132145.1. Classification (GTDB taxonomy): domain Bacteria; phylum Pseudomonadota; class Gammaproteobacteria; order Pseudomonadales; family Pseudomonadaceae; genus Aquipseudomonas. The sequence goes on along the minus strand of NZ_JAJISP010000003.1, from coordinate 468,586 downwards.
GTGATGATCTCGAGCATCTTCTGCACCGAGGGCAGCGCGCCGCCGGGGAAGATGTAGCGCTGGATGAAGTCGACACTGTGCTTCGCCTGCTCGTAGCGCTGGTCGCGGATGGTGATGGCTTGCAGCAGCATCAGCCCGTCAGCTTTCAGCAGCTGCGCACACTGCTTGAAGTAGGTCGGCAGGAAGCGGTGGCCGACCGCTTCGATCATCTCGATCGACACCAGCTTGTCATATTGGCCGCTGAGGTCGCGGTAGTCCTCCAGCAGCAGGGTGATACGCTCGCCCAGGCCGAGTTCGGCGATACGTCGCTGCGTGTAGGCATACTGCTCCTTCGACAAGGTGGTGGTGGTCACCTTGCAGCCGTAATGGGTGGCAGCATGGATCGCCATGCTGCCCCAGCCAGTACCGATTTCCAGCAGGTGGTCGCTGGGCTTGAGCGCCAGTTTCTGGCAGATGCGCTCAAGCTTGTTCAGCTGCGCCTGCTCCAGGCTGTCTTGCGGGCTGGCGAACATGGCGGCGGAGTACATCATGGTCGGATCGAGTAACTGCTCGAACAACTCGTTGCCGAGGTCATAGTGGGCGGCGATGTTCTGGCGCGAGCCCTTGCGGGTATTGCGGTTAAGCCAGTGCAGGCCCTGCACGAACGGGCGGCCGAACTGGGCCAGGCCACGCTCCATGGCGTCCAGCAGGTCCAGGTTGCTGACGAACACGCGGATCACCGCGGTCAGATCGGGGGAACTCCAGTAGCCGTGGATATAGGCCTCGCCCGCGCCGATCGAGCCATTACCGGCAACCAGGCCCCAGAGCGCACCGTCCAGTACTCTGATTTCGGCGCGCAGGCTGGCGTCGGCATCGCCGAACTCCAGGTAATCATCGCCATCGATGAGCCGCAGGTGGCCATGGCGCAGCTGACCCAGTTGGCGTAGTACGGCGCGGCGCAGCAGGCTGGCGCCAATGCCGCTGCCGGCACGCACCGAGGTTTTCGCGGATGACAGGCTAGAGCTCTTCATGGGGCACATCCTTCGATACTGGGCGAGCGACACGGAATTCACCTACCGCGGCTCGATGACTGAATAAGGGCAGGCGCTTGAACAGCAGGCGCAGGGCTTGCCAGTAGATGGCCGCGACGGTCTTGCCGGTCATCCAGGGAAAACTGCGCAGGTAGGCATGCAGGCTGGCGCGGTCGAGCTCACGGCGCTGCAGGCTGAGGCTGGCGTCGAACACCTTGGTTGCGCCCTGGCCGTCTGCCGTCCAATCGGCCATGTGGATACCCAGGCGTTTACCCGGCGGGCTGAAGGCCATGCGGTATTCCAGTTCGCGCGGCAGAAAGGGCGAGACATGAAAGGCCTTGGCCACGGCGAAGTGTTGATGGCCTTGGCCGTCTGCCGGCAGCACATAGTGATAGCGCTCGCGCCAGGGCGTATTGCTCACCTCGCAGAGGATCGCGGCCAGGCGGCCGTTGGTGTCATGGCAGTAGAAGAAGCTCGCCGGATTGAAGGCCAGGCCCCAACTGCGCGGTTGGGTCAGCAGGCAGATCGAGCCTTGCGGCGTATGGCCCAGGGCGGCGCCGACCCGCTGGCGCACGGCATCGCTCAGGCTGACCCCGGCGCGGGTGAATTGCGGCAGGTAGTCCGTCTCGCGAAAGGCGAACGGCGCCCAGCGGCCATTGCCGGCCAGGGGCGAGAGGTCGAACAGTTGCTGCTGCTCGTCCAGATCCAGGTAGAGCAGGCCCATGCGGTAGCGGAAGGCGTGCGTCTTGGGGGCGAAGCGCCGGTGCTGCACCCAGCCGCTGTACAGGGCGCTGTTCATCACAGCACCTCGCCGAAGGCGTGCGCCACACGCAGGGCGCTGACCACGCCGTCTTCATGGAAGCCGTTGGCCCAGTAGGCGCCGCAGAAATAACTGTGCTGGGCGCCGAGCAATTCTTCCCAGCGCGCCTGCGCGGCCATGCCGGCCAGGCTGTATTGCGGGTGGGCGTAGCGGTAGCGCGCGAGGATCTTGGTCGGGTCGATCAGCGCCGTCTGATTCAGGCTGACGCAGAAGGTGGTGTCGCTCTGAATGCCCTGGAGGATGTTCATATTGTAAGTCACCGCCGCCGGCTGGTTGCTCGGCCCACCCAGGCGATAGTTCCAGCTGGCCCAGGCCAGGGGGCGCTTGGGCAGCAGGCGAGTGTCGCTGTGCAGCACCACATCGTTGTCGGCATAGGGCAGGGCACCGAGAATCTCCTGCTCAGCCTGCGAGGGGTGGGCAAGCAGCTTGAGGGCCTGGTCGCTGTGGCAGGCGAACACCACCTTGTCGAAGCGTTCGCTGCCGGCAGTGCTGTGCAGGGTCACGCCTGCCTCATCGCGCTCGACCCGCTGCACCGGGCAGTTCAGGCGAATATGCTGCTGGAACGGCGCGCTCAATGGCGCCACATAACTGCTCGAACCGCCTTCGACCACGCACCACTGCGGGCGGTTGCTAACCGACAACAGGCCATGGTTCTTGAAGAAGCGCACGAAGAATTGCAGGGGGAAATCGAGCATGTCGGTCAGCGACATCGACCAGATCGCTGCCCCCATCGGCACTATGTAGTGCTGGGTGAAGCGTTCGCCATAGCCGCGTTGCTTGAGGTAGTCACCCAGGGTGGTGGCGGCATCGATGCGGTTGTGCTGCAGATCGTCCAGCGCCTCGCGGTTGAAGCGCAGGATGTCGCGCACCATGCCGATGAACTTTGGCGACAGCAGGTTGCTGCGCTGGGCGAACAGGCTGTTGAGGTTATTGCCGTTGTACTCCACGCCGCTGAGTGGATCAGTTACCGAGAAGCTCATTTCGGTGGGCTTGAAGCCAATCCCGAGCTGGTCGAGCAGGCGAATGAAGTTCGGGTAGGTCCAGTCGTTGAACACAATAAAGCCAGTGTCCACCGCATAGCTTTTGCCATCGACAGTGACGTTCACCGTATGGGTATGGCCGCCCACCCAGTCGCCAGCCTCGAACACGGTGATTTCATGGTGTCGATTGAGCAGGTAGGCGCTGGTCAAGCCGGCGATACCACTGCCGATAATGGCGATTTTCATACGCTGTCCTTGGAAGTACGCGCCATGCGCTTGCCGATGGCCACTTGCAGGCGTTTGGGGAGGTGAGCCAGGAGCAGAAGGATGGCTATGAATGGTCCGGGAAACGCGATCTCGTAGGGCTGCTTATCCAGTCGATCGGCGATATGGCGGACGGCCTTGTCCACCGGCCAGCGCATCGGCATGGCAAAGTCATTTTTCTGCGTCAGCGGCGTGTCGACGAAGCCAGGGCTTACCACGGTGACGGCGATGCCCTCGGCCGCCAGGTCGATGCGCAGCGCCTCCAGCAGGTAGCGCATGCCCGCCTTCGAGGCGCCGTAGGCCTCGGCGCGCGGCAGCGGCAGGTAGGTCACCGAACTGCCAACCCCGACCAGGTGTGGTGCATGTCCCAGGCGTAGCAGTGGCAGCGCCGCTTCGATGCAGTAGCTGGCAGAGAACAGATTGGCCCGCACCACCCGTTCGATCATGGCGGCCTCGAAGCGCTGTACGTCGACGTATTCGCAGGTGCCGGCATTCAGGATCACGGTGTCCAGCGCCCCCCATGCCTGTGCGATGCGTTCGCCAATCGCCCGTACCTGGGCGGCATCGCTGAGATCGCCGGCGGCGACCAGGACCTGTTCTGGGTAGCGCTCGGCCAGGGCGTTCAGGGGTTCGCTGGTGCGCGCACTGAGTGCCAAGCGATGGCCGCGTTGCAGCAGCAGTTCGGCCAGTGCCGCGCCGATGCCGCTGCTGGCGCCGGTGAGCCAGATGTGCCTCATGCCAGTCGCCTCTTCAGCCAGCGGATGGCCTGGCCAAGTAGTGGCAGGTGCTCGTAGAGCAGGCTGCCGGCATCGAAGAAATCGCGGTGCTGATGGACCTTGTCGGTCCACAGCAGGTGCGAGCAGCCTTCCACGCGGATCAGTTGGCCGGCGGCTAGGCGCGGGTGGCGGTAGCTCATGGTCCAGCGCAGGTAGCCTTCGCCCGGACGCACCTGATCGAAGCCATAGAAGTCGAAGCGCAGTTCGCTGACGTTGGCGTACATCTCGGCGAAATAGCGCTGCATGTCGGCCAGCCCGCGCACCTCATGCAGGGGGTCGCGGAACAGCACATCGTCGCTGTACAACTCGCCGAGGCGCTCGAGGTTGTCCTTGTTCAGGGTCTCGAAGACCTGGGCGAACTGGCGCAGGAAGTCGCTCATACCGGTGTCTCCTTTGCCAGGTGCGGCAGGCGCCTGAAGGCTGCCAGGGCGCGGGAGCGGCTGCTGGCGAGGTCGACCATCGGCCGCGGGTAATCCGCCACACCGAACAAGCCGCCCATGGTCGCTGGATTGTGGATGTCCTTGTTATTCAAACCGGCCAATTCCGGCAGCCAGTGGCGGATAAAGCTGCCGTCCGGGTCGAATCGCTGCGATTGGCTGAGTGGGTTGAAGAGGCGGAAGTAGGGGGTGGAGTCGGTACCGGTCGACGAACTCCACTGCCAGCCGCCATTGTTGGCCGCCAGGTCGCCGTCGATCAGGTGGCGCATGAAGAAGCGCTCGCCTTCGCGCCAGTCGATCAGCAGGTTCTTGGTCAGGAACATCGCCACGATCATACGCAGGCGGTTATGCATCCAGCCGCAGGCGAGCAGTTGGCGCATCGCCGCATCGATGATCGGAAAGCCGGTACGCCCTTGTTGCCAGGCGGCCAGTTCGTTCGGCGCCTGGCGCCAGGCCAGTGCATCGGTTTCCGGACGAAAGGCGCGATGCATGGAGACGCGCGGGTAGCCGACCAGGATGTGTTTATAGAACTCGCGCCAGAGCAGTTCGTTGATCCAGGTGACGATGCCGCTGTTGCCGCTGTCGAACTCGCCCTGATTGGCTTGCAGGGCGGCGTGCAGGCACTGGCGTGGCGACAGCACACCGGCGGCGAGGTAGGCGGACAAGCGGCTGGTGCCGGGTTTGGCCGGGAAGTCGCGTTCGTTCTGGTAGTAGCTGATCTGCTCGTCGGTGAAGTCCAGCAGGCGTCTGTTGGCTTCCTCCTCGCCGGCCGGCCAGAGCAGGCGCAGGCTGGCGTCGGGTTGGCTAAAGCCGGGCACCACGCCGGGAATGGGGTCACTGGCGATAGTCAGTGGCGCTTGCGCGGCCGGGCGCCTGATCAGCGCGGGCAGGGCACTGTGCAAGCGCTGGTAGCAGACCTTGCGGAATTGGCTGTAGACCTGGAAGTAGCTGCCGGACTTGGTCAGCACGCTGCCGGGCCGGAAAAATAGCTGATCGAGGTGGCTGTGGAAATTGATCCCGAGCGCGTCCAGGGCCTGGGCCACCGCCTGGTCGCGGCGACTTTCGTGGACGCCATATTCCTCGTTGACCTGGACCGCGGCAATCCGCAGCTGCTGGCACAGCTCGGCGATTACCCGCGGTGCGGCGCTCCAGTCGTCGGCCTGACGCACCAGCAAGGGCACGTTGAGTGCGGCCAGTTCGCGCGTCAGTTCGGCCAGGTTGCGCAGCCAGAAATCGACCTTGCTCGGCGCATCGTCATGGGCTTGCCATTGCGCGGGGCTGAGCAGGAACAGCGCGACCGTTGGCCCGGCCGCCATGGCCGCGGCCAGTGCGCTGTTGTCCTGCACCCGCAGATCGGTGCGCAGCCATAGCAGTTGTGGCATGTTCATGGGGTGTCCAGCAGGTTGAGGTCGGAGAGGATTTGCAAGGCGCTCAGGGGGTCTGGCGCCATGCCCAGCGCGCTGTTCTGTCGAGTCAGGGCCTGCAACTCCTGATGATGGATGTGCGCCGCCGGGCCGATGACCAGGCACGGGCAGGCGTATCCCGCCTGCAGGCGCGGCCAGTGCGCGCTGTTCAGCGCCTGGCTGGAATAGAGCAGCAGTGCCTTGGGCTGGATGTGCTCTACGGCCATGGCCAGCTCCGCCGGCGGCACTGGCCAGTCGAAAACGTCGACCGCCGCGCCGGCGCTGCTGGCCAGCCAGGCGGTGAGCCACAGTCCCGGCTCCATCGGCAAGTCGGAAAGATTGACCAGCAGCAGGGGGGCGCCGCCCTGCTGGCGGTTGTTGTGGTAGATCCGCGCGCCGAGCTTGCTGCGCAGCCAGGAGTAGAAAAATACCGTCTCGGCCTGGGCGCCGAACTGGCCGCGCCAGCGCAGCTCAAGGGCTTCGAGCAGTGGCAGCAGCAGCTGCTTGCACAGGGTATGCGGTGGGTAGAGGGCCAGCTCGCTATTGAAACACTCGTCCAGGCGCCGTTCGGCCAGGTTGCAGATGGCTGCCTGCAGGCGTTGGCACTTCTCGTCCCACTGCGAGGTGGCTTCGGCAAACGCCGGCTGATTGGCGCGCAGCAGACCTTTGACCTGGCCAACCGAGACGCCGCGGTTGAGCCAGGTGAGGATGGTCTGGATCTGTGCCACATGGTCGTCCGAGTAGAGCCGGTGCCCCTTGGGCGTGCGGTGCGGCACGATCAGGCCATAGCGGCGTTCCCAGGCCCGCAGGGTCACGGCGTTCACGCCAGTAAGCCGGGCAACCTCGCGAATGGGCCGAAAACCCTCGGCCAGTGCGTGCTGGTAGTCATCGCCGGCGGCTGCGGCGGTGTCGCGCTGAGTGAGGTCATCCATGATCAGAGCGCATTACGCAGGCTGAGGTTTTCTGGGTGGGGTTGCAGGTAAACCTGCGTGGCCAGGTAGTCGTGCGGATGGCGGCGCAAGTGGTGCTTGAGCAAGGTCAGGGGCACTACCAACGGCACTATGCCGTTGCGGTACTGGCCAATCAGCTGCTGCATTTCCTGCCGGTCCGCGCTGCTCAGGGCTAGCTTGAAATAGCCACTGAGGTGCTGCAGCGTGTTGCTGTGGGTGCGCCGGGTCGCGCACTTTTTCAGCGCCGCCATCAGCTCGCTGAAGTAACGCGGCGCCAATTCCTGCAGATCATGCTGGTGCAGGTTGCCGAGCAGGCGGCCGAGTGCCTTGTATTGCAGCGGATGGGTGGCCATCAACAGGTACTTGTAGCGCGAGTGGAAGTCCAGCAGGGTCTTGCGGGTCAGGCCGTCGCGCAGCAGTTGTTGCCATTGCGCGTAGGCGTAAACGCGGGTGATGAAATTCTCGCGCAGGATGGGATCATTGAGCCGGCCGTCTTCCTCTACCGGCAAGTCCGGGCGGCGGGCGCAGAATGCCTCGGCGAAGATACCGCGGCCCTTGGGTTCACTGGGGCGACCGTTGTCCTGGTAAACCTTGACGCGCTCCAGGCCACAGGACGGCGATTGCTGCATGAAGATGTAGCCGCAGATGTCATCCAGTGCTCCCGCCATCTGCGCGCCGTAGGCGGCCAGCGGTTCAGTGACGTCACGCTCGCGCTGCACGGTCCCCACTGCGCGCGGGGCGGCGGGGTCGCCGACCAGGCGGATGGGTTCGCGCGGGGTGCCCAGACCAATCGCCACTTCCGGGCACAGCGGGACGAAATCGAAATACTCGGTGAGGGTGCGGCTGCACAGCCGTGATTCCTTGTGGCCGCCGTTGTAGCGTACTTCAGCGCCCAGCAGGCAGGCGCTTATGGCGAGTCTAGGCTTGCTGGAGGCGACTTGGAGCGGGTTCATGGCACGACCTCTGCTGGTTACTTGTACATGATGGTGTGGATGTACAACTTGTGATCATCATAGCGTGATTGTTGTACAGGTCAAATTATTTGTACAACTGTTGTAAGGTTTTATCGGCCGGACAAGTAAGGGCCGCTGCGCTGGGCGCTGTCGGCGGCTCGGTGGCATGGGCTATGAAGAGGAGGGGGGCGGCTAAACGTGTTTGGCAGGGGGGAGTGCGCAGACTTGCCGTTGCAGCAGGCTGATCGAGGGTGAGCTACTTCCAGCCCATGTGCCAGCTCAGGGCATCTTCCAGGATGCGCCAGTCCAGGCGCTGGCAGCGTTGGCTGAGCACTGCCTGCAGTTCGACCTGCAGCACCTGGCCCTGTTCGTCGCAGAATAATTCGCTGACCAGGAAGTGTTTTTCGCGGTTTTGCGGCTGCACCGCTGTCCATTTGGACAGCAGCAGTTTGCGTGGGTTGAGGCGGTGCCTGGCCCCCTCGGTTGCGCGCTTGTTCATTGCCGGTGCGCCAGCAATTTGCGCGCCGCGTCCTGGCCGCTTAGCCAGGCGCCTTCGACTCGGCCGGACAGGCACCAGTCGCCGCAGGCATACAGGCCCAGGCCAGCGTCAGCCAGCGAACCCCATTGGTGGGCGCTGGCAGGACGGGCGTAGAGCCAGCGGTGCGCCAGGCTGAAGATGGGCGCAGGTAAGGCGCAGTCGATCAGCTCGGCGAAGGCGCCGTGCAAGTGTTCGATTACCGCCTCCTTGGGCATGTCCAAGTGCTGTTTGCTCCAACTGCTGCTGGCATGCAGCACCCAGGTGTCCGGGTTGCCGTCACGACCGGGTTTGCTGCGGTTGCGCGTCAGCCAGTCGAGCGGGTTGTCCTGCACGAAGCAGCCGTCGACCTTGGTATCCAGTGGCTGGGCGAAGGCCAGGGCGACGGCCCAGGTCGGCTCCATGACCACGCTGGCAGCGGCGCCGGCGAGTTTAGGGGCGGCCGCCAGCAGGGCGCTGGCTTGCGATGCTGGAGCGGCGATCACCACTTGGCTGAAGGGGCCGTGGCTTTGGCCTTCGGCGTCTTGCAGGTGCCAGTGCTGCGTCCCGCGGAAGACTTCGGTGATCCGGCAGGAGAAGTGCACCGGCAAGGCGCCGAGCATGGCGCGGGTAATGGCACTCATGCGCGGGTTGCCGACCCAGCGCACCTGCTCGTCCGGCGAGGCGCTGAGCTGACCGTTGCGGCTGTGATAGAGGTTCGGCATCCATTCGGCGGCCCAGCCGCGCGCCTGCCATTGCTGAACCACCTCGACGAAGCGGCGATCGCGGGCGGTAAAGTACTGCGCGCCCAGATCCAGGGCGCCGACATCACTGCGCTTGCTGGCCATGCGGCCGCCGCTGCCACGGCTTTTTTCAAACAGGTGAACCTCATGTCCGGCGGCGTGAAGGGCTTGGGCGGCAGACAGTCCGGCGATGCCGGTGCCGATGATGGCGATGGGTGCGGTCATGATCTACCTCTTGTTTTAGAGCGCTAGGCTACGCTTTAGACAAAACCTATACAATATTCATTGTATGTATAGGGCTTATCGGATTCAATCGTGCCTTTATATATTAAAGACAATCCTGACCCGGATTAAAGGCACGCTGCCCCGTCATAAACCAGACTGGTGGCTATCAAGGTTGGCTCACGCCATGCGAGGAGGATGCCATGCACATATTGCTCACCGGCGGAACCGGGCTGATTGGCCGCGCCCTGTGTCGACAGTGGACGCAGGAGGGCCATCAACTGACGGTGTGGAGCCGCACCCCGCAGCGGGTTGCGGCGCTGTGTGGGGCGCAGGTCCGCGGCATTGGCTGGCTCGACGAAGTCGGCGATCAGGCGCTGGATGCGGTGGTCAATCTGGCCGGCGCGCCGATCGCCGACCGGCCCTGGACGCGCAAGCGCAAGAACCTGCTCTGGGCCAGCCGGATCACCCTCACCGAGCAGCTGCTGGCCTGGTTGCAGCAGCGCCAGCAGAAGCCGCGGGTGCTGCTGTCCGGCTCGGCGGTGGGCTGGTATGGCGATGGCGGTGAGCGCGAGCTGAATGAGGATAGCCCGCAGATTACCGACGATTTCAGCGCCCAGTTGTGCGGTGCCTGGGAGGAGACGGCGCAGCGTGCCGAAGCCCTGGGCATCAGGGTAGTGCTGGTGCGCACCGGTCTGGTGCTGGCTGCGGACGGCGGCTTCCTGGCGCGCCTGCTGCCACCCTTCCGTTTCGGCCTGGGTGGCCCGATCGGCGATGGCCGGCAGTGGATGCCGTGGATCCATATCGCCGATCAAATCGCCCTGATCGATTTTCTCTTGCAGCAGGAGCAGGCCAGCGGTCCTTATAATGCCTGCGCTCCCGAGCCGGTGCGCAACGCCGACTTCGCCCGCGCGCTGGGCCGCGTCTTGCATCGCCCGGCGCTGCTGCCGGCCCCGGCGTTCCTCCTGCGCATGGCCTTAGGCGAACTGGCGGGGCTGTTGCTGGGGGGGCAGCGGGCATTGCCGGTACGCCTGCAGGAAGCCGGGTTTCGTTTTCGTTTCACCGATCTGGATCTAGCCCTGGCGGATTTGCTGGGTCGACACTGACTGATAAGGATTTTTCATGAGCAATCACGCCTTGCTGCTGGTCAACCTGGGCTCCCCGGCGTCGACCGAAGTGGCTGATGTACGGCGCTACCTCAATCAATTTCTAATGGACCCCTATGTGGTCGATCTGCCCTGGCCGTTGCGGCGTTTGCTGGTGTCGCTGATTCTGATCAAGCGGCCTGCGGCTTCGGCCCATGCCTATGCGTCGATCTGGTGGGAGGACGGCTCGCCCCTGGTGGTATTGAGCAAGCGCCTGCAGCAGGCGATGAAGGCGCAGTGGCGCCAGGGTCCGGTCGAACTGGCGATGCGCTACGGCGAGCCGTCGATCGACACGGTGCTCCGGCGGCTGGCGGCGCAAGGCATCAAGCAGGTAACCCTGGCGCCGCTGTATCCGCAGTTCGCCGATAGCACCACCACCACGGTGATCGAGGAAGCCAAGCGGGTGGTGCGCGCGGGCAACCTGGACATGCACTTCGCCCTACTGGCGCCGTTCTATGACCAGCCGGAATACCTCGAGGCCCTGGTCGAGAGCGCCAGGCCTTACCTCGAGCAGGACTTCGATCACCTGTTGCTGAGTTTTCACGGTCTGCCGGAACGCCATCTGCGTAAGCTCGATCCCGGCAAGCATTGCCTGCAGGGGCCCGATTGCTGTCGTACGGCGCCGCCGGAGGTGCTTGCGACCTGCTACCGCGCGCAATGCATGCGCAGCGCCGAAGCCTTCGCCGAACGCATGGGCCTGCGCCCTGAGCAGTGGTCGGTGTCCTTCCAGTCGCGCCTGGGCCGGGATAAGTGGATCGAGCCCTATACCGAAAGCCGTCTCGAGGAGTTGGCCGGGCAGGGGGTGAAGAAGCTGCTGGTGATGTGCCCGGCATTCGTAGCCGACTGCATCGAAACCCTGGAGGAAATCGGCGATCGTGGCCTTGAGCAGTTCCAGGCGGCCGGTGGCGAGAGCCTGCAACTGGTGCCCTGTCTCAACGATCACCCTCGCTGGGTGGTGGCACTCAATACCCTCTGCGAGCGGGCGCCGTCGATGCATTGAGCGACCGCTCCTCTGTTTGTGCAGCGGACCGGCGCTACCTGGCCCGGATGACCCTTGGTGCAATCCGCGATGGCGGCCGCAGCGGATTGCGCCGCGTTTATTCGCTGCGCTTTGCGCGGCGTTGGCCGGCGGCGCCAGGTATGTCGAGGCGGTTATCAGTTCGACAGGAGGTATTGCATTCGCCTGGTTGATAACGCCTGTTGGTCATACTCACCGATGTCTATATCGGCCTAAGCTGGTGGCACTTTCAACCGTCGCGTATCGCGTAAGCGGTGCCGAGGAGCCTGCCAGTGTCCAACAACAATAACGGCTATCCCTCCAGTACCCGCGCCTGGGCTACTGTCACCATCCTGATGGTGGCCTATGTGCTGTCCTTTATCGACCGGCAGATTCTCAACCTGCTGGTGGCGCCGATCCGCCGCGACCTGATGATCAGCGACACCCAGATGAGCCTGCTGATGGGCCTGTCCTTCGCCTTGTTCTATACCGTTTGTGGGATTCCCCTGGGGCGCCTGGCCGATACCCGCAGCCGTCGCGGGTTGATCGCCATCGGTATCTTGTTCTGGAGCGCGGCTACCGCCGCCTGCGGCATGGCCAGGCTGTACTGGCAATTCCTGATTTGCCGGATCGGCGTCGGTGTCGGCGAAGCCGCCTTGTCGCCGGCGGCCTATTCGCTGATCGCCGACAGCTTTCCCGCGGAACGCCGTGCCACTGCCATCAGCGTCTATTCGATGGGCGTCTACCTGGGCTCGGGCCTGGCCTTTCTGTTTGGCGGTTTGGTGATCAAACTGGCGTCGGCCCAAGGCGACGTGTTGTTGCCGGTGCTCGGCGAAGTGCGGCCCTGGCAGTTGATCTTTCTCGCCCTGGGCGCCGCCGGGGTGCTCTTCACCCTGCTGATGCTGGCGGTCAAGGAGCCGGCGCGGCGCGGCGTTGGCGCCGGTGTGGCAGTGCCGCTGGCGGACGTCGGGCGTTATATCCGCGCCAACAAACGCACCGTGCTCTGCCATAACTTCGGCTTCGCCGGCCTGGCGTTCGCCGGTTACGGCAGCGCGGCCTGGGTTCCCAGCTTCTTTATCCGCACCTACGGCTGGGACGCCGGCCAGGTTGGCATCATCTACGGCAGCATAGTGGCGGTGTTTGGCTGCCTGGGCATCCTCTTCGGCGGGCGCCTGGCCGACTGGATGGCCAGGCGCGGCCGCAGCGACGCCAATATGCGCGTCGGCCTGTACGCTGCAATCGGCGCCGCGCCTTGTGTGCTTAGCTTTCCGTTGATGGACAGCGGGGTGTTGGCGGCGGTGCTGATGGCGCCGACGGTGTTCTTCCTGAGCATGCCGTTTGGCGTGGCACCGGCGGCGATCCAGGAAATCATGCCCAACTCGATGCGCGGCCAGGCCTCGGCGATCTATTTGTTCGTCATTACCTTGATCGGCCTGGGCATCGGCCCGACCGCTGTAGCGCTGGTGACCGACTACGTGTTCGCCGATGACCAGGCGCTGCGCTACTCGCTGCTGATCGTCAGCAGCATTGCCGTGTTCAGTTCCATCGTGCTGCTGAGCATGAGTCTCAAGCCCTACCGAGGCAGTTTGCTGCACCTGCAGCAGTGGGCGGCCAAGTCGGCTTGAAGAGGGCGCCTGGCTGGGTAGATGCCAGGTGCATGGGCAATGTCTGCGACCTCGTGGAAGACGCTTTATTCATCCGTCGCGCAAGGCGTCCTCCACCGGCCCAGCACACAAGCCTGGATAAATGCCGGTGCAATCCGCGATAGCCTCCCGGATTGCACGGCGGTACGCGCTTTATCCCGGTTCCAAACTACGGGGTCTGCTCTTCGCTCAGCGCCTTGCTGCGCCAGCCCTTGCCGCCGGGCAGCAGCAGGTTGAGCGCAATGGCGATGATGCCGCACAGCGAAATGCCCTTGAGGCTGATATCGCCGGCGCCTATCACCATGCCGCCGATGCCGAACACCAGGGTCACCGCGACTATCACCAGGTTGCGTGGTTCGCCCAGGTCGACCTGGTGGCGGATCAGGGTATTCAGGCCGACCACCGCGATGGAGCCGAACAGCAGGCAGAGAATACCGCCCATCACCGGTACCGGAATGCTTTGCAGCACGGCACCGAACTTGCCGATAAAGGCCAGCACCATGGCGATCAGCGCTGCCCAGAGCATCACCCTGGGGTTGAAGTTCCTGGTCAGCATCACCGCGCCGGTGACTTCCGAATAGGTGGTGTTCGGTGGGCCGCCGAGCAGGCCGGCCGCCGAAGTGGCCAGGCCATCGCCAAGCAGGGTGCGGTGCAGGCCGGGTTCTTTCAGGTAGTTCTTGCCGGTCACGGTGCCGATCGCCAGTACGTCGCCGATATGCTCGATGGCCGGCGCAATGGCCACCGGCAGGATGAACAGGATCGCCCCCCAGTGCAGCTCGGGCGCGACGAAGTTCGGCAGCGCCAACCAGGGGGCGGCAGCCACTGCGGTGAAGTCGACCACGCCGAACAACCAGGCCAGCGTATAGCCGACGGCAATCCCGCAGAGAATCGGGATCAGGCGGAAGATCCCGCGGCCGACCACGGCGACGATCAGGGTGGTGAGCAGCGCCGGCAGCGAGATCATCAGCGCCACGTCATAGGGCACCAGCTGCACGCTGGCATCGCCGGCCTTGCCCATCGCCATGTTGGCCGCCACGGGCGCCAGGCCCAGGCCGATGGCCATGATCACCGGGCCGATTACCACCGGCGGCAACAGGCGGTCGACAAAACCGGTGCCCTTGAGCTTCACCGCGCCGGCCAGCAGCATGTAGGCGACGCCTGCGGCGACCAGGCCACCGAGGGTCGCCGGCAGGCCGAAGTCGGCCTTGGCGGCGAGAATCGGCGCGATAAAGGCGAAGCTCGAGGCAAGAAACACCGGTACCTGGTTCTTGGTCACCAACTGGAAGATCAGGGTGCCGAGACCGGCGGTGAACAGTGCCACGTTGGGGTCCATGCCGGTGATCAGCGGCATCAGCACCAGCGCGCCGAAGGCCACGAAGAGCATCTGCGAACCAGCCAGGACCTGTCGCCAGGTGGCGTCCTGCATGTGGTCCTGCATGCTCAGGCGTCCTTCTGCTTGGTGCCGAAGATCTTGTCGCCGGCATCGCCCAGGCCGGGAATGATGTAGCCGTGCTCGTTGAGGCGCTCATCGATCGAGGCGGTGTAGATCATTACCTCGGGATGGGCCTCGGCCACCGCCTTGATGCCCTCAGGCGCGGCGACCAGGACCATGGCGCGGATTTCCTTGCAGCCGGCCTTCTTCAGCAGGTCGATGGTGGCAACCATGGAGCCGCCAGTGGCGAGCATCGGGTCGATGATCATGGCCAGGCGCTCGTCGATTTCCGGCACCAGTTTTTCCAGGTAGGTGTGCGCCTGCAGGGTCTTCTCATTGCGCGCCACGCCCACGGCGCTGACCTTGGCCCCGGGAATCAGACTGAGCACGCCGTCGAGCATGCCAATGCCGGCGCGCAGGATAGGCACCACGGTGATTTTCTTGCCGGAGATCTTTTCCACCTGCACGGTGCCAGCCCAACCCTGGATCTCGTAATTTTCCAGGGGCAGATCCTTGGTCGCTTCGTAGGTCAGCAGGGCGCCGACTTCCTGAGCCAGTTCGCGGAAATTCTTCGTACTGATGTCGGCGCGCCGCATCAGGCCGAGCTTGTGGCGAATCAACGGGTGGCGGATCTCGAGGACGGGCATGGCGGGTTCTCCGGCGGGGCTGGTAAAAAAAAATTGAGCTAGATTAGCATTGGCATGGTGCTACGGGCGCGCAGACGCATGCGGCTTGCAGGAATCTAGTGTGTAATGTCGGCGATTGCGCATATTTCCTGCGGTTTATCGGCAAGGGCTTGCTCCACCCGAAACAGGTGGGTACCTTTGCCGACTTTTATTTTGACGCATTGATCAGCTTTGCATTTTTTCAATGTTCGCTCACCCCTAGAGGAAAGACCATGCCCGTCGATCTCGCGCACATCCGCCAAGTCATGCTGGAAGCCGATTGTCTGTACAGCGAAACCGAAGTGGAAGCGGCTATCGACCAGGTCGCCGCCGCGATCAATGGCGAGCTGGCCGAGCGCAATCCAGTGGTGTTCTGTGTGATGAACGGTGGCTTGATCTTCTCCGGCAAGTTGCTGCCCAAGCTCAACTTCCCGTTGGAGCTGTCCTACCTGCATGCCACCCGTTATCGCAACGAAACCAGCGGCGGCGAACTATTCTGGAAGGCCAAACCGGAAATCTCCTTTATCGATCGCGACGTGCTGATCATTGACGACATCCTCGACGAAGGGCACACCCTGGGTGCGATCATCGACTTCTGCCACCACGCCGGCGCCAGTGCCGTGCACACCGCAGTCCTGATCGACAAGGACCACGACCGTAAGGCCCGCCCCGACCTCAAGGCCGATTACGTCGGCCTGCCGTGCATCGACCGTTATATCTTCGGCTACGGCATGGACTACAAGGGCTACTGGCGCAATGCGCCGGGCATCTACGCGGTCAAGGGCATGTAGAGACGGCCTGCAGGCCGGCTGCAACCTTGGCGCCCATCTGGGCTGCCATCGTTATGGATGGATCAGGCGTCATCCTCCCTTGCGATCTGCCGCGCTGAGCGGCAGGCCCACGCCTGGCCCTGGGTAGTCGCGCAACACGCTCAGGGCCTGTTCCGCCGCGCCGAAGAGCGGCGGGCCGCGAATCTCCAGGTCAGGACCTGCTCGGACAGGTCGTCCGGCGCTTCGTGGCAGTGCCTGGGCAATGTGGCTGTGGCCGAATAGGCCAGGCTATCGGGCTTACGCGTTGAGCGTCAGACTCCGCCAGGGGTACACTGCCGGCCCCGTGTGGCCAGCCGAGTTGGAGTGAACAATGCGCAAAGACAAGAAACAGGTGATTGGCGAAGATATTGGCGATGAGCCGATCAAGCTGTTCCTCGCCGTGGAACCAGCTGACGCCACGCCGCCATCGTTGCACAAGCTGATCAAGGCCTATCGTGGCCTGCGGGTCGACGACTTCGAGCGATTCGTGCGTTTCTTCGTCGAGGCCGGCTATGACCTCGAGGCCAAGGATGCCCAGGGCAACGATTTCATCGCCCTGATCCAGGACCAGCGGTTTGCCGAACCCTATATCGAGGTGATCAAGGCCGCCCGCGGCTGATCCTCACGATCGCAGCAAGCCCGCCTGACAGCGGGCTTTTTTGTGCGCGGGTTACAACGCCCCGGCCTTCTTCCAGGCCAGGTAGCGGCTGACCAGTTGCGGGCCCAGCTCGCCGGGGCGCGCATCCAGCACCGGCACGTTGTGGGCGAGCAGGCGCTCGTGCAGGCTGGCGCGGGCGTTGAGGTAGTCGACCGCGCCGCAGTAGGCCAGCGCGCCCTCGAAGTCCTGCACCGGACTGTGGCGCAGGCTGTCGAGCACCTCTTCGCGCAGGCTGGCGATCAGCACGCGGTGCTGGCGGCCGATGCGTTTGACTGCTGCAAGCAACTCCTGATCGTCCTCGTCGCGCAGGTTGGTTACCAGCACCACCAGGGCGCGGCGCCGCTGGCGGGCGAGCAGGGCGTCGGCCGCGACGGTGAAGTCGGCCGGCTGCAGGGTGCTGCGCAGGTCGTACACGGCATTGAGCAGCACATTGAGTTGCGCCGGGCCTTTGACCGGCGCGAGGAAGCGCTGCTGCTCCCCGGCAAAGGTCGCCAGGCCCACCGCATCGCCCTGGCGCAGCGCCACATAACTGAGCAACAGGCAGGCATTGAGGGCGTGGTCGAAGTGCGCCAGCTCGCCATCCTGGCTGCGCATGCGGCGGCCGCAGTCGAGCAGGAAGATGATCTGCTGGCCGCGCTCGTCCTGGAACTCCCGGGCGATTGGCGTGCGCATGCGTGCGGTGGCTTTCCAGTCGATCTGGCGCAGGCTGTCACCGTCACGAAAGTCGCGCAACTGGTGAAACTCCAGGCCGAGGCCGCGACGGGGGCGCTGGCGCACGCCCAACTGGCTGAGCCAGTCGTCGACCGCCATCAGTTGCGCGCCATGCAGACGGGCAAAGTCCGGGTAGACCCGGGTTTCTCCGGGCACCGCCAGGTAGCGTCGCGCGCACCACAGGCGCAGCGGGCTGGGCAGGTTGATTTCACATCGGTCGAAATGGAAGTGCCCACGTACCAGCGGCCGTACGCGGTAGGTGACGCGAGTCTGCTCGCCGGGGCGCAGTAGCACGGTTTGCGGCAGGTGCTCGAACGCCATGCCGTCGGCCACATGGTCGAACACCTCCAGCGTCAAAGGCTGGGCGTAGGCGTGGTGCAGGGTCAGCTGCACCTCGTGCCAACGGCCCAGCGGCAAATTGCCCGGCAACAGGCGCTCGAGGCGTGGCGAGGGCAATGTGCGCAGGCGCAGGGCGTCGACCAGCGCCGCGCCGGTCAGCACCAGCAGCAGGGCCCACCAGATCGCCTGCAGGCTTTGCGGCACCTCGACCGCCAGTGCCTGCAAGGCGCCAAGCACAATGGCCAGGCCGAGCAGGACGCCGAGCAGGATCAGCAGCGCGCGCGCGGGCTTCATGCGCCAGCACCCTGGATCGAGCGGGTCATAGACGCGGCGCCGGGACCTGGTCGAGCAACTGCTGGAGCACCTGGTCGACCTCCAGCCCTTCGATATCCAGCTCCGGCGCCAGGCGCACACGGTGGCGCAGTACGGCCAGGGCGCAGCTCTTGATGTCATCCGGCAGGACGAAGTCGCCGCCGCGCAACAGGGCGCGGGCGCGGCCGCCACGCACCAGGGCGATCGAGGCGCGTGGCCCGGCGCCGAGAATCAGCCCCGGCCAGGTGCGGGTGGCACGGGCCAGGCGCACGGCATAGTCGAGCACCTGTTCGTCGAGCGGCAGGTCGCTGGCGATCTTCTGGATGGCCAGCAGATCCTTGGCTTGCAGCATGGCGCGCAAGGGGGTGACGTCGAGCATGTCGGCGCGGGTCGAACGGGTGACCTGACGCACCATGCTCAGTTCTTCGGCCTGCTCGGGGTAGTCCATGCGCAGCTTGAGCATGAAGCGGTCCAGCTCGGCTTCGGGCAGTGGATAGGTGCCTTCCTGCTCGATCGGGTTCTGCGTAGCCAGCACCATGAACGGCAGCGGCACCGCCAGGGCGCGCCCTTCGAGGGTGACCTGACGCTCCTGCATGACTTCCAGCAGGGCCGCCTGGGTCTTGGCCGGCGCGCGATTGATCTCGTCGGCCAGCAGCAGGTTGGTGAACACCGGGCCCTTGCGCAGCTTGAACTGCTCGTTTTGCAGGTCGTACACGGCATGGCCGGTGACATCGCTGGGCATCAGGTCGGGGGTGAACTGGATGCGGGCGAACTCGCCCCCGAAGCAGCGCGCCAGAGCGCGCACCAGCAGGGTCTTGCCCAGGCCGGGAACACCCTCGATCAGCACGTGGCCGCCGGCGATCAGCGCGGTCAACACATCGTCGACCACGGCGTTCTGGCCGATCAGCGCCTTGTGCAATTCCAGGCGCAGGGCCTGGGCCAGTTGGCTGGCGCGCTGGCGCTGCAGCGCCGGACTGCTCGGTGATTGGGTTGCGGCCGCCGCGGGCGGGCTCAGCTGTTCGGGCGTGTGTTCGCTCATAGGGCATTCCTGAGTGTTTGCAGGTGGGCGACCTGGCGGGTGAAGTCGACGGCGGACAGGCGCTGCTCGGGCAGCGGCCGCATGGCTTGGCTGATGGCACGGCTGGGCAAGCGGGTCAGGCGTGCCAACACCTGCCATTGTTCGGTCACGCCGAGGCGTTCGAAGCCGGGATGACGGTGTCGCGCACGGCGCTGGATGTCCGCTTGCAAGCCCTGCAGCAGGCAGTGCTGGCCACTGCGCCGGAGCAAGAACGCGGCACTGCCGCGCAGGTGCTCCTGCAATTGCCGGCGACTCGGGCTGACCGGCGCTTGCAGCGGGCCCTGACGCATGCCGGCGCGCCACAGACCGAGGCCGAGGAGCAGGGCCAGGGCCAGCAGGGCCTGGGGGAAGTAGCGCAACAGCAGGCTGGGCAGGTTGGCGCGATCGGCGTGGTAGAGCAGGGTCACGCCGCTGTCCTGACTCAGGTACCAGAGCAGCCAGGCATTGTCGTATTCGGCGATCCTGTCGTTGTGCCAGATCCAGCTGTCGCTCAGCACGCTGACCAGGCCGTCACCATGATAGAGCTGGACCAGGTGGGTCGCCGCCGCGCTGTTGGCCCAGGCATGCGCGCGATTTGCCGCATCGTAGAGATGAAAGCCGGTATCGAAACTGAAGTAGGCCGGCGCCTGCTCGTTTTCCAGGTAAAGCTGGGTCAGCTCGGGGTAGGCCTTGGCCGTGGCATCGCCTGACTCGGGAGTGGTCTCCTCGATCTCGGCCTCAGGCTCGTCGAGATCGTCGCTCGGGTATTGCTGCAGGTCCAGGCTATCGAGCAGCAGGTCACCACTTTTGCCTTCCTCCTCATCCCACAGGCGTTCGGCAACGAACACCAGATGCCCGCCCTTGGCCGCCCAGGCGAGCAGATGCTCGGCTTGTAGCGGGCTCATGCCTTGCCGATCACCAAGCAGCACCAGGGTTTGCCCGGCGCTGGGCAACGTCGAGAGCAGCTGCAGGTCATCGGCGCGCTGCACCTGCAGGCCCTGCTGACGGAGAAAATGTTCGGCAGCCAGGTAGGGGTTGGCCTGCGCTTCGGGGGCCGGGCCGTGCTCGACGGTTTCTTCATAGGGCTGGGCGCGGCTCAGCAGGTAGAGACCGAGCAAGCCCAAGCCAAGCACCAGCGCGCTGGCGAGGATCAACTGGCGGCGTTTGTTCATGCGCGCACACCGTTTTCGAGCAGGCGCCGCCAGCCTTGGCACAAGGTCTGGCACAGATCGTCTGGCGGCAGGCGATGGCCGTAGGCGAGGTTTTGCCAGTGCAGGGTCAGGGTCTGGCTGAAAGTGCTCAGTTCGTTCTGTTGCAGGCCCTGAATCAGGCGCAACACTTCGCTCTCGGTGTGAGCGCCGTGCAGGGGCAGGTGATAGTCGTGCAGCAGGCGACTGAGCAAGGCGCGATAGAGCAGGCCGAGGGCCGCCCGCGGTTGCTCGGCCCAGAGTTGTTCGACTGTGCCGGCGACGTCCGCGGGCAAGCTTTGCGGGGTCACTTCCAGGCCGAACAGCTGGCTGCTGGGCGGCATTGCGGCGCGTTGCGCCAGGCCAATACGCCCGGCGAAGATGCCGAGCCATTGGCGATAGCGCCAGATCAGCAGGGCCACCAGGCCGAGCAGGGCGGTCCAGAGCAGGGTCTCGAAAAACACTGCGATGGTGGCGTTGCTGTTCCAGGATTCGGCCAGTTTGAAGAACTTTTCCAGCCATGCCAGCAGGCCGCTGATCGGCCCTTCGTCCGCTTGTGCGGCCTCTTCCTCGCCGAAGCGCCAGCGCGTGACGGTTTCGCGGTGCTCAAAGGGGGGGCTATCCAGCAGTTGCTCGATGCTGTCTTGAGCGGCCTGGCTGCTCAGCGGTTGTTTGAGCAGGCGTGCGGCCTCGGGGCCAATCGGGTCCATGACCGGCAGCGGGCAATTGCCGATCTCGGCGGCCATGACCGGTGTCGGTGTCTGCAGCAGCAACAGGCTGCCGCCGAGCAACAGGGCATAGGCCACGCCGCCGAGGCGCTGACGCAGTCGGCGGAACACCAGTTCGATATCCCAGGCCTCCAGGGCGGTGCGGCGATTCAGGTAGAGGGTGAAGCCGCAGGCGACGTAGACCGGTTCCCAGACGATCAGCACCAGCACATACAGCAGGTTGGACAGGTGTTCCAGCCACAGCCATTCGCCGGCCGCCGCATTGGCCAGACTCTGCCAGCTCCAGTCCAGCTCGATCTGCGCTGGCAGCAGCAGATAGAACAGGCTGACCAGACCCAGCCACAGGGCCATTTCCAGGTGCATGCCGACCATCGTCAACCAGGTCGCGGCGCCTGCATCGCGTTGCCCCAGTACCACCAGGCGCTGGCTGCGCGCCTGGCCGGACAGCCCTTCCAGTTGCATCACCGGCAGATCGAAGCTGCGCGTGAGCGCCAAGCGGCGCCAGGTCAGGCTGGCCAGCAGTTGCGGCTTGAGCAGCCCCGGCAGGGCTTTGAGCGCTTGCTTGAGGCTTGGCGTGTCGCCGAACAGGGCGCGTGAGAGGACATGCAGCGGCAGGCGTTCGTAGGCCGGTTTCAACCACCAGAAGGCGAATATCGCCCAGCCCGGGTAGTCCCACAGCAACAGGCAGAGCAGGGCGAAGATCGGCAGGCTGACCAATGCCCAGCTGGCCATCAGCAGGCCGGCATGCCGGCGCGCCAGCAGAACGCCGAGGTCCAGTGCTTCCCAGGGGGGGCGCGGGCGGATCGCCACGCTGGCATCAGTCAGGCGCATGGACACCTCGGCCGGCCAGCAGCAGATAGCTCAGCACCAGCAACCAGAGGCCGGCGCCAACCACATATTTGACGGTCGGCGTGGCGAAGGTCATCGAAGACCAGTAGGCCTCGATAAACGCGGCCAGGAGCAGAAATACAATGACCCCACCGACCAAACGCACGCTTCGCCCGGCGGCCAGGCGCAAGGCTTCGCCACGTGACAGTCGACCGGGCGCGAGCAGGGCCCCGCCGAGCTTGAGGCCGGCGCCGCCAGCCAGGGCGATGGCGGTCAACTCGAAGGCGCCGTGGCCGATGACGAACGACCAGAAGGTTTCGCCGTAGCCGATCTGGGTCAGGTGGCCGGCCACCGCCCCGATCATCAGGCCGTTGAACAGCAGGAAGAATAGGCTGCCCAGGCCGAACAGCAGGCCGCTGGCGAAGGTCTGAAAGGCGATGCCGATGTTGTTCATGATGTAGAAGCCGAACATCAGCCAGTCGTCGGCCGAATGGCGTTCGCCGAAGCGCCCGAGGCGCCGGGCATCGGGGTCGTACATCTGCTCCATGCTCGCGACCTGCTGTGGGTCGACCAGACTGTAGACCAGTTCGGGAAACAGATAGACCAGTACGCCCATGGTCAACAGGCTACCGAAAAACACCAGGCTGGCGATTAGCACGCAGCGCCATTCGGCCCGCACCAAGCGAGGAAAACCGGCGAGTATGAAACCGATCAATTGCGCCCCCAGCGGGCTGCGATGGCGATAGAACTGCTGGTGGCCGCGCAGCACCAGTTGCTGCAACTGCTCGACCAGGTGGTTGCTGTAGCCGCGCGCCTGGGCCAGGGCCAATTGCTGACAGAGGCGTCGGTACGCAGCGGCGAAGCCCTTGCACTGCTGGCGGTCGGCCTTGCCGCGTTCGAGCGCGTCGAGTTGTCCGGCAAAGGCTTGCCAGTCGGCTTGGTGGCGGCTTTCGAACAGGCTCTGTTTCATGTCGGTCCCAGCAGGCCGCGGGCGATGCCATTGATCCGCTGTTCCGCTTGCTCGTGCGGGACCTGCAGTGGCTCGGCAAGAATCGCCGCCAGCTCGGCGCGGCGTTCACTGGACAGGCTGGCGCCGCGCTCGGCAAATCCGAGCAGGGCCCGTTGCTCTGCCAGGTCGAGGGCGAAGGGCGCAGGCAGCGGTTCGGCCTGCGGCAGGCTCGGGTGCGCGGGCAGGGTGTCGCGGTAGACTACCAGGGTACCGGCGGCGATATCGCCGAGGCGCTTGAACGCCGGGTGGTTGAGGCAGCTGAGAATGCCCAGGGTGTAGCCGAACGGCAGGATATCGACGAAGCGCAGCAGGTTGCGGGTCAGCGAAGCGGCCCAGCCGACCGGCGTGCCGTCATCGTGCACCACGCGCAGGCCGAGCATCTGCTTGCCGGGCGAGCGGCCCTGGTTGAATACCTCGAACAACACCATGTACCACCAGGTCACCAGGAACAGCAGGATGGTCGCCAGGCCCATGCCGAACTTGCCGAGCAGGCCGAGGACGACGTAGGTCACCAGCAACAGCAGGCCGCGAATCAGCAGGTCGATGGTGAAGGCCAAGGCGCGCGATACCAGGCCCGCGGGGCGCAGGAGCAGATCGATGCCTTCCGGGGTTTCCACCTGATAGCGGGTATCCAGCAGCGCGGTTGGTCGGCGGACGGCTGGACGAGGCGGGCGCGGAGGAGGCGAGGTGGCGGAATGCTGCATCGGCGGTCTGCGCTGAATAAACCCCGATGCTAGCCAGCGGCAGACGGTGAAGCAACCGATCTGCATGCAAACTGCGCTTGTGGCGGCAATCCGTGGCTGCCGGATGGCCGTGCGGGCAATGCTAAACTGGCCTCGCCCACTACCTATAGGAAGCCGCCGTGACCTCCAGCCTGTTCTGGTATGACTACGAAACCACCGGTATCGATCCGCGTCGCGACCGGCCGCTGCAAGTCGCCGGAATTCGCACCGACGAAGACCTCAATGAAATCGACGAGCCGCTGAACATCTACTGTCAGCCCAGCGACGACATCCTGCCGCATCCGGCTGCCTGCCTCATAACCGGCATCACGCCCAGTCAGTTGGCGGACAAAGGTTTGAGCGAGGCCGAATTCATGGCCCGCGTGCATGCCGAAATGGTTCAGCCGGGGACCTGTAGCGTGGGGTACAACAGCTTGCGCTTCGATGATGAAGTCACCCGCTACAGCCTGTACCGCAATTTCTTCGACCCCTATGCCCGCGAGTGGCAAGGTGGCAACAGCCGCTGGGACCTGATCGATCTGGTTCGCGCAGCCTATGCCTTGCGCCCGGATGGCATTGTCTGGCCTCAGGAAGAAGGCCGCGTCAGCCTCAAGCTGGAGAGCCTGACCGCAGCCAACGGCATCGAACATGGCCAGGCCCATGACGCCCTGGCCGATGTGCGTGCGACCATCGCTCTGGCTCGGCTGATTCGTAGCAAACAGCCCAAGCTGTACAACTACCTCTATCAATTGCGCAGCAAGCAACGGGTACTCGACCAGATTCGTTTGTTACAGCCCCTGGTGCATATTTCCGGGCGCTTTGCCGGAACGCGACATTACTTGGGGTTGGTGTTGCCGCTGGCCTGGCATCCGCGTAATCGCAATGCGCTTATCGTCTGCGACTTGCACGCCGATCCGGCGCCATTGTTCGAGGAGGATGGCGAGTCCTTGCGTCGACGCCTATATACCCGGCGCGAGCAACTGGGCGAGGGCGAGTTGCCGGTACCCTTGAAGTTGCTGCACATCAACCGTTGTCCGGTGGTGGCGCCGTTGAATGTACTGCGTGGCGAAGATATTCAGCGTTTGCAGTTGGACATGACCGAACTCCAGCTGCGTGCAGATCGATTGGTTGCCGCACAAGGGCAGTGGCGGGACAAACTCGCGCTGATATATGGCGAAGAAGCTTTTGCGCCCAGCGAGGATCCCGAGCAACAGCTATATGAGGGTTTTATCGGTGATCGCGACCGGCGTTTATGCGAGCGCGTACGCAGTGCCGAACCCGCGCAGTTGGCCCAGAATGACTGGCCGTTCGATGATGCACGCTTACCTGAATTATTATTTCGTTATCGCGCGCGCAACTTTCCCTCCAGCCTGGATTCAGCAGAACAGCAGCGCTGGGTGATGTTTTGTCAGCAGCGGTTAACCCGGCCCGAGTGTGGCGCGCCTAATACCTTGGCGGATTTTCAGGCGGCACTCGATGAAATATTCGCTCAGGCCACGCCCAAGCAACGGACGGTACTGACGGAGTGGCGTGACTATGCGCAACAGTTGCGCCTGCGTTATGCCCTTTAAGTGTGGGCAGGCTTCAGGCGCTATTTAGCTGGTGGCTGTCGTCTGGCGATTCTGTCGGTTGGCTCGCCGTCTGGCCAAGGTGGCCTGATGTCCCCTGGGTTTGCCATCAACATAAATAGTGTTGCAGAACAAAAAACGCCAGCAAGGCTGGCGTTTTTTGATGCGCTGAAATCGATGATTCAATCGTAGAGCTTAATCCAGCAAGGTTGCCCAGCTTTCAACAACATCGCCGCCCCACTTGGCTTTCCACTCTTTCAAGGTCTTGTGGTTGCCGCCTTTGGTTTCGATCACTTCACCGGTGTTCGGGTTCTTGTACTGCTTAACTTTGCGAGCACGCTTGACCCCGGTGGTCTTGGCGCCGGCGCGCGGTGCCTTGCTGATTTTGGCGTCGGGGTCGAGCATGGCGATGATGTCACGCAGGGACTTCTGATATTCGCCCATCAGCGTGCGCAGCTTGCCTTCAAACTCCAGTTCTTTTTTCAGTTTGTCGTCTTGCGACAGATTTTTCAGGCGTTCTTGGAGCTCTTTGATGGCTTCTTCTGTAGCGCGGTATTCGTTGATCAGCGACATGCGGCTTACCTTGATCTGAGTAGGTGATTACTAAGTGTCAGTAATAATAGTCAGGCACTTTTGACAAGTAAACCGCTTTGCAAGAATTTGCCACGTTTTATCCAACAAAGTTTCAAATGTGCTGGCGCGTAACTCAATTAGTCAGCCGATCAGTTTTTATCCATGGCTCACCGAGGTCCGCGCCAGGCCACTGTCTTCAACAAAATCGTATAACAGGTCGCTGTCAGTTCGAGGTGGTTCGGTTGTCTCGCGTGTGCTGCCCGGGCTGGACTTCAGGATTACTGCAGTTTTCTCGCACTGTGGCTAGAATGACCGACTTTGCGAATTCTCTGGAGTGTCCCATGCGTACTTTTCGGCTGGTCATAGCCTGTCCGGACCGCGTTGGTATCGTGGCCAAGGTCAGTAACTTTCTGGCCACCTACAACGGCTGGATCACCGAGGCGAGTCATCACTCGGACAACCACAGTGGTTGGTTCTTCATGCGCCATGAGATTCGTGCCGATTCCTTGCCGTTCGACTTGCCAGGGTTTCATCAAGCCTTTGCGCCCATCGCACGTGAATTTTCCATGGAATGGCGGGTGACTGATTCGGCACAGAAAAAGCGCGTGGTGTTGATGGCGAGTCGCGAGTCACATTGCCTGGCTGACTTGCTGCACCGTTGGCACAGCGATGAACTGGACTGCGATATCGCCTGTGTGATTTCTAACCATGACGAATTACGCAGCATGGTCGAGTGGCACGACATTCCCTATTTTCATGTGCCGGTCGAGCCACAGAACAAACAGTTGGCCTTCGATGAAGTGGAGCGACTGGTCAACGCGCATGCCGCCGACGTCATAGTGCTGGCGCGTTATATGCAGATTCTACCTGCGCAACTGTGTCGTGACTTCGCCCAGCGGGTGATCAATATCCACCACAGCTTTTTGCCGTCGTTCGTCGGTGCCAAGCCTTATCACCAGGCTTCACTACGTGGAGTCAAGCTGATCGGTGCAACCTCGCATTATGTGACCGAGGAGTTGGATGCAGGTCCTATTATCGAACAGGATGTGGTGCGCGTCAGTCACCGCGACAGCATCGAAGAAATGGTTCGTCTGGGTAAGGATGTGGAAAAAATGGTGTTGTCCCGTGGGCTACGCTATCACTTAGAAGATCGTGTATTGGTTCACGATAACAAGACGGTAGTGTTCGACTGATTGCCTTGTCGTGCATTAACCAAGTGCAGGCTGAAGGAGTTCGCTAATGCTCAAATCGATTAAGGTGCGCGATTACATGACTCGCCATCTGGTGACGTTTCGGTCTGACACCGATCTGTTCACCGCCATTAACAGGCTGTTGGAGCATCGCATTGCTGGCGCCCCGGTGGTTGACTCCCAGGGGCATCTGATTGGCTTGTTATCCGAGGGCGATTGCCTGCGCGGCATCCTCTCGGGGGCTTACTACGAAGCGATCGGCGGAGTGGTCAGTTCCTATATGAATACCGAGATTGAAACCATTTCTCCAGAAACCGACATTATTGAGGTTTCCGAGCGCTTTTTGCGCGGTCGCCTGGGGCGCCTCCCGGTAGTGGAGGGTGGGCGCCTGGTTGGCCAGATCAGTCGCAGCGATGTGCTGCGCGCGGTCAAGGAGTTCGCCCAGCACGATCAGGGTAAAGTCCGCTCGCAATGAGACTGTCAATCGCCAACTGGTTTCAGGAATGCTCCTGATTCCGGTGGGCTCCGACGTATTAGCGCGCAGGCAAGTCGAACAGCAGCGCCTCACCCTGACCATGCAGGTTGAAGGGGCCCGGTTCGCGCACTTGCAGGCCATCGCCAGTGGCCAGGTGTACGCCTGGGCCATTCAGCTGGCCCGTCAATAGCTGCAGGTAGAGCCAGCGGCCCGGAGCCAGCACATAGTCGAGCGGGCCACCCTGCCAGCGGTAGAGGGTTATGTCCTGGGCGACCTGCAGGCTGCCATCAGCGCCATCCGGAGTGGCAATGACCTGCAGGCCTTTCTGGGTGGCAAAGGCGCGCTGCTGATAGCCCGGCGCCAAGCCACGTTGCGCCGGCTCTATCCAGATTTGCATGAAGTGTACGGGCTCGCTCGCCGAGGCATTGAACTCGCTGTGGCGGATGCCG
This sequence comes from Pseudomonas sp. MMS21 TM103, assembly GCF_022132145.1. GTDB lineage: Bacteria > Pseudomonadota > Gammaproteobacteria > Pseudomonadales > Pseudomonadaceae > Aquipseudomonas. Next base: position 441,017 of record NZ_JAJISP010000003.1, on the reverse strand, counting down.
GAACCGGCGCGCATCAGCTGGAATTCCCCTGCCTGTATTTCTTCACGGGTGCCCAGCGAATCCTGGTGCGCCAGGGTGCCTTGGCGAACATAGCTGATGATTTCCATGTTCCGGTGCCCGTGCGTGGCAAACCCGGCGCCGGCCTTGACCTGATCTTCGTTGATCACCCGCAGGTGCGAGAAGCCCTGAAAGCGTGGGTCGTAATAATCACCGAAGGAAAAACTGTGGTAACTGTTCAGCCAGCTCAGTTGCGAATGGCCGCGTTCGGCAGCGGGGCGAATCTGGTGCATGATCACCTCTGGGAAGCGGGTCGAGGTGGTCATTGTCGGGAATGAAAGAATCGATAAAAAGCGTAATTTTGCGCTGATATCAATCGATTTCAATGATGTATTGGGCGCTGATGCGAGCGTCAACGGAGGTGCACACCATGCAAGACCCTTTGGATCGCGCCGCCTCCCAGCCACCGCCAACCCTGGGCGAGGGCTGCGTCAGGCGTTATGACCCGGATGCCCTGAGCCCGCAGAGCGGTACTGAATTTGCCGAAGCGGCCGAGCTGTGGCGCAAGCTGCAGGAGGCGGCTGGCGAACAGCCGCAAACAGGGCATCGGGACATAAAAAAAGGCGCCGAATAGGCGCCCCCTTGCTGTCGACGAGTTCAGATGCGGAAACTGTCGACCAGTAGTTTCAGGCGCGAGGCCTGTTGTTCCAGGTCGCCGCAAGCGCGCAGAGTTGACTGCAGGTTTTCCACGCCATCCTGGTTGAGGGTGTTGATCTCGGTGATGTCCATGTTCAGCGACTCGATCACCGAGGTCTGCTCTTCGGTGGCGGTGGCCACCGACTGGTTCATGCCGTCGATCTCACCGATGCGCAGGGTCACGCTGCTCAGGCGCTCACCGGCCTGGTTGGCAATCAGCACGCTTTCTTCGCTGTAGCGCTGACTCTCGGTCATGGTGGTGACCGACTCGCGCGAGCCGACCTGCAGTTCTTCGATCATCTTCTCGATTTCTTGTGCCGACTCCTGGGTGCGGTGCGCCAGGTTGCGCACCTCGTCGGCGACCACGGCAAACCCGCGACCCGCTTCACCGGCCCGGGCCGCCTCGATGGCAGCGTTGAGCGCGAGCAGGTTGGTTTGCTGGGAGATGCTCTTGATCACCTCGAGAATCTGACCGATGTTCACCGTCTTGCCGTTCAGCGTCTCGATGTGGCCACAAGAGGTGCGGATCTTTCCGGACAATTGATTCATCGCCTGGATGGTTTTTTCCACCACCTGGCGACCATCTTCGGCCTGCTCCCGGGCATCGGAGGCCTGGGTCGAAGCGTCCGCGGCGTTGCGCGCGATTTCCTGGGCGGCTGCGCCCAACTCGTTGATGGCGGCGGCCACGCTGTTGGTGCGGCTGGCCTGTTCGTCGGAGTTGATCATCGAGGAGTTGGAGGCGTTGACCACCAATTTTGCCACCTCATTGACCTGGTGGGTGGCCGAGGACACTTCACGGATCGAGCCGTGAATCCGTTCGACAAACTGGTTGAAGGCTTTGCCCAGGGCGCCGAACTCGTCGTTGGACTGGATATCAATACGCTTGGTCAGGTCACCATCGCCCTGGGCGATGTCCTGCATGGTTTTACCCATCACGGTCAGCGGTTGCATCAGCAGGCGGATCAGCATGCTCAGCAGGAGGATGATCAGCACCACCGCGACCAGCGTGGCGACTATGGCCGAGGCACGGAAGTCACTGAGCGCGGCATAGGCCTTGGTCTTGTCGATGGACAGGCCGACGTACCAGTTGACCGAGGGTAGCCCCTTGACCGGGGCGAAGGTGAGGATGCGGGTCTGGCCATTCGCGATGGCTTCGCTGAGCTCGCTGCCGATGCGCGGGGTGTTCTCGGGGAAGACATCGCTGAGGCTTTTCATCACCAGGCTCTTGTCCGGGTGCACCAGAATCTTGCCGTCGGCGCTGACCAGAAAGGCGTAACCCAGGCCGTCGAATTCCAGCGAGTTGATGATGTCGACCAGGGTCTTCAAGCTCAGGTCACCGCCGACTACGCCGGCAGGTTTGGCCGGGGTGGCGATGGTGATGATCAGCTGGCCGGTGGCCGCATCCACATAGGGTTCGGTGAGGGTGGTGGTGCCGGCAGCCATGGCATCCTTGTACCAGGGACGGCTGCGCGGGTCGTAGTCGTCCGGCATCTTCTCGTCCGGGCGCATGGTGAAGGCGCCGTCTGCGCTGCCCAGGTAACTGAAGGCGAAGGACGAAGTCATGGCTTTCTGCTCGAGCAGGCCGGCGACCTGCTCGGGCCCGCTGTTCCTGGCAATCGACTGGGCGGCGCTTTCCACCAGCAGGATGCGCCCCGACAGCCAGTTCTGGATATTACTGGCGGTGACGTTGCCCATTTCCTGCATGTAGTTTTCTAGATCTGCGCGGATCGCATTGCGTTGCAGGTAGTCGTTGTACAGGGTGAACAAGGAGAAGGCGGCGATTACCACCAGCGAGGCGGCCAGGAGGATCTTGTGGCTGAATTTCAAACTATTATTCATGGCTTCTTGCGTCCGGTAATGTCTGGAACCAGTCTTGGCTGGTGCACGGCACAGGCAGCGCCGGCAAATCGGCGTCAGCAATTATGTCGGCATGGCAGGAGCAAAGCTTTAACTCAGGAGACATATAAATGCCTGTAGCAAACCAGTTGATTCTTGGCGCCGATCTCGGCGGTCAACCTGTTGGCCAGCTTATGCACCTGGCCAATCGTCATGGCCTGGTGGCCGGGGCGACCGGCACCGGCAAGACGGTGACCCTGCAGCGCCTGGTGGAGGAGTTCAGCGACGCCGGTGTGGCAGTGTTCGCCGCGGATGTGAAGGGCGACCTGTGCGGGCTTGGCGCCGCTGGCGCGCCGCAAGGCAAGGTGGCCGAGCGGATCGCCAGCATGCCCTGGCTTGAGCACCGACCGACGGCCTACCCGGTTACCTTATGGGATGTCCATGGTCAGAGCGGCCATCCGCTACGCACCACCCTCAGCGAGATGGGGCCGCTGTTGCTCGGGGCATTGCTGGAGTTGACCGACAGCCAGCAGGCCGCGCTCTATGCGGCGTTCAAGGTGGCGGATCGTGAAGGGTTGCTATTGCTCGATCTGAAAGACTTGAAAGCCCTGCTGGCCTATCTGAAAAGCAATCCGGCTGTGCTTGGCGATGACAGTGCGCTGTTCACCACTACCTCTGCCCAGGCTCTGTTGCGCCGGCTGTCGAGTCTCGAACAACAGGGCGCGGAGGCGTTGTTCGGCGAGCCGGCGCTGCAGCTGGAAGATATTCTGCAGCCGGATCGTGACGGTCGCGGGCGGATTCATCTGCTCGACGCCAGCCGTCTGGTGCATGAGGCACCGAAGGTCTACGCGACCTTCCTGCTGTGGCTGCTGGCCGAGTTGTTCGAGCAGTTGCCGGAGCGCGGCGATGCCGACAAGCCGCTGCTGGCACTGTTCTTCGATGAGGCGCACCTGCTGTTCGCCGATACCCCGAAAGCCCTGCAGGAGCGGCTGGAACAGGTGGTTCGATTGATTCGTTCGAAAGGCGTCGGTGTCTACTTCGTCACCCAATCGCCCAGTGACTTGCCCGATGACGTGCTGGCCCAGCTCGGCCTGCGTATTCAGCACGGCTTGCGCGCCTTCACCACCAGGGAGCAGAAATCCCTGCGCGCAGTGGCGGATGGTTTTCGCCCCAACCCCTCGATCGATGCCCTGGCAATCCTGACCGAGCTGGGCATTGGCGAGGCCCTGGTCGGTACCCTGGAAGACAAGGGCACGCCGGCCATGGTCCAGCGCGTGGCCATTGCGCCGCCACAGTCGCGCATCGGCCCGTTGAGCGAGAGCGAGCGGGCCGCGCTGATTCGCCAGTCGCCGCTGGCCGGGCGCTATGACAAACCGATCGACCGCGAGTCGGCCTACGAACTGCTCACCGCCCGTGCCGCACAAGCCAGTGTTGAGGTGGCGCAGGCGCAAACCAAGGCGAGCGCCACAGAAGGCATCGGCGACCTGCTGGGCGGGATGGTCGGCCAGGTGATGAAAGGCGCCGTACGCCAAGCCGCCAACCAGCTCGGCCGGCAGTTGGTGCGCGGTCTGCTGGGCTCGTTGCTGGGCGGCAAGCGACGATAACGCCACGCCGTCAGCCGTTAATAAGCGCGGTTATCGAGCGTTACCCCTGCGGCGCCGTTCTGCAGGGGGCTGTCAGCCGCTGTGCTCGTCGGGTTTGGCTTGCAGGTCTTTTTCGATCTTCTCGATTTCTTTTTCAAATGCTTGGTCAAGAAGGTTGGCCTTCTTGCGCCAGGGCTTGCGCTCGGGGTCCGGTTGAGCGGCGTAAGTAATGATTTCTCCGCCTTGTACATCCATGTAACGCTGCGCCTGGCGCTCGAGTTCGGCGCGCAGTTCGTCTTTCGTCACGTGATTTCCCATGGTGTGAAGAAGTAGTGTAATGACAACGTAAGGCAATGGCCTTACTGCTGCTGTGATCATTCCAGTGACTGTGGCAATGGCCGATGTAGCCCTTGGGCCGGCCTGAATAAACCTGTCAGAGATTGAATGCTCTTTTAAAATAACCAGCCGGACTGATCGAGCAGCTGCACTCAAGTTTTCGATTGCCTTCAGCCCAATACAATTATGGTCAATGCTATTTAAAAGTCGAGGGGGTTAATTCGTACTGGCGAGGCGGGCGAGCATTAACTGTTTCGTCTGACTGTGAATAAGACGGTTCCGTTCAACGCAGCACTCGATAGTGCGTCGGGCAGATGTTCAACTGTGACTGAGTGGTTGGTATTGCAAGCCGAAGTGCAGGCTGGCGGATTGCCCGTTGCGCCATAAACACAAGCCGGGACGAGCAGGCAGGTGATGGGCATTTACTGGCTGGGTGAGTGGTTCTAAAAAGAAGAAATTCTGTTCGATTGGACAATAAATAGAGCGAGTAATACCGGCTATCGCCGCAACTGTCGAGTTGCTGGCCGGTAACTGCCTGAATCATCCGGCACTAGCCGTTCCAACTGGCAAAGGCATTATCGACGCTGTTGCGTGGGTAAGTGCCGGGCCTGCTCGAAGTTCCAAGGGGCAGAGCACTGGATCGTCCTGTGTGGACAAACGGCGGTGGTCACAGTGCCAGACCTGTTTCGCCACTGCACGCAGGTGCGTGTGGGCCGTGCGCGGGCTCACCGTGAACAATATGCAGCCTGGACCGATGACCACCGACATGAATCCTGCAAACAGCGAGTTCGCCGAGAGCCGTATGGGGTTGATGGCGGTTGGTTGTTACGCTCGCGCCTAAGAACTCGCTGCATTCGTCACCTACTTGGCCGGACCATAAGCGGTTTATGCCATCGCTGCCAGTCTGACCATCGATGGTGGCTTTGCCGCTTAAGGTAACGGCTCAAGAACGCTTTGTGCATCATGCCCGCAGGGCGTTCTAGCATGCAGCCTCAAGGGGCGGGCAAGGTGGTCAGCGCCGTGCAGCTGACTTCATAGTTTTGCTTGCAGGCGCTTTGGAACAGCCGGCGAGCCTGGTTGGTATCGCGCGGTACGCCTTGTTGGCCCTTGAGGTAGAGGTTGCCGAGAATATGCTGGGCCATCGGGTTGCCGCCAGCGGCCGACTGGTTGAGGTACTTGAGCATGCCCTGCGGGTTGGCGAAGTCGGGATTGTCGCGGCCGGTATACAGATAGGCCAGGCTGACCGCCGCCATGGCATGGCCCTTGTTGGCGGCCTGCTTCCACCAGTATTCGGCGAGCTTGAGGTCTTTCACCGGCTTGCCGACGAAGTAGAAACTGCCCAGCTGGAACTGACTGTCGAGGTCGCCGCGATTGGCTTGGCTGCGCAGTCTCTGCAGGGTGGCCGCTGCGTCCTCCTCCGGTGATGCGCCGGTCGCGGCTGATCCTGACTGCGGCGCACTGCCCGGGCTCGCTTGCTGGTTGGCGCAACCGCCCAACAGCAGGGTGGCGCAGAGGAGTGCTGGGAGAGTCGAGCGTAGCCATTGATGAGCGTTCATGGTCTGTCACTTCTTATGGAGTGGAGGCGGGTGACTGCGCCCGTCTGTTTATGAAAGAGCAGTGTTATGAAAAAACAATGCCCTGGCTGCCTCGGCCAGCTGCCCATGGCCGCTGCGGGGTCTGCCTACACCACGCTGACCGGGGCAAAGACCGGCTGCCGCAGACTAGAAGACCCCGCCACGGTCAGCAAGTTGCTTGGTACCTTGAAGCATCGCTGTGCGGATTTCGAACCCGGGCTTGCCGCCGGGGAGGCCGTCCCTCGCATGCGTGACGCGCGTGCATGTTCGGGGCATGCAATGCATATCTGTATGTCGCTTCAGGCGTTTCATCCGGCCGGTAGACCTGCGATTCTTGCGGGCACAGGTGCAGCGCACCATCAGGCCCGCGAGGTATCCATGAACATCAGCTGCAATTTCGACAGTGGCAATATCGAGGTGCTCGACGCCAGCAACCCGCAGCAGGTGCTGCTGGCCATGCGTCCTGATCTCAACAGCCATCACTTCCAGTGGTTCCACTTCAAAGTTGACGGCCTGACCCCGGGCCAGCGCTACGGCTTCAGCCTGACCAATGCGGGCGAGTCCGCCTACCGACATGCCTGGACCGACTATAACGCCGTTGCCTCCTACGACCATATCAACTGGTTCCGCGTACCCAGCCGTTTCGAGGATGGCGCGCTCAACTTCGCCCTCGAACCGAGCGAGGCACAGGTCTGGTTCGCCTACTTCGAGCCCTACAGCCGAGCGCGGCATGACTGGCTGATCGAGCAGGCGCTGAGCAAGGCCGGTGCCGAACTGTTCGCCAGCGGCAAGAGCATCGAGGGCCGCGATATCCAGTTGCTGCGCGTCAGCCGCAACCCGCAGGCGCCGCGCAAGATCTGGATCATCGCCCAGCAGCACCCCGGCGAGCACATGGCCGAATGGTTCATGGAAGGCCTGATCGAGCGCCTGCAGAACCACGACGACGCCGAACTGAACGCCCTGCTGCATCAGGCCGACCTCTACCTGGTGCCGAACATGAACCCGGATGGTGCCATCCGTGGCCACCTGCGCACCAATGCCGCCGGCAAGGATCTCAACCGCGCCTGGCAATCGGCCAGCGAGGCGGAGAGTCCCGAGGTGTTCTTCGTCCAGCAGCAGATGCGCAACGTCGGCGTCGACCTGTTCCTCGACATCCACGGCGACGAGGAGATCCCCCATGTGTTCAGCGCCGGCTGTGAAGGCAACCCCGGCTTCAGTCCGCGCCTGGAAAAACTGGAGGAGGACTTCCGCAGCCGCCTGATGAACCTAGGTGCCGAATTCCAGACCACTTTTGGTTACACACCCGATCAGTTCGGCCAGGCCAACACCACCCTGGCCTGCAACGCGGTCGGCCTGGAATTCGACTGCCTGTCCTTCACCATCGAAATGCCCTTCAAGGACCACGATGACCGCCCCAATCCGCTTACCGGCTGGAACGGCGCGCGCTCCAAACAGCTGGGCAAGGATATCCTGAGCGTGGCGGCGGCGATGGTCGAGGAGCTGCGCTGAATAACGACGAAGCCCGGCCATAGGCCGGGCTTCGAGGCGTTCTGCGGCAGTGCAGTTCAGCCGCATCTACCGCGCAGGCTGAGACCTCAGCCGCGGTAGTAACGCTGCGGCACGAATGGGGTCTTGGCGACTTTCATGGCCACGCGCTTGCCGCGCACCATGGCCCAGACCGGGGTGTCGACCGCAACGAAGGCGCTCTGCACGTAGCCCATGGCCACCGGGCCGCCCAAGGTCGGGCCGAAGCCGCCGCTGCATACCGAGCCGATCACGTTGCCGTCGGCATCGACGATTTCCGCGCCTTCGCGCACCGGCACGCGCTCCTGCGGCAGCAGGCCGACGCGCTTGCTGGCGACGCCGTCACGCTGCTGGGCGAAGATCCGCTCGGCGCCGGGGAAGCCACCGGCACGCGCGCCATCGGCACGGCGAGCCTTGGAAATGGCCCACAGCAGGCTGGCCTCGATCGGCGTGGTGCTGGTGCTCATATCGTGGCCGTACAGGCACAGGCCGGCTTCCAGGCGCAGCGAATCACGCGCGCCGAGGCCGATGGCTTCGACTTCCGGCTCGGCCAGCAGGCTGCGGGCCAGCGCTTCGGCGTGATCGGCTGGGACCGAGATTTCGAAGCCGTCTTCACCGGTGTAGCCGGAGCGGCTGACGAAGCAGTCGACGCCGAGCAGGCGCACCGGGGCGAACTGCATGAAGGTCATCTTGGCCACTTCCGGGGCCAGGCGCGCCAGCACGTCGACCGCTTTCGGGCCTTGCAGGGCGAGCAGGGCGCGGTCGAAGCAGGGCTCGATCTGGCACTGGCTGGCGATCTGCAGTTGCAGGTGCATCAGGTCCTGGTGCTTGCAGGCGGCGTTGACCACCAGGAACAGGGTGTCGTTGCCCAGGTTGGCGACCATCAGGTCGTCGAGAATGCAGCCCTGGTCATCGGTGAACATGGCGTAGCGCTGCATGCCTACTGGCAGGTCGATGATGTCGACCGGCACCAGGCTCTCCAGGGCTTTGGCCGCATTCGGGCCACGCAGGATGATCTGGCCCATGTGCGAGACATCGAATAGGCCGGCTGCTTCGCGGGTGTGCTGGTGTTCCTTCATCACGCCGAGCGGGTATTGCACCGGCATGTCGTAGCCGGCGAAGGGCACCATGCGCGCGCCAAGTTCCAGGTGCAGGGCGTGTAGCGGGGTTTTCGCCAGGGTTTCGCTGGTCATCGATTAGCTCCAGTTAGGTAGAGGGTCGTTGTAGGAACGGGCTTGCGGGCGATCACCATGAGGCGCATCGCGGTGCAGGCTCGCGCCTAGAAATATGTGTATGCCGCACGGGCGGTCAGCATTCGATGATGTTCACCGCCAGGCCGCCGCGCGAGGTTTCCTTGTATTTGCTCTTCATGTCGGCGCCGGTCTGGCGCATGGTGCGGATCACCTTGTCGAGCGAGACGAAGTGCTGGCCGTCACCCCGCAGGGCCATGCGCGCGGCGTTGATTGCCTTCACCGAGCCCATGGCATTGCGTTCGATGCAGGGAACCTGAACCAGGCCGCCGATCGGGTCGCAGGTCAGGCCGAGGTTGTGTTCCATGCCGATTTCCGCTGCATTCTCTACCTGGTTGACGCTGCCGCCGAGCACTTCGCAAAGGGCGCCGGCGGCCATCGAGCAGGCCACGCCGACTTCGCCCTGGCAGCCGACTTCGGCGCCGGAGATCGAGGCATTTTCCTTGTACAGAATGCCGATGGCGGCGGCGGTCAGCAGGAAGCGCACCACGCCGTCGTCATTGGCGCCGGGGATGAAGCGAGTGTAGTAGTGCAGCACCGCCGGCACTATGCCGGCCGCGCCGTTGGTCGGGGCGGTCACCACACGCCCGCCGCTGGCGTTTTCCTCGTTCACCGCCAGGGCGTAGAGGTTGACCCAGTCGAGCACGCTGAGGGCGTCGCGCAGGGCGGCTTCCGGGTGCTGGCACAGCTGCCGGTGCAGGGCGGCTGCGCGGCGCTTGACCTTGAGTCCTCCGGGCATGATGCCTTCGTTGCGACAGCCGGCGGTGACGCAATCCTGCATCACTTGCCAGATTTGCAACAGGCGTGCGCGGGTCTCGGCTTCCGGGCGCCAGGCAGCTTCGTTGGCCAGCATCACCTGGCTGATCGACAGCTGGTGTTCGGCGCAGTGGGCGAGTAATTGCTTGCCGGTAGTGAAGGGGTAGGCCAGGGCGGTCTGGTCTTCGACAATGCGGTCGGCGCCAGCGGCATCGTCATCGACCACAAAACCGCCGCCTACCGAGTAGTACTCGCGCGAACGGATCTGCAGGCCGGCGGCGTCGAAGGCGCGGAAGATCATGCCGTTGGGATGGAACTCCAGCGGTTTGCGGATCATCGCCAGGTGTTCTTTCTCGACGAAGCGGATCGGTTTTTCGCCGAGCAATTGCAGTTCGCCGGTTTCGCGCAGGGTCGCCAGGCGCGTTGCAATGCTGTCGATGTCGACGGTGTCCGGCTGGTCGCCTTGCAGGCCGAGAATCACCGCCTTGTCGCTGCCGTGGCCTTTGCCGGTGGCGCCGAGCGAGCCGTACAGCTCGACTCTTACCGACTCGGTGTTCGCCAGCAGGTCGTCGCGGCGCAAGCCTTCGGCGAAACGGGCGGCGGCGCGCATGGGCCCGACCGTGTGCGAGCTGGACGGGCCGATGCCGATTTTGAATAGATCGAAAACGCTGAGTGACATGTGGATCTCCAGCTTCTGGTCAGGTCGCGGTATGGCGTTTCTGCAGGAGCGGGGCCATCCCCGCGCTATGCCGTGATACTCGCGGGCATGGCACTTGGCGTCCGCCGCGCTCCTACAGTCGGTACTGAACCAGTGCGTTACTTATGCAGAGTAGACCGGGAAAGTCGCGCAAAGGTCGCTGACCTGACCACGAACCCGCTCGATCACTGCGGGGTTGTCCAGATCAGCGAGGATGTCGCAGATCCAGCCGGCCAGTTCCTGGCACTCGCCTTCCTTGAAGCCGCGAGTGGTCACTGCCGGCGTACCGATGCGCAGGCCGGAGGTGACGAACGGCGACTGCGGATCATTCGGCACTGCGTTCTTGTTGACCGTGATATGCGCGGCGCCGAGGGCGGCGTCGGCGGCCTTGCCGGTCAGGCCCTGCTTGATCAGGCTGAGCAGGAACAGGTGGTTGTCGGTGCCGCCGGACACTACGTCATAGCCGCGGCCGATGAAGACTGCCGCCATGGCCTGAGCGTTCTTGATCACCTGCGCCTGGTAGTCCTTGAAGCCCGGCTCCAGGGCTTCCTTGAAACACACCGCCTTGCCGGCGATCACATGCATCAGCGGGCCGCCCTGGGCGCCGGGGAACACCGCGGAGTTGAGCTTCTTCTCGATCTCGGGATTGCTCTTGGCCAGGATCAGGCCGCCACGCGGACCGCGCAGGGTCTTGTGGGTGGTGGTGGTGACCACGTCGGCGTAGGGCAGCGGGTTGGGGTACAGGCCGGCGGCGACCAGACCGGCGACGTGGGCCATGTCGACGAACAGCAGGGCACCGACCTTGTCGGCGATGGCGCGGAAACGCGGGAAATCCAGGGTCTTGGAGTAGGCGGAGAAGCCGGCCACGATCATCTTCGGCTGGCACTCGACGGCCAGGCGCTCGACTTCGTCGTAATCGATCAGGCCATTGCCATCGATGCCATATTGCATGGCGTTGTACAGCTTGCCGGAAGAACTGACCTTAGCGCCATGGGTCAGGTGACCACCGTGGGCCAGGCTCATGCCGAGCAGGGTATCGCCAGCATTGAGCAGGGCCAGGTAGACCGCGCTGTTGGCGGATGAGCCGGAGTGCGGCTGGACGTTGGCGTAGTCGGCGCCGAACAGCTGCTTGGCCCGATCGATGGCCAGCTGCTCGACCACATCGACGTGCTCGCAGCCGCCGTAATAGCGTTTGCCCGGGTAGCCTTCGGCATACTTGTTGGTCAGGCCGGTGCCCTGGGCCTGCATCACCGCCGGGCTGGTGTAGTTTTCCGAGGCGATCAGCTCGATATGGTCTTCCTGGCGGCGCTCTTCTGCCGCTATGGCGTCGGCCAGGGCCGGGTCGTAGTTGTTCAGGTTCAGGCTTTTATGGAACATCGGGATCGGTCCTGTACTAAGGGCGCGACCGTCCAGCGGTCGCGTTGATATGGGTATGGTTTACTTTTGTGCCGGGGCGTTGCCGGTCACACGGCCTTCGCGGGCGAAATATTCCTTGGTCAGCTTGACCACCACCGGGCTAAGCAGCAGCAGCGATAGCAGGTTGGGCAGTGCCATCAGGCCGTTGAGGGTGTCAGCGACCAGCCAGGCGAAGTCCAGCTGGGCGATGGCGCCGAACGGCACGGCCAGCACCCAGACGATGCGGAATGGCAGGATCGACTTGGTGCCGACTAAGTACTCCCAGCACTTCTCGCCGTAGTAGCTCCAGCCGAGGATGGTGGTGAAGGCGAAGACCACCAGGGCAATGCTGAGGATGGCGCCGCCGAAGCCGGGCATGGCCGACTCGAAGGCCGCCGCCGACAGGCCGGCACCGCTGGCACCGCTGGTCCAGGCGCCGGAGGCGATGATCGCCAGGCCGGTCAGGGTGCAGATGACCAGGGTATCGATAAAGGTCCCGAGCATGCCAATCAGGCCCGAGCGTACCGAGCTGTGGGTGGTGCCGGCGGCCTGGGCGATACCGGCGGTACCGAGCCCCGCCTCGTTGGAGAAGATGCCACGCGCGACGCCGAAGCGAATCGCCGCCATTACTGCTGCACCGGCAAACCCACCGGTGGCAGCGGTTGGGCTGAAGGCATGGGTGAAGATCAGTTCGAAGGCACCCGGAATGGCGTCGACGTTAACGATTAGGACCACGATGGCGGCGGCGACATAGATCACGCACATGGCCGGCACTAGCGTCGCGGCTACTTTACCGATGCGCTTGATACCACCGAGGATCACCAGGCCGACGAAGACCATAGCCACCACGCCGGTAACCCAGGACGGTATGCCGAAGGTGTCCGTCAGGGCATGGGCCATGCTGTTGACCTGGACCATGTTGCCGATGCCGAAGCCGGCGAAACCGCCGAAGATGGCGAAGGCGGTACCGAGCCACAGCCACTTCTTGCCCAGGCCATTTTTGATCGCATACATCGGTCCGCCGACGTGTTCCTTGCGCTCATCGGTCTCGCGGTAATGCACCGCCAGCACCACTTCACAGTATTTAGTGGCCATGCCAACCAGGGCCGTGCACCACATCCAAAACAGTGCACCGGGGCCGCCGAGGAAAATGGCGGTAGCGACGCCGGCGATATTACCGGTGCCGACAGTCGCGGCGAGACAGGTCATCAGCGCCTGGAACGGGCTGATTTCGCCGCTGCTTTCATCGTCTTTCTTGCGCCCTTGCCACAACAGGCGAAAGCCCGCACCGATCTTCGCCAGAGGCATGAACTTGAGGCGCAGCATGAGGTACAGACCAGTGCCGAGGATCGCCACCAGCATAGGTGGACCCCAGACCAGGCCGTTGATTTGATTGGTTAGGTCGTTGATGAATTCCATGAATAGCACCTGTTTTTTATTGTATGGGCACCGGGGTGACCCGTGCCGGATAAGGGCTGTTGGCGGTTTGCCGCTATGGGGATATTCGGATCGTTAGTGGTTCACGCGTGGGCGCAATGAGGTTGTTGCAAGGAAGCGGTATGCATCATGGTTTTGCCGACACAAGAAACACGCCGCTCCCCTGCGAACACTTGGGCGGTCGCCGACAAGGCTCAGCGACCTTTATTCCTTGGCCCGGATTGCATCCGGGCCAAGGCCATCGCCTTAGGCTTCCTGATACGCCTCGATCGACGGGCAGGCGCAGATCAGGTTGCGGTCGCCGAACACGTTGTCGACCCGGCCGACCGGCGGCCAGTACTTGCCATCGACCAAGCTGGCGACCGGGTAGACCGCCTGCTCGCGGCTGTAGGCGTGGGTCCACTCGCCGACCAGTTCCAGGGCGGTGTGCGGCGCGTTCTTCAGCGGGTTGTCGTTGGCATCCAGTTCGCCCCGTTCGACCGCGCGGATTTCTTCGCGGATGGCGATCATGGCGTCGCAGAAGCGGTCCAGTTCTTCCTTGGATTCGCTTTCGGTCGGCTCGATCATCAGGGTGCCGGCGACCGGGAAGGACATGGTCGGGGCATGGAAGCCGAAGTCGATCAGGCGCTTGGCCACGTCGTCGACGCTGATGCCGGAGCTGTCCTTGAGCGGACGGATGTCCAGGATGCACTCGTGCGCCACCAGGCCGCCTTCGCCGCTATAGAGCACCGGGTAGTGTTCTTCCAGGCGTCGGGCGATGTAGTTGGCGTTGAGAATCGCCACCTGCGAGGCGCGCTTGAGGCCTTCGCCGCCCATCATGCTGATGTACATCCAGGTGATCGGCAGGATGCTGGCGCTGCCGAACGGCGCGGCGCTGACCGCACCGGTCTTGCGCGCCATGTTGGCGTGGCCGGGCAGGAAGGGGATCAGGTGTGCCTTGACGCCGATCGGACCGACGCCCGGGCCGCCACCGCCGTGCGGGATGCAGAAAGTCTTGTGCAGGTTCAGGTGCGAGACGTCGCCGCCGAACTGGCCCGGGGCGCAGAGGCCGACCATGGCATTCATGTTGGCACCGTCGATATACACCTGGCCGCCGTTGTCGTGGACGATCTGGGCGATCTCGCGGATGCCTTCCTCGAACACGCCGTGGGTCGACGGGTAGGTGATCATCAGCGCGGCCAGGCGATCCTTGTGCTCTTCGGCCTTGGCGCGCAGGTCGTCGATGTCGACGTTGCCGCGGGCGTCACAGGCGGTCACCACCACGCGCATGCCGGCCATGCTGGCGGTTGCCGGGTTGGTGCCGTGGGCCGAGGAGGGGATCAGGCAGATGTCGCGCTGCTCGTCGCCACGGCTCTGGTGGTAGGCACGGATCGCCAGCAAGCCGGCGTATTCGCCCTGGGAGCCGGCGTTCGGCTGCAGGGAGATGCCGTCGTAGCCGGTGGCCGCGCAGAGCATGGCCTCGAGTTCATCGGTCAGCTGCTGGTAGCCCTGGCTCTGTGCGGCCGGAGCGAAGGGGTGCAGGTTGCCGAACTCGGCCCAGGTCACCGGGATCATTTCGCTGGCGGCGTTGAGCTTCATGGTGCAGGAACCCAGCGGGATCATGCTGCGGTCCAGAGCCAGGTCCTTGTCGGCGAGCTTGCGCAGGTAGCGCATCAGCTCGGTTTCCGAGTGGTAACGGTTGAACACTTCGTGCGCCAGAATTGCCGACTGACGCAGCAGGCCTTGCGGCAGGCGCGAGGCGACGCTGGCGGACAGCTCGGCGAAGCTTGGCAGGCTGTGCCCCGGCTCGGCGAAGACTTCCCACAGACGCTCGACGGCCGCCTGGTCGCTGGTTTCGTCCAGGGACAGGCCCAGACGTTGGTCGTCGATCTCGCGCAGGTTGATGCCCATTGCGCGTGCCTGTTGGTGCAGTTGTGCGGTGCGCTCACCGCTGGCCACGCTCAGGGTGTCGAAGAAGTGCGCTTGCTCCACGGCCAGGCCGAGGTTGGCCAAGCCCTGGGCGAAAATCGCGGTCAGCTGGTGGGTGCGCTGGGCGATCTGGCTCAGGCCCTCGGGACCGTGATAGACGGCGTACATGCTGGCGATGTTGGCCAGCAGCACCTGGGCGGTGCAGATGTTGCTGGTGGCCTTCTCGCGGCGGATGTGCTGCTCGCGGGTCTGCATGGCCAGACGCAGGGCCGGCTTGCCGAAACGGTCGACCGAAACGCCGACCAGACGGCCCGGCATGTCGCGCTTGAAAGCATCGCGGGTGGCGAAGTAGGCGGCGTGCGGGCCACCGAAGCCCAGCGGCACACCAAAACGCTGGGCACTGCCCAGGGCCACGTCGGCACCGAATTCGCCCGGCGGGGTGAGCAGGGTCAGGGCCAGCAGATCGGCGGCCACGGCGACCAGGGCATTGGCGGCGTGGAAGCGCTCGACCAGCTCGCGATAGTCGTAGATATCGCCATTGCTGGCCGGGTATTGCAGCAGTGCGCCGAAGTAGGCACTGGCGTCGGTGATGGTGCTTTCGTCGCCGACCACTACCTCGATACCCAGCGGTTCGGCGCGGGTGCGCAGTACGTCGAGGGTCTGCGGGTGGCAGTGTTGCGAGGCGAAGAAGGCGTTGCTGGCCTTGTTCTTCGACAGGCGCTTGCAGAAGGTCATGGCCTCGGCGGCGGCGGTGGCTTCATCAAGCAGGGAGGCGTTGGCGATCGACAGGCCGGTGAGGTCGATGATCAGGGTCTGGAAATTCAGCAGTGCTTCCAGGCGGCCCTGGGAAATCTCCGGCTGGTAGGGGGTGTAGGCGGTGTACCAGGCCGGGTTTTCCAACAGGTTGCGCAGGATCGGGCTCGGCGTGTGGGTGCCGTAGTAACCCTGACCGATGTAAGTCTTGAGTTGCTGATTGTTGCCGGCAATCGCCTTGATCTTGGCCAGGGCATCGGCTTCGCTGAGGCCCGGGGTTTGCCCGAGTACGCTGGTGCCCTTGATGCTCTCGGGAATCACGCTGGCGGTCAGGGCATCAAGGGAGTCGAAACCGAGGGTGCTGAGCATCGCCGCAGTGTCGGAGTCGCGCGGGCCAATATGCCGGGCGATAAATTCGTTCTGGGTGGTCAGATCGGTCATTGGATTCTCTCAGGCGTCGGCGTTGGCGTTGAGCAGGCGCTCATAAGCGGCCTGGTCGAGCAGGTCAGCCACGGCGCTGGCATTAGCCGGGCGGAAACGGAAAAACCAGCCCTTGCCCAGCGGGTCTTCGTTGACCAGTTCCGGGCTGGCGTCCAACTCGGCGTTGACCTCAAGTACTTCGCCATCCAACGGCATGGCGATGTTGCTGGCAGCCTTTACCGATTCCAGTACTGCGACTTCTGCGCCTTCGGCGTAGCTCTGCAAGTCTGGCAGTTGCACGAACACCACATCACCCAGGGCTTCCTGGGCATAAGCGGTGATACCAACGGTGACCAGACCATCGGCATCCTGACGCAGCCATTCGTGTTCAACAGTAAAACGCAACTCGCTCATGTGAATTCCTCAAAATGGTCAGACTCGCCCTTTCTTGTCGGGGCGATGAACAAGGTGCTCGTGCCAGGCAGCGAGCGCTTGGGTATAGACCATAGCAAGTGCAGTGCCATTGTTATTTTTATCAATTAAATCAATAGCTTACATGTTTTGTTCGATGGCTCGTGAAAATAGCCGTGTATCGAATTCGATACGGCAGGGGCCGACGGGGACATAAGCACCCTGATAAAGCCGTTGATGTCGCGGGTTGGCAGGTTTGTGTCGCTCGCGTATTGAATTCGCTACGGTGTATTGATTTAAATACGATGGCGTCGCCTCCGGCAGTTGGGGCGGCCAGCAGTTCGTTTCAGTCCAGCGCAGGCGTCTATTGGAGGCTGAAGCTGGATTGGTGCCAGCCCCTCTAGCTACACGAGCACGGCGCGCAGCTGCCGCTCAGCGCATCAGCCCTTCCATTGCGTCCGCCAGCCTGGCGGCCAGAGCACGGCGCCAGGTTGGGCTGTGCGGGTTGGCGAGTACCCGGTCTTCGGCGGCGAAGCTGCGCATGATGGCGGCGTAGCCGAGCCAGCGGCAGGGTTCCGGCTCCCAGGCCTTGAGGGCCGACAGGGGGCGTTCGCCGAGCACCCAGGGTTGCTGGGTCAACTGGCTGCTACGGCCCAGGATCAGGTCGGCCAGGGTGCGGCCGCCCAAGTTGCTGGCACCGACCCCCTCACCGCCGTAGCCGCCGGAGAGGGCAATGCGGTTGCTGCGGTCGAGCAGCATGTGTGGCTGGAAGCGCCGCGCCATGCCGAGGTTGCCACCCCAGCCATGGCTGATCTCGACGTTGCGCAACTGCGGGAACAGCTCGCCGAACAGGTAGCGGCGCAGGCCGATTTCCTCGGCATTCAGGTTGAAGTCCTGGCGCAGCTTGCCGGCGAAGCGATATCCGCCACGGGCGCCGAACACCAGGCGGTCGTCGGCGCTGCGCTGGCCGTAGGTGACCTGGCGGCTGAATTCGCTGAAGGCCTGGCCGCGATCGAGGCCGATCTCGTCCCACAGGTTGGCCGACAGCGGTTCTGTGGCCAGCAGCAGGCTTTGCACCGGCAGCTGATAGCGTCGTAGCAGTGGCAACTCGGCGGCATAACCTTCCACCGCCGGCACGACCCAGTCGGCGTGCAGCTCGCCCTGGGCGGTGCGCAGCAGGCCCGGCTGCCAATGCATGACGCGACTTTGCTCGAACAGCTGCACGCCGAGGCGTTCAACCGCCTGGACCAGGCCGCGCACCAGTCTGGCTGGCTGGATGGTCGCGCAGTGCGGGCTGTGGATGGCACCGAGCGGGCCGTTGATGCGCAGCTGTTGGTTCAGTTCATCCGGCGCCAGCCAGCGGTAGTCGGCTTCGCTGAGGCCTTCTTCGTACAGCGAGTCGAGCCAGGCGCGCAGGCGGTGCTCCTGCTCCGGGTAACGCGCCGCGCAATAGAGCACGCCGCCCTTGCGGTAGTCGCAGGCGATGCCTTCGCGTTGCAATACCTCGGCGACCGCGTCGGGGATGCCGTGCAGCAGGTCGAAAGCAGTCCGCCGCTGTTCGGCTGGCAAGCCGGCGAGCAGCCGGTCCTCGCCGAGCAGGTTGCCCATCAGCCAGCCGCCGTTACGCCCGGAGGCGCCAAAACCGGCGTACTCGGCTTCGACTACGGCGATGCGCAGTTCGGGCGCCTGGCGTTTGAGGTAGTAGGCAGTCCACAAGCCGGTGTAACCGGCTCCGATGATCGCCACATCGACCTCCAGGTGGCCCTGCAGCGCCGGGCGCGGAGTCGTGGGCTGGTCGAGTTGATCCATCCATAGGCTGATGGGCGGGTGTGGCGACATCATGTCTCTCCTCGGCTGTGTTTTCGCCGCCAGCCTAGCTGGCGCAAGGCGCCTTGTCCCGGTACCTGCATTTGCGGGCGTCATTCACCGGCGCTATGGCAACCCATTGAGCTGGCCCATGGGGCGGCGGGCATGCTGCGTAGTAGAGCGGCACTCACTCTTTCGGTTGACATGGCAAATCACTCTTTCGGGCGCTTATCCGAACGGGTGGCGCTGGGTAGCTTGGGGGCTCAACACGAAACCATGCTTTCCAGGAGAGCCGCATGACAACAAAAACAAGGCATGCAATCTTCCAGCCGTGCGCACTGGCAGTTGCCGTCGCTCTGGGCTGTGTCGCGCCGGTCCAGGCGATTACTTTTAATGTCGGCGAGCTCCAGGCGCAGTTCGATTCCGCGCTGTCGGTCGGTGCAAGTTGGGGTGTCCGTGATGCCGATCCGGAGTTCGTCTCGGTCGCCAGTGGCGGTAAGGCCTCCTCGCGGACTTCTGACGACGGCCGCTTGAATTTCAAGAAAGGCGAAACCTTCTCGAAGATCTTCAAGGGCATTCACGATCTCCAGCTGACATACGGCGACACCGGGGTGTTTATCCGCGGCAAGTATTGGTACGACTTCGAGACCAAGGACGAAAGCCGGCAGTTCTATGACATCCAGGACCACAACCGCAAAGAGGCGGCGCAATCTTCCGGTGCGCAGATTCTCGATGCCTTCATCTACCATAACTACAGCATCGGCGACCTGCCGGGCAGCGTGCGGGTCGGTAAGCAGGTGGTCAGCTGGGGCGAGAGCACCTTCATCCAGAACTCGATCAACTCGATCAATCCGGTCGATGCGGCCGCTTTCCGTCGTCCCGGCGCAGAGATCAAGGAAGGCCTGATCCCGGTCAACATGCTCTACCTTTCGCAGAGCCTGAATGACAGCCTCAGCATGGAGGCCTTCTACCAACTGGAGTGGGACCAGACCGTAGCAGACAACTGCGGCACTTTCTTCTCCACTGCCGATGTGATCGCCGATGGCTGCGAAGATCGCCTGGTGGTGTTCGGCCCGGACCTGCCGCCAGGAGAGTCGAACAACAGCTTCGCACCAGGCGAAAACGTCTACATTCCGCGCGCAGGCGACCGCGATGCACGTGACAGCGGTCAGTACGGCCTGGCCTTGCGCTGGTTCGCCGAGCAGCTGAACAATACTGAGTTCGGCCTCTATGCCCTGAACTACCACAGCCGCGGTCCGGTATTCAGCACCATCCGCACCACCACCCCATCGGCGGCATTCATCCCTGGCTCGTCGAACGCCCGCTATTTCGTCGAATACCCGGAAGACATCCGTCTCTACGGCATGAGCTTCCAGACCAATGTCGGCGGCACCGCATTGTCCGGTGAACTGAGCTACCGGCCGAATATGCCAATGCAGATCAACTCCACTGACCTGTCCTTCGCTGCTCTCGGTTTGCCTGTCTCGCCAGTATTTACCACCGGGAGTTCGCAGAACGTTTCAGGGGGTGATATCCATGGTTACGAGCGCAAACCGTTCACTCAGGCGCAGATCACAGCATTGCAGTTCTTCGACCGGGTACTCGGCGCCAGCCGCCTGACTGTAATCGGAGAGGTCGGCTATAACCACATCAGCGGCATCAGCGACGATGTCGGCGAGCTGCGTTTTGGTCGTGACCCGATCTTCGGTGCGGGCGACTTTATCGCGCCCGGGGTGTGTGAGGCATTCAACTCTGCCAATCCGGACGAATGCAAAGGTGACGGTTTCTACACCACCAGTTCGTGGGGCTACCGCCTACGTGCCAGTGCTGATTACAGTAATGTGGTGGCCGGTATTAACCTGACCCCAAGTGTTTCCTGGTCACATGACGTCGATGGCTACGGGCCGAACTTCAACGAGGGCAGCAAGGCCGTCAGCCTCGGTCTGAGTGCCGACTACCAGAACACTTACAACGCGAGCCTCAGCTACACCGATTTCTTCGGTGGCGACTACAACACGACCACCGACCGTGACTTCGTGGCCCTGAGTTTCGGTATGAACTTCTGATCAACGACGCGCAAAGGATCCGTACATGATGAAAACTACAAGAATCCTGCAAACCGGTGCGCTGGCCCTGACATTGCTGGCAACCAGCGTGATGGCCGCCGTCTCCGAACAAGAGGCGGCGCAACTGGGCACCACCCTGACTCCGCTTGGCGCGGAAATGGCCGGCAACGCCGACGGCAGCATCCCGGCCTGGACTGGCGGCCTGCCAACCAACGCTGGTGCGGTCGACGGCAAGGGCTTCCTCGCTGACCCGTTCGCCAGTGAGCAGCCGTTGTTCACCATCACCGCCGCCAATGCCGAGCAGTACAAGGACAAGCTGTCCGCCGGGCAAATGGCGATGTTCAAGCGCTATGCCGACTCCTACAAGATTCCGGTCTACCCGACTCACCGCAGTGCTGCGGTTCCGGATGAAATCTATGCCGCGGCCAAACAGAGCGCTCTCCACACCACCACGGTGGACGGTGGTAACGGTCTGCAGAACTTCAGTGACAGCCGCTACTACGCCTTCCCGATCCCGAAGACCGGGGTCGAGGTGGTGTGGAACCACATCACCCGCTACCGCGGCGGTAACCTCAAGCGCTACATCACCCAGGCCACGCCGCAGACCAATGGCTCTTACAGCATTGTCAAATTCGAGGACGAAATCGCCTTCCCCACCGACATGCCCGACATCGACCCGGCCAAGGCGAGCAACATCCTGCTGTACTTCAAGCAGCGGGTGACCGCACCTTCGCGCCTGGCCGGCAACGTGCTGCTGGTCCACGAGACCATCGACCAGGTCAAGGAGCCGCGCCTGGCGTGGATCTACAACGCTGGTCAGCGCCGCGTGCGGCGTGCCCCGCAGGTCGCCTACGACGGGCCGGGCACTGCCTCCGATGGCATGCGCACTGCAGACAACTTCGACCTGTTCTCAGGCGCACCGGATCGTTACGACTGGAAATTGGTCGGCAAGAAGGAGATGTACATCCCGTACAACAGCTACAAGCTTGACTCGCCTGCGCTGAAATATGACGACGTCCTCAAGGCTGGCCACATCAACCAGGACCTGGCCCGCTACGAGCTGCACCGGGTCTGGGAAGTGGAAGCCACGCTGAAGTCCGGCGAGCGGCATATCTATGCCAAGCGCCATATGTACTTCGATGAGGACAGCTGGCAGCTGGCCCTGGTCGATCACTACGACGGTCGCGGCCAACTGTGGCGCGTCGCCGAGGGGCATTCGCAGAGCTACTACCATCAAAAGGTGCCGGCTTACACTCTTGAGACGCTCTACGACGTCGTCGCCGGTCGCTACTTGGCCCTGGGCATGAAGAACGAAGAGAGGTCCGCCTACGTCTTCGGCTTCGAGGCCAGTGCCGCCGACTACACCCCAGCAGCCCTGCGCAGCTCTGGCGTGCGGTAAGACTGGCAGAGTCATTGCTCCTCCATAATTGGGCGGCCTTCGGGCCGCTTTTTTTATCGCCAACTATTAGCTAGGCTGATACAGCTATTGCATGGCTGGCTTCGGGTCTAGTCTCATGAGCAAAGCTCCCATACAAAATCAATACGAGCCGTCATGACCGCCTACGCGCCATCTCCGCCTATCGGATTGCCATCTTGTGGCAAGAGCCTGTTACCGCGCCAACCGCCAGGGCATGTTCAGCGCGAGCACCTGCAGCGACGTTTGCTCGCCGAGGACTGTCGCTTGCGTTTGCTGGTCGCCCCGGCAGGGTTCGGCAAGTCGGTGCTGCTCGCTGACTGCGCCCGCGACTGTCCGCCCGAATACTCGCCGCTGTGGCTCAACTGCGCTGGACAGCTGGCCTCGCCAGCAGAGTTCTGCCGACTACTGGCCGTCACCCTGGGCTATCCGTCGAGCTTGAGTGAAGCCGAACTGTTGGCTGCGGTGCAGCAGGAGGAGCGCGCGCTGTGGATCATGTTGAATGACTATCCGCGCGAGCCCAATGGCGGACTCGATGCCTGCCTTGATCGTCTGCTCTGCGCTTCGCCGACCAATCTCTGCTGGTGGCTTGGCAGCCGGCGGCGCCCCCTATGCAACTTTCCGCGCCTGTTGCTGGAGGGCGAGTTGTTCGAGCTGGGCGGCGCGGATCTGGCTTTCACTCCGGCCGAGGTTGCCGTCTGGTTGCAGCATGTGGATACGCTACGATCCAGCCGCGCGGACAACCTGTTCAGCCTGACCCGCGGTTGGCCGGCGGCCCTGCGCCTGCTGGCTGCCCAGGGCGAGCGTGAGGGTTCGGGGCCGCTGTTGTGCGAGGAACATAATGCGTTGCTGCGCGATTATATCGAGCATGAGGTGCTGCAGGCCCTGCCTGCCGAACTGAACCACGCGCTTTGCCAGTTGGCACAGATTCCACAGTTCAACGACGAGCTCTGCGAGCACCTGCTGGGAGTTGGTGAGGGCGCCGCCTGGCTGCAGGCGTTGCGAACACGCGGCCTGTTCATCAATGAAGTGGAGGGCGCGGCGGACTGGCTCGAAGTCTTCCCACCACTGGCGCATCTGCTACAGCAGCGGGCCAAGGCCGCGCCGTGCACCAGCCTGCACCTGCATGCCAGCCAGTGGTTTGCCGCTCACGGCGAAGTGCGCGCGGCGGTGGAACATGCGCTCAAGGGTGGCCAGCCGGAAGTCGCGGCCAGTTTTCTCGAACGTTTCACCGAAGAACAGTTGCTCCAGGGCCAGGATCTGGCGTTGATTCTGCACTGGCGCAACGAGCTGCCTGAAAGCCTGTTGACCAGCACGCCACGGCTGATCCTGCTCAACGCCTGGGCGTTGTTGCTGGTTGGGTGCCCGGAGGAGGCGAAGGTCTGCGTCGATCAGCTGGCGCGCTTTCAGCCGCGAGCCGATGCCGAGCGCCTGACCGAGCTGTTTGCCCAGTGGCAAGCGATTCGCGGGATTGCCGCCTATGGACGTGGCAATGGGACAGAGGCACGTGCGCACTTGCTTGAGGCGCTGCCAGCGTTGCCGGATGCCGCCTGGGCCCAGACCCTGCTGTGCCGTTCGGTGCTGACCCAGATCGCGATCGGCGAAGGTCACCTGGAACATGCGCAACACCTCAGCTACGAGGTGCTGAAGCAGGCGCGGCTGTGCGGTAGCGGCGTATTCGAGGCATTGCTGGAGCTTGATCATGCGCTGCTGCTGGAGACGCGTGGCGAATTCGCCCGTGCCGAGGCGCTGTTGCAGCGGGTACTCGAACAGATGGACGCGCAGTCGCTGCCGCAGACTCCGGTGCGCGGCCGGATTTTGCTGCGTCTGGGGCGCCTGGCATTGCGCCAGGGGTGCATCGGGCAAGCCATGATCTACCTGCAAGCCGGACTCGAGGGCGCGCTGGCCGAGGGCGACCCAGGGGCCTTTCATGGTTATCTGGGCTTGGCCGAACTGGCCACCTGTCGGCGTGATATTCCCGCCGCTTTCGCTCATCTGGGCGAAGCCGAGCGCTGGATGCAGCGCCATCGGGTTAGCGACGCCCTGTATCGAGGCGTGCTGTTGCTGGCCAGCAGTCGCCTGTGGATCTATCAGGGGCACCACGAGCGTGCTCGCGAAGCCTTGACCCGAGTGCTGGGCCACCGACGGGAGACCAGCGTGCCACCGCCGAATTTTCCCGAGCTGTTCCTGCGCCTGGAGCATCTCCTGCTGTGCCTCGACATGGCCCGTGGCATAGATGTCCGCGAGGCGCTGCAGAAGTTGCTCGATCAGGCCGTGGCGCAGGGCCGCCAGGCGTTTGCCAGTGAGCTCTGGTCAAGCTATGCCGAGGCCTGTAGCGCCTGTGCCGATATGCCGGCGGCGAACCAGGCCCGTCAGACCGCGCAAAATTTGCGTCAGCGTCTTAATTACCAGGGCATGTGGTTCGCCGCCGACGAACTACCCCTGGCGGCCGAGGTGCCGGCGGCGGATGCCTGCCTCAGCAGCCGTGAGTTGACCGTGCTGCGCCTGATTGCCCAGGGCCTGTCCAATCAGGAAGTCGCCGAAAAGCTGTTTATTTCCCTGCATACGGTCAAGACCCATGCACGGCGGATCAACGGCAAACTCGGCGTGGCCCGGCGTACCCAGGCAGTGGCGCAGGCCAAGGCATTGGGGCTGTTGTAAGTCGGGGAAGGTCTCGCCGTCACAACCCTGGGTCTCATCAATGCAGCGCCGGCACCGTGGCGAGCTGGCGCAGACGCTCGGCGAGCAGCATGCGCTGCGCCGGGTCGTCACAGAGCAGCAGGGCGTGCTCCACATCGAAACGCTCGGCCTGGGGGCACTCCAGGCGCTGATATAGCTCGGCACGGGCCAGGTGGTCGGCAACCGTAGGTGTGCCCAGTAGCAACACGCGTTCGGCATCTTTCAATGCCGCGAGGTAGTCCTCTTCCAGCAGGTGCAGGTGTAGCAGGTTGCGCGATAGCCGTTGCAACATGCTGCGGCCATCGCAGGCACGCATGTAACTGGCAGTGAGTTCTGCCTGGGCGCCCTGGTAGCGGATCAGTAGCTCGCGACAGTCACGGGTGTATAGGCGCCGCCCGCCGCAGGGGTCGAGCAGGTGATCGGCTCCTGCTACCTGGAGCAGGAAATGCCCGGGAAAATTCACGCCGTGCAAGGGGATTTCCAGGCGCCGTGCCAGCTCCAGGGCGACCAATGCCAGCGACAGCGGTTGGCCGCGGCGACGCTGGATAACCTTGTGCAGCAAGGCGATCTGCGGGCGTGGCGGGCTGTCGTCTTCGCGAAAATCCAGCTCATTCAGGCGCCGCAGCAGCGGTTGCGCGAGTTCCCGGGGTGGCAAGGCGGGCAAGCCGAGGCTGATTTGCTGTTGCAGCGCGCTGAGCTCGCGCAGCACATCGGCCGGTTGCAGCTTCGGATCGTGTTCGGCGGCAATCCATAGCGCCGCCTCGAAGACCGCGGGCGGTTCTCGCTCAAGGCAGGCAAGACAGGACTGGCGTGGGCTCATGATCACCTCTGCGCAAGACTCGGTTGTAACCGCCTTGGTGGGGCGGCGTCCAGTGTTGTGCCTGGATTTGCTGTTTATACAGCCTGGCTTTGCTCTCGGCTGTGGTTATGCCGGCCTGGTCGGGCATTTTTGGGGGCTGCACCTATACTGGCTGTAACCAGAAGTAAGGGAGCCACAGCATGTTCGCCATGATGGAAGCCGCCCGGCTTGAGGCCTTGCACCTCACTCAGGATCCGGTCACGGGCCTCAAGGCGATTATCGCCATCCACAATACGCGTCTGGGGCCGGCTCTGGGCGGCTGCCGCTACCTGGTCTATCCCGATGAGCAGAGCGCCATCCATGATGCCGTGCGTTTGGCCCAGGGCATGAGTTACAAGGCCGCGCTGGCCGGCCTCGATCAGGGTGGCGGCAAGGCGGTGATCATTCGCCCGGCGCATGTCGACAATCGCGGTGCTCTATTCGAAGCGTTCGGTCGCTTTATCGAGACGCTCAATGGGCGCTACATCACTGCCGTCGACAGCGGTACCTCCAGTGCCGACATGGACTGCATCGCCCAGCACACTCAGCACGTCACCAGCACCACCAGCGAGGGCGACCCTTCACCACACACGGCCATGGGCGTGTTCGCCGGAATCCGTGCCACCGCCCTGGCCCGTCTGGGTAGCGACGACCTGGAAGGCCTGCGGGTTGCCATTCAAGGACTCGGCCATGTCGGTTATGCCCTGGCCGAGCAGTTGCACGCGGCCGGTGCCGAACTGTTGGTCAGTGACCTGGATGCTGGTCGCGTGAGGTTGGCGGTGGAGCAGCTGGGTGCCCAGCCGGTGCCCAGCGCCGCGTTACTCGGTAGCCGCTGCGATATTCTCGCGCCCTGCGGTCTGGGCGGCATTCTCAATGCCGAGAGCGTCGGCCAGCTGCGCTGCTCGGCGGTGGCCGGAGCGGCGAACAACCAGTTGGCCAGTGCCGAGGTGGCAGACACTCTGCAGGGGCGGGGGATTCTCTACGCGCCAGACTACGTGATCAATGCCGGCGGGCTGATCTATGTGGCCCTGCGCCACAAGGGTGCCAGTCAGGTGGCAATCACCGCGCACATGGCGAAGATCAGCCAGCGCCTGGCCGAGATCTATGCCCAGGCCGAGGCTGATCATCGCTCGCCGGCGCGGATCGCCGATGCCCTCGCGGAGGCCGTGCTTTATGACTGACAGCCGCAGACCGGCGCCATAAGCGTCGGCGGCGGCCAATGCACTCACAAGGTGCCGAGGACTTGCCCATGAACCCACTCAACCCCGATCTGCCCTTCACCCGTTATCTCGCTCCGAGCGGTCAGCTGGTCGCGCAACTGCCGGCCTGGGCCGATGACTTCGACCTGCTCTGCCGGTTGTACCGGCAGATGGTCCTGACCCGCCTGTTCGACCAGAAGGCGGTGGCCCTGCAGCGTACTGGACGCATCGGCACCTACGCGCCGACGGTGGGCCAGGAGGCCATCGGCGTGGCCATCGGCGCCCTGATGAAGCCGGAAGACGTGCTGGTGCCCTATTACCGCGACACCGCCGCGCAGGTCATGCGCGGGGTGAAGATGGAGGAGATCCTGCTCTACTGGGGCGGCGACGAGCGCGGCAGTGACTACGCCGATCCGACGGTTGCGCAGGATTTTCCGCTCTGCGTGCCGATCGCCACCCAGGCCCTGCATGCCTGCGGGGTGGCCACGGCGATGAAGATTCGCGGCGAGCACCGCGTCGCCGTCACCACCTGCGGCGATGGCGCCACCAGCAAGGGCGACTTCCTTGAAGCGCTCAACGTCGCCGGTGTCTGGCAGCTGCCGGTGGTCTTCGTGGTCAACAACAACCAGTGGGCAATCTCGGTGCCGCGGCGCATCCAGTGCGGTGCGCCGACCCTGGCGCAGAAGGCGATCGGCGCCGGCTTCCATGGCGAGCAGGTCGACGGCAACGACATCATTGCCGTTTATGACCGCATGCAAATTGCCCTCGAGCGCGCCCGCCACGGCAAAGGCCCGATACTGCTGGAATGCCTCAGCTACCGGCTCGGCGACCACACCACCGCCGACGACGCCACCCGCTATCGCTCGGCCTCCGAGGTCAAGCAGGCCTGGCTGGAGGAGCCGATCAAGCGCCTGCAGACCTTCCTCGCCGCCCAGGGCGTGTGGGACGAAGGCCGCGAGCAGGCCCTGATCGGCGAATGCCAGGCCCAGGTGCAGCAGGCGGTCGAAGCCTTCGAGGCGGTAGGCAACCAGCCGCTGGAGAGCGTGTTCGATTACGTTTATGCGCAGTGGCCAGCGGCGCTGGCCGAGCAGCGCGAGCAGTTCCTCGAGCGCGCCGCGCGGCGCGGGGAGGGCGGTGGCCATGAGTAACGAAAAAATCAGCCTGCTCGAGGCGGTCAACCTCGCCCTGCACCGGGCGATGGCCGAGGACGAAAACGTGGTGGTGCTCGGCGAGGACGTCAGTGTCAACGGCGGTGTGTTCCGTGCCACCGCGGGCCTGCGCGACACCTTCGGCTTCAAGCGGGTGATCGACACGCCACTGGCCGAGACCATGATTGCCGGATTGGCGGTCGGCATGGCTGCGCAAGGGTTGAAGCCGGTGATGGAAATCCAGTTCATGGGCTTCATCTACCCGGCGCTGGACCAGCTGGTCTCGCATGCCAGTCGCATGCGCAACCGCACCCGCGGCCGCCTGAGCTGCCCCATGGTGCTGCGTACGCCGATGGGCGCCGGTATCCGCGCGCCAGAACATCACAGCGAGAGCACCGAGGCGCTGTTCGCCCATATTCCCGGGCTGCGCGTGGTCATTCCATCCTCGCCGGCGCGGGCCTACGGCCTGTTGTTGGCGGCCATCGATGATCCCGATCCGGTGATCTTCCTCGAACCCACCCGGCTGTACCGGATGAACCCGCAGGCCCTGGCCGACGACGGCAAGCGCCTGCCGCTGGACAGCTGTTTCACCCTGCGCGAGGGCAGCGACCTGACCCTGATCAGCTGGGGCGCCAGCGTACACGAGACCCTGCAGGCAGCTGTAAAACTGCAGGAGCGCGGAGTGTCCGCCGAGGTGATCGACGTCGCCTGCGTCAAGCCGCTGGATCTGGATACCCTCGAAGCCTCGGTACGCAAGACCGGGCGCTGCGTGATCGTGCACGAGGCGCCGAAGAGTTGCGCGGTCGGCGCGGAGATCGCCGCCAGCCTGTACGAGCGCGCCTTGCTCGACCTGCAGGCACCGATTCAGCGGGTCACCGCGCCGGACATCCCGCCGCCGTTGTACCGCTTGGAACAGCTGTACATGCCCGGCGTAGAGGACATCCTCGCCGCCTGCGAAACGGTACTGGACTACGCCTGAGCGGTGTCGGGCACCCTACAGGAGAGCGCCATGAAATACTTCAAATTGCCCGACCTCGGCGAAGGCCTGCAGGAAGCCGAGATCGTCGAGTGGCACGTCAAGGCCGGCGACCAGATCAAGGCCGACCAGTTGCTGGTCTCGGTGGAAACCGCCAAGGCCCTGGTCGACATCCCCGCACCCTACGACGGGGTGGTGGCCAAGACCTTCGGCCGTGAAGGCGACATCCTGCATGTCGGCGAACCCCTGCTGAGCTATGAAGGCGCGGACGACAGCGGCACCGTGGTCGGTCGCCTGGAAGGCGGCGGCGAGGTCCAGGACGACAGCTTCTTCGTCGGCGCCGCACCCTCGACCCGCGAACACCTGGCACCCCGCGCGACCCCGGCGGTGCGGCAGTTGGCGCGCCGGCTGGGCGTCGACCTGAGCAGCCTGAGCGGTTCTGGGGCGGACGGCCTGATCACCCGCACCGATGTGGAGGCCGCCACCCAGAGCGCCCGCGACAAGTTTGGCGGCGACAAGCTGCGGGGCGTGCGGCGCAGCATGGCGATCAACATGGCACGGGCCCATGCCGAGGTGGTGCCGGTGTTCATCGCCGGTGACGCCGACCTGCATCGCTGGGCCCAGGCCCGGGATCCGCTGGTACGCCTGGCCAAGGCCATCGCCGCCGCCTGCGAAGTCGAACCGGTGCTCAACAGCTGGTTCGACGGGAAGAACCTGTCGATCAAGCAGCACGCGCAACTCGACCTGGGTATCGCCGTGGACACTGCCGAGGGCCTGTTCGTGCCGGTGCTGCGTGATGTCGGCGCGCGCTCGGCCGAGGATCTCAAGCAAGGCATCGATCGGCTGCGCGCCGACATCAAGTCGCGTTCGATTCCGCCCCAGGAAATGATGGGCGCGACCCTGACCCTGTCGAATTTCGGCACCCTGTTCGGCCGCTACGCCAATCCGGTGGTGGTGCCGCCGCAGGTGGCGATCATCGGCGCCGGCGGCATTCGCGATGAGCCGGTGGCGGTGAACGGCAAGGTTGTGGTGCACCCGATCCTGCCGCTGTCACTGACCTTCGACCACCGCGCAGTCACCGGTGGCGAGGCGGCGCGTTTTCTCAAGGCGCTGGTGAAGGCGCTGGAACAGGCCGAGGGCTGATCCAGCGCCTTCCTATACTGTCTATGAGGGCACGTGGACTGTGCAACCAGCGCATAGGGCGACAGCCGGTGGAGCGGTCCGGGCAGGGCGCTACAAACTGGGGAAGTGTGGCTTCCTGGTCAGGTATCTCGCGGCATGGCGAGAGGAGGCGAGATGACACAGTGGAATTTCGAAGCGGACTACTTCACCGCCTGCAATTGCGATTGGGGCTGTCCCTGCAACTTCAACGCCCGGCCCACCGAGGGCCGCTGCATGGGCTGGGGTGCCTGGAACATCCTCAGCGGGCAATTCGGCCGGGTCAGCCTGAATGGCCTGCGCTTCGCCCTCTACTACAGCTTTCCGGGGCCGGTCGAGGAGGGCAATGGCCAGGCCTGTGCCTACGTCGACAGCCGCGCCAGCGCGGAGCAGCGTCAGGCCCTGGAAACCATCGGCACGGGCAAGGCCGGTGGCGGAATCTTCGACCTGTTCGGCATGCAACTGGTCAGCCAGTGGCTGCCGACCAAGGTGGCGCCGATCGAGTTCGAGTTCGACGACGGCCAGGGTCGGATCCGTATCGAGGGGTTCGCCGAGGCGGAAAGCGAATTG
Organism: Pseudomonas sp. MMS21 TM103; assembly: GCF_022132145.1. Classification (GTDB taxonomy): domain Bacteria; phylum Pseudomonadota; class Gammaproteobacteria; order Pseudomonadales; family Pseudomonadaceae; genus Aquipseudomonas. The sequence goes on along the minus strand of NZ_JAJISP010000003.1, from coordinate 410,590 downwards.
CTCAGCTACCCGGATGGCAGCGTGATCCGCCCGACCCTCGAGCTGCCCCACGGCATCGAGTACAAGCGCGGCCTGATGACCAACGCCAAGCGCTGGTGGTGGCGTGATGATCAGCTGCTGGCGAACTACGCGAACAAGTACGGCGCGGTGGCCCGGGTCAGGTTCAGCGAGCAGGGCTGTATCGGCTGAGGGGCGACGGCGTTTATGCCGTCGCCGCGCTGTTCGTTTCCCTCAAGACGGCGGACCCGGTCGCTCGGCATTGGCATACAGCCCGCTGGACTGGGGAGCGTGCGATGCGATTGGAATCCTTGACCATCCCTGCGCGGTTCTGCGAGCCAGTCCGGCAATGGTGGTTACGTGTGCTGGCGGATCGCCCACCATATCGAAGGTTGTGCCGCGCTGCTGCTGGCGCCGCCGCCGGTAGCGGGTGGCGCGCATCCTCAGGCGTGGGTGCAGGCGCTTGAGGCGCCGGGATAAGTCCTCGCTAGCCCCACTGCTGGCGCCGTCTGCGAACTGCGCCGGGCAGTTACCTTGCCACTAGAAGCAGGCGTGCGCCAGGTCACGCCCGACGGAGCTGACGCTCGTCGGAATCAGCCGCCCGGGCTGTTGCGCCCCCGCGAAACGCCTGCTTAAACTCTGAACCCTCGTCGACAGGTGACCAGCAGGTCAGGTCGAGCTTCCAGGGCGCCCGCGTTGTCTGTCTGTGCGGTGTAGTGCGCCTTGGCTGAGGCGGAGGGATCCCCAGCCGTGGTGCCCGGAATTGATCCGATAAGCCACTGCAACTAAGCAAACCTAAACAAGTCATTTAGTAGGCCGCCCGGTACTTGCTCAAGTCCCGGGGAGAGGCGTTTTATTGCCCACGCCATGGTCCGGCGAACAGTGCACAGACTGTCCGTTGCGCCCAATTTGTGCCAAGAGGATAACGATATGAGGCCAGAAACTGCCATCGTCGAAATTCACGGGACGTACAAAATCCACACGGAGCATTACCGCAACCCTGCCGCCACCAAGACCATCATTCTGGTCAACGGCTCACTGGCGACCACCGCATTCTTCGCTCAGACGGTGCGTTCGCTGCAGCCACGCTTCAATGTAGTGCTCTACGATCAACCCTACGCTGGCCAGTCGAGAGCGCACAATCGCCATGATCAACCGATCCGCAAGGAAGACGAAGCCGAGATACTCCTGGAATTGATCGAACACTTTCGCGCCAACCATGTGCTGTCCTTCTCCTGGGGCGGCGCGGCCACGTTGCTGGCCCTGGCCCAGCGACCACGGCGGGTCGAGAGGGCGGTGATCAATTCCTTCGCCGCGCGGGTCAGCCAGCCGATGCGCGAGTATCTGGAACGCGGTTTGACTGTGCTCCTGGCCCGCGACCGCGGCGCCGTCGGCTGCCTGATCAACGGCACCATCGGCAAGCACCTGCCGCCGCTGCTCAAGCGCTTCAACCAGCGGCATATCAGCAACCTGGCCGAGCACGAATACCTGCAGATGCATTTCCATGTCCGCGAGGTGCTGACCCAGGATACCCAGTGCTACCTCGCGTGCGCCGAGGCCATCGAGATCCCGCTGCTGTTCGTCAACGGCGAGTGGGACGAATACACCACGGCGGCCGATGCCCGCCTGTTTGCCGGCCATGTCCGTCAGTGTCAGTTCCGCACCATCGGCAATGCCGGACACTTTCTCGATATGGAGCACAAGACAGCCTGGCACGACACCCGCCAGGCCTTGCTCGGGTTCCTCCAGCCGACCGTGATTGCGGCCCTGGCGCCGTCCGCGCCGCTACTGGATGGCCACCGCTATTCGGTTGCCGACTCCAGGGCCGCGCAGCGCATCGCCAGCTGAGCCCTTGGCGATACCTATCTGCGGGTTGAGGCCTGGCGCGGTTGTTCGGCGGTATCCAGCCGCGCCTGGCGATCAACCCTTTGCGTTCGGCTCCATGCCGGAATGACCGGAGGATGATTTTCCATGCGAGAGAAACCTGCGTCGGGCACCTTGCCCGTACCTGCGTCCTTTACCAATGCCGGGCAAAGCGCCCTGGGCGGCTTGCGCGGCCGCAACCTGCTGTCCACCCTGCGAACCCTGGCGGTGCAGGGCATCAAGCAGCCGATTTACAGTAGCCGTCATGCCCTGGCCCTCGGCAGGCAACTGGGGCGCGTGCTGCGTGGCGACACCGTGCTGCCACCCAACAGCCGCGATCCCCGCTTCCAGGACCCCACCTGGCAGCTCAATCCCTTCTATCGCCGCAGTTTGCAGGCCTATCTGGTCTGGCAGCAGCAGCTCGCGGCCTGGGTCGACGAGAGCGATCTGCCTGCCGACGAGCAAGCCCGCGTGCGCTTCGTCCTAGCCCAGCTCGGCGATGCCCTGGCGCCGTCCAACAGCCTGCTCAACCCGTTGGCACTCAAGGAACTGTTCAACTCCGGCGGTATCAGTCTGCTCAAGGGCATCGGCCACCTGTTCGACGACCTGCTGCACAACGGCGGCATGCCTAGCCAGGTGAGCAAGCAGGCCTTCGAAGTTGGCCGCAACCTGGCGGCCACCCCTGGCTCGGTGGTGTACCGCAACGAGTTGCTCGAACTGATCCAGTACAAGCCGATGAGCGAGCAGCAGTACGCGCGGCCGCTGCTGATCGTGCCGCCGCAGATCAACAAGTACTACATCTTCGATCTGGCGCCGGGCAAGAGTTTCGTCCAGTACGCCCTGAAGAACGGCCTGCAGGTGTTCGTGGTGAGCTGGCGCAACCCGGAAGCCCGCCATCGCGACTGGGGCCTGTCGAATTATGTGCAGGCGGTCGAGGAGGCCCTTGACGCCTGTCGGGCGATTACCGCCAGCAAGGACGTCAACCTGCTGGGCGCCTGCGCCGGCGGCCTGACCATGGCCGTCTTGCAGGGCTATCTGCAGGCCAAGCGGCAGTTGCGCAAGGTCGCCAGCGCGACCTACATGGTCAGCCTGTTGGACAGTCAAGTGGAGAGCCCCGCGGCGCTGTTCGTCGACGAACAGACCCTGGCGGCGGCCAAGCGCCGCTCTTCCGAGCAGGGCGTGCTGGAGGGTCGCGACATGGCCAGAGTGTTCGCCTGGATGCGTCCCAACGACCTGATCTGGAACTACTGGGTCAACAACTACCTGCTCGGCAAGCAGCCGCCGGCCTTCGACATCCTCTACTGGAACAACGACAACACCCGCCTGCCAGCCGCCCTGCACGGCGACTTCCTCGACTTCTTCAGGCTCAACGCCCTGAGCCATGCTGGCGGCATGCAGGTCTGCGGTTTGCCGATCGACCTGAAGAAGGTCACGGTCGACAGCTTCAGTGTGGCCGGGATCAACGATCACATCACCCCCTGGGACACGGCCTACCGCTCGGCCCTGCTGCTCGGCGGCGACAAGCGCTTCATCCTGTCCAACAGCGGGCATATCCAGGCCATCCTCAACCCGCCGGGCAACCCCAAGGCCAACTACATGGAACACGCCACCCTGAGCGCCGACCCGCACGCCTGGTACAGCGAGGCGCAGAAGCACGAGGGCAGCTGGTGGCCGCAATGGCTGGAGTGGATTCAGGCGCGCTCCGGCGAGCAACGCGAAGCACTGACGGCCCTGGGCAACCAGGACTACCCGCCGCTGGCAGCCGCGCCGGGCAGCTATGTGCATATGCGCTAGGCGGTTGACCAGTGGCGAGCGTCGGCTAGGCTGGAGCCGCTTAGTCGACGCCGGCGTTTTACAAGGTTGTTCGCATTATCGCGGGGGAGTCCGTTTCGGCAGTTTTGCCACAGGCACTCACGGCGCCTCGTCTGACCATCACTCAGGCGTGACTTGGCCCAGCTCGCTCAGCGCATCCGGCTGGTTCTTGAAGGCCTTGGCGAAGATTTCGCGGTTCTTGGCCATGAAGATACCCAGCTCTTCGCCTTGCTGCTCGTTCAGCGAAGGCACGGCCTTTTGCAATACGTCGGTGAGCAGCTCGGCCAGTTCGAGCATCTTGTCATGACGGTCGGCTTCGGCTTTATCCATGAATAAACGCTCCAGATCCCGGCTGCTGCGGTACACCACTTCGACGGCCATTCATCACCTCTACGCCTTCACGCTAATGGGTTGCAATAAACTGTTTATATATACAGTACTGGCGGAGTGTAAAGCAGTCGGTCGAGACTGGCTAGTGCATCGATCACAGGTTTGTCCATGCACTAGACTTATAAAGTGAACAGTCGCCTCTTGCACGCGGCTCAGGCGGGGCGGGGAAGGCTCGCACAACGTGCGTCGAGTACTCCGACAGTCGCGGGTTGCAGTGGGAGGCGAGGGCTGGCGTCGATTCTCAGGCCAACGTACGGAGGTGCATCATGAGCATGGCCAACCGTTTGCAAAACTACTTGTCCGAGCAGCACTCCCATTACGACATGCTGCAGCACGATCCCTCGATCACCGCCCGGGAAGCGGCACGGCGCGCCGGTGTACCGCCGCATCTGGTGGCCAAGTCGGTGATTCTCGACGACTTTCAGGGCCACTGGCTGATGGCGGTGGTGCCGGCGACTCATCAGGTCGACCTCAACAAGGTGCGCAAACTGACCAAGCGCCACTGGCGGCTGGCGCGGGAAAACGAGTTCGGCCCGCATTTCAGCGACTGCGCGAACGGCGCGATTCCGCCGGTGGGCAGCGCCTTCGAGATGGAAACCCTGATCGACGAGTCGCTGACGGCCCTCCAGGACCTGTATTTCGAGTCGGGCGATCATGAAGGTCTGGTGCACATGAGTGCGGAACAATTTCTCCAGCTCATGCCGACCGCCCAGTGCGGACCGATCAGCGAATAGCCTGATCCGAGGCGGCGCCGCGCTGTGCGGTGGCGCCCGGCTTCCCGTGCGCGGGGCGTGTCTTATTGCCGCACAGCGCGCTTCTCGGCCGTCTGGCTGGCCCTCATCCTGCATAATCCAGCCGTTACCTGCGGGCCGATCATGACGGAGAGCCCACTGCCGAGGAGCTGCATCTTGAAATTGAATTGGGCCGAGACCCTGCGTCAGAACCTGCATGGGCTGGCCGAATCGCTGGGCAATTTGCTGGTCGAGGGCTTTCATTACCTGGCGTTGTTCGCCATCGGCGGTGTCACTGCCTGGGCGGCGGTGATGGCGTTCAGTGACATGGTCGCGAAGGGCCATACCACGGTCGACGACATCCTGCTGCTGTTCATCTACCTCGAACTGGGGGCGATGGTCGGGATCTACTTCAAGACCAACCATATGCCGATCCGTTTCCTGATCTATGTGGCGATCACCGCGCTGACCCGTTTGCTGATCTCTGACGTGTCGCACCACCATCGCCCGGATATGGGGGTGGTGCTGATTTCCGGGGCGATCCTGCTGCTGGCAGTGGCAATTCTGGTGGTGCGCTATGCCTCCGCGCGGTTCCCCTCGGTGCAAACCGATGGCCCGCGCATGCGCCGCAACCCGGCGGACAACGCGGCAGAGAAGAATGATGGTCAGGACGATGATTGAGGGGCAGTCCTCTGCTTTCCTGCCAGGAGCTTTTACCCGCTGATTCGAACCTCTGGGCGATCCGCCCTCGGGACGAACGCAGGCCTGCGGTCGCCTGCGGGCAGGGGAATCGTCGGTTTATTCGGCGTTAGAGCTATGCGCCAGCGGGATCCTCGGCTACTCGATCGCTTATGTCGGTCTTCGCTTGCTCGTCCATGCGGATGCGTCTGGAGAAGTCCGCGGCAGCGTCCGCAGCCTGCGCCCGGGCATTGATATGGGCCCGGCGCTTGACCTCGGCGAACGGCAAGCCGGCGCTGTCCAGCAAGCCGTGCTGATAGAGCAATTGCGGTACATAGCCGCTGGCGATTATTCGCCAGTCGAACGCCAGGTGTTGCGGGTTGACCCGGGAATTCAGCCACATGCCGGTGGTGCAGTTGGTGGTCAGGCTGTTGTAGAACTCGGGTTGCTGATGCAACGCGTTGATGCGCTGCATGTACTCCAGGAACAACTGTCGACCTTGCTCGATGGGGGCACGCAGCTTGTAGAGGTAAACCTCTTCGGGCGGGTTGCGCCGGTAGTTGGTACGCAGCCGGATCACGTCGCGCTCGTCGGCCACCACGTAGTACAGCTCATACTGCCGAAAGAAGCCCTTGATGGTGGAGTAGTTCTCGCCCTTTTCCTTGCGCGTCTCGATCGACATGGCCAGGTGATCGCCGTCGCCAAAGTCGAAGCTGAGAAACACGTGGGCGATGGCCGGGCCCATCCAGTAGGACGTGACCAGATCCACCCCTTGCAGCTTGGCCAGGTCGAAGGATTTGTCGTACCAGGCCGGCGTGAAGTCGGTCTCGCTGCGGTAGTCGAAGTTGCGGATGTTGTGCACGGTAACCAGGTTGCCTTCGATGGTCGCATAAGGCAGCACCGCCACGTCCGTCTGCCAGTCGCGCTCGTTGGAGGGTTCGAGGCGGTACCAGCAGAGCAACAGGGCGGCGAACTGAACGAGATGGAGCGCCAGGGCCAGGGCGCGCCCGCGCCAGTGGCGCGAGCCCAGGGCAACCAGCGCGGCCAGCGCCACGAGGGCAAACGCGCCTGCCAGGCTGTAGCGCAGCAGCGCCTCTGCCGGCCCGGTAAACAGGATGGCCAGCACGCCCCAACCTGCGCTTGCCGCAATCAGCAAACCGAGCAGCAGCAGGGCGTAGCGGGTCAGGAATTTTCTCATGGCGGGCGTTTCTTCCTGTGTTGCATTGGCGGGGCAGTCGGGTGACGGGTGCGCACGACAATTCAATCCGCGCATTCATGCTACGCCGCGAGGCGGGTCTCTCGTCAGTCTCGCGCATTCTGCGTCAAGCCCGCGATGCTCGCGCTTGGCGGGTGGAACGCTGTCCGGCCCACCCTTCAAAAGCGAGTTGCAACAGTTAACGGGTACAGAGCCATGTTTTGCCCTGCGGGGCTCAGAGCTTGTGAACGCCTACAGCGGCGGTCTCGCGACGGCGCTCGATATTGTCACAACCTCTGAGAGGGTGTGGACAAAACAATTAGGTGGTCAGGCGACGAAGGGGACGCCGATCAGCAGCATCTGGATGAAGGCAATGCCGACCACCTCCTGAGCCACCGCGCGGATGGTGGCGGTGCACAGCTGGATGATCTGCGGTCAACTGTCCGGGCCGGACAGGCGCGAAGCAATTTCCACCGCGCTTCGGCTGCCGCCCTCGCCGTAGGCCATGAAGATGCCCGCGATCATCAGGGCGACGATGAACACCAGCAGGCCCATGCCGAGGCCGGCGAGCTTGCCCAGCAGGATGAGCACGAGTTCCTTGATCTGCGGGGTGAACTTCTGTGCCACGCCTGTGAGGTCGGTGGAGGCTTGCAGCCAGAAGCTATACAGCGGCTTACCCACCAGCGGCCAGTCGGCGACCTACTCGGCTGGCGGACGAATATGGACATTGCCGCTCCTGACCATGGTCAGGGCATTTTCCACCGATTCGGCCAGCGAGGTGCCCAGCAGGTAGATCGGCACCATGAGGACGCCGATGGCAATCAGCGCGATCAGCGTCGCGCTGCGCCCCTCGTTGTTGCCCAGCTTGCCCCTGATCTTCAGGTGCAGCGGGTAGAGGGTGACCGCCAGGATCAGCGACCAGACCATCAGGTTGAGGAACGGGTGGAAGATCTGGAAGCAGAACATCACGAGCACGGCGATCAGGCCGGCGCGAATCAGGACATCGAGCAGGCCATGAGACAGCAGCTTCTCGGCGGTAGGCGTGGGCAACATGGTTTTTCTCCCCGCAGGTCGCTGCATAGCTACGAGACCGATAAGCCCAGCGTAGTCGCTCGGCCGGCGGCGGAGGGCGCAAACACGGTACCTCGCCACTTTTTGCCGTGACGGACCTTCGCCCGGCGACTGTTTGTACAGAACCTAGAACGGTCTGCCCAGATAGAAATAGAAGCTGCTGTTGCCGTCCTGGGCGCGCCCGTAACCCAGATAAACCGGGCCAAGCGGGCTGTCGGCGGCGATGAATACGCTGGCGGACTTGAGCCAGTCCTCCGAATTGCCCGGCACCAGCGGATTGCCGATCCGGCCGGCTTCCAGCGAGAAGCCGCTGTAGGCGCCCTCGAACATGCTCCCGCGCATGATCCGGTGGTAATACATCAGCCTGCCGTATTGCAGCTCCTCGCCCAGCAGTTGCCCGGTCGAGTAGCCGGACTGCTGCAGGAAGCCACCCCACTGGAACTGGTTGTAACGCGGCAACGGGTCGTTGCCGAGTTTGCCGCCGGCCTTGATGGCGAAATTGAAGGTGTGATTGTCGAACGAATAGACAGCATTGGCTTCGGCATCCCACTTGGTGTACTCATCGTCCGCACCGAGCGCGCTGTTGGCGTTGAACAGGTGCATCCCGGCGAGCCAGCCGGAACGGGGGAAGTGCACGCTGTCGAGCTGATCGAGAATCAGCCGGGAGGTGAACGCACCCTGGGTGATACTGCCTTCGCCCGGAGAAAGGCTCTGCGGCCCGGTGTCCAGTTGCGGTTTGAGCTTGCCGCCGAGCAGGCCGAAGCGTAGCTCGCCATAGCGCCGGAACTGGCTACCGAGGTCCACACCGGCGAGGGTGGAGGTCGTCTCGTAGCTGGCGATGCGGTCGTCATCCTGATACAGGTCCGCCGTGCGTCGCTCGATGGCGGCGTACGGGGCGATGAACAGGGGGCCCTGGGCCGTGAACGGCTGATAGAACTCGCTGTACAGGCCGCTGGTATGGCCGAGCTGCACGTCGGTGCGCCACTCCGCGCCGAGCGAGTTGAGCCAGGTCTTGCGATAGCTGCCAAGCAGGTTGAAGAAGGCGTCGCCACTAAAGTCGCTGGACAGGCCCAGGCCGAAGCGCAGGTAGTCCGGTCCCCAGGATTTCTCCACGGCATCCACCGCCAGAATCCGTTTGCCCGGCTCCTCGAGGAAGCGATAGTTGACGTGCTCGAAGTCGCCGGTGCCGTAGAGACGGCGCATGTCGCGGTCCAGCGTCGGCTGGTCGATCGGTTGACCGGGCTTGGTATCCATGGCCGCTTGCGCCGTCTGCGGGTTGACGCGCTGCAGATTCACGAAACGAACCTCGTCGACCGGCCGCAGGTCGGCTGCCACGATGACCTGTTGGCGCTGGCGCAGCGCCACGTATTCGCCGGCCGGCAGGGAGAGCTGCGCGAGCCGGTCGGCAACCTTGCGTGCGGCCACTTCGCCAAGGGGCGCGATCTGTTCCAGGTCATCGAAATCGCTGGTCGAAAAGTCGCCCAATTCCGGTGAGATGAGGATGTCATTGGGTTGCAGCGTGGCCAGTGAGGCCTGGACGTTCTGCTCGGTCAGGATGCTGAGCATCTGTCCGGTCACGCCGAAAATCCCGTTCAAGTCTTCGCGTTTGAGCAGCGGCGTGCCGACGTTCACCGCAATGATGATGTCGGCCCCCATTTGGTCGCGCGTGGTTTGTATCGGCAGGTTGCTGGTGAGCATGCCGTCAACCAGGATCATCCCTCTGAACTCCGCCGGCGCCACCGCACCGGGCACCGACATGCTGGCGCGCATGACGTTGGCCAGCTCGCCCTCGCTGAAAACCACGGCTTTGCCTGTCACCAGGTCGGTCGCCACGGCGCGATAGGGAATGGGCAGATCATCGAACCGGTGGTGGCCCTTGGCCTTGGACAGGCGGCGCAGCACGGTCTCGAGTTGCACGCCGGTTACGAGGCCCTTGCCGAGCTTCACCTCGCCGCCACGCAGGCCGACCTCGGGAGTGAACAGGATGCTGTAGTCATCCTGCTTGCGGCGCATGGCCAGTTCCTGGCGCGGCGGGTTTTCCTTGAACAGCAGTTCGGTCGAGATCTCCTGGAGGATCTTCTCCATTTCCGTGATGGAGGTGCCAGTCGCGTAGGAGGCGCCGACCAGGGCGCCCATGCTGGTGCCGGCGATGCAGTGGATCGGTACGCGGTACTCTTCGAGCACCTTGATCACGCCAACATGCGCTGCCCCCCGTGCGCCTCCGCCGGACAGGACCAGGCAGATCCTGGGGCGCTTGAGGCTATCGCCCGCCGGGGCTGCACCGATGGTTTGCGCCGGCAGCGCCATGGCCGGAGGCAGAACGACCATGGCCAGCCATGAGGCGGCAAGGACGCTCCGATAATTGAACTGCATGTCCATTTCTCCCTGGTTGCGCTAGCCCTTGAAGCTGCTGTTCACTGCGCTGTAGCGTTTTAGTCGGCCGCTACGCCGACAGGTCACGGGGTAATCTGCTCCCTGATGCGCATGGAGAAATCCGCTGCGCCATCCGCGGCCTGTGCCCGGGCGTTGATATGGGCTCGCCGCTGGAGCTCGGCGAAATGCAGGCCATGGCTGTCCAGGCGGCCTTGTTGGTAAAGGAATTCCGGGAGATAACCGCTGACCAGGATCTTCCAGTCGAATGGCAGGTGGTGCTGGTTGACCCGGGTGTTCATCCAGATAGTGGTGGTGCAGTTGGTGGTCAGGGTGTTGTAGAACTTGGGGCTGGCATGCAGCGAGTTGATGCGCTGGATGTACTCGAGGAACAGCCGCCGGCCATCCTCGATGTCCCCTTGGGCTCGGTACAGGTAGGCATCTTCCGGCGGGTCGCGGCGGTAGTTGGTGCGCAGCCGGATCACGTCGCGCTCGTCGGCCACCACGTAGTACAGCTCGTACTGGCGGAAGAAGCCCTTGAGGGTGGAGTAGCTCTCGTCCTTTTCCTTGCGCGTCTCGATCGACACGGCCAGGTGATCGCCGTCGCCGAAGTCGAAGCTGAGAAACACATGGGCGATGGCGGGGCCCATCCAGTAGACGGCGACCAGGTCGACCCCTTGCAGCTTGCGCAGGTCGAATTGCTTGTCGTACCAGGCCGGGGTGTAGTCGGTCTCGCTGCGGTAGTCGAAGTTGCGGATGTTGTGCACCGTGACCAGATCGCCTTCGATGGTGGCATGGGGCAGTACCGCCACGTCCGCCTGCCAGTCACGCTCGTTGGAGGGCTCGATGCGCGACCACCAGACCAGCAGCCCGGCGAACAGGACGAGATAGGCCGCCAGGGCGCGCCAGCGCCAGCGGCGAAAGCCCAGGGCAATCAGCACGGCCAGCGAGGCGATGGCAACTGCGCCGGCCAGGCTGTTGCGCAGCATTGCGTCTGGCGGCCCGGTAAACGTGATGGCCAGCACGCCCCAGCCTCCGGCCGTCGCAATCAGTAAACCGAGCAGCAGCAGGGCGACAGCGATGGTGCAGCGGTTCAGGACTTCTCTCATTGCGGGCGTCTCTGCGTTTGCTGGTGTCAATGGAGGCACCACCAAGTGCTATAGGTATGACGGATGTGCCTGGCAATCCAATCCTCGAACTCCTGCCGCGCCAGGATAGATGGCCGTGGTCTCAGTGTAGGCAGGCCTGGCAAACTGCGACGTACTGGTTGATGGGCATATGCTGGCGGGCGATTTGATCTCCCGTAAAGGTCGTGTCGAGGATCGTTGATCCTTAATCGTTCAGCGGCGCGAACAGCGCCTGCAGGTCGTCTTCGCTCATGTGCCACTGCGCCTGGCTGCCGCCTTCCAGCAGGCCGCGCGCCAGGTTGGCCTTGGCCTGCTGCAGGTGCTGGATCTTCTCTTCGACGCTGCCGCGGGCGATCAGCTTGTAGACGAACACCGGCTTGTCCTGGCCGATGCGGTAGGCGCGGTCGCTGGCCTGGGCCTCGGCCGCCGGGTTCCACCAGGGGTCGAAGTGGATCACGGTGTCGGCGGCGGTGAGGTTGAGGCCGGCGCCGCCGGCTTTCAGGCTGATCAGGAACACCGGAAACTCTCCGGCCTGGAACTGCTGCACCGGGGTGCGCCTATCCTGGGTGCTGCCGGTGAGCTTGGTGTAGCCGATCCGGCGTGCCTGCAGCTCGGTTTCGATCAGCGCCAGCATCGAGGTGAACTGGGAGAACAGCAGCACCTTGCGGCCTTCCTCGACCAGTTCTTCGAGCATCTCCAGCAAGGCGCTGAGTTTGCCCGAATCGCTGCTTTTCAGCTGCGCGTCGTGATCGCCGAGCAGGCGCAAATCGCAACAGGCCTGACGCAGGCGCAACAGCGCTTCGAGGATCACGATCTGGCTACGGGCCAGACCCTGGCGGGCAACTTCATCGCGCACCTTCTTGTCCATCGCCAGGCGCAGGGTTTCGTAGCGATCGCGCTGGGCGGCGGTCAGTTCGACCCAGTGGGTGACCTCGGTCTTGGGTGGCAACTCGCGGGCCACCTGTTCCTTGGTACGGCGCAGCACGAAGGGTTTGATCCGCCCGCGCAGGTGCGCCAGGCGCTGCTGGTTGGCCTGCTTCTCGATGGGGGTGCGGTAGTCGCGGGTGAAGCTCTTGCTGTCGCCGAGCCAGCCGGGCATGAGGAAGTTGAACAGCGACCAGAGTTCACCCAGGTGGTTTTCCAGCGGGGTACCCGTCAGGCACAGGCGTTGGCGTGCCTGCAGTTGCCCGGCAGCCAGCGCGGCCTTGCTGCGCGGGTTCTTGATGTTCTGCGCTTCGTCGAGAACCAGCAGGTGATAAGGCTGCGCCGCCAGTGCCTTGAGGTCGCGCGGCAACAGCGCATAGGTGGTCAGGACGATGTCGTGTTCGCCGATCAACTGGAACAGCGGGCGGCGTTTGGCGCCATACAGAGCCAGCACCTTGAGCTGCGGGGTGAAGTGCGCGGCTTCGTCCTGCCAGTTTGGGATCAGGCTGGTGGGCATGACGATCAGCGCCGGACGATCCAGGCGCCCGGCTTGTTTCTCACTGAGGATATGCGCCAGGGTCTGCAGGGTCTTGCCCAGGCCCATGTCGTCGGCCAGCACCCCGCTGATTTCCAGTTCGCCCAGTGCCTGCATCCAGGCCAGGCCATGCAGTTGGTAGGGGCGCAGGGTGGCCTGCAAATCCGCTGGCGGGCTGACCTCCTGCAGGGTGTGCGCCTGCAGGCGCTGGGCAAAGCCGCGTAGCTGTTCGCCACCCTGCCAGTTCAGCGCCGGGCCTTGTTCCAGTTCGCTCAGGCGTGCGGCGTCGGCGCGTGGCAGGCGCAAGCGCTGGCTGGACTCGCCCGGCTCGCGGAAGAACAGTTCGCCCAGGGTGGTCAACAAGGGCTTGAGGCGGGCGAAGGGCAGGGCGATGTGCTTGTTGCTCTGCGGCAGGCTGACCAGCAGTATTTCCTCATCCTGGCGCTGGGCCAGGGCGTCGCGATTGAGCAGCCAGGGTTTGTGGCGGATCGCCTGCAGCAGGATCGGCAGCAGGCTGATGCGCTGGCCCTCGACTTCGATGCCCAGCTCCAGGTCGAACCAGTCGTGTTCGGGCGTTTCTTCGATTGTCGCGTACCAGTCGTCGACCTGCGCCAGGTTGTAGCGAAATTCCGGCTGCAGCTCAATCCGCCAACCCTGCGCGCGCAGCAGCGGCACTTGTTGCTGGACGAAACCTAGCCAGGCTGCCTCGCCGGGCAACTCGAAGTGTTCGCCGGGATGCTCGGCGAGGGCCTCGCTCTGGCGCAGGGCGACCTGCAGGCCGGCGGCTTCCAGGCGCTGGCGCAGTGCCGCCTCGGCGGCGGCATCGCGGATGATGCGCAGGGTCAGGCTCGGACTCTGCCGTACCAGCAGGTCGTTCGCCGGTTTACCGTAGGCCAGTTGGCCCTGGTAATCGAAGGCCAGGGCGGCGCGGTGCTGGGTCTGCTCGAGCATGCGCCCCTTGCGCGCATCGAAATGCACCCGCACGTGGCTGCCGAGCATCAGCACGGGTTGCGGCGCGATGCCCTCCAGGCGCTGTTCGACCACATCGGCCGGGGTTTCTATCAGCGGGCTGAGATCGATACCCGCCAGTTGCTGGCGCTCCAGGGTCAGCAGGGCGGCGACCACGTGCTTGCAGTTGAAACCCACCGGGCAGCTGCAATGGCCGTTGACGCTCCAGCCCTGGGGGAAGGACTGCAGGTTGATGCGCTGCTGGTAGGTCTGCGCGCCCGAGCCGCGACAACTGGCCAGCAGGGTCTCGCCCTTGAGGCTGAGCAGGGTGCTGCGGCCTTGCTCGGCATAGCCGAGCCCGCGACTGAAGTCCCCGGCACGGAATGCCCGGCGCCAGTCGGCCTGGCGCAGATGCAGAACATCCAGGGCCTTCATGGCAAATCAGCGGCAGTGGGAGCGAGTCTGGACATGACGGTGCCGGGTGGCTGCAAAGCCGATGATTCTGGCACAGCTGGCGGTGGATTAGCAGGCGCTTGCACAATCCGGCCGGTGCCGGTCAGGCCAGCAGCTACCCCGCGTGTCAGGAGTAGGCAGTCGTGTAGCAGTGCGCCGTCTCCCCGCAAACGCTGGCCACTTAGCCGCCGAGTGCCAGGCGGTACTGCCCTGGTGTTGCGGCAAAGGCTTGGCGAAAGCGGTTGCTGAAGTGGCTGGCGCTGGCAAAGCCACAGGCCAGGGCGATCTCGCCCAGCGGCAGTCGGCTGCCGTGCAGCAGCTGCCGGGCGCGTTCGAGGCGGCGCGCCAGCAGATAACGGTGTGGCGGCAGGCCAAAGCTCAGGTGAAACATCCGGGCGAAGTGGTACTCGGACAACGCACAGAGCCCGGCCAGCTGACCCAGGCTCAGCGGCTCGGCCAGGTGTGCATCGATATACTCGCGCAGCCGCCGCCGTTGTCCAGGTGCCAGGCCGCCGGTCAGGCGCAGGCCATCGCGCCGGCCGACCTGGGACAACAGGGCATGGTTGAGCAGGTCGTGGGCCAGGCTGCTGGTCAGCAGGCGCTCGCCGGGCTCCAGCCAGTTCAATCGGCTCAGCTGGCGAAAGCGCTGGGCCTGCTGCGGGTCGTCGAGGAAGGTGGCTTCGTGCAGTTGCAGTTCGCGCGGCTCGCGGTCGAGCAGGCGCACGGCGCCGAGGGCAAATTGCTCCTGGCTGACATACAGGTGCGCCAGATTGATCTCGCCGTTGATCACCCAGGCCGACTGATGCCCGGCCGGCAGGATGCACAGCTTGTCCGGTGCGCCCTTGCTCTCGGGGCGCTCGCGGCGAAAGGTGCCGGTGCCGCCAGCCAGGTAGCAGGACAGGGTGTGGTGGCTCGGCGCCTGGTAGTCGCGGGTATCGTGGCAGTTGCTCCACAATGCTGCGGCCAAGCCATCGCCCAGCTCGGCGCTGTGCAACAGTCTGGAATTGGGTGAACTGGCCATGGACTGAAAGACCTGGCTTTGCTCGAGCTGTGACATGGGCATTTCCTCTGCCCCGCCATGCTACCCCTGTCGCGGCGATCTGCCAGCTACGCCGCCGAGAAAAGCGCAAGTTCAGGCAAGTGCCGCAACTCGTGCGCTGGACAGCCTTGTCATTTATCCAGGCTTCGGGCAGGGTCGAGAGAATGCTCTGATCCTCACAGGAGTCACTCATGTCAGACCGCTACCCCGATATCGACCCCGATGGTTTGATCGAATACTCGGTCGTCTACACCGACCGCTCCCTCAACCATATGTCGCAAGCGTTCCAGCAGGTGATGCGCGACATCTCGCGCACGCTCAAGCAGGTCTACCACGCCCACGCGGTGGCGATAGTGCCCGGCAGTGGCACCTTCGGTATGGAGGCGGTGGCTCGCCAGTTGGCCACCGGGCAGAAGTGCCTGGTGATCCGCAACGGCTGGTTCAGCTATCGCTGGTCGCAGATTCTCGAGATGGGCAATATCCCGGCCGAGGCCCTGGTGCTCAAGGCCCGGCCGATCGAGACCGGCCCCCAGGCCGCCTTTGTCCCACCGCCGATTGCCGAAGTGGTTGCGAGCATCCAGGCGGAAAAGCCGCAGGTGGTGTTCGCGCCCCATGTAGAGACGTCCTCGGGGATGATTCTGCCCGATGACTACCTGCGCGCCGTTGCCGACGCCGTGCACGCTGTCGGCGGCCTGTTCGTCCTCGACTGCATCGCCTCGGGGGCGCTCTGGGTCGACATGCAAGCCTGTGGCATCGATGTGCTGATCAGCGCGCCGCAGAAAGGCTGGAGCGGTTCCCCCTGTTGTGCCCTGGTGATGCTCAGCCAGTTGGCCCAGCAGCGTGTCGAGGCGACCCAGAGCAGCAGTTTCGCCTGTGACCTGAAGAAGTGGTTGCAGATCATGCAGGCCTACGAGCAGGGCGGCCATGCTTACCATGCCACCATGCCCTGCGATGCCCTGGCGCGTTTTCGCGACGTGATGCAGGAAACCGAATGCCTGGGCTTCGCCACGGTTCGTGCGAGCCAGCAGGAGTTGGGTGATCGGGTGCGCGCGCTATTGACCCGCAAGGGCTTCAAAAGTGTCGCCGCGGCCGGCTTTGAGGCGCCCGGAGTGGTGGTCTGCTACACCGATGACGCCGAGATCAAGAGCGGCAAGAAGTTCGCCGCGCAAGGCCTGCAGATTGCCGCCGGAGTGCCGCTGCAGTGCGACGAGCCGGCGGATTTCCAGACCTTTCGCATCGGCCTGTTCGGCCTCGACAAGCTGACCCACATCGAACGCAGCGTCAGCACTCTGGAGCAGGTGCTGGACAAGATTGCCCCGGCTTGAGCGTCTGCGCGGTACGACTGGCGCTCGAGCCGGCGCCTTTCAGCGCCAGTCCATTAGCTTGAATAATCCACGATCCCACGGGTGTCACTCGCCACAGGCAGTGCACCCATGTGTTTCGGCGCGGCACAACGCTTGTGGGTTGTCGCCGCGCGCCGCAGCCGACCCACGTCCGAATTCAACCCCGCCAGACGGCCCTAAGAGCCGGATACCTGCCACTGTTGCTTGATTTCCTGCCATTGGATATCGCTTAGCCACTTATCCGCCAGGGGGAAGAAGATATTTTCCTCGCTGTCCAGGTGGTCATAGTACTTTTCGATGTAATCCTTGATGAACGTGGCTATTTCTTGGGGCGTATGGTTTGAGTGCTCGAGCGCCTTGAGCTGGCTGGCAATGCGCGCAAAGCCCTGATGGTCGCGCTCTATATTCAGCACGCGCGGATGCACCGGGGCACGCGTCATTAATAACTGACGGCGAATGAGTTCTTCGTTCTGATGGTGGCGGGTTTCGGCGTCACCATGCAGAGACTCCAGTAACGCAAAAAGTTGCTGACGATCAGTCGCGTCACAGGCATCTTTTTCGAGTTTGCCGAGCAAGCCTGTCATCTGATTGATGGTGGCGGAAATAGTATGATGATAATGGTGAAGTTCCTCTAACAAGGGATGCATGCTCAATCCTCACAGGTCACTGTCCTGATGCTCTTTAAGAAAGCATAGGACAGTTCACATCCCCCCTGCGAACTCTGAGGTTCATCCTTCCTGAGGCTCTGTGGCGAAGCGTGGCATCGTCTTTTCAGGACCTCAGGCGCCGGAATTACGGATCGTGCTAGTAGCGCTGCAGGGCACCATTGTCGATACGCACGCGGTCACCGACTCTGAGGTCGCCGATGCTTGGTTGGATCAGGGTCTGATAGGAGCCGTTTTCCATGCGCACGGTTACCCTGTAGGCGTTCTCAGCCTGTTTGCGTTTTTCAAGCTGGTGGCCGATATAGGCACCGCCTGCTGCCCCGGCGATTGTCGCCGCCGTGTTGCCGCTGCCACCACCCACCTGGTGGCCCGCCACCCCACCGATTACCGCTCCTGCCACAGATCCGAGACCGAAGCCGGTTCCACCGACGCCCTGGTATTCCTGCGGGGCGCTGTCAATCGACTCCACTCTGCCGTAGCCGGAATAGATGCTTCTTGGTTCAGCGCTACCCTGGTACGGGGCCTGCGGGTACGGCGTGGCAGGCGGGGGGCTGGACATGCATGCGCTGAGCGCAAGGACAGCGGCCATTCCGAGCATGGGGCGAAAACTATTCATTGTCGTCATAACTAATACCCTGTTGTGGTGCCTGTTGCCGGCAACCTCTGCCTTTTGACCGCGCCAGGAGAGAAAAGTCCGGTACGGCGGCGAACACGTTTTCATACACCTCGAATCAGGCTCTGCGCATCGCCCCTTGTGGTCTGTGCGCTAGCGCACATGGAGTGGGCGGGCGCCGCTCAGGGCCTGACAAAACCCGCAACTTTATGCAAGTGCCCACGGCAGGTACGGAGCAGACTGGCGCCATCCACTGGGAGTCGTCCGATGAACCTGTCGTTATACCTGTTGACCGTGCTGATCTGGGGCACCACCTGGATCGCCATCAAGCTGCAGATGGGCGAGGTGGCGATTGCCGCCTCGATTGCCTATCGCTTCGCCTTGGCGGCGGCGGTGCTGTTTGCCGTGCTGCTGCTCAGTGGCCGTCTGCAGACGCTCGATAGGCGTGGCCAGGTGATCTGCCTGATCCAGGGATTGTGCCTGTTCTGCCTCAACTTCCTGTGTTTCTACACCGCCAGTCAGTGGATCCCCAGCGGGCTGGTCGCGGTGATTTTCTCCACGGCAACCCTGTGGAATGCGCTGAATGCCAGGGTGTTCTTCAAACAGAGGATCGCCAGCAATGTCCTGGCCGGCGGTGCCCTGGGGCTGGCCGGCCTCGGTCTGCTGTTCTGGCCCGAGCTGGCCGGCCATGCGGCCAGTCGGGAAACCCTGCTGGGCATCGGTTTGTCGCTGATCGGCACCCTGTGCTTTTCCGCCGGCAATCTGCTCTCCAGCCTGCAGCAGAAGGCCGGTCTCAAGCCGCTGACCACCAACGCCTGGGGCATGCTCTACGGCGCCTTGATGCTGGCGGTGATCTGCCTGGTCAACGGCACGCCGTTCGGCTTCGAGTGGAGTACGCGCTATGTCGGTTCATTGCTGTACCTGGCGATTCCCGGCTCGGTGATCGGCTTTACCGCCTACCTGACTCTGGTCGGACGCATGGGGCCGGAGCGGGCGGCCTACTGCACGGTGCTGTTTCCGGTAGTGGCGCTGAATATCTCGGTGTTCGTCGAGGGCTACCAGTGGACGGCGCCGGCATTGTTCGGTCTGGTCTTGGTGATGCTCGGTAACGTGCTGGTGTTTCGCAAACCCAAGCCCTCCGCGCCATTGGCGCGGGACTTGGGGCTTGGCCGCTAGGGACAGCGCCGAGTGCCGCACGGCTCGTAGCCTAGAAGCCCTCAATGCCAGTTCGACAGCGCCTCCCACGCGCGGAATTTGTCGCCGGGAATTGGCTGGCTGATCGAGAAGCCCTGGGCGATGTCGCAGCCAAAGTTGCCCAGGCGGATCAGGGTTTCGCGGTTTTCCACCCCTTCGGCGACGACCTCGAGGTCGAGGTTGTGCGCCAGTTCGACAATCGAACGGACGATCTTCGCCGAGTCATCGTCGTCGCTGAGCATGCGGGTGACGAAGGACTGGTCGATCTTCAGCGAGTTGACCGGCAGTTTCTGCAGGTAGGCCAGCGACGAGTAGCCGGTGCCGAAGTCGTCGATGGTCAGGCGACTGTCGAGGTTGCGCAGCTGGATCAGGGTCTCCCGCGCCGCCACCGGGTCTTCCATCAACGCGCTTTCGGTCAGTTCGAACTCGATCCAGTCCGGCTGCGCGCCCCAGGTGGCGAAGGCGCCCCTTATCCGGTCGAGCAGTTTGGGATCGCGCAGGTCGCGCGCCGACAGGTTGACCGAGATCGGTCGCGCGTCGCCTTCCTCGCGCCAGGCATAGCCCTGGGCCAGGGCGGCGTCGAGCACCCAGTAGGTGAGCGGGGTAATCAAACCGGTGTTCTCGGCCAGCTTGATGAACTCGTTGGGCGGCAGCAGGCCGTGTTGCGGGTGCTGCCAGCGCACCAGGGCCTCGCTGCCACATACCTTGTTGGTAGCGATCTGCAGCTTGGGCTGATAGTGCAGCAGCAGCTGGTTGCCCTCGATCGCCCGGCGCAGGTCGCTCATCAGGGTCAGGTGCTTGGCGCATTCGCGATCCAGGTCGCCCTTGTACAGGGCATAGCTGTCGCCGCTGCGTTTGGCCTGGTCCATGGCGCTGCCGGCGCGCCGCAGCAGGGCATCCGGCTCGGTCGCATGACCGGGGTAGAGGGCGATGCCGATAGTGGCGCGGGCGTCGAGAAGCAGGCCGGCCAGGTCGATCGGCTCGTACAGCGCGACCAGGATTTTCTGTGCCAACTGCGAGGCCTGCTCGGCACCGCCGCTGGCCACCAGCACGGCGTACTCGAACTCGCCGAGGCGTGCCAGCGGGATAGTCGGGCCTATCGCCTGCGCCAGGCGCGCGGCGATTGCCTCCTGCAGGAGGTCGCCTTCGCGATAGCCGAGGGTTTCGCTGATCGCCTGGTTGCGCCCGACTTCCAGGTACAGCAGGCTTAGCGGCCGGTGCTCGTGCTTGGCCTCGGCGATTGCTTGTTCCAGCAGTTCGCGCAGACGCAGGCGGTTGGGCAGGCCGGTCAGCTCGTCGGTATAGGCCATGCGCCTGATGGTGGCCTCGGCCTCTAAGGCACGGGCGCGGGTGCGCAGGGTGGCGATGCCGAAGCCCAGGTCGTTGGCCGTGGCGAACAGCAGTTCGACTTCCTGCTCGTCGAAGGCATCGGCCTCGATCGCCATGATCACCAGTTTGCCGATCAGCCGGTCGTCGACCCGCAGCGGCAGCACAATGGCCGAGGCGAAACCGTGCTCGATGGCTTCCTCCAGCTGTTCATCTAAAGGGGCATCGAGGAGGTGGCGGATGACCAGTGGCCGGCCAGTTTCGAGTTCCGCATCGAGCCGCTGGATGTAGGCCTTGCCCTCGGGGCTGGAGGCCCAGACCTGGCCGCGCGCGATGAAGCCATGATCGTTGCCGGCGTAGGCGACCTGGCGTTCCGGCTCGGCGGGGTCTTCCTGGTGGAAGGCGACCCAGGCCAGGCGGTAGCCACATTCGGCCACCAGCACCCGGCAGACTTCCTTGAGCAGCGCAGGTTCGTTGCTGGCATGGATCAGCGCATGGTTGACCGCTACCCGGGTCGACAGGGCCCGATTGAGACGCTGGACCTCCTGTTCGGCCTGAATGCGCCGGGCCTTGCTGCGCAGGGCCTGGATGCCGAAGGCCAGGTCTTCGGCGGCCTCGCTCAGCAGCTCCAGCTCCTGGTCACCGAAGGCGTCGGGTTCCGGGGCGCCGATGCCAATGGCGCCAAAGATTTCACCGTTGACCCGCAGCGGTAGCGACAGCACCGAGGCAATGCCATGCTTGATGGCGCCTTTGCGCCAGGGCGCGGTGTTCGGATCGGTGAGCAGGTTGTGGGTCAGGCTCGGCTGGCCGGAGCGGATCGCGGTGCCGGAAGGGCCACGACCGCGCGGGTTGTCGGCCCAACAGATGTGCAGTGAATCGATGTAGGCCTGGTCGACGCCGGCAAAGGCGAGCGGGGTCACCGTCTTCGCCTTGTCGTGCTCGGCACGCCCTACCCACGCCAGGCAGTAACTGGACTCATCGACGATCACCCGGCAGATTTCCTGAAGCAGGGCGGCTTCGTTCTCGGCGCGCAACAAGGCCCTATTGCAGCCGCTAAGGGTGCGCAGTGCACGGTGGAGATAGTGGGTCTCCTGGTTGACAGACGTCGGTGCAGGCATCACCTGCCTCTTACTCATGAGTGACCTTGTTTGAGTATAGAGTCGCTGCCACCCCGCCTGGTTCCCGGGGCTGAGCGGGCGCGGTCACTTGCGAGGAGAACGCAATAGTGCTCCCCGCTGCAGTGTCACCCGCCCTTCCGTTGGGGGATTGCCAAGATCGCCTGTTGCCCGCGCGGGTCAGTGGTTGGCCGGATCATCGGCCGGGTCGTGGTAAGTGATGCCCCAGGGACCATTGCCGTGCAATTGCAGGACGGCTTCGTCGGCACCGGTGCCAGCGAACATGGCCATTCCCCCGGGGATGATCACGGTGTCGCCGGCCTGGTAGGTCACGGCGGCGGCCGGGTCTGGCTTGTCGCCGATACCGAGGTAGAAGTTGCCCGAGATCACGGTGACGCGCTCGGTCGTAGGATGCGTATGCACGCCGATGGCCGAATTGGCGGGTAACATCAAGCGCAGGGTAAAGGGCTCGCTGGTTTTCAGGTCACCTTCAATCACCGTCATCATGGCGCCTGGACCTACCGACGGTGCAGGAGCCCATTGCAGTTCGGATGCTTTGGCGGCGACGAAAGCGGTCTCTTCGGCCGAGGCAACTGGCATCAGCAAGAATCCACTGAGCACTGCCACAGTAACGACAAGGTGTGGGAAGGGGGGCATCGGGGTTTCCTCTTGTACGGGGTGAGCCGGTTTGGTCAGGGCTCATCGTCATGCCCGCAGCCATGAGTCCACGGCACACGTGCATGCTCTCTTCGATCAAGTCCTGTAAATGACCTTAGTTGAGAGGGACATTTGGGGTTATATCCATTTGGAACAGGGTTTAAAACGGTTGGGAATGGGCTGTTACCGGTCTATCCGGCGATGCGCTCAGCCGCACTGGGTTCACGACCGCCGGTGGCGCGACGTCCGGCCAGCCTGGAGACGGGCCGGGATTCTGCCGGGCGCCAGGGTGAGCCCAGTGAATCGCCGCTAGTCGAAGCGTTTGAAGAAGCGCTCGGAAAACAGCAGCTGGGCAAACAGCGGGTAGCACAGGTAATGCAAGGCGAAGATCAGCAGGCCCATCGCGCCGGGGGCGTCCTTCAGCTCCATCAGCGCCAGGAGGCCGAGATAGAGCAAGCCGAGCATGCCGCCATAGAGACCGACCAGACGCCGCCGCTCACCAGGGGAGGGCGCGCGGCGTGTGCGCCAGGCGAAGCACAGGGCCATTGCCGCGGCGACGATGAAGGCGACCAGTAGGGTGGTCAACGGGCCCCCGAGCCTGACCAGGCTGCGCAGCAGCAGGTTGAGCAGGATCACGGCTATGACCCCGCCAATGGCGTAGCGATGCATGGCGACAGAAGGGGTATTCACAGTGTGCTCCGTGCGAACTGGAAAGGACGGTTACAGCGCCCGATTGAGGCCGAAGCGTCTTTTCAGCACGGCTTCGAGCAGGCCCTTGGGCATTAGCGTAGCCAGTAACGGCATGGTGCGGCTGCCATGGCCCAGGCGCAACAGGCGCGGGGGCTTGGCACGCTGCACGGCGGCGAGCAGTTCACGGGCAAATTGGTCGGCCGGGGTAGGGTTGTCCTGCGAGGCCTTGGCGCGGGCGCGGATGCCTTCGCGCAGCGGCCACCAGGGCGAGCCTTGGGCAATCAGTTGCTCGGCCTCGCGGCTGGCACTGGCGCCGAAGCTGGAGGCAATGGCGCCGGGCTGCACTTCCATGACCCCAATGGCGAAGGGTGCCAGTTCCAGGCGCAGGGCATCGGAGAGGGCATGCACGGCGGCTTTCGAGGCGCAGTAGGGGCCGGCGAAGGGGGTGACCAATACCCCGGAAACGCTGCCGATATTCACCACCAGACCCTTGCTGCGTCGCAGCAGCGGGAAAAACGCCCGGGTCACGCCGACGAGGGCGAAGACATTGGTCTCGAACTGCCGGCGCATGGCCCCGACGCCGCCATCGAGCAGCGGCCCCATGGCGCCGTAACCGGCGTTGTTGATCAGCACGTCCAGACCGCCAATCTCCGCCTGCATGCGTTCGGCCAGTTGGTCCAGGCCCAGGCTGTCGTTGACGTCCAGCTGTACCGCGGTAAAACCGGCCGCGCCGAGCGTGGCGAGGTCGGCATCGTTGCGGGCGCTGGCCCACACCTGATAGCCGGCCTGTTTGAAGGCGTCGGCCAGGGCGCGGCCGATGCCGCTGGAGCAGCCGGTGATCAGGGCGCTGGGCTGGGTCATGCGGGCATCCTTGTGGGGGTTGTCGGGGGGCATGCAGGTCAAGAGAGTGAATCAGTGACTGAAACTGCCCTGCAGGCGTTCGGCGCGGAATTCCAGGGTACTGGCGCGGTAGCCGCTGCGCAGGGTCGGCAGGGGCAGGCAGTCCTGCCAGGTGGCGCCTGGCAGCAGTTTGCCGGGGCCGCTGTAGCGCGGGGATTCGTAGAGGTGTTCGACCAGGTTGACGCTGTCGCCGGGGCGGTAGGCGGCGATCTTCCAGTGCAGTTCGAGCAGGGCGGCGTCGCTGCCGTTTTTCAACTGCAGCGCGAGGGGGCGGTTGGCTGGGCAGTTCTGCGGATCGTAAACCATGCGCAGTTGCACATGCGCCAGGTGGCGCATCTCGCGGCCTTCCTGCCAGAGCACCCAGCTAGCCACCAGGCCCAGGCCGATCAAGGCGGCCAGGGAGATAGGCAGGGCTTTGCTCGGGTAGCGGATCAGCAGGATCAGCCAGCTCAGAACCAGTATTGCGCCGAATAGCATAGGGGGTGGGCCTTGGTGGACTACACAGGACCCTATCCTACACAAGGCCGGGGCGACATGCGCCGTGCTGGCGGATGCCAGAACCAGCAACGCCGGCCCTGTCTGTGACAAGGGCCGGCGTCTGTTTGCCGCGGGTTTAACCTCGACTCAGTGGGCGACGATGCTCAGCGGCGTTGCCTGACTGCGGCCGTAGACGTCTTCCAGGCGCTCGATGTCGTCTTCACCGAGGTAGCTGCCCGATTGCACTTCGATGATTTCCAGGGGGATCTTGCCGGGGTTGCTCAGGCGGTGCACCGAGGTCATGGGGATATAGGTGGACTGGTTTTCGGTAAGCAGGAACACCTTGTCGTCACAGGTCACCTCGGCGGTGCCCGATACCACTATCCAGTGTTCGGCACGGTGATGGTGCATCTGCAAGGACAGGGTGGCGCCAGGCTTTACCGAGATATGTTTGACCTGGAAGCGCCCTCCCATGTCCACCGAGTCGTAGGAACCCCAAGGCCGATAGACCTCGCAATGGTTCTGGGTTTCGCTGCGGCCCTGCTCGTTGAGCTGGTTGACCACGGTCTTGACGTCCTGCACGTGGTCGCGGTGGGCGATCATCATGGCGTCCTTGGTTTCCACCACGACGATGTCGTCCAGGCCGATCACCGAGACCAGCTTGCCGTTGCCATGCACCAGGCAATTGCGGCTGTTGTGCACCATGACATCGCCCATGGTGACGTTGCCGTGGCGATCCTTCTCGTGCACGTCCCAGATCGACGACCAGCTGCCGACGTCGTTCCAGCCGGCATCGAGCGGTACCACGCAGGCGCGGGTGGTTTTTTCCATCACCGAGTAATCGATGGAATTATCCGGGCAGCAGGCGAAGGTAGCTTCGTCGATATTCACCACGTCATCCTCGACTTCGCTGCGCTCCAGCGCCAGCAGGCAGGTGTCGTAGATGTCGGCGTCGTGCTTCTTCAGTTCTTCCAGGTAGCGGCTGGCGCGGAACAGGAACATGCCGCTGTTCCAGTAGTAGTCGCCGGACTCGACAAATTTACGGGCGCGCGCCTCGTCGGGTTTCTCGACGAAGGACTGCACGCGAATCACGCCTTCTGGCAGCAGGGGGTCGGCAACCGACTTGATGTAGCCGTAACCGGTTTCTGGCCGCACGGCCGGGATGCCGAACAGCACCATTTCGCCTTTCTCGGCGGCCTTGCTGGCCAGCGCCAAGGCAGCCTGGAAGGCTTGCTGGTTCTCCAGCACATGGTCGGCGGGCAGGACCAGCAGCAGCTCGTCACGGCCTTCGGCGAGCAGCTTCATGGCGGCGATGGCCACCGCCGGCGCGGTGTTGCGGCCGAAGGGTTCGAGCAGCAGCGCCTGGGACTCCAGTTGCTGGCTGTGCAGTTGTTCCTGGACGATGAAACGGTGTTCCTTGTTGCACACCAGCAGCGGTGCCTGCATGCCATCGAAGGCCAGGCGCTTGATGGTTTGCTGGAACAGGGTGTCTTCGCCAGTGAGGGCGAGGAACTGCTTGGGGAACTGCTTGCGCGAGAGGGGCCATAGGCGCGAACCGCTACCACCGGAAAGAATTACTGGAATCATGTTGGTACTCCTAAAGCGTTTATGCACTCGGTTGGACGTGCCCCGCACTTGGCGGGTGTCCAGTTACCCTGGCTGAGCGAACAGCACTGGGGGCATCACTCCAAAACGCCTCCTCATGAAGGCGCTATTTGCAGGTCGGTCTATTGCCGACCTTGGCTGTTGTCCGGGTTGCCTAGTCGGTCTGGGCGGGGCGCTTGACCCACACCGGCGAGAGCTTGCTGCCGTTGCCGGTGATGTACAGGCTGACCACCTCACCGCGTGCCAGGGTTACGGGCTTGAGGTCGCTGATTTTCTGGTTGCCATCGAACAGCGCCAGGCTGACCTTGACCGGGTTGACCTCGCGCTCGCCGTTGCCGTCCGGGGCGACGTTGTCGACCACCGCGGCCTTGCCGTCGGCGGTCTTCAGGCTGAGCGTGCTATCGGACAGGTTCTGCACCCGCAGCAGGGCTTTCTGCTTGTTCTGGAAGGCGGCCTCTTCCACCAGCTTGGGCTCTGCGCCTGGCTGGTTGACCAGGGTGTAGAAGTGGTCGGGGTCGAGTTTCACCGCCAGGCTGTCGCTGCCGACCTGGGCGCTGTAGCTGCCGGCCGGGAGATAGCTGAAGTCGCTGGAGCCCAGCGGGGCAATGTCGCTGAGCTCGGTGTTGCCGACGCTGACGCTGAGCTCGCTGTTGCTGGCGTTATAGGCGCGCACGAAAGCCGATCCCTTGGGCGCGAGCGGTGCGTAGAGGCCACCTTCGCCGGCCTGGGCGGGCAGGGCGCCGATGCCCAGGGCAATGGCGCAGGCATACGACATCCAGTTGCATTTGGTTGATCTGTTCATGGGTAGTGCTCCATGTGATTTAACAAAATGATCTGTCGACCATGTGCGGGGTGAGCCCTCCGGCGGAGGGCCGATTCAATGGCTGTGGCTGCTGGCCAGGCGTTGCTGGCTGCTGTTGCTTTTCAGCTTGGTTATCCAGGCCTGATCAAAGCCGCTGAGGTCGTTGGCCATCGGCAGGTAGCGTTCGGGGAATTCCCAGATCACCAGTTGCGGCGCGGCATTGGCAAACTCGTCGCTTTGCAGGTACTTGAGCATCGGCAGGATCGGGCCCTGGCCGTCTTCGGCGTGGTTGCTCAGGTCGCGCTGCAGGTGTTGGCGCAGAGCGCCGGAAAAATTCCAGTTGGGGTTGGCGCTGTAGCTGGTGCCGACCAGCGCCACCGGCATGTCGCTGTCGGCGAACAGCGCATCGCTGCCGCCGGCCGCGTCCGCCGCCTGGGTTTGGTACTGTTGCAGCTGGTCGGGTTCGGGCAGCAGTTGCTCGAACAGCGGCGCCAGCGGCAGGAAGCTGGTCAGGTCGCCCTGCAGCGGCTTCTGCCTGGTTGGCTGGGTGACGAATGCCTGCGGTTGGCCGTTGAGGACTAGCGAGCGGCTGATGGCTTCACTCAGTTGGCGGGCGACCAGGTCGGCGCCCAGCGGGGTCCAATGGGTGTCGGTGCGCAGGAACAGCTGACCGCTGTGCTTCTCGGCCTGCAGGGTGGCGAGCAAGTCCGGTGCGGCGATGTCGGCGCGGCGCACCGCGCGGTGGAAGCGCTGGTAGAGGTCCTTGCGCTGGCTGCTGATGCGGTTGTCGCCGACGTGCTCCGGGTACAGACGCGACTTGGCCGGCACTATCGCCAGCAGCAACAGCACATCGTGTTGCGCCAGCTGGTCGCGCACGCCCTGGATCAGCGCCAGGTTGTCGCGCTGGTTCTGTTGACCGTCGGCCACCGGCTTGAACTCTTCATCCGAGTACAGCCAGTCGTGCTGGCCGATCACCACCCCGGGGCGGCCTTCGTTGAACAGCACGTAGTCCAGCGCGGCCCAGACATTGGTGCCGAGCTGCTTGATCGGAAATTGCTTGTCGTAATGGTTCTCGAAGCTTGTCGCCAGGTTGCCGTCGAGCACGCTGAACTGGTTGGGGGCCTGGTAGCTCAGGACTCCGCGCAGGGACCAGAGCAGCAGCAGGGTCAGCACGCCGAGGAACAGGGCGACGTAGAGTTTGCGTAATGGACGCGTCATGCTCGGCCTCATTCAGAATTGGAAATAAAGAAAGGGGGAGTAGCTCTGCGCCGAGAGCTTCAACAGCGAGGCGCAGAACAGCAGCAGCAACGTGGCCCGTACCAGGTAGCGCGGCATGGCGGCGCTCCAAGTGGCTTGTTGCACCAGCATCCCGCCGCTGCCAACCACCAGCCCCGACTCATCGCCAGGCACGGCCTTGACCCTGCGCGCCAGGTCGGTCGCCGGCCCATCGGCGCGGGCATCCAGTGCCTGGTGGCGATAGAACTGGCGCAGGCCACAAAAGGCCATGACCGCATAAGCCAACAGCAAGGTGGCGATCTGCAGGTCGCTGATGCTGGCGCTGTTGAGTTCGCTGAGCTGCCAGCCCTGGCCGCTGAAGAGCGCCGGGCTGAACATGGCGCTGTACATGCGCCAGGCGATGTCCAGGTTCTCGGCGCGGAAGATCACCCAGCCGAGCATCACCAGGAAGAAGGTCAGCAGCCACTTCAGGGGATGGATCATCTTGGGCGCGGCGTTCACCCCGAACAGGCGCTCGATCGTCAGCCACAGGCCGTGCCAGGCGCCCCAGATCAGGAAGGTCCAGTTGGCGCCATGCCACAGGCCACCGAGCAGCATGGTCAAGAACAGGTTGCGGTAGGTGTTGAAGGTGCCCTTGCGGTTGCCGCCCAGCGGCACGTACAGGTAGTCGCGCAGCCAGGTCGACAGGCTGATGTGCCAGCGCCGCCAGAACTCGGTGATCGACTGGCTGATATAGGGCTGGTTGAAGTTTTCCATAAAGCGGAAACCCATCATCAGGCCCAGGCCGATGGCCATGTCGCTGTAGCCGGAGAAGTCGAAATACAGCTGCGCGGTGTAGGCGAGCATGCCCAGCCAGGCGTCGCCGGTGCTGGGGTCTTGCAGGGCAAAGATGTGGTCGACCAGAGGTGCCAGGCTGTCGGCGATGAACACTTTCTTGACGAAGCCCTGCATGAAACGGGTGGCGCCTTCGGAGAACTTGTCGAGGCTATGGGTGCGGTCGGTGAACTGGTCGGCCAGATCCTTGTAGCGCAATACCGGCCCGGCAATCAGTTGCGGAAACAGGGCGATAAAGGCGGCGAAGTTGATCAGGTTTTCCGTGGGCTTGGTGTCGCCGCGGTACACGTCGATCAGGTAGCTGAGCGACTGGAAGATATAGAAGGAGATGCCGATCGGCAGGATCACATGGGTCAGTAGAAACGGCTCTAAGCCGGCGCCTTCCAATACCTTGTTGATGTTTGCCACACCGAAGTTGGCGTACTTGAAGTAACCCAGGGTCGCCAGGTTACCGGCCACGCCCCAGATCACCCAGCGTTGCGCAGCCTTGCTGCGCACGCCGGCACGATAGATGCGCAGGCCAAAACCGTAGTTCCACAGGGTGACCGCGACGAACAGCAGGAGGAAATCCACCCGCCACCAGGCGTAGAAGGCGTAGCTGCCGATCAGGATCAGCAGGTTGCGATAGCGATTGCTGCTCAAGTAATACAGGCCGAGAAAGATCGGCAGGAACAGGAACAGGAATACGTTGGATGAAAAGACCATCCGTAGATCTCCGGTGAGTAGCAACTCTTCCGAGGCTCGCAAGCCCCCCTTTCCCCCCGCGAACGGGAGGGTGTTTCACACCGTCCGTGGACGGGCTTTATCGCGTGCTGGTGGAACCTGGTAAGCCTTCAGCGCTTGAGGTGAATCAACTGCCTTTGCGCTTCTTCGGGTCGAACAGCTGGCTCACGTCGCCGCCGAGGCGGTAGTTATTGAAGGGGCCCATCTCCTGCTTGAATGCCTGGGTGTCGGCCGAGCAGGCATAGAGCGTGCAGTAGGGCGCCAGCCAGGCGTATTTGCTGGGTTTCTTCAGGTCTTGCATGTCCTGGTGCTTGCCGGTTGTGCGGGCGAAGTCGTCCGGGTCATCCACCCCGTTCAGCACCCGCTCGGCCAGGCGCTTGAGTGCGCCCTGGTTTTCTTCGCGCAGGTCGACGCCGTTGGCCTGGGCGAAGGCGGCGAGCATCATCAGCGGCGGCATTGCGTAGTTGTGGTAGGCCAGCGCGCGCTGGCTGCGTTTCAGTTCGTTGGGCAGGTAGCCGTCAGGATCGACCTGGTTGGCGCCGACCCGGAACTGCTGCACCGCCCAGTCGAACAGGTCACGGCGGTCGGTGGCGATGGCGGTGGCCATCACCGACCAGGCGGACCAGTAGCTGTGGTTGTTGATTTTCTTCAGTGGCAGATCGCTCCAGTCGTGCACGCTGTGTTCGGCCATCTTGCTCAACCAGGCTTCGATCAGCCGGGTTTGCTGCGCATAGGCTGCCAGTGGCCGCGACTCGGAGAATTTCAGGCGCAGGTAGGCGGAGGACAGGCTGCCCAGGGCCCATTTGCGCACCGATTTGCCGGTGTGGTTGTAGTCGCTGCTGAGCATGGCGTCGGCCTCGGCCCACTCGCTCATCCACTGCAGGGCACATTCGAGCTGCTCGGCCTGGCCGTGGCGCAGGTACTGCGTGACCTGTTTACTGACCCCGCGCTCCAGCTCGGTGATGGCGGCGGTCTTGTCGCGGAAGGCCTTTTCCGACGCCTTGTTGAGGGTGGCGCGGGCTTTGCCCGAGCCTTCGTACTTGCTGCGGAACACCAGTTTGTCGGTGTAGGGCTGTGGTGTTGCCTGGCAGGCTTGCGCCTGCTTGTCGCTGACCGCCACCGGCGCATAGTAGCCAGCCGGCGGTACCAGGCTGGCGGCGAGCAGCGACTGGGCGAACAGGGCCGCGCCGAGCAGGCAGGGCGCGAGTATCCAGATGGGGCGTTGCATCGTGCCTCCTATTGCCTTCACCGGGCTTGCGCCGTGAGGGCGTTGTCGCCTGCGCTGGGACGTTTGCACAGGGTTGCTTCGACGCTGAGATTTGCCGGCATGTCTTCCGGGCTGTGGATGTCCAGGGCGAGCAGGTTGAGGTCGGCCCAATCGGCTTCGTTGCGCAGTTCGAAGACATAGCGGCCGTCAGTACCGGCACGATCGCTCTGTTCGATCTTGAAGTTCTCGCGGCGACCGGTGAGGTACCAGAGGGTCGCCTCGGACTTGTGCACGCTGGGGTCGCTGAAGGTCAGGTCGACCTGGTAGTCGCCGCCGCGCAGATCCCGCAGTGGCTGGTGCTCGCCGTTGACCAGGATCTGGTTGGCGCCGGGCTTGAGGGTGACCGTGTTCTTCATCACCGCCGGACGACCTGCGCAGCCGTTGTTGGCCAGGGGTACGGCCTGGCGATAGAAGCTGGCTTGGTCCAGATCGTAATGGGTGGCGAACTCCCAGATGAGGATCTTCGGCGGCTTTTCGTGAAATTCCTGGCTGCTCATGTACTGCAGCAGGGCGCTGTCGAAGCCGCCGCCGCTGACCGACCTGTTGAGTACCTCGGCACCACTGTATTGCTGCAGGAACCCGGCGAAGTTGTAGGCCGGGCCGCTGTTGCTGGTGCCGACCAGGGCGATCTTCGGGTCGGCTTCGTCGCCGAACAGGCTGGCGCTATCGGCTTCACCCACCGGCTCGGTCTCGAAGTGCTCGACGTACTGGGTGGCGTAGCTGGTGCCGCAAAAATTGGCTGCGGTCTTGTGCAGGGTGCCGGATTTGCCCAGCAGACCGACCACCTTGCTGGCGTATTCTTTCTGCGGCGCCTCGTCGAAGCCGGGCATTTGCTTCAGGGTTTCAGCCACCAGTTTGGCGGTGCGCTGGGCGCCGGCCGGCGTCCAGTGGTGGTCGGCCTTGAAGTAGTAGTCGGTGGCCACGTCCTGTTCGTCGAACAGCGGCGACAGGTCGGTGACCCAGATCCCGGTCTTGCGCAGGTCGGCAACGGCTTGCAGGTAGTTGCGCTTGGCCAGCTCGAAATCGAAGTTGGCTTTCTCTTGGGCGGTCAGCTGCTCGCGGTTGACCAGGCCGCGGGTCGGTTGATAGACCACCATCAGCTCGATGCCCTTGCGCTTGAGGGTGTCGCGCAGGCGTTTGAACTGGCGATAGCCGGCGGGGCTGGTGCCAAAATCAGTGCGCAGGTCGTTGCCACTGCGGAACAGCCAATCACCCTTGCCCTGCACCAGCGCGGTGAAGAAGCTCAGGTACTTGGTGTTGTACTGACTCGGGTCCTGGGCGATCGGGCACAGTGGCCCGACCCGTTGCACCTGGTACTGCGGCTCGGCCATGGCGCTACCCGCAGCGCCCAACAGGGCACTGGCGAGGGCCAGTTGGCGGAAATTGAAGGGGCGTTTGATCACGTTGTAGTTCCTCAATCCTGGAGTTCGGTCTGACTTTCGACCGGGTCGATGAGCACTGCCAGCTCGCGGCGCACCATCAGGTCGAGAATTTCATCCTGTCGTTCGCCGAGGATGCCGGAGAAGCTGATGCCGGTGCTTTTGCTCGGCGCGAGCATTTCCACGCGGTACAGCTCCACGGAAAGCGGCGAGTCGATGGACAGTGGGCTGGAACCGTTGGCAGCGAGCTTGCCGCCGACCACGATCATCGACACCTCGGTGTCGAAGGGGTCGAGTGCGATGTTGCGGTCGGTGTCCGACAGGTCCTTGATGTGGCCGTAGATGCCGGTCAGGCCATTGGCCGCCGAGATGTTCTCGTACAGGCGGATGTTGGTGCTGTTGCGCAGGCGAATGCCGTGGCGGGCATTGTTCAGCACCCGATTGCCCCACAACAGGTTGTTTGAACTCTCGTAGATGGTGATGCCGTCGGAATGGTTCTGGTACACCTCGTTGTAGGCCACCAGGTTGCGCACGCTGTTACGGTCGAGGACGATGCCGGAAAGCTTGTTGTCGTAGCTCTTGTTGTGGAAGATCCAGCTGTCGTCGACCTCGCGGGAAATGATGATGCCGTGCTTCTTCTTGGTCCCGTGCACCGTGTTCTCGGCGATGATCAGGCCATGGGAACGGTCATGCGGATCGATGCCATAGACGATGTTGTCGCGGTAGGTATTGCCCTTGAGCACCACGTTCTCGGCTTCATAGCAGTAGAAGCCGTACCAGTGGTCGACGAACTCCGAGTTGATCAGCCAGCCGGTTGGCTCCGGGCGCTTGAGCCGGGCCTGCATGCTGGGGGTGTACTGGGTGATGCTGACCCCGTAGGACTTGCTGTTGCTGTACCCCAGGCTGGTGAACACGCTGCCGGAGATGTACAGCTCGCTGCCGCCCCAGGACACCAGAAACGGGCGGAACTCATCGGCCTTGCGAAAGCTCGCCGGGCCGTTGTCCGCTTCACGCCAGGCGGTGAGCTTGGTGTCGGTGAAGAACAACTGGCCGTCGTTGACCATAAAGCTGCCGCGTTCCTGGGACAGGCGCAGTTCCTTGGTGTCCTTGCCCACGTGCAGGGTTGCCCCCTGGGCCACGACTATCGGCAGGCGGGCCAGGTAAACACCCGGCTCGACCTCGCTGAATTGGCTGTCCGGCAGGCTGCGGGCGAGGTCCTTGGGCGTCACGTAGCCGCCTTCGATAAAGATCGCGTGGGGCATGCCGTGTTGCCGCTGGACCCATTCGCGCAGGCGCTCGTTGCCACCGACGAAGTCCTTCAGCGCGTCCTGTTGCAGCATGCGTCGCACCACGACCTTGCCGCCGGGCGTGCGCTGGATCTTGGCCTCGACGGCGGCAGCGGTGTAGCCACTGAGATCGGGCAGGCTGGGGGTATCCAGATGCAACTGCTCGACCGGTACGCTGGTAACCGTGTAGTTGTTGGTTTCCTTGAGCGCCTGGGTCGGCGCCTTCGACTTCTCGAGCACTTGCGCCGCTTGCACCCAGGGCGCCGCCAACTGCAGCGCGCCGAACAGCAGGCCGCTGCACAGCAGGCCCACTGCACAGCCTTGTTTGAGTTTGCCTGGTCGTTGCGTCATGGCGTTGTCCTCAGAATTTCCAGATAACGTCGACGAAGGCGCGATGCATCATCGAGTCGGTGTCGCTGCCATAGGCATCGCCCGGCTTGAACACGCCGCCGCGAAAACGCACCAGCGCCGCCGGCTCGTCGATCGCTTCGCTCATCGCGGCAGGCAGCAGGCCCTGCTTGAAGTACTTGGTGACCACCAGGTCGAGTTCCTGGCCGAGGTCTTTCTCGCCATCCACCAGGTCGACCTGGGGGGCAGGCACGTCGTTCGAGAGGGGGGCATCGAAGCGTGCGTTGATCCCGCTTCTACCGATCTGCTGCTGATCATCGACCCGCCAGAATTTGTGGTAGACCAGGCTGGCGTCGTACTCCTCGGCCATCTGCCAGGAGCCGAACAGGGTGGCCGACTGCAGGTTGCTCAGCTCGCCGCGGAAGACTTCACCATAGCGGTGCACGCTGGAGCGGGTGCCGGTGAAGTTCGAGCGGTTGCTTTGCAGGCCGGTCTGGCGATAGTTGCCTGTGCCGTTACCGTCGCCATCGCCGCTACCACTGGCGCGGGCATAGGCGCCGCCGACTTGCCAGCTGGGGTCCAGGCGAAAACGCAGGCCCAGGTCGGTGGCCCAGGCGTTGACGTTGTCGCTGTGCTTGCCGCCGGCGACTTCCTGGCCGTTGACTACCGCACGCGACAGGTCTTCGCGGTCACCGCTCAACGAGGTGAGGCTGGCCCAGTAGTTGACGGGCTTCTGGTTGCGAAAGTTGTAGGCATCGCTGTTGGCTTGCAGGCCAAGCCAGGTCAGCTTGCCGGTGGCGCGCTTGTCCAGGGCGTCAATCGGCTCGCCGGGGTTGGCCAGTTTGCCGTTGTCGTCAGAGTGATGGGCGTTGAGGCCGAGCCAATGGCCTGGGCGCCACTGGGTCTCGACATCGCCGAACACATGCAGGCGGTCTTCGTCTTCGGGTGCCAGTTCGTCGATGTCGCTGCGGTAGTCGCTGAAGCGTTGCGCGGTGCCGAGGCTGGCGCGCAGCAGGGTGGTGTCGAAGGTCCAGTTCAGCGCTTCGATATTGGTATCGCGCCATTGCCCGTCATCGTTGTGCAGGCGTTGCCGGCCCAGGCGCAGGTGCTCGCCGGGATAGTCGGTGAGTCCGGCGTAGTCGACCCAGAACTCACGCAGCGCCAGGTAGTTCTTGTCCCGCTCGCGGCCGTCTTGCTGGGTATCGCTGGACAGCTCGGTGTCGGACGAGGCCAGGGTGTCGGTCTCGATAATGTCGCTGGCGACCACCGCCTGGCCCATGGCGAAGGCACTCCAGTCGCCGCGTTGGCCAGCCAGCCAGGGGCGCAGGTCGGCCGCGATGCCGTTGACGTCGCCACCGTCGCGGGTGCCGAGGTC
Organism: Pseudomonas sp. MMS21 TM103; assembly: GCF_022132145.1. GTDB lineage: Bacteria > Pseudomonadota > Gammaproteobacteria > Pseudomonadales > Pseudomonadaceae > Aquipseudomonas. Next base: position 375,622 of record NZ_JAJISP010000003.1, on the reverse strand, counting down.
GCGGTCATCTTCCGATTGCGCGGTGATCTTGACGTCGAGGCCGAAGTTGTCGTCGCTCATCTGCACCGCCCATACCGAGCTGGCGGAGAGTAATGACACGCTCAGGCCCAGGCCGGCGGTGATCCTGTTGAGTTTCATCGCGTAGTCCTTGTTCATTGGTTTTGCGCCTGTAACGAGGCTTGCTCTTGCAAGACGTTGCCGCGCACTTGGCGTTCATCGCGCAGCAGTTGTTCGGCCTGGGTGCGTTGGGCCGGCTGCAGTTGTTGTTCTATCAGCCGCGCCAGTTCGGTGGCCTGCGGGGTGTTCTTCGCCAGCGCCAGTTGGCTGAAGACGAAGGCATTGACCGGGTCGGGAAGCACGCCCTTGCCTTGCGAGTACATCTGCGCGAGGGCGAAGTCGGCGCTGCTGCGGCCGTTACGGGCGGCGCTGAGCAAATGATCCAGAGCCTTCTGCGGGTAGATGTCGCCGAGGTAGCCGCGCAGGTAGATTTGGCCGAGGAAGTAGTTGGCACTGGGTTCGCTGGGCGCGGCCTTGCGCAGATGCTCTTCGGCCTTGTGTGGATCCTGCGCTACCAGCTTGCCTTCGTAGTACAGGCGGCCGAGTAACAGTTCGGCGCGTGGCAGCGCCGCGGCGCGACCTTTGTCGAGGTAGCCCATCAGGGTGTCGATATCGCCCAGGCCCGGGTAGTCATAGAGCAGGCGGGCGAGGCTGACCCAGGCGGCCGGATAGCTCGGGGCGATGGTTTCGAGCAGTTGCTGGGCCCGCTCTTCGTCCGGCGTGCCCAGTTCGGCGTCGGCCAGCACCTGGGCGACGTCATCCACCCGCTGCGGGGTCACGACTGCGCTGCGGTAGCCCGCCATCAGGCGCTGCAGCAAGGCTTGCTGTTTGGCGGCCTGGCCTCGCTTCTGATACACGGTGGCCAGTTCGACGTAGCAGACATCGGCCTCGGCAATCAGGCCTTGGCAGATCTGTTCTATCTCACCCAGGTGCTGGTCGTAATTGCCTTGGGTGCGATAGAGGAGGATTTGTGCCAGGTCGGCCTGGCTATGGCCCTGCTGGCGCCAGCTGGAAATGCGTTCTTGCACGTTCATAGCGGGGAAATCCTGTGGGTATTGCAGGTAGAGCACGACCAGCGGCAACAGGCTGCTCGGCTCACCCGCGGTGAAGGAGGCATTCAGCAGCTCGGCGGCTTCGCGGTGTTCGGCCGGGCTGGCGTCGACTTTGCGCGCGAGCAATTTGCCCAGGCGCGCCTGGGCCCGTGGCGACTGGTCAAGGGCCAGGCGGTAGGTCTGCTCGGCCTTCTCCAGGTCTTCCGGCGTGCCGCTGGCCAATTGCAGATCGGCCAGGCCGACCTGCGACCTGACGTAGCCCAATTCAGCCAGTTGCCGGTAGTTCTGCTCGGCGGTACTGGTGTCGCCGCGCTTCAGCGCTTCGGCGGCCAGGCGCTCGTCCGGCAGCCCGGCGCAACCGGCGAGGGTCACGGCCAGGGAGAGCGCCAGCCAGGGCGCTGCGTGCATGAGACGGGGGGCGATAGTCGCCATCGTTGCGTCCTCCTTAGAGACCCTTCGCCATGGCTTTGTCGATCAGCCAGTCGAGCGACGGGCCACGGTCGAGGATGACTTCCACCGGTTGGCCGGCGAGGCGGCTATCGAGGCTCGTTTCCGGCTCGATCAGCACGCGGATGTCTGCCGACAAGCTGCCTTCATGCAGGCTGCTGCTGACGATGGTGCCGTAGCGCGCACTGTCTTCGCCGGCCACCCAGAAGCTGGCTCGGCTGCCAGGGCGAGCGCGGGCGAGGTCGCGATAGGGGAAGCTGGCCAGCACCGTGGCCTTGGTGTCCTGCGGTACCAGTTCGAAGATCACATCGCCCTTGCCGGCAAACTGGCCGTCGGCCACCAACTGCCGTGACACCTTGCAATTGCACGGGCTGGTCAGGGTGCCCTTCATCTGCTTGCCGAACAGCTCTTCGACATTGGCGGGCGACAGCTGATCGTTGTCCAGATGGCCCTTGAGCATCTCCAGCATGCTGGCGGAGAAGGAGGCGATGGGCGCGCCTTTCTCGACCATGGCGTCAGGGCCGAACAGGCTCTGTACCGTGCCTTCTCGCGGCATGGTCACTTGCAGGCTGGGTACATTGACCTGGGCCGATTGGGCGTGGGTCACGAAATACATGCCGTAGACCGACTTGAAAATAAAGCCGAAGGCGGCCAGGCCGACCAGGAAAATCGCCAGGCTGAAGGTCACGGCCTTAAGCCGACCGAGTGCGCCCATGCCGGAGCCAGCCGCGCCGTTCTTGCGCGCCTTGGTGAAGTTTTCCCGCTGCAAGGTGCTCAGCAGGTCGCCCGCGCTGACCAGTTCGCCGCCGAGGAAGGCGCTGATCAGGTAGCGCAGGGTGGCCTGCTCGCGGGGCTTGATGTTGTGGAACTGGCAGCCGACACGGGCGTTTGCGGCATCGACCGAACGCACCTGGAACTCGATGTCGATGCCCAGGTCAAGGCTGTCCAGCTTGAACTGCAGGCGGCCTTTATGAAAGTCGCCGACCTGCACCGGTTGTTTGCCGGCGCTGAAGCTGAAGCCGCCCGCGGAGATGTCGAGGGTGCTGGCTTCGATACGCTCGCGGTTTTTCGTCAGGTAGCGCAGCACGGCCGGGATCTTGACCCGCGCGTGCTGGCGCTGGGCTTCTGATTCATGGACCACATTGACGTTGACAGCTGTATTCATGGTTGCAATTTCCTGTTCGAAAAGGGGGCCGGTCGGGTTCCGGTCACACCAGCATCAGCAGCGTGGCGATAAACACGCTGCCGGCAGCAAAAGTCATGGAGCGCGAGGACCAGGTGTTGAACCAGCGCTGGAAACTCAGCAGGCCGCGATCGAGCTTGGTCGGCTGGCGGGTCCAGGACTGCTGGTCGAGGCGGAAGAACACGTAGATCTTCACCATCGCGCCGACGATCTGGTTGTAAAAGAGAATCACCGGGTAGGCCGGGCCGATGCGGTGACCGCTGACGCTGAGCAACAGGGTCAGTACCAGCCGGGTCAGGCCGATCCACAGCAGGTAGGCCAGGAAGAAGCCGGCCCCGTACTTGAGGCTGGCGATAATCGCCACGCTCAGGCCGAGCAGGCTGGTCCACATCGAGACGCGCTGATCGAACAGCACCACGCTGGTGAACCAGCCCAGGCGACCAGTGCCCAGGCGCAGGGCGCGGGCGTTCTGGCGCAGGTTGTTGCCGTACCAGCGGAACATCAGCTTGCGGCTGGCCTTGATGAAGCTCTTCTCCGGTGGATGCTCAACCGTGTTGATCGCCGCATCCGGCACGTAGAAGGTGTCGTAGCCCAGGCTCATCAGGCTGTACCAGCTCGACTTGTCGTCGCCGGTGAGGAACTGGAAACGGCCCAGACGCCAGTGGTCGAGGTGATCGCTTTCCACATCGGCAATGAACCTGGGGTTGGTCACCACTTCGGCGCGAAACACCGACATGCGTCCGGTCATGGTCAGCACGCGCTTGGACAGGGCCATCGAGCACATGTTGAGGTGGCGCTGGGCGAAGCGCAGCTGATGCCACTCGCTCATGATGTAACCGCCGCGTACCTCGCAGAATTCGTTGGTGGTCAGGCCGCCGACGTTCGGGAACAGCTTGAACCAGGGCACGGTCTTGCGGACCACGCCTTCGCCCAGCACGGTGTCACCATCGACCACCGCGACCACCGCATTCGCATCCGGCATTTGCCGGGAGATGGCGCGAAAGCCGTAGGCCAGACCATCACGCTTGCCCGTGCCGGGAATGCGCACGAAGTCCAGCTTGACGTGCTCTGGCGGGTTCATCCGCGTCCAGAGGTTTTTCACCAGCAGTTCATCGGACAGCTCGACGATGGAACACACCACCGTCGTCGGGTAACCGCAGTCAATCGCCTCGCGAATCACCGAGCGGTACACCTGGGCGGTGGTCAACGCATCGATGCGGAAGCTGGTGACCAGCAGAAACACCTGAGAAGGGTCGGCGTCCGTGCCGAGTTTTTTCACCTTGCGGCGGTAATGCGGGTAAACCACATAGAGAAACAGGATGCCGCGCAAAAAGTGCACCGCACCCATGGAATAACGCCAGATGCCCACTGCGCCGATCAGCAGGAGATAGTCGCGCGACTCGGGGTCGAACACGCTCCTGGGCAGCGCCAACGCGAGCAACATCAGCAGTGATAGGTAGAACAGCCAGCCTGCGGCCTCCAGGAGAGCGGTTTTCAGTTTGCTTGCTTGCATATGCATATCCATCGTTTGCGCCGGAAGAACCCTGGGCGAGGGTGCTGCTCGCGCGCCCAGGGTTCGGCTCAACTGGCTGACAGGCTGGTTTACCAGCAGATACCTTCGGCACCCGTGCGGGAGGCCGTTGGCATGAAGCCGACCAGGTCGACCACGTGCTTGTCAGCGAGAGGCTGTTGCGCCAGGGATGCAAAACGCAGGTCGCCATTGCCGAGTACGATGATCTCGGCGTTGTCGACGACCGCATCGAAGTCACTGTTGAGCAGTGAGGAGACATGCGGAATCTTCGATTCGATGTACTCCTTGTTGGCGCCATAGACGCGGGCATATTCGACGTTGCTGTCGTAGATGCTCAGCTCGAAGCCCTTGCCGATCAGCATTTCGGCCAGCTCCACCAGCGGGCTTTCGCGCAGGTCATCGGTGCCGGACTTGAAGCTCAAGCCGAGCAGGGCGACCTTGCGCTTGTTGTAGCCGGAGATGATGTCGAAGGCGTTCTGCACCTGGACCACGTTGCTGCGCATCAGCGAGCCAATCAGCGGCGCTTCGACGTCCAGGCTGCCTGCGCGGTAGGACAGGGCGCGCACGTCTTTCGGCAGGCAGGAGCCGCCGAAGGCGAAGCCGGGCTTCATGTAGTACTTGGACAGGTTGAGCTTGTGATCCTGGCAGATCACGTCCATCACTTCGCGACCATCGACCCCGGCCGCCTTGGCGATGTTGCCGATCTCGTTGGCGAAGGTCACCTTGGTGGCGTGCCAGACGTTACAGGTGTACTTGATCATCTCGGCGACATCGATGTCCTTGCGGATGACCGGCGCGTCGAGCTCTTTGTAGATGCTTTCCAGCAGGTCGCCGGAGGCGGTGTCGAACTCGCCGATCACGGTCATCGGCGGGAAGTCATAGTCCTGGATCGCAGTGCTTTCGCGGAGGAACTCCGGGTTCACCGCCACGCCGAACTCGACACCGGCTTTCTTGCCCGAGCAGTCTTCGAGGATCGGGATCACCACGTTCTTCACCGTGCCCGGCAGCACGGTGCTGCGGACTACCACGGTATGCCGTTCGGGCTTGTTGCGCATGGCGAAACCGATTTCGCGGCACACGCCTTCGATGTAATCCAACTCCAGATCGCCGTTCTTTTTGCTCGGCGTTCCGACGCAAATAAACGAGACCTCGGTGTCACGAATCGCGTCGGCAACATCGGTGGTACCGCGCAGGTGGCCAGAGTTAAGACCCTGCTGCAGCAATGCTTCCAGGCCGGGTTCAACTATGGGCGATTTGCCATTGTTGATCAGGTCGATTTTGTTGGCCGATATATCCACGCCGACCACATCATGGCCGCGGGCCGATAAACAGCCGGCACATACGGCGCCCACATAACCTAAACCGAAAATACTGATTCGCATCGTATTACCTCGTTCATTTGTTGCGCAATTTAATAGTGGCTTTTTGGCCACAGTCGTTCATTCAACTCAGGTCGGCGGGGCGACTGAATTGATCTAGACATGAGAAGTAGATGGCGTCCGCTGGGGGAGGCCGGAACCGGGCTTGTAATATGCAGCGCGCCCTATTCTGTTACCGATCCGCGCGGCTACGAGCCTGGTAGGCTCTGGCTCTTGGGGCTCGGCAGGTCATTTGAACGGTGGAAGTTCTCCTCTGATTTCGCTACAACGATTATCTGATTTAAATAATCCGGCGGACTGTTGTCCGGCAAGTAGCAACAGATTGATTCGCTAAAAAGTTGCATGAATTAGCATGTTACGTCGATAGGAGTATTCGCTTTTCCCTATAGTTCCTGCCGGCCATGATTTTTTTAAATTGAACTTATTATTCGAGAGGTGGCAAGCAGTTGCACATTGATATCAACTTGTAGTTGCATATCGATATCAACTTGTAATTGCACGTTGATATCAGTGTGTAGTGGCAATATGTTTATATGTTCGTGCGGTGTATTGAACGTTCGGAAAGTTCAATGCGGCAGGCGCAAATTAATTAATTGGATTGTTTAAGCAGGTATTGGGGTCGCCGGCGGGAGGGGGCAAACGGGCCGTGGGGCGGCCCGTAGCGGGGGCGAGGAGGCGGGATCAGTCTTGCGGGAGGTCGCGCAGAAACACCAGTTTGTCGGTTGTCGAGTGCTCTGCCGAGTAGCGGTAGCCCTGTTCGGCGAAGTCCTTGAGACCCTCGACATTGCTCAGGCGCTGTTTGATTACATAGCGGGCCATCAGGCCGCGGGCCTTCTTGGCGTAGAAGCTGATGATCTTGTATTGACCGTTTTTCAGGTCCTTGAATTCGGTGTCGATGATTCGTGCGTTGAGCACCTTGCGTTTGACCGCACTGAAATATTCGTTGGAGGCCAGGTTAAGCAGCACGTCGTCACCCTGGGCGGCCAGCGCGTCATTCAGCCAGCCACTGATGCGCTCACCCCAGAAGTCGTAGAGGTTGTTACCGCGTGGATTGACCAGCTTGGTGCCCATCTCCAGACGATAGGGTTGCATCAGGTCCAGGGGCCGCAACACGCCGTAGAGGCCGGAGAGCATGCGCAGGTGGTTCTGGGCGAAGTCGAAGTCGGCCTCGCTGAAGTCTTCGGCGTTCAGCCCGGTGTAGACATCGCCCTTGAACGCCAGCAGCGCCTGCTTGGCGTTTTCAGTGGTGAAGGTTTTCGTCCAGCTGCCAAAGCGCGCGGCATTCAGCCCAGCGAGCTTGTCCGACAGGTGCATCAGCTCGGCTATCTGCATGGGCGTGAAGTCGCGCAGTTGGGCGATCAGGTCCTGGGCGTGGTCGAGATGCTCGGGCTGGGTAAAGCGCTGGGTCACCGGCGGCGTCTGGTAATCGAGGGTCTTGGCCGGGGAAATCACCATCAGCATAAAGTCTGCTCCTGAAAGTCTTGGCCGCGATTCTAGCAGCCCGACAGGCTGCCAGGCGCTTGGGATGGCCACGACCAGCTGCGCTGCCGCGCGCCGACGCAGATGGACAAGCCCTGGCCGCGGAATTACGCCTGGGTAAATCGCTGCGCTTGACCTGGGGGCCGCCACGGGGTTGTAGTTTGCCCAGGTCACTTCCTTCAAGGAGCCACCATGACCGCCTGCAATCATTCGCGCTGGGAGCCTTCCCACGATTACCGACCGCTGGAAACCCGCACCGAACGCCAAGCCTGGCGGGTGGCCGCGCTGACCGGGGTGACCATGCTGGTGGAGATCGCCGCCGGTTATGCCTTCAACTCCATGGCCCTGCTCGCCGATGGCTGGCACATGGCGTCGCACATGCTCGCCATTGGCCTGACGGCCCTGGCCTATTTGCTGGCCCGGCGTTACGCCGATGATCCGCGTTTCGCCTTTGGCACCTGGAAGATCGAGGTGCTGGCCGGTTTCGCCAGTTCGCTGCTGTTGCTGGTGGTGGTGGCGATGCTGGCGTTCGAGTCGTTGTGGCGACTGTGGCAACCGCAGGTGATTGCCTTTGACGTGGCGCTGTGGGTGGCGGTGGTCGGTCTGCTGGTCAATCTGCTGTCGGCCTGGCTGCTGCGCGACCAGCATGAGCACGCGCATGTTCACGGTCATGCTCATCACGATCACGATCACGATCACGATCACGATCACGATCACGCGGCGCCAGCGGGAGGGCGCGACCTCAACCGGCATGCCGCCTTCATCCATGTGCTGGCCGATGCGCTGACCTCGGTGGCTGCGATCGTTGCGCTGCTGGGTGGCATGCTGTTCGGCTGGAGCTGGCTCGATCCACTGATGGGCGTGGTCGGTGCGCTGATCATCGCGCTATGGGCCAAGGGCCTGTTGATCGAGACCGCCACTGTATTGCTCGACCGGGAGATGGACAGCCCCGTTGTGGGGCGTGTGCGCAGCGCCCTGGCGCAGGAAGCGGACACCGAACTGGCGGATTTGCACCTGTGGCGGGTCGGTCGCGCGCAGTACGCCTGCATTGTCAGCGTGGTGACCCATGGCGATACCTCGGTGGATCGCTACAAGGCCCGGCTGGCGGGGATTGACGAGTTGGTGCACGTGACCATCGAAGTCAATATTTGTGCTGAAATCGAGTTGTGATGTGGTTACTGAGGCGGGATTTTTTGCGCCGCGAGTGCGGGTAGAACTCCTGACTTTAACGGCGCTTTTGCGGGGCGCCAAGCGCTATTCGTCGAGGCGACGAATAAACTCAAATAAATAAAAAAAACATTCGCCTGTCATGGTTTTTGGAGTATCTAAAAGACAGACCGCCGAACCCTGCAGACAGGTGGCGAGCCTTGGCCTTCACCTTGCTTGCAGCTGCTCAGCCCCCGTCTGAGTGGTCGGTGGTCCCCGCGGCGGAGCGCTGCTCTGGCATTCCGTCGCTTGGCTCCTATAAGAAGGTGACCGAGTATGGATGACCACGGAAGCTTCAAGCCCACCGCTCCGACCCTCTACGCCCTCGACACCAATGTGTTGATCCACGATCCCAATGCGCTGCTGAATTTTCAGGAGCACCACGTCGCCATCCCGATGACTGTGCTGGAGGAGTTGGACAAGCTGAAAACCGGCAAGCAAGGCGTCGCCGCCGAGTGCCGGCAGGCCATCAGGCTGATCGACAAGATCCTGGGCAGCGCCACGCCCGAGGAAGTGGAGCATGGTGTCGCGATCCAGCGTGAGAAAAGCGGGCCTTGTGGTTTTCTCTCGATTCTCATGACTAAAAGTGCCTCGCCCATCACCTGGCTGCCAGAGGATCTCAACGACAACAAGATCATCAATCAGCTGGTCGAGCTGAAAGCCCGTCGCCCGGACATGTCCGTGGTGCTGGTGACCAAGGACATCAACATGCGCCTGAAGGCGCGCGCCTGCGGCATCGATTCGGAGGACTACCACACCGACCAGCTGGTCGACGATGTGTCGCTGCTGTCCAAGGGCTATCACAGCATGGACGGCTCGTTCTGGGATCGGGTGAGTACGGTCGAGACCCGCCAGGACCATGGCCGCACCTGGCACCGGGTGCAACTGATCGATAACCTGCCGGCAGTCCATATCAACGAGTTCATCATCGACGAGCAGGGTTTCGTCGGTTGGATCAAGGGCATCGAGGCCGATGAACTGCTGATCCTCGACCTGCATCAGGAGCCCTTGCTGCATCAGGAGGCCTGGGGCCTGCGGCCACGGGATATTCACCAGGCGCTGGCGCTGTTTGCGCTGCTCGACCCCGACATCCACCTGGTCAACCTGTCCGGCGCCGCCGGCTCGGGCAAGACCATCCTGGCCCTGGCCGCGGCCATCGAGCAGACCATGGTCAGCAAGCGCTACCGCAGGATCATCGCCACCCGCAGCGTACAAGGGCTGGACCAGGAAATCGGCTTCCTGCCCGGCACCGAGGCGGAAAAGATGGAGCCCTGGCTCGGCGCCATCACCGACAACCTGGAAGCGTTGCACATGGACGACGAGAACACCCACGGCAGCGTCGACTACATCCTGCAGAAGGTGCCGCTGCAGTTCAAATCGCTTAACTACATCCGCGGGCGCAGCTTCCAGCAGAGCCTGATCCTGATCGACGAGTGTCAGAACCTCACACCGCATCAGATGAAGACCATCATCACCCGTGCCGGCACCGGCTCCAAGGTGATCTGTCTGGGTAACCTGGCGCAGATCGATACGCCCTACCTGTCGGCGCCCAGTTCGGGCCTGACCTACCTCACCGAGCGTTTCAAGGACTTCTCCCACGGCGTACACATCACCCTGCAAGGGGTGCCGCGCTCGATCCTGGCGGAATTCGCCGAAACCAACATGTAGAAGGCGGCAAGCTGCAAGCCCTAAGCTGCGAGTCGAGTGCGCAGCAGCCGGGCTTGCAGCTTGCTGCTGCCATATCTTGACTGCTGGGTTTACAATCGGCCGATCCCTGCCTGGAGTAAACCTGTGCTAACTCATCTCGATTCCCAAGGTCATGCCACCATGGTCGATGTCAGCGATAAAGCGCTGACCGTCCGTGAGGCCGTGGCTCAAGCCCTGGTGCGCATGCGCCCGCAGACCCTGCAGATGATCGTCGATGGCGCACATCCCAAGGGCGATGTGTTCGCCGTCGCGCGTATCGCCGGCATCCAGGCCGCCAAGAAGACCGCCGACCTGATTCCGCTCTGTCATTCGCTGATGTTGAGCAGCGTCAAGGTCGAATTGCTCGCCCATGGCGATGATGCCGTGCAGATCACCGCGCGCTGCAAGCTCAGCGGGCAGACCGGGGTGGAAATGGAAGCCCTGACCGCCGCCAGTGTCGCGGCCCTGACCATCTACGACATGTGCAAGGCCGTGGATCGCGGCATGGTCATCGAAAGCGTGCGCCTGCTGGAGAAACTGGGCGGCAAGAGTGGTCACTACAAGGCCGAGGACGAGCAATGATTCACGTGCAGTATTTTGCCCGCTATCGCGAGGCGCTGGGCCTGGATGGCGAGCAGTTGAGCGGTGAGTTCGCCAGCCTTGAGGCCCTGCGCCAGCACCTGCTGAGCCGTGGCGGGGTGTGGGATGTGCTGGCCGAGCAGAACCTGATGTGCGCGCGCAACCAGGAGCTGTGCAGCCTCGCCGAGCCGCTGGAGGAGGGCGATGAAGTGGCCTTCTTCCCCACAGTGACCGGCGGTTGAAGGCAGCATCAGTTGGTAGGATGGGGCGGGCCGCGCAGGTTGAGCGCAGCGATACCCATGCTGTGGAGTTGGCTGCATGGTGGCTCCGCAGTCGCTCTGCTACCCGGCTCGGCGCCGCTCACCCAGCCGACGTCTCCCGCCCCCCGCTTACGCTTTGAGGACAATTTTGTATGGCCATCCGAGTTCAGTTGGAGCCCTTCGACCCTGGGGTTGAAGTCAACGCGCTGCATGCGGCGAACGTCGGCGTCGGCGCGGTGGTCAGCTTCGTCGGCTACGTGCGTGATTTCAACGAGGGGCGCGAAGTCGGCGGCATGTTCCTCGAACACTTTCCCGGCATGACCGAGAAATCCCTGGCCAAGATCGCGCTCGAGGCCGAGCAGCGCTGGCCGCTGCTGAACCTGCAGGTCATCCACCGCATCGGCCGCCTGGAGCCGGGCGAGCCGATCGTGTTCGTCGGCACCACCAGTGCCCACCGCCAGGCCGCCTTCGATGCCTGCGCCTTCGTCATGGACTACCTGAAGACCCGCGCACCTTTCTGGAAGAAGGAAGACACGGCCGAGGGTTCCTGCTGGGTCGAAGGCCGGCAAAGCGATCAGAACGCCGCCGAGCGCTGGCACAAGCCGTAGGCTGTCAAGCAGCTCGCCACTCGTCCTTCGTCCCGATTTCGTCCCTGGTGCCTGGCCTGACGCCAGGGACGATTACCGGTGCGCCAGCGTTACCTGACACCAGACAACAAACAGCCGCGCAAAGCGCGGCTGAACTGCTCCCTCGGCATGCTATCAGAGCAGGCCCAGCTCCATGGCAGTGCGATCCACCGCCCGTTTGGTTTTCTCCACCAGTTCGTCCAGCTCTGCGCGGCTGGCGACCAGGGCCGGGGCCATGATCATGCGGCCTTGGGTGGAGCGGATGATCAGGCCTTCCTCGAAGCCGATGGTGCGGCAGCGCCAGGCGATGTCACTTTCATTGGCGAAGCGCTTGCGGCTGCTCTTGTCCTCGGCGAATTGCAGGGCGGCGACCAGGCCTGTGCCTTGGATCTCGCCGACCAGCGGATGTGCGCCGAACACTTCGCGCAGGCACCGCTGCAAATAAGGACCGGTGTCATCCTTGACCTGGCTGACGATGCCTTCATCACGCAGCGCCTTGATATTGGCCAGGGCCACGGCGGCCGCCACCGGGTGGCCGGAGTAGGTCAGGCCGTGGGCGAATACCCCGCCTTGCTCCACCAGTACCTCGGCGATGCGCTTGCTCAGTACCAGGCCACCCATGGGGATGTAACCCGAGGTCAAACCCTTGGCGATCGACAAGGTGTCCGGTTGGAAGTCGAAGTGCTGGTGGGCGAACCATTCGCCGGTACGGCCGAAACCGCCGATCACCTCGTCGGCGCACAGCAGCACGTCGTACTGGCGGCAGATGCGCTGGATTTCCGGCCAATAGCTTTCTGGCGGGAAGATCATTCCGCCGGCGCCCTGGAAGGGTTCGGCGATAAATCCGGCAACGTTGTCCGCGCCCAGTTCGCGGATCTTCTCCTCCAACTGCAACGCGCAGCGGCGACCGAATTCGGCTGGGGTCAGCTCACCGCCGTTGGCATACCAGTAAGGCTCATCGATATGCTCGATGTCCGGCAGCATGCCGCCCATCTCGTGCATGAACTTCATCCCGCCGAGCGCCGTGGCGGCCAGGGTCGAGCCGTGGTAACCGTTCCAGCGGCCGATCATCACCTTCTTCTGCGGCTTGCCGAGAATCTGCCAGTAGCGGCGCACGGTACGGATCAGCACCTCGTTGGCTTCGGAGCCGGAGTTGGTGTAGATGGCGTGGCTGTAGTGGCCCGGCAGCAGGCTGAAGAGCATTTCGGACAGCTCGACCACCGCCGGGTGAGTGGTGTGGAAGAACATGTTGTAGTAGGGCAGCTGCTCCATCTGCTTGCTGGCGGCCGCCACCAGATCCTTGCGGCCGTAGCCGAGGTTGGTGCACCACAGCCCGGACATGCCGTCGAGGTAGCGCTTGCCGTCGTTGTCCCAGAGGTACAGGCCCTCGCCACGCACCATCACGCGTGGGCCTTCGGCATTCAGTGCCTTCTGGTCGACAAAGGCGTGGATGTGGTGGGCGGCATCCAGCGCCTGGTAGTCACGGGTGGTGCGGGTGGGGGTTTGCAAGACTGTCATGGCAGCGACCTCGCCTGTTTACGGGTTGTCGGGTGCCGGGACCAGGGCCCCGGCGCAAGTTTGGATAGATGTCAGCCGCGCAGTTGGAACCAAGAGGTTTTCAGCAGGCTGTATTTGTCGAAGGCATGCAGCGACAGATCGCGGCCGAAACCCGACTGCTTGCAGCCGCCGAAGGGCACGCAGACATCCAGGGCGTCGACGGTGTTCACCGACACAGTGCCGGCACGCAGACGACGGGCGACGCGATGGGCGCGGTTGAGATCGTCGCTCCACAGCGAGGCGGCCAGGCCGTACTGGCTATTGTTGGCCAGGGCGATGGCCTGCTCTTCGCTGTCGAAGGGCATCACCGCCAGCACCGGGCCGAACACTTCCTCGCGGGCCAGTTGCATAGCCGCGGTGACGCCGGTGAAGATGGTCGGCTGGATAAAGTTGTCCGAGCCGCCCACTGTCAGGCGCTGGCCGCCGCAGACCAGGGTGGCGCCCTGGCCCTGGGCCCGGTCGATAAAGCCCATGATGCGTTCGGCCTGGCGCGCGTCGACGATGGCGCCGGCGCGGCTGGTCGGGTTCAGCGGGTCGCCCGGCTGCCACTGCTGCGCCTTGGCGATCAGGCGCTGGACGAACTCGTCGTGAATCGAGCGCTCTACCAGTAGCCGCGAGTTGGCCGAGCAGACTTCGCCCTGGTTGAAGAAGATCCCGAACGCGGCTTTTTCCGCGGCCAGGTCGAGGTCCTGGCAGTCGGCGAACACCAGGTTGGCGCTCTTGCCGCCGCACTCCAGCCACACCTGCTTGAGGTTGGACTGGGCGGCGTAGGCCATAAAGTATTTGCCCACCTCGGTGGAGCCGGTGAAGGCCAGGCAATCCACATCCATATGCAGGCCCAGGGCCTTGCCGGCGGTTTCGCCCATGCCGGGCACTATGTTCAGCACCCCGGCCGGTAGGCCTGCCTCCAATGCCAACTGACCGAGGCGCAGGGCGGAGAAGGGCGACTGTTCGGCCGGTTTGAGCACTACCGAGTTGCCGGCGGCCAGGGCCGGCGCCAGCTTCCAGGCGGCCAGGTCGAGCGGGAAGTTCCACGGCACCACGGCACCGATCACCCCCAGGGGTTCGCGGCTGATGGTTGCCAGGGCGTCGCTGGCTGTCGGCGCCACCTGGTCATAGCGCTTGTCCAGCGCCTCGGCGTACCAGCTGAAGACCTGGGCCGCGCCGGGTACGTCGATGTTGTAGGCGTCCATCACCGGCTTGCCCATATTCAGCGAGTCGAGCAGGGCCAGTTCCTCGCGGTTGGCCATGATCAGCGCGGCCAAACGCAGCAATACCTGCTTGCGCTCACGCGGCGCCATCCGCGCCCAGGGGCCTTGTTCGAAGGCCTGGCGGGCGCTGGCCACGGCGGCATCGACATCGGCCGCATCGCAGGCGGCGACCTCGGCCAGCAGCTGGTTGTTGGCCGGATTAATCGCCGCGAAGGTCGCGCCGCTCTGGGCCGGGCACAGTTGGCCGTCGATCAGTGCCTGGGTGATAAAGCCTTGCGCGCCGGCCCGCTTCTGCCAATCGCTGTACTGCAACATCGCCTCTATCCTCATAACGGCTGCCGCAAGCGGCGTCTCGTGGTTGTTGAGGACGATGGTGGCGCAGAGCGCAAACAAGGAAAATTAGTAAATATATGCTCGCAGGCCATGAAAAAACTGGGCAGGCGCAGAGCCCCGGCTGGGGTATGTTGATTTTCAGGTTTTCAGTTGCAGCATCACAAGACGGCCTCGAGGCCGCTACCGGAGGTACCGCATGGCCGCCTACTCCCTGCGCCAGCTCAAGTATTTCGTGACCACCGTGGAAGCCGGCAGTGTGGCCGAGGCGTCGCGCAAGCTGTATATCGCCCAGCCGTCGATCTCCACCGCGATCAAGGGCCTGGAAGAAAGCTTTGGTGTCCAATTGCTGATCCGCCACCACGCCCAGGGTGTCTCGCTCACGCCCGGTGGCGCGCGCTTCTACCGCAAGGCCCAGGAACTGCTGCGCATGGCCCACGAGTTCGAGCAGAATGCCCTGGCCGACAATGAAATGGTCGCCGGGCAGATCGACATCGGCTGTTTCGAAACCGTGGCGCCGCTCTATCTGCCGCGCCTGATCGCCGGTTTCAACGCGCTCTATCCCGGTGTGGAAATCCGCATCCGCGACGGCGAGCAGCAAGAGCTGGTGCAGGGCCTGACCGCCGGTCGCTTCGACCTGGCGATGCTCTACGATCATGACCTCGACGCAACCATCGAGTGCGAGCCGCTGATGGTGCCGCAGAAACCCTATGCCCTGCTGCCCGAGGGCCACCGGTTCACCGGCCAGGCCCAGGTTTCGCTGCGCGACCTGTGCCTGGAACCGATGATCCTGCTCGACGTGCAGCCGAGCCGCACCTACTTCGTCAGCCTGTTCGAGGAACTCGGCCTGACGCCGAACATCGTCTTCAGCTCGCCGTCGATCGAGATGGTGCGCGGCATGGTCGGCCAGGGCTTTGGTTTCTCCCTGCTGGTCACCCGCCCGCACTCGGAATGCACCTACGACGGCAAGAAAGTGCTGACGGTGAATATCGCCGAAACGGTGAGCAGTTCCGGCCTGGTGGCCGCCTGGCTCAAGCGTGCGCCACTGACCAAGCCGGCGCAGCTGTTCGTCGAGTTCTGCAAGGAGCAGCTGGGGCAGGGGAGTGGGGGCTGAGTGTGATGGTTAAGGTGGGGTGAGCGGGGCAGACGACGGCCAGAACAAGTCACTCGTGAAGGCCAAGGGAATAAAGGCCCAGGCTACGCCTTGCGTTCTGAGATCGGGTATCACCCCTTTAGCGCCGCTCACCTTCTGAGCCAGGCTCAAGCCAGCAGCTCAATAATCCACTGCGTCTGTCGGGCGAGCTTCTGCACCTTGTCCTCGGGCACCGCCTGCCGCGCCTGAGCGAGGTCGGCCAGGGTCTGCTGCTTCAGACGTAACATGCGTTGCCACTTGGCCAGGAACGCCGGGCTGCGCTTCTGCATCTGCAGTGGGCCAAAGTACAGTTCCTCGGCGGTGTACATCACCGGCCCAGAGCGTTCGGCAACGATGATCTCGTATGCAAAGCGGTTTTCCCGGAGCACTTCCTCGCAAAGGATGCGGTAGCCATTGTCCATCAGCCAATGGCGCAGAGGCTGCTCACCGCCGTTGGGCTGCAGGATCAGACGCTCCTGACCACTCAGGCGGGACTTGCCGCTGTCGAGGATGTCGCGAATCTTCTCGCCGCCCATACCGCAGAGGCTGATTGCCGTGATTGCGTCTCCCGGCTCGATTGCCGCCAAACCATCTGCCAGGCGCACGCTGATTAGTTGGCTCAGGCCACTCTCGCGTACGGTACGTTCAGCCGCGTGAAACGGTGTCACGGCCGCCTCCCCAGCCACCGCAGCCGCGATGGCGCCACGGCTCATCAGCGCCACCGGCAGATAGCCGTGATCCGAGCCAATATCGGCTAGCCGCGCACCTGCTGGTACATGCGCCGCCACACGCTCCAGGCGCATAGACAATGTCTGTTCGTTCAACTCCAGCCCCTTATCGCCATCGGCATCCGGCACCTTTGGCCGAATCGGAGCGAGATTTTGTCGAGCAACGCCGTGCATGGCAAATCCCTGCGACCAGCGCTATGGATCTACCCGAGCCTGCCGCTCGGGGATCACCCGCCGCGAACCATCCGTGATGGGCTGTTTTCGGACCAGAGCTGCCGGTGGCGACAGACAGAAATCGGCCAAAAGGAACATTAGAGTAGAAAAAATAGATCTGTCCCCTTTTCGACCGCGAACTCTGACTTCCCCAGCAAACGTCGGCAGAGGAGATGTCCTGGGGCCAGGACTGCCCATGAGCGACGTCTTCGGCCACCTTCGGGTGGCCTTTTTGCATTGGCGGGTAATACTTTCTACAAAGGTGGACGTGTTGCTGGTGGCGCGCCCCGTGGAGGTGTGAGGTGAAGAAGCTATCAATTGTGGGTGTCGGTATGGTGGGTGAGGCGGCGGCTCAGATCATCGCCCGGGAAGAGTTCTGTCGTGAGTTGATGTTGATTGATGTGCAGGGTGAGTTGGCACAGGGCAAGGCGCTGGACGTCTGGCAGGCGGCAGTTGAGTCAGGTTCTGATACCCGGGTTTACGGCGGGTCCAAGGCCGAATTGCTGGAGGATTCTGACCTGGTGGTGATTACGGCGGGTGTGCCCCGCAAGCCTGGTCAGTCGCGCCAGGATGTATTGAGTATCAATCTGCCAATTCTCGATAGCATCATGCTGGATATTAATCGCCATGCTCCAGCGGCGACGGTGTTGGTGGTGTCGAACCCGGTCGACGTGCTGACCTATCGGGCTTGGTCTCTCAGTGGGCTGGGACGCGACAGGGTGTTCGGGCAGGCGGGGGTGCTGGATACAGCGCGCATGAAGTGTTTCATTGCCGAGGAGACAGGGTTTTCTGCTCGGGATATCACGGCGCTGGTGCTCGGAGGGCATGGCGATAGCATGGTGCCGCTGATGCAATACTGTGCGGTCGGTTCGGTGCCGCTGTCTCACTTCCTGTCCAGTCAGCAGATAGAACGGATTGTGGAGCGCACACGTCAGGGTGGCGGCGAGATTCTGGGTTTGAAGAAGCTGGGGAGTGCCTGCGATGCGCCGGGCGTGGCAATTGCACAGATGGTGGATGCTATCGCCAATGGGCGAAACCGCATTTTGCCGGCGGTCGCGATTCTCGAAGGCGAGTACGGGCGAACAGGTATTGCCATGGGTGTGCCCTGTGTGCTGGCAGAGGAGGGGCTTGTGCGGGTGATCGAGTTGCCACTGGATGCGCAGGAGCAGGCGATGTTCGACCGCTCTGCAGATCATGTGGTGCGTGATATTGCTGAAATGAATGCTTTGTGAGCGGGGGTATATGAGGAGGGGCGCAAGGTGGATCGTGCCCCTGGAAGTGGTGTAACTGAGGTCTAGCCGAAGCGCTCAGAGGTTCACTGCGCATCGCTTGCGCACCTGCCCTGGGCCTGTCGTTCATGCCGAGAGTGATCTGTGCCTTTCTTAAGCAGAAACATCAGTCTGGTGGTGCAATCCTCGACCGAAGTGGTCGATCAGGTGGTGGGACAGCGCTGTGACCTGGGCCTGATCGCCGAACCTTATGCGTCCCCCGGCCCACGCGGGGAGCGTCAACTACCTCACCCCTGGTCTGCCGCTGCAGGCGGGGGCATAGATTGCAGGCCAAGGCGCTGTTGATGCCGGCGGACCTGGAAGGTGGGACCGAAAAGGGGGCAGATTTATTTTTCTACTCTGAGCGTCCGCTTCTGGCCGGCAGCGGGCACATCTGGCAGGCGGTACCCGTCACTTGCCGCTCTTCGAACCGCCTCATCATCGCCTCGCGCGCCTTGTCAGTGATTGGGCGACCCGGCGCCGAGCGCGAGTGATCTTAATCCACGATCTGTTCCACCGCGGTATCGACGGCCTTGTCCTGTATACGCTCTTTCGGCTTTGTCTGATTACGTCGTGCTTGTCCGCGCTGCCGCTTAGCCTGCTGCTTAGCATGCAGCGCCTGAGCCGCCGTCACCATGCCAACTGCCTGGCCGCTTAAGTCCAAGCGCGGCGCATTCTCCGTCATGCTTGCCCAGTATCGATTTCCTCGGCACCAGGTAGCGATGCCCTGCTTGAGCTGTTCGCAGGATATTCCGAGTAGCTCCAGGTGTTGCTCGGCATCCTTGAAAATGCCCTCCTTTAGCGGAGCCTTGGGGGCCGGATTGACCGGGAAGGCCAATGGAAAGTGCTTCTGCAATCGCCAGATCGCTTCGACCGCAGGATCTTGCTCGCTAGGCTTCGTCTGCAGAGAAGGATTCCGCATACGCTGCTTCGTACTATCAGTCTTTACCTGCACTTTTTCGGCCCGCAGGCGGTCGCGTAGCTCAGCTAGTTGTTCAAAACCCATCGTTCAGTTCGCAGCTTCATGGTTGATTCGTGGTGCAAGGTTATCCCATTAAGTCTTTTGACACAGCCTGGACCGAAAGCGGACTGCATCCAAGGGTTGCTATCGGCCAATAGCGGACGTTCGAAAGTGACTAGGGAACTCGGGGCGATTCACAGGCACGCAGCTTGCTGTCGATTGCCAGATCGAAGAGGGCTAGATCTCGTACCCGAGCGGCAAGCTGCAATCTGACCCAAATGGCCCAAATATCTCTTAGCCGGAGTGGAGCCTTCTGTCCGACAAGTTTTCCCTTGTTCCAAGGCTGATAGTTGTAGAAAGCCGCAGTATTCATGGCTTGTCCTCCAAATTGAGGAAGGACAAGGGTGGATCAGTCATAGCGCGCGGTCGCTACCTGATTCAAGCTCCCGGGAGATGTAGCCAGCAGCCGACAAGTGGGGCCATCCAGCAAGATGCGTTCCGAGGCTTTCTGGCCCATGCAATATTTGCGAGTTGCGCTGACTATCTATCTGGGTGCACCGGAAATGTAGTTGATGAATAGTCGGAATAGATCGGCGTTACTGGAGATCTGGAGGCGCTGGTAGATGTTGTGCTTATGCACCTTTACCGTGCCTTCGGAGATTCCGAGCAGGTGGGCAATGGACGCATTGCTGTGGCCTTGGAGGAGTAGCTTGGCGATGTATCGCTGAGCGTCAGTCAGCTGCCCCTGAAGAATGTCCACAAAGGCGCTTTCGAGGTGGCTTTCTGGATTGGCGGGGGCTACGCCGGGTTCTTCCGGACGCAAGCGCCAGTGTGCCTCAAATGCCTTGTTTACGATCGGTGCCAGCGTTTGCAAGCGACGGACTTCTAATTCTGTGAAAGATCCATGGCTTTGCTCTTTCATTAGCGAGAAGACGACGGCTGTGTGTGCCTGAAGCGGGATGATGTAGCCCAACTCCTCGACCAGACTACCGTGAGTGGATGAAATGCAGGGGTGGATATCAGGCGAGATAGCGAAACCCGAAGAGAGGAAGCTATCCGGCGCCAGGTCGCTCATTCGCCAAAGACCTGCCGGGTGCTCATGCATGCAAGCGACGTAGAAAGGGTCTAGTAAATAGCCGCCGCAAACGTAGGCGCTCAAAGTCTTTGTTGGCACCATGCCATTGTAGCCGTCGTGCACTAGCACGGCGGTACGATCGAAGCGAAAGACGTAGGCGCAGCTCATGTCGAAGCGCACATCGCCCTCCAGCAAGGTGCAGAGGCTCTGACCCAGATTATCGGTACCCACGGCGGCGATCACGCCTGCCACCTTGATTGCTTCCTGGTTGTTCATACGTAACCGTACTGTTTGTCTTAACCCGGGGATTTCAGCGCCGTCCCATGATGGGACAGCGCTGCACGATTCAGGACAGACCGGCCGAGGCTCGCAAAGAATCGCGGGGGAGTTCTTCGTTGCCGAGCTCTAACGCCTTCGGCACTGCCAGCCAGTAGGCAATGGCCATGCCGATGAAGCCGCCACTGAGTTTTCCAATAATCAGCGGAAGGATCAAGGTAGGTTGGAAGTTAGCCGAGAAGGCCATGTGGTCGCCAAATGTGAAGGCAGCGCAGACCGAGAAGGCGATCACTAAGACCTTGTCCTTGGGCGGCATATCCGCGACCAGGCGGAACATCGCCAGGATGTTCGCCGAGGCGGCGAGAATGCCAGCCGCACCAACCGGTGACATGCCCAGTTTGACGGCCACCAGTTCGAGTGGGCGGGAGAGGTAACGCTTGATCAGGCAGACCATAGGGAAGGCGCCGCAGAGCATGATGCCGATGTAGCCGGCGATTTCCAGCGCGCGGAACTGATCTTCCTCGTCGGCGATGATGGGAGCGAAGCCCCAGCTGCCGAAGGTATTGGTGAAGGCACCGGTGAAGTACTCAACGATGGACGCCACCAGGATCAGCGTGACCGCAGCGTAAATTATGCGTCCCAGCGCCAGGAACAGTCGCACCATCAGGCCAGGGAGGTATCGCAGGGCGGTGGCTAGGAAGACGCAGAAGAGAATCAGCGGTAGCAGATTACGTAGCAGCAGCGGCAGCGTGAAGTTCAGCGCCTGAGTGGCTGGGCCACTGGTGGCAATATCTGGGCGTACGCCCAGGCCCAGCCACTGCATGGCCATGGCGACGGTAATGATGCTGATCGGGATACTCAGCAGCCCGGCCATGATGCCCAGTGCCATGTACTTATGGTCGGCTTTGTTGAGCATGGCCAATCCCACGGGAATGACAAAGATAAGGGTCGCGCCGGACTGGAAACCGGTGATCAGCCCAAGAACCCAACCCTCAGGGTCTTCGGCCAAGGAATGGGCGAGCTGATAACCCCCCATGTCCGAGGCAATGAAGATGGGGCCGGCGATGCCAGGGTCGGCGCCCAGCGCAGAAAACAGTGGGGCAATCCAGTGGCCGATGAAGCTGGAGATGAAGGGAATGGCTGCCATCGTGCCGGCCACGGGAATGAAGATGGGGCCGATGCTATGCAGGCCGGCCGTGAACTCCTTGCCCAACTCTGACTCCGCGTTGACCACGGAGGCAATAGCGCCAATAACGGCGCAGGCCATGATGAGGTAGATGACGTACGTACCGATGTTTTCCATAGCTGCCTCGTCTCTTGTAAGTTTTTGTCAGGTGGCAGAACGTAGGTGGGCTGAATACCTAATATTTTGGTTTTCAGCCCTCTGGGCTCGGAGGTCAGGCTGCGGTGTAGGCATTGTCGACAAACAGATGCGTGCCGTTGACGAAGCTGGCGTCGTCACTGGCCAGGAACAGCGCGGCGGCAGCTACTTCGCTTGGGTCGCAGAGGCGGCCCTGCATGGCACGTAGTGCCTCGTCGGTAACTTCTGCGCCAAACTCGCGCAGTAGGTCAAGCTCACGCCGGCCGTGGGCGGTGCCGATAAAGCCCGGGCAGATGGCATTGCTGCGGATATTGCGGTCGCGGAACTCGACGGAGATGGCGCGGGCAAACATATGGCAGGCACCCTTGGTAGTGCAATACAGGACCTCCATGGGTGTGCCGACCACGCCGGAGATGGACGAAGTGCAGATGATACTGCCGCCGCCGGCCTCAATCATCTTCGGCAGCACGGCCTTGGTCACCAGGAACATGCTCTTAACGTTGATATTCATCAACCGCTCCCAGTCATTCTCGCTGGTGTCGAGGAAAGGCGCTGCGTGAATGGTGCCGGCGTGGTTCATAAGCACTGTGATGGACCCAAAATGCTCTTCAGCCTGGGCCACCGCGTTGTTCACCTGCTCGGCAACCGAGACGTCCGCAGGCACGAAGAAGGCGCTGCCGCCAGCTGCATTAATCCGCTCGGCTACCGCAGCACCATCGCTGTGGGGCAGGTCGAGGATGGCTACCTTGGCGCCCTCGCGTGCAAAGAGCTCAGAAACGGCTAGCCCGCAGCCGCCTGCGCCGCCAGTGATTAGAGCTACCTTGTTGTTCAGTCGTCCCATGATTGTCTCCATTGATGTTGGTGGATTCGACCGCTTTCACGCTAGGGACGGGCTGATGCACTGTCTATATATCGCCGGATATACGAATGTATAACCAACTGTTCTTAAAGAAATTAATACCAAGGACGGTATGCAGGATTGCCATGCGACATGGCTCGATGATGACTCACAACCGAGTTCGCTGATGGTAGGAGCGGCGGTGGCGACTTCAGACTCTTGTCGTCACCGACGCTCCGTTTGGCCGTCAAGAGCCTGTAGGCGTAGGGGGCTTTGCGAGGATGCTCGGGCGACTCGGCAGACCCTCCGAACCAGCAGGGCTCCTCTTGAATCAACTTCCAGCTATATACCCATCGACATATGGTGGTTGTTTTAGGGCGCCGTCATTCTGTCCCCAATGAATCCGATAAGGGCGCTGGCCATATGCTTACCTGTGCGGCTTAGTTTCTTGTCAGTAACGACGCGAATTTCTTGAGCAAAACATATCCATTTCCGGCAACGGCAACGGCAACGGCAACGGCAACGGCAACGGCCACATCGCAATCCAAGTACAAAAAGTGGGAGAACAATAATGAACACTTCATCGCACAACATGCACATCAACGAGTTCGGACTTGAACACGCACATTGGCGTAACTGGGTCGGCAACCAGTCTTGTATTCGCGCAGCTCGTGGTGCTCCGTCAAGCGAGGATGAGCTTTGCAGCATGATCATTGATGCAACCGGCAAAGGACTGAACGTCCGGGTCGCGGGCTCCGGCCACTCATTTACTCCCGTTGCACTCACCAGCGGCCTGCACCTGACGCTAGCCAACATGCAGGGTATACGCCACATTGATCATGCTAAGCGTCGAGTCACGGCCGCCGCGGGGACGACGATCAATCAGCTCGTTCGAGTCCTCAAGGCCGAAGGCCTGTCGATGATCAACCAGGGCGACATCGACAGTCAGGCTCTCGCAGGTGCTTTGACGACAGGAACGCATGGCACGGGCCTCACGCTCGGCAATATGGCGTCGTCAATCGTAGGCATGAGGCTCGTTCAGCCGAATGGCGAGATCATAGTCGTCGACGAAAGCACGCCGGACTTGCTACATGCGGGGCGCGTCTCGCTCGGCGTTCTTGGAGCAATTTCCGAAATAACGCTTCAAGTGATGGATAGCTTCAATCTTCACGAGCGCATCTGGCGAGAAGATTTCGAAAGCGTCATGGAAAAGCATGATGAAATGGCGAAAAAGCATCGCCACTTCAGCTTCTTCTGGTGTCCGTACGAGCAGAGCCGACATTGCTACTGCCTGCCCGATACCTCAGCGACCTCCAAGACCGGCCGTACAACCGATGTGTGCGAAGTGAAGGTTATGGACATAACCGACCGTCCAATTTTCGAGGGTGAGTTCGAAAAAGTAGCCTATAGCTCGGATGCCTATCCGATCGAGTACGTTCCGAATTTCCACGAACTCGAATATGCAGTGCCTGTTGCACATGCAAAGGAAGCGCTCAGAGCTGTGCGCAAACTTATGCTGGAGGACTTCCCTGAAGCGATATACCCAATAGAGTATCGCTTCACCGCGGGCGATGGCGCATGGATGAGCCCCTTCTTCGAGCAAGATAGCGTCACCATTTCCGTCTCCGGAGAGCCAGGAACCGACTACTGGGACTATTTGCGGAGCGTCGATAAAATCCTGCGCTCTTATGGGGCAAGACCTCACTGGGGCAAGATGCATTTTCTGACCGGAGAAGATGTCACCTCCATCTACCCTCGCGCGAATGACTTCCGCGACCTGCGTCGGAAACTCGATCCTCAGGGTTTCTATCTGAACGATCACCTCAGTGCTCTCTTCAAGTAGAGCGCGCCGGTTCGCCATACTCCGTGGCCCTGGGAGGCCATACTGGCCTTCCTAGGGATACTCCTATCAAGTCAGCACCGATCCAACTAAGTCGCAGTCGGCGGATTCATCCAGCAACCCGGGTTTACCGGGTTGTTGCGTTTTACAGGTGTACCTCTTCTGAATGGGGCCAGAAATGTCACGAGCCACCCACATGTCCGACTGAACGCACAACGTGATCAGGTGAGCGGCGCTTTTGGCTCCGTGCGAGCTCTCGGCAGGTTGTTCTTCTGGAAGGTAATGTCAGGGACCGGAAACCGTGGGCTGTCGCGGGTGTCTGCTATTGGCCGATTTCTGTCTGTCGCCACCGGCAGCTCTGGGTCGCTAGCAGCCACCTGCTCCTGCAGTCGCCTGGTTGGTCGCTGATGGAAAACCGGGCTGCCGTCCCTGCAGTGACCAAGGCGCACGCCTGCTGGGCGTGCGGCTTTGCTGGAGCGATTGAGTCAGGCGCTGTCTTGCAGCCAACCAGCCAGGCGCATCAGCATGGCGTCGCAGCCGGCCAGTTGTTCGCAGCTGATGAATTCATCCGCCTTGTGGCCCTGCTCCATGCTGCCGGGGCCGCAGATCACCGTGGCGATGCCGGCCTCGTGGAACAACCCGCCCTCGGTGCCGAAGGCCACCGTGCCAAAGTCCTGGCAGCCGCTGAGCTGGGCCAGCAGCTGCGCCGCCTCGCTCTGCGGGCAGGTGAGCAGGCCCGGATAGGCCGACAGCGGCAGGAAATCGATGGCGCTGTCTCCGCTGCGCGCGTGCATCTGCGGCAGCAACTGGGTTTCGGCGTAGTCGATCAATTCGTTGGCCACCTCCTGCGGATCGTCGTCGGGCAGGGTGCGTACTTCGAAGTCGAACTGGCACTCGGCCGGCACGATGTTCAGCGCCCGACCGCCCTGGATCAGGCCGGTCTGCACGGTGGAGAAGGGCGGTTCGAAACGCGCGTCCTGGCGCTCCGGCTCGGCCAGGCGCTGGCCTATCTCGCCCAGCCGGTTGATCATCCGCGCGGCATATTCAATGGCATTGACCCCCAGCGGCGCATAGGCCGAATGGCAGGCCGCGCCGCGGACCTGGCAGCGCATCGCCAGCTTGCCCTTGTGGCCGAGCACCGGCTTGAGTTCAGTGGGCTCGCCGATCAGGCACAACACGGGCTTGTGCGGGCGCTGCTGCAGTTCGGCGAGCAGCGTGCGCACGCCGAGGCAGCCGACTTCTTCGTCGTAGGAGAAGGCCAGGTGAATCGGCAGGCGCAGCGGCCGGGCGAGAAAGCGCGGCACTGCGGCCAGCACGCAAGCGATAAAGCCCTTCATGTCGGCGGTGCCGCGACCATAGAGCTTGCCGTCGCGCTCGCTTAGCTCGAAGGGCGGCAGGCTCCAGGTCTGGCCGGCCACGGGCACCACGTCGCTATGCCCGGACAGCAACACCCCGCCGCGATCGCTGGGGCCGATGCTGGCGAACAGGTTGGCCTTGCTGCGCTCGGCGTTGTAGTCCAGCTCGCAGGCCACCCCCAGCCCGGCCAGGTAGGCGCGGATGAATTCGATCAGCCCCAGGTTGGAGTCACGGCTGACGGTGGGGAAGGCGACCAGTTCGGCCAAGAGTTCGCGACTGCTGAGCATGGATCAGACTCCTGATTGATTGGGGGTGATGGGTTAACCGTCTAGCGGCTCAGTCAATCGTCTCGGCGGCCTGGTTTATTCGTCACCGGGCACGCCGTAGCTTGGCGCGCGGGTCGGGTCCAGGGCGCGGATCACGTAGTCCTGCATCTGCGGGCGGTAGGCCTGCCAGAGTCTGTCCAGCTCGCCAATGGGGTCCTGCTCGGCCCAGTCGACGCGCAGATCGATCAATGGCCAGGTGAGGTCGTCCACCACCTTGAGGGCGGCCGAGTGCACCGGGCCGGCCTCGCCACCGGCGGCCATGGCCGCGTGCATGGCGGCCAGCAGGCGTTCGGCGAGCAGGCCAGGGGTCTGCTCGAAGGCGTCGATCATGGCGGCGATCACCGCAGGTGCAGACAGCAGGTTGCCGGCGGCCACGCACTGCTCGCCGGCCAGGGCGTTGTGCAGGCCCAGGGCTTCGCTGCCGGTGAACAGCGCGCTGCGGCCCTGGCCGTCGAGCACCGCGACCTGGCGATACTGGCTGTAACCATTCCGGCTCAGGGCTTGGTCGAGCGCCGCCGTCGGGTCCAGGCCGGCATCCAGGGCGTCGAGAATCTGCGGGCCGAGGGCCGGCAAGGTGATGTTCTGGCTGGCCACCGCACCGACCCCGGCGCGCAGCCAGGGGCAGCGAGCGCCCACGGCGATGCTTGAGGAACTGATGGCGATGCCCAGCTGGCCGGTTTCGGCGCAGCGGCCGACGATGGAAAAGGTCATGTTTGCTCCTTGGGAAAGCTCAAGGCGTCGGGGCGGACGCCCGCAACGCCGAATTGCCGAGCGCGCTGGCGTTCAGTCGGGAATGACCGCGATCACGTCGATTTCCATCAGCCATTGCGGCTGCCCCAGGGCCGACACCACCAGGCCGGTGGAGATCGGGAATACGCCCTTGAGCCACTTGCCGACTTCCTGGTAGACCGGTTCGCGGTAGCGCGGGTCGATCAGGTAGGTGGTGGTCTTGACGATGTGCGACAGGTCGCTGCCGGCTTCTTCGAGCAGTTGTTTGACGTTCTTCATCGCCTGTTCGGCCTGGGCGCGGGGGTCGCCAAGGCCAACCAGGCGGCCCTCGAAATCGGTGCCCACCTGGCCGCGTACGTACACGGTATTACCGGCACGCACCGCCTGGCACAGGTCGTTGTCCAGGCTCTGGTTGGGGTAGGTCTGTTTGGTGTTGAACATGCGGATGCGGGTATGGGTAGGCATCAACTGACTCCTAGATGCTGACGGGTTGAAAGGGCGAAGCGCTGCAGGCGCCGGTCTCGGCCTGGCGCTGCGCGGCATCGCGATAGGCCTGGTAGGTGCGCTGCGTGGCGATATGCCCGGCCACATGCTTGGCATCGTGCCAGACCCCCCAGATAAAGCTGGAGCCGCGCCGCGACAGCCACGGCAGGCCGACGAAATACACCCCAGGCTCGCTGGACACCCCGCGCTGGTGCTGTGGTTTGCCCTTGGCGTCGAAGGCGTCGACCTGCAG
The DNA here is from genome assembly GCF_022132145.1 of Pseudomonas sp. MMS21 TM103. Classification (GTDB taxonomy): domain Bacteria; phylum Pseudomonadota; class Gammaproteobacteria; order Pseudomonadales; family Pseudomonadaceae; genus Aquipseudomonas. The sequence continues at coordinate 348,240 of NZ_JAJISP010000003.1, read as the reverse complement.
CCAGCTGTAATCGACGGCGAAACCGGTGGCCCAGATGATCGAGCTGATGCCGGCCTCGGCCAGGTTGAGTTCGAGGATCGGCGTGGTCAGGCAGGCCGGGTCCGGAAAGGTCGCACGGGCTGCGGGTTCCAGCGGCAGGTCGAGACCATTGCGGGCGATATAGGCATCGGCGGCATCGAGCAGCGCCAGGTAGTTCTCATCGCCGCGCGCCAGGTTGTCGGCCAGGTCGGCCTGGAAACTCACCACGCCGTTCTCGAAGGCCTTGGTCAGGCCCACCAGTTGCATGCCCTCTTGGGCCAGGCGGCGGAAGTCCACGGTCTGGCCGCCCCGGGCACCGCTGACGGCGATGGTCACATGCTCTTTGCCGGGTTGGGCCGCCTCGGCATCCCACTCGCCGAGCACGCCCAACCACCAACAGAAATCACGGTTGCGATAGGCCCGTGGCGGGCGGTCGTGGGCGCCCACCGAGAGGTACACCTGCTTGCCGGCACGCTGCAGTTCCTCGGCGATCTGCGCGCCCGACGAGCCCGCGCCCACCACCAGCACGGCGCCCTCGGGCAGCTGCTGGGGGTTGCGGTACTCGGCGGAGTGGATCTGCAGCAGGCGTTCATCCCGAGGGGCGATCGGTGGGATCACCGGGCGCTGGAACGGCCCGGTGGCGGCCACCACGCGGTTGGCCTGGATTACGCCCTCGGAGGTTTCGATGGTGAAGCCCGGGCGCTTGGCATTGCGTAGCACCGACTTGACCTCGACCCCGGTGCGGATCGGCGCGTTGAACTTCCGCGCATAGGCTTCGAAGTACGCCGCCACCCGCTCTTTCGGGGCGAAGGCGTCGGGATCGAGGTCGTCGAATTCCAGGCCGGGGAAACGGTCATGCCAGGCCGGACCATTGGCCACCAGAGAATCCCAGCGGCCGGTGCGCCAGGCCTCGGCGATGCGCTGGCGCTCCAGCACCAGGTGCGGCACCCCGAGCTTGCTCAGGTGTTCACTCATGGCTACGCCGGCCTGGCCGGCGCCGATCACGAGGGTGTCAATTGCTGTTGTTTTGGCTGTCATGTCTGGGTACTTGGGCCAGGCGGTTTGCTTCAGGTCGGTCATGGCGTGCCTCCGCTGATTCCGATCAGTGTTGTTCTGCTGTTGCGGCTGTCTGTGGGTCTTGGCCGCATTCTGTGCAGAACCAGGGATTGGCGAAATGATGTTTTTTGTACTCGCTGGCGAGGAAAAAACGTGTCCGTCTGCCGAGCGTAGGGCCGGCCTGGCAGAAAGCTCTGGCTATAGGATTTTTGACGTCAGGGGCGACAAATTGGCGAGGTTCGCAACCGGGCAACGCTCGCAGAGTCGGCCTCGCTTGCTGTCGCGAAGAGGCTCCGTGAGCGCAGTGCGCCTGCCACCGTCCTGATTCGGCGGCGGCAGCAGTAGCGTGAAAGTATGTGAAATGACTCTCTGCTAGAGCAGCTAGCAGGGCCGTGCATCAAGCGCGGCTCAACAGCCTTGAGCCGTCTTGGATGCAGGGTGTCGAGAGCGAGGTTTGGGCGAGCTAATACATAGCTCAGTGCTATGCATAACATAATAAATATACATTTGATAAATGCGAGGGCTGGGCGGATTCTTGTTTCGCGGCGCTGACCAGGCGGTCAGCCAGCGTGATGTTAAGTCGGCTTGCGGGTGACAGCCGATTTCAGAGAGAACCGCTTCTCAGAGGAAAACAAGATGAATAAGACTCTACGCTCCCTATTGCTCTGCGCCTCCTTCGGCGCCCTTCCATTCGCTGCCGTACAGGCCGGCGACGAACCGACGTTGCGCCTGGCCACCGAAGGCGCCTATCCACCCTTCAACTATTACACCGCCGACGGCCAGCTGGCCGGCTTCGATATCGAGATCGGCAAGGCCCTGTGCGAGCGCATGCAGGCCCAGTGCAGCCTGGTGGCCCAGGACTGGGACGGCATCATCCCCGCGCTGCTGGGGCGCAAGTACGATGTGATCATCGCCTCCATGTTTATCACCGAGGAGCGCCGGCAAAAGGTGGCCTTCAGCGATCCCTACCAGAAATCGGCGATGACCTTCGTGGTAGCCAAGGATTCCGAGCTCAAGGATTTCAGTCCCGCCGCACTGGCAGGCAAGACCATCGGGGCCCAGGGCGCGACCACCCAGGCCGATTTCCTGATGGCCATGTTCCCCGACTCCGATGTGCGCCTGTATCCGACCCAGGATGCGGTGAACCTGGACTTGGTGTCCGGCCGTCTGGATGCCCAGGTCGGCGACATGATCCCGATGCTCGACTGGACCCAGAAATCCACCGATGGCAGCTGCTGCCGTCTGGCCGGCGAGCCGATCAGTGACCCGAAGTATGTCGGCGAGGGTGTCGGCATGGCGCTGCGCAAGGAAGACGAGCCGCTGCGTCTGGCGCTCAATCAGGCGCTGGCATCGATCATCGCCGATGGCACCTACAAGGCCATCAACGACAAGTTCTTCTCGGTCAACCTGCTGACCCTGGAGCAGTGAGCCAAGCACTGCCCATCTGCTGAACGAGAAGAGGATCTGTTATGGACTGGCTCACCTACCTGAGCTTCGGCGACACCGGCTGGGGTGACGAGTTGTTGCAGGGCCTTGGGGTAACCCTGGCCCTGGCCCTGACCACCCTGCCGGTCGGGCTGCTGCTGGGCCTGCTGGTGGCGGCGCTGGCGCTGTTCGGCGGGCGCCTGCCGCGCGCCCTGGCCCTGGCTTTCAGCACCACCCTGCGCGGCCTGCCCGAGCTGCTCACCCTGTTTATCATCTACCACGGCGTGGGCATGGGCTTGAACGCCCTGCTGCGCTGGTTCAATCCGGAGGCCGGCTATCTCGAACTGAGCCCCTTTATCGCCGGGGTGCTGGCCTTGGCCATGGTGTTCGCCGCCTATTCCAGCGAAGTGTGGCGCGGCGCCTGGCAGGCCCTGGACGGCGGCCAGCGCGAGGCGGGGCAGGCCATGGGCCTGCGCCGGCTGACCATCTTCCGGGTGATCGAACTGCCGCAGCTACTGCGTCTGGCCCTGCCGGGGCTGGGTAACCTGTGGATCAACCTGCTCAAGGACACCGCCCTGGTCTCGGTGATCGCCCTCAGTGACCTGATGCGCATGGCCAATATCGCCGTGGGCAGCACCAAGAAGCCCTTTCTGTTCTTCCTCGTGGTGTGCCTGGCTTACTGGCTGGTGTGCCTGCTTTGCGAATACCTGCTGGCGCGCATGGAGCGTCGTGCCGGCCGCGGTTACCGCACCGGAGGGCAGGCAGCATGATGGATATCCTTATGCGCTTCTCCGGCCAGTTGCTCGCCGGTGCCGGCCTGACCCTGCAACTCACCGCCATCGCCGCGTTGCTCGCCTGCGCCCTGGCGTTGCCCTTGGCCATTGCCCGCTGCAGCGAACGTGTCCTGCTGCGCTGGCCGATTCGCCTGTTCGTGTCGTTCTTTCGTGGCACGCCGCTGCTGGCCCAGTTGTTTCTGGTCTATTACGGCTCGGGCCAGTTTCGCATCGAGCTGAGCCAGCTGGGGCTGTGGTGGTTCTTCCGCGATCCATACTACTGTGCCCTGCTGACCTTCGTCCTCAACTCCACGGCCTATCAGATCGAGATCCTCCGCGGCGGCCTGCGCGCCGTGCCCTATGGACAGATCGAGGCGGGCGTCGCCATGGGTCTGTCGAGCTTCAACCGCTACCGCAAGATCATCCTGCCCAATGCCTACCGCATCGCCTTCCCGGCCCTGGGCAACGAGATCATCCTGCTGCTCAAGGGCAGCGCGGTGGTCAGCGTGATCACCCTGTTCGATGTGATGGGCCAGACCCGGCGCATCTTCTCGCAAACCTTCGACCTGTCCGTGTACCTGTGGGCGGCGTTGCTCTACCTGCTGATGACCAGCGCCTTCGTCTGGATCTGGCACCGCCTGGAGCTGTGCCTGACCCGCCACCAGCGTGTACGCCAAGCCCCATCCATCGCCACTGCGCCAGCATCAAAGCGGGTATCCGCCGGAGTGTCGCCATGACTGCAAGCATCCCCCAGACCGCCGCCCTGCAGGTGGAAAACCTGCACAAATCCTTCGCCGGCATCGAGGTGCTCAAGGGCGTCTCGCTGACCGCCGAGAAGCACGACGTGATCAGCATCATCGGCTCCAGCGGCTCGGGCAAGAGCACGCTGTTGCGCTGCATGAACCTGCTGGAGTTCCCCGACAGCGGCCGCCTGCGCGTGCACGGCGAGGAGCTTGAACTGACTCCCAACCACCGTGGCGTGCGCTCGCGGCGCTTCCAGCGGCAGATCGAGCGGGTGCGCTCGCGTCTGGCCATGGTCTTCCAGTCGTTCAACCTGTGGTCGCACATGACGGTGCTGGAGAACGTGATGCTCGGGCCCTGTCTGGTGCACCGCCGCCATCGCGATGAGGTGGAAGCCCAGGCGAAGCAGCTGCTGGCCCGGGTCGGCATGCTGGAGAAGTGCCAGATGTACCCCGACTGCCTGTCCGGCGGGCAGATGCAGCGGGTGGCGATCGCCCGCGCCCTGGCCATGGACCCCGAGGTGATGCTGTTCGATGAGCCCACCTCGGCCCTGGACCCGGAGCTGGTGGGCGAGGTGCTGCTGGTGATCCGCGAGCTGGCCGAGGAAGGGCGCACCATGATCATGGTCACTCACGAGATGCGCTTCGCCCGCGAGGTGTCGTCCAAGGTGGTGTACCTGCACCAGGGCCGGATCGAGGAGCAGGGCAGCCCGGAACAGCTGTTCAACGCCCCGCAATCGGATCACCTGCGCCGCCTGTTGGCGAGCCAGTACTGATGTTTTTCAACTGCCTTGTTTAAGTGAGTAATTGCATGAGCCAAGTCGTCTCGCTGTACCCCTGGAAAAGACAGCAGCACCTCAATAGTGCCCACAATCAGCTGCTGATCGACGGGGTCAACGCCATCGAACTGGTCGAGCGTTATGGCTCGCCGCTGTTCGTCTACTCGGAAAGCAAACTGCGCGATAACGCCCGGGATATCCTCGACAACTTTCGCCGGGTACACGCCAAGACCCGGGTCTGTTTCGCTAGCAAGGCCTGCGCCAACCTGGCGGTGCTCAGGGTGTTCAAGGACTGCGGCCTGGATCTGGAGGTCAACTCCGGCGGCGAGTTCTACAAGGCGCAGATCGCCGGCTTCGCCCCGGCGCAGATGGTGTTCAATGGCGTGGCCAAGCAGGTGGGCGAGTTGCGCGAGGTGATCGGCTCCGGGATCAAGGCGATCAATGTCGACTCGCTGTCGGAGCTGGCGCGCATCCTCGCGGTGGCGGGGGAGCTGGGCCAGCAGGCCCGCGTCAGCCTGCGCATCATTCCGGAGATCCAGGGCGGAGCCGCCGCCGGCTGGCAAACCGGCACCTCGACCTCCAAGTTCGGCATGACCGCTGCCGAGCAGGCCGAGGCCATCGAGCTGATTCTTGCTCATCCCGCCGCGCTGAAGCTGGTGGGGGTGCATGCCCATATCGGCACCCAGATCACCGATATAGGCGTGTACCAGGCCGAGGCCAATTTCCTGATCGACTACGTGCGTCAGGTCAGCGAACGCCTGCCTTACCCACTGGAGCATGTGAACCTGGGCGGCGGCTTCCCCAAGAACTACAGCAGCGCCCAGGAGAATTTCGACTCGGTATCGCCGCACTACTGCGCCAACTACCGCACCGAGATCGATTTCGCCCAGCTCGCCGAACACCTGATCAAACCGGTGTCCCTGGCCCTGGGTGAACAGATCGAATTGATCGTCGAGCCGGGGCGCAGCATGGTCAGCGACACCGCCCTTCTGCTGACCCGTATCGAGGCGCACAAGGAGCGCCAGGGCCGTCCGGTGTTCTACCTGGACGCCGGCTACAGCGTGCTGTTCGACCTGTATAGCGGCTGGTACTTCCATATGCTCAACGCCTCCCGCGCCGACGATCCGGACACCCGCCACTGCCGCATGGCCGGGCCACTGTGCGACAGCAGCGACACCTATTACGACATCGAAGGCGAGGGCGCGGTGACGGATCTGATCGCCGAGGAGCCGGTCCTGGCCCAGCATCGCGCCGCGCTGGAGCGGGTGCTGGTGCACCAGCCCAACCTGCGCGAACTGCCGGCGGCCACCGCCATGGGCGATGTGATCGCCCTGCTGGACGTGGGGGCCTACGCCCTGGAGATGATGAGCCAGTACTGTGGTCGCCAGTCCGCCGCTGCGGTGCTGGTGGACCTGCGCCAGGGCAGCCGGCTGATCCGCCGCCGTGGCGAATACCGCGACCTGCTGGCCCATGATCTGGACTGAGCTGGTGGGCGTTGTGCGCACCAGCCAGTTGCCGCTTGCCGGTGCGCACAGCGCACCCTACACAGCCCAGTGGCCTTATAGCCTTGCGCTAGGGGCTGTGAGCGGTGCACTGTTGCCCCAGAAGTGGCCGGGATGACGGCCTGCCTGGGAGAACTACCGATCATGCTGTCGCCCCGCGAGCGTTTGCTGCGCAATCTGGACTGGAACCTGATGTACACCTTTCTGGTGATAGTCGAGGAGAGCAGCATCACCGGCGCGGCGCGCAAGCTGTCGCTCAGCCAACCCAGCGTCAGCAATGCCCTGAAGCGTCTGGAAGAGCACCTGGGTATGCGCCTGATCCAGCGCAAGAAGGGTATGTTCTCCCTGACCGAGCAGGGCCTGCGGGTCTACGAGTACATTTCCTCGGCCGGCAGCATCATCGGCAAGATGGCCGAGCAATACGCCGGCGAGGCCGACGCGGTGCTCGGCGAGCTGCATGTCCAGGTCGCCAGCCATGTCAGCTGTCAGCCCTTCGACGACAGCCTGGCGCAGTTCCATCGCCTCTATCCCAATGTGCTGATCAGCCTCAGCTCCCAGCCCAGCGCCGACATAGTCGACGCGGTGGCCCGGGGCAGCCTGCATATCGGCATCAGCAACAAGAAGACCGCCCAGACCGGTCTGCACTTCGACCTGCTCGGCTACGAGCAGATGGCCTTCTACTGCGGCCCGCGCCACCCGCTGTTTGCTCGCGAGGACCTGACCGCAGCGGACCTGCGCGGTCTGGCCTACGTCTCCTTCGAGAGCGACCAGCCCGGCGAGGGCCTCAGCGCGGTCAACTCGGTGCGCACCGAACAGCAGTTCTGGGGCCGCCTGGTGGCGGTATCGCCCAACGAGGAGGAGGTGCGCCGGCTGATTCTCGCCGGCCTCGGCTTCGGTGCCCTGACGGTGGAGGGGGCCAAACCCTTCGTGGCGCAGAAGCTGCTGTATCAACTGCCGCCCTATGACAAGCTGCCGGTCAACGAGGTGTACCTGGTCACCCCGGAAAACCAGCTGCTCAGCGATGTGGAACAGCTCTTTATCGGCATGCTCCGCGAGGCCACAGTTACGGCCGTCAGAGAACGCTATTTCAAACCGTGAATAGTTGGCTGGGGTGCAGGTGGTGGGTTGTCAGCGAGCAGGTGCGGCATCCACCAGGCCCCAGGCTTCGTCATGCGCACGACATACCCTATGGAGTCGGCGTAGCGTCCCGCCGGTTGGCCCATGCCGCTTTGAGCTTGTAGCTGAGGTAATGCCACCGGTGAGCGAGACATAACCCACAAAAAAGGCGAAGCCTGCCGGCTTCGCCTCGTTACTGTTTCACGGCACTGTCAGCGCTTGTGCGGTACCGGCGTGAGCAACACTTCCGGGGGCATTTCGCAGTTGATCTTGCGCCCCAGCAGTTGTTCGATCGGTGGCAGGGCGTAGGCGTCGTTTTCGCTGGCGAAGCTGATCGAGGTGCCACTGGCGCCCGCGCGGCCGGTACGACCGATGCGGTGCACGTAGTCGTCCGGCACGTCCGGCAGGGTGTAGTTGATCACGTGGCTGATGGCGTCGACGTGAATCCCGCGGCCGGCCACATCGGTGGCGACCATCACCCGGATCTTGCCTTCGCGGAAGCCTTCGAGGGTCTTGATCCGCTTGTGCTGCGGCACGTCGCCAGACATTTGCGCGGCGCTGATGCCGTCACGGGTCAGGCGTTCTTCGATGCGCCGCACTTCGTCCTTGCGATTGGCGAAGACCATCACGCGGATCCAGTTGTTCTGCGCGATCAGGTTGTACAGCAGCTTGTACTTGTCGCTGGAGGCGACCATGTAGACATGCTGCTCGACGGTATCGCTGGCCACGTTCTCCGACTCGATTTCGACGATGGCGGGCTCGGTGGTCCATTGCTTGGCCAGGTTCATCACGTCTTCGGTGAAGGTCGCCGAGAACAGCAGGGTCTGACGCTCGTTCTTCGGCGGGGTCTGGCGGATGATCTGCCGCACCTGGGGGATAAAGCCCATGTCGAGCATGCGGTCGGCTTCATCGAGCACCATCACCTCGACCATGTCCAGGTGCACTTCGCCGCGCTGGTTGAAGTCGAGCAAACGGCCCGGGGTGGCCACCAGGATGTCGCAATGGCGCGACTCGAGCAGCTTCAGCTGTTTGTCGAAGTCCATGCCGCCGACGAAGCTCATCACGTTGAGCCCGGTGTATTTGGTCAGGTCTGCGGCGTCCTTGGCGATCTGCACCACCAGTTCGCGGGTTGGCGCGATGATCAGTGCGCGCGGCTCACCCATGTAGCGCTCTTTCGGCGGCGGGGTCTGCAGCAACTGGGTGATGATCGAGATCAGGAAGGCGGCGGTCTTGCCGGTACCGGTCTGGGCGCGGCCAATGGCATCCTGGCCTCTGAGGGTGAAGCCGAGCACCTGGGCCTGGATCGGCGTGCAATAGGGGAAACCCAGGTCGTGGATGGCATGCATCAGCTCGGGGGCGAGCTTGAAGTCATGGAAGCGGGTCTTGCCTTCGGCCGGTTCGACCGCGAAGTCTTCCAGCTTCCAGGTGTCCACCGGCTTGGCTGCACGCTGGCGCCGGGGTTTGACGACCTTGGCGGCTGGTTTTTCTTGCTGGGTCACCAGCGTAGCTGGGCTGTCGTCGCTATTACTGGCCATGTGGTGCGCCTTGGCCGTGCGATTGGGTTGCTCGTGGTGGCTCTCGCCGCTACGGGGCGTGGTTGGCGAAGCAGGCGTGCTGGTTGGGCTGGGCTGCTCGCCCTCGGCTTTGCCGAACATTTTCTTGAGTGCTTTGAGCACGGTCATCTCGTCAATTGGTTAAGGAGTGAACTGCGGTCAGTGTAAAGCAAGAAGCCGGCGCGGCGAAGTACCATGGCTGGCCTTGTCCGCGGCCCCTGGATCCGGGCTGTTCAGTCTCCCGGCAGGTTGGCGAGCAGCAGGCGCTGAACGTTGCCACCCATGATCGCGGCAATATCGCTGCGGCTGAAACCGGCCTCGAGCAGCGCCTCGGTCAGTTGGCCCAGGCCGGTGACATCGAACGGTGTGTGGACGGTGCCGTTGAAGTCCGAGCCCAGGGCGACGTGGTTGACCCCGACTTTGTCGGCGGTGTAGCGAATGGCCTTGGCGATGGCCGCGACCGAGGTGGCGCACACGGCCGTATCCCAGTAGCCGATGCCGATCACGCCGCCCGTGGCGGCGATGCCTTGCAGGTGCTTGTCGCTAAGGTTGCGCGGGCCCGGGCAGGTGCCTTCGACGCCGGTATGGGTGACCAGTAGCGGGCGCGTGGCCATGGCCAGGACGTCGTCGATCAGCGGGCGAGAGGCATGGGCCAGGTCGATCAGCATGGACTTTTCTTGCAGGCGCTCGATCACCTGGCGGCCGAACGGCGTCAGACCGCCCTTCACCAGGCCGTGGGCCGAGCCACCGACTTCGTTGTCGAAGAAGTGAGTCAGGCCGGCGATGCGAAAACCGGCGTCATACAGGCGGTCCAGGTTACTCAGCTGGCCTTCGAGAGGGTGCAGGCCCTCGGTCGAGAGCAGTGCCGCAACCCGCTGTGGATCTTGCTGCCAGGCCTGGAGAAAGGCGGCCAAATCGCCCCGCGTTCTGATCAGGACTAACCGGCCGTCGCTGTTGGCGGCAGCCAGGCGCAGCTTCTCGGCTTGATACAGGGCACGTTGCAGCAGGCTGTCCCAGGTCGCGCGCGGCCAGCGCTGGGCCATTGCCAGCAGGGTGATGTTGTCGCTGTCGGCGCCATTGCTCTGGATGTTCATGCCGCGCGGGGTCTTGGTTACGGTGGAAAACACCTGCAAGGCGGCCCGCGCTTCGAGCATGCGCGGCAGGTCCGAGTGGCCGTAGCTGTGGCGTTTGAGCAGGTCACGCTCCCAGAGCAGCACATCGTCATGCAAGTCGGCGATAAACAGCTGGTCACGCACCTTTAGGGCCGCTTCGCTGGCTGGATAGGGGGCGGGCGCCTCGACGCTGTTCATGCGCCGGTCGAGCAGGTTGGGCAAACTGAAGAAAATCCCTGCCGCGGTCAGTGCAAGCAACGGCAGGGCAAGCAGTAACGGGCGTGTGCGCATCTGTGAAGGTATCCAGCTGTCGTCAGCCAACGACTCTAACAGAGGCAGTTGCGGCCTTGCTGCTTGGCTGTGTAGAGCGCGCTGTCGGCCCGGGCGATCAGGCTCTGCAGGCCGTCCTTCGGGTCCATCTGCGCCAGGCCTATGGACACCGTCACGCCAGGCAAGATGCCGACTGGCGAATAGAAGGATGTGACATCCTCGAGGCTCTGGCGCAGCCGTTCGCCGATGTGGCGGGCTTCGGTGGCGGCGATTTCCGGGAGGAGAATGACAAACTCTTCGCCACCGAAGCGGATCAGGCTGTCCTTGGTGCGCAGCTGATTGCGCAGGGTATGGGCCACCAGGCACAGGGCATAGTCGCCGGCGAGGTGACCATGCCGGTCGTTGAACGCCTTGAAATGGTCGACATCCAGCATCAGCAGGCTTAGCGGCTGTTGATTGAAGGCGCAGCGGGTGCTTTCGCGTTCGTAGACATGTTCGAGCCAGCGGCGGTTGAACGAGCCGGTCAGGGTGTCGATATTGGCATTCTGCTCACTGTTGAGAATCAGCAGATTGCCCTGGCGCAGTCGGGCGCAGAGCAGTTCGAGCAGGTTGCTCATCAGTTGTGGTGATTGCTGGAACAGCTTGATCAGGGATTCGCGGTGCAGGCGCAGCACGCTGCTCGGTTCGGTCGCGACCACATAGGCAGAAGGGTGATGGTTGTCGATAAAGCTGATTTCCCCGGCGCAGTCCCCGGCTTGCAGGGTGCTGATCGGCGGATTGTCCAGCGAGCCGAGGTAGACCTTGAACTGGCCATTGAGCAGGAGGTAGAGGTGCTGGTTGCGGTTGAACGGGGAGAGGAGGATTTCGCCAGGCTCCAGGTCGAAGGTACGGACTTCCTTGAGCACCTGGTTGACGCTGCTGGTCGCGACATTATTGAACAGCCGCAATTGGCAGACTTGCTGCAGGTCGGCCTGCCGTCGTGAGGTTCTCACGGCGCGCAGCCTGGGCGGGGCAGGCTGAAAAGCGTGGTGGACATCGCAAACACTCCCTGTCGTATGGGCGAACACCAGCGCCCACAGTATGCCTGTGAGGTGCGGCTGGCAATCCCCTGCAAAAAGTGTGGCTGATTAGCGGCGTAGATCATCGCGGCTGGCATCAGCGGATGCAGCCCGTCGTACAAGGTCAAAGCAATGCGCCGGGCGCCTTTGCTTAAACCAGCTTGGTGGTCTGAACAAGCCCGGGCACAGTCCGGGACACGCGTCCCGGATGACCCTGGCGCTTATCCAGTCTACTCAGTCGCTGCAGTGCAGCTGGATGGGTACCGCGAACCCTGCCAGGCGCTCGGTCACGGCCTGCTCCAGTTGGCTGTCGCGGCGTGGCAGGTGGATGTGGGCGAGTTGGCCGAGGCGCTCGTCGTTGAGTACCTCGACGCGGATCGCTTTGTCCAGTTCGGCCATTGCGGTTTGATAGACGCGCCGAATCGCATCGAAGCGCAGGGCCGGTTTAAAGGTTTTGCCTACCGCAGTGACCGGGATGGCCTCGATTATCCAGACATCCTTGGGCACGGCGGCACGTTCGCTGATGTGCGCGGCGGCATGGGCCAGCAGTTCCGCTTCGCTGGTCTGGGCGCCGGGCTTGAGCTGGACATAGACCACCGGCAGTTCGCCGGCCTTCTCGTCGGGCTTTCCGACTGCGGCGGCCAAGGCCACGGCAGGGTGGCCGTGCAGGGCCTCTTCGATCATCTGCGGATCGATGTTATGGCCACCGCGGATGATCAGGTCCTTGCTGCGTCCGGTCAGCCAGATGTAGCCGTCGGCGTCGATGCGGCCGAGGTCGCCACTGTTGAACCAGTTGCCGTCGACCCAGATGCCGGCGTTCTTGCTCGCTTGCAGGTAGCCCTTGAATACCGTGGCGCCACGGATGCACAGGTTGCCGATTTCATTTGCTGCGGCATCGCGCAGATAGCGGCCCTGATCGTCGAGCACCTTGATGCTCACCTCGCAGTAGGGCATGCGCAGACCAATAGAGCCGGGGCGACGCTCGCCGGCTGGTGGATTGGCGCAGGTAGCGCACGTGCCTTCGGTGAGGCCATACCCTTCGATCAGGGTCAGTCCGGTCTTGGCCTCGAACTGGCGGATCAGCTCCACCGGCATGGGCGCGGCGCCGCACAGGGCATATTTCAGCGAGCTGAGGTCGTGGCCTGCGCTGGGCACTTGCAGCAGACCGGCATAGATGGTCGGTACGCCGCTGAAGAAGCTCACCTTGTGGCGCTCGATGATGCTCCAGAAGTTCTCGATCAGTGCGCTGTTGCGATAGCCCTGCGGGGTGGCCAGCAGGACTTCGGCCCCACCGCCGAAGGCCGTCAGGCCGGTGACGATGACGCCGTTGACGTGGAACAGCGGCAGGCCGCAGAGGGTCACGTCGCCGGGAGCAAAGCGGGTGACCAGGTTCAGGCTGTAGGCCATGGCCACTTCGTTGCCGTGGCTGTGCGGAGCCAGCTTGGGCGTGCCGGTGGTACCGCCGGTGTGGAAATAACTGGCGATGTCATCGGGGTGGAATTGGCGGCCGCTCTCCAGTCGCTCGGCCGGGCAGGCGGCGATCAGTTCGTCGAAGTCCAGCACGCCATCCGGTAGCGGCCCGCGTTGTGCCTTGAGGGCACTGCGTTGTGGTTCGGGCAGGAGGTTGGCCATGTCCACGCAGATCACTGCCTTGAGACCGGGGAGTTGGCCGCGCAGCGACTCGACCTTGGCCCACAGGTCGGTGCCGGGAAAAGGCGCCAGGGTCACCAGCAACTCGGAGTCGGAAGCCTGGATCAGCTCGGCGATATGCTTGGGGTCGAGCATGGGATTGATCGCGTTGACGATGCCGGCCGCTTCGCCACCCCAGATGGTGAAGTGGGTCTGCGGCAGGTTGGGCAGCAGGAATGACACTGCCTTGCCCGGGCGCAGGCCGAGGCGGTGAAAGGCGTTGGCGGTCTGGGTGATCTTGCCCAGCAGTTCCTGGTAATCAAGCCGATAGGTCGGCTCGTCGACGGTGCCCTGGAGGATAAAGGACAGTGCCGCTGCCTGGGGTTGCACCTCGGCCGTGCGACGGATCAGTTCGTAGGTGCTGGGCGGCAGATTGCGTTCGGCCAATGGGATGGCTTCGATCTGCTCGATATCGGCGAGACCGCGAATGATGGGTTGGTGGGTCATTTATTGTTCTCGGCTCGAGGCGTTTGCGTGCACAACTGCTGCGCCAGCCAATCGGCAATATCGCGGATCTCTTCCGGCAGCACTTCATGGGCCATCGGATAATCACGCCACTGCACGGTGACGCCGCAGGCGGTCAGTTGATCGTGAGCTGTGCGGCCCATGGTGGGCTGTACAACATCGTCGAATCTGCCATGCAAGCAGAACACCGGCAGTTGTTTTTGTGTATCCGTCAGTTGCATTTCGTCACTGAAGGTTGGCGCATAGGTGGACAGGGCGATGACCCCGCCAAGCGGTCCTTGCCAGCGCAGGAAGGCCGTATGCAGCACCACGGCGCCGCCCTGGGAAAAACCGACAAGAAAGATCCGCGCCGGGTCGATGCCGCTGTCGCGCTGTGCTTCAATCAACGTGATCACCTGCTGGGCAGATGTTGCCAGTTGTTCGCGGTTGATTGCCCGTGCCGGGCTCATGGCCAGGATGTCGTACCAACTGGGCATGGCCAGGCCACCATTGATGGTCACCGGCTGGGTTGGAGCCTGCGGCATGACAAAGCGCGTGCTGCGCAGTCGTTCTTGCAGGGCTTCGGCCACAGGCAGAAAGTCATAGCGATCAGCCCCCAGGCCGTGCAACCAAATGACGCATGCGTCGGCAGCGAGTGTGGGCTGAAGGATCAATGGGTCGCTCATGGGTAGCTCCAGAGTGGTGCAGTGCGCATGAATTAGTGCACCTGAAATTTCAGTGAGTGGCTATTCTGTGAACAAGATGTCGCAAGGTTACAAGTTTTGCTATTGACCTGTACGTATCGTACCAAGGGCAAGCTTCTGGTACGGGCTTTGCTATAACCAACCGGGACTGATGCTGTCGCCCGGAACGGTAACACTGCTACTGAACCGGGTATGGAACAGACGGGAAGCCATTTGTTGGGGGTTTCCACAAGACTCGCCAAATGCAGCATGTTTGGCGATAAGCGAATCGCTATCCGTCTCTGGCCCATTCGACCAATGGGCAAGCGAGAGCTTTAATGGCCGAGGGGACAATCGGCGGTTAGACTCGCGTTTAAGGTCCGATCCCCGGTTGATCGCGTTGCTGCCGACGTGATTGACGTGCCCCACAAGGGTACGGAGGTAGGGCCGAGACTCCAAACACAACAAAAGCAACTGGAGGTTTTAATGAAGATGGTGAAATCCACCCTGGCTATTCTGACTACCGCAACCGTTCTGGGTGTCAGCGGCTTCGTACATGCTGGCGCCACCCTGGACGCGGTACAGAAGAAAGGTTTCGTTCAGTGCGGTATCAGCGATGGTCTGCCTGGCTTCTCCTATGCTGATGAAAAAGGCAATTATTTCGGCCTCGACGTCGATGTATGCCGCGCAGTGGCAGCCGCCCTGTTTGGTGATGCGAACAAGGTCAAATTCAGCCCGCTGACTGCCAAGGAGCGCTTCACCGCGCTGCAATCCGGCGAAGTCGATGTGCTGTCGCGTAACACCACCTGGACCAGTTCGCGCGACTCCGGTCTGGGCTTGAACTTCGCCGGCGTCAATTATTACGACGGTCAGGGCTTCCTGGTTAACAAGAAACTCGGCGTTACCAGTGCCAAGGAGCTCGACGGTGCAACCGTGTGCATCCAGGCTGGCACCACCACCGAGCTGAACCTCTCCGACTACTTCCGCGCCAACGGCCTGAAGTACACCCCAATCACCTACGATACTTCCGACGAGAGCGCCACTTCGCTGGAGTCCGGCCGTTGCGACGTGCTGACTTCCGACCAGTCGCAGCTCTACGCCCAGCGCATCAAGCTGTCTGCGCCGCTGGAGTACGTGGTACTGCCTGAGGTGATCTCGAAAGAGCCGCTGGGCCCGGTCGTGCGCCAGGGTGATGACGAGTGGTTCAACATCGTGCGTTGGAGCCTGTTCGCCATGGTCAACGCCGAAGAGTTGGGCGTCACCTCGAAGAATGTCGAAGAAGTGGCTAAAACCACCAAGAACCCGGATGTTGCCCGCCTGCTGGGCGCCGAGGGTGAGTTTGGCAAGGATCTGAAACTGCCGAAAGACTGGGCGGTACAGATCGTCAAGCAAGTGGGCAACTACGGCGAGAGCTTCGACCGCAACGTTGGCGCAGGCAGTGATCTGAAGATTGAACGCGGCCTCAACGCCCTGTGGAACAAAGGTGGTCTGCAATACGCACCGCCAGTGCGCTGATCGTCTTTGCCGGTGTCCCGTCCCGGGGCATCGGCATGTTCTAGATGACGTGAACCCCCATGCCCGCCAATGCGGGCACGGGGGTTCCTAGAGGGCTCCTATGCAAAATCCTGCAAATGTCTCGCGGCCACGCGGATCGGTCTGGACCGATCCCAAGGTGCGCGCATGGCTATTCCAAATTATTGCCGTTATCGTCGTCGTGGCGCTCGGCTGGTACCTGTTCGATAACACTCAGACCAACCTTGAGAAGCGTGGGATCACCTCAGGGTTCTCCTTTCTCAATAACAGTGCCGGGTTCGGCATTGCGCAAAGCCTGATCGATTACAACGAAAGCCACACCTATGGGCGGGTCTTCTTCGTCGGTTTGCTCAACACCCTGCTGGTGTCGGTGATCGGCATCTTTCTGGCGACCATTCTGGGCTTCATCCTCGGTGTGGCGCGGCTGTCGCCCAACTGGTTGATCGGCAAGCTCGCTACCTTCTACATCGAGACCTTCCGCAATATCCCGCCGCTGCTGCAGATCTTCTTCTGGTACTTCGCGGTGATGCTCTCGCTCCCCGGGCCGAGGCAGAGCTTGGATATTGGTCAGACCTTCTTCCTCAATAGCCGCGGCTTGTATATGCCGGCGCCGAGCCCCTCGGACAGCTTCGTCACCTTTTTCGGGGCTGTGGTGGTGGCGATCATCGGCATCATCTTGCTGACACGCTGGTCGCGGGCACGGTTCGAGGCCACCGGCAGGTACTTTCCGGTGTCCCTGGGGGCGATACCGCTGTTGCTGGTGCTGCCCGGCCTGGCCGTGCTGCTGACCGGCAATCCGCTGCAATGGAGCACCCCCGAGCTGACCGGTTTCAACTTCACTGGCGGCTGGGTGCTGATTCCCGAGTTGATGGCCTTGACCCTGGCCTTGTCCATCTACACGGCGGCCTTCATCGCCGAGAACGTGCGTTCCGGGATCATGGCGGTCAGTCATGGACAGACCGAGGCAGCACGTTCGCTGGGCCTGCCGGGCGGCAAGACCCTGCGCCTGGTGATCATTCCCCAGGCCATGCGGGTGATCATTCCGCCGCTGACCAGTCAGTACCTCAACCTGGCGAAGAACTCCTCGCTGGCGGCCGGTATCGGTTATCCGGACATGGTCTCGCTGTTCGCCGGTACGGTGCTCAACCAGACGGGGCAAGCCATCGAGGTGATTGCCATCACCATGAGTGTGTACCTGGCCATCAGCATCAGCATTTCCATGTTGATGAATTGGTACAACAAGCGCATGGCGCTGATCGAACGCTAGAGGACAAGCCATGAGCACTCATACATTCAAGCCCGATCTACCGCCACCGCTGCTGAGCGTCGGCGTACTCGGTTGGCTGCGCGCCAACCTGTTCTCCAACTGGTTCAACAGCCTGCTGACACTGTTCGCCGCCTACCTGATCTGGCTGATCGCACCGCCGATCATCCAGTGGGCCTTTATCGATGCAGACTGGGTGGGCACGACTCGGGCCGACTGCGACTCGGGCGGGGCTTGCTGGGTCTTCATCCAGCAGCGTTTCGGCCAGTTCATGTACGGCTTCTACCCGACCGAACTGCGCTGGCGTGTCGACCTGACCTTGTGGTTGGCCGTCATCGGTGCCGCTCCGCTGTTCATCTCGGCAATGCCGCGCAAGGCCGTGTATGGCCTCAGCTTCCTGGTGGTGTATCCATTGCTGGCCTACTGGTTGCTGCATGGCGGCTTCTTCGGCCTGAGCACGGTGGCCACCAGCCAATGGGGTGGCTTGATGCTGACCCTGGTGATCGCCGCCGTGGGGATCGCTGGCGCCTTGCCGCTGGGCATAGCGCTGGCGCTCGGACGGCGTTCGGACATGCCGGCGATCCGGGTGATCTGCGTGACCTTCATCGAGTTCTGGCGCGGTGTGCCGTTGATCACGGTGCTGTTCATGTCGTCGGTGATGCTGCCGTTGTTCCTGCCTGAAGGCATGAGCTTCGACAAGCTGATGCGCGCGCTGATCGGGGTGATCCTGTTCCAGTCGGCCTATATCGCCGAAGTGGTGCGCGGTGGCCTGCAGGCCATTCCCAAGGGTCAGTACGAAGCCGCTGCGGCCATGGGCCTGGGTTACTGGCGGATGATGGGCCTGGTGATTCTGCCGCAGGCGCTGAAGCTGGTGATTCCCGGCATCGTCAACACCTTTATCGCGCTGTTCAAGGACACCAGCCTGGTGATCATCATCGGCCTGTTCGACCTGCTCAACAGCATCAAGCAAGCCACCACCGATCCGGTTTGGCTGGGCATGGCCACCGAAGGCTATGTATTCGCCGCCCTGGTTTTCTGGGTTTTCTGTTTCGGCATGTCCCGCTACTCCATGCATTTGGAACGTAAGCTGAACACTGGCCACAAGCGTTAGGAGTTATTTCAATGGCTGTAGCAAAAAAACAAACCAGCGCTGAATCGATGATCCTGATGGAAGGCGTGCACAAGTGGTATGGCGAGTTCCACGTGCTCAAGGACATCAACCTGAACGTCAAGCCGGGCGAGCGTATCGTGCTCTGCGGTCCATCCGGCTCCGGCAAGTCCACCGCCATCCGCTGCATCAACCGCCTGGAAGAACACCAGCAGGGGCGCATCGTGGTCGATGGCACCGAACTGACCCATGACCTCAAGCACATCGAGGCGGTTCGTCGCGAAGTGGGCATGGTGTTCCAGCACTTCAATCTGTTCCCGCACCTGACCGTGCTGCAGAACTGCACCCTGGCGCCGATGTGGGTGCGCAAGTTGCCCAAGCGTCAGGCCGAAGAAGTCGCCATGCACTTCCTCGAGCGCGTGCGCATCCCTGAGCAGGCCCTCAAGTACCCGGGGCAGTTGTCCGGCGGCCAGCAACAGCGCGTGGCGATTGCCCGGGCGCTGTGCATGAAGCCGAAAATCATGCTGTTCGACGAACCGACCTCGGCCCTCGATCCGGAAATGGTCAAGGAAGTGCTGGACACCATGATCGGCCTGGCCGAAGACGGCATGACCATGCTCTGCGTGACCCACGAGATGGGCTTCGCCCGCACCGTGGCGAACCGGGTGATCTTCCTCGACAAGGGCGAGATCGTCGAGCAGGCCGATCCCGAAACCTTCTTCAACAACCCGCAGAATGAGCGTACCAAGTTGTTCCTCAGCCAGATCCTGCACTGAGAACCCGTGGCAATGAAAAAAGGAGCCTTCTGGCTCCTTTTTTCATTCAGCGCGTCAGGCGCCCGGCATTGTTACATCCGTGGGTAATCGATATAGCCAACCGCCCCGGAACCATAAAAGGTTGCCGGCTGCGGCTCGTTTAATGCGGCGTCCTCGGCGAGGCGGGCGGGCAGGTCCGGGTTGGCGATAAAGGGGATGCCGAAGGCCACTGCATCGGCCTTGCCGCTTTCCAGCCAGGCGTTGGCCTGCGCCTTGGTGAAGCGCTCGTTGGCGATGAACACGCCGCCGAAGGCCTCTTTCAGGCGTGGCGACAGGCTGTCGTCGGCCTCCTTCTCGCGGGCGCAGATGAAGGCGATGCCGCGCTTGCCCAGTTCCCGGGCGACGTAGGTGAAGGTCTCGGCGCGGTTGCTGTCGCCCATGTCGTGGCTGTCTGCGCGCGGCGCCAGGTGCATGCCGACCCGGCCGGCGCCCCATACCGAAATCACCGCATCGGTGACTTCCAGCATCAGCCGCGCGCGGTTTTCCAGGGAGCCGCCGTAGCGATCGGTGCGCTGATTGGTGCTGTCCTGGAGGAACTGGTCGAGCAGGTAGCCGTTGGCGCCGTGGATCTCTACGCCATCAAAGCCGGCAGCCTTGGCGTTTTCCGCACCCTGGCGATAAGCCTCGACGATATCGGCGATCTCCTCGGTTTCGAGGGCGCGTGGGGTGACGTATTCAGTGATCGGACGCACCAGGCTGACATGGCCGGCCGGTGCGATGGCGCTGGGTGCAACCGGGGCGGCGCCATTCAGGTAGCTGGGGTGGGAGATGCGGCCGACATGCCAGAGTTGCAGGACGATCTTGCCGCCGTGGGCGTGCACCGCCTTGGTGATATTGCTCCAGCCGCGTACCTGGGCATCGGACCAGATGCCGGGGGTGTCCGGGTAGCCGACGCCCATCGGAGTGACCGCGGTGGCCTCGCTGATGATCAGGCCGGCCGAGGCGCGCTGCACGTAGTACTCGGCCATCAGCGCGTTGGGCACGCGCCCGGCGTCGGCGCGGGTGCGGGTCAGCGGTGCCATGATGATGCGGTTGGCGAGCTCCAGCTCGCCGATCTTGATCGGGTCGAAAAGCGTAGGCATTGAGTATTCCTCGGTCGGGGGAGCGGAAGTTTGCGAGCGTTTAGAGCTCTTGACTGATATGGCGCAGGAACACCTGGATGGTCTCTTCGTTGCGTTTGAAGAAATGCCACTGGCCAACCTTCTTGCTGGTTACCAGGCCGGCACGTTGCAGGGTCGCCAGATGGGCCGATACCGTCGATTGCGACAGCCCGGCACGTTGATCGATCTTGCCGGCGCACACGCCGAGTTCCAACGGGTGGTCCTGATCGGCGAAATAAGCCTCGGGGGTCTTCAGCCAGTGCAGGATGTCGCGGCGCGCCGGATGGGCCAGGGCTTTGATCACTTCATCGATGTCGATGGGCATGTGGGCAGTTTCCAAGGTTGCTGTAGTGCTATTTCGCGATGGGACAAACTGTATATCGGTGCGTGGCGATACACAGATCGTTTACGCCGATAGTGCTCATTGCCCGCACTGATGTGTAAGCTCTGACCTATGAACTACCTCGCTCATCTGCATCTTGGCGGCAATGCGCCGGCGCAACTGCTTGGCAGCCTGTATGGCGATTTCGTCAAAGGCCGGCTAGTCGGGCAGTGGCCTGCGGACATCGAAGCCGCGATCGTCCTGCACCGGCGTATCGATGTCTTTACCGACAGCCATGCGCTACTGGCCCAGGCCCGGGCGCGCTTCCCCGCCGGACGCCGACGCTATGCCGGGATTCTCCTGGATCTGTTCTTCGATCACTGCCTGGCGCTGAATTGGCCGGAGTACACCGACGAGCCGCTGACGCAATTCACTGGGCGGGTGTATCGGGTCCTGGCCGACGAGCCGGTTTTGCCCGAGCGTCTGGCGCTGATTGCGCCCCGTATGGCGGCCCAGGACTGGCTTGGCAGCTACCGCGATTTTGCCGTGCTGGAGCAGGTGATTGCCGGTATGGGCCGTCGGCTGTCCCGTCCTGGCGTGCTGGATGGCAGCCTGCTCGAGCTGGAGCGTCTGTATGTACCGTTAAGTGCGGACTTTCGCGCCTTCTACCCCGAACTGGTCGAGTTCGCCCGCCGCTTGCGGGGGGAGTCCTAGCCCGCAAGCAATCCGGGCCCCATAGGATGGGGGCGGGCGGCCATCCGTCGGGCCGCGTAGGTTGAGGGTAGCGTTACCCATCGGGCGCCTGATTCATCCTGCGATCGTGCTCCTTGAGTGCCCTAGTTTGCTGCGTGACAGCGCTTCGTCGCAGTAGCCGGAATTCCCTTACAGCCCCTTAGCCCACCGCATGAGGATGCAGGTGAAAGCGGCGGATCACCGCCTTCTCCAGCTCGGCGACGCTGAACAGCAGCAAACCAGCCAGCACTACGCGCAGCCATTCGGCGCCACCCAGTGCGCTGGAGCCGAATACCTGCTGCATGGGGGGCGCATAGGTGAACAACAGTTGCAGCGCCAGGCACACGGCGATGGCCAGCAGCACCTTGGGGTTGCCGAGCAAGCCCTCGCGACTGAGGACCGAGGCGAAGATATGCCGGCTGTTCACCAGGTAGAACATCTCGCACATCACCACGGTGTTGACGGCCATGGTGCGCGCGCTTTCCAGGCTGTTGCCGTGCCGCATTTCCCAGAGAAACAGGCCGAGGGCGCCGCCCATCATCAGCAGCGAAACCATCAGCACACGCCAGACGAAGAAGCCTGTGAGCAGCGGCTCGGCCGGCGGGCGTGGGGGACGGCTCATCAGACCTTGCTCGGACGGTTCGAAAGCGAGGGCCAGGGCCAGGGTGATGGAGGTGACCATGTTGATCCACAGCACTTGGACCGGGGTCAACGGCAGATTCAGCTGGAACAGGATGGCGGCGATCACGATCAGGGCTTCGCCGCCGTTGGTGGGCAGGACGAACAGGATGAATTTCTTCAGGTTGTCGTAGATCGCCCGACCCTCGCGCACGGCCCCGGCAATGGTGGCGAAGTTGTCGTCGGTGAGGACTATCTCTGCCGCTTCCTTGGCCGCCTCGGTGCCCTTGCGGCCCATCGCCACGCCGATATCCGCACGCTTCAGCGCCGGCGCATCGTTGACCCCGTCGCCGGTCATCGCCACCACTTCGCCGCTGGCCTGCATGGCCTGCACCAGGCGCAGTTTGTGTTCCGGGCTGGCGCGGGCGAACACCTCGATGCCGGCTAGCAACTCGCGCAGGCGGCGTTCGTCGAGCAGTTCGATTTCGGCGCCGGTCAGGGCCGGCCGGCCAACCCCGATGCCCAGTTGCGCGCCGATGGCGCGGGCGGTTTCGACATGATCGCCGGTGATCATTTTCACCGCGATGCCGGCGCTGCGGCATTCGGCCACCGCGGCGATGGCCTCTTCGCGGGGCGGGTCGATGATGCCGAGCAGGGCGAGCAGGGTGAAACCCTGTTCCACATCGGCAAAACTCAGGCTGCGTTGCTCGGCATCGGCCGGGCGGCTGGCAATGGCCAGCAGGCGCAAGCCATGGGCGGCCAGGTCAGTGGCCTGGCGCCGCCAGTAGTCCGCATCGAGCGGCTGGTCGCCGTCGCCAGTGCGTTGCTGGCTGCACATCTCCAACAGTCGCTCGGGGGCGCCCTTGAGGTAGATCAGCCCATGACCGCTATGGTCATGGTGCAGGGTGGCCATGAAACGGTGTTCCGACTCGAAGGGAATGGCGTCGCTGCGCGGCAGCTCGGCCTGCGTCTCCAGTGCAGCGAGGCCGGTTTTCAGGGCCAGGGTGG
Organism: Pseudomonas sp. MMS21 TM103; assembly: GCF_022132145.1. Taxonomy (GTDB): domain Bacteria; phylum Pseudomonadota; class Gammaproteobacteria; order Pseudomonadales; family Pseudomonadaceae; genus Aquipseudomonas. The sequence goes on along the minus strand of NZ_JAJISP010000003.1, from coordinate 325,522 downwards.
CGAGTGCGCCTTCGGTCGGGTCGCCGTGCAGCAGCCAGTTGCCGGCGGCGTCCTCCTCCAGTCGGGCATCGTTGCACAACAGCGCCGCGCGGCCGATCTCGAGCAGGGCCCGATCGATCTCCAGGGGCGCGCCAGCGAGATGAAAGCCTCCGGCGGGGGCGTAACCGACACCGCTGACGTCGATGATTCGGTCGGCGCTGACCAGCCGTTGCACGGTCATCTCGTTGCGGGTCAGGGTGCCGGTCTTGTCCGTGCAGATCACGGTGACCGAACCGAGGGTTTCCACCGCCGGCAGGCGCCGTACGATGGCGTTTTGCCGGGCCATGCGCTGCACGCCGAGGGCCAGGATCACCGTCATGATCGCCGGCAATCCCTCGGGAATCGCCGCGACGGTCAGCGCCACCACCATCATGAATGTCTGCGCCGGATCCTGATCGCGCCACAGGGTGCCGAGGGCGAAGGTGACGACCGCCAGGATCAGCAGGGCCACGCTCAGCCAGCGGCTGAAGCCGTCGATCTGCCGCAGCAGCGGGGTGGTCAGCGGCTGCACCTGTTGCAGCATGCTGCCGATGCGTCCCAGTTCGGTGGCCGGGCCTGTGCCCACCACCAGGCCGAGGGCCTGACCGCTGCTGACCAGGGTGCCGGAGTAGGCCATGCAGCGGCGGTCGCCGAGCACGGCGTCGGCGGCCGAGCGGGCGATGGATTTCTCCACCGGTACCGACTCGCCGGTCAGCGCCGCTTCCTCGACGACGAAATTCTTCACCTTGAGCAGGCGCAGGTCGGCCGGCACCTTGTCCCCGGAGACCAGGGCGACGATATCGCCGGGAACCAGCTGTTCGGCGGGGATTTCCCGGCGTTCGCCATCGCGCAGGACCATGGCATGCAGCGACAGCATGTCGCGAATGGCGTCCAGGGCGTGCTCGGCCTTGCCCTCCTGAATGAAGCCGATCAGCGCATTGATCAGCACCACGACGAGGATCACCGCAGTATCCACCCAGTGCCCGAGCAGGGCGGTGACCGCCGCCGCGGCGATCATCATGTACAGCAGCAGGTTGTGAAATTGCAACAGCAGGCGCAATAGCGGGCCGCGGCGCCTGGGCGGCGGCAGGCGATTGGCCCCATGGCGTTGCAGGCGTGCCGCAGCCTCGTTCTCGGCGAGGCCAGTCGGGTTGCTGTGCAGGTTGTCGAGGGCCTGTTGCGTATCGAGGGCGTGCCAGTCCGATTCGGTGTGAGCCGGTTGTCGGGTGTCCATTCAGCCTTCTCCATGATTGCACTGTTGGCACAGTAGTCTTATTCACGGAGCCTGCGCTGATCTGCATCAAAACCGCCGGGCATGTTCTGCGCTCGAATGACTGGACACGCACAGCCTGGCATGGTGAACGAGATGATCAAGCTACTGGTGGCGACCGACCTTTCCCAGCGTTCGGCGCATGCAGTGGAGCGTGCTGCCCGGTTGATCGAAAAGCAGGGTGGCGGCGACTGGACCCTGGTGCATGTGGTCGATGACGATGCGCCGAAGGACTTCGTCGCCGAGCATGTGCGGCGCATCGAGCGGTTGCTCGATGAGCAGGCGGAGCAACTGGCCAAGCAGGCCGGCAGCCGGCCGCGGGTGCTGGTCAGCAGCGGCGAGGTCGAACCGATTATCTTCGAGGCGTGCCTGGGTATGGGCGCCGACCTGCTGGTGGTTGGCAGTCACCGCAAGACGCCGCTGCGCGACTTGTTTCTGGGCACCACTGTGGAGCGCCTGATCCGTGGCAGTCATCTGCCGGTCCTGCGCGTCGCGCAGCCGGCCACTGCCGATTACCGGCATGCCATGGCTGCGCTGGATCTGTCACCCGGCGCGGTGCACGCCATGAGCAGTGCACAGCGACTGGGCCTGCTTGACCTGCAGCGCTGCACGGTGCTGCATGCCCTGGTGCCCTTTCCCAGGGGTAAGCTGACCGAGGCGGCGATCGATCATCGCGTGCTCGAGAGCCAAGCCAAGGACGCCTTGCTGACGTTGTGTACCAGCCTGGAGGACGCTGGTCTGGCGCTGCCCGATAGCAGCCTGCGGGTGCGTGAAGGTGAGCCCCAGGAGGTGATTGCCCAGGAATTGCTGGAGACCCAGGCCGATCTGCTGGTGATCGCCACGCATGGACGCAAGGGGCTGCCGCGGTTGGTGCTCGGCAGCGTCGCCGGGGCGCTGCTGGCCGAGTTGCCGTGCGACATCCTCTGCGTGCCGCCACAGGGCTGATTTACGCAGCCTGAGCTTGCGCTTCGCAGTCCGTCGCCAGGGCGCTGGCCACGGCTGCGTGAGCACGGCGTGCCAGTTGGTTGCGATTCAGGGTGGCGCTGGCAATCGGTTGCAGCAGGTGAATCTGTACGTCGATCGGGTCACTGGCGAGCAGGCGCAACAGGTGCGAGAGCATGTCGTCGTCACCGATAAAGGGCGTGATCATGCAGGGCTGGCCGTCGCGCAGGTAACGGATGGCGACCGGTTGCAGCGCCACCCCGGTATCGATGGCGCTGCTCAGCAGGCGGCCATGGAAGGTGCGCAGGACTTGACCGTCGGTGGTGGTGCCTTCCGGGAAGATCAGCAGGGGCCGACCCTGCCCCAGGTGGTGGCCGAGTTGCTGGTTGAGCCGATTGCTGTCCGCCGCACCGCGGCGGATGAACAGGGTGCCGGCCTGGTGCGCCAGCCAGCCGGCCAGCGGCCAGGCACGGACCTCGGCCTTCGACAGGAACGACAGCGGCGCGAGCATGCCGAGTAGCGGGATATCGGTCCAGGAGATGTGGTTGCTGACCCACAGCATCGGCTCCTGCGGCAGTTCGCCGTGCACGCTCAGGCGGAACGGCAGGGCATTGCTCATGCGCGCGAAGAACCAGCGGCTCAGGCGCTGGCGCAGGCCCATCAGGTCCTGCCGCAGCAAACGCTCCAGCAGACTCAACACCCCGGCCAGTGGGGTGACCAGGCCGATGATGGCGAGCAGGCGCAGCATTCGCAGGTACAGGCGCAGCTTGTTCATCGAGTACTCCGGGCGGACGACATGGCCCGGCACTGTCTACACAGGCCGGGGCGCTCCTGCAAGTGCTGCTGGATCAGACCGCCGCCTTGAAGTGGCGCGCGTAGCGCGGGCAGAGTTCGTCGCGCTTGAGCAGGATGAACACATCGGCCACCTGGAAGTCGGGATCCCAGCACGGCTCACCGCAGATTTTCGCGCCCAGGCGCATGTAGGCCTTGAGCAGCGGGGGCATCTCGGCGATGACGTTGCTCGGCACCTCCAGGGCCGGCAGCGGCGTCTTCGGCTCTGCCCGCAGGTGCTCGGTGCACAGGTAGCGTTCGCGCAGGCGCTGCATGATCGCCTGGGCCTGGACGCCGCCGTCCTGCATGGAGATGCTGGCGCAGCCCATCAGGTAGCGGTAATCGCCCTGGTTGAGGACGTCGGCCAGTTCGCCCCAGAGCACCGCGATGGTGGCGCCGTTGCGGTAGGCGCTGTCGACGCAGGTGCGGCCGATTTCCAGCACTGGGCCTTGCAGGTGCTGCAGGCCGTGCAGGCTGAACTCCTCTTCGCTGTAGAACCGGCCCAGGCCGGCGGCGGCCTGATGATCGAGCAGGCGGGTGGTGGCCACCAGCAGGCCGCTGTTCAGATCACGCACGCCGATGTGCTGGCAGTGAATGTCGTAGTCATCCATGTCCAAGCCGAGTTCGGCACCCTTGAGCTTGGCATCGAATTCGGCGCTGAACACGCGAAAGCGCAGGGCCTGGGCTTCACGCAGGGCAGCAGGGCCGACGAGTCGCTCGGCCTGCAAGCGACGTGCTGGGGTGGTGCGGTCGCGGGTGATTGCCATTTGGGTCATGCCGTCATCTCCGTTGGCCGGCTTTTTGTCTTGCAGCCGGTCGATCTTGTTGGGCAAGCTCAGGCTAGGTAGCAGCGGTGTCACCCCTGTGAAGTTTTGGTGATGCTTGTGTGACAGCCGCTTGCGACTCCAACCCGGTAGAGGAACTGCGTATGCCCTGGCAAAACCTGTTGCAAACCCACCAACGCCTGCCGGCCGCCAGCAGCCTGGAGGCGTGGTATGCCGCGCTGCTGGCGCGGCTGGGCACGCCGTCGCCATTCGAGTTGGCCTTGCTCGGCGGGCGTTTGGCGGCGACTCCGGGGCTGGCCTTCCTCGCCGGCTATCAAGGCGCTCTGCGCAAGCTCTGGCTGTCCGCGCCCTGGTCGCTGGGCGCGCTCTGTGTCACCGAGAACAAAAGCGTGCGCCCGGCGGATATGCAGACCCGGCTGAGCGGCCTGCAGCTGCATGGCCGCAAGGATTTCGTCACGGCCGGCGATGCCGCCGACTGGTTGCTGGTCGCCGCCCGCGAAGAGCTGCCGGCGCAACCTGTGCGCTTGGCCCTGGGCGTGGTGCGCAATGGCGATCCCGGGGTGCGTGTCGAGACGCTGCCGAGCCTGCCCCTGATGCCCGATATCGGTCACGCCCGCCTGTATCTGGATGGCGCCCACTGCGAGCGCCTGGCCGGCGATGGCTGGGACGACTATGTGAAGCCTTTTCGCAGCATCGAGGATCTGCACGTCCTCACCGCCGTGGGCGCCTGGCTGTATGGCGTGGGGCAGGAATCGAACTGGCCGCAGGCCTTGCAGTTGCGTCTGCTCGGGCTGCTCGCCGGCTGCGCCGAAGTGGCGCGCAAAGACCCGGCGCAAGCCGCCACGCACCTGCTGCTGGCCGGGTTGTTCGCCCAGTTCGCCGCACTGGACGTCGAGCTGCACGCGGCCTTCGCCGCCGGGCCGGCGGATTGGGCCGCCTTGTGGCAACGCGACCGCGGCCTGCTGTCGCTTGCCAACTCCGCGCGCGGCAAGCGCCTGGCCAAAGCCCAGGCCGCCTTGGGCCTGCACCTGTAGGAACTTGCCCTGGCACGGCGAGGCGGCGACGCGGCTGCAAAATTCAGCGGCGTACTGCGGCGCGAGTACGGCCCACCTTGGAGCCTGCGGCCAACCGCTTGCAGGCTAAAGCCGGGTGGGTTCAGGCGCGTAGCGAACAGTCCACCAAGCCGGCAGTGCGCTCCGGCAGTCCTCAGCCTGCGTGCGCCTGGAGGCGCGGGCTTGCTCGCGATGCCGTTGCTTGCGAACCAGGATCAGGCGCTGTTTAGCGTCATCGACGGCATGCTAGGGTGCCGCTTTGTCATCCGCGGAGGCACTGCAATGCCCGTATCCCTGCTGCATCGGTTCGGCTTGATCATCGCCATGGCGAGCGGCGCCGGCCTCGTCCAGGCCGAAAGCTGGCCGGCTGCCGATTGGGCCCTGGAGCCCGTGCCTGCGACTCCGGCCATCGCCGAGCTGGAGGCCTATGCCTTTCCACCCCGCGACGAGGCACAGCGCACGGGCGTGCGCACCGATGCCTTGCTGGTCATCCGTGATGGCCTAGTGGTTTACGAGCGTTACGCCGGACCGACTGGCGCCGATACACCGCACCTGACCTGGTCGATGAGCAAGAGCCTGCTCGCCACCACGCTGGGAGTTGCCTACGGCCAGGGCCGCTTCAAGCTCGATGCGCCAGTGGCGCAGTATTACCCGCCGTTCGCCAGACATCCGGGGATCAAGGTCGGCCACCTGCTCAACTGGGCCTCGGGTCTGGACTGGCGCGAAGACTACGAATATGCGCCGCTGAAATCCTCGGTGGTGGCCATGCTCTATACCCGCGGCCGCACGGACATGGCCGCCTTCACCGCCGCGCACGCCGACGCTGTGGCGCCGGGCACACGCTTTCGCTACTCCAGTGGCGACAGCAATGTGCTGTCCGCCGCCCTCAAGGGCATGGTCGGTGCCGAGGCCTATGCGGACTATCCCTGGACCGCGCTGTTCGAGCCACTCGGCATCACCTCGGCGGTCTGGGAAACCGATCCCGCCGGCACCTTCATTGCCTCCTCCTATGCCTACATGAGTGCCCGTGACCTGGCCCGGGTTGGCCTGTTGATGCTGCGCGATGGCCGCTGGGGCGAGCAGCAGTTGCTGCCGCCGGCCTGGGTCGCCTTCAACCGCACGCCCTTGGCCACTTACCAGGCGGATGCCGCCGAAGCGGGGGACGCCGTGCCGGGCGGGCACTGGTGGTTGAACGCCGAGCTGCCGGGCGCGGCCAGACCCTGGGCGGATGCACCGGCCGATGCCTTCGCCGCACTCGGTCACTGGGGTCAGGGGCTCTATGTGTTGCCAACGGAGAAACTGGTGATCGTGCGCTACGCCGATGATCGCGACGCCAGCTTCCAGGACAACCAACTGCTCAAGATGGTCGCCAGCGCCTTTGCCCGCGAGGTACAGCCATGATCCGTCGTCATCCGTTGCGCACGCTGCTGCTGGTGCTCGTCCTGCTGGTGCTGTGGCTCGGCTGGCAGAATCGGGCGCACCTGCAGGCCTTCCCCGACATCATCAGCGCCTATACGGCCAAGGAATATTGTTCCTGCCGCTATGTGATGAACAACCCCGCATCCTACTGTGACGGCTATGTCAGCCAGTATGTACCGGTCAGCCAGTTGCTCGATGACCAGAGCCGCAAGCGGGTCACCGCCAGTGGCCTGGGTCGCAGCAATAGTGCCGTCTGGCTCAGCCCGCGGCAGGGCTGCCAGTTGCTACCCGCAGCGTCACTTTCGCCACTGCCGTGAGCGGCTGTGATAAGAAACGCTGGCCTATCGCGGCCTCGCGACGGCGCTCGCTATTACGCAGCCGCTGAGCGATCAGGCGCAGCGGGCTTTGCAAGGCCGCCACGGGCGACTATCGTGGCGGCCTCGACGCTCAACCTATGGGGATTTATGCGAATCCGCCTTACCCGCTCCTTGTTGCCGGCTGTGTACTGATGCCAGGAATGGTTTTCCCCTGGAGTAGCGGTAACCAATTTGCCTTGCTCAACGACGGCCCGACCTTCTTCCCGCGGATGATCGAGGCCATCGACGCTGCGCGTCAGTTGGTCGCGCTGGAGCTGTATCTGGTGGCCAGTGGCGCCTGCACGGATGCCCTGGTGCAAGCCTTGTGCGCGGCGGCGCAGCGCGGCGTCGCGGTGCGCTGCCTGTTCGACGACTACGGTTCCCAGGAACTGCTCCAGGTCGATCGCCAGCGCCTGAGCGCTGCGGGCGTGCAACTGCGGCGCTATAACCCGCTGCGCTGGCGCCGCGGTATGCGAAATTTCTACCGTGATCACCGCAAGCTGTTACTGGTCGATGGTCGGCAGGCCTTCATCGGCGGCACCGGCGCGACCGATCAATTCTGGCTGCCGGGCGAAGCGGATAGCACCTGGCGCGAGGTCATGGTGGAGATCGGCGGGCCGCTGGTGACGGACTGGCAGACCCTATTCGACCGCCAGTGGCATGCCCTGCAGACCCGGTTTGCCTGGCGGCCGAGACCGACCCCCGGGCTGAAACGCTTGCCGCTATCGCCACCAGTGGGTCAGGGCCTGGGCCGGGTAGCCTACGCCGATGCCCGCCAGCACCGCGACATCCTGCAGTCGCTGGTGCGGGCGTTGTGCGGCGCCAAGCAACGCATCTGGCTGGCTACGCCTTACTTTCTGCCGACCTGGAAAGTCCGTCGCGCCCTGCGCAAGGCGGCTGAACGCGGGGTCGATGTCCGTCTGCTGCTCAGCGGCCGCCACACCGACAACCCGCCGGTGCGCTTTGCCGGCCAGCGCTACTACCCGAAGCTGCTCCGGGCCGGGGTGCAGATCTTCGAATACCAGCCACGTTTTCTCCACCTGAAAATGGTGCTGGTGGACGACTGGGTTAGCGTCGGCTCGTGCAACTTCGACCACTGGAACCTGCGCTTCAATCTCGACGCCAACCTCGAAGCGCTCGACCCGGAACTGACCGCCGCCGTGGTCGCCAGCTTCCAGGCGGATTTCGCCGACAGCCTCGAGATCAGCCAGGAACTCTGGCACGCCCGGCCCTGGTGGCGGCGCTTGCAGGAGCGCTTGTGGGGGTGGTTGGACCGGCTGGTGGTGAACCTGCTCGACCGCCGTCGCTAGCTGGCCATTGCAAAACTACTGCGCTCGAAACGCCTTGCCTGGCCTTCGCGTGCCGCGTGTTTCAACGGCCGCCATGCAGCCTCTCGCCCGAGTGCAGCAGCCCGACGTGCGGGCGTGTTTCCTGGCGATGTAGTCCTAGGCTATTACCTAAGTGCTGGATGCGGGGCGGATACTGGTATCGCTCCCTCAACCCGTTACAGGAGAAAGCTCATGGCTGTGAAAAAGATTCTGATGCTGGTCGGCGACTATGTCGAAGACTACGAAGTGATGGTGCCGTTCCAGGCCTTGCAGATGGTTGGCCACACCGTGCATGCGGTCTGCCCGGACAAGAGCGCCGGCCAATCGGTGCGCACCGCCATCCACGACTTCGAAGGCGACCAGACCTACAGTGAAAAGCCGGGGCACAACTTCGCCCTGAATTTCGACTTCAGCCAGGTCAAGGCCGATGATTACGATGCCCTGCTGATTCCCGGCGGCCGCGCCCCGGAATACCTGCGCTTGAATGCCGAAGTACTGGCCCTGGTGCAGGCCTTCAATGCGGCCAACAAGCCCATTGCTGCGGTGTGCCATGGCGCCCAGCTGCTGGCCGCCGCCGGTGTGCTCGACGGCCGTGAATGCAGTGCCTACCCGGCCTGCGGGCCGGAAGTACAGCTGGCGGGTGGCCGCTATATGGATATCCCCGTGGATCAGGCCCATGTCCAGGGCAACCTGGTCACCGCCCCGGCCTGGCCTGCGCATCCGGCCTGGCTGGCCGGTTTCCTCAAGCTGCTGGGTACCCAGATCAGCCTGTAGACTGCCATCCGGGCAGGCGTCTGTGCACTGGCGCCTGCCCGCTACTGATTTCCGTCCCCGATCGAGGCAAGGCGCCCATGTGCGAGCTCTACGTCAAAGCCGACCCGATTCTCTACGAATCCCGCTCGCGCTCGCTGCGCATTCGCGGGGTGGTCACCACCCTGCGCCTGGAAAACCAGTTCTGGGACATCCTCGCCGAAATCGCCGCAGTCGACGGCATGACCACCAACCAGTTGATCAGCAAACTCTACGACGAGGTCATGGACTACCGGGGCGAGGTGGTGAATTTTGCCTCCTTCCTGCGCGTCAGCTGCACGCGTTTTCTCAACCAGCGGCCGAGCAATGTGCGCGAGCTGTCACTGGCGCAGCGGGCACAATAACCGGGCAGGCAAAACAGCGACTACGCGATCCTGGTTACCGTGGCGGATGCCGACAACAGCGTTCTTGCGCCGTCTGGATTAAACTCGTTTACCAGGCAAGAAACGGAGGCGAGTGATGAGCGGCGAATTAAAGATCGAAGATATTCGGGTGGGCGAGGGCAAGGCAGTGGTCAAGGGTGCCCTGATCACCACCCAGTACGACGGTTTTCTCGAAAACGGCAGCAAGTTCGATTCCTCCTACGATCGCGGCAAACCCTTCCAGTGCGTGATCGGCACCGGCCGGGTGATCAAGGGCTGGGACCAAGGCCTGATGGGCATGAGGGTCGGCGGCAAACGCAAACTCTTCGTCCCGGCCCACCTCGGCTACGGCGAACGAGAGTTCGGCCCCCATATCAAGCCCAACTCCAACCTGATCTTCGAGATCGAACTGCTGGAAGTGCTGACGCGGGATGATTGACGGGCGCCTGTGCCGGTCTGAGCGGACGGGCGTTGAGCGCAGCTGTTCCCGGCACGGCCAAGCGCCGCAATGCACAGAACACCACCTGCCGCGCCTCGGTGAGAAGGGGCGCGCAAGATCGTCCCCTCTCAACCCCTACGCCGACAGCTGGCGGCGTTGCTTGAGCAATAAGCGCACGCCCCACAGCAGCGCGGCGAACATGATGCCGATGCCCAATCCAAAGCTGAATCGGGCGAATGCCTGGGCGCTATCCAGGGTGCCGGTCATCACCAGCAGATTGCCCCAGTCATGCGACGCTTCGCCGCCACCGCCCACCAGCGGCATTGCCCGGTAAGGCGCATCGGCAATATACGGGGCCAGGTCGACCAGGCTCTGCCCGCACCACCAGAGCGTCACGCTGGCCGCATAGTTGTCGTGGTGAAAGAAGCTGAAGGCCACCAGCAGGATCAACGGCAGCAGCACCTGAAACAGGCTGCCACCGAGGATGGCCATGAACCGGCCCAGCGGCGAAAACAGCACATGGCCAAACTCATGGAACGGCAGATTGATGTTGTGCATGAACGAGCCGCCGATGACTGCCCAATCGATACCGTGCGCCATGAACCACAGCGCCCACAGTGCCAAGGCCACGGACAACAGACCGCGCCCATACAGACTGGCCGTATCGACACGCCCCGGCAGCTGCATGAAGTGCTCGCGCACGCCCATGCGCGGCGGCTCGTCGATGGACAGTGCGCTGGTTACCGTCGCGGCACCGTCGGCACGTGCCAACCACTTGTTGATCGCAATACCGCAACCGGGACAGATATCACGGTGAATAGGTGCATCTTTGGCCGTGCGCAGGTAGGCGCATTTGGGGCATTCGCTCATGGCTTCACGGGTCTATTGGCTGAGTGTTGTTGTCTGCATCGTTGCACTTGCTCTCGAGTCGATCAGCCCAGGTCGCAGGACTGCCAGTAGCGCGCCAGGGTCAAGCGCCGTAAAGACCTCTTCCGGAGCAGGCCATGCACCCTGTCCCCTCAGCTGCCGCGTGCAGCGCTAGCACCCTGGGAAGGCGGCCAAGGCAAGCGTTCTGATTATGCATCAGCGCTCCTGGCCGTTGGCTGCCGGCCAGCAATGACCGCTGCCGAGCGCTTGCCGATTGTCAGCCAATGCAGTCTGCGGCCGCAATGGCCCAGCGCTCAGCCAGCGCTGGGACCCTGTTCATGCCCAGCTTTTGCCGTAACGAGGCGCGGCGCCAGGACCTGGCTGGCAATGGCGATGGCGAGAGCGATGACAATCAGCATCGCGGCGACGGCGAAGGTGGCGTGCATGCCGACTGCAACCGCCTCGGGATGCGCGCTGCTGATGTCGGTCGTCGCCGCGCCAAACGCGAACACCGAGCCCATCACCGAGGCGCCGGTGATCAAGCCGAGATTACGCGACAGATTGAGCAAGCCGGAGACCACGCCGCGCCGGTCTGGACGCACATCCGCCATGACTGCGGTGTTGTTGGCCGCCTGGAATAGCGCATAGCCGGCAGTGAGGACGATAAGTGGGGCGATGTAACCCAGAACACCGAGACTCATGGGCAGCACGGGCAGGATGAGCGCGCCGGCCGCCATGATGCCGAGTCCGGTGATGCTCATGCGCGGTGCGCCGAAGCGATCGACGCTGCGGCCGGCCGGCACGCCCGTCAGCGCCGAGACGATCGGGCCGGATGACATGGCCAGCCCGACCCGTGCTGCATCGAGCCCCAGCGCAGTGGAGAGGTAGAACGGACCGACCACCAGTGTCGCCATCATCACCGTCATGACCAGGGCGCTCATCACAAAGCTCGCGCCGAGGGGCGAATCACGAAACATCGCCAGGCGGATCAGCGGTGAAGCCGCCGTGCTTTCGACCCGCAGAAAGAGGCCGACGCCCAGCGCCGCCGCGACCAATAGCGCCGCATTGAGCAGGCCGAAGCTGCCGCGCCCCAGGGTCATGGCCAGCGCGTAGGCGGTGAGTGCCAAGGCGAGCAGCAGCGTGCTCAGGTGGTCGAAACGCATGCGCTCGGCCTGCGCTACCGGCCGATCGGCGGGCAGGTGGCGCGCGGCCAGGATCAATGCCAGCAGACCCAGCGGCAGGTTGATGAGGAAGATGGCCCGCCAACCGGGACCGGCGATCAGCACACCCCCCAGGGTCGGGCCGAGTGCAGTGCCGATCGCCGACAGGGTGCCGAGCAGGCCCATGGCGCTGCCGGTCTTCTCCTTGGTTACCGTCTCGCCAATCAAGGCCATGGTCAGAGCCATCATGATGGCTGCCCCCAGGCCCTGCAGCGCGCGGGCGGCGATCAGCAGCCAAAGCGTGGGGGCTAGGCCGCACAAGGCAGAGGCGAGCGTGAACACCAGTATCCCCGCCAGCATCAGTCGTCGGCGGCCAAGCAAGTCACCGAGCCGCCCGACGCTGACGATCAGGCTGGTGATGGCCAGCAGGTAGGCGAGGACAACCCACTGGACGCTTTGAAAGCTTGCGCTGAATGCCTGGGCCAGGGTCGGCAAGCCGATATTGGCGATGCTGCTGGCCAGCGAGGACAGCAACATGGTGAGTGACAGGCTGACCAGTGCCCACCTCACCGACGCCCTGGGTTGCCCATGTTCGCTGACCTCATCAGCTGTTTCCGCACCGTCTGGCCTCGCTATGAATTTCATGCTGACGACTCCCGATAGGTTGATGTCAGCAGCCTAATGCGCTATCTGGAGTGGCGTAAGGCGCAGCATTTGCAGTTTATTGGTGCATATGACGCCATGTCAGAATGGAGCCATGCCGAGGTTTATCTATGTCGATGCCCGATCTCAACTTGCTGATCACCCTGGATGTACTGCTCGCCGAGGGCAGCGTCGCGCGCGCCGCGCAACGCCTGCGGCTGAGCCCCTCGGCCATGAGCCGGGCCCTGGCACGACTGCGTGAAACCACCGGCGATCCGCTGCTAGTCAGGGCCGGACGCGGCCTGGTCCCCACGCCCAGGGCGCTCGAACTGCGCGAGCGGGTCAGTCAGTTGGTGCAGGACGCACAGGCGGCGCTGCGCCCCGTGCAGTTATCCGATCTCCCGCAGCTCGAACGGACATTCACCTTACGCACCAGCGACGGCTTCGTGGAAAACTTCGGGCCGCGCCTGATTGCCCGCATCGCGGCCGAGGCGCCCGGCGTGGTGATGCGTTTCGTGCAGAAACCAGACAAGAACAGCACGTTGCTGCGCGAGGGCAGCGTCGACCTGGACACCGGTGTGGTCGGCGCCGCGACCAGCCCGGAACTGCATACGCGGGCGCTGTTCCGCGACCGTTTCATTGGCGTGGTGCGCAGGGGCCATGCGCTGAGCCAGGGCGAAATCACGCCGGCCCGCTACGCGGCTGGCCGCCATGTGCTGGTCTCGCGGCGCGGCCAGGACCTCGGCCCGGTCGCCGAGGCGCTGGCGGCGCTTGGCCTGCAGCGGCAGATAGTCACCATCGTCGCGGGCCTGTCCGCCGCGTTGTCCCTGTCCCGCGCCAGCGACCTGATCGCCACCGTTGCCGAACGGCATAGCGGCAACCTGAGTGACGGCATGTTCAGTTTTCCCCTGCCGTTCAGCACACCGGCAATCACGGTTGCCCTGCTCTGGCACCCGCGCATGAATGCCGACCCCGCGCATCGCTGGCTGCGCGAATGCGTGAGGGAGGTCTGTACGGAGCAGCTCAGTAGTACTGCGGGGCTATAACGAAACCCAAGCCTCAGAAGCAATCTACAAAGGCGCATCTGGAGTTAGTTGGGCCGGTCGCAGCCGATCACTAATGACCGAAATCGGCGCAAAAGCGGGCGCTCAGTCCGTGAAAACATGAAAAATAAATCAGTCCCCTTTGCCGTCCGAGGCCACTCAGCCAGGCTAAATGCCCTTGCCCAGCACCTTTCCGTTAACAGTCTCGCCGTATAGGTTCACGCCATCGTTGGCGTGATACTTGTCGCGAGTCTTCTCGACCGAACCATCGATCAAGCGCGGGTCCTGTGGCCGTTCGTGGCTGTTCATGAATGCCGCCACATGCCAGGCATCTTCATCCGACAAGCTGCCGCCTTTGCCCAGGGGCATGCTCTCCTTTATGAACGCGGCGGCCGTATTGATCCGATGCATGCCTGCGCCCCAATTGAACGAGTCCGCCCCCCACAGCGGTGGAAAAACATAGTCTGCGCCTGACTTCTGCCCTTCGCCGTTCTCTCCATGGCACACCGCGCACTGCGCGGCGTAGACCTGCTGCCCTTTAGCAAGGTCATAGCCGCCTTCGGGTTGCGGCACTTGCGGATAGGCACGGCCTGGCAGTTCCTGACCGGTCGGTGCGCCAGTCGCGAGCCAGTACGAATAGGCCGAGAGGGCCGCAATTACCGGACCGTCCGCTTCCGGTGCCTTGCCGTTCATGCTGAACTGAAAACACCCCTGCAGCCGCTCGGCGTAGGTGTTTACCTTGTCGTTCTTCTTCCGGTACGCCGGGTACATGGTGTACGCCGCCCACAGCGGTGCGGAGTTGGCTTTTCGCCCCTGCTCTAGGTGGCAGTTGGCGCACGCAAGGCCGTTACCTACATATTCCGGCGCACGATTTTTTGTATCGACGAAGATGGCGCGGCCTTCCTGTACCAGCTTTCCAAAGGCGTTGTCCGGGAGCTCGCTTTCCTGCGGGGGCTGAAAATACGTGCGGCTGGCGGGTTCTCCTGTGCCGATGCGAATCTGCGACTGATCCTCCATTGCGATGTCGGCCGCATGTCCAGGAATGGCAAGTGCGAACAGCAGCAAGGCGCTTGTGTGAGCTCTCATCTTCCTGCTCCTGTGTCGGTCAAGTTGGCGAAATATGCCGAGACGGCCTTGATCTCGTCCTCGGTGAGGTCACGAGCGATGTGCCCCATCAGGTCGTTGGGATCGTTCTTACGGGTGCCTTGGCGCCAGGCGATCAGCTGCGAGGACAGATACTGGGCGGATTGCCCCGCGAGTGGAGGAAAGGAATCGCCGACACCCACACCGCCAGGTCCATGGCAGGAGACACATTCGGGGATGTTGCGCTCCCATGCGCCACGCAGTGCCAGTGTTTCTCCAAGGCCTTGAGCCGCAGCTGTGCGGCCGATTCGCTCGACGTCGGGTCGCGGCTTGTTGGCGAGCATCGTCGTGACGGCGTCCGCTTCCTCGGCACTCAAGGCGGCAGCGATCGATTGCATGATCGGATTGGCGCGTTCACCGGAAGCGAAATCGGCCAGCTGTCTTTTCATGTAGACGGCGGACAAACCGGCAAGTCGCGGAAATCCGGCTGCGGCCATGCCCTCAGCCTCGGCACCATGGCAGGTGACGCACGCCATCGCGGCAGTATTGGCGCCGCCTTTGCCATAGACAGCGGTCGGATCTGCCGCCTGGGTAGACACGGATATCGCTAAAAGCAGCCCTGCCAGGGGCCAGCGAGAGACGTTCATGTAGCCTCCACATCGTTATTGTTTTAGGTGTCGGCACTGGCCGATTGGTAGCGGTTCAACGTTTCGCGGACAGCGGCCCCATGATCTGATTCAGCGAATCGGCACGAGGAGCACCTTGCTGTTGTTGCAGGTGTCCCTCGTCGTCCAGGTAGTAAATTGCCGGTGTTGCCGAGGCCCCCATTTCACTCATCAATGTCAGGTTCGCCTCGAGCTGTTCATTTACCTTAGGCGAAATGCTTTCGACCGGCTCCAGTTTGCTTGCCTTGCCTGCCGCTTCATGGGCGTTGAGGGCCGCCTGGGGATCCTTCGCAACCAGCAATGCTGCGGATTTTCCTGCACTGTCCGGACGCAACATGCCGACCATTACGTGACGAAGCTGAACATCGCCGGCTTCGACCCAGGGCCGTGCCTGTTTCCAGAACATGTTGCAGAACGGGCAGTTCGGATCGGAAAACATGTAGACGGTCCGCGGCGCCTCAGCTGCACCGTCCTGAATCCAGGTACTGCTTTCGAGCCGCTGCCACATTTCCTTGCTCAGGGGTTCGTACACCAGTTTTTCAAGCGGGGCGCGTGTCAGGTCTTCGCCGCTTGCATCAAGCAAACTGCCGATCAGAACGTGATCACCGTCCGGCGTCAGGTACAGCGCCATGCCCTCACCGTTATAGCGCGCGGCGTAGCCCTGCAATCCGCCGGGGGCATCAAAGCTGCCGACAACTTTGGCACCGCGGGCTTCAATCGCCTGGATCGCAGGTGGCAGGGTTTGCGCCAGCGCTAGCGGCGCTGGCAGCAAAGCAATGGCGGAAAGGAACAAGGAAATCGGTCGCACGATATTCATGGCTGAGTATTCACTTCTAGTTGTTCAAGGGCACGCGCCAGGCTGGCGTGCGACAGTTCACCGAGGTGGCTGCCAACCTGGCGCCCCTCTGCGTCGTAAAAAAGCGTTGTCGGCAATGCCGAAGATCCGATGCGCTGGCCAAGCCGTCCGCCGCTGTCGAGCAGTACGTTTTCCAGGCCGAGCCCTTCGGCGCGGAGGAAGTCAGCGATGACCCGCTCGCCCTCGCCCTGGTTGACGAAGAGGAAGGTCACCTCGGATTCATTGCGCTGCGCTTCGGCCAGTACCGGCATTTCTCGCCGACACGGCGGGCACCAGGTGGCCCACAGGTTGATGACCAGGGGTTTGCCGACGAAGTCCTGCAAGGCCACCGGCTTGCCCCGGTTATCCCGCAGGCCCATCTCGGGGAGGCGCGTGCCCTGCTCGAAAGCATGGAGTGCAAAGGTAGCCAACCCCCAACTCAGCACACCCACCGCCACGGCCCAGCCCAGCGGTTTGCGCAAGGTCTCCTCGCGCCAGGCGAGCCATGCGCCGAGAAGCACAGCGGCCAGCACGCCCGGCCAGGCTATGAAGCCGCCGTCGCGGATATCGATCACGCGCCAGGGTTCGTCACGAAAATGCTCGAAGTACACCAGCACGAACGCCAGGCGAGCGACCAGCAATGCCACCAGCAACAACCTGAACAGCTGCTGCTCGGGATTGCGCTCGTTGCGGCGTCCAGCCCACCAGCCGGTCAGCATCGCCAAAAACAGGCTGACCAGCAGCAATACATGCGGAACGGCCAGTGCCAAGGGGCCGACATTGATCGTCAACATCAGCCTCGCTCCATGGTTTCGTTCCACTTGCCGATGAATTGGCTGGCGTCGACCTCACCGGTGATGCGCTGCGAGCGGCGCTCCACCCCGTCCGGGCCGATCAACAGCAGTGTCGGCGGCCCCATGACTTGGTAGCGGTTCAGCAGTGCTCGACTGGCAGGATTGGTTTTCGTCACGTCGGGACGCTGCACACGCACGTCCTTGAGCGAAGCTTGCACCTGCGCGTCGCCGAACACTTCTTCTTCCATGATCTTGCAGGACACGCACCAGTCCGCGTAGTAGTCGACCAGCACCCATTGCCCTGCCGCTTTGGCTGCTGCGAGTTCACGATCAAGAACAGCGGGCTCACTGAAACCGACGAAACCATGCGCAGCCTCGACCGCAGCCGCCGAAACGACGCCACCAGTGAAGACCTCAAGCGGCCGGATCGGATCCTGCGCACCACCCGCCGCGCCCAATACCATGGCCATACCCCATATGCCGGATAACGCCGCGACGGACCTGCTCAATGCCTGGTGCTGCTTGAGTTGACGCGACAGTTGCAGCAGCACGCTCGCGACCACGAGCAGAAGCGCGCCCCACAATCCGACCCATAGCGGATCCGGCAGTAACGGGCGGAGCACATAGAGTGCCGCGACCAGAAAGAGAAAACCGAACACGACTTTGACGCGATCCATCCAGGCACCCGGCTTTGGCAGGAAGCGATTGCCCAGCATCACCAGCAACAGCAACGGCGTGCCTATTCCCAGGCCCAGGGCGAACAGCGCCAGGCCGCCGTGCACGGCGTTGCTGCTTTGTGCGATGTACAGCAAAGCCGCGGCCAGAGGCGCGGTCATGCAAGGCCCGACCAGCAATCCAGACAACACACCCAGAGCACTGGCCCCCACCAGGCTGCCACCCTTGCGTTTGCGACCGGCTTGCTCCAGCCGGTCACGCAGGCCCGCTGGCAATTGCAGCTCGAAGAAACCGAACATTGGCAAGGAGAGCAGAACGAATAGACCGGCAAAACTCCCGATCAACCAGGGCTGCATCAACCATCCCTGCAGATTCGCCCCGAGCAGCGCGGCCACGACGCCAAGCGCGGCATAAACCAGCGCCATGCTGACCACATAAGCAGCAGCGAGGGCCAAACCGCGACGCGGGCTGGCTTGGCTGCCCACCACGATACCGGCCAGGATCGGCAACATGGGCAGTGAGCAAGGCGCAAAGGCCAGCAGCAAGCCAAGCCCAAAGAAGATCAACAGACTCCAGCCAAGCGCCTGCTGCTGCAGGCCGCTCGCCAATGCCTGATCATCGGCCTGTGCGGATTCTGACGGGGCTCGATCCAGATCTACCGTGCGCGTCTGCGGCGGGTAACAGAGGCCCGCATCGGCGCAGCCCTGCCATCCCAGCTCGAGCGTCCCGGCAGTCGCATCCGGGATGACCACTTCCAGGCTGCCACGATAGATCTGCGAGGCCCCAAAGTAGTCGTCGTGATAAGGCTGACCGGATGGCAATAGCGGCTCGCTACCCGCCGGCAGCCCAACGAATCGCAACCGCTCCTGATAGAGGTAATAACCCGGTGCGATATCCCAACGCAGCACTGCTGCGCCGGTGTCGGCTCGTTCGACATGCAGGCTGAACGCCTGGTCCACCGGCAAAAACTCCTGCTGCTGACCCAGCGTGAACGGCGAGGCGTTTGCCAGCTGAACAAGCCAGAGGCAACAGGCCATACAAAGAACAATCGCTCGCATGCGCTACACCCTGGAAACAGATACGGCTTGAGCATGGCGGCCCGGGATTAAGAGGCCATTAACGAATCGCCAGTCGCTGGGTAACGGCCAGCTGCGGGCATGCACTGAACCTGGCAAAGCGACGGCCGCCGCCGATACGGCCGAAGTCGGGGTACCATCCCTAATGCTCCGTTAATCCTGGCGGACCACACTTGGCGGCGTGTTCACGCGATCCCAACCCATGCATGTACTACTGACAGAAGACAACGCGCTCATTGCGAGCGGCATAGTCGCTGGGCTCGAAGCCCTGGGATTCACCGTGGCCCATGCCGCCACGGCTGCACAGGCCGACGCGCTGCTGCGCGCCGCCCGCTTCGATCTGATGATTCTCGATCTCGGGTTGCCCGACGAGGATGGCCTGCATTTCCTGCATCGTCTGCGCCGTCGCGGGCTCGAACTACCGGTGCTCATTCTGACCGCTCGAGATGCGGTGGCCGAACGCGTCTCGGGGCTCCAGGCGGGCGCCGACGACTATCTGGTCAAACCATTCGATCTGCGTGAACTGGCTGCCCGCCTGCACGCCCTGCTGCGCCGGGCCGCTGGACGAGCGACTCATCTTATCGAGCACGGGCCGCTCACCTACGACCCTGCCGCCTGCGCTGCCTTAATGGCGGGTGAGCCCATCGACCTGTCCCGCCGCGAACAGGCGTTGCTGCAGGCGCTTCTGCAGCATCCCGGTCGCGTACTTTCAGCCGAGCAGCTGAAAGATGCGGTGTACGGGCTGGGGGGCGACGTCGAAAGCAACGCGCTCAACGTTCATATCCATCACCTTCGCCGCAAGCTTGGCAATGGCATCGTCGAAACGGTGAGGGGGCTCGGTTATCGCCTGGGTGCCGCCGGAACGGCGACGGACCCGATGCGAGATGCCGACTCATGAGTTTGCGCCTTCGTCTTACGATCACGCTCGGCTCTGCCTTCGTGCTGCTCTGGGCGCTGGCGGCGACCTGGATGCTGTTCGACGTGCGTAACCAGCTCATGCTTACACTCGACCAGCGACTTGCAGCATCGGCCCGGATGGTCGCCGGCCTGCTGATTCAGCTCCCGCAACCACAGTTGGGCGAAGGTGGCGTTACTCGCTTGAGCGCCGAGCAGCTCGGCATCCAGAATGGCCTCGCCTGCCAGGTAAGCTCGTTGCGTGGCGAGATTTTGGCGCGCAGCCACGCGGCGCCGGACAGCGTTCTCGATGCCCATCGCACTGGTTTTCAAGATCAACTGATCGGCGGTACGGCCTGGCGAAGCTATACCCTGATTCAGAACGGGATGCGCGTCACCACGGCCGATCGCCTCGATGAACGCGACACGTTGAAGCGCTCGGTACTGCTGGCCGCGGCGCTGCCGGTATTGGTTGCCCTGCTGGGAAGCCTGATCGTGCTCTGGATCGGCATCGGCAATGGGCTTTCACCGCTCAGGCGAATGCGCAACGCCCTCGCAGAACGTAGCGCCGACTCGGTCGAGCCGCTGCACATCGAGCGATTGCCAGCGGAACTGGCGCCGCTGCTCGAAGCGCAAAATCAGCTGTTCGCCCGGATCGGGCAGATGCTCGAGCGCGAACGGCGACTGACCGATGACGCCGCACATGAATTACGCAGCCCGCTGACGGCAATCAAGACTCACCTGCAGGTCGCGGCCATGACCGAGGGTGACACCGCCAAGCGTGCCCTGGCCCAGGCAGAAATCGGCACCGATCGCCTGCATCGCACTCTGGAGCAGTTGCTCCTGCTCGCGCGCGTGGAAGGCCGCGTTTCCTTCGATGACGGCCTGCGCTGCAGCGCAATCGAAGTGGTGCAACTGGCGATTACCGACGCCAGCCAGCAGGCCGGCCCGTCTGTCGAGTTGCACGCGACTGACAGCGTGTCTCGCAGCGTTCTGGCGATGCCGCCTGTATTGGCTATTGCCGCCCTGCGCAACCTCCTGGACAACGCTCGTCGCCATACGCGGGACGGCACGGTCGTTTGCCTGACGCTTGAACAACTGGGCGAAAGCAAGATCCGCTTCATCGTGCAGGATCAGGGGCCAGGCATTGCGCCCGACCTGGTCGAGCGCTTCACCGAACGTTTCTGGCGAAGCAGCCAAGGCGATGGCAGTGGGCTGGGACTGTCCATCGTCAAGGCGATCGCAGAGCGCTGTGGCTGCGAGCTCAAGTTCGTGTCCCATGATGATGGCCTGCGAGTCGAGTTCGTCGTCGGCTTGCAGCCTGGAGATGTGGAGCAGTGACCGGCCGAAAGCCTGAACGACCAGCAGCACAGATCGTCCGGATCAATATTGGGCAACCCCGCCCCCTCTGCAGGTGATCAGCTCACCCTGGCATTGCGCCTGACCATCTGCGGCAGCTGGCCGATGGTGCGCAGGAGGCCCGGCGTATCCGTTCGCGGTCGGCGAAGCCGGTTTCATCGGCGAGCGTGTCCATGGACAGGCGGCCCTGCTCGATCAGCAGGCGCGCCGCCTCGACGCGCAGGTTCTCCACCGCCTTGGCCGGCGATGGGCCGGTCTCGCGGCGAAATTCCCGGCTGAACCGGCGGACACTGAGGCTCGCGGCTTCGGCCAGTTGCTCCACCGCCAGCGGGTTGCGCAGGTTGTGTTTGGCGAAATCCAGGGCCCTCAGGCGCGGGCCGGACAACCAGGCGCCGGAGGACCAGCTGCTGGTTTCGATCGACCTGAGCGAGTTGCAGTTCAGCTGAGGCGCGGCGCCGTGGACGGTCGCTCGGCACCGGGCCGCCGTGGCAGGCGCACGCAGACTTCCAGTCCGCCCAGGGGCGACTCGTCGAGGCTGATGTTGCCGCGGTGCAGTTCGACCACCCGCAGCACTATCGACAGGCCGAGTCCTGCGCCCTGGCCGCTGCCCTGGCGGTAGAAGCGCTCGAAGAGTTTCTCCCGCTGGGCGGCTTCGACGCCGGGGCCGCTGTCCTGGATGCGCAGCAGCACGGCATCGGCTTGCGCGTGCAGTTGCACCTGGATGCGCCCGCCGGGCGGGGTGTATTGCACGGCGTTGCTGACCAGGTTTTGCAGGAGGGTGCCCAGGCTCGGGGCGTCGGCGAGCAGCTGGTAGTCGGCGCTTTCGTCGGCGTCGAGGTTTAGCTCCTGCTGGCGCTCGAGGGCCAGGGGGATGAGTTCGGCCAGTTCATTGCGGACGAAGCCGAGCAGGTCGAGGTTGACCATCGCCAGTTGCACCACGTTGGGGTCGAGGCGGGCCAGGGTCAGCAGCTGGGTGATTATCCGGGTGGCGCGTTCGACGCCGCCTCCAAGCTGACGCAGGGCGTCGTTGCGGTCGGCCGGGTCGGGGGCTTCCAGGGCGTTTTGGGCGTGAATGCGCAGCACCGCCAGCGGCGTGCGCAGTTCGTGGGCGGCATCGGCGATGAAGCGTTTTTCCTGGTTGAGCAGTTGGTTGACCTGCATCAGCAGGCGGTTGAGTGCGGCGCCCATGGGTTCCAGTTCGGCGGGCAGCGGCGACAGCAGCAGGGGCGCCAGGTTGTCCGGGGCGCGGGCCTTGATCAGCTCGGCCATGCGCTGCAGCGGACGCAGCCCCCAGCCTATGGCCAGCCAGACCAAGAGGGCGAGCAGGGGCAGGCCGACCAGGTCGGGCAGCAGGCTGCGCAGGGCGACTTTACCCACCAGCTCGCCGCGCACGTCGTCGCGCTCGCCCACCAGGATCCAGTGACCATCGGGTAGGTCGCGCAGGATGAACAGGCGCCAGTGATAGTTTCCCACGGCCACCGTGTGGTAACCGGCCAGCTGCTCGGTGATGTCGGCCAGGAGTTCGTCCGTGGCCAGGGTCAGGGCGGGACTGTCCGTTTGCTCCAGATCTTCGACCATTTTTTCCAGTACGCCGTTGGGCGCGCTGGCCGACTGCAGGAGTATCTGGCCCCGTTCATCGAGCACCTGGAAGGCCAGTTTGCCCTCGTAGGGGTGGCCGCTGGCCGAGCCTTCGTCCTCGTCTTGGTCCTCGTCGTGCACCAGGATTGCCTGGTTCAGCGCACGTTGCAGACTCTGGCGTGCGCTTGGGGGCATGTCGCGGCTGACCATGCCTTGCAGCAGGCGGGCGGTCTGCGCCAACTGGGCATCGAACAGCTCTGCGATCTCATGCTGGGCGTCGCGGTAGCTTTTATAGGAGATCAGGGTCATCGACAGGCTGAGCAAGCCGAGAACCAGCAGCAGGGTACGGGCGCGGATCGACAGCATCAGGCTTTATCCACCAGATAGCCGACTCCGCGTACGGTGCGGATCAGCTCGGGAAAGAACTTCTTGCGTAGGTGATGTACGTGCACTTCCAGGGCGTTGCTTTCCAGCTCTTCTTCCCAGCCGTAGAGTGCTTGTTGCAGCTTGTCGCGGGTCAGCACCCGACCGGGTTGGGCGAGCAGTTCGTGCAGCAGGAGAAATTCCTTGCGCGGCAGATTGACCGGTTGCCCCTGAAAACTCACGGCCTGGCTGATCGGGTCGAGGCTGATGCCACGGTATTCCAGGGCCGGTTGCGGGCGGTTGAAGCTGCGCCGCAGCAGGGCGCGCAAACGCGCCTTGAGTTCGGCGACGTCGAAGGGCTTGACCAGGTAATCGTCGGCACCGGCATCCAGCCCGGCGATGCGGTCGGCGGTCGAGTCGCGCGCGGTGAGCACCAGCACCGGCACCGGGTTGGCGGCGGAGCGCAGGTGCTTGAGCACCTGCAGGCCGTCCATGCGCGGCAGACCGAGATCGAGGATCGCCAGTTCAAAGCTTTCATGGGTCAGGGCATGCAGGGCGCTGCTGCCATCCTGTACCCAGTCGACGGTGTAGCCCTCGGGCTTGAGGGCGGTGCGAATGCCTTCACCGAGGGCGGTATCGTCTTCGACCAGCAGAATGCGCATTGTGGATCCTTGTCGAGGGGGCGCCATGCGCACGCAGGCGGCTGGCGATTTTTCGCCATTCAACTCCGCTTGGCGGACTTATTCCAGTTTCTTTGTGACTTCTGCGAGCAGTTGGCGCGCCTCGGCGCGCCGACCGGCATCGGCACTGGCGCGGCCGGGACGGTCGGGCGCCTGCAGGGCTTTTTCCAGGGCGACCTTGGCTTCGGCGTAGCGTTTGTTGCGCTGCAGGAAGTCGCCGTAGAAGTAGTTGGGGTCGATGCCCGCGGGGTTGAGCGCCAGGGCCTGCTTGAGCATGGCTTCGGCCTTCTCGTCGTCGCCGAAACCGAGCGGCCAGCCCGGCACCTGGTAGTAGAGGCTGCCAAGGCTGGTGTAGGCAGAGCCGGCCAGCGCCTTGGGATCGGCGGCCAGGGCTTGTTCAAGGCTGGTCTTGGCCTGCTTGACCAGGCTCAGCGCGCCCAGACCGCCTTTGGCCCCGGCCTGGGTGCTGAGGATGATGCCGCGCCAGATCAGCAGCTCGGCGGCATCGGGTTCGGCCTTGACCGCCTGCTGCGCCTGTTCGGCGAGTGTGGCGAAGGCTGCCTCGCGTTGTTTCTCCGGCAGCTGGTAATTGATCTCGGCCCAACGGCCTTGCAGCTGTTGCAGTTGCTGCTGGCCTTGCTCGCTCAGGGCGAAGGCAGGCAGACTGCCCAGGCAGAGCAGGGTACAGACCAGGGTACGGGCAAACGTCATGGTGGAACTCCTTCAGGGCTTTGAGCGGGCGAAGCGTTGAATGATCGGCAATTGCTTGCGCAGCGCCTGGTCGACCAGCCGTGGCAGCAGGCTGTTGAGGCGCACGAAGAGTTTTTCCGGCCAGCCCAGGTAACTTTCCTCGTGTTCGCGGCGGATGGCCTCGACCAGTTGCGCGGCGACGCTGAGCGGATCGTCCATGGTGACGTTGAGCTCGTCGTTCATGGCCACCACATTGGCCGCGTTCATGCTGGTGCGGGTGGCGCGAGGGGCGAAGTAGAGGACCTTGATCTGGGTGTCGGCCAGCTCGCGGCGCAGCGCTTCGGAAAAGCCGCGCAAGGCGAACTTGCTCGCGCAGTAGGCCGTGAAGCCGGGGTAGCCGATCGAGCCGAAGGTCGACCCCAGGTTGATCACCAGTGCCCGGGCCTGCTGGCGCAATAGTGGTAGCAGGCGATGGGTCAGCTGCAGGGTGGCGGTGACGTTGATGTCGATCAGTTCGGCGATGGCCTGCTCGTCGTGTTGCTCGAGCAGGCTGAAGCAGTTGACCCCGGCAGCGTTGATCAGGGTATTGATCCCGCCGAAGCGCTGGGCAGCAGCCACCACGGCCTCGCGGCCGCTGCGTTGGCCGATATCGGCCTGCACCACGGTGATCTTGTCGGGGTGGCGCAGGGCCAGGCTCTGCAATGGCTCGAGCTGGCGACCGACCAGCAGCAGGCGCGCGCCCTCGCTGACCAGGCGTTCGACCAGCGCCTGGCCGATACCACCGCTGGCGCCGGTGAGCAGGGCTCGGCAATCGTTAAGGTGCATGTTCACTCCTCGCTGGACAGCGGCAGGCTGCGAAATACATCGCCATACAGGCGGTAGACCACCTTGGCGGTATGCACCACGGCGGCCTTGTCGTCGTCGTTGTCCAGGCGGTTCATCAGGGACTTCAGCAGTTCGATGTGCTCGAGGTCGAGGCTGCCGTGGGAGGTCAGGTAGCTGAAGGCCTGGTTCGGCAGCTGCAGCTTGTCCTGGATCACGCCCGCGACCTGGGTGGCCAGGGCGATGCTGGTGCCTTCCAGGACAGTGACCATGCCGAAGAAACTCACCGGGTTATGCCGGGCGATGCGGTCGTAGACGTAGCTGACCATCAGCTCGGTGGCCAGTTGCGGCGTGCTGCCGCGCACGGCATCGGCATCGCTGCCACAGGCGCGGATGTCGTTGAGGATCCATTCCTGGTGGCCGTATTCCTCCTCGATGTATTCGGCAATCGCCTCGCGTAGCCACTCCAGGCGCTCGGGCAGGCGCGCGCCGCAGGCCATCAGCAAGGGCACGGTGTGCTTGACGTGGTGGTAGGCCTCGGTGAGGAAGGCCACGTAGCTGGGCAGGCTGACCTGGCCGCTCATCGCCTGCCGGATAATCGGTGCGCCAAGCAGGTAATCGCGCTCGCTGCTGGTTTGTTCGAGCAGGGACTCATAGAAGCTCATCAAGCATCTCCGTAACAGGATTGATCGGCCATCAGCTGTGCGATGGCGTGCTGGTAGTGGCGGTAAAGGGCTGCGCGGCGCAGGCGACCATTGCTGGTGGCCAGCTCGTTGTTCGCGCTGAAGGGCTGCTCGGCGCGCAGCCAGTGGTGCACGCGGGCGTAATCGGGGAGTTGCTGGTTGACCTGCTCGACCGCCGCGTCGAGTTGCTGGTCACTGGTGTTGGGGAAGCGTGGCACCAGCACCGCGACATTTTCCGGCAGCGCTTCGCCATGCAGCCAGGCCTGGGCGATCGGCAGCTGCTGAACCAGTTCGGCCTCGACCCATTCCGGGTTGACGTTGCGGCCGAAGGCGGTGATGAACTGGTGTTTCTTGCGCCCGTGCAGGACCAGAAAACCCTCCTCGAAGTGACCCAGGTCGCCTGTACCGAGCCATTCGCCCTGGGGCGCGGGCTCGCCCAGGTAACCGAGCAGGCGTGGGCCTTTGACCAGGACTTCCTGGTCCGGGCCGAGACGGATCTCGAGGTGCTCGAGTGGCTTGCCGACGCTGCCGATGCGGCGCTGCTGCGGGGTATTCAGGCAGACCACCGAGGCGCATTCGGACAGGCCATAGCCTTCGAACACCGGCAGGCCCAGGGCGTCGGCGCGCTCGAACAACTGCGGCGCCACCCGGCCGCCCCCCACGGCAATGAAGCGCAACGAGTCGGGCAGCGGCAGACCGCGCTCGGCGGCGCTGACCAGGGCCAGGAGCAACTGCGGCAGGAGGATCAGGCTATTGGGCTGCACGCGGTTCAGTGCGCCGAGAAAGCGCGGCAAGTCGAACTGACTGGCGCCGAGCAGGCCGACTTCGGCCATCGGCAGCAGTTCGATGCAGGCACCGGCCAGCAGCGGGGCATACACCCCGGCAATGTTCTCCAGCAGGGTGGCCAACGGCAGCACGCACAGGTGACGCTCGACCCGGCAGGCCGCGCTGGCCTCGACCAGGCTGCGGGCGACTTGCAGCTGGGTGTAGGCATCCAGGCAGACGCCCTTCGGCTGGCCGGTGGTGCCCGAGGTGTAGGTGATCTTGCAGGTGCCGGCGGGCAGCGTGCTGACCTGGGGCAGCGGGCGCAGCAGCAGGCCGGCGGCCGTTTCGACGAAACCCAGTTCGCGATAGGCGAGACTGTCCTGGCCGAGCAGGCAGTCGACCCCGGCGCTGTCGAGCACATGGCGTTGCTGGTCGGCGGAGAAAAAACCGGGCAGTGGCACGCAGACCAGGCCGGTCTGCAACGCCGCCAGGTCCCACAGCAGCCAGTCGATGCCATTGTCCAGGGCCAGGCCGATGCGTTGGGCGCCGAGCTGCGTCAGGCACGTGCTGCGTTGCGATACCTCGTCGAGCAACTGACGGTAGCTCAATTGCCGCTCGCCTTCGCGCAGGGCGATTCGGTCGGCGTGCAGGGTCAATTGGTCGAACAGACTGTCAGCTGCAGGCCACATCGGGCATATCCTCCAGGGCATAAAAGGCTTGGTGACCCAGGCGCGGATAGACGCCGAGGTGCAGCAGGCGTTGATGGCCGGCGTAGATGTCGCCGGCCATTACCTGCGGTTGGGAGTCGTAGTAGCTGCCCCAGTCGGCCAGCTCGGCCCCCATGCAGTCGGGGTTGGCTGGCCCCAGTGGCAAGGGGGTCAGGCCCAGGCGCTGGAAGCTGTTGAGCAGACCCGGCGTACCGGTGAAGGTCACCCAGCGAAAGCCCGTGGCCACCAGCAGGTCGGTCAGGGCGACTATCAGCAGGCGCGCAGCGCCAGAGCCGCATGAGGCCAGGTTGCCGACTTCGACAATCTGCTGACGGCTCGGCGGGTTATGTTGGTGATGCGCTGCGATCACGCCTTCGATCGGTTGGCTCAGGTAGCGTTCGAGAAAAAATGGGCTACTGGCACCGCTGCGCAGGCCGACCGCGCCGAGCAGTTGGCCGTCGGCATCTTCCAGGCCGAACAGGCAAGGCAAGAAGTGACGCACCTGGGCGCCATGCTGCAGCGCGAAGCGCTCGTGAATGAAGGCCTCCAGTTTCGCCCGGCGTGGGCTGGAGGCTTGAGCCAGGAACAGGCTCATGGTTTGATCGCGGCCGATTCGAGCCAACGTTTTGTCGTGTTGCACCCAAGGCAGCTCCATGATTGGAACCTCATCTGTTGGCTTGGGTGTGAGTGTCGGTGGTGAGTCTTAACGCAGACTTAAGCGATCGCAATCTGTTTGGGAGTGGCGCCGGCGCATGCACGTGGCAAGGGCCGGCCGCGCCTGCCGTGGCCGAGGCGGGCGGCGCTCAGCCGACCTGGGCGATCCAGTCGTTGAGGTTGTAGTAGTTGCTGATCCGCGTCAGCTTGCCGCCATCGATCGCGAAGAAGGCGCCGGCCGGCAGCACATAAGTCTGGCCGTTGGCTGGTGGCAGGCCGGCGTCATCGGCCAGGTACTCGCCGTGCACCACGAACTCGGCAGCGGCGCGGTTGCCCTCGCGGTTCTGCAGCACCACGATGTCGCTCAGGCGTTCGCGGTAGCAGCGGTTCATCTTGTCCATGAAGGCGGCGAAGCTGGCTTTGCCGACCTGACGCTCGCCCTGGTTGATGTCGTGTACCACCTCATCGCTGAGCAGCTCGAGAAAGGCGGGCATGTCGCCGGCATTGAAGGCGGCGTAATAGGCGTGCACCAGTTCGGTTGCGGTCATGGCAATACTCCGGTCGCTTGGGGGTTGGTTCGGCGTTCGGCCGGCATGATAAGTTCTGCCTTTCGCGCCGGCATAGCCGCTGGCGTCATCTACCGGTAACGGAACGACACGCTTGATGGATATCCGCCTGCTGCATGGCCCGGCCATTGCACCCCATATCGACGACCTGGCGCGCCTGCGCATCGCCGTGTTCCGCGAGTTTCCCTATCTGTATGACGGCTCGCTCGACTACGAGGCCGGGTACCTGCAGGCCTACGCGCAATCGGCCGACAGTCTGGTAGTCCTGGCGCTGGATGAGGGGCGGGTGGTTGGCGCCTCCACCGGCCTGCCGTTGGCCGACGAAACCGCTGCGTTCAAGCGGCCCTTCATCGACGGCGGCTGGAACCCTCAACGAATCTTCTATTTCGGCGAGTCGGTGCTGCTGCCGGCTTATCGCGGCCAGGGCCTGGGTGTGCGCTTCTTTGCCGAGCGCGAAGGCCATGCGCGGCGGCTCGGCCGTTTCGATTGGTGCGCCTTCTGTGCGGTCGAACGGGCGCCGGATCATCCGCGGCGTCCGCTCGACTACCAGCCGCTGAATGAGTTCTGGGCACGGCGCGGCTACCGTCATCACCCCGAACTGCATACCGAGCTCAGCTGGCAGGATCTGGATGAAAGTGACGAGTCGGCCAAGCCCATGTCGTTCTGGCTGAAGGATCTGCGCCAGTGATCACGCTCGCCGCCTGCCAGTACCACATCGATCTGCTGCCGAGCTGGGAGGCCTATGCCCGCCACCTGACTGAGTTGTGCGAAGACGCGGCGGGGCAGGGCGCGCAGTTGCTGCTGTTGCCGGAGTACGCCGGGCTGGTGCTCAGCGGTCAGTTGCCCGCCGGGCAGCGTGGCGATCTGCACGCCTCTATCGCCGGTATCCAGCCGTTGCTGCCGGCCTGGATCGAGCTGTGCGCGGGGCTGGCGCAACGCCTGGGTGTCTACCTGCAACCCGGCTCGCTGCCGGTGCTGGACAGTGACGGCTGCTACCGCAACCGCGCCTGGCTGTTCGGTCCCGAGGGCAACCTGGGCAGCCAGGACAAGCTGATCATGACCCGCTTCGAACGCGAGCAGTGGCAGATCACCGCGGGCAGCGGCTTGCGTGTGTTCGACACCGCCTTGGGCAAGCTGGGCATCCTGATCTGCTACGACAACGAATTCCCCCTGCTCGCCCGCCGCCTGGCCGAGGCCGGCGTCGACCTGATCCTTGCGCCCAGTTGCACTGACAGTGAGGCCGGTTTTTACCGCGTGCGTATCGGCGCCCAGGCCCGCGCCCTGGAGAATCAGGTCGCGGTGCTGCAGGCGCCCTGCGTCGGCCTGGCGCCCTGGTCGCCGGCACTGGATGAAAATTACGGCCGCGCCGCGCTCTACCTGCCGCCAGACTACGGCCTGCCAGCCGACGGCGTACTCGCCGAAAGCGCCGAACTCTGCCCGGATCGCAGTCACTGGTTGCTCTGCGAGCTGGACCTGGACGCCGTGCGCCGGGTGCGCCAGCAGGGCCAGGTATTGACCCGCCGCGACTGGCCGGAACAGTTCACGCCGGGGTGCCTGGAGATCCTTTGAGCGGTCGGCTGCTTGTGCAGGAGGGCTGTCGCTTTGCTTCGAGCGGAACGTAGCGCACCTTGCCGCGAACGCCTGGAGACGGTCTCACGACGACGCTGGTTATTTTCACAGCTTCTGAGTTTTTCAGGGGACATGGCCTTATTGCGTTTAAAATGCGCCGCAACGTCCAGGTGATAAGAGCCCCCATGAATTCAGATGCAATCGCTACCCTGCAGCAGCAGTTGCTCGCCGCGTTAAGTCCCGCCCCCGCCGAAACCCGGCGTCTGTTCCATGGCCGGGGGCGCTGCTGGCCGGGGCTCGAGCAGGTCACGGTCGACTGGTTGCAGGGGGTGCTGCTGGTGTCGCTGTTCCGCGAGCCGGAGCCAGACCAGCTGATTGCGCTGAAACACATGCTCATGGCGCTGACCCGCTCGCCCGCCTGGCTGAGCAGTCAGGCTCACAGCCTGTTGCTGCAACACCGCTATTTGCCGGACAGCGAAACCCAGTGGTTGCTGGGCGAGGTTCGCGATGAATGGCTGATCAGCGAAAATGGCCTGCGTTTCAAGCTGGATTTGGGCAAGAAGCAGAATACCGGCCTGTTTCTCGACATGCGCTATGGTCGCCGTTGGGTGCAGGCCCAGGCTCAAGGCAAGCGGGTCCTCAATCTGTTCGCCTACACCTGCGGTTTTTCGCTGGCCGCCATCGCCGGTGGCGCCGAGCATGTGGTGAACCTGGACATGGCCAAGGCGGCGTTGAGTCGCGGGCGAGACAATCACCGGCTCAATGGGCATGACCTGAGGCGGGTGAGCTTCCTCGGTCACGACCTGTTCAAATCCTGGGGCGCGATAAGAAAACACGGCCCCTATGACCTGATCATCATCGACCCGCCGTCATTCCAGAAGGGCAGCTTTGTCCTGACCCAGGATTATCGAAAAGTCCTGCGTCGCCTGCCCGAGTTGCTCGGCGAGCACGGCAGTGTGCTGGCCTGCATCAACGACCCGGATATTGGCCCCGACTTCCTGCTGGACAGCATGGCCCTTGAGGCGCCAGACCTGCGTTTTGACCAGCGCCTGGACAACCCGCCGGAGTTTACCGATATCCAGCCTGACAGCGGCTTGAAAGCCCTGGTCTTTACCCGCCACACTGGGCGTCAGTGAGCATGCTCGCCGATGGCTATTCTCACAACTTTCGAGGCCTCCTGTAGGCTGCAATCCTGAATAAGGAGCTCCACGTGCCCCAGACCGACCCCCAGCAGCGCCTGGCCATTCTCGGCCACCCGGACGCCCAGGACTGCACCGTCTACCGCCCGGATGAAGATGATCCCGATGCTGAAGAGCTGGACCTTGGCGATGCCAAGATTCTGTTCAGCGGCGTGTTCCAGGCGCCTGTCGAATGGGATGAACTCGAACGTGCCGAGTACTTCGGCGATGCCGAACCCGATACCTTCCTTAACGCCTACATCGAGTGCGAGGCCAAGCCCGGTTCGGCTGACTTCTTCGTGGCCGAGGTTGGCGATTATGTGGCGACCATGCCGGGGCAGGGGGAGGTCGTGATGTTCTATGTGCACGATTACATTGACGACGAGCGGGGCCGGCAATACACCCTGATTCGTGACGATGAGCCGCTGGACTGACGCTGGCACTTACCCATGAAAACGACAAACCCGGCACATGGCCGGGTTTGTCGTTAAAGGCAGTGGCTGTTACTTGATTTCAACTGCCAGGCTGTCGTGGATCTTCTTGTTCCAGATCGCCGGGCCGGTGATGTGCACCGACTCGCCTTTGGTGTCGACCGCGACGGTCACCGGCATGTCCTTGACCTCGAACTCGTAGATCGCTTCCATGCCCAGTTCGGCGAAGGCCAGTACCTTGGACTTCTTGATCGCTTGCGACACCAGGTAGGCGGCGCCGCCGACGGCCATCAGGTACACGGCCTTGTTGTCCTTGATCGCCTCGATGGCAATCGGGCCGCGTTCGGACTTGCCGATCATGCCGAGCAGGCCGGTGCTTTCGAGGATCTGCCGGGTGAACTTGTCCATCCGCGTGGCGGTAGTCGGGCCAGCAGGGCCAACCACTTCGTCGCCGACCGGATCGACCGGGCCGACGTAGTAGATGAAGCGGCCCTTGAGGTCGACTGGCAGCTGTTCACCCTTGTTGAGCATCTCGACCATGCGCTTGTGCGCGGCGTCGCGACCGGTGAGCATCTTGCCGTTTAGCAGCACGGTTTCGCCCGGCTTCCAGCTCTGCACGTCTTCCGGGGTGATGCTGTCGAGGTCGACGCGGCGCGCACTCGGGCCCGCTTCCCAGACGATTTCCGGGTAGGCGTCCAGGGACGGCGCTTCCAGCTCGGCCGGACCCGTACCGTCGAGGACGAAGTGGGCGTGACGGGTGGCGGCGCAGTTGGGGATCATGCACACCGGCAGGGAGGCGGCGTGGGTCGGGTAGTCCATGATCTTGACGTCGAGCACGGTGGTCAGGCCGCCCAGGCCCTGGGCACCGATGCCCAGCTGGTTGACCTTGTCGAACAGCTCCAGGCGCAGTTCTTCGATCCGGTTGGACGGGCCGCGGGCCTTCAGCTCGTGGATGTCGATGGACTCCATCAACACTTCCTTGGCCATCACGGCGGCCTTCTCGGCGGTGCCGCCGATGCCGATGCCGAGCATGCCCGGCGGGCACCAGCCGGCGCCCATTTCCGGCACGGTCTTGAGCACCCAGTCGACGATCGAGTCGGACGGGTTGAGCATGGCCATCTTCGACTTGTTCTCCGAGCCGCCGCCCTTGGCCGCGACGTCGACCTCGACCTTGTCGCCGGGGACGATGGAGTAGTGGATCACCGCCGGGGTGTTGTCCTTGGTGTTCTTGCGGGCACCGGCCGGGTCGGCCAGGATCGAGGCGCGCAGGACGTTCTCCGGCAGGTTGTAGGCGCGGCGCACGCCTTCGTTGATCATGTCGTCGACGCTCATGGTGGCGCCGTCCCAGCGCACGTCCATGCCGACCCGGATGAACACGGTGACGATGCCGGTGTCCTGGCAGATCGGCCGGTGACCGGTGGCGCACATGCGCGAGTTGATCAGGATCTGCGCCATGGAGTCGCGCGCGGCCGGCGATTCTTCCTTCAGGTAGGCCTCATGCATGGCCTGGATGAAATCCACGGGGTGGTAGTAGGAGATGAACTGCAAGGCGTCGGCGACGCTCTGGATCAGGTCGTCTTGCTTGATCACGGTCATGCTTGGCGCTCCTTTTATAGAGGTAGGAGTAGGGCAAAACTTTGGCGACGGCGAACCACAAGTCGACGCGCAGGTGCAGTAAAAAAAGGCGCGGCAGTATAACGCGCGGGCGGCTGAGCGGACAGTCGCCAACGGTCGAACCTGGTCGCTGATCGGCCCCTCAAACGTGCTAGGCATTTGATAGGTACGGGCGTAGAGTGGCGGCTGAATGCCAGTATGGGATGGAGCCCATAAGTCCCCATGAGCCTAAGCCATCAGCGGGTCACTCAGCATACCCTGCAGCGCCTGCTGCTGAAGCGCTTCGGCATGGCGACGGCGAGTTACGCCCTGACGGGGCTGCTGTGCTGGATCGCGGTATTCCATGATCTGTTTCGTACCTCCATACCGACCGTACTGCTGCTCACCGGATTGGCATCGCTCTCTCAGTTGGCCTTTCTCGGTCTGTTTCTCTCCGGGCTGAATCTGCGTGTTCGTGACCCCAGCCTGACCGAAGCGCAGGTGCTGGTGGCCTTGTTCTGGCTGACGGTATTGTTGGGCATGTTTGCCAATGGGCGCGGCGCCTTGCTGGTGATCTACGTGCTGATCCTGTTGTTCGGAGTCTTCCAGTTGCCACCCAGGGTGTTTGCGCGCTGCGCGGTCATCGCTTTTTTCGGCTTCGCCGGGCTCAACCTGTACGAGGCGTATCTGTACCAACTGGACGATGCTCGTCTGGCTATCTTGCAGGTCAGTGTGCTGGGCGGCGTGATGCTCTGGCTGAGTCTGTTTGCCAGCTATGTGCAGGCCATGCGGCAGCGCATGCGCCAGCGGCGTTTCGCCTTGCAAGCGCACCAGGACACCCTGCGCGGCATGATGCGCCAGCTCGAAGACCTGGTGGCCACCGATGAACTGACCGGCCTGTTCAACCGCCGCCATTTCCTGCGCTTTGCCAACGCTGAACTGACAAACCTGCGCGCGGGCAGTCAGCATGGCTTGGCGCTGATCGACCTGGACCACTTCAAGCGGGTCAACGATGCCCACGGTCATGCCGCTGGCGATCGTGTCCTGCAGACCTTCGCCACCGTGGCACAAAGCTGTCTGCGCGATGGCGATATCATCGCGCGCTACGGCGGCGAGGAATTCGTGCTGCTGCTGCCCAATACCCAGGCCGATCAGTTCACCGCCTGTTGCGAGCGCTTGCGCGAGGCCTTCAATCAGGCTGAACCCTTGGGCATAAAGGTGGATACTCTGAGCTTGTCCATCGGAATGACCTTATTGACCATGCACGATGATCTGGATGAGGCGCTGCAACGCGCCGATCAGGCGCTCTACCGGGCCAAGCGTAGCGGGCGTAACCGCTGCGCGGCAGCCTGGGAGGGTGTCGATGCCTGAACTCCGGGTGGGTGAGCAGCGGTTGACCGTTGCGCCTGCCAGCAACCTGCTCGATGCCCTGCTGCAGGGCGGCGTCAGTGTGCCTTACAGTTGCCGCTCGGGCAGTTGCCACGCCTGCCTGGTGCGCTGCCTGCGCGGTGAGCCGCTGGATGCCAAGCCCGAGGCGCTTGACCAGCAGCGCCGCGAGCAGGGCTGGCGGCTGGCCTGCCAGTGCCGAATCGTCGACGACTTGCAGGTCGAGGTGTTCGACCCGATGCGCGATGGACGCCCCGCGCAGATCGATGCCTGCGACTGGCTCAGTCCGGATGTGTTGCGCCTGCGCCTGATTCCCCAGCAACCGCTGCGTTACCGTGCCGGTCAGCATCTGGTGCTCTGGACCGACACGGGGATTGCCCGGCCTTATTCGTTGGCCAGCCTGCCTGGCGAAGACCCCTGGCTGGAGTTCCATCTGGACTGTCGCCAAAGCGGCGCGTTCTGCGATGCGGCGCGGTCATTCAAACCGGGCGATAGCTTGCGCCTCGGCGAGCTGCGCGGTGGCGCCTTGCACTACGACCCCGACTGGCAGATGCGCCCACTCTGGCTGCTGGCGGCCGGCACCGGGCTGGCACCGCTCTACGGGGTGCTGCGCGAAGCGCTGCGCCAGGATCACCAGGGCCGCATCCGGGTTATTCACCTGGCCCATGATCGAACCGGGCATTACCTGGCCGAGCCCCTGATGCAGCTGGCGGCGCAGTATCCGCTGCTGCAGGTCGAGCTGCTCAGCGCGGCCGAGTTGCCAGCGGCTTTGGCCGAACTGCGCCTTGTTTCCCGGCAAACCCTCGCCTTACTCTGCGGCCACCCCGACAGTGTCGAAGCTTTTACCCGGCGCCTGTATTTGGCAGGTATGCCGCGTAATCAGATGTTTGCCGACCTGTTCTTGCCACACGCGCGCTAACAAATGATGCGGCGTGACCCCGGAGCATGAGTGATGAGCGAATACCTGCAGGTTGAGCGCGAAGAAGGTCTGTTGACCCTGCGCATGAACCGTCCCGACAAGAAAAATGCCCTTACCCGGGCGATGTACAGCGGCATGGCCGAGGTGCTCCAGCAAGCCGATCAAGACAGCAGCGTGCGCGCCGTGCTGATCACCGGTGGCGAGAGGTGCTTCACCAGCGGCAACGATGTGGCCGATTTCATTCAGGCGCCGCCATCCGGCCTGAACAGTGAAGTGTTCCAGTTCATGCAGGCCTTGTTCGAGTTCAGCAAGCCGGTAGTGGCGGCGGTCAGCGGACCTGCAGTGGGTATCGGCACCACCCTGTTGTTGCATTGCGACCTGGTCTACGTCAGCCGTGAGGCGATCCTGAAGATGCCCTTCGTCAATCTGGGCCTGTGCCCCGAATACGGCTCCAGCCTGATTCTGCCACGCCTGCTCGGGCATGCGCGGGCCGCCGAGTTGCTGCTGCTCGGGCAAAGCTTCACCGGCGAGCAGGCGGCTGTCTGGGGCATCGCCAACCAGGCCCTGGAGGACGGCGCCGCGACCTTGGCCAAGGCCCGCGAGATGGCGCTGCGCTTCCAGCAACTGCCGCCTTCGGCCGTGACCGACAGCAAACGCCTGATGCGCGCGCCTGGGCGTGAGGAGTTGCGCCGGGTGATCGAGGAGGAGGGCGCGCTGTTCGGCCAGCGCCTGCGCTCGCCGGAAGCCATCGAAGCGCTGACGGCCTTCATGCAGCGGCGTGCGCCGGACTTCTCCCCATTCGGCTAACCGCCAGAGTGCACGGCGTACCCTGCGGATAGCACAAGGCCGCTCATCGAGCGGCCTTGTGCATGCTGAGGCGGGTCCTTACACCAGCGCTTCACCGACGTGGAGGATCTTCATGCCGTTGGTGCCGCCGATGGTGTGATAGCTGTCGCCCTTGGTCAGAATCACCCAGTCACCCGGCTTGACCACGCCACGCTTGAGCAGTTCGTCCACGGCCGCCTGGCTGACTTGTTCCGGAGGCAGGGCCGCCGGGTCGAACGGTACGGTGTAGACGCCGCGGAACATGGCAGCGCGCGCCTGGGTGGCGCGGTGTGGGGAGAACGCGTAGATCGGCACCGAGGAGCGAATCCGCGACATGATCAGGGGCGTGTAGCCACTCTCGGTGAGGGCGATGATCGCCTTGACGCCCGGGAAGTGGTTGGCCGTGTACATGGCGGCCAGGGCGATGCTTTCGTCGCAACGCTCGAAGGTCGTGCCCATGCGGTGGCTGGAGGCTTTGCTGGTCGGGTGCTTTTCCGCACCGATACAAATCCGCGCCATGGCTTGCACCGCTTCCAACGGGTAGGCGCCGGCAGCGCTTTCCGCCGAGAGCATCACTGCGTCCGTGTAGTCGAGTACGGCGTTGGCTACGTCGGAGACTTCCGCGCGGGTCGGCATCGGGTTCTGGATCATCGACTCCATCATCTGAGTCGCCGTGATCACCGCCTTGTTGTGGCGGCGTGCATGCAGAATGATTTTCTTCTGAATGCCGCACAGCTCGGCGTCGCCGATTTCCACGCCGAGGTCGCCACGGGCGACCATGACCGCGTCACTGGCGCGGATCAGGCCGTCGAGGGTTTCGTCGTCGGCCACGGCCTCGGCCCGTTCGATCTTGGCCACCAGCCAGGCGGTGCCGCCCGACTCGTCGCGCAGTTGGCGCGCGTACTCCATGTCCGACGCATCGCGCGGAAAGGACACGGCCAGGTAATCCAGGTCCATCTCGGCAGCGTGGATGATATCGGCCTTGTCTTTCTCGGTCAGTGCCGGCGCGGTCAGACCGCCACCGCGACGGTTGATGCCTTTATGGTCGGACAGCGGGCCGCCGATCAATACCGAGCAGCGCAAGGCGTCGGCTGTCGCAGTGTCCACGCGCATCACCACCCGACCATCGTCGAGCAACAGCTCATCACCAACGCCGCAGTCCTTGACCAGGTCCGGGTAGTCGATGCCGACGATTTCCTGGGTGCCTTCGGTCAGCGGATGACTGGTGGAAAAGGTGAATGTGTCGCCGACCTTGAGCTCGATGCGCTTGCAGGCGAACTTGGCAATGCGGATCTTCGGTCCTTGCAGGTCGCCGAGCAGGGCGACATGCCGGCCATGCTTGGCCGCCAGTTCGCGTACCAGCTTGGCGCGGGCCTTGTGCTCGTCCGGCGTGCCATGGGAGAAGTTCAGGCGGGCCACATCCAGGCCCGCGATGATCAGTTGTTCGAGGACTTCGGGCGAGTTGCTCGATGGACCAAGGGTGGCGACGATTTTGGTACGGCGAAAGGTCATGCACGGACTCCTGAGTTGCGATTGAGCGCGAGGCTACTACGCTGCAATCCTGTAGTCATTGTTGCTCTGCACTACCTTTCTGTTCGGGTTTGAGCACCAGTAAATCGCAGTCCACGTTCTCCAGAATGCGCTCCGCGGTATGCCCGATCAGGGCGGTATCCAGGTGGCCGCGAGCGATGGCGCCCATCAACAGCAGGTCGACATGCTGCTCGCGAACAAAGCGTGGCAGGACTTCTTCGGCAAAGCCTTCGATCAAGTGGGTGTCGGACGTGGCGATCGGGTATTGGCCGATCAACTGGGCAAAGGCTTCGCGGTGCTGGGCGGCGCAGCGGGCGACATAGTCATCGTAATTGGCCAGCAGTTCGGCATCGAACATCAGGGTGCGCGGCAAGGCGGAATAACTGTGCAGGTAGTGGGCCTGCATGCCCAGTTGACGGCTCAACTCGCTGGCTGCGCGAATCAGCTGATGATCGAGCGCCGCCGGCTTGTCGGCGCTGTGCAGTGGATCGAGCGCTGCGCACAGGCTATGGCCCTGCCATTCGGCATGATGCACCAGCCATAGCGGTGCCGGGCAATGGCGGATCAACTGCCAGCAGCTGTTGGTCAGCAGCAGTCGGCGCAGCAGGCTGTCATGCACGGTGGCCTTGAGCACCAGATCTGGCACCAGCTCTGTCACTTTCTCCAGTACCAGCTTGTGCAGCGGCTTGCCCCAGCGCACGTCCAGATGCAGTTCCAGGCCCTCGGCCCGCAGTGGCGCGGCCAATTCCTCCAGCCATTGCATGCCGCGTTCGAGCAAGGCGGCCCGCCCTCGGCTTTGCATGGCCGTATCGAACAGGTGGCCGGCTTCGAGGGCGGCGTTGTATTCGACCAGCAGCAGGTGCAGTTTCGCGCCGGTCTTGCGTGCCAGCCATAGTGCCCGCTCGAGTGCCGGCTGGTGTGTCTGCTGGGGGTCGATGACAACCAGTAGCTGTTGCAGATTCATGGCCCTGGACCTCGCTGTGGGTTAGCTGCACATTGCAACGCATGGGAGCGCTGCTGGCGTTGATCTGTATCAGCTTAGTGGACCGGCTATTGCTTGGCGTCTGCACCGGCGATCGGCATGAGTCTGCAGATTTCTGCATGTCAGTCGATACACTGCTCATTGGAGGAGATACCCATGCGAACCCTGTTGATTCTGATCCTGGCGCTCAGCGCCGCCGGTTGTACCCGCTGGTCGCTCGACCACCACTTGAACAATGCCTATCGCGCCTATGAGCAGGGCGATTGTCCGCAGGTCATGCTGGAGCTATCCCAGGCCGAGCGTAAAAGCCGTTCGCGTCGCTACCTGCAGCCGGAAATCTCCCTGTTGCGTGGCCAGTGCCTGGAGCGGCAAAACCTGTTCGTCGATGCGGCGCAGACCTATGAGTTTCTCATCAGTCGCTATCCCACCAGCGAATACGCGTTCCGCGCCCGCGCGCGCCTGGAAACCTTGCAGCAATTGGGGCATTACCGTCCGGCAGGTGCAGCCAAGGCACTCTGATCACGGGTCACGGGGTTTGGCGGCGTGAGCTTGCAGGGGTAAGCTGATGGATCGTTCAGGGAGGAAAAAATCATGCGCCTGTTGCTCTGTCTTCTGTTGCTGCCTGGATTGGCCGCGGCAGAGATTTACCGCTGGGTCGATGCCAATGGTCAGGTGCACTTCGCTCAGCGCCCTGTTGCGCCCGGGGCCGAGCAGGTCGAGGTCAGGCCACAGGTGATCGAGCGTGACGAGGCGACTCGCCAGCGCGAGGAGCGTGCCGCGCGTTTCTACGAGGCACGCCGCGCCGAGCAGGCGCAGGCTTCGGTTGCCTCAGCCGCACGTCAAACCCAGCGTGCGCAGGAATGTGCCGAGCTGCGCAACAGGTTGGCGCAGCTCCAGGAAGGCCGGCGCTATTTCCGCTCCGAGGCGAATGGCGAACGGACCTTTTACAGCGATCAACAGCTTGATGCCGCTCGTCGTCAGCTGCGCGACCGAGTATCCGAACGCTGTTCCTGAAACTGGTCCAACAGCAAGAGTGCGGCCATACTTAGATACTCTTCATAGCGATGTGCCATTATGCCCATTCAGCGCCGAATTGAACGCCAGCAGTTGCCTTGCTACCTGAAGGTGTTCAACCGCATTACCGATAAGCCTATGGGCTATATCGGCAATGTGTCGTTGGACGGCCTGATGTTGATCAGTCAATTACCACTGCTGGTCGGTGCCCGTTTCGACATGCGCTTGAAGATTCCAGGGCAGACTGCGCTGCGCTTCATCGATTTCTCAGCCACCTGTCAGTGGTCTCGCGAGGATGTCACGCCAGGCAGCTTCGACTCGGGTTTCGCCTTGGTGGCGCCGCCCGCCGAGTTCGTCGAGATGGTCGGGTCGTTGCGTCAATACTTCAGCTTCTACCCGCTGGGTGCCTCTGCCTAGGTGGCTCATGCGGGTTGCCGCGAACCCTGTATATGCTTGGCCAATAGGCCGGCGGATCGCCGGTGGGGATCGCTCAAGCGCATCCTGCAAAAGCCGCTAGGCAATCGTGCGATGTGATGTGGGGGCGGTCGATCGTCTGGGCGCGGCGGCGCTCGATATTTTCCAATCTCTGAGATCTCGCGGTGAGAAGGGCCGCAGGATCGACAGGAATGGGTCCGTGCGCTGCTTGAACGAAACAGCGTCCATAAAAAAACCGCCTCGCAAGGCGGTTTTCTCAGTTATGCCGCCAACTCAAGCCATTGCCGGCTCGTTCAGTTGCAGCAGTTCGTCGGAACGCGCCTGCACCTCGCTGTAGCGTTCGGCATTGTTGGCAAGCACGTCGGCCATGGCGGGGAAGATCTCGTTCAGTTTGCTGCGCCACTGCTCGGATTCAACCTGCTTGGGGAAGCAGCGCTGAATCAGGTCGAGCATGATCGACACGGTCACCGAGGCACCTGGCGATGCGCCGAGCAGGGCGGCGATGGAGCCGTCCTGAGCCGAAACCAGTTCGGTGCCGAACTGCAGGATGCCGCCGTGCTTGGCATCTTTCTTGATGATCTGCACGCGCTGGCCGGCCATTTCAAGGCGCCAGTCCTCGGCTTTCGCCAGTGGGTAAAAGCCGCGCAGGGTCTTCAGGCGCTTTTCATCGGACTGCATCACTTCCTTGATCAGGTAGCGGGTAAGTTCGAAGTTGTCGCGTGCCACCGCAAGCATCGGGCCGATATTGTTGGGGCGGATCGACAGCGGTAGGTCGAGCAAGGAGCCGTGGCGCAGGAACTTGGTCGAGAAACCGGCGTAGGGCCCGAACAGCAGGGATTTCTTGCCATCGACCACGCGGGTGTCGAGGTGCGGCACCGACATCGGCGGCGAGCCCACTTCGGCCTGACTGTAGACCTTGGATTCGTGCTGTTTGACCACCTCGGGGTTGTCGCAGCGCAACCATTGGCCGCTCACCGGGAAGCCGCCGTAACCTTTGCCTTCGGGAATGCCGGACATCTGCAGCAACGGCAGGGCGGCACCGCCGGCGCCGAGGAAGACGAACCTGGCCTGGATCGTGCGGTGACTGCCGTTCTGCTGATCCTTGATGCTGACGCGCCAGCCTTGCTCGTTGCGTTCGAGGCCGGTGACCTTCTGGCTGCATTTGATCTGTGCGTTGGGCTGTTTGCCCAGGTGGTCGAGCAGGTGTTTGGTCAGCGCGCCGAAATTGACGTCGGTACCTGCCATGACCCGGGTCGCGGCGATCGGCTCTTGCGGATCGCGGCCCGGCAGCATCAGTGGCATCCACTCGGCCATGGTGGCTCGGTCTTCGGTGTACTCCATTTCGGCGAAGGCGTGGTGCTGGGTCAGCGCCTTGAACCGCGTCTTGAGGAAGTCGATGCCTTCCTGGCCGCGCACGAAGCTAAGGTGCGGCACCGGAGTGATGAAGGATTTTGGCGAACCAAAGGTGCCTTTGTCGGCGCCCTTTTCGATCAAATAAGCCCAGAACTGCTTCGACTCTTCGAATTGGGTGTTGATGGTCACCGACTTCTTGATGTCGATCGAACCATCCGCCGCCTGCGGCGTATAATTCAGCTCGCACAGTCCGGCGTGGCCGGTCCCGGCATTGTTCCAAGGATTGGAGCTTTCGATCGCGCCGGATTCCATCAGTTCGATGACTTCCAGCGTGAGGCCTGGATCAAGCTCTTTCAGGAGCACGGCCAAGGTCGCGCTCATGATGCCGGCACCAACCAGCACCGCATCTACCGTTTCGTAATCGTTCTGCGCCATTATCACTTCTCCTAAAAATGCAGCACCCAATTGACGGCCAGAGGCCTAAGCGTGAAACAACGCCTATCAGCAGTCGCTGAGATGTCCCGGGGTGAGGCAGGAGGGGATGACGGAGCATTGCCCAGCCGCAAGATCGTTCATTTTCGCCACACTCTTGTGAAGTTGTTGAAACCGTTTTTTTCACGCTCTTTTGGAGCCGTGAACCTCAAAAGCTCGCTCGCCCAGGCCAGCCTTTTTACCCGCGCAAAACTCCCGTTGCATGGTTGCAAGGCGTTCTGCGTAATGGGTAAAGCGGCGAGCCGGAAGGGGCTGCGCGAAGTGGGCGACTCTCTGGGGCGTGCCGATGGCTAATGCATCAGCGGTACGGCGAGGCCCGATCAGGAGGCGTCCTTATAATCGGGGCGCGATTATAAGACGAATACAGAGAAATTGTTCGCACCAAGTGACTTTTCTTCTTCCACCGGTCAGGCCGCCGAGGCCTCGGCGGCGGTCGATTTTGTCGCGGTTGAGGCGATTCGGGCGCTGGCAGGGAGTGGGTTATGCAGCCAGCCGAGTCGTTGCTGATTGACCTCGGTCCAGTCCAGGCCTTGTGGCGCCTGGGCTGACTGGCGAAAGGCGCGACACAGGCCGTGCTCGTCGAGCAGGGCAAATGTGCGAATGTGACGGCGCGGGGCGAGCCAGGAACGAAGGGAGAACATGACATGGACTCAGGCGGTTGACGACTAAAGTCTTATGCCAGGCGGGCATGACAAGGCGGTGACAGTGGCTGCGATCGGCGCCCTCGGCTCTGTGAAGTGGCGCTGTCAGCGCGCCAGGTGCGTGGGTATACTGCTCGCTCAATTTTGTGCCCTATCCATGGAGAGATGAGCATGCTGCATCGCCTATCGTTTGCTCTGATCGCTGTCGTCAGCCTGGCCTTGGTCGGCTGTGCCCACAGCCCGCAACAACTCAGCCCGCAACCCAAGATCAATGCCCCGCTGGCCGCCGTTGGTCAGGGTCAGCCGGTAGTGGTGAAGGTTGTCGACGGTCGTCCGTCGCCGGTACTCGGTACGCGTGGTGGCTTGTACCCGGAAACCAGCGCGATCGTCGTGACTGGTCAGGACATTCTGCCAAAACTGCAAGCCCAGGCTGAAGCGGCGGTGCGCCTGCTTGGTTTCACCCCGACCCCGAATGCCTACAACGCGCCGCAACTGACCCTGACCCTGGCCGAGTTGAAGTACCAGTCGCCGAAAGAAGGCCTGTACGTCACCGAGTCCGATATCACCGCGACCTTTCGCATCGACGTGCAGAACAGTTCGCGCCGATACAACGGCCGCTACGGCGCCTCGATGAACCAGCGCTTTGGCATGGCGCCGAACCAGGAAACCAATAGTAAGCTGGTTGGCGATGTGTTGAGCGATGCGCTGACCCGTGCGTTCAAGGATCCGACCGTCGGCCAAATGCTCCGCCAATAAGCGCCAGTCGATAAACAATCGGTGCGTAGCGCAACGCTGTTTAGCCAATAGCCGGTTCGTCAGGTCTTGGTTGTCAGCGACAAGTCGCATCATTCGTGATCCAGGAGAAATGCCGCTTCCCCGCGAGGGATAAGCGGCATTTTTTATTGAAGACAGTGCCGTGTGGCGCCTGCCCAAGGATTGTTTGCGATGGCTGCAGCCCATCAGTCAGAGCTGCTGGGGGCCCCGTCTTGGTGCTGCGACTGCAGATAAAAAAACGCCGCTTACCGGTAACGGGAAGCGGCGTTTTCTCTTGGTTGCAGGCTATTGCTGGGGGGCTTGGCGTTGATGGGGATTCAGGCCGCGTCGGCATAAAACTCCGGCAAGCTGAAGCCGGTGTGCTGGTCGATGTCCGGCAGGTCATAGTGTTCATGGCCGCCAAGGGCGCAATAGACCAGCCAGTGGTGGTCCTGGACGTTGAAGGACAGTTCGTTGATTACCGCTTCTTCCATCTCGTCGAGTGAATCGATCAGGTAATCACGGTCAAGCGGTTGTGGCGTGAGCATGGCAATTCCTCCGCAGGCATATTGGACGCGCCCCGTGCAGCGATGGCGGCGGCGTAGCTGAAAAGAATTCAAAGCTTAGGCCAGGAATATGACGATTCTTAGACGATTTTGAGATGGCTCCTTCGTTCGTCGGAAACGAAACTTCTAAATCAGCTGCTTCAGTAAACTGCGCGCGGTATTTCGGGTCGTCCGGTGGGTTGCGGCGGTGTGAAGTGCGACTGATGAAAGCG
Source organism: Pseudomonas sp. MMS21 TM103 (assembly GCF_022132145.1). Classification (GTDB taxonomy): domain Bacteria; phylum Pseudomonadota; class Gammaproteobacteria; order Pseudomonadales; family Pseudomonadaceae; genus Aquipseudomonas. Next base: position 281,430 of record NZ_JAJISP010000003.1, on the reverse strand, counting down.
CGTGAGGCGGAAATTCAGCGCCTATCCCGAGGAACATCGGGCTTTCCTTCCCCCTTCAGGATCAGTGCAGTCGCTTCATTCCGTCCGGCAGCGCCGGCATTTTCCCTTTCGTGGTGCGCCGGCGTGATCCGCGCACCAATTTGATGTGGAGGTTGCTATGCCGTTGCAGGCACTTTGGTCTGTTTTTCTTGCCCATCCCGCGCAGTCGTTGAATACCCTCGCCCTGTTCTTCGGGCTTGCCGGGGGCTGGTTGCTGCTGGCCACCCGCGTGCGTGAGCGGCGTGCAGTGGCACGCGTGATCGCGGGCAGCGCTGCCAAGGAGATGGTCGAGGAGGTGAGTGTGTTCGACGCCCCGACCTTGCGTCTTAACCAGTTTTTTTATCGCTTCGGTTTTGCCAGCCTGGCGGCGTCGCTCGCGCTGTCCTGGGGCAGCACCCAGCTCTGAAATGCCGTCAGGCGGAGGCAGTGCTTTCAAGCAATAGCGGCAGCCCTGGGTTGCCGCTATTGCTTGTCGGATCAAGCATTCCTAGAGCGGCAATCCGGCTTTCACCCGGTATTGGTTGCGCACCGGATTGGCATATTGCAGCACCAGATAAGGCTGCTGTTCGACCGGGCAGCGAGCCAGGCGCTTGTTCCACTCGGCTTCTGCGCGAGCCAGTTCCTCGGCGGGAAACAGCTGTGCGGCGCTGGGTACGTCGAGGGCCGGATCGCGCGCGCTCCACATGGCGTAGGCCAGGTAATGCACGGGGAATAACCGGTACCCGCTGAGAATCTGTCTGTCCATCTCGGCGGCCAGCTGCTTGCTGTCTTCCAGGCCGCGGCTCACTGGCGCACTGAAGTGAATATGCACGCGACCTTTATAGCCGGTAATGCCGAGGGCGATGCTCTGATCGTCTTCGCCCGGCGCTTTGCTGTAGCTGCCGCTGCTGGCGCGGATGAACAGCTCGCGGGCCTTGGCCTGATCGCAGGGGTCGTATTCATAGCTGATCGACACCGGGGTCAGTTTCAGCGCAGCGATCACTTCGGCAAAGGGTTCGTTCTTGCGACTCATGTGGAACATCTTGAGGATCGCCGAGTCGGTGCGGTCGTTGCCGTCCTTGGCGCGGCCCTCGGCCTGGGCGATCCAGATCGACTCGCAATCGGTGCGGATCGAGTGATTGATATAGGCCGACAGCAGTTGGTAGGCCGCGAGCTTCTCGCGGCGGCCGCTGAGCGAGCGATGCACGATAAAGCTCTTGTTCAGGCGCATCAGGTCGCTGACGAACGGCTTCTGCAGCAGATTGTCGCCAATCGCGATGCGCGGGGTCGGCAGGCCGGCGTGGTACACCGCGTAATTGACGAAGGCCGGATCCATGACGATGTCGCGGTGGTTGGCCAGGAACAGGTAGGCACTGCCAGCCTTGAGTTGCTCGACGCCGGAATAGGTGACGCCGTCGGTGGCGCGCTCGATGCTCTGGTCGACGTAAACCTCGACTTTTTCCTGCAGCGCCGCTACCGAGGCGACGTTGCTGAACTCAACTCGCAGTCGATAGGCTATAAGTGGTTTAAGCAGCCAGCCCAGTGCGCCGGTCAGGCGTGGGAAGCGATACTGGGTGAGGATGTCGAGAAATTCGTCGTCTGCCAGCAAGCGCGCCAGAACAGTGGGTACTTCGGAATCGGCGTAAGGTCGGATGGCATCGAATTCGCCCATCATGCTCTCTTGTCGTGGTTGGCTGTGGTTAACAGAATGTTGAGGAGGGTGGTTCCGTGCTTGGGACCAGCGATAGACCGGCGATTATACCTACAAGTCACATGGAGACTGCGATGCTGGAAAGTCAGCTTTATCAATGCCCGTACTGTGGTGAGTCGGTCGAAGCCCTGCTCGACCTTTCCGCTGGTGATCAACAGTACATCGAGGATTGCCCGGTGTGTTGTCGGCCCATTGTCTTCGATTTGCGAACCGACGGCATTGTCTGGACGCTCGATGTGCGTGGAGAAAACGACTGATGCAGCGCATTTACGAGCCGCAGGACGTGCTGGAAGGCGAATTGCTGCAGGCAATGCTGGCCAGTGAGGGCATCCAGGCCCACCTGATCGGCGAGCACCTGCTCGGCGGGGTTGGCGAGCTGCCGGCCTGTGGCTTGCTCGGTCTGCTGGTCGACGATGTACAGGCCGAACGCGCGCATCAGTTGATCGCCACGTACAATATTGCGCAACCGTTGGCCAATGATGAACCAGAGGATTTTCAGGGCGTGCTGCTCTGCTAGTTGCTTCGGCGCGTCGTAGTGGACGTGCAGGCTGCGCCGCGCGCGAAGGTTGAGCCTGTCCAGGCCGCCTGAACGATAGCCTGTGATGCGTCGCCCCTGGTCTTCGCGGGTTTCCCATTCCACAGCCGGCCCTGCCTGGCCCGCTGCCTACCTGTTATCGAGTTGCCTCATGTGTGGACGTTATGCCCTGTTCCGTTGGTCGCCAGCATTCGCGGCCTTGCCCGGATTTCCCGCGGATCAGCAGCCGCAATGGAATATTTCGCCCGGCGCCCAGGTGCTGTTGTTGCGAACCGTCGCGGCTGAGCGCCAGCTGGTTCGCGCCCGCTGGGGGCTGACCCCGCCATGGCTGACGGATCTGTCGAAAACCCCGGCGCAGGCTCGGGCGGAAACGCTGGCCGAGCAGCCGATGTTCCGCGATGCTTTTCGCCTGCGCCGCGGGTTGTTGCCGGCCAATGGTTTTTACGAATGGCGCGGCTCTGCGCGCAAGCGGCCATATTGGCTGACCAGCGAAGATAGCCCGCTGTATTTCGCCGCGCTGTGGGAGGCGTATCCGGTCGAGGGCTGTGTCTATCTCAGTGCGGCAGTGGTGACCCAGCCTGCGGCCAATCAGCGCCGCCCGCTGATCCTCGACGCCGCCTCCCAGGCGCTGTGGCTGGCGGCCGATACACCGCGCGATGAACTTGCAGCGCTGCTAGCCCGTCCGCAACCGTTGCTGCGCGAGCGGGTCCTGGCCAACCTGGTCAATGATCCCAAGCTGAACGCCCCCGAGTGCCTGACACCGGCGTAGCTGCCGTCAATAGTGTGCCGGGGGTGGAACTTATTGCCGGCCGGTCGGCCCTATCAAAGCGGCGTGCGCGACGTGACTGTTTATCGTGCGCAGGGTCTGGCAGCGATAACGACTAGCCGACGTTCTTCCCGCGATTGCCGGTTGCTCGCCCAAGGGGGCAGGCCTAGCATACGTTGCTTAATCGAATGGAGACTCAGCATGAACCAGACGTTGTCCTTTACCGCGCTGGCCGCGGCCTTGCTGCTGGCAGGATGCCAAGCCGTGAACACCACCAGCGGTGGCGCGGTGGGTGTCGAGCGCAAGCAGTACATGTTTGGCATGCTTTCGAGCCAAGAGATCAATCAGATGTATGCGCAGTCCTATCAGAAGACCCTGGGTGAGGCGTCGAGCAAGGGTGTGCTGGACAAGAGCAGCGCCAGCGCCAAACGGTTGCAGGTCATCACCGGTCGCTTGATCAGGCAGGCGCCGATCTTCCGCCCCGATGCCGCGCAGTGGCAGTGGGAGGTCAATCTGATCAAGAGTCCCGAGCTGAATGCCAGCTGCGGCCCGGGTGGCAAGATCCTCTTCTACAGCGGGCTGATCGATAAGCTGCAACTGAACGATGATGAAATCGCCGCGATCATCGGCCATGAAATGGCCCATGCCCTGCGCGAGCATAGCCGTGAAGCCATGTCCAAGGCCTATGGCGTGGGGCTGGCCAAGCAGGGCGCCGGTGCGCTGCTCGGCCTGGGCGAGGTGGGTATGGCCATGGCCGATACCGTGGTGCAGTACAGCCTGACCTTGCCCAACAGCCGGGGCAACGAGAACGAGGCTGATCTGCTCGGGCTGGAACTGGCTGCCCGCAGCGGCTACAACCCGAACGCCGCGATCAGTCTATGGCGCAAGATGGCCCAGGCCAGCAATGGTGCGCCGCCAGAGTTCATGAGCACTCACCCGTCGTCGAGCAGCCGCATCGCGGCCTTGCAGGCGGCAATTCCGAAAGTCATGCCGCTTTACGAGCAGGCCAAGGCCACGCGCTGACAGTGTCTCGGGTGCGTGCCCGCTTCGTATAGAAAGCGCTGTACGCACCGCTGGTCGGGGCCGCTGGGCAGTCCATTGGCGGCGTGACCCTGACCAGGTTGGCGCGGAGCCGACTTACGGCAGGGCTTTTTCCGAGAAGGAGCGAGTGTCCAGGCCCAATTGGGCGCGGAAGCTTTCCATGTCGAACATGGTGCAGATTTCCTGGATCTCGTTGCTCGGCGTCAGCGTCCAGAAGGCCATCGCCGCGATGCTCAACACCTTTTCACTCGGCGGGTAACCCATGGCCGGTTGCTCGATGGTGCCGATCAGGGTGCTCCAGGTGACTACCTTATTGCCTTCGGCAATGCATTCCTCGACCACTACCTGCAAGTCTGGCATGGCCTTGCGGATATCCTGGATCAGCTGGGAGAAGGCCGCGCTGCCCAAGTGGTGGCCGACAAACGAGCTCTTGTAGAGAAAATCCTTGCTGTGCAGCTGTTCGGCCAGGGCCAGGCAACCTTTGTTCCACGACAGGTTGATATGCTGGCAGACCAACTTTTTCCGATCATCCAATGACATGCGCTCTCCTTGGCTTGTTGAGTAAGGTGCGCAAGATACTGCCCACCTTATCTGCCGCTAGATTAGCCAATATATCGCTTTGAGCGCCAGAGGATCGGCGTCAAATCAATACCATAAGTGCCCGCCGAGTTGCAGGGCCTGGTAGCTGGCATAGGCCGCCAATGCGGCGAAGGCGCACGCAGCCAGGCGCCGAATCAGGGTCAGTGGCAAGCGGTCGGCGGCGAAGTTACCGACCAGTACCACCGGGACGTTGGCGATCAGCATGCCCAGGGTAGTGCCGATCACTACGAGCGCAAGGTGAGGGTACTGTGCGGCCAGCATCACGGTGGCAACCTGGGTCTTGTCGCCCATCTCAGCGATGAAGAAGGCGACCAGAGAGGTCAGGAACGGACCGTAGCGCTTGAAGCGCGAGCTTTCATCGTCATCCAGTTTGTCGGGAACCAGGGTCCACAGGGCCACCGCGACGAAGGAGGCGGCGAGCGTCCAGCTCAAGGTCAGCGGGGAAAACAGCCCGGCTACCCAGTTGCCGGTGGCACCAGCCAGGAAATGGTTAGCCAGGGTGGCGACCACGATGCCAAGGATAATGGGTCGAGGTTGGCGAAAGCGCGCGGCCAGCAGCAACGCGAGCAATTGGGTCTTATCGCCGATTTCGGCCAGGGCAACGATCAGGGTAGGGACGAACAGGGATTCCAGCATCAGACTTCCTAACGGGGCGGGTCGACATGGCTATGACACGTACAGCCTTCCCGCCCCGGGTAAGGTGTGCGTGTCATAGGTCTTGTCAAACCCCGTGCGCAGTGTCGCCAGCCAGTGGCTGATGGTTGACACAGCGCCAGCCCATATTGCTGGGCTGAGGGTCGCACGCACCATGGTCGGTGGACCAAGTATGTTGACGCGTGCCGGGCGAGCAGTTGCTCGCGGGAGACTACTCCCCTAGGACGCGGGCATTCTGCCCAACCGCAGCGGATTGGGCAAGCCTGCGCTTATTGCTTGCTCGCACGGTAGATACGAAAGCCCTTGGCGTCGGCCAAGGTATGGCAGGGGCCGAGGTATTGCTCGATCAGCGGCGGATATTTGAGGAAGCTGTTGGCCACCAGGCGCAATTGACCGTGCCGCTCGAGGTGCTCGGCCGCATGGCGCAACAGGTTTTCCGTGGCTTGGTAGTGGGTGTGCACACCCTGGTGGAAGGGCGGGTTGCTGAGGATCGCGGCCAGCCCCATGGGTGCGGCGGCAATCCCGTCGCCACTGATGACGTTGGCCTGCAGGTCGTTGGCCGCCAGGGTCAGGCGGCTGCTGGCCACGGCGAAGGCGTCGACATCCAGCAGGGTCACCTGGCTCTCGGGGTAGCGGCGTTTCAGCGCCGCACCGATTACCCCGGCGCCGCAGCCGAAGTCGAGCAGGTGGCCTGCCGGCAGCTGATCCAGATGTTCCAGGAGCAGGGCGCTGCCGATGTCCAGGCGACCATGGCTGAATACCCCGGGCAGGCTGATCACGTTCAGCGGGCCGTCACTCAGTGGCAGGCTGTAGTGGCGCGCCAGGGTTTCGAGGTTCGGCGTTGCTGGGGCATGTTCGACATGCACTTGCCAGAGCTGGCAATGGCGCGCGCTGTCGAGCTTGCGCGCCCTGCCGAACGCCGCCAGTTGCTTGGCTGCGCGTTCGATGCCGGCACGCTTCTCGCCAACCAGGAACAGCTCGCGCCCGGCCAGTTGTGCCGCGAGCGCACACAGCAGGTAGTCGGTCAGTTCACGGGATTTTGGCAGGAACAGCACCACAGCGGAGAATTCGCCAGCGGGGGGCGTTACCCCGAACTGGCAGCGCCCGGCAAAGCGGGACTCCAGCAGCGCCTGCTCGCCGGCATGCCAGCTCCAGCCCTGGGCTTCAGGCAGGCGGCCGAGCAGGTCGTCGGCCGGCAGGCCGGCAAGCAACAGCGGGCCGCCGAACAGTTCAGCCTGGCGCAGCAGCACTTCGCTTCGCGGGTCCATGGGGGTGGGCTCCTGGGCAAAGCGCGGAGGATAGCAAATCTGGCCAGGGCGTTCAGCGCAATGGGCGGCGAGGGCTTGCTGGCCCAATGGCCCGGCAGGGTTTCCCCATTGCCCGGCGGTTAGTTCACCACCCGGCGCGCTGCACCGTCGAAAAACGCCTGAGCATTTTCCGTCAGCTGGGTGACGATACGCTGCCGTGCTTCGCGGCTACCCCAGGCGCTGTGCGGGGTAACGATCAGGCGTGGGATGTCGGCGGCGAGCAAGGGGTTGCCGTCTGTGGGCGGCTCCTGGGTCAGTACGTCGGTGGCCGCGCCACCCAGATGGCCGCGGCGCAAGGCGTCGGCCAGCGCCTGTTCGTCGACCAGGCCGCCCCGTGCGGTGTTGATCAGGAAGGCGCCGGGTTTCATCAGGCTCAGCTGGTATTCGCCAATCAGGTTGTGGGTGGCCGGGTTGAGTGGGCAATGCAGGGTCAGGGCATCGACCTGCGGCAGCAACTCGTCCAGTGGCAGGCGATCCTGGCGGGGCGGCCGGCCCGGCAGTTGGCCAAGCAGTATGCGCATGCCGAAGGCTTCAGCCAGTCGCGCCACGGCACCGCCCAGTTCGCCGTGGCCGAGCAGGCCGAGGGTCTTACCTTCCAGTTCGACGATGGGGAAGTCCAGCAGGCAGAACTGCTGCGCCTGCTGCCAGCGGCCTTCCCGTACCGCACCCTGATAGTCGGGCAGGCGGGTGGCCAGGGCGAGCAGCAGCATCAGGGTGTGTTGCGCCACCGAAGGCGTGCCATAACCCTGGCAATTGCAGACCAGCACGCCATGCTCCCGCGCGGCGTCCAGGTCGATGTTGTTGGTGCCAGTGGCGGCGATCAACAGCAGTTTCAGCTCGGGGCAGGCGGCGAAGGTCTTGGCGTCCAAGGGCACTTTATTGCTGATCGCCACCTGCGCGCCCTGCAGGCGCTCGATCACTTGCTCAGGGGCGCTCAGCGAGTGCAGCGTCAGCTCGCCGAATAGCTGCTGCAGTGGCGACAAGTCGAGATCACCGAGGTCGAGCGTACTGTGGTCCAGAAAGACTGCGCGGCTATTTTTACTCATCAGCTGTACCTTTTCTGCTGTCGGAGCGGGGCGTAAGGTAAACAGCCTATCAGACCCATAAGCCTGTTGCGGAGCCGTTATGTACTGGACGGAATTTTTCACCGTTGCCTTGATTCACCTGCTGGCGGTGGCCAGCCCCGGGCCGGATTTTGCCATCGTTGTGCGCGAAAGCGTGGCCTTCGGCCGGCGTGCCGGTATCTTTACCGCGCTGGGTGTGGGCACCGGGATTTTCGTGCACGTGGCCTATTCGCTGCTCGGCATTGGTCTGATCGTGTCCCAGTCGATTGTCTTGTTCAACGCCTTGAAATGGCTGGCGGCCGCTTACCTGCTCTACATCGGGATCAAGGCGTTGCGCGCCAAGCCGGTTGATCCGGCCCGCGCCGAACTGAGTCTGGAGCAAGCCGTGCGTTCACCGCGTGCAGCCTTTGCTACAGGGTTCGTCACCAATGGCCTGAACCCTAAGGCAACCCTGTTCTTCCTCTCGTTGTTTACCGTGGTGATCAATCCGCATACTCCGCTGACGGTGCAGGCCGGTTATGGCCTCTACCTGGCACTGGCGACGGCACTGTGGTTCTGCCTGGTGGCGATGTTGTTCAGTCGGCCGCGGGTGCGCGCCGGTTTTGCCCGCATGGGCCACTGGTTCGATCGGCTGATGGGCGCGGTATTGGTCGGCTTGGGCGTCAAGCTGGCGTTCAGCGAGTTGCGCTAGGGGTGCGGCGGGGTGCGGCGCTAGCCTGTTTCTCCACCCCGGTTTCGGCTTGCAACGGTTCGACTGCTACTACCGTCGTGTTGCCGCCCAAGGCGTTGATCTTGGCATGATCCAGGCATCGTTCACCCAGATCAGTATGTTGGTCGTGGCGAAGGCTTGGTTGATCTCGAGCGGATCGACGTCACCCTGTTCCTATCGGGCAACTTCCGTGGGTTACTGATGGCCCGATTGTGGTGCGCGGGTGATCTCTGGGGTGACGATGTTGGTTGTTACGGCCGACTCTGTAAGCGTTCTTGGCAAATAAGTAGTGGCCGTGAACCAGCGTTGGCTTCTGATCCCTCAGAGTGACCAAAATAAGCCGAAAAGTCACACTGTCAAATCATTCTTTTGACTGATTTGCCCGTCTGGCAAGCGCTCTAGAGTCCTGTCACTGAAGAAAATATATCTGCTGACAGGTGCCCATTATGTTGCAAACCCGCATCATTCCGCCCGCGGCGAATGCCCATCAATACCCGCTGCTGATCAAGCGCTTGTTGCTGTCCGGCGTTCGCTATGAAAAAACCCGTGAAATCGTCTATCGCGACACGCTGCGTTATAGCTATGCGACCTTCAATGAGCGGGTTGCACGCCTGGCCAATGCGCTGACGACGGCCGGAGTCAAAGCCGGAGATACCGTTGCGGTGATGGACTGGGACAGCCACCGTTACCTCGAGTGTATGTTCGCCATTCCCATGCTGGGTGCGGTGCTGCACACCATCAATATTCGCCTGTCGCCCGAGCAGATTCTCTACACCATGAATCACGCCGAGGATAAGTTCGTCCTGGTCAATAGTGAGTTCGTGCCCCTCTACAACGGTATCGCTGCGCAACTGAGCACGGTTGAGAAAACCTTGCTGCTGACCGATGCCGAGGAAAAAACCGCCGAACTGCCGGACCTGGTCGGCGAGTACGAACAGCTGCTGGCGGCTGCCAGTCCGAGCTATGACTTCGCCGATTTCGATGAAAACTCGGTGGCCACCACCTTCTACACCACCGGCACCACCGGCAACCCCAAGGGCGTGTATTTCACTCATCGGCAACTGGTGCTGCACACCCTGGCGGCGGCCAGTGTGATGGGCAGTCTCGACAGCGTGCGCCTGCTGGGCACCAACGATGTCTACATGCCGATTACCCCGATGTTCCATGTGCATGCCTGGGGCATGCCCTATGTCGCCACCATGCTGGGCGTCAAGCAGGTGTATCCGGGTCGCTACGAGCCGGAGATGCTGTGCAAGCTGATCAAGGAGGAGGAGGTCAGCTTCTCCCACTGCGTACCGACCATTCTGCAAATGCTGCTCAACACGCCAAGTGCCAAAGGCCATGACTTCGGCGGGTTGAAGATGATCATCGGCGGCAGCGCGTTGAACCGCGCCCTCTACGATGCGGCCAAAGCGCGCGGTATCCAGCTGACGGCGGCCTATGGCATGTCGGAAACCTGCCCGCTGATCTCCTGCGCGCACATCAATGACGAGTTGCTGGCCGGCAGCGAAGATGAACAGGTCACCTACCGGATCAAGGCCGGTGTGCCGGTGCCTCTGGTCGAGGCAGCAATCATGAGCGCCGATGGCACCATGTTGCCGGCGGACGGCGAGTCCCAGGGCGAGCTGGTGTTGCGTTCGCCGTGGCTGACCCAGGGCTATTTTCGCGAGCCGGAGAAAGGTCAGGAACTCTGGGAGCACGGCTGGCTGCACACCGGCGACGTGGCGACCATCGACGGCATGGGGTTTATCGAGATTCGTGACCGGATCAAGGATGTGATCAAAACCGGCGGCGAGTGGATCTCTTCCTTGGCGCTGGAAGACCTGATAAGTCGTCATCCGGCTGTGCGTGAAGTGGCGGTGGTTGGGATCGTGGATCCGCAGTGGGGTGAGCGACCTTTTGCCTTGCTGGTGTTGAAAGATGATCAGGACCTGGATGCCAAGGGTCTCAAGGATCACCTCAAGCCTTATGTCGAGCAGGGTCATATCAACAAGTGGGCAATCCCCGCGCAGATTGCTCTTGTTACGGAAATTCCCAAGACCAGTGTTGGCAAGCTGGACAAGAAACGCATTCGACTGGATATCGCCCAGTGGCAAGCGGCTGGCAGTGCGTTTCTCTCGACCTTGTAATGTGTGGTGGTGATACCTCGCCAGAGTGACTGCATAGTCAAACAAGCGTTTGGCCTGCCAATCGCTCTTCTCCAGCCATTCCTGGCTCGTGGCGGATCGGGCTGTTCCGCCGAAACCTGCGTGCCAGAGTGGCTGGGATGCTGCAAATCATACTTTCGAGGGATCAGGCCGTCACACCCTCTGGCTATAGTCCGCACTATCCATAACAAAAAAGTTACATGGAGTAGTGTCGATGACAAAATCAAAGCAAACCTGGCGCCTGGCAAAACTGCCGCTGGCCGTCAGCCTCGCATCCACCCTCGCCGCACCGGCATTCGGCGTCACCTTCAATATCGGTGAAATCGAAGGTCAGTTCGATTCCGCTCTGTCTGTAGGTGCCAGTTGGTCTGTTCGTGGAGCAGATCCAGATCTGGTCGGCACAGTAAATGGTGGTAAGGCTGCCTCATCGACCAGCGACGACAATCGACTGAACTTCAAGAAGGGCGAAACCTTCTCGAAGATCTTCAAGGGTATTCACGACCTTGAGTTGAAATACGGCGATACCGGCGTATTCGTGCGTGGCAAGTACTGGTATGACTTTGAAGCCAAGGATGAAAGCCGCCTGTTCAAGGACATCGACGACCATAACCGCAAAGAAGCCGCCCAGGCCTCGGGTGCGCAAATTCTCGATGCGTTCGTCTACCACAACTACGACATTGCCGACCTGCCGGGTTCCGTACGTCTGGGCAAGCAGGTGGTCAGTTGGGGCGAGAGCACCTTCATTCAGAACTCGATCAACTCGATCAACCCGGTTGACGCCGCCGCTTTCCGTCGCCCTGGCGCGGAGATCAAGGAAGGTCTGATCCCGGTCAATATGTTCTATGTGGCGCAGAGCCTGACCGACAATCTGTCCATGGAGGCGTTTTATCAGCTCGAGTGGGATCAGACCGTAGTCGATAACTGCGGCACCTTCTTCTCGACTACCGATGTGGTGGCCGACGGTTGCGATAACAATCTGACCGTACCTGGTACCACTCCTGCTGGTGTCGCGGGCATACGGGGGCTGCAGTCGCTTATTGCTGGTTCCGGGGCTGCGTTTGGTGTTGAAAACGAAGGCGCGGTCGTTCCGCGCGGTGGTGACCGTGATGCCCGCGACAGCGGCCAGTACGGTATGGCCCTGCGCTGGCTCGGCGATAATACCGAGTATGGCGCCTACTTCATGAACTACCACAGCCGGACCCCGTTCTTTAATACCAAAACCGCAGACGCCGCGACTTTGGGTGGGCTGGCAGGCACTGTCGGAAATTTGACTAACCCAGACACTGCTGCAGGTGCGGTGTGTTCTGCGTTCGGTGGTTTCCCAGCATGTGCTGGCAGTCCTGCTTTGGGTCCGACGATAACCGCTTTGGCTCCCCTCGTGGCTCTGGGTAATGGCGAATACTTCATCAGCTATCCCGAGGATATCCAGCTGTACGGCCTGAGCTTCTCCACCGTGCTGCCCACCGGTACTTCCTGGGCCGGTGAGGTCAGCTATCGCCCCAATGCACCGATCCAGATCAACAGTACTGCGCTCAACCTAGCGCTGGTTAACCCGCTAAATGGTGGTGCAGCCTCGCCCACCATCGATACAGCACCAGGTGCGGAAAACCAGGGTTATCGCCGCAAGGAGCTGACCCAGGTGCAAACCACCTTCACCCATTTCTTCGACCGGGTATTGGGCGCTAGCCGCCTGACCGTAGTCGGTGAAGTCGGTGCGGCCCATGTCGGTGGCCTTGAGCGTCGCGAAGATCTGCAGTACGGCCGCGACGCCATCTATGGTGCCTACAGCGCAACCAATAACGATGGTTTCGTCACCGCCAACTCCTGGGGTTATCGCGCTCGCGCCATTCTCGAATACCCGAGTGTGTTTGCCGGCGTAAACCTCAAGCCGAGCCTGTCCTGGTCGCATGACGTCGACGGCTATGGCCCGAACGGTCTGTTCAACGAAGGCAGCAAGGCCGTCAGCTTGGGTTTGAATGCCGAGTACCAGAACACCTACACGGCCGACCTGTCCTACACCGACTTCTTCGGTGGCGACTACAACACTGCGATCGATCGCGATTTCGTTGCGCTCAGCTTCGGTATGAACTTCTAAGCGGCCAGGAATTTTGAGGAAGACTCTGTATATGAAAACAACCAAAAGTCTGTTGCAAACCGGCGCGCTGACCCTTTCGCTGCTGGCCTGCAGCGTTATGGCGGCAGTGTCGCCAGAAGAGGCTGCCAAGCTGGGTACCACCTTGACGCCAGTCGGCGCCGAGATGGCTGGTAATGCGGACGGCTCGATTCCGGCCTGGACCGGCGGTTTGCCAACCAATGCCGGCACTGTCGACGCTGCCGGCTTCCTGGCCGATCCGTTTGCTAGCGAGCAACCGCTGTTCACCATCACTGCGGCCAACGCCGAACAGTACAAGGACAAGCTGACTCCCGGTCAGCAGGCCATGTTCAAGCGTTACCCGCAAAGCTACAAAATCCCGGTGTACCCAACCCACCGTTCGGCGAGCATGCCGGACTTCGTGCTGGAAGCGGGCAAGCGCAATGCCGTCAACACCAAGATGGTCGAGGGCGGTAACGGGCTGGAGAACTTCGAGCAGGCCAACCCCTTCCCGATTCCGAAGGACGGTCTGGAAGCGATCTGGAACCATATCACCCGTTACCGTGGTGGCAGCGTCAAGCGTCTGGTGACCCAGGCAACTCCGCAGGCAAATGGCTCCTACAGCATGGTCTACTTCCAGGATGAGTTCACCTTCCGTGGTGCGCTCAAGGAGGCCGACACCAGCAAGCCGAGCAACGTGCTGTTCTACTTCAAGCAGCGGGTAACCGCGCCGTCGCGTCTGGCCGGTAACGTCCTGCTGGTGCACGAGACCCTTAACCAGGTGAAGGAGCCGCGTCTGGCGTGGCTGTACAACGCCGGTCAGCGTCGCGTGCGCCGCGCACCGCAGGTGTCCTATGACGGCCCGGGTACCGCTTCCGATGGCCTGCGTACTTCCGACAACTTCGACATGTTCAACGGTGCGCCTGACCGTTACGAGTGGAAGCTGAACGGCAAGAAGGAAATCTACATTCCTTACAACGCCTACGCGTTGGACTCGCCGAAGCTGAAATATGATCAGGTCATCAAGGCCGGTCATATCAACCAGGACCTGACCCGTTACGAACTGCACCGTGTCTGGCATGTGACCGCGACCTTGAAAGCGGGCGAGCGGCACATCTATGCCAAGCGTGACTTCTTCCTCGACGAAGACACCTGGCAAGCCGCGCAAATCGACCACTATGACGGTCGCGGTTCCCTGTGGCGTGTAGCTGAGGCCCATGCCCAGTACTACTACGACAAGAAAGTACCGTGGTACACCCTGGAAACCCTGTATGACCTGCAGTCCGGTCGTTACCTGGCACTGGGTATGAAGAACGAAGAGAGTCAATCCTACGAGTTCGACTACCCGGCCAAAGAAAGCGACTACACCCCGGCTGCCCTGCGTCAGGCAGGCGTCCGTTAACAGTCGTTGATGCAACAGTGAGAGCCGGCCCCTTGGGCCGGCTTTCTTGTTTTAGTCATGCTCCAGTCGCTGGCCGCCATGGCCAGCGGGGCATTACCCTGCGCCCACCGGCCTCGGCTCTGCGCCACCGATGACCGGGGCATGACCTTGCCTTCTCGGCCACCCTCACGTCCTCCGCCACTGCGCGGGCCTCCTGCATCCACCGCGCTTACCCATGCCGCCTGACACTGCCGCGCTGAACTCGCTCAGCCTGAAGCCGAGTGGCGCGCCTGGTAATGATTTGTGTCCATGTCCACATCCAGGCTTCAATTCGCGCGGTTAAGTCGATAGTCTGCGGAGAGTTCGCGCCTGAACTGGCAATGTCCTAACAAGAGCCGGGAGATGACCGATCTGACGCGTATAGCACCTGCAGTCAGCGATAGCGTCCCTCTGGGCGACAGTCGCTTTTTCCGTCCGCCACTGCCAGCCAGCCATGTGTCGCGGCCGCGTTTGTGTGAGCGGCTGGCCGAGGGCCTGGCGGGGCGGTTGCTGCTGGTCAGCGCCCCTGCGGGTTTCGGCAAGAGCTCGCTGGCCAGCGAGTTCTGCCAGGCGCTACCCGAGCACTGGAACAGCCTGTGGCTGGGCCTCAGTCCGCGGGATAGTGATCCCGGGCGTTTTCTCGAGCGCCTGCTGGCTGGTCTGCAGCAGTTTCATCCGGGGTTGGGCGAAGACGCTCAGGCCTTGTTGCGTATGCGCCAGCGGCACCAACCCTTCGCCTTCGAAGAGTGGCTCGATGGCCTGCTTGAAGAGTTGGGCGAGCGCCTGGTACCGACAGCGCCTTTGTTGCTGGTGCTGGACGATTATCACCTGGCTCAGGGCGCGGTGCTCGACCGCTGCCTGCAGTTTCTGCTCAATCATTTACCCGAGGGCCTGGTCGTTCTGGTGACCAGCCGCCAGCGTCCCGACTGGCACCTGGCTCGCCTGCGCCTGTCACGGCAGTTGCTGGAACTGCAGGAGCAGGACTTGCGCCTGACCGAGGACGAGACCCGCGCGCTTCTTGGCAGCCAGGGGGCTCAGCTCAGTGGCCCGGTTCTGGAGGAGTGGCGTCAGCGCAGTGAAGGCTGGGTGGCCGGCTTGCGCCTGTGGCTGTTGACCCGTCAGCAGGCTGACGATGACAGCCCGGAGCGGGTGCCCCAGGGCGACGAGGGGTTGATCCGCGAGTACTTGCTGGAGGAGGTGATCGAGCAGCAGTCGGCCGAGGTGCAGAGCTTCCTGTTCGACACTGCCTGCCTGGAGCGTTTCTGTGTCGAGTTGTGCGATGCCTTGCGGGAGCAGCATGACAGCGCGGCGATTATCCAGCACCTGCAGACCCATCAGGTCTTTCTGGTGCCCCTGGACGAACAGGGGCACTGGTTTCGCTACCACCACCTGTTCTCCGATCTGTTGCGCTCGCGTCCCGCGAGTCAACGCAGCCAGTCCCAGGCGGCCCTGCATCTGCGGGCCTGTCGCTGGTTCAGCAGCCAGGGCCTGCATGAGGAAGCCGTCGATCAGGCGTTGCGTGCCGGCCAGCCGGAAGTGGCGGCCAACCTGGTGCAGAACCTGTCCGAGGAACAATTGCTCGGCGAGCAGAATGTCGCGCGCTTGCTGCGCTGGAAGATGGACCTGCCCGACAGCCTGCTGGCCAGCACGCCACGCCTGCTGGTGTTGTACGGCTGGGCCCTGGCCCTGGCCTGTCAGTTGGATGCGGCCGACGAGCTGATCCAGCAGTTGGGGCGTTTTTTCCCGGCCCCCAACGCGCAGGAGCAGGATGATCTGTTGGCCCAGTGGCTCGCCTTGTCCGGCATCATCGCCCGCGGGCGTGGCCAGGTGCCTGAGGCGGAACACTATTGCAGCGAGGCCCTGGCCCTGCTCAGCAGCAACCGCTGCGGCCCGCGCCTGATGTGCTTGTTCACCCTGGCCAACCTGGCCATGACCAAGGGCGACCTGTGGCGTGCGCGGGGGCTCAACCGCGAGGCACTGGAGCTGGCGCAGCGGGTCGCTAGTCCCTTGTTCGAGGGCCTGGCGCATGCCGAGCGAGCGCGAGTGCTGCACGCCCGGGGTGAGGTTCAGCGCGCCCTGGTCGAGGTGCGCCTGGGCTTGCTGCGGTTGCAGGGGCTCTCGACCCAGCGCGTGTATTCGGTGCGGGCGCGGCTGAATCTGTACGAAGGCTATCTGCTCAGCGTGTCGCTGAACACCCAGGCCGCCCGCACCAAGTTGCTGGCCGGGATCGGTGAGGCGCGCGCCTGTCGCGACATCAGTCTGCTGGTAGGGTATTGCGTGCTGGCCGGGGTCGAGGGACGTGAAGGACGCCTGAGCGAGGCCTTCGCCCAACTGGCCGAAGCCGAGCGCCTGATGCATGCCTGGGACGTGCCGTCGATCTACTATCTGGCCATGATCACGGTGATCAAGTGCGAGCTGTGGTTGTCCCAGGGCCAGCTGGAGTTGGCCGAAGTCTGGCTACAGCGGCTGGCCGAGACCTATTGCGGCGAAACGCCCGGCGCAGCCCCGGAGTTCCACCCGCAGCTGGCCTTGCATATCGAGTTGCAGCAGGCCGCGCTTGAGCGTTTGCAGGGGCGTCTGGAGGTTGCCGAACGGCGTCTGCGCGCACTCAGTCAGTGCGCCCAGTCCGCATCGGGTCACTTGTTCGTGGTGGCTGCCCAGGTGCAATTGGCCCTGCTGCTCAAGGCTTCCGGGCGCGACCGTGAGGCTGCCAGCTGGCTGACCAGTAGCCTGGATGCTGCGCAGGGTGGTGCTTTTCTGCCTTATCAGGAGTTGTTCGTTCACCAGCCGCAATGGCTGCGCGAGCAATTGATGGCGCGCCCCGGTTGTGCCGTGGCTGCCGAGCTGCTCAAGTACCTGCCCCAGACCGAGGCAGTGACGCTGAGCAGGCGCGATAGCCAGCTGACCGAGGCCTTGAGTTCGCGTGAGTTGGCGGTGTTGCAGCTGATCGCCCAGGGTTGCTCGAATCAGGAAATCAGCGAGCAGCTGTTCATTTCGCTGCACACGGTGAAGACCCATGCCCGTCATATCAACGGCAAACTGGGGGTCGAACGGCGTACCCAGGCAGTGGCGCGGGCCAAGGGCCTGGGGCTGTTGCGCTGAGTCGTGGGGCTAGCCGCCATCCGCTCATTGCAATCTGGCCCAGTCTCTATACGTCTCAGGGCAATGCTGGCGCGTCATCTTCAGCCGATCTCACAGGCAGTGCTGATAAACACCGGCTCTAGAAAAATGCCGCTCCTGGTTAAAGTGAGCGGCATTTTGCTACTGCGTTGTAATCAGCCAGCGTCTGTCGTGCTGCGTGGCGAAACCGGTTGATTGTCGTTGGATATCGTCACCTCGACCCGGCGGTTCATCGAGCGGCCAGACGAGGTGTCATTTCCCGACACCGGATATTCCTTGCCATAGCCTTGGGTGACGATGCGCTCCGGGCCAACGCCCATTTTTATCAGCGCCATGCGTACCGAGTTGGCGCGCAGTTGCGACAGGCTCAGGTTGTAAGCGGCGGAGCCGGTGCTGTCGGTGTAACCCTCGACAATCACCTTGCGCTCCGGGCTTTGTTGCAGGTACTGAGCCAGTTTGTTGACGTTGTTCATGCCGCCAGGCTT
This sequence comes from Pseudomonas sp. MMS21 TM103, assembly GCF_022132145.1. GTDB lineage: Bacteria > Pseudomonadota > Gammaproteobacteria > Pseudomonadales > Pseudomonadaceae > Aquipseudomonas. The sequence goes on along the minus strand of NZ_JAJISP010000003.1, from coordinate 263,761 downwards.
CAGTTCCGCACGGTTCAGGTCGAATAGTACATCACCGAAAGTTACCAGCATGCCCCGTTCAGTCTTCTTGGCGTTCAGGCTGTCCTGCAGCTGCTTGATTTGTGCATCACGTGCATCCAGTTGCTCGTCACGGGCGTCGATTTGTGCATCACGTGCATCCAAGCGTGCGTTGGCACGTTCGGCGGCGGCTTTGCCCAGGTTCTGTTCGGCGCTACGCAAGGCGATGGTCTGCCTGGCGACTTCGATGCGCTGGTTGGTCAGGTAGGCCAGTTGATCGACTTTTTGTTCATCCTCGCTGGCGCGGTAGGCTTGTTCGGCCTTGTCCAACATCTCGCCGGCACCCTTGGTTTCCAAGGCTGCGACCTTACTGGCTTGCGGGTTCGACTGCAGCGTGGAGAAATTGCTGCGTGCCCTCTCCAGATTGAGGTTGGGCTGCGAGGAGCAGGCGGCCAGGCCTACGCTCAATGCCAGTAAGGCGGGAATCAGTATTTGAGTACGCATCTTCGGGTAATCCTTTATCTGTTGGCGGAGTCTGTGTTCGGTATGTTTGGCAGCCGGGGTCAAAGGCTGCTGCCACGCATACTTTCCTCGCGCATTTCCTCAACGCCTTGGCGGGCGTCTTTCAGGGCTTTTTCAGCCTTGGCTGCCTGGGCTGTGCGTTCTGCCAGGCGGGCATCCCACTCGGCCTGCTCGGCCAGGCGTTTCGCTTCTTCATAGTTATGGTCGTGCAGTTGCTGCTCGGCTTGCTTCAGCTTCTCTTGTGCGGATTTCATTTCAACGGCTGCGAATTCCGGGCCGCCGGCACTGACCGCAGAGTTGACGGCCGATTTGCTCACTGCGAGTTGCTCGCTAGGTGGATTACCGGCGCAGCCGGCCAGCAACAGGCTGCCGCCAAGGGCGAGGGCGGCGAGTGTCCAGGTTGAGCGTTTGCTAGGTTGCGGCCGGGCAGGGGCGATGATCATGGTATTCAGTTCCATTGGTGGTTTCCTTGCGTGAAGTGGTTCCCATGATGGTCACCAGCCAGCGTTGTGACTGAGGGCGACGGACACGTTTGGATAAGGCGCAACACCCATTCCTCGCGACCGTTGGTCAGTAACGCTACTCAAGTTAGAGTACATTCAGTTAAGAAACGTTCAAAAAAAACAACATAAATAACATGTGTATGCGTATTTATTGGGATGGTTCGACGTAGTGTTTTATTTGTTGAACGCTGTGCGCGCAGGCCCGCCGCTCCAGTTGCTGGCGCATGCAGATATTTCATGGGTTGTGCAAATAGCGAAGGTCGCCTCCAGGCGTTCGCGGCAAGACGCTGCACTCTGCAGCACAGCGTCCCGCTTCGGAGCCTAGGTCGGCGAGCCATTTGGCGCGTAGCAACTGCCCGGCAGATGGGGGCCGCACCGGTTTATCCGGGCTAGTTCAGTAGCGGGCGATCGCAGTAGGCCGAAGTGTTTCCACAGCCGCTCAGTGGTTGGTGCTGTCCTGCTGCTCGCTCAGTTCGTGCAGATACTTGCGTGACAGGGCGAGAAAGCGTGGGGTTGGGCCGATGTCTTCATAGAGCGGATTGCCTTCCTCGTCGGTGGCCACCACCTGACTCCCCTTGACGTACGGCAGGCTGGTTTCCAGATCTTCCAGCGCCGCGCCGATCAGCTCGCCGAGTAGTGCTTCCGGGCTGCGTTTGGGGTACATCTCGGCCAGAGCTGCCAGGCGTGCTGCCGCCTCCACATCGAGATTGATCTGATACAGGTTGCGCGTCATACGGCCCTTGGCATTTTGTTCCCAATGGTGGACAAGCTCGCGAACTTTCATGACTACTTCGTCCTTAACCTGCTCGTGGCAGGTGGTTGTGCAATATGTATTCGGTCACGTCCTTTTGCGACGGGCCTGATTAGAGCCTAGACCGGCCAGGCGCTCTTGTCGGTTCTGCGTCGCACGCTTGTAAGATGTTGCCGTGCTGGGCACTCTTGGGGTTAACGCTTGAGCGGAGAGTCAGTCATGGCAGAAATCGACGCGCGTCTGCGCGAGGATGTTCATCAGCTTGGCGAGCTGCTGGGAAACACCATCAGTGCCCAGCGCGGGACGGTTTTTCTCGACAAGATCGAGCGCATTCGCAAGGGCGCCAAAGCGGCGCGGCGTGGTTCGGCTGCTGGTGCCGAGCAGCTCAGCGCGGGCCTCGAACAGCTCGCCGACGATGAACTGCTGCCGGTGGCGCGGGCGTTCAATCAGTTTCTCAACCTGGCCAATATCGCCGAGCAATATCATCGCATCCGTCGCCGTGACCCTGACGAGCCGGAACCCTTCGAGTCGCGGGTGCTGGCCGAATTGCTGCAGCGCCTGCTGGCCAGCGGCCACGGCGCCGATGCGTTGGCGCGCCAGTTCGGCCGCCTGGACATCGAGTTGGTGTTGACCGCTCACCCGACCGAAGTGGCGCGGCGTACCCTGATCCAGAAATACGATGCGATCGCCGCGCAGCTGGCGGCGGGGGACCATAGCGACCTGTCGGCGGCCGAGCGCGAGCAGGTCGCCGAGCATTTGCAGCGCCTGATCGCGGAGGCCTGGCATACCGAAGAAATCCGCCGCAGCCGACCCACTCCGGTGGACGAAGCCAAGTGGGGCTTCGCCGTGATCGAGCATTCGCTGTGGCAGGCGGTGCCGAATTTTCTGCGCAAGGCTGATCATGCCTTGCATGCAGCCACCGGCATGCACCTGTCGCTGGACGCCGCGCCGATTCGCTTCGCCTCCTGGATGGGCGGAGACCGCGACGGCAACCCGAACGTCACTGCCGCGGTGACCCGCGAGGTGTTGCTGCTGGCGCGCTGGATGGCGGCCGACCTGTACCTGCGTGATATCGATCAACTGGCCGCCGGGCTGTCCATGCAGCAAGCCAGTCCCGAGCTGCTGGCTCGCGTCGGCGATAGCGCCGAGCCTTATCGCAGCCTGCTCAAGCAACTGCGCGAACGCCTGCGTGCCACCCGTAGCTGGGCTCAGGAGGCGTTGCACGGGCCGCTCGCAGCGCCAGCGGCGGTGTTGCAGGACAACCGTGAACTGCTCGAGCCGCTGGAGTGCTGCTTCCAATCGTTGCACGCCTGCGGCATGGGCGTGATCGCCAATGGCCCCCTGCTCGATTGCCTGCGCCGCGCCGCCACTTTCGGCTTGTTCCTGGTGCGTCTTGACGTGCGTCAGGACTCCAGCCGCCACGCCGCGGCGCTCGATGAAATTACCGATTACCTGGGCCTGGGGCGTTACGCCGAGTTGGATGAGGACGCGCGGCAGCAGTTTCTCCTGGCCGAGTTGGACAACCGTCGACCGCTGTTGCCGAGCCACTTCAAACCCAGCGCCGATACTGCCGAGGTACTTGCCACCTGCCGTGAGGTGGCGGCCGCGCCGGCGGCCTCGCTGGGCTCCTATGTGATCTCCATGGCCGGTGCGCCTTCCGATGTGCTGGCCGTACAACTGTTGTTGAAGGAGTCGGGGCTGTTGCGCCCGATCCGTGTGGTGCCGCTGTTCGAAACCCTCGCCGACCTGGACAACGCCGGCCCGGTGATCGACCGACTGCTCAGCCTCAAGGGCTATCGCGCGCGCCTGCATGGCCCGCAGGAAGTGATGATTGGTTATTCCGATTCGGCCAAGGATGCCGGTACCACTGCTGCGGCCTGGGCGCAGTACCGCGCCCAGGAGCAACTGGTGCAGGTCTGTGCCGCGCAGCAGGTCGAGTTGCTGCTGTTTCACGGCCGTGGCGGCACCGTTGGCCGCGGTGGCGGTCCGGCTCATGCGGCGATCCTCTCGCAGCCGCCGGGTTCGGTGGCGGGGCGTTTTCGCACCACCGAACAAGGCGAAATGATCCGCTTCAAGTTCGGCCTGCCGGATATCGCCGAGCAAAACCTCAACCTTTACCTGGCCGCGGTGCTTGAGGCCACCCTGTTGCCACCGCCGACGCCCGAACCGGCCTGGTGCGACGTGATGGACAAGCTGGCCGCCGATGGCGTCACGGCCTATCGCGGTGTGGTGCGCGAGCATCCACAGTTCGTCGAATACTTTCGCCAAGCCACGCCGGAGCAGGAACTCGGTCGCCTGCCCTTGGGCAGCCGCCCGGCCAAGCGTCGTGAGGGCGGGGTGGAGAGCTTGCGGGCTATTCCCTGGATTTTCGCCTGGACCCAGACCCGTCTGATGTTGCCGGCCTGGCTTGGCTGGGAGTTCGCCCTGAGCAGCGCGCTGAAACGCGGTGAAGGTGAGCTGCTGGAGCAGATGCGCGAGCATTGGCCGTTCTTTCGCACCCGCATCGACATGCTGGAAATGGTCCTGGCCAAGGCCGATGGGGCGATTGCCCGGCTCTACGATGAGCGCCTGGTCGAGCCATCCTTGCGGCCCTTGGGTGAACATTTACGCGACCTATTGTCGCAGGCTGTTGCGGCGGTACTGGGTTTGACCGGTCAGTCGCAGCTGTTGGCGCACAGTCCCGAGACCCTGGAGTTCATCAGCGTGCGCAACACCTACCTCGACCCCTTGCACCTGCTTCAGGCCGAACTGCTGGCTCGCTCCAGGCAGCGTGATAGCGAGGCCGACAGCCCGCTGGAGCAGGCTTTGCTGGTCAGTGTCGCCGGTATCGCCGCCGGCTTGCGTAACACCGGCTAGCGGCGGCGGCTCGGGCGTTTTCCGGGTGCCCTGGACGAACTCCAGAAGCACCCGATCGCGGCCTGATGGCGCCTGAAAGGCCCTGGTTTATCCGACTTTCGGTGACTTGTGCGGTGGGGGTGCGCTGTGTATCTTGATCAACCTTTTGGCCGCTTGGCACCTTGCCAGCGCTGCCCGAACCATTCTGAGATTGGCCCCATGAGGCGAGTCCGACGCTTTTTTATTTAATCTTGAGGAGCACATCGATGCGCGTGATTCTGCTAGGAGCGCCCGGTGCCGGCAAAGGTACCCAGGCCGGTTTCATCACCAAGAAGTTTGGTATTCCGCAAATCTCCACCGGCGACATGCTGCGTGCTGCGGTCAAGGCCGGCACCGAACTTGGCCTGAAAGCCAAAGGCATCATGGACAGTGGCGGCCTGGTTTCCGATGACCTGATCATCAATCTGGTCAAGGAACGCATCACCCAGCCCGATTGCGTCAATGGTTTCCTCTTCGATGGCTTCCCGCGCACCATTCCCCAGGCCGAAGCCCTGAAGGAAGCTGGGGTGAACATCGACCATGTAGTGGAAATCGCTGTCGACGACGAGGAAATCGTTGGGCGTATTGCCGGTCGTCGCGTGCATCCGGGGTCCGGGCGCGTCTACCACACCGAACACAACCCACCACAGGTCGCTGGTAAAGACGACCAAACCGGCGAAGAGCTGATCCAGCGCGACGACGACAAGGAAGAGACCGTGCGTCACCGCCTGTCGGTCTACCATTCGCAGACCAAGCCGCTGGTGGATTTCTATCAGAAACTTGCCGCGGCCAATGGCACGCCGAAATACAGCGCCATTGCCGGCGTTGGGAGCGTGGACGACATTACTGCCAAGGTGCTTGCCGCCCTGAGTTAAGTCTTGATCCGCAACTGTTCAACGGCCCGCTTGCGGGCCGTTGTCGTTTCTGGATGTGCAGCAGGCGCGGCGGGGTTCGGTTAAATCAGCGTCGCTCTCAGAACAGTAGCCTTGCCCAGGCAAGCTAGTCTCGAGTGTCTGGTCTATACCAGGTGGACTTATTTCTTCATTGGACGGAAGTAGGAGAACACATGAGAGCTATGCATGCGTGGATGATCGGTCTGGCCATGAGCGTTGCGTCCCTGGGCGCCGCGGCTACCGAACTGCAACACTGGCCGAGCGAAGCCGCCGCCCAACTCGACAGCATGATTGCCGCCAACGCCAATAAAGGCGCCTATGCGGTGTTCGATATGGATAACACCACCTACCAGTTCGATATCGAGGAGTCGCTGCTGCCCTACCTGGAAATGAAGGGGTTGCTGACCCGCGAAACCATGGACCCATCGCTCAAGCTGATTCCGTTCAAGGACACGCCAGGGTTCAAGGAAAGCCTCAATAGCTACTACTACCGCCTGTGCGAAGTCGACAACCTGATCTGCTATCCCTGGGTGGCGCAGATATTCGCCGGTTTCACCTTGCGTGAGCTGAAGGGTTATGTCGACGAGGTCATGGCCTACGGCAAGCCGATCCCGCTCAAGTACTACGATGGCGACAAGGTGGTCGATGGCAGTGTCAATCCGCCCAAGCCCTTCGCCGGCATGCAGGAGTTGTACAACCGCCTGCAGGAAAACGGTATCGAAGTCTATGTGATCAGTGCAGCCAGCGAGGAGCTGGTGCGGATGATCGCCAGTGATCCCAAGTACGGCTACAACGTCAAGCCGGCCAACGTCATCGGCGTCAATATGCTGCTCAAGGACCGCAAGAGCGGCGCCCTGACCACCTCGCGCCTGCAGGTGCAGAAGGGCCGCTACGATCCGGCAAAGAACCTCGGCCTGGAGCTTACGCCTTACCTGATGAACCCGATGACCTGGTACGAGGGCAAGCTCGGCACCATCTTCGGCTGGATCGACCAGTGGCAGAAGCCGGTACTGGTGGCGGGTGACACGCCGCTGTCCGATGGCTACATGCTGTTCAATGCGACCGACACCAGCAAGGGGGGGCTGCGGGTCTGGGTCGATCGCAAGGCCAAATACACCCAGCAGGTCAAGGATTGGCAGGCCTCTGCGGCCAAGCGCCAGGGCGAACTGGGCTTGCCGGTGAATGCCGACAAAAACTGGGTCGTGGTCACGCCCGACCAATTGCACTAGGGGCCTGCGGGGCCAGCCTGCGGGCGGGTTCCGTTGTCCGGCTGCCGCAATGGCAGTCCGGACAGCTGGCAAAAATGCTGGTAAACCGTTTTAATGCCCGCCCACTCGCCAACCTGTCCGAATCACGATGACCACTCTACTGGCCCTGGATACCGCTACCGAAGCCTGCTCCGTCGCCTTGCTGCATGACGGCCAGGTAATCAGCCATTACGAGGTGATTCCGCGCCAGCATGCCCAGCGCCTGTTGCCGATGATCAAGGATCTGCTGGCCCAGGCCGGTGTGCCACTGTCGGCGCTGGATGCGCTGGCCTTCGGCCGTGGTCCGGGGGCCTTTACCGGCGTACGGATTGCGGTCGGCGTGGTGCAAGGCCTGGCATTTGCCCTGGATCGTCCGGTCGTGCCGGTGTCCAACCTTGCCGTGCTGGCCCAGCGCGCGCAGCGCGAGCATGGCGCCAGCCAGGTAGCTGCAGCCATCGACGCCCGTATGGATGAGATCTACTGGGGCTGCTATCGCAGCGAAAACGGGGAAATGCGCCTTGCCGGCGACGAAGTGGTGTCGCCGCCTGAGCAGGTCGCGTTGCCGCCTGACGCCACGGGTGACTGGTTCGGCGCCGGCACCGGCTGGGGCACGTTCGCCGCGCGCATCCCGTTGACCCCCTATGCCCAGGATGATGGGATGCTGCCGCATGCCGAAGACCTGCTCAGCCTGGCGCGCTTTGCCTGGGCGCGGGGTGAGGCTGTGGTGGCGGACGAGGCCCTGCCGGTGTACCTGCGCGACAAGGTCGCCACGCCGAAAGCGCCGCGCTAAGGGGCTAACCCTGCATGGGTGGTGCCCGGGCTAATGGCCAAGGCGCGCCGTCTGTAAGCACCAGCTTGCGGGTGGTCCGCTAGTTCACCAGGACGGGCCGCCTGGATGCTCAGCGTCGGCCCGTTCCACGATTGATTGCCAATCCGTCTGGGCGAGGCTAAATTGCATGCACTTTCACCCATTTGGCTGACCACTGCCGAGCAGTAATAGATGCGCATCGACGGCTCCATACCTTCCTACTCGCCAGATCGCGGGCCTCGTTCGGGCACGGCGGTCACGCCGTTTCGCGAAGCCCAGCGCGAGATAGAGCAGCGTCGTGAGCAACCGGCGGCCCCGGCGAGCAGTCAGGGTTTCGAGCAAACAGCGCAAACCCGTCGGGTACAGGCTGCCAACGCCAGCACCGACAGCCTGCCGGCCCGGGCGCAGAACCTGGGCTACCAATCTGCCGTGAGCAATCGCGCGGCCCAGGCGATTGCCAGCTACAGTGCCACCGCTACCTATTCCAGCGAGCCTGACGCCCAGGAAATACTGGGCCTTGATCTCTTCGCCTGATAACCACCGCTGATGCGTCCCTACTTCCTTGGCTGCCCGTCCTGGAGCGAGCCGGCCTGGCGTGGTTCGCTGTACCCGGACAGCGCCCGCCCGGCGGACTTTTTGCCGCGCTACGCTGAGGTCTTCAATGCAGTCGAGGGCAATACCACCTTCTATGCGCGACCCTCGGCCGCCTCGGTTGCCCGCTGGGCCGCGCTGATGCCCAACCACTTTCATTTTTGCGCCAAACTGCCGCGCGATATCAGTCACGCTGGGGATTTACGCGAACAGCTCGCCGCCAGCGATGACTTTCGCCAGCTGCTGGCGCCCTTGGGGACGCGGGCGGCGCCATTCTGGTTGCAGTTGCCCGCCAGCTTCGGCCCGTCGCGTCTGGCTGAGTTGAGTGCCTTTATCGAGCACTGGGCTGGAGGCGCACTGGCTGTCGAGCTGCGGCATCCGCTGTTCTTCAGCAAGGGGCAAGAGGAGCGGGCGCTCAATCGCCTGCTGCTGGAACGCGGCATCGAGCGGATCAGCCTGGATGCGCGGGCGTTGTTCAGTTGTGTCTCGCAGGAGCCGGCACTGCTGCATGCCCAGGCGAAGAAACCGCGCCTGCCGGTTCGGCCGACGGCGTTTAGCCAGGCACCGCAGCTGCGCTTCATTGGCCACCCCGAACTCGCCGCCAACGACCGCTTCATGGCGCCCTGGCTGGACAAGGTCGCCGCCTGGATCGAGGAGGGGCGTAGCCCTCACGTGTTCCTGCACACCTCCGACAACCGCCTGGCGCCGCAACTGGCCCGGCGTTTCCATATCCAGTTGATGGCCCGTTTGCCGGGGCTGGCGGCGTTGCCTGAGCCCGTCGTCGAACCTGCGCTCGAGCAACTGGGCCTGCTCTGATTGGCAGCCCTGGCAGCTCGATTGCGTCAGTGTGCTGATGGCCATGGATTCATCCTTCCAGCATGACGTTCAGCTCGGCACCTTTCTGGCTCGGGGCCTGCTCGATCCGCCAGGCGTGATGCGCGCGACTGCCGAAGTAGGCGAAGCAGAACCGGGCTTCGCGCGGTCGATGGCAAGATGCCGGGCGCCTTGCTCGATACGACTCGGCCCGCGCAACCCAGTGCGCGGACGTAGGAGGCAGCTGCGAGATAACCGCTTGCGGCCTGGGTGCATCACCAGGAGCAGTTGGGTTGCTAGACGACTGGTCTATTTAGGGTGTATGGTCGCCGCCATGAAAAGCGCCTACGACGATACCCGCCAACACCTGCTCGACACCGGTCACCGCATCATGGCCGGCAAAGGCTTTAGCGGTGTGGGCCTGAATGAGATCTTGCAGACCGCCGGCGTGCCCAAAGGCTCGTTCTATCACTACTTCAAATCCAAGGAGCTGTTCGGTCAGGCCTTGCTCGAGGACTATTTCAAGAAGTACCTGGAGCAACTGGAGCGGCGTTTCGCCGCCGACGGTCAGCCGGCCCGCGCGCGTTTGATGGATTACTGGCAGCAGTGGTTGGGCAGCTACTCGGGCCCCTGCAGTCAACAGCAGTGCCTGGTGGTCAAGCTGAGCGCCGAGGTCGCCGACCTCTCCGAAAGCATGCGCATCACCTTGCGTGATGGTACGGACCGGATCATCGCCAGCCTGGCCGACTGTATCGAGGCCGGCAAACAGGATGGCTCGCTGGTGCATAGCGAGCCCCGGCAAACCGCTACGCTGCTCTACCAGTTATGGCTGGGCGCCAGCCTGCTGGCCAAGCTACACCGCAACAGCCTGCCTATGGAGCAGGCGATGAGCATGACGCGCAAGCTGCTCGACTAACCATTTGCCGCATCCGTACCCGCCCGCATGGCGGGTATTTTTGGCGGCGTCTCTAGACGACTGGTCTAATTAGTTCACTTGAATATCGAACGAATTCGACCCATCGAGGATCACACTACTCATGCTCAATTTCGATTTCTACAACCCCACCCACATCAGCTTCGGCGAAGGCCGCATCGCCGAACTCGACCGCCTGATCCCGGCCAAGGCGCGGGTGCTGGTGCTGTTTGGTGGCGACAGTGCCCGGCGCACCGGGACCCTGGCCGAAGTGCAGGGTGCCCTGGCGGATCGCGAGGTACTGCTGTTTGGTGGTATCGAGCCCAACCCCAGTTACGAAACCCTGATGGAAGCGGTGGCGCTGGTGCGCCGTGAGGCCGTGGACTTCCTGCTGGCGGTGGGCGGTGGTTCGGTGATCGATGGCACCAAGTTTGTCGCGGCGGCTGCCAACTACGCCGGCGAGCCGTGGGAGATCCTCCAGAGCCATGGCAGCAAGGTCACTCAGGCATTGCCCTTCGGCGCGGTCCTGACCCTGCCGGCGACCGGTTCGGAGATGAACAACGGTGGCGTGGTCACCCGCAAGTCCGAGCAGGCCAAGCTGCCATTTCGTAACAAGTTGCTGTTCCCGGTGTTCTCGATTCTCGACCCCAGCAAGACCTTTACCCTGCCGGAACGCCAGGTGGCCAACGGTGTGGTCGATGCGTTTGTGCATGTGGTCGAGCAGTACCTGACTTACCCGGGCGATGCTCCGGTCCAGGACCGCTTCGCCGAAGGCCTGCTGCTGACACTGATCGAGCTCGGCCCCAAGGCGTTGAGTCAGCCGCAGGATTACCAGGTACGCGCTAACCTGATGTGGGTGGCGACTCTGGCGCTGAATGGTCTGATCGGCGCGGGCGTTCCGCAAGACTGGGCCACGCACATGATCGGTCATGAAATCACCGCTTTGTATGGTTTGGATCATGCTCAGACCCTGGCCGTTGTGCTACCGGTCATGTTGCAGCAGCGCCGCGCAGCCAAGCATGCCAAATTGCTGCAATACGCCGAACGGGTATGGGGCTTGAGCAGCGGCAGCGAAGAGCAGCGCATTGACGCAGCCATAGTGCGTACCCGTGATTTTTTCGAGGCCCTCGGGGTGAAAACCCGCCTGGGCGATTACCAACTGGGGCAGGAAGTGGTCGAGCCACTGATCGCTCAACTCGAGGCACACGGCATGACCCGCCTGGGCGAGCAGCGTGATGTCACACCGGCCATCAGCCGCCAGGTGCTGCAAGCCTGCCTTTAATTCACTGCATCGAGGAGTAGGAAAATGACCCAGACTCAAGCTATCAATCGCCAAGTCGTGCTGGCCTCGCGCCCGCATGGCGCCCCCACTGCAGACAACTTCCGGATCGAGCAAACGGCCATTCCCGCTCCGGCTGAGGGCGAAGTCCTGCTACGCACCGTCTACCTGTCGCTGGACCCCTATATGCGCGGTCGCATGAGCGACGCACCCTCCTATGCAGCGCCGGTCGAGGAGGGCGGCGTGATGGTGGGCGCAACCGTGAGCCGGGTGGTGGCGTCCAGAAACCCGGACTATCAGGTCGGTGAGTGGGTCCAGGCATACGCTGGCTGGCAGGACTACGCGCTTTCCGACGGTACTGGCCTGACTCGCCTCGGCGCCACGCCGGAAAATCCGGCCTATGCTTTGGGCATTCTCGGTATGCCGGGCTTCACCGCCTACATGGGTCTGCTGGACATCGGCCAGCCCAAGGCGGGCGAGACCCTGGTGGTCGCGGCGGCCACCGGACCGGTCGGCGCCACTGTCGGGCAGATCGGCAAGCTCAAAGGCTGCCACGTGGTCGGCGTGGCCGGCGGCCCGGAGAAGTGCCGGCATGCGGTCGAAGTGCAGGGCTTCGATGCCTGCATCGACCACCGTGCGCCGGACTTTGCCGAGCAACTGGCCAAGGCCTGCCCCAAGGGTATCGATATCTATTATGAAAACGTCGGCGGCAAGGTCTTCGATGCAGTACTGCCCCTGCTCAATACCTCGGCGCGCATCCCGGTGTGCGGCCTGATTGCGCACTACAACGCCACGGCACTGCCCGAGGGGCCCGACCGCATGGGGTTGCTGATGCGCACAGTGTTGACCAAGCGCCTGAAGATTCAGGGCTTCATCATCTTCGACGATTACGGACACCGTTATGGCGAGTTCGCGCGCGACATGAGCGCCTGGCTTGCTTCTGGCCAGATCAACTACCGCGAGGACATGGTGGACGGCCTGGAAAATGCTCCACAGGCCTTTATCGGCCTGCTCGAGGGCAAGAACTTCGGCAAGCTGGTGATCCGTGTTGGCGCCGATAACTAACCCATAGCAAGGAGAAAGCACAGCATGAAGATCCTGATGGTTTTGACGTCCCACGATCAACTCGGCAATACCGGTAAGAAAACCGGTTTCTGGCTGGAGGAGTTCGCCGCGCCCTATTACGTGTTCAAGGACGCCGGTGCCGAGCTGACCCTGGCTTCGCCCAAGGGCGGGCAACCGCCGCTGGACCCGATGAGTGACGAAGCAGACGCGCAAACCCCGGCCACAGAGCGCTTTCGCAGCGACCCTGATGCGCAGGCCGCGTTGGCCAATACCCGGAAATTGGCGGGCATCCGCGCCGACGACTATGACGCGGTGTTCTACCCGGGTGGCCATGGCCCGCTCTGGGACCTGGCCGAAGATGCTCACTCCATCGCCCTGATCGAAGCCTTCCAGGGCGCCGGCAAACCGGTCGGCGCGGTGTGCCACGCCCCGGGTATTTTTCGCCATACCAAGGGCGCCGATGGCCAGCCACTGGTCAAGGGCAAGCGCGTTACCGGCTTCAGCAATAGCGAGGAAGAAGCGGTGCAACTTACCGATGTGGTGCCGTTCCTGGTCGAGGACATGCTGCAAGCCAGCGGCGGCCAGTACTCCAAGGCAGGCGACTGGCAGAGCTACGTGGTGACCGATGGCTTGCTGCTCACCGGGCAGAACCCGGCCTCGTCCGAAGACACGGCCAAGGCGCTGCTCGCCCTGCTGTGATCGCCTAGGCGTCAGTGATTGGTTGCCGGAGAGGGGACGCTTGGCTGCTCCGGGCTGTTTGCCCGGAGCAGCGCCTAATAGCCCACCTCGACATCGCCCGATACGCGGGTGCAACAGCTCAGCACATAGCCGTCGGCGATCTCCTCCTCGGTGATGCCGCCGTTATGGCTCATCACGGTCTCGCCGGTTAATACGCGTACCTTGCAAGTGCCGCAGATGCCCATGCCACAGGCCTTGGGAATGGTCAGGCCAGCGCTGGCGGCGGCCTCGTAGAGCGTCGTGCCAAGTTCGGCTTGCACCGATTTGCCGGAGTCGCTGAAGGTCACCCAATGGTTGACCTGCGGCTCGTCGGCCTGGGCCAGGGCCACGGCGGCCTGCACCTCGGCGCTGGCAATATCCTCGGCCGGGGTCTCGCCGAAGGACTCCTCGTGGTAGCGCGCCATGTCGTAGCCGGCGTCGGCGAGCAGGCGCCGCATCGCGCGCATGTAGGGTGCCGGTCCGCAGCAGAACACCTCGCGGTCGAGGAAGTCCGGGGCGATCAGCTGCAGCATCTCGCGACTGAGATAGCCGCGGTAGCCGCCCCAGATCTGCCCGGTTTCGCTGCGCTCGCAGATCAGGTGCAGCTTGAAGTTGTCGATGCGCGTGGACATGTAGTCCAGTTCCGCGCGGTAGATGATGTCGGCCGGGGTGCGCGCACTGTGGGCGAACACCATGTCGACTTCGCTGTTGGTGTTGAAGAACCAGCGGGCCATGGACATCACCGGGGTGATGCCGACGCCGCCGGACAGCAGCAGCACCTTCTCCGCGGGAAAATCGATGCAGTTGAACTGACCGACCGGGCCGTGCACGGCGATCACGTCGCCTTCGCGCAGGTGGTCGTGCAGCCAGCCCGAGACCAGGCCGCCCGGCACCCGCTTGACCGTGATGGAGAAGCTGTAGGGAATCGAAGGCGCGCTGGAGATGGTGTAGGAGCGCATCAGCTGTTCGCCGTCGATCTCCAGTTCCAGGGTGACGAACTGCCCCGGCTTGAAGAAGAACAGCACCGGCTCCTGCATGCTGAAACAGTAGGTGAGGACATCTTCGGTTTCGCGGATGACCTTGAGGCAGCGCACCAGGTGGCGGCCGTTGGCCCAGGTCTGGGTGTTGACCGGGTTGAGGTATTCGCTGCTGGTGAGGCTGCTCATGGGCGTTCTCGGTATCAAGGACACGGCCCGGCAGTTGGGCTGCCGGGCTGGGTCGGGTCGGGTTCAGGTCAGCTGGATCCAGGTGGTCTTCAGCTCGCAGTACTGGTCGTGGGCGTAGATCGACTTGTCGCGACCGCCGAAGCCGGACTGCTTGTAGCCGCCGAACGGGGTGCAGATATCACCCTCGGAGAAGCAGTTGACCGACACGGTGCCGGCGCGAATGGCCGCGGCCACCCGGTGGGCGGTGTTGATGTTGGCGGTCCACAGCGAGGCGGCCAGGCCGTAGCAGGTGTCGTTGGCGATGGCGATGGCCTGTTCCTCGGTGTCGAAGGCGATCACCGCCAGCACCGGGCCGAAGATCTCCTCCTGGGCCACCGAGGCGGCGTTGGAGTCGACTTCGAAGATGGTCGGCGCGACGAAGTAGCCGCCGCTCTGCTGGTGCAGGCGCACGCCGCCGGTGACCAGCTTGCAGCCTTCGGCCTTGGCCTGCTCGATATGCCCGAGGACCTTGTCCATGTGCGCCTGCTCGATCAGCGCGCCGAGGCGCACGGCCGGGTTCAGCGGATCGCCGGTGACCCAGTCTTGTAGCTGGCTTTGCATTTCCTCGAGCAGGGCGTCCTTGATCGAGCGATGGACGATCAGCCGCGAGCCGGCCGAGCAGTTCTCGCCCATGTTCCAGAACGCCGCGCTGAGTACGTTGCTGGCCACCGCGGCGAGGTCGTCGGCATCGCCCATGACCACCTGCGGGTTCTTGCCGCCGCACTCGAGCACCACGCGCTTGAGGTTGCTCTTGGCCGAGTATTCGAGGAACAGCCGGCCGACCTCGGTGGAGCCGGTGAAGGCGGTCATGTCGATGTCCGGGTGCAGGCCGATGGCCTTGCCGGCGGTGTGGCCCAGGCCCGGCACCACGTTGAGCACGCCGGCCGGGATGCCGGCTTCGAAGGCCAGTTCGGCCAGGCGCAGGGTGGCCAGCGAGGTCAGCTCGGCGGGCTTGAGGATCACGCTGTTGCCGGTGATCAGCGCCGGGCCGAGCTTCCAGCCGGCCATCATGCAGGGGAAGTTCCACGGCAGCACCGCGCCGACCACGCCGATCGGCTCGCGCCTGATCATGCCGATGTTGCCGGGAGCGGAGGGCGACAGGCTGTCGTACAGCTTGTCGCCGGCCTCGGCGTGCCAGCGGATGGTCGCGGCGGTGTCGGGAATGTCGATGCCGAAGCACTCGCCGACCGGCTTGCCGGCTTCCAGGGATTCCAATACCGACAACTCCAGGCGATTGGCATCGATCAGGTCGGCGAAGCGGATCATCACGGCCTTGCGCTCGGCCGGCGCCAGGCGCGACCAGACCCCGGCGTTGAACGCGGCGCGGGCGGCCTGTACGGCGGCGTCGACATCTTCGGCGTCGCAGGCGGCCACCTCGCTCAGGACCTGACCGGTGGCCGGGTTGAGGGTGCTGAAGGTGGCGCCGGAGCGGGCGGCGACGAACCGACCGTTGATGAAGGCCTGGTTGCGGTATTCCAGGCGCTCGAGTTGCTGGTCGATGGCACTGCGGGTGAGGGTATCGGTCATGGTTCTTCTCCTGAAGGTTGAGGCAATCTCAGAGTTCTACGCCGGCGGTCCACTCTTTCCAGGCGAGGGAGGAGCGCACGCCGATCCCGAGAAAAGGCTCCGGCGGATTGCGGCAGGGTTTCGGTTGTTCAAGCATGATGCTCAGCAGGTCGCTGTCGATCCCCAGGGCGTATTCGGCAATCAACTTGCCGGCGATGGTGCCGCGGGTCAGGCCCAGGCCGTTGCAGCACACCGCACTGAACACCCCGGGGGCGATCTGGCCGAACTGCGAGCCGGCGTTGCGCGACAGGCACAGGGCACCGCCCCAGGTGTATTCGAACTCGATGCCGGGGAGCATCGGAAAGCGGTTCTCGTACGAGCGCCGATGCGCCCGCTTGACCCGCTCCAGGGTGCTGGCGCTGGCCTGCACCTGGGGGTTGTAGGTGAAGGAGTTGCGCACGCAGATGCGCCCGTTGGCCAGGCGGCGCACGGTGGTGCCCAGCGGATCGGCCGGAATCAGCCCCCAGCTCTCCTCGCCGCCCAGGCGCGCCAGTTCTTCCCTGGTCAGCTGACGGGTCATGCTGGCGTAGGTGTAGATCGGAAGCAGGCGGCCCTTGAAGCCGAGCTGGCCGAAGTTGGCGGCGTAGGCGTTGTTGGCCAGTACCAGGCGTGGCGTCTTCACGCAGCCCTGGGCGGTGGTCAGGGTATGCACCTTGCCGACTTCGATGTTCAGCACCGGGCTGTCTTCGAACAATTGCACGTTCTCCGGCAGGGTCTGCCCGAGCCCGCGGGTCAGCGCCGCCGGCTGCACCAGGACGCAGCCGGGGGCATGCATGCCGGCCTGGTAAAAGTCGCTGCCGGTGATCGCCTTCATCTGCCCGGCGTCGAGCAGGCGATAGGGCTCGCCCAGCGCCGACAGGCCCTTGGCGAACGACTCCAGGGCATGCACGCCGCGGGCGTTGGCCGCGCCGTGCAGCTTGCCCTGTTCGCGCCAGTCGCAGTCGATGCCGTGGCGCTGGACGATCTCGCGGGTGTAGTCGATCGCGCCGCGGCTGAGGCGGATGATCTTGTGATCGGCCTCGTGGCTGCTGGTGTAGCTGTGCGAGGTCAGGTCGTGGGGCAGGTCGACCATGAACCCGGAGTTGCGCCCGGCGGCGCCGAAGCCGACGCGCTTGGCGTCGATCAGCACCACCGAGGCGTCCGGCTGCAGTTCGGCCAGGCGGCGGGCGGCCGCGAGACCGGCGAGGCCGGCGCCGAGCACCACCCAGTCGGCCTGCACGCTGCCACGCAGCGGCGTGCTCGGCGGCGCGGGCGGCAGGATTTCGTACCAACCGCAGCGACCGTCGTCCTGAGGCAGGAAGTTGCATTGCAGTTGCATGGATACTGCCTCCGGGCTTGGCGGCTTAACAGGCCGTTGAAAAAATGTAGCGAGCGATGGCTAGGCGAGCCTGATTTCAACGCTGCATAGCCAAGCGCAGTCGTTTTGCAGCGGCCTGTCAGCCGCGATGGGCGATCAGTTGCTCATAGGTCTGCTTGAAGACGGCCAGTTCGGCCTCGTTCAGCGGCAGCAGCGGGCGACGGGTCGGGCCCACCGGCATACCGGCCAGCTCGCAGCCGGCCTTGATGTACTGGCAGAACTTGCCGCCCTGCTCCAGCAGGTTGAGCATCGGCAGCAGGCGCTGCGCCAGCAGGCGGCCCTTGAGCATGTCCTGCTCGACCACGCAGGCCTGATACAGGGCAACGTGCTCGGCGGCGAGGAAGTTGGAAGCCCCGCAGGTCCAGCTGCGTGCGCCCCAGGTGAAGAACTCCAGCACCTGGTCATCCATGCCGCAGCTGGTCTGCAACTGGCCGGCGTACTCCTGGGTCAGGGCGTGCATACGCTCGATTGAGCCGGTGCTTTCCTTGATCGCCTGGAAGTTCGGGCGGCCCTTGAGCGCATCGATGAACTCGAAGCTCATCGGCGTGCCGGTCCGCGCCGGGAAGTTGTAGAGCATGATCGGCAGGTTCAGGGCGTCATCCACGCACAGGGCATGGGCGAGCAGTTCGTCCTGGGTCGGCTGGCAGTAGTAGGGGGCGGCCAGCAGGATGCAGTCGAAGCCGGCGGCCTTGGCGTATTGACCCAGGTCCAGGCATTCCTCGGTGCTGGTGGCGTTGATGCCGGCCATCAGCGGGATACGGCCCTTGGCCTGGGTGGCGATGGCGTCGAACACCTGTTTGCGTTCAGCGTTGCTCAGGGCGTAGTACTCGCCCGTGGTGCCGCCGATGATCAGGCCGTTCACGCCGTGCTCGATCAGCGTACCGACTACCTTGGCCAGTGCCTCGAAGTCAATCGCGCCTGCGGCGTTGAAGGGCGTTACCACGGGAGTCCAAACACCATCGAAGTTCATACGGTCACCTGATTGCAAAGGGTTGAATATGTTGTCAATTTCGAGAAAAAGAGTAAGGGGGTTTTCAATCGGGCAACAAGAAACATTTAGGGGCGGTAATTAATAATCAAAGGTTATGGATGGGCGCCGGACACAAACTGCAGGCATAAAAAAACCTGCCGGTGGCAGGTTTATTGACGAGCAAAGTTTCACCAGTAAAGGGGCGTAATTAAGTGGCAGTTCAACTATGCATAACTGAACGTGCCGGCAAACAATAACTTCAGGTAATCAAAGCTGTTGCATCAGCCAGTCGCGCAGGCGGCAACAGGCTTCGTCATCTTCCTTGTCCTCGCTGAAGGTCAGGTAGTGCAGACTTTCCTTGTGCACCACTTCCTCGCTGACCGGCCGCACCAGCAGACCCTGCTCGACCAGGTGGCCGACCAGGTGCTGCCAACCCAGCGCCACGCCCTGATGACTCAGCACCATCTGGATCAGCATGTTGTAGTCGTTGGCATTGAAGAAGTGCGGGCTGTCATGGGCGCGGGCTTCGATATCGATGTTGTGGAAGGCCAGCCAGACCCCCCAGTCGACGTGCTCGGCGACCTGGGAGCGACCATAGGGGCTGAGGTTGAGCAGCACGCTGTCGCGCAGGCCTTCGAGGCTGCTCAGCTTTGGGTGTTGCTCGAGGTAGTGCGGCGTACAGACCGGGTAGATGACGTCATGGAACAGCGGCGTACTGCGGTAGCCCTCGTGCACCTTGGCCATCTTGGTGATGAAAATGTCGGGCCGCACGCCCGGCTCCATCGACAGGAAGTTCTGCGTGGTGATCAGGTTGAGGTCGATAGCCGGGTTGGCGCTGAAGAAGCTCGGCAGACGATGCGCCAGCCACAGGGCGGAAAACGCTGGCGAGCAGCACAGGGTCAGCACCCGCTTGCCGGCCTTTTGACTGCGGATGCGCTCGGCGGCCTGGGCGATGTTGACGAAGGACAGCTGCACCGCGTCGTAGAAGATCGTGCCGGCAACGGTCAGTTCCACGGCCCGGCCGGCGCGGGTGAACAGTTCGGCACCGAGGTAGCTTTCCAGTTCGCGAATTTGCCGGCTGATGGCGGCCTGGGTCACGCACAAGGCCTCGGCGGCGCGAGTGAAGTTCTGGTATTTGGCCGCCGCTACGAAGGATTTGACCGCGCGCAGCGACGGCATCTTGAGCAGGGACTGATCGGGTTCGGTATGTATGACCATAACAACAGGTATTCAATATCCTGAATAAAAAGTCGGTTCTGTCGACTATGACCGCGCACTAGACTTCAGTTAATCGGCGATAGCAGTTCAAGGGGTTTATGCGTGGCTCGGAAATATAGCCGAAAGCACCCGCGTGCAATAGCCCCGGTCGCCTGAGTCCAACCCGGCGAGGGTTTCCCAATAACGCCGCGGTTTAAACAATGTCGGCACAATTAACTGGATAAGTGGTGGAGTGTATATGAACAAAGCAGCGGTGGCAGGCCTCATCCAGCAACGTAAGCCGCGTCATGCGCTGCCGAGTGCGCTCTATAGCGATGTCGATGTCTATCGTCAGGATCTCGAGCAGATCTGGCACAAAGAGTGGATTTTCGCCGGGCACACCTTCGAGCTGGAAAAGCCGGGTCAGTACCTGACCCTGCAGATCGGCGACTACCCGGTGATCGTGGTGCGCGGTGCCGACGGTCAGGTTCGCGCCCTGCACAACGCCTGTCGCCATCGCGGTTCCAAGGTCTGCAGCGAGCACAGCGGCAAGGTCGCCAAGCTGGTGTGCCCGTACCACAAGTGGACCTTCGAACTGGACGGCAAGCTGATCTATGCCGGCAACATGGGCGAGGACTTCGACAAGACCGAGTACGGCCTCAAACCGGCCCACTGCCAGGTGGTCAACAGCTACATCTATGTCTGCGTGGCCGAGCAGGCGCCGGACTTCGAGAGGTTCCGCGCTGCGGTATCGCCCTTCATCGCCCCGCACAACCTCGACGACTGCAAGGTGGCCTTCGAGTCCGATCTGGTGGAGAAGGGCAACTGGAAGCTGGTGTTCGAGAACAACCGTGAGTGTTACCACTGCGACGGCACCCATCCGGAGTTGCTCAACTCCTTCGTCGAGAACCTCTCAGTGGCCGGGGTCGGCGGCACCGAGGATCCCGAACTGGTCGCCCACTGGGATCGCTGCGAGGCCGCCGGCCTGCCCAGCCGCCTGGTCATGGACGACGCCGGGCAGTTCCGCATGACCCGTATTCCGTTGTCGGCCGGTGCCGTCAGCTACACCATGAACGGCAAGCCGGCGGTGGCCCGGCGCCTGGACACCAGTGGCGAGGAGAACATCGGCGCGCTGCTGTATTTCAACTACCCCTCGACCTGGAACCATTTCCTCGGCGACCACGCCCTGAGTTTCCGCGTGCTGCCCCTGGGCCCCAACGAGACCCTGGTGACCACCAAGTGGCTGGTGCCCAAGGATGCCCAGGAAGGCCTCGATTACGACCTGGAAACCCTGACCCGGGTGTGGCTGGCCACCAATGACCAGGACCGTCGCCTGGTCGAGGGCACCCAGGCCGGGGTCAACTCGCCGGCCTATCAGCCGGGACCCTATTCGGCCATCGCCGAGAACGGGGTGTGCCAGTTCGACGACTGGTACTGCGCGACCATGGCCCGCAAGTTGGCCGAGTGACGTCGCCAAGCAAATAGCCGACGGTCCCGCATAACCCCCAAGGTTATGTGGGGCTTACTCTTGCCCGATCCTCGATCATCAGGTGTTGCAACCATGCACAGTGCGTCTCCCCTTGTTCTGCACGATGGCTACGCCCGGGGCTTCATGCTGGTGCTGTTGTCGGCCTTCTGTTATGGCCTGCAGCCGCTGTTCGCCCAGTACGCCTATGCCGGTGGCGCCGACCCGGTCGGCCTGCTGCTGGTGCGTTTCGTCTTCGCCGCCTCGATCCTGCTGCTGTTCCTGCGCCTGCGCGGCATGCGCCTGCCGCGCGGGCGGCTGGCCGGGCAGAACCTGCTGGTGGGCGTCGGCTATGGGTTCGCGGCGCTGGGCTACTACAGCGCCAGCCGCTCCACCTCGGTGAGTCTGGCGGTGATCCTGATGTTCTCCTTCCCGGCCTTCGTCACTGCGCTGTCGATAGCCTACCTGGGCGAGCGCACCAGTCCCTTGAAGCTGCTCAGCCTGGTGCTGGCGCTGGGCGGGGTGCTGCTGGCCACGGGCCTGAGCTTTCAAGGCGAGATGAGCGGGGTGCTCTGGGCGCTGTTCTCCGCCTTGAGCTATGGGTCGGCGATCGTCTATGGCACCCACAGCATTCGCCATGAACAGCCGCTGGCCTCGGCGGCCATGGTACTGCTGGGCTGCGCCCTGACCTTCGCCCTGGCCGCGCTGTTCTTCGGCGCAACGCCACCTTCCGGGGCGCCGGCCTGGTGGGCGACCCTGGGCCTGGCCCTGTTCGCCACCATACTGCCGGTCGCCGCTTTTCTCGCCGGCTCGCCGCATATCGGCTCGTCCTCGGCGTCGACCCTGTCGACCCTGGAGCCGGTGGTGGCGGTGACCATTGCCGTGCTGCTGATCGGCGAGCACATCAGCGCCGGCATGCTCGGCGGTGGTCTGATGGTGGTGGCGGCGGCGATCATCCTGTCCCGTCAGGGTGGCACCCTGCCGGAGCCGAGCCTGATCCCGCTCCCGGTTCCAGAGGAACCAGACGATAGACTCTAGTTACTGGTCGCCGGGTACGGCCATGACTGCTAGCGCCATGGGTGGCTGAGGCAAGTCGGCAGTAAATCGCTAGAAAAAAGCCCCGACACTGTCGGGGCTTTTTTATCCGGCGGGGCGAGAAATCCCGCGCGGCTGGCCTCAGAGATCCTTGACCAGGCGCAGGGCGTCGTAGATGGCTGCATGGGTGTTGCGCGCGGCCACCGCATCGCCGATGCGGAACAGCTGAAACTCGCCGTCCGGTTTGTCGTCGCGGGTCTGCGGCTGGCCGACGATCAGGTCGGCGTACTCCACCGCGCCGAGGTTGCGCGAGAACGGCTTGAGCGCCAGGTACAGCTCGTCCATCGGCCGGGTGCCGTGGTTGACCACTACCTGGTCGATATGGCGCTGCTTGCGCACACCACCGTAGTCGCTGTCGATCTGCGCCACCAGGGTCTGGCCTTCGCGGGCCACCGAGGCCAGGCGGTAGGTGACGGTGAAGGTGGTGTCGAGCTTCTGCAGCGAACGCATGTAGGGCACCAGGTTCATCGCCATGACTTCCGGGGCGAAGCTGCGGTCCGGGGTCATGATCTCCAGTTTGGCGCCGCTCTGGGCGATGAACTCGGCGGCCTGTAGCGCCGTGTGGTCGCCGGCGTCGTCGAACAACAGCACATTGCTGCCCGGTTTGACGTCGCCGGAGATGATGTCCCAGGCCGACACCACCAGCTCGTTGCCGGCTTCGAGCACTTCTGTGTGCGGGTAGCCGCCGGTGGCGATGATGACCACGTCGGCCTGCTCGGCGCGAATGGTCTCGGCCTCGGCCCAGCTGTTGTAGTGGAAGGTCACGCCCAGGGCCTCACACTGGGCCAGGCGCCAGTCGATGATGCTGAGCATCTCGCGCCGGCGCGGGCTCTGCGCGGTCAGGCGGATCTGCCCGCCGGCCTGGGCGGCGGCCTCGAATACCACCACCTCATGACCGCGCTCGCCGGCCACCCGGGCGGCTTCCAGGCCGGCGGGGCCGGCGCCGACGATCACCAGCTTGCGCCGCTGGGCAGCCTTGGGAATCTCGTGCGGCATAGTCGTTTCGCGGCCGGTGGCGGCGTTGTGGATGCAGTAGGCGGCGCCGCCCTGGTAGATGCGGTCCAGGCAGTAGTTGGCGCCGACGCAGGGGCGGATGTCCTGCTCGCGGCCCTCGATCAGCTTGCGCACGATGTGCGGGTCGGTCATGTGCGCGCGGGTCATGCCGATCATGTCGACCTTGCCCGAGGCGATGGCGTGCCGCGCGGTGGCGATGTCCGGGATCTTCGCCGCGTGGAAGGTGGGGAAGTCGGTGGCCGCGCGGATCTGCCCGGCGAAGTCGAGGTGCGGCGAGTTGGCCATGCCCTGGATCGGGATCACGTCGGTCAGGCCGGCGTCGGTATCGATGTGGCCCCGAATCACATTGAGGAAGTCGACCATGCCGCTTTGCTTGAGGCGGTGCGAGATGTCCAGGCCTTCCTCGGCATTCAGGCCACCACTCAGGGTCTCGTCGGCGGTGTAGCGCACGCCGACGATGAACTCGTTGCCGACGCGCTGGCGCACCGCGCGCAGCACGTCGAAGGTGAAGCGCAGGCGGTTGTCCAGCGAGCCGCCGTAGGGCGCATCCAGCTCGTTGGTCAGCGGCGACCAGAACTGGTCCATCAGGTGGCCGTAGGCTTGCAGCTCGATGCCGTCCAGGCCGGCGGCCTGCATGCGCTCCGCCGCGTCGGCATAGTCCTTGATGATGCGCTCGATGTCCCAGTCTTCGATCTGCTTGGGGAAGGCGCGGTGCGCCGCCTCGCGGTTGTGCGAGGGCGAGACCACCGGCAGCCAGTCGCCCTTGTCCCAGCGGGTGCGGCGGCCCAGGTGGGTGAGCTGGATCATCACCGCGGCGCCATGCTCATGGCACTCGTCGGTGAGGTCCTTCATCCAGCCGACCACCTCGTCCTTGTAGGCGAGGATGTTGTTGAACACCGGCGGGCTGTCGCGCGATACCGCCGCCGAGCCGGCGGTCATGGTCAGGGCCACGCCGGCCTTGGCCCGCTCGACGTGGTAGGCACGGTAGAGCGCCTTGGGCATGCCGTCCTCGGGATAGGCCGGCTCGTGCGAGGTGGTGATGATCCGGTTGCGCAGGGTCAGGTGCTTGAGCTGGTAGGGCTGAAGCAGCGGGTCATTGGACATGGTCGGGGCTCCATGGGGTAAGGGCTCGAGCCAGCAGGCGGGCCTAATGTACACAGGTGTCAATTAAGCTGACTCAGTTGTACATTGCTCGCAAGCCTGCATGTCGCTTATGGCTATCCGCTGTCGCAAGTGCGGCGATCGCCGGGCATTGGCGGGGACTTGTCAGCGGGGAAGGGTGGCCGTCTCGCCGGGTGAATGTACAGTGGTGTCGTATGGCTGGACGCAGATGAACACTCTGCGTTGTGCGCAGGCTCGTCGGCCGCTACCATCGGCCCATGAACGAATCCACGAAATCAAGCGATAGCGGCTGGCGCGGTTCAGCCGATGGCTGGCTGGAGGCGGCTTACGACGGCCTGATCGAATCAGGGGTCGAGGCCGTGCGCATCCTGCCGCTGGCGAAGAAGCTGAAGCTGTCGCGAACCAGCTTCTACTGGTTCTTCAAGGACCGTGAGGAACTGCTGGCGGCGCTGCTGGAGCGCTGGCGGGTGAAGAACTCCGACAACCTGGTCGGCCAGACCCAGGCCTATGCCGAGAGCATCGCCGAGGCCATTCTCAATGTCTTCGATTGCTGGCTGAACCCGGCGCTGTTCGATTCGCAGTTCGAGTTCGCGGTGCGAAGCTGGGCGCTGCAGGAGCCCCGGGTGGCCGCCCAGGTCGAGACGGCCGACAAGGCGCGCCTGACGGCATTGGCCGGCATGTTCGTGCGCTTCGGCTATGAGCCCTTGCCGGCCGACGTGCGGGCCAGGTCGCTGTATCTGACCCAGATCGGCTATATCAGCATGAACAGCCGCGAGGACATGCAGGTGCGCATGCAGCGCATTCCCGAGTACGTGAAGATCTTCACCGGGCAGATTCCGCACGCCCGCGAACTGCAACGCTTCTATGCCCGCCACGGCTACGCCGTGGCGGAGCCGCTGCTGGTTTCGATCGGCCCCAACGAATCAGCCTGAGAGGTACGCGCATGTTCAGTGAACTGAGGGTCGGCATTGTCGGCGGTGGCGGCTGGCTGGGGCGTTCGATCGGCGCCGCCATGCTCGAGAAGGGCGTGCTGGCGCCGGCCGGCTTGATTCTTTCCAGCCGCAGCGGGCGGGTCGAGGGCTTCGACGCCTGGCCCGAGGTTCGGCTGACCATGGATAACCGCCAGCTGGCGCAGCAGGCCGACATCATTGTGCTGTCGGTGCGTCCCGAGCAGTTCGCCGCGGTCGAGATCGAGGCGACGGACAAGCTGGTGATCTCCTTCATGGCCGGGGTTTCCCTCGACACCCTGGTGGCACGCAGCGGCAGCCGCCGGGTAATTCGCGCCATGCCCAATGCGGCGGCCGAGATCGGCCAGTGCTACACGCCCTGGTTCGCCAGCGAGCAGGTCACGGCTGCCGACAAGGCCTTCACCCAGGCGATGTTCGAGAGCTGCGGCGGCGCCGACGAGGTGTTTGCCGAGGCCGATCTCGACTACCTAACTGGGCTGGTCGGCTCGGGCGCGGCCTACCCGGCGTTGCTGGCCGAGGCCATGTTGGCGCACGCCCTGGCCAGAGGGCTGCCGCGCCAGGTGGCGGAAAATGCAGTGCGTGGCGTGGTGGTGGGGGCGAGCCAGCTGCTCGGTCGCGACGGCATGCCGCCGGCCGCCATGGTCCAGGCCATGCTCGACTATCGCGGCACCACGGCGGCGGGCCTGCAGGCGATGATCGATACCGGCTTCAAGCAGGCGGTCGACGCCGGGCTGGAAGCTGCCGCAGCTGCCGCGTTGCGCATGCAAAGCCGTTATTCCAAGGCCTCGAACTAGACCACTGGCTGGCGTGCCCGATAGGGTTCCGCCGGCCATGCCGGCACCGAGTTTTCAAGCCTGAGGGGCAGCCGTCGGCCCAGTTGGCCGGCCGTTTCGCCTGCCACTCGATCCCCTTGCAGGCCGATACAACCCTTCTATTGCGCGCCTTCTGGCCCAGGCACCAAATCCGCCCTGGTCGCCTTCAGCTGCTCGCCCGCCCGTGAGCCTGCGGCTCAACCAATAACATCAAGTTATGGTTTGCGCCGAGCAAATGTCGTTGGACGCTAAAACCGCCAATCTCTAATTTAAACCCATAAGAAATCGGCACTTGCAGCGTGTGTGCCGAGTGGGATTTAGGCGGTACAGCGTCTATTTGAGTGGCTGCCGTTCATTAAATTGTCCAGTTTCAAAAGGCATGGTCGCCAACCTTGAGTTCGACCGCTGCCGATTGAGCGCAGATATAAGAAGAGGACGTTATGACCCAGGCTGACGAGATTCTCTCGGTCAAGCATGTATTCAAGGTATTCGGCGCACAGCCGGAAGTTGCCATGGATATGCTACGCAAAGGCGCAGACAAGGACGAAATTTTCCAGAAGACCGGCCAGGTAGTGGGCGTGTTCGACGCCAGCTTTTCGGTCAAACGTGGCGAAATCTTCGTCATCATGGGTCTGTCCGGTTCCGGCAAGTCGACCATGGTGCGCCTGTTCAACCGGCTGATCGAACCCACCTCCGGCAGCATCCACCTCAATGGCAGGGAAATCACCGGGCTGTCCGACAAGGAGCTGCTAGACGTACGCCGCAATGAAATGAGCATGGTGTTCCAGTCCTTCGCCCTGATGCCACACATGAGCGTGCTGGAGAACGCCGCCTTCGGTCTGGAAATTTCCGGACTCGGCGAGCAGGAGCGCAGGGCCCGAGCGATCGAGGCGCTGCGCCAGGTCGGCCTGGCCGGGCACGAGCACAGTTACCCGCACCAGTTGTCCGGCGGCATGCAGCAGCGCGTCGGCCTGGCCCGGGCGCTGACCAACGACCCGACCATCCTGCTGATGGACGAGGCCTTCTCCGCGCTGGATCCGCTGATCCGCAGCGAGATGCAGGGCGAACTGATCCGTCTACAGGCCGAGCAGCAGCGCACCATCATATTCATCTCCCACGACATCGAAGAGGCCATCCGCATCGGCCATCGCATTGCGATCATGGAAGGCGGTCGGGTGGTGCAGATCGGCACACCGCAGGAACTGCTGTGCAATCCGGTCAACGAGTACGTCGAGAACTTCTTCCACGGCTTCGACAGCTCCCGGGTGCTGCTGGCCGGTGATGTCGCCGTGATGGATCCCGCGGCTGTGTGTAGGGTCAATGGCCATGCGCCGGGCTTCCAGGCCGGTGTTCCGTTCGGCTACCTGATCGACGAGCGTGACCAGTTGTTGGGCGTGATCGAGCCCGAGGCCTTGAACGGCAATGCTGCCGAATTGCAGCGCCTGGAGCTGCTCAGGTTGGATCAGCATCAACCCATCTACGTCGATACGCCGCTGCACGAGGTGCTCAATGTGGTGGCCTCGGTACCTTACCCGGTACCGGTTCTCGACCATGGCGGTGCCTTCAAGGGCACCATTTCCAAGAATCTGCTGCTGCAGACCCTGAGTCGCCACTGAGTGGCAGCCAGCCCTGGCAGCATCCCCTCCAGCAGAATCGAAGAGCAGGTATCCGTATGTCCGACTTCAGTTTTCTCGACCCGTTCCAGACCCTGACCATTCCCCTGGGCGATTGGGTGGAAAGCACCCTGAATTACCTGGTGCACAATTTTCGCGAGTTCTTCCGTGCCATCCGCTGGCCCATCGACCAGGTGCTCAACGGTTTCGAATTCACCCTGCAGAGCATTCCGCCGTCGATCGGCATCCTCTTGTCCTCGCTGCTCGGCTGGCAGGTGGGAGGCGCGCGCATGGGCTGGTTGTGCGCCATTACCCTGACCCTGCTGGGGTTGGTCGGGGTCTGGTCGGAGGCCATGACTACCCTGTCGCTGGTGCTCACCTCGGTGTTCTTCTGCGCATTGATTGGTGTGCCGCTGGGCATTCTCTCGGCCCGTAGCGACCATCTGGAAAGAATCGTGCGGCCGATCCTGGATGCCATGCAGACCCTGCCGGCGTTCGTCTATCTGGTACCGGTGGTGATGCTGTTCGGTATCGGCAACGTCCCCGGCGTGCTGGTCACCATCGTCTTCGCCGTACCGCCGCTGGTGCGCCTGACCAACCTGGGCATCCGCCAGGTACCGGAAGACAAGATCGAAGCGGCGCGTGCCTTCGGCTGCACGCCATGGCAAATGCTCAAGCGCGTGCAACTGCCGCTGGCTGCGCCGACCATCATGGCCGGCGTCAATCAGACCCTGATGCTGTCGCTGTCGATGGTGGTGATCGCCTCGATGATCTCGGTCGGCGGCCTGGGGCAAATGGTCCTGCGCGGCATCGGCCGTCTGGACATGGGCCTGGCCACGGTCGGCGGCGTCGGTCTGGTGCTGCTGGCGATCTTCCTCGACCGCCTGACCCAGGCCATGGGTGAGCGCAGCAACGCCGACCCCAGCCTGCGCTGGTACCACAGCGGTCCCATCGGTCTGGTGCTGCGCCTGTTCGGTAGCCGCCCGCAGACGGCCAAAGCCAGTTCCTGAAACCTGCCCGTACGTTAGCCCGAGAAGAAAACCACAAGAGGTAAGTAACGATGACTTTGCACACCCGTGGATTCACCCAGAAGCTGCTGCATTGCGCGGCAGTTGCATCCCTGAGCCTGTTGCCGCTCTGCAGCCAGGCCGCTTCGGCCGAGAAACCGGGCGAGGGGGTGGAGGTAACGCCGATTTTCCCGAGCATCGCCGAGGAGCGTTTTCGCGGCGAGGTGGCCATCGCCGGCCTGCGCGAGTTGGGCTACGACGTGCAGGAGCCCAAGGAGACCGAGTACGCGACGATGATGGTGGCACTGGCCTACGGCGATGCGGATTTCTCCGTGCACCTGTGGGACAAGCTGCACGACACCTTCTACCAGAAGGTCGGCGGCGACGACACCCTGGTCAAGGCCGGCGACGTGATCCCGGGCGTGCTGCAGGGCTACCTGATCGACAAGAAGACCGCCGAACAATACAACATCAAGTACCTGACCGACCTGAAGAAGCCGGAGATCGCCAAGCTGTTCGACACCAACGGCGACGGCAAGGCCGACCTCACCGGCTGCAACCCGGGCTGGGGCTGCGAACTGGTGATCGACCATCACATGAAGGCCTATGACCTGGATAAGAGCGTCAGCCACAACCGCGGCTCCTACTTCGCCCTGATGGCCGACACCATCGCACGCTATCAACAAGGCGAATCGATCCTCTACTTCACCTGGGTGCCGCAGTGGATCGCCGGCGTGCTGGTCGAGGGCAAGGACGTGGTCTGGCTGGAAGTGCCGCATACCGACCTGCCGGGCGGCGACAATACCGTCAACACCAGCTTCAACGGCAAGAACCTCGGTTTCGCCGTGGATACCGTGAAGGCCGTGCTGAACAAGGACTTTGCCGAGAAGAATCCGGCGGCTTTGAAGTTCCTCTCCCAGGTGCAGATCACCACCGACGACGAAAGCGCGCAGAACCTGAAGATGCAAAACGGCGAGAACAGCATGAAGGACATCAAGCGCCATGCCGCCGACTGGGTCGCCGCGCACCGCGAGCAGTTCGATACCTGGCTGGCCGCTTCCCGCGCCGCCGCCAACTGAGTCCTTCGCTCAGTCTGCAACCCCTTTGTTGGCGCCCCTAGTGGGCGTCTTTTTTATCCCGTTGATTCGAGTCTCGTCTGTGGAGAAGCCGCATGTCGCTCTATTCGTTCGTCCGTGATTTCAGGTTCAGCCAGGCTCCGGCCCACACCCGCGAGCTGCTGCAGACCTGCCTGCTCGATATCCTCGGGGTCGCCGCCGGTGCCCGCGACAACCAGACCAGCCAGATCCTTCGCCAGTACGCGGTCGACCACTACCCGGCCGGCGCCCTGGCCAGCCGCCTGCTGTTCGACGGCCGCCCGGTGCATCCGCTGGGTGCCGGCTGGGCCGGTGGCTTCAGCGTCGACAGCCTGGACGCCCACGAGGGCCACTTCACCTCCAAGGGCCATGCCGGCGCCACCGTGGTGCCGGCCGTGCTGGCGCTGGTCGACGCCTGTCGCCAGCAGGGCCGGGCGATCAGCGGCGAAGAGCTGCTCAGCGCCCTGTGCATCGGCTACGAGACCGCGCTGCGCGCCGGCGCCGCGCTGATGGCCACCGCCCCCGAATACCATGCCTCGGGCTCCTTCTCCGGGCTCGGCGTGGTCTGCGCCGGCACCCGTCTGCTGGGGCTGGACGAGCAGACCTTCCGCCATGCCCTGGGCATCGCCGAGTACTTCGGCCCGCGCTGCCCGATGATGCGCCTGGTCGATCATCCCTCGATGCTCCGTGATGCCCACGGCGCCGGTGCCCATGCCGGACTCAACGCCCTGCTGCTGGCCCAGGCCGGGGTCACCGGGGCGCCGGCCGAGACGGTCGAGACCACGGCGGTGGCCGCCCAGTGGCACGACCTCGGCCAGCGTTGGGAGATCGACGCGCAGTACTTCAAGCCCTGGCCGGTGTGCCGCTGGGCGCAGCCGGCGCTGACCGCGATGACCGCGTTGCTGGCCGAGCACCCGCAGATCGCCGGCGAGACCGTCGAGCACATCCAGGTCGAGACCTTCCACGAGTCCATGCGCCTGCAGGGACACACCCCGGCCAACGCCGACGAGGCCCAGTACGCCCTGGCCTTTCCGCTGGCGGCCCTGGTGGTGCGCGGCCAGGTCGGCCCGCTTGAGGTGACCGGCGCGGCGATTCACGCCGAGGACATTCTCGCCGTCAGCCGGCGCATCGAGATTGTCGAGGCCGACGACCTGTCGGCGCGCTTCCCGGGCGAGATCCTCTCGCGGGTGACGATGTCGCTCAAGGACGGCCAGCGCTTTACCAGCCCGATCACCGCGGCCAAGGGCGACCCGGCCACGGCCATGAGCCAGGCCGAGTTCCGCGCCAAGTTCCACCTGCTGGCCGGCGTCAGCCTGAGCGAGCCACGGCGCCTGGCCATCGAGCAGGTCATCGCCGAACTGCCCGGCAGCGTCAGCTGTGCCGCCTTGTTCGAGTTGCTGTTCGTTGCAGAAGAGGCCGCGCCTGTGCCTGCTCCGCCTCGGCAGGAGGCGAACGCCTTATGAAGTTCGCTCACAACGTCACGCCGAGCACTGGCGCCGCCACGGCCGCTGTGTATGGCCGAGCCGGACTCAGGATGACGGCGAGCGGCTTGTCGCCGCCGTCATCGGCTGGCGTCGCCCATTGCTAAAGGTAATGGCTATCTAGGGTTTAATATGGACTTGAAATTTTGACGCTTGAGAGTTGCCAGATGAGATCTTCGTTCGAGAGCGTATTGAAGGACAAGAACCGCATGCACCTCGACAAGATGCAGCGTGACGAGCCTGTGATGGCCGTGCATCGGGTTGCCTTCGTGCTGCTGGATAATTTCTCGATGATGGCGTTCACCGGTGCCGTCGATGCCTTGGTCACGGCCAACCTGATGAGTGCCATGCCGCTCTACGAAGTGCTGGTGGTCGGTGGCACAGAGGATGTGGTGGTCAGCGACCTGGGCATCGCCATCTCGGCGGGCTGTCGTCTGGCCGATCTGAAAGAGAAGGAGCAGCAGCTGATCGTGGTGTGTGGTGGCTTTCGCGTGCAATTGCAGGCCAATCCGCTGCTCAGAACCAAGCTGCGCTCGGCCGATGTTGCCGGGGCCGTGCTCGGCGGGCTATGGAACGGCGCCTACTTCCTCGCCGAAGCGGGGCTGTTGGACGGCTACGACTGTGCCTTTCACCCGGACGGCCGGGCCATGATGACCGAGCTGTTTCCCAAAGTGAGGTTGTCCAGTCACGCTTTCGTCCTGGATCGCCAGCGGATCGGTTGCGCCGGCGCCAACAGTTCGCTGGGCATGATGCTCGAAGTGGTCAAGCGCGATTGTGGCGATAGCCTGGTCCACGCTGTGGAGGAAGTGCTGAGCTGCGACAAGATGCAGGAGGTCATGGACGTGTCGGTAGTGGCCGTCGACTGCGATCCCACCCTGCCGCAGCACCTGAAACTGGCGCTGGAGCTGATGCACAACAATATCGACGAGCCACTGACGGTGGACGAGATCGCCGCTTGCGTAAATATCTCCAGGCGCCAGATCGAACGCCTGTTCTGCCGTTACGTCCAGGCGACGCCCTCGCGCTATTACCTGGAGCTGCGCCTGACGCGTGCGCGCCAGTTGCTGCAGCAGACCAACAAATCCCTCACCGATATCGCCGTGGCCAGTGGCTTTGTCAGCATCTCGCATTTCCGGCGCTGTTTTCGCGAGTTCTTCGAGATTTCGCCGGGGCGCTTTCGGGCTACCGCACAGGGTCGACGTTGAGCGCAGCCGGGCCTCCAGCCGCGCTTACGCCAGGGTCAGCGGGTAGCGCAGCGGCTCGGGTGTTGTGGGCGCGCTCTGGCTGCCGGCGCTGTACGCGTCGGCGAGCAGCATCAGGGTCAAGCGATCGACTCTCTCGGGCTCGGCGTTGAGTCTCAGGCTCAGCTCGAGCTGACGTTGTGCGATGAACTCCTGAAAACCACTGTCTTGCTCGATACCCGCGGGCGCGACTTCCGTACCCACCTGCGGTTCGCCTGCGGCCTCGGCGGTAACCAGCGGCTGCTGGCCCGAGCTGACCCGGCTGAACAGGATCTGGAAATCCAGGTAGGCGCGAATGTCTGCCGGGCTGCTGCGGCTCGGATTGCTGCCCTGGGTCGTCAGTGCGGTGCTGGGAGCGGAAACGCCATTGATCATAAGGAACTCGGTGCGGCCACGAGGGGCCAAGTCTGGCAAAATGCCGCGCACCTGGTTATCGGCCGCCTGGCGGCCGGGTTGAACATTTTCCGAGCATATTTCCCGATGAGTAACCCCCGGCCTAGCGCCACAATTCGTATGGAAGCCCTGGCCCCGCATCTGGCCGGGCAAGCGGCAGTCTGGGCCGAGCGCCTGGCGTTGCCACAAGATGGCGAGGCGCAATTTGCCATGCAACTGGGCGAGCAGGGGCTGCAACTGGTCGAACTGGGGCCGCAGGCGCCGGGGCCTGTGCGGGTGGATTTCGTCGAGGGCGCGGTGGCGCATCGCCGGCTGTTCGGCGGCGGCACCGGGCAGATGATCGCCAAGGCGGTGGGCGTGCAGCCGGGCGTGCGGCCACGCGTACTGGATGCCACCGCCGGGCTCGGTCGCGATGCGTTCGTCCTGGCCAGCCTGGGCTGTGGCATGACCTTGATCGAGCGCCAGCCGCTGATTGCTGCCCTGTTGGAAGATGGCCTGGCCCGCGCCGCGATCGATCGGGATGTGGGGCCGATCGTGGCGCACATGCGCCTGCTGACCGGCAACGCGATCGAGTTGATGAGTGACTGGCAGGGCGAGCCGCCGCAGGTGATTTACCTCGACCCGATGTTCCCCCATCGCGACAAGAGTGCGCTGGTGAAAAAGGAAATGCGCCTGTTCCGTCCCTTTGTCGGCGACGACCTGGATGCCCCGGCGCTACTCCAGGCCGCGCTGGCCCTGGCCAGCCACCGGGTGGTGGTCAAGCGCCCGCGCAAGGCGCCGGTGATCGACGGCAGCAAGCCGACTTATGCGCTGGAAGGCAAAACCAGCCGCTATGACATCTATGCGCTGAAGAAGCTGCAGGCCTGAAGCGGGCTCAAGACGAGTGCGCGCAACCCGCTCCTGCAGCGCCCCGGGCCCATCCTCAATCGGGCCGATAGGCGCGCACGAACATGCCGACCGCGGCCTCGACATGCTGTTCGGCGGCTTCACCCTGTGGCGGGCTGGTGCAGCCGATCAGCAGGCGGAAGTTGGCGCCGCCCTTGATCAGGCTGAAGAACTGGTCGGCGGCGCGGGACGCATCGTCGATGCGCAGCTGGCCGGCCTGACCGGCCTTGCTCAGCAGGCGCGCCATCTCGTCGAGCAGGCGTTGCGGCCCGGCTTCGTAGAACATCTGCGACAGCTTGGGGTTCTGGCAGGCCTGGGCCACCATCAGCCGGTGCATCTCCACCGACTCGCGGCTGTTGATCAGGGTGTGGAAGCCATGGCCGATATTCAGCAGCACGGCCTCGATGGGCGTGCCTTGCGCCAGGTCGAAGAACAGTTCGGGTAGCTGCTCCTGGCACTTGGCCTTCACCGCCGCGGAGAACAGGGTCTCCTTATCGGTGAAGTGGCTGTACACCGTCAGTTTGGACACCCCGGCTTCGGCGGCGATGGCGTCCATGCTGCTGCCATCGTACCCCAGACTCAGGAACAGGCTTTTCGCCGCCTCCAGGATGGCCTGGCGCTTGATGAGGTCTTTTGGGCGGCCTGGGCCGCTGGCTGGTAACAACTTGTTTGGCATTGGCTGCTTTTAATACTGGACTGGTGAGTTTGCTATTCCTACTATACCCGCCAGTACAATTATTCCAAACCTTCTCGAAAGGTCATCCATCATGTTTCGCCATGCCTTGATTGTCAGTCTCATCGCTCTGCTTGCTGCCTGTGGTAAGGGTGAGCCGGTCGAGCAGTCTATCCGTCCCGCCATGGTGGTGCAGCCGCAACCGGCGACTGAAATGATGGATGCCTATGCCGGAGAGGTGCGCGCGCGTTTGGAGCCTGAACTGGCCTTCCGCATCAGCGGCAAGGTCGCCAAGCGCCTGGTCGAGGTGGGCAATCATGTGCGCAAGGATCAGCCGCTGGCCGAACTGGATCCGCAGGATGTACGCCTGCAGCTCGAGGCCATGCGCGCGCAAGTTGCCGCGGCCGAGGCCAACCTGCAACTGGTAAAGGCCGAACGTGACCGTTACAAGACCCTGCTGGGGCGCAACCTGGTCAGCCGTTCGCAATACGACAACGCGGAAAACCTCTACCGCTCGGGCGTGGCGCGCCTCAAACAGGTCAAGGCCGAGTTCGAGGTGGCCAGCAATCAGGCCGGTTACGCCGTGTTGCGTGCCTCGCAGGATGGCGTGATTGCCCGGCGCATGGTCGAGGTCGGTCAGGTGGTGGCGGCGGGGCAGTCGGTGTTCACCCTGGCCGTCGATGGCGAGCGTGAAGTCTCGATCAGCCTGCCCGAGCAAGCCTATGAGCGTTTCAAGGTCGGCCAGCCAGTGGCGGTCGAACTCTGGTCGCAGCCGGATCAACGCTTCCCCGGGCAGATTCGCGAGATATCCCCGTCGGCTGACGCGCAGTCGCGCACCTTTGCCGCACGCGTGGCCTTCAGCGCAGGCGAGGTGCCGGCCGAGCTGGGCCAGAGTGCCCGGGTATTCATCGCCCACAACGGCGAAGTGCCGCTGTCGGTGCCGCTGTCGGCGTTGTCCGCGGAAAAAGGCCAGCCCTACGTCTGGGTGGTCGACCCCGAGGACTCCAGGCTCAAGCGCACGCCTGTGCGCATCGGTGCCTATGCCGA
The DNA here is from genome assembly GCF_022132145.1 of Pseudomonas sp. MMS21 TM103. Classification (GTDB taxonomy): domain Bacteria; phylum Pseudomonadota; class Gammaproteobacteria; order Pseudomonadales; family Pseudomonadaceae; genus Aquipseudomonas. The sequence goes on along the minus strand of NZ_JAJISP010000003.1, from coordinate 228,583 downwards.
GAACAGCGTGCCGGTGCTCGATGGCCTGCAGGCGCAAGACTGGGTAGTCGCCGCCGGCGTGCAGGTGCTGCGCGAAGGCCAGCAGGTGCGTCCGGTCGACCGTAATAACCGCACGGTCAAGCTGGCAGCCAAGGAGTAGCCTCGATGGATTTCAACCTGTCCGCCTGGGCGCTGCGCAATCGTCAGATCGTGCTCTACATCATGTTGTTGCTGGCGGTGGTCGGCGGTATTTCCTATACCAAGCTGGGCCAGAGCGAAGATCCGCCGTTCACCTTCAAGGCTATGGTGGTGCGCACCAACTGGCCGGGCGCCAGCGCCGAGGAAATCGCCAGCCAGGTCACCGAGCGCATCGAAAAGAAGCTGATGGAGACCGGCGAGTACGAGCGGATCGTGTCCTTCTCGCGACCTGGCGAATCCATGGTGACCTTCGTCGCGCGCGACTCGATGCATTCCGAAGAGATTCCCGACCTCTGGTACCAGGTACGCAAGAAGGTCGGCGATATTCGCCACACCTTGCCCCCTGGTATTCAGGGGCCGTTCTTCAATGACGAGTTCGGCACCACCTTCGGCAATATCTATGCACTGACCGGCGCAGGTTTCGACTACGCGGTGCTCAAGGACTATGCCGACCGCGTGCAGCTGCAGCTGCAGCGGGTCAAGGATGTCGGCAAGGTCGACCTGCTCGGTCTGCAGGACGAGAAGATCTGGATCGAACTTTCCAACACCAAGCTGGCCACCCTCGGACTGCCGCTGGGCGTGGTGCAGCAGGCGCTGGAGGAGCAGAACGCCGTGGCGGCGGCCGGCTTCTTCGAAACCATCTCGGACCGCGTGCGCCTGCGGGTCACCGGTAGTTTCGAGTCGGTCGAGGACATCCGCAACTTCCCGATCCGGGTGGCCGAGCGGACCTTCCGCATCGGCGATGTGGCCGAGGTCAAGCGCGGCTTCAACGACCCACCCGCACCGCGCATGCGCTTCATGGGTGAAGACGCCATTGGCCTGGCCGTATCGATGAAGGCTGGCGGCGACATCCTGGTGCTGGGTGATGCCCTGGAAATCGACTTCGCCCGCCTGCAGGAAACCCTGCCAGCCGGCATGCAGCTGCGCAAGGTCTCGGATCAACCGGCGGCGGTGAAGGCCGGCGTCGGCGAGTTCATCCGCGTGCTCACCGAGGCCGTGATCATCGTCCTGCTGGTGAGCTTTTTCTCCCTCGGCCTGCGCACCGGCCTGGTGGTGGCGCTGTCGATTCCGCTGGTGCTGGCGATGACCTTCGCCGCCATGTACTACCTGGGGATCGGCCTGCACAAGATCTCCCTCGGCGCGCTGGTGTTGGCACTGGGGCTGATGGTCGACGACGCGATCATTGCCGTGGAAATGATGGCGATCAAGATGGAGCAGGGCTACGACCGCATCAAGGCGGCCAGCTATGCCTGGACCAGCACCGCCTTTCCGATGCTCACCGGTACCCTGATCACCGCCGCCGGCTTTCTGCCGATCGCCCTCGCGCAGTCCGGCACCGGCGAGTACACCCGCTCGATCTTCCAGGTGGTGACCATCGCCCTACTGGTGTCATGGATCGCCGCGGTGATGTTCGTGCCCTATCTGGGCGCCAAGCTGCTGCCGGACCTGGCCAAGCTGCATGCGGCCAAGCATGGCAACAGCGCCGAGGGGTATGACCCCTACGCGACACCCTTCTATCAGCGGGTGCGGCGAACCGTGGAGTGGTGCGTGCGTCGGCGCAAGACGGTGATCCTGCTGACCCTCGCTCTGTTCATCGCTTCGATAGTGCTGTTCCGTTTCGTGCCGCAGCAGTTCTTCCCCGCTTCCGGGCGTCTGGAGCTGATGGTCGACCTCAAGCTTGGCGAAGGCGCCTCGTTGAGCGCCACTGCAGAGCAGGTCACGCATCTCGAGCAACTGCTCAATGGCCACGAGGGCATCGACAATTATGTGGCCTATGTCGGCACGGGCTCGCCGCGCTTCTACCTGCCGCTCGACCAGCAACTGCCGGCCGCCAGTTTTGCCCAGTTCGTGGTGCTGGCGAAAAGCATCAAGGAGCGTGAAAAACTCCGCAGCTGGCTGATCACCACCCTGAGTGAGGAATTCCCGACCCTGCGTACGCGCGTTTCGCGCCTGGAGAACGGCCCGCCGGTCGGCTATCCGGTGCAGCTGCGGGTCTCCGGCGAGCATGTCGACGAGGTTCGTGCCCTGGCCCGCGAGGTGGCGGACAAGGTGCGCGACAACCCGCATGTGGCTAACGTACACCTGGACTGGCAAGAACCGAGCAAGGTGGTGCGCCTGAATATCGACCAGGAGCGTGCACGTGCCCTGGGCATCAGCACCGCCGACCTGTCGCGCTTTCTGCGCAGCTCGCTGACCGGCTCGTCGGTGAGTCAGTACCGCGAAGGCAACGAGCTGATCGAGATTCTGCTGCGCGGCACCCTCAGCGAGCGTCAGCAACTCGGTCTCTTGCCGAGCCTGGCGATACCCACCGACAGCGGTACCAGCGTGCCCTTGTCGCAGATCGCCATCCTCGAATACGGTTTCGAGGAAGGGGTGATCTGGCACCGCAACCGCTTGCCGACCGTCACCGTGCGCGCCGACATCTACGGCAAAGAGCAGCCAGCCAGCCTGGTCAAACAGATCCTGCCGACCCTGGAGCCGATTCGCGCGGCGCTGCCCGATGGCTACCTGCTGGAAGTCGGCGGCACGGTCGAGGACTCGGCGCGCGGGCAGCAATCGGTCAATGCCGGGGTGCCGCTATTTATCGTGGTGGTGCTGACCCTGCTGATGCTCCAGCTGAAAAGCTTCTCGCGCTCGGCCATGGTGTTCCTCACCGCGCCGCTGGGCCTGATCGGCGTGACCCTGTTCCTGCTGATATTCCGCCAGCCGTTCGGCTTCGTCGCCATGCTTGGCACCATCGCCCTGTCCGGCATGATCATGCGTAACTCGGTGATCCTGGTTGACCAGATCGAGCAAGACAGAAGCGCCGGCCTGGACAGTTGGAACGCCATCATCGAGGCCACGGTGCGCCGCTTCCGGCCGATCGTGCTGACTGCCCTGGCGGCGGTGCTGGCGATGATCCCGCTGTCGCGCAGCGTGTTCTTCGGGCCGATGGCGGTGGCCATCATGGGTGGCCTGGTCGTCGCCACGGTGCTGACCCTGTTGTTCCTGCCGGCACTCTATGCCGCCTGGTTCCGGGTCAAGCAAGAGCCGGGCCCGACGGTTTAACCCGCCCGCTGAGCCGAGCAACGCCGTTCACTTGGCTCAGGTGAGCGGCGTTTTTTGTAGGGCCTCTTTGGGTATGCAGGTTCTGCCAGGCCGAAGGGTCGACACCGCCCCTTTAGGTAGCCGGATAAGTCGCCGAACGCGCTGCAATCCGCCAGGCATTCGCCGATGGCGCTGGCGCTACAAATCCCTCTGTTAGCCCCGTTCTGCGGCGCGCCGAACCGATGCTGGCGGGCGCTGTCCGCCCACATCCCGGGCTCAAGCTGTTACCGTTGTTGCAGGCAGTTGCCGGCAGGCGTGGTCTTTTGCGCGTGAATCCGTTGCGTTGCAGGCCTGATTCCTGCGCTGGTTTGTCTTCTGCTGCTCATTGCATGGGTTGCACTAAATTGCATGAATTCAGGGAGACTTCGCATGTCATTGAAAAATACCGTCCACTTGATCGCCTATCCCAACCGCATCGGTTCGGATCTGGCTGACCTGGCCAATTTCGTCGAGCACAAGCTCGGTCGCGCGGTGGGCGGGGTGCATGTTCTGCCGCCCTTTCCGTCGAATGCTGACAGTGGTTTCTCACCGCTGACGCACAAGCGCATCGACCCGGCGCTGGGGGATTGGGCAGACATCGAGCGCCTGACCGCGCACTACGATGTCTGTCTGGATCTGGTACTCAATCACCTGGCCGATGACTCGCCGGAGTTCCAGGACTACCTGCAAAAGGGCAAGGCCTCGGAGTGGGCCGAGATGTTCGTCGATGTCGACAGCCTGGGCGAGATCGGCCCGGACGACCTGGCGAAGATCCACATCCGCAAGGAAAAGGAACCGTTCCGCGAAATCACCTTTGCCGACGGCACCACCGGGCGGGTCTGGTGCACCTTCACCGAGCGTCAGATCGACCTCAACTACGACTCGCCGGTGACCTACCAGATGATGGCCGACACCATCACCTTTCTCGCCGAGCGCGGGGTCAAGCTGTTGCGTCTGGATGCCTTCGGCTACACCACCAAGAAGATCGGCACCAGCTGCTTTCTGGTCGAGCCGCAGGTGTGGCAAATCCTCGACTGGTTCAAGAACACGACGGCGAGCAATGGCATAGAGATACTGCCCGAGGTGCACGACCACCCGAGTTGGCAGTACGCCATCTCGGCGCGCGGCATGTGGTCCTATGCCTTCGCGCTGCCGCCCCTGCTGCTGTATACGCTGCTCGACGGAAACAGCCAGTACCTCAAGTCCTGGCTGCGCATGTGCCCGCACAACCAGATCACCGTGCTCGATACCCACGACGGCATCTGCATTCCGGATGTGGAGGAAATCCTTCCGCGCGAGCATATCGAGGCGCTGATCCAGAACGTCTCGGAACGCAGCGCCGACCCCATCCTGCGTCGTTCGGCCGCCAACGTGCACAGCGTCGGCGCGATCTACCAGCTCACCTGTACCTTCTTCGATGCCCTGCAGGGCAACGAGGACGCCTACATCGCCGCCCGGGCGATCCAGTTCTTTACCCCCGGCATTCCGCAGGTCTACTACGTCGGCTTGCTGGCGGGTCACAACGACACCGAGCTGCTGGAGGAAACCGGCGAGGCGCGGGAAATCAACCGCCACTACTATTCCCTGGACGAGGCCGAGCAGGCCTTGCAAGCGCCCGTGGTGCAGCGTCTGCTGAGCCTGATGGAGCTGCGCTCGACCCACCCGGCCTTCGCCGGCGAGTTCGAGCTGCACCAGTCGAACATGTCGAGCGTGTCCATGGGCTGGCGCGCCGGCGAGCATTGTTGCCACCTGTACGTCGACCTGAATTTCCGCACCGCAACGGTGACCTGCTCCGGCCCCGAGGGGGCAGAGGAAACCTCCTTCAGGTGTTGAGTCGGCGCTAGTCGGGGCAAGCAGGCCCCGCATTCGGCGCCTTGAACCGGCGGCGTAGCTGCACAAGAAGCCAGACCCCGGGGTCTGGCTTCTTCACATCGGCCTGAACCCTTCCGATAGTGGCGCTCTTCGCGTTCCCTGGGAGCGCTGTGACCAATCATTTGCACCGCCTCGGATGGCCGCCGGTCTAGCGGAGCGGAGCCGGGCTGGCAGCCTGGATGTCGTAGGGAAAAATCTTGGCATATTGCTCTGGCAAGGCGCCCTTCGCCTGCAGCTGGTCGATTGCCCGGTCCAGGTCGTCGCGCAGCTGCCTGGCGCGGGGCGAAGCCATGGCATAGGCAATGGTGAAGTCCTGCTGCAGCAGGGTGACCGAGGGTAGTAGCGGTAGCTTGCTCTTGCTGAATGCCACCTCGGCCGGATCCAGGTAATCGAGCAGGTAGTCGGCCCGTCGCAACGCCATCATCTGCACTGCCGCCATATGGGTGGGGGCTGTGACCATAACGATGCCATGGGCCGGCTGTCTGGCCAGGGCCGCCAGCGGCGAGCCGAGATAGCTCAGGCCCTGGATGCGCAGCACCCGGGCATCGCGTAAATCCTCCAGTTGGGCCGGTGGCAGGCGATCCTTGTAGTAGAGGTTGAGCATCAGCCGGGCAACCAGATAGCGACTGCGCAAGGTGTAGGACGACATCAGCGGATGGTGGATCAGCGAGGGGCACATCTCGACCTGGCCATTTTCCATCGATTTGAACAGGCGGTAGCTGGGGTATTGGGTAAATTGCGTCTGATAGCCGGCCTGTTGCGCCACCTGCTGCATGAACTCGAGCAAATGCCCGGCCGGCTGACCGTGTTCGTCGGTATAGGAATAGGGTGCAAACTCGATATAACCCACGCGGATAGGCGGCTGCCCGGTAACCGCTGCGGCCTGCGCCACAGCCAGCTGAGCGCAGTAGAGGGCGACAGCTAGAGCGGCGGCTAGCAATCGGGTTGCAAGCGTGGTCGGCATGGGTGCCTCGACTGGTATTGGTACGACTCAGGGTAGTCGATCTGCTGGACGAGACCTGAAGCTGATGACCAGGCAGCGGCGGTAACCGCAGCACGCTCCTGGCCTTCAGCAACAACGCGCTTGGTGTTCTTGAGTGGCCGCCGGGGCCGACGTGGCCGCAGGGTGGCACTCGCCGTGGCGGCCCTTAGCCCGGGCCAATGTCCAGCACATCCGCGTTGAGCCACAGCGGCCAGACGTGCAGGCGCCGTGCGAGGCAAGGGGCCGCCAGACAGATGGTTCAACAACCAAGGGTCGTCTCCGGCCACAAAAAAGCCAGGCCCCGAGGCCTGGCTTTGTTACCCGTGTTTAACCGGTCCTACAGCGCCCCGAACACCTTCTTCGCCAAGCCGGTCGCCGCAGCCGCCGGGTTCTGGCGGATGCTGGCTTCCTGCTCGGCGATCATCGCGAACAACCCATCCAGCGCCTGCTCGGTGACGTAGTTCTCGATAGAGGCGCTTTTCGCGTCGATCACGCCGAAGCTCGCGGCCTGGCCGGCGAAGGCGTTGTATTGCTGGGCCAGGCCGACCTGGTCGGTGGCCTGCTTGACGATCGGCAGGAAGCGCGCGCGGATCTGCTCGCGGCTGCTTCTGTTCAGGTACTGGGTGGCCGAATCCTGCGGGCCGGCGAGGATGCCCTTGGCGTCCTGTACGGTCATCTTCTTCACCGCATCCACCAGCAAGGCCTGGGCCTGGGGTACGGCGGCTTCGGCGGCCTGGTTCATGCTCGTCTCCAGCTGGGTCACCTGAGCACCCATGCCCATCATCTTCATGGTTCTCGCCGCCTTGCCGAGGTTGCCCGGCAGCTCGATGCGTACCGCCGGGTTATTGCTGAAGCCGCCCGGTGCGCCCAGTTGCTTGACCGCCACCTGGGCGCCCTGGATCAAGGCATCCTTGAGCCCGCCGCTGGCATCCTGCTGGGTCAGGTCGGCGAGCGACAGGGCAAAAGCGCTGGCAGACAGGGCCAGGCCGGCAACGAGGGCAGTGATGCGAAACATGGGAGGATCCTTCTTGCGCTGAGGTATGCAGCGAGGGTAGCGGAGCGGGGCGTTGGTGCAAACCCTGAGCGGGTGTGAACAGCCGCTCGCCGACTGCGCCCGCCCAAGGCGCCCGCTGCTGACGTTGCGCGGCGAACACTTGGAGCCACTGCGGCCGACGGCGCTCGATTTTGCACAGGCTCCGGAGCTGTCCTTATGCCCGTGCGAGGTCGGCCGCGACGCATTTGTGCAGCCAGTCGATGAAGACCTGCAGCCGGCTCGGCATGGATTCAAGGGCTGGGTGCACCAGTTGGTATTGGCAGCGACTGGTCAGGGCGAAGCCGCCGAATGGAAGGATGAGTTCGCCGCGCTCAAGCCGCTGTTGCACCAGTCGAGAGCGGCCGATGGCAATCCCCGCGTGATTGACGGCCGCTAGCGCGCAGAGGTCGGAGCGGTCGAAGGTGAGGCTACGCGCAGGCAGCTTGGCCTCCATCCCCGAGTGCCTGGCCCACAGTTGCCATTCGGCATCGTAGGCGGCGTTGTCCCAGGCCAGGGAGTCATGCAGCAGGGTGCACTGCGCCAGGTTGTCCGGGTTGTCCAGCAAGCCGTGACGCTCGGCATACTGCGGGCTGCACACCGGGGCGATCTGTTCGTCCATCAGTTTGCCGGCGACCAGCCCAGGGAACTCATCGCGGGTGAAATACAGCGCCAAATCGATGTTCTGGGTGCGGAAATCGACCGTGTCGTTGCCCACCCGGATATCCAGGGCAACCGCGGGGTAGCTGGCAGTAAAGTCGGCCAGCCTCGGCACCAGCCAGCATTCGGCGAGCGAGGGGCGGACATAGATCGCCAGCGGCCCGGCGATTTCGGCACCTGGCGCCTGCTGCAAGGCTTCGAGCAACTGGCCCAGCGCACCTTGCAGGATGTTGACGATACGTTCGCCCTCCGCGGTCAGGCGGATCTGACGGGTCAGGCGCTGGAACAGTTTCAGCCCCAGTCCGCGCTCCAGGCGGGCGATCCGATGGCTGACGGCGCTCGGTGTCAGGCAGAGCTCGTCTGCCGCGCGGGCAAAGCTCAGATGGCGCGCCGCCGCATGGAAGGTATGCAGGTTGGCGAACTGGCTACTGTTGAGCCCGGCGCCAATCCGAGGGGGAAGATTCAGCATGACGTCACTCTGGCCGTGAGCGGTGGCGGATCAGCGGCCACCGCTATCGGTCGCTTCGGCCTGCAACAGCTGCCGGCCCTTGGCGAGATAATCGGCCATTTCCGACGCGGGCACCATGCTGCCGCCGGTGGCCCAGATCAGGTGGGTGGCCCGGGCCATCCGGGACGGGGTCAGGTGCATGCGCGCGCGATAACCCTGCTGCTCGGTCAGCACCCGGGCCATGCCCGGCACGCCGGCCAGTGCCGAGGGTTCGAGGCGCAGGTTTTCGCTGTTGTCCAGCAGCGCCAGCAGGCGATACAGCTCTTCATCGCTGACCGTGTAGTAGCCGTCGATCGAACGCTGCATGGCGCGGCCGACAAAGCCGGACGGGCGCCCGACCGCCAGGCCATCGGCGGCGGTGAGGTTGTCGATGCCGAAGTCCTGCACCGAGACCTGGTCATGTCGACCGGTATGGACCCCGATCAGCATGCAGGGCGAGTGGGTGGGTTCGGCAAACAGGCAATGCACCGAATCGCCAAACGCCAGCTTGAGGCCGAAGGCCACCCCGCCCGGACCGCCGCCGACGCCGCAGGGCAGGTAGACGAACAGCGGGTGCTCGGCATCGACGCGGATCGCGGCGGCCGCGAACTGCTGCTGCAAGCGTTGCGCGGCGACGGCATAGCCGAGGAACAGGCTGGTCGAGTTCTCATCATCGACGAAGTGGCAGTAAGGGTCGGCGTCGGCCTGCTTGCGCCCCTCGGCCACCGCGACGCTGTAGTCGCAGGCGTACTCGACCACGCTGACGCCGTGGGCGCGCAGCTTGTCCTTCTTCCACTGGCGGGCATCGGCGGACATGTGCACCGTGGCCTGAAAACCCAGGCGGGCGCTGACGATGCCGATTGACAGGCCCAGATTGCCGGTCGAGCCGACGGCGATCTTGTAGCGGCCGAAGAAGGCCCGGGCCGCGTCGTTGTCGAGCACGCCGTAGTCATCGCTTGGCTGCAGCAAGCCTTTGGCCAGCGCCAGTTCCTCGGCATGCTTGAGCACCTCATAGATGCCGCCACGCGCCTTGATCGAACCGGAGATGGGCAGGTGGCTGTCCTGCTTGAGCCACAGCGCACCACTGTCGCTCAGCCCATAGCGTTCGGCTAGCAGCGCCTGCAGGTGCGGCACCGCGCGGATGCCCGACTCGATGATCCCGGCACTGGCTGCGGTCTCCGGGAATGCCCGGGCGATATAGGGCGCGAAGCGAGCCAGGCGCGCGCTGGCGTCGTCGACGTCGGCGCGGGTCAGTCCGACATCGGCCAAGGCCTCGGCCGCGTCGGCGACCCCGGGGTTGAACCAGCTGGTTTCCTGCAGCGCGATTAACTCATTGAGCAGCGGATACTCGTTGCACCAGGCGGTGAGGGATTTGCCAAGCAGCATGGGGAGGTTCCTTGAGTCGGTGTGCCCTAGCGGATGTTCTGCCGCGTCTGGAGCAGATCAACAGGCCGCGTAACACCGCTATTAGGCGTCGCTGCGCAGCTGCTGACAAAGGATGCTTGTGCAACGTATAGGTGACGCAGGATCGTCTGTGCCCCAGTAATCGCGCCCTCTGCTCAGCCCAATACCTCAAGCAACCCACGCTGAGTAGGGTGCCACTCGCCGCAGGCAGTGCACCGTCGATCACTGCTACGACACACATCCAGGGCTGTCGCTGAGCTCCGCCCGGACCGCTCGATCTGGAGCAGTCCACGCGCCTGTAGGGTCGCCGCAGGCAGTGCACCGTGGTTTATCGGCGTGGCACAAACGCTGGCGGGTTGTCGCCGCGCTCCGAACGGATCGCCGCCCGAGCCGCCCTACCCACAGGCAGAGCACCGTCGATTACAGCCAAGGTCGATATCCACGCAACCCTTCGCCTGCAATCAACTGACGGCTGCAATCACCGAGATTTCTACCAGCAGTTCAGGGCTGGCCATCGAGGCTTCCACGCAGGCGCGGGCAGGGGCGAAGCCCGTTGGCACCCAGCTGTCCCATACGCTGTTCATCTCGGCGAACAGGCTCATGTCCTTCAGGTAGATGGTGGCGGACAGCAGCTGCTCGCGATTGCTGCCGACCGACTCCAGCAAGGTATCGACCTTGGCCAGCATGGTCCGTGTTTGTTCCTGGATGCCGGCGCTGCGGTCTTCTGCCACCTGCCCGCATAAGTAGGCGGTCTGGTTATGCACCACGACTCGGCTCATGCGTGCGGCTGTTTCGTATCGGGTAATGCTCATGAAAGCTCCTGTGAGGGTTCGATTCCGGGATAAGACGCCGAGCTTAGCGGGGCCGGGCGGATAAACCTATGCTGAAGCTGTGAGTGGTTGTGATAAATCCCCGTCTGCAAACGCCCGGCGTCGGTTTCGCGACGGTGCTCGATTGTTCCACAACCGCTGAACGCGATCCGTCGCAGTCATTCAGCCCGGCTGCATAGCCGATGAGAAGCCAAGCGCATGTCGCGAATATTCCCGCTCCTGGCAGTGCTTGCCGCCTTGTACCTGGCGATCTGCGTCGCCGTGTGGATGTTCCAGCGCAGCCTCATCTACTTCCCGCAACCGCTCGCCATCAGCCGGCCCGACACGCTGCTCAGGCTGGCGGTGGACGATGCTGAGGTGCTGGTGTCGATCAGGCCCCACACCGGCCCTAAGGCGCTGATCTACTTCGGCGGCAACGCCGAGGACGTTTCGCTGAACCTGCCTGCGTTTGCCCAGGCCTTTCCCGAGCATGCCCTCTACTTGATGCACTACCGCGGCTATGCGGGAAGTGCCGGCTCGCCCTCCGAGGAGGCGATCCAGCGCGATGCCCTGGCCTTGTTCGACCGGGTGCATGCCGCGCATCCGCAGACCGTGGTGATGGGGCGCAGCCTGGGGTCGGCGGTTGCCATTCGCCTGGCCAGCCAGCGCCCGGCCTCGCGCCTGGTGTTGATCACGCCGTTCGACAGCCTGCAGGCGTTCGCCGCACGCCAGTTCCCCTTACTGCCGATCAAGTGGCTGCTCAAGGACAGGTTCGAGTCCTCGCGCTACGCCGCGCGCATCAGGGTGCCGACCCTGCTGATCGCGGCCGAACAGGACGAAATCATCCCCTTGTCGAGTACCGAGGCGCTCTACCGACATTTCGCGCCCGGCGTGGCCACGCTCGAGGTGATCTCGGGCCAGGGCCACAACTCGATCTCCGAGAGCCCTGCGTACCTGCCATTGCTGCGCGCCGCGATGTGAGCAGGCGCTAGCGCCGGGCGGCTGCTGGTGCGGACCACGCCAGGGGCTGCGCCGGGCTCAGAACAGGCCGAGCTGACCGCCGACCAGCCGGGAGAAGTCGTCGCCCACGAACGGCAGGATGGCGTCCGCCACCGGCTGCAGCTGGCGCGTGAGGTAATGTTCGTAGTCGATGGGGGTGCGCCGGGTTTCCAGCGGTTCGGGGCCGGCGAGGGTGATCACGTAGCTGATCCAGCCGCCGTTCTGGTACTGGCGCGGGCGGCCCTGCTGATCGTTGTATTCGTCGGCCATGCGCGCCGCGCGCACATGCGGCGGCACATTGCGCTGGTAGTCGTCCAGCCGGCGGCGCAGGCGCTTGCGGTAGATCAGCAGCTCATCGAGTTGGCCGGCCAGGGTGCGGCGCACGTAGTCGCGCACATAGTCCTGGTAGGGTTGCCGGTTGAAGATCAGCAGGTACAGCTCGCGCTGGAACTGCCGGGCCAGCGGCGACCAGTCGCTGCGTACCGTTTCCAGGCCCTTGAAAACCATCTCGCTGCTGCCGTCCGCCGCCGTGACCAGGCCGGCGTAGCGCTTCTTGCTGCCCTCTTCGGCGCCGCGGATGGTCGGCATCAGGAAGCGGCTGTAATGGGTCTCGTACTGCAGCTCCAGGGCGCTTTCCAGGTCGTATTCATGGCGCAGGTGCTCGCGCCACCACTGGTTGACGCGCTGCACCAGGGCGCGGCCGATCTGCGCCGCGTGCTCCTCGTCATGGGCGCGCCTGAGCCAGACGAAGGTCGAGTCGGTGTCGCCGTAGATCACCGCATGGCCTTCGGCCTCGATCAGCTCGCGGGTCCTGCGCATGATCTCGTGGCCGCGCAGGGTGATCGAGGAGGCCAGGCGCGGATCGAAGAAGCGGCAGCCGCTGGAACCGAGCACCCCGTAGAAGGCGTTCATGATGATCTTCAGCGCCTGTGACAGCGGCGCATTGTGTTCGCGCTTGGCCGCCTCGCGGCCCTGCCAAACACTCTCGACGATGGCCGGCAGGCAATGCCGGGTACGCGAGAAGCGCGCGCCGCGAAAGCCCGGCACCGAGGCGCTGTCCTCGGGATGACGCATGCCTTCGACCAGCCCCAGCGGGTCGATGAGAAAGGTGCGGATGATCGACGGGTACAGGCTCTTGTAGTCGAGCACCAGCACCGACTCGTACAGGCCGGGCTGCGAGTTCATCACGAAGCCGCCGGGGCTGGCCTCCGGCGGCCGTTCGCCGAGGTTCGGCGCGACGAAGCCCTGGCGGTGCATCAGCGGGATGTACAGGTGGCAGAAGGCCGCGACCGAACCGCCGCTGCGGTCGGCCGGCAGGCCGGTGACGGTGGCGCGTTCGAGCAGGAAGGTAAGGATCTCGGTCTTGGCGAAGATCCGCGTGACCAGCTCGCAGTCCTTGAGGTTGTAGCGCGCGAGGGCCGGCTTGTCCTCGGCGAACATGCGGTCGATGGCGTCCATGCGCTGGTAGGGCGTGGCGATGTCCTTGCCTTCGCCGAGCAGGGTCTGCGCGACGTTCTCCAGGCTGAACGAGGAGAAGCTCCAGGTCGCCGAGCGTAGCGCCTCGATGCCGTCGATGATCAGCCGCCCGGCGGCCTCGGCGAAGAAGTGATTGTTGCGGCTGCCATGCTCGCGCCAGCCCATCGCATCGCCGCCGCGACCGAGCTGCAACGGCACCTGCAGGCGCTGGGCGTGCTCGTGCAACACGCGCAGGTCGAACTGCACCAGGTTCCAGCCGATGATCGCATCGGGATCATGGGCGGCCAGCCACTGGTTGAGCCTCTCCAGCAGCTGCACGCGAGTGGCGCAGTACTCCAGGGCGAAGTCCAGCGGCGTGTCCGCGCCGTTGGCCGGCCCGAGCATGTACACCTGGCGCTGGCCGCAGCCCTCGAGGGCGATCGAATACAGCTCGCCCTGGGCATTGGTCTCGATGTCCAGTGACGCCAGCTTCAGGCGCGGGCGATAGTCCGGGGCGGGCTTCATCTGCGCCTCGAGCAGCAGCCCGCTGGCGTCCGGCGTGCCGCCGAAGCACACCGGCGCGGTGATGAAACGTTCCATCAGGTAGCGCTCCGGCGGGCGGATATCGGCCTCGTACACCTCGACCCCGGCCTTGCGCAGCAGCTTGTCGATATTCATCAGCTGGCGATGCTGGCGGCAATACAGGCCAAGCACCGGTCGATGGTGGAAGTCGCACAGCTCCAGCGGGCGCAGCTCGACATCACGCTCCCCGCGCAACAGCGCCTCGGCCAGCGCGCGCTGCTCGGCAGGAATGAAGGCCACCGAGGGCTGACAGGGCAGGCGGATATGCCGTGGCCCGGCGTCGGTCGCCAACCAGAACTCGACCTGGGTGCCGGCCGGCGTATCGCGCCAATGTCGGGTCAGGACGAAGCCCTGCTGTAGATCCACCGCTGCAACCTCAAGTCCTTGTTTCACGGTGCGATTCTACGTGGCATGGGCCGCGATTGCGCGGGCAGGGCAGCGGGGCGGGTTATCTGCATGAATATGAGGGGGCGGGGAGCCTGTTGGAGATGGCAGCTGTGGGCCAGCAGCGGTCAGTCGCAGCAGCTGGTGGACAGATAAACGCTGCCCCCTATACCGCTAAAAAATTCGCGTAGGGCGGAAACGTGCGGGGCGTTGCCGCCAATTCTTATCCAGGCCACCTCGTTGACAGTCAATCAATGTAAGCCCACCAAATAGCTGCAACCACAACCAGCCAGATCAATACGATGAGTACTGCTGCAACTTTATTAACGGGGCGTTCCAAATGGTTCTTTTCCCACTCACTTGCCTTCAGCTGACACGCTTCTAGCACTTGTGATGGCATCAACCGGATGGCGAGCAGAATACCTAATGGCAAAATGATGACGTCGTCCAGGTAACCGAGTATCGGAATGAAATCAGGAATGAGGTCAATTGGACTCAATGCATAGGCCACGACAAGCACCGAAATACATTTGGGCAGCCATGGTGTTTCTGGATGCTGATAACAAAACCAGAGAACCATAGTTTGACGCTTCAGACTCTTGGCCCAGCGTCGTAGGTGACCGAAGATACCTTTCATTTCATTATTTTCCGCGCGAGAACACATTCACGCCGCAAGCCTAGCGTCACCCGGCTAATGACTACCAGGGGTGGTTAGCTGTCAGGCACGAATGGCAGGGTTCGGCCACAAGGGACGGTCTATCCTAGAAATTAATCCGCCCCCTGTTCGCACACCCTCTCCAGTAATTGCAGCGATTGCAGCGATTGCAGCCAAAGCCGGTGGCTGGCGGATGACAGGGTCACGATAATCCCGTAACCGGGCAAAGGTGGGCGCGCGCAAGCACCGGCCAGTGTCAGCAGAACCGCCGCACCGCCTCGGCCAGGTCCCTGGCCAGCAAGGCTCCCGGCGCCTTGCTTTCGTCGCCGGCGCGGTACTTTCCGGTCTGCACCAGGCAAGCCTGAAGACCGGCCTTTTGCGCGCCCAGCACATCGCTCTCGACATCGTCGCCGATCATCAAGGCCTCGCCGGCCGGCACGCCGAGCTCTTCCAGGGCGCTGGCGAAGAACGCTGCGCTGGGCTTACCCAGAACCAACGCCTGGACCTCGGCGGCATACTCCAGCGCGCGGACGAAGGGCCCGACGTCCAGGCGCAGGGCGCCGTGGCTGTGGAAGTAGCGGTTGTCACCCATCGCCAGCAGCGGCGCGCCGCTCAGCAGCAGGTGGAAGGCGCGCTCCAGGTGGGCGTAGTCGAAGCGTTCCTCGGCGTCGCCGAGCACCACCGCATTGGGTTCGGGCAGCTCGAGCAGATCGGCGAACTCCTCTTCGAGGTTGCGGTGAATCAGGCAATACGGCCGCAAGTCATGGGCCTGCAGGTAATGGCGCACGGCGCGCGGAGCGCTGTAGATCTGCTCGGGCTGCAAGGCATAGCCCATGCCGGTCAGTTGCCGGTAAATCTCGGCGCACGTCAGGCGCGAAGTGTTAGTCACCAGGCGCAGGGGGTAGCCCTTGGTCTGCAGCGCCGCAACTGCCGGCACCGAGCCGGGTACGGCTTTCGCGTCCTGGTAGAGCACCCCGCTGATATCCAGCAGCACCGCCTGCGGCATGGTCTTCGCCTCCAGTCAGAGGTTGTTAAAGTTCTCTATCGCTGCACTGCCTGGGCCTGCAAGCGGCCTAGCGCAGGCTGGCCAATTCGGCCCGAGCCGGTGATTGACGGTTGCCGTCCCAATCATGCTCCCTGCCACAGCACGCAGCCTCCAGCCTGAACCCGCCCGGATCGAGGCAATACCCCGCCTGGCTATCATCCTAATACTCGTCCGCCGGATCTTCGATGGTCATGCCATGCTCCGCCAGGAAGGTCTGAATCGCCCCGGTAATGCCATACCTGCTCATCACGGTTGTTTTCGTCTCAATGGGCCCGTTGTTGCATCTTGTGGTCAAGGGCTTATCAACGCAGGGTGGCCGCGCAGCTTAGGCCTAACGAGCGGCTCGAATCGTTGCAGTTAATGACGGCATCAACCGCCGGGACATGCGCTCGATCAACCGGATCGTCACCCCCGGAGCCTTAATCCAGACGGCTGCAGGAGAAGAACCCTCGGCAACTTCAGCGCGCAAGTCCGCCCATAACAGCCTAGGCTTGGGCGACCGCATCTGGATTTCGCCTATGAACAGCAGCGACACGTCTAAGACACCCGATTCCGCCTCTGTGCGGCGTCCGCAGTTCTGGCAGGTGGCCAAGCGCTGTTGTCAGATTGCCGGCACGGTGGATGTGGCATTTTTCTTCCTTTTTCATGTCCTCGGTTCTCCCCTCCTGGCCTGGGTCAATGTCATCAGTGTTTCCATGTACATCCTGGCGTACCAGGCGCTGGCCAGGCGACGCAATCGGCTGGCCATTACACTGATCTGGACGGAGGTCATCGTCCACGCCGCCTTGGGCACCCTGTTGATCGGCTGGGACAGCGGCTTTCACTACTATCTGTTGATGTTCATCCCCGCGCTGTTTCTCAGCATGCCGCTGCGCGGCGCCCTTGCGGCGTTGGTTTCGCTGTGGGGCTTTTACGTGGTGTTGGATGTGGTCATGTGGACTGGCGAGCCGCTGCAGCCGATTTCCCGTGACGCCTTGCTGGCCGTGCACCTGTTCAATCTGAGCGTGGTATTCGCCATGTTCAGTTACCTGTCGTTCTTCTATCTGAAGATCGTCAGTTCGGCCCAGCGCAAGCTGCGGAAAATGGCGGCCACCGACCCGCTGACGGGGCTGCTCAACCGCCGGCATATTATCGATCTGGCCGAGAGGGAATTGGCGCGCTTCCAGCGCAACCTGCATCCCATCGGGCTGCTGTTGCTGGATATCGATCACTTCAAGTCGATCAACGACAACCATGGCCACGAGATCGGCGACAAGGTGCTGGTCGACGTGGCGAACTGCATCAAGGCAGTGCTGAGAAACCACGATCTGATTGCGCGCTGGGGTGGTGAGGAGTTTCTGGCCGTTCTTCCGGATACCAACCTGGAACAGGCGCGGGCGAGTGCCGAGCGGGTCCGGCAGGCGCTGATGCAACAGCGTTGGTGTTTCGACGGCAAAACCGTTGCTCTCACCATCAGTGTGGGGGTCAGCGAGTTCCAGGAGGGCGATGAGCTGAAAAGCGCAATCAACCGGGCCGACAAGGCGCTTTACCGCTGCAAGGACGATGGCCGCAATCGGGTCGAGGTGTGCACCGATTGCGAAGTAACCGTGTGAGTCCCTCTCCCAGTCCAGGAGGCCCCAGAATCAGCCGCTCTCTTTTGAGAAGGCAACAAAAAACCCGCCGAAGCGGGTTTTTTCAAGACCATGCCGACATCCTGTCAGCAGCCTTCCAGGCGATGGTCGATCATCCATGACCCTGAGCGCGTCCTGCGCTTCAGTTGATGTACGTAGGTTAGGTGCACTGGCGAAGCCACAACAGAGGAGATCGCAGTCAGTGCGTGTAAGCCTTTCGCTATGGCAACCTGCGCGCGTGATGGTCTTGGCCTGGATTGGACGACTTCTACTCTTCGCGACAGGCTGGAGTCGCGCTGCAGCGGACGGTGGTCACCGGTAGATATCGGCCAATTACGGACATTTCGGCATCACTAATATCGTGGTCTGCCCCCGATTGTGTCCTCTACCAGTCCATTACCAGTCCACTGCTCGTAGGCATTCGTTCGCCGCCTTCAGCCCAAGGACAATAAGGAACAGACCACGGTTTTGGCTGAAATGAACAAGCAGAAGCAAAATTAATCGTGGTTCCCTATTGCTTTGTCAGGCCGTGAAAATATGAAAAATAAATAAGTCCCCTTTTCCCGGGATGCGCTCCAGGCTCAGCCCGGAAAAGTGGCGCAAAATCGTGCTCTCGTAGAGCAACTCTTCCATCGCCGGATCGCTGTAGCCGAACCAGTTCTGCTGTTGCCGCTGACCTAAAATTGACCCAGTAGAGGATGTTCTTCCGCCTGAAAACGGACCCAGGTGCTCAACTGCTCCTGCTCAATTATTGAGCAGAAGAACACAGGGTGATCAGTTTGGAAATGATGGGCAAATTTCAGCGGATGTCTTTCCGCGACAAGTTGTCGGTGCATGAGATAACCAAGCGCACCGGGCTGGCGCGCAACACGATCCGCAAGTGGGTCAGGGCACCGGAGGCCCAGTCATCTGCTTCATCGGGAAAACTCAGCGGGTGGAACCCGGTTATTTTTCCAAAATCAGGAAGTCTTTTTCAGCGGTTCCCTAAGTCGGTTCCATTAAGTGCGGGAGTAATCTAAGATTGACTCAAGTTTAAAATGTATCGGGACGGGCTTTTTGATGTTTGCAAGTTTTCTTCGTTCAAACAATCTATCCCAAAAAATGATGCGTGTTATTTTTTCCATCTATTTTGGTGTGACCTGCCTCGTCACAAGCATACAGTTCTTGACCGAATATTTGAAAACGCAGGATTCAATCTTAAGTGAATTGAAACAGTTGGAAGAAACGATCCGCGGCCCTATTTCTACTAGTTTGTGGCAATATAACCAGAATCAGTTAGATTCACTTATTGCTGGGCTTATCAAAATGCCAATTATCGAGGGTGTTGATATTCTAGATAAGCATGCAAAAAATATGATTTCTAAAAGATCCTATGCTCTGGCTTCAGCCCCATTGTCAGTTTTCGATACAAAATCAGACTTATACTGGATGCTTAATGATAAGAAAATATTTCTTGGGTCGCTTACACTTTATTCGTCGTCACAAGTTGTTTTGGATCGGGTTTTGTTCGGGTTTTCTCTGATTGCAATTACGGCAATTATAAAATTATCTGTTTTGTTTTGGCTGTTTATTTGGGCCTTTGATCGTTATCTGGCAACACCCTTGAAAGAATTGATGTCTCAAGTGAGTGAAGTTCAGTTGAGCCCAAACATAAGTAAACGGATTGACCTTTCGAATATTGAGAATAACGAACTAAGCCAACTTCAAGAAAATATGAATGCGATGCTGTCTGCGATGGAGAGGGATCGAGAACGATTATTGGAAGACGAACAAGCCAAGCGAAATTGGTTAGAGGAGGCCGTCGCAAAGCGTACAGAAGCATTACAAATCTCGAATGATAAACTCAAAGAGCTAGCGACAAGAGATTCTTTGACAGGTGCATTGAATCGGGGAGGTTTCTTTGAAATTGCGCAGCATCTGCTCGTTCTTTCCCAGCGCCAAAAATCACCAGCGTCCTTTGTTTTGATGGATTTGGATCACTTTAAAACTATCAACGATACGCATGGCCATTTTATAGGTGATCAAGTACTCATTCATTTTGTTAATACAAGTAAAAATCTATTGAGAAAATCTGACCTCATTGGGAGAGTTGGTGGTGAGGAATTTGCACTGTTTCTCCCTGATACGGGAGTTGATGAGGCCTTTCGGCTTGCCGATGAAATAAGAAAAACCATTGGCGATTCAACCTTTGAGGTTGAAGGTACAACGGTCAACTACACTGTGAGTCTTGGCGTTGAGTCATCCGAGACTACAGACCATTCAATTGGCGAGCTATTTAAACGCGCCGATTTGAAACTGTATGGGGCGAAAGATAAGGGGCGTGATCGTGTCGAAATGTAAAAAATTGCCTAACCATTTTTTCCTTATGTTCTTTTTGGTGAGCACTAGCATGGCCAGTATAAGTCATGCTGCGACATTAAAAGTTTGCTACGATCAATGGGTCCCGATGACAATATTTCCATCAGAAGGATCCTCTGCGCGTGGTGTTGTCATCGATATGTTGGAGCAAATATACACATCAGAAGGCTATAAGCTGAAATACTATGAAGTTCCCCTGGCAAGAGGGCTGGATATGGTAGCAGAGGGTCTTTGCGATATGTTGCCGGAATACCTATATTCAAAAAATTCAGAAAAGGGCTTCGTGTATGCCAGCGAACCAACATTTGCATACACCTCAGCCTTTGTCGTCAGGCGAGATGATCCATGGCGCTATCATGGTATTCAATCCATAAAAGGTAAACGCATCGCAACTGGGCCAGGCTGGGATTACAGCTCAATGAGTGTCGACTATCAGAATTATATCGATGACCCAAAAAATTCGAGCTTTGTTGAAGTGATTGCTGGTTACGATGATGTGGTGGACCGGGTCTTCCATATGATTAGAGAAAACAGAGTCGATTTATATGTGGATAACGAACTCGTTCTTCAGCATGTTTTGAATCGGCTGAACTTGAATGATGACCTTAAGATTGTGCGCCCCGGCTTGGAAAAGAAATTGGTTGAACTACCGATCTTTTCAAAAAAAATCCCTGCTGCAAAAAGACAGGAACTTATAAGGATTTGGAATGAAGGGCGATTGTCGCTGAAGGGCACAAAAGAAAAAATGCTTCTCAAGAAGTATAACGTAACTCTTGAAGAGTAGTGCCAGCATAAAATAATAGGTGGCAGACCAAGATTAATTTTGCTTCTGCTTGATTATTCAAGCCAAAACCGGGGTCTGTCCTCTATTGATTTCCCTATTGATTTTCAAACGAGCGAACAAAAACGGCAGTCTGCTCATAGCTTGAGCAGACTGCCGCAGTTTTGAAACATCCGGGTTAGGGCTCGCAGGCTGGTTCAATGAGCCCTGGACGACTCCGCTATGGCGATGCGCCTTGCCTCAGAGCCTCAGTCGTCCACACTTGAGTAATCGCACGGGGCACGGGTATTGCGTCGTCCGGCCGTACATAGCGAGTCATCAATCAGGTCCCAGGACGCCCGGGCAGCTTCACGGCCGGCTGGCCCCGAGGGGTTCGAGAGAACAGACCGATGAACAGCACGCTTCTCGATCGTTACCTGCAAGTTCGCCGCCATACCGCGGAATTGGTCGCGCCGCTCAGCGAGGAGGACATGGTCGTCCAGTCGATGCCCGATGCCAGCCCGGCCAAGTGGCATATGGCGCATACCACCTGGTTCTTCGAGACCTTTCTGCTTGCCGCGTACGCACCGGACTACCGCGAGTTCGATCCCGCCTTTGCCTACCTGTTCAATTCTTATTATGAAGCCCTCGGCCCGCGCCAGCCGCGGCCGCAGCGCGGTTTGCTGACGCGACCGCCGCTGGCCAGGGTGTGGGCCTATCGCGCGCACGTCGACGAACACATGGGCCGGCTACTACTAGAAGCGCCACTGAATGCCGAGTTGATGGCGCGGGTGGAACTGGGCCTGGCCCACGAGCAGCAGCACCAGGAACTGCTGCTGATGGACCTGCTGCACCTGTTCAGCCTGTCGCCGCTGAAGCCCGCATATGACCAACACTGGCCGGCGGAGAGCGCGGGTCGGCATGGGCGTTTCATCCCCATGCAGGGCGGCTTGATCGAGTTGGGACATGCCGGAGACGGCTTCGCCTTTGACAACGAAGGGCCGCGCCATACCTGCTACCTGCAGTCGTTCGAAATCAGCGACCGCCTGGTAAGCAACGGCGAATGGCTGGCCTTTATCGAAGCCAACGGTTACCGGCGCGCCGAGTTGTGGCTGGCCGATGGCTGGGCGCTGAGCCAAGCCGAGCAATGGCAGGCGCCTTTGTATTGGCAGCGACTGGATGGCCACTGGCAGGCCATGACCCTGCGCGGTCTGCAAACGCTCGATCTGGACGCGCCCGTGACCCATATCAGTTACTACGAGGCTGCGGCCTACGCCACCTGGGCCGACGCGCGCCTGCCCAGCGAGGCGGAATGGGAGCATGCCGCCGGCAGCGGTCTGCTCGAACAACTCGACGATGCGGCCTGGCAATGGACCCAGAGCGCCTATGGCGCCTATCCGGGGTTTCGTCCGGCGGCCAGCGCCATCGGCGAGTACAACGGCAAGTTCATGGTCAGCCAGATGGTCCTGCGCGGTGGCGCCAGCGTCACGCCGGCCGGGCATTCGCGCCCGAGCTACCGCAACTTCTTCTACCCGGCGCAGCGCTGGATGTTCTCCGGTTTGCGCCTGGCGCGTGATGCCGGGGCGGTGCATGCCGAGGCGGTCCATACCGAGGCTGTCGGGCGAGTCGACACGCCCGACGGGGAATTCGCCCGCGACGTGATCGCCGGCCTGTCCGCGACGCAGAAACGCCTGTCGCCGAAGTACCTGTACGACGCCAGCGGTTCGGAGCTGTTCAAGGCGATCTGCCGCACGCCGGAGTACTACCCGACTCGCGCCGAGATCAAGCTGCTGAAACGCATCGCGCCGCAGCTCGCCGCGCAGATTCCCGCCGGCGCCGCGTTGATCGAATTCGGCAGCGGCGCCAGCGAAAAAACCCGCCTGTTGCTCGACGCCGCGCCGCAGCTCGCCGCCTACCTGCCCATCGATATCAGTGAATCGGCCCTGCGCCAGGCTGTGACTCAGTTGCGCCGCGATTACCCACGGCTGGAGATTGCCCCACAGGTCGCCGACTTCAGCCAACTGTCGCGGCTGTGCCTGGCAACCGGGGCGCAGGCGCGGGTGGGCTTCTTTCCCGGCTCGACCCTGGGCAACTTCACGCCTGCCGAGTCGGTGCAGTTTCTCCGCTCGGTCCGCACTCTTCTTGGCCCGAACGCGCGCTTTATCGTCGGCGTCGACATGCTCAAGGACATCGCCACCCTGGAAGCCGCCTACGACGATGCAGAGGGCATCACCGCGCGGTTCAACAAAAACCTGCTGGTGCGCATCAACCGCGAATTGCGCGGCGACTTCGATCCGGACGCCTTCGATCACCTGGCGCAATGGAACCCGCAAGAGAACTGCATGGAGATGTACCTGGTCAGCCGCCACGAGCAACACGTGCAGGCCGCCGGCCAGCGCTTCGCCTTCAAGCGTGGCGAACGCCTGCACACCGAGTGCTCGCACAAATACAGCGTCGAATCCTTCAACCAGCTCGCCGCCGAAGCCGGCTGGCAACTGGGCCGCTACTGGCTCAGCCCGGCGCCGCAAGTCGGGCTGTTCATTCTGGAAAATTGAGGATCATTGGCGGCAATTTCCATGAAGGCTCCCCCACGCCAATGTAGTCGCAGAAGCGGGTGGACAAGCAGGTGTGGTCCTCCCTACACGGCTCTCGAACTCGCGTAGAGTGGATGGCCATCCCTTTATGATTACTGCCGATGGGTATCGCTTCGCTCAAACCTACGCGGCCCGCGCGCATCCTGCGGGGCTGCATGATCTCACCGGCTGCTCCTGGCCGTCCCCGTCCCTCAAATATTCCTGAACAGGTCATGCGCATCGAGCAGGCGGTAGGCGATCTCTGGGTGTTTCTCCAGACCGCGGCGGATGGCGGTGGGCAGCGACTGGCGGGTTTTGCGGCAGAGGCCGGGCAGTTCGTCGATATGAATGGCGATGCCGCGCATGCTGCGTACTTCGTTGAAGCCCGGCGCCACGTCGAGGCGTATGCCGAGTTGCTCGTACATGCGCTGTTGCAGCTTTTCCAGGTCGCTGAGGCTCTCGATGTTTTCCAGGCGCTCGAGCAGGCGTTTTTCCTCCTGGCGGGTCAGGCGCAGGATGCGCAGGTCGCCGTCGCTTGTTGCCAGCAGCTGTTCGCGCCCGCAATCGCAGGCGCCGGGCGGGCAGGGTTGGCGGAGCAGGGGAGAGGCTGTCATGGGCTGCAAGCATAGCGAGCCGAGATCGCTTTTGCCTATCTGGTTTGTGGTGCCAGTGATCTGCGGACAAACCACAGAGCTTGGGATAAGCCGCAATTTGTAGGGTGTCACTCGCCGCAGGCAGTGCACCGATGGTTAATCGGTGCAGCATAGAGCTGGCGGGCTGTCGCTGCGCTCCGAGGCCGCCCTACGGACCGCAGCCCGGACCGCCCTACGGACTGTACGGACCGCTCGATCTGGAGCAAGCCGCGCTCGGCTCAGGCGTGTGGCGGCTGAGCCGGGCGTACCCCGGGGTTTCAATCAATCAAACAGGCCGATTTCCACCGCATCGCCGTTCAGGCGTACCGGCCAGACGCGCAGGCTTTGCTCGGGGTATTCCAGGCAGCTGCCGTCGGCCAGGCGGAAGTGCTGCTTGTACAGCGGCGAGGCGATCACCAGGTCGCCCTTGAGCTGGCCGACGATGCCGCGGCCGATGACGTTGGCGCCGGATTTGGGGTCGCGGTTGTCGATGGCGTAGAGCTGTTCGCCCTCGGCGGTGTGCGGCAGGTGGAACAGCGCGACCTGGGCGCCCTGGTGCCAGGCGACCACGCCGGAGTTGGCGACTAGATCGCTGCGGCTGCACAGGGCGCGCCAGGTGGCGGGGCTTGGTGCGACTCGGCGGAACTCGGCACGTACGACATTCGACTGGCTCATCAGAGTACCTCCTCGATAACGGGGATCAGGTGAAGTTCAGAGGCATGCACCGGGCGGCGCTGGCCACGTTCCTTGACGAAGTGGATGTCCGGGTCGCCGCGTTCGTCGTTGACGAAGGTGCGGAAGCGCTTGAGCTTTTCCGGGTCCTTCAGGGCGTTGGCCCATTCGCATTCGTAGCGGTCGATCACCAGCTGCATCTGCGCTTCCAGCTCGGCGGCGAGATTCAGGCTGTCGTCGATGATCACTTCCTTGAGGTAATCCAGGCCGCCGTCCAGGCTCTCGCGCCAGACCGAGGTGCGCTGCAGCTTGTCGGCGGTGCGGATGTAGAACATCAGGAAGCGGTCGATGTAGCGGATCAGGGTTTCATCATCGAGGTCGGTGGCGAACAGCTCGGCATGCCGTGGGCGCATCCCGCCGTTGCCGGCCACGTAGAGGTTCCAGCCGTTCTCGGTGGCGATCACGCCGATGTCCTTGCTCTGCGCCTCGGCGCATTCGCGGGTGCAGCCGGAGACGCCGAACTTGATCTTGTGCGGCGAACGCAGGCCCTTGTAGCGGTCTTCCAGGCGCAGGGCCATGCCGACGCTGTCCTGCACGCCGTAGCGGCACCAGGTGCTGCCGACGCAGGATTTCACCGTGCGCAGCGACTTGCCGTAGGCGTGGCCGGTCTCGAAGCCGGCTGCGATCAGCTCGCCCCAGATGTCGGGCAACTGGTGCAGCTGGGCGCCGAACAGGTCGATGCGCTGGCCGCCGGTGATCTTGGTATAGAGGTCGTATTTCTTGGCCACGGCGCCGAGGGCGATCAGCTTGTCCGGGGTGATCTCGCCGCCGGCGATGCGCGGCACCACCGAGTAGGTGCCGTTTTTCTGCATGTTGGCCATGAAGGTGTCGTTGGTGTCCTGCAGCGGCAGCAGCGACGAGTCGGTGATCGGCTGGTTCCAGCAGGAGGCGAGGATCGAGCCGACCGCCGGCTTGCAGATGTCGCAGCCGGTGTGGCCGCGGCCGTGCTTGGCCAGCAGCTCCTCGAAGCTGATGATGCCCTCGACCCGGACGATGGCGTAGAGCTCCTGGCGGGTGTGGCCGAAGTGCTCGCAGATGCTCTGGTCGACGGTCACGCCGCGGGCGGTCAGCTCGTTGTCGAACACCAGCTTGAGCAGCGCGCTGCAGCCGCCGCAGCCGGTGGCGGCCTTGGTCTGCGCCTTGAGTTCGCCGAGGTCGGTGACGCCGGCCTCGACCTTGCAGCACACCGCGCCCTTGCTGACGTTGTGGCAGGAGCAGATGGTCGCGCTGTCCGGCAGGGCATCGGCGCCCAGGGTCGGCGCGCCTTCGGACTGCGGCAGGATCAGGGCGGAGGGGTCCGTCGGCAGCTTGATGCCGTTCTGTGCGTATTGCAGCAGGGTGTCGTAGTAGCTGTTGTCGCCGACCAGCACCGCGCCGAGCACCTGCTTGCCATCGGCGGAAACGACTAAACGCCGGTAGCTGGCGCTGGCCTCGTCGATGAAGCGGTAGCTCTTGGCGCCCGGGGTGGCGGCGTGGGCATCGCCGATGGAGCCGACGTCGACGCCGAGCAGCTTGAGCTTGGTCGACATGTCGGCGCCGGTGAAGGGCTGGTAGTCGCCGCCCGCCAACTGGGTGGCGACGCTGCGCGCCATGCTGTAGCCCGGCGCGACCAGGCCGAAGATGCTGCCGTTCCAGGAGGCGCATTCGCCGATGGCGAAGATGTCCGGGTCGTTGCTGCGGCAGTCGTTGTCGACCACCAGGCCGCCGCGCGCGGCGATCTCCAGGCCGGCGCTGCGGCCGAGGGCGTCCTGCGGGCGGATGCCGGCGGAGAACACGATCAGGTCGGCTTCGAGGAAGTCGCCGTCATTGAAGTTCATCCGGTAGGCATATTCCTCGCCGGGGACGATTTCCTGGGTGGCGCGCGACAGGTGCACGCCGACGCCCAGGGCTTCGATGCGCGCCTTGAGCGCGGCGCCGCCGTCGGCATCCAGTTGCACCGGCATCAGGCGTGGGGCGAACTCGACCACGTGGGCTTCCAGGCCCAGGGATTTCAGGGCGTTGGCCGCTTCCAGACCGAGCAGGCCGCCGCCGACCACCACGCCACGGCGGGCATTGGCGGCTGCCGCGCGGATCGCGTCGAGGTCGTCGAGGGTGCGGTAGACCAGGCGCGAATTGCCCTCGGCACCGGGAATCGGCGGCACGAAGGGGTAGGAGCCGGTGGCCAGCACCAGGCGGTCGTAGGCCTGACGGCCGGCGCTGGTGACCACTTGCTTGCGCTCGCGGTCGATTTCCAGCACCTGCACGCCGAGGTGCAACTGCACGCCGTGGCGGGCATAGAGATCGGGTTCGCCCAAGGCCAGGGACTCGGCATCGCGACCGCCGAAATACTCGGACAGGTGCACGCGGTCGTAGGCGCGCTGGCGCTCCTCACCGAACACCTGCACGTCATAGTGGGCGAGCGCGCCCTGTTCGATCAGTTGCTCGACGCAATGATGGCCGACCATGCCGTTGCCGATGACGATCAGGGTTTCGCGCTTGATCGGAGTGTCGAGAGAGTTCATAGCCGTTCCTCAGTCGAAGCCGTTGCCAGGGGCACGGCCAGCAAAAAAAAACGCCTGGAGCTGTCTGTCAGCTCCAGGCGTCTTTGCCTGGTATTCATGGGGGTGTGGGGTGAAGTGCCCGGACCGCGCTGTCCGTTTCACCCATCCTGTGCCTGTGCAGGCCGCTGGTCGGCGGTGACCATCTGGGATGTGCTGCCGAAGGTTTGGCAGCTGTTGGCAGAGCATTAGCAGGTTTCGTGCCGACATCCGCCCTGGGCCCGTGCAGCCGGCAACCCGGGCCTGGCGGATTGGCCAAGCAGGGCCCGCGCGGACCGTGGCGGGCGCTGGTCAGGTGTTCTCGCGGGCGTCCAGCGGCTGCCACGTGGCCAGCGCCCCAGCGCCGGGCGATGAACCATAAGGGTGCGGGCGGGTGGACTGATCCCTTTTTTGGGGCGCTGCAGGCATGCTTTCTGGCGGTTGGCCCGCCATTCGAGCCCTGTTGGCCGCGCCCCCGGATTTTCTCTCCTATGCTGAGGTTGTTGAAACCAGAGTCGCTTACGAGACAGACAGGGCCGACTGCATCGCAAGCGTCATGCGGAGGCAGAGATGGCAACGATTTCCAGAAGAACTTTTCTCAAGGCGGGAGGCGGGGTGGCCGCGAGCGTGGTCATCGGCGTGCCCGCCCTGACCCAGGCCGCAACCTCGAGCGCGGAGGGCCGGGTCAATCTCCCATACCCCATGCGTGCGATCAGCAAGGCGCAGCAACTGCAGGCCAATACGCCGGTCACGTTCGCCTACCCCGACGACACTTCACCCTGTTTACTGATCAAGATGGGCACCCCCGTTCCCGGTGGGGTCGGCCCGCAGCGCGACATTGTCGCCTACAGCACGCTGTGCACGCACATGGGCTGCCCGGTGACCTATGACGCGGAGCAGCGGCTGTTCAAATGCCCCTGTCACTTCAGCATCTTCGACCCTGAGCATGTCGGCCAGATGGTTTCCGGCCAAGCTACCGAGAACCTGCCCAGCATAGTGCTCGTATACAACCCCGATGACGATACGGTAACTGCAGTCGCCGTTGACGGGTTGATCTACGGACGTCAGTCCAACCTCCTGTGACAAGGAGATTCACATGGCTACCAATAAAGATCGTGTGGCACTGCCTCCACCTGGGGCACAGAAGACCAACCTCGCCTGCCACTTCTGCATCGTCGGTTGCGGCTATCACGTGTACAAATGGCCGGAGAGCCAGGAAGGCGGGCGGGCCCCCGGCGACAATGCCCTCGGCCTGGATTTCCGCCAGCAGTTGCCGGCCCTGGCCGTCACCCTGACCCCGGCGATGCAGAACACCATCACCGACCAGGACGGCCAGCGCTACAACATCATGATCGTGCCGGACAAGGAGTGCCTGGTGAACAAGGGGCTGTCGTCCACCCGCGGCGGCCAACTGGCCAGGGTCATGTACACCAGCGAGGGCGTAGGCCGGGAGCGCCTGCGCAGCCCGCGGCTGTATGTCGGCGACCAGTGGGTCGACACCAGCTGGGAGGAGGCGCTGGCGCTCTATGCCGGAGTGACCAAGAAGATTCTCGATAATGACGGGCCCAGCGCACTGGCCTTCGACTGCTTCGACCACGGCGGCGCCGGCGGCGGTTTCGAGAACACCTGGGGCACCGGCAAGCTGATGTTCAGCGCGCTGAAAACGCCGCTGGTGCGCATCCACAACCGCCCGGCCTACAACTCCGAGTGCCACGCCACGCGCGAGATGGGCATTGGCGAGCTGAACAACAGCTATGCCGATGCCGAGCTGGCCGACGTGATCCTGGCCATCGGCTGCAATTCCTATGAAACCCAGACCAACTACTTCCTCGCCCACTGGCTACCCAACCTGCAGGGCCAGACGGTCGCGCAGCGTAAGCAGCGCTTCCCCGGCGAGAGCATCGCCCCGGCGAAAATCATCTTCGTCGATCCGCGCCGGACGCCGACCATCGCCATCGCCGAACAGGCGGCCGGCAAGGACAACGTGCTGCACCTGGACATCGAGCCGGGCACGGATATCGCCCTGTTCAACGGCCTGCTGACCTACGTGGTCGACCAGGGATGGCACGACAAGGAATTCATCGCGGCGCACACCAAGGATTTCGCCCAGGTGCTGCAAGCCAACCGCATGACGCTCGAGGACACCAGCCGCGTCACCGGCGTGCCGCTGGACAAGCTCGAGCGGGCGGCCGAGTGGGCCTACAAGCCCAAGGCGTCAGGCCACCGTCCGCGCGCCATGCACGCCTACGAAAAAGGCATCATCTGGGGCAATGACAACTACCTGATCCAGTCCGCCCTGGTCGACCTGGTGCTGGCGAGCCATAACGTCGGCCGCCGCGGTACCGGGGTGGTGCGGATGGGCGGGCACCAGGAGGGCTACACCCGCCCGCCTTATCCGGGCGATTCGAAGATCTACGTGGATCAGGAAATCATCAAGGGCAAGGGCATGATGTATACCGCCTGGGGCGCCAACCCGTTCCAGACCACCCTGAATGCCGAACAGCACCGCACGGTCATCCTGCGTCGCGCCAACATCGTCCGGGACGCCATGGCCAGTGTTCGTGGCGGTTCGACTGCGCAGCGGGTCGAGGCGATCTACGATGCGCTGAAGAACAAAGGCGGGCTGTTCCTGGTCAATATCAACCTCTATCCGACCAAGCTGGCGGAGGCCGCGCACCTGATGCTGCCGGCCGCCCATCCGGGCGAGATGAACCTCACCTCGATGAACGGCGAGCGCCGGCTGCGGCTATCGGAGCGATTCACCGATCCCCCCGGTTCGGCCAAACCCGACTGCCTGATCGCCGCGGCGATCGCCAACAGCCTTCAGCAGTTGTATGCCGCCGAAGGCAAGCAGGACATGGCCGCGCGCTTTGCCGGCTTCGACTGGAAGAGCGAGGAAGATGCCTTCAATGACGGTTTCCGCATGGCCGGCCAGGCCGGCGCCGGCCCGATCGACAGCCAGGGCGGCGCCACCGGCAACCTGGTCACCTATCAGCGCCTGCGTGCCATGGGCAACAACGGCGTGCAGTTACCGGTCAAGGAATACCGCGACGGCAAACTGATCGGCACCGAGATGCTCTACAGCGACTACAAGTTCGACACCGCGGACGGCAAGGCGCAGTTCAAGCCGGCACCTTGGCCAGGCTTGCCGAAGCCGGTGGCCGAGCAGAAGGAGAAATACCGCTTCTGGATCAACAACGGGCGCATCAACGAGGTCTGGCAAACGCTCTACCACGACCAGTACAACGAGTTCGTGCGGCGCCGCGTGCCGATGGCCTATCTGGAAATAAATCCCGAGGATGCGCAAGCCCTGGCGATTGCCTCCGGGGACGTGGTCGAGGTGTACAACGACTACGGTTCGTCCTTCGCGCTGGCCTACCTGGAGGCGGATATCAAGCGCAACCAGACCTTCATGCAGTTCGGCCACTTCAACGGCGTGATGGGCGACCTGACCACGCCCTGGACCGACCGCAACGTAGTGCCCTATTACAAGGGAACCTGGGCGGACCTGCGGCGCATTGGTACGGTGGAAGAGTTCAAGAGGAGCATCAGCTTCAAGACGCGCAGGTTCAAGGCCTAAGCAGGCTTGCTCGGCAGCAGCCGGACGAGCAGCAGGGTCGGCCGCGCCGCCTTGTGCGGCGGCCGAACCTTGCCCCGGGCAGCGGCCTCCGCGCCGATCCGGGCATGCGGCGGCCTTGAGCCGCCAGATTGGCCGATGCGTGCCTCGTCGTGGCGCGAAGTCCCGCCTGCGCGATAGCGGCTTGCGTCAGGGCGGTGAGCCGGCGCGGTGCAGGCGGTGACTGAGGGAGGCGGGCAGGCCGCTCTGGCGGATCAGCGCAGCCTGCCATTGCCCGGCGGTGAAGGTGTCGGCCTCCTGCAGCAGCTGGATCTTGCCGGCGACCAGGCTCGCCACCGGCACGCCGTCGCAATACAGCAGGCGGTTGCCGGCCAGCGCCGGCACCTTGCTGCCGGGCAGCAGGGTGCCCAGCAGGTTCAGCGGGTCGCAGGCGGACAGGCCGATCAGGCTGCCGTCGCTCGGGCGTTTGCGCACCTCGCGCAGCAGCGCCACGGCTTCCGGCAGGGCGAACTGCTCGCCGGAAACCCCGGCGACGAAGCGCCCGCCGCGAATCTCGCCACGCGCCTCGAGGCGCTGGTAGACCCGCAACAGCTCGCGCCAGGACGGCAGCCAGTCGGCCTCGCGCTCCAGCAGGCGCCAGCAGACCACGCCGTAGCGGCGCAGCAGGCTGCGCGCCACATGCTCCAGGGCCTCGGCGTTCGCTGCCTCCTCGCCGCGACCGCGCAGCAGGGCCCAGCGCCCGGCGTCCTGCATATTGGCCAGGGCGCGATGGGCGCGGCGCTGCTGTTGGCTGCGCTTGGCCGCCGGCAGCAACAGCGAACGCAGGCCGGCGAAGCTGTCGGCATTGGCCAGGCCGAGGCTGACCAGTTCCCCCAAGGCGTCCTCCAGTTCGCTGCGCAGCAGGTGCGCCTCGCCCTGCAGCTCGTCGAAGAACAGCGCGCCCTGGTCGGCCAGCACCTGGCGCACGCGCGCGGCACGCGGCGAGGGTTCGGCCGCCGGCGCCTCGCCCAGGCAGGCGCGCCACAGGCCCAGGTGGTGGCGCGGCAGCAGGACGATCGGCGTGCTGCGCAGCGGCCCGCCGGCGCTACGGCTGCGCCCGGCCAGGCGGCACCAGACCAGGCGCCCGGAGCGGCACAGGTCGTCCAGCCAGTTGATCCCGTAGTCGGCCACGCGGCTCGGCAGCAGCTCGCTCTCCCAGGCGCCGGCCGCGGCCTGGAAGCCTTCCAGCTGGCCGAGCACCCCGGCCAGGGCCTCGGCGCCGCGCACCCGCAAGTTGGGGGCGAGGCGCTGCCAGTCGAACAGAAAGCGCATGAAGTCGGCGCGCGCCACCGGCTCGATCTCGCGGCGCAGGCGCCCTACCGTGTAGCGGTGGATGCGCGCCAGCAGATGGCGCTCGCACCATTGCTCCTCAAGGGCGCCAGGGCTGAAGCGCCCGCGCAGCACATAGCCTTCGCGCTCCAGGGCGAGCAGGGCGAGGTTGATCGCGGGTTCTTCCAGGTGCAGGTCGGCGGCGAGCCGCGCCAGGGTCAAGGGGCCGAAACCGCCGAGGCGCGCGCGAACCAGCTCGACCAGGGCCGCCTCGACCGTCCAGGGCGTGTCGAAGCCATCGGGTGCCTGGATCGCCGGTGTGAAGCGGGCGTGCGGATGCAGCGCCTGCCATTGGCCCAGGCGTTCGGCCGCCAGCCACAGCGCCGGCGCGCCATCGAGCTGCAGGCAGGTGGCGCGCTTGCCCTTGGCCAGCTGCGCCAACCAGGCCGGCCAGCCGGGATTGGCCTCGGTCTCGGCCTGGCGGATGGCGCCGAGGCTCAGCAGCGCCTCGTGCATCTCGTCGGCGTCGCGCACCTCGGGCCAGGCCTCCTGGCGCACCGCGTCGATGGCCTCGGCATCCAGGGCGCCGAGTTCGTCGCTGGATTCCGGCTCGCGCCAGCGCCTGTTCTGCACCGCCTGGGTACGCCGCTCCTCCAGTGGCGCGTCGTCGAGGAAGGCGTAGGGGCGGGCGCTGAGGATTTCCGCGGCCAGTGGCGAGGGCGCCGGCAGGTCGCGGGCGAGCAGCTCGATGTCGCCGGCCTCCATGCGTTTGAGCAGGGCCAGCCAGGCCTCGCAGTCCATGGCCTGGTGCAGGCAGTCGTCGAGGGTCTGGGCCACCAGCGGGTGGTCGGGGATCTCGCGTTCGCCGACGATGTTCTCCAGGCAGGCCACCTGATCGGGGAACACAGTAGCGAGCAGGTCTTCGCTGCGCATGCGCTGCAGCTGCGGCGCCACCTTGCGTCCGCCTGCAAAGCGCGGCAAGGCCAGGGCCACGCCGGCGTTCCAGCGCCAGCGCACGGCGAACAGCGGCGCATCGAGCACGGCCTGGATCAGCAGGTGCTCGGCTCTGTTGCTGTGCAGGTAGTGCCACACCTCATCGAGCGGGAAGCTGTGGCTGGTGGCCAGCGAGAGAATCAGCGCGTCCTCGGTGGCGGCGGCCTGCAGCTCGAAGTTGAAGCTGCGGCAGAAGCGCTTGCGCAGGGCCAGGCCCCAGGCGCGGTTGAGGCGGCTGCCGAAGGGCGAGTGGATGATCAGCTGCATGCCGCCGGACTCGTCGAAGAAGCGCTCCATCACCAGGCGCTGCTGGGTCGGTAGGCCGCCGAGGGCGGCGCGGGCGCGGGCCAGGTAGTCGACGATCTGCTGCGCGGCGGACAGGCTCAGGCCGACGTCCCGCATCAGCCAGGCCGTGGCCGCTTCCTCATCCTGCTCAAGCTGCTGCTCGACCGCCGCGCGCAGGCGCGCTACCCCGGCCGAGAGTTCGTCGCTGCGCCCCGGCGCCTCACCGAGCCAAAAGGGGATGGTCGGCGCCTGGCCCCGGGCGTCCTCGACCCGCACCTTGCCCGGCTCCACGCGCAGGATGCGGTAGGACTGGTTGCCCAGCTGGAACACATCGCCGGCCATGCTCTCTATGGCGAAGTCTTCGTTGAGGCTGCCCACCGTCAGGCCCTGGGGTTCCAGCAACACCGCGTAGTC
Source organism: Pseudomonas sp. MMS21 TM103 (assembly GCF_022132145.1). GTDB lineage: Bacteria > Pseudomonadota > Gammaproteobacteria > Pseudomonadales > Pseudomonadaceae > Aquipseudomonas. The sequence continues at coordinate 195,218 of NZ_JAJISP010000003.1, read as the reverse complement.
GCCAGTATCGGGGATGGTGCCGCCGCTGGTGATGGCGGTCAGGCGCGCGGCGCGCCGGCCGCGCAGACGGTGGTTGACCGCGTCGCGGTGGATATAGGCGGCGCGCACGCCACGGCGGCCGCTGTAGCCCTCGGCGAGCATCTTCAGCAGGGCGTCGAAGCGCTCGCGCGGCAGATCCATGTAGGGCGCGGCGCGGCTCAGCAGCTGGAACAGATCGTCCTCGCGCCATTCGCGGCACGCCACCTCGGCGACTATCTGCTGGGCCAGCACGTCCAGCGGCGCCTGGGGAATGCTCAGGCTGTCCAGCTCGCCACGGCGCACGCAGTCGAGCAGCGCCGCGCACTCGATCAGCTCGTCGCGCGACTGCGGGAACAGCCGGCCCTTGGGCGTGCCGCCGACGCTGTGGCCGGAACGACCGATCCGCTGCAAGAAGGCGGCGATGCTGCGTGGCGAACCGAGCTGGCAGACCAGCTCGACCTCGCCGATGTCGATGCCCAGTTCCAGCGAGGCGGTGGCCACCAGCACCCTGAGGTCGCCGCGCTTGAGGCGCTGCTCGGCGTCCAGGCGCAGTTCCTTGGCCAGGCTGCCATGGTGCGCGGCCACCGCGTCGGTGCCCAAGCGCTCGGCCAGGTGACGGCAGGCGCGTTCGGCCAGGCGTCGGGTGTTGACGAATACCAGGGTGGTGCGGTGTTGTTGCGCCAGCTCGGCCAGGCGCTCGTAGACGAGTTCCCAGACCTCGTTGCTCATCACCGCCTCGAGCGGCACCGGCGGCAGTTCGAGGGCTAGGTCGCGGACGCGGGTGTAGCCGATATCGACTATCACGCAGTCGTCGGGGCGCGCCGGCAGTCGCGCCAGTTCGGCCTGTTCGACCGGCGGATCGGGCGCTGGCAAGGGTGCCTGGTTGCCGAGCAGAAAGCGCGCCACCGCCGCCAGCGGTTTCTGCGTGGCGGACAGGCCGATGCGTACCAGCGGGCGATGGCACAGCGCTTCCAGACGTTCGACGCTGAGCATCAGGTGGCTGCCGCGCTTGCTGCCGGCGATGGCGTGGATCTCGTCGATGATCAGGCTGCGACAGCCGCTGAGCATCTCGCGCCCGGACTCGGAGCCGAGCAGCACGTAGAGCGATTCCGGGGTGGTGACCAGGATGTGCGGCGGGCGCTTGCGCATCGCCGTGCGCTCGCCGGGGCTGGTGTCGCCGGTGCGCACCGCGGTGCGGATGGCCACATCGGCCAGGCCCTGGCGCTGCAGCTCGGCGCGGATGCCGGCCAGCGGTTGCTCCAGGTTGAGGCGGATATCGTTAGACAACGCCTTGAGCGGCGAGACGTAGACCACGCTGCAGCGCTCGGCCAGTTCGCCGCCAGCGGCCAGGCCCTCGCGCACCAGGGTGTCGATGGCGGCGAGGAAGGCGGTGAGGGTCTTGCCCGAGCCGGTGGGCGCGGCCACCAGGGTCGAGCGCCCGGCGCCGATCGCCGGCCAGGCTTGGCGCTGGGCCGGCGTGGGCGCGGCGAACTGGCCGCGGAACCAGGCGGCGACCGCCGGGTGGAAGGCCGCCAGCGCGGCCTCGGCTTGTGCGCAATCGGGAGTCGGCTTCATGGCGTTCATCATGCTAGCGCCGCGCGCCGGCCTCAAGCGCCGTTCGGCCAGTAACCTATCCTACGGATTTAGGCTTGCGGCTGCGGCGTTGCGCTGCGAACGCCTGAAGACGGTCTGGCGACGGCGCTCAATAGGTTTCCAGCCGCTGAATATCGCCCGCCGTGTCAGAACGATATCGCGCCTGGCACTTGCTACACCCCACCCCAAGTTACTTACACTCTGCCTCTCTCTATTCCAGGCAAGGCCATCCCGTGCAATCGGTGATCTCGATCCAGCAACTGAGCAAGACTTACGCCTCCGGCCATCCGGCGCTGCAAAGCATCGACCTGGAAATTCGCCAGGGCGAGATATTCGCCCTGCTCGGGCCCAACGGCGCTGGCAAGACCACCCTGATCAGCATCATCTGCGGCATCGTCAACCCGGGCAGCGGGCGGGTGCTGGTCGACGGTCACGACATCATTGCCGACTATCGCGCGGCTCGCGCGCAGATCGGCCTGGTACCCCAGGAACTGGTCAGCGACGTGTTCGAGACGGTCTGGGCCACGGTCAAGTTCAGCCGCGGCCTGTTCGGCAAGAAGCCCGATCCGGCCTACCTGGAACGCCTGCTGCGCGACCTGTCGCTGTGGGACAAGCGCGACGCCAAGATCATGGAGCTGTCCGGCGGCATGAAGCGCCGGGTGATGATCGCCAAGGCGCTGTCCCACGAACCGCAGATCCTGTTTCTCGACGAACCCACCGCCGGGGTCGACGTCGAACTGCGCCGCGACATGTGGGCCATGGTCCGCGGCCTGCGCGCCCGTGGGGTGACCATCATCCTCACCACCCACTACATCGAGGAGGCCGAGGAGATGGCCGACCGCATCGGCATCATCAGCAAGGGCCGGATCATCCTGGTGGAAGACAAGCAGGTGCTGATGCACAAGCTCGGCAAGAAGCAGCTGACCCTGCAGCTGCAGCAGCCGCTGGCGAGCATACCCGCCGAACTCAACGGCCATCGGCTGGAGCTGGCGGACGAGGGCCATGCCCTGGTGTTCACCTTCGACGCCCAGCACGAGCACACCGGCATCGCCGAGCTGCTCAAGGACCTGGCCCAGCACGGCATCGACTTCAAGGACCTGCAGTCCAGCCAGAGTTCGCTGGAAGACATCTTCGTCTCACTGGTCAGGGAGGCACGCGCATGAATTTCTACGCGATCCGCGCCATCTACCTGTTCGAACTGGCGCGCACCTGGCGCACCCTGCTGCAGAGCATCGCCACCCCAGTGATCAGCACCTCGCTGTACTTCGTGGTGTTCGGCTCGGCCATCGGCTCGAGCATGACCCAGATCCAGGGCGTCAGCTACGGCGCCTTCATCGTGCCCGGGCTGATCATGCTGGCGCTGCTCACCGAGAGCATCTCCAATGCCTCGTTCGGCATCTACATGCCCAAGTATTCCGGCAGCATTTACGAGCTGCTCTCGGCGCCGGTGTCCTACCTGGAAATCCTCATCGGCTACGTCGGCGCGGCGGCGACCAAGTCGATCGTGCTGGGCCTGGTGATCCTGGTCACCGCGCGGCTGTTCGTCGACTACCAGATCCTCCATCCCTTCTGGATGCTGGCCCTGCTGGTGCTCACCGCGCTGACCTTCAGCCTGTTCGGCTTCATCATCGGCGTCTGGGCCGACGGCTGGGAGAAACTGCAGATAGTCCCTGCACTGATCGTCACCCCGCTGACCTTCCTCGGCGGTAGTTTCTACTCGATCAGCATGCTGCCGCCGGCGTGGCAGACGGTGACCCTGTTCAACCCGGTGGTGTATTTGATCAGCGCCTTTCGCTGGAGCTTCTACGGCGTCTCCGATGTCAACGTGGTGCTAAGCCTGGGGATGATCTTCACCTTCCTGCTGCTGTGCGTGCTCACCGTTGGCTGGATCTTCAAGACCGGTTACCGGCTGAAGAGTTGAGCCAGAGGTGCGCGGAAGGGCGTGCCAGCGTGCAGCACCTGGGGCTGTCACTCGCAGCAGGCGGTGCACCAGTGGACCCCGGTAGCGGCGAATCAAGCCTGGCCAAAACGGAGAAAATGGGTAGAATTCGCGCCCTTTTTCCTGCGGCAGGAGTGCTCGATGAGCTTCAACTTGGCAAACAAATCCAGCGAACAACGCAACATCGAGGAAGCGGAAAAGGCCCGGCTGTTCGAGCTCTGGCAGCAGAACCTGCACCGCACCAAGGTCGAAGCGGCGCGTCTGGTCGGGGAAAAGAGCAAGCGCAAAGGCAAGTGGGACGAATGGTTGCGTGCGCAGCTGGCGCAGCTGGCGCAGATGACGCCACCCGAATACGCCAGCATGGTGCAGCGGGAAGTCCGGCGCTTGCTGGCGGCGCGCTAGGCGGCTGTTGCAGAGCGACTGCGCCCGGTTATGCGGCGCCAGTGCGGCCCGCGTAGCGCTCGGCCAGGCTGCAGAAGAACGTCACGTATTGGTCATGGCCAGCACAGAACACCACATCCAGGCCGAGTGGGTCGGCGGGGTCGCTGATGCCAGCGGCTGCCGGCCAGGGTTCCAGGCCGGGATCGGCCGCCCGGCGCTGCAGGTGCATTGCATCCAGGCCCGGGCGATCGACTTCGCCGCCGCTGCTGTCGATGTAGACCACGCAATTGTTGCTGTCGAAGACCTTGCCCAGCTCCTGCACCAGGGTCAGGAAGCCGCGATCGCTGCCGCCGCGCAGTTGCTGGGTCTGGCCATCCAGCGTGCGGCTGGCCGAGGTGACCGTGTCGCCCACGCCGACGATGCGCGGCATCTGGGCCGGGTCGAAGTGCTCGCGCGCCAGTTGCAGCAGGGCGTCGCGCTCGCGCGGGGCCTGGCGGGCGTTGAAGTCGGCGCCCAGCGGGTAGGCTCCGGTGTGTTGGTGATAGTAGTGATTGAGGATCACCAGTACGCCGACTTCCTTGATCGCGCCCTTGAGCATGAACTGGAAGTCGGTGGTGCCGGCGTCGTCGCCGGCGCTGTATTTGACCCGTTCCAGGCCCTGGGCGTCGCTGCCGAGATTGGGTGCGTAGTGGACGAAGAAGGACTCCTGCAGTTGGCAGGCGGCGGCCTGTTGCAGCAGGTGGGCCATGAAGCCTTCGACGGCGTGTTGCAACTGCTGGTAGAGCGCCGGCTGGTCGCTGAAATGCTGGTAGAGGCTGTTGATGTTGAGCGTCGGTGAGGCGAGGTTGTCCAGTACGCTGGCGCCAACCAGGGCGTCTATCTCCGGCGCCGCGAGGGCATAGGGTGGTGCGGCCAGCAGTTCGCCGAGGAAGCGCTCGGCCTTGCCCGGTAGCGTCTTCAGGAAGGCCAGCTCGGCCTCGCTGACGCCGGGGTGGGAGACCTGGCCGTGGCGGTCCTGCAGTTGTACGCCGCCGGCCGCCAGTCCCGGTAGGTAGAGGCCTTGCTCGCGGGCTTGGGTGGGGGCTGGGAAGGCATTGTCGACGATGCCGTTCACCCCGCGCCTGCCGATGTGTTCGCCGTTGGTGAGGACGAAGAAGTGTCCCGCCAACTGACGGGCCGCCTGCACATAGCGCGGTTCGATGGTTCGGGTCAGCGGGTCGCGCACCAGGCCCATGCAGACGCCGTCCAGGTCCTGAATGATCAGCAGCTTGTCGCTGGCGATCAGGGTGTCGAGCAGGCGTTCGTGATCGAGTGAAAACGTTGGGCTGTGTTTAATCATGCCGCCATCTTACCCGCACTGGCGGGGTCGACCAAACCGGCGACCTGCCAGCGTCGGGCTCGCGGCTGGCCAGCCGTCAGCAACTCAGGCCAAGCCGCTCATGCCACTGGGCGATGGATTCTTCGGGGTAGCCGGCGAATAGCAGGTCGCCGGGGCGCTCGTCGACTTCGACCCAGGACGCTTTCGAGTCGAGTAGCAGGTGGGTGTGTTCCGGCGGCACCGGCAGTGGCGTATCGATGGCCGAGGCGAAGGGGTGAATCAGCTCCGGCCACTGCGGGCTGAAGAGCCACAGGGCGCTGCCGCAGAGTCGGCAGAAATGCCGCTCGGCACTGCTGGTATGGGCACGGCGCTCGCCTTCACGCTTGATCTTGGCGTGATAGATGGCGACCTGCTTGCGCCCGGTGACTTTCAGGCTGCGCGCATCGCCACTGAGGTTGATCGAGTAACCGCCGCCGCCCTGGGTCTTGCGGCAAATCGAACAGTAGCAACGCTGGTAGGGATAGGGATGGGCGCTGCTCAGGCTGAAAGCTACCGCGCCGCAATGGCAGGAACCTTGGAGTTGCATGGTAAACCTCCAGACGTGATGGCGCGTTGGCAAGATCGGCAATTACAGCCTAGACAATCGCCGCCTGGCTTGGCACTAGTCCGTTGGTCGGCTGGATTAACGCCACAAGCCACAAGTCGGGGTAGGTAACGCACTGCGTATCCACTTATTTAGGTCGACGTGGCACTATCCACCTTGATCTGCGGTGAATTGGCAAGATTCACCGTCCTTGCTGCACTTTGCCGCGAAATGCCCCGCAAAGTCCGGCTCAACAATGACACTGATTAATGCAATAGGGCTCTAGCTTGACCGAAACCAACCTCTCAGAAGGCGAGATGCGCCGCGCCTTGGGCCTCGACCCAGCTCCGCCGAAACAAGCACAGTCGCAGCCCAAACCAGCATCCAGTTACACGCTCGTCGAACTGAGCGTGCGCAAGAATGGTGGGCCGCCTTTCCGTTTCGAGCATCGTTCGCGCTCGATCAGCACGCTCGCCGCCCAGCTCGAGGCCGAAAAAGCCGCGCGCGCCAAGGGTTACGAGGTGTGGGTGCTGCTGGATATCCGGCAGATCTCAGAATAGCGGACGGGCGATGTCCTGCGGAATCCACCCTGCTGGCAGGGGGTGGTGAGTCATCTTGATCCTGCATCAGCAGGGCAGCCATAACGGCTGACTGTCTCCTGCGCTCGTCGCGCTGGCCGATGGTGGAGCTGCGCTCTTGGCCTGTAGTGATCCATTCCAACCGCCATCCTCGGCGGTGCCGTGCGCTTGATCTTGCGGACAAAGCCCAAGATACCGTAGCTTGGCTGCCTTAATTATTCGCCGGATATGACGGCCGTTCACGATTTTCCCAATGCCTTTGGCGACACTGTGGCGCAGTCGAGTGACTGCGCGGCTCCGTTTTGTGGCGGGTGTTGATTGGCGTGATGGCATAATGCCTTGGTGCCTTGGTGCCTTGGTGCTCGCGTATCCCTTGGCTTTCACCTGCTTCGCGCCACATCACCGACTGGTCGAGGATTTTTCATGTCGCCAACAGCAGAGCTGTCCCGTCAACCGGCCATCGGCGCCGCCAATTCGAGTGCCACACGCCGGGCGTTGCTGCTTATCTCGGCCTTGCTGTTAGTGCTGTTTGTAGTGGCCAGTGCGGCGTTGGTGCAGATTGCGCTGCAGCAGAACACCCGGGCGCTCGAACAGGGCCGCTTCTATGTGGCAAAGGCCACCCAGGCTCGAGAGAAGTCGATTCTGGCGATTATCAGCGACTACGCCTTTTGGGGCGATGCCTACCGGAATCTGCATGCCAGGGTCGATCTCGAGTGGGCCTACACGCGGCGGAATCTGGGTCCCAGCCTGTTCGAGGATTTCGCCTTTGAGGGTCTGTTTGTCGTCGCGGCTGACGGTTCCACCTCTTATGCAGTGGTCGACGGTCAGCGTGTGGCAACCTCGGTGCAGCAGTGGCTGCAGCAAGACATAGCCGGTCTGCTCGCGCAGGCACGCGAGCAGGCCGGGGATGAAGAACCGGTCGTGGGCTTTATGCAAATAGCCGGTCAGCCGGCGCTGATTGCTGCTGCGGGCCTTACCCCTGGAGGCGACCCGCAGGTAGTCGAAGAGCCGGGTCCGGCATCCGTTTTGCTCTTTGTCGATCGGCTCGGGCCGGACAAGCTGCAGGCGCTCGGAGAGGGTTTCGGTATCGACAAGCTGCAGGTGGCTAATCCGCCAGCCGATGCGCAAGATGCCGCCTCGTTGCCACTGCCCACCCTCAACGGCGAGCAGGTGCTGTTGCGCTGGCAGCCGGCCCGGCCCGGCGATCAGTTGCTGCACCTGGTTTTGCCGCTGCTGGCCCTGGCCGGGATCATCTTTGCCTTTGTCACCTGGTTGACCCTGCGCCGGGCCATGGCTGCCGCGCGTGAGATCGAGACCAGCTATGCCTCCCTGTACGCGAGCCAGCGCGCGCTGGCGGCCAGTGAGGCGCGCTTTCGCGATGTCGCCGAAGCGGCCTCGGACTGGATCTGGGAGGTCGATGCCGAGCTGCGCTTGACCTACCTTTCCGCGCGCTTTCAGGCGGTGACCGGGCATGCCGAGCGCGACTGGCTGGGGAGACCGCTCGAGGAGTTCATCGACTGTCCCGGTGGCTTGTCCGTCTGGTTGAGCAAGCGCAGTGGCAGGGCCTCCAGCGGCACCCGGCAATGTCATTACCGCGCCCAGGATGGCCGTCTGCGCACCTGCCGACTCTCCATGCGCGCCGTTGCCGATCTGCAGGTCGCGGCAGGCTACCGCGGGACTGTCAGCGATATCACCGAAGAGGTCGAGGCCCGGGCGCGCATCGAGCACCTGTCGCTGCATGATGCGCTGACCGGCCTGCCGAACCGCAACCGCATGCAGGAGTTTCTCGAGGGCAAGCTCAAGGCGGTCCCGCGCGCGGAAAATCCGCTGGTCATGCTCAGCGTCGACCTCGACCGCTTCAAGCCGGTCAACGATTCCTTCGGCCATGAAGTCGGCGATCAGGTTCTCAACGAGGTTTCCCAGCGCCTGCGCCAGTGCTTGCGCGATGGCGACCTGGTCGCCCGCATGGGCGGTGACGAATTCATTCTGATTGTCAGTGGCATATCCACCCAGGAGGAAGTGGAGCACCTGTGCGAGCGTCTGGTCGCCAGTATCGAGCGGCCATTCGAGATCGACAATCACAGTATTTTTATCGGCACCAGCATTGGCGTAGCCATGGCGCCCGCCGATGCCTGCGTGGCGGAAGAGTTGCTCCGTTATGCGGATATTGCCCTGTACGAGGCCAAGGGGGCCGGGCGCAATACCTGGCGTTTTTATGCCAGCGACATGAATGAGCGGGCCGTGGAGCAGCGCCAGCTGGAGGGCGATCTGCGCCAGGCATTGAAAAACGACGAGCTGCGCCTGCTCCTGCAGCCACGCTATAGCGTCAACGGCAAGCGCATGGTCGCGGCCGAAGCCTTGGTCCGCTGGCAACACCCGCAACGCGGACTGCTGAGCCCGGATAGCTTTATTTCAATCGCCGAGAGCACCGGCTTGATCGTGCCCCTGAGTTCCTGGGTGTTGCACGCCGCCTGCACGGAAGCCATGAGCTGGGGCGAGCAACTGATCGTTTCGGTGAATCTCTCGTCGGTGGAGTTCAAGTTCGGACACTTGGTCGAGCGGGTCAAGCACGTCCTCGACGCGACCGGCCTGGCGCCGTCGAGACTGGAGTTGGAACTCACCGAGAGTGTCCTGCTCGAAGATGCCGAAAGCGCGCTGGTGATCATGCAGGCGCTCAAGGATCTGGGCGTCCGGCTGTCCATGGATGATTTCGGCACCGGCTATTCGTCCCTCGGCTACCTGCGCACATTCCCTTTCGACGGGTTGAAGATCGATCGCAGTTTCATGTCCGGTGTGGACGGTTGCGAAAACAGCCAGGCAATCATCAAGGCGATCATCGGCCTCGGTCGGGCGCTCTCCCTGACCGTGACGGCCGAGGGTGTGGAATCGCAAGAGCAATTCGATATTCTCCAGCAATACGACTGTGAGGAAGCCCAGGGCTACTTCCTCGACCGGCCGATGCAGCCGGCCCTGCTCCGCAGTGCGCTGGCGCGCCTGGAGCAAGGTGCATGAACCGGGGTGGCTGATCGTCAGGCTGCAGCAATCCTGACGCGGCTCGGCGATGGCCGCTTCGGCCGGCGCCGCACATTCTCTAGCCAAGCCGGCGCGCGACGATGGCGGACAGGCTCCGCGCGCGGGCCACTCCCGTTGCTATCCCCTTGCCCGGCACCCGGCTAAACCGGCTCCAGCACATCCTCGCTTCTGTCCATGGCCACCTGACGGATCGACAGGCGGATCTCCGCCGGCAGCACGCGTTTGGCGGCGCCTTCGGCAAGTTCGGCGAGTAGCGGGTGGTGGCTGAGTTTGCCGGCCGGGTCCTGGCGCAGCACGCCCTGGTCGAGGAGGGTCTGGATGAAGTGGCGGAACAGGCTCTTGTCGAAGAATTCCGGGGCGTTGAGGCCGTGCAGGATCGACAGACGCTGGGCCATCACGGTACACAGGTCTTCCAGTTCCTCGGCGCTGATCGCGTGCTGGCCGGCATTGAGCAGCAGGGCGGTGGCCATGTAGAAGCGCTGCAGGGTCTGGGCGATGGTGCGCGAGAGCAGGGTCAGCAGGACGAAACTCCGCGAGCTGGGAACCGGGCGCACGTAGACGTCGGCCTCGAAGGTCAGCAGGCCCTGCTCGACGAAGGCGGCCAGCCATTGGTCGACCACGGCGTCCAACTCGTCCAGGTTCCAACGCATGAACAGTTCGGCTTGCAGGTAGGGGTAGAGTGCGCGGGTGTAGCGCAGGATCTGTTCACGACTGATCCGCGCGCTGCTCTGGAAGAAGCTGGTCAGTAGCGCGGGCAGGGCGAAGATGTGCAGCACATTGTTGCGGTAGTAGGTCATCAGAACCGCGTTGTGTTCGTCCAGATAGAGGATCTTGCCCAGTGCGTCGCGCTGCTGGGCCAGCAGGCCCATGGCCTGCACATACTCGATCAGCGCCTGGCCGTCGCCCTCCGGTAGGGTGGTGTGCGGCGCATAGGGCACGCGGCGCAGCAGTGCCAGGTAGAGATCCAGCACCCGCGCCAGGGCGGGTTCGTCCAGGGCCAGCTTGCTGGTGGAGAGCAGTGCCAGGGCCACCAGGTTGACCGGGTTGATCGCCGCCGCTTCGTTGAGGTGTTGCGCCACGCGTTGGCCGAGGCGGTTGGTGGCGCTGTTCAGCCAATCCGGACGGAACTGCGCGCCGTAGTCCTGGCTGCGCCAGTCCGGTTGCTCCTGGTCGAGGAATTCGGCCAGCTTGATCGGCTCACCGAAATTCACCCAGACCTGGCCGAAGCGCTGCTTGAGCGCCCCTATGACCTTGAAAATGTCGAAGATCGACTCTTTCTTCTTGCTCGCGCCACGCAGCTCGCCCAGGTAGGTACGGCCTTCCAGCACCCGTTCGTAGCCGACATACACCGGCACGAACACCACCGGCAGGCGGTGGCTGCGCAGGAAGCTGCGCAGGGTGATGGCGAGCATGCCGGTCTTCGGCTGAAGCATGCGGCCGGTGCGCGAGCGCCCGCCCTCGACGAAGTACTCGACCGGGAAGCCCTTGCTGAACAGGGTGTGCAGGTATTCGTTGAACACCGCGGTGTACAGCGGATTGCCCTTGAAGGTACGGCGCATGAAGAAGGCGCCGCCGCGGCGCAGCAAACCGCCGATCAGCGGCATGTTGAGGTTGATCCCGGCGGCGATATGCGGCGGGGTCAGGCCGTTGCGAAACAGCAGGTAGGACAGCAGCAGGTAGTCGATATGGCTGCGGTGGCAGGGCACGTAGATCACCTCGTGACCCTGGGCCACCTCCTGCACGCCTTCGATGTGGTTGACCCTGATGCCGTCGTAGATCTTGTTCCAGAACCAGCTGAGCAGCAGTTCGAGGAAGCGGATCACCGTGTAGGTGTAATCCGAGGCGATTTCGTTGCCGAAACGCAGTGCCCTGGCTTCGGCTTTGTGCAGGCTGATGTTGTCGCGCTCGGCTTCCTCGATGATCGCCTGGCGTACCTGAGGGCCGTGCACCAGGCCCTTGACCAGGTTGCGCCGGTGCGACACGTCGGGCCCGATGACCGCGGCCTTCTGGTTGCGAAAGTGCACGCGCAGGATGCGCTGGACCATGCGCAGGGTGCGTTCGTGGCCTTTATCCTGCTCGACCAGTTCACGTAGCTGGATCGGCGTGGAGAACTGCACGCGGGTCTTGCGCCCGAGAATCAGGATGCTGGCCAGCCGGCGCAGGCGTCCGGTGACCGCCCAGCTATCGGCGAACAGCAGCTTCCAGGCGCTGGTTTCCCGATCGGGCGACTGGCCCCAGAACACGCTGACCGGGATGATCTGGACATCGTCCACGGCGTGCTGGCTGAGGGCGCTGACCAGGCGTTGCAGGGTCGGCGAAATGCCGCGCTTGTCCTGCCGGCCGAGCCAGTCCGGCTCCGGGGTCAGGTAGAAGAACGCCGCCGGCTCCAGCAGATCGCCCACCGCCACAGGCAATATCGGACGCGGCAGTCCGGCCTTGCGACATTCCGTATCGACCACTGCCAGATCGCTCAAGGACGGCAGCTGGAGTACATAGAACACGGGTTTGCTGCGGTCGAGCTTGAGGCTGAAGGCCGACTGGTTGATGGTTTCCGAGCGCACCCAGAGGTACAGCAGGCGGCGCAGGGTGCCGAACACGAGGCGGCGAAACGGGGAGCGGGTCATACGGAGTCTGCTGGCTGTGCAAACGAGCATTTGCTCGGGGCGGCTAGTGTGCCGGATCGTTGGCGTGCCGGCAAAAGCTTGTCATGACCCGTTTGCTTGTAGCCTTGGGGCGGCCTTGCAGCTTGGCGGTAGGGGGCTGACCCGGGTTGAAGACGCCGCGCTTGCCCTGCGGCCTTGGCAGCCAGCGCCTGAGAGACTGAGCCATCTAAGGACCAATCTTTGCTCGGGGGCATGACTTCCGGGTTCTTGGCTTGCACTGTCGATGCTGGACTCCTTATAGTCCCGCCGGCATTTGAAGGCCGTTTCGCTGCTTTACGGGCCGCGAGCAGGATCTGTTAGCGCACTGGTGAGGGTCCATGATCGAGATAAGCAAGCTAACCAAGCGTTTCGCACAGCACACGGTGGTGGACGACCTGTCCTTCAGCGTTGAGCGGGGGGAAGTGTTGGGGTTCCTCGGCCCGAACGGTGCCGGCAAGTCCACCACCATGAAGATGCTCACCGGTTTTCTCGCACCCACCTCCGGCACGGCGCGCATTCTCGGCTTCGATATCCAGCAAGACACCCTCAAGGCCCAGCGGCAGATCGGCTACTTGCCGGAAGGCGCGCCCTGTTACGGCGACATGACGGTGCGCAGTTTCCTCGACTTCATCGCCGAGGTGCGCGGCTTCAAGGGGGCTGAAAAACGTCAGCGGGTGGCCAGGGCGGTGGCCCAGGTCGAGCTGGAAAATGTCCTCGAACAGTCCATCGAGACCCTGTCCAAGGGCTTCAAGCGCCGGGTCGGGCTGGCCCAGGCGATTGTCCATGATCCCAAGGTGCTGATCCTCGACGAGCCCACCGATGGACTCGATCCGAACCAGAAGCACCAGGTGCGCCAGCTGATCCAGAGCCTGGCCCACGACAAGATCGTGATCATCTCCACCCATATTCTTGAAGAGGTTTCAGCCGTGTGCACCCGTGCGGTGGTGATTGCCCAGGGCAAGCTGCTCGCCGATGGCACCCCACTGGAATTGGAGAGCCGCTCGCGCTATCACCAGGCCGTCACCCTGGTGGCCGAGGAGCCGCTGGATGTGGCGGCGCTGGCGGCCCTGCCGGGCGTGCTCGCGGTGGAAGATAACGAACGTGAGCACAGCCTCAGCGTGCTGGCCAAGCCGGGCGAAGTGATCTTCGCCCAGGTCAATGCGCTGATCGTCCAGCGCGGCTGGCGTGTCAAGGAATTGAATGTCGAGCGGGGGCGGCTGGACGAAGTGTTCCGCCGCCTGACCCGTGGAGAGGTGGTATGAGGCAGTTACCGGTGCTGTTCAAACGCGAGCTGGCGAGCTATTTCACCACGCCGCTGGCCTATGTGTTTATCGTGATCTTCCTGGTCCTGTCCGGGGTGTTCACCTTCTACCTGGGCGGTTTCTTCGAGAGTGGCCAGGCCAATCTGGCGCCCTTCTTTGGCTTCCATCCCTGGTTGTACCTGTTCCTGGTGCCGGCCATCGCCATGCGCCTGTGGGCCGAGGAGCGCAAGTCCGGCACCATCGAGCTGCTGATGACCCTGCCGATCACCCGCTTCGAGGCGGTCACCGGCAAGTTCCTCGCCGCCTGGGCTTTCGCCGGCCTGGCGCTGCTGCTGACCTTCCCGATGATCATCACGGTCAACTACCTGGGTGAGCCGGATAACGGCGCGATCGCCACCGGCTACCTCGGCAGTTGGCTGCTGGCCGGCGCCTATCTGGCCATCGGCTCGTGCATGTCGGCATTGGCGAAGAATCAGGTGATTGCCTTCATCCTGGCGGTCAGCGTGTGCTTCCTGTTCATCGTCAGCGGCTTTCCCATGGTGCTCGACGGCTTCAATGGCTGGGCACCGCAATGGCTGATCGACGCGGTGGCGTCGCTGAGCTTCCTGACCCGTTTCGAGGCCATCAGCAAGGGCGTGATCGACCTGCGTGACTTGCTGTATTTCCTCACCCTGATCGCGGCCTGGTTGGCCGCGACTGCGGTGGTCATCGACCTGAAGAAAGCCGATTGAGGGCGCCCATGAAAAAGCTGATGTATTCCGGCGCCGGGCTTGTTCTCATCGCCCTGGCGTTTCTCGCTTTCAACCTGTTCTCCAGCCTGAGCCTGACCGGCGCACGCCTGGATCTGACCGAGCAGAAGCTTTACACCATATCCTCCGGTACCAAGCAGATCCTTGCCGAACTGGATGAGCCGGTGGAGCTGGACTTCTTCTACTCCGATACCGCCACCAAGGACCTGCCGGCGCTGCGCACCTACGCCAAGCGGGTCGAGGAAATGCTCGAAGCCTACCAGCGTGAGGCGGGTGGCAAGCTCAAACTGAACATCATCGACCCCGAGCCCTTCTCCGCGGAGGAGGACAAGGCCGCCGAGTTTGGCCTGCAGGCCATTCCTCTGCAGCAGGGCGGCGACTCGATCTACTTCGGCCTGGCCGGCAAGAACGCCGCGGGCGATGTGCAGGTGATCCCGTTCTTCGCTCTGGATCAGGAGGAGTTCCTCGAATACGAGATCAGCCGCCTGCTGCAGAGCCTGGCCAAGCCCGAGCGGCCGGTGGTCGGCGTGCTGTCCGGGCTGCAGATCAATGGCGGCTTCGACATGGCGTCTCGTCGGCCGACGCCGCCGTGGATGGTCATGGAGGAAATCCGCCAACTGTTCCAGATCGAGAGCCTGAAGGCCGACGTCGATCTGATCCCCGAGAATGTCTCGGTGCTGCTGCTGGTGCACCCCAAGCAGTTGCCGCAACAGACCCTCTATGCCATCGACCAGTTCGTCCTGCGCGGCGGCAAGCTGCTGGCCTTCGTCGATCCGTTCAGCGAGGCCGATACCCAGGCCGAGATGCCCGGGGCGATGGCCCTGGACCAGTCCTCCGATCTGGAACCGCTGTTCAAGGCCTGGGGCCTGCGCATGCTGCCGGATCAGGTGCTCGGCGACGGCTCCTACGCCATGTCGGTGAGCATGGGCCAGGATCGCCGGCCGGTGCGGCATGCCGCCTGGCTGAGCCTGCCGAAGAACGCCCTGGACCAGGAGGACATCAGCACCGCCGGACTGGAGAACCTGACCGTGGCCGCCGCCGGCATGCTCGAGCCGCTGGAGGGCGCCAAGACCCGTTTCATCCCGCTGATCCAGAGCTCGCAGTACGCCATGCCGTTCGACGTGAAGCGCTTCGCCATGTTGCAGAACCCGGAAGAACTGATCCGCGAGCTGCAGCCGACCGGCGAGCGTTACAGCCTCGCCGCGCGGATCGACGGCCCGGCGCAGTCGGCCTACCCGGACGGCATCGAGGGGCGCAAGGACGGGCTCAAGCAGGCGGACAACATCAACCTCATCGTTGTCGCCGATACCGATATGCTCACCGACCGCATGTGGGTCCAGGTGCAGGACTTCTTCGGCCAGCGCATTCCGCAGCCGTGGGCGGACAACGCCAGCTTCACGATCAACGCGCTGGATAACCTAGCCGGTTCCGAGGCGCTGATCAGCGTGCGTTCGCGCGGACGTTTCACCCGGCCGTTCGAGGTGGTCGAGGCATTGCAGCGCGAGGCCGAGACACGTTACCGCGAGAAGGAGCAGGCCCTGCAGGCGCGCCTGGCGGACACCGAGCAGAAACTTGCGGCGCTGCAGCAGAACGACGACCCGAGCAAGGCGCTGGAGCTGACCCCGGAGCAGCAGGCCACGGTGCGCCAGTTCCTTCAGGAGAAGCTGAAGATCCGCAAGGAACTGCGCGAGGTGCGCTACCAGCTGAACGCCGATATCGAAGCGCTAGGGCGCACCCTGAAGTTCGTCAATATCGCCCTGATGCCGCTGTTGCTGACGCTCGGCGTACTGGCATTGTGGTTGTGGCGGCGGCGCAAGCACGGTTGATGGGCTGAGCACCTGGCTGGGAGGGCGCAGCTCGTCTGCGCGCCCCGAGTTGTGACAGCAACGAAAAAGCCCGTCGATGACGGGCTTTTTCGTGTGTCCTGGCCCGTAGGCGCTAGGCGTCGCGCTTGTGCCTCAGCCGGTGCGCCAGGTGATTTCCTCGACCCCGTCGGCGCTGATACGCATCCAGCGGTCAGCTTGCTCGTGGTTTTCTTCTTCCTGCCAGCTGCCTGGGGCGCAGCGTACTTCAACGCCGAGCGCGGCAAAGGCCGCCTGGGCGCAGCTCAGGTCGTCGTCCCAGGGGGTTGCGGCGCTTTCCAGGTAGAGGCTGTGCCACTTGCCGACGGCCTTCGGCAGCCAGGTCACCGGCACATCGCCGGCCAGGCACTTGAAGGTCTGGCCTTTCTGCTGCCAGGGCGTGCAAGGACCGAGCGCTTCGCTCAGCCAGGCGGCGATGGCGTGGTGGTCGGCATCTTTCAGGTAAATCTCGATATCCGGTTGGCGCATGGTCATCTGTTCCTGGGGAGCCTAAGTTTTTTCGATCCAATCGTAGCGTATGGCAACCGTCACTTCTAAAGGTTCGGCGATCACCGCGGCGCGCCGTTCGGCGCTGGCGCGCCAGCCGTGGGGCGTCATCGCCAGCAGGTCGGCGCGGGCCTCGCTGCTGCTCAGCTGCAGCTTGAAGCTGAGGGTTTCACTGTGAGCCAGGCGCATGCCTTCGGGGATCAGCTCGAGGTGCTTCTGGTCGTCGTAATCGCGGACTTCGTCATACAGCTTGTGCCGCAGTTGCATCAGGTGTTCGCGGGTCGGGCCCATGCGCAGCAGGCCGCCGCCGGGGGCGAGCAGGCGTTTGGCTTCCTCCCAGTCGAGCGGACTGAACACGCTGGCAAGCAGCTGGCAACTGGCGTCGGCCAGCGGCACCCGGGCCATGCTGGCGACCAGCCAGGTCAGCTGCGGCGAACGCTTGCAGCCACGTTTGATCGCTTCGCGGGAGATATCCAGGGCATAACCGTCGGCTTCTGGCAGGGCATCGGCAAGCTGGGCGGTGTAATAGCCCTCGCCGCAACCGATATCCAGCCAGCGCGCGGGCGCATATGCCGCGGCCAGTTCGGCCAGGCGCTTGGCCAGCGGCGCATAGTGGCCGCCATCGAGAAAGCGTCGACGGGCCTCGACCATGGCGGCGTTGTCGCCAGGGTCGCGGCTGTTCTTGTGCTGCACCGGCAGCAGATTCAGGTAGCCCTGGCGCGCGCGGTCGAAACGGTGGCCGCTGGGGCAGGCCACCCCATTGTCGACGGCGCTCAGGGCGCCCTGGCAGAGGGGGCAGGTCAGCATCAGGCGAGCAGCTTCACGAGGGTCTGATAGTAGATCTCGGTCAGCACCTCCAGGTCACTGGCCAGCACACGCTCGTTGATCTGGTGGATGGTGGCGTTGACCGGCCCGAGTTCGACCACCTGGGTGCCGAGGGTGGCGATAAAGCGTCCATCGGAGGTGCCGCCGCTGGTCGAGGGCTGGGTCTCGCGACCGGTCACGCTCTTGATGCTGGCGGCCACCGCGTCGAGCAGGGCGCCGGGTTCGGTGAGGAACGGCAGGCCGGACAAGGCCCACTCCACGTGATAGTCCAGGCCGTGTTTGTCGAGGATCGCATTGACCCGCTGCTGCAAGCCTTCGACCGTGGACTCGGTGGAGAAACGGAAGTTGAAGATCGCCTGCAGTTCGCCCGGGATCACGTTGGTGGTGCCGGTGCCGGCATTCAGGTTGGAGACCTGGAAGCTGGTTGGCGGGAAGAAGGCGTTGCCGTTGTCCCAGTGCTCGCTGGCCAGTTCGGCCAGTGCCGGGGCGGCCAGGTGGATGGGATTCTTCGCCAGGTGCGGGTAGGCCACATGCCCCTGCACGCCACGTACCGTGAGCTTGGCGCCGAGCGAGCCGCGGCGGCCGTTCTTGACCGTATCGCCGACCAGCGAGGTGCTCGACGGCTCGCCGACGATGCACCAGTCGAGGCGCTCGCCCCGCGCGGCCAGGCGCTCGACCACGGCCTTGGTGCCGTGCTGGGCCGGGCCTTCTTCGTCGCTGGTGATCAGGAAGGCAATGCGGCCCTTATGCAGCGGGTGGTCGGCGACGAAGCGCTCGACCGCGATGATCATCGACGCCAGGCTGCCCTTCATGTCGGCCGCGCCGCGCCCGCAGAGCATGCCCTGCTCGTCGATCAGGGCGTCGAACGGCTGGTGTTGCCAGGCCTGCAGCGGGCCGGTCGGCACCACGTCGGTATGCCCGGCGAAGCACAGCACCGGACCATCCTGCTGGCCATGGCTGGCCCAGAAGTTGTCCACTTCCTCGATGCGCATGGCTTCGATCTGGAAACCCAGGGCGTCGAGGCGGCGCATCATCAGCTCCTGGCAGCCTTCGTCGACCGGGGTGACGGACGGACGGCGAATCAGATCGCAGGCGAGTTCCAGGGTGGGCGTCAGGGTCGGGGCGGGGGCAGTCATTGCGGCTCCAGAGCGGCGTCAAGCGGAAAGGTCGCCATCTTAAAGCAAAACGGCAGCCCTTGGCCTGTGTCTGCAGGTACAACGCACGCAACGGGATGCGCTCGCTGACCTCCAGGTCAATATCGCGGTGTTCGCCGCAGGTATCAACGGGTGGCCATGCCGTTGCGCCAGCACTTGGGGGATCGCATCGGCATCCAGGCCGTATTCGGACCGGCGGGTCGGCGCGTCCATGCGCTTGAAGACGGCCTTGTTGTCGGCGGGATATAGCGCCGTCAGCTTGAGCAAACCCATATAGGCAGTTATTCACCGGCTTGAGTCGAATCGGCACTTGGGTGTGCCAGGTGAGCTTCCTATAATGCGCGCCTGCCCGGGGAATGGGGATCGAGGTGATGAAATGACGATCGACGAACAACGCTTTGCTGGAATTGCCCGCCTGTACGGTCGCGAGGGCGCCGAACGGCTGGCCGCGGCGCATGTCGCGGTGGTCGGCATCGGCGGCGTCGGTTCCTGGGCGGCCGAGGCGCTGGCGCGCTCGGGGGTCGGCGAGATCTCGCTGTTTGACCTGGACGATGTCTGCGTCAGCAATACCAACCGGCAGATCCAGGCGCTGGACAGCACGGTCGGCCGGGGCAAGGTCGAGGTCATGGCGGCGCGCATCCGTGCGATCAATCCGGCCTGCGTGGTACACGCCGTGGCGGACTTCGTCACCCGCGAGACCATGGCCGAGTACATCACCGAGCAACTCGACGCGGTGATCGATTGCATCGACAGCGTCAACGCCAAGGCGGCGCTGATCTCCTGGTGCAAGCGGCGCAAGATCCAGGTGGTCACCACCGGTGGCGCCGGCGGGCAGATCGACCCGACGCAGATCCAGGTCGGCGACCTCAACAAGACCTGGAACGATCCGCTGGCCGCCAAGGTGCGTTCGACCCTGCGCCGCGACTACAAGTTCTCGCGTACGCCGGGGCGTAATTACAGCGTGCCCTGCGTGTTTTCCACCGAGCAGTTGCGCTACCCCAAGCCGGACGGCAGCGTGTGCCAGTACAAGGGCTTTGTCGGCGAAGGGGTCAAGCTCGACTGCGCCGGCGGCTTTGGAGCGGCGATGATGGTCACCGCAAGCTTCGGCATGGTCGCCGTGGCCAAGACCGTGGAGAAGCTGGTGGCCGGCGCGCGCAGGCCGGCCGAGCGCGTTGCACATGTGGACTAGTGGCCTGTACGGTTAGTGGTTAACTCAAGTACGCCGTTCTACGCCTTATCTGTGGCAGGCCCGACCTGGGGGCGAAGCCTGTGCCTTGCGCGTCGACGCAGCAAGCTGGCAGCCCTGCTAACCGCATTCACCGCAGGGCGCGCCTCCCACAAGGTTGCGGATCGACTTGAGCCTATGAATAAACGACTTGACCGATCGGGTCGCTAGATCCTCGGTCTCGGCGTTCTAGGCGCGTTCCGTCAGCTCGCGCATGCGCTGCAGCACGGCATTCAGGCCATTGCTGCGCGAAGGCGAGAGCTGGCGCGCCAGGCCGAGCTGGCCGAACCAGTCGCTCAGGTCGATTGCGGCGAGGTCCGCGCCGCTCAGGCCATTGACCCGCGCCAGCAGCAGCGCCAGCAGCCCGCGCAGCAGGCGCGCATCGCTGCTGGCGCGAAACTGCCAGCACTGGTCTTGTTGCTCCGCGACCAGCCAGACCTGACTTTCGCAGCCGTGCACGCGATTGGCCTCGCAGCGCTCCGCGTCGCTCAGCGCGGGCAGGCGCTCGCCCCACTGCATCAGCAAACGCGCGCGTTGTTCCCAGCCGGGGCATTGGCCGAAGGCGACGAGCGCTTGCTCGGCACCGGCGGGCAGGCTCATTGCAGCAGCTCCAGGGCCTGATCCAGGGCGGCGAAGAAACGCTGCAGATCCGCGCTGTCGTTGTACAGGCCCAGGGATACGCGGATCGCTCCGGCCAGGCCGAAGCTTTTCAGCAGCGGCATGGCGCAGTGGTGGCCGGCGCGAACGGCGATACCCTGTTCGGTGAGCAGGTGGGCGAGGTCGGCATTGTGTACGCCCGCGACGACGAAACTGGCCAGCGCGACGCTGGGCGTGCCCAGCAGGCGGATGCCATCGCGCGCCTTCAGGCCGCTGAGCAGCTGACCATGCAGCGCAGCTTCGTGGGCGGCCACGGCAGCAGCATCTAGTGAGGTCAGGTAGTCCAGGCTGGCGCCTAGGGCGATCACCCCGGCGATCGGCGGCGTACCGGCCTCGAAGCCCAGCGGCGCGGCGCGAAACTCGGCGCCCTGGTAATCCGCCACCCGCACCATTTCCCCGCCGAACTGCCAGTGCCTGAGACGCTGCAGTGCCGCTTTGCGGCCATAGAGCAGCCCGACGCCATCGGGGCCGTAGAGTTTGTGACTGGAGCAGACATAGAAGTCGCAACCCAGGGCCTCGACGTCATGGCGGCCATGCACCACGCCCTGGGCGCCATCGACCACGGTCAGCGCGCCCTGGGCTTGGCCCAGGGCAAGCAGTTCGGTCAGCGGCTGCCAGCTGCCGAGCACATTGGACAACTGGCTGAGCGCCAACACCCGGGTGCGCGGGCCGATCAGGCTGGCCGCCTGCTCGAGGTCGATCAGGCCGGCATCATCCAGCGGCAGAACGATCAGCTTGAGATCGCGACGCAGGGCCAGCTGCTGCCAGGGGATTAGATTGGCGTGGTGTTCCAGGGCGCTGATGACAATCTCGTCACCTGTCTGCAGCTCATGCTCCAGGCCATAGGCCAGCAGGTTGAAGGCTTCGGTGGCGCTGCGGGTAAAGACGATCTGCGCCGAGTCTGGCGCATTGAGCCAGCGCGCGACCTTGTCACGGCTGCTTTCAAAGGCGCGAGTCGCCCGCTCGCCCGGTACATGCTGGGCACGGTGCACATTGGCCGCACCTCCCGCGTAGTAGCCGAGCAGGGCATCGAGCATGGCCTGCGGCTTTTGTGCAGTGGCGGCGCTGTCCAGATAGGTCTGGCCTTCGCCGTCGAGAGCCAGGATGCCGGGGAAGTCGGCACGCCAGGGTGAAATCAGGGACATGGGGGCAGACCGTTGGATGGGTTGAGCGTAGCGCTATCCATCCTATAAAAATGCAGCCTTGAACGTTGATTTTAAAGCGTCGCGAGCGAAGGCCGCGCCCGTACCCTGCAGCTTGCGGCAATTCCCACATCCATGTGGGTCACAAGGCGCAATACGGCGAGGAGGCGCAGTTTACGGGTGTAAATGAGCCTCTGGCATGGTCGAGCGCAGCAGCTTTAAATCAACCTTTTCAGTTGTGGGCGTGCAGGGCTTTGTTGAGTTCGATCGCCGACTTGTGGGTCTTGCATTCCACGCTGCCGGTTTGCGAGTTGCGGCGGAACAGCAGGTCCGGCTGGCCGGCCAGATCACGCGCCTTGATCACCTTGACCAGCTGGTTCTGGCCATCGAGCAGCGCCACCTTGGTGCCGGCGGTGATGTACAGGCCAGACTCCACGGTATTGCGGTCGCCCAGGGGGATGCCGACGCCGGCATTGGCGCCGATCAGGCAGCCTTCGCCCACGGAGATCACCAGGTTGCCGCCTCCGGACAGGGTGCCCATGGTCGAGCAGCCGCCGCCCAGGTCGGAACCCTTGCCGACGAACACGCCGGCGGAGACGCGGCCTTCGATCATGCCCGGGCCTTCGGTCCCTGCATTGAAGTTGACGAAACCTTCGTGCATCACGGTCGTGCCTTCACCGATGTAGGCACCCAGGCGTACGCGGGCGGTGTCGGCGATGCGCACACCGCTCGGCACCACGTAGTCGGTCATTTTCGGGAACTTGTCGACCGAGAAGACTTCCAGCAGTTGGCTGCGCAGCCGCGCTTCCAGTTGCCGTTCGGGCAGTTCGCTCAGGTCGATGGCGCCCTGGCTGGTCCAGGCCACGTTCGGCAGCAGCGGGAAGATTCCGGTCAGGTTCAGACCATGCGGCTTGACCAGTCGATGGGACAACAGGTGCAGCTTGAGGTAGGCCTCGGGTGTGCTGCTCAGGGGCAGGTCTTCGGCGAGGAAGGTGGCGACCAGTGGCTGGTGGCTTTCCGCCAGGCGGGTGAGCAGGGCTGCCTGGGCCGCATCGATGCCTTTCAACGCTTCGGCCAGGTCGCCGGCTTGCTGGGTAGTGAAGCCGATCGCCTGGTTGCCACCGCTGTAGCCGAGTTTTTCGGCGGCCTTGGCCACCAGTTCGGCCGCTGGCTTGAGCAGTGGCTGGGCATAGTAGACTTCCAGCCAGTTGCTTTGACGATTCTGGGTGCCGACGCCAAAGGCCAGGCTGAAGAGGGTCGTGGTCATGTTGCTTTCCTTAACGCGAATCCAATGGGGGGTTGTTCAAGCCAGTTCAGCGGCATAGCGCTCAGGCTTGAAACCAACCAGGGTCTTGTTGCCGAGATCCAGCACCGGGCGCTTGATCATCGACGGCTGAGCGAGCATCAGCCCGATCGCCTTGTTCTGGTCGAGGTCGGCTTTGTGCGCCTCGTCCAACTTGCGGAAGGTGGTACCTGCACGGTTGAGAATGGTTTCCCAACCATGTTCGGTGCACCACTTGTCCAGGTTCTCACGGTCGATGCCGCCGGTTTTGTAATCATGAAAGGCATAGCTTACCCCGTGCTCGTCGAGCCAGGTGCGAGCTTTCTTCATGGTGTCGCAGGCTTTGATGCCATAAAGGGTGTTGCTCATGCTTGCAGGCTCTTCACAAAGGCGCGGATACGTTCGGCGGCTTCGACGCACTCGGCCAGCGGTGCGACCAAAGCCATGCGCACGCGCCCGGCGCCGGGGTTGCTGCCGTCGACGCTGCGCGACAGGTAGGAACCGGGCACTACGGTCACGTGTTCGCGAGCGAACAGCTCACGGGTGAAGGTTTCATCGTCCATCGGGGTTTTCGCCCACAGGTAGAAGCCGCCATCCGGGCGCTGCACATCAAGCACACCGTCGAGAATCGCCAGCACGGCATCGAATTTCTCGCGATACAGTTCGCGATTGGCCTTGACGTGCTGCTCGTCGTTCCAGGCGGCAATGCTGGCCAGCTGGGTTTGCACCGGCATGGCGCAGCCGTGGTAGGTACGGTACAGCAGGAAAGATTTCAATATGTCGGCGTCGCCAGCGACGAAGCCCGAACGCAGGCCTGGCAGGTTGGAGCGCTTGGACAGGCTGTGGAATACCACGCAGCGCTTGAAATCGTTGCGGCCCAGTTCGGCGCAGGCGGTCAGCAGTCCGGCGGGTGGATTCAGCTCGTCGAAATACAGCTCGCTGTAGCACTCGTCGGCGGCGATGACGAAATCGTACTCATCGGCCAGCTGGATCAGGTGCTTCAGGGTGGCCAGTGGAATCAGCGCGCCAGTCGGATTACCGGGCGAGCAGAGGAAGAGGATCTGGCAGCGCTGCCATACGTCGGCTGGCACCGCATCGAAATCCGGGTTGAAGCCATGCTGTTCCAGGCACGCCAGGTAGTGTGGCTGGGCACCGGCGAGCAGAGCCGCGCCTTCGTAGATCTGGTAGAACGGATTGGGGCTGATCACCAGGCCGTCGACACCCCGTTGCACGACGGTCTGGGTAAAGGCGAACAAGGCTTCGCGCGTGCCATTGACCGGCAGTACATGGCGCGCCGGGTCGAGCGTGCCGGCTGGCAGGTTGAAGCGTTGGCTGCACCAGTTGGCGATCGCTTCACGCAGTTCGGCGATGCCCAGGGTGCTGGGGTAGACCGCCAGTTTTTCCAGGTTGGCGCTGAGCGCCTCGGCGACGAAAGCCGGCGAACGATGCTTGGGCTCGCCGATCGACAGGGCGATGGCAGGCTTGTCGCTGGGCGGCTGAGCACCGGCCAGCAAGGCGCGGAGCTTTTCGAAGGGGTAGGGTTGCAGCTGGTTCAACGCGTCGTTCATGTTTCTTTCCTGGGTACTGCAAGCGACTACTGACTGGCCGGCGCTTGCCGTTGATGACGGCAGCCTGAGGCTGCCGTCATCAGATGGTTATCCGGTTTGACTCTGTGGATTGCCCGTTGGCGTCCGAGAGCTGTTCGATGATGGTTTCCTGCAGCCGGCGACACAGTTCGGGGTCGGACAGCGGCTGGTTGTTGGCGTCGGTGACGAAGAACACGTCTTCCACCCGCTCGCCGAGTGTGGCGATCTTGGCATTTTGCAGCGACAGGTCGAAATCGAGAAAGATCCGTCCGACCCTGGCCAGCAGGCCCGGTCGATCGGGTGCGGTCAACTCGAGGATGGTCACCGGGCGCTGGGCGTCGTTGTGGATGGTCACCCGTGGGGCGAAGGCGAAATGCTTGAGCTGGCGCGGTACCCGGCGCTGAATGATGTTCGGGTAGTCGTCGGGGTTCTTCAGTGCGTCGATCAGGCCCTGGCGAATCTGCTTGATCCGCGCTGGATTATCGCCAATCGATCCGCCCTCGGCCTCCAATACGATATAGGTATCGAGGGTGAACTTGCTGGTCGAAGTGAGAATCCGCGCATCATGGATGTTCAGGTTGAGCTGGGCCATGGTGGCCACGGTCACGGCGAAGAAGTCGTGCTGGTCGGCGGCATAGATGAAGATCTGGGTGCCACCCTCGAATTCGCGTTGGGTGGTTTCCTTGATCAGCACCAGCGGGCTGCTGTCATTGGCGTGCTGCAGGATTGCCTCGGCATGCCAGGCCACGTCGCCTGCAGTGTGACGCAGGAAGTAGTCATCGCCGAGCTGCGACCACAGCTGTTCGGTCTCGTCCGGGTCGGTGCCGCCACGCACTAGAATATCCAGGGCTGCGCTCTGGGTCAGTCGAATCTGTTCTTCACGATCCAGCGGGTTTTCCAGGCCGCGGTTGAGTGCGCGCTTGGTTTCGGTATAGAGCTGGCGCAGCAGGCTGGCGCGCCAGGAGTTCCATAGGCTGGGGTTGGTGGCGTTGATGTCGGCCACGGTCAGTACGTAGAGGTAGTCCAGGCGCGTCTGGTCGCCAACCAGGCGGGCAAAATCGTAGATCACCTGCGGGTCGGACAAGTCCTTGCGCTGGGCGGTGGTCGACATGACCAGGTGGTTCTGCACCAGCCAGACGATCAGTTTAGTGTCCCAGTTAGGCAACTGATGGCGTATGCAGAAGGCTTCGGCGTCTACCGCGCCCAGTGCAGAGTGGTCGCCGCCGCGGCCCTTGCCGATGTCATGGTAAAGCCCGGCCAGGTAGATCAGCTCGGGCTTGGGCAGTTTGCCGATCAGCTTGCTGGCCAGGGGGAACTTCTCGGCCAGTTCTGTCCACTTGAATTTGCGCAGGTACTTGATCAAGTTGAGGGTGTGTGCATCGACCGTATAGATGTGGAACAGATCGTGCTGCATTTGCCCGACGATGTGGCCGAACTCGGGCAGGTAGCGCCCGAGGATGCCGTAGCGGTTCATCCGCCGCAGGTTGCGGTGGATACCCTGCGGGGTTTTGAACAGCTCGATGAACAGGCTGGTATTGCGGATGTCGTTGCGGAACTCGTCGTCGATCAGGTGGCGGTGGTCGCGCAGCAGGCGAATGGTGTCGGCACACACGCCCTTGATCTCGGGGTGCTGGGCCATCAGCACGAAGATTTCCAGAATGGCGAAAGGCGTGCGCTTGAAAACGTTGGGGTGCGTCACTTCGATGTAGCCATCGCGGAGCTGGAAGCGGCTGTTCAGCGGCTGCGCCTGACCGCTTTGGCCGGCACGGAGGATTTCCTCCTCGAAGTGCTGTTTGATCAGGTCGCTCAACTCGGCGATACCCATCACCACGCGGTAGTACTTCTGCATGAAGCGTTCGATTGCCAGTTTGGCGTTGCCGTCTTCATAGCCCAGCAGGCGAGCGATGTCGCCCTGGTGATCGAACAGCAAGCGGTCTTCGGCGCGCCCGGCGAGCATGTGCAGGGCGTAGCGCACCTTCCACAGGAACTCCTGGCTGGACACCAGTAGGGCGTATTCGCTTTCCAGGAAAAAGCCCTGGCCGACCATGGCGTGCAAATTCAAGGTGCCGAAATGCCGGCGGGCGACCCAGAGGATGGTCTGGATATCGCGCAGACCTCCTGGCGAACCCTTCACGTTGGGTTCGAGGTTGTATTCGGTGTCGTTGTACTTGGCATGACGGGCGCGCTGCTCTTTGCGTTTGGCCAGGAAGAATTGCTTGCTGGGCCACATCTGCGCGGTGCTGGTGACATCCTGCATGCGCTGGCGCAGACGCTCGGGGCCGGCGATGGTGCGGCTTTCCATCAGGTTGGTGACCACCGTCAGGTCGGCACGGGCCTCCTCCGCACATTCGTCGATCGAACGCACGCTTTGCCCGACCTCCAGGCCGATGTCCCAGAGCAGGGTGAGAAAGCGTTCGATCGGCTCGCGGAAGGTTTCGTGGTCGGCGCTGTCGAGCAGGATCAGCAGGTCGATGTCCGAGTAGGGGTGCAGTTCGCCACGGCCATAGCCGCCAACCGCCAGCAGCGCGATGTCGGCGTCTTCGCACCACTCCAGGCGATCCCAGGCTTCACGCAGGATCTGGTCGGTGAACCAGGCGCGGTCCTCGACCAGTCGACGTACATTGCAGCCCTCCTTGAAGCGCGCGTCGAGCACCTCGTGGGCGCGCCGGATGGCCTTCTTGAAGGCGCCGATAGGGCTGGATTTCAGCGCCAGCTCTGCCTGGAATTGCCCGCGGTCGAACAGCTTGGAGTCTACCTGGGGCATGCGGCGATCTTCCTTCATAAGAGCGGTGATAATCAGGCTGAAGTACGGGGAATGGTGTCGTCGCTGCGCAGGGTGAAGATCTCGTAGCCATCGGCGGTGACCAGGATGGTGTGCTCCCACTGTGCCGAAAGTTTGCGGTCCTTGGTGATCGCGGTCCAGCCATCGCCGAGCAGGCGAGTTTCCGCACGGCCTTGGTTGATCATCGGCTCGATGGTGAAGGTCATGCCTTCCTTGAGTTCCATGCCGGTACCGGCGCGGCCGTAGTGGAGAACCTGCGGTTCTTCGTGGAACACCGCACCAATGCCGTGGCCACAGTACTCGCGCACCACCGAGAAACCATTCTTCTCCGCGTGCTTCTGGATCACTTCACCGATATCGCCCAGGCGGGCTCCGGGCCGCACCAGCTGGATGCCTTTATACATGCACTCCTGGGTGATCTTGGCCAGACGCTCGGCCCACTCCGGTACCTTGCCGACCATGAACATCTTGCTGGTGTCGCCGTGGTAACCATCCTTGATCACGGTGATGTCGATGTTCAGCACGTCGCCTTCTTTCAGCGGCTTCTCGTTGGGGATGCCGTGGCAGACCACGTGGTTGATCGAGGTGCAGATCGACTTGGGAAAGCCTTTGTAATTGAGCGGGGCAGGGATGGCCTGCTGCACATTGACGATGTAGTCATGGCAGATGCGGTCGAGTTCTTCAGTGGTGACGCCGGGCTTGACGTGCTCGCCGATCATTTCCAGGACGTCGGCAGCCAGGCGGCCGGCTACGCGCATTTTTTCGATTTCATCGGGCGTCTTGATGGTGACGGTCATATTGGCTCTCGGGCGCGTACTGAAAAGAGGTCTATGTTAGCAGCTTCGACCTGCAAGCTATAAGCGGCCCGCGCGGCTGCCTTGTCGTGTGGTTTGAAGCTTGTAGCTTGCGCCTGTCTTTTATGGTATAAAACGCGCCGCTTTACGGGCTGTATGCCTGAAAGCTTTAATCCACACACGTATCGACACGATTTCCTGGGTGCCTTTCGCCACGTGCGGATGGTTGGAGATTGGGATGCGTGGAGGCCTAACCCGACTTATTAAGGAACTATCATGTCCCAAGTCAATATGCGCGATATGCTGAAGGCCGGTGTGCACTTCGGTCACCAGACCCGTTACTGGAACCCGAAAATGGGTAAGTACATTTTCGGCGCGCGTAACAAGATCCACATCATCAACCTTGAAAAAACCCTGCCGATGTTCAACGACGCCCTGTCGTTCGTTGAAAAGCTGGCTTCGGGCAAGAACAAGATTCTGTTCGTCGGCACCAAGCGCTCCGCTGGCAAGATCGTTGCTCAAGAAGCAGCACGTTGCGGCTCGCCGTTCGTCGACCATCGCTGGTTGGGCGGCATGCTGACCAACTACAAGACCATCCGCGCCTCGATCAAGCGTCTGCGTGACCTGGAAGTTCAAGCCCAAGACGGCACTTTCACCAAGCTGACCAAGAAAGAAGCCCTGATGCGCACCCGTGATCTGGAAAAACTGGATCGCAGCCTGGGTGGTATCAAGGACATGGGCGGTCTGCCGGACGCTCTGTTCGTGATCGACGTTGACCACGAGCGCATTGCTATCACCGAAGCCAACAAGCTGGGTATCCCGGTTATCGGCATCGTCGATACCAACAGCAGCCCGGAAGGCGTTGACTACATCATCCCAGGCAACGATGACGCCATTCGCGCCATCCAGCTGTACATGGGTGCCATGGCAGACGCCGTAGTTCGTGGTCGCACCAACACCGGTGGCGGCAGCGAAGATTTCGTCGAGCAAGCCCCAGCAGCTCCTGCAGCCGAAGCGGCTCAGGGCTAAGCGGTACGCGCCAAGCGTTACTCGCTGCGCAAAAAGGGGGCTAGGCCCCCTTTTTGCCACTTTGAAAACCATTGTCGGCCGGTTGATGTTGGTCGGATGCGGGCAATGTGTTTTACAGAATTGATCGCCCGTTCAGGCGGGTGGAATGGTTAACAACCTATCCAAGAGGAATTTGAAATGGCAGAGATTACTGCAGCATTAGTCAAGGAGCTGCGTGAGCGCACTGGCGAAGGCATGATGGATTGCAAAAAGGCCTTGACCAAGGCTGGCGGCGACATCGAACAGGCCATCGACGACATGCGTGCTTCTGGCGCGATCAAGGCAGCCAAGAAGGCAGGCAACATCGCTGCCGAAGGCGCTATTGCAGTCAAGGTTGCTGAAGACGGCAAGTCGGCCGTGATTCTCGAAGTCAACTCGCAGACTGACTTCCTGGCCCTGCAGGACGACTTCAAGAACTTCGTCAACAGCAGCCTGGAAAAAGCCTTCGCCGAAAAGCTGACCGACGCGGCTCCGCTGATTGCCTCTCAGGAAACCGCACGCGAAGCGTTGGTGGCCAAGGTAGGCGAGAACGTCAATATCCGTCGTCTGGCCCGTGTTGAAGGCGACGTCGTTGGCGCTTACCTACACGGCAACAAGATTGGCGTGGTTGTGGTCCTGAAAGGCGGTGACGCCGATCTGGCCAAGGACATCGCCATGCACGTTGCTGCCAGCAATCCTGAGTTCCTGCTGCCTTCGGAAGTTTCCGCTGAAGCGATCGAGCGCGAAAAAGCCGTGTTCATGAGCCTCAACGAAGACAAGATCAAGGGTAAGCCGGCTGAAATCGTCGAGAAGATGGTTGGCGGTCGTATCCAGAAGTTCCTTGCTGAAGCCAGTCTGGTTGAGCAGGCCTTCGTTAAGGATCCGGAAATCAAGGTCGGTGCTCTGGCCAAGAAAGCCGGTGCTGAAATCGTTTCCTTCACTCGCTTCCAGGTCGGCGAAGGCATCGAGAAGCCAGTAGACAACTTTGCTGAAGAAGTTGCTGCACAACTGGCTGCCAGCAAGCAGTAAGACGCTTTATAGTTGTCGCCCCGAAGAGGCTGCCCGCTTATGCGCGCGGCCTCTTTGTCAAATTGAGGGGCCGTCGGGCTATTTGGTGCGCTGAAGGTAGGCGTGCACAAAAGGCTTCGGCTGTTGTCAACATGCTGCATAAATCCGTGCTGCAAGGCGCGTAAAGAATTCAAACGCCGCAGGAGAGACTGTTAATGGCTCAGCAGGTGAGTGGTCGTCAACCGCGCTATAAGCGCATTCTGCTCAAACTTAGCGGCGAGGCCCTGATGGGGTCGGAAGATTTCGGCATCGACCCCAAGGTGCTCGATCGCATGGCCTTGGAAGTCGGCCAGCTGGTGGGGATTGGCGTGCAGGTCGGCCTGGTCATCGGGGGTGGCAACCTGTTCCGTGGTGCCGCGTTGTCAGCGGCCGGCATGGACCGGGTGACCGGTGACCATATGGGTATGCTGGCGACCGTGATGAACGCCCTGGCCATGCGTGATGCGTTGGAGCGTTCGAATATCCCGGCAATCGTGATGTCGGCGATTTCCATGGTCGGGGTGACCGATCACTACGACCGCCGCAAGGCGCTGCGTCATCTGAAAACCGGTGAGGTGGTGATCTTTGCCGCTGGCACCGGTAATCCGTTCTTCACCACCGATTCGGCCGCTTGCCTGCGGGCCATCGAGACCGATGCCGACGTGGTGTTGAAGGCGACCAAGGTGGACGGTGTGTACACTGCCGATCCGTTCAAGGATCCGCATGCAGAGAAATTCGATCATCTGACTTACGATGAAGTGCTGGATCGCAAGCTCGGCGTCATGGATCTGACGGCCATCTGCTTGTGCCGCGATCACAAGATGCCATTGCGCGTCTTCAATATGAATAAACCCGGTGCCCTGCTGAATATCGTGCTGGGCGGTGCCGAAGGTACTCTGATCGAGGAAAGTGAAAAATGATCAACGAGATCAAGAAAGATACCCAGGAACGTATGCAGAAGAGCCTGGATTCACTGATCCATGCTTTCAGTCGCATTCGTACCGGTCAGGCTCACCCAAGCATTCTGGGTGGCGTGATGGTGCCTTATTACGGCTCCGACACCCCCTTGAATCAGGTTGCCAACGTGACCGTCAAGGATTCCCGCACCCTGCAGGTTGTGGCGTTCGAGCGCGGCATGCTGGCTGCTGTCGACAAGGCGATCCAGAGTTCGGGTCTGGGCTTCAATCCGACCAACCTGGGCGAGCTGCTGCTGATTTCCATGCCGGCGCTGACCGAAGAGACCCGCAAGGGCTTCACCAAGCAGGCGCGTGATGCCGCGGAAGATGGCCGTATTGCCGTACGTAACATCCGCCGCGATGCCTTGAGTCAGTTGAAGGATCTGGTCAAAGAGAAAGAAATCAGCGAAGACGAAGAGCGTCGTGCCGCCGATGATATCCAGAAGCTGACCGACAAGTTCGTGGCGGAAATCGAAGTGGCCGTGAAGCAGAAAGAAGCGGATCTGATGGCCGTTTAGCGGTCAGGAGATCCTCATGCAGAAGATCATAGGCGGCGCTAAAGTGGCCGTGCCGCGTCATGTGGCGATCATCATGGACGGTAATAACCGCTGGGCGCGTAAGCGTCTGTTGCCGGGGATTGCCGGGCACAAGGCTGGTGTCGATGCGGTGCGCGCGGTCATCGAGGTGTGCGCCGAGACCGGGGTCGAGGTGTTGACCCTGTTCGCTTTCTCCAGCGAGAACTGGCAGCGTCCAGCCGACGAGGTGGGGGCGCTGATGGAGTTATTCCTCGGCGCGCTGCGCCGCGAGGCGAAGAAACTCGACGAGAACGGCATCAGTCTGCGCATCATTGGCGATCGCTCGCGCTTCCATCCGGAACTGCAGGCCGCCATGCGTGAGGCGGAGACCTTGACTGCCGGCGCTAAGCGCTTTGTCCTGCAGATTGCCGCCAACTATGGTGGTCAGTGGGATATCGCGCAGGCGGCGCAGCGCTTGGCGCGCGAGGTTCAGGGCGGACACTTGCAGCCTGAAGATATTACCCCCGAGCTGTTGCAGAGCTGTCTGGCGACGGGCGATTTGCCCTTGCCTGATTTGTGCATCCGTACGGGTGGCGAGCATCGCATCAGTAATTTCCTGTTATGGCAGTTGGCCTACAGCGAGCTGTATTTCTCTGATCTGTTCTGGCCGGATTTCAAGCACGATGCCATGCGCAAGGCCTTGGCGGATTACGCCAGGCGCCAGCGGCGTTTTGGTCGGTCCGCTGAACAGGTCGATGCCGAGGCGCATGACTGATGCTTAAACAACGGATCATTACTGCGTTGGTGTTACTGCCCATCGCCCTGGTCGGCTTCTTTCTGCTCGATGGCGCTGCCTTTGCGCTGTTCATCGGTGCGGTGGTCAGTCTGGGAGCCTGGGAGTGGGCGCGTCTGGCCGGTCTGGCTGGGCAGTTGCAGCGAGTGGCCTATGCCGCTGGCGTTGCTGGATTGCTGTTTGGGCTCTATCAGTTGCCGGCATTGGCGCCCTGGCTGTTACTGCTGGCTGTCATCTGGTGGGCGTTGGCGACTGTGCTGGTGATGAGTTATCCAGCCAGTAGTCGCTATTGGGCCGGACTGCCGCGGCGGTTGTTGATCGGCTTGCTGATCCTGCTGCCGGCCTGGCAAGGCCTGGTGCTGTTCAAGCAGTGGCCACTGGCCAATGGTCTGATCCTGGCGGTGATGGTGCTGGTCTGGGGTGCGGATATCGGTGCCTATTTCAGCGGCAAGGCCTTCGGCAAGCGCAAGCTGGCGCCGCGGGTCAGTCCGGGCAAAAGCTGGGAGGGCGTGATTGGTGGTCTGATCGCCAGCCTGGTGATCACCCTGCTGGTGGGCCTCTATCGGGGCTGGTTGGCCGGTGAATTGTTCATGGCGCTGGCGGGGGCGGCGTTGGTGGTGTCGATTTCGGTGGTCGGCGACCTGACCGAGAGCATGTTCAAGCGTCAGGCTGGGCTCAAGGACAGCAGCAATCTGCTGCCGGGGCACGGCGGGGTGCTTGATCGGATCGACAGCCTGACCGCCGCCATTCCTGTGTTCGCCACGCTGTTGTGGCTGTCCGGTTGGGGTGCCCTGTGAGTCAGTTGCAACAGATTACGGTGCTCGGTGCCACGGGCTCCATCGGCCTCAGTACCCTGGATGTAATCGCCCGGCACCCTGCGCTTTATCAGGTGTTTGCCTTGTCCGGCTTCACTCGCCTGGTTGAGCTGGAGGCGCTGTGCATGATTTACCGCCCGCGCTATGCCGTGGTGCCGGATGAGCGCTCGGCGCGCCATCTCCAGGGCGGTTTGCATGCGGCGGGCCTGGCGACGCGGGTGCTGTTCGGCGAGCAGGGTCTGTGCGAAGTGGCCGCCCATCCCGAGGTGGATGCGGTAATGGCGGCTATTGTCGGTGCGGCGGGCCTCAAGCCGACTCTGGCGGCAGTCGAGGCGGGCAAGAAGGTCCTGCTGGCCAACAAGGAGGCGCTGGTGATGTCCGGCGCCCTGTTTATCGACGCGGTGCGGCGCAGTGGTGCGGTCTTGTTGCCCATCGACAGCGAGCACAATGCGATATTCCAGTGCTTGCCCGGCGATTATGCCCGTGGGCTGGACCAAGTGGGCGTGCGGCGGATTTTGCTGACTGCGTCCGGTGGTCCATTCCGCGAAACGCCGCTGGCGCAGTTGCACGAGGTGTCTCCCGAGCAGGCCTGCGCCCATCCCAACTGGTCGATGGGGCGCAAGATCTCGGTGGATTCGGCGAGCATGATGAACAAGGGTCTCGAGTTGATCGAGGTCTGCTGGCTGTTCGACGCCAAGCCGGCGCAGGTCGAGGTGGTGATCCATCCGCAGAGCGTGATCCATTCGCTGGTCGACTATGTCGATGGTTCAGTGTTGGCGCAGTTGGGTAATCCTGACATGCGCACACCAATCAGCCATGCCCTGGCCTGGCCGCAGCGCATCGATTCGGGCGTGGCGCCGCTGGATCTGTTCGCCATCGCCAGGCTGGACTTCCAGGCCCCGGACGAGCAGCGTTTTCCCTGCTTGCGGCTGGCGCGCGAGGCGGCAGAGGCGGGCGGCAGTGTGCCGGCCATGCTGAATGCGGCCAATGAGGTGGCGGTAGCGGCCTTTCTCGAGCGGCGCATTCGCTTTCCCGAGATCGCGAGTATCATTGAGGCTGTGCTGAACGCCGAGCCGGGTGTTGCGGTCGAAAATGTGGAAGCAGTGCTGGCGGCGGATCGTCGAGCGCGTGAGCTTGCCGGACAATGGCTTAGCCGTCGTGGTTGATAAGCGCAAGGCGGGCATCGCGTGCTTGGTCATTTGCTGCGAGCACACCCCCAGTCGCGGAGAAGCTAGATGAGTGCGCTCTATATGATTGTCGGTACCCTGGTTGCACTCGGGGTGCTGGTTACTTTTCACGAGTTCGGTCACTTCTGGGTGGCGCGCCGCTGCGGGGTCAAGGTTCTGCGGTTCTCCGTGGGCTTCGGTATGCCGCTGGTGCGCTGGCATGATCGCCAGGGCACCGAGTTTGTCATCGCCGCCATTCCCCTGGGTGGTTACGTCAAGATGCTCGATGAGCGTGAAGGCGATGTGCCGCCCGAGCAGCTCGATCGGTCGTTCAACCGCAAGAGCGTACGTCAGCGTATCGCCATAGTCGCAGCGGGGCCGGTTGCCAACTTCCTGCTGGCTCTGGTGTTTTTCTGGGCGGTGGCGATGCTCGGCAGCCAGCAGGTGCGTCCGGTCATCGGCGCCGTTGGGGTCGGCAGTCTGGCGGCCGATGCCGGGTTGCAGGTGGGGCAGGAAATCGTTGCGGTGAATGGTGAGCCGACCCCGGGCTGGGCGGCGGTCAACCTGCAACTTGTGCGGCGCCTGGGTGAAAGTGGCACCTTGAACGTGAATGTCCGCGATCAGGGTTCCACTACCGATAGTCCGCGGCAAATCGTGCTGAAAGATTGGCTCAGGGGTGTCGAGGAGCCCAATCCGATTGATGCCCTTGGCATTCGTCCCTGGCGCCCGGCGCTGTTGCCGGTGTTGGCGCAGCTGGATCCGAAAGGTCCGGCGCAGGCCGCCGGATTGCAGGTTGGCGACCGCCTGCTGATGCTTGACGGTGAGCCACTGGATGAGTGGCAGCAGCTGGTCGATCGTGTGCAGGCCATGCCGGCCAAAGCCATAACCCTGCTGGTCAAACGCGACGGACGGGAGATGCAGGTAGCCGTGACCCTCGCCGCTCGTGGTGAGGATGGGGCCCGTCGTGGTTATCTCGGCGCTGGCGTTGAAGGTGTCGAGTGGCCAGCAGAGATGCTTCGCGAGGTCAGTTTCGGGCCGTTTGAGGCCGTGGCTGAAGGGTTTCGGCGCACTTGGACGATGAGTCTGCTGACCCTCGATTCATTGAAGAAAATGCTGTTTGGCGAGCTCTCGGTAAAAAACTTGAGCGGGCCGATAACCATTGCTAAAGTGGCGGGCGCTTCGGCCGAGTCGGGCTTGGGGGATTTTCTCAACTTCCTTGCCTACTTGAGCATAAGTCTGGGGGTTCTCAATTTGTTGCCAATCCCTGTGCTGGATGGGGGGCATCTGCTTTATTACCTGGTCGAGTGGGTGCGTGGTCGTCCACTGTCGGAGCGGGTTCAGGGTTGGGGGATGCAGATTGGTATCAGTTTGGTGGTGGGGGTGATGTTATTGGCCTTGATCAACGACCTGGGTCGCCTGTAAGCCGTTACTGAATTACAAAGCTACTGAATTACAAAACTGTCGCCTTGGGCGGCAGATTTTTTATCGTCAGTTGGAAATAAGAAAGGACTTCATGAAACGTCTGCTGCTACCTGCGGTGCTTGCCGCATTGATGATCGCCGAAGTTCACGCCGAGTCCTTCACCATCTCCGATATTCGCGTCAATGGCCTGCAGCGTGTGTCTGCGGGCAGCGTATTCGGTGCCTTGCCGCTCAATGTTGGCGAAGAAGCCGATGATCGCGCGTTGGTTGAAGCGACTCGTGGCCTGTTCAAGACCGGTTTCTTCCAGGACATCCAGCTCGGTCGAGATGGTGACGTGCTGGTGATTACTGTGGTGGAGCGGCCGTCGATTTCCGGCATCGAGATCGAAGGTAACAAGGCCATCAGCAGCGAGGATCTGCTCAAGGGACTGAATCAGTCCGGCTTGGCAGAGGGCGAGATTTTCCAGCGTGCGACCCTCGAAGGTGTACGTAACGAGCTGCAGCGCCAATATGTGGCCCAGGGGCGTTATTCGGCCGAGATCGAAACCGAGGTGATCCCGCAGCCGCGCAACCGCGTGGCGCTGAAGATCAACATCAACGAAGGTACGGTCGCCGCCATCCAGCACATCAACGTGGTGGGCAACAGCGTCTTCTCCGACGAAGACCTGATCGATTTGTTCGAGCTGAAGACCAGCAACTGGCTGTCGTTCTTCCGTAACGACGACAAGTACGCTCGTGAAAAACTCTCCGGTGACCTGGAGCGTCTGCGTTCCTACTACCTGGATCGCGGCTACATCAATATGGATATCTCCTCGACCCAGGTCTCCATTACCCCGGACAAGAAGCACGTCTATATCACCGTCAACGTCGATGAAGGCCAGAAGTTCAGCGTGCGGGAGGTGAAACTCTCCGGTGACTTGAAAGTGCCGGAAGAAGACATCCGCTCGTTACTGCTGGTCAAGGAAGGTCAGGTTTTCTCGCGCAAGGTGATGACCACCACCTCCGAGCTGATCACCCGCCGCCTGGGGAACGAGGGCTACACCTTCGCCAACGTCAACGGTGTGCCGGAAGCGCACGCTGAAGACAACACGGTGTCCATCACTTTCGTCATCGATCCGGGCAAGCGTGCCTATGTCAATCGCATCAACTTTCGTGGCAATACCAAGTCGGAAGATGAAGTGCTGCGCCGCGAAATGCGCCAGATCGAAGGCGGCTGGGCTTCGACTTATCTGATCGATCAGTCGAAAACCCGTCTGGAGCGCCTGGGCTTCTTCAAGGAAGTCAACGTCGAAACCCCGCAAGTGCCGGGCACCGACGACCAGATAGACGTCAACTACAGCGTTGAAGAGCAGGCGTCCGGTTCGATCACCGCCAGCGTTGGTTTCGCCCAGAACGCCGGTTTGATCCTCGGTGGTTCGATCACCCAGAACAACTTCCTCGGTACGGGTAACAAGGTCAGCGTCGGCTTGACCCGCAGCGAATACCAGGAACGCTATAACTTCGGTTTCGTCGACCCCTACTGGACTGCCGATGGCGTCAGCCTGGGCTACAACGCCTTCTACCGCACCACCAACTACGACGAACTCGACACCGATGTGTCCAGTTACGCGGTGGACAGTTATGGCGCCGGCGCCAGCATCGGTTATCCGATCAGCGAGACCGCGCGCCTGACCTACGGCCTGACCGTGCAGCAGGATGACATCAGTACCGGTGTCTTCACGGTCGACGAGATCTTCGATTTCCTCAAGCAGGAAGGCGACAGCTACCTGAACCTCAAGGCCTCGCTAGGCTGGTCGGAATCGACCCTCAATCGCGGCGTCATGGCCACCCGTGGCCACTCGCAGAGCCTGGTACTGGAAACCACGGTGCCGGGTAGTGACCTGTCCTTCTACAAGGTCGACTACCGTGGCCAGGTGTTCAAGCCGCTGGGCGAGAGTTACAGCCTGCGCTTCCACACCCAGTTGGGCTATGGCGACAGCTACGGCTCGACTGCCGAGCTACCGTTCTACGAGCATTACTACGCCGGCGGTTTCGGCTCGGTGCGCGGTTTCGAGGACAGCAGTCTGGGTCCGCGCAGCACACCAAGTACAGGTGTCAATCCGGGCACCTCACTCGATCCCGATCAGGATCCGCTGCCGTTCGGTGGTAATGTGCTGATCCAGGGCGGCGTCGAGTTGTTGTTCCCGATGCCGTTCGTCAAGGATCAGCGTTCGCTGCGTACTGCGCTGTTCTGGGATGTGGGCAATGTGTTCGACACCAACTGCAGCTCCAGCCAGGAAGCCCTTAGCGACAGCTGCAGCCTGGATGCAGGCAGCCTCGCCAGCTCGGTGGGTGTGGGCTTGACCTGGATCACTGCACTGGGCCCCTTGAGTTTCAGCCTGGCCATGCCGATCGTCAAACCGGACGACGCCGATACCCAGGTCTTCCAGTTCTCCCTCGGTCAGACGTTCTAAGCGGCTGATTATCGAACAACGACAACAGTTTTTGCAGGAGTTGCACCGTGCGTAAGTTGACTCAACTGGTTCTGTTAAGCATGGCCTTGCTGGCGACCCCAGCATTCGCCGAAATGAAAATAGCGGTACTCAATTACCAGATGGCTCTGCTCGAGTCCGATGCGGCCAAGCGCTATGCAGTCGATGCCGAGAAGAAGTTCGGTCCGCAGCTGAACAAGCTCAAGACTCTGGAAAGCGATGCCAAGCGCATTCAGGATCGCATCGTCAAAGATGGTGACAAGATGCAGACCGCCGAGCGTGAACGTCTCGAGCTGGAATTCAAGCAGAAAGCCCGCGATTTCCAGTTCCAGTCCAAGGAGCTGAACGAGTCCAAGGCTGTCGCCGATCGCGAGATGCTGAAAAAGCTCAAGCCGAACCTGGATAAGGCCGTGGAAGAAGTGATCAAGAAAGGCAGCTTCGACCTGGTGCTCGAGCGCGGCGCGGTGATCGATGTCAAACCTCAGTTCGACATCACGCTGCAAGTCATCGAGCGCATGAATCAGCTGCGCTGATCATGCAGGCTCCAGTTTTTACCCTCGGCCAGCTGGCCGAACGTCTGGGTGCGACCTTGCGTGGTGCCGCTGACCAGGTGATCAGTGGTTTGGCCACCTTGCAGGAGGCCGGTCCAGATCACCTGAGCTTTCTGGCCAATCCGCAATACCGCAAATACCTGGCCGATTGTCGTGCCGCTGCGGTCTTGCTGACCGCCGCCGATGCCGACAGCTACAGCGGTAACGCCTTGGTGGTCGCCAACCCCTATCTGGCTTATGCGCAGCTCTCCCACCTGTTCGATCGCAAGCCACAGGCGGCTGCCGGTGTGCATGCAACCGCATGGGTTGCCGATGAAGCGCAGGTCGATGCCAGTGCCAGTATCGGTGCCTACGCGGTGATCGAGCGTGGTGCCCGGATTGGCGCCGGGGTGACCATCGGCGCGCATTGCGTGATTGGTGCGCGTTCGCAGATCGGTGAGGGCGGCTGGCTCGCACCGAGGGTCACCCTGTATCACGATGTGCGCATCGGCAAGCGGGTGGTGATCCAGTCGGGGGCGGTGATCGGTGGCGAGGGCTTCGGCTTTGCCAACGAGAAGGGTGTCTGGCAGAAGATTGCGCAGATCGGTGGCGTGGTGATAGGCGACGACGTCGAAATTGGCGCCAATACCACCATCGATCGTGGTGCACTGGCCGATACGCTAATCGGTAACGGGGTCAAGCTGGATAACCAGATCATGATCGCGCACAACGTGCAGATCGGCGACAACACGGCCATGGCCGGTTGTGCGGGGATTTCCGGCAGCACAAAAATTGGCAAGAACTGCATGATCGCCGGTGGCGTCGGCATGGTCGGTCACATCGAGGTCTGCGACGGTGTCTTCGTCACGGGTATGACCATGGTGACCCGCTCGATCACCGAGCCGGGATCTTATTCTTCCGGCACCGCCATGCAGCCCGCGGGCGAATG
Organism: Pseudomonas sp. MMS21 TM103; assembly: GCF_022132145.1. GTDB lineage: Bacteria > Pseudomonadota > Gammaproteobacteria > Pseudomonadales > Pseudomonadaceae > Aquipseudomonas. Next base: position 155,617 of record NZ_JAJISP010000003.1, on the reverse strand, counting down.
GCGCAAGAGCGCGGCACGAATTCGTCAGTTGGATGACATGGCGCGGCGACTGCAACAGTTGGAAAAACAACTGGCTGCCGTGACCTCCAGCGGGAACGCCTCATCTGATGCTTGAGCCGGTTATGCCGCGCTCCTCTCTTTTTATTACAGGCTTCTCTGGACATGATGGACATCAACGAAATACGTGAGTACCTGCCGCATCGTTACCCGTTCCTGCTGGTCGACCGGGTGGTGGATCTGGATGTAGAGGGCAAGTGTATTCGTGCCCACAAGAATGTCAGCATCAATGAGCCTTTCTTCAATGGGCACTTTCCCCAGCATCCGATCATGCCCGGCGTGTTGATCATTGAGGCGATGGCCCAGGCGGCCGGCATACTTGGCTTCAAGATGATGGGTTTGAAACCCACCGACGGTACCCTGTATTACTTTGTCGGCTCGGACAAGCTGCGCTTTCGCCAGCCGGTGGTGCCGGGGGATCAATTGATCCTCGAGGCTCGCCACCTGAGTAACAAGCGCAGCATCTGGAAGTTCGAATGCAGGGCCAGTGTCGACGGCAAGGAAGTCTGCTCGGCTGAAATCATCTGTGCGGAACGCAAACTATGAGTTTGATTGACCCTCGCGCCATCATCGATCCTTCTGCCAAGCTGGCTGACGACGTTGTCGTCGGCCCTTGGTCGATCATTGGGCCCGATGTGGAGATTGGTGAGGGTACGGTGCTTGGGCCTAATGTGATCATCAAAGGGCCAACCAGAATTGGTAAGCACAATCGCGTCTATCAGTTTTCATCGCTGGGCGAAGATACGCCGGATCGCAAGTACAAGGGTGAGCCCACGCGCCTGGTGATTGGCGATCACAACATCATCCGCGAAGGTGTGACCATGCACCGGGGCACCATCCAGGATCGTGACGAAACCACCGTGGGCGACCATAACCTGATCATGGCCTATGCACACATCGGCCATGACAGCGTGATCGGCAACCACTGCATCCTGGTCAATAACACCGCCCTGGCAGGCCACGTGCACATCGACGACTGGGCGATTCTGTCCGGTTATACGCTGGTGCACCAGTTCTGCCATATCGGCGCGCACAGCTTTGCCGGCATGGGCACCGCGATTGGCAAGGATGTACCGGCCTATGTCACGGTTTCCGGCAATCCGGCGGAAGCGCGCAGCATGAATTTCGAAGGCCTGCGCCGTCGCGGTTTCAGTGCCGAGTCGATCCAGGCGCTGCGCCGCGCCTACAAGACCGTCTATCGCCAGGGCTTGACCATCGAAGAAGCCTTGATGGAGTTGGCGGAACCTTCCCTGCAGTTTCCTGAAGTCGCAGTATTCCGCGATTCGATTCAGGCGTCCAAACGCGGCATCACCCGCTAGCCCATGGCGGATCTATTGCGCGTCGCGTTGGTGGCTGGCGAAGCCTCGGGCGACATTCTCGGCGCCGGGCTGATGCAGGCCTTGAAGACCCGTCATCCACAAATCGAATTCATTGGTGTCGGCGGTCCGCGCATGCAGGCCGAGGGCCTGAATCCCTATTTCCCCATGGAACGCCTGGCGGTGATGGGCCTGGTCGAAGTGCTCGGCCGGTTGCCTGAGTTGCTGTTGCGGCGCCGACGCTTGATCAGGACCCTGATCGACGCCAAGCCGGACGTGTTCATCGGTATCGATGCGCCAGATTTCAACCTGGGCCTCGAGCTCACATTGCGCCGCGCCGGGATCAAGACCGTGCACTACGTCAGCCCCTCCGTCTGGGCTTGGCGGCAGAAACGTGTGTTGAAGATTCGTGACGCCTGCGACCTGATGCTGACCTTGTTTCCGTTCGAGGCGCAGTTCTACGACGCCCATCAGGTGCCGGTGCGTTTCGTCGGTCATCCCCTGGCCGATGCAATTCCCTTGCAGGCCGATCGGGCGGCGGCGCGCGAGGCCTTGGACCTGCCGCAGGACAGTGCCGTGGTAGCGCTGATGCCGGGCAGTCGGGGCGGTGAGGTGGGGCGTTTGGGCGCGCTCTTTCTCGATGCGGCGGTGCGTCTGCGGACTCTGCGTCCGGGCATTCGTTTCGTCGTGCCCTGTGCCAGTCCCGAGCGCCGCGTGCAGTTGGAGCAGATGCTGGTCGGGCGTGACTTGCCCCTGACCCTGCTCGATGGTCGCTCCCACGAAGCCCTGGCAGCCTGCGATGCGGTGCTCATCGCCTCGGGTACGGCCACCCTGGAAGCCCTGCTGTACAAGCGACCAATGGTGGTGGCCTATAAGGTCGCGTCACTGACCTACCTGATTCTCAAACGCCTGGTCAGCAGTGCCTATATCTCCCTGCCCAACTTGTTGGCCGAGCGTATGTTGGTTCCCGAACTGATTCAGGATTCTGCAACCCCGGAGGCCCTGGCCCAGGCATTGGCGCCGCTGCTCAATGACGGCGAAGTGCAGACCGAGGGGTTCGATGTGATTCATCGTGCCCTGCGCCGTGATGCCTCGGCCCAGGCGGCCGAAGCCGTGCTCAAACTGATGGGGCAGGCCTGATGCAACTGGGGCTCGACTTCAGTCAGGTGCAGGAACTGGTCGCCGGTGTTGACGAGGTCGGCCGTGGCCCCTTGTGCGGAGCGGTGGTTACCGCGGCGGTCATCCTCGATCCGTTACGACCGATCGTGGGGCTGAATGACTCGAAGAAACTCAGCGCTGCGCGGCGCGAGCAGCTGTTCGATGAAATCTGCGAGAAAGCCCTGGCCTGGTGCATTGCCCGTGCCGAGGTGGAGGAGATCGACCGCCTGAACATCCTTCACGCGACCATGCTGGCCATGCAGCGTGCGGTCGAAGGCTTGAGTGTCGTGCCCCGGCTGGCGCTGATCGACGGTAATCGCTGTCCCGTCTTGCAAGTACCGAGCGCGGCAGTGGTCAAGGGCGACAGCCAGGTACCGGCGATCGCCGCCGCCTCGATTCTGGCCAAGGTCAGTCGCGATCGCGAGATGCAGCTGCTCGATGCGCTGTATCCCGGCTACGGCATCGGTGGGCACAAGGGCTATCCCACGCCCGTGCACCTGGAGGCCCTGCGCCGCCTGGGTCCAACGCCGATTCATCGGCGCTCGTTTGCCCCGGTGCGCGCACTGCTGGACGACTGAGGCCGCGGCCGCCGGTTCTAAATCTCTGGTCTGCAGCATGTGGCGCGCAGTTTGCTGCTTGCCGTTGCGAAGGCTGTACAATCCCCACCCTGTCGTTTTGTGTTTGGTATAGGACTGTCATGACTGCCTCGTTTGTCCACCTGCGTCTGCACACCGAGTATTCCCTGGTCGATGGTCTGGTGCGGGTCAAGCCGCTGATCAAGGCCGTGGCGAGTATGGGAATGCCGGCGGTGGCGGTCACCGACATGAGCAACATGTGCTCGTTGGTCAAATTCTACAAAGCGGCTATGGGCGGCGGAATCAAGCCGATCTGTGGTGCCGACATCTGGCTGGCCAGCACCGAGGAAGACGGTCCACTCAGCCGTATGACCCTGCTCGCCACTAATGCCAAGGGCTACCGCAACCTTACCGAACTGGTTTCCCGCGGTTGGACCGAGGGGCAAAGCAACGACCAGGTGATCATCCGGCGCGACTGGGTCAAGGCTGCCGCCGAAGGTTTGATCGCGCTGTCTGGCTCCAAGGAAGGCGAGGTCGGTCATGCCCTGTTGAACGGCGAGCCAGCCGAAGCCGAGGCTTTGCTGCGCGAATGGCTGGAGGTGTTTCCCCAGCGCTTCTACCTGGAAGTGCAACGCACCAACAGGGTCAACGACGAGGAACATCTGCACCTTGCTGTCGAGTTGGCAGCCCGGGTCGGGGCGTCGCTGGTGGCGACTAACGACGTCCGTTTTCTCAAGCAGGATGATTTCGCCGCCCACGAGACCCGCGTGTGCATCGGTGAAGGGCGCAGCCTGGACGACCCGCGGCGTCAGCGCAGCTATTCCGATCAGCAGTACCTGAAGAGCCCGGAAGAGATGGCCGAGCTGTTTAGCGACCTGCCGGAGGCGCTGGAAAATACAGTCGAGATTGCCCGGCGCTGCAACATCGAAGTGCAGATGGGCAAATACTTCCTGCCCGACTTCCCGGTGCCGGCCGGCATGACCATGGACGAGTACTTTCGCAAGGTTTCCTTCGACGGTCTCGACGAGCGCCTGGAAGTCAGGCTGCCCAAGGGCACGCCGGACTACGACGCGAAGAAGCAGGTGTATATCGACCGGTTGAACTTCGAGCTGGATATCATCATCCAGATGGGCTTCCCCGGTTACTTCCTGATCGTTATGGACTTCATCAAGTGGGCCAAGAACAACGGCGTGCCGGTCGGTCCCGGCCGTGGGTCGGGTGCCGGTTCGCTCGTGGCCTACGTGCAGAAGATCACCGACCTCGATCCGCTGGCCTATGACCTGCTGTTCGAGCGCTTCCTCAACCCGGAGCGGGTCTCCATGCCCGACTTCGACGTCGACTTCTGCATGGATGGTCGCGATCGGGTAATCGACTACGTCGCCGAGAAATACGGGCGCAATGCGGTGAGCCAGATCATCACCTTCGGCACCATGGCGGCCAAGGCGGTGGTGCGCGACGTGGCGCGGGCCCAGGGCAAGTCCTACGGCCTGGCCGACCGCCTGTCGAAGATGATCCCCTTCGAAGTCGGCATGACCCTGGAAAAGGCCTACGAGATGGAGGAGCCGCTGCGCGACTTCCTCAAGGTCGACGAGGATGCCCGGGAAATCTGGGAGATGTCGCGCAAGCTCGAGGGCATCACCCGCGGTACCGGCAAGCACGCCGGCGGTGTGGTGATCGCGCCGACCAAACTCACCGACTTCTCGCCAATTGCTTGCGATGACGAAGGCGGCAGCCTGGTCACCCAGTTCGACAAGGATGATGTGGAAACCGCGGGTCTGGTCAAGTTCGACTTCCTCGGCCTGCGCACCCTGACCATCATCAAGTGGGCGATGGAGACGATCAATCGTGAGCAAGCCAAGCAGGGCCTGCCGGATCTGAATATCGACTTCATCCCGCTGGATGACAAGCCGACCTTCCAGATGTTGCAGAAGGCCGAGACCACCGCGGTATTCCAGCTCGAGTCGCGCGGCATGAAGGAGCTGATCAAGAAGCTCAAGCCGGACTGCCTGGAAGACATGATCGCCCTGGTGGCCCTGTTCCGTCCGGGCCCGTTGCAGTCGGGCATGGTCGACGACTTCATCAACCGCAAGCACGGCCGCGAGCCGATTTCCTACCCGCATCAGGACTACCAGTACCCAGGTCTTGAGCCGGTACTCAAGCCCACCTACGGCATCATCCTGTATCAGGAACAGGTGATGCAGATCGCCCAGGTGATGGCCGGCTACACCCTCGGTGGCGCGGATATGCTGCGTCGCGCCATGGGCAAGAAGAAGCCCGAGGAGATGGCCAAGCAGCGCGGTGGATTCATCGAGGGTTGTGCCAACAACGGCATCGACGCCGAACTGGCGGGCAACATCTTCGACCTGGTGGAAAAGTTCGCCGGCTACGGCTTCAATAAATCCCACTCGGCCGCTTATGGCTTGCTCTCTTACCAGACGGCCTGGCTCAAGGCGCATCACTCGGCCGCCTTCATGGCTGCGGTTCTGTCGGCGGATATGCACAACACCGACAAGGTCGTGACCCTGATCGAGGAGTGCCGCAGCATGAAGCTGCGCCTCGATGCGCCGGATGTGAATATTTCCGAATTCAAGTTCACGGTTACCGGCGAAGGTTGGATCATCTATGGCCTGGGCGCGATCAAAGGGGTCGGCGAGGGGCCAGTCGAGGCTATTGTCGAGTCGCGCAAGGATGGTCCGTTCAAGGATCTGTTCGACTTCTGCTCGCGTGTCGACCTCAAGCGCATCAACAAGCGCACGCTGGAAGCGCTGATCCGCGGTGGCGCCCTGGATCGTCTGGGGCCGTATTTCCACGAGGAAATAAAAGCCTACAAGGCCAATATTGATCGTAATCGCGCGGTGCTGCTGGCGGCGATGGAGGAGGCTGTGCAGGCTGCCGAGCAGACCGCGCGCAGCCATGACAGTGGCCATATGGATCTGTTTGGCGGAGTGTTTGCCGATGCCGAGATGGATGTGTATGCCAATCATCGCAAGGCCCGTGAATTGTCGCTGAAGGAGCGCCTGAAAGGCGAGAAGGACACCCTCGGCCTGTATCTGACCGGGCATCCGATCGACGAATACGAAGGCGAGGTGCGGCGCTTTGCCCGTCAGCGGATCATCGACCTCAAGCCGGCGCGCGGCGACCAGACGATTGCCGGCCTGATCGTCAATCTGCGGGTAATGAAGAACAAGAAGGGCGACAAGATGGGCTTCATCACCCTGGACGATCGCTCTGGCCGGATCGAGGCGTCGTTGTTCGCCGAAGCGTTTTCCAGCAATCAGGCGTTGTTGCAGAGCGATGCCCTGGTGGTGGTCGAAGGCGAGGTGAGTAACGATGATTTTTCCGGTGGCCTGCGTCTGCGTGCCAAGCGGGTGATGAGCTTGGAGGAGGCACGGACCGGGTTGGCCGACAGCCTGCGCTTGAAGATTACCAGTAGTGCCTTGAAGGGCGATCGGCTGCGCTGGCTGGCGGATGTGTGCAAGCGCCATCGCGGTGCCTGCCCGATCACCCTGGAGTACACCGGTGAGGATGCGCGGGCCATGCTGCAGTTTGGCGAAGGCTGGAGAATCGATCCGGCTGACAGTCTGATTCAGGCATTGCGTGACCAGTTCGGGCGAGACAACGTCTTTCTGCACTACCGCTGATTTGTGAGGCCTCCGGCTTCATGTGTTGATTGCGGCACTCGTGGATGGGATTGTGAGTGAATCACCGGTTTGCGGTGACTTTTATCCAGACCCGAGTGTCGACCTGAATGCGCCTGTTCCTATATGGTAGGCGCGAAACGGATACAGCTCCCCGGCCGCATGGCCGTCGACGCAAGACGGATGACTATGAACCCGAATTTCCTCGATTTCGAACAGCCGATCGCCGACCTGCAAGCCAAGATTGAAGAGCTTCGCCTGGTCGGTAACGACAACTCGTTGAACATCAGCGATGAGATCGCCCGCCTGCAGGACAAGAGCAGTGCTCTGACCGAAAGCATTTTCAGTAACCTGAGCAGCTGGCAGATCGCCAAGCTGGCTCGCCACCCCCAGCGCCCCTATACCCTCGATTACCTGCAGCACATCTTCACCGAGTTCGACGAACTGCACGGCGATCGGCATTTCTCCGATGACCCGGCGATAGTCGGTGGTGTCGCCCGTCTGGACGGCGAGCCGGTAATGGTCATCGGTCACCAGAAGGGCCGTGAGGTGCGTGAGAAGGTACGCCGCAACTTCGGTATGCCGCGCCCGGAAGGCTACCGCAAGGCCTGTCGTCTGATGGAAATGGCCGAGCGCTTCAAGATGCCGATCCTGACCTTTATCGATACGCCGGGCGCCTACCCGGGAATCGACGCCGAAGAGCGCGGGCAGAGCGAGGCGATTGCCTGGAACCTGCGGGTGATGGCGCGCCTGAAAACCCCGATCATCGCCACCGTGATTGGTGAGGGTGGTTCCGGCGGCGCTCTGGCGATTGGTGTATGCGACCAGCTGAACATGCTGCAGTACTCGACCTACGCCGTGATTTCGCCGGAAGGCTGTGCCTCGATTTTGTGGAAAACCGCAGACAAGGCTCCGGATGCCGCGGAAGCCATGGGTATTACCGCCGATCGTCTGAAAGGCCTGGGCATTGTCGATCAGGTGATTGGTGAGCCATTGGGCGGTGCCCACCGCGATCCAGTGGCGGCCGCCGAATCGGTGCGTCAGGAGCTGGCGGCTCAGTTGGCCATGCTGCGCAAGTTCGATACCGCCGAACTACTGGCGCGTCGTTATGAGCGCTTGATGAGCTACGGCATCGCCTGAGGGCTGTTGTAGGATGGGTGAAATGTTCACCCATCCAGCGTCTGTATCGGTGGGCTGAAACTCGACCCACCTTGCTGCCTGAAGTTGTGCACATGTCCCTCGAATCCCGCTTGCTGACGGCTCTGGCTCCCTGGCGTGATGCGCCGGCCTGGCGTATCGCGCTTTCCGGCGGCCTGGATTCAACCGTGCTGCTGCATCTCCTGGTCGGTCTCGCGCAACGCGAGACGTTACCGCCGCTTTCCGCTATTCATATTCATCATGGCCTGCAAGTGCTTGCCGATACCTGGCCGGCGCACTGTCGTCGGCTGTGTGATGCGCTGGGTGTGCCGTTGCACGTGGAGTCCGTTCAGGTGCAGCCTGGGGCCAGTATCGAGCGCGCCGCGCGGCAGGCACGCTATGCGGCTTTTCATGCACTGCTGGGTCCTGGCGAGATATTGCTGGCGGCGCAGCATCGCGATGATCAGGCGGAGACCCTGATCTTTCGCCTGCTGCGCGGCGCTGGTGTGCAGGGCTTGGCGGCTATGCCGCAGAGCCGGCCGCTCGGTGCCGGACAGCTGCTGCGGCCGCTACTGCAGAGTTCTCGCGCCGAGTTGCAAGCCTATGCTGACGAACATCGGCTGCGCTGGGTGGAGGACCCGTCGAATGCCGATAGCCGCTTCTCGCGCAATTACTTGCGTCACCAGGTTTTGCCGCTACTGACTGGGCGCTGGCCGCAAGCGACGGCCAGCATGGCGCGTGCGGCGGAGCATCTGGGCGAGGCTGCGCAATTGCTCGATGAGCTGGCGCAGCAGGATTTGCAGGTTGCGCAGGCGCCCTGCGAGTTTGCCTGGCTCAATCTGCCTAGCTTGTCCCTGGCGCCGTTACGGGCGCTGAGCGATGCCCGTCAGCGCAACGCCTTGCGTTACTGGTTGCGCAGCCTGACTCCTATGCCGGACAGCGAGCACTGGGTCGGCTGGCAGGAACTGCGTGATGCGGCCAGCGATGCCGCCCCGATCTGGCGTCTGGGAACAGGCGAATTGCGTCGAGCCGACCAGCGGTTGTGGTGGCTCAGTGGTGACTGGCTGTGCATGCCGCAAGCGCTCGACGTTCGGCCCAGCCCTGGGTGCTGGTTGCCGCTGGCGGGTAATGGTTGCGTGCGGATCGAGGGCCAGTTGCCCGCCGGCGACTGGCGTCTGGCTTATCGCCAGGGTGGCGAGGTGATGAGCCTGCCCGGGCGCGGTCATCGCGATTTGAAGCGCTTGCTTAATGAGCGGCAGGTGCCGGCGTTTGTCCGTCCGCGCCTGCCTCTGCTGCTGTGCAATGGCGAACTGCGTGCTGCGGCTAATCTTCCCGGTTTGGACGGGGCGGGTGATGGTCAATGGCAGCTCAGTTGGCAGCCGCCGGTGAGTGATCAAGGTTTGAGCTGGTAAGGCCTTTCCGGTAGACTACGCTCCCGTCTTACTAGAGCTTTTACGGACCCCTTTTCCTCAAGAGAATGGAGTCGGCAACTGCTTGTCAATTACGGCTTGTTCGTGATTGTGGCTTCGGCCTTCCTTTGCTTTCCCCGGCGGCGCTGACCGCCTAAACGCAGACTTCTAGGGTTTTTCATGACGCGCTTCATCTTCGTCACGGGTGGTGTTGTTTCTTCATTGGGGAAAGGCATCGCCTCGGCATCATTGGCGGCTATCCTGGAGGCGCGGGGCCTGAAGGTCACGATGCTCAAGCTGGATCCCTATATCAACGTCGATCCGGGCACCATGAGCCCGTTCCAGCACGGTGAGGTGTTCGTCACCCACGACGGTGCCGAGACTGACCTCGACCTGGGTCACTACGAGCGGTTCATCCGCACGACCATGACCCAGGACAACAACTTCACCACCGGTCGGGTTTACGAACACGTGCTGCGCAAAGAGCGCCGCGGCGATTACCTGGGCGCGACCATTCAGGTCATTCCGCACATCACCGACGAGATCAAGCGCCGCATCATCAAGGGTGCTGGTGATGCCGATGTGGCTATGGTCGAGATCGGCGGCACCGTGGGCGACATCGAGTCGCAGCCGTTCCTCGAAGCCATTCGCCAGTTGCGCGTGGAAGTAGGCGCCAAGCGCGCCATGCTCATGCACCTGACCCTGGTGCCCTATATCGCCACCGCTGGCGAGACCAAGACCAAGCCGACTCAGCATTCGGTCAAGGAATTGCGTTCCATCGGTTTGCAGCCGGACGTGCTGGTCTGCCGCTCCGACCACCCGGTGGATATCTCCTCGCGGCGCAAGATCGCGCTGTTCACCAACGTCGAAGAACGTGCGGTTATTTCCCTGGAAGACGTCGACACCATCTACAAGATCCCAGGCGTGCTGCATGCCCAGGGCCTGGATGATTTCGTCGTCGAGCGCTTTGGTCTGGAGTGCGGCGGTGCCGATCTGTCCGAGTGGGAGCGGGTGGTCGACGCCAAGCTCAACCCGGAGCATGAAGTCACCATCGCCATGGTCGGCAAGTACATGGAACTGCTGGATGCCTACAAGTCGCTGATTGAAGCGATGAGCCATGCCGGCATCCAGAACCGCACCAAGGTCAACCTGCGCTATATCGATTCCGAAGACATCGAGAACCAGGGCACCGCCTTGCTCGAAGGCGTCGATGCGATCCTGGTGCCCGGCGGTTTCGGCCTGCGTGGCGTGGAAGGCAAGATCACCACCGTGCAGTTCGCCCGCGAGAACAAGATTCCTTACCTGGGTATCTGCCTGGGTATGCAGGTCGCGGTGATCGAGTTCGCTCGCAATGTGTTGGGCTGGAGCGATGCCAACTCCACCGAGTTCGACGCCAGCAGCGGCCACCCTGTGGTTGGTCTGATCACCGAATGGCAGGACGCCACCGGCGTCACCGAGCAGCGCAGCAATGCCTCCGATCTGGGCGGCACCATGCGGCTGGGTGCTCAGGACTGCCAGTTGCTCAGCGGCTCGCAAGTGCATCAGTGCTACGGCAAGGATGTGATCGTCGAGCGTCATCGCCATCGCTATGAAGTGAACAACAACCTGTTGCCGCAACTGATCGAGGCTGGCCTCAAGGTCACCGGGCGTTCCGGTGACGGCGCGCTGGTCGAAGTGGTGGAAGCACCGGATCATCCGTGGTTCGTTGCCTGCCAGTTCCACCCGGAGTTCACCTCGACGCCGCGCGACGGTCATCCGCTGTTCAGCGGCTTCGTCAGCGCCGCACTGGCACAGCACGCGAAGAAGGCATAAGGACATGACCCAGAAGATCATCAAGGTCGGCGGTATCGACATCGCCAATGACAAGCCCTTCGTCTTGTTCGGCGGTATCAATGTCATCGAATCGCGCGATCTGGCCATGCGCGCCTGCGAAGAATATGTCCGGGTCACCGAAAAACTGGGTATTCCGTTCGTGTTCAAGGCCAGCTTCGACAAGGCCAACCGCTCCTCGATCAGCTCCTTCCGCGGCCCCGGCCTGGAAGAGGGCCTGAAGATCTTCGAGGACGTGAAACAGGCCTTCGGCGTGCCGCTGATCACCGACGTTCACGAACCGCAGCAGGCCGCCCCGGTGGCGCAGGTGTGCGACATCATCCAGCTGCCGGCATTTCTCTCGCGGCAGACCGACCTGGTGGTGGCGATGGCCAAGACCGGCGCGGTAATCAATATCAAGAAAGCCCAGTTCCTCGCTCCCCAGGAAATGAAGCATATCCTGGCCAAGTGTGTGGAAGCCGGCAACGACCAGCTGATCCTCTGCGAGCGTGGCAGCTCCTTCGGCTACAACAACCTGGTGGTGGACATGCTCGGCTTCGGCATCATGAAGCAGACCAACTACCCGGTGTTCTTTGACGTCACCCATGCCCTGCAGATGCCGGGCGGTCGTGCCGACTCCGCCGGTGGCCGTCGTGCCCAGGTCACCGACCTGGCCAAGGCTGGCATGAGCCAGGGCCTGGCTGGGCTGTTTCTCGAAGCACATCCGGATCCGGACAACGCCAAGTGCGATGGCCCTTGTGCCTTGCGCCTGGACAAGCTGGAACCCTTCCTCACCCAGCTCAAGCAGCTGGATGATCTGATCAAGAGTTTTCCGCCGATCGAGACTGCCTGAAACGGCAATTCTGCGGTAAAGTGCCATTTGTATACAATCTGACTGAATAGTCGGTACAAGTTGCGCGCCGGAGCCCCCTCCAGCGCGCAATGAGTGTGCAGCTCGGTGCTACCCTTTTCGTCAACTTTTTGGAGTGCTAAACGCAATGGCAAAGATCGTCGACATCAAAGGCCGTGAGGTTCTCGACTCCCGTGGCAACCCGACCGTGGAAGCCGATGTGATCCTCGATAACGGCATCATCGGCAGCGCCTGTGCGCCGTCCGGTGCTTCCACTGGTTCGCGCGAAGCGCTGGAACTGCGAGATGGCGACAAGAGCCGTTATATGGGCAAGGGCGTACTCAAGGCCGTAGCCAATATCAACGGTCCGATTCGTGACCTGTTGCTGGGCAAGGATCCGCTCGATCAGCAGGCCCTGGATCGCGCGATGATCGCCCTCGACGGTACCGAGAACAAAGCCACGCTGGGTGCCAACGCCATTCTCGCGGTGTCCCTGGCCGCTGCCAAAGCCGCCGCCCAGGACAACGATCTGCCGCTGTATGCACACATCGCCAACCTCAATGGCACGCCGGGCGTCTATTCCATGCCGGTGCCGATGATGAACATCATCAACGGTGGCGAGCATGCCGACAACAACGTCGACATCCAGGAGTTCATGGTCCAGCCGGTAGGTGCCAAGACCTTCGCCGAAGCACTGCGCATGGGCACCGAGATCTTCCATCACCTCAAGGCCGTACTCAAAGCCCGTGGCTTGAGCACCTCGGTGGGTGATGAAGGTGGTTTCGCCCCTAACCTGACCTCCAACGAGGACGCCCTGGCCGCCATTGCCGAGGCCGTGGCCAACGCCGGCTACACGCTGGGCGATGATGTCACCCTGGCCCTGGATTGCGCTTCCAGCGAGTTCTTCGCCGACGGCAAGTACGACCTGGCAGGTGAAGGCAAGGTGTTCGACGCCGCTGGCTTCAGCGATTACCTGGCCGGCTTGGCCGAACGTTACCCGATCATCTCCATCGAAGATGGCATGGATGAGTCCGACTGGGCCGGTTGGAAAGTCCACACCGACAAGCTCGGCAGCAAGATGCAGCTGGTCGGCGACGACCTGTTCGTGACCAACACCAAGATCCTCAAGGAAGGCATCGACAAGGGCATCGCCAACTCGATCCTGATCAAGTTCAACCAGATCGGTACCCTGACCGAGACCCTGGAAGCCATCCAGATGGCCAAGGCGGCCGGTTACAGTGCAGTGATCTCCCACCGTAGCGGCGAAACCGAAGACTCGACCATCGCCGACCTGGCCGTGGGCACCGCTGCCGGCCAGATCAAGACCGGCTCGCTGTGCCGATCCGACCGGGTGTCCAAGTACAACCAGTTGCTGCGTATCGAAGAGCAGCTGGCTAGCAAGGCGCCGTATCGTGGCCGTGCCGAGTTCCGTGGCTAAAAACTGCTGCGGGCTGCGCTCGCGGGGTTTTCAGTGATTGGTCGAGTCATGGTAAAAGAGGGGCGGCGCGAGTCGCCCCTCTTTTCGTCCGGATGCTTTTACTGTCATGCGTAGTTCTTATTGGTTGTTAGTCATCCTGATCCTGCTACTGGTTGGCCTGCAGTATCGCCTGTGGGTGGGCGATGGCAGCCTGGCGCAGGTTACCGACTTGAGTCATCAGATCGCCGATCAACAAGGTGAAAATCAACGTCTGCTCGAGCGCAACCGTATCCTCGAGGCGGAAGTCTTGGAGCTGAAAAAGGGCATGGAAACCGTCGAGGAGCGCGCCCGCCATGAGCTGGGCATGGTCAAAGAGGGCGAGACCCTCTACCAACTAACTGAATGACAACCAGCTAACCGAATGAAAACGTCCGCATTAGCGCATTTCTGGGCCCTGATCCCAGCTGCCGGGGTTGGTAGTCGCATGCGTGCCGACCGGCCCAAGCAATACCTCGAACTGGCTGGTAAGACCATTGTGGAACACAGCCTGGCCTGCTTTCTCGATCACCCGCAGTTGCGGGGCGTGGTGGTCAGTCTGGCGCTCGATGATCCCTACTGGCCGACTTTGGCCTGTGCCCAGGATCGGCGCATCGTCCGCGCCGAGGGTGGTCGCGAGCGCGCGGATTCGGTGCTCAATGGCTTGCAACGCCTGGCCGAGCTGGGGGCGCAGGAAAGCGACTGGGTGTTGGTGCACGATGCGGCGCGGCCCAATCTGGCGCGCTCTGATCTGGATCTGCTGCTTGCCGAGCTGGCCGATGATCCGGTGGGCGGTCTGCTTGCGGTGCCGGTGCGCGACACCTTGAAGCGTGCCGGGTCTGATGGCCGGGTGCTGCAGACCGTCGACCGCTCCCTGATCTGGCAGGCCTACACGCCGCAGATGTTTCGCCTCGGCTTGCTGCGTCGTGCGCTGGCCCAGGCTATTGCCGCCGAGGTGGCGATAACCGATGAGGCGTCGGCTGTCGAATGGCTCGGGAAGGCGCCGCGCTTGATCGAGGGCCTCGCCGATAACCTCAAGGTGACCCGGCCCGAAGACCTCGACTGGCTCCGCCAGCACTGGGCCGCGCGCTGCTGATTGAGGTCTGTCAGGGGCCGGCGCCGGAACTACGGGGTTGAGCGCCGCGAGTTGCAGGGTTGAAGGCGACCGGCGCGCGGGGTCGAGTCATCAGGGGCGATATTCCCTGCGTTGCGCCAGTCCTGCCTTGAGGGCGTCCACCAGTTGTCGCACTTTTGGCGATAGATGCCGTTGCTGGGGATAGAGCGCCCAGACCGCGGTGTTGGGCGGCTGCTGGTTGTCCAGCAAGGAGACCAGGGCGCCGCTGCGCAGATGTTCGAGTACGTAGTAGTCCGGCAACTGACACAACCCCAGGCCGCGCAAGGCCGCATCGAGCACCGCCTGGCCGCTGTTGCAGCGCCAGTTGCCTTGCACGCGTTGCGAGGCTTCGCGGCCGTTGAGCTGGAAACTCCAGGTGTCCGAACTGCCAACCAGGCAGTTGTGCCGGCTCAGTTCGGACAGACTGTGTGGGCGGCCATAGTGCTGCAGGTAGTCTGGCGCGGCGCACAGGTACATGCGCCGGGGTGCCAGGCGTGTGGCGACCAGTCGCGAATCCTGCAGGCGGCCCAGGCGAATGGCCAGGTCCAGGCCCTCGTGGACCAGATCGAGGTTGCGGTTGCTCAGCTCTATGTCTACCCGCAGTTGCGGGTGCCGCGTCATGAAGTCCGTCACCAGGGGCACGATAAAGCGCTCGCCGTAGGCCACGGCACAGGTCATGCGCAACAGCCCTTTGGGTTCGCTGCCCAGGTCGCCGACCGCGCGCAGGGCTTCTTCGCGGGCATCCTGCAGGCGCTGGCAATGCTGCAGGAAGGTTTGCCCGGCTTCGGTCAGGGCCACGCGCCGGGTGCTGCGGTAGAACAGGCGAGTTTGCAGGCGCTCTTCCAGGTGGGCGACCTGGCGGCTGACCTGCGAGGAGGACAGGCCCAGGCGTTGGGCGGCGGCGGTAAATTGGCCGCATTCGGCCACCGCAACGAATTCATCCAGGCCTTCCCAGCGATTCATGATGTCTGCTTCTCCGCGATCATGATGTCCTCGAGCGGCTCGCTGAGGTGCTTGCAGCTTCTGACTATTATCCCTGTATGGCAATAATGTTTTGCCGTAACGCCGATTATTACTTTATTAAGGGTGATCTAAACTCTTCGCCACTGTTATATCCCGTCGGAGAGCGATCATGATCAAGTCCCGTGCTGCGGTAGCCTTTGCCCCCAACCAACCACTGCAAATCGTCGAAGTGGATGTCCAGCCACCGCAGGCCGGTGAGGTATTGGTGCGCATTGTTGCTACGGGCGTGTGCCACACCGATGCCTACACCCTGTCCGGTGAGGATTCCGAAGGGGTGTTCCCCTGCATCCTGGGTCACGAAGGCGGCGGTATCGTCGAGGCGGTAGGCGAAGGCGTGACCTCGCTGGCCGTGGGCGACCACGTAATTCCGCTGTACACCGCCGAATGCCGCGAGTGCAAATTCTGCAAGTCCGGCAAGACCAACCTCTGTCAGGCGGTGCGCGCCACCCAGGGCAAAGGCTTGATGCCGGACGGCACCAGCCGGTTTTCCTATCAGGGTCAGCCGATCTACCACTACATGGGCTGTTCGACTTTCTCCGAATACACCGTGTTGCCGGAAATTTCCCTGGCCAAGATCCCCCAGGATGCGCCGCTGGACAAGGTCTGCCTGCTCGGCTGTGGCGTGACCACTGGCATTGGCGCGGTATTGAATACTGCCAAGGTTGAGGAGGGTGCCACCGTGGCGATCTTCGGCCTGGGCGGCATCGGCCTGGCGGCAATCATCGGCGCGAAGATGGCCAAGGCCGCGAGGATCATTGCCGTCGACATCAATCCGGGCAAGTTCGAGATCGCCCGGCAACTCGGCGCTACCGACTGCGTCAATCCGAAGGAATTCGCCAAGCCGATCCAGGACGTCATAGTCGAAATGACCGATGGTGGGGTGGATTACTCCTTCGAATGCGTCGGCAATGTGCAGTTGATGCGCGCCGCGCTGGAGTGCTGCCACAAGGGCTGGGGCGAGTCGACCATCATCGGCGTGGCCGGTGCCGGTCAGGAGATATCGACCCGTCCTTTCCAGTTGGTTACCGGGCGGGTGTGGCGCGGTTCGGCCTTCGGTGGGGTGAAAGGTCGTACCGAACTGCCGAGTTATGTGGAGAAGGCGCAGAAGGGTGAAATCCCGCTGGATACCTTCATTACCCACAATATGCCGCTGGAAGACATCAACAAGGCGTTTGACTTGATGCATGAAGGCAAGAGCATCCGTACGGTGATCCACTTCTAGTGAAATGTTGGGGTGCGCGCGGCGCACCCTGCGGGGACGTTATGACTCTGGAAAATCTGTCTTGCCAGAAAAGCTTCGGCGGCTGGCACAAGCGCTATCGGCATCGTTCGAACACGCTCAACTGCGATATGGTCTTCGCCGTCTATCTGCCGCCGCAGGCCGAGCAGGGCGCCAAGCTGCCGGTGCTCTACTGGCTGTCGGGGCTGACCTGCAATGACGAGAACTTCATGCAGAAGGCCGGCGCTCACCGGCTAGCAGCCGAGTTGGGCTTGATCATCGTCGCGCCGGACACCAGCCCGCGCGGGCCAGATGTGCCGGGCGACCCGGAGGGCGCCTGGGACTTCGGTCTGGGTGCCGGCTTCTATCTCAACGCGACCCAAGAACCCTGGGCGCGCAATTACCGCATGCACGACTACGTGGTGCAGGAGTTGCCGGCGCTGATCGAGGCTAATTTCCCTGTCTCGGCCAAGCGCGGCATCAGCGGCCATTCTATGGGTGGGCATGGCGCACTGGTCTGCGCCTTGCGCAACCCGGGGCGTTACCAGTCGCTGTCGGCCTTCGCGCCGATTGGCAATCCGTCGAACTGCCCATGGGGCGAGAAGGCGTTTTCCCGCTACCTCGGCGATGAACGTTCGCGCTGGCGCGAATGGGATGCCTGTGCGCTCATTGCCGATGCGGCCGAGCGTTTGCCGATCCTGATCGATCAGGGCGATCGTGATGACTTTCTTGAGGGTCAGCTCAAACCGGACGCACTGAAGAATGCAGCGCAAGCAGCGAAGCATCCGCTGACCCTGCGCCTGCAACCCGGCTATGACCACAGCTACTACTTCATCGCCAGCTTTATCGAGGACCACCTGCGTCATCATGCGCAGGCGCTGGCATAGGGACGCGGTGCACGCCGCTCAGCGGTTGCGAAAACAGAGTTCGCCGTGGTGCAGGCCGATTGCCGGTGCGCACGGCGCCCCCCCAGTCAGCCTCCTGCATGTAGAATCAGGCCCTGACTTTTGCAGGGCGTTGTTCTTATGCGTATTGGCCACGGCTACGATGTACACCGTTTCGGCGAGGGTGAGTTCATCACCCTCGGCGGCGTACGGATTCCCCACAGTTGCGGGTTGATCGCCCATTCCGACGGTGATGTGCTGCTCCATGCGCTCGCCGATGCCTTGCTCGGCGCCGCGGCCTTGGGTGATATCGGCAAGCATTTTCCCGATACCGACCCGACCTTCAAGGGCGCCGACAGCCGTGAGTTGCTGCGACATGTCCTGGGTTTGCTTCAGGCCAAAGGCTGGCAGGTGGCTAATGTCGACGCCACCATCGTCGCCCAAGCGCCGAAGATGGCTGCGCATATCGATCGCATGTGCGATCTGATTGCCGAGGATCTGCAGGTCTCGCGGGAGCAAGTCAACGTCAAGGCCACCACCACCGAGAAGCTCGGCTTCACCGGCCGCGAAGAAGGCATTGCGGTGCATGCCGTTGCGCTGTTGGTAGGCCGATGAACGAACTCCAACTGCTTGGCCCGCGCGGCCATGGTGAGCCTTGCGGTACAGCGGTGCTCAAGGCTGTGGCGGAAGACTTTCAGGTCGACGAGGTGCTGGATATACCCCTGGCTGGCGAGGGTGAACACCTCTGGCTCTGGGTGGAAAAACGCGAGCTGAATACCGAAGAGGCGGCCAAGCGAATCGCCCGCGCCGCTGGCGTTGCAATCCGGATGATCAGCTATGCCGGACTCAAGGACCGCCAGGCATTGACCCGTCAATGGTTCAGTGTGCACCTGCCAGGTAAGGCCGATCCTGACTTGAGCGGCGCCGAAGACGCCACCTTGGCGATCCTCAAGCAGGTGCGTCATACCCGTAAATTGCAGCGCGGTGCTCATGCGGCCAATGGCTTTACCCTGCGTTTGACTCAACTCAAGGCCGACCGCGAGGCCTTGGATATCCGTCTTGGGCAAATAGTCGCTCAGGGCATTCCCAACTACTTCGGCCTGCAGCGCTTTGGCTTCGAGGGGGGGAATGTCGCCCATGCGCGACACTTTGCCGACTCTAAGACCTTGCCTGAAAAGCGCAATGTTCGTTCGCGCGTCCTGTCCGCCGCCCGCAGCTACCTGTTTAATCGCGTGCTGGCGCAGCGGGTCGCCGCCGAAACCTGGAATAAGGCGCTGCTGGGCGATCTGCTGGCCTTTACCGATAGCCGCAGTTTTTTTCCTGCCGGTGAGGCTGAATGCACGGACCCACGCCTGGCGATTCTGGATTTGCACCCGACCGGGCCCTTGTGGGGGGCAGGCCTCTCGACCGCCGGCGGAGTCGCCCAGGCCCTGGAGCAGATTGTTGCCGAGGATGAGCGTGCCTTGGTCGATTGGTTGGCAGAAGCGGGCATGACGCACGAACGGCGTATCCTGCGCCTCCCCATTGGCGGTTTGACGTGGCATTATCCCGAGCCTGACATTCTGCAACTGGAATTCGTCCTGCCGGCTGGATGCTTTGCCACCGTTTTGGTGCGCGAGCTCGTCGATCTGTTGCCTGCAGGGCAGGCGGACAACCCATGCGTATTCTGATTTCTAACGATGATGGTGTGGCAGCGCCAGGCCTTGCCGCGCTGCATGCTGCTTTGGCCGATTATGCCGAGTGCGTGGTGATCGCGCCGGACCAGGACAGAAGTGGTGCCAGCAGCTCGCTGACCCTCGACCGTCCCTTGCACCCTTGCACCTTGCCCAACGGCTTTATCAGCCTCAACGGCACGCCTACCGATTGCGTGCACCTGGGTTTGAATGGGCTGCTGCCGCACGTGGCGGATTTGGTCGTGGCCGGTATCAACCTGGGCGCTAATCTGGGCGATGACGTGCTCTATTCCGGCACTGTGGCCGCCGCTTTGGAGGGACGCTTCCTGACCCGTCCGGCATTCGCGTTCTCCTTGCTTTCGCGCCAGCCGGATAATCTGGCGACCGCCGCCTACTTCGCGCGCAAACTTGTGCAAGCCCATGAGCAACTGGATTTGCCGCCGCGCACCGTACTCAATGTGAATATCCCCAATCTGCCGCTGGAGCATATCCGTGGTGTCCAGCTGACTCGCCTGGGTCATCGTGCCCGTGCCGCTGCGCCGGTCAAGGTGGTCAATCCACGTGGCAAGGAGGGCTACTGGATTTCGGTCGCTGGCGACGCCGAGGATGGTGGGCCGGGCACTGATTTTCATGCGGTGATGCAGGGGTTCGTCTCCGTTACCCCGTTGCAGCTCGATCGTACCTTTCAGAGTGGCCTCAGCAGCCTGCAACCTTGGTTGGAGGGTTTGCTTTGATGAGGCGCGAGCAAGATGAGTTGAATCATCGTGGCATCGGCATGACTTCGCAGCGAACGCGCGAGCGGCTGATTCAGCGGCTGTATGAAGAAGGGCTGTCCAACGCCCAGGTGCTGGAAACGATCCGTCGCACACCGCGCCACCTGTTCGTTGATGAAGCCTTGGCCCATCGCGCCTATGAAGACACCGCGCTGCCGATCGGCCACAACCAGACCATTTCGCAGCCTTACATGGTTGCGCGCATGAGCGAATTGCTGCTGGCCGCCGGCCCTCTGGACAAGGTGCTGGAAATCGGCACCGGCTCCGGTTATCAGACGGCAATTCTCGCCCAGTTGGTCGAGCGGGTTTTCAGCGTCGAGCGTATTCAGGGGTTGCAGGACAGGGCCAAGGAACGCATGACCGAGCTGAACTTGCGCAACGTGGTGTTTCGCTGGGGTGATGGTTGGGAGGGCTGGTCGGCCCTGGCACCCTACAACGGTATCATCGTCACCGCGGCTGCCAGTGAGGTGCCCCAGGCGCTGCTCGATCAGTTGGCACCGGGTGGACGCCTGGTGATTCCGGTCGGTGCCGGTGATGTGCAGCAGTTGCTGCTGATTGTCCGTGAGGAACAGGGATTTGCCAGGCATATACTGGATGCCGTGCGTTTCGTTCCCTTGCTCAATGGGCCCTTGGCCTGATCTCTAGTGGTTACCTGGAAGGATCCATGAAGAAACTTCTTCTGCTCTTCGCCAAAGGCATTGCCATGGGCGCGGCCGATGTGGTGCCCGGCGTTTCCGGCGGTACCGTCGCCTTTATCAGCGGGATCTACGATGAACTGCTGCGTTCGATAGCAGGTGTGCCTGTCGCTCTGAGCTTGCTCTTGCGCGGTCGTGTGCTTGCCGCCTGGCAGACCGCGAACGCGACCTTCCTGCTTGTTCTGGTGACCGGCATTCTGACCAGCGTGCTCAGCCTGGCGCGGGTCATCACCTTCCTGCTAGCCGAGCACCCGATCCCGGTGTGGTCGTTCTTTTTCGGCTTGATACTGGTTTCTTCGCATCTGGTAGTACGAGAGATCCAGCGTTGGAACTGGAGTCGGTTCATCAGTTTCACTTTGGGGGCGGCCTTTGCCTACTGGATCACCGTGGCTGCGCCGATGCAGTGGGGTACTGACCCCCTGAGTATTTTCTTCGCAGGTTCGATTGCGATCTGCGCCATGATACTGCCGGGTATTTCCGGCAGCTTCATCCTGCTGCTGCTGGGTCTCTATCCCTTTATTCTCGGGGCGGTGAAAGGCCTGGATATCCATGTGCTGATGCTCTTTGCCAGTGGCTGTCTGGTTGGCATTGTCAGCTTTGCCGGGTTGCTGCGTTGGCTATTGCTGCGTTGGCGCGACCTCACCCTGGCGCTATTGACGGGCTTGATGCTGGGCTCGCTGAACAAGCTCTGGCCGTGGAAGGAAACCCTTACCTGGCACGCCGACAGCCATGGGCAGCAGGTGCCGCTGCTCCAATCCAACCTCTTGCCGGGACGTTTCGCCGAAGTCAGTGGGCAGGATCCACAGTTACTCTTGGCTATTCTTTTGGCTCTGGGCGGGGTAGTGCTGGTGCTCGGACTGGAGAGGCTGGCCAGTCGCCGGCAGCAAAGCAGCGGCTGCGCCGAATAATTGCGGCACAATACCCACCAATCGGCAAACGCCACTAGGCATAAAGGGAGACACGGGTGAGGTTCACTGCCATGCAACCGCGAATATGCAGCAGCATCGCTCGGAGCCTGTTGGGTGGCCTGGTGATTGGAACGCTCCTGGCCGGTTGCGCCAATTCGCCATCCGGTGGTGTGCAGGTTGTCGATCGAAATCACCGGGGGGCGGCGACACAGCAGCGTCAACCTGTGACCCGCGGTCAATATCTGGTGCGGCGTGGCGATACCCTTTATTCAATTGCCTTTCGATTCGGTTGGGACTGGAAAGCCCTGGCGGCGCGCAATGGCATTGCCTCGCCTTATCTGATTCGGATTGGCCAGGTCATTCGCTTCGACGGTCGCCGGCCGACGCGCAAGGCTGTCGCTGCCGCCCCTGCAGCACCGATTGGTCGCACGGTTGTGCCGTTTAAGCCCCCTGTTGTCCGGGCTCAGGCGAAGTCGCCAGTGCCTATCAAGACAACCCAGGCGACCACTCCACTGCACTCTGTCACACGCTCAGCATCAGGCTGGGCCTGGCCCGCCAGTGGTGTTGTCATTGGGCGATTCTCCTCAAACGGTAGTTTGAATAAAGGCATTGATATCGCCGGGGATTTGGGACAGCCTGTTTTGGCTGCGTCTGATGGTTCAGTGGTGTACGCCGGGAGTGGTTTACGGGGCTACGGTGAGTTGCTGATCATCAAACATAGCGATACCTACGTAAGTGCCTACGGACACAACCGCAGGCTGCTGGTTCAGGAGGGACAGCAGGTCAAAGCTGGGCAAACGATTGCCGAAATGGGTTCCACGGGAGCCGACCGGGTGAAGCTTCATTTTGAAATTCGCCGTCAGGGTAAGCCAGTAGACCCGATGCAATACTTGCCACATCGTTGATCTGTCGCTCGTCTGCTCCATCACGTGGGAAGGACGGGCTCAGGTGTTGCCAGGGAGACAGGCGCCACCAGGGCTTGCTGTCGAACTCAGCAAGGGACAACAACAATGGCACTCAATCCAAAAGAAGCGCCGGAGTTTGACGTCGACGATGAAATGCTCTTGATTGAGCCCGGCATCGTCTTGAATGATGTGCCGAATGAAAAGGTCGAAACGCCAATCACTCGCACTAAAGTCAAGCAATCCGGCAGCAAGCAGCACAAGTACATTGATTACACCCGCGCGCTCGACGCCACACAGCTGTATCTCAACGAAATCGGGTTTTCCCCCCTGCTTAGTCCTGAAGAGGAAGTGTTCTTTGCGCGTCTCGCGCAGAAGGGCGATCCGGCTGGACGTAAGCGCATGATCGAGAGCAACCTGCGCCTAGTGGTGAAAATCGCCCGCCGCTATGTCAATCGCGGTTTGTCGCTGCTCGATCTGATCGAAGAAGGTAACCTCGGCTTGATCCGTGCGGTCGAAAAATTCGACCCGGAGCGTGGTTTTCGCTTCTCGACGTATGCAACCTGGTGGATCCGTCAGACCATCGAACGGGCGATCATGAATCAGACCCGTACCATTCGATTGCCGATCCATGTAGTTAAAGAGCTCAACGTCTACTTGCGTGCGGCGCGCGAGTTGACCCAGAAACTCGACCATGAGCCTTCGGCCGAAGAGATTGCCAACTTGCTGGAAAAACCGGTGGGTGACGTCAAGCGCATGCTCGGCCTGAACGAGCGGGTGTCTTCGGTAGATGTTTCGCTTGGCCCTGATTCGGACAAGACCCTGCTCGATACCCTGACCGATGACCGCCCGACGGATCCGTGCGAACTGCTGCAAGACGACGACCTTTCGCAAAGCATCGACCAATGGTTGTCCGAATTGACCGACAAGCAGCGTGAAGTCGTGGTGCGGCGTTTCGGCTTGCGCGGCCACGAAAGCTGCACCCTGGAAGAAGTGGGCCAGGAGATCGGCTTGACTCGCGAGCGGGTGCGGCAGATTCAGGTCGAGGCGCTCAAGCGCTTGCGCGAGATCCTGGAAAAAAACGGTTTGTCGAGTGACTCCCTGTTCCAGTAGCTCTTGCCTGTTCTACACAACCCGGCCCAGGCCGGGTTTTTTGTGGGTGCCATGTAAGCCTTTGCTTACATGGCGTGTAAGCGATTAAGGGAAAAAATGGCAGGATAGTCGCCGCTTTAATCTGGAGGTGCAATGCAACGTGATGATTAATATGATTATTTAATTTTTTCTTCCTAGCGTTGCGTCTGTTTCAGGTATTTGGCGGGCTTGTGGCAAAGCAGGGAAACGCTAGTATTGCACCTGTGTCTAGGGACTGGCACAGGCCGCAACGGATAGTGGTCAGGACAATCGCAGGATGCGATTTCATCAGGATGATGAGCAGGGAATACAGGGAGTAGGGACAAAAGAGTGGGCGGGTAATACCGCCCCTTTTTTTTGCCTGCAATAAAGCAAAAGACCCGCGCAAGGCGGGTCTTTCAGTGAACGCTGAGTAAGAGTTAGCGCTCCAGATACTGCAGCTTGTCTTTTACGCCATCCCACTCTTCAGCATCAGGTAAGCCTTCTTTCTTCTCGGTGATGTTCGGCCAGACTTCGGCCAGGTCGGCATTGAGCTCGATATATTCCTGTTGATCTTCCGGCACTTCGTCTTCGGAGAAGATCGCTTGAGCCGGGCACTCCGGCTCGCAGAGTGCGCAGTCGATGCACTCGTCCGGGTGGATCACCAGGAAGTTCGGGCCTTCGTAGAAGCAGTCCACCGGACAGACTTCCACGCAGTCGGTGTACTTGCACTTGATGCAGTTGTCGGTGACGACGAAGGTCATTTCTAATTCTCTCCTCAGGCTACGGCACGGGGACTGTTTTCCATAAACAGCCCCTCGGCTCGGGAAACTATGACTGCGACGCCAGGCTAGTAGGCCGCAGCATCCCAAAGCGCGCGCGATTCTAACAGCTTGCGCGTGCGGGCGTTAGACTCGCGCTTTCCATGTATATAACAGTTCCAGCGCTTTGCGCGGAGTCAGATCATCCGGGTTGATCTTGAATAATTCCTCCAGAACCGGGTGCGGCAGGCTGGAAAACATATCGCTTTGCAGCGGAGTCGCCTGCTGGCCGGGTTCGTTGCGTGGCAAATCATGGGGCAGACTGGTGGTTTCCAGTCGCGCCAGATGCTCGCGGGCGCGCAGGATCACCGCGCCGGGAACACCGGCCAATTGCGCTACTGCTAAACCATAGCTCTGACTGGCTGGGCCGGGCAGTACATGGTGCAAAAACACGATGCGCTCATTGTGCTCGGTGGCATTGAGATGCACGTTGGCAACCAGCGGCTCGCTTTCCGGCAGTACCGTGAGTTCGAAATAGTGGGTGGCGAACAGCGTATAGGCCCGCAGCTTGGCCAGCTGCTCGGCCGCCGCCCAGGCCAGCGACAGGCCATCGAAGGTGCTGGTGCCGCGGCCGACTTCGTCCATCAGCACCAGGCTGCGTTCTGTGGCGTTGTGCAGAATATTCGCGGTCTCGCTCATCTCGACCATGAAGGTCGAACGGCCACCCGCCAGGTCATCGCTTGATCCGATACGGGTGAAGATGCGATCGACCAGCGACAGTTCGCAACTGGCCGCAGGCACGAAGCTGCCGATATGCGCGAGCAGTACGATCAGCGCAGTCTGGCGCATGTAGGTGGATTTACCGCCCATGTTCGGGCCGGTGATGATCAGCATGCGGGTGTCATCGTCCAGGCTCAGGTCGTTGGCCACGAAGGGGGTGGTCAGTACCTGCTCGACCACCGGATGGCGGCCCTGTTCGATGCGCATGCAGGGCTCGTCGACGAAGCGTGGACGATTGAGGTCGAGGTTCAGGGCGCGTTCGCCCAGGTTACTCAGTACGTCCAGTTCGGCCAGGGCGGCGGCGCTGTCCTGCAGCGGGCCGAGGTGGCCGATCAGGCGTTCCAGGAGTTCTTCGTAGAGGATCTTTTCGCGGGCCAGAGCGCGGCTCTTGGCCGATAGAGCCTTGTCCTCGAATTCCTTGAGCTCGGGAGTGATGAAGCGCTCGGCACCTTTCAGGGTCTGGCGGCGGATATAGTCGGCCGGTGCCGACTCGGCCTGCTTGCTCGGCAGTTCGATAAAGTAGCCATGCACGCGGTTGTAGCCGACCTTGAGGTTGGCCAGGCCGGTGCGGGCCTTCTCCCGCACCTCCAGATCCATCAGGTACTGGCCGGCGTTTTCGCTGAGCGATTGCAGTTCGTCCAGCTCGACGTCGTAGCCGGTCTTGAGCACGCCGCCATCGCGGATCACCGCAGGCGGGTTGTCGATAATGGCGCGGGCCAGTAACTCGGCCAGCTCCGGGTAGGTGCCGACTATGCCGGCCAAGTCAGCCAAGTGCGGCGAGTCGAGGTCAGTCATGGCCTGCTGCAGTTCGGGCAGGGCGGCCAGGGCATCGCGTAGACGCGCCAGATCCCGTGGCCGCGCATTGCGCAAGCCGATACGCGCGAGGATGCGTTCCAGGTCGCCGATTTCCTTGAGCTGCGGCTGCAGGGTCTCGAAGCGATAACGCTCCAGCAGGCAGGCAATCGATTCCTGGCGCGCTTCCAATATTGTACGGTCGCGCAGCGGGCGATTCAGCCAGCGGCTGAGCAGGCGGCTGCCCATGGCGGTCTGGCAGCGGTCGACTACCGATTGCAGAGTATTTTCGCGCCCGCCGGCGAGGTTGACGTCCAGTTCCAGGTTGCGCCGGCTGGCGCCGTCGAGAATCACCGTGTCGTCGAGGCGCTCATGGCGCAGGCTGCGCAGGTGCGGCAGGGCGGTGCGCTGGGTTTCCCGGGCATAGGCCAGCAGGCAGCCGGCGGCGCCTATGGCCAGGGTCAGGTTCTCGCAGCCGAAGCCTTTCAGATCCTGGGTGGCGAACTGCTGACAAAGGCTCTTGTGTGCACTGTCGCGCTCGAAATCCCAGGGCGCACGGCGGCGCGCACCGCGGCGTTTTTCTGCCGGTAGGCCCTGCGGCCAGTCGTCGGGAATCAGCAGCTCGACCGGGTTGAGGCGCTCCAATTCGGCCAGCAGGTTCTCCCAGCCTTTGATTTCCAGCACGCTGAAGCGGCCGCTGGTGATGTCCAGCACCGCCAGGCCGAACAGTCGCTCGTCACCGAGTACGGCGGCCAGCAAATTGTCGCGCCGCTCGTCGAGCAGGGCTTCGTCGCTGACCGTGCCGGGGGTGATGATGCGCACCACCTGGCGCTCCACCGGGCCTTTGCTGGTTGCCGGATCGCCGATTTGTTCACAGATGACCACCGACTCGCCGAGCTTGACCAGTTTGCCGAGGTAGCCTTCGGCCGCGTGGTAGGGAATCCCGCACATGGGGATGGCTTGGCCGGCCGACTGGCCGCGAGCGGTGAGGGTGATATCCAGCAGCTTGGAGGCCTTTTTCGCGTCCTCGTAGAAGATCTCGTAGAAGTCGCCCATGCGGTAGAACATCAGCTGATCGGGGTGCTGGTTTTTCAGCCTCCAGTACTGCTGCATCATGGGCGTGTGAGAACTAAGATCGCTTTGGCTCATCGTTTTAACTGTCCGGCTGAATCGCAAAAGCGCCTAGTGTACGGTATCCCCCTGGCTGGCTTTAACCCCGGAGTGCAGATGACTGTGAATGATCAACGCCTGACCCGGCTGGCCGCCGAACTGGGTCAGCGATTGCAGGCGCAAGGTGCGCAGGTAAGTACCGCCGAGTCCTGTACTGGCGGCGGCATCGCCGAGGCAATTACTAGAATTCCGGGCAGCTCGGCCTGGTTCGAGGCGGGTTATGTCACCTATTCCAATGGGCAGAAGAGCCAGCAGTTGAGGGTGCCCGAGGCGTTGTTCGCTACTGTGGGGGCGGTCAGCCGCGAGGTGGTCGAGGCCATGGTCCGTGGCGCCCAGGCGCAGAGCGGGGCGCGTTATGCGGTCGCGGTCAGTGGCGTGGCCGGGCCGGATGGCGGCTCGGCGGAGAAGCCGGTGGGCACCGTGTGGCTGGCTTGGGGTGACGGCGAACGGCTGTTCAGCACACGTCGCCAGTTCGCTGGAGACCGCGGCGAAGTTCGCCGACAAACGGTCGAGGCCGCGCTGGAGGGACTGCTGCGCGTGATTGCGCAAGAAAATCCAAATGCAGGGTAGGCGAGGGACTTGCCCTGTGGAATAATACTGTCTACTTATACAGTTGTTAATGGCCGCTAGTAGGCCCTTCTTTATTACGTGAGGACTTCAATGGACGAGAATAAGAAGCGCGCCTTGGCGGCAGCCTTGGGCCAGATCGAAAAGCAGTTCGGCAAAGGCGCGGTCATGCGCATGGGCGACCATGAGCGTCAGGCGATTCCGGCCATTTCCACCGGCTCGCTCGGTCTGGACATTGCCCTGGGTATTGGCGGTCTGCCGAAAGGCCGGATCGTGGAGATCTACGGCCCCGAGTCTTCCGGCAAAACCACCCTGACCCTGTCGGTGATCGCCGAAGCGCAGAAGCTTGGTGCCACCTGTGCATTCGTCGATGCCGAGCATGCTCTGGACCCTGAATATGCCGGCAAGCTGGGCGTGAATGTCGATGACCTGCTGGTATCGCAACCGGATACCGGCGAGCAGGCGCTGGAAATTACCGACATGCTGGTGCGCTCCAATGCCGTCGACGTGATCGTCATCGACTCCGTGGCGGCCTTGGTGCCGAAAGCGGAAATCGAAGGCGAGATGGGCGACATGCACGTGGGCCTGCAGGCTCGCCTGATGTCCCAGGCACTGCGCAAGATCACCGGCAACATCAAGAATGCCAACTGCCTGGTGATCTTCATCAACCAGATCCGCATGAAGATCGGGGTGATGTTCGGTAGTCCGGAAACCACCACCGGCGGTAATGCGCTGAAGTTCTACGCCTCGGTGCGCCTGGACATTCGCCGCACCGGTGCGGTGAAGGAGGGTGACGAAGTGGTGGGCAGCGAAACCCGGGTCAAGGTCGTGAAAAACAAGGTGGCGCCGCCGTTCCGTCAGGCTGAGTTCCAGATCCTCTACGGCAAGGGCATCTACCGCAATGGCGAGGTTATCGACCTCGGCGTGCAACACGGCCTGCTGGAGAAATCCGGAGCCTGGTACAGCTATCAGGGCAGCAAGATCGGTCAGGGCAAGGCTAATTCGGCCAAGTACCTGGAAGACAACCCGGAAGTGGCACGCACCATCGAGGGTCTGGTCCGCGAGAAGTTGCTGGTGGCCAGCACTCCGGCCAAGGCCAGCGCAGACGATCTGGCCACCGCCGAGGCCTGATTCCTGGATCATGCCTGTCGTACTGGATAACCTCGTCGCGGTGCGCCGAGCAGCCATGGATCTCCTGGCGCGTCGCGAGCATGGGCGCGTCGAGTTGACCCGTAAGTTGCGTAAGCGTGGCGCCCCAGTCGAGCTGATCGACACAGCCCTCGAGCGCCTGGCGCAAGAGGGCTTGTTATCCGAAGCGCGTTATCTGGAAAGCTTTGTCGGCTATCGCGCGCGCGCCGGCTATGGGCCGTTGCGCATTCGTGAAGAGCTGATCCAGCGCGGCTTGCCCCGGCCCGATGTCGAGCAGGCGTTGCGCGACAGCGGCATCGATTGGTGCGAGCAACTGGAACAAACCTGGCGCCGCAAGTTTGCCGGCCAGTTGCCAGGCGATGCTCGTGAGCATGCCCAGCAGGGCCGCTTCCTCAGTTATCGCGGTTACCCGCTGGATCTGATCAGCCGCTTGTTACGCGGCCTCGATCAAGACTGAAATACCCTTCGAACCCGAAGCCTGCGCTCCGGGTTTTTTGTTGGTGATGTACCCGCTATGTGCTGATGGCAAAGCGGGCGGTATGGGTCATAGCCAGCTGACCGCGCTGGCCAACAGTAATCAGCTTGGCTGTTGCCAGTGCTGCGGCTGGTTGATCAGATCCAGTAATTCGCGCAAGCGGCCGTGGTCGCGGCTATTGAATGCAAAGGCCAGGCGAGTCAGATGGCAGAGCTCCGGTTCGTCCTGCTCGGTCTCGCAATAAGCCTGCTGCTGAAAACCACCGCTTTTGCACAGACCGATGAAATCGAGGTTCAGCTGCTGCATGGCCGCTTGATTGAGTGGGTGGTTGAGGCGAATCACATAGCGATCCTTGAGCCAGCGGCTGGAGTGGTAATTGCGATAGAACTGCGCGATTTCATCGGCTGCCTCCGTGGCGCTGTGTACCAGGCGCACGAGATGCTGGTCGTCGGGAAGGATATAGCGGTTATCCACCAGCTGTTTGTCGATGAAGGCCATCGCATCTTTCCAGAAACTACCCCCAGGTTGGTCGAGCAGTACCACGGGGACCAGTGGGCTCTTGCCGGTTTGAATCAGGGTCAGTACTTCGAGTGCTTCATCCAGGGTGCCGAAGCCGCCAGGACACAGCACCAGACCATCGGCTTCCTTGACGAAGAACAGTTTGCGCAGAAAGAAGAAGTGGAACGACAGCAGGTTGCTGGTGCCATGCACGGTGGCATTGGCCCCCTGTTCAAAGGGCAGGGTGATATTGAAACCCAGGCTGTTCTCCAGGCCGGCGCCTTCATGGGCGGCTGCCATGATGCCGCCGCCGGCACCGGTAACCACCATCAAGTCGTGCCGCGCCAGGGTAGCGCCGAGCTCACGGGCCAGGGCATACAGCGGGTGATCGGGCGGTGTGCGTGCCGAACCGAATACGGTGACTTTGCGCCGCCGTTTGAACTGGTCCAGTGAACTGAATGCGTGCTCCATTTCACGCAGGGTTTGCAGCATGATCTTGGCATCCCAGCGATTGCGGTCGGCTTGGGCCATGCGGATCACCGTGATCAGCATGTCGCGATACAGCGGCAGGTTCGGGCTGTCGCCAGGGACGACCAAGGTAACCAGCTCGTCGACTTTATCGGCAAGGTCGATGCCACTAGTCTGGAAGTGGCGGGATAAGTAATCGTCCGGTTCGTAAGGCATTCGACTTCTCCTTTCTGGATGCCGGCGGGTTTCTTTCGCTATCGTGAACGCTCCAATCATATTCAGAGTATGGCTGGCGCTTGCGCTTTGGAAGCGCTAAACAACTGATCAAGTTGCAGAAAACCCTAGCTCGGGGTAGCCGTCAGCACTACTGCTTGAGGTTGATCCAGCTCGCCAGCGCGAAGCAGGAGACCCGAGCGCTTGGCAGAAAATCCTGCGACTACGACCGCCTCCAGGTTTCTACAGGGAGACCCATACCTCGACGAATCAGTGATCCGCAGGGCGTCACTCGCCGCAGGCAGTACACCGTCGATTGCAAGAGCGACACAGCATCGGGCGGTCTACCCTAGCAGCGGCGCTGCTGCGCCCCCTGGAGGCGTTCGCGTAAGGGCGCTCAATGCTTGCACAACCCCCCGGTTACGGATGCGGCTGGGCGTGCAGCTGCCGGGCTGATGGGGTAGTCCCCAGGCCGGCGCCAGCTGGGGAAGATGGCAGCCTCACAACTGGCCCCCCGCACCAAGAGGGGGGATAGCAGTTGAGGGGTCTGTTGCCGTTGTCCCGCAGTGGCTCAGATGGCGATCTGTTCGCCTGGCTCGGGAATGCTGGCAATCCAGTTGAGGCGCTCGCGTAGGGTTTGCTGCAGCACCTGCATTTTCTCCAGTTCGCCATGCACCAGGTACAGCTCGGGGTGATGGTCGAAATGACTGACCCAGTCGAGCAACTGCGACTGCCCGGCATGGGCGGAGAAGCCGCCGAGGGTGTGGATCTGCGCTTTGACCGCAATGCGCTGGTGGAGCATCTTCACGGTGCTGGCGCCGTCGACTATGGCCCGTCCCGGGGTGCCTCTGGCCTGGAAGCCGGGGAACACCACATGACAATCTTCGCGCCAGAGGTTGTGCTTGAAGTGGTGAGCGATGCGCCCTCCGGTACACATGCCAC
Organism: Pseudomonas sp. MMS21 TM103; assembly: GCF_022132145.1. Taxonomy (GTDB): domain Bacteria; phylum Pseudomonadota; class Gammaproteobacteria; order Pseudomonadales; family Pseudomonadaceae; genus Aquipseudomonas. The sequence continues at coordinate 124,099 of NZ_JAJISP010000003.1, read as the reverse complement.
TGCCGGCGATGATGATGGCGCCGCTCTGTACCCGGTTGATCGCCATGGACTCATCCGGGGTTGGCGTGCAGCGCAGGATCGGCAGCCAGTCCTCGATATGCCTGGTTTTCTTGTGCGCCATGTCCGCCTGATCGTCCGGGTCAAACAGGTGTTGAAAACGCGAATAGATGGCATTGGCGCGGATGGCCATGGGGCTGTCGAGGAACACCACCTGCTGCGGCAGGCGACCTTCCTGGTAGAAGCGGCCGAGGTAGTAGATCAGGTCCTGGGTACGGCCGACGGCGAAGGCGGGAATCAGTACGTTGCCGCCGTCGCGATGGGCTTGCTGGAGGATCTCGGCCAGTTCATCCAGGGTGTCGTCGCTGTTACGGTGATCGCGATCGCCATAGGTGGACTCGAGTAGCACCAGATCGGCGCGGTCGAGCGTGGTCGGTGGGTGCATCAGGGGCGAGCAGGTGTTGCCGAGGTCGCCGGAAAACACCAGGCGCCGGGTCAGGTGATGGTCCTGTACCTGCAATTCGACGATCGCCGAGCCCAGGATATGGCCGGCATCGTGAAAGGTTACCTGCACGCCCTTGGCCACTTCGATTGGCTGGCCGTAGGCCTGCGGGCGCCTTTGTGTCAGCGCCTGCTCGGCATCCTCGGTGGTATACAGCGGGCTGAGCGGGGGCTTGCCCAGGCGCGCACGCCACTTGTTCTCCCACTCGGTATCCTTCTCCTGGATCTGCGCCGCATCCAGCAACATCAGTTCCATCAATTCACAACTGGCATCGGTGGCGAAAATGGGCCCGCGATAACCGGCGCCAGCCAGTTTGGGCAGCAAGCCGCTATGGTCGATATGGGCATGGGAAATCACCACGGCGTCCAGGCTCAGTGGGTCGAAGGGGAAGGGAGCGCGGTTGCCTTCTTCCTCTTCGCGGCGGCCCTGACGCATGCCGCACTCAAGCAGCACCTTGGCGCCGTCGCGGCTTTCGATCAGGTAGCAGGAACCAGTGACTTGCTGAATGGCGCCAAGGAAGCTGAGAAGAGCCATGTTGGAAATCCTTGATGATGGTCAATGAGTTCAGGGTGCCGCGAATGACGGTCGCCGGCCTTGATGCATATCAGGGTGTCGGCTGCTCGGTGTGTCCTAGACTGGGCGAAAACTCCAGGAGAGCACCGATGTCGCAATTATTGCCAAGTGCCAGTGAGCTGGCCGCCCATGCCTTGGTCGAACCTGGGTTCGCCGCTTGGCAGCAGGGCTATGGCCCGGTACAGCATAGTCCAGAGACCTGTGCGGCGGTCTTCCGCATGGCCCATCAACTGGTGCAGGCGGGTAAGCAGCCGGACTTGGCCAGCGTCTATGGTTTGTTGCGTGCCCTGGACCGGCTGAACGCCGCCGGTTTATGGCTGGTGGTGCATATGACCTATGCCCGGCGCGTGCGTCTGGACGGCATGGCCCTGGAATCTGGTGACTTCAAGGTAAAGCCCGAGGGCCATACCGGTGGCGCCTTGAACATGGTGCCCGGCTATGCGGCCTACCTGGCGCTGAATGCCCTGACCGGGGAAACCCGTGGCTGGCTGATGGGGCAGGGGCACTGTGTGGCGGCGGTCGAGGCGCTGAATCTGTTGACCGCCAACCAGCACCCCGAACAGGCCGCACGTTACAGCTGCGATGAAACTGGGATGAGCCGGCTAGTGGCGGATTTCTACAGCTATGCCCAGGCCGCCGATGGCGCGCCGGGTGTGCCCCTGGGCAGTCACGTCAATCCGCATACCGCTGGTGGTATCGCCGAAGGGGGCTATCTCGGCTTTGCCGAGTTGCAGTACTGCCACCTGCCGCTGCCGGGTGAAAAGCTGGTGGCCTTTTTGTCCGACGGCGCGGCCGAAGAGCAACGTGGCAGCGATTGGATGCCGCGCTGGTGGCGGGCAGAAGACTGTGGTGTGGCGCTGCCGGTGATGATCGCCAACGGCCGGCGGATTGAGCAGCGCACGGAGCTGGGCACGGTAGAAGGGCTGGAGGGCTTTTGTCAGCACCTGCGCCACTGCGGTTTCGATCCGGTCAGCTTCGATGGGCGCGATCCGGCGGCTTTCGTCTGCGCCCTGTGGCAGATGGAGCTGCGCCTGGGTCATCGGGTTGCCGAGTTGCACAGCGGTATCCTGCATTACCCGTTACCCATGCCTTATGCGATCGCCGTAACCAAGAAAGGCTTCGGTTTCTATGGCGCAGGCAGTAATGCTGCGCACAATCTGCCGTTGCCGGCCAACCCACATCACGATGAGGCCGCGCGCGCGCTGTTCAATCAGCATGCTGCCGGCCTCTGGGTGGCGCCCGACGAGTTGCTCCCGGTCTGTGCGCAATTCCGCCACGGGCGCGCTGAACGTGCGCTGGAGCGTGATCATCCGCTGGCGCTGCGCCAGCCGGCCGCGCTGCAACTGCCCGAGCTGCACTATCACGGGCAAGACTGCTCGCCGATGTCGGCGCTGGACCGTTTTTTTGTCGACTTGGTGCAGGCCAACCCGCACCTGCGACCGCGAGTGGGCAATCCGGATGAGCTGGCCAGTAACCGCCTGGAAGGCGTTCTGCATGCTCTCAAGCATCGGGTCTGTGTACCTGAAAGCAAGTTGGAAGCAGTGGATGGCGCGATTATCACCGTGCTCAACGAGGAGGCGGTGGTGTCCGCCTGCCTGGCCAATCAAGGTGGCCTGAATCTGGTGGCGAGTTATGAGGCCTTCTGCGTGAAGATGCTCGGCGCCGTGCGCCAGACCCTGATCTTCGCCCGCCAGCAGAAAGAAGTGGGGCGCCCTGCGGGCTGGCTTGGCTGGCCGTTGGTGGCAACTTCGCATACCTGGGAGAACGGCAAGAACCAGCAGTCGCACCAGGACACCAGCTTCTGCGAGGCGCTGCTCGGCGAGATGAGCGATATGGTCAGAGTGCTGTTTCCTGCCGACCATAACTCACTGCTGGCCCTGTTGCCGGCGGTCTACCAGGCACGTGGACAGCTGGCTTGCATTGTCAGCCCCAAGCGCGAACGCCCGTTCCAGTTCGATCAACAGCAAGCTGAACAACTGGCCCGCGATGGCGCCATCCTGCTGGATCAGCACGAGGGCGCCGATCCCGTGCTGCTGATTGCCAGTGGCGCTTATCAGTTGAGCGAGATGCGTCGTGCGGCTGTGCGCCTGAGTGAGAAAAAAACTGCCTGGCGTTTGATTTACCTGCAGGAGCCGGGGCGATTTCGTGAGCCACGGGATCACTGGGAGGCCCCCGCGCTGACGCCTGCCGCAATCCGCAACGAGTTGTTTCCTGAGCAGTATCCGCGCCGCGTACTGCTGACCCATATGCGCCCGGAAGTGGCGCGCGGGCATCTCTGGCCGATCCTGGGCGAGGCCCGCTGCAACCGGGTGCTGGGGTATCGCAACCGCGGAGGCACCCTGGACGGGGCTGGTATGCTGTTCGCCAACCAGGCCACCTGGGCGCATGTGTTGCAAGCGGTCGCAGAGGTGTTGGGCATCCCCGCACAGAAGCTGCTGAGCCGCGAGGAGCGGGCTGCGCTGGCCGGCCAGGGCAAGCCCGAATGCCTGCGCTGAAACAGCCCGGCTGAGGTGGCAAATTAATTTGCCGGGTGGCCTGCGCTGCGGCGCGGATCGTTAACGCGCCCGGTAAACGCCGATTGGCCTGCAGGTGCCGCGCACCGATCCATGACCTATGGGGCGCAGTCGCTGTTACTGAAGCGCTCGCTGACGATCGGGCGATTGGTCTTGTACTCGCTGAACTCGTAACGCAGGACGGCGCCACGCGCCAGTAACTGGCGATAGCCCGGGTTGCGACACACGCTGTTGGCCAACTGTGCGCGCACACTATCCGGATTGCCGCGCATCTGCGCGGCGTGGTCGGGGCGCACGCTCAGGTGATTGACCAATTCATCACCGTCGACGCTGTACCCTTGATCGAGAATGTCCGCGTTGATCGCCCGTGGCGTGCCGACGCTGCTTTCGCGGGCGACTCGTTCAAGGGTCTTGCTCAGCTCGAAATTGTTCAGCGATGCGGCTTGAGCGAGCACGGGTAGGCCAAGGGCGAGGATTACAGCGATCAGGCGAGGCATAGGGTTCTCCAGAGTCAGTTCGAAGCCTTCGACAGGCATGCACCTGTAGAGGTTCAGCAGGCGACTATCTTACTTGGCCGCTGGGGTTTACCCCACCTGCAATCGCGGCGGCTTTGTTAGACTGGCGGGCTTACCGACCCAGGATCCCACATGCCATCCACTTATCGCCGCGCAGCGCTTAGCGCATGAGCCATGCCGTCGCTCGCTTGCGCGCTGCGCGCATTGCGCGTAGTGAAAAACCTTTCCTCGCCCGTGGCTCCCGGGCCGTGCGTTGCCAGCGCTGCCGGTTGGCCCTGAGCCATTGCCTGTGCGCCTGGCGTCCGCAGATCGAGGCGAAGTCGGGCGTGTGTTTGCTGATGCATGATGTCGAAGCGCTCAAGCCGAGCAATACCGGCTGGCTGATTGCCGATGTAGTGGTCGACACGTCGGCCTTTGGCTGGTTGCGCACGGCGGTCGAGCCCGCCTTGCCGGCGTTGTTAAGCGATCCGCAGTGGCAGCCCTTTCTGGTGTTTCCGGGTGAATACGCCGAGCCTGAGCGGGTGGTCGGTGAGGTGCAGCATGCGCCTGGCAAGCGGCCACTGTTCATTCTGCTCGATGCGACCTGGACCGAGGCGCGCAAGATGTTCCGCAAGAGTCCCTACCTCGACAGTTTGCCGGTGCTCAGCCTGCAGCCCGAGCAGTTGTCGCGTTACCGCCTGCGTCGATCCACGCGCGACGATCACCTGTGTACTGCCGAGGTGGCGGCGCTCTGTCTGGAACTGGCCGGCGATCAGCGCGCCGCCGACGCGCTGAATGCCTATCTGGATGTCTTCAGCCAGCACTACCTGGCGGCTAAAGCTCCACGGGCGGTTGATCTGGACGACGCCCTGCACCAGCATTTGCGCTTGTTTCTGTGAGGGGCAGGCTGGATTTTTTCGGCCACAGTTGTGCCAGCAGCATGCCAGCGAGCATCAGCGCACAGCCGAAGTAACCTCGCAGCTGCAGGGCTTCGCCCAGTAGCCAGGCGCCTGCAATGGCGGCAAACACGGCTTCCAGCGAGAGGATGATGGCGGCATGCGACGCGATCGCATGCTTTTGCGCCACCACCTGCAGGGTAAAGCCAATGGCCACGCCGAATAGACCGCCATACAGAATCGCCGGCCCGGCGGCGATGATCGAGTCGAGGTGGATGTCCTCGAAGATCACCGCCAGCAGCAGGCTGATCAGCGCGCAAGTGGCGAATTGCACCACGGCCAGACGCAATGGGTCATGACGCCTGGCGAAAACGCCGACCAGCAGCACATGCACGGCCCAGACGAAGGCCCCGGCCAATTGCAGCCAGTCACCGGAGGCAACCTGAAAGCCTTCGCCGACGCTGAGCAGGAACATGCCGATCACCGCCAGCGAAGCGCCCAGCCAGATGCCCAGGCCAGTCTTGTGGCCAATCAGCAGCCCGAGCAGGGGCACTATGATGACGTACAGGCCGGTGATGAATCCGGCATTGGTGACGCTGGTGAAGAGCAAGCCGACCTGCTGCAGGTTGATCCCCAAGGCCAGTGCCAGGCCCATCAGGCCGCCACCCATGAGCAGATGGCGGTTCAGCGGCGCGGTAGGTGCGCTGCGTGAGCGGTGCTCGAGCAGCGGTAGCAGTGGCAGCAAGATCACTACCGCCAGAGCAAACCTCAGGCCGCTATACAGCAAGGGGCCTATGGATTCCATGCCCAAGCGCTGGGCGACGAACGCCGAGCCCCAGATCATGGCCGTCAGTAGCATCAATAGATCGGCGCGCAGGGCCTGGCTTCGCATAAAACAGTCTCGTTTGGAAAAAGTGCAGACTGTGCCGCAAAGCAACGCGCTTGACCACTCCGAGATCGCTCGGCATGCTGGGCGCCGTCCTAGGCGCATTTGTGGTTGCCCGTGTACTATGCGCGGCTTAATCGAATGGCCTGTCGCGTTTAATTCGACAGGTCTGCGCCAGCGCTACTCTCATAACAAGAACAGGATCTGCAATGGCCGCTTATGAAATCCTGATTGCCGACGACCATCCACTATTTCGTAGCGCACTTCAGCAGGCACTGACCCTGGGTCTTGGCCCGCAGGTTCGCCTGGTAGAGGCTGCCAGCATCGCCGAGTTGGAAACCTGCCTGGCGGAAAAAGCAGATTGGGATCTGGTTCTGCTCGACCTCAACATGCCCGGCGCCTATGGCTTTTCCGGTCTGGTGCTGCTGCGCGGACAATACCCGCAGGTGCCAGTGGTGATGGTCTCGGCGCAGGAAGATGCGGCCGTGGTGGTGCGGGCACGCGAGTTCGGCGCGAGTGGCTTCATTCCCAAGTCCAGCTCCCTGGAGAGCATTCAGCAAGCCGTGCAAGTGGTGCTCGATGGCGATACCTGGTGGCCGGAGCAAACCGAGGAGGCCGCCCAGGTTTCTGCCGAGGCCAAAGCCGCCAGCGCCGGCCTGGCCAGTCTGACCCCGCAGCAGTTTCGGGTGTTGACCATGGTCTGCGACGGCTTGCTGAACAAGCAGATTGCCTACGAGTTGAGCGTTTCCGAGGCCACGGTAAAGGCGCATGTCACGGCGATTTTCCGCAAGCTCGGCGTACGTACCCGCACCCAAGCGGCGCTGCTGTTGCAGCAGATGGAATCGATCCCCAGCAGTTGAGCGGGCTCCTGATGCAGTGCAGTCAAGCCAGCGAGGTTGTGTCGGTTTGCTCGCGCAGATCTATGGTTCTCGTGCCGGCCGGCCTTTCAGAAAGCGGATAACCTTCTTGTGTCGCCATTCAAGGGCCAGACTGGCCTCAAGCGTATCGTTAATGCGGCAGGCTATTCGCTGGCGGGCTTGCGTGTCGCGATTGCCGGCGAAGCCGCATTTCGTCAGTTGCTGTTGCTCAATCTGCTGTTGATTCCGCTGGCGCTCTACAGCGACGTCAGTCGGGGCGAGCGCGCGCTGATGATCGCCGTCTGCCTGTTGGCGTTGATTGTCGAGCTGCTCAACTCTGCGCTGGAGGCGGCGGTCGATCGCATCTCCCTGGAGCTGCACCCCTTGTCGAAAAACGCCAAGGACATGGGCAGTGCTGCGCAGTTCATGTCCCTGACGTTGATCGCCAGTGTCTGGGCGGTGACCCTGTTGGGCTAGCTGCTGGTCGTGCGCAATAACGTGGCGGCAGGACTTCAGGCAATGTTCGGCAGCACTATCTCATCGCTGCGCCTGACCCCGGCGGTCAGCGCCCGGCATAGCTCGATGAACTCACGCATGGCGGCGGTCTGGTACTTCTGCTTGTGCCAGATGAAGTAGAACTGCCGGCGCAAATCCAGCTCGGGCGTTTCCACCGCCACCAGGCTGCCGCGGCGAAAGGCGTCACGCAGGGCCAGGCGCGAGATGCAGCCGATACCCAGGCCCGACTCCACTGCGCGCTTGATTGCTTCTGTATGTTCCAACTCCAGGCGCACATTCAGCGAGCGCGGGTGATGGCGCATGGCCTGGTCGAAGGTCAGGCGGGTACCCGAGCCTTGCTCGCGGAGTATCCAGGCTTCCTGAGTCAGCTCGTCGAGGCTGGCTTCGCCGCGCTTGGCCAAGGCATGTTGCGGCGCGCAGAACACCACCAGTTCGTCTTCGACCCAGGGTTGCACTTCGATATCCGGGTGCTGGCAGTCGCCTTCGATCAGGCCCATGTCCAGCTCATAGTGGGCGATCTGTTGCACCACGTAGGCGGTGTTATGCACCTGGAGCTGGACTCGGCATTCCGGGTGGCGCTGCATGAAGCTGCCGATCAGCAGGGTGGCCAGGTAGTTGCCGACGGTCAGGGTAGCGCCGACATTCAGCGAGCCAAAGCCACTCTTGCCGCCCAGCAGGCGCTCGATCTCCTTGGCCTGGTCGATCAGGGCTACTGCTCGGGGCAATAGCTGCGAGCCCAGGGCATTGAGGATCAGACGCTTGCCGGCGCGGTCGAACAATTGGCAGTCGGATTGGCGTTCCAGTTCGCTGAGCGAGGTGCTAGCCGCCGACTGCGACAAGGCTAGCGAATCCGCCGCGCGGGAAACGCTTTCCTGCTGGGCGACGGCAACGAATATTTGCAACTGTCTGAGGGTGAATCGCATATCTATATAACCGATAACCTATATCTTGATAATCAACTTAACAGATATTAGTCGGTCGTTTAACATTCCATCAACCGAACAGCCTAGCGATTCTCAAGGAACCAGCATGAGCAACCTGAATGTCGAGCGTGTAATCAGCGTCCATCACTGGAACGACACCTTGTTCAGCTTTAAAACCACCCGTAACACCGGGTTGCGTTTCGAGAATGGCCAATTCGTGATGATCGGCCTGCAGCAGGACAACGGCCGCCCGTTGATGCGCGCCTATTCGATCGCCAGCCCGAACTATGAAGAGCACCTGGAGTTCTTCAGCATCAAGGTGCAGGACGGTCCGCTGACCTCGCAGTTGCAGCACCTCAAGCCTGGCGACGAGCTGATGGTCAGCCGCAAGCCCACCGGCACCCTGGTGCTCGACGATTTGCTGCCTGGTAAGCACCTGTACCTGCTCAGCACGGGCACCGGCCTGGCGCCCTTCATGAGCGTGATTCAGGACCCGGAAACCTACGAGCGCTACGAGAGAGTCGTGCTGGTGCATGGCGTGCGGTACGTCAACGAAGTGGCCTACCGCGAGTTCATCACCGAGCACCTGCCGCAGAACGAATACTTCGGCGATGCCTTGAAGAGCAAGCTGATCTACTACCCGACCGTGACCCGTGAAGAGTTCGAGAACCAGGGCCGCCTGACCGACCTGATGCGCAGCGGCAAGTTGTTCCGCGATATCGGCCTGCCGCCGATCAACCCGCAGGACGACCGCGCGATGATCTGCGGCAGCCCCAGCATGCTCGATGAGACCGCCGCCGTGCTCGACAGCTTCGGCCTGAAGATCTCCCCGCGCATGGGCGAGCCGGGCGATTACCTGATCGAGCGCGCCTTCGTCGAGAAGTAGGCGCCAGGCGGCTAGTACAAAGGCTCGCTGCGGATAAATCCTCTTCACTTGATGCAAGTGAAGGGGTTTTTTTCTGCGCGGACGAAGTTCGCGCAGGCATCCAGCGCCGAAAAATCGCTCCCGGATTGCCGCAGGACTAGGCATTGCATGCCCGGCAGCTGCGCGCGGGCGAATCGGGACCTGTCATCCGGTCCGCGGCCGGGCCGGGCGCCTTCAGTGGGGGGCTAGGTCGAGCGTGATCTGGAAGCGATTGCCGCCACCTTTCTTCGCCACGTACATGGCGTTGTCGGCATGCTTGAGCAACTGTTGCGCGTCAATACCGTGCTGTGGATAGAACGCAACGCCGATGCTGGGCAGAACCAGGTGCGCCATGCCATTGAGGTCGAATGGCTGGTTGAGTGCCAGGCGGATTTTCTCGGCGACCAGCAAGGCATGATCTGGCGAGTGGAAGTCCTCGAGCAGCACCACGAATTCGTCGCCACCCAAGCGTGCGACCGTATCCGATTCGCGCACGCATTGCCTGATACGCTCGGCAACCAGCTGCAGCAGGAGGTCGCCGATGGTATGGCCGAATGTATCGTTGACCTGCTTGAACTTGTCCAGGTCGAGAAACAGCAGCGACAGCTGCGTCTGATCCCGGCGTGCCCTGGTCAGTGCGGTGTGCAAGCGGTCATAGAGCAGGGCGCGGTTAGGCAGCTGGGTCAGTTGGTCGTATTGGGCCATGAACTGCAAGCGACTGAGCATCTGCTGGCGTTCGATGGCTGCCGCCACCTGGGTCGAGACGAATTGCAGCAGTTCCTTGTCCTTGTCGGTGTAGCAAGCCCCATGGGTATAGCTCTGCAGCACCAGGGCGCCGATGGTGCCGTTGTGCGAGGTTAGTGGCACACCCAGCCAATACAATGATGTGCAGTCGATCGCCTGGAGGTGCTCGGGCAGGGTCGTCAGCGTTTCTGGGGAGAGCAGCAATGTCTGTCCGGTGCGGATGATTTCAGCGCTGAGTGTGGGGGCCGCCAGGTTGTGAGGCGCCGGTGCCTGATGGCGCTCATCGATATGGTAGGGAAAGCTCAGCTGGTCGTTTTGCTTATCGTAAAGCGCCACGGAAAAGTTGATGGCCGGTAACAGTTGGCCGACGATCGAGTGAATTTTCTCGAACAGGCTGTGTAGATCCTTGGCCAGGTGCGCCGCTTCGGAGATGGCATAGAGCGCCGCTTGCATCGACTCGCTGTGTTTGCGTTCGCTGACGTCATGGGCCACGGCAATCCGCAGTTGATCATCCGCCGACCAGCGGGCCGACCACATGATGTGAACGATCCGACCATCCTTGCGGGCATAGCGATTTTCAAAATTGGGTTTGCTGCCACCCGACATGATTTCGCTGGCCGCTTGCAGCGTGATGGCGTGATCTTCCGGCAACACCAGTTCGATCATGCGCCTGCCGAGCATTTCCTCGGCCGTATAACCAAAGATCCGCTCGCAAGCCGCGCTGACAAAAACAAAGCGACCCTCCTTGTCGACCACGCAGATGGCATCGAGCAGAAGGTCAACAAGGTTGCCTGAAGGGACGTAAGGCTGTGTTGTTTTCATAGGCTAAATTGTGGATTCTCGGAACCAGCCATGACCTGCGGGAGAGTGTGACCCTGTGCCGAAAGGTGCTGCCCATCAACCAACTTTAGCCGCAGCCCAGGCACTGCGGAAGCAATACTTCAGTCAAGATGTGTAGTGGCTTCGCGCCAGCAAGTGGTTACCTTGGACTCGACGGGGCCCGCAGGTCAATAGCACTCGGTGCAATGGCTGCAATCGCCTGCCTTGCCTTAACTGACGCACCCCGGAGGGTATGAAAATATCGAGCGCCGTCGCGTAGGCGAGAGTTTTTCACCACCTCTCAGGTCTCAACCACTTCCAGCACGCAGATCTTTCCCGGTTCCGGGTAGTGCCAGCGCACATCGACATCCCACAAGCGCGTGCCGTAGCGCCGTTCGGGCGGCGGTACCTGATAGGCCGGACGTGGGTCCTGGGTCAGGCATTGCTCGATCAGGTCGACCAGAGGCTGGTCGAGGCGCAGGCCATGGCTGCGTGCCTGACTGAGGGCAGCGTCTCGCCATTGCACCTCGATCAGCAGCGGAGCACCGTCGGCAATGCGGTTATAGGCGCTCGCCACACTGTCGGCATAGGGCACATAGGGTTTGATATCCAGCACTGGTGTGCCGTCGAGCAAATCGATCCCCGACAGCCAGAGTCTGCCCGGTTCGACCTTGTCCAGTTTGACCACCGATTGACCGATGCCGTTGGGGCGGTGGGTGGCGCGGGTGGCGAACACCCCCACCGATTTATTCCCGCCCAGGCGCGGTGGGCGCACTTTCAGACGTGGTTGGTCTTCCAGTGCCTGGTGAAACAGAAACAGCAGCCAGACATGGCTGACCTGCTCCAGGCCCTGCACCGCGTCGCCCGTATCGAAGGGGGCGACCAGTTCCAGCACGCCACGGGCAGCCGGTGCCAACTGTGGCTGACGGGGAATGGCGAATTTCTCCTTGAAACAAGAGCGGAGAAAACCGATAGGCGAGACGGAGTAAGACATGGGCAAGCGACTGGTAGTGGCGAGGAGGGCCATCTTACCCGCAATACGTGGCGGCCTTAAGTCGCGCTAGCCAAGCACAAGCACCAGACCCCAGACAAATAACAGTAACCCGGCGATGCGACCGAGCCAGATACCTCCGGGGAGCAGTTTTTCCAGCAGTACATAGGCGCCGATCAAGGCTGCCCACAGCAGGTTCATCACGCCGCCGATGAACAGCAGGCCCATCAGCATCCAGCAGCAACCCAGGCAGTAGAGGCCATGCTTCAGCCCCATGAACCAGCCGCCGACAACGCCGGGGCGCCAGTGGCCGAGGAGGAACTGCACCGGTCCGCGGCAATGGGCGAGGCAGGCAGACTTGCCTGGTAGCCACTGGTAGACCCCGGCGCCCATCAGCAGGGTTGCGCCAAGCCAATGACTCTGGCTGCGCATCTGCGGGCTGAGCAAGGCGAGGCGATCCAGGCCCCATTGCAGGGCGGTGGCGACCAGGCTGAAGCCGCTCCATACCACCAGGTAGGCCAGGCAGAACAACAACAGCGCGAGATGCTGCCGGGGCGCTGTCATATAGCGGCGCAACATCTGCTGGTAGAGCAGGATCATCGGCAGGGCGCTGGGCAGCATCATGCCGACCATCATCACGGCCCACATGGCCAGCATCAGCAGCGCATCGGTCAGGCTCCAGGGCATTGGCATGCCTGCTACGGCCATGCCGACCATCCCCCCCGGCGCGGCCATGCTCGCGGCCATGCGGAACAAGAGCATCCACGCCACACCGATCAAGGTCAGCAGGCTCAGTAGCACCAGCCATTGTTCCTTGCCCAGTGGCCAGTAGGGCAGGCGGCGTGGCTGGTCGGCGAGCGGCCCCTTCAGCGCACCACTCCTTGTCCGGTGAAATGCACCCGGGCGAGGTGGCCGTGACTGTTCTGCGCGGCGATCTTGATCGCGCCCTGGGTCTGGTACCGACCGTTGGCTACCTGCGCTTCGGTGAACTCGAAGCCTTTGGGCAGTACTATTCGCGCCTCTTGGGGTTCACCGGTCACCGGGTTGCGAAGCGGTTCGCCGCTGGCTTCGAGCACGCCGGCGATGCGGGTGTGTGCTTCGCGCTTATCCACGTCGACACTGAGTTCGATGGGCACGAACTGCGGTTCGAACATCTCGCTGATGGTGCTGGCAAATACCGAAAACACCGTCGTGCCGGGTTCGGTGTCCTCACCGGAGAGAATGCGCAGCAACGCCTCGCGCTGCTCCGGGCTGGCCCGGTCCTCGATGAATACTTGGCAGCGGCCACTGCCTTCGTGGATTGCGCCGGGCCAGGCGAAAGTGGCAACCCAGCACAGGTCGTCCAGCTTGACCTGGTTGTAGTGGCCCTGGTCGATGCGCATCGACACCACGGCCTCGCAATGGCCTTGAGTCGGTCGCGAACTGAATTGACAGGGGCAGCCCCAGTTGCAGTTGCAGGTGACGAATTCGGCGCCCTGCATGCGCCATTCAGCCATGCTCATGACTGTCCTCCTGACCGTAATTACGGCTTCGAAGTAGGGTCCCCCCAACTGTTAAATTTAGCAGAGCCGCCGCTCGTCGAGCGGCGCGCCAGACTAGCGGCCGCCCGCTTGGGGCAGTTGACTCAGAGGCTGAAACCGCCATCGATGGGGATAACGGTACCGGTCATATAGGCGCCGGCGGTGCTGGCCAGGCTGATTGCCAGGGCGGCCATTTCTTCCTCGCGGCCCCAGCGCTTCATCGGGATCAGCGCAGTATCCTCGGCCAAGGCCGCTTCATCCTGGGCGATGAATTGGGTCATCTTGCTCGGAAAGCGCCCCGGCGCAATCACGTTGACGTTGATGTGCTGGCTGACCAGTTCGCGGGCAAGCATGCGCGACAACTGATGCAGTGCGGCCTTGCTCGGGCCATAGGCATAGGCGTCTTCGCCATGGGAGGTGATGCCGGCTACCGAACCTATATTGATTACCCGCGCCGGATTGGCCGCCGAGCCTGCCTTGCGCAGCAGGGGCAGCAACTGCTGGATGCAGCTGAACACCGAGGTTACGTTGAGTTGCATGACCTTTTCCCAGCCCTTGGCCGGGTAGGATTCGAGCGGCGCGCCCCAGGTGGTGCCGGCATTGTTGACCAGGATGTCCAGTTGGTCGATTTCGCCTGCCAACTGTGCGGCCAGCGCCTGCACGCCTTCCTCGCTGGCCAGGTTGGCGGCGAGGCCATGGCAAGTGCCAAAGGCTGAGAGTTCGGCGGCGGTTTGCGCGCAGGCCTCGCCGTCACGGGCGCATACATAGACAGTCGCGCCCGCTTCGAGGAAGGCTTTGGCGATCATCTTGCCGATACCGCGGGTGCCACCGGTTACCAGAGCGGTGCGGCCTTGCAGGGAGAAGTAGGGGTGCATGGCGAATCCTCTTGGGGGATGAATGCCACTACCCTAAACGCCAGGCCTGCACAGAGCAGGCATTATTGCACCTGGGAATGCAGCGCCATGAGCATTGCCGCGCTGCCCAGGCCTGATTCAGCCGCGTACGCGCAGGGTCAGACCCTTGAGGAAGTTACGCAGGAACTGATCGCCGCAGGTGCGATAGTTGCTGTGGCCGAACTTGCGAAACAGTGCACTCATTTCCGGTTTTGATACCGGGCAGTCGACGCTCTGCATGATCTCGTGCATGTCGTCTTCTTTCAGTTCAAAGGCCACGCGCAGTTTCTTCAGCACCATGTTGTTGGTCACGGGCAGCTCGAACGGCTGGGCCGGGCGATTTTCGTCCTTGCCGCGCTTGAGGTACACCAGGCCATCAAGGAAGTGCGCCATCAGCTCGTCGTCACAGGCGACGAAGCCTTCCTCGTCTTCTTTCTTCAACAGCGGAGCTATTTCGGCGACGCTGGTCTGTTTGCCGCTGAGCTGGATGATGTCGACAATTTTCGCGTCACTGACGTCGAGCATATAGCGCACGCTGCGCAGTACATCGTTATTGAGCATGAGGGTGTCCTGAAATGTTGGGGAGCTGCAGCACGGGTGCTGCAGTCGGAGAAATGCCTAGAAGCGTTCTTTCGCGGCCAGGTAGCGCCATTGGCCGGGCTGGACTTTGGCCATGGGCACGCCGCCGATGCGGATGCGCTTCATGCCCAGCACCTTGAGGTCGACGCTGTTGCACATGAATACGATCTGCCCGGGCTGCGGGTTTTTCAAGGCGAAGCGCAGGCGGGTTTCGTTCTGCCAGCTGACCTTGCACGGTGGCAGTGCTGTGCCGTTGAAGCTCAGGCCGTGGTTCAGGCGTTTTAGTTGGCTGTTACTGAGGGTGCCGATGACTTCGACGACATACTCCTGCTCCAGCTTGGCCTGATCGTCCTTGAGCTTGCGCTCGATCCGCCAGTCCTGAGTCAGTACGTGCAGGCCATCGGCGCCGGCCTGCAGGGGCAGACAGGTGACCAGTCGAGCGAAGTGGCTTTTCAGCGGGCGGATGCCGGAACTGTCTTCCGGCCACTGGCTGGCCTGGCTGACAGTCTCGACCGCGCGATCCGGGAAGTGACCGGAGGGCACATGCAGCAGCAGGGTGACCGGCTCGACCGGTGCCAGTACCGCGTCCGGGAGCAGCTCGACGCGCTGTGCCTCGACCTTGAACTGCGGCTCTTGCACCACCACGCCATCAACCAGCACCCAGCCGCCCTCGATATACAACTCGGCCTCGCGGCGTGAGCAGCCGACCAGTTCAATCAGGCGTTTGGACAGGCGTATCGGGTCGGTCATGGAAAGAGTCGTCGGAAAAAAGGGCTGTCATTGTAACTGGCCAGGGGCTTCGTGCGCAGGTCATTGGGCGAACGGTGAAGATAAAAGCTCTGCTGCAGGATGGCTGGCAATCCATCATTCAGCAAATGGCCGTCACCTGCACGGTCTGTCGGGGGCTTCGCCACGCAATAAAAAGCCGCTCCGAAGAGCGGCTGCTGAAGGCGAGCGGGGTGCTTAGCCTCCCAGGTAGGCGTCGCGTACCTTCGGGTCATTGAGCAGTTCATGCCCGCTGCCCTGCATGACGATCCTGCCGTTCTCCAGTACATAGCCACGGTCGGCCAGCTTGAGCGCCTGGTTGGCGTTCTGCTCGACCAGGAACACGGTTACGCCATCCTCGCGCAGCTGTTCGATGATGCTGAAGATCTGCTGGATGATGATCGGGGCAAGCCCAAGGGAGGGTTCGTCGAGCAGCAGCAGCTTGGGCTTGCTCATCAGCGCGCGGCCGATGGCGAGCATTTGCTGTTCGCCGCCGGACATGGTGCCGGCGCGCTGCGACAGGCGTTCCTGCAGGCGTGGGAACAGGTGCAGAACCTTGTCCAGCTGCTCCTGGAACTCGCCTTTGGCCGTGAAGAAGCCACCCATTACCAGGTTCTCTTCCACGGTCAGGCGGGAGAATACCCGGCGACCTTCCGGTACCACGGCAATGCTCTTGCGCATGATGTCCGGGGTATTCTGGCCGATCAACTCTTCACCTTCGAAGCGGATGCTGCCACTGCTCGCCTGGGGTGATCCGCACAGGGTCATCAGCAGGGTCGACTTACCAGCGCCGTTGGCACCGATCAGGGTGACGATCTCGCCTTGGCGCACCTCGACGTCGATGTCATGGAGTGCCTGGATCTTGCCGTAGAAGGTGGAAACCTTGTCGAAATACAGCATCAAGCTTCCCCCAGGTAGGCTTTGATCACGTCCGGATTCGCGCGGATCTGCTCCGGCGTTCCTTCGGCCAGGGGCGTGCCCTGGTTGATCACGTAGATATGGTCGGAAATGCTCATGACCAGCTTCATGTCGTGCTCGATCAACAATACGGTGACGCCATGTTCATCGCGCAGCATGCGGATCAGGGCTTTGAGATCGTCAGTTTCCCGCGGATTGAGGCCGGCGGCGGGCTCGTCGAGCATTAGGATGCTCGGCCTGGTCATCATGCAGCGGGCAATTTCCAAGCGGCGTTGCTGGCCATAGGCGAGGGTGCCGGCCGGGCGGTTGGCGAATTCGGTCAAGTTGACCTGCTCCAGCCAGTGCGCGGCGTATTCCATGGCTTCGCGTTCGCTCTTGCGAAACGCCGGGGTCTTCAATAGCCCGGAGATGAAGTTGGTGTTGAGGTGGCGATGCTGAGCCACCAACAGGTTTTCCACCGCAGTCATTTCCTTGAACAACCGCACGTTCTGGAAGGTACGCACCACGCCCTTGCGGGCGATCTTGTGGCCTGGCAGGCCTTCGATCTGCTCGCCATTGAAGCGAATATTGCCGCTGGTTGGCTGGTAGAAGCCAGTCAGGCAGTTGAATACCGTGGTCTTGCCAGCGCCGTTCGGGCCGATCATCGACACCACTTGTTTTTCATTGACGGTCAGCCCCACTCCGTTGACGGCCAGCAGGCCACCGAAGCGCATGGACAGGCCGCTTACTTCCAGAATAGGGCGACTCATTGTTTCAACTCCAGGTGCGGGCGCTGCATGGGTAGCAGGCCTTGCGGACGCCAGATCATCATCAGCACCATCAGGGCGCCGAACATCAGCATGCGGTACTCGTTGAACTCACGCGCCAGTTCCGGCAACAGGATCATTACGATGGCCGCCAGGATGATTCCCAGCTGCGAGCCCATGCCACCCAGCACGACGATGGCGAGGATGATCGCCGATTCGATGAAGGTGAAGGATTGCGGACTGACCAGGCCTTGGCGCGCGGCAAAGAAGCTGCCGGCAAAACCGGCGAAGCAGGCACCCAGGGTGAAGGCCGAAAGCTTGATCATGGTGGGGTTCATGCCCAGGGCACGGCAGGCGATTTCGTCTTCGCGCAAGGCCTCCCAGGCCCGGCCAATCGGCATGCGCAGCAGGCGGTTGATCACGAACAGGGTCAGCAGGACCAGTACCAGGGCGATCAGGTAGAGGAAAATCACCTTGTTGATCGAGGCATAGGCTATGCCGAAATATTCATGAAACGTCTGCATGCCTTCTGCGGCTTTGCGGTCGAATGACAGGCCGAACAGCGTCGGTTTGGGAATCGAGCCGATACCGTTGGGGCCGCCGGTCAGCCAGGTCAGGTTGTTGAGCAGGATGCGGATGATCTCGCCGAAACCCAGGGTGACGATGGCCAGGTAGTCACCGCGCAGACGCAATACCGGAAAGCCGAGGATAAAGCCGAAGAACGCCGCCATCAGGCCGGCAATCGGCAGGCAGATCCAGAAGCTCAGGCCGAAGTAGAACGACAGTAGTGCGTAGCTGTAGGCGCCTACGGCATAGAACGCCACGTAGCCGAGATCGAGCAGTCCGGCCAGACCGACCACGATGTTCAGGCCCAGGCCGAGCATCACGTAGATCAGGATCAGGGTGGCGATGTCCACCGCGCCGCGGCTGCCGAAGAACGGCCAGGCCAGGGCCGTGATGATCAACCCGATGATCACCCAGCGCTGGGTCGAGGGCAGGGTGAGGAAGTTGCTGGCCTGGCTCGGCATACTTGGCAACGCCGGTGCATGGCGCCATACGGCACTCAGCTGGGTGCGGAACAATTGCCAGAAGAACATGGCAATGGAGCTACCGAGGATGGTCCAGAGAACGGCCGGACTGGCACCTTGCACTTCCAGTTTGATGCCCACGGTGCTCAGCTTCAGGCCGAGGACCGGATAGGCCACGGCCAGCACCAGCAGGGCGCTGAAAAAGGCCGTTTTGAAGTTTTTCTTGATCGCGGTACTCATACTTTCTCAACCTCCGGGCGACCCAGAATACCGGTCGGTCGGAACAGCAGGACCAGCACCAGCAGGCTGAAAGCCACCACGTCCTTGTATTGATCGCCAAAGATGTCGGCGCCAAAGGCCTCGGCCACGCCGAGCACCAGGCCGCCCAATACCGCGCCCGGGATGCTACCAATGCCGCCCAGTACCGCCGCAGTGAACGCCTTGATGCCGGCGAGGAAACCCAGGTGCGGGTTGATCACACCGTACTGCATGCCCAGCAACACGGCGGCAACTGCGGCCAGGGCCGCACCGATGACGAAGGTCAGGGAAATGATGTTGTGGGTGTTGATGCCCAGCAGGTTGGCCATCTTCAGGTCTTCGGCGCAGGCTCGGCAGGCCCGGCCTAGTCGCGAGCGGGAAATGAACAGCGTCAGGCCGACCATTGCCAGGAAGGTGACGACGAAAATCAGCACCTGCATATAAGAAATGACCACGCCATTCATGGCGCTTTCACCGAACACGAAGTTGCCCGGCAAGGGGTTGGGAATGGCTTTGTCCTTGGAGTCCTGAGACAACAACACGAGGTTCTGCAGGAAGATCGACATGCCGATGGCCGAGATCAGCGGAATCAGGCGGTTGCCGCCGCGCAGGGGGCGGTAGGCGACCCGTTCGATGCTGTAACCGTAGGCCGCGCAGACGATGATGCTGGCGGCGAAGCCGGCGATCATGATCAGGGGCAAGCTGTCCAGGCCGAACATGGCCAGGCCGGCGATGACGATGAAGACTACATACGAGCCAATCATATAAACCTCGCCGTGGGCGAAGTTGATCATGCCGATAATGCCGTAGACCATGGTGTAGCCAATGGCAATCAGGGCATAGGTACTGCCAACGGTCAGGCCGTTAACCAGCTGTTGCAGGTAGTGATAAAGATCAGGCATTGCCTAACTCCTGGGTCGTCACGCACGTCAGCGCTTGTGGCGCAGGGTGAGACCGGAATTCTTCTAATAAACAAAACCCACTGCGGCTGCAGTGGGCTTTGGGTTCAGGCGGGAAACCGCTTATCAGTTAAGCGGTGCTTCGCTCTTGGTGCCGTCCTGGTGCCATTCGTAGACCACGAAGCTGAAGTCTTTCAGGTCGCCTTTCGCGTCGAAGCTGAGGACGCCGGTAGGCGTGTCGAAGCTGTTGGCGCGCAGGGCTGCGGCCACATCGGCGGTATCGGTAGTGCCAGCTTTCTCGATGCCTTCGGCAATCACTTGCACGGCAGCATAGGCTGGGAAGACGAACGGGCCGCTGGAGTCTTCATTCTTGGCTTTGAACGCCTCGACCAGTGCCTGGTTGCGTGGATCCTGGTCGAACGACTTCGGCAGGGTCACCAGCAGGTCTTCGGAAGCCGGGCCGGCAATGGCCGAGATTTCCTTGTTACCCACACCTTCAGGGCCCATAAACTTGGCGCTCAGACCTTTTTCAGCCGACTGACGCAGCAGCAGGCCCAGTTCCGGGTGGTAGCCGCCGTAGTAGACGAAATCCACATCGGCTTGCTTGAGCTTGGCGATCATCGCGGAGAAATCCTTGTCGCCGGCATTGATGCCTTCGAACAGGACGACCTTGGTGCCCTTGGCTTCCAGCGTCTGCTTGACCGCGGTGGCGATGCCTTCACCGTATTGCTGCTTGTCGTGAAGTACGGCCACGGCCTTCGGCTTGATCTGGTCGGCGATGAAGTTGCCGGCGGTCGGGCCTTGCAGGCTGTCCAGGCCAATGGTGCGGAACACTAGTTCATAGCCGCGAGCGGTGATGTCAGGGCTGGTGGAGGCCGGGCTGATCATCAGGATGCCTTCGTCTTCGTAGATGTCGGACGCTGGCTGAGTGGAGCTGGAACAGAGGTGGCCAACCACGAATTTTACTTCGTCGTTGACGATCTTGTTGGCTACGGCTACGGCTTGTTTCGGATCGCAAGCATCGTCATAAACCACGCCTTCGAGCATCGAGCCGTTGACGCCACCAGCCTTGTTGATCTGCTCGATGGCCATCTTGGCGCCGATAAATTGCATCTCGCCGTATTGTGCGACTGCGCCCGTTACCGGGCCTGCCATACCAATCTTGATCGTATCAGCCGCTATCGAGTAGCTGGCAACGCCGGCCATGGCCATGGCGGCAAACAGTTTGGAGATCTGCTTAGTAGCCTTGTTCATAGTGCTCCACTCTTATTTTGGTTTTCGTTGTGTAGTTCTGGCGGCCAAGATTGCAGAGCCGGATCGTTGTCCCCGGTCATACTTCTGGCAACTTTACTGCTGCAGTGTAGAGCGCCGCTTTGCGGATTGGAAAGCCAGCCGTTGGGGATAACGCACGCGGATGTCGCTTAATTGAAAGAAACGTATAGAAAAACGGCGTGTCTTGCCTGCGCTCGGCAGCGTCCAGCGTACTTGCCTGGGATTTGTGCGGCGCTATCATGCTGCCCAAGCAAACTCGGGCTATTTCTGCGGACAAACCATGACTGAACAACCTAACACCCTCTATGCCAAGTTGCTTGGAGAAACTGCGCCAATCAGCTGGCAAGAGTTGCAACCTTTCTTCGCCCGCGGTGCGTTGCTGATGGTCGGGGCTACCCAAGATCTGATCGCGGTGGCCCAGGCCGTAGCGGAAAATGACCAGGATGAGGTGGCCGCCTGGCTGGCCAGCGACCAATTGAAAAAAGTCGACGATGGGGATGCCGCGGATTTGCTGGCGCGCGACCCGGCACTATGGGCGGTGGTGGTGGCGCCTTGGGTGCTGGTGCAGGAACGGCGTAGCTGATCAGACCTTGTGAAACAACTGTGGCCGCCTCCACATGACCGCAGCGCGCCTTGCCGCGAACGGCGGGACACGGTCTCGCAACAGCGCTCGATATGTTCACAAGCGCTGCGTCGATAGGGCGCTGGCGGTGAACAGGGCTAGACTGGTTTGAGTCTTCCCCTTGTCGCTACGGAGCCATCATGTTCGAGCCTGGCCATCTGCATCGCGCTAACCCGGTCGCCACCCCCGACCAACCGGCGTTCAGCATCGACCTCTATTACGAGGTGCGCCAGGATCCGGTGGAGGGGCCGATGCTGCACATGCGCCTGGTCGGCGACGTGGCGGGCAAGGCGTTCGAGGAGCAGTTCGAGTTGCACCACGATACTGCCTTCAATTTCGCCAGTGTCGCCAGCCGCTTGGCACTCAAGCATGGGATGCCGGCCAATTTCAGCCTGATCATGCGTGGCCATCAGGAATACGACCAGATGTTCGCCGATATCCGCACCAAGCTCGGCACCCATGCCGGCGACCCGGTCGATCTCGACCATCTTGAGAAAGACGGCTTGTAGTGGCGCTATCGAATAGGGCGTTACTCGCCGCAGATTCGCGAGGCAGCCTGTGGCGGGCTGTCGCCTCGCTCCGAGCGGGTCGCCGCCCGGACCGCCCTACGCACTGACCCAGCGTTGGCGCGCCCAGCCGCTGAAGGCATCGACGCCCAGCACCAGGATCAGCATCGCCAGGATCACCGTCGCCGCCTGGGCTTGCTGGAACAAGCTGAGGCTGACGTAGAGCATCTGTCCCAGCCCGCCGGCACCGACAAAACCGAGCACGCTGGCCATGCGGATATTGTTTTCCCAGCGGTACAGCGAATAGGCGATCAGTTGCGGCCAGATTGCCGGCAGGGTGCCATAGCAGAATGCCGCCACATGCCCGCCACCGCTCAGGCGAATTGCTTCGGCCGGCTCATTCGACGTGTTCTCCAGGGCTTCGGCGAACAGCCGGCCGAGCACCCCGGTGGTGTGCAGGGCCAGGGCCAGGGTGCCGGCATTCGGGCCGAGGCCGGCGGCCAGCACCACCAGGGCCGCCCATACCAGTTCCGGTATCGCGCGCAGGGCATTCAAGAGGAAACGCGAGCCACTCAGCGCCAGCCAGCCGAAACGTCCGGCCGCCGGCAAGGCCAGGAGCAGGCCGAGCAGGGCCGCCAGCAGGGTGCCCATGGCCGACATGGCCAGGGTCTCCAGGGCGCCGTGGCCGATGGCCCGCAAGTGCGGCACCGAGAAGTCGGGGCTGAAGAAATTGCTGGCATAGCGGCCCATCTGACTCAGACTGTCGCCACTGATCAGTGCGCCAAGGTCGATGCCCAGGAAGCGGAAGGACGCGACCACCGTCACCAGCAAGGCCAGCAGCAGTGCGTAGTTGCCCAGACGCTTGCCTGCGGATGGCTTCATAGCAACCTCGCGCGTAGCAGACGGCTGAGTTGGTCGGCGAGCAGGACCAGCAGCAGGAAGGTCAGCAGCATGCTGGCCACCTCGCCGCCGGCGAACATGCGCAGCGACAGGTCGATCTGCTGGCCCAGGCCGCCAGCACCGACGAAGCCCATCACCACCGAGGCGCGAATTGCACACTCCCAGCGGTACACCGTGTAAGAGAGCATTTCCGCGGCGGCATTGGGGAGAACCCCATAGGCAAAGGCGGCCAGGCGAGGGCTGCCGGCGATCAGCAGGGCACGGCTCGGGCGCGGGTCGACCGACTCGAAGATCTCCGCGTAGACCTTGCCGAGCATGCCGCTGTAGGTGATGGCGATGGCCAGCACCCCGGCGGTCGGGCCCAGGCCAACGGCGCGCACGAACAGCAGCGCCCAGACGATTTCCGGCACGCTGCGCAGGACGATCAACAGACCGCGTACCGGCCAGCGCAGCACCTGCGCCCACCAGGCCGGACGTCCGCCACGGTGCACGGCGGAGAGTGACAGCGCCCGGCTGGCCAGCAGTGCGCCGGGAATGGCGATCAGCAGGGCCAGGGCCATGCCGGCAGTGGCGATGGCCAGGGTTTCCAGGGTGGCGCGAGCGAGTAACTGGAGGAACTCGCGATCATGCGCCAGCGGCCAGAAGTCGGCGAGAAAGTGGCCCATATTGGCGGCGTTCTGTTCATCGAACAGCACCGCCAGGTTCAGCTCGCTGAGCGTCAGGCCCGGCCACAACAGCAGTACTGCCAGCAGGGTCAGCGCCAAGCGCGGCAGGGTGGCCGGGTCACGCAGTGGCGGGTTCAGCATCGTGGGATCTGCACACTCACAGGCGCCGACGCTGCCGAAGCGGGCACGGCTGGCAATTGTTCGTTGGCGTATAGCGCATCCAGCGCGCTGACGCTGATTGCTTCGGGCGGCAGGTCGAAGGCAATACGACCCTCGCGCACGCCGATGATTCGCGGGAAATGCGCCAGGGCCAACTCAACCGCATGCAGGCTGGCCAGCAGGGTCATGCCGCGCCGACTGACTTCCTCATTGAGTACGCTCAGGGTATGGCCAGCGAGCACCGGGTCCATGGCCGACACCGGCTCATCGGCCAGGATCAATTCCGGCGCTTGATAGAGCACCCGGGCGATGCCGACCCGTTGCAACTGGCCACCGGAGAGCTGATCACAGCGTTCGAACAGCTTGTCCGCCAGGTCCAGGCGCGCAAGGGCCGCCTGGGCTCCGGGCATATCCAGCGGATGCAGCAAGTTGAGCAGGCTTTTGCCCAGGGACCATTGCCCCAGCTTACCCGCCAGTACCGCCGTGATTACCCGCTGGCGTGGCGGCAGGGGCGGTGCCTGATGAATCAGGCCGATGCGCGCACGCAACTGCTGGCGCTTACCGGCAGAAAGCTGCCAAGGCTGCTGGCCGAGCAACTGGATCTGTCCGCTGCTGGGTTGCAGGTTGCTGGCGAGCAGGCGCAACAGGCTGGTTTTGCCCGCGCCCGATGGGCCGATGATGGCCACCCGCTCGCCGATCTGTACCCGTAGATCGATCTCGTTGAGCGCAACCTGACCGTTGGCGTGGGTCAGGCCCACGCCGCTGAGACTGACACTCACTTCAACAGGCCGGCCGCCTGGGCTGCTTCCTCGATACCCTGGTAATTTTCAGCCTTGGTCGCGATAAAGCCGCTGGCGGCTTGCAGGTCGAGGATGGCCTTGTGTTCCGGGTTGGCCGGGTCGAGTGCGAGGAACGCCGCCTGGATCTTGTCGCGCGCGACCGGGTCGAGGGTGCCGCGCACTGTCCAGTTGTAATCGAAGTAGGGCGGGGTGGTGGCGATTACCTTGACCTTGTCGGTATCGATCTTGCCAGCGGCGACCAGCTTGTCCCACACCGAAGCGTTGAGCACGCCGCCGTCGGCCTTGCCGGCCTGCACCCAGGCTGCGGTGGCGTCATGCGCACCGGAGTAGGCAATGCGGCTGAAGAACTCTTCCGGCTTGATCCCGTCCTTTAGCATGAAGTAGCGCGGCATCAGGCTGCCGGAGGTGGACGACACCGAACCGAAGGCGAAGGTCTTGCCTTTGAGGTCCTGCAGCGAGTGCACGGCCGGGTCGGCGCTGATGATCTTGCTGGTGAACTTCTCATCTTCGGCGCGTTGCACCAGCGGGATGGCGGGGTGCGCAGTGTCGGCGGTTTTCAGGCGCGCCTGGACGAAGGTGAAACCGCCCAGCCAGGCCAGGTCGATACGATCGGCGGCGAGGGCCTCGACCACCGCGGCATAGTCGGATACCGGAACGAACTCGACTTTCATGTCCAGTTGCTGTTCGAGGTAGGCGCCAAGCGGCTTGAATTTGCGCAACAGTTCGGTGGGGGCTTCATCGGGGATGGCCGAGACGCGCAATACATCGGCGGCTTGGGCAAATACGGCGGAAAAAGACAGGGCAAGGCCGACGGCCAGCGCAAAGGGACGCTTCAACATGGGGGTTCTCCGGTTCAATAGCGGGGAAAGCCGGCGGAGTATAAAGGGAATCATGCGCCTGTGGTGGCTGGGCTGAGAGGCTGTGAAAAAACACCCGCCTACTGCGGATATCTCCGAGCGAGCGCCGCTGATATTTCGCTACGAACGCCTGGTGTCAGCCTCGCCACGGCGCTGAACATTTTCCCTATCGCTGAGCAAGGCTCAGCCCGGCACCCGGATTGCCTCGGCGGCATCTGCATAAGCCTCCGGTGGGTTACGCACTGCGCCCGGTCCATGGCGGTTTCGCTGCAGAGGTTCCGCGTTGTTCAGCCACCCTACGTTAAGATAGCCATGTCTTTTGAGCTGGAGTCGCACTATGTCTGCATCGATGACCACTTCCCTTCCGGCCTTGGCTTTCGCTGGCATCGGCCTGATGGGCTTGCCCATGACCCGGCGCCTGCTGGCCGCCGGTTATCCCCTGAGCGTGTGGAACCGTTCGCCTGACAAGTGCTTGCCGTTGCTTGAGCTGGGGGCGCAACGTGCGCAAACCCCGGCCGAGCTGTGCACCGATGCCGGCATGGTGATGCTCTGCCTGGCCAATACCGAGGTGGTGCGTGAGGTGGTGTTCGGCCCCGGTGGTATCGTCGAGGGTGCCCGTCCCGGGCAACTGCTGGTGGATTTCTCCAGCCTGGAGCCGGCGGCAACCCGCGCGATGGCCGCCGAGCTGGAGCAGCGTTGCGGCATGCGCTGGGTTGATGCGCCGGTGTCTGGCGGCACGCCCGGCGCGGAGGCCGGTAGCCTGGCGATCATGGCTGGTGGCCGCGAGGAGGATGTCGAGCGGGCGCGACCGGTCCTTGCCCACCTGGGGCAGCGTCTGACCCGCATGGGCGATGTCGGTGCCGGTCAGGTAACCAAGTTGTGCAACCAGATGATCGTCGCCTGCAACGCGCTGGTGATTGCCGAGGTGGTGGCCCTGGCGGAGCAGGCCGGGGTCGATGCCAGCCTCCTCGCGCCGGCCTTGGCCGGTGGTTTTGCCGATTCCAAACCGTTGCAGATCCTCGCTCCGCAAATGGCCAGCAGCCAGTTCGAACCGATCAAATGGCATGTGCGCACCTTGCTCAAGGACCTGGACAGCGCGGTCAAACTGTCCCGCGAGATCGGTTCGGCCACACCGCTCAGCGGCCTGGCGGCGCAGTTGATGCGCCTGCACGGCAGCCAGGGCAATTTGCAACGCGATCCGGCCACGCTGGTGCAACTGTATCGGG
The DNA here is from genome assembly GCF_022132145.1 of Pseudomonas sp. MMS21 TM103. Lineage (GTDB taxonomy): Bacteria > Pseudomonadota > Gammaproteobacteria > Pseudomonadales > Pseudomonadaceae > Aquipseudomonas. The sequence goes on along the minus strand of NZ_JAJISP010000003.1, from coordinate 97,871 downwards.
AGGGCGAGGCATGAAAATCGCCGCCAACCTGTCCCTGTTGTTCAATGAACTGCCGTTGCGCGAGCGCGTGGTGGCTGCCGCGGCGGCGGGTTTCGATGGTGTGGAAATCCAGTTTCCCTACGAGTTGGCGGCGATTCGCCTGAAGGAGGCGCTGGAGGCAGCGGGCATGCCGCTGGTACTGATCAATCTGCCCGCTGGCGACTTGCTCGGCGGCGGTGCCGGTCTGGCGGCGGTGCCGGCGCGCCAGGCCGAGTTCGACGCTGCGCTGCAGGAGGCACTGACCTATGCGGCGATGGTCCGGCCCGCCTGCGTCAATGTGCTGGCCGGGCGCCTGGCTGCAGGCGTGAGTCGAGAGCAGGCGTTGGCGACCCTGGTCGCCAATCTGCGCAAAACAGCCGAAGCCTTTCAGGTGCTGGGGATTCGCGTGCTGGTGGAGGCAATCAATCCGTTGGATATGCCGGGTTTTTTGCTCAACACCCCCGAGCAGCTCGATGAGTTGTTGCGCAGGGGCGGGCATCCCAATCTGGCGGCCCAGTACGATCTCTATCACATGGCGCGGCAAGGCGTGGATCTGCTGGCAGGCATCGAATTGTTGGCTGGGCGCATCGGCCATGTGCAGTTCGCCGATTGCCCCGGGCGCGGGGCACCTGGAACCGGTCAGCTCGAGTTCGCCCCGGTGCTGGCGGCGCTCGAGCGCACCGGCTATCGGGGCTGGCTGGGCGCCGAATACCTGCCGGGTGAAGCGGGCACGCGGGCGGGGCTCGCTTGGCTGGGCCACTGGCGCACCGCCAACTGACGACCCGGGTGGTTGTTAGATCAGGGGTAGGATGTCGCAGGGGGAAAAGCGTTCGACCCGATTGCGCCCCAGCTTCTTGGCGCGATAGAGCATCAAGTCGGCGCAGTGCACCAGCTCGCCCAGGCCTTGTCCAGGCTGCCACTGCGCCACGCCGAAGCTGCCGGTAACGCCGATGGTTCCGGTCAGCGGTTCGGCGGCGAGCAGGCCGCGAAGCTTTTCCGCGATCAGGCAGGCCTGATCGAGCTCGGTGTGCGGCATGAGGATGATGAATTCCTCACCCCCCCAGCGGCACAGGCTGTCGGAGTCGCGCAGGTGGGTCCTGATCCGTTGCGCCACGCCAGTGAGGACGCAGTCGCCGACGTCGTGGCCATACTGGTCGTTGACCGACTTGAAGCGGTCAATATCGAGAAACACCAAGGTCAGGGGAAAACCATAGCGCTCGGCTCGCTTGATTTCGTTGTGCGCCAGCTCCTCAATCTTCAGGCGGGTCCACTGTCCGGTCAGGCGGTCGGTGTTGGCCAGGCGTTCCAGTTGCAGGTTGCTGCTGCGCAATTCCTGTTCGGCCTGTTGCCGGCGCCTGACCTCCAGGCGCAGCTTCTGCGTCAGGCGGGCGAAGCGCAACGCCACGGCACCCACCAGCAACAGGGCCAGCAATGCCCCGCCAAGTACCTGATAGAGCAGGCTGTGGTCGGTTGCCACCTTGTGCTTGTAGATAAAGCCGTCCAGTTCTATCGGTCCCTCGGCCATGCCCAGATCCAGGTAGCTTTGTGCAATGGCTTGCCAGCGTCCCGGGTTCATGTGTCCCAGTTGCACCAGCTCGGGCATGATCAGCTTTTTCAGTTGCTCGGCTTCGAAACGCAAATGTTCCAGGCTCTTGTCGGGGGCATAGCGCTGATGAATCAGTTGCACGCTTTCCTCGAGGTTTTCCAGGGCGTATTGCCAGCCGCGCAGACTGGCCTGGATAAAGGCCTCGACCTGCACCGGGCGTTGCTGCAACAGGGCTTCGCGAGTGGTGAGCACGTCATTGTAGAAATTGACCCCATATTCGCGCGGGTTGATCAGCCGGTAAGGCACCTTCTGCTGTTGCAGCCAGAACGGTTCGTTGGAAATGTAACCGTCGTAGGCGTCGGTCTTGCCGTCGATCAGGTCTTGCGGGTTGAAACTGGTCTGTTGCAGCTGCAGCTGGTTGCGATCGACCCCTTCGCGGGCCAGGGTTATAAGCAGTTCGGCGCTTTCCGGCGCTGGCATCAGCATCACGCGCTTGCCGGCCAGATCCTGTGGTGTGTAGATGTCCGAGTCGGCGCGCACGATCCACGCGATGGGCGAGCTCTGCATGATGGCCGCCAGCGCCACCAGCGGTTTGCCCTGCATGCGCGCGATGACCAGGCCGCTGTTGGCGATGGCAAAATCGGTACCACCTGCGAGCAGGAGGTCTATCGGATTTGCTGTGCCGGGCCCGCCCGGGTGGATATCCACCTCAAGCCCGGCTTGCGCATAGAAGCCTTTTTCCAGGGCCATGTAATAGCCGGCGAACTGGAACTGAGGCAACCAGCGCAGTTGAAGGCGCATTTTCTCCGCGGCCGTGGCTTCGCTCAGGCCCAGCAACTGCATCAGCAGCAGGGCGAGAGCTAGGCGTAGCCAAGAGGTGCTCCGCTTACCGGGTGGTGTTTGAACGGGTAAGTGCATGGCGTCCTGCCGCTGACTCAACGAATATATGGCCTGGCAAAACCATCAACAGCGGATGCAGTCACGGTAACGGCCCTAGCTGTCAGTCGTGACCCCACTCTCGTCGGTTATCGGTGTCGCTGGTTATGCGTGAAGACGATGGCGATCTGGCATGAGTATAGTGAGTTCGTGCATATGGCAAGGCCATGGCCGTGGATCGGCATGCTCGGAGGCAGGCTGCAGCTGCCAAACGGCGGCCAATAGCGTTGCTATCGCTGCTCTGGCGCTTTACCAGGCGGCAGTGGAAGTTTCGGCCGGAGCCTGTGCCGGCCTGGGGTTCTGTTCTGCGATGTCGGCAGCGCCGGTATCGCCGAGGACGAAGATGTCGAAACGCTCGAGACCGCCGATGGCGGCTATCGACTCGTCGGTGTGTGCAACCAAGCGAAAACAGTGGCACGTCCTCGTGCAGCCAGGATGGTTTTTGATCATTCGCATCGCGATTCAGGGTATGGAAGACCACCACGCAGACACCTGGCAGAAAACCTTACCCCTCAAGGCCAAGGAACATTTCATCTGTGACTTCGCAATGCAGAGGATTGCGCGGGCGGGCGATTCACCGACATCAGCGCTGTAAATAGTCACAGACAGGCCAAGCGGCAGGCTCTAGATTCGACTGCGCAGGCGCCCGGCAGTCACTGTCAGGCACGCTCGTGCACTCGCGCTGAATCGCGCTCATAACAATAACCAGAGATGATTCCATGCAGCAGTCCCAACAAGCGGCGAACGCCTGGCGCATTCTGTTCCTGCTCTTTCTCGCCAACTTGTTCAACTTCTTCGACCGTACCATCCCGGCCATCATCATCGAGCCGATTCGCCTGGAGTGGGGCCTTAGCGACTTTCAGATAGGCTTGATTGGTACCGCCTTCACCATCGTCTATGCCATAGCCGGCGTGCCGTTGGGACGCATGGCCGACACCGGCGCGCGGCGCAAGATCATGGGCTGGGGCCTGGTGGCATGGAGCAGCTTGACCGCAGTCAACGGCCTGGCCTGGAACTTCTGGAGCTTCCTGTTGGTACGCATGGGCATCGGCATCGGCGAAGCCAGCTATGCGCCGGCGGCCAACTCGTTGATCGGTGACCTGTTCCCGCCGCACAAGCGTGCTCGGGCGATGGGCATCTTCATGCTCGGCTTGCCGCTGGGGCTGTTGCTGGCGTTCTTCACCATCGGCGCCATGGTCGAGGCCTTCGACAGCTGGCGCGCGCCCTTCCTCATCGCTGCCGTGCCGGGGATGATCCTCGCGCTGTTCATGTTCTGCATCAAGGAGCCCAAGCGCGGTGCGGCGGAAGCCGTCCAGGTGGCGACCAGCGCGGTGGACAAGCCGCTGCGCAAGGTGCTGGCGATCCGTACCTTCTGGTGGTTGGTGCTCGCCGGCCTGGCCTTCAACTTCGCCAGCTACGCCTGCAACTCCTTCATGGTGCCGATGCTGCAGCGGTATTTCCTCTTGCCGTTGGGGCAGGCGGCCGTGGCCACCGGGGTGATCGTCGGCGTGACCGGCTTGTTTGGCCTGACGCTGGGCGGCTGGATGGCCGATCGGATCCATCAGCACTCGGCAACCGGGCGCCTGCTGTTCGCCGCCGTGAGCATGCTCATCGCCGCCGGAGCCACCAGCTATGCACTGTTGGCCGGGCGCATCGAGGTCGGCGTATTCGTTGCAGTCTTCAGCGTCGGCTGGTTGTTCGCTTACAACTTCTACACCTGCGTCTACACGGCACTTCAGGATGTGGTCGAGCCGCGCTTGCGGGCCACCGCCATGGCGCTGTTTTTCGCCGGTCTGTACCTGCTCGGTGGTGGTCTCGGCCCCATTGGGGTGGGCCTGCTGTCCGATCATTTCGCCCAGGCGGCGATGCTCGCCGCTGGGGTCAGCGAGATGAGCGAAGCCTTCAAGGCGGAGGGCCTGCATGATGCGATGCTGCTGATCCCGGTGGCGCTGTTTCTCACCATGTTGGCGCTGCTGCAGGCCTCGCGCTGTTTTGTCGCCGACTCCACGCGGATGCACGCCGCTATGGCCGAGCCCGAGCCCGAGCCGCTGCCGGCCTGAGGGGCGGCCAGGCTGGGTCGGGCCAATCGCTTCGATCCAGCAATAGCTTCGCTGCTCGACGCGTGCCCAAGCTCAGCCTAGGGACGATGCGCCAATAACAAGGCCCGCAAGTGCGGGCCTTGTTGTTTCAGGTGCTCACGTCAGCCTGCTACCAGGACCCGAATCGCTTCCAGGCGCAATGCGGCTTTGTCGAACAAGGCGAGGCTTTGTTCGCGCTGCCGCCGCAGGGCGGTGAGTTCGCTGTCGCGTACGCTCGGGTTGACCGCTTGCAGGGCCGTCAGGCGCGCCAACTCCTCTTCGGTGTCGGCGGCCAGGCGCCGTTTGGCCTCGGCCACCCGCTCGATGTGGCGTGGCGCGACCTTGTCTTCGCCGGCATTGATCAGCGGGTTGAGGGTGTCGCGCTGGGCCTGGACGAACTTGTTGGCGCTGGCGCGCGGCACGCTTTCCAGCTGGTCGTTGAGGGTTTCGAACGCCACCTTGTGCGCCAGGTCGTTGCCGCTGCTGTCGAGCAGGCAGCGCAGCGCCGCCGGCGGCAGGTAGCGGCCCAGCTGCAGGGCGCGCGGGGCCACGACTTCGCTGACATACAGCAGTTCGAGCAGCACGGTGCCGGGTTTCAGCGCCTTGTTCTTGATCAGCGCCACCCCCGTGTTGCCCATCGAGCCGGCACGCACCAGGTCCATGCCACCTTGCACCATCGGGTGCTCCCAGGTGAGGAACTGCATGTCCTCGCGGGCCAGGGCCAGGTCGCGGTCGTAGGTGATGGTCACGCCTTCGTCGTCGCCGAGCGGGAAGCTGGCATCCAGCATCTTCTCGCTGGGGCGCAGGATCAGGGCGTTGTCGGAATGGTCTTCACTGTCGATGCCGAAGGCGTCGAACAGTTGCTCCATGTAGATCGGCAGGGCGAACTGGTCATCCTGTTCGATAATTGCCTCGACCAGGGCTTCGCCTTCGCCGGCGCCACCGGAGTTGAGTTCCAACAGGCGGTCGCGGCCGGCATGCAGCTCGCCTTCCAGGCGCAGGCGCTCGGCCTTGGCCTCGTCGACCAGAGCCAGCCAGTCGTCCCCGTCGCCGCTTTCCAGCAGCGGCAGCAGGCGGCTGCCGAACTGGTGCTGCAGGGCATTGCCGGTCGGGCAGGTGGCGAGGAAGGCATTCAGCGCCTGGTGATACCACTGGAACAGGCGCTCTTGCGGGCTGTTTTCCAGATAAGGCACATGCAGCTGGATGCGGTGCTTCTGGCCGATCCGGTCGAGGCGGCCGATGCGCTGCTCGAGCAGATCCGGGTGGGCCGGCAGATCGAACAGCACCAGATGGTGAGCAAACTGGAAGTTGCGACCTTCGCTGCCGATTTCCGAGCAGATCAGCACCTGGGCGCCGAATTCTTCGTCAGCGAAGTAGGCGGCGGCGCGATCACGCTCGAGAATATTCATGCCTTCATGGAACACGGTGGCGGCAATGCCCTTGCGCACGCGCAGGGCATCTTCCAGATCCATGGCGGTTTCGGCGTGGGCACAGATCACCAGTACCTTGACCCGCTTGAGCATTTTCAGGGTGTCGATCAGCCATTCGACGCGCGGATCGAAATGCCACCAGCGCTGCTCCTCGTCGATCTCGGCCTGGGCCTGGTAGCTGACTTCCGGGTACAGGTCCGGGTGCTCGCCGATCGGCAGCTCCATATACAGGTCCGGACTTGGCAGCGGGTAGGCATGCAGCTCGCGTTCGGGGAAGCCCTGCACGGCGGCGCGGGTGTTGCGAAACAGCAGGCGGCCGGTGCCGTGACGGTCGAGCAGCTCGCGCACCAGACGTGCCGAGGCTTCTTTATCGCCGGCATTGACCGCGGCGAGCAGTTCTTCGCCCTCGGCACCGAGAAAGTCATGGATGGTCTGGTGCGCGGTGGCCGACAGGCGGCCCTGGTCGAGCAACTCCTGTACGGCTTCGGCAACCGGACGGTAGTTGGCGCTTTCGGCGCGGAAGGCGGCAAGGTCATGAAACCGGTTGGGGTCGAGCAGGCGCAGGCGGGCGAAGTGGCTGTCCTGGCCGAGCTGTTCCGGGGTGGCGGTGAGCAGCAGCACGCCGGGAATCACCTGCGCAAGCTGTTCGACCAGGGTGTATTCCACGCTGGCGTGCTCCGGGTGCCAGACCAGGTGGTGGGCCTCGTCGACCACCAGCAGATCCCAGTCGGCCGCGAATAGGGCGTCCTGGGCACGCTCGTCTTCGCGCAGCCATTCCAGGGCAACCAGGGCCAACTGGCAGTCTTCGAAGGGGTTGCTGGCATCGCTCTCGATAAAGCGCTCGGCGTCGAACAGCGCCACATCCAGGTTGAAGCGCCGGCGCATTTCCACCAGCCATTGGTGCTGGAGGTTTTCCGGTACCAGGATCAGCACGCGATTGGCGCGGCCCGAGAGCAACTGGCGATGGATCACCAGGCCGGCTTCGATGGTCTTGCCCAGGCCCACTTCGTCGGCCAGCAATACCCGCGGGGCGATGCGGTCGGCGACTTCGCGGGCGATGTGCAACTGGTGCGCGATCGGTTGCGCACGCACGCCGCCCAGGCCCCAGAGCGAGGATTGCAATTGCTTGCTGGTGAACGCGAGGGTGCGGTAGCGCAGGGCGAACCAGGGCAGGGGGTCGATCTGCCCGGCGAACAGGCGGTCGCTGGCCAGGCGGAACTGGATGAAGTTGGACAGCTGGGTTTCCGGCAGGGTAATGCTCTGGCTCTGCCCGTTGAGACCGTGGTAGACCAGCAGGCCGTCGAGGTCTTCGACTTCCTGTACGGTCAGCTTCCAGCCTTCGAAATGGGTGATTTCGTCGCCCGGGGAGAAGCGCACGCGGGTCAGCGGCGCATTGTTCGCAGCATACTGGCGGGTTTCGCCAGTGGCCGGGTAGAGTACGGTGAGCATCCGGCCGTCCTGCATGAGGACGGTGCCCAAGCCCAACTCCGCTTCGCTGTCACTGATCCAGCGTTGCCCCGGTTCATACTGCGCCATGCCTGTCTCCCGCGTGAAAAAGCCGACTATGGTAACGGAACGCCAAGCCTAGGCCAAAGGCGCAATGCTGCTTAACCGGCACTTATTAGGCGTTACTTGAGTCGAAAGTGTAGCGAGGCCGGGCTCAAGTTGGTGTTGGAGTGGCCGACAGCCTGACCAAAGGAGGACTGAATAAAGTGCTACCGCCCATTCCGCACAGCCTGGCGCCCGTCACTGTCCAGCAGGACGTGATCAAGCCCAGGCCCGATATCGTGCCGGTAACGCCCGTGGCAGCAACCGCCAAGGAAAGTGCTGTGGGTCTGGATAAGCGTCATCCGCAGGAAGCCGAGGAGTTGCTGCGTGAAGAGCAGCGCCGGCGCCAGCGTCATGGTTACACCCCCGAGGAGCTGGCCGCCGGCGAGGTGGCCGAGGCCGACGCGGCAGTCATCGACGAACTGCCCCGGCAGGGCCTGTGGGTGGATGTGGAAGTCTGAGGCGCGCACACTGGTGCCCACGATTATTACGTCCGTATGCCTGTGAACCTATTCAACGACAGTGTCCTGCAACTGGCCAACGCCGAGCTGGATTTCAAGCCGCACTGGCTGGAGCAGGCGACGGCAGATCGCTGGCTGGCACTGTTGCTCGAGCAAACGCCCTGGCAGCAGCCAGAGGTGCGGCTTTATGGTCGGCAGTACCCGGTGCCGCGCCTGGTCGCCTGGTACGGCGATGCCGAAGCCAGTTATCGTTATTCCGGTCTGATCCATCGGCCGCTGCCCTGGACGCCGCTGCTCGCAGAGATTCGCGCCCGGGTGGTGGCGACGCTGGGGCAGCCGCTCAATGGTGTATTGCTCAACTATTACCGCGACGGCCAGGACTCCATGGGCTGGCACAGCGACGACGAGGCCGAGCTGGGCGCCAATCCGCTGGTCGCCTCGCTCAACCTGGGTGCGACCCGGCGTTTCGATCTGCGGCGCAAAGGCCAGAGTCGTATCGAGCACTCCCTCGCGCTCGATCATGGTTCGCTGCTGGTCATGAGCGGGCCAACCCAGCATTATTGGCAGCACCAAGTGGCGAAGACGCGCATCCCATGTGCGCCGCGCCTGAATCTGACATTTCGTTTAATCCGGTCGCCAGCATGAGCAACGATGACAAGCTGATTGATTTCAGCGCCGAGCGCGGCAAGCGCATCCACGACCTGCACGACAAGAAGCTCGACGAGATGCGCCAGGCGTTCGAGCAGGCGCTGCCCTTGCCCAAGGGCAAGAAGAGCAGCAAGGGCAAGTCGAAAAAGCGCTAGCCAGGCGGTTGTGAACCTATGGCGCGCCGTCGCGAGGCGCTGCGACAGCCCAGCGGATTCTCGCCGTGCCCTTAAACCACAGGCTGCACTGCCGGCGGCGAGTGACAGCCTGCGGATCCGGCTCGTTCGAGGTAAACGCAGCCGGCGAGCCTTGTTGCACAGGCTCTTCGTGCACGCCATACACGTGATATCGCCTGGCGCAGCGCCGCTTCTTTTCCCCCGTTCGGGGGCCGATTCGTTGACCTGGATCAGTGTCTGCTGCCATGCGCAGCCGGCCTCTGCGCCTCCTTGACTTGGATCAATGAACAGCCGCGCAGTCCTGATAACGTGCAGCCATCCCCAACGGCCCAAGAGGGCTACCGCAGGAGGCAGCCATGTTTATCGATGTCGTAGTTCTCGCCGGAATCGGCACCGTCGGTCTGATGGTCGCTTTCTTCGCCGGTGTTGGTTATTTCATCTGGAAGGACTCGCACAAGCGCAAGACGCCGTAAGTTCTCCAGTTACACGAGCACGCAAGGCAATTCGGGTGACTTCGGTCGCCCTTTTTTTTGCGCACGATTTGTTCCTGGGTTGATCCGGGGGGCAGCAATCTCAGTGCTCAATCCAGGTGTTTGCTCACCCGGGTTACGGCCACGCTCAGCATCAGCACGGTGAATACCAGCAGGGCCAGGATCTCCGGCCAGAGATCGATCAGCCCGGCGCTGCGCAGCATGATCCCGCGCGCCAGGCGCAGGAAGTGGGTGAGCGGCAGCAGTTCGGCAATCCACTGGGCGGCCTTGGGCATGCCGGCGAAGGGGAACATGAAGCCCGACAGCAGAATCTGCGGCAGGAAGGTGAAGAAGGCGATCTGCATGGCCTGGAACTGGGTCCGGGCCAGGGTCGAGATGAACACCCCGAGGGCCAGGCTGGCGACGATGAATAGCAGGGAGGCGCCATAGAGTTCCAGCAACGAACCGCGGATCGGCACCTCGAACAGCAGGCGGCCGGTGAGCAGGATCACCGTCACCTGGATCAGGCCGATACCGACGAAGGGCAGAACCTTGCCGAGGGTCAGTTCCCAGGGCGACAGTGGCGTGGTGATCAGCATTTCCATATTGCCGCGTTCGCGTTCGCGCACCAGGGCGATGGCGGTGAACAGCACCATGGTCATGGTCAGGATCACCCCAATCAGCCCTGGCACCGTATTGAGCGCCGCTAGACGCTCGGGGTTGTAGAAGTTGACCAGCTCGACCCCTTGGCGACTTGCCCAGCCCGGCAGCGGATAGCTCGCCAGCTGGCGCGCCGAGGCCTGCACGCTCTGGTCCGATCCATCCACTATCAGTTGTAGCGGCAGGCGTCCCTGCGGGGTATTTCCCTGGCGTTCCAGGCGTGCCTCGAAATCCCTGGGGATGACCAGGGCGGCGCTGATCTTGCCCTGGCGCAGCAGGCTATCCATCTGCTGTGGGTTGCTCAGCTGGTAGCGCAGATTGAGGATCTGGCTGGAGCCGATTTCCGCCACCACCTCGCGCGAGCGTGCGGTGTTGGCCTGATCGAGCACGGCGGCGTCGATGCCGCGCACGTCCATGTTGATGGCATAGCCGAACAGCACCAGTTGCAGCAGCGGAATGCCGACGATCATGGCGAAGGTCAGGCGGTCGCGGCGCAGCTGACGCAGCTCCTTGACGATGACCGCCGTCAGGCGCCGCAGGTTCATTGCCGGGCCTGCACGGGCTGGCGGGTGACGCTGACGAATACGTCTTCCAGGTTGGCTTCCGTGCTGCTGATAGTTGCCTCGATGTGGGCATCGCGCAGGCGCTGCTCGATGTGCTCGCGAGCGTCTTCGCGGGCGACCAGGACCCGCAGGGCGATGCCAATCTGCGCCATTGCCAGCACACCGCTGCAGTCGTGCAGTGCCTGCTTGGCCTGGCGCGGCTGTGCGCACTCGATCAGCAGTGGGTGCCCGGGCAGGGCATCGAGCAACTCGCGTGGACTGCCGTCGGCGACCAGGCGGCCGTCATCGAGGATGCCCAGGCGGGTGCAGCGTTCGGCTTCATCCATGTAGTGGGTGGACACCAGCAGGGTGGTGCCGGCGTCGGCCAGCTCGAACAGCGACTCCCAGAACTCCCGGCGCGATTGCGGATCGACCGCGCTGGTGGGTTCATCGAGCAGCAACAGGTCGGGTTTGTGCAAGACCGCGCCGGCCAGCGCCAGGCGCTGTCGCTGTCCGCCGCTGAGGGTGCCCGCCATCTGCTGACGCTGGTTGCCCAGCCAGTAGCGCTCAAGCAGCTCGGCGATACGCTTGCGCGCTGCGCCCTTGTCCAGCCCCTGTACGGTGGCGAGGAAATCCAGGTTCTCGATCACGCTGAGGTCTTCGTAGAGGGAGAACTTCTGAGTCATGTAGCCGATGCGTCGCTTGAGCGCCTCGGCATCCCGGGGGATCTGGTAGCCGAGCACCTCGATCTCCCCCGCACTGGGCAGCAGCAGGCCGCAGAGCATGCGGATGGTGGTCGATTTGCCGGAGCCGTTGGGGCCGAGGAAGCCGAACACCTCGGCGCGGCGCACGCACAGGTTGAGGTCGTCGACTGCGGTCAGTTGGCCGAAACGCTTGGTCAGGCCGCTGGCCTGAATCACCAGGTCAGTGCTGGGCATTGGCGTTGCGCTCGGCGCTTAGCGGGAGCCCGGCCGGCAGCTGGCGGGCGGTGTCGCCCTGCAGGCGCAGCTCGGCGCGATACATCAGGCGGCTGGCATCATCGCCGCTGAGGGCGAAATAGGGGGTGAAGCTGGCTTCGCTGCGGATGCTGCTGAGGGTGGCGGCGAAAGGCTGGGCGACGCCCTGGACTGTCACACGCATGCTGTCGCCCAGGGCGAAGTGGCTGCGCTGGCTGGCGGGGATGTAGATCCGTGCGTAAGGCGCCTCGCCGACCAGCAGGCTGGCCACTTCGGCGCCGACCGGCGGTTGGTCGCCGGGCTTGAAGGGCAGGGCGTCGACCCGTCCGGCGCGCGGGGCCCGCACGCTCAGGTGCTCGCGGTCGACCTGCAGACGGGCCAGGTTGGCGCGCACGGCCTCCAGGCCGGCGGCGGCCTGTTGCAGTTGTTCCGGGCGGGTGCCGTGGGTCAGCTCGCGCAGCTGGGCGTCGGCATTGCGGGTGGCGGCCCTGGCCTGATCGCGGCTGGCGCGGGCGCGATCCAGTTCGGCAATGGCCAGCTGGCGATGCTGGTAGAGGGTGTCGAAGCGCTGGAAATTGCGCTCGGCGTCGATTTGCTCGGCGCGGTTGCGGGCCAGGATGGCCTGGGCGGCCTCGATGGTTTCCAGGCGCGCGCCGTTGCTCAGCTCGCTCAGGCGCGCTTCGGCCTGCGCGACCTCGGCCTGGGCCTGGGCAATGCGTGCGTCCTGGCGGCGCGGATCGAGCTCCAGCAGCAGTTGCCCGGCCTCGACCCGGTCGCCCTCGGCGACCTGCCAGCTGAGGATGGTTTCCGAGGTTTCCGCCGGCAGGCCGATGCGATCCCACTCCAGGGTGCCGAGCAGGGCTTCCTCGCCTGCAGGTTCGCAGCCGCTAAGCAGCGCGAGCAGGATCAGGCCGGGTAGCAGATGTTTACTCATATCAGGGCTCCATTCCACGTTCGAGCAGGGCGAGGGTGTGGCGGGCGAGCGCCGCGTCGTCCAGCTCGGGGGCCGCAAACAGGCCGCGCCAGATTGGCGCGGCAGCATAGGGGAACAGGGTCAGGCCGATCAGCGAGACCACCAGCAGGCGCGGGTCGAGGTCGGGGTTCAGCGCACCGCGGCGCTGTGCGCTGGCGAAACGCTCGGCCAGCATGTGCGCCACCACCGGGCCGACACGGCCCATCAGCAATTCGCGCAGGCCGCCGCCTTCGCACAGCACTTCGCGCACCCACAGCGGCGGTAGCCAGGGGTGGTCTTGAACGATGCGGCGCATGCCCTGGATAAAGCCGCTGACCAGCGTGATGGGCTCGTCGCCAAGCTGGCGCAGCTCTTGGCCGAGCTCCAGCAGCAGGGGCAGTACGCGCTCTTCGGCGACCGTTGCGAGCAGTTTGGGCTTGTTGCCGAAGTAGTAGTTGACCAGTGCGGGTGTGACCCCGGCCTGCTGGGCAATGCTGCGCAGGCTGGAGGCCTTGATGCCGTCGTGGGCGAAGGCTTGCACGGCGACGTCCAGCAAGCGTTCGCGCTGCGCGGGTGAATCACCCGCCGGTCGGCCGGGTGCGCGGGGGGTGGTCGCTGTGGTGGGTGTGTTCATGAATTAAAATTAAATACAAATATAAATAAACGCAAACAATAATTCCGCCGTGCCTGGAGAGCGGGTGCGCGCAAGGCGGCGACCGGCAAAGCCGGACGCCGCTGGGTCGTGCTCAGCGGGTGCCGAGGAAGTCGCGCTTGCCGATTGCCACACCATTGTGGCGCAGGATGGCGTAGGCGGTGGTGTAGTGGAAATAGAAGTTGGGCATCACGTGGTCGAGCAGGAAGACCTGACCCTGGAAGTGGGTGTCCTTGCCGCGGCGCGAGAGGGTTACGGTGCGCTCCTCGCTGCCATCGATCTGCGCGGCGCTGACGCTTTGCAGAAAGGTCTGGACATTGGCGATGCGTGCTTGCAGTTCGGCGAAGCTGGTTTCGTCATCGGCCTGGCTGGGCGCATCAATGCCGGCCAGCAGCGCAGTGCCGGCCGAGGCACCGTCGCAGGCAATCTGTACCTGACGGCTCAGCGGGAACATGTCGGGAGCCAGGCGGGCATTGAGCAATACGCTGGGGTCGATCTTCCTGGTTTCGGCGTCGGCAGCGGCGAGGCCAAGGATGGTCGAGAGATTGCCGAGTTGGCGGATAAACACCGGAATGGATGCTTGGTACATGGACAGGGACATGGAGTTCTCCAGTGAAGCAAGTGGGGGCGGCTCGAGAAGGCAATGCGCTTGCACGCTGCCAGGGTAGGGGGCTTGTTGTGATAAGCGGTAGGGTGTGGGCCGGGCGGCGATCCGCTTCAGCCCACCGGCATCGAATCCGGCATTAGCCGCGACCAATCGCCGCCGAACAAGAACCTGGTCTTAGCCGATGCTGATCGGCGGCAGTTCGGTTAGTTCGACGGTCTGCGCTTTACGCGGGGCAAGGATTTCCGCCTCGCCATCGACTACCAGTTCGTCGTTCTGGTTGAACACCCGAGTGGCGATGCGGACGCGGAATTTCGGCAGCTTTTCCAGGATCTCCAGGCGCACGGTGAGGGTATCGCCGAGCTTCACTGGTGCGGTGAAACGCATTTGCTGGCCGAGGTAGATGGTACCGGGGCCAGGCAGTTCGCAGGCCACGGCCGCGCTGATCAGGGCGCCGCTGAACATGCCGTGGGCAATGCGCTCCTTGAACATGGTGGTAGCGGCGTATTCGGCATCCAGGTGCACCGGATTGCGGTCGCCGGACACGGCGGCGAACAACTGGATGTCGCGCTCTTCGACGGTCTTGCTGTAGCTGGCGGTCTGGCCGACTTCGAGAACGTCGTAAGGCGTGTTGCTGCTTTGACTCATGGGTGTGTCTCCTGGGGCTGCGGGTGAAGCTGGCGGGGATGGCTCAGGGCCTGTTCCAGCCAGTCGATCAAGTCGGCGGTGACTGCGTCGCGGTTGCTGTCGTTGAGCAACTCGTGACGAGCCTCCGGATATATCTTCAATTGCACCTGGGTATGTCCGGCCTCGCGCAGGGCGTTGGTCAGATCGGCTAAACGCTTGCCGTCGCTGACCGGGTCGCAGGCACCGCCGATCACCAGCAACGGCAGTTTGCAGTCGATCTGTGCCAGATTGCGCGGTGGGGTGATCTGCAGTAAGCCGCCGAGCAGGTCGAACCACAGCTGATTGCTGCAGCGGAAGCCACAGAGCGGGTCGTTGAGGTAGGCATCCACCTCGACAGGGTCGCGGCTCAGCCAGTCGAAGCGGGTGCGATTGGGTTTGAAGGCTTTGTTGAATGAGCCGAAGGAAATCAACTCGATCAGGGCGCTTTGTCCAGCCGGCCCCTGACGCCAGCGCTCGAAGCGGGCAATCAGCCTGGCTGCGCGATACAGCGTGAGCGGTTGGTAGTTGGATCCGGACAGAATGGCCCCTTGCAGGCTGCAGCTGTGCTGCATCAGGTAGGCCTGGCCGATATAGCTGCCCATGCTGTGACCAAGCAGGAAGATCGGTGCCTGCGGATGCTGCTGGCGAATATGGTGATTGAGGCAGGCCAGATCGCCCACTACCAGATTCCAGCCGTTGGCGTCGGCATAGTGGCCGAGGCGGCCATGCTCGGCCGTCTTGCCGTGGCCGCGCTGGTCGTGGGCATAGAGTTCGAAGCCCGCCGCGACCAGGGCGGTGCCCAGCCGCGCGTAGCGTCCGCTGTGTTCGGCCATGCCGTGGGCCACCATCACCACCGCTTTCGGCGGCTGTTCGGCGAACCAGTGGTTCACATAGAACGGTGTGGCATCGCTGCTATTGAGCCAGAAAGCATTGTGCTGCATGGCGAATCCTTCGACCTGCGAGAGCCGACATTGTAGAGCTTGCACGCAGGCTTTTCCCAGCCGAATGGCGTGATCCAAGATTCACGCTGTCAATGACGCCCTGCAAGTATTTGCGCAGCAGGGCGGAGCTGCTAACGTCGGTTGCAGTTCCTTGTCGGCCGTCGTCGCAACTCATGCCATGGCGGATTCAGCGGGGCAGATACTTTCAGGGTTAGAGGATAAAAATAATGCAGCCTGATTTCTGGAGCGACAAACGCCCGGCCGGCGTACCCAACGATATCGACCTGGGTGCCTACAAATCGGTGATCGAGGTGTTCGAGCGCTCGTGCAAGAAATTCGCTGACCGTCCGGCGTTCAGCAATATGGGTGTGACCCTGACCTATGCCGAGCTGGATCGCCTGTCCGCTGCCTTTGCCAGTTACTTGCAGAAGCACACCGATCTGCAGCCTGGTGAGCGCATCGCCGTGCAGATGCCCAACGTCCTGCAGTACCCGATTGCCGTGTTCGGCGCGATGCGCGCCGGGCTGATCGTGGTCAACACCAATCCGCTGTACACCGCCCGCGAGATGCGCCACCAGTTCAAGGATGCCGGTGTACGCGCACTGGTCTACCTGAACATGTTCGGCAAGCTGGTCCAGGACGTCCTGCCGGATACCGAGATCGATTACCTGATCGAGGCCCGGATGGGCGACCTGCAGCCGAGCCTCAAGGGCTGGCTGGTCAACACCCTGGTGAAGAAGGTCAAGAAGCTGGTACCCGACTACCACCTGCCCCAGGCGGTGTCCTTCAAGGCGGTGCTCAGGCAGGGCCATGGCCACGAGCTCAAGCCGGTCACGGTCGGCCACGACGACATCGCCGTGCTGCAATACACCGGCGGCACCACCGGCGTGGCCAAGGGCGCCATGCTGACCCACGGCAACCTGGTGGCCAACATGCTGCAGGTCGATGCCTGCCTGTCGCAGCTTGGCAGCGACGGCACGCCGCTGATGAAGCAGGGTCAGGAGATCATGATCGCGCCGCTGCCGCTCTACCATATCTATGCCTTCACCGCGAACTGCATGTGCATGATGGTCAACGGCAACCACAACGTGCTGATCAGCAACCCGCGCGACATCCGCGGCTTTATCAAGGAGCTGGGCAAGTGGCAGTTCTCCGCGCTGCTGGGCCTCAACACCCTGTTCGTTGCGTTGATGGATCATCCCGAGTTCAAGAATCTCGATTTCTCCAAGCTCAAGGTGACCAACTCCGGCGGCACTGCGCTGGTCAAGTCCACCGCCGAGCGCTGGCAGGCGATCACCGGCTGCACAGTGGTGGAAGGCTACGGCCTCACCGAAACCTCGCCGGTGGCCAGCACCAACCCTTATGGTGACCAGGCGCGCCTGGGTACCGTGGGCATTCCGGTGCCGGGTACCACGTTCAAGGTCATCGATGACGACGGCAACGAGCAGCCC
Organism: Pseudomonas sp. MMS21 TM103; assembly: GCF_022132145.1. Taxonomy (GTDB): domain Bacteria; phylum Pseudomonadota; class Gammaproteobacteria; order Pseudomonadales; family Pseudomonadaceae; genus Aquipseudomonas. The sequence continues at coordinate 81,139 of NZ_JAJISP010000003.1, read as the reverse complement.
CTGGGCGAGCGCGGCGAGTTGTGCATCAAGGGCCCGCAGGTGATGAAGGGCTACTGGCAGCGCGAAGAGGCTACCCGCGAGGTGCTCGATGCCGAGGGCTGGTTCAAGACCGGCGACATCGCGGTGATCGACCCGGACGGCTTCGTGCGCATCGTCGACCGCAAGAAAGACATGATTATCGTCTCCGGTTTCAACGTGTACCCCAACGAAATCGAGGATGTGGTCATGGGCCACCCGCAAGTCGCCAGCTGTGCGGCGATCGGCGTACCCGACGAGAAATCCGGCGAGGCGGTCAAGCTGTTCGTCGTCGCCCGTGATGGCAGCCTCAGCGCCGAGGCGCTCAAGTCCTACTGCCGGGAAAACTTCACCGGTTACAAGGTACCCAAGCACATCGTCTTCCGCGACTCCCTGCCGATGACCCCGGTGGGTAAGATCCTCCGTCGCGAACTGCGCGATATCGCCTAGGGCGCGCCGCACCCTGGGCCGAATACAATCGGCAGCCAACAGCGAATTCCCCCGGATTTCATCCGGGGTTCGCACTCGTTCAGGATGCGGATCAGGCGCACGGCCCTGTCCTGCTAGCGCAGCGAGCGCACGTAAAGAGCAGGCCATAAAATGACCTTAAAATTATTTCTGGTCGCTTTTGTGACTGGTTAGGCGGTGTTTGGTGCTAGGCGCTCCCAGGCAAAGCTGCTACCCTCGGCCCGCTTTTTGGCCTTCTGCCAGGTCGAAAAGCGGGCAAACACACAATAAACAACCGCCTCTGCGCGGTGAAGATAAGCTGTTGCTTAGGAGTGGGCTTCCATGAACGAAAACTTTTGGAAGGACAAGTATCCCGTTGGGATTGCTGCCGAAATCGATCCCGACCAGTACCCGAATATTCAAGCGGTACTGAAACAGTCCTGCCAGCGCTTCGCTGACAAGCCGGCTTTCAGCAACCTCGGCAAGACCCTGACCTACGGCGAACTGTACGAACTGTCCGGCGCCTTTGCCGCCTACCTGCAGCAGCACACCGACCTGCAGCCCGGCGATCGTATAGCCGTGCAACTGCCCAACGTCCTGCAATACCCAGTCGCCGTGTTCGGCGCCCTGCGGGCCGGCCTGGTCGTGGTCAATACCAACCCGCTGTACACCGCGCGGGAAATGGAGCACCAATTCAACGATTCCGGTGCCAAGGCCCTGGTCAGCCTGGCCAACATGGCCCACCTGGCCGAGCAGGTTCTGCCGAAAACCGGAATCAAGACGGTGATCATCACCGAAGTCGGCGATATGTTGCCGCCGCTCAAGCGCCTGCTGGTCAACAGCATGGTCAAGTACGTGAAGAAGATGGTGCCGGCCTACAACCTGCCGCACGCGGTCAAGTTCACCGAAGCCCTGAGCAAAGGCCGCGGTAAAGCCGTCAGGGAAGCCAATCCGGCCAGCAGCGAAATCGCCGTTTTGCAGTACACCGGCGGCACCACCGGGGTGGCCAAGGGCGCGATGCTGACCCATCGCAACCTGGTCGCCAACATGCTGCAGGCCCGCGCGATGATGGCCTCGAACATGAATGAAGGCAGCGAGATCGTGATCGCGCCGCTGCCGCTCTATCACATCTACGCCTTCACCTTTCATTGCATGGCCATGATGCTGATTGGCAACCATAACGTGCTGATCACCAATCCGCGCGATTTGCCTGGCATGGTCAAGGACCTGGCGCGTTACAAGTTCAGCGGCTTCGTCGGCCTGAACACCCTGTTTGTCGCCCTGTGCCACAACGAAGACTTCCAGAAACTCGACTTCTCGGCCCTGAAAATTACCCTGTCGGGTGGTATGGCCCTGCAATTGGCTACCGCCGAGCGCTGGACCCAGATAACCGGCAGCCCCGTCTGCGAAGGCTTTGGCATGACCGAAACCAGCCCGGTGGCCACGATTAACCCGATTCAGAACATCCAGCTGGGTACCATCGGCATTCCGGTGCCCTCGACCCAGTGCAAGGTCATCGACGACGAAGGCAACGAACTGCCGCTCGGCGCGGTGGGCGAGTTGTGCGTAAAGGGCCCGCAGGTGATGAAGGGCTACTGGCAGCGCCAGGACGCCACCGACGAAATACTCGACGCCGAGGGTTGGTTGAAGACCGGCGATATCGCGGTGATCCAGGAAGATGGCTACATGCGCATCGTCGACCGCAAGAAGGACATGATTCTGGTGTCCGGCTTCAACGTCTACCCCAATGAACTGGAGGACGTGCTCGCGACCCTGCCGGGTGTGCTGCAATGTGCGGCGATCGGCATCCCGGACGAGAAGTCCGGCGAAGCGATCAAGATATTCGTAGTCGCCAAGCCGGGCGTGAACCTGACCAAAGAACAGGTCATGCAGCACATGCGCGCCAACGTCACCGGCTACAAGGTGCCGAAAGCCGTGGAATTCCGCGATACCCTGCCAACCACCAACGTCGGCAAGATTCTGCGCCGCGAACTGCGCGACCAGGAGTTGAAGAAGCTGGCCAAGGCCAGCTGAGTCGGCACGCAGGACCATGGAAAACGCCACCCTAGGGTGGCGTTTTTTTTCGCCCATTCGCGGCGCCCAGCGCCCAGCGCCGGTGACAGGCAGCACGCGGTCGCCGGGTCGACCGTGGCGCTCAGCAGGCCTACCATGGCGGGCATCGCCGACCAGTGGTGACCACCATGAGCCAGCCAGACCTCGCCCGCGCCAGCGCACTGACCCAGTACCTGCACGAAAACATCCCGCTCACCGCGGCCATGGCCATTCGCGTCGAACCGACCGAGCCCGGCCGGCTGCGCCTGAGCGCGCCCCAGGCACCGAACCGCAACCCGCACAACACTGTGTTCGGCGGTAGTCTGGCGACCCTGGCCATCGCCGCCGGCTGGACCCTGCTGTTCGAGGCGCTGCAGGGTGAAGGTCTCGATGCCGCGCTGGTGATCCAGCATTTCGCCTGCGATTACCGCGCCCCGGCCGCCGCCGAGTTCAGTGCGGAGGCGGTCCTGCCCGAGGACTGGCCGCAATTCGTCGAGCAGTTGCGCAGCCGCCGGCGCGCCCGCCTGAACCTGGCCATCCAGCTGAGTTGCGCCGGCCAGCAGGTCCTCAACGCGCAGGCCCGCTACGTTGCCATGCTGGAAGCCTGAGCACGTGGCCCGCTCCGTGGCGGAAATCTGCGACAATCGCGGCCTTTCGAATTTCGCCACGGCTGCCTGATGACCGACCCGATCACCGATACCGACCACCTGCTGAAAAACCTCGACCAGGCCCTGCTGGCCGACCGTCATCGCCTGCGCCGCCAGCTCCAGGAGCTGCGCAAGCAAGCGGTGCCGGACGAGGCCAAGCTGGCGCAGTGGCTGGAGCGCTTTCAGACTTCGGTGGCCAAGGTCGAGGCGCGGCGGCTCAGCGTGCCGCCCATGCGCTACGACGATGCCTTGCCCATCGCCGCCAAGCGCGACGAGATCAAGGCCGCCATCGCCAAGCACCAGGTGGTGGTGATCGCCGGCGAAACCGGCTCGGGCAAGACCACCCAGTTGCCGAAGATCTGCCTGGAGCTGGGCCGTGGCGTGCATGGCCTGATCGGCCACACCCAGCCTAGGCGCCTGGCCGCGCGCAGTGTGGCCACGCGGGTGGCGGAAGAAATCGGCACGCCGCTGGGCGAACTGGTCGGCTACCAGGTGCGCTTCGAGGACCAGAGCAGCGAGCGCAGCCTGATCAAGCTGATGACCGACGGCATCCTGCTGGCCGAGACCCAGCACGACCGCTACCTGGAAAAGTACGACACCCTGATCGTCGACGAGGCCCACGAGCGCAGCCTCAACATCGACTTCCTCCTTGGTTACCTGAAAACCCTGCTGGTGCGGCGCCCCGACCTCAAACTGATCATCACCTCGGCGACCATCGACCTGCAGCGGTTTTCCGAGCACTTCGGCGGCGCGCCCATCGTCGAGGTGTCCGGGCGTACCTATCCGGTCGACACCTGGTACCGGCCGCTGACGTCCGAGCAGGACGAAGACGGCAACCGGGTCGAGGACGACCTGTCGGTCGATCAGGCGATTCTCGCCAGCCTCGACGAGATCGCCGCCTTCGAGAAGAGCGAAGGCAAGCATCCCGGCGATGTGCTGGTGTTCCTCCCCGGCGAACGCGAGATTCGCGACTGTGCCGAGGTGCTGCGCAAGGCCAACCTGAGGTTTACCGAGGTGCTGCCGCTGTATGCGCGGCTGAGCCCGGCCGAGCAGCAGAAGATCTTCAAGCCCATGGGCGCGCGCAAGATCGTCCTGGCCACCAACGTCGCCGAGACCTCGCTGACCGTGCCAGGCATCCGCTACGTGATCGACAGCGGTACGGCGCGGATCAGCCGCTATAGCTACCGCGCCAAGGTCCAGCGCCTGCCCATCGAAGCCGTGTCCCAGGCCAGCGCCAACCAGCGCAAGGGCCGCTGCGGACGGGTCGAGGCGGGCATCTGCGTGCGCCTGTACAGCGAAGAGGATTTCATCGGCCGGCCGGCCTTCACCGATCCGGAGATCCTGCGCACCAACCTGGCGGCGGTGATCCTGCAGATGCTCAATCTGCGTCTGGGCGAGATCGAGGATTTCCCCTTTATCGAGCCGCCGGACGGCAAGGCCATCAGCGACGGTTTCAACCTGTTGCAGGAACTCTCGGCGGTCAGCCGCGAGGGCCAGCTGACCCCGCTGGGTCGCCAGCTGGCACGCCTGCCAGTCGATCCGCGCCTCGGCCGCATGGTCCTCGAAGGCGCCAGGCAGGGCAGCCTCGAGGAAGTGCTGATTATCGCCAGCAGCCTATCGGTGCAGGACCCGCGCGAGCGGCCCTCGGATCGCCAGCAGGCCGCCGACCAGGCCCACGCGCAATGGAAGGACGTGGATTCCGACTTCGCCGCGCTGATCAACCTGTGGCGCGGCTTCGAGGAGCAGCGCCAGGCCCTCGGTTCCGGCGCGCTGCGCAGCTGGTGCCGGAAGAATTTCCTCAACTACCTGCGCCTGCGCGAATGGCGCGACGCGCACCGTCAGCTGGTGCTGATCGTCCGGGAACTGCAGTTGTCACCAGGCGGCAACCCCCAGAGTAATCGTCGGGTGGACAAGGCCGCCGGCAAACCGGCGCAGGCTTCGGGCGTGCCCGAATCGCAGGATCGTCAGCCAGGATCAGGGGCCGACCCTGGCGCCTTCAAGGAAAAAGAGCTGGCGGAAAAAGACCTGGCCGCCCAGCGCAGCAAGGGCTACGCCGCCGTGCACAAGGCGATCCTCTCCGGGCTGCTCAGCCAGATCGGGCAGAAGACCGAAGACGGCGACTTCCTGGGCGCGCGGCAGCGGCGCTTCTGGGTGCACCCGTCGAGTGTGATCGGACGCAAGAAACCCACCTGGATCATGGCGTCCGAACTGGTCGAGACCACCAAGCTGTTTGCCCGCATGGTGGCCAAGATCGAGCCGGACTGGATCGAGCCGCTGGCGCCGCACCTGATCAAGAAGAGCCACCTGGAACCGCATTGGGAGAAGAAGCGCGGCCAGGTCGTGGCCTATGAGCAGATCAGCCTCTACGGCCTGATCGTGGTCGGCCGTCGGCCGGTGCATTACGGCCCCATCGATCCAGTGGTGTCACGCGAACTGTTTATCCGCGAGGGCCTGGTCGGCGGCGAAATCCTCTCGCGGGCCAAGTGCCTGAGCGCCAACCGCAAACTGCTGGAACAGCTCGACGAGCTGGAAGCCAAGGCGCGCCGCCGCGATATTCTCGCCGACGAGGAAACCCTGTTCGCCTACTACGAGGCGCGCCTGCCGGCCGAGATCCACCAGACTGCGACCTTCGACAGCTGGTACAAGCTCCAGAGCCAGAAAGACCCGCAGCTGCTGATCATGCGCGAGGAAGACGTGCTGGCCCGCGATGCCAAGGAAATCACCGCCGCGCAGTACCCGGATACCCTGAGCCTGGGCGACCTGACCCTGCCGTTGAGCTATCACTTCGAGCCCAATCACCCGCGCGATGGCGTCACCCTGCGCGTACCGGCGCCACTGCTGCCGCAACTGCCGGCCGAGCGCCTGCAATGGCTGGTGCCTGGCCTGCTGGAAGCCAAGTGCGTGGCGCTGGTGCGCAACCTGCCGAAAGCCCTGCGCAAGAACTTCGTGCCGGTGCCGGATTTCGTCGGCGCCGCGCTGAGCAAGCTGAGCATCGGCCAGGGCAGTCTGCCCGTCGCCCTGGGCCGTGAACTGCAGCGCATGACTGGCGTGCGGGTGGCCGACGAGGCCTGGGTCGAGGCCGAGGCGCAGCTCGACAGCCACCTGAAGATGAACCTGGAGGTGGTCGATACGCACGGCAAGCTGCTCGGCGAAGGCCGCGACCTGGCCGAGTTGTGTGCACGATTCAGTGAGGCCAGCCAGGCCGCGCTGGCCTTGCCACAGACCGAGAAGAGCCAGAAGTCGGTCGAGGCCAAAGCCTTCGTCGCCGTGGCCGAAAAAACCCAGCAGCAGATCGCCGGCCTGTCGCTGACCGTGTATCCGGCGCTGGTGGAGGAGGCCGGCACGGTCAAGGAAGGTCGCTTCCCGACCCAGGCCGAAGCCGAGTTCCAGCACCGCCGCGCCCTGCAGCGCCTGCTCCTGCAACAGCTGGCCGAGCCGGCCAAGTTCCTCCGTGGCAAGCTGCCGGGGCTGACCGAGCTGAGCCTGCTGCACCGCGACCTGGGCCGAGTCGAGGCGCTGGTCGAGGACATACTGCTGGCCAGCCTGGACAGCTGCATCCTTGAAGGCGAAACCACGCTGCCCCGCGATGGCGCCGCCCTCGCCGCGCTGGCGGAGAAGAAACGCAGTGCCTGGAACGAGCATGCCGAACGCCTGGCCAGGCTGACCCTGGACATACTCAAGCTCTGGCACGGCCTGCAGAAGCGCTTCAAGGGCAAGATCGACCTGGCCCAGGCCATCGCGCTGAACGACATCAAGCTGCAGCTGGGCAACCTGGTCTACCCCGGCTTCGTCCGCGAAATCCCCGCTGAATGGCTGAAGGAGCTGCCGCGTTACCTGAAAGCCATCGAGCAGCGCCTGGACAAGATCGCTGGCCAGCTGCAGCGCGATCGGGTCTGGAGCGGCGAGCTGGTTGGCTACTGGGAGCAGTACCAGGCGCGCCTGGGCAAACACCGCCAGGAAGGCAAGCGCGACCCGCAACTGACCCTGTACCGCTGGATGCTCGAGGAATACCGGGTGTCGCTGTTCGCCCAGCAGCTGGGCACCAAGCTGGCGGTCTCGGACAAGCGCCTGAGCAAGCAGTGGAGCCAGGTCGAGGCCTGACCGCGCCTGAGGGGCAGTCTCGGCAGCCGCGAAGTCTGGTCGCTGCGCGGTTTGGAGAGCGGCGTGCATTCTGCTCGCGGCCCTTTGCACTTTCAGGAGCAGAACATCATGGCTGGGTGGCGATCTTGGGGAGTACTGGCGTTGTTGCCGAGCCTGCTGCTGGCCGCTCGTGTTCAAGTGCCGTCAACCGCCGCACGGAGCGCTCGTGGCCTGGCCCTGTTGCGCAACCTGGCCAAGGCCCTGCGCAAGAACTTCGTCGGCGCCGCCCTGGGCCCGATCGCTTAGGCCATTTGTCCTGATTCCTCATCCCTGATGTCCAGGACCTCCTGAGCGCCTGAAGGTGCGCCTTGTGAACCGTGGCCTGGACCCCGGGCAGGAAAAGGTGATCACTGCCCGAGACTGGGCCTGATCCCTGCACCGTCCTGACACGTTTGGCGGCGTCGCGGTTTACCCGATCCGGCGCCAGCCGGTATGGTGCCGCCATCGACCACCGTTAACGGAGAATCCCGATGAGCCTGTACGGCGATTACGACCCGCAGAACATCTTTGCCCAGATCATTCGCGGCGAAGCCCCCTGCTACAAGCTGTACGAGGACGACGAGGTGCTCGCCTTCCTCGACCTGTTTCCGCAGTCCCACGGCCATACCCTGGTGATCCCCAAGCGCGCGGCGGCGCGCAATATCCTCGACATCGATGCGGACAGCCTGTGCAAGCTGATGCGGGTGACCCAGCGGCTCACCCAGGCACTGGTGGACGAGTTGCAGCCGGAGGGCGTGCAAGTGGCGCAGTTCAACGGTGCGCCGGCCGGGCAGACGGTGTTTCACATCCATATGCACATAGTCCCGCGCTTCGCCGGCCAGGGCCTGGCCGTCCACGCCAGCAGCAAGGCCGACCCGCTCGAGCTGGAAAAGCTGCAGGCGCGGTTGCTGCAGCGCCTTGGCGGCTGAGGGGGGTGCAACGATCCGCTGTAACCCTCAAACAGTAGGGCGCTACTCGTCGCAGGCAGTACGCCGTGGATCATGGGCATGGCTCAACTCCTGACGGGCTGTCGCTGCGCTCCGAACGGCACGCCGCCCGGGTCGACCTACGCGGCGAACGGATCGCGTGAGGGCCGCGCTAGAGGCTTGGCTCGGTCAGGAGCGGCAGGCGGCAGCGTTCGACATGCCACCAAGTCGGCAGCAGGCGGCGGATCACGGGCTGGTTGAAGCGATCGTCGATCAGGTAGACCACGCCCTGGTCGTCCTGGGTGCGGATCACCCGGCCGGCGGCCTGCACGACTTTCTGCAGGCCGGGGTAGAGGTAGGTGTAGTCGTAGCCCAGGTGGTTGCCGAACATGCTCTGCATGCGCTGCTTGATTTCCTCGTTGACCGGGTTGATCTGCGGCAGGCCGAGGGTGGCGATGAAGGCGCCGATCAGGCGGTCGCCGGGCAGGTCGATGCCCTCGCCAAACGCACCGCCGAGCACGGCGAAGCCGATGCCCTGGCTGGTGCTGCTGAACCGCTCGAGAAAGGCCTGGCGCTGGCTCTCGTCCATCTGCCGTGACTGTTGCCAGATTGGGATCTGCGGATGGGCGGCGCTGAATTCATCCAGCACCAGGCGCAGGTAGGCGTAGCTGCTGAAAAAGGCCAGGTAGTTGCCTGGCCGTTCGGCGAACTGGCGCGCCATCAGTGCGGCGATCGGCGCCAGCGAGTAGTCGCGATGGGCGAAGCGGGTGGACAGGTTGCTGACCGCCTGCACCTGCAATTGCTCGGCGCTGAATGGCGACTCGACATCGATCCACGGTGTCTGCTCCGGCAGGCCGAGCAGGTCGGCGTAGAAGTGCGCGGGGCTCAGGGTCGCGGAGAACAGGGTGCAGCTGTGGGCGGCGGCGAAGCGCGGGGCGAGGAAGGGCGCCGGCACTATATTGCGGATGCACAGGGTGGAAGTCGCCGGCCCGCCGGGGCTGTCGTCGCGGCTGATGTCGAACAGCGAATGGCTGTCGAAGGCCTCGGCGAGGCGACAGAAGAGCATGGCGTCCAGGTAGAAGTGCAGCAACTCGGCCGCGTTGCCTGCCGGCTGATCGGTGAGGTGATCGGTGAGGGTGCTGACGGCCTTGTGCAGGGCCATGATGAACAGGTCCGGAGCGGCGGGGTAGACCTGATAGGCCGCTTCCTGGTCGCGCTGCAGTTGTTGCCAATGGCGGTTGACCCGTTCCAACGGGCCTTTCATCACTGGCGGGGCGATTCGCCTGAGAGCTTCGAAGCGGGTCTGCTCGAGTTCGGCGGTGTACATGCCACGGCCGCGTTCGATCAGGTTGTGGGCCTCGTCCACCAGCAGGGTCACGCGCCACTCGTTGAGCAGGGTCAGGCCGTGCAGCAGGCCGCCCATGTCGAAGTAGTAGTTGTAGTCGCAGACCACCACATCGGCCCAGCGGCACAGTTCCTGGCTCAGGTAATAGGGGCAGATCCGGTGCGCCAGCGCGGTTTCGCGCACGCTGTCCTGGTCCAGCCACTGGCGCTCCAGTGCGGCCTGGCGCGCGGCCGGCAAGCGGTCGTAGAAACCCTTGGCCAGCGGGCAGGAGTCGCCGTGGCAGGCCTTGTCCGGGTGTTCGCAGGCCTTGTCGCGGGCGACGTGTTCAAGCACCCGCAGCGGCATCGCCTGTTCCTGGCTGCGCAGGGTCGCCAGGGCGTCGAGCGCCAGGCGCCGGCCGGGGGTCTTGGCGGTGAGGAAAAACAGGCGATCCAGTTCCTGCTCGGGGAAAGCCTTGAGCTGCGGAAACAGGGTGCCGAGGGTCTTGCCGATGCCGGTGGTGGCCTGGGCCATCAGGCTGTGGCCGTCACGGGCGGCGCGGTACACCGATTCGGCCAACTGGCGCTGGCCGCTGCGAAACTGCTGGTGGGGAAAGCGCAGGCGCTCGAGCGCCTGGTTGCGCAGTCGGCGATGGTCGCGCTCGTGCGCGGCCCAGGTGATGAAACGGCTGCAGTGCAGCTCGAAGAACTCACGCAGTTCATCGGCGCCGCAGCGCTGATGGAAGGCGGTTTCGTGCTGGCTGAGGACGTTGAAATAGACCACCGCCAGGTCGATCTCGGCCAGGCCGCGTTGCTGGCACAGCAGCCAGCCGTAGACCTTGGCCTGGGCCCAGTGCAGCAGCCGGTGGTTCTCCGGGATGCGCGCGATGTCGCCGCGGTGGGTCTTGATCTCCTCCAGGCGATTGTCGTCCGGATCATAGCCGTCGGCCCGGCCGCGCACCTGCAGGCCCTGGTATTCGCCGCTCAGCGGCAGCTCCGCCTGATAGCCCGGGCCGCGCCGGGAGACCACGATGGCGTGGCCGGTCATGCCTTCCTGCGCGGTGGGCGAGGGGGTGAAGCGCAGATCCAGATCGCCGACCTTGGCGGTGAATTCGCACAGCGCGCGCACCGCGACCTGATAGTTCACGGCCAGCGGGTTCATGCGTCGGCCCATTGCACGTAACAGACGTCCACCGGCATGCCGTGCTCGGCGCAGAACACCAGCCAGCGCCGCTGGTTGTCCTGCAGGCGGTCGCCGGGGCCTTTGACCTCGATCATCCGGTAGCGCTGCTGTGCCGGCCAGAACTGGATCAGGTCGGGCATGCCGGCGCGGTTGGCCTTGATATCGCCGAGCAGGCGCTGGAACCAGGCCCGCAGGTGCGCCGCCGGCAGGCAATCGAGGGCCTGTTCCAGCAACGGTTGATCCAGGGCGTTCCAGAACACGAAGGGCGACTGGATGCCGTATTTGGCGGCATAGGTCTGGCGGATCGTGCTTTTGTAGGCATCCGAATCCAGCTGCGCCAGGCAGGCGGCGAACAGTTCGGCGCGGCGCGCCTGGAAGTCGGGGCTGAGCAGATCCAGCGGACCGGTCTGGAACGGATGGAAGAACGCGCCCGGCAATGGGGCGAAGATCGCCGGCCAGCAGAGCAGGCCGAACAGGCTGCAGATCAGGCTGTTCTCGACGTAGTGCACCGGCGCGTCCGGCTCGCTCAGGTGCAGCTTGACCCCATCCTCGACACTCTGGCCTGCGGACCTGGGCAGGCACAGGTCGAGGCGGGCCGGCGCGGGCGGCTTCGCTTTGCGCGGCTGCGCCAGACCGAGCTGGCGACGCAGGCGCAGCAGCACGCGTTCCAGCCCCTGTGCCTCGGCCTCGCTTTCCGGCGCCGCAGCGGCCTGGCTGGCCAGCTCATGGGCTTCGGCGGCGCGGCCCAGGCGTTCCAGTACGCGGATGCGGCGCAGGCGGGCGCCGGCAAACGGGCAGTCGGTATAGCAGGCCTGGGCGTGTTCCAGCTCGCCGGCGCGCTCCAGTTGCTGGCCCAGGCGAAACAGCAGCTTGGCCCGGCGCATGGCGAGAAAGGGCGTGGCGCAGTCCAGCGCGGCGATCTGTTGCAGCACCTCGGCGATCGGCTCGCCGGCCTCGCCACGTTCGCGGCAGCGCTGCAGCGCCAGGTAGCAGTCCACCTCCGCGCGTCGGCGGAATACCCGGGAGTCGGCACTCAGGGCGACCGGCTCGTAGCGGAAGATGCCGAGATCGGCGAGGACGAACGCCGACCAGTCCTGCTGCAGGTTGCCGAAAAACATCAGGCGCAGGCGTTCGCAGAGCGAATCGATGGCCAGGCTGTACACCTGCTCGTCCAGCCCCGGGCACCAGTCGGCAAAGCTGCGTGACTGGCCGTGCTCGGCGGCCAGCCGAGCGAGCAGCTCAGGTTTCTTCAAGGCCCTGTGCGCGCGGGCGGCGAAGGCCTCGAGCAGCTCCTCCTTGCGCAGCAGGTCGAACAACTCCGCCAGCGTCAGCTCGGCGTCGTTGCGAATCCAGCCGGCGTCGAGCAGCGCCTGGGCGGCGTGCCGCGGGCAGCCAATCTCGGCGTAGTCCAGCTTGCTGGCGCGAAAATGCGCACCCTTGCGCATGATCATGCGCACCAGCAATGCCTGGCTGGGCAGCGTCAGCTCGCCGAAGCGGCGCAGGAACGCCTGCTCCTCGGCCAGCAACAGGTCGTGGTGACGCTCCCGGAGCCAGGCCAGGGCTTTATGGAAGTTGCTCAGGTAATACAGGCTGGGGTCGAGCTGAGGTTGCATGGGAAAACCGGATACTGTTTGCATATACAGATATCAGCGCGCCGCTCGCTTTGCAACGAGCAGGGGATGGGAGGCCGAGTCAGGGCAGCATCCGCAGCGATTTCAGTGGGGTGCGGGATGCGCTCAAGCGGCAAGCCGGGAAGCACGTGGTGCTAGTCTGGGATGGCGGGCAAGCGCATCCTAGCAAATCCGTCGCCCCCGAGAGTGCTTGCCAGCCGCTGCCAAGGCCGCACTTGGCACTGCGGCTCCTAACGGCCGGTACAGCCAGGGCGTGAAGCGACGGCAGGGCCAGGCTTCGACTGCTTTACTTGAGCGTGGCAGCCGCACCGTCAATACTGAGCCGGCTTCAATCATCCACCTCATGAAGGATTCCCATGCGATTGATTTGTGCAGTACTGCCCCTGCTGGTGTTGGCCGGTTGTTCGTCCTTTCAGGCCGCCCCGGAGAAAGTCACTGCGGTGCCCGCCGAGCGGCTGCTGGCCTACCAGCAGCCGGTGGCGGGCAGCGGACTGATCGTGGTCAACCGCGACCTGGGCATGCTCGGTGGTGGTTGCTATGTGGCCCTGCTGGTCGACCGCAAGGTGGCGGCGCGCATTGGCATGGGCGAAGAGGCGCGCTTCCATGTGCCGCCGGGTAACCGGGTGGTCGGCATCGGCATCGATAAGGCTGACGACACCCTCTGCGGCATGGGCCGGCTGCGCCGCGAGCTGGTGGTGCCCGTGGTAGCAGGCGAAAGCCAGCATCTGCGCATTCTCAGTGAGGCCAAGAGCGGCTTCGATATCCGGGTTGCCACGCCCTGAACGCTGGTACGGCAGGAGACTCGCCACATTGCTGGTTGCTGGGCTGAAATGACTGCCGGTTGCGGCGATCGCTGCTGATGTTAACGCTGTTCGCTCCTGCGGCAGGCTATGGTCCCGGCATTGGATATAGCTAGTTGGTTCTGAGATAAGCGCGAATCGGCTTAATCCAGACGACTGGCGGCCTTGGCAGGCGCTGATTCAGCGCTCACAATTTGCTTTGAGTTGAACGAACTAAAATTTGGCCTGAATCGCTAGGGAATAATCAGAAACACCGAAACAAGAAACTAAAGGATGAATATCCATCACCACCCGAAGACTTCGCCAGTGGCGTGGCGTGTTTGAGGAGCGGTAATGATAGTTCGCTGATCAATCCTTTGGTTTTTTCTAAGGTGTTATCTTCGCTGCTTACGCTCCCTAGTCTCGACGCAAGCCAGGATCGATGATCAAAGGTTTGCTCACCTCATTGCTCATGACTAATTCTCCGTACCGCTTAGGTGAAGAGGCCGTCCTAATGATTGCAGCAGCGATCAGCAGCAATAGATTGATTGTCTGAGCCAACTCGAAGTAATCGTCAAGTAACGATCTGAGTCAGCAGAGTCCGAATTCAGCTGTCGCGTGCCTGTGTTGATAGACGAAGCCGCTTCCTGGCGTACCCACGCATAGGACGCTTGTTATGCAAACCATTCGCAACACGCTAGTGGTGATGGATGCACAGCAGCCTGACACTCTACTGCTTGATAGAGCCACGCTGATCGCCAGTGCTACCTCCTCGCACTTGCACTTGCTGGCCTGGAACAAGAAAAACCACTCATCATCGGATCTGCAGGCAATCGAGGATTCCCTGCGCGAGAAAGGTTTCAGCGTCAGCTCACAGCAGGCCGGGAAGGACAGCCTGCACAAGACCATCATCGCCGTGCAGCAGGAGCAGGAATGCGGCCTGGTGATCAAGCGGCATCTGCCCGACAACCCACTGCTCAAGACCTTTTTACCCTCCGAAGACTGGAAGCTGTTGCGTTTCTGCCCCTGCCCTGTGCTGATCGTCAAAAGCACCGAGTCCTGGGCTGGAGGTGTGATTCTGGCGGCCATCGACGCCGGTAATAGCGACGTCGATCATCGGATCCTGCATGCCGGTATTGTCGGGCATGGTCACGACATTGCCCAAATGACCGGCGGCGTCCTGCACATGATGTCCGCCCACCCCTGTGCCGAGCTGTTGTCTGCCGATCCTGTCTATCACCTCAAGGAAAGCATCCATGCGATGTACCACGAGCACTGCAGGGCGCTGCAAGCCGAATACGAGGTCAGCGACGAACGCCTGCATATCGAAGAAGGTCCAGCCGAAGAACTGATCCCGTCTGTCGCCGAGCGGCTGAGGGTCACACTTACCGTGATTGGCAGCGTCGCCCGCACTGGCCTGTCTGGAGCCTTGCTCGGTAACACGGCCGAAAACATTCTCGATAGCCTGAACTCTGACGTGCTGGTACTCAAACCTGACGACATCATCAGCCACCTCGAGGAGCTGGCGTCGCCACCGCACGATCAGGTAATGGATGGCGCCATCCACTCCTGGCCTTATAGCCATACCGCGCACCTGGAGGTTCCGACGACTCAGTCCGTCAGTTACACCAAGGAGGCGTCCAGTCGGCAAGCGGATACCCCATTAATCAGTCCGGACCAAGAGCAGAGACTCAGTCGCCAGGTGCGCTAGGCATGCTTGGCGACATGGTGGGCGACGGTGAGGGTCGGTCATACTTGCGCTGCTTGAACAGTGGGGGGCATTCGGCTCGCCAGTCTTCCCCCATTTTTCACGCAGCGCGCCTGCGGCGATCTCCCGTAGGGGGCTTGCGCGGGCGCTCGATACGTTCACAACAGTCGTCCAGTCAGTGCTGTCGAACTCGTCGTCGCCCAGTACTGCTCGCCCCAAGCCCAGCGCGTTACGGGAGGGCCCTGTCCGCACGGGCCATCACCTGCCCGGGCACGGGGGCGTGTCCTGTCACCGCGTGGTGTTTAGCGTCACCGTCCAGCCGTGATCGGCCGTCTTTGCCTCTCGGCCATTCCCCCGCCAGCCCGCAGACCTGGTCTACTATGCCTCTCCGTTATTGGGTGGTGCTTGCGCACGCGCCCTCAAGAATCTGCTTGTCGAGGAAAATACCCGTGGCCGGAACCAGCCTGTTAGCCCTGCTTGACGATATCGCCAGCATGCTCGACGACGTGGCGCTGATGACCAAGGTCGCGGCGAAGAAGACCGCCGGCGTACTTGGCGACGACCTGGCCCTTAATGCTCAGCAGGTCTCGGGGGTCAAGGCCGAGCGCGAGTTGCCGGTGGTCTGGGCGGTGGCCAAGGGCTCCTTCCTGAACAAACTGATTCTGGTGCCGGCGGCGCTGGTGATCAGTCTGCTGGCGCCCTGGGCGGTCACGCCGCTGCTGATGCTCGGCGGCGCTTTTCTCTGTTACGAAGGCTTCGAGAAACTGGCCCACAAGCTGCTGCACAGCCAGGATGAGGAGCAGCAACACAAGGCCGAGCTGACAGCGGCACTGGTCAACCCCGCCGTCGACCTGGTCGCCTTTGAGCGCGACAAGATCAAGGGGGCGGTGCGCACCGACTTCATTCTCTCGGCGGAAATCATCGTTATCACCCTCGGCACTGTGGCCGGCCAGACGTTGGGCACCCAGTTGGCCGTGCTTGCAGGCGTCGCCCTGCTCATGACCGTCTGCGTCTATGGGCTGGTGGCCGGCATCGTCAAACTGGACGACGGCGGCCTGTACCTCTCCCAGCGCAGAGGCAGTGGCCGGGTCGGACGCCTGCAGCGCAGTATCGGTGGCGGCATTCTCAGCGCCGCGCCCTACCTGATGAAGAGCCTGGCGGTGATCGGCACGGTGGCGATGTTCATGGTCGGCGGCGGCATCCTCAGCCACGGCATTCCGGGGATCCCCACACTGTTCGAGGGCTTCGCCCACGGCCTGCAAACCGTGCCCGCACTCGGCGGTGCGCTGGCGACCATTACCCCGACGCTGCTGGACATGCTGCTGGGGGTGCTGGCCGGCGCGCTGGTGTTGGTCGGGGTGACCGCGCTGGGGCGCCTGTACCGGGTGTTCAAGCCGGCTTAGGCGACCAGGGGCCGGCGACCGAGGGCTATTCGACCCGATCGAGCGCCTGCGGGTAGCGCGCCAGCAGCGTGCCGAGGTCGCGCTCCATGGCGCCATCGGTCTGGCCGCCGTTGGCCATCAGCCAGTGCACCCGGGCGAGGGTATCGGGCGCCGCCATGTCCGCCGTGAAACGTTGCGATTCCGACACCAGCGCCGCACCATCCGCTGCGCTGAGGCTGTCCACCAGCGCCTTGATATGGGCGATGCCGGCGGCCGGGAAACCGGCGATGCGCCGGGCCTGCGCGGCGATGAACGCCTCCAGTTCGGCATCCGCCACGGCGCGGTTGATCCAGCCATAGCGCTCGGCGGTGTCGGCATCGAAGTCGGCGCCGCCCAGGCACACTTCCAGTGCGCGGGCGCGGCCGAGCAGTTGCGTCAGCCGCACCGTACCGCCGGCACCTGGCAACAGCCCGACTGCGACTTCCGGCTGGCCCAGCACGGCCCGTTCACGGGAGGCGAAGCGCATATCCAGCGCCAGCAGAAACTCGCTGCCGGCACCGCGGGCGCGGCCGCGCAACTCGCCGATGGTCACCTGCGGCAGGCGGCTGTAACGGCTGAACAACGCGCTGAGCAGACTGGCCTGGCCTTCCGGCAACGGCGGTGCGGGCTTGCCGAGCTGACTGCCGAGGTCGTAATGGGCCAGGAAGAATTCCGGGTTGGCGCTGCGGAAGATCACCACGCGGGTCTGGCTATCAGCTTCCAGGGCCTTGGCCAGGTTGAGCAGATCGATGACCACCTCGCGGTCCACCAGATTGATTGGCGGGTGGTCGAAGGTAATCCTGGTCACACCGTCGTGGTCGTGCCGGGTCAGGGTTTGGTAGGTGCTCATGGTTGTTCTCCTCGCTGGATAAGCCTGAGGGTGCGGTGGGGCAGGGGCGGGCCTCAAGCACTATCCACTTGGCTGATGCCGACCTGTCGGTGTGGCGTCGATGCGACGGCAGCACGGACAGGCGATTGAGGTCGGCCAGGTCCGGGCGTGGTGTTTCATAGGCAACGCAGGCCAAGGGGGGGGCGGTCCAGCGTGGAGGATGAAGTAGCGTTCCCCACGCTGGACGTCTGCCTCGACCCACGCGTCCGTACAGAACGATGGATGTTTCGGGCAGTACTGCGCGTTCAAGCCGAACGCGATCGCCACATCCTTGTTGGATTCGCGGATAAGCCTGGCGAGGGTCTCTGTATCGGCTGTTTCGGCGACTCTGATGGAGATAGGGGGGCACACGGCGAGAGGGTCGGACAACGTGGAGGCGGGCAGGGCGTTCAAGTCGCCAGCGGGCGGCTGGCTATTCCTCGGCCGGCGCCGGTAGGGCAACGTTCGGCAACCACTGCTTCTGCAGGCGGGCCAGGCTGCCGTCGTTGCGCATATCATCGAGCGCGGCTTGCCAGCGCTGGATCAGGTGCGTGTCGGTCTGCAGGGAAAAGGCGATATAGCTGCTGGTCCGCATAAAACTGTAGTGGCGTTCGAGATCGACCATCGAAGCACCCAGTTCGGCCATCAGGCTGGGCAGCAATTGGTCTTCATAGACCATCAAGGGAATACGGCCATGCAGAACCATCTCGAGCATGCCGTGCGGCTTGGACGCCAGGTACAGATTGCTGAAGCCCTCGCCCTCGAGAACCTGCTGCGAATACCAGTCGCGCGGTACACCGATCGCCGCCACTTGCCGTGCAGCGTCCAGGCTGTCGATATGCAGGCCGCTGCCGCTCCGGGCGTAGAAGCTAGTGGTCGTCGATACCAGCGGGCCGACCCACTGGAACAGCGCCTCGCGCTCGGGCGTGCGCACTGTGATGAACAAGCCGACATTGGCGCTGCGTTGCGCGCGCATATAACCGCGCGCCCAGGGCACCATCTGGATGGTGCCGCTGTCCCCGGTACGCCGTAGCAACTCGCGCACCGCCGCGACCGACAGGCCATCAGCTTGCCCGTCGCGGCTGAAGTTGAGCGGGGGATTTTCCTCGGTATACAGCTGCAGTTCGGTCGCTGTCGCCGACGAGCAGAACAGCCATGCACTCAACAGCCGCAAAAACCAGACAGCCATGATCACAATCCTGTGCATATTCGATTGATCTGGAAATTGGCCCTGAGTGTAGTCGAGCGCCCTATCGGGTCCTTCCGTTGCCGAAGCTCAGGGCTCAGCGTCGATGTTGGAAAAACACCGCCGCACGAGCATGTGCGGCAGTGCTGGATGTTCAGGCGCGCGCGAGCAGCTGGCCGGCTAAACGGTCACCTGCTCAGTACGCTGAATTCTACTGCGCAGGGAAAAAGTCTCACCCTCCAGTGCCTTGAGCGCCATGCGATTGCTCGGGTCATCCAGCGAGGTGCCCTTGGCGAAGGTCAGCTTAACTTTGGATTTATAGACTTCGCTCGTGCAGATAATGCCGCCTTGCGACCATACGGGAGTGCCCATCCACTTCCACTGCTCGATGATCTCTGGAACTGCCTCTTTGATGAGCCCCCGCATCCGGCTCAATGTGCATCCTCGCCAATCGCCGAGCTCGGCGATTCTTGCGTCGATCAACTCGGATGCTGAGCGGTTTTCGCTTGAGTCTGGATTCTTCATGTTGTCCCGTTATCCATCGTCACAGCCTGGCTGACCGGTGCAGCCTCACGGTTGAGCGGAGCGGCCCGTCCGCCGTTTCGGTGGCGATCCGCTCGAGTGGAAGGCTAAGCCGGCATCTTGCAGTGCAGGACTTCCGCTGCCAGGCGCTGCAAGTTCTGCTGGTTGGCTCCGGCGACGAAATCGGCAATGCATTGGTAATGCTCAATGGTGTCGAAGGTCTGGTGCCAGTAGACCTGAGTTCCTTGGCCAGACGGTCTCAACTCGATGGACAGGGTGAAGTGATGACCGGACAGGTGCTCGATCTCGAAGAACTCGCCGGGTGCAAGGCGCGTGAAGCGACTTTCGTTGGCGTAGTCCTGGCCGTCTGGCCCGTGCATGGTGAGTAGCCAGGTGCCACCCGGCCGGAAATCGAACTGGTGGATGGTGCTCGTGAAACCGTCAGGCCCCCACCAGCGGGCGATCCGGGCCGGATCGCTCAGGGCGGCAAAGACCTGTGCCGGGGTTGCGGCAATGAACACGCCTTGCGAGTCGGAGCGCTTGTCGACTGCTTCCATTTGCTTGCCTCCAAGGTGTGCACTGGTCAACCTGCCCCGGCTTCGGGTTGTTTATTCTCAATCTGCAAACTTTTCGTCATCAGAACCCAGTGCGTGCCGGGATGAACCCAGCGCTCCTTGACCATGGCTCGCTGCGCCACTTCCTGATAGCCGAGATGACTGTAGAGCCTTCGTGCGCCCAGGTTGGTGTCAGCGACGATCAGACTCAGACCATGCTTGCCGAGGCTGGTCGCTATGCCCTCGGCAAGGGCAAGTAGCTCATTGCCATAGCCATGACCTCGATGCGCTTGCTTGGTGGCCAGGACGTTGATGTACCAGGTGCCGGGGACCATGTCCTCCAGTTGCTGAAGGGGCACGAACATGGGCGGCATTTCCGAGTAATCCGCAGGAGCAGGGGCGTCTTCCAAGGGATAGCCAATCAAGCAGGCAACGGCATCGTCGTCCACCAGGCGCAGGATCGCATTGCGGTAGGAGAAGGCACCTGAGTCCCTCTTGGCCCGACTACAGCCGACATCCCAAGCGGATTCACCGGCCGTGGCCATTTGCTCCCACAGATAGAGCGCCAAGCCTTCACCGGCCATGTTGACGAATTCGGCCAAGTCCTGCGCATCGTCTGGTGTGGCCTGTCGAAATGGGCGATCAATGCTAAGCATGGCGCTTCCTCACGTTGAGTACCCTGGCACACCGCTTTCAACTGCTTGCCCGCCAGCGCGGACTTTGTGTGGCGATGAAGTGAAGCACAATGCACAAAAGGCCATTACGGCATGCGCGCGGCTGGATATACGGGGTATGTATAAAACATAACTCAGAATGCGCCTTTCCATTGTTCAGTGTCGATGAACCAGCGTTCCTCATAAATCTTGTTATTTACGAACTTGAAAAGAACTGACAGTTGAGAGCTGGCAACTTTATCTGCTTTCCATTCAACAATAGAGACAACTTCATCTTTTCCTTCGAGTTGACGAAGCCCGGTGATTTCGAAGCCAGGCGGGAGGATTTTCCCGAGTCCATCCAGCGCGGAACGAAATGCATCGCACCCTTTCAGGCGGTCGTTCTGCCCGGGCATAATGAAGGTCATGTCTTCAACGTAATCTGCTACCAGGCTATCAAAGTCTCCTGCGCCGACTGCTTCCCAACCCTTCTGTACTATATCGGCTAAAGTCATCGACTTATCCTCGAATATTAGTCAATAGGACGTGGCTAAGTTGTTCAATAACACGAGTCCTCAAGGACACCTTGTAGTTGAACACTCTAACTATAGTATCTGCTTGCTGGAGGAGGGGGCGACGACCCCTGACGTTTGCCCGGAGGGTCTGTGGTGGCGGGAGCATTCGAGTGCTGGCACGGGCTCGCACAGCGATTCGTTCGGGTGATCGTGCGCACCTTGCTGATCCACAGCCTTCACGCCCCTAGCCGGGCCACGCAAATGGCTGCGCGTAACGATCACGACAAAGCGGTGCGGGTCCTGGGCAACAAGCGGGTGCGGACCTGCTGGTCGGTCTGGTGTCCCCCGCGCCGCTGCGGCGGCAACTGGCACAGCCAAGCGTCCCGTTTGATGGCAGGAATGATCGACAAGCCGTTACCCGTGGCTGGGCATCTTCTACCTTGCAACGCTTGCGCGAACCGCCCAAGCCCTTGCCGTCAAGGAGATCGACCCGTTCGCTGCGGTTGGTAGACGCGCCCTTAGGCGGTCCCGTAGGCGCGCCCTGGCGGTTTCGTCGAGCGACATGGCATAGGCGGGAGCCGGCCCCTGGCCGCCGAGGAACGGCTGCCAGTAGTCATCGAAGTCCGCAAACGGTGTCGCTATGTCGATGGGCGCCAGTTCGACCTGTTGCAGTCCGGTGCTGGCGAAAAGCGTTGCCAGTGCCTCTCGGCGACACAAGGGGAATCGGGCGCCTTCATCGAGCATCGCGGCGTGCGGGTCGAGCTCGCTGGCCGCATCCCAGAAGAAGCGCATAAGCTCCATCTTTCCCGCGTAATCCCAGACGTATGCGCCGATCGTACCGCCCTTGCCGGTTACCCGCGCCATCTCAAGCAGTGCGGCGTGCTGGTCTGGAATGAAGTTCAGGGCCAGCCCAGAGACCACCACGTCGACCGCAGCGTCGTCGAGCGGGATTGCCGTTGCGCTGCCCAGGTACAGCGTCACCCGGCCCGCCAGATCCGCCCTCGCGGTCTGGATAAACCCCTCGGAAGGATCGACGCCCGCGACCGATGACGGGGAGCAGTGGTCGGCAATCGCCGCGCACAGCGCGCCTGTGCCGCATCCCACGTCGAGCCAGCGTCGGCCCGGCGGAATGTTGAGCCACGAGAGAAACCTGGGCGCGACCTGACGGCTCCACCGGCCGACGTACTGCTCGTAAGGGTTGCCGCGCGCCCAGGTGTCGGACACATGCTTGCGATCCATGGTCAGGGCCTTCTATGCATCATGCGATGCCTAACGCCTGAATTGAGCCGAGCCGCGAAGCGGGGTCGGCTTGGATTGATGGTCAGGCCTCCGCTTCAGCCAGCCAATTTGTTCAACATGTGATCTATCACCTGGCTGTGCTCATGCTGCGGACTGAAGAGGATCAACTCCGCATCCTGGCCGACTTTGACCGTGTGTCCGGGTGGCCAGTAGAAGATGTCACCGCCGCTGATCAACTCATTTGTCCCATCTGCATAGGTCACAGTGAGTTCGCCCTGCAGCACGTAACCCCAATGCGGAGATTGGCACAGGTCGCCCTCCAGCCCTTGAAGCAAAGGGGCGATATCCGTGCCTCTGCCGAGGGTGAAGTATTCGCCGCTAATCATGCCGAATCCGGCGGAGTCGCCGAAGTTTGTCAGTTGGCGGGCAACAGCGCCGGGTATATCGATCCTGACGGGTATGTCCTGCTTAGCGATGCGCATCGTGGTTCCCTCTGCTGCAGTAGAAGATGACTGTGCAGCCTAACGATAGGTTAAGGAACGGGCTTTAGCCCGTCCCAGAGAGCGAAGCGAACGATTTTAAATACGTGTCAGGTTCACTCTGCGATGCACAAAGAAGCTTCTGTACCATTGGAAATTACTGAGCCAAGCCATACGCCAGGCCCGCAAGCATAAAAATTACCAAGGCTTACCCAGCCTTCGCTGCGTGTGGTGGGCTCATTGTTTTCGAAGTATACGTCGATGTAATTTTTCCATATGGGCAGTTTTAATGGGATGGGAACTATCGCCCATACAGTAACGCCGCACCACTTTCGCTATGCTTCTAAGGTCACCTTGCCATTTTCGGGGTGATCGCGCTTGCTCCAGAAGTGCTTGGTGCCATTTGCATAATATATATCTGTGGCCTTTGATGTTTTGGATTACTGAGTATCTGTGTGTATTCCCACACATCCGCCGATGAACGTTAATATAGTGATGATGAGTACAGTTTTCATGCGAGGCCTAACGTTTGGTTATGGGGCGCCCGTCCCAGTAAATGAAATTAGCGATTTCAGCGACTTGTTATGGGCGACCGCGCAGAGTTCCGTAACGGCCATTCTATAGCGCTGCCTTGGCTCTTTGGATGCCTATATCAGCTCTCAGCAGAGATGGTTGAGTCTTGACTGGCTTCGGTCGCTATCTTCAATCGGTCAGCTTTACTAATGTATGTAGACTTCTTTTTGGGCGCCAATTTGGCACTGGCTTTTTTTGCGTGAGCCTTTAATAACTGTTTTATTTTTTTACGTCGATTCATGTGTTTTACTCAACTAGTGAAGTCTGAATGATGCCAGTTATAGAGTATTGATCAGGGTCCTGCTGCGTGTTATTAGTGTGTAACGAACAAGCTAAGGGGCGGGTTTAGCCCGTCCCAGTGAGCGAAGCGAACGATTTGAACCGCTTGTTAGGCGGCCAGGTATTGAATTATTGCTGCAGTCAGCAAAATTAGAAAGCATGGGTGGGAACATAGAATAACAAAGCGAATAAATTTCATGATGGAAACCCTGCGCAGGGCCCCATACGAGGCTGGAGTACCAGGATTTATTTGAGATGCCTTTATTCCGCGTGAAATCCAAGAATTCAAATTCGGCATCATGCTTTTGTGAACTGCCGGAGCAAGAATTAAAGAGAGCAAAAGAAAAACAATACCTATTGGTGGCATGTAGAAAACGGATGGAAGCTTTGTTCCAGCGCCATAGATGTCGTAAAAGTACTTCACTACAAATGCTGCGCCGGGTAATCCAAAGGCGTACGAAAGCTGGGCGAGTGTTCTTATGTTCCCGGTCAGCGATGTGTCTATGGATTGCATGTATAGCCTAACGTTTGGTTAAGGGGCGGGCTTTAGCTCGTCCCAGTGAGCGAAGCGAGCGATTTGAACCGCTTGTTAGGCATTGAACACGGGCCTGAAGAACGTTCGTTCGTAGCTGATTATGCATTTGGTTTCTTCAGCGTATTTGAAGGCAGCTATGCAGGCTGTGTCTTGAAGCGATTTTTCCCGATATTGTTCGTACTCAGCCAAGCTTGAGAATGTGAACATAGCGAGCGCAACATTATTTGCGCCCTCTAATGGCAGGAAGTAACCGTGGTGTTTGCCGCCGAATTTTTCAACCAATGGAATCCACAGTTTTCCGTAGTGTTCAAATTCTTTGATTTTATATGGATCAATTATGTATCTGAGATAGCAGGTAACCATAGTATTTCCCTATATGCCTAACGTATGGTTAAGGGGCGGGCTTTAGCCCGTCCCGAGTGAGCGAAGCGAGCGACTTGAACCATTTGTTATGAGCTTTAAGCACGATGATTCTTCATGTTTTGAATTAGGCTGCTTGCGTAATATTACAAGAATGGAAGTATTTCATTGGCTCTAAATCTAGCAATTATAGCGGGTTGCTTTTTCGTGCCTTTAAATTCAATGAAGTCAATTAGCTTCTTGTCGCACTCGGAGATAACTTCGATGCTGAAATGGGCGATTGAGTGTCTTAGATTTTTAATGAGTTCGCTTAGATCTTTGATCGAGTCGTCAACGGTGGAATGGGTTAGGCCCATTTTGTTCAAGGTTTCTCTGGTTAGCTGTTCTTTAGGTATGTAGTTTATAACTCGCTCTTTAGGCATTACTACAAGCCCTAGCAGGCAATTTATTGTTAGTGTGTAATTCAATTGCTCTGCGAACGGCTTCCCTTGAATTAAATTGGTGTATTGCTCGATGAGGGCCATCGTTCTTTCTATAAAATCCAACTCAAGATTTGTGTAGTTGCCCATGATTAATGGTGCTCATAACGTTTGGTTAAGGGGCGGGCTTTAGCCCGTCCCAGTGAGCGAGGCGAACGATTTGAACCATTTGTTAGGTGAAGCTCGCATTGCTGGCTTTCTATTTGAAGTCTGATAGTAAAAAACATGTGTGCTCGGAAAGATAAAATTCAAGTTCTTCAATGGTATTCATTTTCTTGCTAATTGTTTTTTCTGCAAGCTCGGGCGAGGAAATGCGAATTTCTAAATTGTAGTCATTATTTACTTTTAGTAATTTGGCATGATGTTTTGATTGGTGGTTGTCTTTTTCAACAATAGCTGATGCCGATAACTCTTTTTCGGAAAGCGTTGTGGCTATTTTATTTTTTAAGCATTTTTTTTGTAATGTGGCTTCGTTCTTCGAGATATGGCGCGCAGCTACAACTACGACCATCAATACCGTCACCCAGCCATATTGACCCCGTATTTCGGAGCCATGCGTAGTGCTAAGCCAGTCTAGTATTGGGGTTATGAATTCGTGCATGTGTTACCTAACGTTTGGTTAAGGGGCGGGCTTTAGCCCGTCCCAGTGAACGAAGCGAACGATTTGAACCAGTTGTTATATTGCATTTAGTACCACCGGCCTACGGCTTTCCAAGTGAACTCAGTTACACCTGGTGCGCAAGGATTACCCTCAGCATCTGTGAACTTGGCACGCATGCCGCTGCGAGTAGTGACAACGGCGCAATATACCGCCGGTAAAAAAGCAGGCTCTAACTCTTGGACTTGAAGCGGTAGATTTTTGAGGAAGTCGAAATACTGAATATTGTGTTCTTTTTTGCCAGGTATCAGGTAGTCAATGCCTTCAAGAATATCTTTTTCGGAGAGAAAGAACAGATAGTTAAGTACAAGGCACTCAAAAGATTCTCCGTTTTTCAACGGTACAGTGTAACGATGGAAAAGTTGATTTCGTATTTGATTTTCCGGTATCCGGGATACGCCTAGAGCTGAATTCAAGATTGTTTCTTCTGCATGCTTTAAAACAGAGCAGCCTGCCCACTCTTGTTTAAGCTCAAATTTAGCAAGCTCTGGGAATCGTTCGCTTAGAAAAATATTTCTCTCTTGATCGTATAGGAAGTCACCCTGACTTATTGCTCCTCGAAGTGGTAGCTTATTCTTGAAGCCGAGCTCAAGCAGTAACGATACTGCGCTGACAAAATTGTTGGTATTGTAAACATCATCTATTGGGCAGGAGACTAATACAATTGAGTCGAAGAGGAATTGTGAAAATTCAAAATTCTTCCTTCCTGTGTTGTCGCCTTGCGCTGCAAAAAATGTCGCATTCTTTGCTTCATCAATAAAAGCGGAATACTGCCGGTGTAGTGACTCAATATCTTCACTCTCCAGGCGTGCTGAGAAACCAAGCACATCTAAAAATGCAACAAGCCTATTTTCTAATTTGACTATCACGGCGCCTCCTTGCGAATGCAATATAACGTTTGGTTAAGGGGCGGGCTTTAGCCCGTCCCAGTGAGCGAAGCGAACGATTTGAACCAGTTGTTATATTTTTCTTGTGGCAAGGATATCCAGAAGCTCTTGGTGACCGCTTAATAGCTTTGATTCAATTATTAGCTCTGGATTAATTCCATATTTTTTACATATTGCTATAGCACTAGATGAGAAAGGCTCGCCTGCATATGGAGATATGTATATCTGCTCAATGAGCTTATTGGTGCTAATTTTTACCGATTTTGCCGTTGGCTCAAATTCGTGCAGCGACTCATATTCGATGTCCGGGACAGTAAATAGCCTTATTTCGTTTTCATGACTAAAGGAGGCGCGTTTTAAAAGAGGAGATAAGTGGCCGTCGGTAACGCAGTCTTTGGGAGTAATATTTTCATCATAAAAATCAAGATATTTTACGCGCCCTATGTGTACTAATAAATCTTGTTCAATGGATTCTATTGAGCTTTTGAGTGACGCTATACTGGTTTTTATGGCAAGTCCTTTGCCATTTTCTGAATATAGTTTCCACATGGCTTCAGATTCGGACAGGTTGTAATGCCAGCAGTTTACGGTTATGCCTTTAGTTGTTTTTTTGTATATTTCTTTAGATAGTTCTTTTTGTGCGTCAAGTTTTATGCGGAATTGCTTAAGAAGTTCTTCGCCGTTTGGGTTGTTTATTCCAGCGTTTCTTGAGTTTTCAGACATTATCTTAAGCTGTTCATGTATATGCTCAAGCTTATCGTCGGAAGCCCCTAAGAGGTTAGCCAAGGCTTCAAGCCCGACCTTAGGCATATAGCCTTCGAAAGGATCAGACTTTTCATAAAGTGAGAGTGGTGTGAAATAAAGTGATTCGGTTTCTAGTAGATTTACAAGTTTATCCAGAGAAATATAGCGCCATATAGGCATGTGACCTGTAACACTTGATCCCATCTTTACTCTGGCCATCTCATGCACCCAATGACTTCGTGAAAAATATAACGATTAAGCTAAGGGGCGGGCTTTAGCCCGTCCCAGTGAGCGAAGCGAACGATTTGAGCGCATTGTTAGATTACGGCACGCAATGGTTTACAGCATGAAAGCTGCAACCAGTTTGGCAAAGCTCTAGAAGGACGCTTTCGTCGAGTATGAATACACGAGAAAACGTGCTCCAAGGACTTTTGATGTGCAGGTGTGACAACAGTATGGGTACTGCTTTTTGGTGTTGCAGTGCAGCGCCTGGCCAGTTGTCGTACACAAGAAGCCAATTCTCATCGAACAGCGTGAAGCCTTCTCGACCTGCAACTTCTACCTTCTTGCCGATGAAGTGGGCCATTGCCTCGGCCCAGCTTCGCTCAACAGAATCACCTACCCATCCAGGTGAAGGCTTGTCGGCCTCGATCTCGGCCATGAGGGCCGATCTGCTCTTGCGCGCCTCTGTAAGGCTAGCGGGGCGCGTAAAGTGAAGATCTGGACCGTGGCCTTGGGAACGAAGAAAGGCTTCCTTTGCAGTGTTTTCGGGAATCGCCTCGGTGTGCTCAATCCCAATGCGAGATTTAGCAAGCGTTAGAAGAAAATCGGGGCGCTCCCGCTTTTCGATAGCAAGTGGGAAATCATCCAATTTAAAGGGAAGCGAGCCCAACAATCGCACTACCGAATAGATTTCTACATGATCCTGTGTGCGCCCCTTAGATCGTTCGGGAACGTCAACGTTTACAGTACGAAGCCTGCAGTGAAGCTGTTCAAAAGTGTCAGCGACCAACATAGCTGGCTCCGTAATCTAACGTTTGGTTAAGGGGCGGGCTTTAGCCCGTCCCAGCGAGCGCAGCGAGCGATTTGAACCAACTGTTAGACGCTCGGATGTACGCATAATTTAAAGTACCGCCTTCCCTGCTTGTAACGCGTTACGCGCTGAACCTGGCGAAACGCATTAAATTTAATGTTTGCAATGCTACTGACTGTCTGCGGTTTTGACTCTGCCCCGTTAGTGGCCGCGGTAGTTCAGTAAATACAAATTTCGATGATCTGTGAAGCATTAAGCAGTGGAGCGATGTTGCTGATGTACACGATACAAAACCAAACAAGCTGAAAGCGATTGGCTAACTATAAATAGACACCAATTGGTGTGATAACGCTTTTACGATCGTGGTGGATAACATTCCTTGTCCTCTCGTCTATCCCTGTCTAGGCTAGGCATTGCAGCGGTCGGATGACCGTATAAGGGAGTTATACACCATGGACGGAAGGCCCCGGTTGCTCGATCAGATGCGCGAGCAGATTCGCCTCAAACACTACTCGATTCGGACAGAGCGCGTCTATTGCGAGTGGGTCAGGCGTTTTATTCGATTTCACCACTACCGCCACCCGCTGGAAATGGGGGCTGCTGAAGTCGAAGCGTTTCTTTCCGATCTTGCTGTGCGCCGAGATGTCTCCGCATCCACGCAGAACCAGGCGCTGGCTGCTTTGTTGTTCCTCTACAAGCAGGTACTCAAGCTGGATCTGCCATGGCTTGGGAAAGTCGTCCGGGCGAAAAAGCCTGTGCGTTTACCCGTGGTGTTGAGTATTGCCGAGGTTCGGCATGTGTTGTCGCGTCTTGAAGGTGAGCTCTGGCTGGTTGCCAGTCTGCTGTATGGCTCGGGCATGCGTTTGATGGAGGTCATGCGTTTGCGGGTCAAGGACGTGGATTTCGTTCGGCAGGAGATCCTGATCCGTGACGGCAAGGGAATGAAGGACAGGGTCACGGTGCTGCCGCAGTGCTTGATTCCGCCGTTGCAAGGACACCTGGCCGTGGTGAGGGCCATCCACCAGACGGAACTCCAGGCTGGACGCGGCGACGTGTATCTGCCCTTCGCGCTCGAGCGAAAATACCCGAAGGCGCCGGTGGAGTGGGCTTGGCAGTATGCCTTTCCTGCCGCCGGTCTATCGCGAGATCCACGCAGTGGCAAGGTGCGCCGCCATCATCTCGACGAGAAGCGGGTGCAGCGTGCCTGCAAAGCGGCGGTCAAGGAGGCCGGTATCGTCAAGCTGGCCACCCCGCACACGTTACGGCACTCCTTCGCCACCCACCTGCTGGAAGGCGGCCAGGATATCCGCACGGTGCAGGAGTTGTTGGGCCATGCTGATGTGAAGACGACCATGATTTATACCCATGTACTCAACCGCGGCGGTTTTGCTGTGCTGAGTCCGCTGGATCGTTGAGCTGCACAGGAGACGCCGACGATTTACGCTGCAAATCTTTACAGAGATACCCGTGTTTCCTATTACCCGGACGGTCGAGTCCGGCAGGCTGCTAGCGCTGACTCAGGCAGGCTACCGCCGCCCCTACGCACTACGGGGCTGGCGACTGAATGACAAGAAACACAGGGAGTGACGGCGGTCCTTGCCGGAGAGGTGGGGAGCTGGCATTCCCTTGGATTGGCCGAGCATAGTGCAGTGAGTCGTTCGCGCCAAGCCAAGGCTCCTGCGGCCTGGCAACACACACTTGTGCCCGGGCAGGCGCTGACGGCGCTTGGCGGCGACCGTCAGCCGGACGGCCGCCCCGGCCATGGCAGGGCGTTGATCAAGCTCGGCTCGCGTTGCCGATGTGGTTGGCCTTGAGCACCGGT
Source organism: Pseudomonas sp. MMS21 TM103 (assembly GCF_022132145.1). GTDB lineage: Bacteria > Pseudomonadota > Gammaproteobacteria > Pseudomonadales > Pseudomonadaceae > Aquipseudomonas. Next base: position 51,502 of record NZ_JAJISP010000003.1, on the reverse strand, counting down.
AGGGACGGTCGCCAGGCCTGTCCACATCCATCGCTGATTGGGGACCGGGACGGGTTACAGAACCCGGTAGATTTCCCAGCGGCTGGTCCCGGAAACGACATGCGGCTCGAGATCCTTGCTCCATTGCTTGTGGGCTGCGATCGTCGCCAGTTTTTCCCACACCTGATTGAGTTCGGTGAGGTCATCGATCAGGTGCTCGGCCTGAACGGTGGCCTCCAGTGCACCGACCGAGCCGGTGAGCAGGCGCATCTTGTCCGTGTCCAGGCCGACCTGCGGGGCGATCTCGCGCATCCAGCGCTGCATCAAGTCGATCACATTCTGTTTGTAGCCAAATTTCGCATCGATGCTCCAACGGGCAATCATCATGACCTGTCTCCTCGCGATGAAAGCAATGGCGCGAACGGTATGGCTTGAACCGTCTGGCACGCAGGCGCCATTGCGGCACTGTGGGTGCGTACTCATTAAAGGTATAGCGCACACGCTCGGTGGAACCGGTCAGCGGACGGGCGCCGGGGCGAGCGCTCAGGCTGATGCCGGCGCGGGCTGCAGCAGGGCCTCGATAAAGCTCTGTCCCCAGGCCTGGATAGGGTTGGCCAGCAGCGCCGCAAACAGCTGCCGATGACGGCTGCAGCGTTCCTCCAGCGGCATCTCCAGGGCGAGCTTGATCGCTTCGGCCAGGGCATCGCGGTCATGCGGGTTGATGATCAGCGCCGCATCCAGTTCGGCAGCGGCACCGGCGAACTGCGAGAGGATAAGCACGCCGGGGTCGGCCGGATCCTGGGCAGCGACGAATTCCTTGGCCACCAGGTTCATGCCGTCGCGCAGCGGTGTGACCAGGCCGACTCGGGCCAGGCGCATGACCGTGGCGACGTCCTCGCGTCGGTGGTTGCGGCTGACGTAGCGCAGCGGCACCCAGCAGACGGCGCCGAAGCGGCCATTGATGTGGCCGACCTTGGCGTTGACGATCGAGTCGATCTCGGCGTATTCGGGGATGTCAGAGCGGCTGCCGGGGGCGATCTGCAGGTAGGTGACGCGGTTGTGCCATTCGGGGTTGCGCTCGAGGAAACGTTCGTAGCCGTCGAACCTGTTGACGATGCCCTTGGAGTAGTCGAGGCGGTCGACACCCACCAGCAGGGCGCGGCCGGCCAGGCTGTTGGCGAGCTCCCGCGCGAAGTCTCCCTGCGCCGATTGCTGGGCCAGGTGGCGAAAGCCCTCGGCATCGACCCCGACCGGGAAGGCACCGACCTGAAAGTGCTGGTTGCCCAGGTGATAGTGGCGTCCGTCGTGGGTTGTCGCGCCGATCACCTGGGTCAGGTAGCGGGTGAAGTTGCTCGCATCGTTGGCGGTCTGCAGGCCGATCAGGTTGTATGCGGTGAGCGCGCCGACCACCTCGCGATGGCGGGGCAGGGCGGTGAGCAGGTCAGGCGGCGGCAGCGGAATGTGCAGGAAGAAGCCGATACGGTTGGCGTGGCCGCGCGCGCGCAGGGCCAGGGCCAGGGGCATCAGGTGGTAGTCATGCACCCAGAGGAGGTCGTCTGGCTTGAGGAGTGGGCTCAGGCGCTCGGCGAAAAACTGGTTGACCCGCAGGTAGCCCTCCAGATCGGACTCGTTGAACTGCGCGAGATCCAGCCGATAGTGCAGGATCGGCCACAGCACACGGTTGGCGAAGCCGTTGTAGTACTCCCGGAAATCCTGCGGGCGCACGTCGGTAAGCACGTACTTCATGTGCCCGGAGTCGATGGTCACGGGCGGCGGCGGTGTCTCGGACATCTGCCCGCTCCAGCCGAACCACAGCCCGTCGCGTCCCTGCATGGCGGCCTCCACCGCTACGGCGAGGCCGCCCGGGGCGGGTCGGCCCTGTTCGTCGGGGATCGCTACCCGGTTGGATATCACCACGAGCCGCGACATAGCCCCTCCTTCCAGCCGCCCGACAGGCGCATGCCGCTGTCGATCAGCCCGGCCATCGAGCAGGTCTGAGGGATGTTGCCCCAGCGTTGGCCGGCGAGCGGAGGCAGATCCTCGGCCAGCAGGCCGAGTTCGAGCGCGCCCGGCTGCCCGATCATGGCGCCAGCTCCCTGGCCGCCTGGGCCAGGGCGGCGGGCAACACGTCCGTTACGCTGACCGCATCGGGAGATTGGGGAATGTCCGGCAGGGGGCCATCGACATCGAGAAGCTGCGCGCAACCCGCTGCCCGCTTGCTCAACCAGGCGTTGATCCGGGCACCCGCCGAGGGGTGCCTACGCGAGGTCGCGCCCGCGCCGGTTTGCCCCTGATTGAGCGGACAGGACATGGGGATTGCCCTCATAGCTGCCTGCGCCGCGTCGACGCATCCGTGCGGGCGGCGATGAGCTAAGAATAGCATCGCTGCCCTGCAGCCCCCCGCCGGACGGCCGGGGAGAGGGCCACTAGATGCCGAACGGGTAGGTCTCGTCATCGTGACTTGCGCTGTCGGGGGCGCTTAGCGGTTTGATCGGCTGGGTTTCGTCAAACCAGATGTAGGCATCGAACTGATCGGCCAGCACGGCCTGGAAGTAGTGGCTTTGCAACTCGGTCAGTGGCCGGTAGATGACGCCGATGGCGCGCTCGAGCAGCAGGGTCGACAGTCCGTCGCGCAGGGGCTGGTGCTTGGGGTCACGCCAGTCGAACAGGACGGCGTCGAGGCCGCTCTGGTGAAACTGATATTCCCAGCTGTTTGCGCGCGCCGGGCGGATGTCCTTGATGTGCATGGGGCCATCCCAGTCATCGGCGGCGGCCACCTGGCCATGGTCAGTGCCCATGCCGATCAGGACGGCGTCGTGCCCCCAGGCAATCCGGCTGAGTTGACCGATGTTGAACTCGCCGCGCCAGCCCATGGCGGTGGCGGCGGCATTGCCGATATGCGAGTTGTGCGCCCAGACCACGGCTTTCGCCGCAGGGCCGCGGTGTTGCAGCAGGGCCTGCAGGGTCTCGAACATATGCCGGTCGCGCAGGTTCCACGAGGCGGCGGAGCCGCGGTACATGACCCGGTAGTACTGCTCGGCCGCCCGCACTACCCGGGCGTTTTGCGCGGCATTGAAGAGGTCTTCGTGGTCTTGCTCGAAGGCCTCCAGGCGTTTGCCCAGCAGGTCGTTGAGCTGGGCGACCACGGCATCTTCGCAGGAGCCGCCGTTGCCGTGTTCGACGAACAGGCCATAGCGCGCCGGCTCGTCCTGCCAGGGCGACAGGCAGGCATAGCGCTGGCGTGCTTGTTGGGCCTGCTGCGGGTCGACCTGATCCAGGTAATGCAGGACCTCGGCCATGGAGTTGCGCAGGCTGTAGACATCCAGGCCGCGAAACTCGACGCGCTGGTCCGCGGGCAACGATTGGTTGTGATGGTGCAGCCAGTGGATGAAACGCGATACATCGGTGTTGCGCCACATCCAGGTGGGGAAGCGGGTAAAGGCGCTTTGGGTCCAGGCCGAGGTATCGCGCTGGCGGGCGAAACGGTCGAGCTGCGCGGCATCCGGCCAATCTGCCTCGGCGGCGACTATGTTGAAGCCGTGCCGTTCGATCAGGCACTGGGTAATGGCGGCGCGGGTTCGGTAGAAGTCCGAGGTGCCATGACTGGCCTCGCCGATCAGCACCACGCGGGCATCACCGTAGCGGTCGAACAGTTCGGCGAAGGCGCTGCTGTGCAGATCCGGCAGAGGCTCGGCGTATTGGCGGAGGAGGGCAGGCAGCTCGCTTGCCTGCGCCGGTGCACGGTTGGCAATTTCGATCGGGGATCCCATGACGCACCTCAGCTCACGAATCAATCACTTATCAGCGTAGTGCGGCCAGGCTCACGGATTCTTGTGCGGCGACGAACGCACCTCGTTTGTGCCTAGCGCCCTGGTAACCGTCTGCCGGTTAAGGGAACTCGCGGCGCACCGGTGCTGTCGGAGCGACTGTTAGCGATTGTGGAAAAACACTCGCCTACTGGACCGCCTCCAGACGCCCGCCGCTGACGTTGTGCGGCGTGAAAAGCAGGAGCATTCAGCTCACTGAGTCCCCCGGCTTGTCACGCAGCGCGCCTATCCGCGAACACTGGAGAGGGTCTCGCTACGGCGCTCGATATTTTCACAACCGCTGAATTGTGCTGGTCCCGCGGGGGGTGGCGACTCCAGGGCTCTGACCTCTAGCAGGGGGCATTGCCGATATGGGGCGACGTCTGGTCGAAAATGGTGGTTGGCGACACCTGGCTTCTCCCGGGGCTTTTCTTTATTGTGGCGGCCCGCCAAAAAGCTCGAGTAATCAATATGTTGGAAAATAGCCTAAGTCAGTTGGAACAGCTGGTCAGTGACCTTGTGCAGGCGAACAAGGCGCTGCAGAGCACAAACGTGCAATTGAGCAGCGAACTGGCGCAGATCAAGGATGAAAACGAGACCCTGCAGTTGAGCGCGATCGAGCAGGAAGAACTGCACGGCGCCACTATCCAGCGGATCCAGGCCCTGGTGGAACTGGCGACTGGCAGCAACACGGTCAAGGCGAGCCCGGCTAACGTATGAGTGGTGACGGTGCATCGATCCAGGTCATTTCAGTCTTGGGCAATGACTACAGCATCAGGGTGCCTGTTGGCCAAGAAGCGGAGTTGACCGCGTCGGCGCTGCTGCTCAAGCGCCTGCTGGCGGAGACCAAAGCCCAGTCGACGACCCTGATCGGCGAGCGCCTGCTGGTGCTCACGGCGTTGAAGTTGTGTGCGCAGCAGGTCGAGCTGGAGCAGCGTCATCGGCAAAACATCGAGCGTCTCGAGGGCGCAGTCAGCGCCAGGGTCGCCGATATCGCCGGTTTGATCCACCAGGCGTGAGGCCAAATACAACCGCCGACTGTCGGGGCAAGCCCGTCTGCATCGTGGCGCGCTGCTAGTCTGTTTTATTGGCCAGCCCTTGGAAGGGCTGTCAATCGGCTCCCACTGCCGGCCACTGGAGAGTGCCGAGCGGCGCAGGAGTTAAAACTATGACGGCGCTCGCGACAGACAAGCAAGCAATCAACCAGGTGGTGCGCAATTATGTAGAGGGTATGGTGTTTGCGAACCAAGCCCGGCTGCGACAGGCGTTCCATCCCGACTGCCGGATCATCGGCCACTATCATGGCGAGCTGGAGTGGTTATCGCTGGATGACTTCATCGCCGCCATCGAGGCCGAAGGCCCTGCCCCGAGCAGTACCGAGCCGGTATGGGAGGTGGAAAGCATCGATATAACGGGTGATGCGGCCGCGGTAAAGATGACCGATCTGTATTTCGACCTGAAGTTCACGGACTACCTGGCGCTGCTGAAGATCGGGCAAGACTGGGTGATCGTTAACAAGCTGTATTACTACCATGCTTAGGCGACGAACAATCAAAACCATCGGGTGCAGGCGATGACCCCAGGCTCCGGCGCGCGCCTGCAAGGAAACGCCAACAGACCCTAGCACTCCCAAAGCCAAGACTTGCGTCTTGGCTTTTTAATTTGCGTGCAGTACAGGGGCTCCTCAAGCAGCGTGTCAGTGGCCAATCAACGGTAGCGGGAAAGGATGGTCTCGAACTCGTCCGCCTGTCTCATCTGCACCAGGGCGCGCAGCACCCGCATGGTCGGCACGTCCGGTTCGTCGCGGACGATACAGGCGACAATGTCAGAGGAAATTTCCAGCTGCGGCTGAAGGTTATGCCCAGCCGGCTGCTGGCGGTTGAACCACTGCAGCGTCAGTTCGTTGCTGATGGCGTAGTCGTAACGCCTGGCTTTGAGCTTATCCAGCACCAGCTCCTGGGTGCGGGCGTCGTCGCGCCGCAGGTGGCCGCTGGCGAACAAGGGCGCGAGTTCGGGGTAGGTGAAGCCCAGTACGGTGCCGATTGTCTCGCCCTGCATCTGGCTGATCTGCAGCTGCTGCTTGTCCCGTCCGACCAGCAGGTCGCGCTGGACCATGAACGGCACACTCCAGATGTATTGATGGTGCGACTCGTTCAGCCAGGCCGGGTTGACGTAGCAGCGCACGTCAATTTCACCCCGCACCAGCATTTGTTGAATGCGCAGGCGCGGGCGCACCAGCATTTCGGCGCGGCGGCCGACTTTCTCGGCCAACCGTTGTTGCAGGTCATAGAGAATGCCGCCGGTGGCCTGGCCATGCTCGATGTGGATCATGGGCATGGCCCAGCTTTCGCTAACGGCAAAACGTAATGGCCGTTCCTCGGCGGTACTACCCAGGCTCAACAGAATCAGGGCGAGTGACAGGCAGCGCATAGTCGGGTGTTCGTTTTTTGCCAGGCAACTGATGGCCTGCCTGGTGGTGATAGTGAAGGGCAAGACTAGCGGGCCATCGGCAAGGCCGCGCCCATCATCGCAAAAAGTCCGCCGCAGCAGCGGTTGAAGCCTTTGCCGCTGCGCTCCAGCCAGGGGCGGATACGGTAGGCAGCGCGCGCCAGCACGTACTCGACGAGGCCTTCCACGACCGCGAAGGTCAGGGCCATCACGGCGAACTGCATCCAGAGGTCGCCTTGCGGGTCGAGGAACTGTGGCAGGAAGGCGCCGAAGAACAGGATCACCTTGGGATTGGACAGCGCCGACAGCAGGCCCTGGCGAAACAGCGCAGGGCCCGGTTTTGCGACTGCCAGAACAGGCGCGCTGAGGTGCAGCGGCGGGGCGCGCCAGAGCTGGATGCCGAGCCAGACCAGGTAACCGCCGCCGATCCACTTGAGGATGTTCAGGGCGTTGGCCGAGGCCTGCAGCAGAGCGCCGATGCCGAACATCGACAGGGCCATCAGCACGGCGAAACCAATCACCCCGCCCGCCACTGTCCACAGGGTCTTGCGGTGGCCATAGAGGGCGCCGTGGGTCAGCGCCAGCAGGCCGTTGGGCCCTGGTGTCAGCGACAGGCCGATGACGGCGGCGAGATAAAGTAACCAGCTGTGCAGGGCCATAGGGTTGTCCGTGGGAGAGGAGGGCGCTTGTTGTGCTTGCCTTGGAGGATGCTGGCTATACCGGAGGCATCGGTCAAGCGGTTGCACTCAGGGTGCCGCGTCGAAGCTGTCGGCGCGGGCCATTTTCCACATCCGTTGGTAGAACTTGCCTTCGATCTGCTCGTCGAGCAACTCGCCCGGTTTGAGGTAGACGTGTTGCTGCGAGAACAACTTGATCTCGCTAGCAGAAATGCGCCGCACCAGATGGCGGGCGTCCAGTTGCGCCGGGTGCTCGAGGCCTGCGGCGGCGAGCATCTCCGCCAGCGCCTTGAGGGTGTTGCGGTGGAAGTTGAACACCCGCTGGGCCTTGTCCTCGGGCACCAGGGCGCGTTGACGCAGCGGGTCCTGGGTGGCGACGCCGGTCGGGCATTTGTTGGTGTGGCAGGAGCGGCTTTGTACGCAGCCGACGGCGAACATGAAGCCGCGCGCGGAGTTGGCCCAGTCGGCGCCGATGGCCAGCATGCAGGCGATATCGAAGGCGCTGACGATCTTGCCGCTGGCGCCGAGCTTGATCTTGTCGCGCAGGCCGCAACCGACCAGGGTGTTGTGCACGAACAACAGGCCTTCGCGCATGGGTACGCCCATATGGTCGGTGAACTCCAGCGGCGCGGCGCCGGTGCCGCCTTCCTTGCCGTCGACGACGATGAAATCCGGATATATCCCGCTCTCCAGCATGGCCTTGGCGATGCCCATGAACTCCCAGGGGTGACCCAGGCACAGCTTGAAGCCGACGGGCTTGCCGCCGGACAGTTCGCGCAACTGGGCAATGAACTGCAGCAGTTCGAGCGGCGTGGAGAAGCTGCTGTGCCGCGCCGGCGATATACAGTCTTCGCCCATCGGCACACCGCGGGTCGCGGAGATCTCCGCAGTGACCTTTTGCTTTGGCAGAATGCCGCCGTGGCCGGGTTTGGCGCCCTGGCTGAGCTTGATCTCGATCATCCGCACTTGTGGCTGTTGCGCCTGGACGGCGAAGCGCTGCGGGTCGAACCGGCCATCGCTGCTACGGCAACCGAAGTAGCCGCTGCCCAGCTCCCAGATCAGGTCGCCGCCATGTTCGCGGTGGTAGGTGCTGATGCTGCCTTCGCCGGTGTCGTGAGCGAAATTTCCCAGCTTGGCGCCCTTGTTCAGGGCACGAATGGCATTGGCACTGAGCGAGCCGAAACTCATCGCCGAGATATTCAACAGCGATGCCGAGTAGGGTTGGCTGCACTGCGGCCCGCCGATGGTCACCCGGAATCCGGCCGGATCGGTCAGTGGCGCCGGGCGTATCGAGTGGCCGATGAACTCGAAGCCGCTCTGGTAGACGTCCAGCAGGGTGCCGAACGGCTTGTCGGCGACTTCCTCCTTGGCCCGCGCGTAGACCAGCGAACGCTGGGAGCGGGAGAAGGGCAGCTGCTCGCGGTCGGCTTCCAGCAGGTACTGGCGGATTTCCGGGCGGACCCTCTCGACCAGGTAGCGGATATTGCCCAGTACCGGGTAGTTGCGGCGGATCGCATGACGCTTCTGCAACAGGTCGCCGATGCCGATCAGGCTCAGCACGGCGCTGATCAGGGTCAAGGGCCATAGCCATTCGTGCTGCAGGAACGCCAGGCTAAGCAGGGTGAAAAGCAGGCAAAAAGCGAAGAAGGCGTAACGGCTGAGCAGCGACAAGGTCATGCAGGCTCCCAATGGCAAGGCAGGGCGAGGCGTCAATGTAGATGGGCGGGTGGGCGTTCGTCGATCGCTGCACGCTCGGCTGCATTGTCATGCCTGACCAGCGGCAGGGTGAAATAGAAGGTGCTGCCTTCGCCCAGCACACTGCTATAGCCAATCTTGCCGTTCATGCGTTCGACCAGGGTTTTGCAGATACTCAGGCCGAGCCCAGTGCCGCCTTTGCGGCGACTGTCCGAACCATCGGCCTGGGCGAATTTCTGGAAGATGCGTTCGCGGAATTCCTCGGCGATGCCGGGACCATGGTCGTGCACCTGGACCCTGACTTCATTGGCGATGATTGCGGCGGATATCTGCACCTGGTTCTGTGGGTCGGAGAATTTCACTGCATTGGAGATCAGGTTGCTCAATACCTGTTGCAGACGCAGGCTGTCGATTACGACCGGTACCTGCTCCGGCAGTGCCTGGTCATCCAGGCTGAGGTGCACCTCGAAACTGTCGGCGTATCCCTGGTTATGCCGCAGCGCTTCATGCAGCAGGGGCCGCAAGTCGGTGCGGCTGAGCTGGATGCTGGTTTGACTGAATTCGAGTTTCTCGATGTCCAGAATGTCGTTGACCAGGCTGATCAGGCGTTCCGAATTGCTCTGCGCGATGCAGACCAGCTCGCGCACCTTCTCCGGCAGCTCGCCCACAGCACCCGCCGCCAAAAGGCCTAACGACCCCTTGATCGAGGTGAGCGGGGTGCGCAACTCGTGGCTGACGGTGGAGACGAACTCACTTTTCAGGCGTTCGACCTGTTTCCGTGCGCTGATGTCACGGGCCATGCAGATATAGCGCTGACGCCCCGGCAGCTCATAGCGGCTGAGGCTGATCTCCAGTTCCAGCTGTTGGGCATCGGCATTGTTTGCAGTGACCTCCAGCGGCTTGCCAAGCATGGCATCCCAATGCTCCCCAGAGTGCCGGTGCAGCATGGGGATCAGGCCGCCAATCTGCCTGCCGAGCAGCGCACTGGCGGGATAGCCGAACAGGCGGCTGCTGGCAGGATTGGCGCGTTCGATCAGGCCTTGCTCATCGAATATGAGAATGCCTTCGGCAGCGCTTTCCAGGATGGCACTCAGCTCCAGGGTGCGTTGCTTGACCTGATGGCGAATCTGATCGGCGCGACCGGTGATGGTCAGCAGATAGCCGCCGAGCAGGCTGCATAGCAACAGGCCGCCTGCCAGCACCGCCCAAGGCTGCAGACCATGGTTGCGTTGCAGAAAGGCTTCGGTTGGCGAGATCGACAGCTGCAGCATGCGTCCGGCCACCTCAAACGACTCCTGCCAGAGCAACCCTGCCGCATAGGGCGGCAGCGTGGCGCTGGCTTGGCCATACAGGGGCTGCGGCGTGGCGTCGGTAATATCGAGCAACTGCAACTGGAAGCTGTCTCCCGGGTAGGCCTGGAGTGCATTGTCAATAAGGTCGGCAATCCGGATCACCGCCACCGCATAGCCGCGTAACTCACGGTGACGCTCGCCAACACTGAGGGGCGGATCGCCCATGTAGACCGGGTACAGCAGCAATACGCCGGGTTGCGGCGCTGCGTTGTCCTGGATGAGGGTGATCGGTGCCGTCATCACCGCCCTGGCGCTATCCCGAGCCTTCTCCAAGGCCTGGCGTCTCTGCGGCTTGGACAGCACGTCGAAACCCAGTGCCTTGGCGTTGGCCGCGAAGGGCTCGACAAAGGTTACCGGGGCATAGACCTCTCGTTGTGCCGCGGCAACTTGCTCGTCCGAGTCGTTGTTTTCACTGATGCGGAACCCTGCAAAGCCTTCGGCGACCATCTGCGCCTCATAACGCGCACGCTGGTCGGCGCTGATCAATGGGTCCCAGCTCACCGCGGTGATCCCTGGATAGGTGCTCGGCAGATTCGCCACGAAACGGGCGAAATCTTGCCTGGAAACCTGAGCTGAGGATGAAAAAAACCGCTCTATGGACTGGGCCGCTTTGCCGTAAAGCTCGAAACGGAACTTCAGGCTGGTGCTCATCATCTTGGCCTGTTCGTGAAAGCGCAGGCGCAGGTTGTTCTGTTCGGCTTCGCTGGCACGGATGAAGATCAGCACCATGATGCTGCAGCTGATCAGCAGCGGCAGGCCCACGCTGCCAGCGCGGCTGCGCCAGAGGGCGCGGGGCTGGGCGAAGAGGATGAGCATCAGCGGGGTGGCGATCAACACGCCAATGCTGTCGCCGACCCACCAGGTCCACCAGCTGAAGGGAAATTGCGCGGCCGTGATGACCTGGCTCAGGTAGAGCACGCCAGCGCCGCCGCTGGCACTGATCAGGCAGGCCAGCGGCCCGCCAATAATGAGCAGGAGGAAAATGCTGCGTTCATCGGTGAGCGAGGTGGGGAAGCCGACGAAATGACGAATCAGCCAGCTGCCGACCAGGCTCTGCAATGAGGTGCCGATCGCGATGCCCATGGCGATCAGCAGGCCCTCGAGGCTCAGTTGCTCGAAGCTGATGAAACCGATGCTGAGATTCAGCAAGGTCGAGCCGAGAAACACCCCGGCGAGCATGGGGTACCCCCAGATCAGCACTGCGGCCAGGGCGATCCCCACAGGCGGAAAGATGGCACTGGCGAACCCCGGCGGAATGGCCAGCATCAGCGCCAGGTGGCCTGCTACGGCATAGGCCAGAGCAAGCAGCAATATTTTCACAGGCAGTGGCACGGCGGCAAAGGGTGCAGTCTGCATGGACTGAAGGGCTCCGTTGATGCGGGTTGTCCAACTGTCTTGGCGGCCGATTCAGGCTTGGTCTTCATTCAAGCAAGCAGGTCAGCAGCAATCCGAGACAGCGCACTGGTTCTAGCGGGTGAAATATACTTTTTGGGGCGCAACGAAAAATTAGCGAGGGAGGGGCTAGGCTTCTTGTCCGTGGGTGCGTCACTGCATGGCCCGAAAGCTAGCGGAAGATAACTCACACCACAAGTCAGGGCAGCCAGGGTGGGCGTTTTAGAGGCAGTTACTCGCACCCTGCAGGCACTTGTCTGTCGTGGGGACGAAGCCGCGCCGGTTGTGGCACACTCTGCGCTTTGGAACGAGTGTGCTACTGCTCGGCGACAATGCCCGGTCAGCACTCAACAATTTCTGTCTATGGCCCGCCGGCCAAGGGCTTATGCATAAATGGCCGCGATGCGCGGCAAATCAACGAGAGGAATGACCGTGCACAACGTCGTGATCAGTGGGACCGGCCTGTACACACCGGCGAACAGCATTTCCAACGACGAGCTGGTGGAGTCCTTCAACGCTTACGTACAGCAGTTCAATGCGGACAATGCGGCGGCGATCGCCACGGGTGAGGTCGCCGCACTGATCGAGTCGAGCAGTGCCTTTATCGAGCGGGCGTCGGGGATCAAGAGCCGCTTCGTGATCGACAAGGACGGCATCCTCGATCCGCAGCGCATGGTTCCGCGGATTCCCGAACGTTCCAACGAGCAGTGGGGCATCCTCTGCGAGATGGCCGTCGCCGCCGCCCAGGAAGCACTGGCCCGTGCGGGCAAGACCGCTGCGGATATCGACGGGGTGATAGTCGCCTGCTCGAATCTGCAGCGCGCCTACCCGGCGGTGGCCATCGAAGTGCAGGCGGCACTGGGGATCCAGGGATTCGGCTACGACATGAACGTAGCCTGCTCCTCGGCCACCTTTGGCCTGCAGGCTGCGACCAACGCCGTGCAGCTCGGCCAGGCGCGGGCGATCCTGATGGTCAACCCGGAAATCTGCACCGGTCACCTGAACTTCCGCGACCGTGATAGCCACTTCATCTTCGGCGATGCCTGCACCGCAGTGATCGTCGAACGGGCCGACCTGGCAACCTCCGAGCACCAGTTCGATATCGTCAGCACCAAGCTGATCACCCAGTTCAGCAACAATATTCGCAATAACTTCGGCTACCTCAACCGTGCCGCGGAAGAGGGGGTTGGCGCCTCGGACAAGCTGTTCGTCCAGGAAGGCCGCAAGGTGTTCAAGGAAGTCTGCCCAATGGTCGCCGAGCTGATTGCCAGCCATCTGGCGGAAAACCAGTTGAATGTTGGCGACGTCAAGCGTTTCTGGCTGCACCAGGCCAACCTCAACATGAACCTGCTGATCGCCCGCAAGCTGCTCGGTCGCGATGCCGAGCCAGGTGAAGCGCCGGTGATCCTCGACAGCTATGCCAACACCAGCTCGGCCGGTTCGGTGATCGCCCTGCACAAGCACCAGGACGACCTGCCGAGCGGTGCGCTGGGCGTGCTCAGTTCCTTCGGCGCCGGTTACTCGATCGGCAGCGTGATTCTGCGTAAGCGTTAATGGACTACCCGTCCGATAGCGCGTTGCTCGCCCGCCTGCTGGCTGGCGAGGAGAAGGCCTTTCGCGAATTGGTCGCCACCTACCAGGGGGCGATGCGGGCGGTGGCTTTCGCCATCGTTGGCAGCCGCAACGCCGATGAGGTGGTGCAGGATGCCTGGCTCGCGGTGGTGCGCAACTTGGGCGGCTTCCAGGGCCGCTCCAGCCTGAAGACCTGGCTGCTGACCATCACGGCCAATACCGCCAAGACGCGTCTCAAGCACAACCGGCGTGAGGTGCTGCTGGATGATCTGCCGGGACCGCACGGATCGGTTGGCGACGAGCGCTTCTCGGGCGACGGCCACTGGTTGCTGGAACCGTTCGCCTGGCATCAGGACACCCCGGAGGCGTTGCTCACGGAGGAAGAACTGCGTGAGTGCCTGGAGAAAACCCTGACCAGCCTGTCGGATCTACAGGGCAGCGTGTTGCTGCTGCGCGAGCGCCAAGGCCTGGAGTTGGAGGAAATCTGTAATCTTTTGCAGATATCGCTCTCCAATGTCCGGGTGTTGTTGCATAGGGCACGGTTGAAGGTGTTCGCCACCCTGGAACATTTCGAGGAGACCGGCCAATGCTGAGTTGTAAGGAGTTGGTGGCGAACTCCAGCGATTTCTTGGATAGCCAGTTGAGTCTGCGCCAGCGTCTGGCTGTGCAGATGCATCTGGCCATGTGTTATCGCTGCAGGCGCTTCATCAAACAGATGCGTCTGAGTCAACGGGTGTTGCGCGCGTTACCGGATGCCGCCATTCCCGAGTTGGACAAGCTGGCCGCACGGCTGGCCGAAGAGGTTCGCTCGCGGCGTTGATCGGGGCTGCAAAAGTGAGTGTCCTTATCTCATTGCAGTCTCTGGTCGTGCCAGCCAGCGCGGTTGGCGCCAGCGGCTATGCTTGGTCGGCCAATCAACATTCCGACCCGGGAGCGCTGGATGTCATTCATTACCAGCCACGATGCCTGGTTCGCCGGTCTTCGGGCGTTGAGTCATGACAGTTTTCCCAAGCTCTGCCGCACGTGCGGGCGGGAATTTGCCAGCGCGGCAGACTACTTCCAGCAGACCCAGGCGATTCGCCACGATATCACCGGCCTGAAGGCCGTCTATGACGACGAGGAGGGGGCGCTGGTCGAGGTCTTCCGTAACTGCGTATGCGGCTCCACCCTGTTGGTGAACTGCATGTCGCGGCGCGACGATTCGGCGGCCGGGCATAGCCGGCGGCGGCTGTTCGACGACCTGCTCGGCTATTTGCAGCTCCATGGTGTCGAGCGGGCGCAGGCGCGGCACGAACTGCTGCGGGTGGCATCCGGTGAGCGCAGCGAAGTGCTGGAGGCCTGGTATGCGCAGATCGCCGCGCGCGGTGCCAAGCCCGAGGGCTGAGAGCTTGTGAAACAGCGCTCGCCTAGTGCGATCGTTCCCAAACGCCCTCGGCTCCGATCAATGACCGCGAGCAATCCGCGATCCATAGGGTGCCAGTCGCCGCAGGCAGCGCACCGTCGATCGGCGTTACCACAGCCATCCGCCGGACTGTCGCTGCGCTCGAATGGAACGCCGCACGGCACTCTTTTTCCACAGCCCCTTAGCAACGTCTCGCCCGACCTGACGACGCGGGCGGGTGGCGTTGTGTGTCAGCCGCTCCAGTCGTGGCCAATGCCCCCTGTCACAAGAGTAATGCGGTGTTGTTTGCGTCAGGGCTGTGGCGTTCCCCGGCTCGACTTCGATACGCGGCCCTAGCCATCACTGCTTATAGATATTCGAAGTAAAAAAGTTCCACTGTCATCAAAAATTTATATATCAGCAATCGCGCTGACATAACTCGCCGCCAAGATTCCCTGCAGCACAAACGAGCGCGCTCGCTCGGGTGTTTTCAACACTAAAAGTCTACTAGAGGAATCTTCGATGATCCGTAAGCACAGCTTCCGTGGAACAATGGTCGGTTTCGCAGCCAGCGCCCTGGCTCTGGCCGTTTCCGCCCAGGCTTTCGCTGGTACCGTCACCACCGACGGTGCCGATATCGTGGTCAAGACCAAGGGCGGCCTGGAAGTGGCCACCACCGACAAGGAATTTTCCTTCAAGATCAACGGTCGTCTCCAGGCGGATGCGGACAGCTTTGACGGCTTCTACACCAAGAATGGCAATCGTGCCGATGAAACCTATTTCCGTCGTGCCCGCTTGGAAATTTCCGGTGTAGCCTTCACCGACTGGGGCTATACCTTCAATCGTAACTTCAGCGACAAAGCCAGCGATTGGGATGAACTGGCCATTCACTACAATGGCTGGAAACCGCTCCAGCTTTCGGTCGGTCGCATCAATCCGACCTTCGGTCTGGAAGAAGCCGTCAGCTCCAAGTGGATCACTGCCATCGAGCGTTCGGCCATTTATGACCTCGCCCCCTGGCTGAACAGCCATGAGAATGGTGAAGGTATCCGACTGCGCGCCACGCTGGGCGACATGTTCCACGGTGAGGTTGGTGGCTATCGTCAAGACGGCAACCAGGACGAAGATGGCAAGAACAACACCACTTTCGTAGCGCGCGGTGTATTTGCCCCGATCGTCCAGGATAAGCAGGTTCTGCACTTCGGCCTGAACTACGCGACCCGTGAAGTAGAGGCGGGTTTCAGTGACTCGATCAAGTCGCGGTTGTCGGTTCGTGGCACTACCGAAGACAGTGCCAACGGTAACCGTGGCACTTTCGGTGGCGCTGCGCTGGATGGCACCGATCAGGCATGGGGGGCGGAAGCGGCCTATATGATGGGGCCGTTCTCCATTCAGGGTGAGTACCTGGCTCGTACCGCCGATGGCGATGCAGCGGCCAATGGCAACGACAACGATCTGGAAGCCAGCGGCTACAACGTGCAAGTTGCCTACACCCTGACCGGCGAATCGCGCAGTTACAAGCTCGATGGCGGCAAGTTCGACAAGATCAAGCCAGAGAACAAGCAGGTCGGTGCTTGGGAAGTGTTCTACCGCTACGACGACATCACGGTTGATGAGACTGCGGTTGCACCCTCCAACGCCGGCTTGCTCGGCCTGACTGCCAATACCGCTGAAGCCAGCGCCAAGACTCACACTATCGGTGTGAACTGGTATGCCAACGAAGCCGTGAAGATTTCCGCCAACTACCTGAATACCAGCGTGGACGACATTGTGAACGCCAATGGCGACGATGATGGCGACGCCATCAGCCTGCGCGCCCAGTACGTGTTCTAAGTAAACACCTCGCCACTACAACCTTGCACCCCTCAAGCCCCGCCTCGTGCGGGGCTTTTTTTCGTCAGGCCAACAGGCCAGACTGCGCTCATGCCTATATCGACCCTGTCTGCGTTGAACGAGCTGGATGCCTCGAGCTGGGATGCCTTGCGCATCGATCAGCAACCTTTTCTGTCTCATGCCTTTCTCTCGGCGCTGGAAGACAGCGGCAGCGTGGGCGGGCGCAGCGGCTGGCAGGCGGCGCATCGCTTGCTGCAGGACGGCCAGGGGCGGGTGCTGGCGGCCATGCCGGCCTATGTGAAAAGCCATTCCTATGGCGAATACGTGTTCGATCATGGTTGGGCCGATGCCTGTCACCGGGCGGGCATCGACTATTACCCCAAGCTGCTCGGCGCCATTCCCTTCTCACCGGTAAGTGGGCAGCGTTTGCTCGGCGATCCGCTCGCCGCCGGGCAATTGCTCGATGAGCTGAGCGCCAGCCTTGCTCAGCAGGGTCTGTCGAGCCTGCATATCAACTTCACCAGCCCGGCCGATGATGCGCTGCTGCAGGGGCGTGACGGCTGGTTGCAGCGTCTCGGCTGCCAATACCATTGGCATAACCGCGGCTACCGGGATTTCCAGGATTTTCTCGATGCCCTCAGCTCGCGCAAGCGCAAGCAGATGCGCAAGGAGCGCGAGCAGGTGGCGGGGCAGGGCATCGAATTCGACTGGCGCGAAGGGCATCAGCTCAGCGAGGCCGAGTGGGATTTCGTCTACCAGTGTTACGCCAATACCTACCGGGTGCGTGGCCAGATGCCCTATCTGACCCGGACGTTCTTCAGCTTGCTGGCCGAGCGAATGCCGCAGATGATCCGCGTGGTGCTGGCGTGCCAGGGTGGCCGGCCGGTGGCCATGGCGTTCAGCTTGATCGGTGGCGACAGTTTGTATGGCCGCTACTGGGGCTGCCTGGCGGAGTTCGACCGCCTGCACTTCGAGACCTGTTTCTACCAGGGCATGGAGTATGCGATTGCTCAGGGGCTGCAGCGCTTTGATGCCGGTGCCCAGGGCGAGCACAAGCTGATCCGCGGCTTCGAGCCGGTGATCACCCACTCCTGGCATTACCTCTGCCACCCGGGCTTGCGCGCGGCGGTGGCCGATTTTCTCGAACAGGAGCGGGTTGGCGTGCAGGGCTACGCCGAGGACGCGCGCGGGTTGCTGCCGTATCGGCAGGGCTGAGGTTTTCGCGGTTGCAGTTTCGTGGCTATGACCCCTGATCGTAGGAGCGGCCCATGGCCGCGAAATCCCCAAGGAGAACGCTTATGGACGAGCGCTACAGCTACAAAACGCCGGGGCACGCTGAATTACGCAATGGCCGTGTATCCATTTGCCATTCGGCTTATCTGATAACCACTACAACTCAAAACCGCACACCACTCTTCATCCATTTTCCAGCCGCCAGTTCGGCCGCGCGCTGTTTCGAAGATGCCACCTTGCTCAGGGAAAGCCGCATGCTGGCCTGGGTGTTAATGCCGGATCATGTGCACTGGCTGCTTCAGCTTGGAGAGACAGACAGCCTCGGCGGGGTGATTGGCCGACTCAAATCCGCCAGTTCTCGCCATACCAACCGGACCCTGAATCGAACGGGTCCACTCTGGTCGAAAGCCTTTCACGATCATGCTTTGCGCGAAGAGGAAGACCTGCAAGCCGTCGCCCGTTACATCGTGGCCAATCCGCTGCGTGCAGGACTGGTCAAGCGGGTCGGGGATTATCCGTTCTGGAATGCCATCTGGCTTTGATCAGGCTCGGCGATGATTGGTGCACTCAACATCGATTCGCGGGCACGGCCCGCTCCTACGGGGTGGCGGCGTGCTCTGCTTTTGTAGGAGCGGCCCATGGCCGCGATCGACATTTCACTCCACCCCGACGAAGCCGCCAGTCTGGTGTTGCCAAAGGCGGGCGTAGAGGCCGCCGCGTTCGATCAACTGGCGGTGGCTGCCTGTTTCGACGATGCGGCCCTGGTCGATTACCACCAGGCGGTCCATGCGCGCGATGGTCGACAGGCGGTGGGCGATGGCGATCACTGTCTTGCCCTGCATCAGAGTATCCAGGCTTTCCTGGATCACTGCCTCGACCTCCGAGTCGAGCGCCGAGGTGGCTTCGTCGAGCATCAGGATCGGCGCATCTTTCAACAGTACCCGGGCGATGGCGATGCGCTGGCGCTGGCCACCGGAGAGCTTGACCCCGCGCTCGCCGACCCAGGCATCGAAGCCGTGGCCGCCCTGGCCGTCGTCGAGCAGCGGAATGAAGCTGTCGGCGCGGGCCTTGCGCACGGCTTCGAGCAATTCGGCTTCGCTGGCTTCGGGTTTGCCGTACAGCAGGTTGTCGCGGATCGAGCGGTGCAGCAGCGAGGTGTCCTGGGTTACCACGCCGATCTGGGCGCGCAGGCTTTCCTGGGCCACCTCGGCGATGTTCTGACCGTCGATCAGGATGCGCCCGCTCTCCAGGTCGTAGAGGCGCAGCAGCAGGCTGACCAGGGTCGACTTGCCCGCGCCGGAAGGGCCGACCAAGCCGATCTTCTCGCCGGGCGCGACCTCAAGGTTCAGGCCGCTGATGACCCCGTGGCTTTTGCCGTAATGGAAGTGGATGTTGTCGAAGTGCACCGCGCCCCTGCTGACCCGCAGCGGCCTTGCGTCTGCCCGGTCGCACACCTGGCGCGGCTGGACGATGGTGCGCATGCCGTCCTGCACCGTGCCGACGTTCTCGAAGATGCCATTGACCACCCACATGATCCATTCGGCCATGTTGTTGATGCGTATCACCAGGCCGACGCTCAGGGCGATGGCCCCGCTGCTGATCAATGCCTGGCTCCACAGCCACAGGGCCAGCGCAGCGGTGGCGGCGATCAGCAAGCCATTGAGGCAGGTCACGCTGAAGTCCAGGGCCGTGACGGTGCGGGTCTGCAGGCGCACCTTGTCGAGCAGTTCCTGCATCGCCTCGCGGGCGTAGCCTTCTTCTTCGCGGGTGTGGGCGAACAGCTTGAGGGTGGTGACGTTGCTGTAGCCGTCGACCACCCTGCCCATGAGCTTGGAAC
Organism: Pseudomonas sp. MMS21 TM103; assembly: GCF_022132145.1. Taxonomy (GTDB): domain Bacteria; phylum Pseudomonadota; class Gammaproteobacteria; order Pseudomonadales; family Pseudomonadaceae; genus Aquipseudomonas. The sequence goes on along the minus strand of NZ_JAJISP010000003.1, from coordinate 32,297 downwards.
GTGCCGCCGAAGCCCCGGCCGACCGGTTCTTGATGCGCGGCACGAAGTAGCACAGCAGCAGGCAGTAGCCGGCCAGCCACAGCGTCAGCGGCAGCATCAGGCGCAGGTCCGCCGCGGCGAACAGGTACAGCGCGCTGCCGGCGTAGACCAGTACGTGCCAGAGTGAGTCGACCACCTGCATGGCCGAATCGCGTAGCGCCGGGCCGGTCTGCATGATGCGCTGGGCGATACGCCCGGCGAAGTCGTTCTGGAAGAAGCTCAGGCTCTGCTTGAGCACGTAGCGATGGTTCTGCCAGCGCACCAGGTTAGTCAGGTTCGGGGTGATAGCCTGGTTGGCCAGGAGGTCGTGCAGGCCGAACACCAGCGGGCGGATCAGCAGCACCACCAGCAGCATCCACAGCAACTCGCCTTGATACTGGTTGAAGAACTCGGCGTTCGGCGTGGCCTGAACCATGTCGATCAGCCGGCCGAGGAAGCTGAACAGCGCCACCTCGATCAGCGCGGCGAAGAAACCGACCACCAGCACGGCGATCATCAGCGGCCAGACCTGGCGCAGGTAGTAGGCATAGAACGGCAGGATGCCCGCTGGCGGCGCGGCGTCCGGGCTGGCCTTGAATACGTCGATCAGGGCTTCGAAGCGGCGAAACAGCATCTCAGGCATCCTGCCTTGGCGGTGGTAAGAGTACTGATTCTATCCCTTAACCCGCAGGCGCTCGACTGCCAGGTAACGCCGCAGGATGACGCTCATCCCGGGGGCGCAGGCGACTGCTGTCGACCATCGGCAGGGCTCTGGCCAGGGCGGTCAGGTTTGGGGAGCCCCTGTCGCTGGCCGTATTGGCATTCTTGCGCCTGACGCCGGCCCATACAGGTGAGAGGTGTCGGGAAACCACTCACTAGAAATGGAGGTCAGGCGTACGTATTGCGTTTCTCTTAGCCGCATTTCTCGCCCTGACGTTGATAGGGGGCGACGACGAACCGGCCCAGCCCAGTGCTCCGGCGAAGCCCATGCCGGCTGAGCCTGCCTCGGCCGAGGAAGACCAGCGCCAGTAGGCTGCGAAAATGTATGGGAGTTCCCCAGCTTGTGGCCAGGGTGGCGGTGTGATGTGCCCCCGGTAGTGGGGCTACCGCTGTGGCAGAAAGAGGAGGCGCTCGGCGCAGCGCAGTAGGGGCCAACCGACGCTGTTGCGCCGGTTATGCCAATGCCGCTGGCGCGCCTCCAGGCTGGCGGCATGGCCCCTGGAGAGTCTGCGCGTGCCGCCACGCGATGGCTGTGGTCAAGTGGCGGGCGTCATGCGCCGCCCATGGGTTACAGACGCTTGGCTTCGATGATCAGCACCGGTTCGCGCGGTACGTTCTGCTGGCCGCCGCGATTGCTGGTCGGTACCTGGGCGATCTTGTCGACCACCTCCATGCCACGCAGTACCTTGCCGAATACTGCATAACCGAAGTCGCGCGAGCCGTGGTCGAGGAAGGCGTTGTCCTTGTGGTTGATGAAGAACTGGCTGGTGGCCGAGTCGCGCACCTGGGTGCGCGCCATGGCCAGGGTACCGCGCACGTTGTGCAGGCCGTTGTCGGCTTCGTTCTTGATCGGCGCCCGGGTCTGCTTCTGCTGCAGGTTGGCATCGAAGCCGCCGCCTTGCACCATGAAGCCCGGAATCACCCGGTGAAACTGGGTGCCAGCGTAGTAACCGCTGTCGACGTAGGCGAGGAAGTTTTCCACGCTGATCGGCGCTTTTTCCGCGTCCAGTTCGATTTCGATGTCACCGAGACTGGTGGTCAGCAGTACTTTCGGGTTCTCCGCAGCCATCAGGCAGCTGGCAAACAGTACGGAGCAGGCGGCGAGGGCGATTTTTTTCAGCATGGTTGTTTATCCTTGTTGAGGGCAGTGGCGGCAGTCTGTTCGACTTCCTCGAGGAAGGCCAGCAGGCTGCTGTTGAAGCGCTGCGGTTGATCCAGCGGTGTGGCGTGACGCGAATCTTCGATTACCAGCAAGCGTGCATTGGGCATTTCCTTGACGTAGGCCTCTTTCTGCGCGACAGGGGTGTAGTCGCGGTCGGCGCTGATTACCAGGGTAGGGCAGGTTATGCGCGCCAGGCGATCGCGCACACCCCAGCCGATGATCGCATCGAGGCTGGCGAGGTAGGCGCGCTTGTCATTCTGCGGCCAGCGCTGCTCGATCTTGCGCCGCAGTTCGGCTTGTTCGGGCTTGGGGAACAGCAGTTTACCCAGTGCCTTGGCAATGGTATCGAGGCTGAGCAGGCGCGACAGGCTCCAGCGTTTGGCGATTTCCAGGAAGTCGCGCGGGCTCTTCGCCTTCACTTCGGGACCGCTGTTGACGATGGTCAGGCTTTTCAGCAGTTCGGGACGGTCGACGCCCACCTGAAAACCGATCATGCCGCCCATGGAGATGCCAACCAAATGCACCCTGTCGAGCCCCAGGTGCTCGATCAGTACGTTCACATCCTGGGCAAAACCGGCGATGCTGTAGCGTTCGCGCGGCTTGTCAGAGCGACCGTGACCGCGGATGTCGATGGCAATCACTTGGTAGTGCGCAGCCAGTTCCGGGATCTGATATTCCCAGTCGCAGGTGCTTGAGCCCAGGCCGTGTACCAGCAGTACCGGAGCGCCCTTGCCATACACTTCGTAGTGCAACTGGCAGCCATCATTATCGTAGTAGGACATGGGTGGTTCCTGTCAGCTGGTTGATTGGGGGGCGGCGAAGGGTGCATTGAGGGGGGCGGCGTCGAAGTTCCTGATCAGGTCAACGAGAATCTGGCTGGCTGGACCCAGGGTCTTGTCCTTATGGCAATAGAGGGTGAAGCGTGGGTGGTTGCTGCCGCCCTGTGCCAGTGCCAGGGGTTTGAGTATGCCACTACTCAACTCCCGGTCGATCAGGTGGCGCGGCAGCCAGGCGAAGCCGAGGCCGCTGCTGACGAAGTTGGCGGCGGTCGAGAGGCTGCTGACCGTCCAGCGTTGCTCGGCACCCAGCCAGCCGACGTCGCGCGGCTTGCTGCGCCCGGAGTCGCGGATGACCACCTGCAACTGGTTCTGCAGGTCCTCGAAGGTCAGTTCGCGTTGCAGCTTGTGCAGTTGATGGTCGGGGTGGGCGACCGCCACGAATTCCACTTCGCAGAGTTCATGGCCCAGATAGCCGACCATGGACAGGCTGCTGATGGCCAGGTCTGCGGTGCCTTCCAGCAGCACTTCCTCTACGCCCGAGAGCACTTCCTCACGCAGACGCACGCGGCAACCGCGACTCTGCGGGATGAAGGCGGCCAGTGCCCTGATCAGTCGCGCGGTCGGGTAGGCGGCATCAACCACCAGGCGTACTTCGGCTTCCCAGCCCTGGTCCATGTTGTAGGCCAGGTCTTCCAGCTGACTGGCCTGCTTGACCAGTTGCCGCGAGCGGCGCAGCAGCACGTCGCCGGCCTCGGTGAGCACGGCCTTGCGTCCGTCGATGCGCAGTAACGGCACGCCGAGTTGTTCCTGCATCCGCGCAATGGTGTAGCTGACCGAGGATTGCGAGCGATGCAGCACCTCGGCGGCCTGGGCAAAGCCGCCCTGATCGACCACGGCCTGCAAAGTACGCCATTGATCGAGGGTCACGCGGGGCGCTTTCATTATCCTCTCCTATTCACGCGAGTCGTTGGGTGCACAGTGGGGCGAACTCGCCCTAAACTGGCAGTCCTTTGTTGGAGACTGCCGCATGAAGAAATTTTGCTGTGCCCTGATCGCCCTGTTGCCGCTGGTTGCTTTCGCTTATCCGATCGAGGTGGAAAAACAGCTCAACGGTGCCGAAGTGTCGGTCACGACCCAGGAAATCGATCACAACATGGGCGCCGTGCTGCTCTACAACTACGGTCAGACGGAGGCCGAGTGCACCGGGGTGTTTCGCAACGGCCCCGAACTGCCACGCACCCGTAAAGTATTGTTGGTACCGGGGCAGAGCAGCAACCTGACGGTAAAATTCGCCCGCAGCATCATCAAGCTTCGCGTGCAGTTGACCTGTGGCCTGAAATGAGCGCGACCTTGTCAACATTAGTGATCCTAGAGCGAGGCGTCTGATAAATCAATTTTATAGATAGGTAGAAGTGGTTATTTGCGCTTTTTAATCGATAACTGTGTCTCTACCCTTTGCTCCATCGACGTTAACCAATCCCTTCGATGGAGCAAAAAAATATGTCCAAAGTTCTGGTAATCGAAAGCAGCGCCCGCCAACAAGGCTCGGTTTCCCGTCAGCTCACCGAGCAATTCATTGCCCAGTGGCAAACCGCCCACCCAGCCGATCACATCCAGGTGCGCGACCTGGCAGTCGAGCAAGTACCGCACCTGGACGCCAATCTGCTGGGCGGCTGGATGACCCCGGCCGACCAGCAGAGCGTCGCGGAGCAACGTGCATTGGCCCTGTCCAACACACTCACCGATGAAGTGCTGGCTGCCGATGTGCTGGTGCTGGCCGCGCCCATGTACAACTTCGCCATCCCCAGCACCCTGAAAGCCTGGCTGGATCATGTGCTGCGTGCCGGCGTCACCTTCAAGTACACCGAAACCGGCCCGCAGGGCCTGCTCACTGGCAAGCGTGCCTTCGTCCTGACCGCCCGTGGCGGTATCTACGCCGGCGGCAGCCTGGATCATCAGGAACCCTACCTGCGTCAGGCATTGGCCTTCATCGGCATCCACGAGGTCAGCTTCATTCACGCCGAAGGCCTCAACCTGGGCGGTGAGTTCATGGAAAAAGGTCTGGCCGAGGCCAAGGCGCAAGTGGCGCAAGTGGCCTGACAGGCCGGCCTCGGCCATGCGGCGATGTAACCTGGCAAAGCGCCGTAACAGCCGAAGGCAGGCCCGCAGGGCGAGCGCGACGAGTCAATCAGGCTCGAATGCGCGCCCCGGCCCCGGCGTCGCTCGCCAGGTTTTCAACGGCCTGCTAGTGTTCAAGTAACAGGCAGCTCCCTTGGCGTCCCTTTGCTCCTGGGGCGCATATGCCCGGTTGATCGCTTTGACGGTCCGCCGGGTTTTTTTTGTGCCGGTTGCGCGGCGATTGTTCGAAACCGCACGACACGCTAAGGTCGCCGGCCAGCTGTGAGGTGGCCATGCGTTATCTAGTGTTCGTGACCCTGTTATGGGCCTTTTCTTTCAGCCTGATCGGCGAGTACCTGGCCGGCCAGGTGGACAGTTATTTTGCCGTGCTGACGCGGGTGCTGATCGCCGGTCTGGTGTTTCTGCCCCTGACCCGCTGGCACGGCGTGGCGCCAGCGTTCATGCGCGGCATGCTGCTGATCGGCGCGCTGCAGTTCGGTGTCACCTATGTCTGCCTGTACCTGAGTTTCAGCCTGCTGACGGTACCGGAAGTGCTGCTGTTCACCATTCTCACGCCATTGCACGTGACCCTGATCGAGGATGCGTTCAATCGGCGTTTCAATCCCTGGGCCTTGCTCGCCGCCCTGGTCGCGGTGGCCGGTGCGGCGATCATTCGTTATGACCAGCCCGGCACGGACTTCTATGCCGGCTTCTTCCTGCTGCAAATCGCCAACGCCACCTTTGCCGCCGGGCAGGTGTTCTACAAGCATCTGCTGGCCCGGTACCCCTCGGACATGCCGCAGTACCGGCGCTTCGGCTACTTCTATCTGGGCGCGCTGGCCGTCGCCTTGCCGGCCTTTCTGCTGTTCGGCAATGCCGCCCGCTTACCCAGCAGCGCCATCCAGTGGGGGGTCTTGGCCTGGCTCGGTCTGCTGGCATCCGGGCTTGGACTTTACTGGTGGAACAAGGGCGCGAGCCTGGTCGATGGCGGCACCCTGGCGGTGATGAATAACGCTCTGGTGCCGGCAGGGCTGCTGGTCAATCTGTTGCTGTGGAACCGTGATGCCGATCTGGTGCGCTTGAGTCTGGGTGGGGCGGTGATTGCGAGCTCCCTGCTGCTGACGCGCTTCGGTAGCCGGCAGGCACTCGTGGCGAAGGGGGTGTGATGACGCTGTCCGGACGTGGCGTGTCGCTATCAATTGGCGCTTCGATGCTGTTTGCCCTGATTCCCGGCTATGTGCAGCAACTGGCGCCGCTGGACGGCGTGCAGGTGTTCGCCCAGCGGGTGCTCTGGTCGATTCCTGCAGTGCTGCTGCTGGTCGCCGTGGCCCGGCAATGGACGGTGCTGGCCGTGGCCATCGGCCGTCTGCGCCGTGAGCCGTTATTACTGGCGGCCCTGCCGCTGGCTGCGGCGTTGATTGGCGTGCAGTGGGCCTTGTTTGTCTGGGCACCGCTGGCCGGGCGCATGCTGGATGTGTCGCTGGGTTACTTTTTGCTGCCCCTGGCGATGGTGCTGGCCGGGCGGGTGTTCTATGGCGAGCGCTTGCGGCCGTTGCAGCAGTTGGCGGTGTGCTGTGCCTTGCTCGGTGTGCTGCATGAACTGTGGCGTCTGCAGGCGTTTTCCTGGGTCACCCTGGTCACCGCGCTGGGTTATCCGCCGTATTTCATGTTGCGCCGCTGGATGCGCCTGGATGCCCTGTCCGGGTTTATCCTGGAAATGCTGGTGCTGGCGCCCTTGGCGGTGTGGCTGATCGTCGCCTGGGGCCCGGTGGCGGTGTTTGTCCAGGCGCCGCAGCTGTGGTGGCTGCTGCCGGGTCTGGGCTTGCTCGGCGCCCTGGCGTTTGCCGCGATGATGGCGTCCAGCCGGTTGTTGCCGCTGGGGCTGTTTGGCATCCTCAGTTATGTCGAGCCGGTGCTGCTGTTTCTGGTGGCGCTGCTGTTTCTCGGCGAAAGCTTCAATGCCCAGCAGTGGCTGACGTATCTGCCGATCTGGCTTGCGGTGCTGCTGGTAGGCTGGGACAGTGCGCGGCTGCTGATCAAGCAGCGGCGTCGATGAGAGGTGGCGATATGCAGATCAATGCTGACCTGGCCGAGCGCGTGGTGCTCGATACCCGGACTATCGACTGGCAGGCCTCACCGTTGCCGGGCGTCGAGCGGCGTCCGCTGGAACGTTTTGCCGCGGAAAGCGGGCGCGCTACCTCGATCGTGCGTTATGCGCCGGGTTCGCAGTTTCGCAGCCATGAGCATCCGGGAGGCGAGGAAATCCTGGTGCTCGAAGGCGTCTTCGTCGATGAACATGGCGCCTATCCGGCCGGCTACTGGCTGAAGAATCCGCCCGGCAGCAGCCATGCGCCGTCCAGTCCCGCGGGGTGCCTGTTGTTCGTCAAGCTGTGCTACCAGCAGCCGCAGGATCAGCAAGCGCTGCGTATCGATACGCGCCGGGCGCAATGGCAGCCAGGTCTGGTGCCGGGGTTGCAGGTCTTGCCACTGGCCAGCTTCGCCACGGTGCACACGGCATTTGTGCGCTGGGCGCCAGGCACCGAGTTCCATGCCCATCGGCATCTTGGCGGGGAAGAAATCCTGGTGCTGGAGGGGGTATTCCAGGATGAGTTCGGCGATTATCCCGCCGGCACCTGGCTGCGCAACCCGCACGGCTCAACGCATACGCCGTTTTCCCGTGAAGGTTGCCTGATTTATGTGAAAGTCGGCCATCTGCTCGAAGCGGGTGTCGCGGATCAGTCCAGTACGTTTCTCAGCACTTCGTAGACGATCCCGGTGGCAATCGCCACCAATACCACGTCGGTGCCGGCCTGCTTCCATTGGTAGCCGTCATAGCGCGGCAGTTGGCTGGCTACGCGGCCGTCGAAGTTCTTGGCAATGCCGGGTGGCAGTGGTTTGCCACGGGCCAGATTCTTGGCGATGCCTGGCGGCAGTGAGCTGGTCGGGCCGATCAGTTGGCGGTTTTCGCCCAGCACGATGCGCACTCGGCCGATATCTATGGTGGGACCACTGACGTGGACACTGACGTCGCCGTCATAGCCAGCGCGTTGTTTGCCATGGTTATCGTTGTTCGACGCGGCAAATGCGCTCTGCGTGGCCAAGGCGATGGCCAGGCCGCTACAGATCAGCAGGATGCGAGAGGGGGTGGGCATGCAATTCTCCGGGGCTTTGGGGCGGTTGTACTGCTTGATTTGAGTGCGTTCATGGCGGTTTGTTCAAGTGCCGGGTAGCATGCTTTGTGCTGTCCAGCACAAACAAATTCGGCCACAGCGCGGGAAACCGTTACGCTATGCAACTGATTTCCGTTTTTCGTCGAGGTTACCTCCGTGTTTTCCCAATTCGCCCTGCATGAACGTCTGCTGAAAGCCGTGGCTGCGCTGAACTTTACCGAGCCCACTCCAGTGCAGCTGGCGGCTATCCCGCTGGCGCTGCAAGGGCGCGATTTGCGGGTGACGGCGCAGACCGGCAGCGGCAAGACGGCGGCCTTCGTCCTGCCGATGCTGAATCGCCTCTTAGGCGATGGTGCTTCCTCGCCGCGCATGAGTGTGCGCGCGATGATTATGCTGCCTACCCGTGAGCTGGCTCAGCAAACGCTCAAGGAAGTCGAGCGCTTTGCCCAGTTCACCTTCCTCAAGGCCGGTTTGATTACCGGCGGTGAGGATTTCAAGATGCAGGCCGCGATGCTGCGCCGGGTCGACATCCTGATTGGCACGCCGGGTCGACTGATCGAACACGCCAACGCCGGCAACCTGCTACTCGATGAAGTGGAGGTGCTGGTACTCGACGAAGCCGACCGCATGCTCGATATGGGCTTTGCCGAAGACGTGCAGCGTCTGAGCGAGCTGTGCAATGCCGAGCGCCAGACCCTGCTGTTCTCCGCGACCAGCGGCGGTGCAAGCCTGCGTGAGATCGTCGCCAAGGTGCTCAAAGATCCCGAGCACCTGCAGCTCAACCGCGTCAGCCAGCTTAATGAAGGCACGCGCCAGCAGATCATCACCGCCGATCACAATCACCATAAGGAGCGTCTGGTCGAGTGGTTGCTGAAAAACGAGACCTACGACAAGGCAATCATCTTCACCAATACGCGGGTCCAGGCTGACCGCCTGTATGGCAAGTTGGTCGCCCACGACTTCAAGACCTTCGTACTGCACGGCGAGAAGGATCAGAAAGACCGCAAGCTGGCCATCGACCGTCTCAAGCAAGGCGCAGTGAAAATTCTGGTAGCCACCGATGTGGCCGCTCGCGGTCTGGATGTCGACGGTCTGGATCTGGTGATCAACTTCGACATGCCGCGTTCGGGTGACGAATACGTCCACCGCATTGGTCGTACCGGCCGAGCGGGTGCCGAAGGTCTGGCGATTTCGCTGATCTGCCACAACGACTGGTCGCTGATGTCGAGCATCGAACGCTACCTCAAGCAGCGTTTCGAGCGGCGCAATATCAAGGATATGAAAGGCATCTACCAGGGGCCGAAGAACCTCAAGGCGTCTGGCAAGGCGGTTGGGCCGAAGAAGAAAAAGGTCGATCCCAAGACCGGCAAGAAGCTCGCCGCGAAGAAGCCGGCCAGCAAGGCGCCAAGCAAGCGCAATACCATCAACAAGCCCAAGGTCGCAGCGCCCGAGCTGGTCAGCCAGGATGGTTTGGCACCGCTCAAGCGGCGCACTCCTGCCGCAGAGTAAGGCTATGGCCTTTGCGCGTCTGTATGGGCTGGGGTTGACGATGTGCGTTGGCCTGGTCCATGCGCAGGGCACTATCCACAAATGTGTGCAGCCCGATGGTGTGGCGCTCTACAGCGACCTACCCTGCGCCTTGGCGCAAAGCAATCTGACCTTGAGTGTCACTGACTACGCCAGCTACCCGCCAATGCTGCGGGGCGTTGCGCGTCTTTGGCACGAACAGGCTCAGGCAGTGCTCGTTGGAGTCGATATGTCGCTGTTACTGGCACTGATCTATGGGTTGATGAGCCTGATCTGCTTTGTCGCCTACTACCGCGATAAGCAGTTCGCCATCAAAGGCCTGCAGCGCACACCCGAGGCGCGCCTGCACCTTTATGAGCTGTTGGGTGGCTGGCCGGGTGGATTCCTGGCGCAGCGCCTGATTCGCCATAAGAATCGCAAGCTGGGCTATCAGCTGACGTTCTGGCTGATCGTGCTGCTGCATCTGTCGCTGGCTGGCCTGGCACTGTGGCTGGGGTATGCGCCGGCAGCAGGTTGAACCTGCGGCGGACAGGCGCAAGGCCTGTCCGCCGCCGCTTTGCTGAGGCTTACTTCGGCACGATCAATATCTTGCCGTCGCGTTCGCCGCTGGCCGCTGCGGCCACCGCTTCCTTGATCTGGCTGACGTCATAGGTGGCTGCCACGCGGGTGTGCAACTTGCCGCTGGCAATCAATTGGGTCAGTTCACCGAACACCTTCATCTGCTCGGCCGGGGTGGCTTTCTGGAACCATTTGGCCAGCCAGAAACCACGCAGGCTCACGCCGCGGAACACGAAGGACGCCGGTGAGACCTGGCAAGGCTGGCGGCTCATCATGCCGTAGTTGACCAGCACGCCGTCTTCGCTGAGGCTGGCGGCCAGGTGGTCGGTGGACGCGCCACCCACCGCATCGATGCCCAGACGCACGGCTTCGCCGCCGGTGGCCGCGCGCACGCGCTTGGCCAGGTCAGGTCCGTCGACCAGCACCACGTCGCCGCCTTCGGCTTGCACACCGGCCACTGCCGACTCCCGGCGCACCACGTTGATGGTCTTGAAACCACGCAGTTTGGCCAGTTGCACCAGGTAGCTGCCAACGCCCGAGTTGGCGGCGTTCTGGATGACCCAGTCGCCCGGTTTGAGGTCGACGAACTCGCTGAGCATCAGCGAGGCGGTCGGCGGATTGACGGTCAGCATCGCCAGTTGCAGCGGGTCGGCTTCCGGCAACGGGATAAGTTTGTTCGCCGGCGCATTGAGGTGGCTGACCCAGGTGCCGCAGCCGACCGGCAGCAACACCAGTTGGCCGACCTTCAGGTTGCTCACCTCGGGCCCCAGTTCCTCGATGCGGCCGACACCTTCGTTGCCGCCAATCGCCGGCAGCGGCGGCAGCATGCCGTATTCGCCGGTCAGGGTGAGCACGTCGGAAGGATTGATCGGTGCGGCCGCCACTTTGATCCGTACCTGGCCCGCGGCAGGGGCTGGTAGTTGCAGATCGACGGCCTCGATCACGTCTTGCGGCACGGGGCCACGGGTTTGGTATTCGGCTTTGAGCATGAGGATTCTCCAGTTGGTCGCGGCGCATCAAGAGGACAGAGTCTAGACCTGAGTGGGTAGGGCGGCACGAATGCTGTTACATCGATGATGGTGATTGCCCTCGGCTTCTGCACCTGTGCCGGTGAACCTTGGCGTGCTCTTGCGGGTCGCATCTACAGGGCGTCGTATGCAGGGAATTGATCGCGCGAGATGCTGACTGGAGAGGATGAAATGACTTACCACGGAGATCTGATCGAGCGCTTGCCGCATGAAGTCCAGGGCAGCATGGGCCAACCATTCTCGCCCGGCGAAGAGCTGGCCGCAGAAACGGTCGATGAACCGGCCAGCCTCTTGCAATCCATTACCTTGGCAGCTGCATGAGTCGAGGTCGCCTGAGGGTCGCTACGAGGCTCCCCGTTCACCATTATTGGCCGGTTATGCTGCACTTCTGCAGAACGAAGGGGACTGGCATGCAGTGGATGTGGGGGATGGTGCTGCTCGGGTTCAGTTTCGCAGTTGCGGCAGAACCGCTGCGCCTGGGTATTGGAACGCACAAGCCACCTTACGTGTTTCAAGGCGAAGCGCGTGGGCTCGAATACGAGATAGTTGTGGCTGCTGCAAAGCACGCCGGCTTTGCCGTTCAAGTCACCCATGCGCCGATGGAGCGCCTGCATCTGCGCTTGCGTCGTGGCGAAATCGACGCCATTGCCACCACTAACGAGCAGAGCGGCATAGATGCCTTCTATTCCGAACCGCATATCTACTACCAGAATGTTGCCCTGGCCTTGCGCGCGCGCCACTACAAGATCGAGCGGATTGCCGACCTGGGAAATTACTCGGTCAGCGCCTTTCAACGTGCGCGCTTCTTGCTCGGTAGCGAATTTCAGCGGATGGCGCAGAACAACCCGCGCTACCGCGAAGAGGCGCAGCAGATCGCGCGTAACCGCCTGCTCTACAGCGGGCGGATCGAGGTGGTGGTGGCGGATATGCGAATCCTGCGCTACCTCAATCGTGAAGTGCTCGATCAGGTCGATGTCAGCCAGCCACTGAGCGAATATCGGATCTTCGCCGCCACCCCCTATCAGGTCGGCTTCCGCCATGAGGCTCAGCGCGACTGCTTCAATCGGGGGCTCGCGGCTATTCGCGCGAGTGGCGAGTACCGCGCGATAGAGCGTCGTTACGCGATGTATTGAGTTCGACCGCTAAAGTAATGCTCTCTGGGCCGAAAGCCGGGCGGTGCCGCTGCATGATTTGGCCATCCGGCGCCACCACTACTCGACATTGAGGAGCGAAGCATGTTGCGCACACGCATACTGGCGATACTGGGCTTGGCCGGCGTGCTGATGATGCCGCCGACTGCCGTGCAGGCCGGTGAATACCCCAGTGAGCAGGGCGTTCTGCAGGTCAGCCAGCTGGTCGCGGGGCTGGAGCACCCCTGGGGCATGGCCTTCCTGCCTGACCGACAAGGCCTGCTGGTTACCGAGCGGCCTGGGCGTTTGCGCCTGGTTGATCTGCAGGGCGGGCTGTCCGAGCCGATCGGCGGAGTCCCGGCGGTCTATGCCAGAAGCCAGGGTGGGCTGCTCGATGTGGCGCTGTCGCCCGAGTTTGCCCAGGATCGCCTGGTCTATCTGAGCTACGCCGAGGCCGGCGACGGTGAGTACGCCGGTACTGCGGTCGGGCGCGGCAGGTTGTCGCTGGATAAACGCCAGCTGGAAGATTTCCAGGTGATCTTCCGGCAGTTGCCAAAACTGTCCAGCGGCGCACATTTCGGCTCGCGGTTGGTGTTCGACCGCGACGGCTACCTGTTTGTCGCCCTGGGCGAAAACAATCAGCGCTCGACCGCGCAAGACCTCGACAAGCTGCAAGGCAAGGTGGTGCGCCTGCACCCGGACGGCAAGATACCGCGTGACAACCCCTTCGTCGGCCAGCCAGGCGTCCGAGCGGAAATCTGGTCTTACGGTCATCGCAACCAGCAAGGCGCCGCACTCAACCCCTGGACCGGGCAGCTGTGGACCCACGAGCATGGCCCGCGCGGCGGCGATGAGATCAACATCCCGCAAGCTGGCAAGAACTACGGCTGGCCGCTCGCCACCCATGGGGTCAACTATTCGTTCCTGCCGATCCCGGAAGCCCAGGGCAAGGTGGTCGCCGGGACCGAACCGCCGCACTATGTCTGGAAAAAGTCACCGGCAATCAGCGGGATGGCGTTCTATGACGGCGAGCGTTTCCCCGCCTGGCGGGGCAACCTGTTCATCGGCGCGTTGGCCGGGCAGGCGCTGATTCGTCTGGAGTTGCGCGGCGACCAGGTGGTACACGAGGAGCGTCTGCTGAAGCAGCTCCATGCACGCATCCGCGATGTGCGTCAGGGGCCGGATGGCTATCTATATGTGCTGACTGACGCGGCCAACGGCCAATTGTTGCGGCTTGAATTGCGGCCGAAATGAGTCCGGGGTACGCAGGCAGGAACGGGCCTTGGACTTGTCGGTCAGGCTGCACTGAGGGCTGGGGCTTGATTGCGGGAAGGGGGGATGAAGCGGTAGCCCAGCGCCTTATCGGGTAAGCAAAGCGCTGCGGGCTAAGGTCGCTATTGGCTATTTTTTGCCAATGGTGATCTGCTTGGATGCACCGTAGACCTGGCCACTGACGCCTTTGGCGATCTGCTGGATTTCACCGCCGGAGTTCAAGAAAGCGGCAATCTGCGCATCAATCGAAGCGCTAGTTTCAACGGCTGGAGCTGGTTTGGGCTTGCTGTTTGATGCTTTAACACGCATGGCGGCCATTAACCTATTTAAAAATTAATTTGGCCGCAGATTGTACCTGAACGGCTTGACAAATGCTTGGTAAATAACGCTGGCAACTCAATATGCGCCTAGGGCCGATAGTGGTCGCGGGTGTGCATGGTGCTGATGGCATTGAGTAAGTCATTGTTTTATTGAGTGTCTGTCAAAGGAATGAGCCGTCCGCTGGTTTGATTAACGGCTGGTTCCCACTGGTCGGGTCGGTCCGAGCTGCCCTGGCAAGGCCCTGCGCGTTCGCGTGTCGGCGCCGAGAATCCAGGCCACAACTCAGGTAGAATGTCCGGCTCGCAACGAGGGTAGGGCACCATGGCTGTAATTGGACGAATGAATAGTTTGCAGGTCGTGAAACACACCGACTTTGGCCTGTATCTGGATGGCGGCGCGGATGGCGAAATATTGCTGCCAAAGCGCTATATCCCCAAGGACACGCCAAGTGAGGTGGAAGACTGGCTGAATGTATTTATTTACCTGGACAGCGATGACAAGTTAATCGCCACCACGGAAACACCGAAAGTGCAGGTGGGCCAATTTGCCAGCCTGAAAGTGGTCGATATCAACCGCGTCGGTTTATTTCTTGACTGGGGTTTGCCGAAAGATCTGTTATTGCCTCACTCGGAAGAAAAGCGCCCGCTGCAAGTCGGCGACTACTGCGTGGTCTACGTGTTTCTCGACAAGCGCAGCAAGCGCATCACCGCCACTGCCCGCCTGGATCGCTACCTGGACACCGTGCCGGCCACCTACACGGCCGGTCAGGAAGTCGACCTGCTGGTGGTCGAGTCCACCGACATGGGCTTCAAGGCGATCATCAACGGCAAGCATTGGGGCCTGATCCACAAGAACGAACTGTTCAAGTTCGTGCGCAGCGGCATGCAGGAAAAAGGCTTCATCAAGGAAGTGCGCGCCGACGGCAAGATCAGTCTCAGTCTGCAGGCGGTTGGGCAGGAAGCGGCGAGCAGCCTGGGCGAGCAGATCCTGGCCAAACTGCGCGAGCACGATGGCGTGCTGCCCCTCAATGACAAGAGTTCGCCAGAGGCCATCAGCGCCCTGTTTCGCGTCAGCAAAGGCAACTTCAAGAAGGCCATCGGCGGTTTGTACAAGCAGGGTCGCATCGTGATTCACGAGGACCGCATCGAGTTGTCCGCCAAGTAACAGCACCTACCCGGCAGCAATGTGCTGCTGGGCATGGTTCTGCCTGTGGGCGCGATGCGAGCGCTGGTTTTCAAAAAACCTGCTTGAGCGACCACGGACTCCGTTGAATAATGCCCAGGCATTTGCCGTTGTAGCTCAGTTGGTAGAGCACGTCATTCGTAATGATGGGGTCGGGGGTTCGATTCCTCTCAACGGCACCAACTCTCTCCCTTGTAGTGCGAGGCCTACTCGTCGCTATCGCTCTACGTAGTCCTACGGAAACGACAAAGGCTGTGCCGCAATGGCACACTCTGTTGCTGATTGGCCAGTTGCTTGGCGCATTGGTCCGGCCATCCCTTCCGAGAGCACTTCGATGCAGATACTCAGGTTGCGCACCCGCGACGCCGCACCATGAACCGCAAACCACTATCGCCCTGGCTCGCTGCTTTGCTGGTCTGGCTGGGACTGTCCCTGGGTTATGCCTACTGGCTGCTGGGGGAGGAACGGGGGCGCACATACGAGGCGTTCGAGACTCAGTCGCGGATTCTCCATCGCCTGCTGACCCAGCGTGCCGAACAACATGAAGCGATTCTAGCCGCCTTGGTGGCTGCCGAGCAGTCGCTGGGTACTTCGACGGCATTGTTCGAGAGTTTCGCCGGCTCGTTGCAGCGCAGCTACCCGCAGATTGTCGGCATCGAACGCTACCGCAGGGAACCCACTGGGCGCTGGCAGCGCAATGCCAGCCAGGCTTCGCCCGCTCTGGCTGCGGCTACGCTTGAATCCTTGCCGGCGCTGTCGAGGCAAGCCCGACTGTGGGTGCTGGCCGATGACCCCGAGCACTATCGCCTGCTGCGCTCCAGCCCGACTGGCACGCTATACGCCATCCGCATCGCCGGTGCTCGCCTGCTGCAGCTGGAGGAATTGCCGGCCGAGCGGATGACTGCACAACTGACCACTGATGATGGTCTGCTGCTCTGGCAGGTTACCGCGCAAGCGAGCCGCTGGTCGGACTTGACCCCGTTGCTGTTCCGCAAGGCCTTGGGCAGTCACTCCCAGCCTTTCCAGCTGGCGACCGAGCAGTCGCCCCTGCCCGAGCAACTGCCCTGGCTGCGGCTGGCGATCGGTATCGTCACGCTGTTGTCGATCAGTCTGCTGTGCTGCTGGGCCTTCGTGCAATACCGGCACAGCAGCATCGCCCGGCGTCAACTGGCCTTGGCCCAGGCATCGCGGATCAACAGCATGGGCGAGTTGGCTGCCGGTATTGCCCACGAACTGAACCAGCCGCTGGCGGCCATTCTGGCCAATAGCCAGGCACTGGCACATTTCATGGCCGATGACCCGGTGGATCTGTCGGGTGCCCAGCAGGCCGCCGGTAACCTGGCGCGGCAGGCCAAGCGTGCCGGCGCGATCGTGCATAGGTTGCGTCAGTTTCTCTCGCCTAAGGCTGATCGGGTCGAACCGGTGGACTTGCGCGGCGTGGTGGAGGAAGCACTGGCGCTGACTCAGGCGACCCTGCGCCGTCAGCAGATCAAGGTCAAAACCGCATTATCCAGCGGACTGCCGGCGGTGCTGGGCGATGCCGTTGGTTTCGAGCAGGTGCTGGTCAACCTCCTGCTGAATGCCGCCGAGGCCATGAGCGAGTGCGCCGAGCGCCGACTCGACATCCACTTGACCCAGGAGGGGCAAGTGCTGCGCCTGGAGATCGCCGATTCCGGCCCGGGTCTCAGCGCCGAGGCGGCCGCTCGTCTGTTCGAACCCTTCTACACCACCAAGCCAGGCGGCCTCGGGCTTGGCCTGACACTCTGTGCCAGTATCATCGAGCAGGCCGGCGGCAGGCTTGCTGTCGAGCCCAGTCCGGCAGGCGGCTGCCGGTTCAGCGTTATTCTGCCCGTCGCCACGCAGGTACAGTGCCAATGAATGAATCCTCCCCTGTGGTCTACCTGGTGGATGACGATCCGGATGTGCGCGAGGCGCTGGCCTTGCTGCTGCGCTCCATCGGCCTGGGCAGTGATGCCTATGCCAGTGGCACGGCTTTCATCGCCGGCTGGGATGCCGATGCCATTGGCTGCCTGATCTTGGATATCCGCATGCCCGGCGAGTCCGGCCTGCAATTGCTCGAGCGTCTGGCCGGCGAGCAGATCGATCTGCCGGTGATCATGCTTACCGGACATGGCGATCTGGCAGCCTGCCGGCGGGCGTTTCGCAGCGGCGCGTTGGAGTTTCTCAGTAAACCGGTGGACGAAGGTGAGCTGATCGAAGCTGTACAGACGGCCATTCGCAGCCATATCGGCCGTCGGCAAAAAACCAGCGTCTCACGTGCGGCACAGGAGCGCCTGGCGCGCCTGACCGACCGTGAGCGAGAGGTACTCGGGCAGATCGCCGAGGGCCTTTCCAACAAGCAGATCGCCCGGGTGCTGGGCCTTTCACCGCGAACGGTGGAGACCCATCGGGCCAACCTGTTCGAGAAGCTGCAGGTGGATTCGCTGGCGCAATTGGTCAGGCTCTACCTCAAGGCCATCGAGACCCCCTGAGGGGCGGGCTGGGTAGTTTTACCGAGTCTGCTGGGCAGTCGAGCCGATGGTGGTGGCGGTACGTCGAGCCACAGAATTGTGGCCTCGGAACTGACCGATTCCCAACTGGAGCAACTCGATGAAATCACTCGCCAGCCTCACCCTCACCACCCTCGCCGCGCTGAGCCTGCAGGCACAGGCCGAGGTCGTCAGCGAACGCAACATCAGCCAGGCGCTCGCCGCGCAGATCGTTACTGTCGCCGTGCAGAGCTGTGCAGCCCAGGGCTATAACGTCGCCGCCACAGTCGTCGACCGCGCCGGTAACGTGCGAGCCGTGCTGCGCGCCGACAATGCCGGACCGCATACGGTCGATGCCAGCCGGCGCAAGGCCTATACCTCGGCATCGACCAAGGCGCCGACCTCCTCCGTGCTGGCCATGGTGCAGAAGAATCCCGGTGCCCAGTACCTGCCGATGATCGATGATTTTCTGGTGCTCGGCGGCGGCCTGCCGATAAAGTTCGGCGATCAGGTCATCGGCGCCGTTGGCATAGGTGGCGCTCCCGGCGGCCATCTCGATGAGCAATGCGCCAGTGCCGCGTTGCAGAGCGTAGAGGACGCGCTGAAGTAAGTTCGCAGGGCGGGAGCTGCTGCGAACAGGCCACAGGCATGCCTGTGGCCTGGTGCATGCACTAGTGTTTTTTGCCCCAGAGTTGTTCCAGGCGCGCATCGCGGCCACAACCGTGCCGGTAGTAGCTGTAGCGCAGCGGATTCTTCTGGTAGTAGTCCTGGTGATAGTCCTCGGCGGGATAGAAAGTGGTGGCGGGCAGGATTTCCGTGACGATCGGTTGGCTGAAGCGTCCCGAGGCTTGCAGGGCCGCTTTCGAGGCTTCGGCCAGGGCTTTTTCCTCGGCTGTGCTATAGAAGATGGCGCTGCGGTATTGCGAGCCGTGGTCGCAGAACTGCGCGTTCGGGGTCAGTGGATCGATAGTCGGCCAATAAGCTTCGAGCAGCTTGGCGTAGCTGGTCCGACTCGGGTCATAACGCACCTGCACCGCTTCGATATGACCGCTATTGCCGGCCGATACCTGCTGGTAAGTGGGATTCTTCACGTGGCCACCGATGTAGCCGGAGGTGGTGGACAGTACGCCGGGCACCTTGTCGAAATCCGACTCGGTGCACCAGAAGCAGCCCCCGGCGAACACCGCCACACCAGCACCCTGTGAGCTGGAATCGCTCGGCATGGTTGCCGGCACCTGGCTTGTTTCGGCCGAACTCGGTCCGCAGGCGCTGAGCAGCCCAGCCAGGAGCAGGGCGGCAGCTGTCAGCGGTCCGTGGGAGAGCCAGAATCGGACTTTGGCGGTCATGTTCAACTCCTGAGTGCAGGCAAGGCTTCACCTTGGGGAATGAAACGCAACGCGACGCCGTTGTTGCACCAGCGTTCGCCGCGAGGCGGCGGGCCGTCATTGAACAGGTGGCCCTGGTGCCCCTCGCAACGGGCGCAATGGTATTCGGTACGCGGGAAGATCAGTTTGAAGTCACGCTTGAATTCAGTGTGGCCGGCAATCGCCTGGGTAAAGCTGGGCCAGCCGGTACCGCTTTCGTATTTGTGCTGGCTGTCGAACAGCGGCAAATAGCAGGCGGCGCAGATATAGGTACCCGCGCGTTGTTCCTGGTTCAACGGGCTGCTGCCTGCCCGTTCGGTGTCCTCTTCGAAAAGAACCGCATAGGCTTCTGGCGACAACAGTTCGCGCCACTCGCTGTGCGCTTTGGTCAGCGGCACAACAGTCGCAGCCTGGCTGCGCGGTGCATGGCTGGCAAGTAGGGGCAGGGAGGGCAGCAAGGCCATGCCCTGAAGGAATGAGCGACGTTTCATGGCAATTCTCTGCACGGGAATGTGCTTAATAGACTGGCTGATGCCCGCCTTGTTACAACCACTGACCGATATTTTTCGCGTGATTGGGCGCGTCATCTTCATGGCCGGGACGGGACGTATCTACAGCGCCAGCGTACTCGCTGGAGCAAGTGCTTCGCCAGGGTTGCTGCGTCCGCTGCAGATCCAGCTGGTGCCGCGCGCTATTGCGCGGGCAGTGGCTCCGGGTTGAGCGGTGCGCCATCGATGATGGTGCGGTTGCGTCCGGCGCTTTTGGCTTGATACAGGCATCGATCGGCGCGTCCCAGCCAGGATTCCCAGTGCTCGTCGTCGCGCAGGATGGCGCCGCCAATCGAGACGGTCACGGGACCGCCCGGGCCTGGCAGGTTTTGTGCGATCTGTTGTTGCAGATGAGTCGACGCGGCTTTTAGGCCACGCTCGTCGGTGTTGGGCAAGAGCAACAGGAACTCTTCGCCGCCGAAGCGGAACAGGCGATCCTCCTGGCGTGAGCAGCACTTGATCAGGTCGACGAAGGCGACCAGCACCTGATCGCCCGCCTGGTGGCCGAACTTGTCGTTGACCTGTTTGAAGTGATCGAGGTCCATGACCAGTACGCCATAGCTGTTGCCGTGCCGACGATGGGTGGAGACGGCGATCTTCAGTTCTTCATTCATCGCTCGGCGATTGCGCGCACCGGTCAGTGGGTCCTGGATCGCCAGGATCTGCAACTGGTCGCGCTGGCTGCGGGTGCGGTAGGCGAAGATGAAGGTCATGGCGCTGGCCAGCATGCCGGTGACCAGGAATGACACCATCTGGTAGCTGCTCTCGAATACCGTGCCCGGTACCAGCAGTGCATAGCCAGCGAGGGTCGACAGCACCAGTACGGTGACCACCACGGCTTTCCCCGGGGAAACCATGAAGAAGTTGAACAGGATCAGCGGGTAGATCCAGAACAACCCGTTGACCCCCAGGTTGATGGCGATCAGCGTCGCGCCCAGCGAGAAAACGATCGCCAGGTAGATGCCGGGTTTGACTGTGTCGCCGGTGCGCCAGGCGTAGAGCACGGCACAGGCAGTAGAGAATACGATGGTGGTATCGGCCGCGCTGACCAGGTAATTGCCTTCGGCCAGCCGATACACGGCATAGGGCGAGATGCCCATGATGCCGAACAGGCTCATCAGGGTAATGATGGACAACTGGAAGTCATTGCGCAGCCGCTTGAGCAGTCGCTGGGTCAGTCTGGCCATGAAAGGCTCTTGTCGTTGTTATGGGTGAAGGATGCAGAGCTTTGCCGAAACCGGCAAGGGCAAAAGTTGAACAAAGTGCCAGCATATGCGCCAAGCTGGCCAATGGTGCGGTATCTGTCTGCCGAGACCCTGACCAGTATTCCTGCTAACGGTACAGGGCGATGAGGTTTTTCTTGCGCTGATAGCGTGACAGCCGCTCGGCGAGTGCCGTGGGTAGCCTGGGGCAGGGCATAAAGCCCAGGCCTGCATAGAACCTGTGCAGTTCTGGATGACAGAACAACCAGACCGGTTCGCAGGCTTGCGCCAGGGCCTGTTCGAGCAATTGGCGCGCCAGCCCCTGGCCGCGTTGACTTGGTGCGACGAACAGGCCGCTAAGCCAATACCCCTGTGCCAGGGGGCGCAGGCATAGGGCGGCGACAATCTCTGCGTGCTGCACGACCCACACCTGAGCCTGGCGGTCGATGCGCATGGGGGAGCGATGGGCGCGATAGAACTCATCCACCAGCGGTAGCAGTGGGGCCGGAAGGGCGCGGCAGTGCAGATCGGGCATGCGGGGTCAGTCGTTTATCGAGAGCGGCGGATTCGCGGTCTATCTGCCCAGCAGCAGGCCATTGGCCTGTGCTGGGCGAGTGGTTCAGGCGCTGGTGGAGTGACTGCCGAGCAGGGATTTGTCGGCGTGTTTGCCCTTTTTCTCCATGCGCTTTTCTTGCGCAGTTTTAAGCGGTTTCTTTTTCGCCTGTTTCTTCGAGTCCATGCCTTTGCTCATGATCTTCACCTCGGTCTAGACAGCGGTTGAGTGATGCGTGAAGCCTAGGGGTTTCAGTCATTACCACCTCCCGACGGCATGAGCCTGGATGGATCGAAGTCTACGCCGATGACTGACCAATAGAATAGCCGGACAGTCGCGCAACTTCGGCAGCCCAATGCCAGTCCGCTGGTTGCTCCGGCGTGGCATTGGGGCGGCCGTCATGGTCTCAGGCGTGGCGAAGCAGGCGTTCGGCAGTGATTTCCGGTAGATCCTGGCGCTGCATGTAGCGCCGCAGCGCTTCGCCGATATTCAGGCGCTCGTCGATGCGCAGGTCGAGCAGCAATTGCAGGCGCTCGCGCTTTAGGGTCATCAGCTGATCTGGTCCGGCGCACCAGACGAACTCGCAACTTGGGGTGATGCTGTCTTGCGGCACATCCAGGCCGAACGAATCTTCGCTGAAGCGCACGATATGTTGGCCGGTTCTGGCATTGAAGCCGACAAAACCCTGCAGTTGGTCGGCGGCCTCGCAGATGCTGGCGGACGTGATACTCATATGAACCTCGCGCGTTACGACTGTGTAGACCCTCGGGGGGTGTTCGCTACAGGCTAAGGCGTTATGCGTGACGTGCATTGCTTCTGGTCAATAGGCCGACCGTTAGGCGCGAATTCGTGTTGTCGAGGCGCATGCTGGGTTCGGCCGGCTGGCATTGTCGTCGAATGCGGCCATGTGCGGCGCCCAGGGTCAGCACTGTGTCGCAGGCGTTCGGCTGCCTGATAGGCTGCGCCGCGGGCGGCTGTTTGACCCGGCAGGCGCTATTCTTACTTGTCCTTGGACGTGGGAAGGGCGTTGATCTGGCCTAAAGGTGCGCTGTGCATGCCGACATTCACTGCCATCAAGGGCGAGTTGTTGATCCAGATGTTGTCGATCACGATGGTTTTGCCGATGTCTTCATTGTCCGCAGCCACTAGCAGGTAGTAAGTCCCATCTTCCGGCGCCTCGCCATCCCAGCCCAGGCTTACCTGGCCGACCAGGCCGGTGGCGGGGGTTGGTTCGCTCGCGATCACAGTGCCGTAGGCGTCGAGCAGCAGTGCCCGCGGTTTGAGGGCGAACTTGTTGAAACCCAGGCAGGCGTTGTGGCACGGCGAATTGACGTTGAGCGCATAGCGCTCGCCCTTTTTCAGTTCCAGGGAGAACACCCGGTAATTGGAGATCGAGCTACCGAAGTCCAGGCGCGGCTCATCCGCGCCGATCTGCCAGGTTCGCGGCAGCAGCCCGGGATTAAGTGGCAGGGGGATCGCCTGGACATTGTGGATGGCTTCGAGATTGCTTTTGGCGATCGGGCCCTGCGCCGAGCGTGCGGCGTGTTCATAGGTCGACGGCGGGTTCCCGGTGCAGGCGCCGAGCAACAGGCAGCTGGCCAGGGTGATTAGTAGGCGCAAGATAAAACTCCTCGATGACAGCGTCCTTGTGTGCCCAGCGCGCGCTCCCAGCACGACGGGCGCGCATTCTACTCGCTTCGAGCCATCCTGGGTGTGATCGATGCTCTATTGATCGGGAGACAGCGCAAATTCTTGGCCAGTCCGGACACTTCAGCGGTAGAGGGATCACCGTGGGTGCCTTGTCCTCGCTGGCTGCAGGCGACAATCCTGTAACCAGGGCGTGCGGGGGGTAGGGGGTGATAGCCGTACCGCTCCGCTTGGATCAGTCGGCGCCGAGAACTTCCTTCATCACAGCGGCGAGGTCGCGGATAGCCTGTTCACCATTGCCGGTAAAGGTCGAACCATGCATGGTCGCGAGCGTCTTGGGCTTGAGCTGCGCCAGGCGCTCGAGCGTGGGTGCGGTCTGTGCGGTGTAAGGCATGTAGGCGGCGAACGGGCTGCTTTCATAGTCCAGCAATGTTTGCCTGGCCCTGCCGATCACGTCCGCGGAGGTCGACGGCTCGACATCGCCGTTCTGGTGGAAGAGGTCGGAACAGAGCAGGGTGCCCTGGGTTTCCTCGAAGAACAATCCGGCATCCCAGCAGTGGGGGACGTGCGGTGTACGCAGGAAGCGCAAACGATATTTGCCGGTGCTGATCAGTTCCCCATCATCGAGCGCCTGAGCCGGCCTGGCGGCCACCACATCGTCGACACTCACCAGCTTGCCAACCAGGCTGCACAGGGCGCAGGCCTCTGGCGCCAGGGTCTGCCACTCGCGTAGCGAGCCGCACTCATCGGCCTCGAAGTGACTGAAGGCGATCCAGCGCAGCGTCGCCGGGTCGATCAGGCGAGCCACTGCTTCCTTGACGGATGGAAAGAGGCCGCGCATGCCGGTATGCAGCAACAAGGGCTGCTCGTCGCGTAGCAGGAACTGGTTGAACTGCAGGTTTGCCTCCGGCACGTAGGTCGATAGGCGATACAAGTCCGGCGCAATTTCGCTGACTAAAGTCATGGTAAGCCTCCGTTAGGCTGAAAGCCGCGCTGGACGGTAACTGTCCGCACACATCAGGAGCTGGCGCGGTGAAGCACTAAATATTTGTCCGTCCTGCAGCTGCCGGTCTGGCAGTCGGCTGCTCGAACGATGCCATCAGCAACTATAGCTCTTGCCTTCTGTAACCCACGGCTAAGCCGGATTTGGGTTGGAAGGATGCGGCCATGCCCGCGGCCTCTTGATTGGGGCTGGAAGGCGGTGTCGGGAAATACTGCCTGCCTGAATATCGGGACGAATGGCGTTGGTCATAACGATCCTTTTCATGCTGCTTCCCTGCGCAATGAGTATTTCTGCGAATTTTCAGGACGTTGATTATGGTCAATCAATGATTCGTTAGGCATGCAACTATTTCGCCTGGATTTATCAATACTTCTGCCAGTAAGGATGAGGACAGGCCCATGAAAGAACGTAATTACACCCGTGCACTAACGGAATTCGCCCTGCTGTCTTGTATGGTGGCGCTGGCCTCGACAGCCGCAGTCGCCGCGACCGAAGCGGATTTGCCGGTGATCGTTCAGGAACTGGTTGCGCCCCCGGCGCTGCCGGCGCCAATTACCCGTAAGAGCCCGGCACGGGTGGTGGTCAATCTGACCGTGGAGGAGGTCGAGAGAGAAATAGCGCCCGGTACGCGCTATATGTTCTGGACCTTTGGCGGCACCGTGCCGGGAAAAATGATCCGTGTGCGTGAAGGCGATACTGTCGAGTTGCATCTGCAGAATCTGGCCAGCAACAAACTGCCGCACAATATCGATTTGCATGCGGTGACTGGCCCGGGTGGCGGCGCTGCACAAACCCTGATCGCGCCGGGCAACGAAGCGGTCTTCACCTTCAAGGCCTTGGCCTCGGGATTGTATGTCTATCACTGCGCCACGGCGCCCGTGGGCATGCATGTGGCCAATGGCATGTACGGCATGATTCTGGTCGAACCCAAAGAGGGCATGTCCAAGGTTGACCGCGAATACTATGTAATGCAGGGCGATTTCTATACCTCGGGTGCCTACCGCGCCGAGGGTCTGCAGAATTTTGACATGCAGAAAGCGGTCGATGAAAAGCCCACCTATGTATTGTTTAACGGTGCCGATGGCGCCCTCACTGGCGAGAGCTCGCTGACCGCTAATGCCGGTGAAAAAGTGCGCATGTACTTCGGCGTCGGCGGCCCTAATTTAGTGTCCAGCTTTCATGTGATCGGGGCGATTTTCGACCGGGTGTATGGCGATGGCGGTAGCCATTTTCAGGAGAATGTGCAGACCACTCTGGTGCCGCCCGGCGGCTCAACCATTGTCGAATTCGTGCCCAAGGTGCCGGGTAATCTGACGTTGGTCGATCACTCCTTGACCCGTGCCTTCAACAAGGGGGCAGTCGGTCTGCTGACTGTCAGCGGAGCAGCGCAACCGGAGATCTATAGCCAGGGTTTGAAAACACCATTGCCGGTCTTGGCGGGCGCGCCGGTTAAAGCCGTTGCAGCGGCTGTGTCCGAGAGCGCAATGCCGCTGGCGCGCGGCAAAGGGGTGTTCGAGCGGGTTTGTGCGGCGTGCCACTTGCCGGATGGTTCGGGCGTTGCCGGGGTGTTTCCGCCCTTGGCCAACTCCGATTTTTTCCAAGAGCGGCCGTATGAGATGGCTCACATCGTCATGTACGGGCGCAGTGGCGAGTTGGTGGTCAATGGCGAACACTACAACGGTGTAATGCCTGCGCAGGACCTGAATGACGAAGATGTGGCGGCGGTGATCAATTACATCAACGTCGACATGAACCAGGGGAAACCCGTGCTGACCCCGAAGATGGTCAGAGAGATGCGTCAGATCAAGAAGTTGTGAGCCAGGCATTGAAGTGCGCCTGGGCGGCCCGTGCGGTGCTGTTCTGCTGCGCGGGCATCGCCTGCAGTACCTGGGCCGCCGATTACCGGTTGTTAAGCGGTGGTGAGTTTCGCAGCGTATTGCCAGCAGATGGCGAAAGTTCGCCGGCCAGCATTCAGCCGTTCTGGCTGCGTAACAGGCCGGTGAGCAATGCCGAGTACCAGGGGTTTCTCCAGGCACACCCGCAATGGCGGCGAGGCAGGGTACCTGCCGTGCTGGCGGGCAAGGACTATCTGGCTTCGTGGGCTGGGCCGCTGGTGTTTGCACCATTGCAGGCTGACGCACCGGTAACCCAGGTCAGCTGGCATGCCGCCCAGGCCTACTGTGCAAGTGAACAGGCGCGGTTGCCAACCTGGTACGAGTGGGAGTTTGCCGCCGCAGCCGACGAGCAGCGTGCCGATGCGCGGGGCGATCCGCTTTGGTTGGCACGAATTCTCGCATGGTATTCGCGTCCGGCCAGCCAGTCGCCCCAGGCCATAGGTCTGCAATCGGCCAATTACTACGGGATCCATGATCTGCATGGGCTGATGTGGGAGTGGGTCGAGGACTTCAATGGTCTGTTCGTCAGCGCCGACAGTCGGACACAGGGCGAGCAGAAACAGCTGGCGTTCTGCGGTGGCGCGGCGCTGTCGCTGAGCGACAAAAACAACTACGCAGTTCTGATTCGTTTGTCCCTGCTAGCGGCCATGGAGGCTGATCAGGGCGGCAACTTTCTGGGCTTTCGCTGCGCCCGCGAGCCAGCCCCTCATTTATCGAGAACCCTCAATGACTAGAGTCAAACGTCTGAGTCAGGCGCTGCACGGCGCCTTGTTGTCCGCTGTCTTGTTGGTGGCCCCCGGCATATTGCCGTGGGCTCAGGAAGCACCTGTCAATGCCGCGCTCGCCAGCGTGCCCGCCGACTCGTTGTATGGGTTGGCCATGCCCCTTACCGATGCCCGGGGTGAGCATTTTGATTGGCGTGAAATGGCCGGCAAGCCGCTGCTGGTCACCATGTTCTATGGTGATTGTGCATCGGCCTGTCCAGTGCTCATGCAGAGCCTGCAGCGTACCATCGCCGAACTCCAGCCCGAGCAGGGTACGCTTCGGGTGCTGATGGTCAGCCTGAATCCGCAGCACGACACGCCAGCCTCGTTGGCCCATCTGAGCCACATGCATCAGCTCGACCAGCGCTTTTTTCGTCTGGCGGTGGCGGCCGATGAGGGCCAGACCCGTGCCATGGCGGCAGTGCTGAAGATCAAGTATCGGGCGCTGGACAATGGCGAAATAAGCCACAACACCAGGGTCACCTTGTTGAATGCATCCGGTCAGGTTATTGCCAGCAGCACATTGCTCAAACCCACGGCGGACCAGGCCTTGCTTTCTGACATTCGTCAGGCGCTGCAGTGAGGCCTGAGCAATGACTCCGCCTGCTGGCGTCGGTGAGTCTTCTGCGTGGCCTGCGCCACGGCTGTCTATGCTTAGCGCATCGAGGGCGACTTAGGCTTGCAGGACTGGTGATGCCCGATCGACTGCTTGCAGGTGAGGGCGAACCGGCCTTTTGTCGCTCAAGCTCGTGGCAGAATCATCAGCTTGGCGGTGGAGCAGTGCGTCCAGGCCCGTAGCCGGATCAGTCCTCAATGACAGTGCGCCGCCCGCTCAAGGTCCTTTTCTATTGCAATGTGCTGATTGTCTGCCTGCTGCTGGGCTACAAGGTCTATCTGAACATCGTGCTGTCCGACTTCGCGGCCGAACACACCAGTCAGATAGAGGCAATTCAGGCGCGGCTGCAAAACCGGGACAGCTTCAGTTTCGCGGTGGTGGGCAATATCAATAATTCCGTCGGCATTTTCGAACGACGGATTATTCCCATGCTGAATGCATCCGGCGTCGATTTCATCATCTCCGCCGGCAATGCGGTCAGCGGCGGCGGCGAGGACAAGTACCGGGCATTGCACGGCACCCTGAGTCATTTGCAGATGCCCTACTTGCTGACCTTTGGCGCCCATGAATACGAGGAGTTCGGCAGCTATCGGTTCTACGAGCACTTCGGCCCGCATTTTTTCAGTTTCCGCGCCGACAGCAGCCACTTCATCTTTCTCGACAGCACCGGCAAAACGCCTTGGCGCTGGCAGATTCTCTGGCTCAGGGATCTCCTGGGTCAGAGTGATGCACAACAAACCTTTGTCTTTACCGGCCTGCCGCTGCTGCACGGCGAAGTGCCTCCCCGCCTTGCCGACGAGCAGGATTACCTGCAGCCAGCGGCGTTTCGTGAAGCGCTGCTGGGGCTGTTCGCTGAATACCCTGTCGATGCGGTGTTTGCCGCCAACCTGCCGCTGTTTTCCGAGCAGCGGCGCGGCAATACCCGGTTCATCAGCAGCGGCGGGGCGGGGGGACTGCTGCTGAGCGATCAGGCCAGTTTCCATCACTATGTGCAGGTGTCGGTATCTGCCCAGGGCGTCGGTATCCAGTTGCAGCGTCTCGACGTGGGCCAGCACCCGCTCTTCAAGCAACTCGAGAGCCTCTGGTTCTTCATCTATTCGCTGTTCTACGTGGGCTATCTGAACTTCATCCTGCTGGTCTGCGGTCTGACCATCGCCGCGATCAAGCTCTACGCGCTGGCCTTCGTCGAGCGCGACTATTACCCGAATTTCGATCTGGATCCCTCGCCCTGGGTGGAGAAGCCGCTGCGAGTGGTGATGTTCACCAACAACTACCTGCCATTCATCGGTGGCGTTCCCATCTCGATCGAGCGGCTGCGCCGGGGGCTGGACGCCATGGGCAACGCTGTTCTGGTCATCGCGCCCAGTTATCGGGACCAGCCGCGCGAGGAGGCAGATGTCGTCCGGGTACCGTCGATCCTGGCCATGGGCGAGAAGCAGGAATTCCGCCTGGCCAATATTTTCCTAAGACGTATCGGTCAGGCGGTCAGAGACTTTCGCCCCGACCTGATTCATCTGCACCATCCGTTCTGGCTCGGCTCGTTGGGCCTGTTGCTGGCGCATCGGCTGCGGGTGCCGGCGGTTCTTACCTACCATACCCGGCTGGAACACTATGCTCACTTCGTGCCGCTGCCGGGCATGCTCTTTCGCAACTTGATCTCCCATGCGCTGATCAAGCGCTTTGCCAATAAATGCGATGCGGTGATCGTGCCCACATACTCCGCCGAAGAATATTTGCGCTTGATCGGCGTGAAGAAACCCGTCTTCATACAACCCACGGGCATCGACTGCCAGGGCTTTCACGCCGTCACAGAGGAGCAGGTCGGCCGTCTCAGGGCGTCGCTGGGCATTGGCGAGGAGCAAGTCCTGATCAGTGTTTCGCGGCTTTCCAATGAAAAAAACATCGATTTCCTGATCGATGCGATCGCCAGTCTGCGCGGGCAGACCGAGCGTCCCTTCCTCGTCCTGATGATCGGTGATGGCCATCAGCGTGAGCGGCTGCTCAGGCGTATCGACGAGCTGGACCTTGCTCGCCATTTCAGACTGCTCGGCGCCGTACCACCCGAGGACATGGCGATTTACTACCGGCTGGGCGAGCTGTTTCTGTTCGCGTCCAAGTCGGAGACCCAGGGCATGGTGCTCCTGGAGGCCATGGCCGCCGGTTTGCCAGTGGTGGCGGTACGCTCGAGTGGTATCGATGATGTGATCAGGCAGGGCTATAACGGCTTCAAGACCCCGGAGAACATTGCCCAGTGGTGCGCACGGGTGATCCTGTTGCTCGAGGATGATCGGCTGCGTGACGAAATGTCCAGGCACGCCCTGCTGGTGGCCGAGGAACACTCCATTGAACAGTTCGCCGCGGGGGTCAAGGAGATCTACGGCACGGTCATTGCCGCTTCGCGTATCCAGCCAGCCGGTCGATGGCGCTGAGCAATTCGGCGCCTTGCTACAGCCGCCCCTCTTGCTGCAGGCGGCGCAGTACCCAGTGACGGTAGCACCAGGAGAACATGGGTTTGAGGCCAGGCAGGCCAAGTAGCCAGGCCAGCGGGCGCAGGGCCGGAGTGCGTGACATCAGCAGGATGTAAGCGTCCAGTTCGCGGTGGATGCGGCCGTGGCCGTCTTCAACGTGGAGTTCGGTCAGTGCCAGGTACGGGTCGATACCGGCCGCACGCAACTGATCTTCCTTGCCGGTGATGTCCACCCACTCGACGCTGTCATCGCTGCGCGTGCGCAGCTTCTCATAACGCCGCCGGTCGGCTATGCAGCGCGGGCAGGCGCCATCGTAATAGACCTTGAGTCTGGCCATTGGCCCGGCCTGGTTAGGGGTTTATAAGCAGTTTAGAGCAGAAACACGCGCCCCTCGGACGAGGGGCGCAGCGGTTCAGACCAGCTCGGCCCACATGTCGTATTCGTCGGCGTCGACGATGCGTACCCGTACCTTGTCGCCGGGCTGGACGTCGGTACTGGCGATAAACACGCTGCCGTCGATCTCCGGGGCGTCGGCATAGCAGCGCGCCACTGCACCCTGGTCGTCGACTTCATCGATCAGTACTTCCAGTTCCTTGCCAACCTTGAGCTGCAGGCGTGCAGCGCTGATCGCCTGCTGATGCACCATGAAGCGATCCCAACGATCCTGTTTGACGTCGTCGGGTACATGGTTATCCAGCAGGTTGGCCGATGCGCCTTCAACCGGCGAGTACTGGAAGCAGCCGACGCGGTCGAGCTGGGCTTCGCTCAGCCAGTCGAGCAGGTACTGGAAGTCTTCTTCGGTTTCGCCGGGGAAGCCGACAATGAAGGTCGAACGGATGGTCAGTTCCGGGCAGATCTCGCGCCAGTTCTTGATCCGTGCCAGGGTCTTGTCTTCAAAGGCCGGGCGCTTCATGGCTTTCAGCACTTTCGGGCTGGCGTGCTGGAAGGGGATGTCCAGGTAGGGCAGCAGCTTGCCAGCGGCCATCAGCGGGATCAGCTCGTCGACGTGCGGGTACGGGTAGACATAGTGCAGGCGCACCCAGATGCCCATGCTCGAGAGCGCTTCGCAGAGTTCGGTCATGCGGGTTTTCACCGGCTGGCCGTTCCAGAAGTCGGTCTTGTACTTCATGTCGACGCCGTAGGCGCTGGTGTCCTGGCTGATCACCAGCAGTTCCTTGACCCCGGCCTTGACCAGGCGCTCGGCTTCGCTGAGGACTTCGCCGACCGGACGGCTGACCAGCTTGCCGCGCATCGAGGGGATGATGCAGAAGCTGCAGCTGTGGTTGCAGCCTTCGGAAATTTTCAGGTAGGCGTAATGACGCGGGGTCAGTTTGATGCCTTGCGGTGGCACCAGATCGATCAGCGGGTTGTGTTCTTTGCTCGGTGGTACCACTTCATGTACGGCGTTGAGTACCTGCTCGTACTGCTGCGGGCCGGTGACGGAGAGTACGCTGGGATGGACATTACGAATCGCGCTTTCTTCCACGCCCATGCAGCCGGTGACGATGACCTTGCCGTTTTCGGCCAGGGCCTCGCCGATCACGTCGAGGGACTCGGCCTTGGCGCTGTCAATAAAGCCACAGGTGTTGACCACCACCACGTCGGCGTCCTGGTAGGTCGATACGACTTCGTAACCTTCCATGCGCAGTTGCGTGAGGATGCGTTCGGAATCGACCAGGGCCTTCGGGCAACCGAGGCTTACGAATCCGACTTTCGGCGTGGCAGGGGTGGACATGCGGCGAACCTCAGGCTTTGAAGGATGGGCGCTGGAGGCGCCACTGATCAAAAAGTGCGCAATTCTAGCGGTGGCTCGCAAACTTCGCCAGTACTCTTGGACGAGTGAGGCAATTAGCGGGCGCTGGCAGTGGAGTCGCCAAGACAGTCTGCATGGTTGTGCGGGGTGCGTTGAACCCCCAGTGGGGCGATTCGGACCCTATAGAGAAGAAGGGCTTGCCAGCATGTGGCGAGCCCTTCTTCTCTGTAGGTGGCGTGCCGGTAAGCGGATTACTTGCGGTTGGGCAGCATCATTCTCAGGGCATTGTCGCCGCGAACGTAATGATGAAACAGCCCGGCTGCCGCATGCAGGCCGATCAGCCAATAGCCGGCTTGGGCGATCCATACGTGCCAGTGTTCAAATTGCTTGGCGAGTGCATGGTCCTTGCTGAGCAGTGCAGGTAGTTCCAGGCCGAAGAACGGAATCGGCTTGGCTTCGGCGCTGAGGATCAGCCAACCCAACAGTGGGGTGCAAATCATGAGCAGATAGAGCGCCAGGTACATCAGCTTGGCAAGCTTCGTCTGCACCCTGTGCGGGACAGGCTGTATCAGGGGGGTAGGTGCGATCAGCCGGGTCAGGATGCGCAACCAGACCAGTGTCAGGATCGACAGCCCGAGCATGAAGTGCAGTTGCTTCATCAGCGCGCGGCCATCACTGCCTTTGGGGAACAGGCCACGGTATTCCATGGTGAAGTAGACCGTAGCAATCAGCAGCAACATCAGCCAGTGCAAGCCGATGGACAGCTTGCCGTAACGAAATTCGGTGTTTTTCCAGGTCATGATTGGGGTGGCTCCGGCGTGGTTGATTCAAAACTGCGCCTAGCTTAAAGAGCGAACCTTAAGCATTGCTGAGCAGAGCCCCGTCGCCACAAACAAAAAAGGCCACTCGATTGAGTGGCCTTTCTTGAGTATCTGGTTGCGGGAGCAGGATTTGAACCTACGACCTTCGGGTTATGAGCCCGACGAGCTACCAGACTGCTCCATCCCGCG
>NZ_JAJISP010000002.1 GCF_022132145.1 Pseudomonas sp. MMS21 TM103 | reverse complement strand
CACAAACAAAAAAGGCCACTCGATTGAGTGGCCTTTCTTGAGTATCTGGTTGCGGGAGCAGGATTTGAACCTACGACCTTCGGGTTATGAGCCCGACGAGCTACCAGACTGCTCCATCCCGCGGCGCCAATTCTATCGTCAAAAACCCGCCTGTCAACTCTTGTCTTGGAAAAACTGTTGTTTGTTCAAATGCTTAGCGTTGTTCCGGGGGCTTCAGCCAGGCGTCTGGCCTGGCAGGCCGGGGCTTGAGGAGGAATAAGGCTGGGCGTGCTGTATGTCTGGGCGGGTCTGATAGGTGCGGTCATGTGCCGGCCGGTGATCACTGGCGTAGCCCATCAACCCGCTGTTGGGCTAGAGTCGGCGGTTATTCAGTTGGAGGATGATGATGGGACTTGAATGCAAAGCTTGCGGTGCGCCGCTACCGAACCAGGCAACGACTTGTCCGGCCTGTGGCGCCGCAGTGCCGAAGAAGATGAAGCTGTTGCCCTTGGCGGCCTTCATGCTGATCGTCATCCTGGTGATTCAGGCATATATGGACAAGCCTGAGCCCGAGGCTGGCGCCGTCGAGCCGGCGCCAGCGGCCTCTGCGGCCGAGTAGCGGGTTGCTGAATTAACGACTGCGAATCATGAGCGCGAGAAAAATCATCCACGTTGACTGCGACTGCTTCTATGCCGCTATCGAGATGCGTGACGACCCGAGCCTGGCCGGTAAGCCGTTGGCGGTGGGGGGCGCCGCAGATCGCCGTGGGGTGATCGCTACCTGCAATTACGAGGCCCGCGCCTATGGAGTGCGCTCGGCGATGGCCTCCATGCATGCGTTGAAACTGTGCCCGGACTTGCTGATCGTCAAGCCGCGGATGGATGCCTATAAGATGGTTTCGCGCGAAATCCAGGCGATCTTCCGTGAGTACACCGAGCTGATCGAGCCGCTGTCGCTGGATGAAGCCTATCTGGATGTCTCGGACAGCCCGCACTTTGCCGGCAGTGCCACGCGAATTGCCCAGGACATTCGCCGGAGGGTCTCGCAGGAGCTGCACATCACCGTCTCCGCGGGCGTGGCGCCGAACAAGTTTCTGGCCAAGATCGCCAGCGACTGGAAGAAGCCCAACGGCTTGTTCGTGATCACCCCGGATCAGGTCGAGGCGTTTGTTGCTGTCTTGCCGGTGAGTAAGCTGCACGGGGTCGGAAAGGTGACCGCCGACAAGCTGGCGCGGCGCGGTATCCGTACCTGCGCGGATCTGCGTGAGTGGAACAAGCTGGGCCTGGTGAAAGAGTTTGGTAGTTTCGGCGAGCGTCTCTGGGGGCTGGCTCGCGGCATTGACGAGCGTGCGGTGCAGACCGACAGCCGCCGGCAAACGGTCAGCGTGGAAACCACCTACGATCAGGATCTGCCGGATCTGCCGGCCTGTCTGGGGCAGCTGCCGCAGCTGCTCGACGAGTTGGCGAGGCGCATGGCGCGGCTGGATGCGAGTTATCGGCCGGACAAACCCTTCGTCAAGATCAAGTTCCATGACTTCACCCAGACCACCCTGGAGCAGGCCGGTGCACGCTGGGATCTGGATAGTTACCGGCTGCTGCTGAGCGCGGCTTTCGCTCGCGGCAACAAACCGGTGCGTTTATTGGGTGTTGGTGTGCGCCTGCACGACTTGCGTGGGCGCCATGAACAGTTGGAGTTGTTTACGCGGTAACCGGCCCCGCGGAGGCGTCTCCGCAAGGCGTTCGGTTTGCCCCCAGCTTGAAGATCAGCCTTGTTCCGGCCACAGGCGCAGCGGCTTGCCTTCTGCGGGCCACAGGCGCAGCTGCTCGATCGGCGAGACATCCCAGCGCCGCACCTTGCCCAGGCTGTCGAGGAAGCGTGCTTCTTGCTCCATCAGCGCCGGGGCGCAGATTTTTCGGGTGCTACCGGCGGCGTCGAAGGCGAGTTGTTGGCCGGCCAGCTTGTACCGGGCGAACCAGTGATTGCAGCCGGCGTTACCGTAGGCACGACCGTCCTCGCCGAATGTGATGGTCAGGTGGCTGCGGTCGATCAGCGGGTGTTCGCCAATCCATTCCACTTGGTAGCTGCGTTCGGTCTCGAGTTGCAGCGGGGCACTGGCGCAGCCGAGCAGGCTGGCGCTGAGCAGGCTGGCGGCGAGGGCACGTGTCATGGCGCTTCCTGCCGGCATTGCGGGCACAGGTGGTGGCCTTTCTGGCTGCTCCAGCCCAGTTGCTGGATCCGTGCTTCGGCTGCTGGCGCCTGGGCTTTCTTGCCCAGCGCGGCATCGACGGCGAACTCGAAGTCGAGCTGGGCAGCACAGCCGTCGCAGTTGACCTGCCAATTGAAGATCGCCAATTCGCCAAAGACCGGGCCTTTGGCGACTGCAACCCATTGCCCGGCTGGGTTGATCAGGTGGCGTACCTTTTCGACCTCTAAGCGCATGCTCAGCTCGCGACTGCCTTTGAGGGTGACCAGCAGGCTGTCGCCGCTGCGCATCGAGCCGCCGTTGCCGGTGACCTGGTAGCGGCCCGGTGCCAGTGCGCGGCATTCAATCAGGGTGTGTTCGGGGTTGAGCAGGGTGTAGCGAAAGTCGTGTTCGGCCATGGTTCCTCCAAGTCAGCGCAAATGCTATCACGCGCCGGCCTGCACCTGATTGCTCGGTGTGCCGGCGGCCCAGGCGGCGATGTTGTCGAGGGTGGTGCGGGCGATGGCTGCCAGCGCTTCCTGGGTGAGGAAGGCCTGGTGGGCGGTGATGATGACGTTGGGGAAGCTCAGCAGGCGTGCCAATACGTCGTCCTGCAGTGGCAGGTCGGAACAGTCCTCGAAAAACAGCTCGGCTTCTTCCTCGTAAACATCCAGGCCCAGGTAGCCGAGCTGGCCGCTTTTCAACGCGCCAATCAGCGCCGGGGTATCGATCAGGGCGCCGCGTCCGGTGTTGATCAGCATGGTCCCGGGTTTCATCTGGTGCAGGCTCTGGGCGTTGATCAGGTGGTGGCTGCTCTCCGTCAACGGGCAATGCAGGCTGATGATGTCGCTATCGGCTAACAGTTGCGCCAGTGAGACCTGGTTGCCGCCCAGTGCTCCCAGGCCCGCTACGGGAGTCGGGTCGAACACCTGCAGGCGGCAACCAAAGCCGGCCATGATCCGTGCGAAGACCATCCCGATCTTGCCGCCGCCGATGATGCCAACGTTCTTGCCATGCAGGTCGAAGCCGGTCAGGCCGTGCAGGGAAAAATCGCCTTCGCGGGTGCGGTTGAAGGCGCGGTGAATGCGCCGGTTGAGTGCCAGGATCAACGCCACCGCATGCTCGGCCACCGCGTGCGGTGAATAGGCGGGCACCCGGACCACGCAGAGGCCAAGCCGCTGCGCTGCCTTGAGGTCGACATGGTTGTAGCCCGCCGAGCGCAGGGCAATCAGGCGTGTGCCGCCGGCGGCCAGGCGCTCCAGCACCGGCGCCGAGAGTTCATCATTGATAAAGGCGCAGACCACATCATGGCCCGCAGCCAGGGCAACGCTGTCGATGGTCAGGCGCGCCTGCTGGAAATGCAATTGATAGTCAGCGGGCGCGCCAGCGGCATTAAAGCTCTCGCTGTCATAGGGCTTGCTACTGAAAAAGAGGATTTGCATGCTGCCTCCTGGTGGCCTGTACGGTCAGTTGATTAGATCAAATTCGCCGGCTCAAGCCTTGTCCGTGGGCGGGCTGCGCCTCGGTTTGTCCTGCACCGTGACAGCACACCCTGTTAGCCCGGCGGACCGCATTCGCCGCGGGGCGCATGGCTGTCGAAAATGCCGCAAGCCTGCCGGCAGGGCTTCGGACAGGCTTGAGTCCATGGATCAACGGCTTTACCGATCAGGCTGCTAGGCACTGATCTGTAGCTCTTTGGCCAGCCGTTCGATCGCGGCATCGAGCAGGTCCAGCGCGCCGGGCGCAGCGGGGTCGTTCTGTTTCAGCAGGGTTTCGCTGCGCTGACAGGCGGCACGCAGTTGCGGCACACCGCAGTAGCGGGTAGCGCCGTGCAGGCGGTGCACGCGTTCGATCAGGGCATTGCGCTCACCCGTCTCGCGGGCCTGTTGGATGGCCAGACGATCGGCGGGCAGGCCGGCCAGCAGCATGCTCAGCATGTCGGCGGCCAGGTCGGCTTTGCCGGCTGCCAGGCGCAGGCCTTCTTCGGAGTCCAGTACACGCAGGCTACGGCCTGCATTGGCGCTGTCGCTGGTTTGCTCGGGGCCTTGGTTGCGCAGCGCCAGGCCGGTCCATTTGAGCACCACCTGGGCCAGTTGCCGTTCGCTGATGGGCTTGGTCAGGTAGTCATCCAGGCCGCTTTGCAGCAGGGCGCGTTTTTCGTTGGCCAGGGCGTGGGCAGTCAGGGCGACTATCGGCGTGGGAGGCTGGTCGTGTTCGCTCTCATGCTGGCGAATCGCTTCGGTGGTTTGGCGGCCGTCCATGCCGGGCATCTGCACGTCCATGAGAATCAGGTCGAAGCTTTCCTGCTGGGCCTTTTCCAGGGCTTCGTAGCCGCTGCTGGCTGTGCTGACCAGAGCGCCCATGTCGTCCAGCAGGGTTTGCACCAGCAGCAGATTGGCCGGGTTGTCATCGACGCAGAGCACTCGCGGTGGCCGGCTCGGGGCCAGAGTAGTGGCCTCCGTACGCGCTTGCCGTGGGCTGACCAGTTCGGCCAACGCGCGTTGCAGCTTGCGTGTGCAGGCCGGCTTGGCCTGCAGTTGGCTGTGCGCGTCGGGCAGGACTTCGTGATAGAGCGCCTGTTCGGTGGTCGGGCAGAGCACCACGGTCTTGCAGGCGAGGCGCTCGAGATCCCAGATGCGCTGGCCCAGGCGCTCCGGCGGCAGGTGCTGGGTGCTGACGCCGAGGACGGCGATATTCATCGGTTGGCCGCTGTGGTGCGCGCTGGCGACAGCTTCAAGCAGGTTGTCGAGATTGTCGAAGGCGCTGACCAGCAGGCCGCAGTCTTCCAGTTGATGTTGCAAGGCCTGGCGTGACAGCTCATGACTTTCCAGGATGGCCGCGCGGCGTCCGAGCAGCGGGGCGCGGGGCAGATCTTCGGCGTCATCCCGGGCTTTCGGCAGGCTCAGGCTGATCCAGAACTCCGAACCCTCGCCAGGCGTGCTATCGACACCGATCTCGCCGCCCATTTGCTCGATCAGACGCTTGGAAATCACCAGGCCCAGGCCGGTGCCGCCAGCCTGGCGCGACAGTGAGTTGTCGGCCTGGCTGAAGGCCTGAAACAGTGCGCGCAGGTCTTCGCTGGACAGGCCGATACCGGTATCGCGCACGCTGATGCGCAGTTGGGCGCGGTCGTCGCTCTCATCTTCGAGCATGGCGCGCATGACGATGCTGCCTTCACGGGTGAACTTGATCGCGTTACTGACCAGGTTGGTCAGGATCTGCTTGAGCCGCAACGGATCGCCCAGCAGGGTCAGCGGCGTGTCGCGGTAAACCAGGCTGAGCAGCTCCAGGCGTTTTTCATGGGCAACCGGGGCGAGGATGGTCAGGGTGTCCTGCAGCAGGTCGCGCAGGTTGAAGGGAATGCTTTCCAGGATCAGCTTGCCGGCTTCGATCTTGGAGAAGTCGAGGACCTCGTTGATGATCCCGAGCAGGCTGTCGGCGGATTTCTCGATGGTGCCCAGGTAATCCTGCTGGCGTGGAGTCAGTTCGCTTTTCTGCAGCAGGTTGGTGAAGCCGAGAATGCCGTTGAGCGGGGTGCGGATTTCGTGGCTCATGTTGGCGAGGAATTCGGATTTGATCCGGCTGGCCTCCAGGGCTTCCCGGCGGGCGAAGTCCAGTTCGATATTCTGGATCTCGATGGTCTCCAGGTTCTGGCGTACGTCTTCAGTGGCCTGGTCAACGCTGTGTTGCAACTCTTCCTGGGCGTTGAGCAGGGATTCGGCCATGCGATTGATGCCCGAGGCCAGTTCGTCAAGTTCATGGCTGCCGAGCGATGGCAGGCGGGTGTGCAGGTGACCATCCTTGAGTTGCGCGACGCTGTATTTGATCTGCCGCAGGGGGTCGTTGATGCTGCGGCTCATTCGCAGGGCGAGCAGGGCGGTGACGATCAGGCCGGTGCCAATCAGCAGCAGGCTGGCTAGCAGGCTGCGGTAACCCTTGAGCAGGGTGCCCTGGTGTGACAGCTCGAGTTCGACCCAGCCGAGCAGGTTGCTGTCGGGCTGCGTCAGCGGCTCGCCCGTGAGGCTCAACTGTTGTGCCAGCACCGGGAGGAGAAAGCGCGTGGCATCCTGGCTGCTGCGGCGTCCCCCCTGGCTCGGATCATCGGCGGGTGGCTGGTCGAGCATGCCTGGGCCGGCATGGGCCAGGCGCTCGCGCTCGGCACCGAGGAAGCTCACGGCTCTTACGTCCGGCTGCTCGAGCGTCTGCGTGGCAATACGTTGCAGCAGCGCTGCGTCATGACGCTCCAGAGCAGGCGCGGCCAGCGGCGCCAGCTGTTCGGCGATCATCTGTCCGCGTTGCAGCAGTTGCGCCTGCAAGTCAGACAGTTGCGCCCAGGTGAAGTAGCCACCGAGCACCAGCGCCAACAGGCTGGTGGGCAGCAGAGTGAGCATGAGCACACGGCCTTTTATGCCTAGATCCTTGAACACGGACTTCCTTCCTCGTTGCCTGTCGGCTGAACTCAAGCTGGCAGTGTAACGGCTGGTCTTGGCTGAACAAGAGTGGCGTCGCCCTGGCAGCATGCTGCAACAAGGCGGACCATCGCCGGTTATGGCCGCTGCCCGTTTGCCGCTATCATAGGGACCCTTCCAGCCATCTGGACCTGATCGACGCCATGACTTTGCAATACCCTACTATCGCCGATTGCGTCGGCAACACTCCGCTGGTGCGTTTGCAGCGCCTGCCCGGCAATACCTCCAATACCTTGCTGGTGAAGCTGGAAGGTAACAATCCGGCTGGCTCGGTGAAGGACCGGCCGGCACTGTCGATGATTACCCGTGCCGAGTTGCGCGGCGACATTCACCCCGGCGATACCCTGATCGAGGCCACTTCCGGCAACACCGGTATTGCCCTGGCGATGGCCGCGGCGATCAAGGGTTACAAGATGATCCTGATCATGCCGGACAACTCCACCGCCGAGCGCAAGGCGGCGATGACCGCCTACGGTGCCGAGTTGGTGCTGGTGTCGCGCGAGGAGGGCATGGAAGGGGCCCGCGATCTGGCCGACAGTCTGGAGCGAGGGGGGCGCGGAAAGGTGCTCGATCAGTTCGCCAATGGCGATAACCCCGAGGCCCACTACCTGGGCACCGGCCCGGAAATCTGGCGCCAGACCCAGGGCCAGATCACCCACTTCATCAGTTCCATGGGCACCACCGGAACTATCATGGGCGTCTCGCGCTACCTCAAGGAGCAGAATCCGCAGGTGCAGATCGTCGGCTTGCAGCCGATGGAAGGCGCGACCATTCCCGGTATTCGCCGCTGGCCCGAGGAGTATCTGCCGAGGATCTACCAGGCCAGCCGCGTTGACCGGATTGTCGACATGGCCCAGCGCGAAGCCGAGGATGTGATGCGCCGCCTGGCGCGTGAAGAAGGCATCTTCTGTGGGGTGTCCTCCGGCGGGGCGGTGGCGGCGATGCTGCACCTGTCAGCTGAAGTGGAGAATGCGGTGATGGTGGCGATCATCTGCGATCGCGGCGACCGCTACCTGTCGACGGGCGTGTACGACACGCCGGAGCTCTGATGGCCAAGAAAACCAGCGGTTTGCGCTTCCAGCCCAGCGGCGGTGTACGCGCGGCGCAGATACCGGTCGGCAAGAAGCAGAAGCTCAGCATCGAGCGGCTGGCCAACGATGGTCGCGGTATTGCTTTTGTCGAGGGGCGCACCTGGTTCGTCAGTGGCGCGCTGCCCGGCGAGCAGGTCGAAGCCCGGGTTCTGGGCGCGCGCAGTCAGGTGGTCGATGCACGCAGCGAGCGAATTTTCAGCGCCAGCCCCGAGCGGCGGCTGGAGCCTTGTGCCCATGCGCGCACCTGCGGCGGTTGCAGCGTCCAGCACATGAGCCATGCCGACCAGCTGGCCCTGAAACAGCGCATGCTCAGCGATCAGTTCAGCCGCTTGGCTGACTTGCAACCGGATGAGTGGGCACCACCATTGGTCGGGCCGGAGTTCGGCTACCGTCGCCGGGCGCGCATTGCCGTGCGCTGGGACGTCAAACACAAACGGCTGGACGTCGGCTTTCGCGCCGCGGCCAGCCAGGACATCGTCGCCATCGCCGATTGTCCCGTTCTGGTGCAGCCTTTGCAGCCAATCCTGCGCGCGTTGCCAGCGGTCTTGCAGGCGCTGGAAAACCCCCAGGCCATTGGTCACGTCGAGTTGTTTTATGGCAGCGCCAGCGCTGTATTGGTGCGTCATACCTGCGCCTTGGGCGAGGCCGATCTGGCTCGCTTGCAGGCATTCTGCGTGGCCCATGACGGGCAGCTCTGGCTGCATGGCGTCGGTGCACCGCAGCCGTTCGAACCAGAGCAGAGCCTGGGTTACCACCTGTCGCGCTGGGACCTGCAGCTGGCCTATCGGCCCGGCGATTTTGTCCAGGTCAATGCGCCGGTGAACGAAGCGATGGTCGCCCAGGCGCTGGACTGGCTGGCGCCGCAGGCGGATGAACGGGTCTTGGATCTGTTCTGTGGACTGGGTAATTTCGCCTTGCCGCTGGCGCGCCAGGCGCGTGAGGTGGTGGCGGTGGAAGGGGTGCAGGCGATGGTCGAGCGGGCGGCGCAGAATGCGGAGAGCAATGGCATCGACAACCTACACTTCTTTCAGGCCGACCTGTCGAATCCGCTGGCCGAGAGTGGTTGGGCGCAAGGCGGTTTTGCCGCCGTGTTGCTCGACCCGCCGCGAGACGGTGCGTTGCAGGTGGTCAGGCAGATCGGCAGTCTCGGCGCCAAGCGTCTGGTCTATGTCTCGTGCAACCCGACCACCTTGGCGCGTGACACGGCCGAGTTGCTGGCGCAAGGTTACCGGCTGGAAAAGGCCGGCATCCTCGATATGTTTCCGCAAACGGCGCATGTAGAGGCGATGGCCTTGTTCGTCAGGCCGTAGAGTGAAAGCGCATAGCTAGGGATGAAGGCCGCTTGGCTTTGCCGCCATCAACCCTTATCTATGCTGTGCAGGGGCGCACAAGGAGTGTGCCTTAAGTGGTTAAACCGACCGGGTCGAAGAAGTCCGGCGACTGTTCGGTGTGCATGGCGCGCACCTTAGGGAAGGTAAACAAGATGGTTCAGGTTAGAGCGCACCAGCCGGTCAACGATGACGGCAGCATCAACCTAGAGGCCTGGTTGGCCCATGTGCTCAGCGTCGACCCGGCGCTGGAGCACGATGCCTTGCTCGACGCCTGCGAGTTCGCCCGCGAGGCCGAGCAGCAGGCCAATGCGGCACAGAATCTGTGGTCGGAGGGGGCTTCCAGCTTCCGCGCCGGCCTCGAGATTGCAGAGATTCTTGCCGATCTCAAGCTCGATCAGGACTCCCTGATTGCCGCCGTCATCTACCGTGGCGTACGCGAGGGCAAGGTAACCCTGGCCGCGGTGGAGCAGCGCTTCGGCCCTGTGGTGACCAAGCTGGTCGATGGCGTGCTGCGCATGGCGGCGATCAGTGCCAGCCTCAATCCGCGCGACTCCCTGGTACTCGGCTCCCAGGCTCAGGTGGAAAACCTGCGCAAGATGCTGGTGGCCATGGTCGATGACGTGCGCGTGGCGCTGATCAAGCTGGCCGAACGCACCTGTGCGATTCGTGCGGTCAAGCATGCCGATGACGAAAAGCGTCAGCGGGTGGCGCGCGAAGTCTTCGACATCTATGCACCGCTGGCGCATCGCCTGGGCATCGGCCATATCAAGTGGGAGCTGGAAGACCTGTCCTTCCGCTACCTTGAGCCTGAGCAGTACAAGCAGATCGCCAAGCTGCTGCACGAGCGTCGGCTGGATCGCGAGCAATACATCAACGATGTGATGAGCCATCTGCGTGTGGAACTGGAGGCCACCGGGGTCAAGGCCGACATCAGCGGGCGGGCCAAGCATATCTATTCGATCTGGCGAAAAATGCAGAAAAAGGGCCTGCAATTCAGCCAGATCTATGACGTGCGCGCGGTCCGCGTGCTGGTGCCGGAGATGCGCGATTGCTATACGGCCCTGGGTATCGTGCACACCCTCTGGCGGCACATCCCCAAGGAATTCGACGACTACATCGCCAACCCCAAGGAAAACGGCTACCGCTCGCTGCACACTGCGGTGCTCGGCCCGGAAGGCAAAGTGCTGGAAGTGCAGATCCGCACCCACGCCATGCAC
The DNA here is from genome assembly GCF_022132145.1 of Pseudomonas sp. MMS21 TM103. Taxonomy (GTDB): domain Bacteria; phylum Pseudomonadota; class Gammaproteobacteria; order Pseudomonadales; family Pseudomonadaceae; genus Aquipseudomonas. Next base: position 855,758 of record NZ_JAJISP010000002.1, on the reverse strand, counting down.
GAGGAGGCCGAGCTGGGGGTCTGTGCGCACTGGCGCTATAAGGGCACCGACGTCAAGTCCGGCTCCAACCATTACGAAGAGAAGATTTCCTGGCTGCGTCAGGTGCTCGAATGGCACGAGGAACTGGGCGATATCGGTGGGCTGGCCGATCAGTTGCGCGTCGATATCGAACCGGATCGGGTCTATGTGTTCACCCCGGATGGTCATGCCATCGACCTGCCCAAAGATTCCACGCCGCTGGATTTCGCCTACCGGGTGCACACCGAGATCGGCCACAACTGCCGTGGCGCGAAGGTCAATGGGCGTATCGTGCCGCTCAGCTACAGCCTGCAAACCGGTGAGCAGGTGGAAATCATCACCAGCAAGCACGGCACCCCAAGTCGCGACTGGCTGAACTCCAACCTGGGTTATGTCACCACCTCGCGGGCACGGGCAAAGATTGTCCACTGGTTCAAGTTGCAGGATCGCGACCAGAATGTCGCCGCCGGCAAGGCGATGCTCGAGCGCGAGCTGGCGCGCCTGGCGCTTCCGCATGTGGATTTCGAGAAGCTGGCCGAGAAGGCCAACCTGAAGAATGCCGAAGACCTGTTCGCCAGCCTCGGCGCCGGCGACCTGCGTCTGGCCCATCTGGTCAACCTGGCGCAGCAGTTGGTCGAGCCGGAGCGCGGCAACGAGCAGCTCGAGCTGATCCCGCGCAAGGCCACCGGCTTCAAGCCGGGCAAGCGCGGCGACATCCAGATCCAGGGGGTCGGCAACCTGCTGACGCAGATGGCCGGGTGTTGCAAGCCGTTGCCAGGCGACCCGATCGTCGGCTACATCACCCTCGGTCGCGGGGTCAGTATCCATCGTCAGGATTGCGCCTCGGTGCTGCAACTGGGTGGGCGCGAGCCGGAGCGGATCATTCAGGTCAACTGGGGGCCTGTACCGGTACAGACTTACCCGGTGGATGTGGTCATTCGGGCTTACGACCGTTCCGGCCTGCTGCGCGACGTAACCCAGGTGTTGCTCAACGAGAAGCTCAATGTGCTGGCGGTCAACACCCACTCGAACAAGGAAGACAACACTGCAACGATGTCGCTCACCGTCGAGATTCCCGGCTTGGATGCCCTGGGGCGTTTGCTTGGGCGCATCTCGCAGTTGCCCAATATCATCGAGGCCCGTCGCCACCGGGCCTCCTGAGCTGCTGCGCTCTGCCATACGGCGTTGAAGGGGAGATGAAAAATGCTCATTGGCAAAAGCCAACTCCGCTTTTTCATCTCGCCTTCGCCTTGTCTGGCCTTTGCTCGCGACGCTCAGGAGCGATTGTTTATAGTCGCGCAGGCGGGACGAAGCGGCATCCCCTGCGATTGAATTGGAAATTCTCATGTACCAACTCGACGATCTGCTGTACCTGATGGCCCGTCTGCGCGACCCGCAGCATGGCTGTCCGTGGGACCTCAAGCAGTCCTACGCGAGCATCGTGCCCCACACCATCGAAGAGGCCTACGAAGTGGCGGACGCCATCGAGCGCGGCGACTTCGAGCATTTGCCGGGCGAGTTGGGCGATCTGCTGTTCCAGGTGGTGTATTACAGCCAGTTGGCGCGGGAGGAGGGGCGTTTCGAGTTTGCCGAGGTGATCGATGGCATCACCCGCAAGCTGATTCGCCGTCACCCCCATGTGTTTGTCGATGGCGATCTGTATGGCGCCCCCGATACCTCCAGGCTGGCAGAGGCGGCGGTCAAGCAGCGCTGGGAGGAGCTCAAGGCCGAAGAGCGCGCCGAGAAAGCCGCCGCGCCCGAACAGCTGTCGTTGCTCGACGATGTGCCCAATGCCTTGCCGGCCCTGACCCGTGCGGTCAAATTGCAGAAGCGCGCCGCTCAGGTCGGTTTCGACTGGCCCGAGGCCTTGCCGGTAGTGGACAAGGTGCGTGAAGAACTGGATGAAGTGCTCGAGGCCATGAGCGAAAATGACCCGCAGGCGATTGCCGAAGAGGTCGGTGATCTGCTGTTCGTCGTCACCAATCTTGCCCGCCACCTCAAGGTCGATCCGGAGTCGGCGCTGCGTGCCGCCAACAGCAAGTTCGAGCGGCGCTTCCGTTTTATCGAACAGGCATTGCGCGAAGCAGGGCGGGCCATGGAAGATTGCGACCTGGAACAACTGGATGCGCTCTGGGGCGAAGCCAAGAAGCTGGAAAAACTGGATAGGCCGTCGGCTTGCTAGCGTCGGCGCAGTGGGGCGTGCAGTCCTTATTTATGGTTCGTTGGGTATAGGAACGTTATGGCAATCTCACTACGCGATCAGCTGCTCAAAGCCGGGCTGGTCAACGAAAAGCAGGCCAAACAGGTTAGCAAGGAAAAACAGAAGCAGCAGCGTCTGCAGCACAAGGGCCAGGTCGAGAAGGATGAGTCGCAAAAGCTCGCTGCTCAGCAGGCCATGGCCGAGAAGGCCGCGCGCGATCAGGAACTCAATCGTCAGCAACAGGAAAAGGTCGAGCAGAAGGCCCGTGCAGCGCAGATCAAGCAACTGATCGAAGTGTCGCGCCTGCCCAAGCTGACCACCGAGGATTACTACAATTTCGTCGACGACAAGAAGGTCAAGCGCCTGTCGGTGAACAAGCTGATGCGCGACAAACTCAGTAGCGGCTCGCTGGCCATTGTGCGCAGCGGCGGCGGTTATGAAGTGATCCCGCGCGAGGCGGCCCTGAAAATTCAGGAGCGTGATCCGCAGCGGGTGATCTTGCTCAACACCCCGACCGAAGCCGCAGACGTCGATGACCCATACGCCGCCTACCAGGTGCCGGATGACCTGATGTGGTAGTGCTGTCGCGCACCAGCGGTCTACTGCCAGCGGTGCGCAGAGTCTGCTTGCTCATGCCCTCTGGTGCATGGCGTGGCCGGATGCAATCCAGCACATGAAAAAGCCGGGCAATGCCCGGCTTTTTTTCGTTACCTGAACGTCAGTCGCGTCGGCCTTCGACCGCTTTGCCGTCGACCGTGCCGTCCTTGAGCATGATCTGGTATTCCTTGCCGTCTTTTTCGACCTGATGCAGGCGGACCAGCAGGTAGCTCCAGTCCTTGGCGAACCAGAGTATGGTTTTACGGCTGCTTTGCGTCGGGTCACGCACGCGCTCGACCTTGATCGCGTCGACCTGCCCGGCTTTGGTGCGCACGACTTCTTCGCCGAGGACGCGGAAATCGTAGGTCTCGATTTCGTCGCCATCGACCACCTGGTAACTCATGCTTTTCTTGCCGGCGGCAACGTCATACTGCAACGCCAGCTGATAGGTCGACTTGTCCTGCAGGCCGCGATTGAGCGGAAAGCTTACCGGGTTGCCGCGGTCGTTGCCGGTCACTCGCTTGCCGGTCCAATCGAAGTCCTGTTCGATTTTCTTGCCTCTGCCCAGGCCGCTGCGCTCGAAGCGATAGGTCAATGGCAGGAGGGCTGTATTGTCCAGGCGGAAGGTACTCTGTTCACTGAGGCCGGCGACCAGCATGGAGGCTTCGAAGCTGAGCTGCCAACGGTCGTTGTCCAGAGCCTTCAGGCTGCGCTCCGCGGTGCCGCTGACCGGCAGTTGTTTCCAGTCGGCGGTATAGCTGGCGGAGAACGGCTTCAGCTCGCTGGCCAGGGCCGGCAGGCTGAATAGGGCGAGGGCGAACAGTAAGGCGCGACGCATGGTATCTCCTAGGTGCGGATCAGGTGGCCGGTACTCGGCAGTGGCTGGCCATCCAGCATTGCGCCTTGCTTAGCAAGGCGCAAGCGGCCTTCGGCGAACCAGCGTACGGCCAGCGGGTAGATCAGGTGTTCTTGCTCGTGTACCCGTTGCGCCAGGCTGTCCAGCGTCTCGCCCGAGCGTACCGGAATCACTGCTTGTACGACCAGGGGGCCGCCATCGAGTTCCTCGGTAACGAAGTGCACGCTGCAGCCATGCTCACTGTCGCCCGCCTCGAGTGCCCGCTGGTGGGTATGCAGGCCCTTGTATTTGGGCAGCAACGAGGGGTGAATGTTGAGCAGGCGGCCGTCGTAGTGGCGGACGAAGTCGCTGCTGAGGATTCGCATGAAACCGGCCAGTACCACCAGTTGTGGCTCGAAGGTGTCGATGGCCTCGATCAGCGCCGCATCGAAAGCCTCACGACCGGCGAAAGCTTTGTGGTCGAGTACGCAGGTATCGATACCGGCGGCCTTGGCGCGCTCCAGGCCATAGGCATCGGCGCGGTTGGAGATCACCGCGCGGATGCTGAGCGGGTTATCGCCCGCCTGGCTGCTGTCGATCAGCGCCTGCAGGTTGCTGCCGGAGCCGGAGATCAGCACCACTACATTGCAGGCTGACGGCATCAATGGCGCTTCAGGTTGTTCAGTACGACGCGCTCGGCGCCTTCGGCAGCAGCCGAAATCTGACCGATCAGCCACGGCTGCTCGCCGGCGTCGCGCAGGGTCTTGAGGGTGAGTTCGACGTGATCCTGGGCTACGCAGATGACCATGCCGACGCCGCAGTTGAGTACCCGGTGCATCTCGGTCTCATCGACGTTGCCTTGTTCCTGCAGCCAGTCGAATACCGCCGGGCGCGTCCAGCTGGCCACGTCGACCACGGCCTGGGCACCGTCCGGCAGCACACGCGGGATGTTGTCGAGCAGGCCGCCGCCAGTGATGTGGGCCATGGCCTTGACCGCCCCGGTGTCCTTGATCAGCTTGAGCAGCGGTTTGACGTAGATGCGCGTCGGTGCCATCAACAGGTCAGTCAGCGGCTTGCCGTCGAGCTGAATGGTTTCGATATCGGCGCCAGCGACTTCGATGATCTTGCGAATCAGCGAGTAGCCATTGGAGTGCGGGCCGGAGGACGGCAGGGCGATCAGGGCATCACCGCTGGCAACCTTGGAGCCGTCGATGATCTCGGCTTTTTCCACCACGCCGACGCAGAAGCCGGCCAGATCGTAGTCTTCGCCTTCATACATGCCCGGCATTTCCGCGGTTTCGCCGCCGACCAGGGAGCAGCCGGCCAGTTCGCAACCGGCGCCGATGCCGGTGACCACGGTGGCCGCCACGTCGACGTTGAGCTTGCCGGTGGCATAGTAGTCGAGGAAGAACAGCGGCTCGGCGCCACACACCACCAGGTCATTGACGCACATGGCAACCAGGTCCTGGCCGATGCTGTCGTGTCGGTTGAGATTCAGTGCCAGGCGCAGTTTGGTGCCGACGCCATCAGTGCCGGAGACCAGAACCGGTTGCTTGTAACCCGCCGGGATCTCGCAGAGGGCGCCGAAGCCGCCCAGCCCCCCCATGACTTCCGGACGCGCGGTGCGTTTGGCCACGCTTTTGATGCGTTCGACCAGGGCTTCGCCTGCGTCGATGTCTACACCTGCGTCCTTGTAGCTGATGGAGGGTTGCTTGCTCATAGATCCAGGCCTTTGAAGGGGAATATCGGATGTGCACCGGCGCTGCGGCGGTCGGTCTGCGAAGGCGCGCGATTTTATCAGGCTTGCCGGGCAGCGGCCACCCACGGCGTGCGGTGGTTGCCGGGGCGCGGGCGGCTGTTTAAGGTATAAGGCCTGTGCTACGGCCTGCACGCCGCCTTCCGTCTGTCGAGAACCTATTCATGCGCCTGATCGCTCGCCTGTTAATCCTCAGCCTGCCACTGTTCAGCCTGTCCAGCGAAGCGGAGACGGTGAGTGACCTGTATCAAGTCCGCGAACCGGTTGCCAGTCAGCAGCCGGAGGAGCGTGACGCGGCCCTGGGTCGCGCCCTGCAGACCCTGGTGTTGCGCTTGACCGGTGACCGCGAGGCGGTGAAGAGCCCGGCGCTGGCCGAACTGCGCCAGGATCCGCAGCAAATCATCAGCCGGTATGGCTATGAAGAAGACCGCTTGCTGGTTGATTTCGATCCCGTCAGTACCGACCGCAGCTTGCGCCAGGCCGGGTTGTCACTGTGGGGGGCCAATCGCCCGGCGATTCTGGCCTGGTGGCTGAATGATGCCAGCGACGGCTCGAGCCTGGTTGGCGATGGCCAGAGCAGCGCCACGCTCTTGCGGCAGGCGGCGCAACACCGGGGGCTGCCGCTGTGGTTGCCGATTGCCGACTTGAACGAGCAGTTGCTGGCAACCGCCGAGAACCTTGGCGCAACCGAGCCAGAGGCGCTGCGCGATGCGTCCGAGCGTTACGCGGCCGATGCCCTGTTGGCAGTGCGGGCCCGAGAAGATAACGGCCAGTGGCAGGCCCAATGGCGTCTGTGGGTGGACGATACGCGTGAGCAGGGCAAGGTCAAGGGCGCCGATCAAGCTGCATTGGCCGATGCGGTGCTGCTGATGGTCAGCGAGCGGTTGGCTCAACGCTACGTGGTTGCCCCGGGCGCAGCAACCAACCTGACCCTGGAGGTGCAGGGTGCCGACCTGGGGCGCTATGCCGAGCTGCAGCGCATTCTCGAACCTCTGGCTGCGCAGTTGCTCAAGGTCGAGGGCGACCGCCTGATCTACCGCATCACGGCCAGTGCCGAACAGTTGCGCGCGCAGCTGGCGTTGGTGCATTTGCAGGAAGTAACGATCGAGGCCCAGCCAGTTGATGCCAGCCAATCGCTGCAACCGCCGACCGGCGAGCCAACTCCCCAAGTATTACGGCGTGACGATGTGCTGCGTTTTCGCTGGTAGACTGCCGCGGGTCGGCGGATAAGCCCGCTTGAAACCTGCCGGCCACTTCGGCGCGGAACTCGCGCTTGTTAGGTTGCGCGGCCAGGTTTTTGTGCAGGGGCCTGCTGACTGTCTGGTTGTACCACTCGAGGGTTGAGCATGATTGATTCACGTCGCTGGCTATGGATAGCTGGGCTGCTCCTGCTCGGCTGGCTGCTGTATCTGTTGCAGCCGATTCTCTCGCCGTTCCTGATCGGCGTGCTGCTGGCCTATCTGGGGGATCCGCTGGTCGATCGGCTCGAGCGCTGGAAGCTTTCGCGCACCTGGGGCGTGATCGTAGTTTTCGCGCTGTTCAGCCTGATTCTGGCGGTCTTGCTGCTGGTGCTGGTGCCTATGCTCGGCAAGCAGCTGATGCGCCTCTACGAACTGGCCCCGCAAATGATCGACTGGACACAGCAGCAGGCGTTGCCCTGGGTGCAGGCCAAGCTGGGGCTGCATAACGGTTTCTGGCGTTTCGATCAGCTCAAGGCGGCATTTTCCGAGCACCTGGGGCAAACCACCGACATTCTCGGCATGCTGCTGTCCAAAGCGTCTGCCTCGGGCTTGGCGCTGTTGGCCTGGCTGGTCAATCTGCTGCTGATCCCGGTGGTCAGCTTTTATCTGCTGCGCGATTGGGATCTGCTGGTCGCCAGGTTGCGTGGCTTGTTGCCCCGCACCCGTGAAGGTCTGGTGGTGAAGCTGGCCAGCGAATGTCACGAAGTACTCGGTGCCTTTCTGCGCGGGCAGCTGTTGGTGATGCTGGCGTTGGGGGTGATGTACGCCGTCGGCTTGATGCTGATCGGCCTGGAGCTGGGGTTGTTGATCGGTTTGTTGGCCGGTTTGGCCAGCATCGTGCCCTACCTGGGGGTGGTGGTGGGGATCGGTGCGGCCTTGACGGCCGGCCTGTTTCAGTTCGGCAGCGATTTCTACCCGCTGCTGGCCATTGCCGCCGTCTTCACCCTCGGCCAGATGCTCGAAGGGATGCTGCTGACCCCCTGGCTGGTCGGTGACCGTATCGGCCTGCATCCGGTGGCGGTGATCTTCGCGATCATGGCCGGCGGCCAGCTATTCGGCTTCACCGGCGTGCTTCTGGCCCTGCCAGTGGCTGCCGTGATCATGGTTTTAGTGCGTCATGCGCATGATTTATATAAACTTTCTGATCTATATGGGGAACCCCCCAGCGTTTCTGACGAGCCGATCAACCCCGCATGAGACCCATTCAACTGCCCTTGGGCGTGCGTCTGCGAGATGACGCCACCTTTGCCAACTACTATCCGGGCGCCAATGCCGCGGCGCTCGGCTATGTCGAACGCCTGTGCGAAGCCGAGGCTGGTTGGGCGGAAAGCCTGATCTACCTCTGGGGCGGCGCGGGGGTGGGCCGTACCCATCTGCTCCAGGCGGCCTGCCTGCGTTTCGAGCAGCTCGGTGAGCCCGCGGTGTATCTGCCGCTGGCCGAGTTGGTCGAGCATGGCCCGAACATGCTGGATAACCTGGAGCAGTTCGAACTGGTCTGTCTCGATGACCTGGATGCCGTGGCCGGGCGCAACGACTGGGAAGAAGCCCTGTTCCACCTGTTCAACCGCTTGCGCGATAGCGGCCGGCGTTTGCTCCTGTCAGCCAGCAGTTCGCCGCGTGAACTGCCAGTCAAGTTGGCCGACTTGCAGTCACGCCTGACCTTGGCCCTGGTTTTCCAGTTGCAGTCGCTGTCCGATGAAGACAAGTTGCGCGCCTTGCAGCTGCGCGCTTCACGCCGCGGCCTGCACCTCAGCGATGAAGTCGGTCGCTTTATCCTGACCCGAGGCGAGCGCAGCATGAGTGCGCTGTTCGAGTTGCTCGAACGCTTGGATCAGGCCTCCCTGCAGGCTCAGCGCCGGCTGACCATTCCCTTTCTGAAAGAAATCCTGGGCTGGTAAACCGTTGCCTGCCAACAGTTCGCGGGTTGGCGGCGCTACAGCCCTGCGTTACCAGGTGACTGTCAGCGCTTTGCCGGGTCGCAAGGCATTCGAGTCGATGTCGCCAGTAAGCGTCGCTAACCCGGCCTCTGGAACGCGGTGCAGCGAAGCAGTCCTAATAGCCAGCTCAATTTTCCCCGGCTAACTTGCGGTCGTACTGGAAGCACCAGCGGGTATACATCAGCGCGGCGCAGAACAGGCTGATGCTAAGCAGGGTTTGCGCCCAGCCAAACAGTGCCTTGGACGGATCGAAGGCGGCCAGTACCCCCTGAATGAAGTACAGGTTGACCACGAAGCAGGTCCAGGCATGGGCGCGGGCGTTGCCGAGGATCAGGCCAGGGGCGAGTAGTAGCAACGGCGCCAGCTGGAAGGCCAGAATCACCCAGAGCAGTTTGGCCGGTATTTCGGCGAACATCAGGTTCCATACCAGCAGCAACAGCGCCAGGGCGATGAAGCTCACCAGGCTGATGACGCGGCTGACGGCCATGCGGGGCTTTAGCCAGTCGAGTGACGGCAGGGGTTTTTGGGTTTTAGCCACGGGCTGTCTCCAGTTTCACTGCAGTCTGCGCCAGGCGCTGACCCAGTACGCGACAGAGAGTTTTTTCATGTTCGTCGAGGGCGCGCTTGCCGTCGGCGCCAGCATGGTGGCTGGGGCCATAAGGCGTGCCGCCGCCGCGGGTCTCCAGCAGAGCGGACTCACTGTAGGGCAGGCCGGTAATCAGCATGCCGTGGTGCAGCAATGGCAGCATCATCGACAGCAGGGTGGTTTCCTGGCCGCCGTGCAGGCTGGCGGTGGAGGTGAATACACCAGCCGGTTTGTCGACCAGGCCGCCAGTCAGCCACAGGCTGCTGGTGCCATCGAGGAAGTATTTCAGCGGTGCCGCCATATTGCCGAAGCGTGTCGGGCTGCCCAGGGCCAGGCCTGAGCAATTCTTCAGGTCGTCGAGGCTGACGTACAGCGCGCCTTCGGCTGGTATCTGCGGGGCTACCGCTTCGCATTCGCTGGAGATTGCCGGTACCGTGCGCAGGCGCGCCTCCAGGCCGGTCATTTCCACGCCACGGGCGATCTGTCGGGCCATGTCGGCAGTGGCGCCGTGGCGGCTGTAATACAGCACCAGAATATAGGGCGCACTCACGGCAGGATCTCCAGGACTTTCTCGGGTGGCCGGCCAATCACCGCTTTGCCGCCGACGATCAGGATCGGTCGCTCGATCAGCTTCGGGTGAGCCACCATGGCCTCGATCAATTGCGCCTCGCTCAGGCCAGGGTCGGCCAGATTCAGCGTGCGGTATTCGTCTTCGCCGCTGCGCAGCAGTTGCCGGGCGCCGATCCCGAGTTTGCCGAGCAAGTCGCTTAATTGGGCGGCGCTGGGTGGGGTTTCCAGGTAGCGCACGATGGTCGGCTTCAAGCCGCGCTCTTCGAGCAGTTGCAGGGCGCCACGGGATTTCGAGCAGCGAGGATTGTGATAGAGCGTCAGATCGGTCATAAGCGGGTCGCATCTTGCGGCAGGTGGCGGCTATTCTAACCGCGTCGGCGTCCTAGTCTGAACAGGGCGGTGTGTTTGTGGTCTGCAATGGGGCCAGTTGGCTAATCGCTAAGGAGAGGGCATGCGTCAGCGCTTGAATGATTGGATGGAATTCTGGCGCTTTCTGCTGCAGCGCTTTCTCGCCGATCGCGGCGCCAACAATGCCGCCGCCTTGACCTACACCACGCTGTTCGCGGTGGTGCCGATGATGACCGTAACCTTTGCCATGCTCTCTGCCGTGCCGGCATTTCAAGGCACGGGCGAGCAAATCCAGGCGTTTATTTTCCGAAACTTCGTCCCGTCGGCCGGGGAAATGGTCCAGGAGTACCTGCGCAACTTCACGGCCCAAGCCCGTCAGTTGACCTGGATTGGCGTGGTGGTGCTGGCGGTTACCGCTTTTTTGATGCTGCTAACCATTGAAAAGGCTTTCAACACCATCTGGCGGGTACGTCAGCCGCGCCGGGGAGCCTCGAGCTTTCTGCTGTATTGGGCGATTTTGAGTCTGGGGCCAATCCTGCTCGGCGCTGGCTTCGCGGTCAGTACCTATATCGCTTCGCTGTCGCTGATCTCTGGGCCTGATGCGCTGATTGGGGCAAAAACCTTGTTGAGTTTCGCGCCACTGCTCTTCAGCGTGGCGGCCTTTACCTTGCTCTATGCCACGGTACCCAATGCGCGAGTGCCCTTTCAGCATGCGCTGTTGGGCGGAGTATTCACCGCCGTATTGTTCGAGGTGGCTAAAGCGCTGTTTGGGCTCTATGTTCAGCGGTTTCCGGGGTATCAGTTGATTTACGGGGCCTTTGCCACGGTGCCGTTGTTCCTGTTGTGGATTTACCTGTCCTGGTTGATCGTGTTGTTTGGTGCCGAATTGGTCTGCAACCTGAGCTCATCGCATAAGTGGCGCAAGCTCGCCATGCCGCGGTTGTTGGTGGTGATGGGGATCTTGCGGGTGTTTTATGCGCGTCAGCAGTCGGGCCTGAAAGTACGACATCGCGATGTGCAGCGCCTGGGCTGGCAGTTGCCGGAGCATGAGTGGGAAGAGGTGCTCGAGTTTCTCGAGCGGCAGCAGTTGGTCGCGCCGACCAGCGCGGGGGCCTGGGTGTTGATCCGTGATCTCGATCATTACAGCCTGCAGCAGCTGCTGAACCGCAGCCCCTGGCCGCTACCGCAGCTCAGCCAGTTGCCGGAGCGGCTCGATGAGCCCTGGTATCCAGCGTTACGTCATGCGTTGGAGCGGCTGTATGAGGAGCAGGCAGTGCTGTTCGATGGCAGTCTGGCGGACTGGCTGAACCCTGTAACGGAGTGACAAAAAGCGTCAGTTTGCGGCGCGCAGTCGATCTTCGGTTACCTGCGTGGGCAATGACAGCCCCGCGGTGGGGGACGAAATGCAGGCTGGCACGCTTCTGGCAATCGTTATGGCATATTGCAATCAGGTTGCCGGGATTGATGGGGTTGAAGGCGTGCCATGACAGCTGAACATTTTAGCGACGCCACTAAGGGCAAGTTGATCTACCTGCATCAGCGCGATCCGCACGAGGCGCTGGAGCGACTGAACCGGATTACCGGGCTGAATTTTGCACGCTGGCCCGAGTCGCTGGTGTCTCCTCTGCCCGAACCTGAACCACTGGCCGAGCGAAACGGCTGTGCGGCGCGAGTGGGTGGATGAGCCAAGCAAAACCCCGCGGCTCTGCGCGGGGGGTGGTCGACGATCTGCTGGCTCAGGCTGAAGCTTGGCGGCTGTTTTGGCGGGTCGCTTCGACCGCTTGTATGAACAGCTCTTCGACCACCAGAGTTGCCGTCGGCACTGCCGAGCGCAGGCGTATCTGCATGTCTTCGATCTTTTTCCGGACCGGAAGTCGGGCGACACCGGACAGCAGAATTTTGTCGTGCGGGCTGACCTTGCCGTGATCCACGCTGACCTCGTGGCGCTTGTCGCCATCACGGTAGCTGACCAGCAAAGATACCGGCAGATTGGCCAGTCCCGGCAATTGTAGCCAGGTCGCGATGTTGTATTCGGCTACACGCCCGTCGTAGGGCGTGACCAGCAGATGGGCAGCATCGACGATGCGCGATGGCGCAGGGCCGATCAACTTGTCGTGGGCGTTGGTCATTGTGCTGTTCCCGGTCTTATGGCGGAGCGTAGCGATACGATGGCCAGCGAATTATAAGCAGGGGTGTGTCGAGCAAACTGTGCACTCGGCCGTCGTTCGCTGTGATCCGTCTCGCAGTTTCTGTGGTTCAGGCCAGCTGCAGCGGATGGCGCGTGACCGAGGCAGTGCTGAGGTTGGCCGGGGGGAGTGGCATGATCACCTGGTTATGCACGTTGGCCTGCTGCAGCCAAAGGTTTTCCCCTTCGCCGAACTGCCCATTGGGCAGCCAGAGTCCGTGATGCCAGCCATTGCCGGGTGTTGGTGTGCTCTGCAACACGCCTTGGTGAGTTTGTGCGCTGGGGGTGCGGCGCAGCCACACCGGTTTTGCCAGGCCTTTGAGGTAGTGCAGGCCCAGGTGCAGCCCCTCGATATTGATATGGCGCCAGCGCACTAACGCCAGAAGTGGTGCCGGGTTGCTGGTCAGCAAGAGCACCAACTGACCCACTGCTACCTGCGCTACTTGATCGGGGTGACACAGCAGGCGCGCGCCTCCTGCACTGGCATCGAGCATCTGGGCTGTCGAGGGAGAAGGCCGTTGCTCCAGCAGTTGGGCGTGGATGGCTGGCAAGCCGATCAGCAGGTTGCAGGCAACATCAAACTCTTCGCGCGGGTAGCGACGCTGTTGCTGGCCCATCCAGTGGTGCTGTACACGCTCGAGCAGTTGGCGCTCGCTGGTGCTCTGCAGTGGGGCCGGATCATGCAGAGCAACCAGCAATGCGCCCAGTTCGAAGCGCCGCAAGTAGTCGCGGCTGCCGTCGGGTTGTTGCGCATAGCCGAGACAGGGTTGCGACTCTGTCAGATCGACGACCGGGGCTTCGCTGTCGCCCTCGTCATCCCAGGGCCGTAAGCGCGCCAGGCCTGCCAGGGGTGCCAGTGCGCCAAACAGCTGCGGACATTCGCCCTCGCCAAGATGAAACGGGTTGCTCAAGGCGAGCAGCAGCATCTGCTGGTATAGGCCGCGCAAGGTGCTTGCCGGCTTTGGCTGGAAGGCTGCTGCGACCGGTTCATCCAAACATTCCTGATGTTCGCCGATCCAATACAGCAGATGGCTGTCGCGCCACAGGCTGGGCGGCGGTTCCTGATACAGCTGGTAGTGACGCAACAGGCTCTGCGCGATGAAGTGCAGGGCCATGTACAGGCACCAGGCCAAATGTGGGCGCGAGGGTTGCCGGCCTTTGAGGATCTGCAGCAGCAGGCGTTTGAAGCCGATAGCCAGCTCGTCGCACAGGCGCACGAACAACTGCGATGGGGGCTTGCCGTCAAGGTAGACCGCGGCATAGTGTCGATATTCATCGCTGCAATTTTGCAGCGCGCGCTGCCTTTCGAGTAAGGTCATGGCACTGCGGTTCAGCTTGAACAGCAGGCTGAACACTTGTTGCAGTGCCTCTTCATGTTGCAGCAAACGAGCTTGAGCTAAACGCTCGTTGAGGTCGGCCAGCGGAGCCGCGTCTTCTTCGAGGATGTCCGGCACTTCAAGGCGCAAGGCATCTAGGGTCATATCAAGCCAATCAGGACGAGGAGCGAATGCATGGGGACGCGACTCCAGGTTGTTATACGAACGCTAATGGGAATTTGCGCCGGCTTGATTCTGGCGGGTTGCGCTGAAGATGTCGGCGTCGATCAGTATGGACGAAAGGTACCGGCTGAGCGCCTGGAAGGCCAGTGGTTGGTGATTAATTACTGGGCCGAGTGGTGCGCGCCCTGTCGTAGCGAAATTCCCGAACTGAATGCGCTGGCCGCCCAGCTCGAGGCGCGGTCGGTGCGCGTATTGGGGGTTAACTTCGATGGCCTGCTGGGCGCACAGTTGAGCAAGGCCTCAGATGCGATGGGGATTGATTACACCGTGCTCGCGCAAGACCCTGCCGCGCGCTTTGGACTGCCGGCCAATTCCGTGTTGCCGGCCACCTATATTGTCGATGACCAGGGGCAGATGCGCGAACGCTTGCTCGGCGAGCAGACGGCGGCCGGGTTGGCGGCGCGGGTGCAGGTATTGCGTAATGGAGGCTAGTGGCATGCAGCGAATTTGTTTACATGGGTATGTCAGCGGTCGGGTGCAGGGGGTGTTTTTTCGCCAGGCCACTGCCGAGCAAGCCGAGCGCCTGGATGTGGATGGCTGGGTTCGTAACCTCGGCGACGGTCGCGTCGAGGTGTTGCTCGAAGGTGAGGAGCCCGCGGTGCGCGAGCTGGCCGCCTGGCTGGAGCAGGGGCCGGCAAAGGCCAAGGTCACCACGCTCGCGTTGGAGGAACAGGCGTTGCAAGGGATCGCCGGGTTCGTCGTGCGGCGCTGATGGCGTGCAGCTGCACGATGGCGTGGTTGCCAGGCTGCAATGCGGGGGGGCGGTGCGCGCGAATCTTCTCCGGATGGCAGACGGGTGACGGGTGGTATAGGTAGAAGGTCTCGCCTTATCTACAGCAGGGCCGAGCACCCAGTTTGCTGCGCGACAGCGTGGAGTCGACAGCGGGGCGGCCCCTTCTGCGAGCTATGCGCTTGGCCTGCGATGTCGGCTAGCTTGCACACGAACTCGGAACCTAGAGGCTGCGTCCAGCCATTTGCGAGTCACGGCTTGACGTACCAGAAGTCGTGCCAGAAACCGATGACCTTGGTGGGGTAGGTCAGCTTGCCGAGGCTGCCGTTGTAGCGGGCCAGGGCGCGGCTCAGGTTGCCGTTCTCTTTGCGCAAATAGAAGCTGAGGATGGTGCAGCCGTAGCGCAGATTGGTGGCGTTATCGGTGAGGTTGTCTTGCGGGCGACCTAGTTCGGCTTTCCAGAAGGGCATGACCTGCATCATGCCCTGGGCGCCGGCCGAGGAAATGGCGAAACGGTCGAAATGGCTTTCCGTGTGAATCAGGGCCAGGACCAGATCGGGACGCAAACCGGCCTTGCTGGCTTCGCGGTGCACCAGCCTGAGCAGGGTCAGGCGTTCTTCGGTGGCGGGGATGTAGCGAGTCATGCGGGTCGACATGTCCAGTAGCCAGACTTCCGCATCGAAACGATCCTGAAAGCTGTCGGCTTCGGCCACGGTGCGTTGTAGCAGCACTCGTAGTTCCGGTTCGGGGGCCTGGCGCAGGTTGGCATGGCTGGGCAGGCACAGCAGCATAATCAGAAGTGTCAGACACAGGCGCACGGCCATGCTCCAGCTCAGTCGTTGCCGGGATCGGCGACCAGGCGCCCGGCGTCCTGCATCAGCGCCTGCAGAAAGCTCTCCTGCAGTTCGGGATCGTTGCGGGTCAGCTCGATCAGGCTCTGTTCCAGTTCACTGGCCTCTTCCTCCAGGCCCAGCTCGGACAAGCGCTTAACCC
The DNA here is from genome assembly GCF_022132145.1 of Pseudomonas sp. MMS21 TM103. GTDB lineage: Bacteria > Pseudomonadota > Gammaproteobacteria > Pseudomonadales > Pseudomonadaceae > Aquipseudomonas. The sequence continues at coordinate 840,203 of NZ_JAJISP010000002.1, read as the reverse complement.
GATGCACCCACTGTTCGACGTCATCGCCTTCCAGGTCGTCATAGATCAGCGTGTGCGCTTCCTGCAATTTGCCGCGCAGGGTGAGGCTGACCAGTAAGGAGGCATCCGCTCGGGTCGAGCCTTGCGGGTCTGCGACGCTCAGCTGCAAGGTGCCGATGCGGCTGACATCCTGCTCGGCAAAGGGGCTGTCGAGCAGGTTGAGGCGCAGCACGCCATTGCGGTCGGTCAGCAGTTCATGGGTTTGTCCGTCGGCTTTGACCAGTACCGAGCGCTCGGCCCAGGGCAGGCTGGAGTATTCCATGCGGGCGTCCCGGCGTTGCTCGTCGAGGCTGGCGAGGTTCTGCTGCGAGCGGCCGTTGGACTCGACGTTGATGAACGGGTTAAGCCCGGCAAAGCCATAGCTGATCCAGTCTTTTGTGGCACTGTCCGGCAGGCTGCCGAGCAACACCACGTTGAGGGCGTTGGCGCCGATACCGGAGACCACGGCAACGGCGCCCAGCGGCACTTCGTAGAGTTCGCGCCAGGGCTGATAGGGCGTGTAGCGGTCGTAGCGACGGCTGACCTCGAACGCGGTCACCTCAAAGGTTTTCTGTTCGTGCACCCGCACCCGCCGCTGCGGCAGTTCCAGTACGCGCGGCTCGCCAACGTCTATCTGTAGGCTGTGGTCCAGCAGTTTGCGTTCGACACGCTCCTCGTGTTCGCTGCGTTGCGGCAGCTGGTTGGCGCAGCCACTCAAAAAGAGGGCGCCGCAGAGTGCGGCGCCGACGCGGCCTAGGGTGCTTCGTGTGAACATGACGGCTCTTTTAAAAGGCTGAAATCAGCGGCGGATACGTGCGTGGATGAAGGGCAGGATGTCGGCAACGGCAACCACCTGAGCCTCGGTTTCCTGGCGGCTCTTGTATTCCAGATTGCCTTCGGCCAGGCCGCGATCGCTGATCACGATGCGGTGCGGGATGCCAATCAATTCCATATCGGCGAATTTGATGCCCGGACTGGTCTTTTTGTCACGGTCATCGAGCAGTACTTCAAAACCGGCAGCGCTCAGGTCGGCATAGAGTTGGTCGGTGGTTTCACGTACGGCATCGGTTTCATAGCGCAGCGGCACCAGGGCGATCTGGAAGGGGGCCAGCGTGTCGTTCCAGAGAATGCCGCGCTCGTCGTTATTCTGCTCGATGGCGGCCGCGACTACGCGCGATACGCCGATGCCGTAACAGCCCATGCTGAGGATCGCCGGCTTGCCGTTTTCGCCCATCACCGTGCAGTTCATGGCTTCGCTGTACTTGCTGCCGAGCTGGAAGATATGCCCGACCTCAATGCCACGCTTGATTTCCAGGGTGCCCTGGCCGTCCGGGCTTGGATCGCCAGCGACGACGTTGCGCAGGTCGGCGACTTCAGGCAAGGGCAGGTCGCGTTCCCAGTTGGCGCCGAAGTAGTGCTTGTCGTCGATATTGGCGCCGATGGCGAAGTCGCTCATCAGGGCCACGGAGCGGTCGATGATGCACGGCAGCGGCAAGTTAAGCGGGCCCAGGGAGCCTGCGCCAGCGCCGATGGCATCGCGCAGTTCGGCTTCGGTGGCCATGACCAGCGGGCTGGCGACCTGGGTCAGGTTGGCGGCCTTGATCTCGTTCAGTTCGTGATCGCCGCGAATGATCAGGGCAATCAGCTTGCCGTCTTCGGCGCCATGCACCACCAGTGTCTTGATGGTCTTTTCGATGGGCAGCTTGAAGCCTTCGACCAAGTCATTGATGGTCTTGGTGTTCGGCGTATCGACCAGGCGCAGTTCTTCAGTGGCGGCGCCGCGTGCAGTTTCGCGCGGAATGGCCTCGGCCTTCTCAATATTGGCGGCGTAGTCGGAGCTGTCGCTGAAGGCGATGTCGTCTTCACCGGACTCGGCCAGCACGTGGAACTCGTGGGAGCCAGTGCCACCGATGGAGCCGGTGTCGGCCTGCACCGGGCGGAAGTTCAGGCCCAGGCGGTTGAACACATTGCAGTAGGCCTGGTGCATGCGGTCGTAGGTTTGCTGCAGTGAGGCTTGATCCGTATGGAAGGAGTAGGCGTCCTTCATGATGAATTCGCGTCCGCGCATCAGGCCAAAGCGCGGGCGGATCTCGTCACGGAACTTGGTCTGGATCTGGTACATGTTGAGCGGCAACTGCTTGTAGCTGCTCAGTTCGTTGCGGGCCAGATCAGTGATCACTTCTTCATGGGTCGGGCCGACACAGAATTCGCGGCCGTGACGATCTTTCAGGCGCAGCAACTCCGGACCGTACTGCTCCCAGCGGCCCGACTCCTGCCACAGTTCGGCCGGTTGGATGGCTGGCATCAACACCTCGAGCGCGCCGGCGGCGTTCATCTCCTCGCGCACGATCTTCTCGACCTTACGCAGTACGCGCAGGCCCATCGGCAGCCAGGTATACAGGCCGGAGGCGAGTTTGCGGATCATTCCGGCGCGCAGCATTAGCTGGTGGCTGATCACCACGGCATCGGAAGGGGTTTCTTTGAGTGTCGAGAGCAGGAACTGACTGGTGCGCATATTTGGCCGTTCTGTCGGTTGCAAGGGCTTTTAATAGGTCGGCATTGTACGGTGCCTGTACTGTTGCGTACAGGAGGCAGGCAGGTGACTCAAGCAGGAGGTTGAGAGTGACGGTATTGACGGCGGAACAGGTTCAAGCGCTGATTCGGGCTGGGTTGCCGATCGCGGAAGACATCGAACTGTGCATCGACCGGCTGGATACGCGGGGTGTACTGGCGCGGGTGCCTTTTCACGCCAAGCTGATACGCCCTGGCGGCACATTGTCGGGACCGACCATCATGGCGCTGGCGGATGCAGCCATGTATGCGGTGGTGTTGGGGCGGTTGGGGCGGGTGGAAATGGCGGTGACCTCGAACCTGAATATCAACTTTCTGGTCAAGCCAAAACCGGTAGACCTGTTGGCCGAAGCGCGGATTCTGCGTTTAAGCAGGCGGCAGGCAGTTTGCGAAGTATCGCTTTATTCTTTGGGTAATGAAGAAGAGTTGGTGGCGCACGTGACCGGCACTTACGCATTGCCACTTTGATAATGGCTGGTTAAATATTGATCAATGGCCAGCTGGTGGGCAAGAAAAAGTGCTCTACTCGTTAGCTGCTGTGGGTCGTTTGAGTAGGGTGGGTTTCAGTCCGGCGTCTTTAAATTTATGGCTGGTTGATTAGTGCCCGGTGTGTAATCGGCAGGCAAGAAAAAGCCCGGCAGAAGCCGGGCTTTTCATATCGCTAACGAATTACAGCTGAATTACAACACGCTCAGCGGATATTCGACGATCAGGCGGAAGTCATTCACGTCAGCGCCATACTCGTCGTTCTGTACGCCGTTGGCGCGCCAGATGGCGTTACGCACGCGGAAGGACAGGTCCTTGGCGGCGCCTTCCTGGATCACGTACTTGGCTTCGAGATCCCACTCGTGCTCTTTGCCTTCGCTAGCTGCGCCGGTTTCGATGTTGTCACCGGTGGTGTAGCGGGTCATGAAGCTCAGGCCCGGAACGCCATAGGTGGCCATGTTCAGGTCGTAGCGAACCTGCCAGGAGCGTTCGTCTTGACGATCGAAGTCGGAGTACTGAACGGAGTTGTTCAGCCAGATAGTGCCGCCGCCGTCGACGCCGTAAGCATAGGCAGAGTCGCCGGAGGAGCGCTGATGGCCCAGGGTGAACTTGTGGCCACCCAGGGAGTAGGCAGCAGCCAAGCTCCAGATCTTGTTGTCGACGTCGCCCGAAAGTTTCTGGCCGTCATCGGTAGTTTTGTAGCCGTTGAAGTCGAAGTTCAGCGCCTGATCGTCTGCCAGTGGCAGGTTGTAGTTCAAGTTGACATAAGTCTTCTTGAAGTGGTCTTCGACGTCGGAGGCGTGGATGGCGCCGCTGAAGTTGTCGGTGAAGCTGTAGCTGGCGCCGACGATATTGGCGGACTTCAGGCCGAAGGTGTCGCGATCGGTGCTGGTCTGGCTGCTCAGGGCGGTGAAACGACCGGCGGTCAGTTCAAGGCCTTCGATTTCATTGCTGGTCAGCAGGGTGCCGGTAGCCACTTCAGGCAGGATGCGGCTGTCGTCGGTGCTGAAGACCGGGCTGCCGGTCATCTGGTTGCCGTATTTCAGGACGGTGTCGGAAATACGGAACTTGATTGCGCCGCCAACTTCGGTCTGGGTGTCATCGCCGCGACCGCTATCGGTCTGGTCGAATTGGCCCGAACCGAAACGACCGCGGCCGCTGTCCAGCTTGATGCTGGAGAGGGAGTGGGCATCAACGCCTACGCCAACGGTGCCTTGGGTGAAGCCGGACTCGGCCAGCAAACGAATGCCCAAGCCGGTTTCTTCACGGTAGCCATGGCTTTTGCCGGTTACAGAATTGGTATTGGAGCCACCATTCCGAAAATCGCGGTTGTGATACAGGATGCGATTGAAGATATTGAAAGTGCTGTCTTCAAGAAAGCCCTTGGATTCGGATTGGCTGGATGCCACGGCCATTTGGGTACTGCCCGCTGCTACTGCGAGGGCGATTACGCTCCACTTCATCACTTGCATCGTGATTGCTCCTTTGGTTTAGAAGAGTTGCGCTGTCCAGTTGATTGTTATATGGACAGCTCTTTCTTTTTGTGTCGGCGCTAACTTATAGCACGCAGCTAAAGTTGGCGATAGTTGCAATCCACTCATTGCACTTTGTTCACGGTCGTGTCGCAAAAGACGATGAAGCATGTCGCAATTATGTAGATTCCTGCGTGTATACAGCAGCGCTGACAAAATCTGGATTTTCGGTTGCGGTTAGCCTGGATTTGTTACCTGGTGGCAAGGTGTCCCGGGCGTCGCAGTAACCTAAAGCAAAAGTCGTGCACAAAAAACCGGGCTTTCAATATTTGTTGAGCTTTTTGCCGTGGCTGGGCTCTCTCTTGCAGGCATTCTAAAGGCATCGTCGTCAGGTTTCATAGGGGGTGCAGGCGCTCTTTGTCGCTTGTGGGTGCGGCGAAGGAATGGTTGGTCTGGCGCCTGTTTCCGTGTTGTTGGCAGCATTCTGCTGGGAAGGGGGCAGGTTGCAGTGGTAACGCCTGCCGCGATTCTGATTACGGTAGGAAACAAACCATGCGCAAGTGTGCGCAATAGTGGTGCGCGGCTCACTTGCTGCATGGCCTGCTTGTAGCGCCTTTGCAGTGCGCGAGTGTGTAGGTGAATCTGCTGCGGCTCCCGCGTATCCTGCTGGCCGTCGCTGGGCATGACGGGTTTGTGCTTATGGCACTAAGCTTTGTCTATTCAATGGTGTGGCAGGAGGGTGGCCTATGTTTGTTTTGGATTCTCGTTTGCAGCAGGACACTCTGCCGCTGGGCGATTTTTCGCTGTGCCGTTTGCTGTTGATGAATGATGCGCACTACCCCTGGTTTATCTTGGTGCCCAGGCGCGAAGAGGTGAGTGAGGTGTTTCAGCTCGATACCGACGATCAGCAAGCCTTGTGGCAAGAAACCACAAGGCTTGCCGAGACGCTGAAGGATGCCCTGGGGGCCGACAAGATGAACATCGCCACCCTGGGCAATATGGTCGGCCAACTGCACATGCATGTGATTGCTCGGCGTCGTGATGATGCCGCCTGGCCGGCCCCTGTGTGGGGCAGGCTGCCTGCCCAGCCGTATAGCGATGAGCAGGTACTGGCGATCAAGGACAGGTTGCGCCTGGTGCTGACCGAAAATTTCTGTTTTATCGAGGGCTGAGGGATGAAGGCGGAGCAACGAATCACCGAGCTGGAAAGCCGTTTGGCTTTTCAGGATGACACCATTCAGGCACTCAACGATGTGCTGGTGGCGCAGCAGCGTGAGTTGGATCGACTGCAATTGCAGGTCGCGGCTTTAGCCAGGCGTCAGGATGAGTTGGGTGGGCAGCTCGACGCGGCTGAAGATGAGGCGCCACCGCCTCACTATTAGTATCTAGAGCCGGTCGCCGTAATAAACAGAAAAGCCCGCATTCTGCGGGCTTTTCTGTTTTTCCTGTGGTTAGCGGCGGGCGGGGGAGGCGGCAATTACGTCTTCCGCCTGCAAGCCCTTGTCGCGTTGCATGACGGAGAACTCGACGCGCTGACCTTCGACCAGTACCCGATGCCCTTCACCACGAATTGCGCGAAAGTGCACAAAGATGTCGTCACCTGAGTCGCGGGAAATGAAGCCGAAACCCTTGGATGTATTGAACCACTTGACTGTGCCGGTTTCCCGATCGGTCATGTTGTGAGTTGCCGCGGCGGTGTTGTTGCGTACTTGCAAGCGCAGGTTGGTTGCCAGGTGAAGCAGCACTGCGATGAGCACAGTGAGCAGGCTGAGCAGGGTGGCAGGCAGATCGGCAATCGTTGGTAGGGGTGCCAGTAGGATCAAGGCTTGCAGCAATGTACCCAGTATCAGCAAGGCAGAAACCAGATTTTGCAGTTGATGGCGCAGGCCGGCATGCCAAATAGGCAGTTGGGGTGCCAGGATCAGGTTAATTAGGCCGAGCAAGGCAAGGCACAGGGTTTCTGGCTGTTGCAGGAATGGCAGGGTGTCATTGCTGAGGCTTGGCACAAATGAAAGCAGCAGGGCGCTGAAGCCCGCTAGCAGGTGGACGATTTTCAACATATTCAATGAGCTCACTTAGTAAAAGGATCGCCAGGAAGAGCCAGTTGCACACGCATTGCCTTGGGTTGAGGGCGTTGTGGATGCGCGTGTAATCGGCCTATGCGCTGATCCAATGGCTCGGAACAGCGGCACGGGGCGTATTTAACAGCAAAGAGGTGAGCTACTCAAATCAAGCGCTTAGGGCGCTTTCGCAGAGCTCGGGGTGTACCTGGTTGCGACCGCTGTGTTTGGCTTGGTAAAGCGCGTCATCCGCGCGGGTCAGCAGGCTTTCCGGGTTGTCGCCGGGTTTGGCGAGGGCGAAACCGAAGGAGGCGCTGATACTGTCGAGTACCTGGTCGGTGCGGCGCACTTTTATACGCAGCGACTGGATTTTTGTGCGCAGGTTTTCGGCAAAGGCGTATGCGCTCTGGGTATCGAAGCATTCGCGAAGAATTACGCAGAACTCTTCGCCGCCGTAGCGTGCGGCGGTGGCGCGCGGTGGCAGTGCATCGCGCAGCAGTTGACCGACATGCTGCAGAACCCGATCACCCAGGGGGTGGCCATATTGGTCATTGAACTGTTTGAAGTGGTCTATATCCAGCATCACCAGGGCCACGCCCTGATGTTCGCCAGTCAGCGCCTGTTCGAGTAGGCGGGTAAAGGCGTGCCGGTTGAATACCTGGGTCAGGCTGTCGAGGGTTGCTGCGACGTGGGCGCGTTCCAGTTGGCCGCGCAGGTGCTGGATCTCATTCTGCGCTGCGCGTATGCGGTAGAGGAACTTCTCTTGCTGATCCTGCATCAGCTGGGTGCTTTGTTGCAGGTCGTTCAATACGTTGGGCAGGTCATCGATAATCGGTTCTCTTAGTGCGGCGAGACCCTGTGCCAGGCTGGTTTGATAGTTGTGGCTTCCGGCTACGCTGATAGAAACATCGTCTTCAATGCCATCGACCAGTTCGATGACTTGTTGTTGACCGGCGCGGGCTTCTTCGAGTTCATGGCGAATGATGTAGTCGCGGAACAGTTTGACGGCGGCTTCCGTTGGAAAGCTGTCGAAGTCTGTGGCGATCTTGTCCAGGCGACGATTGAGTTCCGGCTCCTGGCCTTGGCAGTAGGTGTACCAAAGGGCGTAGTGCAGCGGGTTGGGGGCGATGCCGTGCCGCATCATCAGGGGTACGGCCTGCTTGAGCAGGGCGGCCGCTTCACGCGTGTCTTCTGGGTAGCGCTCAACAATGCTGGGGGTTTTGTTTGGCTTGCTCATGCACGTCACTGTGACAAGTTGCAGATGGTCGAAGCATAGAACAAGCACCAGTCTTGCGCCTAGGAACATTTCGGCGCCACCGCGAGCCTGTTGCAAGTTACAGGTAAAGACCGGGGCTGGTCTTCACCTGTTGGTTGTTTCAATCAGTTGACGGGTATCGGGGCGGTGCCCTGTCAGGCGTCGAGCAGGCTGCGCAGCATCCAGGCGGTTTTTTCATGCACTTGCATGCGCTGGGTCAGTACGTCTGCGGTAGGCTCGTCGCTGACCTTGTCGAGCAGGGGGAAGATCCCGCGAGCCGTGCGAATCACGGCCTCCTGCCCCTGAACCAGTTGCTTGATCATGTCGGCAGCGCTGGGTACACCTTCCTCTTCCTTGATCGAGGACAGGCGTGCATAGGCGGCGTAAGTGCCGGGTGCCGGGAAGCCCAGGGCGCGGATTCGCTCGGCGATCTGGTCGACGGCCAGTGCCAGTTCGGTGTATTGCCCTTCGAACATCAGGTGAAGGGTGTTGAACATCGGGCCGGTGACGTTCCAGTGGAAGTTGTGGGTTTTCAGATACAGGGTATAAGTGTCGGCGAGCAGGCGAGACAGGCCTTCGGCGATGGCAGCGCGATCCTGCTCAGCGATTCCGATATTGATTTCCATACCATTTATCCTTTTATCAGGTGAGTCGGAGCTTGTCTGGCTCCGTGATGGGCAGAGCCTAACATGGGCTCTGCGAGCTTGATCTTGGCTTAAAGTTAATAGGCACCATTGTCTGAGGCTATGGGGCGCATGAGGTTCAACGCTTGCGCAAGAGCATGGCCAGCAGCTTGGGGTAGGCGCCTGGCAGCAGCCGTTGAATCCAGTCGAGGAGGCGGGCGTCGTTACCGATCAGGATGCGTGGACGTTTGCTTTTGAGTCCTTCGACGATAATCCTGGCGGCCTGTTCCGGGGTGGTTCGGGCCAGCTTGTCGAAGTCTGAGGCGGCTCGGGTGGCGTCGCATTGGCCGTTGATGCCCTGGTAAAAGCGCGCCGAGCGGGCGATGTCGGTTTTGACCCCGCCAGGGTGAACACAGCTGACCCTTACGTTGCTGTTGTGCAGTTCCTGGCGCAAGGCTTCGGTAAAGCCGCGGACGGCAAACTTGCTGGCGTTATACGCCCCCTGTGAGGGCATGCTGACGATGCCGAAAATGCTGGAAACATTGACGATGTGACCTGCGTTGTTTTCCAGCAGGTGCGGCAGGAAGGCTTTTGTACCGTGCACGACACCCCAGAAATTGATGTCCATTATCCATTCGAAGTCCTCATAGCCCAGGTTCGCAATGGTTTGTGATACAGCCACGCCGGCGTTGTTGATGATCAGGTGGGCGCTGCCGTGGTGGGCCAGTACGGCGTCGGCAAAGGCGAAGACTGCTGTGCGATCGGCTACGTCGAGGATGTGGCTGCTGACCTGGTGGCCGTGCTGGTGCAAGGCGCTGGCGATGCTTTCCAGGTTGGTGGCATTTATGTCCGCCAGGGCCAAGTGGCAGCCCTCCTGGGCCAGTAGTTCGGCGAGGGCGCGGCCAATGCCTGAGCCTGCACCGGTTATTACGGCTACCTTGCCTGCAAGCGATTGCATATTGCTCCTTGAGTCGAGCCGGGGCTCGACGATGTGTGTCTGTCGATGAATGGTCGGTGGGGCGAGCGTAGGTCGGCGCGGCCGCCTGGCGCAAGGGGGGTCAGGGGTGAGCGAGTGCGGGGAGTTGCTGGAGGGTGCGGTTGAATATGTCGACCCAGTGCGGGCTAAATTGCTGGCCTGCCAGGCCGTTGATTTCGAGGATGGCGCGCAGTAGCGGGCGCTTGCTCAGGGTTTGGTGGGCGCGTTCGTGGGTGCGGGCATCGAAGGTGTCGACGATATTGATAATCAGGGCGCCGGGGCGAATTTCACGCTCCGACAGGCCTCTAGGGTAGCCGCCACCGTCGGCATGTTCATGGTGTTGCAGGACGATGTCGGCGGCCGTTTCCCACTGGGGTAGTCGTTTCAGTAGGTCATAAGCCAGGTGTGGGTGTGATTGCATCTGCTGGCGCTCATCGTGATTGAGGCGGGCTTCCTTGTGCAGCGTGTCCAGCGGCAGAAAGGTCATGCCCAGGTCATGCAGGCACACGGCAGCTGCCAGCTGCGCTGGGGGTTCCGGTGTATTGCCGAGCTGGTTGATGGCCAGGGCCAGGTCCAGTTGGCGCAAGCCGCGGCCCTGCCAAAAGTGCGAGCGCCGCTCGCTGGCTTGCATCAGTTCGATGAAGAACAGCAGGTCTTCGTCCGGCACAATGCCGTGCTGCTCGAGCAGTTCGGCGGCCTTTGGGTCGCATGACGTTGTGGGGGCGGGGAGCTGGCTGTGGGGGTCGAGCTGTTGCAGGAGCGAACGGCGGGCCTCGGTCTGTCGAAATGCGGGTGCGCCGGCCAGTTCGCGCAAGGCGTGGCTGAGTGCATCGAGCTGCGTGCGGTCGAGGCGGGCAGTGGGGCCGCCCAGGCCATGCGCGATCAGCTCTTTGAGGTGATCCAGGGTTACCAGCAAAATGTCGCCAAGCAGGTTGTCGAAGTTCAAGCGTGCCTCGCGCAAGCAGGCCAGCACATCTTCCATGGCCTGTGGCAGGGGCATTAGCGCGCTCAGGCCGATATAGCCCAGATTGCCCTTGATGGTATGAACCTGGCGAAACAGGTCGTTCAGCTTTGCTCTATCGTCGGGGCAGTGCTCCAGCTCGATAAGCAGTTGTTCGCTGCGCTGAAACTGCTCTGCGGTTTCCTGGCGAAAATCTGCCAGCACATCATTAGGTAGGTCGGCAGGGCTGGGTGCGGTCATGGGCGATCTCCGTCTAGGTGGAGCTGAGTATAGGCGGACGGACAAAAGCGCTTGGGGCGGCGGCTGCAAGTGGCGGCTTAACCATATATAATCCCGCGCTTTGCCGCGAAACGCGGGTTGAGGGCGGTCAGGCGCAAGCGCGCCGTTGGTCGATTGCTGGCCCCGTCGCATGTAGCAATTGCAGAAAATACCGCGTGAACCTGCCGGCAGGCATGGCCCCGGACAAGCGCCGCAATCCACGCGGTCCAACGAATTCAAGACTCAAGAGAAGCGATTACCACCATGATGCGCAGCCATTATTGCGGCCAACTGAACGAGAGCCTGGACGGCCAGGAAGTCATCCTTTGCGGTTGGGTACATCGCCGCCGAGACCATGGCGGGGTGATCTTCCTCGACATCCGTGACCGCGAAGGTCTGGCCCAGGTGGTATTCGATCCTGATCGCGCCGAGACCTTTGCCGTCGCCGATAAAGTGCGCAGCGAATATGTGGTGAAGATCACCGGCAAGGTGCGCCTGCGTCCCGCTGGTGCTGGCAATGCCAACATGGCCAGCGGCGCCATCGAGGTGCTCGGTTATGAGCTGGAAGTGTTGAACGAGGCGGAAACCCCGCCGTTCCCGCTCAACGAGTACAGCGATGTCGGCGAAGAAACCCGCCTGCGTTACCGCTTCATCGACCTGCGTCGTCCAGAAATGGCGGCCAAGTTGAAGCTGCGTTCGAGCATCACCACCAGCATCCGTCGCTACCTGGACGAGAACGGCTTCCTCGACGTGGAGACGCCGATCCTCACCCGCGCCACGCCTGAGGGTGCGCGTGACTACCTGGTACCGAGCCGCACCCACGCCGGCAGTTTCTTCGCCCTGCCGCAGTCGCCGCAGCTGTTCAAGCAGCTGTTGATGGTCGCCGGCTTCGACCGCTACTACCAGATCGCCAAGTGCTTCCGCGACGAAGACCTGCGCGCCGATCGTCAGCCGGAATTCACCCAGATCGACATCGAGACCAGCTTTCTCGATGAAGCCGACATCATGGGCATTACCGAGAAGATGATCCGCCAGCTGTTCAGGGAAGTGCTGGATGTCGAATTCGCCGACTTCCCGCACATGACCTTCGAGGAAGCCATGCGCCGCTATGGCTCGGACAAGCCGGACCTGCGCATCCCGCTGGAGCTGGTGGATGTTGCCGATCAGCTCAAGGACGTCGATTTCAAGGTGTTCAGCGGCCCGGCCAACGACCCGAAATCCCGGGTTGCGGCGTTGCGCGTGCCAGGTGGGGCGAGCACACCGCGCAAGCAGATCGACGACTACACCAAGTTCGTCGGCATCTACGGTGCCCGTGGCCTGGCCTATATCAAGGTCAACGAGCGCGCCAAGGGTGTCGAAGGTCTGCAGTCACCGATCGTCAAGAATATCCCGCTGGACAATCTCAACGTGATCCTCGATCGCGTCGGTGCGGTCGATGGCGATATCGTGTTCTTCGGTGCCGACAGGGCCAAGATCGTCAGCGAAGCCCTCGGCGCGCTGCGGATCAAGCTGGGCCATGACCTCAATCTGTTCACGTGCGAGTGGGCACCGCTGTGGGTCGTTGACTTCCCGATGTTCGAGGAGAGCGACGATGGCAGCCTGAATGCACTGCACCACCCGTTCACCGCGCCGAAGTGCAGCCCCGAGGAGTTGGCGGCCAACCCGGCCACCGCGCTGTCGCGTGCCTACGACATGGTACTCAATGGCACCGAGCTGGGTGGCGGCTCGATCCGTATCCATCGCAAGGAAATGCAGCAGGCGGTGTTCCGCCTGCTCGGCATTGGCGAGGAGGAGCAGCAGGAGAAGTTCGGCTTCCTCCTCGATGCCCTCAAGTTCGGTGCGCCGCCACATGGTGGTCTGGCCTTCGGTCTGGATCGTCTGGTGATGCTGATGACCGGCGCCCAATCGATCCGCGAAGTGATTGCCTTCCCGAAAACCCAGAGCGCGGCCTGCGTCATGACTCAGGCACCGGGTGTGGTGGATACCAAGGCGTTGCGCGAATTGCACATTCGCCTGCGCGAGCAGCCCAAGGCCGAGTAAGCCTTGCCGACGACAAGGAGCCTGGGTTTGCCAGGCTTCTTCGTTATGGGTTGTCCGAAACCTGATTTAAGTGATGACGGAGTGAGTTATGGCTGGTCATTCCAAATGGGCCAACATCAAACACCGCAAAGGGCGTCAAGACGCCAAGCGCGGCAAGATCTTCACCAAGCTCATTCGTGAGCTGACCGTTGCCGCCAAGGGCGGTGGTCTGCCGGCCGACAATCCGCGTCTGCGCCTGGCCGTGGAAAAGGCGCTGACCGCCAACATGACCCGGGACACCATCGACCGGGCAATCGCCCGTGGCGTCGGCTCGGACGAAGCCGACAACATGGTCGAGCTGAGTTACGAAGGTTATGCGCCCAGTGGCGTGGCAATCTTCGTCGAAGCCATGACCGATAACCGCAATCGCACCGCAGCCGAAGTGCGCCATGCCTTTACCAAATGCGGCGGCAACCTGGGTACCGATGGTTCGGTGGCCTACATGTTCGAGCGCAAAGGGCAGATCAGCTACGCCCCGGGGGTCGATGAAGATGCCTTGATGGAGGCGGCGCTGGAGGCCGGTGCCGACGATATCGTCAGTGCGGAGGACGGTTCGGTCGAGGTCTATACCGCGTTTGCCGACTTCCACGCGGTAAACGAGGCGCTGGGCCATGCCGGGTTCAAGGGTGACGAGGCCGAGGTGGCGATGATCCCGTCGATCAGTGCGCCGGTCACGGACCTGGAAACCGCACAGAAAGTGATCAAGCTGATCGACATGCTGGAAGACCTCGACGACGTGCAGAACGTCTACCACAACGCCGAGATCCCCGACGAGATCATGGAGCAGCTTGGCTGATTGTTGCTTGAGCGAAAGGGCCGGAAGTTGCTGGGAAGAAGTTGCCCGGGAGCTCCCGGCTTTTTTATGGCTGCTATGTGGGTGACGGCGCCGATGCCTGCCCCTATACTCGCCGACTGGATAGATAAACAGTATGGCCGTCGGCATTGGTCGACAACTCGAGCGGATGGTAGGGCATGACGTTGATCCTCGGTATCGACCCCGGCTCGCGCATCACCGGTTATGGTGTGGTGCGTGATACCGGACGCAGCTGTGAGTATGTCGCCTCGGGCTGTATCCGTACTGGTAGCGGCTCGATGCCGGAGCGGTTGCAAATCGTTTTTCGCGGCGTGCGCGAGGTGATCGAGACCTACGGGCCGGTGACCATGGGCATCGAGCAGGTGTTCATGGCGCGCAACCCGGACTCGGCGCTCAAACTGGGCCAGGCCCGCGGCGTCGCTATCGTGGCGGGGATCGAGGCGGGGCTGGATATTGCCGAGTACACCGCGACCCAGGTCAAGCAGGCGATTGCCGGCACCGGTGGCGCGGACAAGGAGCAGGTGCAGATGATGGTCATGCACTTGCTCAAGCTGGTGCAGAAACCGCAGATCGATGCCTCGGATGCCCTGGCGATTGCGCTGTGCCATGCCCATCACCGTCAAAGCCTGATTCCACACGGTCTGGTCGCCGCCAAGCGGCGCGGCGGCCGCCTTCGTTTATAGCCTTACTCAAGGAAAGCAGCGGTGATTGGACGTTTGTGCGGCACCTTGGCGGAGAAACAGCCGCCACATTTGATTCTGGATGTGAATGGTCTGGGCTATGAGCTGGAAGTGCCCATGACAACCTTGTACCGTTTGCCCGCGCTCGGCGAGCCGTTGACCCTGCACACGCACCTGGTGGTGCGTGAAGATGCGCACCTGCTCTATGGCTTCTTCGAGAAGCGCGAGCGCCAGCTGTTTCGCGAGTTGATCCGGCTTAACGGCGTTGGTCCGAAACTGGCGCTGGCCTTGATGTCCGGGCTGGAAGTCGATGAGCTGGTGCGTTGCGTGCAGGCGCAAGACACTTCGGTACTGGTGAAAATCCCCGGCGTCGGCAAGAAAACTGCCGAGCGCCTGCTGGTTGAGTTGAAAGATCGCTTCAAGGCTTGGGAGGCGGTGCCGGGCATGGCGACTCTGGTCGTTGAACCTCGCGCCGCTGGTGCAGTCCCACATGCGGAGAATGATGCAGTCAGCGCGCTTATTTCCCTGGGTTACAAACCTCAAGAAGCCAGTCGCGCCGTATCCGCCGTCAAGCAAGATGGGCTGAGCAGTGAAGATATGATCCGTCGTGCCCTGAAGGGAATGGTGTAACTCCCGATGTTAGAAGCAGATCGCCTGATTACCGCCACTACCCGCGACCGCGATGAGCAGGTCGATCGTGCCATTCGGCCGTTGAAGCTGGCCGAATACATCGGCCAGCCGAGCGTGCGCGAGCAGATGGAGCTGTTCATCCAGGCCGCCAGGGGGCGCAGTGAAGCCCTCGATCACACCCTGATCTTCGGTCCGCCGGGGCTTGGCAAGACCACCCTGGCCAATATCATCGCCCAGGAAATGGGGGTGTCGATCAAGAGCACCTCCGGCCCGGTGCTTGAGCGGCCGGGCGATCTGGCCGCACTGCTGACCAATCTTGAACCGGGTGATGTGCTGTTCATCGATGAAATCCATCGCCTCTCGCCGATCGTCGAGGAAGTCCTGTATCCGGCAATGGAAGATTTTCAGCTCGATATCATGATCGGTGAAGGTCCGGCCGCGCGTTCGATCAAGCTCGACCTGCCGGCCTTCACCCTGGTTGGCGCCACCACGCGCGCGGGCATGCTGACCAACCCGTTGCGCGATCGTTTCGGTATCGTCCAGCGCCTGGAGTTCTACAACACCGAGGACCTGACCACGATTGTCACCCGTTCGGCAGGCATCCTCGGGTTGCCGATCGAGGCCCAGGGCGCCTTCGAGATCGCCCGGCGCGCCCGCGGAACGCCGCGTATCGCCAATCGCCTGCTGCGACGCGTACGGGATTTCGCCCAGGTGCGTGGCCAGGGTGACATCACCCGGCAGATTGCCGATTCGGCGCTGAATTTGCTGGATGTCGATGAGCGCGGCTTCGATCACCAGGATCGTCGCTTGCTGCTGACCATGATCGAGAAGTTCGATGGCGGTCCGGTAGGGGTCGACAGCCTGGCGGCGGCGATCAGTGAAGAGCGCCACACCATCGAAGATGTACTGGAGCCTTACCTGATTCAGCAGGGCTACATCATGCGTACGCCGCGCGGACGCGTGGTGACCCGGCATGCCTACCTGCATTTCGGCCTGAACATGCCGAAACGCATGGGGGAATTACCGCCCGTCGACTTGTCTGCTGTTGATGACGACTAAGCAAAAAATACTTTCTGCCAGTGATTGGCAAGTTCAGGAGCTAGCACTAGAGTATGCACGCGCAAAACGGAGTTCAGCCTTTCGCCTATCGTTGCCGGGTCTATTTCGAAGACACCGATGCAGGCGGCATCGTCTACTACGTCAACTACCTCAAATTCATGGAACGGGCTCGCACCGAGCGGCTGCGTGACCTGGGCTTTGCCCAGTCGACGCTGGCGGGTGAGGGCCTGTTGTTTGTCGTGCACTCCAGTGAGGCGCGCTATCACGCGCCGGCACGGCTGGATGATGAGTTGCTGGTAAGTGCGCAAGTAATGGAATTAAACCGTGCCAGCCTGCGTTTTCGTCAGCAGGTCAGGCGGGCCACGGATGATGCGCTGCTCTGTGAAGGGCAGTTCCTGGTGGCCTGTGTGCGCGCCGACAATTTGAAACCCCGGGCCATTCCCGAAGCTCTGCGTGCGGCCTTTGCCGGCCTCAGCGACGTGGATAAAGCCAAAGCAGGAGAGTAAGCGTGGAAGCCAACGCAGTTGACCACATGTCGATGTGGAGTTTGATCAGCAATGCCAGTCTGGTGGTGCAGCTGGTGATGTTGACGCTGGTGGCCGCCTCGGTCACCTCGTGGGTCATGATTTTCCAGCGCAGCACCTTGCTGCGCGCCGCCAAGCGCGCCCTGGACAACTTCGAAGAGCGTTTCTGGTCCGGTATCGACCTGTCCAAGCTGTATCGCCAGGCGGGTAGCAACCCGGACCCTGACTCAGGGCTGGAGCAGATCTTCCGCGCTGGCTTCAAGGAGTTCTCCCGACTGCGTCAGCAGCAGGGTGTCGATCCCGATGCGGTAATGGACGGGGTGGCGCGCGGCATGCGCGTGGCTATTTCGCGTGAAGAAGAGAAGCTCGAGCAGAGCCTGCCATTCCTGGCCACAGTCGGCTCCACCAGCCCCTATATCGGTTTGTTCGGCACCGTGTGGGGGATCATGAACGCCTTTCGCGGCCTGGCCCAGGTGCAGCAAGCGACTCTGGCCACCGTGGCGCCGGGTATTGCCGAGGCGCTGATTGCCACCGCTATCGGCCTGTTTGCGGCGATTCCCGCGGTCATCGCCTACAACCGCTTCACTTCGCGTGGCGAGATGTTGATCGGTCGCTACTACACGTTCGCCGATGAGTTTCAGGCGATCCTGCACCGCAAGGTACACACCAGCGACGACTAAGCCTTAGGCTCTCTCAAGATAGGTTTCAAGCCATGGCCAGAATTCGCAACAGACGCAAGCCGGTTTCCGAGATGAATGTGGTGCCCTACATCGACGTGATGTTGGTACTGATGGTTATCTTCATGGTCACCGCGCCGATGCTCAACCAGGGAGTCAAGGTCGATCTGCCGCAGGTCAGCAGTGAAGTCTTGCCCCAGGATAATAACGCTCAGGTCCTGACGATCTCGATCAAGGCAGACAAGTCCTACTTCTGGAATATGGGCACGGAAGTCGATGTCGATACCGTGCAGGATCAGGCCATGACCCTGGAAGACATGACCGCGGCCGTAACCGCGATCATTCGGCAGAGCCGTGCCCAGGGTAAGCAGGTACAGGTGTTCGTTCGCGGCGACAAAGCGGTCGATTACGGTAGCGTCATGGCGGCCATGAGTGGCTTGCAGCAGGCCGACGTGGGTAACGTCGGGCTGATCACCGAGGCCCCCTGATGCGTCAGCAACGCGAGCCGTCTCCGTCGGAAAGTCTGTTTTGGCCAGTGGTTTGGGCTGTGGCGCTGCATACCTTGATGTTCGCCATGCTGTTCGTCAGCTTTGCTTTCGCTCCTGACTTGCCGCCGGCCCGGCCGATCGTCCAGGCAACCCTGTATCAGCTGAAGTCACAGAGTCAGGCGACCACCCAGACCAACCAGAAAATTGCCGGTGAGACCAAGAAAACCACCGCGCCGATTTATGAGAGCGAACAGCTGGAGCAAAAGAAGGCCGATAAGGAAAAACAGGCCATTGCGGCTAAAGCTGCGGAACAAAAGAAGGTCGAGGAGGCTCAAAAGGCCGATGCGGCGAAGAAAGCCGATGCGGCTAAGCAGTCGGAAGCAGAAAAGAAAGCGGCCGAGCAGAAGAAACTAGCCGAGATCGCCAAGAAAAAGGCGGCGGATGAGGCGGCGAAGAAGAAGGCTGCCGAGGACGCCAAGAAGAAAACGACGGAAGACGCCAAGAAGAAGGCCGCCGAAGACGCCAAGAAAAAAGCCGCATCCGAAGCCGCCAAGAAAAAAGCCGCGGATGATGCCAAGAAAAAGGCTGCCGAGGCAGCTCAGCGCAAGGCCACAGAAGACAAGAAGGCCGCCGCCTTGGCCGAACTGTTATCTGAGGATGTCGGTCGTCAGCAAGCGCTGGCCGATGAAGTGGGCGACCAGGTTGCCGGCAGTCTCGATGATTTGATCGTCAAGTTGGTCAGCGAGCAGTGGCGCAGGCCGCCATCTGCGCGTAACGGCATGAGTGTAGAAGTACTGATCGAGATGTTGCCCGATGGCACCATCATCAACGCCAGTGTCACCCGCTCCAGTGGCGATGCGCCCTTTGACAGTTCCGCGGTACAGGCGGTGCGTAACGTTGGCCGTATCGCTGAAATGCAACAATTGGATCGCGCTACTTTCGATCGACTTTACCGGCAGCGACGTGCCGTCTTCAAACCGGAGGATTTAGGTCTGTGAATACCCTGATGCGTATCGTCTTGCTCGGTCTGGCCATGTTGGCAGGTGCGGTGCAGGCGGCTGATCCGCTAGTGATCAGCACAGGTACTGACCGTGCGACACCTATCGCCGTCGTGCCATTCGGCTGGCAAGGTGGCACCGTATTGCCGGAGGATATGGCCAAGATTATCGGCGATGACCTGCGGAACTCGGGGGTATTCGAGCCTGTTCCACCGCAGAACATGATCAGCCGGCCGAGCCAGGCCAGTGAAATCATCTACCGCGACTGGAAAGCCCTGGGCGCGCAATATGTCCTGGTTGGCAGCATGTTGCCCAGTGGGGGGCGTCTACAGGTGCAGTTCGCCCTGTTCAATGTGGCCACCGAGCAGCAGGTGCTGACTGGTAGCGTCGGCGGCGGAACCGATCAGCTGCGTGATATGGCGCACCATATCGCCGATTTGTCGTTCGAGAAGCTGACCGGGGTCAAGGGCGCGTTTTCCACGCGCATGCTCTATGTCACTGCCGAACGCTTCTCGGTCAACAACACCCGTTACACGCTGCAGCGTTCCGACTACGACGGTGCCCGTGCGGTGACCTTGCTGCAGTCGCGCGAGCCGATCCTCTCGCCATCGTTTGCGCCGGATGGCCGTCGTATCGCCTACGTGTCGTTCGAGCAGAAGCGTCCGCGCATCTTCGTCCAGCACATCGACACAGGCCGGCGTGAGCAGGTCACCAACTTCGAGGGGCTCAACGGTGCGCCGGCATGGTCGCCGGATGGCAGCCGTCTGGCATTCGTTCTGTCTAAAGATGGCAACCCGGAAATCTATGTGATGGAGATGGGCTCGCGACAGTTGCGTCGTGTGACCAATCAGGGAGCGATCGATACCGAGCCATTCTGGGGGAAGGATGGCAGTACCATCTATTTCACCTCGGATCGATCCGGTAAGCCGCAGATCTATAAGACCAATATCAACAGCGGAGCGGTGGAGCGGGTGACCTTCGTTGGTAACTACAATGCCAACCCGAAGCTCTCTGCGGATGAGAAGACCCTGGTGATGATCCATCGCCAGGAGGGGTACACCGTGTTCAAGGTAGCGGCCCAGGACCTGCAGCGTGGCAATTTGCGCATTCTTTCCGACACAAGTTTGGATGAATCACCCACTGTTGCACCCAATGGCACCATGCTAATCTACGCGACCCGCCAGCAGGGTCGGGGAGTCTTGATGTTAGCGTCCATCAATGGACGTGTAAGGCTCCCTCTTCCTACCGCTCAAGGCGAAGTTCGAGAGCCTTCCTGGTCCCCCTACCTGAACTGATGCGGCGCTACACCGTTGTATTGCTACGTAATACTGCTTAACACACTGGGGTTCATTAGGAGTTACATGATGGAAATGCTGAAATTCGGCAAATTTGCTGTACTGGGTCTGGCTCTGGCCGTTGCTGTTGGTTGTTCGTCCAAAGGCGGTGATGCCGCTGGTCAAGGTGACGCTGTAGATCCGAACGCTGGTTACGGTGCTGACACTGCTTCCGTAGATAGCAGCATGAGCGAAGAAGCTGCTCTGCGCGCTATCACCACGTTCTACTTCGAATACGACAGCGCCGACCTGAAAGCCGAAGCTATGCGTGCACTCGACGTTCACGCTAAGGACCTGAAAAGCAACGGCGCTCGCGTTGTTCTGGAAGGCCACGCTGACGAGCGCGGTACTCGTGAATACAACATGGCTCTGGGCGAGCGTCGCTCGAAAGCCGTTCAGCGTTACCTGGTGCTGCAGGGTGTTTCCCCAGCTCAGCTGGAACTGGTTTCCTACGGTGAAGAGCGTGCGATTGCCACTGGCAACGACGAGCAATCCTGGGCTCAGAACCGTCGCGTAGAACTGCGTAAGTAATAGCCATGCATACCTGCCGCCGTGCTCTGACTATTTTGGCCCTCTGCCTGCCGTTTACGGCTTGGGCCGAGGTTCCTGTGGTGGATAACAATGCCGATTATGGCAGTAGCAGTTATCCGCCCGCTGGTTATGGCACGTCCGGCGCCTACGCCGGGGGAGGGGTTGAAACCCCGATCTCGGCGCAAGGCATGGTGTTTACCCAGCTGCAACAGATGCAGCAAGAAATCGCGCAACTGCGCGGCATGCTCGAAGAGCAGCAGAATGAAATTCAGCGTTTGAAGCAAGAAGCCCTGGAGCGTTACCAGGATCTTGATCGGCGTTTGAGTAGTGGAGCAGCAGGTGCTGCGGCCACCCAGAATTCCCCTGCCGTTGGTGCTGCTGGCGCCATTGGCAATTCAGCGGCGGCAGCTGGTCAGTCGCCAGGCAACAGTGATCCGGCTGATCCGGAGAAGGAAAAGCTGTTTTATGACGCTGCCTTCGATCTGATCAAGGCCAAGGATTTTGACAAGGCCAGCCAGGCGTTTACTGCCTTCGTGCGTAAATACCCGAACAGCCAATATGCCGGCAATGCCCAGTATTGGCTGGGCGAGGTGAACCTGGCCAAAGGCGATCTGCAGGGTGCCGGTCAGGCCTTTGCTCGTGTCAGTCAGTCCTATCCGCAGCATGCGAAGGTACCCGACTCGTTGTTCAAGCTCGCTGACGTTGAAATGCGTCTGGGTAACACGGACAAGGCCAAAGGTATTCTGCAGCAGGTGATTGCGAAGTATCCGGGGACCTCTGCGGCGCAACTGGCGCAGCGGGATTTGCAGCGGATGCCATAAGGAATCAGTTGAAAGCTGCAAGCTGTAGTGATAAACCCGCGCCTGTCGCGGGTTTTTTCGTTACAATCCGCGCCCCTTTTCCCGCAACGGAGGCGGATGGCCTGTTTAGCCGTCACGCCCGTGGCTGATATGCAAGATACCCTGCGAATTACCGAAATTTTCTACTCGCTGCAGGGCGAGACGCGCACCGCCGGCTTGCCGACCGTGTTCGTTCGCCTGACCGGCTGTCCCCTGCGCTGCCAGTACTGCGACACCGCCTACGCTTTCAGTGGCGGCGAAGTCGTGTCTCTGGACGCCATCGTTGAACAGATCGCCAGCTACAAGCCGCGCTATATCTGTGTGACTGGTGGCGAGCCCCTGGCGCAACCTAACTGCATCCCTCTGCTCAGACGCCTATGCGATGCCGGCTATCAGGTGTCGCTGGAAACCAGCGGCGCGCTGGATGTGACGGCGGTCGATCCGCGGGTGAGCAAGGTGCTCGACCTGAAAACCCCCGGCTCGGCAGAGGTGGCGCGCAACCGCTATGAGAATATCGAGTTGTTAACGGCGAACGACCAGGTCAAATTCGTGATTTGCTCGCGCGAAGACTATGACTGGGCGGTGACCAAGCTGATCCAGTACCGATTGCAAGAGCGCGCGGGTGAGGTGTTGTTCTCGCCGAGCCACCATGAGTTGAGCGCACGTGTGCTGGCCGACTGGATAGTCGCTGACAACCTGCCCGTGCGATTGCAAATGCAGTTGCACAAGATTCTCTGGAACGACGAGCCGGGACATTGATATGAACGACAAGAAAGCGGTAATTCTTCTCTCCGGCGGCCTCGATTCGGCCACAGTGGTGGCGCTGGCCAAGGCCGAGGGCTACAGCTGCTACAGCATGAGCTTTGACTATGGCCAGCGCCATCGCGCCGAATTGCAGGCGGCCGAGCGGGTGGCCAGGCACCTGGGGGTGGTAGAACACAAGGTGATCGGCCTGAGTCTCGATGGCATCGGTGGTTCGGCACTGACCGACAGCACTATCGATGTGCCGGAAAGCCCCACCGAGGGCATCCCGGTCACCTATGTGCCGGCGCGCAATACCGTGTTCCTTTCCCTGGCCTTGGGTTGGGCCGAAGTGCTGGGCGCGCGGGATATCTTTATCGGGGTTAACGCAGTGGATTATTCCGGTTACCCGGATTGTCGCCCCGAGTTCATTGCAGCCTTCGAGCGCATGGCTAATCTGGCGACCAAGGCCGGCGTCGAAGGTCAGGGTTTCCGGATCCAGGCGCCGTTGCAGAACATGAGTAAGGCAGAGATCATTGAGGCGGGTATGCGCCATGGCGTGGATTACGCCCTGACGGTGTCCTGCTATCAGGCTGATGAGCAGGGCCGCGCCTGCGGCAAGTGCGACAGCTGTCGCCTGCGCGCGGCCGGTTTTGCCGCGGCGGCGGTGGCCGATCCGACTCCTTACCGTTAAAAGTTTGCTGCTGGGTGTTGATTTCCTGAATTAAATCAGTATCATGCGCCCTGCATCGGGTCGTTAGCTCAGTTGGTAGAGCAGTTGGCTTTTAACCAATTGGTCGTAGGTTCGAATCCCACACGACCCACCATATGTCCTTCCTCGGAAGGTTAAAGAAAGCCCGGATGTCCTTACTTCAAAGGCATCCGGGCTTTTTTGTGCCTGCTGTTTTTGCCCGCCACCATTGCAGGTCCGGCTGGCCTCAGGCGGTACCGCGACCTCTGTCGTCTTTCTCTCGGGTGGTAGCCCTCCGGAGTTGTTCCCCTGGTCGCGCCCAGGCGATGCGGTGCGCTCCTCTCAGCTAATGCATTGCGCAAGACCGGGTTGCTCACTGGCTGATCTTCAGGTCTGCCCGGATGACCTAAGGCTCCGGGTCTTATCCTGGCCATTGGCGCGATGACCGGGGGGGGAAGGGCGCGCGGCCACAAGAGTCGGTACGTGGTCCGGATCATACTCGGCGGGTGACGGCCAGTTGATCGGAACGGATGTCGACTGAGCGCCGGCAATGTTGCCTGATACGACTGTGGTGCAATTGCGATTATCAAACTCCCGTTCGATAATCGCATCGTTGTTGCCCCCATCTGCTCAGGAGGTTGTATGACCGATGCGCATCCATCGCTGTCCGGTCTGGTGCCGCCGGCGTATGTTTCTCCGGCCAAACGCATCGCCGATCTCAGTGGCGATCCAAACTTCATGACCTCTCTGGCGCGTGGCCTGGCGGTGATCAATGCCTTCCAGGAGCGCAAGCGCCACCTGACCATCGCCCAGATCAGCCATCGCACCGAGATCCCTCGCGCCGCCGTGCGTCGTTGCCTGTATACCCTGATGAAACTGGGCTACGCGACCACCGACGGGCGTACCTATTCGTTGCTGCCCAAGGTGTTGACCCTCGGCCATGCCTACCTGTCGTCGACGCCCCTGGCCGTATCGGCGCAGCCCTATCTGGACCGGATCAGCGAGCAACTGCACGAAGCCTGCAACCTGGCCACCCTGGAAGGCGAGCAGGTGCTCTATATCGCCCGCTCGGCGATTCCGCAGCGGCTGATCTCGGTGGACCTCAGCGTCGGCAGTCGCTTGCCGGCCTACTGCACGTCGATGGGGCGGATTCTCCTCGCGGCGCTGGACGACGACAGTCTGCACGACTACCTCAATCACGCCGACCTGCAGGCCAAGACCAGCCGCACCCTCTACACCCCCGAAGCCCTGTGGGAGTGCCTGCAACAGGTGCGTCAGCAGGGCTGGTGCCTGGTCGATCAGGAGCTGGAGCAAGGGCTGCGTTCGCTGGCCGTGCCGGTGTACGACTCCTCGGGGCATGTGCTGGCGGCGATGAACGTCAGCACCCACGCCGGGCGGGTGCCCGCCCGCGAACTGGAGCAGCGCTTCCTGCCGATCATGCTCAACGCCAGCCGCGAGTTGAGCGGTCAGTTGTTCAAGCCATTGTGAGTCAGGTGCAGAAACTACAGTGCTGAGCGAATGTGTGCGGTTATCGCGCACTGAGCATCCGACTTCTGTTCGAATTCACTAAGCTGTCGCAATCGCTATCAATGCCACCGGCGCATCGATCGATGCGGCTGGTGCTTGTTGACCGTTGATCGGTGCGGGCTGTTGGATGGCTGTTTTGCCTGTATCTATAAAGATATGAGGGCGGATGCCTTGCTTGTGTCGACCCTCAGTGCCAAAAAAATCATAAGAGCCCCATGAGTTATGGACAGTCGCCTGCTTAACGAGAAGAGTCGGATATTTCTCAATGCCGACCCCTATGCCGTCTCCGATTATGTGAATCAGCATGTTGGCTCGCATTGCATTCGTCTGCCCCGCAGCGGACGGCCCGAGGCCAGTCTCAGCCACCGTACCTTCGGTAGCCTGGACCTGTGTCGGATCAGTTACGGTGGCAGCGTACGGGTCACCTCGCCGGCGCTGGAGACCATCTACCACCTGCAGGTCCTCCTGCAGGGCCACTGCCTGTGGCGCGGGCGGGGCGAGGAGCACTTTTTCACCCCCGGCGAGCTGCTGCTGATCAATCCGGACGACCCGGTCGACCTGACCTATTCGGACGACTGCGAGAAGTTCATCGTCAAGCTGCCCTCGACCTTGCTCGACCGGTCCTGCGCGGAAAACCACTGGCGCCGGCCGGCCGATGGCATCCGCTTCGATGCACGCCACGATCTCAGCGAGCTGGATGGCTTCATCAACCTGCTCGGCCTGGTCTGCGACGAGGCCGAAGGCGTGCAGCAGATTCCCCAGGTGCAGGAGCAGTACACGCGGATCATCGCCACCAAGCTGCTCGGCCTGCTGGCCAACAACGTCAGTCGCGAGGAGTTGGGCGAAAGCTGCCCGTCGTTCGAGCGCATCGCCCAGTACATCGAAGACAACCTCAAGCAGGACATCTGCCTGGAACAGCTGGCCGAGGTGGTGCGCATGAGTCCGCGCTCGCTCTACGCGCTGTTCGAGCGGCATGCCGGCACTACGCCCAAGCACTACATCCGCAACAAGAAGCTGGAGAAGGTGCATGCCTGCCTGATCGATCCGACCGCCAGGGTGCGTAACATCACCGAGGTGGCGCTGGATTACGGATTCCTGCACCTGGGACGTTTCTCCGAGAGCTACAAGAGCGCCTTCGGCGAGCTGCCTTCCGACACCCTGCGTCGCCGCGGCTAAGCCATCTGGTCCTTACCGTCTGGCTTCGCGCGTAGGTTCCGTTTACTGAGCTTCTCCCCTCCGTGGGCGCGCTAGCGTTCACCCGCTGCCTGTTTCCCGATCCCCCGCTCATGCCGTTTATCAGTTTTCGCCGCCCTGCAGAAAACGGATAGAGGTCGTGTACAAAGTGGATATTGTCGGACAACCCTGAGTCGTAACCTTAATTCCGTTGAAACAATAATAACGGAGCCATGGCGATGACCCTGCGACTCGACTACCTGAACGGCCTGCTGCAAGAAGATAAAGACAAGGGCATTTTTCGCTGCAAGCGCGAGATGTTCACCGACCCACGGTTGTTCGATCTGGAGATGGAGCACATCTTCGAGGGCAACTGGTTGTATCTGGCCCATGAAAGCCAGATCCCCGAGAACAACGATTACTACACCACCACCATGGGGCGTCAGCCGATTTTCATCGCGCGCAACAAGGCCGGTGAGCTCAACGCCTTTATCAACGCTTGCAGCCATCGCGGTGCCATGCTCTGCCGCTTCAAGAGTGGTAACAAGGCCACCTACACCTGCCCGTTCCACGGCTGGACTTTCAACAATTCGGGCAAGCTGCTCAAGGTCAAGGACCCCAAGGAAGCGGGTTACCCAGACAGCTTCGACTGCGACGGTTCCCACGATCTGAAGAAGGTCGCCCGCTTCGAATCCTACCGCGGCTTCCTGTTCGGCAGCCTGCGTGAAGACGTTGCGCCGCTGGAGGACTTCCTCGGCGAGTCGAAGAAGATCATCGACATGATCGTCGACCAGTCCGCCGATGGCCTGGAAGTGCTGCGCGGCTCCTCCACCTATGTCTACGAAGGCAACTGGAAGCTGCAGGCCGAGAACGGCGCTGATGGCTATCACGTCACTGCCGTGCACTGGAACTACGCCGCCACCCAGCAGCAGCGCAAGCTGAAAGAAGCCGGTGACGATATCCGCGCCATGAGCGCTGGCGGCTGGGGCAAGAAGGGCGGTGGTTTCTACTCCTTCGACAACGGTCATCTGCTGCTCTGGACCCGCTGGGATAACCCGGAAGACCGGCCGATGTTCGCCGAGCGTGATCGTCTCGCCAGCGAGTTCGGTGAAGCGCGTGCCGACTGGATGATCGGCAACTCGCGCAACCTCTGCCTGTACCCGAACCTGTACCTGATGGACCAGTTCGGTTCGCAGCTGCGCATCGCCCGGCCGCTATCGGTGGACAAGACCGAAGTGACCATCTACTGCATAGCACCCAAGGGCGAGTGTGCCGAGGCCCGTGCCCGACGCATCCGCCAGTACGAGGACTTCTTCAACGTCAGCGGCATGGCTACTCCTGACGACCTGGAAGAGTTCCGTGCCTGCCAGCAGGGCTTCGCCGGTCGCGCCATGGAGTGGAACGACATGTCCCGCGGTGCCGAGCACTGGATCGAGGGCGCCGACGAGGCTGCCCAGGAGATCGATTTGCACCCGCTGATGAGCGGCGTGCGCACCGAAGACGAGGGCCTGTTCGTGCTGCAGCACCACTACTGGCAGCAGCAGATGATCAAGGCGCTGCAAGAGCAGCAGGACCAGCTGATTCACGTGGAGGGCGCGTAAATGAGCCTGACTTACGAAGCCGCGCGCGACTTCCTCTACCGTGAGGCGCGCTACCTGGACGACAAGCAGTGGGACGAGTGGCTGGAGCTGTATGCCAGCGACGCGACCTTCTGGATGCCGGCCTGGGACGACCGCGACCAGCTGGTGGAAAACCCGCAGACCGAGATCTCGCTGATCTGGTACGGCAATCGCAGCGGTCTGGAAGACCGGGTGTTCCGCATCCGCACCGAGCGCTCCAGTGCCACCATTCCGGATACGCGCACCTCGCACAACATCAGCAACATCGAACTGCTCGAGCAGGCCGACGGTGTGTGCAAGCTGCGCTTCAACTGGCACACCATGAGCTTTCGCTACAAGGTCGTCGACCACTTCTATGGCACCAGCTTCTACACCCTTGACACCAGCGGGCCGAATCCGCTGATCAAGGCCAAGCAGGTGGTCTTGAAGAACGACTACGTGCGTCAGGTCATCGACGTTTACCACATTTAAATAGCCGCTTCGGAGCCCGGGCGGGGATTGCCGGTGGGAGGTTGATCCTCCCGCTAGCGGGTTGTCTGCGCTCCGAAATCGCCACGAGTTGCTATAGCGAGGTGTGCCATGAGCCACAAGATCGCACTGAATTTCGAAGACGGGGTCACCCGTTTCATTGACGCCAATGTCGGCGAAACCGTTGCCGATGCCGCTTATCGTCAGGGCATCAATGTCCCGCTGGATTGCCGTGACGGTGCCTGCGGTGCCTGCAAGTGCTTCGCCGAAGCCGGCCAATACGACCTCGGCGAGGAATACGTCGAAGACGCGCTGAGCGAGGAAGAGGCCGAGCAGGGCTATGTGCTGACCTGCCAGATGCGCGCCGAGAGCGATTGCGTGGTGCGCGTGCCGGCGTCCAGTGACGTGTGCAAGACCCAGCAGGCCAGCTACGAGGCAGCGATCAGCGCGGTGCGCCAGCTCTCCGACAGCACCATCGCGCTGTCGATCAAGGGCGAGTCGCTGAGCAAGCTGGCGTTCTTGCCGGGCCAGTACGTCAACCTCAAGGTGCCGGGCAGCGAGCAGAGTCGCGCCTACTCCTTCAGCACTTTGCAGAAGGACGGCGAAGTCAGCTTCCTGATCCGCAACGTGCCGGGCGGCCTGATGAGCAGCTTCCTCACTGGCCTGGCCAAGGCCGGCGACAGCATGACCCTGGCCGGTCCCTTGGGCAGTTTCTACCTGCGCGAGATCAAGCGGCCGCTGTTGCTGCTGGCTGGCGGCACCGGCCTGGCGCCGTTCACCGCAATGCTCGAGAAGATCGCCGAGCAGGGCAGCGCGCACCCGCTGCACCTGATCTACGGGGTGACCAACGATTTCGACCTGGTCGAGATGGACAGGCTCGAGGCCCTGGCCGCGCGCATCCCCAACTTCACCTACAGCGCTTGCGTGGCCAGCCCGGACAGCAGCTATCCACTGAAGGGTTACGTCACCCAGCACATCGCGCCCAAGCATCTCAATGACGGCGACGTGGATGTCTACCTGTGCGGTCCACCGCCGATGGTCGAGGCGGTCAGCGGCTACATCCGCGAACAAGGCTTGCAACCGGCGAACTTCTATTACGAAAAGTTCGCCGCCAGCGCCTAAGGGCTCCTTTGGTCCGCTTACCGGTTAGGCGGGCCTGTTTTATTCGCGGCGCGGGCCGTAGCCCGCGCCCAC
The DNA here is from genome assembly GCF_022132145.1 of Pseudomonas sp. MMS21 TM103. Taxonomy (GTDB): domain Bacteria; phylum Pseudomonadota; class Gammaproteobacteria; order Pseudomonadales; family Pseudomonadaceae; genus Aquipseudomonas. The sequence continues at coordinate 811,457 of NZ_JAJISP010000002.1, read as the reverse complement.
GGGGCAGCGATGCGCCATTGCGCCGCCATCCTTCATCGAGGTCGGGACTATGAATATGCGTTTTCAACACAAAGTCGCCGTGGTCACCGGCGCCGCCCAGGGCATCGGTCGCCGCGTGGCCGAACGCATGGCGGCGGAGGGCGCACGACTGCTGCTGGTCGACCGTTCCGAGCTGGTGCATGAGCTGGCCGACGAGCTGGCCGGGGTCGCCGAGGTGCTGACCCTGACCGCCGATCTCGAGCAGTTCGCCGAGTGTCAGCGCGTGATGGCCGCGGCGGTCGAGCGCTTCGGTCGCCTGGACATCCTGATCAATAACGTCGGCGGCACCATCTGGGCCAAGCCGTTCGAGTACTACCAGGCGCATGAGATCGAAGCCGAGGTGCGGCGCTCGTTGTTCCCGACCCTGTGGTGCTGCCACGCCGCGCTGCCGCAGATGCTCGAACAGGGCAGTGGTGCCATCGTCAACGTCTCCTCGATCGCCACCCGCGGGATCAATCGCGTGCCCTACGGCGCCGCGAAGGGCGGCGTCAACGCCCTGACCGCCTGCCTGGCGTTCGAGACCGCCGAGCGCGGCATCCGCGTCAACGCCACCGCCCCGGGCGGCACCGAGGCGCCGCCACGGCGGATCCCGCGCAACGGCGCCGAGCAGAGCGAGCAGGAAAAGGCCTGGTACCAGCAGATCGTCGACCAGACCGTTAGCAGCAGTCTGATGAAGCGTTACGGGACCATGGACGATCAGGCCGGGGCAATTCTGTTTCTCGCTTCCGACGACGCCGCCTACATCACCGGAGTGACCTTGCCCGTGGGTGGTGGCGACCAGGGCTAGGTGACTTCAGCTAAATACCCGCCAGCGATTCGAGCGGTGTTTTACAACAAAAATAAAATAGAGAACCGATGCCATGCGCAATGTTGACGTACACGAGGTAATAGATAACGCGCGCTTTAATCGCTATCACTGGATGGTGATGTTGTGGTGCGCGCTGCTGCTGATTTTCGACGGCTACGACCTGTTCATCTACGGAGTAGTCCTGCCGGTAATCATGCAGGAGTGGGGGCTGACCCCGCTGCAAGCAGGCGCGCTGGGTAGCTATGCGCTCTTTGGCATGATGTTCGGTGCCCTGGTCTTCGGCACCCTGGCCGATAAGATCGGCCGCAAGAAGGGCATCGCCCTGTGTTTCCTGCTGTTCAGCAGCGCGACTCTGGTCAATGGTTTTGCCAGCAATCCCACCGAGTTCGGCATCTGCCGCTTTATCGCCGGTCTCGGCTGTGGCGGCCTGATGCCCAACGTGGTGGCGCTGATGAACGAGTACGCGCCGAAGAAGCTGCGCAGCACATTGGTCGCCATCATGTTCAGCGGCTATTCGGTAGGCGGAATGCTCTCGGCGGGCGTCGGCATGTACATGCTGCCGCGTTTTGGTTGGGAATCGATGTTCTTCGCCGCCGCCCTACCCCTGCTGCTGCTGCCATTGATTCTCTGGTTCCTGCCTGAGTCGGTCGGTTTCCTGGTTCGCCAGGGGCGTACCGAGCAAGCCCGCGCGATCCTGCGTCGGGTCGACCCGAGTCGGGCCATCGCGGCGGGCGACACCCTGAGCCTGGCGGCTGTGCAAGGCAGCTCGGCCTCGGTGCTGGAGTTGTTTCGCGGGGGGCGCCTGCTACGCACTCTGTGCCTCTGGGTGGCGTTCTTCTGCTGCCTGCTGATGGTCTACGCGCTCAGCTCCTGGCTACCGAAACTGATGGCCAACGCCGGCTACAGCCTGGGCTCGAGCCTTTCGTTCCTGTTGGCGCTGAACTTCGGCGGGATGGCCGGCGCCATCCTTGGCGGTTGGCTGGGTGACCGCTTCAATCTGAGCAAAGTGATGGTCTGCTTCTTTGTCGCCGCGGCCCTGTCCATCAGCCTGCTGGGGTTCAAGAGCCCGACGCCGTTGCTCTACCTGCTGATCGGTGTGGCCGGCGCGACCACCATCGGCACGCAGATCCTGCTGTACGCCTGCGCCGCGCAGTTCTACGGCCTGTCGTTCCGCTCCACCGGCCTCGGCTGGGCCTCGGGCATCGGTCGCAACGGTGCCATCGTCGGCCCGCTGCTTGGTGGCGCGCTGCTGGGCATCAACCTGCCGCTGCAACTGAACTTCCTGGCGTTCGCCATTCCCGGTGCCATCGCCGCCATTGCCATGAGCGTGTTCGCCATCAGCAGCCAGCGCAGCAGTGCCGCGCCGTTGCCGGCGGCCATGGCCTCCTGACCTCAACCTGCGGAATCTACCGGAGCCGAAATGAGCCAAGTCCTGATCGAAAGCGTCGAGGCGATCATCGTCGATCTGCCGACCATCCGCCCGCACAAGCTGGCGATGCACACCATGCAGCAGCAGACCCTGGTGGTCATTCGCCTGCGCTGCGCCGACGGCATCGAAGGCCTGGGCGAATCGACCACCATCGGCGGCCTGGCCTACGGCAACGAGAGCCCGGAAAGCATCAAGCAGAACATCGACAGCCACCTGGCGCCGCTGCTGATCGGTCAGGACGCGGCCAATATCAACGCCTGCATGCAGCGTCTGGATAAAGCCGCCAAGGGCAACACCTTCGCCAAGTCCGGCCTGGAAAGCGCCCTGCTCGACGCCCAGGGCAAGCGCCTGGGCCTGCCGGTCAGCGAGCTGCTCGGCGGCCGCGTGCGCGACAGCCTGGAAGTGGCCTGGACCCTGGCCAGTGGTGACACCGCCAAGGACATCGCCGAGGCCCAGCAGATGCTGGAGATGCGCCGTCACCGCATCTTCAAGCTGAAGATCGGAGCGGGCGAGGTCAGCCAGGACCTCAAGCACGTGATTGCCATCAAGCACGCCCTGGGCGACAGCGCCAGCGTGCGCGTCGACGTCAACCAGGCCTGGGACGAATCGGTGGCCCTGCGTGCCTGCCAGGTGCTCGGTGATAACGGCATCGACCTGATCGAGCAGCCGATCGCGCGGATCAACCGCGGCGGCCAGGTGCGCCTCAATCAGCGCAGCCCGGCGCCGATCATGGCCGACGAGTCGATCGAAAGCGTGGAAGACGCCTTCAGCCTGGCCGCCGACGGCGCGGCCAGCATCTTCGCCCTGAAGATCGCCAAGAACGGCGGTCCGCGCGCGGTGCTGCGTACCGCGGCGATCGCCGAGGCGGCCGGTATCGCCCTGTACGGCGGCACCATGCTCGAGGGCTCGATCGGCACCCTGGCCTCGGCCCACGCCTTCCTCACCCTCAAGCAGCTGACCTGGCACACCGAGCTGTTCGGCCCCTTGCTGCTGACCGAGGAAATCGTCAACGAGGCGCCGCAGTACCGCGACTTCCAGCTGCACGTGCCGCGCACGCCGGGCCTCGGTCTGAGCCTCAATGAAGAGCGCCTGGCGTTCTTCCGCCGCCCCTAACCTGGAGAAATTCCGATGCTGTTCCACGTAAAGATGACCGTAAAACTGCCTGTGGATATGGATCCGGCCCAGGCCGCCCAGATCAAGGCAGACGAGAAGGAACTGGCCCAGCGCCTGATGCGCGAGGGCAAGTGGCGCCACCTGTGGCGCATCGCCGGGCAGTACGCCAACTACAGCGTATTCGACCTGGAAAGCGTGCAGGAACTGCACGACACCCTGATGCAGCTGCCGCTGTTTCCCTACATGGATATCGAGGTCGCGCCGCTGTGCCGGCATCCCTCATCCATCCGTGACGACGACCGTTGATTAGCTCTAGAACAAAAACCGAGGACACCACCATGACCGTTAAAGTTAGCCACACTGCCGAAATCCAGAACCTGTTCAACGAGGCCGCCGGCCTCAACAACGACCAGGGCAGCCCACGGGTCAAGCAGATCATGCTGCGCCTCATCAACGACGCGGCGAAGATCATCGAAGACCTGGAAATCACCGACGACGAATTCTGGCACACGGTGGACTACCTCAACCGCCTGGGCGGCCGCAATGAAGCCGGCCTGCTGGTGCCGGGCCTGGGCCTGGAGCACTTCCTCGACATCCTACAGGACGCCAAGGATGCCGAGGTCGGCCTGACCGGCGGCACTCCGCGCACCATCGAAGGCCCGCTGTACGTGGCCGGCGCGCCGCTGGCCGAAGGCGAGGTGCGCATGGACGACGGCAGCGAGCTGGACCGCGCCACCGTGATGTTCCTCGAAGGCGTGGTGCGCGACACCGCCGGCCAGCCGGTGGCCGGCGCCGTGGTCGATCTGTGGCATGCCAACACCCAGGGCAACTACTCCTACTTCGACAAGAGCCAGTCCGACTACAACCTGCGCCGGCGCATCGTCACCGACGCCGAGGGTCGCTACCGCGCGCGCAGCATCGTGCCCAACGGCTACGGTTGCGCCCCGGACGGCCCGACCCAGGAGTGCCTGAATCTGCTCGGCCGCCATGGCCAGCGTCCGGCGCATATCCACTTCTTCATCTCCGCCCCCGGCCATCGCCACCTGACCACCCAGATCAACCTGGCCGGCGAGCAGTACCTGTGGGACGACTTCGCCTACGCCACCCGCGAAGGTCTGGTCGGCGACATCACCTTTGTCGAGGACGCCGCTGCCGCCAATGATCGCGGTGTGCAGGGCAGTCGCTTCGCCGAACTGCAGTTCGACTTCCAGCTGCAGAAGGCTCCGGTCGCCGAAGCCGAGCAGCGCAGCAAGCGTCCCCGCGCCCTGCAACAAGCCTGATGTGACTGGCCGGCGGCGGCCCCAGGGCTGCCGCCGGTTCGTCGGGCCTGCTTCACCCATAACAAGAGCGATCCGGACTGCGTGTCACGGATGGCCTGATGCGCCTTGCAGCGAGGTTCCATGAAAGCCTTGATCAACGATTGCTCCTTGTCCGCCGTGGTGGCCGGTTTCATTGCCACCGTGATTTCCTACGCCGGTCCCCTGGTGATCATCTTCCAGGCGGCCGAGAGCGCTGGGCTGTCGCATGCCGTGCTGTCGTCCTGGGTCTGGGCGATCTCGATTGGCAGCGCGGTGCTCGGCATCGGCCTCAGCCTGCGTTACCGCGTGCCGATCATCATCGCTTGGTCGGCCCCCGGCTCGGCGCTGCTGGTCGCACTGCTGCCGCAGATCAGCCTCAATCAGGCGGTCGGCGCCTACATCGTCGCCAGCCTGATCATCTTCCTGGTCGGCATCAGCGGCGCCTTCGACCGCATCATCAGCAAGCTTCCCGCCGCAATTGGAGCCGGCATGCTGGCCGGCATCCTGTTCAGCTTCGGCACCGGTCTGTTCGTCTCGCTGCAAAGCAAACCGGTGCTGGTGATGGCGATGTTCGCCAGCTACCTGCTGGTCAAGCGGCTACTGCCGCGCTATGCGGTGCTGGCGGTGTTGCTGGTCGGCTGCACGATCGCGCTTGCCACTGGCGATCTGCGCCAGGACGCACTGGTCATCGGCCTGGCCACGCCGGTGTGGATCAGCCCGGAGTTCAGCCTGGCGGCCAGCCTGAATATCGCCCTGCCGTTGGTGATGGTGGCGCTCACCGGCCAGTTCGTCCCGGGCATGGCGGTGCTGCGCAACGCCGGCTACCCGACCTCGGCCAGTCCGATCATCAGCAGCAGCGCCCTGGGCTCGCTGCTGCTGGCGCCCTTTGCCTGCCACGGTCTGAACCTGGCGGCCATCACCGCAGCCATCTGCACCGGCCGCGAGGCTCACGAGGATCCTGCCAGGCGCTATGTCGCCGGCGTGTCTGGCGGCCTGGTCTACCTGCTGCTGGGCCTGTTCGGCGCCACCCTGGTGTCGCTGTTCAGCGCCTTTCCCCGCGAGCTGATCGCCGCCCTGGCCGGACTGGCGCTGTTCGGCGCCATCGGCGGTGCGCTGGCCGGCGCCATGGCCCAACCGAACGACCGCGAGGCGGCACTGATCACCTTTCTGGTGACCGCCTCGGGCATGTCTTTCCTCGGCCTGTCGGCGGCCTTCTGGGGGCTGGTGTTCGGCATTGCCGCGCACCTGCTGCTCGGCGCCCGGCGTAAAGCCGCGGCCGTCGCCGCGCCGCTGGACACCACCAATCTGGCCAAGGAGCAGGCAAGCGGTTAGACGCCTTCGGCCCATGAGCATTGCCGCCGCGTCTTCCCTGGCGTCGACGCGTCGGTAGTCACACCACCCACTTGCGTTGCCGGGTTCGCCCCCGGCAAGGGTGGCGCAACAGCACAACTTCAATAACAACAAAGAGCTAAACGATGACTCACTATTCCCATGCAAAGCCGGTCCTGTTGTCCCTCGCCGTCGCCCTCAGTCTGCCCGCCCTGGCGCAGGCGGGCGGTTTCATCGAAGACAGCAGCGCGACCCTGCAAGCGCGTAACTACTACTTCAGCCGTGACTACGCCGACATCGTTGGGCCCAGCCAGCAGTCCAAGGCCGAGGAGTGGGCCCAGGGCTTCATCCTCAATGTCAAATCCGGCTACACCCCGGGCACCGTGGGGTTCGGCGTTGATGCCATCGGCCTGCTCGGGCTCAAGCTCGACAGCAGCCGTGACCGGGTCAACAGCGGCCTGCTGCCGGTGACCGACGAGGGCAAGGCGGCCGATGAATACAGCCGTCTGGGCGCCGCGCTGAAGGTCAGACTGTCGAAGACCGAATTGAAGGTTGGCGAGTTGCAGCCCATGCTGCCGGTACTCTACTTCGGCGATATCCGCCTGCTGCCGCCGACCTATCAGGGGGCGAGTATTGTCTCCAACGAGATCGCCGGCTTGACCCTGCAAGGTGGCCAGCTGCGCTCCACCAGCCTGCGCAACGAGGCCGGCGATGGGGAAATGGGTGTCCTGGTCGGTTATGCGCCGCGGCGCAGTGCCGGCCAGCTGATCACCAGCGATCGCTTCAACTATGCCGGGGCCGACTACAGCTTCAATGCCAACCGCACCTCGGTCGGCGCCTGGTACGCCCAGCTGGATGACCTCTACAACCAGCGTTACTTCAGCCTCAAGCACAGCCAGCCGGTCGGTGACTGGGTGCTTGGTGCCAGTCTCGGTTACTTCGACTCGGCCGAGGATGGCGAACAGCTGCTCGGCAAGCTGGACAACCAGGCGGCGTTCTCCCTGCTGTCGGCCAAGTACGGCGGCCACACCCTCTACCTCGGCTATCAGGCAATGTTCGGCGCCGACGGCTTGCCGCGGGTGTTCGCCAACGTCAGCCCGCTGGGCAACGAGGTGCCGACCTACGAGTTCGCCTCTGCCGACGAACGCTCCTGGCAGGTCCGTTACGACTATGACTTCGCCGCTCTGGGCGCGCCGGGCCTGATCGCCGGGGTGCGTTACCTCAAGGGCGACAACGTCGATACCGGCCGCGGCTTCGAGGGCAAGGACCGGGAGCGCGATCTGGACATCGGCTACGTGGTGCAGAGCGGCTCGCTCAAGGGCCTGAACGTCAAGGTGCGCAACGTCGCCGCGCGTTCCAACTACCGCACCGACGTCGACGAGAACCGCCTGATCTTCAACTACACCTGGAAGCTGCTCTAGGCACGGGCGACCTGCCGACCCTGGCGTCGGTGGGTCGCAGACACAACGGCAACCCATGATGGTTTTCCTTGCACGCTGCGCCGCAGAGCGCCGCTGGAGATAACAATGCACAACAATAACAAGATGCCTTGCTCGATCCGCTCCACCTTCACCGCCAGCGCCCTGGCGTTGGCCCTCAGTGCTTCCATGAGCAGCCTGGCCCTGGCGGCCGAGCCGGTAAGAATCGGCCTGCTGCTGCCCTACACCGGCACCTTCGCCGCCCTCGGCGAGGCCACTACCAACGGCATGAAACTGGCCATCGAGCAGCAGGGCGGCAGCCTCGGCGGTCGTCCGGTCGAGTACGTGGTGGTCGACAGCGAGGCCAACCCCGGCAAGGCGGTGCCGAATATGCAGAAGCTGATTGCCGGCTCCCAGGTCGACGTGGTGATTGGCCCGGTGCACTCCGGTGTCGGCATGGGCGCGGTCAAGGTTGCCCGCGAAACCGGCGTGCCGTTGATCATCCCCAATGCCGGCTTCAACGCGGCCACCGGCCCGTTGTGCGCGGCAAACATCTTCCGCACCTCCTTCACCTCCTGGCAGACCGCCTACCCGATGGGCCAGGTGGCGGCGGACAAGGGCTACAAGAACATCGTCACCGTGGCCTGGCGCTACGGCTTCGGCACCGAGTCGGTGGAAGGCTTCAAGGAAGGGTTCGAGAAGGCCGGCGGCACGGTCAGCAAGGAAATCTACGTGCCTTTTCCTGACGTGGAGTTCCAGTCGCAACTGACCGAGATCGCCGCGCTCAAGCCGGACGCGGTGTTCGTGTTCTTCGCCGGCGGTGGCGCGGCCAAGTTCGTTCAGGATTACGCCGCAGCCGGCCTGCAAGGCAAGATCCCGCTGCTCGGCTCGGGCTTTCTCACCGAGGGCACCCTGGCCGCGCAAGGCGCAGCGGCCAGCGGCGTGCTGACCACCCTGCATTACGCCGACAGCCTGGATACCCCGCAGAACAGCAAGTTTCGCGACGACTACCGGCAGAAGTTCGGCAAGGAGGCCGACATCTACGCGGTGCAGGGCTACGACAGCGGCCTGCTGCTGGCCCAGTCGCTGACCAAGGTGAAGGGCAATACCGAGGACCGCGCTGCCTGGAGTGCAGCCATGGCCGACGCCAGGATCGACAGCCCACGGGGGGCGTGGAGTTTCTCCAAGGCGCACAACCCGGTGCAGAACATCTACCTGCGCGAGGTGCGTGACGGCGCCAATGTAGTGGTCAGTACGGCCGCCGCTGGCCTGGCCGATCCTGCGCGTGGCTGCAAGCTCTAGCCCGCACCGTTGTCCCCGCGTCCTGGCCGCCTAGGGCTGACCAGTGGAGCGGGTCGGTTGCATCGAGTGCGCTTGCCGAACTCTGGATACCGCGTTGTTGTACCTGGTCATAGCCGGCTATGACCCGTCGCAGCGCCTGGTCTGGAGCCTCCGGCCGGTTCCACCCGGATCAATCGACCCGCTTTGCCGGCCAACTCTGGCCAGGGGGCGGGCCTGCCTCATTCCTGACCTTGGTATGCCCGATGGAATTTTCCACCATTCTCATCCAGACCATGAACGGTCTGCAGTACGGCCTGCTGCTGTTTCTCATCGCCAGCGGTCTGACCCTGATCTTCGGCATCATGCAGATCATCAACCTGGCCCACGGCGCCCTCTACATGGTCGGCGCGTACCTGGTGTACTGGTTGACCGGGTTGGTCGGCGATCTGTTTCTCGCCATCCTCATCGGCGTGCCGCTGGCGGCGCTGCTCGGGGTGCTGATCGAGCGCTTCCTGATCCAGGCGCTGTACCGGCGTGACCACCTCGACCAGGTGCTGATGACCTTTGGCCTGATCATGGTGATCGACTCGCTGCGCAGCATCGTCTGGGGCAATGACGTGCACAGCGTGGCCATCCCGGCGCTGCTCAGCGGCTCGATCCAGCTGACCGAAACCCTCGACTACCCGGTGTACCGCCTGTTCATTTCCGCGGTCTGCGCGGCAATCGCCCTGGCCATGTATCTGATCCTGCAACGCACCCGGCTGGGCATGATCATTCGCGGCGGCTCGAGCAACCGCGAAATGGTCCAGAGCCTGGGCATCGATATCCGCCTGATCTACACCCTGGTGTTCGCCGCTGGCGCTGCATTGACGGCCTTCGCCGGGATGATCGCCGCGCCGGTGTCGTCGGTCTATCCCGGCATGGGCAACCAGATCCTGATCATCGCCTTCGTGGTGGTGGTCATCGGTGGCCTGGGCTCGATTCGCGGCGCCTTTCTCGGCGCCCTGCTGGTGGGGCTGACCGCCACCTGGGGCGCGGTGCTGGTGCCGCAATACGCAGGCATGGCCGTGTATGTGCTGATGGCCGTGGTGCTGTTGTTCAAGCCGCGCGGGCTGTTCGCCTAATTACCATTTCGGGGACTTTCTTATGCATGCAATACCTCGCCCGATCCAGTTGCTGCTTATGACATTGCTGCTGCTGATGGCCGCCTATCCGCTGTTCGGTGCCGGCCTGGCCGGTGAAAAGCACGACTTCTTCCTCCAGCAACTGACCAGCATCATGATCCTGGCCATAGTCGCCCTGGGCCTCGACCTGCTGGTCGGCGTCAGCGGCATGGTCAGCCTGGCCTCGGCGGCCTTCTTCGGCATGGCCGGTTATGCCCTGGTGCTGCTGGCCCCGGAATACGAGGCGGTAAGCATCTGGGTCGCCTTGCCGGTATGCCTGGGCATCACCGCCCTGGCCGCACTGCTGATGGGCGTGCTGATCATCCGCACCTCGGGGATCTTCTTCATCATGGTGACCATCGCCTTCTCGCAGATGCTCTATTACCTGTTCCACGATGCGTCCTTCGCTGGCGGCTCGGATGGCGCCTACCTGTTCATGAAACCCACGGTGGCCGTCGGCGGGGTGCAGCTACTCGACCTGGAGAACCGCACCACGCTGTTCTATGTGGTGCTGGCTTCGCTGGGGCTGTTGTTCGTCCTGCTGCGCACTTTCCTGCGTGCGCCGTTCGGCCGGGTTCTGCTGGGCATCAAGGAGAACGAGCAACGGGTTCGCGCCCTGGGCTACAACCCGTTGTTCTACAAGCTGGCGGCGTTTGTCATCGCCGGCACCATCGCCGGTTACGCCGGCATGTTGTCAGCTACCCAGTACGGCTTCGTCAGCCCCGGCCAGCTGAGCTGGCAGATGTCGGCGCATATCCTGGTGATGGTGATTCTCGGCGGCATGGGCACCTTGTTCGGGCCGATCCTCGGCGCCTTCGCCTTCGAGGGCCTGCACCACTGGTTCGCCAGCCTGACCCCGCATTGGGAATTGCCGATGGGTGTGGTGGTGATCTGCATGGTGTTGTTGCTGCCGCGTGGGATCGCCGGCCTGTTGCTGCAACTGGCCGCGCGCAAGCGCAACAAAACCGCCGGGATGAAACTGCCCAGCGTGAGCAAGCAGGAGGCTGAGCAATGAGCGGATTGATACTGGAAACCCGTGGCCTGAGCAAAACCTTCGGTGGTTTGCGCGCCGTCAGCGACATCAGCCTGCAGGTGGCGCCCCGTGAGATCCACGCCATCATCGGCCCCAACGGCGCCGGCAAGAGCACCATGGTCAACCTGCTCTCCGGTCACCTGCGTCCCAGCAGCGGCCAGGTGATCTTCAATGGCCAGGACATCACCGGTCTGGCACCGAACAAGGTGTCGCACCTGGGTGTCGGCCGCAGCTTTCAGCGTACCAATATCTTCCCCAGCTTCAGTTGCCTGGAAAACTGCATGCTCGCCGCGCAGTCGCGGATGCAGAACTCGTTCCGCTTCTTCCGTCGCAGCGACCGCTACCCGCTGGTGCGCGAGCGCGCCGAGCAGGCGCTGGACGCTTGCGGCCTGAGCAGCAAGGGTCACAGCACTGCCAGTTCCATGAGCTATGGCGAGCAGCGGCAACTGGAGATCGGCATGGTCCTGGCCACCGAACCGAGCTTTCTGTTGCTGGATGAACCGATGGCCGGAATGGGCAAGGAAGAGTCGAGCCGGGTCGTCGAGTTGCTCGCCGAGTTGTCGCGCGAGTACTCGCTGGTGCTGGTCGAGCACGACATGGAGGCGGTGTTCAGCATCGCCAAGACCCTGACCGTGATGGTCAACGGGCAGATGCTGGCCAGCGGTCCGCTGGATCAGGTGCGTAACGACCCTGCGGTGCAGGAAGCCTATCTGGGCGATGGCGAGGAGCAGTTCTGATGAGCACTACAATCACAGCAACCCCGCTGATCGAGGTGCGCGGCCTGCACACCTTCTACGGCAACAGCCATGTGCTGCATGGCGTCGATCTGCAGATCGCGCCGGGGGAAACCTTGGCCCTGCTCGGGCGCAACGGCGTGGGCAAGAGCACCACCATTCGCTCGCTGCTCGGCCTGACCCCGCCGCGCAGTGGCGAGGTACGGATCAGGGGCGAGAACCTCACCGGCAGCGCCGCGCACAAGGTGATCCGTCGTGGCATCGGCTATGTGCCGGAAGGCCGTGGCATGTTCCCCAACCTTACGGTACGCGAAAGCCTGGTGATGGCGGCGCGCCCCGGTCTCGACGGTCGCCGCGACTGGGATCTTGACCGGGTGCTGGCGACCTTCCCGCGCCTGACCGAGCGTTTCAGCCACCTCACCGGCAACCTCTCCGGCGGTGAGCAGCAGATGGTCGCCATCGGCCGCGCGCTGATGACCAACCCCGAGCTGATGATCCTCGACGAGGCCACCGAGGGCCTGGCACCGCTGATCCGCAAGGAAATCTGGGACGTGATCCGCCTGATCAAGGCCAGCGGCATCGCCACTCTGGTGGTCGACAAGCACGTCAACGTGCTGCTCGACCTTACCGACCGCAGCATGATCATGGTCAAGGGCCGGGTGCTGTATGACGGACCCAGCCAGGAATTGAAGGGCCAACAGGAGATCCTGCAGACCCATATCGGTTTGTAACTTCACGCGTTGCCACAACCGGCACCCTTGGTTGCAGCCGCGCAGGGTGCCAATACGCGTGGTTTCGACTGCTCCAGCCAACAAGAGAGAAACTATGGATAATTATCGTGCCGTCGGTGAGGCCAGCACCTGGCAAAAACAGTTGGCCAGCGTGCTGCTGGCCGGCAACCTGCTGGGGACTGTCGCCCTGGTCTTTTTCGCCAGTGGTAGCTGGGAGCCGGGCCTGGCGTCATTGCTGGCCATCCTGGGGCTGCTGGCCGGCTTCTTCTATCTGACCCAGCCGCCCCAGGTGATCGAGCGGGTGCTGCAGGACTGTGACTGGTCACAGCCGCCTGTGCGCCTGGAGCCACCGGTGGATCTGGTGTCCGCGCCGTTGCCCAGCCCGGTTGTCGATCCGGCACTGCGCCAGCATCAGGGTGAGCTGCTGCGGGCCATCGAACAGAGTCAGGCCGACATGCACTTCGCCACCGAGTTGGCGCAGCAGTCCGGCGAGAAAGTCAGCAGCAGTGCCGAGAGCATCCAGGCCACCAGCCAATCGATCGGCGAGCTGGCCGATTACCTGCGTCGCACCGGCGAGGTGTTCAACACTCTCGGCGAGCAGTCGCGGCGCATCGGTGCGATTGTCGGCAGCATCCAGGACATTGCCCGCCAGACCAACCTGTTGGCACTGAATGCGGCCATCGAAGCGGCGCGGGCCGGCGAGCACGGCCGCGGCTTTGCCGTGGTGGCCGACGAGGTGCGCAGCCTGGCGGTGCGCGCCAACGACTCCAGCGAACAGATCATGCAGATCGCCAAGGGCCTGAAAAGCGCCGCCGATGAAGCCAGCAGCGGCCTGGGGCAGGTCGATCAGTCGGCGCGCAGTGGCCTGAGCACCTCGGCGGCGGCCCACGAGGCCATGCACGCACTGCGCGCCGGTGCCCGCGAGCGCATGGAGATCGTCGGCCGGGTGATGCAGGGCTTGCAGCGCCAGCGCGAACTGGCCGAGGGCTTGGGCTGCCTGCTCGAACGAACTGAGTAAAGCAGTGTTCGATAATCGAACAGTAAGTCGATTATCGGATTGTTTGCCGGCGCCTCTGGGCCTACTGTGGACTCAGCCGCCACCCTCAGCCGGTGGCACCGTCAACCAAGCGAGAGCAACCGCAATGGCCGAAATAATTTCCCTTGGCGAGGCGATCCAGCGCTTCGTCAACGACGGCGACACCATCGCCCTCGAAGGCTTCACCCACCTGATCCCGACCGCGGCGTCCCACGAGATCATCCGCCAGAACAAGCGCGAGCTGACCCTGGTGCGGATGACCCCGGACCTGGTCTATGACCTGCTGATCGGCGCCGGTTGCGCGAAGAAGCTGGTGTTCTCCTGGGGCGGTAACCCCGGCGTCGGCTCCCTGCACCGCCTGCGCGACGCGGTGGAGAAGGGCTGGCCGCAACCGCTGGAAATCGAGGAGCACAGTCACGCCGACATGGCCAACGCCTACGTCGCCGGTGCCTCGGGCCTGCCGTTCGCGGTGCTGCGCGCCTACGCCGGCTCCGACCTGCCCAAGGTCAACCCGCTGATCAAGACAGTGACCTGCCCGTTCACCGGCGAAGTGCTGGCGGCGGTGCCGTCGGTGCGTCCGGACGTCACCGTGATCCACGCGCAGAAGGCCGACCGCAAGGGCAACGTGCTGCTCTGGGGCATCCTCGGCGTGCAGAAGGAAGCGGCCCTGGCGGCCAAGCGCTGCATCGTCACCGTGGAAGAAATCGTCGATGACCTGAACGCGCCGATGAACGCCTGCGTACTGCCGAGCTGGGCGTTGACCGCCGTCTGCCACGTGCCCGGCGGCGCCCATCCGTCCTATGCCCTCGGCTACTCCGAGCGGGATAACCGTTTCTACCAGGCCTGGGACCCGATCGCCCGCGACCGCGAGACCTTCACGGCCTGGATCGACGAATACATCCGCGGCACCGTCGACTTCAATGCTTTCCAGGAAAAACTAGCCGGGGCCAAGCTGGCCGCACAGCAGGAGGCCAAATAATGAGCGCCTACAGCACCAATGAAATGATGACCGTGGCCGCCGCCCGCCGCCTGCGCAATGGCGCGGTGTGCTTCGTCGGCATCGGCCTGCCGTCCAAGGCCGCCAACCTGGCGCGCCTGACCTCCTCGCCGGACGTGGTGCTGATCTACGAATCCGGCCCGATCGGCGCCAAGCCGAGCGTGCTGCCGCTGTCGATCGGCGACGGCGAGCTGGCCGAGACCGCCGACACAGTAGTGCCGACCGGCGAGATCTTCCGCTACTGGCTCCAGGGCGGGCGCATCGACGTCGGCTTCCTCGGCGCGGCCCAGGTCGACAAGTACGGCAACATCAACACCACCGTGATCGGCGACTACCACCAGCCTAAGGTGCGCCTGCCCGGCGCCGGCGGCGCGCCGGAGATCGCCGGTTCGGCCAAGCAGGTGCTGATCATCCTCAAGCAGTCGCACCGCACCTTCGTCGACAAGCTGGCCTTCATCACCTCGGTCGGCCACGGCGAAGGCGGCGACCACCGCCAGCGTCTGGGCCTGCCCGGCGCGGGCCCGGTCGGTATCATCACCGACCTGTGCATCATGGAGCCGGAAGCCGGCAGCAACGAGTTCATCGTCACCACCCTGCATCCGGGCGTGACCCGCGAACAGGTGATCGAGGCCACCGGCTGGCAGATCCGCTTTGCCGACAACCTCAGCGTCACCGCCGAGCCGACCGAAGTCGAACTCGCTGCCCTGCGTGCCCTGGAAGCCCGCACCGCGGCTGCCCACGGCCAGGCCGGAGGTGAGGAATGAGCCGCGACGTATTTATCTGCGATGCCGTGCGCACCCCCATCGGCCGCTTCGGCGGTGGCCTGGCGCCGGTGCGCGCCGACGACCTGGCGGCGGTGCCGCTCAAGGCGCTGATCGCGCGCAACCCGCAACTCGACCTGAGCCAGGTCGACGAAGTCTTTCTGGGCTGCGCCAACCAGGCCGGCGAGGACAACCGCAACGTCGCGCGCATGGCCCTGCTGCTGGCCGGTCTGCCGGACAGCGTGCCCGGGGTGACCCTCAATCGCCTCTGCGCCTCGGGCATGGACGCGGTCGGCACCGCCTTCCGCGCCATCGCCAGCGGCGAGATGGAGCTGGCCATCGCCGGCGGCGTCGAGTCGATGTCGCGCGCGCCCTATGTCATGGGCAAGGCCGACACGGCCTACGGGCGCAACCAGAAGATCGAGGACACCACCATCGGCTGGCGCTTCATCAACCCGCTGATGCAGGCCCAGTTCGGCGTGGACGCCATGCCGCAGACCGCCGACAACGTCGCCGACGACTACCAGATCAGCCGCGCCGATCAGGACGCCTTCGCCCTGCGCAGCCAGCAGCGCGCGGCGGCGGCCCAAGCCGCCGGCTTCTTCGCCGAGGAAATCGTCCCGGTCACCATCAAGGGTCGCAAGGGCGTTAGCGTCATCGAGCAGGACGAGCACCTGCGCCCGGAGACCACCCTGGAAGCGCTGAGCAAGCTCAAGCCGGTCAACGGCGAAGGCAAGACGGTCACCGCCGGCAATGCCTCCGGGGTCAACGACGGCGCCGCCGCATTGATCCTGGCCAGCGCCGTAGCGGTGCAGCAGCACGGCCTGATCCCGCGGGCGCGGGTGCTGGGCATGGCCAGCGCCGGCGTGGCGCCGCGGATCATGGGCTACGGCCCGGTACCGGCGGTGCGCAAGCTGTGCGAGCGCCTGGATCTGCAGATCAGCGACTTCGACGTGATCGAACTCAACGAGGCCTTCGCCGCCCAGGGCCTGGCGGTCACCCGCGACCTCGGCCTGGTCGACGACGCGCCCCAAGTCAATCCCAATGGCGGCGCCATCGCCCTCGGCCACCCGCTGGGCATGAGCGGCGCGCGCCTGGTCCTGACCGCCTTGCACCAGCTGGAGAAGTCCGGCGGCAAGCGTGGCCTGGCGACCATGTGCGTCGGCGTGGGGCAGGGGCTGGCACTGGCCATCGAGCGGGTCTGAGGCGCTGCGGCGCGCCCTGATCCCTGAAGTGCGCCGTGCGTATCGCAGGCCAACCTCGTTGTGTCGAGCCGCGCCGGCCTGCACCATGGCACCTATGAGCCAGTGGCAACGCTCTTGGTCGTAGGCGTCAATGCTGTTGGGGCGCACGCGTCCCGACTGAACATCGAGTCCTATTTATTTGAAGGAGGTTTTCCGTGCCTGTTGTCCACCTCGCCGATGGCGACCTGAATTACCAGCTCGAAGGCCCGGCCGATGCGCCAGTGTTGCTGCTGAGCAATTCCCTGGGCACCGACCTGGGCATGTGGGACACGCAGATGCCGGCCTTTACCGCGCATTTTCGGGTGCTGCGCTACGACACCCGCGGTCACGGCCAGTCGCAGGTCAGTGCGGGCTTCTACAGCATCGAGCAACTGGGCCGCGACGTGCTGGCCCTGCTCGATCACCTGGATATCCCCAGGGTGCATTTCTGTGGTTTGTCCATGGGTGGCCTGATCGGCCAGTGGCTGGGTATCCATGCCGGCGAGCGCCTGGACAAGCTGGTGCTCTGCAACACCGCGGCCAGGATTGCCAACGACGAAGTATGGAACAGTCGTATCGATACCGTGCTGCAAGGCGGCCAGCGGGCCATGAGTGACCTGCGCGATGCGTCCATTGCGCGCTGGTTCACCCCCGGGTTCGCCGCCCTCCAGGCCGCACAGGCCAACCGCATCACCGCGATGCTGGCGGCCACCTCGGCCCAGGGCTATGCCGGTAACTGCGCGGCGGTACGCGATGCCGATTTCCGCGAGCAATTGGGCGCGATCAAGCAGTCGACGTTGATCGTCTGCGGCACGGCCGACGCGGTCACCACGCCTGAGCATGGCCGTTTCATGCAGCAACACATCGCTGGCGCGCAGTTGGTCGAGTTGCCGGCCGCGCACCTGTCCAATGTCGAAGCCGACGATGCCTTCACCCGGGCCGTGGTGGATTTCCTGCTGCAGTGATGGCAACGGCGCACCTTGCGATTTTTCTGCCAGGGTGCGCCCGGTGTTCGCTCTGGAGCACCAGGACAGCGCCTGGGCCTATTTGCAAAGTCTTTTAAGATCAAACTATTATGAAAATCCTGCGGTCCTAGAGGGCGCAGGATTTTCTTTCTTGCAGCGCGCCTTACTCCCCGAATGCCTGTCCAGTCTGCTCTCGCGTAGTCAATCTGGCGGGTATACTCGAGCCCCCGCTGATCGACCTGTACAGGACCCGATGACATGACGCAGATTTCCGAACGCCTTCTGGTCCAGGCTCATCTGGATGCCAAACAGCCCAAGCCGCTGACGCCCGAGCAGGAGGCCTTCTACCGCGCCGAGATTGCTGCCGAGCTGAAAAAGCAGAATGCGGTGCTGGTGGCCCACTATTACTGCGACCCGGTGTTGCAGGCGCTGGCCGAAGAGACCGGCGGTTGCGTCTCCGATTCCCTGGAAATGGCCCGGTTCGGTAACCAGCATGCGGCGCAGACCGTGCTGGTGGCCGGGGTCAAGTTCATGGGCGAGACGGCGAAGATCCTCAACCCGGAAAAACGCGTGCTGATGCCGACCCTGGAGGCGACCTGCTCGCTGGATCTGGGTTGTCCGGTGGAGGAGTTCGCCGCGTTTTGCGATCAGCACCCGCAGCGTACCGTGGTGGTGTATGCCAATACCTCAGCGGCGGTGAAGGCGCGGGCCGACTGGGTGGTGACCTCCAGTTGCGCAGTGGAGATCGTCGAGCACCTGATGGACAACGGCGAAAGCATCATCTGGGCGCCGGATCAGCATCTGGGGCGTTACATCCAGAACAAGACCGGTGCCGACATGCTGCTGTGGGACGGCGCCTGCATCGTCCACGAGGAGTTCAAGGCCAAGCAACTCGAGGACATGAAAGCCCTGTACCCGGACGCTGCGGTGCTGGTGCATCCGGAGTCACCGACGGCGGTGATCGACCTGGCCGATGCGGTCGGTTCGACCAGTCAACTGATCGCGGCGGCCCAGCGCCTGCCGAACAAGACCTTCATCGTCGCCACCGACCGCGGCATCTTCTACAAGATGCAGCAGTTGTGTCCGGACAAGGAATTCATCGAGGCGCCGACCGCCGGTAACGGCGCCGCCTGCCGCAGTTGTGCGCACTGCCCGTGGATGGCGATGAACACCCTGCAGCGCACCCTGCAGAGCCTGCGTGAAGGCAGCAACGAAATATTCGTCGATCCCGCGCTGATCCCCAAGGCAATCAAGCCGCTCAAGCGCATGCTCGATTTCACCCAGGCGGCGCGGCTCAAGCTGTCGGGCAACGCCTGAGCCGCTGTCGTGTCTGCCGCCGGGCGAAGCTAGTTTCGCCCGACTGAAAAGCACGCTTGCTCATCGCCATGGGGGCAGCTCAGTGCATTCTGCAGACTGACGTTGCCTTGGCTTAGGCGGTGGTGTCCCTCGTTGACTTGAGTGGCGAGAAGAGCGATAGCCGTTATCTATTGATAAACACGCTGTACCGATGCTAAAGGGCCGATATAATGCGGCCCTTTGCCGGCTTCGCCGTGGCCGCCTGTTTCCGTGGATGATCCTATGAAAAGCGCTGAAATCCGTGAAGCTTTCCTCAGCTTCTTCGAAGAGAAGGGGCATACCCGTGTCGCTTCCAGCTCCCTGATTCCGGGCAACGACCCGACGCTGCTGTTCACCAATGCGGGGATGAACCAGTTCAAGGACTGCTTCCTCGGCCTGGAAAAACGCGCCTACACCCGCGCCGCCAGCAGCCAGAAGTGCGTGCGTGCCGGCGGCAAGCACAACGATTTGGAAAACGTCGGTTACACCGCACGTCACCACACCTTTTTCGAAATGCTGGGTAACTTCAGCTTTGGCGACTATTTCAAGCGCGATGCCATCCACTTCGCCTGGGAATTCCTGACCAGTGAGCGCTGGCTGAACCTGCCCAAAGACAAGCTGTGGGTCACCGTCTATGCCACCGATGACGAGGCCTTCGACATCTGGACCAAGGAAGTCGGCATGCCGGCCGAGCGGATGATCCGCATCGGCGACAATAAAGGCGCACCTTACGCCTCCGACAACTTCTGGACCATGGGCGATACCGGCCCGTGCGGCCCCTGCACCGAGATCTTCTTCGACCACGGCGAGCACATCTGGGGTGGCCCGCCCGGCTCGCCGGAAGAGGATGGCGATCGCTACATCGAGATCTGGAACAACGTGTTCATGCAGTTCAACCGCACCGCAGACGGCGTACTGCACCCGCTGCCGGCGCCGAGCGTGGACACCGGCATGGGCCTGGAGCGCATCAGTGCGGTGCTGCAGCACGTCAACTCGAACTACGAGATCGACCTGTTCCAGAGCCTGCTCAACGCCTCGGCTCGGGCCATCGGCTGCGCCAACGAAGGCCAGGCGTCACTGAAAGTAGTGGCCGATCATATCCGCTCCTGCAGCTTCCTGATCGCCGATGGCGTCACCCCGTCCAATGAAGGTCGCGGCTATGTGCTGCGCCGCATCGTCCGGCGCGCCTGTCGTCACGGAAACAAGCTGGGCGCCAAGGGCAGCTTCTTCTACCAGATAGTCGCGGCCCTGGTGGCCGAGATGGGCGAAGCCTTCCCCGAGCTGCAACAGCAGCAGGCGCATATCGAGCGTGTGCTGCAAACCGAAGAGGAGCAGTTCGCCAAGACCCTGGAGCAGGGCCTGAAAATCCTCGAGCAGGATCTGGTCGGGCTCAAAGGCAAGCTGATCCCCGGCGAGACAGTATTCAAACTGTACGACACCTATGGCTTCCCCTTCGACCTGACGGCCGATATCGCCCGCGAGCGCGGCTTGACTCTCGACGAGAGCGGCTTCGAGCGCGAAATGCAGGCCCAGCGCGAACGCGCCCGTTCCGCCAGCGCCTTCGGCATGGATTACAACGCCCTGGTCAAGGTCGACAGCGACACGCGTTTCCTCGGTTACGAGGGCACCAGTGGCAGCGGCACCATCATCGCCTTGTTCGCCAATGGCCAGGCGGTCGATAGCCTGAGCGAAGGCGAGGAGGGCGTCGTGGTTCTCGATCAGACGCCGTTCTATGCCGAATCCGGTGGCCAGGTCGGGGACTGCGGCTTTCTTATGGAAGGCGCAAACTCAAACACTGCTGTGCGTTTCGATGTGCGCGACACGACCAAGGTCGGCGGTGCTTTCCTGCACCACGGCATCGTTGCCAAGGGCGGTTTGAGTGTCGGCGCCGCGATCAAGGCCGAAGTCGACGCCAGCGTGCGTCAGGCCACCGCGCTCAACCATTCGGCGACCCACCTGCTGCACGCCGCGTTGCGTCAGGTGCTCGGCGAGCATGTGCAGCAGAAAGGCTCGCTGGTCGATAGCCAGCGCCTGCGTTTCGACTTCAGTCACTTCGAGGCGATCACGCCGGAGCAACTGAAGGCCCTGGAAGATATCGTCAACACCCAGGTGCGCAACAACAGCGAGGTCGAAACGGTCGAGACCGATATCGAAACCGCCAAGCAAAAAGGCGCCATGGCGCTGTTCGGCGAGAAATACGGAGATCGGGTACGGGTGCTGAGTATGGGCGGTGACTTCTCCGTCGAACTCTGTGGTGGCACTCACGTATCCCGTACCGGCGACATCGGCCTGTTCAAGATCACCAGCGAAGGCGGTGTGGCAGCGGGGGTGCGGCGTATCGAGGCTGTCACCGGTGCAGCAGCTTTTGCTTACCTGAATGCAGCCGAAGAACAGTTGAAAGAGGCCGCCGCGCTGGTCAAGGGCAGCCGCGACAACCTGCTGGACAAGCTGATTGCCGTGCTGGAACGTAATCGTCAGTTGGAAAAAGAGCTGGAGCAATTCAAAGCCAAGGCCGCCAGTGCGGCTGGCAATGATCTGGCCGGCTCCGCCGTGGACGTCAAGGGCATCAAGGTGCTCAGTGCGCGGGTTGACGGGCTGGATGGCAAGGCCTTGCTGGCCATGGTCGACCAGTTGAAGAACAAGCTTGGCAGTGCAGTGATCCTGCTCGGCGGTGTGCAGGACGACAAGGTCGTGCTGGTGGCCGGCGTGACCCAGGACCTGACAGGCAAGCTCAAGGCCGGCGAGCTGATGAAGCAGGCTGCAGCGGCAGTCGGTGGCAAGGGCGGTGGTCGTCCGGACATGGCGCAGGGCGGCGGCATCGATGCCGGTGCCCTGGATGGCGCTTTGGCGCTGGCCGCCACCTTTGCCGAGCAAGGTCTGTAAGCACCGGGGTCCGCATTACGCCCGGTGGACCTTGGCAGCATATTGAGTTGAATGTTTAATGGGCGCCCTTCACGGGCTGAGGCGGCTTTGAAATGGCTTTGATCGTACAGAAATTTGGCGGCACCTCCGTCGGCACTGTTGAGCGGATTCAGCAGGTGGCCGAGAAGGTGAAGAAGTTCCGCGAAAACGGCGATGACATTGTGGTCGTGGTTTCCGCCATGAGCGGTGAAACCAATCGGCTGGTCGAGCTGGCCAAACAGGCGAGTGATGACCAGCCGGTGCCGCGTGAGCTCGACGTAATGTTGTCCACCGGTGAGCAGGTGACCATTGCCCTGTTGACTATGGCGCTGATCCGCCGTGGTGTGCCGGCGGTGTCTTACACCGGCAATCAGGTGCGTATTCTCACCGACAGCGCGCACAACAAGGCGCGGATCCTGCAGATTGACGATCAGAAGCTGCGTGCCGACCTCAAGGCCGGTCGTGTGGTGGTGGTCGCCGGTTTCCAGGGGGTGGACGAGCACGGCAATATCACCACGCTGGGGCGTGGTGGCTCCGACACCACGGGCGTGGCCCTGGCGGCGGCGCTTAAGGCCGACGAGTGCCAGATCTATACTGACGTCGATGGTGTCTACACCACTGACCCGCGTGTGGTGCCCCAGGCACAGCGCCTGGAGAAGATCACCTTCGAGGAAATGCTGGAAATGGCCAGCCTGGGTTCCAAGGTGCTGCAAATCCGCTCGGTGGAGTTCGCCGGCAAATACAACGTCCCGCTGCGCGTATTGCACAGCTTCAAGGAGGGTCCGGGCACCCTCATTACGATTGATGAAGAGGAATCCATGGAACAGCCGATCATCTCCGGTATCGCTTTCAACCGCGACGAAGCCAAGCTGACTATCCGTGGCGTACCGGACATCCCGGGCGTGGCGTTCAAGATTCTCGGCCCTGTCAGTGCCGCTAATATCGAAGTCGACATGATCGTGCAGAACGTGGCGCACGATAACACCACCGATTTCACCTTCACCGTGCACCGCAACGATTATCAGGCTGCGCAGCAGGTGCTGGAAAATACCGCGCGTGAGCTGGGTGCTCGCGAAGTGATTGGTGACATCAAGATTGCCAAGGTGTCGATCGTCGGCGTCGGCATGCGCTCCCATGCCGGGGTTGCCAGCCGCATGTTCGAGGCCCTGGCCAAGGAAAATATCAATATCCAGATGATCTCTACCTCGGAAATCAAGGTATCCGTGGTGATCGAGGAGAAATATCTGGAATTGGCGGTGCGGGCTCTGCACACCGCCTTTGAATTGGATGCCCCGGCCCGACAGGGCGACTGAGGCATCGCCCGGAAGGCGCGCACTACTGCGCGCCTTTTGTCTTTTTGGTTGGCGTGGATGGACTTTCTTTCTGCCCACACTAGTCAATACTTGGGTGAAGGCCTCGCTTGATATGCATGGGGGCTGCCATCATTTTCTTTTTTGCAGACTGTTGTATTGGATTTAAATCCGTGAGGAGAAAGGAATGCTGATTCTAACTCGCCGGGTCGGTGAGACCCTGATGGTGGGTGACGAGGTCACTGTCACCGTGTTGGGCGTTAAGGGCAATCAGGTGCGTATCGGCGTTAACGCGCCGAAGGAAGTGGCCGTGCACCGTGAGGAAATTTACCAGCGCATCCAGAAAGAGAAGGACGAAGAACCAAGCCACTAATTTTTATCTAATTTTTGGCTTTGCAAGCGGGGCAAATATGGATATCATGCGCCCCGTGTTGCGGAGAGGTGGCCGAGTGGCCGAAGGCGCTCCCCTGCTAAGGGAGTACATCTCAAAAGGGTGTCGGGGGTTCGAATCCCCCCTTCTCCGCCATTATTTAGTGTTATAGGGTGTAGAGTCTGCTTTATCAGTAAGTTGTTGAAATTAATCTGATTTAAGCTTGATTGAAAAATTTGAATCCCTATAATGCGCCCGTACAGTGCACTCATAGCTCAGCTGGATAGAGTACTCGGCTACGAACCGAGCGGTCGGAGGTTCGAATCCTCCTGAGTGCACCATATTGAAGATGACTGGCAGCGATGCGGGTCGTAGTTCAAGCCAGCGGTGATCTGGTTAAAAAGCGCCATTTGCACTCATAGCTCAGCTGGATAGAGTACTCGGCTACGAACCGAGCGGTCGGAGGTTCGAATCCTCCTGAGTGCACCAACATAGAAGGGCCTGCAGCGATGCAGGCCCTTTTTCTTTGTCTGCCGTTATTGTCCAGTGTCCTGCTGGCCCGGTCTTGCTGCGGCTCGCTTGTCAGCCGAAGTCGAGGTTGGTGCCGGCGCATTCAGTCGCTGGTTTATCGTGGGCATCCGGCAGGACCTTAACGCTTGCCTTTCACGCAGCCGGATTCATCGAAGCTGACCTGGCGGCTGTTGCCCTGCTGGTCGCGGTAGTGATAGCGCGTCTGGCCGTTCTGGCTGCTGACTCTGTCCGGTGTGCCCAGGCTGCTTTCCACGTCGCTGCGGTTCATGCCGCTGCGTATCTGCTGTTTGATGATGGCTGTGCGGCGCTCGCTACCGGTAACCAGGTTGCCGCAACCATCCTGCTGCTCACCAATCACTACCAGCGCACTGGTCTTTTTCGCGACCTTGCTGCGTGATGGTTCGGTTGATTTGGCCAGTGGAATGGGTTTGCCGCTGCCTGGTGTGGCGTTGTAGGCATTCTGCAGATATAGCGTGTGTTCGGCAGGGCAGCCTTGCAGGGTGAAGGTGACATGGCCGTTGGCGTCTTCGCAGCGGAAAACGGTCGAGGCCAGCAGGGGTGGTGGGCATAACAGGATGGCGCAGAAAGCTGCGCGGTGCAGTCCATGCATCGTGACGTCCTCCTTGACGGTCGTTTGGCAAGCCTAGTTGATCAGATCGGCTTTGCCAGTGGTGCCTTGAACGGTGTCTCCGGCGTCGTAGCTACGGGTTCTTGAAAGCGCTGAAGTTTGCGCTGTAAAGGCTTGTTCGGGCCTGCTTTTTGTAGCGTGCAATGCCGCCGAGCGGTGTTATCATTTTGCCCGTCAGCCCCGCCGGGGCTTGTGGACCACCACCATGGACTTACCCAGTAGTTACTCTGAATCTCGATTGTGCAATCGCGAACTGATTGATTGACCCTCTTTGGCGCGCGCCGCCGCTGGGGGTGGAGCGTGCCATGACTGAAGTAGAAGCCAAGAAGCCGCAAGAAAGCCTGCAGGACCGCCTTGCCCAGGTGGTTGAGTTGCTGCATCGGCATAAGCTGGTCGAAGACCTGACGCATCGTCAGGAAGGCCCGCATCATGACCGGGTGGAAAACCTGGTGCACCGGCAAAACCTGGCTGAGTTGCAGTGCAAGCTTGATGAACTGCACTCCGCCGACGTCGCCCATATCCTCGAAGCACTGCCATTGGACGACCGTCTGACCGTCTGGCAACTGGTCAAGGTCGAGCGCGACGGCGATATCCTCCTCGAAGTATCCGATGCGGTGCGCGAAACGCTGCTCGCCGACATGGATGACCACGAGATCCTTGCGGCGGCCAAGGAGATGGATGCCGACGAGCTGGCAGATTTGGCCTCCGAACTGCCGCGCGATGTCGTGCATGAGTTGATGGAAACCCTCGATGCGCAGCAGCGTGAGCGGGTTCGTTCGGCGTTGTCCTATGAGGAGGAGCAGGTTGGCGCGCTGATGGACTTCGAGATGGTCACCATCCGCGAAGATGTCAGCCTGGAGGTGGTGTTGCGTTACCTGCGGCGGCTGAAAGAGCTGCCGGGACATACCGACAAGTTGTTCGTGGTCGATTACGACGGCGTGCTCAAGGGTGTGTTGCCAGTCAAACGCTTGCTGGTCAACGACCCGGACAAGCTGGTCAGTGAGGTGATGGCGACCGATCCAGTGAGTTTTCATCCCGATGAAGATGCCTACGATGCCGCTCAGGCGTTCGAGCGTTACGACCTGATCTCAACGCCGGTGGTCGACAAGAACGGCAAGCTGATTGGTCGTCTGACCATCGACCAGATGGTCGATCTGATTCGCGAAGAAAGCGAAAGCGAAGTACTGAACATGGCGGGTCTGCGCGAGGAGGAGGACATCTTCGCCTCAGTCTGGAAGTCGCTGCGCAACCGTTGGGCCTGGCTGGCCCTCAACCTGATTACGGCGTTCATTGCCTCCCGGGTCATCGGCCTGTTCGAGGGTTCCATCGAGAAGCTGGTGGCGTTGGCCGCCTTGATGCCGATCGTTGCCGGTATCGGCGGTAACTCGGGCAATCAGACCATTACCATGATCGTCCGCGCCATGGCGCTGGACCAAGTCAGTACCGGTAATACCGCGCGGCTTATTCGCAAGGAGTTGAGCGTCGCCTTGATCAATGGCCTGGTCTGGGGTGGGGTGATTGGTGTGGTGGCTTATATGCTGTACGACAGCTGGTCGCTGGGTGTGGTGATGACCGGGGCCATGACCTTGAACCTGCTGCTAGCGGCATTGATGGGGGTGCTGATTCCCATGACCCTGGTGCGTGTGGGGCGCGACCCGGCGATGGGGGCCAGCGTGATGATTACTGCTGTGACCGATAGTGGCGGCTTCTTCATCTTCCTCGGGCTGGCCACTGTGTTTCTGCTTTAGCAGGGGGCGCTTATTTATTGGGTGAATGTATGGCGCTTTTTTGTCCGTATTTGTCGCCAAATGCAGTCTGGGGTTTGCTTCAAACGACTGTTTCAAGCTAAGGTGCGCCAGCTTTGCCCGGGGCATTCCTCGGGCGCTTCTCTCAATTCTGAATGCAGCTCAGTGCTGCTGGCAAAAAGGAGTCAAGATGGCCTCCAGTCAACTCCTGCTCGAGGGTGTCGAGCTCATGCTGTTCGGCCTGGGTTTTGTATTCCTCTTCCTGATTATGTTGGTAGTGGCGATCCGCGTGATGTCGCGTCTGATCGAGCTGTTCGCCCCCCACACGCCAGTGCCCGCGGCCGCACACTCGACCGCCAAGTCCGCTATCCAGCAGCCGGATGGCGATGTACTTGCCGCTATTCAATCCGCTATCAATCAGCACCGCGCTCGCCGCGGTTGAGTCAGGTTCGAAAGGGAGCACCTGTATGACTGCCGTTAAACAAGCACTCGGAATTACCGATGTGGTGCTGCGCGATGCTCACCAGTCGATTCTGGCGACGCGTGTACGCCTCGAAGACATGTTGCCGATCGCGCCCAAACTCGATCAGGTTGGCTTCTGGTCGGTGGAGTCCTGGGGCGGCGCGACTTTCGATTCCTGCATCCGTTACCTGGGCGAAGACCCCTGGGAGCGCATCCGCGCGCTGAAGCAGGCGATGCCCAATACCCGCCAGCAGATGCTCCTGCGTGGTCAGAACCTGCTCGGCTATCGGCACTACGCCGATGACGTCGTGGAGAAGTTCGTCGAGCGTGCGGCCATCAATGGCGTCGATGTGTTCCGCGTGTTCGACGCGATGAACGATCCGCGCAACCTGCAGACCGCGCTGCGGGCGGTCAAGGAGCAGGGCAAGCATGCCCAGGGCACCATTTCCTACACTACCAGTCCGGTGCACACCCTGGACATGTGGGTCGACCTGGCGAAGCAGATCGAGGACATGGGCGCCGATTCGATCGCGATCAAGGACATGGCCGGCATCCTCAATCCGTACATCGCCTTCGAGCTGGTGACGCGCCTTAAGGCCAGCCTGTCGATCCCTATTCACATGCAATGCCATGCCACGGCCGGTCTGTCGACCGCGGCCATCGTCAAGGCGGTGGAGGCCGGTATCGACAACGTCGACACTGCGATTTCCTCGCTCTCGATGACCTACGGCCATTCGCCGACCGAGTCGGTGGTGGCGATCTTCCAGGGTTCCGAGCGCGATACCGGCCTGGATCTGTTGCTGCTCGAAGAAATCGCCGCCTACTTCCGCGAAGTGCGGAAGAAGTACGCCAAGTTCGAAGGCACCCTCAAGGGTGTGGATTCGCGCATCCTGGTGGCCCAGGTGCCGGGCGGCATGCTGACAAATATGGAAGGCCAGCTGAAAGAGCAGGGCGCCCAGGACAAGTTCGACGAAGTGCTGGCCGAGATTCCGCGAGTGCGCGAGGATCTGGGCTTTATCCCGCTGGTGACGCCGACCTCGCAGATCGTCGGCACCCAGGCGGTGATCAACGTATTGACCGGTGAGCGCTATAAGTCGATCACCAAGGAAACCGCCGGTGTGCTGAAGGGCGAGTACGGCGCAGCGCCGGCCCCCTTCAATAAGGAGCTGCAGGCACGGGTGCTGGATGGCGCCGAAGCCATCACCTGTCGCCCAGCGGATCTGCTGGATGCCGAGATGGACAAGCTGACCGCCGAGCTCAAGGGTATCGCCCAGGAGAAGGGCATTAAGCTGGCCAAAGATGAAATCGACGACGTACTGACCTATGCGCTGTTCCCGCAGATCGGCCTGAAGTTCCTGGAGAACCGTGGCAACCCGGCGGCCTTCGAGCCGGCGCCGAGCGGCAACGAGCTGCCAGCGCGTGAAGCCGGCAAGCCCGAGGTCTACACCGTTGAAGTCAACGGCAAGTCCTTCGTGGTGCAGGTTAACGAGGGTGGCAACATCGAAGGCCTCAAGCCGCTCGGTGGCGCCGCAGCCGGTGCTGCGCCTGCTGTCGCGGCGGCGCCGGTGGGTGCTGGCGAACCGCAGAACGCCCCGCTGGCCGGCAACATCTTCAAGGTGCTGGTGCAGCCTGGGCAGTCAGTCGAGGACGGCCAACTGCTGATCATCCTCGAAGCGATGAAGATGGAAACCGAGATTCGCGCGTTCAAGGCGGGCGTCATCGGTGCAGTCAACATCAAGGTCGGCGATGCAGTGGCGGTGGGCGACAGCCTGCTGACCATCGGCTAAGGGGCGGATCATGGATAAGCTCCTCAAGCTGTGGCAGAGCACGGGTCTCTATCATGTAGAGCCGGGTCAGGTTTTCATGATCGCGATCTGCCTGCTGCTGATCTACCTGGCGATCAAGAAAGGTTTCGAGCCGCTGCTGTTGATCCCGATCGGCTTCGGTGGCCTGTTGTCGAACATTCCCGTTGCCAACATGGGCGAAGGCGCCGGCTTCCTGCACATGATCTATGAGGTCGGCCTGCCCACCAGCGTGTTTCCGCTGCTGATTTTCATGGGTGTCGGGTCGATGACCGACTTCGGGCCGATGCTGGCCAATCCCAAGACCCTGCTGTTGGGTGCAGCGGCGCAGTTCGGTATCTTCGGTACCCTGCTTGGCGCCCTGGCCCTGGCCTCCCTGGGTATTCCGGGGCTGGAGTTCACCCTCAAGGAAGCGGCCTCGATCGCCATCATTGGCGGCGCGGACGGTCCGACCTCGATCTTCGTCACCTCCAAGCTGGCGCCGCATCTGCTCGGGCCGATTGCCGTGGCGGCCTATGCTTATATGGCGCTGGTCCCCTTGATTCAACCGCCGATCATGCGGGCGCTGACCACCAAGGCCGAGCGCGCCATCGTCATGGAGCAATTGCGTCCGGTCGGGCAGACCGAGAAGATCATCTTCCCGTTGGTGCTGTGTCTGCTGGTCGGCTTGCTGCTGCCAGATGCGGCGCCGCTGGTGGGTATGTTCGCCCTTGGCAACCTTCTGCGCGAAGCCGGTGTGGTCGAGCGTCTGGCCGATACCTCGCGTAACGCGCTGATCAACATAGTCACCATCTTCCTCGGTCTGACCGTGGGGTCCAAGCTGTCGGCCGAAGCCTTCCTGCAGATCAAGACCCTGGCGATTCTGCTGCTGGGTATGATGGCCTTCTGTGCCGGAACGGCGTCGGGGGTGTTGATGGCCAGGCTGATGAATGTGTTCAGTAAGCACAAGGTCAACCCCTTGATCGGTTCGGCCGGGGTGTCGGCGGTGCCGATGGCCGCGCGGGTATCGAACAAGGTCGGCCTGGAAGCCAATCCGCAGAACTTCCTGCTGATGCATGCCATGGGCCCGAACGTGGCCGGGGTGATTGGCTCGGCAGTGGCGGCCGGTGTGCTGCTCAACTTTGTTGGATAGCGACAAGGGCCTTTAGGTGCTGTAGACAAAGAAAAGCCGCCTGTTCAGGGCGGCTTTTCTTTGGCGAACAAAAAAACCGGTTCGGGAGCCGGTTTTTATCGTCGCAACTTACGCTTCTTCGGCAGCTATTTCAGCGTCATGGGCAATCAATGCCACCAGGGCGTTTTGCTGGCGACGTGACAGCTGGCGGAAGCGCTGCAGTAACTCGCGTTCGTGCAAGGACAGTTCGGGACTGTCCAGGGTTACGTTGAGTTCATCGCCGAGACTGCTTTCCTGAAGCATGCTCTGCTCAAGGCGGGCGATGATTTCCGAGTTCATGCTGCGATGATGATTGCGCGCGACATCAGCGATGCGCTCGCGCATACCATCAGGCAAGCGAACGACGAATTTGTCAGCCGTGCGGCTGGAATAAATAGCCTGTTTCATAGGGCGCATACATTTAACCGATTAGTTCAGGGAAGCGATGCTGGCAGTGAGCCACGTGATTGTCACTGGTTTGACCGTCTTTAGCACTAGCTGTTCACTCGGAATCGCCATTTCCTCAAGACACTTGCGCACTTAAACAAATATTTGACGTCAAGTTCATGTCTAACTGTATTTTGGATGAAGGCTCATTGCCAGCACCCGTTGTTAGAAATGCGAATTGTTGGGCAAAAAATAGGCATTTACTTACCCGATATAAGAAATAGAACAACAGTCACTGAAGTGTCATGGCCTGTTAATGGGACTGACACAGGGTTTGCCTAGCTTGGTCTACACCAGGCGGCGACTCTGGTCCGTCAAACCGTTAACAAGAGGCAAGTCCATGAACGCAGCGATCCGCGTTGAGAGCCTAAACAAAACGTTTGCCGGCAAGCAGGCGCTCTACTCTCTTGCCTTGTCCGTCCAGCCAGGTGAAATGGTTGCACTGATTGGCGCGTCGGGTTCCGGAAAATCCACTTTGCTGCGCCATCTGGCCGGGCTGGCCTGCGCCGACCGTAGTGCTGGCAGCTGTATCCAAGTGCTTGGTCGTCAAGTGCAGGCGCAAGGGCGCTTAAATGGAGAAGTGCGGCGCCTGCGCTCTGATATTGGCTACATCTTCCAACAATTCAATCTGGTTGCTCGTTTAAGCGTAGTGCAAAACGTCCTGCTTGGTTGTCTCGGGCGCATGCCGCGCTGGCGAGGCACTCTCGGCCTGTTCAGTGCCGAAGAAAAGCAGCGCGCCATGCAGGCGCTGGCGCGGGTTGGCCTGGCCGACCTGGCCCTGCAGCGGGCTTCGACGCTGTCCGGTGGCCAACAGCAGCGTGTGGCCATTGCTCGGGCGTTGTGCCAGCGCGCCGAGGTGATTCTTGCTGACGAACCGATTGCGTCTCTCGACCCCGAGTCGGCACGCAAGGTCATGCAGATACTCGCCGATATCAACCGTGAAGACGGCACCACCGTGGTGGTCACCTTGCATCAGGTCGACTACGCCATGCGCTATTGCCAGCGTGCGGTGGCGCTGAAGGCCGGGCGTATCAATTTCGACGGGCCAACCGCAGGCCTCATTCCGAGCTTTCTCAATGACCTGTACGGCGCGGAGTTGCCTGGCGATGCACTGCCGGCTGACAAGCCGCGCCGGCAGGGGGCGCAACAAGCACCGCTGAGCCTCGCCAGCGCCTGAACCGTTCTATCCATTAGCCAATCCGTGATTAGGAGTGCTCCGCATGTTCAAACACATCAGTCGTGTTCTTGCTGCATCCATACTGCTTAGTAGCGCCACCCTGGGCCTGGCCCAGGCCGCCGAGCAGGAAATCAACTTCGGCATCATTTCCACCGAGTCCTCGCAAAACCTCAAGACTACGTGGGACCCCTTTCTGGCGGACATGGGCGCGCAGACCGGCCTGAAGATCAACGCCTTCTTCGCTCCCGACTACGCGGGCATCATCCAGGGCATGCGTTTCGACAAGGTCGATGTGGCCTGGTACGGCAATAAGGCGGCCATGGAGGCGGTGGATCGCGCCGGTGGCGAGATTTTCGCTCAAACCGTCGCCGCCAATGGCGCCCAGGGTTATTACAGTCTGATGGTGGCGCACCAGGATAGCCCGCTGAATTCGATCGAAGACATGCTGAAGAATGCCAAGAACCTGACCTTCGCCAATGGCGACCCGAACTCCACTTCAGGCTATCTAGTACCGGGCTACTACGTGTTCGCGCAGAACAATGTCGATGCCAACAAGATCTTCAAGCGTGCGCTCAACGGTAGTCATGAGGTCAATGCCTTGTCGGTGGCCAACAAGCAGATCGATGTCGGTACCTTCAACAGCGAAGGCATGGAGCGACTGCAGGTCACCGCGCCGGATAAGGCAGCGCAATTGAAGGTGATCTGGACTTCACCACTGATCCCGTCTGACCCGATGGTCTGGCGCAAAAACCTTGACGACGCCAGCAAGAACAAAGTGCGCGAGTTCTTCATGACTTACGGCGACAAACCGGCTGAGCAGAAAGTCCTGGAAAGCCTGCAATGGGCCAAGTTCAAGTCCTCGGATGACGATCAACTGCTGCCGATCCGTCAGCTTGATCTGTTCAAGAAGCGCACCGAAGTGGTCAACAGCGACAAGTTGTCGGACAGCGACAAGCAGGCGCGGCTCAAGGCGCTGGATGCCGAGTTGGCCAAGCTGGCAAAGCGCCTGGCGGAAATCTCCCGGAAGAACCCAAACAGCGCAGGTTGATTGCAGTTGTCGGCTCACCTGCGAGGGTGAGCCGATCGCTTATGCCGCACCAATCGAGAAGTCGTTATGACCACTTTGACCACCGCTTCCAGACCTGAATTGACCGCTAAGCGTTCCTGGACGCAGCTGATTGGCTGGGGGCTGTTTTTCGCTGTACTGGCCTGGTCCTGGCAAGGCGCGGAGATGAATCCGCTGGCCCTGATCCGCGACTCCAGCAACATGGCGACTTTTGCCGCGGACTTCTTTCCGCCTGATTTCAGCAACTGGGAGCTGTACCTCAAGGAGATGATCGTCACCGTGCAGATTGCCCTGTGGGGCACAGTGCTGGCGATTGTCTGCGCCATACCCTTAGGGATTCTCTGCTCCGACAACATCGTGCCCTGGTGGGTCTATCAGCCGATTCGGCGGGTGATGGATGCCTGCCGTTCGATCAACGAAATGGTTTTCGCCATGCTCTTCGTAGTGGCCGTCGGTCTCGGCCCGTTCGCCGGGGTACTGGCGCTATTTATCGGCACCACCGGGGTGCTGGCCAAGCTGTTCGCTGAAGCCGTGGAGGCCATCGATCCCGGTCCCGTGGAAGGGGTGCGCGCCACCGGTGCCAGCGCGTTGCAGGAGGTGATCTACGGGGTAATTCCGCAGGTCCTGCCGTTGTGGATTTCCTATGCCTTGTACCGCTTCGAGTCCAACGTGCGCTCGGCCACGGTGGTCGGCATGGTCGGAGCAGGTGGCATTGGGGTGATTCTCTGGGAGGCGATTCGCGGCTTCCAGTTCGCTCAGACCTGCGCCCTGCTGATTGTGATCATCCTGGTGGTCAGCGTGCTCGACATCATCTCGCAGCGCCTGCGTAAGCAATTTATCTGACGGAGATTGGGCATCTGCGGATGCCCTTTATTAGCCATGCACTTGTCTAGACAAATCGAGCCGTTGTACCGCGAATTGGCCGCCGTGCTGCGCGATGAGCTGCAGCGCATCCCCCCCGGCGAGTACCTGCCGGCCGAGGTGCAGCTGGCCGCGCGTTTTGCCGTCAACCGCCACACCCTGCGCCGCGCGGTGGACGAGTTGGTGCTTGAAGGCCGCCTGCTGCGTCAGCAGGGCAAGGGCACGCGGGTGCTGGCCATGCCGCTGATCTATCCGATGCAAGCTGGTAGTGCCTTCACCGCCTCGTTATCGGCCCTCGGGCATAAGGTCGAAGCGCAGTTACTGGGGCGCCGCGTGCGCCCGGCCAGCCAGGACGATCTCGGTTACCTGCAGCTGCCGGAGGGCACGCAACTGCTGGAGTTGACCACCCTGCGCCTGATCGAGGGGCAGCCGGTCAGTCTGATTCGACATGCCTTCAGCCTGACCCATGCGCCGTTGTTGGCCGACTACCAAGGCGGCTCACTGCGCCAGTACCTGATCCAGCGCGATCTGCCTTTGACCCGCACCTTCAGCCTGATTGGTGCACGTTTGCCCAGCCGCGAGGAAGCAACGCGGCTGTTGATGCCCAGGCACGCGCCCTTGCTCAGCGTCCTGACCCTTTCCCGCGATCTGGCTGGCCAGCCGGTGGAGCTGTCGTTTTCGACCAGCCGCGCCGACCGTTTCCAGTACCAGCTCGCCCTTTGATGGAGGTTTGTTGATGAACCGCAACCTGTTGCACAACGACCCGTACATCGCCACCCGCCAGCGCTGGATGGGCGTGCTCGCCCGCGCCGCTGGCCAGCTGACGGCCTACGAGTCGGCGTTGAAGGCGGTCGAGTACCGCCTGATTCGCGCCCCGGAAATCGGCATGACCCTGGTGCGCGGGCGCATGGGCGGCACCGGCAGCCCCTTCAACCTCGGAGAGATGAGCGTGACCCGCTGCGTGGTGCGCCTGGCCGATGGCCGTACTGGCTACAGCTATGTGGCCGGTCGCAACAAGCAGCATGCCGAGCTGGCGGCCCTGGCCGATGCACACCTGCAGGGTGCGCAGCAGCAGGACTGGCTGAGCCGGATGATCGATCCCCTGGCTGCCGCTCACCGCGTCAAACAGGCGACCAGGGCCGCGGAAACCGCAACCACCCAGGTGGAATTTTTCACCCTGGTCAGAGGAGAAGATTGATGAGCCCGGTAAATAGCTCGCACTGGCTGCAACCTGCCTTTAACGATCCGGTGCTCGATGCCCAGGCCAGTTTCCGTGCCGCGCTCAAGGCGCTGGCCGAACCGGGTCTGGTGCAGGGCATGGATCGTGCCTTGGCGCTGGATGGTCTACAGCCCGCCACTTATGCCCTGTGCCTGGCCTTTCTCGATGGCGATACGCCGTTGTGGCTGGCCCCGTGCTTCGATACTCCAGTGATCCGCGCCAATCTGTCGTTTCATTGTGGTTGCCCGATCGTCGCTGAGCGCGAGCTGGCACTGTTCGCCCTGCTTGATGAGCGCGAACTGGGAGACCTCTCGGCGTTCGATAACGGCAGCGAACGCTACCCGGACCAGTCCTGCACCTTGCTGATTCAACTAGCTGCCTTGAGCGGTGGTCCGGCCCTGCGTTGGCGCGGACCCGGGATCAAGGACGTGCGCAGTGTTGATCTGCCACTGACACCGGCGTTCTGGCGAGAACGCAGTACACGTAGCGCTTTTCCGCGGGGGCTGGATGCTTTCTTCGCCGCCAATCGCCAGATCATTGGCCTG
Organism: Pseudomonas sp. MMS21 TM103; assembly: GCF_022132145.1. Classification (GTDB taxonomy): domain Bacteria; phylum Pseudomonadota; class Gammaproteobacteria; order Pseudomonadales; family Pseudomonadaceae; genus Aquipseudomonas. The sequence goes on along the minus strand of NZ_JAJISP010000002.1, from coordinate 776,550 downwards.
CCGCGCAGCACCCACGTGCTTGAAGGCTTCGTGAGTACAGAGGAGGCCGCCTGATGTACGTAGCCGTCAAAGGTGGCGAGCGCGCCATCGACAATGCCCACCTGCTGCTGGCGAAAAAACGCCGTGGCGATACCGCCATTCCCGAGCTGAGCGTCGATCAGGTTCGCGAGCAGATGCCTCTGGCTGTGGCCCGGGTAATGAGTGAAGGCTCGCTGTATGACCCGCAACTGGCCGCCCTGGCTATCAAGCAGGGCGCCGGTGACCTGATGGAGGCCATCTTCCTGCTGCGCGCCTACCGCACCACGCTGCCACGTTTCGCCGCGAGTGCGCCGCTGGAAACCTCGCAGATGCAGCTAAGCCGACGCATCTCGGCGACCTTCAAGGATCTGCCCGGAGGCCAGTTGCTCGGCCCGACCTTCGACTACAGTCATCGCCTGCTGGACTTCACCCTCATGGCCGAAGGCATGCATCCCGGCCCGCAGCTGGACGCCAGCGCCGAACCGGCAGCCTGCCCGCAGGTGCTGGATTTTCTCGCCGAGGAAGGCCTGATGGCCCGCGAAGTGGACGATGGCGCAGCGGTAGCGGATATCACCCGCGAGCCCTTGGGCTTTCCCGCCAGTCGTGCTCAGCGCCTGCAGGCCCTGGCCCGTGGCGATGAAGGGTTTCTCCTGGCGCTAGGCTACTCGACCCAGCGCGGCTACGGGCGCAACCACCCATTCGCCGGGGAAATTCGCATCGGTGAGGCCGACGTCTGGCTGGAGCCAGAGGAGCTGGGTTTTGCCGTACCGCTCGGCGATATCGAGGTGACCGAATGCGAAATGGTCAACCAGTTCGTCGGTGGCAAGGGCATCGATCCGCAATTCACCCGCGGCTATGGCCTGGCCTTCGGTTACGCCGAACGCAAGGCCTTGGGCATGGCCCTGGTCGACCGCTCGTTGCGCGCCGCCGAATACGCTGAAGAGGTCGAGGGCCCGGCGCAGCAGGAGGAGTTCGTGCTGATGCACTGCGACAACGTCGAGGCCGGCGGTTTCGTCTCCCATCTGAAATTACCGCACTACGTAGACTTCCAGTCCGAGCTGGAGCTGATCCGCAAGCTGCGCAAGCCAAGTAACGAGCAGCCAGTCGCCGAGGAGCAAGGCGCATGAATGCCCAGGTTCAAGCCAACCACGCTACCGAGACGGGTTATAACTTCGCCTACCTCGATGAGCAGACTAAACGCATGATCCGCCGTGGCCTGCTCAAGGCGGTGGCTGTGCCAGGTTATCAGGTGCCTTTCGCCGGCCGCGAGATGCCCTTGCCCTACGGGTGGGGCACCGGTGGTATGCAGCTTACCGCGGCGATTCTCGGTGCCGATGACGTCCTCAAAGTGATCGATCAGGGCGCGGACGACACGACCAATGCGGTGTCGATACGACGTTTTTTCGCCCGTACAACAGGGGTCAAAACCACGACCCGCACCCCCGAGGCGACGGTGATCCAGACCCGCCATCGGATTCCGGAAGCGCCGCTGACGGGTGACCAGATCGTGGTTTATCAGGTGCCGATTCCCGAGCCGCTGCGCTTTATCGAACCCTCGGAAACCGAGACCCGCACCATGCACGCGCTGGAGGATTACGGGGTGATGCACGTCAAGCTGTACGAGGACATCGCGACCTTCGGCCATATCGCCACCAGCTATGCATACCCAGTAACGGTGGACCAGCGCTATGTGATGGACCCCTCGCCGATCCCCAAATTCGACAATCCCAAGTTGCATATGAGCCCGGCGCTGATGCTGTTCGGCGCCGGCCGTGAGAAGCGCCTATATGCCGTGCCGCCCTACACCCGGGTGGTCAGCCTGGACTTTGAAGATCACCCCTTCGAAATCCAGCGCTGGGACGAGTCCTGTGCGTTCTGTGGCAGCCGCGAGTCCTACCTCGACGAGCTGATCGTCGACGACGCTGGCGGCAAGCGCTTCGTCTGCTCCGATACGGATTACTGCATACAACGCCGTGATGCCAATGAGGAGGTCGCGCAATGAGTGCCGCCGAGAAATTGCAGCCGCATAGCGCAACGGCCCAGCCGCTGTTCAGCGTGCGCGACCTGACCCGACTGTACGGCCCGGAAAAAGGCTGTCAGGGCGTGTCCTTCGACCTCTATCCAGGTGAGGTGCTGGGCATCGTTGGCGAGTCCGGCTCGGGCAAGTCGACCCTGCTAAGCCTGCTGTCTGGACGCTGCCCGCCGGATCGCGGCACGGTCAGCTACCGCAATACGGACGGTCATCCGCTTGACCTGTACAGCACCAGCGAGGCGCAGCGGCGCACGCTGTTGCGCACCGAGTGGGGCTTTGTCGAGCAGAACCCGCGTGACGGCTTGCGCATGGGCGTGTCAGCCGGCGCCAATATCGGTGAGCGGCTGATGGCCCAGGGCGTGCGCCATTATGGCGAACTGCGTGCGGCCGGCATCGACTGGCTGCGCCAGGTGGAAATCGACCCGCTACGCATCGACGACCTGCCGCGCACCTTCTCCGGCGGCATGCAGCAGCGTTTGCAGATCGCCCGCAACCTGGTCTCCAGCCCTCGGCTGATCTTTATGGACGAACCTACCGGCGGCCTCGATGTGTCGGTGCAGGCACGTTTGCTCGATCTGCTGCGCGGTCTGGTGCGCGAACTGGACCTGGCGGTGGTGATCGTCACCCACGACCTGGCGGTCGCCCGTCTGCTGGCGGACCGGTTGATGGTGATGCGCCGCTCCCATGTGGTCGAGGCCGGCCTGACCGACCAGATCCTCGATGACCCGCAGCATCCCTATTCGCAGCTGCTGGTGTCGTCGGTCCTGCAGCCATGACAGTTGCTGTTTGTAGGAGCCGGCTTGCTGGCGATCAATGGTCACATCGCTGGAATGCCAGACCACAGCAAGCTGGCTTCCACAGGGTTAATCCGAGGTTTATATGCACAACCTGATCGAGGTCTCCGACCTCAGCAAGACCTTCACCCTGCATCAGCAACACGGCGTGGTGCTGAATGTATTGAGCGGGCTCAACTTCAGCGTGCGCGCTGGCGAGTGCCTGGTGTTGCACGGTCAATCCGGTGCCGGCAAGTCGACCTTGCTGCGCACCCTGTACGGCAATTACCTGGCCGCCGGCGGCAGCATCCGCGTGCGTCATCAGGGTGGCTGGGTCGAGCTGGTCGGTGCCGAGCCGCGTCAGGTGCTAACGGTGCGCCGGCAGACCCTGGGCTATGTCAGCCAGTTTCTGCGGGTGATTCCACGGGTGGCGACCCTGGATGTAGTGATGGAGCCGGCGCTGGCCCGTGGCTGGAGTCGCGCTGATGCCCAGGCGCGGGCCAAGCAACTGCTGAGCCGCCTGAATATCCCCGAGGCCCTTTGGCAGCTGGCCCCCGGCACCTTCTCCGGCGGTGAGCAGCAGCGGGTGAATATCGCCCGCGGCTTCATGGTCAGCTGGCCATTGATGCTGCTGGATGAGCCGACCGCGTCGCTGGACGACGCCAATCGTCAGGTGGTACTGGCGCTGATCAATGAAGCCAAGGCTGCCGGTTCGGCGCTGATCGGCATTTTCCATGACCGCGCCGCCCGCGAGGCGGTGGCGGATCGTTTCCTCGACATGACCCCGGATGCCGCGCCCATGCAGGAGTATGTGTATGCCGGTTGAACAGATTTTGACCAATGCGCGGGTGGTGACGGCCGAGCAGGCGTTCGTCGGCACCCTGGTGCTACGTGACGGTTTGCTTGCGCAGGTGGAGGAGGGGGTCAGTGGTTTGCCCCAAGCGCTCGACCTCGGTGGCGATTTCCTGCTGCCGGGATTGGTCGAGCTGCACACCGACAACCTGGAAAAATACATGAGCCCGCGGCCGGGGGTGGACTGGCCGTCGACCTCGGCGGTGCTGACCCATGATGCGCAGATCGTCTCGGCCGGCATCACCACGGTGTTCGATGCCCTGGCCATTGGCGACATCAACCCGCGTGGCAAACGCATGCAGCAGTTGCCCGCCATGCTTGAATCCATTGCCCGGGCCTCGGCGGCCGGCCACACGCGCGCCGATCACCTTTTGCACCTGCGCTGCGAGTTGTGCCACCCGGATAGCCTGGCGGTTTTCCGCGATCTGGTAGAACACCCGCTGGTACAACTGGTGTCGGTGATGGATCACTCGCCGGGCCAGCGTCAGTTCGCCAAGGAAGACAAGTACCGTGAGTACTACATGGGTAAGTACCACTTGAGCACCGCAGAGATGGATGCCTTTATCAAGGAGCAAGTGGCCAACTCCATCGAATTCAGCGACCGTTATCGCCGCACCATCGTCGAGGAGTGTCATGCCCGTGGCCTGGCGGTGGCCAGTCACGATGACGCGACCCTGGCCCATGTGCAGGAATCGGCAGGTTTTGGCATGTCGATCGCCGAGTTCCCCACCACCCTGGAAGCCGCCACGGCCAGCCACAAGCTGGGGCTCAAGGTGTTGATGGGCGCGCCGAATATCGTCCGTGGCGGTTCGCACTCGGGCAACATTGCCGCGGCCGAACTGGCTTGTCATGAGGTGCTGGATATCCTATCCAGTGACTATTATCCGGCCAGCTTGCTGCAGGCAGCTTTTATGCTGGCCGAACAGGACAACGGGTATGATTTGCCGCGGGCGATTGCCACGGTAAGCCGTTCGCCCGCGCAAGCGGCGGGGCTGTATGACCGCGGCGAAATTCGCGTCGGGTTGCGTGCGGACTTGATCCACGCACAGGTGCATGACGGCCAGGCGGTGATCCAGCAGGTCTGGCGACAAGCGAACAGGGTGTTTTGATGAGCGGCAGGTTGATCTATTTGATGGGACCCTCGGGCTCGGGCAAGGACAGCCTGTTGAATGCGGCGCGTGAGCGTCTGGCCGAGCGCGGTTGCCAGGTCGCCCGTCGGATTATCACCCGTTCGGCAGAGGCGGTTGGGGAGGACGCCATTGGCGTCACTCCTGCCGAGTTTGATCAATTGGAAGCCGAGGGCGCTTTTGCCTTGAGTTGGCGCGCTAATGGCCTGGCCTATGGCATCTCGCGGCGGATTGATGAGTGGCTGATGGCAGGGCAGGACGTGCTGGTCAATGGCTCACGGGGTTATCTGCTGCAAGCACGGCTGCGTTATCCCGAATTGATGGGCGTGTTGCTGACGGTGGATCATGCGGTCCTGAGCCAGCGTTTGCATGCGCGTGGGCGTGAAACCTCAGCGCAAATTGAACAGCGCCTGGCACGCAATGCCGAGTTCGACAGCAGTGCCGCGGCTCTCGCAGAGGGGCTACACCTGCTGGATAACTCCAGCCATTTCGAACACTCGGTGGACAAGTTGCTGGCGCTGATCGGCGCCAGCAGCACATGATCCTGACTCTGCTGGGCACCGGCGATGCCCGTCAGGTACCGGTGTACAACTGTGCGTGTGCGGCTTGCGACAGCGCCCGGCTCGACCCGTCACGGCGGCGGGGCCCCTGCTGCGCCTTGATCGAATGTGGCGCTGAGCGCTGGTTGATCGACTCTGGCCTGACTGATCTGGGCGAACGCTTTGCGCCTCATAGCCTGAGCGGTATCTTGCAGACTCATTATCACGCCGATCACGCCCAGGGCTTGCTGCAGCTGCGTTGGGGCCAGGGTTTGATCATTCCGGTGCATGGCCCGGATGATCCAGAGGGCCTGGCGGACCTGTACAAGCACCCTGGCATTCTTGATTTTAGCCAGCCCTTTGCCGCCTTCGAGCGGCGTCAGTGGGGCGCGCTAGCGGTCACCGCGTTGCCGCTCAATCATTCCAGACCAACCTTCGGCTATTTGTTGGAAGCCGAGGGCCGGCGTATCGCCTACCTCACCGATACCCTCGGCGTGCCGGAAGACAGTTGTCAGGTCTTGCTGCAATCGTCGCTGGATCTGCTGGTGCTGGATTGCTCAACCGCGCCGCAGCCGCAGGCGCCGCGCAACCACAACGACCTGACACGGGCGCTGGAGGTGATCAAGAGGCTGCAGCCGGGCGAAGCGGTGCTGACCCATATCGGTCACAGCTTCGACACCTGGCTGCTGGATAACCCCAAGGCATTGCCCGCGGGCGTGAGCCTGGCCCATGACGGTCGGGTGCTGTGACCCAGGCCTGCAGCGAAAGTGTCGGAGGAACTGTTTCTGGGCGTCTTTCCCGGCCGTTGGCGTTGCGGGCAGACATCCGTCGGGCCTGATGCAGGTCCACGAGCTGTAGAGCACAGCTCAATCCAGTGGCAATTCGGTGGTGCGTTTGACTTCGCTCATGGCGATATTCGAATGCGCTTCCTGCACGTGCGGGCGTTGCAGCAGGTGGTCGCGCAGGAAGCGCTCGTAGCTGGCGATGTCCTTGGCCACTACCTTGAGCAGGTAGTCCGAACCGCCGGCCATGGTGTAGCACTCCAGCACTTCAGAGTAACCAACCACCGCCTGTTCAAATTCCTCCAGGTTCTTGCGGCCGTGGGCCGACAGCTTGATGTCGACGAATACGGTCATGCCCAGGCCCAGCAACTTGGGGTTGAGCAGGGCGACCTTGCGCTCGATCAGGCCTTCCTCCTGCATGCGATGAATCCGCCGCCAGCAGGGCGATTGTGACAGCTCGACCTTCTCGGCAATCTCGGCGGCGGAGAGGTCGGCGTTGTGCTGCAGCAGGCGGAGAATCTTGCGATCGATGGGGCCGAGCTTTTCTTGCATGATTTATCCCGATTTTTTGTAATTGTTGCAATCGTCATGCGCAGTATTGGCTTTTGTTCCCGAAATTAGAAATAAAATCTCCGTACCGCTCAGTCATATTCTTAGCCAGTCGTTTAGCCCGGTGATCCCGGGGTAAACAGAACCGCGAAGGCATTAACCGGTGCCCTCGCAGCTCGCCATAAAAATAAAAGGAGCGCCCGCATGTCTCTGGCTGAGATCCGCCTGGATGATAAGTATCGCCTTGCCACTGGTCACCTGTACCTCACCGGCACCCAGGCGCTGACCCGCCTGCCGATGCTGCAGAAGCAACGCGACACGGCCCACGGCCTGAACACCGCCTGTTTCATCTCCGGCTACCGTGGCTCGCCGCTGGGCAACCTGGACAAGAGCCTGTGGGAGGCCAAGAGCTTCCTGCAGGAAAACGCCATCCACTTCCAGCCTGGGGTCAACGAAGAGTTGGCCGCCACCTCGGTGTGGGGCAGCCAGCAGACCACCCTGTTCCCCGGCGCCCGCTACGACGGTGTGTTTGCCATGTGGTACGGCAAGGGCCCGGGCGTCGACCGCTGCGGCGATGTGTTCAAGCACGGCAACTCGGCCGGCGTCTCCGAGCATGGCGGCGTCTTGCTGCTGGCCGGTGATGACCATGGCTGCAAATCCTCGAGCATCGCCAACCAGAGCGAGCACGCCTTTATCGCCGCCTCGATTCCGGTGCTGAATCCGGCCAATGTCCAGGAAATCCTCGACTACGGCATCCTCGGCTGGGAGCTGTCGCGTTACAGCGGTTGCTGGGTGGCGCTGAAAACCATCGCCGAGAACGTCGATTCCTCGGCGGTGGTGGATGTCGATCCGCTGCGCGTCGAGGTGAAGATCCCCGAGGACTTCGAGTTGCCGGAAGACGGCGTGTATATCCGCTGGCCGGATCCACCGCTGGCCCAGGAAAAACGCCTCAACACCTACAAGATCTACGCTGCCCGTGCCTTTGCCCGTGCCAACAACCTGAATCCGCTGATGCTCGATTCGCCCAATCCGCGGCTGGGCATTGTCACCACCGGCAAGTCCTACCTGGACGTGCGTCAGGCCCTGGAAGACCTCGGCCTGGATGAACAGTTGTGCGCCCAGGTCGGTCTGCGCGTCCTCAAGATCGGCATGAGTTGGCCGCTGGAGCCGGTGTCGGTGCACGAGTTCGCCGAGGGCCTGGACGAGATCCTGGTGGTCGAGGAGAAGCGCAGCATCATCGAGGACCAGCTGACCGGTCAGCTGTACAACTGGCCGCTGGGCAAGCGTCCGCGGGTGGTCGGCGAGTTCGACGAGGACGGCAATTCCCTGCTGCCTAACCTGTCCGAGCTGACCCCGGCGATGATCGCCCGCGCCATCGCCAAGCGCCTGGCGCCGATCTACAGCAGTGCCAGCATCGACGAGCGTCTGGCCTTTCTGGCGGCCAAGGAAGCCTCCCTGGCGGCGCCCAAGCACCACACCCTGCGCACCCCGCATTTCTGCTCCGGCTGCCCGCACAATACCTCGACCAAACTGCCGGAAGGCAGCCGCGCCCAGGGCGGCATCGGTTGCCACTACATGACCCAATGGATGGACCGCAACACCGACACCTTCACCCAGATGGGCGGCGAGGGCGCGACCTGGATTGGCCAGGCGCCGTTCACCGACACCCCGCACATCTTCCAGAACCTCGGCGACGGCACCTACTTCCATTCCGGCCAGCTGGCCCTGCGTGCGGCGGTGGCTGCCGGGGTCAACATCACTTACAAGATCCTCTACAACGACGCGGTGGCCATGACCGGCGGCCAGCCGATCGACGGTGAACTGCGCGTCGACCAGCTCAGTCAGCAGGTGTTCGCCGAGGGCGTCAAGCGGATTGCCCTGGTCAGCGACGAGCCGGACAAGTACCCGAGCCGCGCCGGCTTCGCGCCTATCGTCAGCTTCCATCACCGCAACGATCTGGATGCAGTGCAGCGCGAGCTGCGCGAGTTCAAGGGCACCTCGGTGATCATCTATGACCAGACCTGCGCCACCGAGAAGCGCCGTCGGCGCAAGCGCGGCAAGCTGGTCGACCCGGCCAAGCGCGCCTTCATCAATCCGGCCGTGTGCGAGGGCTGCGGCGATTGCAGCGTCAAGTCCAACTGTCTGTCGGTGCTGCCGCTGGAAACCGAGCTGGGGCGCAAGCGCGAGATCGACCAGAATTCCTGCAACAAGGATTTCAGCTGCGTCGAGGGCTTCTGCCCGAGCTTCGTCACCGTGCACGGCGGCAGCTTGCGCAAGCCGGAGGGGGTCGGCAAGAACGCCCTGTTCGAGGCCCTGCCGGAACCCAGGCAGCCGAGCCTCGAGCGGCCGTGGAACATCCTTCTGCCGGGAGTCGGCGGCAGTGGCGTGACCACGGTCGGCGCATTGCTGGGCATGGCCGCGCACCTGGAAGGCAAGGGGTGCAGCGTGCTCGACCAGGCCGGTCTGGCGCAGAAGTTCGGTCCGGTGATTACCCATATTCGCGTCGCCGCCAAGCAGGACGATATCTTTGCCGTGCGCATCGCCGCCGGCGAGACCGACCTGCTGCTCGGTTGTGACCTGGTGGTCGCCGCCAGCGAGGACGCCCTGGCCAAGCTCAACGACAAGATTGCCCATGCGGTGATCAACAGCCATGAAGCGGCCACCGCCGAGTTCACCCGTAACCCTGACGCCCAGGTGCCCGGCGCGGCCATGCGCGAGGCGCTGATCGAGGCAGTGGGCGCGGCCAAGACGCATTTTGTCGACGCCACCCGCCTGGCCACCCGCCTGCTCGGTGACAGCATCGCCAGCAACCTGTTCATGCTCGGCTATGCCTATCAGAAAGGCCTGGTGCCGGTGTCTGCCGAAGCCATCGGCAAAGCCATCGAACTCAACGGCGTGGCCGTGCAGCTCAACCAGCAGGCGTTCCTCTGGGGCCGCCGTGCGGCGCACGATGTCGCCGCAGTGGAGAAGCTGGCCAGCCCCAAGGTGGTGGAGGCGCCGCGCTGCGAAACCCTGGACCAGATCGTCCAGTTCCGCGTCGACTTCCTCACGGCCTACCAGAGCGCCGCCTATGCCGAGCGCTACCGCGCGCTGGTGCAGCGCGTGCGCCTGGCCGACCAGGGCGCCGATCAGGCCCTGAGCCGTGCGGTGGCGCGCTACTACTCCAAGCTGCTGGCCTACAAGGACGAGTACGAGGTGGCGCGGCTGTACAGTGACGGTAACTTTATCCAGCAACTCGAGGCGCAATTCCAGGGTGACTACCGTCTGGAGTTCCACCTGGCGCCGTCCTGGCTGGCCAAGCCCGATCCAAGTACCGGCCAGCCGCGCAAGCGCCAGTTCGGACCCTGGATGCTCAAGGCCTTCGGCCTGCTGGCCAAGTTGAAGATCCTGCGCGGCACGCCGCTCGACCTGTTCGGTTACAGCGCCGAGCGCAAGCTGGAGCTGCAACTGATCGAGGACTACGAACGCAGCGTCGACTTCCTGCTCAAGCAGCTGAATGCCGACAACTACCGCAGCGCCGTGGCATTGGCCGAATTGCCGGAGCAGATCCGCGGTTATGGCCACGTCAAGGAGCAGAGCCTGGTCAAGGTGCGCGAGCAGGAGCGCCAACTCAAGGCGCGCCTGCTGGTCAACGAGATCCAGGCGGTGCAGCTGTTCGAGCCGGCGGCCTGATGCGCACTTTGTAATGCAGGAGGCCCGCCTCTAAGGCGGGCCTCCTGCAACGACCTTTGCAACCCCGACCCCAAAACAAGAACGTCTCAAGGAATCCCCATGTCCGTGTTTTCCCATATCGAATTCGATCACCACGAACAGGTGGTCTACGGCCACGATCAGGCCAGCGGTCTGAAGGCCATCATCGCCATCCATAACCGCAACCTCGGCCCGGCCCTGGGCGGTTGCCGCATGTGGCCCTACGCCAGCGACGAGGAAGCGCTGCGTGATGTGCTGCGCCTGTCGCGTGGCATGAGCTACAAGTCGGCGCTGGCCAGGCTGCCACTGGGTGGCGGCAAGGCGGTGATCATCGGCAATCCGCACACCGGCAAGAGCGCGGCGCTGTTCCAGGCCATGGGCGATTTCGTCGACAGCCTGGGTGGGCGTTACATCACTGCCGCCGACTCCGGTACCGGGGTGGCGGAAATGCAGATCATGGCCGAGCGCACCCGCCATGTCGCCGGCGCCGGTCAGCGCGAGGCCTTTGGCGGCGGTATGCGCAATGGCGACCCGTCGCCGTCCACCGCCTACGGGGTGTTCATCGGCCTGCAGGCGGCCGTCAAGCACCGCCTTGGCCGTGACGATCTCAAGGGGCTGCGGGTGGCGATCCAGGGCGTTGGCCAGGTCGGCTTCGGTCTGGCGCAGCAGCTCAAGGAAGCGGGCGCCGAGTTGTGGGTGACCGACATCGTCGAGGCCAATGTGCGCCGCGCAGTAGAGCAACTGGGCGCCACTGCAGTCGGCCAGAACGATATCTACGGCCTGGATGTCGACGTGTTCGCCCCCTGCGCCATGGGCGCGATCATCAACCCGCAGACCCTCGAAGCATTGCGCGCGCCGGTCATCGCCGGGGCGGCCAACAACCAGTTGGCCGATGCCGCACTGGCCGAGGAGCTGCGCCGTCGTGGCTGTCTGTATGCCCCGGATTACGCGATCAATGCCGGTGGCATCATCGATGTCTGCTACGAGCGCAACGGTGGCAGCACCGCTGACCTCAAGGCGCATATCGAAGGTATCGGCGCCACCCTGGAGGAGATTTTCCAGCGCGCCGAGCGCGAGGGCGGCACCACCACGGCGGTGGCCGATCGCATGGCCCAGGAACGTCTGCACGCCGGCATCTAAGCGCTCGCACGCCTGCGCAGGGTGGGTCGGGCGGCAATCCGCTTCGGTCCACCAGCGTTAAGTCAGGCGTGGCTGAGGCGTCATCCACCCTGCGTTTTTACAACAACAAGAGGGCAAGCCCCAATGAGTCAAGACAGCATCGTCGCCGGCGCCAGTGCCGGTCCCATCAGCAGCGCAGCCGAGCGCGGCCTCTGGTCGTCGCGCTGGGTATTCTTCCTCGCCGCCACCGGTTCGGCGGTGGGCCTGGGCAATATCTGGAAGTTTCCCTATATCACCGGGGAGAACGGCGGTGGGGCCTTCGTCCTGGTCTACCTGGCCTGTATCCTGGCCATTGGCATTCCGCTGCTGATGGTCGAGGTGATGATCGGTCGTCGTGGCCGGGCCAACCCCGAGGGTGCCTTCGCCGCCGTGGCCAGGCAGGCGGGCGCCAGTCGCCACTGGCGTTGGTTGGGCACGCTGGCCGTGCTCACCGGTTTTCTCATCCTCAGTTTCTACGCGGTCGTCGCCGGCTGGGCCTTGGCCTATGCGCCAGCGGCAGCCATGGGCAACTTCGCCGGATTGGACGGCGAGAGCAGTGGCGCGTTATTCGGCGCCATGCTTGGCGATCCCTGGCAGCTGGCCGGTTACGCCACCCTGGTGCTGCTGCTGACCCTGGGCATCGTCGCCCTGGGCGTACGTGAAGGCCTGGAGCGCGCGCTGCGCTTCATGATGCCGGGACTGTTCGTGCTGCTGCTGATCCTGGTGGGCTATGCCGCCACCACCGGGTATTTCCTTGAGGCCGTGCACTTCCTGTTCGACGCCGATTTCAGCAAGCTCAGCACGGAGGGCGTGCTGGTGGCCTTGGGGCACGCCTTCTTCACCCTCAGCCTGGCCAGTGGCGCGATGATGGTATACGGCTCCTACTTGCCGGCCGGTACTTCTATCGTCAAGACGTCGTTGATGGTGGCCCTGGCCGATACCGGGGTGGCCTTGCTGGCCGGTCTGGCGATCTTCCCGCTGGTGTTTGCCAATGGCCTGGAGCCGGGCGCGGGCCCCGGGTTGATCTTCGTCACCCTGCCGATCGCCTTCGGCCAGATGCCGTTCGGTCAGGTGGTTGGTGGCCTGTTCTTCATCATGCTGGCGCTCGCCGCACTGACCTCGGCGATCTCGCTGAGCGAGCCGACCATCGCCTGGCTCGGCGAGAAATTCGCTATCGGTCGGCTCAAGGCGGTGCTGTTGAGCGGCCTGGCGCTGTGGGTGCTCAGTCTTGGGACGGTATTTTCGTTCAACGCCTGGGCGGAATTCACCCTGTTCGGCAAGACCTTCTTCGACAGTCTGGACTACCTGACCACCAACCTGATGATGCCGCTCGGCGGGCTGGGCACGGTGCTGTTCACCGGTTGGGCGTTGAGTCGCACAACCGTGCAGGACGCCTTGGGGCTTGGCCACGCGCCGTTGTTCAAGCTGTGGTGGCAGTTGCTGCGCTGGGTCACCCCGGTAGGCATTCTGGTGGTGTTCCTGCATACCCTGGGGCTGTTCGCATAGGCGTCAGCCAGCCGGGGGTTCTGTCTGGCGAGTGCGGACAACGCGCAGCTTGTCCGCTCCTGGCGCCGCTTGTAGGCGCGCGTGGTGAACAGTACGCCGCGTTGCCTCAGTCCAGTGCCAGGGCCAGGCTGATGCCGTGCGGCTTGAAGCCTAGGCCTTCGTAGAAACGATGGGCGTGCTCGCGGCTCTGGTTGCTCGATAGCGCCAGCTTGTAGCAGCCCCAGGCGCGGGCGCGTTCGACGGCTTTGTCGATCAAGGCCTGGCCAATCCCCAGGCCGCGCGCGTCCATATCCACTACCACATCCTCGAGAATCGCCGAGCGGGCAAAGTTGTGCGCCAGGTGTTCGATCAGGTTGAGCGTACAGGTGCCGAGCAGTTTGCCGTCGCGCTCAGCCACCAGGACGACACGGTCGAGCGCCAGTTCGCTCAGGCGCAGGGCCAGTAGTTTTGCATCGGGGCATGCCTCGTCCGGGGTCAGTTGCCGCAGCAGTGCGCTGAGCGCCTGGGCATCGCCGGGGCAGGCGGCGCGCAGGGTCAAGTGGGTAAATGGGGAATCTGGCACATGCCTAGATGCTGGCTGAGTCATGGCGATCTCCTGGGCGGTGGAGTTAAAGTATGGCCGCAGGTTGATGGCAGCAACATGACAAATCCGTCGGGGCTGGTTAACATGCGGCCCGGTCGGCAGCATTGCCGATCAGCGTTACCGAGTCCCCTTAGTTCAATGGATAGAACAAGCCCCTCCTAAGGGCTAGATGCTGGTTCGACTCCAGCAGGGGATACCATATAAAAAAGGCTTACGCATTGCGTAAGCCTTTTTTCGTTATGCGCCTTGCGGCGCGTGCTACCAGTCGACCGAGTAGGCGAGGCTGAGGGTACGGCCTTCGGCACTGGGGAAGGGTGCTCGGGCATTGGCCTGGGTGAACAGGTTCTGGTAGTGGCGGTTGCTCAGGTTGTAGAGGCCGCCTTGCAGGCGCCCGGTCGGCAGTTCGACCTCGCCGAGCAGGTCGACCAGGGTATAGCCGTCGATCTGCCGGCCGTTGGCGTCCTTGGCGGCGGCATCGTAGTCGGCCAGTTGCACGGCCTGCAGGCGCAGGTTGTAGCGGTCGCGCTGGTAGCCGAGGAACAGCAGGATCTTGGCCGGCGACACGCGGGTGGCCGGCAGGTCGATCCACTGGCCGTCCTGGCGGGTTTCGCCCTTGGTCCAGGCGTAGCTGCCGCCGACCGTCCAGCGCTCGCTCAGGTCGTAGCTCAGGCTGCTCTCCAGGCCGCGAACCCGCTCCTTCTGGTCGATCAGGCGCAGCACCCGGGCGCTGGCGTCGTAGAACTGAGTCACGTCCGAACGGTTCTCGTAAAGGGTGATGTCGGCCTGCCAGCGGCTCCAGTTGCCGCGCCAGCCCAACTCGTAGCTATCGACTTCGATCGCCTGGGCATTGAGGGTCTGGATGTCGAAGTGGCTGTCGACGTCGCGCAGGAAGCGCTGGATGTCCGGCAGGGAGAAGCCCTGGCTGAAATTGACGAACAGGTCCTGGCTGTCGCTGAGGTGGTAGACCGCGCCCAGGTTATAGAGGGTGGCGTCGTATTTCAGGGTGCCGCCTGGCAATACCGCGCGATTGCCGGTCTGCCAGATCTCGCCATAGGCGATGCTGTCGGCCACCTCGCTGTCGACCCACTGGCGGCGCACGCCGCCGCGCAGGGTCCAGTCGGCGACATCCCAGGACATCTGGGCGAACAGCGCCTGGGTGGCGGTCTCGATATCCGGGCCCAGTTCATAGCTTTCGCCGCTCTTGCGGTAGACCAGGCCGTCGATGGCATAGCGGTCGCCGCGCTGGCGCGTCAGCTCGTGCTCATAGTCGGCGCCCCAGACCAGGCTGCCACGGGCCGCGCCGATATCCGGCAGGGCGCTTTCTACGGCCGCGCGCAGGCCATAGACGTCCTGCCGGCTGTTGTTGTCGGAGACCCCTGCCAGGCCCCGCGGCCGATCCGGAAAGAACAGCGCATCGGCGCGGCGCCAGTAGCTTTCCAGGAGCAGGCGTTGGCCCTGCAGGTCGTTGTCGCTGTAGTTGAGGTTGACCGCCTGGTTGTGGGTGTAGGGTTGGTCGTCGAGGTCGAGGCCCTGCACCGCCACTGCTTCGCCAGCGATGGCGCGCTGGGTGTAACCGCTGTCCTGCTGGTCCTGGTAGTCCTGCAGCGCCAGGCTCAGGCGCTTGTCGGCGTCCAGCGCATAGCCGAAGCGGCCATGCAGGTCATAGGTCTCGGTGTCCATGGCGCTGCCCTGGGACGTGTCCTGGGGAATGCGCTTGCCATCGCCGTCGAACTGGTCGTTGCGCTGGGTCCAGTCGGCCGACAGGTACCAGTCCAGCGCGCCTTGGCGAGCCCCGGCGCTCTGGAACAGCTCGTAGGCGAAGCCCTTCGGATTGAGGTTGTTGCCGCTGCTCAGGCCCACGCGGCTGCTCAGGGCCAGTTCCTCGCCCTGGTGGCGCTTGGTGATGATGTTGATGATCCCGCCCGCAGCGCCGGCACCGTAGAGGCTGCTGGCGCCGGAGACCACCTCGATTCGCTCGATGCTGGCCGGGGCGATGCTGTTGAGCTGACGGAAGTTGTCGCGGCTGGCGTTCTGCGAGACGCCGTCGATCAGCACCAGCATGTTGCGTCCGCGCAGGCTCTGGCTGAAGTTGCTCATGCCGCCGGTGGCGGGTGCGAGGCCCGGGACCAGGGTGCCGAGGATGTCGGCGACCTTGCGCCCGGCGCCGCTCTGCAGGCGGATCTGCGCCTCGTCGATGACCTGCACCGAGCCGGGGATGGAGGCGATGCTGGCCTGGCTGCGGGTGGCGGTAACCACCGTGTTGGCCAGTTGCACGGCATCGCTGCTCGGTGCGCCGGCCTCGGCGGCCATGACCAGGGGCGTGGCGGCGGCGCCGAGGGAGCCGAGCAGCGGGATCAGCAGGGAAAGCGGGGTTCTGTTCATTGCGTCATCTTCTTGGTGTTGGCAGAAAGGACCGGGGTTTGCGGTCGTTGCGGGATGCGGCGAATCAGGCGGATGCCCAGGGCCGCCACGGCATAGGTCAGCGCCACCAGCCAGAAACCGCTGGCCAGGCCGAACAGGCCCATGCCGGCGGCTCCGAGCAGGGCGCCGAGCAGCGCGCCGGCCTTGGCCGCGCTGTTGCCCAGGCCGAGGGCGAAGCCCAGGCGGCTGGCCGGCACGCTGCTGGCGATCAGTGCATAGGCCACCGGCAACAGGGCGCCTTGCCAGATGCCCCAGAGCAGGCGGCTGGCGATGAAGCCAAGCCAGTCGCTGGTCAGGGCGGTCAGGGCCAGGGTCAGGGCGCAGAGCCAGGCAACGCCTTCGACCACGCGCAGGGTGCGGGCCGGGTTCCCGCGATCGAACAGGCGGCCCCATAGCGGGGCGGAGAGCGCCAGGGTGACGGCACTGGCGGCATAGCTGGCGCCGATCAGCCAGCCGGGCGCCTGCAGTACCTGCGCGACATACAGGGCGAAGAACGGCTGCGGCATCATCTTCGCCGCCTGCACCAGCACGATGATCGCCAGCACACCGCCGAGCCAGGCACCGGGCAATGCGGCGCCGGGCTGCTGGCGGCCAGGTCGCGGGCTGGGCGAATCGGGCGGCAGGGCGAATGCGCTCAATGCGCACAGCAGGCAGATCAGCGCCGCCGCATTGCACAGCGCCGCGAAGCCCGCAATATCCATCAGCCAGCCACCGAACACCGGCCCGGCCAGAGAGCCGACGGCGGTGGCCGCCTGCAGACGGGCCAGCACCTGACCGCGCCGAGCGCTGGCGCAACTGGCGATGGCATAGGCCTGGGCCGCGGCGATGAAACCGGCGAGTGCGCCTTGCAGTACGCGGATCAGCACCAGCAGCCAGGGGTCGCTGGCCAGTGCCGCGAGGGCCTGGCACAGCGCCAGGGCCAGCAGGGCACGCAGGATCATCGGCTTGTGCCCGGTGCGATCGCCCAGGCGACCCCACAACGGCGTCAGCAGCATCGCCGCGAGCATCGGCCCGGCGTAGACCAGGGCCGAGAGGGTGGCGAGGTAGGGCTGCTGGGCGGGGGCGAGCAGCGCCTGGATGCGCAGCGGCCAGAACGGTCCGCTCATCTCCATGGCGCCCATGGAGATGCACTGGATCGCGATCAGCAGGGCCAGCGCTGAACGCTCAACACGCATCGGCGTGGCGACTCAGCGGGTTGCGCAGACGGCCGACAATGTCGGTTTGGCTGTCTTCCAGGCGCATGCGCATGAACGACTTGGCCGGCCAGTCCTGTTCCAGCAGGGCCTGGCGCTCGGTCTGCCAGCGCGGCTCGTCGACCCGGCCGCGCAGCGTGGCGAAGCAGTGTTCGACCTGATTGGCCAGCACCTCCCACAACAGCCGTTCAGGCACCTGCCAGTGGCGCGCACAGAGCAGGGCCAGTTCGCCCAGGTGGCACATGAAACTGGTGTGCAGCAGTTTGTCGCGGACGATCTCGGCATCGTCGAACAGGGTCAGCTTCGGGTCGTGCAGGTCCAGATCGAAGCCCTGGCCGTGCAAGCTGGGGCGATGGATGCGGATGTCGCCGAAGTCGCGCAGCAACAGGCGTCGCGGCTGGCCGGCGCGGTCCATGAGCATGAAGCTGTTCTGCTGGTGCGCCTCGAAGGCGACGCCGTAGAGCAGGTAGATGCCGAGCAGTCCCGGTACCGCCACGGCCAGATAGTCGCGGAAGAACGCCAGCATCGCCCGGCTGTCGTCGCTACCCTGGGCCAGGCGCACCCACTGGCGCAGCAGCGGCTGCCCCCGTCCATCGGCGGCAAACAGGCTGCCCACCGGCACGGCGAGTTCACCGGGGCCGGTCAGGCTCAGCGGGTTGTCGCGATAGAGCACCGCGAGTTGGCGGGCGCGCTCGTCATCGGCCGGCGTTGGGCAGAAGTGCAGGCCGACGCGCTCGGGGATCACGCTCAGGTGTCGAGCCAGTTCGGTTTCCTGGCCGAGTATTTGCAGGAGCAGGCGGCTGACCCTGGGTCCCATGCGCGCCGAGCGGGGCGACACGGTGCGCTGCACGCTGGTCAGGCGCAGCGACACCGGCAGCTTGACCATGGGTGCCTCGCGACTGGCGTCGGGCAGCACCGTGCGAAAGGACATGGTCGGATGTCCCGGGAAGGCCTCGATGCCTGTGAGCACCAGCCGTTGCTCGGCCAGTTCCCGGGCGAATTGCCGGGGCAGCACCTCGGCGGCCTGCCAGGGATGGACCGGCAGCGGCAGATAGTCGTCGGGGTCCAGGCCCTGGCGGTGCAGTTCCGTGTCCAGGCGCCCGGCCGCCTCGGGGAACTGCGAGCGCCACCAGTGCCGGTAGTCGAGGTCGCCGTCGAGGCTTTCGCTGTGCGCGTAGCCGCGCTGCAGGGCCGCCAAACGGATGGGGATGCGGGCCTCGAACTCCGGCGACAGGTCGATGACCTGAGCGGCGCTCAGGCCCAGCTTGGTCTTGTAGTTCGGGTGCCAGGGATGACCCAGGGTGCCCCATTGTTCGAGCAGCAGGGTCGGATTGTCCGGACAGGCGCCGGCCTGGAGCCAGGCCAGCAGGCCGTCGACGCTGCCCAGCTCATGTCGTTGCTGGCGGTTCCAGTTCTGGTGGTAGGCCAGGCAGAGGCTGTCGTTGCGCAGGCTGTCGTCCAGCTCCCGCGCCAGCCGCGACAGGGTTGCCGACGAGGCGCGACAATTGAGCTGGTCGCTCAGCAGTTGCAGGAGTTCCGAGGGATATTGCAGCGTGTACGGCAGCGCCTGGGCGCGGCACAGGGCCACGCTGCCGCGCAGTTGCCAGCTGGCCATGCGGCCGGGCTGCAGGTGGTCGAAGCGCAGCCTTGCGCCGGGATCGCCGAGGGCCAGCCAGCAGTGGTTGTGTTCGTCGCGGGTGAGAGTGGTCGGGTCGAGCAGGTTCTCGCGAAGCAGGGCCTGGATCAGACGCTGAAAACTGCGCTCGCGTGCCGCTGGCAGCGCCTCGATCAGCTGGTCGAGGGTGACTTGGCGCAAACGAAACGCCGGAGTGGCCAGCGCTTCGCTCCAGTGGCTGAGGAGCAGCTGCATGTTTTCGGGCAGGGCGACCGTCATATGGGGGTTCCTTGGGCAAGAAAATCGGAAACCAGGCATTCCATTGCTGCCTGTGAAGGTGCGCGCGGTGCCAATGGTATTGAGTTGCGCAAGGTAATGCAACGCATTCGCATTTGTGTTTGACGGAGATGCGCTCTGCACGTGCCACTTGAGGCCGCAGGCGCGGTGTCGAAATCGACAGGCTGGGTCTGGGGGCGGAAGGGCGCGCTCGCTGGGTTCAGGCGCGTTGCCGGCTGGTGGCGAGCGGATTGGGGGGCGAGAGTGTTCGGTTCAGCAGCAGGCGGGCGGACAGGGTTGCCCATGCAAAAAAGGCCTGCGCGATGAGCAAGCCTTTTGCTTAATTACCGCTGCCAGGGATCAGTGCGCGGGCTCTGCCAGCGGGACGACTGGCTGTTCCTGGGCCAGGCAGGCGGCGGCGGTGAACAGTGCATCGGTCGAGGAGTTCAGCGCGGTCTCCGCCGAATCCTGAACGATGCCGATGATGAAGCCGACGGCGACCACCTGCATGGCCACCTCGTTGGGGATACCGAACAGGCTGCACGCCAGCGGAATCAGCAGCAGCGAGCCACCGGCCACCCCGGAGGCGCCGCAGGCGCTGATCGAGGCCAGCAGACTCAGCAGCAGGGCGGTCGGCAGGTCGACGGCGATGCCCAGGGTGTTCACCGCGGCCAGGGTCAGCACGCTGATGGTGATCGCCGCGCCGGCCATGTTGATGGTGGCGCCCAGCGGGATCGACACCGAATAGGTTTCTTCATGCAGACCCAGGCGCTGGCACAGCTGCAGGTTGACCGGGATGTTGGCCGCCGAGCTGCGGGTGAAGAAGGCGGTCAGGCCGCTCTCGCGCAGGCAGGTGAACACCAGCGGGTAGGGATTGCGGCGGATCTTGCAGAAGACGATCAGCGGGTTGACCAGCAGGGCTACGAACAGCATGCAACCCACCAGCACCAGCAGCAGATGCAGGTAATCGAGCAGGGCGCCCATGCCCGACTCGGCCAGGGTGGCGGCGACCAGCCCGAAGATCCCCAGCGGCGCCAAGCGGATCACCAGCCGGACGATCGACGTCACGCCAGCGGACAGGTCAGCCAGCATCTGCTTGCTGCCCGGGGCGGCGTGGCGCAGGGCCAGGCCCAGGCCGACAGCCCAGGCCAGGATGCCGATGAAGTTGCCCTTGAGCAGGGCATTGACCGGGTTGTCGACCAGGTTCAGCAGCAGGGTGTTGAGCACCTCGCCGATTCCGCCAGGGGGGCTCAGCTGCGCGGCGTTGCTGACCAGGGTCAGGCTGGACGGAAAGGCGAAGCTGGCGAGCACGGCGATCAGCGCCGCGCTGAAGGTGCCGAGCAGATAGAGCTGCAGGATCGGTCGGATATGGGTCTGCTGGCCGTGCCGGTGGTTGGCGATCGAAGCCGCGACCAGGACGAATACCAGTACTGGCGCCACCGCCTTCAGTGCCGAAACGAAGACCGTGCCCAGCAGGCCGACGGACAGCGCGGCTTGTGGAGCCAGCAGCGCCAGCGCGATTCCGGCAACCAGGCCGATGGCGATCTGCGCCACCAGGCTGGTGCGGCTGAGTAGATGGACGAGCGGGTGTGGAGCGTTGGTCATTGCGTGTGTCTCATGATCTGCCGACCGCCCCGCCACTGCGTCAAATAGCCAGCCCCGGGGCAAGTTGCCTTGCTCTGGCTGGGCAGATGGGCGAATGGGCGAGGCGGCGGCGCGCGAAATGTCAGGGTCTGGCGATGGGCCGGAACCCGAGCGAAAAAAACAGCGCGCGACTCTAGCACAGCGCCCGGCACGTGGCGCCTGGCGATGCCGGGTAGGCGCTCAATGGCGGCATTGCCAGGTAAAAGTGCCAAGCCTGCATCAGGCAGGCTAGGCTAGCGGCATATTGGAGTCTTAGAGAACCTGCCATGACCAATGACAACCCGAGTGTTTTCAGCGACGCGCCCCTGAGCGCCATCGAGGCCCGTATTCTCGGCTGCCTGATCGAGAAGCAGGCCACCACGCCCGAGGCCTATCCGCTGACCCTGAATGCCGTGGTGCTGGCCTGTAACCAGAAAACCAGCCGTGAACCCTTGATGAACCTCACCTCCGGACAGGTCGGCCAGAGTTTGCGCAGTCTGGAGGGGCGAGGCCTGGCGCGTCTGGTGATGGGCAGTCGCGCCGATCGCTGGGAGCACCGCACGGAGAAGGCATTGGAATTGGTGGCGGCCCAGACCGTGTTGATCGGCCTGCTGCTGTTGCGCGGGCCGCAAACGGTCAACGAGTTGCTGACGCGCAGCAGCCGCATGTATGCCTTCGAGGATGCCGAGCAGTTGCAGCACAATCTGGAGCGCTTGATTACCCGGGGCTTGCTCTGCCAATTGCCGCGCCAGACCGGGCAGCGCGAGGACCGTTATATGCACCTGCTGGGTGATCCCGACGATCTCCAGGCCATCATGGCCGCCCGCGCGAGCCACGTCGAACGCCCGGCTGTCGGTGCCTACGAGGAGAGCCGCCTGGATGCGCTGGAAGCACGAATCGCCGAATTGGAAGAACGTCTGGCGCGCTTGGAGCAGGGCAGTCGGGGAGACTAGAAACAACAAAGGCGCCGGGGTAGGGCGCCTTTTGTTTCTTGCTTGCGCGGGGCGGAGATGGTCGGCCCGTTCAGCTTGTGGTTCTTAGCCTAAGCGGTTGACCCCTGTGCGGTCGAAGCCGTCTTCGGCGACGCGGTTGCTGCCAGTACGATCGAAGCCGTCTTCGGCGATGCGGTTGCTGCCAGTGCGGTCGGCACCATCTTCGGCGACGCGGTTGCTGCCAGTACGATCGAAGCCGTCTTCGGCGATGCGGTTGCCGCCAGTGCGGTCGGCACCGTCTTCGGCGAGACGATTGCCGCCGGTGCGGTCGAAGCCGTCCTCGACGATAGTCATGGCAACATTGCTGCCATCGGTCCGGGATTGCGGAGTGCTCTGCGGCAGGGCGAAGGCGCTAACGGACAAGCTGGCCAGGATCAGGCTGGTAAGTATTTGCTTTTTCATCTTCAGGCTCCTCGTGGGGGCGGTAAGTGGCTACGGGGCCCATATTACTGATGAAAAATAGATGAAGAAGTGCAGCTCAAGCATGGTAATAATCGATGCTGTCGATAGTAGGCTCCAGACTCTCTATTTCGGTTGTTTTGCGGGTATCTTCGGGTTCTTATATGGGCTGATTCGGTTGATATTCTCTTGTTTTATATGATCGAAATATTAGATGGTTTGTCTGTAGGCTTGCTTTGCAAGGAATTACAGGTTGGGGTTGCTTGAAATTACGAACGGGTGATGCGTATTTTGTACGGACCGCTGTTTCGTTACGGCTCTTGCGCACAAGGACAGGAACAGATGAACACCGCTAGCCGCACTGCACTGGAAGAAATATTGCGTGGCGTCGATGAAGTCGCCTGCGTGACCCCGGACCTCAATGGCGTGCCGCGCGGTAAGGTGATGACCGCCGAAGGCTTCCTCGAAGGCCGGCGGTTGCAGATGGCCCGCGGGGTGCTCTTGCAATGCATCATGGGCGGCTACCCTGCACCGCGGTTTTACGGCAGCGATGATGGCGATCTGGCGCTGAATGCCGTTCCGACCCAGATCCATCGCCTGCCCTGGAGTGATACGCCGTGCGCCCTGGCCATCTGTGATGCGGATGAGCTGGATGGCCGCAGTTCAGGCCTGTCCACCCGCGGCTTGCTCAAGCAGGTGGTGGCGAACTATTCCGCTCATGGTTGGCAGCCGGTGGTCGCGACAGAGCTGGAGTTCTTCGTATTTGCGCCCAACCCTGACCCACAGCAAGCGTTTCAGCCGCCCGTAGGTCTGGATGGACGGCGCGAGCATGGCAGCAGTGCCTTCAGCGTCAGCTCGAATAATGGTCTGCGGCCGTTCTTCAGCGAGGTGTATCGGTGCATGGCAGCGCTAGGGTTGCCACGCGATACCGTTATGCATGAGATGGGCGTCAGTCAGTTCGAGATCAATCTGCTACATGGCGACCCGCTATTGCTGGCCGACCAAACGTTCTTGTTCAAGCACCTGCTGAAGGAGGTCGCACTCAAGCACGGGCTGACAGTGGTGTGCATGGCCAAGCCGTTGGCGCATACCCCCGGCAGTTCCATGCACATCCACCAGAGCGTGGTCGAGCAGGGGAGCGGCAGTAATATCTTCAGTGCCGCGGATGGTCAGGCGACGCCAGCCTTTTATCACTTTATCGCTGGTCAGCAAGCGGCACTGGCGGACTTCACCCTATTGTTCGCCCCCAACGTGAACTCCTATCAGCGGCTCTGTCATCCCTTTGCTTCGCCGAACAATGCCTGCTGGTCGCAAGATAACCGCGCCGCGGGCCTGCGCATTCCGGCCAGTACGCCGATGGCACGGCGAGTGGAGAACCGCCTGCCAGGCGCTGATGCCAACCCCTATCTGGCGCTGGCGGCCAGCCTGGCTGCCGGCCTGCATGGTCTTGAGCAGCAGTTGCAGCCGAGCGCGCCGATTCAGGGCGAATTTCAGGTGCCGGATAAATTAACCCTGCCCTGTACCCTGCATGCTGCCATCGAGCGTCTGAAAAACAGTCAATTGGCCGTAGAACTGTTTGGCAAGGAATTCATCGAAGGCTACATCGCCAGCAAAACCATGGAGTTTAGCAGTTACCTCGACGAGATCACGCCCTGGGAGCGCCGCGTTCTCGCCGCCTCGGCATAGCCAGTGGCGAGTTATTGGGCTCAGCCGCTATACAATTCAGGCCATGCGGCCCGACCCAGCACACGGCAGTGCCGACTGATGTGGGCCAAGCGCATGCTAGCGTGCACTGCGCTTGGGCTTCACCCCTGTGCTGCATGCTTCACCCATTTGTTCATTTGTTTGTTGCGGCCATCGCGGCCGCGCCGTTCGCGTCGAGCGGTTCACTCGTCAATCAAGGAGTTATTCGCAGAGTCATGCGCCTTATCTGGAAGTCTTTTCGTTCGCTGTATTTCGCTACCCTGTTGATGTTGCTGGGGTCGGGTTTGTTGAGTACCTACCTGGCGTTGCGCCTGGCTGAAACGGTCGATGGTCTATGGGTGGGTGCCTTGATGGCGGCCAACTATCTGGGCCTGGTACTGGGCGGCAAGTTGGGGCACCGGCTGATCGGCCGGGTCGGGCACATTCGCGCTTATGTCGCCTGTGCCGGGGTTGTCACTGCAGCGGTGCTGGGCCACGGCCTGACCGACTGGCTGCCGGCCTGGCTGCTACTGCGCTTGCTGGTGGGCCTGGCCATGATGTGCCAATACATGGTGATCGAAAGCTGGCTCAACGAGCAGGCGGATACCACTCAACGCGGCCAGGTGTTTTCCGGATATATGGGCGCTTCCTATCTGGGGTTAATCCTCGGTCAACTGGTGTTGGTGGTGCATCCGACTCTCGGTCTTGAACTGCTGATGCTGGTCGCGCTGTGTTTTGCCCTGTGCCTGGTGCCGGTAGCATTGACCCATCGATTGCACCCGGCGCCCATGCATCCGGCACCGCTGGAGTTGCATTTTTTCATCAAGCGGGTGCCCTTGTCGTTGACCACCATTGCCGTTGCCGGCCTGCTGATTGGTGCGTTCTACGGTTTGGCGCCGCTGTATGCGACCCGCATGGGTTTGTCTACCGTGCAGGTCGGTCTATTCATGGGTAGCTGCATTTTTGCCGGCCTGCTGGTGCAATGGCCGCTCGGCTGGTTGTCGGATCGTTGCGATCGGGCTGCGTTGATCCGTGGCTGTGCGGTGTTGTTGGCTTTGGCGGCGTTGCCTCTGGCATTGATGCCGGAAGCGGACATGTGGGTATTGCTCGGTGTCGGTTTCGTCATCGGGGTGTTGCAGTTCAGCCTCTATCCCCTGGCCGTGGCTTTTGCCAACGACCATGTCGAGGGCGAGCGGCGCGTCTCGCTGACCGCCATGTTGTTGGTGACCTTCGGCGTCGGTGCCAGTGTCGGCCCATTGCTGGCCGGTGTGCTGATGCGCTTTTGGGGCGCCAATATGCTTTATGTCTTCGTCTGTTTTTCGGCCTTGATCCTGATCTGGCGGGTGCGCCCGGATAACATCACCCACTTGCACCAGGTCGACGATGCTCCGCTGCATCACATCGCGATGCCGGACAACATGACCAGTTCACCCCTGGTGGCTGCCCTTGACCCGCGAGTCGACGAGCAGGTGGTGCAGGATCAGATGCTCGACGGCAACACCGCCGATATGGCCGCTGCCGGAGCGGTTGATCTGGCTGAGGAGACGAAGCTGCCGTGAGGCCTTTGCTCAGCGTGATCATCCCTGCTCGCAATGAAGCAGCGGCTCTACCCTTGCTGCTGGCGGATCTGGCACCGCTGCGCGCGGCTGGAGCGGAGCTGATTGTGGTGGATGGCGGTAGCAGCGACGCGACAGGTGCGTTGGCGGCGGCGCAGGCCGATAAGGTGCTCGAGACGAGCGCGGGGCGCGCCCTGCAAATGAATGCCGGGGCCGCGGTCGCAAGGGGCGATTATCTGTGGTTTGTGCATGCCGATACCCGGGTTAGTGCCGCGTCCATCCAGCGGCTGCTTACCGTATTGGCAGAGCGGCCGCTCTGGGGGCGGTTCGATGTGCGTTTGTCGGGCAGTGGCCTGGCTCTGCGTTTGATCGGTACGATGATCAATCTACGCTCACGGTTGACCGGTGTGGCAACGGGCGACCAGGGAATCTTCGCCGCCCGCGAGTCGTTTGAGGCGCTGGGAGGTTACGCGGACATCCCCTTGATGGAAGACATCGAGCTCTGCGGGCGCCTGAAAAAGCGAGCGCGACCGCGTTGCTTGCGCCCTGCGCTGTCAACTTCAAGCAGACGCTGGGAGCACGATGGCATTTGGCGTACTGTGTTGTTCATGTGGCGTTTGCGGCTGGCCTACTATTGTGGCGCCAGCCCTGATCAGTTGGCGCGGCAGTATCATCGAGGGCCACCGCTATGAATCTGTCTATCTCTTTGCACATGCTGGCGCGTGCGCCTGTGCCTGGGCGGGTGAAAACCAGGCTGATCCCTGTTCTGGGTGAAGAGGGCGCGTGTGACCTGCAGCGGTTATTGCTCGAGCGAGCCTTGCAGCTTCCGTCGGAAGGGTTCAATCAGCGGTTCTTGTGGTTGGACGACAGTCCGGACGCACAGTTGCAGGCACTCGCCGATCAGTTGAACTGGACGTTGGTTGAGCAGCCCGCCGGCGACCTGGGTGAGCGCATGCGATGCATAGCGACCTTGGGGCTGGCGGAAAGCGATGCAGTGGTGTTGATCGGCAATGATTGCCCGGCGCTGGATGGCGAGTACCTCAATGGTGCTTGTCAGGCATTGCACGGGAAGCCAGTAGTACTGGGGCCGGCCGAGGATGGGGGTTACGTTCTGCTTGGCTTGCGCCGCGTCGATCCCTTGCTGTTTCACGCCATGCCCTGGGGAACTGACCAGGTCTTGAGCATGACCTGCGAGCGGCTGCAACAGCTGGACTGGCATCATCAGCTATTGCCGGCCTTGTGGGATGTCGATCGCCCGGAAGATCTGCCACGCCTGGCGGCGCTGGGCATTCGGGTCGACGTCTGACCGCTTTCTGGCGGCTTACAGGTCAGCCTGGCCATTGGTACCAGTGGTTTTGAACTCGAGCCTGGCGACCTGGTTTGTCGCGTGACGAGAGTTCGGCAAAGATGACGGGTAATTCCCGATAAGATCCTGGCAGCCTTTGCGGGAATAGCAGTTTTGTCGGTTGGGCCGGGCCGTGCAGATCGAACTCCGCCGAGCGTGGCCGTTCGTTTCTCGGCACAACCTACGGGTCAGTTGTGCTTGCTCGGCAGGCTGCTAGAACAAACCCTCGCTGTCGAAGCGGCGTGCCTCGCGTTGCAGTTGGTAGACGAAACGTTCGACCTGGCGTTGCTCCAGGCCGCTCATGCGATGAAAGCGCACACCGGCAAAGGTCGTGTCGAGTTTCTCTTCATACTGCACATGGCGCAGTTCCACGGCAGTGGTCATAGCGCCGAAGGGCAGTTGAGCGGTAAAGCGCTCATAAACCTGGCCAGAGTGCAGGCTGCTGGCGACATTGCCCGGCAAGCGTACTTTGCAACCAGTGGCGGAAATATCCAGCAGTAGTCCCGTTATAGGGCTGCGCAACTTGGCGCCGGCCAGTTCGATCTTGATCTGTTCGGTTTGCTTGAGCGGCGCTCTGTATGCATTGCGTCGCTGATGGTAATGCACTTCTTCAGGCATCGGGCTGAAGTAGCAGCGTGCCCCCTGGTGCTGGTCTATCTGTACCGGCTGCAGGCACTCCCAGGCTACGCGCACGCCTTCATGGAAGGCTTCGATGCGAAAAGGCTCGCCGTTCTGCAGAAAGCGCTCGGCGTCATTGGGGATCATCTCATCGAGAATCAGTCGATTATTGTCGCGATCGACTTCGATCAGGTAGCTCTGGAAGCGTTGGTTGCGCTCGTGGAAAGTGATGACCAACGGGTCGTGGTGTTGTTGCAGTTGACGCAGATTGGCCACGATTTCCACGGGGGCTTTGAGAACCATCGGTGGTTGTGGGCCATCGTCCTCGATAAAGGGATTGGACACGGTCCAGAACTCTCCAGGCAGATACAGTGACACTAGAATGCTGTCATTATGCCAGCATTTTTTCTGTGTCTTATATTAAGTGTTCAGGCCTGACTGAGCGGGCGCTGCTGGCCGATTCTAGCGGTACTGCCGCGGCTGTCATAGAGGCTGGGGGTTTCGCCACCCCGGAGAATGCCGAGGATGCTGCTTGTCGATGCCTGGCTGGAGCGAATCAAGCGGCCGTTGCGTAAATTGCCAGCTTGGCAGCGTTCGAGCAGAGCATGCAGTTGCTCGCCGCGCTCAAGTAGTTCAGCGCCTTGGCTCGAGCGTTCAGCAAGGGCTTGCAGTCCTGCTTTGTCGGCGCTCAATTGTAGGCTGAGCAGCAGTTGGCTGCGCGCCTGACCGTGTTGATCGAGCAGCGCCAGCAGTGGTTGTTTATTTTCCAAAATGCTTTGCAAACGAACCAGGTCGCGCTCGCCGAGGGCCTGGAATTCATTATCGATCAGTTCGAGCAGTTGCTCGGCGCTGTCGATATCGTCGTTGAAAAGCTTAAGCAGGGTTGTATCGTGCATTGCAGGCTCTCAGATGTTTAGGGGCCGTAGCAGCGTCACTGCGCTGTAAGCCTAACATCCTGGCGCTGCCCTGGGACTAGCGCTGGGATTCGAAGTCGAGCAGTTTGCTGGCAACACGCTGGCTGTCGACCTGGTAACTGCCGTCAAGGATTGCTTGTTTGAGCTGGGCAACGCGTTCTTTATCAACGGTTGGTTGTTCAGCCAGTTTTTCGCTGATCTTTTGCAGCTGTTGTGCTTCGCGACTGAACTGTACCGACTCGCCGCTCTGGCTGGTGTCTGCCGGCTGGGCCTGAGCTGCTGACGGGCTGGTCGATTTGTCGCTGATGGCTTCATTCCGGCCACCAGACTGAGCACCGCCCACACGCCCTGAATTGGCAGAAGTGGCGGCATTGTTTAGCCGGTTGAAGTCGATGACCATGATGTAAAACCTCGAGCAGTATTGGGACGCTTGCCTAGTTCTCGGCCGTCCTGGGCAAAACTTTAGAGAAAAAAGCAGTGTTTCAACTAACAGTCTAACTACTGTGTGACAAATCGTCAGCCAGCCCATGCTGCTGCAGCCTCTCTGGAAGAGGCGAGAATCGTGCCTACATGGCTACTTCAACTTGGCCGGGCCCTATTACCCGTGCTTTGACTACACGTTTCGAGCGTTGGTTGCGCACACTGATCTGTTTGCCGATGGCCCCGTCCGATAGGGCTTCGCCCGGCGTGCGCACGCTCATGCTGCCGCTGCGTGCGCTGATCACCACCTGGTCGCCTTTGCGAATGGCCTCGGCTTGCTCGACATTCACCGGCGCCAACACCTGATCTGTTTGCATCGGCCGCGTCAGTTTTTTGCCGACAGCTTGCCTGAGGCTGGTCATATAACCTTGGTTGAGTAGGCCGACTTCGCGCTCCGTCAGGCTTACGTCCATGTCTGTCAGCACGGCCTCGCGCTTGAGCGGGCGGATGGCGGTAACCACGTCACGGTAGAGTCTGACCTCGCCGGGAACGAAAACCGTCCAGGGTGAACTGCCATCACAGCGCACCCGCATGGTGACGCGTCCGATGGGTTGGGCAGGGCTTTCCAGGCTAATCGTCAATTCCTTGTCACACAGGGGCAGGCGCAAGCGTGGGTCGATACGGTTGATTTCAACCTCATGTCGCCCTTGAATGTCGCTGCGCTGCAGGTAGTCGGCTACTGTCAGCTCAAGAAAACCCTGGGTGGCGCCGATAAGCTGTTCAGGCAAGGTTGCCGCGGCGAGTGCCACGGAGCTGTAGCCGAGCGCGAGCAAAGCAGGTAAAACTGCCAGCCAATGGCGGCCTTTTGCCGGCAGGTATCGATACCTGCTCCGGTAGAAGTGTCGAAAAGTTGTCGTTTCTGCGTTCATGCAGAGTGATTAGCAAGGCGCGTGCCGCCTGCTACGCTAAGCACAATGTGCGCTACTCAAACACAGGGGTTGGGGCATGGCCGGTGTAATGGATTCGGTTAACCAGCGCACGCAGTTGGTTGGGCAGAATCGTTTGGAACTGCTGCTGTTTCGTCTAGATGGCGGGCAGCTTTATGGCATCAACGTATTCAAGGTGAAGGAGGTGCTGCAATGCCCCAAGCTCACCATCATGCCTAAATCAAGCCCGGTCGTGCGGGGGGTGGCGAGTATTCGGGGGGGCACCATCCCTATTCTCGATCTGTCCATGGCTACCGGTCGGCCGCCATTGCAGGATCTGAAGAACAGCTTCGTCATCATCACCGAATACAACACCAAGGTTCAGGGCTTTCTGGTGCATTCGGTCGAGCGCATTGTCAACATGAACTGGGAGGAGATCCATCCGCCACCCAAGGGGGCGGGGCGTGACCACTACCTCACTGCGGTGACCCGCCTGGACAAGGAGTTGGTGGAGATCCTCGACGTGGAGAAAATCCTCGCCGAAGTAGCCCCAACCTCCGAGGTGATTTCTGTCGGTGTTGTCGATGCTCAAACTCAAAGCAAGGCGCTCAGCAAGCGCGTGCTGATCGTCGATGACTCATCGGTGGCCCGCAAGCAGGTGATTCGTTGTCTGCAAACCGTTGGGGTAGAGGTCACGGCGCTAAACGATGGTCGGCAAGCCCTGGATTACCTGCGCAACATGGCAGATGAGGGCAGGCATGCCGATGAGGAGCTGCTGATGCTGATTTCCGATATCGAGATGCCGGAAATGGACGGTTATACCCTGACCGCAGAGATCCGCAGTGATGTGCGTATGCAGAAGTTGCACATCCTCCTGCATACTTCGCTTTCCGGGGTGTTCAATCAGGCCATGGTGAAGAAGGTTGGTGCCAATGACTTTCTTGCCAAGTTTCGTCCTGATGACCTGGCATCGCGGGTAGTTGCACGCATCAATGAGGTCGATCAGACCTAGTGAGCGCTGGGCGAACGCCTGCAGGGGATCGTCTCGCGCTCGCAGAACCGCAGGCTGTTGCCGCTTGCCGGACCTGGCTTTTTCACGCGTAAATGAGTTGTTGAGCCTGTTTAATCGCAGTACCTCCGAATGCAGCAGTTCTGCTTAGGTCTGAGATAGGGCAGTGGGTGCATCTTTCAGTGCAATACTTTGATTGGCGAGGCCTGGCTAGTGTCTTCAGGTAATTTGGATTTTGAGCAGTTCCGGACGTTCCTGGAAAAGGCCTGTGGCATTTTGCTGGGTAGCAATAAGCAGTACCTGGTATCCAGCCGACTGAACAAGTTGCAGGAGCAACACGGGATCAAGACCCTGGGGGAGTTGGTGCAGCGTATGCAAGCCCAGCCGCGTAGCGGTTTGCGTGAGCAGGTGGTGGATGCCATGACCACCAATGAAACGCTGTGGTTTCGTGACACCTATCCCTTCGAGGTACTGAAGAACCGGGTCTTGCCCGAGATGATCAAGGCGGCTCCGGGCCAGCGTCTGCGCATTTGGTCAGCGGCCTGTTCTTCGGGGCAGGAGCCATATTCCCTGTCGATGAGCATCGATGAATTTGAGAAAACCAATATCGGCCAACTCAAGGCAGGCGTGCAAATTGTTGCCACCGATCTTTCGCCGTCGATGTTGGCTAATTGCAAATCCGGTGAATACGACAGCCTGGCAATGGGGCGCGGCCTGTCTCAAGAGCGCTTGCAGCGCTATTTCGATCCGAAAGCACCTGGGCGTTGGGTCGTCAAACCGGCGATCAAGAGTCGCGTCGAGTTTCGTCCGCTGAATCTGATGGACAGCTATGCCAGCCTGGGCAAGTTTGACATCGTGTTTTGTCGCAACGTGTTGATCTATTTTTCCGCCGACATGAAGAAAGACATCCTCACGCGCATTCATGCCATGTTGAAACCGGGTGGCTACTTGTTCCTGGGCGCCTCGGAGGCACTCAACGGCCTGCCTGATCGTTATCAGATGGTGCAATGCAGTCCGGGGATCATCTACAAGGTGAAGTGAGCCAGTGGCACAGGATTGCACTGATATAGAAACGGGAGGCCAGTGGCCTCCCGTTTTTGTTAAATGCTTACGTGCCAGGTTCGCCGATTGTCCTCGCCGCAGGCCTCCCCCGAGCCTGTAAGTGGGCGCCCCTGCGCGATGCTTTCCCTATGGCGCGGCCATGCCTGCTATCGCCGCTGGTCGCGCCTTCTGCAGGTTGGTGCCTGCCCGAGGATCTGGACAGTCGCCCGGTCTGGATTGCGCTCTGGCTGATCCAGGCTGTGACGCCGCTTCCGTTGCTGACTCATGGTTCGTGGTTGAAGAAAGCACTGGATCGGCTGTGGCCATACGCAGCGGCAAAACCTTGACCTGCTTGTCGAATTGTTTGCCATGAGGCGGAAAAGTCTTGCCGCTTGACCGCTCAAGGCGCCTTAAATATTCACTAAGTTATTGAAATATAACAAACAAATTAAATGGCACGACCTTTGCTAAATGTCTTGTACGCAAAACAGGCAAGCCCAACGGCAAAGGTTCCTGACCATGAGCATCAGCTTCGACAGCGCACTAGGCATCCACGAACGGGCACTCAGCTTCCGCGCCGATCGTGCCGAGGTGTTGGCCAACAACATCGCCAACGCCGATACGCCCAACTACAAGGCGCGTGATCTGGATTTCGCTACGGTGCTGGCCGAGCAGAGTGCCAATACCCAGCGTGGTTCGGCCGGTCTGGCCCGCACCAACAGCCGGCACATCGCCGCCGAGGGCATGGCCATGGGCAATGCCAACCTGGCCTACCGCATCCCCTCGCATCCATCGATCGATCAGAACACCGTTGATGTGCAGGTCGAGCAGACCACTTACGCGGAAAATGCGGTGAACTTCCAAGCCAGCTTCACCTTTCTAAACAGCAAATTCAAAGGGCTGGTCAGCGCCCTGCGCGGCGATTAAAGGAGCCTGATGCCATGTCACTAGCCAGTGTTTTCAATATCGCCGGAACCGGCATGAGTGCCCAGAGCACTCGTTTGAATACCATTTCCAGCAACATCGCCAACGCCGAGTCGGTGTCGTCGAGCGTGGATGAGACCTATCGCGCACGCCATCCGGTATTTGCCACCATGTTCCAGCAGTCCATGGGCGATGGCAGTGTCTCGTTGTTCGCCGAGCAAGATCAGGCCGGCAGCGGCGTGCAGGTGCTGGGTATCGTCGAGGATCAGAGCAATCTGAAACCGCGCTACGAGCCGAACCATCCGGCGGCGGATGAGGGCGGCTATGTGTACTACCCCAATGTCAATGTGGTCGAGGAAATGGCCGACATGATCTCCGCTAGCCGGGCGTTCCAGACCAACGTCGAGATGATGAACACGGCCAAACAAATGTTGCAGCGCGTACTGACCCTGGGTCAGTAAATCGCAGGAAGGGGATAAGGCATGAGCACTGTAAATGGCGTCAGTTCGACACTCGATCAATACCAGATCAAGAGTGATACCTCGGCCAATAAAGAACTGGGCAAGAACGAATTTCTCAACCTGTTGGTGGCGCAACTGAATAACCAGAACCCCCTGGAGCCGCAGGGTAATGGCGAGTTTATTGCCCAGCTAGCCCAATTCAGCCAGGTAGAAGGCATCGATAAGCTCAATACCAGCATGGGTTCTCTGTTGTCGGGCTATCAATCCTCCCAGGCGCTGCAGGCCTCGTCTCTGGTCGGCAGCAAGGTAATCATTCCGACCGACCAGGCGGTGGTCGATACCAGCGAGAGCTTCAAGGCCAGCATGGTACTGCCGACCAGCAGCAGCAACGTCTATGTCAATGTCTACGACAGCGCGGGGACAGCAGTGAGCCGAATCAATATGGGCGAGCAGGCCGCCGGCAATGTCAGCTTTATCTGGGACGGCAAAGATGCCAGCGGCAAACAATTGCCGCCCGGCACCTACAAGTTCGAGGCGCAGGCCACCTACGAAGGCAAGACTGAGGCGCTTTACACCATGCTCCCGGCCAACGTCGACAGCGTGGTGTTGGGCGGCAGCGAGTTGATGCTCAACCTGGCGGGGCTTGGCAGTGTGCCGCTCTCCCAGGTGCAGGTCATCGGTCAGTAATTTCAGGGTTTTAATCGCCGGCTATACCGGCAAAGGAGACTTCC
Source organism: Pseudomonas sp. MMS21 TM103 (assembly GCF_022132145.1). Taxonomy (GTDB): domain Bacteria; phylum Pseudomonadota; class Gammaproteobacteria; order Pseudomonadales; family Pseudomonadaceae; genus Aquipseudomonas. Next base: position 742,794 of record NZ_JAJISP010000002.1, on the reverse strand, counting down.
ATGGCGTTCAATATCGGTCTTAGCGGCCTGCGCGCTGCGACCAGCGATCTCAACGTGACCGGCAACAACATCGCCAACGCCGGTACGGCGGGCTTCAAGCAGTCGCGTGCGGAGTTTTCCGATGTCTATGCGGCCTCGGTGAACGGTTCCGGCAAGAATGCGCAGGGCAGCGGTGTGCTCCTGAGCAACGTCTCGCAGCTGTTCAATCAGGGCAATGTCAACTACACGCAAAATGCCCTGGATCTGGCGATCAACGGCAACGGCTTCTTTCAGACCAGCAACAACGGCGAGGTCAGCTACACCCGTGCCGGCTATTTTGGTACCGATCGCGATGGCTTCATGGTCAATAACTTCGGCTTCAAACTGCAGGGCTATGCCGTCGATGGCAGCGGCAACCTGCAGAATGGCGTGATCAGCGATCTGCGTATCGAAACCGCGAGCCAGGCGCCGCGCGCCACCACGACACTGGACCAGGCATTCAACCTGAACTCGACCAATACGGTGCCGACATCCTGGCAGGGCGCTTACGACGCATCGATAGCCGGTGCGCTCGATCCGCTTAACCCGACGGCCGCAGAAGTCACCGCTGCCGAAGCGGCGGGCAACGCCACCTTCAATCCGGCCGATCCGACCACCTACAACTCCTCCACGTCGACCAACGTCTACGACACCCAGGGTAATGCCCATGTGCTCAGTCAGTACTTCGTCAAGACGGGTGCCAACGAGTGGCAGATGAATGTATTGGTCGATGGGCGCAATCCGGCAACACCCACATCCACCACGCCCTATTCGATGGCCGTCGGCTTTACTGCCAGTGGTCAGCTTGATACCAGCAGCCTGACCTCCAGTGCCGATTTCACCGTCGATGCCACCGGGCGCTTTACCATGAATGGCTGGGTACCGGCGGCGTCGGATGGCGGGGAACCGCCGGTATGGTCAAGCAATGGTGCGAATGCCAGCCCCGCCGGCATTCTGGTCGATATGCGCAGTTCCACCCAGTTCTCCAGCTCCTTTGCGGTCAACAGCGTCAGTCAGGACGGTTACACCACCGGCCAGCTGGCGGGTCTGGAGATCGACGACACCGGGGTGATTTTCGCCCGTTACACCAATGGACAATCCAAGGTGCAGGGGCAGGTGATTCTGGCCAGCTTCGCCAACGTGCAGGGCTTGACGCCGGTGGGTAAAACCGCCTGGGTACAGTCCTTTGCCTCGGGTGAGCCGGTGGTTGGCACGCCGCGCAGCGGTACCCTGGGCGCCTTGCAGTCCGGCGCCCTGGAAGACTCCAACGTCGAGCTGTCCGACCAGTTGGTCAACCTGATCGTCGCCCAGCGCAACTACCAGGCCAACGCCAAGACCATCGAGACCGAAAGCTCGATTACCCAGACCATCATCAACCTGCGCTGATAGATCGTGGCGTTTGAACACTGCCGATCATTCGGTGATGTAGAGTCCGCCCCGGTGCAGTCCGGGGTGCGGCTGGGTTGGTGCGGGCGTTTTCGGCTTTCATGCGGATCGTTGTGATGGCTATCGTGGCGTTCAACCCCATCCTGCAACAGCCCTGAACGTATTGATGGGCTGGTGATTCGCCGGATGGTGTGGGCGCGTAGGTTGGGCGCAGCAATCGCTGTCGGCGGCCAAGCGGATTACCGATTAATAAGGTGGTCCGGGCGCTGCGACGGCTCAACTCGGCAGGCAATGGTTTTGCCGCCGGCGGCAATATCTCGCCGGCTCGATCTTGAGAGGCTCCTTGCGGAGCCTTTTCTGTATTTTAAAAACCATATATTTCAACGTTCTATGATTAGTTTTCGAGGATGGCACGACGCTTGCTCTATTACCTTGTATAGAGCAGCGGGCGTCACGCCCACCTCGGAGGATAACCATGGACAAGATGCTGTACGTCTCCATGACTGGAGCCCAAAACAACAGCCTGGCCCAGAGTGCCCACGCCAACAACCTGGCGAATATCTCGACCAACGGCTTTCGCCGCGACTTCGAGCAGGCGCGCTCGATGCAGGTCTTCGGCGACACGCTGCCGGCGCGGGTCTATGCCATGACCGAACGCCCCGGTACCGATTTCACGCCAGGCTCAATGCAGGAAACCGGTCGCGACCTAGATGTAGCGATTGGCGGTCGGGGCTGGCTGGCCGTGCAGGCGGCCGATGGCAGCGAGGCTTATGTGCGCACTGCCAGCCTGAATATTGACGCTCTGGGGGTGTTGCGTACCGGCAACGGTTTGCCGGTGATGGGCAATGGTGGGCCGATTGCCGTACCGCCGGAGCAGAAAATCGAGATCGGCCAGGACGGCACCATCAGCATTCGTGCCCTCGGCGAGGGGCCGAGTGTGCTTGCCGAGGTCGACCGGCTGAAGCTGGTCAATCCCGATCTCAAGCAGATGGAGAAGGGCAGCGACGGCCTGATTCGCTTCAAGGGGACCGGGCCGGTGCAGGCGGATGCCACGGTGCAGGTGACCTCCGGCTTTCTCGAATCGAGCAACGTCAATGCGGTGGAGGAGATGACTGCAATTCTCTCCCTGTCCCGCCAGTTCGAACTGCAAGTCAAGATGATGCGCACTGCCGAAGACAATGCGGCCGCTGTGGCGCGGGTTTTGCAAATTAGCTAATTACCAGCACGCAGCGCCTTGATAATGGCGCTCGAGGAGAATCGATATGCTTCCGGCACTGTGGGTCAGCAAGACCGGTCTGTCCGCTCAGGACATGAACCTGACCACCATTTCCAACAACCTGGCCAACGTCTCGACCACGGGTTTCAAGCGCGATCGTGCCGAGTTCGAAGATCTGCTGTATCAGATCCGCCGCCAGCCAGGTGGCCAGTCCAGCCAGGACAGCCAGCTGCCGTCCGGTTTGCAACTGGGTACCGGTGTGCGCGTAGTCGGCACGCAGAAGATCTTCACTGCCGGCAGCTTGCAAACCACCGAGCAGCCCCTGGACATGGCGGTCAATGGTCGCGGTTTCTTCCAGGTGTTGATGCCCGATGGCACAGTGTCCTATACCCGTGATGGCAGCTTTCATTTGAATTCGGATGGCCAGGTCGTTACCTCCAACGGGTATGCCCTGGAGCCGGCGATCGTCCTGCCCAACGAAGTGCGCACCTTCACCGTTGGCGAAGACGGTACGGTTTCGGTGACCACCGACGGCAGTCCGCAGCCGCAGATCGTCGGCAATTTGCAGACCGCCGACTTCATCAATCCGGCGGGCCTGGAAGCGATCGGCAACAACCTGTTCCTGGAAACGGCCGCCAGCGGTGCACCGCAGGTCGGCACGCCGGGCCTCAACGGCCTGGGCACCACCCTGCAGAACACCCTGGAAAACTCCAACGTCAGCGTGGTCGAGGAGTTGGTGAACATGATCACCACCCAGCGCGCCTACGAGATGAACTCGAAAGTCATCTCCACCGCCGATCAGATGCTGGCCTTCGTTTCGCAGAATCTTTAACCCTTGATGCTGGGCGTCAGCCCGGCCCTGGCTCGATATAAAACGCGGTGAGGTAGTGGTTATGAACCGGCTGGTAATAGTGCTCTCGATGCTGGGTCTTGCGCTTCTGGGTGGCTGCGTCTCGCCGCCAGCGAAGCCCAACGACCCGTATTACGCGCCGGTCCTGCCACGCACGCCGTTACCGGCGGAGCAGAACAATGGTTCGATTTATCAGGCCGGCTTCGAGAACAACCTGTTCGGTGACCGCAAGGCCTATCGCGTCGGCGACATCATCACCATCACCCTCAACGAGCGTACCCAGGCCAGCAAGAATGCCGGCTCGCAGATCCAGAAGGACAGCAGCGCCGACATCGGCCTGACCTCGCTGTTCGGGGGCGCGGTATCGGCGGCCAATCCATTTTCCGACAATAAATTGTCGCTCGGTGCCGAGTACAACGCTAGCCGCGACACCCAGGGCAGCAGCAAGGCGGCCCAGAGCAACAGCCTGAGTGGTTCGATCACGGTAACCGTGGCCGAGGTGCTGCCTAACGGCATTCTGGCCGTACGTGGTGAGAAGTGGATGACCCTCAACACGGGCGATGAATTGGTGCGCATTGCCGGCCTGGTTCGCGCCGACGACATTTCCACGGATAACACGGTGGCCTCGACCCGCATCGCCGACGCCCGCATCACTTATTCAGGCACCGGCTCCTTCGCCGAAGCCAGTCAGCCGGGTTGGCTCGATCGGTTTTTCATCAGCCCGCTGTGGCCGTTTTGAGGCTGGAAACCATGACCATGTCGAAGTGGATGACTCTCCTGGCCGCCTTGCTGCTGACGTCTGTCGCGCAAGCTGAGCGGCTCAAGGACCTGGCCAGCATCCAGGGCGTGCGCAGTAACCAGCTGATCGGTTACGGCCTGGTGGTCGGCCTCAATGGCAGCGGCGACCAGACCACCCAGACGCCGTTCACCGTGCAGACCTTCAACAACATGATGGCGCAGTTCGGCATCAAGGTACCGCAAGGTGGCAACGTCCAATTGAAGAACGTCGCGGCGGTGTCCATCCATGCCGACTTGCCCGCGTTCGCCAGGCCGGGGCAGACCATCGACATCACCGTTTCCTCTATCGGCAACGCCAAGAGCCTGCGCGGCGGCAGCTTGTTGATGGCGCCGCTCAAGGGTATCGACGGTAATGTCTACGCCATTGCCCAGGGCAATTTGGTTGTCGGCGGGTTCGATGCCGAAGGCGGCGACGGTTCGCGGATTACCGTCAATGTACCCTCGGCGGGGCGTATACCTGGTGGCGCATCGGTCGAGCGCTCGGTGCCCAGCGGTTTCAATCAGGGCAATACCCTGACGCTCAACCTCAATCGCCCGGACTACACCACCGCAAAGAATATCGTCGACCAGATTAACGACCTGCTTGGCCCCGGTGTCGCCCAGGCGCTCGACGGCGGTTCGATCCGCGTCAGTGCGCCACTCGATCCGAATCAGCGCGTCGATTACCTGTCGATCCTGGAAAATCTCGAAGTGGAAGTCGGCCAGGCAGTGGCCAAGATCATCATCAATTCACGCACCGGCACCATCGTCATTGGCCAGAACGTGCGCGTGCAGCCGGCCGCCGTAACCCACGGCAGCCTTACGGTAACCATTACCGAAGACCCTATCGTCAGTCAGCCGGAAGCCTTATCCGGCGGGCAGACCGCAGTAGTGCCACGCTCGCGGGTCGGTGCCCAGCAGGAAGCCAAGCCGATGTTCAAGTTTGGTCCCGGAACCACTCTGGATGAAATTGTCCGGGCGGTTAACCAGGTGGGCGCATCGCCCTCCGACCTGATGGCCATCCTGGAGGCGCTCAAGCAAGCCGGCGCCTTGCAGGCTGACCTGATTGTCATTTGAGGTATAGGTTATGGATTCTCGACTCTCGGCCGGCTTGCTCGGCAGCGTCAACACCAACAGCCCGCTGGACAGCGGCGCCTTCACCGACCTGAACCGGCTCAACCAGTTCAAGCTCGGTGGCGACAGCGAAAAGAACATTCGCAAGGTGGCGCAAGAGTTCGAATCGCTGTTTCTCAATGAAATGCTCAAAGCCATGCGGTCGGCCAACGAAGTGTTCGCCGAAGGCAATTTCATGAACAGCAACGAGAGCAAGACCTATCAGGACATGCACGACCAGCAATTGTCGGTGACCCTGTCGAATAACCAGAATGGTATCGGCCTGGCCGACGTGATGGTGCGGCAGATGTCGCAGCTCAAGGACGCCGGCAGTCGGCCCAATCCTTTCGCCCAGGTCGATCAGCCGGTGCCGAGCGCGCCGAGCAAGCCACTGGCCAGGGTCGACAGCAGCCGCGACGATTCATCTTTGCTCAACCAGCGGCGTCTGTCGTTGCCGGGCAGGCTGAGCGACCGGATGATGGCGGGCATCGTGCCAACGACCGGCGTGGCGGATACACAGCCGTTGGCGCAGAACGACTGGATTGCGGCCAAGGCGTTTGCCGCTCCCGCCGACAAGGCCCTGAGCCTGAATGGCGCAGATGCCATCAGCGGACGTCGTCTGGCACAGACCGCTCAAGCGCCGGGCAAGACAGCCTTCGCGTCGAAGGACGAGTTCATCGCGGCCATGCTGCCGATGGCCGAGCAGGCCGCCGAGAAGATCGGTGTCGATGCGCGCTATCTGGTGGCCCAGGCCGCTCTGGAAACCGGTTGGGGCAAGTCGATCATTCGTCAGCAGGACGGCAGCAGCAGCCACAACCTGTTCGGTATCAAGAGCCACAACAGCTGGGATGGCGAGTCGGCACGGGTGCTGACCACCGAATACAAGGGCGGCAAGGCTGTCAAAGAGGCGGCATCCTTCCGTTCCTATGACTCTTATGCCCACAGCTTTGATGATTATGTGAGCTTTTTGCAGAGCAACGGCCGCTACGAGAAAGCCCTCGATGCCACGCAGAACCCTGAGCAATTCGCCCGCGAGCTGCAAAAGGCCGGTTACGCCACCGACCCGCAGTACGCCCGCAAGGTGGCGCAGATCGCCCGGCAGATGTCGACCTACCAAACGATCGCGTCCAGCGGCACAGCGCTGACCCAGGGGTGAATTGAGCCATGGCTGACTTACTGAGTATTGGCCTGTCCGGGTTGTCGGCGAACAAGACGTCGCTGGCAGTCACCGGCCATAACATCACCAACGTCAACACCCCCGGGTTTTCTCGCCAGGATGCGGTGCAGGCCACGCGTAACCCGCAGTTCAGCGGCGCCGGCTATATAGGCTCGGGCACCACCCTGGTCGATATCCGTCGTACCTACAGTGAATTTCTGACCACGCAGGTGCGCAGCAGTACCGCCCTCAGTTCCGATGTCGAGGCATATAGAAGCCAGATCGAACAGCTCGACTCGCTGTTGGCCGGCACCACCACCGGCATCACGCCCTCGCTGCAGAAGTTCTTCTCTTCCCTGCAGACGGCCGCCGAAGACCCGTCCAATATCCCGGCGCGGCAACTGGTGCTGTCCGAGGCGGAAGGTCTGGCCAGGCGCTTCAATACGGTGTCCGACCGGATTACCGAGCAGAACAGCTTTATCAACAAACAGATGGTGGCCGTCAGCGACCAGGTCAATCGTCTGGCCAGTTCGATCGCCGGCTACAACGATGCCATCGCCAAGGCTGCCGCCAACGGCCAGCAACCCAACGACTTGCTCGATGTGCGCGAGGAGGCAATCCGCCAGCTGTCCACCTATGTGGGCGTGACCGTGGTGGCGCAGGATGACAGTTCGCTCAACCTGTTCGTTGGTTCCGGTCAGCCGCTGGTGGTGGGCAGCACCACCAGCCGCCTGGAAGTCGGGCCTGGGCAGGGCGACCCGACACGTTTCGAGGTGAACTTCGTCAGCGGCGGCTCGAGCCAGGGCATAACCTCCCTGATCACCGGCGGCGAACTGGGCGGGCTGATCCGCTACCGCGCAGAATCCTTGGACCCGACCCTCAACTCACTGGGGCGACTGGCCCTGGCGGTCAGCGATCAAGTCAACACCCAGCTCGGCCAGGGCCTGGACCTGAAAGGCCAGGTGGGCACGGCGCTGTTCGGCGATTACAACGATACGGCGCTGGCCCAGCTGCGGGTGCGGGCATTTTCGAGCAATACCAGCAACGTCCAGCCGGCGCTGAATATCACCGATACCAGTGTGCTCACCACCAGCGACTACCGCCTGGAGTTCGACGGCAGCAACTACAGCGCCCGGCGCTTGAGCGATGGGGCGGCGATGACGATCAGCCCCAGCTCGCCTGGCAGCTATCCGGCGACCCTGACGTTCACCGATGCGGCCGGCCGCGATCAGGGCTTCGAGCTGGCCATCGATTCTGCCCCGGCGGCAGATGACACGTTCTTGCTGCAACCGACCCGGCGGGGCGCTACGACTATAAGCGCTGTGCTGGATCAGCCTGATCAGTTGGCGTTCGCCGCGCCAGTGCGTTCCGAAGCTGACTTGCAGAACCGCGGTAATGGCTCGATTTCTCAACCTGATTTGATTGCGGCGGGTAGTAGCCCCATAGACGCTTCCGCTATCGCCGCGGCCTTGCCGATGGGGTTCATTTATAACGGCGCCGGCACTTTTGAAAACCCGCCAGGCACTCCGGTAACCGGCTTGACCCGAGTGCCTGCTGGCGCTTTTGTCACTGGGCAGTCGAATAGCTATGAGTTGGATCTGGGAGGGGGCAACGTTGTCAGTTTCGCTATCAGCGGTCGTCCAGAAAGTGGCGACACCTTCACCTTGGGATTCAACAGCAACGGCGTATCGGACAACCGCAACGCCCTGAAATTGGTAGACCTGCAGAACAAGCAGACCGTAGGCGTGGATCCGTCAGTGGGTATCAGTACCGGCGTCAGCTTCACCGACGGCTATGGCGATCTGGTCGAGCGAGTCGGCACCCTGACCGCCCAGACCCGGCAGGACAGCGAGGCGACCGGCGCCATCCTCAAGCAGGCAACCAACAACCGCGACTCGCTGTCTGCGGTCAACCTCGACGAAGAGGCCGCCAACCTGATCAAATTCGAGCAGTACTACAACGCATCGGCGCAGGTCATTCAAGTTGCCCGCTCTTTGTTCGATACCCTGATCAATACCTTTAGATAAATGTGCGCCGATGTCAGGCGCGTACAGGACAATCCCCTCTCCCTCCGGGAGCGGGCTAGGGTGAAGGGCTGCTAGCGGCGGCCAGACTCCGGATTGCAACAAGAGGCTCAAGCATGCGCATCTCCACCATCCAGGCGTTCAACAACGGAGTCGCCGGCATCCAGCGCAACTACGCCAGTGCCACCCGCACCCAGGAGCAGATCAGCACCGGCAACCGCATCCTCACCCCGGCGGACGACCCGGTGGCCTCGGTGCGCCTGCTGCAACTGGAGCAGCAGCAGAATGTGCTGACCCAGTACAAGGACAACCTCACCGCCGCGAACAACAGCCTGACCCAGGAAGAAGTCACCCTCAACTCGGTCAACACCATTCTCCAGCGTGTGCGCGAGCTGGCTGTGCAGGCAGGCAATGGAGCGCTGAGCCAGCCGGATCGTCAGTCCATTGCAGCGGAGCTGGGGGCGCGCGAGGAGGAACTGTTCGGCCTGATGAATACTCGCAATGCCCGCGGCGAATATTTGTTCGCCGGTTTTCAGGGCAAGACCCAGCCCTTCGTGCGCCAGGGCGATGGCAGCTACAGCTATGAGGGCGACGAAGGCCAGCGCAAGCTGCAGGTGGCCAGCTCGCTGGATCTGGCGATCAGCGACAGCGGCAAGAAAATCTTCCAGAACGTCACCAATGCCGGGCGCCTGGATGCGGCGCTCGACGCCTCACTGGCCCCCGGTTCCACTCTCCGCGTGTCGGCACCGCTGGTTCAGGACGAAGTGGCCTTTACCGGCAACCCTGCGTTTCCTGTTACGGGTGTTGAAATCCGCTTCGATCCGACAGATCCGAAGCGCTACGACGTCTATGACATTCCTGCCGCCGCTGTGCTCGCCAGCGGGCGTATGGATGCTGACGATGAAACCAGTGACCAGCTGGTGTTTCGCGGGGTGAGCGTGCAGTTCGACGGGGTGCCCGTGGGCGGCGAAAGCATCGACATCACCGCTGATCCCGCGCGGCAAACACAGGGCATCCTCGACACCATTTCTCAGCTGCGCACCAGTCTGGAAAACCCTGCAACTGGCTTGCAGGTGCGCGATGCGGTGGCGGTGGCCCTGACCAACCTCGATCACGGCATGAGCACCGTCGACAGTGTGCGCGGCGAAATCGGCGCACGCCTGAACATCATCGACTCGACCCAGACCGATAATGAAGACGTTTCGCTGGTCAACAAGTCCGTGCAGGCCGACCTGCGCGAGCTGGACTACGCCGAAGCCCTGTCGCGGTTGTCCTTCCAGACCATCGTTCTGGAGGCGTCGCAGCAAAGCTATGTGAAGATCGCCGGACTCAGTCTGTTCAACAAGTTGCGCTGATTAGCCACGGGTGGCTGCTGTACTGGCCAGGAACATGCTTTTTCCATCATTTCCTTCCATCTCGCCTGTGCCCATTCTCGAACGCTCTGCCGGCCTGTCGCCGGGGTTCTTGCGGGACAGGTTTCAGTTAGGCCTTTGGCCGAATCAGTCACGTTTTCCGTCGTGGCTTGGCTATTTTAGTCGAGCCTCGCGAGAACCAGTGCATGAGGTTATTCATGGGATCCGATTTGCAAACGTTGAAAGCGCAGGCTTACCAGGCCTTCGGTGACGGTGATTTTGCGTCCGCATTGCATCTGCTCGAGCAGGTCAAGCAGTCTGCGGGATTGCATGCCGAACTGGCCAACGATTTGGCTGTGGTGCAATACCGTCTGGGCGATGCGCAGACTGCATTGAAGCTTTTTCGCGAGGCCTTGGCGATGCAGGGCGAGAGCCAGCATCTGGTGGCCAATAATCTGCTCGAAATTCTCGAGGAGCAGCATGCACTGATCAGCCAGTTGGCGCCATCGACGGCCACACCGGATTGCGTTTCGGCACCGCAAGCGATTGCGCAGCCCGCTTACAACTGCCCGGTGTGCAAACAGGCTGAGGTGAGTTTCGTGGCGATCCCCGAATTCTACCGGGAAAACGCACGCCGCTACGGCTTCGTACATTACGGCCAAGGCGAGATGACCGCCCACGACACCTATACCTGCAAACGCTGCGGCGCCTCTGATCGCGAGCGACTGTATGTGTACTGGATGGAGCAAGAGATAGCCGCTGGTCGACTGTGCAAGGGTGCCCAGGTTATGCATTTTGCACCGGAACAGGCGATGTCCCGTGTTATCCGCGCTAGCCAATTCTTTGATTACGCCACTGCCGATCTATCGATGCCTGGTGTGGACCATCAGGTTGACCTGATGGACACCCCCTTCGGCGATGGCGCATTCGATTTCTTTATCTGCAGCCATGTGCTCGAGCACGTGGCTGACGACGGCACGGCGATTCGCGAGTTGCGCCGGATCACCCGTGACGGCGGCTGCGGCATTTTAATGGCTCCGATCATCGTCGGGATCGAACACACCCTTGAAGACCCCAGCGTTACTGACGAGGCCGGGCGCTGGCGCCTGTATGGACAGAACGATCACGTGCGGCTGTATGCCCACGATGACTATGTGCGCAAAATCGAGGACAACGGTTTCGGCGTCGACCAATACGGAATCGACTACTTCGGTTCTGAAGTGTATGCAGCAATGGGCCTGAAGCCGAGCAGCATTCTCTATATCGCGCGTGCATAACGGCATGGCAGGATCGGTGGCCTGGTCTGTTGGCAGACGGTCACCCGAAGTCGGTGATCAACTTAATTGCAGCAGGTAGGGGCTAACTCCCGTGGAATCAGATTTCAAGGAATATCCGAAAACCCTGGCTCCCGACGACTTCTGGGGGCAGATCAAGCGGTCGGTCAATGGCCAGCCAGTTTCGGAAGAGCAGATTCAATTGATTGTCGCGACCATAAAAGGTGCGTTGGCCTTCCAGCCCGGCGACCGTCTGCTGGATCTGGCCTGCGGCAATGGCGCGTTGTCGCGCTACTTCTTCGACGACTGCGCCGAAGTCTATGGCGTGGATTATTCCGAGGTGCTGATCGAGGTGGCCAAGCGTTATTTCGAACAGCTGCCGCTGCGTCGTTTGGATCTGGCCGACGTCGGCGAGTACATTGTCGCCGAGACCGACCCGGCGCGCTTCACCAAGGTGCTGTGCTACGGCAGCTTCCCGTATTTTCCCGAGGCCACTGCGCGTCTGGTATTGACCACGCTGCGCCGCGATTACAGCAAGGTCGAGCGGGTGTTTATCGGCAATCTGCCGGACCTCGAACGGCATCAGGATTTTTACACCGATGGCCGCGACCACAGCGCCGAACTCAAGCACCACGATTCGAAAATCGGCATCTGGCGCAGCGCCGAGGAGTTCTGCCAGCTGGCCGCCGATTGCGGCTGGCAGGCGCATATCCAGCGCATGCCCAAGGGCTTCTACACGGCGCACTACCGCTATGACGCTCTGCTCGAACGCGCGCGCCCATGAGTACCAAATCCAGTTGCGATGAGCTGGCGCTGTTTGGCGGCCAGCCGCTGTTCGACCTGCCGCGCTCGACGTCGAGCCTGGTTCAGCCGGATTTCGAACGTTTCCTGGAGTACTCGCGCACCTTCTACGAGGCGCATCAGTTCACCAACAACGGGCCGCTGGTGCAGCAGTTGGAGCGGCGCTTGGCCGAGTTTCACCAGACCAGCCACTGCGTAACCTTTTGCAGCGGCTTCTGGGCGTTGGTGTTGGCGATCAAATGCCTGGCCCTGCCGGGGCGGCGGGAAATCGTCATGCCCTCGCTGACATACAGGCGCATGGCCGATGTGGCGGCCTGGGCCGACCTGGTGCCGCGCTTCTGCGAGGTCGATCTGCAGACCCTGTCGCTGAGCGCCGACACCGTACGCCCGCATTTGAACGAGCAGACCGCGCTGATCCTCGGTGTGCACCCGATCATGAATTGCTGCGATGCACTCGGGCTGGAAGCGCTGGCCGAGGAAAGCGGCATTCCGCTGTTTATCGACGCCGTCGAGTCGGTCCATGAAACCTGTGCCGGGCGTAAAGTCGGCAGCTTCGGTCGGGCCGAGTGCTTCTCCCTGCATGCGAGCAAGCTGCTCAACGGTTTCGAGGGCGGCTATATCACCACCAACGACGCCGAGCTGGCGGCCAAACTGGTGCGCATGCGCGGCTTCGGTTTCTACACCCCGGACAACGTCCAGGAACTGGGCATGAACGCCAAGCTCAACGAGGTACACGCGGCCATGGCCCTGGCCGGCTTGGATGGGTTGGACGCTCAGGTGGCACGCAATCGCGAGCGCTACCTGGCTTATCGACGGGAGCTGACGGGGCTGCCGGGTTTGCGCCTGGTCGAGTTCGACGAAAGCGAGCGGAGCGGCTTCAAGAACATCCTGATCGAACTGCTCGACGATTGGTCGCTGCCCAGGGCGCAGACCCTGAGCCTGCTCAACGCCGAAGGCATTCTCGCCCGCGCCTATTATTCGCCGGCGCTGCACCAGAAACCCACCGATTACCCGACCATCGGCGGCTCGCTGCCGGTGACCGAGCGGCTCGCCGAACGCTTTGTGCTGCTGCCCTGCGGCCATTTCGTCGATGAACAGGACGTCCACGCCATCGTCGCCATGCTGGGCTTTGTCCATGCCCATGCCGCCGAACTGCGCCAGAGGGTTGCCGTATGAGCGCCGTCGAACTCGCCATCCTCGGCGCCACACCGGCGTTCGAGCAGCCGCTGCCGGTCGGTCAACTGTATTTCCCCGAATGGTCCGCCTACGAGCAGGCCATGCGCGGCATCTTCGAGCGCCAGTACTACACCAACCAAGGGCCGTTGACCCAACAACTGGAGCAGGTACTGCAAGAGCGCCTGGGCGTGCGTCACGCCATTTGCGTCACCAATGCCACCATCGGCCTGCTGATGGCCGCCGATGCCCTGGGTCTGCGCGGCAAGGTGATCACCCCGGCGTTCTCCTTTATCGCCACCTCGCAGTCGCTGACCTGGGCAGGACTGGAGCCGCTGTTCTGCGACGTCGACCCCTTGACTCATCAGCTCGACCCGGTCCTGGTGGAAGCGTTGCTGGAAGACAACGACGTCAGCGCCATATTGGCGGTCAACCTGTGGGGCGATGTCTGCGCCCAGGACCAGTTGCGTGAGCTCGCCGATAGGCGCGGCGTGCCGCTGTATTACGACTCGGCCCATGCCTTTGGTTGCGCGGTGCAGGGCAGGGCGGTCGGCAACTTCGGCGCCCTCGAAGTGTTTTCCTTCCACGCCACCAAGGTGTTGAGCGCCGCCGAAGGCGGTTGCGTGTGTACCAACGACGACGAACTGGCCGCACGCCTGCGCAATATCCGCAGCAGTTACGGTGCCGGGCACCCGGTGCATGTCAGTCGCACCGCCAACGGCCGTATGTCCGAGGCGCAGGCGGCCATTGCTTTGCTCAGCCTGAATAGTTTCGCCCAGACCCTCGAACGCAACCGGGGCATTTTCGCCGCCTACCGCGACGCCTTGGCCGGCTTGCCGGGCTTGCGTCTGATCGAACCGCAGGCGGTGAGCACGACCAATTACCAATATGTGGTCTGCGAAATCGACGCGGAACGCTTCGGCCTCAGCCGTGATGAGCTGCAGGCGGTGCTGCGTGCGGAAAACGTGCTGGCGCGGCGTTATTTCTACCCCGGCATTCACCGCTGCACGCCCTATGACGAGCTGTATCCTGAAGCAGCCGAACGCCTGCCGGTGACCGAGGCGCTGTGCGCCAAGGTGCTGCAGCTGCCGATCGGCCAACCGGTAGATGTGGCCGGCGCGCGGCGCATCGGCCAAATCATCCGCGCCGCCCAGGAGCAGGCCGCCAGCGTTCGCCACAGCCTGGGAGGGCGGGCGTGAAGCTGGGCATTATGCAACCGTACTTTTTCCCGTACCTCGGGCATTTCGCGTTGATCGCCCATACCGAGCGCTGGGTGGTGTTCGATGTCAGCCAGTACACGCCCAAGTCCTGGATGAGCCGCAACCGCGTGCTGCATCCGCAGGTCGGCTGGAACTACGTCAACGTGCCCTTGGCCAATTCTTCCATCGCTATCACTACCCGCGAAGCCCGCGTGCAGGATCTGCCCAAGACCCGCGCCAATGTGCTCGGCAAACTGACTCACTATCGGCGCAAGGCGCCGTTCTACGAGCAGGTGGTGCAGTTGGTGAACCGCACTTTCGACGCTGTGGCTAGCGATTCGCTGGTCGAACTCAACGTGCAAGGGTTGGTGGCGGTCTGTGCCTATCTCGAGTTGCCGTTCGACTATGCGATCTGCTCGGAACTGAACCTGGACCTGCAGCATATCGACAGCCCCGGCGGCTGGGCACCGGCAATCAGCCGACAGCTGGACGCCAGCTTCTACCTGAACCCGCCTGGTGGCCGTGACCTGTTCGAGCCGCAGGATTTCGCCCGTCACGGCATCCGGCTCGGCTTTCTGCAATTCGACGAGTTCCGCTACGACGCCCAGCCCTATACCTGCGAGCCGGGTCTTTCCGTCCTCGATGTGCTGATGTGGAACAGTCCACAGGCGGTGCGTCATGTTCTGGCCAGTCATTCCCATATTCTCGAACCCTGAAATGAAGCGCGAGTGGCGCAAACGCCACTCGCCTCCATTCACTGAGGAAAGCACAACGTGAGCAAGAGTCCCCTCGTCAGCATCGTGATTCCCACCTTTAAGCCGCGGCACTTCGAGGCGGCGCTGCTCAGTGCGCTCGCCCAGAGCTACCAGCCGCTGGAAATCCTGATCAGCGACGATTGCCCGGACGATGGCATTCAGCAGATCGTCGAGCGTCACCGCAGGCACAGCCGCCACCCGATTCGCGTCATTCGCAACCAGCCGGGCCTTGGCGGGCTGATGAACTACACCCAGTGCGTGGTCGAGGCCAAGGGCGAGTTTGTCAAGTTCCTCAATGACGATGACATCCTGTTGAATGACTGCGTCGAGCGCATGGTGGAAGTCTTGAGCGCCAATCCAGAGGTCAGCCTAGTGACCTCGCGGCGCCTGTTGATCGACGAATCCGGCTTGCCGCTAGCGGATGTCCCTGCGACCTGCTGCCCGTTCGATCAGGATGGCATCCTGCACGGTGGCGATCTGATCGCCTACCTCGCCGACTCACCGATGAACTTCATCGGCGAGCCGAGCACCGTGATGTTCCGCCGTGCGCATCTGGCCGAGATCAAGCCGAACGTATGTTGCCTTGACGGCCAGACGGTGCGCGCCATCAACGACCTGGCGATGTATGTGAATGTGCTGCGGCATGGCCATCTAGCCTATCTGTGCGAACCGCTTTCCTGCTTCCGTAAGCATGCCGAGCAGCGTCAACAACAGGGCGATATGCTGCCGCTGTGGCAGAAGGGTGTGCAGGTATTCGCCGGGCAAATCCGGGTCATGGGGCTGTATGCGCCGCGTCCAAACGAGCAGGTACGTTGTCACCCGCTGGTTGCTGGCGCCGAGGAGTGGCACGACTTCCCCTTGCGTCGGCGCCTAGCCGAGGCGGCCGAGCGCGCAGAGAAACCTGAGGCAGTTGCCGCCCTACTGCCCGGGCTTGGGGCATTCCCGCCATTGCGGGACGCCGGCGGTGAGATGATTCAAGAGGAACGGGAGGGCTTCCGGCCATGGCTGGATACGCGCGTGCCAACAGCGGTTCAGGAACACTTGATCGGCGAGTACCTGCAAGCGAATGGTGGCGCGCCGCGATTCGGCATCCTGGTGCTGGATAAGCAGGATGACGCAGGGAAGCTGCGGGCGACGCTCGACAGTTTAAGCCAGGAAAAGCAGCCTTATCTCAGGCTGCAGACTCTGCTCTTGTGCGTTGGCGAGGGCGCGCAATTCGAGCGTGCCGATGCGCACGTAGGGTGCAGGCGCGTGTCGGCCGATCGGCAGGTCACTACCATCAACCAAATGTTGGCGCAGGCGGATTGCGACTGGGTCATGATGGTCGACGCGGGGGATGAGTTCACTACAAGCGGTCTGATGATTGCGGCCTTGGAATTGATCGCTTCAGCGGGTTGCCGAGCCATCTATGGCGACGAAATGCTGCGCTTGGGCGATGGCTCGCTTGGGCCGATGTTCCGGCCGGGATTCAATCTGGATCTGCTGCTGAGTTTTCCCGCAGGCATGGCGCGTCACTGGCTGTTTCGCCGCGATGCGTTCGTCGAGTTGGGCGGTTTTGATCAGCGTTACGGCGCAGCGATGGAACTTGATCTGATTCTGCGTCTGGTCGAGTCGGGTGGCATGCAGGATCTGGGGCATGTGAGTGAACCGCTACTTATCACCCAGGCCCCGGCCCTGCTGGATAATCCAGATGAGCGTGCAAGCATTGCCCGTCATCTTGCTGTGCGCGACTATCCGCAGTCGCACGTCGGTTCCGACCTGCCGGGGCGTTATCGCATCAGCTATGGTCATCAGCAGCAACCGCTGGTCTCGATTCTGATTCCAACCAAGGATCAACTACCCATGCTCCAACGCTGTGTTGAAAGCGTGCTGGAACATACCCGCTACGAACATTACGAAATCCTGATCATCGACAACAATAGCGAGACGCCCGAGGCGCTCGAGTGGTTGGCGGGGGTCGAGGCCATGGCTGAAGAGAAGGTCAGGGTGATCCGCTATCCGCAGCCGTTCAATTTCTCGGCGATCAACAATATGGCGGCGCGAGCGGCGCGCGGTGATTATCTGGTTTTGCTTAACAATGACACCGCGGCTATTCGCAGCGACTGGCTGGATGAGATGCTCAACCATGCCCAGCGTCCGGAGGTCGGTATCGTGGGGGCGAAGTTGCTCTATCCGGATGGTCGTATCCAGCACGCGGGCGTAGTGCTTGGATTGTGTGGCCCAGCGGAACACCCCTTTATCGGTGAGCCAATGGATGCCCCGGGTTATATGCAGCGCTTGCAAGTCGACCAGAACTACAGCGCGGTGACGGCGGCGTGCCTGATGATTCGAAAATCCGTTTACCTGGACGTGGGTGGTATGGATGAAGAGCAGTTCAAGGTCTCTTATAACGATATCGATTTATGTTTAAAAACCCGCGAAGTCGGTTATTTAACGGTGTGGACGCCTCATGCCGTACTTATGCACGAGGGCGGTGTCAGTCAGACGAAGGTCGACAAACAGACCAGCGACTTCAAGCGCAAGCGCTTTGTCGCGGAGCAAGATGCCATGTATGCGAAATGGCTGCCCGCGCTGGCGAGAGATCCGGCTTATAACTCCAACTTCTCCCTGATGCAAACCGGCGGTTTCAAGCTGGCCGATAGCAAGTTGTCCTGGCGGCCGCTTGACGCCTGGCGGCCATTACCGGTGATTTTGGCGCATCCTGCCGATCTCTTTGGCTGTGGGCATTACCGGGTCATGCAACCCTTCAACGCGCAGCAAGAGGCAGGTTTGATCGATGGTGCGCTGTCTATGGGAATGCTGCAGGTCAGCGATCTGGAGCGCTTTAACCCTGACGTGGTGGTATTGCAGCGACAGATCGGTGACGAGCGGTTGGAGGCGATCCGCAGGATGAAGGCCTTCTCCCGAGCGTTCAAGGTCTATGAATTGGATGACTACCTGCCCAATTTGCCG
The DNA here is from genome assembly GCF_022132145.1 of Pseudomonas sp. MMS21 TM103. Taxonomy (GTDB): domain Bacteria; phylum Pseudomonadota; class Gammaproteobacteria; order Pseudomonadales; family Pseudomonadaceae; genus Aquipseudomonas. Next base: position 724,748 of record NZ_JAJISP010000002.1, on the reverse strand, counting down.
ATGAAAAATTCTAACCGCGAGCATATGCCTAAGGACATTCTCAAGTCCCTGCGCCGTGGCCTGAGTCATGTCGACAGGTTTGTAGTGTCCACCGAGACATTGGCCGAGGCCTTTGCCGGCTTGCATGAGGATATTCGGGTAATCGAAAACCGCTTGCCCGTGTCGTGGTGGCAAGGGTTGCAAGCTCGGCGCCGGACCAGTGCCCGGGCAAGAGTCGGCTGGGCGGGGGGCGCGGGCCATGCCGGTGATCTGGAGATAATCGCCGATGTGGTCAAGGAGCTTGCAGGAGAAGTCGACTGGGTGTTTTTCGGCATGTGCCCGGACAAGCTGAGGCCCTTTATCCATGAGTTTCACCCTGGAGTTCCCATCGAACAGTACCCGGCGGCATTGGCCAGATTGAACCTGGATCTGGCGCTGGCACCGGTTGAGCAGAATCTGTTCAACGAGTGCAAGAGCAATCTGCGCTTGCTGGAGTACGGGGCCTGTGGTTTTCCGGTGATCTGCAGTGATGTGCGTTGCTATCAGGGCGCGTTGCCGGTGACACGGGTCAAGAACCGCTTCAGGGATTGGCTGGACGCCATTCGCCTGCATCTGTCCGATCTGGACGCCGCCGCCCGCATGGGCGATGAATTGCGTGCTTCCGTAAACCGTGAATGGATGCTCGAAGGGCCTGGCCTGGAGGCTTGGCGCAAGGCTTGGCTGCCTGATTGAGTGGCCTGCGACCCAATTAGCGCTTGGTCTCGCGGTCGGCAGCGAAATTTTTTGAATGGTGGCCCTTAAGTTTTTCCCAGCAGGGGCGATATAGATTACGAATGCGAAGTAACTGGGTGCCTGAGCAAGGCAACGGTCCAACCTCTCGCACATCCAGGCTACCTACAAGTATCAGCCCATTGGAGGCAAACATCATGGCCCTTACAGTCAATACCAACATTGCGTCCCTGAATACCCAGCGCAACCTGAGCAGCTCCTCCAATGCGCTGGCGACTTCCCTGCAGCGTCTGTCCACCGGTTCGCGCATCAACAGTGCCAAGGACGATGCCGCCGGCCTGCAGATTGCCAACCGCCTGACCAGCCAGATCAACGGCTTGGGTGTAGCGGTACGTAACTCCAACGATGGCATCTCCCTGGCGCAGACTGCGGAAGGCGCCCTGCAGCAGTCGACCAATATTCTGCAGCGTATGCGTGACCTGTCCCTGCAGTCGGCCAACGGCTCCAACAGTGAGTCTGAGCGGACCGCTTTGAACTCCGAAGTCGGTCAGTTGAAGAAGGAACTGGACCGTATCAGTAACACCACCACCTTCGGCGGCCAGAAATTGCTCAATGGCGATTTCGGCACCAAAAACTTCCAGGTGGGTGCGGCTGCGAACGAAAGCATCAGCGTCAGCATCGACGAAATAAGTACCGATTCGCTTGACGGCACCTTCTATCAAACCACCTTCGGCGCGGCTACTGCTGCCAGTGGCGCCGGCGCCGCCGACGGCACTGTGTCGTTGACGCTCGCTTTCGAGGACGGTACCAGCGAGGTTGTGGAGGCCGAGCTGCTGAGCACCGATACGGCTACCGAAATCACCGACAAGCTGGCGGCGGCTATCAACGACGCCAACCTGGAAGTGGGTGTGCATAAAGATGCCGCCGGCGCGTATCAGGTGATCAACAAGGGCGATGCCACCGACCCGACCACCAGTGCGCTCACCACTATTACCTTTGCCGACACCGACACTACAGGTGCGACTTTCGCCACTGTAACGCCGGGGGCAGCTGTTACCACCAACTCCATTAAAGAAATCGACATCACCAATGCGGCAGGTGCGCAAGAAGCCGTGCTGGTCATCGATGATGCCCTCAAGACGATCGACGCTCAGCGTGCCGATCTGGGTGCGGTACAGAATCGCTTCGAGAACACCATTACCAACCTGCAGAACATCGGCGAAAACGTGTCGGCCGCTCGTGGCCGTATCCAGGATACCGACTTCGCCGCCGAAACCGCGAATCTGAGCAAGAACCAGATTCTGCAACAGGCTGGCACCGCGATCCTGGCCCAGGCCAACCAGTTGCCGCAGGCCGTGCTCAGCCTCCTGCAGTAATCTAAACGGCTAGTCTGCATCAGACTGCGGGGGGAAGTGCATAGCACTTCTCCCCGTTTTGCCTTGCGAGGTAAATGAAAATGGATATAGGGATAAACAGTTCTCTGTCTGCATCGCTCTCCAAAGCGACTGCTGCAGCTACGCCAGTCTCACCTGTTGCAGCGGCCGCCAAAGCGGCAGAGATTGATTCCGCGGTGTCTAAGAAAGAGCCTGAGGAAGCCACTCAGAGCCGTGAGCCGGTCGAGGATGCGGTGATTGCAATCCAAAGCTTTGTACAGAGCATACGGCGAGATTTGAATTTCAGTCTGGATGATTCAAGTGGTCGCGTAGTGGTAAAGGTAACCGATGGTGCGTCGGGCGAAGTTATTCGTCAGCTGCCATCAGAGGAAGCGTTGCGCTTGGCGGAAAGCCTGGAAGAGGTTCGTAGTCTGTTGTTCAAGGCTGAAGCTTGATCGCTGGCATGTTTCTTGAGTGCCCATTGTGATTGGGCAGGCGTAAGCGTTTAAGCGTCAACTTCATGGCGAGGTAACCAGTATGGCAGGCGTAATTGATGGCATCACAGGTGTTAATAGCGGGCTTCCCATTACCAATATGGTGACGGCGATAGTCAACGCGGAAAAGGCGCCGAAAGAGGCGCAATTGGCCCGCCTGGAGAAGTCCACTACCACCAAATTCTCGGCCCTGGGTGAGCTCAAGAGCGCGTTGAGCGCCTTTCAAACAGCCATGAAGGACTTGAACAGCGCGACCTTGTTCGAGACGCGCACGGCCGTATCGTCCAATATCAGCACCTTGACTGCCAGCGCCAGTAAAACGGCCACATCGGGTACCTACAAAATAGAAGTGCAGAGCCTGGCAACCGCCAGCAAGGTGGCCACGGCAGCTGTGGCTAGTGGTTTCTCGAGTGGCGCAAGCGATGAGACGCTTACGGTCAGGCTAGGTGCCAGTGATACGGGTACCGCTGTCACGATTGCGGCCGGGTCCGATCTGGCCAGTACCCGCGATCAGCTTAATGCCGCTCTGAAAGACCAGGGTATCAGCGCAACCATCGTCAATAACCCGTTAAATGGTGAATCGCGCTTGGTGTTTAGCGCCACTGAAACCGGGGCTGGTAAAGATGTGATAGTCGCCGGCACGGGCAACCTGTCGGCGCTGGATGTTGATGGCAGCATCGCATTGAGCGCCGGCAATGCATCCAGCGCGGGCTATATCGTGCAGGCCGCGAATGCCGAGTTTACGGTCGATGGTCTGCCCCTCAGTAGCGCGACGAATAAGGTCAGTGGTGCTATCGCTGATGTCGAGTTCGAATTACTGGCCAAGACTGAGGTTGATAAACCCATTACGTTGACGGTGGGGCAGGACAGTGCTGGCGTAAAAGCCAGCGTCAAGACCTTTGTTGATGCATATAACAAGTTGATCGCTACCAGTAACAGGTTGACCAGTGTCACCAAGGTAGGCGAGGACGGTGCACCGCTTGTTGGTGGCCTGGTAGGCGACTCCACAGTGCGGAGTTTGCTCAGTGGCGTGCGTAATGAACTGGTTAATCCTTCCGGTCAGGATGGCGTGCGAATGCTTGTCGATTTAGGGATCACTACCCAAAAAGACGGTACCCTGAAAATCGACGACACCAAGCTTGATTCGGCGCTGCAGGATAATTTCGATGCGGTAGGTGCATTTTTTACTGGCGATACCGGATTGATGAGCCGGGTGGATAAACGTATTGATGGGTTTATTCAGACTGGCGGTATTCTTGAACAGCGCATGAAAGCGCTAGAAAGTACGCGAAGCGATATCAAGACACAGACAGAAAATCTGAATAGACGCGTTGAGCAAATGCAATCACGCTTGCTTGCTCAATTCAATGCCATGGATGCATTGGTCGGGCAATTGAAGAGTACAGGTGATCAGCTGGCTCAAGTGTTTGCCAACCTCCCAGGTGTCGTAAGAAAGGATAGCTAATTCGTGAGCAAGCCAATCGATACTTACAAGAGCGTCAAGGTCAGCCAAGAAGTAACGCCTTATCAAACCGTGCAGTTGTTGCTGGATGGTGCGCTTGAGCGTATTTCCCTGGCACTGTTGGCACAGGAGCAGGGCAACCATGGCATGCGAGGTGAGGCTGTCGGTACTACTATGTCCATCATTAGCGTTCTGCAGAGCAGCTTGGATAGAGAGCTCGGCGGGGAGATAGCGCAGAGTCTGGATTCGCTTTACGACTACATGACCCGGAGGCTTGCAGGTGTGGCGCTTGATAGCACTCCACGTAGCCTCCACGAGGTGCGGGGTTTGTTGGTGCAGATCCGTGACGCCTGGGTCGCCATCGGCCCTGAGGTAGAGCCAGCCGCTTGCTGAGGGCTAAGGCACTTCGTGGGCGCTTGAAAAATTCCCTGCCAGTACCTGTTTCTCGATTTAAATCAATCAGCTGGGTTATTTGCAAGTATCCCTAAAGCTGCTGCTTGAACTGCCGATACATGAGGTATTCCCGCATTACACTGGAGTACCTTCAGCATGAACGCGATGACGGCCATGAAGCAGTATCAAAGCGTTAACACCCAGGCCCAGGCCGTGGATGCCAGTCCCCATCGTTTGATCCAGATGCTGATGGAGGGTGGTTTGACCCGTATCGCCCAGGCGCGTGGCGCCATGGAGCGGCAGCAGACGGCGATGAAGGGTGAGTTGATCGGCAAGGCCATCGGTATCGTCGGTGGCTTGCGTGCAGGCCTGGATCTGCAACAGGGTGGCGAGTTGGCGACTAACCTGGATAGCTTGTATGAGTACATGGTTTCCCGTCTGTTCGAGGCCAATGTGAAGAACGAGGCCGCGCCGCTCGATGAAGTAGCGGGGCTGCTGCGTAATGTGAAATCCGGCTGGGACGCGATCGGCCAGTGATGGTGTCTGACGCTTTAAGGAGCACACTCATGAGTTCATCTGTGCAGCGTCTGGAGAAGACCGGAAGCGCCTTGCGCGATGCCCTGGCCGCCCAGGATTGGGCCGCCATCGGCGAACTGGATTTGCAGTGTCGCCAAGCCGTTGACGAAGCCATGGTCGAGTCCGTGCAGGACGAAGACGTGCTGCGGGCGCGCATGCAGGAGTTGCTGGATCTGTACCGCGAGCTGGTCGATGTTTGTCAGTCGGAGCAGCGGCGTCTGGCGGGTGAGTTGATGCAGCTGAACCAGGGCCAGCAGGGGGCCAAGGTTTACCAGTTGTTCGGTTGATTGGTCATCGGTAGTTTGCCGATGGAGCAGCCCACAATCCGTAGGGTCGCTCGCCGCAGGCAGTGCACCATGGTTCGGTGTCGCCGCACAAAGCTGGCGGGTTGTCGCTTCGCTCCGAGCTGAACGCCGTCCGAGCCGCCCTACGAGCTGATTGTTGCTTGGTAGCTCTAGCGGAATGCCGCGCGGTTCCCCGTGGACAGTATTGTTACGCGCGCTTGTGCTTCTTTTCGTTATCGTTTCTGATCTTGTTTATCCCTTCTTGCAAGCAGTCGCTCAGGTAATTGGTCGGGCAGATCAAAAAAGGCACGCCATAAAATTGACTGTGCTCGAAAAATTGACTTTACTAGCGGCCAATTGCCAGCGTACTTGTCGTGTTCGACAAGTGCGCTTCCGTTCGCTCCCAGGATCAAATCAAAAATATGTGGCGTGAAACGAAAATTCTGCTGATTGACGATGACCGCGAACGACGCCGTGATTTGACGGTGATCCTGAATTTCCTGGGTGAAGATCATCTTGCGTGTGGCAGCCATGACTGGCAGGACGCGGTCGCTCAATTGGCTTCCAGTCGGGACGTGCTCAGCGTCTTGCTCGGTGATGTGCAGGCCAAGGGTGGGGTCCTGGAGGTCCTCAAGCAAACTGCTGCCTGGGACGAGTTCATGCCGATCCTGCTGATCGACGAGCAGGCTGCTGCGGAATGGCCGGAAGAGTTGCGCCGCCGTGTGCTGGCAACCCTGGAAATGCCGCTTAGCTACAACAAGTTGCTCGATTCCTTGCACCGTGCTCAGGTTTACCGCGAGATGTACGACGAGGCGCGTGAGCGCGGTCGTCAGCGTGAGCCGAACCTGTTCCGCAGCTTGGTCGGCACCAGCCGCGCGATTCAGCAGGTGCGGCAGATGATGCAGCAGGTGGCCGATACCGAGGCCAGCGTGTTGATCCTCGGCGAGTCGGGCACCGGTAAAGAGGTGGTGGCGCGCAATCTGCACTATCACTCCAGGCGTCGAGAGGCGCCTTTTGTGCCGATCAACTGCGGTGCGATTCCCGCGGAGTTGCTGGAAAGCGAACTGTTCGGCCATGAGAAGGGTGCATTCACCGGCGCAATCACCAGCCGCGCCGGGCGCTTTGAGTTGGCCAACGGCGGCACCCTGTTCCTCGATGAAATTGGCGACATGCCGCTGTCGATGCAGGTCAAGCTGCTGCGTGTGCTGCAGGAACGCACCTACGAGCGGGTTGGCAGCAACAAGACGCAAAGTGCCGATGTGCGCATCATCGCGGCCACCCACAAGAATCTGGAAGAGATGATTGAGGCGGGCAGTTTTCGCGAGGATCTCTACTACCGGCTGAATGTATTCCCCATTGAAATGGCGCCGCTGCGCGAGCGTATCGAAGATATTCCGCTGCTGATGAACGAGCTGATCTCACGCATGGAGCACGAGAAGCGCGGTTCGATTCGTTTCAATTCGGCGGCGATCATGTCGCTGTGCCGCCATGACTGGGCGGGCAATGTGCGTGAGCTGGCCAATCTGGTCGAACGCATGGCGATCATGCATCCCTATGGGGTGATTGGGGTGGGTGAGCTGCCGAAGAAATTCCGCCATGTTGACGATGAAGACGAGGACTTGACCGCTAGCCTGCGCGAGGATCTGGAGGAGCGCGCGGCCATCATCGCCGGGCTGCCGGGCGTCAATACGCCAGCCATGCTGCCGGCCGAAGGCCTCGATCTTAAAGACTACTTGGGCAACCTCGAGCAGGGCCTGATCCAGCAGGCGCTCGATGACGCCAGCGGTGTGGTAGCCCGGGCGGCAGAACGCCTGCGCATTCGCCGCACCACCCTGGTCGAGAAGATGCGCAAGTACGGCATGAGCCGGCGCGAGGACGAGGTTACGGAGGAGTGAGACCGGGCAGCGTTCCGTTCGAAGGCAGGGCGGCTCGGGCGGCGATCCGTTCGGAGCGCAGCGACAACCCGCCAACTTTGCGCCGCGTCGATTAACCACGGTGCACTGTCTGCGGCGAGTGGCACCCTACGGATTGCGGATTGTTCAAAATTCTGCGGTTTGTCCGTAGGGCGGCTTCGGAGCGCAGCGACAGCCCGCCAACTTTGCGCCGTGTCGATTAACCGCGGTGCACTGCCTGCGGCGATTACACCCTACGGATTGCGGATTGTTCCAAATTCTGCGGTTTGTCCGTAGGGCGGCTTCGGAGCGCAGCGACAGCCCGCCAGCTTTGTGCCGCGCCTATCACCCACGCTGCACGGCCTGTGGTGTGTGACACCCGGATTGCGGGTTGCTCCAGACCCGGTACCGCGTCAGCAGGTACGTCGCCACCCGGCTTACCCTTAAGCTGACCAAGCAACAGGGCAGTCAAAGTTCCCCTTTCTAGTCTGTCTGACAGCTCTATGTGCAATGGAAACCGCCAGCCCGCTGTCGCGGTGTTGCAGAGTCAGCGTCTTGGCGCGGCAGTGACCAATTCAGCCGGTGGCTTGACGTATTTGCTTGTCCTGCTTTTCAAGTTGTTGAAAAACAAGAATATCTTCTTTAGGCACGGGTATTGCTATCTCTCTGCTAACTGACTGTCTTATGACGGCTCGCCAGGCGAGAGAGAATGATGAAGCCCAACGCCCAACCCTCCCACAGTGCCGAACTCGAACCTACTGCGCCTCAGGAAGTCGCCAGTCGCGCGAGCCTGGAGCAGGCCTTTGCGCGGTTCAACCAGATGTCGACTCAATTCAGTGAGTCCTACAGCATGCTGGAGGATCGGGTTGCCGAGTTGAAGGGGCAGTTGGCCCTGGTCAGCGCTCAGCGCATGCAGGAGCTGGCCGAGAAGGAACGCTTGGCCTACCGCCTGCAAAGCCTGCTGGACTTGCTCCCGGGTGGGGTCATCGTCATCGATGGCCAGGGCGTGGTGCGTGAAGCCAATCCTGTGGCGCGCAATCTGCTTGGGCTGCCGTTGCTCGGCATGCTCTGGCGCCAGGTTATCGCGCGCAACTTCGCCCCGCGCGAGGACGATGGTCATGAAATCTCCCTCAAAGATGGTCGGCGCCTGTCGATTGCCACTCGCTCATTGCAAGGCGAGCCGGGGCAGTTGGTACTGCTCACCGACCTGACAGAAACCCGGCGCTTGCAGGATCAGCTGGCGCGGCATGAGCGCTTGTCCGCGCTGGGGCGCATGGTCGCCTCCCTGGCCCATCAGATCCGAACGCCGCTCTCGGCGGCGTTGCTCTATGCCAGTCATTTGACCGAGCAGGTGTTGCCGGTCGAGCAGCAGCAGCGCTTCGCCGGACGCTTGAAAGAGCGTCTGCATGAACTGGAGCACCAGGTGCGCGACATGCTGATCTTCGCCCGTGGCGACCTGCCACTGTCGGATCGCCTGACGCCCAAGGCATTGTTCGAGGCCCTGCAGGCGGCGGCCGAGCCCCATGTGCGCGGCATGGCGGTACGCTGGCAATGCGACAGTCGAGACGGCGAGTTGCTGTGTAATCGCGACACCCTGGTCGGCACCGTGCTCAACCTGATCGAGAACTCGATCCAGGCCACCGGGCGCGAGGCGCGCTTGAAGATTCATCTGTATCAGCGTGGCAACAGCTTGCGCCTGTGCATCAGCGACAGCGGCCCGGGCATCGACAGCGTCACCCTGGCCCGTCTGGGCGAACCCTTCTTTACCACCAAGACCACCGGTACCGGCCTCGGCCTGGCCGTGGTCAAGGCGGTGGCGCGCGCCCATCAGGGCGAATTGCAGATGCGCTCGCGACTCGCACGCGGCACCTGCGCCCTATTGATTTTGCCGTTGATTCCCGCGGCGCAACCCTCGATTCAGGAGTAACACCATGGCTGCCAAAGTTCTGCTGGTCGAAGACGACCGCTCCCTGCGCGAAGCCCTGGCCGATACCCTGGCGCTGGGTGGTCACGACTACCGGGCGGTGGATTGTGCCGAGGCGGCGTTGCTGGCCCTGGCGCAAGAGCCCTTCGGTCTGGTGATCAGCGATGTGAACATGCCGGGCATGGATGGTCACCAGCTCTTGGCCCTGATTCGCCAGCGTCAGCCGCAACTGCCGGTGTTGCTGATGACGGCTTTCGCCGCGGTCGAGCGCGCGGTGGATGCGATACGTCGGGGTGCGGCGGATTATCTGGTCAAGCCATTCGAGCCGAAGGCCTTGCTGACCCTGGTCGATCGCCATGCCCTCGGGCGTGTGCCGGCGACCGAGCAGGATGGTCCGGTCGCGCTGGAGCCGGCCAGCGTGCAATTGCTCGAGCTGGCTACGCGGGTGGCGCAGAGCGATTCGACAGTGTTGATCACCGGTGAATCCGGCACCGGCAAGGAGGTGCTGGCGCGTTTCATTCACCAGCAGTCGCCGCGGGCGGCCAAGCCCTTCATTGCGATCAACTGTGCGGCGATTCCCGACAACATGCTTGAAGCCACGCTGTTCGGCCATGAGAAGGGCTCTTTCACGGGCGCCATTGCCAGCGCGCCGGGCAAGTTCGAGCTGGCCGAGGGTGGCACCATCCTGCTCGATGAGATTTCCGAAATGCCGCAAGGCTTGCAAGCCAAGTTGTTGCGCGTGCTGCAGGAGCGTGAAGTGGAGCGGGTGGGGGGGCGCAAGCCGATCAGCCTGGACATTCGCGTGCTGGCCACCAGTAACCGCGACCTGGCCGGCGAAGTGGCGGCGGGGCGCTTCCGTGAAGACCTCTACTATCGCCTGTCGGTCTTCCCGCTGGCCTGGCAGCCGTTGCGTCAGCGGCCGGCCGACATCCTGCCGTTGGCCGAGCGGCTGCTGGCCAAGTACGTCAAAAAAATGAATCACGCACCTATTCGTCTTTCGCCGCAGGCGCAGGCGAGCCTGGTGAGTCATGCCTGGCCGGGTAACGTGCGTGAACTGGATAATGCCCTTCAGCGCGCGCTGATCCTGCAGCAGGGTGGCTTGATTCAGCCGCAGGATCTGTGTCTGACGGCCACTGTTGGCAGTCTCGCGCCTGCGACCACGCCGTTATTGGCGGTGGTGCCGGCGACGCCGGAAGCCGCGCCGGCCGAGGCCGGCGCCTTGGGCGAAGACCTGCGCCGACATGAGTTCCAGATGATCATCGATATCCTGCGCTCCGAGCGCGGGCGTCGCAAAGAAGCCGCCGAGCGCCTGGGCATCAGTCCGCGCACCCTGCGCTACAAGCTGGCGCAGATGCGCGATGCCGGCATGGATGTAGAGGCCTATTTGTTTGCCAGCTAGCGGCGCGTCACGCCTCAGATTGCGCTTTTCGTAGGCGATTGCCTGCCGTCTTCGACGTCGCGCTATCGCTCAGCAAACTATGTCGGAGCCGACATTTCAGCGGGTAGCCCGGATGAAATCCGGGAAGTTGTGTCGGCTATCCCCAGATTGCCTGCTGCTCTTGTAGGAGGGCCGCCCCGGCGCGATGCTGTTGCTTGTGGGCGGACCTTGTCCGCCAATCGCCGCGAGGTCGCGCCTCCTGCGAGGGAGTGCGTTTCCTGCTCCCCCGTTTCCAGCTTACCTGGCACCCTTGTTGCAATACCCCTGGTAAGAGCCGCGTAGTGTCAAAAAACCGCGGCCAGTGGAGGAAGGTCATGAGCCAGGGTATTGAATTCAATCGCTTGATGCTGGAAATGCGTTCCATGCAAACCGAGGCGATGGCGCGGCAGAAGCCGGTCGCCAGCGCACCGGAACCCGGCGCTCCGAGTTTCTCGGATATGCTCGGTCAGGCGGTGAACAAGGTCAACGAAACCCAGCAGGCCTCCAATCAACTGGCTACGGCTTTTGAGATGGGCAAGAGCGGCGTGGACTTGAGCGATGTGATGATTGCTTCGCAGAAAGCCAGCGTGTCTTTCCAGGCCATGACCCAGGTTCGCAACAAACTGGTTCAGGCGTATCAAGACATCATGCAGATGCCGGTTTAAGGGTAGGTTCTAGATCATGGCCGACGCACTCGCCACCAACATTCCTGCCACCACCGCTGGCAATGATTCGAACAAGCCGCTGTTCGGCCTGGCGTTTCTGGAAAATCTTTCGGATATGTCGATGCTGCGCCAGCTCGGTCTGCTGGTTGGCCTGGCCGCCAGCGTCGCGATTGGTTTTGCCGTAGTGCTCTGGTCGCAACAGCCGGATTACCGTCCGCTGTATGGCAGCCTGGATGGGATGGACGCATCCCAGGTCATGCAAACCCTGGGCGCAGCCGACATCAGCTACACCGTCGAGCCAAATTCAGGCGCTCTGTTGGTCAAGGCCGATGATTTGGCGCGGGCGCGCATGCGTCTGGCTGCCGCCGGCGTGGCACCGAGCGATAACAACATAGGTTTCGAGATTCTCGACAAGGAGCAGGGGCTCGGTACCAGCCAGTTCATGGAAGCCACCCGCTATCGGCGCGGCCTGGAAGGCGAGTTGGCGCGCACCGTATCCAGTCTCACCAACGTCAAGGGCGCGCGGGTGCACCTGGCTATTCCGAAAAGCTCGGTGTTCGTGCGTGACGAGCGCAAGCCGAGCGCCTCCGTATTGGTCGAGTTGTATTCCGGGCGCAACCTGGAACCGAGCCAGGTGATGGCCATTATCAACCTGGTCGCCAGTAGTGTGCCGGAGATGGACAAGGCGCAAGTCACTGTGGTCGATCAGCGCGGCCACCTGTTGTCCGACCAGCAGGAAATGTCCGAGCTGAGCATGGCCGGCAAGCAGTTCGACTACAGTCGCCGCATGGAGAGCATGCTCACCCAGCGCGTGCACAATATTCTGCAGCCGGTGCTGGGTGCCGGACGTTACAAGGCCGAAGTGTCGGCCGATGTGGATTTCAGCGCGGTCGAGTCCACCTCGGAAATGTTCAACCCGGATCAACCGGCCTTGCGCAGTGAGCAGCAGGTCAATGAGCAACGCAGTACGGGTAGTCTGTCGCCCCAAGGCGTTCCGGGCGCGCTGAGCAATCAGCCGCCGGGCGCGGCAACAGCCCCTCAGCAGGCCGGTGGTGCGGCTGCCGTAGCCGGGGCAGTCGCCGCGGGTCAACCGCTGGTGGACGTCAACGGCCAGCAGGTCATGGATCCTGTGACCGGTCAGCCGATGCTGGCGCCGTTCCCTGCGGACAAGCGCGAACAGTCGACGCGCAATTTCGAACTGGATCGCTCGATCAGCCACACCAAGCAGCAGCAGGGGCGCTTGCGTCGTCTGTCGGTGGCGGTGGTGGTCGATGATCAGTTCAAGATCGATGCCGCCACTGGCGAAACCAGCCGCATGCCCTGGAGCGTCGACGAACTGGCACGCTTTACCCGCCTGGTACAGGATTCGGTCGGCTTCGACGCCAGTCGCGGCGACAGCGTGAGCGTGATCAATACCCAGTTCTCAGCCGTCCAGGGCGAAGAAATCATCGAAATTCCGTTCTACACCCAGCCCTGGTTCTGGGACATCGTCAAGCAAGTGCTCGGCGTGCTGTTCATTCTGGTCCTGGTATTTGGTGTCTTGCGCCCAGTGCTGAACAACATCACCGGCGGCGGCAAAGGCCGCGAGCTGATGGCGGGTGGCCGTAATGGCGATGTCGAGCTGGGTGAGATGGGTGGTCTTGATGGCGAGCTGGCGGCCGACAGGGTCAGCCTCGGCGGCCCGCAAAGCATCCTCCTGCCAAGTCCGAGCGAGGGGTATGATGCGCAGCTGAATGCAATCAAGAGCCTGGTGGCGGAAGACCCGGGTCGGGTCGCCCAGGTGGTGAAAGAGTGGATCAACGCCGATGAATGAGAATCGTACAGCCGCCAAGTTGAGCAAGGTCGAGAAGGCCGCGATCCTCTTGCTTTCGCTCGGTGAAACCGATGCCGCGCAGGTACTGCGCCACCTCGGGCCGAAGGAGGTGCAACGGGTTGGCGTGGCCATGGCCGGCATGCGCAACGTGCACCGTGAGAAAGTCGAGCAGGTGATGGGTGAGTTCGTCGACATTGTCGGCGACCAGACCAGCCTGGGCGTAGGTGCGGACGGCTATATCCGCAAGATGCTGACCCAGGCGCTGGGCGAAGACAAAGCCGGCAACCTGATCGACCGCATCCTCCTCGGCGGCAGCACCAGCGGCCTGGACAGCCTGAAATGGATGGAGCCGCGGGCAGTGGCCGATGTGATCCGCTACGAGCATCCGCAGATTCAGGCGATTGTGGTGGCCTACCTCGACCCCGATCAGGCCGGTGAAGTGCTCGGCCATTTCGACCACAAGGTCCGTCTGGATATCGTTCTGCGCGTGTCCTCGCTGAATACCGTGCAGCCAGCGGCACTCAAGGAGCTCAACCAGATTCTCGAGAAGCAATTCTCCGGCAGCACCAACAGTACCCGCGCCGCTTTGGGTGGGATCAAGCGGGCGGCCGACATCATGAACTTCCTCGACAGCTCGACCGAAGGTCAGTTGATGGACTCGATCCGCGAAGTTGACGAAGATCTGTCGTCGCAGATCGAAGACCTGATGTTTGTCTTCGACAACCTCGCCGAGGTCGACGACCGCGGGATCCAGGCGCTGCTGCGCGAGGTCTCCTCCGATGTGCTGGTGCTGGCGCTCAAGGGCGCAGACGAGGCGATCAAGGAGAAGGTGTTCAAGAATATGTCCAAGCGCGCGGCCGAGTTGCTGCGCGACGACCTGGAAGCCAAGGGCCCGGTGCGGGTCAGCGACGTGGAAACGGCGCAGAAGGAAATTCTCACCATTGCCCGGCGCATGGCCGAAGCCGGGGAAATCGTCCTCGGTGGCAAGGGTGGCGAAGAGATGGTTTAACCGGAGAAAATCGGCATGGCCCCCAAGGAAGCGCCCAGCGAGTTGATTCGCGCCCAGGACATCAGCGCTATCGATCGCTGGGCCTTGCCCAGCTTCGATCCGCAGGTTGAGGATGCCGCCGTTGATCCTGCGAGCGAGGCGGCCGCGACCGAGGCAGGCCAAGCGCCTCCGGTCGAGTCCGAGGATGTTGCCCTGGAGGACGTCAAGCCCTTGACGCTGGATGAGCTGGAGGCGATACGTCAGGACGCCTACAACGAAGGTTTCAGCGCCGGCGAGAAGGACGGTTATCACAGTGGTCAGCTGAAAGCCAAACAGGAGGCCGATACCGCGCTGGCAAGCAAAATGCTCGCCGTGGAGCAGTTGATGCAGCAACTGTTCGAGCCCATCGCCGAGCAGGATCAGCAGCTCGAAGTGGCGCTGGTCAACCTGGTCAGCCATATGGCCCGTGAGGTGATCCAGCGCGAGCTGAACATCGATTCCAGCCAGATTCGCCAGGTCTTGCGTGAAGCCCTCAAGTTGTTGCCAATGGGCGCCGGCAATGTGCGTATTCATCTCAACCCGCAAGACTTCGAGATGGTCAAGGCCCTACGCGAGCGACACGATGAAAGCTGGCGCATAGTCGAAGACGACGCCTTGTTGCCCGGTGGTTGCCGAGTCGAGAGCGAGCATAGCCGCATCGATGCGAGCATCGAAACCCGCCTCAGCCAAGCGCTCAAGCAGCTGTTCGAACAACAGCGCGAACAGGCCACGCATCCGCTGGAGGCCGATCTGCATATCGACCTGGACGTGGCCGAGGAACCCCCGCATGCGTCTTGAGCGCATCAGTTTTGCCAAGCGTCTGGCCGGCTACAGCGAGGTGGTGAAGCTTCCCCGCCAGCCCGTGGTCGAAGGGCGTTTGCAACGCATGGTTGGTCTGACCCTGGAGGCCGAGGGGCTGCGCGCGGCCCTCGGCAGCCGCTGCCTGGTGATCAACGATGACAGCTATCACCCGGTGCAAGTCGAAGCCGAGGTGATGGGGTTTGCCAACGACAAGAGCTTTCTGATGCCGGTTGGCAGCCTGGCCGGCATTGCGCCTGGGGCACGCGTAGTGCCGATACCGGACAGCGGACGTTTGCCGATGGGCAAGTCGATGCTCGGTCGGGTGCTCGATGGCACCGGGCGCGCGCTGGATGGCAAGGGCGGGATGAAGGCCGAAGACTGGGTGCCGATGGATGGGCCGACGATTAACCCGCTGAAGCGTCATCCGATCAGCCAGCCACTGGATGTCGGCATCCGCAGCATCAATGGCCTGCTCACGGTCGGGCGCGGCCAGCGTATCGGACTGTTCGCCGGCACCGGGGTCGGCAAGAGTGTGCTGCTGGGCATGATGACGCGTTTTACCGAGGCCGATATCATCGTGGTCGGCTTGATCGGCGAACGTGGCCGCGAGGTCAAGGAATTTATCGACGAGATCCTCGGAACTGAGGGCATCAAGCGTTCCGTGGTGGTCGCCTCGCCAGCAGACGATGCGCCACTGATGCGTCTGCGCGCGGCCATGTATTGCACGCGCATCGCCGAATACTTTCGCGACAAGGGCAAGAATGTCCTGTTGCTGATGGACTCGCTGACCCGGTTCGCCCAGGCCCAGCGTGAAATCGCCCTGGCCATTGGCGAACCCCCGGCGACCAAGGGCTACCCGCCGTCGGTATTTGCCAAGCTGCCCAAGTTAGTCGAGCGTGCCGGTAATGCCGAAGAAGGTGGTGGGTCGATCACCGCGTTCTATACGGTATTGAGCGAAGGTGACGATCAACAGGATCCGATTGCCGACGCCGCACGCGGCGTGCTCGACGGTCACATCGTGCTGTCGCGGCGTCTGGCCGAGGAGGGCCATTACCCGGCCATCGACATCGAAGCCTCGATCAGCCGGGTCATGCCGCAAGTGGTGACGAGCGAACACCAGCGCAGTGCGCAACGCTTCAAGCAGCTGTGGGCACGCTATCAGCAGAGCCGCGACCTGATCAGCGTCGGCGCCTACGTGCCCGGTGGCGATGCCGATACCGACCTGGCCATCGCGCGCCAGCCGGCGATGGTCCGATACCTGCGCCAGAGCCTGGGCGAAAGTGAAGGCCTTGAACGCAGCAGTACGCTGCTGGCGGCGACCTTCAACCCCAATGCCGCGCCGGGGGGCTAAGTGTCGACAAGTCGCGCCGCGCGTCTGGCGCCTGTTATCGTCATGGCCGAGCGCGCCGAACGCGAGGCTGCCATGCAGTTGGGTCACTGCCAGGGGCTGTTGAATCAGGCCCGGGTCAAGCTGGGCGAGCTGGAGCAGTACCGCGGCGATTATCAGCAGCAGTGGATCAGCGAAGGTCAGCGCGGCGTTTCCGGGCAATGGCTGATGAACTATCAGCGTTTTCTTTCCCAGTTGGAAACCGCCATCGGCCAGCAGCGTCAGACCATGGCCTGGCATGGCAACAATCTGGACAAGGTGCGAGTGGTCTGGCAGCAGCGTTATGCGCGCCTGGAAGGTCTGCGCAAGTTGGTGCAGCGCTATCAGGATGAGGCTCGCTTGAGTGCGGACAAGCGCGAGCAAAAACTCCTCGATGAGTTGGCCCAACGCCTACGGCGGGACGATTTCGCTTGATTGCCTGTTGCCGCTGGCGCTTGCGAGTGCTACATCTTGACCATACGGATCGTGCATTCAGACTTGACCGGTCGCGATAATCATCGCGCAGTTGTGTCTGGGGCGATCGACTGTTCTGCTGGAGTAAGGAGTTCTGTATGGCTATCACCTCGCTGCCCTCGCCTGATGGGCAAGAGTTGACCATTGTGATTCAGGGACGTTTCGATTTCGGCGCGCATCAGGAATTTCGTGATGCCTATGAGCGCGTCAACCTCAGCCCCAAGCGCTATGTAGTGGACCTCAAGGGCACGACCTACCTCGACAGTTCGGCGCTCGGCATGTTGCTGTTGTTGCGTGATCACGCCGGTGGCGATCACGCGCAAATCCGTTTGCTCAACTGCAACCCGGATGTGCGCAAGATCCTCTCCATTTCCAACTTCGAACAACTGTTCCAGATCACCTAGCTCGAGTTCCTCAGCCATGTCTGCGCGCCTGTCGATTCTGATTGCCGAGGACAATGCGGCCGACCGTATGCTGTTGTCGACCATCATCAGTCGTCAGGGCCATCGGAGTCTGACCGCCAGCAATGGCCTGGAGGCGGTTGCCTTGTTCGAGCAGGAGCGTCCGCAGCTGGTGTTGATGGACGCCCTGATGCCGGTCATGGATGGTTTCGAGGCGGCGCGCCGGATCAAGCAGATGGCCGGTGAGGAACTGGTGCCGATCATCTTCCTGACCTCGCTGACCGAAGGCGAAGCTCTGGTGCGCTGCCTGGAGGCGGGCGGCGATGACTTCCTTGCCAAACCCTATAACCGGGTAATCCTCGAGGCCAAGATCAATGCCATGGATCGCTTGCGCCGCCTGCAGGACACTGTACTGCAGCAGCGCGACCTGATCGCCCAGCACAATGAGTACCTGCTCAACGAGCAGCGCGTGGCCAAGGCGGTATTCGACAAGGTGGCGCACTCCGGATGCCTGGCGGCGCCGAATATCCGCTATCTGCAATCGCCTTATGCCTTGTTCAATGGCGATCTACTACTCGCCGCGTTCAAGCCTTCCGGTGGCATGCATGTGCTGCTCGGCGACTTTACCGGCCATGGCCTGCCGGCGGCGATTGGCGCCATGCCGCTGGCCGAGGTGTTCTATGGCATGACCGCCAAGGGCTATTCCCTGACGGAGATCCTGCGCGAGATCAACGCCAAGCTAAAACGCATTCTGCCGCTGGGTGTGTTCTGTTGTGCCACCCTGCTCAATATCAGCTTTCAGCGTCGCGTCGTGGAGGTGTGGAACGGCGGTTTGCCGGATGGCTATGTGCTGCGCGCCAGCGGCGGCGCGCGGGTGCCCCTGGTTTCACGGCACCTGCCGTTGGGTATCCTGGATTCGGCGGCGTTCAATGACCACTACGAGGTTTTCCCCTTAGAGTTGGGTGACCGGATTTTCCTCTTGTCCGATGGCGTACTGGAAGCCCGCAACCAGCAAGGCGAGCTGTTCGGCGAGATGCGTCTGCACAGGGTGTTTGCCGCCAACCGGCAGCCGGCGCTGCTGTTCGCGGAAATTCAGCAGGCGTTGCTGAGTTTTCGCGGCGAGCTGCAAGACGATGTCAGTCTGGTCGAAATCAGCATGGTCGAGGAGGGTAGTCAGAGTCGTGGGCCATTGATCTTCACGGGCAGTGGCCAGCACAGCCCGCTGGATTGGTCGGCGAGCTTCGAGTTCCGTGGCGAAACTTTGCGCCGTTTCAATCCGCTGCCATTTTTGTTGCAGTTGCTGATCGAGGTCGAGGGCTTGCGTCCCCAGGGAGGCGCCATCTATAGCGTACTCGCCGAACTCTATTCGAATGCCCTGGAACACGGGGTGCTGGGCCTGGATTCGAGCTTGAAATGCAATGCCGAAGGCTTTGCCGAATATTACCTGCAGCGCAGCACCCGCCTGGCTCAGTTGCGCGAGGGGTATGTGCGCTTCCATCTGCGTCTGCTTCCCGAGTCGGGCGGTGGGCGTTTGATCATCCGCGTCGAAGACAGTGGCTCGGGTTTCGATGGGCAGGCGATCCTGGAGCAACAACTGCGCATTGACCGCTTGTGTGGTCGTGGACTGGCTCTGATTCGTCAATTGAGCGAGCGCTGCACCTGGCCCGTGGATGGGCAAGGAGTCAGCGTGGAGTTTTCCTGGTTGGCTGGGGCATAATCCCGCGCCTGATGATCAGGGAGTGAGTCGATGTCAGATATTCATCTCGATAGCGCGGTATTGGCCGCGTTGCAGGATGTCATGGAGGATGAGTATCCGGTGTTGCTGGATACCTACCTGGCGGATTCCGAAGAGCGTCTGCGCTTGTTGCGACAGGCCGTGCGCGAGGCTGACGCGCAGGGCTTGCGTCTGGCGGCGCATAGCTTCAAGGGCAGTTGCAGCAACATGGGCGCGCCCATGCTTGCCTGCCTGTGCAAGCAACTCGAAGAAGTTGGTCGGCGCGATTTACTGGATGAAGCCCCTGAGCTGATCGAGCAGATCGAGCGTGAATTTGCCATCGTGCGCATCTTGTTCAAGTCCGAGCGCCAGCGTTATCGAACATGAAGGGGTGCCGGATCGGTCAGGTTTGCAGGCGGTTGAACCGGCCTGGAGCGGTTCACGATCCCGATTTCCCTGCTTGCCGCCAACTTGGCCCGGCCTTTGCAAAACCTATGGCACGACCCCATTTGAATGGAGAATGCCCATGGCCGTCGCCCCCGATCCGCTCCTCCGGTCGGCACCGCAACTAAAGCCGAAAGCTTCTGCGGGCAAGGCCCCGGAGAAGCCGGCCGAGCCCCGCAAGAACGAGGCTTCCAGTTTTGCCCAGGTGTATGCCAAGGAGCGTCAGGCGAAAGCAGCAGAGCGCAGCGATGCCTCTGCCAAGCCCCATCGCCCAAGTAAATCCGAGACGCAGGATGCCCGGGACCCGCAAGCCCAGGAGGCTGCGGCTGTCGCTCAGCAGCCGGAGTTTGCCGATAGCGGCAAGCTTTTGCCGAGCGATGCAGGCGTGGATGATCCTGCCCTCGATCCATTGCTGGCGTTGGGCCCAGTCGCTCAGCAGCCGCCAGATGGCGAAGCGCTAGACTTCGACCTTGACCTCGACCTCGACCTCGACCTCGACCTCGCCGGTGAGCCGCAGCCGATGATGACGACTGCGCTGCCGAATGCCTGGCCGACCCAGTTGTCGGCGGCGAACGCTGATCCCGAGCTGGATGCGCTCGATCAACTACCGGCCGTGCGTATGGCCCTTGAGCTGGGTGCTAAAGCCAAGGCAGCAGTGGCCGAGCAGAGTGCGCCTGGCAGTGTGGCTACGCAAACGGCGCAGAGCGCCGGGCAAAGCTTTGCCAGCGCCATCGCGGCCATGGGCTCCGAGCGAGCAGAGCCAGAGGCCGATTTGCCGGCGCTCGAGCTTACCGCCGAGGGTTTGGAGGCTCTCAAAGAGAGCGCCGCCGACACTCGGCCGGAAAACTTCGTCGCCAGGCTCAGCGCGCTGAGTCAGGCCGTTGCTCAGCAGACCGCGCAAGCACCCCGCGCCGGGCTGATGGCCGGCCAGCCGGTGCCGATGCAGCAGGCAGGTTGGAGCGAGGCGGTAGTGGATCGGGTGATGATGCTCTCCAGCCAGAACCTCAAGTCTGCCGAGATCCAGCTTGATCCGGCCGAGTTGGGGCGTCTGGAAGTGCGCATTAGCGTGAATCAGGAGCAGACTCAAGTTACTTTCGCCAGCGCCCACGCCGGGGTGCGTGACGCCCTGGAAGGGCAAATGCATCGGCTGCGCGAGATGTTCACCCAGCAAGGCATGAACTTGCTCGATGTGAGCGTTTCCGATCAGTCGCTCAGCCGTGGTTGGCAGGGGCAGGGGCAGGGCCGCGATGCTGAAAGCCGTGGCGAGGCGGGCAATGAGCGGCTGGGTGGCGTTGACGAAGCGCATGCCCCCCTTGGCGTGGAACTCCAGAGCAGCCTGGCCGACAGTGGGCGTGGCATGGTCGATTACTACGCCTAGCCGATGGTTGAAAAACACTGCGTCCAGACCCGCTGCGTCATTCAGGCCCGTCGGACTACGGCAAAGGCTGGCAACTCGGCAGTGCGCGGAACTCACCCACGCCCGGCTCCGTAATGGGGTCGGGCGTGGTCGTTTTCGGGTGACAGCAAGAGGCGGGACTGGTATACCCGCTGGCCATCGTTGAGTCGAACCTCGATCATGCTGGCTGCCGCGCTATTTGTCCGGGTGTTGCGCGCAATCGGATCCCGGCGAGCTGCAGATGTTTGCAAGCTGGCATAACACTTGCTCACACCCTTTGAATACGGATTGAACTCCGATTAGTGACGGATAATTGGCATGGCTAAGAAAGACGCGGCGCAAGACTCGGTCAGCGCCGAAGCGAAACCGGCCGGTAAGTTGAAACTCATCATCGTGATTGTCGTGGCCTTGCTCCTGGCTGTGGGATTGTCGGTGGGCGGCACCTGGTTCTTCCTCCACAAGGGCGCGGCCAAGAGTGAGGTCGAGGCGGCATCCGCGGAGCCTGCGGTGCCCGTCAAGCAAGCGGCGATATACGAAGAGCTTACGCCAGCGTTCGTGGTCAATTTCACCCATAAGGGGCGGGCGCGCTACATGCAGGTCAGTATTGCCTTGCTGGTGCGTGATCAGGCGGCGCTGGATGCGCTCAAGGTGCATATGCCGGTATTGCGCAATCGCCTGGTGATGTTGTTTTCCGGCCAGGATTTCGAGTCGTTGATCACCCCGATAGGCAAGGAAATGCTCCGCCAGCAGGCTACGGCAAGCGTGCAGGAGCTGGCAGAGAAGGAGACGGGTAACCTGACCGTCGAGCAAGTGCTGTTCACCAATCTAGTGCTGCAATAGCCGGGAGCTTCGTATGGCTGTGCAAGACCTGCTTTCCCAGGATGAAATCGATGCGCTCCTGCACGGCGTCGATGACGGGCTGGTCGATGCCGAGGACGAAGTCGAGCCGGGAAGCGTCAAGCAATATGACCTGACCAGCCAGGACCGCATCGTCCGTGGGCGCATGCCGACCCTGGAAATGATCAACGAGCGCTTTGCCCGCTATACCCGCATCAGCATGTTCAACCTGCTGCGTCGTTCGGCGGATGTGGCGGTGGGCGGCGTGCAGGTGATGAAGTTCGGCGAGTACGTGCATTCGCTGTATGTGCCGACCAGCCTCAATCTGGTGAAGATGAAGCCGTTGCGCGGTACCGGCCTGTTCATCCTGGATGCCAAGCTGGTGTTCAAGCTGGTTGACAACTTCTTCGGCGGCGATGGCCGTCATGCCAAGATCGAGGGCCGCGAGTTCACCCCGACCGAATTGCGCGTGGTGCGCATGGTGCTGGATCAGGCGTTCGTTGACTTGAAAGAAGCCTGGCACGCGGTCATGGACATCAACTTCGAGTACGTCAATTCGGAGGTCAACCCGGCCCTGGCCAACATCGTCAGCCCCAGCGAAGTCATTGTGGTGTCGACCTTCCATATCGAACTGGACGGCGGTGGCGGCGACCTGCACATCACCATGCCTTATTCGATGATCGAACCGATCCGCGAGATGCTCGATGCCGGTTTCCAGTCCGACGTCGACGATCAGGACGAGCGCTGGGTCAAGTCCCTGCGCGAAGACATTCTCGACGTCAGCGTGCCGCTCGGCGCCACGGTGGCGAAGCGCCAGCTGAGGCTGCGTGACATCCTGCACATGCAGCCGGGCGATGTGATTCCGGTGGATATTCCTGAAAACGTAATCATGTGCGCCAATGGTGTACCGACCTTCAAGGTCAAGCTTGGCGCGCACAAAGGCAACCTGGCGCTGCAAGTGTTAGAGCCTATCGACCGCCAGCGCTGACAGGGTGTTATTGCCCCGCACCGCGCTCGCCCAACCCGCTACCAGCCAGCCGAGGACACACGATGGCAGACGAAAATGAACACACCTCCCCCGAGGAGCAGGCGCTGGCCGACGAGTGGGCAGCCGCCTTGTCCGAGTCCGGTGACGATGCCAATCAGGATGATATCGATGCCATGCTCGCCGTCGGTGGGATGGCTGCAGCGGCTCCGCCCCGTGCACCCATGGAAGAATTCGGCAGCGTGCCCAAGGGTAATCTGCCCGTCAGTCTGGACGGGCCGAATCTCGATGTGATTCTCGATATTCCGGTGTCGATCTCCATGGAAGTTGGCAACACCGACATCACCATTCGCAACCTGTTGCAGCTCAACCAGGGTTCGGTGATCGAGCTCGATCGTCTCGCGGGCGAGCCGCTGGACGTGCTGGTCAACGGCACCCTGATTGCCCATGGCGAAGTGGTAGTGGTCAACGAGAAGTTCGGCATCCGCCTGACCGACGTGATCAGCCCCAGCGAACGGATCAAGAAACTGCGCTAATGCACCGACAGAGCCCGCTCATGTTCAGATTTTCAGGCGTTGCCTTGCTTCTGCCGTTCACCGCCCTGGCTGCCGAGCCGGCAGCGCAAGCAGCCATGCCCATGGCCGGCAGCGGCATCACCGGGCAGCTGCTGCAGTTGCTGCTTGGCCTGTTGCTGGTGGTCGGCCTGATTTTTCTGCTCGCCTGGGTGATGCGCCGGGTCCAGCAGCTAGGTCCGCGCGGCGGCCAGGTGATCAAGATAGTCGCCAGTCAGGCGCTCGGCCCCCGCGATCGACTGGTGCTGGTGCAGGTGGGCGGCGAACAGCTGCTTCTCGGTCTGACGCCGGGACGCATTGCGCCCCTGCATGTGCTGAAAGAGCCGGTGCACTTGCCTGATGGCGAGCCGGCGTCGACCGAGTTCGCCCAGCGCTTGATGGAGTTGTTGGGCAAGGATCAGAAGGACAAGTCTTGATGAGCGCGTTGCGCCTGCTGTTGGTTCTGCTGTTCACCCTGGTCGCACCCGTGGTGTTTGCCGCCGACAATCCGTTGTCGATTTCGGCGATTACCCTGAGCACCGACGCGGCAGGTCAGCAGGAGTACTCAGTCAGTCTGCAGATCTTGTTGATCATGACGGCGCTGAGTTTCATTCCAGCCTTCCTGATGCTGATGACCAGTTTCACTCGCATCATTATCGTATTCTCGATTCTTCGTCAGGCCCTGGGCCTGCAGCAGACGCCGTCCAACCAGATTCTCATCGGCCTGGCGCTGTTTCTGACCCTGTTCATCATGGCGCCGGTGTTCGAGCAGATTAATAACGATGCCTTGCAGCCTTATCTGAACGAGCAATTGCCCGCCCAGGAGGCGATTGCCAAGGCTGAGGGGCCCATCAAGAACTTCATGCTGGCGCAGACCCGCGAAAGCGATCTGGAGCTGTTCATGCGCCTGTCCAAGCGTACTGATATCGCCAGTCCGGAAGACGCGCCGCTGGTTATCCTGGTGCCGGCGTTCGTGACCTCCGAGCTGAAAACGGCGTTCCAGATCGGGTTCATGATCTTCATTCCGTTTCTGGTGATCGATCTGGTGGTGGCCAGTATCCTCATGGCCATGGGCATGATGATGCTCTCGCCGCTGATCATTTCCCTGCCGTTCAAAATCATGCTGTTTGTCCTGATCGATGGCTGGGCGTTGATCATGGGTACCCTTGCCGCCAGCTTCGGCGGGGTCTCGCCGTGACGCCCGAGGTTGCCGTCGACCTGTTTCGCGAGGCGCTGTGGCTGACCGCCACCATAGTCGCGATCATCGTCGTGCCCAGCCTGCTGGTCGGCTTGATGGTCGCCATGTTCCAGGCCGCCACCCAGATCAACGAACAGACCCTGAGCTTTCTGCCGCGCCTGCTGGTGATTTTGATCACCCTGATCGTTGCCGGGCCCTGGCTGGCCCA
This sequence comes from Pseudomonas sp. MMS21 TM103, assembly GCF_022132145.1. Taxonomy (GTDB): domain Bacteria; phylum Pseudomonadota; class Gammaproteobacteria; order Pseudomonadales; family Pseudomonadaceae; genus Aquipseudomonas. The sequence goes on along the minus strand of NZ_JAJISP010000002.1, from coordinate 700,345 downwards.
GCGGATGATCGAGTACATGCAGAACTTGATCATGAATATTCCGCTGTTGATCGGCTGAATGCCCATGCATAAATCTACTGCGTGCCAGCTTGCCGCCGCGCAGATTTGCTCGCGGCGAATCTGCGGGCGCTACTCGCCACGTTCTCTCCACGGGTGCTGACATGCTGGAACTGAGCGATGCGCAGATCGGCGGCTGGGTGGGTTCTTTCCTGCTGCCGCTATTTCGTATCGCGGCTCTGCTGATGGTGATGCCGATCATTGGCACGCAACTGGTGCCGATGCGCGTGCGCCTGTATCTGTCGCTGGCGATTTGCCTGGTATTGATGCCCAATCTGCCGCCAATGCCGCAGGTCGATGCGCTAAGCCTGCCGACATTTATCCTGATCGCCCAGGAGGTGCTGATCGGGGTGATGCTGGGGTTTGTCCTGCAGTTGTTCTTCCATGCATTCGTCGTTGCCGGGCAGATCGTGGCGACGCAGATGGGCCTGGGCTTTGCCTCCATGGTCGATCCGGCCAATGGCATCTCAGTGGCGGTGATCGGTCAGTTCCTGCTAATGCTGGTGACCTTGTTGTTTCTTGCCATGAACGGCCACCTGGTGGTGTTCGAGGTGTTGGCCGAGAGTTTCGTCACCCTGCCGGTTGGCGGCGGCTTCCTGGTCGAGCACTACTGGGAGCTGGCCAATAAGCTGGGCTGGGTAATAGGCGCGGCGCTGATCCTGGTGTTGCCGGCGATCACCGCGCTGCTGGTGGTCAACCTGGCGTTCGGGGTGATGACCCGCGCCGCGCCGCAGCTGAATATTTTCTCCATCGGTTTTCCGCTGACCCTGGTCATGGGGATGGTGATTCTCTGGATTGGCATGGCCGATATTCTCGCGCAGTACCAGGTATTCGCCAGCGAAGCCCTGCAACTGTTGCGCGAAATGGCGCGAGCGAGTTAAGTCATGGCCGAATCGGAAAGCGGTGCCGATAAAAGCGAAGAACCCACGGAGAAACGCCTTCGTGAATCCCGTGAGAAAGGTCAGATTGCTCGCTCCCGCGAGCTCAATACCCTGGCGATCATGCTGGCCGGAACTGGCGGCTTGCTGGCTTTTGGCGGCAGCCTGGGCAGCGCCTTGATATCCATCATGAGCAGTAATTTTTCCCTGCCGCGCGAGGTCATCATGGATGAGCGCTCCATGGCGATCGGGCTGCTGGCCTCGGGAAAAGTTGCCGTGGACGCCATGCTGCCATTGTTTCTGGCATTGCTGATTGCCTCGATCGTCGGGCCGATTGCCTTGGGCGGCTGGCTGTTCTCGGCCAAGGCCATGGCGCCCAAGATCAGCCGGATGGATCCGCTGGCGGGGCTCAAGCGGATGTTCTCGGCCAAGGCGCTGGTCGAGCTGCTCAAGGCACTGGCCAAGTTCACGCTCGTGCTTACCGTGGCACTGGCGGTGCTGGCGGCAAATGTCGGCGACCTGCTGGCGATCGCTCATGAACCGCTGGAGTCGGCGATTATGCACGCGGCCCAGGTGGTTGGCTGGAGCGCGCTGTGGATGGCCTGCGGGCTGGTGTTGATTGCGGCGGTGGATGTGCCGTTTCAGCTCTGGGACAACAAGCAGAAGATGATGATGACCAAGCAGGAAGTGCGCGACGAATACAAGGACAGTGAGGGCAAGCCCGAGGTCAAGCAGCGGATCCGCCAGTTGCAGCGCGAGATGACCGAGCGGCGCATGATGCAGGCGGTGCCGCAGGCAGACGTGGTGATCACCAACCCGACCCACTTCGCCGTGGCCTTGAAATACGACCCGGCCAAAGGCAGTGCGCCGGTGTTGTTGGCCAAGGGCGGCGACTTTACCGCCTTGAAGATTCGCGAGATCGCTCAGGAGCACCAGGTCATGCTGCTGGAGTCGCCGGCGCTGGCGCGCGCGGTGTTCTATTCCACCGAGCTGGACCAGGAAATCCCGGCCGGGTTGTACCTGGCGGTGGCCCAGGTGCTGGCCTACGTCTACCAGATTCGCCAGTACCAGGCTGGCAAAGGCAAGCGCCCGGCGCCGTTGCCGGATTTGCCGATTCCGCCGGATTTACGCCGCGACGAGTAGGTCGCGAGGACCGTGCCGGCAGGTGCGTGTAAGCCGACATGGCGTGGGTCACGCCCTGGGTAATCGGCTGTCCTGCGCGAACATCACCTGCGGCTTGGCGAGACGGTCTGGTCCAGCCCGCACTGCCGATGTGCTCGGCCCCCATCGCATATTCCCCGTGCCGTCAAAGTTGGACAGCTTCTTGCAAATCCCTAGGCAAAGGCGCAATTAGCGTCAAAAGATTGAATTGGCTGGGGTAGGGATGTGGCAGTAGATCGCTCACAAATGGTCGGTAACGTGCGCAGCAACCTGTCGGGGTTGCGTCAGGGCAATCTGGGCATCCCCTTGATGCTGCTGGTCATGCTCGGCATGGTCATGCTGCCGATTCCGCCGTTCCTGCTCGACGTGTTGTTTACCTTCAGCATCGCCCTGTCGATCGTGGTGCTGCTGGTCGGCATCTATTCCTTGCGGCCGCTGGATTTCGCGGTTTTCCCGACCATCTTGCTGGCGGCGACCTTGCTCCGGCTGGCGCTGAACGTCGCGTCCACCCGCGTGGTATTGCTCAACGGTCATGACGGTCATGGTGCGGCGGGGCAGGTGATCCAGGCCTTCGGCGAAGTGGTGATCGGCGGCAACTACGTGGTCGGTATCGTGGTGTTTGCCATCCTCATGATCATCAACTTCGTGGTGGTGACCAAGGGGGCCGGGCGGATTTCCGAGGTCAGCGCGCGTTTTACCCTGGATGCCATGCCCGGCAAGCAGATGGCCATCGACGCGGACCTGAATGCCGGCCTGATCGAGCAGGCGGAAGCCAAGATACGCCGCGCCGAAGTGTCCCAGGAGGCCGACTTCTACGGCTCCATGGACGGTGCCAGCAAGTTCGTCCGTGGCGATGCGGTCGCTGGCCTGCTGATCCTGTTCATCAACCTGATCGGTGGTATCGCCATCGGCATCTTCCAGCACGGCTTGAGTTTTGCCGATGCCGGCAAGGTCTACACCCTGCTGACCATCGGTGACGGCCTGGTCGCCCAGATCCCCTCGCTGCTGCTGTCGACCGCTGCGGCGATCATGGTCACCCGCGTCTCCAGCTCGGAAGACATGGGCGCTCAGGTCAATCGGCAGATGTTCGCCTCGCCGCGCGCCCTGGCCGTGGCCGCGGCGATCATGATCGCCATGGGCCTGGTGCCCGGCATGCCGCATTTTTCCTTTATCAGTCTCGGTCTGGTCGCTGCGGGCGGTGCCTACTGGATCGCCAACAAGCAGCGCAAGGCCAAGGCAGAGGAAGTGCATGAGGTGCAGCGCCAGCAGGAACTGCTGCCCGCCCAGCGCGCCCAGGAGGTCAAGGAGCTTGGTTGGGACGATGTCATGCCGGTGGACATGGTCGGCCTGGAGGTCGGCTACCGGCTGATTCCGCTGGTCGACCGCAACCAGGGTGGCCAGTTGCTCGCGCGGATCAAGGGCGTGCGCAAGAAGCTCTCCCAGGAGATGGGCTTTCTCATGCCTTCGGTGCATATCCGCGACAACCTCGACCTGCAGCCCAGCGCCTACCGCTTGACCTTGATGGGCGTCAGCGTGGCCGAGGCCGAGGTCTACCCGGATCGCGAATTGGCGATCAATCCGGGTCAGGTATTCGGCACCCTCAATGGGGTTGCCGCCAAAGATCCGGCGTTCGGTCTGGAGGCGGTGTGGATCGACCCGGGCCAGCGCGATCAGGCGCAATCGCTGGGTTACACCGTGGTCGATGCCAGCACCGTGGTCGCGACCCACCTCAACCAGGTCTTGCACAAGCACGCGCATGAGCTGCTTGGCCACGAGGAAGTGCAGCAGCTCATGCAGTTGCTGGCGAAAAGTTCGCCGAAGTTGGCCGAGGAGCTGGTGCCGGGCCTGGTGTCGCTGTCGACCCTGCTCAAGGTGTTGCAGGCGCTGCTGCAGGAGCAGGTTCCGGTGCGCGACATCCGCACCATCGCCGAAGCCATCGCCAACGTGGCGCCTAAGAGTCAAGATCCCGCCGCGATGGTTGCGGCAGTGCGGGTCGCCTTGGCTCGCGCCATCGTGCAAAGCATCGTGGGACTAGAGCTGGAGCTGCCTGTGATCACCCTTGAGCCAAGGTTGGAACAGATATTGCTAAACAGTCTACAGAAGGCCGGTCAAGGCTCCGAGGAGGGCATCCTCCTGGAACCGGGCATGGCCGAGAAGCTGCAGCGTTCCCTGGTGGAAGCAGCGCAGCGCCAGGAAATGCTCGGCAAGCCAGTGATCCTGCTGGTAGCCGGACCGGTTCGGGCGATGCTCTCGCGGTTTGCACGGTTGGCAGTGCCAAGTGTGCATGTGCTGGCTTACCAGGAAATCCCGGACAACAAGCAGGTCACCATCGTCGCAACGGTGGGGCAGAATTAACCGAGGTAACAGGCCATGCAGGTCAAACGCTTTTTCGCTGCCGATATGCGCCAAGCCATGAAGCTGGTCCGCGATGAGTTGGGCGCGGACGCCTCGATCATCGGTAACCGTCGGGTTGCCGGCGGTGTCGAGCTGACCGCCGCACTGGACTACCAGATCCCCGCCGCACCTGCTCGGCAACCGAACGCGGCGCTGGAAGCCGAGCTGCGCCAGACTCAAGCTCGCATCGCCTCGGCGCAGGCCGAGCTGGTCACGCGTACTCAGGCCGACGCCAGCAAGGACCGCCAGCTGTTCGCTGAAGAGCCGGTGGCGCCGCTCGACAACCTGGACACCGCCCTGCATATGGCAGCGCCAGCGCCAATGGCCAGCGGCGACCAGGGTGCACTCGAGGCCATGCGCTCCGAATTGCACGGTTTGCGTGAATTGCTCGAAGTGCAGCTGGGTTCCATGGCCTGGGGGCAGATGCAGACGCGTCGGCCGCAGCAGGCCAATCTCTGGCGGCGTCTGCAGCGCATGGGCTTGCCCGCCGAGTTGTCGCGGGTGTTGCTCGAGCGTGTGGCGAATGTCGCCGAACCTCGCCAGGCCTGGGGCATGCTGCTCGCTCACCTGGCCCATGCGATTCAAACGCCGCAGCAGGAGCCGCTGGAAGAGGGTGGGGTGATCGCCCTGGTCGGTCCGGCCGGCATGGGTAAAACCACGACTCTGGCCAAGCTGGCCGCGCGTTATGTGCTCAAGTACGGCGCCCAGCATGTCGCCCTGGTCAGTCTGGACAGCTATCGGATTGGCGCCCAGGAACAACTGAAGACCCTGGGGCGGATCCTCAATGTGCCGGTGACCCTGGTCGATCCCGGTCAGTCGCTGACCCAGGCGCTGGTGCCGCTGGCACGCAAGCGTGTGGTCTTGATCGATAGCGCCGGCTTGCCGGCCAGTGATCCCGCCCTGCGCATGCAGCTGGAAACCCTGGCCAGTCGCGGAGTCAAGGCCAAGAATTACCTGGTCCTGGCGGCTACCAGCCAGAGCCAGGTGCTCAAGGCCGCCTACCACAGCTACAAGCGCTGCGGTCTTTCCGGTTGCATCCTGACCAAGCTGGATGAAGCCACCAGCCTGGGCGAGGTTTTAGGTCTGGCTATTGGCCAGCGTCTACCGGTAGCCTATCTCACCGATGGTCCACGGATTCCGGATGATTTGCAGGTGCCGCGCAGCCATCAGCTGGTGAGTCGTGCAGTGGGGCTGCAAAGCGCCGAGGACCCAAGTGAAGATACAATGGCCGAAATGTTCGCCGGGCTTTATCAGCACCCGGCGCGACGCGCCGGTTAATGGCCATAGCGGCAATGATCAAGCGAAATGCGGCAGCGCGTGGTACCCGGCAGTGGATTGGCGGAGTGCAGGCAGCCACATGGTTCCAGTCGAAGTCAGACAAGGTGTGTAGATAACATGGGTATGCATCCCGTACAGGTGATTGCGGTGACCGGCGGCAAGGGTGGCGTCGGCAAGACCAATGTGTCGGTGAATCTGGCGATGGCCCTGGCTGATCTCGGTCGGCGGGTGATGGTGATGGACGCCGACTTGGGTCTGGCCAACATCGACGTGCTGCTTGGCCTCACGGCCAAGCGTACGCTGGCCGATGTGATCAGTGGCGAGTGCGAGCTGCGTGACGTGGTGCTGCAAGGCCCCGGCGGCATTCGTATCGTACCCGCCGCCTCCGGTACGCAAAGCATGGTGCAGCTCTCGCCCATGCAGCATGCCGGGCTGATTCAAGCCTTCAGCGACATCAGCGAAAACCTCGATGTGTTGATTGTCGATACCGCCGCCGGGATTGGCGATTCAGTGGTCAGCTTCGTACGCGCCGCCCAGGAAGTGCTGGTGGTGGTGTGTGACGAGCCAACCTCGATCACTGACGCCTACGCCCTGATCAAGCTGCTCAATCGCGACCACGGCATGAGCCGTTTCCGCGTTCTGGCAAATATGGCGCACAGCCCACAGGAAGGCCGCAACCTGTTTGCTAAGTTGACCAAGGTTACCGACCGCTTCCTCGACGTCGCGCTGCAATATGTCGGCGCGGTGCCTTACGATGAATCGGTACGCAAGGCCGTGCAAAAACAGCGTGCGGTCTACGAAGCTTTCCCGCGTTCGAAGTGTTCCCTGGCGTTCAAAGCGATTGCCCAGAAAGTCGATGCCTGGCCGCTACCGGCCAATCCACGCGGCCATCTGGAGTTTTTCGTCGAGCGCCTGGTGCAGCAACCGACCGCGGATACGGCCATATGACAGCAGCTTCTGGACTCCGTATGTACAGCAAGGCTCAGACCCAGGACGCCCAGCACCAGTTGATCGAGCGCCACGCGCCCCTGGTCAAACGGATTGCCTATCACTTGTTGGCGCGCTTGCCGGCCAACGTGCAGGTGGATGACTTGATCCAGGCCGGGATGATCGGCCTGCTCGAAGCCTCGAAGAAATACGACTCCAGCAAAGGTGCCAGTTTCGAAACGTTCGCCGGCATTCGCATTCGCGGCTCGATGCTCGATGAGGTGCGCAAAGGCGATTGGGCGCCGCGTTCGGTGCATCGCAACAGCCGCATGGTCAGCGACGCAATTCGGGTAATTGAAGCAAGAACCGGTCGCGACGCTAAAGATCAGGAGGTTGCGGCCGAACTCCAATTGAGTCTCGAAGATTACTACGGCATCCTTGGCGACACTTTGGGCAGCCGGCTGTTCAGCTTCGACGATTTGCTGCAGGACGGCGAGCATGGCGGGCTGCACGAAGACGCCAGTTCCACTCACCCAGAACCCTCGCGGGAGCTTGAGGACGAGCGGTTCCAGGCGGCGTTGGCCGATGCCATCAGCCACCTGCCCGAGCGGGAGCGGCTGGTGCTGTCGCTGTATTACGACGAACAATTGAATCTCAAGGAAATTGGTGAGGTTCTGGGGGTTAGCGAATCGCGCGTCAGTCAGTTGCATAGTCAGTGTGCCGCACGCTTGCGCGCACGACTGGAGGAATGGCGAGCGAGCTGAGCAGTTAAATCAGCAGACCGTTGGAAAATCTAGCGAAGTAGTTTTGCAGCGGCCTGACAGGCCGGTTTCACGATTAAAAGCGTGCCCAGGTGCTGGGTTCGTTTGGGACTGTACGGAGGTCGACTTGGACAAAAACATGAAAATCCTCATCGTTGATGACTTTTCAACGATGCGCCGGATCATCAAGAACCTCCTGCGTGACTTGGGGTTCACCAATACCGCGGAGGCCGATGACGGCACCACTGCACTGCCGATGCTGCAAAGCGGCAGTTTCGATTTTCTGGTGACTGACTGGAATATGCCAGGCATGACCGGAATCGACTTGTTACGTGCGGTGCGTGCAGACGAGCGCCTGAAGCAGTTGCCGGTGCTGATGGTGACCGCTGAAGCGAAACGCGATCAGATCATCGAGGCCGCACAAGCCGGGGTGAATGGCTATGTGGTTAAACCGTTCACAGCCCAGGTGCTGAAAGAAAAGATTGAAAAAATCTTCGAGCGGGTCAACGGCTGATGTCTGCCGCGAGGGCACTATGGAACACGATGATTCCACTCAGGGTGACTTCGAGTCGACCCTGAAAACCCACGCTCGCCAATTGGTGGATAGCCTGGAACACGGCGATTTTGGCGAAGCGGTACAACTGATCAACGATATCAACAAGGTTCGCGACCGTGGTCTGTATCATGAAGTCGGCAAGCTGACGCGCGAGCTGCATAACGCCATCGTCAATTTCCAGCTCGATCCACGTGTACCGCATGCCACGGAAGTCTCGCAAATCACCGACGCCACCGAGCGCCTGAACTATGTGGTGACGATGACCGAGAAAGCGGCCAATCGCACCATGGATCTGGTTGAACAGAGTTCACCCCTGGTTAACAGTATCGGTGCCGAGGCGCAGAGCCTGAGTGCCGATTGGGGCCGTTTCATGCGCAGGGAAATGGGCGCCGATGGCTTCCGTGACCTGGCCAAGCGAATTGAACTGTTTCTCGCCAGCAGTGAGCGCGACAGCGTCCAGGTGTCGGCCCAGCTCAACGATATCCTGCTTGCGCAGGATTATCAGGATCTGACTGGCCAGGTGATCAAGCGGGTGACGCAACTGGTCACCGAAGTGGAAAGCAACCTGCTCAAACTGGTGCTGATGGCCAGTCAGGTCGACCGTTTTGCCGGTATCGAGCATGACCACGCCGTGCTGCGTGCTGAACAAGAACAACAAAAAGAGCCTTCCCACGGTGAAGGTCCGCAGATTCATGCCGATAAGCGTGAAGACGTCGCATCCAATCAGGATGACGTCGACGATCTGCTTTCCAGCCTGGGATTTTAGGAGCACGTCTTATGAGCTTCGGCGCCGATGAAGAAATCCTCCAGGACTTCCTGGTAGAGGCCGGCGAGATTCTTGAACTACTGTCCGAGCAGCTGGTGGAGCTTGAGAGCCGCCCGGACGACATGAATCTGCTCAACGCTATTTTTCGCGGTTTCCATACCGTCAAAGGTGGCGCCGGTTTTCTCCAGCTCAATGAGTTGGTTGAATGCTGCCATATCGCAGAAAACGTCTTCGACATCCTGCGCAAGGGTGAGCGGCGCGTCGACTCCGAGTTGATGGATGTAGTGCTGGAAGCACTCGATGCGGTCAATGGCATGTTCACTGAAGTGCGTGAGCGCGTTGCGCCGACTCCGGCCACCCGGGAGTTGCTGGCGGCCCTGGCGCGTCTTGCCGAGCCGGCTGCTGCCGTTGCGGTCGAACAAGCCGTCGCCGAGGCCACGTCTGGCGATATCACCGACAATGAATTCGAACAGTTGCTCGATGCGCTGACCGAATCGCCTGACAAGGTGGCGAGCAGCAGCGTCGGCAGCGACGAAATCAGCGATGACGAGTTCGAGTCGTTGCTCGATGAGTTGCATGGCAAGGGCCAGTTCGCGGCACCTGCAGTGGCCGCGGCAGCTGCGCCGGTTGCAGCGCCCGTTGCAGCAGGCGCTGGCGACGAGATCAGCGACGATGAATTCGAGGCGCTGCTCGACCAGTTACATGGCAAGGGCCAGTTCGTTGCCCCAGCAGTGGCCGTGGCATCTGCACCGGTCGCAACGCCCGTTGCGCCAGGCGCTGGCGACGAGATCAGCGACGATGAATTCGAGGCATTGCTCGATCAGTTGCACGGCAAGGGCAAATTTGTCGAGCCGGCCGCGCTCGCCAAGACGCCCGCAGCACCGGTAGCGGCTGCTGTTGCGGCCCAACCCGCAGCCGCCGCTCAGCCCGTCGCCAAACCCGCGGCCAAGGTGACTCCGCTGAAAGCGCCGGCACCGACCGCCGCGGTCGCCGAAAAGGCGCCAGCACCCAGCGAAGCGGAAACCACCGTACGGGTGGATACCGCGCGCCTGGACGAGATCATGAACATGGTCGGCGAACTGGTGCTGGTGCGTAACCGTCTGGTGCGCCTGGGCTCCAACAGCGCCGATGAGGCCATGGCCAAAGCCGTCTCCAACCTCGATGTGGTCACCGCGGACCTGCAGACGGCGGTGATGAAGACGCGCATGCAGCCGATCAAGAAGGTCTTCGGCCGCTTCCCGCGGCTGGTTCGTGATCTGGCGCGCAGCCTGAAGAAAGAGATCAATCTTGAACTGGTCGGTGAAGAAACCGACCTGGACAAGAACCTGGTCGAGGCGCTCGCCGATCCTCTGGTGCACTTGGTGCGCAACGCCGTCGACCACGGCATCGAAACGCCGGAAGAGCGCGAGGCCGCGGGCAAGTCGCGCGGCGGCAAGGTGGTGCTCTCGGCCGAGCAGGAAGGCGATCACATCCTCCTGTCGATTTCCGATGATGGCAAAGGCATGGACGCCGATCAGTTGCGTGCCAAGGCCGTGGAGAAGGGCCTGCTGGACAAGGACGCAGCCGATAGGCTCAACGAGTTCGAATGCTACAACCTGATCTTCGCCCCTGGCTTCTCGACCAAGACCGAGATATCCGACGTGTCCGGCCGCGGGGTCGGCATGGACGTGGTGAAGACCAAGATTTCTCAGCTCAACGGCACGGTCAACGTGTTCTCGGTCAAGGGCCAGGGCTCGAAGATCGTCATCAAGGTACCGCTGACCCTGGCGATCATGCCGACATTGATGGTCATGCTGGGCAACCAGGCCTTCGCTTTCCCGCTGGTCAACGTCAACGAGATTTTCCACCTCGACCTGTCGCGCACCAACGTGGTCGATGGCCAGGAAGTGGTGATAGTGCGCGACAAGGCGCTGCCGCTGTTCTACCTCAAGCGCTGGCTGGTACGCAGCGCTGCCCATGACGAGCCGGGCGAGGGCCATGTGGTGATTCTCACTGTTGGTAGCCAGCGCATCGGTTTCGTCGTCGATCAGCTGGTTGGTCAGGAGGAAGTGGTGATCAAGCCGTTGGGCAAAATGCTCCAGGGCACTCCGGGTATGTCTGGCGCTACCATCACGGGCGATGGACGTATTGCCTTGATTCTCGACGTGCCGAGCATGCTCAAGCGCTACGCGCGGCGCATCTGATTGATCGCGGCGCCGACTCGCTCGGCGCCGTTTAGGAGTGTTTATAGTGGTTAAGGTGTTGGTGGTGGACGATTCCGGCTTTTTTCGCCGGCGCGTTTCTGAAATTCTCTCTGCCGATCCGAATATCCAGGTAATCGGTACGGCGACCAATGGTCGCGAAGCCATCGATCAAGCGCTGGCGCTCAAACCCGACGTGATCACCATGGATTACGAGATGCCGATGATGGACGGCATCACCGCGGTACGTAACATCATGCAGCGCTGCCCGACTCCAGTATTGATGTTTTCCTCGCTGACCCACGAAGGCGCCCGCGTCACGCTCGATGCGCTGGATGCCGGGGCGGTGGATTTCCTGCCGAAAAACTTCGAAGACATTTCGCGTAACCCGGAAAAAGTCAAGCAACTGCTCTGCGAGAAGGTGCACAGCATTGCCCGCAGCAATCGCCGCGGACTGGTCGCGGCGCCAGCAGCGAGCGTCAGCACCCTGGGAAAGCCGGCGGCGCGCAGTAGCCTCGGTCGTCCTGGCGTCAGCATCCCGGTGCCTGTGCCAGCCTCCACGTCGGTTACTGCGCGCACGAGTGCGCCAAAACGCAAGTCCTACAGGCTGGTGGCCATCGGCACCTCGACCGGGGGGCCCGTGGCTCTGCAGCGTGTGCTGACCCAGTTGCCGGCCAACTTCCCGGCGCCGCTGGTGCTGATCCAGCACATGCCCGCGGCTTTTACCAAGGCATTTGCCGAGCGTCTGGACAAGCTGTGCCGGATCAGCGTCAAGGAAGCCGAGGATGGCGATCTGTTGCGTCCAGGGTTGGCGCTGCTGGCTCCGGGCGGCAAGCAGATGATGATCGACGGTCGCGGCGCCATCAGGATTTTGCCGGGCGATGAGCGCCTGAACTACAAACCCTGTGTCGACATTACTTTCGGCTCGGCGGCCAAGGCCTTTCATGACAAGGTGCTGGCGGTGGTCTTGACCGGCATGGGCGCCGATGGGCGCGAGGGTGCGCGCCTGCTCAAGCAGGAGGGCAGTCACGTGTGGGCGCAGGATGAGGCCAGCTGCGTGATCTATGGCATGCCGATGGCGGTGGTCAAAGCCAATCTGGTGGACGCCATCTACAGCCTCGACGACATCGGTAGGCACTTGGCAGAGGCCTGTGTGTAATGGATGTGCTGAGCCTGATAGGGGTCATCCTGGCGTTTGTCGCCATTCTGGGTGGTAACTATCTGGAGGGTGGTCATGTCATGGCGCTGCTCAATGGCCCGGCGGCGTTGATCGTGATCGGCGGCACCCTGGGCGCGGCGTTCCTGCAGGCGCCGGTCAGCGTATTCAAGCGTGCCCTGGTGATTCTGCGCTGGATATTCTTCCCGCCGCACATCGATCTGGTCGGCGGCATCGAGCATGTCGTCGGTTGGAGTATGGTCGCGCGCAAGGAAGGCCTGCTCGGCCTCGAGGCGATGGCCGATACCGAGACCGATCCTTATGCGCGCAAGGGCTTGCAGCTGCTGGTCGATGGCGCCGAGCCGGAAGCCATCCGCAGCATTCTTGAGGTCGATCTGTACACCCAGGAAGGCCGCGATATCCAGGCCGCCAAGGTCTTCGAAAGCATGGGCGGCTACGCACCGACCATCGGCATCATTGGCGCGGTGATGGGCTTGATCCATGTGATGGGCAACCTGGCCGATCCGAGCAAGCTCGGCAGCGGGATTGCCGTGGCATTTGTCGCCACCATCTACGGGGTCGGTTTCGCCAACCTGCTGCTGCTGCCCATTGGCAACAAGCTCAAGGCCGTCGCCCAGCGTCAGTCGCGTTACCGTGAGATGTTGCTGGAAGGCATTCTGTCGATCGCCGAAGGTGAAAACCCGCGCTCCATCGAGTTGAAGCTGCAAGGCTTCATGGAGTAACCATGGCTCGTCGCAGGCACCATGAAGAGCACGAAAATCATGAGCGTTGGCTGGTCTCCTACGCCGACTTCATTACCCTGCTGTTTGCCTTTTTCGTGGTGATGTATTCGATGTCCTCGGTCAATGAGGGCAAGTACAAGATTCTCTCGGACAGCCTGACCGGGGTGTTCAACCAGCCCGACCGTGCGATCAAGCCTATCCCGGTGGGCGATGAGCGGCCGCGAACCACGGAACCGGACCGCTCGCTGGTCGATGAGGACGAGCAGGCCAGTCAGCCTGCCGACTCTCTGCAGAGCATTGCCGACAGCATGCGCCTGGCGTTTGCCGGGTTGATCGACTCCAAGCAGTTGAAGGTGAGCGGCAACGAGTTGTGGATCGAGATCGAGCTCAGTTCCAGTCTGTTGTTCCCCAGTGGCGATGCCCTGCCGAACAATGCGGCCTTCGACCTTATCGAGAAGATTGCCAAGATTCTGGCGCCTTATGAGAATCCGGTGCATGTCGAGGGCTTTACCGACAACCTGCCGATCAAGACCGCCCAGTATCCAACCAACTGGGAGTTGTCTGCCTCCCGGGCGGCCAGCATCGTGCGCATGCTTGCCATGGATGGGGTTAACCCTGGGCGGCTGGCATCAGTGGGCTATGGTGAGTTTCAACCGGTGGCGGATAACGCCACGGCCGATGGCCGGGCACGTAACCGCCGGGTGGTGCTGGTGGTGTCGCGCAACCTGGATGTGCGCCGCAGCGTGAGCGGTGTCGGCAGCGCCAATGCACGCCCCGATAGCGCCCTGCAGCGGGCTGGCACACAACCTGCAGCACCAGCTGCAATGCAGGCCCCTTCAACGGGTGCCGTCAATTCCCCGTCGCTTGCCCCCTAGGGCAGCGCCTGTTCTCGGTAGGGTCTGGATCATGCCGGGAGGACAAACACCATGAGAGTCTGGGCAGTAGCCAATCAAAAGGGTGGTGTTGGCAAGACCACCACCGCCATCGCCTTGGCCGGCCTGCTGGCCGATGCCGGTAAGCGCGTGGTCGTGGTCGATCTCGATCCCCACGGCTCGATGACCAGTTATTTCGGCCACGATCCGGACGCGCTTGAGCACAGCTGCTTCGATCTGTTCCTGCATCAGGGCGTGGTCCCCCAGGGGCTGCCGGAGCAACTGCTGTTGTCCACCAGCCATGAACGCATAGCCCTGTTGCCATCGAGTACCGCATTGGCCACGCTCGAGCGTCAATCGCCTGGGCAGAACGGCTTGGGCCTGGTCATCGCCAAGAGCCTGGCGCAGTTATGGCAGGGCTACGACCATGCGGTGATCGACAGTCCGCCGCTGCTGGGCGTGCTGATGGTCAATGCGCTGGCGGCCAGCCAGCATCTGGTGATTCCGGTGCAGACCGAGTTCCTCGCAGTCAAGGGCCTGGAACGCATGGTCAGCACCCTGGCGATGATCAACCGGTCGCGTAAACAGGCGTTGCCCTACAGCATAGTGCCGACCCTGTTCGACCGGCGTACCCAGGCCTCGCTGAGCACCTTGCGCATGCTGCGCAACAGCTATCCCGAGCATCTGTGGCCAGCCTATATTCCGATCGACACGCGCTTGCGTGATGCCAGTCGCGCAGGGCGCACGCCCTCACAGTTTGACCCCAACAGCCGCGGTGTACTGGCCTATCGGGCGCTGCTCAAGCACCTGCTGGCGCAACAGTTGGCCGCGCAGGTCGCTTGAGATGATGGTCAATGTTGAGCCGATAAGCTCAAGTATGCCGCCACTGCGGCCGATAGGTTGTACAGATTATTTTTGCGGATTCCATCTATGAGTCGTCCCGTCGCCACCGCCACGCGTCCCCAGTTGGCCTTGCAGTCCTATCTGGACAGCTTGTTGCAGGAGGCTGCTGTTGAACTGGCCGAGAGCAGCATCGACGAGTTCGCGGCCGCGGTGCTGGAGGAGCAGGTGCGCGATGCCGGCCTGCCCTCAGCAGTACCCGTGCAGGCGCTGGCTGAGCCGCAGCCGGTTGTCATGCCGCTGCTCGAACCGATACCTGCTGTGGTCGCTCAGCCGGTGTCGGTTGAGTCGGTGATCGAGGTCAATCTGCCCGCCGCAACGCTGAATCTGCTGCCTGGCTTGCAGCCGGGAGAGCGGCCGGAGTGGGCACAGGAGCCATTCGAATGCCTGTTGTTCGACGTCGCCGGTCTGACCTTGGCCGTGCCGCTGGTATGCCTGGGTTCGATCTTTCCGCTGGCGGGGCAGGAATTGACGCCATTATTTGGCCAGCCGGACTGGTTTCTCGGCATACTGCCGTGCCCGGCCGGTAACCTGAAAGTCCTGGATACCGCGCGCTGGGTAATGCCTGATCGTTATCGCGATGATTTTCGCCAGGGTTTGCAGTATGTGATCTCAGTCGAAGGCTATGAGTGGGGGCTGGCCGTGCATCAGGTCAGTCGTTCGATTCGCCTGGATCCAAATGAGATCAAGTGGCGCAGTCAGCGCACGTTGCGACCTTGGCTGGCAGGCACCGTGATCGAGCACATGTGCGCCTTGCTGGATGTGGCGGCCCTGGCCGAGCTGATTGCCAGTGGCGCGGCCAAGCGCATGGCCAATGGCCGAGCTCACTGATTGATAAATGATAGGCTCGCCCTTGTGGCGAGCCTGACGGATGATGACAGGCGGTTTGAACCGCGCACGCCGCCCAGAGCGGCTTACGACGAGGCTAGGGATATGAAGAAGAATTCTGCACAGGGCGCTGAAGATCCCATCCTGCAATGGGTGACCTTCCACCTGGACAATGAAACCTATGGCATCAATGTGATGCAGGTTCAGGAAGTGCTGCGTTACACCGAGATCGCTCCCGTTCCCGGCGCACCTAGCTACGTGCTGGGCATCATCAATCTGCGGGGCAATGTGGTGACGGTGATCGACACCCGCCAGCGTTTCGGCCTGGACTCGGCGCCGGTCACCGACAATACCCGCGTCGTGATCATCGAGGCGGACAAGCAAGTGGTCGGCATCATGGTCGACAGCGTGGCCGAGGTGGTCTACCTGCGTCAGTCCGAGGTGGAAACCGCGCCGAATGTCGGTAACGACGAGTCGGCCAAGTTCATCCAGGGTGTGTGCAACAAGAATGGCGAGTTACTGATTCTGGTCGAGCTGGACAAGATGATGAGCGAAGAAGAGTGGTCCGAGCTGGAGAGTATCTAACTAATGCTTGAGATCGCGCTATTCCTGCTCGGGGTGGTGTGCCTTGGGTTGGTTGGCACCTGCGTCTGGCTGGCCATGCAGCAGCGCCATCTGGCGTCGCTGCAGGCCGAGCGGGATGCGGCGCGCGATCTGCGGATCAAGGAGTTGAGTAAGCGCCTGGATATCTATCTGGCAGGCAGCGTGCGCATGGGTGAAGAACTGCACGAGCTACGGCAGATCGTTGCGCCACTGCCGGACAAGCTCAGTCAGATCGAGCAGCGCGACCCGAGCAGTCTGTCGTTCACCCAGGCCGCACGCCTGGTTGGTCTGGGGGCCAGCGTCGATGACCTGACCCAGTCCTGCGGGCTGAGCAAGGCCGAGGCGGAGCTGATCAGCAAGCTCAACCAGCCCAGGCGCTGAGCGCTTGTAAACAACTCCCGCCTACAGCGGCCATCTCCAAACGCCTGCAGCGTGCCTTGCCGCGAACGGCTGGAGACGGTCTCACGACGACACTCCATATTTTCACAACCTCTTAGCGTGGGGGCAAAAGCCGGCCCCGCAACCCACATTCACTGATTTCATCGGCGCCGAATCCTGGCCATCTGCAGCCTGGCGCTGCTATTCAGCGTGGCGGGCCGTCGAGCAGTGGAAGTGGCGGGGTGATGTCGTTGTCGCGCTGGAAACCCGGCGGGCACTTGCCCTTCAAGTGCCACGCAAACGCGATGATTTCGGCAATGCAGCGATACAGTTGCTCGGGGATCGCCTCGCCCAGTTCCAGGCGTGCCAGCAGGCGCACCAGGTCGGCATTCTCGTAGATGGGCACTTCATATTCGCGGGCGATGGCGAGAATCGCTTCGGCCAACTCGTCATCGCCCTTGGCGCTGAGGTTGGGCGCGTTTTGCCCGTCATAGGTCAGGGCGATGGCTTGGCGCGGTGCTGGTGTTTTCATGCGGTTTCGTCAACCCAGCGTTGTTCCAGGCTGGTCCTTGGTCCCTGGGGTGGAGTGCCTTGATTGCAGGCCAGTTCGCCGACATTCAGGCCGGCGGCGGTCAGGCGTTCACGCAGCGTGTTCAGCTCGGCATCGATCAGGCTGGCGGTATGCGGGCGCTCGGCCCAGAGCTGGCTGGAGAGGCTGCCACGGGCCAGCTGGGCCTGGACTTGCAACGGCCCCAGGGGCTCCAGGTCAAAGGCCAGTTCGACCTTCCATAGCGATTCCTTGGGTTCGTGGTCATTCGGCTTCTGCGGTTCTTCGTGCTGGATTTTTACCTGCAGGGGCACCAGCGCCTGCTGGTCGCGCATGGGCAGTTCCAGTTGCCAGGTGGTCAGCAGGTTGCCATCCGGGCCGATCTGGCTCTGCGCCAGGCTCGACAGCTGATGGGTTTGCAGGCGCGAGACGGCGGCGGCGGCCAGTTTCAGCAGGGTTTGCAGATCCGCTTCACCCTCCATCGACTGCAACAGGCGCGATGGCAGGGGAAAGCGTAAGGCCTGTTGGCGTGCGCTGGATTGGCCCAGGGACCCGAGTAGGTCACGGGCGAATGCCGGCAGCGCCTGGGCCATGGCTGCGCTGGCGTTGGCCGTGGCCAGCGGTGCGCCGCTCGCCAGAGTGGGCAGCAGTTGGCTGATCAGGCGCAGCAGGTTGGCCTTCATGTCCGTCGGCAGGGCCTGGCCCTGGCCACCGAGCAGCTTGCTTTCGAGGAACAAACCACTATTTGCCATGGCCTGGCTCAGTCCTTTGCCGGTGCTGAGTTGGGCGGCATCGGGCAGGGTCGTGAACAGTTTGTCGATGCTGGTGCGCAGGCCTTCCGGCAGTGACGCCTTGCCCTCTACACCTTGCAGGGCCTTGAACAAGCCCTCCAGTGAGCCCTGGCGGTTTTGCTGGCTGGCCAGTTGCTGGCTTAACTCGAGCTGATCGAGACGCCCGCTGAGGGGCAGGAAACTCAGTGCCTGGCTGCCTTGCACCTGAGCGCTGAGCAGGCTGCCGAGGGGCAGCGCCAGGGGGGTTTCCAGTGACAGTTTGCTGCCAGCCAGCGGGGTGTTGAGCAGGCTCACGACTACCTTGTAGAGCACCTGCTGTGCTTTGGCTTGGGCCAGCTGTTCGCGCGCCACGACCTTGCCTTGCAGCATGGTGCCGATCGGCAGTTGTTCGAGGTCCAGGCTGGTCAGGGCTTTTTCACCACCGGCCAGCAGGGCCACCGCCAGGCGACTTTCCGAGAGTGCCGTGACCATCAGGGCGGTGCCTTGGGCCAGGGGGCGTGGACTGCTGGCCTGCAGGGTGGTCTGCTGCCCATTGTTCAGCGTCACCTTGAGCAGCAGCTGGAAGCTCTGCGCGACTTCCTTGAGGGCGACCACCTCGGCCTTGGCGGTCTCGCCGCTGGACAGCAGGCCTTGCAGTGGCTGCAGCAGCTTTAGTGCCAGGTCGCTTGCCGGCGCACTGGCACGACTGCTCGGTGGCGTTGGCGCGATTGGACGGGAACTGCTGATTTCGCTCATTGGCGGGTTACACCCTGTCGAAAATGCCCACTGCGGGGGGCAGGGCATGGC
This sequence comes from Pseudomonas sp. MMS21 TM103, assembly GCF_022132145.1. Lineage (GTDB taxonomy): Bacteria > Pseudomonadota > Gammaproteobacteria > Pseudomonadales > Pseudomonadaceae > Aquipseudomonas. The sequence continues at coordinate 681,783 of NZ_JAJISP010000002.1, read as the reverse complement.
ATGTATAATCGCGCCCCGTCTGGGTCGGCTGCGCATTTAACTTGCGTCAGTATAGCGGCCGGGACACTGCCGACTTGAACCGCTTTTTAGGTGCATATGCCGTGACCAGCCCTCTTCTTGAAGCCGTGGCGCTCTCCTGTGAGCGGGATTGGCGCATGCTGTTCGAACGGCTCGAGTTGCGTTTGGCGGCCGGTGAGATGTTGCAGGTTTGCGGTCCCAACGGCAGTGGCAAGACCAGTCTGCTGCGCTTGCTCGCCGGGCTGATGCAGCCGACGGCCGGCGAAGTCCGCCTGAATGGGCAGCCGCTGGGCTCGCAGCGCAGCGAGCTGGCACGTAATCTGTTGTGGATTGGCCATGCCGCCGGGATCAAGGGTCTGCTCACGGCCGAAGAAAACCTGGCCTGGTTGTGTGCGCTGCATCGTCCGGCCGAACGCACGGCGATCTGGCAGGCGCTGGAGGCCGTTGGCCTGCGCGGTTTCGAGGATGTGCCCTGTCATACCCTGTCTGCCGGCCAGCAGCGTCGTGTCGCGCTGGCCCGCTTGTATCTGGACGGGCCACCATTGTGGATCCTCGATGAACCTTTCACCGCCCTCGACAAGCTCGCGGTGGCGCAACTGGAAAACCACCTGGCGTGGCACTGCGAAATGGGTGGTCTGGTGCTGCTGACTACCCACCATACGCTGACGGTCAAGCCCGCCGGTTACCGCGAGCTTGATCTGGGGCAGCGTATTCTATGAGCAATGTGTTCAGTTTATTGGTCGCGCGCGAAGCGCGATTGTTGTTTCGCCGGCCTGCCGAGCTGGCCAATCCGCTGGTGTTCTTCGCCATCGTGATCGCGCTGTTTCCGTTGGCCGTGGGGCCGGAGACCCAGTTGTTGCAAACCCTGTCGCCAGGTCTTGTGTGGGTGGCGGCATTATTGGCTGTCTTGCTCTCGCTGGATGGCATGTTTCGTAGCGATTTCGAGGATGGCTCGCTGGAACAGTGGGTCCTTTCGCCGCACCCCTTGCCTCTTCTGGTATTGGCCAAGGTACTGGCAAACTGGCTGTTTTCTGGCCTGGCCTTGGTGCTGCTGGCGCCCTTGTTGGCCCTGATGCTCGGTTTGCCCGGGCGTTGCCTGCCGGTGCTGTTGCTCTCGCTGCTGCTCGGCACGCCGGTGCTCAGCCTGCTCGGCGCAGTCGGTGCGGCGCTGACGGTGGGCCTCAAGCGTGGCGGCCTGCTGCTGGCGCTGCTGATTCTGCCGCTGTATATCCCGGTGCTGATTCTTGGCAGCGGGGCGTTGCAAGCCAGCCTGCAAGGATTGCCGGCGGTTGGTCACCTGTTGTGGCTGGCCAGCCTCACCGCCTTGGCGGTGACCTTGACACCTTTTGCGATTGCCGCCGGTCTGACGATTAGTGTCGGCGAGTGATCTACAACCGTGCTACCGAGGACGGCCAATGCGCGGCCATTACCTCGGAGAATGATGAGTAATCTGATGAACTGGACGTGGTTTCACAAGCTGGGCTCGCCCAAGTGGTTTTATGAAATCAGCGGACGCTTGCTGCCCTGGCTGAGCGCGGCTGCCATAGTGTTGCTGGCGGTTGGGATTGTCTGGGGGCTGGCGTTTGCGCCACCGGACTACCAGCAGGGCAACAGCTTCCGCATCATCTATATCCATGTGCCGGCAGCGTTTCTGGCCCAGTCGGTCTACGTCATGCTGGCGGTGGCCGGTGTGGTCGGCCTGGTGTGGAAAATGAAGATCGCCGATGTCGCGGTACAACAGGCGGCACCCATTGGGGCCTGGATGACCGTGATCGCATTGGTGACTGGCGCCATCTGGGGCAAGCCGACCTGGGGCACCTACTGGGTCTGGGATGCACGCCTGACCTCGATGCTGATCCTCTTGTTCCTGTATTTTGGTGTGATCGCTCTCGGCCAGGCCATCACCAACCGCGACAGTGCGGCCAAGGCTTGTGCGGTCTTGGCCATCGTCGGGGTGATCAACATCCCGATCATCAAATACTCGGTGGAATGGTGGAATACCCTGCACCAACCCGCCACTTTCAGCGTGATCGAAAAACCGGCCATGCCGCTGGAAATGTGGCTGCCACTGCTGATCATGGTGCTTGGCTTCTACTGTTTCTTCGGTGTCGTATTGTTGCTGCGCATGCGCCTCGAGGTGCTCAAGCGTGAGGCGCGCAGCAGCTGGGCCATGGCCGAGGTCAAAGCTCAGGTGGAGAAAAAACTATGAGCTTCAACTCGTTTGCCGAGTTTCTCGCCATGGGCACTCATGGCGCCTACGTCTGGTCGTCCTTTGGCATCAGCGTGGCCGTGCTGGCGCTGAATATCGTACTGCCGCTTTTGGCACGCCGCCGTTACCTGCAAGACGAGGCGCGTCGCTTGCGCCGGGAGAAATTGCAATGAAGCCTGTTCGCAAGAAGCGCCTGTTCATCATCCTGGCGATCCTCGCCGGCGTGGGTATCGCCGTGGCCTTGGCCCTGAGTGCGCTGCAGCAGAATATCAACCTGTTCTATACGCCGACCCAGATCGCCAACGGCGAGGCGCCACAAGACACGCGCATCCGCGCTGGCGGGCTGGTGGAAGAGGGGTCGGTCAAGCGCTCCAGCGATTCCCTGGAAACCGACTTCGTGGTGACCGACGGAGCGGAAAGCGTGACCATTCGCTACAGCGGCATCCTTCCTGACCTGTTCCGCGAAGGCCAGGGCATCGTGGCCATGGGCAAGGTCAATGCCGATGGCGTGTTGATCGCTGACCAGGTGCTGGCCAAGCATGATGAAAACTACATGCCGCCGGAAGTCATGCAGGCCTTGGAGCAAAGCGCAATGAAGCAAAAGCATGACGCGGCCACACAAGGGGGTGCGCAATGATTCCTGAACTCGGCCATCTGGCGATGATCCTGGCCCTGTGCCTGAGCCTGGTACAGGCCAGCCTGCCGATGATCGGTGCCTGGCGCGGCGATCGGCAGTGGATGAGCCTGGCGCAGCCCGCAGCCTGGGGCCAGTTCGCCTTCCTGGTCTTCGCCTTCCTGTGCCTGACCTATGCCTTCATGGTCGACGACTTTTCCGTTGCCTATGTGGCCCATAACTCCAACAGCGCGCTGCCTTGGTACTACAAGTTCAGTGCGGTGTGGGGCGCCCACGAGGGCTCGCTGCTGCTCTGGGCATTGATCCTGGCCGGCTGGACCTTTGCCGTGTCGATCTTCTCCCGTCAGTTGCCCGAGGAGATGCTCGCCCGCGTGCTCGGGGTGATGGGCATGATCAGTATTGGCTTCCTGCTATTCCTGATCGTCACCTCCAACCCTTTCGAGCGCTTGCTGCCGAACACTCCGATGGACGGCCGCGACCTCAACCCGCTGCTGCAGGATTTCGGCCTGATCATCCATCCGCCGATGCTCTACATGGGCTACGTCGGTTTCTCGGTGGCCTTCGCTTTCGCCATCGCCGCCTTGCTCGGCGGCAAGCTGGATGCGGCCTGGGCGCGCTGGTCGCGGCCCTGGACCATAGTTGCCTGGGCCTTCCTCGGCATCGGCATCGCCCTCGGCTCCTGGTGGGCCTATTACGAACTCGGCTGGGGCGGCTGGTGGTTCTGGGACCCGGTGGAGAACGCCTCCTTCATGCCCTGGCTGGTCGGTACCGCACTGATCCACTCTCTGGCAGTGACCGAGAAACGCGGGGTGTTCAAGAGCTGGACGGTGCTGCTGGCGATTGCCGCCTTCTCCCTGAGTCTGCTCGGCACCTTTCTGGTCCGTTCCGGGGTACTGACCTCGGTGCATGCGTTTGCCACCGACCCTGCGCGCGGCGTGTTCATCCTGGCCTTCCTGTTAATCGTGGTCGGCGGGTCGCTGGCCCTGTTCGCCATCCGGGCGCCGGTGGTCAAGAGTCAGGTCGGTTTCGCCCTCTGGTCGCGCGAGACCCTGTTGTTCGTGAATAACCTGATCCTGGTGGTGGCGGCCGCCATGATTCTGCTCGGCACCCTCTATCCGCTGGTGCTGGATGCCATGACCGGGGCCAAGCTGTCGGTGGGTCCGCCGTACTTCAACGCGCTGTTCGTGCCGCTGATGGGCCTGCTGATGGCGATGATTGCGATCGGTGTGCTGGTGCGCTGGAAGGACACGCCGCTGCGTTGGTTGCTTGGCATGCTGGCCCCGGTATTGATCGGCAGCGTGGTATTGGCGGTACTGGCGACCTTCATGCTTGGCGATTTCAGTTGGGCGGTATTGGGTGTCTGCCTGTTGTCCGCTTGGGTGGTATTGGCTGGAGTGCGCGACATTCATGCCAAGACCCGCCACAAGGGCCTGCTCAGGGGCCTGCCAAGCCTGACCCGCAGCTACTGGGGCATGCAGACGGCGCACCTCGGCCTGGCCGTGTGCGCGCTTGGGGTTATCCTCACCAGCATGGGTAGCTTCGAGCGTGACATGCGCATGGCACCAGGCGACTCGGTGGAAATGGGTGGTTACCAATTCATCTTCGAGGGCGCCGAACACTTCGAAGGGCCGAATTTCACCTCGGACAAAGGCACCGTGCGCATCCTTGAAGACGGCCAGCAGATCGCCGTGCTGCACCCGGAGAAGCGCCTGTATACCGTGCAGCAATCGGTAATGACCGAGGCCGGGATCGACGCCGGCATCACCCGCGACCTGTTCGTTGCCCTGGGTGAACCGCTGGAAGAGGGTGCCTGGGCCGTGCGCGTACACATCAAGCCGTTCGTGCGCTGGATCTGGTTCGGCGCCTTGCTGATGGGCTTTGGTGGCTTCCTCTCGGCATCCGACAAGCGCTACCGGATGAAGGTGACCACCCGCGTGCGGGAGGCCCTGGGCATGGCGGGAGCGCAAGCATGAAGCGGCTGATTCTGTTGTTGCCGCTGGCGATCTTTCTCGGCGTGGCGCTGTTTCTCTACCGCGGTCTGTTCCTCGATCCCTCCGAGTTGCCTTCGGCGTTGATCGGCAAGCCATTCCCGGCGTTTTCCCTGCCCGCGGTAGAGGGCGATAAAAGCATCAGCCAGGAAGACCTCAAGGGCCAGCCGGCACTGGTCAATGTCTGGGCCACCTGGTGTGTCTCTTGCCGGGTCGAGCATCCGGTATTGAACAAGCTGGCGCAGCTGGGCGTGACCATCCATGGGGTCAATTACAAGGATGACAACGCCGCGGCACAGAAGTGGTTGGCCGACTTCCACGACCCCTACGAGCTCAATATCAATGATGCACGCGGTTCGCTGGGTCTGGATCTGGGTGTGTACGGCGCGCCCGAGACCTTCCTGATCGACAAGGACGGCATCATTCGCCACAAGTTCGTTGGTGTGATCGACGAGCGGGTCTGGCGCGAAAAACTGGCGCCGCTGTATCAAACGCTGGTCGACGAGGTCACACCATGAAGCGTTTGCTCAGCGCCGCCGTGCTCGGCCTGGTCCTGCTCGGCACCGCCCAGGCGGCCATCGATACCTACGAGTTCGCCGACGAGGCGCAGCGTCAGCGTTATCGCAGCCTGATTGAGGAACTGCGCTGCCCCAAGTGCCAGAACCAGAACATCGCGGATTCCGATGCGCCGATTGCCATGGATCTGCGTGCCGAGGTCTATCGGATGATGGGGGAGGGCCAGAGCAACGAGCAGATCATCGATTTCCTGGTCTCGCGTTATGGCGATTTCGTCCTCTACAAGCCGCCGGTCACGGCGCGCACCCTGTTGCTCTGGTATGGCCCGGCCGGTCTGTTGCTCAGTGGCTTCGTGCTGCTCGGCGTGGTGGTACTGCGTCGCCGGGGCAGAAAGTCCGTGGGCTCGAGCGGTCTTTCCGCCGATGAACAGCAACGCCTGGCTGCCCTGTTAAATCACACGCCTCAGGATAAGAAAGACCGATGATCGAATTCTGGCTGTCCGCCGGCCTGCTGTTGCTGGCTGCCCTGGGTTTTCTGCTGATACCGGTCCTGCGAGGCCGCAAGGCCCAGGCCGAAGAAGACCGCACCGCATTGAATGTCACCCTCTATCAGGAACGCCTGCAGGAGCTGGAGAATCAGCGCCAGGCCGGTGCGCTGAGCGATGAGCAATGGCAAAACGGTCGCGACGAAGCGGCCCGCGAACTGTTGGCCGACACCGAGGGTGCCGAGAGCAAGGCCAGGGTCGGCGTGCTCGGCAGCAAGGTGCCGCTGACCGCCGCCTTGCTGATGCCGCTGCTGGGTTACGGCTTGTACCTCTATTGGGGCGCGATCGACGACGTCGAACGCGCGCGGACCTTCGCCGAGCAGCCGCAGACCATCGAAGCGATGACCGCGCGCCTGGAGGCGTCGGTGAAGGCTGATCCGAAGTCCGCCGAAGGCTGGTATTTCCTCGGTCGTACCTACATGGCCCAGGGGCGTGCAGCTGACGCTGCCACAGCGTTCGAACGCGCGGTGGAGAACAGCGGGCGCGAGCCGGAGTTGCTCGGCCAGTGGGCCCAGGCCTTGTATTTCGCAAGCGACAAACAGTGGACCGAGCAGCTGCAGGCGCTGACCGATGAAGCGTTGAAGGCCGACCCGGCGGAAGTCACCAGTCTCGGCCTGCTCGGCATTGCCGCTTATGAGGAAGGGCGTTTCGAGAAGGCCATTGGCTTCTGGGAACGTCTGGTGGCCGTATTGCCTGAACAGGACCCCTCACGGCAAGCCATTCAGGGCGGAATTGCCCGTGCCCGTGAACGCCTTGCTGCGCCGACGGATGCACCGCCAGTTGCCGCCGTGCCCCAGCAATTGACCGTCAAGGTCGACCTGGCTGCGGCACTGAAAGACAAGGTACAGCCGAACGACAGCGTGTTCGTCTTTGCCCGTGCCGCGTCCGGTCCGCCGATGCCGCTGGCGGTCAAGCGCCTGACCGTGGCCGATCTGCCGGCCGAGGTCAGTCTGTCGGACAGTGACGCGATGATGCCGCAGCTGAAAATTTCCGGATTCGAGCAAGTCCTGTTGGTCGCACGGATTTCGCGCAGCGGCGATGCCACCGCCGGTGAATGGATTGGCCGCAGCCAACCATTGGCCAGCAGCACCACCGAGCCGCAACAACTGACCATCGATACCGCCGAAGGCCAAGCGCAATGAGCCGATGGCGAGCGATTGTCCTGGCCATCGGCTTGTCGAGTCTGGCCGGCTGTGCGGTGCAGAGCACGGCGCCGATCGGTCAATTGCCAGTGACCAAGTCACATCCGCGCTATGCGCCACCGCCAGGGGCGCAAAGCCACTGGGATGCGGGGTTGGGGGTCTATGTAGTAGAAGGCGCGCGCGATCTGTATTACCGCGAGCGCACCTACTACCGCTGGAGCAGTGGCTGGAGTTGGGCGACCAATCCGCAAGGGCCGTGGCAACCGACCGACAGCAGCGGCGTGCCACCGGGCCTGTACCGCCGGTACGCGCAGTAACGCTGTCGTCGGGTGGGCGGGGCGGCGATCCGCTTCAGCCCACCGCTGCCGTCGGGGCGGGAGAGTTTCCGGGTTCATAGGGCCTTGGGAGCCTACGCCACCGTTGCTGGTGGCGGGTTAAGCGTCATCCCCTCCTACGCTGTTGCAGTCCTTGCGCATGAACATCGGGTCCAGGGCCATGCGCCGCGTATCAGGCCAGCACGCCATCACGGAAGTCGCGTAGCGCCTGCTCGATTTCTTCCTGGGTATTCATCACGAATGGCCCGTATTGCACGATGGGCTCGCCCAGCGGCTTGCCGGCGATCAGCAGCAGCTGGGCGCCGTCGCGGCTGCTTAGCAGCAGCTCCCCACTGTCGGACAAGCGCACCAGGCGTCCGGCCGGTACTGCCTGCGCACTGGCGCCTGGTAATTCAAGCGTACCGGCGTAGACATAGAGCATGGCGCGATGGCCTTCCGGTAGGCGCGGAGCGATCTGGCTGCCGGCTGGCAGGCGCAAATCGAACAGATGTGGCTCGGTATGCGGACGCTGCACCGCGCCGCTTTGCTGCACGTCGCCGTCGTCGAACTGCCCGGCGATCACCACCACCTCGACCCCGGCGGAGGTGGTCAGGTGCGGAATCTCGCTGGCCGGAATGTCGCGGTAGCCGGGATCGCCGAGCTTGTCCTTGGCCGGCAGGTTGAGCCACAGCTGGAAGCCGCGCATGAGCCCTTGTTCCTGCTCGGGCATTTCGCTGTGGATGATGCCGCGGGCGGCGGTCATCCACTGCACGCCGCCGCTTTGCAATAGACCGACATTGCCCAGGTGGTCTTCATGGCGCATGCGGCCTTCGAGCATGTAGGTGATGGTCTCGAAACCGCGGTGGGGGTGCGGCGGGAAGCCGGCGATGTAGTCGTCAGGATTGTCCGAGGCGAATTCATCGAGCATCAGGAAGGGGTCGAAGCGCTCGATCCCGCCGCCGCCAATCACCCGGTTCAAGCGCACCCCTGCACCGTCGGACGCGGGTTGGCCAGGTTGGATGGCGAGTACGCTGCGCAGTGGATTCATCGGGCACCTCCTCAAGTTGGAATATGCCCATCATATGCCGGTCAATCAGATCGATGGTTGCGAAATACGCGGGATAATCATCAGTTTATTAGATGGCTAGTGGGCCGGGCAGGGCGTGGCTGGACGATTTTCGCTGGGCAGTTCGAAATCTTCGATCAGCCGGCAGATGGCCTGGCCATCCGGGGCGCATTCAGGTTTCTCGGCCCACTCGTCAAGCGCATTGCGCATCACCAGGGCCAGACGCTGACATTCCTCGATATGCGCCTGCAGGGTAAGCAGGCGTTCGCCAAGCAGGTCGCGAACTTCGCTGCAGGGCGCGGTACCACTGTCGGCGCGGGCGAGAATGCTCTGCACGTCCTTGAGACTGAAGCCCAGGCGGCGAGCGCGGGCGATAAAGCGCAGGCGCTGCAGGTCGTCGTTGACGTAGTGCTGATAGCCGTTATGCGGATCGCGGCTGGGACGCAGTAAGCCGAGGTCGGTGTAATGGCGCACAGTCTCCGCGCTGACGGTAGCGGCTTTGGCCAGTTGGGCGACACGCATGGGGGTACTCCTGAAAGAACAAGGGTCGCGCCAGGTTAAAACCCTGGGGCGACCCTATGGTCAAGCGGTCGGCTTACTCGACAATCAACAGCTTGCGCGACTCATTGTAGAAGTAGCGGATTTTCTCGTACTCGAACGGCGAATTGAGCTGGCCGTAACGAAAGTTGACAGTGGAGCGCTGGTCGACCGTCTCGAGCAAAAAGATTTCCGGATGGCTGTTGGTGGCCTCGGCCACGTTCAGCCAGTTGACCTGACTCTTGGCGCTGAAATCCACCACCAGTCCGCCAGTGTCGCGCAGGTTGGAGGGGCCGAGCAGCGGCAGCATCAGGTAAGGCCCGGCCGGTGCACCATAGAACCCCAATGTCTGGCCGAAGTCTTCGCGCTGTTTTGGCAGACCCATGCGGCTTGCCGGATCCCACAGCCCGGCCACGCCGATGGTGGTATTGAGCAACAGGCGCGCGGTGGTTTCCATTGAGCGCTTGGCTTTGAGCTGCAGCACGCTGTTGAGCAGGTTGGGCACGTCGCCGAGGTTGCTGAAGAAGTTGCTCACCCCATGTTGCACGACAGTCGGGGTGATATAGCGATAACCGTCGACTATGGGCAGAAACACCCATTGATCGAAGCGGTAGTTGAAGTGGTAGACGCGCCGGTTCCAGGACTCCAGGGGGTCATAGACAGTCAGGGCATCGAGGGTCGAGCGCTCGAATTCGCGCTGATTCAGGCCCGGATTAAACTGCAGGTGATCCAGGGGGCGCTTGAAGCCGTCTTCGTCGGCCTGATGCTGGGCCTGGGTCAGGCCGCTGATCATGAGCAGGGTCAGCAGCAGGGTTGTAGCAAGAGGCTTAACCACGGAAGAACTCCAGCATGGCGTCGCTGTTGACGCGGTAGTTGAGGTTGCCGCAGTGCCCGCCGAATGGGTAGACGGTCAGACGATCACCCAGGGTTCTGCGCAGAAAGCCCAGATCGCCAGGGCCGAGGATGAAGTCATCGGCATTGTGCATCACGGCGATCTTGCTGGAGTTTTTCAGGTAGTCCTCGACGGCATAGAGACTGATCTGGTCGATCATTTGGGTGATGCTGCCGCCGTCATCGCGCGCTCGCCACATCGGGATCAGCTGCTCGCTGATGTAGCAGTCGAAGTTGCATTGCAGGGCGCGCTTGAAGAACGGTGTGAGGCTTGTGCTGTCGTTGATCGGGTAGCGCGCCGGGGTGATCACACCACGCCTGTTGATCAGGTCTGAGGTGAACGCGATGTCGGCAGCAGCAAAGCGGAACACGGTACCAATCAGCATGGCCATCTGCTCATCGGAAAGCTGCTCCTTGGAGCGCTGGAAATCGAAGAGCATCGCATCGTTGAGGTCAACATAACCCTTGGCCTGGAAATAGCGGGTCAGCTTGGCCAGCACCGTCTCGTAGAAGGTGGTGCTGTTGTTGATGCCCTCGACCTGGGTTTGTACCAGGCGGTCTAGGTTGCCGGTCGAGGTGTAGAGATTGACCGGCGGGTTGAGCATCAGCACACGTTTGAAATTGAAGCTACGCCGGGTTTCGTCGAGTTGGCTGACGAATGCCGCTTGCAGGGCGCCCAGGCTGTAACCCACCAGGTTGAAAGCACTGACCTGCAGACGTGGGTGCTGGGCGCGCACGGCCTGCATCGCACGATAGAGGTCGTCGGCATCTTCGCCGGTGAGTCCCGGTGTGGCGGAGCGAGAGGCGGCGCTCATGAAATCGTAGCTGGTCGGTGAGGATAGCTGCACGACGTGGTATCCGGCACCGTAGAACAGTTTTTTCAGGTATTCCGCCGTGCTGCTGTTATACGGCATGCCCGTGCCGGCGATGATGAAAATCAGCGGGGCCTCACCTTTTTGCTCGGCCAGGCTATAACCCATCTTGGTCACCGGCCAGAAGTTATCCGGCAATTCAAACTCGCGCTCCGGGCGCAGTTTGACCCGGTAGTCCTCCTGGTCAATGTCGGCATCGGCCGGCAGTTGCGGTTGCAGTTCGGGTGGCGTGGTGGCGATGGTCGCCTCGAACGGGTTAGTCAGAGGGTAACCATAGCTTTGCGCGTCGATATCAGCTGCCAACAGTGGCCCGCCGAGGGTTATGCCGCAAAGCAGAGCAGCGAGACGATATACAAGCGGCATGACTTAAATCCCTTTAAAAGAGAGCGGATTGATCACGGATTGATCGAGTTGGAAATGTTGGACAGCGAAACCTTCACAAAGTGCCGGTCAAACCTATGTTTGACTCAGGTCGTGCAGCGCAGGGCCGGTCAGGCGATACACCGTCCAGTCACCCAGCGGCTCGGCTCCCAGACGCTGATAGAAGCCGATGGCTGGCTCGTTCCAGTCTAGTACCGACCATTCCAGGCGCCCGCAGCCACGCTCTATAGCCAGGCTTGCCAGCTTGCCGAGCAAGGCCTTGCCCAGGCCCGTACCGCGGGCGCTGGAGCGTACATAGAGATCCTCCAGATAGATACCGGGTTTACCAAGGAAGGTCGAATAATTGTGGAAGAACAGAGCAAAGCCGGCGGCGGCACCATCCACCTCGCCGATCAGTACCTCGGCAAAGGGCCGCGAACCGAACAGGTGCTCGGCCATTTGTACGGGGTCGGCGACCACCTGGTCGCTGAGCTTTTCATACTCGGCCAGTTCGCGGATAAAGCCGAGAATCAACGCAACATCGTCACGCTGGGCACTGCGGATGTGCAACTGGGGCATGGTCGTTCCTTGAACTGTGGATCAGGCGAGCATGCAGTGAGGGCATGGGGGCTTGCAAGTCATACCCATGCGGTCGGCTGTTTTTACGATTAACCCACGGCCGTCGCGACGTTGCTTTCTTTCATCAGTCTTTAAGCCTGAGGGGGTAACCAGGAGTGTGTTGGTCGCGCTGTGGGCGGGCCCGAACGGATCTCCAGGTGCTGCCAGACCTTCTCATGGAAGTAGAAACCGACCGAGTCGCACAGTGGTTCGAGTGCAGCCACCAAGCCACTTGCCGCAACACTGCCGGTCAGCGCATAGGTCACCGAAAAAGCGATACAAAAGTGCATCAGGGTGAAGGTTAGGGTCTTGAGCATGGCAGGACTCTGATGAGAATAATTATCGTGAGATCTGAGGCTAGTGGCTCAATGTCGATTGATGAAATGACTCAATTATATTCAATCGATAGTATTTAGTGATTTACGCGGCGGTCTGCCCTGCAGTGCGTAGCAGCGAAAAGGCGACAAAACTGCGTGAGTTAATTTGACAAGGCGATGATGGCGGCTAACTTGAATTGCGCGGCGCATGGATGTCCCGCGCGTCGACTTGAGCTTTTCTGAAATGGAGTTCCAACATGCATAAGCGCTATCTCTCTTCCCTGCTGTGTGCTGTTCTGACCGCAACCGTTCTCAGCGTATCCGCCGCCGAAACCAGCAAGACTGCACCCGCTAAGGCTGCGGCCGTGCAAGTGGCTGAGGTCGGCATGGTCAATCTCAATACCGCCGATGCTCCGACGCTCCAGCGTGAACTGAGCGGTATCGGCGAGACCAAGGCCCTGGCTATCGTGGCTTACCGTGATGCCCATGGCGCATTCGCTTCGGTTGACGAGTTGCTCGAGGTCAAGGGTATCGGTGAGTCCATTCTGGCGAAGAATCGCGACAAGCTGAGCATCAATTAGCCGAATCGCTGGAAAACGAAGGCCGGTCGCTGACCGGCCTTTTTGTATTCTGGGGGTGACCGCAAGCCTGGCTCTGCCATACAGTGCGCGTTTTCTGGGCGGCCATTGGTCGTCCTGTAATGACGTGACCTGGCATAAACAGGTGCAGATCAACCGACGGTTATCTTTTCGATGAATGTGATGTCTCCCCAGGCGATCTACCAGCATGCTATCGAACAGCATGGTTTCCAGGCGGATGAGGCCCAGCAGCGGGCGGTGAGCTCGCTGGAAAGTTGCCATGGGGCGCTGCATCAACCAGAGGCCGCTGCCCAGCCAGTCAGTGGGGTGTATCTCTGGGGGCCGGTAGGGCGCGGCAAGACCTGGCTTATGGATCAGTTCTATCAAAGCCTGCGGGTGCCTGCGCGGCGTCAGCATTTTCATCATTTCATGCGCTGGGTGCACCGCCGCCTGTTCCAATTGACCGGCACGCCCGATCCCTTGCGGGCTTTGGCTCGTGAGCTGAGCGTCGAGGTCCGGGTGCTGTGTTTTGACGAGTTATTCGTCAGTGATATTGGCGATGCCATATTGGTCGGGGGCTTGTTGCGGCTGATGTTCGAGGAGGGTGTGGTGCTGGTTGCCACGTCCAACCAGATGCCGGAACAGCTGTATGCCGACGGTTTCAATCGGCAGCGCTTTATCCCGGCGATAGTCGCCATCAACCAGTACATGCAGGTAGTCAGTGTCGATGGTGGTCAGGACCACCGCCTGCATCCAGGCATACAGCATCAGCGCTATTGGCAGGCCGAGTCGGATCGGCCCAGTGCGCTGCCGGAGGTTTTCCGTCGATTAACGGCAGGCGAGCGCTCCACTGATACGCCCGTTTTACTCGGGCAACGCTCAATTAGCGTCGTGCAGAGGGCTGCGGCAGTGCTTTGGTGCCGCTTTGCCGATCTGTGCGAGCAGCCAATCTCGGCACTGGATTTTATTGCCCTGTGCGATCGTTTCTCGGTGATTGTGCTCAGCGAAGTGCCGGCACTGAGCGGCCAACAGAGGCCAGGTAATATCGCCCGTGGTACCGAGGACGGCATCGAACGGGTGCTGGCCGGCGATCGCGAGCTGCCCGCGCTGGCGGCGCATGACGATAGCGTACGACGCTTCATTGCGTTGGTGGATGAATGCTACGACCGCCGCGTGCCGCTCTACCTGGAAGCTCGGGTGCCGCTGGAAACGCTCTACACCGAGGGTTACCTGGCATTCCCGTTCCGCCGCACCCTGAGCCGCCTGCGGGAAATGCAACTGCAGCGATTTTCCGCTGTTTAGCTGGATCGATGCACTCGTCAGCTTCCTAAAGACAGTGCTGCTGAGAGTCCGCAGGCAATAAAAAGCCCAGCTGGATGGCTGGGCTCTTGAATTTGGCTCCGCGACCAGGACTCGACAGCGTCGCTGAACGCGCTTCAGCGCGGCCCCGGAGGGGTGAGCCTTGGCGAATAACCTGGGACGCAGTCCCGGTGAGAGTCCGCAGGCAATAAAAAGCCCAGCTGGATGGCTGGGCTCTCGAATTTGGCTCCGCGACCAGGACTCGAACCTGGGACCCAATGATTAACAGTCATTTGCTCTACCGACTGAGCTATCGCGGAACAACGATACGTATCCTACTGATTAGGAAGGGAAAGTCAAGTATCTAGGACTTTCCCTGGCCCGCTCAGAGAACCTGGGCGATGGCGCGAGTGACCGAATCCAGGTTCTTGTGGTTGAGTGCCGCGACGCAGATGCGGCCGGTGCCGACCGCGTAGATGCCGAACTCGTTCTTCAGGCGCTCCACCTGCTCGGTGGTGAGGCCCGAGTAGGAGAACATGCCGCGCTGCTGGGCGACGAAGCTGAAGTCGCGCTTGGCGCCCAGGGCGGTCAGTTGTTCGACCATGGCCATGCGCATGGCGCGAATGCGTTCACGCATTTCGCCCAGTTCGGCTTCCCACATGGCGCGCAGCTCGGGGCTGTTGAGCACCGCGGCGACCACGCTGGCGCCGTGAGTCGGCGGGTTCGAATAGTTGGTGCGGATTACGCGCTTGAGTTGCGACAGCACCCGACCGGTTTCGTCTTTCGAGCCGGTAACGATGGACAGCGCGCCGACTCGTTCGCCATACAGCGAGAACGACTTGGAGAAGGAGCTGGAGACAAAGAAGGTCAGGCCGGACTCGGCGAACAGGCGCACGGCGGCGGCGTCTTCTTCGATGCCGTCGCCAAAACCCTGGTAGGCGATGTCGAGGAAGGGTACGTGCTCGCGCTCGCGCAGGATTTCGAGAATGGCCTGCCAGTCGTCCATGCTCAGGTCGACGCCGGTCGGGTTGTGGCAGCAGGCATGCAATACTACGATCGACCGGGCGGGTAGGTTTTTCAGGTCTTCAAACAGGCCGCCGCGATTCACCCCATTGCTGAAGGCATCGTAGTAGCGGTAGTTGCGCACGGGGAAGCCCGCCGCCTCGAACAGTGCGCGATGGTTTTCCCAGCTCGGATCGCTGATGGCAACCGCTGCATCAGGCAGCAAACGCTTGAGAAAGTCCGCACCGATTTTCAACGCGCCAGTGCCGCCCAGGGCCTGGGCAGTAATCACCCGGCCTTCCTTCATCAGGGCCGAGTCGGCGCCGAACAACAGGGTCTGCACGGCCTGGTCGTAAGCGGCGATGCCCTCAATCGGCAAGTAGCCGCGGGGCGCATGGGTGGCAGTCAGCGCATTTTCTGCTTCTGCCACGGCCCGCAATAGCGGAATTCGCCCATCTTCATTGGTGTACACGCCAACACCGAGGTTGACCTTGTTGGGGCGGGTATCGGCGTTGAATGCTTCGTTGAGGCCCAGAATGGGGTCGCGCGGAGCCATTTCGACGGCAGAGAACAGACTCATGGATGCGGCAGCTCGAATGAAGAGGGGTGAATGTCTGCAACGCCCCACTAGGGGTTGCGTAAGTGGGTCGGTAGTATAACGACCCATAACGTGCGTCGCGACAGCGGGTACACGCATTTCAACTGTTTTGACGTACGCTTTCAGATCGCGTCACAGTCGTTCGTCGAGGTTAGTCATGTCCAAGTTCCAACTGGTCACCCGTTTCCAGCCTGCCGGCGATCAGCCGGAGGCCATTCGGCAGATGGTGGAAGGCATTGAGGCGGGTTTGTCGCACCAGACCCTGCTCGGCGTGACTGGCTCGGGCAAGACCTTCAGCATCGCCAATGTGATTGCGCAGATCCAGCGTCCAACTTTGATTCTGGCGCCAAACAAGACCCTGGCCGCTCAGCTGTATGGGGAGTTCAAGAGTTTCTTCCCGAACAACGCGGTGGAGTATTTCGTTTCCTATTACGACTACTACCAGCCGGAAGCCTACGTGCCTTCCTCGGACACCTTTATCGAGAAGGATGCCTCGATCAACGATCACATCGAGCAGATGCGCCTGTCGGCGACCAAGGCGCTGCTGGAACGACCGGATGCGATCATCGTCACCACGGTGTCGTGTATCTACGGTCTGGGTAGCCCCGAGTCCTATCTGAAGATGGTGCTGCACGTCGATCGCGGCGACAAGCTGGATCAGCGTGAGCTGCTGCGCCGCCTGGCTGATTTGCAGTACACGCGCAACGATATGGATTTTGCCCGTGCCAGCTTTCGAGTGCGCGGCGACGTGATCGATGTGTTTCCGGCGGAGTCGGAGCTGGAGGCCGTGCGCGTCGAGCTGTTCGATGACGAGGTGGAGAGCCTGTCAGCGTTCGATCCGCTGACCGGCGAGGTGATCCGCAAGTTGCCGCGTTTCACCTTCTACCCCAAGAGCCACTACGTCACCCCGCGCGAGGTGCTGCTGGAGGCGGTGGACAAGATCAAGGTTGAACTGGCTGAACGCCTGGACTACCTGCGCAGCAACAACAAGTTGGTCGAGGCGCAACGTCTGGAGCAGCGCACCCGTTTCGACCTGGAGATGATTCTCGAGCTGGGCTACTGCAACGGCATCGAAAACTACTCACGCTACCTCTCTGGGCGCGGGCCGGGTGAGCCGCCACCGACCCTTTACGACTACCTGCCGGACGAGGCGCTGCTGGTGATCGACGAGTCCCACGTCTCGGTGCCGCAGGTCGGCGCCATGTACAAGGGTGACCGCTCGCGCAAGGAAACGCTGGTTGAGTATGGCTTTCGCCTGCCCTCGGCGCTGGATAACCGGCCGATGCGTTTCGAGGAGTGGGAGGCGGCCAGCCCGCAGACTATCTTCGTCTCGGCTACCCCGGGCAACTACGAGGCCGAGCATGCCGGGCGGGTGATCGAGCAAGTGGTGCGGCCGACCGGCCTGGTCGATCCGCAGATCGAGGTGCGTCCGGCGCTGACCCAGGTCGACGACCTGCTCTCGGAAATTCACAAGCGTGTGGCTCTGGGCGAGCGGGTGCTGGTCACCACGCTGACCAAGCGCATGGCCGAGGATTTGACTGACTACCTGGCCGATCATGGCGCCAAGGTGCGCTACCTGCATTCCGACATCGATACGGTGGAGCGGGTCGAAATCATTCGTGACTTGCGCATCGGTGCTTTCGACGTGCTGGTCGGTATCAACCTGCTGCGCGAAGGCCTGGACATGCCGGAAGTCTCGCTGGTGGCGATTCTCGATGCGGATAAGGAGGGCTTCCTGCGCAGTGAGCGCTCGCTGATCCAGACCATCGGCCGCGCGGCGCGTAATCTCAATGGGCGGGCGATCCTCTATGCCGACCGCATGACCGGCTCGATGGAGCGCGCCATCGGCGAAACCGAGCGGCGGCGCAACAAGCAGATCGCCTTCAACACGGCCAATGGCATCATCCCCAAGGGCGTGTTTAAGGATGTCCAGGATATTCTCGAAGGCGCCACGGTGCCGGGTTCGCGTAGCAAGAAGCGCAAGGGCATGGCCCAGGCGGCGGAAGAAAGTGCGCGTTACGAGAACGAGCTACGTTCGCCGAGCGAAATTGCCAAGCGCATTCGGCAACTGGAAGAGAAAATGTACCAGATGGCCCGGGATCTGGAGTTCGAGGCCGCCGCGCAGGTGCGTGATGAGATCCACAAACTGCGTGAGCGCTTGTTGCAGGTGTGATTACACGCTGGTTCCCGACTCTGAGCTGCAGCGACCCATGTCAGGTCCCGGATGGCATCCGGGACCAGGGCCGAGCTGCTGGTCCCGGCGCATTCCGGGAGGCGCTCCCGGATTGCCCGGGCGCTCAGCGGGGCTTCAGCATGAAACCTGCAGACAACTGGCGCGGCGCAGATTGAGCGAGTCCGGCCGGCCGGTTGGCAGTCTGCTCTCGGACAATTCCCCTTAGATACCCTGTGGCGTCTCTTCGCCGCCCAGGGCCTCGAACAGCGCGGGGAGGAAGTCGACGAAGGTCAGCATCATCAGGGTGAAGCTGGCGTCCTGTTGGCCGAGGGCGTCATCGCCGCCATCCTGCTCCGCCTGATCCTGCAGCAGGTCTTCGAAGCGCAGGCGCTTGACCACCAGCTTGTCGTCGAGCATGAACGACAGCTTGTCCTGCCAGGCCAGGGACAGTTGAGTGACCTGTTTGCCGGAGGTCATGTGCAGCTGGATTTCATCGCCGGTCAGGTCCTGACGTTTGCAGCGCACCACGCCACCATCTTCGTGGGTGTCGCGCAGTTCGCACTCGTCGAGTACGTGGAAGTCGTCGGCGGCTTTCTGTGTCTTGACCCACTCGGTCATGGTGGCGCTGGGGGCAATCTTCACCGTCAAGGGGCGCACCGGAAGCGAGCCGATGGCTTCACGCAGGGTGGAGAGCAGGTCTTCCGCACGTTTCGGGCTGGAGGCGTCGACCAGGATCAGGCCTTGCTTGGGTGCGATGGCGGCGAAGGTCGCCGACTTGCGGATAAAGGCGCGCGGCAGGAAGGTCTGCACGATGTCGTCCTTGAGCTGGTCACGTTCCTTCTTGTAGACCTTGCGCATCTGTTCGGCTTCGATCTCGTCGACTTTTTCCTTCAAGGCATCGCGCACCACGCTGCCCGGCAGGATGCGTTCTTCCTTGCGTGCCGCGATCAGCAGAAAGTCGCCGCTGGCATGCACCAGGGGTGCATCGCCGCCTTTGCCGAAGGGGGCGACGAAGCCATAGGTGGTCAGCTCCTGGCTGGCACAGGGGCGCGCCGGTTTGGCAGCCAGTGCGGCTTCAAGTGCCTCGACATCGAAGGGGACGTTTTGGGTGAGGCGATAAACCAGCAGGTTACGAAACCACATGAGGGGGTGACTCTCCATTAACGCAAAGCGCGCATTATTCTCCCCTTGGCGCCTCAGGCCAAGCCTGCGCTAAGCCTTTGGCACGTCGATAAAAAATTTTTAAATCAGTGCTTGCCAAGGTGGGGTCGGCTGTCTAGAATGCGGCCCACTTCGAGAGTGAAGGGTGATTAGCTCAGCTGGGAGAGCAGCTGCCTTACAAGCAGCGGGTCGGCGGTTCGATCCCGTCATCACCCACCAACTCGTTTTTGAAGTTACGCGCAGCGGTAGTTCAGTCGGTTAGAATACCGGCCTGTCACGCCGGGGGTCGCGGGTTCGAGTCCCGTCCGCTGCGCCATTTTTTACCTCGCTCCATCTCTGCTATGCCCCTTCCGCAAGACTCGCTTCATTCCTGTCGAATTTCGCCTAAACACTTGAACTTATACGCATTTCCTCGTTCGTATCCTGGTAGCCAGTGATTGCGGCAGCCTGCTAAGCTCGCGCCTTCACTCGATTGCCCTAGGGCGCACCGAACAAGGAATAAGCATGAAACAGTATCGTTTAGCGGCGGCGGTCGCTCTGGCAGGCCTGGTTCTCGCGGGTTGTGATTCGCAAACCAATCCAGAGTTGGAGACCCCGGCACAAAAGGCCTCCTACGGTATCGGCCTGAACATGGGCAAGAGCCTGGCACAGGAAGGTATGGATGACCTCGATTCGAAAGCTGTGGCTCAAGGCATCGAAGATGCCATCGGCAAGAAAGAGCAGCGCCTGAAAGACGACGAGCTGGTCGAGGCTTTTGCGTTCCTGCAGAAACGTGCCGAAGAACGCATGGCTACCATGAACGAGGAGTCGGCCAAGGCTGGCAAGAAGTTCCTCGAAGAGAATGGCAAGCGTGAAGGCGTGGTCACCACCGAGTCCGGTTTGCAGTACGAAGTGCTGAAAAAAGCCGAAGGCGATCAGCCGAAAGCCACTGATGTGGTGAGCGTGCACTATGAAGGCAAGTTGACCGATGGCAGCGTGTTCGACAGCTCTATCGAGCGCGGTACCCCGATCGAGCTGCCTGTCAGCGGCGTGATTCCAGGTTGGGTCGAAGGCTTGCAGCTGATGCATGTCGGCGAGAAGTACAAGCTCTATATCCCGAGTGAGCTGGCATACGGCGAGCAAAGCCCGACTCCGGCGATCCCGGCCAACTCGGTGTTGGTGTTCGAGTTGGAGCTGCTGGCAATCAAGGCCGCCAGTGCCGAGCAGTAAGCGCTAGGCGTTTGTCGAGTCTCGGATAGTCCAGAGTTCGGCAGGCCGTCAGTGTTGCAGGCAGCGCCCCGTATGACGGGGCGTTGTCGTTTTTGCCGATTACAAAGTGCGACCTAGAGTGACTGGTGGGTCGAAAAATAGCTTCATTGGAATTCGGGCGCCACGGTTATGCACATTTTCCCCGGCTGATGCGCGAGCTGATCTTGCGCTTCTTGCAAAACTCTTTGCAAATTTCAAGTTGTTGATTTAAAACAATTTAATGAGCTGAGTAAAAAATGTCCGATCTGTAGCGAGGCCCTGTGGGGCGGGCGTTTGGTCGGTCCATCTGGAAACTGTTCACAAGGTTATCCACAGCTTTAGTGGATAACCCAAGCCAGCCCAGCAAGCATGCGGGTTGACGAGGAATCCCAATGAAACAGCCGTGGAATTTTTCCAGTTACCTGCGCTTGGCACCGGCTTTTTTACGTCGTGGGCGCTTGCCTGCTTTGCTGCTGGCAGTGGCACGCAAGAGTGGCAAGCCAGGCCGGCGCTTGAGTGCCTTGAAAGATGATTTGAGACTTCTTCAAGGTCTCTGCATGGCTTGGTGGCGAGGTGAGTATCGAGCGATCAGTTCTCAGGCGTTATTGGCGGTGGTCGCTGCGTTGCTGTATTTCGTCACGCCACTGGATGCGCTACCGGATTGGTTGCCGATGGTCGGCTTTATCGATGATCTGGCCGTACTGGCCTGGGTGCTGCGCACCTGGAGCGATGAGTTGGCGGCATATCGTGCCTGGCGAGATGCCCAGGCGCCAGAGGCGCTCGAGGTTATCGAGCGCTTGCCCGATGAGCAAAGCCTGGCGTTGGATAAGCCGAAGCCGTGATGGGCTACTGAGGAGGCGGGACGGAGGTGCCATCGAGCATCTGCGCGATCGCGCCCGAGTCACGCAGTTCCAGCAGCACCTCATTCAGCCGCTCGGTACCGATCGGCAGGTGTTGGCCATAGATGCAATACAGGTCGTAGCGCTGTACCACCCAGTCACTGAAGTGCAGGGGCAGCTCTGGGCGTTGGGCCAGCTTGTAAGTCAGGGGGCGGCGCATGTCGATCAGCGCATCCAGGCGTTGCTTGCTCAGCAGGTACAGTCCGCTGTCGAGGTCGCGGACATTCTGGCGAATCACCAGTCCACGCGCGAAAGCCTCCATCAGCGGCAGGCTGTAGATGTAACCGAGTTGAGTGCCGAGGAATTTGCCGTACAGATCATGCAATCCGGTCACAGGCGCCTGTCGGTCATGCAGTAGGAGTACGTCCTCCTCCTGGTAAAGTTTGGGTGACCAGCGATAGCGCTGTGGTTCGGCCACCCATTCCGGGTTGGCGTTGCAGATCAGATGAATGCGTCCGCGCTGAATGAACTCTTCAATGCGCCTGTTCGGGGTCTCGACGAACTGCAGCTCGAGGTTCAGGCGTTGGCCGACCCTGCTGCCAAGCTGGTGGGTGAATCCACCAAGTAATTGATGATTGCGGACCTCGACATAAGGCATGTCGTCGGCTGGAGAAAAGCCCCAGCGCAATGCTTCTGCATCGCTCATGGCACTCCAGCAGCCCAGCAGAAGAATCGCCAGCGCTCTCAAAATACCCCCGGGACACTGCCCTTATAGTCTCAAGGCAGTATAGGTCACGCCCTTTAGAGTTTCGGGCTGTTAACATAGTCAACTGCAAGGAAGGTGCTGAGGCTGTCGGTACTGCTTTCCACGGAGAGTCGAGAATGAAAGTGCAAGTAATCAAACGTGATGGCGAGCCTGAATATGCGGTACTGCCCTGGGCAGATTACCTGGCCTTGTTGCAGGCTGCGGGTCAGGCTGCGCAAGTGCCGCAGGCGGCTGCGGATGCAGTCAAGCCGGCGCTGAGCGAATTGACGCGTTTACGTGAAGAAAAGGGCTTGACGCTGCAAGAGTTGGCGCGCTCGGTGGGGATCAGTCCGCATTATCTGGGCATGATCGAAAGCGCCGAGCGCCAGCCAGATGCCGCTATCAAGCGGGCCTTGGCCTGGGCGCTCGGTGTCGCAGGCTGGGAGGAGAAGCTTTGAGCGTAAGTATCAGTCGTCAGCATTGGCAGGCTTTGCTCGATGAGTTGGAAGATGCTCGACGTCAGCGTCATCTGCTGACCTATAGAGCATTGGTCGAGCGTTTGGCCTTGCCTACCCCGGCGATGCAAACGCTCACTGCTGCGTTAGAGCATCTGGCGGCCCTGGATGCCCGTGCCGAACGGCCGCTGCGTAGCGCCTTGGTGATCAGTCAGGGCGCCAGCCGGCTGCCGCGAACCGGGTTCTTCGACTGCGTGATTCGTCTTGGCCGCTTTAACGGTGCTTCGGATGGTGTAGCTGCTGCCTCCTGGCATGCGTCCGAAGTGGTGCGAGTGTTCGAGTTCGATTACTCCGAGGGGCTCTGAGTGCTGTGGCGTCTGCGTGCACGAATAGGCTATGTCGTGGCCCGGCGACTTTTCCACTGGTCGTGGTTGGTCAAGCAGCCACGTGGCTGGCGCTGGCTGGAAGGTCAGTTCGCGCGCATGGCCAGCCTCGGTGACGTGGCCGCGCAGAGCTTCTACGGGCATATCCTGCTGTTTCGTGGGCAGGGCTTTGCCGCCCGTGACGAAGGCGTGCGTCTGTTGCGCCTGGCTGCCTCTGGTGGCGATGCCAAGGCCGCCTATCAGCTCGGCGTGCTGAGCCTGGCGGGCAACACCCGGCAAGCTCCCGATGTTCTCGAAAGCGTGCGCTGGTGGACGCTGGCGGCAGCTGCGGGTCATGCCTTGGCGGCTCAGCGCTTGGCCGACCTATATCGCGAGGGTCATCCGGGCTTGCCGGCCGACGCCGAGCAGGCGGCGCGCTTTGTCCAGAGGGCCCAAGAGCTGGGATTGTAGCGGGGAGGGGCGGGTCATGCGGGAGGCGCAACGCTACCCGCTTTGCTATTGCGTCTGCGGTGATCGGCGATCAGGCGATCGAAGTCCCAGGACGCCTCAGGATCGCCGGGTCACAACAAGCTGGCTCCTTCAGCTTTTCTATACCCTGATAAGAATTTAAACCCTGAGGCTGATTAGCTTACGCCGACAGCTTGTGCGTATCGATGATATGCAGGCTGTAGCCGGGCACCGCCTTGGCGTGGCGCTTGGCTTCCGAGGCCAGGCCGGCGAGCTGGCTGGCGTCCAGTTGTGCGCATTGTTCCGGGCGCAGATGCACCACGCCCAATGACAGGGAGAGCAACGCAAATTCCTGGCGCTGGCCCTGCCGGGTGTGGGCGATCAGGCAACCAGCTTGCAGGTGCTCGTCGCTGTAGAAGCGTCGGCATTGACTCTGAAAGTCTTCCAGCAGGCGATTCAGGCGGGCTCGCCAATCGTGCGAACCGAGTACCAGCAGGAAGTCGTCACCGCCAATATGGCCGACAAAATCGCGGGCAGGGTCCACCCGCTCGCTCAAGCATTGCGCCAGGCTTAGCAATACTTCATCGCCTTTGGCGTAGCCGTAAAGGTCGTTGAACGGCTTGAAGTTGTCGATATCCACATAACAGATCACCGTTTCTCGGGCTTGTTGCAGCAAGCGGGTCAGGCATTGCTGGATCGGTACATTGCCCGGCAGCAAGGTCAGCGGGTTGGCGTATCGTGCCTGCTGGATTTTCAGCTCGGTGATCAACTTGAGCACATCGATTACCCGCCCCAGCCCTCGGTAACTGCCGTCCTGGGTGATGATGAAGTCTTCCTCGATGCGCTGGCGGGCACGGCTGGTAAGCAGGCGGCTGACTTTCTGCAGTGATTGCTTCAGTTCGACGACAAGGAAATCATTGCTCATCAGGCGGCTGATCGGTTTGCGGGCGAACAGGTCGGCGGCGAAGGGCCTGAGCAGTGCTTCGGAAAGCGCATGGCGGTTGACGATGCCGACCGGTTGTCCATGCTCATCGACAACGGCCAGGGAGTTGAGGTTGGCCTGGGCGCGAAAGGCTTCCAGCACCTCGGCAATCGGTGTGTGCTGAGCCACTGCCGGCTGTGCGTTGAGCAGGGCGCTGAGGTTGCTGCCTTCCTCGCTCAAGACAAGGGCATTGCCGTTGTACTTCGGTAAGAGCGTGTGTGCGTCACGTGGCGGTTGTTCTTGAGGGCGACAGAGCAAATAGCCTTGCAGCAGGTCGATGCCCATCTCGGCCAGCACCACGAGTTCTTCTTCCAACTCGATCCCTTCGGCAATCACCTGGGCGCGTGACGCCTTGGCCATCTTCAGGATCGAACCGACGAACTCGCGTTTGACCGCATCCTGATGAATGCCATCGATGAAGTGGCGGTCTATTTTCACGTATTCAGGGCGCAGTTCTGACCACAGGCGCAGGCTCGAGTAGCCAGTACCAAGGTCGTCCAGGGCAATCGAAAAGCCCATGGCGCGGTAATGGTGCAGGGCGGTATCGAGTAGGGTGAAGTCATCGGTGGGAGACTGCTCGGTCAGCTCAATTACCACTTGGCTGGGGGGGATGCCATAGGCCTGCAGCAGTTGCAGGGTGCGGCCGGGTTGATGGCCGGGCTCCAACAGCGAATCCGGTGATACGTTGAGAAACAGCTTGCCCGGCAGTTGCAGTTCGCTGAAGCGCCGGCAGGCATTTTTGCGACAGGCCACCTCCAGTTCGCCCAGTCGCCCGGCATTGCGTGCCACGGCGAACAGATTGATCGGCGAATGCAAAGGGCTGTTGGACGGGCCGCGAGTCAGGGCTTCGTAACCGAGGATGCGGCGTTCGGAAAGGCTGACGATCGGCTGGAACAAGCTATGCAGGTCGCCGTGAGCGAGAATATGGTCCAGCGCGCTCAGTTGCTCGGTGGCGGTCATGGCGGGTCTCGATATGCAGAAAAGCGAAGGGGCTGATATCGCTATCAGCCCCTGCATTTCACGACAGATTGATGACCCTTTGATGACAACCGTAAGCGGCTAGCGCTTACTGTTTGGCCAGGCTCGAACTCAACCCCAGGTAGTCGAGCAAGATATGCCCGCTTTCGGCAAGGAAGGCATCATCTTCCGGTTTGGTTTTTTCAGGCTCGACCGGCGTAGCGTCTTCGTCTTCTGTCTTCAACTCGCTGAGCAGGGTTTCACCCTTGGCTTTGCGGCGGTTGTTTTCGATTGCCAGCTGCTGCGCTTCTATATCAGTCTGTTGCGCGCGGCGTTTGCTTTCGTTGAGGCTCACGCTGGTTTCATCCATGAGCTTCTGCGCCAGAGCAAGGCGTTCGCGGGTGAAGGTGAAGTCGGGGTTCTTTGCCGTGCGGCTATCGTAGCGAGTCTGCAGTTCCTTCAGGAAGGGCATGATCGGGTCCGATTTTGGGGTCATTGCTGCCTTGATGCTGTCCCACGGCAATGCCTCGGGCAGGGCACTTTCACCAATTTCCTTGGTGTTCATTACGTCGGGGTACTGGATGTCCGGGATCACCCCCTGATGCTGGGTGCTTTGCCCGGAAACGCGGTAAAACTTGGCTAGGGTCAGCTTGAGCTCGCCATGGTTGAGCGGCTGAATGGTCTGTACTGTGCCTTTACCGAAGGTCTGGCCGCCGAGGATCAGGGCGCGGTGATAGTCCTGCATGGCGCCGGCGAAAATCTCCGACGCCGAGGCGGACAGGCGATTGACCAGTACGGCCAGGGGGCCTTTGTAGAAGATACCGGTATCTTCATCGGCCAGCACATCGACCCGGCCGTCGCTGTTGCGCACCAGTACGGTTGGACCCTGGTCGATAAACAGCCCGGTCAGTTCGGTTGCTTCTTGCAGCGAGCCGCCGCCGTTGTTGCGCAAGTCGATGACCACGCCGTCGACCTTTTCCTGCTCCAGTTCGGTGATCAGGCGTTTGACGTCACGGGTAGTGCTCGTGTAGTTCGGATCACCGGCACGGAAGGCCTTGAAGTCCAGATAGAACGCGGGAACATCAATGATGCCCAGCTTGTAATCGCGTCCATTGTGATTGAGCTGCAGCACGGATTTCTTCGCGGCTTGCTCTTCCAGCTTGACTGCTTCGCGGGTGATGTTGACGACCTTGCTGGTTTCGTCATTCGGTGCGTTGCTCGCCGGAATCACTTCCAGGCGCACCAGCGAGCCTTTCGGTCCGCGGATCAGCTTGACCACTTCGTCCAGGCGCCAGCCGATCACGTCGACCATCTCGTCGTTGCCCTGGGCCACGCCGATGATCTTGTCTGCCGGTGCAATCTGCTTGCTCTTGTCGGCCGGGCCTGCGGGCACCAGGCGAACGATTTTGACATGCTCGTTGTCGCTTTGCAGTACCGCGCCAATGCCTTCCAGCGACAGGCTCATGTTGATGTCGAAGTTCTCCGCACTCTCGGGGGAGAGATAGGAGGTATGCGGGTCGTAGGACATGGCAAATGCATTGACGTAGGCCTGGAAGATATCCTCGCCGCGAGTCTGGCGCAGGCGCGCCTGCTGACTCTTGTAGCGCTTGATCAGCAGTTTCTGAATCGCCTTGGGTTCCTTGCCGGCGATTTTCAGGCGCAGCACTTCGTCTTTGACGCGTTTGCGCCATAGCTCGTCCAGCTCGCCTATATTCTTGGCCCAAGGGGCTTTTTCGCGGTCGATCAGCAGGCTTTCATCGCTGCTGAAGTCAATCTTGTCGACACCTTGTTCGAGTATGTTCAGGGCAAACTGCAAGCGGCTTTGCATACGCTCCAGTTGGCGCTTGTAGATGTGAAATCCCGGCTCCAGATTTCCGCTTTTCAGCAGGTCGTCGAACTGGTTGCGCCACTGGTCGAACTCGGCGATATCACCCGCAGTGAAGTAACTGCGCGAGGGGTCGAGCATCTTCAGGTAAGACTCGTAGATTTTCACCGAGCGCTCATCGTTGAGCGGTGGCTTGTTGTAGTGGTGCCGGTTGAGCAGTTCTACAACATTGAGGCTGGCGATGACCTGCTCGCGGTTTGGCTGCAAGTATTCCCACGGATCGGCACTGGTGGTTTTCGCAGACAACGGCAAAGCACTTAAGCCAAGGCTAAGGGCAAGGAGGGTGCTAAGCAGTGGTCGCTTCATGCTTACTCGACGTAGGGACAATTGATAACGCATATTAGGCCATCATTCAGGGCGCCAAGTTCCATCGGCGCAAAGCAATAGACCGACGTTAAACGTCGGGCTCGGTTCAAATGCACTATGGAGGCAGCGTGAAGGCATTGCAAGGCGTTGACGGGCGCGTGGAATGGGCGAAGCAGCCCACCCCGGCCTGTGATGTAGGGCAGATTCGTATTCGAGTGGCGGCAGCCGGACTGAACAGGGCCGACCTGCTGCAATGTGCCGGTCTGTATCCACCGCCGCCGGGTGCCAGCGATATATTGGGTCTGGAATGCGCCGGTGTAGTGAGCGAGGTTGGGGCCGGCAGTGACTGGAAGGTTGGTGATCGGGTGTGCGCGTTGCTCAGCGGCGGCGGCATGGCTGAGGACGTGGTGATCGATGCACGGCATGCCTTGCCAGTGCCTGAGGGTGTCTCGCTGCAAGAGGCGGCTGCCTTGCCCGAGGTGTATGCCACGGCCTGGCTCAACCTGTTCCAGTTGGCTGGCTTGAAACCTGGCGAAAAGGTCCTGTTGCATGCGGGGGCCAGCGGTGTGGGGTCGGCGGCGATCCAGTTGTGCAAGGCGTTTGGCAGTCCGTGTTGGGTCAGCGTCGGTTCTGCCGAGCGCCTGGCCTATTGCGAAGCCTTGGGTGCCCAGGCGGGTGTGTTGCGTGGCGATGACAGCCTGCAGGCCATACGCGATTTCGCCCCCTTCGATGTGATCCTCGATCCTGTTGGCGGCAACTACGCCGCGCTCAACCTGGAGTTGCTGGCGCTCGATGGTCGCTGGGTGAATATAGGTCTGATGGGCGGGCGCAAGGCCGAACTGGATATGGGGTTACTGCTGGGTAAGCGCATTCATCTCATCGGTTCGACCCTGCGCAGTCGCGATGATCAGTTCAAGGCCGATCTTCTGCACGATCTGCAGCATCAGGTGTGGCCGCTGTTTGCCGAAGGCCGGCTCAAGCCGCAGCTGGAGCGCAGTTTCCCGATCGAGGACGCGCAAACGGCCTTTGCCGAACTGGCGAGCAACCGGGTCAACGGCAAACTGGTGCTGGTGATAGACCCGACCCTGGCGTGAAGCCGGGTATCGATTGGCTTAATCAATCGAAACCATGGCGGCAATCAATAAGCTTTCTGCACTGAAGTGGCTAACATGCCCCCCCAGTAGATTTTCAACCCTCACAAGGAATGACAGATGTCCCTCATTAACACCCAGGTTCAACCTTTCAAGGCCAACGCTTTCCACAACGGCAAGTTCATCGAAGTCACCGAGCAGTCGCTGCAGGGTCAGTGGTCTGTGCTGATCTTCATGCCGGCAGCCTTTACCTTCAACTGCCCGACTGAGATCGAAGACGCTGCCAATAACTACGCCGCGTTCCGTGATGCCGGTACCGAAATCTATATCGTCACCACCGACACCCACTTCTCGCACAAAGTCTGGCACGAGACTTCCCCTGCTGTGGGCAAGGCTCAGTTCCCGCTGATCGGCGACCCGACCCACGCCCTGACCAACGCTTTCGGTGTACACATCGCCGAAGAAGGCCTGGCGCTGCGCGGCACCTTCCTGATCAACCCGCAAGGCATGATCAAGACCGTGGAAATCCACTCCAACGAAATCGCCCGCGACGTATCCGAAACCCTGCGCAAGCTGAAAGCTGCTCAGTACACTGCCGCTCACCCGGGCGAAGTCTGCCCGGCCAAGTGGAAGGAAGGTGAGGCCACTCTGGCTCCTTCGCTTGATCTGGTTGGCAAGATCTAAAAATGGCTGTAGAGCTGCTGCGCTAGGCATTGCTGCGTTGAAGTCAGGCTCGGACTTGTCATGTGCTTAAGTACACTCCGCGTCCTCGCCTGACTTCGCCTTGCACTGCCGTCGCTCGCGACACTCTCCATTCCATTTTATTCACGCCTCATGAAGCCCACCGGTTTCTAAAGGCGCCCGATGCCTGGGCGCGATCCGCCCGGGCATTTTATTGCCCGAATTTCGTCATTGAGGACATTTCGCCATGTTGGACGCCAATCTGAAAGCCCAGTTGAAGACCTACCTCGAGAAGGTCACCCAGCCGTTGGAGATCGTCGCGTCCCTCGATGACAGTGACAAATCCCGCGAATTGCTCGGCCTGCTGCAAGACATCGTCAGCCTGACCGACAAGATTACCCTCAAGACCGATGGCCGCGACAGTCGCACGCCGTCGTTCTCGCTTAATCGCCCAGCGGCGGACATCGGCCTGCGCTTTGCCGGTATTCCCATGGGTCACGAATTCACCTCGCTGGTGCTGGCGTTGCTGCAGGTCGGTGGCCATCCATCCAAGATCGCAGCCGATGTGATCGAGCAGATCAAGGGCATCGACGGCGAATTCAATTTCGAAACCTACTATTCGCTGTCCTGCCAGAACTGCCCGGACGTGGTCCAGGCGCTGAACCTGATGGCCGTGCTCAACCCCAATATCCGCCACGTCGCCATCGACGGCGCGCTATTCCAGGCAGAGGTCGAGGCGCGGCAGGTCATGTCGGTACCGAGCCTCTACCTCAACGGCGAGCTGTTCGGCCAGGGCCGCATGGGGGTGGAAGAAATCATCGCCAAGATCGACACCAATGCCGGTGCCCGTGATGCCGACAAGCTCAATGCCAAGGCGGCCTTCGACGTGCTGGTGGTCGGTGGTGGACCGGCTGGCGCTGCTGCGGCTATCTATGCCGCGCGCAAAGGCATCCGTACCGGCGTGGCGGCCGAACGTTTCGGCGGCCAGGTGCTGGATACCATGGCCATCGAGAACTTCATCTCGGTACAGGAAACCGATGGGCCGAAGCTGGCCCGCGCTCTGGAAGAGCACGTCAAGCAGTACGAAGTCGATATCATGAATCTGCAGCGTGCCAGTGCCATCATTCCGGCAGGGCAGGCCGGCGGCCTGCATGAAGTCAGGTTCGACAGCGGAGCGTCACTGAAAGCCAAGACCCTGATTTTGGCCACTGGCGCGCGCTGGAGGGAGATGAACGTGCCCGGCGAGCAGGCCTACCGTGGCAAGGGCGTGGCCTACTGCCCGCATTGCGATGGTCCTTTGTTCAAGGGCAAGCGGGTGGCGGTGATCGGGGGTGGCAACTCCGGTGTGGAAGCCGCCATCGACCTGGCTGGCATCGTCGCCCACGTCACCCTGATCGAGTTCGACAGCCAGTTGCGTGCCGATGCGGTACTGCAGAACAAGCTCAACAGTCTGGCGAACGTGACCATCATCAAGAGCGCGCTGACCAGCGAAGTGCTGGGCGATGGGCAGAAGGTCAATGCATTGGTTTACAAGGATCGCCACACTGACGAACTGCACCGTGTCGAGCTGGAGGGCATCTTCGTGCAGATCGGTCTGCTGCCCAATAGCGACTGGCTCAAAGGCGTGATCGAGTTGTCGCCGCGCGGTGAGATCATCGTCGATGCCAGGGGTGGCACCAACGTACCCGGTATCTTCGCCGCCGGCGACGTGACCACTGTGCCGTACAAGCAGATCGTCATCGCCGTGGGCGAGGGCGCCAAGGCATCGCTCAGCGCCTTCGATCACCTGATCCGATCGGTCTGAGGCTGCTGGCTGAGTGCCATTGCCGTTCTGGGAATGCCAAAGACCAGGTAGCCCTCAGTCGTTGAGGGCAAAGCCTGGGCTGCAGCCCACCAAGGCTGCTTATTTGGCGGCGGTGGGCTAGAGCGCAAGACCGTACGGCCCATCCGAAAAACGCGAGATGCCACCGTTAATGGGTGAGCAGCCTTGTCTTAAGGCAACAATGCTGCGCCTTGGGCCGGCGCTGTCTCGGTTTTGGCCGCTGCAAGCCCTTGCAGGTAGTGCACCACATCGGGTGCACCGGCCAGGCGCAGACCTTCGCCCAGGGCGGTGGCCTCCGTGGAGTGCTTGGGCAGCAGGAGAAACTCCGGTGCGCCCGGGCTGCGCAGCAGTGACAGGCGGGCATAGGGCAGGCCGGTATCCAGCAGCAGGCTCATGAACGCCGGGTCGCTCCAGGCTGCGCCAGGCATGGCCAGGACGTGATAGCGCTGTTGCAGTTCGGTCAGGCCGCTACTGCTCAAGCGGTAGCTGGACAGTTCGGCAGGTAGGAGTATTTCCAGTTGGCGGCGGCGCGCATAGGCGACGGCGCAGGCCAAGGCTTCACTATGTTGCTCGCCGCCCCAGAATATCCGCTCGCCGTGCCAGCTGGCCTGGCGCAGGCTGATGCATTCGCCAGCGAGGAAGCGGGGCAAGGCCTGGCTGATGGTCTTGACGAAGTCTTTGTAGCTGATGATGCGCACCTGGCGGCAGGCTTCGCTGGCAGCGTATTCCTCGAAGCTGGTGACGTGGACCTGTTCGGGGTCGCAGCTGCTCAGCCCGTCGATCAGGCGCAGGTCGAACGATGCCAGTTGCTGCTGTTGCACCTCGACGACCTGAACAAGTACCGCATGGGCTTGGGCTTTGTCTTCCTGCACCGGGCCAGACAGGGCGTCGCGCGGCAGTTCGACCAGGCGTTGCAGTGGCGGGCCTTCGAGCCAGCAGATGCTGTCGCGGGTCGAGGGCATGGCTTTGAAGGGCAGATCCAGACGGCTGGCGCGTTCCAGGATCAAGCGCGGCGCACGGCCGCTCCAGCCCAGGCGCTGGATCAGGGCGGCAAGGCGTGAGCTGAGGGAGGAGGGGTGATCGAACAGGCTCATGACCGGGTGCGAACTCCAAGGACACCGGCGCAAGTGTGGCAGAGCCACACGGCAGTTGCACAGGCTTTGCTGCTCAAAATGGCGGGTTCTGGACGGAGATTGGTGGTTGCTTGTGGCAAGATGAGCGCATTCATTTTCCAAGGTGTCTGCATGGCCAGTCTGCTGCTGGATCTCGCGTTATCTGCCGAGCGCATGCGTGCGGTCTATCAGGGGCGGGCGAACCGCATCCTGGTGCAGAGTCGTGATGGCAGGCGGGTCAGTGTGCCGGCCCATCATTTTCGACCGTTTTTGACTCACGAAGGCGTCTACGGATGCTTCGAGCTGGAGTTTAACTCGACCGGCCAGTTACTCGGCTTGCGCCGCCTGGGCTGAGCGTGTGAAAAAAACCCGCCTAGTGCGAGCGCCCCTTGCCGCGAGTACCTAGAGACGTTCTCGAGCTGGCGCTCTGATACCACTCGCAGTTTCTGCTGGCGTTGTGCCCGGTCCGGGGGCTTGCTCGACCTTCGCTCGCTAGCTGTTCCCCCGGCCTGTATAATCGCCGCCTTTCCGACTTCGTCATTATCGAGCTAAGCCTGCCCATGTATACCCTGGCCCGCCAGCTACTGTTCAAACTCTCCCCGGAAACCTCCCACGAGCTGACCATCGATCTGGTCGGTGCTGGTGGACGTTTGGGGCTCAATGGCCTGCTGTGCAAGGCACCGGCGAGTTTGCCAGTCAAGGTGATGGGACTGGAATTCGCCAATCCGGTCGGCTTGGCGGCCGGTCTGGACAAGAATGGCGATGCTATCGACGGTTTTGCCCAGCTCGGTTTTGGCTTCGTCGAGATTGGCACCGTGACACCGCGTCCGCAGCCGGGTAACCCCAAGCCGCGGTTGTTCCGGCTGCCGGAAGCCGAGGCCATCATCAATCGCATGGGCTTCAATAACCTCGGTGTCGACCATCTGCTGAGCAGGGTGCAGGCGGCCAAGTACAAGGGCGTGCTGGGCATCAATATCGGCAAGAACTTCGATACCCCGGTCGAGCGAGCGGTGGACGATTACTTGCTCTGCCTGGACAAGGTCTATGCCCACGCCAGTTACGTGACGGTCAACGTCAGCTCGCCGAATACCCCGGGCTTGCGCAGCCTGCAGTTCGGCGACTCGCTCAAGCAGCTGCTCGAAGCCTTGCGCCTTCGTCAGGAAGACTTGACCCGGCAGCATGGCAAGCGCGTGCCGCTGGCCATCAAGATCGCTCCGGACATGAGCGACGAAGAGACCGTCGAGGTGGCCAAGGCGCTGGTCGAGGCCGGCATGGATGCGGTGATTGCCACCAATACCACCCTGGGCCGGGAAGGCGTCCAGGGCCTGGAGTTCGGCGACGAGGCCGGCGGGTTGTCCGGCGCGCCTGTACGCGACAAGAGCACCCATATCGTCAAGGTTCTGGCTGCCGAACTGGCGGGGCGTTTGCCGATCATTGCCGTAGGCGGCATCACCGAAGGCAAGCACGCCGGCGAGAAGATCGCCGCCGGGGCGAGCCTGGTGCAGATTTATTCCGGGTTCATTTACAAGGGGCCGGCACTGATCCGCGAGGCGGTGGATGCGATCGCTGGCTTGCCACGCAAGGTTTGAGCGGCCTTGGTGATGGTCGGGAATGGTTAGCGGGCGCGGTAGCGCAGGCAATAAAAAGGGGCTCCCTGAAGGAGCCCCTGGGCTCTCGCCCGCCGCCCGGATGGGGCGTGCATGTGAAGTCGGTAGTTTCCTAGGGTTAGTTAGTAGCCTGTTAGCCGACAGCGTGGAGTTCGTTGAGTCGATGGATGCCAGCGGTGCCGGTCAGTCCGTCCCAGTTGTCACCGCGACCTTCGCGCCAGCCGTTTAACCAGGCTTGACGAACCGAAGGAAGAGTAAAAGGACACATTTCGCGGGATTTGCCATGGATGCCGTATTGGTAGCCGCGCAAAAAAGCTTTTTCTAACGGATCACGCTTAAGTCTTCTCATAGGGTGCTGCCCTCAATGTTGACTGTTATGTCCCTTAGACCTCGTCGACCTCGTCGTCGCGAGGTCAGGCAGAAAAATCTGCCAGAGGAGAAATCCGCTGCCGGCGTGGCGGTTCTGCCTCGCGCCCTCATCGTTGCAACGAAGGCCTGGGTAGATTTCTAACGAATGCTTAGGTGCCTGGGAATGATCGTTTTGTCATAAGGAAGTAACACTTTTGCCGTTCAAGCCATAAGGCGACACGCAAAAGATTCTGTTTCTTGGGGCGGCCACCGATGGTACGGGCGTTTGCAGCCTGCGTACTGGTGTTTTGCCACCGCGAATAACTCGCGGTTGCACGCTCTGTTTATTCCGATGAAGGGTCGCCTTGCGACGTTTTGTCACTTATTTTGGCCGTGTTGACTCGCTCACCTGCCGTTTACTGCCTTAGGCACTGGATATTCCCATGTCGGATCGTTACGAACTCTTTCTCACCTGCCCCAAGGGCCTGGAGGGCTTGCTGCTTGAAGAAGCCGGCAACCTGGGGCTGGAGGAGGCGCGCGAGCATACATCCGCCATTCGGGGAGTTGCCGAGCTGGAGACGGCGTATCGCCTGTGTTTGTGGTCGCGCCTGGCCAACCGGGTATTGCTGGTGCTCAAGCGCTTCCCGATCCAGGACGCCGAAAGCCTGTACGAGGGCGTGCTGGAGGTCGACTGGTTCGAGCACTTGGAACCCAACGGCAGCCTGGCCGTGGAGTTCAGCGGCAATGGCTCAGGGATCGACAACACCCACTTCGGGGCGTTGAAGGTCAAGGATGCCATCGTCGACAAGTTGCGGCAGAAAGACGGCACGCGGCCGTCGATCGACAAGCTCAATCCCGACATGCGCGTGCACCTTCGCCTGGATCGCGGCGAAGCGATTCTTTCGCTCGACCTGTCTGGGCATAGCCTGCACCAGCGCGGCTATCGCCTGCAGCAGGGCGCTGCGCCGCTGAAGGAAAACCTCGCGGCTGCGGTGCTGATGCGTGCAGGCTGGCCGCGTATTGCCGCCGAGGGCGGCGCTCTGGCCGATCCCATGTGCGGTGTCGGCACCTTCCTGGTGGAGGCGGCCATGATCGCCGCCGACATCGCGCCGAACCTCAAGCGTGAGCTGTGGGGCTTCAGCCACTGGCAGGGTCATGTCCCGGCCCTGTGGAAGAAGCTGCACGCTGAAGCCGAGCAGCGTGCGACCGAAGGGCTGGCCAAGCCGCCGTTGTGGATTCGTGGTTACGAGGCCGATCCGCGTCTGATTCAGCCGGCGCGCAACAATATCGAGCGGGCCGGACTGAGCCACTGGATCAAGGTCTACCAGGGCGAGTTGGCGACCTTCGAGCCGCGCCCCGACCAGAATCAGAAAGGCCTGGTGATCTGCAATCCCCCCTATGGCGAGCGCCTGGGTGATGAGGCCAGCCTGCTGTATCTGTACCAGAACCTCGGCGAACGTCTGCGCCAGGCCTGCATGGGCTGGGAGGCGGCGGTGTTCACCGGCGCGCCGGATCTGGGCAAGCGGATGGGCATTCGCAGCCACAAGCAATATGCCTTCTGGAACGGCGCCTTGCCGTGCAAGTTGCTGCTGATCAAGGTGCAGCCGGAGCAGTTCGTCACCGGCGAGCGACGTACGCCCGAGCAGCGCGAACGCGAGCGTGAACAGGCTGAAGCCGACAAGGCACCGCTGGAGCCGCTGGAGCGTCAGTACAATAAGAACGGCAATCCGGTCAAACCGCTGCCGGCCCCTGTCGTCGAGCAGGCGCGCCTCAGCGAGGGTGGGCAGATGTTCGCCAATCGTCTGCAAAAGAACCTCAAGCAGCTGGGCAAATGGGCGCGCAAGGCAGGCGTCGAATGCTACCGGCTGTACGACGCCGATATGCCGGAGTACGCCCTGGCCATCGACCTGTATGAAGACTGGGTGCATGTGCAGGAATATGCCGCGCCCAAATCCATCGACCCGGAAAAAGCCCAGGCGCGCCTGTTCGATGCCCTGGCGGCGATTCCCCAGGCGCTGAACATCGACAAGAACAAGGTGGTGATCAAGCGTCGCGAGCGCCAGAGCGGCACCAAGCAGTACCAGCGACAGAGCGCGCAGGGCCAGTTCTTGGAGGTTGGCGAGGGCGGGGTCAAGCTGCTGGTCAACCTTACCGATTACCTCGACACCGGGCTGTTTCTCGATCACCGGCCCTTGCGCCTGCGGATCCAGCGTGAGGCGGCCGGCAAGCGTTTCCTCAACCTGTATTGCTACACCGCCACGGCGACCGTGCATGCGGCCAAGGGTGGCGCGCGCAGCACCACCAGCGTCGATTTGTCGAAGACTTACCTGGACTGGGCGCGGCGCAACCTGTCGCTCAATGGCTTCTCGGACAAGAACCGGCTGGAACAAGCCGATGTGATGAGCTGGCTGGAGGAGGATCGCGGTGAATACGACCTGATCTTCATCGACCCGCCGACCTTCTCCAATTCCAAGCGCATGGAAGGCGTGTTCGACATCCAGCGCGACCACGTGCAGTTGATCGACCTGGCCATGGCGCGCCTGGCGCCGGGCGGCGTGTTGTATTTCTCCAATAACTTCCGCAAGTTCCAGCTCGATGAGGGGCTCGCGGCGCGTTATGGCTTGGAGGAAATCAGCGCCGCGACCCTGGATCCGGATTTTGCCCGTAATCCTAAGATCCACCGCGCCTGGCGTTTGACCGCGCACGGTTGATCACCAGCGACTGTCCGTCGTCTATGACAACGGGCAGTCGCGCGCAAAGCCAGCTGGCTGGTTTGCAGGTCGAAACCCAGGTGGGGCTTCAGCGGCGATTTACGCGCCGCCCGAGCGCATCATTCAGCGCACGATGGGTGCCTGAGCAGGCTGATGCCGCCTGTCACTCGCCGGGCGCTTGCAGCCACTCCTTGGGCACGTCGCGTTTCAAGGCCAGCTGGCATTGCTGGCTTTCCGGATCGAAGACGATGACCGCTTCGCCCTTGTCGAGGGCGCGGCGTACACGTTGCACGCGAGTTTGTAGGGGCGTTTCGTCGCCGTTGTCGGTGCCCTCGCGGGTGACGAAGTCCTCGATCAGGCGAGTGAGTGTGTCGGTTTCGAGCAGGGATGCGGGGATCAGCACGGTTTGTATCTCCAGAACGCAGCGACGATGCTAACGCGCCGTGGGCCTGCTGGCCATGCCCGCAGTTGATCCGCCTGCTTGAGTGCCATTGCGCGCTCAAGCAGGCCTCCGGGCGGCGTTCTGTTCGGCGTGTAAGACAGCCCGCCAGATTGCGGCGCCCAGCGCTTGCGACCTACTGCCGCGCGAGTACGCCCTACGGGTTATCTGGCCTTTGCGATTTCGGCTTATGTGTCTTGCATGGTTTGCTCGAGCAGATAACGCTCCAGGGTGCCGTAGAGCTGAGCGCTGTCCAGTGGTTTGCCGAGAAAATCGTCCATGCCGACGTCGAAGCCATGTTGGCGGTGTTCGTCGAGGGTGTGCGCGGTCAGGGCGACGATGGGTACCGCCGCCAGGTGTTGTTGGCGCTCCAGTTGGCGAATTTTTTCGGTCGCTTCGAAACCATTCATCACCGGCATTTCACAGTCCATCAGGATCAGTTGTATTGCCGCCGGGTCGCGTTGGTATTCGTTGAGTGCCGCCAGCCCATTGCTGACCAGGCGCACGCTATAGCCGCGTTTCTTCAGGAAGCCTTGCACCACCATCTGGTTCACCGGGTTGTCTTCGGCGACCAGGATGCACGGGGTTACATCCTGGTCGAGGCGTGCTACGCGGGGCGGGCTGAGTACTTCGACGCGGTGTTCTGCATAGAGCTCGACCAGCGTGGCGCGCAGGGCGCTGACCGTTAGCGGTTGTGCCAGGCTGAGCAGGCGCAGTCCGGTGCTGGGTGGCAACTGCTGGCCTTGCTGGGGTGGACAGAGCAGCATGATGCGCTGGCCGGGTTGCAGGTGCGGGCGCAGTGAGTCCAGCCAGTGGCTGGCACTGCCGGGCCAGGGTGACATCAGTACCAGTAGCGGTGCGACTGCGAAGTCGTCCAGGTAGTTGTGCAGGTTGTCCGGGTTTTGGCAGTGCTCGGTGCACATCCCCCAGCGTCCGAGCAGGCGGCTCAAGGCGTCCAGGCCGAGGCCGTCGAGCGAGCAGAGCAGGGCGGTGCGGCCCTTGAGCAGCAGACTCAGGGCATCGACTTCGTCTGTTTCGCCATCGAGGGGGATGTCAAAGGCGAAGCGTGTGCCTTGGCCTGGGCTGCTCTGTACTTCGATGCGTCCGTGCATCATTTCCACCAGCTCCTTGCTGATTGCCAGGCCGAGACCGCTGCCGCCATAGCGCCGGGTGGTGCTGGAGTCACCCTGGGAGAAGGACTCGAAGAGCCGGGCCTGATTCTCCTGGTTGATGCCGACGCCGCTGTCGCTGACCGAGAACACCAGGTGCGCGGTGCCGAGGGAGTCGTTGCGCCGGAAGACATTGACTGCGACATGCCCTGCGTCGGTGAATTTCAGGGCATTGCTCAGCAGGTTCATCAATATCTGCTTGACCCGGGTCGGGTCGCCGCGGATGCAGCGCGGCACGTCCGCATCGAAGCTGATGTAAAGGCGCAGGTGCTTGTCCACGGCTTGCCCGGCGAACAGGCCGAGGGTGTCGGAGGTCAGTTGTTCGAGATCGAAGTCGATATGTTCCAGGCTCAGCTTGCCGGATTCGATCCGTGCGTAGTCGAGGATGTCGTTGATCACCGCCATCAAGGAGCTGCCGGAGCTGGAGATGGTGTCGACATAGAGGCGCTGGCTGCGATCCAACGGTGTTTCCCGCAGCAGTTGCAGCATGCCCAGTACGCCATTGAGCGGGGTGCGGATCTCGTGGCTCATCATGGCCAGGAAGCGGCTCTTGGCCTGGTTTTCGATTTCCGCCTGTTCGGCGGCGCGGCGCGACTGGAAGCCTTCTTCCTTGAGGATGTTGATGCGATCGGCCAGGCCGATGGACAAGGCGATCAGCTCAATGGTCACGCCGACTTTGACCACCGCGGCGCCGTACAGGCCGAACAGTTCGAGCCCCAGCGAACCCGAGGTGGCAATGATGAACGAGGCCAGCAGGATGCCCCAGGCGAGGATGTAATAGGAACCGTAGCGCAAGCCTCGGCGCCAGACATAGGCGCCGCTGAGCAATAGCAGTAGGGAGACCGCCAGTACGGTCAGGCTGGCCAGGATATTCCAGGCTTGCAGGCCGATCAGCGGCAGCGACAGCAGGCAGCCGAGCGTGGCCAGCATGAACAGGCGCAGGCCCAGGTCGAGGCGGGGGAAATGCTGCTGGGTATGCAGGAAGTGACGGCTGAACTGGCTGGCGCTCAGGCAGTGGAGGAACATGAGGATGTAGATGCTGGTCGACTGGAGGTCGATGTGCTGCGGCAGCAATTTGAACAGCGTGCCGTCGAAGCTGGCACTGAACAGGCCGATGTTCAGGCTGTAGACCAGGTACCAGAAGTAGGCCGCTTCGCGCAGTGAGATGAACAGGAACAGGTTGTAGCAGAACATCGCGAACAGTACGCCGTAGAAGGCGCCATTGAGGCCCATGAGGCTTTCCTGGGCGGCCGCGCTGGCATCATGGGTACTGAAAAACAGCGGTACGAAGACCGTGCTGCTGGTGTCCACGCGCACCAGCAAGGTGTGCTCGCCCGCGGGCAGGGTGACTGGAAACCAGAAGTTGCGCACCTGCACCGGGCGCTGGGTGAATGCGTAGCGGTCGCCACTTTCCTGCATGAGCCAGTTACCGTCGCTGCCGCTCAGGTAGATCTGGATATCATCGAGCAGCGGGTAATTGACTTCCAGATAGCCCGCCAGATCCTGCGCCAGGCTGTTGTGCAGGCGCACCTTGAACCACCAGACCGAACTGTTTTTGCCAAGGTTGGCGTGGTCGCCCTGGACCCGTTCGAAACGCTCGTCGGCCAGGGTGCTGACCTGTTCGAGGGTCAGGCTGCCGTCCGGGTCTTGCAGATAACCCATGGCGGAGCCGAGCGACAGGCGCAGTTCTGGTTTATCCAGCTCGACAGGTAATAACGCCCACGCCGGGCCACAAAGCCAGAGCAATAGCACCGCCAGACAGATACGCGGCATCCGCGCCCCCCCATTATCGTTAGCGGGGGCGCGTGAAACGCGCCACGCCGGACATTACATGTCAGCCACTTTGCCCGGATGTGGGTTGGCCTTCAAGCGTCCTTGTCACGCTGGCCGAGCAGGCTGTCGACGGTCGGCACGCGGGTTTCGCTTGCCATCTGGGCATCGTGTTCCAGTTGATGGCTGAAGCGCTCCAATGAGCCCTGGGCCGGTTGCGCGTCGCTGGCGAACACCGGCGGGCTCAGCAGGTAGGCGCTGAGCAGGCGGCTGAGGCTGGCGAGGCTGTCGATATGGGTGCGTTCGTAGCCGTGGGTAGCATCGCAGCCGAAGGCCAGCAGGGCCGTGCGGATGTCATGGCCGGCAGTGACGGCCGATTGCGTGTCACTGTGGTAGTAGCGAAACAGATCGCGGCGCACCGGGATCTCGTTCTCGCTGGCCAGGCGCAGCAAGTGCCGGGACAGGTGATAGTCGTAGGGGCCGCCGGAGTCCTGCATGGCCACGCTGACCGTGTGCTCGCTGGACTGCTGGCCGGGCGCGACCGGGGCGATGTCGATGCCGACGAACTCGCTGACGTCCCAGGGCAGGACGGCGGCGGCGCCGGAGCCGACTTCCTCGGTGATGGTGAACAGCGGATGGCAATCGATTTCCGCTTCCAGGCCGCTTTCCTTGATGGCCTTGAGCGCCGTGAGCAGAGCGGCGACGCCGGCCTTGTCATCCAGGTGGCGGGCGCTGATATGGCCGCTTTCGGTGAACTCCGGCAAGGGGTCGAAGGCCACGAAATCGCCCACCGAGATGCCCAGCGACTCGCAATCGGCGCGGGTGGTGGTGTACGCGTCCAGGCGCAACTCGACGTGATCCCAGCTGATCGGCAGCTGATCCACCTCGGTATTGAAGGCATGCCCCGACGCCATCAGCGGCAATACGCTGCCGCGGATCACCCCGTGATCGGTGAATACGCTGACCCGGCTGCCTTCGGCGAAGCGGCTCGACCAGCAGCCCACGGGTGCCAGGGCCAGGCGGCCGCTGTCCTTCAGCTCGCGGACAATCGCGCCGATGGTGTCGAGGTGAGCCGACACCGCCCGGTCCGGGCTACTTTGCTTGCCTTTCAGGGTGCCGCGAATGGTGCCGCGACGGGTCATCTCGAAGGGTATGCCGATCTCTTCCAGACGTTCGGCGACATAGCGCACGATGGTGTCGGTAAAGCCGGTCGGGCTGGGAATGGCAAGCATTTCCAGGAGGATTTTTTGCAGGTAGTCGAGATCGGGTTCGGGGAGTTGCTGCATTAACGTCTCCTTGCGTGCCGCTAGAATGGGTGCTTTGTTGCGCGGCAGGGTCGTGCGGCAAGCATGTAGCCGGAGTGCGCCAAGGCGTATCCGGGCTACAGGTTCCGCTCTGCCGTGTTAGCCCACCCGGCTCAGTGGGAACAGCAGGTCGATAAAGCGTTCGGCGGTCGGTTGGGGCTCGTGGTTGGCCAGGCCAGCGCGTTCGTTGGCCTCGATGAACACGTGTTCGGCCTGGTCGGCCGCCGGCACCAGCAGGTCGAGGCCGACCACCGGGATATCCAGCGCTCGCGCGGCTTTCACCGCCGCCTCGGCCAGCGCCGGGTGGAGAATTGCGCTGACGTCCTCCAGGCAACCGCCGGTGTGCAGGTTGGCGGTCTTGCGCACGGCCAGGCGCTGGCCCTGGGGCAGGATGCTGGCGTAGTCGACCCCGGCGGCATGCAGGGTGCGCAGGGTTTCCGCATCCTTGGGAATGCGGCTTTCACCAGCAGTGGCCGCCTGGCGGCGACGGCTTTGCGCGTCGATCAAGTCGCCGATGCAGTGACGGCCGTCGCCGATCACTTCGGCCGGGCGGCGAATGGCTGCGGCGACCACCTCGTAGCCGATCACCAGGATGCGCAGGTCATGGCCCTCATGAAAGCTTTCCAGCAGCACGCGGCTGTCGAATACCTCGGCGCGTTCTATGGCGTCCTGCACCTCGGCCGGGCTGTGCAGGTCGACCGCGACGCCCTGGCCCTGTTCGCCGTCCACCGGCTTGACCACCAGGCTGCCATGTTCGGCGAGGAAGGCGGCGTTCTCTTCGGCGCTGCCGGCCAGGCGCTGGGCCGGCAGGCTGAGGCCGGCGCGGCTGAGGGTGCGGTGGGTCAGGCGCTTGTCCTGACACAGGGTCATGCTCACCGCGCTGGTCAGGTCGGTCAGCGATTCGCGGCAGCGGATACGCCGGCCACCGTGGCTCAGGGTGAACAGGCCGGCGTCGGCGTCGTCCACGTGCACCTCGATGCCGCGACGCAGGGCTTCGTCGACGATGATCCGGGCATAGGGGTTGAGGTCGGCCTCAGGGCCGGGGCCGAGGAACAGGGGCTGGTTGATACTGTTCTTGCGCTTGATGCTGAAGGTTTGCAGTTCGCGAAAGCCGAGCTTGGCATACAACCCCTTGGCCTGGTGGTTGTCGTGCAGCACCGAGAGGTCGAGGTAACTCAGGCCGCGGCTCATGAAGTGTTCGATCAGGTGGCGCACCAGTACTTCACCGACCCCGGGGCGGTTGCAGCGCGGATCGACCGCCAGGCACCAGAGGCTGCTGCCGTGCTCCGGATCCCGGTAGGCCTTGAGGTGGTTGAGGCCCATGACGCTGCCGATCACCGCGCCGCTGTCTTCGTCCTCGGCCAGCCAGTACACCGGCCCACCCTGATGGCGTGGGGTGAGTTTTCCTGGGTCGATCGGCAGCATGCCGCGCATCTGGTACAGGCAGTTGATCGCCTGCCAGTCCTCGGCATTCTGCGCGCGGCGGATGCGGTAGCCGCGAAAGCCGCTGTGCGCCGGACGGTAGTCGCTGAACCACAGGCGCAGGGTGTCCGAGGGGTCGAGAAACAACTGTTGCGGCGCTTGCGCCAACACCTGCTGCGGGGCGGCGACGTACAGGGCGATATCGCGCTCGCCCGGTTGCTCGCTCAACAATTCTTGCGCCAGCACTGCCGCGTCAGGGTAGGTATGGCCAATCAACAGACGGCCCCAGCCGCAGTGCAGGGCCAGGGGTTGGCAGGGTTCGGTGCCGTTATCTTCGGCAAAGCGGGCCTGCAGACGCTCGTAGGAGGGCGCCTGGCCGCGCAGAAGACGTTGGTTGAAGGCAGTGGCGCGCATTGGAGAAGTGTCCTTTGCTGTTTGGCCGCGCCCGGATTGGCTGCCGGGGCGCTAAGGGTGTCGCGACATCCGCGGATTGCATCCGGGCTATGGCGACGGTACGCACTCCACAAGGGAGCGGGTGGATGTCGCTGGTTACATCCACCCTGACGGAGATGACGGTGTTACAGGCCTTGCTCGCTCAGCCACAGGTTGAGCGCCGCCATCTGCCACAGCTTTGAGCCGCGCAGCGGTGTGAGCTGGCCATGCGGGTCGGTCAGCAGGCGGTCGAGCATGGCCGGGTTGAACAAGCCGCGATCCTGGCTCGGATCGACCAGCAGGTCGCGCACCCAGCCCAGGGTAGCGCCTTCCAGGTGCTTGAGGCCCGGCACCGGGAAGTAGCCTTTCTGGCGGTCGATCACTTCAGCCGGAATGACTTGGCGCGACGCCTCCTTGAGTACGTGCTTGCCGCCGTTGGGCAGCTTGAAACGACCGGGAATGCGCGCGGAAAGCTCGGCCAGACGATAGTCGAGGAACGGCGTGCGCGCTTCGAGACCCCAGGCCATGGTCATGTTGTCGACCCGCTTGACCGGGTCGTCGACCAGCATCACCGTGCTATCCAGGCGCAGTGCCTTGTCCACTGCGGCATCGGCGCCGGGCTGGGCGAAGTGCTGGCGGACGAAGTCGCCGGCCATGTCGCCCGTCAGCCATGCAGGCTGTACGCAGGCGGCGTACTCGTCGTGATCACGGTCGAAGAACGCCTGGCGGTAGGCGGCGAAGGCATCCTCGGCGCCGTCCACCAGCGGGTACCAGTGGTAGCCGGCGAACAGTTCGTCGGCGCCCTGGCCGCTTTGCACCACCTTGCAGTGCTTGGCCACCTCGCGCGACAGCAGATAGAAGGCGATGCAGTCATGGCTGACCATCGGCTCGCTCATGGCGCGGAAGGCGGCCGGCAGTTGTTCGAGAATCTCGTTCTCGCCGATGCGCAGCTGATGGTGCCGGGTATTGAAGCGCTCGGCGATCAGGTCGGAGTACTGGAACTCGTCGCCACGCTCGCCACCGGTATCCTGGAAGCCGATGGAGAAGGTCGACAGCTGTTCCACCCCGGCCTCGCGCAGCAGGCCGACCAGCAGGCTTGAATCGACGCCGCCGGACAGCAGAACGCCGACTTCCACGGCGGCACGCTGGCGGATCGACACCGCCTCGCGCATGCCATCGAGGACGCGCTCGCTCCAGTCTTCCAGGCTGTAATCGACTTCATCGCTGTGCGCGCCAAACTGCAGGTTCCACCAGGTCTGCTGTTCGCAGTTGCCCTGGGCGTCGATGCGCATCCAGCTGGCCGCGGGGAGTTTCTCCACGCCGGCGAGGATGGTGCGCGGCGCCGGTACCACGGCATGAAAGTTCAGGTAGTGGTTGAGTGCGATGGGGTCGAGGGTCTTGCCGATATCGCCGCCTTGCAGCAGGGCCGGCAGGCTGGAGGCGAAACGCAGGCGTTGGCCGGTGCGCGACAGGTACAGCGGTTTGACCCCCAGGCGGTCACGGGCGATGAACAGTTGCTGGGTGTCACGCTCCCACACGGCGAAGGCGAACATGCCGTTGAGCTTGGGCAGCAGGTCCGCTCCCCAGGCGTGATAGCCCTTGAGCAGTACCTCGGTGTCACCCCCGGAAAAGAAGCGATAGCCAAGGCCTTGCAGCTCGGTACGCAGTTCCGGGTAGTTGTAGATGGCGCCGTTGAACACCATGGA
Organism: Pseudomonas sp. MMS21 TM103; assembly: GCF_022132145.1. Classification (GTDB taxonomy): domain Bacteria; phylum Pseudomonadota; class Gammaproteobacteria; order Pseudomonadales; family Pseudomonadaceae; genus Aquipseudomonas. The sequence goes on along the minus strand of NZ_JAJISP010000002.1, from coordinate 637,106 downwards.
CAGGCCGAGGTCGCTGTCGATCATCGGCTGGCCGGAGGCTTCGGCGAGATCCATGATCTTCAGCCGGCGGTGGCCGAGGGCGATTGGACCCTGGCTGTGAAAGCCATGCGCGTCGGGACCGCGCGGGGCTAAGTGGTGGGTGATTCGCTCGACTGCAGCCAGGTCGGCCGGTCGTTGGTCAAAACGTAATTCTCCAGCTATTCCGCACATAATTCCTTACCGGTATTGCCGTTGGGGAGTGGCTCGGACTTGCCGAGCCTTTTACAGGGAAACAAATAAATGCTTTCATGTCAAAGTGATAGGGTGACTTGGATGGCGTGTATGGCTGAAAAAATAGTTCCTACTGAAATAGAACTGTCATCTGTGACAGCGTTCGATCTGCCGATTTTCCAGTCGCTCAGACGCCTGCAGCAGGCCGGTGAGGTGCATGCCAAGCGCCTGGCCCGTTTCGGCGGGCTGAGCCCTATGCAGTTGATGATCCTGCAGGTGCTGGCCGGTGAGGCCCGTCTGACTGCCAGCGACCTGAGCGGACGGGTCAGCCTCACGGCGGCGACCCTGTCGGGCATGCTCGACCGTCTGGAGGAGCGCGGCCTGTTGCAGCGCCAGCGTGACGATCAGGATCGGCGCCGCCAGTGGTTGCTGCTCAGCGATGCCGGCCGTGAACTGGTGCAGCAAGCGCCGACGCTGCTGCCGCCGGAGTTTCGCCGGCGCTTCGCCGCGCTCAAGGAGTGGGAACGACACAGCCTGACCGCCGCGCTGCTGCGCGCGGCGGAACTCTGCGGCGAGATGGAGTGAGGCGCTAGAGGTATTCTTCTGGGCACCAGACCCGCCGCTTTACGCCGCACGAGCCATAGGTGCTCCGCTTGCGGGTAGGGCGCACCGGGCGGTGTTTCGCTCGGAGCCAAGCGACAGCCCGCCATTTTTGCGCCGCAGCGTTTATCCCGGGTGGACTGCCTGCGGCGAGTAGCGCCCTAGGGCGTGGTTGTGCGGTTGCCGGGGTTGCTGTTGCGGATCAGCGTGCGCAGGGCGAAACGGTTGGGATGGCAGGCCTCGGCGACATCCCGGGGCACGGGCAACGGTTCCGCATCGAGCCAGGCGGCAATCAGTTCACCGGACAAGGGCGCGGTGATCAGCCCGCGCGAACCGTGGCCGCTGTTGATATACAAGCCGTCGAGCCAGGGGCAGGGGGCATCCGGCACCTGGCGGGCATCCTTGGCCAGCACCGCATAGGCCTCAATAAACGCCGGGCGATCGGCCAGGGGGCCGACGATAGGCAGGTAGTCCGGGCTGGTGCAACGAAAGGCCGCGCGGCCTTCAAGCTGCGCCGGGTCGAGTTGGGCGCTGCACAGGCGATCGGCCAGGTCGTGCGATATTTCCTCCAGCAATGCCAGGTTGTCCGCATGATCGGCGCTGTTGAGCGTCAGGTTGTCGCTGTTGAAGTCGAAACTTGCGCCCAGGGTATGTTCGCCGAGGCGCGCCGGGGCGATATAGCCCGAGGCGCAGACCACGCTGCGCAGTGCCGAGCTCTGTGCGGTGGCCGGCAGGCGGCTGATCTGCCCGCGAATGCGTTTGAGCGGCAGTTCGGCGCTGTAGGGGAAGCGCTTGATCTCGGCGGCGCCAGCCAGCACCACCACGGCGGCACTGGCCAGCAGCTGTTCGCCGTTCCAGGCCTGCCAGGCTTGGCCGTCGCGACGTAACTCCAGCGCCTCCCGGTGCAGTTGCAGGCGAATGTTCGGTTGCTCGGCGAGCAGCCGGCACAGCGCTGGCGGGTGGACCCAGCCGGCCTGCGGGTAGAACAAGCCGCCGGCCGGCAGCTGGATGCCGGCTTTGGCTTCGGCGCTGGCCTGGTCGAGACTGACCAGCAGATCGCTGGGGAAGGCCGCCGCCAGTTGCGCCTGGCGCTGCGCTTCCTTGCTGTCGAGGGCCAGTTGCAGTACCCCGCAGTTGTCCCAGTCGCGGCCTTTTTGCAGCTGCTCGAGCAGGCGGCGGGTGTGGCCGAAGCCACTGACGATCAAGCGCGACAGCGTCGTGCCGTGGGCCGACAGCTTGAGGTAGAGCACGCCTTGCGGGTTGCCCGAGGCTTCCGCGGCAATAGTGGCGTGGCGTTCCAGCAGGGTCACCTGCCAGCCGCGTGCCGCCAGGCTGGCCGCCGTGGCGCAGCCGGCCAGCCCCGCGCCTATGACCAGTGCCTGGCGTTGGCTGTGGCGCTGCGCCGGGCGGGCGAACCAGGGTTTGCCGGCGCCCACGGCGGTGCCGATGAACTGGCCCTTGAGTACTTCCCACTTGTTGCCCAGGCCCGGCACGCGCTGCATCTTGAAGCCGGCGTCATTCAGGCGGCGACGCACGTAGCCGGTACTGGTGAAGGTGCCGATGCTGGTGCCGGGCCCGCTTAACCGGGCCAGTTCGACGAAGAGTTCCGGGGTCCACATCTGCGGGTTTTTCGCCGGGGCGAAACCGTCGAGAAACCAGGCGTCGATGCGTGCGTCGAGTTGCGGCAGCAGCTCCAGGGCATCGCCGATCAACAGGGTCAGGATCACCCGTCCGCCGGCAAAGATCAGGCGCTGGAAGCCCGGGTGCAGGGCGACGTACTGGCCCAGCAGCTCGTGGGCGAAGGGCGCCAGCTCTGGCCACAAGGCCAGGGCGCGCTGCAGGTCGCCATGGGTAAGCGGGTATTTCTCGACACTGACGAAGTGCAACCGCGCACCAGGACACGCCTGTTGCTCGAACAGCTGCCAGGCGCAGAGGAAATTCAGCCCGGTGCCGAAGCCGGTTTCGCCTATCGCCAGCTGCTCAGCCTCGCCCAGGGCACTGAAACGCGCCGGCAGATCGTTATTGGCGAGAAACACATGGCGGGTTTCGGCCAGGCCGTTCTGGTTGGAGAAATAGACATCGCCGAATAGCCGCGATAATGGCTGCCCCTCGGCGTCCCAGTCGAGCTGCGCGGGTTGGGTGTCGGGTAGGTCGAGCGGCGTGTCGGGCATGGCAAGGGCACCAGATTGAGCAGGCGGGCATTCTAACGCGGTTGCCCGAGCACTTCAGGGGGCGCCGTGGCTTTTGTCGCCGGGCCGACCCGGCGCGCGGCTCGATCTGCCGGGCAAGCGCAGATGGTTCACCTCATCGCTCGCGCGATCCGCTAGGCTCTGCTGATCAGATCAGGGAGCTAGTCATGTTCGAGTCCGCCGAGATTGGCCACGCCGTCGATAAAGCCACCTTCGATGCCGTCGTGCCGGAGTTGCGTGAGTCATTGCTGGAAGCCCAGTACGAGTTGAAAGGTCAGGGGCGGTTTCCGGTGATCATCCTGCTCTGCGGTATCGAGGGGGCCGGCAAGGGTGAGACGGTCAAGCTGCTCAACGAGTGGATGGACCCGCGCCTGATCCAGGTCAGTACCTTTGATCAACAGACTGACGAGGAGCTGGCCCGGCCACCGGCCTGGCGCTATTGGCGACAGTTACCGCCCAAGGGGCACATGGGGGTTTTCTTCGGCAACTGGTACAGCCAGATGCTGCAGGGGCGGGTGCAGGGCCATTTCAAGAATGCCGTACTGGATCAGGCCATCGATGCGGCCTCGGCCCTGGAGCGCATGCTCTGTGACGAGGGCGCGCTGATTTTCAAGTTCTGGTTCCACCTGTCCAAGAAGCAGATGAAGGCGCGCCTCAAGTCGTTGCAGGACGACCCTTTGCACAGCTGGCGCATCAGCCCGCTGGACTGGCAACAGTCGAAAACCTACGACAAGTATGTGCGGGTCGGCGAACGGGTGCTACGCCGCACCAGTCGTGAATTTGCGCCCTGGTATGTGGTCGAAGGCGTGGACGAGAATTACCGCAGCCTGACGGTCGGGCAAATTCTCCTCGATGGCTTGCAAGCTGCGCTCAAAGCCAGTGGCCAGTCGCAGGTTCAGCCCCATGCGCCGCCGCCGACGCCCAGCCTGGATCATCTGAGCTTGCTCGACAGCCTGGATATGAGCCAGGCGCTGGACAAGGATGAGTACAACGAGCTACTGATCACCGAGCAAGCGCGGCTGTCGGGTTTGTTGCGCGACAAACGCATGCGCAAGCATGCCCTGCTGGCGGTGTTCGAGGGTAACGATGCCGCCGGCAAGGGGGGCGCGATTCGCCGTGTGACGGCGGCGCTCGATCCGCGCCTGTACCGCATCGTGCAGGTAGCGGCGCCGACCGACGAGGAGAGCGCGCAGCCCTACCTGTGGCGTTTCTGGCGGCATATCCCGGCGCGTGGCAAGTTCACTATGTTCGATCGCTCCTGGTACGGCCGGGTGCTGGTGGAACGGGTCGAAGGGTTTTGCAGTCCCGCTGACTGGCTGCGTGCCTATGGCGAGATCAACGACTTCGAAGAGCAACTGACTGACGCCGGCATGGTGCTGGTCAAGTTCTGGCTGGCGATCGACCAGGACACCCAGTTGCAGCGCTTCAAGGAACGTGAGCAGACCCCCTTCAAGCGCTTCAAGATCACCGCGGACGACTGGCGCAATCGCGAGAAGTGGCCGCAGTACCGCGATGCCGTGGGCGATATGGTCGACCGGACCAGTACCGAGATTGCGCCCTGGACATTGGTCGAGGCCAATGACAAGCGCTTTGCCAGGGTCAAGGTGCTGCGCACCATCAATGAGGCGCTGGAGGCGGCGTTTGCCAAGGACTGAGGGTCTCCGCCGATGCAGCCTAGCATGGCGAGAATCCGGCCAGGCAACGATGGCCGCGCATACGACTGGTGAATGATCGTCGCAGGCCGGGATTGTTCAGCCTTATTCTCACGGCATATTCAACGTCAACAACAATGAGGTGCATCATGCGTGAAGTGGTGATTGTCGATAGCGTGCGGACTGGCCTGGCCAAATCCTTCCGTGGCAAGTTCAACCAGACCCGTCCGGACGATATGGCGGCTCATTGCGTGAATGCGCTGCTGCAGCGCAGTGGCCTGGACCCGGCGCTGGTCGAAGATTGCATTGTCGGTGCCGGCTCCAACGAAGGCGCCCAAGGCATGAACATCGGTCGCAACGTGGCAGTGCTTTCCGGCCTGGGCACCCAGGTTGCTGGCATGACCCTCAACCGCTTCTGTTCTTCGGGTCTGCAGGCCATCGCCATTGCCGCCAACCAGATCGCCTCGGGTTGCAGCGAGATCATCGTCGCCGGTGGTGTCGAGTCGATCACCATGACCATGAAAAGCATGAACACCGACAATCTGTTCAACCCCATCCTGCAAAAGGATGTACCGGGTATCTATTACCCCATGGGCCAGACTGCCGAGATCGTCGCACGGCGCTACAACGTCAGCCGCGAAGCCCAGGACGCCTATGCCCTGCAGAGCCAGCAGCGCACCGCGCGAGCCCAGGCCGAAGGCCTGTTCAGCGACGAAATCGTGCCGATGAGCGTCAAGTACCTGGTCGAAGACAAGGCCACTGGCGAGAAGCAGCTGCTCGACGCGGTGGTCGATCGCGACGACTGCAACCGTGCCGACACCACCCTGGAAAGCCTGGCCGGACTCAAGCCGGTGTTTGCCGATGACGGCTCTGTAACGGCCGGCAACGCCTCGCAGTTGTCCGATGGCGCCTCCATGACCCTGGTGATGAGCCTGGAGAAAGCCCTGGAGTTGGGCCTCGAACCAAAAGCCTATTTCCGCGGCTTCGTCGTCGCTGGCTGCGAGCCTGACGAAATGGGCATCGGCCCGGTGTACTCGGTGCCGAAGCTGCTCAAGACCAAGGGCTTGAGCGTTGCCGATATCGACCTGTGGGAGCTGAATGAAGCCTTTGCCTCGCAGTGCCTGTATGCCCGTGATTGCCTGGGCATCGACAATGAAAAGTACAACGTCAATGGCGGCTCGATCTCGATTGGCCACCCGTTCGGCATGACCGGCTCGCGCCAGGTCGGTCATCTGGTGCGTGAGCTGCAGCGGCGAAACCTGCGTTACGGCATCGTCACCATGTGTGTGGGTGGCGGCATGGGCGCTACCGGCTTGTTCGAGGCGTATCGCTGAGACGTAGCCATGTAGCAGGGCCTGGCCACAAAAAAACCGCGTCGTTAGACGCGGTTTTTTTATGTTCGTCGCGCAGGGTAACTTCCAACTTCAGGAACAAATACTCGGCTTCCCTGAAGCCATAACTGCTACATAGGCTTTTTCATGGGCGGGGCTTTACTGGCGTACGTCGATGGCCGGCGTAGGGTCGCGATCGAACAGTTTGCCGGGGTCGCGCGGCAGGATGCCGGGGCGGTAATCGCTGCGCACGTCGCCGAGCACCCGGATATCGCTGTACTTCTTGCCCGAGAGTGCGGCCAGGCCCGCGGCGTCGCGGATCACCGTGGGGCGCAGGAACACCATCAGGTTGCGTTTGATGCGGGTGTCCTTGTTGGAGCGGAACAAGCGGCCGAGCAGGGGGATATCACCGAGTAGCGGCACTTTCGAGACGGTCTGGGTCACGTCATCCTGGATCAGCCCGCCGAGCACTATGACCTGACCGTCTTCGGCGAGGATGGTGCTCTTGATCGAGCGCTTGTTGGTGATCAGGTCCACCGCATTGACCCCCTGGGTAGTGGGGGCGATGGAGGAGATTTCCTGTTCGATCTCCAGGCGCAGGCTGGCGCCTTCGTTGATGTGCGGGGTGACTTTAAGGGTCACGCCGATGTCCTGGCGCTCGATGGTGGTGAACGGGTTGTCCGCCCCCGAAGCGCTGGTGGTGAAGGAACCGGTCTGGAAGGGCACATTCTGGCCGACCAGGATCTCCGCTTTCTGGTTGTCCAGGGTCAGCAGGCTGGGGGTCGACAGCAGGTTGCTCTTGGTATTGGCCGACAGCGCGGTGATCAGCATGCCGAAGCTGTTGCTGCCGAGGCCGATGATGGCGCCATCCGGTAGATTGCTCGGGATGGTGTCCTCCTGGATCGCACTCAGCACCGAGCCGACCGAGAGGCCCGTGCCGCTGAAATTCACCCCGCCCAGGCCACCCGTGCCGCCGCGGGCGTCCACCGCCCACTGCACGCCAAGGGCGTCACTGATGTCGCCAGAGACTTCGACGATGGCCGCCTCCACCATCACCTGGGCGCGCGGTACGTCGAGCTGGCGGACGATGTCTTCGAGGGTCGCCACCATATCCGGATCGGCCAGCAGCACCAGGGCGTTGAGGCTTTCGTCGGCGCGGATCAGGATCTTCTGCGGTCTTGCGCTGGACTCGCCGTCGCCCTGGGTTTTCAGCCCTTCGGAGATCTCGCCGAGGGTTTCTGCCAGAGTTTTGGCGTCGTTATGGCGCAGGCGAATCACCCGGGTATTGGCCGAACGACTGGTCGGGCTGTCCAGCGATTGCGCCAGGGCCACCAGCTTGGCGCGCGCTGCTGGCGGGCCAAGGATGATCAGGCGGTTGGTGCGCGAGTCGGCGATCACCTGGATACCGGCAGAACCTTTTGCCTGGCCACGCTCCAGCGTTTTATTGAGCAATTCGGCGGCATCCATGACCCAGGCATGCTGCAGGTCGAGCACGCTGTAATCGCGATCACCTTTCTGGTCGAGCTGGTGCAGCAGCTCCTCGACGCGCGCGATATTGGCACTGCGATCGCTGATGATGATGGCGTTGGCCGAGGTGACTGCGGCCAGATGGCCATATTGCGGCACCAGCGGGCGCAGCAAGGGAATGAGTTCGGTTGCCGAGGTGTGCTGCACTTGAATCAGGCGGGTTTCCAGGCGATCCGGCGCTGCTGGGCCTTGCCCCGCATTGGCCTTGGCCTCGGCGTTAGGCACGATGCGCGCCTGCTCGCCCTGGGTGAGGACGCTGAAGCCATGGGTGGCCATCACCGAGAGAAACAGCTGATAAACCTCGCTGAGGGTCAGGGGCGTGCTCGATACCACGCTGACCTGGCCTTTGACCCGCGGATCGACGATGAAGGTTTCCCCGGTGATCTGCGCGATCTGCTCGATGAATTCGCGGATATCGGCGCCCTTCAGATTGATCGTCCAGCTTTCTTCCTGCTGGGTGGTACTGGGCGTGACCGGATTGATGGCGGCATTCAGGGGCAAGGAACTGATGGCCAAGCCTGCGGCAAGCAGGGCGAAGGTGAGGCGCGAGAAAATCGGGGTCATCGGTTCAGTTGCTTTCCGTGGTCTGGTCGGTGGTTTCGACGTCGCTCGGCAGGCTGCCGGACGCCTCCATCTGCTGGCGCAGGGCGTCCATGCGTTCGTGCAGTTGCGTGAGGTTATCGTTTTGCAGTTCGTCGAATTGACTCAGGGTATCCGCTGCGGATGGCGCTGGCGTCTGGGACAGCTGCTCGGGTTGGCGGCGAGGGAAGGCCAGCATTTCCCGTTGGCCATTGCGCAGCAACTCGACGTGGTCTGCATGAACGGCAGCGAGGCGAACCCCGTGGCTGATTTCGCTGTCGATCGAGTAGCGCTGAGGCTGGTTGTCTGCGTCGCGAATGATTGCGCTCGAGCGCGCAGGGTCGGCATGCACGAAACTGCCCAGCAGGGTCAGGCGCAGGCTGGTGGGCAGTGCGGCAGCTCTGTCGGATGCATTGGCACCGAACAGCTGGGCGAGGCTATGGCCGGCGGCGTTGACTGTCTGTTGTGCCGTTTGCACCGACGGGGGTACTGCCGGTGTGCGCAGCAGGCGCAGCCAGTCGGCCGTCTGCCAGGCCAGGCTGATGCTCATGATCAGGACCAGCAGGGCACCGATCAGGGCGGTGGCGTGCTGTTGTAGCCAGCGTCGAGTTGCCGAAAAAGGCAAGGGCGTCACTCCAGGGATCAAGGGTGTGCGGCAGGGTTCGCGCGCCGATCATAGTCAGTTGACGAGGATTTTTCAGTCACCCGTCAGGGTGGTGTGTCGACGTGCATGATGTGCTAAAGATGGCCCCGTGCTCGAGTCTCGCAGCACATAATAATAATCATTAACCAATATCAGCGTGGGCCAGCATTAGGCCTTGATGCTTACCCCACGTAACAGATTCAAGGCATTTCCAGGATGAGCGTTTTACTCACTGAACAACCCTTGCGCCGTTTGCCTTTCAGTTTCGCCAAGCGTCACGGGGTGGTGCTGCTGGCTGCCGAGCCGACGCCCTGTCTGGCTTACAGGCCCGCGGTCGAGTTGGTGGCGCTGGCCGAGGCGCAGCGTTTCCTTGGCCAGCGACTGCCGCTGCTGGCGCTCGGCGCGCAAGCTTTCGAGCAGGCCCTGGCCAAGGCGTACCAGCACGAAGCCGGGGCCATGCAGCTGGCCGAGGGGCTCGGCGGCAGTCTCGATCTGGCGGCTTTGGCCGAGCAGGTGCCGCAAATCGAAGACCTCTTGGAGCAGGAAGACGATGCCCCGATCATCCGCCTGATCAACGCCATCCTCGGCGAAGCGATCAAGGAAAACGCCTCGGATATCCACCTGGAAACCTTCGAGAAACGCCTGGTGGTGCGTTTTCGCGTGGATGGCATCCTCCGTGAGGTGCTCGAGCCCAAGCGCGAGCTGGCGGGGCTGCTGGTGTCGCGGATCAAGGTCATGGCGCGCCTGGATATCGCCGAGAAGCGCGTGCCCCAGGACGGACGCATCTCCCTCAAGGTCGGCGGCCGCGAGGTGGATATCCGCGTCTCCACGCTGCCCTCGGCCAATGGCGAACGGGTGGTGCTGCGCCTGCTCGACAAGCAGGCTGGACGCCTCAATCTGCAGCATCTGGGCATGAGCGCGCGCGATCGCCGGCTGATGGAGGAGGCGGTGCGCAAGCCCCATGGCATCCTGCTGGTCACCGGTCCCACAGGTTCCGGCAAGACCACCACGCTGTACGCCAGCCTGGTCAGCCTCAACGACCGCACGCGCAATATCCTCACGGTGGAGGACCCGATCGAATATCACCTCGAGGGTATCGGCCAGACTCAGGTCAACCCCAAGGTCGACATGACCTTCGCCCGTGGTCTGCGCGCCATCCTGCGCCAGGACCCGGACGTGGTGATGGTTGGCGAAATCCGCGACAAGGACACCGCCGAGATCGCCGTGCAGGCCTCCCTGACCGGTCATCTGGTGCTCTCCACCCTGCATACCAACAGCGCCATCGGCGCCATCACGCGGCTGGTGGACATGGGCGTCGAACCGTTCCTGTTGTCTTCCTCCCTGCTCGGCGTGCTGGCCCAGCGCCTGGTGCGGGTGCTCTGCCCGCACTGCAAGGCGGCCTACCAGGCCGATGCCGCCGAGTGCGCACTGCTTGGCGTCGCGCCCGCAGCGCCGCCGACCCTGTATCACCCGCGCGGCTGCAGCGAGTGCCATGAGCAGGGCTACCGTGGCCGTACCGGGATTTACGAGTTGGTGATGTTCGACGATCACCTGCGCACCCTGATCCATAACGCCGCCGCCGAGCAGGACATGCTCCGTCACGCGCGAACCCTCGGCCCGAGCATTCGCGAGGACGGTCGGCGCAAGGTGTTGGAAGGGCTGACCAGCCTGGAAGAAGTGCTGCGCGTGACCCAGGAGGAGTAGCGCTTGGCCGCATTCGAATACCTCGCCCTCGATGGCAATGGTCGCCAGCTGAAAGGCGTGCTGGAGGCCGACAGTGCCCGCCAGGTACGGCAGATCCTCCGTGAGCGGCAGCTGGCGCCGCTGGATGTCCAGGCCACGCGCACCCGTGAGCAGGCCCCTGGTGGCGGGCATTTCAGTCTGGCGCGCGGGCTGTCGGCGCGCGACCTGGCCTTGCTCACTCGCCAGCTGGCGACCCTGATCCAGGCCGCGCTGCCGATCGAGGAAGCGCTGCGCGCGGCGGCGGCCCAGGCCCGCGTCCCGCGGATCCAGGGCATGCTGCTGGCGGTGCGTGCGCGGGTGCTGGAGGGCCATGGCCTGGCCAGCAGTCTGAAGGAATTTCCCGCGGCCTTTCCCGAGCTATACCGGGCTACCGTGGCGGCCGGCGAGCATGCCGGGCACCTCGGTCCGGTGCTGGAACAGCTGGCCGATTACACCGAGCAGCGCCAGCAGTCGCGGCAGAAGATCCAGCTGGCGCTGCTCTATCCGCTGATCCTGATGTGCGCCTCGCTGCTGATCGTCGGCTTTTTGCTTGGCTACGTGGTGCCGGACATCGTGCGGGTGTTCGTCGACTCCGGGCAGACCTTGCCGGCGCTGACGCGCGGCTTGATCGTCGCCAGTGAGTGGGTCAAGGGCTGGGGCTGGCTGGCTCTGATTCTCGCCGTGCTGGGTTTTTTCGCCCTGCGCTTCGCCTTGCGCGACGAGGCAGTGAGGCTGCGCTGGCACCGCTTTCTGTTGCGCGTACCTTTGCTAGGCGGCCTGATTCGCGCCACTGACTGCGCCCGTTTCGCCTCGACCCTGGCCATTCTCACCCGCAGTGGCGTGCCCTTGGTGGAGGCGCTGGGCATCGGCGCCGAGGTCATAGTCAATCGGGTGATCCGCGCGCAGGTGGTGGTGGCTGCGCAAAAGGTCCGTGAAGGCGGTAGCTTGACTCGTGCGCTGGAGGCCAGCGGGCAATTTCCGCCGATGATGCTGCACATGATCGCCAGCGGCGAGCGCTCCGGCGAGCTGGACCAGATGCTCGCGCGTACGGCGCGCAATCAGGAAAACGACCTGGGCGCCCAGGTGGCGCTGCTGGTCGGGTTGTTCGAGCCTTTCATGTTGGTGTTTATGGGCGCGGTGGTGCTGGTCATAGTGCTGGCCATCCTGCTGCCGATTCTGTCTCTCAATCAGTTGGTGGGGTAAATAGGTGAATAGCGGATTGTTGAAAAGCGTAGGCGAGGCAGTCGAGACAAGGCAGGAATGCTCGAAGAAGCGCAGTTTACGTGTTGTAAATGAGCATTCTGAGAGCATGACTAACGCAGGATCGGCAACGCAGGTAGCTTTGCGACGGTCCGCTAAGCGTCAAACGGGTTTCACCCTGATCGAAATAATGGTGGTGGTGGTCATCCTCGGCATTCTCGCCGCCCTGGTGGTGCCGCAGATCATGAGCCGGCCGGATCAGGCCAAGGTCACGGTGGCCAGGGGCGACATCAAGGCGGTGGCCGCCGCGCTGGACATGTACAAACTGGACAACTACGCCTACCCAAGCACCCAGCAGGGGCTGGAGGCGTTGGTGGACAAGCCCTCCGGCAACCCGCCGGCGAAGAACTGGAACCGTGACGGCTACCTCAAGCGCCTGCCCGTGGATCCGTGGGGCACTGCCTATCAATACCTGGCACCCGGCACCCAGGGGGCGTTCGACCTCTATTCGCTGGGCGCCGACGGCAAGCAGGGCGGTAGCGAGCTGGATGCCGATATCGGCAACTGGGATCTCTGATGAGGCTCGACTGAACCATGCGTGCCCGGCGCATTGGCGCGTCCAGACCAGGCCAGGGCTTTACCCTGGTCGAGCTGCTGGTGGTTATCGTGATTCTCGGCAGCCTGATCGGTTTGGCCGTGCTCAGTACCGGCATCGCCGGCCCGGCCCGCGAATTGCGTAACGAGGCCGAGCGGTTGGCCGGGTTGATTGGTGTGCTGGCCGAAGAAGCGGTGCTGGACAACCGCGAATACGGCTTGCTGTTGCACGCCGATGGCTATCGGGTGCTGCGTTACGATCCGCTGGCCGCGCGCTGGCAGGCACTGGACGATGAGTCGCATCGTTTGCCCGCCTGGGCCGAGTTGAGCGTCGAGCTGGAGGGCGAGGCGCTGCAATTGCCGCAGCCGGCGGCCGAGTCGCGCGCTGCGGGCGATCCCGTACCGCAATTGCTGCTGCTCTCCAGCGGCGAACTCAGCCCCTTTCGCTTGCGCCTGAACGAACGACGCAAGGACGGTTTGCGTTTGCTGTTGTCCAGCGATGGCTTCCGCTTGCCCACGGTCGAGGTCGAGGATGACGGCCGGGCGGGGCGGCGCGGATGAGGTGCTGCCGTGGTTTCACCCTGCTCGAAGTGCTGGTTGCCCTGGCGATCTTCGCCGTGGTCGCTGCCAGCGTGCTGACGGCCAGCGCGCGCAGCTTGCAAACCGCCTCGCGCCTGGAGGACAAGACCCTGGCGATGTGGATCGCCGATAATCGCTTGAGCGAGCTGCAGTTGGCCGAAACGCTGCCCGGTGATGGCCGCGATCAGGGCGAGCTGACATTCGCCGGGCGGCGCTGGCAATGGCAGAGCGAGATCCAGGCGACCAGTGAACCGAGCATGCGCCGGGTCACCCTGTGGGTGGCGCCGCGCCTGGACAGCGGCAGTCTGGCGGGCGACCCGCGCGAGCGCGCGGTGGTCAGCCTCAGCGGTTTTCTCGAGGATGGCCGATGAGGCGCGCACGCGGTTTCACCCTGCTCGAATTGCTGATTGCCATCGCCCTGTTCGCCCTGCTCGGCTTGGCCACCTATCGCATGCTCGACAGCGTGCTGCAGACCGACTCCAGTACGCGCGAGCACGAACACCAGTTGCGCGAGCTGGTGCGTGCCATCGCGGCCTTCGAGCGCGACCTGCTGCAGGTGAGCGCACGCCCGGTGCGCGATCCCTTTGGTGAGCCGCGTCCGGCCCTGCTCGGCGAGGAGGGCGATGACGCCGGGGTTGAGCTGAGCCGCGCCGGCTGGCGCAATCCGCTCGGCCTGGCGCGCGCCGAGGTGCAGCGGGTGCGCTGGCAGCTGAGCGGCGAGCAGTGGCAGCGGCTGTACTGGAAGGTGCTCGACCAGGCTCAGGACAGCCAACCCCAGGTGCAGCAGGCGCTGGACGGGGTGACAGCCATCCATTTGAGTTATCTGGATGGCGACGGCAACTGGCAAAGCAGCTGGCCGCCTCCTGCGGCCAGTGGAGAAGAACGTTTGAGCACCTTGCCCCAGGCACTCGAGCTGGTGCTCGAACACCGGCGTTATGGCGAGTTGCGGCGCCTATTGCGCTTGACCGATGCGCTGCCCGAGGGCGCGGCGCAGGCGGATCAGTCGGGCGAGGCGCAACAACCGGATGAGGTGCCCGAACCATGAAAGCGCAGCGCGGGGTGGCGCTGATCACCGTGATGCTGGTGGTGGCGGTGGTGACGGTGGTCTGCGCCGGCATAATCGCCCGCCAGCAACTGTCGATTCGCAGCAGCGCCAATCAATTGCATGTGCGTCAGGCCTGGCAATACGCGCTGGGTGGCGAAACCCTGGCCAAGGCGCTGTTGCGGCGTGACCTGCTGCAGGGTGATCCGCGTGCGCCGGTGGATCATCTGGAGGAACCCTGGGCGCAGGCGCTGACGCCGTTCGCCCTGGACGAGGGCGGTGAGTTGCGAGTGCATATCAATGATCCGACGGGGCGTTTCAATCTCAATAGCCTGGTAGACCAGGGGGCGCCCAACGACGCGGCAGTCGCGCAGTTTCGTCGTCTGCTCTCCGGTCTGCAGATCGAGGCGCCCTATGCCGAGCGCTTGCTCGACTGGTTGGACGCCGATCAGGAGTCGAGTGGTGGCTATGGCGCCGAGGATAATCAGTACCTGCTGGCAGAGCCGGCCTACCGCGCGGCCAATCGTGCGCTGGCCGATGTGTCCGAGTTGCGCCTGCTGCTGGAGATGACTGAAGTCGATTACCGGCGCCTGTTGCCCTGGGTCAGTGCCTTGCCCGCGGATGCGACCCTCAACGTCAATACCGCCAGTGCTCGGGTGCTGGCGAGCCTGGTCGAGGGCTTGCCGCTGAGTACGGCCGAGGATCTGGTGGTCCGGCGCGCGGGGCAGGGGTATGCCGATCTGCCGAGTTTTCTCGCGCAATTGCCCAGGTTGCAAGTACAGGGCCAGAGGCTGGCCGTGGGCAGCCAGTATTTTCAGGTGATCAGCGAGGTCAGCGTCGGTGATCGCCGTCAGGTTTTACGCAGCACCCTGCAGCGTGCCAGCGATGGCAGCTTGTATGTGCTGGCCCGTGATCTGGGGCAGAGCGGTGTTGCGCCTGCACCCGTCGAGGAAGTCGAGCAATGAATCAGTTGTATGTATTTCTGCCGCCTGCGGCCTGTGCCGGCGCCCTGGCGGCGTTGCCGGTGCAGCGAGTGTATGAGGGTGACAGCCAGTGCCTGCCGTTTGCCGAAGCGGTGGCTGGGGCGGGCGCTGCCTGGACCCTGGTCTTGCCGGTCGAGGCGGTCACCGCCTGTGCGGTGAACCTGCCGACGCAGAAGGCCCGCTGGTTGCGCCAGGCTCTGCCGTTCGCGGTGGAAGAGTTGCTCGCCGAGGATATCGAGCAGTTGCACCTGGCCCTGGGTGAGCGGCTCGAGGACGGCCGTCATCGGGTGTTTGCCGTGCGCCGCGACTGGTTGGCAAGCTGGCTGGCGCTGTGCACAACGCCGCCACGCACGATTGCCGTGGATGCCGATCTGCTGCCGCGTCAGGGCACCCAGCTGCTGCACCTGGACTCGCGCTGGTTGCTCGGCGGCGAAGGAGTGGCCCGTCTGGCGCTGGCGGGCGAGGATTGGCCGGCGCTGGCCGCCGGCTGCGCGCATCCGCATATCTTCTATCGAAGCGCCAAGCCGACGGGGCTGGAGTCGCTGGATGAGGCTGCCGAGGTGGTCGATGGCCATGCCTGGCTGGCCGCTCAGGTGGTCAGCAGCAATCTGGCCCAGGGCGAATTTGCCGCGCAGCAGAGCCGTGGCCACTGGCAGCGCTGGCGTCCGCTGCTGGGGCTGGTCGGCCTGTGGCTGG
The DNA here is from genome assembly GCF_022132145.1 of Pseudomonas sp. MMS21 TM103. Lineage (GTDB taxonomy): Bacteria > Pseudomonadota > Gammaproteobacteria > Pseudomonadales > Pseudomonadaceae > Aquipseudomonas. The sequence goes on along the minus strand of NZ_JAJISP010000002.1, from coordinate 621,559 downwards.
TGTTGCAGTGGGGCTTCAATCTGGCCCAGGGCTGGCAGTTGCAGGATCAGGCGCAGACCTACGCCGAGGCCAGCGCGGCGCTCTATAGAGAGCTGTTCCCCGACGACCACAAGTTGGTCAACCTGCGTGCCCAGCTGGATCAGCACCTGGCGGTGGGCGGGGCCAGCGCTCAGGGGCGCTTGCTCGGTCTGCTCACGCAGATGAATCAGGCGCTGAGCGCGGAGGGCACGCAGATCCTGGTTCAACAGGTGGATTTCAGCGAGGTGCGGGGTGATCTGGCCATGCAGATTCAGGCGCCGGGGTTTGCCGAACTCGAGCGACTGCGTGAGCGTCTGCAGGAAGCCGGCTTGGCGGTGCAGCTGGGGTCGGCCAGTCGCGAAGGGGCAGGGGTCAGCGCCCGTCTGGTAATCGGAGGATGAGCATGGGTCGTTTGAACGAGTGGATGAAACCCTCTGCGGCGCAGCTGCAAGGCTCGCTGGTGTTGCAGCGTTGGCGTGCCCTGCAGGCCCGCGAGCGTCTGGCCCTGGGGCTGCTGGCGCTGTTTGTGCTGCTGGCGCTGTTGTATCTGATGCTCTGGCAGCCGGCGCGCCAAGGGGTGAGCGCGGCACGCAGCGCCTTTGAGCAGGAGCGTGCCCTGCATGCCTACCTGCAGGCCCAGGCGCCGTTGGCGCGCAGCCTGATGAGCAAGCCCCAGGTCAGTCTCGATCCGGCACGCTTGCAGGGGCTGGTTACCGCCAGCGCCGCCGAGCAGGGGTTGGTCATCGAGCGACTGGACAGCGACAGCGACGGTTCGCTGCAGGTCAGTGTGCAGTCGGCGCCATTCGACCAGTTACTGCGTTGGTTCAGCCGGCTGGAGCAGCAGGGCGTGCGGATCGTCGAGGCCGGGCTGGACCGGGCTGAGGGCAATCGCGTGGCGGCAAGGTTGACCTTGAGCGTGGCGCAATAGAGCGGTGTTTCTATCCCGCGCCAGGGAATGGCGCGTGGCTGATGGCCTTGGGCAGTGTCGCGATATTTTCTGCATTTTCAGAAAAACTTTAAGCAGAGTATTGACTTAGGTCCGTCTCACCCGTAAATTGCGCGCCTCACAAAGCGAAGGGTGATTAGCTCAGCTGGGAGAGCAGCTGCCTTACAAGCAGCGGGTCGGCGGTTCGATCCCGTCATCACCCACCACTCTTTGTGAATTCGGACGAAAGTCCGACCGACGCGCAGCGGTAGTTCAGTCGGTTAGAATACCGGCCTGTCACGCCGGGGGTCGCGGGTTCGAGTCCCGTCCGCTGCGCCATATTTTCCATGCCAGGTTCGCTTGGCATGAGGCAGAACGGCTAGTACAGCCGTTCTTCCCGATGAAGCAAGAGTTCTTTGGGCGCAAGCCCATCCGACACGCAGCGGTAGTTCAGTCGGTTAGAATACCGGCCTGTCACGCCGGGGGTCGCGGGTTCGAGTCCCGTCCGCTGCGCCATATACGAAGCCCTCAGGTAGCGATACCTGGGGGTTTTTTATGTGCGTCCGCTATGGGCGCACGCTTGCGGGTGAACGTCCCTCCTTCAGCTCGCCACAGCGAACGAAGTAACGCGCAGCTGCCTGAGGGTGGCGAGTGTGGGGCGCGAGCGTGACTCCAAGCCATGAGCCGATCAGGGCGGGCATAAAGCCGCCAGGCTCCTGGGCTAACCCGATCCGACTTGCAGTGAGCACGGCTAGCCGGCTTCGTGCCGGCGCAAGCTGGACGAATGGATACGACACCCCCTTAGATCGATCCAGTCCAAGCAGTGGAAGCGCGGCCCTGGTCTCTGTCGAGACTGGCGCTCACCGGGCGCGAGGTCGCCGGTTATGCAGGCGGTGGCCACGAGCTCACGGCGTGGGTGGCGCAACGGTCGTCTGGACCTGAATCGCGAGTTGCATATGGCGGGGTCCGGCAGCTTGGGGCTGGTACGTCCCCGATGCATGACCGTGACCTCGCGAACCGCCCGGTGCGTACGCGTATGCCGGATGGTATCGCGGGGGCGCGGTCCGTGAGGGTCGTGCCCTATGCTGGTTGCACGGGGCAAACTGTCATCTTGTGTTCATCTTTCCCCTTTAGCTTGATTGGCCTGTGTACTTATCGGCCAAAGCATCAAGCAGGAGGAACCACCAATGGATGACTATCAAGAAGAGCTGCTCGAATCCCGGGCCTTTGACCAGGATGACGCCGAGCCGGTTGAAGACGCCACCGAGATTTGAATCTCGGTCACTGGCCGTTAGCCGGCCTGGCGTTGGGCGCGCCTGAATTCGCCCGGGGTCTGCTGGTTCCAGCGTTTGAAGGCGCGCTGGAAGGCCTCGGCCGAGGCGAAACCGAGCAGGTAGGCGATTTCGCCGAAGGCCAGTTCGGTGTCGCGAATATAGGCCATGGCCAGATCGCGGCGGGTTTCGTTGAGGATGGTGCGAAATTGCGTGCCTTCCTCGGCCAGCTTGCGCCGCAGGGTCCAGGTTGGCAGCTGCAGGCGCGCGGCGACCTCCTGCAGGTCGGGCTCGCGTCCGTGCAGCAGCGGTCCGAGCATGCGGGTGATGCGTTCGCGCAGGCTGCGGGTGCGGGTCAGGTGCTCGAGTTCTCGTTCGCAGATGGCCAGCAGCTGGTGCCAGGTGCTCGGGCAGTGTTCGGGGTTGCGCAGATTGAGCGTGGCCTGCTGCAGGCGCAGTTGGTTGTGCTCGCCGGCAAACTCCACCGGGCAGTCGAACAGTTCGCTGTACTGCGCGCTGTAACTGGGCGCGGGAAACTCGATCTGGACTTTTTCCACGACCAGACGCTGCTTGGCCAGATTACCCAGTTGCTGAGCCCAGCCGGCCAGCACCGAGTCGATGACGAAGCGGTTGTAGGCGTTGTATGGGCTGATCGAATAGAAGCGCAGCCAGGCTCCTCGGGCGTCTTCGTGGAGGCTGGACTGGCCGCGGTAATTGGACGCATACAGTGGCTCGAAACGGATCAGCGCCCGCGCTGCTTCACGCACGGTTGGCGCCTGGGCTGCGGTGACGCCGGCCAAGCCCACCTGGCTGAGGCGGCTCAGTCGGCCCATCAGCAAGCCGAGGCCGGGTTCGCCGGTCAGTTGAATGGCCGCATGACCCAGGCGCATGTAGCGCGGAATTGACAGGCGCGCCCCGGGCTCGGCCAGTCTGGCCGGATCGAGGCCATAATCGTCGAACAGTGGCTGAGGGTCCTGTCCCAGTTGGCGCACGGCATCGTCCAGGCTGTGGACGAAGCCGACCGAGAGGTCGCCGAGGCGAACCCGTTGCGCTTTCACTCGCGGGCAATCCAGATATTCAGCAGATGACTGCCTGGCGCCGTACTGGCTTGCTCGACCTCGCGGGGGGTCAGCGGGATGTCCCGCGAGGCCCCGCCAATCGGCCAGTCCAGCTTGCCGCGCAGGAACAGCGGTGGGCTGCTGCGATTGCCATCAACCAGGTGCACGGTGCTCTGCGGATAGCCGGGGCGCCAGTCGCGCTCGACCCGGTAGTGCACTGCGCCGACGCTGAGCAGTTGTGCCGCCGTGGCGCCGGCTCGCCAGGGCCAGGGCTCGAGGTGGGGGCTGCCCTGGATCGTGCCTTGCGGGGAAAACACCAGGCTGAGGTTGTGCAACGGGCCTGCGCCGCTGCGCAGGCGACCGTCCTCCACCCGCGGCTCGGGCAGCAGGATGGAGCCGGCCAGCAGGGTAACGCGGTACTCGCGGGCGAGTCCGGCGAACAGCTGCTGGTAGTCTTCGGCCATCTGCTCGGCTTTCATTCGCAGCAGGGCTTCGTCCAGGCGCTCGGCATCCAGGTTCAGCAGCAGCGCCTTGATGGCCAGCAGCGGGTTGCCGAGCAGTAGCCAGTCGCGCACTTCCTGGCGGCTGCGGGCCTGATAGAACTCGACTTTCTCGCCGCGAGCCAGCAACCAGGTGCCGATATGTTCCGGCAGGGCCACCAGGGTGTCGGGGCCGAGCAGGCCGGCCTCGCGAGCCTTATCCAAGGCGGCGGCGAGTTTCAGGCGCAGGTGGGCCGGGCTCTGGTAATCCATCGGGTAGAGTTGCGGGCGGATCAACAGCAGATTGCCGCGCGCCTGCGCCGGTGCCGGCTCGCTGCTGATCGCGCTGCGCAGATCGGATAGGTAGTGGGCGTCTGGACGCCGTTCGGCCCAGATCAGGAATGCCAACAGGCAACCCGCGACGATCAGGGTGACGAGCAATATCGAAAGTTTACGGATCATGGCTACAGGGTAGGGCGATGAGTGGGGGCTGCCAAGAGGCAGAGTTAATTTTGATCATCATTTTGTAATTTTTGGTCATTGAGGCGCCGGGGCCGGCTCTTTATTGTCTGGTCCATACCGACCGTGGTCCAGTTGAGGCCGCGGCATTCCGTGAAATGCACACGCTCGATGTGGAGACTTCCATGACTGCACGCTATCCGAACCTGCTGGCCCCGCTGGATCTGGGCTTCACCACCCTGCGCAACCGCACCCTGATGGGCTCCATGCACACTGGTCTGGAAGAGAAGTCGGGTGGCTTCGAGCGCATGGCCGCCTATTTTGCCGAACGCGCCCGTGGCGGCGTCGGCCTGATGGTTACCGGCGGCATCGGCCCCAACGAGGAAGGGGGTGTTTACTCCGGGGCGGCCAAGCTGACCACCGCCGAAGAGGCGCAAAAGCACAGGGTCGTCACCCAGGCCGTGCATGAGGCGGGCGGCAAGATCTGCATGCAGATCCTGCATGCCGGGCGCTATGCCTACAGCCCCAAGTCGGTGGCGCCGAGTGCCATCCAGGCCCCGATCAATCCGTTCAAGCCCAAAGAGCTGGACGAAGAGGGCATCGAGAAGCAGATCCAGGACTTCGTCACCTGCTCGCTGCTGGCCCAGCAGGCCGAGTACGACGGCGTCGAGATCATGGGGTCGGAAGGTTACTTCATCAACCAGTTCCTGGCTGCCCACACCAACCACCGCAGCGACCGCTGGGGTGGCAGCTACGCCAACCGCATGCGCCTGGCGGTGGAGATCGTGCGCCGCGTGCGCGAGGCGGTGGGGGCGAACTTCATCATCATTTATCGCCTGTCGATGCTCGACCTGGTCGAAGGCGGCAGCAGCTGGGACGAGATCGTTTTGCTGGCCAAGGCCATCGAGCAGGCTGGTGCAACCCTGATCAATACCGGTATCGGCTGGCATGAGGCGCGCATTCCGACCATCGCCACCAAGGTGCCGCGTGCGGCCTTCACCAAGGTCACCGCCAAGCTGCGCGGCGAGGTCAAGATCCCGCTGATCACCACCAACCGCATCAATACCCCGGAAATTGCCGAGCAGGTGCTGGCCGAAGGCGACGCCGACATGGTCTCCATGGCCCGTCCGTTCCTCGCCGACCCGGAGTTCGTCAACAAGGCCGCCGCCGGCCGCGCAGACGAGATCAACACCTGCATCGGCTGCAATCAGGCCTGTCTGGACCATACCTTCGGCGGCAAGCTGACCAGTTGCCTGGTCAACCCGCGCGCCTGTCACGAGACCGAGCTCAATTACATTGCCACCACCCAGGTCAAGAAGATCGCCGTGGTGGGCGCCGGCCCTGCTGGCCTGGCAGCCGCCACCGTGGCCGCCGAGCGTGGCCACAGCGTGACCCTGTTCGACTCGGCCAGCGAGATCGGCGGCCAGTTCAACGTAGCCAAGCGCGTTCCGGGCAAGGAAGAGTTCTTCGAAACCCTGCGCTATTTCAAGCGCAAGCTGGAAACCACGGGCGTCGATCTGCACCTGAACACCCGGGTCAGTGCCGAGCAATTGGCCGAAGGCGGCTTCGACGAGGTCATCCTGGCTACCGGCATTGCCCCACGCACGCCGGCGATTAGCGGTGTGGATCACCCCAAGGTGATCAGCTACCTGGATGCCATCCTCGAGCGCAAGCCGGTTGGCCAGCAGGTCGCTGTGATCGGAGCCGGTGGTATCGGCTTCGACGTCTCCGAATTCATCACCCATCAGGGCGAGTCCACTAGCCTCAATCGCGAGGCATTCTGGAAGGAGTGGGGGATCGACACCCAGCTGCAAGCCCGTGGCGGGGTCGCCGGGATTCAGGCTCAGCCCCATGCCGCAGCGCGTCAGGTATTTCTGCTGCAGCGCAAGAAATCCAAGGTTGGCGACGGCCTGGGCAAGACCACCGGCTGGATTCACCGTGCCGGATTGAAGAACAAGAATGTGCAGATGGTCAATTCGGTCGAGTACCTCAAGGTCGATGACGAGGGGCTGCACATCCGTATTGGCGAGGGCGAACCGCAGGTACTGGCGGTCGATACCGTGATCCTGTGCGCCGGTCAGGACCCGCTGCGCGAGTTGCAGGACGGGCTGGTCGCGACCGGGCAAAGCGTGCACCTGATCGGCGGTGCCGATGTGGCTAGCGAGCTGGATGCCAAGCGGGCGATCGATCAGGGCTCGCGTCTGGCTGCGCAGCTATGACGAGCGCGCCGGACACGACGGCAGCGCTGGCCGTGCAACCGGCGGTGACCGAGGCGCTGGATAAATGGCATGCCATGATTGCTGCCGGTGATCTGAGTGCACTGCCAGCGCTGCTGCATCCGCAGACGGTATTTCGTTCGCCCATGGCCTTCAAGCCCTATCTGGGCGCTCCGCTGGTGACCTTGATTCTCGGCACGGTATTCAATGTCTTCGAGGACTTCCATTATCAGCGCCAACTGGCCAGCGTCGATGGCCTCGATGTGGTGCTGGAGTTCGCGGCCAAGGTGGCTGGACGTGAGCTTAAAGGTATCGATATGATCCGCTTCGATGAGCAGGGAAAGATTGTCGAGTTCGAGGTGATGATCCGGCCAATGAGCGGCTTGCAAGTGTTGGGCGATGAAATGGCCAGACGTTTGGCACCATTGCTGTCTGGTCAGGTGTCCTAGCCGATTGCACCAAACCCATCACAGTTTCGCTCTGCCGCCGGCTCGTTCGAGCTTGGCGGCCGAGCGACTGCCAACCCAGTCACATTGCTGGCGTCGGCTTTTCCCCTAAACTTGCCTGAACATAGGAATAGCGGCTGTATAGTGGGCTTCTTCTAACCTGTCAGGCATCTCGCGAAACCGTGGAAAACGGTTGTGAACAGAGCGTTCCTCTGATTGCTCATTACCTGCGTTAGCTGATTCCACCGTATTGGCCTAGAGGGAAACCGATGAGCATGCAGAACAAGCCGCAGATGGTTGAGGCCGTGATGTTCTTCAATGAGCGCGGTGGCGTCTGCAAACAGATGTTCTTTGCCGAGTTCGAGGCCTTGCTCGATGGCGTGGTCAACATGCCGGAGTTCGCCGATCAGCAGATGCGCATTGCCTATGTGGCGATCAATCCGCGCCTGTTGATCCGTGCTGTGGTGTTTTTCTATCTGGATTTCGACGAGAAAGGCGCGCCGGACTCGGGCTGGAATATTCCCCTGCAGCATCTGTCCGAGCGTGCCGGGCGTGGACCTGACCTTGGCGCCGGGCCGATTCGGCTGGCCTGCCGCAGTCAGTGCCCGGTTTCCTGGCACCAGATGCACCTGTGGGATCCGAACCTGGCGCCTGGGCACAATGACCTGGTGTTGCTGCGTGACGCGGTCAAGCGCAACAACCTGGGTTTGCTGGTCGAGGATGACAGCCCCCAGGCGATTGCGCCCGAGCGCCTGCACATGGCGTCGGAAGACAAGTGGTATGCGCCCGATGCGGCCGCGGAAGTGGCCAGTAGGGTCACCGAGACGATGGATCAGGAGCATCGTTTGAAGACCGCGCAGCTGATCAAGCAGCAGCGGTTGCGCATCAGCAGCCTGAGCCAGCAACACGAAGAGGAAGTGGCCAAGCTCAAGTTGGCTAATGAACAGCAAAGCGAAAGTCTCCAGGCGCAGGCAAGCGAGCTGCGTAAGGCATTGCGCCAACAACAGGAGTTGAATGCCACCCTTAAGGCGCAACTGGCAGCTCAAGCGGCCAGCATGCAGTCGTTCCGCGAGGAAATGACCGAGCAGATGCGCGAGCTGGAACGCCATGATCGGACCGAAAGCGAGATCCTGCGAGTCCAGTTCGAGAATGAACTGCAAGCCAAAATCGCCTCGGCGGTGGCCGAATACAAAGAGCAAGTCGCCATTCGCGATGTCGAACTCGCCTATCGCAATGAACAGGACGCGCAGACACACGAGGAGGTCGAGCGGCTCAAGCGTGAGCGCGACGAACTGGCCGGGCAGGGCGGCGAGCAGATTCTCGAGCGCCTGGCCACGCTCGGTGTGGTCTTCGTGGTCTATCACCCCGGCGCCGGACACCTGACCATCCCCTTGCAGGACATTGGCAGCTATCGTGACAACCCCATGGCCTATGCGGCGGCCAAATGTTTCGTTTCCGAAGTGCAGTACCGCCAGTGGCTGGCGCACTATCAGCAACCGAGTTGCGAGGCCACACTGCCCAGTGGCCAGCGTTGCGCCATCCCAATCGATCGGATCGACACGCCGAGCCGTTTCACTGTCGGCAATTCCAACTGCTGCGAGCGGCATAAGGCCGGTAGCCGCTTGCGCACCGTCGGTTAGGTTTTGCTCATTGACCCGGGCTGGGCGCCCAAGGCGCCGCTCGAGCCCTTGCACCTCGATTGGCTGGAGGCAGCCGATGTCGAACTGGCAGTGTTGCGCCTGGATCTGATCGATCCGCTGATCAGTGGCAACAAGTGGTTCAAGCTGGCGCCCTACCTTGAGGCGGCCTGCGCGAACGGCGCCGAGGGGTTGATCAGTCTCGGCGGCGCACATTCCAATCATCTGCACGCGCTGGCCGCTGCAGGAAAACGCTTCGACTTTCCCACGGTTGGTCTGCTCCGCGGCACGCCGCGGGACACGCCTACCGTGAACGATCTGCAGCGCTTCGGCATGCAGCTGCACTGGCTCGGCTATGGTGGCTATCGCGCCCGCCATCAGCCGGATTTCTGGGATCCCTGGCGTGAGCGCTATTGCAACCTGTATCCAGTGCCCGAGGGTGGCGGTGGGTTGCTGGGAGCCATGGGCTGTAGCGGGTTGGTGCAGCAGGTGCAGGAGCAGCTGAGCGCGCTCGGCTGGGCGGATTATCACGGCTGGTGGCTCGCTGCGGGCACGGGAACGACCCTGGCGGGCCTGGTGCTGGGCGAGGCCGGCGCTCATCCGGTCTATGGTGCCGTGGCGGTACCTGCCGATCATGGCGTGGCGCACAACGTGCGGGCGCTGCTCGACGAGGCGCGAGCCACGGATGGCGGCTATCAGTTGCTGGATGCCAGTCGTGGCGGTTTTGCCAAGGTCGATGCGGCGCTGCTGGAGTTTCTTCGGGTCAGCGAGGCGGCCAGTGGTCTGGCATTGGAGCCGCTGTATACCGCCAAGGCGCTAATGGCGTTGCGTCAGCGCGTCGAGGCCGGTTACTTTGAGCGCGGCAGTCGCCTGCTGTTCGTGCATACCGGCGGCTTGCAAGGACGTGCCTCGGCGTTGCGCCAGTATGAGGCGGAGCAACAGCGCTTGTGACTAAACGCTCGCAACGGCGCTGGCGATTTGCGCACCCTCCGAGTCTTGACCAGCGGAGCCTGGATATCCATGAGTGATCCCCTGAATCCCGCGCAGTTGCGCAGTTTTACGCCGCTCAATGTGCTCTCCGAACAGCAGTGGCGGGAGCTGCGCAGTCAGTTGGTACCGCGGCCGCTGCTGGCCGGGCAGCTGCTCTTTCGCCACGGCGACCGGGCGGGCCGGACCTACTACCTGCTTGCTGGGGAATTGCTGATGCAGACACCCGATGGCCAGCAGCAGCGTCTGGTCGCCGGCAGTGAGGCCAGCTGTCACCCGCTGTCGCCCAGCTTGCCGCGTTTGCATGAAGTGCGGGCCGCCACCGATGCCAGCCTGCTGGCGGTGGATACGGCAACGCTTGACCGGCTGCTGACCTGGCGCCTGGCCTACCAGGATTTGCTCCTCGAGCTGGGTCAGAACCATGCTGATGTGGAGTGGCTGGAGCGACTTCTGCAGAACCCCGTATTCGCCAAGGTACCGCCAAGCAATGTGCGCACCATGCTGGAGCGTTTGCAGCGCATCGAGCTGGCAGCGGGCACAACCCTGTTGTGTGAAGGGGAGTCAGGCGATTGCTGTTATTTCCTCGAAAGCGGTCGTGCCGAAGTGATTCGCGGCGCCGGTAGCGAGCAGCAGGTGCTGGCCGAGCTGGAGGTGGGCGCCTGCTTCGGTGAAGAGGCCTTGCTTGCCGACCGCCCGCGCAACGCCACGGTGACGCTGATCGAGGATGGCGTGGTGTTGCGCCTCGATCGTCAGGATTTCTTCTCGTTGCTCAAGTCTCCGGTGGTCGACGACGTTTCCCTGGGCGAAGCGGCGCGCCTGCTGGCGGCCGGCGCACAGTGGCTGGACGTGCGCCTGCAAGAGGAATACGAGCAGGCCCATGCATTGGAGTCACTGCATATGCCGTTGCAGCTGCTGCGGCTGAAGGCGCGACTGCTGGATAAGGCGCGCACCTATCTGTGCTATTGCGACAGTGGCAAGCGCAGCGCCAGTGCAGTGTTCTTGCTCGCGCAGCTGGGTTTCAACGCCTACGCCCTGCGCAATGGTCTGGATGTGTTGCCGGCGGTGCAGCGCGCTTCCCTGCTGTGCGAAAGCGGCTCGGGTTACCTGGCACGTTCCGGAGGACATACAGAGCGCAGCCGCTAATGGCGACTGACGTCTGGCTCGGTCTCAGTGGGTGAGGGATGTCCTCGGCGCTATTTTTCGGCGGTTTCGGTTATTGCTGACGGCCAGTTATCGCTGACCAGAAACACCCGCTCGAGCTCCTGCCAGTCACCCTGCGGGCTGGGCTGCAGCCTCACCAGTAATTGCGCCTTGGCCTGCGGCTGCAGTGCGTGCAGCCAGGCTTGCAGGGTTTCGGCCGACCACAGCTCGGTCCGGTCAATTCGTGCCGGCGCCAGCCAGGATGCGCGCGGTAACGGCTGCCAGCAGCCGTCGCTGTTCTGTGCGGCAAAACCTGGCCAGTCACGCCGGTGCAGCCAGCGGCCGGTCAAGTGCTGCGGGTTGGCCCCCAGAGGTGGCACGCAAGGTTTCGGCCAGGGGTAGAACAAGTACCCGCCGAGCCAGAGCGCGGCCTGGGCTGCGCACAGGTTGAGTTCCGCCAGCGCCGGGCGTGCCTCGCCGCGTGCTGACATGGGCAACTGGTGCTGGCTGAGATGCGCGAGCTTGATATCCAGGCGGTCATGGCAGCCCGGGCCGATCCAGTGGGCGAGTTCGGCGCCGCTCTGTCGTTGCGGGCCAAGATAGAGTTTGATCGCCAGTTCCAGGTGGTGCACGCCTTCCTCGTCGCGCAACAGCAAGTCGAGTTCGCCGAGGGTCTGTCCGTTTTGGCGGATCGGCAGGTTGGCCGCCAGCAATTCGATACCGGGGGCGGCGTGCAGGGCGAATTGCCAGAGACGCTCGTAATACAGGCCCAGGCGCCGCACCGAACTCTGCGCCAGCCAGTTCAGCAAACTGCCGGGGTCGCGGTCGAGGCTGATCAGCCAGTCGGCCAGCGTACTAGGCGCGCGGCCCCATGGGCTGGCGCTGAACGGGTGGCGTTGCGGCCATGGTAGGCTGCTGAACAGCGGCGGTGATAACAACACCCAGGCCAGATCCCGCACCGGGGGTTGGCGCAATTGCTGCTGCAGGTCGGTAAGCGCGGAAAAAGGCATCATCATTCGAGCATAGCGCCAAATCCTTGCGTGGCGGTGGTTGAACGTTGCCGGTTCGGCATGGCGCAAATGCCCCGAGTTTGCCGCTGCCGCAGGCTTTCGCCCATAATCGAGGCTCTCTAGATCCAGAGCCTGCGGGAGCACCATGGAGCAATTTCGAAATATCGGCATCATCGGCCGTCTGGGTAGCACCCAGGTGCTGGATACCGTGCGCCGGCTGAAGCGGTTTCTGATCGACCGTCACCTGCATGTGATTCTCGAAGACACCATCGCCGAAGTCCTGCCCGGTCATGGCTTGCAAACGTCCTCGCGGAAAATTCTTGGTGAGGTCTGCGACCTGGTCATCGTCGTCGGCGGCGACGGCAGCATGCTCGGTGCGGCCCGCGCTCTGGCGCGGCACAAGGTGCCGGTGCTGGGGGTAAACCGCGGCAGTCTGGGCTTTCTCACCGATATCCGTCCAGATGAACTGGAACTCAAGGTCGCCCAGGTGCTGGAAGGCAACTACCTGACCGAGAACCGATTCCTGCTGGAGGCCGAAGTGCGTCGTCATGGCGAAGCGATCGGTCAGGGCGATGCGCTCAACGACGTGGTGCTGCACCCGGGCAAGTCGACGCGGATGATCGAATTCGAGTTGTTCATCGATGGCCAGTTCGTCTGCAGTCAGAAGGCCGATGGCCTGATCGTCGCCACGCCGACCGGCTCCACTGCCTATGCGCTGTCCGCCGGCGGGCCAATCATGCACCCCAAGCTGGATGCCATGGTCATCGTGCCGATGTACCCGCATACCTTGTCCAGCCGGCCGATTGTGGTGGATGGCAACAGCGAGCTGAAAATCATCGTGTCCAAGGATATGCAGATCTACCCGCAGGTTTCCTGCGATGGCCAGAATCACTTCACCTGCGCCCCCGGCGACACCGTCACGGTAAGCAAGAAGCCGCAGAAGCTGTGCCTGATCCATCCGCTCGATCACAACTACTACGAGGTCTGCCGTGACAAGCTGGGTTGGGGCAGTCGGCTCGGGGGCGGGGGCGGCTGAATGCACCTCGATCCCGCCCGTGGCTACGACCTGATTGGCGACATTCACGGTTGTGCGCTGACCCTCGAACGCCTGCTCGATACCCTGGGTTATCGGCGCCGGGGCGGTGTCTGGCGACATCCGCGGCGCATGGCGATTTTTCTCGGTGATCTGGTCGATCGCGGTCCGCGTATCCGTGAAGCCCTGCATCTGGTCCATGACATGGTTCAGGCCGGCGAGGCGCTGTGCATCATGGGTAACCATGAATTCTATGCCCTCGGCTGGAGCACCCTGGCCGCCCCCGGCAGTGGTCAGCACTATGTGCGCGAGCACACACCGCGGCATGCACGGCTGATCAAGGAGACCCTGGAGCAGTTCGAGGCCTATCCCGCGGAATGGTCCGAGTTTCTTGCCTGGTTCTACCAGTTGCCGTTGTTCATCGATGCCGGGCATTTCCGTGTGGTGCATGCCTGCTGGGACGCCGACCTGATCGAGCCGCTACGCGCGCAGTTTCCCGACGCCTGCATCGACGAGCACTTTCTTCAGGCCTCGGCCGTGCCGGGTAGTTTTGCCAATACCGCCCTGGATCGCCTGCTGCGCGGTACCGACATGCGCCTGCCGCACGGGTTGACCTTGACCAGTGGCGAGGGTTTCACCCGGGCGCATTTTCGCACCAAGTTCTGGGAGGAAGATCCGCAGACTTACGGCGATATCGTCTTCCAGCCCGATGCCTTGCCGGTGCTGGCCGCGCAAACGCCGCTGAGCGAATTGCAAAAAAACGAGCTGCTGCGCTATGGCGCCGATCAGCCTCTGCTGTTCGTCGGTCACTATTGGCGCAGCGGTAAGCCGGCACCGATCCGTCCCAATCTGGCCTGTCTGGATTACAGCGCCGTATTGAACGGCAAGCTGGTGGCTTACCGGCTGGATCAGGAAGCACGCCTGGATCCGCACAAGTTCGTCTCGGTCGACGTGCAGCGCTCGCAGGCTCCGCGATGAGCCCAGTTGCCGTCTTGCGTCTGCCAATCCAGACCGATCTCACGGGCTTCATCGTCCTGTTGCGGCGCTTGCAGGTGCCGCACCGGGTCTCCGAAGAAGCCGGCGAACAGGTGTTGTGGGTGCCGAACGAATTGGCCGAGCAGGTGCACGAACTGTATGTGCGCTACCCGCAGGGCGATGCGGCGTTGCAGGCGCCAGCCTCGCCGCAGGCTGCCGCAGGGTTTGTCCAGCAGTTGCGCGACAGCCCGCTGACGGCTGGCATGCTCGGGCTGACCCTGCTGGTGGCCGCGCTGACCGCGCTGGGCGACAATTTCGCAGCGATCCGCTGGTTGAGCTTTGTCGATTTCCGCATTCAGGGCGATTACATCTATTTCAGTTACCTGAGTGAAATGCTCGAAACGCGGCAGTGGTGGCGCCTGATCACGCCGATGCTGATCCATTTCGGCCTGTTGCACCTGACGATGAATGCGCTCTGGTACTGGGTACTGGGGCGGCGTATCGAGGCGCGCCAGGGCCCGTGGATGCTGCTCGGGCTGACGCTGCTGTTCAGCCTGGCATCCAACCTTGCCCAGTACAGCTTTTCCGGTCCGGCCCTGTTTGGCGGCCTGTCCGGCGTGCTCTACGGCATGCTGGGACACTGCTGGCTGTTTCAGCTGCTGGCGCCGAATGCCGAGTATCGCCTGCCGCGGGGCGTGCTGGTGATGATGCTGGCCTGGCTGTTGATCTGCATGACTGGCATCTTCGAACTGCTGCAGTTTGGCGCGATTGCCAATGCCGCCCATGTCGGTGGATTGCTCGCCGGTTGCGCGACCGGTCTGCTCGGCGGCGCGCTGGCGCGTCGGCGTGCTGGCAGATGATTGCCCGGCCTGCGCCAGGCGCTCGCGAGCGCCCGCCGTAGCCGGTAAACTGCGGCTTTGTATTCGGAGGTATCCATGTCGTCCTTTCTCCAAGCAATAGAAAATATCACCCCGGAGATTCACCAGAGCCTGAAGTTGGCCCTGGAAATCGGAAAGTGGCCAGATGGTCGCAAGCTGACCCCGGAGCAAAAGGAACTGACTCTGCAGGCGCTGATCGCTTGGGAAGCGCGTAATCTCCCCGAAGACCAACGTATCGGCTACATGGGGGAGCAGGCCTGCGGCTCCAAGTCCGAGCCGGCACCAAACCTGCTATTCAAGTCTACGGATGCCCTGCACTGATGGCTGAGTTGGCACGCGGTGCCCTGAACAAGATGGCGGTGCGTCTGGATGCGCCTGTGCAGTACGCCTTTCGCCTGGACGATCAAGAGTTGGCGGTCAATCCATTGATCGGCAAGACCTTGCGCCTCGAGTACCTGGGCGCTATCCATTGCAGCCACTGCGGGCGCAAGACCAAGACCAGTTTCAGTCAGGGCTACTGCTACCCCTGCATGCAGAAGTTGGCGCAGTGCGATATCTGCATCATGAGCCCAGAACGCTGCCACTACGACGCCGGCACCTGTCGCGAACCGAGCTGGGGCGAGCAGTTCTGCATGACCGATCACGTGGTCTACCTGGCCAATTCCTCCGGCGTGAAGGTCGGTATCACTCGCGCCACGCAGATTCCGACACGCTGGATGGACCAGGGCGCGAGCCAGGCGTTGCCGATTTTGCGCGTGGCCACCCGTCAGCAGTCGGGCTTCGTCGAGGATCTGCTGCGCACACAGGTCGCGGACAAGACCAACTGGCGCGCCTTGCTCAAGGGCGATGCCGCGCCGGTCGACCTGCCGGCGATTCGAGATCAGCTGTTCGCCAGTTGCAGCGCGGGGCTTACCGAGTTGCAGCAGCGCTTCGGCATTCAGGCGATCCAGCCGCTGAACGATCAGCAGCCGGTGGATATCCGTTATCCGATCGAGGCCTACCCGGCCAAGATCAGCAGCTTCAACCTGGACAAGAACCCGCTTGCCGAAGGCACCCTGCTCGGCATCAAGGGCCAGTACCTGATGTTCGACACCGGCGTGATCAATATCCGCAAATACACCAGCTATCAGTTGGCCATCCACCAACTGGCCGTCTGACCACCACTTGCAGCTTGCGGCTTGACGCTTGCGGCTGCCTCGAAGAGGCCATCATGCGCACCGAACAACCGAAGATGATTTACCTCAAGGACTATCAGGCGCCGGACTACCTGATCGACGAGACGCACCTGACCTTCGAGTTGTTCGAGGATCACACGCTGGTGCATGCGCAGCTGGTGATGCGGCGCAATCCGGCCTGTGTGGCCGGCGACCCGGGCCGCGAGCTGCCGGCGCTGGTGCTCGACGGCCAGGAGCTGGAGCTGCTCAACCTGTCCCTCGATGGTGAAACGCTGGCTGCCGGCGATTACCAGCTCAGCGCCAGCCACCTGAGCCTGCAGCCCAAAAGTGCCAGTTTCGTCATCGACAGCAGCGTGCGCATTCACCCGGAGCGCAATACCGCCCTGGAGGGGTTGTACAAGTCCGGCAGCATGTTCTGCACCCAATGCGAGGCCGAGGGCTTCCGCAAGATCACTTACTACCTCGATCGCCCAGACGTGATGAGCAAGTTCACCACCACCCTGAGCGCCGAGCAACATCGCTACCCGGTGCTGTTGTCCAACGGCAACCCGATTGCCAGCGGCCCGGAAGATACTGCCCCTGGAAAGAGTGTTCGGCACTGGGCGACCTGGCAGGACCCATTCATGAAGCCGGCCTACCTGTTCGCCCTGGTCGCCGGCGACCTATGGTGCGTGGAGGACAGCTTCACCACCATGAGCGCGCGGGAAGTGGCGCTGCGCATCTATGTCGAGCCGGAAAACATCGACAAGTGCCAGCACGCCATGGACAGCCTGAAGAAGTCGATGAAGTGGGACGAGCAGGTCTATGGTCGCGAGTACGACCTGGACATCTTCATGATCGTCGCGGTCAACGACTTCAACATGGGCGCCATGGAGAACAAGGGCCTCAATATCTTCAACTCCAGCTGCGTGCTGGCCAAGGCCGAGACCGCCACCGACGCCGCCCACCAGCGGGTCGAGGCGGTGGTCGCCCACGAGTACTTTCACAACTGGTCGGGCAACCGGGTGACCTGTCGCGACTGGTTCCAGCTGTCGCTCAAGGAAGGCTTCACCGTGTTCCGCGACGCCGAGTTCAGCGCCGACATGAACTCGCGCACGGTCAAGCGCATCGAGGACGTGGCCTATCTGCGCACTCACCAGTTCGCCGAGGATGCCGGCCCCATGGCCCATCCGGTGCGGCCTGAGGCCTTCATGGAGATTTCCAACTTCTACACCCTGACCGTCTACGAGAAGGGCTCGGAAGTGGTGCGCATGATCCGCACCCTGGTCGGCACCGAGGGCTTCCGTCGGGGCAGCGACCTGTACTTCGAGCGCCACGATGGCCAGGCCGTGACCTGCGATGATTTCATCAAGGCCATGGAAGACGCCAATGGCGTCGACCTGAGCCAGTTCAAGCGCTGGTACAGTCAGGGCGGTACGCCGCGTTTGGCCGTCGGCGAGGCCTACGATGGCGCCGCCAAGACCTACAGCTTGACCTTCAGGCAGAGCTGCCCGCCGACGCCGGGGCAGAAGGACAAGCAGCCCTTTGTGATTCCCGTGGAGTTGGGCTTGCTCGGCGCGCAGGGTCAGGCCCTGCCGTTGCGCCTGCAAGGTGAAGCCGTCGCTGGCGTGGCGTCGCGGGTGATCTCGATTACGGAGGCCGAGCAGGTTGTGACCTTTGTCGATGTGGCCGAGCACCCGCTGCCTTCGTTGCTGCGCGGCTTCTCCGCGCCGGTCAAGCTGAGCTTCCCATACAGCCGCGATCAGTTGATGTTCCTCATGCAGCACGACTCCGACGGTTTCAACCGCTGGGAAGCCGGTCAGCAGTTGGCCGTGCAGGTGTTGCAGGAATTGATCGGCCAGCATCAGCGCGGCGAGACCTTGCAGCTCGATCAGCGCCTGGTCAGCGCCCTGCGCAGCGTACTGGAGAACGATCAGCTGGATCAGGCGATGGTCGCCGAACTGCTTTCGTTGCCGGGGGAGGCCTACCTCAGCGAAATCAGCGAAGTGGCCGATGTCGATGCCATCCATGGCGCCCGCGAATTCGCCCGCAAGCAACTGGCCGACGCCCTGTTCGATCTGCTTTGGCAGCGCTACCAGGCCAATCGCGAGCTTTCGCGCAGCACTGTGTATGTCGCCGAGGCCGAGCACTTTGCCCGGCGCAGCCTGCAGAACATTGCACTGTCCTACCTGATGCTCAGCGGCAAGCCCGAGGTGCTGGCGGTATGTCTGGAGCAATTGGAGGTGTGCGACAACATGACCGAGCGCCTGGCGGCTGTGGCCGTGCTGGTCAATTCGCCATTCGAGGAGGAAAAAGCCAAGGCGTTGGCCAGCTTCGCCGACTTCTTCAAGGACAACCCCTTGGTCATGGATCAGTGGTTCAGCGTGCAGGCGGCTTGCAGCCTGCCGGGCGCCTTGGCACGGGTGCAGCAACTGATGGAACACCCGGCCTTTACCCTGAAAAACCCGAACAAGGTGCGCGCCCTGATCGGGGCGTTCACCGGGCAGAACCCGGTCAATTTTCATCAGGTCGACGGCAGCGGCTATCGCTTCCTGGCCGATCAGGTGATTACCCTGAATGCCCTCAACCCGCAGATCGCCGCGCGGCTGCTCGGGCCGTTAACCCGCTGGGGTAAATACGACGACACTCGTCAGGCCTTGATGAAGGCCGAGTTGGAGAGAATTCTCGTGTCTGGCGAACTATCCAGCGATGTGTTCGAGGTGGTCAGCAAAAGCCTGGCCTGATACCTGCGTTGTCGGCCTTGGGCATATTGCCGGTCGCTGATCGGTAGTGTGTTCTTGCCAAATGGCGCATCAGCAGAGCTGCTGGGTTTGGCAGCTCTTTTCATGAACCGTGGGATCACTGCGGCGCACGCATGCAGGCTGCGCGAGCGCACGCGGTCCTGCGGTCTGGAGCAATTATCGATCCCTAGGCAGTCACTCGCCGCAGGCCGTTCACTCTGGATTCACCGGCGCGGCACAACGCTGGCGGGTTGTCGCTGCGCGCTGATCGGAACGCACTGCCCGCAGGCCGTGCACCCTGAGGCAAGCGCCATCGCCCTCAGTCAGCCGATTGCGGATCACGGTTATGTCCAATCGACGGCCCGGCGTCGTCGCCGCCCAGGTTGATGTTCGTGTAGTGTTGGCCAAAGGCCGCTACAGTGAAGGCGGGCTTTGTACATCAGTCAGTCGAATAAGCGTTCAATCACGTGGCCTGGCCTTAACAAAACATAACGTCACGCTGATTGTCAGGCCTTTCGAAAGCTCGCTAGCATAGGCGGTCTGTTAAAAAGCAGTACCACAATAACAACAAGGGGGAAGGTATATGAGTGAGCCCGTCAAGCGGCGCACCCAGGCCGGTCTGTTCAACGCACCGGCGTTGCGCTTCTACTCGCCGCTGGCTAAAGCGCTCTCGCTCTGCAGTGTGCTGTCCATGCTGATTTTCGCTGCCGCGCCATTGCAGGCACAAGCCGCCACCGATGCCGCTGTCCGTTACTCGATCGAATCGCCGAAAGCACTGGAAAAACTGCTGCTGGATGTCACCCGCGTTGGTCAGCGCCTGGTGGCCGTGGGTGATCGTGGTCATATCCTCTACTCCGACGACAACGCCGCCCGCTGGACCCAGGCCAAGGTACCGACCCGGCAGATGCTCACCGCGGTGTTCTTTGTCGATGACCAGCACGGTTGGGCGGTTGGCCACGACGCTCAGATTCTCGCCAGTAACGATGGTGGTGCTACCTGGGTCAAGCAGTTCGAGGACCTGAATCGCGAGGCGCCGTTGCTCGATGTCTGGTTCAAGGACCGTAACAACGGTTACGCCGTA
This sequence comes from Pseudomonas sp. MMS21 TM103, assembly GCF_022132145.1. Lineage (GTDB taxonomy): Bacteria > Pseudomonadota > Gammaproteobacteria > Pseudomonadales > Pseudomonadaceae > Aquipseudomonas. Next base: position 602,051 of record NZ_JAJISP010000002.1, on the reverse strand, counting down.
GGTGCCTACGGCGCGCTGCTGGAAACCACCGACGGTGGGGCGAACTGGCAAGACGTCAGCGAGCGGATTGACAACGAAGATGGCTATCACCTGAACGCCATCGTCGCGGTCAAGGATGCGGGGCTGTTTATCGTTGGCGAACTGGGTGGCATGTTCCGTTCGGCCGATTGGGGGCAAACCTGGGAAACCATCCAGGGTCCCTATGAGGGCTCGTTGTTTGGCGCTCTTGGTACCAGCGAAGCCGGCAGCCTGCTGGTATTTGGTCTGCGTGGCCATCAGTTCCGCTCTGCCGATTTCGGGGATAGCTGGCAACGAATCGAGCTGAATACTCCAAATAACGGTCCGCTGGAGTTCGGCCTGGCCGGTGGCAGTCGACTTGCCGATGGCTCACTCGTGGTGGTTGGGCATGGCGGTACCGTGCTGAAAAGCAGCGATGACGGGCGCACCTTCAGTTTGCTCAATCGTGTCGACCGCCTCTCGCTGGCGGGTATCGCTGCACTGGATAACGGCAACCTGATTCTGGTGGGGCAGGGCGGCGTCCACGTCGCTTCGCCGACTGGCGCCGATCTGCGCCAACAATAATAAGCCGGGAGAGTTTGCATGAGTAAGCATCAACAACAACCTGCGTCTGTCCTCGAGCGGTTGATCTTCAACAATCGCCCGGCCGTCATTGTGCTGTGCCTGCTGATCAGTGTTTTTCTGTTCTATCAAGCGGCCCAGGTGCGCCCACAAACCAGCTTCGAGAAGATGATCCCGCTGGGCCATCCGTATATCCAGAAGATGCTCGAGCATCGCAATGACCTGGCAAACCTGGGTAATACCGTGCGCATCTCCGTGGAAGCGGTCGATGGCGACATCTTCACCAAGGAGTACATGGAGACGCTGCGTCAGATCAACGACGAAGTGTTCTATATTCCCGGTGCCGATCGTTCCGGCCTGAAATCGCTGTGGAGCCCGAGCGTACGCTGGACCGAGGTGACCGAAGAGGGCTTCGCCGGCGGCCCGGTGATTCCGCAGACCTACGACGGCTCCAGCGAAAGCCTGGAGGACTTGCGCAGCAATATCCTCAAGTCCGGGCAGGTCGGGCGGTTGGTAGCGAACAACTTCAAATCGAGCATCGTCGATGTGCCGCTGCTGGAGGCCTATCCAGACCCCGAGGATCAGAGCAAGCTGGTCCCGCTGGACTACCAGAAATTCTCCCACGAGTTGGAAGAGAAGATTCGCGATAAGTACCAGGCACAAAACCCCAATGTGAAAGTTCACGTCATCGGGTTTGCCAAGAAAGTGGGCGACCTGATCGATGGGCTGGTCGGCGTGGCCTTGTTCTTTGCCGTGGCCATTGCCATCACCTTCGCCCTGCTGTTGTGGTTCACCAAGTGCTTCAAGAGCACCATGGCGGTGGTCATAACCACCCTGATTGCGGTGATCTGGCAGCTGGGCTTGCTGCATACCCTGGGCTTCGGTCTGGATCCCTATTCGATGCTGGTGCCGTTTCTGGTCTTCGCCATCGGTATCTCCCATGGGGTGCAAAAGATCAACGGCATCGCCATTGCTTCGGGGGAGGCGACCAGTCCGTTGTCTGCTGCACGCATGGCGTTCCGCCAGCTGTTCATCCCCGGGTTGGTTGCCTTGCTGTCGGATGCGGTTGGCTTCATTACCTTGTTGCTGATCGATATCGGCGTGATCCGTGAGCTGGCCATCGGGGCGTCGATGGGTGTGGCGGTGATCATCCTGACCAACCTGATCCTGCTGCCAGTGATGATTTCCTACATCGGCATCAGCAAGAAGGCCGTCAGGATCAGCCGTGAAGATGCGGCCAAGGATCACCCGATCTGGCGTCTGATTTCCAACTTCGCCCACCCGATGGTGGCACCGGTGTCCGTGCTGATTGCGGTGGTGGCCCTGGCCGGTGGCGTCTGGTACGGCCAGAACCTGAAGATCGGTGACCTCGACCAGGGCGCGCCCGAGCTGCACCCGGACTCGCGCTACAACCTGGATAATGACTTCGTCATCCGCAACTACTCGACCAGCTCCGACGTGCTGGTGGTGATGGTCAAGACTGGCAAGGAAGGCTGTTCGACCTACCAGACCCTGTCGGCCATGGACGAACTGATGTGGACGATGGAAAACACCGCAGGCGTGCAGTCGGCCATCTCCATGGTCACTGTGTCCAAGCAGGTGATCAAGGGCATGAACGAGGGCAACCTGAAATGGGAAACCCTGTCGCGTAACCAGGATGTGCTGAATAACTCGATTGCGCGTGCCGACGGTCTGTACAACGCCGATTGCTCGGTAGCGCCGGTGCTGGTGTTCCTCAACGACCACAAGGCGGAAACCCTTGAGCGTGCGGTTGCAGTGGTCGAAGACTTCGCCAAGGAAACCAACAAGGAAGGCCTGGAGTTTATCCTGGCAGCCGGTAACGCCGGCATCGAAGCGGCCACCAACGAGGTGATCGCCGCGTCGGAGACCACCATGTTGGTAGCGGTCTATGTCGCCGTGAGCTTCATGTGCCTGCTGACCTTCCGCTCGATTGCCGCGACCCTTTGCGTGATTCTGCCGCTGGTGTTGACCTCGGTACTGGGCAACGCGCTGATGGCCTACATGGGCATCGGGGTCAAGGTGGCAACCCTGCCGGTAATCGCGCTGGGCGTCGGCATCGGTGTCGACTACGGCATCTATATCTACAGCCGTCTGGAGACCTACCTGCGTCAAGGACTGTCGCTGCAGGAGGCCTACTACCAGACCCTCAAGTCGACCGGTAAGGCCGTGCTGTTCACCGGTGTATGCCTGGCGATCGGCGTGGCGACCTGGATCTTCTCGGCGATCAAGTTTCAGGCCGATATGGGCCTGATGCTGACCTTCATGTTCCTCTGGAACATGATCGGCGCGATCTGGCTGCTGCCAGCTCTGGCACGCTTCCTGATCAACCCGGAGAAGCTGCGTAACAAGGCCTGATAGGCAGACGCAGCACAAAAAACCGCGGCCTCTGGGCCGCGGTTTTTTTATGTTCTGCGTATCGTCAGCGGCAAGATGCCCCCGCTGGCAGGGATCAAGGCAAGGCGCACTGGCAGTGTGCGTGAAGTTACCGCGGGGGACTGTGGTCAGTCGACAAACAGATCGGGGATCAGCGTGCCGCCCGCGGGATCGAAACGATACTGCTCGAACTCGCTTTGGCCCTGTTCGCGCAGGATTTCCTCGTCGATCAACAGGCGTCCGCTGATGCTGCGCCCGCTGCTGGCCAGGATGGCGTGGGCGGCGTCGGCCATGATCGCCGGGGTGCGCGCGCGTTTGAAGGCGTCGCGGCTGCCCAGCTCGAACTCGATGGCGGCGGTAGCGATCATGGTCTTGGGCCACAGTGAATTGACGCTGATGGCGTATTTCTTGAATTCCTCGCTCATGCCCAGGGTCAGCATGCTCATGCCGTACTTGGTGACGGTATAGGGGCCGTGCTGGGCGAACCACTTGCTGTCCATATTCAGCGGCGGCGACAGGTTGAGGATATGACCGTTGTTGCTCCGCTTGAGGTAGGGCAGGGCGGCCTGGCTGCAGACCATCACCGCGCGGGTGTTGATCTGGAACATCAGGTCGAAGCGCTTGGGCTCCAGGTGCTCGACGCCAGTCAGCTTGATTGCGCCGGCGTTATTGATCAGGCCATCGATTCCGCCAAAATGCTCGGCTGCCCTGAGCATGGCGGCCTTTACCGCAGCCTCGTCGCGCACGTCCAGTTGCACGGCCAGGGCCTTGCCGCCGGCGGCTTCGACCTCGGCGGCCACCGAATGGATGGTGCCCGGCAGCTTGGCATGGGGCTCGGCGCTTTTCGCCGCGATGACGATGTTGGCACCGTCGCGAGCGGCGCGCAGGGCGATCTCGCGGCCGATGCCACGGCTGGCGCCGGTGATGAACAGGGTTTTGCCTTGCAGTGACATGGTGTGGCTCCTGTGCATTGCGTAGGGGGTGCGGGGCCGCCTAGGCCGTGCGCACCGCGGGAATTTTGGTGCGCACGGCGCACCCTACGGGTCAGGCCTCGCTGGCTTCGATCTCCACCAGCAATTGGCGGTTCTTCACCTGATCGCCCTGTCTGACGTCAACACGCCGGACCACGCCGTCGATGCTGGCTTTGAGCGAGTGCTCCATCTTCATCGCCTCCAGCACCAGTAGCAGTTGACCTTTGCTGACCGGGCTGCCTTGCTCGACCAGTACCTCGACAATCGACCCATCCATCGGCGCCTTGACCTTGCCGGAGCCGGCACCGGTGGCGCTGCTGGCCGGCAGGTGGGTGATGTCGGTGAATTGCAGGTTGCCGTCATGGCCATACAGCCAGAGTTTGCCGTCTTCCAAATGATAGGCCAGGCGCTGGCGAATGCCGTCCAGCTGCAGGGTGGCCCAGCGACCGTCGCATGCCAGCAGCGTGAGGCTGACCGACTGCCCGCCGACCTTGGCCAGCAGGCTGGGTTGCGCACCGTCGGCCAGTACTTCCAGCTCGACGCTATGCTGCTGCTCGCCGTGTTCCAGGGCAAAGCGCCAGGGCGCGTTGCCGGCATTGCGCCAGCCGGCCAGGCTGCTCTGGTGGGCGCGCGCGTTGGCCGATTGCTGATAGAGCAGGGCGGCGGCCACGGCCAGTTCGCTGGCAGCCGGCAGCTGCGGGCTCAGGCTCGGATCCGCGGAAAAATGCTCGGCGATAAAGGCCGTGGTGGCGTTACCTGCGGCGAATTCGGGATGCTTCAGCAGGTTGGCGAGGAAGCGCTGGTTACCGTTGACCCCCAGCAGCACGCAGTCCTCCACCGCGCGCAGCAGTTTGCGGCGGGCTTCGTCGCGGGTCGCGCCATAGGCGATGACCTTGGCCAGCATCGGGTCGTAGAACGGGCTTATGGTCTGGCCTTCGAGCAGTCCGTGGTCGATGCGGATGCCGTCGCGCAATGCCGGCTCCCAGCGCAACACCTGGCCGGTTTTCGGGAGGAAATTACGGCTCGTATCCTCGGCATACAGGCGCACTTCCATGGCGTGGCCAGCGAGGCGAATGTCCTCCTGCTTGAGCGGCAGTGGTTGGCCTGCGGCGACGCGAATCTGCCAGGCCACCAGGTCCTGCCCGGTGACCAGCTCGGTGACCGGATGCTCGACCTGCAGGCGGGTGTTCATTTCCAGGAAGAAGAACTCGCCGCTGCGGTCCAGGAGGAACTCCACGGTGCCGGCGCCGACATAGTCGACCGAGGCGGCCGCCTTGACCGCGGCCTCGCCCATTGCCTGTCGCAACTCAGGCGTCATCACCGGGCAGGGCGCCTCCTCGACCACCTTCTGGTGGCGGCGCTGCACCGAGCAGTCGCGCTCGCCGAGGTAAACGATGTTGCCGTGCGCATCGCCGAACACCTGGATTTCGACATGGCGCGGCTGGATCACCGCGCGCTCGAGGATCAGTTCGCCGCAGCCGAAGGCGTTCTGCGCCTCGGAGCGAGCGGTGCGGATCTGCGCCAGCAACTCGCAGGCTTCATGGACCAGGCGCATGCCCCGGCCACCACCGCCGGCGCTGGCCTTGATCATCAGCGGAAAGCCGATGTGGCCGGCTGCGCGGCTCAGGGTCTGGTCGTCCTGCTCGGCCCCTTCGTAGCCCGGGATGCAAGGCACGCCAGCCTCGAGCATGGCCAGCTTGGACAGGCGCTTGCTGCCCATCAGGTGGATGGCCTCGACGCTCGGGCCGATAAACACGATGCCGGCGGCCTCGCAGGCGCGAGCGAAGTCGGCGTTCTCCGAGAGGAAACCGTAGCCGGGGTGAATCGCATCGGCGCCAGTCTTCAGCGCCGCCGCGATAATCGCGTCGATCTGCAGATAAGACCGGTTGACCTGGGCCGGGCCGATGCACAGCGCCTGGTCGGCCACCTGCACATGGCGCGAATCGGCATCGGCCTCGGAGTAGACCGCCACGGTGCGGTAGCCCAAATCCTTGGCGGTGCGCATGACCCGGCAGGCGATTTCCCCACGGTTGGCGATCAGAATCTTGTTGAAGGCGGGCATCTGGGTGCTCCTGCTTGGTCGTAGGCCTGGCGATCAGGTTGTGTGTGGGACGGGCCGGGGGGGCGATCCCACAGGATTATTCTGTGGCCCACTTGGGCGCGCGTTTCTGCACGAAGGCCAGGGTGCCCTCGACACCTTCGGCGCCGGTTACCGCTGCGGCGAACTGTTCGGCGGCGCGGTCCAGCAGCGGGCCAAGAGCTTCGTTCTGGCTGGCCAGCAACAGTACCTTGGTCTGGGCATTGGCCTGGGGCGCGCATTGGCGTACCTGGCTTAGTACCTCGGCCAGTCTGTGCTCCAGGGCGGCCTTGTCCGCTTCGCTGAAGTGCACCAGGCCCAGACGCTCGGCTTCGCTGCCATTGAAGCGGGCGGCGGTCAGCGCCAGGCGACGGGTCTGGGTCAGGCCGATGCGCCCCACCACAAAGGGCGTGATCTGCGCCGGCAGGATACCCAGGCTGGTTTCCGGCAGGCCGAACTTGGCGTCCTGCTGGCAGATGGCGATATCGGAAACGCAGGCCAGGCCAAAGCCGCCACCGAGCACCGCGCCTTCGAGCACGGCAATCAGCACCTGGGGAGTGTGCTGCGCCTCTTCCAGCAGGCTGCCGAAGGCGCGGTTCAGGGCGCGGTAGGCGTCAGCGCCGGTAGCACGGGCACTGGCCATGTCCTTGATGTCGCCGCCGGCACAGAAATGCCCGCCGGCGCCGCGCAGCACGATGGCGCGCACGCTCAGGTCATCGCGCACGGTGGCCAGCACCGCGCGCAGTTCGCCGACCATCGCCAGGCTCATCGCGTTGCGGCAGTCCGCACGGTTGAGGGTGACGCGCAGCACGCCAGCTTCGAGGTTGAGTAGCAGGGTTTGGCAGTTCGGTAATTGCATGTTCAGTATTCCGCCAGCGCGTGATCGTAGGATCGTGATGGTTCCCACGCAGAGCGTGGGAACCATCACGATTTCAGCCCTTCTTCTTGCCGGGCAGAATGCCCATCAGCTTGCAGATGATGCCCAGCATGATCTCGTCGGCACCGCCACCAATGGAGACCAGGCGTACGTCGCGGTAGGCGCGGGCCACCGGGTTGTCCCACATGTAGCCCATGCCGCCCCAGTACTGCAGGCAGCTGTCGGTGACTTCGCGGCCGAGGCGACCAGCCTTGAGCTTGGCCATGGAGGCCAGGGTGGTGACGTCCTTGCCGCGGATGTACTGCTCGGTGGCCTGGTAGACCAGGGCGCGCAGGCACTCGACTTCGGTCTGCAGCTCGGCCATGCGGAAGTGGATGACCTGGTTGTCGATCAGCGCGTTGCCGAAGGTCTTGCGCTCCTTGCAGTAGGCGATGGTGGCGTCGATGCAGTGTTCCAGGCCCTTGATCATGTTGGCCGCGCCGAACAGCCGCTCTTCCTGGAACTGCAGCATCTGCATCATGAAGCCGGCGCCTTCATGGCCGATGCGGTAGCGCTGTGGCACGCGCACATCGTCGAAGAACACCTGGGCGGTTTCCGAGCTGCGCATGCCGAGCTTGTCCAGGTGCGGGCTGACGCTGATGCCGGGCGTGTTCATCGGCACCATGATCAGCGACTTGTTGATGTGCGGTTTATCGTCCGAGGTGTTGGCCAGCAGGCAGATAAAATTGGCCGATGGCGAGTTGGTGATCCACATCTTGCTGCCGTTGATCACATAGTCGTCGCCGTCTTTCCTGGCGCTGGTTTTCAGCCCGGCCACGTCGGAGCCGGCGCCTACTTCGGAAACGCCGATACAGCCAACCATCTCGCCGGCGATGGCCGGGCGAAGGAACTGTTCGCGCAGCTCGTCGGAGCCGAAGCGCGCCAGCGCCGGGGTGCACATATCGGTCTGTACACCGATGGACATGGGGATGCCACCGCAGATGATGGTGCCGAACTCTTCGGCGGCGACTATCGAATAGCTGTAGTCCAGGCCCATGCCGCCGAACTGTTCCGGCTTGGAGATGCCCAGCAAGCCCAGGTCGCCGGCCTTCTTGAAGATATCGTGGATCGGGAAGCGGCCATCCTTTTCCCACTGCTCGACATGCGGGTTGATTTCCCGGTCGACAAAATTACGGACCGTGCGACGCAGCTCTTCGTGTTCCTGGGTAAAGATCATTGTTGTTCTCCTTGTAGGGTGCGCCGTGCGCACCGTGATCTTGGCTGGTGCGCACGGCGCACCCTACGGGTTAGAAACGGGCCACACCAAAGGTGCTGGGTTTTAGCGGGCGCAGATTGGCCTCGGCACAGATATCCAGCAGGTAGCCGAGCAGCTTGCGCGTGTCACGGGGGTCGATCAGGCCGTCGTCCCACAGGCTGGCGGTGCCGTAGAGGGCGGTGGACTGGCTGTCGAGCTTCTGCGCGGTGACCTGCTCGAGCATGTCAAGCATCTGCGGATCGGCCTGCTTGCCTTGCTTGGCGTGCTTGTCCTCGGTGACGATGCGCAGCACCTTGCCGGCCTGGGCGCCGCCCATCACCGCGGTCTTGCTGTTGGGCCAGGCGAAGATGAAGCGCGGGTCCAGGCCACGGCCGCACATGGCGTAGTTGCCGGCGCCGTAAGAACCGCCGACCACGATGGTCAGCTTGGGTACAGTGGCGTTGGCCACCGCCTGGATCATCTTCGAGCCGTGCTTGATCACGCCCTGCTGTTCCGCCTCGGTACCGACCATAAAGCCGGTGGTGTTGTGGAAGAACAGGATCGGCGTGTTGCTCTGCTCGCACAGCTGGATAAATTGCGCCGCCTTGGCCGCGCCTTGCGGGGTGATCGGGCCGTTGTTGCCGATAAAGCCGCAGCTCTGGCCTTCGATCTGCAGGTGGCCGCATACGGTCTGGTTGTCGAACTCGTTCTTGAAATCGAGAAAGACCGAGCCGTCGGCGATGCGCGCGATGATCTCGCGCACGTCGTAGGGCTTCTTGGCATCGGCCGGCACCAGGCCGAGCAGTTCGTCGACCGGGTACAGCGGCTCGTGCCAGGTTTTCTGCGGGCGAGCCGGCAGCTGCGCGTTCCACGGCAGCATGGCGACAATTTCGCGGGCGATGCGCACGCCGTCGGCGTCGTTTTCCGCCAGGTACTCGGCGGTGCCGGCGACCTGGGCGTGCATCTCGGCGCCGCCCAGCGCCTCGTCGGTGGCGATTTCGCCGGTGGCGGCCTTGAGCAGCGGTGGGCCAGCGAGGAACAGCTTGGCCTTGCCGCGCACCACCACCACGTAATCCGACAACCCTGGCTGGTAAGCCCCGCCGGCAGTGCTGGAACCATGCACCACGGTGATCTGCGGCAGGCCCATGGCCGACATGCGCGCCTGGTTGGCGAAACCGCGCGCGCCCTCGACGAAGATCTCGGCGGCATAGTTGAGGTTGGCGCCGCCGCTTTCGGTCAGCGCCACTACCGGCAACTTATTCTCGAAGGCGATCTGCTGCAGGCGCAGGGTCTTCTTCAAGCCGCTGGGGCTGATGGTGCCGCCCTTGATCGCGCTGTTGCTGGCGCTGATCAGGCAACGTGCTCCGGCGATATAGCCGATGCCGGCGATAATGCCGCCCCCCGCTTGAGTCCCATCCTTGTCATCGTGCAGCTGGTAGCCGGCCAGCGAGCACAGCTCGAGGAAGGGCGCGCCGGGGTCGAGCAGTAGGTTCAGGCGCTCACGCGGGAGCAGCTGGCCGCGTTTTTCGAACTTGGCCTTGGCCTCAAACGCCTTGTTCAGGCAGTTCTGTTCGAGTTCGCGAAAACGGGCCACGGCGGCCAGCATGGCTTCACGGTTGCTGGCGAAGTCTTGGCCATGCACGTCGATAGCGGATTGCAGAACCGGCATAGAAGTTACTCCTCGCCCTTGAGTACATCGGGCACATAGGCCCGGTGGAATCCGTCGTAGGTGGTGCTGTTTTTTGCCTTGCCCAATGTCCAGGCTCGACTGCCCTGGCTGGCGGCGCCGTCGATACGGATGGTATTGCCGCTGATGAAACTGGCCCCCGGCGTGAGCAGGAAGACGATGGCGGATGCCACTTCCGATTCGCTGCCGATGCGCTGCAGTGGTACGTGATCCTTGAGCGAGCGGATCATGCTCTTCATCGATTCGGGGTAGGTGTCCATGCCGCTGGATGCGATCCAGCCCGGTGCCACGGCATTAACCCGCACGCCGGCGTGGCCCCATTCAACGGCGGCGGTCTTGGTGAAGTTCTCCATGCCGGCGCGCGCCGCGCCCGAGTGGCCCATGCCGGGCATGCCGCCCCACATGTCGGCGAGCATGTTGACGATGCTGCCACCGTGCTTGCTCATGCTCTGCAAAAACACTTCCTTGGCAATCAGGAAACCGCCGACCAGGTTGGTGCGCACCACGGTCTCGAAGCCTTTCTGGTTGATGCCAACTAGTGGCGCGGGAAACTGGCCACCGGCGTTGTTGACCAGATGATGGATCTGCCCGCGCTCGGCCACTACGGCTTTGACCATGGCCTTGACCGCTTCCTCGTCACGGATGTCGCAGACCTGTAAGCCGGCGCTGCCGCCGTCCTCGCCGATTTCAGCGCAGGTGGCTTCGAGTTTTTCCAGCTTGCGCCCCACCAGCACCACATGGGCCCCCAGGTGGGCCAGCTCGTGGGCGGTGCAACGGCCGATACCGCTGCCGCCACCTGTGACCATGATGGTCTGGTCGCTGAACAGGCCGGGTTTGAAGACCGAGTCGTAGCTCATTGTTATTGTCCTTGTTCGAGGCTAGCGGCAAGCGCCTTGGGCACCGGCACCGGGAATTCCAGCAGCTGCTGGGCAAAGGCCTTGCCTTGCGGGTCGATGCGCAGGCTGGCGACGCCGCCACCGCCCAGGGCGTTCTCCAGCAGGAAGTTCAGGCTGTGGCTGCCGGGCAGGTACCAACGGCTGACCTTGCCGTTTTGCGGGTCCAGCGTGTGCTGCATCCATTCGGCCACGGCACCTGCGCTCAGCGCAGCGGCGATCCAGGCCAAGTAGTCGGGCTTTCTGGCCATTACCCCGATATTGCTGTGGTTGCCCTTGTCGCCAGAGCGGGCCACGGCCAGCTTGATCAGTGGCACGTGGGTGTCGGCCTGGCCGCTTGGTAGCGGGACGGCGCTATCGGCGGCGATCTGCGTGCTGTCCAGCACCGCCAACTGCGGCAGTGCGACCGGCGTGCGTTCGCCGTCGATTTCGACCTGCAACTGGCAGGCAGATTTGTCGGCGAGAAAGCTGAACAGGCGGATTACCGGGTACACCGTGGGACGGCCGCCGACGATGCCGGTCAGGCCTGGCGCCATGCCAGTAGCGGCCTGGGCGATCTCGCGGGAGAACAGGATCAGCGCTTCTTTCTTCGCATGGCGCACGGCAATCTTGATCACGATTTCGCGGGTATCGGAGCGCTGGCCGCGTTGGCCGTAGGTGGCTTCGGAGCCCAGCAATTCGATGCTGACTTCTTTGTAAGGTCCCCAGCCGCGTTCGGCGAACAGCTCTTCGGTCTTGTTGATTATTGCCTGGCTGACCCGTTGGGCTTTCTTCAGCGCATCAATGCCGGCCATCAGGCAACTGGCGGTGCAGCGGAAACCATCCGGGTAGGTCGCGCTGACCTTGTACTGATCGGTGGGTGCAAGGCCGCGTGCGCCTTTCAGTTCAACGCGATTTTCGCCAACTTGGCTGAGTTGCACCTGGGTGAAATCGCAGAGGACATCGGGCAGGTAGTACGCCCGTGGGTCGCCGATTTCGTAGAGCATCTGCTCGCCCACGGTAAAGGGCGTAACCAGCCCGCCGGAACCCTGCGGTTTGCTCACGACAAAGCTGCCGTCGGCCGCCACCTCCACCACCGGGAAGCCGATATGCTCGTAGTCCGGCACGCTGTCCCAGTCGGTGAAGTTGCCGCCGGTGCACTGCGCGCCGCATTCGATGATATGCCCGGCCAGCGCGGCCTGGGCCAGCTGGTTGTAGTCGCTCCAGGCCCAGCCGAATTCATGCACCAGGGCGGCGCTGACCACGGCGCTGTCGACCACGCGGCCGGTAATGACGATATCCGCGCCGAGCTTGAGCGCGGCGACTATGCCCGGAGCACCGAGGTAGGCGTTGACCGAAACGCACATGGGCGGCAACGCGGCGCCGGTAAACATCTCAACGGTGCCGGCCTTGGCCAGCTCGCCGAGCTTGGGCTGCAGGTCGTCGCCATGCAGCACGGCAATCTTCAGCTTCACCCCGGCCTGTTCGCAGGCGGCGCTCAGGGCGGCGGCACAGGCGCTGGGGTTGACCCCGCCGGCATTGCTGATCACGCGGATGTTGTTCTGCGCGATGTCGGCCAGCAGCGGCGCCAGGGTTTCCACAAAATCGCTGGCGTAGCCGGCATTCGGCTGCTTCATTCGTGCCCCGGCCATGATCGACATGGTCACCTCAGCCAGGTAGTCGAACACCAGGTAATCCAGTTCAGTGCCCTGGACCAACTGGGCGGCGGCGGTGCAGGTGTCGCCCCAGAATGCGGAGGCGCAACCGATGCGTACGGTTTTAGTCATTGGAAGGGTCCGCAACACATGAATGAGGTGATCCAAACACTACCAAGCAAGCGCTTGGTTGAAAAGCCCCTGGATTGATATTTATGGCTCGAAATCTGCCCAAGCGCTTGCTTGGGTAGCCGGCGCAGCATAAATTTCACCAATAGCGACAAGCACTTGGGCAAACCTGCTGGGTGTGCGCGGGCAATTGCAGTTTTTTCCTGCTTTGCTCCAGTCATAAGAGAGTTGGAGAGTAATTAGCGTGGATGATCAACAAGCTCAGGCGGTGATGCGGGAACTGGTGGCCAGTGGGCAGATCACCGACCCGGACAGCGCTCGCGGCAAGCTGCTGCAAACTGCGGCGCACCTGTTTCGCAGCAAGGGTTACGAACGCACTACGGTGCGCGATCTGGCCAGTGCGGTGGGTATTCAATCGGGCAGTATCTTTCATCACTTCAAGAGCAAGGACGAGATCCTGCGCTCGGTGATGGAGGAAACCATCCGCTACAACACCGCCTTGATGCGGGCTTCGTTAGCCGAAGCCAGCAACTTGCGTGAGCGAGTGTTGGCGCTGATCCGCTGCGAACTGCAGTCGATCATGGGCGGCACCGGTGAGGCCATGGCGGTACTGGTCTATGAATGGCGTTCGCTCTCCGAACCCAGTCAGCAATTTATTCTGGCGTTGCGTGATACCTACGAGCAGCTGTGGCTGGATGTCCTGAGCGAGGCCAAGGCAGAGGGATACTTCAAGGCCGATCCCTTCATCCTCCGCCGCTTCCTCACCGGCGCCCTGAGTTGGACCACTTCCTGGTTCCGGCCTGATGGGCCAATGAGTCTTGATCAACTGGCTGAAGAGGCGCTTTCGCTGGTACTCAAGGAGGTTTGAGCGTCCAATACCCGATAATGGCCTTTTGGTAGTATCGCAGCGGTTAGGGAGTATCCGCCCAGCTAACACAAGGAGCCGCTCGCGGTTTGGTGTCGTTTCGAGGTGTGTGATTTGCGCGTGGTATTGCGGGGACTGCTGATTACCGGGTGTCTTTTGATCGCCCTGCCGGTGCTGGCCACCGAGCAGGTGCGGGTTGGCGCCTACCATTTTCCCCCTTATGCGATTAAGCCGGAAAGCGCCGCGCCCAGAGGGGTGCTGCCGGAATTGTTGGCAGCCCTGAATGCTTTGCAGAGCGACTTTCAGTTCAGTCTGGTGCCTACCTCGGTGACCCGCCGTTACCGCGATCTGGAGAGTGGCCGTTTCGATCTGATTCTGTTCGAGTCACCGGGGTGGGGTTGGCAGAATACGGCGCATGTCGCCCTGGATCTGCATATCGGGGATGCTGAAGTCTATGTCGCCCTCGTCGAGCCGGGGCGCGATCAGGGCTATTTCGAACAGCTCAAGGGCAAGCGGCTGGCGCTCTACAATGGCTATCACTACGGATTCGCCGGTTTCAATGCGGATCAGCAATTCCTCCGTGACAACTTTGCCGCGGTGCTGACCTACTCGCATGACAGCAACCTGCTGATGCTGACGCGCGATCGGGCGGATATCGCCGTGATCACCCGCTCGTATCTGCAGAGCTACCAGCGTCGTTACCCCGAGCGCAGTAAGGCTTTTCTGGTATCGCAGCGGGTCGATCAGTTTTACCGCCACTATGCGCTGTTCCGCGGCCAATCCCCGCTGACGCCTGAGGCATTCGCCGGCTTATTGCTGGCGCTCAAGCGTAATGGTCAGCTGGATCCCTTGCTTCAGTACTATCATCTGGTGGTGCCGGAAGCTCTGCTGAGTGACTGAAATCATTCTGTTCGGTCAGCTTTTCCTCGGGTAGGCTGTTTTTCGAGGGCAAATTTGGATGCTGGGGGGCATATGCCGCGGGTGCTGAGCAGGGTGGTCAGGGGTTGTGCATTATTTGTGGCGATACTTGCTGCTGGGCCGCTTGCAGCCCAGCAAGTGGTGCATGTCGGCGGCGCGTTTTTCCCGCCCTATGTGGCCAAGGCGGAGCAGTCGCAGCACGCCGGCTTGCTGCCGCAATTGCTTGATGCGCTTAACCGGGTACAGAGCGATTTCCGCTTCATTGTGCGACCGACTTCGATTCCCCGGCGTTTCCAGGATTTCGAGCAGGGCCGGATCGACATGTCGATGTTCGAAAACCCGGCCTGGGGTTGGCAGGGTATTGCCCACAACGTTGTCGACATGGGGCTGGAGGATGCTGAAGTGTTTGTCGCGCGGGTCGAGCCGGAGCGTGGGCAGGGGTATTTCAAGCGGCTCAGAGGCAAGCGTCTGGCGCTATTCAATGGTTACCATTATGGCTTTGCCGACTTCAATTCCGAGCCGCAATTCCTCGCGAAAAACTTTAATGCGACCCTGAGCTATTCCCACGACAGCAACCTGCTCATGGTGCTGCATGGGCGAGCGGATATCGCCCTGGTCACGCGTTCCTATGTCAGCGATTTTCTCGAGCATCACCGGCAATACGCCGGGCAGTTGCTGGTATCCCAGCGGGTCGACCAGCGCTACCAGCATCGGGTGCTGTTGCGCCCCGCAGCCCCGATCAGTGCGGCGCAACTTGGCCGGTTATTCGAGCAGCTGCGCAGCAATGGTCAATTGGCCACGATCTTCGAACCCTACCTGATTACGGTCAGCTCAGGCGCAGCGGATAGCTCAGTAGCAGCAGGTGTGACAGATTGACCGCACCGTGCAAGGCAACCGCCAGGCTCAGTCGGCCGCTGTAGTGAAACACCAGGCCGTAACCCAGGCCGGCGATCCCGGCGACCACGGCGAATAACGGACTGAAGGGCGCATGCACGGCGCCGAACAGCAGGGCAGTCAGGAGGATTCCCGGGCCGCTCCCTAGCCAGCCGACCAGGTAAGTCTGCAGCAGGCCGCGAAACAGCAACTCCTCGGCCAGCACCGTCACGCCCAGGTTGACCGCCAGCCACAGCCATACCTCCTGCGGCCATTTTGGCTGCCAGCCAACCAGGCCCAGAGCCAGGGCCAGCAGTGGCACACCGGCCAAGGTCAGCAGCGCCACTGCCCAGGCACGTTGCGCGTGGCTGGGACGGGCGCGGGGTTGGCCCAGCCACCAGGCCAGCAAGGTCAAGCCGACCAGCAATTTATCCCAGGACAGGCGCACGGCGTAAGGCGCCGCATCGCTGCTGATCTGCCGTGGCGGCGCCAGTGGCCAGGGCGCGAAACCCGGTACCAGGTGGGCGGCGAGGGCAACGCTGGCGAGCAGGCTGAGGCTCCACCACAGGCGCTTGGGCAGTGCTTGGTCGGCAGCCAGCAGGAGGGCGATGAAGAGCAGACCAGCAGTCAGCCCGATAGGTTGGATAAAACCCAGGCCAAAGCCCAGCGCCAGGCCGAGGGTTGGCAGCAGCAGGCGAAGAGGTAGCGGCACGGCAGCTCCTTGTGAAGGGCTGCAGTTTAGCGGCGAAGGCCGTTGAGGGTTACTGGAAATAGCGCTCCAGCAGATGCGGGTCATCGAAGTGGGCACGGCCGATAAAGGCCGTGGCATGCGTGCCCCACTGACGCATGGCGCCTGGCGAAACGACCCCGGATGGCCACAGCAGCCAGCGCTCCAGGCGCTCGCTGCCGGGTACCAGGCCGTCTGTGCCGTACAGGCTGCGCTGGCCTTGTGGGTGAGGCAATTGGCGCAACTGATCGAGCGGGCTGCGTTGGTAGAGCAGTGTGGGGTAGCGCGAGCGGCGGGCATCGACCCAGTGCAGGCGATGCTCGCCTGCACTCAACCACAGGGTCGGCGCCGTATCGCCATTGAAGTCCAGGCGTTGGCTATGGCGTGCTTCTTCATCGGCATGCTGACGCAATCGCAGGGGCGAGTCCGCGGGCAGGTAAAAACTGTGCCAGCAGCCGCAGGGGTGGATGCTGTCGTAGAGCAGGGCCTTGCCTTGCTGGTCGAGGGTGACGCGCCAGAGCAAACCGTCCAGCTCGCCACCGTACAGATCCAGGGCGTTGGGCTTGGGTCGTTGGCTGAACCAGAACTGGTAGATCAGTTGCAGGTGCCAGCGGCCATTCAACTGGCTCCAACTGCTGTGCTGGTAAAGCCGTGCCTGCAGCGGATTGAAAGCTCGGCTGCCATCAGGGCGGTAGTGGGGGCTGCCGATACGGTCGCTGCGGCTGGCTTGGGCGATTTTCAACCAGGGGGCGTGGCGGGTGAACAGGGCGTCGAGTTGCTGGGCATCCGCCTGCGGCAGGCCCAGGCCATCTTCATGCAACACCAGCGGCAGTGGCTGCGCGGCTGGCACAATCGGCTGGTAGCTCAACCAGTGTGCGCCGTCTTCGGGGGCGGTGGCCTCGGCGGCAGCCTGCTGCCAGGCGGCAATGCCCTGGCGGAAGATCGGCTTGAACAGCGGATAGAGGCCCAGGGTGCGTGCCCAGTCACGATAGTTGTCGGGTACCTGCGCGGCCTCGACAGCTCGGGCAAACGCCTTGGGGTCGGCGCTCAGGCGTTCGACCTGCTGGGCGCGGCAGGCGTCGAGCGTGTCCTGCCGAGCGGGGCTGCTCCATTCGTGATGCTGGGTCGAGGGTAGTTGGGCAATTTCGATTCGGCTGGCCTCGGCGTCGCGTGCAGCCAGGCGCTGCAGCCACAGCCGGCGTTGCGCCGGATTGTTCGCGCTTGGGCCAAGGGCGGCGAGGACTCTATCGCTGCGCAGGCCGATAAAGCCGGGTACACGATGGTACTGCGCATCCTGATAGGCCTGGGTGGCCACCGGCAATTGCTTGAACAATGCCGCACAGGTTTCAGTCGGTGCAGGTTGCCACTGAGCACAGCCGGCCAATAGGCCGGCCAGCAGGCTAACGCTTGCCAGCGTCCTCGGCGTCCTCGGCATCCTGGGCTTCCATCTCGATTTTTCGTTCACGGACTTTCTGCAGTTGCTCGTCGGTTAGTGGCAGGGGTTTGGCAGTACGCAGCAGCACCAGCAAGCCACCCACAATAGAGCCTAGAACGAGAACTATCAGTAACCAGATATACCAGGGCATGGTCGGCTCTGCGGAGGGAGGAGGAGTCCTCACCATATCGCGCCTGGCCGGGCTTGTCAGGTTGGTAATCGTGCAGGTCGCTGTCACGTTTTCAGCGTCGCAGCGGCTTGCCCCTCTGCCAGTCGACGCCTCTGGCGACACTGGCCTGGGCCAAGATGACACGGTGATGACTGGCAACAGGACCGTCGGTGGTAGCGTGCGAAGTGTCACACGACGGCAACCTGGCGCTGATTGAATGGCGACTTTCCAGCATCAGGGAGTCTTTGCCAATGACCACCACCAGTGCGCTGGTGCGCCTGCTCAAATCGGTTACGCCCTTGGCGCCGGCGATGAGCATCGCGGATGTCGCGGATCGCTTGTTGACCCCGGAACACAGGGCTTTCCTGTCCCTGCCGATCGTCGATGCGGCGGGCAAACCGCTGGGGTTGGTCAGTCGCAGCGTCTTGCAGGACATTTTCATGCAGCGCTTCGGCCGCGACCTGCGCGGTCGTCATCCGGTGCATGAGGTGATGAACCCAGCGCCGCTGGTGGTCAGCCTGGATACCAGCCTGGAAGAGGCGGCCAAGCAGATCACCGGGCAGCTGCAATACCCGATCACCGAAGACTTTATCCTGGTCGATGCGCAGGGCCAGTACCGCGGTCTTGGCACCGTGCTGGATCTGCTCAAGGCCATGGAGGCGCGCATTGCCCAGCGCAATGCGGTGCTGCGCAAGGCGCTGGTCGATCTCAAGGAATCACAGGCGCAACTGGTGCAGTCGGAAAAGATGGCCTCGCTCGGGCAGATGGTCGCCGGCGTCGCCCACGAATTGAATACGCCGCTGGGCTACGTGAAGAACAATGTGCAGCTGCTGCGTGAGCTGAGCGCGCCACTGTTCGAGTTGGCCGAGGTGCAGGCGACCCTGGCCGATTGCCTGGCCGAGCCGAACTGCGACGCAGCGCGCCTGGCCATGGCACTGGACAACGCGGCCAGCGCACGCGAACGGGCCGCGCCGGAGCTGCTGGTCGACGATCTGAACCAGCTGTTCGACGACACCCTCTATGGGCTGGAGCAGATCGCCGAGCTGGTGGTCGGTCTCAAGGACTTCGCCCGCCTGGATCGCGCCATGAGCGAGGAGGTCGACCTCAACGACTGTATTCGTAGCGCCCTGGTGATCGCGCGCAACAGCATCAAGGACAAGGCCGAAGCGGTGCTGCAGCTCGGCGACCTGCCGCACATTCCCTGTGCGCCCTCGCAGATCAATCAGGTACTGCTCAACCTGTTCACCAACGCCGCCCAGGCCATCGACGGTTTTGGCCAGATTCGGGTGAAAACCTGGGTCGAGGCAACGGCAGTGTTCGTCTCGGTGCAGGACAGCGGCCGGGGCATGTCGCCCGCGGTAATGGCGCAGATTTTCGACCCCTTCTTCACCACTAAACCGGTCGGCCAGGGCACCGGCCTGGGCCTGTCGATCAGCTTCAAGATCATCCAGGATCACGGCGGCCTGATCCGCGTCGCTTCCGAACCGGGGCGCGGTACGCGCTTCCTGATCCGTCTGCCGCGTCCGCAGGCGGCCACACTGCAACGGAGCGCCTGACATGACCGCAGCACCGATTCGCATCCTGTTTGTCGACGATGAGGAGCGCATTTTGCGCAGCCTGGCTTTGCAGTTTCGTCGTCAATACCAGGTGCTCACCGAGAGCGATCCGCGCCGCGCCCTGGAACGCCTGAAAAGCGAGACGGTGGATATTCTGGTCAGTGACCAGCGCATGCCGCAGATGAGCGGCGCCGAGCTGCTCGCCCAGGCCCGCGAGATCGCCCCGCAGACCCTGCGCATCCTGCTCACGGGCTATTCCGACCTGGATGCAGCGGTGCAGGCGCTGAACAGTGGCGGCATCTTCCGCTACCTGACCAAGCCCTGGGACCAGCAGGAAATGGCCTTCACGCTGCGCCAGGCGGCGGAAATTGCCGCGCGTCAGGCCCAGGTGCCGCTATTGCCGAGTGCCAGCCTGCTGGCCGCGCCGCTCAATGTGCTGCTGCTCGATGACGATCCGCAAACGCTGGCCGTGGTTGGCGATTTTTGCATGAGCGGCGGCCATCGGCTGGTGCGTGCGAGCAACCTCAATGAGGCGCTGACCGTGCTCAACGCGCAGTCGGTGGATCTACTGGTCAGCGATCTCAAGCTGGCCGGCGAGGAGGTCGCGCCCCTGCTGAAAACCCTGGCGCAGGCGCATCCGCGCTTGCTGACCCTGGTGGTGACGCCGTTCTGCGACACCCAGGCGCTGCTCAAACTGATCAATGAAGCGCAGATATTCCGCTACCTGCCCAAGCCGATCCGCCGTGGTCTGTTCGAGAAAGGCCTGCTGGCCGCCGCCGAGCAGGCACTGCTGTGGCGCGCTCAGCCGACGCCGCTGGTCACGCGCCTGGCCCAGGTGCCGCGCGAGGCGCGTGAGCGAGAGAAGGTCGGCAGTTTGCTGGGGATGTTGGGCCGCCTGCGCGAACGCCTGACGGCGTGAGGTGGCCCAGGCCGCTGCTTAGCGCCGCACCTGCTTGAGTGTCTCGGCGATCAGGAAGGCCAGTTCCAGCGACTGGTCGGCGTTCATCCGCGGGTCGCAGTGGGTGTGGTAGCGATCCGACAGGCCATCTTCGGTGATCGGTCGGGCGCCGCCGATGCATTCGGTGACGTTCTGTCCGGTCATCTCGATGTGGATGCCGCCGGCGTAGCTGCCCTCGGCCTGGTGCACGGCGAAGAACTGCTTCACTTCGGCGAGGATCTGCGCGAAGTCGCGGGTCTTGTAGCCGCTGCTGGCCTTGATGGTGTTGCCGTGCATGGGGTCTGAACTCCATAGCACCTGCTTGCCTTCGCCCTGCACCTTGCGCACCAGACGCGGCATATGGGCTTCGACCTTGTCCGCGCCCATGCGCACGATCAGGTTGAGGCGGCCGGGGTCGTTGTCCGGGTTGAGGATGTCGATCAGGCGGATCAGCTCGTCCGGGTCCATGCTCGGGCCGACCTTGACCCCGATCGGATTGCCGACGCCGCGCAGGAACTCGACGTGGGCGCCATCCAGCTGGCGGGTGCGGTCGCCGATCCACAGCATGTGCGCCGAGCAGGCGTAGTTGCCGCCGGTGAGGCTGTCCTTGCGCACGAAGGCTTCTTCATAGTTGAGCAGCAGCGCCTCGTGGGCGGTGAAGAAGCTGGTCTCGCGCAGTTGCGGCGAAGTGTCCATGCCGCAGGCACGCATGAAGGCCAGGGTTTCGTCGATGCGGTCGGCCAGCTGGCTGTACTTCTCGGCCAGGGCCGAGTTGGCGATGAAATCGAGGTTCCACTGGTGCACCTGGTGCAGGTCGGCGAAACCGCCCTGGGCGAAGGCGCGCAGCAGGTTGAGGCTGGCGGTGGACTGGTGGTAGGCCTGCAGCAGGCGCTCCGGATCCGGCACCCGGCTCTTGGCATCGAAGCCGATGCCATTGACGATGTCGCCGCGGTAGGCCGGCAGGGTGACCCCGCCGATGGTCTCGTCGTTGGCCGAGCGCGGTTTGGCGAACTGCCCGGCCATGCGCCCGACTTTCACCACGGGGCAGCCGGCGGCGAAGGTCATGACAATGGCCATCTGCAGCAACACCTTGAAGGTGTCGCGGATCTTCGCCGCGCTGAATTCGGCGAAGCTCTCGGCACAGTCGCCGCCCTGCAGCAGGAAGGCACGACCCTGGGTCACCTCGGCGAACTGGCGGCGCAGTTCACGGGCTTCGCCAGCGAACACCAGCGGCGGATAGCCGGCCAGGGTCTGCTCGACCTTGGCCAGGTGGGCGGCGTCGGGGTAGTGTGGCTGCTGCTGGATTGGCTTGCTTCTCCAGCTTTCGGGACTCCAGGCTTGCGACATGACGATTCTCGGTTTCGGACTGTTAATTAGGCAGGAGGGCATGGTAACCGATCATCCGGTGCCTTCAAGCTGATAGGCGCGATAGAGCCGCTGCATAACCACACTGATGAGGGCCTGGCAGGCCTTGTTCTGTGCGAGCCGCAAGACGCCGCGAGGCAGGCAACGGTGAATTATTGCGTGACCCGGCGCGGGTGCTTCACTGACAATTGTCGTCTTTACCCTGATGCGATTGGTCGGGGCTGTCAGGCTGGAGAGCGATCAATGCCAGGTTTACCCCCGGTGGAAGAGTTGAAAGACGAGGTCCTGCTCGCCGAAGTGCAGGATGCGTTCGGCGTGATTCGGGTGGTCGAGATTGGCGAGTACCGCTTTCTCGAATTTGGCGACTCGATTGAGCAGAGTTGCGTGTTCACTGCCGATCCTAGTTGGCTGGAATACGACTATACCCGCGCCATGCTGCTCGGCGGCTTGTGCCATCCTGCGCCTGAGAACGCACTTTTTCTTGGGCTCGGTGCCGGTAACCTGACCCAGGCCTGCCTCAAGTTTCTGCCGCTGGAGGATGTCGAAACCATCGAGCTGCGGCCCGAGGTGCCGCGCCTGGCCATGGAGTACCTTGGCTTGGACGATGACCCGCGTCTGACCATCCGCATCGGCGACGCCCTTGATCTACTGGAAAGCGCGGAAAGCGCGGATCTGATCTTCGTCGACCTCTACACCGACCACGGTCCGGGTGTTGGCCACCTGGCCTGGAATTTTCTCGAGAATTGCCAGAAGCAGTTGAGTCCCGGCGGCTGGCTGATCATCAATCAGTGGGCCGGCAATGACGGCAAGCCGCTCGGCGCACCGCTGCTGCGCGGCCTCTACCATCGGCATTATTGGGAGTGCCCGGTCAAGGAAGGCAATGTCATCCTGCTGGTGCCTGCCGATCTCGAGCAACAGCTCGACCTGGACGATCTGCACGCTCGGGCTGCGGCGCTGGCGCCGCAACTTGGGTACTCCCTGCAGCCCTTGATCGAGGCACTGCGTCCGGCCAGTTGACTGGGCTCAGCGGCCCTTGAAGTCACCGGGGCGACGTTCGAGCATGGCGCGCACGCCTTCCTGGGCATCCTCGCTGGCCATCAGGCGGGTGACCGTCGGATGCAGGTTGGCCGTCGCCGCGGCTTCGCCTTCGCGCACTGCCTGGCGTGCCGAGGCCAGGGTGGCCTGTACGCCCAGCGGTGCCTGGGCGGCAATCCGCCCGGCCAGCTTGAGTGCCTGTGGCAGCAGTTCTTCACTGGCCAGCACTTCCTGCACCAGGCCCAGGCGGTAGGCTTCGTGAGCGTCGAACTCATCGCCAGTGAGCAGCCAGCGCATGGCATTGCCCCAGCCGGCGCTCTGGTGCATGCGCAGGGTGGCGCCGCCGAACGGAAAAATACCGCGCTGCACTTCCATCTGGGCGAAGCGGGTATTGCTGGCGCACAGGTTGATGTCCGAGGCAAGCATCAGTTCAATGCCGATGGTGTAGCAATAGCCCTGGGCAGCCACTATCACCGGCTTGCTCACCCGTGGGCCGCCAAACACGCCCCAGGGGTCGCAGCCGCCGGCAGGGATCTGCCAGCCCGCGGCAAAGCTGGCGGCGACATTGGCCAGGTCAAGCCCCGCGGTGAAGTGCTCGCCATGAGCGAAGACCAAGGCGACGCGAGCCTCGCCGTCGCGCTCGAATTCGCCATAGGCCAGGCACAGCTCATTGAGCAGGTCCAGGTCGAAGGCATTACGCTTGGTCGATCGGTCCAGGCCGATCAGCATGATCTGGCCGCGTTTCTCACGGCTGACGCGACCGCTGGTGTCTTGAGTCATGGCAGAAATCCTTGCGCAGGAGATGTCGTGCAAAAGGTTATAGCAGGGCTTCTGCAAACCGCACGTGGTGGGCCGCATTGGCCACTGCTGAATGAGTGTTGGTGCGGCGTCGACACATAAGTGCCTTCATATGGCCCCCGTTTCGCGAGCATTGAATGGCCTGCATTCAGTCCAGGTCTGAACGACCGTTTGGCGGTGTCTCTGTTTGAATTGTTGGAAAACCATCACAACTGCCAATTTTTCCGGTATAGTGCGCGCCGGTCAATTCATGGCCACGTTCAGGTTACACAACTCGCCCGGAGGTCACCTTCGGCAGTCAGTCTGCGTAGCGGACTATCCTTGACGATTCATTTACAACCACGTTTTCGCAAATCCCCGCCGACACGGCTGCCAGGGCGACTTTAGAGTCTTACACGGCATGCGCAGCTTTGGAGCATGGGTCTTTGCGGATGCACTAGAGGCAGACCCATGACCCAAGTACTCGGCGGCTTCGCCGCACTCAATCTTCATCCTAATATCCTGGCCGCAGTGATCGCGACTGGCTACGAAGAGCCTTCGGCGATTCAGTTGCAGTCGATTCCGGTGATTCTCGAAGGCCACGACATGATCGGTCAGGCGCAGACCGGCACCGGTAAAACCGCTGCCTTCGCCCTGCCAATCCTCAGCCGCATCGATCCGACCAAGCGCCAGCCGCAGGCGCTGATTCTCGCGCCGACCCGCGAGCTGGCCCTGCAGGTCGCGACTGCCTTTGAAACCTACGCCAAGCAAATGCCGGGGCTGAACGTCATCGCCGTTTACGGTGGTGCGCCCATGGGCCCGCAGCTCAAAGCCATTCGCAATGGCGCGCAGGTTGTCGTTGCCACTCCGGGTCGTCTGGTCGATCACCTGCGTCGTGACGAGAAGGTATTGTCGACCATTCAGCACCTGGTGCTCGATGAAGCGGACGAAATGCTCAAGCTGGGCTTCATGGACGACCTTGAAGTGATCTTCAAGGCCATGCCGGAAACCCGCCAGACCGTCCTGTTCTCGGCGACCTTGCCGCATTCGATTCGCGCCATCGCTGAAAAGCACCTGCGTGATCCGAAGCACGTCAGGATCGAAACCAAGACCCAGACCGTGACTGCCATCGAGCAGGCTCACTTGCTGGTCCATGCCGACCAGAAGCACGCTGCCGTACTGCGTCTGCTGGAAGTCGAAGAGTTCGATGCGCTGATCGCCTTCGTGCGTACCAAGCAAGCGACTCTGGATCTGGCCGCCGTGCTCGAAGCGCGTGGCTACAAGGCCGCTGCCTTGAACGGCGACATCGCCCAGAACCAGCGTGAGCGGGTGATCGAGTCCCTTAAGGATGGCCGCCTGGACATCGTCGTCGCTACCGACGTCGCAGCCCGTGGTCTGGACGTGCCGCGCATCACCCACGTGATGAACGTCGACATGCCGTACGACCCAGAATCCTATGTTCACCGTATCGGCCGTACCGGCCGTGCCGGTCGTACCGGTCGCGCGCTGTTGCTGGTAACGCCGCGTGAGCGTCGCATGCTGCAGGTAATCGAGCGTGTCACCGGGCAGAAAGTCACGGAAGTACGCCTGCCCGACGGCCAGCAAGTACTGGACGCCCGGATCAAGAAGCTGACCTCGAGCCTGGCACCCCTGGTGGCCGACGCCGAAGCCAGCCATGGCGAGCTGCTCGACCGCTTGACCGCGCAAATCGGTTGCACCCCGCGTGCCCTGGCTGCCGCGCTGCTGCGCAAAGCCACCAACGGTCAGGCCCTGACCCTGGCGGAAGTCGAGCGCGAACAGCCGCTGGTTCCGACCAGTTCGCCGCGTGAGCGTAGCGAGCGCAGCGAACGTTCGGATCGCGGTGACAGCCGTGAGCGTCGTGCGCCAGTGCCCTTGGCCGAAGGTCGTGCCCGTTGCCGGACTGCGCTGGGCGCGCGTGACGGTATCGCCGCCAAGAACCTGCTGGGCGCCATCCTCAATGAGGGTGGTCTGATTCGCGAAGCCATCGGTCGCATCCAGGTGCGCGAGAGCTTCAGCCTGGTCGAGTTGCCGGAAGATGGTCTCGAGAGTCTGCTCAGCAAGCTGAAAGACACCCGCGTCGGTGGCAAGCCGCTGAAGCTGCGTCGTTATCGCGAAGATTGATTCGCGTTAAGCGCTAAACAAGAAGCCCCGCATTGTTGAGATGCGGGGCTTTTTTGTATCCGTCCACCTGGCAGGCAAGGTCTACATCGGCACTAAGACCGCTTGCTGCCAGCTGCGAGCATAAGGCCGCCGGCTACTATGGCGGCAATCCCAGCCCAAACGGGGACGTTGACCGTTTCCTTCTCTTGTACAGAGAACTCGAGCGGGCCAACTTTGACCGCGGTGGTGTCCTTGGTGTAACTGAAACCGCCATAAATCAGCGCCAGGGTACCTGCTACCACAAGTGCTATTGCTGCAAGCCTGATCGAGTTCATATTCTCCACACCTTCTGCGTGACACCTGAGCCTCGTGGCCGACGGTTCCAAGGGCAGGGTCATGGGGGTGATTGAAGCACAGATTGCTGTTGTTCCGTGATCGATAACCTTGGCAGCCAGCGATCGCCCAGGTTTGCCGACCCCTTGGGTGTGTCAGGCAAAGCTGTAGATATCCATGCCCAGGGCGCCGAGAGTGAAACCACTGTGCTCGACCTTGAACAGGCCGCCAGCAGCGCGGGCGAAGAACAGCGGTAATAGATGTTCGTCGCTTGGGTGGTTGCGTACGGCCGCCGGGGCCCGTTGGCGATAGTCGTGCAAGGCTGCCTCGTCGTCGGCGGCGAGCCGGGCCACCATCCAGTCGCGGAAGTCCTGGGCCCAGGGTTCGATCAGCTCGGGGCCGGCGTGCCAGTCGAGTTCACCAAGGTTATGGGTGATGCTGCCGGAGCCGATCAGCAATACGCCTTGATCGCGCAGGCCGGCCAAGGCGCGACCGATACGGGTCTGTAATTCAGGGCCTTGGCGGCTGGGCAGCGAAAGCTGCACGAGCGGGATGTCGGCGCCCGGGTACATCAGAGACAGGGGCACCCAGGCACCATGATCGAATGGGCGCTCAGGGTCGAGCTGTGCACGGAGATCGGCAGCGCCCAGCAATTGGACGATTTCTGCGGCCAACGGCGGATTGCCGGGTGCCGGGTATTGCAGCTGATACAACTCCGGGGGAAAACCGCCAAAGTCATGCCAGGTTTCAGGCTGGGCGGCGCTGGTTACGCGCAGCACGCCGCTTTCCCAATGTGCGGACACCACCAGGATGGCTCGTGGTCTGGGCAGCACCGCGGCCAGGCGGGCCAGGGCCTGACCGCTGGCGCCGGGCTCCAGGGCGAGCATGGGCGAGCCGTGGGAGATAAATAGCGAAGGCAGCATGGGGTCGGTTCCTGCAGTAGGATATCGCTATCTTCATGGCTGCTATTATCGAATTCCAGTATAAATTCTTGAACTATTTGATCGTATTTTTAGGGGGTAGAGTGGACGAAGCATTTTGGCAGACGCGCTGGGCGCGCGATCAGATAGGTTTCCATCTGGATCAGGTCAATCCCTATCTGCAGCGCCACTGCGCGGCGCTGGCGCTGCAGCCGGGGGCGCGGGTGCTGGTGCCGCTGTGCGGCAAGAGTCTGGATCTGGTCTGGCTGGCGGGGCAGGGCTATCGGGTGCTGGGCGTCGAACTGGCGCAGAAGGCGGTCGAGGATTTCTTCGCGGAGCATGGCTTGAGCGCAGAGATCCGCCAGGAGGGCGTGTTCAAGGTCTATTGCGCTGGAGCGGTGGAACTCTGGTGCGGCGATTTCTTCGCCCTGACGGCAGAGCAGCTCGGTGATTGCCAGGCGCTTTACGATCGCGCGGCCTTGATCGCCTTGCCGCTTGAGATGCGTAGAAGGTACGTGGCGCACCTGCAGGCCATCTTGCCGGCGGCATGCCGGGGCCTGCTGATTACCCTGGATTACCAGCAGAGCCAGATGGACGGCCCGCCCTTCGCGGTGACTGATGCCGAGGTAGAGGCATTGTTCGGGGCGGGCTGGGAGATCGAGACGCTGGAGCGCCTGGATGTGCTGCAGGGCAACTGGAAGTTCATCAAGCACAACCTGCAGGCGCTGGACGAGGTGGTGTACCGATTGGTCAAGCGCGAATAATGCCGCGCACAGGTCGGGCGAGTCGCTGCGCTCCTAGCGGAACGCCGCCGGCCCTCAGCCCGCGTTGGTAGGTGTGGCGCAGCAAAAAAAGGCGACCCGAAGGTCGCCCCTTTTTCATGCTTGCCGGTTAGCGCAGCTGACGCAGGGCTTCGATGCGATCTTCCAGTGGCGGGTGGGTCATCAGTAGGCCGGCCAGGCCATGCTTCAGGCCGCCGTTGATGCCGAAGGCGGTCAGGCTGTCGGGCATGTTCACCGGCACGTCCTGTTCGGCGCGAAGGCGCTGCAGGGCGGCGATCATGGCCCCGGTACCGGCCAGGCGAGCGCCGGCTTCGTCGGCCTTGAATTCGCGTTTGCGCGAGAACCACATGACGATGATGCTGGCCAGGATGCCGAGTACCAGTTCGGCGAAGATGGTTGCGACGAAGTAACCGATGCCGTGGCTGCCTTCGTTTTTCAGGATCGCCTTGTCGACGAAGTTGCCGAAGATCCGCGCAAAGAACATCACGAAGGTGTTCACCACGCCCTGGATCAGCGCCAGGGTGACCATGTCGCCGTTGGCCACGTGGCCGATTTCGTGGGCCAGTACGGCTTTCACCTCATCCGGTGAGAAGCGCTCCAGCAAGCCCTGGCTGACGGCCACCAGGGCATCGTTCTTGTTCCAGCCGGTGGCAAAGGCGTTGGATTCGTAAGCCGGAAAGATCCCCACTTCCGGCATCTTGATGCCGGCATTGCGCGACAGTTCTTCGACGGTTTGCAGCAGCCACTGCTCGTGGCGGGTGCGTGGCTGGGTAATGATCTCGGTGCCGGTGCTCATCTTCGCCATCCACTTGGACAGCAGCAGCGAAATCAATGAGCCGGCAAAACCGAATACCGCGCAGAAAATCAGCAGGCTGCTGTAGTTCTGGCCGGTGAAACGGTCTACCCCCAGGAGCTTGAGAGTGATGCTGGCGATTATCAGCACCGCCAGGTTGGTAGCCAGGAACAGCAAAATGCGCATCATGGTGTGAAACGACTCCTCACGGGATAAGACTTGCTAGATATGCCGGCTATATAAGGGCGCGCCCCCCGGCTCTTCAACCGGGGGACTATTTCAAACTGTGTCGCCCGTAGCGCTCAGGCTGCTTTCGAAGAGCAGACGAGTGAGGCGGGCGAGGCGTTCGCCATGCTTTTGGCTCAGTGCTTCGCGCAGTTGAAAGGCCAGGGTGGCATGCACTCGGCGCACGCTTGGTGGCAGTGCTTCGCCTTCACGCAGGGCATGGGGCACGCTGCGACTCAGGCGCAGAAAGCCTTTTTCGCTGAGCACCGCCTGATCGAGGGCGTCGTAGGCGATGGTCGAGTCGAAGCGCAGGTAGCCTTCCTCGGCCAGCCACAGCAGCGTGCCCAGGCAGCTCTCATGGCGCTTGCTCGGCAGGCCGAACTCATCCGGCTCCTCGCGGCCGATCAGGTCTTCTACGTAGAGCGCCATTTTGCGCGGGAAGACCTGATAGAGGTGCAGCATGGCGGCTGCCGCATCCTTGTAGAAATCGTCGATTTGTAGATCCATCAGAATTTGGCAATCATCGAGGTGGGTAGTAGCGGCAGCAGGCGACCGAGAATTGCCCAGGGCCAGCCCGGTACATAGGCGCTGCTGTGGCGTTTGTCGATGTGTCGGGCGATCAGCGTGGCGCCGCGTTGCACATCGATCACAAAGGGTCGTTTGGGCATATCGCTGTTGAGGGGCGTATCGATAAAGCCGGGCAGCAGCAGGGTGGTGTCGATACCCTTGCCTTGCAGTTCGGCGCGGGTGGCTTGCATGTAACTGATCAGGCCCGCCTTGCTCGCCGAATAGGCAGCGGCATAGGGCAGGCCGCGCTTGCCGGCGACCGAGGCGACCGCGACTAGGTGACCATGGCCTTGCTGGCGAAATAACGCGGCCGCGGCATCCAGGCAGGCGATGGCGCCGATCAGGTTGGTTTCCAGGGTCAGCCTGGCGCGCTCGAAGTGGCCGCCACCGACTTTGCTGGTCAGGGCGATGCCAGCGTTGGCGATGAGCCCGTCCAGTCCGCCCAGGGCGTTGGCAGCCAGGCCTATGGCGTCCTGGCAGGCCGCGTAGTCGGTCACGTCCAGCGGCAGGACGATGGCCTTGCGGCCGAAGCGCGCCTGCAGTTCCGCCGCCAGCAGGTGCAGGCTGTCTTCGCGGCGCGCCGCCAGGGCCAGGTCATAGCCTTTGCTCGCCAGTTCGCGGGCGAGTGCGGCGCCAATACCGGAGCTGGCGCCGGTCAGCAGATAACGTTTGCCCTGGGTCATGCTCGTCTCCGGTTACTGCTGGTAGCCCTTGAGGAAGCTGCCGATGCGGCCGATGGCCTGTTCCAGGTCATCGACCCGCGGCAGGGTGACCACGCGGAAGTGATCCGGCCAAGGCCAGTTGAAGGCAGTGCCTTGGACGATCAGCAGTTTCTCGGAAAGCAGCAGGTCGAGGACGAACTTCTCGTCGTTGTGAATCGGGCAGACCTTGGGGTCGATTTTCGGGAAGGCATAGAGCGCGCCCATGGGTTTGACGCAGCTGACCCCGGGGATGTCATTGAGCAGCTCCCAGGTACGGTTGCGTTGCTCGAGCAGACGCCCTTGCGGCAACACCAGGTCGTTGATGCTCTGGTAGCCACCCAGTGCCGTCTGGATCGCGTGCTGGCTCGGCACGTTGGCGCACAGGCGCATGTTGGCCAGAATGTCGATGCCTTCGATATAGCTCTGCGCGCGGTGCTTGGGCCCGGAAATGGCCACCCAGCCGGAGCGGAAACCCGCTACGCGATAGGACTTGGACAGGCCGTTGAAGGTCAGGCAGAGCACGTCTGGCGCCAGCGAGGCGGTGCAGATGTGCTGGGCTTCATCGTAGAGGATCTTGTCGTAGATCTCGTCGGAGAACAGCACCAGGTTGTGCTGGCGCGCCAGTTCGACGATGTCCATCAGGACTTCTTTGGAATACACCGCGCCGGTGGGGTTGTTCGGGTTGATCAGCACCAGTGCCTTGGTGTTCGGCGTGATCTTGGCGCGCATGTCGGCAATGTCCGGGAACCAGCCGGCTTGTTCGTCACACAGATAATGCACCGGCTTGCCGCCGGACAGGGCTACGGCGGCAGTCCACAGCGGATAGTCGGGGGCCGGGATCAGTACTTCATCGCCGTTGTTGAGCAGCGCCTGCATGGCCATGACGATCAGCTCGGACACGCCGTTGCCCAGGTAGATGTCCTCGATGCCAACGCCTTCCACCTGCTTCTGCTGGTAGTACTGCATCACCGCCTTGCGCGCACTGAACAAACCCTTGGAATCGCTGTAGCCCTGGGCTGTCGGCAAGTTGCGGATGACGTCCTGGAGGATTTCTTCCGGGGCTTCGAAACCGAACGACGCCGGGTTGCCGATGTTCAGCTTGAGGATGCGATGGCCTTCCTCTTCCAGGCGTTTGGCGTGCTTGAGCACGGGGCCGCGAATGTCATAGCAGACATTGGCGAGCTTGTTCGATTTGCTGAACTGCATGTAAGTGTTCCCGAGTGGTGAAACGCCGTTGAATTACCGTGTAAAAGTCTCGATCAGGCGAGCCTTGGCAGGTTGTAACGCGGGTGACAGACTGGGGTCGAATGATACGTTGCAGCCTGACCTTGGCAAAGGTACTGGTCGGGCTTTTTTCTGTTGAGGAGACCTGCCTGTGGACAAGCTCGAAAAACCCCTGGAAGCCTGGCGCGAAGAACTGTCGGAGACGCAGTTCCATGTCTGCCGGTTGGGTGGCACGGAGCGAGCCTTTTCCGGTGAATACCATGACAGCAAGACGCCGGGCATTTATCACTGCGCCTGCTGCGGTACTGCATTGTTCGACTCGGACGCCAAGTTCGACTCCGGGAGTGGCTGGCCCAGCTACTTTCAGCCGCTGGGCAAGGATGCGATTACCAGCCTGGATGATTTCAGCCACGGCATGCACCGCATCGAAGTGAAGTGTGGCAAGTGCGATGCCCACCTGGGCCACGTCTTTCCCGATGGGCCGGCGCCCACCGGTTTGCGCTATTGCATCAATTCGGCATCGCTGAAGCTGGTCCCCCGGCCGCAGTAACCATAGGGCGGGCAGGGGTGGCGGGCTGAAGCGGAGCGTCACCCGGCCACCCTGTGGTCGCCTATCTACAGGACATATATTGGAAAGATAAATTGTGTGCAATTCAATTGCTCGCTATCTTGTCCCTCGTTCCCCTGTCAATAGAGAGCCAGAACCATGAGCAACGAACTGTTTGATATCCCTGTGACCACGATCAAGGGTGAGCAGAAAACCCTGGCCGACTTCGGTGGCAAGGCCGTGCTGGTGGTCAATACCGCCAGCAAATGCGGTTTTACTCCACAGTACAAGGGCCTGGAAAACCTCTGGCAGCAGTACAAGGACAAGGGGCTGGTGGTGCTCGGCTTTCCCTGCAACCAGTTCGGCAAGCAGGAGCCGGGCAATGAGGGGGCTATTTCCGAGTTTTGCGAGCTGAACTTCGGTGTCAGCTTTCCCTTGTTCAAGAAAGTCGATGTCAACGGCAGCGATGCCCATCCCCTGTTCGTCAAGCTGAAGAAGAATGCACCCGGCCTGCTCGGAAGCCAGGGTGTGAAGTGGAACTTCACCAAGTTTCTGATCAGTACCGACGGTAAGCAGGTCAAGCGTTTCGCGCCGACTACCAAGCCGGAAGACCTGACTGCCGAGATCGAAGCCCTGCTCAAATGAAGCCAGTGTCATTCGAGCGGGAGGACCCTTTGCAGTTGGACAACCAGCTGTGCTTCAAGCTCTACGCGGCTTCACGCGCGGTGATTCGTGCCTACAAGCCGATGCTCGATCAGTTGAACCTGACCTACCCGCAGTACCTGGCGATGTTGGTGCTCTGGGAGTGGCAGGTTGACCCGCCGGCACAGCCGACGGTCAAGGCTCTGGGCGAGCGCTTGCTGCTCGATTCGGGCACCTTGACCCCACTGCTCAAGCGGTTGCAGCAACTTGGTTTGCTCTTGCGCCAGCGTTCGACTGAAGATGAGCGCGAGGTGCACCTGGCATTGACTGAAGCGGGCTGTGCCTTGCGTGAGCGGGTACTGCCATTACGCCAGCAGCTACTGTGCGAACAGGGTCTCGAGGTGGCCGAATTGGCCGAGTTGCGTGGCCGCCTTGGTCAGTTACTCGACCGCTTCATGGCGCTGCGCTAGACGCTGACAACCAGCGCTCGAGCAGGGCCGCCAGTTCTTCGCGGCGGAAGGGTTTGGCCAGGTAATCGCTCATGCCGGCGGCGCGACAGCGCTCGCGCTCATCGGGCAGGGCGTTGGCAGTCAGGGCGATGATCGGCAGCTCGGGATGGTGGCCGCCCTGGCGAATCCTGCGGCTGGCTTCATAGCCATCCATGATTGGCATGTTGCAGTCCATCAGCACCAGGTCGATGTCGTGCTGAGCCAGTTGGCTCAGGGCTTCGGCGCCATGGTTGGCCAGCACGACCTCGCAGCCGAGTTTATCCAGCATGCCTTTTGCCACCAGCTGGTTGACTGGATTGTCCTCCACCAGCAGCACCCGTGCCCGCCGTCCAGTTCGTTGCTCGATGGGGCTTGGTGTCGGACCACTTTCCACTTGCTGGCCGAGGCTGCGGCGCAATGCCTCGCGCAGGGTTTGGCGCGACAGCGGCCTGGCGATTTGTTCGAACGGGGCCAGGGCGTGCGCCTGTTCACTAGGTAGGAAGCTGCCGTAGGCGGTGACCAGCAGGATCGGCATCTTGCACGTCGGGCGCGTGCCCGGCAGGCACTCGGGGCAGTCACTGATCAACAGGTCGGCGGTGACGCCGAGCAGGTTTGTATCGGTGTCCAGGCGTTGATACTCCAGCCCCCATGCGGGCAACAGCTTGCCAAGCAGTTCGCTGAGGCCTGAGTTGGCCGAGCTGAGGGCAATGACCTTTCCGGTCAGTGCTGGCAAAGAAGGCGCAGGGGTGTGGCTAGGCAATGGCAGCTCGGCGCAGAACTGGCTGCCGAAGCCTTCCCTGGACTCCAGTTCGAGCCGACCCTGCATGGCTTCGCACAGGCGGCGGGTGAGTGCCAGGCCCAGACCGGTGCCGCCGAACTGGCGGGTAATGCCGACCCCTGCCTGGGCAAAGGGTTGATAGATGCGCGCGCGTGCCTCTTCGGCAATACCTATGCCGGTGTCGCGCACCAGGATCCGTATGCCTGTCGGGCTACTGTCGACATGGAGGTCGACGCGGCCAAAACGGGTGAATTTCAGGGCGTTTGACAGGAGGTTGCTTATGATCTGGCGCACCCGTGTCGGGTCGCCGAGCACTTGTGCGGGCAGTAGAGGGTCGATCAAACAGGTCAATTCGACACCCGGCAAGGCGTTTTGCGACAGCAGGCTGGCGGTGTCTTCGACCATGGTGCCGAGGTCGAAAGGCATGCTTTCCAACTCGAGCTGTCCGGCTTCGAATTTCGACAAGTCGAGGATGTTATTCAGCAGTTCGACCAGTATCTTGCCGGAGTCGTGGGCAATCGACAGCTGCTGGCGCTGTTCGTTGCTCAGCGGGCCGTCGAGGGCCAGGGCGAGCATGCCGAGCAGGCCGTTGAGCGGGGTGCGGATCTCGTGGCTCATGTTGGCGAGAAATGCCGAGCGGGCCTGGGCCGTGTCCAGCGCGGTGCGTTTTGCCTGCTCCAGCTCCTGATTGGATTCGAGCAGGCGCGCGTTAGTGGCCTTCAATTCGGTGGTGCGCGCAGAAACGATGTTCTCCAGTTCACTCAGGTACTGGGTGAGGCGGTTCTCCGCTTCGCGACGTTGCTCGATCTCCTTGGCTATGCTGGACAGTTGTTGGTTGGTGACGTCGACCAGAATGCCGATTTCATCGCGCTCATGCCCATGCGGGCAGGGCAGTCTGTTGCGGTTCGGGGTGTGCAGGTCGCGACCGCTGAGCGCGCGAATCACCTCGATCAGTGGCTTGGTCAGCATGAAATAGAACAGCACCAGCAGGATCAGCGAGAGCAGCAGGCTGCGGGCGAAGCCGGTCAGCAAGGTAAGCATGGCGCGCCGCAGGAAGTGACTGCCGAACGCATAGGTGTCGACTTCCAGGCGCAGCACGCCGAGGGCTTCCTGGGGGGCGTGACTGACGAACAGTTGGGTTTCGAACTGGCGCCGTGCGTCGAAGAGGTAATCGCTGAACAGTCGGTAGCTACTTGTGCTGGGCGGGCGGCTGACGCTGGCCAGAGTCATGTTGCTGTTGTCTATGATCTCGGCACGAATTACCGCTGGCGAGCGCAGCAGGCCCAGCACCAGTTCCTGGGCCAGTTCGGCGTCGATGTTGTAGGCGATGCGTGCCGCGGGATTGTGGCTGATCTCCATCAGTGCGCTAATCTCGCGGTTGATGGAGGCATCTTCACTGGCATAATCGATGCCCACTTGAATCAAACTGAGCGCAGTGCCGAGGATAAACGCCACCAGTACGGTCAAACTGGCCTGTTTGAACGACAGGCGTTGGGTGAGCGGTATATCCATGGGTGGCAATGATCTCGGGTCCGTGCGCTTGCCAAGCATAACCCATCCGTTCTGCCTTTCGGCGGGAGCAGTTGGCAGGGTGTCGCATCAAGGAGCACATCGTGGATTCCCGTTTGAATGCTTTTCTCCAGCGCGCCGAGAGCGTGCTTGCCCGACTCGAGCCGCTGTTGCCGGCCCAGCGTGGCGCTATCGACTGGCAGCATAGCCTGGCCGCGCGCTGGCATCGTGAGGGGCGCAGCGGTAGCGGTTACTTGCAGCCGTTGAGCATCAACCTCGACCTGAATCTGAGCGACCTGATCGGTGTGGACACTCAGCGTGACCAGCTGGCGCGCAACACCCGACAATTCATTCGGGGGCTGCCAGCCAACCACGCTTTGCTCTGGGGCGCGCGTGGCACGGGCAAGTCATCGCTAGTACGCGCATTGTTGGCCGAACATGCCGCGGCCGGACTGCGCCTGATCGAGATCGAGCGCGACCATCTGGCGGATTTGCCACGCGTGGTCGAGCAACTGATTCGGCTGCCCCAGCGCTTCGTGCTGTTTTGCGACGACCTGTCCTTTGAGGCCGGCGAGGGCGATTACCGGGTGCTGAAAAGCGTGCTGGATGGCTCGCTGGAGCGCTCGCCAGACAATGTACTGCTCTACGCGACCTCCAACCGCCGCCATCTGATGCCGGAGAGTCACAGCGACAACGAGGCCTCGCAGGTGGTCGACGGCGAACTGCATCCCAGCGAGGCGATCGAGGACAAGATCGCCTTGTCTGATCGTTTCGGCCTGTGGTTGTCTTTCTACCCATTCACCCAGGATCACTTCCTCGATGTGGTGCGCCATTGGATCGAGGTGCAGGCGGTGCAGGCTGGCTTGCACTGGCAGTGGAGCGAGGCGCTGGAAAAGGCGGCGATTCGCTGGGCCCTGGGTCGTGGCAATCGCAATGGTCGCTGTGCCTATCAGTTCGCCCGGCACTGGGTCGGGCTGCAACTCCTGGAGAGCCAAGCATGATCGACCTTACGCAGGCTGACGCTGAGTCTGATGACTATTCACTGCTGGCCGCGCAACTGCAGGCACTGTTGGCAGATGAGCGGGATTTCATTGCCAACGCCGCGCAGTTCTGCGCCTTGTTGTTCCAGGAGCTGAGCGAGCTCAATTGGGCTGGCTTCTACCTGTTACGGGGCGATGAACTGGTGCTGGGGCCATTCCAGGGGCGTGTGGCGTGTGTGCGAATACCCGTGGGACGCGGTGTGTGCGGAGTGGCTGCGGCTACTTGGGAAACACAGCGGGTGGAGGATGTGCACGGCTTTGCCGGGCATATCGCCTGCGACAGTGCCTCGCGCAGCGAGCTGGTGGTGCCGCTGCTGAAGGCGGGGCGGCTGATCGGCGTGCTGGATCTGGATAGTCCGCAGCTGGCCCGCTTTACAGTCGCGGACCAGGTTGGGATCGAGCGGTTGGTCGAGATTTTCTTGCAGCTCAGCGATTGTTGATACCGCCGATGCTGGCGGCGCTTCGCCCTATCAAACCTTGGCAGCCATCTTGGCCAGCATTTTTTGCTCGTCGGGCAATAGCGCTTGCACCGAGGGACGCGCTTTCACGCGCTGATAGAGGGCGGCCAGGTTAGGCCAGCGCTGGGCATCCAGTTGCTCATCACCATGTTCCATGTTGATTATCTGGCAGGCAAATGCCAGGTCGGCCAGGGTCAGGCCGTCACCGACGAAGTACTCGGCATTGCCCAGGCTCTGCTCCAGGTAGTCGAAGTGCACCGGCAGCTTATCCGTCAGCGTGCTCTGCACCGCTGCCTCATCGCAGGGCTGGCCCATGGACGGCTTCAGGGTGCGATTACGGAATACGCTGAAGGTGCACAGTGGCGCCAACTCATAGTCACTGTATTTTTCCAGCCAGCGTACGCGGGCGCGTTGCTCTGCGTTGCGGCCCTGCAGCTGGGGGCGCTCGGCGTAGTTGTCTTCCAGGTACTGGCAGATCACGCTGGAGTCGGCCAGGCTGAAGTCGCCATGCTTCAAGGCCGGGATGCGGCCCAGCGGACTGAGTTGGCGATACCAGTCGGGTTGGCCGAAGGGCAGAATGATTTCCAGTTTGTACTCGAGGTCTTTCTCCGCCAGGCACAGGCGTACTTTGCGTACGAAGGGCGAAAGCGGGGCGCCATATACTGTCAGGTTCATCAAGCGTCCTTGTCTGCGGTGGATTAAGGCGTGTGGCTGTCAGTCGTAAATATTCTTCTTCTTCCAGTCTTCATTG
Source organism: Pseudomonas sp. MMS21 TM103 (assembly GCF_022132145.1). Classification (GTDB taxonomy): domain Bacteria; phylum Pseudomonadota; class Gammaproteobacteria; order Pseudomonadales; family Pseudomonadaceae; genus Aquipseudomonas. The sequence continues at coordinate 565,040 of NZ_JAJISP010000002.1, read as the reverse complement.
CCTTCCAGGCTTTTCAGACCCTCGGTCAGCTCGCTGGCGTCGTCGGCTGCCGGCTTGCCCATGTCCACCACCATGGCATTGGCGCGGGCCAGTTGCTCTTCGAATTTTTTCAGGGGCGTCTGGTAACGCACGTTGTCGGCTTGCTTGCGCAGGTACTGAGCGCCGCGCTCAAACGCCAGACGCGCCTGGCCGGGCTGGTTCTGTTGCAGGGCCTGATGGCCAAGGTTGCCAAACAGCTCGATATGTAGTTGCACCAGCATGTGGCGAATTTCATTGACCCAGTGCTTGGCTTCATTGGCAGGCAGGATGCCATCCTGGGCGCAGCGGGTGATTTGTCCGTGCAGGTTTTCCAGTTGAAAGCGCACTTCTTTGGCTTTGACTTCGCTGATGATCTGCTGCGGCGGATTCTGTACCGGAATCGCATCGCCTTGGGCAATCAACTGGCGCAGTGCTTCGTGTTGCGCTTTGCTGTCGGCATTGCCTGGCTGTAAGTGCGTCAGGCGCTGGGTGAAGTGCATTTGCAGGCGGCTGAGCATGAGCTTCAGCTGGGGCGTCATCAGCTGTCCGGGCAAGGACTCGGATATGTTGGCGCAGCGGCGGATGCGGTCATTGAGCTCGGTCCGGAGGCGGGCCTTTTCCAGCTTGTTGTTCTCGACCATGTGATTGACGAAGGCAATGGCGATCAATAGGGCGATGCCGCCGACAATCAGCAGGGTAATGACCAGTGGGGACATCGGTATCGCCTCGCAAGTGCTGGTTTTCGTCGGAGTGTAGTGCCTTAGCCGCTGGGCTGATAGAGTTGCCTCAAGATCTGACCTGAAGTCGTTGATTTTAAAAAAAAATTATAGAGAGGTTGACGACTCTGCGCAGGATCCATAGAATGCGCGCCACTTCCAGCGCAATGCTTTATTGCAGTGAGCAAGAAGCCGGATAGTATTTTTCAGCTTCCGGGTTGCGTCCCCTTCGTCTAGTGGCCTAGGACACCGCCCTTTCACGGCGGTAACAGGGGTTCGAGTCCCCTAGGGGACGCCATTATTGTTGTAGATGTCTGTTGTATAAGCGGGAATAGCTCAGTTGGTAGAGCACGACCTTGCCAAGGTCGGGGTCGCGAGTTCGAGTCTCGTTTCCCGCTCCAGATTTTCAAGTGGCACCTGTTGGGTGTCGCTTGGGTCATTCGGTGAATAATCGGGTGATGCAATAAGTTCCAGGTCCCCTTCGTCTAGTGGCCTAGGACACCGCCCTTTCACGGCGGTAACAGGGGTTCGAGTCCCCTAGGGGACGCCATTTTTGTTGTAGATACACTGCGGGAATAGCTCAGTTGGTAGAGCACGACCTTGCCAAGGTCGGGGTCGCGAGTTCGAGTCTCGTTTCCCGCTCCATATAAACAAAAACGCCGCTCACTGAGCGGCGTTTTTGTATCCGTAATATAGCTGACGCAAGAAAAAGCCCGCCGGTATTGCCGTGCGGGCTTTGTCGTTGCTCTAGCGTTATTAGTGCTTGCTGCCCTGCGTGGGCATGGCCAGCAATTGTTTTTCCTGATTCCAGTCGAATGGAGCGTCGTTTTCCAGGGCCTCGAAGCGGTGCTCTTCCAGGGTCTGGTACATCTCGATTTCTTCGTCGGGCATGAAATGCAGGCAGTCGCCACCGAAGAACCAGAGCAGGTCACGCGGGACCAGGTGAGCGATTTGCGGGTAGCGCTGGAAGATCTGGCTGATCAGATCCTGGCCGAGGTAGAGACTGGCTTCCGGGTCGTTCGGCAGGTCGGCCAGCAACTCGTCATAGCGTTCCAGGTACATGGCATGGCTGTCATCGAGAATCTGCTCGGCTTCGCCCAAGGCAACCAGAATGGTGCGCAGATGGGCGAGCAGGGCGAGGTGATGATCGAGGTGAGTGTTGGCCATGACGAAAATCCTGTAGGTAAAACGGGCGCGCAAGTATAAAGCTCTGCGCGCCCACTGTCCCTGGCTGTGAACAGCTGCTGCGTTTGGCCGTGGGTTAGCGGCCCTAGCGCACCTTGCCGCGACCGAGTTTGAGTTCTTCCTTGGCAAAGTCGTCGATGTCGATCACCAGGCGTCGCGCGGCTTCGGCCTGTTGCAGGCTCTGCGCTTCTTCTGCGGTGAGGATGCCGGCACTGGCTGCGGCGTCGATCAGGCTCTGTTCCGGCGCCTCCTGCAGTTGTCCGTCCTTGAGTGCCTGGTGCAGTTTTTTCTGCAGGGGTTGCACGCTTTGCAGCAGGTCCATCGCCTGCTGCAGGGCGCCTACCGGATCGTTCTGCACCTGTGGGCGGTAGCAACCGGCGAGCAACTCTTCCAGGGCCGGATCGCCGCTGTTGCGTCCAATGATCTCGGCGACCTGGGCGTCCTGTGCATCGCTGGGGCCTTTGTGTCGGCGGCCGAAGGGGAAGACCAGTACACGCAGGGCGCAACCGAGCGGTTTGTTCGGGAAGTTGCTGAGCAGTTCATCCAGCGCCCGTTCGGCATGGCCCAGGCTTTCCTCCATGGCCCAGCACAGCAGCGGGCGTGAATGCGCCGGGTAATCCAGATCGTGGTAGCGCTTGAGTGCTGCCGAGGCCAGGTACAGATGGCTGAGCACATCGCCCAGGCGTGCGGACAGTCGTTCGCGGCGTTTCAGTTCGCCACCCAATAGCATCATGCTCAAGTCGGCAATCAGGGCGAAGGCTGCAGCCAGGCGATTCAGTGCACGAAAGTAGGGGCGACTGAGGTTGTCGCCCGGCGCATCGCTGAGCCGGCCCAGGCCGAGGCTGAGGATCAGGCTGCTGGCCGCGTTGCTCACGGCGAAGCCGATGTGTTGCAGCAGCAGTGCATCGAACTCCAGCAGCGCTTGCTCCTTGTCTTCACGGCCGGCCAGGGCCATTTCCTTGAGTACATAGGGGTGGCAGCGGATCGCGCCCTGACCGAAGATCATCAGGTTGCGCGAGAGGATGTTGGCGCCCTCCACAGTGATGGAGATGGGCGCCCCTTGCCAGGCCCGGCCCAGGTAGTTGTTCGGGCCCATGATGATGCCCTTGCCGCCATGCACGTCCATGGCGTGGCTGACGCATTCGCGGCCGCGCTCGGTCAGGTGGTACTTGAGGATCGCCGAGAGCACCGACGGTTTTTCGCCCAGATCCACCGCGCCCGCCGTGAGGATCCGTGCGCTGTCCATCAGCCAGGTATTGCCGCCGATGCGGGCCAGGGCCTCCTGGATGCCCTCGAAGGCCGCCAGCGGGACATTGAACTGCTCGCGTATCTGGCAGTACTGGCCAGTGACCAGGCTGGTGAACTTGGCCGAGCCGGTGGCCCCGGCCGGCAGGGAGATGGAACGGCCGACCGACAGGCAGTTCATCAGCATCATCCAGCCTTTGCCGAGCATGTCCTGGCCGCCGATCAGGTAGTTCAGCGGGATGAACACGTCTTTCCCTGAGTTCGGTCCGTTCATGAAGGCGGCGCCGAGGGGCAGATGGCGGCGGCCGATTTCCACGCCGGGCGTTTCGGTGGGGACCAGGGCCAGGCTGATGCCGAGGTCTTCCTGTTCGCCGAGCAAGTGATCGGGGTCGTAGGCTTTGAATGCCAGGCCGAGCAGGGTCGCAACCGGGCCCAGGGTGATGTAGCGCTTTTCCCAGTTCAGGCGCAGGCCAAGGACTTCCTCGCCCTGCCACTGACCTTTGCAGATAATCCCGGTGTCGGGCATGGCCCCCGCGTCCGAGCCGGCCAATGGGCCGGTAAGGGCGAAGCAGGGGATGTCATCGCCGCGCGCCAGGCGCGGCAGATAGTGCTGGCGCTGCTCATCAGTGCCGTAGTGCAGCAGCAGCTCGGCCGGGCCGAGGGAGTTGGGCACCATCACGGTAGAGGCCAGGTCGCCGCTGCGGGTCGCCAGTTTCATCGCCACCTGGGAATGGGCATAGGCGGAAAAGCCTTTGCCGCCGTATTCCTTCGGGATGATCAGGGCGAAAAAGCCATGCTGCTTGATGTGCTCCCAGGCCTTGGCCGGTAGGTCCATTTGCTGGCCGATTTCCCAGTCACTGACCATGGCGCAGAGTTCTTCGGTGGGGCCGTCGATAAAGGCTTGCTCCTCCTCGCTCAATTGCGCCTTGGGGTAGGCCAGCAGTTTGTCCCAGTCCGGACGGCCGCTGAAGAGCTCGCCATCCCACCAGACGCTACCGGCTTCGATGGCGTCGCGTTCGGTGGCTGACATGGGCGGCAGTACCCGCTGAAACCAGGCGAACATGGGCGCGCTGAACAGTTTTCGCCGTTGTTCCGGTAGCACCAGCGGCAGTGCCACGACCAGGAGCAAGAGCCAGAAGACAGTCAAAAGCCAGGTTGGGGCGTGACTAAATAGACCCATGAGAACCAGGTACCCAGCAACCATGCCGAGAGCAGGCAGCGGTGCAGTGCGGCGGTGGGCCAGATAGGCCGTAGCAACGACCAGAACGAGCAACCAGACAGCGAGCATGCAAAATCCTCCGTGACGACGAGTGGGTAAGAACCAGTGGTGAGTTTAGCCGCCATCCAGACAAAGATGGCAACAAGGGCGGCAAGCTTGGCCGGATAGTCGTGACAGGTGCTCGATCGGCGTCGTTAGACTGGTGTTCCCGTCAGGAGGAACAGCAATGCATGAATATCTGCAACCCGGCCCCTGCATCGATAGTGACCACCCGGCGCTGATTGAGTTCGCTGAAGCGTCGCGTGGCGGCAATGGTGATCCAGTCGAACAGGCCGTCAGGCTGTATTACGCCGTTCGCGATGGCATTCGTTACAACCCCTATGTGTTCAGCCGAGACCCGCAAACACTGAAAGGCAGTCATGCGCTACTCAGCGGCGAGAGCTACTGCGTGCCGAAGGCCACGCTGCTGGCGGCCTGTGCGCGGCATTGCGCGATTCCCGCGCGAATCGGGCTGGCCGATGTGCGTAACCACCTGGCCACCCCGCGGCTGCTCGAGCTGCTGCGCAGCGAAGTGTTCGCCATGCACGGGTATACCGAGTTGTATCTACGGGGACGCTGGGTCAAGGCCACGCCGGCATTCAACCTGGAGTTGTGCCGGGCGTTCAAGGTGGCGCCGCTGGAGTTCGATGGGCTTGGCGACAGCGTGTTCCATCCGTTCAACCAGCAGGGGCAGCGTTACATGGAGTATCTGGTCGACCACGGGCGTTTCGCCGACGTGCCGCAAGAGCTGTTCTTCAGCCATTTGGCGGCGGTCTATCCACATTTGTTCGCCGAAGATGCGCCGCTGCTTATGGGCGATTTTCACGGCGAAGCCGCGCGCTAGATTCTGCCCCCGACCCATCTACACAAGATGGGTCGTCTGCAGCTGGCTGATGATTGACCTTAGCCAGGTTTTCTCATGGTGTAGCGCTGATCAATTATTGATCAGGCTGAGAAATTCGCTGCGGGTGGCGGGGTTGTCGCGGAATTCACCGAGCATCACCGAGGTGACCATCGAGGAGTTCTGCTTTTCCACGCCGCGCATCATCATGCACATGTGCTGGGCTTCGATCACCACGGCGACGCCAAGGGCGCCGGTGACTTGCTGGATGGCTTCGGCGATCTGCCGGCTGAGGTTTTCCTGGATCTGCAGGCGGCGGGCGTACATGTCGACGATCCGCGCGACCTTGGACAGGCCGAGCACTTTGCCGTTGGGGATGTAGGCAACGTGAGCCTTGCCGATGAAGGGCAGCAGGTGGTGCTCGCACAGCGAATACAGCTCGATGTGCTTGACCAGCACCATTTCGCTGTTGTCTGAGCTGAACAGCGCGTCGTTGGTGACTTCTTCCAGGGTCTGCTGGTAGCCGCGGCAAAGATACTGCATGGCTTTGGCCGCGCGCTTGGGGGTATCGAGCAGGCCTTCGCGGGACGCGTCCTCGCCTAGTTGGCCAAGAATCGCGGTGTAGTTTTGTTCCAGGGACATGGATCTTCCTGTGGCATTCGGGGTAATACGCTAGGGCGCAGGGTAGGGGTGAGTTTCAGGCTGACAAGGATCAGGAGTCTGCTACCACTCGTCGCGGCCATCCAGCATGGTGCGCTTGAGCATCACATAAACCGCACCGGTGCCGCCATGCTTGGCCACGCAGGAGGTGAACCCGAGCACTTGTGGATGCTGGCGCAGCCAGGTGTTGACGTGGCTTTTGATCATCGGTTTGCGCCCATCCATGCGCACGGCCTTGCCGTGGGTAATGCGCACGCAGCGCACTTCCAGCTTGCTGGCTTCGGCGAGGAACTCCCATAGCGTGTCGCGGGCTTTTTCAACGGTCATGCCGTGCAGGTCAAGGCTGCCTTCGAAGCTGATCTGGCCAAGCTTGAGCTTGCGCATCTGGCCTTCCTGCACGCCATTGGCAGCCCAGTACAGCGGGTCTTCGGGCCCGACGTCGATGACGAACTGGTCCGACAGACCGTCGACTCTTACCGTGTCCACGCGCACCGTCGCCGCCTGGCGCAGGCTAGCCAATTTTATGCGGTCGGGCTTGGCTTTGCCTGTGTCGGCACGATCGTGCTTGATCGGCTGGACACCGCGCAACTCGGCTTTGAACAGGGCGCTGTCGTTATCTTCTCTGTTGTCGTCTTGCATCTGGGCCTCCGCGAAGGCCGCTAGTGTAACCAAGGCGGCAGCTTTCGTGCTGCCTCGATCGATGGGCCGGCCATCAGTCGCGTTTCTTCATCAGATGCGGGGCCATGCTCAAGTCGCTGGGGCGGCGCAGGCGGCGTCGGCACAGGCGCCACAACGCGATGCCGGCCCACAGCAGGAACAAACCGAATACCAGCAATACCACGGCGGCGCCGGTCGAATCGTTCAGCGCGCCAAGTGTCGGCGCCCGGCCGAGCAGGCTGGCTGCGCCGGCCATCGTCAGCAGTACGCCAAAGGCGGCGAGCAGTGCTGCCAGTATGGCGGCGAAGCGCATGCGCCAGTTGCTCGGCCCGCGTGGGCGCAGGCGGCGAGCATCGAAACCATCGGATAACTTCATTCCGATTTCCTCATTGGGTATCGGCGGTATGACCGGCAGGTGCTGTGCTGGTTCCTGCGGCATGTCAGGCATGGCCGCAGGCTGTGAGCTGGTCTGGGTTTGCTGGTCGTGCGGCTCAGATCAGGGCACTGGCTTGCGCTACCACTGCCGCGAAGTTGTCTGCCAGGGCAATGATTTCCGCACGGTGCATGTCGGCGGCGCTGATGACCTTGCCGTCCAGTGTCGGCAGGTCGCGGGTGGCGCAGGCGGCATCGACCACCGTGCAGCGGTAGCCATAGTCCTTGGCTGCGCGCACCGTGGTGCTGATGCTCGAATGCGTCATGAAGCCGCAGACGATCAGGTCGAGGTGGCCAAGCGACTGCAGTTGGTCATGTAGCTCGGTCCCGGAGAAAGCGTTGGGCATGCGTTTCTCCACCACGATCTCGCCGGGCAACGGCGCCACCTCAGGCAGGTGGTGGCCGCGGGGGCCGCGGGGGTCGAGCAGACCATCGGGAATCCCCAGGTGCTTGACGTGGACGATAGAGGCGCCGGTGTTGCGCGCGGCGGTCAGCAGCTTGGCGATCTCCGCGAGTGCCGGATCGAGCCCTGGCAGTTGCAGTACGCCGCTGCGGTACTCCTCTTGGGCGTCGATGATCAGCAGGGTCGCATTGCCCAGGGTGGCGGGAGCATGGCTGCGCCCTGTGAGCTGAAACAGTGTTTGCGGATGAGACATGACCTAACTCCTCGCTGGCGCGGACGACAGCGTCCATTGTCCGCCTGTGCGAGGCTGCTGTGAACCTCTTCGGTGTGCGGCCTTGCGCGCTAACCCGGGTACGAACAGAATCGAACCTATCCAGAGGGTCTGGAGTCGTACGCAAAAGGAGTTGCTTATGGATTTGCTGTCACTGTTTTCCGCGCATTTCTGGTTGTTGTTCGCCTTGGCGGTTGCCATCGCGGTGTTTCGCGAGCTCAGGCGTGAGCCGAATGAGCCATCCTTGCGCGCACCGCGGCGCAAGAAAACTGAGTGAGCGCCCGGCAGCTCGCCGGGCGCCGATCGCTCAATAGAGGCCGAATACCATGAACTGCAGGTACCAGATGCCCAATGAGCCGAAAAAGTTGACCAGGATGGCCGGCAGAAACTTCAGGTGCACACCAAAGCTGTAGCTCTTGTCCAGCGACATGGCCATGACCCCGGCAGCCGAGCCGACCACGGTCAATGAACCGCCAATCCCGACCATCAAGGCGTTCAGCGCCCACTGATCGAGACCCAGTTGCGGGTCGGACATGAGGGCGGCGGCTTCGACCGGCACGTTATCCATGACCCCCGAGGCTATGCCGAGAATCACGTTGACCCCGGTTGGGCTCATTACTTCGAACAGTTGCGAGATATAGGTCAGCCAGCCAACGTGGTTGAGGCAGGCGACCGAGGTGATGATGCCGATAAAGAACAGCAGGGCGTTCCATTCGACCTTCTGCAGTTGATCCTGCCAGGGCAGTTCGATGCCGCGGCGCATTAGCAACCAGGCGTAGAGCGCGACCAGGCCCAGGCCGATGCCGATGGCGAATTCGATGCTGACCTTGAGCAGGATGTTGCACAGCACCGCACCGACCACGGCGAAGAAACCAACGATAGCCAGCCCCGCGCCTCCGGGCTTGAGGGCGGTTTCCGAGGGATCCGCCAGGTGGATCAGGTCCTTGCCATCCAGCTTGCTCAGATAGAAGAAATGCAGGGTGGCGGCGAACAGCAACCAGCCGATCAGTGCCGAGGGAATCAACAGCAACAGCCCGGCGATGCTGATCTTGCCCGCCAAGACCACCATCAGGCTGGTCGAGGTGCCGAGAAACCACACGCCGCTATTGGACGCCACGACGATATTGCACAGCGCCACATGGGTGTAACGCTGGTTGGTGGAAATGCTTTGCACCGTCTTGCCAAAGATCATCGCGGTGGTGATGTTGTTGAGAAACGGCGAGAGCATCGCCGACAGGGCGCCGGTGGCCCAGAACATGCCTTTGGCGCCCAGGCCTTTGCGCATCAGGTAACCGTTGAGCGCGGTAAATACGTTCCGCTCGTTGAGCAACTCCACCACCATCCACATGAACGCCATGAAGGCTATCAGGCCGAACAGTTCCTCTTTGGTCTCGCTTTGCGCGTGGAGGAAGTACTGGAAGCCGTTGGGATCATTGATGGCGTAGTGGGCGCCGATTACGATCAAGCCGGACATCATGAACATGGCAGGCTTGAATTTATCCATCTCCAATTGAGCTTCAAAAACGATAAGCGTCATGCCAAACAGGAATATAGCCAACACGAGCAAGCCCGTGAGCGAGAAGGGTTCTATGACCATTTGTGATGGATCTCGAAAGGAAGGCGGGAGGGGTTAATAATTCGTTACAAATTATATCGAACCCCCTGGCACACGAGCAGTGTCCACTGCCCGACTTGGCCGATTTATTTTCGTCTCCGGGTGCAGGGCGAGTGGTTCGGCTAAACTGCGCCAACTTTTTCCAGGAGAGACGCTTGTGACTGCTACTCGTTTACGTACCCTGCGCGATTACATTCGCTGGGCTGTCAGCTGTTTCAATCGTGAAGAGCTGTTCTTCGGTCATGGCAGCGACAATGCTTGGGACGAGGCGCGCCAGCTGGTGCTGGGCGCAGTGCATCTGCCTTGGGAGATATCCGACAGCTACCTTGACTGCCGCCTGGAGGATGACGAGCAGGCGCATCTGCACGCCCTGCTCAAGCGCCGCATCGAGGAGCGTGTGCCAACCGCCTACCTGTTGGGCGAGGCCTGGTTCTGTGGCCTGCCATTCATCGTCGATGAGCGTGTGCTGATTCCCCGCTCACCGATTGCCGAGCTGATCGAACAGCATTTCCAGCCTTGGCTGCCCCAGGAGCCTGCGCGGATTCTCGATCTGTGCAGCGGCTCCGGCTGCATCGGTATTGCCTGCGCCTACGAATTCCCCGAGGCGGAGGTGGTATTGGCTGACCTGTCGTATGAGGCGCTGGAGGTGGCCAACCAGAATATCGAGCGCCACCAGTTGGATGACCGCGTCTACACCGTGCAGGGCGATGGCTTTGACGGTTTGCCGGGGCAGCGCTTCGATTTGATCGTGTCCAACCCGCCCTACGTCGATGCCGAGGATTTCGCCGACATGCCGGCCGAATACCAGCACGAGCCGGCCCTGGGCCTGGCGTGCGGCGAGGATGGCCTGAATCTGGTGCGGCGCATGCTGGCCGAAGCGGCCGATCATCTGCATGACAAGGGTTTGCTGATCGTCGAGGTCGGCAACAGCCAGGTGCATGTCAGCGACCTGTACCCGGAAGTGGACTTCACCTGGCTGGAGTTCGAGCGCGGTGGCCATGGCGTGTTCCTGCTGGCGGCCCAGCAGTGCCGTGAGCACCAGGCGTTGTTTCGCGAGCGTCTTGCCGGCTGATTGGGGACGATAGCTGCGCGGTCTCGTTGCTGATCAGTTCAGCGGCTCAGCAACGAGGCCGCGCCAGCACCGCCAAACAGGGCCGCGCTAACCCGGTTGAACCAGGTCTGGCCCTTGCCTGAACGTAGGTAGCGCGCCGCACCACGGGCGCTGAGGCCATAGAACAGCTTGCAGCTCAGATCGAGCACTGCCCAGGTGGCAATCATCAGCAGTAGCTGGGTCATCATCGGTCTTTCGCCGCTAATGAACTGCGGCAGGAAGGCGGCAAAAAACAGAATATCCTTGGGGTTGCTCGCGCCCAGGCCGAAGGCCTGCCAGAACATGGCCTGAAAGCTCGGGTTGATCGCTTGCGCCTCGGTGCTCACTGGCTGGGCAGCTTGGCGCGAGGCCTGCCAGCTTTGCCAGGCAAGGTAGAACAGGTAGAGCGCACCGACGATCTTCAGGGCACTGAACAACCGCTCCGAGGCCAACAGCAAGGCGCCAAGGCCAAGTGCCGAGGCGCTGAGCAGGCAGATCGAGGCCGAAACCCCGCCGAGGAACGCCGGCAGTGAGCGGCGCAGGCCATAATTCAGGCTGTTGCTGACCATCAGCAACGATAGGGGCCCGGGGATCAAAATAACGATCAGTGCGGCGCTGCTGAACAACAGCCAGGTTTCCAGACTCATGGCATTCGCTCCTTGGAATGTAAAAGCCCCAGCGTCGAAACGCTGAGGCTTGGTACTGCTTGGGCCAACCTTACAGGAAGGCGAATTTGGCGATAAAAATGATGCACAGCACATAGAGGCTGACGGAAACCTTGTCACGTTGGCCGGTCAGCAACTTCAGCGAGGCGTAAGTCAGGAAGCCCAGGGCAATGCCGTTGGCAATAGAGAAGGTCAGCGGCATCATCACCACGGTCACGATCGCCGGAATGGTGTCGGTCTGATCTTTCCAGTCGATATGCGCCAGGCCGCTCATCATCAACATGGCGACATAGATCAGTGCGCCTGCAGTGGCATAGGCGGGAATCATGCCGGCCAGTGGGGCAAAGAACATCGCAGCCAGAAACAATACTCCTACAGTTACCGCTGTCAGACCGGTGCGGCCACCTGCGGCCACGCCAGAGGCGCTTTCCACGTAGCTGGTCACGGGCGGGCAACCGACCAAGGAACCAATCACGCTGGATGTGCTGTCAGCTTTCAGGGCTTGCGAGAGGTTCTGGATCTTGCCGTCTTCATCGATAAGATTGGCGCGATGGGCAACGCCCATCAGGGTGCCTGCGGTGTCGAACATGTTGACGAAGAGGAACGACAGAATCACGCTGATCATCGAGATCTGGAAGGCGCCGGCGATATCCATCGCCAGGAAAGTCGGGGCCAGGCTTGGCGGCATCGAGACCACACCGCTGTACTCGACCAGGCCCATGGCCATGCCAATACCCGTTACCGCAAGCATGCTGAACAGGATGGCGCCAAACACGTTGCGGTGACTGAGCACGGCGATGAGCAGGAAGCAGATGGCAGCCAGCAGTGCGTCAGGATTGGCGAAGCTGCCCATGGTCAGCAGGGTAGCCGGACTGTCGACCACGATACCGGCGGTTTTCAGGCCAATCAGGCCGAGGAACAGACCGACACCGGCGCCCATGGCAAAGCGCAGGCTCATGGGGATGCTGTTGAGCAACCACTCGCGAATGCTCGACAGGCTCATGAACATGAACAGGATGCCGGAGAGGAATACCGCACCCAGTGCGATTTCCCAGCTATAGCCCATGTCGCCGACTACGGTAAAAGTGAAAAAGGCGTTCAACCCCATGCCGGGTGCAAGACCTACCGGCCAGTTGGCATACAGACCCATGAGGAAGCAACCCAGCGCCGCACCCACACAGGTGGCGACAAAGGCTGCGCCCTGATCCACCCCTGCCATTGCCATGATATTGGGGTTGACGAAGATGATGTAGACCATGGTGAAGAAGGTTGTGATGCCCGCAATCAGCTCGGTTTTGATGTTGGTGCGGTGTTCGGTCAGTTTGAAAAAACGATCGAGCAGGCCAGGTTTTATCGACCCTAGAACGTGAGTTGCATGTTGTTCTTGTTTAGCGCTTTCCACAGTGGGTACTCCTCATTTCTCTTGTTGTGTACCACCCAGAGTCGTTATTGCGCACGCTTCGGCTCTCTGAGGTAGGTGGTGCGTTTGGGTGTGCTCACTGGCTCATTTGTTGACCATAAGGTCAGGAAGCTACACTGGCGCGATTATGATGTTGTATACAAAAAAAGCAAATAATGTTTTATGTTTCGGCCGCATGCCGGGTCGGCATCATGCGAGGTTGGACGTTGCTGTCAGGGCGGTCATTTCATTCATCGTTTAATAAAAACGCAATTAAAATCAGATAGATAAAAAGTAAAATAGATCTTCAGGTCGCCTGTGGTGAATTTTTTAGTGCGACAAATTAAGTGCGATCAATGGTGCCTTAAGCTGATTTTTCGCAGAAAAATCGGTTCTTATAAGAAATCAATTTAGGGGGCTCCAGCGGTACTGGAAGCACGGGCAGCGTTCGCAAAGGCCGGGTGGGCGATGCCGTGGCATCACGACGCTTGTGCATGTCGTGTATAAATTGATCGAATTGTGTACAATGCGTCGGTATTTTCCTGTTTTTCGCCACGTACTGATTGCCAGTCGCCGGGTGAATAGCAGTAGAGTCTCGGAAACAGGCCGACCCTCTTTAACGCGAGCCAGAATGAACGAGCAATTGCAGCCTCTCAGGAAACAGCCGGGTACCGGCAAAAGCAGCCATAGCGGGACTCAGGACGATGTTGTCTATGCGCATATCTTCGACGCTATCCTCGAACAGCGCCTGGCGCCTGGCACCAAGCTGAGCGAAGAGGCCTTGGGCGAAATCTTCGGCGTTAGTCGCACCATTATCCGCCGCGCCTTGTCCCGCCTGGGCCATGAGAGCGTCGTGCTGCTACGACCCAATCGTGGTGCGGTGGTCGCCAGCCCTAGCGTGGAAGAAGCCCGGCAGATTTTTTATGCACGGCGCCTGGTCGAGCGTGCAATTACCGAATTGGCGGTCGTGCATGCCACGACCGAGCAACTGGCCGAACTGCGGCAGATGGTCAAGGACGAGCAAGCCTGCTTCTCCCGTGGCGACCGTGGTGCAGGTATCCGCCTGTCCGGCGAGTTCCACCTGAAGCTGGCCGAAGCGGCGAAGAATGCGCCGCTGATCAGCTTCCAGCGCAGTCTGGTGTCACAGACGTCATTGATCATTGCCCAATACGAAAGCGGCAGTCGTTCGCATTGCTCCTACGACGAGCACAACCAGCTGATCGATGCCATCGAGGCCCGCGATGTGACCCGGGCAGTGAGCCTGATGATGCATCACATGGATCATATCGACAGCAAGCTCAACCTCGATGAGGAGAGCGCCTCGGATGACCTGCATGCGGTGTTTTCGCATCTGCTGCCGACCGCCAAGAAAAAGCCGGGGCGTACTCCAAGCAGTCGTTGATTGGCGCCCATCCTCTGCGGTGGGGCGGTTGCGGGGTTGGCGGCGCGACATAGATTCGTAGGTTGGGTCGGGCCGCGCAGGTTAGCGGCGATGCGATGCCGGGTTACGTCCATGGTTTAGGCGCCGCGTAACCCAAAAGCGATTTATGTAACTGCGCATCATGGCGGGCAATTGCGCTGGGTTACGCGGCGCTCCGAGCCTTGTACTGTTTCATTTACCTCGCCATGCGCCGCTAACCCACCCTACGGATCGCCGCATGCCTCAATCCCTGCGGTGCACCGATTGGCCGGCGGCGAAGGTTTCCTTGATCGCGCGGTCGTCGCCGAGCATGGTCAGGGCGAACAGCTTCTCGGCCAGGCTCGTGGCCTGCTGCATGCGATAGCTGATCAACGGTGTGGCGTTGTAGTCCAGCACCACGAAGTCGGCATCTTTGCCGCTGGCGAAGTTGCCGATCTTGTTGTCCAGGTACAGCGCGTTGGCACCACCCAGGGTGGCCAGGTACAACGACTTGAAGGGGTCGAGCTTGTTGCCCTGCAACTGCATGACCTTGTACGCCTCATTCAGCGACTGCAGCTGACTGAAGCTGGTGCCGGCGCCGACGTCGGTGCCCAGGCCGACGCGCACTCCGTGTTGTTCCAGCTTGTTCAGGTCGAAAAGTCCGCTGCCAAGGAACAGGTTGGAGGTGGGGCAGAAGGCTACCGCCGAGCCGGTTTCGGCCAGACGCTGGCATTCCGCGTCGCACAGGTGCACGCCGTGGGCGAACACCGAACGCGCGCCGATCAGCTTGAAATGGTCGTAGACGTCCAGATAGCCGCTACGCTCGGGGAACAGCTCCTTGACCCATTCGATCTCCTGGCGGTTCTCGGACAGGTGGGTATGCATATACAGGTCGGGATATTCCTGGAAAAGCTGGCCGGCCAGCGTCAGTTGCTCCGGGGTGCTGGTCGGGGCGAAGCGCGGGGTCACGGCATAGTGCAGGCGGCCTTTGCCGTGCCAGCGCTCGATCAGCTCCTTGCTGTCGGCGTAGCCGGACTCCGGCGTGTCGGTCAGGTAGTCCGGGGCGTTGCGGTCCATCAGCACCTTGCCGGCGATCATGCGCAGGTTCAGCGCCTCGGCGGCCTCGAAGAAGGCGTCAACCGACTGCTTGTGCACGCTGCCGAAGACCAGGGCGGTGGTGGTGCCGTTGCGCAGCAGTTCCTTGAGGAAGATGCCGGCAACGTCAGCCGCGTGGGCCTTGTCTTCGAACTGGCGCTCAGTGGGGAAGGTGTAGGTATTCAGCCAGTCCAGCAACTGCTCGCCGTAGGAGGCGATCATCCCGGTTTGCGGGTAGTGGATATGGGTGTCGATAAAGCCGGGGGTGATCAGCGCGTCCGGGTACTCGGTGATTTCAACACCCTTGAGCGTGGGCAGCAGATCGGCGGCGTGGCCGACCTGGGCAACCTGGCCGTCCTCGACCAGCAGCAGGCCGTCCTCGAAATACTCGTAGGACTGCTCGACGCCGACCACGGCGGGGTCGGCAAGGCTGTGCAGGATGGCGGCGCGGTAGGCTTTCAGATTACTGGTCATCTATTACGTCTCGATTTTGGGGCTGGCGCTACGTCGGGGGCGCGATGCGCGCCACTGACAATGCCGGGTTATTAGTAGGTGCGGCGTGGCCTAAGGTTGGGCGCGACGGGAATGGGGCAGCAGCTTGGCGACCGACGTCTCACCTTTTTTCACGTCCTGGCCGAAGGCGGCGTTGTAGGTGGCGATCACCTCACCGGCGATGGACACGGCGATTTCGATCGGCAGCTTGCCTTTGACCTCGGGCAAACCCATGGGGCAGCGCATGCGTTGTACCACCTCCGGTTGGAAGCCGCGGTCACGCAGGCGGTGTTCGAATTTGGCGCGTTTGCTCTTCGAACCGATCAGCCCGTAGTAAGCGAAATCGTTGCGCTTGAGGATGGCCGCAGTCAGTTCCAGGTCGAGCTGGTGATTGTGGGTCATGACGATAAAGTAGCTGCCAGCCGGCATGGACTCGACCTCGTC
Source organism: Pseudomonas sp. MMS21 TM103 (assembly GCF_022132145.1). GTDB lineage: Bacteria > Pseudomonadota > Gammaproteobacteria > Pseudomonadales > Pseudomonadaceae > Aquipseudomonas. Next base: position 549,155 of record NZ_JAJISP010000002.1, on the reverse strand, counting down.
GACCACTTCGTCGTTGACCACTTTCTCCACCCCGGCGGGAATCTGCGCGGGAAACTCGTTTTCCCGCGAGTCGATCCAGCGCACCTTGCACGGCAGGCTGGCGAGCAGGGGCACCAAGGCGCGGCCGACATGGCCGGCGCCAAACACGGCGATCTTCGCCTGGGGCTGGCCCATGGGCTCGAACAGCAGCACGGTGGCGCCGCCGCAGCATTGGCCGAGGCTGGCACCCAGGCTGAAACGCTCCAGGCGGGTGTCCTGGCTACGATTTGCGAGCATCTCGCGGGCCAGTTCCATCGCCTTGTATTCCAGGTGACCGCCGCCGATGGTCTCGAAGATGCGCTCGGCGGTGACCACCATTTTCGAGCCGGCGTTGCGCGGCGTGGAGCCGCGTTCTTCGATGATGGTCACCAGCACGCAAGGTTCGCCTTGCTGCTGCAGGTCGGCGAGGGCACTGATCCAGCTCATTTGCTCAGCCTCCAGGTGCGTAGCGGTTTGGCGGTGCGCGACAGGCGCCAGTCGTCCTTGAGACGAACTGGCGCGGGCAGCGTTTCCAACAGCACGAGCTTGGAGCCGTGCCGGGTGGTTTCGGGTTGCTCGGTGTGTGTTGTCATTGTTGTTCACCGTTGGTTTGGCCTGGCCCGGATTTCATCCGGGCCAGGGTTCAGGCCGGTTCGATCTCGATTGCCGCCGCGGCCTTGGCCGTTTGCTGTAGTTTCTTCATCTGTTCTACGCCCCAGAGTACCCGCTCGGGGGTAGCCGGGGCGTCGATTGCCGGCTGCACGCGGTAATCGGCCAGGCTGGCCACGGCGTCCTTGATCGCGCACCACACGGCGATGCCGAGCATGAACGGCGGCTCGCCGACGGCCTTGGAGTGGAACACCGTGTCTTCCGGGTTCTTGCGGTTCTCCACCAGCTTGACCCGCAGGTCCAGCGGCATGTCGGCAATGGCCGGGATCTTGTAGCTGGCCGGGCCGTTGGTCATCAGCTTGCCCTTGGCGTTCCACACCAATTCTTCCATGGTCAGCCAGCCCATGCCCTGGACGAAGGCGCCTTCCACCTGGCCGATATCGATGGCCGGGTTCAGCGAGGCGCCGACGTCGTGCAGGATGTCGGTGCGCAGCATCTTGTACTCGCCGGTCAGGGTATCGACTATCACCTCGGCGCAGGCGGCGCCGTAGGCGAAGTAGTAGAACGGCCGGCCGGCGGCCTTGTCGCGATCATAGAAAATCTTCGGTGTGCGGTAAAACCCGGTGCTGGAAAGCGAGACCTGGGCGAAGTAGGCCTTCTGGATCAGCTCCTCGAAGGACAGGAACTGCCCACGCACGCGTACCTGGCCGTTGCGGAACTCGACGTCTTCCGGGGTGACCTTGTACTCGCGCACCAGAAAATCGACCAGCCGCTGCTTGATGGTTTCGGCGGCGTTCTGCGCCGCCTTGCCATTCAGGTCGGTGCCCGAGGAGGCTGCGGTCGGCGAGGTGTTGGGCACCTTGTCGGTGTTGGTCGCGGTGATCTGGATGCGCGAGGTTTCGACCTGGAACACTTCGGCGACTATTTGCGCCACCTTGGTGTTGAGGCCCTGGCCCATCTCGGTGCCGCCATGGTTGAGGTGGATGCTGCCGTCGGTGTAGATGTGGATCAGCGCGCCGGCCTGGTTGAGGAAGGTGGCGGTAAAGCTGATGCCGAATTTGACCGGAGTCAGCGCCAGGCCTTTCTTCAGTACCGGGCTCTTGGCATTGAACGCACGGATGTCCTCGCGGCGCTTGGCATATTCGCTGCTGGCCTCCAGGTCGGCGGTCATCTCGGCGAGCATGTTGTGCTCGACGGTCTGGTGGTAGTGGGTGACGTTGCGCTCGGTCTTGCCGTAATAGTTGAGCTTGCGCACTTCCAGCGGGTCCTTGCCCAGACTGCGCGCCACTGAATCCATGACTTCTTCGATGGCGACCATGCCCTGAGGGCCGCCGAAGCCGCGGTAGGCGGTGTTCGAGGCGGTGTTGGTCTTGCAACGGTGGCCGTTGATGGTGGCGTTGCCGAGGAAGTAGGCGTTGTCCGAGTGGAACATGGCGCGATCGACGATCGAGCCGGACAGGTCCGGCGAATAGCCGCAGTTACCGGCCAGTTCCAGTTGGATGCCGTGCAGCAGGCCGTTGTCGTCGAAGCCGACGTCATATTCCACGTAGAACGGGTGGCGCTTGCCGGTGATGCTCATGTCCTCCATACGCGGCAGGCGCATCTTGGTCGGCTGGCCGGTGAGGTGGGCGATCACCGCACAGAGGCAGGCGGGGCCCGCCGCCTGGGTTTCCTTTCCGCCGAAGCCGCCACCCATGCGGCGCATGTCGATGACGATCTTGTGCATGGGCACGCCAAGCACTTCGGCGACCAGTTTCTGCACTTCGGTGGCGTTCTGCGTCGAGGTGTAGACGATCATGCCGCCGTCTTCGCTGGGCATGACCGAGGAAATCTGGGTCTCCAGGTAGAAGTGCTCCTGACCACCGATATGCAGCTTGCCTTGCAGGCGACGGGGGGCGCTGGCCAGTGCGGCGGCAGAATCGCCGATCTTGTGCTGGTGACTGTCGAGGACGAAGTGCTGCTTGCGCAGCGCCTCTTCCACGTCGAGTACCGGCTCGAGGTCTTCGTATTCGATGATTGCCGCCATGGCCGCCTTGCGCGCGGTTTCCAGGCTATTAGCCCCCACCGCGAGCACCACCTGGCCGACATACTCGACCTTGCCATCGGCCAGCAACGGATCGCCGGCGACCACCGGGCCGATGTCCAGCTGGCCGGGTACGTCCTTGCTGGTAATGGCGATGGCCACCCCGGGAATCGCGTAGCAGGGCGCGGTGTCGATGCTGAGGATGCGGGCATGGGCGCGGTCGCTCATGCGCGCATAGACGTGCAATTGGTTGGGGAACTCCAGGCGGTCGTCGACGTATACCGCTTCGCCAGATACGTGTTTGTCCGCGCTTTCATGCTTGACGCTGCGGCCAACGCCGGTGGTGATATCGGCGCGGAACAATTCCGCCAGCTCAGCTTGAGTTTTTTCGGTCTTGTGATGGCTAGACATAGGCGGTCACCCGGGTTTCGACTTCGGGAGCTTGCAGCTCGAGGAAGAATTTACGCAGCAGGTTCTGCGCGATGAGCAGGCGATATTCCTTGCTGGCACGGAAGTCGCTGAGCGGCGTGAAGTCTTCGGCCAGCGCCGCACAGGCGCGCTCGACGGCTTCTGCACCGCAGGCGCTCCCGGTGAGCGCAGCCTCGCAGGCGGCGGCACGCTTGGGAATCGCCGCCATGCCGCCGAAGGCGATGCGGGCCTCCTTGATCACACCCTCGTCGATGCGCAGGTTGAAGGCGGCGCAGACTGCGGAAATGTCGTCGTCCAGGCGCTTGGAGACTTTATAGGCGCGGAACGCCTGGGTGCCCTGGGCGCGCGGCACGATGATCTTCTCGATGAATTCGGCTTCCTGGCGAGCGGTCACCTTGTAGTCGAGGAAGTAGTCCTCGATCGGCAGGCTGCGGCTGTCGCTGCCCTTGCGCAGGACGATCTGTGCCCCGAGGGCAATCAGCAGCGGCGGGGCATCGCCGATTGGTGAGGCATTGCCGATGTTGCCACCCAGGGTGCCCTGGTTGCGGATCTGCAGAGAGGCGAAGCGGTGCAGCAACTCGCCGAAGTCCGGGTAGTCCTCGGCTAGTGCGGCGTAGCAGTCGGACAGCGAAGTTGCGGCACCGATCTCGATGCTATCGGCGGTGACTTCCACGCGCTTCATCGACTCGATATGGCCGACGTAGATCATCACCGGCAGTTCGCGATGGAACTGGGTGACTTCCAGGGCCAGGTCGGTGCCGCCGGCGAGCAGACGCGCCTCGGGGTTGGCGGCGTAGAGGTCGGCCAGGTCGGCGACGGTCAACGGCAGCAGGCAGCGCTTGTCGCCGCTGTTCAGCTCGGCGGTTTCGCGTGGGGCGATGGCCTTGAGTTGCGCGACTGTGTCGGCCTCGAAGGCGTCGAACTGATCCGGCTGCTTCTGACAACAGGCTTGCTCGGCGGCGTCGATGATCGGCCGGTAGCCGGTGCAGCGGCAGAGATTGCCGGCCAGGGCTTCCAGGGTCTCGGCCTTGTCGAAGCCGTTACTGTTTTTCTGCAGGGCGAACAACGACATGACGAAACCCGGCGTGCAGAAGCCGCACTGCGAGCCGTGGCAGTCGACCATGGCCTGCTGCACGCTGTGCAGTTGACCCTGGTGCTTGAGGTCTTCGACGCTGATCAGTTGTTTGCCATGCAGGCTGGAGACAAAGGTCAGGCAGGAGTTCAGGGTGCGATAACGCACGCGCTCGCCATCCAGTTCGCCGACCACCACAGTGCAGGCACCGCAATCGCCGGAGGCGCAGCCTTCTTTGGTGCCAGGCTTGCCGAGGTGCTCACGCAAGTAATTGAGCACGGTGAGATTTGGGTCGAGTTGCTGCTCGCTGCGCAGCTCCCGATTGACTAAAAACTGGATCAAGGACGACCTCCAGGCACTTTATTGTTCTTTACAAGCCGGTTGTATGGGGCGGTGTAAAACGCGGCGTCTGCTTGTGCGGCGTTCTGACGCGGCCATTCATGGGGCAAATTTAGAGAATTCTGACTTTTGGGTCAACAAATATTTGACTATCTGGTCAGGTGATTGTCATGCGATTCAGTTATGCATGCCTGCATGCAGCCGCGAGCCCGGCGCTAGGCTTGGGTTCATTTCTGTCCGTGATTGTAGGAAGGGCGCCAGGACATGGATGGTGAGGCAGCCGGGAGGGCGGAAAGGGCGCGCTTGTTGGAGCAAGCGCGGTATGGGGGGAGAGGGATCTGAGTTGGTAATCGCGCGCTGCCGGGCCGTGGATTTCGGCCCGGCAGTGAGGTTGTCGACGGGAGGCGCTCCTGCCCGCAGGGGTACAGAGCGGCCGGGCGGTTTAGCCATTTATCACCTGGTGGGTTTACCGCCTTTTCCGCCGCCCTTGCCGCCACCCGAGCCGGCGTCGCTTACGGTCATTACGCCGGACATGCCACTCCAAGTCGATGTTTCCTGGCCATTGCGCGCGCGGACTCGATAGCTGTAGCGGCCGCTGGCGACGTCGTCTTCGTAGGCGCGAGTGGCTGCGCCGTTGACCGGGATCAGCGTCGTCGAGGTAATCGAGCCGTTTTTCTTGTGCAGCGTATTGCGCTCCAGGTCGAAGCCGGTGACGTTCTCGCCATTGTGGCTCCAGTTCACACGTACCCACTGATTGCCGTCGCCCTGGGGGTCTATCACCTGGGTGCTGGCGAGTTGGGGGGCTTCGGGCGTCGTCGGAGGCTGCGGTGGCTCCCCGCCGCCCAAGGCCAGTGCGCCGGCGATGTTGAGCCGGCCATGGCGGGTCCAGTCCTGCAGGTTCTGGCCCTGGGCGCCGATCTTGTCGGCGCCGTCTTCCAGGCGCTGGCGGACTACCTGGTTGCAGGGCAGGCCGGCCCATGAACAGTTCGCAGGTTGCAGGTCCTGGCCGGATGCGCCGCCTGCTTTCAGGGTTTCATACAGATCTGCCCAGACCAGCGCAGCACCGCCGGCCACCAGCGGCGCGGCCATCGAGGTGCCGTCCCACCAGTCGACGCAGCTGTCGGTTCCGGAAGCGAATCCGCACTGGACATCGGGCAGGATGCCGATGATGGTCTTGCCAGGCGCGGCCAGGGACACCCAGTCGTCGAAGTTCTGGCTGTAAGTGGAGAAACTGGCGCGATAGTCGTTGTGGTCAGATGCGGCCACGGCGATCACCGTGGACTCTCCGTTGGTATCGGTACAGGCAGCAGGATAGAAGCGCTGTGTATCGCCGTTGTTACCTGCGCCAGCCACCACCACCACACCGTTATCCACGGCCAACTGGACCGCATCGCATTCGGCATTGGAGGGGTCGGTGGGCGTGATGCCGCCCTCCGCATCGATAAAATCGCTGCCATAGCTCATGGTGATGACGTGGTACTGGCTTCGGGCCAGCTGGCCGCTGCCGTCGAGCCGATCGCTGGCCGCTTCCGTGATGGCGGCCGCGGAGGCGGAAACCGGGCAAAGCCCAACTTGGAACAGATTGATCCCGTCGGTGACCCATTCCAGGTAGCAGACCTTGAAAATGCCGGCACTGGTGTTCCAGGCGGCGCCGGCGATGCCCTCGCCATTATCGGTGTTGGCGACTATTTCCGAGGCGGTAAAGGTGCCATGGCCGAGGTTGTCGCAGGCAGGGGCCGACGGTGGGCATGAATCGCCAATGAAGCTTTGCCCTTCCACATAGTTGACCTGCTCCAGGCATTTGCCGCTCAGCTCGATGGCAGCGCAATCGGCGCCACTATCCAGCACCGCCACCTTGGCCGTGTCATATGCCGTGGGGCTGCTGGTGACTGCGCCCTGGCTGATATCCCAGGCCTCAGGCGCATCGATATCAGCATCCACGGTACCGGTGGTGAACTTGAAGGTAAGTTGACCAAAGATGTTGTATTGCTTGAGCGAGTAGCGTTGCCCTTTATTGTCCAGATACCACTGTTCTTCGAAATAGTTGGCGCCGTTTACCGGTGTCGGACCAGGTTCCTCGTTCGGCACCACCAGCAGGCGGTAGTAGTCGGGCTCGGCATAGAGCACATTCGGGTTGGCCTGGTAGGCGGCGACCTGGGCCATCACCGAGCCGGCCGGGACATTCACCACCTCCACACCGATGCCGGGAATCTCCCTGATGGGCATGGCCGAGGCGCTGCGATGGGCTTGCGCGACCTGGCTGGCCGCCGTGCCTGGCTTGAACTTGACCAGTACACGATCTGGCGCATAGCGCTCTAACTGGCGGGGCTGCACTTGCTGCTGCTGGTCGGCGGGTGCAGGTTGCGCCACTGGCAGGGTGGGTAGCAGCAATGCACAGATAAAAGCAGGCAAAACTAGGGTGGCGCGCATGGCACTCTTCTCCCCCGATGCACCGTTGTGACAGGGGGGATGCACCGTAGCAGTATATGGAAACGACAGACTCTCGATGAAAAGCCTAGAAGCTTTGAATGATACGGCCAGAGTGAATGTAACGAACGGTAGCCATATCGACGACCGGTCGTTCAGATTCTTTACGCCCCCAAGAGGTACTGCAAGGAATCTGTAACCAGCCTGGAGGTGGTAAGCCGAATTCAGCGAGGCAAACGCGCCGATGAGAGGAGTACGGCTCCTTGAGTTGGCGCAGGCTGATTGCGAATCGCTCAGATGGTGTTCTTCGCCGGCATGAGTAGCGGCCCAACTGTACATTGCTGAAAGCCAAGCGCTCCCCAGCAGCGGAAGCGGCAAGATCCAGTAGCCAGTTTTCAGGGGGGAGCATCCTGATGTCCGATCATGCCAGCAGACTAGTTGGCGCAGAGATACTTGTATCGTCGGGTATCTAGTGGATCAAGGCAGGCCGGCTGTCCAGCGTCTATGTTTTGCCCTGAAACCCAGAGCTGGGTGACCTTGGCCGAGTAACACCCTGTGTTACACTCGCCGCCGGCGCCTAGTCGCGCTTAGCCATGCCTGGCGGGAGCGGGCAGCCGCGTCGCTTGCCCTGAATGGGTCGGATAGAGCCTAAGGATTTCCATGACGTTGACGGCGCCGGACAGCCTCTCAGAACAGATCGCCCATCACCTCGCGCAACGCATCATTCGTGGTGAATTGAAGGCGGGTGAGCGCATTCAAGAGCAGAAAGTCACCCAGGCGCTCAGCGTCAGCCGCGGTTCGGTGCGCGAGGCGCTGCTGATTCTCGAACGTCGTCATCTGATCGTGATCCCGCCGCGCCGCGGCGCCCAGGTCAGCGAGCTGAGCGCGCACAACGTCAAGAGCCTCTACGCCCTGGTCATCGAGCTGTATATCCTGCTGGCTCGGGCGGTGGCCGATGGCTGGCGGGTCGAGGCCGATCTGGCGCCGTTTCGGCTCATCCAGCAGCGTCTGCTCGGCAGTCTGCAGCGCGAAGACATCAACGTTTTCGTCGAGGACAGTTTCAACATCATGCGCGCGGCCTATCCTTTCGCCGACAACCCCTATCTGCAGGAAACCGTGGAGAACCTGTTGCCGGCCATGAGTCGTACCTATTACCTGGCGCTGGAACGACGCAAAAGCGAAATGGGGCAATTCCTCAACACCTTTGGCGAGTTGTTCCAGGCGATCATCGCCCGCGATCACTCGCGCGCGCGTGAAGTGTTGCTGGCCTATGGCGAGCACAATTGCAAACTGGTCCTGGCGACCCTGGCCGAGCGCTGATATGCGTCTGAAATGTATCAAATTGGCCGGCTTCAAGTCCTTCGTCGACCCCACCACGGTGAGCTTTCCGAGCAACATGGCGGCGGTGGTCGGGCCTAACGGTTGCGGCAAATCCAACATCATCGACGCCGTGCGCTGGGTGATGGGCGAGAGTTCGGCGAAGAACCTCCGCGGCGAGTCGATGACCGACGTCATCTTCAACGGCTCCAATACGCGCAAGCCGGTGACCCAGGCGTCCATCGAACTGATCTTCGATAACTCCGACGGCACCCTGACCGGCGAGTACGCCAGCTATAACGAGATTTCCATCCGCCGCCGGGTAACCCGCGACAGCCAGAACACCTATTTTCTCAACGGCACCAAATGTCGTCGCCGCGACATCACCGACATCTTCCTCGGCACCGGCCTGGGCCCGCGCAGCTACTCGATCATCGAGCAGGGCATGATCTCCAAGCTGATCGAGGCCAAGCCCGAGGATCTGCGCAATTTCATCGAGGAAGCCGCCGGCATCTCCAAGTACAAGGAGCGCCGCCGCGAGACCGAGAACCGTATCCGCCGCACCCACGAGAACCTGGCACGCCTGAGTGACCTGCGTGAAGAATTGGAGCGCCAGCTGGAACGGCTGCACCGCCAGGCCCAGGCGGCGGAGAAATATCAGGAATACAAGGCCGAAGAACGCCAACTCAAGGCCCAACTGACGGCCTTGCGCTGGCAGGCGTTGAATCAACAGGTCGGTCAGCGCGAGGCGGTGATCGGCACTCAGGAAATTGGCTTCGAGGCGCTGGTCGCCGAGCAGCGTAACGCCGACGCCAGCATCGAGCGCCTGCGCGATGGCCATCATGAACTGAGCGAGCGCTTCAACCTGGTGCAGGGGCGTTTCTATTCGGTCGGTGGCGATATTGCCCGCGTCGAGCAGAGTATCCAGCATGGCCAGCAGCGTTTGCGTCAATTGCAGGACGACCTGCGCGAGGCCGAACGTGCGCGCCTGGAAACCGAATCTCACCTGGGCCACGACCGCACCCTGCTGGCCACCCTCGGCGAAGAACTGGCCATGCTCGAACCCGAGCAGGAGCTGACCTCCGCCGCTGCCGAAGAGGCCGCCGTCGTGCTGGAGCAATGCGAAAGCACCATGCAGGGTTGGCAGGAACAGTGGGACGGCTTCAACCAGCGCAGTGCCGAACCGCGCCGCCAGGCCGAGGTGGAACAATCACGGATCCAGCAGTTGGAACTCAGCCTGGAGCGGCTGGCCGAGCGTCAACGCCGCCTCGCGGATGAATTACAGCAACTGGCCGCCGACCCGGAAGACGCGGCCATTGTCGAGCTGAGCGAGCAGATCGCCGTCAGCGAACTGAGCCTGGAAGACCTGCAACTTGCCGAAGAACAGCAAGCCGAGCGCCTGCAACAGCTGCGCAGCGAATTGCAGCAAGCCGGCCAGGCTCAGCAGCAGGCGCAAGGCGAACTGCAGCGCCTGAATGGCCGGCTGGCGTCACTCGAAGCCCTGCAACAGGCGGCGCTCGACCCGGGCAAGGGCGCGGGTGACTGGTTGCGTGAACAGCAACTCAGCGAGCGTCCGCGCCTGGCCGAAGGGCTGCGTGTCGAGGCCGGTTGGGAACTGGCGGTGGAAACCGTGCTCGGTGCCGACCTGCAGGCGGTGTTGCTGGACGACTTCAATGGCCTGGATTTCAGCAGCCTGGCCCAGGGCGACCTGCGCCTGGCCAGCCCGAATCGCGGCGGCGCGCGGGTCGTCGGCAGTCTGCTCGACAAGGTCGAGGCCAGCGTCGACCTGGCGCCCTGGCTGGCCAAGGTCAAACCGGTGCAAACCCTCGACGAGGCGCTGGCCGCTCGCGCCAGTCTGGGCGAAGGCGAAAGCCTGATCAGTCGCGACGGTTACTGGGTCGGTCGGCATTTTCTGCGGGTGCGCCGCGCCAGCGAAGCGGAAAGCGGCGTGCTGGCGCGTGGCCAGGAGCTCGAACGCCTGGGCCTGGAGCGCGAAGAGCGCGAAGCGGCGCTGGCGCTGCTCGATGAGCGTTTGCTGCAGTTGCGCGCAAGCCAGGGCCAGCAGGAGGAGCTGCGTGAGCAGCAGCGCCGTCAATTGCAGGATCAGGCCCGCCTTCTCGGTGAGCTGAAGGCGCAGCTGTCCGCCGGACAGGCCAAGGTCGAGCAATTGACCCTGCGCCGTCGCCGCCTCGACAGCGAGCTGCTCGAGTTGGCCGAACAGCGCGAAATCGAGCAGGAGCAGTTGGGCGAATCTCGCCTGCAACTGCAAGATGCCCTCGACGCCATGGCCACCGACAACGAGCAGCGCGAAAGCCTGCTGGCCAGCCGCGATGCCCTGCGCGAACGGCTCGACCGGGTGCGCCAGGAGGCTAGAGCGCACAAGGACCACGCCCATCAGTTGGCCGTACGCCTGGGCTCGCTCAAGGCCCAGCATGATTCCACCCGCCAGGCCCTGGAACGTCTCGAATCGCAGGCCGAGCGCCTGCACGAGAAGCGCGAGCAGCTCAGTCTCAACCTGGAAGAGGGCGAGGCACCGCTGGAAGAGCTGCGCCTGAAGCTCGAAGAGTTGCTCGACAAGCGCATGTCCGTGGAAGACGAACTCAAACTGGCCCGCTTGGCGTTGGAAGACGCCGACCTCCAGTTGCGCGATGCCGAGAAGCGGCGCACCCAGGCCGAACAGCAATCCCAGCTGTTACGCGGCCAGTTGGAGCAGCAGCGCATGGAGTGGCAAGCGCTGAGCGTACGGCGCAAGGCCTTGCAGGATCAGCTGCTGGAAGACAATTACGACCTGCACGGCGTGCTCGCAAGCTTGCCCGGCGAGGCCAGCGAGAAAGCCTGGGAGGAGGAGCTCGAGCGCCTGGCCACGCGGATTCAGCGTCTCGGCCCGATCAACCTGGCGGCCATCGACGAATACCAGCAGCAATCCGAGCGCAAACGCTACCTGGACGCACAGAATGCCGACCTGGTCGAGGCACTGGATACTCTGGAAAATGTCATCCGCAAGATCGACAAGGAAACCCGCAATCGCTTCAAGGAAACCTTCGATCAGATCAACGGCGGTTTGCAGGCCCTGTTTCCCAAGGTTTTCGGCGGCGGCAACGCTTATTTGGAACTCACTGGCGAAGATCTACTCGATACAGGGGTGACTATCATGGCGCGCCCGCCGGGCAAGAAGAACAGCACCATCCATCTGCTCTCGGGCGGCGAGAAGGCGTTGACCGCGCTGGCCTTGGTCTTCGCCATCTTCCAGCTCAATCCGGCGCCGTTCTGCATGCTCGACGAAGTCGACGCGCCACTGGACGACGCCAACGTCGGGCGTTATGCCCGGTTGGTCAAGGAAATGTCACAGACGGTACAGTTCATCTATATCACCCACAACAAGATCGCCATGGAAATGGCCGATCAACTGATGGGCGTGACCATGCATGAACCGGGTTGTTCGCGTTTGGTGGCCGTGGATGTGGAGGAGGCGCTGGCAATGGTGGAGGCGTGATCCTTTGGCCTGGCGCGTTCGCCTATTTGCAGCAGCGGCTGTTGTTACCAAGCGCTGCCGCATCTTAGACGAGCTCGCGACTCAAGCATAACGTCGCCCGACTATTTCATTTAACAACTGCTAAGTAGCGACATAGCGTTTTAACGGCCGGTTGGCTGTGTAAAGTTACCTTTCGTCGTGCTAGCTTATCGTCCACTTTTGTTACACGTGGGAAACGCCCGTCAGAACATGGAGTTGGCGCCACGGTTTACAGCTGACATAGCAGGGGCAGGATGCCTTTTTTCGTAAAATCTTCAATCAGGGGTCAAGGTATTTCATGGAATTCGGTCTGCGCGAATGGCTGATAGTCATCGGCATTATTGTGATCGCTGGCATCTTGTTCGATGGTTGGCGGCGCATGCGCGGTGGCAAGGGTAAATTGAAGTTCAAACTCGACCGCAGTTTTGCCGATCTGCCGGATACCGATGGCGACCCGGGTTTGCTCAGCACGCCGCGGGTCATCGACCGCGACCAGGAGCCGTTGCTGGACGAACACGATCTGCCCTCAATGAGCGCCCGCGAGCTGAACCGCCGCCGCGGTGGTGAGCCACATCAGGGTGACCTCAATCTGGGTCTGGACGAGCCAGTGCCGACGCTGCTCAATCCGGTGGATGAGGGCGCGAGCAAGTCGCGCAAGGACAAGGCGCACAACGCTGGCAAAGAGCTGCCACCGGTCGAAGAAGTGCTGGTGATCAATGTAGTGGCCCGCGACGACTACGGCTTCAAGGGCCCGGCATTACTGCAGAACATTCTGGAAAGTGGCCTGCGTTTCGGCGAGATGGACATTTTTCATCGTCACGAAAGCATGGCCGGTAACGGCGAAGTGTTGTTCTCCATGGCCAATGCGCTCAAACCGGGCACTTTCGACCTCGACGATATAGAAGGCTTCAACACCCGCGCCGTGAGTTTTTTCCTCGGTCTGCCGGGGCCGCGCCATCCCAAGCAGGCGTTTGATGTGATGGTCGCTGCCGCGCGCAAACTGGCCCACGAACTCAACGGTGACCTCAAGGACGACCAGCGCAGCGTGATGACCGCACAAACCATCGAGCATTACCGCCAGCGTATCGTTGAATATGAGCGCAAGCAGTTGACCAGCAAGCGCTGAACCCGCTGCAAACGATAAGCCTCAAACTGCAAGCCGCGCGCTTGGTTTGGGGCTTTGCTTTTTCTGACGTCCGCAATCGCCGCGAGGTCGCGCCTCCTTCAGGGTTTGCTGGGTATCTGCGGCCTTTGTGGGAGGGCCGCCCCGGCGCGATGCTTTTGGCTTTTTGGCGCGCGCTGAGCCGCTCTGTTCCGCGGCAGAAGCTACGCGGCCACATAGCCAAGGCAAGTCCGCCGGCAAACGGCTAGAATCCTGCGCCTGAATATCAACCAAAGGTTGAGCTGGATGCCAGGGCCGGAACACCCGGCAACCGCCTCCAGCTTCACGCCTGCAGCTACGGCTTGTGAATTATGTCCGTCACCCAAACCGCCGCCGAGCGCATTGCCCAGCTGCGTAGCGAGCTCGATGCACACAACTATCGCTATTACGTACTCGACGAACCGAGCGTGCCAGACGCTGAGTACGACCGCCTGTTCAATGAGCTCAAAGCGCTGGAGACCGAGCATCCGCAGCTGGTAACACCAGACTCCCCGACCCAGCGCGTCGGCGGTAGCGCCTTGAGCGCCTTCGGCGAGGTCAAGCATGAGGTGCCGATGCTTAGCCTCGGCAACGCCTTCGAGGAGGCCGACCTGCTGGACTTCGACCGCCGCGTGCGCGAGGGCCTTGACCTGCCGTCCGGCGACCTGTTCGGTGGTGGCGCCGAGGTGGAATACAGTTGCGAGCCCAAGCTCGATGGCCTGGCTGTCAGCCTGCTGTATCGCGATGGCCTGCTGGTGCGCGGCGCCACCCGTGGCGATGGCAGTACCGGCGAGGACATCAGCGTCAATGTGCGCACCATCCGCAATATTCCGCTCAAGCTGCAGGGCAGCGGCTGGCCGCCGGTGCTGGAAGTGCGCGGCGAAGTGTTCATCTCCCGGGCCGGCTTCGAGGCGTTGAATGCCCGGCAACTGGAAAACGGCGGCAAGCCTTTCGCCAACCCGCGCAACGCCGCGGCGGGCAGCCTGCGCCAGCTCGACCCGAAGATCACCGCCAGTCGTCCCTTGCAGTTGTGCAGCTACGGCATCGGCCAGGTCCAGGGCGAGTTGCCGGACACCCACATCGGCATCCTCGAAGCGCTCAAGGGCTGGGGCCTGCCGATCAGCAACGAGCTGAAATTGGCCAAGGGGGTGCAGGAGTGCCTGGCCTATTACCGCGCCATCGGCGAGAAGCGTGACGCCTTGCCTTATGAAATCGACGGTGTGGTGTTCAAGGTCAATAATCTGGCCTATCAACGTGAACTCGGTTTTCGTGCGCGCGAGCCGCGTTGGGCCATCGCCCACAAGTTCCCGGCGCTGGAGGAGCTGACCGAGCTGCTGGATGTCGAGTTCCAGGTTGGTCGTACCGGCGCCGTCACCCCAGTGGCGCGCTTGAAACCGGTCAAGGTGGCGGGCGTCACGGTATCCAATGCGACCCTGCACAACATGGATGAAGTGGCGCGGCTGGGGCTGATGATCGGCGATACGGTGATCATTCGCCGCGCCGGCGACGTGATTCCGCAGGTCGTGCAGGTGGTGGCCGAGCGCCGCCCAGCCGATGCGCGAGCGGTGCAGATCCCCGCGAGCTGTCCGGTATGCGGCTCCCAGGTCGAGCGCACCCAGCTGGTCAAGCGCAGCAAAGGCAAGGAGTCGTTCAGCGCCGGCTCGATCTACCGCTGCGTCGGCCGCCTGGCCTGTGCTGCCCAGCTCAAGCAGGCAATCATCCATTTTGTCTCGCGTCGCGCCATGGACATCGAAGGCCTGGGCGAGAAAAGCGTCGAGCAACTGGTCGACGAAGGCCTGGTGAGTTCGCCGGCCGATCTCTACACCCTGAAGTTCGAGCAGATCGTCGGTCTGGAGGGGTTTGCCGAGCTGTCGAGCAACAACCTGCTGGCGGCCATCGCCGCCAGCCGCAAGCCGAGTCTGGCGCGCTTCATCTATGCCCTGGGGATTCCCGATGTAGGCGAGGAAACCGCCAAGGTGTTGGCCCGCGCGCTGGCTTCGTTGCAGCGCATTGAACAGGCGCTGCCGGAAGTGCTGACCTACCTGCCCGACGTCGGCCTGGAAGTCGCTTATGAAATTCACAGCTTTTTCCGCGACGCGCACAACCGCAAGGTGATCGACCAGTTGCTTGAGCGTGGCATTGTGTTGCAGGAGGAGGGCGAGGTACATCCGGAGTTCGCCGGCTGCGCGACGCTGGCGGGCTTGCTCGATAAATTGAATATTGCCGGCATCGCCGTCACCGGCGCGAAAAACCTGGCGGACAAGGCCGGCAGCCTCGACCGGGTCATCGAGCTCAGCCAGGACTGGCTGGAACTGAGCGTGATGAAGGGCCTTAACGAGAAGGGCAAGCAGGCGTTGCGCGAGTTTTTCGCCCAGCCAGCCAATGTCGAGCATGCACGTGCCATAGAGGCGCAGTTGCGCGAGTTCGGCATGCATTGGCAGAGCGAGAAGAAAGCCATCGAGGGCTTGCCCCTGGCCGGCCAGACCTGGGTGCTGACCGGCAGCCTGGAAGTCATGAGCCGTGATCTGGCCAAGGACAAGCTGGAAAGCCTGGGCGCCAAGGTGGCCGGCTCGGTATCGGCCAAGACCAGTTGCGTAGTCGCCGGGCCAGGCGCCGGTTCGAAGCTGGCCAAGGCCAGCGAGTTGGGCGTGCGGGTGATTGATGAAGCTGAGTTTGTCGCACTGATGGCGGGTTACGGCGTGGCGCTGTGACGACCAGTGACACACGGACGGATTGTTCGCTTCGCTCCTGAGCGGCTACCGCGGCGGGCCGCCCTCCGCGGATTCAACCTGCCGCAGCACTGTCGTGTTTCTTGCTGTGAACCAACTGCCCAGCAGGGCGTACTCGCGAAGCCGTACGCCGCACGCTTTCATCGTATGCAAGGATTGCGATACCGGGTCGATGAACCTCAGTAAAAGTCGCGGGCTGCCTGAGCGGGGCTCGGGGAGAGGTGGGCGCTTCAGCAGCTCAACATATTTCTTCAGTGAGAGAGCTTCTCGATAATAGCAAGGGCGCGATGGCCGGCCCAGGGCTTGGCTCGATACTCCGGAAGTCACTGGGGCTGCAGCCGAAATGCAGCTTGAAGATTCGCGCGAAATAGGAAGGGTCCTGAAACCCCACAGCGTAGGCGATGCTGGTGATCGGCATCTCGCTGTTGTTCAGTAGCTCCTCGGCCTTTTCCATGCGCTTGCTCTGGATAAATTCGAGAAAGCCAACCCCATAGGTCTGTTTGAACAGTCGGCTAAAGCGAAAAGGTGTCATGCCGCAACGCTTGGCCAGTTCCTTTTGTTCAATGTGCTCCTTGAAGTGCAGGTCGATGTATTGGATGGCATCTTGCAGGGGGCGTTGCCTCTGGTGATCGGCGGTGAGCCGCACGCTTTCCGGCAAGTCATTGTTGCGCATCAGCAGTTGTTTCTGTCTCGGTATTTCAGCGTTGCGCCTCAAGCTGCAAAGCTCTCGCAACGCACTGAGGTAGCGATTGCGCTCTGCTTGTACCAGCGGTAACGCCAGGTAATCCCAGACGCCAGATCGAAAAGCCCAGACTGCCAGCTCTTCCGAATGGTGCATGGTCAGCATGGTGATCGGAATAGAGGGCACCGCACGCTTGACCTCGATCAGCAGGTTGAGACTCATGGTGTCCGGTCGATCGTAATGCATGCAGATCATGTCTGGGCGTTGCTGTGCCTTTATCCCTGCAACACTCAGGTCCCGCGCCAAATTGATTTGGCACACGCTGGCGAAAGTAGCCATGCAGTCCTGAGCCGATTCATCGTGCGTCAGATCGAACCACAGCAACCGTGGAGCGGTGAGAGCATGTGTATTCATATGCGCCATGAAACAGTTCGTTAGCAAAAAATCCTTATGTGTTACACGCAGCATCAAGTGCTTCATCCAATTAACACTTAAGAGTTGGATAGACCTACGCGCAAAGATCAAATCTTCATAACTATTAGAACAAAGTGTTTTAAGTGCTCCCGTTTGATAACGCATGCCAGGCAGCAGAGTGTGTTCTAACCCCCCGTTTTTCTGGATAAATCACGAATCATCGTGACATATTGGCTTGGTTCGAGGGGGCATGCATGGTGCGTTTGAGCAGTACTTTAGCCTGTTGCAGTATGTGAACACTTCGTCCGCGACGAGGGCTGGATCAGCACATCCAGACGAGCGGCCATACGCCTCGTAACAAAAACCTGGATCCAACGGCACGCCTTTAGCCAAGCCGTACCCCCCCCACACACCGAAATCGCGCAGCGCAAGCTTTTGTGGGCGCCAGCAAGGACTAAGCGTCTCCCCTGGCTCTTCATATTCTGGGGTTGGCATTTCTTGACCGTTGAGCCTTCCGCTGCCCGCATGTTCTCTGCGCCTACGAACGATCTAATGGCAACGAGCCGCCACGACTTATCCTGGGGCAGATCTGCATGAACTTGCTACGTCTCCAGGTGCGCTCCCCGCCGGCTTCGACCTTGCCCGCTCATATTTGCCAAGTGCAGGGCGCTGGATTAGTGCCTGCGCGAACGCCTGCAAAAAATTACCAGTGATGTGCAAAAAACCTCCTAACCGATCTGTTGGCGGGTTACTAGGGTTGAAGCAGGCGGAGGAAGTAGATGGAACCAGGCATGGAGTACATGCCGGAGATAGCAGCCCCGCCTTCTCTGAACACACACTCGAGTGAGGTGAATGAAATGACTATTCAAGCAATCAAGACTTCGGTGATGAAGTTCGTTAAGGACGAAGACGGCTTGACCATCGTGGAGTATGCGGTGGCGGGCGGGTTGATAACGATAGCAGTTGTCACCGTGTTCGTAGCTTTGGGAAAAAACGTGTGTGGCGTAATCACTAGCCTGAAAGATGCTGTTTTGGGCACAGCTACCCCCGTTGCCGCTTGTGCTTAGAAAGATAATGCAGCGATGTCCATGGAGCAGATGTTCCCCGTCATTGTGCTACTAGGGCTGCTTGGTGTTGCGGTGGTGAGCGATATACGCAGCCACCGCATTCCCAACTTCCTGGTTGTGCTAGGCCTCGTCCTGGGGCTGGTCGGTCAGGCTTATGCAGGCGGTATAGGTGGCTTGGGCGATGGTGTGCTGGGGCTGCTGATCGGCTTCGGGATTTTTCTTCCATTCTATGCCCTCGGCGGCATGGCCGCTGGCGACGTCAAGCTAATGGCCATGGTCGGCAGTTTTCTAGCTCCCCAACCCGCACTTTGGGCGGCGTTTTTCAGCCTGATGGCCGGTGGGGTGTGCGGTTTGTTGTTAGTACTGCTACGCGGTCAGATGAAGCAGACTTTGGGGCGCTACTGGCTAATGCTAATGGCGCGGACTTACCTGGCGCCTGCACCAGATGAGGTGGCCGGCAAGCCCTTCCCCTATTCGATCGCGATTCTGCTGGGGACCTTGACCATTGGCTATTTCATGTTTGTCCTTTAAGGAGTCCGGTTATGCATGCGCTGAGTCCTATAGACACCGAACAGGATGGCCTCGATCCGATTCAACGGCTGGCGCCGCAACCGCGCAACGTGACTGAGACCGGCCTGGCAGACAACTTTATTGGCGACCTGATCTGCAAGCATCTGCACGATGCCGGCGTACTGGATATGGCCCAGTTGGTCGAGCGTATGGCGCTGACCGGCTCGGTGCTTGAGGAAGTGCTCGGCTATCAACGCAAGGACGGCCGCATCGAGGTGCTTGGCCAGGCCGGAGGGCAGGGCCTGCGTTATGGCTTGACCGAGCGTGGCAGAAGCGCAGCCAAGGATGCCCTGGCGCGTAGCGGCTATATCGGCCCGGCGCCCTACCCGGTGGAGCGGTACCGGCAACTGCTGGCAGCACAAACGGTGCACAGCAGCCGGATTGACGCCCAGGCCATGCGCGAGGCTTTCGCTGGTGTGGTGCTGCAGGATGAGTTACTCGATCAACTCGGCCCGGCGATGAACTCGGGGCGGGCGATCATGATTTACGGGCCGGCCGGTACGGGCAAGACCTATATCAGCCAGCGACTGATCCGCCTTTTTCAACAGGCTATCTGGATACCACGCGCCATCGCTATCGGCGAGGCGGTGGTGGAGATTTTCGACCCCCAGGTGCACAAGCCACTTCCGGTAGAGGTCAAGCAGCGCAGCTTGCGCATTGACCAGGGCATCGACCGCCGTCTGCTGCAGTGCCAGCGGCCAATCATCATCACCGGCGGCGAGTTGACCCTGGATATGCTGGATATCCGCTTCGACCCCTATACCCGCCTGTACCAGGCGCCGCTGCAACTCAAGGCCAGTAATGGCATCTTCATTATCGATGATCTCGGTCGTCAGCGGGTGGCGCCCGTTGACCTGTTCAACCGCTGGATCGTGCCGATGGAGGAGAAGAAGGACTACCTCAACCTGGGCGGAGGTCGCCACTGCGAAATCCCCTTCGACCTGATCCTGGTGTTTTCCACCAACCTCAATCCGCTGGAGTTGGCCGACGAGGCCTTCCTCCGGCGCATTGGTTACAAGCTGCATTTCGACCACCTGCAAGCCGATGAGTACCAACGCATCTGGCAGCAGGAGTGCGCAAAGCTGGGCATCCCTTACGACCCCGAGCTGGTGGCCTATGCCATCGAACAGCTGCATCGCCCGGAGGCCCGGCCGTTACTGCCCTGTCATCCGCGCGATCTGCTGGGTATGGCACTGGACCGCCAGCGCTATCAGAGTGTGGATGATGCGCAAGCCCTGACACCCAAGACGCTGACCTGGGCTTGGCGTAACTACTTCGTCAGCCTCGATGCCAGTAGCTAATAGTACGACGCCAGTCGAATCAAGGAGACATCGTCATGAACTCACGCACGCTTGTATTGATCGGTCTTTCACTCATTCTCGGCCTGGGCGCGGCCTTTATGGCCAACAACTGGCTGAGTGCGCGGCTCAATGCCGCCCCCGACGACAACCTGCAGAACGTGGTGGTGGCCACGCTGGAGATCCCCTTCGGCCAGATGGTCGAGGCCCAGCACGTCACTTTGGTGCGCATGCCCAAGGATACGGTGCCGGACGATGCCTTCGATGCCACCGACAAGGTGGTGGGCAAGATTGCCACCTTCGCCATGCTGCGCGGCGATATCGTGCGTGGTGCGCGTCTGGCTGAGCACCTCGGCGGCAGCACCCTGGCCTCGCTGATCGAACCGGACAAGCGCGCCATCTCGGTGCGGGTCGACGATGTGGTCGGCGTAGGTGGCTTCCTGCTGCCGGGCAACCGGGTCGATGTGCTGGTGGCCAAGAAGGCCAATGGTGGCGGTAACAATGCCCAGTCGGAAACCATCCTCGAGGACTTGCGGGTATTGGCCGTGGACCAGACTGCCAGCACCGACAAGACCCAGCCGGTAGTGGTGCGCGCGGTGACCCTGGAGATGACCCCGGAAGAGACCGAGATCCTGATCAAGGCACAGGCCGAAGGCAAGCTGCAACTGGCCCTGCGCAACCCGCTGGATAACCAGAAAAAACCGCCAGTAGAGGAAGCGGTGGCCATGGTAGCGCCAGCGCCCGTACCTCAAGCAGCCAAGCGAGTGGTCCGCCGCAGCAGCAGCGGCAGCAGTGCTGGCGTCACCATTATTCGCGGCATCGATGTGCAGGCGACAAAGGTTCAGCTCTAGGCAGGGATGAGGCCGAGCGAAGCGATGCGTTGCACAACGATGCAGAGCAGAGGCAACGGCAGTTGGCAGTCAAGTTTCAGTCGTCTATCCCTGATTCCTCATTCCCAGGGATGAGACAGAGGCAAAGGTAATCGCATCGGCAAGTCCGGTGCTCCTGATAAGCAGGTAAAGCACAAACCACGCAAGGAGTAGGGCATGGATATCATCCGGAGAGTCGGGGCATTCACGTTGTACGTTCTCTTCTTCACCGGCGGCGGCGCAGGGCTGCTGTCGAGCGCCGTGCTGCAGGCTGCCGAGCCGGAGCCTGCGGTCAGTGCCATGCCGGCGGCGAACGTCACCAATATTCAGGTGCCGATCTACAAGTCGCGGGTACTGACCACCCGGGCGCCGGTGAAGAAGGTCTCGGTGGGTAACCCGGAAATCGCAGACATCCTGGTCACCAGCCCGACCCAGTTGTATTTACTCGGCCGTGCCCTGGGCAGCACTAACGTGCTGTTGTGGGATAGCCGCAACCGGCTGATCGACAGCCTCGATCTCGAGGTGGTGCACGACCTCGGCGGGCTGAAGAGCAAGTTGCATGAACTGCTGCCCAACGAGGACATCTCGGTTTATAGCGCCCAGGGTGCCCTGGTGCTGCGCGGCCAGGTCAGCAGTGCAGCGGCTATGGATAATGCGGTCAAACTGGCCAAGACCTATACCGCACAAACCGCCAGTATCGTCCAGGGTGAGGGTGAGGCCGCAGTGGCGGCGCCGACCCAATCGCTGGAGGTGATCAACCTGCTCACCGTCGGCGGCAGCCAGCAAGTCATGCTCGAGGTCAAGGTCGCGGAAATGAAGCGCAGCCTGGTCAAGAGTCTCGATGTGCGCTTCAACGCCCTGGACTTCGGCTCTTCCAGTCGCTGGAGCGGTGGCGGTGCCAATAGTGGCCTGACCTCGGATGGCGCGATTCTTCCGGCGGGTACCCTGCTCGGCAATGGTAGAGGGCTGTTTGCCCAGTTCCTCTCGGGCGATTTTCTCTTTAACGTGGCGCTGGATGCGGCCCGGGACGATGGTTCAGCCAAGGTGCTGGCCGAGCCGACCCTGACCACCTTGACGGGGCAGCAGGCCGAGTTCATCTCAGGTGGCGAGTTTCCCATCCCGGTGTCCGACGAAGATGGCATTACCATCGAGTTCAAGGAATTCGGTGTCGGGGTGAAATTCCTCCCAGTGGTGCTCGATTCGGGGCGGATCAACCTCAACCTGAATGTCTCGGTCAGCGAGTTAGTGTCGACCAATAGCCTGGTGGTGGATACAGGGGTTGCTGCAGGTGTCTCTGCCGTGCTGGTGCCGGCGTTGACCAAGCGCAGCGCCCAGTCCACTGTCGAGTTGGGCAATGGCCAGACCATCGCCATCGCCGGCTTGATCAGTGAAAACACCCGCGATTTCGTCAGCCGCTTCCCCGGCTTGGGCGATATACCGGTACTCGGTCAACTGTTTCGCAGCCAGGAGTTCGTCAACGGCGAAACCGAACTGGTGATCATGGTGACGCCGCACCTGGCCAAGCCAATAGATGCCAGAAGCGTGCGTTTGCCCACCGAAAAATTCGTCGAGCCGAGCGATGTGGACTTCTACCTGCTCGGCAAGACCAAGGGTCGTCAGATGGGCCGCCCGGTGCCGGTCAGCCTCGGGACCAGCGAGGGCAGTTTTGGCCACGATCTGAATTAGATGTGGGTGTAGGAGCAAGCTTGTGACCCACAGGGATGTGGGAAATGCAGTCAGCCGTAGGGAACGGCTGCTGCCTGGTGATCTGGCGTACCAACAATGAATTGGCTGGAACGCGGGATCGCAGGAATGCCGGATCGCCGGGACGCCGGACCGCAGCAAGGACGAGGCGTCCCCCTAGCTCCTACAAAGGCAACGACCGGCCAGGTCAAATTTGCAAGGTGGTTCGCCCAGGCGAGCCACACAGGATCAACCAGTGGAGGCAACCACCATGAAACGCACGATCGTTCTGACGCTGCTGTTGCTGGGGCCAAGCGGTTGCATGACCTACGACGAAGGACGGGTCGGGCAGCTGGGTTACAGCGTGTACGAGACCCACTATCAGCAGATCGCCGATAAGGAGCTGGCCGCCAACCCGGGCACCGAAATTTCGCCCACCGGCAGCGATGGCCCGCTGACCGAAAAAGTCATGGACGGCTACCGCGGCGTAACCGGAGATGCGGCCCAGGTTGCCCAGCCGATCCAGATCAATATCGGTAATTGAGGGTTACGCTCATGAAACCCTGTATGCAACGGCCGTTCACCGCGATGCCAGCGCGCCAGCGCGGGGCGGTGATGGTGCTGATCGTGATTGCCCTGGCTTCCATGCTGTTGATGGGCGCCTTGGCGCTGGACGGCGGGCATATGCTGCTGAACAAGGCGCGCCTGCAGAATGCCGTGGATGCGGCGGCGCTGAGTGGGGCCAAGACCCTTAGCCAGGTAGGTGGCGATCCCGACGGTTATGTCGCAGCGGCAATTGCGGCGCGGACTGCGGCGTGGAACACGCTGATGCTGAATGCCAGCGCCAGCGGCAATGGCGAACTCAGCAGCGGTATCGGTGCCAGTGGCGGGGTAGGGGCTTTCGCCGTGGTGGAGTTATCGGACAGCGTATACGGCCCGTTCTTTTTTCCCGGCCCGGAGGATGCCGCCTATGTGCGGGTGTCGGTACCAAATTACAAACTGACTGGATTCTTCTGGGACTTCTTCAATAAGAATCCATTTAGCTCAAGCAACATCGAAATCGAAAAGGCGGTGGCAGCCATCGCCACCGCCGGGCCGAGCCCAACGGCCTCGACCTGTAATATTGACCCTATCGTGGTGTGCGGCGATCCGGCGCAATACGACCCGGAGAATGGCAACTTCTGGGGGTATCACTATGGCGACCTGCAAACGCTGACCTGCGGTACTCCCGGCAGTCCAAGCGCGGGTAACTGTCAGTTGCTGCGGCTGGGCGATAGTACGGGCGGCGCAGATATCCGCCAGGCGTTTTGCGCCGGAACCGAGCAATGCATAGATGACACGGGATCGGTGGATACCGAGCCAGGTATTACCTGGGGGCCGGTGGCCCAGGGCCTGAATACCCGGTTGGGGCTGTACAACGGACCCGTCGACCCGGCGACTTGCCCTCCGGACTGGTACATCGATTACAGCGAGCCACTGGTCGCAATGGACGGCGGCGTGCCTAAGCAGAATGAGGCCGAGGTCGTTTCCAGCAACGGCGATCTGTCAGCCGGCGGTAACCAGTTGACTGATGTCAACGATTGGAAGAATGCCTACATAGACTGTGCCACAAGCCCTGGATCCTGCTCGGGGGTCGCCGAGCGCCGCGTCCTCAATGTTGTGATCGGCAACTGCGCCGCAGTGGCGGGAGGGGGGGCTACCTCAGTGCCGGTGCTGGGATTCGGCTGTTTCTATCTGCTGCAGAAGGTAGAGCAAAGCGGTGAGAAGGAGGTCTTCGGTCAATTCATGCAGGAGTGTGAAGGCAGTGGTTACGCGGGGCCAACGCCGGCCGATGATGCCGGTCCGAACATCATCCAGTTGTACAAGACCTACTTTAGCGACGTTTCGACACCGAGCCCCGATTCCTAGGCCGTTGCGCCGGGGGAGATGGAGCGATGTGGTCGGGATGAAATACCGGAGAGGCAGGAGCCTCGTACAACGTTATTCCCGGATTGCATTCGGGCCACGAGGCCGCAACAAGGTAGCTCGGGTGCAACCCGGGTGGGCACTGGGAGGTGTTTTATGCACAGTCATTCATTCAAGCCCGGTCAGCCTCAGCGCGGTGTGGCCATGGTTGAGTTCGCCATCGCCCTGCCGTTGCTGTTGTTGCTGTTGCTGGGTATCGCCGAGTTCGGTCGCATGCTCTACCAGTACAACAGCTTGCTGCAGGCCAGTCGCGACGCAGGGCGTTTTGTCGCTGGCAAGGCCTGGAATACTACCCTCGGCCAGGTCGTGTTGACCAGCGACCTACTGACGCAGACCGTGAATCTCGCGGTCTACGGGTTGCCAAACGATCCGGGCTGCGACGTCGAAGTAGCGGGTTGCGCCGTCGTCACGGGCTTGAGCGCCGCGGATGTCCAGGTTACTTCAGTGGGCACTGAGCATGTGCAGGTGAGCATTAACTTTACATTCCGCCCGGTAATCGGCACAGGCCTGCCTGCCCTGATCGGCGATGCCATCCCGCTGAACTTCCCACTGGTGGCCACCACCGTGATGAGGGGGCTGTGATGACGGCGATAAAGATAAACAAACGGCGCATGGGCGGGGTGTACGTGGTGGAGTTCGCCATTATCGGCCTGCTGTTGTTCACCCTGCTGTTCGGCGTGCTGGAAATGGGTCGCCTGTACTTCACGGTCAATGCTCTGGACGAGGTGGTGCGCCGCGGCGCGCGCCTGGCGGCGGTATGCAATATCAGAGACGAGGACATCCTGCGTCGGGCGATCTTCAACAAGGCGGGTCCTGATGGTGACGTCCCCAGTTCGCTGATCGGCAGCCTGGAGACCGCCGACCTGACCTTGGTCTACCTGAACGAGGACGGCGCCATGGTGACCAATCCCGACGACCTCGTCAGCGCCACCGGCTTCCGCGCTATCCGCTACGTGCAGTTGCGGGTGGAAAGTTTCCCCTTTGAACTACTTATTCCTGGATTCCATGGGGTGTTCACCCTGCCGGCATTCAGGTCGACCATTCCCCGCGAAAGCCTCGGTCGTCATGCAGAGGCGGGCGTATTTCCGGAGATCACACCATGCTGAATCTCAGAGAAACACCACTACCAACCAGTTCGCCCAGCAAGCAGGGGTTGCACCTGCTGATCAGCAGCCGTGACGCGGATGCCTTGCAGCATCTAAATGGTATCTGTCGGCGTGTTCCCGGCATGCAGGTGAATACCCGCCTGGTCAGCAACGGGCATACCGACCCACTCTATGGGCTGGAGCACAAACCGGATTTCCTCTTGCTGCGGGTCAGCCACTTGTGGCGCGAGGAGCTGGCGGCACTGTTGCAGCACCCTATCCAGGACCGCCCACCGTTGTTGGTGTGTGGCCCGCTGGAGGAGCGCGAAGGTATACGGATGGCAATGCAGGCCGGCGCTCGCGACTTCTTGCCGGAGCCGGTGGCCGCCGAGGAGTTGCTGGCGGCCCTGAGTCGCATGGTCGCCGAGACTCATTCCAGCAACGGCGCGACCGGCAAGCTGGTGGCGGTGATGAACGCCAAGGGTGGGTCCGGCGCGACGCTGATGGCCTGCAACCTGGCCCATCAACTCAGTGCCAAGGGTAGCCGCGTCCTGCTGTTGGATCTGGACCTACAATTCGGCAGCGTCGCCCATTACCTGGATGTGCAGCCCAACCACAGCCATGTCGAGGTACTGCAACAGATCGGCGAGATGGACGGTGTGGCGCTGCGCGGATTTTGCAGCCACTTCAGTCCGAATCTGCATGTGTTGGGCGGGCGCGAGCACGAGTTGTGTCTGCCGCAAGATGTGCATATCGAGCAACTCGAGGCCTTGCTGGAGTTGGCACGCAATACCTACGACTGGGTGGTGGTGGACCTGCCGCGGCAGATCGATCACCTCACCGGCATCACCATGGAACAGGCCGACCGCGTCTACATTGTGGTGCAGCAGAGCCTGAGCCACCTCAAGGATGCCAGTCGTCTGGCGCGCATCCTGCGTGATGAACTGGGGGTGCGCGGTGAGAATCTGCAGGTGGTGGTCAACCGCTACAACAAGTCTGACCCCATCACCTTGCGCGATATCGCCACGGCCTTGCGCTGCAGTGAGTTGCAAAAGGTACCCAACGATTTCGCCGTAGTCAGTCAGAGCCAGAACACCGGCGTGCCGCTGGATCTGCACGCGCCGCGCGCACCGATCACCCTGGCGCTGCAGGAGCTAAGCAAGGAGTTGCTTGGTAAGCAAGCTGGCGTCGAACGAGGTGTGTTCAAACGCGCCTTCAGCCGTTTATTCGGGGAGTGAATCATGCTCAGTGAATTTCGTAATCGCCTGCGTCAGCAACCGATCAAGGCTGTGGTTACGCCATCTGTCGAGAGCAAGACGCAGGGCGAGCCTGGCAAGGCAATGATGGCCTGGGAGCACATCACCCCAGCCGAACTCTACGAAACCAAGAGTCATCTCAACCCGGTAGAGACCGAGTGGCGGGAGAAGATCTACCAGCAGTTGCTCAAGGTCATGGATCTGTCGCTGCTCGATTCGCTGGAGCATGCCGATGCGGTGCGACAGATTCGTGAGATCTGCCAGCGCTTACTGGATGACCATAACGCACCAGTAAGCGCGACTACCCGCCAGTTGATCATCAAGCAGATTACCGACGAGGTACTCGGCCTCGGGCCGTTGGAACCATTACTGGCCGACAACAGTGTGTCCGACATCCTGGTCAACGGACATGACTCAGTCTACGTCGAACGCTTCGGCAAGCTGCAGCGCACCGATGTGCGCTTTCGCGACGATCAGCACCTGATGAACATCATCGACCGCATCGTTTCCAACCTTGGGCGGCGCATTGATGAGTCCTCGCCGTTGGTCGACGCACGCCTCAAGGACGGTTCGCGGGTGAATGCGATCATCCCGCCGCTGGCCATCGATGGTCCGAGCGTGTCAATTCGCCGCTTCGCCGTGGACTTGCTCAATACCGAGAGCCTGGTGCAGATGGGCACCCTGACCCCTGCGATCGCCCTGATGCTCAAGGCCATCGTGCGCGGGCGCCTGAATGTGTTGATCTCCGGCGGTACCGGCAGCGGCAAGACCACCATGCTCAATGTGCTGTCCAGTTTCATTCCGCATAACGAGCGAATCGTCACCATCGAGGACTCGGCCGAGCTTCAACTGCAGCAACCGCATGTGGTGCGCCTGGAAACCCGTCCATCGAACATTGAGGGGCGTGGCGAGGTGGGCCAGCGTGAGCTGGTGCGTAACAGCTTGCGCATGCGCCCAGATCGCATCGTCATCGGCGAGGTGCGTGGCGCCGAGGCATTGGACATGCTCACGGCGATGAATACCGGCCACGACGGTTCGCTGACCACCATTCACGCCAATACCGCCCGCGATGCCCTGGGTCGGATCGAGAACATGGTGTCGATGACCGGCGCGACCTTCCCGATCAAGGCGATGCGCCAGCAGATCGCCTCGGCCATCGATGTGGTGATCCAGCTCGAGCGTCAGGAGGATGGCAAACGGCGCCTGATCAGCGTGCAGGAGATCAATGGCATGGAGGGTGAGATCATCACCATGACTGAGATTTTCTCGTTCGTTCGTCGTGGTATGGGCGAGAACGGCGAAGTGCTCGGCGACTACCGGCCGACCGGCATGGTGCCGGCTTTCCGTGAGGTGATGAGCAAACGCGGCATCGAGTTGCCGCTCGAGATGTTTCGGCCGGAGTGGATGGAGGGACAGTCATGAACCAGATTCCCGGCGAGTTTATCCTGGCGTTCCTTGGCATGGTGTTCACCGCGGTGTTCCTGCTCAGCCAGGGGCTGGTGGTGCCGGTATTCGGCGAGGCGGGCAAAGTGCGCAAGCGCATTCGCGGGCGCCTGCATGTATTGGAGCGGGCCAGTAACCTGCCGAACATGCAGACGGTGCTGCGGCAGAAGTACCTCAAGCGCCTGTCGCCGCTGGAGGCCCGGCTCGAGCAGTTGCCGGCGATGGAGGCCCTGGCGCAGATGATCGATCAATCCGGACATGTCTACCGTGCTTATCGGGTGGTGCTGCTCGGGCTGATCCTCGGTGTGGTAACGGGCATCGCGTTGTGGCTATTCACTCAGACCTGGTGGCTGGCACTACCGCTGGCCCTGGGGGTGTGCTGGTTGCCGGTGCTCAAGGTCGCACGCGACCGTAGCAAGCGCTTCGCCCAGTTCGAGGAGGACTTGCCGGATGCCCTCGATGCGATGTGCCGCGCCCTGCGCGCCGGTCACCCGTTCAACGAGACCCTGCAACTGGTGGCCGAGGAGCACAAGGGGCCGGTGGCCCACGAGTTCGGCCTGACCTTCGCCGATATCAACTACGGCAACGACGTGCGCCGGGCCATGCTCGGTCTACTTGAGCGCATGCCGAGCATGACGGTGATGATGCTGGTGACCTCGGTGATGATCCACCGCGACACCGGCGGCAACCTGACCGAAGTGCTGGAACGCTTGAGCAGTCTGATCCGTGGGCGCTTCCGCTTTCAGCGCAAGGTCAAGACCTTGTCGGCCGAAGGGCGCATGTCCGGGTGGATATTGGTGGCTGTGCCTTTCGTATTGGCGGCGGCGATCGTGCTCACTAGTCCGACCTATTTGCCCCTGCTGATCAAGGATCCCCTTGGGCAGAAGATGGTGATGGCGGCCTTTGTCGCTATGCTGCTGGGAATTTTCTGGATTCGCAAGATCATCCGTATCCAGGTTTAACTGCAGGCAGAGGAGGTATAAGTCATGGACTATCTGCTGAGTTTGCTCAATCGCGTGGTGGGTAATGAGGAGTTGGCGCGGTTTTTGTTCGTCAGTGCCATTGGCTTGAGTGCGGTACTGGCTGTGGCCACCTTGGCAATACTGGTGCTGGGCTTGCGTGACCCGGTGCAGCGGCGCCTGACCCTGATCAAGCGCGGACATGCTGGCGTGGCGGTTGGCCAGGAGCCACCGAGCAATTTGCAATTGATGCTGGAACAGGTGGGCCAGCGCTTCAATACAGGCGAGGAGGGGCAGGAGTCGGCCACTCGCGCCTTGCTCACCCATGCCGGTTATCGCTCACCGGCGGCGGTACAGATCTACTGGGCCGTGCGTCTGCTGGCGCCGCTGGTACTGGTTGGCCTTACTCTGCTGGCATTGCCGCTGATTCCCAAGATGTCGCTGGCCGTGGGCATCCTGCTGGTGCTTGCGGCCGCCGCTGTCGGGTGGCTGGTGCCGGCCATCTATGTCGACAAGCGCAAACAAGCTCGCATGCGGCGGTTACTGGTTGCCTTTCCCGATGCCCTTGACTTGATGGTGGTCTGCGTGGAGTCGGGGCTGGCTTTGCCCCAGGCGATTGAGCGGGTGGCCGACGAAATGTCGGTCAGCCAGCCGGAGTTGGCGGTAGAGCTGGCCCTGGTCAACGCGGAGATCCGTGCCGGCATCCCCAGCACCGAGGCGCTCAAGCACCTGGCCGCGCGTACCGGTCTGGAAGACATTCGTGGACTGGTCAGTCTTCTGGCCCAGAGCATCCGCTTCGGCACCAGCGTGGCTGATACCCTGCGCATCTATGCTGAGGAATTCCGCGACCGGCGCACCCAGGCCGCCGAGGAGCAAGCGGCTAAAATCGGCACCAAGTTGGTATTCCCACTAATCTTGTGCCTGTGGCCAAGCTTTTTCCTGGTGGCCATCGGTCCTGCACTCATTGGGGTACTCAAAGTCTTCGGGAAGGTATGAAATGAAAAGGATCAGTCTGCTGTTGGCCATGACGGCCGTGCTGTCAGGATGTCAGACCATGGGGCCGGAGCCAGAGCTAAATACCCGCTCGGTTTATAGCGGCGACAATTCGTTGTTATATCAGGTACGCAAACAGGCCAGTTCGGCTGATCAGGCCATGCAGATGGCCGAGATGGCCTACCAGGCTGGCGACCTGGATCAGTCTCTGTACCAGTATCTGCGCGCCATCGAGCTGGAGCCGAAGCGCTACGAGGCCTTGGTCGGGGTCGGGCGTATCCACCGCGAGCGCGGAAATACTCAACTCGCCGCGATGGCCTTCGGCGAGGTACTGACGAACCAACCGGATAACCTCGACGCCTTGGCCGAGATGGGTATGCTGAATTTGGCCCAGCGTAACCACGCAGACGCGCAGAAGCTGCTGTTCAAGGCGGTGGCGCTGGACCAACGGCGCCTGGGTAATGACCAGGGCGATGATCTGCCGGAGGTGGCTGCACTCGGGGTGGACGGCCTCAAGGTGGATAGCAAGTCGCCGCTCAAGGTCTACAACGCCCTTGGCGTACTCGCCGACTTGAACAACGACTTCCCGTTGTCCGAGGCTTATTACCGCCTGGCTATGCAGATCGAGCCGCGCTCGGTGCTAGTGCAGAACAGCCTGGGTTATTCCTATTACATGGCCGGGCAGTGGCCCGAAGCCGAGCGCACCTACCAGCGCGGTATCGGTTACGACGCTCGCTACAAGCCGCTATGGCGCAACTATGGCTTGCTGCTGGCACGCATGGAGCGTTACGAGGAAGCGCTCTCCGCCTTCGAGCAGATTGGCAATCGTGCCCAGGCCAGTAACGATGTCGGTTACATCTGCCTGGTGGAAGGCAAGCTGGATGTCGCCGAGCAGTTCTTCCGCAGCGCGATCGAACAATCCCCCGCGCATTACGACATGGCCTGGGATAACCTCAACCGGGTTCAGCAGGTACGGCGGATTCGCCAAATGGGCGGCAACCCCAGCTCGACAGCTGCCCTCCCGCCACAAGAGCCGACGGTGCAGTAGTGAAGTAGGCGGAGCAGAACGTAGGGCGGTCCGGGCGGCGATCCGTTCGGAGCGTAGCGAACAGTCCGCCATTGAATGCCATCACCGCTCGCGGTGATGGCATTATTCTGTATGAGCCAACTGTGCATGGCTGCAAAGCCTGGAGGCTCCGCTCAGGTAAGGTTTCCGCTGTCGGCTATTGGTCTGGCAGCGCAGCGGAAGCCGATTTCAAGCTTGCTTCTGGTGTTGATCAGTTGATCGCGTCGGTCAGGGCTTTGGCCGGGACGTACTTGACTACTTTCTTCGCTGCGATTTCGATTGCCTTGCCGGTTTGCGGGTTGCGCCCGGTGCGGGCTGGGCGATCGCTGGTTTTCAACTTGCCGATGCCGGGCAGGGTGATTTCGCTGCCGTTTTCCAGGGCGTCGCTGACGATTTCGCTGAGATGTTCAAGCGCCGCTCGCACGGTGGCCTTCGGCGTGTCGATGGCTTCGGCGATATCGCTGATCAGTTGGTCTTTAGTCATGGCCATTGTTGTTGCTCCTTGGGATGAGAGGGTGACGCTGATAATGCCTCGCGCAGAGTACTGCGATTTTGTCTCGTCGACATTGATTCCAGGCAGATTCTGCAAACACCGTAGCTGTTTCTGACTTGCGACCGTGCCGGAAATTCCGCGCTTGTACCGGTTTGTCATGCAGCGACGTATTTCGAGCGGAGTATGGAGGTCTTGATCCACCTACTCGATGCATGAATTCATGACTGAACTCATCGCCAAAATTAACTGCTGTGATTTGTTTTTACGGGGTGCATTGGGCTGCGCTTAGGCGTTCTGCTAATCGGCTGTTGCGAAGCACTCAGGCCTATAGCGGCTAGCAGGGGTATGTTTTCGTTGCGGAGTGCAGCGTGCCTGGCATAGCCCCTGCTGAGTGCTTTGAACAATGACATGCAGCTAATGCGGAAAACACTAGTGTTTTGGCGCAGCTGGTTGGACGTTTGCAGGTTTGATCCTCAATGTGGCAATAGCGCAAAAATAGGGCTAAGTGTTTGAAGCAGTTGTAAGTTCTAGACAAGCCGGTACAATGGCCCCGCTCGCTGCAAGGCGAGTAGCGTTATGGTGGCCCTGCCGGTCCCCCCGCAACGATCAACCGTGAACCCGGTCAGGCCTGGAAGGGAGCAGCCGCAGCGGTGACATTGTGTGCCGGGGTGTGGCTGGTGGGGTCGCCTCCATTTCTAAACCCGTTCGGGTTGTCTGTTAATCCTTATCTGTTTATCTGAAGCCTCTAACGGCTCGTTGAAAATTCAGCTCCAGCGGCACCAAGCCGGCAGGTGTGACATTTTTAAGCGTCCAGAACTGGCGTAATCTATCGGCTGCCATATTTCGGCGTTTCGCTAATTCCTGCGCGGATTGAGCTCATTTCGCCGTTCTCTTGGCATGGATTGACCTATTCGGCGGCGATCCCTATGTCCGCCATCAGTGCGCAACGGGCACTTAGCCATTTTTGAATGCCGGCTTTAATCGTGATGAGCCCGGGCTGTCGCTCGATGGTTGCGTCGAGGTTATCCTGACATACGTTCATTACGTTCCAGGTAGGGGGATCCATGCTCCTGCGTCTGGCTGCAGATGCCGTGTTACTGCTGCATCTGCTGTTCATTGCCTTCGCGCTACTCGGTGGTTTGCTGGTGTTGCGCTGGCACTGGCTTGCTTGGCTGCATCTACCCGCTGTGTTCTGGGCGGTGACGGTCGAAGCATTGCAGCTGGTATGCCCACTGACGCTTGTTGAAAACGACTTGCGTCATGCCGCGGGGCAAGCGGGTTACAGCACGGGTTTTATCGAACACTATCTGCTGCCGATTATCTACCCGGCCGGGCTTACACCCGCTATTCAGCTGTGGCTGGCAGCGTTCGTGCTGTCGCTGAATCTGCTGATTTATGGCTTGTTACTCTGGCGTTGGCGGCGTGTGCGTTGAGCGGTTATGAAAAACTCTCGCCTTCTGCAAGTGCCTCCAGACGTCCAACGTTCCGACCCATTACGTCGAGCGCTCGCACCGGTTGATCGGTGCGGTAAACCTGTGGCGGGCTGACGCTTCGCTCCAAACGAAACGCCGGCCGGGCCTCCCGACACTCCTAGCGGCGCGCTGCTGCGCCTTGCCGCCATGTCGCTAGATATTTTCACACGCCCAGAGTTGGCAAAGCCGCTGCCTGATACTGCCAGTGGCGGGTGGCAGTGGCGGCAGTTTGCCTTGGACATTCAGCTGCATGATGGTGCGCGGGGCTGAATATTTCCTTGGCTACACTGCGCCTTGTCTTCTCTTTCATCGCACAACACAAGGCGACTTCCATATGCAAAATCGTATGATGATTACCGGCGCAGGTTCGGGGTTGGGTCGGGAAATCGCCCTGCGCTGGGCGCGCGAGGGCTGGCGCCTGGCGCTCGCCGATGTCAACGAGGCAGGTCTCGCCGAGACCCTGCAATTGATCCGCGCAGCCGGTGGCGATGGTTTCACCCAACGCTGCGACGTGCGTGATTACAGTCAGCTGACCGCTCTGGCACAAGCCTGCGAGGAAAAGTTCGGTGGCATCGATGTGATCGTCAATAACGCCGGTGTGGCTGCAGGCGGTTTCTTCGACGAGCTGTCGCTGGAGGATTGGGATTGGCAGATCGCGATCAACCTGATGGGTGTGGTCAAGGGCTGCAAGGCGTTCCTGCCCTTGCTCGAGCGCAGCAAGGGCAAGATCGTCAACATCGCGTCGATGGCGGCCCTGATGCAAGGCCCGGCGATGAGCAACTACAACGTGGCCAAGGCCGGCGTCGTGGCGCTGTCGGAAAGCCTGCTGATCGAATTGAAACAACAGGAAGTCGGGGTGCATGTGGTTTGCCCGTCGTTCTTCCAGACCAACCTGCTTGACTCTTTCCGTGGTCCGACGCCAGCGATGAAGGACCAGGTCGGCAAATTGCTGGAAAGCTCGCCGATCAGCGCCGCGGACATCGCCGACTACATCTATGACGAGATGGCCAAGGGCGAGTTCATGATCCTGCCCCATGAGCAGGGGCGCATGGCTTGGGAGTTGAAGCAGAAGAACCCACAGCTGCTGTATGACGAAATGACCCGCATGGCCGACAAGATGCGCGCCAAGGTCAAGCAGGCGTAATCCAGCCTCGGCTGCGGCCAGACTGGCGAGGGTTCCCTTCTTTGCCAGCTGGGCCAGTCGGCTCTTCAGCGCGCCATGCGCGCCGAGAAGAAAATCGCCAGGATGATCAGCGTGCCGCCGAGCAGCATGCGCAGGGTGGGGATTTCATTGAACAGCCACCAGGCGAAGGCGATGCCGTAGACCGGCTCCAGGGCGAAGATCACCGCGGCGCTGCGCGCCTTGATCACGCGCAGGCTGGCGACGAACAGGCTGTGCGCCAAGCCGGTACAGAACACCCCGAGCAAGGCCAACCAGAACCAGTCGAGCAGCGCCAGACTGGGCAGCAAGGGCCAGGCGAAAGGCATGAAGCACAGCAGCACTGTGAGGTTCTGGCAGAGTGCGGCCTGCACCGGGTCCAGGCCGCGAGTGCTGGCGCGGTTGAGCAGCGACAGCAAGGCGAACAGCAAACCCGACAGCACCGCCCAGAGCAGTCCGACGGTCGCCTGGTTGCCGAGGTCGAAATTCGGCGTGACCAGGATCAATCCCAGACAGACCACCGCGACCATGGCGAATTCGCTGGGCCGCGTGCGTTCGCGAAACAGCAGACCTTCCAGCAGTACGGTAAACGCCGGGAAACTGGCGAAGCCGAGGGTGGCGATGGCCACGCCGGAAACCTTCACCGCCTCGAAGAAGGTCAGCCAATGGCTGCCGAGCAACAAGCCACCCAGTGCCAGCATTGCCAGTTGCCGTGCGCTTGGCCGTTGGCTGTTGTCCTGGCTGAGGAGGCGGGCGAACAGGGCCAGTGCGATGACGGCGAAGATTGCCCGACCGCCGACGATGGCCATGGGTACGGTATTGGCCAGTTTGCCGAAAATCCCCGACAGGCCGAACAGCAGGGCGCCCAGGTGAATCGCCAGCAGTGCCTTGCGCTCGGTCATGCCAGGCGCGCCCCATTGGGCAGCGGTTTGTCGAAGCTGGCCAGTACCACCTTGTTGTCGGCGTCATAGACGCCGGTGACCAGCACCTCGGAGCGGATGCCGGCGATGCGTTTGGGGGCGAAATTACACACGCAGAGCACCTGGCGGCCAACCAGCTCGGCACAGGGGTAGTGCTCGGTGAGTTGCGCGCTGGAGGTTTTCACCCCGAGTTCGCCGAGGTCGACCCGCAGCACATAGGCCGGTTTGCGGGCTTTGTCGTTCGGCTCGGCGGACAGCACCGTGCCCACGCGCAATTCCACCCGTTGAAAGTCTGCCCATTCGATCTGCTGCATAACGCCTCCCTGTCCAGTGCAGACAAGTCTAGGGAGAGAAGCGTGCCTTGTCTGTCGCAGGAGTCGCGGGCTTTGTCGCGTTACTCGTGTCGCTGGCGCAACGCGCGCGGGGTGCAGCCGAACTGGCGCAATAGCGCCGCGGTAAAGGCGCTTTGTGAGCTGTAGCCGACGCGGGCAGCGATCTCGCCGACGGCCAGCTGGCTGGTGCACAACAACTGTCGGCCCTGGTGCAGGCGCCGGCTGCGCACATAGGCCATGGGCGTCTGGCCCGTCTCGTCAAGAAAGCGCGCATGAAAACGCGCCGGCGACAAACCGGCCAACCGCGCCAGGTCGCCAACCTGCAGCGGGTAGGCGGCATGCCGGTCGATATGCGCGTCAAGGGCTGCCAGCGGCAAACCCTGCGCACCCGGCAGCTCGATGCGCTCGCTCGCCAGGCTGGCGAGCAACAGGGCTGCGCCTTGCTCGGCAATCACCGGGTCTTTGATCGGGCTGGCCGCAAGCCAACCGACCAGCTGGCTTTGCGCCGGGTTGAGACTCAGGGCGCCGGGACGGTCGAGCAGACGGCGGCTGGCATCGGCATGCATGCCCAGGTGCTGTTGCAGCCAGTGCTCGGAGGGCACGTCGAGCACCAGGCACTGGCTGCCGCGGCTGCTGCCACAGGCGTGTTGCGCAGCCGCTGGCACCACGGCGAGAGTCTGGCGGATCACCTGGCTGCCCAGCCCGGCCACTTCGAAGTCCAGCTGGCCGCTCAGGCCGAAGACCAGTTGGGCATGGGCATGGCTGTGGTTGAGCAGTTCATGGCTGTAGTGACGCAAAGAGAGCAGCGACGGCATGGCAGGGTCCTCGTGACAGGCGGCCAGTTTAGCAGGCAGTTGAAAAACTACCTGCGTTGACAATACTGCGTTAAAAACGGCCTCGGCAAGCCGCTTGCGGCTAACGCGCTTCAGCGCGGCCCGTAGGGCGAGTGAAGCGAGTAATGCTCATTTACAGCCAGTAAACTCCGCTTCCTCGGCCGTTTTTGCCTTGTCTTGCCTGCCTCGCCTACATTTTTCAACAGCCTGCTAGCAGAGGGTCGTGGTGGGGCGCTGTCACTAAACTGCCATGGCCTCGTCACAGATGTTTCACCACCGGCGCGCAAGCTCGGCAAAACCCAGCCGGAGGCCGCCCATGACCAGCGCCCAGCTCGCCAAGCCGAGTCGCAAGCAACGAGTCCGCACCCTGTGGATTTCCGACGTCCACCTAGGCACCCGGGATTGCCAGGCCGAGCATTTGGCGGCGTTCCTCAAGCGCTATCACACCGACCGGATCTACCTGGTGGGCGACATCATCGACGGCTGGAGGCTGCGTAGCGGGATCTACTGGCCGCAGGCGCACAGCAACGTGATCCGTCGCCTGCTGACCATGAGCAAGCGCGGCACCGAGGTGATCTATGTCACCGGCAATCACGACGAGTTCCTGCGCCGTTATTCGTCGCTGCTGCTGGGCAATATCCAGTTGGTCGACGAGGCCGAGCACATCACCGCCGATGGCCGCCGTTTGCTGGTGATCCATGGTGACCAGTTCGATGTGATCACCCGTTACCACCGCTGGCTGGCATTTCTCGGCGACTCGGCCTACGAGATCACCCTGACCCTCAACCGCTGGCTCAATCATTGGCGCAGCCGTTATGGCTACGGTTATTGGTCGCTGTCGGCCTACCTCAAGCACAAGGTCAAGGGGGCGGTGAACTTCATCAGCGACTTCGAACAGGCGATCGTGCACGAATGCGTCAAGCGTGGTTTCAATGGTGTGGTCTGCGGGCATATTCACCACGCCGAGATCCGGCCGATGGGTGAAGTTGACTACATGAACTGCGGCGACTGGGTCGAGTCCTGCACGGCCCTGATCGAACACCTGGATGGACGCATCGAGCTGTATCGGCTGGCCGACGATCAGCTACGGCAAGCTCAGGCTCAGGCTCAGGTCGAGCCGGTGGCTGCAGGCGAGCCAGTTGCATGAGGATATTGATCGTCTCGGATGCCTGGCTGCCGCAGGTCAACGGTGTGGTCACCAGTTTGCAGGCACTGGTTGGCGAGCTGCGTGACCTGGGCCATCAGGTGAAATTGCTGGCGCCGCAAGATTTTCGTCACTGGCCTTGCCCGACCTACCCGGAGATTCCGCTGACATGGAACCTCTGGCGGGTCGGTCCGGCGATCCGCGAGTTTCAGCCCGACTGCGTCCATCTGGCCACCGAAGGTCCGCTTGGTTGGGCCGCCAGACGCTGGTTGTGCAAGCGCGGCCTGGCGTTTTCCAGTGCCATTCATACGCGCTTTCCCGAGTACGTCCATGGCCGTTGGCCCTGGTTGCCGCTGCGCTGGGGTTATGCCTACCTGCGCGCCTTCCATCGCCCGAGCGAGGCGGTGCTGGTGACCACCGAACGGCTGCGTACGGAGTTTTCCGGCTGGGGCCTGCAGCGTCTGGCGCTGTGGCGCAAGGGCGTCGATACGCGGTTGTTTCAGCCGCAGGTGCCGCTGCTCGGGGCGCTCAAACCGGTGTTCCTGTGCGTCGGACGGATCGCCGCGGAAAAGAACCTGCAGGCCTTTCTCGACCTCGAGTTGCCCGGTGAGAAGCGGGTGGTCGGTGACGGTCCGCTGCGCGAAGCCTTGCAGGCGCGTTATCCGGCGGTGAAATTTCTCGGCTATCGGCATGGCGAAGAGTTGGCCGAGGCCTATCGTAAGGCCAGCGTGCTGGTATTTCCCTCGCGTACCGATACCTATGGCCTGGTAATGCTCGAGGCGCTGGCCTGCGGCACGCCGGTGGCGGCCTTCCCGGTGCCCGGCCCGCTGGATGTGCTGGAGGCGGGCGTCAACGGGGTGATGAGCGAGGATTTGCGGGCGGCTTGCCTGGCGGCACTTGAGCTCGACAGGACGCGCTGCGCCGAGTTGGCTGCAGGGCAGTCCTGGCGGGTATCGGCGCTGGAGTTCCTGGCCTGCCAGCCCTTGCTCGATGGTGAGCCGTGCGCCGCTCGGACGTTGGCGATAAGCCAGGATTAAGTGGCGGTGGCTAACCGGGTGGAGGGCGCCGTGCGCACCCCGTCCCGGCAACGCGAACCGGCCTGGCTTACATGATCACCTTGTCGCGCAATTTCTCGGCCGCCTGCTGCAGCGCCTGGATCACCCGTTGCTTGTCGAAGTTCTGGATGCCGTTGGTGTCCAGGTACATGGAGAAGCCGGGCAACTCATGCTCGACATAGCTGGAGGTGGCACCCAGGTCGCGGCGGAAATCCACCACCTGGTAGATCTGTACCGGGCGGGTAAACCCCTTGACGTTGATCTGGCCCTTGTCGCGGCACATGATCAGGTCCTTGACCAGCGAGTAGGTCTCGTGGGAGATGAGGATCTCGCCGGCTTCTGCCGCGCTTTCCAGGCGGCTGGCGAGGTTCACGTCACGGCCGATGATGGTGTAGTCCATGCGCGTGTCGGCGCCGAAATTGCCCACCGTGCAGTAGCCGGTGTTCAGGCCCATGCGGATTTCCAGGGGTTTGGTAATGCCCTGGGCGCGCCACTGCTGGCGCATCACTTTCATGTGTTTGCGCATGGCCACGGCCATCGATACGGCGGCCATGGCGTCATGCTTGGCACCTTTGCTCGCCGGGTCACCGAAGAACACCATGACACTGTCGCCGATGAACTTGTCGATGGTGCCGCCGTATTTCAGGCAGATCTTCGACATCTCGTTGAGGTAGCTGTTGAGCAGGTCGGTCAGGGCCTCGGCTTCGAGTTCCTCGGACAGTTCGGTGAAGCCCTTGATGTCGGAGAAGAACACCGTGAGTTTCTTGCGCTGGGTCTCCAGGCGCACGCTCTTCTTGCCGGTGAAGATCGACTCCCATACCTGCGGTGACAGGTACTTGGCCAGGTTGCGTGCCAGGCGGGCGGCTTTTTCCTGTTCGCGTTTGATATCGCTGCGCATCTGGGCCAGACGCAAACCTTGCTGATGCATGAAATAAGCGGTGATGCAGATGTACAGGATGCTGAAGGTGATACTCACTAGGGCGACCAGGGCCGGGGTGTCGGGGTTGAATTTCAGCTCGATCAGCGCCGCGTTGAGCAGCATGCTGCTGACCGCGACCAGCATGGCCAGGGCCAGGTAGCGCAGGCCACCGACCACCATCGAGCTGAAGGCCAGAATCAACAGGCACATCAGGCTGGGTACGACCGAGAAACTGAGCAGGACGAGTGCTGCGCCACAATGCAGGGCGTCGATGAACAGCAGGGTCAGGCTGGCGATTTGCGGATGATCACGCTTGAAGCGTTGGCCCAAGTGGTGGGCCAGATGCGGATAGAGCAGGGCATACGGCACTATCCACAGAATGTCGTAGCCGAAATGCTGGGTGTAGGTGCCGGCAGCGATGCTCGCGGCCACGGCAATGTAGGCCAGGATGCGCGAGTAATATTCGCGCAGTGGTGGCGCCGGCAGTGCGTGGAGCCGGTTCTGGGTAGTGGCATTCATGCTGTGAAAACGATCCCTGCTGATTATCCGACGCCTCTGCTGGACGTCTAAGTAGCGCGGCTAGCGCTGAACCAGGATTGCGACAGAGCGGGGATCATAACCAAGCGAGGATGCGCGAGCCAAGCACCACTGCTCAACGGTGAGAAGATGTCGGCCAGCGGGTGTCTTCGGTGCAGCCAGAAAGCTGGTGGGTCAGAATTTAATACGTCCGGTAAAGGCATCCTTGAGCATGACCCAGTCACCCATGAAGCTGTACAGCGGGTATTGGAAGGTGGCCGGGCGATTTTTTTCGAAGACGAAGTGACCCACCCAGGCAAAGCCATACCCGGCGACGGGTATCGTCAGCAGCCACAGCCACTGTTGTGTGCCCAGGGCGTAGGCGAGAATGCCCAGCACCAGCAGGCTGCCGACATAATGCAGGCGGCGGCAGACCGAGTTGCTGTGTTCTTGCAGGTAATAGGGGTAGAACTCGGCGAAGCTGGTGTAGCGATCGCTGGTTTGCGTAGCCATGGTTTGCCTCCTGGTCGTGATCTGGCCGCACTGGAGGGCAGCGGCGGCCGAGTGTTGGCAGTCTAGGCTTGCTGTCCTGTTGGGCCAGTGACATTAAGTGCCAGTTTAGTATCCTGCCAGGCCGCCAGGAGCGACTTTCAGATGACTCAAACAAGAATAACGTCATGAGCGAACGCACCACCTCGTCGAATTGGGCTCTGGGCATCGTCCAGGCCCTGGAAATGGGCGGCGTCGACTGCCGCGCGATATTTCGCCAGCTGGGGCTGGATTACGCCGCGCTGGAGGATCCGGATGCACGCTTTTCCCAGGACGGCATGACGCGCCTGTGGCTGCGCGCGGTGGAGCTGTCGGGCAATCCGGCGATTGGCCTGAACATGGCCAAGGTGGTGCGCCCAGCTTCATTTCATGTGGTCGGGTACGCCTTGATGTCCAGTCGCACCTTGACCGAGGGGCTGGCGCGTCTGGTGCGTTATCAGCGGATCATTGCCGAGGGCGCTGACCTCAGTTTCCGTCCCACGGCCAAGGGTTATGAACTGATCCTGGCGATTCATGGCGACCGCCTGCCGCCGGCCCGGCAGAGCGCCGAGGCCTCGATGGCCTATGCCTTGGCCTTTTGCCGCTGGCTGACCGGTCAGCCGATTCGTCCGCAGCAGGCGCTTTTTCAAGGCGATCCACCGGCGGATCTAGTGCCCTTTCAGCAGGTATTTCAGGCGCCGCTGAAGTTCAACGCCGGGCACTACGCGCTGCTGTTCGAACGGGCCGACATGGATCGGCCATTACCGACGGCCAATGAATCGCTGGCCCAGTTGCACGACAGGTTTGCCGGCGAATACCTGGCGCGCTTCTCGGAAAGTCGCGTCAGTCACCAGGCCAGGCAAGTGCTGTGCCGCCTGCTACCTCAGGGTGAGCCCAAGCGCGAGACGGTGGCGCAGGCGCTGCATGTGTCGCAACGGACCTTGCAGCGGCGCCTGCAGGACGAAGGGACGAGTTTCCAGCGGCTGCTCGATGACACCCGTCGCGAGTTGGCCGAACAGTACCTGGCCCAGCCCAACCTGACCCTGCTGGAAGTGGCCTATCTGCTCGGCTTTGCCGATCCGAGCAATTTCTTCCGCGCGTTCCGTCGCTGGTTCGACATCACCCCGGGCGAGTATCGCGCGCGCTTGTAGGTTGGCGCCGGGCTACCTCAGTGCCTCCAGAATGCCGGCATCAGCAGCACCAGCACGGTAAGGATTTCCAGGCGTCCGAGCAGCATGCCGACAGTCAACAGCCACTTGGCCGTGTCAGGCAGACTCGAGAAGTTACCGGCTGGACCGATGACCGGGCCCATCCCTGGGCCGACACCGGATACGGTACTGGCGGCGCCGCTGAGCGCGGTGATCCAGTCCAGGCCGCAGAGTGACAGGGCCAGCGCCAACAGGGCGATGGTGATGGTGAAGAAAAACGAAAAAGTCAGGATTGAACGGACGATGTCCTCGTCCAGGCGGTGCTGGTTGTATTGCTGCTTGATGACCGCGCGTGGGTGCACCAGTTGCAGCAGGTTGGCCTTGAGTAGGATATAGGCGACCTGAAAGCGGAAAATCTTCAGGCCGCCGGCGGTCGAGCCGGAGCAGCCACCGATAAAGCCCAGGTAGAAGAACAGCATGCCGGCGAAGCCACCCCACAGGGTGTAGTCGCCCAGGGCGAAGCCGGTGGTGGTCATGATCGAGGTGGTGTTCACTGCCACGTGACGTACCGCCTCCAGCCAATGCAGTTCGGTAGTCAGGCTGTACCAGGTGCCGAGTACCAGCCAGGTACTCAGCAAGATGGCAAGAAAACCGCGTACCTGCTGATCGCGCATTAGCGCCAGCAAGTTGCCGCGCAGCATCGACACGTAAAGGACGAACGGCAGGCTGCCGAGAATCATCACCACCACGCTCACCCAGTGCACCGCCGGCTGCGACCACTTGCCAATAGAGCTGTCCGAGGTGGAGAAACCGCCGGTGGCGATCGCCGACATGGTGTGGTTAATGGCATCGAATACGCCCATGCCGGCGGCCCAGAACGCCAGAAAACTCAGCAGGCTGATACCCACGTAGGCCGCGACCATGAACTTGGCGACCATGTGCGAGCGCGGCATAACCTTGTCCGAGCGATCCGACGACTCGGTTTGGAACAGGCGCATGCCACCGATGCGCAGCATCGGCAGGATCGCCACGGCCATGGCGATGAAGCCGATACCGCCGAGCCAGTGCAGCAGCGAGCGCCAGATCAGGATGCCCGGCGACATGCTGTCCAGACCGCTGAGCACCGTGGCGCCGGTGGCGGTGATGCCGGACATGCTCTCGAAGAAGGCGTCGGCGAGGCCCATGTGCTGGGCCAGCATGAACGGTAGCGAGGCGAAGATGCAGACCAGCAGCCAGCTCGACACCGTGAGCATGTACATGTCGCGTGGTCGCAGTTCGACGCCTTTCGGGTGGCCCTGGGCAACCATGGACAGCCCGGCGACGAAGGTAATCAGGCTCGACCAGAGATAGGCATTGAGTTCATGAGCGCGCTCAAAGATCACCAGGGTGAGCATCGGCACCACCATGCTCACCGCCAGGGTGATCAGGAAAATACCGTTGATGAAGGCAATGATGCGTAGGGTCGGCAAGGCCATCTAGTCAGCTTCCAAGCAAATCAAGCAAATAATGACGTCATTCTAGGTGGGGCTGCCAGCAAAGCGCCGAGTCATCGGCAGCCTTGCCGGTGTTCAGTGTCTCCAGAACGCCCGGGTGACCAGCACCAGCACGGTAAGAATTTCCAGGCGACCGAGCAGCATGCCGAGGGTCAGCAGCCATTTGGCCGCATCCGGCAGGCTGGAGAAGTTCCCCGCCGGGCCGATGATCGGGCCAAGTCCCGGGCCGACATTGCAGACGGCGGTGGCCGCTGCCGTCAGCGCGGTTACCCAGTCCAGTCCAATCAGCGACAACCCCAGGGCGATCAGGCCGATGGTGATGGTAAAGAAGAACGAGAAGGTGAGGATCGAGCGGACGATATCCTCATCGAGGTTGTGACCGTTGTAGCTCTGCTTGATCACCGCGCGCGGGTGGACCAGCTGGTTGAGGCCACTGCGTAGCAGGGTATAGGCCACCTGAAAGCGGAAGATCTTCAGGCCGC
Source organism: Pseudomonas sp. MMS21 TM103 (assembly GCF_022132145.1). GTDB lineage: Bacteria > Pseudomonadota > Gammaproteobacteria > Pseudomonadales > Pseudomonadaceae > Aquipseudomonas. The sequence continues at coordinate 505,696 of NZ_JAJISP010000002.1, read as the reverse complement.
CCGAAGTTGAGCCGGAGCAACCGCCGACGAAGGTCAGGTAGAAGAACACCATCACGGCGAAGTCGCCCCAGAGGCTGTAATCGCCGAGTGCAAAGCCGGTGGTGGTAACCACCGAAACCACGTTAAGGGTGACGATGCGCAGGGCGTCGAAATAGGCGTACTCGGAGTGCAGCCAGAGCCACAGGCTGAATAGCAGGCAGATGAAGGCCAGCATCGAGACAAAACCGCGCACTTGCTGGTCCTTGAACAGGGCCCGGCGATTGCCGCGGATGGTGGCGACGAACAGGGTGAAGGGCAAGCCCCCGAGCAGCATCAATACGATCGCCACCCAGTGCGAAGCTGGGCCGAAGTGGGCCATGGAGCTGTCGGAGGTGGAGTAGCCGCCGGTGGAAATCGAGGTCATCGCATGGTTGACCGCCTCGAACCAGCTCATGCCTGACAGCCAGTACGCCAGGGCGCCAGCCAGGGTTATGCCGACGAAAATAGCAATGATGTACTTGGCCGCCATGTGCGAGCGTGGCATGACCTTCTCGCCCCAGTCCGATGACTCGCTCTGGAACAGGCGCATGCCACCCACGCGCAACAGCGGCAGAATCGCCACGGCCATGCCGATAAAACCGATGCCGCCCAGCCACTGCAGCAGCGAACGCCAGATCAACAGCCCTGGCGAGGCGCTGTCGAGTCCGGTCAGTACGGTGGAGCCGGTGGTGGTGATGCCCGACATGGTTTCGAAGAAGGCGTCGGTGTAGCTGATGTGCTGAATCTGCATCATCGGCAGGGCGGCGAAGATGCATACCACCAGCCAGCTGGCGGTGGTCAGCATGTACATGTCGCGTGGGCGCAGTTGGGCGTTGGCCGGGCGCCCGGTCAACACCAGGGCGAGGCCGCTGGCAAAGGTGATCAGGCTCGACCAGAGAAAGGCATCGAGATCATCGGTGCGCTCGAATATCAGTAGCGTCAGCATGGGAATGGTCATGCTGACGGCCAGGGTAATCAGAAAAATGCCGAGGATGAAACCGATAATGCGCAGCGTCGGCAAGGCCATGAGATGAGGCTCGGATTGAGTGCGGCAAAGGGCGCCATTCTACTCGTGCCGCAAGGGCTGTAAACCAACTCGCACGTGCCGCGCATAAGCCATTGCGCCGGCCTATGCCGCGTGGCCATCAATTGCCCTAGCGTGTGTGGCATCCGCGCATCGACTTTTCATCCGGGCCATCGATATGGCGCTTTACAAGCGCATGGCTCGGCATAGAATAGCCGCCAGGTGCCGGCCCTTGCCGGTTTCTGAGCCCTCTAAAATCATGTCGAACGCTAATCCTTGCCTTACGTGTGGCGCCTGCTGCGCGCATTTTCGTGTGTCTTTCTTCTGGGGTGAATGCCAGTCGGCCGGCGGTACAGTGCCGGATGACCAGGTGGTGCTGATCACTCCGCATCGGGTCGCCATGCGCGGCACTGAGTACAAGCCCGCCCGCTGTGTCGCCCTGCTCGGTGAGGTGGGGCAGGGCGTGCGCTGCACGCTCTATGAGCAGCGCGCCAGTCCATGCCGCGAATTCGAGGCATCCTGGGCCAATGGCGAGCCCGAGCCGCGCTGCGATGATGCCCGGCGCGCCCACGGCTTGCCGCCATTGACGCCGACCGTGCAGCCGAGTGTGGCGCCGGAGCGGGTTGCGTAGGGTGGGTTAGCGGCGCCAACCTGCGAACGATCAGGCAACGCCATCTTGGCGCGCCGCGTAACCCACCAGGCGCCTCGCCTCGAAACTGGGCTGCGTTGCGCCGATGGCGGGTTACGGCGCGTATGGTTTCGGTGGCAACCGTTGATCGACTGCCACGCGCCTAACCCGCCCTACAGGGGGTCGCGGTACATGGGTAAGACCGCGATTAACCGACCTCTCAACGTTGGCGTGACACTAGGGCCTGCGCGTTTTTTGCGCGAATCCGTGCCGTATATTGCGGCTGTCGGTTTGCGCGCCGCGCAACAGTTTTTCCCCGCCATCCTGCGCCACGCTCTAGAATTCCCGCTTATTTCTGTTCAAGAGGTGGCCGATGGATGCTCTCGATGCTCTGCTCAATCGTGTTTCAGTGCCGCGGTTGTGCGAGCCTGCACCGGATGCCGCACAGCGCGAACTGCTGTTTCGCGCGGCATTGCGTGCACCGGATCACGGACAGTTACGACCGTGGCGCTTTCTTACGATCGAGGGCACTGCACGTGAGCACCTCGGTGAATTGTTTGCCCAGGCCATGGCGGCCGGCGCTGCTGAAGTCAGTGCAGAAGCCTTGGCCAAGGCGCGTGCCATGCCGTTGCGGGCGCCTTTGCTGGTAGTGGTGATCGCACACGTAAAGGCCCATGCCAAAGTGCCGCCACAGGAGCAGGTGATTGCCGCAGGTTGCGCTACTCATGCCATTCTGCTCGCCGCTCATGCCCAAGGCATAGGCGCTGTATGGCGCACCGGCGAGCTGGCCTATAACGCTCAAGTGGCGGCGGGGCTTGGCTTGGGCAGTGACGAGCAAATCATCGCCTTCCTCTACCTGGGCACTGCCGAACGTGAATTGCGCAAACCCGCGCCGTTGCCTGTAGCCGATTTCGTCAGCGCCTGGCCGGGCGTGTAGCGGGCGATTCGCCGGGCGCTACTCGCCGCGGATGATCAGGGGGCACAAGCCTGGCGGGCTGTCGCTGCGCTCCGAACGGATCGCCGCCCGGATCGCCCTACGCGCCGCATGGAACGCCGCCGGCACGCGACACCTAGGGCACTACTCGCCGCAGACAGTACGCCGGAGATTGCTCAGGCGGCGCCTATCTGGCGGGCAGCCACCCTACTTGTCAGTCTGCGGCTGTAGCGGTAGCAGCAGACTGGCACTGAAGCCACCTTCTGGGTGGTTGTTCAGTACCAGTCGGCCGCCGTGACGCTCGGCGGCGCGCCGGGCAATCGCCAGGCCGAGGCCATGTCCGGGCGTGCTTTGCCCTGGCGCTCGGAAGAAGGGCTCGCCCAGTCGGGCCAGGTATTCGGCGGCAACGCCAGGGCCGTGGTCGCGTACGCTGAGGCACAGGTCGTCGGCCTGCCGCTCGACCTTGAGTTCGATCGCCTCGCCTGCCGGGTTGAAGCGCAAGGCATTGCGCAGAAGGTTGTCCAGCGCCCGTTCGAGCATGTCCGGCCAGCCGTGCAGGCTCACTCCGGGTGGCAGTTTGATCTCCACCCGCTGCTGTGGGGTGTCGAGTTGTGCCTCTTCCTGCAGCTTGCGCAGCAGCGCGGCAAGGTCAATTGGTTGGGCTGCGCCGGGATCGGCGTCGAGGCGGGCGAGGGCGAGAATCTCGCTGATCAAGGCTTCCAGGCGGTCGCACTCTCGCGCCAGGCGCGGCCAGAGCTTTTCCCGCTCGGCGGCGTCGGCGCGTTCGGCCAGGGCCAGTGCTATGCGTAAGCGTGCCAGAGGCGAGCGCAGTTCGTGGGATACATCACGCAGCAACTGGCGCTGGCTGCCTATCAGCCCTTGCAGGCGCGCGCCCATGCGATTGAAGTCGCGGGCCAGTACCCCCAGTTCGTCGCGTCTGTTGGCCAGGCGGGCCAGGCTGTTCTGCTGGTAGGCGGTCTGGCCGAGGTCGTGTACGGCGCCACGCAGGCGATTCAGTGGGCGGGTGATGGACAGGGTCACCAGCAGGCTGAACAGGGTCAGTACCACCAGGGCGATGGCAAGCGCGCTGAGCGGCAAGAGCAGGCTGTCGCGTTGCCAGGCGGCCAGTTGCCGGTGCGGAATACGGTAAATGAACAGGTAGGTTTCGCCGGTCTGGGGGCTGCTGTAGTCGGTAGTCAGGCGGCGCCAGGGCAGGCGTTTGTCATTCTGCTGGCGTGCCTCGAAGGCGGCGGCGCGCGGTGGGAAGGTGCCTCGGACCAGGGGTTGGCCGTTGTCATCGAGCACTTGCACGTTGAGGCGCGAGGCCTCCTTGCGTTGCTCGAGAAAGGTCTGGGCGGCGGCGCTGCCCTGCTCTTCATACAGGCTGGTCCAGGTTTCGGCCAAGCCATCCAGGGCCGGGTGCTGGCTGAGAATCCAGGCGTCCTGATTCAGCGCTCGTCCCAGCAGCATGGAAAGCCCGGCAACCAGGGCAAGGGCCAGCCAGAAGCTGGCGAAGATGCGCCAGAATAATGAACGCACGGATTACTCCTTGGTAGCGAAAAAACCTACCAAGCCGGAGCTTGATGGGTGGGCTTGTGCTGGCATGCTCGGCTGGCCGTGGCCAGTCTGTTGCCGTTATTCGACCTTGCTGGCCTGCTCGGCTTTCCAGGCGTTGAAGGCTGCACGCTCGGCGCGGCGTTCCTGCATTTTCTTCTGGTGCTCGTCGAAGGCCTTCTGCTGTTCGGGTTTGAGCATGTCGCGAATGGTGCTGTGCTGCTTGTCCTTGGCGGTTCTCAGCTCATCCTGCATGGCTTTTTGCTCGGCAGCGGACAGTTTTTCCAGATAGCGCTGGGTAATCTCGTGGCGGCTTTTCATCTGCTCGCCCATCAGTTTGCGGATTTCGCGGTGTTGCTCCTGGCTCAGGTCGAGGTCTTTGAACATCCGCGAGCCATGTCCGCCGCCGTGGCCATAACCGTCGCCATGGTGCGGGCCACCGTCGGGCATGGCCATGGCCAGCGTCGGCAGGGTCAGTGTGAGTAACAGGGCGGTGAGAGTCTTGCGCATGGTGTGTCTCCTTGTCTCGATGCCGGTCAGTTACCGGATGTGCCCAGTCTAGAGCGGTCAAGGTCAAGGGCCGTCAGGCAAGGGTAAAGCCTGAGTAAAGGCGAGCCGGACTTGGCTTTACCCAGAATCTCAGGCGCTGTAGTAGTAACCGCGGCTGCGCAAGGCGAGGATGCGCGGGCGTCCGTCGGGGTGAGGGCCGAGTTTCTTGCGCAGGTTGCTGACGTGCATGTCCAGGCTGCGGTCATACAGCGTCAGCTTGCGGCCTAGCGCCAGTTGCGCCAGTTCCTGCTTGTCCACGGGTTCGCCGGGCTGCTGCAGCAAGGCTTCGAGCAGGCGACTTTCCGACAGGGTGAGAATGACCTCATGCTCGCCGATCGTCACCACGCCACGTGCCTGGCTGAAGCACAGATCGCCCAGTTGCAGCTGGCTGGATACGGCAGGATGCAGGCTGCGGCGCAGTACAGCGCGCAAGCGGGCAGTCAGTTCGCGGGGGTCGCAGGGCTTGGCCAGGTAATCGTCGGCGCCAAGCTCCAGGCCGAGGATACGGTCCAGCGGCTCGCCACGGGCTGAGAGCATCAGCACTGGTAACTCCGGGTGATCACTGCGCAATTGCTTGAGCAACTCCAGACCGCTGCCGTCCGGCAGCATCACATCGAGTACCACCGCATCGGGTGCCTGGTTGGCCAGAGCGAGACGTGCACTGTTGCCATCATGACAGGCGCTGACCTGGAAGCCTTCCTGGCTCAGCCAGCTGGCCAACAGTTCGCACAGTTCGATGTCGTCGTCGATCAGGAGAAGAGCGCTCATACTGATTTCAATTTATCCACTCACGCCGCGAGCGACGATTGCCACGCAACAGTGCGCCGAGGATCACTCCCAGAAGTGCGGCTCCAGCGCCGACGACAAGCCATTGTTGTTGATCGCCGAGTAAGGGCTGGGGCGCAACGCCCTGGTTTTTTTTCAGTTGCAGCTTGAGGCGTTGGTTTTCCTGGCGCAGGCGCTGTAATTGCACGCTTTCGCTTTCGCTGGCCTGCAGTTCCGCGCCCAACGCTTCGCGTTGTTGCTCGCTGATGGCCAGGCGCTGCTTGAGGGCGTCTATCTGCGCTTGCTCTGCCGTAGCCGCTGCTGGAAATTCGGGCGGGGTTTGCTCGGCATGCAGCTCAAGAGGCAACAGCAACAGCGCTAACAGAAAAGACCACGGGCCTGGGCGCATCGTAACTCCTATGTCCTGTTGGATTGTTGTGGCTGAGCAGTGAGCAGCCGGTATGCGGATTAAGGCAGTACCAGTTTGAACGGCTTGACCAGCACCGAGGCGTAAACACCCGCCGCGCGGTAAGGGTCGGCATCGGCCCAGCTTTGGGCGGCATTGAGCGAGTCGAACTCGGCAACGATCAGGCTGCCGGAAAAGCCTGCCGAACCCGGGTCGTTACTGTCGATCGCAGGGTGCGGGCCGGCGAGCACCAGACGGCCTTCACTCTTCAACTGCTCCAACCGAGCAACGTGCGCGGGGCGAGCTGCCAAACGGTTTTCCAGGGAGTTTTCGACATCGGTGGCGATAATAGCGTAGAGCATCTCAATCCTTATTGGCTGGGGCGCCAGTTGGTGTTAGCGCAGAAAAACAGTACGGACTGGCAAAGTCGAGCAATAGTTGTGGCAGGCGGATGAAAAGTTAGCCGGGTAGCAGGCCGTTGAACAAGGTAGTGATCGACGGCTGAGCGGTCATCACAATGCTCATTCACAGCACGATAATTTCGTTGTTGATGTGCTTCGCTTGCCCGGTGGGCCAGTCTTCATTTACCACTTTATTTCAATCATCTACTCGTGATGTCAGCAAGAGTTCGCCGGTGTCGGCATAATAACAAACATAAATTACCGAGAAAGCGTTCCTTATGGATGTTGATTTACATTGCCACAGCACAGCCTCAGACGGTGCGCTTGCGCCCGCTGTGGTAGTTGCACGGGCGTATGAGCGCGGTGTGCGGCTGCTTGCGCTGACCGATCATGACACCCTGGAAGGCCTTGAGGAGGCGCGTGCCGCAGCCCAGGCGCTGGATATGCAGCTGGTCAATGGCATCGAGTTGTCCTGCACCTGGGGTGGCGCCACCATTCATGTCCTCGGTTATGCCTTCGTCAGTGATTCGCCAGCATTGCTCCAGTCGATCGCCGAGTTGCATGAAGGGCGCTGGTTACGGGCCGCAGAAATCAGCAAGCGCCTGGACAGCAAAGGCATGCCCGGCGCGCTGGAAGGGGCGCGGGCCGTGCAGCAGGAGTTGGGCGACAGTGGCAACGCTCCGGCCCGTCCGCATTTTGCCGACTTCATGGTCCGCGCCGGTTACGTCAAGGATCGCGCCGAGGCCTTTCGTAAGTGGCTTGGGTCGGGCAAGTTGGGAGACGTCAAACAGCATTGGCCGACGTTGCAGCAGGCCGTTGCAACCTTGCAACTGGCGGGTGCCTCGATCAGCCTGGCACACCCGTGGCAGTACGACTTTACTCGTAGTAAGCGGCGCAAGTTGATTGCCGAATTTGTCGCTGCCGGTGGCCATGCGCTGGAGGTAGTCAACGGCATGCAACCGGCTGAACAGATCGGCGGCTTGGCGATTCTGGCCCGCGAATTCGGTCTGCTGGCAAGTGCCGGCAGTGATTTTCATGCACCTGGCGACTGGTCCGAACTGGGCATGTATCGCCCTGTACCCGAGGACTTGTCGCCCCTTTGGGCGCGTTTCCAGCATGTCCGACAGCCTACTGCAATTTGAACAGGGAATTTCTGTGAGTCAATTTTTCCAGATTCACCCGGAAAACCCACAGCTGCGCCTGATCAAGCAGGCGGTAGAGATCATCAGAGCCGGTGGCGTGGTGGTCTACCCCACCGATTCGTCCTATGCGCTTGGTTGCCATATCGGCGACAAGAATGCGGTTGATCGTATCCGTCGTCTGCGCCAGCTGGACGACAAGCACAACTTCACCCTGGTCTGCCGCGATCTGTCACAGATTGGTCTGTTCGCCAAGGTCGATACCGGGGCCTTTCGCTTGCTGAAGAACCATACGCCAGGGCCTTACACCTTCATTCTCAATGCCACTCGCGAAGTGCCGCGCATGTTGCTGCACCCCAAGCGCCGCACCATTGGTCTGCGGGTACCCAATCACCCCATTGCCCAAGCGCTGCTCAGCGAACTCGGCGAGCCGCTGATGAGCGTCAGTCTGATTCTGCCGGGTGAGACGCTGCCGATGAGCGATCCCTATGAAATGCGCCAATTTCTCGAACATCAGGTCGACCTGATCATCGACGGCGGTTTTGGTGGGCTGGAGGCCTCGACCGTAATCAATCTGGCGGATGATGAGCCGCAAATCATTCGCGTCGGCTGCGGTGATCCCGCGCCTTTCGGCGAGGTGTGAAAGCCTCGCACGATAAGCGCTGAATTCCGCACGCCTGGCTGTCAGCGGCTACAGAATCAGTGCCACCAGCAGCGCCACCAGCAGGATGACGACGAAGTCGCTACCGCTGAGTGCACCGCCGGCCGGCAAAGTGTCTATCTGGCGGGCCAAGGTGGCGGTTTCCGCTGGCGTCAGAGCATCCACCCGGCTACGGGCCAGAGCCGCAGGGACATCCATGGTTTGCAACCGTTCCTCGACGTCGGCGCGGTTGAGGAACTCACTGACTTTATCGCGATCGGCTTGCAGTGTTTGCTCGGCGAGGACTTCGTGGGTGCCGACCAAGCCGGCCTGAGCGGTTAGCGGCGGCAGGAGCAGTGATGCTCCCAGCAGGGCGGCGGCGAAAGTGGCGGCGGGAATTTTCATGCTGTGACCCTCAGCGAGTGGTCAGGATTCGCGTCAAATCTTGCACTGATGTTGGCGCACGATTCTGCCGTCGAGTTTGCCGGGCGGCATCATTGATTATGACCGGCCGTGAGCCTGAACGGTTCCACGGTCGTTTTTCCCGCGGCAGCTTCTCGCCTCGCTATACTTCGCGTCTTGTTGATTCGCTTAGGTAGCCTGGTTTGAGCCTTGTTGATTCCGAACGCCGCGTGCTGTCTGGTATGCGTCCCAGTGGCCCTTTGCATATAGGCCATTATCATGGCGTGCTGAAGAACTGGATCAAGTTGCAGCACGAATACGAATGCTTTTTCTGCATCGTCGACTGGCATGCACTGACGACCAACTACCAGGATGTCGGGACGATCTCCCAGCATGTCATGGACATGGCGGTCGATTGGCTGGCGGCTGGGGTCAGCCCCAGTTCAGCCACTTTGTTTATCCAGTCGCAGGTGCCAGAGCACGCCGAACTGCATCTATTGCTGTCGATGATCAGCCCGCTCAGCTGGCTGGAGCGGGTGCCGTCCTACAAGGAGCGGCAAGACCGGCTGCCGGGCCGGGAACTCGCTACCTATGGTTTTCTGGGTTATCCGTTGCTGCAGGCGGCGGATATCCTGCTGTACCGGGCAGGGGTGGTGCCGGTCGGCGCCGATCAATTGGCGCATATCGAGTTCGCACGCGAAGTCGCCCGGCGTTTCAATCATCTCTATGGCCGTGAGCCGGGCTTCGAGCTGAAAGCCGAGGCGGCAATCCGTAAACTCGGCAAGAAAACCGCCACGCTCTACAACAACTTGCGCAAGGCCTACCAGCAACAGGGTGACGTCGAGGCCCTGGAAACCGCCAAGGCGCTGCTTAAAGAGCAACAGAGCATCACCATCGGCGACAAGGAACGGCTATTCGGTTACCTGGAAGGTGGCGGCAAGGTGTTGTTGCCCGAGCCGCGACCCTTGCTCAGCGATGCGCCGAAGCTGCCGGGGCTGGATGGCGGGAAAATGTCCAAATCCAGCGGCAATGCAATTTTTCTGCGTGACAGCCATGCCGAAGTCGAAGAGAAGATCAAGCGCATGCCCACGGATCCAGCGCGGGTACGCCGGGACGATCCAGGTAATCCTGCCCATTGCCCGGTTTGGCCGCTGCACGAGATTTACACCAGCGAAGAGGCGCGTGCTGCGTTGCAGCAAGGCTGCAAGAGTGCCGGCATTGGCTGTCTGGACTGCAAGGGACCATTGATCGAGGCCGTGCAAAAAGAGCTGCAGCCCCTGCAGGCGCGTGCCGCCGATTACCAGGGCAACCCCGATTTGCTGCGCAGTATCCTGGCCGAAGGCGCCGAGCGCGCGCGCAATGAAGCACGGGAAACCTTGACCGAGGTGCGTTTGGCCCTGGGTCTGAATTACCGCTGAGTAGGAACGCCTTAAATCGATATGCACAGCCAGTCCCCTGAACAGCCCGCCGACAGCCAAGCAGGCGCCCAGCAAGAGCTGCCGTTCGCTTTGGTATACGGCCGGGCGGTGACCGAGATGCCGCTGGATTTGTATATCCCGCCGGACGCGCTGGAAGTGTTTCTCGAGGCCTTCGAAGGCCCCCTGGACCTGCTGCTCTACCTGATCCGCAAACAGAATATCGATGTGCTGGACATTCCCGTGGCGGAAATCACCCGGCAGTACATGGGCTATGTCGAGTTGATGCAGTCGGTGCGCCTGGAGTTGGCCGCCGAGTACCTGGTGATGGCGGCGATGCTTGCCGAGATCAAGTCGCGCATGCTGCTGCCGCGTTCGAGCGAGGCCCCGGAGGAAGAAGACGACCCACGCGCCGAGCTGATTCGTCGCCTGCAGGAATACGAGCGCTACAAGGCCGCTGCCGAAGGCCTCGATATGCTGCCGCGGGTCGGTCGTGACCTGACTGTACCGCGCCTGGATGCGCCGCAGGCTCAGGCGCGCAAGCTGCTGCCGGAGGTCAATCTGGAGGAACTGTTGTTGTCGATGGCGCAAGTCTTGCGCCGCGCCGATATGTTCGAGAGTCACCAGGTCAGTCGGGAGACGCTGTCGACTCGCGAGCGCATGAGTGAAGTGCTGGAGCGCCTCAAGGGTGGCGCTTTCGTGCCCTTTGTCGAACTCTTCACGGCCGAAGAGGGGCGCCTGGGCGTGGTGGTGACTTTTATGGCGGTGCTCGAGCTGATCAAAGAATCGCTGGTCGAGTTGGTGCAGAATGAAGCCTTTGGGCCTATCCACGTGCGTGCGCGAGCTGAATGACCATGAACCTGACCAATCCCCGTGAACTGGCCAGCCTGCTGGAAGCCTTCTTGTTTGCCTCCGGCAAGCCGCAGTCGTTGGAGCGTCTGTTCGAACTGTTCGAGGAGGCAGAGCGCCCCGAGCCGGCGGTGTTTAAAAAGGCCCTGGAGCGGCTGCGCCAGTCCTGCGAAGGGCGTGCCTTCGAACTGGTCGAGGTGGCATCCGGCTACCGTCTGCAAGTCCGCGAGATCTACGCGCCCTGGGTCGGGCGCCTGTGGGAAGAGCGCCCGCAGCGTTATTCGCGGGCCATGCTGGAGACCCTGGCACTGATTGCTTACCGGCAGCCGATTACCCGCGGCGAGATCGAGGATATTCGTGGCGTGGCGGTTAACAGCCATATCGTCAAGACCTTGCTGGAGCGTGAGTGGATACGCGTGGTCGGTTACCGCGACGTACCGGGCAAACCGGCGATGCTGGCGACCACCAAGGCATTTCTCGATCACTTCAATCTGAAGAGTCTCGATCAACTGCCGCCGCTGGCGGCCCTGCGTGAGCTGGAGCCCGAGCCGTTGCTGGCCTTCGATGACGACCTCGCTGCGCCGCAAAGCCTGCAGGATCGCGCCGACCTGGCGCTTGCCGATGAACCGCAGGTGGAGGCAGGCGAGGAAACCAGCTTCAGCAGCCTGCTGGCCGAGCTGGACTCCATGGAGCAGGGGTTGAAGACCGATTTCGATGATTTTTCGGCGCCAGCGCCGGAAGAAGACCAAGGCGATGAGCTAACCGAGGCTGCGGATAAAGAGACGCTCTGAGCTGTGAAAATACCCTCGCCTAGTGCTTCAGCGCTTCAGGGCGGTTTGCTCGGCGATCCGTTCGGAGCCAAGGTTGGCTTCGGCGCGCAGCGACAACCCACCAGCTGTATGTCGCTCGGTTGCACCGCGGCGCACTGGGCTCCCTGCGAATCGGCATAACGTCCGCTGCGGCGTTGTACTCGATATTTTCACCGACTCTGAGTCATTGGCGCCGGATCCGATTTAACGATAACGGCACCTGTTCAGCGGATCGCCGAGATGCCGACTGTCGTAAAGACTGATGGCTGCTCGTCTGCCGACTACTCTGACCCGTGCGCGCGCTGCGCGTTTCGCGTATGATCCGCGCCCCTTCGACGACTTGCTGTCGTCCATCACTAGAGATACACCGGGAGGTGCCCAGATGAGTGAATCCGAAGAATACAGTCCAGCCGGCGAGAAACTGCAGAAAGTCATGGCGCGCATGGGCCTGGCTTCGCGCCGCGAAATCGAAGGCTGGATCAGTGCCGGCCGGGTCAAGGTCAATGGCGCGGTTGCCGGCCTCGGCCAGCGTGTCGACCTGCATGATGCCATCGCCATCGATGGCCGCCTGATCAAGCGCGAAGAAGCCGCCGAAAGCGTGCGTCGCGTGATCATCTATAACAAGCCCGAAGGTGAGATCTGCACTCGCGACGACCCTGAAGGGCGTCCGACCGTGTTCGACCGGCTACCACGGCCGAAAGAAGGTCGCTGGATCAATATCGGTCGTCTCGACATCAATACCACCGGTTTGCTGATGTTCACCACCGACGGTGAGCTGGCTAACCGCTTGATGCACCCGTCCTACCAGATGGATCGTGAGTACGCGGTGCGCGTGCGCGGTGAAGTCGACGATGAAATGATCGAGCGGCTGAAAGCCGGGGTGATGCTCGAAGACGGGCCGGCCAAGTTCACCGATATCAAGGTGGCACCGGGTGGTGTGGGTTTCAACCACTGGTATCACTGCGTGGTGATGGAAGGGCGTAATCGCGAAGTGCGCCGTCTGTGGGAGTCCCAGGGCCTGGTCGTCAGCCGCTTGAAGCGCGTGCGTTTCGGGCCGGTATTTATTACCTCGGACCTGACCATGGGCCGCTGGCGTGAAATGAGCCAGCGCGAAGTGGATATTCTCAGCGAGGAAGTTGGCCTCAAGTCGGTCGCCTTGCCGGACATGAAAGAGAAGACCCGCGACAAGCTCGATCGCCTGCAGCGCAAGTCGGCCAAGCCGGTCGGCCGCGGCGAGCGTCCGCAGCGGACGCTGCGCCCATCCCATGGCAGCCCAGCTGGATCCGGGCGTACTCCGCGCGCAGACAAGGGGCGTACGGAACAAGGTCGTTCGGGTCCGGACAAGGGGACAGCGGTTGCCGAGCGGCCGCGGGATGTCAACAAGAAGAGCCCGAGCAAGCCCAAGCCTATGCGTCCAGGTGTCGAGTTGAGCGAGCGCCCAGGGCGCAAGCCGGCCGCTCCAACCAAGCGCCGCGACCAGCCTGCGGGCGATGGGCAGCGCCCGGGCTTTGGTCGTGGTCGCAAGCCGCAGTAGCTCGACCTTGGGATTGAAAAAAGGGACTCGATTGAGTCCCTTTTTTTTGTCTGCTGTTCTTAGCCGGCCATGTTCAGGCGATTGCGCCCTTCGCGTTTGGCTGCATAGAGTGCCCTGTCGGCGCGTCGCAACAGGCTTTCCGCCGACTCGCCCGCCAGCAGGCTCGCGCAGCCGAGGCTGATCGACACTTCAATCGGTACTCCTTGGGCCAGGCATTGCAGTTCTTGCACGGCATGCCGTAGGCGCTCGCCGACCATGGCGGCGGCTTCGCGGCAGGTTCCCGAGAGCAGTACTAGGAACTCCTCACCGCCGTAACGGAACACCATGTCGATGTTGCGCAGCTGGCTTTTCAGCGTGGCAGCAACGTCGATCAATACCTCGTCGCCGGTGCTGTGGCCGTGGCAGTCGTTGATCCGCTTGAAATGGTCGAGGTCGAGCATCAGCAGTGAGAGTGGTTGCAAATTGCGGCGCGCCAGATCGATCTCGCGCTGCAGGATCTGGTCCATGGCTATACGGTTGCCGGTGTTGGTCAGCGGATCACGCAGTGCGCTCTGGACTGCCGTGCGGTAGAGCAGGGCATTGCGTAGCGGGAACAGCAGGCTGGCCAGCAGGGACTCCAGTTGGCCGAGCTCCTCGTCGCTGAAGCGTTGCTGGCGGCGGAAAATCAGCTCGCCGAGGTACTCGCCCTCATGACTCAGCCGGTAGCCGGCCGAGTGGCTGGCGCGTTCGCCCAATTCCAGGCGCAGGTCGGCAGTTGGCTGTTGATAGGTCAGGGCGTTAAGCGGCACCAGACTTTGCACGGCAGTGAAGAACAGTTTGAGGATGCGTTCGGCATCCAGGCTGGTCTGCAGCTGCATGCCGAGTTGCTGGCGCAGTTGCGCCAGACTGACCGGGTGTAGGGACTGCGCGCGATTGCCGGAAAAACCCAGGCGCTGAAGCTTGGCCGTATCGAAATCGATGGTGTTGGTCTGGCTTGGAGTAACCATAAATGCTGAGCCTCTGGCGCATTGATGCGGCAACACTGGCTATAGAGCGAATTCCATGCCAGAGGGTTCAGAAATTATGAAAATTATTTGAAGTCAGCGACTTAGAGCGGTTCGTTGCGGCAAATGGCCAGTATTGGCAGCTCCCTTGCCGCCTTGGCCGGCAAGCGGTTGCCGGTTTGTGGAGGCATAGCCATTTTTCTGCCGCTTAAGTCGCTGGTTACTGGTGTTATTGGGCATCGAATGCCTGGCCATTGACGCCGCTACTGTCGGGGCCCATCAGGTACAGGTAGGCCGGCATTATTGCCTCGGGCAGCGGGTTGTTGGCCGGGTTCTCCCCCGGGTAAACCTGGGCACGCATATCGGTGCGGGTGGCGCCCGGGTTGATGCTGTTGGCCCGTATCGGCGCCACGCCGTCGACTTCATCGGCCAGTACCTGCATCAAACCCTCGGTGGCGAATTTGGAGACGGCATAAGCGCCCCAGTAGGCGCGGCCTTTGCGTCCGACGCTGCTCGAGGTAAATACCACCGAGGCATCGCTGGAGAGTTTCAGCAGCGGCAGCAGGGTGCTGGTGAGCATGAAGGTGGCGTTGACGTTGACCTGCATCACGCGCATGAAGTTATCGCCGGAGAGCTGCTCCAGTGGTGTGCGCGGGCCGACAATCGAGGCGTTGTGCAGCAGGCCGTCAAGTTTGCCGAATTCGCGCTCGATCATGGCCGCCAGTTCGTCGTACTGGTGCGGCAGGGCGGTTTCCAGATTGAACGGGATCACCGCGGGCTGCGGGTGGCCGGCGGCCTCGATGGCGTCGTAGACCCTGCTGAGGTTTTCTTCGGTCTTGCCCAGCAGCAGTACGGTCGCCCCATGGGCGGCAAAGGTCTGCGCGGCGGCAGCGCCAATCCCGCGGCCAGCGCCGGTGACCAGAATCACCCGATCCTTGAGCAGGTCGGGGCGGGCTGAATATTGGAACATGGGGGCTTCTCCAAAGAGCGACAAGCTTGAAGCCACAAGCTGCAAGTTGCGCGGTTGAATATTGATGTGGGTAGGTGAGCCTCGCTCGGCAAAGCCCAGCCTTACGCTCGCAAGCGGTGCTCGATAATGCCCAGTCTAAGGCCTGTACCCGCTCAGCAGCGGCACAGCGCCCGTTCGAGTACCGTGCGCAGCTCCAGTGGGTGGTCGACTACCACGTCCGCACCCCAGTTTCTGGGGTTGTCGTCCGGGTGAATATAGCCATAGGTCACCGCGGCAGTTCTGGTCCCGGCGGCGCGGCCCGACTCGATGTCCCGCAGGTCGTCGCCAACGAACAGGACGCTGGCCGGATCCAGGCCCAGCTGGCTGCAGGCAAGGGTCATCGGCTCTGGGTCGGGCTTGCTGTTGGTCACATGATCCGGGCAGATCAGGATGGCGGAGCGTTCGGCCAGGCCGAGTTGCTGCATGATCGGTTCGGCGAAGCGTAGCGGCTTGTTGGTCACCACACCCCAGATCAGCTTGGCCTGCTCGATATCGGCGAGCAGCTCATGGATGCCGTCAAAAGGGCGGGTCAGCACCGCGCAGTGATGCTGATAGCGCTCGAGAAACTCCAGGCGCAGTGCCTCGAACGGCTCGGCCAGTGGGTCCATGGCGAAGCTCGCCGCAACCATGGCGCGGGCGCCGCCGGAAATCTGATCGCGGATCAGCTTGTCATCCACGGCCGCGAGGCCGCGCTCGGCGCGCATCGCCTGGCAGATGGCGATGAAGTCGGGGGCGCTGTCGAGCAGGGTGCCATCCATATCGAAAAGAACTGCGCGCAAACGCATCAGGCCTCCTTGAGGGTCTGGATCATGTAGTTGACGTCGACATCTGCTTGCAGCTTGTAGTGTTTGGTC
Organism: Pseudomonas sp. MMS21 TM103; assembly: GCF_022132145.1. Lineage (GTDB taxonomy): Bacteria > Pseudomonadota > Gammaproteobacteria > Pseudomonadales > Pseudomonadaceae > Aquipseudomonas. The sequence goes on along the minus strand of NZ_JAJISP010000002.1, from coordinate 489,783 downwards.
AGCGGGTTGTAGGTCAGGCCAATGATGTCTTTGACTTGCAGGCCGGTGTCGCGGCTCCAGGCGCCCAGTTCCGAGGGGCGGATGAACTTCTTGAAGTCATGGGTGCCGCGCGGCAGCAGGCGCAGCAGGTATTCCGCGCCAATCACCGCGAACATATAAGCCTTGGGGTTGCGGTTAATGGTGGAGAAGAACACTTGGCCGCCGGGTTTGACCAGGGTGTGGCAGGCGCGGATCACCGAGGCTGGATCCGGGACGTGTTCGAGCATTTCCAGGCAGGTGACCACATCGAACTGCTCGGGCATTTCGGCAGCCAGGTCTTCGGCGGTGATCTGCCGGTACTGTACCGAGACGCCGGATTCCAGTTGGTGCAACTGGGCCACGGCCAGGGGGGCTTCGCCCATGTCGATGCCGGTGACCTCGGCGCCGCGCTGGGCCATGGCTTCGCTGAGGATGCCGCCGCCGCAGCCGATGTCGAGCACCTTCTTGCCGGCTAGGCTGACGCGTTCTTCAATCCAGTTGACCCGCAGTGGATTGATGTCGTGCAGGGGTTTGAATTCGCTATCGCGATCCCACCAGCGATGGGCGAGGGCTTCGAATTTGGCGATTTCGGCGTGATCGACGTTGCTCATAAATATCCCTGGGTGAAGCTGTAAAATGGCAAGCCTGGGCTGAATGTATCCATGTTGCCAGTTTCGCAGTCTGGAGTGGGCGTCTATTGATCGCCCGATATATGTCAGTTTGTCGCAGCCGCTAGGTGCCAGCTTGTTGGCAGTCATCGGTTTTTCGCCGGGGCGCCCAGTCACGGCAAGCTGGCTCCTGACCGTCATCTATGAACTCTATTGCTTGGTGGCGATCTTGGTTCCCCAGGCGCAGGCGTTGGCGATGATCCGTTGTTCGTCCAAGCGCGTCAGTCGGCCGCTGTCGAGCAGGTGCTTGCCACCGACCCAGACATCTTCGACGCAGTCGCGGTTGCTGGTATAGATCAATTGCGACACCGGGTCGTAGATCGGCTGCTGGGCTAGGCCGGACAGGTTGAATGCCACCAGGTCGGCGGCTTTGCCTGGCTCCAGCGAACCGATCTGGTCATCCAGGCCGAGGGCGCGTGCGCCATTCAAGGTTGCCATGCGCAACGCTCGATGTGCATCCAGGGCGCTGGCCGAACCGGCAACGGCTTTGGCCAGCAAGGCGGCGGTGCGGGTTTCGCCAAGCAGATCCAGGTCGTTGTTGCTGGCGGCGCCATCGGTGCCAATGGCCACGTTGACCCCGGCCTGCCAGAGCTTTTCTACCGGACAGAAGCCGCAGGCCAGCTTGAGATTTGACTCCGGGCAATGGATCACGCTGCTGTTGCTGGCCACCAGCAGAGCCAGGTCGTCATCATCGATCTGGGTCATGTGCACGGCCTGGAAGCGCGGGCCAAGCAGGCCGAGTCGCGCCAGTCGCGCCAGCGGTCGCTCACCATGTTGTTGCAGGCTCTGCTGCACCTCGAAGGCGGTTTCATGCACATGCATATGGATGCCGGCATCCAGTTCCTCGGCGAGTGTGCGAATGTTCTCCAGCTTGTCGTCGCTCACCGTATAGGGGGCGTGAGGGCCGAAGGCAACGCTCAGGCGCGGGTGATGCTTGAGGTCGTCGAACAGCGCCAGTCCTTTGCGCAGCGCTTCGTTGGCATCGCGGGCGCCGGGAATGGGGAAGTTCAGTACCGGAATGGTTATCTGGGCGCGAATGCCGCTCTTGTGCACTATCTCGCTGGCCACTTCGGGAAAGAAGTACATGTCCGAGAAGCAGGTGATGCCGCCCTTGATTTGTTCGGCGATGGCCAGTTCGGTGCCGTCCAGGACGAACTGCTCATCAACCCACTTGGCCTCGGCTGGCCAGATGTGCTGTTCCAGCCAGTTGTTCAGTGGCAGTTCATCGGCCATGCCGCGGAACAGGCTCATGGCAGCATGGCCGTGGGCATTGACCAGCCCTGGGGTCAGCAGTCGGCCGGGCAGTTCACGAACTTCCAGGGCCTTGTGCTTGAGCGCCTCGGCGCGTGGCGCGATCAGGGCGATGCGACCATCGCGGATGCCCAAGCCATGCTCGTGCAGTACCACTCCGGCAGGCTCGACCGGCACCAGCCAGGTGGGGAGAAGGAGGAGGTCGAGAGGGGCTTCGGGCATGCCAGGGGTTTCCTGCGGGTGTCTGAGCGGATGAGTTTATAGGGGAACGCCTCACGCTTGAAGCGGTGCCGCCATGAGTTGCCTGTTTCAGAGAGCCAGTAGGCGGGCACAGTTTGCCGCGCGCCGGGTATGAAGCTTGCGGCCTGCGGGTGTGTCTGTGGGTATAATGGTCGGCTTTTTGGGGGCGAGGTGTGTCTAATGCGCGAGCAATTGCTAGCGGCGGAGAAGGTTCAGGCCATTGAATGGCGCGATGGCGCTCTGCATTTGCTCGATCAGCGCGTTTTGCCGTTCGAGCAAAGCTGGTATGCCTGCCATTCGTCAGCTGCCGTAGCCGAGGCGATTCGCCTGATGGTGGTGCGCGGAGCGCCGGCCATCGGGATCAGTGCGGCCTATGCGGTGGTGCTTGGCGCGCGCGCGCGGGTGGCCGAGGGGGGCGACTGGCGTGTGGCCCTGGAGGCAGACTTTCAGCTATTGGCCGATTCGCGACCGACCGCCGTCAACCTGTTCTGGGCGCTCAGTCGAATGCGCGAACGCGTGGCACGTATTAAAGAGGGTGACGATCCGGTTGCGCTGCTGGAGAGCGAGGCGCTGGGTATTCACCAGAGTGATCGTGAAGCCAACTTGACCATGGCGCAGATCGGTGTCGACCTGATTCGCAAGCATCAAGGCAATCAGCAGAACCTGTTGACCCACTGTAATGCCGGTGCCCTGGCGACTGGCGGCTTTGGCACGGCGCTGGGGGTGATTCGCGCAGCTTATCTGGAGGGTTTGGTCGAGCGCGTCTATGTCGACGAAACCCGTCCTTGGCTGCAAGGCTCGCGCCTGACTGCCTGGGAGCTGGCCGGCGAAGGCATCCCGGTCTGCCTGAATGTCGATTCGGCCGCCGCGCACCTGATGAAGACCCGCGGTATTACCTGGGTCATCGTCGGTGCTGACCGGATTGCCGCCAATGGCGATGTGGCGAACAAGATCGGCACTTACCAGCTGGCGGTCAATGCCATGCACCATGGCGTGCGCTTCATGGTGGTGGCGCCGAGCTCGACCATCGACATGGCGCTGGAGAGTGGCGACGATATTCCTCTCGAGGAGCGTGATGCCAGTGAGTTGTTGGAACTCAATGGGCAGCGAGTGGCGGCGGGAGTGGATGCGCTCAATCCGGTGTTCGATGTGACACCGGCCGACCTGATCGACTTCATCGTTACCGAGAAGGGCGTGGTCGAGCGACCGGATGCGGCGAAAATGACCAGGCTGATGTGCCGCAAGCGTCTGCATTGAGCTTGTCGCCGTTGCTTGGCGAGCGTTGCTGTGGCGGCTGGTTGGGGATAGGTGTGAGGCGTCGATTGTGGTAATATCCGGCCGTTTTCAGGGGCGCTGGCAACGGTCGCCTTAACTGCGCAGATACATGGCATAACTCATTGATTTGTCGTGAGTCGCTGCTGGCCTAGGGCCGCGCGGCACGCTTCGCCTCGTTCGGGATGAATGGCGCGGGGTATCACCAGAAAAAGGAACCAGGCTACTCATGGGCGAACTGGCCAAAGAAATCCTCCCGGTCAATATCGAAGACGAACTCAAGCAGTCCTACCTTGACTACGCGATGAGCGTAATCGTCGGACGTGCCCTGCCGGATGCGCGCGATGGCTTGAAGCCCGTGCACCGTCGTGTGCTCTTTGCAATGAGTGAGTTGGGTAACGACTGGAACAAGGCATACAAGAAGTCCGCCCGCGTGGTCGGTGACGTGATCGGTAAGTACCACCCGCATGGCGACACTGCGGTGTACGACACCATCGTACGTATGGCTCAGCCATTCTCCCTGCGTTACCTGCTGGTCGACGGTCAGGGCAACTTCGGTTCGGTGGACGGCGACAACGCTGCCGCCATGCGTTACACCGAAGTGCGCATGACCAAGCTGGCCCACGAGCTGCTGGCCGACCTGCACAAGGAAACCGTGGACTGGGTGCCGAACTACGACGGCACCGAAATGATCCCGGCGGTCATGCCGACCAGGGTACCCAACCTGCTGGTCAATGGTTCCAGCGGTATTGCCGTGGGCATGGCAACCAATATCCCGCCACACAACCTCACGGAAGTGATCAATGGCTGCCTGGCGCTGATCGACAACCCCGAGCTGACGGTCGATGAGCTGATGCAGTACATCCCGGGCCCGGACTTCCCGACCGCGGCGATCATCAACGGCCGTGCCGGCATTATCGAGGCCTATCGCACCGGTCGTGGGCGCATTTATATGCGCGCGCGGGCGATCATCGAAGACATCGACAAGGTCGGCGGTCGCCAGCAGATTATCGTCAGCGAACTGCCATACCAGCTGAACAAGGCGCGTCTGATCGAAAAGATCGCCGAGTTGGTTAAAGAGAAGAAGCTCGAAGGCATCACCGAGCTGCGTGACGAGTCCGACAAGGACGGCATGCGTATCGTGATCGAGCTGCGCCGCGGCGAAGTGCCGGAGGTGGTGCTCAACAACCTTTACGCCCAGACCCAGATGCAGGGCGTATTCGGCATCAACGTAGTGGCACTGATCGACGGCCAGCCGAAAGTCCTGAATCTCAAGGACATGCTCGAAGCTTTTGTCCTGCACCGTCGTGAAGTGGTCACCCGGCGCACCGTGTTCGAGCTGCGCAAGGCGCGTGAGCGTGGGCATATCCTCGAAGGTCAGGCGGTTGCCCTGTCCAATATCGACCCGGTTATTGCCCTGATCAAGGCCTCGCCGACTCCGGCCGAAGCCAAGTCCGCGCTGATTGCCACCGCCTGGGAATCCACTGCGGTGGAAGCCATGGTCGAGCGTGCTGGCGCCGATTCCTGCCGCCCGGACACCCTCGAGCCACAGTACGGTTTACGTGACGGCAAGTACTACCTCTCGCCGGAGCAGGCCCAGGCGATCCTCGAGCTGCGACTGCACCGCCTGACCGGTCTGGAGCATGAGAAGCTGCTGGCCGAATACCAGGAAATTCTCACCCAGATCGGCGAGCTGATCCGCATCCTGACCAGCGCCGTACGCCTGATGGAAGTGATTCGCGAAGAGCTGGAGAGCATCAAGGCCGAGTTCGGCGATGCGCGGCGCACCGAAATTCTCGATGCCCGTCTGGATCTGACCCTGGGTGATCTGATCACCGAAGAAGACCGGGTGGTGACCATCTCCCACACCGGTTACGCCAAATCCCAGCCGTTGACCGCTTATCAGGCTCAGCGTCGCGGCGGTAAAGGCAAGTCGGCCACCGGCATCAAGGAGGAGGATTACATTGCCCACCTGCTGGTCGCCAACAGTCATACCACGTTGCTGCTGTTCTCCAGCAAGGGCAAGGTGTACTGGCTGAAGACCTATGAGATTCCAGAAGCCTCGCGCGCTGCTCGTGGTCGCCCGCTGGTCAATTTGTTGCCATTGAGTGAGGGTGAGTACATCACCACCATGTTGCCGGTGGAAATTGCGGCCAAGGGCAAGCAGGACGACGTCGAGGATGTCGACGGTGTGCTGGACGATGTTGAGGGTGCGGTAGAAGCAAAAGGTCCGTTCATCTTCATGGCCACCGCTAACGGTACCGTGAAGAAGACCCCGCTGACCCAGTTCAGCCGACCACGAAGCGTCGGCCTGATCGCCCTGGGTCTCGACGAAGGCGATACCCTGATTTCCGCCGCCATCACCGATGGCAGCCGTGAGGTCATGTTGTTCTCCGACGGCGGCAAGGTTACCCGTTTCAAGGAAACCGATGTGCGTGCCATGGGCCGTACCGCTCGCGGTGTGCGTGGCATGCGTCTGCCGGAAGGACAGAAGCTGATTTCCATGCTGATTCCTGAAGAGGGCAGCCAGATTCTGACTGCCTCTGTACGTGGCTATGGCAAGCGCACGGCGATTGACGAGTTCCCCGAGTACAAGCGCGGTGGTCAGGGCGTGATCGCCATGGTCAGCGGCGAGCGCAACGGCAAGCTGGTTGGCGCTGTGCAGGTGCTCGATGGCGAGGAAATCATGCTGATTTCCGACCAGGGCACCCTGGTGCGTACCCGCGTTGGTGAAGTCTCCAGTCTCGGCCGTAACACCCAGGGCGTGACCCTGATCAAGCTGGCCAAGGATGAAAAGCTTGTCGGTCTGCAGCGGGTGCAGGAACCATCCGAAGAAGAGATGGATGAGCTGCTTGAAGGTGACGAGGCTCTGGACGACGATGTGGTCGATGCGTCGGATGCTGCGGCTGACGAGAGTCCGGCCAGCGAGGAGTGATCTGCATGGGCGAGGCTTGACCTCGTACCTTGCAGCGTTGGATTCGGCGGCTGACCGGCAGTGGTCAGTCGTCCAACATTTGAGCGAGAGTGGATGTGAGCAAGCGAGCCTATAATTTCTGCGCCGGCCCGGCCGCGCTTCCTGAAGCTGTTCTGCAGCGCGCCCAGGCGGAACTCCTCGATTGGCAGGGCAAAGGCCTGTCCGTGATGGAGATGAGCCATCGCAGCGATGAATACATGGCCATCGCGGCAAAGGCCGAGCAAGACCTGCGCGACCTGCTTGCCATCCCCTCCGACTATAAAGTGCTGTTTCTGCAGGGCGGTGCCAGTCAGCAGTTCGCTGAGATTCCGCTCAACCTGCTGCCGGAAGACGGTGTTGCCGACTATATCGATACCGGCATCTGGTCGAAGAAGAGCATTGAGGAGGCCAGCCGCTACGGCAATATCAACGTTGCGGCCAGCGCCAAGCCCTACGACTACTTCGCGATTCCCGGGCAGAACGAGTGGCAGCTGTCGAAAGACGCCGCTTACCTGCACTACGCCAGCAACGAAACCATCGGCGGTCTGCAGTTCGACTGGATCCCCGAGGTCGGCGACGTGCCGTTGGTGGCAGACATGTCTTCCGACATCCTCTCGCGGCCCATCGACGTGTCGAAATTCGGCCTGATCTATGCCGGTGCGCAGAAGAATATCGGCCCCAGCGGCCTGGTCGTCACCATCGTCCGTGAAGACCTGCTCGGCCGCGCGCGTAGCGTCTGCCCGACCATGCTCAACTACAAGATCGCCGCCGATAACGGCTCGATGTACAACACCCCGGCGACCTTCTCCTGGTACCTCTCCGGTCTGGTCTTTGAGTGGCTGAAGGCGCAGGGTGGGGTAGAGGCCATGGCGCAGCGCAACCGCGCCAAGAAAGAACTGCTTTACGGTGCCATCGACAGCAGCGAGCTGTACAGCAACCCGATTGCAATCAATGCCCGCTCCTGGATGAACGTGCCTTTCCGCCTGGCAGATGACCGTCTGGACAAGCCGTTCCTCGCCGGTGCCGAGGCCCGCAACCTGCTCAACTTGAAGGGGCACCGTTCGGTCGGTGGCATGCGTGCTTCCATCTATAACGCCGTGGGCCTGGATGCCGTTGAGGCGCTGGTGGCTTATATGGCGGAATTCGAGAAGGAACACGGCTAATGACGGATGTGATCTCCGAGCAAGAATTGCAAGCCCTGCGCCTACGCATCGACAACCTCGACGAAAAAATTCTCGAGCTGATCAGCGATCGCGCGCGCTGCGCCGAAGAAGTGGCGCGGGTCAAGATGCTGGCGTTGCCGGAAGGCGAGAAGCCGGTGTTCTACCGTCCGGAGCGTGAGGCCCAGGTACTCAAACGCATCATGGAGCGCAATCAGGGGCCGCTGGGCAATGAGGAAATGGCGCGGCTGTTTCGCGAGATCATGTCCTCCTGTCTGGCGCTGGAGAACCCGCTGAAAGTCGCCTATCTGGGGCCTGAGGGGACTTTCTCCCAGGCGGCGGCGATGAAGCATTTCGGTCACGCGGTGATCAGTGTGCCCATGGCGGCGATCGACGAGGTGTTCCGCGAAGTGGCTGCGGGCGGGGTGAACTTCGGCGTGGTGCCGGTGGAGAACTCCACCGAAGGCGCGATCAACCACACCCTGGACAGCTTCCTCGAACACGACATGGTGATCTGCGGCGAAGTCGAGCTGCGCATCCATCATCATCTGCTGGTCGGCGAAACCACCAAGGTCGACAAGATCACCCGCATCTACTCCCATGCCCAGTCCCTGGCCCAGTGCCGCAAGTGGCTGGATGCGCACTACCCGAACGTCGAGCGGGTGGCGGTGTCGAGCAACGCCGACGCGGCCAAGCGGGTCAAGGGCGAGTGGAACAGTGCGGCGATCGCCGGCGATATGGCGGCCAGTCTGTATGGCTTGACCAAGCTGGCCGAAAAGATCGAAGACCGTCCGGACAACTCCACGCGTTTCCTGATCATCGGTAGCCAGGAGGTGCCTCCGACTGGCGATGACAAGACCTCGATCATCGTCTCCATGCGCAACAAGCCGGGTGCCCTGCATGAGCTGCTGGTGCCGTTTCATAACAACGGCATCGACCTGACCCGCATCGAGACTCGCCCTTCGCGCAGCGGCAAGTGGACCTATGTGTTCTTCATCGACTTCGTCGGCCATCACCGTGATCCACTGATCAAGGATGTGCTGGAGAAGATCAATCAGGAAGCCGTGGCGCTGAAGGTGTTGGGGTCGTATCCGAAGGCGGTACTTTAAATAGCAGCCGCAAGCTCAAGCCCCAAGCCAGCAGCGGATTCGCCCGGCTTTGTCTTGCAGCTTGCCGCTTGAAGCTTGAGGCTTATGTATGACCGATTTCCTTGCCCTGGCTCAGCCAGGCGTGCAGAAGCTGTCGCCCTATGTGCCGGGCAAACCGGTAGATGAGTTGGCCCGCGAGCTGGATCTGGATCCAGCCACCATCGTCAAGCTGGCCAGCAACGAAAACCCGCTCGGTCCCAGCCCGAAAGCCTTGCAGGCAATTCGTGCCGAGCTGGCCGAGCTGACCCGTTATCCCGATGGTAATGGCTTCGCCCTGAAAAGCCTGCTGGCCGAGCGCTGCGGGGTTCAGTCCAGCCAGGTCACCCTGGGTAACGGCTCCAACGATATTCTCGAGCTGGTGGCGCGTGCCTATCTGGCGCCCGGTCTGAATTCAGTGTTCAGCGAGCATGCCTTTGCCGTCTATCCGATTGCTACTCAGGCGGTCGGTGCACAAGGCAAGGTCGTGCCAGCCAAGAACCATGGCCATGATCTGGAGGCCATGTTGGCCGCCATCGACGCCAATACCCGGGTGGTGTTCATCGCCAACCCGAACAATCCGACCGGCACCTGGTTCGGTCCGCAGGCACTGAGCGATTTTCTCGCTCGTGTGCCGGAACATGTTCTGGTGGTGCTCGACGAAGCCTACATCGAGTATGCCGAAGGCGACGAGTTGCCGGATGGCCTCGACTACCTGGCCAGGTACGAGAATCTGCTGGTCTCGCGCACCTTCTCCAAGGCCTATGGCCTGGCGGCGTTGCGCGTCGGTTACGCCATCAGCTCGATACAGATTGCCGATGTGCTCAACCGTGTGCGCCAGCCCTTCAACGTCAACAGTCTGGCCTTGGCCGCAGCCTGCGCGGCGCTTGATGATGCCGAGTACCTGGCGCAAAGTCGTCGGTGCAACGATGCCGGCATGGCGCAGTTGGTCGCGGGTTTCCGTGCGCTGGGGCTGGACTGGATCCCGTCCAAGGGCAACTTCGTGGCCGTCGATCTCGGTCGCGAGTCCATGCCGCTTTATCAGGCGTTGTTGCGTGAGGGCGTAATTGTGCGGCCGGTGGCCAATTACGGCATGCCAACCTACCTGCGTGTCTCCATCGGTTTGCCCGAAGAGAATGGTCGTTTCCTCGAAGCGCTGGCCAAGGTGCTGGGCGCGTGAGCGAATCGAAGACCGCTGTAACCAAGGTGCAATCCAGTCAACCTATGATCGGCCGCCTGGTGGTGGTCGGTCTCGGGCTGATCGGTGGCTCGTTCGCCAAGGGTTTGCGTGAGAGCGGCCTGTGCCGGGAAGTGGTGGGGGTCGATCTCGATCCGCAGTCGTGCCGCCTGGCCGTCGAGCTTGGGGTGGTCGACCGCTGTGAAGAGCAGCTGGCTGCGGCCTGTCAGGGCGCCGAGGTGATCCAGTTGGCGGTGCCGATCCTGGCCATGGAAAAGCTGCTGGTGGAACTGGCCAAGCTCGATCTGGGCAATACTGTGCTCACCGATGTTGGCAGCGCCAAAGGCAATGTGGTTCGCGCCGCGCGTCTGGCCTTCGGCGAGATGCCTGCGCGCTTCGTGCCGGGTCACCCGATTGCCGGTTCCGAGCAGAGTGGGGTGGAGGCCGCCAATGCCGAGTTGTTCCGTCGGCATAAGGTGATTTTGACGCCACTGGAGCAAACCGATTCGCAGGCGCTGCAGTTGGTCGATCGGCTGTGGCGCGAGTTGGGCGCCGACGTCGAGCATATGCAGGTCGAGCACCATGATCAGGTGCTTGCCGCCACCAGCCATTTGCCACATCTGTTGGCCTTTGGTCTGGTCGATTCGCTGGCCAAGCGCAGCGAAAACTTGGAGATATTCCGTTATGCCGCTGGAGGCTTTCGCGATTTCACGCGGATTGCCGGCAGTGACCCGGTGATGTGGCACGACATTTTTCTCGCCAATCGCGAGGCTGTGCTACACACCCTGGATCTATTTCGCGGCGACCTCGACGCCTTGCGCGATGCGGTCGACGCTGGGGATGGGCATCAGCTGCTGGGGGTGTTTACCCGCGCTCGTGTGGCCCGCGAACATTTCAGCAAAATTCTAGCCCGACGGGCCTATGTGGACGCTATGCACTCGAATGATCTGATTTTTCTGGCTAATCCCGGTGGCAAACTGTCTGGACGAATTCGCGTTCCGGGCGACAAGTCCATTTCGCACCGCTCGATCATGCTCGGTTCGCTGGCCGAAGGCACCACCGAAGTCGAAGGCTTCCTCGAGGGTGAAGACGCCCTGGCAACCCTGCAGGCCTTTCGCGATATGGGGGTGGTAATCGAAGGTCCGCACCATGGTCGGGTGACCATTCATGGCGTTGGTCTGCATGGTTTGCAAGCGCCACCCGGGCCGCTCTATCTGGGCAATTCGGGCACTTCCATGCGCCTGCTCTCCGGGTTACTGGCCGGGCAGTCGTTCGACAGTACCCTGACGGGCGATGCCTCGTTGTCCAAGCGGCCGATGAACCGGGTGGCCCGACCACTGCGTGAGATGGGCGCGATGATCGAGACTGGCCCCGAAGGGCGGCCGCCTTTGACCATTCGCGGCGGCCAGCGCCTGAGCGGTATGCACTACGAAATGCCGGTGGCCAGCGCCCAGGTCAAATCCTGCCTGTTGTTGGCCGGTCTGTATGCGGCGGGGCAGACTTCGGTCACCGAGCCGGCACCGACCCGCGACCATACCGAGCGCATGCTGCGCGGCTTCGGCTATCCGGTGGCGGTCGACGGCAGTACGGCCAGCGTCGAGTCGGGCCATAAATTGACGGCGACCCATATCGAAGTGCCGGCGGATATTTCCTCGGCCGCTTTCTTCCTTGTCGCCGGAAGTATTGCCGAAGACTCAGAGCTGCTGCTCGAGCATGTCGGTATCAACCCGACCCGTACCGGGGTGATCGACATCCTCAAATTGATGGGTGGCGATATCAGCCTGGAGAACCAGCGCGAAGTCGGTGGCGAGCCGGTGGCGGACATTCGCGTACGCAGCGCCAAGTTGCATGGCATTGATATTCCAGAACATCTGGTGCCGCTGGCGATCGACGAGTTCCCCGTGCTGTTCGTGGCGGCTGCGTGTGCCGAAGGGCGCACCGTGCTGCGCGGTGCCGAGGAACTGCGGGTCAAGGAGTCCGACCGTATCCAGGTCATGGCCGATGGTCTGCTGACACTGGGTGTCAAGGTCGAGCCGACGCCGGATGGCATTATTATCGATGGGGTTGCCAGCGACAGCGGGAGCATGGGCGGTGGCGAGGTCTGGAGTCATGGCGATCACCGTATCGCCATGGCCTTCAGCGTGGCATCGCTACGCGCTGCGGCACCGATCCATATTCATGATTGCGCCAACGTTGCGACCTCGTTCCCGAACTTCCTGGCCCTGGCGGCGCAGGTCGGTATCCGCGTGACTCAGGAGGCCAAGTCATGACTGCTCTGGCACCGATAGTCGCCATCGATGGACCTAGCGGCTCTGGCAAGGGCACGATTGCCGGCTTGTTGGCGCAGAAATTGGGCTGGAACCTGCTGGATTCCGGCGCCCTGTATCGCTTGCTGGCTTTTGCCGCGCGCAATCATGGTGTCGATCTGACCAACGAAGAGGCAATGAAGGTGCTGGCCGCGCATCTGGATGTGCAGTTCCACGCCGGCGCCCAGGGGCAGGGTCAACGGATCATTCTCGAAGGCGAGGAAGTCACCGATGCCATCCGCAATGAGGGAATTGGCGCCGGGGCTTCACTAGTGGCAGCATTGCCCGCCGTACGCGAGGCCTTGCTGCAGCGTCAGCGGGCATTTCAAGAAATGCCCGGATTGGTCGCTGATGGTCGCGATATGGGCACCGTGGTATTTCCTGACGCCCCGCTGAAGATTTTTCTAACCGCCAGTGCCGAAGAGCGTGCCCGGCGACGTTACTTGCAGTTGAAGGCTAAGGGCGATGATGTTAATCTCGCGAGTCTTCTCGACGAGATTCGGGCGCGTGATGAACGCGATACCCAGCGTGCAGTGGCTCCGCTCAAAGCGGCAGACGATGCGATACAGCTGGATTCCACCGACCTCTCGATCGAGCAAGTGCTGGAACTGATTCTGAACGAGGTCGCCAACCGCGATCTTGTCGGATGACAAGAGCCTCAGCTGCTTAAGCTGATCAGCTCACCAGGAAGCATGCGGGAGACCAGTCCTAGTCCCGTGTGCCTTCTTTTATATGAACGTACCCACATTGTCTGGAATGTGGTTTGGGCGGATCCCCCGCCCTGAATCTACAGGAATTAAAATGAGCGAAAGCTTTGCTGAACTGTTTGAAGAAAGCCTAAAAACCCTGAATCTTCAGGCTGGCTCAATCATCACCGCTATCATCGTCGACATCGATTACCAAGCTGGTTGGGTAACCGTTCACGCTGGTTTGAAGTCGGAAGGCCTCATCCCGCTGGAGCAGTTCCACAACGACGCTGGCGAACTGACCATCAAGGTCGGTGACGAAGTTCACGTTGCGCTGGACGCGGTTGAAGATGGCTTTGGTGAAACCAAGCTGTCCCGCGAAAAAGCCAAGCGTGCAGAGTGCTGGATTGTTCTGGAAGCAGCTTTCGCCGCTGAGGAAGTGGTCAAGGGCGTTATCAACGGTAAGGTTAAAGGCGGCTTCACTGTCGACGTTAACGGCATCCGTGCGTTCCTCCCAGGTTCCTTGGTCGATGTCCGTCCGGTGCGTGATACCACTCACCTGGAAGGCAAAGAGCTCGAATTCAAAGTCATCAAGCTGGACCAGAAGCGCAACAACGTTGTCGTTTCCCGCCGCAGCGTGCTGGAAGCCGAGAACAGCGCCGAGCGCGAAGCTCTGCTGGAATCCTTGCAGGAAGGTCAGCAAGTCAAGGGTATCGTCAAGAACCTCACGGATTACGGCGCATTCGTCGATCTGGGCGGCGTCGATGGACTGTTGCACATCACCGACATGGCCTGGAAACGTATCAAGCACCCGTCCGAGATCGTCAATGTTGGCGACGAGATCGATGTCAAGGTACTGAAGTACGATCGCGAGCGTAACCGCGTTTCCCTGGGTCTGAAGCAACTGGGCGAAGACCCATGGGTTGCTATCAAGGCTCGTTACCCGGAAGGCACTCGCGTCAATGCACGCGTAACCAACCTGACCGACTACGGCTGCTTCGCAGAGCTGGAAGAAGGCGTGGAAGGCTTGGTGCACGTATCCGAAATGGATTGGACCAACAAGAACATCCACCCGTCCAAAGTCGTACAGGTTGGCGACGAAGTGGAAGTTCAGGTTCTGGATATCGACGAAGAGCGTCGTCGTATCTCCCTGGGTATCAAGCAGTGCAAAACTAACCCGTGGGAAGATTTCTCCGGTCAGTTCAACAAGGGCGACAAGATCTCCGGCACCATCAAGTCGATCACCGATTTCGGTATCTTCATTGGTCTGGATGGCGGCATCGACGGCCTCGTTCACCTGTCCGATATCTCCTGGAACGAAGTAGGCGAAGAAGCTGTACGCCGCTTCAAGAAGGGCGACGAGCTGGAAACCGTTATCCTCTCCGTTGATCCGGAGCGTGAGCGCATTTCCCTCGGCATCAAGCAGCTGGAAGAAGATCCGTTCTCCGACTACGTTGCTGTTAACGATAAAGGCACCATCGTGCGCGGTATCGTTAAAGAAGTTGACGCTAAAGGCGCCATCATCACTCTGGCCGATGGTATCGAAGCCACACTGAAAGCCTCCGAAATCAGCCGTGATCGCGTTGAAGATGCGCGCAACGTGCTGAAAGAAGGCGAAGAAGTAGAAGCCAAGATCATCAGCGTCGATCGCAAGAGCCGTGTAATCAGCTTGTCGGTCAAGTCGAAAGACGTTGAAGACGAGAAAGAAGCTATCAAGGAAATGCGCAAGCAGGAAGTTGATGCTTCGGGTCCGACCACCATTGGTGATCTGCTCCGTGCACAAATGGAAAAGCAGAACTAAGTTCAGCTAATCCAGAAAAAGGGCGACTTCGGTCGCCCTTTTTTGTGCGCGTCCATTATGGGCGCAATCTTGCGGGTGAAAGTCCTGCCGTAAGCTGGCCACAGTGAGCGAAGTGAATCGCAGCTGTGAGCCGATGAACAAGTACCAAGTGCGAGACGAGGCCGACCAGGGCGAGCGGGCAGATAACCGCTACGCTCCTGTAAGGGGCTGCGGCGTAAATCTGGCGGTTGTCGGCGAAGGATTGCGTGCCTACCCGGGGAGCTCTCGCTTTGTGCCTGAATGGGCGACGGCGTTGCTCGGAACGAGACGTCAGCAGGGGCCGGAGTAGTCTTTTTTGACCAAGGGTTGAATCAGAGAAAGCATGATAGGCCATGATCATGTAGCCCGTCGGTCAGATGTCCGCCAACGTGGGGCTGATTGAGATTGGGCGCGGTGAAGTCGTGGTCGGCCCCATCAGCGACAAGGTCAATCTCCCACAGGATGAATCCGCCAGCGCCGGACAGTGACTGCTGGAGCGGGCCTTGGCGAGAGAAAACCGGGTCAAGGCCAACAAAGGTGTGGCGGGGTCGATGGTCTGGATATCAATCGGACAACCGCGGACCTGCTCACACAGTGAGCTGCGATCTGTGAACAGCTTCTATCAGGTGTCTATCGGTCCAATGAGTGGCGATCCCCAATCCTGGCGGCGGTGAAAGCGAGCAGGGTAACCTGCCGGCCGTTTGGCCCAGCAAACATTGCTGCAAGTGTTGCTGTCATTACTGGATCCGACTTTCAGTAAACACCGCTACGCTTTTCGCCCGGGCGTTGTAGGCAGAACGCCATTTTGGCTGCCTAGCGCTACATGTCCTCGGCTTGGAAAGTAGGAGTGGATGGTGATCTGGTCCAGTTCTTCGAGTGGATCGATCACGATATTTTGATTGATCGTTTAGGCAGGCGGATTGGCGCGGACGGATATCCGACGGATTTTTTAATTATCTGAATACGGGGACAGTGTTTGATGGTGCGGTCGAGAGAAACTGCTCTGGAGCGCCGTAAGGCGGCCCGCTGTCGCCGCTATTGGTGAGCATAGGGCTACGGGCTTAAACACCGAATCTGTGGGAGCCGCGGTGCTAACGCCATAGTCTACTCGACTACAACTTTCAGGCCAGGGTATGGCGGTCGTTATCACGGGGTGTGGATTGGGAGGCGAAGAGAAATTCTCCCATGTGCTGATTGGAGCGATACCCGTAGGATATTTATTGGGAAGTTTCTTAAGTTGCTGGCATTGCGGAGGGGTAGGCAGCGACCATTACTGGCGCATGCCTCGAAATTAAGGGCCGCGATTCTTTCTGTGCAATAACACTCACAGAAAGAATCGCGGCCCGTCCTAGCTACATCGTATTAGTATTTAAGACTCGCTATAAGTGACAACTGATTTGACGAGTAGTCGCTATCATTCCACTTGTAGTCGTATTGGCCCTTGACCGTCCAAGAATTGTTATCGCAATTGCAGGAGAGGAATGTAACGCCTGCTCCGACGTTGTACATATCCCGATCTTGCTCTATCCCTTTCACGTTAAACGCTGAGCCGCTACCCGCGAAGGCTGCGGTCTGTTCCGTGGTCGTGTCGCTGAAATCATGCAGCCATTTAACATGAGCCTCAGGGGAATATGTGTTGGCACCGGATTGAATGACGCGTTCAATTTTCACACCCAAACCTGATTGTGTCAGGGTGTAATCTTGATCATCCACGCGGTGATTCAATGCACCAGCGCCGCGCTCGGTATAACTGTCGACGTTGATAAGCGACGTCTGCAGTGATGCGAACGGTGTAACAGTGACCGCTTGGTCAAGGTAAAAATGTTTCCCTGCCGAGACGAGAGCGGTGTACTGCTGCCCATCATAGTCAGATTTCGCGACGCGATTCACGCCTGGCAATGTGATTTGGCGTTTCCCGTCATAATGGTCTATCCCGGCGGTCAAAGCGCCCTGAACATACCAAGGGCCGGGCGTGTAGTTGAGATAACCGGTCAGCTGGTAAGAATCGATATTTGTCTCGCCAGAGGAGCCATTTCCATCAATTGTGCTATTTGCATAACCCGCGCTTACACCAATGCGGGTGTCGACGCTCACTGGTCGATCATAAGCCAGCACCAGACCATAGGTTTCAGTGTCATAGCCGTTACTATCATTGACATCGTCTTGGTTGCCTACACTGCCAAAGCTCTTGGCCCACCAGTTACTCTGCTGCTCGTCACCTTCACAGTTACGCACTTCTTTGGGCTTATTTGGCCCGCAGTTGGCGTCACAGCACATGTTCTGGATCTCTTCCACGCGAGCCTGCAACATGTCTTCCATAAGACGCGTCGTCTGACCTGCAACCCAGGGGGCTGCCAGGTTGGTGCTGCTCGGGGCCAGCTGAACCAAGGCATTCTTGACGGCGGGTGCATTGGGAAGAGCAAGGACTGCGCCCTGAATGGCCAGCAGATCGGAACCCACTGGAGCAGCTGCGCCAAGGAGTGACCCTGCTGCCAAGTCGGCGACAGGCGAGCCCAAGGAAACCGACTCAACCGTTATGAGTACGTCGCCAGTGGTGGTAGGCACGCTGGAGAAGGTGTAAAGCGGGTTGGTGTTGAGAACCGTCACCAATGCCCCGTTGGTGCCGGAAAGGCCGCCAACAATCCTGAATGTCGTACCGGCGGTCAATACGCCAGATACGGTTGGAATTACCGTAATGCCAGCAGCACTAATATTCGAGGAGCCGGACGGCTGAATATTACCGTACACGGTATTACCGGCGAGCGTGGTCGCAATCGTGCCGTTGGCGTTAGTGGTCAACGCCCCAGTAATGTTCAGTGTGTTCGCGCCGAGGCTGAATCCTTGAGCCTGCACGGAACCGGTAATAGACGCATCGCCACCCGATACAATGATTTGCTTCAGCCCACTTGCGCCACCAATAGCCCCGTTTACATTGCTACCGCTATTCAGCGTCAACGTACCGGTATTTGCGGTATTGGTCGTAATGGCGCCTGTCAATAAGTTGCCGGCACCGAGATTGAGAAAGCCATCACCAAGAAATACCGGTGCTGAGATCACGTCACCATTGAAGTTTATGGTCCCTGTCCCGCTGATCTCTGTTGTAGTTGCGTGGACATCACCGTTGAAGGTCACCTCTTTACCAGCGGCGCCGGCGCTGATATTGAGGAACAGAACCCCTGGCTCACCGGTAGAGCCGGTCACGATCGAGTCGCCAAGGAACAGAAGGTTGCCCGTATTGTTGGAGTCAGTGGTAAAAGCACCACCGAGATCGTTATTGGTATTGATATTCTGGCCGTCGGTAATGGTCAATGTGGCACCGCCCGTGGTGTCTACGCCATTCAGCTCACCTTCTGCACCTACCACGCCTGGAAGCGCGACGGCCTCGCGCGCCGAGCTGATTGGTGCCCAAGCCAAAATGGCAGTCGCCACCGCTAGAGAGATTAAGCTGGCTTTCATGTTAGGGCCTATAAATTCAGATGTCATAATTGAAATTGCAGCTTAGGCCTAATAAATATAATGAGCAATTAAACAATTAAATACTTAAGTGGGAGCGGGGTTTGAGTGTGAATTTGCACTACGCCAGTTTATTGGCATGGGGGCCATTTTGGCATTCAAATAACCTGGCGCCCACAAAATCTGAATGCAACACAATGTCATTAACCTGGGTGAGATCTTAAGTGCCCGCTATAGTTCAGTTGTATTCTCGAGTGCTTAATTAAATAACGACTTCATCAAGAAAACGCCCTTGAATTAAACCTGCAAAGGCTTGGTGTTGCCCCTAGTAGGCGCTTCGCAGGGTTAATTCAGGCCTGCACTTCGGACGGTCGGTGGTCTGGTCCTTTGATCTGGGTGGGCGGCTCAGTGTGCAGTTTTTGTGGCGCGGGTGGCATTACCTGTAATAGCGGTTGGCAAAATGAGCAGGTTGCGTTTTTTCACCGTAATCCTGGGTTAAGCGCTGACCGACTGCTTGCTCGGATGTTTCATAAACGCGGCAACCTGCTAAAACGTGAGCAGGCTGCCGCCTTTGCTTGCGCGGTTAAAGGCGATGCCAGGTGCGGCCAGGCTGAAAATTGATGTGATGCATTAAAATAGCCAAGGCCGCTGCTCGCACTATTCGAGTGGCGCCCTGAATGGCATGTGGCCATGGATGTCATTACCGTTGACCTGCCTTGCCTATCATTCGTGGATTTCGGCCCGGGTGTGGGCCTTATAGGTCGTCATAAAGCCGTATGGCGTCCGGGGTGGATACGTCCGTGCGAGCCGGATCAGGCGCAGCGTGCGCTTTGTGAGCACAGGCCCGGCCTGGCCAGGCAAGACCTCGATGCCGACAGACCCAAGATGCACTCGAGTTGTGCACTCTGCCCGCGCAGGGTTATTTGTTCGGGATTGATAAAGTGCCCGTCACCGTGCTGGACGATGTGAGTGTGTGGCCCGATCAGGCGCAGCTCGTGTTCTCTCTGGTGGTCTTGCGATCTATCGTGCGAAAGCGGTTCATGTGCTGGCCATCGAGAGTGCAGATGCGGGATTATCCTAGAGCGCAGCAGACTAATCAGCCAGGCATGGCAGGCATGCTGCTCGTTATGCGACCCACCGAGGCCCACCCATGACCAAGCGCCCCAGCAATGACTACCTCCAGTACCATGCGCATGTCTACTTCGATGGGCAGTCTCTGGCGCTGACTACCTCGCTCTGCGAACGGGCCGGAGAGCTATTCGCCGTCAAGGTCGGGCGTATTCATCAGCGCCTGGTTGGTCCGCATCCGCGCTGGAGCTGCCAGCTGTCTTTCGACCAGGCGCAGTTCGATCAGCTGCTGCCCTGGCTGGAGAGCAATCGCCAGGGTTTGTCCGTCCTGGTGCATGCTGTGACCGGTGACGACCTGGCCGACCACAGCACCCATGCGGCGTGGTTGGGTGAAGAGTTGCCGCTGGATTTGTCCATGTTCAGGACCTGAGCCTTGGTTAACCCGCTTCGCTGGATACTCTAGTGGCTGTCCATCAGGCTGCAGATTAAGGATGGATCATGATTTCTCATGTATGTGTCGGGATCACCGACTTCGACCGCGCGTTCAGCTTCTACTCCGCCATCGCGGTGGAACTTGGGCTGCGGCTGAAATTCTGCGGTGCCAATCGATAGTGGTCGTGGCCGACATCGAGGAACATGCAGGACACCGATACTGCCGTGGCGGTGCCGCAGGAGCTGGCATTGCTGAAGCTGATGACATCCTGCTTGGCCAGTTCCGGGTTGGTCGGGCGAGCGTAACCGTTGAGTGAAAAGTCTGCCGCCCGAGCGGTTTCACCGACGACTAGGATCGTCACCTTGGGCTTGGCGGTTCCACCTACCGGCTTGACCTGGTAGGCATCGGCACCAACCACCTGCAGCTTGGTCGGAGTCGCAAACTGACGCTTGCTATAACCATGGACCGCCGCCACCACGTTGGACGGGGTCAGCAGCAGGCGCAGTTCATGGTGATTGCGCAGCAGCGAGGCATACGACTGATAGTTGCTCATCATGATGCCGGCCAGGCAAACCAGACCCAGGACCATGCTCGCCAACTTGAAGCCCAGCTCATGCGCCCAAGGCCGAGCGATCAGGCGTACCCGGCTGACGACTAATGCGGGTAAGACGCCGAGTATCAACAGCCAGCCGAACATGCCCCAGCTGAATAGATCCAGGGCCTCGGCACTGTCGGTCGGCAGCACGTTAGTCAGCATGTTGTAGTCGATGACGATGCCGTAGCTGCTCATGAAGAAACTGGCCGGCGCCGACACCAGCAGCACTCCCAGGATCGCCTTGGTCAACCGGCCCCAGGCCAGAAGGCTGAGCAACAGGTAAAGCCACAGCCAAACCAGCACTGGCAAGGTGATCAGGAACAGGGTGTTGTCATTGCTCCAGCCGCCCACGCCTTGCCATATATCACGCCAGAAGGGGATGTTCGTGGTCAGCATCAACCACAGAGCAACGACCATGATCAGAACGTTGCGGCTGATGGCGAAGGTCCACTTGGCAGCGCCTTCGGGGGTTTCGGTTGACTGCGAGTTTTTTCGCACAACAACCTCTATGCGTAGGTCGAGAGAATCGCTGAAGCCTAAGGAGCTCGATGTGAAGGGCGTGTCGGACTGTGTGAGGAATTTGTTGGCCGACTGCAGAGCCGCAGGCTCTTACGCAAAACGCCGCCTCTGGGGCGGCGTTCGATCGAGCGCAATGCGCGCCGAGCCGCCAGCAACTCAAGCTGCGAGCCGGTCAGTCCTTAGCGGTTGTGAAAGTATCGAGTGATGTTGCGAGACCGTCTCCAGGCTTGTGCGGCAAGGCGCGCTGCGGTCGGGTCGTTTGCAGCTGGCTGCCGTAGGCGAGCGTTTTTCACAAGCGCTCAGTTCTGGCGTCGAGCTGAGATGGGCGCGGCGATAGGATTGGCGGTGGGCTGTTGCTGGCGTACGTTGAATACCATCCGCAGCACAACCGTCGGAGAGCCGCCGAGGAACCAGCTGTGCCCAAAACTGAGGGCGCGCCGAGTCTGCTCGGGCGCCCTGGTTGTGTTTAGCGGTTGAAGCGTTCGACCAGCGAGTACTGCCCTTGCGCGGTGGCGGTGAGTGCTTCGCTGAGCACGGCGGAGCTTTGCGCTTCGCTGGCGGTCTGGTCGGACAGTTGGGCGATGTTGGTGATGTTGCGGTTGATTTCGTCGGCGACCGAGCTTTGTTCCTCGGCGGCGGCGGCAATCTGGTCGGCCATGTCGGCGATATTGGACACCGCGTCACTGATCCCAGCAAGGGCCAGGTCGGCTTGTTGTACGCGGTCGACGCCTTCATCGGCTTGTTTGCGGCCGATTTCCATGGTCATTACCGCTTCTTCGGCGGTGCGCTGCAGCTTGGCTATCAGTTGGTGAATCTGCCCGGTGGATTCGGCGGTGCGTTGTGCCAGCGAGCGGACTTCGTCGGCCACCACGGCAAAGCCGCGACCCATTTCACCGGCGCGGGCAGCCTCGATGGCGGCGTTGAGGGCGAGCAGGTTGGTCTGGTCGGCGATGCCTTTGATTACGTCAACTACGCCGCCGATTTCGTTGCTGTCCTGGGCCAGGCGGGTGACAGTTTCGCCGGTGTCACCGACCGACTGCGAGAGGCGCTGAATGGCAGCCCGGGTTTCCGCAGTGATGGAGCGGCCTTCGCTGGTCAGGCGATTCGCTTCCTGGGTGGCGATGGCGGTGCGGGCGACGTTACTGGCGACTTCCAGGGTGGTGGCAGCCATTTCGTTGACTGCGGTAGCAACCTGCTCGGTTTCCTGGCGTTGGCGATCCAGGCCGGCCGAGCTGCTGTGTGCCAGGGTGTCGGCCTGTTTGGCCTGTTTGGCCAGGCCTTCGGCGCTGTCCTGTAGGCGCGTCAGGCAGGTTTTCAAGCGTGCTTCCTGGCCGAGGAGGGACATTTCCAGGCGGCCCTGGGCACCGCGGCTGTCGGTGTACATCTGGGCGATCAGCGGGTCGGAGGTGGTTTGCTCGGCCAATTGCAGCAGGCGTTTCATCCCGCGCTGTTGCCAGTTGAGGCCAATCAGCCCGAGCGGTACCGAGAGCAGGGCGGCAACGGCAAAGCCCCAGCTGGAGTCGAGCCAGGTACCGATAAGGAAGCCGATCTGGCTGACCAGGATAAAGGGCAGCCAGTTTTGCAGGGTCGGTAACCACTGATCACGGCTGGGGACGGCGGACTTGCCGCTGTTGATGCGCTGGTACAGGGCTTCGGCGCGGCGCACTTGCTCGGCGGTCGGTTTGATCCGTACCGACTCGTAGCCAACCACCTGGCTTTTTTCCAGTATCGGCGTGACGTAGGCATTGACCCAGTAGTGATCGCCATTCTTGCTGCGGTTTTTGACGATGCCCATCCAGGGGCGACCCTGCTTCAGGGTGTTCCACATGTGGGCGAACACTGCCGACGGCACATCCGGGTGACGCACCAGATTGTGTGGCGCACCCATCAACTCGTCCTGGCTGAAGCCACTGATTTCGACGAACGCGTCGTTGCAATAGGTGATCTGGCCTTTGGCATCCGTGGTGGAGATCAGGCGCTGCTGGGGCGCGAAGGTGCGTTCGCGTTGGGTGATGGGCTGATTGTTGCGCATGAGGAG
Source organism: Pseudomonas sp. MMS21 TM103 (assembly GCF_022132145.1). Lineage (GTDB taxonomy): Bacteria > Pseudomonadota > Gammaproteobacteria > Pseudomonadales > Pseudomonadaceae > Aquipseudomonas. The sequence goes on along the minus strand of NZ_JAJISP010000002.1, from coordinate 467,003 downwards.
CTTGTCCCTAAGGGTTATGCCTTGTCATCGGCCAGGCAGGGCTGAAGTTGAGAGGTAAATATGCCGCGCAGTGTAACTGGATCTTCAACGGCTTCACATTTGCGCGGGCGACAAAACAGAGCGGGACCGTTCGTGCTTGCAATGGGGGCTTGGGATGCAATAACTGTCAGTGGCAGCGGCGCTATGCATCTGTGGTTGCTGAGGTTGTCCTAGCGTCATTCGGGATCACTTCCCGGATGGCGCTAGGGCGGTTTCGCCGGCGAGTCGGCAGGCTGAGCCTCACAACTAGCCGGCGATCAGCTGGCGCAATACATAGTGCAGGATGCCACCAGCCTTGAAGTACTCCACCTCGTTGAGTGTATCGATGCGGCACAGCACTTCGACGCTTTCTCGCGTGCCATCCGCGCGTGCGATTTCCACCATCAACTTCATCTGTGGATGCAGCTCGACGCCGTCCAGTCCGTAGATGCCGAGCTTTTCCTGTCCAGTCAGGTGCAAGCTCTTGCGATTCTGACCGGGCATGAACTGCAAGGGCAGCACGCCCATGCCGACCAGGTTGGAGCGGTGGATACGCTCGAAGCTTTCGGCGATCACCGCCTTGATCCCGAGCAGGTTAGTGCCCTTGGCCGCCCAGTCGCGGCTGGATCCGGTGCCGTACTCCTTGCCGGCGATCACCACCAGCGGGGTGCCGGCCTCCTGGTAGCGCATGGCCGCGTCGTAGATCGCCAGCTTGTCGCCACTGGGTACGTGCAGGGTGTTGCCGCCTTCTTCGCCGCCGAGCATTTCGTTGCGGATGCGGATATTGGCGAAGGTGCCGCGCATCATCACTTCATGGTTGCCGCGGCGCGAGCCGTAGGAATTGAAGTCGACCGGTTCGACGCCCTGTTCGCGCAGGTAGCGTCCGGCCGGACTGTCGGCCTGGATGTTGCCGGCCGGGGAGATGTGGTCGGTGGTCACCGAGTCGCCGAGCAGGGCGAGGATGCGCGCCTGGTGGATGTCGCCGATATGCGGCGGTGCGTCGGCGATGTCCTCGAAGAACGGCGGATGCTGGATATAGGTTGAGTCAGCCTGCCAGGCATAGGTGGCGGCTTGCGGCACTGCGATGGCTTGCCATTGCGCGTCGCCGGCGAACACCTCGGCGTATTCCTTGTGGAACATCGCGGTGTCGACCTGCAGGATAGCCTCGGCGATTTCCGCCTGGCTCGGCCAGATGTCCTTGAGGTACACCGGCCGGCCGTCCTTGCCTTGGCCCAGCGCTTCGCTGGTGATATCCACCCGCACGCTGCCGGCCAGGGCATAGGCCACCACCAGCGGCGGTGAGGCCAGCCAGTTGGTTTTCACCAGCGGATGCACGCGGCCCTCGAAGTTGCGGTTGCCGGACAGCACCGAGGCGACCGTCAGGTCGGACTGCTGGATGGCCTGTTCGATCGGCTCGAGCAGCGGCCCCGAATTGCCGATGCAGGTGGTGCAGCCGTAGCCGACCAGGTCGAAGCCCAATTCATCCAGGTAGCGGGTCAGGCCGGCGGCGTTGAAGTACTCGGTCACCACCTTGGAGCCGGGCGCCAGCGAACTCTTGACCCAGGGCTTGCGCTGCAGGCCTTTCTCCACCGCCTTCTTCGCCAGCAGGCCGGCAGCCATCATCACGCTGGGGTTGGAGGTGTTGGTACAGGAGGTGATGGCGGCGATCACCACGGCGCCGTTCTTCAGGCGGTAAGTCTGCCCCTCATGGTGGTAGTCGGCCTCGCCGACCAGTGCCGCGCTACCCACCGCGGCGCCGCCGCCCCCCTCGTCGAGCAGGCGCGCCTCCTCAGCGGCGGCGGGTTTTACCTGCAGTCCGGTAAAGTCGTCGAAAGCTTGTTTGACCTGGGGCAGGGCGACCCGGTCCTGTGGCCGTTTCGGCCCGGCCAGGCAGGCTTCGACGCTGCCCATGTCCAGCTCCAGGCTGTCGCTGAACAGGGGTTCCTGACCTTGTTCGCGCCACAGACCCTGAGCCTTGCAGTAGGCCTCGACCAGCTTGACGGTCTGCTCCGGGCGCCCGGACAGGCGCAGATAGCCGAGGGTGATCGCATCGACCGGAAAGAAACCGCAGGTCGCGCCGTATTCCGGCGCCATGTTGGCGATGGTCGCGCGATCGGCCAGCGGCAGGTCGGCCAGGCCGTCGCCGTAGAACTCGACGAACTTGCCGACCACACCCTTGCTGCGCAGCATCTGGGTGACGGTCAGTACCAGGTCGGTGGCGGTGATGCCCTCCTTGAGTTTGCCGCTCAGTTTGAAGCCGATCACCTCGGGGATCAGCATCGACACCGGCTGGCCGAGCATTGCCGCCTCCGCCTCGATGCCGCCGACGCCCCAGCCGAGGATGCCGAGGCCATTGATCATGGTGGTGTGCGAGTCGGTGCCGACCAGGGTGTCGGGGAAGGCGAAGGTCTGGCCGTCTTCCTCCCTGGTCCAGACGGTGCGGCCGAGGTACTCCAGGTTGACCTGATGGCAGATGCCGGTGCCCGGCGGCACCACGCTGAAGTTGGCGAAGGCATGCTGGCCCCAACGCAGGAAGGCGTAGCGTTCGCCGTTGCGCTGCATCTCGATGGCGACGTTCTGGCCGAAGGCGGCGTGGCTGGCGAACTTGTCGACCATTACCGAGTGGTCGATCACCAGGTCGACCGGCGACAGCGGGTTGATCTTCTGCGGGTCGCCGCCGGCCTTGGCCATGGCCTCGCGCATGGCGGCCAGGTCGACCACCGCCGGGACGCCGGTGAAGTCCTGCATCAGCACGCGCGCCGGGCGGTACTGGATCTCGCGTTCGGAACCGCGGCTTTTCAGCCAATCGGCCATGGCCTGCAGATCGCTGCCGGTGACGGTCTTGCCGTCCTCCCAGCGCAACAGGTTTTCCAGCAGGACTTTCAGCGACATCGGCAACCTGTCGATATTGCCGAGGGTCTTGGCCGCGTCCGGCAGGCTGAAATACTGGTAGGTCTGGTCGCCGACGGCGAGGCTGCGGCGGCTGTTCAGGCTATCTAAGGAAGGCATTGCGCGTCTCCTGTGGCTTGCACGGTGCAAACCGGATTGTTTGCTGCAGAGTCTTCAAGCTAGCTCTGCTTGGCGAGGCTTGCCATGTCATAGGTCTTATGGCGGTGCGGCCTTTTCTCACTCAGTCATTGCTGCCGACGCCAGACACCACCTGAACCTGCAGCAGGGTCGAGCCGGGGCGATGCCTGTGAGTTCAGCGGGCCGGTGGCACGCATCGCCGCGGGGCGCGCCTCCTACTAGTAGGATGTGGGGTGTGCCCGCAGGCAGCCCATGGATGCAGCTGTAGGCATAAGGCCGGGGCCATGCTCGTGAAGCGATGGCGTCCGCCGAGCAGGGCGACAAAACGGCAGCCGGCGTAATCTAGCGTGCCATTAACTGGACAGGTCAGGTGCGCCCCGGGTTGCCGACTCCGTTATGATGCGCGCCTTGAGGAGATCACCGATGAATACTTTGTTACTGCATTGCCGCCCTGGGTTCGAGAACGAGGTGTGTGCGGAGATCGCCGAGCATGCCGCGCGTCTGGATGTGGTCGGTTACGCCAAGGCCAAGCCGAGTACGGCCTGCGCCGAATTTATCTGCACCGAGCCGGACGGCGCCGAGCGCCTGATGGGCGGTGTGCGTTTCAGTAAGCTGATTTTCCCGCGGCAATGGGCGCGAGGCATGTTCATCGACCTGCCGGAGCTGGATCGCATCAGCGTGTTGCTGACCCATCTGGCGGACCTGCCGACGTTCGGCAGCCTGTGGCTGGAAGTGCTCGACACCAACGATGGCAAGGAATTGTCGAATTTCTGCAAGAAGTTCGAGGCGCCGCTGCGCAATGCGCTGAGCAAGGCCGGCAAACTGGTGGAAGACCCTCTCAAGCCGCGCCTGTTGCTGACCTTCAAGAGCGGCCGCGAGGTGTTCGTCGGCCTGGCCGAGACCAATAATTCTGCGCAGTGGCCGATGGGCATTCCGCGCCTGAAGTTCCCCCGCGAGGCGCCGAGCCGTTCGACCCTCAAGCTGGAAGAGGCCTGGCACACCTTTATTCCGCGTGAGCAGTGGGACGAGCGCCTGTCGGGCGACATGACCGGCGTCGACCTCGGCGCCGCGCCGGGCGGCTGGACCTACCAGCTGGTCAAGCGCGGCATGCTGGTGACTGCCATCGACAACGGCCCCATGGCCGAAAGCCTGATGGAGACCGGCCTGGTGCAGCACCTGATGGTCGATGGCTTCATCTACAAGCCACGCCAGCCGGTGGATTGGATGGTCTGCGACATCGTCGAGAAGCCTGCGCGCAGCGCCGCCTTGCTGGAAACCTGGATCGGCGAAGGCTTGTGCCGCGAGGCAGTGGTCAACCTCAAATTGCCGATGAAGCAGCGCTATGCCGAAGTGCGTCGCCTGCTGCAGCGCCTGGAAGATGGCTTTGCCGAACGCAAGATCAAGGTGTCGATAGCCTGCAAGCAGCTCTATCACGACCGCGAGGAAGTGACCTGCCACCTGCGCCGGTTGTAGGCGCGGGGACTGCGCGTCCATTGCGCGTCTAAGGCCCGAATGAGCCTCGGGGGCGGCGTCAACGATCTTCCCGGCTTTCGTCCGGGCCAGAGGGCTGCTGTTGCCTGACCCAGTAGCTCTGTTTGTGGCCGTGCGCCTCGAATTGCCGCGCCAGAGCTTCGGCGCCGGCACGGGTCAGGTCGGCGCGCACGACGAACTCGTTGCCATTGTCGTCCAGGCGCACCAGGCACCAGTTCCGGGGTTGGTTGGGTGCGGACATTTTCACCACCTGCGCCGCCTGCGGGGCTACCTGTTAAAGGCTAGTTCGGGTTCGCCTTGGCGCATGTGCGCGGCGGGTGGTCTGAGGGGCCGCTTTGCGCGACAATAGCCGCCTGTTTTTGGAGCCAGCCAGATGCCCCTGCAATCCGACGCCATTCTCGATGACACCCTCGACGCCAGCGGGCTGAACTGCCCCGAACCGGTGATGATGCTGCACAACAAGGTGCGCGACCTGCCGGCTGGCGGCCTGCTCAAGGTGATCGCCACCGACCCCTCGACCCGGCGCGACATTCCCAAGTTCTGCGTGTTTCTCGGCCATGAACTGCTCGAGCAGAGCGAGGAGGCGGGTACCTATCTGTACCTGATCCGGAAAAAGGCCGACTGACCATGGGCTGGTACTTCGCCTACGGCTCGAACATGAACCCGGCGCGCATGCAGGCCCGCGGTCTGCGGGTGAGTGAGGTGATGCCGGGCCGCTTGATCGGCTTTGCCTTGTGTTTCAACAAGCGCGCGGTGGACCGTGCTCCGGGTCGTGCCTACGCCAATATCCGTTACCAGCGAGATGGCGTAGTGGAAGGCGTGCTCTACCGACTGGCCGAACGGGATGAAATCGCCAAGCTCGACCCCTTCGAGGGCACGCCGATTTATTACAGCCGCGAGCGCCTGGCGATTGTCACGGCCCGGGGCGTGCAGCCTGCCTGGGTGTATATCGCCAATCCGGCGTTTCGCCAGGATGGCCTGTTGCCCAGCGCTGACTACCTGGCGCATCTGCTGCAGGGGCGTGAGTTCCTCTCCGCGGCCTACTGGTCGGCGTTGGCGGCCTCGCCATTCCACCCGGATTGACCGGGCGCCAGGCCACAGCTTTTCAGGCTGTCCTGCCAGGCGCGTACATGCCGGGAGGTGGCGGCTTGAAAATCAACCCACAGGGATTGCCCAGGGCCAGCCAGGTTCAGCAGGTAGTTGCGCGTGGCCGCCGGCACCTCGGCTGTGGCGCTGAGCTGGCGCAGGCTGCTGCTCCAGGTTTGACCGCGCTGGTACACCTGGGCCAGATAGGGCTGCATACCACCGGCGTAATACTTGACGAAGATGTTCTGCAGAATGCGCCCGCGCGGAGTCGCTCGGCCCTGCGGGCAGATGGGCCGCTGTCGCTGGCGCTCCTCGAGCAGGCGACTGCCCTCATTGAGGGTATGGGTCAGGCTGACCAGGCTGCTGATCAACTGGCCGCCCTGGGGGCTGGCATGCAGGGCGAAGAACAGCGGGTCGAGCTCGGCTGTTGGTGGTGGCAGGGTTTGCGGCAGGGCATTGGCCATGGTGGCCAGTTGGGCCAGGGCCGCGAGGGCCGCATTGTCCTCGCCGGGTGCGATCGGTAGCGCCTGATCGGCAAAGCGCAGGTAGCGTTCGACTTCCTGGCTGGCGTTCAGCGCATTCCAGAACACACTGGGCAGCTGGGCGCGTTTCTCCAGGGCCAGGCTGCTGAGTGTGCCGTGCAACTGTGGATCCTGCTCGTCGGCAAGACGCAGCAAGCACGCATCGATGGCGCGCAACAGGTCGCCTTCATAGCCCAGGCGGCTACTGGGTACCAACTGCTTGCCGAGGATGCTGTTACGCAAGCTGATCTGCTGCTGCAGTGTGGGGCAGCGGCGCACGTCGATCAGTAGATCGAGCAGGCCGATGCGTACCTCGGGGATCTCCACCACCCGCTCGCGGCGCGGCGGCAAGCGATAACGGGTCAACTGGACCTTATCGAAGACCACCACGGCCTCGCCTTCGACGACATTGCTCAGGCGCTGCAGGTAGTCCGCCTGCAGGGCCAGGCCGTCATCGGTCGGTTGGCAGGCCGACAGGATGAGGAGGGTGAGCAGGGCTAGGGTTCTGGCGATCATCACGCCATCTTAGCGGCTCGGATGCGTTTGCGCGCGCTGCCGCCAAGCCGAATCGCCAGCATGATGGCGGCGCAGGTCAGGCCGACGATCAAGCCTTGCCAGAGCCCGCTCGGGCCGCTCGGCTCGCCAAACAGGCTGGACAGGCCGAGGGCGTAACCCACCGGCAAGCCAATGCCCCAGTAGGCGAACAGGGTCAGCAGCATGGTGATGCGGGTGTCCTGGTAGCCACGCAGGGCGCCGGCAGCGGTGACCTGGATCGCATCGGAGAACTGGAACAGCGCGGCATACACGATCAAGCCGGAGGCCAGGGCAATCACCGTCGGATCGGCGGTGTAGATCTGCGCGATCTGCTCGCGCAACAGCAGCATCAAACTAGCGGAGAGACAGGCATAGCCCAGCGCCGTGGCCATGCTCACCCCGGCGGCGAAACGCGCCTGACGGGGATCGCCGCGCCCAAGCATCTGGCCGACGCGCACAGTGGCGGCCATGCCCAGGGAGTAGGGGATCATAAACACCAGCGAGCTGAAGTTGAGGGCGATCTGGTGACCGGCGACCACGCTGGCGCCGAGGCCGCCGATCAGCAGGGCGATTACCGCGAAGATGCTCGACTCGGCGAATACCGCGATGCCAATCGGCAAGCCAATCGTCAGCAGGCGCTGGATCACCGGCCATTGCGGCCAGTCGAAGCGACCGAACAGCTGACTCGGATGGTAGAAGGGCGCCCATTTCACCCACCAGAGCATACCCAGCAGCATGAAGATCATCACCAGTGCGGTAGCCCAGCCACAGCCGACCCCGCCCATGGCCGGCAGGCCGAACTTGCCGTAGATGAAGATGTAGTTGGCTGGAATGTTCAGTAGCAGGCCGCAAAGCCCCAGCATCATGCTGGGGCGGGTGTGGCCGAGGCCGTCGCTGAAGCAGCGCAACACGTGATACAGCGCCACTGCCGGGAAACCGCAGGCCACCGCACGCAGATAGTCCATGGACGGTTCAATCAGGCTTGGCTCGATATTCATCAGCTGCAGGACTATTTCGGCGTTCCACAGCAAGATCGCGGCTGCGCCGCCGACCGCCAGCGCCAGCCACATGGCCTGGCGCACCAGCGGGCCGATCTCGGCCTGCTGGCCGGCGCCGAAACGCTGCGCCACCTTGGACGTGGTCGCCAGCAGGATGCCGGTCATCAGCAGGAATACCGGCACCCAGATCGAGTTGCCGAGCGCCACCGCAGCCAGGTCTTGGGGGCTGACCCGGCCGGCCATCAGCGTGTCGACGAAGCCCATGGCGGTATGCGCCAACTGGGCAATGATGATCGGCGTGGCCAGCACCAGCAGGGTGCGCAGTTCGGTGCGCACGCGCTGCTGGCGCGATACGGCAGGCGTAGAGGTCATCCGCTGGCTCTCCGGGAAAACCGCGTAGTCTACGCGCTGACACTTCGGTCAGGAAAGCCGCTTATGCCGCTGTTTCAGCGCGCTGCCGGCGAGGGCGCCGACGGGTTAGAATGACGGCCTGACGTATGGAGCCGATCATGCAAATAGTCGCGGATGAGAACATTCCCCTGCTCGATGAGTTCTTTGCCGGATTCGGCGAGGTTCGTCGCTTGCCCGGTCGCGGTATCGCGGCGGCGGCCGTAGCCGATGCCGAACTGCTGCTGGTGCGCTCGGTCACTCGGGTCGACCAAGCGTTGCTCGAAGGCAGTGCGGTGCGCTTTGTCGGCACCTGCACCATCGGCACCGACCATCTCGATCTCGATTATTTCGCCCAGGCCGGCATCGGCTGGGCCAGTGCGCCCGGCTGCAATGCGCGCGGCGTGGTCGATTATGTGCTCGGCAGCCTGCTGCTGCTGGCTGAGCAGCAGGGCGTCGAGCTGGCGACACGTACCTACGGGGTGGTCGGCGCCGGCGAGGTGGGGGGGCGTCTGGTCGAAGTATTACGCGGTCTGGGCTGGCGCGTGCTGGTCTGCGACCCACCGCGCCAGCTCGCCGAGGGCGGCGATTTCGTCAGCCTGGAGCAGGTGATCGCCGAGTGCGATGTGCTCAGCCTGCACACCCCGCTCGAGCGTGGCGGCGCGCAGCCGACCCATCATCTGTTCGATGCGCGGCGCCTGGCTCAGCTTAAGCCGGGCGCCTGGCTGATCAATGCCAGCCGCGGCGCGGTGGTGGATAACCCCGCGCTGCGCGAGTTGCTCAAGCAGCGCGACGATCTGCAGGTGGTGCTGGATGTCTGGGAGGGCGAGCCGCAGGTGGATGTCGAACTGGCCGGCCGGTGCCGCATCGCCACCCCGCACATCGCCGGCTATAGCCTGGACGGCAAGCTGCGCGGCACGGCGCAGATCTATGCGGCGGTGTGTGCGCATTTCGGCTGGCCGCCAGCGGTCAGCCTCGACGAGTTGATGCCAGCTCCCTGGCTATCTGAGTTGAGCCTGGATGCCGGCGTCGATCCGGCCTGGGCGTTGACGACTGTGTGTCGTGCGGTCTATGACCCGCGGCGTGACGATGCGGACTTTCGCCGCAGCCTGCGGGGCGACACGGCCAGCCAGCGTGCGGCCTTCGATGCGTTGCGCAAACATTACCCGATGCGCCGCGAGATCGATGGGCTGAGCGTCAAGCTGCAAGGCGATGCGCCGCAACTGGTACGGATGATCAAGGCGCTGGGGGCGACGTTGCGTTGAGTGAGCGGTTATTCATGAGCCGAGTCAGCCCGGGTCGAGCGGCGTTGCGCTGCAGCCGAGCGCCTCAACGCACCAATGGGGCGCTGCCCAAGAAAAAACCAGGCCTTGCCTGGGTCGGCTCATAGGGTCCGGTCAGCCGTTGTCGGTATGGGGCTTGGTCAGGTCTTTTTCCAGCTCCTGGCACGCGCGCTGGATCATGTTTTCGGTGATTGGGATTTCCTGGCCTTGTTCGTCGATGATGGCGCCACCTACCGGCTGTTGCGCCTGTTCAGGAGCAACATGGGGTTCTGACGTCTGCTGCTGTGGGCTCATGAACGGTCTCCTCATCAGGTGGTGTGCGCAGTCTAAAGAGTCGACTGAACGGGCTGTGACAGTCTCGAACGATGAAGTTCTGTCAAAGATATAGTTCACAAGTGACTAGGTTGTCACTGTGCCAAAACAACGTATGGGTTGAAAAGACCCCCGGGACACTCGGGGGCTCACAGAGGTGTTTATGTCGCGGTTTCACCTGGGCTTGATCATCAATCCCCTGGCAGGTCTTGGCGGTCCGGCGGGGCTCAAGGGCAGTGATGGCGTGGCCGAACAGGCCCTGGCCCTGGGTAGTCAGCCGCTGGCGGCAATGCGTACGCGCACGGCGCTGGAGTGTCTGCGTGTGGTGCAGGATCGCCTGGAATTCCTGACCTTTCCCGGGCCGATGGGCGCCGATCTGCTGGCCGAGATGGGCTTCAGTTTCCGGGTGGTCGGCGAGCTGGATGAGCGGGTGAGCAGCGCGGCGGATACCCGTAAGGCAGTCGAACAACTGCAGGATGCCGGCGTTGCGCTGATCCTGTTTGCTGGTGGCGACGGCACGGCGCGGGATATCTGCGCCGCCGTGCGCGACGGCCAGCCGGTGCTGGGCATTCCGGCCGGGGTGAAGATTCAGTCCGGGGTCTATGCCATCAGCCCGCGCGCCGCTGGCGAGTTGGCCGCACGGCTGATCGAGGGCGGCCTGGTGCGTCTGGCCAGCGGCGAGGTGCGCGATATCGACGAACACGCCTTGCGCGAAGGCAGGGTGACGGCGCGCTGGTATGGCGAGCTGACAGTGCCGCAAGAGGGCGGTTATATGCAGCAGGTCAAACAGGGTGGCGTGGAATCCGAAGAGCTGGTGCTCAGCGACCTGGCCGACTGGCTGCAGGAGAGCTGGGAGAGCGATGTGCGCTACGTCTTCGGTCCCGGTTCGACCCTGCACGGGCTTGCGCAGAACCTCGGGCTGGAGACCACCTTGCTTGGCGTCGATGTCATCGAGAACGCCCAAGTAATTGCCCGCGATGTCACCGAGGCGCAGTTGTTCGAACTGGTGGCCGAGCATCCGGCGCGCCTGCTGGTCACCGCCATCGGCGGCCAGGGCCATATCATCGGCCGCGGCAACCAGCAGATCAGCCCGCGGGTGCTGCGCGCCATAGGCCTGGATCATCTGCGCGTGGTGGCGACCAAACGCAAACTGGGCACGCTCGAGGGCCGGCCACTGCTGGTCGATAGCGGCGATGTGCAGCTGGACGATGCCTTTCCCGACGTGGTGCGGGTGTGGGCAGGGTATAAGGAAGAGTTGTTGTACCCCGTGGGCCGGTGATGGCCAGGGCTGCCTAGCCGACTACTCTTGTTGGGTTTTAGTCACCGGCCCTGACGCTGTGCATGGCGGGGGCGGTTACGCTGTTGGTGGCCCTGATTACCATGGCGTGTTGGGCGTCGCACCGGATAGGTCAGACGCAGGAGCTGGATATGACGGATGCAAAACTTCCTCCTTTTATTCAGCCGGGCGAGCGCGTGGTGCTGTTCGATGGCGTGTGCAAACTGTGCAACGGCTGGGTCAAGTTTTTGATCGCTCATGACCCTGCGCAGCGCTTTCGCCTGGCCTCGGTTCAGTCGGTCCAGGGCCAGGCGCTGCTGGCCTGGTTCGGCTTGCCCACTGAGCAGTTCGAGACCATGGCCTATATCGAGGGGGGAGAATTGCTGGTGCGTTCGGACGCGCTGCTGCACATCCTTGCGCAATTGCCCCGTCCCTGGCGATTTTTAACGTTGTTACGGCTAATCCCCCGGCCAGTGCGCGACTGGTGTTACGACCGTATTGCGCTCAATCGCTATCGGCTGTTCGGTCGTCATGAACACTGCCTACTGCCGAACGCCGACCACCCGCGGCGATTTCTCCAGGACTGATAGGGCTGAGCTTTCAGCTCGATCCGCTTGATCTGTGCCTGATTAGCCCCCATCTAGCAGAGGTACGGTCTTGCGCGCGGCATAGGCGGCGCCTTCTCTAATCTCAGGGCTGACCCGCCCAGCAGCGAGTAACCATGGTTTCGATCCTGTCTTCCCGCCAGCGCAATGCCCTGCGCATGGCCTGGCGTTTCGTCGCACCCTATCGCTGGCGCGTGGTGGGCGCCTTGCTGGCGCTGATGTTTACCGCGGCGATCACCCTGTCCATGGGTCAAGGCATCAAACTGCTGGTTGATCAGGGCCTGGCGACTCAGTCGCCGCAGGCACTGCAACAGTCGATCGGGCTGTTCTTCGTGCTGGTGCTGGCCTTGGCCATCGGTACCTATACCCGCTTCTATCTGGTGTCGTGGATCGGTGAGCGCTTCGTCGCCGATATCCGCAAACGGGTGTTCAACCACCTGATCGATCTGCATCCGGGCTTCTATGAAAGCAACCGCAGTTCGGAGATTCAGTCGCGCCTGACCGCCGACACCACCCTGCTGCAGTCGGTGATCGGCTCTTCGCTGTCGATGGCCCTGCGCAACCTGATCATGCTGGTCGGCGGCAGCGTGCTCTTGGTGGTCACCAACCCCAAGCTCAGCGGCATCGTGCTGCTGGCGCTGCCGCTGGTGGTGGCGCCCATCCTGATCTTCGGCCGCCGCGTGCGCGCCCTGTCGCGCCTGAGCCAGGACCGCGTGGCCGATGTCGGCAGCTATGTCGGCGAGGTGCTCGGGCAGATCAAGACGGTGCAGGCCTACAACCATCAGCGTGAAGACAAACGGCGCTTCGGCCTGTCGGCGGAGGCGGCTTTCGACACCGCACGCAAGCGTATCAAGCAGCGTGCCTGGCTGATCACCGTGGTCATCGTGCTGGTACTTGGGGCGGTGGGGGTGATGCTCTGGGTCGGCGGGATGGACGTGATCGCCGGACGCATTTCCGGTGGTGAGCTGGCGGCTTTCGTCTTCTACAGCCTGATCGTCGGTGGCTCATTCGGCACCCTCAGCGAGGTGATCGGCGAGTTGCAGCGCGCAGCCGGTGCCGCCGAACGCATCGCCGAACTGCTGCAGGCACGCAATGAAATTACCCCGCCGACTGCCGATGGCCTGACGCTGGCGCAGCCGGTGCAGGGGCGTATCGAGTTGCAGGGGCTGCGTTTCGCCTATCCGTCACGCCCAGGCAGTTTTGCCGTGGATGGCATCGATCTCGAGGTCGCGCCGGGTGAAACCCTGGCTCTGGTCGGGCCGTCGGGGGCAGGGAAATCCACGCTGTTCGATCTGCTGCTGCGCTTCTTCGACCCGCAGGCCGGAAGCATCCTCATCGATGGCCAGCCGATCGAGCTCCTCGATCCCCATGAGCTGCGCCGCTGCTTCGCCCTGGTGTCGCAGAATCCGGCGCTGTTCTTCGGCTCGGTGGCGGACAACATTCGCTACGGCAGGACCGACGCCAGCCATGCCGAGGTCGAAGCCGCGGCCAAGGTCGCCCACGCCCATGAGTTCATCATGCAGCTGCCCGAGGGCTACCAGACCCACCTGGGCGATGCCGGTCTCGGCTTGTCTGGCGGGCAGCGCCAGCGTCTGGCCATCGCCCGCGCGCTGCTGGTGGATGCGCCTATCCTGCTGCTCGATGAAGCCACCAGCGCGCTGGATGCGGAAAGCGAACACCTGATCCAGCAAGCGCTGCCGCGATTGATGCAAGGGCGCACTACCCTGGTGATCGCCCACCGCCTGGCCACGGTGAAAAGCGCCGATCGTATTGCGGTAATCGAACAGGGCAAGCTGGTGGCCATCGGCAAGCACGCCGAACTGGTCACCCGCAGTCCGCTGTATGCGCGCCTGGCTGAGCTGCAGTTCAGTAATGACGAGGTGGAGTCAGCGGTTTAGAGAAGGCGACCTTTGGGTCTGATGGTCGCTGCCGCGCCGGCCGAGGCCAGGATGATCGCGCCGATTGCCAGCCACTGACTCAGGCTCAGCCGCTCGCTGAGAAACAGCAGGCCGGAGAGGGCGGCAATGGCGGGCTCCATGCTCATCAGGATGCTGAAGGTGCGCGCCGGCAAGCGGGTCAGGGCGACCATTTCCAGGCTGTAAGGCAGTGCCGAAGACAGCACCGCCACCCCCAGGGCGATGGGCAGCAGGTCGAGCGAGAACATGCTGCTGCCTGCGTGCCACACACCAATCGGGAAAACCAGCAAGGCAGCGACTATGGTGCCAAGGGCGACGGTTTGCCGGCCGTGCTCGGCCCCGGCTTTCTGGCCGAAGATGATGTACAGCGCCCAGCATAGGCCAGCACCCAATGCCAGGGCCATGCCCAGTGGGTCGAGCTGGACTTCGGCTTGCGCGCTGGGCAGCAGCAGCCAGAGTCCGAAGACCGCAAGGGCGATCCAGACGAAATCCAGCAACCGCCGCGAAGACAGCAACGCCAGGCCCAGTGGTCCGGTGAATTCCAGGGCCACGGCGATGCCCAGCGGGATGGTCTGCAGCGACAGATAGAACAGCAGGTTCATGCTGCCCAGAGCCAGACCGTAGGCCACCAGTGAGCGGCAAGAGCGCAGGCTCAGGCGTGCTTGCCAGGGGCGCATCAGGACGCACAGGATCAAGGCGGCCAAGCCAAGACGCAGCGCGGTGGTGCCGGTGGCGCCGATCAGCGGGAACAGGCCTTTGGCCAGGGAGGCGCCGCTCTGGATCGAGGTCATGGCGATCAGCAACAGCATGATCGGCAGAATCACCAAGGCGAAGTGCGAAGAGCGCGGCATTTCGGTTGTTCCAAATGATCAGGGAGGCGTTGTGTTGGCTAGCTGCAGGCACCATGGCCAGCAGCCTGGCTCCTACAGGTGAATATCGCCAATAAAAAAAACCGGCCAGTTCGATCTGAACTGGCCGGTCGCTGTGCACCTAATACCTTAGCGGTATTCGCACAGGTAGGCGGTGTCTACTGCAACCTTGAGCTGGAACTTGCTGTTGGCCGGCACAGTGAAGTTGCTGCCGCTGGTGAAGGTCTCCCAGCTGTCGCTGCCTGGCAGTTTGACGGTCAGGGCACCGGCGACAACATGCATGATTTCCAGCTTGTCGGTACCAAACTCGTATTCGCCGGCGGCCATCACGCCAATGGTGGCGGGGCCTTCAGCCATACCGAAGGCGATGGATTTGACGGTGCCGCCGAAGTATTCATTGACCTTGAACATCTGCAATTCCTCGCATGGGCTGAAAAGGCCGGCAAGTATGCCCAAGCCGCGGCGGTGCGTCATCTGCTTTGCTGGACCTTAGAGCGGTAGCACCAAGGGCAGCAGCCGGGCAGTGTTGCGTGCATCGGTCAGCGCTCGGTGTTGCTCGCCGCTGAATTGCAGGCCTGCCAGTTGCAAGGCGCTAGTAAGGCCGACCGAACGGGGTAATTGACGGGCTTCGGCAAAGCGCCGCTTGAGGTTGAGGTGGGGGATCTGGCTCAGGCAGCTGACCAACTGGTAGTGCTGCCAGTCTTGCTCGAATTGACGACGGTCGTACTCGCCCCAGCTGACCCAGCCGACCAGGTGCGGCAGGTGATTCAGCAGCCAGTGCTCGAACTGCGGCCAGACGTCGGTCAGCGGCGCTGCAGCATCGACATCGGCCTGGCTGATATGGGTGAGTTCGCGGCAGAAACTGGTCAAGTGCGGCCGCCGGACTGGACGCACGAAACGCTGGAAGTGATCCACCTCATGACCGGCGGCGCTGACCAGGCTGGCGCCAATCTCGATGATTTCCATGTCTTCCAGCGGCCAGCTCCCTTCGTCGGTGGTGGCTTCCAGGTCGATGACCAACCAATGTCCCATATGTCCTCCGTTGTTGAGTGGTTAGTCTCATCAGTCAACTGACCGTACAGGTCTCTTGATCGTGAGCGCGAAGCTTTTCTGGCCCGCCAAGTCGCATGTTAGGCTGAGTATCCCTGAATTCGGAGGTGTGTATGGCGAAGGTAGCCTTTATCGGGCTGGGCGTAATGGGTTATCCGATGGCGGGACACCTGGCACGCAGCGGACATCAAGTGTGTGTGTATAACCGGACGCCGGCCAAGGCTGCGCAGTGGTTGGCCGAGTTTGCCGGCAGCAGTGCGCCTACCCCGCGTGAGGCGGCCCAGGGTGCCGAGCTGGTGATGGTCTGCGTGGGCAATGACAATGACTTGCGCGGCGTGGTATTGGGCGCGGACGGTGCCTTTGCCGGCATGACGCCGGGTGCTGTGTTGGTCGATCACACCACTGCCTCGGCCGATGTCGCCCGTGAGCTGGCGGCCATGGCCGATGAGCTGCAGTTGGGT
This sequence comes from Pseudomonas sp. MMS21 TM103, assembly GCF_022132145.1. GTDB lineage: Bacteria > Pseudomonadota > Gammaproteobacteria > Pseudomonadales > Pseudomonadaceae > Aquipseudomonas. Next base: position 451,169 of record NZ_JAJISP010000002.1, on the reverse strand, counting down.
TTCCTCGATGCGCCGGTGTCTGGCGGTCAGGCCGGTGCGCAGAATGCTGCGCTGACGGTGATGGTTGGCGGCGAAGCGGCTGTCTATGCGCGTGCCGAACCGGTGATTCAGGCTTACGCGCGCATGGTGCGCCTGATGGGCGCGGCCGGCAGTGGGCAACTGACCAAGATGGTCAACCAGATCTGCATTGCCGGTCTGGTTCAAGGATTGTCCGAAGCGCTGCATTTTGCTCAGTGTGCAGGCCTCGACGCGCAGGGGGCGATGGAGGTGATCAGCAAGGGCGCCGCGCAATCCTGGCAACTGGAAAACCGTCACAAGGCCATGTTGGCCGGTGAGTTCGATTTCGGTTTTGCCGTCGACTGGATGCGCAAGGATCTGTCGATTCTGCTCGAAGAGGCGCGGCACAACGGCGCGCAACTGCCGGTTACGGCGCTGGTCGACCAGTTCTATGCCGATGTCCAGGCCATGGGCGGCGCGCGTTGGGATACGTCCAGCCTGATTGCCCGCCTGAAGGTGCCGAACAAGCCCTGAAACTCTCGCCTGCTGCGCGGCGCCTCCAGGCATTTACTTGACGCCTGGAGGTGGCCTCGCGGTGGCGCTTGATATTTGTACCCGCACAAGACTTCGGGTTCTGAGCTCGCTCGGCTGCAGTTGCAGTGCGCCAATGGCGGTCTTTTCTGGTCACAATTCGCTTGACGAATAAGCGGCTACGGTTGGCTTGCTGCTATCTATACTCCTGCTGCAGCCAGCTTGGAACGGTTGTGTTTTTCCCATCGTTAGATGAACAAGGCAGGCGCTCTTCATGGATGATCAGTTGATGTTTTTCGATGATGAAGTTGCCACTACCACAGATAAACCTGTCTGGCGGGTACTGGCAATTGACGATGACGTAGACTTTCAGCGCGCCACTGCATTCGCCCTGAGTGAAGTCGAAGTTCTCGGTGGGCGTATCCAATTGCAGCAAGCCTTCAGTTACCGCGAAGCCTCGATGATGTTGGCCGAAGGGCAAGATATCGCGCTGATTCTGCTCGATGTGGTGATGGAGACCGATGATGCCGGCTTGCGCCTGGTCAAGGCTCTGCGCGAGGTGATCGGCAATGCCGAGACACGTGTGGTCTTGCTGACTGGCGAGCCGGGGATGGCGCCGGTGCAGGAGGTGATGCGTGATTACGATATCAACGATTACTGGACCAAGAGCGAACTGACCGCCGAGCGCTTGCTCACGGTGCTGACTGCAGGGGTTCGCGGCTACTCCCAGTTGCGCACGGTGGCTCGGGCGCGGCGCGGTTTGCAGATGATTGTGGAATCGAGCAATTCGCTGTTCTGCTCGAAGAACACCCGCGAGCTGTCGGCCAAAATTCTCTCGGAAATCGCCTCGCTGCTCGACCTGCAGGCCGAAGGCATCGTCTGCGTTCGGGCGGATGAGGGTGAGCCGGGTTCCCTGCCGTCAGTGCGCGTCGTCAGCGCCAACGGCCGCTTCTTCGGTGGCATTGATGGCGATATCGACAGCCTGGATGATCCTGATGTGGTGGCTGCCTTGCGCCGCTGCCTGCATGAGCAACAGACCTTGCGTCTGGATAACTGTACGGTACTGTTTTTCTCGCGCTACCAGGCCGGGGCCGATTACGCCTGTTATGTTGCCACCGAGCGGTCGCTCGATGATACCGAGCTGGAGTTGCTCAAGGTGTTCAGCGCCAGCATCAGTCGTGGCCTGTACAACGTTGCCTTGTTCAGTCGCCTGGAGGAGATGGCGTACCAGGATGATTTGCTGAAAATCCCCAATCGCAACGCATTGATCCGCCTGCTTGAGATGACGCTGCAGAGCGAGGCGAAGGCCGAGTGGGCCATGGTGCTGATCGATATCGATAACTTTTCCGGTGCCAATACGGCTTTTGGTACCGGTTATGGCGACTTCATCCTTGGCCTGGTGGCGAAAAAGCTGCGCGATGCCTTCTCCAGCAATGTCTTGATTGCTCGGGTCAGGGACGACCTGTTCGCCATCCTCGGGCCTGAATCGCAGGTGCGTGCGCCGGAAATTGTTGCGTTGTTTCGCCGTCACAACCGGGCCTATGAGCTTGGCCAGGTGCACAGCCTGAGCAGCGTCACCATGCGTCTGGCTGATTTTACCGGCAGCGCCAGTGTGGCGTTGCAGGATGCCCGCCTGACGCTCAAACAAGCCAAGCAGCTTGGCCACAACCAGCATGCAGTCTATGACCCAAGGTTGCAGAGAGCCCATGCCGAGTCCTATCGGATGCTGTTGTCACTGCGCGATGCGGTTGATGCCGGGCGCATCAGTATCGAGTTGCAACCACAGATTGATTTGCGCAGCCGTGCCGTCACGGGGGTCGAGGCACTGGCTCGTTGGCGCCAGGCCGATGGCAAGATGGTGCCGCCGCTAACCTTCATCCCCCTGGCCGAGGCAACAGGCTACATCATGCCGCTGGGTGATTTGCTCCTGCGCTTGGCGCTTCAAGCTGCCCGGCAATTGGTTGATGCGGGCTATCCGCAGATTCGCGTGGCGGTCAATGTCTCGGCACCGCAACTGCTACAACACGATTTTATTGAGCGGTTTACCCATCATTTGCAGGTGGCGGGCGTGCAGCCGCAACAGGTCGAGGTGGAAATCACCGAGTCGGTGGCCATGCGCTCTTTCGAGACGGTCTGCAAGCAATTGATGGCGCTGCGGCAGATGGGCGTCACCGTAGCCATCGACGACTTCGGTACCGGCTTTTCCTCCTTGAGCTACTTGCGTCTGCTGCCAGCCGACCGCTTGAAGATCGACCGCAGTTTTGTCGAGGAGATCGGCGAGGTTGCCGATCAGCACATGATTGCCGAAGCGGTGATCCAGATTGCGGCGCGCGTTGGCATGCAGGTCATCGCCGAGGGTGTGGAAACCCAGCAGCAGGCTGACTGGGTTTTGCAGCATGACTGCCTGGAAGCGCAGGGCTATTTATTTGCCAGGCCGATGCCCTGTGCGGACTTGCTGGTTTGGCTCGCAACCTGGTCGGGACGCATGGCCTGATGTTGCGGCAAGGGTGGCGCACCTTGCGCCAGGCCACGCCGGTACGACGCAACCTGCTGCTGCTGTTTCTGCCCTGGGCGTTATTGATTGTACTGCTGACGGCCTTGCTCTATGAGCGATTGCTGGCCGCCAAGCTCGACCCGCTGTTACGTGATCAACAAAGCAGCTTGAGCGAGGGTGTCGGGGTGCTCAACCGGCACCTGGCCATTCAGCGCGGCAATCTCAAGTTCCTCAGCCTGCAGCCGCTGTTGGCCAGAGTACTGGACGAGTCGAGCCAGGATAATCTGCATGCCCTGGGTCAGTTGTTTCTCGAATTTTCTGCAAGCACCGGAGTTTATGATCAGATTCGCTGGCTAGACGAATATGGCATGGAGCGGGTGCGTGTCGATCTGCGGGAAGGGCAGGCCACGCTGCGCGATACCGCCCAGTTGCAGAACAAGGCCGACCGCTATTATTTCGCGGAAACCATGACACTGCCGGCAGGAGAGTTTTTCCTGTCGCGTTTTGATCTCAATCTGGAGTTTGGTGAACTCGAACGGCCGTTCAAGCCCACCCTGCGCGCGGCTACGCCGGTATTCGACCGACACGGCAAGAGACGCGGCGTCCTGCTGTTGAACTACCTCGGGCAAGGCTTATTGTCCCGCTTGAGCCAGGTTTCCGAAGCCTATGGCGGCACCCTAAGTCTGGTCGATGCCGAGGGTTATTGGATGCTCGCCGCCGATCCAGAGGATACCTGGGGCTTTATGCGGGATCGGACTGAGGTGAGCATGGTCAAGCAGCATCCGCGAAGTTGGCAGCAGATGCAGGCGCAGAACAGTGGCGCATTTGACGACAGCGATGGCTTCTGGGCTTTCAGTCATTTCGACCCGCGTGAGCAGAATGAGCAGGCGCATCCGCTCGGTGAGCACTGGTTGCTGGTTTCTCACTTACCCTACGAGCAAGTGCAAATGCTGCGTGTCGGGGTGTTGTGGCAAGTGCTGCTGTTTGCCTGCGTCATGCTGAGCTTGGGCATGGTGGTGGTAATGCGCCTGGCGTGGGCAGAACTTGAGCGTGATCAGGCGCTGGAGGATCTGCAGTCGAGCGGCCTGGAGTTGGCGCAGAGCAATGGTGAGCTGCGCGAGACTGTCGAACAGTTGCAACGTACCCGTGGCGCCCTGTTACAGGCCGACAAGCTTTCTTCGCTGGGAACCATGGTGGCTGGTGTCGCGCATGAGCTGAATACGCCGATTGGCGCCGTCAGTGTTGCTGCCTCGACCCTGCAAAAAGGTGGTCAGGAGCTGCAGAAGAGTTTCGCTGAGGGTTTGCAGCGCTCAACCCTCGAGCGATTTTTGCAGCGTAATGATGAAGGCTTGACGATCATTCTTGGCAACGTGACACGCATGGCGCAATTGACCCGGGCCTTCAAGCAGCTGGCCAGTGATCGGGCCAGTACCGAACGGCGCACCTTCGATCTGGTCGAGTTGGTGCGCGAGGTGATGCTGGTTTTCGCGCTGAAATTGAAGCAGTCGCCTCATCTGGTCATCTTGGACTTGCCCGATAGCCTCATGCTCGACAGCTATCCGGGGCCGCTGGGGCAAATCCTGCAAAACTTGATCGACAATGCCCTGATCCATGCTTTTGAACCGGGCTTGCAGGGTACCGTGCGAGTCCGGCTCGACCACGACTCTTTGACACGGCGTTGTCTGATCGAAGTGCTGGATAATGGGTGCGGCATGAGCGGCGAGGTGCTGGCAAAGATTTTTGACCCGTTTTTTACCACGCGTCGTGGTCAGGGTGGCACTGGGTTGGGCTTACACATCACTCATCAGTTGGCTGTGGATATTCTTGGTGCTGAACTGCAAGTGCTCAGTTCGCCGGGGCAGGGCAGTCAGTTTCGTTTGCACCTGGACTTGGCCTGAGTCCTGCGATGCGTCGCGCGGCTTACCCAATTCGCTGTCGGGCGAGTAATATCGGCGCGCTGTTTTAACTGTATCGAGGTCGTACCGTCATGCAATGCCGTGCTGGATGTGGTGCCTGTTGTATTGCTCCTTCGATCAGTTCGCCTATCCCCGGTATGCCGCATGGCAAGGCGGCAGGCGAGCGTTGCATTCAACTTTCCACAGATAATTATTGCGGTCTGTTCGGTCAGTCGGAGCGGCCGGCGGTGTGTTCGGCTTTTTTGCCAGAACCGGATGTCTGTGGTTCTAGCAATGAAGAGGCGATCCAGCTGCTTGGCTGGCTGGAGCAGCAGACGTCTCTGGCGAGCTGAGGGTTTGAGTAAGGTGAGAGGCTGGCAATGATGAGGGCGCTGGCGGCCATGCTTTTAGGCGCAGGTGCGCTACTGGCGGTGGCAGGTCCCTTGCAGGCCGAACCTTGGCGCCTGGTCAAGGATCAGGCGGGTATCCAGGTATTCCTGAGCAAGGTGCCGGGCTCGAAGTACCAGGCGTACCGCGGCATCGTCAGGCTCAAGACGGATATCCCGACCTTGTTGGCGTTGCAGGAAGATGTCAGTGGTTCCTGCGCCTGGATCTATGCGTGCCGAGAGCAAAGATTGCTCAAACATGAGGACGGGCAAAGCTGGATCTATAGTCGTTTCAATATGCCGTGGCCGGTCAGGCCGCGCGATGCAGTGTTGCGGGTAACCACCCGGCAAGGTGTCGATGGCAGTGTCACCCGTATTCTCAGCGGTGTTGCCGATTACCTGCCGGAGCAGAAGGGCTGGGTGCGGGTGAGCAAGGCCGAAGGCTATTGGGCATTCATCCCGAAAGCGGCAGGTGAAGTCGAGGTGATTTACCAGATGCATAGCGAGCCGGGAGGCAGCGTGCCTGCCTGGCTGGCCGGTAGTTTTGTGGTGGATGCGCCCTACAACACCCTCGAAGCGCTAAGGCGGCGAGTTATTCGCCCTGTGAATGACTCGGGATGTAAAAAAGGCTGCCAGTGGCAGCCTTTTTAGTGCTTCGAAGAACGCCGAAGCTTATTTCTTTATGTCGCGTTGCGTGTAGCCGGTGTACAGCTGGCGCGGGCGGCCAATCTTGTACGGGCTGGAGAGCATTTCTTTCCAGTGCGAGATCCAGCCGACGGTCCGCGCCAGGGCGAAGATTACGGTGAACATGCTGGTTGGAATACCAATCGCCTTGAGGATGATGCCCGAGTAGAAGTCGACGTTCGGGTACAGCGAACGCTCGATGAAGTACGGATCGGTCAGGGCGATCTCTTCCAGGCGCATGGCCAGTTCCAGCTGCGGATCATTGGTGATGCCCAGCTCTTTCAGGACTTCATCGCAGGTCTGCTTCATCACGGTAGCGCGCGGATCACGGTTCTTGTAGACGCGGTGACCAAAGCCCATCAGCTTGAACGGGTCGTCCTTGTCCTTCGCTTTGGCAATGAAGGCGTCGATGTTCGATACGTCGCCGATTTCATCCAGCATTGCCAGGACTGCTTCGTTGGCGCCCCCGTGGGCCGGGCCCCAGAGCGCGGCGATGCCGGCGGCGATGCAGGCGAACGGGTTTGCACCCGATGAGCCAGCCAGGCGTACGGTCGATGTCGAAGCGTTCTGCTCATGGTCGGCGTGGAGGATGAAGATCTTGTCCATCGCGTTGGCCAGCACCGGGCTGATCGGTTTGATCTCGCACGGGGTGTTGAACATCATGTGCAGGAAGTTTTCCGCGTAGTTGAGGTCGTTACGCGGGTACATCATGGGCTGACCCATGGAGTACTTGTAGGTCATGGCAGCGAGGGTCGGCATCTTGGCGATAAGGCGCATGGCCGATACTTCGCGATGATGCGGATTCTTGATGTCCAGGGAGTCGTGATAGAAGGCGGAAAGCGCGCCCACCACACCGCACATGATGGCCATTGGGTGAGCGTCGCGGCGGAAGCCGTTGAGGAAGTTCTTCAGTTGCTCATGAACCATGGTGTGGTTCTTGATGGTGCTGACGAACTTGGCCTTTTCTTCTGCATTAGGCAGTTCGCCGTTGAGCAGCAGGTAGCAGGTTTCCAGGTAGTCGGACTGCTCGGCCAGCTGCTCGATGGGGTAGCCACGGTGCAGCAGAATGCCCTTATCACCATCAATATAGGTGATCTTCGACTCGCAAGAGGCGGTGGACATAAAGCCAGGATCAAAAGTGAAACGGCCCGTGGCAGTTAAGCCCCGCACGTCTATTACATCGGGACCAACGGTGCCGGTTAAAATGGGCAGCTCGACGGGGGCTGCGCCCTCGATGATCAACTGCGCTTTTTTGTCAGCCATGTGTGGCCTCCTAGTTATGCTTGAAATCATCTGACGGCCCCCCACGCAGGGCCCGCATCACTATAGTGAGATAAATTCGAAAGTCAATTTGGGAAAACCCAAGCAGCAGAAGGGTTTGCGGGCTGTTTTTTTGCAGGAGATGGGGCTGTTTACGCCAATTGAATGGGGTGTGCAATGAGCCATTAGGCGCAGGCCTTTGCACTGTCAATAGCGACCTATTTCGTTGTCATTAGCGACCTAACTGTCTATACTCTGCGCCCGACCACCAAGGGCTTTGGGCCCTCATTCTGGTGGTTGTCACTCCTTGGGTGATGGGTACCTGACCAGTGCACTTCCCGACAACTTTGCCCTGATGGTTAGGGCTCTCAGTGTGATAAAAAAAGCCGTGAATAGCCAACGACCTGTAAACCTCGACCTTAGGACTATCAAACTCCCAGTCACCGCTTACACGTCCATTCTTCACCGTATCTCCGGTGTCATTCTCTTCGTCGGTATTGCCGTGCTGCTCTACGGGCTCGACAAGTCGCTGATGTCAGAGGAAGGCTTCGCCGAGGTGAAAGAATGTCTGACCAGCCCGCTGGCCAAGTTCGTGATCTGGGGATTGTTGTCCGCTCTGCTTTACCACTTGGTGGCCGGAGTTCGCCACTTGATCATGGACATGGGTATCGGTGAGACGCTGGAAGGCGGCAAGCTGGGCTCGAAGATCGTTCTCGTCGTTTCGGCGGTCTTGATCGTATTGGTGGGGGTGTGGATATGGTAACCAACGTCACGAACTTCTCGCGTTCAGGTCTATATGACTGGATGGCGCAGCGTGTGTCTGCTGTCGTTCTCGCGGCTTATGTGCTGTTCTTGCTCGGCTATATAGTAGCTAACCCCGGTATGGGTTATGCCGAGTGGCATGCTCTGTTCTCCAATAACGCAATGCGTATTTTCAGTCTGCTGACTCTGGTCGCGCTCAGCGCACACGCCTGGGTTGGTATGTGGACAATTTCCACCGACTACCTGACGCCAATGGCGCTGGGTAAGTGGGCGACTGGTGTGCGTTTCCTGTTCCAGGCGGCGTGTGGCATTGCCATGTTCACGTTCTTCGTCTGGGGCGTGCAGATTTTTTGGGGTAACTGATTCATGACTATTCGTACTCTTTCTTATGACGCCATCATTATTGGTGGGGGCGGCGCAGGTATGCGCGCTGCACTGCAGCTGGCTCAGGGCGGCCACAAGACCGCTGTAGTCACTAAGGTGTTCCCGACCCGTTCGCACACCGTTTCCGCTCAGGGTGGCATCACTTGCGCCATCGCTTCGGCTGATCCAAATGACGATTGGCGCTGGCATATGTACGACACCGTCAAGGGTTCCGACTATATCGGCGACCAGGACGCTATCGAGTACATGTGTTCCGTTGGCCCGGAAGCCGTGTTCGAATTGGAGCATATGGGGCTGCCGTTCTCGCGTACCGAGCAGGGCCGCATCTATCAGCGTCCGTTCGGTGGTCAGTCCAAGGACTTCGGTAAGGGTGGTCAGGCCGCTCGTACCTGCGCCGCCGCCGACCGTACCGGCCATGCGTTGCTGCACACCCTGTATCAAGCCAACCTGAAAAGCGGCACCTCGTTCCTCAACGAGTGGTACGCGGTCGACCTGGTGAAGAACCAGGATGGCGTGATCGTCGGTGTGATTGCCATTTGCATCGAAACTGGCGAGACCGTATACATTCGCTCCAAGGCCACAGTATTGGCCACCGGTGGTGCAGGCCGTATTTATGCCTCTACCACCAACGCCCTGATCAATACCGGTGACGGTGTCGGCATGGCCCTGCGTGCAGGCGTGCCAGTGCAGGACATCGAAATGTGGCAGTTCCACCCGACCGGCATTGCCGGCGCCGGTACCCTGGTGACCGAAGGTTGTCGTGGTGAAGGTGGCTATCTGATCAACAAGCACGGTGAGCGTTTCATGGAGCGCTACGCGCCGAACGCCAAAGACCTGGCGGGCCGCGACGTGGTTGCGCGCTCCATGGTCAAGGAAATCATCGCCGGCAATGGCTGTGGTCCGGATGGCGATCACGTGATGCTCAAGCTCGATCACCTCGGCGAAGAGGTGCTGCACAGCCGCCTGCCGGGTATCTGTGAGCTGTCCAAGACCTTTGCCCACGTCGATCCGGTGGTTGCGCCTATTCCAGTCGTGCCGACCTGCCACTACATGATGGGCGGCGTGCCGACCAACATTCATGGTCAGGCCATCACTCAGGATGCCAACGGTAACGACAAGATCATCGAAGGGTTGTTTGCCGTGGGCGAAGTGGCCTGCGTGTCGGTGCACGGTGCCAACCGTCTGGGCGGCAACTCGCTGCTCGATCTGGTGGTATTCGGTCGTGCCGCAGGCATTCACCTGGAACGTACCCTGAAAGAGGGTGTCGACTACCGTAACGCCTCCGAGACTGACCTCGAGGTGTCGCTCAAGCGTCTGTCCGGCGTCAATGAGCGCACCACCGGCGAAGACGTAGCACCGCTGCGTAAAGAGCTGCAAACCTGCATGCAGAACTATTTCGGGGTATTCCGTACCGGCGAATACATGCAGAAAGGCATCGAGCAACTGGTCGGTCTGCGTGAGCGGATCGCGAACGTCAAGATCGCGGACAAGAGCCAAGCCTTCAACACTGCGCGTATCGAAGCGCTGGAGCTGCAAAACCTTCTCGAAGTGGCCGAGGCGACTGCGGTGGCTGCGGAGGTTCGTAAAGAATCCCGTGGTGCCCATGCCCGCGAAGACTTCGAAGATCGTGATGACGAGAATTGGCTCTGCCATTCCCTGTACTTCCCGGGTGAAAAGCGCGTTGCCAAGCGCGCTGTGAACTTCTCGCCGAAGACAGTTCCGACGTTTGAACCCATGATTCGGACTTATTAAGGGTGGCGGATATGTTGCAAGTCAGTGTTTATCGTTACAACCCGGAGCAGGATGCTGCGCCGTTCATGCAGGATTTCCAGATCGACACCGACGGCAAGGACATTATGGTTCTTGATGTGCTGGCGCTGATCAAGGAACAGGATGTGACCTTTTCCTACCGTCGCTCCTGCCGTGAAGGTGTGTGTGGCTCCGACGGCATGAATATCAACGGCAAGAACGGCTTGGCCTGTATCACCCCGCTATCGGCGGTGGTGAAAGGTGGCAAGCTAGTGGTTCGTCCTTTGCCGGGTTTGCCAGTCATTCGTGACTTGGTCGTCGATATGAGCATCTTCTACAAGCAATACGAGAAGGTGCAGCCGTATCTGCAGAACGATACACCGGCTCCGGCCATCGAACGCCTGCAAACGCCGGAAGAACGCGAGAAACTGGATGGCCTCTACGAGTGCATCCTTTGTGCTTGCTGTTCGACCAGCTGTCCGTCGTTCTGGTGGAATCCGGACAAGTTCCTTGGTCCCGCTGCGTTGCTGCAGGCTTATCGCTTCCTGGCCGACAGCCGCGACACCAAGACCGAAGAGCGCCTGGCTGCATTGGATGATCCGTTCAGCGTGTTCCGCTGCCGCGGCATCATGAACTGCGTGAATGTTTGCCCTAAAGGTCTTAATCCGACCAAGGCAATCGGCCACGTACGCAACATGCTGTTGCAGAGCGGTATCTGATTCAAATGATCTACCTGTGACACCCTGCGGCGCCTGGTTTTAAGCCAGCGTCGCAGTCTAGCCAGAGCCGCAGCTCACAAAGCCGTGGCTCTAACTTTGAAAAATATGACGACCAGCAGGGGCATCCGGGCTGGTGCCCGGACTATCTGCGGGATCCGTGGTGGCTTTACCGAAGTCGCTGCTTCAAGACTTCGGAAGCCTGAACGGTTTCTTCGCCGGTGGTGTCCCCTTACCGAGGGTGACCAAGCATGCAAGAAAGCGTGATGCAGCGCATGTGGAACAGTGCCCACCTATCCGGTGGTAACGCTGCCTATGTGGAAGAGCTCTATGAGCTTTACCTGCACGATCCCAACGCTGTGCCCGAAGAGTGGCGCACCTACTTTCAGAAGTTGCCGACAGATGGCAACGCTGCTACTGATGTATCGCATTCTACGGTTCGCGATCACTTCGTGTTGCTGGCGAAAAACCAGCGCCGCGCCCAGCCGGTGTCCGCCGGTAGCGTGAGCAGTGAGCACGAGAAGAAGCAGGTTGAAGTCCTGCGCATGATTCAGGCATTTCGCATGCGTGGCCATCAGGCTGCCCAGCTCGATCCGCTTGGTCTGTGGCAACGGCATGCTCCGGCTGATCTGTCGATCAATCACTACGGCCTGACCGATTCCGACCTGGACACTACCTTCCGTACCGGTGGTCTGTTCATTGGCAAGGAAGAGGCGAGTCTGCGTGAAATTCACGAAGTCTTGCAGCAGACATATTGCCGCACCATCGGTGCCGAGTTCACCCATATCGTCGATTCCGAGCAGCGCAACTGGTTTGCCCAGCGCCTGGAAAGTGTGCGTGGGCGTCCGAGCGTTTCGACCGAGGTGCAGAGCCATCTGCTTGAGCGCCTGACTGCGGCCGAGGGTCTGGAAAAATACCTGGGCACCAAATATCCGGGTACCAAACGTTTCGGTCTGGAAGGCGGCGAGAGCCTGATTCCACTGCTCGATGAAATGATCCAGCGCGCCGGCTCTTACGGCACCAAGGAAATCGTCATCGGCATGGCCCACCGTGGCCGCCTCAACGTGCTGGTCAATACGTTTGGCAAGAACCCGCGTGATCTGTTCGACGAGTTCGAGGGCAAGAAGCAGGCCGCCCTCGGTTCCGGCGACGTCAAGTATCACCAGGGGTTCTCCTCTAACGTCATGACCGCCGGGGGCGAAGTCCACTTGGCCATGGCATTCAACCCTTCCCACCTGGAGATCGTTTCACCAGTGGTCGAGGGTTCGGTGCGCGCTCGACAGGATCGTCGCAACGATAGCAATGGCGACAAGGTTCTTCCGGTTTCACTACACGGTGACGCGGCGTTCGCCGGTCAGGGTGTGGTGATGGAAACCTTCCAGATGTCGCAGACCCGTGGTTTCAAGACGGGTGGCACGATTCACATCGTGATCAACAACCAGGTCGGCTTCACCATCAGTAACCCGGAAGATTCTCGTTCCACCGAGTACTGCACCGACGTGGCGAAGATGATCCAGGCGCCGATCCTGCACGTGAATGGCGATGATCCGGAAGCGGTACTGTTCGTCACCCAACTGGCTGTCGACTATCGCATGCAGTACAAGCGCGATGTGGTGATCGACCTGGTTTGTTACCGCCGTCGCGGGCACAACGAGGCCGATGAGCCGAGCGGCACCCAGCCGATGATGTACCAGCAGATCAGCAAGCAGCGCACCACCCGTGAGCTGTATGCCGAAGCGCTGACCGCTGCCGTAAGCCATTCAGTGGATGACGTGCAGATCAAGATCGATGACTACCGCACGGCGCTGGACAATGGCCAGCATGTGGTCAAGAGTCTGGTCAAGGAGCCGAACAAGGAGTTGTTCGTCGACTGGCGCCCGTACCTGGGCCATACTTGGACCGCGCGTCACGACACCCGTTTCGAGCTCAAGACCCTGCAAGACCTGTCCGCCAAACTGCTGGAAATTCCAGAAGGCTTTGTTGTCCAGCGCCAGGTCGCGAAGATTCTCGAAGACCGTCAGAAGATGGGTGCCGGTGCGCTCTCGATCAACTGGGGCTACGCCGAAACCATGGCCTACGCCACCTTGTTGTTCGAAGGTCACCCGATCCGCATGACCGGCCAGGACATTGGCCGCGGCACCTTCTCGCACCGTCACGCGGTGTTGCATAACCAGAAGGAGCCCGGTTCGCACGTACCGCTCAAGCACCTGTACAGCGGTCAGCCGCGTTTCGACCTGTACGACTCGCTGCTGTCGGAAGAAGCAGCGCTGGCGTTCGAATACGGTTACGCCACCACCAAGCCGGATGCTCTGGTGATCTGGGAAGCCCAATTCGGCGACTTCGCCAACGGTGCCCAGGTGGTAATCGATCAATTCATCACCAGTGGCGAGCATAAGTGGGGTCGACTGTGTGGTCTGACCATGCTGTTGCCGCATGGCTATGAAGGCCAGGGCCCGGAGCACTCTTCCGCGCGTCTCGAGCGCTTCCTGCAATTGAGCGCCGAACACAACATCCAGGTGTGCGTGCCGACCACGCCGGCGCAGGTCTACCACATGTTGCGTCGCCAGGTGATCCGCCCACTGCGCAAGCCACTGATCGCCCTGACTCCGAAGTCGTTGCTGCGCCACAAGCTGGCCATCTCGACCCTGGAAGAACTGGCCGAAGGCTCGTTCCAGACCGTGATTCCGGAGATCGATGCCATCGATCCGAAGAAGGTAGAGCGCGTTGTCCTGTGCAGCGGCAAGGTCTACTACGACCTGCTGGAGAAACGTCGTGCCGAGGCTCGCGAAGATATTGCCATCGTGCGCATCGAGCAGCTCTATCCGTTCCCGGAAGAAGACCTGGCCGAAGTGCTCGCGGCGTACAAGCACCTCAAGCACATCGTCTGGTGTCAGGAAGAGCCGATGAACCAGGGTGCCTGGTATTGCAGCCAGCATCACATGCGTCGCGTCGCCACTGCGTACAAGAAGACTCTGTTCCTCGAGTACGCCGGTCGTGAAGGCTCAGCTGCCCCGGCCTGCGGTTACGCTTCGATGCACGCCGAGCAGCAGGACAAACTGCTGCAAGACGCCTTCACCGTTTAACGCCTTTGCGCAAGAGGCGGCCTGATGAGGCCGCCTCGTAGAAGAAACCGAATTTAAGGAACCACACAGAATGGCTATCGAGATCAAAGCCCCTACTTTCCCGGAATCGGTTGCCGACGGCACCGTGGCCACGTGGCACAAGAAGCCGGGCGATGCGGTCAAACGCGACGAACTGATCGTCGACATCGAAACCGATAAAGTAGTGATCGAAGTGCTGGCCGAGGCCGACGGCGTCCTCGCCGAAATCGTCAAGAACGAAGGCGACACCGTCCTCAGCAACGAACTACTGGGCACCTTGAGTGAAGGTGCTGCTGCTCCTGCACCGGCTGCCGCTGCACAGGCTGCCGCGCCTGCCGCTGCCGCTGCCGCTCCGGGTGTTGCGGGCGATGAGCAAATCCTCTCGCCGGCCGCGCGCAAGCTGGCCGAAGAAAATGGTATCGACCCGAATAGCATTGCCGGCACCGGTAAAGGTGGTCGGGTGACCAAGGAAGACGTGGTCGCTGCGGTTGAAGCCAAGAAAAACGCACCGGCTGCAGCACCTGCCGCCAAACCTGCCGCCCCAGCTGCGGCACCGGTCCTCGCCGCTGGCGACCGGGTCGAGAAGCGCGTGCCAATGACTCGCTTGCGCGCCAAGGTTGCCGAGCGTCTGGTTGACGCTCAGTCCTCCATGGCCATGCTGACCACCTTCAATGAAGTCGACATGACTGAAGTCATGGCGCTGCGTTCGAAATACAAAGACCTGTTCGAGAAGTCCCACAACGGGGTGCGCCTGGGTTTCATGTCGTTCTTCGTCAAGGCCACCACCGAAGCGCTGAAGCGTTTCCCGGCGGTTAACGCCTCGATCGACGGCAGCGACATCGTTTACCACGGCTACTCCGATATCGGTGTTGCCGTATCGAGCGACCGTGGCCTGGTGGTGCCGGTACTGCGCAATGCCGAGCTGATGAGCCTGGCTGAAATCGAAGGCGGCATCGCGACCTTTGGCAAGAAGGCCAAAGACGGCAAGCTGTCGATCGATGACATGACCGGTGGCACGTTCACCATCACCAACGGTGGTACCTTCGGTTCAATGATGTCGACGCCGATCGTCAACCCGCCGCAAGCCGCCATCCTGGGTATGCACAATATCCTTCAGCGCCCGATGGCCATCAACGGTCAGGTAGTTATCCGTCCGATGATGTACCTGGCGTTGTCCTACGACCACCGTCTGATTGATGGTAAGGAAGCCGTGACCTTCCTGGTGACCATCAAAAACTTGCTGGAAGACCCGGCTCGCCTGCTGCTGGATATCTAAGCCAGTCTCTCCCAAGGTGGCCCCCGCAAGGGGCCGTCCGGTTTATTCGAGAAGGAATCATGTATGACCCAGAAATTTGACGTGGTAGTCATCGGTGCCGGCCCTGGCGGCTATGTAGCCGCCATCAAGGCAGCTCAGCTCGGTCTGAAGACCGCCTGCATCGAGAAGTACCAGGACAATGAAGGCAAGATCGCGCTCGGTGGCACCTGCCTGAACGTCGGTTGCATTCCGTCCAAGGCGCTGCTGGACAGCTCCTGGAAGTATCACGAAGCCAAAGTGGGCTTTTCCATCCACGGTATCGAGGCCAAGGGCGTCAGCATTGACGTGCCGGCGATGGTTGCCCGCAAGAGCAACATCGTCAAGAACCTCACCGGCGGTGTCAGCACGCTGTTCAAGGCCAACGGTGTGACCCTGCTCGAAGGTCATGGCAAGTTGCTGGCCGGCAAGCAAGTGGAAGTTACCGCGCTGGACGGCACCACACAGGTGGTTCAGGCTGAAAACGTGATTATCGCATCGGGCTCCAAGCCGATCGACATTCCGCCAGCCCCGGTCAACCACGACACCATCGTCGATTCGACCGGCGCCCTGGAATTCCAGAGCGTGCCCAAGACTCTGGGTGTTATCGGTGCTGGCGTGATCGGCCTGGAACTCGGCTCGGTATGGGCCCGTCTCGGTGCTGATGTCACCGTAATCGAAGCTCAGGACAAATTCCTGCCGGCTGCCGATGACCAGATCGCCAAGGAAGCCTTGAAGACCTTCACCAAGCAAGGCTTGAAGATTCGCCTGGGCGCGCGCCTGACCGCTTCCGACGTGAAGAAGAAGCAGGTCACCGTCAGCTTCACCGACGCCGAAGGCGAGCAGCAGATGACCTTCGACAAGCTGATCGTTGCGGTCGGCCGTCGTCCGGTAACCACCGATCTCTTGGCCACCGATAGCGGTGTCGATCTGGACGAGCGTGGCTTCATCTACGTTGACGACCAGTGCGCCACCAGCGTGCCGGGCGTTTACGCTGTCGGTGACGTGGTTCGCGGCGCCATGCTGGCGCACAAGGCCTCGGAAGAGGGTGTGATGGTTGCCGAGCGCATCGCCGGGCACAAAGCCCAGATGAACTACGACCTGATCCCGTCGGTCATTTATACCCATCCGGAAATTGCATGGGTGGGCAAGACCGAACAGCAGCTGAAAGGCGAGGGTGTTGCCGTCAATGTCGGTACCTTCCCGTTCGCTGCCAGTGGCCGCGCCATGGCTGCCAATGATACCGGCGGCATGGTCAAGGTGATTGCCGATGCTGCGACCGACCGCGTACTGGGTGTGCACGTAATTGGCCCGAGCGCCGCCGAGTTGGTCCAGCAGGGCGCAATCGGTATGGAGTTCGGCACCAGCGCCGAGGATCTGGGAATGATGGTCTTCTCCCACCCGACGCTGTCCGAAGCGCTGCACGAAGCGGCGCTGGCCGTGAATGGCCATGCCATCCACGTCGTCAATCGCAAGAAGCGCTAAGCAGTCGTTTTAGGTCGCCACGCCGGTTGCTGTTTGCAGTTCACCGGTACTGGCGACGTTGCAAGAAGAACCACGGCGGATTGCCCGCGCAGAGCCTGGCTCAAGCGCGGAATGTCGCCGGACTGCTCGTAACAGCAGTCACAGGTGGTGCGGCATCACAAGTGCAGCACCGAATGCGCAATACCTAACGAAGACGGTAGACAAGCATGAATCTCCACGAGTATCAGGGTAAGCAGCTGTTCGCTGAATACGGCCTGCCCGTATCCAAGGGTTTCGCCGTAAGCACTCCGGAAGAAGCCGCAGAAGCCTGCGACAAAATTGGCGGCACCGAGTGGGTCGTCAAGGCTCAGGTACATGCCGGGGGCCGCGGTAAAGCGGGCGGCGTGAAGTTGGTCAAGAGCAAGGAAGACGCCAAGGCCTTCGCCGCCAACTGGCTGGGCAAGCGTCTGGTGACTTACCAGACTGATGCCGCCGGTCAGCCGGTCCACCAGATCCTGGTTGAGTCCTGCACCGACATCGCCAAAGAGCTGTATCTGGGCGCGGTAGTCGATCGTTCCAGCCGTCGCATCGTGTTCATGGCTTCCACCGAAGGTGGCGTGGACATTGAGAAGATCGCTCACGATACCCCTGAGAAAATTCTCAAGGCCACTATCGATCCGCTGGTCGGCGCACAGCCGTTCCAGGGCCGCGAGCTGGCATTCCAGCTGGGCCTGGAAGGCAAGCAAGTTGCTCAGTTCGCCAAGATCTTCGTCGGCCTGGCCAAACTGTTCAAGGATCACGACCTGGCTCTGCTGGAAGTGAACCCGCTGGTGATCAAGGCTGACGGCGACCTGCACTGCCTCGATGCCAAGATCAACATCGACGCCAACGCCATGTACCGTCAGCCTAAGCTGAAGACTTTCCACGATCCGTCGCAAGACGATCCGCGTGAAGCGCACGCTGCCAAGTTCGAGCTGAACTACGTAGCACTGGAAGGCAACATCGGCTGCATGGTCAATGGTGCTGGTCTGGCCATGGGTACCATGGACATCGTCAACCTGCATGGCGGCAAGCCAGCCAACTTCCTCGACGTGGGCGGCGGTGCTACCAAAGAACGCGTTACCGAAGCGTTCAAGATCATCCTGTCCGACTCTAACGTCGCGGCAGTATTGGTCAACATCTTCGGCGGCATCGTTCGTTGCGACATGATTGCCGAAGGCATCATCGGCGCAGTGAAAGAAGTCGGCGTGAAAATCCCGGTTGTTGTTCGCCTTGAAGGCAACAACGCTGAGCTGGGCGCTAAAGTACTGGCAGAAAGCGGTTTGAACATCATCGCGGCTACCAGCCTGACCGACGCTGCTCAACAAGTCGTCAAAGCTGCGGAGGGCAAATAATGAGCGTCCTGATCAACAAAGACACCAAGGTTATCTGCCAGGGTATTACCGGTTCGCAAGGTAGCTTCCACACCCAGCAGGCCATCGAGTACGGCACCCAGATGGTTGGTGGCGTAACCCCGGGCAAAGGCGGCACCACTCACCTGGACCTGCCTGTTTTCAACACTGTGAAAGAAGCCGTAGCAGCGACTGGCGCCACCGCCAGCGTGATCTACGTCCCTGCTCCTTTCTGCAAGGATTCCATCCTTGAAGCAGCGTTCGGCGGCATCAAGCTGATCGTGTGCATCACCGAAGGCATTCCTACCCTGGATATGCTGGATGCCAAGGTCAAGTGCGACGAGCTGGGCGTGGTTCTGATCGGCCCTAACTGCCCAGGCGTGATCACTCCGGGCGAGTGCAAAATCGGCATCATGCCGGGTCACATTCACCTGCCAGGTAAAGTAGGCATCGTGTCGCGTTCCGGCACCCTGACTTACGAAGCCGTCAAGCAGACTACTGACGCCGGTTTCGGTCAGTCGACTTGCGTCGGCATCGGCGGTGACCCGATCCCGGGCTCCAACTTCATCGACATCCTGAAGCTGTTCCAGGAAGACCCGAAGACCGAAGCGATCGTGATGATCGGTGAGATCGGCGGTTCGGCTGAAGAAGAAGCTGCTGCCTACATCAAAGCCCACGTGACCAAGCCGGTGGTGTCCTACATCGCTGGTGTGACTGCCCCTGCGGGCAAGCGCATGGGCCACGCCGGTGCCATCATCTCCGGCGGCAAGGGTACTGCGGACGAGAAGTTCGCCGCCCTGCAGGACGCTGGTGTGAAGACCGTGCGTTCCCTGGCCGACATCGGCAAGGCCCTGGCCGAGCTGACCGGTTGGGAAGTCAAAAACGCCTAAGCGTTGCTGGCCCTCTGAAAAGGCCGCCTTCGGGCGGCCTTTTCTATTTCCGACCAGCAGAATTGTTGCCGAAGCGACAGCTATGTATGCCGGTCGGACAGCCTGACCTTCGGCCCTGCCGCAGAACGGGCAAATTCGTTAGGCTTGCAACTATTCACGCCCAAACTGCCACAAGCGGTGAGCGGTGTAACAGGGCTCAGCTCAACGCGCTGGGCGACGTTTCCCCCGAACCCTCGGGAAACCCTCGGAACTCATGACTCTTTGCCTGTGGTATTTCCCTCTATGAATCGTTTGAAAGGCTCGGACATCCTGGCCCTTGGCTTTATGACCTTTGCGCTGTTCCTCGGCGCTGGCAACATCATCTTCCCACCTAGCGCGGGCATGGCTGCCGGCGGCAATATCGGCCTGGCGGCGCTGGGCTTTCTGCTCACAGGAGTGGGCTTGCCGTTGCTCACCATCGTGGCCTTGGCGCGGGTTGGCGGTGGCATGGCGCTCCTGACCGCGCCACTGGGTAAGCGCGCCGGAGTGCTGTTCGCCGTTGCGGTGTACCTGGCGATTGGCCCCTTGTTCGCCACCCCGCGTACCGCCGTGGTCTCGTTCGAGATGGGCATCGCGCCCTTTACCGGCAACGACGGCGCGCCGCTGCTGCTTTATAGCCTGGCGTACTTCGCCGCAGTGATGTTTCTCTCGCTCAATCCGGGGCAGCTGGTCGAGCGCATCGGCAAGTACATCGCTCCGGTGCTGCTGGCCGCGCTGCTGGTGTTGGGCGGTGCGGCTTTTATCCTGCCGGCCGGCGAGATCGGTCAGGCGGCGGCCGAATATCAGGCCGCGCCCTTCGTGCAGGGCTTTCTGCAGGGCTACCTGACCATGGATACCCTGGGCGCGCTGGTATTCGGCATCGTGATCGCCACCGCCATCCGCGATCATGGCATCACCGATGGCAAGCTTATAACCCGCTACTCGGTGATCGCCGGGTTGATCGCCGCTGCTGGGCTGTCGCTGGTGTACCTGGCGCTGTTCTATCTGGGTGCGACCAGCCAAGGCATAGCCGGTGAGGCGCAGAATGGCGTACAGATTCTCACCGCCTATGTGCAGCACACCTTCGGCACCGCCGGCAGCCTGTTGCTGGCGGTGGTGATCACCCTGGCCTGCCTGACCACTGCCGTAGGCCTGCTGACCGCCTGTGGTGAGTTCTTCAGCGGCCTGCTGCCGGTGTCCTACCGCGTGGTTGTGGTGAGTTTTGGGCTGTTCAGCCTGTTCGTCGCTAACCAGGGCTTGACCCAGTTGATCAGCTTCTCCATTCCGGTACTGGTTGGCCTCTATCCGCTGGCTATCGTGTTGATCGCACTGAGCCTGCTCGACGCCTTGTGGCTATCGCCTCGTCGGGTGTTCGTGCCCGTCATGGCGGTGACGCTGATCTTCGGTGTGGTCGACGGTATAGGCGCCGCAGGCTTCAGTCAGTGGCTGCCAGCGCTGTTCAGTAAATTGCCTTTGGCCGGACAGAGCCTGGGTTGGCTGGTACCGGTGCTGACCACGCTGTTGCTGGTCGCGGTGCTGGACCGCTGTCTGGGCAAGCCACAGAGCGTGCTGGCCTAAAGCACCATGCCAGCGTCCCTCTGCAGGGGCACTGGCGCTGCTGGTTTCATCTGCAAACGCGGCCAAACACTGTTAACCAGTGCCGCTGCCCAGGTTGAAGTGGTGCGCCTGGGTGTGCCCGCGTTCGGCCAATTCGGCCGCGCTCAGGCTGGTCTCGGTTTCAGCTTGGCTGCAGTTCTGGCTCATGATCCCGGCGGCGACCTGGCGCACTTGATCAATCAGACGCCACAGGACTGCCGGTCACCTTGTACCGAATGGCGTAGATGCCCAGTACGGGCATCACCCCCCGAAGCATCACTATCGCCTCCCATTTTGCAAGCCACTGAATAGCTCTGGCTGAGGCGCATACGCGCAACTCTCGATGTCAATCGCGAAGTGGGTGGTGACTTTGAAATCAGCAGCATAAAGAGGTGTGGTCGACGTGGCGCTTGAGAGGGGGGCGCGCTGGCGTGCCATGAAGCCGTGCATGCCCGATTGCTGTTATGCAAGTTAAGCAGTGAAGGCAGTCAGGTCGAAACTTGCTGGTTATAATCCTGCCCTGCATAGGGAGGATTCATGGACGCTATCGACAATCATGTGTGGCAACAGTTAGTCGCAATTTCTTGGTTTCTGTTGTGCTGGGGTGGCTACACCCGTTACGCCTTGTTCAAGGGGCGGACCACGCCCTGCCTAGCCAGCGTTCTGCACCTTTATCGGGAGGACTGGATGCGCCGCATGTTGCTGCGCGAGAACCGCATTGCCGATGCCAGTGTGATTGGCAATCTGGAGCGCAATGCCTCCTTCTTCGCCTCCAGCACTTTGCTCATCCTGGCCGGTATCCTCACTGTGCTCGGTGCATCTGATCGCGCCGTCTCACTGCTCGCCGACCTGCCATTTATTCAGGCTGCCAGCCGGGAAATGTCCGAGGTCAAGCTGTTGTGTCTGGGCGTGGTGTTTATCTATGCCTTCTTCACCTTCAGTTGGTGCATGCGCCAATACAACTTTGCCGCGGTTCTTATCGGCTCGGCACCGATGATCGGCGAGCGAGATGTCACTGCGCAGGAGCGCAAGGCGTTTGCCGAGCGTACTGCGCGGGTGATTTCGATGGCAGCCAACCAATTTAACCAAGGCTTGCGCGCCTATTATTTCGGCATGGCGATTCTGGCCTGGTTTATCAATCCCTGGCTATTCATGTTACTCAGCGCGGGTGTGGTACTTGTGCTGTACCGTCGGGAATTTCATTCCGATGTGTTGGAAGTAATGGTCTATACCCAGACCCCGACGTTCGAAGCCGTCAAGGAGAAAAGCGAATGAGCCTGCCGTTCTGGTGCATCTTTATTAGCGCGATACTGATTTTTATTGCCAAGGCGCCAGTGGCCAGGGCCATGCAGCAGGAGAGCGGGGTGTATGACAATCATCACCCGCGCAGCCAGCAAGCCCGGCTGACGGGTTTCGGCGCGCGCGCTTTGGCGGCCCATCTGAACAGTTTTGAGGCCTTTCCGCTGTTTGCCGTGGGCGTTCTGATGGCCCATGTCACCCAGACC
The DNA here is from genome assembly GCF_022132145.1 of Pseudomonas sp. MMS21 TM103. Taxonomy (GTDB): domain Bacteria; phylum Pseudomonadota; class Gammaproteobacteria; order Pseudomonadales; family Pseudomonadaceae; genus Aquipseudomonas. The sequence continues at coordinate 429,055 of NZ_JAJISP010000002.1, read as the reverse complement.
AATGGGGTGCTGGTGGATGTGCTGGCGCTGGCTTTCGTAATCTCGCGGGTGCTGTATCTGCTGTTCTATTGGGCAGATATGCACTGGCAGCGCAGCCTGGTGTGGGGGGTTGGTTTGCTGTCCAGCCTGTTGCTGATGCTGACTCCAGTCTTGTAAAGACAGCAGATATGACAAGGCCCGCATAACGCGGGCCTTGTCATTGAGCGGGACACCGGCATCGCAGATGGCGTGATTCGCGATCCTTGCCGGTGATCGGCTTAGTCTTCCATCACTTCTTCTGTTTTCTGCTTGATGGCATCGCCGGTATCTTTGGCCGCGTCACCCATGGATTCAGCTGCATCCGACATGGACTCCTTGGCCGACTCCATCTTGTCTTCTGGGGTTTTTTCGCAGGCGGCCAAGGCCAGGACAGCAGCGAGAAGCAGGCTGTAGGTAAATGTTTTTTGCACGGTCAATACTCCTTGTAGACATTTATGATGGCTGAGTTGCCCCAGGCATAGCCAATTCGAGCATGCCCGTTCGATTAAGTTCCCAGCCAATTGTGTTTAGGGGGCTGCTTCAGCGCTTGGGAAACTATCGACCGCCGTCGCAAGGCCGTCTCCAGGTGTGCGTCGCGCGCCTTCAGCCGCGGCGGGAGTCACAGCGTCTCAGCACTGCGGTAATGTGCCTGGCTCCGGTGAGGGGCTATCATGCGCGCCCTTTATACCGTTGTGGTGGACTGAATCGATGAGCAATACCCTCATTCTCGAGCGGGCGCAGCGCTTCTTGGCGGCGCTGCGTCACTGCCAGGTGCTCGGTATCCAGGTACATGATGCCAGTCCCCTCGGTCTGACCCTGCGTTTGCCCTATAGCAGGCAGATAGTGGGTGATCCGGAATCCGGGGTGATTCACGGTGGTGCGATAACCACCCTGATGGATACCACCTGTGGCATTTCAACCGTCTGTGCGCTAGCTGAGTTCGAGGTTTGCCCAACCCTCGACTTGCGCATCGACTACATGCATCCGGCCGAGCCAAACAAGGACGTATTCGGTTTTGCCGAATGCTACCGGGTTACGCCGAATATCATCTTCACCCGCGGTTATGCCTATCAGGACGACCCAGCGCAGCCGATTGCCCACGTAGTCGGGACTTTCATGCGCATGGGCAAAGGCGTGCCGGGGGATAAGCAACTCAAACGTGACATTCAAGGGGCTGGTGCATGAGTGAGTTGACGCTCAATCAATTGGTATCCCTGGCCCATGAAAACGGTGACTACGACGCGCTGATCAGCCGGATGCCTTATGCCAAATTGCTCGGCATGCAATGCCTGCGACTGGGCGAGGACATGGTTTTCCGCTTGCCGTCCAACCAGGACAACATCGGCAACCCGATCCTGCCGGCGTTGCACGGTGGGGTGATCGCCGGCTTCATGGAGCATGCCGCCATGCTCCATCTGTTGATGTTCATGGGCATTCCACATTTGCCGAAAATCATCGACTTCTCGATAGATTACCTGCGCGCCGGTCATTATCGTGACACCTATGCCCAGTGCCAGGTGTGGCGACAAGGTCGACGCGTCGCCAACGTGGCAATTACCGCCTGGCAAACCAATCAAACCGAGCCTATTGCCACGGCGCGGGCGCACTTCAAGGTCGATGAGCCTTGAGTCCGCCACCGCCAGCGGACCGGCTTGGTCTCTCTACTAAAGGAACCTGAATGGACGCGTTGCTGATCCTCGGTGGCTTGCTGCTGATTCTGGCCGGCCTGGTCTGGCTGGTGATGCGTGCTTTTGGCACGGGTCTGCTCTGGGGCTGGGCGAGCCTGCTGCCGCCGTTTACCTTGCTGTATGTGCTGCGCCACTGGCGCAGTGCGCGTCAGGCGCTGGGCCTCAGCGCCTTGGGGTTTATCCCGCTGGTCGTCGGTCTGACCCTGCTGGCCAGCCAGGATTCGCAGCGCCTGCATGCGTTGTTGAGCTTGCAGTGGCTCAAGCCAGAGGTGCAGGCTCCGGCGGAGTTGTCCATCGAGTTGAACGGCGAGCTGAATGGCCAGCCATTTGTGCCGCGGCAGGGCGAGTTGCTCGGCAACGTGCTCAGCCTGCGCGAAGGCCAGGATTTTTTTGCCAGCCGCGAACTGGTCATCCGCCTGCTGCAGCCCGTGACGGGCGCCTTGCGCCTTGACGTGTTGCCAGGCGACCCAGGCCCATTGCCGGACATCGAAGTGAGCTGGTTGCTGCCGGAGCAGGAGTTGCCCGAGGCGCGTCGGCTGAGTCACGGCTACACCCTGCACCTGGACCTGCAGCCGCTGCCGCCGAACAAGCTGGCCGGTGATTTTCATCTGGTCCTGCCTGCGCAATTCAAGACCACCCTGAGCGGCAGGATCGAGGTGTTTCGCGATGGCTTGCGTTATCGCGACGGCAAGGTCGACCGGCAAGTCGACTCCATCGACACCCTGGCCTATGTCATCAAGGATTATCTGCAGCGGCGCTTTGCCACTCGCTCGGTGCAGGTGGGCGACTTGCCAGTAGTGACGCTGCCGGCCGAGGTCCTCGAGCTGACCGTCGAGGCGCAGATCAACGGGCAGACGCAGCGCCTGCCCGTGCGCCTGAACAAGAGCGCCTCCCGCGGCTGGGCGGTTGACGCCGATCGCTTTGCGCCATTAGCGGAGCGGACAGTCGCGACGCCCGCTCCTGAGGTGGACGTCGCGCCAGTCGAGACGGCAAAGGGCGAGCGCATTAGCCGTCCGCTGGATAGGCGCCTGCGATTTAGTCTGGAAGGTCTGCTGCGCAGCCCAAGCCGCTACGAGAACCTGACCATGCGCGTATCGACTACGCGCGGCAGTTCGGCGGAGGGGCGGTTTCAGGGAGTCGACCAGCAGGGTCGCCTGATCATCCGTCAGCGTCTGAGCGGTTCGGGCGCGGCCAGCTATGCCTTGCGGCCTGAGGACATCAGCACGATCGAGCTGCTAGAGCCCTGAAAGGTCGTGAAGAGACGCGCCTACTGCGCAGTCGTTGCTGACGGTGCGCTAAGCGAGTAATCCCCCGTTCGTGCGTAGCACGCCTTGCCGCGAACGCCGGCAGAGGGCCTTGGCACAGTGTTGGGGGATTTCCACAACCGCTGAGGCGCTTGGTCAACTACTTGAAATCCCACAGCTTGCCCCCATCTGCATGACATCCGCCGGATTTCGGCTTAGTCAACCATGTGGAGTTAAACGACCATGAGTGTGGAAACTCAAAAAGAAACCCTGGGCTTCCAGACCGAGGTGAAGCAGATGCTTCACCTGATGATCCATTCGATGTATTCGAATAAGGAAATCTTCCTCCGGGAGCTGATTTCCAATGCATCGGATGCGACTGATAAGCTGCGCTTCGAAGCGCTTGCCCATCCTGAGCTGTTGGAAGGCGGTGCCGAGCTGAAGATTCGCGTCAGCTTCGATAAGAAGGCTAATACCCTCACCCTCGAAGACAACGGCATCGGCATGAGCCGCGAGGAGGCGATTGCCCATCTTGGGACCATCGCCAAGTCGGGCACTTCCGACTTCTTGAAGAACCTTTCGGGTGATCAGAAGAAGGATTCCCACCTGATCGGTCAGTTCGGTGTGGGCTTCTATTCCGCGTTTATCGTCGCCGACAAGGTCGATGTGTTCAGCCGTCGTGCCGGCTTGACGGCAGCCGAAGGGGTACATTGGTCGTCGCAGGGTGAGGGTGATTTCGAGGTTGCGACCATCGAAAAGGCCGAGCGTGGCAGCCGTATCGTCCTGCACCTGAAGAAGGGCGAGGAAGAGTTCGCCGACGGCTGGCGTCTGCGCAACATCATCAAGAAATACTCCGATCATATCGCCCTGCCGATCGAGTTGCCGAAAGAGCACCAGGGTGAAGAGGCTGATAAACCGGCCGAGCCTGAGTGGGAAACCGTCAACCGCGCCAGTGCGCTGTGGACCCGTCCACGCAACGAGATCAAGGACGAGGAGTACCAGGAGTTCTACAAGCACGTCGCCCACGACTTCGACAATCCGCTGACCTGGAGCCACAACAAGGTCGAGGGCAAGCTGGAATACACTTCGTTGCTCTATGTGCCGGGCCGCGCGCCGTTCGACCTGTACCAGCGCGATGCCTCCAAGGGCCTCAAGCTGTATGTGCAGCGCGTGTTCATCATGGACCAGGCTGACGAGTTCCTGCCGCTTTACCTGCGCTTCATCAAGGGTGTTATCGACTCCAACGACCTGTCGCTGAACATTTCCCGCGAGATCCTGCAGAAGGATCCGGTCATCGATTCGATGAAGTCGGCGCTGACCAAGCGCGTGCTGGACATGCTGGAGAAACAGGCGAAGAACGATCCCGAGCAGTACCAGGCGTTCTGGAAGAACTTCGGCCAGGTGCTCAAGGAAGGTCCGGCGGAGGATTTCGCCAACAAGGAGAAGATCGCCGGTTTGCTGCGTTTCGCCTCCACCAGCAGCGAGGCGGGCGAGCAGAACGTGGCCCTGGCGGACTACATCGGCCGCATGAAGGAAGGCCAGGACAAGATCTACTACCTCTCTGGCGAATCCTACGCCCAGGTGAAGAACAGCCCGCACCTGGAAGTGTTCCGCAAGAAAGGCATCGAAGTGCTGCTGCTCACCGACCGCATCGATGAGTGGCTGATGAGCTACCTCACCGAGTTCGACGGTAAGCACTTCGTCGATGTCGCCCGTGGCGACCTGGATCTGGGTAAGCTGGACTCGGAAGAGGACAAGCAGGCACAGGAAGAAGTCGCCAAGGCTAAAGAAGGCTTGGTCGAGCGCTTGAAAGCCGCGCTGGGCGAGCAGGTCGCGGAGGTGCGGGTGTCGCACCGCCTGACCGATTCGCCAGCGATCCTGGCGATCGGCGAGCAGGACCTGGGTTTGCAGATGCGCCAGATTCTCGAAGCCAGTGGACAGAAAGTTCCGGAATCCAAGCCGATCTTCGAGTTCAATCCCAACCATCCGCTGATCGAGAAGCTGGATGCCGAACCCGACGAAGAGCGTTTCGCCGACCTCAGCCACATCCTCTTCGACCAGGCTGCGCTGGCGGCTGGTGACAGCCTGAAAGATCCGGCTGCTTACGTGCAGCGGCTCAACAAGCTGCTGGTCGAACTCTCGGCCTGACACCTGTAGCAATGAAAAAAGCCCGCATTAGCGGGCTTTTTTCTTGGCGGTGCGGCGGCAGGCGCTACTGTTTCAGGGTGACCCACTGAACAGGAGCAGCTCGATGAACAAATCACTCATGCTTGTGGCGCTGGCTGGCCTGGTCGGCCTCGCCGAGGCCGCAGTCGTGGTCAAGCCCGTGCCTTACCAGATCGACGGTGAACCCTTCGAGGGCCTGCTGATCTATGACGATGCGGTGACGACGCCTCGACCCGGCTTGATGATGGTGCCGGATTGGCTGGGGGTGACCGAGAACTCGGCGAAGCAGGCCGAGCTGATCGCCGCTGACAAGTACGTGGTGTTCATGGCCGATATGTACGGTAAGGCGGTGCGCCCGAGCAATGCCGAGGAAGCGGGAGCGGCAGCCGGTGCGCTACGCGGCGACAGGGCCTTGATGCGCAAGCGGGCCCAGGCTGCGGTCGAGATGCTCAAGGCGCAAGCGCCCCAGGTCGCCCTGGATGCCGGCAAGCTGGGCGCCATTGGTTTCTGTTTCGGCGGCGGCGCGGTGCTTGAGCTGGCCCGCTCGGGCGGCGACCTGCAAGGCTTCGTGTCCTTCCATGGCAATCTGGATACGCCGAACCCGGCCGATGCGCAGAACATCAAGGCGCCGGTGCTGGTGTTGCACGGTGCTGAGGATCCATCGGTACCGCCGAAGCAAGTCGAGGACTTCATCGCCGAGATGAAGGCGGCGAACACCGATTGGCAACTGATCAGTTATGGCGGCGCGGTGCATTCTTTCACCAACCCGCAGGCCAATGTACCGGGGCGCAACGACTATCATCCCCGGGTGGCGGCACGGGCCTACAAGGCGATGAACCAGTTGTTCGACGAGGTGTTCGCGGCGCAGTGACGAGCGCGCAAACAACGGGCCAAGGTCAAGGCCGCTGGCGCCTCGTTAGCGTGGCAGTTCGATGCGCGAGGTTTCTCCCGGCACCTTGGGCCAATCGTTGTTTTTCCAGCGCTCGCGGGCTTGCTCGATCAGCGCCGGGTCACTGGCAACGAAGTTCCAATCGATCCGTCGTGGTCCCAGGGATTGACCGCCGATCAGCACCAGGTGGCTTTCGCCACAAGCGCTGAGGGTGAAGGTTTCGCCCTCGGGCAGTATCGCCAGGCCACGCAGCGGCAGCGCTTGATCGTCAAGCTGGGCTTCTCCAGCGATCAGATACAGTGCCCGTTGCGGGTGTTCAGCGGGAATAACCAGGCTGGCACCGGCGACCAATTTAAGCTCGGCATACAGCGTTGGCGAGCCTACCGGTACGGGCGATTCCAGGCAGAAACCAGTACCGGCGATCAGGCAAATCTGCACACCCATGGCTTCGCTGCGCGGCAACGTGCTGGCTGGGTAATGGCTGTAGCTGGGTTCGCCTTGTTCGTCAGCTTCGGGCAGCGCCAACCAGATTTGCAGGCCATGCAGGCGCGAGCCGCTATCTTGCAACCTGGCCGGGGTGCGTTCGATATGTGCCACCGCGCGGCCGGCGGTCATCCAGCTGACTTCGCCAGGCTTGACCCGTTGATCCGAGCCGAGGCTGTCCTTGTGCTGCAATTGGCCTTCGAACAGGTAAGTGAGGGTCGACAGGCCGATATGCGGGTGCTGGTTGATGTTCAGGCCGGGTCCGGGCGGATAGGTCTTCTCGAGGATATGGTCGAAGAATACGAAGGGGCCGACACTGCGGCATTTGGCCGATGGCAGTAGGCGCAGGATCGGTTGCCCCGCGATGTCCTCCTGGCGCGGCCGGATCAGTAGCAGGCCGGTTGCATTGTGGTTAGCACTCATGGCAACTCCGGATACGGCATAGGGCTAGGCTGCCAGCCTAGCCCATGGCTGCGGTTGCAGACCAGCGCCGCCAGAGCGCAGCGACGGTGTGCAGGTTATCGTTGGCCTTGCATGTTCACCCTGGTGGCGTTGGTCACGCCAGGCTGCTGGCTGAACTTGCTGGGCATCTGCTGGGTCTACCCAGTCCATGCTGTCAGGAGGACACTGCTTTGCCACTTCTACGTTTGAGCCTGATTCTGTTCCTCGCTTTGGCCGCGAGCAGTGCGCATTCCCGCGATTATCGCTACAGCGATGCCCACTTGCATTACGTCGATTTTTTCCAGGAAAGCGCCGGCATGGACAAGCTGCTCAAACGCATGGACGAGGCCAAGGTCGAGCATGTGATGCTGTCGGGCATCCCGGTGGCGAAGAAATGGGACGAGAACGAACCAAAGCGTCCGCGCTACTACGCCGGCGATGACGCCAATGCCTATTGGTACAGCGCCACCGATGTGTTGATCGCGCATGCTTTCAAGCAGCTGCCCGCCGAACAGCGTAGGCGCTTTCACCCCTTCCTGTCCGGCTTCAATCCCACCGACATGAACGCCGATGCGCATATCCGCCGCATGCTCGAAATGGATCCGGGGTTGTGGCAGGGCATCGGCGAGGTGTTCACCCGGCACGACGACCTGACCGCGCTGATCCATGGGGATGCTCCTCGAGCCGACAACGAGGCGCTGGCGCGGGTCTATCACCTCGCCGCCGAGTACGATTTACCGGTGATGCTGCATTCCAACATCACCTCCCAGCGTGAGCGCAACCCGCTGTACCTGGCGGAAATGGAAGCGCCGCTGCGCAATCATCCGCACGTGCGCTTTATCTGGGCACATGCCGGCACCAGCCTGGAAGTACACCGGCATCAGGACAAGCTGGATTTCCTCCTGTCGACTCTCGATCGTATGCTCGAAGCCTACCCGAACCTTTATATCGATCTGTCCTGGAGCATGCTCAGGCCTTATTTGCTGGATGAGCAGGGCGCGCCCGACCCGGCTTGGCTGGAACTGGTCAGTCGCTATCCAGAGCGTTTCATGCTCGGCTCCGACGTGGTCGGCCGTTTCGATAGCGTGGGCGAACTCATGCAGGGCTTCGAACCGTTCCTCGATGCGTTGCCCGCCGAGGTGGCGCACAGGGTCGCGCGGGACAACTTCCTCGCCATACTGCCGCGCAAGGCAGGGGCGACGCCTGCCAAGTAGCAGCTGTCATTCGCCTGTCACAAGGGTGTCATAGGCTCGCGCCATCCCAAACAAGGAGCGCGACATGCAATACCCCCGTTTCAGTGCGCTGGCCGCACTCATGCTGATGACTGGACTGGTGCAGGCCGAGGTACGGGTCGAGGGGCCCGTGGAATACGGTATCTTCGCCAGCCAATATGATGACTTCAAACCGGGCGAGCGGCTGCTGACCCGGAGCAACCAGCCAATCGAACGCCGCGAGGTGATCCCGGCCAAGCTCGGCACCAAGTTCGGCATGCGTTACAGCCTGGCGGGAAAAACAGCCGGGGATGCGCCGCTGACCCTGCTCTATCTCACGCCTGGCATCACCACCCCGGATGGCAAGCATCACGACAAGTTCGTGGTGACACAGGCGCTGGTTCCGGGCGCACCCCAGGACCTCATGGCCTTCGAGTTCAGCGAACCCCATGAGGTCGTTGCGGGTGAGTGGCATTTCCTGGTGTTCCAGGATGACCGCAAGCTGGCCGAGCAGCGTTTTCAGGTGCGCTGAGCCTGATCAGGCAGGTCAGGCCAGTTGGCTGTGCAGTTGGGTACCGTTGAGCAGGTTGTCGGCCAGCGGGCAACGTCGTTCGATCTCTTCGAGAAAGGCCTGCTTTTCCTCGCGACTGAGGTCAGCGTCGATCTCTACCTTGACCCTCAGCGCCTGGAACCCTGGGCGCACGTCATCGCGCCGGCCAAGCAAACCGTCGGGGTCGTAGTCGGCTTCGATCTCGAAACGCATGCCGCGCAGCTCGATCTTCTGCTGATGGGCGATGTAGCGACCCAGGGTGCCGAAGCAGCCGGCCACAGCGGCCATCACCACATCCAGGGGCGTCGGCCCCAGTCCTTGGCCACCGGCGTGCTGGGGTTGGTCCATGACCAGGCGGTGCTCGCCGCATTGCACTTCGATGCTCATGCCCGCATTCATCTGTCCCTGGGCGCTGATGGTCTTTAGGGTCATGCCGCATTCCTCATGTAGTGGTCATCCGCCCTTAAGGCAGGCGTGTTTTGACTGGGTAACAGCATAGGGTGTGCTGGGACCTGGGCTTTGATCCTGGTCAATCAGTCGGGCGACATGAGCGCATGCGTCTTGAACGCAGCAGCGTCAGCGGCTGACCTGTCTATGCTGTAAGGAATGGCCTGTCGGCGAGGTGGTGGCATGGAGGAGGGCGTGCAGATCCTGGTGGTCGACGATGACGACGCTGTACGTCAACTACTGGAAGATTACCTCGGAGGGCACGGCTATCGGGTGGCGGGTTGCGCCGATAGTGTGCAGATGCGCGAGTCCCTGCAATCGGTGATTCCCGACCTGGTGCTGCTGGATGTCGGCCTGCCCGGCGAGGACGGCCTGAGCCTAGCGCGCTTTCTGCGCGAACACCACGACCTGCCGGTGATCATGATATCCGGCGCCGGCAGCCCGGTTGACCGCACCATCGGCCTGGAGGTGGGGGCCGACGATTACCTGGCCAAGCCCTTTGATCTTCGTGAACTGCTCGCGCGGGTCAAGAGTGTGTTGCGCCGCTATCGGCGAGCAGCGCGCAGTGAGCCCGATAAACCAGCCGCCGGCATTGCGTTGGGACGTTACCGCCTCGATCTGCAGCGCCGCCAACTGTGCGACGAGCAGGGACAGGAAGTCGTGCTGACGGCCATGGAATTCGACTTGTTGCAGGCCTTCGTGCAGCGCCCCAACCGGCCCCTGTCTCGCGATCAATTGCTCAATCTGACCCAGAACCGCGACTGGAATCCTTACGATCGGTCCATCGATATTCGCATCGCTCGTCTGCGCCGCAAGCTGGAGCACGACCCGGAAAAACCACAGATCATTCGTACTGTGCGCGGCGTTGGCTACATGCTGGTGCTCTGAGTCCGGCTTGTTTCAATTGTTTCAGCCTGGTTGCCGCCACGACTGGGCGGCGCTGCGCCTCCCTATACTCAGGATAAAGCGGTTATGGGGGAGACATGACATGACTCAGCCGACTCCGACACTGGTCAGCAGTGTCCTCGATCATCCGTTGCGGCAGATCGTCGACAACAGCAGTGCGGTGATCTACATCAAGGACCTGGAAGGCCGTTACTGCTTGGTCAATCCGGCATTTGAACGCTTCTTCAAAATGCAGGCCGAGCAGGTGCTGGGACGCAGCGACCATGAACTGTTTGCCAGCGAGGTGGCCGATCGACTGCGTGCCAATGATCTGAGCGTGATCAGCCTGCGCCATTCAGTGGAATTCGAGGAGCAGCTGCTGCTGCAGAATCGTTCCTGGACCTATCTGTCGAGCAAGTTCCCGCTGTTCGACGAGAGTGGACAGGTGATCGCCGTGTGCGGCATCTCCACCGATATCAGCGAGCGCAAGCGGGTCGAGGAGGCGCTGCGGCATGTCGCCCTGGGTGTGGCGGCGGCCAGCAGCGAAGAGGTGTTCGAGGCGCTGGTGCATTATCTGGCGCGGTCGCTGCATGCCGACTTCGCCTTCGTCAGTCGCATGAGTGACCCCAGTAGTCAGCAATTGAGCACCCTGGCGCTCTACTACGCCGGCAAGTTGCGCGGCAATGTCAGTTACCCGATTGCGGGTACCCCCTGTCAGGACGTATTCGGCAAAGCCTTTCACCTGGTCGAGTCTGAGTTGGGCAAGCGCTATGCCGCCGACGAAAGCCTGCGCGTATTCAAACTGGACAGCTATGCCGGTTACCCGTTGTTCGCCAGCGATGGTCGACCACTGGGTCTGATCGCCGTGGGGCACAGCGGGCCGCTGCCGGCGCGCAATCAGGTCGAGTCGATCCTGCGCATCTTCTCCGTACGGGCCGCCGCAGAGCTGCAGCGGCTGGATGCCGAGGCCAGCTACCGGGCGATCTTTGAGGCCTCGGAGGACGCTATCTTCGTTCATGACCTGGACAGCGGCGCCCTGGTGGATGTCAATCCACGCGCCTGCCAGGCCTATGGCTACAGCTACACGGAAATGTTGCAGCGCAATATTGACGTCTTCAGTGCCGGCTCTTCACCCTACACCGGCGAGGACGCCGCCAGCTGGCTGAGGCGGGCACGCAGCGAGGGGCCGCAGCGCTTCGAGTGGCGCAGGCGCAGCCGCGACGGCAGCCTGCACTGGGATGAGGTGTTCCTGAAGCGCGCGACCATCGGCGGGATCGACCGCATTCTCGCCTTCACCCGCGAAATAACCCAGCGCAAGGAAGCCGAAAGTGCCTTGCGCGCAAGTGAACAGCAGTACCGCACCATCGTCGGCAGTGCGCTGGACTGCATCATCGGCATGGACGCCCAGGGGCGTATTACCACCTTCAATCCCGCGGCCGAGCAGTGTTTTGGCTATCGCCGAGACGAAGTGCGGGGCCGGCCCCTGGCCGAGTTGCTCATTCCCGAACGCACCCGCGCCGCTCACCAGCAGGGGTTTCAGCATTACCTGGAAACCGGCGAAGGACCCTATCTGGGACGGCGGGTCGAGGTGCGGGCGCAGCGCGCCAGCGGCGAGGAGTTCCCTGCCGAACTGGCCATTTCCGTGGTGGAGAGCCCAGAGGGGCCCCACTTCATCGGTTTCGTACGCGATATCACCGAGCGCCAGGAGGCCGAGCAGCAGCGCGAGCGACTCGAACAGCAGTTGCGCCAGGCTCAGCGGATGGAGGCAATCGGCCATCTGACTGGCGGTATCGCCCATGACTTCAACAATTTGTTGACCAGCATGCTCGGCTACACGGTGATGGCCGAGGAGTTGGCCGAGCAACAGCAGGATGAGCGCCTGTGCCGCTACCTGGCGCGGGTGCAACAGTCGGCGGAAAAAGCCCGCGATCTGATCCAGCAAATGCTCACCTTCAGTCGCGGCAGCCGCGGCCAGCCGCAGCCGGTGCGACTGAGCAAGTTGATCGGCGATTTCCTGCAGCTGCTGCAGTCGACCTTGCCCGCCAGCGTGGAAATAGTGACAGAGCTGACCGCCGACCTGCCGCCGGTGCTGGTCGACCCGGTGCAGTTGGAGCAGGTATTGATGAACTTGTGCATCAATGCCCGCGATGCCATGGGGAGCGTCGGCCGCCTGCGTATCGACCTGCAGCGTTGCCGGGTACAGCAGGGCGTGTGCGCGTCCTGTCAGCAGTGCTTCGCTGGCGATTATCTGCGGCTGTCGGTGGAGGATTCCGGGCCAGGTATTGCCGAGGAGCTGCAGGGCCGAATCTTCGAGCCATTCTTCAGTACCAAGGCGCAGGGGCAAGGCAGCGGCATGGGGCTGTCCATGGCCCATGGCATCGTCCATGAATATGCCGGGCATATCCGCTTGCGCAGCGAGCTCGGCAAGGGCTCTCGCTTCGAGGTGCTGATTCCGTTGCTCGACGAAGACTTGAGCCAGATGCTGTCAGTCAAGCCTGCTGCGCTAGCTGAGGACGTCTTGCCCAGGCTGCGTGGGCGCGTGGCGGTGGTCGATGATGAGCCGCTGGTGGTCGAATTCATGGCCGAACGTCTGGCTGGCTGGGGCCTCGAAGTGCAGGTTTGGTGTGACGCCGAGCAGGCTTCAGTGGAGTTGTTGAGCACCCCCTATGCCTGGGATCTGGTGATCCTCGACCAGTGCATGCCACGCCTGACCGGCTTGCAGCTAGCCCGGCGCCTGCTGGCTGCCCGTGCCGATTGGCCGATCGCGCTCTATACCGGGTTCAGCGATGGCTTGAGTGAGACCGAGGTGCTGGCCCAGGGTGTCTGTGCACTGCTGCACAAGCCCCTCGACCAAGTTCGGCTGCATGATTGGTTAAGCGCAACGCTGGCCCACAAAACCGACTGAAACCAAACCCATACAAAGCATGCACGCCCAGTGGTTCTACTGATACAGGCGCAGTGCAACCTGACCTCAACTGCAGAACGGTCTGCAGCTTTGCAAAACGAGGCAGGACGTACCCATGAAACGCTATGTGATCGAACGCCATATCCCCCGTGCCGGGCAAATTAACCAGGCCGAACTGGCCGTTGCTGCTCGCCACTCTCATCAGGTTCTCAAAGGCTTGGGTGGCGATATCCAGTGGCTGCACTCCTATGTCACCGACGACAAGCTGTTCTGTATCTACCTGGCCGAGAGCCCGGAGTTGATCCGGCGCCATGCACAGATCAGTGGCTTTCCGGCGGATCGCATCACCGAGGTGTGCAACGTGCTGGATGCCGGTCACGCCGCCTGCTAATCCCTTGATTCAGCGACCAGCCGATCAGATCTGGTCTGCCATGAGGTTCCTACCATGAAACGCCTTGCGATCTTTTTCTACGGTGTGGCCAGCTATGCCGTGTTCTTTGCCACGTTTCTCTATGCCATCGCTTTTGTTGGCAACTTGCCGCTGGTGCCACAGCGGATAGACGGTGTGCCCGAGCTTGCTCTGGGCAATGCCCTGGTGATCGACGTGCTCTTACTGACGTTGTTCGCTGTACAGCACAGTGTGATGGCGAGGCCGGCCTTCAAGGCCTGGTGGACACGGATCATCCCCCAGGCAGCCGAACGCAGCACTTATGTCCTGCTTTCCAGCCTGGCCCTGATTGCCTTGTTCTACTTCTGGCAGCCGCTGGGTGGGGTCATCTGGCAGGTGGACAATCGCAGTGCTCGTTTGCTGCTGTCGGCCGGGTTTGCCTTCGGTTGGGCGCTGGTGCTGTACAGCACCTTCCTGATCAACCACTTCGACCTGTTCGGCTTGCGTCAGGTCTGGTTGCAACTGCTGGGCAAGCCTTACACCGCGCTGCCGTTCAAGACTCCGGCAGCGTACAAGGTGGTGCGTCATCCGCTGTATCTGGGCTGGTTCTTCGCCTTCTGGTGCACCCCGCAGATGACAGCCACGCACCTGCTGTTCGCACTGCTGACCAGTGCCTACATCCTGATCGGCATCTTCTTCGAAGAGCGCGATCTGCTGCGGGCTCATCCGGAGTACCAGGCCTATCGCCAGCGTGTGCCCATGTTGTTGCCGCGCTTCAGGGCCAAGACGGCAAGCGATGAAGTGAAGGAAGTGGCTTGAATGCCAGGCAAAACAAAGGGCGCCCCATGGGCGCCCTTTGTCGTGCGATCAACTGGTTCTGGTTGAACCAGCCGCTACAGGTGCCGCTTTACTTGCCGGTCCAGCGCTTCAGTACCAGGGTGGCGTTGGTGCCGCCGAAACCGAAGCTGTTGCTCATGACGGTGTCGATCTTGGCATTCTCGACGGTCTTGAGCTGGATCGGAAGGTCGGCGATCTCGGGATCGATTTCCTCGATGTTGGCCGAGCCGGCGATGAAGTTGCCTTCCATCATCAGCATGCAGTAGATCGCTTCCTGGACACCGGCAGCGCCCAGGGAGTGGCCCGTCAGGCTCTTAGTCGAGCTGATGGCCGGCGCCTTGGCACCGAACACTTCACGCACGGCGCGGCTTTCCGCGACGTCACCGACCGGAGTCGAGGTGCCATGGGTGTTCAGGTAGTCAATGGGCGTATCCACGGTGGCCAGCGCCTGCTGCATGCAGCGCACCGCACCTTCGCCGCTCGGGGCGACCATGTCGTAGCCGTCGGAAGTGGCGCCGTAGCCAACGATTTCCGCATAGATCTTGGCGCCGCGCTTGAGCGCATGCTCCAGTTCCTCGACCACGACCATGCCGCCGCCGCCGGCGATGACGAAACCGTCACGCTTGGCGTCGTAGGCGCGCGAGGCCTTGTCCGGGGTCTCGTTGTACTGGGTGGAGAGGGCGCCCATGGCGTCGAACAGGAAGCTCTGGCTCCAGTGCTCTTCTTCGCCGCCGCCGGCGAACACCATGTCCTGCTTGCCCATCTGGATCTGCTCCATCGCGTTGCCGATGCAATGGGCGCTGGTGGCGCAGGCCGAGGAGATGGAGTAGTTCACGCCCTTGATCTTGAACGGGGTGGCCAGGCAGGCGGAAACGGTGCTGCCCATGGTCCGCGGTACGCGGTAGGGGCCGACACGCTTGACGCCTTTCTCGCGCAGGATGTCCATGGCTTCCATCTGGTTGAAGGTCGAAGCACCACCGGAGCCGGCAATCAGGCCGACCCGCGGGTTGGATACTTGCTCGTCACTAAGGCCAGCATCGGCGATGGCCTGCTGCATGGACAGGTAGGCGAAGGCCGCCGCATCGCCCATGAAGCGGTAGACCTTGCGGTCGATCAGCTCTTCCAGATTCAGGTCAACAGAGCCGGAAACCTGGCTGCGCAGGCCCTTCTCGGCGTATTCAGGATTGAACCGAATGCCCGACTTGCCAGCGCGAAGGCTAGCGGAGACGGCTTCTTTGTCATTGCCCAGGCAGGAAACGATGCCCAGACCAGTAATCACGACGCGACGCATGGGGGGAATCCTTTAAAAACTGTCGGTAGAAGTAAACAGGCCGACGCGCAAGCCTTCGGCGCTGTAGATCTCGCGGCCATCGACGCTGACAGTACCATCTGCGATGGCCAGGATCAGCGAGCGGGTAATGGTGCGTTTGATCTGTATGTTATAGGTCACTGTCTTGGCCGTCGGTAGTATCTGACCGAAGAACTTTACTTCGCCCGAGCCGAGCGCACGGCCGCGGCCAGGGTTGCCTTGCCAACCGAGGAAGAAACCGACCAACTGCCACATGGCGTCGAGGCCAAGGCAGCCTGGCATCACCGGGTCACCTTCGAAGTGACAACCGAAGAACCACAGGTCCGGGGTGATATCGAGCTCTGCAACGATCTCGCCCTTGCCATACTTGCCGCCAGTGTCGCTGATGTGGGTGATGCGATCGATCATCAGCATGTTCGGGGCGGGCAATTGCGCATTACCTGGGCCGAACAGTTCGCCGCGGCTGCAGCGCAACAGGTCTTCCCGGGTGAAGGCGTTTTGTTTGGTCATGCGAGCTCCTCAATATTTCCCATGCGCCAAGGCTGGGTGAATCGTCCTGGGCGGTCACGCCACTTATTGTGCGTCTACCGGTAGCCTAGTCATAGACTGTTGCGTTGTGGTGAAAGTCACAGCGCGCTGAGTAACACGGTACTCCGACCCCGATATCTTGCCACAGCGGGGCGCATTGGTAAGCCTATGCAGGTCAAGCCTGCAATACTTTAGCTGTCTTGAACACTGGTCGAAGGTCGGGGTGGCAGCCAGCGTAGCAGTATCCGTTGCAGATCAGCGCGCTTGAAGGGTTTGGCCAGGTAATCATTCATGCCTGCGTCCAGGCAGGTCTCGCGATCGCCCTGCAAGGCATTGGCGGTGAGGGCGATGATCGGTATATCGGCCTGGCCCGTGAGGTGCCGAATTTGTCGGGTGGCCTCATAGCCATCCATGATCGGCAGGCGGCAATCCATCAGGATGGCGGCAAAGTGCTGGCGCGCCACGCTTTGTACCGCCTGGGCACCATCGCCGACCAGGCAGACCTGATACCCGAGGCTGCGCAGCATGGCCTCGATCACGGTCTGGTTGACTGGATTGTCCTCGACCAGGAGCACATCCTGACCTTGTCCCTGGTGCTCTTGTGCCGGGGCATTGGCGGTGATCTGGCGGAGCTGGCGGGAGAAGGGCAGGGGTATTTCCAGGGTGAAAACCGAGCCGCACTGCTCCTGGCTTTCGCCGCGCAGGGTGCCGCCCATGCGCTCGGCCAGGGTGCGGGCGATTGGCAAGCCCAAGCCGGTACCGCCGTAGCGCCGGGAAATCGAGGTGTCGGCCTGCTGGAAAGCGTCGAACATGTGTTCCAGGCGTTCGGCCGAGATGCCTATGCCACTGTCGTGCACTGCACAGGTGAGCCACAACACCTGATCATCCAGCGCTTGCCAGCGGGTTTGCACGCGGATACTGCCGGATTCGGTGAACTTCAGTGCATTACCGATCAGGTTGACCAGGATCTGCCGAATGCGCGTCGGGTCGCCTTGAACTTCAAGCGACTCCAGGCCGCCCTGAGTGTCCAGTTGCAGCTCCAGACCGCGTTGCTGGGCGCTGTGCTGGAACACCTGCACACAGGCCTGCACCAGTTCCAGCAGGTTGAAGGGGATGGATTCCAGTTCCAGTGCCCCGCGCTCAATGCGTGAGAAGTCGAGAATGTCGTTGATGACCTTGAGCAGGTGCTCGGTGGACTCGGCAGCCAGCGCCGCATATTCCACCTGTTCCTGGGTCATCTGGGTGGTTTCCAGCAGTTGCAGCATGCCCAGTACGCCATTCATCGGGGTGCGCAGTTCGTGGCTCATCATGGCCAGGAAGTCGGATTTGGCGCTGTTGGCACGCTCCGACTCTTCGCGTGCCTTGATCAGCAGCGCCATGGCTTGCTCCTGCTCGAGGCCGGCGCGATTCAGACCATTGGCCAGGTTGTTGATATGTCGGGCCAGGGCGCCCAGTTCGCCATCCTCGGGTTCGGGCAGGGCGGTGCGGAAGTCGCCGCCCTGGATTGCCGTGACTGCGTCGCCCATGGCGCTCAGGGGTTGTGACAAGCGGCGCGCCAGGCGGCGGGCGAGGATAAAGGTCAGGATCAGGGCGAGCAGCGCCAGCGCCGCGGCTTTGAGGAGAATTTCCTGTTGCCGGCTGTTGAAGGCGTCATTCGACATGCCGACCACAACACGACCAAGGTCGTGCTCGGTTGCTTGCCCCGCGTCACTAGTCGGTGTTTGCAGAAAGTCTCTGTCCAGCGCGATCCGCTGCAGGCGAATGGGCGCATGGAAGATTTCCACCTGTGTGTTGCCCTGGCCTTTGCTGCTGGGCTGTTCGACATACACCAGGATGTTGTCGGCGTGGTCACGCACTTCGAGAAAGCGCACGTGCGGGGTCTTCAGGGTCGCCTGCAACAGGGCGTCGAGCACCTCAAGGTTGCCGGAGATAACCCCATATTCAGTCGCCGGGGCCAGCTGACTGGCAATCAACTGGCCAGTGTGGTCGAGCTCTTGGCGCAGATCCTGTAGGCGCTCGAAGGTGAAAAAACCAGTCAACAGCAAAGTCATCAGCAGCGCCGGACCGACACTGATCAACTGAGTGCGGGTATGCAGGTCCCAGCCACGGCCCAGCTTCATAGGTTTTCTCCTTCAGCCACTTGCTGCGCCAGGCGCGCATCATCGGCCAGTTCTATGGCCAGTGCGCGCGCCACTTGGCGGTTGCCGAGTACTTTGAAATAGGCGGGGTAAGCGCTGCGCGGCCAGCTCTCGGGAGGCTGGTCGAGCAGTTGGTTGAGGCTGTTCAGCCAGTCTTGCCGGTCGCTGTAAATGCTCGCCAGGCTGCCGGCGCGCACGAAGCTGGAGTTGGGGCCGATCATGGCGCGCTGTTGGGCGTAGCTGGTGAGCAACAGGTTTTTTGCTGTGCGTGGATTGAACAGGTCCTCATCGTTCACTGCATATATCAGGTCACTGCGCTGCAGCAGGGCCAGCAGGGGGCGATTGTCACGGTTGTCCGGCCAGGCTTGGCCAACGATTTCCAGCCCCAGCGATGTGGCGGCGCGGCGCAGTTCGTCGAGCAGGAACTGGCTGTGCTCGTCGTAAAGCACGCCGATCCGTTGTGCCTGCGGCAACAGCAGGCGGGTCAGGCGTAATTGGCGGGCGGGAGCCGGGTCGCTCCAGAGCAGGCTGATATTTGCCGGACGGCGATCGCCGAGGCGTTCCTGGGCGTGCACCCGACTGATGCGCAGCATCAGGGTCGGTGGGCCGGCAGTGCTCAGGCGCCAGTCGAGGGCGGGCAGGTCAAGCAGAATCAGGCGGGTATCGGCAGGGATTTGTTTGGGGCTCGGCAGTTGTGCCAGCGGCATGAACCGCACCCGATCCAGCGGCCGCAGCTCGGCCAGGGCGGCGCTGAATGCGTGTATGGCTGGGTTGTCTTCGGCGCCGCTGAGAATGATCTCGGCAGCACGCAACGGCAAGCTGCACGAGAGGCAGCAGAATAGGAGCCAGTAGCGTGTCCATGAATAGTGCATGGGGCTCATCCGTGAGGCGGTGTAATCCATCCTAGAAGTCTAGCTCCGCACTGAAATACAGCAGGTGTCGTTGGTCGTGGCGGTTTTCTTGCCAGGTCAGAGCCTCATCGTCGAGGCGCTGCTGCAAGACTCCGGCCAGTTCCAGGGCGGTATTGCCGATGACCATATGCTTGGCCACGCGCAGGTCCAATCGTTGGAAATGGAATTGATTGAGCTGGTCGGCGCCGTAATAGAACAGCGCGCTCGACCAGCCCTGACCCCAGTCGCGCAGCCAGCCGGCGGATCCGCTGTGGCGCGCGGTGAGGCGCCGATCGAGGCGGCTGCTGGCGCTGAAGTCGACGTAGGCGTAGCTCAGGCGCAGACGGTCGGCATGGCTGAGTTGCCAGTCGATCTGGGTCTCGGCACCGCTGAAGCGCATGCGGTTGGCGTTGCTCGGGAAAAACCTGTCGTTGCGCAGCGGCTCGCTGATCATGCCGTGGATTTCGTCGTAGAACAGCTTGATATCCAGGCTGATGCCCGCATCGGCAAATGAGCCGTTGTAGCCCAGTTCACGCGAACGCATGATTTCCTGGTCGAGGTTGCCGGGGCCACGGGAACGGGCGAAATAGGTCGCGCTGCTCTGGCCGAAGGCCTGCGGCTGCAGGTTGCGCACTCGGTAGCGCCAGTCGACGTTGTTCTCGTACATGTCTGGCGAGCGCACGGCTTCGGAGTACACCGCGCGCAGGCCGTGGCGCGGAGTGATCAGGTAATTGACGGCGATGCGCGGGGTCAGCGAGCTGCCGGACAGCTGGTCGTCTTCCAGCATGGCGCCACCCTGCACCAGCCAGTGGGCGCCGAGTTGCCACTCCAGGTGGCCGAACAGGCGCCAGATGTGGTTGCTCAATGCGCCGTTGAAATAGGTCTCGGAGTCCGCCTGGTCGTAGCGATAGCCCAGGCCGCTGAGCAGGCGCAAGTCGTCGGAAAGGCTCAGGGTGTCTTGCAGTTCGAAATCGTAGCGGGTCTCGCGCATGCTCTGGTTGACGTCGCCGCAGACGGGGGCCGCGGCACCGCCGAGCAATTGCGCGCGCACGGCGGTGGCCAGTGCCTGTTCCTGGGCCGTACCGGGAGGCACCGCGCCGAGCGGGTTCTCGCCGAACTTGACCACATAGAAGGGGTTGAGATCCCACAACTCGCCGAGGGCCGGGCTGAAGGCGACTTCCGCCTCGCAGGCGCGCCAGACCTGCTTGCGTTGCCAGTGCTGTGCCGAACTTTGCAGATGGAGGCTGTGCTCGGGGCTCAAGTCGAGGGTCCAGCGCAGTGAGCCGGCGTAGTCGCGGGCCTTTACGTCCGACCCCTTGTCGCCAGGCGCGATTGCGTCGAACACCGGGGTATAGCCATAGGGCCGCTGGTTGCTGCCTTCCTTGGCCGCCAGTTGCCAGTCGAGGCTGTGACGGCTGTCGAGTTGCTGGCTGGCGGACAGGCTGAAGCGGTTGAGCCGACGGCTGTCGCGGTAATCGCGGCCGAACTGGTCGTGATCGAAGCCGTCATCTTGCAGGCCTGACAGTGACAGGCGCAGTGCGCCGTCCTGCCAGGCATTGCCGTGGCTGGCATACCAGTCATGGATGCCGCGCTGGCCCTGGGTGGTTTTCAGGCGAGTGCCGCGGCTGTTGAGGGGGTGGCGGGTGAGGATATTGATCACCCCCATCAGGGCGTTGGCGCCATAGCTGACGGTGTTCGGTCCGCGAAACACCTCGATTTGCTCGATGTCTTCGATGGCCACGGGGATATCCGTCCAGTCCACGCTAGCCAGGCCGGGACGATAGACCGAGCGACCATCAATAAGCACCTGTAGGCGGCGTGCCTCGGTGACATTGCTGCCATGGTAGTTGGCGGTAGCCTGGTTGCCGTTGCGGTAGCCGACCATCATGCCTGGTACCAGGCGCAGCAGTTCCGGGATATCACGGGCGCCGCTGGCTGTGATCAAGGCGCTGTCGAGTACCGTGACGCTGCCGGGAACTGCCGCCGGCGACTGCTTCAGGCGCGTGGCAGTGAGTACCTCAGGCATGGCGTAGTCGCTGTCGAACAGGTCATTGCCCAACACTTCGCCAGTGGCCAACAATGCCAGCATGGACAGGTGGAGTGAGGCTCGGATGTTGATTGCCACGCAACGGCCTTGTTCGTGGTTAGGGGGTGGCATATTAACCGAGCCACGCGGCTTTTTCAGTCGACCTGCACACGCGGGAGCGCATTTCTGCCAGTCCGCGCAAGGCTTGGGCTCCAGCTAAAAGCTGGCCGCAGCCCTGTCGGCCCGTATAATGCAATCCAGATTGCCATTGCGCACGGCCCAAAACGGATACCTTTATGACTGAGCAGCAACCCATAGCCGTACTCGGCGGCGGCAGCTTCGGCACTGCAATTGCGAACCTGCTGGCGGAGAATGGTCAGCATGTGTTGCATTGGATGCGTGACCCGGAGCAAGTCGAGGCCATCCTCGCTACGCGCGAAAATCCGCGTTATCTCAAGGGGATTAAAATTCACTCGGGTGTGGTCCCCCTCTCTGACCTTGCCGCGACCCTGGATGCCTGCCAGCTGGTCTTTGTCGCCTTGCCCTCCAGCGTCCTGCGTCAGGTGCTGCAGCCGGTAGCTGAGCAGCTCGATGGCAAGCTGCTGGTCAGCACCATCAAGGGCATCGAAGCGCATAGCTTCAAGCTGATGAGCCAGATCCTCGAAGAGATCGCCCCGCGGGCACGCATCGGCGTACTGTCCGGTCCGAACCTGGCCAGGGAGGTCGCCGAACATGCGCTGACTGCCACGGTGATCGCCAGTGAGGATGAAGAGCTGTGCCTGCGCGTTCAGGAGGCTCTGCATGGCCGTACCTTCCGCGTCTATGCCAGTGGCGACCGCTTTGGCGTGGAGCTGGGCGGCGCACTGAAGAACGTCTACGCAATCATGGCCGGAATGGCCTCGGCCATGGGCATGGGCGAGAACACCCGGAGCATGCTGATCACTCGTGCTTTGGCGGAGATGACCCGCTTTGCCGTGCAACTGGGTGCCAACCCCATGACCTTCCTCGGTCTGGCTGGGGTCGGCGATTTGATCGTCACCTGTTCGTCGGAGAAAAGCCGTAACTATCAGGTCGGCTTCGCCTTGGGCGAGGGCCTGAGCCTCGAGGATGCGGTGGAACGATTGGGCGAGGTGGCCGAAGGCGTCAACACCATCAAGGTGCTCAAGGACAAGGCCGAGGAATTGCAGATATACATGCCACTGGTTGCAGGTTTGCATGCCATTGTGTTCGAGGGGCGCACGCTGGATCAGGTGATCGGAGAGTTGATGCTTGCCGAGCCCAAGACCGATGTCGATTTTATTCCCACCACGGGTTTCTGACCCGCGACTGCACAAGGAGATTTTCATGAGCGAAGAGCCTAAAGAGCTGGAACGCGAGTCCATTCTGCTGCGGATTCTCTGGATGGCAGTGTTCGTCATCGTCTGGCAACTGGCCGAGCTGGTGCTCGGGGGCGTGGTCTTGCTGCAGTTGGGCTACCGGCTGTTTTATGGTGCGCCAAGCGCCAGCCTGCTCGGATTTGGTGACAGCCTGAGCCAGTACCTGGCACAGATCGGCCGCTTCGGTACCTTCAATAGCGAAGAAAAGCCCTGGCCATTCGCCGACTGGCCGACCCCGCAGCTCCCGCAAGGTCAGGCGCCGCATAGCGTGCCACCCGCGCCACACCCGGTGCGTGACGAAGAACCGAAGCTGTGAGGCTTGGCCAATGAGGCTGTGGTTATTGCGCCATGGCGAGGCCGAAGTACAGGCGCGCAGCGATGCCGAGCGCGCCTTGACGGCGCATGGTTGCCAGGAGGTGCGCCAGGCGACGGTGCAGCTGGAGGGGCGTGCGCTCGGCGCGATCCTGGCCAGTCCCTATGTCCGTGCGCAACAAACCGCCGCGCTGGTCCGCGACGCCCTGGGTTACACCGGCGCTATCCACACCGTGCCCTGGCTGACGCCGGATAGCGACCCGCGCGAAGTCCTTCGCCAGCTCGATCGCTACGACGATGGCGAGTTGCTGCTGGTGAGCCACCAGCCACTGGTCGGCACCCTGGCCGGGCTGTTGATCCACGGTCACAGGCAGCAGCCGCTGCCCATGCACACCGCCAGCTTGGCCGAGCTGGAAGGCGACGTTCTGGCTGCCGGCCTGATGGATTTGCTCGCGTTGGTGCACCCGCAACACGGCTGAAATTGGACTACACAGCGAAACACTTCTTCACTTGCCGCTTGCCTTTGTGCGTGGATATAGTCAAACCAAGCAATTGCTTGGTTTGCTCCACAAAAACAACAAAGGAGGAAGGCCTGTGGCCGATGCAATCCGTTTGCCGCTGGACATGTTTTACCAGCGTGAAGCCCGACACCCGAATAAGCGCTACATGGTTCAGCCGTTGCCAGGTGGTCAGCTTGAGGAATTGAGTTGGGCCGATGTCGGCGAGCAGGCACGGCGTAGCGCCAACTGGCTGCGCAGCCGGGAGCTGCCGCAAGGCAGCCGTATCGCGATCATTTCCAAGAACTGTGCGCACTGGATCATCGCCGACCTGGCGATCTGGATGGCCGGACACGTCTCGGTGCCGCTGTACCCCAACCTGACCGCCGACTCGGTGCGTCAGGTGCTCAACCATTCCGAGGCGGTGCTGGTGTTCGTCGGCAAGCTGGACGACTGGCCGGATATGGCGGCGGGGGTGCCTGATGAGCTGCCAACCATCGGCTTGCCGTTGCGCCCCACGGGGCCGTTCAGTTACCTGTGGGATGAGCTGCAAGCCTGCGCGCCGATTCAGGACAATCCCACGCCTTCAGCCAATCAACTGGCCACCCTCATTTATACCTCCGGCACCACAGGCACGCCGAAAGGGGTAATGCACAATTTCAGCAACCTGGGTTTTGCCGCCAGCCATGCCACCGAGTTGTTCGGGGTCGGTGAAGACGATCGGGTCCTCTCCTACCTGCCGCTGTGTCATGTGGCTGAGCGCATGTTCGTCGAGATGGCGTCGATCTACTCTGGGCAGACGGTATTCTTCGCCGAGAGCCTGGAGACCTTCCTCGAAGATCTCAAGCGGGCCCGGCCGACGGTAATCTTCGGCGTGCCGCGGATCTGGACCAAGTTCCAGATGGGGGTGTACAGCAAGATGCCGGCTGCAAGACTCGACTTCCTGCTCAAGTTGCCCCTGCTCGGTCGTGTGGTCGGCAACAAGGTGCTTGCCGGTCTTGGCCTGGATTCGGTGCGTTATGCCTTGTCTGGCGCCGCGCCTGTGCCTGAGACCTTGCTCAACTGGTACAAGCGCCTGGGTCTGGAAGTACTCGAGGTCTATGGCATGACCGAGAACTGCGGCTACTCGCATGTCGGCCGGCCGGGCAAATTCAAGTCTGGCTGGATTGGCCAGAACAGCCCCGGTGTGGAGGTGCGTATCGCCGAGGATGGCGAGGTGCAGGTGCGCAGTGGTGCGACCATGCAGGGTTATTACAAGGATCCGCAGAAAACCGCGGAAACCGTCACCGCCGACGGCTTCCTGCGCACCGGCGACAAGGGGGAGCAGGATAGCGAGGGCAACCTGCGCCTGACCGGACGGATCAAGGAAATCTTCAAGACCAGCAAGGGCAAGTATGTCGCCCCGGCGCCGATCGAAAACCGTCTGGCCGTGCATTCGCGTATCGAGCAAGTGTGTGTGGTCGGTGATGGTATGGCTCAGCCCATGGCGCTCTGTGTGCTTTCCGATGTCGGCCGTCTGGAGGTCGCCAATGGCAGCCGTGGCGATTTGGAGCGCAGCCTCAAGGCCCTGCTTGAGCAGGTCAATCTGGATCTCGACAAGCACGAGCGCTTGCAGCGTCTGGTATTGGTCAAGGACGTCTGGGCAGTGGACAACGGCTTCCTCACGCCGACCCTGAAGATCAAGCGCGCGGTGGTCGAAGGCGCTTACGGGCCGCGCTTCGCCGACTGGGTCGAGCGCCACGAAACGGTGCTATGGCACGAGTGACGGCTTCGGTCCGGGAAGTTCCCGGACCGAACCGCTTTCCTTAAACCGCAAAAAAGGATTTCCCATGAGCCTGTGGCGGTAAACCCCGGATGTCGAACAGCTCAACGCGACCTTGCACAAGACCATCGGCGAACAGTTGGACATTCGCTTCGAGTTTTTCGACGACTCCCTCAGCGCCAGCATGGCGGTCGATGCCCGCACTCATCAGCCCTATGGCCTGCTGCACGGTGGCGCCTCTGTGGTGTTGGCGCAAACTCTCGGTTCCATGGCAAGCCACCTGTGTATCGACAGCAGTCAGTTCTACTGCGTCGGCCTGGAGGTGAATGCCAACCACCTGCGCGGCTTGCGCAGCGGGAGGGTCACGGCAGTGGCGCGCGCGATACATCTGGGGCGCACCACCCATGTCTGGGACATTCGCCTGAGCGGCGAGGACGACAAAATCAGCTGCATCTCCCGGCTGACCATGGCCATCGTGCCGTTGGGCAAGAACGGCCCGGCGCTCCGTTGAATCGGGTCGCAACCGGCCCGCGTCGACTTGCTGGCGGGCCTCCCCTTGCGTTTGGCCATAGTGCCGTCATTCACTGGCCGGTTCGTCATTGCCGTGTCGGCGTGGCTGCCGGACAATCCCCAGATCATTTCGCCTAAGCCTGCCACCATGACTCAGCCCGTGTTCTTCGCCCATGCCAATGGTTTTCCCTCGGCCACCTACGGAAAGCTGTTCGCCGCCCTGGCCCCGGATTACCAAATGCTGCATCTGCCGCAACACGGCCACGATCCGCGCTTCCCGGTGAATGACAACTGGAGCAACCTGGTCGACGAGCTGCTGCATCATCTCGAGCAGCACGGCGAGCCCGTGTGGGGCGTCGGCCACTCGCTCGGCGGTGTGCTGCATTACCACGCGGCCTTGCTCAGGCCTGAGCTGTACCGCGGGGTGGTGATGCTCGATTCGCCTGTGCTGACCCTGGCCGACCGCATCGTTATTCGTGCGGCCAAGCGCTTCGGCTTTATCGATCGCATCACCCCGGCTGGACGCACCCTGGGGCGGCGCGAAGAGTTCGCCGACCTGATCGAGGCCCGCAGCTACTTCGCCGCCAAGAGCCTGTTTCGCCGTTTCGATCCGGAATGCCTGGAGGCCTATCTGCTACATGGCCTGCACGGCAAAGAGTCGGGCCTGCGCCTGCGTTTCGACCCGGCCACGGAAATCAGTATCTACCGCAGCGTGCCGCACACGAGTCCAGGGCGCCCGCAGCAGCTGCAAGTGCCGCTGGCCATGATCCGGGGTCGGCACAGCCGTGTGGTGCTACCGCATCATGCGCACTTGATTCGACGCATGGCCAGGGGTGAGTACCTGACCTTGCCGGGCGGACACATGTTCCCCCTGGAGCGGCCGCAGGACACGGCCGAGCTGTTGCGGTCACTGTTCCAGCGCTGGTCCGGTCAACCCCCTGTTGAGGTATCCGCATGAAGCTGCCGTTCGAGGAAGTACGCCTGAGCCTGCCGCATATCGAGCTGGCGGCCCATCTGTATGGCCCGGCGGATGGCCTGCCGGTGATCGCCTTGCACGGCTGGCTGGACAATGCCGCGAGTTTCGCCCGGCTGGCGCCCAAGTTGCCGGGGCTGCGCATCGTCGCCCTGGATTTCGCCGGTCATGGCCATTCCGATCACCGTCCGCCGGGGGCCAGCTATAGCATCTGGGACAATGTGCACGATGTCTTGCAGGTGGCCGAGCAGTTCGGCTGGCAGAGGTTTTCCCTGCTCGGTCATTCGATGGGCGCCATCGTCTCGGTCTTGCTGGCAGGTGCACTGCCCGAGCGAGTCGAACGCCTGGCGCTGATCGACGGTTTGATTCCCTACACTGGCGAGGCCGACACGGCGCCGCAGAAACTGGCCGAGGCGCTCAAGGCGCAGATGGCCCTGGCCGGCAAGCGCAAGCCGGTCTACGCCGAGTTTGAACGTGCGGTTCAGGCGCGCATGCGCGGAACCGCAGCGGTCAGCCGCGAAGCCGCCGAGTTGCTGGCCCAGCGCGGGCTGATGCCGGTGCCGGGTGGTTATACCTGGCGCACCGACAGCCGTCTGACCCTGCCATCGCCACTGCGCCTGACCCATGCCCATGCCATGGCTTTTGTCCGGCACCTGCAATGCCCGGTCAGCCTGCTGCTGGCCGAGCAGGGCATGTTCGTGGCGCAGCCGCAGTTCGCCGAGCTGGTGAGCGGCTTGCCGATCGACCTGACCCGCCTGCCCGGCGGGCATCATCTGCATCTGGATGACGAAGCTGGCGCGCAACTCGTCGCAGACTGTTTCAATCCTTTCTTACACTCGTCTTGACTTGCCAAAGGCAACTGGGGAAGGTGGGGCCGATTGCAATGGAGAATCGCATGATCGACCTTTATACCGCCGCGACCCCCAATGGTCACAAGGTGACCATTGCGCTCGAGGAGCTGCAGTTGCCCTACAACTTGCATGCGCTGAGTTTCGAGCGCAAAGAGCAGAAGACTTCGGAATTTCTCAAGATCAACCCCAACGGCCGGATTCCGGCTATCGTCGACCGCGATAACGGGGACTTCGCCGTATTCGAGTCCGGCGCGATTTTGATCTACCTCGCCGAACTGACCGGGAAATTGCTGCCGCAGGACCTCAAGGGCCGCTCCTTGGTGTTGCAGTGGCTGATGTTCCAGATGGGTGGTATCGGCCCGATGCAGGGTCAGGCCAATGTGTTCTTCCGCTATTTTCCGGAGAAGCTGCAAGGCCCGATTGACCGTTACCAGCACGAAACCCGGCGTCTCTACGAGATCCTGGATCGACGCCTGGGTGAGGCCGAATACCTGGCCGGCGACTACAGCATTGCCGATATCGCCACCTACCCCTGGGTGCGCATTCATGACTGGTCGGGGGTCTCGATCGAGGGGCTGGAGCACCTGCAGCGCTGGATCGATGCGCTAGAGAGCCGCCCGGCGGTGCAGCGCGGCATAATCTTGCCGCGCCGCGAAGTACTGGATGACAGCGCGGTTAAGACCGCCCAGTCGATGCTAATCCAATGAGGGCTCACATGGGTTGGTTCAGTCTGTTGGCAGGGGGGGTGGCAAGCGCAGCCATGGTGGCAGCTGTATCTGCGGCGGATGTCGCCGGTAGCCGCGATCTCGAAGTGTTGCCGCGTTTTCCCGGTAGCCAGATCGTCAGTTTTAACGAAGCCGCCGAGCAGGAGCGGATCTACCCGCAAGGTTCGATTCGACGTATCAGTGGCCGCCTGCGCTATGAGCGCGAAGTGGCGGTGCAGGGGCAGCTGACCTCGCTGACGTATGAGTTGCCGCGCACCCATACGGCCGATGATGTATTCACCGCTGCCCGCGAAGCGTTGCAGGCGCAGGATGCCGAGTTGCTCTACTGGTGTCAGGCCCGTGAGTGCGGATCGAGCAGCCTCTGGGCCAATGCGGTATTCGGCAACCGCATCCTCTATGGCTCCGATGACGAGCAGGCCTACGTGCTGATGCGCTTGGCCGAGCCGCGACACGACAGTTTGCTGGCGCTCTACAGCATCACTCGGGGCAATAAACGAGCCTATTTGCATGTCGAGCTGCTCGCGGCTGATGCACCGCTGGCTGAAGTGTTACCAACGCCGGCCACCTTGCTCCGCCAGCTGAAGGACGGTGGCGAGTTGCGCCTGCCTCAGCAGGCTGAGCCAAGTGAAGCCTGGGTGACATTGCTGGCGCGCTGCCTCAACCTCGACAGCACCTTGCGCGTTAGCCTGTCCGGTGCCCAGGCCGAAGCCTGGCGCCAGGCGCTGGTCGAACAGCGGGTCAGGGCGTCACGGCTAGAGCTGGGCGATGCCACCGTGGCAGGGTTCCGTATCAACCTGCTGCGCTAACCATCCGGTAATGGCCTGCTGACTGGGCCCTGCACCTGAGGTGCAGGGTCTGGGAGCCTGTCAGACTTAACCCTGACCTACTGCGGAAAAGCCGGATTTGCCCATTTTTGCCGCTCTTTCTCGTTAAATAGCTCGCTATTCGCCGCGAAAGATCAGCAAGACTGACTCAAGCCGGATTTCCCTCGCTACGGACGGTCAAGTCCGACAGGCTCCTAGCGTCGTTTCTCTCTTTCGGAGTTGCAATAATGCTCAATAACGATCGCTTGCTGGTGCAGATTTTGCTCCTCGGGCTACTCGGCGCGAGCCTGTGGGTACTTGCGCCGTTTGGCTCGGCGCTGTTCTGGGCTGCCGTGTTGTCCTTTGCCAGCTGGCCGCTGATGCGCGGGCTGACCCGCTTGCTCAATGGCCGACAAACCGCTGCGGCCGGACTGCTGACTCTGGGCTGGATTGGCTTGGTGGCGGTGCCCTTGGTGATGCTGGGGTTAAACCTGGCCGAGCATGTCGGCGCAGCCACGGCGCTGTTCAAGGGTTACCAGGTCACAGGCCTGCCTCCAGCGCCGGACTGGTTGGTGGGCATCCCGCTGGTAGGTGAAAGTCTGCTCAGGCTCTGGCAGACCATCGATCAGCAGGGCGTGGCGTTTTTCGCCACCCTCAAACCCTATCTCGGTCAGGTCGGCAATTGGTTATTGGCCCGAAGTGCGCAAGTGGGCGGGGGGATTCTTGAGCTGTCCCTGAGCCTGGTGCTGGTGTTCTTCTTCTACCGCGACGGGGCGCGTCTTGCGGAGTTTGCTCGGAGCCTGCTTGAGCGCCTGATCGGGGATCGTGCTGAACACTACCTGGAGCTGGTTGCCGGCACCGTACAGCGGGTGGTCAACGGCGTCATCGGTACGGCGGCGGCGCAGGCGCTGTTGGCGTTTATCGGGTTCTATATAGCCGGCGTACCGGGTGCGCTGATCCTCGGCATCCTCACCTTCGTGTTCAGCCTGATCCCCATGGGGCCGCCACTGGTCTGGGTACCAGCCACTGCCTGGCTGTTCGCTCAGGGCGACTATGGTTTTGCCATCTTTCTCGGAATCTGGGGCATGTTCGTGATCAGTGGCGTGGACAACATCCTCAAGCCCTATCTGATCAGTCGCGGCGGTAACCTGCCCTTGGTGGTGGTCCTGCTCGGCGTGTTTGGCGGCCTTCTGGCCTTTGGTTTCATGGGCCTGTTCCTTGGTCCGACCTTGCTCGCCGTGGCCTACAGCCTGCTCACCGACTGGGTGGCAAACAAGGCACCAGTGTCTCAGTCGCCGCGCGAGAGCCTGCCACCCGATGGGCTGGACTAGTTATCCTGTTCGTATTTCTCCAAGGTGTCGCGGGCGATCTGTCGACCGAGCATGATCAATTCCGGGGCCTTGTAGAACTCGAAGAAGCGGCAGGCGCGCCTGGGTACGTTGATCAGGATGTCAGGCGGGTAGCCGGCGATCTTGTACTGTGCCAGTGAGGTCTGCATGACCTCGAAGCTCTGGTTGATCAGCTCCAGCAGGGAGGCCGGCCCGCTCAGGTCGGCGACCCGCGAACCGCTGGCAGACTTGGTGGCGCCTGCGCTTTTCCCCTCAGTGGGGGTGGGCTCGGCAGGTCGCTGCAGCCAGGGGTTTGGCTGCTCGTGAGGCGGTTCTGCCATCAGTAATTCGTCGTCCTCGCCGTGCTTGCGGCGAAAAGTGGGCAGCCGTGAGCCGAGCGAGTTCATCACCAGGTCGAAGCGGCCTTTCAGCGCCGGCGGCCTTTCGATCACGGGTAACTGGTAATGCTGCTGGTTGGTCGAGTTGAGGTTGACCGCGATGATCAGGTCGCAATGGCTGGACACCACCGGCACTATTGGCAGCGGATTGATCAAGCCGCCGTCGACCAGCATGCGCTTACCCTGGATCACCGGGGTGAACAGGCTGGGGATCGCCGCCGAGGCACGCATGGCCTGGTGCAGGCAGCCTTCCTGGAACCAGATTTCCTGCTGGTTGGTCAGGTCGGTAGCGACTGCGGTGAAGGGAATCGACAGATCCTCGATATTGATCTCCCCGACGATTTCGCGGATCTTGCCGAACACCTTCTCGCCGCGAATGGCGCCCAGGCGGAAGCTGACATCGAGTAGGCGCAGGACATCCAGGTAATCCAGGCTCTGGGTCCAGTCGCTGTATTCCTTTAGTTTGCCAGCGGCATAGATGCCGCCGATCACCGCGCCCATGGAGCAACCGGCGATGCAGGCAATGTCGTAGCCGCGCGCTTCCAGCTCTTGGATCACGCCGATATGCGCATAGCCACGCGCGCCGCCTGAGCCCAGGACCAACGCTACTCGCTTCGTCATCATTTACCCCCGTAACGCATTGTTTTATCAACATACCGCGCGCCGACCACTGGCGCCAAGGCCACATTTGATAGAATGCCGCCGCCTGTCGACGATATGAGTGAGATTCCATGAGCGAGCCAATCCGTTTGACCCAGTACAGCCACGGCGCTGGCTGCGGGTGCAAGATTTCCCCCAAGGTGCTGGAGGTGATCCTGGCTGGCAGTGGCGCGCAGAATCTCGACCCCAATCTCTGGGTCGGCAATGCCTCGCGTGACGATGCCGCGGTCTACGCCATCGACGAAGAACGCGGCGTGGTGTCGACCACCGACTTCTTCATGCCGATCGTCGACGATCCCTTCGATTTTGGCCGGATCGCCGCTACCAACGCGATCAGCGACATTTATGCCATGGGCGCCGACCCGCTGATGGCCATCGCCATTCTCGGCTGGCCGGTCAATGTGCTGGCCCCGGAAGTGGCCCGTGACGTGATTCGCGGCGCCCGCTCGGTGTGTGACCAGGCAGGTATCCCGCTGGCGGGCGGGCACTCCATCGATGCCCCCGAGCCGATCTTCGGCCTGGCCGTCACCGGCCTGGTGGAAAAGCGCCATATGAAGCGCAACGACACCGCTACCGTGGGCTGCAAGCTGTACCTGAGCAAACCCCTGGGCATCGGCATCCTCACCACGGCGGAGAAACAGGCCAAGCTGCGCAGCGAGGATGTTGGCCTGGCGCGCGACTGGATGTGCACCCTGAACAAGCCCGGAAGCCGCTTCGGCAAGTTGCCGGGAGTCACCGCGATGACCGATGTCACCGGTTTCGGCCTGCTCGGCCACCTGGTCGAGATGGCCGACGGCAGCGGCCTGACGGCACGTGTCGAGTTCGCCAAGGTGCCGCGCCTGGCCAGCGTCGAGTACTACCTGGAGCAGGGTTGTGTGCCGGGCGGGACCCAGCGAAACTTCGACAGTTACGGCGAGAAGATTGCGCCGCTACCCGAGCTGTACAAACTTCTGCTGTGCGACCCGCAGACCAGTGGCGGCCTGCTGATCGCGGTGACCGCCGAGGGCGAAGCGGAGTTTCTGGTCCTCGCCGCCGAACTGGGCCTGGCGCTCGAGCCGATCGGCCAATTGCTCGAGCGACAGCACTACGCCGTCGAGGTGCTGTGATGCGCGACAACACTCAGGACTACCGCCAACTGTTTCTCAACGACACGCCGATGATGGATGCCCGCGCCCCGGTGGAGTTTGCCAAGGGTGCCTTCCCCGGCGTGCGCAACCTGCCGCTGATGGACGACGATGAGCGGCAGAGAGTCGGCACCTGCTACAAGCAGCGCGGCCAGCAAGCTGCCATCGAACTGGGTCATCAACTGGTCAGCGGTGCGATCAAGGCGCAGCGGATTGAGGCCTGGGCGGCCTTTGCCAGGGCCAATCCCGAGGGCTATCTGTATTGCTTTCGCGGCGGCCTGCGCTCGCAGATTGTCCAGCAATGGCTGAAAAGCGAGGCGGGCATCGACTATCCGCGGGTGATCGGCGGCTACAAGGCGATGCGTACCTTTCTCCTGGAAACCACCGAGCAAGCGACGGCGCAGTGCGACTTCATTCTGGTCGGCGGCATGACCGGCACCGGCAAGACCGAGGTGATCGCCCAGCTCGACAACAGCCTGGATCTGGAAGGCCATGCCAATCACCGCGGTTCCAGCTTCGGCAAGCGCGCCACTGTCCAGCCGGCGCAGATCGATTTCGAGAATGCCCTGGCGGTCGATATCCTGAAAAAACGTGCGAGGGGTATCGAGCAGTTCGTGCTCGAGGACGAGGGCCGCATCATCGGCAAAAGCGCCTTGCCGCTGGAGCTCTACCAGGGCATGCAGGAATTCCCCATGGTCTGGCTGGAAGACAGCCTGGCGGGCCGGGTCGAGCGCATTCTCAAGGATTATGTGATCGACCTGTGCGCCGAATTCATCGCCCTTCAGGGTGCAGAGGAGGGATTCAAGGCCTTCGCCGAGCGCCTGCAGCAAAGCCTGGCGAATATCCTCAAGCGTCTGGGCGGTGAACGTTACCAGCGTTTGGCGGCGATCATGGATCAAGCCCTGTTGCAGCAGCAGAGCCAGGGCGTGGTGGATCTGCACCGCGGCTGGATCGAGGCGTTGCTGGTCGAGTATTACGATCCCATGTACGCCTTCCAGCGCGAGAGCAAGGCCGGACGCATCGAGTTCGTGGGCGAACAGGCTGACGTAGTGGCGTTCCTGCGTCAGCGCAGCCATGCTTGATCGGGTCAATCTTGACCGGAGCGGGCACTTTTCCGTCTGGCTGGCGTCATATTGACATCATCACCATCTGCTTGTTTTCCGATATCAAGGAGTGCGCAACATGAAAGCTTGGATCTTGCTACCGATGATCGCCCTGGTGCTGGCCGGTTGTGCCGGCAAAACCGCCTATCGCGACAGTTGCGCCAATCAACTCAACGCGGCGTGGGCCGAGCTGGATCTGGCCAAGGCCGAAGGTTTTACCGGCACCGTGAGTTATTCCAAAGCCCTGTCGCTGCTGACCGCGGCGAAAACCCAGCAGCAATTTGAAGGGTACAAGGGCTGCACCAGCAAGGCCGAGCGCGCGCGCTTCTACATCCGTGAGTCGCGAGCAGGGCGCTGATGCAGCTCGATTTCGCCAGCCTGACTCCACTGGATGCCTACCGCTGGTTGGCGTCCACGGTAACGCCGCGGCCGATCGCCTGGGTGTCCAGTGTTTCCCGTGACGGCATCAGCAACCTGGCGCCGTTCAGTTTTTTTCAGGTGATCAGCGACGCACCGCCGACGTTGATGGTCAACGTCAACCTGCGCGACGACGGCAGCCTGAAAGACACCTTGCGCAATGTGCAGGCGAACGGCGAGCTGGTGATCCAGTTGGTGTCCTTCGCCCAGGCCGAGGCGATGAATGCCAGTGCCGCCCACCTGCCCCACGGGGTCAGCGAGTTCGAGAGCTGTGGCATCGCCAGCCTGGCCAGCGAACGAGTTGAGGTGCCGCGCGTGGCCGGCGCGGCGGTGGCCTTCGAGTGCCGTGTGGCGCAGGTGCTGGCGTATCCGCCGGATACGCCGAACTGCCACCTGATCTTCGCCGAAGTGCTGCTCGCCCATGTCGACGATGCAGTGCTCAACGACCAGGGCCGGATCGATCCGCACAAGCTCGATCTGATCGGCCGCCTGGGCGGCATGGCCTATACCCGGACTCGCGATAGCTTCGAGATGCGCCGCCCCTGAATCAACCCGCTCTGAAAACGACCTGCATATAGCTAAAAGCACAATCGACAAGGCTGCTGGCTTGTCGCCAGCAGCCTTGCGCTCTTATCTTGGGCGATAAGGCTGGCGAACCTGGGTTCGCCAGGGGCTGGGATGGAGCGCAATTATGTGGACTGATCTGCAACGGCACGTCGCCAGCTTGAGTACGGCGAAAAAACTGGCCCTGGGCTTCGGCGTGGTGCTGGCGCTCACGGCGGTGGTTGCCGCCACCGGCTATTCGGCCCTGCGTGAGGTCGCTGCCCGCTCGGCGTTGCTCGAGCGCATGAGCGCGATCAATACCCAGGTCCTGCAGATCCGCCGCCGCGAGCAGGATTTTGCCCTGACGACCGATACCGCTCATGTCGAGCGCCTGCATGAGCAGGTCGAGACGCTGCTGGCGAGCAGCGCAGCCTTGCAGGCCGAACTGCCGGCCGCCGCTGGACAGGTGCTGGGCGAGGTCAACGGTGCCGTTGACCAGTACCGCGCGGCCTTCGACCGTTATGTCGATCTTACCGGAAACATGAGCCTGTCCCTGGAAGCGGCCAATTGGCTGGTGGTGAGTGCCTCCAACAGCCTGGAGCTGCTCAAGGATGGGCTGGCCGAGGATGGTGTCGACCTGCTCGAGAGCAGCCAGGGTACGCAAGGCGGCGAGTCGGTGCTGCAGGCCGGGCAGATCGGCAAGGTCCATCAGCTCTTGTTGCAGGCGCTCGAACAGGCCCGTGTACGCCTGCAGCAGAGCCGCAGTTCTGCCGAGGTCGCCCAGGGTGAAATCCAGCAAGCCCTCGATGCACAAACCCTGGCCGGTGAGTTGCGCGATGCCATGACTGATCCGGGGTATGCCTCGGTGCTGGCGGAGGTCATCGGCAACGTCGACTCGTTCAACGAACGGCTCAAGGAGTACAACGGCCACTTGCGCCAGCAGAAGCAGGAATACGCCTTGCTGGTGGCGCAGGCCGAGCGCATCGTCGAGCTGGTGGAACAGGCCTACTCTCACCAAAAGAGTGCCATGCAGGCGCAATTGCAAGCCAGTGGCTGGCTGATCCTGCTTGCCGCAGTGCTGGCCCTGGTGATCGGCCTGCTCGCGACCCTGGCCATCACCCTGGTGATCGTGCGTCCCCTCAAGCAGGTGATCGGGCAGGCTCGGCAGATCGCCGAGGGCGACCTCAGTGTGCACATCGAGGTACGGCGCAGCGACGAGGTGGGGCAGTTGCAGGCCGCCATGCAGGGCATGTCGAACAACCTGCGCGAGATGGTCGGCCAGCTGCAGGGCGGGGTGAGCCAGATTTCCGCGTCGGCCCAGTCGTTGTCGGCGATTACCGAGCAGACCCGCCTGGGCGTCAATGGCCAGCGGGTGGAAACCGATCAGGTGGCGACCGCCATGAGCGAGATGACCGCCACCGTACATGAGGTGGCGCGCAACGCCGAAGCCGCCGCCGCTTCCACCGAGGACGCCGACAACCGGGTCAGTCGCGGTGCCGAGGTGGTACGCCAGACCCTGGTGCGGATCGACCAGCTGGCGGCGGCGATGGACACCACCACCCAGAGCATCGAGCGCCTCAGCCAGGACACCCAGCGCATCGATTCGGTGCTGGATGTGATCAAGAATGTAGCCGAACAGACCAACCTGCTGGCCCTCAACGCCGCCATCGAGGCCGCGCGCGCCGGCGAGCAGGGCCGTGGCTTTGCCGTGGTGGCCGATGAGGTGCGTGCCCTGGCCAAGCGTACCCAGCAGTCCACCGCGGAAATCGAAGGCCTGATAGCCACGCTGCGCGAGGGCGCGCGGCGCTCGGTGGCCGACATGCAGCAGAGCGGTGCCCTGGTCGCGCATGTGGTGGAGGATGCCAATCAGACCGAGGGCGCCCTGGCCGGGATTGCCGAGGCAGTGACCCTGATCTTCGAGATGAACCAGCAGATCGCCGCCGCGGCAGAACAGCAGACGGCGGTGGCCGAAGAGATCAGTCGCAGCGTGACCTCGATTCGCGATATCGCCGATCAGTCCTCAGTGGCGATGGACGAAACGGCCGACTCGAGCATTCGCATGGCGCAGTTGGGCCGCGAACTGCAGGGCATGGCTGAGCATTTCCGCTTGTAGCGTTCGCCGCAAAGTGAGAACCGCGCTCACAGTTTCGTCAGCAAAGGTTACAGGGTGCTTTGCCCGCCTGACGCTGGCCAGTAGCATCGACGCACTTGGATAAAGGCCGGAGCGAACGATGCGCACAAGACTGAATGCCTGCCTGGATGCGGTGAATCAGGTGCTGCTGGGCAAGGAACCGCAGGTGCGCCTGGCCCTGGCCTGCCTGTTGGCCCGCGGCCATCTGTTGATCGAGGACTTGCCGGGCATGGGCAAGACCACCCTCAGCCACGCGCTGGCCAGGGTCCTGGGACTGAGCTTTCAGCGTATCCAGTTCACCTCCGACCTGTTGCCTGGCGATATCCTCGGCACCTCGGTGTTCGTCAAGGACAGCGGGCAATTCGTCTTTCATCCGGGGCCGATATTCGCCGAACTGGTGTTGGCCGATGAGATCAACCGGGCCACCCCGAAAAGCCAGAGCGCATTGCTCGAGGCCATGGAGGAGGGCCAGGTGACCATCGAGGGCGCGACCCGAGCGCTGCCGGAACCCTTCTTTGTCATCGCCACGCAGAACCCGGTGAGCCAGGGCGGCACCTTCGCCCTGCCCGAGTCGCAGCTCGATCGCTTCCTCATGCGGCTGTCGCTCGGTTACCCGGCCAAGGCCGCTGAGAAAGCCTTGCTCCTCGGCGATTCGCGGCGCTCGTTGCTGCCGCGCCTGGAGGCGCTTCTCGACCATGCCGCGCTGGCGCTGATCCAGGCCGAGGTGCCCAAGGTACGCGCCAGCGATGCCCTGATCGACTATGTGCTGCGTCTGGTCGATGCCACCCGCAGCCAGCCGCAGTTCGCCTGGGGGCTGTCGCCGCGGGCCAGCCTGGCTTTGCTCGCCGCCGCCCGCGCCTGGGCCTTTCTCGACGGCCGCGATTATGTGATTCCGGAAGATGTGCAGGCCGTGCTGCCGTCGGTGGTCGGTCATCGCCTGCGCGAGCGCGCCGATCCGACCGGGCATGGCGGCGGCGCGCTGGTGCAATGGTTGCTGCGCGAGGTGCCGGCGCTTTGAGGCAAGAGTTCAAGCGGCGCTGGAGTCGCTGGCTGGCCCGGCGGATTCCCCCGGCCGCCAGCGTGCGCCTGACCCAGCGGCGGATCTTCATCGTGCCGACGCGGGTCGGGCTGGCATTTGCCCTGGCGCTGCTGCTGATGCTGCTGACCGCGATCAATTACCAGAACAGCCTGGCCTATGCCCTGACCTTTCTGCTGACGTCGCTGTTTATCGTCGCCATCCTGCACACCTACCGTAACCTGGCGGGCCTGGTGCTCAAGGCCTCTGGTGCAAGGGCGGTGTTCGTCGGCGAACAAGGGCAGTTTCACCTGCGTCTGGAAAGCAGCGCACGGGCGCACCAGGCGATCGCCCTGGGTTGGCCGTCGCAGCCTTATCAGACTCAGGATGTGCCCGCGCACGGCGTCAGTGAGTGCGAGTTGAGCCTGCCGGCGCTGCGCCGCGGCTGGCTGCGGCCGGGGCGCCTGCGGGTCGAAAGTCGCTTCCCGCTGGGCCTCCTGGTGGCCTGGAGTTGGGTCGACCTGGACCAGGCACTGCTGGTCTATCCGCAACCGCGGGAGGGCGAGTTGCCGCTGGCCGCAGGTGGTGCTGACGAGTTGCACCAGCAGGGTATGCGCGCCCACGGCCAGGGCGCCGAGGATTTTCAGGGGCTGAAGAGTTACCAGCCCGGCGACTCCAAAAGGCGCCTGCACTGGAAGGCCTATTCCCGTGGCCAGGGGCTGTTGGTCAAGGACTTCGCCGCGCTCGGCGGGCGCGACCCGTGGCTGGATTTCGAGGCGCTGGCGGGGGATGTCGAGCTGCGCTTGTCGCTGCTCTGTCATTGGGTGCTGCAACTGTCCGAGCGTCAGCAGCCCTTTGCCCTGCGTTTGCCGGGCCAGGTGCTGGCGCCCGCCAGTGGCGAGCAGCACCGCGAAGCCTGCCTGCGCGCGCTGGCGCTGTTCGGCACGCCGGCATGAGCCGGCCGGGGGCAATCCCGCGCATCAGCCTGACCTGGTTGCTGGTCGCCCAGGTGCTGGTGATCATCCCGCACCTGGGCCATCTGCCGCTGTGGATCGTCGGCCTGTGGCTGGGCTGCGCGGCCTGGCGCATCCAGATCTTGCGTATGCATGCCGGTTATCCGAATGCCTGGGTCAAGGCCGGATTGATGCTGGGTGCGGCCGTCGGCGTGCTGTTTTCCCGCGGCAGCCTGATCGGCCTGGATGCCGGGGTGGTGTTGCTGATTGCCGCCTTCATCCTCAAGTTGCTCGAAATGCGCACCCGCCGTGATGCTCTGGTGGTGATCTTTCTCGGCTTCTTCGTTGTGGTCAGCGCCTATCTGTTCGATGACAGCATGCTCGCCGCGCTGTATAGCCTGCTGCCGGTTACCGCCTTGCTGGCGGCCCTGATCGGCCTGCAACAGAGCGGCGTCGCCGCGCAGCCTTGGGCGACCGCACGCTTGGCTGCCGGCTTGCTGCTGCAGGCCGTGCCCCTGATGCTCCTGCTGTTTGTTTTCTTCCCGCGCATGGGGCCGCTGTGGTCACTGCCACTGCCGAGTGAGCGCGCGGTCAGCGGGTTGGCCGAGAGCATGGCGCCAGCGGATATAGCCGAACTGAGCCGCTCGAGCGGGCTGGCCTTTCGTGCCAGCTTCGAGGGCGAGGTGCCACCGCACGAGCAGCTCTACTGGCGGGCGTTGACCTTCGAGCGCTTCGACGGTCGACGCTGGTCGCAGGCGAGCTTTGCCCAGTTGTTGCCGACCCCAGCCTGGGAAAAACAGGGTGAGCCGCTGCGTTACAGCATCGTCATGCAGCCCAGTTCGCAGTCCTGGCTGTTTGCCCTGGACGTCGCCGAGACCCGCCTGGAAAACACCCGGCAGATGAGTGATTACCGCCTGCAGCGCAGGCGGCCGGTCGAACGCACCTTGCTCTATCAGGTAACGTCCTGGCCAGCGTCACTACGTGCCACGGCAGCTTCCAGCGACAGCCTGCGGCGGGCCTTGCAGCTGCCGGAGGACGGTGACCCACGCAGTCGTGCCTGGGGCGCCGAGCTCAAGCGGCAATATCCGCCCGCCGAGCAGCTGGTGCAGGCCGTGCTCAGTCATTTCAACCGCGAGCCCTTCGGCTATACCTTGCGCCCGCCACGGTTGGGGTTGAACAGCATCGATGATTTTCTGTTCGAGAGCCGCAACGGCTTCTGTGCCCATTACGCCGGCGCCATGGTCTTCGTCCTGCGCGCTGCTGGCATTCCGGCGCGGGTGGTGGCCGGCTACCAGGGCGGCGAGTACAACCCCGGCGGCAACTACGTCCAGGTGCGCCAGTTCGATGCGCATGCCTGGGTCGAATACTGGCAGGCGGGCAAGGGCTGGGTGAGTGTCGATCCGACCTTTCAGGTGGCGCCTGAGCGTATCGAGTTGGGCCTGGAAGAGGCGCTGGCCGACGAGCAGAGCTTTCTCGAGGGCTCGCCGTTTTCACCGTTGCGTTACCGCCAGTTGGGTTGGCTGAACCAACTGCGCCTGGCCTGGGACAACCTCAACCATGGCTGGCAGCGTCTGGTGCTCGGCTATCAGGGCGCGCAGCAGCTGCAATTGCTGCAACGCTGGTTCGGTCTTATCGATGCCCGGGTCCTGGCACTCAGCCTGGTGGGCGCTGGTGGGCTATTGCTGGGGCTGCTGGCGCTCTGGCTATTCAAGCCCTGGCAGCGCGAGCGTGACCCCCAGCAGCGTCTGTTCAGGCGCTTCGAACAGTTGTTGGCGCGGCATGCCGTGCACCGTCAGCCGGGCGAAGGCGCGCGCGCCTATGCCGAACGCGCGGCGCAGGCCTTGCCAGCCCAGGCGCAGGCCATTGGCAACTTCGCGGCAGCCTTCGAGGCGCAGCGCTATGCCGGGGGCGAGGCGCGCCCGGCAGAGTTGCGCGTGCACCTGGCCGTCTTGCGCCGGGCGCTGCCTTGGCACAAGGCGATCTGGCGGGCAGCCCCAGGGGTGGGAGCCGCTCGAGATCGCCGCAGATAATCGGGCGGCACCAATCTGGCGGGCTGTCGCTGCGCTGCGAACGGAGCGCCGCCCAGGTCGACTTACGCTGCTAAGCTGGCAGTTCTAACGGGCTGGAAGGGAAGATTCCATGGGGTGCTTTATCGAGGGCGAGTTGCAGCAGGTTCTGCGTCTGCAGGTCACGCTGTATGCCTGCCGCGAGCGGTTGCTGGCCAAGACCGATTCTGAAGCCCTGCATGACCTGCGCATTGCTCTGCGCAAGCTGCGCAGCCTGCTGCAGCCGCTGCGCGGAGTGCCTGCGTGCGCTGCGCTGCAGCAACAAGCGGCCGAGCTTGGGCGAAGCAGCGGGCCGTTGCGTGAACTCGAGGTGTTGCTCGCCCATTTGCAGAGTCAGGGTCGGCGTGACGCGGTCAACCTGCGTCAGTCGCGCTTGCTCGCCGGCTATGCGGCGTTGCTGGATGGTGATGCGCTGCCGGCGCTGTTCGAGGCGCTGGACCAGTGGCCGCAGTTGTGGCGCCAAGCGGCGGCGGACGCTGAGCTGCGTGGCCTGGCTAAACGGGTCAGGCGACGCCTGGCCAAGCAGCAGCGGCGCCTGGCCGAGGCCTTGGTCGATCCTGCGCATGATCGTCATCGCCTGCGCTTGTTGATCAAGCGTGTGCGCTATGGCGCCGAGGCTTACCCTAAACTGAGCGGATTGTCGGCCAAGACCCTGGCGCGCCTGAAGGCGGCGCAGTCGGCCCTGGGCGATTGGCATGACCTCTTGCAGTGGCTGCAGCGCGCCGAACAGGAAGCGGATCTTGCCGTGTGCGTTGCCACCTGGCGCACAGCATTGCAGGCAGCCGAGGAGACGGCTGACCTGGCATTGCTGGCGCTGCAAGCGGATTTCCCCACGGCCGAGTAGACGCCTGTCCGGTCAATTGCTTAATTCAAATGCGCAGGCTCGAGTCTTTGCCGTGGGAGGCCCGACCTCGGGGCGAAATCCTTGTCTTGGGCTCAAGCCTGCGAGAGCCAGGCAGGCGGCCGCGCCCGCTCGCGGAGAATGTTCCCGACATTTTATCTACCGCTCCCCAACCATAGGGCGCGCGCCGCGGCCACTGCAGTTCGCAGGACTGCCAGGTGGTGGCGTCGGTGGTGCAGGCTAAACGGATTAACCGACCAGGCCAGCAGGGGCTCCGTGCTCGATGCGCCGTTTGCCCGGCTCAATTGGCCGAAACGCCGTTTCGCACGATGGGGCATTTCCCCTAAGATCACCGGCTATAGATATCTTGAGGTGGTTATGGAATTTTCCGAGTTGCTCCAGGCCGTTCGCAGCAAGCCGCAGGCCGTGGTCATCCCGTCCGCCTGGGCGCAGGGACGGGCCAGTTTCGGTGGTTTGATGGCTGCGCTGGTGTATGAAGCCATGCGTGCTCATGTCCCTGCGGGGCGGCCGCCGCGTTC
Organism: Pseudomonas sp. MMS21 TM103; assembly: GCF_022132145.1. Lineage (GTDB taxonomy): Bacteria > Pseudomonadota > Gammaproteobacteria > Pseudomonadales > Pseudomonadaceae > Aquipseudomonas. The sequence continues at coordinate 387,085 of NZ_JAJISP010000002.1, read as the reverse complement.
GCTGGCTATCACCTTCGTCGGCCCGGCCGAGCCGGATGTACCGGTGAGCTTCCAGGTTGAGGTGTTGCGTGAAGGCAAGGCGGTCAGTCAGGTGCTGGGGCGAGCGCTGCAGAATGGTCAGGTGGTGACCCTGGTGCAGGGCAGTTTCGGCGCGGCGCGCGAGTCGGCGATCACGGTTGCGGCTGAAGCCGCGCCGCAGATCAGGCCGGTCGAGGACTGCCAGGAACTCGCCTACGTGCGCAATGTGACGCCGGAGTTCACGCGATTCCTGGCGATGCGCTGGGGGATCGGCGGCATGCCCTTCAGCAACAATCCCTCGCGGGAAATGGGCGGCTGGGTGCGCTTGCGCGAGGAAGGTGACGTACAGCCAGTCAGCGAGGCGCACCTGCTGGCCCTGGTCGATGCCTGGCCGCCGGCAGTGCTCTCGCACCTATCTGCGCCAGCACCGGGCAGTTCGTTGACCTGGACTATCGAGTTCATCCAGCCGGTTGCCGAGTTGAATACCCTCGATTGGTGCCAGTACCGTGCGCAGATCGAACACGCCCGCGACGGCTACGGACATATTGCCGCCGCCTTGTGGGGCCCGCGCGGTGAGTTGCTGGCGATCAGCCGGCAGACAGTCACGGTGTTCGGTTAAACCGTGGACAAAAAGCCTCCAGCACGTGCAGCTTGAGGCTTCTTGTCGTCTAGAGCTTGAGCTGGCGAATGGCCCGGTTCAGCTCGCCGGCCAAGGCCGCCAGCTCGGAACTGGTGGTGGCTGAGCCTGAGGTTTGCTGCACCGTCTGTTCGGTGACGTCGCGAATGCTCACGATGGAGCGGTTCATTTCTTCGGCCACCTGACTCTGCTGTTCGGCAGCTACCGCAATCTGGGTGTTGCTCTCGCGCATCTGCGCCACCGAGCCGGTGATAGCGACCAGCGCCTCGCCTGCTGCGTGGGCCTGTTGCACGCAGTCATCGGCCTTGAGCGAGCTTTCCTGCATGAACTCGACGGCGTCGTGGGTGCCGCTTTGCAGGGAGGAGATCATCCGGGTGATCTCGTCGGTCGATACCTGCACACGCTTGGCCAAATTGCGCACTTCATCGGCCACCACCGCAAAGCCGCGGCCCATTTCGCCGGCGCGGGCGGCTTCGATGGCGGCGTTGAGGGCGAGCAGGTTGGTCTGTTCGGCAATGCCGTGAATCTCACTGACGACGCTGCTGATTTTCTGACTGTCGACGGCCAGTTGCTGGATCATTTGCGCCGTCTGTTGCACGCCGCTGGACAACCCAGCGATCGACTGACCGACACGGTCGACCACTTGCTGACCACTGCCGGCCAGTTGCTCGGCGGTTTTTGACTGGTCGCGGGTATCCGCCGTGTGTTGCGCGATATGGTGAACGGTGGTGGACATCTCATTGATCGCGGTGGCCGCCTGTTCTGTCTCGCTTTGCTGGTCGAGCATGCCCTGGCGCACGTCGCGCATGCTTACAGCCATGCGCTCGGCGCCTTCGTCCAGGCGTGCGGCAGTCTGCGCAACGATGCCGACCACACGTTGATAACCGGCCTGCATGGCATTGAAGGCCGTGGCCATCTGGCCGATTTCGTCACGGCACTCGAGTGGCACGCGTGCCGCCAGGTCGCCGCTTTTCTCTACCTGCAGCATCACATCCTTGAGGGTGTTGAGATGGCTCAACAGGAAGTGGATCAGCAGTTGCGAGGCCGCCAGTAGGGCCAGCATCAGTAGGGCGACAACCAGCGCATAGCTGGGTGCGCGCTCGGCGATTACCTGCATCAGGCTGGGCGCGTGGGCCAGTACGGCGAGGCGTTGGCCCTGGCCCAGGTCGATGACTTCGGCGCCGATCAAGCCGTCTTGCGTCGACAGCGGGTCATGCTCCAAGGCTACCCAGCCGCGAGCCCGGCTAAGACTGGCGCCCTGGTTATTGGCCAGCGGGGGTGTCTGGCCATCGGCAAATTGCAGCAGTTGTGCTCCGCCTGGCAGCGGCTGACCTGCCGGCCAGGCACTCAGCAGCCTGGCCTGCGCTTGCGCGGCACTCTTGGCCGCATCGACGCGTACCTGTTGTTCCAGTTGCAGGGCATACAGCACCAGCAGCAGGGTGGTGAAGAAGGCCACGGCGTTGACGGCCCAGAACTTGTATTTGAGTGAAAGGTCGCGAACCCAAGAGCCCATGGTGTCTTCTTCTGATGGCGGCGAAAGTGGTATTGGCAAAGTGCCGCTACTGTCTCGCGAAACTGCAATGCGCCTGTTGATCTCTATCAACAGGACGCTCCGTCCTTGTTAACGACTGCTCTTGGGTGGACTTTAGAAAATGCCCAATTCTGGTTAAGCGTTGCGCAGGCTAGAGCCGTTGGCCCTGTGAGGAGTCTGGGCGTCTTCGACGAAGCGCTGTCGCACGCTTCAGTTGTCCTCGCGCTCGGCAGTGGTATCGACAACGACCGGCAGGCTGAAGAACTGCCTGGCGCAGGCGGTGCTGTGCGCCGCCAGGGTTTCCAGGCTTTCGTTGCGGTGCAGCGCCACCTCCCTGAGTACCTCGGTCAGAAAGGCGGGTTCGTTGCGGCCATTTTTCGGTTTCGGCCGCAGGCTGCGTGGCAGCAGGAACGGCGAGTCGGTTTCCAGCATCAGCCGGCCGACCGGAATTTCCCGCACCAACGGGTGCAGGTGAGTGCCACGACGCTCGTCGCAAATCCAGCCGGTGATGCCGATATGCAAATCGAGGTCGAGGTAGTTGAACAGGGCGCGTTTTTCTCCGGTGAAGCAGTGCACCACCGCAGCGGGCAAGCGGTCGCGGTAGTCACGCAGGATCTCCAGCAGGCGCTGATCGGCGTCACGCTCATGGAGAAACACTGGCAGTTGCAGGTCGACGGCCAGGGCCAGGTGTTCCTCGAGTACTTTTTCCTGTTGCGGGCGTGGGGAAAAATCACGATTGAAGTCGAGTCCGCATTCACCGACGGCGCGCACCTGTGGCTCACGCAGCAAAGCCTGCAGTTGCTTGGCGCTGTCGGCGTTCCAGCTGCTGGCGTCGTGCGGATGGATGCCGGCGGTGCTGAACAGGCGCTGGCCGTTTTCATCCAGCTGGCGGCACAGTTCCAGAGCCTGTTCGCTTTGTTCGAGGCTGGTGCCGGTCAGCAGCAACTGGCAGACACCGGCCGCGTAGGCGCGGGCGAGCAGGGCTTCAGCCTGTTCGGCGAGGCTTGGATGAGTCAGGTTGACGCCAATGTCGATGAGTTGCATGGTGCGACCTATGGTTTGGGGATGGCAGCATAGCAGAGCTTTTTTGATTTAAAAAAAGCTATAAATTACAGTTATTTATAGCGTCTTTGTAATGTTAAGTAGTTCCTTGGGCTGGTATCCGAAAGCGAGCTGTGCGAATCTCCGCGCCCCACGCATTCCTGGTACTTGGCGAGCGCTGCGGTAGTCTCACTCGGCCAATGCCGCCTGGTGGCCGCCCTTGCCGTGGAGACTCGATGTCGCGCCCGCTGCTTTTGTTCTGTGTTTTGCTGTTGCTGCCGTTGTCGGCTGCTGCACGTGTGGCTGGGCCGCCGGAGGTCCGGCAGCCGACCCAGGCGCGTGATCTGGCGAGCATTCGCAGCAGCGGTGAACTGCGTGTGCTGGTCAACCAGAGCCGTAATAGCTCCGGTGAAATCAAAGGCCAGAGCATTGGGGTGGAATACCATCGCTTGCGTGCATTCGAGCAGTATCTCAATCGTAATGCCCGCGATGGCCGCGCGCTCAAGCTGACGATTATTCCCAAAGCCAAGGACCAGCTGCTCGCTGCCTTGCAGCGTGGCGAGGGCGATCTTGTCGCGCCAGGGGAATTGCTCAGTGTGCTTGGTGGCAACGGTATCAGCGCCAGTGCGGCGATCCGCAGCAATGTTCCCTTGATCATAGTGGCGCGTCAGGGCGATCGGCGTTATCAGAGTCTCGAGCAGATGGCCGGGCGCAGCCTGGCCTTGGCGGCCGGTAGCGCAGCGGGCGTTGCCGTGCAGGCGTTCAACCAGAAACTGCTGCAGGACAAGCGACCTCCGATCATCATCGAGTGGGTCGACCCCAGCCTGGCCGTCGAGGACGTGTTGGAAATGGTGCAGGCTGGTATCTATAGCATCACCGCGGTGGAGCAGCCGATTGCCGAGCGCTGGGCCAAGGTCATGCCCAAGTTGCGCCTGGAGCCGCACCTGGTGCTGGCCAGGGACGGCAACATGCGTTGGTACCTGCGACGTGAAGCACCGATGCTCGGCGCCAGTGTCGACCGCTTCCTGGCGGCCTATCGCGATCCGGCCGATCTGGATGGTGCCTTTCAGCGAGTCTACCGGCGCCTCTACAGGGTGCATTACCCGCTCGGACGAACCGAGCGCCAACGCCTGGAGAAGGTGCGCCCGGTGCTGCAGCGGCATGCCGCGCAGCAGGACTTCGATTGGCTGTTCCTGGCGGCGCTGGCGTTCAAAGAGTCCACCCTCAATCCGGCGGCGCGGGGGGCCGGTGGTGCCACCGGCTTGATGCAGATAACCCCGGGCGCGGCGCGCACTGTCGGGATCGCCAATATCGGCGTGTTGGAGAACAACGTGCAAGCCAGCGCCAAGTACCTGGCGATGATCCGGCGCAACTTCTTCAACAGCCCCCAGCTCAACGAGCGCGAGCGCATGGCCTTTGTGCTGGCGGGTTACAACATGGGGCCACAGCGGGTGCAGAGCATGCGTGCCGAGGCGCGCCGACGAGGCCTGAACCCCAATCAGTGGTTCTTTCAGGTCGAGCGGATCGCCATGGAGCAGGTCGGGATGGGCGTGGTCAGTTATGTCAGCAGTGTGAACAAGTACTACCTTGCCTATGACCGCGAGCGTTATTTGCTGGAGCCGCAGAAGGCAGTGGTGGGTGTGCGTAATTGATCTATTTATACGATACCAACAAGCGACTTTATCGGCTTTTAGTATCTGATAATTAGTTTATTCTTTGCTCCATCACCTCACTCACAAGGATTTCAGCCCATGAACACCCTGATCAGATCTGTCGTCGCTACTCAAGCAGGTTACGGCCTGACCATTTTACGCATCATCGCTGGCCTGACTTTTGCGGCGCATGGTTCGCAGAAGTTGTTTGGCTGGTTCGGCGGTTATGGTCTGGCGGGTGTCGGTCAGTGGATGGAGAGCATCGGCCTGGCACCGGGCTATCTGATGGCATTGTTGGCTGGCAGCGCTGAGTTCTTTGGCGGCCTGGCGTTGATCGTCGGCCTGCTGGCTCGTCCGGCGGCGGCAGTGCTGGCGGTAACCATGCTGGTGGCGATTGTCACCGTACACATGGCCAACGGCTTCTTCATGAGCAACAACGGCTATGAATTCGCCTTGGCATTGCTGGTGATAAGCCTGGCAGTTCTGATCGAGGGCGCAGGCAAGCTGTCGCTGGACAAGCAAATCGCCGGCTAAGCAACTCGGCCGAACCTAACGGGCGCCGCCCTGCGGTTCCCATCTCAGAAAAATGCCGCTTTCCTGCCAAGGGAAGGCGGCATTTTTATTGAGTGAACAGCACGGCACCTACGGATCTCCTGTGCTGCTATTGAGCGCAGGGCGAGGCAACTGGTGGGCGCCGGTTTATTCCGCGGTGAAACTTCCCTCTTGCTCGTCGCGCAATAATGGCCAGGTGTGCAGCTGCCGATAATGGGTGCCGCGTGCGTTCTGCTCGGATGCGAACAGGGAAAACCGGGATACCGGCCAATCGAAGGATGGGTTCGCGTCGATTGCTTGCGTGGGGCAGTGCCGCAGCAGGCTGAGATGAGCGCGAAAAGGTCGGCTGTCCAGCTGGATCGCGGCACTGCTCAGGTTGCTGTACAGCTGCTCAACCAGCTCCAGCAATGCCTCCGGTGTGTGGCTCGGAGCCAGGTACAGCAGGCCATTGCGCTGCCGTCCGAGGCGATCCAGATGCAGGTCGAATGCCGTAGCGCGTACTTCGCCCGCCAGGTCTTGCATCTGGGCAACGCGAGCGCACGGTTGCTGGCCAAGAAATGCCAGGGTCAGGTGCAGGTTGGCTGTTGCGACTGGGCGGCCGGGCAGGTGCAGGCTGCTGCGCCAAGTGGCGATGCCCTCGGCCAGTTCAGGCGGGCAACCCAGAGCAAAGAACAGGCGCAGAACATCGTTTTTCATGGCTTTCGATTCCCATGCGCGGCGCTGTCTTGACAGTATTGCGCAGGCTTCTCTAGGATGCTGACCCATGCGCCGATTTAAACAGCTACTTGCGGGGCGCCGAGTTACTTGCAGACTGCAAGGCTCTGAGAAGTACTCTGCGGAGGCTTCGAAATACCGCTAAAGCGCTGGTTCGGTGTCGCCTCTCACCTGCCCGGCGGGATTCATGAGGCGGAGACATGAGCATGAGTTGTCCCCAATCGCTGACTCGCTTGGCCCCGATCACTTCCGGGCTGAGTCAAGGCAATCCGAAAATTCTCCTGGGCGGCAGTCACCAGCCGACCCTGCTGCGCTATCTCGACGGCTGGCCCAAGCGCTGGGGCGGGCCGCGCGCCTTTCTGATCCACTTCGTCGATGACCATCAGGGGTTGGCGCGCTTCGCCAGCGACAGCTTCGATATGGCCGTGCTGCAAGCACCCAGTGCCGAGGATCTGCACGCCACCGTGCATGAGTTGACGCGGGTCGCCCGGCAGGGCTTGATCACCCGGCGTTGAATCTAGTCTCGTGCGGCTCCCGCCATCACGGGTACTCGATGGCGATCACGTACCAGGTCTTTTCACCGGTCGGGGTTGGCACCCGGACTTCGGCATCCAGGGCCTTGCCAACCAGGGCGCGGGCCAGGGGCGAGTCGATGCTGATCAGGTTGAGTTTCAGCTCCAGCTCATCCGGGCCGACAATCCGATAGCGTGACTCGTTGCCGTTCTCGTCTTCGAGGGTGACCCAGGCACCGAAGTAGACCTTGTCGGCATCGCTGGGGCGGCTGCTGACCACTTTCAGGCTTTCCAGACGCTTGGTGAGAAAGCGCACGCGACTGTCGATCTCGCGCAGCATTTTCTTGCCGTAGGTGTATTCGGCGTTTTCCGAACGATCACCTTGTGCGGCCGCTTCACTGACCGACTGCGTGACCTGGGGCCGACGTACGTGCCAGAGCTCGTGCAGTTCGGCGCGCAGGCGTGCTTCGCCTTCTGGGGTGATCAGTGGCGTGCCGGCAGAGCGGGGTGGACGATAGCGACTCATATAACTGCTGTCTGGCCGATAAAGCGCGAGTCTATCAGCCCTCGCGTAGCACCGTCAGCGGGCTGACATTCAACGCACGACGAGTGCCGAGCACGCCAGCGCCACCCACCAGCAGTGCGCCGATTGGCGGCAGGAGCAATAGCCAGGGGTGAGCGTGCCAGGCCAGGTCGAAGGCGAAGCGGTACAGCAGGAAACTGATCAATTCGCAGCCGATGGCCGCCAGCAGGCCACTGATTGCACCAAGCAGGGCAAACTCGCTCCGTCGCGACCTGACCAGTAATTTGCGTTCTGCGCCCAGCGCGCGCAGCAAGGCGCCTTGGCGGATGCGCTCGTCGAGGGTGGCCTGCAATCCGGCGAACAGCACCGCCAGGCCGGCGGCGAGCACGAACAGCAAGACGAATTCGATGGCCAGGGTGACCTGGGCCAGGATGCTGCGCAGTTGCGCGAGCAGGGCTTCGACTTGCAGCAGGGTGACCGCGGGGAAGGCGCGTGACAGTTCGACCAATTGCCGTTCCTGCTGGGCGGGCAGGTAGAAGCTGGTCAGGTAGGTGACCGGCAGGTCCTGCAGGGTGCCGGGCTCGAAGATCATGTAGAAGTTGGGCTTGAAGTTGTTCCAGTCGACTTGGCGCAGGTTGCTGACCCGCGCATCGCGGTCGAGGCCGCCGACATTGAAGCGTAAGCGATCGCCCAGTTTGAGCTTCAGGCTCTTGGCCAGTTCCGACTCGACCGAGACGCCCGGCAAGTCGTCGGTTGTGGAGGGGGTCCACCAATCGCCAGCGAGCAGCTCATTACCCTCCGGCAGATCGGCTGACCAGGTCAGGCTGAGGTCACGGCGAACGGCGCGCTCGCCCTGGGATTCCTTGCTGACGATTTGCCGTACCGGCTCGCCATTGATCATGGTCAGGCGACCGGGCACCACAGGGTAGAGCGGGGCAGGGTGGGGCGAGAGCTCGGCCAGGCGCGCGGCGAACGCATCCTTGTCGGCCGGTAAGACATTCAGGGCGAAATGATTGGGCGCCTGCTCGGGGAGTTGATTCTGCCAGGTATCGAGCAAGTCGCCGCGCAGCAGGGCGATCAGTGACATGGCCAGGAGGATTAGGCCGAATGCCAGGGCTTGTCCGGCGGCGGCCAAGGGGTAGCGCAACAGCTGGCCGAGCCCCAGGCGCCAGTGCAGTGAAGAACGGGCCAGCAGGCGACGCAGGCTTTGCAAACCGAGCAGGAGCAGGCCGCCGAGCAGCAGGGCGGCAACCAGGCCGCCGCCGAGCAGGGCGAAGGTCAGTTGCAGGTCCAGGCTCAGGCGCCACATGATCAGGCCGAGGGCAAACAGGGCCGCGCCATACACCAGCCAGGAGCTGGCGGGCACAGGTAGCAGGTCGCGACGTAGTACGCGTAGCGGCGGCACCCGGCCAAGGGCGGCCAGGGGTGGCAGGGCGAAACCGGCGAGGGCGACCAGGCCGGTGGCGATGCCGGCGAGCGCTGGCCATAAACCGCCCGCCGGGATCTGCGCGGGTAACAGACCCTGCAGCAGGTAGAACAGACCGTGCTGGGCAAGCCAGCCGAGCAGGGCGCCGATCAGGCTGGCGCCGAACCCGAGCAGGGCCAGTTGCAGGCTGAACAGACCCAGCGCTTGATTGCGCGACAGGCCAAGGCAACGCAGCAAGGCACTGGCATCGAAGCGCCTGGCGGCGAAGCGCGCGGCCGAAAGGGCTACCGCAACCCCGGCAAGCAACACGGCCGCCAGGCTGGCGATGTTCAGGTAGCGTTCGGCACGACCCAGGGCGCTACCGATTTGCCGATTGCCGTCGCGGGCATCTTCGAGGCGCTGGTTGGCCGCCAGATTGGGGGCGATTGCTTGTCGGTAAGTGCTCAGGGCTTCTGGCGTGCCACGCCAGAGCTCGCGGTAACGCACTCGGCTGCCCGGTTGAACCACGCCAGTAGCGGCCAGGTCATCCAGGTGTATCAGCACGTGCGGGGTCAGACTGTAGAAGTCACCGGCGCGATCCGGTTCGTAGGTCAGGACCCGACGCAGGATCAGGGTTTTCGAGCCGACCTCTATGGCATCGCCAACGCTCAGTTCAAGCGCTGCGAACAAGCGCGCCTCGGCCCAGGCCTCGCCAGGCTGCGGACCGGGGCCGGTTTGCTCGGGTTCGTAGGGGGCCGCCGCACTTTTCAACTGGCCACGCAGGGGGTAAGCACTGTCAGCGGCTTTGACGCTGGCCAGTTGGATGCCGGCATCGCTGGCAATCACACTGGAAAATTCGACCACTTGAGCGTGATCCAGCCCCAGCTGGGTGCCGCGACTGATCTGTTTCTGGGTGGCGGGCGAACTGCCGCTGAGCCGCAGGTCGGCGCCGAGGAACTCGGTTGCACGCATCAACATGCCATCGTTCAGTCGCGCGCTGAAATAGCCGATCGCGGTGCTGGCTGCGACTGCTACCAACAGGGCGAAAAACAGCACGCGCAACTCGCCGGCGCGGGCGTCGCGCAGCAGCTGGCGGGTCGCCAACGAGAGCAATCGAGTAAACGGCAAGTGAGTCATCAGGGTTCCACGTGGTCGACTAGATGACCGCCTTCGAGGCGAATCAGGCGTTGGCAGCGATGGGCCAGGCGTTCGTCATGGGTCACCAGAACCAGAGTAGCGCCGCGTTCCCGGTTAAGCTCGAAGAGCAGGTCGCTGATGCGTTCGCCCGTGTGACTGTCGAGGTTGCCGGTGGGCTCGTCGGCGAACAGCACGTCCGGTTCTGCCACAAAGGCGCGGGCAATGGCCACGCGCTGCTGCTCGCCACCGGAGAGCTGACGCGGGTAATGGGTCAGGCGCTGGCCCAGGCCGACCCGTTCGAGCAGGGCACGGGCGAGCTCGCGGGCGTCGGCATGGCCTTCCAGCTCCAGTGGCAGCATGACGTTCTCCAGGGCGTTGAGGCTGTCGAGCAACTGGAAGGATTGAAAGACGAAGCCGACATGCTCGGCGCGCACCCGGGCACGCTGGTCTTCATCCAGTGCGCCGAGGTCGTGGCCGGCCAAGGCGACAGCGCCGCCACTCGGCAGATCGAGGCCGGCAAGCAGGCCGAGCAGGGTCGACTTGCCCGAGCCCGAGCTGCCGACGATGGCCAGGCTATCGCCCTTGTTCAGCGCCAGGGACAGGTCATGGAGTATGGTCAACTCGCCTTCCGCGCTGGCAACCACTTTGCTAAGGTTGCGGGCGGTAAGAATGCTTGAGCTCATGGGGAATCCAATGCGTGCAGGGTTAATGAGTGCGATTTTTACCCTGTTGTGCTGGGGGCAGGTCGCGCTGGCGGACACCGTGCTGGTCGTTGGCGATAGTATCAGCGCGGCTTTCGGCCTGGATACCCGTCAGGGTTGGGTCGCTTTGCTGGAAAAACGCCTGGCCGAGCAGGGTTATGAGCACCAGGTGGTGAACGCCTCGATCAGTGGCGATACCAGTGCAGGCGGCGCTGCGCGGCTGCCTGGACTGCTTGTCGAGCACCAGCCGAACCTGGTCATTTTGGAGCTGGGCGGCAACGATGGCTTGCGTGGCCAGGCCCCTGCTCAATTGCAACAGAATCTTGCGTCGATGATTGAGCAGGCGCAGACCGCTGGGGCCAAGGTGCTGCTGTTAGGGATGCGCTTGCCGCCCAACTACGGCGTGCGCTACACGACCGCTTTTGCCCAGGTGTTTGCCAGCTTGGCGGAGGAGAAGCAGGTGGCCTTTGTCCCGTTCTTTCTTGATGGGGTAGGGGGCGTGCCTGGAATGATGCAGCGTGACGGTATTCATCCAGCCGCCGCTGCTCAGCCATTACTCCTGGAAAACCTCTGGCCGACCCTGCAGTCGCTGCTGTGACAGGCTTTTCCGCGAGCGGTCTTTCGGCTAATGTGGCGCCCCCGCCTAGGAGCCATCAATGCCGCGTTCTGCCTGGTCCTTGTACGCCTATCAACTGATCGAGCCAGACGAGCAGCTTGACCTGTTCGCCTGTCGTGAGGTGCGCGTGCATCTGGTCGCGCGCCAGCTCGAGCTGGGCGGTTTTGCCGATCGTACCTTGTGTGGCGGATTGTTGCCGGCACAGCCACTCTGGCGCGAGCTGGACAAGACCATGCTGCGCGACACGCGCCTGTGTTCGGCGTGCCGGACGACCCTCGACGCCCAGCGTCGCGGGCATCGGCCGCTCTGGTCTGGCCAGTTGTGAACAGATTTCGCCTGCGCTGAACCACTGAAGTGTGCTCACCCGTGGCGTCGGATCTTTTCCCAACGGCTGAGCGCCGATGTACAATCGCCCTGTCAATTGTCAGCCCTTTTCGTCAAGGATTTTCGGATGTTGTCGCGCATTCCTGCCGTCGCCCGCTGCTTGTCACTCTGTGCGTTGTTCAGCGTCAACTCGGTGGTTGCCATGGAGTGGCCGTTACCACCGCCTGGCGACGATATTGTCGGTCAGGTGCGGGTGATCAAAGCCAAATACGAAGACACCTTTGCCGACCTTGGCATGGCCAACGACTTGGGTTATCTGGAAATGATTGCGGCCAACCCAGGGGTTGATGCCTGGCTGCCTGGTGAAGGCACGGAAATCATTCTGCCTACGCGTTTCATCTTGCCGCCAGGGCCGCGCGAGGGGATCGTGATCAATCTCGCCGAGTACCGGCTGTACTACTTCCCTAAAGGGCAGAACGTAGTGCACACCTATCCGCTGGGGATCGGTCGCGAGGGTTGGAGTTCGCCAGTAGCCGACGCACGGATCACCGCGAAGACGCCGAATCCTGGCTGGACCCCGCCGAAGTCGATTCTTGAGGAGCATGCGGCCGATAATGATCCGCTGCCGGCTTACGTGCCACCAGGACCGAATAACCCGCTGGGACCCTACAAGATGACCTTGTCGGTACCCGGTTACCTGATCCATGGCACCAACAAGAAGTTCGGTATTGGTATGCGCGTCAGCCATGGTTGTTTCCGCATGCTTAACCATAACGTACTGCAACTGGCTGAAATGGTGCCGGTCGGCACCTCGGTGCGCATCATCAACGAGCCATACAAATTTGGCTTGAGTAACGGCAAGGTGTATCTGGAAGCGCATGCGCCGCTTGACGACACGGGTGAGTCTTCCATTGTCGATCGACATGCTGCCGTGATCAATACACTGCTCAAACGTGAAGAGCTGGCCAACCTGCGCCTCGACTGGGATATGGTGCGCGAAGTGGTGGCGGCCGAAGACGGCTTGCCGGTACCCATCGCTCAGCCCGGTGCGGCAGTTGCCAGTAGAACCATCACCGAGAGCCTGTCATACAATCAATTTCTCTTGCAGTGAGGCGAAAATAGCTGCCCGGCAACCCTGCACCCCGATAATGCGGCCATTGCGCGTCAGGCGGCTGCGCTCTTCGGTCTCGATGTCGCGGGTATCGATATCATCTCGCCGGACATAACCCGGCCTGGCACGAAAACGTCGCAATCATCAATCAGGTCAACCCGGCGCCCGTGCTGGGTCAGAGTCTCAGCTCACTGCGGGTCATGCCGCAACTATTGGCGCGCTTGCTGGTAGCGCAGGGGCGTATAGGCATAGAGGCTTGCGTCGGCGCGGATCAGGCAATGGCGCTGGCGCGTCAGCTGTAGCAGGCCTGGCGGGACCAGGGTGTTGCCTGTTAGGTGACGATCCACAGCGTCACGCTCGACGCTTGCGGACGTGTGGTGCCCATGGCGCAGGAGAGGCTGTTCGCTCGCAGCGCTGCTGACGAGCCACTGCTAGAACTGCTTTACAGCGGCTCGCCTGTGGGCGCTCTGGATAGGTTCATGAGCAGTAGTGAGCAATTAGCCGCGTGATATCCGGGGGCTCCATAGCCAGCACGGAGCGAACTGATGAGGTGCTGGCATTCCTGCAGAATCTATCTGGCGAATCTGAGGTGATCAGGGGTGCCCGTCCTGTAGCCATCCTCCTGAAGTGGAGGGGCTGAGCCTCATTGCCTGAGCATGGCGATCATCAAGCGTACTACGCTATATAGCCTTCGCCGGCCGCGGCGACGAAGGAGATCTCGACTAAATAGTCGGGGTTAGCCAGTTCTGCTTTGACGCATGCTCGACTAGGCGCCGTGCCTTCTTCAAGCCAAGCGTCCCACAGCTCATTAAAAGCCGTCAGGTTGGTAAAGTTAGTGAGATAAATGGTCGCTGATAAAATGCGAGTCTTATCGCTGTGGATTTTTTTCAGCGACTGCTCTGCTTGAGCAAAAATCTGTTCAGCTTGTCCCTTGATATCGGCTTTAGTATCGGCGTCGGCTATTTCAACAAAGTGCGCGATGCCGTTGAATACGGTGATATCAGACCAGCGTTTTGTTGGGTTGATACGATGAATTTTCATATGTATGACTCCTTTGATTATCTTATTTACCGTTAGCATGTGCCGAGAAACGTCGGTTGGCGAAGTTCAGTTATGTACGGCATTTATTTACGTTTGATGAGTGGGCCAGGATGTGGTTTTTAACCCGTTCCGAGGGGGCAGCGAACAATCTTGCCCCTGTTGGGTGACAATGGGTCGCTATTGCCGCCGCTAGGGCGTTCTCCTTCTTAAGTAACGGGCGCATACGAGTGTTTAACATACGGCCGGGCGCTCACATTATATGTGAGCCGTAAGAACCATTGGCGTGGTACGTCATCAAGGCGTTATGCAGCACGCCTGGCAAGTTTTTTCTGATTACTGGCGATGGAGTAGTGGTTGCCGGCTATGCCTGTGTGCGTGTTCCATTCAATCTGTAGTAGAACGACAAGGCCCGCATATGCGGGCCTTGTCGTTTGGCAGGGCTTAACTCAGTTGTCATACCCCAGATTCGGCGCCAGCCAGCGTTCGCTGACATTCAAGGCCTGGTTCTTGCGCGCCGTATAGCTTTCCACCTGGTCTTTGTCGATCTTGCCGACGGCGAAGTATTGCGCCTGTGGGTGGGCGAAGTACCAGCCGCTGACCGAGGCGGCGGGGAACATGGCGTAGTGGTCGGTGAGGAACACGCCGCTGCGGCCGGCATGGCCTTCTTTGGCGGCGGGGTCCAGCAGCTCGAACAGGGTGCCTTTTTCAGTGTGATCCGGGCAGGCCGGGTAGCCGGGGGCAGGGCGGATGCCTTTGTAGGCTTCCTTGATCAGCTCCTCGTTGCTCAGCTGTTCGTCCGGCTCGTAACCCCAGTAGGTCTTGCGTACCTGCTGGTGCAGCCATTCGGCGCAGGCTTCGGCCAGGCGGTCGGCCAGGGCCTTGACCATGATCGAGTTGTAGTCGTCGCCGGCTTCCTGATAAGCCTTGGCCACTTCCTCGGCGCCGATGCCGGCGGTGGTGATAAAGCCGCCGACGTAATCGGTGAGGCCGCTGTCCTTGGGCGCGACGAAGTCGGCCAGGGAGAAGTTCGGTTTGCCGTCGGGCTTGATCGTCTGCTGGCGCAGGTGGTGCAGCTTGGCCAGCGGTTGGCCGTCATCGCCGTAGAGTTCCAGGTCGTCGTCCTGCACCTGGTTGGCCGGCCAGAAGCCGAATACGGCGCGAGCGCTGATCAGCTTTTCGTCGATCAGTTTTTTCAGCATGGCCTGGGCATCGGTGAACAGGTCGGTGGCGGCCTGGCCGACGACTTCGTCGGTGAGGATGCGCGGGTACTTGCCGGCCAGGTCCCAGGCGATGAAGAACGGTGTCCAGTCGATGTACTCGGCGAGGACGGCCAGGTCGATATCCTCCAGCACCTTGACCCCGGTGAAGGTCGGCACGCTGGGCTGATAAGTCGCCCAATCGAATTTGGGTTTGCTCTCGATCGACTTGGCATAGCTCAGGCGTTCGGTGCGGGCGCCGCGGTTGGCAGTGCGCTCGCGCACCTGGATGTAGTCGAGGCGGGTGCGCTCGATGAAGCCGGCTTTCAGCTCCTTGGACAGCAACTGGGTGGCCACGCCGACCGCGCGCGAGGCGTCGGTGACGTAAATCACCGCGTCGTTCTGGTATTTGGGCTCGATCTTCACTGCGGTGTGGGCTTTCGAGGTGGTGGCGCCGCCGATCATCAGCGGCAGGCTGAAGCCCTGGCGCTGCATCTCGCGGGCGACGTGGACCATCTCGTCGAGCGATGGGGTGATCAGACCGGACAGGCCGATAATGTCGCACTTCTCTGCGATGGCGGTCTGCAGGATCTTTTCCGCCGGCACCATGACGCCAAGGTCGACGATGTCGTAGCCATTGCAGCCCAGGACCACGCCGACGATATTCTTGCCGATGTCGTGCACGTCACCCTTGACCGTGGCCATGAGGATCTTGCCCTTGGCTTCCGGTTTGTCGCCTTTTTCCTCTTCGATAAAGGGAATCAGGTGGGCCACGGCCTGTTTCATCACGCGCGCCGATTTCACCACCTGGGGCAGGAACATTTTGCCCGAGCCGAACAGGTCGCCGACGATATTCATGCCCGACATCAGTGGGCCTTCAATCACTTCGATCGGCCGCTTGAAGCCCTGCCGCGATTCTTCGGTGTCTGCGACGATATGCGTAGTGATGCCCTTGACCAGCGCGTGCTCGAGGCGCTTGTTGACGTCCCAGGTGCGCCACTCCTCTGTTTCGACTTCCTTGACGCTGCCATCGCCCTTGTAGTTGTCGGCAATGGCCAGCAAGGCCTCGGTGCCGTTCGGTGTACGGTTGAGCACCACGTCTTCGACCACGTCGCGCAGTTGCTTGGGAATCTCGTCGTAGATTTCCAGCTGGCCGGCGTTGACGATGCCCATGGTCAGGCCATTCTGGATCGCGTAGTAGAGGAACACCGAGTGGATCGCCTCACGTACCGGGTTGTTGCCGCGGAACGAGAACGACACGTTGGACACGCCGCCCGAGGTCAAGGCGTGGGGCAGGTGGTCGCGGATGTAGGCGCAGGCTTCGATGAAGTCCACGGCGTAGTTGTTGTGTTCCTCGATGCCGGTGGCAATGGCGAAGATGTTCGGATCGAAGATGATGTCTTCCGGCGGGAAGCCGACCTCATCGACCAGGATGTCGTAGCTGCGCTTGCAGATCTCGCGCTTGCGCGCGGCAGTGTCGGCCTGGCCGTCTTCATCGAAGGCCATCACCACCACGGCGGCGCCGTAGCGCTTGCACAATTTGGCATGCTGCTTGAACTGCTCGACGCCTTCTTTCATCGAGATCGAGTTGACGATGCCCTTGCCCTGAATGCATTTCAGGCCGGCTTCGATCACCTCCCACTTGGAGGAGTCGATCATGATCGGCACCCGGGAAATGTCCGGCTCGCCGGCGATCAGGTTCAAGAAGGTGACCATGGCCTTCTTCGAGTCGAGCATGCCCTCGTCCATGTTGATGTCGATCACCTGGGCGCCGGATTCCACCTGCTGCAGGGCGACTTCCAGGGCTTCGGTGTAGTTGTCATCGCGGATCAGGCGGGCGAACTTGGCCGAGCCGGTGATGTTGGTGCGTTCGCCGACGTTGATGAACAGCGAGTTGCGATCGATGGTGAAGGGTTCCAGGCCGGACAGGCGACAGGCCTTGGCAATCTCGGGGATGGCGCGCGGCGGGTACTTGGCCACTGCTTCGGCAATCGCCTGGATATGCGCCGGGGTGGTGCCACAGCAGCCGCCGACGATATTGAGAAAACCGCTCTGGGCGAATTCCTCGATTACCGCCGCGGTTTGCGCCGGGGTTTCATCATATTCACCGAAGGCATTCGGCAGGCCGGCGTTGGGGTGCGCAGAAACAAAGGTTTCGGCCTTGTTCGACAGCTCCTCCAGATAGGGGCGTAGATCCTTGGCCCCCAGTGCGCAGTTCAGGCCCACGGAAATTGGCTTGGCATGGCGCACCGAGTTCCAGAAGGCTTCGGTGGTCTGCCCGGACAGGGTGCGACCGGAGGCGTCGGTGATGGTGCCGGAGATCATGATCGGCAGCTCGACGGCGTCGTCCTCGAACACCTGTTGTACGGCGAAGATCGCCGCCTTGGCGTTAAGGGTGTCGAAGATGGTCTCGATCAGGATCAGATCCGCGCCGCCTTCGATCAGGCCGCGGGTCGCTTCGCTGTAGTTTTCCACCAGCTCGTCGAAGGTGACGTTACGGTAGCCGGGGTTATTGACGTCGGGTGACAGCGAGCAGGTGCGACTGGTAGGGCCCAGCACGCCGGCAACGAAACGCGGTTTGTCCGGGGTCTCGGCAGTTTTCGCATCGGCCACCCGACGCGCCAGGCGGGCGCCTTCAACGTTCAGTTCATAGACCAGTGCTTCCATGCCATAGTCGGCCTGGGATACCTGGGTGGCGTTGAAGGTGTTGGTTTCGAGAATGTCGGCGCCAGCATCCAGATAGGCCTTCTCGATGGCACCGATGACATCCGGGCGGCTGAGGATCAGCAGGTCGTTGTTGCCCTTCACGTCGCTCGGCCAGTCGGCAAAGCGCGCGCCACGGTAGTCCTCTTCCTCCAGTTTGTAGCTCTGGATCATGGTGCCCATGCCGCCGTCGAGGATCAGGATGCGTTCCTGCAGGGCTTGCTGAAGGGCGTGGAGACGGGCGCTGCGATCGGACAGGGACATGGCGGAACTACCTGAGCAAAGCTGACACAATGGGGATGCGCAATGATAACAAAGCTGCGCGCTTTTGCAGTGCTCCGGTGTTTTGCATGAATTTTGCTCATGTTGACCGTGCGGGGCGGTTAAACTCACCGGTACAGTCATCCTTGGAATCGGCTCATGCCATATCGCGCACTACTCGGTGCTTGCTTGTCGTTCATCAGCCTGCTGCTGTCGGCTGAGCCGATTTCCTACAGTCGCGATGTTCAACCGATCTTTACCCGCTATTGCGTGGCCTGCCATGCCTGCTACGACGCACCCTGCCAGCTCAATCTGGGCAGTGCCGAAGGTCTCGAGCGTGGGGCGAGCAAGTTGCCGGTATACGATGGCAAACGCCTCGCGGCGCAGGACACCAGTCGGCTGTTTCTTGATGCCCACGGGGCTGCGGCCTGGCGGCGCAAGGATTTCTTTTCGGTGCTCGAGCCGCAGAACAGTCAGGCGGCCTTGCTGACCCGCATGCTCGAACTGGGTCACGCTGAAGTACTAACCGCCAATGCCAAGCTGCCGGCGGACCTGGACATCAGCATCAGGCGTGACAATCAGTGTCCTCGGCCTGACCAATTCGCGGGCTTCGCCAGGAAAAACCCTCAAGCGGGCATGCCTTTCGCGGTTACCGGCCTGAGCGAGGTGGATTATCAAACCCTGCAGCGCTGGCTGGAGCAAGGCGCGCCCGTCGATCAGCAAGCACTCCAGGCGAGCAAGGCCGAGGCCGAGCAGGTCGCGACCTGGGAGCAGTTTCTCAACGCTCCGGGGGCGCGTGAAAGCCTGGTCTCACGCTGGCTGTACGAGCACCTGTTTCTCGCGCACCTGCATTTCAAGGGCGGCGAGCCAGGGCATTTCTTCCAGCTGTTGCGTTCGCGCACAGCGACTGGCCAACCGGTCGATCCCATTGCTACGCGTCGGCCGAACGAGGATCCGGGCGGCACCTTTTATTATCGTCTGGCGCCGGTCCAGGGCGTGATCGTACACAAGACCCACATGACCTATCCGCTCAGTGCGAACAAGCTGGCGCGAGTCAAAGCATTGTTCTTCGCCGACGACTGGCAGGTGGATGCGCTGCCCGGTTATGGCGCCCAGCGCCGCGCCAATCCGTTCGAGACGTTCGCGGCGATTCCGCCGCAGGCGCGCTATCAGTTCATGCTGGATAACGCCGAATATTTCGTGCGCACCTTTATCCGTGGCCCTGTGTGCCGCGGCCAGATTGCCACCGATGTGATCCGTGACAACTTCTGGGTGGTGTTCCAGGATCCGCGACATGATCTGTATATGGTCGATGCTCGCTACCGCGCCGAGGCGACGCCGCTGCTGGCCATGCCTGGCCAGTTCGACGATATCGGTAATCTGCTCAGTCTGTGGCGTATTTATCGCAACAGGCGCAACGCGTATGAGGTCCTGCGCAAGGACAGCTACGCCGCTGCGCCCGCACCCAGTTGGTCGCACATCTGGGCCGGTAACGACAATGCGCTGCTGACCATCTTCCGCCAGCACGATAGCGCCTCGGTGCGCAAAGGCCTGATCGGCGAAATCCCGCAGACGCTCTGGTGGATGGACTATCCGCTGCTTGAACGGGCCTATTATCAGTTGGTGGTCAATTTCGACGTGTTCGGCAACCTGTCTCATCAGGCGCAGACGCGTTTGTATTTCGACCTGATCCGTAACGGTGCCGAGCAGAACTTCCTGCGTCTGATGCCGGCCGACGCCCGCCAGGCGATCCTCGATGATTGGTATCAGTACAGTGGCCAGCTGAAGCTGTGGCTGGACTACCAACGCATCGATACCCATAGCCGGACAGCGCTGCAACTGCCTGCTGCAGACCCCAAACGGGGGTTTGCCGAGGCTCTCTTGAGCCGCTACGGCAGCCTCAACGCGCGGCCTGACCCGATCAGCCGTTGTAATGGCCTGCACTGTCATCGCGCTGGGCTGCCGGCCGAGATGCAGGCGGCCGAGCAGGCGCTGAGTCGCCTGACAGGAAAACCGGCCCGCGGGCTCAAGGTCATTCACCAGCTGCCGGAAGCGACCCTGCTGCGTGTCGAACTGGCCGACGGCACGCGTGAGGTCTATAGCCTGCTGCGCAACCGTGCGCACAGTAGCGTGGCCTTCATGTATGGCGAGGAACTGCGTTATCAGCCGGCGCTGGATACCCTGACCGTTTACCCGGGGGTACTGACCAGTTACCCGAACTTCATGTTCAGCCTCACTGCGCAGGAGGTTCCGGAATTCGTGCGCAGTATGGAGTTGGTGAGTGACGCCCAAGCGTTCGACACACTGGTCGGGCGCTGGGGGGTTCGTCGCAGTCACCCCGATTTCTGGCGCTATTTCCATGAGCTGTCGGCGTATATCCGCGAAACCGAGCCGATCGAGGCCGGCGTGCTGGATATGCACCGCTATGAAAACCTCTAAGCCCGGCGGTTAACACCACGGGCGTGCAGGTTAAGCTTTCGAATTGGCTCGTGCCTGCACGCTTAGCGCACTACCAGCACCGAAGCCTCGGAATAGGACGCAAAATACCCGGCGTTCGAGGCGAATAGGTGTTCCGCCAAGCCGGGAACATGGGACGCCATCACCACCAGGTCTGCACCACAATCCTTGGCCGCTTTGAGCAAGGTCTTGTCCAGGTCTACCGCCGGATCATGGCTGAAATAGGGAACCCCACTGACTTGTTTCAGCCCGTATCGCTCTGCCTGATCCAGAGTGAACTGTTGCAGTTTTTCCTTGAATTCCGTCGGATTGTGCGCGACTTCGGTTGGCGTGTTGGCCGATACGCTGATGTAACAGACCGGTATGTCATACAGCTTCGCCAGGTCTGCGCCGGTTCTCAGCGCTTTCTCGAGGCGGTCGATATAGGCGAGGTCGACGGGAATCATCATTTGCTTGTACATCGTGGGGAAGCTCCTTTTTCAGGCTATCGCGCCTGCAATTGCAGACGCATCGACTGTGCTTGGAGTATTGCAGAGGATTGAGCCGCACGCGGCCATACACCGACCTGACCGCGCCGCCATCCGAAATGATCTGTTGCAGAGGCGTTGTGCGGCCCTGCTATTGGCCATCTGTACCGGCAGTTACCAGCCAACCACCGACCGCCTGATAGGGCGCTGGTTGCCCTGGCGCGGTGAGCCAGGCGACCAATGCCTGCCGCTCGCCACGCGAGTCGGCGGCAAGACGGGTCTGCCAGTGATTCGTTGCACTGGCTCCAAGCTGTTGCAGGGTCAAGACCACGAAGTCATGGGTTAGCGTGCGCCCGGCATTTTCGCCTCGCACTACCGCGGTGCTCAGGCCGAAGCCCAGGCGTGCAACATGGGCCGTCAGATGGGCTGGAGCCGAAGGGGCTGGATTGAACGTCAGTTGCAGATTGTCGCCGTCAATCTCAAGCACCAGCCTGCCAACTGGCGGCGACGGTGTCTGCGCCAGTGGCAGCGGCTGACGCTGGAACCAGCCGCGCCACTCGTGGCCGGCCAGGATGAATTCCGGGGTAT
Organism: Pseudomonas sp. MMS21 TM103; assembly: GCF_022132145.1. Taxonomy (GTDB): domain Bacteria; phylum Pseudomonadota; class Gammaproteobacteria; order Pseudomonadales; family Pseudomonadaceae; genus Aquipseudomonas. The sequence goes on along the minus strand of NZ_JAJISP010000002.1, from coordinate 365,898 downwards.
ATACCCCTTTGCTGCCACCGTAGCGTGCATATGCCCGTTGCCGGGCGCTATAGCCTGGGTTGGCGAATGGATCCACCCAGCCAAGCTGGTCCCAGTAATCGACGTGGAATGCCAGGGGGATAACCTCGTTCCAAAGCGCTGCATGCTCGGTCAGAGCAGATAGCCAGCGTTCTGCCGGTGGGCACGAACTGCAACCTTGCGAGGTAAACAATTCCAGCACCGGCGTCGCTGTTTCGCTGCTGGTCATGCGTTGGCGGGGATCCGCGTGAACCGGCGTGCAGAGTACGCAGAGTGCGACCCAGAGGGCGGGGAACAGTAGTTTCATCAGCGGTCACCTCTGAGTGTCCAATGAGTGTTGGACTCGTGGGCGGGGGTGGCGTTACAGCAAAGCTATTCCGAGATAAACACTCGGGCTTTATTGAAGCCCGGAGGTTGGCGTACACTGCGACCATGTTTGCGAGGAGTTGCCATGAGCACCATTATCATTACCGACGCTGCCCACGACTATCTGGCTGATCTGCTGAGCAAGCAGAACACCACTGGTATTGGCATCCGTGTCTTCATAACCCAGCCGGGCAGCCAGTACGCCGAGACCTGCATCGCTTATTGCAAGCCGGGCGAGGAAAAGCCGGATGATACGGCGATAGCCCTGGCCAGCTTTACGGCCTGGATCGATGCGGTCAGCGAACCCTTCCTGGAAGATGCCGTGGTCGATTACGCGACCGATCGCATGGGCGGTCAGCTGACGATCAAGGCGCCAAATGCCAAAGTGCCGATGGTCAACGAAGACAGCCCGATCAACGAGCGCATCAGTTATTACCTGCAGACCGAGATCAATCCTGGGCTGGCCAGCCATGGCGGCGAAGTGAGTCTGATCGATGTGGTCGAAGACGGCATCGCGGTTCTGAAGTTTGGCGGTGGCTGCCAGGGTTGCGGGCAAGTCGACCTGACCCTCAAGGAAGGCATCGAGAAAACCCTGCTCGAACGCATCCCGGAGCTCAAAGGTGTGCGCGACGTAACCGACCACAGCAACAAGGAAAACGCCTACTACTGAGGCGCCTTTTCCAGTCGCTTCTACTAAAGGTGGCCATTGGCCACCTTTTTTGTTGCTATGTTTCCACCATTGCGGGGTGTTTTACCGTAAAACTAGCGATTACCGTAACGATGCAACGCATGGCGTATTGATACCGGCAACAACAGGTCCGCCGCGTTCCCGGCCGGCAGGCAACTATAGAAAGTGATGCGCATGACTGTCAGCACTCTGCTTATCTGTGACGACTCCAGTATGGCGCGCAAGCAATTGCTCCGTGCGCTGCCTGTCGACTGGCCTGTCGCCATAACGCAGGCGGCCAACGGCATGGAGGCCATGGCCATTCTGCGTCAAGGGCAGATCGATGTGATGCTACTCGACCTGACGATGCCCGAGATGGACGGCTATCAGGTGCTCGCTGCCTTGCAGGCCGAAGGCCTGACCTGCAAGGTCATTGTGGTGTCTGGCGATGTTCAGGAGCAGGCGATGCAGCGGGTCATGGCGCTCGGCGCGCTGGCCTTTGTGCAAAAGCCGGCTGATCCCGATCTGCTCAGACAAACCCTCGAGCGCCTTGAGTTACTTGGCAGCCGCGGCAGTGAACTGGCCGTGCATGCGGTCGGCGATGACTCCACCATCAGTTTTATCGATGCCTTTCGTGAGGTGGTCAACGTTGCCATGGGCCGCGCTGCCGCCTTGCTAGCCAAGCTGCTGGACGTGTTTGTGCAACTGCCGGTGCCGAATGTCAATCTGTTTGAAGTCGGCGAGCTGCACATGGCCCTGGCGGATGCCCAGCGCGGTGACGGGTTGACCGCCGTGTGCCAGGGGTTTATCGGCAGTGGCATCGCTGGTGAGGCGCTGCTGATTTTCCATGACTCGGAACTGGGCGAGATGGCCCGACTGATGAGTGGGTTCTCGTCCGAGTATTCCGAAATGGAAATGCTCCTAGACCTTTCCACTGTACTGATCGGCGCCTGCCTGAATGGTATTGCCGGGCAGATCGATGCGCAGTTTTCCCTCAGCCACCCCTCCGTATTGGGCGAGCATGCCTCGATCGAGGAATTGATCAAGCTCAACCGACCACGTTGGAAAACCACCCTGGCCGTGGAGATCAGCTACAGCATCGAAGGCCACCATATTCATTTCGACTTACTGCTGCTGTTTACTGAAGATTCGGTGGCGTTGCTTTCCAACAAGCTTGCTTACCTGATGAACTGAACATGAACGAGAATCTGGAGTTTAACGAGTTTCACTGGCTGCTGGCCGTGGTGCAGAGCATCGATGTCGGTGTCGTGGTGCTGGATCGCGAATACCGCGTACACGTCTGGAATACCTTCATGGAGAACCGCTCGGGCCTGCAGCCCCATGTGGTGCATCAGCAATCCTTGTTCAGCCTGTTTCCGGAAATCGAGGAAAACTGGTTCCGCCACAAGGTCGAAGGGGTGGTGACGCTAGGCACGCCGGCGTTCACCATCTGGGAACAGCGACCCTATCTGGTGAAGTTCAAGAACTACCAGCCGATCACCGGGCAGGAAGAGTTCATGTTTCAGAACACCACCATTTTGCCGCTGCAGGCCACCAATACCAGTATCGAGCATATTTGCCTGATCATTTATGACGTGACCAGCGTGGCGATAAACAAGCTGCAATTGCAGGCGGCAAACCTGCAGTTGCAACAACTCTCGCGTACCGATCGCCTGACCGGCCTGAATAACCGTGGCTACTGGGAAGAGTGCCTGCAGCACGAATACGCCCGGCACCGGCGTTATCAGAGCATGGCCGCACTGGTGATGTTCGATATCGATCATTTCAAGAAGGTCAACGACACCTATGGTCATCCGGCCGGGGACAAGGTGATTCAGGCCGTCGCCGAGGTAATGCGCGAGCAGGTGCGCGACACCGATTATGCCGGGCGTTATGGCGGCGAGGAATTCGTGGTGCTGCTGCCGGATGTCGACAGTGCCGGGGCCATGCTATTTGCCGACCGCCTGCGTCAGCGCATCGAGTCCCTGCTGGTCACTTATGAGGGGCAAGGTATCCCGTTCACCATTAGTTTGGGGGTGGCCGACCTGAGCCTGCCTACTCAGAAGTATCAGCAGCTGATCGAACGAGCCGACCAGGCCCTGTATGCCTCCAAGGCGGGCGGCCGTAACCAGGTCAACTGCTACCGCGCCTGAAACCGTGCTTGCCGCCGCTGGCCAGGGAGCAAGTCAAGAGTGACGGACAACCGCCTTGCCGCATATCGGCAATGGCATCAGCAAGGCAACTGCCACTAGTGCAGCAGGACCAGGCTGATCTTGCCCAGACTCAGAGACACCCCGTTAAGCGATAAACTGCGGCGAGGTGAACCGTGGCAAAGCAAGATCAGTGCGCCCAGTAGATCAACCAGCGGGGGTCTCTCCTCAGGACTCGACTGCTTGCGGGCAACCGTCAGGGACGTGGACGCGTTCGCGGGAGGCGGGATAGAGTTCCAGTTTGTCTGCCGGACGCCGCGGCCTGGGCAGCAGTTCGCCGCCGCAGTTCGGGCAGGTGCCGTGCAGGCGTTGATTCGCGCAGTCGCTGCAAAAGGCGCACTCGAACGAACAGATCAGCGCCTCTGGCGAGTCGCCAGGCAGGTCGCGGTCGCAGCATTCGCAGTTGGGCCGTACTTGCAGCATGTTTGACTCCTGCTTGGATGATTAGGCTTCAGGCAAAGCGCTGGGCGTATTCCTGCGGGCTGACGGATAAATGTTTGTGAAAGGTGCGACGCAGGTTTTCCGGGTGACCGAAGCCGGTCAGGCGCGCCACCGTACTGATCGACGCCTGTGCGTCTTGCAGTAGATTGCGTGCCGCTTGCAGACGAATGCGTTCTACATAGCGTCCCGGTCCCATGCCCAGTTCCTGGACGAAGACCCGCGATAGCGTGCGCGGCGTCATGTGCGCCTGGGCGGCCAGCATCTCGAGCGACAGGTTGTCACTCAGGTGCGCGGGAATCCATTCGAGCAACGCAGCCAGACGCGGCACGCGGCTTGGTTCGGGAGTGAGGAGGGCACTGAATTGGGCTTGCCCGCCCGGCCTGCGCAGGAACATCACCAAGCGTCGCGCCACCGCCAGTGCGGTGGTCCGCCCGAGGTCGGCTTCGATCAAGGCCAAGGCCAGGTCGATTCCGGCGGTTACTCCCGCCGAGGTAAACACATGGCCATTGCCGTGCAGATCCTGCGGGTCATAGGTGTGCAGGCAGTCCGCTAGCACCTCGACATCTGGATGACCCAGGCGCAGGTTTTCCGCATCGGCCCAATGGGTAGTCGCACGGCGACCATCGAGCAGGCCGGCGGCGGCCAGTATTAGCGCGCCGGAGCAGACCGAGCCCAGGCGGCGTACCTGCGGTTCGGCGCCACGTAACCAAGTCAACAGTGCCTGGTTCTGGCATTGGGCCTGTTCGCCCACGCCACCAGGAATCAGCAGGGTGTCGATCTGCGCGGTGTCGATCTCGCGCCAGGATTGTTCGGCCACCAGTTGGAAACCGGCCGAGGTGGCGATAGCGCCGGCCTGTTGGCCGAGCACGACAATTCGGTAGAACGCCGGCAAACCTTGGCGTTGGCGCTCGACATTGGCCGAGGCAAAAACCTGCAACGGGCCGGTCACATCCAGGCTCATCACATTCGGGTAAAGCAGGCAGGCAATGGTTTTCAGCGCATCCATGGGGCGTTCTCGATGAGCAATGGATGCAGTCTGCGCTCAGCGAGAGGGCGGCAACAAGGACAATAGGCCCACAGATATTGCTAGTTCGACTTGCTCCAGATGAGGGCAGGTCAGGGGGAGGACACCGCGACCCTGGTGTCGGGCGCTGGTTTACAGGGAGCCCGTAAAGGCCTGGAAGCTTGTGAAAAACTGCCGACTCCAGAGCGACGCCTGGAGACGGCATTCGATAATCCCCGACCTCTGAGGATTACTCCGGCATGCTCCAGGGAGCCAGGTCATAACCCTGCTGGCTCAATTCAGCGCGTGACTTGATCAGTACATTGGCTAGCTGTACGGGGTCGCTGTAGATGCTGCTCGACAGCTGGGTACGGCCCAGCAGGCGGGTGCTGGTACGGTCGATGACCGTCAGGCTCAGCTCGCCAGTGCCATCTTGCGGTGCCCAGGCGACACACTGGAAGGGTTGAAAGGCGCGATCGGCGATCAGCAGTGCTTCGTTGAAACGCAGCGGGGCGTTCATGGGGTCGGTTTCTCCGAGGTAATCCCAAAAGTCTTAGAGGCCTGCGGCGTGGGTCGCTCACTGGCCAGTCATAGGTGTTGATGATATGAGTTGACCGTCAAGTCACATCAATGTTCGGAAAATGTGCAGTTTGGCGAAGAAAAATAAGTGCATGTCGCAAATGCCAGTTAGCGATCGCGATTCCTGCTACCCGCGATTAGCCCCGATCTGTCTCGAGCCTGCAGGCCGTCAACATATGCTGCAGATAATGCGCGACGTATTTCTGGAAGCGGCGGTCGTCCCAGTAGGCCAGATGGCATAAGGGCGTATGGCGCTTGTACCAGGGGCCGACTGGCATGGCGCGATCTACGGCGACCACCGCGGCGTAGGCAGGTACGGGGCGCAGGGGATAGCCAAGGACGTCGGCAGGTGCATAGAGGTTGAGCCAGCGGGCCTGTTCACGCACCGGCTGGTGCAGGCAATGGCCGGGGAAGCGGATCGGTACCACCGTGTCGTAGGCGAAGGTGAACAGGGGGATGTTGCAGCCGAAGGTGACCAGGCCGGCGAGGGTTTCCAGGGCGAGAAATGGATCGTGCGGGCAACTCGGGGTCTTGTTGATGCTCTGCTGGTCCCAGACGAAGTTGGAAAAGATATGCCCGCCCAATGAATGCGCCAGCACCACCAGTGGCGTATCGGCATCGACCTTGGCGCGCAGGGCATTGAGGCCGCCGCGCAGGCATTGATGGACTTCTTCGTAGGTGGTGTCGTAGGCCTCGCTGACCTTGCGGTAGCCACTGGCGTCGCCGAGGAGCAGGGTGACGATGCGTCGTAGCCAGCGCCACCGAATCGGCTGGTCGCGCAGTTGATCGAGAAAGGCCAGTTGACGTTTATCCAGCACACTGGCCCAGTGCAGGGTTTGGAAGGCGACTTGCTCGGCTTCGGCTCCCAGGTGCTGACGCAGACCGGCAATCAGGTTTTGCGCAAAGACGTGTTGACCATCCTTGTCGCGGCTGTCTGGTTGGGTACCGATGCCGTGGACGATGGCGACCGCAAGTTTCATGACTGTCCTTCCGTGGATGAGCGCGAATTAACCTAACCGGCCGCGGTTGTCGTTGCAATCACCCGAAGGGTCAAAGTGCCAGCATGCGCTCGGCCAAGCGGCCGCTGTCCGCCAACTCCAGAAACTCGTCACCCAGGCGCTGGCTTTCGTCCATGGCCTTGCGCCAATAGCGTTCGCGGCCGGTGTCATCACCCAGATAACGGCTGAAGTCCTTGCGATCCGGCAGTTTGCCGTGGGGGAGGCGGGCCAGGTAGTCACCCGAGGGCGCCAGCAGCAGTACATCCTGCAACCGTCCGGCATCGCCCCGACGCCAGGGCATACCCTTGTCGAACCAGCCCGGGATGATTTTGTCGGTGAAGTGTGGGTAGAGCACGATGTCGTCGCCGCTGTAGGGCAGGTCGAGGTGGTAATCGAGCAGGCCACCGTCCCGGTAAGTGCCCGGACCGGCACCCGGGATGTCGCGCACCCCTTGCATGATCATCGGGATCGACCCGGAGGCAAGCAGGGCGTGGCGTAGGTTGGCACTGTCCAGCACCAGGTAGCGCGAAGGGAAGTCGTGCAGCTCAGCCAGCGGTGGAGCCCGGCGGGCATCATGCAGGATCCAGCGTTCGAAATGCCGGGCCAGGCGCGATCGCCCGAGCAGGTTGTTGCCGATCACCGAGGACAAACCCAGTCCCAACGAGCCACGGTGGTCATGTCGGAGCAGGCCGTGGCTCTTGACCACGAGGATATTCAGGCGATAGTGCGGGTTACTCAGCACCTTGGCGTCCTGGCCGGCCAACAGGTCCTCGAGCATCTGCCGGCAACTGCGCGAGACCTCGGCCATGCTCACGCCCTTGGCAAAGCGCTGCCCGGCGTAGAGTTCGCCGAGGCGGCGTATACCGGCGACTGCGTCCGGCAGGCAGGCACTGGCGAAACGCCAGGATCCGATCGAGGCGCCGATCAGCGAACGCTCACGTGGCGCGCGCGGCAACCAGTCGCCGAAGAGGGCCAAGTCCAGGCCCTGGATGCCGAGGGCTTTGGGACCGCCAGCAGCTCCAGGCAGAATGCCCACATCGGCGGGTTGCAAACCGCGCTCGCGAATACGTAGCAAGGCTCGCGAACCAGCCTTGATCGTCAGGGCAGGGTACTTGATCCGAATCGCACTCATGCTCGCCTCCATCCAGTAAGGACGCGAGTATAGAGCTACCGGCGGACAGGCCAAGTCACTTGATCCGCTGAATGATGTCGGTATGGTTTGTCACATTTCTGGCTGAATGCGGCTTGAGTTCATTCAGGTTCAGTGACTTCAGCCAAGGCCTTACCCGGAGACTCACCCTGCAAGCCTTGACCGCGCAGATCGTCGCTGCTGGCCTGAGCGTCGCTGCCGGTATTGCTCAAGCGCATACCTGGCACCGTCCAACTCGTTCGAGAAGTTCAAGACCGCTGCCCTGGTCCGACATCGCGGTGGCAAGATCCAGGAAACCGGACTGCAAGAAGAATGCGACCGCTACATCTGTCTAGTCGCTCGCCGTACGCGAGGAACGCGCACGTGCCTAGGTTTTGTGCCTGTCGTTGAAACGGCCTGGATTGCGCCTCATCTGGGTTTTCAACGGACGGTTCGTCGCTAAAGACTGACCTTGCCCGTGCCTTCGCGTTTCATCCTGGTCATCAGCACCTGCCAATTAGGCAGCAGTTCAGTGTTGCCTGCGACCTGCAAGCTGGTCTGCTCGAATCGGTACAAGTGAGTGGGACCAAAGGCGAACTGCATTTGCAGATCGAGGCGCTGGGCGATGGGCAGGATCTCCAGGTTCAGATTGTCCAGTACCAGGGGCGTCGTGCCACTACCGGGCCAGAAGCCCAGAACCATATGAGCCTGCTTGGTAGAGACCAGGGTCGTGTAGACGAGGCGCAGGCTGTGTTCGGAGGTTCCGAGCAGGCGCAGGGTGAAGTACTTGGCAATGGCGAAGTCTTCACAGTCGCCGGCACCCAGTTCGAGGGTTTCCAGCGGCGAGGCCCAGTAGTCGAGTTGTCCCCACAGCTCCTGGTCTTCGCCGAAACGAACATGCTGATTGAAGAACGCGTTGACTGCCTTGAGCTTCTCAGCATCGCTCAGATGCATCGACTGGGCGATCAGTGACTGCCAGTCGTGTAACCGCTGTGCCGCCTGCTCGTTTCGGTGCTCTTTCGGCACCTGCGGCATCGCCTTGGCCGTTCCCATGATCAGCCCGCCACCGAGCAGGAGGCCGGCGAGAATCTGCCGCCGGTGACCGAATAACATCAATAGAAGGTAATGCACTCGGCGCAAGTGGCGATCCTTTGTAAAGGTGAGCAAACAAATGGCGATCATCTACCTGCCGGAAGAGGCTGACAGGCTTAATTACCATATAGCCAGATCCTGGCCCCGGGCAAGGCACGTTTGTCGGATACGTGAGCGCTCCCGACGGAGTGCCTTGTAACAAAGCGCCTCCTCAATACTCTTAATAGTGAGTCATGCATCTTGGGAGGATGCCGCGATGAAATCCATAATTAGTATGACGGCACTGACGGCTCTGCTGATAGGTGCCAGCGTGACTTCGGCTCAGGCTGGAGAACCGGTCGGTGAGTGGTTAAAGCAGGCGCCACAGATGATCCTGGCAGAGGGCGGTAGTGCACAGCTTATGTTTCATCAAGAACGCATGCGGGAACTGGCTAGCCAGCGTGATATGTCGCGTGACCGTGAGCGCTTTGTTCAGCTGATCAAAGAACAGCCCACTGCCGCGGGTAGTGCGCGCGGGCAGCAGGAGCCAATGAAGCCGTCGGAAGAGCCTCGCTACAAGTCGCTTATCGAACAGGATAGAGCGCTCTACGGTCCTCATTGAGGGCATGTAGTTTGCCGTCTGAAACAGGGGGGCAATGCCAACAAAGCCGGCATTTCCCACCCCGAGGCACAGGGACGTGCCACCCAATCGCTGGAACGTAGAACCGTAGCAAGATAGTTCTACTTGCGGGTGTAATCCAGACTGTTGCCCCTGACACTGGAGGACTGATCGATGCGGTCATTTTTTCCTGGTTGGTGGAACAGGGCTGCGCAGAGGACGGGTCACGCTGACGAACCGTCGAAAGCGCTGGTAAGCAGCCTGCTGATGATGGCGTGGTTCGTCGAAGCCAGAGATCCTTATACCGGTGGCCATCTGTGGCGGGTGTCGCGGTATGCCAGATTGCTTGGCGAGGCGGCTGGGCTGCCCTCAGCCGATGTGGCGCGGTCCAGCCTGGGCGGCTTTCTGCATGACTTGGGCAAGATCGGCATCCCCGACGCCGTGCTGCGCAAGACCAGCGCCTTGACTGAAGGCGAGTTCGCCGTCGTACGCACCCATCCGGAGATGGGTTGGCGCATGCTGGCCGGCCACCCGTTGGCCGATCTGATCAAAGAGGCGGTCTTCAGCCATCACGAACGCCCCGATGGCAAGGGCTATCCGCGTGGCTTGCGGGGCGAGGACATGCATCTGGATGCGCGGATCGTCGGTATCTGCGATGCGTTCGATGCCATGACCAGCAGCCGTCCGTACCGTGTCGGCATGAATCGCGAGCAGGCCTTGGCCATTATCCAAAGCCTGAGCGGTAGTCAGTTCGACCTCGACTTGAGTCGAGTGTTTATCGAGCTGGGCAAGCACGGCGTGCTCGACCATGTGATGGGGCACTCGGATGATGGCATCCCGTTGCAGGAGTGCCCCATGTGCGGCCCCGTCCTGGTTCTCAAGCGCAGTCAGCAGGCGTGCGAACACATCTATTGCCGCAACTGCGGTGGAGAGTTTGCCCTGGAAGCCGAGGATGCCAGGCTTGTGGCGCGCCCTACTGGAAGAAGCGGAAGTCCAGCGGATCTGCAGCCGGATGTCGACCATGACCTGATCCGCAGGGTGGTGCGGGAGGCCGTCGAAATGATGCCGCTTGAGCAGATGCTGGCCAGTGCCGGGCAGCCGTTCTCGGCTATCGCCTGATCTCCTTTTGCGTGGCCAGCATTCTCCAACTGATCAAGCGAAGTGAAGTGCTGTGGGGTGCCGCTGAGCAGTGTATTGCGCATGTGGCGCATCGCTACTTCAGCCTGCAACTGCGCTGAGCAAAGCCTATGGCTGGGCCATACGCAGGCGCAGGTCAAGGTGCCGGTTACGCGTCGCCCATGGAGCACACATTGCCCGCACCTTGCTCTGCGGCAAAGGGTTGCGGGGTGGCCGCGCTCGGCAAGGCTTCAGGCGCGGAATTGATCCATCAGGCTCTGCTGGTGGTTGGCCAGCTTGTTCAGGTTCTGGCTGATATTCGCCGACTCATTGGCCTGCCCGGAAATGGATTCGGTGACATCACGGATGGAGGCGACGTTGCGATTGATTTCCTCGGCCACCGAACTTTGCTCCTCGGCAGCGCTGGCGATTTGCAGGTTCATGTCGGTGATCACGCTCACCGCCTGGCTGATCCGCTGCAACACGGCAACAGCTTGTTCGACCTGCTCGACACTGCCCTGGGCCTGGCGGTGGCTGCTATGCATGGTACTGACCACCTCGCGGGTACCTTTTTGCAGGCCTTCGATCACCTGGCGGATTTCCTCGACCGAGTCCTGGGTGCGTTTGGCCAGATTACGCACTTCATCGGCGACCACCGCGAAGCCGCGCCCGGCTTCACCGGCGCGGGCCGCTTCGATGGCGGCATTGAGTGCTAGCAGATTGGTCTGATCGGCAATCGAGCGAATCACTTCGAGCACCGAACCAATCTGCTCGCTGCTGTTGGCCAGCCCCTCGACTTCCTGCATGGCTACGTTCATTTCGTTGGCCAGCAACTCGATGGTCGAGGTGGTCTTGCCGATCACCCCGAGGCCTTCACGGCTGGCCTGATCGGCGCTGCGTGCCGCGTCGGCAGCTTGCGCGGCATTGTGCGCTACATCTTGGGCGGTGGCGCTCATTTCCTGGAAGGCGGTCGCGACCTGGTCGACCTCGCGGAACTGCTGCTGCATGCCGGCGCTGGTCTGACTGGCGATGGCGGAGGACTGGTCGGCAGTGCTGCGCGCATCCTGCACGCTGCGCTTGACGTCGGCAATGATCGGCTGGAGCTTGTCGAGGAAACGGTTAAACCAACCGGCCAACTCGCCCAGTTCGTCCTGTTTGGGGTACTCGAGGCGGCGGGTCAGGTCGCCTTCGCCACTGGCGATGTCCTTGAGCATGGCGGCGACCCCGAGGATCGGCCTGGTCACTCCGCGGGCGGTCAGCCACATCAGCAGCAGGCCGAGCAGCATCGCCACTAGACCGATGGTCAGGGCCACTGCGCTGTCGCTGGTGCGGCGCTGTTCCAGTTGCTGCTCCAGTTGCAGGGCGGGTGCGAGCAGTTCCTGTTCGGGGACTTCGAGCAATACGCTCCAGGGCTTGGCCTCGGGAATTGGCTTGAACGGCTGCAGCACCCGGAGCATGTCGCCGTGCTGCAGTTGGGCGGCGGTGCCGCTATTGATCAACGGAACTAACTCGCTGGCGTGCTCGCTGTAAGCTTTGTCGACTGACTTGCTGAGCAGACTGGCGTCACGGCTGTGGCCGGCCAGTAATGCCGCCGGGCTGAAAATGCTGACGTGACCGACACCGCCATAGAGTTCGCGATTGGCCTGCATGCTTAGCTGTTGCAGGCTGTCCAGGCTGATATCGAGACCGACCACGCCAATCACCTTGCCCTCCAGTTCTAGCGGGAAAGCGATGCTGGTCATCAGTACCTGCTGGCCGCCGACTTCGTCGAAGTAGGGCTCGAGCACGCAGGTCTTGCCACTGTCGCGTGGGCAGGTGTACCAGGCGTTGTAGGGGTCGCCGCTAGGACCGGTCTTGGTGTCGCTGAGCATCTGCTCGCTTATCGACTCCGATTCCAGTTGGCCCGGTTTGGCTTGCGACCAGTAGAGCGAGAAGCGGCCTTGATCGTTGCTGCCCAGTTCGGCCTGATCGGCGAACAACTCGTCCTTGCCATCCAGTCCATTCGGTTCGAACACCAGGTACAAACCGAGCAACGACGGATTGGCTTCCAGGCTGCTGCGCACTTGCCGGGTCAGGTCTTCACGCAGGTCGAAGGCATCCAGGAAACGTTTTTCGGCCTGGTCGCGAAGAAACAGGATTTGCCGGGAAAAACCTTTGCCGTACTGGTAGGTATCCATGAAGTAACGCTGGATGCGAATCGCCTGTAGCTCGCCGCGTGCCTGCAGGCGCAGCTTGGCGCTGTCGGCCAGCATGCTGCTGCTGGAAGTGCGCACCAACTCGGCGCTGCGGGTGGATTGATAGAGCGAGGCGCCGACCAGCAACGTCACGATCGCCAGCAGGCACAGGCCGGCAAGCAGGGTGATTTTCCACTGGATCGAAAGACGGCTGAACGGCATGCAGTGCTCCTTACGTTGTTGTTCTACAGATCGTCTATCGGCGCGGGTGCGGTTTTCTTGATCGAACTGACGGCATCGTGACGAGATGACTGCGGCTTGTGGGCCGGAGGCATAGAGAAGTGGCGGGATTATGCACGGCATGATCAATATTTCGCACGGAGTATTTTTGACAGCCCTGAGTCCTTGCGGCAGAGTACGCGACTTTTTTCGGGGCGCAGCCGATTGCCGGCGCATCTTCTGATGCACGGCTGTTCAGCGTTCATGCATGCCTGGCATGCATCGGCGCGGTTACGCAGCCTCCAATCTCGGTTTTTCCAGCAAAGCTTCATTAGGAGCGGTTCATGAATGCAGTAATCGCAGCAGTCGGCATCATGCTGATCCTCAGCCTGTGCCGCGTGCACGTGGTGGTCGCGCTGATCGTCGGCGCACTGGCCGGAGGTGTGCTCGGTGGCTTGGGGGTGGAAGGTTCGCTGGCGGCGTTCAATCAGGGGCTTGGCGGCGGTGCCACGGTGGCGCTGTCCTATGCCTTGCTCGGTGCCTTTGCCGTGGCCATCGCCAAGTCCGGCCTGGCGCACGCGCTGGCCGACAAGGCCCTGGCTCTGGTCGGCCAACAGGATGCGCAGGGGGGCGGGTTACTCAAGTGGCTGTTGATCGCATTATTGCTGGCGGTGGCGATTGCCTCGCAGAACGTGCTGCCGATTCACATCGCCTTCATTCCGCTATTGGTGCCACCGTTGCTCTATGTGTTGAGCAAGCTGCAACTCGATCGCCGACTGATCGCCTGCGTGCTGACTTTCGGCCTGATCACGCCCTACATGTTCCTGCCGGTCGGCTTTGGCGGCATCTTCCTCAATGAAATCCTCTTGGCCAATGTGGCCAAGGCCGGGGTGGATGTGACCGGTATCAGCATCACCGAGGCCATGGCGATTCCGGCGCTGGGCATGCTGTTCGGCTTGCTGGTGGCGGTGTTGTTCAGCTACCGCAAGAAACGCGTCTATGACCTGGCGAAGATCGAACAGGCCGAGCGTATCGATGTGGCCTACAACCCGTTGAGCCTGCTGGTGGCCGCTATGGCGATTGGAGCGGCATTTGTCGTGCAGTTGTGGCTCGACTCGATGATCATCGGCGCCTTGGTCGGCTTCGTGATCTTCTCGGTGTCCGGCGTGGTGCGCTGGAAAGAGGCCGATGGTCTGTTCACCGAGGGCATGAAGATGATGGCGATGATCGGCTTCATCATGATCGCCGCCGCCGGTTTCGCCGAAGTGATGAAGGCCACCGGCGAAGTGAAAACCCTGGTCGACAGCGCTGCCGAACTGGTTGGGCAGGACAAGGCCATCGGCGCGCTGCTGATGCTGCTGGTCGGCCTGCTGGTAACCATGGGCATCGGTTCGTCATTCTCCACGGTGCCGATCATCGCGGCGATCTTCGTGCCGCTGGGCGTACAACTGGGTTTCAGTCCGCTGGCCATCGTCTGCATCGTCGGTACTGCCGGCGCCTTGGGCGATGCCGGTTCACCGGCCTCGGACTCGACCCTCGGACCAACCTCGGGACTGAATGTCGACGGTCAGCACAATCATATCTGGGACAGCGTGGTACCGACCTTTCTGCACTACAACCTGCCGCTGCTGGTGTTCGGCTGGGTCGCGGCGATGGTGCTCTAAGCCCATAAATGCCGCTCAGGCTTGCCGTTTGCCGAAACAACAATTCAGGGCCGTTCGCGTTTACTGGACGAGCCCTGCATTTAGCACCAAGTCCAGCAAGGGTTGCGGGTAGACGCCGAACACGAACGCCAGCAGGGCGACCAGCAGCAGCATGATCCCGCCCGCCCGCTGACCCCAGTTGAATGGCGCATCGTGGCGGCGCAGGTTGGGTTCGACCATGAACAGAGTGACCATCACCCGCAGGTAATAGAACACCCCGATCGCGCTCCCGATTACCAGTGCGCCGAGCAGCCACCAGAGCTCGGCTTGCACGCCGACGGTGATGATGTAGAACTTGCCGATGAAGCCTGCGGTCAGCGGAATGCCCGCCAACGACAACATCATCACCGTGAGTACGGCGGTCAGGTAGGGGCGGCGCCAGAACAGCCCGCGGTATTCGTAGAGCGCGTCGCAGTCGCGACCGTTGTAGGGCGTGGACATCAGGGTGACCACGCCGAATGCGCCGAGTACGGTCAACACGTAGGTGACCAGGTACACGCCGACCGCTTCGACGGCCAGGCCCTCACTGGCGATCAGGGCGACCAGCAGATAACCGAAGTGGGCAATCGAGGAGTAGCCCAGCAGGCGCTTGAGGTTGCTTTGCAGCAAGGCCAGCAGGTTGCCGAAGAGGATCGAGGCCACTGCGATTACTGTCAGGAGACCGTGCAGCGCCGGGCTCGCGGCTGCGGGCGAAAGCTGGAACAGGCGCAGCAGCACGGCGAACACTGCGACCTTGCTGGCCGTGGCGAGAAAGGCCGCAACCGGTGCAGGCGCGCCTTCGTAGACATCCGGTGTCCACAGATGAAAGGGCACCAACGACAGCTTGAACGCCAGGGCGACCAGCATAAGGGCCATGCCCAACTGTACTAGCGGACCCGGCTGCGCGGCTGGCGCCAGGATGGTGCCGATCCCGGCAAAGCTCAGGCTGCCGGCGTCGGCATACAGAAGAGCCATGCCGAACAGCAGGAACGCCGAGCCGGCAGCCGAGAGCACCATGTACTTGAGGCCGGCCTCGAGCGAGCGCTTGTTGAAGAAGGCATAGGCCACCAGCCCATAGGTCGGCAGCGAGAGCAGTTCCAGGCCAATGAACAAGCTGGCCAGGTGCTGGGCACTGACCAGCACCAAGCCACCTGCGGCGGCCAGCAGCATCAGCAGGTAGAGTTCTTCGCGGTTGCCCGGGTAGCCCTTGCCTTGCTTCTCGCCGAGATAGGCGTGGGCCAGGGTGAGGCAGGCGAGGGCGGCGGCCAGGATCAGGGCCATATAGAAGCAGGCGAAACGATCGACCACCAGCAGCGTGGTGACTTGCAGCGGGGCGACCTGCAGCGCGGGGAGCAGGGACAGCAAGGCCAGGTTGAGGCCGATCACCGAGAGGACGAAACTCTGGGTATGGCTGCGCCGCCAGGCGATGCCGAGCATTACCAGCACGGCGGTGGCACTGGTCACCAGCAGCGGCAGCAGGGCGATGAAATGATCCAGGGTCAGGTCCATGTGCGCTACCGGGCCGAAAGCAGTTGAGAGAAGGCCGTAGCCAGCCATTGCTGGACGCCGTGCATGCTCGCCGCCGACGTGTCCAGCACCGGCTGCGGATAGATTCCGAGCAGCAGCAACAAGCCAATCAGGCCGAGCATCATCGCCAGCTCGCGGCCACCCAGCCCCCGCAGCGCTCCCTCGGCCTTGGCCGGGCCATAGAACGCGCGCTGGATCATGATCAACGAGTACACCGAGGCCAGCACCAGACCGCCGGTGGCGATCACGGTGACCAGCGGGGCGACCTTGAAGGTACCGAGCAGAATCAGGAATTCGCCAACGAAATTACCGGTGCCGGGCAAGCCCAGCGAGGCGGCGGCGAAGAACAGCATGACTCCCGGCAGATAGTTCAGCCGCCCCCACAGGCCGCCCATCAGGCGTAGGTCGCGGGTGTGCAGGCGCTCGTAGAGCTGGCCGCAGAGGATGAACAGCGCCGCGGCAGAGAGGCCATGGGCGAGCATCTGGATCACCACGCCTTGCAGCGCCAGCTGAGTGCCGGAATAGATTCCGATCAGCACGAAGCCCATGTGCGACACACTGGTGTAGGCGATCAGCCGTTTGATGTCGGTCTGGGCGAAGGCCAGCAGCGCGCCATAGACGACGCCTAGCACCCCGAGGCCCATGGCGATCGGGGCGAACTCGGCCGAGGCATTGGGGAACAGCGGTATGCCGAAGCGCAGCAGGCCGTAGGCCGCGGTTTTCAGCAGGATCCCGGCCAGGTCGACCGAGCCGGCGGTTGGCGCCTGGGCATGGGCATCGGGCAGCCAGGAATGCAGCGGCACCACTGGCAGCTTCACGGCGAAGGCAATGAAGAACCCGAGCATCAGGGTGTATTCAACCGCCGGGTCGAGCTTGGCCTGCAACAGCAGGGCGTAGTCGAAGGTCAGCACCCCGCTGCTGTGGAAGTTGGCGAATACCAGCCCGAGAATCGCCACCAGCATGATCAGGCCGCTGGCCTGGGTATAGATGAAGAACTTGGTCGCCGCGTTGATCCGCGAGGTCTTGCCGTCCGCCGCACTGTGGCCCCAGAGGGCGATGAGGAAGTACATGGGGACCAGCATCATTTCCCAGAAGAAGAAGAACAGGAACAAATCCAGGGCGAGGAACACGCCGATCACGCCGCCGAGAATCCACATCAGGTTGAGGTGGAAGAACCCAACCCGCTGCTGGATTTCCTGCCAGGAACAGAGCACCGACAGTACCCCGAGCAGGCCGGTGAGCAGGATCATCAGCAGCGACAGGCCATCGAGCGCCAGGTGCAGGTTGATGCCGAAACGCTCAATCCACACGTGTTTGAATTCCAGCTCCCAGGTCGGGTCGCGGCCGCCGCCCGGTGCCAGTTGGAAGTCGCCCTGCTGCCACAGCCACAGGCTGATCAGCAGCACCAGGCCCATGGTCAGCAGCGCCAGCCAGCGTGGCAGGGTGCTGCTGTGCCGCTCGGCCAGCCAGCAGAGCAGGCCGCCGATAAAGGGAATCAAGACCAGCCAGGGGAGAATCACGCGGTCACGCTCCTTGGTTCCATGATCAAAGCACCTTCAACAGGCCAAGCAGCAGCACCGTGCCACCGGCCATGCTTAGCGCATACCAACGCAACTGGCCGGTCTGGCTGCGGCTGAGCAGCAGATGCAGAACCCGCGCCAGACGTGGCAACAGGCCGATGCTGCGGTCGAACGGATCACGCCGCAGCACCCGGCAGAGCCACAGGTAGGGTTTGACGAACAGCCGGTCATAGAGCCAGTCGAAGCCCCAGGCGGCGAACCACCAGGCACTGAAGAAACGTCCCGGCACACTGGCGGCCAGACGCCTGACCAGCTCGCGCTGGCCGAGAAACAGGGCCGCGGCAGCCGCGATGCCAAGCACCGCGATCAGGCCGGAGAGCAGTTCCAGGCTGTGCTTAGCTTCGCCACCGGCATGGCCGACGCTGTCTGGCAGCACCCCGGCCAGGGGCGGCTCGATCAACGCGCCAACGAAGGTCGACAGCAGCATCAACAGCGTCAGCGGCAGCCAGTAGGCGATGCCCTTGCCCGCGTGGACCGCGGTCTGTTGCGGGCCGTGGAAGACGATGAAGATCAGGCGGAAGGTATACAGCGAGGTCAGTACGGCGCCGAGTAGACCGGCCAGCAGCAGCGGCTGGTTACCGCTGGCCAGGGCTTCCCAGAGGATTTCATCCTTGGAGTAGAAGCCGGCCGTGACCAGGGGCAGGGCGGACAGTGCCGAGCCGCCGACCAGGAAGCAGAGGTAGGCCAGCGGCAGGGGTTTGCGCAGTCCGCCCATCTTGAAGATGTTCTGCTCGTGGTGGCAGGCGACGATTACCGCGCCCGCGGTGAGGAACAGCAGGGCCTTGAAGAAGGCATGGGTCATCAGGTGGAAGACCGCCGCCTGCCAGGCGCCAACGCCAAGCGCGAGGAACATGTAGCCGATCTGGCTCATGGTCGAGTAGGCGAGGATGCGCTTGATGTCGGTCTGCACCAGGGCGGCGCAACCGGCCAGCAGCAGGGTCACGCCGCCGACGATGCCGACCAGCCCCAGGGTCAGGGGCGTCAGGCTGAACAAGCCATGGCAGCGGGCGATCAGATAGACCCCGGCGGTGACCATGGTCGCGGCGTGGATCAGTGCGGAGACCGGGGTCGGGCCGGCCATCGCGTCGGCCAGCCAGGTCTGTAATGGCAATTGCGCCGACTTGCCCACCGCGCCGCCGAGCAGCAGCAGGGTCGCAGTGGTCAACAGCGGATCGCCACTGGCGAATTTCTGCGGGGCCAGCACCAGTATTTCCTGGATATTTAGGGTGCCGAAGGCATGGAACAACACGAACAGGCCCAGGGCCATGAACACATCGCCGATGCGGGTGACGATAAAGGCCTTGAGCGCCGCGCCGCCGTTGGCCGGATTACGGTAGTAGAAACCGATCAGCAGGTAGCTGCACAGGCCCACGCCTTCCCAGCCGAAATACAGCAGCAGCAGGTTGTCGCCGAGCACCAGCAACAGCATGCTGGCGATAAACAGGTTCATGTAGGCAAAGAACCGCGAATAGCCTTCCTCGCCGCGCATGTACCAGGAGGCGAACAGGTGGATCAGAAAACCCACGCCAGTGACCACCCCGAGCATGGTCAGCGACAAACCATCCAGGTGCAGGGCGACGCTTGGGGTCAAGCCTTCTACCGCCAGCCACTGCCAGAGCACCTGCACATACACGCCGTCGGCTGGCCGGGCGGTGAAGAACTGCCAGCCCACCAGCAGGCCGGCCAGAGCGGCGAGGCCCACCGAGCCGACGCCGATCAGCGCCGTCAGCTGTTCCGTGAAGCGCCCGCGGGAGAAGGCCAGCAGGCAGAAACCCAACAGGGGAAACAGCAGCGTCAGGTAAAGAAGGTTCATCCGTGCATCTCACTGGCAGCGTCGATGTCCAGGGTGTGAAAACGGCGGTGCAGCTGCAGCAGTATGGCCAGGCCCACGGCCGCTTCGGCGGCCGCCAGGGTGATTACCAGGATGAACATCACCTGGCCATCGGCCTGTGCCCAGCGACTGCCCGCGACGATGAAGGCCAGGCCGGCGGCGTTCATCATGACCTCCAGGCTCATCAGTACGAAGAGGATGTTGCGCCGCACCATCAGGCCGACCAGGCCCAGGCAGAACAGCACCCCTGCCAGCGCCAGGCCGTGTTCCAGCGGAATGGAGCTGATCATGGCTGCGCCTCGGATCGACCCAGGTGGAAAGCGACGACCAGCGCCGCCAGCAACAGCAGTGACGCCAGTTCGACCACCAGCAGGTACGGGCCGAACAGGCTGATACCGACGGCCTTGGCTTCCACTACCTGAGTGCCCAGCACGGCGCCACTGGACATGCCGAACAGCACGTAGAGCAGCTCGGCGAGTAGCAACAGCGCCAGTAGCGCCGGTCCCAGCCAGATGCCCGGGGTCAGCCAGCTGCGCTCCTGTTCGATGGCCGCCGGGCCGAGGTTGAGCATCATCACCACGAAGACGAACAGCACCATGATCGCCCCGGCATAGACGATGACCTCCAGGGCGCCGGCGAAAGGCGCGCCGAGGGCGAAAAAGCACATCGCCACCGCCAGCAGCGAGATGATCAGGTAGAGCAGGGCGTGCATCGGGTTGCGGTTGCTGATCACTCGCAGGGTCGCGAGCACCGCGATACCCGAGGCGAAATAGAAGGCGAACTCCATCAGCGGCTCCTCGGCATCATGGCAGCAACCCCTTGACGTTGACCGGCTCGGCCTCGTTCTGCGCGGCGCCCTTGGCTTTGCCGGCAATGGCCAGGCCGGCGATGCGGTAGAAATTGTAATCCGGGTACTTGCCGGGTCCGGCGATCAGCAGGTCTTCCTTCTCGTACACCAGTTCCTGGCGCTTGAACTCGGCCATCTCGAAGTCGGGGGTCAGCTGGATGGCATTGGTCGGGCAGGCCTCCTCGCACAGGCCGCAGAAAATGCAGCGCGAGAAGTTGATGCGGAAGAATTCGGGATACCAGCGGCCATCGGCGCCTTCGGCCTTCTGCAGGGAGATGCAGGCCACCGGGCAGGCCACCGCACAGAGGTTGCAGGCCACGCAGCGCTCCTCGCCGTCCGGGTCGCGGGTCAGCACGATGCGTCCGCGGTAGCGCGGCGGCAGGTACACCGGCTCCTCCGGATACTGCAGGGTGTCGCGCTTGCGCCAGGCATGGGCAAAGATCATTGCCAGGCTGCGCAACTGGGTGAAGGTGCCATGCAGGATGTGCCAGATATACCTGAACATACTGGTTCTCCTAGTCGGCGGCGGCCAGCACCAAGGCGCCGGTTACCAGAAGGTTGAGCAGGGTCAGAGGCAGGCAGAAGACCCAGCTGAAGTTCATCACCTGGTCATAGCGTGGCCGGGGGATGGAGGCGCGCAGGAGGATGAAGACCATGATGAAGAGCCCGGTCTTCAGCGCGAACCAGGCGAAAGGCGGCAGCAACGGGCCGTGCCAGCCGCCGAAGAACAGGGTCACCAGCAGCGCCGAGATCAGCACGATGCCGATGTATTCACCGACGAAGAACATGCCCCACTTCATCCCGGCGTATTCAATGTGGTAGCCGTCGGCCAGTTCCTGTTCGGCTTCCGGCTGGTCGAACGGGTGGCGGTGGGTGACTGCCACTCCGGCGATGAAGAAGGTACAGAAACCGAGAAACTGCGGAATGATGAACCACAGGTGCTGGTGCTGGTAGTCGACGATGTCGCGCAGGTTGAACGAGCCGGCCTGGGCCACCACACCCATCAGCGCCAGGCCCATGAACACCTCGTAGGACACCGTCTGCGCCGAGGCGCGCAGGCTGCCGAGCAGGGCGTACTTGTTGTTGCTGGCCCAGCCGGCGAACAGCACCGCATACACCGACAGGCCGGCCATGGCGAAGAAGAACAGCAGGCCGATGTTGAGGTCGGCCACGCCCCAGGTCGGGGTGATCGGCACCACCACGAAGGCGATCAACAGCGCGCTCATGGCCATAACCGGCGCCAGGGTGAAGATGAACCGGTCGGCGAACGGTGGCGTCCAGTCTTCCTTGAAGAACATCTTGAGCATGTCCGCGGCGATCTGGAACATGCCGAACGGTCCCACCCGGTTAGGCCCGTAGCGATCCTGCCAGAGACCGAGCAGGCGGCGTTCGACCCAGCTGAGCAGGGCGCCGAGAATCACCACGCTGAGCAGAATCACCACGGCTTTGAGTACCGCGAGCACGATCGCCAGCAGCTCGGGAGTCAACCAGTTCATGGCGTCGCCTCCTGCAACTCCGTCACCACGGCGCCGGCGATCACCGCCGGGATTCCGGGCAAGCCGACCGGCAGGCCGATCAGTCCGCTGGCCAGCTCGGCACACAGGCGCAACGGCAATCGCAGCACCTGACCATCAAGGGTAAGCGCGACTAGCGCGCCATCGCCAAGGCCGAGGCGCTCGGCGTCGACCTCGCCCACTGCGACATAGGGCTGCGGGATGCGCGTCTGCAGCGGCGCGGCGCGGGCGGAGGTTTCTTCACTGCCGAACAGATGATGCAAGGGCACGGCCTGCCAGGTGCCAGGTGCCGGCTCGAACGCGGCGGGCACGCCGAACCAGGGCAACGCTTCACCCTTGGCTTCGATCAGGCGTACGCCCGGATCGCCGGCGCGCAAATGGCCGCCGACTTCGTCCTGGAACTTGTTCCACGCCTGCGGCGAGTTCCAGCCGGGTGACCAGGCAAAGGGGATCTGCTGACGCTGTTCCTGAGTGCCGGAATAACCTTCCATGGAGAAGGCCAGGGCCGAGTCCTGGTCCTGCGGCTGGCGTGGCTCATGCACGCTGATATTGGCGCGCATGGCGGTGCGGCCGCTGTAGCGCAAGGGTTCGCGCGCCAACTTGAGGCCTTTTATGCGGAACGAGGCATTCGGGGCGGCTTCGCCGATTCTACCCAGCAGGCTGTTGCTGGCCGCGCAGGCGGCGGTGACTTCATCCAGTCGGGTCCAGTCGACCGGCTTGCCAAGCAGGGTGCTGTGCAGCGCATGCAGCCAGCGCCAGCTCTCGCGCACCAGCACCTTGGCGTCGTAGTAAGCGGGATCGAATACCTGGAAGAAGCGCTGGGCGCGGCCTTCCTGGCTGACCAGGGTGCCGTCGGCTTCGGCAAAACTGGCCGCGGGCAGCAGCAAATGAGCCTTGGCGGTGGTGGCCGTGTGTTGATGGTCGGCGACTATCACCAGCTTGGCGGCATGCAGCGCGGCGTCGACCCTGGCGCTGTCGGCGCGGCGGTAGAGGTCGTTTTCCAGCACCACCACGGCATCGGCCTGACCACTGCTCAGGATCTGCAAGGCGGCGTCCAGCGACTGTTCGCCGAGCTGTTCATCCAGCAGCAGTGCCAGGCCCATGCTGTTGGCTTCCGCGACGACCAGGCTGATGGAGGCGTTTTTGCCACGGTTGTGCAAGGCACTGGCGATATTCGCGGCCGCTTCGATCAGCGCCGTGCAGCCCAGGGAGGCGCCGCAGACCAGCAAGGGGCGCTCGGCTTCGAGCAGGGCCGCGGCGATGCGCTGCACCAGGTCGACGGCTTCTCCTTGAAGGCCCTGTACCGCTGGCGCGTTCGGGTCGATGGCGTGGGCCACGGCGCAGCCCAGGCGTGCCAGGTCGGTTGGGGCCGCATGCACGCATTCGGCAGCGATGTCATCCAGGCGGGTCGCCGTGACGCTGGCGATAAACAACGGGTGCAACGCCTGTTGGCCAATGTTCTGCACGGCGGCACTGTGCCATGGCGCAATGTTCATCGCGGCGGCCATGGCAGTGGCCTTGCCTTTCACCGCCTGGCGCAGGGCCAGGGCGAGGCGGGCGGCCGTCTGGGTCAGGTCTTCGCCGAGGACGAACACCGCATCGTGGCTTTCCACCTCGCGCAGGGTCGGTACCGGCAGCGGCCCGTTCAGCAGCAGATCGCGAATCAGGCTCAGGTTCTCCAGTTCTGCGGCGCCAATGCCGCAGTAGTAGTTTGCGCCGCCGACCAGCTCAAGCAGGGCGAAGTTGCTCTCCAGGCTGGCGCGGGGCGAGCCGATGCCGATCACCTTGCGCGGCTTGAGCAACGCCGCCGCCTGATCGAGGGCCGAGTCGAGGCCCATCGTCATCTTGCTCAGCATCATCATCGGCTGGCGCGGACGGTCTGTGCGGTTGACATGGCCATAGCCGAAACGCCCGCGGTCGCAGAGAAAATACTGGTTCACCGCGCCATTGAAGCGGTTTTCGATGCGCCGTATCTCTCCGTAGCGCTCGCCGGGACTGATGTTGCAGCCGAGCGAGCAGCCATGGCAGATGCTCGGGGCGAACTGCATGTCCCACTTGCGGTTGTAGCGGGCCGAGTGGGTCTTGTCGGTGAACACCCCGGTGGGACAGACCTCGGTGAGGTTGCCGGAGAACTCGCTTTCCAGCACCCCGTCCTCTACGCGGCCGAAGTACAGATTTTCGTGGGCACCATATACGCCCAGATCGCTGCCGCCGGCATAGTCCTGGTAGTAGCGCACGCAGCGGTAGCAGGCAATGCAACGGTTCATTTCGTGGCCGATGAAGGGGCCCAGTTCCTGGTTCTGGTGAGTGCGTTTGCTGAAGCGGTAACGCCGGCGGTTGTGCCCGCTCATCACCGTCATGTCCTGCAGGTGGCAGTGGCCGCCTTCCTCGCACACCGGGCAGTCATGCGGGTGATTGGTCATCAGCCACTCGACCACGCTGGCGCGGAACTGCCTGGCTTCCTCGTCGTCGATGGAAATCCAGCTGTTGTCGCTGGCCGGGGTCATGCAGGACATCACCAGGCGCCCGCGCGTGTCGTTCTCGTCGCTGAACTGCTTGACTGCGCACTGCCGGCAGGCGCCCACGCTACCGAGCGCCGGATGCCAGCAGAAATAGGGAATATCCAGCCCCAGCGACAGGCAGGCCTGGAGCAGGTTAGCCGCACCATCGACTTCGAATGCTTTGCCGTCTACGTGAATAGTGGCCATTTCTTCAGTCTTCTCATGCCCATGGGAGTGGGCGGGCTAAGGTCATCGTTGATGCGCCTGCGGCCTGCGTCGCAAATGCCGTTACACCGCGAGCGCCTGGTTGGTCGGGGTCGGGGGCGTTGTGGCAATCCCCGCCTCGAACTCGTCACGAAAATATTTGAGTGCACTGGCCAGCGGCTCGACGGCGCCCGGAGCATGGGCGCAGAAGGTCTTGCCCGGGCCGAGGAACGTGCACAGTTGTTCGAGGATCTCGAGATCGCCGGGTTGGCCCTGGCCATGTTGCAGGGCGCCGAGCAGCTTGACGCTCCAGGGCAGGCCATCACGGCAGGGGGTGCAGAAGCCGCAGGACTCGCGGGCGAAGAACACCTCCATATTGCGCAGCAGGCCGACCATGTTGACGCTGTCGTCCAGCGCCATGGCCAGACCTGTGCCCATGCGCGTGCCGACTTTGGCGATACCGGTACTGCACATCGGCGCATCGAGATGCTCGGGCAGCAAAAAACCGGTGCCGGCGCCGCCCGGCTGCCAGGCTTTCAGCCGATAGCCGTCGCGCATGCCTCCGGCGTAGTCCTCGAACAGCTCGCGGGCCGGGATGCCGAAGGGCAACTCCCACAGCCCGGGATGCTTCACCTTGCCGGAAAAACCCAGCAGCTTGCTGCCCATGTCTTCACTGCCGGGGCGGGCCAGGGCCTTGTACCAGTCGACGCCGTTGCCGATGATCGCCGGCACGT
Source organism: Pseudomonas sp. MMS21 TM103 (assembly GCF_022132145.1). Lineage (GTDB taxonomy): Bacteria > Pseudomonadota > Gammaproteobacteria > Pseudomonadales > Pseudomonadaceae > Aquipseudomonas. Next base: position 340,868 of record NZ_JAJISP010000002.1, on the reverse strand, counting down.
TGCACAGGGTCTCGACGTTGTTGACGCAGGTCGGCTTGCCCCATACACCGACGGCGGCCGGGAAGGGCGGTTTGGCCCGCGGGTTGGCCCGGCGCCCTTCCAGGGAGTTGATCAGCGCGGTTTCTTCGCCGCAGATATAGCGACCGGCGCCGCTGTGCACCAGCAGCTCGAAGTCGAAGCCGCTGCTGAGGATATTGCGGCCGAGCAGGCCGGCCGCCTCCGCCTCGGCGATGGCGCGCTTGAGGTGCCGTGCGCAGTCGACGTATTCGCCGCGCAGGAAGATATAGCCGCGATAGGCTTTGAGCGCGCGGGCGCTGATCAGCATGCCCTCGATCAGCAGGTGCGGCAGCTGTTCCATCAGCAGGCGATCCTTGTAGGTGTTGGGCTCCATCTCGTCGGCGTTGCACAGCAGGTAGCGCTGGTTCTGGGTGTCGTCCTGGGGCATCAGCCCCCACTTCACCCCGGTGGGGAAGCCGGCGCCGCCACGGCCCTTGAGGCCGCTGTCCTTGACCTGTTGGGTGATCTGCTCCGGGCTGAACTGAGCGAGCGCCTTGCGCGCGGCGGCATAACCATTCTGGTGGACGTATTGGTCGAGCCAGACCGGTTCGCCATCGTCACGCAGGCGCCAGGTCAACGGCTGGTTTTCCGCGCTGCGCGGGCTCAGGTTGGCGGTACTGAAGGAGACGCAGCTCATGGGTAGCGCTCCAGTAACTCGGCCACATGGTCGGCATCCAGGTGGCTGTAGGTGTCGTCGTCGATCATCAGGGTCGGCGCCTTGTCGCAGTTGCCCAGGCAGCACACCGGCAGCAGGGTGAAGCGGTTGTCGCTGCTGGTTTCACCCAGGCCGATGCCCAGCCGTTGCTGCAACGCGGCCTGAATCGACTCATGTCCCTGCAGGTAGCAGACCATGCTGTCGCACAGGCGAATGATATGGCGGCCCACCGGCTGGCGAAAAATCTGGCTATAGAAGGTGGCTACGCCTTCCACGTCGCTGGCCGGGATGCCGAGCATCTCGCCAATGGCCGGGATCGCGCCGTCCGGCACCCAGCCGCGGTGCTGCTGGACGATTTTCAGCGCCTCGATGGACGCCGCGCGCGGGTCTTCGTAATGCCCGAGTTCGTGCTCGATGGCCAGGCGTTCGCTGGCGCTGAGGGTGAAACGGTCGGTTTGGATCAGCGAGTCAGTCATATCAGCGGTCCACGTCGGCCATGACGAAGTCGATACTGCCCAGGTAGGCGATCAGGTCGGCGACCATGCTGCCCCTGATTACCGCCGGGATCTGCTGCAGGTGCGGGAAGCTCGGCGTACGGATGCGCGTGCGGTAACTCATGGTGCCGCCGTCGCTGGTCAGGTAGTAGCTGTTGATGCCCTTGGTCGCCTCGATCATCTGCAGGGATTCGTTGGCCGGCATGACCGGCCCCCAGGACACTTGCAGGAAGTGGGTGATCAGGGTTTCGATGTGCTGCAGGGTGCGCTCCTTAGGCGGCGGCGTGGTCAGCGGGTGATCGGCCTTGTATGGGCCGGCGGGCATATTGCGCAGGCACTGCTCGATGATCCGCAGGCTCTGGCGCATTTCCTCGACGCGGATGATGCAGCGGTCGTAGGCATCGCCATTGAGCGCCAGGGGGATCTCGAAATCGAAGTGCTGATAGCCGGAATAGGGCCGCGCCTTGCGCAGGTCGAAGTCCAGTCCGGTGGCGCGCAGGCCCGAGCCGGTGACGCCCCACTCGAGCGCCTGCGCGGTGTTGTAGGCGGCCACGCCGATGGAGCGACCGCGCAGGATGCTGTTCTGCAGTGCGGCTTTTTCGTACTCGTCGAGGCGCTTGGGCAGCCAGGTGACAAAGTCCTGCACCAGTTTGTCCCAGCCGCGCGGCAGGTCATGGGCGACGCCGCCGATGCGGTACCAGGCCGGGTGCATGCGAAAGCCGGTGATCGCTTCGATAACCTGGTAGGCGCGCTGGCGGTCGGTGAAGGTGAAGAACACCGGGGTCATGGCGCCGACGTCCTGGATATAGGTGCCGAGAAACAGCAGGTGGCTGCTGATGCGGAAGAACTCGGCGAGCATCACGCGGATGAAATCGACCCGCTCCGGCACCTTGATGCCGGCGAGTTTCTCCACCGCCAGCACGTAGGGCAGGTTGTTCATCACCCCGCCGAGGTAGTCGATGCGGTCGGTGTAGGGAATGAAACTGTGCCAGCTCTGGCGCTCGGCCATCTTCTCGGCACCGCGGTGGTGGTAGCCGATTTCCGGCACGCAATCGACGATTTCTTCGCCATCCAGTTGCAGGATGATGCGAAAGGCGCCGTGGGCGGAGGGGTGGTTGGGGCCCAGGTTGAGGAACATGAAGTCCTCGTACTCGCTGTGGCGCTGCATGCCCCAGTCTTCCGGCTTGAAGCGCAGGGCTTCCTGCTCCAGATCCTGCTTGGCGGCGGACAGGCTGTAGGGGTCGAACTCGGTGGCGCGCGCCGGGTAGTCCTTGCGCAGGGGATGCCCCTCCCAGGTCGGCGGCATCATGATCCGGGTCAGGTGTGGGTGGCCGTCGAAACGAATGCCGAACAGGTCCCAGACTTCCCGTTCGTACCAGTTGGCGTTGGCCCAGATGCGGGTGGCGCTGGGCAGGCTGAGGTCGTGTTCCTGCAGGGCGACCTTGAGCATGATGTCGCTGTTCCGCTCGATCGACAGCAGGTGGTAGAACACGCTGAAGTCCGCGACCGGCAGGCCGCGGCGCTGGGTGCGCAGACGCTCGTCCATGGCGCTGAGGTCGTAGAGCATCACGTAGGGCTTGGGCAGATGGCGCAGGTAGTTCAGCACCTTCAGCAGCAGGTCGCGCTCGACCCAGAGCACCGGCATGCCAGTACGGGTGTCTTGCACGGTCAGACTGTCGGCGCTGAACCGTGCCTGCAACTCTGTCACCACGTCAGGCGTGGCGGGCGGTTGCGACTGTGTGTGCTGGGCGCTTGATGCAGTCATGCGTTCGCTCGCTGTCCGTTAGCGGAAATCTAGCTTCACACCTCGTCGGGGCTGCGCAGGTGGGTCACTTGAATGCGTTCGGCGCGTCGTTGCTCGCGTTGCGAGGGCATATCGGCGCGGTAGATGCCCTGGTCGCCGACCACCCAGGATAGCGGCCGGCGCTCCTGGCCAATGGACTCCTGCAACAGCATCAGACCTTGCAGGAACGCCTCGGGCCGTGGCGGGCAGCCGGGTACGTAGACATCCACCGGGAGGAATTTGTCGACCCCCTGGACCACCGAGTAGATGTCGTACATGCCGCCGGAGTTGGCGCAGGAGCCCATGGAGATCACCCACTTGGGCTCGAGCATCTGCTCGTAGAGGCGCTGGATGATCGGCGCCATCTTGATGAAGCAGGTGCCGGCGATGACCATGAAATCTGCCTGGCGCGGCGAGGCGCGGATCACTTCGGCGCCGAAGCGGGCAATGTCATGCGGGGCGGTGAAGGCCGTGGTCATCTCTACGTAGCAGCAGGACAGGCCGAAGTTGTAGGGCCACAGCGAGTTCTTGCGGCCCCAGTTGACCGAGTCGTTGAGTACCTCGTGCAACTTGCCCATGTAAATGTTGCGGTGCACCTGGCCGGCGAGTGGGTCAGCGACGGTCTCCCGCTCGCCAATCGGGTACTGCGCGTTGGCGGCGTCGGGATCAATTCGCGTGAGTGTGTACTGCATGCCTGCACCTCAAGGTTTGTGCTGGTTGGCGAGGCGTTCACGCCGCGCTTGTGGCGCCCAGTCGAGTGCACCGATGCGCACCAGGTAAAACAGCCCGATCAGCAGAATGACGATGAACACCAAGGCTTCGACGAACCCAGGCCAACCACTTTCGCGCAGCGAAATGGCCCAGGCAAAGAGGAACAGGGCTTCGACATCGAAGATCACGAACAACATCGCAACCAGATAGAACTTGGCGGAAAAGCGCAGGCGCGCACCGCCTGTAGAAACGATGCCCGACTCGAATGGCTCGTTCTTGCTATGCCCCCAGGCCTTACTGCCCAGCAGACTGGAGACCCCCAGCATGAAGGCGCACAACCCAGCTACGCCCAGCAGAAAAATCGCAAACCCCCAGTTATGGGCCAGGCTCGATACCACCTCAGGCATGCCGTACTCCTCGACAAGGACGGGTGTTGCTGACGCATCACTCCCTGTGACTGAGTCACAGTGGTTTACTCAATACTAGGCGTGCTTCGCTGATCCGGTGGCTTTGTGCTGAAAAAAATCCTTCGACAGCCCTGCTCAAGTCTTGCGCCCTTGTTGGAGGCGAGGGTGGGTTTGCGTACGGCGTCTTGCCGGGCTGGCGGGTTTCAACAGGTCGTCGCGGTCCCGCCTTGCTGGCCGAGGGTGCCGAATTCGACTGGGATTTTCACGTAGAACAAGCTGAAATCTTCCTCTTGCAATCGCTCGAACAGCTGACGGCATTCCTCTTCGCTGAGCACGAGAGAGACTTCCATCGGCTGATCGGCCAGTTCGAAGAAGTGGTAGGAATGGAGCTTGCCCGTGTGCCCGAAGCCCTCGATCCCGGAAACCAGGGTGGCGCCACGCAAATGCATTTCCTTGGCCACGGTGACCAGCCAATCCGCGAGCATCTTGCCCTTGTAACGCCGATTCTGTTGGGTGAAGAAGGTCACCTGATAACCGTGCATGATTGCTCTCCCGATAGTTTCAGCATAGCGCCACTTTGCTTTCCAGGAACCCGCTTGCTGATGGTCCGGCGCTGTGCTGATGCGTCGGGCTGCGGTGGATCGCCAGCATGGCGAATCACCTTGGGTCACCTGGATAAACTGGCGGCGCCGAACAGTCCAGGAATGTCTGCGGATTGCGCTGCCCCTTATTCGATAGAGCACAGCGGTGTCATGGAAACAGCCAATGCATAGCGGGATCCTCGGCAATGAGAAAGCTGGGGCATCGGTGTTGGAGTTTGTTGCAGCAGCTGTCCCATCCTGAAGCAGGGTTACACCTTGCGAACTCGCTATCAGGAGCTGGCAGTGGCGTCGGGCAACAGCGCACTTGCACACAGGCCTTTGACGTGACGGTCGTCGTTCAAACTTAAAAAAGCCAACTGAATCCGCGCAGCCTGGCTCCCCTGTGCAGGATGCGGGCTCTTGCCTGGGCCTCGGCCTGTCCTACCAATACCAGTCCGGCCTCCTCCCAAAGTACCATTCTGTCGCGCGCTTTCTGGGTGCATAACTAGCACCACCGGAATTTGCCGGCTTGCTAAGAAGAGGACCGCGCCATGTGGACTAAACCCGCCTTCACCGATATGCGTATTGGTTTCGAAGTCACCATGTACTTCGCCAATCGTTGATTGGCCTTGCCCCGGCACTGTCGGGGCATCTCACTCGGTATTCGCCATGCATATCCAGATTCTCGGTTCCGCCGCCGGCGGCGGCTTCCCCCAGTGGAACTGCAACTGTCGCAACTGCCGTGGCGTGCGTGACGGCAGCCTGCGCGCGCAGCCACGCACCCAGTCCTCGATTGCCCTGAGTGATAACGGCAAGGACTGGATCCTGTGCAACGCTTCGCCGGATATCCGCGCCCAGATCGAGTCGTTCCCGGCCCTGCAGCCCGCGCGTAAACCGCGGGACACGGCGATCGGCGCCGTCTTGCTGATGGACAGTCAGATTGATCACTGCACCGGTCTGCTGACCCTGCGCGAAGGCTGTCCGCATCAAGTCTGGTGTACCGAGATGGTGCATCAGGATCTGACTACGGGCTTTCCTCTGTTCACCATGCTCGAGCACTGGAACGGTGGCTTGCGGCACAACCTGATCGAACTGGATGGCGTGCCGTTCAGCATTCCCGTCTGCCCGGATCTGCAGATCACCGCGATTGCCCTGCGCAGCAGCGCACCGCCGTATTCGCCGCACCGCGGCAACCCGCACCCGGGCGATAACATTGGCCTGTTCGTCGAAGACCTGCGCACGGGGGGCACTTTGTTCTACGCCCCCGGGCTGGGGCAGGTGGATGATCGGCTGCTGGGCTGGATGCGCCGCGCCGATTGCCTGCTGGTCGACGGCACCTTGTGGCGCGACGATGAAATGCGCCAGTGCGAGGTCGGCGACAAGCTCGGCAGCGAAATGGGCCATCTGCCGCAAAGCGGCCCTGGCGGCATGATCGAGGTGCTCGACAGCCTGCCGGCCCAGCAGAAAATTCTGATTCATATCAACAACACCAATCCGATCCTCGATGTCGATTCGCCGGAACGTGCCGAGCTCAATGCCCACGCTATCGACGTCGCCTGGGACGGCCTGAGCATCAATCTGTAAGGAGCCAGGCACATGAGCCAAACCGCGATGAGCCCTGCCGAGTTCGAGCAGGCATTGCGCGCCAAGGGCGCCTACTACCATATCCATCATCCATTTCATCGGGCGATGTACGCCGGCCAATCCAGCCGCGAGCAGATCCAGGGTTGGGTCGCCAACCGCTTCTACTACCAGGTGTGCATCCCGCTGAAGGATGCGGCGATCATGGCCAACTGCCCGGATCGCGACACCCGTCGCGAGTGGGTGCAGCGCATCCTCGACCATGACGGCGCGCCTGGCGAGGAGGGCGGCATAGAAGCCTGGCTGCGCCTGGCCGAGGCCGTGGGCCTGGACCGCGAGCAGGTGCTGTCCCAGGAGTTGGTGTTGCCGGGGGTGCGCTTCGCCGTCGATGCCTACGTCAACTTCGCCCGCCGCGCCAACTGGCAGGAGGCGGCCAGCAGCTCGCTGACCGAACTGTTCGCCCCCACCATTCACCAGTCGCGCCTGGATGCCTGGCCACAGCATTACCCCTGGATCGACGCCAGCGGTTACGACTACTTCCGCAAGCGCCTGAAAGAGGCTCGCCGCGATGTCGAGCACGGCCTGCGCATTACCCTGCAGCACTACACGACCTACGAGGATCAGCAGCGCATGCTGGAGATTCTGCAATTCAAGCTGGACGTACTGTGGAGCATGCTCGATGCCATGAGCATGGCTTACGAGCTGGAGCGTGCGCCTTACCACACGGTCACCAGTGCGCGGGTTTGGCATCGAGGTATCAGCCTATGAATCAGTTGACCATGCAGCAAGTGCCCAAGCTGCGCCGCGGCTTTCGTCTGCAATGGGAGCCCGTGCAGAACTGCCATGTGCTGCTGTATCCGGAAGGCATGATCAAACTCAACGACAGTGCCGGGGAAATTCTCCAGCAGGTCAATGGTGCGCACAGCGTCGGCCAGATCATCGACACCTTGAGTGAGCGTTTCCCGGACGTGCCGGGACTCGATGAGGACATCCTGGCCTTTATGGAGGTAGCCAATGCTCAGTTCTGGATCGAGTTGCAGTAAACCGGGCCATGAGCCGGGCCCGCCACTGTGGCTGCTGGCCGAGCTGACCTATCGCTGCCCGCTGCAGTGCCCGTATTGCTCAAACCCGCTGGATTTTTCCCAGCAAGGTCAGGAGCTGACGACTGCCGAATGGATTGAGGTGTTTCGCCAGGCCCGTGCGTTGGGTGCGGCGCAGCTGGGTTTTTCCGGCGGCGAACCGCTGGTGCGCCAGGACCTCGCCGAGCTGATCAAGGCCGCGCGGGATCTTGGCTATTACACCAACCTGATTACGTCCGGAATTGGCCTGACCGAGGCGCGCATCGCCAGTTTCAGCGAAGCCGGCCTGGATCATATCCAGATCAGCTTTCAGGCCGCCGATGAGGAAGTGAACAACATGCTGGCCGGCTCGAAGAAGGCCTTCGCCCACAAGCTGGCGATGGCCCGGGCGGTCAAGGCGGCCGGTTATCCCATGGTGCTGAATTTCGTCACCCACCGGCACAATATCGACAATATCGAACGCATTATCGAGCTGTGCCTAGAGCTGGAGGCGGACTTCGTCGAGCTGGCCACCTGCCAGTTCTACGGCTGGGCCGAACTCAACCGCGCAGGCCTGCTGCCGACCCGCGCCCAGCTCGAGCGTGCCGAGCGCATCACCAACGAATGGCGGGTCAAGCTGGCGGCCGAGAACCACCCGTGCAAGCTGATCTTCGTCACTCCGGATTACTACGAGGAACGGCCGAAGGCCTGCATGAACGGCTGGGGCAACCTGTTCCTCGACATCACTCCGGACGGCACCGCACTGCCGTGCCACAGCGCGCGCCAGTTGCCGGTGCAGTTTCCCAATGTGCGCGAGCACAGCATCGAGCACATCTGGCGCCACTCCTTCGGTTTCAACCGTTTTCGCGGCGACGACTGGATGCCCGAGCCCTGCCGCTCCTGTGACGAGAAGGCCAAGGATTTCGGTGGCTGTCGCTGCCAGGCGTTCATGCTCACCGGTGACGCCAGTAATGCCGATCCGGTGTGCAGCAAGTCGGCGCATCATGACCTGATTGTGCAAGCCCGCCTGGAAGCCGAAGAGGCGCCAGGGGCATTGGATACGTTGCAGTTCCGCAACGAGCAAGCCTCTAAGCTGATCTGCAAGGTCTGAGGGAGTAACTATCGCCTTGAGCACTACGACCGCAGCTTATGGGTTTTGGCACAGCGCCTGGTCGAGCGATCAGGCGGCTGCGGCCGGTCGCGATTTCGCCGAGCTGCGCGCCGGGCTGGGTGGTGTGGTATGGCTGCAATATGATCCGGTCGATGCGCGCTCGACGCTGTGGTACTGCACGCCGCAGCAGCGCGAGTGCCTGACGCCTGCGACGATGTCGGTGCGTAGCCGGGTGTATGAATACGGCGGCGGCGCCTTCTGTTTGACCGATGATGGCCTGGCGTTCGTCAACGAGGCCGATCAGCAGATCTATTGGCAGCGTCTGGGGGCAGTCCCCGAGGCGCTGAGCCGGCAACTCGACTGCCGTTTCGGTGATCTGCACTTCGACCCGCTGGCCCAGGCGATAGTTGCCGTCGAGGAAAGTCATGGGGCAGGGCAGGTCACCCATCGCTTGGTCAGCATCGCCCTAGCCGATGGTGCGCGGCTGGTGCTGGCCGAAGGTTGCGATTTCTATGCCGGGCCGGCAGTCAGCGGCGATGGCCAGCGTCTGGCCTGGATCGAGTGGGATCGTCCGCAGCAACCCTGGATCGCCACACGCCTGTGCTGCGCCCGGCGCGATGCCCAGGGGGTCTGGCGCGATACGCGGGTAGTCGCCGGGCAAACGGCTGAAGAATCGCTGCAACAACCCTGTTTCGACATCCAGGGACGCTTGCTGGTACTGAGCGATCGCCATGGTTTTTGGCAACCCTGGCGCGAGGCTGACCAGGGTCATTTGCTTGCCCTGCCTAGCGCCGCTGCCGATCATGCGGCAGCGCCTTGGCAGTTGGGCAACCGCAATTATCTGGCGCTGGATGGCGACAGCCTTCTGCTGAGCTGGTTCGAGGAGGGTTTCGCGCTGCTGGCCGAGCGCGAGCTCAGCGGCGCCAGCGGGCCGCGCCTGGCCCAGGGCTACAGCCGCTTTCGCCAACTGGCTGCCGATCAGACGAACTTCTACCTGATCGCTGCCTCACCCGAACGCGGCAGTGAAGTGCTGGCGATCGACCGCAGTAGCCGACAGTGCCGGGTGCTGGCCAGTGCCGAAGTCGCCTTGCCGCAGGCCGAGGTATCACGCCCGCAGCCGCTGCTGTTCGCCAGCGGCAGTGCGCAAGACTGCCGTGGGTTCTTCTACCCGCCACATAACGGCGGCTTTCGTGGCCCGGTAGGGGAAAAGCCGCCGCTGCTGGTGTTCCTGCATGGCGGGCCGACCTCGGCGTGTTACCCGGTGTTCGACCCCCGCATCCAGTTCTGGACTCAGCGCGGATTTGCCGTGGCCGACCTCAACTATCGCGGCAGCACCGGCTTTGGCCGTGCCTATCGGATGCGTCTGCATGAGCAATGGGGCGCGCTGGATGTCGAGGACGCCTGCGCGTTGGTCGAGCACCTCTCTGGTCTCGGCCTGATCGATCCGGCCAAGGCCTTTATTCGTGGTGCCAGCGCCGGCGGCTACACGGCCCTGTGCGCCTTGGCCTTCAGCCGGACATTTCGCGGCGGCGCGAGTCTCTACGGAGTCAGTGACCCCTTGGCCTTGCGTCAGGTGACGCACAAGTTCGAGGCCGACTACCTCGATTGGCTGATCGGTGATCCGCTTCGGGATGCGCAGCGCTATGCCGCGCGCACGCCCTTGCTGCATGTCGAGCAGATCGAGGCGCCCGTGATCTTCTTCCAGGGCGGCCAGGATGCGGTGGTGCTCCCGGCGCAGACCGAGGCCATGGTTGCCGCCCTCCGTGCGCGCGGCATGGCGGTGGACTACCACTTGTATCCGCAGGAAGGTCACGGCTTTCGCCAGGCACGCAATCAGGCCCATGCCCTGGAACAGGAGTGGCGCTTCTACCAGCGCCTGCTGCAGCCTGCTTGAACCACCCGCAATAGCTTGCCGGGATGCCTGTGGCAGCGGTCTCGACTGCGAACGCTACCGTCTGCATCCGCGAGGATTTGCCGTACGCGGCCAAGATTGCTGCTGCCGGAACACCCCTGCTACACCCCGACAGCCACCCGACTCAGGTGGCATTGCATTGGCAGGTGAATCCAGTACGCTGAGTGGTAGTCAGAATAACTAGCAGTAGGCCGTGGCATGAGCGCCGATATCAGTTTTCATCGTAAATTCGTCTCGCCGGAAATCGTCTTTGGTGCAGGCTGCCGGCATAGCGTGGGCAACTACGCCGCCAACTACGGCGCGCGCAAGGTGCTGCTGGTTTCGGATCCGGGCGTCATGGCGGCCGGCTGGGTTGCCGATGTGCAGGCCAGTCTGCAGCGCCAGGGCATCGAGCACTGCCTGTACACCCAGGTATCGCCCAACCCGCGCAGCGAAGAGGTGATGCTCGGTGCCGAGACCTACCTCAGCCAGGGCTGCAACGTGATAGTGGCGGTCGGCGGCGGTAGCCCGATGGACTGCGCCAAGGGCATTGGCATCGCCGTGGCCCATGGCCGCAATATTATCGAGTTCGAGGGCGTCGATACCCTGCGCGTGCCGAGTCCGCCGCTGATCCTGATCCCCACCACAGCCGGTACTTCGGCCGACGTGTCGCAGTTCGTGATCATCTCCAATCAGGACGAGCGGATGAAGTTCTCCATCGTCAGCAAGGGCGCGGTGCCCGACGTCTCGCTGATCGACCCGGAAACCACCCTGAGCATGGATCCGTTCCTCTCTGCCTGCACCGGCATCGATGCCCTGGTGCATGCCATCGAGGCCTTCGTCTCCACCGGTTCGGGACCCTTGACCGACTCCCATGCCCTGGAGGCCATGCGCCTGATCAATGGCAACCTGGTGGCCATGATTGCCAACCCCAATGATATCGCCCTGCGCGAGAAGATCATGCTCGGCAGCATGCAGGCCGGCCTGGCCTTTTCCAACGCCATCCTCGGTGCTGTGCATGCCATGTCGCACAGCCTCGGTGGCTTCCTCGACCTGCCGCACGGTCTGTGCAATGCAGTGCTGGTCGAACATGTGGTGGCGTTCAACTACAACGCCTCGCCGGATCGCTTCAAGATGGTCGCCGAGACCCTCGGTGTCGACAGTCGTGGCCTCAGTCATCCACAGATCCGCCAACGCCTGGTCGAGCACCTGATCCAGTTCAAGCACGCGGTCGGCTTCCATGAAACCCTGGGGCTGCATGGGGTCGGCAGTTCCGACATTCCATTCCTGTCGCGCAATGCCATGCAGGATCCGTGCATTCTCACCAACCCGCGGGATTCGACCCAGGGCGATGTTGAGGTCGTCTATGCCGAAGCCCTCTGAGCAGCAACGTCAGGCGCTCACCGACCTGCTCGGGCTGGGCGCCCATTCGGTGCGCAAGAGCCATTACCCTGAACTGCTGGCGCGCCTGGAAGACCTGGAAACCGAGCGCAATCGCTACAAATGGCTGTTCGAGCATGCCGTGCACGGCATCTTCCAGGCCAGCCTGCAGGAGGGGTTGCGCGCGGCCAATCCGGCCCTGGCGCGAATGCTCGGGTATGACGACCCGCAAGAAGTGCTCTGGTCGCTGACCGACCTGGCCACCTACCTGTTCGTTGGCGGTGCCGAGGAAATGCAGCACATTCGTCAAGCGCTGGAAGCTGAGCGCGGCCTGATCGGCTACGAAACCCAGCTGCGGCGCAAGGACGGCCGGGTTATCGATGTGCTGATGAACCTGCTGCTCAAACCGGACGCGGAGGGGCTGTTCGAAGGCTTCGTCGCCGACATTACCGAGCGCAAGCAGGCCCAGCAGCGCTTGCAGCAGCTCAATGAAGAGCTGGAACAACGGGTCAGCGCACGGACTGCCGAGTTGCAGGAAGCCAATCGCAACCTGTTGCAGCAGATCGTCGAGCGCAAACGCATCGAACAGGCCCTGCGCGATGCGCGCGATGCCGCCGAGACGGCCAACCACAGCAAGGACAAGTACCTGGCGGCCGCCAGTCATGACCTGTTGCAGCCGCTGAATGCGGCGCGCCTACTGATTTCCACCCTGCGCGAGCGCAGCTTGCCGACCGCCGAGCACCATCTGGTCGAGCGCAGCCACCAGGCCCTGGAGGGGGCCGAGGATCTCCTCACCGATTTGCTGGAGATTTCCAAGCTCGACCAGGCGGCGATCAAACCGGATATTGATGCCTATCGTTTGCAGGATTTGCTGGCGCCTCTGGCCTCCGAGTTTCAATCGGTCGCCGCCGCCGAGGGGGTGCACCTGAAGGTGCGCATCCCCGACTTTACGATCAGCACGGATTTCCGCCTGCTGACGCGCATCCTGCGTAATTTCCTCAGTAACGCCTGTCGCTATACCGAGCAGGGCCGCATCCTCTTGGGCGTGCGTAAACGCGGCGACTTCCTCGATCTGCAGGTGTGGGACACTGGCCGCGGCATCTCCCAGGATCAGCTGGAAAACATCTTTCTCGAATTCAACCAGCTGAATGTCGGCCGCGCCGCCGAACGCAGGGGCGTTGGTCTGGGGCTGGCGATAGTCGAGCGGATTGCGCGGATGTTGGGCTATCCGATCGAGGTGCGCTCGCAGCCTGGACGCGGGTCGGTGTTTGCCATTCGGGTACCCTTGGCGCAGCGGGTTATTAACGCGGCCCCGGTGGCTGTATCTGTTCAACCGATGATTGGTGATCCGCTGCCGGGGCGGCGCCTGTTGGTGCTGGATAACGAGTTGAGCATCCTGCATAGCATGGCGGCGTTGCTCGAGCAGTGGGGGTGCGTGGTGGTAACTGCGGTCGATCAGGAGGCCGCCGTGCAGGCGCTTGATGGGCAGGCACCGGATTTGATTCTGGCGGACTTCCATCTGGATCATGATGTTCTGGGTTGCGCTGTGGTGACCAAGTTGCGTCAGCACTTTGATTTACCGATTCCAGCGGTGATGATCACCGCGGATCGAAGTGATCAGTGCCGCCGCGAGTTGCAGCGCATGGGCATGCCGCTGCTCAATAAACCGGTCAAGCCCGGCAAGTTGCGCGCGGTCGTCAGTCAGATGCTGCACGATTCGACTCTCTTGTAAGAAAGAGGGCTATATGTGTGCTGTCAGACAGTCGGGTGGTTTTTATTGACTATGCTGGGTGGAGTCCTTCTAGCCGTTCAGGTCTAGGGGCATGGTCTTTCAAGGAGATAACCCTCATGCACACTCACTCGTTCTTCCGGCGTATGGCTGCCATGTTGGCGGTGTTCCACGTTCTGATGATTGTCCAAATCCCCCTGGCGAATGCGGCCATGATAGGCACCGGCGAGGTGTTGGCCGAGCAACAGCAGCAGGTCGATCGCCAACAATTGCTGCGCATGCTTGATGAGCAGGGTGTTCAGGAAAAGTTGCTGAGTATGGGCGTTGACCGTTCCCAGGTTGAAGGACGTATCAATAGCCTGACCAGTGCCGAGTTGGCGCAGTTCAATCAGCAATTGTCACAAGCCCCCGCAGGGGCCGGTGTTGTTGGGATCATCGTGCTGTTCCTGGTGATCTTCATCATTACCGATCTGCTCTGCGCCACTAACATCTTCAATTTCGTCAAATGCATAAATCGTTGATTGGCAGGAACCTCCTTCCACTCGTTCTGATTGCTCTGCTTGCCGCCTGCGCGAAGTCTCCGGTGTTGCCACCGGAGACTTCGCGTTTGCCTGAACGAGTAGAGCTGAGCGACGTGCCGTTTTTTTCGCAGAGTGCCTATCAGTGCGGACCGGCAGCGTTGGCGACCATGCTCAACCAGCGCGGCGTAGTGACCAGTCCCGGCCTGCTCAAGGATCGGGTGTTTATTCCTGCGCGTGACGGCAGCCTGCAGGTGGAGATGGTGGCGACCGCGCGGGCCCACGATATGTTGGTGTACCCGCTGCAACCGCGCCTGCAAGCCTTGATTGCCGAAGTGGCAGCAGGTAATCCGGTGTTGGTTCTGCAGAACCTGGCCTTCGATTGGTATCCGCGCTGGCACTTTGCCGTGGTGGTCGGCTATGACCAGCGGGAACGCACCTTGATTTTGCGTTCGGGCACCACCCGGCGCTTGCTGACCAGCTTCAGGAGCTTCGACAAGACCTGGGCGCGGGGTGGCCGGTGGGCTGTCTTGACCTTGCCAACAGATACTCTTCCGGCTCAGGCTGAACTGCGGCCCTGGCTCAAGGCCGCCAGCGATCTGGAGGAAACCGGGCGGCTCGCTGCGGCGCAGCGCGCCTATCGTACCGCCACTCAACAGTGGCCAAATGAGTCGTTGGCTTGGTTTGCCTTGGCCAACAGCCGCTATGCCAGTGGCGATGCGCTCGGGGCTGAAGCGGCTTTACGTAAAAGCCTGGCGCGGCAGCCTGACTTTGCTGCGGGTTGGTTCAACCTGTCGCAGGTATTGGCCGATCGCGGCTGTCTGCAGGCAGCCGAGCAGGCGAGGGTCTGCGCCCAACGACTGGCTCCAGATGATCAGCGATTTACTCCAGGTGTGAAACACACGACCGGTGGAGCAACAAAACAGTGTTTAGCTCCTCCGGTCTGCCCGCAAGCTAACTGACAGAGCTGGCAAACCAACGGCGCCATAAGGCGCCGTTGGTTTGTCGGGACGACTGGTTAAAAACCGAGCCTGTCACGCAGGCTGTAGTACCAGGCACCCATTGCGGTAAAGGGGATGCGCAACAGTTCGCCACCCGGGAAGGGGTAGTGCGGCAGCTCGGCGAAGGCATCGAAACGCTCGGCCTGGCCGCGCAGGGCTTCGGCCAGCACCTTTCCTGCCACGTGGGTGTAGGTCACGCCATGACCGCTGCAGCCCTGCGAGTAGTAAATGTTGTCACCGAGGCGGCCGACCTGGGGTAAGCGCGACAGGGTTAGCAGGAAGTTTCCGGTCCAGGCGTAATCGATCTTCACATCTTTGAGCTGGGGGAAGGTCTTGAGCATGTTCGGCCGAATTATCGCCTCGATGTTGGCCGGGTCGCGCGCGCCATAGACCACGCCGCCGCCGAAGATCAGGCGTTTGTCGCCGCTCAGGCGGTAGTAGTCGAGCAGGTAGTTGCAGTCTTCGACGCAGTAGTCCTGCGGTAACAGGCTCTTTGCCAACTCGTCCGATAGCGGTTCGGTGGTGATGACCTGGGTACCGCAAGGCATCGATTTTGCCGACAGCTCGGGAATCAGATTGCCTAGGTAGGCGTTGCCGGCAACTACCACAAACTTGGCTTTAACCCGACCCTGGGGGGTGTGCACGATCGGATTGGCGCCCCGCTCGATACGGATGGCCGGGGATTGCTCGTAAATTACTCCGCCCAGGGTTTCGACTGCCGCGGCTTCGCCCAGCGCCAGATTGAGCGGGTGGATATGTCCACCGCTCATGTCGAGCATGCCGCCGATATAGTTTTCGCTCGCCACCACTTCGCGGATGCGTTTGGCGTCCAGCAGCTCTAGCTGGGTATGGCCATAGCGTTCCCACAACTTCTTCTGCGCTTCCAGGTGCCCCATCTGCTTGGGCGTGATCGCGGCGAACACGCCACCATCCTTGAGGTCGCACTGGATGTTGTACTTGGCAACCCGCTCTCGAATGATCCGGCCGCCTTCGAATGCCATCTGGCCCAGCAGTTGAGCATGCTTGGGGCCGACGGTGCGCTCTATGGTGTCGATGTCGCGGCTGTAACTGTTGACGATTTGACCGCCGTTGCGACCCGAGGCACCGAAACCGACCTTGGCAGCTTCGACAATGCTCACCTTGAAGCCGCTTTCCAGCAGGGCGATGGCTGTGGACAGGCCGGTGTAGCCCGCGCCAACGATGCAGACATCGGTTTCCACTTCGCCATTCAGTTCCGGGCGTGGCGGAGCCGGGTTGGCTGAAGCGGCATAGTAGGATTGTGGATAAGCCGTGTGTGCCATATTGCAACCTCTGTTCTTTATTTTTTACGGATGCTGTGATGCTACCCGAGTTGAAATTGCCCGGCTAGTGCCCTGTGCGAAATATTAAACGCCGAGCAGAACAGTAAAAAATTCATTTATTCAGTCAGTTAGAGAAAAAAGTGTTGACTCTTTTCGGGGCCTCCGTAGAATGCGCACCCATCGGAGGCACATAGCTCAGTTGGTTAGAGCACCACCTTGACATGGTGGGGGTCGTTGGTTCGAATCCAATTGTGCCTACCAATTCGATAAAAGGGTCGCCCAGGCGACCCTTTTTTATTGGGTGGCTTGCCAGTCTCTAGGCTTTCTGGAAGCATCCAGTCGTTGCTAAATCCGTATAAACCTCCAGTGACTCCGGTTCGGTTCAGGTTGGCTTCCAAGCTCCTGCCACTGTAAGGCGGGTATACCGCCGAATCGCTTACTGGCTCATCCCAACCCATGTGGCCTTTGGTAGAGGTCACCACTAGGAGAGGAGGCGCCATGCCCATCATTACTCTTCCCGACGGCAGTCAGCGTCCATTCGATCATCCGGTGTCCGTGCTCGAAGTGGCGCAGTCCATTGGCGCTGGCTTGGCTAAAGCCACGGTGGCCGGCAAGGTCAATGGCAAGCTGGTCGATGCCTGCGATTTAATCGACAGCGATGCGACCCTGCAAATCATCACGCCAAAAGATCAGGAAGGGCTGGAGATTATCCGCCACTCTTGCGCGCATTTGATCGGTCATGCGGTCAAGCAGTTGTTCCCCACTGCCAAGATGGTGATCGGTCCGGTCATTGAGGAGGGGTTCTACTACGACATAGCCTCTGAGCGGCCCTTTACGCTGGAGGACGTGGCTGCGATCGAGCAGCGCATGCAGCAGTTGATCGAAAAAGACTACGACGTGGTCAAGAAGATAACCCCGCGTGCCGAAGTGATCGACGTCTTTGCCTCTCGTGGTGAGGACTACAAGCTGCGCCTGGTCGAAGATATGCCGGACGAACAGGCCATGGGTCTGTATTACCATGAAGAATACGTCGATATGTGTCGTGGTCCGCACGTGCCGAATACCCGTTTTCTCAAGGCGTTCAAGCTGACCAAGCTGTCCGGCGCCTATTGGCGCGGCGACGCGAAAAACGAGCAGTTGCAGCGCGTCTATGGCACCGCCTGGGCCGACAAGAAGCAGCTGGCGGCCTATATTCAGCGCATCGAAGAGGCCGAGAAGCGCGATCACCGCAAGATCGGCAAGCGCCTGAACCTGTTCCATACCCAGGAAGAAGCGCCGGGCATGGTGTTCTGGCATCCCAATGGTTGGACCCTGTACCAGGTGCTTGAGCAGTACATGCGCAAAGTGCAGCACGAGCATGGTTACCTGGAAATCAAGACGCCGCAGGTGGTGGACCGCTCGCTGTGGGAAAAGTCCGGGCATTGGGCCAACTACGCCGAAAACATGTTTACCACTGAGTCGGAAAGTCGCGATTACGCGATCAAGCCGATGAACTGCCCGTGCCACGTGCAGGTGTTCAATCAGGGCTTGAAGAGCTACCGCGAGCTGCCGATGCGTCTGGCCGAGTTCGGCGCCTGCCACCGTAATGAGCCGTCCGGTGCACTGCACGGCATCATGCGCGTGCGTGGCTTTACTCAGGACGATGCGCATATCTTCTGTACCGAAGAGCAGATGCAGGCGGAGTCCGCAGATTTCATCAAGCTGACGCTGGCGGTCTATGCCGATTTCGGTTTTTCCGATATTCAGCTCAAGCTCTCGACCCGCCCGGACAAGCGCGTGGGTTCCGATGAGCTGTGGGATCGTGCCGAAGCGGCGCTGGCCTCGGCGCTCGACAGTGCGGGTCTGCCTTATGATCTGCAGCCGGGAGAAGGCGCCTTCTACGGGCCGAAGATCGAATTCTCGCTGAAGGATTGTCTGGGTCGGGTCTGGCAGTGTGGTACCCTGCAGCTCGATTTCAACCTGCCAGTACGTTTGGGCGCCGAGTACGTCAGTGAGGACAACAGCCGTAAGCATCCGGTGATGTTGCACCGCGCGATTCTCGGCTCCTTCGAGCGCTTTATCGGGATTCTGATCGAACACTACGAGGGTGCATTCCCCGCGTGGTTGGCTCCAACTCAGGTCGTGGTGATGAATATCACTGACAAACAGGCCGAATTTGCCTTGGAAGTGGAAAAAACACTCAACCAAAGCGGCTTTCGTGCCAAGTCCGACTTGAGAAACGAGAAAATTGGCTTTAAAATCCGCGAGCATACTTTGCTCAAGGTTCCTTATCTCTTGGTTATCGGGGATCGGGAAGTAGAGATGCAAACTGTCGCCGTGCGTACCCGTGAAGGTGCTGATCTGGGCTCGATGCCCGTCGCTCAATTCGCTGAATTTCTCGCGCAGGCGGTTTCCCGGCGTGGTCGCCAAGATGTGGAGTAATCATTATTAAGCGTGAAATGAGACAAGATAAACGAGCTGCCCCGAAAGCCCCGATCAACGAGAATATCTCGGCACGCGAGGTTCGGTTAATTGGCGCTGAAGGCGAGCAAATTGGCATCGTCTCGATTGATGAAGCGCTTAGAATCGCCGAAGAATCCAAACTGGATTTGGTGGAAATTTCTGCTGATGCGATTCCTCCGGTTTGCCGAGTCATGGACTACGGCAAGTCGATCTTCGAAAAGAAGAAGCAGATTGCAGCTGCGAAGAAAAACCAGAAGCAAATCCAGGTTAAAGAAATCAAGTTTCGTCCAGGGACGGAGGAAGGGGATTACCAGGTAAAACTGCGCAACCTGGTACGTTTCCTGAGTGAAGGGGACAGGGCCAAGGTATCCTTGCGATTCCGTGGCCGTGAGATGGCGCATCAGGAGCTGGGAATGGAGCTGTTGAAGCGGGTTGAAGCTGACCTGCTTGAATATGGCTCGGTTGAACAGCATCCAAAGATGGAAGGACGCCAGCTGATAATGGTCATCGCCCCCAAAAAGAAGAAGTAACCACCAGGGCACGGCAGGCCTTGCGGTTATGTTTATCAACTGAATGCGGAGTACCGAACATGCCAAAGATGAAAACCAAGAGTGGTGCAGCCAAGCGTTTTCTTAAAACCGCTAATGGCTTCAAGCACAAGCACGCTTTCAAGAGCCACATCCTGACCAAGATGTCCACTAAGCGTAAGCGTCAACTCCGCGGAAGCACCATGGTGCATCCGTCTGACGTGGCAAAAGTGGCGCGCATGCTGCGCGTTCGTTAATCGGTCAAGATAGAGGAAATTACTCATGGCTCGTGTTAAGCGCGGCGTTATCGCTCGCAAGCGTCACAAAAAGATTCTGAAACTCGCTAAAGGCTACTACGGTGCGCGTTCGCGCGTATTCCGCGTTGCCAAACAGGCAGTGATCAAGGCAGGCCAATACGCCTATCGCGACCGCCGCCAGAGGAAGCGTCAGTTCCGCGCCCTGTGGATCGCTCGTATCAATGCTGGTGCTCGTGTTAACGGTCTGTCCTACAGCCGTTTCATTGCCGGCCTGAAAAAAGCGTCCATCGAGATCGACCGTAAGGTTTTGGCTGATCTGGCAGTGAACGAAAAAGCGGCGTTTGCTGCGATTGTCGAAAAAGCGAAAGCCACCCTGGCTTAAGTCCCCGACAATCACCGGGTTCGCCCGGTGCTAAACGTCACCAATAGGGGAAGAGCCTTTAAGCTCTTCCCCTATTTCGTATCTGGAGTCTGTAAATGGAAAATCTGGATGTGCTGGTCTCGCAAGCGCTTGAGGCCGTTAGCCACACCGACGATGTGAATGCCCTCGAGCAATTGCGGGTTCACTATCTGGGCAAAAAAGGCGAGCTGACCCAGGTGATGAAGACCCTGGGCAACCTGTCGGCAGCAGAGCGTCCGCAAGCTGGCGCCTTGATCAATGCCGCCAAGGACCAGGTTCAGGAAGCCCTGAACAGTCGCAAGGCGACCCTTGAGCAGGCGGCGCTGAGTGTCAAGCTGGCGGCCGAGCGCATAGACGTGACTCTGCCTGGGCGCGGCCAGACCTCTGGCGGCCTGCATCCGGTTACCCGGACCCTGGAGCGTGTCGAGCAGTTCTTCACCCGGATTGGCTACGGCATCGCCGAAGGCCCCGAAGTGGAAAACGACTACCACAACTTCGAGGCACTCAATATCCCCGGCCACCACCCGGCGCGGGCGATGCATGACACCTTCTATTTCAACGCGAATATGTTGCTGCGCACTCACACCTCTCCGGTTCAGGTGCGCACCATGGAATCGCAGCAACCGCCGATCCGCATTGTCTGCCCCGGTCGCGTTTACCGCTGCGACTCGGATATCACTCACTCGCCGATGTTTCACCAAGTCGAAGGGCTGCTGGTCGACGAGAACGTGAGCTTTGCTGACCTTAAGGGCACCATTGAAGAGTTTCTTCGGGTGTTCTTCGAGAAGCCGTTGGGCGTACGCTTCCGTCCGTCCTTCTTTCCGTTCACCGAGCCCTCGGCTGAAGTCGATATGCAGTGCGTGATGTGCAGCGGCAAAGGTTGCCGCGTATGCAAGCAGACCGGTTGGCTGGAAGTCATGGGTTGCGGCATGGTGCATCCGAACGTGCTGCGCATGTCCGGTATCGACCCCGAGAAGTACCAGGGTTTCGCCTTTGGCATGGGCGTCGAGCGCCTGGCCATGTTGCGTTACGGTGTCAACGACTTACGTCTGTTCTTCGATAACGACCTGCGATTCCTGGCGCAATTTCGCTAGGGCCGCACGACCGTACCCGATCAGTTTTAGGAGAGCAGGATGAAATTCAGTGAACAGTGGCTGCGTAGCTGGGTAAGCCCCGAGGTTTCCCGTGACGAGCTGGTGGCGCGCCTGTCCATGGCGGGCCTCGAAGTAGATAGCGTGACCCCGGCTGCCGGGGTATTCAGCGGCGTAGTGGTGGGTGAGGTGCTCAGCACTGAACAGCATCCGGATGCCGACAAGCTGCGTGTGTGCCAGGTCAGCAATGGCGCGGAAACCTTTCAGGTGGTGTGCGGCGCGCCTAACGTGCGCCCTGGCCTGAAGATTCCCTTTGCCATGATCGGTGCCGAGCTGCCGGGTGACTTCAAAATCAAAAAGGCCAAGCTGCGCGGCGTCGAGTCCAACGGCATGCTCTGCTCGGCCTCCGAGTTGCAGATCAGTGAAGAAAACGATGGACTGATGGAACTACCGAGCGACGCGCCGGTGGGTCAGGATATTCGTACTTATCTCGAGCTGGACGATGCCAGCATCGAGGTCGACCTGACGCCGAACCGCGGCGACTGCCTGTCCTTGGCGGGCCTGGCCCGTGAAGTTGGTGCCTTGTATGACGCGCCTGTTACGCGTCCGCAGATTGCTGCGGTTGCACCGAGTCATGACGAGGTGCGCCCGGTCGAGGTGTTGGCGGCGCAAGCCTGTCCGCGTTACCTCGGGCGCGTGGTGCGTAACGTCGATCTGTCCAGGCCATCGCCGTTGTGGATGGTCGAACGTCTGCGCCGCGCCGATGTGCGCAGCATCGATGCCGCGGTGGATATCACCAACTACGTCATGCTTGAGCTGGGGCAGCCGATGCATGCCTTCGACCTCGCCGAGATCAATGGTGGCATCCGTGTGCGCATGGCCGAGGAGGGCGAGAAGCTGGTGCTGCTCGACGGCCAGGACATCAGTCTGCGTACCGACACCCTGGTCATCGCCGACCACGATCGTGCACTGGCGATTGCCGGAGTGATGGGGGGGGAGCATAGCGGCGTGAGCGCAAAAACTTGCGATCTGTTCCTGGAAAGCGCCTTTTTCGACACCATTGCGATTGCCGGCAAGGCACGTTCCTATGGCCTGCACACCGATTCTTCGCACCGTTTCGAGCGTGGCGTGGATTGGCAGCTCGCGCGTGAAGCCATGGAGCGGGCCACTGGGTTATTGCTGGAAATTGTTGGTGGCGAGGCAGGTCCGATCATTGAGGTCGTTGATCAGCAGCAATTGCCGAGCATCGCCCCGGTTACCCTGCGCGCTGAACGCATCGAGCAAATGCTCGGATTGAAAATGGATGATGCAGAGATCGTCCGTTTGCTGGCCGGGCTGGGCCTGGGGGTCAGTGCTAGTGGTGAGGGGCAGTGGCAAGTGACAGTTCCCAGTCACCGCTTCGATATCAGCATCGAGGTCGATCTGATTGAAGAGCTGGCGCGCTTGTACGGCTACAACCGTTTGCCGGTGCGTTATCCGCAAGCGCGCCTGGCGCCGCAGCCGCAGGCCGAGGCGGCTGTCGAGTTGCCGGCTCTGCGTCGTTTGTTGGTGGCGCGGGGTTACCAGGAAGCCATTACCTACAGCTTTATCGATCCCAAGCTGTTCGAGCTGTTTCACCCTGGTATTGAGCCGCTGATGTTGGCCAACCCGATATCGGCCGACATGGCGGCTATGCGCTCATCGCTATGGCCAGGCTTGGTCAAGGCGCTGGAGCATAACCTCAATCGTCAACAGTCACGCGTGCGCCTGTTTGAAAGCGGCTTGCGCTTTGTTGGTCAGCTGGAAGGTCTCAAGCAGGAGCCGATGCTCGCTGGGGTGATCTGCGGTAGCCGGCTCTCGGAAAACTGGGCCCATGGCCGCGACAATGTCGACTTCTATGATGTGAAGGCCGATGTTGAGGCGTTGCTGGCCAGTGCTGGCGCGGGTGACAGCTTCAGTTTCGCTCCCGACGAGCATGCGGCTTTGCATCCAGGGCAAACTGCGCGTATTGAGCGTGATGGTCGATTGGTCGGCTTCTTGGGTGCCATGCATCCTGAGCTGGGCAAGACGCTAGGGTTTGATCAGCCTGTGTATATGTTCGAGGTGGTATTGGCGGAAATCGCTCAAGGTCGTATGCCGAAGTTTCAGGAGCTGTCGCGCTTTCCTGAGGTGCGTCGCGACTTGGCTTTGCTGGTGGATCGTGATGTGCCGGCTGCAACATTGCTCGCGGTAATTCGTGAGGCGGCGGGCGAGTGGTTGACTGACCTCAAGCTATTTGACGTATATCACGGTAAAGGTATTGATCCGCATAGAAAAAGCCTTGCCGTCGGCTTGACCTGGCAGCATCCATCGCGCACTCTTAATGACGATGAGGTGAGCACTGCGGCACAAAATGTCCTCACCTCCCTGGAACAAAGGTTTAACGCCACGTTAAGGAAGTAGCGTATGGGGGCTCTGACGAAAGCTGAAATGGCGGAACGTCTGTATGAAGAGCTGGGCCTGAATAAACGGGAAGCCAAGGAATTGGTCGAACTGTTCTTCGAAGAGATCCGCCAAGCGCTGGAGCTCAACGAACAGGTCAAGCTCTCGGGTTTCGGCAACTTTGATCTGCGCGATAAGCGTCAGCGCCCCGGTCGTAATCCAAAAACGGGAGAGGAAATCCCAATCACGGCGCGCCGTGTGGTGACTTTCCGTCCAGGCCAGAAACTAAAAGCCAGGGTTGAGGCGTATGCTGGAACCAAGTCATAACGACGAATTACCCGCCATACCAGGCAAGCGGTATTTCACGATCGGCGAGGTAAGCGAGCTCTGCGCAGTCAAACCGCACGTATTGCGGTATTGGGAGCAGGAGTTTCCCCAGCTCAACCCGGTCAAGCGTCGCGGAAATCGGCGATATTATCAGCGCCAGGATGTGCTGATGATTCGTCAAATCCGCGCATTGCTATATGAGCAGGGCTTTACCATCGGTGGGGCTCGTCAGCGCCTTTCTGGTGATGAGGCCAAAGATGACACCACGCAGTACAAGCAGCTCATCAGGCAGACAATTGCTGAGCTGGAAGATGTCCTGCATGTGCTCAAAAAATAGCGCAGCTATTCAAAAAAGTTTCCATATTTCAGAAGCTTATAGTATAGTTCGCTTCGTTTTCGGATACTCGAAAACAGTTTAACGCCTAGTCGGGGCGTAGCGCAGTCCGGTAGCGCACTAGCATGGGGTGCTAGGGGTCGAGTGTTCGAATCACTCCGTCCCGACCATATAATTCAATGACTTAGCCCGGTTCGGAAACGACCGGGTTTTTTCATGCCTGCACTTTTTCTCTTTTGGTTGCCAATTGGTTGCCAATTGAGATTGGCTTCAGCCTAAGTGGGGAATCAAGCGTGCGGGAGGTTCACGTTAGTGTGCAGTGACCTATATGGTCAGGGTAAACAGTGACAGCTGGTGTTTCCGCCCGCATCGTAGCCGGCGGTGGGCGCTGCGTCAGTTCCCAGCAACGTGGTGCCAGTCCGTCATTCAAAACCGCAACGCTGGCGAATCGCACCATTGGCGTGGGCGGCCACTCGCACACATTGCCGACTTGATTTTCCACCCGGCCCTTCTCCCAGTCTGACGCCGGCGTGCAGTCTGCCGGTTTGAACAGGCAGTGATTGGCTATGGCCATAAAATTCCGACTGCCCCCATTCTTTCTCGCATGCGAAAACTATTTTCCCAATGCCCTTTCTGGGGGTTGCAGCTCGAGCACTCTCCGTCCAGAATTGCTTCCAAAATGAGAAAAACATTCCCAGAGGATTAAAATGACCATTCAGGAACCACTTACGAGCTTCTCTCAGCTGCGTGAGAAAGCCGGCATGACCCTTGAGGATGTGATGGCGTTGACCGGTAAATCGAAGAGCACCGTCTACCGTTGGGAAAAGGGCCAGGTCCCTGCAGAGAAGCTGGCTATCAAAGTGATCAATGAGCGAATCTCACGCTCGGGCACTACCCGCAAGGATGATTCTGATTTTTGCTTTATAGATCTCTTTGCTGGTATTGGCGGTATGAGAAGGGCCTTTGAAAGTGCTGGTGGTCGTTGTGTATTCACGAGTGAGTGGAACAAGTACGCACGCATTACCTACCAGGCAAATTTTGACTGCGATCATGATGTAGCAGGTGACATTACCAAGATTCATGCGAGTGAAATCCCTGCGCATGATGTGCTGGTTGCTGGCTTTCCATGTCAGCCATTCTCCATTGCCGGAGTTTCGAAGAAGAACTCTCTGGGTCGCGCCCATGGCTTTCTCGATAAGACACAGGGCACCCTGTTTTTTGATGTTGCCCGAATTATTGAGCACCACCGTCCTGCGGCTTTTTTGCTTGAGAATGTGAAGAATCTCAAAAGTCATGACAAGGGGCGTACCTTCAGCACCATCATGGAAACTCTGCAAGAAGAGCTTGGGTACAACGTTCAGTACCGTGTGTTAGATGCCCAGCACTGGGTGCCACAACATCGTGAGCGTGTATTCATTGTCGGTTTTCGCGACGGTGTTGAGTTTGATTTTTCCAAGCTTCAACTCCCGGATATAAATCCAAAGCTCGGGGATATCCTGCATCCGGGCAATGGTGATGAAGAAGCAGAAGAACCTTTCACTACCGGAGCAAAGGCAAAGGTTGCTGATAAGTACACTCTGACTGAGCGACTGTGGGAGTATTTGCAGGCCTACGCTGACAAGCACAAGGCGAAGGGGAACGGATTTGGTTTTGGAATCAATGGCAAAGATGACATCACCCGCACACTGTCTGCTCGTTATCACAAGGATGGCTCGGAGATCCTCATTGCCCAGAAAGGTAAGCGTCCGCGCAGACTTACTCCGCGTGAGTGTGCCCGTCTGATGGGTTTTGACATGCCAGGTGAGCCCCTGTTCGAAATCCCGGTGTCTGATACCCAGGCATATCGGCAGTTCGGCAATGCAGTAGTTGTTCCCGTCGTTAAGGCAATTGCCCATCATATGCGGCCTCAAGTGATAGCCAGCGTTGAGAGTGAGAGACTTCACTCACCACATCTGGCTATTGCTGATCTCTTTGTTGATGAGGAGAAGGCGTCTCGTCGCAAGGATGCTGTTGAAGCGTGACCGATATCGTCAGCGCCGAGAAACGGAGCCAGATGATGTCCGGTATCCGTTCAAAGAACACCCTGCCGGAAATGATCGTGAGGCGTGCATTGCACGCCCGCGGTTATCGCTATCGCATACATGTAAAGGATCTGCCGGGTAAGCCGGATCTGGTTTTTCCGCGATACAGGAGTGTTTTGTTTATCCACGGCTGCTTCTGGCATGGACACGATTGCCCACTTTTCAAAATGCCGATGACCCGTACAGATTTCTGGGAAAAAAAAATAAACCGCAATCGTGAAAATGACGCTAATGCCCGTGCTGCGCTGAACTCTATGGGCTGGCGGGTAATGGAGGTTTGGGAGTGTGAGCTTCGGGCATCGAAGAAGTCAGGATATCTTCCGGTTGTCGACGGCGTCACACAGTGGCTATCATGCGCACTTCAAGAGTGAGCAGGACTGTTATGCATGGAAAGCGTCTCTCCACATCTCCTTTCTCAAGGCAGATTATCTGGGTATCTTCTCAGAAGGGCTGAGCTGGCACTGAGCTATGCCCGGTAAATCGCCCCAGTGGGATCATCCGTTTTTTAAAGTGCTTGCAAAAAATGATACCGGCCAAGCACGCGGGCATCAGTCCGGTTTTGTTGTGCCTATCCCTATCCAGCAGTACCTCCCTGTTATTCAGGGGCAGCCATGCAAGGAAAGGCCATCCATAGCTATTCCTCTCACTGCTCACCTGTATGCTGCAGGTGTCCGCCTAGGTGAGGTTAGAACCCAATACCAGGTTCAGTCTTGGGGGGCTCTAAAGCGAGAGCACAGAATAACTTCTGCACTGAAATCTCTACTGGGGCCTGCGATTAAGGGGGATATCCTGCTGCTCCAGAGAAAGGCTGACACCTGCACTGCCTACCGTCTTGAGCTTCTACATCAAGATACACCTCAACATGAAGCTGCACTGAGGCTCGCAGGGACACGTCGCTGGGGAGTACTCGATACCCGGAAGGTTCCTGAATCCTTTTCTATAGAGCTGGAAATAGCCTTGGCACATGAGGCGGAAAGGGAAGCAGAGGATTTCGTGCTGTTCGACGACGCACCGGGTATCAACGTGTCAGTGGTCAAGAAAGTTGCCCGTTCTCTGGCATTCAGAAAAGGTGTTTTGACTCAGTACGGTAATCGCTGCGCAGTTTGCAGTATTGGTCTTCAAACACCGGCCGGCCTCTATGAGGTGGAGGCTGCACACGTGGTTCCCCGATCCGAGTGGGGAGCGGATGACGTTCGGAATGGTCTCGCGCTTTGCAGAAAGCACCACTGGGCATTCGATGCAGGGCTTTTTGGCGTTGGTGATGACCTCAGGGTATTCGTGCCTCCGTCAGTTATGGTCATGCCTGCAAACAAGTCGTTGGCAGTTCTTCATGGTAAGACAGTATTGCAGGCTGTCGATATTGCGCTGCGAGTAGATCCGGCAGCTTTCAAATGGCACCTGGACACACTGGTATATAAAAAATAAGGAAGTACCTATGGAGTCCCTCCGGCAGCACTTTACCGGCATCGCTACCAAATATTTGTCCCGCGTTGACGCTACCCGCAACTCTAACCAGCACGAAATTGGCTCGAATGCCTTCGTAAGAATCTTGGGAGACCCAGGTCAGATCTCTGTATTTCTGCGTGGAGTTTTTCTTTATTTCAGTGACGGCGCTGAAGAGCCGTTGCGCGCCACCGGTCAGTTGACTTGGTACGACTCCAGGCGTCATCAGCCACAACGAGCCTCTGAGTATCGTCTTTATTACCCGGACAATGCCGTTACTCTCCGGATGACCGAGGCGGACTTTTGTGTGATTGCAGTTCGTCCCGATAACACAGTGATGATAATTGTCACTCCACCGGGCTCTACGAGTGAACGGCAGTTGCGCTGGTTGTTTGGTATCGATCACGTATCCAGTGATCGCTTTCAGACTCAGGAAGTGCAAGGAGCACGGCAGGTCAGCATCGTAGAATCGATGATTCTGGAAGAGCTTGGGATTGCACCGACAGGTGGTGATGAAAACTGGCTTGACGTACTGCTTCAGCGGTTCGGCCCCGCTTTTCCTGCCACCGCAGTTTTCAGTCAGTTCGCTCGCGATACCTGTCCGCAAAATATTGGCGACCTTGGCTCCTCCGATGCTGTTCTGATGGCTTGGATGGAGCATGAAGAAATGCTGTTCCGCACTCTGGAGCGTTACCTTGTTCAGATCCAGTTGAATGTAGGCTTTGAGAGCGTAGATGACTTTATCAGGGTATCCCTCAGCGTTCAGAACCGCAGGAAGTCCCGCGTAGGGCACGCCCTTGAGCATCATCTTGCGGCCATCTTCACCTTGCGCGAGATGCCGTTTGGCAGGCAGGTTCAGACCGAAAACCGCGCTACTGTGGACTTCCTGTTTCCCAGTCAGCAAGCCTATCTTGATTCGGAATATCCCGATGAGAGGCTGGTAATGCTTGCCTCCAAATCAAGTTGCAAGGACCGCTGGCGTCAGGTGCTGACCGAGGCCGGACGTATCAGGGTCAAGCACCTCTTTACCCTGGAGCCTGCCATCAGTGCTCACCAGACCAGCGAAATGCGGGCTCACAATCTCCAGCTGGTAATTCCTGCTAGCCTGTTTGGTAGCTACAGCGACGTCCAGCAGCAGTGGCTGCAAAGCCTTGATCAGTACGTTAATCAGACACGACAAGTAGTTTGGGGCTGAACTATGCAAACACCACTTGGGCATATCGCGGATCTTGATCTGGATAGTGTGCAAACAGCGTATGACATCCTCGCTCACGACAAGCATCAGATCGCCGAAGGCATGGTAGTTGAAAGCCTTTTTGACCAGATTATCGAGTACATCCCCAAGGTTGTCGGGGGGGAGTCAGCACTATTGATGGATGTTGAAACCTTTGTCACACGTGATCCTGAAGACTTTTTAAAGCTCCATGCATTTGTCTGGCCGCGAACAAGAGGCAGGGGGCTTCGAAGATATCTCGATGCACTGTCAAAAGGTTTCAATGTGCACCTCGTCAAATGGAGTAGTTCACCCGCAGGTTTTGAAGCCAGTACCTACGTTAATGGGACGACGGGAGATTGGGTTCCTCTTGAAGCGCTAGTGGAGAAGCTGGGGCATTATCACGGTGAACGCTACGAGGTTACTCCCGATGTGCGTAGCCAGGATCGTCAGCTTGGAGCCTTTTGGGGGTATCTGAGGGAGAGTCATGGCAAGTTCCTCAGGGATCGTGTTGCATTGCCGCGGCTACTGGTCAATTGGGGGATTCAGCCATGGTTCAAAAGCGTCTGGAACATTGACCGGGTACTTATCCTAGATGACCAGATCTGGGCGCTGGAAGTAAAACACAAGTTTCCATACGGAGAACCGGGCCCACTGAAGTTCGGGCTGAATAACGGTGAGGCGTATCTGCTTAAAGATCTCGCAAAATGCGGCATCAAGGGACTTCACGCGATTGTGGTCAAGCCATATTGGAATATGAATACAGGTTCATCCTACCTTGTATCTAACTACGATGTTCGTGACCAGGCTTTGCTGCTAGGAATGATCATCGGTAAAAGTGAGATTGCTGCAATTCTGTCTCGCCCGGATGAGAGTTCGCCTGCCCATACCAGCGTTAGCGGCAAGTCCAAGCCGAAATACAAACCGATTCCAGTAACGGATTTCACCCCGCTGTCCTTCCTCGCTAACCGAGAGGAAATAGCCAAGCGTATTTGCCTCTTGCTACGGGGTAAGTTGAATGAGCATTGTACGGATGATCAGCTCAGAGCGCTAAAGATAGAAAAATAGCACTGCAGCGCGGCCATTTTTTAGCATCGGAATACGGAAGGATTTCAGAATGAACGATCGGATCAACGAGCCTGATGCCCCGCGTCTTATCTTCGGTCTTCGAGATACAGGCTACAACGTCAGGACAGCAGCTGCAGACATCATCGATAACTCGATTGCCGCGAAGGCGGACATGGTCAGTGTCGAGATCATTCTTCGTGAGGACGGGCGCAAGCTGGTCTACTTTGGTGATAATGGGGATGGCATGGATGCCAATGGCATCTTTCGAGCGATGCGTTATGGGGCTCCCGTACGTGACAACCCTGAAAGCCTTGGCAAGTTTGGCCTAGGCCTGAAGACTGCTTCTAGTTCGGTCTGCCTCAAGTACACCCTCATTTCGCGTAAGGCAGCGGATCAGGAGCTGGCAAAGCTTGCATGGGATCTTGAGCATGTTGCCCACGCAAACAAATGGGAGATGCTCAAAGATTCGGTTACCTCAGATGAGCGTGAGATGTTCGATGAGTTGTGTGGAGACAAAGGAACCCTCGTCATTTGGGAGAAGTGCGACAGAATCCTAACCAAGGACTATGACCCCGGTGGCAGTAAAGAAAAGGCTGCG
Organism: Pseudomonas sp. MMS21 TM103; assembly: GCF_022132145.1. Lineage (GTDB taxonomy): Bacteria > Pseudomonadota > Gammaproteobacteria > Pseudomonadales > Pseudomonadaceae > Aquipseudomonas. Next base: position 310,429 of record NZ_JAJISP010000002.1, on the reverse strand, counting down.
ATTAACAGGCTTGCCGAGAGTCTGGCAAAACACCTTTCGCTTGTTTATCACCGTTTCCTCGACAAGACAGATGAGCGTGAGCGAAACATTGAAATCTCTATTAACAAGATCCCTGTTGAGCATTGGAATCCTTTCTATCCAGAACGCTCCGAGCAGGTTCTGCCGCCGATAAAGCAAAAACTCCTAGTGGAACTGCCTGACAGCTCTGAGGAGGTAGCTAATATTCGGGCATGGATTCTGCCGCACCGCAGTGACATGACTAAAATTGAAGAAAAGACTTATGCGCGTATCTCGAACCGGTCGCAAGGTTTTTACGTCTACCGCGAAGGCCGCCTGATTCAGGATGGCAGCTGGCTGGAGGTTTTCGGTGCTCCTGAGCCTCACACTTCTCTGTTGCGTATTGAGTTCGATTTTGGTCATAAGCTTGATGACGCATTCCGGATCGACGTCAAAAAGTCCCGGATTTTGTTTCATCCCGATCTCGAGGATGGCCTGCGCGAATTGCTACAGCCGGTCTACCGTGAAGCGGGCAAGCGATATCGCAGGCAAAGTCGTGAGCAGGCGAACACTCATAAAGTCGACCATACCAGCTCGAACAAGAACATTGCGGAAACAGGAAACGCCAGCAAGCCCCAAGTCGACTCTGTCGATCCGGCAACACAGTCCGTGGTTGTTTCGAACAACATGGGTTCCAAGATCAAGCTCAAGTTGGCCGTACAAAGCAATGTCAGTGCCGAAACTGTTTATGTCGAGGCGGTTGAAGAGATCACTACTGGCGAACTCTGGCAGCCGGCATACCGGAGTGCAGGTGAAAGTGGTCATGTCCCTGCGGTGTTGCTAAATAAACATCATGATTTCTACCAGAAAATCTATAAGCGGGCGGCTGCCAATGGTTTCGCTGTAGAGGGAATGGACTTGCTGCTCTGGGCCTTCGCCGTGGCCGAGCAGAACAACACAAACGAAGAGCTGGAACCGATATTCGAGGATATCCGCAACGAGGTCTCGAGAAATCTTCACAAGCTTCTGCGTAACTTTACAGACCCGGAACCAGGTGAGCTGATCGCCGAAGAAGAGGCCTGAGATGATCGCAGGTAAGAAGGACCTGATCCTGAGAGAACTTGAAGATGGGACCGGTGCCGCCATTGCCGTAGCGGTTGACCGCAGCGGTCTTCGGTCCGGACTAAGAATATGGTTCGGAGACCTTGACGAGAAACATGGTCCTGTTTCGGAGCTTCGGCCTCACGGGTTGAAGGGCCATCGAGTAACCCTGATTTTCGGTAATTTCTCGGGAGCAGTTATCGGCCAAATTAGGAAGGCGTCGCCAGAGGATGTTCAGTTAGCCCGCGCTTTGGTAGCGTCTATCCGGCAAGATATCGAGATCGAAATTCCAGGAGAGAGTCTTTCGCAGTGGAGTGTTACGACTGGCGCGTTCCAGATGAGGGCGACAATTCGTGAATTGGCGCAACCACTTGAAGATGCAGAGATCATCGGCACTTGTCGTGACGTGATCGTGCCGATGATGGCCGCTATGGCCGAACTCATTGGGTATGACGTTATCGAGGAAGCGGTAGATGACGAGTCTCCGGCTTTCGAAGGCGCCACTCTGAAGTCTGTCGTGCAGCGGCGAGAGCGGAACCCGCGTAACAGGCTTCTATGTATCCGTATCCACGGTGAGAAATGTGTAGTCTGCGGCCTAGAACCGAGGTTTGAGTATGGTGAGGCTGGCTCGATCATTGAGGTCCATCACCTCGAGCCGCTGTCCTTGCTCATTGAACCCCGGCCTTACGACCCTCGTACTGATCTGGTTCCGCTATGCCCTAACTGTCATCGTGCGGCTCACACAAGGCACCCCATACCGTTCAGTATCGAAGAACTAAAGGATTTGAGAGGGAGCTGCCGTGACTGATATCTCCAGTCTTCCGGAAACCTTCGAGGCGTTGCATGGCAGTCCGCCTGAGGGGTTTACGCTTTCGGAGCGAGTCATTGATCCGTTGATTGTCATCGACAAGGTTGGGCAAAACATCGTGGCCCGCCTTGCCGGTGTCCATGTGTTAAGGGGGGGGAGCAGAAACATTCTTCGTACTCCCAGTAATCGCCACGCCTGGGTGGTGGATGGATCTACAATCCGTCCTCTTCCACGAGATGCAGCCAGTGTCTTTGTTGAAATGCTGCGAGGTGCTGCCCCGGAGAACCTGCCTTACAGCGAGGCGGTCAGGCTGATTCGCGATGCAGGTGCGGTTATGAAAGTCGAGCCTGATGACGCGTTTCTCAGAGCAGGGAGAGTCGCGGCTGAGGATCTTGACGGCGAGATTGTTATCCCCGGGCTAACCGCAACGCTTTTTCCCTATCAGGTGCGCGGTGTTCGCTGGATGTGGGAAACCATAAACCATACGGGCGGATTAATTCTTGCCGACGAAATGGGATTGGGCAAAACCCTCCAGATCATCGCTCTGCTGTTGCTGGATCCGCCCGGGGTTAATCGTCCTGCTCTGATTGTTTGCCCCACCAGTCTGATCGCTAACTGGGTGCGGGAGTTTGCGCGGTTCGCGGCCGGCATTACGGTGATGGTGCATCGCGGCCCAAGTAGGGCTGGAGTCTACCGGGAGCTTCAGAAGACAAGTGTCGTGATCACCACCTACGACACGATGGTTAATGACATCTCAATCTTTTCCTCTTTCGAATGGTCTTGGGTGATCTGCGACGAGGCTCAGGCGATCAAGAATCCGGACTCGAACCGACGGCGTGCAATCGCGACCATCCCTCGTCGCCGGACTATCCCGATGACTGGCACCCCTGTAGAAAACAGCCTTCTTGATCTATGGTCGCTGGCAGACTTTGCCATTCCTGGTCTGCTTGGCTATCGCCATGAGTTTGAAGCTTTATACCCTGACAGTTTCGAATCGGCTCAGGCGGTTGGACTCCTCACGGACCCGCTGATTCTCAAGCGTCGAGTAGCTGACGTTGCTGGCGATCTGCCGGAGCGTCTTGATTTCGATGTGCCCCTCGAGCTGGGTTCGCAACTTGCTGATCATTATCTGATGGTGCGGCAGGCGACTTTAGCCAAGTATCCTGTCGCCGGAGCTTTGGTTGCTACGCTTCAGTTGCAGCTGGTTTGCGCCCATCCGTGGCTACGCAGAGAGGATGAATATGATACTGACGGAGAAGACGCAGGAGTTCTGCGCACGAATGCCTATCCCCTGATGACACCGAAAATGGAGCGGGCGGTGACTCTCCTCCATGAGGCATTCTTCAATGGGCGCAAGGTGATTGTTTTCGCGTTGTTCAACCGGGTCGGCGGGCTGCTGCGGGAGGCATTCCCGGATTTTCCCAATGCCTACTGGGGGGCTATCAATGGCTCGACTCCGCAGGAGGAGCGTCAAGCAATCATCGATGATTTTTCGGCCCATGACGGGCCTGGGTGCCTGGTTCTAAACCCTAAAGCTGCCGGGGCTGGTCTTAATATTACCGCGGCAACCGTAGTGATCCATTTCACACCGGTCTGGAACCCGGCCATAGAGGCCCAAGCTAGCGCTCGGGCCCACCGCCGTGGCCAGACTCAACCCGTCACCGTCTACCGCCTGTTTTACAAAGATACCGTCGAGGAAGTGATGATCGATCGGTCCCTGTGGAAAAGCGAGCTGGCAAATGAAAGTGTTCCCGTTTCGTCTAGGGACGCAGCCGACTTCAAGCGCGCACTCGAAATTGCTCCGGAGAAGTCATGACGAGAAAGACATTTAGCAAGACGCTGAGTGCCAACGACGTAGGTGCCACTGGCGGACACCAGGGAGGCATCCTTATTCCGAAGTCTGAAGCGGAGCTGCTGTCCATACTGCCATCGCTAGATCCTGCAATAAAAAACCCTGATGCTTGGATCGAATGTGTGGATGAAGGTGGGACGGTACGCCGCTTCAGATTTGTTTACTACAACAACAAGCTGCATGACATTGCGGGCACCAGAAACGAGTATCGCATCACCTACATGACTGGTTATTTCAAGGAAATGGTCGCTGGTAAGGGTGAAAGTTTTGAAATATCTAGGGATGGCAATGACGCCCGTTATTTAATTCGTATTGCGCGCGAGCAGAAACAGCTTGTTGAGAGCGAGGAGCATCAAGAGGTACGGATCAAGATCAAATCGACGTGGCGTCGCGTTCATTGATTGCGGCTGACCGTCTCTGGGTCCAAACGGTCAGTCGCGTTTGCGGATCGCCCGTCCGGTTACCACAGGCATGTTGCCCGACTTCGTAAACCTGCACTGCGCCCCTGTCGTGCTCTGCGTGACGACGCATTGATCCCGGAAATCCAGCGAGTTTGGAATGCCAGTATGCATTGCTATGGCGCGGTGAAGATCTGGAAGCCGCTCAGACGAGAGGGCATAGAGGCTGTTGAGTGCACGGTGGAGTCGAGTCCTCGGCCGGTATCAAGGGCGATAATGAGCGTCTGCTGAGCTCCGGGGGCTGAGGCAAACCTCTACGGCAACAAAGAGGCCATTTCCGCCTCACTTAAACGAAACGGCATCCCCAAAGCCTAGTGTGATTTATGCCCCGTATCAACGGCAGTGGCAAGTATCGGAACTGGCAGCTGTATTTCGTGTTCATTATGAATCCCCAAATTATGAAGAGGGTTTTTCATTATGAAAATATTACGGTTAAGCGCGGTTATCGAGTCGACAGGCCTTGCGAGATCGACGATTTACAAACTCATCGGATTAAGCGAGTTTCCGAAGCCTGTCCCCCTAGTGGGTCGCAGCGTCGGCTGGGTCGATAGCGAGGTGCACGATTGGATCCTGGCCAGGATTGAGGAACGCGACCTGGGCGAGCGGGCCGTTGGACGTTCCACCGGCCACCTGAGTATGGCCCGCTAGGACTGAGAGGTTTCCAGGTAGTCGTTGGCTACCAGCCCCTTCTGGTAGGAGACATCGATGCCGGTGAGGTGGATCTGCTGTGTCACCTTGACGGCATAGTGCTGCTGCTCGAAGTGACGTCTGGATATATTCGCTCAACGAGGCATGAGGCCTGGCTTCATCGCACCAACACCTTACGTAAGGCCGCCAGGCAATTGAGGCGTAAGCGCCCGGCGGTGCTCCAGGCTTTATATTCTGATCAAGAGCTTCTTGCCGGCTTGGGGCTTAGTGAAGCCGGTCAGTCTCCGGCCCTGTATGCCTGGGTCGTCGATACCTCCATCGAGTTCGATGGCGAAGCAGTCGATGGATTTAGAGTCGTCTCGCGCGAGGTTATGGAGATAGCTTTGCGCGATGAAAAGCATTTCCTGAGACCGCTTGATCAGGTGGGCGAGGTCGAGGAAGAAACCCTGTATCCAAAGGGTTTCAGCGCCCCTGCATTCGTCCAGGTGATTGAGTCTGAGAACGTCTGGCGCGATGTGGTTTAGGTAACCCGGCTACTGAGCGTGCACTTTTAACAACTCGTGCCACCGCATCGTGTACGCAGGAGATAGAAGCTCTCTGCGCATGGCCCACTCTGCCAGCTTGGTTATCCGCCCTGGCTGCAAGGTCCCGGGCCCCCAACGGCCATTGATGGCATCCAGCGCGCTCATCAGGCGTTCGGTTTTGACCGGATGCTCGGGTGCAAAGAAATCCGGTGTGTACTCATCGCCCCGACAGAGATCAAGCAGCAATACCTAGGCTTTGGCGTAGCTGAATCCATCGCGGTACAAGCGCTTGATGCCTTCGCGGGTGGCCGCAATGATCAGGCGGGTTTCGTCAGTCAGGTCGCTGGCATCAATCCATGTACAGAGTCACGACAAATAGCAGCAGCCCCAGGCTCAGGGGCAACTGCCAGAGGGTGCGCGCCACGCCAATAATGAGGTCGCGGTTACTTTCGATCGACTGCGAAACCTTTCCCAAGCTGTCGACGACAATAGCCAGACACAACCAGAGAAACCACAGCTGTACTCCGTACCAGAAACACTGCGAGCTAAAACTGAGCAGAGTATCGCGCATTGCATTCCTCCCCAGCAGGTGTAGGTAGCCGATTGCTTATCAGCATGGCTCCTCAGCGCGACACCATCCACCCCGATGTGGGTGCCTTCCTGCATTTATAGCCCGAGGTCTTATTCAATATAGCCAGCCGAGCCCGCACAGTTGGGAGCTGTTCTAGGCCCTACTGCAGGAGGGAGCGGAACTGCCGAGCGCAACTCGCGACCTACTAATCCATGGCCTGGCCGGTACCGGGGGGAGGGGCCCCAGTTCATTGCCTTCCGCCGCCCTAGTAGCCGTCTCACGGTCATTCCCTCGCTGCAACGTGGCCGAGCAGCCGTTGACCCTGCCGGAGCGTGCTGAGCAGTGCCATGCCCTCAGCGTAGGGCTGGCCTACCATATGAGGCAGCAGGGCGAAGAACTAAGCATCCGCTGCGACCGGACAACTCCCTGCGCATCGCCCGAAGACTCGATATCTACATGCGGCTTTCAGCAGCCGCTATTTCGCCGGATATATGCGGATTTATGTAGCCGTTAACACATCTCCGATCTCGATCTTCAGGTAGGCAAGCGCCTCGCCATGCCGCAGAGTAACAGACCATGAGTCTGCGGTACTTCCCGCAGCACAGCGAGGAAGGGCGGCTCCAGTCTCGGCGACGCAACTTAGCGTTTTCTAATGCGATTTTCAGAGCAGCTAGCGAAAGCACAGCCGGAGGCACTGTTCCTGGCGGGAGTGTAGATGTCGCGTGCGCCATCCATGGTGTTTTCTCCGTGAATCACGCTGAAAAAAAAGCGGTTGGAGAGGCCCCTCATGCCAATGGCTACGCCGACCTAGGTCGGCGTAGCCATCGGAGGAATAGCAAATGAAAAGGGAGCTGCTATAGGTAGCCTCGTTCAGCCAGCGACACGCAGCCTTCGCTGCCGACGACGATATGGTCCAGTGTCCTGGTGCCGACCATGTTGAGTGCGTCCTTGAGCGTCGTGGTCAGGTGGCGGTCAGCTTTACTGGGCTCCGGATCACCAGAGGGATGGTTGTGCACCAGGATCACTGCAGCTGCGTTGCACTCCAGCGCGATCTTGACGACCTCCCGTGGATACACGCTGGCGCTGTCCAGGGTGCCTCGGAACAACTCACGAAAGCCGATTACCCGGTGCTTGTTGTCGAGCAATAGCAGGGCAAAGATTTCATGTTCGTGGTGCTGCAGCAGTGTTTGCAGGTGGCTGAATACGTGTTGTAGATCGGCCAGCAGTCGGCCTTTGGCCAATCGTTTACTGGCGAACTGCTGGGCCATGCGAAGGATGTCGGCTTCCGTAACCGGCGACTCCATGACATAGGTGCCGGTCGCTTCACCGGCCCTGAGCTTGTGATATTTCATCAGTATTCTCCTGAGGTTTAAGGCGTTGGGTGATGAAGATGGAGGGGTTAGTGGGTGCGGCCAGGTTGCTCGCTGCTGCCCTGCAGGGCTTTGGATTCGAGCTTTTCCGCCAGTGAAGGTTGGGCCGAGGCTGAAGGTTTGGTGGTGGGTACAGCGGTACGGGTTTCCTCTCCAGACGCGGAGAAGAACTCTTCAACGATGGCGCCGGTATCTTCCTCGCTGTCTTCGAATGCCCCGTTGTTGAAGCCCTGCCGCGCAGTACGATCCAGTGCTTCTTGATCGAAGCCCGCGTTGCGACGGACCTCATCGGTTTGCTGTGCATCGAGCAGCGCTGCCTCCAGCGAAAGGCCGCCACGTACCGTGATGTCGACGTAGAAGATCGGCGTGCCGTGGCTCTGCCGGGTGGACTTGCCGCGCAGACGCATCTCCAGGGGTAAGCACGCCAGCCGATTACCGGAGATGGCCTGGAAGTACTGCAGGCGCGCCGCCAGGGTGCGGATGCTGTTGAAGCCGGTGGTGCGGAACACGAAGCTGCCGAGCGGGTCATCGTCGCCGATCACCACGTTCAGTCGCCCGTAAGGCTTGCAGGCTCCCCCCTTGGCCAACGGACAGGCATCCGGCGAGGGGCAGGGCATGGACTTGACCCCATCCTCACATTGCCGCTTGCAGGTTTCTCCGTTGCCGACGCACACCGGCCGCCCCGTGGTGCGATCGAACAGGGTGTAGTCGGCGCGGAAGTTGAGATCCGGCTCATTGAACAGAAAGCGAATCGGGATGCTGCGCAGCTTGTCTTCCTGCGTCTGTCGCAGCTCGTCGTTGAGTGGGTGCAGCAGCCAGCCTTCGCGGCCTTGGACTTGCGAGGTGATGGTGAATTGATCGTCCTTCTCCGGCAGGCGCTTGCCGTTTTTCTCGACGACCTTGCCGATGGAGATACGCCCGAGCACCGGAGGGGTGATAGCCAGACCTTTGAGCATGATGGTTCTCCTTAATCTGAATAAACAAAAGCCACCGGGTCAGCGAGCTAAGCGGGTGGCTTGAGGGTGAATGGCTGGGTTCAGGCGATCAGGAAGCGGCGACTGCCGTCCTTGATCTTGAGGTAACGGGCTTGCAGGTAGGGTTTGTCCTTGAGCATGCGCTCGACGTCCAGCCCGACGCTGTCCTTGGATTTCTTCCAGCTGATGTAGCCGCTGGAGAACTCCGCTCGGGTTGCTTCGCCCATGGCCTGTTGTAGGGTTTGTTTGAGCTGGGCTTCGCGCTGTTCTTGCTGGGCAATGTTCTTGCGTACTGATTTGAGTTCCACGTATGCAATCGACAGAGCAGGATTGGAGCTGAAGTCCTTCACCTGGCCGTTGTCCTCGGGATAGAGGCAGCGCAGGGCGGCTTCTGCTGATGCGGAGCCATCGGCAGCCGGCGGGGTATCGGTTACCACGCACGCCCAGAATTTGCGCTCCAGGTCGATCAGGCGAGCAATCATCTGCTCGTCCCGTTCGATGCGATGGATCTCCAGGTGCTGGCCACCCAGCAACACGGCCACATCCGCCGCCTGCTTACCGGTAACCGCCAGCTGGTGCATGACCTGCAATTGCACATACTCGGGCACGCCTTCCTTCCAGAGGCGTGCGCCGTTTATGCCGGCGGTCTTGCATTCGAGGATCTGCACGTCGTCCGCACCGATCACTTCCCGGTCGATGTTGGCGAGCATCCAGGGCAACTCAGGGTCAGGGTGCTGCAGCACGGCGTTGATGCGCCGCACGCGGTTGCTGGTGCGTTTGCTGTAATGCCAGGCAACGATGGGTTCGAGGATATTGCCCCAGTACGCCGGGCTTTCCTCATCGTGCGGGTCAAGCTTGGGCAGCGTGGTATCGCGACCGGTTTTCTCCAGCCACAGCTCCAGTTGCGACTTGTAGGGATTGAGGCCGACGGCCGCTGCTGCATCGGAACTACCGATGCCTTGCTTGCGCACGGCCAGCCAGTCTTCACGCGGCAGTTCTTTGGTGTTGACCAGGCGCAGGGCCTGGCGAGGTTTTGCGGTGGTGCTAGTCAGGTTTTTGGCTTTCATAACGGTCACCTTGCGGGCATAAAAACGCCCGAGCAGCACGAGGCTGACCGGGCGTGATTGGGTGTGAGGAAGTAGGGGGTTAGGCGGCGAGCTGCAGGGCGGCATCCAGCGCGCGTTGCTTGATCTGCGCACCCTGGCCGAACCAGGCCGAGTCCATGCGGTACTCGTTGCTGCGAGCCCGGCGCTCGTGGTCGACGTATTCGGTCACGGCATTGAGCAGGCCCCAGGCGGTGCCGTTGGCCGATTCCAGATTGGCTCCGCGACCTTGCCCTTCGTACAGCGCCTGCACCTTGCGCAGCGCCCGTTCGTTGGGCAGTACCTCGGGCAGCTGGCTGGTCGGGCTGACTTCGCACAACACATTCATGAAGTAGCCCATGGCCTCATGCCATTGCACCTTGCGTTCGGCCAGCGCACGCATGCGGTACATGAACTCGTCCCATTGCGAGACGGCGATACCCAATTGCTTCTTCACCGCATGGGGATCGAAGCGCGTGTTATGCGGCACCTTGATCGCTCGGGTGGTGCCATCCAGGGCGATGGTCAGGGTGTTGTTGCAGACCACGCGAACGGTGGTTGGGGTAGCGGTAGTGGCCAGGGTGCCGTCACAGGACGTGGCCAGCAGCAGGTAGCCGTTGACTTGGTCATTGCCCTTCAAAGCGGTCGATTGACCAGTGCGGGCCAAGGCCCAGAACTTGCGGCCACCTTTTAATACGCCTGCCGTTTCCAGCTCATAACCGGAGACCTCGGTGAGATCGCGGTAGAACTCCAGCACCTCGCCGGGTTGCACGATCTGGTAGCGGCTGGAGACTACAGACAGCGGTGTCTTGGTGTCCGAACGGAACAACACCTTCTGTTCCGGGAAGGAGTGAATGGTGCCCAGGTTGCCAACCGTGTCGGCTTTGAAATGCACCGGGCTGTGCTGGATCTGCCAGTTCATACCGGCTTCACGTTGCCAGACTTCCAGCGGTTGTTTGGGTGAAAGGCGACTGCCTAGGCCGTGCCAGGGTGCTGCGCCAACGTAAGCCATTTGCTCGACGAGATGGGCCATGGTGAGTTGCTCCTGCTCAAGGGGGAATAGCGCAGCATCGTGGGGCCGATGCTGGCTGGATGGGTTAGCTGGATCAGCTGTTAGCGCTGTACGCGTGTCCGCATTCCAAACATTCGTAGTTATTCAGTACGCGCTCATCGAGTTGCTCGCCAATTGTTGCTCCGGCCAAACCTCCAGCTGCACCGCCAAACAGCCCGCCAAGGATCGCGCCGGCAATACCCCCGAGGGCTATGCCCACGGGGCCGCCCACAACACCTAGAGCCCCTCCGATTTCTGCACCTGACAAAGCACCAGCAGCTCCACTAGCGGCTCCACCAACGGAGCCGATGACGCCTCCGGTTGTTCGTCCGATATTTTTCGTTATGACACGTCCTGAGTTGCAGCAAGGGCATGGGGTATACATATGCAAATTCCTCTCTATTTCACGCGTAAGTGCTTAACGATCCACTCATCGCTGAGCGTTCATTCGAGTGATATAGGTTTGAATTTATTTTGAATCAGATACTAAACAGGCGGACCGGCCGTCACTAAGCACTGAGCGTCCCCCCCGTCTTTTTCTAGTAGTAAGTTGTTGTAAATCCGGGTTAAAAAATGCGGTCTGCTACGCCGCGTCGCGCGAGAGGGCGCAGTTCAAGCATTGCCGGACTGCAAAATGGCTGAGGTTTATGCGCAGTCAGGCTGAATCTGAGCTGTCAGCGCCCGACTCAAATAGCCGTGAGTTGCATTCAGGCCGCAATGGATGTGCGAGGCCTGTGCTTTGCCGGCAATTGGCCGATTTTTGCCGATGACCAAAGCCTCCTGCGGGGCGGTAGCGGCCTTTCATAACAGGCTGCTTTCGGCCAAAACCAGCCATTCGGATTTGTCTAAAAATAGGGGCAATTCACTGATTCCATGCATTCCGGGTTGTTTACTGGCATTGCGCACTACTGCTTCCAGCGATTACGGCTAGGGTTGAGGGCTGATTGGTCTGATCTTGTGGCGCTCATCAGGTTAAAGTAGCGATTTTGACCGATCACCCAGGAGCAGTAGCGTGAACACGGAAAACCATTCCCAGACGGCCGCATTTCTCTGGTCGATTGCCGACCTGCTGCGCGGCGACTTCAAGCAGTCCTAGTATGGCCGCATCATCCTGCTGCGGCGCATGGAATGTGTGCTGGAGCCGACCTCTGCACACCCTCGAAAGTGGCTAATTCCTCGTCACGAGCAGCAGTAGCCCGTCCAAAACAGACCATGGACACGTTGCTACCGACTTCGTAATCTCTGTGCAGGCCATGTCGCTTTTTCTTCCCGCGTCATATCACGTCTCCACCGCGCCCTGTATGCTGCTGAATGAGTTATCCATGGACAAGGAACGTTATCAGGCACAAGTGGCGGAAAACATTACCCCACTTGCGCGTCCTGCTATAGTTATATTTTTCGGTTTGAAGCATGATAAAGGAAATATTCAAAAGTGCGCTAAAGAACTTTCAAACGTTATTAGTTGCATGGGTGATCATAATAATTGCCAATCAATTATTTATTTTTGGGGCGTGCTTTGCTCCCTACTGCTTAATAGCCGCACTACCACACACCTTTGTGATTACTCTTTTGGTTAATTATTTTATTCTAACCAATGACTCGAATTTATCAGAAAAGTCAATTACCAAAGAAAAATACAAAGATTTTAAATTTACTCAGCCAGAAATAGAAATCAAAGACGATGATTTTGAGGAAGCTCAAACACCATGCTGCCCTAAATGCGGCTCATTAATGACACTCCGAACGGCAAAAAGTGGCCCATATTCGGGTAAAAAATTTTGGGGCTGCTCAAAATACCCAAGGTGCAAAGGCCTGCTAAATATATAAATATTTTTCGCAGAAATATAAGAAGTCGTTCAAGCGGGCGCCGCTGACTCGGCGCCGTTTAACTCCAACGTTAGACCGCAAGGTTGGGATTCTCGAGAACATGGAACGTTTCGTATCACCGTCGATTGACCAATTAGAGAGACTCCGCCAGCCTCTTACCGCAGGCGAACGACTTGTTTTCAATCTCTTCAACGAAAGACTGGCACCCGAATGGGAAATTTACATCCAGCCGCATCTAAATGGCTTGAGGCCGGACTTCGTTCTTCTTAATCCTAATGTTGGGATTGCGGTATTCGAGGTTAAAGACTGGAGCTTCGATGCAATGCGGTACTGGACTGAGGAGAAAGACGGGAAGGCTCCCAAGCTATTTGCAAGCGATGGAAATAAGTCGTTCTCAATTCAAAGTCAGAACCCTGTTGAGAAAATATTTAGGTATAAGCAGGAAATACACAATCTATACTGCCCAAGGTTGGACGGACATGCAGGTTTTGCCACCATCACGGCAGGCGTGATATTTCCGTTTGCAAAGCAAGAGCAGATTAATAGCTTACTGAGGCCCTGCCTAGCTTATAGAGGAATGCTGGATTGGCCCCAATACAATCCGATCTCTGGTTCTGAAGCAATTGCAGAAAGCAGAATTAACTTGGTGTTTCCAGAAAGCCGTCGATCTTCGTCACGATTTATGACTGAGGATCAGGCTAACGACATGAGAAACTGGCTTGTTGAACCAGATTACGCTGCCACGCAACGAAAGCCTATCGAGCTAGATGCTGCACAAAGAAGCTATGTAACTTCACGTACTCAATCAGGCTACAGGCGAATCAAAGGCCCAGCAGGTTCTGGAAAGTCTCTAATTCTTGCAGCCCGAGCAGCGCAATTGCTTAGCGAAGGCAAGGAAGTCCTTGTTGTAACCTTCAACATTACATTGCTGCACTACCTTATGGATGTAGCGGTGAGGTGGCCAAATGCTCATGGGCGGACAAGGCAAGGAGTAACTTGGCTTAACTTCCACGCTTGGTGTAAACGGGTTTGCGAAGAATCTGACCGTGAGGATGAGTATCGCGATCTTTGGAAAGGAAGCGAAGGGGAGGAACATCAAGTCCTGAGCACACGACTTCCTGCACTCGTCGCAAGTTGTATAGACGCAGACGCTGAAGAAATCATACAAAGATATGATGCTGTGCTTGTCGATGAAGGTCAGGATTTCCTTCCAACTTGGTGGGGTGTGTTAAGAAAGGTATGTCGGAAGAATGGAGAGATGCTGCTCGTCGCTGACGCGACACAGGATATCTATGGGACTGCCCGATCTTGGACCGACGAGGCTATGACTGGCGCTGGGTTTCCTGGTGGTAGATGGGCAGAGCTTCAGACTTGTTACAGACTTCCGCCAAGAGCGATGGAGGCTGCGCGCAATTTTGCTAGTCGGTACTTGCCCAGTGACACAGTCGATTTGCCCAACGGCCCTCAGGGGGAGCTTGATCTGTATCCATGCCACTTGCGGTGGGTACAAATACGCCCTGAAGAATGCGTGCAAATCTGTGCGGAAGAAATCCTAAGAATGGCGCCCAGAGCTAAAGATGACATTCTGGCAATTACAGATATTACTTTTTTGACGGGCAGCCAAGCGATGGGCGCGGATGTAGTAAATGCTCTTGATTCCAAAGGAGTAAACGCAGTCCACACATACAGCTCTGACAAAAAAGAATCTCGTCGGAAGAAGATGGGGTTCTATATGGGGGATGCCAGAGTCAAGGCAACAACACTTCATAGCTTTAAAGGCTGGGAGTCTCGTGCAATTGTTCTTTTTGTGGGGGGGGGAATTGACAATCAAGCCTGTGCATTAATTTATACGGGGCTCACACGGCTAAAGCGTCATGAAAAAGGCAGTTATTTAACGGTTGTTTCGTGCGCAGCCGCTCTTACTGAGTTCGGAAAGTCATGGCCAAGCTATGAGGAAAAGTAGTGTGTGCGAATTGTGGCCTATTAATTCATTCAAGCCGACGCCGCTTCGCGGCACGGCTTAATTCAGGCGTTAGGCACTGACTGCTTCTGGCCGGTTAGCGACGGCCTGACTTCGACCGTCGCTATGCATGGTCAAACCTCGGTCTGTTCCGCCATTTCTAGGGCGTCATCGACCTCAATCCCCAGATATCGAACGGTGCTCTCAAGCTTCGTATGGCCGAGCAGCAGTTGAACCGCCCGCAGGTTCTTCGTCCTGCGATAGATCAGTGATGCTTTCGTACGTCTCATTGTGTGAGTGCCATAGATGGCTGGATCAAGGTCAATGGCTTTCACCCAGCCTTTGACGATACGAGCGTATTGCCAAGTGGATAGATGGTCTGAGGTACGCAGCCGGCTCGGAAAAAGGCAGTCCTCGCTGCGGAGAGATGGGCTTGAAGTATCCAGGCAGCGAGAGCAGACCGTGTTTGCTCAGTGATCTCGAACGGCACTGGCCGCTGCGTTTTCTGCTGCAGCACCATGGCTCGTGATAACACGTGCTCGCCATGGGCAACGTCGCGCACTCGGAGCTTGGTTAAGTCGCAGGCTCGAAGCTTGCTGGCGATGGCCAGATCGAAAAGAGCCAGATCCCGGGTTCTTTCTGCAATTTGAAGCCTTACTCGGATGGCCCAGATATCTCTTAGTCGGAGTGGGGTTTTCTGCCCGACCAATTTTCCTTTGTTCCAGGGCTGACGGCTGCAGGTAGCGATGATCGTTTCCAGAGAGTAAATGCTCTCGCGGAGGTTGCTGATGATTAGATCTCTATTTTTCATTGGTACTGCTGCCTTAGATGGCTGACGGAAACAGCATCCAATAGCAACGCGACAAAATGAGACGTGGTCGTTGCTCGGCGTAGTGCTCTGCGTAACATTTTTCATGCGTCTTATTCTGTCGCGCTGTAGGTAGATTATTGCGTCCGGGCTTACCCGCTGAGCAAAGACGGGCTCCTACACCACCAACTGAGATAGTGATAGGTATGGCAAAGCTGAAAGAAGAACCGGTGTCTCTGAGTTTGACTATCCGCACGATGGATTTCGACGCTTGCGATGAATCCCTACACACCACCTTTTGGCGTGACGCACCTAGAGCAAGTCTTGGCAATAGCGACGTGTGTTTCGCGGTCAACGCGCCGTTTGATTACACTGCCGTCGATACTCATTCGGAAGTGGTTTTCTTCCTTGACCAGATGCCAATGGATCGCAAACTGCCGAAAAATGGCTACCAAGTGATTTATCAGGCCGGAGACGCAGACTCGGACTTCAGAGCCTGGGCCGAAGCCGTGATGCCCTATCTGCGGGAGGCTTTGCTGGGAAGCGGAATGATCTGCACTGACTACGCTGATTTCGTGAGCGTGTTGGCCGAATCGACCAGCCGCCGGTTACGGTGCGAGCTGATTAGTTACGACCATCCCTCGCAGCTCCCGGCAGCCAAACTGGATGGTCTCAGCTTCAAGACTGTTTTCGCCAATTTGTTCGGCAGAGCCGACTTGTCACTGGCCATGTACATCGAGTTGGATGAAGCGCTGCCCAACTTCAACCCTCACCTCGTCTTCTACAAACTAGGTCTCAAGTTCTACCCCTGCGAGCCTCCCATGCTGTTGCTGCTTGGGGAGCCTGAGACTGATATCTCGGCGAGCCTTGCATGCAAAACAATTGATCCCGCGGGCTTCTGAGAGCGGGCCCCTTCTTGGTTGCCAGAGATAGCGGCAATCTGCCACTCTGCAGTCTGAAAACTCGACACGGATGCCTGTTGTGCCTGCCAACTCAACCCGCCGCGCTCTTACCCGTCAGTGGGAGCTGCTCAAGTTGCTCCCAACTCGCGGCAATGGTCAAACTGCACAGGAGCTGACGATCCTCTTGCGGGACGCCGGCCATGACGCCACCAAACGGACGATTGAGCGAGATCTGCAGGAGCTGCAACATCTCTTTCCGCTTCTCTGCAACGATAAAGGCATGCCCTACGGCTGGTCCTGGCAGCCGGGAGTGTCATGCCACCTGCCCGGTATCACTCTGGGTGAGGCACTGACGTTGCGTCTGGTTGAAGACGGCATTCGACCGCTGATTCCCCATTCCATGCTGCAAAGCCTGGAGCCACGCTTCGATCAAGCCAGGCAGAAGTTGAAAGTGCTCGCTGAGGAAAATCCTGCAGCCCGCTGGATAAACAACGTCGTGAGCATCCCGCCGGAATTCCATCTGCAGCCACCGAACGTCCGGACGGAATGTCTCGATGCGATTCAGCAGGCCCTGATGGATAGCAAGCAACTCTCATGTCGATACAGCGCCGCATTCAAGGGCAAGACTCACGACTTCACCCTCAATCCCCACGCCTTGATCCAGCGGGGGCAGGTCACCTACCTGTTAGCCACCGCCGAACCCTTCGGCGATATCCGTCGCTACGTCCTTCATCGCTTCATGCAGGCTCAGGTACTGGAGACAGCATGTCGGAAAGTCGAGGGTTTCACGCTCGCCGGATACCTCAGCAATGGCAATGCACAGTTTGGTGGGATGGAAATGCTCCAGCTTCGTGCGTGGGTCAACGAAGGACTGTCCCAATTGCTGCGAGAGCGCCCTCTTTCAGATGACATGGAATTGGCCCCTGAAGAGGGTGGGGCAACTTTAACGGCCACAGTCCAGAACTCCTGGGAGCTGCTCTGGTGGTTGCTCTCCCATGCGGGCTCAATCCAAGTACAAGAGCCGGCCAGCCTTCGCGAAAACTACATTCGCCGATTAAAAGCCGGCCTTGAAATTCAAGATCTCTGATCAACCGTCACAAAATCCAAAGGAGATGGCGTATGGAAATGAAAATGGTGAAGCAGCCAGAGCAAGAGACGGGCTGCGGCGTTGCCGTGTTTGCGATGCTGACGCATATGAAATTTGAAGAGTCTTTGGCTTATCTGCTGAAAGGGGGGTGGGTTGGTCCTCGTGGTCACCATATGACAACCATACAAATGAAAGCGGCGCTTGGTGCCTACTTCGATAAAAAAGCTGTGCGGGTCTCGAACCACTCTACTGTCTCACCTTGGTCCGCGGTCTATGTGGTGTATTGCGAGAGATATCGTCACTGGGTTGCCTTTGATGGAAAGCGTTTTTTCGATCCGCTCGAGCAGGCACGCGGGCCGTCCGATAGTATCCGACGCAAGATCACTCGTACTGTTTCGGTGAACATAAGCTTGAGTCCCAGGGTGGCGGATTATGCGTAAAGGGATATCTATTAATCCGGCATCAACCGATCTTCGAACTGGATACTGACGCGCTTCATAGCCGCTTTCCAGCAGGTGAGCAGGGGACAGACCGCGATATTGATGATCCTGGACCTCTACTCCGGGTCGTTTTTTGCCGTTCGCGACAGGCAGAAAACGGCCAGGAGCGGTCTTTCGCGAGACACGGCATCCTGCACCTCACGGACTCTCGACACACATGCTGTGGTCGATCCGATTCAGCTTACGCTGCATAACTCAACACCAGATGTACTGGGTTTTAGTGGCTTAGCGCGCGGCGTCGGAGTGGGATCAATGGCAGATTAAGTATTTATTCCAAATGTTCCTGTAAATTATCTTGACGCGCACGGCTAGTGAATCCAGGATTCCTACATCCAGCGGAGATTCGTGCCATGAAGACCAGCCAACACCTACAGTTCGTCCAACCTACCGACCCTGTTTCCCTACGAGCCCTGCTGAAAGAAGTCGAAGAAATATTCGACGTTCAGGTCACCGCACTATCCACGCTTTACAAGGTTAGTGAGGCAGCGGTGAGGCTTACCCTTGGGGGGGCCAATCGTCCCAAGCAGTTGGCTCAGGTCTGCTACGAATATGCAGTGGAAGGTAAATGGCCGGTTCAAGGTCATGACAATGACGCGGACTGGCTGGATTTGAGTGCTTTTGTGAGAACGGGTCGAATTTTTGTAGAGCACTACGGAGCGGCGCCGCCCAAGATGTTGGAAAAGGTGTTGGTGATGGGGGGAGTCCGCGCGAGTCTGGACTCCGACAGACCTGACATTGAAGGGGTTCCGGCAGTCTTGGAGGGACTCTACTCGGAGTTTCTGACCTTGATCGAGATCGCGATCATGGCTCAGATGAGTGAGAAGTCTGTCAGGAACGCGACACTGCCGACCGCTCAGGATCGACTCATTACCTCCAAGCAAGGCACACGAACCGTTGTCGAGACCTCTGAGGCACTCAGGTGGTTGTCTGGACGTCGCAGCTTTAACCCAACAGAGGTTGTTTAATCATGGAACTCGCCAAGCAAGCTGACGGTTACGGGCTGTTCCCGCCTGGTAGGGGGCGGCGATACCATCTCGTGTGCTGATATAAACCAGCTTTGACGACATCCAGTGTGTTGGGGAGCCAGTTTTTTGACTCAGAGATCCCATAAGCAACCTCCACGATACCATCGCTCAGTGAGCAACCCATGCCCAAGGAAAGAAATGGCCTACAAATCCAGCACTATTGCGAGTGTCATTCGCCGACTGAACCGGGACTATTACCTCCCCGCGATTCAACGCCCCTACGTATGGACTCCCGACCAGATAGTTCGCCTTTTTGACAGTTTGTTGAAGGGCTACCCCATTAGCTCGTTTCTTTTTTGGGATATTGAGCCAGGCCGTACAGAGAACCTCGACATCTATAAATTTGTCGAAGATTTCAAATACGGCGACTTCCATAACGATGCTGCTACGATCACAGATAAGGCGTTGACCTTGGTGCTCGATGGCCAGCAGCGACTAACATCCCTGTTGATAGGCCTACGTGGTAGTTACAAAGTGAAGCTGAAGGGTAAGCGTTGGGAGAACCCCGACGCGTGGGTACGACAGAATCTCTATCTCGATCTAATGCTCGACGCGAGCGACGAGGAAGCAGTAACTGACGTTACTTACGGACTGGCGTTCTTCGATGCCCCTCCAGCGACATCCGAACAGTCTCATTGGTTTCCGGTCAGCCGAATCATGCAATTCGATGACAAGGATCAGTACGAAGCCTACCTCGACAACCTCCTCCAGACTCTGGAGGACAAAAACGTAGACCGAACTGATCGCAAAATCGTTGAGCGAAATCTAGGCAAGCTCTACTCCTCCATATGGCGTGACGAATCGATAGCGTACTTCACCGAAACCAGCCGCTCACTTGAGCGAGTCTTGGACATCTTCGTGCGCGCGAATGAAGGTGGTACGAAGCTCAGTAAGTCGGATCTTCTGCTTTCGACCATTACCACCACCTGGGGCGATCTCAATGCTCGTGAGGAGATCTATCGCTATGTGGAATACCTAAATACGGGGCTTGCGAGGAACAATAACTTTGACAAGGACTGGGTGATGAAAGCCTGCCTGGTTCTGTCCGACCTCCCGAATGCGTACAAAGTCTCGAACTTCACGAAGAAGAACCTGGAGCTCATCCGCGATAACTGGGAACGAATCAAGGCGGCGCTGGAAATGACTGTGCGCATGGCAAACGATTTCGGCATAGACCGCGAGACGCTGACCAGTGCCAACACGTTACTGCCGATTGCATATTATTTCTTCCGTACATCAGTACGCTTTAACTCTACCGATGCCCATCACGTTGGCGCGATACAGGCCATGCACCGGTGGTTGGTCAAGGCACTTCTCGGTAGCACATTTGGCGGCTCCTCAGACCTTACTATCAGCCAGTCCCGCAAAATCATTCAAGAAAGCCTTGAGACCTCAAAAGAATTCCCGGAAAGAGCACTGCTTCTCGGCTTGCGTCGCCAAAGCCAGATCGATTTCACTGATTCACGCAGCTTGGACGACTTGCTATCGCTGACCTACAAAGACAGGACAAGCTTTTTCGCGTTGTCGTTACTACACCCAGACACCCGGTGGGGTACAGCTCAATACCATATTGATCATATCTTCCCCCAAGCCGCCCTCACTAAGTCAAAGCTCCTCAGCCAAGGCGTTTCTGAATGGGCCGTCGACGCCTACGTAGAGGCTAAAGATCGCCTCGGTAATCTGCAGCTATTGCCATATCGAGACAACATCGAAAAGTCCGACACCGTCTTTGACGAATGGTTAAAATCGCGCAGCCTAGAGTTCACCGACCAGCACTCAATTCCTTCCGACTCACAGCTCTACCAAACCAATAAATTTCTCGACTTTCTCAAGGCTCGGGAGCGTTTATTGCGAACTCGTTATGCCCAGATATTGGGCTTTGAAGAGCAAGTGAGCGCTGAAACCTCCGAGTCGTATATCGAAGAGGTAGATACGGAAAAAAAGCACTAATCTCGTCGACCTACATTCCGCAAGCGCGAGACGGCTCCATGTTCTTACCCACGTTAGGACGTGACGGCTGGTTCACCGTGGGACGCAAGGGCGACGAGAGAAAAATACATGGCTATGGAAATGCGCTGGTGTATTTGGCGAGCCTGCCCACGGCCTATTGGCGTCGACCAAATGAAAAAGGAAACTGGGGAATTGTGGCAGTAGTACGTTGGGTGATGATTTGAATCGATGCGACCATGGGCTGGCATCTCTGCGTATTGATCGGAGTTGAAATGCGGGCCAGGCAATGTTCATTGGCGCGAGAGCGAGCATTTCATGTCTGAACCTACATTGGTTTGCATAACTACCAATTCGAGCCTCTCCGGCGCGGGCCAACGTAACTGCTGGACTGAAAAGAAAAACATCGTGTCGCCGCCGACGCATTATTGACCCGGGTGCCGACCCTATGCTGACCCAACCCAGCAGTCTGAAAAGCGAAATGCAACAACGAGTTCGGCGTCCGAAACAGGGTCAATGAAATTCCGGTACGTGGGTCAAAAGTGCATCGGCTGCAACGCCTTAGTATTTGAAGGCAGGATTTATAGTGAAGATGGGGCTCGTGCAAATTAGCGCTATAGCTAGATTGCCAAGACATCATCGCCAACAGAGGGAGATATGTATGCAGGTTTTAACAAGGGAGCAGGGGATGTTCGAACTGACCTTGCTGAACGCTGAACACGCCCGAGATCAGTTCGACGATATTTTGGTCGAGGGCCTAGCGCTTGGCGTTCCGGCAGAGATCATGACTCGGCTGGAGTCGCTTTGGACTGTCACCAAGGCCATCGCAGGTGAGGTGATTGCCATCGGAAGAATTCTCGTGACGCAGATTTTTGCGTTTCTGAGGGCCCACCCAGGTATTGCGATCGGTGTGTTGCTTGGGGCTGCGGTTGGCGCATTGACTGCAGGATTTCCCTTTATTGGCCCATTGTTAGCGCCAATCGCAGCCAGCGCTTCGATGCTCGCAGGTGCAGCTATTGGGGCGACTTTTGATGCAGGGGCCCCTTCTAGCGACCCGCTGATGGCGATGATCCAGTTGGCGAGAGCGTTCTTTGAGTTCCTTCAGTCAATCTTTCTGGCTGTCCGAGATTATTACTCGGCGAATTGAGGGCGCGGGCTATGGGTATTGACACTTATCTGTCGAAGGTAAAGAAGCTACGACAAGCTGCGAGTGAACGTGCTCAGCGAAAAAATAGAGCAGAGATTCAGTCCTCAGTTCTGTCAGATGAGCAGCGAGCGGAAGTCGAGAAGCTGCGCTATGCCTTGGATATGATGAGAGGACGAGACCGTGTAGGAGTGGCCGGTGAAAGTGCGGCAGTGGCGGGCAGCGCTGCCGCAGGCGCTGCTTTGGCAGGGAGTGTTGCCGGCGCAGCGGGTGCAAGCACGTTGCTCGGCTCCACTACTTTAGCTGGAGTACTTGGTGGCGTATTTGTAACGGCAACCCCAGTCGGCTGGGTGCTGGGTTCGGCTGTTGTGGCCGGCGCCCTAGGTTACGGAGCGGTGAAGCTGGTGCGATCAGGCGGCAAGCAGGATCGTCTGCGAGCCGAAATGAGTGATCGGCTGAACACTCGGCTGAACACTCTTGAACAACGGTGCGCCATAGATAGTGATCTCGAGATTGGGCGCTTGATCGGTGAGCGACTTGAGGCTGGTGTTATCACCCCTGAGGCTGCACAACGAGTGGTATCCTTGGTTGAGAAAGGTCATTTGAGTCTAGAACGCGCCGCGCAACGCCTTCGAGCTATCGATCTGAAGGGCAGGGCATTTTCTCGAAACTAGGGTAATCGTGAGTAACCGAAAGCTTACACGGCGCAGGATTCTTGTGGCCAGCTATCTGCTGGACTCACTATCTCAGTCTGACCAGGTAGTTTTATGGGCGAAATTAGTTCGATTTTAGCTGCTCTAACTATTGCAGCTGTTGTTCTTTATTGTTTTGCGTGGCTAATGGTGGGAAGAGGTTCTGAGTACGTAAAAAAGGGCGAAGGTACCTGGGGCTTTCTCTGGGGGGCTCTGTTTTCTGCATTCTTCTATGGTTTCATAGTCATTGGATGGTACCGATATGGATTTAAAAAAACATTCTTGCTAATAGCGGTCTGCTTTTTACTTATCTTTACAACAGTCAGATTACTTTGTAATGATCCTGATGATCGGTTAGTGGTCGCGATGTTGATGGCCGTTCCGATCCGAGCCTTAGGTGGGGTCTTTGTTTCTAGATTTGATCGGTGCTGGCGTTACAGCGCTATAGAGAAAAGACACCAGGCAAGAGCTAGCAAGAAGGCTACGAAGGCTCTCAACGCGAAAGATCTCGAATATCGCGACAACAAGATTTCCTAGCCAACCTCGAATAGGTGGCCACGCTCCGTGCGATTCGCACCCGCCATCCTCTTATGCCACGTGCACATTGATTTAAATTACCCTGCTCATCCGAGTAGCTCCTTTTGGCCGCTTTCTGCCGGTCTAACGACTCAAGTCTACAGGTATACTCGGATGCAATCCGTGGTCAGCACAAATGCAACTGACTTGTCAGATGGATGCAATTACGCACCTATATCAAGCCGAGCAAAAAATTGACTTCGGCTATGTCTAAGACAACAGATTCAAAGGGTCACGCTATTGATAGTTCGCTGGGCAAGGTAAGTGCGGGATTCAGGGCATTGTTGATTTCCACGATGAGTTCACGCACACGAGCCAGAGCCGTGTTGTAGTCTGAATCAGTTGCGCGATTGCCTTGCACGTTTATTGCCCGATCTTCTTTTACCTGAAACCGCAAGGATGCAAACTTGTGCCCGGCCCAGCCCGGCACATCTCGTGACGGCCTGCAGAATTGCCCAAGGCGCTGAGAAACCATTTCACCATCCTTCTCTAGAAAGTACGGGAATGCGCCGAGCCAGTCGTGCTTATAGAGCTTTACCCATACGCCGTCTGGCCACGATTGCAACCGGACATCCAGAGCAAATAATGGGTTGTCGCCCTTACGTCCCTTGACAATCTGCGTCTGTACCTCGCTTACCCATTCATTGAACTGGCCGCTGTTCTTTACCTCCTGCTCCAGAGCATCAAATCGCTCTTTGTACTTGCGCTGCCGGCAATAAAAAAGATGCTCTGCCAAATGTTCGTATGTTTCTTCGTTTTGTTCAAAGACGCCCCAGCACAGGCTTTTGAGTTCAGTACTATCGGTCATGGTGCGCTCAACATGGGTGACGAATTGGTCAAGAAACTGACCGGCCGGGGGGGTTGCGAGGGGGCGGGAACGTTTCAGCAAGTCTGAAACCATTGCATAGGACTGGTAATAAACCGGAACACGCTGACAGTCCAAGTTCGCGGTTGGGGAGTCGCGTCCGGTGGGTGTCAGGTACACCATTGCGCGGTGCTGGTAATGTGGGAAAAGCTCACACAGCGACGCTTGATACCGTGCCACTTGCTTATCCTGATCAAGCGCATGAATTTTATTTTCGATGCCAATGACCAGGCGCAAGTCGGGAAAGTCCAGGAGTATATCGATATCCGCCAGTTCCCTGACGACCTTGGCGCGAGCGCCTGCAGCGTTTAATAGTACCGTTGCATCAATAGGCTGAGCAGCGCCTACCTGGCGGCAATTTTTTAGCGACGCTAAGTAGTCGTCACGAAATTTGCTACCCAAACCATGGGGTTCGTTGGCGTTGAGAAACACCGCGATGACTCTGGAGTGCAGTAGCTCTTTAGTGCTAACACCCATCACCCTGAACGGGTCGAATAGCCGCGTGTATCGAGTTAACGCCAAGAATTGATCACACGCAGTTAGCTCGTCGAAGCGCGGAGTGACATCCATGTGTAATACCTGCGGTTTGGATTTTATGTCGCAGTATGCTCGCCAGCATTTTGAACCACAACATGGCCACTTTATGAAGTCGGGGTGTGATTCAGTATGAATCGCACCTCATTTTGGGGTAATCCCCCCTGAAATCAGTACTCGTCAGAAGTAGAATTTTCTCCTAATCGGATCAAGGAAATTTTGCGTGAAGACATCGCGTTTTTCGGACAGCCAAATCATCGCCATCCTCAAGCAGGCCGAGGCCGGCAGCCCAGTCCCAGAGCTGTGCCGAGAGCACGGCATCAGCTCGGCGACCTTCTACAAGTGGCGCGCCAAGTTCGGCGGTATGGACGCTTCTCTGATGGCCCGGCTATGTGAGCTGGAGGAAGAAAACCGCCGCCTCAAGAAGATGTACGTCGAGGAGCGCCTGAAGGCCGAGATCATCCAGGAAGCCATGGCAAAAAAGTGGTGAAGCCATCTCAGCGGCGAGAGATGGCGCAACAGACGGTTCGCTCGGGCAAGGCCAGCATCAAGCTGGCGTGTTTGTCGTTCAGCATCAGTACGACCTGCTATCGCTACCAGCCACGGCTGTCCTCGGAAAATGCCGAGATTGCCGATCACCTGATCCGGCTTACGCACAATCAGCGTAATTGGGGATTCGGCCTGTGCTTCCTATATCTGCGTAACGTGAAAGGCTACCGCTGGAATCACAAGCGGGTGTATCGGATCTATCGGGAGTTGGAGCTGAACCTGCGAATCAAACCGCGCAAACGCATCGTGCGGGAGAAACCCGAGCCACTGGCAGTACCTGAGGCGATCAATCACTGCTGGTCGATGGACTTCATGCACGATCAGTTGGCCGATGGCCGCAGCTTCCGCCTGTTCAACCTGATCGACGACTTCAACCGCGAAGTCCTGGCCATGGATATCGACCTGTCACTCCCTGCGGAGCGAGTGGTGCGCGCACTGGATCAAGTCATCGAGTGGCGCGGTAAACCACAGGCCATCCGTAGTGACAACGGCCCAGAGTACATCAGCAGCAAGCTTGTGCTCTGGGCGGAAAAGCACGGCGTTCGCCTGGAGTATATCCAGCCAGGAAATCCACAGCAGAACGCCTACGTCGAACGCTACAACCGCACGGTGCGTTACGACTGGCTGGGGCATTATTTGTTCGAGTCGATTACTGAGGTGCAGGAACATGCAACTCGCTGGATGTGGACATACAATCACGAACGGCCAAACATGGCCCTGGGAGGCATCACCCCCAAACAGAAGTTGGCCCGCGCGGCCTGACCTCTACTTCTGGCGAGTGCTAAAAATGGGGGGATTACCTTGGGAGTTCTCCGAATGGCGGCTTCAGGCAATGAAAGTGCGTTATCGACGTTGAAATTTGGTTCGCTCAGAAGACGGAGCTGTCTTGGATCTTAAGTAGAAACGTCGAAATCGAGCGGTTTTTGAGCTGCCGAAAAGAAGCGCAGCGCTCCCAGAAACCGACCAATTATCGGGGCAGCTTCCGGCCAAAAGCGGCCATTCCCTTCACGCAGCTTCGATCTCAAAGTGGGTCAGTTGCAGAGTTAAGTCGCGCTGCAAAGAGGCATCGCTTTTAAGAAAGTTGTTAGCGGCAGCAGTGCTTGTATTTCTTCTCTGAGCCACAAGGGCAAGGCTCGTTCCGGCCTACCGGCGGGCCAATGTAGGCTGGCTGGTGCGTTATGGTTGGCGGGACGGCGGCGCGAAAAGAAAACTGAGGGTAGGCACGAGCCATAAGGGTGTTGATCTTCTCCCCGATGAACGCAGTAAGTCTTTCGCAGCCCGGAAGCAGGTCATGATGTTCCGCCCTATTCACAATCTCATCCTTGCAATTGTACACGTACGACAGTGCATGGTTCAGTGCATCGAGCTCCTCAGAGCGTATCGCCAATAGGTTGGCTAACGCATATAAAGCTTTTATGCGAGTGTGATGGGGGCCGATGCACTGCTCATAGAGGGCTTGAGCATCAATCACAGTTCGGTCTGGAACACGCTTTTGAGTGATTAGGCCAGCAAGCTCCAGCATGGCTTCTGGATGCTTTTGTTCTGCCGCCTCAATTAGCCAATTGACGGCTGCAGAGCTTTCACCGGCAAAAGCATGCCCCTGGAGATGCAACGTGTATAAGTGAAATTGAGCTTGCGGGAATCCAGCCTCAGCAGACTGTAGAGAGCATTGGAAAGCAGCATGGAAATCTACCCGACCGCCGAGTCCACGCTCGTGCATTCTCCCTAACTGAGCAAGTGCTCTTGGGTGAGAATGGACCGCTGCCTGCTGGTAGAGCTCTCGTGCGTATTCAAGATCTTGCTCGTATCGAGCTGAGCCCCAAAAGTAGTAGTCGCCCATGACTGCCAAGGCTTCGGCATGGTTCCTTTCGCTTGCCTGCCATACATAATGCTCTCCCTCTCGGCGCTTATCCTCGAATGCATCGCCTTGTAGGCGAGCAAGGTATGCTCCGTATTCATACATTGCTTCAATGTGTGAACTCACTGCGGCGAGTTTGAGCCAGTGAATGGCTTGATCGATGGCTGAGCGCGAGGTAAAGCCGTAACCATCATCGGATCTGAAAATATAATCTGAAGCTTTTAGGTGATCTGCCTTTTCTTTGAAATGGATTCCTAGCGTGTACTGCGCGTCAGGGTTTTCCTCAAAAATGGCTCTGAAGCTGAGTTCCCGCTGATTGTGCAGGGTAGGTTTGGAGACCGTATATTCAGGCAGCGCGGGGCCTTGACTGAGCCAGCGCAGATGCTCAAGCAGGTAACGGGCAGCGGGAAGTGCCTCTTCAACCATTGCTGGGAAGTCAAGGGTGGTCCAATCATATTCCTCGGGATGAGCCGCCTTATTCCCACTGTTTTGCAGGGTGCGCAGTTTAGCCAGAACCTTCTCGCTTGTCAGTCCCCCGGTTAGCACGGTGGCAATCTTGCGGTTTAGGTTTGGCTCTCCCTTAGTACTTGGATCAAGCGTTTCGCAGAAAATAGCCGCAAAGCTGCGCAAAAAGGTGAGTGCGTGACCTGGTGTCGTGGATGCTAGTTCTTTTGCCTGTTCGTATAACGCCCCCAGCCGGGGGCTGACGCTGTGGGCAAACTCAATATCGTTCATGGATGGCCTATATGCGGGCTAGAGCTATCGAGACTCTCATGCGCATCCAAATCAAGGGGCAGAAAATCTAGATTCAAGATACCTCGACTCGCACGGATGGTCACAGGATGTGTGACAGGCCTTGACTCACTCACCGCCATGCTAGTGCGGCGCTGTTTTTAGAGGTCGAAGGGTTGGCGAGTGACTGCAATTGGCCGTAAGCAGTCATCGATAATTGATCAGTCTCGTCTTCAATCGATGAGCCTGTCTGCCGATGTAGCAACATTTTGCTCAAGGCTCGGAGCATCAATGTTTTGGGATTTTGGTGATCCCATGACAAATGCACCCAAGCGAGATCCTACTCCGCTAGCAGGCCCTGGATCTTCTGCTTTGAGTCCATCCAGGAAATCCTGGGGCACGCGAATAAAGTTTCCTCAGGGGGACTGTAAGCGGTTTTCCGTAAGAGTTGCGCAGCATGGCCGTATGAATGGGTGATCAGCGGTCCGTCCATGAACATGTCTGATCAGCTACAAGACTGTCGTCTTATCATCTGCTCCAGCTCAATCGCCAAGGCTTCCGCAGTAAGGTGAGTGGCATTCACTGAAATGTCTGCATGCGCCATTAGCTCATCAAGTACGCACTCACGAAAGCCGGGATCAAGCGTTTCCATATCCTCTGCGGTTGCGCCACGAGCAAGGAGACGTTGTTGGCGGTCAGGCTCGTCTAGCAGAAGCAATATCGTTATGTCCGGCTTGATCAGGCTTTGGCCCAAAAGCTCCAGCTCGGCCGATACACCGCGAGCTTTTGCGTATGCCAGCGTCGAGGCCCAGTAGCGATCCATAAATACCCACTCGCCACGTTCAACAAGGCTGAGTGCATGCCTCCCTTCACTAGAAACGCTGGCCGCATAGAACAGCGCCTTGGCAAGTTCATCATGGGCAAAAGCCTCTAGGATGGCTGGGCGGCTGCTACGCAATGCTGGTCCAGGGGTACTCATTGCGTGGCCCGAGAAACGCTCGGCCAGCTTGTCCAGAACTGTAGACTTTCCAACACCGTCGAGGCCCTCAATAACAACAAATCCAGCCATTTCAGTTCTCCTCCAGCAACTGGGCAATGCGAGCCATCTCGGCATACTCCGTTTCAGAAAAGCTATTGCTGGCGATCACAATGGGAATGACCTGATCGTAGCTTTCCTTGAATCCATAGAGCTGTTTCTGCTCGTATATCGGCGTTCCCCTGAGCAGCATCAGTGGCCAGGCCCTTACGCGAGGCACTCGCCGCTGCAAACACCAATCAACGCTTCTACGGAAACTGTCCAGAGTTTGATTGGGCAAGCCGTAAATCAGTGAAACCTCAAAGTCTATTTGCCGTTCATGTAACTGACGGATTCGGCTGCAAATGATATCCAGATGGTTGGGCCTTTTGATCGCTTGGTATTCGGCTTCTACTGTGGTCTGCAGTCCGAACTCCAGAGTGACATTGAGTCCCTCAAGTGCATCTAGAAAGTCCGTGCTGCAGGTCTCGAAGCGGCATTGCAAAGAAAGATGCGCAGTCACGCCCGCCGCTTTAACGCTGTTCAGGATCTGAATGGCACGCTTGGCATCAGTGTGAAAAATCGGATCCAGCACCGAGATGCGCTTCACCTTCGCGGTGGCAAACATCGCGAGTTCTTTTTCCAGTCGATGGCCATCAAACCATTGATGCTTGAGACGTATGCCTGGCTCGCGGTGTTGGCAGAATGAGCACTTGAACGGACATCCGCGCTGAGTTTCCCAGCGAATGTTGCTCTGCAACTCTGCGGTTTCATGTAGATAAGGGGAGGGCAGACTCAGCAGATCATGATCTGCTTTGCGGCCCTGATCGGGAGTACCGGCGATATGGATGCCACAGTCATCGGGTGTGGTGCCGCAGGCCAGTGCAACCATGGCCATCTCGCCCTGGCCACGAACGAAATACCTTACTAGCGGATATGTGCTTTCCAATTGCCCCTTGGCCATATAGGAGATTTGTGGCCCACCAAGAACAACCTCTGCTCCAGTGTTCTGAATCGAATGAGTCAAGGTGCGAACCTCGGCGTCGTTCCAGACAAAGGTGCCGAAGCCAATCAGGCAGCCAGAGCCAGCCTGCGTGATGGCTTGCAGGAGGCGAGCGAGTACTTGCTCTAGTGAGAAAGCAAGGCTGTTAACTTGTGCGTCGATGATCTGAAATGGCACATCCGCTGCGCGCAGGGCCGCAGCAATAGAGGCGATCCCTAATCCGGTTTTACCGTCCTGCGGCCGACGCCAATCCAATGAAACCAGGATTACCGGCCTCATGGCATCAGCTCCTGGCGGGCGTGTCGGTATCGTTCGGCGTGGCCGCGTAAGCGTTGTCGCACATCGCGCCGGAAGTTCTGGAAGGCCCTTCGGTCGCCGGGCGTGGTGGGGACTATTACCATGCCGCAGCCGTTGGGTGGGAAAAGCTTGTAGTGCCGTCCTTTGGCGTAGGTCCAGCCCATTTGAACCAGCTCAAACGTGAGCTGGTTGATGTCTTTGTTCTTGCTGAAATACATGGTGATGCCTCTGTTGCGTTGCGTTTCGCGAACGATGCAACAGAGGCTCGGCTCAAGCCCGACAGCCGAACGAAAGAAAAAACGAAAATGATCGATCAGCAACTGGAAGGCTCTGGAATCTGAGACCGAAGGTATTCGACGACGCCTTCACGCTTGTAGGCGACGGCAACCCAAAGTGCATTTTTCTCGTTCAAAGATGATTCATCGTCCAACGAAACCCACGGATTGCCGCCTACCTTGATCATGGACTTCAGCACAGCCAAATCACCAATCTGTGCGGAAAACAGCGTTGGCGTCCAGAGATCGCGATAACCATTGAGGTCTGGGTAGCGCCGGTTGGGGTCAGCGTTTTTTTCCAACAAAGTCATGACCACCTTACGACGCTCATCGGCGGTCCGGTTGTAATACTGTGCTACACCCTCGAAGATCAGCTTCTTGCGCGGTTCCTCAAGCATAGACAACCAACCATGGCGTTGGCCCGACAGCTCGCAATCCAGAATCGCGCCATTTTTGGCATCGAAGGAATCTGCCGGGACACGCCCCTCAATGTAGGCATTTAATTGTGCGGGGTCATTCACATGAATGCTGTCGTGTAGCAACGCCATGGCGTAAACCAGCGCGCTGGGCGAAGTGAAGCAGGACTGTTCGACATCTGCTCCCAGTTCGATCAGCTTGGTGACGACTTCGGCATCACCCATGTTCAGTGCGATCTGTAACGGCGTTTCACGCTTGCTGGACGCCGGCCGGTTGGCCGTTTCTGGAGCGATATCCAGAGTCAGCAAATACTGCAGAATTTCCGGATCCTTGCGATCATAGGCTCGACGCAGCGCCATGATCAGCGCGTTCTCGCCAGATTCCGGGATAAAAACATTTGGATCTCCGCCTGCCAACACAAGCTTTCTGACATCCTCAAGCGTCCCCAGCAGCACTGCATCCATCAGCGGCGTATAGCGAACACGTCCATCGGCTTGGGAGCGCTTGCGGTTTGGATTGGTCAGATCCTTGGGTGACAGGACAAACGGTCCCACTACACGTATGGCTGGTGGAATACGTTGCGCAGCCTTTTGTGGCGCATACAGCCGCTCGAACTCGGTTGAGAGAAGGTGCATCTTCTGCTTATCCAACGTCTGTTTTGGCGGTCTATTCAATCCAAGCAAAAAACATTTGTCCCAGTAGTGGTTTGCTTGCACCTGTTCACCCACGCCTACGGCATAGCACAACGCTTCATGGAGAAGTGGATGCTGGCTCGGCCCGGCTCTCCACCAGGCCGCATGGCATGCTGTTGCGTAGAGTTT
Source organism: Pseudomonas sp. MMS21 TM103 (assembly GCF_022132145.1). Lineage (GTDB taxonomy): Bacteria > Pseudomonadota > Gammaproteobacteria > Pseudomonadales > Pseudomonadaceae > Aquipseudomonas. Next base: position 279,159 of record NZ_JAJISP010000002.1, on the reverse strand, counting down.
TAGTGCATTGTCTTTTTCACCAAGATTCGCGGCCAGCTTTGCCGAAAACCAACGCCAAAGATACTCATGGGCTGCAGAGATTTCAGGTGTGCTGCGCTCACAGAGCGAGCGTAGCCAGTCAAGGCGATCACGAATGGCCTTTTGGTTGCCCACTGGATTGGCAAACAAGCTATGCATCTCGTTGAGTACAGGTGCACCCTGGTCGCGCACAGGCAGGCTATGCCGGTCTGCTGCCTCGCGGTTCAGTAAGGCAATGAGCTGCTCCTCTGTAGGCTGCTGACCTTGCATAAAAAAGTCGCGTTTGACGGTATCGCGTAGCTCGGCGGTCAATGACTGTATTGCGACCACTATGATCAGCCAACCTGTTAGTCGCTCGACCTGTTGGCGGGGCAATTGGCAGTCGCCAATGAGTGCCGCAATCGTATCGCGGTAAGGCCACAACCCTTTACCGATAGCTTTGCCTTGCTGCCAGCGCTCCAACGTGCGCCCGTCCAAATCCACATGATTGGCAAGCCGCTCTAACAATTGTTGTGCAGAAAGTGAGCTTTGTTGCTGTGCAACGATAAGCCAGGTGGCAAAGGGGGAATCCCACCACTGCCGCACATCCAGCAACGGTAACTCCTGATGTACGCGACGAACAAAGCCTGAAATTTCAGGGATCACCACCATCCTGAAGATGGCAGGTCGCGCACGATCTTGAATCATCCTGGTTGTATCAGTCTTTCGCGCCAGTAAGCGCAACAGGTTGCTGTGCCTATTCCAGGCCGACTCGACCAGATTGCTCCAGTCCGCACCAGCATCGTCCCGAATGGCGCGTAGCAGTTGAGTTTGGCAGTTCTCCAATAAGTCGAAGTTGCTGCCCGGGCGCTCTTCTAGGGCTAGGTGATCGATGTCCCGACCCAACCCTTTGCTTTCTAGGCAGGGGCGGTAACCGGTAGCGGTTAACAACGTCCGAAAGAGATTGCTGGGTGTAGGCAAAACCGCCAAATCACTCATTGCTTTTCCTTGCTGTGTGCCATTTTCTATCGACCGGAGAGGTCAGCTTTTGTACAGACATTGGTGGGTTTGTTATCGCTTGGGCTTGTCTGAGCCTCTGTGATGTTGAGCAGAGTTGTCCAAATCCCCCTAGGACAATGCTACTCAGAGGTTCAGGTAATCTAGTCAGGGGGGCATATGCTCCGGGAGTAGAGCAGGCTTCCGTGCAAAAAGTAATTGAGCAGTGGCTGTTTCTGCCGTTAGCTAGTGGCGCTTTTAGTATTGAAGAGGTAGAGATGAGCTCGATCACGCTTGAGATTCCAAACGCCGACGCTGAAGCTCTGCTGCGTTTTGCACAGCAAGTTAATGCACGGGAGCAATGCTCGTCTGACCCATGGGAGGCATCTCGTTTGGAGTCTGCGCTGCAGGCTCTGATTGAAGCTCTTAAGGAAGAGTTAAAGTGATTTGCGAGCGTTCGCTTGCGAAAAATGGATGAGGTTCATCTCAATCAGATGAACCTCAATCAACATTTGCTAATTCCGACACTGTCAGTTAGCTGCAGTCGCTAGTAGAGCAGTGTAAGCCCGCAGCCATTCAGGGATTCGGCTCCCTGCTGCCCTGCTTTTCGCGCTTCAGCTCCTGGAACTCGCGGTAGTGTTCAAAGGCGGCCTTGATCACAACAGCCAGGCCTATGGTGGCAAGAAGATTCTTGAACATGTAGTGGGCTCCGTCAGGCCAGAAGAACCAGCGCGAAACACACCAGCCAGACAATGAAGTAGGCCAGGTTCTGCTGCAGATTTTGGGCACGTTGATACAAATACACCGGTACCAGCCAGACCCAGCCCCTGAAGCGACTGGTATTGTGCCCGGCCTTTTGCAAGCGCTTCTCGTCAAAGAAGGACAGCAGCAGATTGAGCGCTAGCGTGATGTACCAATAACTGCCGTTTTCCATCGCTCGTGCAGCTGCCGACTCGCTGCCATTGAGGGCACCAGCGATGAACCATTCCATCAGGTAGCCGATGATGGGGGCGAAGGCGAGCACCCAGACCAAGGTGTTGTTCACTCGGCTACCGGTCAGTGGTGGCGGAATCTGCTGCAGGTGTTGCCGCAGTGGGGTGTCCTCCAGCTTCGCCCACTCGTTGAAGCCGGGCATCCACACGGAGCTGCCGTAGCCGAGGTGCCCCGAGCGAATCAGCTCGACCATCTCCTGTTCGCTGGCACCGCCCTTACGCTCGCCCCTTTCCTCGTAGAACCACAGGCTCGTACTGCTTTGTGTATCGGACATCGATTCACTCCTCGATTCGAATGATTGCGTGGAGCAGTGTCTCTGCTCCTGGCGACAGCCTGTGTCGCTGTTTTGGCTGTCTTACCAGGCCGAGTTGCAGCTGTTTTCCGGGCTGTACAGCGGCTGGAGTACGGTGGTTATATTTTGGGTGGGCAGATTGACTGTCTGTCCGCCAGCAGCAAGCTTCAGGTTGTTGGCCTTACGCAGGGCCTCCCAGAAACCCGGGAAGTTGGCCCCGCAAGCTCGGCAGTCGGTGAAGAAGGGGTTGCTATAAGTATCGCCGTCGACGATCACATCGAAGCCGTTGCCCTCATCGGAGCTGTATTGCTGGCCGCCGATGCTGGCGTAGGCGCGGACGTAGCCATCCTCCTCATGGTTCGGAAAGGAGATGTTCAGCTCGTTGCCATTGCCGTCGTCCACTAGATGCTCGCTGACACCCATGCCCCAGCCGGAAGTCCATTCGTAGGTGCCGGCATGGGCGCTGGCGCAGGTCAGCAGGCTACAGAGCAGCAGTATCTTGGCTTTGTGCATGATGCGTTTTCCTGTCATGTGGTTCAGATCCGTGGCTAGCGAAAGAACTGGGCCAGCCGCTCTCGCATGATTTCTGCGCGGTTGGCCGGGCGGGTTTCCAATTCAGTGTGTTGGCAGGCTGGGCACTGGAAGAACCAGTCGACTTCCAACCGGAGGGCATCGCTGACAGGAATGGCTGTGCGTTGCCAGCCGCAGTGTGCGCAGATGAAAGTGCGAGGATGGGGCTGTATTGGCATGTATGGTCTCTCCGTTGTGCTTTAAGAGACTGTGCCGGAGTAGCGCGGCAGATTGTGTCGCGGTATTGCGACTCAGTACTGCTCTGTTAGGGTACGGAGCTGATTCAAGGAGAGAACCATGCAGTTCCAGTCGCTGAAGCAACGTCACCGCCAGGAGCGTGATGCCCAACACCCCAATCTGCGTCTGCGTGTCCATCGTGCACTGAGCTGGCTCGACCGTGCTGAGCAGGCGGACGATCTCGACGGTCGCTTCATCTTCCTGTGGATTGCCTTCAACGCAGCCTATGCCACCGAGATCGACGAGCGAGAACGCCTATCGGAGCAAGAGACCTTCAAGGCCTTTCTGGAGAAACTCTGCTCTCTGGACAAGAGCAAGCACATCGATGCATTGGTCTGGCAGGAGTTTTCCGGCAGCATTAGAGTCCTGCTGGATAACCCGTATGTGTTTCAGAGTTTCTGGGATTACCAGAACGGAAAGATCGACGAAAGCATTTGGAAATCTCGCTTCGCCAGCGGCAAGCGCTCCGCTCAGCAGGCTCTGGCCAGCGGTGATTCACCAGCGCTGCTTGGTGTGCTGTTCAACCGCCTGTATACCCTGCGTAACCAGCTCATCCACGGCGGTGCCACCTGGAGCGGCTCGGTCAATCGCGAGCAGATGCGCGACTGTACGAGCTTGCTGGGCAAGCTGGTGCCGCTGATCATCGAACTCATGATGGATAGCGCGGATACCTTATGGGGGGATGCTTGTTATCCGGTGGTGGATTAGTCCTGCACGCATAAGGCCCGCGGCACCTTGCAACGGGCGTAGATGCTACCGGGATTCAATCAAGTGCTCTGAATTCCGCGTCTATAGTTTCTGCTTCGACCCGCCATGCTTGGAAGCGCTGCTGGCGCTTGCGGCTTTCATCCAGATTGTTTTGCAGCTCTTGTCGGCGGTTAGTGAGCAGCAGGTAGTCGGGAAAGAACTCTTCTTTGAAGCGCTCGGAGTTCACGAGGTCTAGAAAGTCCTGGCGCTGCTGTTCGAAGTTACTGACCATTTCTGTAATGACCTTTTTGAACGCCTCTTCGCGCTTGTATTGCTCCCAGCTATCCCAGGCTTCGAGAGCCACACCGATAAAGGCCAGTGCACCGTTGGCTCCCTTGGCGAACTTTAGGGCGCCCCAGGGTTTGAATTTTAGGTATTTGCCGATATCCATGCCCACTGTCTTGGCTATGGTGGCGATGCCGTCGCGGGCGGCCAGTACCGTGGTGTTGTTGATCAGGTTGCCCTTGAGCACGTGATTGATGCCCTGCTTGCCCAGCGCCTTGACGGTGGTGTTGAAGTGGTTGACCTCGCTATCGAAGCCGACCTGCATTTTTTGCACTTCAAGGGTGATGGATTGAGTCTGGCGGCTGAACTCGGCCTGCATACGTGTGGCCAGGATGATACCTTCAGCCCCGACTTCTCGCTCGAAAAAGTCGCCAAAGGTTTCCAGGCTGCAACCCTTGGCCTGTAGGATTAGGTCGGTGAAATAGCGCATGGCGAACTCGCGCAGGCTATTGCGTGCGTCTTCAATTTGCTGCCCGGTTCCTGCCAGCTGTGTTGCCAGGCGGGCATTGAGTTCGTCGAGCTTGCCGACTTCAAGGGATACCTTCTGGTCGTTTTCGATGGCGATCGGCAACTGGTTGCTGAGTACGTCACGGATCACGCTGGCGCGCATCTCGTTGGCCAGCGCGGCATTACCACCATTTTGCTGGATTTTGTCGGTAGTGGCCGATTGCAGTGTGGCGATATGCGACAACGCCTTGAACTGTTCGACGTTGGCCAGCCAGTGCTCCGCGCTCAGGTCGAACGGGTTGGCGGCCACGGCGACGATGGACAGTTCAGCGACCTCCTGCTCGGTCAGCCCGATCAGCTCGCGCAGGCGACCGGTCACATTGGCGCGTTTGATTTGCAGGTTGGTCTGATAGTCCTGCTCGTCTTCCACGTCGGCCACTTCGTCGAAGCGGCTGAGGACGAAAATGGTGCGCGGCAGCAGACCCAGGGTACTGAACAGCCAGGTCAGATCGTCCTGGTGGCTTTCCTTGATGGGGTTGGTCGAGTTCATCACATAGAGCACCAAGTGAGCTTCGCTCACATACTTCTTGGTGATGTCCTTGTATTTCTCGATGGCGTGGGTCTCGGCGTTTTCCTGCTCTTTGAAGCCGAACAGCCCGGGCGTGTCGATCAGGACGAAGTCTTCACCGACTTCGTAGACCTTCACTTCATTGGAGGACTCCTGGTGGCTGATCTTCATGCTGGATTTATCCAGCCTCTCCATCCAGGCTGCCGCGATTGAGGTTTTGCCTTCGGAGAAGCCGCCAATCAGAGCGACCTTGAGTTTTTCGCCGGATACGCTGTCGATGGCAGCTTGCAGCTTGCTGTTCAAGGCTGGGTCGATAGGCACACCGGCTGCCACGCCTTGACCGAGGAAATGTTGCAGCTTGCCGAGCAGCTCCAGCGCGCTTGCCTGCTGGGCCTTGAAGGTGTCGAGAGTGTGTTCCATTACAGTTTTCCTGCGGTTTCGATTTGGCGGGATAGGGTTTTCAGGCGGCTGGTAGAACTATCCAGAGCTTGCACCTGTGCGGCGGCCTGTTTGGCTGGTGCTTCAAGTGCCAGGTCTAACTGGTGAATAGTGCGTTGCATTTCGGACAGGGCCTTTTCCACGTTGTCGCGCAGCGCATTACGCAATTGCTCGGTGGCGCTGCGCAGGTTCTTCTCGGTAGCTTCGCGTTGTTGGGATTTCTTGTAATCGGAGCTGAGGGCGCCCCAGACGGCCTTACCGATAGAGGCGAGCACGGAAACAACAGCGGCCCCGGCGAGCCACAAGCTGGCTCCTCCGGTGAAAGGCGCCAGTGCGAGGCCGACAAGGCCACCCAGTAATCCAGCAACCTTAATGCCGTTGTCGATTTTTATTTTGAGGTCGAACCTCTCGTTGAACCGTGTGCTGCCGAGTTTTTCATAGCTTGCGGCCAACTCTTTGGCATGCTCTTCGAAGCGCGTGAGGATGTCATCGGCGGCTTGCTGGAATTTGCCGATCTCTGCGCTCACGACGCTGGGGAGTTGCTTGCCCAGGTGTTCTTGTTGAGTTTCGAACTGGCTGTGTAATGCATCCTTGAAGGCATCGTTGCTGATGTCGTTCGCTATACGCGCATAGATGTTGTTGCGCACCTTGCTGGTGAAATCATCGATTAAGGTTTCACCGCACGACTCCACGCGTTTTTTCAGGGCCTGGAAGCTACTGTTCAACTGGCTCTTGGCGCTTTGTCCTTCCTGGGAAAGTTCTTCTGCTAGCGTGGCCAGGGTCTGTTGAACTCCAGAGAGGGTTTGGCTGGTCTGGTCGAGCGATTCCTTGGCCTTGTTGAAATTGGCCCGAGTGATCTTGGCTTGACCGTCGTGGAGCAACTGGTCGTCGAGCAACTGTAGAAAGGCGCGCACACGGGACTTTTCCAGCAGTTCGTCGCAGCTGAAGTCCGTGAGACTCTTGTCGCGATCTCTGGCGTTCTTCGACTCTGGGGTGAAGTGATCCGTCGAAACCAGGAACGCAGGTCGTGCGGTGAGCGGGAACACTTCGCGGTAGTGCTTGCCGAGTTGCTCGCGCATTTTTTCGTTCAGCCCGGTCAGACTGGTGTTCTCATCGTCGGAGGTCAGTGGCCGGCCAGTCAGTGACTGCTTGGGGTTAGTGATCTTTTTGTTGAAAATTGTCCACACCTCGGTTTGCGCGCCGAGGTGTTGCTTGATCTTCTCCAGCGTGCCTTGGCGCTGCTTGTCGCCGGTTTGTGGTGGTGCGGGCTGGTTGGTGACATAGAACACCGCGTGCGCGGTCTGGACGGCGCTCTCTATCTCGCTTAGCACCAGGCCTTCCTTGCCTTCGATGCCGGGCACATCCAGCAGGGCGAAGGGCTGGCCGTTCAGCACGAGGTCATAACGCTGTGTCTGGCGGGTGAAATCGGCCCTGCCGTCACCGATTATTTCACCGTCGGCCTGTTTCTCCAGTTCAGCCAGTAGTTGTGCCAACTGGCTTTCATGTTTCTGGCGCTGCTGGACGAGGCCTTGCTGGTTGTGTTCCGCTTCGGTCTGCTGGGCGACAAGAGTTGCGCTGTCGTTGTCGCGGGCCGCGACGATCTCGCCTAGCTGCCGCTCCAGTGCGAGCCGCTCCTGCCTGGCCTGCTGCTCTTCGGCTCCTAGGGTCGATGCTGCTCTGTCACGCGTCGCGGTGGCTTCCGAGAGTGTGACAGTTGCTTGGTCTAGCTCGATTTCTTCCGGCATTTTCCTGAACAGATTTAACAGCTTCTGCCAGAGAGAAGCGTTCATTTTGCGCTCGGCGAGAAGGGTCTGAAGCTGCGTGACAGCATCAATGGCGCTGCCATAGAGCTGTTCATGCTGCTGGAATTGTCTGCCCAGCTGCTTTGCCCGCTCGTTGCTGTGGGCGTCGGCTTGGTCGATGGCCGCCAGGGTTTGCTTGTACGGTTGTTCGTATTGCTGCAGCGTGGCACTCAGCTTCTGCGCTAGTTCGTGGAGCTGGGCATCGGTTTGCGCAATGGCCAGTTGCAGGTTCTGCAGGCTTTCCTCGCTCAGGTTGTACTGGCTTTTCAGTTCGCGGAACACCTGTTGGCTGGCGAGCTTCTTAGGTTCCTGCAGCAGAATGCGCAGGGTCTCGATGATGGTCGATTTACCTGCTCCGGTTTCGCCATAGAAGGCGATGGTGAAGGTATTCCACTCGGCATTCTTTTGCAGTTCGGCTAGTTGTTTTTCTAACGCTGTTTGGTACTGGGTAAGCCGCGAGTGCGCATCGCTTTTCGCTTGGGCCAAGGTGGGGTCGTTCGACTGCACGCTCAATGAGTCGATGATGCGGACCAATTCCTCGTTGATGTGCTGGTAAATGTCGCCTGGGGCCTTCAGGTCAAGTGTCGTCATGGGTGGCTCTGCGAATGATTGTTCAGGCTGGGAGGTATTAGCGGTCGTGGCGTAGGCAGGTTCTTGCGCAGGCACCGCTGAGTTTTTTATCGAGGCTTTGAACTTGGTTTTGTTCAGTACATCCTGCAGCCGCTCCCAATAGTGGGTATGGCCGAAGTCTTCCATTTCCACACTCTCGAAATGCTCTACCTCGATACGCCCAAGGCAGGTCTCCCCCCAATTCAGCAGAAGAGTTCGGTCTGCCTTGGAGTAAGCATTGATCAGTCGACCCTGGAGCAGGCCGCGCATTTGTTGTGCTTCGTCAGGGGTGACCTCGACCGCGGCGGCCATCAGCAAGACATCATTGATCGCTAGCCTTTGCCTCTTGGTAAAGGTTTTTAGGCTGTTGACGACCAGTCGGCCTCCGAGCGAGTGGCCGATCAGGTTGATCGTTTCGATCTGTGGGTGATTGTGGCGCAGGTATTCGCCCAATTGCTCAAGCAATACGGCACCCATCCTGTCTGCACGAGAGCGAGCGTCGGTAAAGTTTTTTCGCCGGTCCTTGGCGAAAGAACCAGCAAGGCTCGAATAAGCAATGGGGGACGCTAGGCCGCCGGTTATCAAACTCAGGCCTGCCGTGCCAAATGCCAGGAGCGACGACTTGTCGAAATGGAGGTAGTGATTCGAGGGCCAGAACGCGAAGATATTGGTGTAGTGACAGAGTTGATCCGGGATTTTGTCGAGTAAGAGCTGTTTATCCTCGGCGCTATGCCCGGCGCTGTAGCCGTGTACGAAGATATTGGCTTCAGTCGTGCCTGGATTGGCGACTGGCGAAGCTTGGAAGCTGAAGGCGTTGATCATCTTATTTCCTTAGCCGGGAGTTACAGCCAGCGCCTGGCGACTATGACGATCAAATGCAGGCACAAGCCCGCGCAGGCGAATATGGCGATGATCTTGGCGGTGATGAGAAAGAAGCCCTGCAGACCGCTGAAAAGAAAACCCACAATCACGCCCAGGCCGGCGATCAGTGCGGCTATCAGTAGCAGGCCAATGTAAGGGCGCAATAGCCTCGATGCGGCCCCGCGCTCGATAAGGCTTGCCGCGGTGCCAAGCACGACGAGAAAGATGACGATGCCAACTACGATGCCCATGATTTACCTGTTGGCATCCTTGATTGCGTTTTTGCCAGAAGACTCGTTTTGGGAGGTCTCCCGAGCCGGGTGGTTGTAATGCGTTATTTGCCCATCGACCGTTCTGTCGCGCTTATTGTGCATATAGAGCCTCTACTTTGGCGGCTTTGTGTCGGATGGTCTGAGCCCATGCTGCTGGTGCCCACACCCGCACATTCTCCCCCAAGCTAAATACCCACCACCGAGTCTCCTGATCGTCCGGCACCCAGGCGCGCAGACGTTTCCAGTCGCTGCCTTCCAGAAGCTCCAGACTCTGCTGCGCACTTAGCGGAGTTTCGCCTAGCAGCCAAGCGATCTGCGGTGATACGTCGGCGACCAGCTCCACCTGCTCAATGGGCGTGTCGGTATTGAAATCCTGGCGGATGTAGCGCTCGATCTCAAAGTCGTCACGGACTCGGGCCAGAGCTTCCAGGCACTCGGCCTGGTGAATACGGTGCAGGGCGAACTGGCGCAGGTCGTCGTAGCCGTCGACGCTGCCGATCAGGTAGCTGATGGCGTGTCGGGAAACTAGGCCGGCGGGGTGGATCAGCAGTTGCTTCACTTCGATTTTGCTGCGACTTAGGTAGCGGATCTGCAGCTGTTTACGTTCCAGTAGGGCGGTGGAGGTCTGGCCCCAGACATATGGGGCAATCTGCGCGGGCTGCAGGGACTTGCCGTTGGGAATCGCCCGAACCTTGTGCGCCCAGCGCGCCAGGCCGTTGTTTTCCAGATTGTCGAGGTAATCGCGTGCCATGCGGAACTGTGGGCCGAGCTGATCCAGCACGCATTGTGGGAGCAGTGTCTGCAGGTGGCTTTCCGCGAGGTACAGCGCCAGTGCTGTGGGGGTGTCCATAGCCGACAAATCGATAGGTGCTTTGTCCGACAGACTCCAGCGAAATGACGGGGAACTCTCGTCACGCTGTAGGGCGAACGGAATAGAGAGTCGGTCAAGGTCGCGTTGAACTGTACGTAGACTTACCGAGAAACCATCATCCTTGAGCTTCTCCAGCAAGGTTGTGGTCGCTATGCGACCTGGTGTTCGCGGGATAAGGCGTAGCAGAGCGATGAGCCTTAGGAGCGTGTCCTTAGCCTCGGACATAATTACTTCCCTGTCGTATTGAAATGGCGTGGACTTTATTGGCGCTACTTATATGGCGAATCTAACCTTTTTAATGGCAATTTGCTATGTCGGCGGTAGGTGACGATTGAGCCCGAGAGAACGGCACTGGCCGCTAGGGTCTCTAGGCGGCTTGCTTGGCGCTTTAGAAGGCCATGCGAGCGGCACCGAGGGCAGTGATCGAAGCGTACTTGCATGCCTCTCTCTCCATCGTCGAGCATCAACGTCTGCTGCCAGTCACACTGGAGGCAGCAGTGGGTCAGAGCCTTTCTCATTCGCCGAGTCTCCTTTTTCTGGCGGCTGTAGAAGACAATACACAGTCGTAGCGTCAAATCCTGTCGCGGTATCTAGCTGGTACTCGGCTGTTCGCCTCGGCTCATGCACGCGTCGCTTTTGTTGAAGCTACAGCCGATAGCAGCCACTTTCCCAATTGCTCGTTGGGTTTCATCTTCAATCGATGAACCTGACTCCGGCACGGCAATATTTTTACTTAAGACCTTCGACATAAGTCTCCATTTTTGGATTTTGGTGACTCCATGACCAATGATCCATACTCTTCGTTTGGAGGAAAGTCGGAATGCTCAGGAGGCCATCGCCATTTCGGCTTCGCCAAGACGGGCTAACAGCCCGCACGCCCAAATCCGGTAAAGGCAGATAGTGAGAACCGCTTGCGGGCTCGCGTGTTGTCAGCAACTCACTAGGTTCAACTAATGGCTGCTGGGTCGGTAGCTGCCGGTCACGAAAGGCTGCTGCCGACCCAAAGCGGTCGGTGGCGACGGGCAGAAAGCGGCCAATAACAGCTTCACGTCTGGCTACTTTCGACGCAAAGGCCGTTGATGAGCCCACCGGATCGGGGGTGGAAACCGAATGTGCAGAGCGAAACGGCCGCTGGGCCGACTGCGTAAGGGCACGCAAGCGAACACTGCGCTTCACTATCACTTTCATACCCATAACCCCGGAGTTCGGCTCGCCGCTAGTAAGATGCTGATCTCGCATTCAAAGCTGGTTTTCTGAGCGTCAGTCAAGGCAGGGGCTGCCCTTGGCTTGCTGTGTTAAATTCTTTATAGATTCATCTGTGATTCTTTTGTGGATCCATATAGAATCACGCTGGGGTTATTCTTGGGGCTTTACCCATTTTTTGGCGAGGTATCAATCATGAGTGACTTTTTCTCGAAGCTTGAGGCAAAGCGGAAGCGCGCGGCATTAACGGAATCAATGACGATACGTGTGACGGTCGAGGAGGACGCTGCCATCAAGGAGCTTGCAAACTTTTACGATCTGACCCGGCAAGACCTGATACACGATTTGATAGTTGAATATGTCCTACCCACTTGGCGGAAGGTCGAAACCGAGTCATTGGCTCAGATGGCACCCCCACCACCAAGGGATGATGACAACCTATTCCACTACGTTTTAAACACCAACAAAGCCAACTGTTCTGACGATCACGATGCAATGTTGTCTGAGAGCATCGCTGCTGCGTTTGAAGATGGTTACAAGGAAAAGATTGATCGCCTCAGGAAGGGCGACGTTGTTTTCTTGTATGAGTCAGGGAAAGGGATCGTGGCGTACGGTTGGGCGAACGGCCTGACCGAGGAGCGAGATCACTTTGGAGTGCCCGGTAAGACCCGATTCCAGCGCCTTGAGAATTTCAAGATTCTAGAGAAGCCAGTATCGGCAAAGGACATCTGCCAGCGGCTTGGGCGTAACATCAAATTCGCTCAGACACTGACCTATTTGAACGATGGCAAGAAATTGCTCGAGTCAATGACTGGCTGAAAAACTGTGTCCGGCCAACTACAACTGTTCAGGAGTGAACGCTTTTGGTCGATGGCAGACATGTGTAAGTGCGTTTACGGGAGACGATTCAGTTTGACTTTTATTGCCAGATCGAAAAAAATCTCCAAATCCTGTCGGCCCTAGATTTCTAGGGTCGGTGATCTTCTCCCGCAAGGAGTATCAGCAGCAGGGTTATTGCTCGTATTCGGCGCTGTTGGATTCTTAGTACTTGTAGCAACGAGGTTCCTAAGTCTTAAACTGCAACAGCCAACCGTAGTGGCTCCGTCTACGAAGGAGGTTAGTTTTATCGCTAACATTGATACCGCGTTTCTCGACACCATCAGCAATGTGGGTGCCGGATGCGTTGCAAGTGCCCTGTATGCTGCTCTGATTTGAGCTTCTCTGCTCTGTAAAAGCCCAGCCATTGTGCTGGGCTTTTTCCTTCCTGCACCTCGCTGCCCCAGAATCGCCCCGGGTTTCGTAGACACCTCCAAGCCTTAAACTGAGGCCCATTAGGAGGTGTCATGAGCAACCAGCGTTATCCCGAAGAATTCAAAATAGAAGCGGTCAAGCAAGTGACCAAGCGAGGCCTGCCTGTCGCCGAGGTAGCTGCCCGATTAGGTATGTCCGTGCATAGCCTGTATGCGGATCAAGCGCTACAGCAAGCCCCAGGAGCAGCGAGCACAAGAGGATGATCAGCAACCGGAACTGCGTCGCCTGCGTGCCGAACTCAAGCGCGTGACCGAATAGCGAGACATCCTAAAAAACTGTCAGTGGATTACCCGGTTCGGCGTCTTTGCCAGACCTTGAAAGTGCATGCCAGCGGTTACTACGCCTGGCTGGCAGAGCCGAAATCTGCACGAGCAAAGGAAGATCAGCGGCTGCTCGGGGTGATCAAGCATTGCTGGCTGGAGAGCGGCGGCGTCTATGGTTACCGCAAAATCCATGACGACCTGCGTGAGATCGGCGAGCAGTGCGGCAGACATCGGGTTACCCGGCTGATGCGCCTGAAGGGACTGCGTTCGCAGACCGGTTATCGGCATCGCCCTGGCCGTTATGGTGGCAAGCCGCCGGTAGCTTCCCCCAATCGTCTGGAGCGCCGCTTCAACGTCACAGAGCCCAACAAGGTCTGGGGCACGGACATCACCTACATCCGAACCTATGAAGGCTGGTTGTATCTGGCAGTGGTGCTCGACCTGTTTTCACGGCAGGTCATCGGCTGGTCAATGAAGCCGCAGATGACGAGCGGCCTGGCGATTGATGCGCTGCAAATGGCGGTCTGGCGACGTAAGCCGAGGCAGGAAGTGATGATCCACTCAGACCAGGGCAGTCAGTACAGCAGCTCCGATTGGCAGAGTTTTCTGAGAGCCAACAACTTTAATCGGTAGCATGAGCCGTCGAGGAAATTGTCATGACAACGCGGTGGCGGAAAGCTTCTTCCAGCTGCTGAAGCGGGAACGGATCAAGCGGAAGATCTACGGCACTCGGCAGGATGCCCGCAGTGATGTATTCGATTACATCGAGATGTTCTACAACTCAAAACGACGGCATGGTTTCAACAATCAGCTGTCACCGGTAGAGTTCGAAAAGCGGTATTTCCAGGGCTTGGGGAGTGTCTAGAAAACCCGGGGCGATGAAGCAGACTCTAAAAAGTTGTTTCAGGAGGAAAGTCTTTCAGGCCCAACGGAGCTACAGCTCGCTGATGGGGGCAGACGGTGATGGTTCTCCAGACGACCCTGGAAAGCGCAAGTCGACAGAGTGGTGCGCAGTCGAACTGCTATTTCCGCTACTTAATAGCAGGAATAGCGGTTCATGCCGGATTCTTGTTTAAACCTTCAGTGCGGTTGCTTATATATGGCTAGGCCTGCTTTAGGCTTTTCACGTCGTTATATCCCCCCACTCCCACCGTTACGCTAAGCGAGCCAGGTGCTGTCATTGTCCGCCAAAGCCACGGTATCCGTGGCCTCGCCGTTTTAGGCTGGCACCGTTAGCAAAGGTTACGGTCACGTTCTTTAGTTTTCATCCTCAAAGCTCCTAGGATGGGCACAAACCCACCCACTAAACGGAGTAACACGATGACACCTATAAACCAATCACCCCTGGTCATGCTTAGGCTGACGCAGGTAGTCCAGCGAACGGGCCTGTCGCGGTCGACCATCTACAGTAAGCTTGATCAAAACTCGACGCATTACGATTCGACCTTTCCAAAACAGGTTCGTCTTGGCCGAGGCTCAGCGGTTCGCTTTATTGAAGCAGAAGTAAACGCATGGCTGGAGCAGTGTGTGTACTCGTCTAGAGCGGTTAGCACAACGGTTCCTCAGTCGCTCATGGTGCAGAGTGCTTTGGTTGCCGGCAGGTGTGGGCAATGAGTTCACATCTCCGTTTTGGAGATCAATCCGCTACGTGGGTAGGTGTTCCGGGCTATCAGCCACCACTATCAGGCGCTGAGGCGGTATTGCCAAGTTTAACCCTACTACCATTGTTGAACGCAGTAATCGATGAGCTTCAGGGCAATATTAAGGCTCCTCGCCCCTTGATTTTATCAACAGCTTTGGCAGCAATTTCTGTTGCTGTACAAGGACTAATAGATGTGCAAAAACCAACCGGTCAAGTTGTCCCTGTATCACTGATGCTACTCATTATTGCGGATTCAGGGGAGCGGAAGTCCGCGACAGAAAAAATCTTGATGAATTCAATTCGTGATTTCCAGGAACAGCAAAGCGTGCAATATCAGAAGCTGTTTAGGGCGTGGGACGTTGAACGGTCCATTTGGGAATCAAAGAAAAAAGCAATTTTGAGGTGCGTGACAAAAAACGTTGAAAAGGGGCTGCCTTCGGACGATGAAGTGCTTCGGATGCATGAGCATGAGATGGCTAAACCGGAAAGGCCTAAAGAGTTCAAATTCCTCTATGAGGACGCTACGTCTGAGGCATTTTTTTACGGAATGTACCAAAATTTGCGAACCGCAGGATTGATCTCAAGCGAGGGTGGTGGCGTTTTAAGTGGGCGGGCATTTAATGACTTATCAAAGCAGAATGCTATCTGGAGTGGAGATTCAATCACCGTTGACCGTAAGACATCCGACTGCTTTGAGCTGAAGGATGGGCGCCTGACTGTATCGATTATGGTGCAGGGGGCGGGCTTCAAAGACTATATGGTTCGACGTGGAGAGTTGGCGCGCGGGTCAGGTTTGTTCGCACGGTTTCTAGTGTGCGAGCCACAATCGACCCAGGGCATCCGTATGGAAAATAACATTACTCGATCATGGGAGCATCGTGACAAGTACAACCAGCGCATGACAGAGGTGCTCCAGCAGAATCTGGGTCTGTTGGAAGAGCCGGATAGAGAAAGGAAAGTTGTTAAATTTACGGCAGAAGCTTGTGAGCGTGGGATACAAATTGCCAATACCATCGAGGTGGAGATTCGCAAAGGGGGGCGATTGCATGGTGCGGGTGATCATGCATCTAAGCTGTTTGAAAATATAGCAAGGGTGGCGGCGGTACTTCACTATTTTGAAGGGTTAGATGGTGATATTTCTCTAGATACGCTTAACATCGCGATTAATCTATGTAAGTGGTATTCAGATGAGTTTGTTAGGATTTTTGTACCGTCTCCGCAAGATGAATCTGACGCTGTGGAATTGATGGAGTGGTTACGTGGGCGTAGCTATGGTGGTCAGCGATACGTGTTAAAAAATCATGTCCTTCAATACGGGCCTAATAAAATACGAAAGAAGAGTCGCTTAGACCTTGCTTTAGAATGTCTCTGTTCTCATCGCATGATTTCGCTCTGCGGGTTGGGGGCGAAGGTGTTCATTGACCTGAAGCCAGGGTTGCCTCCAGAACCGCAATTTATGCATGGTGATTTTATTTATGAGTATAGTGGTAGTGTGATTTGAGTGGTGTTGGAACTAACTTAGTTTAATTTTACTTCTGCTTATTCATAGGTTGTCTTGGTGGTCTGGCTTTGCGTGGCGTGTTTGGCTGGAGTAGTGTTGATATGTTGATTATGGAGTGTTATTTAATTATAAAATTATAAGTATTATGATCATTTGGTGCTCTGTGGTGTTATAGGTGCAGTGGGTGGTGCATATGGCCAGTATAGCCAATATGCAAGGTTAACTATTGTGCTTGAGGCGCTTGTTGTTGTTGCAGTATGAGGTCATGCTTTTGGCTTGTGGTGTATACATATTCTTCTTCAATTTAATTAGTTGGTGGTGTGGGGATGTACCTAGACGAAGTTCATCGTGGGTTTGCTAATGATGTGGAGGAAAGACCGCTCCTTGAGGTGGCGGTAGAGGATGGCTTGCTAGGCCGGTTGAAAGTAATTGAGCCGCTAGTGGTTGAAATAACCAGCAGTGATGAGCAGTTGTTTTCTGTGATTAAGAGTGCTGACGGTAAGCTCGGCTTCCAGGCGTCGTTGATTGGGAAGCGACTGCTCAAAGTATTAAGTAATGGGCAAGGTGAGTTCGCTTATTATTTCCCAGTTCATGAACTGAACCCATATGTGGATCTACTATTTAGCTGCGCTAGAGGAATTGAAAGTACATTGCTGTTCTCAACTCCGACTAGGAGTCGCCCGGAACAGCTTGAGAGCGCCGTGGAGGCGTTGAACGGACTTGTCGATGACATGAGGCAGATGGCATCCGGGCATCAATTTAAACGCCTTATCAGGGGCTTTGCGAAGGCGGCAAACAAAAGAGCCAAGAGTCTAGATGCCTATATTGACGCCTTGTTTGAAAAACGCTCTAGGTTGGTGGTAATTCGTTTGGATTTGTCTTATGGGTCGGGGTTGTTTCACCGGGAGGTAGGTCTGCAGGGACCCTTGTTACAGGTGAAGGACGACTGGGCTAGGATGCAGCGTGATTTGTACAAAGGTGTTCCTATCAAGGGGCTGTTAGGATTTGCTTGTAAGCTGGAATACGGTCATAGCAAGGGCTTTCACTTTCACCTTTTGGCTTTCTATGACGGGGCGATGTATTGCCAGGATGTTGTCTTGGCTAAATTACTAGGTGAGCACTGGCAGAACGTTATAACCAAGGGGAAAGGGCGTTATTTTAACTGTAATAATCAGCAGTGGAAATACCGGCACAGAGGCATAGGCGTCGTAGGTCACCTTGACGCTGATCTCATTCAGAACTTAAAGGGCGGGGTAGCGGGCTACCTTGCTAAAACTGATTACTGGGTGAGGTTTTCCCCTCGTTGTGGAAGAACATTCTTTCGGGGGAATATGCCTAAACTGACCGGCGTAAAGAGAGGGCGGCCAAGAATAGGTGGCTCAGGTGGTGCATGCGACGTGTTAAAAGTAAACAGTTGACGGGTAGTGTGTGGAATCTTCGTAGCTTTTATGATGGGCCTTTTTCGTTTTTTTGTTTTTTCGTTTTATCAGCGTCATCAGGCTTGATAATTGTCGCAATTGCGGCGGCGAGCCTAGCGGTTACTTTCCAGGGGCCTGATGTGTCTGATAATTCCGTTTTGATGCTGTCTCTTGTTGGGTATTTTTCTCTCCCGTAGATTCGACCTCTGTCGATCATTTCCAGCCAATATTTTATTGCTATTTCGTTAATCATTACTAGGGTTGTTGAAGTGTAGGTGTTATATTTTTTTCTCTGCACATTGCTTACTCTATCCTTGGGTGGTGAGTTTGAGTAGCGGTGGTCAGGAAGAATTGCATTGATGGCTTGTTCTGTTAGGTCTACTCCTGAGTTCGGTCCCCAGAGTGTTCTAAGCCATTTTTCAATCGCGATAGTTTCTATGTCGTCTGGGTGTTTTCCGTTCAAATTATTTTCTGAGAAAAAATGAGTAGACGCTTCGTTAAGTTGAGCTAGCTTTAATGAAGTCCACTTCCCTGGCTTGAAATTTTCGTAGTCGGTGTTGTGATTCAATTCTTTTCTAATTTCTTTAAGGTCCTCGCTGAGGATAAACATTTTTTTTGGTTTTATCTTGATGGGTTTTTCTATTGCTCTCATTGTTGATTTAGGGTCTTGCGAGGGTGGATTGAGTTTTGTGGTGATAAATAGACCGTCTAGGTATGGGCTTTTAAGCAAGCCTCTTTGTTGGCAGCCTTTTGTGTTGCTGTGAGGGTAGGTGATGATTATTTCATCACTTTCGGCGCAGTGTTTTGCTACTGCGTGGAATTTGCTCTGTTTTAGTCCTTCGAAACGCAATGCCGCCTTGCACTCTTTTGGCGAGAGGCAAATAAATTTTATTGCTTTGGTTACATTTATTGTAAGTGAGCTGTTAATGTAGTTCGGGAAATGGAGCCGCATCTTTGGGTTGTAATAATGCTTCTCTACCAGATGGACTTCTGCATTGTCAGGAGGGTAGATGAGTAGCTTGATGTCTAGTTTTTCTACGATGTCAAAAAAAACCTGACGATTAATGCTTAGATCGTTTATTGATTTTTCGACTGAGAGTACTTTCTGGCTTCTATCCTTGATGGATGTCATTCGTATACTCGTTGCTCTGTGGTTGCTGGTTGTTTATCACAGGTTTATAACAAATGCTAGTGGCATGTTCGGTTAGCTGATTTGCTCAAATTCGCAGGCTTGAGCTTTGTCTGTGGGAGGTCGACCTAGGGCGCAACCTTTGCCTACACCGCGATACCACAAACTGGCAGCCCTTCATGATGCATCCGTCGCTGGGCGCGCCGCCTGCAAGATTTTGGACAAGTTTGAGCATGTAGATAAACGGACTAACCTATCAGGTCACTAGTTAGTTGTTCAGGAGAGTCATCGTGTGAGTTAAAGCGCGCCGGGTTTTCTATGTTTATCGTGGCTAGTGCTTCTAGGTGCTCTCCAAGTAAGCGCCAAGCCTCAGTCATCTCTTGAGTATAGCTATGTCGCTGATAGGTGCGTTTTACCTTGTTTTCTTCTGTGTGGTTCAGGCAGCGCTCTGCCACTTCAGGGAGTACACCGAGAGCGGTCATGATTGTAGCTCCTGTACGCCTGAGATCATGGGGCGTCCATTTCCCTCCCGGCAGAAGCAAGACATGAGCTTTGGCGCTTCGACGACTCATGCTGCTTTGCCCCGGTTGGCGTTGTCTATCGCCAAGCTGCTTAGTTACGGTCTTGGAGCAGACCGGACCGCTATTGTCTGTGTTGGGGTAGCACCAGGTCGAACTCCCATTGAGCGTGTGAACGCGCTTAAACTGTTTAACTGCGAAGGCCGATAGCGTCACTTTGTGGGGCTTTCCGTTCTTGCTGTTCTCAGTTGGAATCAGCCATGTGGCATGGGTAAGATCCAAGTGTTCCCAGCGTGCCTTGAGCAGTTCACCAACCCGGCAGCAGGTAGACAAGGCAATCCAAATTGCAGCTTCGGTGGATGGCAGCAAGGCTGCTTCTGGAGCAAGTTTGGCTAGGTTGCGAATTTCATCGTCGCTCAAGACACGGTCGCGCTCGACATCCTTGCCGCCAATCTTGGCTTTGCGGATGCTGGCAGAAGGGTCGTATTCAATTAAGTCACGATCTACTGCAAAACGGAACATTTGGCGCATCAGGGAAAAGGCAATTTTCGCCGCTCGATTGACACCGCGGGCTAGCATGGCGTCTGTCACTTCTGTGATGTGGCCCTTTTTAATGTCAGCTACAGCCAAGCTTCCTATAAAAGGAAGGACATCTTTTTCAAACATGCGGCGTACCTCTGCGCCCTTGTCCTTGCGGTTGATCAGATCAACCTTGGCCCAGTGCTCGAATAGCTCGGTGACACTTTTCCTCGCGGCATACCGAGCCTTTTCTACTTCTGCAGCGACCTTTGCTGAGGTCAGGCGGGCAAGCTCGGCATCGCGTGCTGCAATACGGGACTCTTCCTCGGTCTTTAAGTACTCTCGAATATCACGCATACCTGCCTTATGTAGGCCAGCGAGCTCTTTGGCTCGCTGGCCTGCCTCTGCAAGGGTCATGGTGCCTTCTAAGTTGTCACGACTGTAGGTGCCGATGGGGTAGGTAATTCGCTCGCTCTTGCTGTTCAGGTACCGGAAATAGAAGAGGCGTTCGCCGCTGGGAGTGATCCTTGCCACGAGACTGCCATGTCCCCAGATGGCGACTTCGCTAAGCCACTTGTCGCTGTTGCCCGGCTTGGCGGTCATCTGCCGGTCTGTGATCTTGCCCATGCAATGCTCCGGTTTCTCCGTTGCCAATTGGTTGCCAATTAAGGTGATCTGGTTGCCAATTGGTTGCCAATTGAGATTGGCTTCGAGGAGATGGTATCGGATGGATTAGGATGATGGAATGGCTACAGGCCTTTAAAATAAGGGGATTTATGAGGAATTATTGAATGTGGTTGGAGCTGGTAGGACTATAACTCACCTTTATGGGGTGCTAGGGGTAGAGTGTTCGAATCACTCCGTCCCGACCATATAATCCTAAAAAATCCAGTCACTTAGCAGTGACTGGATTTTTTTATGGGCGAGTATTTTGCGTTGATTCAGAATTTCCCCCCACTTTTTGCCCCGCCGAGTGAGTGTGCGGTTCCAATTTGTACTTAGCAGAGCTACTTGGCTCGGTTGTGGGCTTTGAGGGGGGAGGGCGTCGTGGCTCACCCTCTGCGTGCCCCCTTATGGATTGCCCGCCGATTGTGTCCGCGCGAGTGGCTTTCCTGGTGGCTGAATCGCCCCTGGTTTTTTAGGCACTCTCCCTACTCTGGAAAAAGCGATTTTCAAACGCTACCGGGGATAGCTGATTGTTGAAGCCATGTCGTCGTTTTGGGTTACCCAGCCAGCCAGGCAGGCCGTCCTCGGTCACTTGCTTGACTGCTTCCATCTTGAATTCTTCGGGGGTAACGCGGGTTGCTCAGGGCACCTCCTAATGGGCCTAATTTTAAGGTTGGGAGATGCCTACGAAACTTCGGGGTGTTTCAGCTTGGGCGTTGTTTCAACCGATAGCTGCCCGGACTCTCTCCTGTCCAGTGCTTGAACGCTCGATGAAACGCGCTTGCTTCACGGAAACCTGCCATCTCTGCAATTGCCGTGACACTCAGGTCGGTGTTGCGCAGGTAGTCAAAGGCTATGGTGCGGCGCACTTCATCCTTGATCTCTTGAAAGGAGAAACCTTCCCGTTGCAGCTGGCGACGGAAGCTGGTGACGCTCAAGGCGCGTTCGAGGGCAAAGTCCGCCAGGGTCGGCCATTGCTCGTAACGGCAATTGCGCAGTCGTCTATGCACCTGAGCGCTCAGTCCTTGGCGATTGCTGAAGCGGATGATTACCCATTGCGGAGCCGTGCGCAGGAAGGCTTTTAGCGAGTCTAGATCCTGCACAACGGGCAGTTTCAGATAGTCGGCATCGAACTCGATTTCGGTATGTGTGGCCTCGAATGTCAGATCCGGTCCCCATAGCAGGTGATCGTCATCATGGGCGGGTCGCGGGTGGCCAAATTGCGTACGACTAATCGGTATGCGTCGGCCAGCCAGCCAACACATGAGGCTGATGACCACCGTCAAGAAGGTTTCCTCGAGGATGCTGCGCAGGAACGGGGACTCTTGGCGATTGTGCAATGTGATCACGGCGTGTTTTCCGCGCAGCGACACACTGCCCTGGATATCCCTGAGAAACAGCCGGCAACTGGACAGGCATTGGCGCAGCGCCTGACCAATGGATGCTGTCTGGATCAGGCCTCGGCAGATCAAGGAGAAACTGCCCACGGGCATGCCGTGGGAGTCGTAGCCAAAGAACTCATCGTCCAGTTCTTCGGCTACCACCAGCCACAACTTGGCAAATGCCGTGGCCGGTACCCGAGCCGCACTATCGCAGAGCAGCTGCTTAGGTATACCTGCCTGCGCCAAGAGAGCATCCATTCGAACTGGTTGATCGCGCAGGCGATACAGCGCCGCCTGGACGAAATAAACGGACACCGAATCTTTCTCTTGCATGGCCTTGATCCGTTGCGAATCCACTCATTGGGGTGGCAAAAAACATCAGCCACATCGGCTATTTTCGGCATAGGCCCGCACTGGCCTGGTCTTTAGACTAACTGGATGTTTGCGCCAGGCCGGTTCGATGCCGTGTCCTTCCTGGTCGTTGTTAATCAGTCGAATCAGGCCGCGTCCGTCGCGGCCAAGCCGCCGGAGTGCCCTATGCCCAACCCCGAAGTTTACATTGTCAGCGCCGTGAGAACCGCAATCGGCTCCTTCGGCGGTACGCTTAAGGACATCCCGCTATCCTCGCTGGCTACGACAGCGGTGTTGGCCGCTCTGCAGCGGAGCGGTTGCGCCGCCGAGCGCGTCGGCCATGTGGTAATGGGCAACGTGATCCCGACCGAGCCGCAGGATAGCTACATCTCGCGTGTCGCCGCCCTCAACGCCGGGATTCCGCAGGAAACCCCCGCGTTCAACGTCAATCGCCTGTGTGGTTCGGGTTTGCAGGCGATCATCTCGGCGGCCCAGAGCCTGCTACTGGGCGAAACCGATATTGCCGTTGCGGGCGGTGTCGAAAGCATGAGCCGTGGCCCATACCTGCTGCCCGGTGCTCGCTGGGGGGGGCGTCTTGGCGATATGCAGGCCGTCGATTACATGCTGGGTATTCTGCATGACCCCTTGCATCGTATTCATATGGGCATCACCGCGGAAAATGTTGCCGAGCGCTATGGCATCAGTCGTGAAACACAGGATGGCCTGGCTCTTGAGAGCCAGCAGCGCGCAGCCCGGGCGATAGCTCAGGGGCATTTCCTCGGTCAGATCGTGCCGCTCGAAATCAAAAGCCGCAAAGGCACTCAAGTGTTCGAGGTCGATGAGCATGTCCGTAATGACTTTTCACTCGAGCAGCTGGCGCGAATGAAACCTGCTTTTAAGGAGGGCGGCAGTGTGACGGCCGGCAATGCCTCAGGACTCAACGACGGCGCCTCGGCGCTGGTGTTGGCCACGGGTGCGGCGCTACAGGCCGACAATCTGCGTCCGTTGGCCCGTCTGGTCAGTTATGCGCATGCCGGTGTCGAGCCCGAGTTTATGGGGTTGGGGCCCATTCCTGCCACGCGCTTGGCACTTAAACGGGCCGGACTGAGCGTCGCCGACCTGGATGTGATTGAGTCCAACGAGGCATTTGCCGCACAGGCCTGTGCGGTGGCCCGCGAACTGGATTTCGATCCGGCCAGGGTCAATCCGAATGGTTCCGGCATCTCCCTTGGTCATCCTGTGGGTGCCACGGGTGCGATCATCGTCACCAAGGCCATCCACGAACTGCATCGTATTCAGGGTCGTTATGCCTTGGCGACTATGTGCATCGGTGGTGGCCAGGGCATTGCCGCGATCTTCGAGCGAGTCTGATGACTGTCGGGCGCGCCACTGGTTCTGGGCGGGGAATGGGTCGATATGCATAGCCGGCGCGCACCCTGTAGTGCTCCCGTGGCATTGCCCACAGGCTCCGGCGAAGCCCCGTTCTCGCGGCTGGAACAGATTCGGCACAAGGCACTTGAGTTGTTTGCCGAGCGCGGCTTCGCCCGGGTCAGCATGCGCGAACTTGCCCTCCACGTGGAGATCGGCTGCGGTTCCCTGTATCACCATTTCGAAAGCAAGGAGCGCCTGCTGTTCGAGCTGATCGAGGAGCTCTATGACGATCTGCTCGAAGCGGTTTTCACCACGTCCCGGGGCAACGCTCATGAGCGCCTGCTAAGCCTTTTGTGGGCGCATATCGCCCTGCATGAACGGCGCAGTTTGAATTTTATGATGGCCGAGCAGGAGTTCCGCTGCCTTTCCCCACAACACCAGAAGCAGATCCAGCAGATGCGCCAGCGCTATGAGGACAGCGTCCTGAGGCGCTTGCTCGATGCCGGCGCCACGGGCCCGATTCGGCTGCTCAGGGCGACTGTGCACGCTGTGATTGCGTGGCTGAACAATCTGCCGAGTTGGCTGCAACAGTCCGCTTTGGAACCAGCGGAGCGACAAGCACTGGTCAAGGGGATCGTCTTGGGCTCGCTGTCCGGCGTCATCCAACAGCCGCTACATGTTGGCAATCCAGCCATAGTGCCCTTGCCGGGCCATGGCGCAACCGGGTGATGCCTCGCTTCGGGGCTCGAGGCATGCCCGGCGCCTACATGGCGTTACGATCAAAGCCAGACCACGAGGATGATTCGATGAACTATGCAACGCTGGACTGGCATGTCGACGATGGCTTGTTGAAGCTGACACTCAACCGACCCGAACTGTTGAATGCGTTTACCGTCGAGATGGCGGGCGAGCTGGAGCATGCCTTCAAGCGCGCCAGCGTGGATGATGACGTTCGCGTGGTATTGGTGACGGGCGCGGGTCGAGCTTTTTGTGCCGGCATGGATCTGTCGGTGGAGGGCAACGTTTTCGGCCTGGATGAGACTCTCTCGCCCAGCCTGAGGGACATGCACGAAGGCATTGATACGCCGGAAATTCGTAACGGGGTTCGCGATACCGGCGGTCAAGTGACCTTGGCCATCCAGGCCTGCCGCAAGCCTGTGGTTGGCGCGATTAATGGCCCTGCGGTAGGCATCGGGGCCACCATGACGCTGGCGATGGATTTTCGCCTCGCCTCGGAAAAAGCACGCTTTGGTTTCGTTTTCGGTCGTCTTGGCATCGTCCCCGAAGCCTGTTCGAGTTGGTTTCTGCCGCGCATCGTAGGCTTGCAGCAAGCGCTGGAGTGGGTCTACACCGCCGACATATTTGATGCGAACGAAGCTCTGCGTGGCGGCCTGGTTCGCTCGATTCACAGCGCCGACGCACTGCTGGAAGAGGCTGAGGTATTTGCACGACGACTGGTGCAGGATCGCTCGCCCGTTGCCACCGCGCTCAGCCGGCAGATGCTCTATCGAAACAGTGCACAAGCCGATCCGTTTGAGGCGCATCGCATCGAATCGCTGGCAATGTTCTACACCAGCATTGGTGATGGCAAGGAAGGTGTCGCAGCCTTTCTCGACAAACGTGCGCCACGCTTTGTCGGCAAGGCTTCAGAGCTGCCCGCGTTCTACGAGCAGTGGACGGCTAATATCGCCGATGAACAAACATGAAGGCTATGCCTGAGTTGGTCGGTGTAACAGGCTAAGCGGGATAAGAAATCTCCGCAGGCCGGAAGTGGAGCATGGCAGCGGGTCAGTTCAACATCTGAATTGCCCTGCATTCCAGGTTCAACCTCAAGCGGTCTGAACGGTTCTAAACATGCCTTTCAGAGCCCGACGCATGTTCACTGGAGATGGTTGCCAATCAGGCGGCTGGCGCCATTATCCAAGCCTGGTTTGCGCGCAGCCATACCCCTGTCGGGTAGGTAAGGTCACCGATCTTGCTGTACATTCGTTCAAATCGATCGGAATCAGCAATGGAGTTGTCGGCATGACCCTGGGAACGCGTTTCTCTCGCCTGGAACCTGAACAACGTAAGGCGCACTTGGTCGAAGCGACTCTGGTGTGCCTCAAGCGCCATGGCTTTCAGGGAGCCTCGATCCGCAAGATATGCGCCGAGGCGGGGGTGTCGGTCGGCCTGATCAATCACCACTACCGGGGCAAGGAAGAGCTTGTGGCTGAGGCTTATCTGACGGTCACCGGGCGGGTTATGGGGCTATTGCGCGAAGCCATCGGAGCCACTGCAGCAAATCCCAGGGCGCGGTTATCGGCGTTATTTCGTGCGTCGTTTTCCCCCGAGGTACTCGCCCCCGAACTTCTCGACGCTTGGTTAGCGTTCTGGGGGGCAGTCAAAACGGCCGAAGTGATTAATCTGGCCCACGAACAGTCTTACGGTGAATACCGGGCCATCCTCGCGCTCGCCCTGTCAGAGCTGGCTGAATCGAAAGGCTGGACCGACTTCGATGCCGAACTTGCGGCCATCGGCCTGAGCGCTCTGCTCGATGGCCTGTGGTTGGAGTACGGGCTCAGCAGTGCGACTTTCACTCCGGCGCAGGGTGTGCAGATCTGCGAAGCTTGGGTCGATGGCCTGCAAGTGAGCGGCTTTCGTCGTTGTGTGTAGCCACTCTTTGAGGCTATTGATCATTCGTTCAGTAATGACTACATTGGCTGGCAAAGCAAGTACCCTGTTTTACCCAAAATAAATCCAAGAGTTGGCCGCGCCTATGTTGCGGTGGGGGCACAGTGATGACGACAAAACCCTGTGTACTGATCGTTGATGACGATCCAGTGATCCGCGAATTGCTCGCATCCTATCTGCTGCGCGATGGTTATCAGGTGCACTGCGCCGAGACCGCGGAACAGGCTGAGGACAGGCTGCTGGAGTTCCCGGTAGATCTGGTCATGCTGGACATCCGCTTACCGGGTAAGGATGGCCTGACCCTGACGCGTGAGTTACGCGTGCGCTCGGAGGTGGGGATCATCCTGATCACCGGCCGTGATGATGAAATCGACCGTATCGTCGGCCTCGAGTGCGGCGCCGACGATTACGTGGTCAAGCCCTTCAATCCGCGTGAGCTGGTGTCGAAGGCGAAGAATCTGGTGCGCCGTGTGCGCCACGTTCAGGCGTTACAGCCGCAGGCGAAAGCCCGCCATCTGAAGTGTTTCGGCGACTGGGCTCTGGACGTGGATAGGCGTCGGCTGGTGGCCGCCGACGGTAGCGAGGGCCTGTTGACTCAGGGCGAGTTCCAGCTGCTCAGCGTGCTGCTGCGCAACGCCGGGCACACCCTGAGCCGCGACCAACTGATGGATCAGATCCGCAACCGTGAGTGGCTACCGAATGACCGATCGATCGACGTACTGGTTGGCCGTCTGCGGCGCAAGTTGAACGACGACCCGGCCGACCCGCAGTTGATCATCACCATTCACGGCGCCGGTTACCTGTTCAGCGCTGCGGTCAGCAGTAGGCAATGACTGTTCCCCTGCGCCTGGCGCTGCTGCTGGCTGGACTGTGCCTGAGCGCGGCGAGCCTGGCGGCGCCTGCGCCTGCGCCTGTGCGCTACTGCGATTATCCGGTGTATCCGCCGATTTCCTGGAGCGATGCCAGTGGCGAGGTGCAGGGCCTGGCGCCCCGCGCGGTGCGCGAGGTGGTCGGCCGGCTCGGCCTGCCGCTGGAGGTGGTGGTGCTCGGCAACTGGAAGCGGTGCCTGACGGATGCGGCCGAGGGCCGTGTCGATCTGGTGATTGCCTACCGCTCGGCCGAGCGCGAGCGCAGCTTGCTGTTCAGCCAGGTGGCCCTGTTGCGCGAAGAGGTGGCGGTTTTCTACAACCGGCGCAAGCCACTGGCGGTGACCCGACTTGAGGACCTGGCGCGCTATCGCGGCGGCCTGCTGTTTGGCGAGAGTTATGGCCAGGCCTTCGACCGTTTCGTGGCCGTTCATGGCAATGTCGAGTGGGTGGCCAGTAATCGGCAGAACTTTGGCAAACTGATCCGCGGGCGGATCGACTTCATCGCCCATGAACGGCGCACCGGCAAGCTGTTCCTCGAATACCTTCCGGGCGCCGACGAGATCGAGGTGCTGCCGCTGACCCTGGCCGTGGACCACCTTTATTTTGCGGTGTCGAAGCGCTCGCCGCTGGCGGCGCGGATGGCCGATATCGACCGGGAGCTGCAACGTCTGGCGAGCAGTGAGTACGTCGAGCGCTGGCTGCGGGAAAGCGAGCATGCTTATCGGCTGCTGCAGTCGCAGTCGGACAGGCAGCCGTGAAGTCCTGGGCCGTGTCACCGTCCGGCGAGTTGTCGCGACGCCTGTTGCGTTTCATTCTGCTGTTCAGTCTGTGCTTCACCCTGCTGGCCAGCGCCCTGCAACTGTACTTCGAGTATCGTCGCGAGATGCAGGGCATCGTCTCGCGACTCGAGTTGATCCGCAGCGGTTACCTGGCCAGCATCGAGCGCAGCCTGTGGGACCTCAACCAGGCTCAGTTGGACGTGCAACTGCGCGGCCTGGTCGACTTCCCCGATATCGCCTGGGTTCGGCTGCGCAGTACCGATTTCGATCTGTTGCAAGGCCATCAGCTGCCCGCCGACGCGGCGCGCACCGAGCGCTTCGGTCTGAGTTACCGCATGGCCGATGGCGAATTGCGCGCACTCGGCTCCCTGGAGATAGGCGTAGATCTGGAGGCGGTACACCGGCGTTTGTATGCCAGCGGCTTGACCAACCTGTTGTGGATGGGGCTGTTCATCTGCGGCCTGGCCATAACCCTGTCCTGGTTATTCCACCGTCTGGTGACTCGCCACCTGCTGGCCATGGCGGCCTTCTCGAGGCAACTCGCCGGTGGCGAGTGGCAGCTGCCCTTGCGTCTGGAAAAAGGCCGCGGCGCGGCAGAGGATGAGATCGATGCGGTGGCCCATGCCCTGGACGAGATGCGCCAGGCCATAGTCGAGGATATGGGCCGGCGCGAGGCTGACCGCCTGGCCCTGCAGGACAAGAAGGACGAACTGCAGAAGATGGTCGAGCGGCGTACCGCCAGTCTGCACAGCGCCAAGGAGGAGGCCGAAGCGGCCAACCTGGCCAAGTCACGCTTCCTTGCCACCATGAGCCACGAACTGCGTACCCCGCTGAACGGCATACTGGGCATGGCCGAGCTGCTGCGCGACGCACCTCGGGACAAGCTCGGCCAGCGGCGCTTGCAGGCCTTGCACAAGGCCGGCGAGGGGCTGCTGGCGTTGCTCAACGATCTGTTGGATTTCGCCAAGCTGGAGGAGGGCGAGGCCCGCGTCGAGCCGGTGGGCTTTTCTCTGCAACAGTTGCTGGACGAGGTACTCACCTTGCTCGAGCCTCGGGCGCAGGCCAGTGCCAGCCAGCTCATGAGTCACCTCGATCCGGGCCTGGGCAGCTACTTCCGCGGCCCCGAGCAGTTCCTGCGGCAGGTTCTGACCAACCTGTTGGCCAATGCCATCAAGTTCACCCACCACGGGCGGATCCAGCTGCAGGTGGCGCTGCTGCAACAGGATGCAGGACGCCAGCGCCTGCGCATCCAAGTGGAGGATGACGGTATAGGCATCCCCGAGGCGATGCAGGCGCGGATCTTCGAGCGCTTCGTGCAGGCCGACGAACAGGTGGCCAGGCGCTATGGCGGTGCCGGACTTGGTTTGGCCATCTGCAAGCGTCTGGTGCAGGCCATGGGCGGCGAGATCCACCTGCACAGCCGCGAAGGCCATGGCAGCCGGTTCTGGTTCGATATTTGGCTGCAGCAGGCGCAGCCCCCGCAGCCGCTCGCGGCCAGTGCGGCACTGGAATCCCCCCCTGAGGCTCGTCATGTGCTGGTGGTGGAAGACATTGCGCTGAATCGCGAGGTGGCCCAGGGCCTGTTGGAGCGCGAAGGGCACCGGGTGAGCCTGGCCGAAGATGCTGCGCCGGCCCTGCGCCACTGCCAGGCATGCCGTTTCGACCTGATTCTGCTCGATGTGCAGCTACCGGGGCTGAGCGGAGTGGAGCTGTGTCGACAAATTCGTCAGGACCCGCTGGGGGCCAATCGGCAGACGCCGATCTTCGCCTTCACCGCCAGCCTGCAACCGGCCATGGTCCAGCGCTACCTGGATGCCGGTATGCAGGGGGTGATTGCCAAGCCGATCCAGCTGCCGGCCTTGCGTCAGGCCCTGGCCGGCATGGTGCAAAATGAGCTGGTGATGGCGGGCGAGGCACTGCTCGATCCGCACGTGTTGCACACCCATCGCGAAGCGCTGGGGGGCGGTAAACTCGCCCAGCTGTTGCGCCTGCTGCAAGGCCTCCTGCAGCAACAGGGCGAGCTCTTGCTGACGGCCCTGCAGGCCTTGGACTACCCGGAAATCGCCGGCACAGCCCATCGCCTGGCCAGCGCCAGCGAGTCACTCGGCGGGCGGCAACTGGCGGTAATGCTGCGCCGTCTTGAAGCGGCCGGCGAAGCGGAAGTCGAGACCCTCTGTATGGAACTGGCGGAACCGCTGCGCCAACTGATCGCGGACACCCAGCAGGCGATTAGGCAAACCCTGGTGCAGCTGCCCGCCGTGTAACAGTCGCGTTACCACTTCTTACATCTTCTTTCCCGGTGTTCAACGGGGGCTTACATCGCTTGCCAATACTCAAGGCGGAACCGGGCACTGGTCCCGGTAAAACCTTGGTCTTTGGGAGATAACAACAATGAAGCTCCGCAAACTGTCCGCTCTGGACGCGCTGCTGGTCGGCGCCGTCCTGCTGGCACTGATCGCCGGCTCGCTGAGCCTGTTCGACGATCCGATGTCCGGTCCGCTGCAACTCGCGTTGATCATGGTGGGCTGCTTTGCCGCCTTGATCGGCATGAAGAATGGGGTCACCTGGGGTGAACTGGAGCGCGAGATCGTCGCCACCAACGCCAAGACGGTAGGGGCAATCTTCATTTTTCTATCGATCGGCGTGCTGATCGGTGCCTTTATCATCGCGGGTACAGTGCCAACCCTGCTGTATGCCGGGCTCAGCCTGCTGTCGCCGGCCTTTTTCTACCCCCTGGCTTGTATGATCTGCGCCATCGTCTCGCTGTGCATTGGCTCCTCCTGGACCACCGCTGCGACCATCGGCGTGGGCCTGATGGGCACCGCCCACGGTTTCGGCCTGTCGGCGGAAATAACCGCGGGTGCGGTAGTCGCGGGCGCCTATTTTGGCGACAAGATGTCGCCGCTGTCGGAAACCACCAACCTGGCTCCGGCCGTGGTGGGCTCTGATCTGTTCGCCCATATTCGCCACATGAGTTGGGTGTCGGTCCCCAGCTTCCTGATTGCCCTGGTGCTGTTTTCCATCCTGGCGCTGACTGCGGATATCCAGGGTGAAGCCGTTTCCAATGTCGGCGAACTCAAGGCGCAATTGGCCGGCTCGTTCAATATCGCCTGGTACAACCTGATTCCACTACTGGCCTTGCTAGGTCTGTCGGTGCGCAAGGCGCCGGCCTTTCCAGCGATCATGCTGTGCAGCATTCTGGCCTGTGTGTTTGCGGTGCTGTTCCAGGCGCCGGTGATCGAGCGCTTCATGGCTGATAGCGGGCAGACCGGTGCGCTCATGGTGGTTAAGGCATTGTGGACCGTGATGGCCACCGGCTTTGTTTCGAGCAGCGGTAACGAGGTGGTCGACAGCCTGCTCAGCCGTGGCGGCATGGCCGGCATGGTGTTCATGGCCTTCCTGGTGTTCTGCTCGATGATGATGACCGCCGTGCTCGAGCGTATTGGCTTCATCCGCTTCTTGCTCGCTTTGATCGTGCGCAGCGTGCACTCAGTCGGCGCCTTGATCGGCGCGACCCTGGCCACCAGCATCGGCGTCAACGTGCTGACCGGTGACCAATACCTGTCCCTGGTACTGCCTGGGCAGATGTGGAAGGAGGAGTACCGTCTTCGCGGTCTGGCTGCGGTCAACCTGTCACGCACCATCGAGGACGGCGGCACCGTGACATCCGCGCTGATCCCCTGGAACGCCTGCGCCGTGTACATGGCCGCGACCCTGGGGGTCGCCACCCTGTCATATGCGCCTTTCGCCTTCTTCAACTGGATCAACCCGATCATCGCGCTGATCTACGGCATCTTCTGTATCAAGATCCTGCCGCTGGTCAGCCACGACTCTGAGCCTGAGCCGCAACTCGCCTCAGCCAAGCCGCTGGTCGGTGCTGCCGGCTAACCACGGGCTTCGCTGGGTGCATCACACAGGCCTGGCCGGCAACGGTCAGGCCTTTGTTTTGCTGCTGTAAGCGGTTGTTCGAAGTTGTAACGCGTGGTCGGTTAAAAATATAAAACCTATTAAATACAGATAGATAGAGTGTTTTTCTAACTGCGGTAATTGATTGCCATGCTATTGAACAAGTGTTTAGTATTGCCTCTCGGAAGGGCGTGTATCCCGTCCTTCTCACCAAAATAAAAGCCGAGGATTCTCATGAGCACTGCATCGAGTCTGTTGACCCAAGTGGAAGGCGGCGTCGCCTGGATCACCCTGAATCGCCCCGAGCAACGCAATGCGTTGGACATTCCCACGCTCAAGGCCTTGCATGCTTTGCTCGATGAGCTCAGCGCCGACTCCGCCGTGCGCGTGTTGGTGCTGACCGGCAGCGGCAGAAGCTTCTGTGCCGGTGCTGATCTGGCCGAGTGGGCTGCGGCCGAGGCGCGTGGCGATCTGGAAAGCTACGGCTGGACCGAAGCCGCCCATGCCCTGATGACTCGTCTGCATGCCTTTGCCAAGCCGACCATCGTCGCCATCAACGGCACCGCGGTCGGTGCCGGCATGGATCTGACCCTGTGCTGCGATTTTCGTCTGGCCGCGCAGTCGGCACGCTTCAAGGCCGGCTACACCAGCATGGCCTATGCCCCGGATGCCGGCGCCAGCTGGCACCTGCCGCGCCTGATCGGCAGCGAGCAGGCCAAGCGCCTGTTGTTTCTCGACGAACTCTGGGGCGCCGAACGGGCCCTGGCTGCCGGCCTGGTCGGTGAAGTCTGCGCCGATGAGCAGTTGCTGGCAGTGGCCGGCGAACTGGCGACGCGCCTGGCCAGCGGGCCGACCTTCGCCTTCGCCCACACCAAGACCCTGATCGAGGCCGGCGCCCAGCGCAGCCTGGCTCAGCAGCTCGAGGCCGAGCGCCAAGCCGGCCTGCTCTGCGGTCGCAGTGAGGATGGCGCCGAGGCCCTGCGCGCCGCCATGGAAAAACGTGCCCCCCTATTTATTGGCCGCTGAAGCGCCGCCTTACACCACAGGACATAGTGATGAATTTCCAACTCAGTCATGAACACGAAATGCTGGTCGACACGGCGCGCAGCTTCGTTGAAAAAGAATTGCTGCCCCATGAAGAGGTGGTCGACCGCGCCGATGCAGTCTCCCCCGAGTTGGCCGCAGAGATTCGCAACAAGGCGATTGCGGCGGGTCTGTATGCCTTCAACATGCCCGAAGAAGTGGGCGGCGGTGGCCTGGACTATTTCTCCCAGGCCCTGATCGAGCGTGAGTTGTCCAAGTGTTCATGGGCCCTGCATGTATTTGTCGCGCGGCCGTCGAAAATTCTCATGGCGTGCAAGGGTCAGCAGATCGACGACTATCTGCTGCCCACCGTGCGCGGCGAAAAAATCGACTGCTTCGCCCTCACCGAGCCGGGTGCCGGCTCCGATGCCAACGCCATCAAAACCCGCGCGCTGCGCGATGGTGATGACTTTGTGCTCAATGGCAGCAAGCACTTTATCAGCCACGCCGGTCACGCCGACTATGCGATCGTCTTCGCCGTCACCGACAGCTACGAGAAAAACGGCAAGAAGCGCAACGCCGTGACCTCCTTTCTGGTCGACCGCGACACCCCTGGGATGACCATTCGCCGTGGGCCAAAGTGCGTGAGCAACCGCGGTTATCACACCTATGAAATATTCTTCGACGACTGCCGCGTACCCGCAAGCAAAGTCCTTGGTGAAGTCGACAAGGGGTGGGAAGTGGCCAACGCCTGGCTGACGGCAGGCCGCGTGATGGTCGCCGCCAACTGTGTCGGTCAGGCCCAGCGCGCCATGGATCTGTCGCTGCAATGGGCAGCCGACCGCCAACAGTTCGGCAGGCCGATCGGCACCTATCAGGGTGTGTCGTTCAAGCTGGCCGATATGGCCACGCAGATTCGCGCAGCGGAGTTACTGGCGCTGAATGTCGCCTGGAAGATGGACCAGGGCAGCATGACCGATGCCGACGCCGGCATGGCCAAGCTGTTTGCCAGCGAAGTACTGGGCAAGGTGGCCGACGAAGCGGTGCAGATATTCGGCGGCATGGGCTTGATGGATGAAGGTCCGGTGGAACGCATCTGGCGTAATGCGCGGATCGAGCGGGTCTGGGAGGGCACGTCTGAGATCCAGCGTCACATCATTTCCCGTGAAATGCTGCGGCCGCTGTTGCGCTAAGGGGATCGTCATGAGCCAAAGAGATAACCTCAAGCGCCTGCTGGCGCCGCGCCATCTGGCCTTTATCGGCGGGCGCAGCATGGCCCGCGCCCTCAAGCGCTGCGCCGAAGGCGGCTATGCGGGTGACCTGTGGTTGGTCAATCCGCAGCATGCCGAGCTGGAAGGCGTGTCCTGCGTCGCCAGCATCGCCGAGTTGCCCAGTGGGCCGGATGCGGTGTTTATCGCCACTAACAAGGAGTTGACCGTGCAGGCGGTGGCTGAACTGGCCGCCAAAGGGGCGGGCGGCGTCATCTGCTACGCCTCCGGTTTCGCCGAAACCGGCGCCGAGGGCGAGGCGCTGCAGGCCCGTTTGCTCGAAGCCGCTGGTGACATGGCCCTGCTCGGGCCGAACTGCTACGGCCTGCTCGACTACCTGCACGGCGCCGCACTGTGGCCGGTGGCCCATGGTGGCGAGCAGGTGGAGAAGGGCGTGGCGGTGCTGACCCAGAGTGGCAACTTCGCCTACAACCTGTCGATGAGCGACCGCTCGCTGCCGGTGGCCTACATGGCCTCGGTGGGTAATCAGGCGCAAATGGGCGTCGCCGAGCTGATGGACGTGCTGCTCGACGAGCCACGCGTCACCGCCATCGGCTTACACCTGGAGGGGCTGAAAAACGTTCCCGGTTTCGCCCAGGCAGCGCACAAGGCGCTGGAAAAAGGCATCCCGATCATCGCCCTGAAGACCGGGGTATCGCAGATCGGCGCCGAGTTGGCACTCAGCCACACCAGTTCCCTGGCCGGCTCCGATGCCTTGTATGACGCGCTGTTCGAGCGCCTCGGGGTGATCCGCGTGAGCGGCCCGGTGAGCTTCGTAGAAACCCTCAAGGCGGCGGCCTGTGGCAATTTGCCGGCGGGGCCGAGCCTGGCCGCAATGGCCTGTTCCGGTGGCGATGCCGGGCTGATTGCCGACTACGCCGAACGCAACGGCCTGGGTCTGCCGCCGCTGGACGACAAGCAGCGCAGCGAACTGGCCGAGGTGTTGCCGAGCTACGCCAATATCGTCAATCCGCTGGACTTCACCACCGCCATCTGGGGCGAAAGCGAAGCCCTCGAGCGAATGCTCGACAGTGTCTTGCGCAGCCCGGCCGATGCCGCTCTGCTGGTGCTCGACTATCCCGATGAAGCCTCGGCTGAGCGCCCGCAGTGCGACCTGCTGCTGGAGCTGTACTGCGCCGCCCTGGCGCGTCACGGCAAACCGGGGTTCGTCGCCTCGGCCTTCCCCGAACTGCTCCCGGCCAGTGCTCGCGAGCGTCTGCACGCGCACGGCGTGGCGGCTCTGCAGGGGGTCGAAGATGGCCTGGCGGCCTGGGGTCGTATCGCCCATTACCGGCAGCGCCGCGAGGCCCTGCTGGCGCGCGGTGAATCGGCCCTGACGCCGATCTGCCCACAAGCACTGACGGGCAGCGGCCGCTTGCTCGATGAGTGGCAAGCCAAGCAGGCCCTGGGCGGTTTCGGCCTGCCTTTGCCTGAGGGCATGCTGAGCACCCCCGGGCAGGTGCTGGAGGCGGCTCAGGCGTTGGGTTATCCGCTGGCGCTCAAAGTGGTCAGTGCCGATTTGCCGCACAAGACCGAGGCCGGTGGCGTGGCGCTCAATCTGGGCAACGCTCAGGTTCTGCAGGCGGCGCTCGACGACATGCGCGTCAGTCTGGCGCGGCATGCTCCTGAGCTGGCCTTCGAGCAGGTGCTGCTGGAGCGCATGGCGCCGGCGCCGCTGGCCGAGCTGATCGTCGGCATCAAACGTGAGAACGGCTTTGGCCTGGCCCTGGTGCTCGGCGCCGGCGGGATTCTTGTGGAGTTGCTCAAGGACAGCCGCAGCCTGTTACTGCCGACCACCGATGCGGCAATTCGCGAGGCGCTGCTGAGTCTGCGTAGCGCACCGCTGCTGCAAGGTTTCCGCGGCCGCCCGGCGGTCGATCTGGATGCCCTGGTGCAGGCGATTCGCGCGGTGGCGGAGTACGCCTGCGAGTACGCCGAGCAGCTGCTGGAACTGGACGTCAACCCGCTGCTGGTTAATGCCCAGGGCGCCGTTGCCGTGGATGCCCTGATCCGCCTCGGCCAACCCGCCGATCATTGTTGAGGACCACCCCATGACAACAACAAAAGCTTTGACCGGCGGCCAGGCGCTGGTGCGCCTGCTGGCCAATTACGGCGTAGACACCGTATTCGGGATTCCCGGGGTGCACACCCTGGAACTCTATCGCGGTCTGCCCGGCAGCGGTATTCGCCACGTGCTGACCCGCCACGAGCAGGGCGCCGGCTTCATGGCCGACGGCTATGCGCGGGTGACCGGCAAGCCCGGGGTGTGCTTCGTCATCACCGGCCCCGGCGTGACCAATGCCGCCACGGCGATCGGCCAGGCGCATGCCGACTCGATCCCGATGCTGGTGATCTCCAGCGTCAACCACAGCGCCAGTCTCGGCAAGGGCTGGGGTTGCCTGCACGAAACCCAGGATCAGCGGGCGATGACCGCGCCGATCACCGCCTTCTCGGCCGTGGCCACCAGCGCCGAGGACCTGCCGCAACTGATCGCCCGCGCCTATGCGGTGTTCGACAGCGAACGGCCGCGGCCGGTGCATATCTCGGTGCCGCTGGATGTACTCGCCGAGCCGATCGCCCGCGACTGGAGTGCCGAGGTGGTACGTCGGCCAGGCCGTGGCCTGCCGAGTGCCGAGGCGCTGCAACAGGCCGCCGACAAACTGGTTGGCGCCAAGCGGCCGATGATCATCGCCGGCGGCGGTGCCCTGGAGGCCGGTGCGGCACTGGCCGCGCTCAGCGAACGGCTGGCGGCGCCGCTGTTCACCAGCGTCGCCGGCAAGGGCTTGTTGCCACCACAGGCGCCACTGCATGCCGGTGCGACCCTGTGCGTCGAACCCGGTTGGCAGTTGATCGAGCAGGCCGACGTGGTGCTGGCAGTCGGTAGCGAAATGGCCGATACCGATTTCTGGCGCGAACGCCTGCCGCTGACCGGCGAGCTGTTGCGGGTGGATATCGACCCGCGCAAGTTCAACGATTTCTACCCCTGCGCAGTGGCGCTCAAGGGCGATGCGCGGCAGACCGTCGAGGCGCTGCTGGTACGTTTGCCGCAGCAGGCGCGTGATCCAGCGTCGGCAATTGCCGCGGTGGCCGGGCTGCGTGCGGCGGTCGAGGACGGCCAGGGGCCGTTGCAACGCATTCATCAGGCCATTCTGGCGCGCATCGCCGCCGTGCTGCCGGACAACGCCTTTATCAGCACCGACATGACCCAGTTGGCCTACAGCGGCAACTACCTGTTTGCCAGCCGTGCGCCGCGTAGCTGGTTGCACCCCACCGGATACGGCACCCTCGGCTACGGTCTGCCGGCGGGTATCGGCGCCAAGCTGGGCGCCCCCGAGCGGCCTGGCCTAGTGCTGGTCGGCGATGGCGGCTTTCTCTATACCGCCCAGGAATTGGCCACCGCGGTGGAAGAGCTGGACAGCCCGCTGGTGGTGTTGCTGTGGAACAACGATGCCCTGGGGCAGATCCGCGACGACATGCTCGATCTGGACATCGAGCCGATTGGCGTATTGCCGCGCAACCCGGATTTCGCCGCGCTGGCCGGTGCCTTTGGTTGCCAAGTGCGCCAGCCGCAGAGCCTGGATCAGCTGCAAGACCAGCTGGCGGCGGGCTTCAGCCATCCCGGCGTGACCCTGATCGAACTCAAGCACGCCTGCGCCCAATAAGGCGGGCAAGGAGATCTAAATGCGTTTTTCCACCCTGACCCAACGTATCGCCGGTGACGGCGCCGCTGCCTGGGATATTCACTACCGTGCCCTGGCTCGCCAGGCGCTCGGTGAGGACGTGCTGCTGTTGTCGGTCGGCGACCCGGATTTCGACACTCCGCAGCCGGTGGTGCAGGCCGCCATCGACAGCCTGCTGGCCGGCAATACCCACTACACCGAGGTCACCGGCAAGCGTGCGCTGCGTGAAAGCATCGCCAAGCGCCATGGGCTGCGCAGCGGTCAGGCAGTCGATGCCGAGCAGGTGGTGGTGCTGGCCGGCGGCCAATGTGCGCTGTTTTGTGTGGCCCAGTGTGTGCTCGAGCCCGGCGATGAAGTGATAGTCGCCGAGCCCATGTACGTGACCTACGAGGCAGTGTTCGGTGCCTGCGGAGCCAAGGTGATTCCGCTGCCGGTGCGCCCCGAGCATGGCTTCCGGGTACAGGCCGAGGACGTCGCTGCGGCCATCACGCCGCGCACCCGCGCCCTGGTGCTGAACAGCCCGCACAATCCGTCCGGCGCCAGCCTGCCGCGCACCACCTGGGAGGCCCTGGCCGAGCTGTGCATTAGCCATGATCTGTGGCTGATTTCCGATGAGGTGTACAGCGAGCTGCTGTACGAGGGTGAGCATGTCAGCCCGGCCAGCCTGCCGGGCATGGCCGAGCGCACCGCGACCCTCAACAGCCTGTCCAAGTCCCACGCCATGACCGGCTGGCGGGTCGGCTGGGTGGTGGCGCCGCCAGAGCTTGCCGAGCACCTCGGTAACCTGGCGTTGTGCATGCTGTATGGCTCGCCGGACTTTATCCAGGACGCCGCCTGTGTCGCCCTGGAGGCACAAATGCCAGAGTTGGAGGCGATGCGTGAAGCCTATCGGCAGCGACGCGATCTGGTCTGTGAGTGCCTCGCCGACTGCCCCGGATTACGTCCTCTGAAGCCAGACGGTGGTATGTTCGTGATGGTCGATATCCGCGCCACCGGGCTGTCTGCCCAGGATTTCGCCGACCGCCTGCTCGACCGCCATGGCGTCTCGGTGCTGGCCGGCGAAGCCTTCGGTCCCAGCGCTGCCGGGCATATACGTCTGGGCCTGGTGCTCGGCAGTGCGGCGTTGCAGGACGCCTGCCGGCGCATTGCCCGCTGCGCTGCCGAACTGGTCGAGGAGCCGTGTCATGCATAAGCACACCCAGTTGTTTATCGATGGAGCCTGGGTGGCGCCCGCAGGCAATGGCCTGGCCGAGGTGCTCAATCCGGCGACCGAGCAGGTCGCAGGGCTGGTGCCGTTGGGCGACGAGCGTGATGTCGAGCGTGCGGTGCAGGCCGCGCGTCGGGCCTTCCCAGTCTGGGCCGCGACCTCGGCCAAGGTGCGCGCCGGCTATA
This sequence comes from Pseudomonas sp. MMS21 TM103, assembly GCF_022132145.1. Classification (GTDB taxonomy): domain Bacteria; phylum Pseudomonadota; class Gammaproteobacteria; order Pseudomonadales; family Pseudomonadaceae; genus Aquipseudomonas. Next base: position 240,310 of record NZ_JAJISP010000002.1, on the reverse strand, counting down.
TCCAGGCCCTGGCCGATCAGCTCGAGGCCCGCGCCGACGAGATGGCGGCATTGATCACCGCCGAGCTGGGCATGCCGGTGCAATGGTGCCGGTCTATCCAGGTCGACGGGCCACTCGAAGGCTTGCGCCACTACGTAGAGGTCGCCGCCTTGATGGATGAGGTGCGCGAGGTCGGCAACTCCCTGGTGCTGCGCGAGCCGGTGGGGGTGTGCGCCTTCATCAATCCCTGGAACTACCCGCTGCACCAATTGCTCGGCAAGCTCGCTCCGGCTCTGGCGGCTGGCTGCACCGTGGTGGTCAAACCGAGTCAGGAGACGCCGCTGCATGCCTTCCTGCTGGCCCAGATTATCCAGTCCATCGGCTTGCCGGCGGGGGTGTTCAATCTGGTCAGTGGCCCAGGCGCCAAGGTCGGCGAAGCGTTGGCCAAGCACCCAGAGGTGGACATGGTGTCGTTCACCGGTTCCACCGGTGCCGGGGTGCGCGTGGCCCAGGCCGCCGCGCCGTCGGTCAAACGCGTGTGCCTGGAGCTGGGCGGCAAGTCGCCGCTGCTGATCGCCGAGGATGCCGACCTGGCCGCCGCAGTGCGCCACGGCGTGCAGGACGTGATGCTCAACTCCGGGCAGACCTGCACCGCCCTGACCCGCATGCTGCTGCCGGCCAGCCGATACGCCGAGGCCCTGGAACTGGCCATCGCGGAGACCGCTAGCCTGCGCCTGGGCGATCCGCTGGATCCGCAGAGCTTCCTCGGTCCCATGTGTTCGGCCGGACAGCGGCGCACGGTGCGCGATTACATTCGTATCGGTCAGGATGAAGGCGCGCGCCTGCTCTGTGGTGGCAGCGAACTACCCAGCGGGCTCGAGCGCGGCTTCTACCAGTTGCCGACCCTGTTCGCCGACGTCGACAACCGCATGCGTATCGCCCAGGAAGAAATCTTCGGCCCGGTACTCTGCCTGATCCCCTATGCCGACGAAGCGCAGGCCGTGCAGCTGGCCAACGAATCGCCGTTTGGCCTGTCCAGCGGCGTCTGGGCCGGTACTCCAGAGCGCGCCTTGCGTCTGGCGCGGCAGTTGCGCGCGGGCCAATGCTTTATCAACGGGGCGGCCTTCAATTACCACGCGCCCTTCGGCGGCTACAAGCAGTCGGGCAATGGTCGCGAATGGGGCGAGGAGGGGTTGGCCGAGTTTGTCGAAATCAAGGCCGTGCAGTGTTGAGGCACGGCTTTTCGTGTTTTTCCTAGGGTGGGTTAGCCCCCGCAGCGGCGTAACCCACCATGGATGCCCTCGGTATCGGCCATATTGGCCTGATACCCGCTTGGTGGGTTACGCCTTCGGCTAACCCACCCTACAAAGGCCCTGTAAGCTCAAAGGAAGTTTTTATGAAGATACTGATCGTCCACGCTCACCCCGAACCGCAATCCTTCACCACGGCGATGCGCGACCTGGCGGTGGAAACCCTGCAGGGCCAGGGCCATGAAGTGCAGGTTTCCGATCTCTATGCGATGAACTGGAATCCGGTGGCCAGCGCTGCCGATTTCGTCGAGCGTGAGAACCCAGAATATCTGGTGTATGCCCTGGAACAGCGCCTGGGCGTCAAGAAAGGCTGTTTGGCTGCAGATATCCAGGGCGAGCTGGACAAGCTGCTGTGGGCCGACACGCTGATACTCAACTTTCCGTTGTACTGGTTCTCGGTGCCAGCCATCCTCAAAGGGTGGATTGACCGGGTGCTCGTGTCCGGTGTCTGTTACGGGGGCAAGCGTTTCTACGACCAGGGCGGCCTGAGTGGCAAGCGGGTGCTGGTCAGCCTGACCCTGGGCGGACGCGAGCACATGTTTGGCGATGGCGCCATTCATGGCCCGCTGGAGGACATGTTGCGGCCCTTGTTGCGCGGCACCCTGGCCTATGTCGGTATGGACGTATTGGCGCCCTTTATTGCCTGGCACGTGCCCTATATAAGTCATGAGGCGCGTCAAAGTTTCCTGATTGCCTACCAGCAGCGCCTGAGCGGACTGGAACAGGATCAGCCCCTGGCGTTCCCGCGCCTGGAGCAGTTCGACGAGCGACTCTATCCCTTGCCGCAAGCCTGAGCGGAGGCCACTCTGGTTGCCATCTCATGGGACGCCTGCTGACAGCTAGCGCCTCGGGCTGTTGGCTAACGGCGGCGAGGGCATCCGCAGTGGCGTTACTCCGCTGGGCATAACCCTCGGGCAGCAGAATCGAAAATGCATAAAGCAGGCCCCGTAAGCCGTTGCTCTGCATAATCCGAAAGTTCAGCAGTTGGGCGCAGATGCGATGCAGCGAGAGGATCGCCCGCTGATCAGCCTGGTTGACCGCGACGTATGCGCCATGTGAACCAGCCAGCTGAGAAATGTTTTTAGGATTGGGAGTAGTCAATCCTGGCGTGATCTGCCAAGCCGTTTCTCCGGCCAGTCGCTAGACTGCGTGCCTTCGGCGTATTGGCCGATTAGATCACCGAGACTGCCTGAGGAGGCCCTTTGGCCGCTTTTCGATATCTGCTTGGCCTGGGAGGGCTTCTGCTGGTTGCCCTGGCCGCCTACGGCGAGGATGCGCAGCTGCCTACGCTGTCTACGCAGGCGGCTGGCTATGCGCCGGCGGCGAGTTGCCAGGGCTGCCATGCCGAGGAAGCGAAGGTTTGGGCGCAGTCCGACCATGCCTGGGCGCTGCGCGATGCCAATGATCAGAACGTGCTGGGCGACTTCGCTGGTGTGCGTTTCTCCGACAGCGGCGTCGCGGCGCGCTTCTTTCGCCAAGGCAGCAAGTTCCTGGTCAACACCGAGGGCGCGGATGGCAAGGCGCAGGACTTCGAGATTCGCTACACCTTTGGCCACTACCCCTTGCAGCAGTACCTGGTTGCCTTCCCTGGGGGCAAGTTGCAGGCGCTGACCATCGCCTGGGACAGTCGGGCGAAGGAGCAGGGTGGTCAACGCTGGTTCTCGCTTTACCCTGGCCAGCGCTTCAGGCCCGAGGACTCCTTGCACTGGACCGGGCGCTACCAGAACTGGAACGCCATGTGTGCGGACTGCCACTCGACCAACCTGCAGAAGCACTACGACGACCAGACCGATACGTTTGCCACGACCTGGAGCGAGCAGACCGTCGGCTGCCAGGCCTGCCACGGCCCCGCTCAGGCGCATGTCGACTGGGCGGCGAACTATCCGGCGGGCGCCGCCGGGCATGCCGCCTCCGCGACCGAGATGGGCCTGAAGGTCGACTTCAAGGCACTGGGCGGCAAGGGCCTGATCGAGCAGTGCGCGTTCTGCCACAGTCGCCGCCAGGGGTTGGGGGTGGGCCAGCAGCCCGGGCATCCGCTGCTTGATGCCGCGCTGCCGGCAACCCTGCGTCCGGATCTCTATCACGCCGATGGGCAGATTCAGGGCGAGGTCTATGTGTATGGCTCGTTCACCCAAAGCAAGATGTACGCCGCGGGGGTTACCTGCACCGACTGTCATGACCCGCACAGTTCGCGGGTCAAGCTGGAGGGCAATGCACTCTGTGGCCAGTGCCACCAGCAAGAGCCGTCGGCGCGCTTCCCTGGCCTGCGGGCGAAGCACTATGACAGCGTCGAACACCACCACCATGCGCCGGGCTCTCAGGGGGCGCAGTGCGTCAATTGCCACATGCCCGCCACCACCTACATGGGCGTGGATTCGCGCCGCGACCACAGCTTCCGGTTGCCGCGCCCGGACCTGTCGCACAAGACTGCCAGCCCGGACGCCTGCACCCGCTGCCATGAAGACAAGGACGCCAGCTGGGCGGCAACCCAGATCGACAGCTGGTTCGACGCACCGAACCGCCCGCCGCACTATGGCGAAGCCTTGCAGGCTGCGCGACAGGGCAGCCGCGATGCCGTGCAGCGCCTGGCCGAAGTGATTGGCGATCTGGGCAAGCCCGAGATCGTCCGGGCAACCGCCGCCGAGCGGTTGGCCGACCTGGGGGCGCCGGCCATACCGACTCTGGAGGCCGCGCTGCAGCAGGACAGTGCACTGGTCCGCGCCTATGCGATACCGGCTTTCGCCGAACTGCCGCCGGTAGAGCGAGTCAGGCGGCTGCTGCCACTGCTCGACGATGACAACCGGGCGGTGCGTGATGAGGCGCTGCGAGCCTTGTCCGGTATTCCGCGGATCGCCCTTCCCGAAGCGCGTCGGGCATCGTTCCAGACCGCACTGGCGGACTACGAGAATAGGCTGCGTGGCAACGCCGATCTGCCAGGCAACCGGCTTAACCTGGCCGTGCTGCTGGAGCGCGAGGAGCGCAAGCTGGAGGCCCTGGAGCAGTACCGCATGGCGTTGCGCCTGGACCCTTATTTTGCCCCGGCGCGGGTCAACCTGGCCACGCTGGCCAATGACACGCTGCGAGCGGACGAGGCCATCCAGGTGTTGAAAGACGGCCTGGGACTGCCGGATATGCCCGGCGGCGACAGGGGCAACCTTGCCTATATGCTGGCCCTGCTGCTGGTCGAACATGGCCAGCCGGGACAAGCGGTCGACTGGATGGGGGAGGCGGCCAAGGCGCTGCCGGACAATCCGCGGATCCACTACAACCACGGCCTGCTTTTGCTCCAGTTGCAGCGCAGGGATGAAGCCCGGGCGTCATTGGAGGCAGGTCTGGCCCTGGCACCGGATGATGCCGACCTGCTGTATGGACTGATTTTCCTGCACGGTTCGGCGGGTGATCGCGAGCGGGCGATGGGATACGCCAGGCGCATGCGCCAGGTTGCCCCGTCAGATCCTCGTCTGCCCGCCGTACTGCGTCAGCTGGGCTTGTAGCGGCGGCTCCTGAGTAGGTGTGGCTGCTTGTTCGGACAGTGCTGCTTCTGCCACTCGCGGGGGCTGACCGAGAACCAGCGATGAAAGGCGCGGCAGAATGCACTGAGGTCGGAGTAGCCGAGCAGCCCCGACATCTGCGCCAGGCTGATCGACGGGTCTTCCAGGTAGTGGCGGGCCATCGATTGGCGTGTCTCGTCAAGCAGGTCCTGGAAAGAGATCCCTTCCTGAGCCAGTCGGCGTTGTAGTGCGCGCGGATTGAAGGCCATGCAGTCGGCGATTTTCTCTATGGTCACGCGGCCACTGGGCAGGAGGTTGCGCAGCAGCTGTTTGACATGGCAGGGCAAATCGTCGGCGGTCAGGCGTTCCATGTTGCCGATGTGTTCCTCGAGCAACCGATGCAGCGTCACGTCCGCTGAGTTGAGCGGCAAGTCGAGGGCGTCGGAGCTGAAGACCAGGCCGGGGCAGCTGGCCTCGAAAGTCGGGATCAGGCCCAGGGTGCGCCGGTAGGCGGCGGGATCCGTCAGCGGGGCATGCCTGAGTAGCACGGTGCCCGGCTGCCAGCTGCCGCCCACCAGGGTTCGCATCAGCTTTACGCCGATGCCTATGGCCAGTTCCTCGGCCTGACAGACGCCCGGCAGGTCGGACTCGATGATGTGATAGCTGAGAACGGCCAGTTCGCCCTCCAGCTCGAGCCGGACCTCTGCGGCGCCGTTCTGAAGTGAGTAATTCTGGCGCAGCTCTGTCAGCGCGGCGCCGACCGTCTTCGCGTTGCGAATCAGGTAGAGCAGGGGGCCGAAGATGCTGACACCCTGGTGCAGTCCATATTGCAGGCCGAACAGCGGGTTGCCCGATTGCAACTCGCAGAGGTCCAGTAGGGCGCAGAAACGCCGATAGGAGAGGATGCCTTCCGGCCGTCGCAGGAGCTCCGCCGGTAGCGAGACGCGGCGGAGCATCTCCACGGGGTTAAGCCCCTGGCTGGAGGCAAATTCCTCGAAGCAGGACAAGCTGAGTGCACGGACAAACGGGTTCACATTCATAGTTTTTATTCTTATAGGGTCGATCGGCGCCACATCAGTGTAGCGGGCGATTTCAGCCTGCAATGCCATCGTTGGACATGCATGACGCGAAGTGAAACGGCCAGATTCAGTCAGGCCGTGGCTGTTGGCTGGCGGCTTCTGCTGCATGCAACCTGCCAGCCTGATCCTGGATATAACGCTGCTTCCACTTGCGCGGGCTTGCACCGTTCCAGCGGGTAAAAGCACGGGAGAAGGTGCTGAGCTCGGCATAGCCAAGTAGCCCGGCAAGTTGTGTCAGGCTGATCGACGAGTCGCAGATGTAGCGTATGGACATCGACTGTCGGGTCTTGTCCAGCAGCTCCTGGAAGCCGGTGTCTTCCGCCAGGAGATAACGCTGCAGCGTGCGCGGACTGATCATCATGTACCCGGCCACGTCCTCGATGGTGACCTTGCCATTGGGCAGCATGTCCCATAGCAGTCTCTGCACGTAAGCCGGTAGCTCCTGCAGGGTGATCCGCTCCAGGTCTTGCACATGGCGCTGGATCAGTTGCTGGAGTCGTTCGTCCGCAGCGCTCAGCTGCGCATCCAGTAGCCGGGCATCAAATATCCAGGCATTGCACTGGCTGTCGAACCGCGGTGTGACACCCAGCAGATGCCTGTAGACACTCGGTGCGGCAGCGGCGGAGTGGCGTAGCTGCAAAGCGCTTGGATGCCAGCGGCTGCCCAACAGACTTTGCATCAAACGCGTACCCACTCCCATGGCCAGTTCGACGTCTTGCCGTACGGATGTGGCATCGCCATCGGTCACATCGTAGGTGAGCCATGCGTTCTCGCCGTGGAACTCGAGGCGGACTTCCCCTCCGCTGCTGTGGACATGGAAAAACGTTTTCAAGGCCTTGAGCGCCTCGTGCACGGTCTTGGCGTTCTGGATGATATACAGCAGGTTTCCGAGCACCTGCGCACCCTGATGCAGACCGAACTGCAGGCCGAACAACGGATTGCCGGATTGCTTGGCACACAGATCCAGCAGCGCGATGTACCTCGAATAGGCAATCATGCTTTCCAGACGCTCCGGTGTATCGACGGGCAGCCCGACGTCCATCAACAGTTGGCGTGGGTCGAGGCCCTGGCTGGAGGCGAACTCGTCAAATCCCAGAAGGGCGATGGCACGGACTACGGAGGTCATATCAAGTGCCCAGTTGAGTCAGCGAGGATGCCGGGATTTGATGTGACAAATCCGGGCCTGCGCTCGCCGCGGCGTTGAAAATATAGCCCAGCCAATAGCGGGCTCCCGACCGGGTGCGTTGCCACACCCTTGGACATGGATGCTACACCCGAGGGCTGATCGCTGGATGTGCGTGTCGCTAATTGTCTGGTTTATGGCGTGATATGCAAAGCTATATGAGTGATTGAGCGCGACAGTAACAGTGTCGGAAATCTGCCAATCCCCACACAATGAGAACAATTATGGCCTTCCCAACTATCATTGCCGATCATAAAAGCCTGCTCACGCTCAATACCAATGAGCTGCCTACCTACCACGACGCCCTGGTTCCGGGGGTCGATGTACAACCGCTGTTCCTCGACCCGGTGGGCGGCGTGTGGGTGCTGCGCGTCAAGTTTCACCCCGGGGTACTCCTGCCCACGCATTACCACACCGGCGTGGTGCACCTGTTTACCATGTCTGGCTGCTGGAACTATGTTGAGTATCCCGACCAGCCGCAGACCGCTGGCAGCTACCTGTTCGAGCCGGGTGGCTCGATCCACAGCCTCATGGTGCCGGCCGACAATACCGAGATCACTGACACTTTCATGGTCGTCCATGGCGCCAACGTCAACTTCGACCAGGACGGCAACTACCTCGGCCTGATGGACGCCAGCGACATCATGAGGATGATCGACGAGCTGATCCGCGACCGTGGCCTGGAACCGGCCCGCTACATCCGCCCGCAGCAGCCCGACTACACTACCGGCGCCTGATGACCTGGCGCGGCAGCCCGAGCAGGCTGCCGCGGCATCGATCGAGAACAATAAAATGACTGATACCCAGATGCCCGTCGGCGCCGATGGCCAGACGCCGGGCCTGCCTGCCAGTGTATTCATCACGGGCGCCAACGGCTTCATCGGTCGGGCGCTGCTCAACCGCTACCGGGCGCTGGGCGTCGAGGTGCGCGGCATGGATCTGCAGGCCGACCCGGCGCACGGCGTTGTTGCCGGCAACCTGACCCAGCCGTCGCAGTGGGCCGAGCACGCCAAGGGCTGCGAGTTGTTCATCAACACGGCGGCAATCGTTTCCCTGGCCGCCTCCTGGGAGGCCTATCGCGCGGTCTCGGTCGCTGGCGTGCGTAACTGTCTCGACGCTGCCATCGCCGGTGGCGCCAAGCGCTTCGTGCAGTTTTCCTCGATTGCGGCGATGGGCTGGGACTACACCAGCACGGCCGATGAAAAGAATGGCGTGGTGATCGGTTCCGACTATCGCTACGGCGTTGCCAAGGGCGCCTGCGAGCATATGGTGCTGGCGGCACACGCCGCTGGCGAAATCGACTGCACCGTCATACGGCCAGCCGATGTTTATGGCCCTGGCTCGCGAGCCTGGCTCAGCGAGCCGCTGAAGATGGCCAAGTCCGGCAATCTGCTGCTGCCCAACGGCGGTAGCGGCATCTTTGCCCCGGTCTTTGTCGATGACCTGCTTGACGGCGTGATGCTGGCGGCCGGCTTGCCTCAGGCTAGCGGGCAGATCTTCATCATCGGCGGCGAAGAGGCGGTCAGTTGCATGGACTTCTTCTCCAACCACTGGCGCTGGTCCGGTCGCACCGGCTCGCCGCGTACCCTCCCGCTGGCACTGGCGGTACTGCTCACCCGGATGATCTGGGGATTTAACACGCTGTTCAGGCGACCAAACGAGGTGGCCCCGGATGTCATGTACATGTTTGCGCGCAAGGCCGGCGTGTCCAGTGCCAAGGCGCGAAAGCTGTTGGGTTACCAGCCCAAGGTGAAGCTGGAGGAAGGGCTTCGCCGTTCCGAAACCTGGTTGCGCGAGACCGGGCAACTGGGCTGATAGCCAGGGTGCAGAGGATTTTGTCTAACCGGGGCTGGGCGTACTGCGGTGGCAGCCAGCCTTGGTAACTGATAGCAGACTCGGGGTCGTACACACTACGCGTCCCCCTCTTGTGGGGCATTCCCAGGCCACCCATTGCTTAAAGCGGTGGGTGGTTTTTTTTGTGGTGGGGAGGGCGTGATCCAGTGAGGCAAGGCGACCAACGTCTGTTTGCAGGTATGACAGGTATGGATTATGGCGCTATCTGCAAAGTTTTCTGGCTTGGCGGCGACCAGAATCAAAGCTTCCAAGAACAAAAGACACTGCATTCGGTTCAAGGCCGGATGACGGAGGTTACCAATGCGTCCAATCCTGCTCGTCTGCCTGGCCGTGGCTTTGATCGCCGGCACTGCCTACCTCACCACTCGGCCTACCCCAATGAGTGTGGCCAGCCCCCCGGTGGGAATTCCAGTCGCCACTATCGGTGAGGTCTTCAGGTATTACTGACCGACTGGGCTTCAGCCGTTGGCGCTGGGCGAGCTGATCTTGTCGGCTACGCTTGCCCTTATGTGCGAAGTCGCGGCGCCACTCTCGAACAACAATCAGAATGAGAACCCTAGGGGTGAACAAAATGGGAACACAGCTCAAGCGCTGGTGCAGCACCGTCATGCTCTTGGCCTCGGCCTGCATGGCATCGGTCGCGGTTGCCGCGAACAAGCCGAACATTGTGGTGATCTTTGGCGATGACATCGGCATCACTAATATCAGCAAGTACAGCCACGGCATGATGGGTTATCCGACGCCCAACATCGATCGTATCGCCAACGAAGGCGTGATGTTCACCGACTACTACGGTGAACAGAGTTGCACCGCTGGCCGTTCGGCCTTTATCACTGGTCAGCACCCTGTGCGTACAGGGCTTACCAAGGTCGGTTTGCCTGGCGCACCCGTGGGCCTGAAGCCCGAAGATCCGACCCTGGCCGAGCTGCTCAAACCACTGGGCTACACCTCGGGGCAGTTCGGCAAGAACCACCTGGGCGACCGCGACGAGTACCTGCCGACCAACCATGGTTTCGACGAGTTTTTCGGCAACCTCTACCACCTCAACGCCGAGGAGGGTCCCGAGGATCCGGACTGGACCAAGAATCCGGCCATCGACAAAATTATTCGCCCGCGCGGCGTGATCCGGAGCAGCGCCGATGGCAAGGTCGAGGATCTGGGGCCGCTGACCAAGAAGCGCATGGAGACCATCGACGAAGAGTTTCTCGGCGCCTCGCTCGACTTCATGGATCGCGCGGCCAAGGCCGACAAGCCGTTCTTCGTCTGGTTCAACTCTACGCGGATGCACTACTACACCCACATCAGCGAGAAGGTGGCAGGCAAGTCTGGGCAGGACTTCTACAACGATGGCATGGTTGAACACGATGGGCATGTCGGTCAGCTGCTGAGCAAGATCGATGACCTCGGTATTGCCGACAACACCATCGTCATCTATTCCACCGACAACGGCGTGCACTTCAACCAGTGGCCGGATGCGGGCATCACCCCGTTCCGCGGTGAGAAGAACACCAACTGGGAGGGTGGCTTCCGCGTGCCCGCGGTCGTGCGCTGGCCGAATCACATCAAGCCCAATAGCGTATCCAACGAGATCATGTCGCACCAGGACTGGCTGCCAACCCTGATGGCGGCGGCGGGTGTGAGCAACGTCAAGGAGCAGCTGCTCAAGGGCTATCAGGCCGGCGGCACGAACTTCAAGGTGCACCTCGATGGTTACAACTTCCTGCCGTACCTGGAGGGTAAGGAACCGAAGTCGCCGCGTACCGACTTTTACTATTTCAGCGACGACGGCAAGCTGCTGGCCGTCCGCGATGGTGACTGGAAGGTGGTCTTCGCCGAGCAACGCGCGCATCGCTTCGATGTCTGGCGTGACCCGTTCGTGGAGCTGCGTGCGCCCAAAGTCTTCAACCTGCGACGCGACCCGTTCGAGCGCGCGGACACCGACTCCAACAGTTACAACGTCTGGTGGGACAAGAAAGCACCCATCGTCGCTATGCCGGCAATGATCAGGGTTCAGCAGTTCCTCAGCACCTTCCAGGAGTTCCCGCCGCGGCAGCGCCCGGCATCGTTCACCGTCGACCAGATGATGGAGAAGTTCATGCGCTATCAGGCGCAATGAAACAAAAAACGGGCGCATAGGCGCCCGTTTTCATCGTTCACGGGCAATTTTCCGGCAAGGGCAACAGCAATGCCGGGTTGGCCGCTTTCCCCCCCTTCAGGTTCGAAATGGGCCTAGCTCCTTGCTCCCCGGCGGGGCAGCCCTGCCGCTGGCGCAAGTGGCGAATGGACTGTTTGCTGTCGGGCCATCGAGGGCTTGCCCTGACTCTGTGCGGTTGTCGATGGCACGAGCCAGGACCTCGACTGACGAAGCCGATGATCCCTCGCCTGGTGCCTCTTGCAGGCTGCCTTGTCTGTCGGTGCTGCCGATCCTGCCAGCGCGCCGCCCGTCCAAGACCTGCGAAGGCCGCAGGTGCATGGGTATCGCCTGATCGGTATCGATAGCCGCTGCTGCCCAAGCATGCAATCCAGTCCCTGCCCATGCGCGGTAGATGATGCCGGTTCCTTGATCTCTGGCGAAGACTCAGAACGCTCTGTTGTAGGGGGCGAGGGGAGTTCGTGTGGCCATCTGCAAGAGTGGCTGCAGCTGATTTGCAGGCGGTTCGCAGGCACCGCTGGGGTGAGTCCTCGGTTGGGGTTTGATGCGTTAAATGTCAGCAATATGGCGTGGTTTGACAAGTTATGGCCCGGGGGTTGGATCCATGATCGGGTTCTCTGGTGATGCGGAAAATTCACGCATCAGAGTCGCTCAGTCGATTCCGCCCAGAGCCACCCTAATAACAACAATCGGAGGGTGCTCCATGACCTCATCACTGGGCCTAACCGCCCGCGCCCGCAACTTGCTGGCTGGAACCGTACTCACTCCACTGGCTCTGGCCATCTCGCATCAGGCATTCGCTGGCGAATTCGACCTGGGTGAAGTCAGTGGTCGCTATAACGGCAGCCTCAGCGTCGGTACTCTCTGGAGTGCCGAAGATGCAGATGGCAACTACATCAATCAACGTGATGCGGCCAGCATCGGTCGGACCGGGAGTAACCCCGGGGGTGCTCGTACCATCGACGACAGCCGCCTGAACTACCGCAAGCACGACATCGTCTCGTCTCCGATTACCCTGTTGGGCGAAGTGGAGTTGAACTGGCACAACTACGGTGCCTTCGTGCGTGGCAAGGCCTGGTATGACTACAGCCTGAGCAACAACAAGGTGGATTACGGCCATTCGGCCAACGGCTACCAGCACGACAGCAAGCTCGATGACAGCAACTTCGACAGACTGGCCAAGTTCCAGGGCGCTTCCCTGCTCGATGCCTACGTGTTTGGCGACTTCGAGATTGCCGAACACCCTCTGCATGTCCGCGTGGGTAACCAGGTAGTTAGCTGGGGCGAGGGGCTGTTCTTCCAGAACGGCATCAACTCGATCAACCCGATCGACGTTGCGGCCTTTCGTCGTCCCGGTTCGCAGCTCAAGGAAGCCCTGCTGCCGGTGCCCATCGCCTACTTCAACCTCGGCCTGACCGACGCCCTGAGTATGGAAGCGTTCTACCAGTTGAAATGGCGCAAGACCGTGCTGGAAGGTTGCGGCACCTACTTTGCGGCCAACGACTACATCACCGGTGACCAGGATGGCTGCTTTGGTGTGCCCCTGGGACCCGTGGCGGACGATGTCGCCTATGGCCCTGCCGACCTGATCATCCGCCGCGGCAAGGACAACGATGCGAAAGACGAGGGCCAGTTTGGCGTGGCCTTCCGTTACTTCGCCGACAGCATCGGTACCGAGTTCGGCGCCTATGCGATGAACATCCACTCGCGCACGCCCAATGCCAGTGTGCTCACCAACTCGCGTAACGATACGGGTGCGGGCTGGCAGGCCGGCCAGCAGGATAGCAACGTCCAGTACTTTGCCGATTACGCCGAAGACATCCGCATTTATGGCCTGAGTTTTTCGAGCAACATTCTGGGCACCTCGGTATTCGGTGAGTACAGCTACCGGCCCAATCAGCCGATCCAGTTGGCTACCGGCGACCTGATCCCGGCCTTCGCCTTGCTCAGCGATGCGCAGAGCCAGTTCTTTGGCACCACCTTGGGTGAGGATGCGATCAATGCCGCACCGGGCTCGGTGTACAACGGCTATGACCGGCGCAAGATCTCGCAGATGTCATTGGGCTTTATCAAGTCCTTCCCTCAGGTACTGGGTGCCGACAACCTGAGCCTGATCGGCGAAGTGGCTGCCAAGTACGTGCACGATATGCCAGGGCTGGATGAGCGCCGCTATATCAAGGGCGACCTGTATGGCTCCGATCTCTCCGACGGAAACACTGTTGCCTGTAATGCGCTAGTCACAGCGAAATATCAAAAGTACGCCTGCTCCAAGGATGGCAACGCCACCGCCTTCTCCTGGGGCTATCGCGTGCGTGGCCAGTTGAGCTATTCGAACGTGTTCGCCGGGGTCAACCTCTCGCCGTTCGTCGCCTTCGGTCATGACGTCAAGGGCTGGTCCTACGACGGCAACTTCGTCGAAGACCGTCTCCTCGGCTCGGTCGGCGTCAAGGCCGACTACCTGCAGAAATACTCCGCCGAGCTGTCCTGGGCCGGTACCGGCAACACGCCTTGGGGTGCGACCGACCGCGACTTCGTCGCCCTCAGCCTGCGTATGGGCTTCTGATCATGAGGTTTGCTATGAAAAAGAATCTGCTTTCCGCCGCTATTCTGAGCGGTCTGTTCTGCCTGGCCAGCGGTCAGGCCCTGGCCAAGATCGATGCCAGCGAAGCGGCCCGTCTGGGCCAGGATCTGACTCCGGTCGGTGCCGAAAAGGCCGGCAATGCCTCGGGCACCATCCCCGCCTGGGATGGCGGTATCACCCAGCCGCCGGCTGGCTACAGCGCCGACAAGGGTTATGTCGACCCGTTTGCCAACGAGAAGCCGCTGTACACCGTGACCGCGGCCAACATGGGGCAGTACGCCGAGCAGCTGACGGTCGGCCACAAGGCGATGCTGGAGAAGTACCCCAGCTACAAGATGGACGTCTACCCGAGCCACCGTACCGCGGCACTGCCGCAGGCCGAATACGACAAGATTGCCAAGGAAGCGACCCAGATCGATCTGGCGCCGGGCGGCCAGGGCCTGGTTGGCTATCAGTCCACCTCGGTGCCTTTCCCGATTCCCAAGTCGGGCAACGAAGTGATGTTCAACCACCTGGTGCGCTACCGCACCAGCGGTTACGAGTACCACCCGACCGAGATGGTGGTTCAGTCCAACGGCAGCTTCACCCCGGTGCGCCGCGAGGCAAAGCTGGTCATGGCCTGGGCGATGGGTAACCCGGAGCCGAACCGCCTGTTCTACTACCTGGACAAGGTCGTCGCGCCGGAGTCGGTGGCGGGTCTGCAGACCCTGGTGCATGAGCCAATGAACCAGGCCGCCGAGTCGCGTCTGGCCTGGCAGTACAACCCGGGCCAGCGTCGCGTACTGCGTGCTCCGCAGGTGTCCTACGACAACCCGGTGGCCACCGCGGACGGTCTGCGCACCACCGACATGGTCGACGTGTTCAACGGTGCGCTGGACAAGTACGACTGGAAGTTGGTGGGCAAGAAGGAAATGTTGGTGCCTTACAACACCTACAAACTGGCCGACACTTCGCTGAAGTACGACCAGATCATCCAGACCAACCACCTCAATCAGGATCTGGTGCGTTACGAGCCGCACCGCGTCTGGGTGGTCGAGGCAAGCCTGAAGCCGGGTGAGCGTCACATCTACGCCAAGCGCGTGTTCTACGTGGATGAGGACGGCTGGCAGATCCTCGCAGTTGATCTGTACGACGGTCGTGGCGAGCTGTGGCGCCTGCAGGAGTCGCACAGCCTGCAACGCTATGACGTGCTTTCCTCGCTCCTGGTCAGCGACCTGTCCTATGACCTGCAGGCCCGTCGCTACATCGTCTACGGCCTGGGGAACGAAGAGAAGCCGTATACGTTCGGCCTTAAGGCCACGCTCAAGGACTTCAGCGCTGCCGCGCTGCGTCGCGCCGGCCGTTGACCTTGACCTGCCTCGCCCGTTGGGCGAGGCAGGTCCATCGAGTTACTTCATGCTTTGGGGCAGGGAACCTGCGTCCCGTGCCCCCTTTTTTTGAGATTACGTGCAATGAAGGCCAAATTTGCTTCCCTGCTGCCGTTGCTGGGCGCGCTGGTAGCGCTGCCGGTCGTCGCGGCCGGGCTACCCGATCGCCTCGAACGTCCGTCGCGCATGTCACCGCTGGCGGCCCAATCTCCACTGACGGACCTGCAGCGCGTTGGCGATGACATGGTCATGGTCGGTGCCAGCGGCCATGTTCTCGTGCAAGGTGCTGGTGGCTCGCTCGAGCAGTCTCAAGTCCCGGTCGATCTTCTGCTCACGGCCGTGCATTTTGTCGATGACAAGTTCGGCTGGGCTGTGGGCCATGACGGTGTGATCCTGCACAGCACGGACGCGGGGAAGAGCTGGAGCAAGCAACTCGACGGTCGTGCCATCGGTAAGCTGATGCTGGATTGGGCAGAGTCCGAGGTGGCGCGTCTGGAGGAGGCCAGTGCTGCTGCACCCGATGATGACGCGCTGAGCACGGCGCTGGATAACGCCTATTTCGCGGTCGATGACGCCAGGGCAGGTGTCGAGGCAGGCCCTTCACGGCCACTGCTCGACGTATGGTTCCGCAGCGCCCAGGAAGGTTGGGCAGTGGGTGCCTACGGCATGATCGTGCACACCCGAGACGGTGGGCAGAACTGGACATTCGTCTCTACCCTGGAAAATCCCGAGCGACTGCACCTGAACACGGTTCTCGGTCTTGCCGACGGCAGCCTGCTGGTTGCTGGTGAGGGGGGGCGTGTGCATCGCTCAAGCGATGGCGGCCAGACCTGGGAGCCAGTCAGAAAACTCACCGATGCCTCGCTATACAAGCTGCTGCAAGTGGCTGACGGCCGTCTGCTTGCCCTTGGCTTCGGCGGAACGCTGCTGCTCAGTCGCGACCAAGGACAGAACTGGCAGAGCGTCACTCTGCCAGTGCGCGCCAGCCTGTATGGCGCCGACGAACTGAGCGACGGCACGCTGCTGCTCGTCGGCCAGGGCGGCGTGCTATTGGTCAGCCAGGACGGGCAAGACTTCAAGCGTTGGCAGGCGCCGGATAAGACTGCCCTGCTGGGCGTGGCTTCCTTCAGTCAGGAGGAGCTGGCGCTGGTCGGCAATGACGGCCTGCAATTTTTGTCTCGCGCTGCACTCACGGAGCAACTGCAATGAACGCCCAGACCGAGCTGGTGCGCAGCGAATCCGCGCTGCAGCGCCTGGTGAGCCTCACCGAGCGAGCCCTGTTCCATAACCGTTTGCTGGTGCTGGCTTTCTTCCTTATCGCCTCGCTGCTGCTGGGCTGGAAGGCACTGGAGATACGTCCAGATGCCAGCTTCACCCGGATGATTCCGGCAAGCCATCCGTTCATCCAGAACTATCTGAAGTTCGAGGATGTGCTGCGTCCGCAAAGTAACGTATTGCGTGTGGTCGTCGAGAATCCCGATGGCGAGATCTTTACCAAGAAGTACATGGAAACCCTGCGCGAGGTCAGCGACCGGATTTTCTACCTGCCAGGCGTCGACCGCGGCAACCTGAAGTCACTATGGACACCCAACGCGCTGTGGACCGAGGTGGCCACCGACGGTGTCCGTGCCGGACGGATCATTCCCGACGGCTACGACGGCGGCGAGGAATCGCTGGCCCAGGTGCGGCAGAACATCCTGCGCGCCAACATGCTCGGCAGCTACGTGGCCGACGACTTCCGCTCCACCATTATCCGCGTGCCACTGCTGGAGGTCGATCCGGAGACCGGCAAGCCGCTGGACTACGGTAGCTTCACCCAGGCCTTGGAAAACCAGGTACGCGAGCACTTCGCCGCACAGGGCGTGACCATCCGCGTGATCGGCTTCGCCCAGATCATCGGTGACCTGATTGCGGCTGCCACCGATATCGCATTGTTCTTCGCCATCACCGTCGGCCTGATCACCGTGCTGCTGTACCTCTATTGCCATTGCTGGCGCAGCACTGCCGTGACCGTGCTGACCTGCCTGCTCACGGTGATCTGCCAGCTCGGCCTGCTCAGTGTGCTGGGTTATGGCCTGGATCCTTACTCGATCCTGGTGCCGTTCCTGATCTTCGCCATCGGCATCAGTCATGCCGTGCAGAACATCAACCTGATGATGAGCGAGATGGGCCACGGCTGTACGCCGGTCCAGGCCTCGCGGCGTACTTTCCGCGCCCTGTTCATCCCCGGCACCACTGCGCTGCTGGCCGACGCGGTGGGCTTTATCACCCTGCTGGTGATCGATATCGGGGTGATCCAGCAACTGGCTGTTACCGCCAGCATCGGCGTGTTCGTCGCCATCTTCACCAAGATGTTCCTGCTGCCGGTGTTGATGTCCTACGCTGGCGTCAGTGCGCGTGGCATGCGTCAGCAGCAAAAGCGTGCCAATTCCTCCTGGCCGGTATTCCGTCGCCTGGCGCGGGTGGTGGAGCCGCGCTTCGCCATGCCACTGATTCTCATCAGTCTGGTGCTGCTGGGGGTGGGCTACTACGCCCGCCACGATCTGAAGATCGGTGACCTCGACGTCGGTGCACCGGAGTTCCGTCCCGAGGCGCGCTATAACCGCGATAATGCCTATTTGCTCAAGCACTACACCACCAGCACTGACGTCTATGTGGTGATGTTCAAGACCCCGCAGGAGCAGTGCTCGCGTTTCGCGGCCGCGGATCTGGCCAATCAGATGGAGCAGACGTTGCGCGATGTCGAGGGCGTGGAATCGGTGGCTTCGCTGTATGGCCACATGCGCTTTTCGATCTTTGCGCGTAACGAGGGCAACCCCAAATGGGCGGAGTTCTCCCGCGACCAGTACGTCATGAACAACGCCCGCTCCGGTGCGCCCAGTGAGTTTGTCGATCCCAACTGCAGCGTGGCACCGATCAACCTCTACCTGAGCGACCACAAGGCCGAGACCCTGAGCCGTGTAGCCCAGGCCGTGGAGGCCTTCAGCAAGCAGTACGAAACCGGCGAGATCGAGATCCTCCAGGCCGCGGGCAACGCCGGTATCGAAGCAGCCACCAACATGGTCATCAAGGTTTCCGAGAAGCAGATGCTGATCCTGGTGTTCGTGATCATCTCGCTGGTGGTGTGGTGGGAGTTCAAGTCGCTCAAGGTGACCATCGCCCTGATGGCGCCGCTGTACCTCTCCACCGTGCTGTGCGAGGCGGTGATGGCGCAGATGGGCCTGGGGGTGAAGATCGCCACGCTGCCGGTGATCGCTCTCGGCGTGGGTATTGGCGTGGACTACGGCATCTACCTGTACAGCCGTATGGAAGGCTTCCTGCACCAGGGCCTGAAGTTCCAGGCGGCCTACTTCGAGGCGCTGAAGACCACCGGCACCTCGATTGCCTTCACCGGCCTGACCCTGGCCGTGGGTGTCGCCACCTGGTCCTTCTCGGCGCTGAAGTTCCAGGCCGACATGGGCCTGCTGCTGGTGCTGCTGTTTATCTGGAACATGATCGGCGCGCTGGTGCTGCTGCCGGCCATCGCCTCGCTGCTGGTCTGCAACCGCGAGACCCGCTGAGTCAGTGCCGCGACCCGCGCCATGCGGGTCGCGGCTGATAACTAACGGGCGAACTGGAAAACAAAAATAAGGAGAGTCTCGCCATGCGAGCTTGCAAGCTGTTGTTCCGTATCGCATCCCTGGCGCTGCTATGCGCTGGCGCCATGGCTGGCGAACCCGATCGTACGTCCTTGCCCCTCGCCGATCCGGCCTTCCAGGGCCAGGTCGGCACCACCTTCGCCGATTCCACGGCCGACTTCCCGCAACCGCACTCGGCACTGGCCGGGGCGCCCAATGTGGTACTGATCCTGCTCGACGACCTGGGCTTTGGCCAACCGGGTACCTTCGGCGGTCCGGTGCCCACGCCGGGGATGGACAAGCTGGCGAGCGAGGGCTTGCGCTACAACCGTTTCCACACCACCGGCATCTGCTCGTCGACCCGTGCCGCGCTGCTGACCGGGCGTAATCATCATCAGACCGGCTTTGGCACCATCACCGAGCTGGCTACCGGTTTTCCCGGCTACAACACCGTGTGGCCGCAGTCGACCGCCAGCGTGGCGCGGGTGCTGCGCGACAACGGCTACCACACGGCCGCCTTCGGCAAGTGGCACAACACCCCGGACTGGGAGACCCAGCCCAATGGCCCCTACCAGCACTGGCCCAGCGGCGTCGGTTTTGAATACTGGTACGGCTTCCACGGCGGCGAGACCAGCCAGTACGAGCCGCAGCTGTACCGCAATACCCTGGCCGTGGAACCGGCGAAAAAGCCCGAGCAGGGCTATCACCTGACCACCGACCTGGTCGATGACGCCATCACCTGGGTCAAGCGCGAACAGGCCATTACCCCGGACAAACCGTATTTCCTCTACTTCGCCCCGGGCGCGGTGCATGCGCCTTTGCATGCGCCGCGCGAATACATCGAACGCTTCAAGGGGCAATTCGATCAGGGCTGGGACAAGCTGCGCGAGGAAACCCTGGCCCGGCAGAAGCGCCTGGGGGTGGTCCCAGCAGACACCGAGATGACCCCGCGACCGGCGCAGATCCCGGCCTGGGACTCACTCAGCGCCGACGAGAAGAAACTGTTCGCCCGCCACCAGGAAGTGTTCGCCGGTTTCGTCGCCCATACCGACCACGAGGTCGGACGCCTGCTCGATGCGGTGCGTGACGACAACACCCTGGTGATCTATGTCACTGGCGACAACGGTGCCAGCGCCGAAGGCAGCATGACCGGCACGCTGAACAACGTGATGACCCAGAACGGCGTGCCGGACAGTGTGCCGGCGCAACTGGCCAAGCTCGACGAGATCGGCGGGCCGCTGCACGAGAACCACTATCCGGTGGGTTGGGCCTGGGCCGGGTCGGCGCCATTCCAGTGGATGAAGCGCGTGCCTTCGCATTTCGGCGGCACCCGCAACGGCGTGATTGTCTCCTGGCCCACGCGCATCGAGGATCGCGGTGGCCTGCGTTCACAGTTCGAGCATGTCATCGACGTCGCCCCGACTATTCTTGCCGCTGCCGGCCTGCCGGCGCCGAAGGCGGTCGATGGCATCGAACAGACGCCGATGGCCGGGCATGATTTCAGCTCCACTTTCGCCAGTGCCAAGGCCCCTGAAACCCGCACTACCCAGTACTTCGAGAGCGGTGGCCACCGGGCGATCTACCATGACGGCTGGATTGCCGCGGCCATGCAGGGCGTGCCATGGAAGCTGGTTGGCTCGCAGGGCTTCAGCAACAGTCGCTGGGAGCTGTATCACGTCGATGAGGACTTCTCCCAGGCCCGTGACCTCGCGGCCCAGCAGCCGCAGAAGCTCAAGCAGTTGCAGGCCCTGTTCGACCAGCAGGCGCGCGCCAATCAGGTCTATCCGCTGGACGACCGCTTCGTCGAGCGCGCGCTGAGCGTACGTCCCTCCATCGTCGCCGGCCGCACTCGAGTGCGCTACGTCGCCGGCATCAGTCGCGTGCCGGAAGGCAGCGCGCTGCCCATCTACCAGCGCAGCCACAGCATCAGCGCCAACCTGGTGGTGCCGGAGCAGGGCGCCGAAGGGGTGATCCTCGCCGAGGGCGGTAGCGCCGGCGGTTTCGCCCTGTATGTGCGTGATGGGCGCCTGCACTACGACTACAACTTCTTCGGCAAAACCACCTACAGCGTGGTCTCCGAGCAACCGCTGCCCAAGGGCAAGCTGCAGGTGCAGATGAAGTACGAGCAGGAACCGTTCCGCTTCCTGGCCGAGCAGACCGGCGGCACTGTCGAACTGTTGGCCAATGGCAAGCGCATCGGCGAGGGAAGGGTGGACAAGGTGGTGCCGGTGCGTTTCTCGGCCACCGAGACCCTGGATGTCGGCATGGATCTAGGCTCGCCGGCCTCGGCGGTCTACCGCGAGCAGCTGCCCTTTGCCTTCACCGGCACCATCGAGGAGGTCGCCGTGGAGATCTCGCCGACCCGGCCGGTTATCAAGTAAGCGAACTCTGGTTGACGGCCCTCTGCGTTAACCCAACTCGGGGAAGGTGTAGAGGGGCAGGTAAATGCGGTAGCTGGCTTACGCGGTGGCTGCTATCGATCTAATGGAGGTATCTGGCGACGAGCACGCTGGCGCGGCGAGGTATATCAACATGGTATATGTGGATAAAACCGAGGAAAATGCGCGCCGTAAAGTGCGAGCTTCGGATGAACTCCGGATCTACCCGAACTGTTGTCAGTAGCGGTTATTCGGAGTTGAGCTGTGGATAGTGGCGCCAATTTTTCTGCAAAGGCCTGGGCCGGCCATTTCACTATTGCCTGCTTGGTCTTGCTGCTGGTTCTCGGCGCCTGCCTGCTGGGCATCATGACCAGGCCCCTGGGGCATCTAGCGGCATTGTGGCCGGCCAATGCCCTGCTCCTCGGCCTCCTGGTACGTTATCCGCGACTGGCCAGCCCGGCGGGCTGGCTGGGGGCAGTTGCAGGCTACGTACTGGCCGATTCCATGACCGGCGGTAGTGCTCTGCAGACTCTGTTGCTGACGCTGGCAAACCTCGCCGGGGTGGTGGTCGGGTATCTGCTGTTGCGGCGTCTGGGCGATGACCAGCGTCGCCTGCGTACCCCCTATTCGGTACTGTATCTGGCGCTGGTCATCGTAGCGGCCTCCAGTGCTGCGGGGCTGGTCGGCGCGATTGCCGAGCCCCTGCTGTTTGGTGGCAGCGCAATCAGCGGCTGGAGCTTCTGGTTCGTTACCGAACTGGTTAACTTCATGGCCATTCTTCCGGCCCTGCTCACCCTGCCGGAGTGGCCCAAGCGCCCTGTGGAGCGGCGACGGGCGGCGCAGTGGGGGCGTAATGAGTTGCTCAAGGCGTTGCCGGCGGTCAGCCTGCTGCTGTCCGGTTGCGCCGCTTTGGTGATCGGTGGCCCGGGGGCGATCGTCTTTCCGGTGCCTGCGCTGCTCTGGTGTGCCCTGAGCTACAGTCTTTTCAGCACCGCGCTGCTGACCCTGGGGTATAGCGGCTGGATACTCGTTTCGATCTCCTACGGCAGTCTGCCGCTGGCGATGCTCGATATGAACTCGCGACCGATGCTGCTCTCGTTGCGCCTGGGCGTGTCGATGGTGGCCTTTGCGCCGCTCACGGTTGCGAGCGTCATGGTCACGCGTAATGCACTGCTGGAGCGCATGCAGTTCATGGCCACCCACGACCAGCTGAGTGGTCTGCTCAATCGATGGGCCTTCTACGAGATCGCCGCGCAGCTGCTGGCCAAGTTCCAGCGCAATGGACGCCCTACGGCCTTGCTGATGCTGGATATTGATCTCTTCAAGCGAGTCAACGACACCTATGGCCACGTCGCCGGTGATATTGCGCTTAAGTCCTTTGCCCGAGTTGCCAGTGACTGCGTGCGGGGCGACGATGCCCTGGCGCGGCTGGGCGGTGAAGAGTTCGCCGTGCTGCTGCCCGGCTGCTCGCAGGAGCAGGCGCAAATCATCGCCGAACGCATTCGCGCCAGCTTTGCCGGCACAGAGATAGAGCTCGACGACGGGCGCAGCATCTCTTGCTCGGTCAGCATCGGTTTGATCGTGGTAGAGCAGTCCTCGCACTCCCTCGAGCGGATGTTGCAGGCGGCGGATGAAGCCTTGTACTGCGCCAAGCGGCTGGGGCGCAATCGCGTCGAAAACGGATGGATATTGGAGAGCCTGCCTGCAGTCACTGGAGAGGCTTGAGTCATGCTGGGACAGCCCCGCCATCCCGAGCGCTGTGCAGTGACTGCTTCCGAGGATTATTCGACGCCTTGCCGCCGCTAACTTGTCAGAGGGCGACAATGGCCATGCATTACCTGACAGGTTGCAGCGTGAGCCCTGGGCTGTTGTGCTGGCAGCAGATGCCTGCGATATGGCGCGATATGCAAAAAATAATCGACGCGTCTGCAGTTAAGCTAATAAGTTGAAGGGTAGTGCGCGTAAGGCATCACTGTGCGTGGACCAAGCAATCCGGGGGCGCTAATGGACAATCGACAAGCACTACTTCGTCTGGGCGAACGCCTGGGAGGAGCGGTTCTCGGTCAGGCGGGGCTGGTGGAGGGCATCCTGCTAGGCCTGCTGGCCGACGGTCACCTGCTGGTGGAGGGCTTGCCCGGCCTGGCCAAGACGCGCGCGATCAAGTGCCTGGCCGGTTTCGTCGAGGCCAGTTTCTCGCGTATTCAGTTCACCCCCGACCTGCTGCCTTCGGACGTCACCGGTGCCGAACAGTATTTCGGCGAGCTCGGTGAGGGCGGCCTGGCCTTCCGCCAAGGTCCGCTGTTCGCCAACCTGGTGCTGGCCGACGAGATCAACAGGGCACCGGCCAAGGTGCAATCGGCTCTGCTCGAAGCCATGGAGGAGCGCCAGGTGACGGTGGCCGGTGTGCGTCACCCGCTGCCGGAACTGTTCCTGGTGATGGCGACCCAGAACCCGATCGAGCACGAGGGCACCTATGCGTTGCCCGAGGCCCAGCTGGACCGCTTTCTCCTGCACCTGAAGGTCGACTATCCGGACGAGGGCGCCGAGCTGGCGATGATGCGCCTGCTGCGCGAGGAGCTGGCCGCTGGCCGCTCGCCAGGGCGGGAGGAGGCGGAGTTGCTGCCGCAGGCCGTGTTGCTGGCGGCGCGTCGCGAAATCGCCCAGCTGCATGTCAGCCCCAGTATCGAGCGCTACATCCTCGACCTGGTACGTGCCACGCGTGAGCCCGGGCGCTACGACGTCGAGTTGGCGCGGCAGATCGAGGTCGGCGTCAGCCCGCGCGGCACGCTGGCGCTGGAGCGCGTGGCGCGTGCCCAGGCCTGGCTGCGCGGCGGCGATTTCGTCAGCCCCGATGATGTGCGTGCGGTGGTTCTGCCGGTGTTGCGTCATCGTCTGCTGCTCGGTTACGAGGCCCAGGCGGCCGGCATCCGTGCGGATGACATCCTCCTGCGCCTGTTGCAACTCGTTGCCGTGGCCTGAGGCATGGTGGCCCGCGCTCCAGGCACGGCCACGGCCACCGGCGTGGCAGCGGGCGCCTATGTCGACCTGCAACAGCTGGTCGCCTTGCGCCGTCATGCCAATGATCTGGCCCTGGGGTCGCGCCAACCGGCCCACAGCCTGTCGGCGGGGCGTCATGCCACCCGTTTGCGCGGGCGCGGCCTGAGTTTCGAGGAGCTGCGGCCCTACTGGGCCGGCGATGATGCCCGGCTGATCGACTGGAAGGTGACCGCCCGCCTGCGCCGGCCATTCCTGCGCCTGTTTACCGAGGAGCGCGACCGTCCGGTGCTGCTGGTCGTGGACCAGCGCATGAACCAGTTCTTCGGCAGCCAGCGTGCGTTCAAGTCCGTCATCGCGGCCGAGGTGGCGGCCCTGCTCGGCTGGGCGGGGTTGGCCCGACACGACCGGGTCGGCGCCATCCTGTTCGACGACCAGCGCTGCCGGGAGTTGCGCCCGGGCCGCGGCGACCGCAGCTTTCTGCACCTGCTGCGCTGCCTGGTGCAGCAGAATCAGGCGCTGCACGCACTGAACCCGGGGGATGCCCCGCAGCAGCTCAATGCGGCGCTCGGCCTGGCGCTGCGCCTGGCGCGCCACGATCACCAGGTCGTGCTGATCAGCGACTTCTACGGCATGGACGCGCACACTCGGGCGCTGCTCACGCAATTGCGCCGGCACAACGAGGTGCTGGCCTGCTGGACCCAGGATCCCCTGTTGACCGGTCTGTCCCCCAGCGACGACCTGGTCGTCAGCGATGGCCGCCTGCAGATGACCCTCGACTTCGGGCGGGCCGAGCTGCGGCAGGCGTTGGGGCGTATGCGTGAACAGCGCAGTGAGGAAATCTTCGCCTGGGCCGATGGACTGGGCATACCGCTGCTGCCGGTGTCCACGGCCGAACCGGTGGCCGAGCAACTGCGCGGCTTGCTCGGCCCGGTACAGGCCGGGAGTGTGCGCCGTGGCTGAACGGGCCAGCCTGCAGCAGCTGCACGACCTGGCTTTGCCGCCGCTGTCGGCGTACTGGCCGCCGGCGCCTTTTCTGCTGGGCCTGGCCGGGCTGTTGCTGGCACTGGCCGGGCTGCTGGCCTGGCGCCGTTGGCGGCGCTGGCGGGCCGACGCCTATCGCCGTCGCGCCCTGGCCTGGCTGGTGCGGATCGAGCTACAGGCCAGCCGCGAACCCGCCACGCTGGGCGAGCTGGCACAGCTGCTCAAGCTGGCCGCGCTGCAGGCCTGGCCGCGCCAGCAGGTGGCCGCGCTGTCTGGCACGGCCTGGCTGAGCTTCCTGCGCCAGCAGGCGCCGGGGTGCGAGTTGCCCGAGGCACTGGGCGAATTGTCCGGCTGGCCCCCCGAGCATTTCGCACGGCTCTCCGCGCCTGCGCGTACCCAACTGATTCAGGCCGTGCGCCTGTGGCTGCAGCGCCATGTACGTCCTTGAGCTGCCCTGGCTGTTGCTCCTGCTGCCCTTGCCCTGGCTGCTGCGGCGCTATCTGCCTGGCCAGCGCGTGCGCCAGGACGCCGTGCGCCTGCCGTTCTTCCGCCAGCTGGCCGCCATCGCCGGCGTCACACCGACGGATGCCAGCCCGCTTGCGGCGGGTCGCTGGCGGGCTGTGCTCGACGCGCTGGCCTGGTGCCTGCTGGTACTGGCCTTGGCCGCCCCCAGCCGGCTGGAGCCGCCGCTGACCCAGGCGCGGCCACTGCGCGACCTGCTGTTGGCGGTGGACACCTCGCTGTCGATGGAAACGGCCGATGCCGGGGCGGGGCTCACCCGCATGGCCGCGGTGCAGCAGGTGCTCGATGGCTTCATCGAGAGGCGGGCCGAGGACCGCATCGGCCTGCTGGTGTTCGGCGACCGGCCGCATACCCAGGCCGGCTTCACCCAGGACCGCCAGGCCCTGCATGCCCTGGTGGCCGAATTGCAGCCGGGCATCGCCGGCCCGCGAACGGCGCTGGGCGATAGCATCGGCCTGGCCATACGCCTGTTCCAGAACAGCGCGGCGCGCGAGCGTCTGCTCATCCTGCTCAGCGATGGCAGCGATACGGCCAGCCTCATGGCGCCCGACAAGGCCGCGGAAATTGCCCGCCAGGCCGGTATCCGTATCCATTGCATCGGCTTCGGCCAGGCGGATGGCGAGGGCGAGCAACGCCTCGACGAGGCGCAATTGCAGCGCATCGCCAGCGTGACCGGCGGGCGCTACCTGCAGGCCCGCGACCTGACGCAGCTGCAGGCGGTGTTCGCCGAACTGGATGCCGCGACCCCGCAGCTGCAGGAGACCCTGCAGTTCCAGCCGCGCACGCCGCTCTATGCCTATCCGCTGGCCTTGGCGCTGGGCCTGCTGTTGCTGCAGCTGTTGCCTGGGCGCTCCCGGCGCGTAGCGGAGGAGGGCTGATGGACGCCTGGCTGCCCCTGCACTTGCTGCGTCCCGGCTGGCTGCTGCTGTTGCCCGTGTTGCTGCTGGCCTATTGGCGCCTGCAGCGCCGCGGCAGTCTGGCGAGCTGGCGGCGCCTGATCGCGCCCGAGTTGCTGCCGTATCTGCTGGTCCCTGGCGCGGGTCGCCTGCGCGGCCATGGTCGCTTGCTGGTGCTGCTCGCGCTGTTGCTGCTGGCCCTGGCCGGGCCCGCCTGGTTCAAGCAGCCACTGCCCTTTGCCGAGCGCCGCGCGCCCTTGCTGGTGGCGCTCGATCTATCGTCGGCCATGAACGCCAGTGATCTGGCCCCCAGTCGCCTGGAGCGGGCCAAGCTGAAGCTGCACGACCTGCTGCAGCGCCGCGAAGGCGGGCGTACTGCGCTGATCGTCTACGCCGGCAGTGCCCATGTGCTGCTGCCGCTGACCGAAGACCGCGGTCTGTTCGCCTTGTATCTGGACAGCCTGCAAACCAGCCTGATGCCGCGCTCCGGCAAGAATACCGAGGCCGCACTGGACACCCTGGACCGCTTGCAGGCGAGCCTGGAGCGGCCGGCCATGCGTCTGCTGGTGACCGATGCGCTGGAGCCGCAGCTGGCGCAGCGCCTAGCTCGGCAGCCCGCGGTGATCTGGGCGGCGGGAGGCGATGCCGAGCGCATGGCAGATAAGCTGGGGGTGCCCGTGGTGGCGATGAGCACGGACGACAGCGATGTGCCGCGTATCGACCGTGAACTGAATGCCCACTACCGCGCCGCATTGGCGGATCAGCCCGATGCGCAGTGGCGGGACCAGGGCTGGTGGCTGATGTGGCCGGCTGCGTTGCTGCTGTTGCTGCGCTTTCGCCGTGGGACCTTGGCGGCGCTGCTGTTGCTGCCGCTGCTGGGCCTGCCGCCGCCTGCCATGGCGGCCGAGCTGGCGCTCTGGCAACTCTGGCGAACCCCCGCTCAGCAGGCGTTGCACCTGTACCGCACGGGTGACTTTGATGGCGCCGCCGAGTTGTTCGAGGATCCCCTGTGGCGCGGCGCGGCGCTCTACCGCGTCGGCGATTTCGCCGCGGCGCTGGCGGCCTTCGAGGCGCTTGGTTCGGCCGACGGCTTCTACAACCAGGGCAACGCCCTGGCCATGCTGGGACGCTACGCCGAGAGTGCCGAGCGCTATCAGCGGGCACTGGCCCTGGCCCCCGAGTGGCAGCAGGCGCAGGACAACCTGGGGCTGGTCCTGCGCCTGCAGGAGCAGCTGGCGGCTGACAACGAGGGCGGCGAGGTGACCGAGGAGCCGGATGAGGTACGCCTGGACCTGACCCGCAAGGGCGGCGAGGCGGCGGAGCAGCAGGGCGAGCAGGAGCAGGCGCAGCGCTGGCTGGAAAGCCTGGATGCCGGCCCCGCTGGCTTCCTGCGGCACAAGATGGCCCTGCAACTGGAGCAGCAACGGCGCGAGGTCATGCCATGAGAGCCTGGATCCTGCTACTGGTGCTGCTGGCGCCGCTCGCCTGGGCGGGCGAGCCGTTCGTGCGGATGAAGGTCGAGCCGGAAGGCGAGCTGGTCGCCGGCCAGGCACCGGTGCTGGAATTGCAGATACTGGTGCCGAACTACTTCCTCGCGCCACCGGTGGTGCAGCCGTTGCGCTTGCGCGACGGCACCCTGGCCGAGCAGGTCGGCGGTTCGGCCAATCGGGTCGAGCGGATCGATGGCCAGACCTACGCCGGGATCACCCGCCGCTACCAGCTGCCGCCACTGCCAGCGGGCGAGCATGAATTGGCGCCTGCCGAGATCCGCCTGCGTTTTGCCGGCGAGGACGGGCAGCCGCTGGAAGCGCGCCTGCCGTTGCCGAGCCGGCATTTCCAGGTCAGGCCGGCCGGGGCGGGTAGTGCGGCGCAGGCGCAGGAGGCCGGGCCTGGACAGCTGTCGCTCAGCGACAGCTACGAGCCGGCCGCCGCCACCTTGCAGGTGGGCGACGTGCTGGTTCGCCAGCTCACCACCGAACTGCATGACGCCGGCAATTTGCTGCCGCCGCGCGCGCCGTTGGCCACGCCGGCTGGCGTACGCCTGTATCGCACGGCGCCCCGGCTGGAGCTGGACGATCAGCGCGGCGAGCGGCGGCGGATCAGTCGCGAGACGGTGCGTTACCTGTTCACCAGGCCGGGTAGCGTGGTACTGCCGGCGATCGAGCTGCGGTGGCGCGATACCCGCAGCGGCCGCTGGCAGACGCTGGCCCTGCCATCCAGGATCCTGCAGATTGCCCCACGCGCCGCGGTGCAGGACGCGCCGGCACCGCTCTGGCGTTGGCTGCTGGCTGGCGGCGTGCTGCTGGTCCTGCTGGCCGTGTTGCTGTGGCGCTTCGCACCGCAGGCCTGGCGCCAGTGGCTTGCCGCCCGCGCTGAGCGGCGCCGCCGCTGGCGCCGGCTGCGCGAGGCCTGTCACGCGAGACAGGCGGCAGAGACGGAAGTGACCCTGGATGCCTGGCTCGCCCTGCACCCGTCCGCGAGCGAGCAGTTGCCGGGGCTGCAGCAGGCTCGACAGCAGTTGCTGGTTTACCGCTACGGCAGGAACGTGGTCGCCTGGGATCCCAAGGCCCTGCTCGCTGCTGCGGCGCGCCTGCCTCGACCGGCGAAGCCGGCGGTCACCCACGACGGTCTCAATCCCTAGTTTCGACAGGCCTTGCCGGTGCGGCAGAACGGCTTACGGCAAGTGGCGGTTGCTGGCTGTAGCCCGGCAGCCGCGACGCTCAGTCTGCCGGGCAGGCCGTCAGGAAATGTCAGTCGGTTGGCGCAAATTGCTAAGTTCTCAACGGTCGTTGCGGGCAACCTCCCACCACCAAGCACATTTGAGGCGCTGTCCCGATAGCCGGGTGGGGACCTGCTGCCCGAGCGGCGGCATCTTCCGCCTGCTGGCCTGCTCCTCAAGTCTCCTGACAACGACAACAATCTGGAGTTTGCCATGCAAGACCTGATGATGAAGGACCAGCTCAATATCCGCATGATCATGCAGCATGCCGAAGAGATCGCCGGCAATGTTGAGATTGTCTCCGTGCTCGGCACGGGGCAGCGTCATCGCTACACCTATGCGGCCGCCTTCGCCCGTGCCCGCCAGCTGGCCAATGCGCTCGACCGCCTGGAGATCAGCCCAGGCGCGCGAGTCGCCACCTTGGCCTGGAACGACTACCGCCATTTCGAGCTCTACTACGCGCTGCCTTGCTCCGGCCGGGTCTGCCACACCATCAACCCGCGCCTGTTCGCCGAACAGGTTGCCTTCATCATCAACGATGCCGCGGACGAAGCCATCTTCGTCGACCCCCAGTTCGTTCCCCTGCTGGAGACGCTGCACGAGCAGTTGTCTGACGTGCGCCACATCGTCGTGCTCTGCGCCGAGGCGGAGCTGCCGGGTTCGACGCTGCTCGAACTGAAGAGCTATGAAGCGCTGCTGGCGGCGCAGACGCCGCATTATGACTGGCCCGAAGTGGAGGAACGCACCCCCAGCGGGCTCTGCTACACGTCCGGTACGACCGGAAATCCCAAGGGCGTGCTCTACAGCCACCGCAGCACCGTGCTGCATAGCCTGGCCGGCAACCTGGCGGATGCGGTCGGCCTGCGCGCCAGCGACAGCGTGCTGCCGATCGTGCCGATGTTCCACGTCAATGCCTGGGGTATGCCTTATAACGCCGCCATGGTCGGCGCCAAGCTGGTGCTGCCAGGGCCCAAGGCTGGCGATGGGGCGACCCTGGCCAGTCTGATCAATGATGAGGGCGTGAGTTTCGCCCTGGGCGTGCCGACCGTCTGGCTCGCCCTGACCACGTATCTGGAAAAGACCGGCGAGTCGATTCCCAGCCTGACCCGGGCGGTGTCCGGGGGCTCGGCCTGCCCGTTGGCGCTGATCGAAACCATGCAGCGGCATGGGGTGGCCCTGGAGGTTGGCTGGGGCATGACCGAAACCAGTCCGCTCGGCTCCTACAATCGCGAACAGCCCTGGTATGCCCAGCTCGATGAGCGCGCTCGCGGGGAGCAGCGGGTCAAGGCCGGTCGGCAGATGTTTGGTGTGCGCATGCGGCTTGTCGACGAGCAAGGCGCCGAACTGCCGCGCGATGGCAAGAGTGCCGGCGCACTGCAGGTACGCGGTCCCTGGGTGTGCAGTGGCTATTTCGGCAAGGAGCCCGGTGGCGAGTGGTTCGACACGGGCGATGTGGCGATGCTCGACGCCCAGGGTTACATGCAGATTACCGACCGCACCAAGGATGTGATCAAGTCCGGCGGCGAGTGGATCAGCTCGATCGATATCGAGAACGCCGTCATGGCCCATCCGGCGGTGGCCGAGGCCGCGGTCATTGGTCTGGCGCATCCGCGCTGGGGAGAACGCCCCCTGATGGTTGTGGTGGCGCGGCCCGACCATGCGCCACAGTCGGCGGAACTTATCGGTTTCCTGGAGGGCAAAGTGGCCAAGTGGTGGCTGCCGGACGCCTGCGAACTGGTCGAGGAGTTGCCGCACACGGCCACCGGCAAGGTCAGCAAGAAGGACCTGCGCGAGCGTTTCGCCGATTACCAGTGGCCCCACTGAGTCGTCGCACCTGCGCCAGAAGACTTTCTGGCGCCATTGCTTCCCTGCTGCGCTGTAACAAGGCAACCCGTCGTCCAGCAATTGGTCGGCGGTACCTTGAGCTGGACGGTTACTCAAATCTGCCGGCGCTGACCGTGACCAGTTGAGTGGTCTGCTTGACCGTCAAGCCATCCATGAGCTTGCCATAGCGCTGCTACCCAATTGCTCGCTCAGCCAACAAATCCGCGTGAGATGCGTCGACAGCCGGAACGCGTTGGGCGAGGGGCTATCGATTGCTTGCTCCGTCAGCGTTGGCGCCAGCGCTTCGCCTCAGGCATCCGGCAGCCTCGAAGCCATGATACGGATCGCCAATTGCGGATCAGGCGTTGTGCTGTGCCAAGGAGTTCGGGCGCGATCGAGTGGTAGTCAAGCCGCTGCCCGTGGCCGGGGTTGCGCCAGAGAGGGTGGCCAGCAGCCTTCTCTGCATCGACGATTGACCGTCCGCTGGGGCTGATGCGCCCGCCTATGACCGCACCGATGGCTAGGCGGGGCAAGGGGATCAGGCGATCAGGCGGGCCAGGTGCTCGCGGGCGGCCTGCTGGTCGAGGCGCTCCATGGCGTCCAGAGCCTTGAGCTGCATGGCCTGCTCCAGGTGGCCGCGAATGTCCGCTTCCTTGTCGCCGTACATCACTTCCAGGCCGCGCGCGTACTCGGTGCGCGGTATCAGGGCCTGGGGGGCGTAATCGACGGCTTGCTCATAGTGCTCATGTGCGCCGTCCTGGGTGGCGCCATAGAGCATGCGGCCCATCAGGGCGCCAGCCTGGTCGGAGATCGCCGCGTGCCAGCCGGCGAAGGTGGCGTGGGCTTCCGGGTGCCTGGGCGACAGTTCCAGGCACTTCTGCAGCTGCTCCTTGATGCGCCCGCCGAAGCCCTGGGCCAGGGCTTCGATGATGGAGATCGACTGGCTGTAGCGGCCCATGGCTACCGCATGGATGTAGTGCAGGTTGGCGCTGACCAGGCCGGCATCCTCGGCTTCTTCGCAAAGCTTCATGACCTGCTTGAACAGTGCGCCACGGCGCTTGTCATCGGTTTCGATGTACTGCGCATAGATAGTGGCCGCGAAGGCTGCCGGAACCACGCCTACTCCTCCGGCGGCGAGGCCTTGCTCATAGGCCTGGGCGAACTCGCCCAAGTGGTAGTGGCGCCAGGCATCCTGAACAGCCGGATCTGCCGGGAACGACTCCGGGCACCCCTGGTGCAGGGCTTCCCAGTGTTGCTGCAGGCCTTCGCCGGCCAGGTCGAGATCGTGCATGTCGATCGGGCAGGGCTGCCATTCCTGTGTGTTCATCGCTTCGCTCCAGGGTGTGAGGGTAGAAGCACAGGCTTGTGGCTCGCGCTTCTGGGGGTCATTGAACGGGGATGGGGCCCAGTTGGGCCCAGGTCCTTCATCGGGTAGTTGCGGTTGGCGCTGCCTCTGTCTGACAAGGGCGACCACTGCCACGGCGATGGATCGCCCGCGCCTCTGTTGCAGGGTCGACGCCGTGGTTCACTCGAAGGTGATGATGATCTTGGCGTGCTCATCCGGCTTGGCCAGGGTGCTGAAGGCATCGGCCACGCCCGTCATCGGCACGTGGCCGGTGATCATCGGGGACGCATCGAGCTTGCCATCGGCCAGCGCGTGCAGGGTCTGATGGAACTCCTCGCCGTTATAGCCGAAGGAGAAGTGCACGTTGGCTTCTTTGCCAATGGCGACAGCCGGCTCGATCTTGTCGGTTTCCATGCACAGGCCGACGACGATCAGGCGCGAACGCGGCGGCGCATGCTGGATCACCTGCTGGATCATGCCGGGAATCCCCACGCACTCGAACACCACGCAGGGGCGCGGTTGCGGGCCGAGACCGAGCAGGGCCATCGGGCCGTTGATGTCGTAGCCTTCCGGTGCCGCGACCTGCAGCCAGGACTGGTAGGGCGACTGCTCGGCGGGGTTGACCACGATATCGGCACCGAGTTTTTCCGCCAGTGCACGGCGCTTGGGCGAGAAGTCAGAGGCCACCACCGGGCCGATGCCACGCGACTTGAGGATGGCGATCACGGCCAGGCCGATCGGCCCGCAGCCGATGACCACCGGCACCTCATCCCCGTTCAGCTGGGCACGGTTGACGGCATGTGCCGCGACCGTCAGCGGCTCGGTCAGCGCAGCGATATCGGCAGGCAGGTCGCCGGGTACCGGCATCACCATCTGCTCGGCCAGCACCATCTGCTCGCCGTAACCACCGGGGTACTGGTTGGAATAGCCAACGTGGTGAAACTTGTCGCCACGGATCACGAATGGCAGCGAGCAGACCTTGGTGCCCACCTTGAGCTTCTTGTCACTGCCGGGACCATGATCGAGGACCTCGCCGCAGAACTCGTGGCCAAACACCACATCCTGCTTGGTGTCGAAATCGATCGGCAGGTTGGCGCGCTTGAAGGTGGCCAGCACCGGCTCGCAATGGTGGAACATGTGCAGGTCGGAACCGCAGATACCGCAGGCGAGGGTCTTGACCAGTACTTCGCCTTGGCCTGGTGTCGGCGCCTGGATTTCGTCTACCAACAGCTGTTGGTCACGCATTACGACCGCTTTCATGGGGTTGTCCTCTCTTGTGGTTGTACTGTTGTCGCTCGTGTAGCGAGGCTGTGGAGCGACGAATAGCTATGGACTTGACCGAACAGTGTTAGCGGGTTGTCCGGGTCAAGGGGCTGTCCCGTTGCCTCGGCGCTGGAGGTGACTGTTCTGGCTGGTGTCAAAAGATTATTCGATCCCTTTGTGCAAATAATTAACAAATGACGACAATCGCCATGCATTACATGACAGGCGCAACAAGCGCTTGGTCGCGTTGCAGGGTCTCGGCTGTTTGAGGGCCGGCGCGCTGGGGAAACCAGGCATTGGCGTCTTCCGAACCGGGCTCCGCCAGACGGCGAGGGCGCCGCCGTCCAGTGGTTTGAGGTGCCAGGCGTTGTACATGGTTAGGTCTTGCGCAACGCCTGGTGCTCAATAAGCAGACGCCGAGACGCCGCTGACGCGGCGTCTCGGCGACTTACTGAACGGGCTTGGCCAGGCCAAGCTCCTTCATCGGGTACTGGCGATAACTGGCCATGTGCCGGGTGACCAGGTTGAGAATGTTCGGCAGGCCCCACTCGAAGGTGCGGTGGCCGACGCTCTTCATCTCCTTGGGATCGAGGTAGAGGTTGTAGACCCAGGGCGACATGCCTGTGCCGATCAGCATGGATTCGTCGATGTTGGAACCCGGCACCGGGGTCTGGAACACCTTGAAGTGCACCTTGAATTCGTTCCAGCGCAGGGCGGTGAAGTTGCGTTCGCTGTACATGAACACCGCTTCACGGTTGCTCAGGCCGTTATCGGCAAGCAGGAAGGAGGTCTGGTCGACGCCGTCGATGTAGCGGTCGGTTGGCACGTTCACGCCGCCGAGGGTCAGGCTGGTGTTGAACAGGTCCATCAGGTCGAACAGCTCATCGCTCTCACGACCGGGTTCAATCATGCCGGGCCAGTAGGCGATACCGGGGACCCGCACACCGCCTTCCCAGGTGGTGCCCTTGCCGCCACGCCACGGGTGGAAACCGGCATCCGGCCAGGCGTCTTCGTTGGCACCGTTGTCGGAGGTGAAGAACACCAGGGTGTTGTCGGCGACGCCTTCTTCTTTCAGTTTGGTCAGCAGACGGCCGACGATGTCGTCGACTTCTATAACGGCATCCTTGTAGGGCGTTCTGGCCGGGCTCTTGCCGGTGAAGGCCTTGGCCGGGAAGTTGTCGTTGTGCACGCGGGAGAAGGAATGCACCAGGTAGAACGGCTTCTTCGCCTGTACGGCGCGGTGGATGAAGTCTTCCGAGTAGGTGGCGAATTGCTGGTCGATCTCCGCGACTTTTTCCAGCGAGTCCAGTTCGGTGATGACCTTGAGCGCTTTGCCCTTGTGCCCGGCCGTTACGGCAGGGTGGCTGACCTGGTGCAGCGCGGCCATGCGCTCGGGGTTCAGGGTCAGCTCCGGGTAGCGGCGCGGATCGAGGCCCTGGGTCACTTCACTGACCACACTGAGGATGCCCAGGTATTCGTTGTAACCCACCTGGTGCGGCTGGCCACCGTCGGCTTCGCCGAGGTGCCACTTGCCCGACAGGGCAGTCATGTAGCCGGCTTCGCTGAGCAGGCCGGCGGCGGTCTTCTCGCTTTCCCATGGGTTGACCAGTACCCGCTCGCCGGTGAGGGTCGGGCGGGTCAGGCCGGTACGCGCCGGCAGGCGGCCGGTCATCATCGCCGAGCGGGTCGGGGTGCAGGTGGGTTGGGCGTAGGTGGAGGTCAGCTTCAGTCCGGCACGGGCCATGTTGTCGATGTGTGGCGTGGGTGCGCCGATGGCGATGCCACCGCCGAATGCACCCGGATCGCCCCAGCCCATGTCGTCGACCAGCATGATGAGGACGTTCGGCTTACGCCCGGTGCGCGCCTCCAGCTCCTTGAGGTGTTTGGCCACTTCGCTCTGCTGGTCGGCATGCAGTCGGGCCGGCTCCAGCGACTCGGAAATGGGCTGCGCCTGGATAAAAGGGTTTTGCGCCAGTGCGCCAGTGGCGATTGCCCCCAGGCCAATCCCCAGGACCACGGCCAGGGTCTTGAGCAGTCCAGGGCGCTGGATGGCGGTAACGACATCGAGGTGTTTCGTTGTTCTTTGCATGAGCATTTTCCTGTTGTTGTTATCGGGTGTCGTGCAAATGACCAAGCAGGTGCGTGTGCAAGCGCTGGCGGGCCTGCTCGGACTCACCGAGAGGAACGGGTGCCGTCAGGGCATGCAGGTGTGAGTACTCGGGCATGTGTCCCGAGTGAATAAATTCGAGTTGTTCCCAGGGCGTTTGGCCCACCAGCAGGCCGGCACTGAGCAAGGTGCCCCAACGACCGCGGTACTGAGCCAGGCCGAGCACCTTGCGGCCGTCGGCGTCGAGCAGTTCGCCGTGGGAAATACCGGCAAAGCAGACCCAGTCCAGGCTGTGCTGGCGGACCAGGTCCTGGTGCTGCTGAAATACATCGGGTGTGGCCAGGTGGGTGGAGATACCGAGATCGGCCAATGCGTGTTGCCAGCAGCGGCCGAACCAGCTGAAGGCTTGCACATGACTGAGTGCCGCGCGGGGATGTTCGGCGGGCAACAGCAGATTGAGCCCGAGCATCCACGGGCCGGCGAGGACTGCACCGCCGCCGCTGCGGCGTTGGGTCACGCCGCAGTAGAGCAGGGCGGCTCGTCCCTGCGCGGCTTCGTTGTCGCCACCGCGGCGACCGTAAATCAGGCAGGGCCTGCGATAGTTGATGAAGGCCAGTGCCGGGGCCGTGAGGCCCGTGGCCAGGTGCTGGTCGATCCACAACTGTTCGGCTTGGCCGCTTTGCAGTCGACTGATCCTGACCCGGGTCGTCATGGGCTTACAGCTCGGCCGCTTGCAGGCGGGCACCCAGGTCACGGAGGAACAGGCTGGCCGGGTAGCCATCCACCGCGCGGTGGTCGAACACCAGGTTGAGGGTGGCGACCTTGGCCACAGCGGGGACGCCATCACGCACCACGACGGCTTCGCGGGTCTGGCCGACACCGAGGATGCCGACCTGGGGCGGGTTGAGGATCGGCGTCACCCAGTCGATCCCGGCCGCCGCCAGATTGCTCAGGGTAAAGGTGCCT
This sequence comes from Pseudomonas sp. MMS21 TM103, assembly GCF_022132145.1. Classification (GTDB taxonomy): domain Bacteria; phylum Pseudomonadota; class Gammaproteobacteria; order Pseudomonadales; family Pseudomonadaceae; genus Aquipseudomonas. Next base: position 203,699 of record NZ_JAJISP010000002.1, on the reverse strand, counting down.
TTCTGGTAGGCCGCCGGCGCCAGCTTGCCGGTGCGTGCCGCCGTCGCCATCTGCCCCAGTTCCTCGGCCAGTTGCACCGCATCCTTGGTTTCGGCGTCGCGGATCACCGGAGTCACCAGACCCTTGTCGGTGTGTACGGCCACGGCCAGGTTGACCGCGTGGATTTCCTCGATGCCCTTGTCGGTGAGCAGGGCGTTGAGGCGCGGATGCTCCTTGAGGGTCAGTGCCAGGGCCTGCAACATCAGCGCGGTCGGGGTGACCTTGACGCCACGCTCGGCGCTGATGGCCTTGGCCCGTGCCAGCAGGGCGTCCATGGGGACGTCCAGGCCAAGGGCAACGCGGGGCGCCTGCCAGGCCTGGGTCATGCTGCGCGAGATGATTCCGCGCAGTCCAGTCAGTGGCACCAGGGTACGATCCGGTGCCTGTGCTTGCTCACTCATGTTCGACTCTCAGTTCAGTTCAGCTCGGCCAATGCCTGGCCGCGGGTGAAGTTGTCCTGGGCGGCGACCAGCAGCTTGCCGATGGTGCCGGCGGCCGGGGCGAGCACGTCGAAGCTGGTCTTGATGACCATCACGCTGGCCACCAGTTGGCCCGCCTCGACCACGTCGCCTTCCTTGACATGCCACTCGTCAAGCAGGGCCTCGGTGCCTTCTTCGATGTCTTCCCAAGCGTCGTCTTGCAGATGGATTGCGGTCATGGTGTGCACCTCAAAGGGGGTTGTTCATCAGAGATTCCACGGCCTCGACGATGTTCGAGACCTGCGGGATAACCTGGTTTTCCAGGGCCGGGCTGTAGGGGATGTTGACGTCTGGAATAGCCAGGCGGCGCGGGGCGGCCTTGAGCGTGAAGCGGCCGAGGTTTTCGGCCACCCGGGCAATGATCTCGCCGGTCACGCCAAAGCTCAGGTAATCCTCGTCGATCACCAGCAGGCGGCCGGTCTTGCTCAGCGAGGTGTAGATCGAGTCCATGTCCAGCGGCACCAGGGTGCGCGGGTCGATGATCTCGACGCTGATGCCCTGGGCTTCCAGTTCGGCGGCGGCGAGACGAGCCTTGTGCACCATCTGGGCGAAGGCGACGATGGTCACGTCGCTGCCCTTGCGGACGATGCGCGCTTCGCCGAAGGGAATGGCGTAGGGCTCTTCCGGTACGTCGGTGGCGAACTGGGCGTCGATGAAGTTGAGTACCGGCAGGCCCAGCAGGCCGCGGTGGAACAGGTAGACCACCGGGTTGTCATCGCGGATCGCGGTGGTCATCAGGCCCTTGGCGTCGTAAGCATTGGACGGGATCACCACCTTGATACCCGGGGTGTGGGCGAAGTAACCGTGCAGGGTCTGCGAGTGCTGGGCCGCATCGCAGATGCCGCCGCCGGTGGAGGCGGTGATCACCAGCGGCAGCTTCACCGCACCACCGGACATGTAGGTGGTCTTGGAAATATTGTTGAGGATCTGGTCGAAGCACACGCCCATGAAATCGACGAACATCAGTTCGGCGATCGGGCGCATGCCCTGAGCCGCGGCGCCGAGGGCGGTACCGAGGATGGCGGTCTCGGAGATCGGCGTGTCACGCACGCGCTCGGCGCCGAACTCCTTGTGCAGGCCGACGGTGGACTGGAACACACCGCCGATCTGACCGACGTCTTCGCCCAGGCAGAACACGGAACTGTCGCGGGCCATTTCCTGGCGGATGGCTTCAACCATCGCCATGTAGAAGGGCAGCTTGCGGACTTCGGCCGCAGTGTTGGCATTGCTCATTGGCTGGCTCCTGATGCTATTCGGCGAAGAGGTGTTGACGCGCTTCGGCGGCGTCCGGGTAGGCGCTGGCGCGGGCGAAGGCGATGGCCACCTGGACCCGCTCGCTGGCGGCGCTGCGGGCCTGCTTGACCTGCTCTTCGTTCAGTACGCCCTGTTCCAGCAGCTGCTTTTCCAGACGGATGATCGGGTCGCTCTGTTTGAGGGCACGCACTTCGCCTTTCGGGCGGTAGCCTTCCGGGTCGCCCTGGAAGTGACCGTAGTAACGGTCGACCTTCATCTCGATCAGGGTCGGGCCCTCACCACGACGGGCGCGGGCGATGGCTTCACCGGCGGCGACGTGCATGGCCACGGCATCGTTTTCGGCCACGCGAATGCCCGGCATGGCATAGCCAGCGGCGCGTTCGACGTTGCTTTCCACGGCGGTCGAGGCTTTTTTGCTTACCGAGATACCGTAGTTGTTGTCCTGGCAGACAAACACCACCGGCAGCTGCCACAGGCTGGCCAGGTTCAGCGACTCGTGGAACGAGCCCTGGTTGGCCGCACCCTCACCGAACTCGGCAATGGCCACGGCGCCGTTGCCCTTGAGCTTGGCCGCCAGCGCCGCACCGACGGCATGCGGGATGCCGGCGCCGACGATGCCGTTGCAGGCGAAGTTGACCTCGGGGTCGTACAGGTGCATGTGGCCGCCCTTGCCGCGGCACAGGCCGTCGACCTTGCCGAAGATCTCGGCGGTCATGCGGTCCAGGTTGACGCCTTTGGCGATGGCGAAGTGGTGGGCACGGTGGGTGCCCCACACCGAATCCTGCGGCTCCAGGTGCACGCAGACACCGGCGGCGGCGGCTTCCTGACCGGCGGACAGGTGCATCTCGCCGGGGATGGTGCCGGCGCCGATGTCGAAGGCCAGGCCTTTCTGGATGTGCGGCGGCAGTTTGCCTTCGAAGTACACCATGGCCAGGGTGTCTTCGTACTCGCGAATCAGCAGCATGCGGTGGTACATCCACAGCAGCTGGTCATGGGTTGCTTGCATGGAGGTGTCTCCCTTGGGTTGAGTGGCGACCGTGTCGGCGGCCCGTTACCGGACCGCAGAACTATCAGGCCGCGTGGCTAACCGACGCCTGCGAGGCTTGGCGGCTGCGTTGTTCACAGAGGGTTTTCAGGCGTTCGGTGGCCTGTTTCATACGTCCGCCGATGAGCAGGCGCATCAGCCACTGGGTGCCGGGGATCTTGGCCTTGAAGCGGATGCTGTAATCGACAAAGACGCGGCCATCGGCGGTTTCGCGCAAATCGATACGGCCGAAGTGAAACTTCACCGGTGCGCCGCTGATCAGGCGATAGTCCATGCGCTGCAGCGGTTCGAAGGTCATCACTTCCTCAACCACTTTCTCGCCGAGACGAGTCAGCTCGCGCAGGGCGCCGACGCCGGCGGGATGCTCGCGGCCTTCTTGCAGCAACTTGCCCTGGTAGCACCACCAGTCACCGATGTTGGCGTGGTCGGCGAGCACGTCCCAGATCACTTCGCGCGGGGCGTTCACTCGAACCTGGTGGTGTACCTGGGTATCGAAGTGCTTGGCGGTGAAGCCCATGAACCGGTCGAAATAGGGGCGCACGCTGAGCAACTCGATGGAGAAGCCTTGCGGGTCGTTGACGTACATCACCGCCCAGTTGAGCACGCTGATCGGGATCGGAAAGTTGGGTTTGGCACCGGCGTTGACCGTGCGTTTAAAGACGCGGCGCAGCTCGGTTTCCTGGCGGAAGCCGAAGGCGATATTGAGGATACCCAGGTCGCTGATGCGGTAGTCGGCCGGTAATGCACGGCCCAACGGATTGAGGTACTGCACCACCTCGATCAGCATGTCATCGGCCCAGAACAGCGCGCTCTTGCGCTCGGCACCGGCCAGGCCCCACAGGGCTTCGTGCTCGGGGCCGTGCAGGCGAACACCCTTGGCTTCTTCCATGTCCAGGGCATTGCGGAAGAAGTCGCGGCTCTGCTCCAGATCGGCCACCGACAGGGTAATGAAGCGCACGGTCGGACGCTGGCCACCGCGTGGACGTAAACGCGGGTTCGGCGCGCGCGGATCGTCCTCCATCAGCTCCAGCAGGGCGCCATCGGGGTCGCGCAGGCAGGCGCGGCGCTGGCCGGGCTGGCCAACCACGTCACCGTAAAGATTCGCGCCCAGGCGTTCGGCGCGCTGCAGGGCAGCATCGAAGTCCGGCACATGGATGCCGACCAGGTTGTAGCCGATGTCGCACATGCGCCAATCGTCCGGGAGCGGACGACTTAGCGGCCGATCATATTCGAAGAGCTCAATCTGAAACTGTTCCTGGGTATCCAGCAGCCACCAGCAGGTGGTGCGAGCTCCGGGTATGCCCTGCACCGTGGAGCATGCTTTGCCCTTGAACGACTCGGTACCACCGGCAGGGGTGAAGCCGAACAGGTCCTGGTACCACTGGTGAGAGCGTCGTAGGTCGCTGACGCTGAAGGCGATCTGAGAAAGCCGCTGGCTCATGGATTTGACCTTTGTTGTTGTGATGAATGGGTCTGCCCGTACCCACGTCAAACTGCGGGTCAACGAATTATTCGGCGACTCGCCGGGGCTAACTTGTCAAATGGCGTCAATGGCCGTGCATTCCATGACAGCGGCCGGCCCCTTGGATTGGCTGGCGCCAGCAGGGCGGCTAAATGAGCGATGCGCTGTATGAAATACCAATTACCTGGCGCGAAATGGTAAGTATTGGGTTGGGGGGCTTATTAGGCTGCTGCATGAATCGGGTGGATCGAGGTGATGACCATCGACTGGTTGATCATCCGTCGCTCGGCGGCAGTTGAAATGTGCCTGCATGCCGGCTTCCTCCTTTGCCGTTCCCATACCTAGCGAGCGAGAACCTAATGCAGTACAAAGCCATTACCTTTGTAAAACGTCCTATTGCCGATATCACCGCGGATACCTTCGAGCTGGTCACCCTGGAGACTCCGGTCCTCAAGGATGGCGAATTCCTGGTCAAGCAGACCCACATGTCGCTCGACCCGGCCATGCGTACCTGGATGCAGGACAACCCCAATAGCTATATTCCCCCGATCGCTATCGGTGAGGTGATGCGCTCCTTCGGTGTCGGCGAGGTGGTCGAGTCGAAGAACCCCGCCTTCCCGGTCGGCGCCCGTGTCATTGGCATCACCGGCTGGGCCGAATATGTACTGGGCGGTGCGGACATGCAGATCGTCCCGCACGAGCTGCCGGTCGAGGCGCTTATGTGCGTGCTGCACGTGCCGGGCCTGACCGCCTATGTCGGCCTGTTCGAAGTGCTGCGACCGAAGGCGGGCGAGACCCTGGTGGTCTCGGGCGCGGCCGGTTCGGTGGGCTCCTTGGTCGGCCAGATGGCCAAGGCCGAGGGGCTGCGGGTGATCGGCATCGCCGGTAGCGACGACAAGTGTCGCTGGCTGGAAGAGGAACTCGGCTTCGATCGTGCCATCAACTACCGCTCCGCTAACCTGGCCGAGCAACTGGCTGAAGCCACACCGAACGGCGTGGACGCCTATTTCGAGAATACCGGCGGGCCGATCCAGCAGCTGGTGTTTGATCGTATGAACCGCTTCGGCCGGATCAGCGTCTGCGGCATGATCTCCGACTACAACCGTGAGACCCCATTGCCGGGGCCAAACTGGATGGACATCAACCTCAAGGCACTGCGTGTCGAGGGCTTCGTGATCGTCGACCATTACGACAAGGCCCCGAAGGCTGTCGAGGTGCTGACCGGTTACCTGCAGAAGGGCCAGATCAAGTATCGCGCCCACGTGCTGCAAGGCCTGGAGAGCGCCATAGAAGGTGTCAACCTGCTGTTCAACGGCGATAATCAGGGCAAACTGCTGGTCGAGCTCTAAGCGTTCAGCTAAGGCTTGCTTCACCAAGCCCCGGGCCCTAGCCCCGGGGCTTTTTGTTTGGCCATGTAACCATTAGCAGGCCGTTGAAAAACCACCTGCGTTTTTCAACGGCCTGTTAGGTGTTGCAGGGGGCGCCAACGGCTTCCTTGACCGCAGAGGACAGGCTGGGGGCTCGCCGCTAGCGCTCCGGTTTGCGCCACCAGCCTAGCTGGTTGAGCAGACAGCGGGAGGCCATGAAGACAGCTCATCCCGAGCTTGATCCGGCTGAGATAGACCTTGAGGTTGTGGGTATGGAGCCCAAGGCGGTCGCGCCCGACCATCGCGGCGATCTGGTGGTTGCCGGTGCCCCTGCGTGATGCTGACGCCACCAGCATGGGGTCGCCAGCGTCGTCGCTTGAGTCACTCCAGGCAGAGTGTCGCATCACCCGCGAGGATCCCGGTCTGCTGGGGGCTGACTCAAGGCCTGATGGAGCGCGAACTGCTCTGCTTGCTGCCGAGTCGGACTGGCCAGTGATGAAAGACCTGGCTGCCCATGATCCGCAGACCTAAGCGTGGGCAGGGCTGCTCTGCGATTGTTTCTTGCCGCTGGTGGTTGCGAGCGAGTCTTTGTTGGGAATTGGCGTGGGTTTGTCGCGTTGTCCGTGAAAGCAGCTGGAATGCAACTGGCCCACCTTGTGAGTGGGCCAGGGCTTAGATCCAGGGATACTGGTCGGGCGAGTCGCTGACTCAGCGGATGACGGTGTCACCGAAGTGGCGAGAGAAGCGCGGTTGGCCGTTCCAGGCGGTGACGCCGCCGTCCACGGCGATTTCCTGCCCTGTTACATAAGAGGCCATGTCAGAGGCCAGGAACAGCATGACCTTGGCGATTTCGATCGGCTGACCGGCGCGTGCCATGGGGATGTTGTGCAGGTACTCCTCGAGGGCACCAGGGTGGCCACGCAGTGGCGTGGTCAACGGCGTTTCGATCAGTCCGGGGGAGATGGCATTGACGCGAATGCCGTCCTCGGCATAGTCGAGGGCCAGGTTGCGGGTGTAGTTGAGCACGCCACCCTTGGCCGCGGCATAGGCGTTGAAACCATAGTCAGCGCGAGTGCCGGATACCGAGGCGGTATTGATGATGCTGCCGCCCTGTTTCATCAGGTGCGGTAGGGCGTGGCGACAGGTGTGGAACAGGGCGTTGAGGTTGACTTCGATGATCTTGTACCAGTCCACCGGGTCGATCAGGTGGGTGCGGCCGTAGATGCCGTAGCCGGCGTTGTTGATCAGGATGTCCAGGCCGCCGAGTGCCTGCACGGCCTGGTTGATCATGGCCTCGATTTGCCCCGGCTCGGTCAGGTTGACCTCACAAAAGATGGCATCGTCACCCAGTTCGTCGGCCAGCGCCTGACCGCGCTCTGCGTTCATGTCGGCAATCACGACACGGGCACCCTGTTCCAGGAACAGACGCACGGCCTGTTCGCCGATGCCCGAGGCACCTCCGGTGACAATCGCTCTCTTATTGTTCAGCAATCCCATGGGGATCTCCTTTTTTGTGGTGGGGAGGGGCTCAATGGCTCCCGGCTGCGCGGCTAGTGCCACGTTCTTGATGCGCTGGTGGGCCAGTTGTTGGGCTGGCTGGAACAGGGCAGCAAGACATGCAGCCCCAGCCAGAAGGCTGTGCCGGGTGGGATTGAGCCTAGGTAGATGAGCCGGGACGAACTTGGCAGATCACGCCGAAAAGTTGACATTTCTAAGGACGCCGGTCTGTGGGTCGCTGCTGAGCGGCCCCGCGAGACCAGTGCCACGAGTGTTCTGGCCTGACCGTGGTGCTGATGAAGACTGATGAGGTCACCAGCGAGGTACTGCGCCGCACTGACCTGACACGGCCATTGAGGCCCGGCGATCTGGCCGGGCGTCTGCTATGCCATCGCCCCCTGGGCATGGCGCAGGATCAGATCTACCAGGCGTTGCGCCGGGGGCGACAGGGTTCGGTCCGCCAACTGCACGATGGCGCAGTCGATGCGCAGGTCGGCAGGTGAGAGCGCCGGGCGCAACAAGGCCCCAAGGTTCACCAGCCCGTCGTGCCGACCGCCGCGCTTGAGCCAGGAGTTCCAGGTAAACAGCAGGTTGTCGCTGCACAGGGTCAGGTCGCGCAGCAGCGAAAGGTTGTCGCAGGACAGCCCCACTGGCAGCGCCTGGTTCGGTTTCATGCCGAATATCTTGCGCAAGCGCGGGGCCAGCGCTTCGTCGAGCAGCAAGGCGGCCCAGGGGTAGTCCGCTACCTGGCTGGGTGCAGGGGGCGAATCTTGCTGAAGCAGTGGATGGCCCGCTCGGCAGTAGATGGAGGCGGGTTCTGCGGGCAGCCAGGTCAGCAAGAACCGTTCGTCCAGCTCCAGGGCACCAGGGTAGGCGACAAAAAACTCGATGCGCTCCTGCTCCAGATGCTGGCGCAAGTTGGGCGTCTGGCTGGCTTCGATATGCAGTTTCAGTTTCGGGCTTTGCTGCTTCAGCTCGATCAGGGCCTGGCGCACCAGGCCGTCAATGGCCAGCAGACTGGTGCCGAAGTTCAGCTCTCCGGCTTCGGCGTGGGCCAGGTAGTAGATCTCGTCCGACATGTCACGGGCCCGGCCGAGCAAGGACTTGGCTCGCGCGATCAGATGCCGTCCGGCGGCCGTCGGCCTTACCGAGCGGGTGTTGCGGTCGAACAAGCGCAGGCCGAAGTCGGCTTCCAGCGACTGGATGCTGCGGCTGTAGGCGGTCTGCGAGAGGTGGGCCCGCTCGGCCGCGCGGGAGAAGTTCAGCTCCTCGGCCAGCAACACAAGATGCTGAAGCCTCTTTAAGTCGATTGTTGCTCTGGGCACATAAGTTACCTAATAAACATGCATTGGACGCTGATCGTAGGCCGGCACTAGTGTATTGGCAAATGCCGCGTATGGAGTCCGGGTCGCTGATTGATCAGTGCTCAGCATTCGCAATGCGCAGTGCCTGCGTGAGCCAGCGCCCGCTGCGATGATCACGCTAATAACAACAATGCGCACCGCCACGGTGCCACTCTCGTGAGGACAGACTATGAACCAGCACGCCAGCTTTACCCGCATGGATGAAGGCGTCCAGGCCGACTGGGACCTGATCGGCGCCGAATTCCAGCACTTCGTCAAGGCTTTGCCGGATCGCGTCATCGCCCATCTGCAGTTGCTCGGCGGCGACTATGGCGGTTTCCCCATCGATCGCCTGAGCCACTGCCTGCAGACGGCCACCTTGGCCTATCGTGCTGGCCGCGACGAGGAGTACGTGGTCTGCGCCTTGTTGCACGACATTGGCGACACCCTGGGTTCCTACAACCACCCAGAGGTGGCGGCCGCTATCCTCAAGCCCTTTGTCAGTGAGGCCAACCACTGGATGATCCAGAATCACGGGGTGTTCCAGGGCTACAATTTTTTCCACTTCATCGGCATGGATCGCAACATGCGCGAGATGTTTGCCGATCATCCGCATTACGAGTACACCCGCGAATTCGTCGATCTTTACGACAACCCGGCGTTCGATGCGAAGGGCGAAATCCTGCCAATCGAGTTCTTCGAACCGATGCTGCGCAACGTCTTCAGCAAGCCCAAGCACACCCTGTACAAGGCGGCGCTGGAACACGTCATGAAGCAGATCTGAACCCACCCTTGGCCCCGGAGAAACTCATGCAAATCGATTCCCTGAAAGGCAAGGTCAGCGACGCCGAATGGCAACTGCGCGTGGACCTTGCCGCCTGTTACCGCCTGGCCGGCCTGTATGGCTGGACCGACCTGGTGTTTACCCACATCAGTGTGCGCCTGCCCACGGCCCCGGGTGAGCCGGAACAGTTCCTGCTCAACCCCTATGGCATGCTGTTCGACGAGATCACGGCGTCGAGCCTGATCAGGATTGATGCCGAGTGCAACAAGCTCAGCGACTCGCCGTTCCCGGTAACGCCGGCCGGCTTCACCATCCACAGCGCCATCCACGCCGTGCGTGAAGATGCGCACTGCGTGCTGCACACCCATACGCGCAGCGGCGTTGCTGTGAGCGCGCAGGAGTGCGGGATTTTGCCGATCAGTCAGCAGTCGATCTTCGTGCTCAATTCGCTGGCCTATCACGACTACGAGGGCGTGGCGCTGCGCGCGGACGAGAAGCCGCGCCTGCAGGCCAATCTGGGGACGGCGGATTACCTGATGTTGCGCAATCACGGTCTGCTGGTCGTGGGGCGCAGCGTGGCGGACGCCTTTCTGAAGATGTACACCTTCGAGAACACCTGCCGGATCCAGATCGATGCCCAGGCGGGCGGCAAGCTGATCGAGGTCGATCCATCTATTCGCCGCGGGCTCGACGAGGTGTTCAAGCAGGCAACCAGTGGCATGGGGGCCGACATCGCCTGGCCGGCGCTGCTGCGCAAGCTGGATAGGCTCGACCCAAGCTACAAGTTTTGATACCCGTTCACCGGGCGTAGATCGAACAAGGTGCAATCACTTGCGTGCTGCCCCTGAAGTTTTGGTTATTCCTATAAAAGGGGCGACCCGTGCAGGCTAGGCAGTACCTGCCGGTCACGCCCCGGAGAACAATAAATTGAACACGCCCATTGCCGTGCCGACTGACGTCGAGCTCCTGGCTCCCGTTCAGCCCTCCAGTGAGCTCGATGCCGTCGTCCGCAAGGCCGCCTGGCACCTGCTCCCGATCCTCTTTGTCGCCTACCTGATCAACTTCATCGACCGGATCAACATCTCCTTCGCCAAGCTGCAGATGGGCCACGCCCTGGGCCTCGACGATGTGTCTTTCGGCGTTGGGGCCGGGATGTTCTTCATCGGCTACTTCTTCTTTGAAGTGCCCAGCAACATGATTTTGGAGCGTATCGGCGCGCGCCGCTGGGTGCCAATCATCATGGTCGCCTGGGGGCTGGCGACTGCCGCCCTGGCCTTTGTCAGCACGCCGCTGGAGTTCTACCTGCTGCGTTTCTTGATCGGCTTTGCCGAGGCGGGCTTTTTCCCAGGGGTGGTGCTGTTCATGACCTACTGGTTCCCCGCCTCGCACCGCGGCCGCATGATGGCGCTGTTCATGACCGGGCTGGCGATCTCCGGGGTAGTGGGTGGGCCGCTATGCGGGGCGATCATGGAGTTTCTCGACGGCAGTGTAGGCCTGGCGGGCTGGCAATGGTTGATGATTGCCACCGGGGCGCCTTGCCTGCTGGTCGGCGTGGGCATTTACTTTCTGCTGACCGATCATCCCGATCAGGCGCGCTGGCTCAGCAATCGCGAACGGGCCGTGCTTAAAGCCAGCCTGGGTAACCACGAACGGCCCAAGGCTTCGATGCGGGCCGGCTTCATCAACTTCTGGAGCTGGAACAGCGCCTGGATCTACTTCCTGCTGGTGTGCGGTGGTTACGGTCTTTCATTCTGGATGCCGAGCCTGTTCAGCAAGGCCGGCGTAGTCTCGAACGTCGATATCGGCCTGCTGGTGGCCGTGCCCAACCTAGTCGGCGTGGTGGCGATGCTGCTGATCTGCCGGCATTCGGACAAGACCCAGGAGTTCCGCTGGCACCTGACCGGCTGCTTCGCCCTGGCCACCGTTGGCTACATCATCACGGCGAACCAGTTGGGTAGCGTGCCGGGGATGCTGTTGGGCCTGAGCATCGCCCATGCCGGCATTCTCGCCGGGGTGCCGATGAGCTGGACCATCCCCACCCGCATGCTGACGCCCTCGGCGGCGGCCGTGGGCATCGCGATCATTGCTTCGGTAGGCAACCTGGGCGGCTTTGTCGCGCCGGTGCTGACCGGCAAGCTCAGCGACCTCACCGGCAGTCTGGCGCCAGGCTTTTTGGTGATCGCCGGGCTGCTGTTGCTGGGCATGCTGTGGACTGCCATCAGCGTGCGGCTGGTGCGCTGAGCCCCTGTGCGGGGCGTGGGATCTTGATCTTACGGCCGTTGCTGTCGTGCGCTTTTTATGGCGGACCGGTGCAGTGAAATGCGCTGTCTACCGAGAGAACGGACGGATGGGGCAGGGTGGTGAAGCCTTGTTCGAGCGCGAGCGGGTCAGCGCCTTGGCTTCGGCCAACTGCATGGGGCCAGCCTAGCCAGCGACTTAGCGGTCACCTCTGCGTAGCGGCGTAAATCCTCCGATCTTGGATAAATACATCATGAGCAACAAAGCCTTTTTCGCCAGCCTGGGGGGCGCCGTGGCGCTATCCCTGCTGGCGCAAGTTCAGGCGAACCCAACCCAGGAGAGCGATATGTCGAAACCAGAGTGGGTCGATGTAGCTGACGAGCCGCAACACTTCCATCGCTTCGAAAATGACTACGCGCGGGTTTACGACGTGCGTTTCGCGGCGGGCGAGAAATCGCTCTATCACCGCCACAGCCAAGACACCTTCTACGTAGCGGTGCACGCGACCAAGGTCTACGACCAGACGCTCGATGCCGAGCAAGGTGCCGAGCACGATCTGCCTGCAGGGTTCAGCATGTGTCGCGGTCACCTGGGCGAGCCACTGATCCATCAGGTCAGCAACACGGGCGAGGGCCCGATGCGCATGATCGGTGCCGAGGTGCGTAAGCGCCCAGCGGTCACCACTGAGGCGCCGCTGCAAGCCCTGCATCACGAACTGGCGCCGAACATGTTCGACGTCGACCGGGTGCGCATGTACCGCATCAAGCTGGTCCCGGGCATGTCCACTGGCGAGATCCGTTACGGCTTCTCCGCCCTGACCGTGGTGCTGAGCCAGTCGAGCCTGAAGATAGATGAGGCCACCGGCGGCAGTCAGGTCGTTTCCTACGAACCGGGCGACCATGTGTGGCGCGACGGTCCCACCACCCTGACGCTGACCAACGTCGGCGACACGCCCTTTGAAGCCGTAATGGGCGAGTGGCGCTGAGCATAGCCGGCCACCCCGCGTAGGGAGGCTGGCTGTTTTCAGGTGTACACGACGGCGACCCTCATCGATCGCGGTGGCCGCGACGAGGAATACATGGTTTGCGCACGGTTGCGCGACACACTCGAAACTTAAATGAGCAACGGCTGAAGTTGCCACACGGAGCGATAGCATGAAAATTCTGGTGACCGGGGCGAGTGGCTTCATCGGTGGGCGTTTCGCCAAGTTCGCACTCGAACAGGGGCTGTCGGTGCGGATCAACGGTCGGCGACCTGAAGCTGTAGAGCACCTGGTTAAGCACGGTGCCCAGTTTGTTCAGGGTGATCTGGGCGATCCGCTGTTGGTTCAACGGTTGTGCCGAGACATCGACGTCGTGGTGCATTGCGCCGGCGCTGTGGGTGTGTGGGGAAATTACCAGCACTTCTATCAGGCCAATGTCACGGTCACCGAAAACGTCATCAAGGCCTGCCTGGGTCAGAAGGTACGGCGCTTGCTGCACCTGTCGTCGCCGTCGATTTATTTCGACGGCCAAGCGCATGTTGGGATCAAGGAAGGCCAAGTCCCCAAGCGCTTTTCCGACCATTACGGCGCGACCAAGTACCTGGCGGAGGAAAAGGTTTTCGCTGCCGAGGCGCTCGGCCTGGAGGTGATTGCTTATCGGCCACGCTTTGTTACTGGTGCCGGTGACACCAATATATTCCCGCGCTTGATTGATATGCAGCGCAAAGGTCGATTGTCGATTATCGGCAACGGCCTCAATCAGGTCGATTTCACCAGTATGCAGAACCTCAATGATGCGCTGTTCAGTGGCCTAATGGACACCGGCCCGGCACTCGGCAAGGTCTACAACATCAGCAACGGTACGCCGGTGCCACTCTGGGATGCAGTCAATTACGTACTGCAGCAACTCAATCTGCCGCCAGTCACCCGACATCTACCCTATGGCGTGGCATACGCGGCGGCGACCCTAAACGAAACGCTCTGCAAACTGCTCCCGGGGCGACCGGAACCGAGCCTGTTCCGCCTCGGGGTTGCGGTAATGGCGAAGGACTTCTCGTTGGATATCAGTCGAGCGCAACAGCATCTCAACTATGCGCCGCAAGTCAGTGTGTGGGCTGCACTGGACGAGTTTTGCCAGTGGTGGAAAGCGACGCAGAGTGCCCCTCGATTGACTCATTGATACGGCCCGTAAGCTTATATTGGTGGAGATGTTGCCGCGTCAGGGAGATGTCGTATGAGTTGATTTGATGAGCCTCGGCCGTGTCCGGAAGTGAGCGCTAAATCGCTATTGGTGAGAGTCGAACCAGGGCTTGGCGGAGTGACGTTATCCATCCTTTCATATGATATTTTCGGCAATCGGGGTACCGGCGGGAGCTAAGTCATAGCGCAGCAGGCCTTTGACTTCACCCATTTCAGTACCATAAAAAAGCCGACCCTTGGAGGGGTCGGCTTTAATTAGCCTTGAAGGGCTATTACTTGCGGCTGGCTTTGTCCAGCATACGCAGAGCGCGCTCATTGGCTTCGTCAGCAGTTTGCTGAGCCTTCTGAGCGGCTGCCATAGCGTCATCAGCCTTGCGATAGGCTTCATCGGCACGGGCTTGAGCGCGTGCAGCAGCGTCTTCAGTAGCGGTCAGACGTGCTTCAGTTTCTTTGGACATGCTGCTGCAACCGGTAGCCAGAACTGCGGCCAAAGCTAGAGCAGAGAATTTCAGAACGTTGTTCATCGTGTTCCCCTTGAGGTGGAATTTTCCATATAAGCAATTCCCAAACAGTCGGAAATTGGCCGGCGTACATACTACCCATAACTTTTAGTAAGTAAATGTAGGCTGTGCAAGTGCAGCATGTTTTTTTATGCTGGCTAAGGAAGCAGCACAACAAGTTGTGCTGCATTGTATGAAAAATATACAGTTCTCGTGGTTTCTGCCACGTCGTGCCTGCGCTTGAAGGGCTCTGCTACTTCGTGTATCGCAAGCAGGGTTCTGGATAAAATCTGCGGGCGTTTGTAGACGCTGGGCTCCCTGGGCTTTATGGCCAAACACAATGCCGCTCACGGCGCTAAGTGATCCATATTGAGCCGGCCCTGGCTGGAGAGGGCGAGGTATGCACTGTGATTTTTGAAGGTTAGGCGAGAAGTACAACAATAATGGAGGGTTACAAATGCTCGGGAATGCAGGGTTGTTGGTTGGTTTGGCCTTACTGATTTTCATGGCATTGCGTGGGGTGAATATATTCATCGCGGCCTTGCTCTGTGCCTTGGTTGTGGCGCTTAGCAATGGTTTGCAAGCCCCCAAGGCACTACTCGAGTATTTCCCTTTCGGCCCCTTGGGCGCCTTTACCTTTGCCGGCAAGTTCTTCGTGCTGTTTCTTTGCGGCGCCATATTTGGCAAGGTCATGGCCGCAAGCCAGGCGGCCAGTAGTATTGCTCAGGCCATTACGCGCAGTCTGGGCATTGGCCGAACCCTGTGGGTCACCATGCTGGTCTGTGCATTGCTGACCTATGGCGGGGTGGTGGTGTTCGTGGTGATCTTTACCATGTACCCGCTGGGCATCGGCTTGATGCGTGAGGCCAACCTGCCCAAGCGTTTATTCTGTGCAGCCACCGCCTTGGGCGCCGGTACCTTCACCATGACTGCGATGCCGGGCACGCCCTCGATTCACAATGTCATCGCCGCCAGCGCCTTGGGCACCGACCTGTTTGCCGGGGCTTGGATCGGTGTGGCCGCGAGCGTGTTGATGGTGGCGCTGGGCATGGCTTATGTTCAGCGTGAATGGCGCCTGGCGCGCGAGCGCGGCGAAGGTTTTGAGGCCAATGCGCAGGATCTGCGCATGGAGCAATTGGCCAGCGCGCCTGGCGCGGGGCCGCATTGGAGCTTGGCTCTGGTGCCTATCCTGGTGGTGCTGGGCATCATCATACTGCCGCGCTTGCTGTTGTTGAGTGGTGCAGTCGTCCCCGGGCAGGGCATGCTGGGTTCGTTGGTGGGCTTCAGTCAACAGCAGCCCATTCTCTGGCCGAGCCTGGCGCTGGTGGTCGCGACCGGGGTTGCGGTCATGCTGTTCGCTGGCTTGCGGCGCAATACGCTGGGGTTGCTCGGGCAGGGCGCCGACGATGCGATCATGCCGCTGCTGAATACCGCTGCGGTGATTGGTTTTGGTGGTGTGGTCACCCAGACGCCTGGCTTCGCCCAATTTTCCCAGTGGATTCTGGCGGTTGACTTGCCGCCGCTGCTGTCGGTTTTTGCCTCGGCCAGTGTGGTTTCCGGAATCGTCGGCTCTTCCTCCGGTGGCTTGCAGATATTCATGCAGACCCTGGCGCCAAAATACCTGGAAATGGGCGTCGAACCTGAAGTCCTTCACCGAATAGCCGCTATTGCCTCGGGCGGGTTTGATTCGCTGCCACACTGCGGCGCAGTGATTGCCATGCTGATGATCATGGGCTTGACCCACAAGCAGGCTTACAAGGATATTTTCGTGGTGACGGTATTGATTCCGGTGATTGCGGTGCTGTGCTGCATCGCTTTCCTGAGTGTGTTCTAGGCAAGGCGAGGTCAAGATTGCCAGGGCTGTCGGGGCTTCCGTGTACGTCTTCGCCTTTTCCTGAACATGCCTTTGGGTAGGCGCAGCGCTGATGAATGCCGACGATTGCGGCTGCAAGTGCGATGATGGCGAAATGCCGAGGTCGCTTCGATCGGAAAATATCGCTAAGGTGCAGGTATGGTTTGCAGGTTATTTACAGAGGAGTTGCGATGAGCGAGGCGTTGTCCATTCACCATGACCTTAAGGGTCACCAGTTCGAGACCACAGTGGGTGGTGATCGTGCATACCTGGCCTATATGGATCTGGGCAAGCAGACCTTGGATATTTACCGCACCTTCGTACCGAATCCGCTGCGTGGTCGTGGCATTGCCGCAGCATTGACCGAGCATGCCTTGCAGTACGCCGAGCGTATGGATTACACGGTGATTCCTTCGTGTTCCTACGTCGAACGTTATATGGAGCGCCGTCAGCGCCATAGTCTCAAAGGCTGACGATCAGGCTTACAAAAACGCCGGGCATAGCCCGGCGTTTTTGTAACTGCAGCGTTTAGCCGCGGTGGCGCTTAGGCAGTACATCCTTGAGTTTGGCATGCATGCTGAGCAATGTTTTTTCAGTGGTATCCCAGTCGATGCAGGCGTCAGTGACGGACACGCCGTACTTGAGTTCATCGAGCTCTTTCGGGATAGATTGGCTGCCCCAGCCCAGATGACTCTCGACCATCAAGCCAACGATCGATTGATTGCCTTCGAGGATCTGGTTGGCAACGTTGTCCATCACCAAAGGTTGCAGCGCCGGATCCTTGTTCGAGTTGGCATGGCTGCAGTCGACCATGATATTCGGGCGAATACCGGCCTTGGTCAGTTCCTGCTCGCAAACGGCCACACTGACCGAATCGTAGTTCGGCTTGCCGTTGCCGCCGCGCAACACCACATGACCGTAGGCATTACCCTTGGTGGTGACGATGGACACGCCACCTTCCTGGTTGATGCCGAGGAAGCGATGCGGGCTGGAAACCGATTGCAGCGCGTTGATCGCTACGGTCAGGCCGCCGTCGGTGCCGTTCTTGAAGCCAACTGCCGAGGATAAGCCAGAGGCCATTTCGCGGTGAGTTTGCGATTCTGTGGTGCGTGCGCCGATGGCCGACCAGCTGATCAGGTCCTGCAAGTATTGCGGGGAGATCGGGTCGAGTGCCTCGGTAGCGGTTGGCAGGCCCATTTCCGCCAAGTCGAGCAGCAACTGGCGGCCAATGTGCAAACCGTCCTGAATCTTGAATGAGTCGTCCAGGTAAGGGTCGTTGATCAAGCCTTTCCAACCCACTGTGGTACGCGGCTTTTCAAAGTACACGCGCATCACCAGATACAGGGTGTCCGACACTTCTGCCGCAAGCGCCTTGAGGCGTTCGGCGTATTCGTGGGCCGCTTTGATATCGTGAATCGAGCAGGGGCCAACCACGACAAACAAGCGATGGTCTTTACCATCGAGGATGTCGCGAATCACCTGGCGGCCAGTGGCGACAGTGTGCAGTGCGGCATCGGTCAGCGGAATTTCGCGCTTTAGCTGATCGGGAGTGATCAGGGTTTCGTTGGAGGCAACGTTGAGGTCATCGATCGGTAAGTCAGCCATCGTGCTTTTCATCAGGTCAGGGTCGTCAGGTCACGGGTGCCGGCCGCCAGCGATCCCCGTGTGGCGGAGCACAGCCATTTATGAGCACAGCGGGGATACAGAACCTTAGCGCGTTACGGGCGGGCTAGACAATGGGTCTAAGGCCGTTAAACGTAAGGAAACAGGGATTACAGGCTTGCATCGGCGAACTCTGCAGCGTGATGTGCGATCCATTCCTCGGCAATGCTCTCTATCGCCAGATGTCTGCCCAGCTCCAGTTCACGTTGCTGGCGGTAATGTTCGATCTGACAGACCTGTTCGACCATGCGTGCGCGAAATAACGTGTCTTCGTCGATAAAGGCGATGCCAACCAGGTAGTCATCGGACCGTGTGCGGCACCAGGCTACTACCCCAGGGTAGCGTGCCTGCTCGCCCAGCAGTGGGATGCGCAGTTCTATCGCAGTGCCACGACGAAAGCCGCAGCTGGAATTGCACGCCACTCCGCCGAGGCTGATATTGTTCAGGCGTTGTTTGGGGATAAAGGGTTGTTTGCGGAGCACCAACTCCACTGGCATATCACTGGGGTGACGCAGAAAACGTCGCATGACAACCAACTCCCTATGCCGTCAATTTGACACCGTTGTGATTAGTATAGTGAATGGATTGCAACGCACTGACTTTGATGCAGATTATTGTTTTATTGATCGGCCGATCACTGCTCCGGTTATGTTCGCCAGTACAGCCTGTAGCCGTTGCTGGCGGGCACACCTAAACTACTTTGGCGATCCCTCGGGTGCCGGTAGCGAAGCCGCCACACGTCGACGCAACACTTGCCAGTGAGCATAAGATGCCGCAGGGATACCCTGGGAGACTGTTGGTCGCGATTGATCGTATGCCCGATTACCTGCCGAGCATGTCTCACGATTTAGTCCAACCAGGGTCAATGGAATTGCAGGCAATTTACGCCACGCCGCTGAACAGGCGGGTTGCAAGTTGCCGCGTATGCGCGCTTTTTATCAGTCATTGTTTTTTTCGAGCGGCGTAACCAGCAGGATTGAGGGCTGGCAAGAAGACTGCCGCCTCCGGCCTTGCGTGAAGCGGCCTTGCAATCGAACATTTTTCACAGACACCGAGGTAAGCATGAGCAAGGGAATGGGCGACAAGCTGGTGCTGGCGATTTCCTCACGGGCACTGTTCGACCTGCGTGAGAGTCATCGCGTGTATGAGGGGGAAGGGGTCGAAGCCTATCGTCGCTACCAGATCGAGCATGAGGACGAAATTCTCATGCCTGGCGACGCGTTTCCCTTGGTCGAGAAGCTGCTGGGATTGAACACGACGCTGGGTCAGGCGCGGGTGGAAGTGATTCTGGTATCGCGCAACAGTGCTGATACCGGATTGCGCGCATTCAACTCGATCCAGCACTATGGCCTTGGCATCTCGCGTGCGGCTTTTGTCGGTGGGCGCAGCCCTGATCCCTATCTGGCGGCATTCGGCTGCCACCTGTTTCTCTCCACTCACGCCGAAGATGTACGCAGCGCCCTGCGCTCGGGGTTTGGTGCAGCCACTATTCTCTCTGGTGGGGCACGGCGGGCCGCCAGCAACGAGCTGCGTATCGCTTTCGACGGCGATGCCGTGCTGTTTTCTGACGAGTCCGAGCGGGTCTATCAGCAGGGCGGCCTGGAAGCCTTCCAGAGTCACGAGCGCGAGTCGGCTCGCGAGTTGCTTGGCGGGGGGCCCTTCAAGCCCTTCCTGGCGGCGCTGCACCTCCTGCAGCAGGAGTTTCCCGAGGAGGCCTGCCCGATTCGTACGGCCTTGGTCACTGCCCGCTCGGCACCGGCCCACGAGCGGGTGATCCGCACCTTGCGCGAGTGGAATATTCGCCTGGATGAGTCGTTCTTCCTGGGCGGGCTGGAGAAGGCGGCGATCCTCGAGACCTTCGGTGCCGACGTATTCTTCGACGACCAGGCGGGGCACTGCGAGAAAGCCCGCGAGGTCGTTGCTACCGGGCATGTACCGCATGGCGTGAGTAACGAGCCGCAGCTCTAGAATCTCCCGATCTTGGTCTTTTCTATTGCCAGGGCTGGGATCTGCACGTCGCATCCAGCGGGGTGCAGATTCTGTGCATATAACCATTCGTCCTGAATGACCGCAGTTTTGTTGACTTGCAGATGACACTGCTAAGCTCAAGAGAGGCCTGCCAGACGTAGGCAGTCTAGGAGACCGCATGATTCGCTCGATTCTCTATGCCACCGATCTTGGTCTTTATGCGCCCTATGTATTGCAGCATGCCTTGGCGCTGACTCGCGCTTTCAATGCCAGCCTGCATGTGGTGCATGCCGTTGAGCCTATGGGGTTGTTTGCCGAGTCGGTGTTGCAAACCTACCTGGATGAAGAGCGGCTCAAGGAACTGCGCTCTAAAGGCCTCAGTACGGTGATGGCGAGTATCGAGCAGCGGGTGCTGGAGGGTTTTCGTGATGAGCTCGGCGAGTCCCAGCATGAACTCGAAGTGATCCGTTCGGTGCAGGTGGTGCAGGGCGATCCGCCCTTGGTGATTCTCGAGGAGGCGCAGAAACGGGGGGTGGATATGCTGGTCGTCGGCAGTCACAGTCATGGTGCCTGTTCGGATATCCCCTTGGGGCGCACTGCTGCGCGGCTGGTGCAGTTGTCCGAAGTTCCCGTGTATCTGGTTCCAATGCTGCAGCATCGAGCCCGGGGTGAGGCATGAGGCGGTTGTTTACGGTGGCGAATAATCAGCAAAGTTAAATTAATCGTCTAGATTTAATGGTTAAACCATATATATGGTTATATAGCGCAGCCGTCCTGTGGCCGGCTTTTATCTGCTTTGAGGGATTTTTATGAAGCTTCAGCAACTGCGCTACATCTGGGAAGTCGCGCATCACGACCTCAATGTGTCGGCCACAGCGCAAAGCCTCTATACCTCGCAGCCGGGCATCAGCAAGCAGATACGTTTACTCGAGGACGAATTGGGCGTGGAGGTCTTCGCGCGCAGCGGCAAGCACCTGACCCGCGTTACCCCGGCGGGCGAGCGAATCATCACCACCGCCGGAGAAATTCTGCGCAAGGTCGAAAGCATCAAGCAGATTGCCCAGGAGTTCTCCAACGAGAAGAAGGGCACCTTGTCCATCGCCACGACCCATACCCAGGCGCGCTATGCCTTGCCGGCCGTGATCAGCGCATTCATCAAGCAATACCCGGATGTCGCTCTGCACATGCACCAGGGCACACCGATGCAGATCGCCGAAATGGCCGCCGACGGCACCGTGGATTTCGCCATCGCCACCGAGGGGCTGGAGCTGTTCAATGACCTGGTGATGATGCCCTGCTACCGCTGGAATCGCTGCGTGGTAGTGCCTCAGGGGCATCCGTTGAGCAAGCTGCCGAAACTGACCCTGGAGGCCCTCGCCGAGCACTCGATAGTCACTTACGTATTCGGCTTCACTGGTCGCTCCAAGCTCGACGAAGCCTTCGGTCACCGCGGCCTGACGCCCAAGGTGGTCTTCACCGCCGCCGATGCCGACGTGATCAAAACCTATGTGCGGCTTGGCCTCGGCGTGGGTATCGTGGCCAAGATGGCGGTGGACGCCACACTCGATCCTGATCTGGTGGTGCTCGATGCCAGCGATCTGTTCGAGTCCAGCGTGACCAAGATAGGTTTTCGCCGTGGCACCTTCCTGCGTGGATTCATGTGCGATTTCATCGAAAAATTCGCCCCGCACCTGACCCGCGAGGTACTGGCCAAGGCCGTGCAGTGTCACAACAAGTCCGAGCTCGAAGAGATGTTCCGCGATGTCGAGTTGCCGACTTACTGAGTGGCTTGAAAGCAAGAAAAAACCCGGTCACGTGCCGGGTTTTTCTTGTTGATCAGTGCGTCAATTCTTTGCGATCAGGTTGCCGGCGTGCAAGCCGCACTCCTTCTGCGTGGCTTCCTCCCACCACCAGCGGCCTTCGCGCTCGTGCTGGTTGGGCAGTACCGGGCGGGTGCACGGCTCGCAGCCGATGCTGATGAAGCCGCGCTCATGCAGGCTGTTGTAGGGGATTTCCAGCATGCGGATATAGGCCCAGATGTCTTCGCTGCTCATCTGTGCCAGTGGGTTGAACTTGTACAGGGTATTTTCCGGAGTGGAGAAGGCCGTGTCGATTTCCACCACCGCGACCTGGCTGCGGGTACCGGGGCTCTGGTCGCGGCGCTGGCCGGTAGCCCAGGCCTTGACCGTGGCGAGCTTGCGCCGCAGCGGGGCGGTCTTGCGAATGCCGCAGCATTCGCCGTGGCCGTCCTTGTAGAAGCTGAACAGGCCTTTTTCCTTGACCAGTGCCTCTAGTGCCGCCGCGTCGGGGGAGAGTACTTCGATGGCAATGCCATAGTGCTCACGCACCTGCTCGATGAAGCGGTAGGTCTCCGGGTGCAGGCGGCCGGTGTCGAGGCTGAAAACCTTGACGTTGTTGTTCAGTTTCCAGGCCATGTCCACCAGCACCACGTCCTCGGCGCCGCTGAAGGACAGCCACAGTTCATCGCCAAAGTGTTCGAAGGCAAGTTTGAGAATGTCCTGGGGGGATTTGTTGGCGTAGGTTGCGGCCAGTTCGGCTACATCGAATGGGTGGCTCATCGGGCTGGATTCCTGGTTGGGGTGGCGCTAGGAGGATGCCGCCAGGCTGCTGTGCCTGGCATATTTGCGCCCTCGGGACGCTCTGTGCGCCGATGGTAGCAAATAGGCGTTATACCGCTAAATAACCAAGTGCAAGGGTGTCCGTTAGGTTTGGGTATAAGCCTTGCGTTGCGCAGCCTCCAGCGAGCCGCTAGAGTGCCGCCTTCTTTCAAGCTCAATCTAGGAGTGTCCCGTGGAAATCGCTTGTCTCGACCTGGAAGGTGTTCTGGTCCCGGAGATCTGGATCGCCTTCGCGGAAAAAACCGGCATTGAATCGCTGAAAGCGACCACCCGGGATATTCCGGATTACGACGTGCTGATGCAGCAGCGCCTGCGCATTCTCGATGAGCATGGCCTGAAGCTGAACGACATCCAGCAAGTCATCGCCACCCTCAAGCCGTTGGACGGCGCGGTGGAGTTCGTCGATTGGCTACGTGAGCGCTTTCAGGTGGTGATTCTCTCGGACACCTTCTATGAGTTCTCCCAGCCGCTGATGCGCCAACTGGGTTTCCCGACGCTGCTGTGCCACAAGCTGGTGACCGACGAGAATGGTCGCGTGGTCAGCTACCAGTTGCGCCAGAAGGATCCCAAACGTCAGTCGGTGATTGCGCTCAAGAGTCTCTACTACCGAGTAGTCGCCGCAGGCGACTCGTACAACGACACCACCATGCTCAGCGAGGCCCATGCGGGCATCCTGTTCCATGCGCCGGAAAACGTGATTCGCGAATTTCCGCAGTTCCCGGCGGTGCACACCTTTGACGACCTCAAGCGCGAGTTCATCAAGGCGTCCAATCGCGACCTGAGCTTGTAACTGCAGCGGCAAGCTGCAAGCGTAGGGTGAAAGCGGATGACGGTCGTCAATTCGTATCAAGACTCGCTTGCAGCTTGCCGCTACATCCCCTCCAGCGTTTCCAGCAAGACCTTCACCTTGGTGATGGACTCCTGGTATTCCGCCTGCCAGTCGGAGTCGGCGACTATCCCGCCGCCGCCCCAACAACTGATCTGTCCGTCTTTGGCCAGTAGGCTGCGGATGGCAATCGAGCTGTCCAGCTCGCCGCGCACGTCCAGATACAGCAATGAGCCGCAATAGAGTGCGCGGCGTGTGGGTTCCAGCTCGTCGATGATCTGCATGGCGCGGATTTTTGGCGCGCCGGTGATCGAGCCGCCGGGGAAGCTGCCGGCGACCAGGTCAAGGGCGTCTTTGTCTGGCGCCAGTTCGCCCGTCACCGCGCTGACCAGGTGGTGCACGTTGGGATAGCTCTCCAAGGCGAACAGCTCCGGCACGCGCACCGAGCCAATTGTGCAGCTGCGGCCGAGGTCATTGCGCAGCAGATCGACGATCATCAGGTTCTCGGCACGATCCTTGGGGCTGCCCAATAGCACTTCGGCTTGCGCGGCATCCTGCTCGGGGTCGCTGTGGCGTGGGCGCGTGCCCTTGATCGGGCGGGTCTCTACATGACCTTCGCTGACGCGCAGGAAGCGTTCAGGCGACAAACTGATGATCGCGCCGTTGTCCGCCAGTGCCAGGTAGCCGGCGAAGGGCGTCGGGCAGGCAGCGCGCAAGGCGCGATAAGCCGTCCAGGGATCGCCTTGGTAGTGGCTGCGAAAGCGCTGGGCAAAGTTCACCTGGTAGCAGTCGCCGGCCTGGATATAGGCCTGGATACGTTCGATGGCATGGCGATACTCGCGTTCATCGATATCTGCCCGGAATGTCCCCGCCAATTTGAAAGGTGCCTGCGCCTGCGCCTGCGCCTGCGGCGCATCGAACAGCTCGATCAGGCGCTGCTGTTGATGAATGGGCAGTGTTGGATGAAACATCAGCTGGCTGGTGCCCAGGTGATGGTCGGTAATCAGGGCCCAGGCATACAAGCCCAGTTGCGCATCGGCTAAGCCCAGGTCGTCGCTTGCCTGTTCGGGCATGCTTTCCAGCCGCCGGCCGAAATCGTAGCCCAGGTAGCCAATCAAGCCGCCGACGAAGGGCAGTGGGCAGTCGTCAGGTGCTTTGGCCTCGCCCAGCGTCGCCAGGCTGGCGCGCAGGCGTTGCAGGAAGTCATTGGCCGGCTCGTCAGGCGCCGGGATCAGTTCGGCCGTTGGCCAGGCGCTGATCAGGTCATAGCGCCCACGCTGGGCGGCCGGGCGGCCGGCATCCAACAGCACCGCGCCTGGTGCGTGACAGACGACACTGAAATAGGTGGCCGGATCGGCGCTGTAGGGCAGGGCGTGTACAAGGCAATTAGGCATGCGAGGCTTTCAGAGGCGCGCGGCAGGCGATTGTAGAACGCCGGCAACATTCATCCTAGTGCTTCTGTCTGGGGGCTGAGCGGGGAAGAGTTGCCAGGTTCCTCTTTATCCATGGGTCTGCACTGAAATAGCGGCGTCATGCTTGTTGCGGAGAAAGACGGTGTCTGCGGCTGTAAATCCGGCCATGGGCCGGTTACAAAAATACCGCTCACTTCGTTTGAATGAGCGGTATTTCAGGTTTCTCGGGCTTCTTGGGGGCGCCCGCCTGGCTTAGTGGCTGTAGCGTGAAAGCCCTTTAGGCGGTCTGGTTCAGGGCTCTGCTTTGGGTGCGTGGCCAAACAGTTCCTGGGCGAAGCGCATGCGTTCCTCCGGAGTCTCGGTAATGCCTTTTTTCGCCAGTTCGACCAAGCGTGCTTCCACTGCATGGGCGCGGTGAGTGAGGCCGCAGTCGTTGGCGATCTGGATGTTCAGGCCGGGGCGCGCGTTGAGCTCGAGGATCAGTGGGCCTTTCTCCTGGTCGAGGACCATATCCACACCGATATAGCCCAGGCCGCATAGTTCATAGCAGCCGGCGGCCAGCTTCATGAAACCATCCCAGTTAGGTAGCTGCACGCCGTCTACCGAGTTGGTGGTGTCCGGGTGCTTGCTGATCTTGTTGTTCAGCCAGGTGCCGCGCAGGGTGACGCCGGTCGCCAGATCCACGCCTACACCGATAGCGCCTTGGTGCAGGTTGGCCTTGCCGCCAGACTGGCGGGTCGGCAGGCGCAGCATGGCCATCACCGGGTAGCCCTTCAGCACGATGATGCGGATGTCCGGTACACCTTCGTAGCTGATGCTCTTGAAGATGGGGTCGGGAGTGACGCGGTATTCGATCAGGGCGCGGTCACGGTGACCGCCCAGCGAGTACAGGCCGGTGAGGATGCTGGAGATCAGGTGTTCGATTTCCTCATGGCTGATGATTTTGCCGGACACGGTTCGATAGCGGTCCTCGAAGCGGTCGGCGATGACCAGGATGCCGTCACCGCCAGCGCCTTGTGCGGGCTTGACCACGAAGTCCGGGCGGTCGCCAATGATATCGCGCAGCTTGTCGATGCCTTTTTCGGTCTCGATCACGCCATACATTTCCGGCACATCGATGCCGGCGGCAATGGCGCGCTCCTTGGTGATGATCTTGTCATCGACGATCGGGTAGAGGTTGCGCTTGTTGTACTTCAGTACGTAGTCCGCATTGCGGCGGTTGATGCCCATGATGCCCTTGGCTTCAAGGGCCTTCCATGTTTTCCAGAGACCTAGCATGGCTCAATCCTTCAGGAAGGCTTTGAAGCGGAAAAGTTCGGTCAGGCGGTAACCGCGGTAACGGCCCATCGCCAGCATGAAGCCCACCAGGATCATCAGCACGGCCGGGAAGGTAAAGACGAAGTAGGTCAGCTGCGGCACGCTCATCAGCAGGTGAGCCAGGGTCGCGGCAACCAGGGTGCCGATTCCGACCTTGAAGGCATGACCGCCACCACGTTCCTCCCAGGTGATGGACAGGCGCTCGATGGTCATGGTCAGAATCACCATCGGGAACAGCGCCACCGAGAGGCCGCGTTCGAGGCCGAGTTTATGGCTGAACAGGCTGATTGTCGCGATCAGTACCACCACAAAGGTCAGGACCACCGATAGCCTGGGCAGCATCTGCAGTTTCAGGTGCTCGAGGTAGGAGCGCAGTGATAGGCCCAGGGCGGTAATGATGGTGAACAGCATGATGCCGAAGCCCAGCTGGGTTTCACGGAAGGCCAGGGCGATCAGTACCGGTGTGAAGGTGCCCAGGGTCTGCAGGCCGCCGAGGTTGCGCAGGACCAGGATCACCAGCACGCCGAGCGGGATCACCATCATGATCTGGAATGTCTTCTGGGTAGAGAGCGGCAGGCTGTACATTGAGTATTCGAGGAAGTCGGCGTCAGTGTTTTCGTCGGTCAATTTGGCCAGGCGGATGGCATTCATCTCGCTGTTGCTCAGGGTGAAGCTGACGCTCGCTTGCTTGCCGCCTTCGAGGCTGACCAGGTTGTCGTCGCCGATCCACCAGATCAGGCGATCGTTCGGCATACCTTGCTGGCCGGTATCAGGATTGAAATAGAGCCATTTTTCACCGTTGAAACTGCGCAACCACAACTCAGGGCTTTGTTGGATCTCGGCAGCCAGGCGAATGGTGTGTACGCGCTCCATGGGCACGTGGGCAATGGACAGCAGCAGCTCGATGGCATCGGCTTTTTTCGCGGTCGAGGCATCACCGCCCAGCAGCAGTTTGACGTTGTCGTCGTTGACGTTATTGACCCGTTTGATGGTCTCGCTGATAAAGGTTTCGACGTCCGCCGAGTGTTGCCGGATCGGTGCAAGCAGGGCCTCGGCTGCAATCTTCTCGGCACCTTCCACGGGGATGCTGTCGCGGAAGATCGGGCCTTCACTCTTGGTTTGCTCGCCGCTGTAGCGCTTGGTCAATACCAGGCGGTAGTACAGGGTTTGCTTGCCGCTGGCGCGCCGGGCAGACCAGGTGACCTTGCGGTTGCCGTTGGCGCGGTTGATGCTCACGCCATAATTGTTGGAGATGAAGCTCTCGTTGAGGCTGACATAATCCTGATTCAATGGTGGCACGAACATCTGTAGCTTGACTGGCTCACGCGGGCTGGCCTGGAACTCGACTCTGGCGTCGATATTCCACAGGTCATCGGTTTCATCTTCGGTCAGCGGTATGCCGAGAATGAAAATTTGATAGGCCGTAATCAGAATGCCCAGACCCACCAATAGCGTGATCAGGATTTTCAGATGCAGGTTAAGAGAGCGCATAGGCATTACTCATTAGGGGTGGCGCCAATGTTTGCGTCAGGAGGACAGCCAGGTTTCCCAGCTGCGTATTTAAGGCTTGGATCGACAAGTGCGCTGAAACGCTTGAGGGCATCGGAGCCGATCAATAACGGGTATTGGAATGCACTACGGTCGGTCAAGTTCACTTCGATTGTGCGCAGGGCTAAACCCATGCAGATATCCAGTTCGATGACAGGGCGTGCGGTATAAGTTTTTTCTTCCTCTGGATCATAGTCGCCAGCGCGGCGTTTGATTTTACTTATCCGCGCCAGCGGGCGCTCTATCGGGTGGGCGTGGGCATCGTCGATTGCCAGGTAGAAGCGCACCCACGGTTCACCTTCTCGCTTGAAGCGTTTGATATCCCGCGCGCTCAAGGACGCCGTTTTGGCGCCTGTGTCCAGCTTGGCCGGTATTTGCAGGCCTAGGTTGAACAGCATGGCGTGTTCATTCAGGCCGTATACGGCCTTCTCTGCGGCGGCGAGACCCAGGCCAGGCGATAACAGCAGGCAGAACAGCAGGGCGAAGGGCTTGAGTCTCATAAGTCCTATTAGGTATAGCGCGGTCATCGGATAACAAGACCAGCGGGCGAGGCGGCATGGCCGCTGCGCCTGGTGTGATCTCTAGCGGGCATGGCAGCAAAGCTAGGCCGGACGCAAGTGGTCGACATTCTATCACGGGGGTTTTGCCGCTGCGACAGACGCTTATAGGCGTTTATCCAAGAAATTAGGCTAGGTCAGAACTTTTTGTTATCCGGACGATTGTCGACAGTCTTGATTGGTTATTTGACATTTACTCGGTTAGCGGGTAATTTTTTGGGCAAATCTAGTAGGCAGTGTCGACAATATGCCCGATACCATTGAGTTGCCCCGTATCGTTCAAGATGATTCGGAAACGCTGTCCGAGCATGTTTTTCGCCGCATTCAGGCTGCTATCGTCAAGGGCGAGATCGCACCAGGCAGCAAGATTTCCGAACCGGAACTGGCGCGCACCTACGGCATCAGTCGCGGGCCGCTGCGCGAGGCGATTCACCGCCTGGAGGGTCAGCGTCTATTAGTGCGCATTCCCCATGTGGGTGCGCGGGTGGTGTCGCTAGATCACGCCGAGCTGATCGAACTCTATGAGATCCGCGAGTCGCTGGAAGGCATGGCCTGCCGCCTGGCCGCCGAGCGAATGAGCCAGGCGGAAATCGATGACCTGCGCCGGGTGCTCGATCTGCATGAGCAGGATGCGGCCTTCAAGGCGGGCGTCGGCTACTACCAGCAGGAAGGAGACTTCGATTTCCACTACCGGATCATCCAAGGCAGCGGCAACCGTACCCTTGTACAGATGCTCTGCGGTGAGCTGTATCAACTGGTGCGCATGTACCGCCTGCAGTTCTCGGCTACACCGAACCGCCCCCGTCAGGCGTTCGCCGAACACCACCGCATTCTCGACGCCATCGCCGACCGCGATGGCGAACTCGCAGAGTTGCTGATGCGCCGTCACATCGGTGCCTCCAAACGCAATATCGAGCGCCACTACCAAGGCGCGTCAACCAAGACAGCCAAACCCCGAGGTGAGTCATGAGTCAGCTTTCCAGCCAGAGCCGTCCCGGCCAGCGTTTTCGCGATGCGGTTGCAGCAGAGCATCCTTTGCAGGTCGTGGGTGCGATCAATGCCAACCATGCACTGCTGGCCCAGCGCGCCGGTTTCAAGGCGATCTACCTGTCCGGCGGCGGCGTGGCAGCCGGCTCGCTGGGCTTGCCGGACCTGGGAATCACCGGGCTGGACGATGTGTTGACCGATGTACGACGTATCACCGACGTCTGCGACCTGCCGCTGCTGGTGGATGTCGACACCGGCTTCGGCTCCTCGGCGTTCAACGTGGCGCGTACCGTCAAGTCGATGATCAAGTTTGGCGCCGCGGCGATTCACATCGAAGACCAGGTGGGCGCCAAGCGCTGCGGTCATCGGCCGAACAAGGAAATCGTCACCCAGCAGGAGATGGTCGACCGGATCAAGGCGGCGGTGGATGCGCGCACCGACGACAGCTTCGTGATCATGGCGCGCACCGATGCCCTGGCCGTCGAAGGCCTGAACTCGGCGCTGGATCGCGCAGAGGCTTGCATCGAGGCCGGCGCCGACATGATCTTCCCCGAGGCGATCACCGAGCTGGCGATGTACAAGACCTTCGCCGACCGCATCAAGGCGCCGATCCTGGCCAACATCACCGAGTTTGGCGCCACTCCGCTGTTCACCACCGATGAGTTGGCGAGTGTCGACGTGTCCCTGGTGCTCTATCCGCTGTCGGCCTTCCGCGCCATGAACAAGGCGGCCGAAAACGTCTATACCGCGCTGCGCCGTGACGGTACCCAGAAGAATGTAATCGACACCATGCAGACCCGCATGGAGCTCTACGAGCGCATCAACTACCACGCCTTCGAACAGCATCTCGACGCGTTGTTTGCTGCCAAGAAATAACCGGCGCGCGAGCCGCCGCGGCCTGCGCATAACAAGAAATACCCGACCGGATCGGATGAGGAGAGACAAGCGATGAGCCCGACCCCAGAAACCACTACCCCAGGCTTCAAGCCGAAGAAATCCGTAGCCCTGAGCGGCACCACCGCCGGCAACACCGCGCTGTGCACCGTCGGTCGCAGCGGTAACGACCTGCACTACCGTGGCTATGACATCCTCGATGTCGCCACCAGCTGCGAGTTCGAGGAAATTGCTCACCTGTTGGTACACGGCAAGCTGCCCAATGCCGCCGAGCTGGCGGGCTATAAGGCCAAGCTCAAGGCCCTGCGTGGCCTGCCGGCGGCGCTGAAAGCCGCCCTGGAGCAGTTGCCGCCGTCCGCTCACCCAATGGATGTGATGCGTACCGGGGTGTCCGTGCTCGGCTGCCTGTCGCCGGAGAAGGATGATCATAATCACCCCGGTGCCCGCGATATCGCCGACAAGCTGATGGCCTCGCAGGGCTCCATGCTCCTGTACTGGTACCACTTCAGCCATAACGGCAAGCGCATCGAGGTGGAAACCGACGATGACTCCATCGGTGGTCACTTCCTTCATCTGCTGCATGGCGAGACGCCGCGCGAGTCCTGGGTGCGTGCCATGCACACCTCCTTGATCCTCTACGCCGAGCACGAATTCAATGCTTCGACCTTTGCCTCACGGGTGATCGCCGGCACTGGTTCGGATATGTTCTCCGCCATTGCCGGTGGCATCGGCGCGTTGCGCGGACCCAAGCACGGTGGGGCCAACGAGGTCGCCTTCGAGATTCAGAAGCGCTACGACAACCCGGACGAGGCCGAGGCTGACATTCGCGCGCGGGTCGAGAAAAAGGAAGTGGTCATCGGCTTCGGCCATCCGGTCTACACCGTGGCCGACCCGCGCAACAAGGTGATCAAGGAAGTGGCCCGCGAGCTCTCCGTCGAGCAGGGCAGCACCAAGATGTACGACATCGCCGAGCGCCTGGAATCGACCATGTGGGAAATCAAGAAGATGTTCCCCAATCTCGATTGGTTCAGTGCGGTCAGCTACCACATGATGGGCGTGCCTACTGCCATGTTCACCCCGCTGTTCGTGATTGCCCGCACCTCGGGCTGGTCCAGCCACGTCATCGAGCAGCGTATCGACGGCAAGATCATTCGGCCGAGCGCCAACTACGTCGGCCCTGAAGACCTCAAGTTCGTGCCGCTCAAGGACCGCCCATAACCATGAATAGCCAATACCGCAAATCCCTGCCCGGCACCGCGCTGGATTACTTCGATACCCGTGCCGCGGTCGATGCGATCCAGCCGGGTGCTTATGACAAATTGCCCTACACCTCCCGCGTGCTTGCGGAAAACCTGGTGCGGCGCTGTGACCCGGCCACGCTGACAGCCTCGCTGAGCCAGTTTATCGAGCGCAGGCGCGACCTGGATTTCCCTTGGTTCCCGGCCCGTGTGGTGTGCCACGACATTCTCGGTCAGACCGCACTGGTTGACCTGGCTGGTCTGCGTGATGCGATTGCCGATCAGGGTGGCGATCCGGCACTGGTCAATCCGGTGGTGCCGACCCAGCTGATCGTCGACCATTCGCTGGCGGTCGAGGCGGGTGGTTTCGATCCTGACGCCTTCGACAAGAACCGCGCCATCGAAGACCGGCGCAACGAAGACCGTTTTCACTTCATCAACTGGACCAAGAAGGCGTTCAAGAACGTCGACGTGATCCCGCCGGGCAACGGCATCATGCACCAGATCAATCTGGAGAAGATGTCGCCGGTGGTGCAGGTACGCGACGGGGTGGCCTTTGCCGATACCTGTGTCGGTACCGACAGCCACACCCCGATGGTCGATGCATTGGGTGTGATTTCCGTGGGCGTCGGCGGCCTTGAAGCGGAGAGCGTGATGCTCGGTCGCGCCTCCTGGATGCGCCTGCCCGATATTACCGGCGTCGAATTGACTGGCCGGCTGCGGCCGGGCATTACCAGTACCGACATGGTGCTGGCGCTGACCCAGTTTCTGCGGCGCGAGCGGGTGGTGGGGGCGTACCTGGAGTTCTTCGGCGAAGGCGCCAATGCGCTGACCATCGGTGACCGCGCCACGATTTCCAACATGACCCCGGAATACGGCGCCACGGCGGCCATGTTCTACATTGACCAGCAAACCATCGACTATCTCAGGCTTACCGGCCGCGAGGACGAGCAGGTCAAACTGGTCGAGCAGTTCGCCAAGCACACCGGCCTGTGGGCCGATAGCCTGACGAGCGCCGAGTACGAGCGGGTGCTGCGTTTCGATCTGTCCAGTGTTGCACGCAGCCTGGCCGGCCCGTCCAACCCGCATGCCTTGCTGCCGACTGCCGAGCTGGCTGCCCGAGGCATCAGCGGCGTGGTGGAAAACCAGCCGGGAAAGATGCCAGACGGCGCGGTGATCATCGCCGCCATCACCAGCTGCACCAACACCAGTAACCCGCGCAACATGATTGCCGCCGGCCTGATCGCGCGCAACGCCAACAAGCTGGGGCTGACGCGTAAACCCTGGGTCAAGTCGTCCCTGGCGCCGGGCTCTAAAACCGTAAAGATGTACCTGGAAGAAGCGCAGCTGCTGCCTGAGTTGGAACAGCTGGGCTTTGGCGTAGTGGCGTTTGCCTGCACCACCTGTAACGGCATGAGCGGCGCGCTGGATCCTGTTATCCAGCAGGAAATCATTGAGCGCGATCTGTACGCCACCGCCGTATTGTCGGGCAACCGCAACTTTGATGGGCGTATCCACCCGTACGCCAAGCAGGCCTTCCTCGCTTCGCCACCGCTGGTGGTGGCCTACGCCATTGCCGGTACCATCCGCTTTGATATCGAAAAGGATGTGCTGGGCGTGGTCGATGGCAAGGAAATTCGCCTCAAGGACATCTGGCCGAGCGATGAGGAGATCGACGCGGTGGTCAAGGCTTCGGTCAAGCCCGAGCAGTTCCGTCAGGTGTATATCCCGATGTTCGACATCACCCGCGAGGCCCGCGAACAGATCAGCCCGCTGTACGACTGGCGCGAGATGAGCACCTATATCCGCCGTCCGCCGTACTGGGAAGGCGCGCTGGCCGGTGAGCGCTCGCTCAAGGGCATGCGCCCGTTGGCCGTGCTGCCGGACAACATCACCACCGATCACCTGTCGCCGTCCAACGCCATCATGCTCGACAGTGCCGCTGGCGAGTACCTGCACAAGATGGGCCTGCCGGAAGAGGACTTCAATTCCTACGCGACCCACCGCGGCGATCACCTGACCGCACAGCGCGCCACCTTCGCCAACCCGCAGCTGGTCAACGAGATGGCGGTGGTCGACGGTAAGGTCAAGAAGGGTTCGCTGGCGCGCATCGAGCCGGAAGGCCAGGTCACGCGCATGTGGGAAGCGATCGAGACCTACATGGAGCGCAAGCAGCCGCTGATCATCATCGCCGGCGCCGACTACGGTCAGGGCAGCTCGCGTGATTGGGCCGCCAAGGGCGTGCGTCTGGCCGGTGTGGAGGCCATCGCCGCCGAGGGTTTCGAGCGTATCCACCGCACCAACCTGCTCGGCATGGGGGTGTTGCCGCTGGAGTTCATGGCGGGTACTAATCGCCACACGCTGAATATCGACGGTACTGAAACCTATGACGTGATTGGCGAGCGCACGCCGCTGGCCACGCTGACTCTGGTGATCAACCGCAAGAATGGCGAGCGTGTGGAGGTGCCGGTGACGTGCCGTCTGGATACCGCCGAGGAAGTCTCGATCTACGAGGCGGGTGGTGTGCTGCAGCGATTTGCCCAGGACTTCCTGGAGTCGACTGTCTCGGCCTGACAGCCCGATGGTTGCTGTTGAGCGCAGTGATGCCCCGCGTGCCAAGGCGCGTGGGTATCGCTGCACTTAACCCGCGTGGCCCGATCGACAACCCATCGAACATGATTGAGCGCGGCGGCAAGTTGCCGCCGCAGCTGCAGAGGAAAGGCATTCCATGGCTCACGTACCCCAAATCAAGGTTCCTGCCACCTATATCCGTGGCGGCACCAGTAAAGGCGTGTTCTTCCGCCTGCAAGACCTTCCCGAGCCCGCGCAGGCTGCGGGTGCGGCCCGCGATGCCTTGCTATTGCGCGTGATCGGCAGCCCCGATCCCTATGGCAAGCAGATCGACGGCATGGGAGGGGCGACTTCCAGTACCAGCAAGACGGTGATCCTGAGCAAAAGCGAGAAAGCCGACCACGACGTCGATTACCTGTTCGGCCAGGTGTCGATCGACAAGGCCTTCGTCGACTGGAGCGGCAACTGCGGCAACCTTTCCGCGGCGGTTGGCTCGTTCGCCATCAGTGCCGGCCTGGTCGATGCCAGTCGCATTCCCGAGAACGGTGTGGCTGTCGTGCGGATCTGGCAGGCCAATATCGGCAAAACCATCATCGCCCACGTGCCGATCACCCAGGGTGAAGTGCAGGAAACCGGTGACTTCGAGCTCGATGGGGTGACCTTTCCTGCGGCTGAAGTGCAGCTCGAATTCATCAGCCCGGCCGCTGACGAGGAGGGTGCCGGTGGTTCGATGTTCCCCACTGGCAACCTGGTCGACGATCTCGAAGTGCCGGGGGTCGGGACCTTGAAGGTGACGATGATCAACGCCGGCATTCCTACCGTGTTCGTCAACGCCGAGGACATCGGCTACACCGGCACCGAACTGCAGGACGCCATCAACGGTGATGCCAAGGCCCTGGCCATGTTCGAGACTATCCGCGCCTATGGTGCACTGCGTATGGGGCTGATCCAGAGCGTCGATGAAGCCGCCCAGCGCCAGCACACGCCGAAAGTCGCCTTCGTCGCCAGGCCGGCGGACTACCTGTCTTCCAGTGGCAAACCAGTGGCCGCGAGCGATATCGACCTGCTGGTTCGGGCGCTGTCGATGGGCAAGCTGCATCACGCCATGATGGGCACGGCGGCCGTGGCCATCGGCACCGCCGCGGCGATTCCGGGCACCCTGGTGAGCCTCGCGGCTGGCGGCGGTGCGCGTAGCGCCGTGCGCTTCGGCCATCCCTCGGGCACCCTGCGGGTTGGCGCCGAAGCTAGCCAGGTCAACGGCGACTGGACGGTGGTCAAGGCGATCATGAGCCGCAGCGCCCGCGTGCTGATGGAGGGCTGGGTGCGCGTACCCGGCGATGCGTTCTGAGGGGTTTGGCCTAAGCTGAAGAGGAGCCCGCGCAAGCGGGTTTTTCGCCTTCTGGGCCGGCATGTTGTGGTTCCAGGTCGGGGCGCAAGGCGGCCAACCGTGGCCTGCTGACTCGGCCCGGATTGCTCCCGCATGGCATCGGCACCTGCTCGCTGAAATCGGGCGGGCTGCAGATTGCACCAACGCCGTGTTGCCCGCAGTGGTATCGCGTTTCCCCGGGAGGCAGGGCTCCAAAGCAGCCGAAGAAGGAGTGAAGCCATGAGCGCCAATGTCGATCTGAACATCCGCCCCGATTATGACCAGGTGATCCAGGACGTCGCCGACTATGTCTTGACCTACAAGGTCGAGTCCGCCGAAGCCCTGAATACCGCGCGAAACTGTCTGATGGACACCCTCGGCTGCGGTTTGCTGGCGCTGCGCTTCCCCGAGTGCACCAAGCATCTCGGGCCGTTCGTCGAGGGCACTGTGGTGCCGCATGGGGCGCGCGTGCCGGGTACCAGTTTTCGCCTGGATCCGCTCAAGGCTGCCTGGGACATCGGCTGCATGGTGCGCTGGCTGGATTACAACGACACCTGGCTGGCGGCCGAATGGGGTCATCCGTCCGACAATCTCGGCGGTATTCTGGCCGTGGCCGACCATCTGTCGCAGCAGCGATTGGCCCAGGGTGAATCGCCGCTGAGCATGCGTGCGGTGCTCGATGCGATGATCATGGCCCACGAGATCCAGGGCGTGTTCGCCCTGGAGAATTCCTTCAACAGGGTCGGTCTGGATCATGTGCTGCTGGTCAAACTGGCCTCTACCGCCGTCTGCGCCAGGCTGATGGGGGCCAGTCGCGAGCAACTGCTGTCGGCTATCTCCCATGTCTTTGTCGACGGCCAGGCGCTGCGTACCTATCGCCACGCACCAAACGCCGGGTCGCGCAAGTCCTGGGCGGCCGGCGACGCCACCAGCCGCGGTGTGCGCCTGGCCGATATCGCCATGCGTGGCGAGATGGGTATTCCTGGCGCGCTAAGCGCGCCGCAGTGGGGTTTCTATGATGTGCTGTTCAGTCACACCAACAATGACCTGGCGCTGAAGCCGGTCGAGGCGCGCCAGTTCAGTTTCTCGCAGGGGTTTGCCAGCTACGTGATGGAAAACGTGCTGTTCAAGATCAGTTTTCCGGCCGAGTTCCATGCGCAGACCGCCTGCGAAGCGGCAGTCATCCTGCATCCGCAGGTCCGGGATCGCCTGCACGAGATCGATAAAATCGTCATCACCACCCACGAATCGGCGATTCGCATCATCTCCAAGGTTGGCATCTTAGCCAATCCGGCCGATCGCGATCACTGCATCCAGTACATGACCGCCGTACCGCTGGTCTTCGGCAATCTGGTGGCCGAGCAGTACGAGGATGACTTTCATGCCGCCCACCCAATCATCGACGAGTTGCGCGAGAAGATGGAGATAGTCGAGGACCCGCGCTACACCCGCGAGTACCTGGAAGCCGACAAGCGTTCGATTGCCAATGCCGTTCAGGTGTTCTTCAAGGATGGCTCATCGACCATGCAGGTCGCGGTTGAGTACCCAGTCGGTCACCGTCGCCGTCGCGCCGAGGGCATCGCGTTGCTGGAGGCCAAATTCAAGGCCAATCTGGCAACCCGCTTCAGCGCCCAGCGCAGCGGGCAGATTTTCCACCTGTGCAAGGATCAGGCGGCGCTAGAAGCCACGCCGGTGCAGCGGTTCATGGATATGTGGGTGATATGAATGCCCACTCCAGCCTACTTCAGGCGGCGTTC
Source organism: Pseudomonas sp. MMS21 TM103 (assembly GCF_022132145.1). Classification (GTDB taxonomy): domain Bacteria; phylum Pseudomonadota; class Gammaproteobacteria; order Pseudomonadales; family Pseudomonadaceae; genus Aquipseudomonas. The sequence goes on along the minus strand of NZ_JAJISP010000002.1, from coordinate 166,915 downwards.
GACGCCTTTTTCCACCAGAATCTTCGCGGAAATCTCTTCCACGGAGAAATACGTGGAATTGATGAAGTTGATATTTTCGCGGCGGAACAGGCTCTCCACCTCGCGCACCTCGAACTCGGCCTGGGCGAAGCTGGCATAGCGACTGTTGGGCTTGCGTTCATGGCGAATGGCGGTCAATCGATCCGGGTCGATGGTCAGGCCGAACAGCTTGTCTCTGTACTTCTTCAGCACGGCAGGAAGCTGCAGCTGTTCCATGTCGTCTTCGGTCAGCGGGTAATTTGCGGCACGAATTCCGTATTGCATGGCCATATACAGGCAAGTCGGCGTTTTGCCGCAACGGGAAACGCCGACCAGGATCAGGTCGGCCTTGTCGTAATAGTGGGTGCGGGCGCCGTCGTCATTGTCCAAGGCGAAGTTCACCGCCTCGATACGTTCCATGTAATTGGAGTTGTGCCCGATGGAGTGCGACTTGCCGACCGAATAGGACGAATGCGAGCTCAATTCCTGCTCGAGGGGCGCGAGAAAGCTCGAGAAGATGTCGATCATGAAACCTTCGGATTCGGCCAGAACCTCGCGGATTTCCTGGTTGACGATGGTATCGAAGATGATTGGCCGCGCACTGTCATTCTCGGCAGCAGTATTGATTTGTTGTACCATTGCGCGCGCTTTTTCCACACTGTCGATATACGGACGCGTGAGTTTTTTGAAGCTGATGGTTTCGAACTGCGCCAATAAGCTCTGACCCAGGGTTTCGGCCGTAATGCCGGTGCCGTCGGAGATGAAGAAAGCGGTTCGTTTCATTTGTACCGTGGGCCTTAAGCTGAGGACGATTCTTGGCTATCATGGGCCCGCTTTTGCAGGCCGGAAGTGGCTGCATTGTTACTTATTTTCCAGGGCCCGGCCACAATCGTGCGGACATGCGCCGCCGAATTTCCCAGCCCCTTGAGCTTTTCCAACACCTTAGTGGAGAGATCACCTTGGTAGAGTACGTAGTTTCCCTCGATAAGCTCGGCAATCACGATGTTGAGCACGTAGGGGGCAAGAACGCCTCCCTGGGCGAGATGATCAGCAACCTTGCTGGCGCCGGTGTATCGGTTCCCGGTGGTTTCGCCACTACCGCTCAGGCCTACCGCGACTTTCTCGAGCAGAGCGGCCTGAATGCGCAGATCCATGCGGCGCTGGATGCCCTCGATGTTGACGATGTCAATGCTCTGGCCAAGACCGGTGCGCAAATTCGCCAGTGGGTGATGGAGGCTCCTTTCCCGGAGAAGCTCAATGCGGAGATCCGCAAGGCCTTCGCCACCATGTCCGGCGGCAACGAGCACATGGCTGTAGCCGTGCGTTCCTCGGCCACTGCGGAAGACCTGCCGGATGCTTCCTTCGCCGGCCAGCAAGAGACCTTCTTGAATATCCGTGGCGTGGACAATGTGATCCGCGCGGCCAAGGAAGTCTTCGCCTCACTGTTCAATGACCGCGCCATTTCTTACCGCGTGCACCAGGGCTTCGACCACAAGCTGGTGGCCCTGTCTGCCGGCGTGCAGCGCATGGTGCGTTCGGAAACCGGCACCGCCGGGGTCATGTTCACCCTCGACACCGAGTCGGGTTTTCGCGATGTGGTCTTCATTACCGGCGCTTACGGTCTCGGCGAGACAGTGGTGCAAGGGGCGGTCAACCCCGACGAATTCTATGTGCACAAGCAGACTCTTGAGGCCGGGCGTCCGGCGATCCTGCGCCGCAACCTGGGCAGCAAGGCGATCAAGATGATCTACGGCGATGAAGCCAAGGCCGGCAAGTCGGTCAAGGTGGTCGATGTTGACCGTGCCGAGCGTGCCCGCTTTTGCCTGAGCGATGCCGAGGTCAGCGAGCTGGCCAAACAAGCCATGATCATCGAGAAGCACTACGGCCGGCCGATGGACATCGAATGGGCCAAAGACGGCGATGACGGCAAGCTATATGTCGTCCAGGCCCGTCCGGAAACCGTGAGAAGCCGCACCAATGTCAATGTGATGGAGCGCTACCTGCTCAAGGAAACTGGCACCGTTCTGGTTGAGGGCCGCGCGATCGGCCAGAAGATCGGCGCCGGCAAGGTGCGGGTTATCAATGACATTTCTGAAATGGACAAGGTACAACCAGGCGACGTGCTGGTTTCCGACATGACCGACCCGGACTGGGAACCGGTCATGAAGCGTGCCAGTGCCATCGTCACCAACCGGGGCGGGCGGACTTGCCACGCGGCGATTATCGCCCGTGAGCTGGGTGTTCCGGCGGTGGTTGGCTGTGGCAATGCCACCCAGGTGCTCAAAGATGGCCAGGGCGTCACCGTCTCTTGCGCCGAGGGCGACACCGGCTTCATTTTCGAGGGCGAGCTGGGCTTCGATGTCCGCACAAACTCCGTGGATGCCATGCCCGACCTGCCGTTCAAGATCATGATGAACGTCGGCAATCCTGATCGCGCCTTCGATTTCGCCCAGCTGCCGAACGCCGGTGTGGGCCTGGCTCGCCTGGAATTCATCATCAATCGGATGATCGGCGTGCACCCCAAGGCGCTGCTGAATTTCGCCGGCTTGCCGCCTGAAATCAAAGACAGTGTCGAGAAGCGCATCGCCGGTTACAGCGATCCGGTCAACTTCTATGTCGAGAAGCTGGTCGAAGGTATCAGCACCCTGGCTGCGGCGTTCTGGCCGAAGAAGGTCATCGTGCGTTTGTCCGACTTCAAGTCCAACGAATACGCCAACCTGATCGGCGGCAAGCTCTACGAGCCGGAAGAAGAGAACCCGATGCTCGGTTTCCGTGGCGCCTCACGCTACATCAGCGAGTCCTTCCGCGATTGCTTCGAGCTGGAATGCCGGGCGATGAAGAAGGTGCGCAACGAGATGGGCCTGACCAACGTCGAGATCATGGTGCCTTTCGTGCGCACCCTCGGCGAAGCCAGTCAGGTGATCGACCTGCTGGCCAGCAATGGCCTCAAGCGCGGCGAGAACGGGCTGCGCATCATCATGATGTGCGAACTGCCGTCCAACGCGATTCTTGCTGAAGAGTTCCTCGAGTTCTTCGATGGCTTCTCGATCGGCTCCAACGACCTGACCCAGCTGACCCTGGGCCTGGATCGCGATTCCGGCATCGTTGCGCACCTGTTCGATGAGCGTAATCCGGCGGTCAAGAAGCTGCTGTCCAATGCCATTCAGGCCTGCAACAAGGCCGGCAAGTACATCGGCATCTGTGGCCAGGGTCCATCCGATCACCCGGATCTGGCCAGATGGCTGATGCAGCAGGGCATCGAGAGTGTGTCGCTGAACCCTGACTCGGTATTGGATACCTGGTTCTTCCTGGCGGAAGCCCAGCCATCCTGATTAACCGTTAACCTTCTGATTCAAGGGCAGGTTAATCCTGCCCTTTTTTGTGGCCTGCCATACCTGGCGGCCACCCTTAGGGCCGTCGCTAGCGGCGTGAAAAATTGCTCCCGGCAATTTGTTGTACCAGAGCGAAGACGATGCAAAGTAGCAGTGAGCTTTTCCCCGTCGCCTTGATCAGCGCGGAATTTCGTTTCGACTTGAGTGAGGATGTCTATCGCCTCAAACCCGGCAACAGCCCTGACGCCAGCGTCCAGTTGGCCCTCACCCGTTTGGGCGTGGCCGGTCACGCGGCCGAGCGCGGCGTGCCGGTGATTCTGTTGCCCGGCAGTTTCTCCAATCGACGCTTCTGGTATTCGCCCAAGGGGCTTGGTCTCGGTCCTCACCTGGCGCGTGCCGGCTTTGATGTGTGGATCGCCGAAATGCGCGGGCATGGGCTGTCGCCGCGCAACAAGGGCTACAGGCACAACCGCGTCAGCGACTACGTACGCTACGACTTGCCGGCGATAGCCGATTTCGTCCATGAGCAGAATCCACAGCCGGCCCATTGGCTGGGGCACTCGCTGGGCGGCATCACCCTGGCCGGTGCGCTGGGCGGGCATTATCTTGATCAAGATCGAGTGGCGTCGGCGGCGCTGTTCGGCAGCCAGATCAGCCGCACCTACTGGCCGCTGAAAGTACCGCCGGTGGAGTGGGGCGGGCGCTTGTTGCTCAAGCGTTTTTCCGTATTGTCCGGCAGCCGGCTCAAACGCGGGCCGGAAGATGAGCCGATTGGTCTGGCATTGGAGAGTTTGCGCTGGCATGGGCTGTTTGGCCGCTTTGGCGATGCCGAGCGCGATTGGTGGGCTGGCCTGGCCGAGGTGCGGGTTCCGGTATTGGCGGTAGCGGCAGCGGGTGATCGGCAGGATCCGCCATGGGCCTGCCGCAAGTTGCTCGAGCAGTTTGGCTCGCCGCTCAGCGAGTTCCTTTTTCTGGGCAAGGAACACGGTTTCGCCAGTGACTTCGGTCATGTCGAGATGTTGGTCAGCAAAGAAGCGCAATCCGAGGTATGGCCGCTGGTGGCGCGCTGGCTGGACAAGACTCAGACTATCAAAAGAGCCGCGCTTGAGCCGAGGCAGGGCGTTCCGCCTGAGCAGTGATAACGCTAATATGCCGCCAGTTGGCTGCTCGGGAGATCTGCTGTCCTCAAGAAGGCACCCTTGCACGGGTCCGCGGTCATATGTCAGGTGCTGCGCGGCCTGGCGCCACGGCTGGTGATCTAGGCGGTGAGCGGGCCAGCATCGATCTGTGAAAACTGATTTTCAATGTCTAGTTAACCAGGAGTTTTCCCATGCATTACATCACCCCAGATTTGTGTGACGCCTACCCGGAGTTGGTCCAGGTCGTCGAGCCGATGTTCAGCAATTTCGGCGGCCGCGATTCCTTCGGTGGCGAGATCGTCACGATCAAGTGCTTTGAAGACAACTCGCTGGTCAAGGAGCAGGTCGAGCAGCCAGGCAAGGGCAAGGTGATGGTGGTCGACGGTGGTGCCTCCATGCGCCGCGCTCTGCTTGGTGACATGCTCGCGGAAAAAGCCGCGAAGAATGGCTGGGAAGGCCTGGTGATCTATGGCTGCGTACGCGATGTCGATGTGCTGGCGCAGACCGACCTCGGTGTCCAGGCGCTGGCCAGCCATCCGATGAAGACCGACAAGCGCGGTATTGGAGACCTGAATGTGGCCGTGACCTTTGCTGGTGTGACCTTCCGCCCGGGCGAGTATCTGTATGCCGATAACAACGGCATCATCATTTCGCCCGCTGCACTGAAAATGCCGGAATAAGTAATGCCAGGAGTGGGCATGCACGAGCAAGACAATTCGCAGTGGGGGCTGGTGCATGCTTTTGTCCTGGATGGTGCAGGCGGGGCGCGTGCGATCGCTCAAGGGCAATTGGCGAGCCTGGAACTAGCCGAGCAGGAAAGTCTGTGGTTGCACTGGGATCGCAGCCATCCGCAGACTCAGTACTGGCTGCGCTGCGAAAGTGGCTTGAGTGAGTTCGCTTGCGATCTGCTGCTGGAGGAAAATACCCGGCCGCGCCTGCTGACACTGCCCGATGATGCGCTGTTGCTGTTTCTTCGTGGGATCAATCTCAACCCGGGCGCAGAACCGGAGGACATGGTGTCGGTGCGCATCTTCGCCGCTGCGCGGCGGGTTATTTCCTTGCGCCTGCGCCCATTGCGCGCGACCGAAGATGTGATCGCCGACCTCGCCGCCGGTCGTGGGCCGAAAACTTCGTCAGAACTGATCCTGACTCTCGCCGATTACCTGACCGACAAGGTCGACGCCCTGGTCACCGAGTTGTCCGAGCGGGTCGACGAGCAGGAAGACCTGGTCGATGCCGATGAACACGCCGTGCCGGATCACGCACAGTTGCTGCACGTGCGGCGGCGTGCTGCCGGCCTGCGCCGCTTCCTCGCGCCACAGAGTGAAATCTTCGCGCAGTTAACGCGCAAGCAGCAGGCCTGGTTCCTCGCCGATGACCCCGGCTATTGGAACGAACTGCACAACCGTCTGACTCGATACCTGGAAGAACTGGAGCTCAGTCGCGAACGAGTCGGTCTGCTGCTGGAGGCGGAAAACCGCCGTATGGATCAGCGAATGAATCGCATCATGTATCGCTTCGCCATCATCACCGGGGTGTTTCTGCCGATGAGCTTCCTCACTGGGCTGCTGGGTATCAATGTTGGCGGCATACCTGGCGCTGAGAACGCCTATGGCTTCCTTATCGCCTGCCTGAGCATGCTGGTGGTCGGCCTTGCTCAGTGGTGGCTGCTGCGCCGTTTGCGCTGGGCCTGATGTGACTTGCCCTGAGTTGGTCTCGTCTAGCCGAGACGTCCTGTGAGGTGCGTCATGCCCGATCCATTTGAAGAATCCCTGCGCGATATGCTTAAGTCCGGCGCGTCCGATCACGACGACGACGCTTGTTTGCACCGCGTATTGAAGACTGCCAATCGCCAGGTCGGCGCGGGCGATCTGTTCGCGCTCATGGGCCATTGGCTCGGCGCCTTGATGATCGCCCTGAATAGCGGCTCGGCCCATGTCGCACCGGTTACCCGTCGCGACTCTAGCGCTTCTACCAATTCTGCTTCTACTAATAAGGCTGACTGAAATGGAACTAGATCCCTGGACTCAAAGCCTGATAGCCGCGATGACTGCGCTCTGGACCAAAGTCGCTGTGTTTATCCCGAACCTGTTCGTGGCGTTGATCCTGGTACTGCTCGGCTTTGTCGTGGCCAAGCTGCTCGATACCTTGCTGTCGAAGCTGCTCGGCAAGGTCGGTCTGGATCGCCTGATGGCGGGTACCGGGCTGACCAAGATACTGAGCCGCGCCGGTATCCAGGTGCCGGTTTCGACCTTGATCGGCAAGATCATCTACTGGTTCGTGCTGTTGATTTTTCTTGTCTCGGCTGCGGAATCGCTAGGACTGGAACGTGTCTCGGCCACGCTCGATGTACTGGCGTCCTATCTGCCCAAGGTGTTCGGTGCCGCACTGGTGCTGGTCGCCGGCGTACTGCTGGCACAATTGGTCAGTGGTGTGGTTCGAGGAGCCGCCGAGGGCGTGGGCCTGGATTATGCGCATGGCCTGGCCCGCATTGGTCAGGGGCTGGTGATCATCATCAGTATTTCGGTGGCCATCGGCCAGCTTGAGATCAAAACCGACTTGCTGAACAACGTCATTGCCATCGTGTTGATTTCGGTGGGGCTGGCTGCCGCTCTGGCACTGGGTTTGGGAAGCCGGGAAATTGCCGGGCAGATTCTGGCCGGAATTTATGTGCGCGAGTTGTACCAGGTAGGGCAACAAGTTCAGATCGGTGAGGTCGAAGGACAGATCGAGGAAATTGGCACGGTCAAGACTATCCTGCTAACCGATGCGGGCGAGTTGGTCTCGGTGGCTAATCGCACCCTGCTCGAGCAACGGGTGTGCAGTCGCTAACGCGCCAATCCTGCTAATGTATGCCGCCAACCCAGCGCCTGATGCATCAGGTGCTGGCAGCCTCCGCCCCGACTGTCGGCCTGACTCGTTTTGAATAAAGCCCAACCGATGTCCTTGCGCTATGACCCCCGCGAACTCTCGGATGAGGAGCTCGTCGCTCGTGCGCATGGCGAGCTTTTTCACGTTACCCGCGCTTATGAAGAATTGATGCGTCGTTACCAGCGCACGCTATTTAACGTGTGCGCACGTTATTTAGGCAGCGAGCGTGACGCCGATGATGTTTGTCAAGAGGTGATGCTGAAGGTTCTTTATGGCTTGAAGAACTTCGAAGGTAAATCCAAGTTTAAGACCTGGCTCTACAGCATTACCTATAACGAATGCATCACCCAGTACCGTAAAGAACGGCGCAAGCGTCGCCTGATGGATGCATTGAGCCTGGATCCATTGGAAGAGGCCTCTGAAGAAAAGATACCTAAAGTTGAGGACCGAGGTGGGCTGGATCGCTGGCTTGTGCATGTCAACCCCATCGACCGTGAAATCCTGGTGCTACGTTTTGTCGCAGAGCTGGAGTTTCAAGAGATTGCCGACATCATGCACATGGGCCTGAGCGCCACTAAAATGCGCTACAAGCGCGCCCTCGACCGCTTGCGAGAAAAATTTTCAGGCAATATTGAAACTTAATTATATATAGCCTGCTCTAACACTCGGAGCGCTTCTGTTAGACTCGCTCCTTGGTTGTCTTGTTTGTCAGACAACTTACTGGCCACCAATGATATATAGGGATTTACGGATGAAATTTAAAAACACTTTAGGCGTTGTCATCGGCTCGATAATCGCTAGTTCTTCGCTTAGCGTGCTAGCGCAGGGCCAAGGTGCGGTCGAAGTGGAGGGTTTTGCCAAGAAGGAAATCTTCGACAGCGCTCGTGACTTCAAGAACAACGGCAATCTGTTCGGCGGCAGCATCGGTTACTACCTGACCGACGACGTTGAATTGCGTCTGGCCTACGACGAAGTGCACAACGCCCGTGGCGAAGACGGCCGTAACATCAAAGGCTCGAATACCGCCCTCGATGCTCTGTACCACTTCAACAATACAGGTGACGCGCTGCGTCCTTACCTCTCTGCAGGTTTCTCGGATCAGAGCATCGGTCAAACCGGTCGCGGCGGTCGTAACGGCTCCACCTTTGCCAACATTGGCGGCGGTGCCAAGTACTTCATCACCGAGAATCTCTATGCTCGTGCTGGCGTTGAAGCCCAGTACAACATCGACCAGGGCGACACCGAGTGGGCTCCAAGCATCGGTATTGGCATGAACTTCGGTGGCGGCAGCAAGCCGGTTGCCCAGGTTGCAGAGGCCGCTCCAGAGCCGATGGCAGAGCCGGCTCCGGTTGCTGAAGAGCCAGCCCAGGTTGTACGCGTTGAGCTGGACGTGAAATTCGACTTCGACAAGGCTCAAGTCAAAGAAGAAAGCTATGGCGATATCAAGAACCTGGCTGATTTCATGAAGCAGTACCCGCAGACCAGCACCACTGTTGAAGGTCACACTGACTCCGTCGGTACTGATACCTACAACCAGATGTTGTCCGAAAAGCGTGCGAGCGCTGTGCGTGAAGTTCTGGTTAACCAGTACGGTGTTGAAGGTCAGCGCGTAAACGCCGCTGGTTATGGCGAAACTCAGCCGGTTGCCGACAACGCAACCGAGTCGGGCCGTGCCATCAACCGTCGTGTTGAAGCTCAAGTAGAAGCTCAAGTCCAGTAACTGGTCTTAAGCTGCTAGGAAAAACCCGGCCTCGGCCGGGTTTTTCTTTGTCCATAAAAAAACCCGGCGCAGGCCGGGCAAAGACTACTCCGCAGGAGCGAAGAGGTCAGGCAATCGCGGCCATGGCTTGTGCTTGATGTCCGGCAGCGACTTCGCCTATCACCAGGATGGCCGGACTTTTCAGCTGGAAAGCCAGGGCATCTTGTTGCATCGCCGCCAGTGAGCTGCGGCATTCGCGCTGGTGGGGCAGTGAGGCATTTTCGATCATCGCCACCGGCATGTCGGCGCACATGCCGCCGGCCAGCAGGCTATCGCGGATGTCCGCCAGCTTGGCCACGCCCATATACACGACCAGGGTGGTGCCACCCTGGGCCAGGGCTTGCCAGTTCAGGGTGCTGTCGTCCTGAGTGTGGGCTGTCACCAGGGTCACGCCGCGAGCAACGCCGCGCAGGGTCAGGGGAATGCCGCAGTTGGTGGCGCCAGCCAGGCCAGCGGTGATGCCATTGACCATCTCCACCTCGATGCCGTGCTGCTGCAACCAGTCGACCTCCTCGCTGCCGCGGCCGAATATGCACGGGTCACCGCCCTTCAGGCGAACCACGCACTTGCCCTGGCGCGCATAGCGCAGCATCAGGCGATGGATAAAGGCTTGTGGTGTCGAACGGCAACCACCGCGCTTGCCCACCGGGACTATTCGTGCGTTTGGGCAGTGCTCCAGCACCGCCGGATTGACCAGATCGTCGATCATCACGACCTCAGCCTGACGCAAGGCTTTCACTGCCTTGAGCGTCAACAGCTCCGGGTCACCTGGGCCTGCCCCTACCAGCCAGACTTTTGCACTCATATCAAAATCCTCGTCGTGGGGGTGGCTAAGCGCGAAGCTATACCCACCGCGGTAGTTGCCTTGGTAATAAACACTTCGTGGCCTACCACGGGGTGGCCTTCGACCCTGCGGCTATGCATTCAGCACCACCTGTTGGGTGGCCAAGAGCCGTTTGATTTCCGGTACGCAAGAGCCACAACTGGTTCCGCACTTCAGCTCCTGCTTCAGGCCGTCGAGGTCGAGGCCGCGGGCGATGCCGGCGCAGACTGCATTTTCGCCGACGTTCAGGCAGTTACACAGGGTCTTGCCGGGCTTCATGCCTGCAGCAGCACCCGGCGGGGTGGACAGCGGCGCCAGGAGCCAGCGGCGCAGGTCGGCATCGGCCTGGCCTTCACTCCACAGACTCTTCAGCCAGTCGCGGGCCGCGGTCTCTCCGGCCAGGCGGATGGCTGTGATGCGGCCGTCCTCGATGCGCACACGCTTGCCCACCGCCTTGCGTGGGTCGTCGTAGGCCAGAACCGGCCCTTCGTGCAGGCCCAGCAATCGATCGATCTGCGTCAGCAGTTCGGCTTCGGGTGCTACCGCGCTTGCCGCACGGATGACCAGCGCCGGGCGCTCGCGGCCAGTGAGGCTGAGGTTGGCGTAGGCCAAGGACTCGAACAGCGGACGCAATGCCTCGAAGCGCTTCTGTACGTCACCCTCGACCAGGGCGAACAACTGCCAGGGCAGCTCGACCTTTTCCACCTGGATACCGGCGTGCTTGAGCTCGGGCTGCTTGGACAGCGGGTCGAAGGCCGGCAGGGTCAGCACGTTGGTGCCCAGCCCCTTGAGAAAGCGGTTGCCCCAGTGCATGGGCAGATAGGCCTGGCCGGCGCGAACCGAGTCGTCGGCCTGCACCGGCACGATAAGGCTACCGCGGCGGCTGCGCACCTTGACCAGGTCGCCGGCTTGCAGGCGCAGGCGGCGCAGTTCGTCCGGGTGCAGGCTGAGCACTGCTTCCTCGACATGGCCGAACAGGCGCGCAGCGGTGCCGGTGCGGCTCATGCCGTGCCACTGATCGCGCAGGCGGCCGGTATTGAGGGTCAGCGGGAAGCGCGCATCGCGTTTTTCCTTGGGCGCCCGGTAGGGGTCGGCATGAAACCGCGCACGGCCATTGCCTGTGGGAAATTGGCCGTCGCCGTACAGGCGCGCTGTTCCCTGGGTGGCACCGGCCGGGAACGGCCATTGTTGGGGACCTTGGTTGTCCAGGATGGCGTAGCTCAGGCCGCTGAGGTCGAGGTCGCGATGCTGGGTCAGGTATTTGTATTCCTCGAACAGAGCTTCACTGCTGTCGAGGGCAAACAGGCTGGGCAGGCCGGGGCGTAACAGTTTTTCCAAACGGCGGGCGAAATCCGTGGTGATCGCCCAGTCCGGCCGCGCCTCTGCAGGTGCTGGCACGGCGCGGCGCACATGGCTGACGCGGCGCTCGGAGTTGGTCACAGTGCCTTCCTTCTCACCCCAGCTGGCGGCGGGCAGCAGCAGGTCAGCGTAGTGGCAGGTCTCGGTGGTGAAGAAGGCTTCTTGCACCACGACAAATGGACAGGCGGCGAGGGCTTCATGCACCTTGTTTTGATCCGGTATGGACTGCGCCGGATTGGTGCAGGCGATCCACAAGGCTTTGACCTTGCCGACCCGCACCGCCTCGAACAACTCGATGGCGCTCAGGCCAGTGCTTTGCGGCAGGGTATCGACGCCCCAGTAATCGGCGACCTCGGCGCGGTGGTCGGCATCGGCGGCATCACGATGGCCTGGCAGCAGGTTGGACAGGCTGCCGGTTTCGCGACCGCCCATGGCATTCGGTTGGCCGGTCAGGGAGAAGGGGCCCGCGCCGGGCTTGCCAATCTGGCCGGTGGCCAGGTGCAGGTTGATCAGCGCGCTGTTCTTCGCGCTGCCGCTGCTCGACTGGTTCAGGCCCATGCACCAGAGCGAGAGGAAGCTCGGCGCGCTGCCGATCATCCGCGCGCACTGTTGCAGGTCTTCGTGGCTGATGCCGCACAGCTCGCTGACCATTTGCGGACTGTAGTCGCGCACCAGGGTCTTCAGCGCCTCGAAACCATCGGTGTGCTGGTCGATGAAAGGGCGGTCGATCCAGCCTTCCCACATGAGGATGTGCAGGATGCCGTGGAACAGGGCGACGTCGCTGCCCGGCTGGATCGCCAGGTGCAGGTCGGCCAGGTCGCAGGTGTCGGTGCGCCGAGGGTCGATGACGATCACGCGCATGTCCGGGCGCTTGGCCTTGGCTTCTTCCAGGCGGCGGAACAGTACCGGATGGGCGTAGGCCATGTTGCTGCCGGCGATCAGTATGCAGTCGCTCTGCTCGATGTCTTCGTAGTTACACGGCGGCGAGTCGGCGCCGAGGCTGCGCTTGTAGCCGACCACGGCGGAGGACATGCACAGGCGCGAGTTGCTATCGATATTGTTGGTGCCGACCAGGGCCCGGGCCAGCTTGTTGAAGGCGTAGTAGTCCTCGGTCAGCAGCTGGCCGGAGATGTAGAAGGCGACACTGTCCGGGCCGTGTTCGCGGATGGTCGCGGCGAAGACGTTGGCCGCGTGATCCAGGGCGCTGTCCCAGTCCGTGCGTGCAAGCGCCAGGCCCTTGCCCAGGCGCAGTTCGGGGTAGAGACCACGGGCATCGAGGTCGCCGGTCAGGTGCAGGGTCGAGCCCTTGCTGCACAGCTTGCCGAAATTGGCCGGGTGCTCGGGATCGCCTTGGACACCGAGAATCTTCTCGTCATCGTGTTCGATCAGCACGCCACAGCCCACGCCGCAATAGCAGCAGGTGGAGGCGGTGATCTGATGGGATTGGGTCATGGCGTCATCTCTCTGCGGTAATCCTGTAGGCCACGCAATGCGGGGCCTACGCATGACCTATCAGGCACATTCGGTGGCGGTATTGAGGGTCAGCAGCACCCGGCCGTTCTCGACCTTGGCCTCATGCCGGTGCGCGCAACCGACGTCCGGCGCCACCGCTTCGCCGGAGTCGAGTTCGATCTGCCAGTTATGCAGCGGGCAGGCCACCCGCTTGCCGTAGACCAGACCCTGGGACAGCGGCCCGCCCTTGTGCGGGCAGCGATCGTCGAGGGCGAATACCTCATCGGTCGAGGTGCGAAAAATGGCGATGTCGCCCTTGGGGCCGGCGACTATGCGCGAGCCCAGCGGGTTGATTTCTTCCAGGGCGCAGATATCCAGCCAGCTCATGCTTGCACCTCCAGGTCGCGCAGGGCGATACGGTCGAATTCTTTCTTCAGTTGCGGTTTGGCTAGCTGCTCCTTCCACGGATCCTGCTCGAAGGACAGCGAGAACAGCAGGCGGTTGTGCAGTGCCTTGCGTTTTTCGGCATCTTCCAGCACGCCTTTCTTGATGTGCTCCATGCCGACGCGCTGCATGTAATGCACGGTGCGTTCGAGGTAGAAGGCTTCTTCGCGGTAGAGCTGGAGGAAGGCCAGGCTGTATTCCATGACTTCTTCGGCCGTTTTGAGCTTGACGAAGAACTCGCCGGCCTCGGTCTTGATCCCGCCGTTGCCGCCGATATACAGCTCCCAACCGGAATCGACACCAATGATGCCGACGTCCTTGATCCCCGATTCGGCGCAGTTGCGCGGGCAGCCGGAGACCGCCAGCTTGACCTTGTGCGGCGACCACATGTTGAACAGCGCGTGTTCCAGGTCGATGCCCATCTGCGTCGAGTTCTGCGTGCCGAAGCGGCAGAACTCACTGCCGACGCAGGTCTTCACGGTGCGGATGGACTTGCCATAGGCGTGACCGGACGGCATGTCGAGATCCTTCCACACGCCGGGCAGGTCGTCCTTCTTGATCCCCAGCAGGTCGATACGCTGACCGCCGGTGACCTTGACCATGGGCACGTTGTACTTGTCGGCCACGTCGGCGATGCGGCGCAGCTCAGAGGCATTGGTCACGCCGCCCCACATCCGCGGAATAACCGAGTAGGTGCCATCCTTCTGGATATTGGCGTGGGCGCGCTCGTTGATAAAGCGCGACTGCGGATCGTCCTTGGCCTCGCCCGGCCAGGTGGAAATCAGGTAGTAGTTCAGGGCCGGGCGACAGGTGGCGCAGCCATTCGGCGTGCTCCAGTTGAGGAAGGTCATGGCCGCCGGGATGCTGGTCAGGTGCTCTTCGCGGATGGCCTTGCGGATCTGCCCATGGTTGAGATCGCTGCAACCGCAGATGGCTTTCTCGCTCTTCGGCTTGACGTCCGCCGCGCCGCCCACGGTATTGATCAGAATCTGCTCGACCAGGCCGGCGCAGGAGCCACAGGAGCTGGCGGCCTTGGTGTGCTTTTTCACATCGTCGACGCTGAACAGGCCGTTTTCCTGAATGGCTTTGACGATGGTGCCCTTGCACACGCCGTTGCAGCCGCACACTTCCATGTCGTCAGGCATATTGGCGGTGCTGCTCTGGCCCTGGTGGCCGGCGTCGCCAATAGCGTTCTCGCCGAACATCAGGTGGTCGCGGATCTCGCTGACGTTGTGGTTCTCGCGGATCTGGCGGAAGTACCAGCCACCGTCGGCGGTGTCGCCGTACAGGCAGGCGCCGACCAGCACGTCGTCCCTGATCACCAGCTTCTTGTACACGCCGCCGATCGGGTCGGACAGGGTAATGGTCTCGGTACCTTCGGCGCCCATGAACTCGCCGGCGGAGAACAGGTCGATGCCGGTGACTTTCAGTTTGGTCGAGGTCACCGAGCCCTGGTAGCGGGCGAAACCGAGCTGGGCCAGGTGGTTGGCGCAGACCTTGGCCTGCTCGAACAGCGGCGCCACCAGGCCGTAGGCGATGCCGCGGTGGCTGGCGCATTCACCAATCGCGTAGACCCGCGGATCGTAGGTCTGCATGGTGTCGTTGACCAGGATGCCGCGATTGCAGGCGATCCCTGACTGTTCCGCCAGGTCGCTGTTGGGGCGAATGCCGGCGGCCATTACCACCAGGTCGGCGGGAATCACCTCACCGTCCTTGAATTTCACCGCGCAGACCCGGCCTTCACCGTTGTCCAGCAGCTCGGCGGTGTGCTTGGGCAGGAGGAATTTCAGGCCACGGTCTTCCAGCGATTGCTGGAGCAAACGACCGGCGGTAACGTCGAGTTGACGTTCCAGCAACCAGTCGCCGATATGTACCACGGTGACATCCATGCCGCGCAGCTTGAGGCCATTTGCCGCTTCCAGGCCGAGCAGGCCGCCGCCGATGACCACCGCATGCTTATGGGTCTTGGCGGTGTCCATCATCGTCTGGGTGTCGGCGATGTCGCGGTAGCCGATCACGCCGTCCAGGTCCTTGCCCGGTATCGGCAGGATAAAGGGGTTGGAGCCAGTGGCGATCAGCAGGCGATCGTATTCGGCTTCGCTGCCGTCATCGGCCACAACGACGCGGGCCTTGCGGTCGATCTGCACCACCTTGCGCCCGAGCAGCAGCCTGATGCCGTTGTCGGTGTACCAGTTGAGGTCGTTGAGCACGATCTCCTCGAAGGTCTGCTCGCCGGCCAGTACCGGGGAAAGCAGGATGCGGTTGTAGTTCGGGTGCGGCTCGGCGCCAAACACCGTGATGTCGTAGAGATCGGGAGCGAGCTTGATCAGCTCTTCGAGGGTACGCACTCCGGCCATGCCATTACCGATCATTACCAGCTTGAGTTTTTTCATGGTTCCTCACCGTCACGCATAACCGGAAAACAAAAAAGGCGTCCCGCTAGTCACCTAGCGAGGACGCCTTTGTCCAAGTCCCGTTCTCTCGGGAAGTGCGGCCTTCAACGTTGAAGAACACACTTTATTTAAATTTGCGAATATCAATGCAGGGCTTATGCCAACTTGGCAATTACCTGGATATTCACGGGCTAGAGCAGGGTCTGGCTGCTGGGTCGGTAGTTAATTGCACCTGTATAAGGCGTGTTGCGCCGTACTGGTGCGTTTGCGGAGTCACTTCAGCAGTAGGACCAGCAGGGCCAGATTCACCAGGAGGGACATCAGGGCCACGGTGCGCCAGACTTTCACCGGCTCGCGTTCGAGCAATGGCCGTGGCCTGCTGCTGAGTGATTGGCGCTCACCCTGTTCCAGGGCCAGCAACCACTCCTCGGCGGTCTCGTAGCGTTGCTTCGGGTCGGCGCTGACGGCGCGACTGAGGCTCTCGTCGATCCAGTTCGGCAAGTCGGGGCGATAGCGGCTGGCCGGCGTTGCGTTGCCGAAACGCGGATGCTGGAAGGCCTCGATCTCGCCATAGGGATAGTGACCGGTCAGCAGGTGGTAGAGGGTCACGCCCGCCGCATAGAGATCCTGCTGGGCGCTGGGCGCGATGCCGGTAAAGGCCTCAGGCGCAATGTAGCTGGGGGTGCCCGGCAGGTCATTAGGCTCATCGCGCGACAGGCCGGGGCAGTAGGCCAGACCGAAATCCAGCACCCGCAGTTCGCCGTCGTCGCCCCACAACAGGTTCTCCGGCTTGATGTCGCGGTGCAGAATGTTGCGCCGGTGCAGCATGCCCAGAGCCCGGACCAGGCGCGGGGCGAGATCCAGCCACTCGGGCAGGCCGAGAGGGCCGGATAGGCGAAGCTGTTCGGCCAGGGTCTGCCCGGCGTATTCACGCTGCAGGTAGTACAGGTGCTGGCGTTGCGGCAGGGGATGGACTTCGGCGAAGTAGCGCCCCGCCACTCGGCGCAAGAACCATTCTTCGAGCAGTAGGGCGGGGCCTGCCTGCGGCTCGTCGACGCGGCTGGCGGGTAGGGTCTTCAACAGCCAGCGGCGCGCCTGGCCATCGCGCACGCGGTAGATCAGCGATTGGCGCGACTCGGCCAGCAAGCGCTCGATCTGCCAGCCTTCAAACTCCTGGCCTTCGCGTAGTTTCGGCGGCAAGGGCCAATGCTCGAGTTGGGCGAGGGTATCGGCCAGGGCGCTTTCCGGTAGGCCGTCGATCCTCACCAGCAAGGCGCTGGCATTGTCCTGGCTGCCGGCCAGGTGCGCCGCGCTGACCAGCGCGCGGGTTGCGGCTGCCGGGTCTTGTTCATCGTGCAGGATGCGCTGGATCCCCGGGTCGCCGAGTGTCGCCCAGATGCCATCGCTGACCATCAGGAAGCTCTCGCCCTCGCGCAACTCACCGTCCAGGTAGTCGACCACCAGGTGCTGGTCCAGGCCCATGGCGCGTTTGAGCACATGCTGCATGCCCTGTTGTTCCCAGACGTGGTCTTCGCTGATGCGCTCGAGTTGGCCTGAGTGCCAGCGATAGGCTCTGCAGTCGCCGACATGCGCCAGGGTGAAGCGCCGGCCGCGCAGCACCAGGGCGGTGAGGGTGGTCAGCAACGGCTGGCCGCCCCCATTGGCTTGTAACCAGCGATTGTGCGCGACCAGCAGGCGATCCAGCGATTGCGCCACGGCCCAGGTTTCCGGGGTGGCGTAATAGTCCAGCGCCAGCGCTTGCAGGGTCGCGCGAGCGGCCAGGCCGCCGTCGGCGCATTGGCTGACGCCATCGGCCAGGGCAAACAGGTAGCCTTTGCTCGCGGCCAGGGCCGGAGCCGGGGTCACCACGCGAATGGCGTCCTGGTTCTCAGGGCGCGGGCCGGTAGCGCTGGCTTCGCCGAAGGTGAGTTGCAGGGCCATGGCGGCGTTCCTGAGGATGAAGGGTTGAGGCAAAGGCGGGGCCGGGGCATGGCTGCAGGGTTGGCCGTTGCCGGCTTCACCCATCGTTCCTGACCAGTGCGATTCAACTCTGCCAGTCAGCCCCGCCTTTGCCTCAATCCTCCCGGGGTTGGGCGCAGGGTGGATCGCACCTTGCCGATCCACCCTGCGCCATGCAATTACACTCGGGCTGCGGTCACTGCGGCCGAGCCCCAAGTGGTGCGCCAGCGGCGTTTGACGCTATACAGGCCGAACCAGGCCAGTACACCGAGGCTGGCAAAAAACCACAAGGCCAACTGGTAGTCGCCGGTCTGCTGCTTGATCGCCCCCAGGCCTGCGGCCAGGAGAAATCCGCCGATACCGCCGGCCATGCCGATCAAGCCGGTCATGACGCCAATCTCCCGACGAAAGCGCTGTGGCACCAGTTGGAACACAGCGCCATTGCCCGCACCCAGGCCGAGCATGGCGGTGACGAACAAGGCCAAAGCGGCAGTGGAGCTGGACAGATTGAAGCCGACGGCGGCGATGCTCAGCGAGGCGAGGGTATACATCATCAGCAGGGCGCGGATGCCACCAATGCGGTCGGCCAGGGCGCCGCCGAGCGGGCGCAGCAGGCTGCCGGCAAAGACGCATGCGGCGGTGTAGTAGCCGGCGGTCACCGGGCTAAGCCCGTATTGATCGCTGAAGTAACCGGGCAGGGCACTGGCCAGGCCGATGAAACCACCGAAGGTGACACTGTAGAAAAACATGAACCACCAGCTGTCGCGGTCGCCCAGGGCGCGCAAGTAGTCGGCCGCGGCCTTCGGCTTGGGCCGCTCAGGCGAGTTCTTCGCCATAAAGGCAAAGATCACCAAGGTCAGCAGCAACGGGATCAGCGCCCAGCCGAACACGTTCTGCCAGCCGAACAGCGCCGCCAGGCCCGGGGCGAACAAAGCGGCCAATACGGTGCCGGAATTGCCCGCGCCGGCGATGCCCATGGCTTTGCCCTGGTGCTGCGGCGGATACCACTGCGAGGCCAGCGGCAGGGCCACGGCAAAGGCGGCGCCGGCAAAACCGAGAAACAGGCCGAATAACAGTGCCTGCTCATAGGTTTGAATGCCGATCTGCCAGGCGCAGAACAACGCCACTATGACTACTACCTGGCCAATCAGGCCGGCCGTCTTGGGCGATAGCCGATCGGCCAGAAAACCCATGAGCAGGCGCAGTATGGCGCCTGCCAGGATCGGCGTGGCGACCATCAGGCCGCGTTGTTGCGCCGTCAGGTCGAGGTCGGTAGCAATTTGCACGGCCAGGGGGCCGAGGAGGTACCAGACCATGAAGCTCAAGTCGAAATAGAGGAAGGCGGCGAACAGTGTCGGTGTATGGCCGGCTTTCCAGAAACTGTTATTCATCGAATACCTCGTCAGCAAAAAAGGGTCCCGGCCAGTTATGGTTCGTCGTGGTCGTGGACACGGCGAACCGCAACTGGCCGGGGAGGCTATGCACTTGTGGTGCAAGGCCCTGCGGCCGAGGCCACAGCTGGGTTGAGAGAGTGACAAGCAGAACCTCTGGATCGCAGAGGAGCCACCATCCCCAGGCGTTGGGGCAGAAACTAAAAAACGCCGCGTCACCGTTCGCGCTTGGGCGAGGGTGAGGCGACGTCTTTGTCGTTCATGAGGGCAGCCGCCATTGGCTGCCTATGGCAATGTCTTAGCAAGACCCGAGCCAATAGAGGAACTCAACGGTTTCAGGGGATATCCAGGTAACGCCTGGTGCTGTTTGTGGTGCAAAAAGGAGCGTGATGCTTGTTTGTGCGCCGAGATGGGGCGGGATCGTCAGTTGAGGTGTGGCAGGCGACCGCTGTGGTCGATAGTTCTTTCACAACCTCTAGTGCACAGGCGCCAGCGCGGCTCCATTGGTCAGAAAGGCCTAAGGCTGCAGTTATGGTCTGAATCCGTGATCTGGGCTCTAAGTCGAGTATTTTTGAGAGGTTTTGATTTTTAGCCTTGACTTTTGCTTGATTGTTGTTTTTATCGCGGCACCTATACTTATAGTTGATCGAACAAGAGAAAAAAGGCCCATGTCGCTGCACCGGGCTGGAGGGCTCGTTCGCTGATGGCCGGGCGATTGCGATGCTGCAGAGGCGGCTACGCTAGATGGGAGGTACGTCATGAATAGGCACTATTACACCAGTGACAATCTCGACGATCTTGAAACCGTCGAGCAGGAGTTGGAGGCCAATGGCATCAGCACCGAGCAGATTCACGTGCTCAGTGAAAAGGACGCCGATGTCGAACAACATCACCTGCACGATGTGCCTTCCTTCATGAAGCAGGATGTCGTTCACTCCGGAGAGATTGGTGCAGTCGTCGGTGTGGTACTTGCCTCGCTGATGCTAGGTGGCGCCTACCTGCTGGGGTGGACCGCAACCGCTGCAGGGTGGGTGCCCTTTATCTTCCTGGCGATCGTGCTGCTGGGTTTCTGTACTTGGGAAGGTGGTTTTTTCGGCATCCAGGTGCCCAATACCCACTTCCGCCGTTTCAGGAAGAATCTCCAAGAGGGCAAGCACGTCTTTTTTGTCGATGTCGAGCCGGAACAGGAGGCCGTGCTGGAGCAGGTGGTCAACCATCATCCGCGGCTGCAGGTTGCCGGAACGGGCTCGGCGGCCCCGCACTGGATCGTGGCCTGGCTACACAGATGGCATCAGTTCAAGCGAACGATCTAGAGCCGTGATTACCGCAACCGCCGGGGTCATCAAGGTGACGGCGTGGTTAAGCCTTGGCCAAAGAAAAGCACCCGGCTGAGGAAAATGTAGTCCGCCTCGCTGACCATCAGCCCCACCAGTACCAGTAGGCACAGGGGCGGCACCAGAATGGCGTAGACCATGGCCAGGCGTTCCCAGGCCATGTGCATGAAGATGGCGACGATCAACCCGGCCTTCAGCAGCATGAAGGTGATGATCAGCGTCCACCTGAGGTAGCCGGCAAAGTGGAAGTAGTCGACCAGGTAGGAGAAGGTGCTGAGGACGAATAGCAGCCCCCAGATCTTCAGGTACAGGCTGATCGGATGCTGTTGTCCGGTGTGCGTCATGGCCAGTGCTCCTCTGCAGCGCTACCAGAGATAGAAGAAAGCGAAGATAAACACCCATACCAGGTCGACGAAGTGCCAGTACAGCCCGGCTATCTCGACGTTCTGGTAGTTGCCGGAACGCTCGTAGTCCCCGCGCCATACCTTCCGCGCAATGATGCACAGGTAGAGCACGCCGATCGACACGTGCAGACCGTGGAATCCGGTGATCATGAAAAAGCTCGCGCCGAATTGCGCCGCACCCATGGGGTTGCCCCAGGGGCGAACGCCTTCGGCGATCAGCTTGCTCCATTCGAACGCCTGCATGCTGACGAAGGCCACGCCACAGAAGGCGGTGGCCAGCATCAGGGCGGCGGTCCTGCCGCGGTTGCGGCGGTAGGCGTAGTTGACTGCCATGGCCATGGTGCCGCTGCTGCTGATCAGCACGAACGTCATGATGGCGATCAGGATCAGCGGGATGTGGTTGCCGGCGATGGTCAGGGCGAAGACTTCGCTGGTGTTCGGCCAGGGCTCGGTGCTGCTGATGCGCACCGCCATGTAGCCGGTCAGGAAACAGGTGAAGATAAAGGTGTCGCTGAGCAGGAAGATCCACATCATCGCCTTGCCCCAGGGCACCTGCTTGAACGCATCCTTATCCGACGACCAGTCGCGGGTGATGCCCTGCCAGCCCGCGGCAGATGCATCGGGTGCAAGCTCTGGGCGATCTATGGGTGTTGCTGAGTGCGCTGCCATGGCTTCACCTCAGGCCGCAGAATGCGGCGATGGCCTCATAGGTTTGCGGTGTACTGGTCAGCAGGGCGAAGAGCAGCAGCCAAAGCCCCAGCAGGTAATGCCAGTAGATGGCGCAGAGTTCGACGCTGCCGGCGAGCCGCGCCAGGGGCACGCGCCGCAGGAACTTGACCAGGGTTCTGCCCCAGGCCACCAGGCCGCCCAGCAGGTGCAGGCCGTGCAGGCCGGTCAGCAGGTAGAAGAAGCTGTTGGCCGGGTTGCTGGCGACGAAATAGCCCCAGGCGGCGAATAGCTGCCAGACCCAGAGTTGGCCCAGCAGGAAGGCGATCGCCAGCACGCCGCCGAGGGTGAAGCCGGCCAGCGTCGCCTGCGCGTTGCCCCGGCGGGCGGCCACCCGGGCCCACTGCAGGGCGATGCTGGCGCCTATCAGTGCGGCGCTATTCAGCCAGAGCGCGTTGGTCTGGGCCAGAGGCGCCAGCGGTTCGGTCAGGGGCTGCCAGTCGGGTACCTGCGAGCGGATGATGAAGGCGATCAGGAACAGCAGGAAGAGCGAACTGACCACCGCGAGCAACAGGCGCAGGCCGACTCTTGCCGTGCGTGCGCTATCCATCGCGGCAGGGCTGGGAATGCCCGCGCTGGGGTTCCAGCCGCCACTGGGCTCGAAGCTGTCGGTGTTCCTCAATAGCAGCCGGCTCATGGTCGTTCATCCGCTGGGGTGGTCTTGCTGTCGCGCTGACGCATACGCTCCAACTCCTCGGCGGACACCGTCTGCGGGACAAAATCCTGTTCGATTCCCGGCACGCTGTAGTCATAGGCCCAGCGGTGCACCACTGGCAGCTTGGTGCCCCAGTTGCCATGGACCGGCGGGGTTTGCGGCGTCTGCCATTCCAGGCTGGTGGCTTTCCAGGGATTGCCACCGGCGGGCTTGCCGTTGAAGGCGCTCCAGGCCAGGTTGACCAGGAACAGCAGCTGGGTCACGCCGACCGTCAGGGCGGCCACGGTGATGAAGGCGTTGAGGTCCTGCGCCGACTGCGGGATGAACGCATAGTCCTCGTAGGCGTAGTAGCGCCGCGGCATACCGAGGAAACCCAGGTAGTGCATGGGAAAGTAGATGGCGTAGGTGCCGAGGAAGGTGATCCAGAAATGCAGCTTACCCAGGCGCTCATTCATCATGCGCCCGGTTATTTTCGGGTACCAATGGTAGATGGCGCCGAACACCACCAGGATCGGCGCGACGCCCATGACCATGTGGAAGTGGGCAACCACGAAATAGGTGTCCGATAGCGGGATGTCGACGATCACATTGCCGAGAAACAGCCCGGTCAGGCCGCCGACCAGGAAGGTGAGGATAAAGGCCAGGGCGAACAGCATGGGCACGGTCAGGTGGATGTCGCCCTGCCACAGGGTCAGCACCCAGTTGTAGACCTTAAGCGCGGTCGGCACCGCGATGATCAAGGTGGTGGTGGCGAAGAAAAAGCCGAAGTAGGGGTTCATGCCGCTGACATACATGTGGTGCGCCCAGACCACGAAGCTGAGCACGCCAATCGCGACTATGGCCCAGACCATCATGCGGTAGCCGAAGATGTTCTTGCGTGCATGGGTGCTGATCAGGTCCGAGACCAGGCCGAAGGCAGGCAGGGCGACGATGTAGACCTCCGGGTGGCCGAAGAACCAGAACAGGTGCTGGAACAGGATCGGGCTGCCGCCCTGGTGCTCCAGTGACTGGCCCATCGAGATGATCGCCGGCATGAAGAAGCTGGTGCCCAGCAGCTTGTCGAACAGCATCATCACCGCGCTGACGAACAATGCCGGGAAGGCCAGCAGGGCCAGGATCGAGGCCATGAAGATGCCCCAGACCGACAGCGGCATGCGCATCAGGGTCATGCCATGGGTGCGCGCCTGCAGCACCGTGGTCACGTAGTTCAAGCCGCCCATGGTGGCGGCGACGATGAAAATCGCCAGGGACACCAGCATCAGCACGATGCCCCATTCGGTGCCCGGGGTGCCCTGGGTGATGGACTGCGGTGGGTAGAGGGTCCAGCCCGCACCGGTGGGGCCGCCGGGGGCGAAGAAGCTGGCGAGCAGGATAATTACCGAGAGCAGGTAGAACCAGTAGCTGAGCATGTTGACATAGGGGAAGACCATGTCGCGCGATCCCACCATCAGCGGGATCAGGTAGTTGCCGAAGCCGCCGAGGAACAGGGCGGTGAGCAGGTAGATGACCATGATCATGCCGTGCATGGTCATCGCCTGATAATAGGCGCCGGCGTCCATGAACCCGATACTGCCGGGGAAACCCAGTTGCATGCGCATCAGGCCGGACAAGACCAGGGCTATCAGGCCGACGAAGATCGCCGTCAAGGCATACTGAATGGCTATGACCTTGTGGTCCTGGCTCCAGATATAGCGGGTCAGGAAGCTCTTGGGTTCGTGTAGAGCCTCTGTTTCGACCTGTTCCGCGTAGGCCATCACATCATCCTCCGGGTGAGGGTTGAGTGCATATTGGCGGCTTAGGGTGCTGCTCCCGGTGTGCTGTCTCCGTCGCCGGCGGTGGATTTGATCAACGCGACCAAGGCGTCGAGTTCCTCATCCGTCAGTTCGAAGGCCGGCATGATCGGGGTAAATCCCTTGACGATCACCGCATTGGGATCGCGAATGGATTCCCTGAGATAGGCCTCGTCGACCACCACCGAGGTCCCGTCGTCCAGGCTCTCCGTTTTGCCGTACAGGCCATGCCACGTCGGCCCGACGCCCGGCTTGCCATCGACGCTGTGGCAGGTCAGGCAGCCGAGGGAACTGGCCAGTTGCCGGCCCTGCGCCGCCAGATCATCAGAGGCTGCCGCTGCGCCGGCTGGAGCCTGTTCGTCTGGCGTCGCGCCGCTGAGCGACTTGATCAGGGCGAGCAACGCATCCAGCTCCTCCTGCTTGAAAGTGTAGGGCACCATGACCGGCGGATAGCCTTGCACCAGCTTGGCCTTGGGCTCGAGGATCGATTCACTCAGGTAAGCCTCGTCGACCTGCACGCTGCTGCCGTCGGCCAGCCGCTCGGTGCGGCCATACAGGTCCTTCCAGCTCGGGCCTAAGCTGGCGCTGCCATCCAGGCTGTGGCAGGCCAGGCAGCCATAGTTCTGCGCCAACTGGCGGCCCTGCTCCAGCACGCTTTCACGGCTGGGTTTGGCGGCGCTACGCAGGGTCTGGGCAAAGGTCGGCTGGCTGTTCAGCCACTGCTCGAAGGCTGCGGGTTGC
Source organism: Pseudomonas sp. MMS21 TM103 (assembly GCF_022132145.1). Taxonomy (GTDB): domain Bacteria; phylum Pseudomonadota; class Gammaproteobacteria; order Pseudomonadales; family Pseudomonadaceae; genus Aquipseudomonas. The sequence continues at coordinate 142,325 of NZ_JAJISP010000002.1, read as the reverse complement.
TCCACGATCATGTTGCCGCGCATATTGTAATGGGCCAGGCCGCAGTACTCGGCGCACAACACTTCATAGGTGCCGAGTTTGGTCGGGGTGAACCAGAAGTGGGAGACCATGCCGGGGACCATGTCCATCTTGCTGCGGATCTGTGGGATATAGAAATTGTGCAGCACGTCCTTGGAGCGCAGCAGTACCTTCACCGGTTGATCGAGCGGCAGGCGCACTTCATTGTTGCGGATAAGCACATCGTCCTGGCCGACCGGGTCATCGGGGTCGAGGCCGAAGGGGTTGGCGCTGTTGACCCATTTGATATCCGACTTGCCCAGCTTGCCGTCCTGGCCCGGGAAGCGAAAAGACCACTGCCACTGTTGGGCAACCACTTCCAGTACATGAGCGCCTTGCGGCACCCGGACGAAGTCGTGGTACACCACCAGGCCCGGTGCCAGCAGGCCGATGATGCCGACGCTGGTGACGCCGATTAACCACCATTCCAGCTTCTTGTTCTCGGGCTGATAGGCCGCCCGGCGTCCTTCTTTATGGCGGTACCGAATGATCGCCAGCGCCATGAACAGGGTGACGGCGATGAAGAAGATGCCGGTGATGAGCAGGGTGATAAACAGTGCGGCGTCTATCGAACCCCAGTTGGAGGCTGCCGCCGTTGCCTGCCAAGGGCTCAGTACATGGAACAGTACCGATGCCACAACGATTAGCACCAAGACAATTGCAAATACCATGTGTTTTGCATCCTGTTCCTGTCGCACACTGGCTACACAAACATCCTGCCAAACAGCAAGGTCGAATAAATTCGGCCAGCAATTCATCCTGCGTCGCGTCAGGCATTGGCAGTAGGCCGGCGAGCAACGCTGGGGGAAGTATAGGGGAGGAAAAGTCCCGCTGCCCAAGTCAACCGGAGGTGTACCAGGCGAGGGGTCGCCGGTCGGGCGGATTGGCCCTCCGCGGGTGCAGCACCTATAAGTTAAGGCGTCATTCCGACTCGGCAATGCGATCGACAGGGTCGCGGAGGGCCAAGACGATGTCCGCCAATCCCTTGCTCGACATGATCGGCAACACCCCGGTCTTGCCGCTCACCCACCTCGACACTGGGCCGTGCCAGCTGTTCGTCAAGCTGGAAAACCAGAACCCCGGCGGTTCGATCAAGGACCGCATTGCCCTGACCATGATCGAGGCCGCGGAGCTCGGCGGCCAGTTGCAGCCTGGCGGCACCATCATCGAGGCCACCGCCGGCAACACCGGCCTGGGCCTGGCCCTGGTCGCCGCGCAGAAGGGCTACCACATGCTGCTGGTGGTGCCGGACAAGATGAGCCGCGAGAAGATCTTCCACCTCAAGGCCCTAGGTGCCGAGGTGCGCCTGACCCGCTCCGATGTCGCCAAGGGCCACCCCGAGTACTACCAGGACCTGGCCCGCAGCATCGCCGCGCAGATGCCGGGCGCCTTCTACATCGACCAGTTCAACAACCCGGCCAACGCCTGGGCGCATGAGAGCGGCACCGGCCCGGAAATCTGGCGACAGATGGAGCAGCGGGTCGATGCGGTGGTGGTCGGCGTCGGCTCGGGCGGCACCCTCGGCGGCCTGACCCATTTCTTCCAGAAGGTGGCGCCGCAGGTCGAGATGGTTCTGGCCGACCCCGAAGGCTCGGTGCTGGCCGACTATGTCGAGACCGGGCAGTACGGTGAGGCCGGCAGCTGGCTGGTGGAGGGCATCGGCGAGGATTTCGTCCCGGCCATCGCCGACTTTGCCCTGGTCAGGCGCGCCTACCGCATCAGCGATGCCGAGAGCCTGAACACCGCGCGCCTGCTGCTCAAGGAGGAGGGCGTGCTGGCCGGCTCGTCCACCGGCACCCTGCTGGCCGCCGCGCTGCGCTACTGCCGTGAGCAGACCATGCCCAAGCGGGTGCTGACCTTCGCCTGCGACAGTGGCAACAAGTACCTGTCGAAGATGTTCAACGACTACTGGATGCTCGATCAGGGCCTGATCGAACGACCCAAGCAGGGCAACTTGCGCGACCTGATCGCCCGGCGCTACGAGGAGGGCACCACCGTCACCTGCAAACCCGAGGAAACCCTGGCGGCGGTCTACGGACGCATGCGCTTTCACGACATCGACCAGGTACCGGTGATGGACGGTGATCACGTGATTGGCCTGATCGACGAGTGGGATCTGCTGCGCGCGGTGAAGGACGCCCCTGAGCATTTCCAGTTGCCGGTGCGCGAGGCGATGGTCAGCAACCTGCAGACCCTCGACCCGGACGTGCCGCTGGAGCGCCTGCTGCAAACCTTCGACGAGGGCCATGTGGCGCTGATCGTCGAGCGGGGCCGTTTTCTCGGGCTGATCACCAAGAGCGATGTGCTCAACCTGTGGCGCCGCACTCTGCGCTAAGTAATCAGTGCGTGGATGCGCCGGCTGGATTACGCGCGCTGCGTGGCTGGCCCATGCTGCGGAGCGCAATGCCGGCCGTGGCTGCATGACTTTTCCGGAGTCCCAAATGAGCGAGTTCGAAACCCTTACCGTGCACGCCGGTTACGAGCCGGACTGGACCGGGGCGGTGATGCCGCCGATCTACGCCACCTCGACTTTCCGTCAACAGTCGCCGGGGGTGCACGCCGGCTACGAATACGGGCGCAGCCAGAACCCCACGCGTCAGGCGCTGGAACGGGCCATCGCCGAACTGGAGGGCGGTGCCCATGGCTATGCCTTCGCCTCGGGCCTGGCGGCCTGTGCCACGGTGCTCGAGTTGTTGCCGGCGAACAGCCACATAGTCGCGGTCGACGACCTCTACGGCGGCACCTACCGCCTGTTCGAGCGGGTGCGCAAGCCCAGTGCCGGGTTGCGGGTCAGCTACGTGCCGGCCAATGCCGATGCCGCTACCCTGGCCGCCGCGCTGACGCCCGAAACGCGGATGATCTGGGTCGAGACGCCGACCAACCCGACGCTGAAGCTCTGCGACCTGGCGATGGTCGGCCAGTTGGGCCGTTCCCGCGGCATCCTCACCGTGGCCGACAACACCTTCGCCTCGCCCTACCTGCAACGGCCGCTGGAACACGGTTTCGACATAGTCGTGCATTCGGCGACCAAGTACCTCAACGGCCACTCCGACGTGATCGCCGGTCTGGTGGTTATCGCCGACCGCGCGGAACTGGCCGAGCAGCTGGCCTTCCTGCAGAACTCGGTGGGCAGCATCCTCGATCCGTTCTCCAGCTTCCTCTGCCTGCGCGGCATGCGCACCCTGGCCCTGCGGCTGCAACGCCACGTCGCCAACGCCGACGAGCTGGCCGCCTGGCTGGAGCGCCAGCCGCAGGTGGCGTCGGTGCTCTATCCCGGTTTGCCCAGCCACCCGCAGCACGAACTCGCGGCCCGGCAGATGCGCGGTTGCGGCGGCCTGATCAGCCTGTACCTGGCCTGCGACAGCGATGGCACCCGGCGTTTTCTCGAGGCCACCCAGTTGTTCACCCTGGCCGAGAGTCTGGGCGGGGTGGAAAGCCTGATCAGCCAGCCGGCGAAAATGACCCATGCCTCGATTCCCGCGGAACGACGGGCGCAACTCGGCATCAGTGACAACCTGGTGCGCCTGTCGGTGGGCATCGAGCATGTCGAGGACCTGCGCGGCGATCTGCGGCAGGCATTGGCGGCCATCGCGCCTTGATCACGACCGCATGGCATCTGCTGCCGCAGCGAGGTGTGCGGCTGACTATAGTTTTCCTTAGCGGGCAGCAGCGCCCAGTGCTTGTCCATGCAAGTTCGCCAAGGAGTAACGGTTATGACATTGAGGCTGAGTTCCGCCGCTTTTCCTGACCAGGGCAGCATCCCCACGCGTTATACCTGCGAGGGTCAGGATATTTCCCCGCCGCTGGCGTGGAGCGGCGTGCCGCCGGGCAGTGGGAGCCTGGTGCTGATCGTCGACGATCCAGATGCGCCGGATCCGGCCGCGCCCAAGACCACCTGGGTGCACTGGCTGCTGTATAACCTGCCGCCGACCACTCGCGAGCTGGCGGAAGACGTGCATTCTCTGCCGCCCGGAACCCTGCAGGGGCTCAACGATTGGCGCCGGACCGGCTACGGCGGGCCTTGCCCGCCGATCGGCACTCACCGGTATTTCCACAAGCTCTACGCGCTGGACTGCGCCCTGCCGGATTTCGGACGACCGACCAAGGCCCAGCTCGAAGGCGCCATGCAGGGTCATGTTCTGGCCAAGGCCGAGTTGATCGGCACCTACCGCAAGCAGCGTGGCTGAGCGTTTGTGAAAAACGCTCGCCTTCTGCGGCCGCCTGCACACGACCGCTGCGGCGTTGCGCCTTGATAGCGCTGGTCGAGGTCGGGAGGCTGCCGACAGTCGACCTTGATGGTGATGCAGTACCCGGACGAGGTCCGGGCAGGCGAAGGATTCGCGGGCCATCACAGGGCGCCAGGGGCAGGGGGTAGTCCGCGTGTTGGCGCAGAGCGGCAGAGCGGCCGAGTTTTCCCGGCCAGACGAGCCCTCATGAGCGGCCGCTCACAACAAACCGAGCTGCAGGCGCGCCGCCTCGGACATGCGACTCTGATCCCAGGGCGGCTCCCAGACCAGCTCGACCTCCACCTGGCTGACCCCGGGAAGTGTCTGCACCTTGGCCCGCGCCTCTTCCTTGAGTATGTCGCTCATGCCGCACCCGGGCGCGGTCATCGACATCTTGATGCTCACCCGCTGGCTGCCATCGGCCAGCGGTTGCGCCTGGCACTGGTAGATCAGCCCGAGATCGACCACGTTGACCGGAATTTCCGGGTCGTAGACGCTGCGCAGCACGGCGAACACCTGGTCGAGGTCGAAGGCGCCGGCCGCCGCCGGCTCGCTCGCCGGCGCCAGTACCTGCCCGAGGGCGTCGGCATCCTCGGCGGCGATCCGTGCCAGTTGGCCCTTGGCGGTCCGCACCGTGAAGCTGCCGCCGAGCGCCTGGGTCAGCACCACGGCCTCGCCCTGTGCCAGCCGCAGCGGCTCTCCGCGCGGAATCAGGGTGGCCATGCAGTCGCGCTTGAGCAGGGTCTGCTCGACGTGCCCCGGCTGGTTGGGATTGTCGAAGCGCAAGCCGGCGCCGTGCAGGTCCCGGACGAAGTCGATGCTCAGGCCATCGGCGCGCCGCGCGCTCGGCGCATCGAGGAGCAGGGTGATGCCGTCCACCTCGACGGCGATATCGCCCTCGGCGCCGGGCTCGAACAGCAACTCATGGGCGAAGTGCTGGTCGATCTTCAGCCGTAGCCAACTGCTGCCGCCCTGGGCCAGGGCGTTGGCCAAAGTGCGGCGGGCCGCCTCGCTGAGGCGAATGCATGGGAGCGGGCTTTCGGTGGTCATGGCTTACTCCGTCGAGACGGGCGTGGTGTCGCCGGCGAGAGCGCTGCGCAGGGTGTGCCAGGCCAGGGTGGCGCACTTGACCCGCAGCGGGAACTCCCAGACCCCCGCGAGCACCACCAGTTTGCCGAGCGCCTCCGTGGGTACCTGACCGCTCGGCCCCTCGGTGAGCAGCGCATGCACGCGGGCGAACAGCTCGAGCGCCTGCTCCTGGCGCATGCCCTTGACCGCCAGGGTCAGCAACGAGGCCGAGGCCTGGGCAATGGCGCAGCCTTGCCCCTGGAAGGCGATGTCCTCGATCACCCCGTCGACCAGTTTCAGTTCGAGCCTGAGCTGGTCGCCGCACAGCGGGTTGAAGCCCTCGGCCGAGTGGCTGGGAGCCTCGAGCCGGTGGAAATTACGCGGCCGCTTGCCATGGTCGACGATCACCTCCTGGTACAGCTCGCGCAGTGCGTCGCTCATCGGAACACCTCCTGCACCTTGGCCAGGCCGGCCAGCAACGCATCGATGTCCTGCTCGCTGCTGTAGCAGCCGAGCGAGGCGCGGGCGGTGGCGGCCAGGCCGTAGCGTTGCATCAACGGTTGGGCGCAATGATGGCCGGTGCGAATGGCGATGCCCTCGCGGTCGAGGATGGTCCCGATATCGTGCGGATGGATGCCGTCGAGGACGAACGAGAGCACGCCGATCTTGTCCCGCGCGGTGCCGATCAGCCTGAGCCCCGGCAGCGCTGCCAGTGCCCGCTGGGCGTAGGTCAGCACGGCCTGCTCATGGGCGGCCAAGGCAATCGGGTCCAGGCCGGTGAGGAAGTCGACCGCCGCGCCCAGGCCGATCGCACCCACCATGTTCGGCGTGCCGGCCTCGAAGCGGTAAGGCGGCTTGTTGTAGAGGGTTTTCTCGAAGCTGACCGAGAGAATCATGTCGCCGCCGCCCTGGTAGGGCGGCATCGCCTCGAGCAGCTCGCGGCGAGCGTAGAGCGCGCCGATGCCGGTGGGGCCATACATCTTGTGCCCCGACAGGGCGTAGAAGTCGCAGCCCAGCGCGCGCACGTCGAGCTTCAGGTGCGGCGCCGCCTGGGCGCCGTCGACCAGTACCCGCGCGCCCTGGGCGTGGGCCAGTTCGACGATGCGCTGGATCGGGTTGACGGTGCCGAGCACGTTCGACACGTGAGTGACGGCCACCAGCTTGGTCCTCGGTCCGATCAGCCGCTCCAGCTCGTCGAGCAGCAGCTCGCCGCTGTCGTCGATCGGCGCCACCCGCAGCCGCGCGCCGCTCTGCTCGCAGAGCATCTGCCAGGGCACGATGTTGGAGTGGTGCTCCATGGTGCTGAGCAGCACCTCGTCGCCCGCATGGACATGCACCTTGCCATAGGTTTGCGCCACCAGATTGACCGCCTCGGTGGTGCCTCGGACGAAGACGATTTCCTCGGGGTGCGCGGCGTTGAGGAAACGCTGGACCTTGGCCCGCGCCTGCTCGTAGGCCTCGGTGGCGCGCAACGAGAGGTAATGCACGCCACGGTGGACGTTGGCGTTCTCCTCGAGGAAGAAGCGTGACATGGCCTCGATCACCGCCTGTGGCTTCTGGCTGGTGGCGGCGCTGTCGAGGTAGACCAGCGGCTTGCCATAGATGCGTTGGGCGAGGATCGGGAAGGCCTGGCGCAAGCGTTCGACCTGGTAGGGCACGAAGCCCTCAGCCAGGGGGGGCAGGCTGCCCCCGCGCCGGTTCATGGCGTCAGCTCCAGGCTGCGCAACTGCGCGACGACCAGGCGTTGCACCTCGGCCCGCAGCGGCGCCAGGTGGATCGCCTCGAGCAGTTCGCCGACGAAGGCGTAGGTCAGCAGCGAGCGCGCCGCCGGCTCGTCCAGTCCGCGTGAGCGCAGGTAGAAGATCGCCTGTCGATCCAGCTGGCCGACGGCGGCGCCATGGGCGCACTTGACGTCATCGGCGAAGATCTCCAGGCGCGGCTGGGCGTTGGCCTGGGCCGTCGCCGTCAGCAGCAGGTTCTTGATGGTCTGGCTGGCATCGGTCTTGATCGCACCCGGGCGCACGATGATCCGCCCGTCGAAGACACCGTGGGCGCGGCCGCCGATCACCCCCTTGTAGCGCTCGCGGCTGGTGCAGTACGGCGCCAGGTGCTCGATGCAGGTCTGGTTGTCCAGATGCTGCTCACCGCCGGGCAGGTACAGGCCGTCCAGGGCCACCTGGGCGCCAGGGCCCTCGAGCGCGACCCGGACCTCGTGGCGGGCGATGGCCCCGCCGCAGGCCGTGAGGTGCGCGCTGAAGCGGCTGTCCCGGGCCTGGCGCACGTCCAGGCGGGCGAGATGGAAGGCGCTGCGGCCAGAGTCCTGCAGGCTGTAGTGCTCAAGTGCTGCGCCGGCCTCGAGCACGACCTGGCTCAGCGGGTTGCTCAGGTAGACCCCGGCGCCGCTGGCCACATGGCTCTCCACCAGGGTCGCGCGGCTGCCGGCGCCGAGCTGGATCAGGCTGCGTGAATGCACCGCCAGCGGCGCGGCGCCCGGATCGGCGAGGAACACCAGGTGGATCGGCCGCTCGAGCGTGCAGTGGGCGGGGATCTGCAGCACGGCGCCATCCTCGCCGAGGGCGGCATTGAGTGCACCGAAGGCATGCGGCGAGACCTGCAGGCTATGCGTCAGCAGGGGTTCGAGGGCCGCGCGCTCTGCCTGCGGCAAGGCCGCCAGGTTGCTCAGGCGCACGCCCGCGGGCAGCCCCGCCAGCGCCGAGAGGCGCGTGACGAAAAGGCCATTGACGAACACCAGCCGCGGCCCGCCGTAGTCACCGACCCACTGCGCCAGGCGGGCGGTCGACAGCCGCCGGCTCGGTGGCGCGGCGGCCGCCTGGAACGGCACCGCCAGGATGGGCGCCAGCCGGGTGTACTTCCAGGCTTCGTCCCTGGTTGTGGGAAAGCCGTGCTCGGCCAGCCACCGCCAGGCCGCGTCGCGCGACTGCCGGCGCCAGGCGGGTTGGCGGGCCGGCTCGGCGGCCTGCAGGCTGGTCAGCAGGGGAACCAGGGTGGCAGTGTTCATGAGCCTTCCCCAGGCACCGGCGGCGCCTCGAAGTGGGCGTAGCCGTGTCGCTCCAGTTCCACGGCCAGGGCCTTGTCGCCGGACCGCACGATCCGCCCGTTGGCCATGACGTGGACGTAGTCGGGCACGATGTAGTCGAGCAGGCGCTGGTAGTGGGTGATCAGCAGCAGCGCGCGGTCGCCGCCGCGCAGGGCGTTGACCCCGGCGGCGACGCTGCTCAGGGCATCGATGTCGAGACCCGAGTCGGTCTCGTCGAGGATCGCCAGGCTGGGTTGCAGAACCGCCATCTGGAAGATCTCGTTGCGCTTCTTCTCGCCGCCGGAGAAGCCCTCGTTGACCGCGCGGTTCATCAGCTCAGGGTCCATCTCGACCAGTTGCATGCGCTCCTTGGCCAGGGCGAGGAAGTCCATCGCGTCCAGCTCCTCGAGTCCGCGCTGCTGGCGTATGGCATTCAGGGCCGTGCGCAGGAAGTACAGGTTGCCGACCCCGGGGATCTCTACCGGGTACTGGAAGGCGAGGAAGATGCCGGCGGCCGCGCGCGCTTCCGCTGGCATGGCGAGCAGATCCTTGCCCTGGAAGCGCACCACGCCGCTGGCCTGGTAGCTCGGGTTACCGGCGAGCACCTGGGCCAGGGTGCTCTTGCCCGAGCCGTTCGGCCCCATGATCGCGTGCACCTCGCCGGCTCGGATATGCAGGCTGATGCCGCGCAGGATTTCGTGCCCCTCGACACTGGCGTGCAGGTCTTCGATCTCCAGCATGCGTCACCTCCGGCCTCAGCCGATGCAGCCTTCCAGGCTGACGCCGAGCAGTTTCTGCGCCTCCACCGCGAACTCCATCGGCAGCTCCTTGAACACCTCGCGGCAGAAACCGTTGACGATCATCGGCACTGCGTCCTCCTCGCGGATGCCGCGCTGGCGGCAGTAGAACAGCTGCTCGTCGCCGATCTTCGAGGTCGAGGCCTCGTGCTCGACCCGGGCGCTGGGGTTCTTCACCTCGACATAGGGGAAGGTGTGCGCGCCGCACTGGCTGCCCAGCAGTAGCGAGTCGCACTGGGTGTGGTTGCGCGCGCCGCTCGCCGCCTTCTGCACCTTGACCAGGCCGCGGTAGGTGTTCTGCCCGTGCCCGGCGGAAATGCCCTTGGACAGGATGGTGCTGTGGGTGTTGCGGCCGATGTGGATCATCTTGGTACCGGTGTCGGCCTGCTGGTGGTTGGCGGTCAGGGCGACCGAGTAGAACTCGCCGACCGAGTCGTCGCCCTGGAGGATGACCCCCGGGTACTTCCAGGTGATGGCCGAGCCGGTCTCGACCTGGGTCCAGGAGATCTTCGCGTGTCTGCCGGCGCACTTGCCGCGCTTGGTCACGAAGTTGAAGATACCGCCGCGCCCCTCGGCATCGCCTGGGTACCAGTTCTGCACGGTGGCGTACTTGATCTGCGCGTCATCCAGCGCGACCAGCTCGACCACCGCCGCGTGCAGCTGGTTGTTGTCGCGCATCGGCGCGGTGCAGCCCTCGAGGTAGCTGACGTAGGCGCCATCCTCGGCGACGATCAGGGTGCGCTCGAACTGGCCGGTATCGGCGGCGTTGATGCGAAAGTAGGTCGACAACTCCATCGGGCAGCGCACGCCCTTGGGCACGTAGCAGAACGAACCGTCGGAAAACACCGCCGAGTTCAGGGTGGCGAAGAAGTTGTCGCTGTAGGGCACCACCGATCCCAAGTACCGGCGCACCAGCTCTGGATGCTGCTGCACGGCCTCGGCGAAGGAGCAGAAGATCACCCCGACCTCGGCCAGCTTGCGCTTGAAGGTGGTCGCCACCGACACCGAGTCGACCACGGCGTCCACCGCGACGCCGGTCAGGCGCTCCTGCTCGGCCAGCGAGATGCCGAGCTTGGCGAACATCTCGCGCAGCTCGGGGTCGACCTCGTCGAGGCTTCTGGGCCCCGCGCTTTTCGGCTTGGGCGCCGAGTAATAGATGATGTCCTGGTAGTCGATGGGTGCGTAGTGGACGTTCTGCCAGGTCGGCTCGCGCATCGTCAGCCAGTGGCGATAGGCCTTCAGGCGCCAGTCGAGCAGCCACTGCGGCTCGTGCTTCTTCGCCGAGATCAGGCGTACGACGTCCTCGTTGAGCCCGCGCGGAGCGGCATCGCTCTCCAGGTCGGAGACGAAGCCGTACTTGTAGGCGCGGCCGCTGAGTTCGCGGATCTTCGCATTGTCAGTGCTCATCGTTGCCTCCTCGCGCTGCGGGCAACTGCCTTCACTCTACTCCTTTGACAAGTTTGGCAAGAATGCTCTCCACCAAGTATAGATACCCTGTTCGGCCTGAGCAGGCGGCGCGGCCATCAAGGCTCGGGCCGGCGCAGCAGGATGTCGGCACCCTCCACGCGCACCTCGAAGCGCTCGACGCAATAGGCCGAATCGGTGAGGCACTCGCCGCTGCAGACGTCGAACTCGTAGGCGTGCACGGGGCAGGTCACCACGCTGCCAGCTAGGCTGCCTTCGCCCAGTGGGCCGTCCTCGTGCGGGCAGTCGTTATGGATGGCGTAGTACTGGCCATCGACGTTGAACAGGGCGATCGGCGTCGCCTCCAGGTACAGGGTCTTACCGGTGCCAGGGGCGATGTCGCCGACCTGGGCGACCTTGACGAATTCACTCATGGCCTACCTCCGTATCGCTCGGCGACCAGAGGCGGCCGCCGGCTGGACCAGCACGTGCAGAGTGCCAACAACTCACTGTACAAAGTTTGCCTATTGGCAAAAAGGACGGGGCGATGGACGTTGCCAGCAGCGAGTCCGAGCGACCCGCAAGCTGCCGCGCTGGAGTTGCTGGAAAGCCACTGTGCGATCGCTCAGGCGGCGAACTTCTGCAAGCAGTTCTGCGGCGGCAAACTGGCAGTAACCAACCCAAAGGTCACTGCTCGAGCCAGTTGACCTTTGGGAACAGGACGCTGAACGACTCGGGCATCGCCACTACCTGGCCGGTTTTGTAATTGAAGAAGACAAAGCCTGACTTGGCCATCGCCACCAGGCTGCCGTCAGCCGGGCGGGTGATGCGGAAGGTGATGTCGCCGCCGTATTTGTTGAAATCCATCACGCCGACCTCGAACAGCAATTGATCGCGCGCATGGGCTTCCATCCGGTAGGTGGTGGCGAGGTCGGTGACGATGATGCCGGTGCCATCTTCGCGGGTTTCCTGAATGCCGAATTCGAACAAGAAACGTGCCCTTGCCTCTGAAATCATCGAGATCATCGAGTCGTTACCCAGGTGGTTGGCCGCATTGATGTCGGTAACGCGGACGCTCAGATGGGTGCTGTAGCAGAACTGGTTTTCGGGGAATTCGAGTTTCAGGCGGGCCATGAGCAGGTCTCGTGCAGGCAGGATAGGGCGGCGCAATTGTACGTGGGCTTGTGCCGGTATTGCATGATTTGCCCGGTGAATGACGCGCCGCCGGCCCCTGGCCACGGATCAGCGATGCAGGCTATTCAAGTGGTAGAAGGTTACCCGGCCGCCTTCATTGCTCGGGCCATAGTTATCCTGAACGTAGGCGCCTGCCTTGAAGTACAGCTGCTCCTTGCTCCAGTAGCCGCTCAGTTGCTGATACAGCGAGCCATGGTCGCCATCGCTGCTCAGCACGCTGACGCCGAGCTTGCCGCTCGGCGTGATGCGCAGTTTGTAGCTGAAGCGCTCGTTGAGCTGGATGTGCTCGGCCAGCAGGATGTTCTCCACGTCGGCGTCACCAGGGCGCTTGCGCAGCAACAGTTCGAGGCGGCCAACGCCACGCAGGTAGTGGTATTGCAGCTTGAGCAATGGGTCATTATCGCTGCCGGGTTGGTCCTTGCTGTGGATCTGGCCGATCACGACCTTGTTCTTGCTCGGCAGCTGGTTGATCGACACAACTGCACTGAGGTAGCTGTCGGAACTGGCGTGGTACCAGTTGCTCAGTGTGCCGTCGGCCTGGGTTTCACGCAGCTCGCTTCGCGGGTAGCGGGCATCAGCGGTATGCGAGCCGTCGACCGGCACCCAGAAGGTGACACTGCCGTCGCCATTGCGGCGAAAGTACTGGCTGTCATAACCGTTGTTCAGGCGTGGGGTTTCGATGGTGGTGGGAGACGGGTCGGTGGGAATCGAGAGGTTCCAGGTGGTGAGATCAAGCACGACTGATCCTTAATGGTCTGCACGACTGTGAATGGCTTGGCTTCGGTGGCCGCCAGCGCACTAAGTTCCATTGGATCGAGAATTGCTCAACCCGCCGGCCGGGGATTGAGCGCGTGGGGAGGGCCGCTTTATCGGGGGTAGCAGGGGCGTCGTTTGACCTGGATTCAGGCAAGAACGCTACAACCCGCGCCGCGCCTGCGTGGGTTGTAGCGGCTTTACAGCGGCTCCGCTCAAGCAGCCGGGCGCTGTTGTTTCTGGTAGAGGAATTCCAGCACGGCGGCGCGGTATTCGTGATAGCGCGGGTCATGCGCCAAGGCGATGCGCTCGCGCGGGCGCGGCAGTTCTACGTGGAGAATCTCGCCGACACTGGCCGCCGGGCCGTTGCTCATCATGACGATGCGGTCGGACAGCAGCACGGCCTCGTCGACATCATGGGTGATCATGATCACCGTGTTGCCGAGGTCGGCGTGGATCTCCATCAGCGAGTCCTGCAGATGGGCACGGGTCAGGGCATCGAGGGCGCCGAAGGGTTCATCCATCAACAGCACCTTGGGCTGCATGGCCAGTGCGCGGGCGATGCCGATGCGCTGTTTCATGCCGCCGGAAATCTCGCTGGGGCGCTTGTCGCGCGCGTGGTTCATGTGCACCAGTTCGAGGTTGTGTTCAATCCATTCGCGCATTTCACTGCGCGACTTCTTGCCCTGGAACACCTGGCGCACGGCCAGTTCGATGTTCTGGTAGCAGCTCAGCCAGGGCAGCAGGCTGTGGTTCTGGAACACCACCGCGCGCTCCGGGCCTGGCGAGTTGACCTCGCGGCTGTCGAGGATCACCCCGCCGGTGCTGGCCTGGTAGAGGCCGGCGACTATGTTCAGCACGGTCGATTTGCCGCAACCGGAATGGCCGATCAAGGACACGAACTCGCCCTTGTCGATTTTCAGATTGACGTTCTGCAGGGCGCAGTACAGGCCCTTGTCGGTGGGAAAGCTGATGCCGACGCCGGTCAGTTCGAGGTGTGGATTGATCATGGTGAGCTCCTGAAAGTGGCGATTAGCGCAGGTCGGCGTTCTTGTCCCAGCTCACGTAGCGCTGGAGCATGAGCATGAGCCGGTCGAGGGCGAAGCCAAGCAGGCCGATGACCACCACCGCGACCATGATCCGCCCGAGCGAGTTGGAGCTGCCGTTCTGGAACTCGTCCCAGATGAATTTGCCCAGGCCTGGGTTCTGCGCCAGCATTTCGGCGGCGATCAGCACCATCCAGCCGGTGGCCAGGGACAAGCGCAGGCCGGTGAAGATCATCGGGATCGCGGCCGGCAGGACGATGCGCCGCACATGACTGAGGGGCGACAGGCTGAGCACGCGGCTGACGTTCTGCAGGTCCTTGTCCAGGTTGGCCACCCCAACGGTGGTGTTGATCACGGTCGGCCACAGGCAGCACAGCGCCACGGTCACCGCCGAGGTGACGAAGGATTTGGCAAACAGCGGGTCGCTGCTGGTGTAGACGGCGCTGACCACCATGGTCACCAGCGGTAGCCAGGCCAGCGGTGAAACCGGTTTGAAGATCTGGATCAGCGGGTTGACCGCGTTGTAGATCGGCTTGCTCAGGCCGCAGACAATCCCGAGCGGGATGGCGATCAGCGAGGCGATGAAGAAACCGGTCATCACCGTGTACAGGCTGGTGACGATCTGTTTGAAGAACGTTGGCTTGCCGGTGTAGGGGCGAATGCTGACCTTGGCGTCGGGGTCCTTGGCCAGTTTCTCGGCGTTGCGTACTTCCTGACGCTCGAAGAAGGCATCGGCGCGCTTCTGCTCGCGCAGGTGTTCATCGATCAGCGTACCGAACTGGCTGGCCACCTGGGCCGGCCCGGGGAATTTACCCAGGCTGGTATCAATGCTGCCGGCAACCATCTGCCAGAACAACAGGAAGGCGAGAATGCCGAACATGGGCATCAGCACGCTGGGCAGCCAGCGTTTGATGGCCAGGTTGCGAGCGGATTTCAGGGTGTCTTGAATGGGCTGGGCGACGGCGGGGTTGCTCATCGTCTTGTCCTCGGAGCAGAGGGGGGCCGGCGTGTCCGGCCCCCAGGGCAATAGCTGCGTTACAGAACTGAGTCGGGTTTCAAGCCAATCTTGAACTGGTTGATGTACTCGTTCGGTTTGCGCCCGTCATAGGTCAGGCCATCGATGAACTCGCTGGTGGGAGCCCGGAAACCTTCTTCGCCAGCCGGGGGGAAGTCTTCGGCCTTGGCCTTGCCTTCCGCGATCAGCTCATTGGCGGCACTTCGGTACACCGCCGGCAGGTAGACCTGTTTGGCGATATCGAAGTACCAGCTGTCCGGTTTGGCTTCGCCAACCTGGCCCCAGCGGCGCATCTGGGTCAGGTACCAGATGGCGTCGGAGTAGTAAGGGTAGGTTGCGTTATAGCGGAAGAACACGTTGAAGTCCGGGACCTCGCGCTTGTCACCCTTCTCGTACTCGAAGGTGCCGGTCATCGAGTTGGCGATCACCTTGGCATCGGCGCCAACGTATTCGGGACGCGAGAGGATTTCTACGGCTTCCTCGCGGTTGGCGTTGTCGTTCTCATCCAGCCACATGCCGGCGCGGATCAGTGCCTTGACCATGCGCTTGTGGGTTTCCGGGTTGGCGTCGGCCCAGGCTTTGGAGACCCCAAGGACTTTTTCCGGGTTGTTCTTCCAGATTTCGTAGTCGGTGATCACCGGCACGCCGATGCCTTTGAACACGGCGGCCTGGTTCCAGGGCTCGCCCACGCTGTAGCCGCTGATGGTGCCTGCTTCCAAAGTGGCCGGCATCTGCGGCGGCGGGGTCACCGAGAGCAGGGCGTCGGCGTTGAGGGTGCCGGTAATGTCGCCCTTGGCCGGGGCATAGTAGCCGGGGTTGATGCCGCCGGCGGCCAGCCAGTAGCGCAGCTCATAGTTGTGGGTGGACACCGGGAACACCATGCCCAGGTTGAACGGCTTGCCCTTGGCTTTGTATTGCTCGATCACCGGCTTCAGTGCATCGGCCTTGATCGGGTGCACCGGCTTGCCGTTTTCCATCGGCACATGCTTCTTCATTTCATCCCAGACGGCGTTGGACATGGTGATGCCATTGCCATTGAGGTCCATGGAGAAGGCGGTGACGATGTCGGCCTTGGTGCCGAAGCCGATGGTGGCGCCCAGGGGTTGGCCGGCGAGCATGTGCGCGCCGTCCAGTTCGCCGGTGATCACCCGGTCCAGCAGGACTTTCCAGTTGGCCTGGGCTTCCAGGGTGACGTAGAGGCCCTCGTCCTCGAAGAAGCCTTTCTCGTAGGCAATCGCCAGTGGGGCCATGTCGGTCAGCTTGATAAAGCCAAGCTTGAGTTCGTCCTTCTCCGGGTTGGCGGCGTGGGCAATCTGCATGCTCAGTGGCGTGAGCAGCATGACGGCGGCGCAGCCCAGGCCAGTCAGGGTCTTTTTCATGAAGGAGCGGCGAGCGGTGGAGTTGCGCATGGTGGTTCCTCAGTTCTCGGAAACGAAAAAAAGACGTCAACGGACAACTCTGCCAGCTAGGGCAGGGTGCCTTTGACGTCTTTGTCTATTCGTCTCGATCACCGCCGTTGGCGATCCGAAGACGGGTGTTAGGTCTTGGGGAGATAAATGCAAAGGGCTTGCCAGGTTTTCTGCGGCGATTGGCATGGCGGCTTGCCTGTCGCTATTGCGGTACCTCGACCGGTTCTAGGTCAGCGTTATGTAAGCTATATATATCAACTAGATAAGATGGCTATCTAATGTTGAATATATTTAATGTGCGCGGCGCTCGCTGGAGACAGACGCGTAGAAGTGTCTGTCTGTTGGCGGTAATTTGATTCAATGGCGGGCGCGCTGACGGGGGGATGAGCGTTTTTGGTTCGCTTTGCATGCGGCCTGCCCGGTATCCCGAAGGGGATGGTTTGGCCGCTAGCTGTCGTCAATGCAAACCAGATGGCTGCGCCATTTCGCAATGCGCCGCAGCCTGTGCAATCGAGGAGTCCTGGTGCCTCGGTTTATCGAGCGGCAGGTTTCATCTGCGCCTCCTCGACAAACTCCTTGAGCCACTTGAGCACATCGACAGCATCCCAGCGCGCCGGGTCGAACATGGCATAGGCAAGACCCTGATAGCCCACCACGTCCAGTTGCTTGTGATAGCCGGCGCGTTGCAGCAGTGCTTCGATTTCGGCGAAGCAGGTGTTGAAGTGCACGCGGGTGAAAGGGGTTCGGCCCTCGGTGACAATCCCCTCCAGGTGCAGTTCGGCGGCTGTGGCGCGAACTCTATCCAGAGGCATCCGGTTCACGCTGTGTTTCAGTTGCAAGACATCCAGCATCGTTGTGCTCCTGATTGACGCTGTGGATTGGCCAGATTCGCTGTCTGCAGACCTGACGAGGTAGCAGGGACAAGGGTAGCCTAAAAAGACTGTACAAATAAACAGTATTAAACAATAGTAAGACCAGGCCCTACTGGGTATTCACTCGATCACCCCCGGTCATTCGCTGGCACAGCCACTGACCGGCGGGACTGCAGAGGAGCAACTAGTAATGCAACAGATGCTGATGACAGTTGTGCTGTTGGGGCTGCTGGCAGGCTGCGCCCAGCCGCAGGTCGAGCGACCCAAGGCCAATGGCTCCTACCTGGTAATTGAAAACAGCGAGGCCTGGGCGGTAATGGTTTCGGATGGCAAGCGGGTGGAGGAGCGCGGCACCGTGATGGACGTGATCAAGCTGCCCAGCCCGCATTCTGCAGTGGCCGCCAGCTATGTGATCGAAACGGCCAACTGCGGCCGGGTGCAGTGGCTGACCGAACGCGCCGATGATGCGGGCGGTGCCACCACTCTGATATCGCCGCGTAACAAGCAGCAGCTTGGTGGCGCTGGCTGCATGCTTGGCAGCGGGCTGGCCCGGGTCTGGACAGTGCTGGATTATTCGGGCTAAGGCGCAGGCGAGCTGCTGGCTGTCGTGCCCGCCAAGATGCATCAGCGGGCACGCAGCAAATTGCTTAGCTATCTGTACTCTTGCGCGTTTTGCTCGGCGCTGGGGCCTGAATCAAGCCATCGGCCCGGAACATCGCCTTGATCCCGCGTACGGCTTGGCGAATGCGATCCTGGTTCTCGATCAGGGCAAAGCGCACATGGTCGTCACCGTAATCGCCAAAACCGATGCCGGGTGACACGCACACCTTGGCATCCAGCAGCAGTTTCTTGGCGAACTCCAGCGAACCGAGCTTGGCGTAGGCTTCGGGAATCTTGGCCCAGACGTACATCGAGGCTTTCGGGTTCACCACCATCCAGCCGATCTCATGCAGGCCTTTGACCAGCACGTTGCGGCGCTGGCGATACTGTTCTGCGATATCGAGCACGCACTGTTGATCGCCTTCCAGCGCTGCGATGGCGGCGACTTGCAGTGGAGTGAAGGTGCCGTAGTCGTGGTAGCTCTTGATCCGCGCCAGGGCGTTGACCAGTTCCTTGTTGCCGACCATGAAGCCAATACGCCAACCGGCCATGTTGTAGCTCTTCGACAGGGTGAAGAACTCCACGGCAATGTCTTTGGCCCCCGGAACCTGCATGATCGACGGAGCCTTCCAGCCGTCATAGACGATATCGGCATAGGCCAGATCGTGGATCACCAAAACGTCGTACTGCTTGGCCAGGGCCACCACGCGCTCGAAGAAGTCCAGCTCCACGCATTGGGCGGTGGGGTTGGAGGGAAAACCGAGGATCATCATCTTCGGCTTGGGGATGGATTCGCGAATCGCCCGTTCCAGTTCGGCGAAGAAGTCCACGCCGGGTACCAGCGGCACCGAACGTACCTGGGCGCCGGCAATCACCGCGCCGTAGATGTGGATCGGGTAGCTGGGGTTGGGCACCAGCACGGTGTCGCCATGGTCCAGGGTGGCGAGCATCAGGTGCGCCAGGCCTTCCTTGGAGCCGATGGTGACGATGGCTTCGCTGTCCGGATCGATCTCGACGTCGTAGCGATCCAGGTACCAGCGCGAGATGGCGCGGCGCAGGCGCGGGATGCCGCGGGAGGTGGAGTAGCCGTGGGTATCATCGCGCTGGGCGACCTGTACCAGCTTCTCGACGATATGCGGCGGCGTAGGGCCGTCGGGGTTGCCCATGCTGAAGTCGATGATGTCCTCGCCGCGGCGACGGGCAGCCATCTTCAGTTCGGCAGTGATGTTGAATACGTAAGGCGGGAGTCGATCGATGCGCGCAAAGCGGCGCGGAGCTTGGTCAGCCATGCTGTCCTCGAAACGTAAGCGCCCGGAACCGTCCGAGCGACGTTGGCCACTGCGGTGGCCAGGCGCGACGATAAACGCAGCGCCCGGCGCTTGTCGAGTGGATTCTCGATGCACCGGGCGGGCATGTTGATTCAAGCTGGGGTGGTGCGCTTGAGTTCGCGCAACACCTCGATCAGTGTTTCGATATCGGCATCGCCGGTACGCCAGGATGACACGCTGAGACGAAACGCCGGGCGCCCCTGCCAGACGGTAGGGCCGAACCAGACCTGCCCCGAACTCTGTGCGGCGACGCGGATCGCCAGCGTTTGCCGGTCGCTGTCTGCGCGCAGCAGGACCTGATTCAACACGACACGGTTGAGCACCTGGTAACCGGCTGCGCGCAACTGGGTCGCCAGATGGCTGGCCTGGCGGATATGCCGGTCAATCATTTCACGCAGGCCGGCGCGGCCGAGAGAGGACAGCGCCGCCCAGATCGGTACGCCCCGCGCGCGGCGGGAGAACTCCATGGTCAGGTTCTTCTGCGCATCCTTGGAAGCACTGGCGTACACCGCATCTCAGTTCATCGCGCTGGCCAGGGCATCTGCATCGCGGCAGATGGCCATGGCGCCGTCGTAGGGCGTGTTCAGCCATTTATGGCCATCGGTGGACCAGCTATCGGCAAGCTCGACGCCATCGGCGAGTGCGGCTGAGGAGGACGCGCGCGCCCACAGGCCGAAGGCGCCGTCGACATGCACCCAGGCGCCGGCGGCCTTGGCTCTGGGGATCAGTTCGGCGAAGGGATCGAACTCGCCGGTATTCACCTCGCCGGCCTGCAGGCAGAGGATACTCAGCTCGTCCAGCTCCGGCAGTTGTGTGGGGTCGATCCGGCCTTGTGCATCGGTTGGCGCGACTATCAGGCGCTTGATGCCGAAACCGAGGATGCGCAGGGCTTTCTGCACGGTTACATGGCAGCTTGCGGAAATCACCACGCGTACTTCCGGTGCGCCGGCCAGGCCGTCTCCGTCGAAATCCCAGCCCCTGCGCGCGAGCAAGGCACGCCGTGCGGCAGACAGGCAGGCAAGGGTCGAGGCGGTGGCGCTGGGGCCGAATCCTACTGCACTGGACGACGGCAAGCCGAGCAGCTCGACGATCCAGCGCCCGGCAATCCGCTCCAGGGTATCGGCCACCGGCGAGTTGTCGAATGAGGAAGCGCACTGGTCCCAGGCCAGCACCAGGCGTTCCGCTGCAGCGGCAGCCGGTAGCGTGGCGCCGATGACGAAGCCGAAATAGCGCGGCCCATTGGAGGCCACGGTCGCGGCCGAGCCTATGTCATCCAGGCGTTGCAGTACCTGGCTCGAAGGGCTGCCGTCTTCGGGCAGCGCCTCGTCGAATGCGCGCAAAGCGGCGATGGCCGCGAGTGGCGGAAACACCGGGCGGGTCGCGATACTGTCAAGGTAATGCAGCGCGCGCCGGTCGGCTTCGGCCAGGAGTTGGCGCTCTTCGTCATGGCTGGACATGGGGTTCTCACTGTCGGCGGATGGCTATGCGGATGCCTCCACCCTAGTCGGCCGAGCAGTGACGCAACAGTCACACACCCAGGCGCATGGGGCCATACAGTTGCGCGCGCAATCGTCAGGCAATAGGAACAGTCGACCGTCGAGCAGTACAGTCGGGTGCTAGAGGAGATGGGTGGCGAAGCTGATGATAGAGGGCGGCCACCGGACGATGGCCGCTAGTTGGGTCAACTGCCCAGCATGTCGTGCATGGCGATGATCTGCTCGGCGACCTGTAACAGTTTCTGCTGCCGGCTCATGGCTTGGCGACGCATCAGGGTATAGGCCTCTTCCTCGTTGCAGCTTTTCATTTTCATCAGCAGGCCTTTGGCCAGTTCGATTCGTTTGCGCTCGGCAAGCTGTGCGTCGCGCGCCTGTAGCTGTGCGCGTAGCGCCTGATCGCTCTCGAAACGGGCCATGGCCACGTCGAGGATCGGCTGCAGGCGTTGAGCGTGGATGCCTTCGACGATGTAGGCACTGACCCCGGACTGAATGGCCTGGCGCATTACCCCAGGGTCGTGCTCGTCGGTGAACATGACGATCGGTCGCGGTTGGTCGCGGCTGACCAGTACCACTTGCTCCATCACATCGCGGCTTGGGGATTCGGTGTCGATCAGGATTACGTCAGGACGTACGGCCTCGACGCGTTCGGGCAGGTCGATAGTCAGCCCTGATTCGTCGATCACCTCAAACCCGGCTTCGATCAGCGCGGCTTTCAGGCGCCCGACCTTCTTCGGGGTGTCGTTGATCAATAGGATGCGCAGCATAGGAACTCTCCGGGCAATTACAGGGCGACAGCGTCGCTGTCGGCCAAGGCGTGGAGCGTGAAGCTGCGGGCATAGCCAGCTGGATCTGAGCCATTCCAGGTCTTGCCATCGAGCAGTGTGGCGCTACGTTGTTCGGCCGGTACCCTGATATGCAAAGCCTCTGCCGCCTGACAGTAGAGGTCAAGCTGCTGTACCTGGCGGGCAATGCCGAGGTAGTCGGGGTCATCGCGCAGCAGGCCCCAGCGGCGAAACTGGGTCATGAACCACATGCCGTCGGAGAGGTAGGGCATGTTGACTGCCCCGTCGGCATGAAAACGCAACGGGTGCGGATCCAGCCAGGCGTGGCCGAGGCCGTCCTGATACTGACCGAGGAAGCGTGGCTGGATGGCGCTCAGTGGCGCCCCCACATAGTCGTTGCCGCTGAGCAATTGCGCAGTGCTGCGCTTGTTCTCTTCGTTGTCGTCGATGAAGCGACTGGCCTCCAGTACGGCCATCACCAAGGCGCGGGCGCTATTGGGGTGCTGCTCGACAAAGGCGCGGGTACAGCCGAGGACCTTTTCCGGGTGGTCCGGCCAGATCGACTGAGTGGTGGCCAGGGTAAACCCAAGATTTTCATCGACCGCCTGGGCGCACCAAGGCTCGCCCGCGCAGAAACCGTCGATGCGCCTGGCTTTGAGGTGAGCGACCATTTGTGGCGGCGGTACCACCACGCTATCGACATCGTTGAGTGGGTGAATGCCCTGACTGGCCAGCCAGTAATACAGCCACATGGCATGGGTGCCGGTGGGCAGGGTCTGGGCGAAGGTCAGTCTTGCGCCGTTTTGGTGCGCGCGCAGCTTTAGTGCGTCGCTTGTGGTCACGCCGGCAAATTGCAGGGCATGGGACAGGTTGATGCTCTGGCCGTTCTGGTTCAGGCCCATCAACACCGCCATATCGGTGGCCGGCGCGCCGCCAAGGCCAAGTTGCACGCCATAAATCAGGCCATAGAGGCTGTGCGCTGCATCGAGCTCGCCACTGAGCAGTTTGTCGCGCAGGCTGGCCCAGGATGCCTGGCGTTGCAGGTTGATGGTCAACCCATGCTTCTCGGCGAAGCCCTGAGTGGCGGCGACAATCACCGATGCGGCATCGGTCAGGGCCATGAAGCCCACGTTCAGTACGCGCTTTTCCGGAGCCTCGCTTCCAGCAGGCCATGCCTGTGTATCGATACGGCTGTGTGTATGCTCGCTCATGGCGCTTTTCCCAGATCAATACAAAAAGGTGCCGTTCCAATGGCTGCATGACCCAGCGATTGGAGCGACACCATTGTCTATCAAGCCGATTCCGCCGTTGGAAGGGCTCTGTTGTTTGGGATTAAGCAAGTGATATGCCAGTACGCGGGATCTGTTGGCAGAACCATGACTGGCGCAGGGCAATGAAAGGGAAGGCGTTGGGGGTCGTGAAATGATTTTCGCTGGCGGCAAGCGCCTGAAGTCGCTCTCGCGAAGGCGCTCGATCTGTTCACAGCCCCAGCCCAGGTTGCACTCAACGTTCGAGCATCTGCTTGATGGTGCCCGGCGGGACTTGCAGCTTGCGCCCTTCACTGTCGGTGAATTCGATCATGCCCGTGTCGTTATCCAGGCGAGGCTTGCACTCGCTGGTCAGCATCTGGCCATCGGTGGTGGTGATGATGTATTCGCTGCTACAGCCGGCCAGGGCAGAAGCGCATAGCGCTGCGATAAGCCAGATTTTCATGAAATGCTTCTTATGCTGGAAGTGAGTCCGCTGTTACCCCCTCTCGCAAAAGGTAGCTGCTGGGCATTCGCCTGCAAGGGCTTCAGCCAAGAAAAAGCCCCGCACGGTGGCGGGGCTTTTTTTGTAGCGTTGTAGCGTTAGGCTTGAACGACCGGGATGTTGGCGTTCGCTGCAGCTTCACGGAACTCGGCGATCTGGTCGAAACTCAGGTAGCGATAGACATCGGCTGCCATGGTGTCGATTTCCTTCGCGTAGACCATGTACTCCTCGACGGTCGGCAGTTTGCCGGTGATCGCCGCAACCGCAGCCAACTCGGCCGAAGCCAGGTAGACGTTGGCACCATCGCCCAGACGGTTGGGGAAGTTACGGGTCGAGGTCGACACCACGGTGGAGTTCGCTTCAACGCGTGCCTGGTTACCCATGCACAGCGAGCAGCCTGGCATTTCCATGCGCGCGCCGGCTTTGCCGTAGATGCCGTAGTAGCCTTCTTCGGTGAGCTGATGCTGGTCCATCTTGGTTGGCGGCGAGAGCCACAGGCGAGTAGGCAGGGAGCCTTCGACTTTCTCCAGCAGCTTGCCAGCCGCGCGGAAGTGACCAATGTTGGTCATGCACGAGCCGATGAACACTTCGTCGATCTTTTCGCCTTGAACGCTGGACAGCAGACGGGCATCGTCCGGGTCGTTCGGGGCGCAGAGGACCGGCTCGTTGATATCGGCCAGATCGATTTCGATGATTTCGGCGTACTCGGCGTCCTTGTCGGCAGTCATCAGCTTAGGATCGGCCAGCCAGGCTTCCATCGCCTGAGCGCGACGCTCCATGGTCCGTGCATCGCCGTAGCCTTCGCTGATCATCCAGCGCAGCAGGGTGATGTTCGATTGCAGGTACTCGGCGATGGCCTTTTCCGGCAGCTTGATGGTGCAACCGGCAGCGGAACGCTCGGCGGAGGCATCGGACAACTCGAAGGCTTGCTCGACAGTCAGTTCGTCCAGGCCTTCGATCTCGAGGATGCGGCCGGAGAAGGCGTTGATCTTGCCCTTCTTCTCAACGGTCAGCAGGCCTTTCTGGATCGCGTAGTAAGGGATCGCATGGACCAGGTCACGCAGGGTGATGCCTGGTTGCAGTTTGCCCTTGAAGCGCACCAAGATGGACTCCGGCATGTCCAGCGGCATGACGCCGGTGGCGGCAGCGAACGCTACCAGGCCGGAGCCGGCCGGGAACGAGATGCCCATCGGGAAGCGGGTGTGCGAGTCGCCACCGGTACCGACGGTATCCGGCAGCAGCATGCGGTTCAGCCAGCTGTGAATGATGCCGTCGCCTGGACGCAGGGACACGCCACCACGGGTGCGGATGAAATCCGGCAGGGTGTGGTGGGTGGTCACGTCGATCGGCTTCGGGTAGGCCGCGGTGTGGCAGAACGACTGCATGACCAGGTCGGCGGAGAAGCCCAGGCACGCCAGGTCTTTCAGCTCGTCGCGAGTCATCGGGCCAGTGGTGTCCTGGGAGCCGACGGTGGTCATCTTCGGCTCGCAGTAAGTGCCAGGGCGTACGCCTTGACCTTCCGCCAGACCGCAGGCCTTGCCAACCATCTTCTGCGCCAGGGTGAAACCCTTGGTGCTTTCAGCAGGCGGCTCAGGCAGCTTGAACAGATCGGTTGGGCCCAGGCCCAGTTCGGCCCGCGCTTTCTCGGTCAGGCCGCGACCGATGATCAGCGGGATACGGCCGCCGGCACGGACTTCGTCGAGCAGCACCGGAGTCTTCATCTCGAAGCGAGTCAGGACTTCGTCGCTGCCGTGCTTGCAGACCTTCCCGGCATGCGGGTACAGGTCGATCACGTCGCCCATGTGCATCTGAGATACGTCGAATTCGATCGGCAGAGCGCCGGCGTCTTCCATGGTGTTGTAGAAGATCGGAGCAATCTTGTTGCCGAAGCAGAAGCCGCCCGCGCGCTTGTTTGGCACGTTTGGTACGTCGTCGCCGAAGAACCACAGCACCGAGTTGGTGGCGGATTTGCGCGAGGAGCCGGTACCGACCACGTCACCCACGTAAGCGATAGGGAAGCCTTCGCCACGCATGGTTTCGATTTGCTTCATCGGGCCGGTGACGCCTTGCTCATCGGGCACGATGCCATCGCGAGCCATTTTCAGCATGGCCAGGGCGTGCAGCGGGATGTCCGGGCGCGACCAGGCATCAGGCGCAGGGGAAAGGTCGTCGGTGTTGGTTTCGCCAGTCACCTTGAACACGCGCAGGCTGATCTTGTCGGCCAGGGTCGGGCGGTTCTTGAACCACTCGCCATCGGCCCAGGACTGCAGCACGCCTTGAGCGTGAGCGTTGCCGTTCTTGGCTTTTTCCGCAACGTCGTGGAAAGCGTCGAACATCAGCAGGGTGTGCTTCAGTTGGGCGGCAGTAGTAGCGGCCAGTTCGCTGTCGTCGAGCAGCTCAACCAGGGTGGCGATGTTGTAGCCGCCCTGCATGGTGCCGAGCAGTTCGACGGCGTGTTGCTTGTCGATCAGCGGGGAGGTGGCTTCGCCTTTGGCGATGGCAGAGAGGAAGCCGGCCTTGACGTAGGCAGCTTCGTCCACGCCTGGCGGTACGCGGTTGGTGATCAGGTCGAGGAGAAAGGCTTCTTCGCCAACCGGCGGGTTCTTCAGCAGCTCGATCAGGCCTGCGGTTTGTTCGGCGTTCAGCGGCTGGGGCACGATACCCTGAGCGGCACGCTCTGCTACGTGTATGCGATAGGCTTCAAGCACAGTTATTACCCTCATCAGTGGTCCCAAAGGGTTGTCCGGGACGCGATCCAGAAAACCCTGAACCAGGCGCTTCGTGGCTTTATGGGCCCCTCAGCCATGGTTTCAGAGGTTTCTTGCAGAAGCTGTTTTCAAAGTTTTACGCCGGCAGGACGGATTGATGAGGGCTGGCGCAGGCACTTGAAAGGGCGTTCCAAGGGCCTGCGTCAACATCGTACCTGCAGGATTTACTGTGCTCGTGACGCTTTGAAAACAGCTTCCAACGGACATTGGCGCCTATAAAAGGCGGGCCGATTCTACTGGAAAGCTTCGGTAAAGTTAAGCTAAAGCCCCGCAGCGAGCAGACCAGGTACAAATCGCATCTGCAAAGGGCAGATGTAGAGAACGTCGGTGAAACGTCGAGTTTTCCTCGGGTCAAGGTGGGTATCCGGTCTCTTGTCCATGCTGCCGGCAAGTGTGCGGTAGCTGTCAGCCGGTCGCTCGACAGGGGTGAACTGACTTAGACAAAGGGCTAACATGCCCGCCTTTCCGCCAGCATGTATCCATCCTTGCCATGTCCAATCAGCGCATCAAGACCCCGTGTGTCGGCCTTTGCTCCACTGTCTACGGTGACGTGGTGTGCCGTGGCTGCAAACGCTTTCACCATGAAGTGATCAACTGGAACAGCTATAGCGACGAGGAAAAATACGCGGTCTGGCTGCGCCTCGAGGTGTTGTTGGTGCAGGTGATGACATCCAAGCTGGAAGTTTTCGATGGGGCGCGCCTGCGCAACCAGTTGGAGCAACGGAAAATCCGCTTCGTGCCGCAGCAGTCGCCTTACTGCTGGGCATACCAGCTGATTGCCCGTGGCGCCCGGGCGATCAACCAGCTGGAGGCCTACGGCATGGTGTTGCTGCCCGAGTTTCGCGACTGGAGCCTTCCCGAGTTGCGTGATGCCATCGATCGCGAATTTTTCCTGCTCTCCGAGGCACACTACGAGCGCTACATGGCCCCGAAGTTCATGCGTGAGGGCTTGCAGTCACGCTTCTGATCATTGCCTGGAGCAAAAGGGCAGTCTGCTCACGGAATTGGTTATTCGCGGCTAAGCCCGATGGATAGTCTCGTCCGGTGTTTGCTGGAGTTCCTCGTAGGGCTCCAGCAAATGGACTGCGTGGTCGTGAGGTTTCAGAACCAGCAGGTCGCTGTCGAGCCGGTCTAGTATCGCTTCTGCCGTATTGCCTATCAGCATTCCCGCGAGACCATTGCGCCCGACGGTGCCAATGACGGTGATTGCTATCTCCAGTTGATGGGCGATCTGCAGGATCAGCGCCTTGGCAGGGCCTTCGCCAATATGCAGTTGATAATCGTGGAGCTGATATTCCTCTTTGAACCAGCGGCTTGCCTCGAGACAGTGGGACGCGTTGCCGTCGTAGCGTGGCGCGCAGGAGTCAGCTGCGGGAAAGGGTGTTGCCGGATAGGCACTGACCACATGGGTGGAACCACCGATCAATGCGGCGAGATCGACTGCATGTCCTATGATGCTGCCTTGCAGTTCACGATGCTGGTTCTCGGCGTTTTCTATATCCATGGCTGCCAGAACCCGGCCGCCACTCCAGGGCCGCCCGGTCTTGGTCAGCAATACCGGAACCGGGGATTGACGAAGCAGCCTCCAGTCCTCAGGGGTGATCAGGTGCTTGATCCACAGGTTATCGGGGTAATGCTGCTTGATCAGTAAGTCGCAAGGGTTGGCTTGCAGGGTGGCGAGAATTGCGTTTGCTGGTTGCGAATGGTCGCAGTCGATCTGTTGCGTGGATACAACAAATCCCTCCCCTTTGAGCTGTTCGCTAAGGTGGCGGAGGAACGGCGCCTGGTCGCGCCGGTTGTCACAAAGCAATAAGTGGATTTCTGCGTGAATACCCGTGGCTATGTGCTTGGCGCGTCTCAATGGGAGGCTGTCGGGTTGCTCGGAATTGAGCGCCACCAGGATGCGGCGAATGCTATGCATGGCTATCTCCCACAAGGTTCGATCTACACCACAGTGACTGTGATAGAGGCCGACCTCATGATGCCGTGCAATGGGAGAGGTACTGCTGGCCTGACTGGAACCTAGCCAGCATGGTCGATGCTCAACGCTTTTGCCTTGCCGTATGTCGGCTAGTTGAGGAGCCGCCGCCAGGCGGTGCTATTGCCGTTGCACCCGCACAGGTAGGCGGCAGGCAATAAGCCACCGGCAGGCGGCTTGGGTGGCGGGGGGTCAGTGCTGTGCTACCAGTTCCTCCAGGTGGGCAATGATGTCATCGGGCTTGAGCACCAGGACGTCGCAATCCAGCGCGTCGAGGATCACCTCGGCAGTGTTGCCGATCAACGCCCCTGACAGTCCGGTGCGAGCCACTGTGCCGATCACGGTCACGGCGGCATTCAGTTGATGAGCAACTTGCGGAATCAGCACATCGGCCGGGCCTTCGGCGATATGCAGGCGCTCTTCGGCAATGTCGTATTCGGCCTGGAAGGCTTTGCACTGCTCGCGATAACGCGCCTCGATGGTCTCTTTCAGCTGGAAGGTCGGGTCTGCGGCCGAGAGCATCGGCGCAGGATGGGCGCTGATCACATGCAGGTTGGCCTTGGCCAGCGCGGCGATGTCGTAGCCGTGGTTGACGATGCTGTTGTGCAGGGTGCGGTGTTCACCGTCGGCGTTACCGACATCGACCGCGGCGAGTATGGTGCCGCCAGTCCAGGGTTTGTCGGTTTTCACCATCAACACCGGGGCCGGGCAATAACGCAGCAGTTTCCAGTCGTCAGGGGTGAGCAGGGCTTTTTTCAGTGGATTGTCAGGAAAGTGCTGCTTGATCACCAGGCCACAGCCTTCGGCCTGCTGCACGGTGATGATGGTCTGGTGCAGGTTTTCATGCCATGCCTGCTGACTGGAGGTACTGTAGCCCTCCTTGTCGAGTGTGGCGCACAGGTCACTGAGATAGCTCGAGTGGTCATGCTTCTTGCCGCAGACCAGCAAGTGCAGGTGCGATTGGGTCACGCCAGCGATCAATTTGGCCCGCTTGAGAGCCAAGCCTTCGGGTCGTTCTGGTTCCATGACGACTAAAATGTTGCGAATGGCTTGCATGCTCGCCTCCGTCCGAAGTGGGTTGTGACTCGTAACACCTAACTATAGGTACAGCATAGATGCAGCAACAGTACTGAGTTCTTGACCGGTATCAACTGACCGGCTGGTCGCGCGCCGCTTCACTCGTATAATGGCCGGCCCAGCCCGTCAGACGAGGCTGCCATTGGATCTCGTGAGCTTATGCAACTGTTACCTGAAATTGAAGCCTTCCTGTTGTGCCCAACTCCTGACGCCTGGATTGCCCAAGCCTTGCAGAATCAGGATCTGATGCTGATAGATCACGCCAATTGCGAGAAGAAGGCCGCATCAACCGCCTTGACCCTGCTTTTTCGCTATATCGAAAAGGCCGATTTGCAGCACAATTTGTCGCGTTTGGCCCGTGAGGAACTGCGTCATTTCGAGCAGGTCGCGGCGCTGATGAAGAAGCGTGGGATCACCTATCGTCCGGTCAGCGCTGCCCTGTATGCCCAGCGGCTGCACAAGCACATGCGCACCAGTGAGCCGCACAAGCTGGTGGACACCCTGATTGTCGGCGCTTTTATCGAGGCGCGTTCCTGCGAACGGTTCTTTCGCCTGGCGCCGCATCTCGATGAGGAGTTGGGTCAGTTCTATCGCTCGCTGCTCAAGTCCGAGGCGCGGCACTACCAGGGTTACCTGAAGATGGCGCGCGACTATTCGGCAGAGCCTATCGATGAGCGAGTGGCGTACTTCGCCGAGGTCGAGCGCGAGGCGATCCTCACGCCCGACAAGGAATTCCGCTTTCACAGCGGCGCAGCCGCTTAGGGCAAGCGCCACCTTTATCGGAAATCAGCAGGACTACGCGGCTGCCGGCCTCGCCATCAGCGCTGCCTGGCGGTCGCCGCGCAGGATGACGATGGCGAGGGCCACCAGCAGCAGCGAGGCGCCTGTCAGCACGAAGAACACGTCCTGCAGCGAGCCTGTGGTTTCGCGGATATAGCCGGCCAGCAGGTTGCCCAGGGTGCCGCCCAGGCCGAAGGTCACCATGCAGATGCCGCTGATCTGCATGGTCGCGGTCGATGAATAGTGCTGGTTGAGCCAGCCGGCGACGATGCCCCACATAGGGAAGTACATCAGGCCATAGCCGAAGCCGGCGACCAGGGCGAACTTGCCCGGGTCCGCGACGAATGCCAGCAAGCCCAGGGTGAAGCCGCTGAAGATCACCATCAGCGCGGTGCCATGGCCCTTGCGGTCGGCCAACTTGCCGGTGAGGAAACCGGCCACCATGCCCGTGCCGCCGACCGTCGCCCAGGTGTAGCCGCCCAGAGCCGCCGGCAGGCTGAGTTCATCCAGGTAGCTGTTGAGCCAGTAGGAAAACGGCATGGTAGTGAAGCCGACGAGCAGGCAGATGAGGCAGGCGAACAGGGCGGTGCGCTCGCCGATGATGGTGGCGAACAGCCGGGAAGTGGGGATCACCGAGTCCACCGGGCCGGCGCTGGCGGTCGGATTGACGGGCGCCGGCTTGAGGTCGCGCAGCATGTGCCAGGTCAGGGCCACGACCAGCAGGCCGAACAGCCCTGCGACCTGCCAGCTGGCCTGCCAGCCAAGCAGCGGCACCACGACAAGGATCAGTAGGCCATTGAGCGCATAGCCCCAGGCCGTGCCGCTGGAGGCGCAGGACAGGTAGGTCGAGCGCGACTCGGCGCGGGCGCAGCGGCTGACGATCTCGACGATGCAACCCCAGCTGATCGCCGCGCTGGCGGCCAGGCAGGTCAGGGCCAGCGTGATCAGCAGGGGATCACGCAGCTGCGACATGGTGAGCAGCAGGGTGCTGGAGGTGATGCCGGTGATCAGGGCCAGGCGGCCGGTGCCCAGGCGATGGCCGAGCAGGCCCAGGAGCATGGCGCCGCCGAGATAGGCCAATTGGGTCAGGGCGCCGATGGTCGCCAGCTGCCAGGCACTGATCTCGATGGACTCGCGCATATAGGGCATCAGGGCGGCAAACAGGAACATGCCGAAACCATGGCTGACGATCTGGTTCATGCCGAACGTGGTGGGCATTCGCATCATTCGTGCTCCGTGACAGTGCTCGGGAATCCACATGGGCAAGCTGGGTGCTGGCTAACATATCGGCTTGCCAGCGTTCAGAAAAACGATAAATATTGATTGTGACCTTCAATAAAGTTGAATTCTGCCATGCGTGATCTGCCGATCGTCTTGCTGCGCACCTTTGTCGTGGTTGCCAGCACGCTAAACCTGACCACCGCGGCCCAGCGCCTGCATCGCGCGCCCTCGACCATCAGCATGCAGCTCACGCGGCTGGAAGAGCTGGTAGCGACCGAACTGCTACAGCGCGGCCAGTACGGGGTCAGGCTGACCCCTGCCGGAGAGCAGCTGAAGTCCTGCGCCCAAGAGCTGCTCAACCTGCATGACCGCATCCTCGGCACCTTCCGGCACGCCGATGTAGGCGGGCAGGTGCGCCTTGGTACCCATGACCAATACGCCACGCGGAACCTCGCCCCTCTGCTGGAGACCTTCGTGCTGAGCTACCCAGAGGCCAATCTGGAGGTGGTCTGTGATCATCGGCCCGAATACCTGGCGTCGCTGGTGGCCGAGGGCAAGTTGGACCTGGCCCTGGTTGAGATGCCGGCCTTGTCGGATGGCGGGCAGCGCTTGTTTCGCGACGAACTGGTCTGGGTGTGCAACGAGGCACATTCGACGCACCAGCGCGAACCGCTGCCGCTGGCGGTCTTTGCCGAGGGCTGCTATCACCGTGATTCGGCGCGCAAGGCCCTGGCCAACGCGCAGATCCCGTACCGGATCGCCTTCACCAGTCAGAGCCGGGCTGGCGTCCTGGCGGCCGTACGTGCAGGGATCGGTGTGGGGATCATTCCCCGTTCGACTCTGGAGCCTGGTCTACACGTGATCGAGGAAGGGCTGCCGTGTCTGCCAGGAACGGATATCACCTTGTTCGTCGCCGAGCAGGTCAACGAGGCGACTCAACGCCTGGCGCAAACCATTGAGGCAAGCCCGCAATACCGACGCCAGGCCGTTGCTGCTAGAGCGTTAAGCCCGCAGCAGCGCTGATCAACCGAGAGAGAAGGGGGCCAGCTGCCAGTTTTGCTCGTCGACCTGCAAGGCCCAGCCTTGACTGTCCCAGTCACCCAGGACAATCCGTCTGGCAGGCTGACCTGCCACTTGCAGCGGATGTATCGCAGGGCGGTGAGTGTGGCCGTGAATCAGCGTGCGCACGCCATGGGTGGCCATGATCCGCGGCACTTCTGCCGGGGTGACATCGACAATGTCGCTGGCTTTCATGCGGGTTTGCGCGCGGCTTTCATTGCGCAGTTTGCGCGCCAGCTTGCGGCGGGTGGCCAGCGGCAGGTTGCGCAGGATCAACAGCGACAGCGGGTTGCGTAGCCAGCGGCGCAGGCGCATGTAGGCCTCATCCTGGGTGCAGAGGCTGTCACCGTGCATCAACAGGACTTTCTCTCCGCCGAGTTCGACCAGGCTGGGGTCGCGCAGCAGGGTGCAGCCAGCCTCGCGGCAAAAGGCCTGGCCAATCATGAAGTCGCGATTGCCATGCATCAGGTAGATGCGCGTGCCACTGTCACTGAGGCGGCGCAGGGCTTGGGCGATGCTGCGCTGGAAGGGGCTGATGGCGTCGTCGCCGATCCACACCTCGAAGAAGTCGCCAAGGATATACAGCGCCTCGGCTTCGCGTGCGCGGCTCTCTAGAAAATGCAGAAACGCCCGGCTGATGTCCGGGCGCTCCTGTTCAAGATGCAGGTCGGAGATCAGCAGGATCACTCGATGATCTCGGCCTTCTCGATGATGACGTCGTCGACCGGTACGTCCTGGTGGCCGGATTTCATGGTGGTGGCAACACCCTTGATCTTTTCGACCACGTCCATGCCTTCGACCACTTCAGCAAATACTGCATAGCCCCAGCCTTGTACGGTGGGGGCGCTGTGGTTGAGAAAGCTGTTGTCGGCAACGTTGATAAAGAACTGCGCGGAGGCCGAATGCGGCTCCATGGTGCGGGCCATGGCCACGGTGCCGACCTTGTTGAGCAAGCCATTGTTGGCTTCGTTCTTGATGGTCGCACGGGTGGCTTTCTGCTTCATGCCTGGCTCGAAACCGCCGCCCTGTACCATGAAGTTGCTGATCACGCGGTGGAAGATGGTGCCGTCGTAATGACCTTCCTTCAAGTATTGCTTGAAGTTGGCCACGGTTTCGGGCGCCTTGTCTTCGAACATCTTTAGGGTGATGACGCCATGGTTGGTGTGCAGCTTGATCATGTAGGTAATCGCTCTGTCGAGAAATCCATTAGCCTGCTCGCCATCCTTTGCTGACACCACGTTAGCGATGTGCGGGGGATAGAGAACCGGTTCGTGGGCCTGTCAGGGGGTTGACAGCTTCGGCTATGATAAGCGCTTTGTTTTAGTCGGCCTACCCTGTGCCGCGAACCTGCATGATCAAGGACCCCATGAGCAAGCCAGAGATTGTCGCCGCTTCGAACTTTCTTCGTCCCATCGTCCAGGCCGACCTGGACAGCGGCAAGC
This sequence comes from Pseudomonas sp. MMS21 TM103, assembly GCF_022132145.1. Lineage (GTDB taxonomy): Bacteria > Pseudomonadota > Gammaproteobacteria > Pseudomonadales > Pseudomonadaceae > Aquipseudomonas. The sequence continues at coordinate 109,164 of NZ_JAJISP010000002.1, read as the reverse complement.
ACACGAAGATCATCACCCGGTTCCCGCCGGAGCCCAATGGCTACCTGCATATCGGCCATGCCAAGTCGATCTGCCTGAACTTCGGCCTGGCCAAGGAGTTTGGCGGCGAGTGCAACCTGCGCTTCGACGACACCAACCCGGCCAAGGAAGACCAGGAATACATCGACGCGATCAAGAGCGACCTGCAGTGGCTGGGCTTCCAGTGGGCCGGCGAGGAACGTTACGCCTCCAATTACTTCGACCAGTTGTATGACTGGGCCGTCGAGCTGATCAAGGCCGGCAAGGCCTACGTCTGTGACCTGTCGCCCGATGAGGCGCGCCAGTACCGCGGCAATTTGACTGAGCCGGGCAAGAACAGCCCGTTCCGCGAGCGCTCGGTGGAAGAGAATCTCGACCTGTTCGCCCGCATGAGGGCCGGTGAGTTCCCCGATGGCGCTCGCGCCCTGCGCGCGAAGATCGATATGGCCTCGCCGAACATGAACCTGCGCGATCCGATCCTTTATCGCATCCGCCACGCCCATCATCACCAGACCGGTGACAAGTGGTGCATCTACCCGAGCTATGACTTCACCCACGGTCAGTCGGACGCCATCGAGGGCATTACCCACTCGATCTGCACCTTGGAGTTCGAGGATCATCGACCGCTCTACGAATGGTTCCTCGACAACCTGCCGGTGCCGGCCAAGCCGCGTCAGTACGAGTTTGCCCGTCTCAACCTGAACTACACCATCACCAGCAAGCGCCGGCTCAAGCAGTTGGTCGATGAGGGTCATGTGCAGGGTTGGGACGATCCGCGTATGTCGACCCTCAGCGGCTATCGCCGGCGCGGCTACACCCCGGGTTCGATCCGCACCTTCTGCGACATGGTCGGCGTCAACCGCGCAGGTGGCCTGGTGGATATCGGCATGCTCGAATTCGCCATTCGTGAAGACCTCGATGCCTCCGCTTCGCGGGCCATGTGCGTATTGCGGCCCTTGAAGGTAGTGATCACCAATTACCCCGAAGGTCAGGTGGAAAACCTCGAGCTGGCGCGCCATCCCAAGCAGGACATGGGCGTACGTCAGCTGCCGTTTGCCCGCGAGATCTATATCGACGCCGGCGACTTCGAGGAAGTCCCGCCTGCCGGTTTCAAGCGCCTGATCCCAGGTGGCGAAGCCCGGTTGCGTGGCAGCTACGTGATCCGCGCCGACGAAGCGGTCAAGGATGCCGAGGGCAATATCGTCGAGTTGCGCTGCAGCTACGACGAAAATACCCTGGGCAAGAACCCCGAGGGACGCAAGGTCAAAGGCGTGATCCATTGGGTGCCGGCCGCCGCCAGCATCGAGTGCGAAGTGCGCCTGTACGACCGCCTGTTCCGCTCGCCGACCCCGGAAAAGGCAGAAGAGGGCAGCAGCTTCCTCGACAACATCAATCCTGAGTCGCTGGTGGTGCTCAAGGGATGTCGCGCCGAGCCGTCGCTGGCCCAGGCGCAGCCCGAGGAGCGTTTCCAGTTCGAGCGTGAGGGCTACTTCTGTGCCGACATCAAGGACAGCAAGCCCGGTGCCCCGGTGTTCAACCGGACCGTGACCCTGCGCGACTCCTGGGCTTAAGGCTCAGGTGCTTTGATTTGAACCGGGCCGGTGCGCTGGCCCGTGGTTTCCAAGGAATCCCGATGCTCTCGATCTACAACACGCTGACCAAAAGCAAAGATGTCTTCAAACCGCTGGTGGACAATCAGGTGCGCATCTACGTGTGCGGCATGACGGTTTACGACTTCTGTCATATCGGTCATGCGCGGGTGATGGTGGCCTTCGACGTGGTCACCCGCTGGCTGCGCCATCGCGGCTACGACGTGAATTACGTGCGCAATATCACCGACATCGACGACAAGATCATCAGGCGCGCCCATGAGAACGGCGAGCCGTTCGAAGCCCTGGTCGAGCGCATGATCGCCGCCATGCATGAAGACGAAGCGCGGCTCAACGTGCTGCGCCCGGATCAGGAACCGCGTGCTACCGGGCACATCGCGGGCATGCACCAGATGATCCAGACCCTGATCGACAAGGGCTTCGCCTATGCCCCGGGCAATGGCGACGTGTATTACCGGGTCGGCAAATTCGTCGGTTACGGCAAGCTGTCACGCAAGAAGATCGAAGACCTGAAGGTCGGTGCGCGCATCGAGGTCGACGAAGCCAAGCAGGATCCGCTGGACTTCGTCCTGTGGAAGGGGGTCAAGCCCGGCGAGCCGAGCTGGCCATCGCCCTGGGGGGCGGGGCGTCCAGGCTGGCACATCGAGTGTTCGGTGATGTCCACCTGCTGCCTGGGCGAGACCTTCGACATTCACGGCGGCGGCCCGGACCTGGTGTTCCCGCACCACGAGAACGAGATTGCCCAGAGCGAGGCGGCCACGGGCAAGCTTTATGCCAACGCCTGGATGCACGCGGGCGCGGTGCGCGTGGATGGCGAGAAGATGTCCAAGTCCCTGGGCAACTTCTTCACCATCCGCGAGGTGCTGGAAAAGTACCACCCGGAAGTGGTGCGCTACCTGCTGGTGTCCAGTCACTACCGCAGCCCGATCAACTACTCCGAAGACAGCCTCAAGGAAGCCAAGGGCGCCCTGGAGCGTTTCTACAATGCGCTCAAGGGGTTACCGGATGCGCCCGCTGCCGGCGGCGAGGCCTTCGTCGAGCGTTTCGGCGCGGCCATGGACGACGACTTCAACTCGCCGGAAGCCTGCGCCGTGTTGTTCGAACTAGCGCGTGAGATCAACCGTCTGCGCGACAGCGATCAATCGGCGGCTGCCGGTCTGGCGGCGCGTTTGAAGGAACTGGCCGGCGTGCTCGGTGTGCTGCAGCTGCAACCGGACGCGTTTCTCCAGGCCGGTGCCGCAGGCAAGGTCGATGCCGCAGAGGTCGAGACGCTGATCGCCGCGCGTCTGCAAGCCCGCGCCGAGAAGAACTGGGGTGAATCCGACCGTATCCGTGACCAGCTCACCACCATGGGGGTGGTGCTGGAAGACGGCAAGGGTGGGACCACCTGGCGCTTGGCGGAATAACCGTTCGCCGGACCAAACAGGCCGCTTTCGAGCGGCCTTTTTCTTTTTTGCAGGATGAGGCGCGGCAGCCGTTTGAGCGACGCGATCGTCAGCCTTCTGCCTGATAACCAGAGCGATTTATCCCGGTAAGGACGATGAATCGGTTTTGTGTATCCCGGGCTCTGGGCAAGTGCGCTACAAATTCGAGAAATCTGCAGAGCGTGCGGGGCTTCATGCCGGCCGGGCATTAGCCTGTGGTGCCGCAGCCCAACAATCTGTTGCAGCCTCGTGAATATCTGCGGCTGCCCAAGAGTTGGGGGCGCCGGTGATGACTGGATACAGGCTTTTGCAGGATCCAGCTGCTGGCGATATTGCTTGCTACGGAGGGGCGCCCAGTGCGCATGCCACCCCCGCCTAGGTCATCACATTGGCTGCAGCAGGTCATCGGGAGTCAGGCTCAGTTCCATAGCCAGTTCCAGATTCCAGGCAGGCGGGCATGCTGCAGCGGGTCGCTGAGGCTGCGCTTCAAGGCTGCCCGCTCGAGGGGCAGGCGCTGGTCGTAGAAGGGTTTGGCGTCAGTGGCGAGACCGACGTCAACGGCCACATCCAGCAGAATCTGCAGGTACTCCTGCATATGCCGTGCGGTGTAGGTGTTGAGGTCATGGAAGGTCACGACCACAGGGATTACCCGCTCCACGACCGGCATGCGGCCGGCTTGGACCTGAGTCGCTATCAGTGCGAGTTGGTCGCGCAGGTTGCTGCGCCGGCGCAGGCTGCCGTTGATGCCCCAGGTCTTGCCGTCGTTGGCGCTCAGGTCGGTCAGCAGCAAATGCAGGCCATGCGCCTGGTAGGCGGCAAAGGTGCGCTGGTCGTAGTTCCAGAACGGCGGCCGGACCAAGCGCGGCGGCTTGTCACTGACGGCACTGAGGTCGGCCACGCCATCGCGTAGCGACTGTTCCAGTTCGGCCGGGTTGAGGAAACGATGATTGGAATGCCTGGGGGTGGCGCTGTGAAAACCCAGCAAGTGGCCATCTTTCTGCTGGCGATGCAGCAATGCCTGTCCTTGAGCACTACCGCCAGCGTAAGGCGCGCGAGTCTGGATAAAGAACAGCGCCTTGATTCCGGGCTGGATGGGGTTGTCTGACAGGGCGTCGAGAATCTGCCGGGTCGGATTGAGTCCCACGCGGCCACTTGGGCCGTCGTCGAAGCTGAGCAGAAAACGTATCGGTGCAATCCCGGGTGATGGCAGGGGAGGTGGTGTGCTGACGCAGGCACTCAACAGCGCCAGAGCCGACAACGCCCAGCCCCATGTGCATAGCTTTCGTGGGGCGCGGCAAAACCATGCCAATGCTCGTGAAGCAGCGACTGCAGGGTGCAATGGAAAGCTCATCGGGTTGTTTGACTCGTGAAGACCGGGGGCGAAGGGTACAGCAGCCAGGGTGGTTCGGGGTTTTACTGTGGAGGCCGGCAACTGCCGGCTGACGGCGGAAGATGGAGAACTCGCAAGCTGCGCGGATCGATCGTTGGCGGTTATGCTCGTTTCGCCACCTTATTAGCGATTATCACTGGAGTTGGTCCACTCTTCGCCACAAGAGCTTGCCTGCTGCCTGAGTTCAACCCGTCACCGCATTGCGGTGCAGGGGCGAACGATGGCAGCGTTTTAAAGCTTCAGCCCCTGCTCCCTCAAGCGCTTGTACAGCGTATTGCGGCTCAGGCCCAGGCGCCTTGCCAGGTGCGAAATATTGCCGCCACAGGCCTTAAACTGGCTGGCCAGATCCTCATCAGCGGTTGCCAATAGCCCCGGTTGCTCAGTTGCCGAGTTGCCGTCATCGGTTTCCTGCAGATCGGCAAAAAAATCATCCGGCAGATGCTCCGGCCTAATTGGCTGGTCATCGGCCATGGCCAGGGCGATTTGCAGCACGCTGCTGAGTTGGCGCAGGTTGCCTGGCCAGGGGTGGCGCTCGAACAGTCCCATCACTTCAGGGGTGGGTTTGGCCCATTGCTGGGGTTCGCGATGGTATTCCCAGATGCGTTGCACCATAGCGGCAATATCGGTGCGTTCGCGCAGGGGCGGCAGTTCCAGGTTTAGGCCACTGATGCGGTAGTAGAGGTCCTGGCGGAACAGACCGGCATCGACGTCCTGGCGCAGGGAGCGGTTGGTGGCGGAGATCAGGCGGATATCCACCGGGTAGAGTTCGCTGCTGCCCAGCGGTTGCACGCAGCGTTCCTGCAACACCCGCAGCAGACGGGCCTGCACGCGTAGCGGCATGTCGCCGACCTCGTCGAGAAACAGGGTGCCTTGATGGGCCTTGCGGATCAGGCCGACGCTGCCTTTCTGGTTGGCGCCGGTGAAGGCCCCTTTTTCGTAGCCAAACAGTTCCGACTCCACCAGCTCGGCGGGAATGGCCGCGCAGTTGACCGCGATCAACGCATGCTTGGCGCGGGAGCTGGCGTGGTGCAGGGCTTTGACAAACACTTCCTTACCGACGCCGGTTTCGCCATGCACCAGGATCGGGATGTCTTTTTCCAGCAGGCGCTCGGCCTGGCGCACGGCTTTATCGACACGTGGGTCGCCGAGGTTGATCGAGGCTAGGGTAAAGCCTTTGCTGCTGGCCTCGGGCTCGATGGGTTGACGGAAATCCCTGGCCTGGATCGGCGCCGGCTGCTGCGGGCGTTTGACCTGCGCGTGAAAGCGGAAACGGCCACCGGCGCGCAGGCAGAAGGGCAGGGCTTCGGGCTGGTTGAGCAGGTGTTGCAGGGGCACATCGAACAGGCTTTCGATACTCACCCGAGCCAGACCGACGCCGAGCAGGCTGTCGGCGCGGCGGTTGGCCGACACCACCTGGCCCTGGTCATCGAAGATCAGCAGACCTGCCCAGGGGCTTTCCAGGTTATCCAGGCTGGTATTGAACGTCAGTTGAAAGTAGCGCTGCTGGAACAGGTTGAGGATCAGGCGGTTTTCCACCGACTGGCTCATCATCTTGACCATGCCCAGGGTGTGGGAGGGCGGCAGGTAGCTGTCGCTGGAAACGTCCAGTACCGCAATCATTTGCCGTTGCTCGTCGAAAATCGGCGAGGCCGAGCCAGTCATGAAACGGTTGACCTTAAGGAAGTGCTCATCGTGCTGGATATGCACGGGTTGCGCGCAGTTCAGAGCGGTGCCAATGGCATTGGTGCCGGTGTAGCGCTCCAGCCAGCTGGCTCCGGCGACGAAGCCGGGCGCGCGGCTGGGCTCGATAAAGCGCTGGTCGCCCCAGGACTGCAACACCTGACCCTGCTTGTCGGCGAGCATGATCAGGCAATTGGAGTTGGCCAGGATGTTGCCGTAGTAGGGCAGCACTTCTTTATGGGTGGTGTGCACCAGAGCGTGCTGACTTTCCAGCAGGGCAGACACTTCGCCAGGGCTGGACTGAGTGAAGATGGGGGTGCTCTGGTGAGTCAGACCGAAGTCGCGGCAACGCGACCAGGAGTCCTGAATGATGGTCTCGTGGGGCAGGACACTGGCAGTTTCAGCCATGACGTAAGTCTCGCAGTGGGTCTTGTTGTTATTAGGTTCCGGTCTTCGCCGACGTGCCCCCAGTGTCGCCTATAGCTGTTCAAAGTCAACGTTATGACTGTTCAATTGTTCATGATTGACTGTGCAAAATTGTTCATTTGCGAAAATACCAGCAGCGGCAATATTCGGCTAAGTACAAATAAATCAGTCAGTTAGCAGGTTTTACAGGCGCTTGGCACGGAACTCGCCTTGTCACTGCGCAGATAGAAAGCAAATAACAAGAAAATAGGACGGCCCATGTCACTTACGCTTGAGAATGTCACGCGTATCGTCGAGCAGCAGGTGCACATCGACGATGTCTGCCTGAGCTTCGAACCCGGTTCCTTCAATGTGTTGCTCGGCCGCACCCTGTCCGGCAAGACCAGCCTGATGCGCTTGATGGCTGGCCTGGACAAGCCGAGCAGTGGGCGCATCCTGATGAATGGCGCGGACATGACCAATGTCTCGGTGCGTCAGCGCAACGTGTCGATGGTCTACCAGCAGTTCATCAATTACCCGACCCTGACGGTATTCGAGAACATCGCCTCGCCGCTACGCCAAGCCGGGGTGAGCAAGGCCGAGATTCTCGAAAAGGTGCATGCCACCGCGAAGATGCTGCGCATCGAGGCGTTGCTCCAGCGCCACCCGCTGGAGCTGTCCGGCGGCCAGCAGCAGCGCACGGCCATGGCTCGGGCTCTGGTCAAGGATGCATCGCTGATTCTGTTCGACGAACCACTGGTCAACCTCGACTACAAGCTGCGTGAAGAGCTGCGCCAGGAGATGCGCGAGCTGTTTGCCGCGCGTCATACCATCGCCATCTACGCCACCACCGAGCCGAACGAGGCCCTGGCCCTAGGTGGCACCACCACCATCCTGCATGAGGGGCGGGTGGTGCAGAGCGGCAAGACCGCCGAGGTCTACCATCAGCCGCAGCAGGTGCTGGCCGCCGAGCTGTTCTCGGAGCCGGCGATCAACCTGATGCCAGGACGCATCAGTGGCACCGAGGTGAGCTTTGCCGATGCCGTGCATTTTCCGCTCAACTCCGATCTGAAAAGCATCGCCGAAGGCGAGTACCGCTTCGGCGTGCGCCCTAGCCATATCGGCCTGGTGCCGTCCAACGACGACGATCTGGAATTGGCCGTGACCGTGGAGCTGGCGGAAATCAGTGGCTCGGAAACCTTCCTGCATGTGCGCAATGAACAGTTCGTGCTGGTGCTGCACCTACCGGGCGTGCACGAGTACGACGTTGATACGCCGATTCTGATTTATATCCCGACCCACAAGCTGTTCGTCTTCGAGGCCAATGGCCGATTGATCCAGGCGCCGAGCCGCCGTTTAGCGAGGAGCGCCTGATGGCCGAGATACGCTTGCACAACCTGGCGCACAGCTACAGCCGTGCGCCCAATGGCGCGGCGGATTACGCGATCCGCGAGATGAACCATGTCTGGGCGCAGGGCGGTGCATACGCCTTGCTCGGACCGTCCGGCTGCGGCAAGTCGACCCTGCTCAATATCATTTCCGGCTTGCTCAGCCCCTCCCACGGCGAGGTGCAGTTCGACGGCAAGGTGGTCAACCACCTGCATCCCGAGCAGCGCAATATCGCCCAGGTTTTCCAGTTTCCAGTGGTCTACGACACCATGACGGTGTTCGACAACCTGGCCTTCCCGCTGCGTAACCAGGGCATGAACAAGGCCAGGATTCTGGCCAAGGTCAACGAAATCGCCGAAGTGCTGGATCTGCATCCGCTGTTGCACAAGCGAGCGAGCAACCTGACTGCCGACGAGAAGCAGAAGGTCTCCATGGGCCGCGGCCTGGTGCGCGATGACGTCTCGGCGATTCTCTTCGACGAGCCGCTGACGGTGATCGACCCGCACCTGAAGTGGAAACTGCGGCGCAAGCTCAAGCAGATCCACGAGCAGTTCAATATCACCATGGTCTACGTCACCCACGATCAGTTGGAGGCCTCGACCTTCGCCGACAAGATCGCGGTGATGTACGGCGGCCAGATCGTCCAGTTCGGCACTCCGCGCGAGCTGTTCGAGCGGCCCAGTCACACCTTTGTCGGCTACTTCATCGGCAGCCCGGGGATGAACCTGATCGAGGTCGGCCGCTGCGAGGGCGGTGTACGTTTCGCCGATACCGTGCTGCCCTTGTCGCCGGCACTGAATCAGCGGCTGGACGAGCTGGACTGGAGCAGTCTGAAAGTCGGTATTCGCCCTGAGTTCGTCCATGTCTGGGAAGGCCCCAACGAAGACGCGCTGTGCGGTGAGGTGGTGCATCTCGAAGATCTGGGCACTTATAAAATCCTCACCCTGCGCCTGGACGGCCAGCTGCTCAAAGTGCGCCTGCAGGAGGATCAGCCGGTACCGCACCAGCAGGTTTACCTGAGCTTTCCCGCGCAGTGGCTGATGCTCTATGCCGACGAATACCTGGTGCAAGAGCTGCCAGCTCGATCGCCATCAGTGGAGGCGCAGCCATGAAAGTATATAACAACAAGGCCTGGTGGCTGGTATTGCCGGTATTTCTGCTGGTGGCGTTCAGCGCCATCGTGCCGATGATGACAGTGGTCAACTACTCGGTGCAGGACATCTTCGACCATTCGACGCGCTATTTCGTCGGGGTCGATTGGTACAGGCAGGTGCTGCAGGACACGCGCCTGCATGACTCGCTGCTGCGTCAGTTCATCTATTCAGGCTGTGTGCTGCTGATTGAAATTCCTCTGGGCATTGCCATCGCCCTGACCATGCCGACCAAGGGCCGTTGGGCATCGCTGGTGCTGATCGTCATGGCGATTCCGTTGCTGATCCCGTGGAACGTGGTCGGTACCATCTGGCAGATCTTCGGCCGCGCCGACATCGGTCTGATGGGCTGGGCGCTGAACAGCCTGGGTATCAGCTACAACTACGCCGCCAACACCAGTGACGCCTGGGTCACGGTGCTGATCATGGATGTCTGGCATTGGACCTCGCTGGTGGCGCTGCTCTGTTATTCCGGTCTGCGGGCTATCCCCGATGTGTATTACCAGGCGGCGCGCATCGACCGCGCCTCGGCCTGGGCGGTGTTTCGGCATATCCAGCTGCCCAAGTTGAAAAGCGTGCTGCTGATCGCGGTGATGCTGCGTTTCATGGACAGCTTCATGATCTACACCGAACCCTTCGTGCTTACCGGGGGCGGTCCGGGCAATGCCACCACCTTCCTCAGCCAGACCCTGACCCAGATGGCCATCGGCCAATTCGATCTGGGCCCGGCGGCGGCGTTCTCGCTGGTGTACTTCCTGATCATTCTGCTGGTGTCCTGGCTGTTCTATACCGCCATGACCCATAACGACAAGACGCGCTGAGGCCGACCATGACCCTACGTAAAAAAGTGGTGCTGGGGCTCTACATCCTGTTCCTGCTGGTGCCCATCTACTGGTTGCTGAACATGTCGTTCAAGAGCAATACCGAGATTCTCGGTGGCCTGAGCATGTGGCCGCAGAGTTTCACCCTGGCCAATTACCAGGTGATCTTCACCGACCCCAGTTGGTATGAGGGCTACCTCAACTCGCTGTACTACGTGACTCTGAACACCCTGATATCCCTGACAGTAGCGCTGCCGGCGGCTTATGCCTTCTCGCGCTACCGTTTCCTCGGCGACAAGCACCTGTTCTTCTGGCTGCTGACCAACCGCATGGCGCCGCCAGCAGTTTTTCTGCTGCCGTTCTTCCAGCTGTACTCCTCGATTGGCCTGTTCGATACCCATATCGCCGTGGCTCTGGCGCACTGCCTGTTCAACGTGCCGCTGGCCGTGTGGATTCTCGAAGGCTTTATGTCCGGGGTGCCGAAGGAGATCGACGAAACGGCCTATATCGACGGCTACAGCTTCCCGAAATTCTTCGTGAAGATCTTTATCCCGTTGATCGGCTCCGGCATCGGTGTCACCGCGTTCTTCTGCTTCATGTTCTCCTGGGTCGAGCTGCTGCTGGCACGCACCCTGACCTCGGTGAACGCCAAACCCATAGCCGCGGTGATGACCCGCACAGTCTCGGCTTCCGGTATCGATTGGGGGGTACTGGCGGCTGCCGGTGTGCTGACCATCCTGCCGGGGATGCTGGTGATCTGGTTCGTTCGCAACCACGTGGCCAAGGGCTTCGCCCTGGGCCGGGTCTAAGGAGTAAAGATTATGGATTGGATGGCCTGGACTCTGCCCACCGCGTTGTTCTTCGGCACTATCGCCGCGATTCTGGCGGGCATGACGGTGTGGGAACTGCGCTCTCCCTGTATCGAGCGCAAAGGCTTCTTGCCGATCAGCACCACCCGTGGTGATCGGTTGTTTATCGGTCTGCTGGGAAGCGCCTACCTGCATTTGCTGGTGGTGGGTACGACCGATTGGAGTGTGTGGATAGCCTCGGTGCTGTCCTTGTTCTGGCTGTTTGCAGTGATGCGTTGGGGCTAAGCCGGGTTGTCACCGGTCGCGACCGTTGGGGTCGCGATCTGCAACCAACTTACCTCGCCCAAAACCCTGAGATGGAGGTCTCTCTATGTTCGACAATAACAACAAAACTCGACATAGCATGGCGCTGGCTGCCTTGCTGACGTTGTCCGGATTAAGCGGCGCAGCTTGGGCGGATGCTTATGAGGAAGCGGCAAAAAAATGGATTGCCGATGAGTTCAGTCCCTCTACGTTGACCGCGCAGCAACAGCTCGAAGAGCTGAAATGGTTCATCAAGGCGGCGGAGCCGTTCCGCGGCATGGAGATCAGCGTTGCCTCGGAGACGATCGCCACCCACGAGTACGAGTCCAAGGTGCTGGCCAAGGCCTTTAGTGAAATCACCGGGATCAAGCTCAAGCACGACCTGATGCAAGAGGGCGATGTGGTCGAGAAACTGCAAACCCAGATGCAGTCGGACAAGAACATCTACGACGGCTATATCAACGACTCGGATCTGATCGGTACGCACTTCCGCTACGGCAAGGCCGTGCCGCTGACCGACATGATGGCCGGCGATGGCAAGGACTTCACCTCACCGACCCTGGACCTGCCGGACTTTATCGGCCTGGACTTCACCACCGCGCCGGATGGCAAGTTGTATCAACTGCCTGATCAACAGTTCGCCAACCTCTATTGGTTTCGCGCCGACTGGTTCGAGCGCCCTGAACTCAAGGCCAAGTTCAAAGAGATCTACGGATACGAGCTGGGTGTGCCGGTCAATTGGTCGGCCTATGAAGACATCGCCGAGTTCTTTTCCGAGAAGGTCAAGGAAATCGACGGCCAACGCGTCTACGGGCACATGGATTACGGCAAGAAAGACCCCTCCCTGGGCTGGCGCTTCACCGATGCCTGGTTCTCCATGGCCGGTGGCGGCGACAAGGGGCTGCCTAACGGCCTGCCGGTGGACGAATGGGGCATCCGGGTAGACGGTTGCCGCCCGGTCGGTTCCAGTGTCGCGCGCGGTGGTGCTACCAATGGCCCTGCGGCGGTCTATGCGACCACCAAGTACGTCGACTGGATGCGCCAATACGCGCCGCCGGAAGCTCAGGGCATGACCTTCTCCGAGGCTGGCCCTGTGCCCGCTCAGGGCGCCATCGCTCAGCAGATATTCTGGTACACCGCCTTTACCTCCGATATGACCAAGGCCGGTCTGCCGGTGGTCAACGAAGATGGCACGCCGAAGTGGCGCATGGCGCCATCACCGAAAGGTCCTTACTGGGAAGAGGGCATGAAGCTGGGTTATCAGGATGCCGGTTCCTGGACCTTCCTCAAGTCCACCCCGGACAAACAGCGCCTGGCGGCTTGGCTGTATGCCCAGTTTGTCACCTCGAAAACCGTGTCGCTGAAGAAGACTCTGGTTGGTCTGACGCCGATCCGCGAGTCGGATATCAACTCGCAGGCGATGACCGATATCGCGCCGAAGTTGGGCGGTTTGGTCGAGTTCTATCGCAGCCCGGCACGGGTGCAGTGGACACCGACCGGTACCAACGTACCGGATTATCCGCGATTGGCGCAGCTGTGGTGGCAGTTCATCGCCGAAGCGGCCAGTGGCGATAAGTCGCCGCAAGAAGCGCTGGATGGTCTGGCGGCAGCCCAGGACACCATGCTCGGTCGTCTGGAGCGCGCTGGCGTGCTGGGTGAATGCGGGCCTAAGCTGAACGAGGCGAAAGATCCGCAGTACTGGTTGGATCAGCCGGGCGCCCCCAAGCCGAAACTGGCGAACGAGAAGCCCAAGGGTGAAACCATCAATTACAACGAACTGCTCAAGTCCTGGGAGCAGGCGCGTGATTGATAGTTAACAGGTCATAAAAAACGGCACCTTCGGGTGCCGTTTTTCATGACCGTCGAACACGCTATTTGTGCAGGTGTTCGGCCGCATGCAGGGTGTTTTCCAGCAGGCCGGCGCGGGTCATGGGGCCAACTCCGCCCGGTACCGGGGTGATCCAGCCGGCGCGAGGCAGGGCGGCATCATACTCCACGTCGCCGATCAATTTTCCGTCCGCCTGGCGGTTGATCCCGACATCGATGACGATGGCGCCTTGCTTGACCCACTCGCCCTTGACCAGGCCAGGTTTGCCGGCCGCCACCACCAGGATGTCGGCTTGTGCCACATGGCTGGCCAAGTCCTTGGTGAAGCGATGGGTGATGGTGACGGTGCAACCGGCCAGCAGCAGCTCCATGGCCATCGGCCGGCCGACGATATTGGATGCCCCGACCACCACGGCGTGCAGGCCATACAGATCCACGCCGGTGCTGTGCAGCAGGGTCATGATGCCTTTGGGTGTGCAGGGCCGCAGCAGCGGCATACGCTGGGCCAGGCGGCCAATGTTGTAAGGATGGAAGCCGTCGACATCCTTGTCCGGGCGGATGTGCTCGAGCAATAAGGATGCATCCAGGCTTTCCGGCAGCGGCAGCTGCACGAGGATGCCGTCAATGCTCGGGTCATCGTTCAGCCGTTCAATCAGCGCCAGAAGCTCACTTTGGCTGGTGCTGGCGGGAAGGTCATAGGCCTGGGAAACGAAGCCGACTTCTTCGCAGTCTTTGCGCTTGTGCGAAACGTAGACCTGAGAGGCAGGATCGCTGCCAACCAGAATCACCGCGAGGCCTGGTGCTCGCAGGCCTTGCTGACGCCTTTCGGCGACGCGTTTGGCGATCTGCTGGCGGAGGCTGGCGGCGATCGCTTTGCCATCGATCAGTTGTGCGGTCATTGCGCTTGGTTAACCATTGGAAAGGATTGAAAAAGGAGGCGCATTCTCGCATGACGAAACCCCAGGGCAAAGGCGCGTGCGAGGGTTTTCGCGTAACTCCTTTATATAACTGAATTTTTTTAGCTTTCCCTGTTGACGTGTTACCGGCGCCTCTATAACATTCGCCCCGCTTGTCGAGCACAGCCAGTCGCTGGGTAAGACGGCAAACGCAAAGGTCGCAAGGCTTCTGCTGCAGCCGAAAGCTTTAAGTCTGCTCTTGCAGATGGATAGGCGCCCGTAGCTCAGCTGGATAGAGCATCCGCCTTCTAAGCGGATGGTCGCAGGTTCGAGTCCTGCCGGGCGTGCCATTTGGCAGCTTTGGCGCAAGTAAATGCAATATGGTGGGCGTAGCTCAGTTGGTAGAGCGCAGGATTGTGACTCCTGTTGTCGTGGGTTCGATCCCCATCGTCCACCCCATATTTAAAGGCGCCAGGCCAAAAGCCTGGCGTTTTTGTTTGAAGGCCTTACCACGCGGACGTGGTGGAATTGGTAGACACACTGGATTTAGGTTCCAGCGCCGCAAGGTGTGAGAGTTCGAGTCTCTCCGTCCGCACCATCTTTTAGCTCCCTCCCGTTTGCCGCTAGCATCTAGGGTGACTTCTGCAAATTGACCCTCTAGAATGCATGCCCTTGATTCGGGGCCGGTAAACGGCCGGCCTATGTCTGTGCAACGAGGAATACCCATGCAAGTTTCTGTTGAAAGCACTTCTGTTCTTGAGCGTCGCATGACCGTCGGCGTGCCCGTCGAGCGCATCGAGACTGAAGTCAACAAGCGTCTGCAACAGACTGCCCGCAAGGCTAAAGTTGCTGGCTTCCGTCCTGGCAAGGTGCCGATGAGCGTGATTCGCCAGCGCTATGAAGACGCCGCTCGTCAGGAAGCCCTGGGCGACCTGATCCAGGCCACCTTCTACGAAGCCGTGGTCGAGCAGAAGCTCAACCCGGCAGGCTCTCCGGCCGTCGAGCCGAAAACCTTCGAGAAGGGCAAGGACCTTGAGTACGTCGCGACTTTCGAAGTCTTTCCGGAATTCGAGGTAGCTGGTCTCGAGACCATCGCTATCGAGCGTCTTCAGGCCGATGTGGCTGATGCCGATCTGGACAACATGCTGGAAATTCTGCGCAAGCAGAACACCCGCTTTGAAGTGGTTGAGCGTGCTGCCGAGAATGGCGACCAGCTGAATATCGATTTCGCTGGCAAGATCGACGGCGAAGCATTCGCGGGTGGTTCTGCCACCGGTTCTCAGCTGGTTCTGGGCTCCGGCCGCATGATCCCTGGCTTTGAAGATGCACTGGTTGGTGCCAAAGCCGGCGATGTCCGGGTAATCAACCCGGTATTCCCGGATGACTACCAGAACCTGGATCTGGCCGGCAAGACTGCTGAGTTCACTGTTACCGTGAACAGTGTTTCCGCCCCCCTGCTGCCTGAGCTCAACGACGAATTCTTTGCCCAGTTCGGCGTCAAGGAAGGCGGTCTGGAAGGTTTCCGCGCTGAAGTGCGCAAGAACATGGAGCGCGAGCTGCGTCAGGCCATCAAGTCCAAGGTGAAGAACCAGGTGATGGACGGTCTGCTGGCTGCCAATCCGATCGAAGTGCCGAAGTCCCTGATCGGCAATGAGATCAATCGTCTGCGCGTGCAGGCGGTGCAGCAGTTCGGTGGCAATATCAAGCCCGAGCAACTGCCGGCGGATATGTTCGAGGAACAAGCCAAGCGTCGCGTGGTGCTGGGTCTGATCGTTGCCGAAGTGGTCAAGCAGTTCGAGCTCAAGCCTGACGATGCTCGTGTGCGCGAGATGATCCAGGAAATGGCCTCGGCCTACCAAGAGCCTGAGCAGGTCGTGGCCTGGTACTACAAAAACGACCAGCAAATGAACGAAGTCCGTTCGGTTGTGCTGGAAGAGCAAGTTGTAGATACTGTTTTGCAGAAGGCTAATGTGACCGATAAATCGGTCTCCTACGAAGAAGCTGTCAAGCCGGTGGAAGCTCCGCAAGCCGCCTGATTTCTTTATCTCGTTCGAGCACACCATAAGCCAGCCACCGTGCTGGCTTATGCGTATTTGATACATGACTGTTTAGGGAGCGAGTGCAAGAAATGTCCCGCAATCCTTTTATGCAACAAATGCCAGACATCCAGGCCGCTGGCGGCTTGGTGCCCATGGTTATCGAGCAAACGGCCCGCGGTGAGCGCGCCTATGACATCTACTCACGCCTGCTCAAGGAGCGCGTGATCTTCCTGATCGGCCCGGTCGAAGACTACATGGCCAATCTGGTAGCCGCGCAACTGCTGTTCCTCGAAGCGGAAAACCCGGACAAGGACATCCACCTGTATATCAACTCGCCGGGTGGCTCGGTGACTGCAGGCATGTCGATCTACGACACCATGCAGTTCATTCGCCCAGACGTGTCGACTATCTGTATCGGCCAGGCATGCAGTATGGGTGCTCTGCTGCTGACTGCTGGTGCTGCGGGCAAGCGTTTTTGTCTGCCGCACTCGCGGATGATGATTCATCAGCCGTTGGGTGGTTTTCAGGGGCAGGCATCGGATATCGAGATTCATGCCCGCGAAATCCTGACCATTCGTGATCGCTTGAATAACGTGCTGGCTAGTCATACCGGTCAGCCGCTGGACGTGATTGCGCGTGATACCGATCGCGACAACTTTATGAGTGGTGAGACAGCGGTTGCTTATGGCCTCATCGACAAAGTTCTCGATAAGCGCCTGGCTTCGAGCTAGTTAAGGTGATCGTGCGCGGCCGGCATGCAGTCGGTCGCATTGCGGGCTTGAAAATGCTCGCATTTGCCTCCATCTTGTTTTTCAAGCCTACCGTATTGGATTGATCGAATGACTGACACCCGCAATGGCGAGGACAACGGCAAGCTGCTTTATTGCTCCTTCTGCGGCAAAAGCCAGCATGAAGTGCGTAAATTGATTGCCGGCCCCTCGGTCTTTATCTGCGACGAGTGCGTCGACCTGTGCAATGACATCATCCGAGAGGAGGTGCAGGAAGCCCAGGCCGAAAGCAGCGCGCACAAGCTGCCTGCGCCAAAGGAAATCAGCGCCATCCTCGATCAGTATGTGATTGGTCAGGAGCGGGCGAAGAAAATCCTGGCAGTGGCCGTTTATAACCACTACAAGCGGCTTAATCAGCGCGAAAAGAAGGACGATGTCGAGCTGGGCAAGAGCAATATCCTGCTGATTGGTCCAACCGGTTCGGGTAAAACCCTGCTGGCTGAAACACTGGCGCGCTTGCTTAATGTTCCGTTCACCATCGCTGACGCCACCACGCTGACCGAAGCTGGTTATGTAGGGGAGGATGTCGAGAACATCATCCAGAAGCTGCTGCAGAAGTGCGATTACGATGTGGAAAAGGCCCAGATGGGCATTGTCTATATCGACGAAATCGACAAAATTTCGCGCAAGTCTGATAACCCGTCGATTACCCGCGATGTTTCGGGCGAGGGTGTGCAGCAAGCCTTGTTGAAACTGATCGAGGGTACTGTGGCCTCGGTACCTCCGCAGGGCGGGCGCAAGCATCCACAGCAGGAGTTCCTGCAGGTTGATACGCGCAATATCCTGTTTATCTGCGGCGGTGCGTTCTCTGGCCTGGAAAAAGTCATCCAGGGTCGTTCGACTCGGGGTGGGATCGGCTTCAATGCCGAGGTTCGCAGCAAGGATCTGGGTAAGAAGATTGGTGAGTCGCTGCGTGCTGTCGAGCCGGACGATCTGGTCAAGTTTGGTTTGATTCCAGAATTTGTCGGTCGCTTGCCGGTCATTGCAACCCTCGACGAGTTGGATGAGGCTGCACTTATGCAGATTCTGACCGAGCCGAAGAATGCCCTGACCAAGCAATATGCCAAGCTTTTCGAGATGGAAGGTGTTGATCTGGAGTTCCGTCCTGACGCGCTGCTATCCGTTGCGCGCAAGGCTTTGGAGCGTAAGACCGGTGCCCGTGGTTTGCGCTCGATCCTTGAGGGGATTCTGCTCGATACCATGTACGAGATTCCTTCGCAGTCGGAAGTCAGCAAGGTGGTTGTCGACGAAAGTGTTGTCGATGGAACATCCAAGCCCCTGTTGATTTACGAGAACAGCGAGCCTGCTGCCAAGGCGGCTCCTGACGCCTGAGTTGGTCTGTTACATGTTGAAAGCAAAGGGGCCTGCGGGCCCCTTTGCTTTTGCAGTCGAAACGCTTGTTTTTTGCTGGGGCTAGCCCCATCTTAGGGTTAAGGGTTATCCCATCTATTTAAGGCCTTAAGGGCCGCTGTAGAGCCAAAAATCATGAAGACAACCATCGAATTGCCTCTCCTTCCGCTACGCGATGTCGTGGTCTATCCGCACATGGTCATCCCGCTGTTTGTTGGTCGCGAGAAATCCATCGAGGCCCTGGAGGCCGCGATGACCGGCGAGAAGCAGATTTTGCTGATCGCTCAGAAAAATCCCGCCGATGATGATCCCGGTGAAGAAGAGCTCTACCGTGTCGGTACCGTTGCGACGGTACTGCAACTGCTGAAGCTGCCCGATGGCACCGTAAAAGTGCTGGTCGAAGGTGAGCAGCGCGGTGAAGTCGAGCGATTTATCGAGGTGGACGGCCACTGCCGCGCGGAAGTGCAGCTGATCGACGAGGTCGATGCCCCGGGACGTGAGTCCGAGGTGTTTGTCCGCACTCTGCTCAGTCAATTCGAGCAATATGTGCAGCTTGGCAAAAAGGTTCCGCCAGAAGTGTTGTCCTCGCTCAGCGGTATTGATGAGCCGAGCCGCCTAGTTGATACCATGGCAGCGCACATGGCGCTGAAGATTGAACAGAAACAGGAAATCCTGGAAATCACCGATTTGTCGGCGCGGGTTGAGCATGTGCTCGCCCTGCTGGATGCCGAGATTGATCTGTTGCAGGTCGAAAAGCGTATCCGTGGCCGGGTCAAGAAGCAGATGGAGCGCAGTCAGCGCGAGTACTATCTGAATGAGCAGATGAAGGCCATTCAGAAAGAACTTGGCGACAGTGAGGACGGCCTCAATGAACTCGATGAGCTGAAAAAACGCATCGAGAACGGTGGCTTGAGCAAGGAGGCCTACAGCAAGGCCCAGACCGAACTGAACAAGCTCAAGCAGATGTCGCCGATGTCGGCAGAAGCCACAGTAGTGCGCTCCTATATCGACTGGCTGGTGAATGTGCCGTGGACGGCGCGTAGCAAGGTGCGCCTGGATCTGGCGCGTGCCGAAGCTATCCTGGATGCCGATCACTACGGGCTCGATGAGGTCAAGGATCGGATCCTCGAGTACCTCGCTGTGCAGAAGCGCGTCAAGAAGATCAAGGGGCCAGTCCTCTGTCTGGTCGGGCCGCCGGGTGTGGGCAAGACCTCGTTGGCGGAGTCCATCGCTCACGCCACCAACCGCAAGTTCGTGCGTATGGCGCTCGGTGGTGTACGCGATGAAGCAGAGATTCGCGGTCACCGCCGTACCTATATCGGTTCGATGCCGGGTCGCCTGATTCAGAAAATGACCAAGGTGGGCGTACGTAATCCGCTGTTCCTGCTCGATGAAATCGACAAGATGGGACAGGATATGCGGGGCGATCCGGCCTCTGCATTGCTTGAGGTGCTCGATCCGGAGCAGAACCACAATTTCAATGATCACTATCTGGAAGTCGATTACGACCTCTCGGATGTAATGTTCCTCTGTACTGCCAACTCCATGAACATTCCGGCAGCTTTGCTCGATCGGATGGAGGTGATCCGTCTGCCCGGCTATACGGAAGACGAGAAGATCAACATCGCCATCAAGTACCTGGCGCCCAAGCAGATCCAGGCCAACGGTCTGAAAAAGAACGAGCTCAGTTTCGAGCGCGAAGCCATTCGCGACATCATTCGCTACTACACTCGCGAAGCCGGTGTGCGCAGCCTGGAGCGGCAGATTGCCAAGGTCTGCCGCAAGGCAGTGAAAGAGCACAGTCTGGAGAAACGTTTCGAAGTGCTGGTGACAGCGGACTCGCTGGAGCATTTCCTCGGTGTGCACAAGCACCGTTATGGCTTGGCGGAACTGCAAGATCAGATCGGTCAGGTGACAGGGTTGGCCTGGACTCAGGTCGGTGGTGAGTTGCTGACCATCGAGGCCGCAGTGGTGCCGGGCAAGGGGCAGTTAATCAAGACCGGTTCGCTGGGCGATGTGATGCTTGAGTCCATTACTGCAGCGCAGACCGTGGTGCGTAGTCGGGCGAAGAGCCTGGGAGTCCCTCTGGACTTCTATGAGAAGCGCGACATCCATATCCATATGCCGGAGGGGGCAACCCCGAAAGACGGCCCTAGCGCAGGCGTGGGCATGTGCACGGCGCTGGTCTCGGCCCTGACTCAGATTCCGGTACGTGCAGATGTAGCAATGACCGGCGAAATCACCTTGCGTGGCCAAGTGTTGGCCATCGGTGGCTTGAAAGAAAAACTCTTGGCTGCACATCGGGGCGGAATCAAAACTGTGATCATTCCGGAAGAGAATGTGCGCGATTTGAAAGAGATTCCGGAGAACATTAAGCAAGACTTGCAGATTAAACCGGTTAAATGGATTGACGAAGTCCTGCAAATTGCGCTGCAATACGCGCCGGAGCCCTTGCCTGACGCGGCTCCTGAGCTGGTTGCAAAGGATGACAAGCGCGAGACGGATTCCAAGGGGCGAATTAGCACGCACTAGTTGGGAGGCTTCCTTGACACAATTTTAGAGCCCTTGTTATAAAGCGGCTCTTATTGTGTCGGAAGATCATCCAGCACTCGTTTTGCTTACACTAAAAATCAAGAAACAATCTCATCAGAAATTAAGGGGACTTAGAGTGAACAAGTCGGAACTGATCGATGCCATTGCTGCATCTGCTGATATCCCGAAAGCTGTTGCTGGCCGCGCGCTGGATGCAGTAATTGAATCTGTCACTGGTGCTCTGCAGGCTGGTGACTCCGTTGTACTGGTTGGTTTCGGTACCTTTGCTGTCAAAGAGCGCGCAGCGCGCACTGGTCGCAACCCACAAACGGGCAAGCCGATCAGTATTGCTGCTGCGAAGATTCCAGGTTTCAAAGCCGGTAAGGCACTGAAAGACGCCGTTAACTAAGCGTCCTTCGAGCATTGCCCCAGGTCAGCCTGATCGCTGATCTGGCAGCGGAGCGGTAGTTCAGTCGGTTAGAATACCGGCCTGTCACGCCGGGGGTCGCGGGTTCGAGTCCCGTCCGCTCCGCCAGTTACGAGAAGGCGCATCCTCGGATGCGCCTTTCTTCTATCCGGTTATTACCCACACTGCACGACTGCTGATTTTGTACAGTCGTTCTGGGGGAAGCATGCTGCAGAATATCAGGGACAATTCACAAGGTTGGATTGCCAAAACCATTATCGGTCTCATCGTGGTGCTGCTTGCGCTGACCGGTATCGAAGCCATTTTCACCGGTACCAGCAACAGTCAGAATGCTGCAGAGGTCAATGGCGAAAAAATCACCATCAATCAGCTTGGCCAAGCGGTCGAGATGCAGAGGCGTCAGCTTTTGCAGCAACTTGGGCGTGATTTTGATGCTTCCTTGCTGGACGAGAAGTTGCTTCGCGAAGCGGCACTGAAAGGCCTGATCGAGCGTACTTTGCTGTTGCAGGGTGCAATCGATGCAAAATTCGCATTTTCCCCGCAGGCCCTCGATCAGTTGATTCTGCAAACGCCCGAATTTCTGGTCGACGGCAAGTTCGATGCCGCTCGGTTCGATCAGGTAATCCGCCAGCTCGGCTACACGCGCATGCAGTTCCGCCAGATGCTCGAGCAGGAAATGCTGATTGGCCAGTTGCGCTCGGGCCTATCCGGTAGCGCCTTCGTGACCGATGCTGAAGTAACTGCTTTCGCGCGGCTGGAAAAGCAGACTCGTGACTTCGCGACCCTGACGCTGAAGGCTGATAGCGATGCGGTTCAGCTCAGTAATGACGACATCAAGGCCTACTACGATGCACAGGCTAGCCAATTCATGAGCCCTGAGCAGGTCGTGCTGGAGTATGTCGAACTGAAGAAGGATGCATTCTTCGATCAGGTTGAAGTCAGTGATGAAGAGCTGCAGAGCGCTTACGAAAATGAAATTGCCAATCTGGCTGAGCAGCGCCAGGCCGCGCATATCCTGGTAGAGGTAAGCGATTCGCTCGACGATGAGCAGGCCAAAGCCAAGATTGAGCAAGTGCAGAAGCGCCTGGAGCAAGGCGAAGACTTTGCAGCGCTGGCCAAGGAATACTCTGACGATCCAGGTTCTGCTGCCAATGGTGGCGATCTCGGTTTTGCTGGCCCTGGCGTCTACGACCCAGTCTTTGAAGAGGCGCTGTATGCCTTGGGCGAAGGCCAGATGTCGGCACCAGTACGCAGCGAATTTGGCTGGCACCTGATCAAGCTGTTGGCTGTTCAGGCTCCAGAGGTGCCGAGCTTCGCCAGCCTGCAAGACAAGCTGGTACGTGATTTGAAAACGCGCAAGCTGGAACGGCGATTTGTTGAGGTCAGCAAACAGCTTGAAGATGCTGCATTCGAAGCGTCAGATCTGGCGCAGCCTGCCCAGGAACTGGGGCTGGAAGTCAAAACCAGCGAAGCCTTTGGGCGTGAGGGTGGCGAGGGGTTGACCGCTAACCGTCAAGTGATTCAGGCGGCTTTCAGTGCTGAGGTGTTGGAGGATGGCAGTAACAGCAATGCCATTGAACTCGATCCGAATACCGTGGTTGTGTTGCGCGTCAAGGAGCACAGGAAGCCTGAGCAACTGGCTCTCGAGCAGGTTGAAGAAAGCATTCGTGAGCAGTTGACCAGGGTCCGTGCCACTGAAGCTGCCAAGGCTGAAGGTGAGGCTCTCCTGGCATCCTTGAATGAAGGCAAGACGCCGGTTGAGCAGGCGGGATCGGGGCAGACCTGGGATGTGGTTGAAGCCGCGACCCGCAGTCAGGAGGGGGTTGAACCCGCGGTACTGCAGGCGTTGTTCCGTATGCCCAAGCCGAGCGCGGCTGGCCAGTCGACGTTTACCGGGATCACGCTGAATAATGGTGATTTTGTGGTGGTGCGCCTCGATGGTGTGAGCGAGCCTGAAGGGCCATTGGCGGATGAAGATAAGGCTATCTACAGCCGTTTCCTTGCCTCGCGCAGTGGTCAGCAGGACTTTGCGGCCTTCCGTAAGCAGTTGGAAGCCAAGGCAGATATCGAGCGATTCTGATATCTGTTGTGTATAAAAAAGGCCGCTATAAGCGGCCTTTTTTATTATTTATGGCGCGGAAATCAATCTTCCATTGCACCCATTGCCGTGGTGTTGAAGCCGCCATCGACGTACATGATTTCGCCACTGACGCCCGATGCCAGATCGGAGCAGAGGAAGGCGCCGGCGTTGCCAACTTCATCAATGGTCACATTGCGGCGCAGGGGAGTCTGCTTCTCGTTGGCGGCAAGCATCTTACGGAAACTCTTGATCCCCGATGCGGCGAGGGTGCGGATCGGGCCGGCGGAGATTGCGTTGACCCGAGTGCCTTCAGGGCCGAGGCTGCCGGCCAGGTAGCGGACGCCGGCTTCCAGACTGGCCTTGGCCATACCCATCACGTTGTAATTGGGCATGGTGCGCTCGGCCCCCAGGTAGGAGAGGGTGAGCAGGCTGCCGTTGCGGCCCCTCATCATTTCGCGGCCGGCCTTGGCCAGGGCGACGAAGCTATAGGCACTGATGTCGTGAGCGATCCGAAAACCTTCACGCGTGGTGACGTCGGTAAAGTCGCCATTGAGTTGGTCGCCGGGCGCGAACCCAACCGAGTGAACGATGCAGTCAAGGCCATCCCATTGCTTGCCCAAGGCTTCGAATGCTGTGGCGATCTCTTCATCGCTGGCTACGTCGCAGGGGAAGCACAGCTCGGGACCGGAACCCCAGCCAGCGGCAAACTCTTCGACGCGCCCTTTGAGTTTTTCATTCTGATAAGTGAAGGCCAGTTCGGCGCCCTCACGGTGCATGGCCGCGGCAATGCCCGAGGCAATGGACAATTTGCTGGCAACGCCAACGA
Source organism: Pseudomonas sp. MMS21 TM103 (assembly GCF_022132145.1). Taxonomy (GTDB): domain Bacteria; phylum Pseudomonadota; class Gammaproteobacteria; order Pseudomonadales; family Pseudomonadaceae; genus Aquipseudomonas. Next base: position 85,399 of record NZ_JAJISP010000002.1, on the reverse strand, counting down.
TCAGTACGCGCTTACCGCTTAGAAAACCCATGTGTGCTCTTCCTCTTCCTGCTTTTAAGGATTTAGTCAGCAGCGCCTGGAGCCAATAAAGCCGCTTCCAGTAACTGCTGGGTATAAATATGCTGTGGCGCGGCAAAAATCGCCGCCGCCGGGCCTTGTTCGACCGCTTGCCCCTCCTTGACCACGATCAGGTGGTGGCTGATCGCCCGAACTACCGCCAAGTCGTGGCTGATAAACAGGTAAGTCAGGTTGTACTTGGCCTGCAATGAACGCAGCAACTCCACTACTTGACGCTGTACCGTGCGGTCGAGCGCCGACGTCGGCTCGTCCAACAGTATCAGCGCCGGTTTCAGCACCAGTGCGCGGGCTATGGCAATCCGCTGCCGTTGCCCGCCGGAAAACTCATGAGGGTAGCGGTGCCGAGTATCCGGATCCAGGTCTACCTCCAAAAGTGCATCGATGATCGCCTGTTCCTGTTCCGCCGCCGTGCCCATGTGATGAATGCGCAGACCCTCGCCGACAATCATGCCCACCGTCATCCGCGGGCTCAAGCTGCCGAACGGATCCTGGAACACCACCTGCATCTGTCGGCGCAGCGGACGAACCTGCGGTTGGGTCAATCCATTCAGGGTCTGGCCCTGAAAGCGAATGGCGCCCTGACTGCCAATCAGCCGCAGTATTGCCAGGCCCAAGGTGGATTTGCCTGAACCGCTTTCGCCAACGATGCCCAGGGTTTGACCCTGGGGCAGGCTGAAATTGATGCCATCCACCGCTTTTACATAATCGACAGTACGGCGCAGCAGTCCTTTCTTGATCGGGAACCAGACGCGCAGATCATCGACTTCCAGCAGTGGCTCCCCGGCAGGGTTGGCCACCGGCTCGCCACTTGGCTCTGCACCTAGCAGTTCCCTGGTGTAGGGATGCTGCGGTGCGTGGAACAGTTGCTCACACGACGCTTGTTCGACGATCTTTCCCTGCTGCATGACACATACGCGATGGGCAATTCGTCGAACCAGGTTGAGATCGTGACTGATCAGCAGCAGCGCCATGCCCAGGCGCGCCTGCAGATCCTTGAGCAGTTCGAGGATTTTCAGCTGCACGGTGACATCTAGTGCGGTGGTTGGCTCATCGGCGATGAGCAATTCCGGCTCGTTGGCTAGGGCCATGGCGATCATTACCCGCTGTCGTTGGCCGCCGGAGAGTTCATGCGGGTAGGCTTTAAGGCGTTTGTGCGGCTCGGGGATGCCGACCAGTCCGAGCAATTCCAGGGTGCGCGCAGTGGCGGCTTTGCCTGACAATCCTTTATGCAGGGCCAGCACTTCATTGATCTGCTTTTCGATGCAATGCAGCGGGTTCAGCGATGTCATGGGTTCTTGAAACACCATGGCAATGCGGTTGCCACGGATATTGCGCAGTTTGTTCTCGCTCAGCTTGAGCAGGTCTTGCCCGGCATAGTGAATAGTGCCGCTGGGATGCTGAGCCAAGGGGTAGGGCAGCAGGCGCAGGATCGAGTGTGCGGTAACCGATTTTCCTGAGCCGCTTTCACCGACCAGGGCGAGGGTCTCGCCGCGGTGTATATCGAAGCTGACGCCCTCGATCACGCGTTGCTTCGACTCACCACTGACAAATTCGACGGCCAGGTCACGTACTTCGATAAGGGTATCGGATCGGGTCATCTTATTTCCTCGGATCGAAGGCATCGCGGGCTGCTTCGCCGATAAACACCAGGAGGCTGAGCATCAGTGCCAGCACGGTAAAGGCGCTGATACCGAGCCAGGGGGCCTGCAGGTTGGATTTACCCTGGGCGACCAGCTCGCCCAGCGAAGGCGCACCCGGCGGCAGGCCGAAGCCGAGGAAGTCCAGCGCGGTCAGGGTGCCAATGGCGCCGGTGAGAATGAAGGGCATGAAGGTCATGGTTGAGACCATGGCGTTGGGCAGGATGTGATTGAACATGATGGCGCCGTTCTGCATGCCTAGCGCCCGTGCAGCGCGCACGTATTCCAGATTGCGCCCGCGGAGGAATTCGGCGCGCACCACATCGACCAGGCTCATCCACGAGAACAACAGCATGATGCCCAGCAGCCACCAGAAGTTCGGTTGCACGAAGCTGGCGAGGATGATCAGCAGGTAGAGCACCGGAAGGCCTGACCAGATCTCCAGGAAGCGTTGCCCGACCAAGTCGACCCAGCCACCATAGAAGCCCTGTAGGGCTCCAGCGAATACGCCGATAATTGAGCTAAGGATGGTAAGGATCAGGGCGAACAACACCGAAATGCGGAAGCCGTAGATCACCCTGGCCATGACGTCGCGGCCCTGGTCGTCGGTGCCCAGCCAGTTGTCGCGCGACGGCGGCGCTGGCGCCGGCACTTGCAGATCGTAATTGATGCTGGAGTAACTGAAGGGAATCGGCGGCCAGAGCATCCAGCCGTCTCTCTGGGCGATCAGTTCCTGGATATAGGGACTCTTGTAATTGGCCTGCAAGGGAAATTCGCCGCCAAAGACGGTTTCCGGGTAGCGTTTCAGCACCGGGAAATACCACTCGTTGTCGTAGTGCACGGCCAGGGGTTTGTCGTTGGCGATCAGTTCGGCGCCGAGGCTCAGGCCAAATAGCACGAGGAAGATCCACAACGACCACCAGCCGCGCTTGTGGGCCTTGAAAAGTAGCAGGCGTCGCTGATTTAGTGGGGAGAGTGTCATTTCAACCCTCCCGGCTTTCAAAGTCGATACGCGGATCGACCAGGGTATAGGTGATATCACCGATCAATTTCACGGCCAATCCCAATAGGGTGAAGACGAACAGGGTGCCGAATACCACCGGGTAGTCGCGGTTGATGGCTGCCTCGAAACTCATCAGGCCAAGACCGTCGAGGGAAAAAATCACCTCGATCAACAAGGAGCCGGTGAAGAAGATGCCAATAAAGGCGGAGGGAAAGCCGGCAATGATGATCAGCATGGCATTGCGGAACACATGACCATAGAGCACGCCATTATTGCTCAGGCCCTTGGCCCTGGCGGTGGTCACATACTGTTTGTTTATCTCGTCGAGGAAGCTGTTTTTGGTCAGCAGGGTCAGGGTCGCGAAGTTACCGATTACCAGGGCTGTCACGGGCAGCGCCAGGTGCCAGAAATAGTCGAGGATCTTGCCTGTGAGGCTGAGCTCGTCGAAATTGTTCGAGGTCAGACCGCGTAGCGGAAACCAGTCGAGGTAGCTGCCGCCGGCAAAAACCACGATCAACAGAATGGCGAAGAGGAAGGCCGGAATCGCATAGCCGACGATGATCGCCGAACTGGTCCACACGTCGAAGGCGCTGCCGTGGCGGGTGGCTTTGGCGATTCCCAGCGGTATGGAGACCAGGTACATGATCAGGGTGCTCCACAGCCCCAGGGAGATCGACACCGGCATCTTCTCGATGATCAGGTCAACCACCTTGGCATCGCGGAAAAAGCTCTCGCCAAAGTCGAAGCGGGCATAGTTTTTCAGCATGATCCAGAAGCGCTCGGGTGCCGGCTTGTCGAAGCCGTACAGGCGTTCTATCTCGGCGATCAGCTCCGGGTCGAGGCCCTGTGCGCCACGATAGTTAGATCCTGCGATAGCAACTTCGGTGCCGCCGCCAGCGATACGGCTGGTGGCGCCTTCAAAGCCTTCCAGCTTGGCGATCATCTGTTCCACCGGGCCGCCCGGGGCAGCCTGGATGATGATGAAGTTGATCAGCAGGATGCCGAACAGGGTGGGAATGATCAGCAACAGGCGACGAAAGATATACGCCAGCATCTTATTGCTCCGTGTTCGCCGCTTCGGCGTTGTCCATGGTGGCGGGTTCCTGTTGTGGGCGAGCCCACCAGGTATTCAGGCCGATGTCATATTTAGGGGTGGTTTTCGGGTGCTCGATTCGGTTCCAGTAGGCCACGCGCCAAGTCTTGATATGCCAGTTGGGAATGACGTAGTGGCCCCATAACAACACGCGGTCGAGGGCTCGGGTATGGGAGACCAGGCTTTGTCGTGAGTTGGCGTTGATCAGGCCATCGACTAACTGGTCGATGACTGGGTCTTTCAGGCCGATGAAGTTGCGGCTTCCGGGATTGTCGGCGCTGCTGGAGTGCCAGTACTCGCGCTGCTCGTTACCCGGTGAATTGGACTGACCGAAGCCGCCCACGATCAGGTCGAAATCGCGCGAGCGCAGGCGGTTTATATATTGCGAGACATCGACCCGGCGAATGACCAACTCCATGCCGAGATCGGCCATGTTGCGCTTGAGTGGCAGCAGCACGCGCTCGAACTCGGTCTGGGCGAGGAGGAACTCGAAGCTGACCGGCTGGCCTTCGGCGTTGAGCATATGGTCGCCTTCGATCCGCCAGCCGGCTTCCTGCAGCAGTTGGTAGGCGCGCCTCTGCTGTTCGCGGATGATGCCGCTGCCGTCGGTGACGGGAACGTTGAACTCCTCACTGAACACCTGCGCGGGGATCATGTTCCGCAGCGGCTCGAGGAGTTTCAATTCGTCGGCGCCTGGTAGGCCGCTGGAGGCCAGTTCGGAGTTGTCGAAATAGCTGCGAGTGCGGGTGTAGGCACCATTGAATAGCTGGCGGTTGGTCCATTCGAAATCGAACAGCAGGCCCAGTGCCTCGCGCACCCGTTTATCCTGGAACAGTGGCCGGCGGATGTTGAAGATGAAGCCCTGCATGCCAGTGGGGTTGTGGTTCTCGATCTCTTCCTTGATCAATTGGCCATTGGCGACGGCAGGGGTGTCGTAGGCGGTGGCCCAGTTCTTCGCGCTAGTTTCCAGCCAGTAGTCAAATTGCCCGGCTTTCAGAGCTTCGAGAGCTACCGTGTTGTCGCGGTAGTATTCGATCCGCATGGTGTCGAAGTTGTAGAAGCCGCGGTTGACCGGCAGATCCTTGCCCCACCAGTCCTTGACCCGCTCATAGTGAATAGAGCGCCCGGCTTTGACCTCGGCCACTGTGTAGGGACCACTGCCCAGCGGAATTTCCAGGTTGCCTTTGCTGAAATCGCGCTCGGCCCACCAGTGCTTGGGCAGCACCGGCAGCTGGCCGAGAATCAGTGGCAACTCGCGGTTTCCGGCATGCTTGAAGACGAAGCGTACCTGGCGCGGGCCTTCGACTTCGACCCGATCGACATCGGCATAGTAGCCGCGGTAAGTGGGCGCCCCATGGGTCACCAAGGTTTCGAAGGTGAACTTGACGTCCTCGGCAGTCACTGCCTGACCGTCATTGAAGCGGGCCTCGGGGCGCAGATAGAAACGCACCCAGGTGTTGTCTGGGGCTTTTTCGATTTTTTCAGCAAGCAGACCGTACTCGCTGAAGGGTTCGTCCAGGCTATGGCGTGTCAGGGTGTCGTAAATCAAGCCGATATCATCGGCCGCCACACCCTTGTTGATGAAGGGGTTGAGGCTGTCGAAGCCGCCAAAACCGGTCTGGCGAAAGGTGCCGCCTTTGGGGGCATCTGGGTTCACATAGTCGAAATGCTGGTAATTGGCCGGGTATTTCGGTGGTTCGTCATACAGCGTCAGAGCGTGCTTGCCGGCGGCCTGGGTCAAACTGGCCAGGCTGAACAGCAGGATAGCGCTGCCGTGCAATAGAAATGAGCGCAGAGGCGGCGTCATTGGGCATTCTCCGTGGGTTTCAGCCACCAGGTGCGCAGGCCCAGGGTATAAGGCGGCGTAGTGACGAAGGCAAACCGGTTGCGGTAGGCCAGGCGGTGATAGTTGATGTACCAATTCGGGATGGTGTAGTGCTGCCACAGCAGCACCCGGTCAAGTGCGCGGGTGGCTGCGATCTGTTCATCGCGGGTTTGCGCCGCCAACAGCTTGTCGAGCAAGGCGTCGACCACCGGATGGTTGACGCCGGCGTAGTTCTTGCCACCCTTGACCGTTGCCTGGCTGGAGTGGAAGTACAGCGATTGCTCCAGGCCCGGGCTGAGGTTTTGTGGCAAGGTCAGCAAAATCATGTCGAAATCGAATTGATCCAGGCGCTGTTTGTACTGCGCACGATCGACGGTGCGCAGGTTGGCCTGGATGCCAATGCTGGCAAGGTTCTCGGTGAATGGCTGGAGGATTCGCTCGAGGTTTGGGTTGACCAGCAAGATCTCGAACCGCAGCGGCTCACCCTTTGCGTTCAGCATCTGCTGGCCGGACGGTTCCCAGCCAGCCTCGGCCAATAGACCGAGGGCGCGGCGCAAGGTTTCCCGGGGGATACCGCGACCATCGGTTTGCGGCATGGTGAAGGGTTCGCTGAACAAGCGTTTCGGCAGTTGCTTGCGGTAAGGCGACAGCAGCAGCCACTCGGCACCTTGGGGCGTACCGGTGGCGGAGAACTCGCTGTTTGGGTAATAGCTCTTGGCGCGCACATAGGAACCATTGAACAGCGCGCGGTTGGTCCACTCGAAATCGAACATCAGCCCCAGGGCTTCACGTACCTTGCGTTCGGCGAATGCGGCACGCCTGCTGTTCATGAACAAGGCCTGGGTTTGCGTGGGAATCTGGTGCGGGATCTCGGCGCGAATCACCTCGCCACCAGCCACCGCCGGAAAGTGGTAGCCGTTGGCCCAGTTCTTCGCTTGTTGCTCGATATAGAAGTCGAATTCGCCCGCCTTGAAGGCTTCGAAGGCAACATGGCTGTCGCGATAGAACTCGACCTCGACCCGGTCGAAGTTGTATTTGCCGCGATTGACCGGCAGATCCTTGCCCCACCAGTCCTTGACCCGCTCGAAGGTCAGGCTGCGCCCCGGGTTGACCTGGGTAATGCGGTAGGGGCCGCTGCCCAGCGGTGGTTCGAACGTGGTGACCTTGAAGTCGCGGTCTTTCCAGTAATGCTGCGGCAGTACCGGCAATTCGCCCAGACGCAGAATCAGCAATGGGTTGCCCGAGCGCTTGAACACAAAGCGGATGCGGTGACGATTGAGGATGTCGACTCGCTTCACTTCTTGCAGGCTGGTTCGGTACTGCGGGTGTCCCTCCTTGAGCAGCAGGCGATAGGAAAAGGCCACGTCATAAGCGGTGATCGGCTTGCCGTCATGGAAGTGCGCCTGTGGGCGCAGGTTGAACACCACCCAGCTGCGATCTTCGCTGTACTCGACTGACTTGGCGATCAGGCCGTAGCTGGAGGTCGGTTCATCGCCGGACGGATCGTAATGACCGGTGCCCGCCATCAGCGTTTCGTTCAGCCCGGTGACACCGTATTGCAGGAAATTGGCGGTGGAAATCGGGCTGGTGCCCTTGAAGGTGTAGGCATTGAGGGTGTCGAAGGTGCCAGCCCCCATGAATCGCACTGCCCCGCCCTTGGGCGCATCGGGATTGACCCAGTCGAAATGGGTAAAGCTGGCGGGATACTTCAGCGTACCAAATTGCGCATAGCCGTGGCTTTCGCTGACGGTCGCCCACGCGGGAAAGCCGATGGCCAAACTGATGATTAGCGAGAGGAGGGGACGTATCAAGTGAAAGATCCGATCCGGAGCGGCTTTAGGGCTTCTAGTCCGGTACAGTAACAGCTTGTATCCGCAGGAAAAAGGCCGGGCCTATTGGCTAGGCATGCTGGCATTATTACTATCTTTGGCTTACTCACAACGAGGCCTTGAACTTGGATACACGTAGCCATGGTCTGCAGTCATGGATTGATCGTCTGAACGAGGCCGAATTGCCGGCCCTGGCGGCTGTGGTGCAGGATCTGCAGCGCTTGGCGCAACAAGAACACTCGTCTGTTCAGCAGCTGGCGGACGTCCTGCTTCGCGATGCTTCGCTGACGTCCAAGGTACTGCGTGTCGGTAATAGTGCGTATTACAACCCTTCGCAAGAAACCATCAAGACCATCTCGCGGGCCATCGTGCTGATCGGCTTCGACAACGTGCGCCTGATCAGTCTCTCCGTGAGCCTGATCGATGGATTGCTCACCCGCGCTCCGCGCGAGCAGTTGCAGGAGTTGCTCGCGAGGTCGTTCCACGCAGCCGTACAGGCACGCAATATTGCCGGTTACGTGCTGGCACGGCATGAGGAGGAGGTCTTCATCGCGGCCTTGCTCTATCACTTGGGTGAACTGGCCTTCTGGGGTTGTGGCGGTGAGCAGGCGGATGAGCTGGCCAGTGCCTTGGCCCAGCCGGGCGTCGTTGTCGAGGAAGCGGTGCGCGCAGTGCTTGGCACCAGCTTCCGCCAGTTGACGCAGGGTCTGGTGAAAGGTTGGAATATCGGCGAGATCGCCAGTTTGGCGCATAACAGCGTCAACCATAACGACCCGGCGGTACGCGCGGTCAATCTTGGCGCACGAATCAGTGAGGCGGCGCTCGAAGGCTGGGACTCGCCAGCGATGGAGGCCCTGGTCGCTGAGATGGCGATATTCATCGGGGTCAGCCCGGAAGAGGCGATGCAACAGATACTGGCCAGCGCCGATGAAGCGGTCAAGGTGGCCGCCACCTTTGGTGCCAGCCAGCTCTGCCGCCTGATCCCCAATACCGATCCCGAGCAAATTCGTCTGCAGCAGGAGCAGCGCAAGGCGCGCCTGCTGCAACCCAATCTGCAGCTGCTGCAACAAGCCCTGCAGGATCTGGGCTTGCTGGCGTCTCGCCGAGGCGATCTGGGCTTGATCCTCGATACCTTACTCAAAGGCCTGCATCAGGGGGCGGGGCTGGAGCGGGTGATGCTGGTGGTGCTGGCCGATGGGCAGAGTTGCTTTCGGACCAAGCGGGTGGTTGGCGAAGGTGCCGAGGGCTGGATGAGCGATTTCCTCCTGCCGGTCGAGCAGCGCGAACAGCCGCATATCTTCAGCTACGTGCTGCGCAATAAAGAAGCCTTGTGGATGGGCGTACCGGCCAGCCATAGCCTCAACGAACTGGTGACCCAGCCGATTCGTCAGCGGTTGGGTCAGGGCATGTTCTTTATCGCCCCGTTATTGGCCGGCAGCCGCGAGATTGGTGTGATCTATGCGGACAATCGGGTTTCCGGACGCGCCTTGAAGCATGAGCAGTTTGTTGCATTCCAGCGCTTCACTCAGCTGACCCGGCGTTGCCTGGAGGCGCTGATCAAGCGTGATTGAACTCTCGATGGTCAGGGCAGGCGCAGGGTCAGGGTCTGCCCCGGCTTGATGGTGCTGCCCGTACGTGGGTTCCAGCGTTGCAGGTGCTGCATCTCGACCTTGAAGCGTTTGGCAATCACATATAACGAATCGCCTTTGCGCACCTTGTAATAGGTCACGCCACCGCGCGGGCCGGTGCTGGTCTTCGTTGTCGCCTGAGCGTCGTATAAGGCCAGGGCCTGGCCGGCACGCAGGGAGTTGCCCTTGATGTTGTTCCAGCGTTTTACATCTTTGACCGAAATCTGATGGGTCTTGGCGATTTGCCAGAGGTTGTCCCCATTTTTGACCCGGTAAGTGCGAGGTTTCGTGGTGCGTCCGGCGGCGGCCTGAAACAGCGGCTCTTTCGGCGTGACACCGGGTTGCCCGGGTATGCTCAGCACCTGGCCAATGCGTAAGTGGTTATTGGAAAGCTTGTTGATATCTTTAAGAATGCTGACCGTCAGGTGGTGGCGGTTGGCGATGCCGCTGAGGCTGTCGCCCGAGCGGACGCTGTACTGCTGCCAGTCGACCAGGTCCTGTGGTTTCATCAGCAGCAAGTTGGCGGTCAGTCGTTCCGCATTGGCAGTCGGTACCAACAGCTGCTGCGGACCGTCCAGGGTGATGCGCTTTTTAAAAGCGGGGTTGAGCTGATACAGCTCGTCTTCATCCAGGTCAGCCATGGCGGCGACCCTCGACAGGTTCATGTGCTGCTTGAGTTCGACCTGCTCGAAATACGGCTCGTTCGGTATAGGCTCGAGGTCCACACCGTAAGCTTGTGGGGACATTACCACCTGTGACAGAGCCAGCAACTTGGGCACGTAATTCTGCGTCTCTTTGGGCAGTGGCAGATTCCAGTAGTCGGTCGGCAGGCCGAGTTTCTGGTTGCGCTCGATGGCCCGGCTGACGCGGCCTTCGCCGGCATTGTAGGCAGCCAGGGCCAGCAGCCAGTCGCCATTGAACATTTCATGCAGGCGCGACAGGTAGTTCATCGCGGCAGTGGTCGAGGCCATGACATCGCGGCGACCGTCGTACCAACTGGTCTGGCGCAGATTGAAATGACGGCCGGTGGAGGGGATGAATTGCCATAAACCGACGGCGTTGGCGCTGGAATAGGCCAAGGGGTTGTAGGAGCTTTCGATCATCGGCAGCAACGCCAGCTCCATCGGCATATTGCGTTCGGCCAGACGTTCGACGATGTAATGGATATAGGGGCTGCTGCGCTCGCCGGACTTCTCGATATAGGAAGGGTTGCTGACGAACCACAGGCGCTGTTGTTCGATGCGAGGATTGACACCAATGTCATCCTGCATTTGATAACCGTCACGCACACGTTGCCAAATATCTTCGGGCTCGGCGGGGGCGATGCTATCAGTCAGCCAGACGGGCTCTCGCTCCAGACCCACCGTCAGCTCGGTGTTGCTACCGCTATCCTCGGGTTTTTTGCCGGTGGTCTGACAGCCGGCCACTAGTGCACAAAACACCACCATCAGCGCCTGCGCGCCTTGTGTAAATGCCTTTATATTCAATGTGTTACGTAGTGATAAAGGCATTGGTTGGCTGGGGTTTCCCGGGGTAAAGGTCGGGCGATTCTAGGAACCGATGCCGGGGTGGTCAAGTTTTAACCACTTATTTGTGGGCTTATCGACTATTTAGAAATCATCCTTCCAGGCTCGCAGGCGTGCGAAAACCTCGCTGGGCGAGCGGTATTGAACGCCGTCATGCTCGTTAATCTTTGCCTTGACCGCTTCTTCGGCGCTACGCAGGAAGGGGTTGGTGGCGCACTCCAGGGCCAGGTTGGAGGGCAGGCTGATGCGGCCCTCGGCGCGCCAGGCGGTTACTTCTTTCAGACGCTGAGCGATCTGCGGGTTGTCTGGCTCGACCGCCTGCGCAAAGCGCAGGTTGCTCAAGGTGTATTCATGGGTGCAGTACACCTGGGTTTGCCCCGGTAGTGCGGCCAGGCGACTGAGCGAGTCGTGCATCTGCGCAGGTGTGCCCTCGAACAGGCGGCCGCAGCCGCCGGCGAACAGGGTATCGCCACAAAACAGCCAGTGCTGCTCCGCCTGGTAATAGGCGATATGCCCCAGGGTATGGCCCGGTACCTCGATGACGCGAAAGCGCTGGCCGAGTACCTCGATCTCGTCGTTTTCACGCAAGGCCAGATCGCGCGCGGGGATATTTTCCTGCGCCGGGCCGAGTACCCGTGCCCCCGTGGCCGCCTTCAGCGGCTTGATGCCGCCCACATGGTCGGGGTGATGGTGGGTGATCAGGATATCGCTCAATTGCCAGTCGCGGTGGTTGTCCAGCCAGGCCAGCACTGGCGCCGCGTCACCGGGGTCGACCACCGCGCAGCGGCGTTGTTCGAGGTCTTGCAGCAACCAAATATAGTTGTCCGAAAAGGCGGGCAGGGCGTCGATCTTTATCATGATGCGGGTCGCTAAGCAGGTCATAAAGGTGCATCTTAGGACTCATTGGCGGTGCTGGCTATGCAGGTAATCCTTTATGTCCGATCATCCTTTCGCCCAGGCCGATGCCGATTGGCTCAAGCTTATTGGCACCGCCCGGCATTGGTTCAATGGGCCTTATGGGCAGATGCTGCTGGAGGACGAGCAGCGTTTGCTCGAGGAAGAGCTGGCGCGCTTCTTTGGCGGCTACATGGTGCATTACGGCCCTTCCGCGCAAGCCTTGCCGAATGCTGCGCAGATCCAGCGCAGCGTACGGGTCGGCGCGCCTTTCAGCGGGGTGGAGATCGTCTGCGAGGAGCAGGCCTGGCCGCTGACCGAGTATGCCGCCGATGTCGTGCTGCTGCAGCATGGCCTGGACTTCAGCCTGTCGCCCCATGGCCTGTTGCGCGAGGCCGCCCACAGCGTTCGCCCAGGAGGCCATCTGCTGGTGGTTGGTATCAACCCGATGAGCGCCTGGGGCGTGCGTCACCTGTTCGCCCGTGATGCCTTGCGCCAGGCACGCTGCATTGCACCCAATCGAGTCAGTGACTGGCTGCACCTATTGGGCTTCGCGCTGGAGAAACGCCGCTTCGGGTGCTATCGTCCGCCGCTTGCTTCCACTGCCTGGCAGGCTCGTCTGGCTCCACTGGAAACCTGGGGCGACGCTTGGCAATCGCCAGGAGGCGGCTTCTATATATTGGTGGCGCGCAAGCTGGTGATCGGGTTGCGCCCGTTACGGCAGACGCAGCGAGCCCCCATGGGCAAGCTGGTGCCCATGCCGGTGGCCAAGGTCATCCGCCGCGATTCGAAGCCGTAAGTGCCAGAGCCTGCCGAGCGGAATTTACTGAGAGAAATGCTCTGCATGAATGAACAAGTCGAGATTTACACCGATGGTGCCTGCAAGGGCAATCCCGGGGTCGGTGGCTGGGGCGCGTTGATGATTTTCAAGGGCGTGGAGAAGGAGCTCTGGGGCGGTGAGGCCGAGACCACCAACAACCGCATGGAGCTGACCGCAGCGATTCGCGCCCTGGCTGAGTTGAAGCGGACTTGCGATGTGCGTCTGGTGACCGACTCGCAGTACGTCATGCAAGGTATCCAGGACTGGATGCCGAACTGGAAAAAACGCGGCTGGAAAACCGCCGCCAAGCAGCCGGTGAAGAATGCCGATCTGTGGCGCGAGTTGGACGAGCAGGTCAATCGACACAAGGTGACCTGGCAGTGGGTGCGAGGACATACCGGCCATCCCGGCAACGAGCGTGCCGACCAGTTGGCCAACCGTGGCGTCGAAGAAGTGAGAGGGCTGCAACGTGCGTAGCGTAGTACTGGATACTGAAACCACCGGTATGCCGGTCACCGATGGTCACCGGATTATCGAGATCGGCTGTGTCGAGCTGATGGGCCGGCGTCTGACCGGGCGGCATTTCCACGCCTATCTGCAGCCCGATCGCGAGATCGACGAGGGCGCCATTGCGGTGCACGGCATCACCAACGATTTCGTTCAGGACAAGCCGCGCTTCAAGGAAGTGGCCGAGGAGTTCTTCGAATTCATCAAGGGTGCGCAGCTTATCATCCACAACGCGGCGTTCGACGTTGGCTTTATCAACAACGAATTTGCCCTGATCAAGCAGCAGGATCGCGCCGACATCAGCGAGCATTGCTCGATCCTCGATACCCTGTTGATGGCCCGCGAACGCCATCCGGGGCAGCGCAACAGCCTCGATGCCCTGTGCAAGCGTTATGGCGTCGACAACTCCGGACGCGACCTGCACGGCGCCTTGCTCGATGCTGAGATCCTCGCCGATGTCTACCTGACCATGACTGGCGGGCAGACCAATCTGTCCCTCGCCGGCGACGGTTCTGAGGGTGACAGCAATGGTCGCCAACAAGCCAGCGCGATTCGCCGGTTACCTGCCGAACGCCAGCCTACCTTGGTAGTTCGCGCCTCTCAGGCCGAGTTGGAGGCACATGCCGCGCGCCTGGCTGCGATCGAGAAGGCGGCCGGCGGCCCTGCCTTGTGGTCGACGTTGGAGCCTTAGGCCGGACAGTCCGATGGCGCTTCTGTAGGGGCCGGCAGACGGGCTTCTACAGAGGTTGTTTGGCCGTATCCACGCAATAACAAAGCAGCCCCGACGCAATGCGCCGGGGCTGCTTCGTTATTGCATGGTTAATCAGTCGAAGACGATGCCCTGGGCCAGCGGCAACTCGCGGGAGTAGTTGACCGTGTTGGTCTGGCGGCGCATGTAGGCCTTCCAGGAGTCGGAGCCGGACTCGCGGCCACCGCCGGTTTCCTTTTCGCCGCCGAAGGCGCCGCCGATTTCCGCACCGCTGGTGCCGATGTTGACGTTGGCGATGCCGCAGTCGCTGCCGGCGGCGCTCTGGAACTGCTCGGCCTCGCGCAGGTCGGTGGTGAAGATGCAGGACGACAGCCCTTGCGGCACCTCGTTGTTCAGGCGCAGGGCCTGGTCGAAGTCGCTGTAGCTCATCACGTAGAGGATCGGCGCGAAGGTCTCGTGGCGCACCACCGCGCTCTGGCCCGGCATTTCGACGATGGCCGGGGCCACGTAGTAGGCGTTCGGGAACTGCTCGGCCAGCTGGCGCTCGCCGCCGAATACCTGGCCGCCTTCCTCGCGTGCCTGGTTCAGTGCGCTCTGCATGGCCTCATAGCTGCCCTTGTCGATCAGCGGGCCGACCAGGTTGCCCTGCAGCGGGTTGCCGATGCGCACCTTGGCGTAGGCCACTTTCAGGCGGGCGACGATCTCGTCCTTGACTGATTCGTGGGCGATCAGGCGGCGCAGGGTGGTGCAGCGCTGGCCGGCGGTACCGACGGCGCCGAACAGGATGGCGCGCACGGCCATGTCCAGGTCGGCGCTCGGGGCGAGGATCATGGCGTTGTTGCCGCCCAGTTCGAGGATGCTGCGGCCGAAACGGGCTGCCACGCGCGGCCCTACTTCGCGGCCCATGCGGGTGCTGCCGGTGGCGCTGATCAGGGCCACGCGCGGGTCCTCGACCAGGGCTTCGCCGGCGTCACGGTCACCGATGACCAGCTGGCTGAGACCTTCCGGGGCGTCGCCGAAGGCCTGCAGGGCCTGCTCGAACAGGGCCTGGCAGGCGAGGGCGGTGAGCGGAGTCTTTTCCGAGGGTTTCCAGATCACCGAATCGCCGCAGACCAGGGCCAGCGTGGTGTTCCAGGCCCAGACCGCGACCGGGAAGTTGAAGGCGCTGATTACCCCGACCACGCCGAGCGGCTGCCAGGTTTCACGCATGTGGTGGCCCGGGCGCTCGGAGGCGATGGTCAGGCCGTAGATCTGCCGCGACAGGCCGACGGCGAAGTCGCAGATGTCGATCATTTCCTGCACTTCACCCAGGCCTTCCTGAGTGATCTTGCCGGCTTCCCAGGAGACCAGCTCGCCGAGATCGGCCTTGTGCTTGCGCAGCACCTCGCCGAACAGGCGGATCAGCTCGCCGCGACGGGGGGCGGGCACGGTGCGCCAGGCCTGGAAGGCCTGCTCGGCACGCTCGATCTTGGTCAGTACCGCGGCGCGGTCCTCGAGGCTGACCGAACCGATCTGGCTGCCGTCGATGGGGGTGTGAACCGGGTGGTTGCCATTCTCTACTGCGTGGGCGCTAACCCCGAGGCGGCTCAAAAGTCCGTCAACCATGGCTATCTCCTGTTTATACGGGTGGTTGAAAATTGCGATCCGGGTCAGTATTAATCTTCCGATTGGAAGACAACAAGCGACCATTATTCGCCATGTCATTCCTAGGATTCATTCATTTGCCCCGATGGGCCTTCGCGAGTACCCCATGTCCAAACGCCTGATGCCGTCGATGGCCGCCCTGCAGTGTTTCGAGGCCGTGGCCCGGCATCTCAGCTTCACCCGCGCCGCCGAGGAGCTGTTCCTGACCCAGAGCGCGGTGAGCAAGCAGGTCGCGCAGTTGGAGGAAATGCTCCAGCACCTGCTGTTCCGGCGCATCCGCCGGCGCCTGCAGCTGACCCCGGCCGGCTCGCTGTACCTCACCGAGGTCAACAAGATCCTCACGCAGGTGGAGATGTCGACCCGCTACATCCTTTCCTACGGCGGCGAGACCGAGGTGCTCAAGGTCGCGACCCAGCCGACCTTCGGCGCACGCTGGCTGATTCCCCATCTCAAGGGCTTCGGCGCCGCCAATCCGGGTATCCACCTGGATATCTGCAACGAGCTGGAACCCTTCGACCTCCTCCAGTCGCGGGCCGATGTGGTGTTCTTCTTCGGTCAGGGCACCTGGCCGGGCGCCGAGTGCATCGAGTTGTTCGGCGAGGAGGTGGTGCCGGTGTGCGCCCCGGACATCATCCCGGTTGCGGCGCTGGACAGCCCGCTGCAGCTGACCGACATGCTCCTGTTGCAGTGCGCGTCGCGTCCCGAGGCCTGGCATGAGTGGTTCCAGGGCCTGGGCCTGCAGACCGAGCACAGCTACCACGGTCCGCGCTTCGAAACCTTCTATATGTGCATCCGCGCGGCCCAGTCCGGTTGCGGCGTGGCGCTGGTGCCGCGCTTTCTGGTCGAGGATGAACTGGTCGAAGGCAAGCTGGTCATTCCCTGGAATCACCCGGTGCCCAGCAAGGGGGCGCACTTCCTGGCCTACGCCGAGCATGCGGCGGAGGTGCCGAAGATTCGCAGCTTCGTCAGGTGGATCGAGGAGCAGGTCAGGCTTGAATCGGCACGCAGAGGGTAGGGATCTCGGAAATTAAGGAATAACAGCCGCGCTTTTTTTCGTTTGTGCGCCGGGGCGCTCTCTCGTTTTTATAGTTGCCCATCCAACTAGACCCAGAGAACCCGCCCATGAGCCACGCGTCGATCAGCAACTCCCTGGCCATCGTCCATCCGATCAGTCTCAGCCATGGGCGCAATGCCGAGGTCTGGGATACCACGGGCAAGCGCTATATCGATTTCGTCGGCGGCATCGGCGTGCTCAACCTGGGACATTGTCATCCACGCATCGTCGAGGCGGTGCGCGAACAGGCCGGCCGGCTGACCCATTCGGCCTTCAATGCCGTGCCGCATGAAGGCTACGGCCAGCTGATGGAGGCGCTGGCGCGCTTCGTGCCGGTGAGCTACCCGTTGGCCGGCATGCTCACCAACAGCGGCGCCGAGGCGGCGGAGAATGCCCTGAAGATCGTCCGCGCCGCCACCGGGCGCAGCGCGGTGATCGCCTTCGATGGAGGCTTTCACGGCCGCACCCTGGCCACCCTCAACCTCAACGGCAAGGTCGCACCCTACAAGCAGAAGGTCGGCACCCTGCCGGGACCGGTCTATCACCTTCCGTATCCCAGCGCCGACAACGGTATCAGCCGCGAACAGGTGCTGGCGGCCATGGAACGGCTGTTCAGCGTGGAGATCGATCGTGCCGAAGTCGCCTGCTTCATCGTCGAGCCGATTCAGGGCGAGGGCGGTTTCCAGGCACTGGATGCGGCCTTCGCCCAGGACCTGCGGCGCTTCTGCGATGACCACGGCATCCTCCTGATCATCGACGAGATCCAGTCCGGTTTTGGTCGCAGCGGCCAGCGCTTCGCCTTCAGTCGCCTGGGCATCGAGCCGGACCTGCTGCTGCTCGGCAAGAGCATCGCCGGCGGCTTGCCGCTCGGCGCGGTGGTCGGCCGTCGCGAACTGATGGACGCGCTGCCCAGGGGT
This sequence comes from Pseudomonas sp. MMS21 TM103, assembly GCF_022132145.1. GTDB lineage: Bacteria > Pseudomonadota > Gammaproteobacteria > Pseudomonadales > Pseudomonadaceae > Aquipseudomonas. The sequence continues at coordinate 68,235 of NZ_JAJISP010000002.1, read as the reverse complement.
GGCCTGGGCGGCACCTATTCGGGCAATCCGATCGCCTGCGCCGCGGCCCTGGTCAGCCTGGTGGAGATGAGCGATGCCAACCTGGCGACCTGGGGCGAACTGCAGCAAAGTACCATCGAGGCGCGCTACCAGCACTGGCAAGGGCAGCCCTGGGCGCCGCTGCTCGGGCGTCTGACCGGGGTCGGCGCCATGCGCGGGATCGAACTGCGCAGCGCCGCGGGCGGGCCGGGCAGCGAACGCCTGGCCGCGCTGCTCGACGCCGCTCGCGAACAGGGGCTGCTGCTGATGCCCAGTGGCAAGGCGCGGCACATCATCCGCCTGCTGGCACCGCTGACCTGCGAACGCGAGCGCCTCGAGGAGGGTTTCGATATCTTCGAGCGCTGCTTGGCCGCGCTGACCTGATCGGGTGCCGCCATACGGATGTGCCCTCGCGGGTGCGGGTGCAGTCTAGAAACAAGGGGCAGGGCTTTAACTTCAGGCCTGCCGGCGCATTTCCAGGAGACCCCTTGATGCACCCGTTGAGAGAAAGCCTGCACAATGAGCTGCACGCCCGTCCGTCGATCTATTTCAGTGGTCCGGCCCATGTCTACCACTTCGCCCTGCTGGACGACGGCAAGTCCCTCGACGGCATCGTCCGCCGCCTGGACGAACTGGCGGACAACCCGGGGCGTGGCGTGCAGCGGCACGGCTTGCTGCGCATCGCCGGTGGGGGCTTCAAATGGGAGCGTCACAGCGAGTTCCTCTCGCTGACCTGGGTGGTGCCGCGTCAGGCCGACGACGCGCGCTGGGTCGAACTGCCACAGCCGCTGCGGGGTTTGCTCGACAGCCATCGCGACCTGATCATCAACGCCCTGGTGATCCTGGTCGAGGACGAGCAGGACGCCGATGTGCAGTTGTCGAACTATGGCTTCAAGGACCCGGCCGCCTCGCTTGTCGGCAGCGGCGACGCCACGGTCTGGAGCGACTTTCGCCTGTCGGCGGAGGGCTTCAACCGCATGCTGCTGGTCAATCGCGGCCTGAATGCCTATCGGCTGGGGCGGATGGTCCGCCGCCTGGTGGAGATCGAGACCTACCGCATGCTCGCCTCGCTGGCGTTGCCGACCGCCCAGCAGCTTGGCGATACCTTGCAGGAGTTGGACCGCGAGCTGATCGACCTGGCCGAGCGCAATGCCGCCGCCGACAACAGCCAGGCCAAGGCCTTGCTCGATGGCCTGACCTCGCTCTCGGCGCGGCTGATGCGCTGCTCGGCCGGCTGCCGGCAGCGCTTCAGCGCCACCGCGGCCTATGCCCAGATCGTCTTCGAGCGCATCGCCGAATTGCGAGAAAACCATGCCGACGGACACCAGCGTCTCGGCGTCTTCATCGAGCGCCGCTTCAGACCCAGCGTGCGCTACTGTGCGGCCACCGAACAGCGCCTCGACCGCCTGGCCGCCGGTATCGCCAACCTTGGCGAGTTGCTGCAGACCAAGGCCCAGGTGGAGGTGGAAGAGCAGAACTCGAAGATCCTCGAGAGCCTCAATGCACGCAGCAACACCCAGTTGAAGATTCAGAAGGCGGTCGAGGGCTTTTCCCTGATCGCCATCAGCTACTACCTGATCGGCCTGCTCAAGATGACCTTGGAAGGGCTGGCAGCCTTGGGTTCGCCGTTTTCCAGCAAGGTGCTGTTCGCCCTGCTGGCGCCGCTGTTCTTGCTTACCCTGGTACTGCTGGCGCGGCGTCTGAAGCAGGCGGGGCAACACTGACGGGATTGCCATCAGCCACTGCTGACGATTCTTTGAGGGAATGATCAGGAGAGGATTAGTCGTTTGAAAGGGGCTATTCAGCTCGCCAGAATGTTTCGCATGAATCACCGGAATAGGTCTTCGCACTGGAGACCCCGGTCCGATCGATCAGGCGAAGCAAGGAGTCGAATCCCCATGAGTGTGCAAGCGGCCGCCAACCAAGATGAGTGGGTCCACCCGGACGAAATCCGCGCGCAGTTTTCCCGTGCCATGTCGGCCATGTACCGGGCAGAGGTCCCACTCTACGGCGAGTTGCTGGAGCTGGTGAGCCAGGTCAACCGGCAGGTGCTGGGCGAAGACCGCGAACTGGCCGAGCGGCTGGAGCTGACCGGAGAGATCCAGCGCCTGGACATGGAGCGCCATGGCGCCATCCGCCTCGGCAGCGCCCGTGAGCTGGCCACCATGCGCCGCCTGTTTGCCGTCATGGGCATGTCGCCGGTCGGTTACTACGACCTCTCCTGCGCCGGCGTGCCGGTGCATTCCACCGCCTTCCGGGCGATTCACGAAGGCTCCCTGCAACACAGCCCATTCCGGGTGTTCACCTCCTTGCTGCGTCTGGAGCTGATCGAAAACCCGGGCTTGCGCGAACTGGCGCACAGCGTACTCGAGCGCCGCTCCATCTTCACCCCGAGGGCCCTCGCGCTGATCGAGCGCTTCGAACAGGCCGGCGGCCTGGATCAGACCGAGGCAGCCGAATTCGTCGCGCAGGCCCTGGAGACGTTCCGCTGGCACCGCGAGGCGACGGTCAGTGCGGCGCTCTACCAGCAGTTGAGCGAGCAGCACCGGCTGATCGCCGATGTGGTGGCCTTCAAGGGCCCGCACATCAATCACCTGACCCCGCGCACCCTGGACATCGACGCGGTGCAGGCCGGCATGCCGCGCCGCGGTATCGACCCCAAGGTCATCGTCGAAGGCCCGCCCGCACGGCGTTGCCCGATCCTGTTGCGTCAGACCAGCTTCAAGGCGCTGCACGAGCAGGTGGTGTTCGTCGAGGAGAATGGCGAGCGGGCGCTGGGCAGCCACTCGGCCCGCTTCGGCGAGATAGAGCAGCGTGGCGCCGCCCTGACCCCCAAAGGCCGGGCACTGTACGACCGCTTGCTGGACAACGCGCGTCAGGCAGACGGCGACTACGTGTCGGCCCTGACCGCCCAGTTCGCCGATTTCCCGGATGACTACGACAGCCTGCGCCGCCAGGGGCTGGCCTACTTCCGCTATTTCGCCAGCCCGGCCGGCCTGGCCGCCAAGGCCTGCGGCGAGCTGGCCGGCGAGCTGGAGGCGCTGCTCGCTGCCGGACATGTCTGTTGCGAGCCGCTGGTCTACGAAGACTTTCTGCCGGTCAGCGCGGCGGGCATCTTCCAGTCCAACCTCGGCGATGCCGCCCGCGACAGCTATGCCCATTCGGCCAATCAGGACGCCTTCGAGCGCGACCTGGGTGCGCCGGTGCTCGACGAGCTGGCGCTTTATGCCGAGACCCAGCAGTGCTCGCTGGCACAGTGTGCCGAGCAGCTCGGGCTGGCGGCACTGCTGCTCGACTGACGGCGACGCCCGCCAACTTCGCGTGCTCGGTGTATTCAGTCATTTGCCGCCAGGCGCGAGCCTGGCCGTGTTCGAGGAGTTGCAACATGGATAACAGCAAGGGTACCCGCAGCGGCGGGCAAATTCTGGTCGATGCCTTGCGCATCAACGGCGTCGAGCGCGCATTCTGCGTGCCGGGGGAGAGTTACCTGGCGGTGCTCGATGCCTTGCACGATGCCCGCGAGCAGATCGACCTGGTGGTGTGCCGCCAGGAAGGCGGCGCCGCCTATATGGCCGAGGCCTACGGCAAGCTGACCGGCAAGCCGGGGATCTGCTTCGTCACCCGCGGCCCTGGCGCCACCAACGCGGCGGTCGGCGTGCACACGGCCTACCAGGACTCGACCCCGATGATCCTGTTCATCGGCCAGGTGGCCCGCGACCAGATGGAGCGCGAGGCCTTCCAGGAAATCGACTACCGGCGCATGTTCGGCCAGATGGCCAAGTGGGTGGTGCAGATCGACGATGCCCGGCGCCTGCCGGAACTGCTCAGCCAGGCCTTCCACCGCGCCATCAACGGCCGTCCCGGCCCAGTGGTGGTGGCCTTGCCGGAGGACATGCTGACCGATTGCGTCGAAGTGGCCGATGCCGGCCCCTGCCGGCGCATCGAGGCGAGCCCGGCCGCCGCCGATCTGCAGGCCATGAGCGAGCTGCTCGATGCGGCCCGGAGACCCCTGCTGATCGTCGGTGGCGGCGGTTGGAACGAGGCAGCGGTGGCCTCGATCCAGCGCTTTGCCGAGCGCCGCCAGTTGCCGGTGGCGGCCTCCTTCCGCTGCCAGGACCTGTTCGACAACGGCCATCCGAATTACGCCGGCGACCTGGGCCTGGCGGCCGGGCCGCAACTGACACAGGCGGTGCGCGATGCCGACCTGCTGCTGGTGGTCGGCGCGCGCATGGGCGAGATCACCTCTGGCGGCTACAGCCTGCTGGACATCCCGGTGCCGCGCCAGAAGCTGGTGCATGTGCACGCCGGTATCGAGGAACTGGGGCGGGTCTATCAGCCGACCCTGGCGATCAACAGCGGCATGGTGGCCTTCGCCGCGCTGGCTGCGACGCTCGAACCCGGCAGCAATGCCCTGCACGCCGATTGGACCCGCAGCCTCAACGTCCACTACCTGGCCAATCTGGACTGTCCGCCTTCGCCGGGGCCGGTGCAGCTCGGCGAGATCATGGCCTGGCTGCGCGAGCGTCTGCCGGAGGATGCCATCCTCAGCAACGGCGCCGGCAACTATGCAGTCTGGGTCCAGCGCTTCTACCAGTACCGCCGTTTCCGCACGCAACTGGGGCCGACCAATGGCTCCATGGGCTATGGCGTGCCCGCCGGCATCGCCGCCAAGCTGACCGCGCCTGAGCGCATGGTGGTGGCCTTTTCTGGCGATGGCTGCTTCATGATGAATGGCCAGGAGTTGGCGACGGCGGCCCAGTATGGCGCCAACCTGATTGTCATCGTGGTCAACAACGGCATGTACGGCACCATCCGCATGCACCAGGAGCGCCATTACCCCGGGCGGGTGTCCGGCACCAGCCTGCACAACCCGGACTTCGCCGCCCTGGCGCAGGCCTATGGCGTGCATGGCGAGGTGGTGGCGGCCACCGCGGAGTTCCCGGAGGCCTTTGAACGGGCCGCCCAGGCCGGCGTGCCGGCGCTGATCGAGATTCGCCTGGACCCCGAGGCCCTGACCCCGCGACAGAGCCTCAGCCAGATCCGCGAGCAGGCCCTGGCGCAGTCCTGACTGCCATAGAGCCGAGGCGGGCGCGTCCGACGCCCGCCGTTTTGATCCTCAGAGTTTCTGCCCGCGATCCAGCTTGCAGGACAGGATGATCGAGGTGGTGGTCTTCTCCACCCCATCCACCGCGCCTATCTCATCGAGCAGTTCGTCGAGCCGCTCGGGCGACTCGGCGCGCAGCCAGGCCACGAAATCGAACTCGCCACTGACCGTACAGAGTTGCTGGACCTCGGCCATGTGGGTCAGCCGGCGCAGCACTTCCTTGCCCGAACGCGGCTGCAGGGTGATGCCGACATAGGCCTGCAGGCCGCCATCGAGCACGCGCTGGCCCAGGCGCAGGCCGTAGCCGGTGATGATGTTGTTCTTCTCCAGCCGGGCGATCCGCGAGATCACAGTGGTGCGGGCGATGCCCAGCTTGCGCGCGAGCATGGCGACGCTCTCGCGGGCATTGAGTTGCAGGGCGGCGATCAGCTGGCGGTCGATATCGTCCAGGCGAACGGGGGAAAACTCGGACATCACGGGGCTACCTAGGAAACAGGGGCGGCATCTTAGCAAAGCACCGCCCGGGCCGCTGTGGGCGGCCGGGCGGGAGCAGGGAGCAAACGCGGCGATTCAGGGAGGGCGCGTTGAGGGGGAGATCAGCGACCCTGGCAGGCGTCCACCCGCAGACGCCGCTCGAGCAGGCGGAAGCCCTGCACCAGCACGTAGGCGGCGACCAGGTAGAACACCCCGGCGGCGAAGAAGATCTCCACCGGCTGGTAGGTGCGGGCGATGATGGTGCGCGACATGCCGGTCAGCTCCAGCAGGGTGATGGTGCTGGCCAGGGCACTGGCCTTGAGCATCAGGATCACCTCGTTGCTGTAAGCGGGCAGGCCGATGCGCGCCGCGCGCGGTAGGATGATGTGTACCAGGGTGCGCAGGTTGGACATGCCCAGGGCCCGTGCCGCCTCGATCTCGCCGGGCGGAATGGCCTGGATCGAGCCGCGCAGGATCTCGGCGATATAGGCGGCGGTGTGCAGGGTCAGGGTGACCACGGCGCACCAGTAGGCATCGCGCAGGACCGGCCACAGCGGCCCTTCGCGCACGGCCTCGAACTGAGCCAGGCCGTAGTAGACCAGGAACAGCTGCACCAGCAGCGGCGTGCCGCGGAAGAAGAAGATGTAGGCGTAGGGCAGGGCACGCAGCCACCAGTATCGTGATGCCCGGGCGATGCCCAGAGGAATGGCCAGGATCAGCCCGGCGATCACCGCGATCGCCACCAGCTCCAGGGTCAGCATGGCGCCTTCGGCGATCTTCGGCAGCCACTTGATGATCAGTTCCCAGTTCATGCGGCGCTCCTGATAAAGCCGCGGCCGGCACGCTTCTCGAGCAGGTGCAGGCCGATCATGGCGAGGATGGTCAGGCTCAGGTAGATGAAGGCGGCCACCAGGAAGAAGGTGAATGGCTCTTTGCTCGAGGTCACGGCGATCTGCGAGCGGCGCATGATTTCCTCCAGGCCGATCACAGAGATCAGCGCGGTGTCCTTCATCAGGATCATGAACAGGTTGCCCAGGCCCGGCAGGGCGATGCGCCACATCTGCGGCAGGATCAGGCGCCAGAGAATGCGCGGCTTGGACAGGCCGAGGGCCTGGCCGGCCTCGCGATGGCCCTTGGGGATGGCCAGGATGGCGCCGCGAAACACCTCGGTGGCGTAGGCGCCGAAGCACAGACCGAGGGCGATGGTGCCGGCGGCGAAGGCGCTGAGTTCCAGGCTGTCGAGGCCGAGCAGGTCGGCCAGGCTGCGCAGCAGGCTGACCGTGCCGAAATAGATCAGCAGTACCCAGAGCAGTTCGGGTACCCCGCGCACCAGGGTCGAATAGCAGCCGCCGAGCCATTGCAGTGGCTTGTAGGCCGAGGTCTTGGCCAATGCGCCGAGCAGGCCGAGCACCAGGCCGAGGGAGAGCGCCGAGAGCGCCAGTTTGATGGTCATCAGGGCGCCGGTCAGCAGCGCCGGGCCAAAGCCGTAGAGATCGAGAGTCATGGTTCGTCCCACCACAGGGACGGGCACGACGCGACAGGCGCCGCGCCCGTCAGGCTGGTCAGTAGATGCTGAAGGGGAAGTACTTGGCGTTGATCTGTTGGTAGGTGCCGTCGGCGACGATCTGCTGCAGCGCGCTGTTCAGCTTCTCGCGCAGCGGGTCGTCCTTGCGCACGGCGATGCCGATCTTGTCGTTGTCGAACACCGGCGCCCCCTTGAACTCGAAGTCCTTGCCGGCGTCGCTCTTGAGCCATTCCCAGTTGACGAAGGTGTCGGCCAGGACGCCGTCGAGGCGGCCCGAGGTGAGGTCGAGGTAGGCGTTTTCCTGGGTGTCGTACAGCTTGATGTCGACCACCTCGCCGAGGTTGTCTTCCAGCCAGGTGCCGGCGATGGTGGCACGCTGGGCGCCGATCACCTTGCCTTTCAGGCTGGCGGCGTCGGTCTTGAACTCGGCGCCTTTGGGGGCGATGAACTGCAGCTTGTTGGTGTAGTAGGGGGCGGTGAAGTCGACGGCCTGCTGGCGCTCCTCGGTGATCGACATGGAGGCGACGATGGCGTCGAACTTCTTGGCGTTCAGGGCCGGGATGATGCCGTCCCAGTCGGAGGTGACCACCTCGCACTCGGCCTGCATCTTGGTGCACAGGGCCTGGGCGATTTCCACGTCGAAGCCGACCGCCTGGCCGCTGGCATCGATCAGATTGAACGGTGGGTAGGCGCCTTCGGTGCCGATCTTCAGTTTGTCGGCGGCGACTACGCTACTGGCGAAAGCCAGGGTAGCGGCGGTGGTCAGCAAGATTTTCTTGTACTTATGCATGCGATGACACTCCGTTAGTGGTTGCTGGACATGAACTGCTTGCAGCGCGCCGAACTCGGGTTGTCGAACACCTGAGCCGGCGGGCCCTGTTCCTCGACCAGGCCCTGGTGGAGGAACACCACTTCGCTAGACACCTGGCGGGCGAAGTTCATTTCGTGGGTGACCAGCAGCATGGTCCGGCCTTCATCGGCCAGTGCGCGGATCACGTTGAGGACTTCCTGGACCATTTCCGGATCGAGGGCCGAGGTCGGCTCATCGAACAGGATCACCTTGGGCTCCATGCACAGGGTGCGGGCGATCGCCGCGCGCTGCTGCTGGCCGCCGGAAAGCTGGTTGGGGTAGACGTGGCGCTTGTCGGCGATGCCGACCTTGGCCAGCAGGGCCTCGGCTCGCTCGACGGCCTCGGCCTTGCTCAGGCCCAGCACGCGGCGCGGCGCCTCGGTGATGTTGTCGAGCACGCTCATGTGCGGCCACAGGTTGAAGTTCTGGAAGACGAAGCCGATCTCGCTGCGCAGCCGGTTGATCTGCTGGTTGCTGGCCGCAACCAGGGCGCCATCCTGGCTCTTCTTCAGGCGCAGTTCTTCGCCGTTGAGCAGGATCTGTCCGCGGTGGGGCGACTCGAGCAGGTTGATGCAGCGCAGGAAGGTCGACTTGCCGGAGCCGGAAGAGCCGAGGATGGAGATGACGTCGCCGTCCCGGGCGGTCAGGGAAATGCCCTTGAGCACCTCGTGCGCGCCGTAGCGCTTGTGCAGGTCGCGGATTTCAAGTGCAGGTGGAGAACCAGTCATTGAGGCACCTCTTATTATTCTTTTTTCGCGTAGCGGATACTGCCGGGTCACGCCGATCGCTGCTGCTCGTTATGCGTCGAAGGCGTTCAGTATTGCGTCAGGTTGACCAGTTGCAGGCCCTCCAGTACGGGGGTTCCAGATGGCTGTCGGGGGCGCCTCGACGGGGCGTGCGAGCGGACTCCGCGGGCATCCAGCCAGCGAAAACAAGGGCACGTATCATTCCGCAAACGACTCAACTTGCCGCCTGAGCGAGCCGGGTCTTGCGGCGGCCGGGCGGTCGAGCCATCCCGGCACCTTGTACAGCAATCAGTGGCGCGCGGCGGCTTGGCCGCCGCGCGCCGGACACACTCAGGCAGCTTCCTGGGTCTGATCGCTGTGCTCTTCGTAGGCCAGGCCGAAGCGGTTGGCGAGGAAGTCGTCCAGGGAAACCTGCTCCTGGCTGATGAAGCCTGCCTGCGGCAGGCGCTTCTCGCGGAACAGATCCAGTGCCGCGCAGATACCGGCGGCGGTGGTGATCTGGATGCCGCTGGTCAGGCGGCCGTTCTGCACCGCGGCGAAGATCTTGCGGCTGAACACCTGCTGCACCAGCTTGCCATCCTTCATGCCGTTGACGGTGACGAACACCAGCACCACGTCCTGCATGGTGCTCGGCACGGCGCCGCGCAGGATGTCCTTTAGCTTTTCCTGATGGCTGGCCAGGCGCAGGTCTTCCAGGAGGAACTTCATCAGGTCGCGGTGACCCGGGTAACGCACGGTCTTGTAGTCGAGGACTTCGACCTTGCCTTGCAGGGTTTCACACAGGGTGCCCAGGCCGCCGGAGGTGTTGAACGCCTCGTACTCGACGCCGTCCAGAGAGAAGTGTTCCAGGCCTTCCATGGGCTGGACCATCTGCAGTTTGCCGTTGCGGATTGCTTCACAGGGATGGCAGTACTCGTTAACCAGGCCGTCGACGCTCCAGGTCAGGTTGTACTTGAGGGCGTTGGTGGGGAACTCCGGCAGGGCGCCGACGCGCATCTTGACCTCGCGCACGCTGTCGAAATCGCGGGCCAGGGAGTGCGCGGCAATGCCGATGAAGCCAGGCGCCAGGCCGCACTGCGGCATAAAGGCGGTCTTGGCGTCCTTGGCCAGCTCCATGATGCTCTTGGTCGCGTGGACGTCTTCGGTCAGGTCGAAGTAGTGGGTGGTGCTGTTCTTGGCCGCCTGGGCGACGCTGATGGCCATGTGGTACGGCAGGGCATTGAGCACGGCATCGTAACCTTGCATCAGTGCTTCGAGGGCGCCGGCATCGGCCGAATCGAGCTGCTGAGTGGCGATGCCGAGGGCATCGATCGCCTTCAGCGAACTGGTCTCGCGATCAGCCACCAGCAGCTTGTAGTCGCCGGAGTTGTGCAGCAGTTGAGCGATGGTGAAACCGATGTGGCCGGCGCCAAGTAGGAGGACGTTCATTGTTGTTTTCTCCAGGGGTTTATTTCGGACCGGCTCAGTCTAAAGAGCACCTGGTGTGACAATAAGACTCATAAAATATCGATAAGATGAAAAAATAATACGATCTGACGGGCTGCGTGTACGTTTAGTCGAATCTGCATTGATGCGACGCGAGACAAGAGAGGGTGACGCATCGATTTGTGTAAACGGCCACGTATCAGGAAACTGCCCACTTGACTTGATACCCCATCACTACCCGCAAGCTCGGTGAAGTACTTGGCGATTGGCCTAAACATGCCAGGTGCGAAGGAAGGGTTGGGTCTGTGGTTGGCGCTGAGATTCGGGCCGACCGGGAGGGGCTGGCAGCCAACGGCGACGAAATCGTTTTGCGAGAAGAAGGTGCTGCAGTTGTCCATCACCGTCTGCTACCAATCCAGCTGGTAGAAGGCTTCGGCCGACAGCTTCTCGATTAGACTCTGCGGCAGATAGCACATGTTCACCGGGATCAAGCCTTCCTTGAACTTGGCGCCGTCCACCGGGTTGATGCTGTTGATGCCGCGCGGCCTATATGACCGTGCTGAGCAAGCAGTTCGCCGCCTTTCCGGATGATTATCCCAGCCTGCGCCAGCAGGGCCTGGCCTACTTCCGCTACAGCGTCAGCGCGGCGGGGTTGGTCGCCAAGGCCCGCGGCGAGTTGGCCGACAGCCTTGACGGACTGGTCGAGCAGGGCCATCTGGGTTTCGAGCCGCTGATCTATGAGGACTTTTTGCCGGTCAGCGCGGCCGGCATCTTTCAGTCCAATCTGGGTGATGCATCTCGCGGCTGTTATGGGCAGTCATCCAGTAGGGACACATTCGAGCGCGCGCTGGGCGCTCCGCTGCTCGATGAGCTGGCACTCTACGCGGCCACCCAGCAGCGCTCCCTGGAGCGGTGCGCCGAGCAATTGGACTTGCCTGGTCTGAGTCTCTGCTAGGAAGATGTTCAGCACCGGGCCTGCAGCCAGGCAAATAGTCGCTCGGTATCGGCGCGGCGGCACAGCTCGCTGCCTGTCGTCATGATCGCCGCGCTGCCGGCGGCGATACCATAGCGTGCGGCTTCTGCCAGGCCCGCGCCCTGGGCGAGCTTGAGGGTGAGGGCGCCGACCAGGCTGTCGCCGGCACCCACAGTGCTGAGTTTTTTCACCGTCGGCGCGATGATCCGCTCGGTCAGCTCGCGGGTTGCCAGCAGCGCGCCCTGGGGCCCGAGCGAGACCAGCACAGCTTCGCATTTGCCCGCATCGACCAGGCTGCGAGCCACCCTGAGCAGCTGGTCCGATTCGTCGACGTTCTCCCCGGTCAGGGCGGCGAACTCATTGAGATTAGGCTTGATCAGGAACAGCCCACCGATGTCCAGCGCCTGGCGCAATACCTCGCCCGAGCTGTCGAGGATGCAGCGTGCGCCACGCTGCGCGGCGGTCTGTAGCAGGCGCGCCATAAAGTCGTCGGCGAGCCCGGCAGGCAGGCTGCCGCTGATCACCAGGTAGTCCAGCGCGGGCAGGTCGGCCAACGCCGTCAGCAGCTGCGTCTGTTCGGTCTCGCTCAGGCGCGCACCCGGCAGGATGAAGCGGTACTGCTGGGCGCTGGCCTGCTCCACCACATTCAGGCATTCGCGGGTCCAGGCGCTGATCGGCAGGACCTGGCAGGCCACCCCTTCGGCGACCAGCAACTCGGCCAGGTGCAGGCCGGTGGGGCCGCCGGCCGGGAACAGCGCCAGGGCACTGCCGCCGAGCAGGTGAATCGCGCGGGCAACGTTGATGCCGCCGCCGCCGGGCGCATAGCGGGGTTCGCTGCAGCGCAGCTTGGCGTCCGGACGGAGGCGCGCAATGCTGGTGGCGCTGTCGAGCGCCGGGCTGAGGGTCAGGGTAACGATACTGGCCATGCAAGACTCCCCGGGCGGCTGGATGCCCGCACTGGCCGCGCCCATTGGCTGGCCTCGAGGATAACGATAGTGCCTGGGAGGAGGGGCTTAGGAAAAAACACCCGCCTACTTCGACACTGGCTATTTCCACAACCTCGAACCGAAGTGGTCACCGCAGGGGTTGTCGACACCTGGCAATCCACGACTCGATAAGGCCGCGGATACTGTAATGATTCAAAAAAGCGACAAAGCATTACCAAGGTCGACGGTCCGGTTTCCTAAAAGGTTATTGCATGGTGTTTACTGACGGCAACTATCAAATCATGCCGTGAATACCGGATTACCCCAATGTATAAAGACCTCAAGTTTCCCGTGCTGATCGTGCACCGCGATATCAAGGCCGATACCGTGGCCGGTGATCGGGTGCGGGCCATCGCTCACGAGCTGGAGCAGGACGGTTTCAGCATCCTGTCCACTGCCAGCTCCGCCGAGGGGCGGATCGTCGCCTCGACCCATCACGGCCTCGCCTGCATCCTGGTCACTGCCGAGGGCGCGGGGGAGAATGAGCATCTGCTGCAGGACATGGTCGAGTTGATCCGCATCGCCCGGCGACGGGCGCCGCAATTGCCGATCTTCGCCCTGGGTGAGCAGGTGACCATCGAGAATGCGCCGGCCGAAGCCATGGCCGACCTCAACCAGCTGCGCGGTATCCTCTATCTGTTCGAGGATACGGTGCCGTTCCTCGCCCGCCAAGTCGCCCGCGCCGCGCGTAATTACCTGGACTGCCTGCTGCCGCCATTCTTCAAAGCGCTGGTGCAGCACACCGCACAATCCAACTACTCCTGGCACACGCCCGGCCATGGCGGCGGGGTGGCTTACCGCAAGAGTCCGGTGGGCCAGGCGTTCCACCAGTTCTTTGGCGAGAACACCCTGCGTTCAGACCTGTCGGTGTCGGTGCCGGAACTGGGTTCGCTGCTCGATCACACCGGCCCCCTGGCCGAGGCCGAGGCCCGCGCCGCACGCAACTTCGGTGCCGATCACACCTACTTCGTGATCAACGGCACCTCGACCGCCAACAAGATCGTCTGGCACGGCATGGTCGGGCGCGACGACCTGGTGTTGGTCGACCGCAACTGCCACAAGTCGATTCTCCACGCGATCATCATGACCGGCGCAATTCCGCTGTATCTGTGCCCGGAGCGTAACGAACTGGGCATCATCGGGCCGATTCCGCTATCCGAGTTCAGCCGCGAGTCGATCCAGGCGAAGATTGACGCCAGCCCGCTGGCCCGAGGCCGCGTGCCCAACAGTAGCGGGGCCATGGTCAAGCTGGTGGTGGTGACCAACTCGACCTACGACGGGCTGTGCTACAACGCCGAGCTTATCAAGCAAACCCTGGGTAACAGCGTCGAGGTGCTGCATTTCGATGAGGCCTGGTATGCCTATGCGGCCTTCCACGAGTTCTATGCCGGGCGCTATGGAATGGGCACAACCCGCTCAGCCAATGCGCCGTTGGTGTTCAGTACCCACTCCACGCACAAGCTGCTGGCGGCGTTCAGCCAAGCCTCAATGATCCATGTACAGGATGGCGGTGCCCGTCAGCTGGATCGCGATCGCTTCAACGAAGCCTTCATGATGCATATCTCGACCTCGCCGCAGTACGGCATCATCGCTTCGCTGGATGTGGCCTCGGCGATGATGGAAGGCCCGGCAGGGCGTTCGCTGATCCAGGAAACCTTCGATGAGGCGCTGAGTTTTCGTCGTGCCCTGGCCAACCTGCGGCAGAATCTCAGTGTCGACGATTGGTGGTTCAGTATCTGGCAACCGCCCCAGGCCGAGGGCGTCGACGAGGTGGCGACCGAGAGCTGGTTGTTGCAACCGCAAGCCGAGTGGCATGGCTTCGGCGAGGTGGCCGAGGATTACGTGCTGCTCGATCCGATCAAGGTCACCCTGGTGACCCCGGGACTGACCGCGGGCGGCAAGCTCGATCAGTGCGGGATTCCGGCAGCGGTGGTCAGCAAGTTCCTTTGGGAGCGTGGCCTGGTGGTCGAGAAAACCGGCCTGTATTCCTTCCTGGTGTTGTTCTCCATGGGCATCACCAAGGGCAAGTGGAGCACCTTGCTCACTGAGCTGCTGGAGTTCAAGCGCAGCTATGACGTCAACCTGCCGCTGACGGTCGCCTTGCCCTCGATTGCCAAGGTCGGCGGTGCGCACTACCACGGCATGGGCCTGCGTGACCTGTGCGATGCGCTGCACCGCTGCTACGGCGACAACGCCACGGCCAAGGCCATGAAGCGCATGTACACGGTGCTGCCGGAAGTCGCCCTGAGGCCCGCCGATGCCTACAACCAGCTGGTACGCGGCGAAGTCGAGGCCGTGCCGATCGAGCAGCTCGACGGGCGGATCGCCGCGGTCATGCTGGTCCCCTATCCGCCAGGTATCCCGCTGATCATGCCGGGCGAGCGCTTCACCCCGGCGACCCGCTCGATCATCGATTACCTGGAGTTCGCCCGCACCTTCGACCGCAGCTTCCCAGGCTTCGACGCCGACGTGCACGGCCTGCAACGCAATGAAGGCCCGGACGGCAACGCCTACACGGTGGACTGCATCAAGCTCTGAGGTGCGAGCAGGGCGTTGGCGCTTGGGCGGGTGCGCCCTGCGATCAGCGCCCTTGCCGGACTATTTCCGCTAGATCAAGTGGTTACCGTCAACAGTCAAAGCGCTGCTTAAGTCCAGTGGCGTGTTCTGCGTCACAGTGGCCGGCATCGACATTTATGCCGTGCTTGTTATAGTTGCGCGGCAATGACCACAAGAATGTCTCTGCGCGCGTTCGCGCCTTTAGTTGCTGAGGATGACTGCCGTGTCCGACTACAAAGCCTTTAGTGTCGAGTTGGCAGATAAGATCGCCCACGTGTTGATCAACCGCCCGGAAAAAATCAACGCCATGAATGCCGATTTCTGGACGGAGATCATCGAGATCTTTCGCTGGATCGACGCCACGGACGAGGTGCGGGTGGTCGTACTATCGGGGGCCGGCAAGCATTTTTCTTCCGGTATCGACCTGATGATGTTGGCCCAGCTCGGCAGCCAGATGGGGCCGGATGTCGGACGCAACGCGGAAAAACTGCGGCGCAAGATTCTCGAGCTGCAAGCCTCTTTCAATGCCGTCGACCAGTGTCGCAAGCCGGTATTGGCGGCGATCCAGGGTTATTGCCTGGGCGGCGCCATCGACTTGGTCTCGGCCTGCGATATGCGCTACTCGACGGTCGACGCGCAGTTCTCGATCAAGGAAATCGATATTGGCATGGCCGCCGATGTCGGTACCTTGCAGCGCCTGCCACGGATCATTGGCGACGGCATGATGCGTGAGCTGGCCTTCACCGGGCGCACCATCGACGGTGAAGAGGCGCGGCGCATCGGCCTGGTCAATCGCACTTACACTGACATGCCCGCCTTGCTCGACGGGGTGATGGAGATTGCCCGTGAAATCGCCGAAAAATCCCCGGTGGCGGTGCGTGGTACCAAGGAAATGATTCGCTACATGCGCGACCATCGGGTTGACGATGGCCTCGAGTACATCGCCACCTGGAACGCTGCGATGTTGCAATCAGTTGACTTGCGCGTGGCCATGGCTGCGCATATGAGCAAGCAGAAGCCGGAGTTCGCCGACTGATGCGAGCCATGCAATTGTCTTCTCTACCGGCGCGGGAGGCGCACTAGCGCATGGTTTCTGGAGCCACGTCACTGAGTCTGGTGCGTAACGAACTGTTCACCACCATGGAGGAGGCCGAGTCGAGCCTCGAGCATTTCATTGCCGAGCGACATAACGGCAGCTTGCTGCAACAGGCGGTGGAAAGTCTTCATCAGGTCCGCGGTACGCTCAATGTGGTCGAGTTGGCCGGTGCCGAGTTGCTCGCGCAGGAAGTGCTCGAACAGGCCACCGATATTCCTGTCGGCGCTGGTGCAGAGCGCGATGTGCAGCTCTCGGCGCTGAGCAATGCGCTGCATGTACTGCGTCGCTATCTGGAAAACGTCGACGTGCACCGTCAGGAAATGCCCGAGTTGCTGCTGCCGGCGATCAATGACCTGCGCCAGGCCGGTGGCCAGCCGGCACTGCCGGAAAGCTTCTTCTTCAGCGTGCGCCTCGATCATGCCCGCCCGCGTACGGCACCGGCAACGCTGGACGCAGCCGCCAAGGAAACCGAAGGGCGGCGCTTGCGCCACATGTATCAGGTGGGCTTGCTGGGCTTTATCCGCGATCAGAATCCGCAGGCCAGCTTGAAGCTGATGGGTCGCGCCATGAGTCGACTGGACAGCCTGTACGCCAATGAGCCGCGTGGTCGCCTGAGCTGGCTTGGCGCTGCGGCAATGGAGGCTCAGCTCGATGGTCAGCTGTTGGCGCGCAAGTCGCGCAAGCAGTTGTTCTCGCGCATCGACCGTGAGCTCAAGCAGGTACTGGCTAACAGTCAGTATGAGCCGCCGCGCAGCCTGCTCAAGGAACTGCTTTATCTGGTGGCCTTGGCCGACAGCCGCGGATCTCTGGCCACGCCTGTACGCGAGCTGTTTGCTCTGACCTCGCTGCCATTCACCGATCATCTGCTGGAAGAGGAATACCAGCGCCTGGCTGGCCCCGGGCAGGCGGTGATGCGCTCGCTGAGCACGGCCATTCGCGAAGAGCTGATCAGCGTCAAAGACATGCTCGACCTGATCGAACGGGGCACCGTGCAGGCTGAAAGCATCGGCAATCTGCATGCCCTGCTTGGCAAGCTGAGCAAGACCCTGGGCATGGTCGGCCTCAGCTCGGCGGGCAATATGCTGAATGCGCAACTGCAGACGGTTGCGCTCTGGAGCGAGGCGCGCGCCCCGCAACAGCAGGAACTACTCAAGCTGGCCGATGCGGTGCTCTATGTCGAAGGGATGGTCGCCAGCCTGGAGCGCGGTGAGCGGCGTGACAACAGCGCCGGGCAGCCAGCGCCGGGCAAGGAGCTTGAATCCTTTGCCTACTACCAGCTCAACGAGGCCCGTATCGTCGTGGTCGATGAGGCCCGTGGCGGTCTGGCGTTGGCCAAGCGCGCGATCACGGCCTATCTGGAAGCCGACGGCGACCGCATGCACCTGTCCAATGTGCCGTTCAGCCTGCAGGCGGTGCGCGGCGGGCTGTGGTTCCTCGGCCAGGAGCGGGCGGCCTTGCTGATTGGCGCCTGCGCCGAATACATCCAGACGCAGATGTTCGAAGCGCCGAAGATGCCTTCCGAGCAAATGCTGGAGACCCTTGCCGACGCGCTTAGCAGTCTTGAATACTATCTGGAGGCGGGTGCGGTAATGCGCCCGGAAACCCAGCCCAGCGTGCTCGATTTGGCCGCAGAGAGCGTGCGCGCCCTTGGCATACAGGTGGCCGCATAAATGCCCCAGCGTTGGCAGCCCGCCTTACTCGATAGCCAGCTGCCCGGTGGTTGGGCGCTGGTGCATTGCCGGCAGCAGTTTCTGGCGGACAGCAACGGCGTGCTGTTTCCCCGCGAATGGTTGATAAAGCAGGAGCTGCCGATTCTGGCCGAGCACGGCATCGGCCATTTCGATGGCGATGCCATCTACCTGCTGGAGTTGCAGGACCCGTTCGATATGCCCGGTTGCAGCTGGCAAAGCCTGCGCCAGTTCATGCTGCAGGGCGATGCCGAGACCTTCAAGATGCTCGGCTATGCGACGCAGATCGGTACCTGGGCGCGCCAACACCGTTATTGCGGCAGCTGTGGCGAACCGATGCTGCATTTCGCTGGCGAGCGCGCCATGCATTGCCCGCGCTGCGAGCTGCACCACTATCCGCGTCTGTCACCGAGCATGATTGTACTGGTCACCCGCGAGGATGAAGTCCTCCTGGCCCGCTCGCCGCGCTTCGTCCCCGGCGTCTACAGCACTCTGGCCGGTTTCGTCGAAGCGGGTGAGTCGGTCGAACAGTGCGTGGCCCGCGAGGTGCGCGAAGAAGTCGGGGTCGAGGTCAAGAACCTGCAGTACCTGGGAAGCCAGGGCTGGCCGTTTCCGCATTCCCTGATGCTCGGTTTTCATGCCGAATATGCGACTGGCGAAATTGTCATGCAGGTCGACGAGATTGAGGATGCGCAGTGGTTCAGCGTGCACCAGTTGCCGCCGTTGCCAGCCCCGCGCTCGATCGCCCGCTACCTGATCGACCTCTATGTGGCGCGCCGGCTCGGGCTGCCGGAGCCGGCGCTGCTGGAATAGCCGCGCTCGGTGGGTGGATGCAGTGCCATCCATCTACACCAGGCCGAACCAGTGCTGCCAGGCTAAGCGCGCGGCGAGTAGCAGCACCATCAGGATGAACACCGGCCGGATGAATTTCGAGCCGCCGCGGATTGCCGAGCGTGCACCGAGAAAAGCCCCGGCCATCAGGGCGATGCCCATGCTGATGCCGAGCAGCCAGGCCACTTGCCCGGCGACGATGAATACCGCCAGGGCGCAGGCATTGCTGACGAAATTCATGCTGCGTGCCACGCCGCTGGCGCGGACCAGGTCGAGCGGGTAGAGCAGCAGGCTGCTGACTGTCCAGAAGGCTCCGGTGCCCGGCCCGGCGACGCCATCGTAGAAGCCCAGGCCGAGGCCTTGCGGCCACTGCCGGCCTTGCGCAATAGGCGCATCGGCGTTGAGCGGAGCCGCCGGGGTGCGACCGAACAGTAGATAGAGTCCGCAGGCGAATACCACCACCGGCAACAGTTGATTGAGCCAGGCGGCCGGCAGCCAGTGCACCAGTGTCGCCCCCAGCAGGGCACCGATCGCGGTACCGATCAGCGCATTGCGCCAGGGCAGGGGAGCGAACAGCTTGCGGCGGTAGAAGGTATAGCTGGCAGTGGCCGAGCCGAAGGTTGCGCACAGTTTGTTGGTGCCTAGCACCAGGTGCGGCGGCAGGCCGGCCATCAGCAGGGCCGGAATGGTCAGCAGGCCGCCGCCGCCGGCAATTGCATCAACGAAGCCGGCGATGAAGGCCACTAGGGCGAGAATGGCTAGGGTTGCCGGGTCAATGGCAAGCTCGAAAGGCAAGGGCATGGAAAAGACGACCTGTGTCCGATTGTGCAGCGAAGCTGCTGTTCGCTGGCGGGGTTGCTGCGCATAATGCCGACATTTTCACGGGCAAGGAATCGACTCGATGCAATATAACGGTCTGGCATGGGCGACAGCGTTGCTGGCAGTGCTGGTGGTGTTGGTTGCCGCGCGCATTCTGTTCAACAGTCACTGGTTTCTCGGCTGGTTGCGTGGCACCTGCGGCCTGGCTTTTCTGGCTCTGGCCGGTTTCATCGGCCTGGTGGCCTACGACCTTCACAGCTATGCCCCATTGCCGGAGGACAAGCCGCTGGTGACCTTGAGCTTCGAGGCTGACGGCCCACGATATCGGGTCAATCTGCTGGAGGGCGGGGGCGAGCGCAGCGTGCTGCTGGAGGGGGATTTGTGGCAGCTGGATGTGCGTTTTCTCCAATGGAAGGGGCTCGCTGCTCTGATCGGGCTGGAGCCCGGCTACCGACTGGATAATCTCTCGGGTCGTTTCCTTTCCATCGAGCAACAGGCGCAGGCACAGCAGGGTCAGGTCGAGCTGACGCAAAGCCCCTACGGTGTCGACCTTTGGCGCTGGCTGCGTCTGGGCCAGCACGACCTGCTCATGTTCGATGCCCAGGCACGTCGGGTTTCCTATCTGCCAATTGCCGATCAGGCGGTATACAGCATCAGTCTTACGCCGACCGGTCTGCTGGCGCAGCCGATGAACCAGGCGGCCAAGCAAGCGCTGCAGGACTGGCAGTAGAGCAAGGCGCGCAAGCATCCAGGGAGGAAGCGCTGCTTGCTTCTATCGCCGCTGTGGCGTGCCGTATGCGCCGCGTTCAGGGCATAGCAACAAAAAGGGACCCTAAGGTCCCTTTGCATGCCCGCCTGATCCGTATCAGGACAGGAAGCCACCGTCGACGTTCAGTGACACGCCGGTGGTGTAGCTGGAGGCGTCGCTGGCCAGGTACAGCACGGCACCGGCCATTTCGCTCGGGTCGGCCACGCGCTTGAGTGGGATGCGCTGCAGCGCCAGGTTGAGGATGGCATCGTTCTTGGTCAGTGCGGAGGCAAATTTGGTGTCGGTCAGGCCTGGCAGCAGGGCGTTGCAGCGAATGCCGAACTGCGCGCATTCCTTGGCGAAGACCTTGGTCATGCTGATCACTGCGGCTTTGGTCACCGAGTAGATGCCCTGCATTTCGCCTGGGGATACGCCGTTGATCGAGGCGACATTGACGATGCTGCCACCGCCGTTTTCCTTCATCAGCTTGCCGCCTTCGATGGACATGAAGTAATAGCCGCGGATATTGACATCGACGGTCTTCTGAAAGGCCGACAGGTCGGTCTCCAGGACGTTGCCGAACTGTGGGTTGGTGGCTGCGTTGTTGACCAGGATGTCCAGGCGACCGAACTGCTCGCGGATCTGCGCGAACACGTTGGTGATCTGCTCCATTTCGCCGATATGGCAGGCCATCGCGGTAGCCTTGCCGCCGTCGGCGATGATGGCGTCGGCGACGCCCTGGCAGCCATCGATCTTGCGGCTCGAGACGATCACGTGGGCACCTTGCTGAGCCAACAGCTTGGCGATGGCCTCGCCGATTCCGCGGCTGGCGCCGGATACGAACGCGATCTTGCCGTCGAGGTCAAACAGGTGGGTCTTGGACATGTGGTTCCCCTTGTTCAAAGGTACTGAGTTCGCGGCAGGGGTTAATCGATCCAATCAACCAGCCCCGGGCCATTTAATTACAGCTGCGATTTGTTGATGACCTGAAGGCTCATCTGCTCCAGCAGTTTGTTCATTTGAATGAACTGCGCAAAACGTTTGTCCTGGGTCTGGCCGTGGTAATAGCGGTAGTAGATCTGCTGCACGATCCCGGCCAGGCGGAACAGGCCGTAGGTGTAGTAGAAGTCGATGCTCTTGATGTCGATGCCGGAGCGTTCGGCGTAGTAGTCAGCGAACGCCTGACGGCTGAGCATGCCGGGCGCATTGCTTGGCTGACGGCGCATCATTTGCACCGGCGCGGGATCGTCGGCCTCGATCCAGTAGGCAAGGGTGTTACCCAGGTCCATCAGCGGGTCGCCAATGGTGGTCAGCTCCCAGTCGAGCACGCCGATGATCTGCATCGGGTTTTGCGGGTCGAGGATCACGTTGTCGAAGCGGTAATCGTTATGCACGATGGCCGATTTGGGGTGGTCGGCCGGCATCTTGTCTTTCAGCCAGGCCTTGACCGGCTCCCACAATGGCGCGTCAGGGGTCAGAGCCTTCTCGTAGCGAGCGCTCCAGCCACCGATCTGGCGCTCTACATAACCCTCCGGTTTACCCAGGTCGCCGAGACCGCAAGCGGCGTAGTCGACGTTGTGCAGTTCGACCATCTTGTCGATGAAGCTCTTGCACAGCTGACGGGTCTTGTCGGCATCGAGGTTCAGCTCGGCCGGCATGTCGGAGCGCAGGATGATGCCGTTGACCCGTTCCATTACATAGAATTCGGCGCCGATCACCGATTCGTCCGTGCAGTGCACATAGGCTTTCGGGCAGTAGGGGAAGGCCTCGTAGAGCTGGTTGAGAATGCGGTATTCGCGGCCCATATCGTGAGCGGATTTGGCCTTGTGGCCAAAGGGCGGACGACGCAGGACGAATTCCTTCTCGGGATATTCGATCAGGTAGGTCAGGTTCGAAGCGCCGCCGGGGAACTGGCTGATCCGTGGCTCGCCAGTCAGGCCGGGTATATGCGCCTTGAGGTACGGATCGATGATCGCAGAGTCGAGCTCTTCGCCCTCGCGGATGCGAGTGGACTGGTCAGTAAGCGCCATGCTTATCCCTTCTACTTATAATGGGTACCCTAGATTATTGGTCAATCTAATACTGCACCCTGGCCGTAACAAGCAATACACGTCGTTATAGACGATCGTGTTGCCGCTTAATCAAGCAGCCTGATCGATCTGCAGGCAAGTCTGCAGGCGAAAAAAAACCGGAGCACGGGGCTCCGGTTTTACGCTGAGGCTACTGCAATGATGCTTAGACCGGGAACAGCTCACCCAGCTTCATGGCCAACATCATGTCGCCTTCGGCGCGCAGCTTGCCGGCCATGAAGGCCTGCATGCCATCGGTCTCGCCGCTGGTGATGCCCTTGAGGGTTTCGCTGTCCATGATCAGGGTCACGCTGGCGTTGTCGGCATCGCCTTGCTTGACGTCGCAGGTGCCGTCCTTGACGACCAGGTAGTGGTTCTCACCGTCTTCGATGTTGAACTGGAACACCAGGTCCAGACCCGCAGCGGCAGAGGCATTGAACTTGGACTGCATGGTATTGATGATGTCTGCAACGCTCATGATGTCTTCCTTTGTTTTCAGGGTTTTCACGCGCCCTTATGGGCGCGGTAGGCCGGTACTCAGCGGTAGGTGATGAGTTCCGGCTCCTTCAACAGCTGTAAATGCACATGGCTGTTGAAGGAAGCCAGGCTCACTTGGCTGCCGCGAAATTTCAGGCAGCTCAGTGACGTGTTGACGATTTGCCAATTCAATTCGAAGGCCTTGGCCGCCGGGACGCCGGTGATCAACTGCAACAATGCGGTGATGGTACCGCCTGAGGTGAAGATCGCGATGTTCTGCTTACTATCGGCCTGTTGCAGCAGGCGGGTCAGTCCACCCTGGACCTGTTCGACGAATGCCTGCCAGCTTTGCAGGCCGGGCTGGTCGTGTTCGCCGGATATCCAGCGGCCGATCAGCAATGAGAACAGGCGTTGGAACTCGGCGCGGTTCTGTGCCCCGTTGCGCAGCACATGCAGGGCTTCGGGTTCATCGTCCAGCAGACCGGGGAGCAGGCGGTGGATCACCGCATCGGCATCGAATTCGTTGAAGGCGGCATCCACGTGCAGTTCAGGAATGGCTTGGCCGCTGTTGCTCAACTGGCTCATTGCCGCGTTGGCGGTGTGCTGTTGGCGGCGTAATGCGCCACTCAGGCTGCGATCGATGCGAATACCGAGATCAGCCAGGTGGGCGCCCAGCACTTCAGCCTGACGAATCCCGACGGGTGATAGCACATCGTAGTCAGCGGCGCCGAATGAAGCTTGGCCATGTCTGATCAGGTAAATGCTGCCCACGTTAGCCACTGCCCTGGTTCGGTAAAAGTTCGCCGAGCGTATGAGGATCGTGCAGACCTGTCAACGAAAAAACATACGCTTGTTTGAATTTATGGGCTGTCATTCATGCGTGCACGGCAGGCAACTGGTCGGCAGCCGGTGGCGTCGGTATGCTTGATTGCAATGAGCGCTGACAGGCGCTGTGCGCTGCAATGAATAATTGAGGGGACATGCGTGGAGTTTTTCGCAGAATATGCGGCCTTTCTGGCCAAAACGGTAACGCTGGTAGTGGCTGTTCTGGTGATTCTGGCGGCAGCAGTTGCAGCACGCGGCAAGGGTCGCCGCGCTGGCGGGCAGTTGCAGGTGGACAAGCTCAACGATTTCTACAAGCAGCTGCGCCAACGACTCGAGCAGGCCGTGCTGGACAAGGGCCAACTCAAGGCAGCGCACAAGGAAGAGGCCAAGGCAGACAAGTTGGCGAAGAAAGCCGGGGTGCACAAGCCGCGCGTATTTGTCCTGGACTTCGATGGCGATATCAAGGCATCGGCCACTGACAGCTTGCGCCATGAAATTACCGCCTTGCTGAGCCTGGCTACACCTGAGGATGAAGTGGTGCTGCGCCTGGAAAGCGGCGGTGGCATGGTGCACAGCTATGGCCTGGCGTCCTCGCAACTGGTGCGTATTCGCCAGGCCGGCATCCCGCTGACCATCTGCATCGATAAAGTCGCGGCCAGCGGCGGCTACATGATGGCCTGTATCGGTGAGAGGATTATTTCCGCGCCCTTTGCCATGCTCGGTTCCATCGGCGTGGTTGCCCAGTTGCCCAACGTGCACCGCCTGCTTAAAAAGCACGACATCGATTTCGAGGTGCTTACCGCTGGCGAGTACAAACGCACCCTGACCGTCTTTGGCGAAAATACCGAGAAGGGTCGGGAGAAATTCCAGGAAGACCTGGAAGTCATCCATGAGCTGTTCAAGAACTTCGTTGCCCGCTATCGGCCGCAACTGGACATCGACGACATCGCCACCGGCGAAGTCTGGCTGGGCCTGGCCGCGCTGGAAAAACAACTGGTCGATGAACTCAAGACCAGCGACGAATACCTGGCTGAACGGGCCAAGCAGGCTGAGCTGTTTCACTTGCACTACGTTGAGAAGAAAAGTTTGCAGGAGCGTGTCGGGTTGGCGGCCAGCGTAGCCTTGGATCGTTTCAGTTTGAATTGGCTAAGCCGCCTGAATCAGCAGCGTTTCTGGTAGCAAGCCATGTGCAACGCAGGATCGGCCACGCAGGTCGTTTTCCAACAGCCTGATAATCCACTTTTACCCTAGGGGATGAAGATGACCATGTTCACAGCACTGCAGGCCCGCGAAAGTGCGACGGGCGAGTTCGAACAAGCGATTGTCCAGCGCACTATCAACGAACTGCCGGCCGGCGAGCTGTTGATCCGGGTTCGCTACTCGTCCTTGAACTACAAGGATGCCCTGTCCGCCACTGGTAATCGTGGCGTGACCAAGCATTTTCCGCATACGCCAGGCATCGATGCCGCGGGTGTGGTCGAGCACTCTAGTGTCGCCGAATTCAGCGTGGGCGATGAAGTGATCGTGACCGGCTATGACCTGGGCATGAATACCGCGGGCGGCTTTGCTCAATATATTCGGATTCCGTCGGCCTGGGCGCTGAAACGGCCGCAAGGCTTGTCCCTGCGTGAGGCCATGGTGCTGGGTACCGCGGGTCTGACTGCGGCGCTCTGCGTCGCCAAACTGGAGCAAGCCGGCGTGCTCCCGGATGCCGGACCTGTCCTGGTGACGGGGGCGACCGGAGGCGTTGGCAGCGTTGCCGTGGCCTTGTTGAGCAAGCTTGGTTACAGCGTGGCGGCGTCTACCGGCAAGGCCGAGCAGGGCGAGTTTCTGAAGAGCCTGGGCGCACGACAGATAGTCCCGCGCAACGAGCTGCAGGAAGGTGCGGAGCGTCCGCTGCTCAAGGAGCAATGGGCTGCGGCGGTGGATACCGTCGGCGGCGATATTCTGTTCAATGTGGTCAAGTCGCTGCGCTACGGTGGCAGCGCCGCTTGCTGCGGGTTGACTGCTGGGGTGGCGTTCAAGGGCAGCGTGCTGCCGTTCATCCTTCGTGGGGTCAACCTGTTGGGGGTCGACTCGGTCGAACTGCCGCTGGTGGTCAAAGCCTCCATGTGGGACAAACTCTCGCTGCAATGGAAGCTCGACGACCTCGAGCATTTGGTGACTGAAGTCAGCCTGCAGCAGTTGCCTGAGGCCATCGGCCAGATAATCGCCGGCAAGCTGGTTGGCCGGGTGCTGGTCCGGGTGGACTGAGAAATACTGCCTGGTTCTGTTACCTGCGACCGGCAGTTGTTCGAATGCCAACGACGGCCCGGTTGTTCCGGGCCGTCGCATTTCAGGCGCGGCTCACGTAGATAGTGATCTCGGCGCGCAATACTGCTTTGTCGCCGACCTCGGCCCTCACCGCTACGTCGCACCGTCTGGGCTGTTCCAGTCGACGGCTGCGCTGTCGGCCTTGCCCAGGGATCCCACTGCCATACCGCGAGTTGTTGGCCCAGGTCGGCAGGGCAAGTGTGCGGGCCTGGCGGTATTTGCAAAACGTTGTCTGCTACGACTAGCGTCAGCAAGCTGGCCCTGATGTGCGGGTTGAATGGGTTAGCCTTATTACGCGCTGGGCAGTGCCAGGATAAAGCCCTGTGTTTCGGAGTTTTTTCATAGCTGGCATGCTTAACTCTGCTTTCGCTTTTACTCCCCCGACAAAAGAGGACGTCTCCATGACTCAAGTAACCCTGCATGGCAATCCGGTACAAGTCGCTGGTCAGCTGCCACAACCCGGCCAGCAAGCCCCGGCATTTACCCTGGTCGGTGCTGGCCTGGCCGATGTCAGCCTGGCCAGTCTGGCCGGCAAGCGCAAAGTCCTGAACATTTTCCCAAGCATCGACACCCCGACCTGCGCGACCTCGGTACGTACCTTCAACGCCGGGGCCAGCAAGCTGGATAACACGGTAGTTCTGTGTATCTCCGCCGACCTGCCATTCGCCCAGGCGCGCTTCTGTGGCGCCGAAGGCCTGGAAAACGTGATGAACCTGTCGACCATGCGTGGCAGTGAGTTTCTCAAGGACTACGGCGTCGCCATCGCCGACGGCCCGTTGACCGGTGTCGCCGCCCGCGCCGTGGTGGTGCTGGACGAGAACGACAAGGTCCTGCACAGCGAACTGGTTGCCGAGATCGGCAACGAGCCGAATTACGAGGCGGCGCTGAGCGTCCTCAAGTAATACCCGGCAACACAGCCGACGGCCTCCCTTGGAGGCCGTTTTCAGTTGTGGCTCAGGGGCTTAGCACGTCAGCTGGAGGTAAATAGCCGGTAAAGAGGCTTTGCTTCATGCCTGACACTGCTTATCGTTCAGGCATTCCAAGGAAGTGATCCTGCCATGCCTGAAACAACTGCAATCCCCCGTACCGCTAAGCAGTCACGCCAATGGCTGGTTGGCCTGGTTTTGTTGGCGCTTCTGCTCGTGCTGATCTGGTGGTTCTGGCCCGCTAAACCGCAGAGCCAGGCCGGCAGTCGTTGGGGCGATGGTGGTGCGGTGCCGGTGCGGGTGGCGACTGTCACGCAAGGCAGTTTCCCGATCGAGCTGAAAGCCCTGGGCACCGTGACTGCCTACAACACGGTCAATGTGCGTGGCCGGGTGGACGGTGAGCTGGTCAAGTTGCTGTTCGAGGATGGTCAGCGGGTCAAGGCCGGTGATCTGCTCGCAGTGATCGATCCGCGGCCTTATGAAGTGGCCCTGCAACAGGCCCTGGGGGTGCAGCAGGAAAATCAGGCGCAGTTGCGCAATGCCGAGTTGGACCTGGCCCGTTACCGTGGTCTGTACGCCGAAGACTCGATCGCCAAACAGACCCTCGACACTCAGCAGGCCCTGGTCAGCCAGTACCGCGGCACCCTCAAGAGCAATCAGGCCGCAGTCGCCGAGGCGCGTCTGAACCTCGACTTCACCCAGGTGCGCGCACCCATCAGTGGGCGTCTCGGCCTGCGTCAGGTGGATCGCGGCAACCTGGTCAAGTCCGGCGATACATTGCCGCTGGTGGTGATTACCCAGACCCTGCCGATTTCCCTGATGTTCACCTTGCCCGAGGCCGAGTTGCCGGCGGTGCTGCGCCAGTTCAGGGCGGGGCAGCGCTTGCACGTCGAGGCCTGGGACCGCAGCGATAAATTGAAAATGGCCGAAGGGTACCTGGACAGCCTGGATAACCTGATCGATACGGCCACCGGCACGGTCAAGCTCAAGGCCCGCTTCGAGAATGCCGAAGAGCTGCTGTTTCCCAATCAGTTCGTCAACGTCCGCCTGCTGGTGGAGACTCGCGAACAGGCCCTGCTGATTCCTGCAGCGGCCTTGCAGTTCGGCGCGCGCGGCACCTTCGTCTATGTGATCGATGAACAAGACAAGGTGCAGATACGGCCGATCGTGGCGGGGCCGAGCAATGGCCAGATGACGCTGATCGAGCAGGGGGTCGCCGTGGGCGAACGCCTGGTGCTGGAGGGTACCGACCGCCTGCGTGATGGCAGCGCAGTCGAGGTGGTCGGCGAAGGCCAGGCACCGACCGCCAAGCAAACCAGCGTGCGGACTCCGGCAGACGCATGAACGCTTCCCGCCTGTTCATCCTGCGCCCGGTCGCCACCACCCTGATCATGCTGGCGATCTTCCTCAGCGGCCTGATCGCCTACCGAATGCTGCCGGTGTCGGCGCTGCCTGAGGTGGATTACCCGACCATTCGCGTCCTGACCCTGTATCCCGGCGCCAGCCCGGACGTGATGACCAGCGCGGTGACCGCGCCGCTGGAGCGCCAGTTCGGCCAGATGGCGGGCTTGCAGCAACTGTCCTCGAGCAGTTCCGCTGGCGCTTCGGTGATCACCCTGCGCTTCAATCTGCAGGTGCGACTGGACGTCGCCGAGCAGGAGGTACAGGCGGCAATCAGCGGTGCGAGCAACCTGCTACCCGCCGATCTGCCGGCGCCGCCGGTGTACAACAAGGTCAACCCGGCGGACACCCCGGTGCTGACCCTGGCGATTCGTTCGGCCACTATGCCATTGCCGCAGGTCTTCGACCTGGTCGATACCCGCCTGGCGCAGAAGCTGGCGCAAACCAGTGGCGTCGGCCTGGTCACCCTGGCCGGCGGCCAACGCCCGGCGGTACGCATCCGGGTCAATCCGCAAGCCCTGGCTGCCTATGGCCTGAACCTCGCGGATGTGCGCAGCCTGATCACCGCGAGCAACGTCAACCAGCCCAAGGGCAACTTCGACGGTCCGACCCGGGTCTCGCAACTGGATGCCAACGACCAGCTGAAATCGCCGGACGAATACCGCGAGCTGATCTTGAATTATCAGGACGGCGCGGCGCTGCGCCTGAAGGATGTCGCCGAGATCATCGACGGTGCGGAAAACAATCGCCTGGCGGCCTGGGCCAACCGCAACGCAGCGGTACTGGTCAATGTGCAGCGCCAGCCCGGCGCCAATGTGATCGAGGTGGTCGACCGGATCCAGGCCTTGCTGCCCAGCCTCACCGCCGGCTTACCGGCCAATGTCGAGGTCAGCGTGCTGACCGACCGCACCCAGACCATTCGCGCGGCGGTGACGGACGTGCAACATGAGTTGCTGCTGGCGGTGCTGCTGGTGGTGCTGGTGACCTTTCTGTTTCTGCGCAAGCTGGCGGCGACGATCATTCCCTCCATCGTCGTGCCGCTGTCGCTGATCGGCACCTTCGGCGTGATGTACCTGGCCGGCTTCACCGTCAACAACCTGACCCTGATGGCCCTGACCATCGCCACCGGCTTCGTGGTCGACGACGCCATCGTCATGCTGGAGAATATCGCCCGCCACCTGGAAGCGGGCGAAACCCCACTGAATGCGGCGCTCAAGGGCGCCAGGCAGATCGGCTTCACCCTGATCTCGCTGACCATCTCGTTGATCGCCGTGCTGATTCCGCTGTTGTTCATGGCCGATGTGGTGGGCCGACTGTTCCGCGAGTTCGCCATCACCCTGACGGTGGCCATCCTGATTTCCCTGCTGGTGTCGCTGACGCTGACGCCGATGATGTGCGCACGTCTGCTCAAGCATGAGCCGGAGGCGGAGCAGGGGCGTTTCTATAAGGCCAGTGGTGCGGTTATCGATGGCATGATCGCGCGCTACGGCATCTGGCTGCAGTGGGTGCTCAAACGTCAGCCGCTGACCCTGCTGGTGGCCATCGCCACCCTGGGCCTGACCGTGCTGCTTTACCTGGCCGTGCCCAAGGGGTTCTTTCCGGTGCAGGACACCGGGGTGATCCAGGGCATTTCCGAGGCGCCGCAGTCGATTTCCTTCGCGGCCATGAGCGAGCGCCAGCAGCGCCTGGCCGAGGTGATCCTGGACGATCCGGCGGTGGTCAGCCTGTCGTCCTACATTGGCGTGGATGGCGACAATCCGACCCTCAACAGCGGGCGTCTGCTGATCAACCTCAAGCCCCATGCCGAGCGCGACGTCAGCGCCAGCCAGGTGATCGAGCGCCTGCGCCCGCAACTGGCCCGACTGCCCGGCATCGAGCTGTACCTGCAGCCGGTGCAGGACCTGACCATCGAGGACCGGGTTAGCCGCACCCAGTTCCAGTTCAGCCTGGAGTCGCCGGATCAGGCGTTGCTGGAGCAATGGGTGCCCAAGCTGGTCGCCGCGCTGCGTCAGCAGCCGCAACTCGACGATGTAGCCAGCGACCTGCAAAGTCGCGGCCTGCAGGTGTTCCTGCAGATCGATCGGGACGTTGCCTCGCGCCTCGGTGTGAGCATCGCCGATATCGACAACGCGCTGTATGACGCCTTCGGCCAGCGGCAGATCTCCACCATCTTTACCCAGGCCAGCCAGTACCGGGTGGTGCTGGAAAGCCAGAACGCCGGCAGCATCGGCCCGGCCGCGTTGCGCCAGATCCATGTGGCCACGGCCGACGGCGGGCAAATTCCCTTGTCGTCGCTGGCGAGCATCGACGAGCGCGCCGCCAGCCTGCTGATCAACCATATCGGTCAGTTTCCGGCGGCGACCCTGTCGTTCAACCTGGCTGCAGGGGTGTCCCTCGGCGAGGCGGTGGCCGTGATCGAGCGGGTAGAGCAGGACATCGGTCTGCCGGACGGGGTGCAGAGCCAGTTTCAGGGCGCGGCCGAGGCCTTCCGCGCCTCGCTGTCGAGCACCCTGCTGCTGATCCTGGCGGCCATCGTCACCATGTACATCGTCCTCGGCGTGCTCTACGAGAGCTATATCCACCCCATCACCATTCTCTCGACCTTGCCCTCGGCCGGGGTCGGCGCGCTGCTGGCGTTGCTGCTGAGCGGAAATGAGCTCGGTCTGATCGCGATCATCGGCATCATCCTGCTGATCGGCATCGTCAAGAAGAACGCGATCATGATGATCGACTTCGCCCTCGACGCCGAGCGCCACCAGGGCATGACGCCCGAGGCGGCGATCTATCAGGCGGCGCTGCTGCGCTTCAGGCCGATCCTGATGACCACCCTGGCGGCACTGTTCGGCGCCATTCCGCTGATGCTCGCGAGCGGTTCCGGCGCCGAGCTGCGCCAGCCACTGGGGCTGGTGATGGTCGGCGGCCTGTTGTTCAGCCAGGTGCTGACGCTGTTCACCACGCCGGTGATCTACCTGTACTTCGACCGCCTGTCGCGGCGCCTGAGTGGGCGTAGCGCAGCGGGAGTGCTGGTGTGAACCTCTCGGCGCCCTTTATCCGCCGGCCGGTGGCGACCCTGCTGCTGAGCCTGGCGATCCTCCTGCTCGGCGGCGTCAGCTTCGGCCTGTTGCCGGTGGCGCCGCTGCCGCAGATGGATTTCCCGACCATCACGGTGCAGGCCAGCCTGCCGGGCGCCAGCCCGCAGATCATGGCGTCGAGCGTGGCCACACCGCTGGAACGCTCGCTCGGCACCATCGCCGGCATCAGCCAGATGAACAGCCGCAGCAGTCAGGGCAATACGCGGATCATGCTGCAGTTCGATCTGGACAAGGACATCAACGCCGCCGCCCGCGAGGTGCAGGCGGCGATCAATGCCGCGCGCGAGCTGCTGCCCAGCGGCATGCGCACGATGCCGAGCTACCGCAAGGTCAACCCGTCGCAGGCGCCGATCATGGTGCTGTCGCTGACCAGCGAGGTGCTGGATAAGGGCCAGCTCTATGATGTGGCGTCGACCATCCTGGCGCAGAAGCTCTCCCAGGTGAGCGGCGTCGGCGAGGTGAGCATCGGTGGCAGCTCGTTGCCGGCGGTGCGGGTGGCCCTCGAACCGCGCCTGCTCGACCAGTACGGCATTGCCCTGGACGAGGTGCGCCAGACGATCACCGCAGCCAACGCCAAGCGGCCCAAGGGCGCGGTGGAACAGGGCGACCGCCATTGGCAGGTGCAGGCCAGCGACCAGCTGGAGAAAGCCGCCGACTACCTGCCGCTGATCATTCGCTACCAGGATGGCGCCGCCGTGCGCCTGGGCGATGTGGCGACGGTCAGCGATGGGGTGGAGGATCGCTACAACAGCGGTTTCTACAACGACGAACAGGCGGTGTTGCTGGTGGTCAATCGCCAGACCGGGGCCAATATCATCGAAACCATCGCCGGCATCCGCCAGCTGTTGCCGACGCTGCGTGCGGTGATTCCGGCTAGCGTCACGGTGCAAGTGGCGATGGACCGCTCGCCGGTGATCCGCGCCACCTTGCACGAGGCCGAGCGCACCCTGTCGATTGCCGTGGTTCTGGTGCTGCTGGTGGTGTTCGCCTTTCTCGGCCGCTGGCGCGCGGCGCTGATCCCGGCTCTGGCGGTGCCGGTGTCGCTGGTCGGCACCTTCGCGGTGATGCACCTGCTGGGCTTCTCGCTGAACAATCTGTCGCTGATGGCACTGATCATCGCCACCGGCCTGGTGGTGGACGACGCCATCGTGGTGCTGGAAAACATCACCCGGCATATCGAGGCCGGCGCCGCGCCCATGGCCGCCGCCTTCAAGGGCGCGCGCGAGGTGGGCTTCACCCTGCTGGCGATGAACCTGTCGCTGGTCGCGGTGTTCATCTCGATCCTGTTCATGGGTGGCATCGTCGAACGGCTGTTCCACGAATTCTCCATCACCCTGGCGGTGGCCATCGTCATCTCCCTGCTGGTGTCGCTGACCCTGACGCCGATGCTCTGCGCGCGCTGGCTGAAGGCCGAACAGTCCGAGCGGCCGGCCAATGCCATGCAACGCCTGGGCGCGCGCGTGCAAACGCGGGTGCTGGGCGTTTATCAGCGCAGCCTGGATTGGGCCTTGCAGCACGCCTTGCTGATGCTGTTCAGCCTGCTGGCGACCATCGCGCTGAATGTGTTCCTGTTCGTCAGCGTGCCCAAGACCTTCCTGCCGCAACAGGACACCGGCCAGCTGATCGGTTTCGTGCGGGGCGACGACGGCCTGTCGTTCCAGGTCATGCAGCCGAAGATGGAAATCTTCCGCCGCGCGCTGCTGGCCGATCCGGCGGTGGAGAGCGTGGCCGGTTTTATCGGCGGTTCGGGCGGGATCAACAACGCCTTCATAATCGTGCGGCTGAAACCGCTGAGCGAGCGCCAGCTGTCTGCCCAGGCCGTGATCAATCGCCTGCGCCGCACGGTGCCCAAGGTTCCCGGCGGGCGGATGTTCCTCATGCCCGATCAGGACCTGCAGATCGGCGGGCGCGAAGGACGCAGCTCGGAGAACGAATACATGCTGCTGTCCGGCGACCTGGAGCAGTTGCGCATCTGGCTGCCGAAAGTGCGCGAAGCGCTGCGCGGCTTGCCCGAGCTGACCGATATCGACGCCAAGGAAACCGATGGCACCCAGCAGATCCGCCTGCTGGTCGACCGCGATGCGGCCAAGCGCCTGGGCGTGGACATGGCCATGGTCACCGGGGTGCTCAACAACGCCTTCAGCCAGCGTCAGGTGTCGACCATCTACGACAGCCTCAACCAGTACAGCGTGGTGATGGAAGTCAATCCGCAATACGCCCAGCACCCCGAGGCGCTGGCGCAGATCCAGTTGATCACCGCCGCGGGCGCCCGGGTTCCGCTGTCGAGTTTCGCCCGCTGGGAACGCAGCCTGGAAGAGGATCGGGTGTACCACCAGGGTCAGTTCGCGGCGGAGAACATCGGCTTCGCCCTGGCCGAAGGCGTCAGCCTGGAACAGGCCAGCGTGGCGATCGAACGGGCGGTGGCGCGGCTCAACCTGCCGACAGCCGTACAAGGTCGGCTCGGCGGCACCGGCGGCGCCTTCCAGCAGACCCAGCAGAGCCAGCCGTGGATGATCCTGCTGGCGCTGGGGGTGGTGTATATCGTCCTCGGCGTGCTCTATGAGAGCTATATCCACCCGCTGACCATCCTGTCCACCTTGCCCTCGGCCGGGGTCGGCGCCTTGCTTGCCCTGCAGCTGATGAGCATCGAATTCAGCCTGATCTCGCTGCTCGGTTTGTTCCTGCTGATCGGCATCGTCAAGAAGAACGCCATCCTGATGATCGACCTGGCCCTGCAGCTGGAACGCCAGGAGCGGCTGAGCCCGCAGGAGTCGATTCGCCGCGCCTGCCTGCTGCGTTTTCGGCCGATCATGATGACCACCCTGGCGGCGATCCTCGGCGCCCTGCCGCTGGTGTTGGGCAGTGCCGAAGGCTCGGAGATGCGCCAGCCGCTGGGCATCACCATCGTCGGCGGGCTGATTCTCAGCCAGTTGCTGACGCTCTACACCACCCCGGTGATCTACCTGTATTTCGATCGCCTGCGCCACCGGGTCAACCGTTGGCGTGGCGTGCGTACCGACGCTGCCCTGGAAACTCCGCTATGAGCCTCTCATCTGTTATCGGCATTCGCGGCACCCGCGTGGCCACGCTACTGGCCGTGAGCCTGAGCCTTGGTGCCTGCACCATCGGCCCGGATTACCAACGCCCGCCACTGGCCACCCCGCTGCAGTTCAAGCAGATCGAAGGGTGGACCGCCGCAGCGCCCGGCGATGCGCTGGAGCGCGGGGCCTGGTGGGAGCTGTACGGCGATGCCGAACTCAATGCCCTGGTCGCTCGCCTCAACCTGTCCAATCAGACCCTCGCCGCCAGCGAGGCCCAGTATCGCCAGGCCCGTGCGCTGGTACGTGGCGCCCGGGCGGCCTTCTATCCAAATTTGTCGGGCAGCGCCGGAGTGACCCGGGCCGGGCAGGGCGGCGACAGCAGCCTGGGCCCCTCAGGCGCGGCCAGCGCCAGCGCTTCGACTGCGTCGAGCATTTCGAACAGCTACGGCCTGAGCCTGAACGCCGCCTGGGAGCTGGATATCTGGGGCAAGCTGCGCCGCTCGCTGGAGTCGAGCCGCGCCGGTTTCGCGGCCAGCGCCGCCGATCTGGCCGCGCTCAAGCTCAGCCTGCAGGCCGAGCTGGTGAAGACTTACCTGCAGCTGCGCGTGCTGGACGATCAGCAGCGCCTGCTCGATGCCACCGTGGCCGCCTACGCGCGTTCGCTACGCCTCAGCGAAAACCAGTACAACGCCGGCATAGTGCCGAAATCCGACGTCAGCCAGGCGCTGACTCAGCTGCGGAGTACCGAAGCCCAGGCCATCGACCTGAAGTGGCAGCGCGCCCAGCTGGAACACGCCATCGCCGTGCTGATCGGGGTGCCGCCGAGCGAGCTGAGCATCGCCGCGCGTGAGCAATTGCCGGCCTTACCGGCGATTCCCGTGGCGCTGCCGTCGCAACTGCTGGAACGGCGTCCGGACGTGGCCGCTGCCGAGCGCCGGGTCATCGCCGCCAACGCCGAGATTGGCGTGGCCGAGGCCGCCTGGTACCCGGATCTGACCCTCTCCGCCACGGGCGGCTACCGCGGCAGCAGTTTCGCCGACTGGGTCAGCCTGCCCAACCGCTTCTGGTCGCTCGGCCCGGATCTGGCGCTGAGCCTGTTCGACGCTGGCGCCCGCCGCGCCGAGCTGGAGCGCAGCGAAGCCGCCTATGACCAGACGGTCGCGCAATACCGTCAGGCCGTGCTGGACAGCTTCCGCGAAGTCGAAGACTACCTGGTGCAGCTGCGGGTGCTGGAACAGGAAGCGGTGTTGCAACAGCAGGCACTGGACGCTGCCCGCGAGTCCCTGCGCCTGATCGAGAACCAGTACCGCGCCGGTGCCGTCGATTTCAACAGCGTGGTCAACGTGCAGGCCACCGCCTTGAGCAACGAACGCAGCAACCTGACCCTGCTCGGCAGCCGCCTGACCGCCAGCGTGCAGCTGATCGCCGCGCTGGGTGGGGGCTGGCAGGGGCTGCAGATGCCCTGAGCGCCTACTGCCGGGTCATGTCGAAGCCGACCCACTTTTCCGACAGCGCGCTGAGCGTGCCGTCGCGGTGCATCGCCTCGACCACCTCGCGCAGGCGTGCGGCGAACTCCGCATCGCCCGGCTCGATCGCCACGGCTTGCGGCACGCGATAGAGCGGCTTGCCGACCACCTTGAACGGTTTGCCCTGCTTGATCAGATCCATGATCACCGGCAAGTAGTTGATGACCGCGTCGAGTTCCACGCCATCGCCCTTGGCCAAGGCATCGAAGGCATCGCTTTCCATCTCGTAGGTGCGCACGACGGGGTTGTCGATCAGGTAGGCGACCGGTTCCATGCCGGTGATGCCGAAGGCCTGGCGCCGCACGTAGTATTCGTAGTTGGCGCCAAGCAGCACGCCGATGCGCTTGCCGCTGGCATCGCTCGGCGTCTGGATGCTGTGGTTGTCGCGGTGCACGGCAAGCGAGCCGATTGCGTAGTAATAGATCACCGGGAAGTCGAGATTCTCGTCGCGCTTGGCGGTGGGGGTCATGCTGCCGATCACCGCGTCATAGGCCCCGTTCCAGTTGCCGGCGGTCTGCTCATCCCAGGTGTAGTGGGAGCCGTCCGGCTTATCGACGACCTTGAGCTGCACCTGCAGGCGCCGGGCAACCTCCCGGGCGACCTCGACGTCGAACCCGGTGTAGGTGCCCTGCGCATCGATGAATGAGTAGGGCGGCCAGCCCGGTTCGTTGGGGATCCGCAGTTCACCGGATTGCAGCACCCGGTCGAGCACCTCTCCCGCCATGGCCGGCCCCGCGAGAGCCGCTCCCAGGATGAGGGGAAGCAGCAGGCGAATGCCAATGCTTGCGATGCGCATACGGGTACCTCTCTGCCTAACGCCGGTGGGCCCGCACATCACCCCGCTGATCGCCGCGGGGGCTGTTGGCGAGGCAGCGTTTTGTTGGCTAGCGTCATTCAGTGAATACCCATCCGGGGAGAAGTCAACGGCACTTTGAGCCGGCGGCCTCCAGCCCGTCCGACCGCCAGCCGTGCGCGAGGAGCATTAGAATGCAATTCCGCTTGCCGAGCCTGGGAGTTGGCAAGACGCTGATGACGATCGTCGGCATCCTGTGCCTGCTCACGCTGGTCAATGGCCTGCTCGCGGCCTTCTCGCTCAAGGACATCCATCGGATCTTCGACCGCGTGGCCTCGACCCAGACAGACTCGCTGATCGCCGCCGCGCGCCTGAGCCAGAGCAGCGAGGCACTTGCCGGTTTCGCCCCCAAGCTGTTCGCCAAGGGCCTGGATCAGACGTCCCTGGTGCAGTTTTCCCTGCAGGTCTATCTGCAGCAGGAAAGCCTGCAGAAGCTGATTGAGCAGCTCGGTAGCGTGGTTGGCCCCAGTGACAGCCTGGCGACCATCAAGTCTTCCTCTGCCCTGCTGTTCGATAACATTGACCGTCTGTCGACAGCGATCTTCGCCAAGGCGGCGGCGGAGGGCCGGCTGCACCAGGCTCTGCTGAGCATTGCCGCGATCCAGGCCGAGGCGGCAGCGGATCCCACGACCACTGTCTGGCGCGAACATCTGAGCGGTAGCGACGCCTTGCTGTTCACGGCCCTGGCGGCGACCGACAGCCAGGAGATTGATCGCCTGAGCAGGCGTGTACGCAGTCTCTTGCAGCGCGCCGAGCCGGCCGCGCCCGGGGCCCGGCCCGCCGACCTGCAGCGTCATGCGCGCCTGGTTGCAGCGATGCTGGACTCCACCGGGGCGCTGGGGTCGTTGCGCGAGATACTCGAACTGAACACTCAACTGCGGGCGCTGCTGGAACAGAACGAAGGTACCGCGCAGCAGATGATCGATGCCGTCAGCACGCTGATGGAGAGTGTGCGTGTGGACATTGCCAAGCAGAACAGTGAGCAGAGCCAGCGGATTTCGACCCGCGCCTTGCTGTTGCAGAGCCTCGCCAGCGTCGGCGCGCTCTGTGCCATTGCCGCCGCCCTGTACATCCAGCTGGCCGTGGTGCGCAGGCTGAAGTCCCTGCGTGACAGCATGCTCAGCGAAGAGCTGCCGGACATTGCCTACCAGCTGGCAGACGGGCGCGACGAGATCGCCGAGATGGCCGGTGCCTTCGTCCACTTCGCCGAGGAGATCAATCGCCGCGACGAACAGGTCCGCAGCAGCCAGCTGCGCCTGACCAACGCCATCGAGAGTATCTCCGACGGGTTTGCCCTGTATGACGCCGATGACCGGCTGGTCCTGCACAATTCGCGCTATGCCAGCATGATGCACAGCGGCGGCAGCGAGTTGCAGCCGGGCATGCCTTTCGAGGAGGTCGTGCGTACGGCGTTGGCCCGCGGGTTGATCGCGCTGGCTCCAGGCGAGGGCGAGAACTGGCTGGCCCAGCGCCTGGAGAAGCATCGGCGACCTGGCCTGCCATATGTCCTGCGGCTTGGGGATGGGCGCTGGGTCAGAATCAGCGAGCGGCGCACCGATGACGGCGGCACGGTCGCGGTGTATTCCGATATCAGCGAGCTGAAGCAGGCCGAAGAGGCCATGCGCGAAGGCGCGGTGCGCTTTCAGCACCTGTTCGATGCCGCGCCCAATGCCATCTGGGAGGAGGACTGGTCGGCCCTGCAGCCGCTATTGCAGGACCTGCAGCGTGGCGGCGTCGACGATCTGCGTACGCACCTGCACGCGCATGCCGGGCTGCTGGACTCGCTCGCGCACAGCATCCACTGGAAGGACTTCAACGAGGCGGCGCTCAAGCTCTATCGGGCGCCCGATCATGCCGCGTTGCACGGCTACATGGTGGAACTGCACGGCGGAGTGTTCCGCGAGCCTTGCCTCGAAGCCATGCACCAGTTCTGCGCCGGTCGCCGGCGGGTCGTCATCGATTGCCCGGACCGGCGCATGGATGGCGCGGAGCTGTTCGTGATCGCGACCTACCAGCTGCCGGACGAGCCCGAAGCGGACTGGTCGAGCGTGATGGTGTCGGCCCAGGATATCACCGGGCTCAAGCAGGCCGAGGCCGCTCTGCAGGAAGCCAAGGAGGCAGCGGAGGCGGCCAATCAGGCCAAATCGAGTTTCCTCGCCACCATGAGCCATGAAATACGCACGCCGATGAACGGGGTCATCGGCATGAGCAATCTGCTGCTGGGTTGCGAGCTGGACGCCGAGCAACGGGAGATCGCCGAGACCATCAACGCCAGTGCCGAAGCGTTGCTGACCATCATCAACGACATCCTCGACTTCTCCAAGGTCGAGGCCGGCAAGCTGGAACTCGACCCTCAGCCGTTCGACCTGCGTCAATGCCTGGAGAGCGCGATCGATCTGGTGGCGACGAAAGCGGCGCAGAAGGGCCTCGAACTGGCCTGTGTGATCGAGGCGGGCACCCCCGAGCGGCTGCTGGCCGACAGCACGCGGCTACGCCAGATACTGCTGAACCTGCTGAACAACGCGATCAAGTTCACCGAGCAGGGCGAGATCGTCCTGAGCGTCGAGCCCGCTGGCGTCGAATCGGCTGAAGCCGGGCAGGGCAAAGGCGCGGTGATGTTGCATTTTGCCGTGCGCGACACCGGCATCGGGATTCCTTCGGATCGCATGGACCGCTTGTTCAAGTCGTTCAGCCAGGTCGATGCCTCGACCACCAGGCGCTACGGCGGCACCGGGCTGGGACTGGCCATCAGCAAGCGTCTGGTCGAGCTGATGGGCGGCCGTGTCTGGGTCGAAAGCGTCGAGGGCGCTGGAACCACCTTCCATTTCACCCTTCGAGCGGAGCACGCGACGGCGCCGAGTCAGGCTGACCCTGTCGAGATGCAGGGGCTCGACGGCAAGCGTCTGCTGGTGGTCGACGACAACGCGACCAACCGGCGAATCCTTGCCTTGCAGGCGCAGGGCTGGGGGCTGCAGGTGCAGTCGACGGGGCAGCCATCCGAGGCGCTGCACTGGATTGGCGAGGGCCAAGGCTTCGATCTGGCCATCCTCGACCTGCACATGCCGGAAATGACCGGCATCGAACTGGCGCGCAGGCTGCGTGCCGCCGGGGCGCTGCAATTGCCGCTGGTGCTGCTCGGCTCCCTGGTGCCGCTGGATGCCCAGTTGAAGGGCGAAATCGGCGAAATCGGCTTCGCTGCCGTGCTGGCCAAGCCGATCAAGTCATCGGCCCTGCTCAATGCCTTGCTCGGCATTCTGGCGCATGCGCCGTCGGCACCGGCCAAGCGCGTGCCGGCCGAGCACGATGGACAGATGGCGAGCAGGTTGCCGCTGCGCATCCTGCTGGTCGATGACAACGCGACCAACCGCAAGCTGGGGGGCATGGTACTCGGGCGCCTCGGCTACACGGCCGACTTTGCCGAGAACGGTGAGCAGGCGCTGCAAGCGCTGCAGCGACAGGCCTACGACCTGGTGCTGATGGACGTGGAAATGCCGGTCATGGATGGTCTGCAGGCCACTCGGCAGATACGTCAGCGCCCTGAACTTGGCCGTCCCTACATAGTCGCGGTGACCGCCAATGCCCTGGTCGGCGACAGCGAACGCTGCCGAGCGGCCGGCATGGACGACTACCTGAGCAAGCCGCTGCGTCCCAACGAGCTGGTCAGTTGTCTGGGCAAGGCCGTCGAACACCTGCGCCGCGATCCTGCGGGCTGAGCTCGGCGCGAAAGGTCACGCGTGCTCGACTGGCTATGCTTATGTCAACTGGATGGGGAGGGCAGATGATGAAGACCGTTCTGGACAGTTCAGCCCTCGACAGGCTGCTGGAAATCATCGGTGGCGACCCGGCAGCGCTGGTGGAACTGATCGACAGCTTCGAAGCCGAAGCTCCGGTCCTCCTGCAGGCGATGCGGGCCGCCAGCGCCAGCAACAACCTGGATGACTTCCGGCGTGCGGCGCACTCGCTCAAGTCTGGTGCCCGCGACTTTGGCGCCGGCGAACTCTCGGCCCTGTGTGCCAGCGCCGAACAGCATTGCCGCGACGGCGACCTGACGACCGCTGCGCGCCTGTTGGCGGCGATTGCCGAGGCTTATCCCGCAGCAATGAGTGCCCTGGCTGACTACAAGCGCAGCCTGTGCTGACGAATGAGGAGGGCGGCATGGCCGCGCAGAAGGAGAGCGGACGGGTACTGGTCGTCGACGATCAGGGCACCAGCCGGTTGAAGATGACCCTGGCGGTCAAGACCCTGGGTCACGTCGCCGAGGCCGCCGAACAGGGCGCTGCGGCGCTGGAATTGCTGCAGACGCAGCCCTTCGATCTGGTGCTGCTGGACATCGTCATGCCGCAGATGGATGGCTTCGAGGTGCTGGCGCGGATGAAGGCGGACAAGCACCTGCGCGACATCCCGGTGATCGTGATTTCCTCGCTGGACGACGACATGGCCAGCGTCGTCAGGGCCATCGAACTGGGTGCCGAGGATTTCCTGCCGAAGGCCTTCGACCCGGTGCTGTTGCGGGCCAGGGTCAACGCCTGTCTGGAAAAGAAGCGGCTGCGCGATCTGGAGGTCGAGTACCTGCAGCAGGTGGAGAGGCTGACCGATGCCGCGGCCATTCTCGAGGCCGGCAGCTGCAACCCCGGCCGCCTCGGCTTGCAGGAGGTGGCCGCGCGCGACGACGCCCTGGGCCGGCTGGCGCGGGTCTTCGTCGGCATGGCCGAGCAGGTCTATCAACGCGAACTGCGTCTGCGGCAGAACATCCGCACGCTCAAGGGCAGCCTGGTGCTGCTGGCAGTCGGCGCGCTGTGGGGCCTGATCGCGCCGCTGGCGCGCATGGTGGCGATCGAGGATGCCCACCCGTTCGGGCTGGCGCTCTGGATCAACGGCTTAGGTGCGGTGGTTTGCCTGGGGCTGTCCATGGCGCGCGGTCGCCTGCCGGGTTTCAGCCTGGCCCTGGCGCGCTATCTGTTGGCCTGGGCGCTGCTGGGGGGTGTCATCGGCCATACGCTGATCTATTGGGTGGCGGAGAAGCTGCCGGCTTCGCTCATCTCCATCGTCATCGTCCTCGAAGGCTTCATGGTGTTTGCTTTTGCCGCGCTGATGCGCATCGAACAGCCCAATGCGAAGCGCCTGGTCGGCCTCGGCCTGGGCTTGTGTGCGATCCTGCTGATCATCATCCCAGGCGGCAACGGCGATCATCTGGCCAACTGGGGCTGGCTGCTGGTGGCCATGGCGATTCCGCTGGTCTACGCGATCGAGGACATCATGTTCGCCAGCGATGTCCT
This sequence comes from Pseudomonas sp. MMS21 TM103, assembly GCF_022132145.1. Classification (GTDB taxonomy): domain Bacteria; phylum Pseudomonadota; class Gammaproteobacteria; order Pseudomonadales; family Pseudomonadaceae; genus Aquipseudomonas. The sequence continues at coordinate 26,597 of NZ_JAJISP010000002.1, read as the reverse complement.
CGATGGCGTCGACAGGGTGGCCGCCGTGGGCCTGATGATGGCCTTGGCGACCCTGCTGTTGCTGCCGATCGTGGTACTCAGCGACGACTACCTGCCGCTGGGGCTTGCACCAGGGGGATTGGAACTGGCTGTGCTGCTGATTGCAGGCGCCAACGTCCTCGGCGGCGTCCTGCTCCTGTACCTGGTGGCGACCACCGGCTCGGTTTTCGCCAGCCAGAATGCCTATGCGATCACCTTGTCCGGCATTGCCTGGAGCATGCTGCTGCTGGGCGAACAGCTGTCGGCCTGGACCTGGCTATCCCTCGGGCTGATGGTCGTCGGCCTGATCCTGGTCGAACCCAAGCACCAGGCGGAGGGCAGCGATCCCTCGCTCCCGGCCCGGACCGCCAGCGGGGCCGCGCCGAGCGAACCGATTGCCTAGCGAGTCACCGCCTCATGCCGCTAATCGCGGCTAGTGAGCAAAGGGCGCAGGCCCGGCGGTGCTTGTCCGTCGGGTCAGTTGCGCTGCTTGCGGTTGACGGTTTGCGCCGCCTTGATCACATCGGCACCTATTTCCTGCTCGAACTGCTGCCACACCGGCTGCATGGCTTGGCGCCAGGCCGCGCGTTGTTGATCATCGAGGGTGATCAATCGGCTTTTTCCCGAGGTCTCGATGCGCTGGCGATCGGCCTGGTTGGCGGCTTCGGCCTGCTTGTTCACCGCGTAGGTCACTTCGTCGATGATGCCTTCCAGCTCGCTGCGGATCTGATGGGGAATGGCGTACCAGAAGCGTGGGTTGCTCACCAGCATGTAGTCCAGCACGCCGTGATTGGTTTCTGTGATGAAGGGTTGGACGTTGTGCAATTGCTTGCTGTAGATGTTCGACCAGGGATTTTCCGCGCCCTGTACTTTGGCGCTCTTCAAGGCGGCGAAGACCTCGGCGAAGGGCAGGACTTGGGCTGTGGCGTGTAGCTGCTGGAACTGTGCCTTGAGCACGCTGGAGGGCTGAATACGGAAGCTCAAGCCTGCCGCATCGCCTGGCACCAGCAGCGCCTTGTTCGCCGACAGCTGCTTCATGCCGTTGTGCCAATAGGCCAGGCCGACGATGCCCCGATCCTCCATGACGCGTAGCAATTGACGGCCCTTGGCGCGCTTCTGGAAGCGGTTGACCGCGTTCAGGTCATCGAACAGAAAGGGCAGGTCGAACACCTGCAGTTGCTTGGTGTACTTCTCGAATTTGGCCAGCGAAGGCGCCAGCAGTTGGACCTCGTTGTTGCGCAGTGCCTCCAGCTCGTTGGCGTCGCCATACAGTGAGGAATTGGCGTAGACCTCGACCTTGACCTTGCCATCCAGGCGCTCTTCGACCAGGCGTTTGAACAGCAGGGCGCCCTGGCCCTTGGGCGTGTTGTCGGCGACCACATGGGAGAACTTGACCAGGATGGGGTTGTGCGTTGGTGCGCCATAAGCGCTGGCAGAAGTTAGCACCAGGGCGCAGGCGGCCATGGTGAAGATCGACTTGAACATCTGGCTTTCCTTTCTTGTTATTGATCGGTCTGCACCTACAGGCATGAACCGGCGGGGCATCCGTGGTTAGAGCGGCGGGTGGCGACCCGTCCAGCACTCGCCGTGTATCGCAATGCCTGTGCCAACCATGCGGGTGCCGTGCAGCCCTGGCATCGCCGCCGCAGGTCTGTGATCCAGTTCGCATGGGCTGGCGGCTTTACGCCTTTTCGGTCTATGGATGAGCGGTTATTCGCTGGTTTCGCCGTGGCCGTGCATGGCGGCACCGTCTCTCGCGTGACCGTCGGTTGAACGTCCCGCGCCGATCACAGCTATACCAGTAGTTACAGCCTGAGCAGCGCGAGTTGCCCTCATCGGAGGAGTCAGCATGTCAAAAGTAGCCATAGTCACGGGCGCCTCAAGGGGTATTGGCGCTGCCATCGCCAAACGCCTGGCCGCCGACGGCATCAGTGTGGTGGTGAATTACACCGCACAGCCCGCGGAGGCCGAGCGTGTGGTCGACGAAATCGTCAAAGCGGGCGGTCAGGCCTATGCCGTACTGGCCGACATCAGCGATTCGGTGGCGGTCGAAGCCTTGTTCGACCAGGCGCAGATGAAGTTCGGGGGTATCGATATCCTGATCAACAACGCCGGCGTCATCCAGCCCGGCATGGTCAGCCTGGCCGACAGCGACGATGCGCTGTACCAGCGAATCTTCGCGATCAACACCAAGGGCACCTTCAATACCCTGCGGCTGGCGGCCAAGCACCTGCGCGATGGCGGGCGCATTGTCAATTTCTCCACCAGCGTGGTTGGCTTGGCGCTGCCTGGTTATTCGGTATACGCCGCGTCCAAGGCGGCGGTGGAAATCTTCACCGCAATCTTCGCCAAGGAACTGCGCGGGCGGGGGATCTGCGTCAACGCCATAGCCCCCGGACCTACGGCGACCGAGCTGTTCCTCAAGGGTAAATCCGTCGAGCAGGTCGAGCGCCTGGCCAAGCAACCGCCGCTGGAGCGCCTGGGGACGCCCGAGGACATCGCCGGTGTCGTGGCCTTTCTGGTCAGCGCGCAGGGCGGCTGGGTCAACGGCCAGACGCTGCGGGTCAATGGCGGCATCGTCTAGCCGAGCAGCGGCTAGCCCCTGGCTTTGCCGAGCGCACGCCACGCCACAAACAACATCAATGCAAACAGCAGGGTGACGCTCAGCAACGTCCAGTTGGTGAAGGATATGCCGAGGATTGCATAGTCGTTTTGCCCGCAAACGCCGGCGCTCATGAATACCCCGGGCAGGTACTCATGCAGGGGCAGGTAGAAGGCATAGAACGGGAAGGGGGAGCAGCTGAAACTTTCCATGATGCCGGTTTCGATCAGCACCAGATGGGTATTGTCGAACACCGCCATAAAGCCTGCGGCCAGCAACAGGGGCCAGAATATCAGGGTCAACCAGCGTTGCCCGACAGCCTCGGCGGCAATGATCAGCAGGCTGAGCGTGCCGCCCAATAGCAGCCACAAACGGATCTGCACGCACAGGGTGCAGGGTTCCCAGCCGAACAGGTGCTGCAAGAGCAACGCACCGCCAAGCATGGCGAAACAGGCAACGGTGATGATCGAGAGCAGCGCAATGATGGGTTTCTGGCGGGTCATGTGAAATTCCGTGGGAAGCTGGAAGTGGCCTGAAGCGGTTGCCACGTCGTGGTTCTATCGCGAGCGATAACGTTGGTCGACGTGCGCGCTATGGTGCCGGCTGAAACCCTCGCGCGCAATCGAGCAGGTGGCGCAAATGATGCTGGACAGCCTGGCTGATGTTAAAGGCACTGTCCCGGTTATGTGTTGCATGCAGCAAAACCCTGTAGGTAACGGCTTGCTGCAGTCCGGCACTCCGGCGGATCCTGTTGATCTGCCAATTGCCAGCAAGAACTGGGCGTCCCCCTGGCTACTGCACAGTGTGCTGCGCGACAGCGTGATGTCGAATCTTGCCCATGATCTCTGCTGAACAGCTGTCAGCGCAGGTTGGGCAATACTTAACGTGTCCAGAACCCAAAAAAAAACCCCACGGCAAGGAGCAACTGCCGTGGGGCGGGAAGGGGTTGGCTTGGCCAACCTTGGGGAGAGATTCGACGCTAGGCGTTGGGCTGCCAACCGCCGCCCAGCGCCTTGTAGATCGCGACTATGCCGCGGTACAGCTCGACTTCGGCCTGGGCCTGGGCGTCTTCGGCGGCCAGGCGCTCGCGCTCGGCATCCAGCAGCACGAGAAAGTCCACTTCACCTTCGCGGTAACGCACCGCCGCTTGCTCGGCGGCGGCGCGGCTGGCTTCCGACTGGCGCAGCAGGGCGAGCAGGCGTTGCTGTTGCTTGGCGTAGTCGCTGAAGGCGTTTTCCGATTCCTCCAGGGCCAGCAGCACCTGCTGCTCATAGTTGGCCAGGGCACCATCGGCCTCGGCTTCGGCGCCGCGCAAGCGGGCGCGCACGCTGCCCAGATCGAACGCCGCCCAGCTGATGCTCGGCGCCACGCCCCAGGCCCGCGCCGCCGAGGAGCCCAGCGCCGAGCCGCGCCCGGCGGTGAAACCGAGAAAACCCGACAGACTGACCCGCGGGAACAGGTCGGCGGTGGCCACGCCTATGCTTGCCGTAGCCGCCGCCAGCTGGCGTTCGGCGGCGCGCACATCGGGGCGGCGGCGCAGCAGTTCAGCCGGGTCGCCGATCGGTAGCGCCTTGGCTATCGCCGGCAATGGCTGCGCAGACAGATCCACCGTCAATTGCTCGGGTCGCTGACCTAGTAGGGTGGCAATGCGGTTGCGCGCGCGCAGTTGTTCGGCTTGCAGTTGCGGCAGGCTGGCTTCGGTGGCGGCCAGGCGCGCGTCGCTGCGCAATACATCCAGCTCGCTGCCGACCCCCGCATCACGCAGTTGCTCGGTGATGCCGCGCGACTCCTGCTGGTTAGCCAGGTTCTCCCGGGCGATACGTTCACGCAGTTGTGCGCCGCGCAAGTTGCCGTAGGCATCCACCAGTTCGGCGATCAGGCTGACCTGCAACTGGTAGAAGTCGGCTTCGGCCACCTCGATCTGCGCCTCGCTGGCTTCCAGCTGGCGCTGGATACGGCCGAACAGGTCCAGCTCCCAGGCCATGTCCAGGCCCAGGTCATAACGCTCGGTTGTGACCCGTTGGCTACTGATGCCGGGCTGCTGGGCCTTGCCGAACGCGCCACTGGCGCGGCTGCTGATGGTTGGCAAGTGGTCGTTGGCCACGTCGTCGCGGATCGCCCGCGCCGCACGCAGGCGGGAAAAAGCCCCCCGCAGCTGGCGGTTTTCCGCGAGCGACTGCTGCACCAGCTGGTTCAGCGTCGGGTCATCGAATTGCTGCCACCAGACCGCTTCGAACTGGGTGCGGTCGTAGTGACCGGTTGCGGCGCTGGTCAGTTTGGCCGGCGCGGTTGGTGGGCTTATATAGTCCGGGCCGACGGCGCAGGCGCTCAGCGCCAGGGCGAGCAGGCTGATTGTCAGGGTGTTGCCAACGACTGCTCTCATGCCTGCACCTCCAGCAAACGCGCGGCTTTGCTCGCCTCGCGCTTCTCCACGAAGGCGCGGATCAGCACATAGAACAGCGGGGTCAGCAGCAGGCCGAAGAAGGTCACCCCGAGCATGCCGCTGAACACCGCGACGCCCATGGCGTGACGCATCTCGGCGCCGGCGCCGGAGGACAGCACCAGCGGCACCACGCCCATGATGAAGGCGAAGCTGGTCATCAGGATCGGTCGCAGACGCAGGCGGCAGGCTTGCAGCACGGCGCTGACGCGGTCGAGCCCTTCCTCCTGTTTCTCCTTGGCGAACTCGACGATCAGGATGGCGTTCTTGCACGCCAGGCCCACCAATACGATCAAGCCGATCTGGGTGAAGATGTTGTTGTCGCCACCGGTGAGGATCACCCCGGTGATGGCCGACAGCAGGGTCATCGGCACGATCAGGATCACCGCCAGGGGCAGGCTCCAGCTTTCGTACTGCGCGGCCAGCACCAGGAAGGCCAGCAGCACGCAGAGCGGGAAGACGAACAGCGCGCTGTTGCCGGCGAGGATCTGCTGGTAGGTCAGCTCCGTCCACTCGTAGCTCATGCCGTTGGGCAGCTCTTCCTTGAGCAGCTTCTCCATGGCGGCTTCAGCCTGCCCGGAGCTGTAACCGGGGGCCGCGGCGCCGTTGATCTCGGCGGTGAGGAAGCCGTTGTAGTGCATCACCCGATCCGGTCCGGCGCTCGGGCTGACCTTGAGGAAGGCCGCCAGGGGGACCATTTGCCCACGGTTGTTGCGCACCTTGAGCTGGCCGATCTGCTCCGGTTCCAGGCGGAACTGCTGCTCGGCCTGGACGTTGACCTGGTAGGTGCGGCCAAAGCGGTTGAAGTCGTTGGCGTACAGCGAACCCAGGTAGACCTGCAGGGTGTCGAAGATGTCGCTGATTGCTACGCCGTGGGTCTTGGCCTTGTCGCGGTCGATGTCGGCGTCGATCTGCGGCACGTTGACCGTGTAGCTGGTGAACAGCCCGGCCAGTTCAGGCACGTTGCGGCTCTTGCTGATGACGTTCTGCACCTGCTGGTACAGTTCGTCATAGCCCAGGTTGGCACGGTCCTCCACCTGCACGCGGAAACCGCCGATGGTGCCCAGGCCTTGCACCGGTGGTGGCGGGAAGATGGCGATATAGGCATCTTGAATCTCGCTGAACTGGGCGTTCAGTTCGGCGGCGATAGCACCTGCGCTCATCGACGGGTCAGTGCGCTGGTCAAAAGGCTTGAGGGGGGTAAAGACGATGCCGCTGTTCGGGCTGTTGGTGAAGCCGTTGATCGACAGCCCCGGAAAGGCCACGGTGTTTTCCACGCCGGGGTGTTTGCTGGCGATTTCCGACATGCGCTTGATCACCGTCTCGGTGCGGTCGAGGGTGGCGGCATCCGGCAGCTGGGCGAAGGCCACCAGGTACTGTTTGTCCTGTGGCGGGACGAACCCGGTCGGGGTGTTGGCAAAGCCCAGGTAGGTCAGGCCCATGAAGCCGGCGTAGATCACCAGGGCTATCGTGCTGCCGCGCAGCACACGCTTCACCGCGCCGACATAGCGATGACTGGCACTGTCGAACAGGCGGTTGAAGGGTGTGAACAACCAGCCACCGAAGAGCCTTTCCAGCAAGCGGGAGAAACCGTCCTTGGGCGCATCGTGACTGCGCAGCAGCACGGCGGCCAGGGCCGGCGACAGGGTCAGCGAGTTGAAGGCGCTGATCACGGTGGAAATGGCGATGGTCAGGGCGAACTGCTGGTAGAACTGCCCGCTGAGGCCGGAGATGAAGGCGGTCGGCACGAACACCGCGCAGAGCACCAGGGCGGTCGCGACGATCGGTCCGGTGACCTCCTTCATCGCTTGCTTGGTGGCCTCCACCGGCGTTTTACCCAGGCCGATATTACGTTCGACGTTCTCCACCACGACGATGGCGTCATCGACGACGATGCCGATCGCCAGCACCAGGCCGAACAGCGACAGGGCGTTGAGCGAGAAGCCGAGCAGGTGCATCACGGCGAAGGTGCCAATCAGCGACACCGGCACGGCGACCAGGGGGATGATCGAGGCGCGCCAGGTCTGCAGAAACAGGATCACCACCAGTACCACCAGCACGATGGCTTCGAGCAGGGTGTGCACCACCGCCTCGATGGAGCCACGGACGAAGATGGTCGGGTCGTAGACGATTTCGTAGTCCACGCCCTGGGGAAAGCTCTGCTTCAACTCGGCCATGCGTGCCCGCACCGCATCGGAGATGGCGATGGCGTTGGAGCCGGGACGCTGGAATACCGGAATGGCCACGGCCGGTTTGTTGTTCAGCAACGAGCGCAGGGCGTACTGGCTGGAGCCCAGCTCGATGCGGGCGATGTCTCGCAGGCGGGTGATCTCGCCGTCATCCCCGGCGCGAATGATGATGTTCTCGAACTCTTCCTCGCTGACCAGTCGGCCCTGGGTGTTGATCGACAACTGGAAGCTGTTACCCGCGTCGCTTGGCGGCGCGCCGAGGGAGCCGGCAGCGACCTGGCGGTTCTGTTCTCGGATGGCGTTGACCACGTCAGTGGCGGTGAGGTTGCGCGAGGCGACCTTGTTGGGATCGAGCCAGACGCGCAGCGAGTAGTCGCCCAGACCGAACAGCTGCACGTCACCGACACCGTCCAGCCGCGCCAGCTCGTCCTTGACGTTGAGCGCGGCGTAGTTGGACAGGTAGAGCATGTCGTAGCGGTCATCCGGCGAGGTCAGGTGCACGACCATGGTCAGGTCGGGCGACGCCTTGTCGACGGTCACACCGAGGCGCTGCACTTCGCTGGGCAGGGTCGGCATGGTCCGCGTCACGCGGTTCTGGACCTGGACCTGGGCCTTGTCCAGGTCGGTGCCCAGGGCGAAGGTCAGGGTCAGCGACATCTTGCCGTCGGCAGTCCCTTGGGATGACATGTAGAGCATGCCTTCGACGCCGGTGATCGCCTGTTCTAGCGGCGAAGCCACGGTTTCGCCGATCACCTTGGGGTTGGCGCCGGGGAAGGCCGCGCGGACCACGACCGTCGGCGGTACCACTTCCGGGTATTCGCTGATCGGCAGCTGGAACAGCGAGATGGCCCCGCCGATCAGGATCAACAGCGACAACACCGCGGCGAAGATCGGTCGCTGAATAAAAAATTGAGAGAAATTCATCGTCGTAACCCTGTTAGCTGCGCGGCGCCGAAGGAGAGGACAGGTTCTTCACCGCCATACTCGGGGTGTTGCGGGTTTCGACGAGCTGACGCTGGCGCGCGAGGCTGGCCAGGGTTTCTGCATCGGCCATGGGCACGTTCTGCGGGTCGACAATCGAGCCTGGCATGGCGCGCTGCAAGCCGTTGACCACGATCTGCTCGCCCTTGGCCAGGCCGCTGCGGACGATGCGCAAACCGTCCAGCTTCGGCCCCAGTTCGATGGCACGGTAGTTCACGCTGTTGTCAGCACCGAGCACCAGGACGTACTTCTTGCCGAGGTCGGTGCCGACGGCTTCGTCCTTGATCAGGGTGGCGTCATAGAGGCTGCTGCCGACCAGTTTCAGCCGTGCATAGAGGCCCGGCGTGAAGGCCCCGGCGGCGTTGTCGAATACCGCACGGCCGCGGATGGTGCCGGTCTCGGGGTTAACCTGGTTGTCGATAAAATCCAGCTGGCCCAAGTGCGGATGACCCTCTTCATTGGACAGCCCGAGATAGACCGGGCTGGCATCACGGGTATTGCTGCCGGCCTTGCGGGCCAGTTCGACATACTTGAGAAACACCCGTTCATCGGCATCGAAGTAGGCGTAGACCCGGTCGGTGCTGACCAGCGAGGTGAGCTGGGTTTGCCCGGCAGTCACCAGGTTGCCGGCGGTGACTTCGGCGCGACTGACCCGGCCGTCGATGGGCGCGGTGACGCGGGTGAAACTCAGGTTGAGGCGGGCATTGTCCAGTTCGGCCTGAATGCCGGCGACAATGGCCTTGGCTTCCTGGGCGGCGCTGGCGCGGGCGTCGGCCAGTTCGGCGGATATCGCATTGCTTTTGCGCAAGCGCTCGCCACGACGTGCTTCGCTGAGGGCGCGGGTCTGGCTGGCGCGGGCTTGTTGCAACTGGGCTTGGAGACGCTTGAACTCGGCCTCGAACGGCCGCGGATCGATCTGGAACAGCAGGTCGCCTTGCTTCACCAGGCTGCCTTCGTCGAACACCACCCGGTCGATGAACCCGGATACCCGCGGGCGGATATCCACCGATTCCGGGGCTTCCAGGCGGCCGGTGAACTCATCCCACTCGTTGATCGGCTGTTCGATCACCTCGGCGACGCTGACCTGCGCGGCCGGCATCTGTGCGCTCGCTTCCGGGGTTTTACCGCAGGCGCTGAGCACTAGTACGGTGGCAAGGGCCAAAGGCAACTGCCAGATAGGGTTGTTGGGCTGTTCCATGGATGATTCCGCCGCAGGGTGTTATGGATGGGCGGAGTCTGCGGGGCGAGGTGGCGGCGGACGAATCGAATGCCGCGAAGATGGATATCACCGGGAATGATGATTGCACGGCCCGTATCAAGAGCAGGTCATATTGGTGCAGGAGGACCGCTACGGTTCTGCAGCTGCTGGCGGGCAGACTGGCGCGTGCCAGCAGCGAGATTGATGCCGGAGCGCAGTTGTCCGCGGCGCTTCAGTCGAGGCTGTCCGGGTCGCCGCAGAACATCTGGATCCGCGAGCGCAGCCAGCGCTCGGCGGGGTCGTTGTCCTGGGCACCGCGCCAGGCCATCGACATTTCGAAGCTTTGGGTCTCGAGGGGCAAGTCCTCGGCGCGCAGGCCACCGGCGGCGGTCAAGGCGGCGGCAGTGTAGTCCGGCACCACCGAGAGCAGGTCGGTGCCGGCTAGCAGGGTGCCCAGGCCGTTGAACTGCGGTACCGCCAGCACCACTTTGCGGCTGCGGCCCATCTTCAGCAGTTGCGCGTCGATAAAGCCGTTGAGGTCGCCGGCGAAGGACACCAGGGCATGCGGCCTGGCGCAATAGTCATCCAGGCTCAGGGTCCCCGGCACCGAGTCGGCGCGCAGCAGCTTGGGCTTGCTGCGGCGCAGGGTCTTGCGCTTGGCGTTGGCCGGCAGTTCCTCGGTGTAGCTGACGCCCACCGAGATCTCGCCGGATGCCAGCAGGTTGGGCATCAACAGGTAGTTGGCCCGGCGCACCACCAGCACCACCCCGGGCGCCTCGGCGCGCAGGCGCCGGAGCAGGGCGGGCAGCAGGGCGAACTCGACGTCATCCGAGAGGCCGACGCGAAACACCGCGGTGCTGGTTGCCGGATCGAAGTCGGCGGCACGGCTGACCGCCGTGGAGATCGAATCCAGCGCCGGTGAGAGCAGGGCGAAGATTTCCTCGGCGCGGGCGGTCGGTTCCATGCTGCGACCGGTGCGCACGAACAGTGGGTCGTCGAACAGGCTGCGCAGGCGGGCGAGGGCGGCGCTGATCGCCGGCTGGCCGAGAAACAGTTTCTCCGCCGCGCGGGTCACGCTGCGCTCGTGCATCAGCGTCTCGAACACGATCAGCAGGTTGAGATCGAGGCGGCGTAGGTCGTTACGGTTCATCCGGTTACCATTCGAAGTGAAGCGGCCTTGATGCGATCAGGCGTGGCATGCTGCACTTTCCAGCAATGCGTTGCCAATGTGCGCCTGCGCCGGGGAATAGTACGAGCTGTAATGCCGTTAAGGAAAGCCGGCAATCACTGCCAGGCATGACAACTATCAATGTCAGCGGGTGGTGTTGGCGGACATCAGCAGATAAAGTCCACAGTCATTGAAGTGTCAATTCGTGATCAGAGGTTGAGGTAACGATGTCCCACATGATCCGTTTCCATAAATTCGGCGACGCTGAAGTGCTTCAGCATGAAGAGTTGCCAACCCCGACACCTGGCCCAGGCGAGGTGTTGGTGCGCGTCCAGGCCGTAGGGCTGAATTGGAACGATGTTCTGTGGCGGCAGAATCTGGCCGCCGAGCAGGCCCGCTTACCCGCCGGCATGGGCAGCGAACTGGCCGGTACCATCGAGGCCCTGGGCGAGGGCGTCGACGACCTTGAAGTCGGTACGCCGGTCGCCAGCTTCCCGGCCAGCACGGCCAATCGCTACCCGACCTGGGGCGATCTGGTGCTGATGCCACGCTACGCCCTGACCCGATACCCGGAGGTGTTGTCGCCGCTGCAGGCCAGCGTGCATTACTCCGCGCTGCTGTTCGCCTATTTTGCCCTGGTCGACCTGTCCAAGTTGCAACCCGGCCAGCATGTACTGATCACCGAGGCCAGCCGTTGCCTGGCCCCGCAGACCGTGCAACTGGCCAAGGCGCTGGGCGCCACGGTCATCGCCTCGACCAGCGAGGCGGGTAACCGCGAGTTCCTGCGCGGGTTGGGCGCCGACAAGGTGGTGGTCACCGAAGAGCAGGACCTGGTCCTGGAAATCGAGCGCTACACCGAGGGCAAGGGGGTCGAGGTGATCCTCGATCAGTGCGCCGGCCAGCAGATGAAGCTGCTCGGAGATGTCGCCGCGTTGCGCGGAAAACTGATCATGTGTGGCGTCAACGGGGGCAACGACACGGCTTTTCCGGCGTGCGCCGCGTTCAAGAAGCACTTGCAGTTCTTCCGTCATTGCGTGCTCGACTTCACCGGCCTTCCAGAAATGGGCATCGAGCCCAATCAGGAAGCCGTGCAGCGTGCCTTGCACCACATCAATCAGTTGACCGCGGATCAGGTGCTCACGCCGGTCATCGACAAGGTATTTGCCTTCGAAGACTTCATCGCGGCTCATCGCTACATGGAAACCTGCCCCAATCGTGGGCGAGTAGCGCTGCTGCTACCCTGATCGCGCCAGCCTGTGCCGGACTGCGTTGCCCTGGCGCGCTTCGCCGCAGGCAGTGCAGTGTGGCTGCTTGTCGCGGCGCACATCTGGCGGGTTGCCGCTTGGCTCCGAAGCCGCCCTGCCGGTGGATCGCGGATCATTCCAGATCGTAGCGGCCTGGAGATCATCCCTTCGAAGCGAAACGCCACCCGGTCGTAATGTCTCCAGGCTTGAGCGCCAACCTAGCCCTTCTCTCTAGTCGATACCTCGTACGGCAATGTAGTCATTTTGACTTTTTATGGGTCATTATAACCATTTGATGGATGGTTATAATGACCTTAACCTTCTCAAGGTATTGAATTATATAGCTTAAATGTTGGCACGATTTCTGGATTAGTAATGGTGAAACGAATCATTGAACCGGAGTCAGTCATGAAATTGTTCAACATGCTTTTCCTTAGCGCCGCCTTGCTCGGCGCTGCCGGTGCACAGGCAGACGAGGTGATCAAGGAAACTGCCGACAACAGCGTCGGTGCGTTATACGGCGGGCTCAGCGGTGTGCTGATAGGTGGCGCCGCAGGCGGCCCGCTGGGCGCGTTAGTCGGCGCGGGCATTGGCGTGTTTGCCGGGGAGGGGGCTCAGCAGGTCAGCGGGTTGAGCCAGCGCGCCTATGTGGTCAAGACCGCGCAAGGCGAGGAAACCACAGTGCGTTCGCCCAATGCGCAGTTCCACCAGGGCGATCGGGTCAGTCGCCAGGCTGGCCGCCTGCAAGCAATCCACTGATGCTCAAGGCGATCCGTATTTGTCAGGCTACTTCAGCGGTTGCTTGACGCTGGTCAGTGGCCTGTTACTGCAAAGGAGCGATCATTATGTTTGAAGTCATGACTGGCAATCTGGAACAAGGGGCCGAGTGTTTTGCCGCACAGCTGGCTCGCCGCGGGCGACAGGCTGCCGTTGCTGGCGCATGCTCGCGCTTGATCAATCACTGGTCACTGTTGGGCCTGCTGGCGCTCGGTTGGATTGCCTTCATGCTGGTTGAGTAAACGGACCCGGCTGCGCTCGGCCTGCTTAAGGAGTTGCATCATGCAAGTGCTTGACCGCCGCAAGGCATTGGCGATTACCCCGGTGTGGCGTCTGGGGTTTCGGCCGTTCTTTCTGGGCGGCTGCCTGTTCGCCCTGCTGGCCGTGCCGCTCTGGCTGGCAGCCTACAGTGGCTGGATCGGCGAGTGGCAGCCCGCCGGCGGTTGGTTGGCCTGGCACCGGCATGAGCTGTTGTTCGGTTTCGCCCTGGCGATCATTGCCGGCTTTCTCTTGTCAGCAGTGCAGACCTGGACCGGCCAGCCCGGGCTGCAGGGGCGCCCGCTGACGTTCTTGGCGCTGCTCTGGCTGGCGGCGCGACTGGCCTGGCTCAGCGACCTGCCGTTGCCAGTACTGGCCGTGCTGGAGCTGGCGTTCCCGCTGGCGGTGGCCGCGGTTATGGGCCGCGCGCTATGGCAGGCCCGGCAGAAACGCAACTACCCGATTGTGGCGGTGTTGCTGCTGCTGACGGCTGCGGATGCCGTTGCTGTGCTTGGGCTGGCCGGTGCCAGCGACGTCCTGCAGCGCCAGGGCGTCCTGGCCGGAGTCTGGCTGGTTGCGGCGATGATGGGTTTGATCGGTGGGCGGGTGATTCCATTCTTCACCCAGCGCGGGCTGGGTCGAGTGACGGGCGTGCAGCCCTGGCCCTGGCTCGATCTGCTGTTGTTGCTGGGCTCGGCATTGGTCGCCATCCTGTATGCCGCCGGCATCGCCTTGCAGCCCGGCGCCTGGCTTGGCCTGCTCTTCGCGCTACTCGCGATCGGCCATCTGCTGCGCCTGGCGCGCTGGTATGACCCGGGCATGTGGCGGGTGCCCTTGCTCTGGTCGCTGCACCTGGCCTATGCCTGGTTGGGCCTGGCCTGCCTGGGCATGGCGCTGTGGCACCTTGGCCTGCTGAGCAACCCCAGCCAGCCGCTGCATGCCCTGACCGTCGGCTCCATTGGCGGCTTGATCCTGGCCATGGTTGCCCGCGTCAGCCTGGGCCATACCGGTCGCCCGCTGACGCCGCCGAGCGGGATGACCCTGGCGTTTATCCTGATGCAGTTGGCCTGCCTGATTCGCGTTGGCCTGATCGAAGTCTGGCCGTTGTGGGGGCTGTGGCTGGCCGCCGGATGCTGGAGCCTGGCCTTTGTCCTGTTCGCCTGGCGCTACGGGCCGATGTTGTGCAGTGCCCGCGTGGATGGCCATCCGGGGTGAATGCGTATGGGCGTGATGCCTTGTCAATAGCTGTCCTGCCTGCGAGTAGCCGATGATGTATCCGATTCTGCTGACCCTCCATCTGTTCGCCGCGCTGATCTTCATCGGCACGGTGTTCTTCGAAGTGCTGATCCTGGAAAGCGTGCGCAAGCAGGTGCCGGCCGAGGCGATGCGTCTGATCGAGCGGGGCGTCGGTCGGCGTGCCCGGCAATTGATGCCCTGGGTGTTGCTGGCGTTGTTCGGCGCCGGCCTCGGCATGCTCTGGCTACGTTATCTGCCGGCGTTGGCCGCGCCGCTGGCGTCGTCCTTCAATACCTTGCTGACCCTGAAGATCATGCTCGCCGCCAGTGTGCTGGGGCATTTTTTCAGCGCCATGTGGCTGTTCAGGAGCAAGCGCATGAATGCGCGATATCTGCGCATCATCCACGTCAGCCTTTTCGCGCACATGGTTGGCATCGTGCTGCTGGCCAAGGGCATGTTCTATCTGAGCTGGTGATCTGGCCCGGTTTGGCGGATACCCAGGCATCGCCGGCATGCCGGCGATTGAACCGCTGAATAGGGTTAAGCCTGGTCGGCGACGAACAGCACGTTGTTTTCCAGGTGGATGTGCTGCATCAGGTCATCGTGCAGTTCGTTGAGCCCGCGGTACAGCGCACACCAGGTATTGCAGGCGTCTTGCGGCGGGGTGAGACCGTGGGTCAGGGCTTCCATCTGTTCCAGTGCCAAGCCGTGGTGGTCGTGTTCGAAGCGCATCACCGAGATCGGTGCGCTGGCCTGTTTGGCGTAACCGCTCAGGAGCATGGGGAAGAGGATCTGCTCCTCCTTGAGCATGTGGCTCTCCAGTTCCTGCTGCATGTCGCGCAGCAAGTCGGCCAGGCCGTTCGGGCAATCGGCGCGGTCGCCGTGGACCTGTTCCACCCGACAGGCCAGGCGGATCAGTTCCGGCAGTTGCTCGCGATGGCGGGCGTGATAGCGCTTGAGGATATGCTCGATCAAGCGTGTGCTGGGCTCGGTGCGCCAGTCCAGTTGCGTGCCACCGCGGGCCTGCAGGCTGTCCAGTTCGGCGGCGACCACGTCGGGTTCGATGCCGCGCAGGGCCGCCGCCTCGCGCAGGCTCTTGTGGCCGCCGCAGCAAAAGTCGAGATTGAAGGCATGAAACACCCGTGTGGCACCGGGTATCTCGCAGGCCAGGCTGCCAAGGGGCTGGTCGAGAAGGGTCGGACTCATGGCGATTTCCTTGTGCATCGGTCGATGGGGGTGCTTAGGTCAATAGCAGCACCCGTGCCAGGATCGAGCACTTGAAAACAAAGGTATTTCTATTTCATATGGTCGATAAAACCCCGATCTGTTAGGGTCCGATCGACCAATTAGGGTGATAAATACCATGATGGAAAGCAGTCTGCTCGCCGATCTCATCACCGAACTGCCCAATGCCGTGCGCTTGCAGCGTCTGGTGCATACGTTGCGCGAGCACTTCAATTGTGGCGCCGTGGGCTTGTTGCGTCTGGATGGCGACAGCCTGCGGCCATTGGCCGCCGTGGGCCTGGTGCATGAAGCGCTCGGCCGGCGTTTCGTGATCGCCCAGCACCCGCGCCTGGCGGCGATCATGGCTGATCGCGAGCCGACCTGGTTCGAGCCGGACAGTCGCCTGCCGGATCCGTACGACGGCTTGCTCGACGCGCATGTCGGCGAGCCCTTGCCGGTGCATGACTGCATGGGCGTCAGCCTGTATGTCGAGGGCCAACTGTGGGGCGCCCTGACGCTCGACGCCCTGCATGCCGGCACCTTCGACAGCAATGCCCGGCGCGATCTGCAGCGCTATGCCCTGATGATCGAAGCGGCGGTCCGGGTGACGCGCCTGGAGCAGGAAAACCGCAGCCTGCGCCTGGCCCGCAGCGATGTACAGACGGCCGCCCAGGTCACCGAGGAAAGTGAAATCCTCGGCCATAGCCAGGCCATCCACCAACTGTTGAACGAGCTGGAGGTGGTGGCCGACTCGGAGTTGCCGGTGCTGTTGCTGGGCGAAACCGGAGTGGGCAAGGAATTGTTCGCCCGTCACCTGCACCGTCTGTCGCGGCGCCGCAACAAGCCGCTGATTCAGGTCAACTGCGCAGCACTGCCCGAGTCACTGGCAGAAAGCGAGCTGTTCGGTCACGTCAAAGGCGCCTTTTCCGGTGCCACCAGCGATCGCCCCGGGCGCTTCGATGCGGCCAATGGCGGCACCCTGTTGCTCGACGAGGTGGGCGAACTGCCCCTCAGCGTGCAGGCCAAGCTGTTGCGCACCCTGCAGAATGGCGAGATCCAGCGCCTGGGTGCGGACAAGCCACTGCATGTCGACGTGCGCATCATCGCCGCGACCAATCGCCACCTGCCGGACAGCATTCGCGACGGCCATTTCCGCGCCGACCTCTATCACCGGCTGTCGGTGTATCCGGTGCCGATTCCGCCGTTGCGCGAGCGCGGCAACGATGTGCTGATGCTGGCCGGACACTTCCTCGAACTCAATCGCGCGCGCCTGGGCTTGCGCAGCATGCGCCTGTCGCCAGCGGCGGAGCGGGCCATGCTGGCCTATGGCTGGCCGGGCAATGTGCGCGAACTGGAGCATGTGATCAGCCGTGCGGCGATCAAGCTGCTCAGTCGCGGTGCCAGTCGCACGCAGATTCTGACCCTGGAACCCGACCTGCTCGACCTCGACAATGGCGTGCGCCGGTCAGGCGCCAGCGAGGCGCTGGCGCAGCAAGATACGCCCGTAGCGGCCGTCTGTTCGATGCGCGAGGCCGTCGAAGCCTGTCAGCGTCAGAGCATCCTGCAAGCCCTGGAGGTGTGCGCCGATAACTGGGCCAGTGCCGCGCGCCTGCTCGACCTCGACCCGAGCAACCTGCACAAACTGGCGCGGCGTCTGCGCTTGAAGTGATTGGCCCGCAAGCCAGCTCACTCAAGCCAGGTGAGCGGTGTCGCAGATCCTGCATAGGCACACAGGACCTAGGCGTGGTCTTGCGCCAACCTTCGCTCGAGCGCAGCAGATCGACCCGGATACGCGGCTTTTCCCAAGGTTGACTCAGGTCAATGAGGCATTCCGGCAATACCCCGACACTGTGTTAGCGGTCATACGGGGGAGAGCCAGATGCGTGAATCCAACAGTTGGGACAGCAAGCTGCTCGGTCGCTACGCCCATGGCGATGCCAGCCATAGCTGCTATCCCGAGACCAGCGCCTTTCATCGCGGTATTGGTTCGCTGGATCTGCTGCGCGCCTTGCGTGGCAGCCGACTGGCCCGGCGAGCGCTATCGCTTGCCGTGCAGTTGCCGATCAACCAGCAGCGCGCCAGTGGCTCGCCAAGCGACTTCGCCGCCTACCTGGAGCGCCTGGAGCGGGAGATCGACACCATCGGCTGCCACCTGGGTGCTCAGCAGCGCGTCGAACAATTTCACCTGGCGGGCGGCAGTACGCCCAGCGCCGCTCAGTTGCTGCGGCTGATGACTCATCTGCGCAAGCGCTTCAATTTTCTCGATTACGACACGGGCGACTACAGCATCGAGATCCAGTTGGCCGATTCGGATTGGCCGACCATGGGCCGGTTGCGCGAACTGGGCTTCAATCACGTCAGTATTGGCGTTCCTGATCTGGCCGCGGGCAGTGACGCTACGCTGGCCTGGCAGGACCCAAGGCACATCCGCTCGCTGATCGATGCCGCCCGCGCGCTCAACTATCGCTCGGTGAATATCGATATTGGCTATGGCCGGGCCTGGCAAACCCGCGCGAGTTTCGCGCGCAAGGTGGCGGCCATCGTCGAACTGCAGCCGAATCGGGTGACGGTATTCGACTATGCCGATCCGCCGCAGCGTTATCGGCCGCTGGGCCGCTTGGCCGCAAGAGGCCTGTCTGACCGCGAGGACAAGCTGGCCATGCAGCGCCAGGGCGTCGAGCAGCTCAGCCTGGCGGGCTATCGCTATGTCGGCATGGGCTTGTTCGCCCTGGCGGATGACGATCTGGTCATCGCTCAGGAAAACGCCAGCTTGCAGCGCAACTGCCAGGGCTTCAGCCGGCACCCAGACTGCGATCATGTCGGCCTGGGCGTTGCCGCCATCAGCCAGATCGACGGCCTTTACGTACAGAACACCAGCAATCTGCAGGGCTATCAGGCCCAGCTTGACAGGGGCCAGCTGGCGAGTTGCCGTGGCTTTCGCTGCGGGCCTGACGACCGTCTGCGTGGCGAGCTGATCGAACGCCTGATCTGCGACTTTGGCCTGGATATTCGAGGCATCGAGGCGCGTTTCGGCCTGGTGTTTCGCGAGTACTTCGCCGATGCCTGGCCGGCCCTGGAGCAGATGCAGCGCGACGGTCTGATCATGCTCGACGCAGCGTCCATCGCTATTCTTCCCGCCGGCCGATTGCTGGTGTACTCGGTGTGCCGCTTGTTCGATCGCTACAGCGGGGCGCCGCGCGTGCAATCGGTTTCCCGGGCCGTCTAGTCGCTCATCAGGCCCCTGCGACCCTGAGTCGCAGCCGCTGTAAACGCCGCTGCAAGCCGCTGGCAACGAGGGGGTGAGGCCCGTTCAGCCGGGGGCATACCTCCAACGAGGAATGGGCTGTAGCAAACTACCGGTGCAGTCTGCGGCCAGACATTCTATGGAGGCTTCCAGCATGGCTCATCTGTCCAGCGCCGAATTCCAGGCATTACGCATCGCCGTCCTGACCGTCAGCGACACCCGCACTCTGGCTACCGATAGTTCGGGGCAGACCCTGATCGAGGGACTGGAGGCGGCCGGCCACGCGCTGGTCGAACGGGCGCTGGTGATCGACGATATCTGGCAGATCCGCGCGCGGGTCTGTGCCTGGATCGCCGACCCGCTGGTGCAGGTGATACTGATCACCGGCGGCACCGGCTTCACCGCGCGCGACAATACCCCGCAAGCCGTGGCGCCCTTGCTGGACAAGCTGGTCGATGGCTTCGGTGAACTGTTCCGCCAGGTCTCCCTGGATGAGATCGGCACCTCCAGCCTGCAGTCGCGTGCACTGGCCGGGATCAGCAATGGCGCGCTGGTCTGCTGCCTGCCCGGTTCGCCCAATGCCTGTCGCACGGCCTGGGAGAAGATCCTCCGTGAGCAGCTGGACAGTCGCACCGGGCCGTGCAACTTCGTCGCCCACCTCAAGCGCCTGGCCGATCAGCCGCAAGTCGCGCGCTGCGGAGCCCGTTCATGAGTGCCTGCGGCTGCGACGGCAACAACCTGCGGCCGGTAGACCAGGCCATCGCCGAACTGCTGGCGCGCGCGCCGACACCGCCGCCAGTGGAGCGGGTAGCCCTTGGCCAGGCCCTCGGGCGGGTGTTGGCCGAGCCGCTGCATGCGCCATTCGAGGTGCCGGCCTGGGACAACAGTGCGATGGACGGCTATGCCCTGCGCGCCGCCGATCTGCCGGCCGCTGGTGGTTGCCTGCCACTGGCCGGGCGGATCGCGGCCGGCGATGCGGCGGCGCAAGCCTTGCCGGCAGGCCATGCCGTGCGCATCTTCACTGGCGCCCCCTTGCCGGCGGGCGCCGACAGCGTGGTGATGCAGGAGCAATGCCGGCTCGAGGAGGGGCGGGTGTGGCTGCCGCCGGTAACGGGCGGCGAGCATGTGCGCCGGCGTGGCGAGGAACTGACCGCAGGCACCCCGGTGCTGAGCGTCGGGCAGCGCCTGCGGCCGCAGGAACTGGGCCTGCTGGCCAGCTTCGGCATCGACCGGGTGGCGGTCTATCGGCGCTTGCGGGTCGGCCTGCTGAGCAGTGGTAACGAGCTGCGCGAACCGGGAGAGGCGCTGCAGCCCGGGCAAATCTACAACGCCAACCGCTACAGCCTGGCCGCAGTGCTGAGCAGTCTCGGCCTGGAAGTCCACGATTACGCAATCATGGCCGACGAACTGGCGGCCAGCCGCGATGCCCTGAGCCTGGCCGCTTCGGAGTGGGACATGCTGATCACCTCCGGCGGGGTGTCGGTCGGCGAGGAGGATCACCTCAAGCAGGCGATCCGCGAACTGGGCGAGTTGCACCTGTGGCGCCTGGCGATCCAGCCAGGCAAGCCGTTGGCCTTCGGCGAAGTGGGCGGCAAACCCTGGCTGGGCTTGCCGGGCAATCCGGCGGCCGCCCTGATCACCGCGCTGGTGGTGGCGCGGCCCTTTCTGCTGCGCGCCCAGGGTTGCCTGGATGTCATGCCACAGGCCCTGCGCCTGTCGGCCGGATTCGCCTGGCGCAAGGCCAATTCTCGCCGCCAGTACCTGCGGGCACGGCTGGAAGCGCGCGACGGCCAGTTGCGCGTGTGCCTGCACCCGCAGCAGGGCTCGGCCATGCTCACCTCGGCCTGCTGGGCCGATGGCCTGGCGCTGGTCGAGGTCGGGCAGACCCTGGAGGAGGGCGATCTGCTCGATTACCTGCCGTTCAGCGCGCTTCTGCATTAACGCCTGAGCGTTGCCGGCTGCACATTGCAGTCGGCCCTGCCCGCGAGTCGAGGCTAGTTGACCGCGGTCAAGGCCCCGCTCGGAGCCACCCCCTAAAGTGCCCGACAGTATTCCGCCCGGAAGGAGTTTTCATGCAACTGGTTTGTCCAGCAGGCAGCTTGCCTGCCCTCAAGGCCGCGGTGCGGCAGGGCGCCGACGCCGTCTATGTCGGTTTTCGCAATGACACCAACGCCCGGCATTTCTCCGGCCTGAACCTCGACGACAAGCAGCTCGAAAGCGGTCTGCAGCTGATCCGGGCGCAGGGTCGGCAGCTGTATATCGCGGTCAATACCTATGCCCAGCCGGATGGCTGGGCCCGCTGGCAGCGGGCGGTCGACCAGGCCGCGGCGCTGGGCGTGGATGCGTTGATCGCCGCCGATCCGGGGGTGCTGGCATATGCCAGCCGCCGGCATCCCGGTCTCAACCTGCACCTGTCGGTGCAGGGCTCGGCGACCAATGCCGCCGCGCTGGCACTTTATCAGCAGCGCTACGGCATCCGCCGCGCGGTGCTGCCCCGGGTGCTGTCGCTGGCGCAGGTGCGCCAGGTGGCGGAAAAAAGTCCGGTGCCGATCGAGGTGTTCGCCTTTGGCAGCCTGTGCATCATGGCCGAGGGCCGCTGCCACCTTTCATCCTATCTGACGGGCGAGTCGCCCAACCTGTGCGGCGTCTGTTCGCCGGCCAAGGCGGTGCGCTGGCAGGAGGATGCCGAGGGGCTCAGCTCGCGCCTCAATGGCGTGCTGATCGACCGCTATGGCAAGGATGAACCGGCCGGTTACCCGACCCTGTGCAAGGGCCGCTTCCTGGTTGGCGGCCAGCGCTTCCATGCTCTGGAAGAGCCGACCAGCCTGAATACCCTCGACCTGATCCCGCAGCTCGCCGCGATCGGCGTGACCGCGGTGAAAATCGAGGGGCGCCAACGCAGCCCGGCCTATGTCGAGCAGGTCACCCGGGTCTGGCGCTCGGCGCTGGATGCCTACGCCAGCGCGCCACAGAATTTCACGGTGCAGCCGCAGTGGCGCAGCGCCCTGGACAGCTTGTCCGAGGGCAGCCAGACCACGCTGGGCGCCTACCATCGTTCCTGGCAATGAGGAGATCATCATGAAGCTCAGTCTGGGCCCCGTCCTGTTCTACTGGAGCCGCGAAAAGCTGCTGGATTTCTATGCCGAAATGGCCGAGCAGCCACTCGATGTCATCTACCTCGGCGAGACGGTGTGCTCCAAGCGGCGCGCCCTCGGTCTGGATGACTGGCTCGGCCTGGCCCGTGAGTTGGCCGAATGCACGCGCGCCGAACTGGTGTTGTCGGGCCTGGCGCTGGTCGAGGCGGCTTCCGAGCTGTCCAGCCTGAAGCGCCTGTGCGACAACGGCGAACTGCTGGTGGAGGCCAACGACATGGGCGCGGTGCAGTTCCTGCGCGAGCGCAAGCTGCCTTTCGTCGCCGGGCCCGCCCTCAACCTGTACAACGGCCATGCCCTGGCCGAGCTGATTGACTGCGGCCTGCAGCGCTGGGTGCCGCCGGTCGAATGCTCCGGCGCGCTGATCCGCAACACCCTGGAGCAACTCGACAGCCTCGGCCTGGCGCGTCCGCAGGTGGAACTGTTCGCCTACGGGCATCTGCCGTTGGCCTACTCGGCACGCTGCTTTACCGCCCGCGCGGAAAACCGGCCCAAGGACGACTGCCAGATCTGCTGCGAGAGTTTCCCGGAAGGCATCGTCCTGCACAGTCAGGAGGGCGAGGCGTTGTTCACCCTCAACGGCATCCAGACCATGTCGGCCAAGGTCAACAACCTGCTCGCCGACTATGCGCAACTGGCCGAGACCGGCGCCGATCTGCTACGCCTGAGCCCGCGCGCCGAGGGCATGACCGGGGTCATTTCGGCCTTCGACACGGTACGTTGCGGCGCGCTGCCGCCCTTGGCGGTGGAAGGCTGCAACGGTTATTGGCACGGTCGCGCCGGCATGCTGCGCGCCGACGAGGTGGTGTTATGAAGACCTTTGCCCGCCTGGTCATGCGGGTCGGCCCGCCACTCTTGCCGCTGGGCCGCCATGTGCCATTCCCGCTGCAGCGCCTGGTACTGGAAAAGGTCATTGCCCGGCTGTTCGCCGAACCCCTGGCGGAGGGTGAGTTCGATCTGTTGCAGGGCCGCTGGCTACGCCTGGAAATCAGCGATTTGCAGCTGGCCTGGTGCCTGACCCGCGACCAGAATGGTCTGCGCATCGCCGCCGAGGCGCCGGTGGATGTCTGCATCCGCGGCAACTGGCGCGAGTTCCTCCTGCTGGCCAGTCGTCAGGAGGACCCGGACACCCTGTTCTTCCGCCGCCGCCTGATGATCGAAGGCGATACCGACCTGGGCCTGGGCATCAAGAACCTGCTCGACAGCCTCGATCCCGATGGCTTGCCACCGCGGCTGTGGCAGTTGATCTGCGCGCTGGGCGAGGCGGTTGAAGTCCCCGCACAGAAGAAGGCCAAGGCCGAAGTTTTTTCCTAGGCCGGCCGCTGAGCAATTACACCTGAGGTCTGATTGCAACGCTGTGCCGAGCTACCAAGAATGATCAATCAAACTGCATGATGCAAAAGGACTCGACATGTCTGACACCTTGGCGCACGGAATTCAGCGGCTATTGCGCGGTTTTGGCCTGCGCACCCTCAACGCCCAGTTCTTCTTTTCCTACAGCCTGATCTTCCTCTGCGCGGCGCTCACCGCGGGGGTGCTGTTCACTTCCGACCAGGATGCCAGGCAACTGGACATGGCCGGCGCGCAACGCATGCTCAGCCAGAAAATGGCCAAGGAGAGCCTGCTGGTCGCGCAGGGGGCGCTGCCGCTGGCAAGTCTGGAGGCGACCCTGCAACGCTTCGAACGCGCCCATCGACTGCTGGTTAACGGCGATCCGGCGCAGGGCGTCGCCGCGGTGGAACTGCCGGCCGCCCAGGAGCGTCTGCGCCAGGTCGATCAGGCCTGGAACCGGTACCGCACGCTGGTGCTGGCCGTTGCCCAGGGCGACAGCGCCGCGCTGCAGACGCTTGCCAGCGACTCGGAATCCCTGCTGGCCGCGAGCAATGAGGTGGTGCTGTTGATCTCGACCGAGGCCAACCGCAGTGCCAGCGTGCAGCGCTGGGTGGCGCTCGGTTCGACCCTGGCCATCCTGTTGCTGGTGATACTCGGGCGGGTGGCCGGGATGAGTTGGCTGATGCGCCAACTCGAAGAGCTGCGCGGCAGGCTCGAACGGGTCAGCCAGGGCGATTTTTCCCAGCAGTTGGTGGTGGCTTACGCCGACAATGAATTGGGCCGGATCGGCAGCGACTATAACCGACTGCTGCAACAGGTCAGCGAGATGATCCGTGCGGTTCGTCTGGCCGCCGATCAGGCCGATGGTCACTGCGGTCACATGGCCGCGGTGGCCGGCGAGAGTGCACGCAGCGTGGTCGGCCAGCAGGCCGAGATCGACCAGGTGGCCACCGCCATGCACGAAATGCTCGCCACCGCCCAGGAGGTCGCGCGCAGCACCGTGGCGGCCGCGCTGGCGGCCGATACCGCCGACAGCGAAACCGGCAATGGCCGTGAAGTCATGCGCAGTTCGGTCGCCGCCATTCGCGAACTGTCCGGGCATGTCGAGGGATTGTCCGAGCTGATGTTGCAGCTGGCCGCCGACAGTCAGGAAATCGGTCGGGTGCTGGAAGTGATCAGCGCGATTGCCGACCAGACCAACCTGCTTGCACTGAATGCTGCCATCGAAGCCGCCAGGGCGGGGGAGCAGGGCCGGGGCTTTGCCGTGGTCGCCGATGAGGTGCGTAGCCTGGCCGCACGGACGCAGAGTTCTGCCGGCGAGATCAGCGGCCTGATCGAACGCCTGCAGCAGCAAACCGGGCGTGCCGGCCGGGCCATGGACGAGTCACGGCGCGGCAGCGATGCCACCTTGCAGCAGATCGAAGCCGCCCAGGGCGCTCTGGAAAATATAGTCGGTGCAGTGCAGTCGATTCGCGGCATGACCAATCAGATCGCCACGGCGGCTGAGGAGCAGTGCCAGGTGGCCGACGACATGCACCGTTCGCTGACCCATATCGCTGGAGTCGCCGATCAGGCGGCCGTTTCCACCCGCGATACCGCGTCGACCAGCCAGGCCATCACCCAGAGCATGGATGGCCTGCAAGCGCTGACCGGGCGTTTCCGTTTGCAGGATTGATCGGGCGCTCGATGGGCAGCGCTGGTCTGCCCATTACGGCCCGACTGCGACGTCGGGCGTGCGTTTTCACTCGTAGTAGCTGGCCAGTCTGGGCGTATTGATGATGCGAATATTGCGCCGCTCCATGGCGATCAGCCCGGCATCGATCAGCCGATGGAGGATGCGCGAGAAGGTTTCCGGCTGGATTCCCAGTTGCGAGGCAATCAGGCGTTTCGGCACGCTGAGCTTGATCTGCCCATTGCCGGCCGCCTGTTCCTGGCAGAGGAAGCGCACCACGCGGCGGCTGGCATTGGCCACGGCCAGGGTGTCGATTTCGGTCAGGCGTTGGTCCAGGCGCGTACTGAAACTGGCCAGCAGTTCCAGGCAGATACTCGGCTGAACTTCGAGCAGATGGCGATAGTGGGCGCCGTCGATGCTCACCAGGCTGCTGGGTTTCAGTGCGCTGGCGGTTACCGGATAGTGGCGGGTATCGCTAAATAGCAGGGATTCGACAAAAATCTGCCCCGGCTGGATCACCTCGACCAGCTTTTCGTTACCTTCCGGCAGCACGCGGGTCAGGATGATCTGCCCTTCCAGCAACAGGTAGAAACGCTCCGCCACATCGCCCTGGTGGAAAAGGATGTCGAGGCTGTGCAAGCGTCGATGAATCGCCAGGTTGCCGACTTCCTGAAAAGCGCTGTCGGGCAGCCTATCGAACAACTGGTGCTCGCGCAGAATGGCAAGGGTTGTAGAGTCGCTCAGCATGGTTCACCTCAGTAGGCACCATCTTAGGTGTGCCAACCGGGGCTGCCCATTCCTCCTCAGGACTACCTCTAAAGGGGCAGCTCGGCGTAGGCCCGAGTCAGGCCGTTCATCTGCTCGAGCAGCGTCTCACAGGTTATGCTGATCAGCGTCGGCACATAGCGGGCGTCCTCGGACAGCTGAAAACCCTGTCGCGAGAATTCCCATTGGGCACTGGCCTTGGTCAGTGCCGCATTGATAGCCGCATTGTTTTCCGGTGCCGCGCGCAACTCGTCCAGGGTCTGGTTGAACTCGTCCACGGCCTGCTCAAACTGGATCTGCAGCTCTTGCTGCGGCAGCTTCCAGCTCAAGGCCAGATACAGCTTGGCGATACGCTGGCTGAGCATGCGCTGGCGTCCACTGCGGTTGACCAGTTGCGCAGTGCGACCGCCGCTGGATCGTTCGATCTGTGCCACCAAGGTCTCGCTTTCGGCGAGCAGTTGGTCGCTGAGGGTCAGCACCCGCAGCGCGGAGTCGCGGTCGGGGCGCTGCAGAATCAGGCTGCGGTACTCCTGCCAACGCAGGGCGACGCGCTGCAGTTGCTGCTCGATGGGCGGGCTGGAGGCATAGCCATCCAGGGCCAGGAGGTTGCTTTCGAAACGTGCAAGGCTCTCATCGAGCTGCTGATTGGCTTGTTCAGGCCGAACCTCGGCGCCGATCATCAGGTAATTCTTGGCGATGCGTTGGCTGAGCATGCGCTGCATGCCCGACAGGTTGACCGCCTCAGCGACGCCGATGGCCACACACAGCGAAGGGCTGAGGAGCACCAGGCCGAACAGCAGTCCGTACCAGCTTTTCTTGCGCATGGAATCTCTCCAGGTGGGGCGGCCTCCCACAGGGAAGACGCGCCCAGGGTGCGCTCGGTAAAATCGACCGAGCCTATCGATCAATAGCTGAACTGTGCCTGCAGCCAGAGCTTGTCGGTGTCCACGGAGAACTCATCGGCATCGTAGGCAGCGTACTTGATCAGGCCGACCAGGCCCTTCACGCCGGGAATCGGGTGGGCGTAGGAGACATCAATTTCATCGCCGTACTGGCTGCTACCCCGTTCGGCGCTGAAGTCGTGGTACCAGGCCGCC
>NZ_JAJISP010000013.1 GCF_022132145.1 Pseudomonas sp. MMS21 TM103 | reverse complement strand
GCCACCGCTCTTTAACAACTGAATCAAGCAATTCGTGTGGGTGCTTGTGAGGTAAGACTGTTAGTCGCAAGATTATCAGCATCACAAGTAGGCACTCGAAGTTCGAGAGTTTATTTGGAAATGCTGAGCCAAGTTTAGGGTTTTCACAAAACCCAAGCAGTATTAAAACTGAAGAGTTTGATCATGGCTCAGATTGAACGCTGGCGGCAGGCCTAACACATGCAAGTCGAGCGGTAGAGAAGTGCTTGCACTTCTTGAGAGCGGCGGACGGGTGAGTAATGCCTAGGAATCTGCCTAGTGGTGGGGGATAACGTTCGGAAACGGACGCTAATACCGCATACGTCCTACGGGAGAAAGCGGGGGACCTTCGGGCCTCGCGCCATTAGATGAGCCTAGGTCGGATTAGCTAGTTGGTGAGGTAAAGGCTCACCAAGGCGACGATCCGTAACTGGTCTGAGAGGATGATCAGTCACACTGGAACTGAGACACGGTCCAGACTCCTACGGGAGGCAGCAGTGGGGAATATTGGACAATGGGCGAAAGCCTGATCCAGCCATGCCGCGTGTGTGAAGAAGGTCTTCGGATTGTAAAGCACTTTAAGTTGGGAGGAAGGGCAGTAACTTAATACGTTGCTGTTTTGACGTTACCGACAGAATAAGCACCGGCTAACTCTGTGCCAGCAGCCGCGGTAATACAGAGGGTGCAAGCGTTAATCGGAATTACTGGGCGTAAAGCGCGCGTAGGTGGTTTGTTAAGTTGGATGTGAAAGCCCCGGGCTCAACCTGGGAACTGCATCCAAAACTGGCAAGCTAGAGTACAGTAGAGGGTGGTGGAATTTCCTGTGTAGCGGTGAAATGCGTAGATATAGGAAGGAACACCAGTGGCGAAGGCGACCACCTGGACTGATACTGACACTGAGGTGCGAAAGCGTGGGGAGCAAACAGGATTAGATACCCTGGTAGTCCACGCCGTAAACGATGTCAACTAGCCGTTGGGTTCCTTGAGGACTTAGTGGCGCAGCTAACGCATTAAGTTGACCGCCTGGGGAGTACGGCCGCAAGGTTAAAACTCAAATGAATTGACGGGGGCCCGCACAAGCGGTGGAGCATGTGGTTTAATTCGAAGCAACGCGAAGAACCTTACCAGGCCTTGACATCTACAGAACTTTCCAGAGATGGATTGGTGCCTTCGGGAACTGTAAGACAGGTGCTGCATGGCTGTCGTCAGCTCGTGTCGTGAGATGTTGGGTTAAGTCCCGTAACGAGCGCAACCCTTGTCCTTAGTTACCAGCACGTAATGGTGGGCACTCTAAGGAGACTGCCGGTGACAAACCGGAGGAAGGTGGGGATGACGTCAAGTCATCATGGCCCTTACGGCCTGGGCTACACACGTGCTACAATGGTCGGTACAAAGGGTTGCCAAGCCGCGAGGTGGAGCTAATCCCATAAAACCGATCGTAGTCCGGATCGCAGTCTGCAACTCGACTGCGTGAAGTCGGAATCGCTAGTAATCGTGAATCAGAATGTCACGGTGAATACGTTCCCGGGCCTTGTACACACCGCCCGTCACACCATGGGAGTGGGTTGCACCAGAAGTAGCTAGTCTAACCTTCGGGGGGACGGTTACCACGGTGTGATTCATGACTGGGGTGAAGTCGTAACAAGGTAGCCGTAGGGGAACCTGCGGCTGGATCACCTCCTTAATCGAAGACTTCAGCTTCTTCATAAGTTCCCACACGAATTGCTTGATTCATTGAAAAAGACGATTAGGTTAGAAGCCCGTTATTGGGTCTGTAGCTCAGTTGGTTAGAGCGCACCCCTGATAAGGGTGAGGTCGGCAGTTCGAATCTGCCCAGACCCACCAATTGTCAATTGAGTGGGGTGAGGCCTTGCGATTACCTGGGGCCATAGCTCAGCTGGGAGAGCGCCTGCCTTGCACGCAGGAGGTCAACGGTTCGATCCCGTTTGGCTCCACCACTTTATTGAGTTGTAGAGAGTTCAGAACTGAACATTCCTGCCACTGGCAGCTGAATGTTGATTTCTGGTCTTTGACCGGTAAGAAAAATCGTTCTTTAAAAATTTGGGTATGTGATAGAAGTGACTGATTGACTGCTTTCACTGGCAGTTAATTTGGTCAAGGTAAAATTTGCGTGTTCTCAATTGCAAATTTTCGGCGAATGTCGTCTTCACGTTATAGACAGTAACCAGATTGCTTGGGGTTATATGGTCAAGTGAAGAAGCGCATACGGTGGATGCCTTGGCAGTCAGAGGCGATGAAAGACGTGGTAGCCTGCGAAAAGCTTCGGGGAGGTGGCAAACAACCTTTGATCCGGAGATGTCTGAATGGGGGAACCCAGCCATCATAAGATGGTTATTACACACTGAATACATAGGTGTGTAAGGCGAACCAGGGGAACTGAAACATCTAAGTACCCTGAGGAATAGAAATCAACCGAGATTCCCTTAGTAGTGGCGAGCGAACGGGGACTAGCCCTTAAGTGGCTTTGAGATTAGCGGAACGTTCTGGAAAGTACGGCCATAGTGGGTGATAGCCCTGTACGCGAAAATCTCTTAGTCATGAAATCGAGTAGGACGGAGCACGAGAAACTTTGTCTGAATATGGGGGGACCATCCTCCAAGGCTAAATACTACTGACTGACCGATAGTGAACTAGTACCGTGAGGGAAAGGCGAAAAGAACCCCGGAGAGGGGAGTGAAATAGATCCTGAAACCGTATGCGTACAAGCAGTGGGAGCCTACTTTGTTGGGTGACTGCGTACCTTTTGTATAATGGGTCAGCGACTTATTTTCAGTGGCAAGCTTAACCGAATAGGGGAGGCGTAGCGAAAGCGAGTCTTAATAGGGCGTTTAGTCGCTGGGAATAGACCCGAAACCGGGCGATCTATCCATGGGCAGGTTGAAGGTTGGGTAACACTAACTGGAGGACCGAACCGACTACCGTTGAAAAGTTAGCGGATGACCTGTGGATCGGAGTGAAAGGCTAATCAAGCTCGGAGATAGCTGGTTCTCCTCGAAAGCTATTTAGGTAGCGCCTCGTGTATCACTGTTGGGGGTAGAGCACTGTTTCGGCTAGGGGATCATCCCGATTTACCAAACCGATGCAAACTCCGAATACCAACAAGTGTCAGCACGGGAGACACACGGCGGGTGCTAACGTCCGTCGTGAAAAGGGAAACAACCCAGACCGTCAGCTAAGGTCCCAAAGTTATGGTTAAGTGGGAAACGATGTGGGAAGGCTTAGACAGCTAGGAGGTTGGCTTAGAAGCAGCCACCCTTTAAAGAAAGCGTAATAGCTCACTAGTCGAGTCGGCCTGCGCGGAAGATGTAACGGGGCTCAAACCATACACCGAAGCTACGGGTTCATCTTAGGATGAGCGGTAGAGGAGCGTTCTGTAAGCCTGTGAAGGTGAGTTGAGAAGCTTGCTGGAGGTATCAGAAGTGCGAATGCTGACATGAGTAACGATAATGGGTGTGAAAAACACCCACGCCGAAAGACCAAGGTTTCCTGCGCAACGTTAATCGACGCAGGGTGAGTCGGCCCCTAAGGTGAGGCAGAAATGCGTAATCGATGGGAAACGGGTTAATATTCCCGTACTTCTAATTACTGCGATGGAGGGACGGAGAAGGCTAGGCCAGCACGGCGTTGGTTGTCCGTGTTTAAGGTGGTAGGCTGGAATCTTAGGTAAATCCGGGATTCTAAGGCCGAGAACTGATGACGAGTTATCTTTTAGATGACGAAGTGGTTGATGCCATGCTTCCAGGAAAAGCTTCTAAGCTTCAGGTAATTAGGAACCGTACCCCAAACCGACACAGGTGGTTAGGTAGAGAATACCAAGGCGCTTGAGAGAACTCGGGTGAAGGAACTAGGCAAAATGGCACCGTAACTTCGGGAGAAGGTGCGCCGGTGAGGGTGAAGTATTTACTGCGTAAGCCCACGCCGGTCGAAGATACCAGGCCGCTGCGACTGTTTATTAAAAACACAGCACTCTGCAAACACGAAAGTGGACGTATAGGGTGTGACGCCTGCCCGGTGCCGGAAGGTTAATTGATGGGGTTAGCTAACGCGAAGCTCTTGATCGAAGCCCCGGTAAACGGCGGCCGTAACTATAACGGTCCTAAGGTAGCGAAATTCCTTGTCGGGTAAGTTCCGACCTGCACGAATGGCGTAACGATGGCGGCGCTGTCTCCACCCGAGACTCAGTGAAATTGAAATCGCTGTGAAGATGCAGTGTATCCGCGGCTAGACGGAAAGACCCCGTGAACCTTTACTATAGCTTTGCACTGGACTTTGAGCTTGCTTGTGTAGGATAGGTGGGAGGCTTTGAAGCGTGGACGCCAGTTCGCGTGGAGCCAACCTTGAAATACCACCCTGGCAACCTTGAGGTTCTAACTCTGGTCCGTTATCCGGATCGAGGACAGTGTATGGTGGGTAGTTTGACTGGGGCGGTCTCCTCCTAAAGAGTAACGGAGGAGTACGAAGGTGCGCTCAGACCGGTCGGAAATCGGTCGTAGAGTATAAAGGCAAAAGCGCGCTTGACTGCGAGACAGACACGTCGAGCAGGTACGAAAGTAGGTCTTAGTGATCCGGTGGTTCTGTATGGAAGGGCCATCGCTCAACGGATAAAAGGTACTCCGGGGATAACAGGCTGATACCGCCCAAGAGTTCATATCGACGGCGGTGTTTGGCACCTCGATGTCGGCTCATCACATCCTGGGGCTGAAGCCGGTCCCAAGGGTATGGCTGTTCGCCATTTAAAGTGGTACGCGAGCTGGGTTTAGAACGTCGTGAGACAGTTCGGTCCCTATCTGCCGTGGACGTTTGAGATTTGAGAGGGGCTGCTCCTAGTACGAGAGGACCGGAGTGGACGAACCTCTGGTGTTCCGGTTGTCACGCCAGTGGCATTGCCGGGTAGCTACGTTCGGGAAAGATAACCGCTGAAAGCATCTAAGCGGGAAACTTGCCTCGAGATGAGATCTCACTGGAACCTTGAGTTCCCTAAAGGGCCGTCGAAGACTACGACGTTGATAGGTTGGGTGTGTAAGCGCTGTGAGGCGTTGAGCTAACCAATACTAATTGCCCGTGAGGCTTGACCATATAACACCCAAACAATTTGCTGTTTGTGTGCTAGACGTAAGAAGTCGACAACACACCGAAAGTTTGCAAGACCACGCATTACCCTTTATCACATACCCAATTTGGAGCCGCGTCCTTCTTGTTCAAAGAAGCACGATGTTCCACCCGAATTGCTTGACGACCATAGAGCATTGGAACCACCTGATCCCATCCCGAACTCAGTAGTGAAACGATGCATCGCCGATGGTAGTGTGGGGTTTCCCCATGTGAGAGTAGGTCATCGTCAAGCTTATATTCCAAACCCCCCATCTGCGT
>NZ_JAJISP010000012.1 GCF_022132145.1 Pseudomonas sp. MMS21 TM103 | reverse complement strand
GGCCGACCTGTCCCACGTGCTGGCCAACCTGCCTGAACTGGTGGTCAAGGAAACCCAGGGCTCCGGTGGCTACGGCATGCTGGTCGGGCCGGCCGCGAGCAAGGCCGAGATCGAAACCTTCCGCGCCCGCCTGATCGCCAGGCCCGAGGCCTATATCGCCCAGCCGACCCTGTGCCTGTCGACCTGCCCGACCTTTGTCGAGAACGGTATCGCGCCGCGGCATATCGACCTGCGCCCGTTCGTACTATCCGGTCGCGAAGTGCGCCTGGTGCCTGGAGGGCTGACTCGCGTGGCCCTGCGCGAAGGTTCGCTGGTGGTCAACTCGTCGCAAGGTGGCGGCACCAAGGATACTTGGGTGGTGGAGGATTAGCAGTGCGGGCCCTGACGGCCGCGTCGCTGCCCCGCAGGCGCAAGACAATAAATGTATTCCATACGTGTACCACGAGTAACGCGCAATGCGCCTTGCAGGGCGCGGCCCTTGGGGATGGTGCTGTGAGCCCGCCATGCAGTGTTGCGGGACTTGATGAGGGAGTGGGCCCGCGGCATGCCTGGCAGGCTCACAGTGCCAACGTGGCTCGCCATTTAACATGAGAGCGCCCTGACTATGCTGAGTAGAACTGCCTCTGATCTGTACTGGATGTCGCGCTATCTGGAGCGTGCGGAAAACCTCGCGCGCATGCTCGATGTCAGTTATTCGCTGTCGCTGATGCCGCAAGACGGCCGTGGCGATGGCCTGGGAGAACTGGCCATGCCGCTGGTTATTACCGGCACCCTGGAAGAGTACATGGCACGCCATGGCCAGCTGCACGGCGAGCGCATGCTGCAATTTTTTGCCCTGGATGCCGAGAACCCGGCGAGTATCTACAACTGCCTGGGCGCGGCGCGCAGCAATGCCCATGCGGTGCGCGGACGTATCACCGCCGAGATGTGGGAGAACATCAACGCCAGCTGGCTGGAGATTCGCGGCATCGCCGAGCAGGGGCTGGGGCGCTACGGCATCAGCCGTTTCTGTGAGTGGGTCAAGGAGCGTTCGCACCTGTTCCGTGGCGCCACTTTCGGCACCATCATGCGTGGCGACCCTTACCGCTTCATTCGTCTTGGGACCTTCATCGAACGGGCGGACAACACCTTGCGCCTGCTCGATGCGCGCTACGAGATGCTCGGCGAGGACATCGACGAGGTCGATGGCCGTCCGGCGCGCAGCTACTATCAATGGAGCGCATTGCTGCGCGCACTGTCCTCGTACGAGGCCTTCGCCGAGATCTATCGCGGCTCGCCGGGCACGCGCAAGGTCTCGGAGCTGCTGCTGTTGCGCCCCGACATTCCACGCTCCTTGCGGGCCTGCATGGATGAACTGCACCTGATGCTCGCCAGCCTGCCTGGCGAGAATGGTCGCCCGGCCCAGCGCCTGGCGGCCGAACTGGAAGCCCGTCTGCGCTACACCAGTATCGACGAGGTGCTGGACGAAGGCCTGCATGCCTGGCTCACCGACTTCATCCTGCTGGTGCGCGGCCTGGGCCAAGCCATCCACAATTCCTACCTGGAGGTCGCATGAGACTGTCCATCAGCCACGACACCACCTACCATTACGAAAAGCGGGTGCGTGCAAGCATCCAGTACCTGCGCCTGACCCCGCACGACAGTGAACGCCAGCGTGTTCTCAGCTGGCAGCTCAAGCTGCCGCGCCCGGTGCGCGCCCAGCTCGACCCCTACGGCAACATCCTGCATGTGCTGACCATGGATGAGCCGCACGAATCCATCGTCATCGGCGCCAGCGGTCAGGTCGAGATCGATGTCTTGCGCGAGTGCGAACACGAGCGCCAGTCGGCGCTGCCGTTCCTGCGCTTCACTCGCCTGACCGAGGCGGATGCGGCCTTGCGCGGGTTCGCCCAACAGCACTGCAAACAACGTCGTGACCGCGGCGCCTTGATCGACCTGATGCATGCGTTGCATGGCCACATCAGCTACCTGACGGGCAGTACCGCGGTGGAAACCAGCGCGGCCGAAGCTTTCGCCGGCCAGCAGGGGGTGTGTCAGGACCATGCCCATGCCTTTCTCGCCTGCGCGCGCAGCCTCGGTATTCCGGCCCGTTATGTGTCGGGTTACCTGCTCACCGACAGCGACGACCACCTGGCCAGCCACGCCTGGGCCGAAGCCTGGCTGGATGGCGCCTGGTACAGTTTCGATGTGACCAACTGCCTGGCCAAGCCGGAGCGTCATTTGAAGTTGGCGATCGGTCTGGATTACCTGGATGCCTGCCCGGTGCGTGGCATGCGCCGTGGCGGTGGCACCGAACAGATGCACGCCCTTGTAGAAGTTTCTCCGCAGCTGAAGGTGCAAAAACAGTAGAATTGCGCAAGATGAGTACCCAGCCGCGCCCGGTGCAGCGTTTACGACTGTACCGGGCGCATTCGTTCTACAAGGTGAAGCATGACCTACTGCGTTGCAATGAGCCTGGCCCAAGGGCTGGTGTTCGTTTCCGATTCGCGCACCAACGCGGGCGTCGATCACATTTCCGTATTTCGCAAACTGCATGTATTCGGGGTGCCCGGCGAGCGTCTGATCGTCCTGCAAAGCGCCGGCAACCTGGCCACCTCGCAGTCGGTGATCAGCCTGCTGCGTCAACGCCTGGACGGAGTCGGCGAGCATTTGCACAACGTCCCGAGCCTGTTTGCCGCGGCGACTCTGGTGGGCGATACCCTGCGCGAAGTGCTGGCCCATGATGAAAGCGCGACCCTCAATCAGGGCATAGAGCTGGGCTGCTCGTTTCTGCTCGGTGGACAGATTCATGGCCAAGCCCCGGCGCTTTACAACCTCTATCCGCAGGGCAACTTCATCACGTCCAGCGAAGACACGCCGTACTTTCAGATCGGCGAGAGCAAATACGGCAAGCCAATCCTCGATCGCGCCCTGCGTTACCAGACGCCTCTGGAACTGGCGCTGCGTTGCGCCTTGATTTCCTTCGACTCGACCATCCGCAGCAACCTGTCGGTCGGTATGCCGCTGGATTTGCTGGTCTACAAAACCGACAGCTTTGAGGTGCCGAGCGGATTTCGTGTACGCGAAGGCGATGCCTATTTCGAAGGAATTCGTCAGCAGTGGAGCGGCGGCCTGAACACACTGCTCGGCCAGCTAGCGGAAGCGCCTGGTGACTACTGGGTTTGACCGCGACCACGGTATAGCTCTTTGAGCACACCCTCGCATGATTGCAAAGGCCCCGGCAGCCTGTCCGCGGATGGCCATTGAACGCACAATTGCAGGTTGGGCCGCGCCGCGTAGGCCGGGCCGCACAGGCCGCGCAGGCTGGCTATGCATGAACGGCCGCCAATAGTGGACCTGCAGATGCCCGCCTGTTTTTACCCACGGGCCGGCGATTGGGTGCTGGCAGCAGCTTCCTGCTGCGTGTCGCCACGCTCCGCGACCGCTGGACTGGGCAGGCCGGCCACGCAGATTTGCGGAAATTTCCCGCCGATGAATTCAACGCTTTGGGTCGGGAAGGCGAATTGCACGTCCAGCTCACGCATGCCTTGCAGCAGGCCCAGATTGATGTCCTGCTGAATGTCCATGTACTTGTTGTAGTCCGAACTCAGCACGAAATAGACCACTTCGAACGTCAGTTGGTAGTTGTCGAAGGCGAGGAAGTGCGCGCGGTCGAAGCGGGTATCGGCAATCCCCTCGACTATCCGGCGGACCAGCGCCGCCACCTCGCGCACCTTGTCCTGCGGCGTGTTGTAGGTGATGCCGAACTTGAAATCGATGCGCCGCTGGTCCATGCGCTTGTAGTTATGCAGGGTCTGGCGCAGCAGCTCGGAATTGGCGCAGACGATCTGCTCGCCGCTCAGGCTGCGAATGCGTGTGGTCTTCAGGCCGATATGTTCGATAGAGCCGGCGACCGAGCCGAATACCACGAAGTCGCCGATCTCGAAGGGCTTGTCGATGCCGATCGACAGCGAGGCGAACATGTCGCTGAGCAGTGTTTGCACCGCCAGCGCCACAGCAATGCCGCCGACTCCGAGGCTGGCCACCAGGGCGGTGATATTGACGCCGACGTTGGCCAGGATCGACAGCAGCATCACCGCCCAGATGAGGATGCGCAGCAGGACCGCGATGATGGTGGTGGTGACCGGGTTGCGCAGGGTGCCATCGTCACTGACCAGCATGTTGCGGGTCCAAAGGCGCACTCCGCTGTCAAGCCACATGGCGATCTGCAGGGCCAGCGCGATGAACCAGCCGTGGGCCAGAGTGGCTTCCCATTTCGCAGGCAGGCTGACCAGCTTGAGGGCGAGCAGCAGGCTAAAGGCGAACAACAGGATGCGGCTGGTCTGGCGCAAGATATCCACCGCCAGGGTGGTGGCCAAGCTGCGCTGGCCCTTTGCCCAGCTGGCCAGATGGCTGCTCAGCTTGCTGGACAGCGTGCGCAGTATGAAATAGAGGGTCAAGGTGGCGATCAGCACCACGCCTGCATTGAGCCATAGGGTTCGTTCGAGTAAGAAATTCCAATCATCCACGGGGTCTTGTTCCTCTGCTGTGGGCGCCGCCAGCGCCCTGATGGTGAGTCATCGCGTGCAGATTGCGAAGGTCGCGCACTCTTTTCGGTAAATCACATCCCGCAGGCAGAAGATGAAGGGGAGGGTTACACCTTCACTGCTCAGAATGTGGGAGGCGGCCGAGTGTGGGACCAAGGGTAAGGTGTAGCGCGGGTCAGTCGCAAAGCTTACGCAATCTGGTTACGGGCTGGTGGGGGTGCTTATCCAGGCTTGCGCCTGGGTGGCGGGCAGGCGGTATCGGCTTGATTTTCACTAGCAGTCAGCGGGAATGGGCCATTGCGCGCCTGCGACAGAGCGCATCCAGACCTTCGCAGCAAGGCGCTGGATCGTGCCGCACAACGTTGCGCTCGGCGCGATGTGACCTTCCGCTAGCTCTTGCACCGCACCGCCGAACCAATGGTGCACGGCCTGCGGCGGTGCCACCCTGAGGATCGCTCGAGGTAGTTGGTCTGCACCGCGCGAGCGGGGCGTTTGTAGGTTGAGCGCAGCGACACCCATCCCAGATCAGCGGGCGGCAGCTTGGTGCGGAGCAGAGCATCGGGCAGTCCGGATGGAGGTTCGTTCGGAGCATAACGACAGCCCGCCGGGCCGTGTGTCGTACCGATGAACCCTTGATGTATTGCCCGCGCCAAGGTGATCGCCCGCGCGTCACCCGGGTGCGGGCAGGGGCTAACCGACCAGTCGGGTGAGGTTGGGAAGAATCAGGATCAAGGTCGTGGCGAATACGATCAGACTCGCTTGCCGGAATTTGGGCTGTTTGAACATGGCCATCTGCCTTTTGTTTTTGTTGGTGTGGCGTCGAATACCCGCTCTAACGGCCTGTCGGGCTGCAGCGTCACGCCTGCGCGTGGACTGAAAAACCACCCCGGCAAAACCCGGCGGCGGCTCCTACTTTTGTGGCTCTATTTCCGTGTAGTCATGCTAACTCTAGGGGGCATGCCACAGATCGCTTAGATGACTTGGTTGCTAGGCGTTGCGAGTTCGGAGCATTGAGTTATGCCCGGTAGCGCAAAATCCTGAGCAACCCTTGTGCCAGAGCCTTTAGGCCGGCCTGTGCCTGCATATCGCCAGCAGATGACCGTTCGTCTGAGCAGAGCGGTCAATGTGCCTGAGCACTTCGGTCATTGAGCCAGCCTCAACTGGGGGTAAGGTAGTGCAACTGACAAGAACAGGTGCAGCCAGGTAGCAATGCGCCGCCATCCATACCCTCCAAGGGAGGTCTGAGGACGCCATGACCGAAGCATTCATTTTCGATGCGGTGCGCACGCCCCGCGGCAAAGGCAAGAAGGACGGGGCGCTGTACAGCGTCAAGCCTGTTGACCTGATCGCCGGCCTGCTCAAGGCCCTGCAAGCGCGCAACAACCTGGATACCAGCCAGGTCGATGACATCGTGCTGGGCTGCGTTACGCCGGTGGGTGATCAGGGGGCGGACATTGCCAAGACCGCGGCCATGGTCGCCGACTGGGATGTCAGTGTCTCCGGCATGCAGCTCAATCGCTTCTGCGCATCGGGCCTGGAAGCGGTCAACCTGGGCGCGATGAAAGTGCGCTCCGGCTTCGAGGACCTGGTAGTAGTGGGTGGTGTCGAGTCGATGTCGCGCGTGCCCATGGGCTCCGACGGCGGCGCCTGGGTCATGGATCCGGCGACCAACCTGCACAGTCATTTCACCCCCCAGGGCATCGGTGCCGATCTGATCGCCACCCTGGAGGGCTTCAGCCGGACCGATGTCGACGCCTATGCGCTGCGTTCGCAACAGAAGGCGGCGCGCGCGCGCGCCGATGGCTCGTTCGACAAGTCGCTGATCCCGGTGACCGATCAGAACGGCATCGTGCTGCTAGATCACGATGAATTCATTCGCGGCGACAGCACCCTGGAGGGCCTGGGCAAACTCAAGCCGAGCTTCGAGATGATGGGGCAGATGGGCTTCGACGGCACCGCACTGCGGGTCTACAGCCATGTCGAGCAGATCAACCATGTGCACACGCCGGGCAACAGCTCCGGCATAGTCGACGGCTCGGCGCTGATGCTGATCGGCAGCGCCGCCAAGGGCAAGGAGTTGGGTTTGCAGCCGCGGGCGCGCATCGTCGCGACTGCTGTGATCGGCACCGACCCGACCATCATGCTCACCGGTCCGGCACCGGCTACCCGCAAGGCGCTGGCCAAGGCCGGCTTGACTGTCAGCGACATCGATCTGTTCGAGGTCAACGAAGCCTTTGCCTCGGTGGTGATGAAATTCATGAAGGATATGGGTGTCAGCGAAGACCAGGTCAATGTCAACGGCGGCTCCATTGCCATGGGCCACCCGCTTGGCGCTACAGGCTGCGCGATCCTCGGCACCTTGCTTGACGAATTGGAGAAGCGCCAGTTGCGCTATGGCCTGGCCACCCTCTGCGTGGGCGGTGGTATGGGTATAGCCACCATCATCGAACGTATCTAAGGAGCTTTCACGGGCTACTGCGCTCGGCCATGCTGTGTTGGAAATCGTCCGGGAATGCTCATTTGCACCAGCAAATCCGCTTCCCAGATGATTGCCGCCTTGCCTGACCTGCGCTCGTGACGCCCCTGAAGTGCTCCCCCCCGACATTTGGGAAGAGAATTTTAAAATGACTGACGCCATCCGTTACGAAAAGGGCCAGGACAATATTGTCGTCCTGACCATGGACATGCCCGGCCAGAGTGCCAACACCATGAACGCGGTGTACCGCGAGGCCATGGGTAAAACCGTTGCACGCCTGGAAGCCGAAAAGGATGCCATCACTGGGGTGATTGTGACCTCGGCCAAGAAAACCTTCTTCGCTGGAGGCGACCTGGGTGAACTGATCAAGGTCACCAAGGCCGACGCCCAAGCCTTCTACGAGATGATCCTGAATATCAAGGGCCAACTGCGCCGCCTGGAAACCCTCGGCAAGCCCGTGGTGGCGGCGATCAATGGCGCGGCTCTGGGCGGAGGCTGGGAAATCGCCCTGGCCTGTCATCACCGTGTCGCCCTGGACAGTTCCAGCGTGCAACTCGGTCTGCCGGAAGTGACCCTCGGCCTGCTGCCGGGCGGCGGTGGGGTGGTGCGCATGGTGCGCCTGCTTGGCCTGGAAAAGGCCCTGCCGTATCTGCTCGAAGGCAAGAAGGTACGCCCCGAAGCCGCGCTCAAGGCCGGCCTGGTCCACGAATTGGCCTCCGACAAGGATGATCTGCTGGCCAAGGCTCGCGCCTGGATTGTCGCCAACCCGGCGCCCAAGCAGCCATGGGATGTGGCCGACTACAAGATCCCCGGCGGCACGCCAGCAAGCCCGAATGTGGCGCAGATGCTCGCCATTGCTCCCTCCATTCTGCGCAACAAGACCAACGGTTGTTTCCCCGCGCCGGAGAAGATCATGTGCGCCGCGGTCGAGGGCGCCCAGGTCGACTTCGACACGGCGCAGATCATCGAGGCGCGCTACTTCACCGAACTGGCCACCGGGCAAGTGGCGAAGAACATGATCGGCACCTTCTGGTTCCAGCTCAACCAGATCAACGCCGGCGGTTCGCGGCCCCAGGGTTTTGCGCCCTATGTCACGCGCAAGGTTGGTGTGCTCGGCGCCGGCATGATGGGCGCGGGCATTGCCTATGTGTCGGCCGTGGCCGGCATCGAGGTGGTGCTCAAGGATATCTCCCAGGAGGCGGCGGAGAAGGGCAAGAGCTATTCGGCCAAGTTGCTGGAGAAGAAGGTCGGCCGCGGCCAGATGAGTGTCGACAAGCGCGACAGCATCCTGGCGCGGATCAAGGCCACCGACAAGGACGCCGACTTCAACGGCTGCGACCTCATCATTGAAGCGGTATTCGAAGATCGCGATCTCAAGGCCAACGTCACCGCTGCCGCCGAACGGGCTGCGCTGGCCGATGCGGTGATCGCCTCCAACACCTCGACCCTGCCGATCACCGGATTAGCCACGGCGGTGCAGAAACAGGACAAGTTCATCGGCCTGCATTTCTTCAGCCCGGTAGACAAGATGCCTCTGGTGGAAATCATCAAAGGCGAGCGCACCAGCGACGCAACCCTGGCCCGCGCTTTCGACTACGTCATGCAGATCAACAAGACCCCGATAGTGGTCAATGACAGTCGGGGATTTTTCACCTCGCGGGTGTTCGGCACCTTTACCAATGAAGGCATCGCCATGCTCGGCGAGGGCGTGTCGGCGGCAATGATCGAAAACGAAGCGCGCAAGGCCGGCATGCCGGTCGGTCCGCTGGCGATCAGCGACGAAGTGTCCATGAGCCTGATGAACCATATCCGTGAGCAGACCCTCAAGGATCTGGCCGAGGAGGGCAAGAGCATCGTGCAGCACCCGGCATTCGTGGTGATCGAGCTGATGCTCAATGAATACAAGCGTCCAGGCAAAGCCGCCGGCGCGGGTTTCTACGAGTACCCGGTCGGCGGTAAGAAGCACCTGTGGCCGGAGCTAAAGGCTCGTTTCGAAAAGCCTGACGCACAGATCTCGCAGCAGGATGTGCGCGATCGCATTCTGTTCATCCAGGCCATCGAGACCGTACGTTGCGTTGAGGAGGCTGTGCTCACGTCGGTGGCGGACGCCAACATCGGCTCGATCTTCGGCATCGGCTTCGCCGCCTGGACCGGTGGGGCTCTGCAGTTCATCAACCAGTATGGCCTCCGCGATTTCGTTGCACGCGCCCAGTACCTGGCTGAGCAGTATGGCGAGCGCTTCCTGCCACCGGCCTTGCTGTTGGAGAAAGCGGCGAAGAACGAAAACTTCTGACCCTCTAGTCGATATGCAGGCTCTTCTCGCGCAGCAACCTGGTACCAGACATGGGCTGCTGCGCGAGCAAGTCTTGCACGGCATTGCGCCATCGGATGAGCTGAAACCGTACGGTCCGGCTAGTGCCATCTGTGGCTTGCAAGGCGGGTCGCCGGTCAGCTGCTTGAGCATTTCGGCTACCTGATGATTGCTGAGCCTGGGCTACGATTAAGCGCGGAGCCAAGCCAGTATTCATCAGGTACAGCCCGAGACCGACCAGGGCACCGAAGCCAGAAGTGAATGGGCGTTATCCTGAGACTATCGAGCGAGCCGATACAGGCGCAGACTGGGTCGTCGGGCGATTTTGTGCCTAGTTGACGATGCGTCCTCTTGTCTTGTCGCCCCGCCACAGGCAGGCTTGAGCATTAAACGACCCATTACTCGCGTTTCAGGTATTTGCCCCATGCCGTTGCAGATTTGCATTCTCGAAACTGACATTCTTCGCCCTGAACTGGTCGGCCAGTATCAGGGTTATGGCCGGATGTTCGAGCGCCTGTTCGCTCGCCAGCCTGTCGCTGCCGAGTTCACCGTGTACAACGTGATGGAGGGCCACTACCCGCCGGACAGCGAGCACTACGATGCCTATCTGGTTACCGGCAGCAAGGCCGATTCGTTCGGCAGCGATCCGTGGATCGAAACCCTCAAGACCTATTTGCTCGAGCGCTATGCCCGTGGCGACAAGCTGCTTGGCATCTGCTTTGGTCACCAACTGCTGGCGTTGCTGCTCGGCGGCAAGACCGAACGCGCCGAGCAGGGCTGGGGCGTGGGCACCCATCGCTATCGCCTGGCTCATCAACCGACCTGGATGACCCCGGTGCTGGAGGAGCTGACTCTGCTGATCAGTCATCAGGATCAGGTCACCAAGCTGCCGGAAAATGCCACCCTGCTGGCCTCAAGCGACTTCTGCCCGTTCGCCGCCTACTGCATCGACGACCAAGTGCTGTGCTTCCAGGGCCATCCGGAGTTCATCCACGACTACTCCAAGGAGCTGCTGGAAATTCGCCAGCAGCACATTGGTGAAGAGGCCTATCGCAAGGGCGTCGACAGCCTGCAGCACGAGCATCAGGGCCATACGGTGGCTGAGTGGATGATGCGTTTTGTTGCGCACGGCCGCGCGGGCCTGAATGACTGAGCAGGTGGCGGCGACTGGCCGAGGAGGGCGTTCCGCTTGCACCAAGCGCCAGCAGTCTTGGGTGCAGCTGTCACGTCCAGCAGTCGATACCAACGAGCCACTGCGTTTGCGGGCGCTGGCTAGAGACTAATAAGGCCGACTATCAGATTGGACCTTTTGCTGCTAGGCAGGATCGGCTCATAACCAACCGGAGTGTTTGAAGCTTGCGTAAAGCCCGGTGCAGCCGCTGGTAAGCAGGCCTAGTACACCGAAGTAGCCGTACTTTCAGGTGAGTTCCGGCATGTTCTCGAAGTTCATCCCGTAAATACCCGCTACTGCCGTGGGGAAGGCGAGGATCGCGGCCCAGGCGGCGAATTTGCGTTGGGTGATGCTCAGTCGTGAAGACTCCAGCAACAAGCCGATTTCGATGGCGTGGTCAGCCATTTCGCGCAGGGCGGTCAGGTCTTCCAGTAAGCGGCTGACGTGAATGGCCACGTCGCGAAAATACGGGCGCATATGCTTGTCAATAAAGGGGAAGTCCAGGCGTTGCAGCTCCTGGCAGATTTCCTCCAGCGGACCGATGTAACGGCGTAGGTGCAACAGGTCACGGTGGAGGCCTTGAATACGCTCGACATCGGCCTGACTCAGCGGTCGCTTGAGTACGTCCTGTTCGACCTCCTCCAACTCCGCGTAATAGTCATCGATCAATGGCCGGTAGTTCTCGATGACGAAACTGAGCAGTGCGTAGACCACGAAGTCTTCGCCATGTTCAAGCAGCACGGGGCGCGCCCCGCAGCGCTGGCGTACCTGTGAGTAAGGCGCTGACTGGCCATAGCGGGCGCTGATGATGTAGCCATTGCCGGCGAATATCTGGGTTTCGATGAATTCCAGTTCGCCATTCACTTGAATCTCCGAATAGACCACCAGAAACAACGCGTCGCCGAAGGTTTCCAGCTTGGGCCGGGTATGGCGTTGCAGGGCGTCCTCCAGCGCCAGTTCGAGCAGGTCGTACTGGCGCTGCAGATTGGTCAGCTCCTCGACACCTGGATCGTGCAGGCCTATCCAGACGAAGTGGCCGGGCTTTCTCGACCACTCCTTGCCTTCATCGAGGCGAATATCGGTGACTTTTTGGCCTTGGCTGTAAACGGCGGCGGCAACGACTCGGCCCATGGCGATGCCTTGTTATGTCTGCCGAAAGGGACAACGATCAACCTCACTCTTTCTAGAATGTTGCCGCTGGCGATGATTTCTTCCAGATAATCGGTTGTTGCCGTGTCCGCTCGCGCTGGGCGATCACAGCTGGCTGTCAGTTTCTGGCTCAGGGCGTTGATACAGCGCTGTATCTGCGTGTGACCATTAGCAGGCCGGTCGTCCCTGACGCCGCCCGGCGCTTGGCCGGGCGGCGTGGGCATATGGAGGGGTTAGAGCGGGAGTTGCTTGTCCAGTTCGATGGCCCGGTCGAGGGTTTCCAGCAGCGCCTTGCGCACCTTCAGTTTGGTGTTCTTGTGCGCGCTCATGTTGATCTTTTTCATCTGCTGAGCGACCGCCTGGGCGGTGGCCAGCAGTTGCTCGGCAGCTACCACCTTGTCGAGGAAGCCGGCATCCACCGCACCTTGCGGGTCGAACATCTCACCATTGATCACCGAGCGGTGGAACGCCGACTTGCGCAGACGGTCGCGCGCCAGTTCGATACCGAC
Source organism: Pseudomonas sp. MMS21 TM103 (assembly GCF_022132145.1). Classification (GTDB taxonomy): domain Bacteria; phylum Pseudomonadota; class Gammaproteobacteria; order Pseudomonadales; family Pseudomonadaceae; genus Aquipseudomonas. Next base: position 8,367 of record NZ_JAJISP010000012.1, on the reverse strand, counting down.
ATGGTGCATGGTCATGCCAATTTGTACTTCGTTCAGGCCGATGCTGAACGGACCTTCGACGCCGATACGGTAGTCGGCCGAGAGCAGGATGAAGGCACCCTTGGCTACGGCATGGCCGGGGCAGGCAACGATGACCGGGAAGGGGTGGGCGAGCATGCGCCGTGCCAGGGTGGAACCCGCAGCAACCAGATTGACCGCGTTCTGTGGGCCGGAAGTCATCACCTTGAGGTCGTAGCCGCCGGATAGAATTCCCGGCTGGCCGGTGACTATTACGATGGCCTTGTCCTGCTCGGCACGATCAAGTGCGACATTGAAGGCGGCGATCACGTCTGGTGAGATGGCGTTCACCTTGCCGTTGCACAGGGTCAGGGTGGCAATACCGTCTTCGAATTGGTAGCTGATCAGGTCGCTCATTGCAGGTTCCTTGTACTGAAGTACCACAGACGTTACCCACCCGCACCGTCCAGGTAAAGCGCCGCGGCTGACTGGCAAGTCAGCTGTGCCGGCCGATTACAGCCTGTCGGCCCAATTGACCCAGGCAATTGGCACCACACCCGTGCGCTGTTTTGGCAGGGCGACTGACTTGAGGGCGACGGCTGTGATAATGAGAAACAACAAGTTGGCCAATTACTGGCGTGCTGCGCGCGCAGCCAAAGCCTGGGGGAAGTGAACGCCGTATTGCTGTTCAGCCAGTCTATTCCCCTCGGTTTGCTGCTATTCGGCCACTGGCGATTCGAGGCACGCCCCCAGGCTTGTCGAGCGGATACCGAGCATTAGGTATAAGCGCATGAATATTCTGAAAAAACCTTTGCCTTTGGTGAGCTGTTCGGCTAGATTAGCGCGCCTCGACAGACACCCAGTGTCAGTCGAGATCCGGTGAAGTGTCCGAGCGGTTGAAGGAGCACGCCTGGAAAGTGTGTATACGAGAAATCGTATCGTGGGTTCGAATCCCACCTTCACCGCCACTTTCGCAAAACCCCTGAGAGAGCAATCTTTCAGGGGTTTTTTGCTTTCCGGGATTGGCCGTTATCGCTAACGATTACGGGTGGAGCCCGCTTTAGGCAAGTCAGGTACTGGACGCGGATTTCGAGCAATCAGGTTTAGCGGTAAAGGTTTTGTTGGAATCTACCAGGCCCACCTTCTCTAGGGTGCGCCGGCCGACCAGCACTGGATAGTTCATCCTGTCTCGATCGTTCAGTGAGAATTGCTCTTCATACACCTGGTCGCCTAGGCATATCTTCATCAATACGACTGGGCGTCTCTCTGCCCCGCCGGCGCCGCGCACCTTGATAGCTCGTTCTACTTGGCGCTCGAATTGAGTGTTCACTTGCTTATTGGTGGCGATGTCTTGCAGCTCAATATTGAATCGTACCCAGTCTTCACCATTTTTCTGGAAGCGTTCGATATCTTCGGCGTGCATCGAGGAGGTCAGTGCGCCAGTATCGAGCTTGAACTTTACCGCTAGATTTTCAGGCAGGATCAATCCCTCCTCAACCCAGCCAAACACTTGCTGAGTTGAGGCGAAAGCAGGCGCTGCGCATAGCGAAAGCAGTATTGCATACTGCAGCAGGCAGCCGGATAAGCCGATGGAGAGTCGCTTTTTATCGATCATCTACTACCTCTTTCAGTCGCGTACTAAGAGTTAAGTAGAGTCGCCAGCCAGCGAGATGTTCATTAAGCAGCTGCTTGCGGGCAGCCAGCCGGGGGGTTGGTTGTTTCGCGCGCCGATTCGGCACCGGATTCAGGTACGTCTGTACCTGGTGATGCTCGCATCATCCACGCCATGCATAAGCACTATTGACCGACTGATTTCAGCGTTGGTGCGTGAAGGCAGAGGGTGGCCTCCAAGCCCCAGCCAGGTTCTGGAGGTGGCTCTGCTACCTATCGGCATCATGTCCCTGGTCGCAACTGCGGTGCCGAGCGTTCTCAGGGCCGAAAGTCATCATGTCTGCTGGTAGTTGGCGCTGGATGGCGTGCAGAAGTCCGGCATTTTACTTCCCTGGATGTTGCGCTTGCCCGCGAGTCGATCCGAGCGCTGCAGTGGGTCATGCGCCAGAGGGCTTTCAGGTGCTGGCCGGCTAATGGTTTCTGCGCTTCCCCTGGCGTTCTTTGGCAACGTGGACTGCCTGTTCTCGTTGTGCTTGCACCGCTCTCTTGCCGGTGAAAGTCCCGCCGTAAGCTTGCCACCGTGAACGAAGTGAAGCGCAACTGCATGAGGGTGGCCGAGTGTGTGTGTGGGGGGGCAAGCGTGAGTAAAAGCCTTGAGCCGATGTGTAAGGATCGGATGCAAGGCAAGCGGGCTAAGGCCGCGAAGCTCTTGTGGGCAAGACTGGGCAGGCTATGTAAATCCAGGGGGTGTGTGGTGAAGAGTTGCGTTCTTACCTGGGGAGATCTCGCCTCATGGCTGAAGGGGCATCCAGGTCGATATGCGATATTTTGATTGATCGCTTAGGCAAGCGGTTTCGGATCGGGCGCTTATCCGGCCGATTCGCGCCCATCTAGATGCGGGAGCGTTGATTAATGGCGTGGTCGAGAGCAGTCGCCGTGGGGCGACGCAAGGCGGCCCACTGTCACCGTTGTTGGCGAGCGTGCTGTTGGGCGAAGTGGATAGAGAGCTCAAGCGCCGAGGTTATGGTCATGTGGGCTACACCGATATCGCAAAGGTTTATGTTTGCAGTCACAAGGCGGGACAGCGGGTCGTAGAGACTCTGCGGCCCGGCCTTCTAAGTGGAAGCCTACTTCGTGCTGCCTGTCGAAAACCCCGGCGGTCTGGCGCAAGTTGAACGAATGGATACAACACCATCTCGGAGCGATCCGGCTCAAGCAGTGGAAGCGCGACCCTATGATCGATTGAGAGTGTTGATCACAGGGAGCGGTGCAGCAGGTTGCGCATACGATAGCCGGGAACTCACGCTGTTGGTGGCACAGCGGCACTCTGGACTTGAGTCGCATGTTGAATATTGCGTGGTTCGACTGCTTGGGGCTGGTACGCCTCTCATGACCGGGGTCCTCGGACTGGCCGGCGCGGACCCGGATGCCGGGTGGTGTGGCAGGGGAACGGCCTATGAAAGCCGTCCCTATGCTGATGTTTGCGGATAAATGGCGGCAAATAGCCATTGCCTAACGCTTATACTGCACACACTTTTTGGGAGGCGTGTGCGTGATCTGGTCAGGTGTAGGTGCAATTGTTGTGCTGTGTCTCTCAATGTTAAGTGGCTTGGCGTTGGCGACCAGTGTCGGCAAGCCCGCTACGGCCAAGGCGCCCGTGTCGGTGGTATTTCTCAATCCTGGCTATACCGATGAGCCGTTCTGGGTCGGATATATCGCTTACATGCACGACGCCGCGAATGATCTCGGCATGCAGTTGCGTGTACTCAATGGCGAGCGTGACTCTCACAAGCTGATGCAGCATGCCCGTGAGGTGTTGCAAGCTCGGGAGCAGCCGACCTATCTGGTCTTCGTCAACGAACACTATGTCGGGCCGGAGATACTTCGGCTGTTTGCCGACAGCAAGATCAAGCTGTTCGCCTTGCATAGCACCCTGACGCCGGATCAACAGGCATTTGTCGGTGGCAGTCGGGAGAAGTACCGCAACTGGATCGGCAGTCTGGTACCCAACGATGAAGAAGCCGGTTATCTGATGGCCAGGGCGCTGATTGCCATGGCGCCGGCTGGCGCAGGCGAAATGGTCGCCTTCTCGGGCGTCAAGCAGACGCCATCAGCCACATTGCGTGAGGCCGGTCTGCATCGTGCGCTGGCCGAACATCCGCGCATGCGCTTGAAGCAGCTGCTGTATGGCGAGTGGTCGGAACAACGCGCGTATGAGCAGGCTAGTGCCCTGCTTGGACGTTATCCCGATGTCAGCCTGGTGTGGGCAGCGAATGACGAGATGACGTTTGGCGTGATGCGCGCGGCGGCGGAGCAGGGGCGACAACTGCGCTACTCGGGGCTGAACAATTCAAAGAGAGTGCTGCAGGCACGAATTGACGAACGCATCAGTGTATTGGTCAGCGGCCATTTCATTCTTGGCGGCTGCGCCATGGTCATGCTCCACGATTATGCCGCCGGCCTGGACTTCGCCGCGCGCGGAGGCAAGGATCAACACGCTGATTTGTTCCGCTTGCTGAACAGGCAGGAGTCGATACGATTGCTGCAGCGCATCGACAAGCATGATGCGAACCTGAATTTTCGTCGTTTCAGTGCTGCGTTCAACCCAGGCTTGCAAGGCTATGACTGCTCTATTGAGGCCTTGTTGCGCTAGTTCAAACGCCCGCGAAATGTAGCACCAGTCTGACCACGGCAAAGATCACCAGCACGAACAGCAGGGTGAACAGCAGCCCGAGGATGATGAAGTGGCTGGGTTTGCCCCGGCTGAAGTCGCGGCTGCGCTTCTTGCCGCTCTGTACGCCAATGGCCGCTGCCAGAACGCTCTGCAGCATTTCCCATAACGTCAGCGGCTTGTCGTCTGGATCATCCTGCTTGCTCATGGTTCCCCCCTGAATGGCGGTTTGTCAGGCCTGCCGAACATCCATTGATAGTTACTCAAAGCTGTATCTGGGTCCAGCCGCGTCGTTGCCACATTACGGCGAAAATCATCGATGCGATGCCGCGCTGGAGAATCTGCAGGCTCCAGATGGCCAGCAAACCATAGCCTAGGATAGGGCCGAGCAGATAGGCCAGCGGTAGAAAGAACAGCCACTGGTTGCCCAGGCTGACCAGCATCACCGTGCGGCTGGCGCCAGCGCCCAGCAGCGCCTGGGTGAGCACTAGGGCGGTGGCATCCAGCACCATGCCCATGCCGGTCAGGCGCAACGGCCAACTGCCCAGCTCGATCAATGCAGGATCGCTGACGAATAGTCGCAAGATCAGCTCCGGGTACAGCCAGAAGGGTGTGCCCAGCAGCATCAGGCCGACTGCTGCGACCTTGACCACCTCCCAGCCCCAGCGGTGGGCGGCGTCGAAGTCCATTTCGCCCAAGCTGTGGCTGACCAGGGTGGTGGCCGCCATGCCCAGGCCGATGGCCGGCAGGATCAGCAGCAGCGCCAGATTGATCAGCACGTGGGCCACCGCCAGTTCGGCGGTGCCGACCTGGCCGATGATCCAGAACAGCGCGGTGATGCCGGTGGCGAAGAAGAATTGCTGGGCCGAGTTGGGCATCGACAGGCGCAGCATGCTGCGCAGGTCAATGATGCTGGGAAGACGGGTCATAAAACCCTCGCGGCGCGCGCTGTGCCAGGTCTGCACGGCGTAGATCAGTGAGCCCAGGTACAGTGCCAGTGTGGTGCCCAGTCCGGAGCCGGGCGCGCCCATCTGTGGTAAGCCGAAGAGGCCGTGAATCAGCGAGTAGCTGATCAGCACATTGGTCAGGTGCATGATCACCAGGGTGCGCAAGTAGACGCCGGAACGGTGGTTACCATTCCAGTAGCCGCGGAAGGAGAAGTTCAGGCCGACGGCGAAAATCGCCAGTATCCGCCACTCGAAGTATGCCGTGCCGATGCTCAGTACTTCGAGGTCACCTGACAGCAGTCGAATGATCGGCTGGGCGTTCAACCAGCAGAACACTGTCAGTGGCAGGGCAAGGCACAGCGCAATCAGCATGCCGACATTCAACGGTGCTGCTAGTTCATCCAGGCGTCCTGCGCCGCGGCGCCGCGCGACCTGGGCTTGCACGCCGGCGCCAAGGCCCATGACCAGGGCGATGGCCATAAAGTTGGCATAACTGCCGATGCCGACTCCGGCCAATGCCTTCTCGCCGAGGTGGCCGACCATGGCTGCATCCACCAGGTTGAGCAGGCTCTGGCTGAGCATACCGCCGATAATCGGAAGGCCGAGCGTGAGGATGTGGCGTAGGCGTTGACGCTCAATCATGCAGGGTTCGCTGTGAGCCAATTAACCCGGACATGCAGGATGCTTAGCGCCGGAAGTGGAGAGCATATTAACCCCGGGCAGATGCCGAGGCATGTCATATGACCAACTTTGTCGTTCGCCGCGAATCGTCGCGTGCATCGGTCTCAAACGCCAGCGGAGCGCTCACTCATGCGCCGGCGGTCGAGCACCTCGACTGCTCGCGCGCGCAGCTGGCCGCAGCCGCCGTCGATGTCCTGGCCGGCGGAATTGCGCACCTTGGTCAGCACGCCGCGGCTGTGTAGATAGCGCACGATCTGCACGATACGGTCGCCATCCGGGCGTTGGTAATTGTCGTCTTCCAGGCTGTTGTAGGGGATCAGGTTCATGATCGCGTACTTGCCCTTGAGTAGGCGCAGGATGCCGTCCATTTCAGCCTGGCTGTCGTTGATGCCCTTGAGCAGCGTCCACTGGTACTGGATCGGGTAATCAATCTGCCTCGCGTAAATTTCGCCCAGCTCGACCAGCTCCTCGGGGTCGATGCGTGGTGCGCGCGGCAACAGTTGCTGGCGCAGTTCGGCGTCGGTGGTGTGCAGCGAGAGAGCCAGCGCCGGCTTGATCCGCTGTTGCGGCAGGCGCTCGAAGACCCGTGGATCGCCTACGGTAGAGAACACCAGGTTGCGCTGGCCAATGCCGCCATCGGTGCCTAGCAGCTCGATAGCCTGCAGCACGTTGTCGAGGTTGTGCGCAGGCTCGCCCATGCCCATGAATACCACCTTCTTCACCGGACGGAAGCGCCTGGCCAGGACTACCTGAGCGACAATCTCGGCTGTGCTCAACTGACGTAGCAGGCCGCTCTTGCCGGTCATGCAGAATACGCAACCCACCGCGCAACCAACCTGGCTCGACACGCATAGGCCATCGCGCGGCAGCAGCACGCTTTCCACCATCTGCTTGTCGGCCAGTTCCACCAGCAAGCGCGCTGAGCCGTCGGCCGCCGGGTGCTCGGCGCTAAGACGGGCGAGGGCGTTGAGCTCTGCCGTCAACTGCGGCAGGGCATGACGCACCGCAAGCGGCAGAAAGTTTTCGGTCTTCTGGTTGCGGGTACCGGTATCCAGCGGCTTGCCTTGCAGCCAGGCACGGCTGATCCGCCCGATATGCATGGGCTTGGCGCCGAGAGCGGCGAGGTGCTGGTAAAAATCTTCGATCTGCATGGGGCGCGCATGCTATCACCAGGCGTGCGGCGACGGTATCCGTCGGCCGATTAGGGCTAGCGCATGGCGGCGTACGACTGAGAGCTTTGCTCAATCCTTCCGGGCACTCATACTAGCGTCTTGATTGGCCTGACCCAGCTGTGCGGAGCGGTAGATGAAATACATACACCAGCGCGAACATCTAAATGAAGACGACGTAGTCGTGATCGAATGCTCGCAGACCTGCAATATCCGCCTGATGAGCGACGCGAATTTCCGCAGCTTCAAGAATGGCGGCCGACACACTTACCACGGCGGTGCTTTCGATACTTTCCCGGCAAAAATCACCGTGCCGAGCAGTGGCTTCTGGAATATCACTATCGATACTGTGAGCCGTAAGGCGATCAGCGTGACCCGCAAGCCGACGCTGAAGCACTCGATCAAGATCATCCGCAAGTCGACTTCGCGTTTGAGTTGAGTGGTTGAAAGCACTGCGCTTGAATGCGCTGGTAGTAAAGGAGGGATGAAGCGCACCCTCCAAATCGCGGAATTCAAATTTCCGGTGGGGTGGAATGCTGCGAAGCGGTGTTCCACTGCTTGCTATAGTCTCCCGCGATCTGAAGAACCTGCTCGCGGAAGATTACCCGGCACGGCTTCTGGGGTTGCGTGAAGCAGCACTGTGACATCCTTGCGGTTAAGGGTGAGGTGAGTGAGGGCGAGCGCTGCACCATCTGGCAGTATTCACTGCGCGCTGTTGGCTGGCTTGCCGCCCAGCGTGCCAAGGCTAGCCGATCAAGACCGTTACCTGTCCTCAGGTGCGATCTTTTTACCGCACTCTAATGCCGCCGAGCAGTAGCACCGCCAAAAACGCAGCCATCACCGCCGGCCTCGCACTGAGCAACTGAAGAGGTGGGCAGTCACACTCTGCCCGAGGAGGCGCAATCTGCACTGAGAACAGCGGCATAAAGAGCACTACTGACGCGGCAGCTACCTTGGAATAGGCTGCAGCGCACCGCCTCGGCGTTAATCCGCTGCAGGGTTGCAGTGCTAGTGGCGGAAGGTGGCAAATAACTTTTAATAAAGGCTTGACGTAGTTTCTGTCGGGCCTATAATCCGCACCTCTTCTGGCGCAGGCTTCTCGGTAAACCTCTTGTAAAACAAGAAGTTAGCTTAAAAAGAGAAGTTACAGTGCAGCGAAAGCTGCGATGAATGCGCCACTTCTGCAGGGTTGAGGTTTGGTTCTGCAGGGGTCGGTCGAGGTGATCGAAAGCGGTAAAAGAGGTGGTTGACAGCGGTTTGAAACGCTGTAGAATTCGCCTCCCGCTAACGA
>NZ_JAJISP010000011.1 GCF_022132145.1 Pseudomonas sp. MMS21 TM103 | reverse complement strand
CGCGTCCTGTTGTTCCTTCTGAGGCTGGAGTTTGCCGATGTCCGCCCCTGTGACCCCTTTCGGGCTTGCCGCCCTGCCGGATGCCTACAAGGCGGTGCTCTATGTGCTGGCTTTGTCTTTCCCGGGCAAGCATAAAACCGCTTTGCTTGAGCAGTTGCGCGAGATGGGGGTACGCAGCACCTCTAGCCGGGCGATGGACGGGCCGGCGCTGAGCGAGATACTGGCGATGCTGCACCGCCTCGACTGGGTCAGTCTAGGCGGCGGCGGACAGCCCTATTGCTTGCCGCCGGAGCGGCGCAATCTGGTGCTGCAGCAGCTCAATAGCGACGTCAGCAAAGACAGCTGGTTACTTGCGCTGCGTAGCAGCATCGCACCGCAACGTAGCGCTTGGGATATTCCCAGCCAGGCGAGTCAGCGGCTGAGTCTGTGGCTGGCCATCCTGGGTGGACAGACAGGTGACGTGCGGCAGGGGCTGGCGTTGCTGCAGTCGAGTTCGCTGCGCCAGACCCTTACGGGCGAGTCGCCTTGCCAGCAACTACTGGCAGACGAGCCGGGCAGGCAGGTGTTTGCCACACTCAAGCATGAGGTCAAAAGCCTGTTGCTGGAAGATTATCTGGAGCAGGTGAACTGGCAGTTGCAACCGGCAGATGAGGCTTATCGACAGGGGTTGGCCTTGGTCGCCGACTCTTCGGTCAGTGTGGAATTGTCGTTGCAGCTGATGCTGCAGGCCTTGTGGCGTGGCGACTGGTTGCAGTTTGAAGCGTTGGGACAGGGTGGTCTGGCGTTCATGCAGCAGTTTATCCAGCTGATGTTGCGTGGCCAGTATCCGCAAGCCTTGCTGGCCATGCAGGAATGGCTGCTGGCGATCAAGCGGCAGAGCAAAAAGCGCAAAGTTGACCTGCCGCCGATACTCAATGGTTTCTATTGCCTGTTGTTGTTGGCCAGTGCTGACAAACAGCTGTATCCGGCGCTGAAGCAGGCGGTCAGCCTGGGCCTGAAGGAGTATTACGGCCGGGCTTACCCAGCTCTGCAGATGCTGGTCGAACAGCAGCAGGCGAGTGGGCGGCGGCTTGATCCTGGGCTTAGCGAGCCCTTGTCGTTCAGTGGTTTCGATGGCCTGCTGCTGGCCCTGGGGCTGTACTGGGCGAATGCTGAGGTAGTGCGCGAGCCAGTTTGGCGGGAGCAGGTCAGTGGCTTTCGCGACAACCTGGCGGCGGCGGACTACCACTGGCTCGCTGAGGAGTTGGATGCTCTGCTGGCGCAGCAGTTTGCCCAGCCGCGGCGCCGGCCGGGCTGGCACCAGGCTGCAGGCCTGGTGCCTCTGGTTAGCCTCTATCAGCGCCAGGAAGCCTGGCAGCATGCCTTGACCGCACTGTCCCTGCTCAAGCCGGGCAAGGCCGAGTCGGGGATTGCCCAGATCCAGAAGTCGGCGCGATTGGCCTGGTTCGTCACCTTCAACCCTAATCAGCTGAGTGTCGAGCCACGCGAGCAGAAGCTCGGTGCCAAGGGGTGGAGCAAAGGGCGCGCCGTGGCCCTCAAACGCCTGTTCGAGGATGCCGATAGTCTGGACTTCCTCCTGGAGCAGGACAGGCAGACGATTCGCATGATTCAGCCGGGTACCGATTTCTACTATGGCGGGGCGCGCTATGAGCTGTCTGCCGAGCACGCCTTGCCCCGACTGGTTGGGCATCCGGCCTTGTTCTGGGCCGATGCACCCGATGTGCGCATCGATTTGTTGCTTGGCCAGATCAGTCTGCAGCTGAAGTCGCAAGGCACACAGATCCACCTCAAACTCGAGCCCAATGGTGTGCAAGGCAACCCTGGCGTATTGCTGCGCAAGGAGACGCCGACACGCCTGCTGGTTTACCCGGTCAGCCGTGAGCTACGGCAGATAGCCGATATAGTCGGTGACGGCCTGAGTGTGCCGCAGGCCGCCAAGGCGCAATTGGTCGAGGCCATAAGTGCGATAGCACCGCTATTACCGATCCACTCGGACCTGCCCGAGTTGGCCGGCCATCTCGACAGCGTCGCCGCCGACAGTACCTTGTATGCCCACCTGTTGCCGCTGGAGGCAGGCCTGCGCCTGCAATTGCTGGTGCGACCGCTGGCCAGCAGCAGCTGGTTCAAACCCGGCCATGGATTGGAAAACATACTCGGTGAGCTAGACGGTAAAGCGCTGCAGGCCAGCCGTGACCTGCACGCAGAAACCGCTGCGTTGCAGCGGGTATTGCAGGCCTGCCCGGCGCTGGCGCAGGCCGACACCGATGGTCAGGAGTGGCAACTGGCCGAGCCACAGGATGCCCTGCAAGTATTGAGTGAGTTGCAGGTGCTGGAGGGCGACTGGCTGCAATGCGTATGGCCGGAAGGCGAGCGCATGCGGATCAGGGCGCGGCCGGGCATGGGCCAACTCAAGCTCGGGCTCAAGCAGCAGGGCGATTGGTTCGTGCTCAGCGGTGAAGTGCAGCTGGACGATGGCCGCGTGCTGCACTTGCGTCAACTTCTGGAGTTGCTCAAGTCCAGCACCGGGCGCTTCCTCAAGCTTGGTGATCAGGATTGGCTGGCCCTGAGCGACAGCCTGCGCAAGCGTCTGGACGAGTTGGCCCATCTGGCCGACCAGGTTGGCGATGACGGTCTGCGCCTGAACCTGCTGACTACCCCGCTGTTGGCTGGATTAGCACAGGAGGCCGGCGAGTTTCAGGCCGATGCTGGCTGGCAAGCGCACCTGGACAAGCTCGAATCACTCAAGCACTACCAGCCGCAGGTGCCAAGCACTCTGCAGGCTGAGCTGCGCGATTACCAGCGCGAAGGTTTCGACTGGCTGGCGCGCCTGGCCCAATGGGGGGTCGGCGCCTGCCTGGCCGATGACATGGGCCTGGGTAAAACCGTGCAGACCCTGGCGCTGCTATTGCACCGGGCACCTGCGGGGCCGCAATTGGTTGTGGCGCCGACCTCGGTGGCGCTCAACTGGCAGTCGGAAACCGCGCGCTTCGCGCCAACGCTCAGGCTGCACATCTATCAGCAGAACCGTCACCTCGCAGGCCTTGGGCCGTTTGATCTGGTGATCGTCAGCTATGGTCTGCTGCAGCAGGACAACCAGGCGTTCGCCAGTCAACACTGGACCAGCGTGGTGCTGGATGAGGCCCAGGCGATCAAGAACTCGCAGAGTAAACGCTCGCAAGCGGCGATGACGTTGCAGGCCGACTTCAAGCTGATCGCCAGTGGCACCCCGGTGGAAAACCACTTGGGCGAGCTGTGGAATCTGTTCCGCTTTATCAACCCGGGTCTGCTCGGCAGCCAGGACCGTTTCGCCCAGCGCTTCTCCACGCCGATCGAGCGTGGCGAACAGGGCGCGCGCAAGGCATTGAAGGCCCTGATCCAGCCATTCATTCTGCGTCGACTGAAAAGCCAGGTGCTCGACGAACTGCCACCGCGCACCGAGATTACCTACAAGGTGCCGTTGTCCAGCGAGGAGAGGCACCTGTACGAGGCGCTGCGCCAGCAGGCCCTGACCACGCTGAGCACTACGGCGCCTGGCAAGTCGCTGCAGGTGCTGGCGGAGATCACCCGTCTGCGGCGCTTCTGCTGTCACCCGCGCCTGGTCATGCCGGGTTGCGGTCTGAGTGGCAGCAAGCTGGCCGCCTTTGCCGAAATCGTCGAGGAGCTGCTGGACAACCGCCATAAGGCGCTGGTGTTCAGCCAGTTCGTCGACCACCTGAGCATCATTCGTGGCTGGCTCGATGAGCAGGGCATCAGCTATCAGTACCTCGATGGCGCCACCCCGCCGAAAGAGCGCCAGACACGCATGGCTGCCTTTCAGGCCGGTATCGGCGAGATTTTCCTGATCAGCCTGAAAGCCGGCGGTACCGGTCTCAACCTGACTGCTGCCGACTACGTGATCCACCTCGACCCCTGGTGGAACCCCGCGGTAGAGGATCAAGCCAGCGACCGCGCCCACCGTATGGGCCAGCAGCGCCCGGTGACCATCTACCGGCTGGTCACCGAGCACACCATCGAGGAGCAGATCGTCGCCCTGCACGGGAAAAAGCGCGACCTTGCCGACAGTTTGCTGGGCGGTGGTGAGGTCAGCGGCAAGCTGGATGCCGATGCGCTGCTGAGTCTGCTCAAGGGTGACCAGGTCGAGTAACGCGAGCGGATACCTGGCCCATGGGGATTAGTTGACCACTACAGCCTGTCGCCATCGACGAGATGTCATCGATGGCGACAGGCTGTGAGGGGATGATTGAGCACGAAGGCCAGCCCGGGGGCTGGCCTTGCAGGTGGGACTTCAGTTACCAGTAGCGCGCATGTGCTGCACGCTGAACATTTCCGGCTTGCTCATTTCCGGGTCGACCTGACCCTTGAACTGGCCGGTGGTGCAGTGCATGGCCTGCACGTCGATCATGCTGAAGCTGTCGTCGATCGACACGCCGCTGTCCTTGTTCTTCGCCAGGTGATGATCGGGGTGGGCCTGGCCGATGGTGAAGGTCTTCCACAGGCTGCCCTTGCGGTCATAGGAAATGGTCCGCGGCACGGTAAAGGTCTGCGCATCCACGTAGTGCACGCGCTTGGATAGCGGGTGGCTGCCTTCGACCGGTGCCGACTCGACCTCGTAGACCTTGCGCAGCTGCCAGGTGATGTTGGGGAAACAGCCGCCCTGGCCGGCGAAGGCCACGACCTGGTAGCCGTCGCTGTCCTGGTGGGTTTCGCTGTCCAGGGTCAGGTCGTTGTGGTTGTAGAAGGGCATCAACAGAAACTTGGTGCCCTTGTAGGTCCAGTTCATGTCGGAGATGCGCCCGTTGTAGCCCTCGAAGTCCTCGATCATCAGGTCCGAGCCGAGGAAGGCATCGGTCACCTGGCCGGTGGCCAGGCGGCGCACGCGGCGCTGGAAGCCCAGGTAGAGCCAGGAGTTGTCGCGCTTGAGGTCGTCCTGGGCGCGGTGGATCAGCAGCTGGGTGTTGCGCACGTCATAGGGTTCCAGAACCTTGACGTAGATGCCGCGAAACAGCTGCGAGGGGTTCGGCGTGATCGCCGGCGTGGGTTCCTGGTTGACCCGGCCGGTGAAGTTGAGGAAGTGGAAGTCGAACTTGATGGTGCGCTCGACCTTGGCCGAGTCCAGGTCGCGGTACTTCCAGTAGAACGGCGAGATGGCGGCGCTGTCGCCCCAGTTGTAGCCGTACTTGTAGTTCCAGGCCAGCTTCTCGCCGGCGCGCGGGTCATTGGCGTCCGGCTCCTGGGGGAAGGGCCTGCCGGCGACCCAGCCTTCGATCTCGCCGGGCTTGGCGCCGAGCTTGACCTTGTCCTGGCCCTGACGGGTGGCCTCGACATAGTTGGGGTGCAGGTCGAAGGAGGTGGTCTCGCCGACCTGCATGTCCAGCCAGCCCTTCTCGATAAAGCCGTAGAAGGCCGGATCGATGATGTCCTTGAACTGGGCGATGTTGGCTTGGTTGATGGTCAGGCCGGCGCTGAGCCCGGCAAAGGCCGGCTTCTCGGCCTGGTAGGGATAGAACGAACGGTCGATCACGGCCGAGTCGGCCTGGGCGACACCTGCGCTCATTGCCAGGGTAAGGGCGGCGAAACGGAAGCGGAATTGCTTGTTCATGGGTCTTCCTCGTGGTGATCAGAAGCTGTAGCGCAGAGTCAGTTGCAGTTCGTCTTCCTTTTGCGCCATGCCGATAGGGCCGGCGCGGAAACGACCGAGGGGTTCATAGCCGGACAGGCCAAGGCTCATGCCTTCCGGTTGACCTGCGCTGGTGAAGGGATCCCAGGGGTTGCAGGTACGGCAGTCGTCGTACTCGCGGGCGCCACGACCGACCTTGATGTTGGCGCCGGCGGTGATCTTCAGGTTGTCGCTGAACAGGTACTCGATGCTCGGGGCGATGGCGGTGGCCTGGGCCTTGAAGTCATGCGCGGCGAGCAATTGCGGGCTGAGGCGGTCGTTCATCCACCAGCCCTTGACCAGCAGGGTGCCGATCCAGTTCTGCTCCCAGTCCGGCATGCCGACCTTGCCCAGTACACGTTTCTCCTCCTGGTGTTCGTGGATGTGTTGGCCGAACAACTGGGCCGAGAACAGGAAGGCGCGCCCGGGGTTGAGTGCTGGAATGAAGATGTTCTTGTCCGCTCCGATCACGTAGCGGGTCACGTCCGACTCGGAGAACAGTCGCGGCTGCAGGGTGTTGGCAAACTCCTCACCTTCGGTATGCGCTACCTCGACGCGGAATACCGTATCGATCGCTTGCGAGTAGTAGTCCATCGAGCCGCCGAGCAAGTTGACCCGCGGGAAGTGGATATCGAACGCGATCAAGCTCGGCCATACCCCTGTTTCACCGGTGAAGCCGTTCTGCGCCGGAATGCCACCGCGCAGTGAAGGCAGCTGGGAGCGGTAAGTGAGGGCGTTGAGGCTGAAGCCAAAGTCGCCATAAACGCCTTCCAGCTTGATCCCGAATTGGCTGTTGGACAGGCTCCAGGACGGCATGTGTGCCTTGCGGATACCGATCTGACCGGGGCCGAAGTCGGTGGCGGTGTCGCCGAAGGCGAAGTTGGAAACGGTGCCGCCGTTTTCCCACAGGTTGTTCATGCCACGGAAGAAGCAGGCCGCATCGAGGATCGAGTTGGGGCCGCCGCACTGGCCGAGGTTGTGCGGACGGAACTTGTCGAAATTCCACACGAAGGACAGGTTGAGGTCGTCGAACAGCTCGCCAGCGCCCATGCGCCAGTCGGCCTTGGCGATCCACATGGGGATGCGGATATCTTCCAGCTCGTCATAGATGTTGTTGCGCGAATAGTCGACCGGGTTGATCACGTCGAGCACCCGGAACAGATCGGTGCGGCCCCAGATCACCTGCTGCTTGCCCAGGCGCCAGCTGAGGATGTCGCCGTTGGGCAGTTCATTGTCGAAGTCGACGTATAGCTCGCGGATGAAATCCAGGCGATCGTTGAACTCGGGGAAACGCAGGTCGTTGCTGCTGTAGTCGAGGTAGTCGTCGATGCAGCCGCGACTGTCCTTGTCGCAGGGCCGTACCGGTACGCCGAAACCGACGCCGCCACGGGTTTTGTGCAGGTTCTCGCCGAGGACGATCATGCCCTCGTTGGGATTGTTGGCCACGTTGAAGGTGTTCGGCAGCTTCAAGCCGCCACCATGCGGTACCGAGCTGGCGGGGTTGATCGCGCCGGTGTCCTCCAGCTCGATCGCGCCCCCCGCGCCGCTGCCGTACTCGCTGCTGTTGAGGTCGTAGACGCCGTCATAGGTGCCACGGAAAGTGGCGTGGAAGGCGGTGTTCTTGAAGTTCAGCTGGCCCAGGTCGCCGAACTTGCGGTCGGCATTGATCTGCAGCGTATTGCGAAACTTCGACAGGCCGACGCTATCGCGCGCGAAGGTGGCGTTCTCGACGAAACCGGTGACCTGCATTTCCTCGTCGGCCAGGACAGCGGCCAGTGGCGTCAGGCCGCTGCCCGCGCCCGCCAGCGCGGCCAGGGTCCAGTGTTTCAGGTTTTTTCTTATTCTTGTCTGCATGGCAGAACCTCTTGCGGTGGGTTGTTGATGCATTCCGGCTCAGGCCGGTTGGCGCGCCTCGGACAGCAGCCCACCGTCCGGCTGCGCTGAAGTCGGCAACGGATCGGTGGGAATTGCGGGGATCGGTTCGGCGTCCTGGCCGGCGTGGATCACGCCGTCCTCATCGACATAGGCATCGGTAATGAAGCGAGGTTTGAAGACCAGCACCCAGGCCGGGGCCAGGAGCATGGCGGCGATGCCGTTGATCACGATCATCACGCACAGCAGCTTGGCGGCGTCGGCCTGGAAGCGCAGGTCGGAGAGCAGTACCCACATGACGATGCCGGCCATCAGGGTCAGCGCGGTGAAGCTGATCGCCATGCCGGTGGTGGCGATGGCGCGGTGCACCGCGGCGGACAGGTTGCCGCTCTTGACCATCTCCTCGCGGATGCGGTCCATCATGTAGATCGAGTAGTCGATGCCGACGCCGATGCCCACGGCGATCACCGGCACCGTGTTGATGTCGATGCTCATCCCGGCCAGACCCATGTAGGCGTAGGTCAGCACGGTGGCGAAGAGCATCGCCATCAGCATCATCAGGCCGGCATGCCAGCTGGTGTAGAAGACCATGACGAAGGCGAAGATCAGCAGGAATACCAGCGGCAGGACCAGCAGGTTGGTCTCGAACGCCGACTCGTTCATCGCCGCGGCGACGCCAAGGGTGCCGCCGGCCAGGCGGATGCTCAGGCCCGGCACGTCCTCGCCGTGCTCGGCGATCCACTGCTTGGCCATGTGCATGGCGCGGCGGATGGTCTCGCCCTGGCGATCCTTGTAATAGAACACCAGGTTGGCGATGCGGTCGTCGGTGTCGTTGAACTCGTCCAGCGCCCCGGGGATCGGGCTGGAGGCCATGTAGGTGAACATCAGCCCGCCAACGTAATCGGCGTCATGGGGGATCTGGAACCAGCGCGGGTCGTCGTTGTGCATCAGCCGGTTGACCTGCTTGACCAGGTCCGGCAGGCCCTTGCTGCCGCCCACCGCCGGGTCGCCGAGCATGTGCGCCTGCAGCGACTGCAGGGCGCGCAGCACTTCCGGGCGCTTGATCCCGCCGTTCTCGGCGTGCTCGGCGATGATGTACAGCTCCTCGGAGCCGGGGAAGCGGTCGTTGATCTGCTTGGACGACAGGTTGTAGTCGTGCTCGGGATAGAGGATCGGCGAGCCGGGCTCGGAGTCGCCGATGCGCACCTGCGAAGCGGCCCACAGCCCGGCGACGATCGCCAGGGCGGCCAGCCCCAGCAGCTTGCCGGCGGCACCGGGGCGCGACACGGTGGCGGCGCAGGTGGCGCCGATGTGGCGCAGGACGGTTTCCTTGATCTCGGGGTTCTTCGGCTGCGGCAGGATCGACAGCAGCAGCGGCACGCCGATCAGCACCGAGAAGATCACCGTGGTCGCCCACAGCGAGGCGTAGATGCCCAGCTTGGTGTTCAGCGCGATCGAGCCGATGGCGATCAGCGCCAGGCCGATGGCGTCCGAGGCGATGCCCAGGGTGCCGGGGCGGAACAGGCTGTCGAAGGTGGCGCGCGCGGCCAGCTGACCGTCGCCGCGCTCGCGCACCTCGGCGTAGTAGCGCTCCACCAGTTGCACGCCGTGGCTCATGGCCCGTGCGGCGATCAGGAAGGGAATCACCAAGCCCAGCGGGTCGAGGTTATAGCCCAGCAGACTGATGATGCCCAGGCCCCAGATGGTCGAAATCATCACCCCGCCGAGCGGAATCAGCACGCCGTAGGCCTTGCGGAAATGGAACACCAGCAGGGCCAGCATGGCCAACACGGTGAACACGAAGATCTGCAGGATTTGCTCCATGTAGGTGTAGGCCCAGCCGACCAGCACCGGCTGGCCGGTGGCATAGAGGCGCACGCCGTCGCGCACTTCCGCCTGGCGCAGGGCCTGCAGCTGGGCGAAGGTCTGTTCGTAGTCGAGCTGGCCCTCGATCAGCTGCGCCTTGACCAGCGCCACCTTGAGATCCGGCGACACCAGCGGCCCGTAGACCCGCGGGTTGGCCACCACGTCGGCCTTCATCGCGCTTAGCTGGGCTTCATCGAGCTGGCCGAATTCGGGCTGGTAGTAGGGCTCGGAGTTGATGCTGCCGACCTCGGTTAGCCAGATCTTGCGCGAGTTGCGGTGGGTCAGGCTGCTGACCAGGTTGTGGTTGACCCCTGGCAGGTTGTCCACCGCCTGGGTGACCCGGTCGAGGGTGGCCAGGTTGGCGTTGCTGAACAGGTCTCCGTCCTCGAACTCGACGCCGATCACCAGCACGTTGGCGCCGCCGAAGGTGTCCTTGATGCTGTTGTGCAGCTGGATATAGGGGTGTTGCTGCGGCAGCAGGTCGGCGAAGTCGGTATAGACCTTGAGCGCCGGAATCTGCAGGGCGAAGAACAGGGTCAGCGCGCCGATCAGCGCCAGCACCCGGCGCGGGTTACGGAACAGCCAGAGCTTGGCCAGGTAGAAAAAATGGGTGAAGCGGTGCATGGACATGGTCATAGCCTCACTGAGCCTGGGCGGCCAGGGCCGGGCGGGTATCGAGGTTGAGCAGCAGGCCGCGGCCACCGGCCACGGTCAGGCGATGGTCGTCGCCGTTGCTGGCGGCGCGCAGGTAAGCCGGCGCATTCGGCGTGGGCACTGCCAGCCAGCGCTCGCCGCTCAGACGCAGCACGCTGCTGTGATCGCCGATGGCGAACAGGCCGTCGCGGTTGACGCTGAAGTTGAAGATCGGTGCGGCGGACGGGGTGCCCTGGCGTTGCCAGCTCTGGCCGCCGTCGACGGTGTGGTAGATGAAGCCGTTGAGGCCGCCGACCCAGCCCTCGTCGAGGCTGACGAAGCGACTGGCGTGCGGGTAGAACTCCTCCGGCAGACGGCCGCTGGCCTGCCAGCTCTGGCCGCCATCGGTGCTGCTGAAGACCAGGCCAAACTCGCCGGTGACCACCGCCTGCTGCGCGTCGAGAAACTGCAGGGTGGTGAGCATGGCGTCTTCGTCCAGGCTGGCTTCATCCCAGTTGGCGCCCTGGTCCTGACTATTGAGCAGGGTGGTGAAGCCGCCCGCCGCCCACCAGGCGCCGTCGGGGGCGCAGGTCGCGGTGAGCATCTGCTCCTGGGTCGGTAACGCCTGGGCATTCCAGCTCAGGCCCTGATCGGCGCTGTGCCACAGCTGGTTGTCGAAACCGAGGGCGATGAAACTGCCGTCCGGGCAGGCATCCACATCGATCAGGCCGGGCTGCCCCGGCAGTTGCTGGCGCTGCCAAGTCAGGCCCTGATCCTGGCTGACCAGGACCACGCCGTCGTTGCCGACCAGCACGCTGACTGCCGCGTTGCTGGCCAACGCCTGGTAATGGTCGGTGCGCAGGCTGGCGTGGCTGGTTTCCTGGGTGACTGCCGCCAGGTTCAGTTCGGCCTCGCAGCCGGCCAGTAGCATGGGCAGCAGGACGAGGGCGAACGGCGAGCGAGGTAGACGGGTGGCAATAGCGTAGGGCACGCCGTTACGCGGCTTTAGAGTGAAGCTCATTACAGGTCACCACTTCGATTGTTGTTGTCTTGCAGCGGTTGGTAACCCTAGAGCAACGCCTGTGCCAGTCTCCTGTATTGGTTTACAAGTTACTGAAATGTATGGATTTATATGTTCTGTGAGGATTGTTCAGCGAGGAAATGCAGCGCGGCGGGACGCGTTGCCTTTGAGCAAATAATCAAATCGTTCGGGGCTTTATCCATTTGGTAAAACCGCCTCGAGAGTCCCGCCGGTCTGCCATTGGCCGCGCCGGAGGATGCCCGCTCGGTGGGCGTTTTCTTGAGCATTTGCGCGGTGGCGCCTCGGCATTGAGCAGGGCCTGCCGGCTTCAGCCTGCCTAGCTCGGCGATTTGCCGCTGCTGGCGCGGTTGATGCAACGAGCTTGGCAACGCAGCTGAAGCCCTTGGCCAGCCAAGGGCTTTGCAGGTTGGAGCCGGCCATGAGCAGACCCCCCCCCGATTTCCCTGACACGCGCGATGCAAGGGGCACGACAGGTGCTCTGGGATATCGACGCAGACGTCGAGCCGCCTCTGGGCGCACACCTGGTCACGCCGCGCCATGGCTATTGCCATCACGGCATCTATGTCGGCAACGGCCGGGTGGTGCATTACGCAGGGTTGTGTGAATCGCTGCAGGCAGGGCCGGTGGAAGAGGTGTTGCTGGAGCAGTTCGCGGCGAACCGGCCAGTGTGGATCGAGTATCGGCCCTTGCCTGGTTTCGCAGACGGACAGGTGGTGGCCAGGGCCCGCTCGCGGCTCGGCGAGCACCGCTATCGGCTGCTGACCAACAACTGCGAGCATTTCTGCACCTGGTGTCGCTACGGCTGCCCGCGCAGTGACCAGGTGCGCGGCCTGCTGGCTCGGCCCTTGGTGGCGCTGGGCTTGGTCTGGCGCCTGTTGCCCAGGCTGCTGGTGTGGGCCAAACCGCAGCTGCTGCGGACCTGTCAGGCCTCGATGCCGATCTTCTTCAGCCGGTAGGCCAGGGCCGGGCGCGTCAGGCCGAGGAGGCGCGCCGCGCCGGAGACGTTGTTGCCTGCCCGCTGCATGGCTTCGCGCATCAACTGTTCTTCGATGGCGTCCAGGCTCAGTCCCGAACCCAGGGCCTGATCGATCCAGTCCTGTTCGGCCGCCGGCTCTAGCAAGGTGCCTTCATTGGAGAGCCGGCTTTCCAGCAACTCTTCCAGCTGCAACTGCGGGAACAGGGCCTCGAGGCTGATGCTCTCGTTGCTCTCGGTGAGGATGATGCCGCGCTCGATGACGTTCTCCAGTTCGCGGATATTGCCCGGCCAGGGATAGTGCATGCAGGCCTCCATGGCCAGGTCGGAAAGGCCCAGGGTCTTCTTGTTGTATTCGCTGTGGAAGCGCTTGAGGAAATGCTCGGCCAGCAGCGGGATATCCTCCAGGCGTTCGCGCAAGGGCGGGATGCTCACCGGGAACACGTTGAGCCGGTAGTACAGGTCGGCGCGGAACTTGCCCGTCTTCACCGCCTCGCCGAGGCTTTCGTTGGTGGCGGCGATCACCCGCACGTCGACCTTGCGCGTGCGGTTGTCGCCGACCCGCTCCAGCTCGCCTTCCTGCAACACACGCAGCAGGGTGGCCTGGGCGCGCGGGCTCAGTTCGACCACTTCGTCGAGAAAGATGGTGCCCTGATTGGCCCGCTCGAAACGGCCCATGCGCGACTGCAGCGCGCCGGTGAAGGCGCCCTTCTCCACGCCGAACAGCTCGGCTTCGATCAGGTCCGGTGGAATGGCGGCGCAGTTGACCGCAACGAACGGTTGTTCGGCGCGGGCGCTACGCAGGTGCACGCTGCGCGCAATCACCTCCTTGCCCACACCGCTTTCGCCGAGCAACAGCACCGAGACCTTACCCTGGGCGGCCTTGTCGATCATCTGGCAGACCTTGGTGTAGGCCAGGGACTGGCCGATGCCGTAGTACTGGCCTTCCTGGCGCTGCAGGCTAGTGCGCAGGGAGGCCAGTTGCGACTGCAGTTCGTACAGCTCCTCGATGATCGGGTCGCTCTTGAAATACTGCTTGAACGCCTCGGCGTCGTCCCATTCCTCGGCCAGCTTGCCGACGATCCGGCATTTGTCGTCGCCACGGCCGCGGCAGGTGACCTCCTTGAAGATCACCTCGCGACCCATGAACGAGGAGGAGTAGCTGCAGGCATAGCCGAGCAGGGTCCAGCATACCGGGTCGGCCATCGGCCCCAGTTCGCTCTGGCAGATCTCCACCTCGAAGGAGTCGATCCATTCCACCTCGACATAAAAGCGCCCGGCCTCGATGTCGATATCCAGCTCGGTGGGGACCGCCTTGACCAGACCCTTGAGTGAGTGCAGCTGCGGGCCGGCGAGGAAGATGTCCAGTTCGCTGCAGTTCGGGCGCAGCTTGCGCGCCAGTTCGGCGTCCTTCAGGCCGGACTGATAGCCCAGGCGCAGGAAGAAACCCTTGGCCCGTTCAATGCCGAGGATGCTCACCAGCTCGCGGCGAAAACTGCCCATGGCGGAAACCTGCATAAGCAACATGCGCTGTTCGCCGAACCAGATCTTGCCTTCCATGCTTAGAAAACGGATCTGTTTGCTCAGATCCTGAAAGTCCGAATGTTGCAGTTGTGGCTTGTAGCTGATTGCCATGGCAATAGGGCCCCTGATTGTTTTTGTAAGGGGATAACCACCTTGAACCGGCTAACAGCTTTCCATTCAGCCGCTGAAGAGGGCTGAAGTTGCCTGCTCGTAACCTGCGTTCCTGCATTTTCCGTCAATGGAAGGGCCTAGGGTGGTTGGCGGCCGAGGTCTGGGGGCAACGCCTCGTGGCTCGACTCGGCAGTCACCATATCCAGATCCTTGCGCGGGGGGAAGTCAACCAATTGATGAAATTAGCGCCGCCAGCCCCTCACACACCCACCCCATCCAGGCGGCTGAGCATTTGCTCAAGCCGGCCTAGGGCATTTGATCAAATCATCAAAAAACGCCCTTTCGGCTTGCTCGCGCCGCGCCCTGCGGGGCGTCTCCTGCCGTCTTTTGATTTATATAAGTCTATATAAATCAATCGTTTGAAAGTTTTTTTCGAGCATTGGCACAGGCGTTGCGTTAGGCCTGTCACCCGCCACCAAGGGAGATGGCCCGAACATGAACACGCTTGAACCTCGTTTTGAAGACCTGCCGCGATACATCCGGGTACGTAGCGAGCCAGATGCCCGCTTCGTCGAGTTCGATTTCGCCATCGGCTACCCGGACCTGTTCGTCGAGCTGGTGCTGCCACAAGCCGCGTTCACCCAGTTCTGCCAGCACAACCGCGTGGTGGTGATGGACCAGGCAATGGCCCAGGCAGTCGACGACGACATGGTCAAGTGGCGCTTCGGTGAAGCCGGCAGCCGCATGCCGGGCAAGCGCGACTGAAAGCCTGCCCACGGCAGCCACACACAACAACAACAGGTACGGTCGAGATGAGCATAGAGATCAAGACGAACACGGTGGAGCCGATCCGCCAGACCTTCAGCCATATCCGCAGACGCTTCGGCGACAAGCCGGCCAGCCGCTATCAGGAGGCCAGCTACGACGTCGCCGCCACGATCAATTTCCATTACCGCCCGCAGTGGCAGCCGGACAAGCTGCTCAACGATGTCACCCGCACCTGCCTGGTGATGCGCGACTGGTATGCGGTCAGCGATCCGCGCCAGTACTACTACGGCACCTACGTGCAGACCCGGGCGCGCATGCAGGAAACCACCGAGCACGAGTACGCCTTCTGCGAGAAGCGCGACCTGCTGGCGCGCCTGAGCGACGAACAGCGCGCGCGCATCCTCCGTGCGCTGGTGCCGCTGCGCCACGCCGAGCTGGGTGCCAACACTAATAACAGCGGCATCGCCGCCGATGGTTGCGCAACCACCGTGGTGCAGATGCACATCTACACCGCCATGGATCGTTTGGGCATCGCCCAGTACCTGTCGCGCATCGGTCTGTTGCTCGACGGCGGCGGTACCGCGGCGCTCGAGCAGGGCAAGCAGCTGTGGCTGGACGACCCGGTCTGGCAGGGCCTGCGCCGCTACGTCGAGGACAGCTTCGTGGTCAAGGACTGGTTCGAGCTGACCCTCGCGCAGAACCTGGTCAGCGACGGCCTGCTGTTCCCGCTGATCTACCAGAAGTTCGACGAGACCCTCAGTGCCGAAGGCGCCGGCGACGTCGGCATGCTCACCGAGTTCATGCGCCAGTGGTACGCCGAGAGCAGCCGCTGGGTCGATGCCATGGTCAAGACCGTGGCCGCCGAGAGCGAGAGCAATCGCCTGCAGATCGAAGCCTGGATCGAGTACTGGCTGGCCCGTGCCCTCGAGGCCCAGGCACCGCTGGCCGAGATCAGCGCTGGCGGCGACGCATTCGCCAGCGTGCATCAGGACTTCCTCGCCCGGCTGAAAAAGCTCGGCCTGAACATTCGATAAGGATTCAGACCATGTCGCTCGTTTACCTCGTCCTGCAGGACAACGACAACGCCCGCTACCTGGTGGATGGCATCACCCATGACAACCCTCATGCAGTGGTCCAGCACCAGCCGGCAATGATTCGCATCGAGGCCGAAGGCCGTCTGGAGATCCGTCGCGACACCATGGAAGAGCGGCTCGGCCGCGCCTGGGACGTGCAGGAAATGCTGCTGGACGTGATCACCATCGGCGGCAACGTCGATGAAGACGACGACGCCTTCGTTCTCGAGTGGAAAAATTAGTAGGAGCCAAGCCATGACCGCCAACAAGAAAAAACTCGGCCTCAAAGACAAGTACCGCTACCTGACCCGCGACCTCGACTGGGAGCCCAGCTACCAGGACAAGAAGGACATCTTTCCCCACGAGGATTTCGAGGGCATCAAGATCACCGACTGGGACAAGTGGGAAGACCCCTTCCGTCTGACCATGGATTCCTACTGGAAGTACCAGGCCGAAAAAGAGAAGAAGCTCTACGCTATTCTCGACGCCTTCGCCCAGAACAACGGCCAGCAGACCATCTCCGATGCGCGCTACGTCAATGCGCTGAAGCTGTTCCTCGGTGGCATCAGCCCCTGCGAGTACCAGGCGTTCCAGGGCTTCGCCCGGGTCGGCCGGCAGTTCAGCGGTGCCGGTGCGCGAGTCGCCTGCCAGATGCAGGCAATCGACGAGCTGCGCCACGTGCAGACCCAGGTTCACGCGATGAGCCACTACAACAAGCACTTCAACGGCCTGCATGACTTCGCCCACATGCACGACCGAGTGTGGTTCCTCTCGGTGCCCAAGTCGTTCTTCGACGACGCGCGCACGGCCGGACCGTTCGAGTTCCTCACCGCCATCTCGTTCTCCTTCGAGTACGTGCTGACCAACCTGCTGTTCGTGCCCTTCATGTCCGGCGCGGCCTACAACGGCGACATGGCCACCGTCACCTTCGGCTTCTCGGCGCAGTCCGACGAGGCGCGGCACATGACCCTGGGCCTGGAAGTGATCAAGTTCATGCTCGAGCAGCACGAGGACAACGTGCCGATCATCCAGGGCTGGATCGACAAGTGGTTCTGGCGTGGCAACCGCCTGCTGACGCTGGTCGGGATGATGATGGACTACATGCTGCCGAACAAAGTGATGTCCTGGGCCGAAGCCTGGGAGGTCTACTTCGAGGAGGCCGGCGGCGCGCTGTTCAAGGACCTGGAGCGCTACGGAATCCGGGCGCCGAAGTACGTCGAGCAGTCGACCATCGGCAAGGAGCACGTCTCCCACCAGGCCTGGGCGACCTTCTACCAGTACAGCCAGGCCACCAACTTCCACACTTGGATGCCCAACGAGGAGGAGATGGACTGGCTGTCGGCCAAGTACCCGAACACCTTCGACCAGTACTACCGCGAGCGCTTCACCTTCTGGCGCGAGCAGCAGGAAAAGGGCGAGCGCTTCTACAACAACACCCTGCCGCAGCTGTGCCAGGTGTGCCAGATCCCGACCATCTTCACCGAGCCGGACGACGCTACCCAGCTCAGCCATCGCAGTCATGTGCACGAGGGCGAGCGTTATCACTTCTGCTCGGATGGCTGCTGCGACATCTTCAAGAACCAGCCGGAAAAGTATGTCCAGGCCTGGCTGCCGGTGCACCAGATCTACCAGGGCAACTGTGGCGGCAGCGACGTCGAGTCGGTGGTGCGCGACTACTACAACATCAACATCGGCGAGGACAACTTCGAGTACCTCGGCTCGCCCGAGCATCAGCGCTGGCTGCAGTGGAAGGGCTTGAATCCGGCCGTCGCCCCGCTGCCCAAGGCGAGTTGAGCCGGGGCGGGACGGCAGCGCCGTCCCGATCCTTCCCATACAAAAACAAGAGGAACCTCTTCATGACCGTCAATTCCATCGGGCCTTATGAATTTCCCCCGCTCGACCTCGAAGCGAACTTCCACGGCAATCGCCTGCTGTACGTGGGCTGGGATCGCCACCTGATGTTCTGCTCGCCGTTTGCCCTGGCGGTAAGCCCGGCCATGGGCTTCAGCGAGTTGTGCGAGCAGGTGCTGCGTGTGGCCATGGCCGCGCATCCGGACACCGCCAAGGTCGATTTCAGCGCCAGCGTCTGGCTGCTCAACGACGAGCCCTGGGCTCCGGATTTCGCCGCCAGCCTGGACGCCAATGGCCTGCGCCACAAGGACATGCTGCGTCTGCAAACCCCCGGCCTGAACGGCATGGGCAACTCCGCGAGCTGAGGTGAGCACCATGAGTTACAACGTCACCATCGAGCCGACCGGCGAAGTGATTGAAGTGGAGGAGGGCCAGACCATTCTCCAGGCCGCCTTGCGCCAAGGGGTGTGGCTGCCCTTCGCCTGCGGCCATGGCACCTGTGCCACCTGCAAGGTGCAGGTGCTGGAAGGCGACGTCGAGGTCGGTGCGGCTTCGCCCTTTGCTCTGATGGACATAGAACGCGAAGAGGGCAAGGTGCTGGCCTGCTGCGCCACCGTGCAGAGCGACGTGACCATCGAGGCCGACATCGACGTCGACCCCGATTTTCTTGGCCATCCGGTGGCGGATTTCCGCGCCACGGTCAGTGCCATCGTCGAACTGTCGCCGACCATCAAGGGTGTGCACCTGAAGCTGGATCGGCCGATGGCGTTCCAGTCCGGGCAGTACGTCAACCTCGACCTGCCGGGCATCGACGGCTGTCGGGCGTTCTCCCTGGCCAACCCCTCGGGCCAGGCCAGCGAGGTGGAATTGCATGTACGCCTGGTCGAGGGTGGCGCCGCCACCAGCTATATCCACCAGCAGCTCAAGGTCGGCGATCAGCTGCACCTGTCCGGCCCCTACGGGCAGTTCTTCGTGCGCGCCTCGCAGCCGGGCGATCTGATCTTCATGGCCGGTGGCTCGGGCTTGTCCAGCCCGCAGTCGATGATCCTCGACCTGCTCGAACAGGGCGACAGCCGCCAGATCACCCTGTTCCAGGGCGCGCGCAACGTCGCCGAGCTCTACAACCGCGAGCTGTTCGAGGGCCTGGCCCGCGAACACGGCAATTTCACCTATGTGCCGGCGCTCAGCCAGGCCAATGACGACCCGTCCTGGCAAGGCTTCAAGGGCTTCGTGCATGACGCCGCCAAGGCCCATTTCGATGGCCGTTTCAGCGGCCACAAGGCCTACCTGTGCGGGCCGCCACCGATGATCGACGCGGCCATCAGCACCCTGATGCAGGGCCGCCTGTTCGAGCGCGACATCTTCATGGAGCGCTTCCTCACCGCGGCCGATGGAGCCGGCGATGGCCAGCGTTCCGCGCTGTTCAAGCGCATCTGAGGGCCGTCGCCATGGGCAGACAGTATCAAGTGACCGAGGCCAGCAGTGGCCAGCGCTTCAGTTGCGACGAGGCGCTGCCGGTCCTCACCGCCATGGAACAGCACGGGCTGCATTGCGTGCCGGTCGGTTGCCGCGGCGGTGGTTGCGGCATGTGCAAGATCCGGGTGCTGGCCGGTGATTATGAATGCGGACGGATGAGCTGCAAGCATGTGCCGGCAGAGGCACGCGAACAGGGCTATGCCCTGGCCTGCCGCCTGTTTGCCCGCAGTGATTTGTGCATCGAGCGTTATGAAAAACCGTGCAGCGAAAACACGGTCGACCCACAACAAAGACAAAAGGTGTCGTTATGAAAAAAGGTGTGATGCGTCCCGGCCACGTACAACTGCGCGTGCTGGACATGGCCAAGGCCCTGGAACACTACGTCGAGCTGCTCGGCCTGATCGAGGTCGACCGCGACGAGCAAGGCCGGGTCTATCTCAAGGCTTGGACCGAGACCGACAAGTTCTCCGTGGTGCTGCGCGAGGCCGACGAGCCAGGCATGGACTTCATGGGCTTCAAGGTGATCGACGATGCCTGCCTGAGCCGTCTGGCCGGCGAGCTGCAGGAGTTCGGTTGTCAGGTGGAAGAGCTGCCAGCCGGCGAACTCAAGGACTGCGGGCGGCGGGTGCAGTTTACTTCGCCCTCCGGGCACCGTTTCGAGCTGTTCGCGCAGAAGCAGGTCACCGGCAAGTGGGGCCTCGAGGAGGTCAATCCGGAAGCCTGGCCGCGCGGCCTCAAGGGCATGCGCGCGGTGCGTTTCGACCATTGTCTGCTGTACGGCGACGAGCTGGACGAGACCCTGCGCCTGTTCACCGAGGTGCTTGGCTTCACCCTCGCCGAACAGGTACTCGATGGCGGCACGCGCATCGCCCAGTTCCTCAGCCTGTGCATGAAGGCCCACGACGTGGCCTTCATCCTCCACCCGGAAAAGGGCCGCTTCCACCACGCCTCGTTCTTCCTCGAAACCTGGGAGGACGTGCTGCGCGCCGCCGACCTGATTTCGATGACCGACACCTCGATCGACATCGGCCCGACCCGTCACGGCCTGACCCACGGCAAGACCATCTACTTCTTCGACCCGTCCGGTAACCGCAACGAAGTGTTCTGCGGCGGCGACTACCACTACCCCGATCACCCGGTGGTGACCTGGACCGCCGACCAGCTGGGCAAGGCGATCTTCTACCACGACCGGGTGCTCAACGAACGTTTCCTCACCGTGCTGACCTGATTTGCCTTACGAAAAGAGCGTGCCCATGAAAGAGATCAAACACTTCATCAACGGCGAATACGTCGGATCGGCCAGCGGCAAGCTGTTCGACAACGTCAACCCGGCCAACGGCCAGGTGATCGCCAAGATCCACGAAGCCGGCGAAGCCGAGGTCGACGCCGCGGTCAAGGCCGCCCGCGCCGCACTGAAGGGCCCCTGGGGCAAGATGAGCGTGGCCGAGCGCACCGAGATTCTGCATCGCGTCGCCGCCGGCATCAGCGCGCGCTTCGACGAGTTTCTCGAGGCCGAGTGCCTGGACACCGGCAAGCCGAAGTCCCTGGCCAGCCACATCGACATTCCGCGCGGCGCGTCCAACTTCTCGGTGTTCGCCGACCTGGTGAAGAACGTGCCGACCGAGGCCTTCGAGATGGCCACCCCGGACGGCACCGGCGCGCTCAACTACGGCGTGCGCCGGCCCAAGGGCGTGATCGGGGTGATCAGCCCGTGGAACCTGCCGCTGCTGCTGATGACCTGGAAAGTCGGCCCGGCCCTGGCCTGCGGCAACACCGTGGTGGTCAAGCCCTCGGAAGAGACCCCGACCACCACCGCCCTGCTCGGTGAAGTGATGAACGCCGCCGGTGTGCCGGCTGGCGTGTACAACGTGGTTCATGGCTTCGGCGGCAACTCGGCCGGCGCCTTCCTCACCGCCCACCCGGATGTCGATGCCTACACCTTCACCGGCGAGACCGGCACCGGCGAAACCATCATGCGTGCCGCCGCCAAGGGCGTGCGCCAGGTGTCGCTGGAACTGGGCGGCAAGAATGCCGGCATCGTGTTTGCCGACTGCGACATGGACAAGGCCATCGAGGGCACCCTGCGCTCGGCCTTTGCCAACTGCGGCCAGGTCTGCCTGGGTACCGAGCGGGTGTATGTCGAACGGCCGATTTTCGATGAGTTCGTCGCCCGCCTGAAGGCCGGTGCCGAGGCGCTGGTGATTGGTCCGCCGGACGATGCGAGCAGCAACTTCGGCCCGCTGGTCAGCCTCAAGCACCGCGAAAAAGTCCTCAGCTACTACCAGCAGGCGGTCGACCACGGCGCCACGGTCGTCACCGGCGGCGGCGTGCCGGACATGCCGGCACACCTGGCCGGCGGCGCCTGGGTGCAGCCGACCATCTGGACCGGGCTGAGCGACGATTCGGCAGTGGTCACCGAGGAAATCTTCGGGCCCTGCTGCCATATCCGTCCGTTCGACACGGAAGAGCAAGCCATCGAACTGGCCAACAGCCTGCCCTACGGCCTGGCGTCGGCGATCTGGACCGAGAACAGCTCACGCGCCCACCGCGTCGCCGGCCAGATCGAGGCCGGCATCGTCTGGGTCAACAGCTGGTTCCTGCGCGACCTGCGCACCGCCTTCGGCGGCAGCAAGCAGTCGGGCATCGGCCGCGAAGGGGGTGTGCACTCGCTGGAGTTCTACACCGAGCTGAAAAACATCTGCGTGAAACTCTGAGGTGCCCATGACTGCATCCCTGAAGGCCCACGTGGATAGCCCGGAGGTGGGACGTGAGGTGCTCGCCGCCGGCTGGCGCAGCAATGTGCTGGAGCAGGGCAGCGGCTTTCCGTTGCTGCTGATCCACGGCTCCGGTCCTGGCGTCACCGCCTGGGCCAACTGGCGCCTGGTCATGCCGGAGCTGGCCAAGAACCACCGGGTGATCGCCCCGGACATGCTCGGCTTCGGTTACAGCGAGCGCCCCGCGGAAGCTCACTACAACCTCGACACCTGGGTGCTGCATGCCCTCGGCGTGCTGGATGCCCTGGGCATTGCCCAGGCCGACCTGGTCGGCAACTCCTTCGGCGGCGCCATCGCCCTGGCCCTGGCCGTGCGCCATCCCGAGCGGGTGCGGCGGCTGGTGCTGATGGGCAGCGTCGGCGTGCCCTTCGAACTGACCCCGGGCCTGGACGCGGCCTGGGGCTACACGCCGACGCTGGCCAACATGCGCGCGCTGCTCGACGTGTTTGCCTTCGATCGCGGCCTGGTCAGTGACGAACTGGCCGAACTGCGTTACCAGGCCAGCATCCGTACGGGTTTCCAGGAGTCCTTCGCGGCCATGTTCCCGGCTCCGCGCCAGCGCTGGGTCGAGGCGCTGTGCAGCGACGAGCGGGCGATCCGCGCGCTGCCCCACCAGACCCTGGTGGTGCATGGCCGTGAAGACCAGATCATCCCCCTGGAGACCTCGCTGACCCTGGCCCACTGGATTCCCAATGCCCAGCTGCACGTCTACGGCCACTGCGGCCACTGGACCCAGATCGAACACGCCGGCCGTTTCGCCCGTCTGGTCGAGGATTTCCTCGACGAGGCCGCCCCCCTTTCCTGAGAGAGAGACAAGCATGGACCAGATATTGATCAACGAGCTCGGCGACGAGCTGTACCAGGCGATGGTCAACCGTGAAGCAGTCAGCCCGCTGACCGAACGCGGTTTCGCCATCAGCATCGACGACGCCTACCACATCTCCCTGCGCATGCTCGAACGCCGGCTGGCCGCCGGCGAGAGGATCATCGGCAAGAAGATCGGCGTCACCAGCAAGGCCGTGCAGAACATGCTCAATGTGCACCAGCCGGACTTCGGTTACCTGACCGACGCCATGGTGTTCAACAGCGGCGAAGCCATGCCGATCAGCCAGCGGCTGATGCAGCCCAAGGCCGAGGGCGAGATCGCCTTCATCCTCAAGAAGGATCTGATCGGCCCCGGCGTGACCAACGCCGATGTGCTGGCCGCCACCGAGTGCGTGATGCCCTGTTTCGAGATCGTCGATTCGCGCATTCGCGACTGGAAAATCAAGATCGAGGACACGGTGGCGGACAACGCCTCCTGTGGCCTGTTCGTGCTCGGTGATCAGGCCGTTTCGCCACGTCAGGTCGACCTGGTCACCTGCGGCATGCTGGTAGAGAAAAACGGGCAGTTGCTCAGCACCGGCGCTGGTGCCGCGGCGCTGGGTTCGCCGGTCAACTGCGTGGCCTGGCTGGCCAACACCCTGGGCCGTTTCGGCATACCGCTGAAGGCCGGCGAGGTGATTCTCTCCGGTTCGCTGGTGCCCCTGGAACCGGTCAAGGCCGGTGATTTCATGCGCGTCGAGATCGGCGGCATCGGCAGCGCCTCCGTGCGCTTCACCTGATCGAACAGAGGACAAGCGAATGAGCAAGAAACTCAAGGCGGCCATTATCGGCCCCGGCAATATCGGTACCGATCTGGTGATGAAGATGCTCCGTTCCGAGTGGATCGAGCCGGTGTGGATGGTCGGCATCGACCCCAACTCAGACGGCCTCAAGCGCGCCCGCGAATTCGGCATGAAGACCACCGCCGAAGGGGTCGATGGCCTGCTGCCGCACGTGCTGGACGACGACATCCGCATCGCTTTCGACGCGACCTCGGCCTATGTACATGCCGAGAACAGCCGCAAGCTCAATGATCTGGGCGTGCTGATGGTCGACCTGACCCCGGCGGCCATCGGCCCCTATTGCGTGCCGCCGGTCAACCTCAAGCAGCACGTCGGCCAGTTGGAGATGAACGTCAACATGGTCACCTGCGGCGGCCAGGCGACCATTCCCATGGTTGCCGCGGTCTCCCGTGTGCAGCCGGTGGCCTACGCCGAGATCATCGCCACGGTCTCGTCGCGCTCGGTCGGTCCGGGCACGCGCAAGAACATCGACGAATTCACCCGCACCACCGCCGGCGCCATCGAGCAGGTCGGCGGCGCCAAGGAAGGCAAGGCGATTATCGTCATCAACCCGGCCGAGCCACCGCTGATGATGCGCGACACCATCCACTGCCTGACCGAGGGCGAGCCGGATCAGGACGCAATCACCGCGTCGGTCCACGCGATGATCGCCGAGGTGCAGAAATACGTGCCCGGCTACCGCCTGAAAAACGGCCCGGTATTCGACGGCAACCGCGTGTCGATCTTCATGGAAGTCGAAGGCCTGGGCGACTACCTGCCCAAGTACGCCGGCAACCTCGACATCATGACCGCGGCCGCGCTGCGCACCGGCGAGATGTTCGCCGAGGAAATCGCCGCGGGCACCATTCAACTGCCGCGTCGCGACATTGCGCTGGCCTGAGGAGTAGCACCATGAATCTGCACGGCAAGAGCGTCATCCTGCACGATATGAGCCTGCGCGACGGCATGCACGCCAAGCGCCACCAGATCAGCCTGGAACAGATGGTCGCGGTCGCCACCGGCCTCGATCAAGCCGGCATGCCGCTGATCGAGATCACCCACGGCGACGGCCTCGGCGGTCGTTCGATCAACTATGGCTTCCCGGCGCACAGCGACGAGGAGTACCTGCGCGCGGTCATCCCGCAGCTCAAGCAGGCCAAGGTCTCGGCGCTGCTGCTGCCCGGCATCGGCACCGTCGACCACCTGAAGATGGCGCTGGACTGCGGCGTCTCGACTATCCGCGTGGCCACCCACTGCACCGAGGCGGATGTCTCCGAGCAGCACATCGGCATGGCGCGCAAGCTGGGCGTCGACACCGTCGGCTTCCTGATGATGGCGCACATGATCAGCGCCGAGAAAGTCCTGGAGCAGGCCAAGCTGATGGAAAGCTATGGCGCCAACTGCATCTACTGCACCGACTCGGCCGGCTACATGCTGCCCGATGAAGTCAGCGAGAAGATCGGCCTGCTGCGCGCCGAGCTGAACCCTGCCACCGAAGTTGGCTTCCACGGCCACCACAACATGGGCATGGCCATCGCCAACTCGCTGGCCGCCATCGAGGCCGGCGCGGTGCGCATCGACGGTTCGGTCGCCGGCCTCGGCGCCGGTGCCGGCAACACCCCGCTGGAGGTGTTCGTCGCGGTGTGCAAGCGCATGGGCGTGGAGACCGGTATCGACCTGTACAAGATCATGGACGTGGCCGAGGACCTGGTGGTGCCGATGATGGACCAGCCGATCCGCGTCGACCGCGATGCCCTGACCCTGGGTTATGCCGGGGTCTACAGCTCGTTCCTGCTGTTCGCCCAGCGCGCCGAGAAGAAATACGGCGTGTCGGCCCGCGACATCCTGGTCGAACTGGGCCGGCGCGGCACCGTCGGCGGCCAGGAAGACATGATCGAAGACTTGGCCCTGGATATGGCTCGGGCCCGGCAGAACCAGAAGGTGAGCGCATGAACCGTACCCTGACCCGCGAACAGGTGCTGGCCCTGGCCGAGCACATCGAAAACGCCGAGCTGAATGTCCACGACATCGGTAAGGTGACCAACGACTTCCCCGAGATGACCTTCGCCGACGCCTACGACGTGCAGTGGGAAATCCGCCGGCGCAAGGAGGCCCGCGGCAACAAGATCGTCGGCCTGAAGATGGGCCTGACCTCATGGGCGAAGATGGCGCAGATGGGCGTGGAAACGCCGATCTACGGGTTCCTTGCCGACTACTTCAGCGTGCCGGACGGCGGTGTGGTGGATTGCGCCAAGCTGATCCACCCGAAAGTCGAGGCGGAAATCTCGGTGGTGACCAAGGCGCCACTGCACGGTCCGGGCTGCCACCTCGGCGACGTGATCGCGGCGATCGACTACGTGATCCCCACCGTCGAAGTGATCGACTCGCGCTACGAGAACTTCAAGTTCGACCTGATCAGCGTGGTTGCCGACAACGCCTCTTCGACCCGCTTCATCACCGGCGGGCGCATGGCCAGCCTGGAAGAGGTCGACCTGCGCACCCTTGGCGTGGTCATGGAGAAGAACGGCGAGGTGGTGGAGCTCGGTGCCGGCGCCGCGGTGCTCGGCCATCCGCTGTCCAGCGTGGCGATGCTGGCCAACCTGCTGGCCGAGCGCGGCGAGCACATCCCGGCCGGCACCTTCATCATGACCGGCGGCATCACCGCCGCCGTGCCGGTGGCGCCAGGCGACAACATCACCGTGCGCTACCAGGGCCTCGGCTCGGTGTCCGCGCGCTTCATCTGAAACCCCGCGGCCGGCCTGCACGGTCGGCCGCCCTCATTTTTGGAGGACGAGGCCATGCCCATCGCCCAGTTGTACATCCTTGAAGGTCGCAGCGACGAACAGAAGGAAACCCTGATCCGCGAAGTCAGCGAGGCCATGTCACGCTCGCTCGACGCCCCCATCGAGCGGGTCCGGGTAATCATCACCGAGATGCCGAAGAATCACTTCGGCATCGGCGGCGAGCCGGCGAGCAAGGTCAGGCGATGAACGTGGCCCTGCCCGCAGTGCAAGGTTGCAGCGCGGATAGGGCACGTATGCGCGCCATCGATCGCGACGGTTCGCAACCCAGACGGATGCCATTGATCTGCTCTGTGAGTCTCTGGGGTGTGAGCTGGCGAGTTACTCAAGCGAGTAACTGAGGCGCCTTGAGAGGCGTGGTGAAGTGATCCGCAATCGCCCCGGGTTTCGTAGACACCTCCAAGCCTTAAACTGAGGCCCATTAGGAGGTGCCATGAGCAACCAGCGTTATCCCGAAGAATTCAAAATAGAAGCGGTCAAGCAAGTGACCGAGCGGCTGGCGCAGAAGGCAGGTACCGACTACGAGGGCGGCAAGCGGATAATCATGGATGCACTGGGTGGCATCCCGCTAGGCCGTCCCTCGACGCCATCAAAGGTTGCTAACCTCATCGCCTTCCTGGCTTCACCCCGCGCGGCATCCATCACGGGAAGCGAATTTGCAATTGACGGCGGAACGGTTCCAACAGCCTAGCGCCTAGACACTTCAACCGCTGAGCTGCGATTAGCAGTGAGACTGCTTTCGCGCGGGGTGGGCATAAGCTGATGTCCGCTATTGGCCCAGACTGTGTAAAAACGTTGGCATCGACTTTGCCGTGATTTCATGGATTTGAAATTAGTGGGGGACGCCAATGAAGCGTTTTATCCAGGGAGAGCATCGAGGCCAAAGTACGCTGCATCCCGAGAGCATGGATGACTATGTGGCGGACACCAACCACGAGCAGCACGCCGGCAAGTTGCGGCGCTACGCACAGCAGTTCGATATGGGCGTGTTGATGGCCAACCATGGCGGCCGGTCCGGTGCCTACCAGTCGGCGGGAAGAAGCGCGTTCTGGGCGCCCGGCGGCGAGCCGGTGGTTGCAGCGCCCGGCACCGGCAATGCGCTGGTGATCGCCAGCAAGGCCGCCAGCGGTTGGCGGGGCGAGGTGCTCGCCGTAGAAGTCGCGGTACCCAGATTCTAACAGTCCACCGCCGGCAGGCCGGCATTCCTTGATCCTGCCCCAACAGTCGTACACACATCGACGGCCATACATAGGCTCCGGCGCCGCCATACGCTGTAGCGAGTCATGCTGTTGGGGATGTTCAGTGCAACATTGCCTACCACCGTGAGCTTGGAACCAGCGCGTCAGCTTCCGCCTTGCAGTCACGGTCGATGGCGCGCCCACTTGCTCGTGCGACGGCGTACTCTGCCTTGGCAGCCGCCAGATCTTTCTGGAATCCTGAATCGGCATGCAACCGTGCGACGGTGGCCGTCCCCATCAGCCGCCCCGCGGCCACATCGCTTTGCCAGTGCACGTTGCAGACTACGCGGCTTTCACTGAAGGCGATGCCGCGGGCAAGAATTGCGTCGGCTCGCTCGGGTGCGATTTCGGCGAGCACCAGGGCCCAGGCCCAGCCAAGCGCGCTGTGCCCCGAGGGATACGAAAAGTCCTTCGCCGCGTGCTTTTCCTCGTGCGGTGTGCAGGTGGGCTGCTTGTTCACTAAATACGGCCGAGTCCTCTGATAGTGGTTCTTGGCCGCATAGGTGGAAAGACCGGCGTCCGCCAGGGTCCGGCGCAGCAGCAGAAACAGATGCGGCGTTTCTTCCTCGCTAATCGGCGTGCCCAACGCGCAGGCGAACGTGCCAGCGGCCTGCGGGAAGCTAAGCACCGCGTCGGCACTCGCCATCGACCATCTCGGCGAGCCCCGCAGCCGCAGGGCGTTGCGGCTGACTTCTTCATCCAAGGCGAGCGCGGCGGAGTCTTCGGCAGGTGGCGGGGGAAGTAGCGCCAGGCTGTTGGGAAGCGATGCTTCATCGAGATATCCGGCCAGAATGCCCGGGGCGATTTCCGGTACCGCGGCGGGTTTGCTTGCCGAAAAGCCTGCGCAACCTGCGATCGCCCCGGCGAACAGCAGTACGAGCAGGTATCGCACCCTGCAGGCGCCTTCGACTTTTCGCATGCACCGCCACTTTCGGATGGTCATCACACTGATACCCCTCACGTCTTCCGCTCCTGTAGTCACTTCACGTGCTGAATCGCCGGCGGAATCCACTCCCCGGTGAGCGCCGCCCGTCGCGGCCAGTAGAGCCGCATCGTGAGCGCTATGGCGCCCGCTTCGGGCGACGGCAGCCAGTTCGACTCCTTGTCCTTGCCCGGTGAGTCCGGCTGGATATAGAGGTCGAGCGATCCATCCGGGTTGAACGTGAGAGCATCACGGTCCCCTATGGCGTAGCGCTCCATCGCATTGGTAACCGGGAAGCCATCGCCGTCGTACAAGGTCAGCGACCAGAAGGCGTCCACCGGTGGCAGGTCCGCTTTGGCAAAATGCATGACGTAACGCTGCCCGCCCATCAGGGCTTTCCCCTCCGCATCAACGGCGCTGTTGGGGTAAATGGCTTCTTCCGCGGGATTGGCGCCCAGGCCGATCATCGCAATCACGGCCCGGAACAGATACTCATTGCCGTACACACCTATCCCGCTCGTGGGGCTGATCCAGCCATTCCGAGCTCCACCTTTGCTGTCGGCGAGGGCCTGCATGGTGCTCAGTGCCTGCTGCGCGCCCTCGGCCACGGCCTTCTGGAGCTCAGCCGGCAGCTCGTCCAGATTGAAACTCCTACCGGGCTCCAGGCCGATGCGTTGCATGCGCAGCAGGATAGAGCCGTCCGACATGTGTGGCGGATTCACCTTCATCAGTTCAGCCGCATAGCCAAAATAGCGCTTGGCTGGCATGTTGTTCACCTGCAGCAGTGGCGGCGTCTTCATGTCGACGTCCGGGTCGATCTTCGCCTCGACCGCTCGCGGCTTCCTGCCCCAGTCCGACAGCATGGTGACCTTGTAACCGTCCTGCACCTTGTGCACGGCGGCGTAGTCCTTGGGTCCGTTGGTCTGGGTGCGCCCGATGATCCAGACGAAGGGGGTCGGGGAAGTCAGGAGCGTGACGCCCTCCGGCAACTCGCCTACCCAACCGGGCCCGGTGACAGCAAAGTGGGCGGCCTGCGTGCCGGAGGTGCGTTTGCCCGGCACCGCGATGACATCACTCCACATGTCCAGCATCGGCAGCATGTAGTAGCGGCCCTGGGTATCGGGCGCCGAGATGATCACCGGCTCCTTGGTGAGGTCGAGCCAGACACTCGAATACAGCGTATCGAAATTGGGTCGCACCACTTCACGGAACGAGCCGGGGGGAAAGGCACGCATGTGTGCGAACTGGTTCATGGGGCCGAATCCGGGGCGCGCATCAGCTTCGAAGTTGATCGAGACGCGGCGGGTGATGTCCATCAGCACCAGCGGGTAGGTGTAGATGAACGCCTCCGCGGCGATCTGGCGGGCCTCCTCCGGTGATACCTTCAGGGGCTGGGCGTGGACCACCACCGTAAGCGGCGATGCCGACAACAACAGCAGAACTGCGAAGAAAACCATCATGCGACGTAACATAGTGGGGTTCCTTTATTAATGGCTCCGACTGAACATAAGTTTCTGTACCGCGTTCCCTACAACAGACGCTTATTGCTTGGCCTCACGGAGCGCCTGCCCCCCAAAAATACGCATGGCCCCAAGGGCCGGCCCGCGACGTTGCCAAAGGCCGCCTCAGGGCTCACTCACTTCGCTGCCCTGCGCTTTGGTTACTGGCGAAATCGCGCGCTGGAGCCGCCCTCGACGCTCTCGAGCATTAGCTCGCCTTCAACCAGCCGCCAACGACTCGAGCCCTGCACGATTCGGAAATACGCTGCCTCAGCATCCATCAGTTCAGGCGCCCCGGCCATTTGTGTCGAGCCCATTGGCCCTTTCCAGCTTAGATCACCG
Organism: Pseudomonas sp. MMS21 TM103; assembly: GCF_022132145.1. Taxonomy (GTDB): domain Bacteria; phylum Pseudomonadota; class Gammaproteobacteria; order Pseudomonadales; family Pseudomonadaceae; genus Aquipseudomonas. The sequence continues at coordinate 4,038 of NZ_JAJISP010000011.1, read as the reverse complement.
TCAGCATCGAGCTTAGCCTCACCGAAATAGGCATTGATCGGCGCGCGCCCGGTTACCCGCCCGTCCGCCCCGAGCCTGAACGTCGCAGTCGCCCCCTGCGGCAACGCAATCGGCACGCCAGCCTCCTCAAGTGCGCTGAGGTGCCAATCGACATTACTCAGCACAGCGGGAACGGCTGGCGCCGCCGGCTCTGCCCCTGCCTCGCGCTCGGGCATCTGCGCCTCAAGCTCGGCCGTCCGCTGTCGCGTCAAACGGATCATGCAGTCGAGCGCCATGTCGCCAGTGCCACTGCCACCAGCAGCCGCGGCGGCTATCCAGGCACAGGTGCGCTCGCGATACTGCTCGAACGCGGCCTGACTGGCGTCGAAGGCATCTACCGCCCCATTCCGTCCGGTGACACTGTCCAGCCGTGCCATCTCGGCGCGCATCGCCCGAGCGGCCTGTGCCAGCGCGGCTTCGGTCTTGTTCGACTCGCTGCGCAGGCAGGCACTCGCCTCCTGATGATTGGCGCTCTGCCGCCAGCATTCGTTCAGGGCGGTCTCAGCATTAGCCACGCCACAGCACAAGATCATTGCCAACATTGCTGCCGTTCGCATGCTGACTCCCGCATAGGATTTACCTGGATTTCCCTCGGGGAAACACGGTCAGTATAGGTTCAGCTGATCACACCGCTACCTCAGTGCCGCAGCGAACTTGGGATCGCCGTGGAGGCGATGAACTCCAATTACTTCGGGAACAGGAAAGTGGATTGCAGCCTGAATCCCCAGCCATGGGGACCGACCTCGGGTGATTCGGCCCAGTAACGCGCGCCGGCTGAGACCGAGAGCGGCAATCTGCCGACCCTCAGCAGCTGGCTGACAGTGAAGTTGAGCGGCACGGTCCATTGATTGCGCTTCCAGTCATGCACCGTTTCAGTTGTGAACGCGAAAGTCGTCTTGCTCGGGGTGATATAGCTCACGAAGGGTTGAACGAATGTCGCGCTGATATCGGCACGATCTGCCTCGCCGGCAACCGACCAGATGTGGTTGGCAAGCGCGCCATAGGTCCACGGCCCGACCTGTTTCAGCACAACACCAGTTGGCCCCACGCCCCACTTGTCGGCCGTCAACAGGCTGTCCGAGCCAGTAGGCAGCAGCAACACCGGACCTGCGCCCCAGATCCAGCCGCCAGACGTGGTGTTTTTCGGGGAGAAGAACAGGCTCTGCGTGACATCACCGACACCGCTCTGGCTACCCGCGCCGGGAAAGATGTCCTTCTGATCGATTAAGGGCAGGATCGTTCGCGAGATCAAGTTCCACTCAGGGGCAATATCGAACGGAACTACCGGCTGGATGTTGAGGGTCGAGCGCTTACCATCCCGCCCCGGGCCGATTTTCTCGTCGTAGTTGAGTTGCAGCGGCACGCTGATCAGCGAGGCGACGGGATTCGCCAGCTTCTTGGCAAGTTCGGCGTCAGAGTCCTGCGCGAATGCCACGGAGGCGTACGGCAAACACACTGCGAGCAGATATAGATAACGGGGCATGAGCGCTTTACTCCGATTCATCGTCACGAGCAAAGCCGTACGTTTCTCCAATTAACCGAGCGAGTAAGAAAACAGCAACTTCGCCCATGTACTGCGATTAACTGGCGGCTCAGCTGCCGTCCTCGGCGCCGACTGGAGTGCATACAGCCGCAGCGCCATCCTGAATGTTCCTGACTCCGGAGCAGGCAGCCACTCGGCTGCCTTTGCCTTACCCGGAGACTGGCACCTGCACCAGGCACCCTTACCAATTGTAAAGAACGACCAGGCTGAGGCCCTTCTCTTTGGCGTCGTAGAGGTACCAGTCACTGTCGCCCATGCTGTGGTTTTCGTACTTGACCTTGGCGTACTTGGCGAGGGCGGAAGCCGACCAGTTGTCGAGGAATCTCCAGGTGAGCCCCGTCTGCCCCAGATATGAACGCTTGGTTTCCCCGAACCCCGCATTGAAGCGGGTGCCCCAGCTCCACTCCCGCGAGAGCGGGACGTTGATCGTCGTCCCCACCAGTACATCGGTCCAGTCGTTGGAAAAATCATTGTTCGCCGAACCGTTGATAATCGGTCCACTGATCGTGGTCGTGTTATCAAACTCGTGCTTCGTATAACGCAGCCCTACATCGAGGAAGGTCACGACAGAAGGTGATTTGTAGACGGGGTAACCCACTGTCACTTCGCCCCCCTTCATCTTGAAGTTGACTTTCGTTCGGACGGCATGCGCTCCCACATTGACGCTGTCTGATTCGTCTTCCAGTTCGAGATTGGACAGACCGTATTGGATCAGCCAGGTACCGTCGGTCGCATAGCCGCCAAATCCGAATGCCGACTTGGTGAGATCTCTGAAGTCCTTGGCATCGAGCTCGACATCATATTTAACGGCGCCCACCCGCGTATTGAAGCCCTGCTTTCCGTCAATTGTCTGGAAGGTGAGGCCCGTACCGATCCCGAAATTCCAGTCGGCGTGCGCCGCCGAAATCGGAATCAATGCCGTCGCGATCGAGATAGAAAAACCAGTAAGCAACTGCTCAAGCGTCGATTTAGATGACTTGTTCATCGCGCAACTGTCTCCTTCTTCCGAAAAACGATCGAGTGCTTCGAAAAGTTGGTCTTTATTCGACTGCCTCCCCCGAACGTCGTGGCGAAGTTCTAGCCGACGGGGCTGCCGCCACAGCGGATCATTTCACTTCTGCTTTCGGATTAATGATCACTGAGCCGGCGCTCATGTAACTAAAGCAGAGATTCAAAAACTTTCGCGATTGCCGGTTGCTTAGGCTCGTTGTCGACAAGTTCCGTCATTTATCACGGAGGGTCTTTTTGGGTTCGGTTCGAGGGGCGCCTGAAGGCGCTAGCACCTGCGGGCTTGCAAGCCGCTACGCCCCATCGCCGGCCATTCAGGCGCCTCGGCGCCGCCACAGGTTGCAGCGGATCTTCCGTTTGGGAATGCTCACCTCGATATTGACTCCCGTGACCGCAGAACCAGCGCGCCAGCTCCCGCCCTAGAGGCGCGTTCGATGTCGCCCCCCTCTCCACGCGCGCGACCGTGCCGGCCACCTCCGGTGAGGCTCCCGCATTGGCAAACAGGCGCTCGACCAGGCTTTGCAGCACTATGGTATCGACGTTGGACATTCACTGGCCTCCTTGGGTGGGGTTGATCAGGGGGCTGGCCGTGGCATCTCTGCCAGAGCTTTTTCAGCAGGGGGAACAGGGCGATCAGCAGGACCAGGGCACCCAGGGTGGCGCTGATCGGACGTTCGAAGAATGCCAGCAGGTCGCCGTTGGCCTTGATCAGGGAGGTCGCACAGTTTTTTGAAAAAGAACTTGGTCGATCTCTGCCTGATGATCTGTCGTGAAATCAGATCGAGCACCACCTCCAAGTACAACCAGCCGTCATAGGTTCGGAAGTAGGTGATGTTCGCGACCCAGACCTTGTTGGGTACTGTGGCGTTGAGGCGGCGACCCAAGCTATTCGGTGAAGCCACTGGAGGTCTGCCTGTCACCGCCAGTTGGCGACGCTCTTGAGCTTAAGAGCGCAGGGTGTAGAGCGCGCCCCGCGCGGTGAGTAATTCCTGGCTGCAATCGAGGGCTTGCTCTGCAGGCGCCGGGTAGCGAGCGAAAGTGCCTGAGTGGGCGCAGTCCAACATCGCTGCGATGGACTCGGTATATTCGACATCGGCTTGCAGCGCCTGCCAATAGCGGCGCTCGACGGCATTTTGCTGTCCGTCGAAGTGGCCTTTTTTGTTGAGTCGCGCAGTCTCCTATCGCATGCCGTACATCCGAGCCGGTAACACGGTGGCCAATCCTGGCCCGTGTTCGCGGGACAGCCCGTGGACAAATTCGAGAACATGTCCTGCTGGAGGAATAACTGGCTCAGCCTGAAAATGCTGCAATACAACGATGAAGGCAGTCGTCATCAAGGCATGAAGGACTGATTTGAAGATCTGTGTGGGAGGGGGGGGGGGGGGGGATAAAGGCCTGATCCAAGGACTGGATCTGGGGAGCCTTTAGGGAAAAGACTTTTTAATCAG
>NZ_JAJISP010000010.1 GCF_022132145.1 Pseudomonas sp. MMS21 TM103 | reverse complement strand
AGCTGACGCCCGAGATGGCGCCATTGAGGCGTACCCCGGTGGTCTGGCTCGATTGATTGCCCAGCGCCAGGTTATCCAGGCCCAGGCGGTACTGGTAGGCGGTGGCGGTCAGCTCGGGCATGACCACGTACTGGGCATTCAGCAGGTGGCTGTGGCCTTCGATATTGGCCGGGCTGGCCGCCGTGTCGAAGCGGCCGTTGCCCGGGCCGAAGATGCTGTTGATGTTGTCGAGGTAGGCGTAGGTCAGGGTCAGGCCGTCCAGCGGCTTGAGCTGGCCGAGCACGCCGTCATAGGTCTGCTCGTTCTGCCGCCAGGCGACGCCACCGACGAAGCGCTGGTTGTCCAGGTTGATGCGCTGACGGCCAATGACCGCGCTGCCCAGGCTGTGGTCGTAGCGCAGCAGGGCCTGGTTGACCTCGCTGCCGTCCGGGTCGGCGACCACCGCGTAGTCGCCCTGGCCGTTGCGCGTGCTGTTGTAGCTGGCATCGCCGATACGACTGACGTTGTCGGCCTCGATCAGGGCGGAGAGGCCGTACCACTTGCCGCTCTGGAAGCCGACGCGGGTGCGCAGGGTCTGGGCGTTGGCGTGGTTCAGCGCGTTGTCCTGGTCAACGTGTTCATAGCGGTAGCGCAGGTCGAGGATCGGTTTGCCGTCCTTGAACAGGTTGCCGAGGTTTTCACTGGCACTGGCACTGGCACTGGCACTGGCGCTGGCGCAGGCGAGGAGGGCAAGGGCGAGTGGCGTCATGCAGGTTTTCATGGTGATGCCTCATCAGATGAATTCTGCGGGGCACGTTAGCGGCACGGCGATCGAACATATTGACGGCCATCAAGATGGCGAAAAAGTTGTCGCAGGGCTGCTCCCGACGGTTTGGCCGGACTACCTCTAAAGAGAGCGTCCCGATTCAGGGTGGGTAGAGGACATGGAATATTGATCCACAACAATTTTGCCGTCATGCCTCATGCCTATCCTTGCGCATGCCCCTGCCGTCGGTGGGGAGATCGGGAGCTTCGATGGACGTAGAACAGTTGTTGGCCAATAACCGTTTCTGGTCCGAGTCGTTGCGCGCTCGGGATCCGGAGTTTTTCGCGCGCCTGGCGCGCCAGCAGCGGCCGGAGTTTCTCTGGATCGGCTGCTCGGACAGCCGGGTACCGGCCAATGAGGTGGTTGGTTTGATGCCGGGCGAGCTGTTCGTGCATCGCAACGTGGCCAATATGGTGGTGGCCACCGACATGAATTTTCTCTCGGTGTTGCAGTACGCGGTCGATGTGCTGCAGGTCAAGCAGGTGATCGTCTGCGGCCACTACGGCTGCGGCGGGGTGCGCGCGGCCCTGGGTCACGAGGCGCTGGGCCTGATCGACAACTGGCTGCGGGCGCTCAAGGCGCTCTATCACCAGAACCTGGAACGCTTCACCGGGCTGGAGGCGGAGGCCCAGGTCGACCTGCTGTGCGAGCTGAACGTGCAGCGCCAGGTGCGTAACGTCTGCCATACCACCATCGTGCAGAACGCCTGGAAACGCGGCCAACCGCTGGCGGTGCACGGCTGGATCTACGGGCTTGCCGATGGTCTGGTCAATGACCTGCAGGTGACGGTCAACGGGGCGGATCAGCTCGACGACAGCTTTCTCTACGACCAGTGAAGGCGACTCGAGTCGAGCCAGGGGTGGCCCTGACCACGATAAGAAAAGTGCCGGGGAGGGGGATGTGCGTTTCATTCACCCTGGATTATATAGAACCGGCAGCGCGGCGGTCGGGTCGCCCAGGCAGGGCAGGGCGAAGGCCAGCAAGGTAACGGTGATCGGGCAGTTCTAACGCAAGTGTTCCATCGCCCAGACCGCAGCTTCGACCCGCGAGCGCAGGCCGAGTTTGTGCAGCAGGTTTTTCACATGGACCTTGACCGTGCCCTCGGTGATGCCGAGCTTGTGGCCGATGACCTTGTTGCTGTGGCCGGCGGCGATGGTTTTCAACACCTGACGTTCGCGCTCGGTCAGGTCGACCTGCGCGCTGGCTTGCGGCGTGCGCAGCGCCTGGGCGAGGATTCGGGTCAGGGTGGGGCTGACCACCAGGCTGCCTTGCAGGGCATCGCGAATCGACTGGATCAGCAGCTCCGGCTCCATGTCCTTGAGCAGATAGCCATCGGCATCCAGGCGCATGGCGTCGCGAATGTCGTCTTCGGAATCGGACACGGTGAAGATCAGTACCTTGCCGTGATACTGCATCTCGCGCAGGCGGCGCAGGGTTTCCAGGCCGTTCATCTGCGGCATGTTGTTGTCCAGCAGGATCAGCTCGGGCTGTAGCTGGCCGACCATTTCCAGGGCTTCCTGGCCATGCCCGGCCTCGCCGATGACCTCCAGATCCGCTTCGAGTTCGAGCAACTGGCGCATGCCGCGGCGCATCATCGGATGGTCATCGACCAGCAGAATGCTGTGGCGCAGGGGACTGTTGGGGCCGATGGATGGCTTCATGCGGCGCTACCTTCTTCGTGACGCCCGAGGAACTCGGGGCGGAACTGCAAGTGGATACGAGTGCCCTGGGGCGCCCGGGGTTCGATGTCGAGCTGGCCATGCAGGCTGCGCGCACGCTCCTGCATGATGGTTAGGCCGTGGTGCTGGCGCGGGTCAAAGCCCGGAACCAGGCCGCAACCGTCGTCTTCGACGGACAATTCGACCTGTTCGCCGACCTGCCGCAGGCGCAGCCAGGCGTGTTTGGCCTGGGCATGCCGGGCGCAGTTGGACAGCGCCTCGCGGGCGATCTGCAAGAGATGAATCTGCTCGCTGGCCGAGAGCTGAAAGGCCAGGCGGTCGATCTGCAGTTCGGCGCTGAATTCGCCGCGCTTGGCAAACTCCTGCACCGTGTCCTTGAGTTCCTGGTCGAGGCCGCCTTCCTGGATCTGCAAGCGGAAGGTGGTCAACAGTTCGCGCAATTGCCGGTAGGCGGTGTTCAAGCCGTCGCGTAGTTCGTCGCTGACGGCTTCCAGGGTTTGTGCGCTTTCGCCCCGGCGGATCAGGGTCTGCAGACGGCTGACTTGCAGCTTCATGTAGGACAGCGCCTGGGCCAGCGAGTCGTGCAACTCGCGGGCAATGGTGGTGCGCTCGTCGAGCAGCAGCAGACGATGCTCCTGCTCGCGCTGGCGCTTGAGCGACAGCGCCGTGCCAACCTGGTTGGCCAGGGCCTGGATCAGCGCCGTTTCCCAGGCCTGCGGCCGGTGCCCGTCGCGGAAGTAGGCTTTCAGCTCGCCGAGGTTATTGCCCTGGTTGCTGATGATGAAGGTGGCCTGGTCGGGGTTGGTCTTGCGTTCACAGGTGTCGCAGTTGATGCGCGCGCAGACCTCCCGAGTCTCGCTGCCATGCAGGGCCAGCAGGTGCTCGGCGGGGGCCTGGATGTTGTCCTCCAGGCACAGGGTCAGGCGCAAACCCGGCAGGCGTTGCTGGAAGCGGCTGATCAGTTCGTCGAGGCGCTCGGCATTGGCCTGGCGGGTGGCCAGGCTGCGGCTGCTCTGGTAGAGCAGCTCCAGGGCGGCGTTGGTTTGCGCCAGGGTCTGGGTCTTCTGCGCCACGCGGCTTTCCAGGGTGCGGTGCGATTCCTCGATGGCCTCGGCCATGGCATTGAAGCTCTCGGCCATCTGCCCCAGTTCGTCATCCGAGCGGAACTCGACCCGCGCGCCGTGATCGCCGTTGCGAAAGCGCTCGGCCGCCTTGACCAGCTCCTGCAGGGGGCTGATCACATTCAGCTGCAGTTCGTACATGCCCACCAGCAGGATGATTACGGTAATCAACAGGGCGGCGCCCTGGATGCTCTGTTGCCAGCCTTGACGACGTTCGCTCTGTTTCTGCAGGAGCATGACGAAATGCTCCAGTTGGGCGACGAAGCTTTCGGTGTGCTGCTGGAAAGCAGCCTTGTCGCCGCGATCCAGGGCCGGACGCAGTTGTTCCTGCCACAGCGCATGGATATCACGGTAGGCGCTGTACAGCGGATCGTCCGGGCTGCCGCCGATGCGCTGTTGCAGGCTGCCGTCCAGGCGCAGCTGCAGGTCATCGCGTAGCGCGGCGATGCTTTCCGCGGGGGCACCGGCTTCGAGTTGCCAGTTCAGTCGGTAGGTGGCCATGCGCAGGGAGCCGGCAGTATTGATCGCCGCCGCATCGTCCTCGCTGAACCAGGCAATCAGCCCGGCGCTGATGGAACTGCCGAGCGCCAGCACGGCGATCAGGGTCACCGCAAACCCGGCTCTGACCGGCACTGAACTGCGCATCCATCTCAACATCGGACTGACTACCTCTAAAGAACTCGGACTGCCTGCAGACTCGTTGGCAAGAATTTATATTGATTATAACTATATGTTTTAAAAGGGGTTTTATGTGAATTATCAGCCTACCACTTAAGAGGTAGGGGCGGACAGGGTAGGCCCAGGCAGCTCAGAATTAATTGACTCAGGTCAAGTGCGGCGCCCCCCTGTCTCTCTAGTGTGCCGCCCATGGTTCGGCAATTAGGGGGTTCGCTATGGCAACGTTAAGACTACAACAGGGCCTGGTTCTGGGTATGAGTACCCTGGCGTTCACTATCTGCTTCATGGTCTGGATGATGTTCGCCGTACTCGGCGTTCCGATCAAGGAGTTACTGCAACTCAACGATACCCAGTTCGGCCTGCTGGCCGCCACGCCGGTGCTCACCGGTTCGCTGGTGCGCCTGCCACTGGGCATGCTCACCGACAGGTTTGGCGGGCGCATCGTGTTCTTCCTGCTGATGCTGGTCTGTGTGCTGCCGATCTACATGATCAGCATGGCCACCGAGTACTGGCACTTCCTGGTCCTCGGCTTGTTCGTCGGGATGGCCGGTGGTTCCTTCTCGGTCGGCATCGCTTATGTCGCCAAGTGGTTCGAACGGCAGAACCAGGGCTTCGCCATGGGCATATTCGGTGCCGGTAACGCCGGTGCCGCGCTGACCAAGTTCGTTGCGCCGGCGATCATCGCCGCGGCGAGCTGGCAGATGGTGCCCAAGGTCTACTCGGCGATCATGTTCATCACCGCATTGCTCTTCTGGTTCTGCACCTACGAGAACAAGGGCCATAAGGTGCACAGCAACGTGTCCCTGGCCGAACAGCTGCGCGCCCTGAAAGACCCCAAGGTGATGCGCTACTGCCAGTACTACTCGATCGTCTTCGGCGGCTATGTGGCCCTGGCCTTGTGGATGACCAAGTACTACGTCGAGGAATACGGCTTCAACCTGCAGAGCGCTGCCTTGCTGGCCGCCTGTTTCTCCCTGCCGGGTGGTGTGTTGCGCGCCATGGGCGGCTGGATGTCGGACAAGTGGGGCGCGCAGAGCGTCACCTGGTGGGTGATGTGGGTGAGTTGGGTGTGCCTGTTCCTGCTCTCCTACCCGCAGACCGAACTGATTGTGCAGACCGTCAATGGCCCGCAGAACTACAGCATCGGCCTCAATGCCTGGGCCTTCACCGGGCTGCTGTTCGCCGTCGGTATCGCCTTCGCCTTCGGCAAGGCCTCGGTGTTCAAGTACATCTCCGATGACTACCCGCACAACATCGGGGCCATCTCCGGCATCGTCGGCCTGGCCGGCGGCCTTGGCGGCTTCATTCTGCCGATCCTGTTCGGCGCCCTGGTCGACCTGACCGGCGTGCGCTCCTCCTGTTTCATGCTGATGTACGGCGTGGTCTGGGTCTCCCTGATCTGGATGTACTTCAGCGAAGTTCGCAAAACTCCCGTTTTGGGCCTGGTCTCCGAAGAGTCCAAGGCTCCTGCTTTCCTGCCGCTTGAAGGAGAATGAGCATGTCCGCAACCAAGAATCCCCCGATAACCGGACAGCCTGCCAAGGGCTCGGTGATTGACGACTGGCGCCCAGAAGATCCGCACTTCTGGGGCAGCGTCGGCAAGCAGATCGCCACCCGCAACCTGTGGATATCGATCCCCGCGCTACTGCTGGCCTTCTCCGTGTGGATGGTCTGGAGCGCGGTGACCGTGCGCCTGAACAGCATCGGCTTCACCTTCACCAATGACCAACTGTTCTGGCTGGCGGCACTGCCTGGCTTGTCCGGCGCCACCTTGCGGATCTTCTACTCGTTCATGGTGCCGATCTTCGGCGGTCGTAGATGGACCGCCCTGAGCACCGCCTCGCTGTTACTCCCGGCGATCTGGATGGGCTTCGCCGTGCAGGATCAGAGCACCACTTACAGCGTGTTCGTGATCATCGCGCTGCTGTGCGGCTTCGGTGGCGGCAACTTCGCCTCGAGCATGGCCAATATCAGCTTCTTCTATCCCAAGTCGCAGCAGGGTACCGCGCTCGGTCTGAACGCCGGCTTGGGCAACCTCGGCGTATCGGTGATGCAGTTCAGCGTGCCGCTGGTGATCGGTGCCGGCCTGTTCGGTGTGGTCGGCGGGCAAGCCCAGGAACTGGGCGACGGTAGCCAGCTGTGGCTGCAGAACGCCGGTTTCATCTGGGTGCCGTTCATTGCCGCAGTGGCCGTGGCGGCCTGGTTCGGCATGAACGATCTGTCCAGCGCCAAGGCGTCCTTCAAAGAGCAGTCGGTCATCTTCAAGCGTAAGCACAACTGGTTGATGTGCTGGCTGTACCTGGCCACCTTCGGTTCCTTCATCGGCTTTGCCGCCGGCTTCCCGATGCTGATCAAGACCCAGTTTGCTGGCGTCGATCCGCTGCAGTTCGCCTTCCTCGGCCCGTTGGTTGGCGCCCTGGTGCGCCCGTTGGGCGGCTGGCTGGCCGACAAGCTGGGCGGCGCACGGGTGACCCTGTGGAACTTCGTGCTGATGATCGCGGCGGTGTTCGGCGTACTCGCCTTCATCCCGGTAGCCGGTACCGCGGGCAACTTCTACGGCTTCCTGGCCATGTTCATGTTGCTGTTCGTCACCACCGGCATCGGCAACGGCTCCACCTTCCGCATGATTCCGGTGATCTTCCGCACCCTGCATGAGCGCAGCAGCGCCGGTAAAACGGCGGTGATCAAGGAGCAGGCAATCAAGGACGCCGGCAAGGAAGCGGCCGCGGTGCTCGGCTTCAGTTCGGCCGTGGCGGCCTACGGCGCCTTCTTCATCCCCAAGTCCTTCGGCACCTCGATGGCGCTTACCGGCGGCCCGCAAATGGCCCTGTACGTGTTCATCGGTTTCTACGTCAGCTGCATCGGGGTGACCTGGTGGTGGTACTCGCGCAAAGGCGCGGAAATCCCCTGCTAAGCGAAAACGAATTGAATCATTGCGTGTACGGGACGCAGGTCCCGCAGCAAGCCTGAGAGGAATAAAGAGATGAGTCATCTACTCGACCAATTGCGTTTCTTCAACCGTAAGCAGGGTGAATTCGCCGATGGTCATGGCGAAACCCGCATCGAGTCCCGCGATTGGGAGAACGTCTACCGTTCGCGCTGGCAGTACGACAAGATCGTGCGTTCCACCCACGGGGTGAACTGCACCGGCTCGTGCTCCTGGAAGATCTACGTGAAGAACGGCCTGATCACCTGGGAAACCCAGCAGACCGATTACCCGCGTACCCGCAACGACCTGCCCAACCACGAGCCGCGCGGCTGTCCGCGCGGGGCCAGCTACAGCTGGTACATCTACAGCGCCAACCGCCTTAAATACCCCAAGGTCCGTAAACCCCTGCTCAAGCTTTGGCGCGAGGCGCGGGCGAGCCTGAATCCGGTCGAGGCCTGGGCGAGCATTGTCGAGGATCCGGTCAAGGCCGAGTCCTACAAGAGCAAGCGCGGCATGGGTGGCTTCATCCGCTCGAGCTGGAACGAAGTCAACGAGATCATCGCCGCGGCCAACGTCTACACCGTCAAGGAGCACGGCCCGGACCGCGTGGTCGGCTTCTCGCCGATCCCCGCCATGTCGATGGTCAGCTACGCCGCCGGTTCGCGTTACCTGTCGCTGATCGGCGGGGTGTGCCTGAGCTTCTACGACTGGTACTGCGACCTGCCGCCGTCTTCACCGCAAGTGTGGGGCGAGCAGACCGACGTGCCGGAGTCGGCCGACTGGTACAACTCCAACTACATCATCGCCTGGGGCTCCAACGTCCCGCAGACGCGCACCCCGGACGCACACTTCTTCACCGAGGTGCGCTACAAGGGCACCAAAACCGTGTCCATCACCCCGGACTACTCCGAGGTGGCCAAGCTTACCGACCTCTGGCTGAACCCCAAGCAGGGCACCGATGCGGCGCTGGCGCAGGCGTTCAACCACGTCATCTTCAAAGAATTCCACCTCGACAAGCCGAGCGCCTACTTCACCGACTACGTGCGCCGTTACACCGACTTCCCGGTGCTGGTGCTGCTCAAGGATCACGTCGGCGCCACGCCGGAGCTGAACGGCTACCAGCCGGATCGCTTCCTCCGTGCCGCCGACCTGGCCGACAACCTCGGCCAGGACAACAACCCCGAGTGGAAAACCATCGCCCTGGACAGCGAAACCAATCAGCTGGTCTCGCCGCAGGGTTCGATCGGCTACCGCTGGGGCGAGAAGGGCAAGTGGAACATCGAGGCCCGCGAAGGCAGTGATGGCCGCGAGGTCAAGCTGCAACTCAGCCTGATCGGCGAAGAGATCGCCGAAGTGGCCTTCCCGTACTTCGGCGGCCAGACCCACGAGCACTTCCAGCATGTGGCCGGCGAAGCCGTACAACTGCGCCGCGTACCGGTACGCAGCATTACCCTGGCCGACGGTAGTCAAGCCAAGGTCGCCACCGTGTTCGACCTGTCGGCCGCCAACCTGGCGATCGACCGCGGCCTGGGTGGCGGCAACGTCGCCAAGGACTACGACGACGCCACGGTTCCGGGCACTCCGGCCTGGCAGGAACTGATCACCGGCGTCAGCCGCGAGAAGGCGATCCAGATCGCCCGTGAGTTCGCCGACAACGCCGACAAGACCAAGGGTCGTTCCATGATCATCGTCGGTGCGGCGATGAACCACTGGTACCACATGGACATGAACTACCGCGGCCTCATCAACATGCTGATGATGTGCGGTTGCGTCGGCCAGACCGGTGGCGGCTGGGCCCACTACGTCGGCCAGGAAAAGCTGCGTCCGCAGTGCGGCTGGCTGCCCCTGGCCTTCGGCCTGGACTGGAGCCGTCCGCCACGGCAGATGAACGGCACCAGCTTCTTCTATGCCCACAGTTCGCAGTGGCGCCACGAGAAGATGAGCATGCACGAAGTGCTCTCGCCGCTGGCCGACAAGTCGCAGTTCCCCGAACACGCGCTGGACTACAACATCCGCGCCGAACGCGCCGGCTGGTTGCCGAGCGCCCCGCAGATGAACCGCAACCCGCTGCAGATCACCCGTGACGCCAAGGCCGCCGGCATGTCTCCAGTGGACTACGTGCTCAAGTCGCTGCAGGACGACTCGCTGCGTTTCGCCTGCGAACAGCCGGACAACCCGGTCAACTTCCCGCGCAACATGTTCATCTGGCGCTCCAACCTGCTGGGCAGCTCGGGCAAGGGCCACGAGTACATGCTCAAGTACCTGCTCGGCACCAAGAACGGCGTGATGAACGAAGACCTCGGCAAGCGCGGCGGCTTCAAGCCGAACGACGTCGAGTGGGTGGACGAAGGCGCGATCGGCAAGCTCGATCTGGTCACCACCCTGGACTTCCGCATGTCCAGCACCTGCGTCTACTCGGACATCGTGTTGCCGACGGCGACCTGGTACGAGAAGGACGACATGAACACCTCGGACATGCACCCGTTCATCCACCCGCTGTCCGCGGCCATCGATCCGGCCTGGGAATCGCGTTCCGACTGGGAAATCTACAAGGGTATCGCCAAGGCCTTCTCCGAAATGTCGGTCGGCCAACTGGGGGTCGAACAAGACCTGGTCACCGTGCCGATGATGCACGACAGCCCCGGCGAACTGGCCCAGCCATTCGGCGGCATCGACTGGAAGACCGCCGGCGAAGCTCCAGTGCCGGGCAAGAACTGCCCGAACATGACCGTGGTCGAGCGCGATTACCCGAACGTCTACAAGAAGTTCAGCTCCCTCGGCCCCTTGCTCGACAAGTTGGGCAACGGCGGCAAGGGCATCAACTGGAACACCGAGCATGAGGTCGAGTTCCTCGGTGAGCTCAACCACAAGGTACGTGCCGAAGGCGTCAGCCAGGGCCGGCCACAGATCGAGTCGGCCATCGATGCCTGCGAGGTGATCCTCACCCTGGCGCCGGAAACCAACGGCCACGTGGCGCTCAAGGCCTGGGCGGCGCTGTCCGAGTTCACCGGCCTGGATCACAGCCACCTGGCGATCTCCAAGGCGCACGAGGCGATCCGCTTTCGCGACATCCAGGCGCAGCCGCGCAAGATCATCTCCAGCCCGACCTGGTCGGGTCTCGAAGACGAGAAGGTCAGTTACAACGCCGGCTACACCAACGTCCACGAGTTCATCCCATGGCGCACCATCACCGGCCGCCAGCAGTTCTACCAGGATCACCCGTGGATGCAGGCATTTGGCGAGCAGATGATGAGCTACCGGCCGCCGATCAACACCCGCACCATTGACTACGTCAAAGGCAAGCGGCCGAACGGCAATACCGAGATCGTCCTCAACTGGATCACTCCGCACCAGAAGTGGGGCATCCACAGTACTTACAGCGACAACCTGATCATGCTCACCCTGAGCCGCGGCGGGCCGATCATCTGGCTCTCGGAAACCGACGCCAAGCGCGCCGGCATCGAGGACAACGACTGGGTCGAGTGCTTCAACGCCAACGGCGCTTTGACCGCCCGGGCGGTGGTCAGCCAGCGGGTCAAGGACGGCATGGTGATGATGTACCACGCCCAGGAACGCATCGTGAACGTGCCCGGCAGCGAGACCACCAAGACCCGCGGCGGCCACCACAACTCGGTGACCCGCGTGGTGCTCAAGCCGACCCACATGATCGGTGGCTACGCCCAGCAGGCCTACGGTTTCAACTATTACGGCACGGTCGGCTGCAACCGCGACGAGTTCGTGGTGGTACGCAAGATGGACAAGGTCGACTGGCTTGACGGCACAGACGACGAAGCTTTGCCACAACCCTTGCCACAAGACATTTGAGGAGCTCTGCCATGAAAATTCGTTCGCAAGTCGGCATGGTCCTCAACCTGGACAAGTGCATCGGTTGCCACACCTGTTCGATCACCTGCAAGAACGTCTGGACCAGCCGCGAAGGCATGGAATACGCCTGGTTCAACAACGTCGAGACCAAGCCCGGGATCGGCTACCCCAAGGAGTGGGAAAACCAGGACAAATGGCGCGGCGGCTGGATCCGCAACAAGGATGGCTCGATCAACCCGAAGATAGGGGGCAAGTTCCGCGTATTGGCGAACATCTTCGCCAACCCGGACCTGCCGACCATCGACGACTACTACGAGCCGTTCGATTTCGACTATCAGCACCTGCACACCGCGCCCCTGGGTGAACACCAGCCGACCGCCCGACCGCGTTCGGTGATCACCGGCAAGCGCATGCAGAAGATCGAGTGGGGCCCGAACTGGGAGGAAATCCTCGGCACCGAGTTCGCCAAGCGGCGCAAGGACAAGAACTTCGACCAGATCCAGGCCGACATCTATGGCGAGTATGAAAATACTTTCATGATGTACCTGCCGCGTCTGTGCGAGCACTGCCTCAACCCGACCTGCGCGGCCTCCTGCCCGAGCGGGGCGATCTACAAGCGCGAAGAAGACGGCATCGTCCTCATCGACCAGGAAAAATGCCGCGGCTGGCGCATGTGCATCAGCGGTTGCCCGTACAAGAAGATCTACTTCAACTGGAAGAGCGGCAAATCCGAGAAGTGCATCTTCTGCTACCCGCGCATCGAGGCCGGCATGCCGACCGTGTGTTCGGAAACCTGCGTGGGCCGCATCCGCTACCTCGGCGTGTTGCTGTACGACGCCGACCGCATCCACGAAGTGGCCAGCACGCCGAACGAACAGGACCTGTACCGCAAGCAACTGGAGATATTCCTCGACCCGAATGACCCGAAAGTCATCGCCCAGGCCCTGGCCGACGGCGTACCGATGTCGGTGATCGACGCCGCGCAAAAATCCCCGGTGTACAAACTGGCGGTCGACTGGAAGCTGGCGCTGCCGCTGCACCCGGAATACCGCACCTTGCCGATGGTCTGGTACGTACCGCCGCTGTCGCCGATCCAGAACGCCGCGACCGCTGGCACCGTGGGCATGAACGGGGTGATCCCGGATGTCGACAGCCTGCGCATTCCGCTGCGTTACCTGGCCAACCTGCTCACCGCCGGCGACGTCATTCCGGTCAAGTTGGCACTCAAGCGGCTGCTGGCCATGCGTGCCTACAAGCGTGCCGAGCAAGTGGAAGGCGTGCAGGACCTGGAAGTACTGGCCGATGTCGGCCTGAGCGTGGCGCAGGTCGAGGACATGTACCGCTACCTGGCCATCGCCAACTACGAAGACCGCTTCGTCATCCCCAGTGCGCACCGTGAGGAGGCGACCAGCGATGCCTTCGCCGAGCGTTCCGGCTGTGGCTTCAGCTTCGGCAGCGGTTGCAGTGGCTCCTCCGACACCAACATGTTCGGGGCGAAGAAGGCCAACAAGCGCGACATCCTCAAAACCGTACAGTTGTGGGAGGACTGAGCATGCAAATTCTCAAGGTGATTTCACTGCTACTGGATTATCCAACCGAGCAGTTGCTGGAAGGTCGGGCCGAGTTGGCCCTGGCCATCGAGGCCTCGCGGGAAATCAGCCCGGCGCAACGCGGCGCACTGCACGAGTTGCTGGCACTGATCTGCGACCACGATCTGATGGATGGCCAGGAGCACTACGGTGCGCTGTTCGGCCGTGGTCGTTCGCTGTCGCTGTTGCTGTTCGAACATGTGCATGGCGAGTCCCGCGACCGCGGCCAAGCCATGGTCGACATGATGGCGCAGTACGAGGAAGCCGGTTTCGCCATCGGCATCAAGGAGCTGCCGGACTATATCCCGCTGTACCTGGAGTTCCTCTCCACCCGGGAAGACCTGGAGGCCCGCGAGGGCCTGGCCGATGTCGCGCATCTGCTGGCGTTGTTGGCCACCCGTCTGGATGAGCGTGAAAGCGCTTATGCCAGCTGCTTCCGCGCGCTGCTGCAGATTGCCGGGGTCGAACCGCAGGAAGCCATGGCCGAGGTGCGCCAACAGGTCGCCGCCGAGGTGCGTGACGACTCGCTCGAAGCCCTCGACAAGATCTGGGAGGAGGAGGCCGTGGACTTCCTCCAGGCCGAGCAGCAAGACCGCTGCCCGAGCCAGACCACTTTGCCGGGCAAGGCCCGTGAAGAGTCGGCGGTGCCGTTGCACTGGGTTGATTTCAATCAGGATGGGTTGGCCACCGAGCTGACCCGGGAGGCGCGCAATGTCTAACATCAATCTGCTGGCATTCGGGGTGTATCCCTATATTGCCCTGGCTATCTGCATCATTGGCAGCTGGGCGCGTTTCGACCTGTCGCAATACAGCTGGAAGGCGGGCTCCAGCCAGATATTCGCCCGAACGGCGGCTGAGCAACGCTACATGCGCATCGCCAGCAACCTGTTCCACGTCGGCGTGCTGTTCGTCCTGGCCGGTCACTTCGTCGGCCTGTTGATGCCCGCAGCGCTCTACCACTCGTTCATCAGCACCGAGAACAAGCAACTGCTGGCCATGGTTTCCGGCGGTTTCTTCGGCATCCTCTGCCTGATCGGTCTGGTCATGCTGCTCAAGCGTCGCCTCGGCGATGAGCGGGTGCGGGCCAGTTCCAGCACCTCGGACATGCTGGTGCTGGTGGTGCTGCTGGCGCAGTTGGTCCTGGGCCTGCTGACCATCGTCGCCTCGACCAGCCACATGGACGGCTCGGTGATGGTGATGCTGGCCAACTGGGCGCAGTACACCGTGACCCTGCAACCCATGGCAGCCGCTGCGGCCATCGCCCCGGTGGGCCTGGTCTACAAGCTGCACGTGTTCCTCGGTCTGAGCCTGTTCGTGCTGTTCCCCTTCACCCGCCTGGTGCACATCATCAGCGCACCGGTGTGGTACCTGGGACGGCGCTACCAGATCGTCCGGCAGAAGGCGGTGCAGCCGGTTGCGCAACGGCCGCAAGCGCGTCCGCTCGTCCAGCCTGCTCGCGAAACACCCGTGCCAGCGCCGAAGCCAGGTTATGCCTATACCGCCGCCAAGGCCAAGGAGCTCTAAGCGGCCTGGGGTGGGCCGAACGGCGTTCCGCTTTGGCCCACCACACAGCAACTTATCTAAGCATTAACGAGGAATTTGTCATGGGATGCGGATGTGGTGGTGGCAATGCAGGGCAGGGTGGGTGCGGCGGACAACAGCCGCCCGTCGATCTGATGATCGATGCCCCTGGGGTACAAGAGGTAGCCCCCCAAGCGCGGCCCACGGCCGATGAGCCGGAGGCCCTCGCCGAGCAGGTCGAGTCAGCCCCCACGCTGATCGCCAGCAGCGAGCAGGAATGGCCACGGATCACGGTCAACGGCGTGACTATCGCGCCCGACGCCATGGCCCAGGAGCTGCAATATCACCCGGCGGACAGTCGCGAGGAAGCGGTGTTTCTGGCCGCCCAGGCGCTGGTGATTCGTCAACTGCTGCAGCAGCGCATCGTCGAACTGGGCTTGTCGGTGCAGGCCGAACCTGGCGAAAGCGCGGAGGAGGCCGCCACCCGCCAGCTGATCGAGCTGGAAGTGGCACTACCGGAGTGCGACGAACAAAGCTGTGAGCATTATTACCAGAGCAACCAGGCGCGCTACGTCACCGCGCCCTTGCTGGCAGCGCGGCATATCCTGCTCGAATGTGCCCCGGATGATGCCGAGGCGCGCAGCCTGGTCCGCGAGAAAGCCGAGCAACTGCTTGAGCTGTTGCGCGTGGATGGCGGTCGCTTCGCCGAACTGGCCCTGGCCCATTCGGCCTGTCCGTCCAAGGCGCAGGCTGGCGCGTTGGGGCAACTGAGCAAAGGCCAGACCGTGCCCGAGTTCGAGCGGCAACTGTTCAAACTGCCTGCCGGGCTGGCCGGTCAACCGCTGGAAAGCCGCTACGGCTGGCATGTGGTCAGCGTCGACCAGCGCATCGAAGGCAAGCAATTGCCCTACGACGTAGTCGCCGGCTCCATCCGTACGCTGCTGCAACAAGGCGTATGGCAGAAGGGCGTGGCTCAATACCTGCAAACCCTGATTGGCGCGGCGGATATCGTTGGTATCCAGTTGCAAGGCGCCGACTCACCGCTGCTGCAGTAGCCCCGATGGCAATGCTGCGCCGCGCGAGGCTCGATTTTTCCCAGGCATGGAGAACCCCATGAACACTGTGTTGCAGGATGGCTTCGGCCGGCAGATCGATTACTTGCGCATGTCGGTCACCGACAGGTGTGATTTTCGCTGCGTCTATTGCATGGCCGAAGACATGACCTTCCTGCCGCGTCAGCAGGTGCTCGGGATTGAGGAACTGTATCGCCTGGCGTCGCTGTTCGTCGGCCTGGGGGTGAAGAAGATCCGCCTGACCGGCGGCGAGCCGCTGGTGCGCAACGGCATCGTCGAGCTGTGCCAGCGCATCGCCGCCTTGCCCGGCTTGCGCGAACTGGTGATGACCAGCAATGGCTCGCAACTGGTCAAACTGGCCAGGCCGCTGGCCGACGCCGGGGTCAAGCGCCTGAATATCAGCCTCGACAGCCTGGATGCCGGCAAATTTCGCGGCATCACCCGCACCGGCAGCCTGCGCCAGGTGCTGGACGGCATCGAGGCGGCGCGCGATGCCGGTTTCGAGCGGATCAAGCTCAACGCGGTGGTCATGAAGGGCCGTAACTTCGACGAAGTGCTCGACCTGGTCGACTACGCCATCGCCAAGCAGCTCGATATCAGCTTCATCGAGGAAATGCCCCTGGGCGACGTTGGCCGTTCACGTGGCGAGTCGTACTGTTCCAGCGAAGAAGTGCGCAACCTGATCAGCAGCCGGCATAGCGTACTCGACAGCGCCGAACACAGCGGCGGGCCGGCGCGCTATATCCGCCTGAAGGAGCATGCAGCTACCCGCATCGGCTTCATTTCACCGAATTCGCACAACTTCTGCGGCACCTGCAACCGCGTGCGCCTGACCGTCGAAGGCCGCCTGCTGTTGTGCCTGGGCCATGAAAACTCCATCGACCTGCGCGCCCTGGTGCGCCGCTACCCGCTGGACGATCAGCCGATCATCGACGCGGTGCAGCAGGCCCTGCAGCGCAAACCATTGCGCCACGAATTCAGCGCCGATGGCGAGGTGAAGATCCTGCGTTTCATGAACGCCAGCGGCGGCTGAAACGTTGCCTGCGATGGACCATCGACACAACCCTTTACCCTCCCATTTG
This sequence comes from Pseudomonas sp. MMS21 TM103, assembly GCF_022132145.1. Lineage (GTDB taxonomy): Bacteria > Pseudomonadota > Gammaproteobacteria > Pseudomonadales > Pseudomonadaceae > Aquipseudomonas. Next base: position 93,882 of record NZ_JAJISP010000010.1, on the reverse strand, counting down.
GCCGCCCTGAGCGGTCATTTTTTTCAGGTAATTCCGGCCTGAAGCTATGTTGTGTGGGCGCGGATTTTACGGTTGAAGTGGCATGTCGTCCGGCTGAAATAGCGGACTGTGCGCTTGCGCTTCTGAGCGCCGCCCTGACTGCCACAACCTGCAATCAAGGGTGCGCTAGCGTACAGAGTTGCTCAGGCGAGGCCGGTATAGTCGCCAGGTCTGTTTAATCTGGGTGATCGTGATGTCGTTTGGGATATATATCGTCGGCTACATCATATTCATCGTCGGCCTGGCATTTGGCGCTCATCTGCTTGATGTACCTGCGCAGTGGATCGGCGTCGGTGTGCTCTGCCTGTCCGGGCTGGCCATCGTCCATGGCGTGACCGCCACTCGGCAAAAAGACGCCTGACCCCTGAGGGGCATGGCGATTCTCTGGTCGAGCACCAAACCTCCGTTCCAGACGTTCTCCTGTGCCGCTTACCCGCCATAGTCGCCCGCCGGTGGCCGCTGATTCGCCTGGCAGCGCCGTGCGCATCGCTGGCGAGAGGGCAGGGCTGCAGGCGGTCGTCTTGCCAGCGACTTTCATGCACAGAGGCGTGATTCATCCGGCTCTGGCTTCTGCCACCAGGCCTGAGTAAAGACGATGGCCAAGCCCCTTCAGGGGTTCTGCAATCGCCTGTATCGGTGTTCCTTGATCTGGAGCAATGTCCACCAACCGCATCTTGCTTATCACAAAGATAGGCAAGGCGCTGTCCATCGACGATTTTCAAGAGGGCTTTCTGCACAGAAAAAGGAAACCATCAAAAGCGCCTGGCACATCGCTCATTGGCTAAAGCGAGGCGAGTCGCATGCTTGAATTCGTGTTGGGTGTGGCGTTTTTTACCGGTATCGCGATGACACTGGTGCTGGCCATACTCCTTGCCCGCTCCCGCCTGATTCCGTCTGGCGGCGTCATGGTCCGGATCAACGATAAACGCTCGGTGCAGGTTCCCGTCGGGGTCAAATTGCTGGCCGCGTTGGACAGCGCGGGTCTTCACCTGCCATCGGCCTGCGGTGGCAGGGGTACCTGCGGGCAGTGCAAGATCCGGGTGGTCAAAGGCCGCAGCGCGGCCACTCCCGTCGAGAGTTCCTTGCTCAGCCGTCGTGAAATCTCCAGCGGTACTCGGCTAGCCTGCCAGCTGGCCATCCATGGGGATCTCGCTATCTGGGTGGCGGACGAAGTCTACGGAGTGCAACGATGGCGCTGCCGGGTGCGCTCCAGCCGTTGCGTTGGCACCCTGATGAAGGAACTGACTCTGGAGCTGCCGCCCGGCGAGTCGATCGATTTCCGTGCCGGCGCCTTTATCCAGGTCACCTGTCCGCCCTTCCACATCGACTTCAGCGACTTCGAAATCGATCCGCATATCCACGATGAATGGGATCGCCTCGGTTTGTGGGCGCTCGAAGTTGACTGCCAGGAGCCGCAGACTCGCGCCTACTCGCTGGCCAATCATCCGCAGGAGAAGGGTATCGCGATGCTCATCGTCCGTCTCGCCATACCCCCGGCCGGCGCGCCCCCATCCGTTCCCCCAGGCTGCGTGTCGTCCTACCTGTTCAGTCTCATGCCTGGAGACGAGGTCGAGATTGCAGGTCCCTTTGGGCACTTCTTCGCCCCCGAAACGCAGTGCGAGATGATATTCGTCGGCGGCGGTGCGGGCATGGCGCCGATGCGTGCGCACATTTTCGATCAGCTCAAGCGCCTCAGGTCAAAGCGCAGGATCAGTTTCTGGTACGGCGCGCGGAACAGCCGCGAGCTGTTCTATGACGAAGATTTTGCAGGTCTGCAGCAGGAGCATGACAACTTTGAGTGGTACGTGGCGCTCTCCGAACCGGGTCCGGGATGCAACTGGCAGGGCGATGTCGGTTTCATTCACCAAGTGCTGCATGATCGCTACCTTGCCGACCATCCCAACCCCGAGGAATGCGAGTACTACCTGTGCGGGCCGCCGGTCATGATCAAGGCGATGCGCAGCTTGCTCGACGAGCTGGGCGTCGATCCGGAGAACATCAGGTACGACGATTTCGGAGGCTGAGGCTCCGGTTCGGGGCCGTCCGAGTGAATGGTCAGGCCTGGAATCAGCGGCTACGCTGTGTTCAGCCGAGCAGGGCCCGCTGCATAGCCGGGCCCGGTCTGAGTCTTGTGCCCGGAAGCGGCGGCGAACCTGACCTGGATACCGGACTATGACCATCGAGCTGGAAAAGCCTGCCCCTGGCGAACCGACCCCCGCGACACTCGGTGGGGACGATCCGGTAACGGTAATCCGCCGCTACGTGCAGGCGACACGACCAATGTTCCTGACGGCCTCGATCCTGCCGGTACTGGTGGGCACCAGCTGGGGCTATCGGGCCGCGGACGAGCTGGATCTGTCTGCCCTGGTGTTGGCGGTGGCGGCCACGGCCTGCGTGCATGCGTCGGTCAACGTGCTCAACGACGTGTTCGACGACCTTGGCGGCAGCGATCCGATCAATACCGGGCGGATCTTCCCCTACACCGGCGGTTCGCGTTTCATCCAGAACGGCGTGCTGAGCATTCGGGCGATGGCGATCTGGGGCGTTGTCCTGCTGTTGCTCGGTGTGCTGTTCGGCGCAGGTCTGATGCTGGAGAAGGGTGTTGCTGTCCTGGGGTTCGGCCTGGTCGGGGTGGTGCTGGGCATAGCCTACTCGGCACCTCCCTTGCAATTGAGTGCTCGCGGTCTGGGGGAGGCCGCAGTCGGCATGGGGTTTGGGGTATTGCCCGTTGCCGGCGCCGCTTGGCTGCAGAGTCCGGATGCAGCGCTGAGCGCGTTGCTGCTGTCCGTGCCGGTTGCCTGCTGGGCGATGGCCATCCTGCTGATCAACGAGGTACCGGACCAAGAGGCCGACGCAGCGGCCGGCAAGCGGACGCTGGTGGTGCGTTTGGGCCTGGCAAAGACTGCGGCGCTCTATATCCTGCTCCAGCTGCTGGCGCTTATCGCGATTGCCGCGGCGGTGGGATTGAACTGGGTGCCTCTTGCTGCGCTCGTTGCGCCTTCCGTTCTGCTGATGGCGGCGATCTATGCCGGCCTGGGGCTCGGGGCGGGGCAACGACGGCTGAAACGCAGCATCGAGCTGACCCTGATGATCCATGCGCTCGGCGGCATCTGGTTGGTCGGCTGGCTGTTGCTGCCTGTTTGATGCATAAAACCCTGCATAAGCTATGGTTTTAACAGGGTAGGTCCCGCCACCGTGGGACATCGGCAATCACTGCGATTCAAGGTCCGCGCCAATGCCACAAGAACTGATCCTGCTGCTGCATGCCACCTTTGGCGCCCTGGCGATCCTCGCTTCGCTCTGGGTGTTCGCCGAAACCCTGACCAACACCGAGGCAAGCCAGTGGCGCATCAGGGTCATGAGCCTGGCGGCTGCGCTGTTCATGTGGTTGAGCTATCTGCTCGGCGGTTACTGGTACGTGCGTTTTTACGGCGCGGACAAGGCCCTGATCAACGCCGGCCCCTGGCCGTTCGCCCACAGTTTCGTCATGGAAACAAAAGAGCACCTGTTTCTCAGCCTGCTGCTGCTGGCGACCTATCTGCCGATCGCCACATTCGGCTTGACCGCAGGCAGGTCGCAGGTGCGTGTGCTGGTGCTCTGGGTGGCCGCCTGGATCGTATTGCTCGGCCTGAGCATGGAGGGCGCCGGCGCCATCGTCAGCATAGGGGTCAAGGTCGCCCTGCTGGGCAAAACCATCACGGGTATGTCGCCATGAATGACACCGGCATCGGTAAGTACACAGTCTCTTTTGCCCTGGCATTTGCCGTGACCAGCCTGCTGAGCGCTGTTCTTGTGGTCGTCAAGGAGCAAAACCAGGACACGCTTCTCGCCTGGATGAAAGCCGCCACCGGCCATCATTGGGTCAGCCATGGCATCCTGGATCTGCTGGTATTCGTGCTGCTCGGCTGGGCGCTGGCGCGGATCGGCGTCGGCGCGCGGCTGAGCGGAAATGCGCTGAGCGCCATCGTTAGCGGCAGCGTGCTGCTGAGCGGTCTGATCATTGCCGGCTTTTTCGTTTAAGGCCGCGCCGCTGGTTATTGCGCACAGGAACGCAACAAGCAGACCTGTCGCCCTGGGGGGGCTGGTCCACTCGGCTCGCTCCTCGCGGCGAAGAACGGCTTAAGCAGCAACGGGCGGTTGCCTGTGCCGTTCAGGCGCTTGCGACGGGGGGGCGGATGATGCAGTAGCTCAGGAAGCGGCTCATGTCCCGGGACAGGTTGATGAAGAATATTCCGAACTGCGGGCTATCCAGTTCCTGCAACCTGGCCAGCGCCTGGCTGGTGATCTTCAGGACGATGCATTCGCTGACCGCCTCGCCGCTCAGCAGCCGCGGACGCATCGCCAGCATGGCGGGGAAGCCGACACTTTCCCCGGCGCAACTGGTGTGGGTGATTTCACGGCCGTTTTCGCTGTCCTGATAGATCGCCATTTGCCCCTGCAGAATCACGTAGAAGCATTCGGCGCGCTCGCCCTGGCGGTAGAGGTTTTCGCCTGGCGCCAGCTTGAGTAACTCACCTCTGGCCAGCACCTGCTCGACAAAACTGTCCGAGAGGGCGCCGAAGGCGGACATCTGCTTGAAGGCATCGGCAGGAAGAATCGTGTCAAGTGCAGCTAGCTCGAGCGTTTGCATGTGATGGCACCTGCCCTCCCTCCGTGCTGGAGCGGCATCAAGGTCACAAAGCAGCGGCGTGATCGCCGTCATCAGGGCATGCCCATTAGCAGACTCGAGTTCGCTGAGCGGCTGCTGGCACACCTGCTGCCAGTATAAGCCTATGCGCCGGAGGCTGGGGCGCGGTAACGCCCAGTACAGGGTGGCCATACGATTTCAACGGCACTGACGACAGGGCTGGAAAGGGTTAGTCACTGCTGGTGGGGAGCATTCATCTACGTTTGTGAGGCCACCATGCATAGTCAAGACGGGCTTAGCGCTTCTCGAAGGGCGTGGGGCAGAGGGATAGGTCTCTTGCTTTTTGGGGATATTGACACCTGGGTTAACGTAGATCGAAATGTCATTTAATTTGAGCTATTACGAGCCTCAACTAAAAAAGTGAAGGAGGTGGTCGTGAGTTCCTTGCTACCCACTTCGATGCTTATCACATCGTCCCAGACCATTGGTGCCAGGAATTCAATTGAAAGTGCTCGTGCCGGGGGAAGAATACCCATGGCGAGAATTTCACGTATCGCCGGCGCCCCGAGTTTGTATGTTAGAAAATCGTGTACCGCTTCTATGATGAAATACGATATGCGTGGCGTGTAGACAATGCCCGCAGGATCTCAGTCACCAAATAAAATTGTTCGACTGGTGTTAAAGCTCATGAGGTTAACTCACTACTGCAGCCTCATGAACGGTTAGCCCGTTTCAGTCAGCGAAGTGAACGATGTGGACCGTTTGTTATACGTCAACCTTGTAGCTCAAGGCTGCCTCATCGCCGGTGACCCCGCGAAATCCCCAGCAATGACTTGGCTGTTCGAATATGGTGATTTCAACGTCAACCGGATGTATAGCCAAATCGCGTTCAAAGGCTGAGAAAATTTGCTTTATGAGCTTCTTTTTTGTTTCTTCTGTTCGTCCTGAAATCATGCTTATTTCGAGTACTGTGTATTTTTCAGATCTGCCGTCTGGGTAATAAAAATTAGTCTTATCCAGCGGCACGAAGCGGTGAGCGCGCTTGTCTTCGGGCAACCCAAGAACAGCAGTCATGCAATTATGTAACACATCAGACATCTGTGCTTCTAGGGCGTTTAAGTTGTAATCAATTCCATAGATGGTGATCATTGCGATTCCTTGCGGGTGTATGACAAATAAGCTACGAATGGTAGAAGGCACCCTTTGGCAGGGCTCCAATGAGCGGCATTGCGGCTGCCATTTTCTCTTTCGGGTAGTTTTCCAGGGACTCCTTATGAAACGCCTCTGACTGCCACCTTTCGATTACCACAAACAAGTTCTCATCCTCGCTGCTTTGTAGGACTTCGCATGACTCACAGCCCGGCGAACAGGAAATATAAGACATGAGTGACTTTAAGAAGGCGAATAGCTCTTGGGCTCTTCCTTCTGCTGCTTGGAACTCGTTGATTCTAGTGATGCTCATTTCTGTCCTTGTTAGTTGTGATGATCGATATTGGAGTTAGGACGGACTTTAGCCGGTCCGGAGTGAGAGATGCGAACGGCTTGGATGCGGTAATGGACGCTCTCTGCACCACACTCACCCGCACCCTATGAGCGGGTTCTGGAGTCTGGGGAGCGGCAGCGATGAGTTTGCGAATAGCTATTGATTTGGCCAAATCCGTTTACCAGGTTACCGAGAGTGTCCGTGTCGGTCAGGTGAGTCAGCGCAAGCGGCTGAATCGTGAGGCGTTCAGGCGATATATACAGGAGCAGGCCGAATCGGTCGAGTGGGCAAGGGAAGCCTGCAGCACGGCGCATTACCGGGGGCGGCTAGCGCAGGCGCTCGGCCATCGAGTGAGCTTGCAGCATCCGCGCTATGTGCGGTACTACCGGCGGCGCAACAAGACCGATCGCAACGATTGCGACGCGATCCTCGAAGCGATGTGCTGCCTGGGCATCCATAAGCAGTTTTCACGCGGTTGTGGTGAGACGAGAGTACTGCCGGAACAGGCGAGTCCTGCAGCGGAACAAGGCCGATAACAATCATGATCCGCGTGATCGATTGAATGCTTGGCCCCCGCTGCGCGAACCACAGAATGGCCAGGGCGATGAAGCCCAACACAGGCCGAATATACGAATGCAACCGCACTGTCGACAGTGGCTGGGAAAGCGTTACTCACTGCGGCACGGCGAGTCCATATAGGTTATGTGGCCTCTAACACCTCCTGAATTAAGCCGGGCCACGAAGTGGCTGCGGCTTGAATGAATATTTATATGATGTGACCTTATTTCGCGTCATCAATAATTTGTATGGTTGTTTCCTCAACCTCGTTGGCTACTTGAATCAACGCTGCATCCTGAGATAGTGCCGAGAGCATTTGTACCGGTCTGATAAGACCGATTTTCGTTTTGCCTTTCTCAGTGAATACCGAAATGCGGCACGGTAGCGCCATGTTTAGACGCATATCGGTTGAGAGAATCTTTGCAGCTTGCCCAGGGTTGCAGACTTCAAAAATCTTGCATTGTTCATCAAAATCAATGCCTTTACTGCGGAGGGTGGTTGCCAAATCGTGGACATGCAGCACCCCGAAGTCATGACGTTTAACCGCTGACTCGAGATCTTCCGACGCCTGATCGAATGTTTTTTCGGTTTCAGCTATGTAATACATAAGTTACCTCGACCTTTGTGGTCGGTATCTAACGATTGAGTTAACGGGCGAGCGAAAGCGTAGCTTTTGCGAGTCCTAAGCGTGATCTGGATGAGGGCAAGCCCAACTGCCGGGAATTTAACAGGCAGCGCATTTGACGCTAACCACATGCCATCGTTCTGTCCATCGGTCATTCGAGCTGAACCAGCGAACAGAAGGGGCGCTTTGCTGGCCCGTGCACACATCACCGCGTAGTCACAGTTTTGCCGCCCAGGCGCTCTTGGTGCCTGTGGTTATCGATGGGGGCACGGATCCAGGGTCGGCCAGCCACGGCGGTTTTCGGTTGTTGATTACAATCAATCCCGTGATGGGGTTTTGCGCGTAATTTCTACTTCATATTGTGTTTTCAGATAAACAAATATCTGTATGTAGTGCCGGGAGGCGACATGCTCAGCCCGGTTCAAGCCCTTCACCTGCAGCAGTTATGCAAGCGCGATGGCAGCATCGCCGCGTTCGATCTCGGCAAGATTCGTCGGGCGATCATCGCGGCGGGCGCAGCCAGTGGCGAGTTCGACGAGGCACTGGCGGGGGAGTTGGCCGAAGCGGTGCTGCTGCGCCTGCTGGAATTGCCCAGTATTGATGTCGAACAGGTACAGGACCGCGTCGAGCGGGTACTGATGGAGGCCGCTTTCTACCAGACCGCGCGCGCCTATATCGTCTACCGCGAGCGCCATGGCCGATTGCGCCTTGATCGCAAGGCGCTGGGGGATGTAGCGGCGTCGATGAACGAATACCTGTCGCACAGCGGACCGTCCGCTGCAACCAGTTGTTAGCCGGCCAGCGCTCTTGAACTGGCGTGCCGCCTTCACTGGATGTACTTCACATATACCTCATTGATCGTGCCGTTGAATTTGAACGGCGCGAGATCGAAGTAGTCGAGCGAAACAGGCGAGCCGAGATCGGTGCCAATGTCGAGGCTGTCGTTGGCGGTGAAGCCCAGTGGCGCACTCACCGGCACGCGTCCTTTGGCCGCCTGCTTGCCGTTCACCTTCAGGGTCACGTCAAGGGGGCCGGCGGCCTTCTTCTCTACATACTTTGTTACGACCTCGATCTTCTGTTTTCCGGCAGCCAGCTTCTGCTCCGCCTTGATGTGCGTGCGTGCGATCTCGAAGAGATTGTACTCGTAGGAGAGCACGCCATCCCTGACGTAAAGGCTGAGCCCTCCAGAGAATCCTCCCAGCGCGTAGAGCACGCCGTTGGCATTGGGCGGGATATCGACGTCAATCGTGACGACACTTTCCTTGTTGCCCAAGGCAGGCGCAGCAAATTCCGGCATGCGGGTGATGTCACCGGTGAACGTCCATTCCGTATAGGGCGGGGTAATCCTCAAGTCGGGACGCACAAGGGGAATGAATAATCCACCGCCGACCGGGAAGGCCCGGTTCTTGGCGAACTCCATCGTGAAGATCTCCTTCATCTGCGCGAGCTTCTCGGGCATTTTGTCGGCGAGATCATTGGCCTGCGACCAGTCTTCCTCAAGGTTGTAGAGCTCCCACTTGTCGTTGTCGGGATTCCACGCAAGTTTGCCCTGTTCGTCAAAGAAACCCTTTGGCAGTCCGGGAACCCAGGGAGCGCGCGGTCCAAACGCACCGGCAAACCAGCCGTCGTGGTAGATGCCGCGGCTGCCCATGATCTCGAAGTACTGCGTCAGCAGACGACCCTTGGCGGTTGCGTCGCCGAAGGTGTAGGCAAGGCTGACGCCCTGGATCGGATCTTGCGGAAAACCATTGACCACTTTCGGCGGCGTGATTCCGACCACCTCATAGATGGTCGGGACAATGTCGTTCACGTGGTGGAACTGCGAGCGCGGCGTGGCGTTGGGCTTGATTCTCGCCGGCCAGCGCACCGCCAGCGGGTTGCGGGTGCCGCCAAAGTGCGCAGGGATGAGCTTGGTGGATTTGTACGGTGTACTGCCGGCCCAGGCCCAGCCCGCGTGATACATGTTGTCAGTCTTGGGCGAACCGAGCACGTCAAGGCCGCCGAGGTCATTCAGGGCGTTGATGTGCTGTTCGACGGTCGAGGGAATGCCGTTCTGTGCCAGAAGCTCGCTGATCGTGCCGGCCTGCCCCTCTGCCGAAGCGCCGTTGTCGCCCCAGATGTAGAAGATCAGCGTATTGTCGCCGTAGCCCATCCGGTCCACTTCCTCGACAATCCTGCCCACCTGGACGTCCACGTGCTCGGTGAACCCCGCGTACACTTCCATCAGCCGGCGCTGGAAGGGCCTCTCGCTCTCGGGTATCGAATCCCACGCCGGCAGGGTCTCGGGCCGCGGGGTCAGTTGCGCGTTCTGGGGAATCCAGCCTTTGGATATTGCGTTCCGGAATACCCGCTCGCGATATTTTTCCCAGCCGTCGTCAAACTTGCCCTTGTATTTGTCCGCCCACTTTTTCGGGGCGTGATGCGGCCCATGTGATGCGCCGCTCGCCCAATACATGAAGAACGGTTTGTCTGGGCTGAAAGCCTTGTGCTGGTGCAGCCAATGGATGGCATCATCCGCGAGGTCTTCGCTGAGGTGGTAATAGTTGTGGCCGCCGGAGGTTCTTGGATGTTCGGCGTAGGCCGTGTTGCGCACGAGGTTTGGCTCGTACTGCGACGCCTCGCCGGCCAGGAATCCATAGAAGTATTCGAAACCGTAGCCGGTGGGCCAGTAGTCGAAGGGTCCCGCGGCCGTGGTGTTCTCGGCCGGCGTGTTGTGCCACTTGCCCCAGGCCCCGGTGTGGTACCCGTAGTTCTTGAGGACTTCGGCAACCGTGGCGCTCGTCTTCGGGATCACGCCGGAGTATCCATCCCAGTCGTTGGCCAGTTCCGCGATCTGGCCGTTGCCGACGTAGTGATGATTCCTGCCTGTGAGCAAAGACGCGCGCGTGGGCGAGCACATGGCGGTCGTGTGAAACGCGTTGTAGGCGATGCCCTCTTGGGCGATTCGATCCATCGTAGGTGTCGCGATCTCGCCGCCGAAAGTGCTCGACTGGCCGGGGCCAACGTCATCGATCAGCACGATAATGATGTTCGGCGCATCCTTGGGCAGATGGCGCTCTGCCGGCAGCGGAGAGTAGACCGATTCCTGTATGGTAGGCCCCGCGACGCTGCCTGACGGCTTGGGTGGGAACGGTAAGATCTCCTGCGCCCGTGCCGTCGTTGTTAGTGCTATAGCCAGCGCCAGCGGTACGCCGAACAGCAGTCCAAGGAACCTCGGTACGGAGCGTAATCCGCCGTAGCAAGTTGTGAGACTTGTCTTCATGAGTTCCTCCTCAGTCGGCGCTTTCAGGATCTGCCGGCTAACTATAGGTCACCAAATGGTGCACAACTTCCCGAATGGGACGGGTGGTTAACCTACCTTGTCATTTGCTACTCCCTCTCTGGAATGGGGGGTAGCGGGGTGGTGGTGCCCTAAGGGCGTTAAACACCAATGCCCTGGGCGGTGCACCGCGCCGCCGTTGAGTCCGGCTTGTGCATTCTGCTCGCTCGCTGCGTTGGATTTTCTCTGTCGCCGAAGAGCGTCCAGCTGGCGGCTGGGTGGGGCATGGGTTCGTGCGCGGTTATTGGTCGTGCTGGTCGAGTGCTTGACAGGGGGGGCGCGGTCCATCCGGGAGGGGCCTGCCACGGCGGTTTTCGGTTCTTGATTACAATCAATCTCGTGACGGGGTTTTGCGCGTAACTTCTACTGCATATTGTGTTTTCAGATAAACAAATATCTATATGTAGTGTCAGGAGGCGACATGCTCAGCCCGGTTCAAGCCCTTCACCCGCAGCAGTTATGCAAGCGCGATGGCAGCATCGCCGCGTTCGATCTCGGCAAGATTCGTCAGGCGATCATCGCGGCGGGCGCGGCCAGTGGCGAGTTCGACGAGGCACTGGCGGGGGAGTTGGCCGAAGCGGTGCTGCTGCGCCTGCTGGAATTGCCCAGTATCGATGTCGAACAGGTCCAGGACCGCGTCGAGCGGGTGCTGATGGAGGCCGGTTTCTACCAGACCGCGCGCGCCTATATCGTCTACCGCGAGCGCCATGGCCGCTTGCGCCGTGATCGCAAGGCGCTGGTGGATGTGGCGGCGTCGATGAACGAATACCTGTCGCGCGAGGATTGGCGGGTGCGCGCCAACGCCAACCAGGGTTATTCCCTCGGCGGCTTGATCCTCAACGTGTCGGGCAAGGTCACCGCCAACTACTGGCTGGACGAGGTGTACAGCGAGAGCATCGGTCTGGCGCACCGCGAGGCCGATCTGCATGTGCATGACCTGGACATGCTCGCCGGCTACTGCGCCGGCTGGTCGCTGCGCAGCCTGCTGAATGAGGGCTTCAACGGCATTCCCGGGCGGGTCGAAGCGGGGCCGCCCAAGCACCTGTCCAGCGCCCTGGGGCAGATGGTCAACTTTCTTGGCACCCTGCAGAACGAGTGGGCCGGTGCTCAGGCCTTCAGCTCTTTCGATACCTACCTGGCGCCCTATGTGCGCAAGGACAACCTGGGTTTTGCCGAGGTGCGCCAGGCCATCCAGGAATTCATCTACAACCTCAATGTGCCGTCGCGCTGGGGCACCCAGACGCCGTTCACCAACCTGACCTTTGACTGGGTCTGCCCGGAAGACCTGCGCGAGCAGATTCCCTATATCGGCGGGGTGGAGATGCCCTTCGCCTATGGCGACCTGCAGGCCGAGATGGAGTTGATCAATCGCGCCTATATCGAGGTGATGCAGGCCGGCGACGCCATGGGCCGGGTGTTCACCTTCCCGATCCCGACCTACAACATCACCCATGACTTTCCCTGGGACAGCGAGAACGCCGACCGCCTGTTCGAGATGACGGCGCGCTACGGCCTGCCGTACTTCCAGAACTTCCTCAATTCCGACATGCAACCCAACCAGGTGCGCTCGATGTGCTGCCGCCTGCAACTGGACGTGCGCGAGCTGCTCAAGCGCGGCGGCGGCCTCTTCGGCTCGGCCGAGCAGACTGGCTCGCTGGGCGTGGTGACGATCAACTGCGCGCGCCTGGGTTATCTATTCAAGGGCGACACCCAGGGCCTGCTCAAGCGCCTCGATCATTTGATGGAGCTGGCGATGGAGAGCCTGGAGGTCAAGCGCAAGGTGATCCAGCACCACATGGACGCCGGTCTCTATCCCTATACCAAGCGCTACCTGGGCACCCTGCGTAATCATTTCTCGACCATCGGCCTGAATGGCATGCACGAGATGCTGCGCAACTTCAGCGGCGATGAGGAGGGCATGCATACGCCGAAGGGCCGCGAATTCGCCCTGCATCTGCTTGACCATGTACGGGCCACCCTGGTGCGCTTCCAGGAAGAAACCGGGCAGATGTACAACCTCGAGGCGACGCCGGCCGAGGGCACCACCTACCGCTTCGCCAAGGAAGACCGCAAGCGCTATCCGGACATTCTCCAGGCCGGCACTGACGAGGCGCCGTACTACACCAACTCCTCGCAATTACCGGTGGGCTTTACCGCCGACCCTTTCGAGGCGCTGGAACTGCAGGACGAACTGCAGTGCAAGTACACCGGCGGCACCGTGCTGCACCTCTACATGGCCGAGCGGATTTCCTCGATCCAGGCCTGCAAACAACTGGTGCGCAACGCCCTGGGCCGCTTCCGCCTGCCGTACCTGACGATCACCCCGACCTTTTCGATCTGTCCGACGCACGGCTACCTGGATGGCGAGCACGAGTTCTGCCCGAAATGCGACGAGGCGCTGCTGCAGAAGCAGGCCCGCCAGGGCGACTCCGACAAGGCCTGTGGCTGACGCTGCCAATGCCGGCCTGACGGCCGGGTGGTGGGTTACGCCTTCGGCTAACCCACCACCCGGCTGCCACAGGAGCGGATTTGAACATCCACATGTGAATTGCCCGTTTTCCCCACAGCAAGGAGCGACACCATGCACAGCACTCAGCAACTCCCCGAAGCACAACGCCAGCGCTGCGAAGTCTGGACCCGGGTGATGGGCTATCACCGCCCGGTCACTGCCTTCAATCCGGGCAAGCAGTCCGAGCACCGCGAACGCCAGCACTTCACCGAAGCGGCGGCGCGAGTCAGCGCCGCGTGAGCAGGGCGCTACGGGTCGGGGGCCTGGTGCCCCTGACCACCCTCGACTACCCGGGGCTGCTGGCTTGTGTGCTGTTCTGTCAGGGCTGCGCCTGGCGCTGTCGCTATTGCCATAATCCGGATCTGATCCCGGCCCGCGGCGAGCAGGAAATCCCCTGGTGGCAGGTGCTGGACTTCCTCCAGCGGCGTCAGGGCTTGTTGCAGGCCGTGGTGTTCAGTGGCGGTGAGGCGACCCTGCAAGGCGGCCTGGTGCCGGCGATGGAGCAGGTGCGGCAGCTGGGATTTCGCGTTGGCCTGCACAGTGCCGGCATCAAGCCCTGGGCGTTCTCCTGGGCTGTCCAGGCGGCGGACTGGGTCGGTTTCGACATCAAGGCCCTGGCCGAGGATGCCGAGCTGATCACCGGCGTCAGTGGTAGCGGCAAGGCCAACTGGCGCAGCCTGGAACACCTGCTGGCCAGCGGCGTGGACTACGAGTGCCGAACCACCGTGCACTGGCATTTATTGGACGTCGAGCGCCTGTGGCGCATCGGCCAGCGCCTGCGGGCCTTTGGCGTCGAGCGCTTCGCCGTGCAGATAGTGCGCAGCGCGCACATGCTCGACCCGGGCCTGCCCATGACCGCGACGCCGAAGGAGGCGGGCGAATTGTGGCGGCGCCTGGAGCAACTGTTCCCGCATTTCGAGCTACGCGATCATTGAGTGGCGCGCAGCCTGTTCAAGGTGCTGCCCAGGTGACGGGGGCCACGCGCTTGCGCAGGGCGGGCGGCATTCTGCGTTAGCTCACGGCCGGCACATTGTCAGTATTACTGACCCCTCGACCACAGTGGCGCATGGCGCCTGGCTGGAACGCCTTGTGCGCGAGAATTGACTCTGGTCAGGTGCTGCGCCGGCGGCGCCCCGTACAATTGCGCGATTATTGCCGGCTACCCAAGCGGGCAGGGCGCTGCGCCAGGCGCAGTCGCGGTTTTCCTATTCACGCTACGAGGTGGTCGAACATGGACCAATCGCTGAACTTCAATCGCGCGCTGGTCGAGAAGTACGATCGCCCGGGGCCGCGCTATACCTCCTATCCCACCGCGCCGCAGTTCCATCAGGCGTTTGCCATGGACGATTACCAGAACGCCGTCGCGGCGAGCAATCAGGCGATCGCGCCCAAGCCATTGTCGCTGTATATCCACATCCCGTTTTGCCAGAGCCTTTGCTACTACTGCGCCTGCAACAAGATCATCACCAAGAAGACCCACCGCGCGGTGGAGTACCTGACCTACCTCAAGCGCGAAATCGCCATGCAGGCGCAACTGTTCGACCGCACGCGCAAGCTGACCCAGTTGCACCTTGGCGGCGGCACACCGACCTACCTGACCAGCGAGCAACTGGCCGACCTGCTGGCCACCTTGCACCAGGCGTTCAACATGGATGACAGCGACGACCACGAGTTCTCCATCGAGGTCGACCCGCGCACCATCAGCACCGAGCAGATCCAGCAGTTGCGTGCGCTCGGCTTCAATCGCCTGAGCTTTGGCGTGCAGGACTTCGATGCCGACGTGCAGGCGGCGGTCAACCGGGTGCAGAGCGAGGAACAGGTCTATGCGCTGGTCGCCGCCGCGCGCGAGGCGCAGTTCAAGTCGGTCAGCGTCGACCTGATCTACGGCCTGCCGCTGCAGACGGTGGCCAGCTTCGACGTCACCCTGAGCAAGATCATCGCCCTGCGTCCGGATCGTATCGCCGCCTACAGCTATGCCCACCTGCCGGAAATGGTCCGCGCGCAGCGCCTGATCCGCCGCGAGGACATGCCACCGCCGGAGCGCAAGCTGGAGCTGCTGGAGCTGACCATCAAGCGCCTGACCGATGCCGGCTACGTGTATATCGGCATGGACCATTTCGCCCTGCCGGATGACGAGTTGGCCCTGGCGCGCGCCAATGGCACCCTGCAGCGCAATTTCCAGGGTTATTCCACCCATGCCGATTGCGACCTGATCGGCCTCGGCGTGTCCTCGATCGGCAACGTCGGCGACAGCTACAGCCAGAGCGTCAAAGAGCTCTCGCAGTACTACGCGCGCCTCGACCAGGGCCTGCTGCCGGTGCATCGCGGCTACCGCCTGAACGCAGACGACCTGCTGCGCCGCGAGGTGATCAGCGCCCTGATGTGTCATGGTCGGGTCGACTTCGCCACCGTCGAGGCGCGCCACGGTATTGACTTCAAGGACTACTTCGCCGATTCCCTGGCGGCCCTCGAGGAGCATGTGGCGGATCGTCTGGTCGACATCCACGACGACGCCCTGGTGCTGCTGCCACAGGGGCATCTGATGATGCGCAGCGTGGCCATGGCCTTCGACGCCTACCTGGGTGGCGAGCAGAAGGGCCGCTTCTCACGCACGGTGTGAGGGGCGCCAACCTTCCTGCAAATACCAATTAGCTCAGGCCGGGAAACGATCATTTCGAGACTGGCTCGCTAGGAATCTGTGATGAGCTATTCACTGCTGCATGTCGTGCACCTGCTGGCGGCGATTGCCTTTATCGGTACGCTGTTCTTCGAGGTGATCATCCTCGCCAAGGTCAAGCCGCAGCTCGCGCCTGGTGCGCGGGCCGAACTGGAACAGGGCCTCGGCCGGCGCACGCGCACGGTGCTGCACTGGGTGGTGCTGCTGGTCTACGGTGCCGGCATCGGCCTGGCTTGGCAGCACCGCCAGGCCCTGGCCGATCCCTTCGCCAGCAGTTTCGCCACCTTGCTGAGCCTGAAGATCGTGCTGGCCGTCAGCGTGTTTTTCAGCTTCGGCCTGGTCGCCATGCTGCTCAGGTCCGGACGCATGAGCCCGAGCCTGTACCGCAAGCTGCACTGGGCGGTGTTGGGGCAGATGCTCGGCATCGTCCTGCTGGCCAAGGCGATGTTCTATATCCATTGGTAGCAGGGGGCTCGGCCAAGGCCACTGCCCCGTAGACCGGCTGAATCCGGGAAATCTCGCGGCCGCCCTGGATTTTGTCAGGGCAACAGAACCGTGGGAGGCCCGACCTCGGGGCGATGCTTCGGGCTTTTCGCCGATCTGCAGCTGGGCAGCCCTGCGGGCTGCATTCGCCGCGGGGCGCGCCTCCTACAGGATCGCCGGGTCTGCGAAACCAGGTTCAGTCCCGTAGTCCGGATCAATGCCGGGGCGCGTTGGCTCCTGCAGCACCGTTCCCGGACTGCATCCGGGCTAGAAAGCCTGCAAGCCATTAGCAGCTTTAGCGCACGTGGTAATGATCTCGATCAAGCTTCCTCGTCTGCTGAGCGGCCGTGATTGGCCGCCGATTCAGGCCGTGGAAGATCCTTGGTTACAAGTGCAGGCCGACCTAACGTAAAGCCTCAACCCTACGATCGATCCGAGGCCCACCATGCACTTTGCCTACAGCCCCCGCACCGAAGCACTGCGTCTGCAGCTGCGCAATTTCATGGACGCTCACATAGTGCCGCGCATCGGTGCCTGGCAGGCGGCGGTGGCTGCCGGGCAGTTTCCGGTGCCGTTCATGGCCGATCTCAAGGCACTGGCGCGTAGCGAGGGGCTGTGGAACCTGTTCCTGCCGTCGCTGCAGGCGGACGAGCCGGGCACGGCCTTGAGCAACCTGGAATACGCTCCCCTGGCGGAAATCATGGGCCACGTGCACTGGGCCTCCGAGGTGTTCAACTGCAACGCGCCGGACACCGGCAATATGGAGCTGCTGCACCTGTTCGCCACGCCCGAGCAGCGCGGGAACTGGCTGCAACCGCTGCTCGACGGCGAGATTCGCTCAGCCTTCGCCATGACCGAGCCGGACGTGCCGTCCTCGGATGCCAGCAACATCCAGACCCTGATCCGCCGCGAAGGCGACGACTACGTGATCAACGGGCGCAAGTGGTTCATCACCAACGCCTCGCACCCCGATTGCAAGCTGCTGATCGTGATGGGCAAGACCGACCCGGATGCCGACGCCCATCAGCAGCAGAGCATGATCTTGGTGCCCTTCGACACGCCCGGGGTGGAGTTGCTGCGCAATATCCCGGTGATGAACCACGTTGCCCCGGAAGGCCATAGCGAATTGCTGCTGCGCAATGTGCGGGTGCCGGTCGGCAACCTGCTGGGCGAGGAGGGTGCGGGCTTCATGATGGCCCAGGCGCGCCTCGGTCCAGGTCGCATCCACCACTGCATGCGCTCGATCGGCATGGCCGAGCTGGCCCTGGAGCTGATGGTCGAGCGCTGCCAGGAACGCAAGGCCTTCGGCCATTACCTACACCAGTACGCCAACATCGGCGACTGGATTGCCGAGTCGCGCATCGAGATCGAACAGGCGCGGCTGCTGGTACTCAAGACCGCCTGGATGATCGATGAGGTGGGGGCCAAGGCCGCACGCAAGGAGATCGCCATGATCAAGGCGCTGGTGCCGGCCATGCACACCCGCGTGGTCGACCGCGCCATGCAGGTCTATGGCGCCATGGGCCTGACCCCGGACACGCCGCTGGCCGACATGTGGACCACCGGCCGCGCCTTGCGCTTCGCCGACGGCCCCGATCAGGTGCACCTGCGCAGCATCGCCCGCCTGGAACTAAAGGCGAGCGAAGCCACGCGTGGGGCCACTGCGGCTTATCTCACGCCGCATGGCAGAAGCTGAGACTCGTGTAGCGGCGGAATATGGCTTAGGCACTTTTATGGGTTGCCATGCCCTTGAAATGATAAGTCGCGCGGTAACCCGCGCTACGGTTCAAGACTCGCGAGCAATGCCATGTAGCCCAATGAAATTGGGGCTATATTGCTATGTGCGGCGGCGCACCATTGGATTAATCATTACTTGATTATCGTCAAGGGGCGCATAGGTGGACGTGTCTACCATGGGGGTAAGCTCTAGCCGCCTAAGGCGGATATTCCATATGCAAGCCTATCAGTCTCCCAATCAAATTCCTTTGCATTCAGCCACCGACGCCATGACGACCGTATGCCGGTCAGCCATGAACAATTCCCCCAACCGGCACAGTGCATGGCGCTCATTGGGGATGGCTGTCACTGTTTTGTTTGCGCTGATGTTTGCAACCTTCCAGAGCGTACAGGCGAAGAGCTACGGCGAGATCGAGCAGCAGCGCATCGATCTGGTTTTCCCCAAAGCCGACAGCGTTTCCGCGCCGCAAGGCGAGTTCAAGGTGCGCACCCTGTCGCGTGGCGACGAGGTGCTCGGTTACGTATTTCAGAGCCTGGATGTGGTCGATATCCCGGCCTATTCCGGCAAGCCGATCAATATGCAGGTGATCCTCGACACGGCTGGCGTGATTCAGGACGCCTATGTGCTCGAACACCATGAGCCGATCCTGCTGATCGGCATTCCCGAAGCCAAGCTGCACGCCTTCAACGCCAAGTACAAAGGCATCAAGGTCAACCAGCGGGTGGTGGTCGGCCGTTCCAGTGACCCCGATGCGGTGACCGTGGATGCGGTGACCGGCGCCACCGTGACGGTGATGGTGGTCAACGAGGTGGTGATGCGCGCCGCCCAAAACGTGGCGGTGTCGCTCGGCCTGGTCGAAGACGCTGCCAGTCAGGCGCAAAAACCGGCCACGGTGCGCGAGGATCTCTATCAGCCCGCCAGCTGGAGTCAACTGACGGGTAATGGCGCCATTCGCCGCCTGCACCTGACCCGTGGTCAGGTCGACGAGGCCTTCAAGGGCAGCGAAGCTGAAGGCATCGAGGAGGCCTCGCCCGACCAGATCGACGAGACCTTTATCGACCTCTACACCACGCACCTGAATCCGCCGACCATCGGCCGCAACCTGCTCGGCGACAGCCAGTACCGCTTCCTGATGGACACACTCAAACCCGGCGAACAGGCAATTGCCGTACTGGGCAGCGGCGAGTATTCGTTCAAGGGCTCGGGCTATGTGCGCGGTGGCATCTTCGATCGAGTGCAGTTACGCCAGTTCGGTGAAACCATCAGCTTTCATGATCGCGATTTCGAGCGTCTGAGCGATGTCTATGCCGAGGGCATGCCCGACTTCAAGGAAATGGCGATCTTTATCGTGCGCCAGCCGTCCGGCTTCGATCCGGGCTCGCCCTGGGCCCTCGAGCTCCTGGTTAAGCGGCAGACAGGACCGATCAGCGGCATCTTCAGCAGTTTCGAACTGCCATACCAGATGCCCGAAGAATACCTCCAGCGCCCGCTGCCGACCGCCGCTGAACTGGCCGTGCTTGAAGAAGCAAACCGGCCGCTGTGGCTGAACATCTGGTACCAGAAGAGCTTCCAGATTGGCGTAATACTCGTCGCTTTACTGCTGCTCACGGTGATCCTGTTCCTTCAGGACAAATTCACCCAGCGCCCGCATTTCCTCCATTGGCTGCGTCGTGGCTACCTGATCTTCACCGTGGTGTTTATCGGTTGGTACGCCCTGGGCCAGTTGTCGGTGGTCAACGTGCTGACCTTCGTCCACGCCCTGGTGCAGGACTTCCGCTGGGAGCTGTTTCTCACCGACCCGGTGATCTTCATTCTCTGGACCTTCACCGCCGCCAGCATCCTGCTCTGGGGCCGTGGCGTGTTCTGCGGCTGGCTGTGCCCGTTCGGCGCCTTGCAGGAGCTGATCAACGAGGCCGCGCGCAAGCTGAAGATCCGTCAGTTCGAGTTGCCCTTCGCGCTGCATGAACGGCTCTGGGCGATCAAGTACATCATTCTGTTGCTGCTGTTCGGCCTGTCCCTGGAGTCGCTGGCCACCGCCGAGCGTTTCGCCGAAGTGGAGCCGTTCAAGACCGCCATCACCCTGAAGTTTGATCGCCAATGGTGGTTCGTGCTCTACGCGGTGCTGCTCCTGGTGATCAACATCTTCACCCGCAAGGTCTACTGCCGTTACGTCTGCCCGCTGGGCGCGGCGCTGGCCATTCCGAGCAAATTCCGCCTGTTCGACTGGCTCAAGCGCCGTAAGGAATGCGGCAGTCCGTGCCAGTTGTGCGCCAAGGAATGCGAGATCCAGGCCATTCATCCCGACGGCCATATCAATGCCAACGAGTGCCACTACTGCCTCGATTGCCAGATGACCTACCACAACGACGACAAGTGCCCGCCGCTGATTCTGAAGAAAAAGAAGCGCGGCAAGCCCTCACCCCTACAGCCCGATTTGATCCCGGTAGTACAGGTGGTCGTGCCCTGAGCAAGCCTTTCGGCAGCGAGGGTACGACCCGCTCGATAGTCAGTTTTATCCAGTCAAGGAGCAGAACCCATGAGCGATAAAGAGTCGAAGAGCACCCCGATAAGCGCCACCAACCAGTTGGAAAAATCTGGCCTGAGCCGCCGCGGTTTCCTCGGCGCATCAGCCATCACCGGCGCGGCAGTGGCTGCGACGGCACTGGGCGGCACGGTGATGAGCCGCGAATCCTGGGCGGCGGCGGTCAGCGAGTCGAAGGCGAAGATTCACGTCGGCCCGGGCGAACTGGACGATTACTATGGTTTCTGGAGTGGTGGCCACCAGGGCGAAGTGCGGGTAGTGGGTGTGCCTTCGATGCGCGAGTTGATGCGTATCCCTGTATTCAACGTCGACTCGGCCACCGGCTGGGGCCTGACCAACGAAAGCAAGCACATCATGGGTGACAGCGCCAAGTTCCAGAACGGCGACTGCCACCACCCGCACATCTCCATGACCGACGGCAAATACGACGGCAAGTACCTGTTCATCAACGACAAGGCCAACAGCCGGGTCGCACGTATCCGTCTGGATATCATGAAGTGCGACAAGATGATCACCGTGCCCAACGTCCAGGCCATCCACGGCCTGCGTCTGCAGAAGGTGCCGTACACCAAGTACGTGTTCGCCAACGCCGAGTTCGTCATCCCCCATCCCAACGATGGCAGCACTTACGACCTGCAGGACAAGAACAGCTACACCATGTTCAACGCCATCGACGCCGAAACCATGGAAATGGCCTTCCAGGTCATCGTCGACGGCAACCTGGATAACACCGACGCCGACTACACCGGCAAGTACGCCGCCTCCACCTGCTACAACTCGGAGAAGGCCTACGACCTCGGCGGCATGATGCGCAACGAGCGCGACTGGGTGGTGGTGTTCAACATCCAGCGCATCGAGGCAGCGATCAAGGCTGGCAAGTTCACCACCCTCGGCGACTCCAAAACGCCGGTGGTCGACGGCCGCGAAGGTTCGCCGCTGACCCGTTACATCCCGGTGCCGAAGAACCCGCACGGCTGCAACACCTCGTCCGACGGCAAGTACTTCATCGCCAATGGCAAGTTGTCGCCGACCGTGTCGATGATCGAGATCGCCAGACTCGACGATTTGTTCGACGACAAGCTCAAGGACCCGCGCGACGCCATCGCCGCCGAACCCGAGCTGGGCCTGGGCCCGCTGCACACCACTTTCGACGGTCGCGGCAACGCCTACACCACGCTGTTCATCGACAGCCAGGTGGTCAAATGGAACATGGCCGAGGCCGTGCGCGCCTACAAGGGCGAGAAGGTCAACTACATCAAGCAGAAGCTCGATGTGCACTACAACCCGGGGCACATCCACGCCTCGCTGTGCGAAACCAGCGAAGCCGACGGCAAGTGGCTGATCGCCCTGAGCAAGTTCTCCAAGGACCGCTTCCTGCCGACTGGCCCGCTGCACCCGGAAAACGATCAGCTGATCGACATCTCCGGCGATGAAATGAAGCTGGTGCATGACGGCCCGACCTTCGCCGAACCGCATGACTGCACCATGGCGCGTCGTGACCAGATCAAGACCCGCAAGATCTGGGACCGCAACGACCCGTTCTTCGCCCCCACCGTCGAGCTGGCAAAGAAGGACGGCATCAACCTGGAAACCGACAACAAGGTCATCCGCGAGGGCAACAAGGTCCGCGTGTACATGACCTCGATGGCGCCGTCCTACGGCCTGACCGAGTTCAACGTCAACCAGGGCGATGAAGTCACCGTGACCATCACCAACATCGACCAGATCGAGGATGTGTCCCACGGTTTCGTCATGGTCAACCACGGCGCGAGCATGGAAATCAGCCCGCAGCAGACCTCGTCGATTACCTTCATCGCCGACAAGCCGGGCCTGCACTGGTACTACTGCAGCTGGTTCTGCCATGCCCTGCACATGGAAATGGTCGGCCGCATGATGGTTAAGCCAGCGTAAGGGCTGTCGAGGGTGGGCATGGCCGAGCCTTGTCCACCGCGTTGAGGAGTGCGGACAAGCCTCGGCATGTCCGCTCTACGCGTATCAGGCTTTGCAGATAAGCATCGCTGGTTCCCACGCTCCGGGCTTGGACGCTCTGCGTCCTGCTTGGCGGAGGACGGGCGCAGAACGCCCGGCGTTGCACGCCCACGGGGATGGTTCGGCGTGAGAACGATCAGAAAATCACTCAAGGTAACAACCCAGTGTTAAACACTCAGGCAATGGCATGGTTTCGCGTTACAGCGCTATTGCTGCTTATCCTCTGCGGCGCTGCCCAGGCGACGCCGCAAACCATCACCGCGCTGCCGCTACAGGCGCAGGGCGAAAACCGCTGGCGGCTGCCCGCCGGCGAGTATCAGGGGTTGTTCAGCATCGATCAGCCGATGCACATCCTTTGCGAGCCGGGCGCCGTATTGCAGGGGCAAGGGCAGGGCAACGGTCTGCTTATCAGTGCACCGGACGTAACCGTCGAAGGCTGCACGCTACTCGACTGGGGCCGTGACATGACCGCCATGAACGCCGCCATATTTATCCAGCCCAAGGCTCGCGGCGCAGTGATCAAAAACAATCGCATGCAGGGCCCGGGCTTCGGCATCTGGGTAGACGGTACGGCGGACGTGAGCCTGATCGGCAACAGCATCCAGGGCGATGCCAGTATCCGCTCGCAGGATCGCGGCAACGGCATTCACCTGTATGGGGTGCGCGGCGCCAAGGTCGTCGGCAACCGGGTGCGCGATACCCGTGACGGTATCTATATCGACACTTCCAACGGCAACCTGCTCGAAGGCAATACCCTGGAAGACCTGCGCTACGGCGTGCACTACATGTTCTCCAACAACAATCAGGTGCTCGGCAATCTGACCCGGCGCACCCGCACCGGCTATGCGCTGATGCAAAGCCATCATCTGACGGTGATCGGTAATCGCTCCGAGCAGGACGAGAACTACGGCATCCTGATGAACTACATCACCTATTCGACCATTCGAGACAATCTGGTCCGCGACGTGCGTAGCGGATCGACCGGCGACAGCATGATCTCCGGCGCCGAAGGCAAAGCACTGTTCATCTACAACTCGCTGTTCAATAGCATCGAAAACAACCGCTTCGAACGCAGCACCTTGGGCATTCACCTGACCGCCGGCTCCGAAGGCAACCGCATAGTCGGCAATGCCTTTGTCGGTAACCAGCAGCAGGTCAAGTATGTCGCCACCCGCACCCAGGAATGGTCGGTGGACGGGCGCGGCAATTATTGGAGCGACTACCTGGGGTGGGACCGCAATGACGATGGGGTGGGTGATGTGGCCTATGAGCCTAACGACAACGTCGACCGGCTGCTGTGGCTGTACCCGCAGGTGCGTCTGTTGATGAACAGCCCGAGCATCGAATTGCTGCGCTGGGTACAGCGGGCCTTTCCGGTGATGAAATCGCCAGGCGTGCAGGACAGCTATCCGCTGATGCAACTGCCGAACGCCGATCTGCTGCCAGTAAGCCAGGAGCCAACACCATGAATGCCGTCGAAATCGAAGGCGTGCGCCAGCATTACGACCGCCTGACCGTGTTGCACGACTTGAGTCTGTGTCTGGGCGAAGGCGAAGTGCTTGGCCTGTTCGGCCATAACGGTGCCGGCAAGACCACCACCATGAAGTTGATCCTTGGCCTGCTGCAGCCCAGTGAAGGACAGGTGCGGGTGCTCGGATGCTCGCCCAACGACCCGCAGGTCCGCCGTCAACTCGGTTACTTGCCGGAAAACGTGACCTTCTACCCGCAACTCAGCGGCCGCGAGACCCTGCGTCATTTCGCCCGCCTCAAGGGCGCCGCGCTGACGCAGGTGGACGAACTGCTGGAGCAAGTGGGTCTGGCCGACGCCATGAATCGGCGGGTCAAAACCTATTCCAAGGGCATGCGCCAGCGCCTCGGTCTGGCCCAGGCGCTGCTCGGCGTGCCGCGTCTGCTGCTGCTCGACGAGCCCACGGTGGGCCTCGATCCCATCGCCACCCACGACCTCTATCAGCTGGTCGACCGTCTGCGTCAGCAGGGCACCAGCATCATCCTCTGCTCCCATGTCTTGCCTGGGGTCGAGGCGCATATCAACCGCGCCGCGATTCTCGCCCATGGCCGCCTGCAGGCGGTCGGCAGCCTGGCCAGCCTGCGCGAAGATGCCGGCCTGCCGGCAGTGATTCGCGCCAGTGGGCTGAAGCAGAACGCGCAGTTGCTGCAACGCTGGCACGCCGCCGGGCATGAGGCGCGCTCAGTTGGCGTCGACGGCGTCGAAGTGGTGGTGATCAATGGCCACAAGCTCGGCCTGCTGCGCCAGTTGCTCGGTGAGGATGAGGTCCAGGATATCGACATCCACCAGCCGTCGCTGGAGGACCTCTACCGTTATTACATGGAGCGGGCCAGCATTGTGCCGGGCGCGGAGGGCAGAACATGAACCAGGTGTGGAACATCGCGCGCAAGGAGTTGAGCGACGGCCTGCGCAATCGCTGGTTGCTGTCCATCAGTCTGCTGTTCGCCGTGCTGGCCGTGGGCATCGCCTGGTTAGGTGCGGCGGCCTCCGGGCAACTGGGCTTTACCTCGATTCCGGCGACCATCGCCAGCCTGGCCAGCCTGGCCACCTTCCTGGTGCCGTTGATCGCGCTGTTACTGGCCTATGACGCCATCGTCGGCGAGGACGAGGCCGGCACCCTGATGTTGTTGCTGACCTATCCCCTGGGCCGTGGCCAGTTGCTGCTCGGCAAGTTCGTAGGCCATGGTCTGATTCTGGCGCTGGCCACCCTGATCGGCTTCGGCTGCGCGGCGCTGGCCATCGGCATGCTGGTCAAGGATGTCGAGTTGGGCCTACTGGCCTGGGCCTTCGGCCGCTTCATGTTGTCCTCGACCTTACTGGGCTGGGTGTTTCTGGCCCTGGCCTACGTGCTCAGCAGCAAGGTCAGTGAAAAATCCAGCGCCGCCGGGCTGGCCCTGGGCGTGTGGTTTCTCTTCGTCCTGGTGTTCGACCTGGCCTTGCTGGCGCTGCTGGTACTCAGCGAGGGCAAGTTCAACCCGGATCTGCTGCCTTGGCTGCTGCTGCTCAATCCCGCCGATGTCTACCGGCTGATCAACCTGTCCGGCTTCGCGGCTAGCGGCAATGCCGTCGGCGTGATGGCGCTGGGCGGCGACCTGCCCATCGGCAGCCTGGGGCTGTGGCTGAGCCTGCTGCTGTGGGTCGGAGCGCCGCTGTTGTTGGCCTATTGGCTGTTTCTGCGCCGACCGACGTGACTATCGGCTCGGCCTGGCGTACGCCGCAATCTTCAAGGCCTGTTTCAGCTCAGGAGTTAGCAACGATGAACAATCTCTATAGGCGCACGGCGCGAACCCTGCTGGTGCTGCTGCTCGGTGTGCTGCTGGCCGCCTGCGACGATTCCAAGCAGGAGGTCCAGGCACTCGCGCCGACGGCCATTCACCCGAGCGACGAGTGCCATGTCTGCGGCATGATCATCGCCGACTTCCCCGGGCCCAAGGGCGAGGCAGTGGGCCAGGGCTCGGTGAAGAAGTTCTGTTCGCCGGCGGAAATGCTCGGTTGGTGGCAGCAACCGGAAAATCGCCACCTGAAGGTCAAACTCTACGTCCACGACATGGGCCGCAGCGAATGGGCCAAGCCGGACGACAATTACCTGATCGATGCGACCCAGGCCTATTACGTGACAGGTACGCAGCTCAAGGGCGCCATGGGCGTGGTCCTGGCGTCCTTTGCCGACGAGCAGGCAGCCCGGCAGTTGGCCGAGCGCGAAGGCGGGCGGGTGCTGCGTTTCGCCGAGATCGACCCGTCCGTGCTGCAGATGGGCGCGGCCATGGATATGGGCATGGGCAAGCAGGACGCCAGCCAGGATCATCAACCCGCCGCGCAGTGAAGCCGGCACAGACTCACTACAGGGGGACTCCATCATGGGCATCAGCATCTGGCAGCTACTGATCGTGCTGCTGATCGTGGTCATGCTGTTCGGCAGCAAGCGCCTGCGCAGCCTGGGCTCGGATGTTGGCGGGGCGATCAGCGGATTTCGTAAGTCGATGGGCAGCGGCGATGCGCCGCAACCGCCGGAGTCGAGCAACCCGCCCAAGCCTTAGGGCGCACGCAGGGTGGGTCAGGGGCTTGCGCTACCCGCCAATATCGGCGGCAGGGTGACCCTGCAGGCCTGCCAGGTTCAGCGCTGCGCAAGCGAGCGAGTGAGCTTGCGCGGCCGACGAACGTCTCGGCGCCAGGCGCTGGGTGCCGGCCCAACTCACAAAGCTGATCGCGGTCAAGTCGCCTAAGCCCTTACTCCCTGTAAAAAGACCGTAACAGTTGGCGATTCCCTCGCCACTGTAATATCCCCGGCTGGTGCTGAATTCAGGGCTTGCCGGGTGCTTGACGATCTTTTCAGGAGGCTTGCAGTGCACGTTCTCGACCGGCGTACCGCCTTGAGTATCCCGCCAATCTGGCGTCTTGCCTTTCGCCCGTTTTTCCTCTGCGCCAGCCTCTATGCGCTGGTCGCGATCCCGCTGTGGATGCTGGCCTGGTCTGGCCTGTTGGCGGACTGGCAGCCGAGCGGTGGCTGGCTCGCCTGGCACCGCCACGAGATGCTGTTTGGCTTCGCAGCGGCAATCGCTGCCGGTTTCCTGCTCACCGCGGTGCAGACCTGGACCGGCCAGCCAGGGTTGTCTGGGCGACCACTGATGGTGCTGGCCGGGATCTGGTTGGCGGCGCGCCTGGGCTGGCTATTTGGTTTGCCCCTGGCGGCGCTGATCCCGCTGGACCTGGGCTTCCTACTGGCGCTGGCCGGGGTGATGGCGCGCATGCTCTGGATGGTACGGCAGAAACGTAACTATCCGATCGTGCTGGTGTTGAGCCTGCTGGCTGGCGCCGACGCCTTGCTCCTGAGTGGCCTGGCCCTGGGCGATGATGAGCTGCAACGCCGTGGCGTGCTGGCCGGCCTGTGGTTGATGGCGGCACTGATGGGGTTGATCGGCGGTCGCGTGATCCCGTTCTTCACGCAGCGCGGCCTGGGCCGGCTCAATGCGGTCAAGCCCTGGGTCTGGCTGGATATCGCCCTGTTGGCCGGCACCGCGCTGATCGCCGCGCTCTATGCCGCCGGGGTGGCCCTGCAAGCGCAGCCGCTGCTGGCGCCGCTGTTCCTGGCGGTTGCCGCCGGTCACCTGCTGCGTCTGGCGCGCTGGTACGACCGGGGCATCTGGCGCGTACCGCTGCTCTGGTCGCTGCATCTGGCGATGCTCTGGCTGGTGGTGGCGACTCTCGGTCTGGCGCTGTGGCATGCCGGCCTGCTGGCCAGCTTCAGCCCGGCCCTGCATGGCCTGACCATCGGCGCCATGAGCGGGCTGATCCTGGCCATGATCGCCCGCGTCACCCTGGGCCATACCGGGCGGCCGCTGCAACTACCAGCAGGCATGGCCTGGGCCCTGATGTTGCTCAATCTTGGGGGTGTGGCGCGGGTCTTCGTTTACCCGTTCTGGCCGCAGCAAGGCTTGTGGCTGGCGGTAACCGGATGGTCGCTGGCCTTGGCCATCTACGCCTGGCGCTATGTGCCGATGCTGGTCAAGCCACGGGTGGATGGTCACCCGGGCTGAGTCAAGGCTGGCTAGGTGTTGCGCCGACCGTTTGATCATGCAGCGCCGCGTGTGCCGCGCTGCCCAACCCATTGATGTCCGCTTGCCTGTGCCTGCGCATGGGTGGCCTTGCCGCTCGGTACTGCCGAGCATCGGAGAAACTGATGAGAAACGAATTTCAGGATCGTCTGGCCGTAGTCACCGGAGCCAGTTCAGGTATCGGCCTGGCATTATGCGCCGCGTTGCTGCAACGCGGCGCCAGGGTGCTGGCAATGTCACGCAGCCTGGGCGGCTTGCAGGACCTGCAGGCGAGTCACCCAGAACGCCTGGTCTGGCATGCCGGCGACGTCACCTCGACTGAGGATCTGGCCAGCCTCGGCCTGCGCGCAGCGCAACTGGGCCAGGTGGATTATCTGGTGCCCAACGCGGGTATCGCCGAACTGGCCGAGAGTCTCGACCTGGGGGCATTCGATCGGCAGTGGGCGGTCAACGGTGCCGGTGCCCTGAATACCCTGGCCGCGTTGCGTGATGGACTGGCCAGCCCCAGTTCGGTGGTGTTCATCAGCAGTTTCCTCACCCGTTCGACCTTTCCCGGCCTGGCCGCCTATATCGCCAGCAAGGCGGCGCTTAGCGCCCAGGCGCGCACCCTCGCGGTGGAGTTTGCCCCGGTCGGGGTACGCATCAATCTGGTCTCGCCCGGACCCACGGCAACCTCTATCTGGGGCAGTCTGGGGTTGAGCGAGGAACAGTTGGATGAGGTCGCTGAAACCGTCACCCAACGCCTGCTGCCTGGGCACTTTCTCGACGCTGCGGCTGTGGCCAACGTGATCCTGTTCCAATTGTCGGCCGGTGCCCGCGGCGTCTACGGCCAGGACTGGGTGGTCGATAATGGTTACAGCTTGAGCTGAAGCGGTTAAGCCTTTCTGCCTCTGCGGCACTTTTAAAGCATTAATATTGATCTATATAAGCAATAACATTCATTAGAGATAACTTAACGTCCCCCTCACAATGCGTAGGCACTCATGCCTACGCACCATCTTCTATTGCGCCACCCAGCAGCTGCGTCTACTTGCAGGCGGTCGTGTTTGCACGCGCAAAAACTCGGAACCATGGGTCAAACCCTCTTGCTTCGACTGTGTGCAAGCAATGGGCTGCGACCTTGTCCGCTACAGGACTTTTGGCCTGCGTAGGATTCGCTCCAGCAACTCCCCGATGCCAAGCAGGAATAATGCAAGAACAGCTTCTCGACTGGTTCAGGTCTTTCACCCCCGCACCGCTCAATGCCCGCGCCCAGGAATGGCTGCGCGTCGCCATCGGTATTGCGCTCGGCATGTCGCTGTGCGTTTCGATCGGCATCAGTTTGTTCGGCGCTCCGATCACCTTGCATATCGCTGCGCCTGTCGCTGCCTCCGCCGTATTGCTGTTCGGTGCGTCGTCCAGTCCGTTCGCTCAGCCATGGTCGATCCTGGCGGGCAATATGTGCGCCGCCCTGATTGGCATCAGTCTGGGCTTGAGTACGCTGGATAGCGTGACTGCGACTGTGCTGGCCGCCAGTCTCTCGCTGTTCTGCCTATTTGCCTTGCGCTGCCTGCACCCACCAAGTTGTGCATTGGCGGTGGTGGCCGCCAGTGGTGGCCTGGGGAGCGACCTAGGCTACGCCGTGCTCTATCAGGTCGCATTCAGCTCGCTGTTGCTGGTGGCCATAGCCTTGCTCTACAACAACCTGACCGGCCACATTTACCCGAAACCGCGTCGATCCGGGGAGAACCGCCACCACACTCGCGATCCATTACCGGCTGAGCGTCTGAGCTTCAGTCGCGACGATATGGATCGGGCCCTCGAGGAGTTCGGCGAATATGTCGATGTCACCCGGGACGATCTCGCACGGCTGATCAAGCAAACCGAGAAACATGCCTTGCGCCGCAGCATGGGCGAGATCAGCGCGGCCGATATCATGTCACGCGATCTCTATTCGGCGGCGCCGGATAGCTTTATCCAACAGGCGTGGCAGACCCTGCGAGAACACCACCTGCGTTCGTTGCCGGTCGTGGAGGAGGGCAGTGGCAAGCTGATCGGCATCGTCACCCTGATCGATCTGCTCAAACAGTTGCAGCCCAGCCGGGCGCGGGTCAATGTCGGCCGCCTGAAGTACCCGCGCGGAACCAAGCTGCGCTCGATCATGAGTGCGCCCGTGGTTGCAGTGAAACAGGACGTTCACATGGTCGAGCTGGTATTCCTGCTCTGCGACCGCGGCCTGCATTGCCTGCCGGTGGTGGATGAGCACGAGCGGCTGGTGGGCATGATCACCCAGACTGATCTGATCGCGGCGCTATACCGCAACTGGCTCAAGCAGCTTGCGGATTGAGTCGCCACCAGCTTGCGTCGCGCCAGGGCCGGTGCGACGAACCCGCCAAGATGCTTCAAATCTCGTAAGCCCCGCGTGACCAGTCGATGTCGTCCAGGGCCACCTCGCGCACCAGTTGCAGGGCCCTGCGCAAGGCCGGATTGTCGGCCGCTCTGGGGTAAACCAGATAGATCGGGTAGGAGAACTCCGGCGCCATCTCCACGCGCTTGAGAATGCCTTCATCGATATAGCGCTGCACCACGCGGGTGCGGAAGTAGCCGCGACCGCCACACTGCAGCAGGTACTGCAGAGCCAGTGACCCGAGGTCGAAGGAAAGGGTGGTACGGGTGTGTTCCGGCAGGGCATTGTCGTGCAGTTGGCGAAACGTCGGGCCCCAGTCGACATACATATAGGGCTCGGGGTGATGGGTCTGTACCACCAGAATCAGCTTTTCCTCGAGCAATTGCTCGACCTGCAGGTTCGGCCAATACTCCGGCTGATGGACCAATGCCGCGTCGAGCACGCCCAGGTCGAGTTGTTGCTGGAGCTGGCCGCCACTGGTCACTACGCTACGCACGGCATGAGCAGGCATAACCTGGTGCAGGCGCTCTACCCAGGCCAGCATCAGCGGGTTGCACAGGCTCATCTCCGAACCCAGGGTCAGCAGGTCGGCGGAGCCGCGTGGCAAGGGCAAATCCCGCCGCGCCGCCTCCCAGGTCTGTACCAGATGGGAGGCATAGGTGACAAAACGCTCGCCGTCCGGGGTCAACCGGGCCCCGCCACGGTTGCGCACGAACAGCCTGCAGCTGAGTTGGTTTTCCAGGTTATGGATTCGCGCCGTCACCGCTGTCTGGGTGATATGCAGGCGCTCTGCGGTGGCGATGAAACTGCCGCTGCGCATGATGTCCAGGAAGGTGCGGGCGAGGTCGATGTCCATTGCGCTGCTTCGCTTCAATAATATTGATGTGAAGCCGCATTGTATTTCATGTTGCGCAGATCCAGCGCCTGCACACCCGCCGTGCGCAATAGGGGATTCAGGACGTCATCATCTGTTCGCCAGAAGCGTTGGCGTGGTGAAAGCGCGACGACGTCCCCTGGCTGGTTACTTGAGGCTCAGCACCCATTCGGCGAGGATCTTCGCTTCTTCGTCTGTGACCGGGTTGGCCGGCATCGGCATCGGACCCCAGTTGCCCTGAGTGCCGTTCTTGATCCGGCCGGCCAGCAACTCGACGGCGCCTTCGGTGCCGGCGTACTTGGCGGCTACTTCCTTCAACGCCGGGCCGACCATCTTCATGTCGACGTTATGGCACGCCGCGCAGGGCTTGCTCTTGAACAGCGCCTCGGCGGCAGCGGTGTCGGCGGCGAAGGCCGGTTGCAAGCTCAGCGCAGCGCCGAGGGCGAACAATGGGACCAGGATTCTCTTCATGATGAATACTTCCTCAAGGCTATTGGAGCAGGGCATAGGCCCCACCAGGTATGGGTGCAGTCATTATTGTGCGGTTTGATCGTGGGCCCTGCCTACATCCGCAGTTCGACGGTGCCATGGCCGCTTGTAGCTGACTATAGACCGCTCATAACCGTGCTGGGTTCGATTTGCAGTGGTGTGAGTACAGGCTGAATTGGCTAATGACACGGTCAATTGATTTATCGTTGCGCCAGCATAACCAGGCTGATTGCCTATGGACTTGACCACAATCAAGAGATGTTCGCGTGCGCCTTGAGGGCAGCGGCTGGTCGCGGGTAGCGTGCAGGCATGATTAATCACTGCGGTGAGGTACTGACTGTGAATGCACCTGTGAAACTAGTCGAAACGGCTGCCGTGCTGGATGCGCCGTTCTACCAACAACTGGGCAATGAGCAAGTGTTGTTCGAGCAGGCCTGGCAGCACGGCATGCCGGTGCTGATCAAGGGGCCGACCGGCTGCGGCAAAACCCGCTTCGTTCAGTACATGGCGCACCGCCTGAACCTGCCGCTGTACACCGTGGCCTGCCATGACGACCTGTCCGCCGCCGATCTGGTCGGCCGTCACCTGATCGGCGCCCAGGGCACCTGGTGGCAGGACGGCCCGCTGACCCGGGCCGTTCGCGAGGGCGGCATCTGCTACCTCGACGAAGTGGTCGAGGCGCGCCAAGACACTGCTGTGGTGCTGCACCCGCTGGCCGATGACCGCCGCGAGCTGTACCTGGAACGCACCGGTGAAGTGCTGCGCGCGCCGCCTGGTTTCATGCTGGTGGTGTCCTATAACCCCGGCTACCAGAACCTGCTCAAAGGCATGAAACCGAGTACCCGCCAGCGGTTCGTCGCCTTGCGCTTCGGTTATCCGCCGGTGGCCGAGGAGGAGCGCATCGTCGCCAACGAGGCGCGGGTCGGTGCCGATCTGGCCGCGCAGGTGGTCAAGCTCGGCCAGGCTCTGCGCCGACTGGAACAGCATGACCTGGAGGAGGTCGCCTCGACGCGCCTGCTGATCTTCGCCGCGCGCATGATCGGCTCCGGCATGAGTCCGCGCGATGCTTGCCTGGCCTGTCTGGCCGAGCCGCTGTCGGACGATCCGCAGACCGTGGCCGCGCTGATGGACGTGGTCGATGTCCACTTCGCTTGAGACCTTCGCCAGTCCGCCCCGGCGTCTGCCGGGCGACCTGGCGATGTGGTTCTTCATTCTCGCCGAGCTGACGGTCTTCGCCCTGCTGATTCTCACCTTCGCCGTGGCCCAGGCCTTGCAGCCGCAGTTGTTCCACGACAGTCGCCAGTTGCTCGACAGCTCCACCGGCCTGGCGCTGACCCTGAGCCTGCTGACCTCCGGGCTGTTCGCCGCGCTGGCCCTGGAGCAGGTGCGCCAGGCGCGCACATCGCGGGCGGCCTGGTTGCTGCTCGCGGCGCTGCTGTCGGCCAGCGTCTATGTGCTGTTGAAACTCAGTGAGTACAGCCATCTGGCTGGGGCGGGGCTGGGCATTGAGCACAACACCTTCTTCACGCTGTACTGGATGCTCACCGGCTTTCATTTCGTCCATGTGCTGCTGGGCTTGCTGATCCTCGGCTGGTTGGCCGAGCGCTGTCGGCGCCGCGCCTATGGCCCGGACACTTGCAGCGTGATGGAGTCCGGCGTGCTGTATTGGCACATGGTCGATCTGGTCTGGGTGTTGCTGTTTCCGCTGGTTTATATCTTGAACTGAGCCCTGCGCTGCATCGACGAGGTCGCCATGTCTGCTTCAAATACCCTGATTCTCTGCTGGCTGGGGCTGGCCGCGCTGTCCGTGACCAGCGTGCAACTGGGCAATGCCGGTGCGACCTTGTTAATGACCGGCGCCGTGTTGCTCGCCGCCTTGGGCAAGGCCTGGCTGATTGCCGATGGCTTCATGGAGTTGCGTCACGCCCCGCGTATGTGGCGCTGGCTGCTGCTGGGCTGGCCGTTGGCGCTGGCGCTGGGCGTGCTGCTGAGCCTCGCGCTCAGGGGATAATTCGCGGGCAGTGCGCAGGCCGTAGGGTGGACTCAGGAGCGCAGCGAACAGTCCACCGTTGTTACCACAAGACAACCACCGTGAGGCCAGCACCGGCGTACTGCTTCACGAGTTCGCCCTCCGCTTTACCCATGCTCATGCAGTGATCGCCGCGCCGGGCATTGCTCACCTGCCTGCTTGTTCTTCGCTGTTCCTCTTCTCGCTGGCCATACCCGAGTAAAACCATCGGGCTTTCCGGCTTTCTTGATTGCGATCAAGCAGGTTTCGTTAGCAGGCTTTCTAGAATGGACTCGCCAAGTAAAGAGGAAGCGACCATGTCAGAGACCTTCACCAAGAGCATGGCCAGGAATATCTACTTTGGGGGGAGCGTGTTCTTCTTCCTGGTATTCCTGGCCCTGACTTACCACACCGAGCAGACCTTTCCAGAACGCAGCAACGCCTCGGAGTTGAACGACTCTGTGCTGCGCGGCAAAGCGGTCTGGGAAAACAACAACTGCATCGGCTGCCACAGCCTGCTGGGCGAGGGCGCCTACTTCGCGCCGGAGCTGGGCAATGTGTTCGATCGTCGGGGCGGCGAGACGGCCTTCAAGCCGTTCCTGCATGCCTGGATGAAGGCGCAGCCCCTGGGCGTTCCAGGGCGCAGGGCAATGCCGCAATTCAATTTGAGCGAGCGGGAAGTGGACGATATGGCGGAGTTCCTCAAGTGGACTTCGAAGATCGATACCAACAACTGGCCGCCAAACAAGGAGGGCTGATAGATGACCAGCGTAAATCCACATCTGAAATTCGCCTCGCAAGCCGTGGCCAAGCCATACTTCGTGTTCGCCCTGATGCTGTTCCTCGGGCAGATCCTGTTCGGTCTGATCATGGGCCTGCAGTACGTGGTCGGCGACTTCCTGTTCCCGCTGATTCCCTTCAACGTGGCGCGGATGGTGCACACCAACCTGCTGATCGTCTGGCTGCTGTTCGGCTTCATGGGGGCGGCGTATTACCTGATTCCGGAAGAGGCCGATCGTGAGCTGCACAGCCCGAAACTGGCGATCATCCTGTTCTGGATATTCGCTGCCGCCGGCGTGCTGACCATTCTCGGTTATCTGTTCGTGCCCTATGCGGGCCTGGCCAAGATGACCGGCAATGAGCTGCTGCCGACCATGGGCCGGGAGTTCCTGGAACAACCGACCATCACCAAGATGGGCATCGTGGTGGTGGCCCTGGGCTTTCTCTACAACATCGGCATGACCCTGCTCAAAGGTCGCAAGACCACCATCAGCATGGTCATGATGACCGGTCTGATCGGCTTGGCGGTGTTCTTCCTGTTTTCCTTCTACAACCCGGGCAACCTGGCGCGCGACAAGTACTACTGGTGGTTCGTGGTGCACCTGTGGGTGGAAGGCGTTTGGGAACTGATCATGGGGGCGATGCTCGCCTTCGTCCTGATCAAGGTCACCGGGGTGGACCGTGAAGTGGTCGAGAAGTGGCTGTATGT
The DNA here is from genome assembly GCF_022132145.1 of Pseudomonas sp. MMS21 TM103. GTDB lineage: Bacteria > Pseudomonadota > Gammaproteobacteria > Pseudomonadales > Pseudomonadaceae > Aquipseudomonas. The sequence continues at coordinate 58,467 of NZ_JAJISP010000010.1, read as the reverse complement.
GATCATCGCCATGGCCCTGATCACCGGCATCCTCGGCACCGGTCACCACTTCTTCTGGATAGGGGCGCCGGCGGTCTGGCTGTGGGTCGGCTCGATTTTCTCGGCCATGGAGCCGATACCCTTCTTCGCCATGGTGTTGTTCGCCTTCACCATGGTCGGCAAGCGGCGTCGACAGCACCCGAACCGGGCGGCCACCCTGTGGGCCAAGGGCACGACCGTGACGGCCTTCTTCGGCGCTGGCGTATGGGGCTTCCTGCATACCCTGGCACCGGTGAACTTCTACACCCACGGCTCGCAGCTTACCGCGGCGCATGGCCACCTGGCCTTCTACGGTGCCTACGCGATGATCGTGATGACCATGATCAGCTACGCCATGCCGCGTTTGCGTGGCCTCGGCGAAGCGCCGGATGAGCGCTCGCAGACCATCGAGATCTGGGGCTTCTGGTTGATGACCCTGTCGATGGTGGCGATCACCCTGTGTCTGACGGCTGCAGGCGTGGTGCAGGTGATGCTGCAACGCTGGCCGACGGATGGCACTGCGCTGTCGTTCATGAGTACAGTCGACCAGTTGGCCGTGTTCTTCTGGCTGCGTCTGGCGGCCGGGGTGGTCTTCCTGATCGGCTTGCTCTGCTACCTGTACAGCTTCAAGCAGCGTGGCCGGGCCACGGCCCGTGATGAAGCCGCCTTAGCCGTTTCGGCCTGAGGCCTAAGCGCTAACTAACTCTCGGCCCGGCTGGTACAGCGGGCCGTTTTGCATTTGGCTCTGCGGAGCACAGCGAGCAAGGTGAAGCAGATGGCTTTTACCGTCGAACTGGAAGAGTGGGTGGGTAGTGTCTGGCACCGCTTCATCACCCGGCGTGCCAGCCCGGATTTTCCCGAGGCGCGGGTCGAGTTGGCCAGTATGCAGCGGCCCCTGGCAGTGTTGTTTCGCGCCATGGGCGGCGCCAGTGGCGTCGGGGTGGAGGCCGCCAGCGCCCGCGACCTGGTGCTGCGGCGCAACCTGCTGCAACAGGTGGCTGGCACCTGCAAGCAAATGCCGGTGGCCTGGTGCGATGCCAGCAACCTGCGCCTGCCGCCGAACCTGGCGGTGTACCCCGAAGTTGCGCTGAATCAGGATCTGTATCGCTGGCTGGCGCTGCTGGCCGCACAAGCGGGAGAGATGCGCCACTGGGCGCGTGACAACCAGCGCTGGACCCGGCAGTTGTTGCAGGCCTACCCGGCCCTGCGCCCACGCTACCAGCGCCTGGTCGAGGCCCATCTGCAGTTGCGCCCCGATCCTGAGCAGCTGGGCAAGGGCGAGGCGGCGCTGGAGATGGCGCTCTGTCAGGCCCTGCGCGAACCGGGCAGCGTCGAGCATTTTCCGCGCAGCGAACTGGCCCCCTGGCCGTTGCCGCTGTGGCTGTACCCGGCGGAAAACCTCGGCGAACCCCAGGCCTGTGAGCTGGGCGAGGAAAGTGAGGGCAACTTGCTGACCCCGCCGGGCGAGCAGAAGGTCGGGCCCAAGCGCGCCAAGCGAGTCGAGGAGAGCACCAGCAAGGGCGGTCTGTTGATCTTCCGCCTGGAGAACCTGTTCAGCTGGTCCGAGCATGTCGAACTGGATCGCTGCAGCGACGACAGCGAAGACCTGGACGCCGCGCGGGTCGCCGAGGATCTCGACGAACTCGCCCTGTCCAAGCAACGCCTGCGCAAGGGCGGCGGACTCAAGTTGCACCTCGATCTGCCACCGGCGGACGTCGACGACATTCCGCTGGGCGAAGGTATCAAGCTGCCGGAGTGGGACTATCGCAAGCAGAGCCTGCGCGAGGACTTCGTCAACCTGCAGATGATGGTGCCGCGTGGCAGCGAGCCGCAGCCGCTGCCCCTGCGTCTGGCGCCGCTGGCCAAGCGCTTGCGCCGCCAGTTCGAGCACCTGCGCAACGATCGCCAGTGGCTGCGTCAGCAACCCCAGGGCTCGGAGCTGGATATGCAGGCCTGGCTGGATTTTCACGTCGAGCGTCAGCATGGCCAGTGCGCCGAACGTGGCCTGTTCATGGAGCAGCGCCACACGCGCCGCGACCTGGCCTGCCTGCTGCTGGCGGATGTGTCGATGTCCACCGATGCGCACCTGGACGATGAGCACCGGGTAATCGAGGTGATCAGCGACAGCCTGCTGCTGTTCGGTGAAACCCTGGCCGCCCTGGGCGACGAGTTCGCCCTCTATGGCTTCTCCTCGCTGCGCCGCCAGCAGGTGCGCATGCAGGAGCTTAAGTCGTTCAAGCAGCGCTACGACGACAACACCCGCGGGCGCATTCAGGCCCTCAAGCCCGGCTATTACACCCGTATGGGCGCGGCCATCCGCCAGGCCACCGTGCTGCTCGGCGCGTGCAAGCAGCGGCGCAAACTGCTGCTGTTAGTGACCGATGGCAAACCCAACGACCTCGACCTCTACGAAGGCCGCTATGGCGTCGAGGACACCCGCGAAGCGGTGCTGGAGGCGCGACGCCAGGGCCTGTTGCCGTTCTGCATCACCATCGACAGCGAAGCCGGCGATTACCTGCCGTACATGTTCGGCGCCAATGGCTACACCCAGATCCGCCAGCCCCAGCAATTGCCGCTGCGCCTGCCGCAGCTGTACCGCCAGTTGACCCAGGTATGACTGGCCATGCCGGTATTGGCTGTTTGATCGCTCCCACGCTCCAGCGTGGGAGCGTGCCTGTGAAGCTGGCGGTGTGGACGCTGGAGCGTCGAGGACTGCCTTTCCACGCGGAGCGTGGGGACGATCAAAAACGTTTTAGTTGATGGCTGGCTTGCTGGCTCCCGCACTCCAGCATAGGAGCCAGCCTGTGGCGCCCTGCATCACGTAATGCGCTGGCGGTAGGGACGCCGGAGCGTCGAGGGCTGGATTGCCACGCGCAGCGTAGGGACGATCAATTATCGGCAGAGGGATTTTCTGCAGGACGGTTCAGACGATGCTGCGCGGCAACCAGACGGCCATCACCGCGCAGAACACGGTCAGGCCGATGCAGAACCAGAGAAAACGCCGCTGCCGACGTTCGACAGCAGCATCTGCCAAGGCCGGCAGGGGCATGCCGCAGTGGTGGCACTCAGCTTTCCCGGGCGGGTTGTCGCGTTGGCAATACAGGCATTTAGACATGGCGAGCGCTCAGACGCGAAGACCGGCAATTCACTCGAACTGCTCCAGGCGCAGGCGATCGAGAATCACGATCTGACGGCCTTCCTGGCTGATGATTTCCTCGTCGATCAGGCGGCGCATGATCCGCGAGAAGGTTTCCGGCTGGATCGACAGGTGCCCGGCAATCAACTGCTTGGCCATCGGCAGCTCGAAACTGTTGCCTGCGTCCGGCTGGCGGGCGAGCTGAGTGATCAGGTAGCGCACCACGCGGTGGGTGGCGTTTTTCAGCGACAGCGTTTCGATCTCGTTGACCCGCTGGTGCAGGCGCACACAGAGCTTGCCGAGCAGGGCAAAGGTCAGCCGGCTGTTGCTCTGCAGCAGGCGCATGTAGGTGCTGTTGGCGATGCGGTAAAGCTGAGTCGGGCATACCGCCTCGGCCGAGGCGACGTAGTTGGGCGTGTCCATCAGCATCATGGCTTCGGCAAAGGTCTGCCGATTGCCGATGACCTCGAACACCTTCTCCTGCCCATCCGGGGTCAGGCGGTAGATCTTCACCGCGCCGGCGATGACGAAATAGAACGAATGGGCCGGCTCGCCCTGGCGGAACAAGGGCTCACCCTTGTCGATGCTGAGCAGTTGACTGGTGCTCATCAGTTCATCCATTTGCTCTTCGTTCAGCGGCTCGAACAAATGGTGACTGCGGAGAATCTGGTGATGAACGCGATGAAGCACCATAAAAGACATCCTGATTGTTGGGCGTGAAGAGCGGCCCCGAGCGGCCTTGAGTCGGACCCTGGGCGTGACGGGCTGACGACTCGGTCTTGCGTGGTGAACCTGGTACTAGCAGACAGCCCGGCTGGCGGGCTGCTGCCACTCGATACCGCTGGTGGCCAGGGCCATGTCGGTGGCGACACTCAGGGCAACGCCGCTGGCCATGGCCAATACCGAGGCCAGGACCAGATACCAGGCTAGCGGTTGCAGAACTTTTTTCATGTGGACTCCTTGCATGGCGGTCATTCATGTCGAATCGCGGTTATCTATAGCTATCCTTGAGCAAGCCGCGTGCCATCTGCAATTCATTGAATTTAAAGGCTTTACTCAGTTGTTATGGTAAAAATGACTGAGCGCCTTTAGGGTTGAAAATACCACTGTGGTCTTTTTAACCCTGCATTCTGTGCGTGCCACTCAATCCACCCTTGCGCACCCGTACCTGGCGCCAGCGCCGGTTGCGTCGCTCAGCCAGGGCCGGTTTGTTGCTGTCCCAGACGGGCGATGATGTGTTGCATGTCCTCGAACAGCGCGTCGGCTTCGGCCGTGCTGCAATCTTGCCGATAGCGCTTGCGCAGGCCAGAACTGCTGAGGGTTATGTGCACGTCGGCACCGATGCCGTGCTGGGCCAGGCAGGCGCTGACGCAGTGCAGCGGGCAGCCGTCGATGGCCAGGATGGGGCGGCCCGAGCGGGCCTTGTTCACCAGGGCCGGGACATGACCGCCGACCCCGGCAATGCAGGACATTTCCGCCAGACCGGCTCGATCCAGGCGCACGGCAAGGGTATTCGCCAGTTGCGCCACGTTGGAGCAGCCGGAGCAGGAGTAGACCAGCGGCTGAATGGTCTTGGACATGGTGCACACCCTTCACACGTCAAGCGGTGGTCCAGTTTGACGGCCGTGCAGCTGCTGGCGTTGATCACAGTCAATTCTGCTAGTCGTCGTAGTTGCTCAGCCCTGGCAGATCGATGATCTCGATGCGCCGGCGCTGGACTGCAATCACGCCCGAGTCGATCAGGCGATGGAGGATGCGCGAGAAGGTTTCCGGCTGGATGCCCAGCTTCGAGGCGATCAGCCGTTTCGGCACATCGAGCATGATCACCCCGTTGCCTTCTTCGTGGGCCTGGACCAGAAAGCGCCTGACCCGGTGGCAGGCGTTGGCCAGGGTCAGGGTGTCGATCTCGTTCAGCCGCTGGTGCAGGCGAATGCTCAGGGTGGCGAGGATATCCAGGCAGATGCTCGGGTGTTCTTCCAGCAGGCGACGGTACTGTGAGCCGTGCAGGCTGGCCATCTGGCAGGTCTTCAGGGCAGTGGCGCTGACCGGGTACTGCGGCACGCCGGTGAACAGCAGCGCCTCGGCAAAGGATTCGCCGGCGCGGATGATTTCCACCAGTTTCTCCTGGCCGTCGCAAACCACCCGATGCAGCTTCACCTGGCCGCTGAAGATAAAATAGAAACGATCGGCCTTGTCGCCCTGGTGGAACAACGAGGCGCCAGCAGCCAGGCGTTTGAGGTTGGCCGAGGCGCAGACCTCCAGCAGCGCCGCCTCCGGCAGCCGGCTGAACAGGTGGTGACGGCGCAATTGCGCGACAAGTGATGGTTCGGTCAGCATGGTCTCTCCCACAACGCAGCTCGGGATTGCTCGGGATTGCATGCTAGAAGGTCGATAGCGGGGGCTTCCTTGATTTCAAACAAGTCTGGGCGCGACCGCCGGACGAGGAACCCGTCGCAATGTTTGGCGGCCGTCGACAAGACTCAACTCCAGCCCCAGAACTGCAACCACCAGCCATAGCCGACCCAGGCTGAGCCCAGCGCCAGACAGCCGAACGCCGCGAGCCTGTTCAGCCCGCGGGCGCCATGCCGGCCGAGCACCTGCCAGCCCAGCCACAGGCTCCAGGCAATCGCCCCTGCGAGCAGGCTGGCGCGAGCCGGTTGCGCCCAGGCGAGGGCCAGGCCCTCGTAGCGCAGCAGCTTGACGGTGGTGGCGCTGAGGCCGAGAAACAAGCCGCAGGCGCCGAGCGGGATCAACGTCAACGCCAGCTGTTCGAAGGCGTTGCCTGTGCGCGACACCAGCAGCGCTGCGGCCCGCAGCAGCAGCCACAAGCCGCCGCCAAGCAGCAAGGCGCTGGCCGACAGGTAGAACAGGATCAGCAGGCCATCGAGCCAGCTGAACAGGTCGTTGGCCTGCGGGTAATGGGTCAGCAACCACCAGGGCGCATCGGCCTGCAGCAACCAATAGCTGTTGCGCTCGACCAGCCAGGTGGCCGTCGCCTGTTTCAGGCTGACGAACCAGGGGCTGAGCGTCCATTGAAAGGCGCCCATGGCCAGGCCGATCACGCCAAACAGCAGCAGGCGGACGTCCCACGGGCTGCGGAGATGGCGACCGACGATGAGGATTTCCGCATTCGGCGAACGCGTGCTCAGTTGCACCGCGTCGCGTTGGCCGCTGCAGCGGCCGCAGGCATGGCAGTCGGCGGCGCCTTGCATGCGCCGGATATCCAGCAGCGGCGCGCAGTTGGGTGGGGGCTGGCGCGGTGGCGGGTTGTCCAGCCAGCGCTGCTCGACGACCTTGTAATGCAGCGGCGCCAGACGGGCGAGCAGGGCGAACACACCGCTGACCGGGCACAGGTAGCGGCACCAGACGCGCTTGCCGCGGCCATAGAGAAAGCCCACCAGCATCGCCGCCAGGGTCGAGCCACCGAGGATCAGCAGCGCCGCCTGGGCATAGTCGTAGACGCTGATCAGTTGGCCATAAATGGTGGTGAGGATGAACGCCAGGGTCGGCCAGCCGCCCCAGCGGATCCAGCGCGGCGTGCCGCGACCCAGGCCGCGCCAACTGATCCATTCGCTGAGCGCGCCTTCGGGGCAGAGCACCCCGCACCAGAGCCGGCCGAACAGCACGATCGACAGCAGCACGAACGGCCACCAGACGCCCCAGAACATGAACTGCGCCAGCAGCGTCAGGTTGTCGAGAATCCGCGCCTGGCTGGACGGTAACGGCAGCAGCGCCGGCAGTACCAGCAACACGCCATAGAACGTCACGACCGCCCATTGCAGGCCGCGAATCAGCCGCGCATGGCGGCGCAGGGCGTCACCCAGGTCGCCCAGCAGGTTGTTCAGTTGGCGCATGGCGACACGGCCGGCGCGGTGCGCCGCAGCCAGAAGGCGACCAGCAGCCAGTAGCCGGCCAGCACGGCGACCGTGGCCAGGGAGGGCATGGCGCGATAACCGGCGAAGTTGGCCAGTACCGAACCCAGCCCCGAGGCGTCATCCAGGCCGGCGGAGGTGTCCCAGAGGGCCGCGCCGAACCAGCCATAGACCTGCTCGGGCAGCTCCAGGGCCATCAACTGACCGCTGATGCGGTCGAGCCCGGCGATCAACATGGACGCACCGAGCAACAGCAACACGCTCTCGCTGCAGCGGAAGAAATGCCGCCAGGACACCAGCCGGCTGCCAGCCTGCAACAGCATGAAGGTCAGCAGCGCCAGCCCCAGGCCAGCCGCGCCCCCGAGGGCGAACTGCCAGAGAGCGGCGCCGTGCTTGTGCACGCCCAGGCCATAGAGGAAGACCACGGTCTCGCTGCCTTCGCGGCCGACCGCGAGCATGGCCAGGAGCAGCAGGCCGAGGCCGCCGTTGCGCTGCAGGTGGCTGTCGGCCGCCTGCTGCAGGTCGCTTTTCAAGGTGCGGCCATGCCGGCGCATCCAGCCGACCATCTGCAGGATCAGCCCGCTGGCCAGCAGCACCAGACCCGCCTGGAACCACTCGCCCGCCGCGCCCGCCAGCCATTCGCCGGCGAACAGGATGGCCAGCGCCAGTGCCGCGGACAGCAGCAGGCCGAGCGCCACGCCGCCCCACAGACAGGTCATGGCGCGGCCGCGCTCAGCCTGCTGGCTGATCCAGGCCTGCAGGATACCGATGACCAGCAGGGCCTCGATGCTTTCCCGCCAGACGATAAACAGCGACTGTTCCATTTCAGTACTCCCGCTGCAGCAGCGTCATTGGGCGACGATGGCGCCTTCGGCCAGCTCGCGGTGGAACTCGTCGAAGAACGGGTAGCGACCCGGCCTGAGTGGATGGATCACCACGAACGAGCTGACCCCGGGGGACAAGACCTTCTCCACGCGCAGCGGCGTGCTCTCGAACTCGGCCGGGCCCTGGCCCTGGTTGTGCAGCACGATCTTGAAGCGCTGGCCGGCGGGCACTTCGAGGGCCGCCGGGCTGAAGTGACCATCGCGCATCTCCAGTTGGTAGGTCGGTAGGCTGGCGGCGACGGCGGACAGGGGCAGCCCCAGGGCGGCTCCCAGCAGGACGAGCAAGGAACGGGGCATCGGATTCTCCAGGTTGACTCAATAACCGCCTTTCTTGCCGATACCGGCATAGGTGAACTGGTAGTGCAGTTCGCAGCGCTCGAACCAGGGGGCGACGCCGGTTTCCTTGTCGGTGTGGCGGCCGAACATGGCATGGCCGCCGGCCGGGGGCAGGATGCTCAAGGTCAACTGGTACTTGCCCGGGCCGGACAGCTTGAGGTTGTCGCCATAGTGCGGCCCATCGTTGGCGACCATGGCGTGGAAGTCGCCCTTGAGCGGTTCGTCGCTGCCTTGCTTGCGCAACTCGAAGGCGACCTTGAGATAGGGCACGAAGCTGCCTTCCTGGAAGCCGTTCGGGTTGTTTTCCAGGGCGCTGATGTCGGCTTCCAGGTGCACGTCGGAGTCGGCGGCGGGGCGCATCATGCCCGGTGGATCCATCTCGATCGGTTGCAGGTACACGGCGCCCACCTCCAGGCCACCGCAGTGCTGGGGTTCGCCAATCGGGTATTCCTTGGCCTGGGTCAACGTGGCGACCAGCAGTAGGGCGAGTGAGAAGGGCAGTTGTGCGCGCATCGACGGTTTCCTCTAAGCGTTGGCTGGGTTGCACCTAGCTTAGGGAAATACAGGCTGAACAATAATGATTAGCATCAAGATTAGACTTTGTTGGGGGAATGATTGAGCCAGATCAGCGTTGTGCGCACTACCAATGAAGAGGTATGGCGATTGGCCGGCAGTTACTGGAACCTGATGGCCTGTCTAATCGGCGGACCCATCGCCGCGGATCCAACTCTATGGCAGCTACCTGACGAACCTGGGTCACGCATGGATGGATTGCCATCAAAGCAGGAACTGGATATGCACCACAAACAACTCACGACCGCGACCCTGGCTCGCTTGCATCAGAACCAGGTCGCTCTGGGAGAGGCCGTCTGGCAGCTGACCAGGTGGATCGAGCAGCGCGGCTCGACTGAAGTGGCGCAGAGCGTGCAAGCGCAACTGCAGTTGCTGGCGATCAATTCGGCGGCGATCAACCAGGCCCTCGGCGAGTTGCTCGACAGCCACCTGCATACATGAGCCGCGATCACTCGCTGCGCGGGTTTGTCACCTGCAGAGCCTGCTATCGCGCGAACTCCTAATCGAGATCAAAGACTCTGCACAAAGGCGGGCGCATGGTTAAGTCGGGTTCGCCTGCTGGAGCATGACCATGACTCGAAACGATGTTCTGGAAATCCCCATCCGCGACAGAACTAGCGCAGGTCAGGCGCTAGCGCGGTTGTTGACAGCTTATCGCCAGCGACCTGACGTGATCGTGCTGGCCTTGCCGCGTGGTGGCGTGCCGGTGGCCTACGAGATCGCCAACGCACTGCAGGTTCGTCTCGACCTGATGTTGGTGCGCAAGCTCGGCGTGCCAGGCCACGCCGAGCTCGCCATGGGGGCCATCGCCAGTGGCGGCGTGCGGGTGCTGAACCGCGATGTGCTGGCGTCACTGCAAATCGATGGCGCCACCGTCGACGCAGTGGCCGCGCGGGAAAGCCTGGAGTTGCAGCGCCGCGACCACGCCTACCGCGGCGAGCGGCCACTGCCGGTGTTGGACGGACAACAGGTGATCCTGGTCGACGATGGCCTGGCCACGGGCGCCACCATGCAGGCGGCGATCAAGGCGGTACACCAGCAGTCGCCCGCGCGAGTGGTGGTCGCCGTGCCGGTGGCGCCGCCCGATAGCGTGGCGCTGTTGCGTCGGCAGGTCGATGAAGTCATCTGTCCGTTCACTCCCGAGATGTTCATCGCCATCGGCCGTTGGTATGTGGATTTTTCCCAGACTTCGGATCAGCAGGTCCAGGCGCTGTTGCGCCAGGCCTGGCAGCGCGAGCAAGACGCGCAGGCGTGAACGAATGCTGCAACGAGGAGGCCTGATTCATGCAAACCCCAGCGTCAAGAACCTTGAAACTGACCGTCGGCGATGCCGAGCTGGACGCCGATCTGCTGCTGCCAGATGATCCGATCGGGCTGGTGGTGTTTGCCCATGGCAGCGGCAGCAGTCGCCTCAGCCCACGCAACCTGCAGGTCGCGCACTATTTCAACGATCTGGGGTTGGCGACCTTGTTATTCGACTTGCTGACCGGACAAGAAGAGCGCGTGGATCGGCTCAGCGCCGAGTATCGTTTCGATATTCCGCGCCTCAGCCAGCGTCTGGTCGGAGTGCTCGACTGGCTCGCGGGCAATGCCGAACTCGGCGCGCTGCACATCGGTCTGTTCGGTGCCAGCACCGGCGCAGCGGCGGCGCTGATCGCGGCGGCGCAGCGGCCGCAAGTGGTACATGCCGTGGTCAGCCGTGGCGGGCGTTGCGATCTGGCCGGTCCATCGCTGCCCAAGGTGAGGGCGCCAACCCTGCAAATCGTCGGTGGCCGGGATCCGCAGGTGGTGCAATTGAACCGTGAAGCCAGTCAGCAACTGCAGTGCGAACAGCAATTGGCGGTGGTGCCCGGGGCTACCCACTTGTTCGAAGAGCCGGACGCACTGGAGCAAGTGGCGATGTTGGCCGGGGACTGGTTCTGCCGTCACCTGCGCGCTAACAACAGCTGAGTTGCGCCTGTTGAGTCTCAGTTCAGACAGCGAGCTGGCGAACCTCGATTCTGCCCAGCTGGTTCAGCGCCGTTGGGTGCATGAGGCGTAACTCGCGACCCTTGATTTCCAGCAGGCCCTGGCGCCGGAAGCGGCTGAACAGCCGGCTGACCGTCTCGGTGGTCAGGCCCAGGTAATTGCCGATCTCGCCGCGACTCATCGACAGGATAAAACTGGTCGCCGACAGGCTGCGCCGGCTATAGCGCAGCGAGAGGTTGAGCAGGAATACGGCCAGGCGCCGCTCGGCGCTTTCCCGATTATGGCTGTAATGCTGCTGCTCTTCTTGCAACTCGCGGCTCAGGGTTACCAGCAGCTGCTTTCTCAAACTGGGGATATGCCCCGCCAACTCTTCCAGATCGGCAAGCGGGATGGTGCACACCAGGGAGGTTTCCAGGGCCACGGCATAACTGGGGAAACTGCTGTTGCCAAAGGCATCCAGGCCGACCAGTTCGCCCGGTAGCGTGAAGCCGGTGATCTGCTCGTTACCGTCTGGATCCAGCAGGTAGGTTTTCAATGCCCCCGAGCGCAACGCATAGACTTGCTGCATGGGTTCGCCAGCACGAAACAGATGCTCGCCTTTGTGCAGCGGATGATTGCGTTTGATGATGTTTTCCAGCTGATCGACTTCATTGTTCTGCAGGCAACCCGGTAGGCACAGTCGGCTGAGGCTGCAGTCATGGCAATTCATCTGAAACTTTAATGATGAGGTTAAGACGCTGTGACGACCATTAGCGAACATTGGATCCTCCAATTGTTTGCAAAAAGTGTTCTACATCAACGACTAGTGCTTTCTAATCTACTAATACAGGTTTTCTGACAGGTATTTGACTATCTTATCTTAGAGGAATGGAGGAGTCATAGGCAGGATTGGGTTGAAATCAGACCAAAGGTCGTTACAGGGTCGCCAGCGTTTTATGGGGCCATCGCCTGTGCAGGCATGACTTCATGAAGTGGTGAGTGCGAGCACGCGGCGGCAGGGTGATTTCAGCGATCCTGAGCGAATGTCGTGAGGACGAGCCATGGTCCAGAACAAGCTGCCACTGCACCCGGATGAGATTGCGCTGCCAGGGAGCGAGAGTGTTCAGGCGCGCGATAAGGTTGAACGCTTGTTAGACCGCGCCGGAATAGCCCTCAACGGCAACCAGCCCTGGGACATGCGCGTGCTGGATCCGCGTGCCTACCCGCGCATTCTGTCCCAGGGCAGCCTGGGCCTTGGCGAAGCCTATATGGATGGCTGGTGGGAGTGCGAACAGCTCGACGAATTCATCCACCGGGCGTTACGCGTCAACCTCGAAGCGAAAATCCGCGTCAGCTGGTACGAAGCCTGGCAACTGACACGCGGTTTACTGGCCAACCTGCAGTCGAAGGCCCGCGCCTATATGGTCGGCGAGCATCACTATGACCTGGGCAACCAGCTCTACCAATGCATGCTCGATACACGCATGACCTATACCTGCGGCTACTGGCGCAACGCCGCCGATCTCGATCAGGCGCAGGCCAACAAGCTCGACCTGGTCTGCCGCAAGATTGGCCTGCAACCTGGCGACAGGGTGCTGGACATCGGTTGTGGCTGGGGCAGTTTCGCCGAGTACGCCGCACGCACCTATGCGGCCGAGGTGGTCGGCATCACCATTTCCCGCGAGCAGGCCGAGTTGGCCCGTGTGCGCTGTAGCGGACTGCCGGTGGAGATCCGCCTGCAGGATTACCGTGATCTGTATGAGACCTTCGATCACATCGTCTCGCTCGGCATGTTCGAGCACGTTGGCTGGAAGAACTACCGTACCTACATGCAGGTCGTGCACCGCTGTCTGCGCGACAAGGGCCTGTTCCTGCTGCACAGCATCGGCGCCAACCAGAGCGGGCTGCACAGCGATGCCTGGATCGACCGGCACATCTTTCCCAATGGCGGCCTGCCGTCGATCGCGCAGATCGGCAAGGCCATCGAACCGGATTGGGTGATGGAGGACTGGCATAATTTTGGCGCCGATTACGACCTCACCCTGATGGCCTGGTATGCCAATTTCGAGCGGCACTGGGCCGAACTGGCGCCGCACTACGACGAACGCTTCTACCGCATGTGGCGCTATTACCTGTTGACCTGCGCCGGCGCCTTCCGCGCGCGCAATATCCAGCTCTGGCAGATCGTGTTGTCCAAGGGCGGCGTGGCGGATGGTTATCGCTCGCTGCGTTGAAGGACGGCCGCCCGACAACGGCTGCTATGGCTCAAACCCGAGGGTATCTGCATGGCCCATACGAAAATCCTGTTCCGCGGCGGTGCCCGAGAGAAGGTGCTGCAGGGTGCGACCCAATTGGCGGATGCGATCCGGGTGACCCTAGGACCGAAATCCAAATCGGTGCTGATTCAAAAGAAATGGGGCACGCCGCAGGTCTGCAACGATGGCGTGACCATTGCCAAGCTGGTGAATCTGGAGGATCCCGAAGAGAACCTCGGCGTGCAGATGCTGCGCCAGGCCGCCGAACGCACCGGCGAGGCGGTGGGCGACGGCACCAGTACCTCGACGGTGCTGGCCCATGCAATCTTTGCCGACGGCGTGCGCAATGTGGTGGCCGGCGCCAGCGCCATCGATATCAAGCGCGGCCTGGATCGCGGCCTGCAGGTGGTGGTCGGCTCGCTGCGGAGCCAGTCCAAACCGGTGCGCACGCGCAAGGAAAAGGCCCAGGTGGCGACAATCTCGGCGCATAACGAAGGCACTATCGGCGAACTGGTCGCCGATGCCCTGGAGAAGGTCGGCAGCGAAGGGGTGATCAGCGTCGAGGAATCAAAAACCACCGAAACCGTGGTGGAGGTGGTCGAGGGCATGCGTTTCGACCGGGGTTATGTCTCGCCGTACTTCATCACCGACACCGACAAGATGCAGGTGGAACTGGAAGATCCCTACCTGTTGCTCTGTGACCAGAAGATTGGCCTGCTCAAGGACCTGATTCCGCTGCTCGAACAGATTGCCAAGAGCGGCCGGCCGCTGGCATTTATCGCCGAGGATGTCGAAGGTGAGGCGCTGGCGACCCTGATCGTCAACCAGATCCGCGGCATTCTCCGCGCCGTGGCGGTCAAGGCCCCGGGGTTCGGCGATCGACGCAAGGAGATGCTCCAGGACATTGCCATCCTCACCGGTGGGATGGTGATTTCCAGCGAACTGGGCATTCGCCTCGAACAGGTCGAACTGAGCCAGCTCGGCCGCGCCCGGCGCTTGGTGGTCGACAAGGAGAGCACCACGGTGATCGGTGGGGCCGGCGAACGCGAGGCGATCGAGCGGCGCCTGCAACAGATTCGCAAGCAGATCGAGATGGCCAGCAGTGATTACGACAAGGAGAAACTCCAGGAACGCCTGGCCAAACTCTCCGGCGGAGTGGCGGTGATCCGCGTGGGCGCGCCTACCGAGGCGGAAATGAAAACCCGCAAGGATGCCCTCGACGACGCCATCGCGGCGACCAAGGCGGCGATTGCCGAGGGCATCGTCCCCGGCGGCGGTCTGGCGTTATTGCGGGCGGTGCCGTTGCTCGTCGACGAGGAAGCTAAATGCGAGGGCGACGAGCGCACCGGGCTGCAGATCCTGCGGCGCGCCCTGGAGGCGCCGGCTCGGATCATCGCCGAAAACTCGGCGGTGGATGCCGGCGTGGTGGTGGCGCGGATGTTCGCGGAAAAGACCAATGTCGGCTTCGACGCCTCGACCAACAGCTATGTCGACATGTACCAGGCCGGCATCATCGACCCGACCAAGGTGGTCCGGGTGGCCCTGGAAAACGCCGTGTCCGTGGCCAGTGTGCTGCTGTTGACCGAAGCCACCCTGACCGAAATCCCGGAGAAGGAGAGCCCTGTGGAGCCGCCATTCCCGACCTGAACCGGCAATTCAGTGCGAGGCGGGCCAGACCAGCGCGAAGCTGCTCTCGCTCGTGGGGCGAACCGTGCAGGCAAATTGCCCCGACTCGCGTTGCAGGGTGTCCTGCAACCATTGCCGATCGGCGCCTTTGGCGCGGTGGATACTCAGCTGGCGCTGGCGCGTGGGCACCAGCTCCAGCGCCAGCAGGCGGCCGTCGTAGGCCAGGTCGGCAAAATACAGCAGGCCCAGTTCGCCACGGTAGGCCGCATGCCCATCGATGCCTTCGTAGTCATTCAGCAGGTCGCCGCAGCCATAGATGATCAGGCGCTGGCGGTAGACTTCCAGGCCCTTGATATGGTGTGAGGAGTGGCCATGCACCAGGTCCACGCCGGCTTCGTCGATCAGCCCATGGGCAAAGCGTTGCTGCTCCGGTGCAACGGCAAAGCCCCAGTTGCCGCCCCAGTGCAGTGACACCAGCACCCGGTCGCCGGGCTGTCTGAACGCTCGAATGTGCTGGGCGATGCGCTGCACGCTGCGCGGTGACAGGTCGTCAAGGCGCGCAACCCCGGGACGTTGCTCGCTGGCGGCCCAATCCGGCGGCACCCCGCTGTCGCCGGTGGCGTAGGCAAATACCAGCAGGCGCCCGCCGTCGGCCAGTGGCACCAGCGCCGGGGCCAGGGCGCTGGCACGGTCCAGGCCGGCGCCGACATGCCGCAGGCCATGGGCATCGAGGCTGGCCAGGGTCTCCGCCAGGCCGGCCTCGCCCCAGTCCAGCACATGATTGTTGGCCAGCACGCAGCAGTCGATCCCGGCGACTTCGAGTACCGGCAGGTTGGCCGGATTCATCCGGTAGTTGATGCCTTTGGGCAGTGGCCAGCCATTGCAGGTCACCGCCGTTTCCAGGTTGACCAGGCGCACGTCCGGTCGGCGTTGCCTGAGCGCCTCCAGCACCATGCCCCAGACATAGGCAAAGTCCACCGGCTGGGCGATCGCGCCGTTGCGCCGTTCGGCCAGTCGCACATAGTCGCCGGCATCCTTGACGTAAGCTTCATAGAGGCGTGGATCGCCGGGGTTTGGCAGGATCTGGTCAATGCCACGGGCGCACATCAGGTCGCCCGTGAGGAACAGTCGCGCCATAGCAGGGTGGGCAGGCATACGGACCTCCGATTCCGATATCACTTGCACGCTAAAGCCCGGTGCCGCCCTGGGTCTTGATCTGGATCAGCCTGCCGGCATGTGAGCGGGTGGCACAGTGCAAGTATTCGCCCAGGCGCATTGCCCTTCGCAAGGGAGACCGAGTCATGTCGCTCGAACTACCACGCCTCGCCAGCCCCGGGGCACTGCTCACCGACCTCTATCAGTTGACCATGCTGCAGGCCTATTACGAGCGCGACATGCTCGAGACCGCAGTGTTCGAGTTCTTCGCCCGCAAGTTGCCGGCCAGACGTAACTTCTACCTGGCCGCAGGCCTTGAGCAGGTGCTGGATTACCTCGAGCACCTGCGCTTCAGCCAGGCCGAACTGGATTGGCTGAGCGGGCAGGGGACCTTCAAGCCGGCCTTTCTCGACTACCTGGCCCAGCTGCGCTTCAGCGGCGATGTGCATGCCATGGCGGAAGGTACCGCGTTCTTTGCCGACGAGCCGATCCTGCGCATCACCGCGCCGCTGCCGCAGGCTCAGTTGGTGGAGACGCGGCTGATCAACCTGCTGCATTTCCAGAGCCTGATCGCGAGCAAGGCGGCGCGCCTGGTGCTGGCCGCACAGGGCAAGCGCCTGGTGGATTTCGGCCTGCGCCGCAGTCACGGCGCCGAGGCCGGCGTCTATGCGGCCAGGGCCAGCTACCTGGCAGGTTTCGATGCCAGCGCCACGGTGCTCGCGGGCGCGCAATTCGGTATCCCGCTGGCCGGCACCATGGCCCATTCGTTTATCCAGGCGCACAGCGACGAAGAGTCGGCCTTCGAGCATTTCGCCCACAGCCTGCCAGGCACCGTGGTGCTGCTGATCGACACCTACGACACCGAAGCCGGGGCGCAGAAGGTGGTCGAGCTGGCGCCACGCCTGGCCGCTGCCGGCATTCACATCCAGGGCGTGCGCCTCGACAGCGGCGACCTCGGCGAACACGCGCGCAAAGTCCGCGCGATCCTCGACCGTGGCGGCCTGAATGCCGTCACCATCTTCGCCAGTGGCAATGTCGACGAGCACCTGATCCAGCGCCTGCGGCAGGAGGGCGCGCCGATCGACGGCTACGGTGTGGGCACTCATCTGGGCACCTCGAGCGACGTGCCGGCGCTGGACTGCGCCTACAAACTGCAGGAATACGCCGGCACCCCGCGGCGCAAACGCTCCGAGGGCAAGGCCACCTGGCCCGGGCGCAAGCAGGTGTACCGGCGTTACGACGACGAAGGTCACTGTTGCGGGGACACCCTGACCCTGGAGGGCGATGCGGCCGAAGGCGTGCCGCTGATCCAGCCGGTGATGCGTCAGGGCCGGCGTCTGCAGCCATCGCCGCCATTGGCCCAGGTGCGTGCCTGTACCCGCCAGGAGCTGGAGCGCCTGCCGCTGGCGCTGCGCTGCCTGGAGCCGGCGGAGGACTATCCGGTGGAGGTCGCCCCGGCCCTGCGCGCACTGGCCGACAGCGCCGATCGTCTGAGCGGGATGCCCTGAGAGGCTGTGAAAAAACTCCCGCCTACTGCGACCGCCTCAAAACGCCCGCTGCTGACGTTGCGCTACGTGAAAAGCAGGGTCATTTAGCTCACTAAACTCCCCTGCTTTTCACGCAGCGCGCCTTGCCGCGAACGCCTGGAGACGGTCTCGCTACGGCGCTCGATATTTTCACAACCTCTGAGTGCCTGGCTGCCAGCCGAACTATTGGCCAGCGCCACATCCAGCCACGTTCACCCCGCGTCCTCGCGCAGTTCCACCCCGGCCGCGCGCATCGCACTCAGCGCCCTGGCCAGCGAACCATTGCTGTCCAGGCCGCGACAGGCGTCCAGCAGCACCACGACCTCGAACCCTTCCCGGCGACCGTCGAGCGCCGAGTAGTGCACGCAATAGTCGGTCGCCAGGCCGACCAGAAACAGCCGCTGCAGCCCGCGTTCGCGCAGGTAGCCGGCCAGGCCGGTAGGCGTGTGGCGGTCGTTCTCGTAGAACGCCGAGTAGGAGTCGACCTCGGCCCGGTAGCCCTTGCGCAGGATCAGTTCGGCATGGGCAATGGCCAGTTCTGGGTGCAGCTCGGCGCCGTGGCTGCCCTGCACGCAATGGTCGGGCCAGAGGGTCTGGGCGCCGTAGGGCAGTTGCATGGTGTCGAACGGGCGATGGCCCGGATGCTGGCTGGCAAAGCTGCTGTGACCCGGCGGATGCCAGTCCTGAGTCAACAGCACATGGGCGAAGGCGGTCGCGAGCTGATTGATCTTGGCCACCACCTCGTCGCCACCGGGGACCGCCAGGGCGCCACCGGCACAGAAGTCATTTTGTACATCGATCACCAGCAGCAGATCCTGTGCGCCGGGATTGAGGCGGCTGGACATCGTGGTTCCTCCCCGTGGTGGTGAAAAAATCGGACGCCGTCACCAGGTCGATTCCTGGCTTTCGCGGCAAGGCGCGTCAGGCAACCTCAGCAGCGGGCGCATGGCGCTGGTCGCCGCTGACGGGAGTTGGTTCACCAGCGCTCATGGTTTCAGGCCATATTGCTCGGCCAGAATTGCCGCCACCGCCGCACTGCTGTCGATAATCTGCAGCCGCCGGGCCGCCAGCTCGGGATCCAGGCGAAACGGCGGCACGCTGTCGCAGATGACGATGGTTTCCAGCAGCGGGCTGTCGAGCAGCGCGCTGCCGCCAGTGAACAGACCGTGCACCGCGGCGGCGAAGATCCGCGTGGCGCCGGCAACCTGGCAGGCCTGGGCGGCGCGCAGCAGGGTGCCCCCGGTACTGATCAGGTCATCGACGATGATCGTGGTCTTGCCGCGAACCTCGCCGACCAGCAGGGCGCCGGTGACCACATCGTTGCTGCGGTACTTCTCCATGTAGGCGCTGCCCACCGGCCTGCCGATACGCCGCTGCAGGGCCTGGCGGAATTGCTCGGCACGCTTGGCCCCGCCGGCATCGGGAGACACGGCGATCACCTCCTCGTCGGCGCCCAGGCGTTCGGCGAAGTGCTCGGCGAACAGTTCGGCGCCCTGCAGGTGCTGGGTGGGGATGCGGAAGGCGTTGTCGAAGGCGGCGTCGTTATGCACTTCCAGGGCCAGCAAACGGTCGACGCCACAGGCTTCGAACAGGGTGGCGACATAGCGGCTGATGATCGGGTCCTGGGGCTGGGTGCGACGCTCCTTGCGCGCATAACAGAGGTAGGGCGCGACCACCTGCACCTGGCGGGCGCCGGCGTCTTTCAACGCGCCGCAGAAGAACAGCAGGCGGCAAAGCTTGTCGTTGACGCTGTGCTCGGCATCGCCATAGAGCGAGTGGAACACCACCACCCGACGGCCATCGACCGCTTGCAGGGGCCGGCTCTTGTGCTCGCCATCCTCGAACGAGCGTTCTTCATGGGCGGCCAGCGGGCAAGCGAGCCGACGGGCCACGCGGGCGGCATATTCCTGGCTGCCGTGCAGTGCGAACAGCAGGGGAGACTCTGTGGCCATGGCGTGCGCTCCTTGAGGCTTAACTTGAGCATCGTTGTTATCAGCGTAGCGTCAAGGGTTGGCCGTCGCCGCGCAGATAGACTTGGGCCTGTTTCAGCAGCGCCTGCGCCTGCGCGGTTTTTTCCGCCCGCGCCTGCGGCTCGCTGCGGCGCAAGGCGCTGCCGGCCAGGGTGAAACAGCGGGTGGCCGCGCGCAGCGACAGAAACAGCGGCAGCGGGCGGCAGTCCTCGGCCAGGGTGCTGTGCTCCAGGTAGCTGTGCAACAGCCTGTCGGCATGCCCGGCAAGGCCATGCAGGCGAAGATCCATGAGCACGAAGGCGAGGTCGTAGAGCACGTCGATACAGGCAATCTGCTCGCTGAATTCGATGCCGTCGAAGAGTGTCGGCCGACCCTCGTACAGGCAGATGTTGGCCAGGCGCAGATCGCCGTGGCAGCGCCGCACCCGGCCTTCGCGACGGCGTTGCTCGAGTAAGCCGGCCAGTTGGGCGAGGGCGGCCCGTGAGGCATGGTGCAGGGCATCTACGGCGACCGTATCGAGCTGTGCCTGGTACAGGCTCAACTGCTGGTGATTGTCCTCGATGGCCTGGCGGATTCCGGCCTCGCCGCCAAAGGCTGGGGTCAGTTCGGCGCTGGCATGGAAGCGGGCGATCTCCGCTCCCAGGCGGTCCATCAACTCCAGGGTCAGGCGCCCGTCCAGCGCCATGCGCTCGAACAGCGCGTCCTGGGCAAAGCGCCGCATGACCACCACCCAGTCGAGAACCTGGCCACCACCATTGAAGCTCAGGCTGCCGTCGGCGGCGCGGTTGATCGAACGCACTTCCAGGTAGAGGTCCGGAGCGGTGCGGCGGTTGAGGTGCAACTCGGCCTGGCAGGCACGTTCACGGCTGTCCAGGCTGAGAAAGTCGAGGGCGGCGTAGGCGATAGCGCGCTTGAGTTTGTAGGCGCGCTGGCCGTGCAGGAAGATCAGCGAGCCATGGGTCTCGATCAGCTCCACCACGTTACCGGGCGCCTCATAGCTCTGCGGGCAGGCGAGAAAGGCAATGACCTCCTGCTGAGCGTTCATGGCCGCCGCACCGCCGCCAGTTCGTCCAGCCAGACCCGCGCATTGGCGTCGCTGGGCGCACGCCAGTCGGCGCGGGGCGACAGCGAGCCGCCGGAACCGACCTTGGGCCCGTTGGGCAGGGCCGAGCGCTTGAACTGGCTGCTGGCGAAGAAGCGGTTGAGGAACACCTCCAGCCAGTTGAGGATCTCCGCCGCCGGATAGGCGACGCGCTCGGCGACGGGCAGGCTGCTCGGCCAGTCGCCGCACTGCACATCGGCCCAGGCCTGCTCGGCGAGGTAGGCGACCTTGCTCGGTCGGTAACCGAAGCGGCTCAGGTAATAGAGGAAGAAGTCCTGCAGCGGGTACGGCCCCACCGTGTCCTCGGCGCGGTGCAGCCCGTGCTGCGCATCGGCCGGCACCAGCTCCGGAGAGGCCGGCGTGGCCAGGATCACCCGCAGCACCTCGCCGACGGCATCCGGCTGACGCGGCAGTTGCCAGTGCAGCAGGTGGCGGATCAGGGTTTTCGGCAGCGAAGCGTTCACCGCGTAATGGGCCATCTGGTCGCCCACGCCATAGGTGGTGTAGCCGAGGGCCAGCTCCGACAGATCGCTGGTGCCGATCACCAGGCCCTGGTGCTGGTTGGCCAGGCGGAACAGGTGCGAGCTGCGCTCGCCGGCCTGGACGTTCTCGAAGGTGACGTCGTAGAGCGCCTCGCCGCGCGCATAGGGATGGCCGATATCGCGCAGCATCTGCAGGCAGGAGGGGCGGATGTCGATTTCCGCGGCGCTGAACCCCAGCGCTTGCATCAGCGCCATGGCACTTTGCCGCGTGTGTTCGCCGGTGGCCAGGCCGGGCAGGCTGTAGCCGAGGATGTGCTGGCGCGGCAGGCCGAGCAGGTCGAAGGCGCCGGCGGTGACCAGCGCGGCCTGGGCCGAGTCGACGCCACCGGAAATGCCGATCACCGCGCGCTGGATGCCGCTGGCCTGGAGGCGCTTGGCCAGGCCCTGTTGCTGGATCGCGTAGACCTCGGTGCAGCACGCATCGAGGTTGGCCGGCGCGCTCGGTACGAAGGGAAAGCGCGCGATGCGGCGTTGCAGCGCCAAGGGTTCGTGCGGCACCAGGAAGTCCACCTCGACTCGCCGCCAGCTGGCATGTTGCGTGCGGTGCTGGCTGGCGCAATCGGTGAAACTGGTGGTGCGCGCCCGATCCTGGCGCAGTCGATCGAGATCGATATCGGCGACGATCAGCCCCGGGGCAGCGGAGAAGCGCTGATTTTCGGCCAGCAGTTCGCCGTTCTCATGAATCATCGCGTGGCCGTCCCACGCCAGGTCGGTAGTCGACTCGCCGAAGCCGGCGGCGCTGTAGACGTAGGCGGCGATGCAGCGGCCAGACTGGGCGGCACCGAGCAGCCGGCGGTACTCGGCCTTGCCGATGGCGGCGTTGCTGGCCGACAGGTTGGCCAGCAGCGTGGCGCCGGCCAGCGCTGCGTAGCTGCTCGGCGGCAGGGGCACCCAGAGGTCCTCGCAGATCTCCATGTGCAGCACCAACCCCGGCACCTGTGGCACCTCGAGGAGCAGGTCGCTGCCGAACGGCAGCGTCTGGCCGGCGATCTGGATGGTCGGCAGGATGGCATCGCAGGCCGAAGCGAAGTAACGCTTTTCGTAGAACTCGCGGTAGTTCGGCCGGTAGGTCTTGGGTACCGCGCAGAGAATCCGCCCGCGGTGAATCGCCAACGCGCAGTTGAACAGGGCGCCCTGCACCCGCAGCGGCGCGCCGACCAGCAGGATCGGCAGCAGCTCGAAACTGGCGCGGCACAGTTCATGGAGTGCCTGTTCGACTTCATCGAGCAGGGCATCCTGGAAGAACAGGTCGTCGTTGCTGTAACCCGACAACCCCAGCTCCGGGAACACCGCCAGGCCGGCCCGTTGCCGGTCGGCCGCGCAGGCCAGTTCCAGCGTGGCGGCGAGGTTGGCGCGCGGATCCGCCGGCGCAACCCCGGGGGTGCAGGCAGCAACCCGGAAAAAGCCGTGAGCATAGGGCGTTCGAGCGAGAGGCATCGGTCAAGTCCCCGAGTCCGCAGAAGCCAGCCGGCAACCCGGCTGTTCTGCCATGGCGTAACCGGTATGCCCGCAGGATGCGCCCCACGCTGGCGCATCGGCTTGATGTAAATCAACACCAACGCCAGCCTCGTGGCGCAGCTTGTAAGGCATTCGCCGGCTGCGGTAAGCCGTGCCCGCGGCCACGCCCAGAACCATCCCCACGGAGGTGTCCCATGAGTCAATATCAACGCCTGTTTCTCATCGCTGACCGGGACATGCGCCATACGCCGGGCCTGCAACGCGCCGCCGCTCTGGCCACTGCCAGCGACGCCGCGCTGCATATCGCCTCCTTCGTCGAACCTTTTGCGACCCTCTCGCTGCTGGACAAGAGCGTCCAGGAGAAAACCCGCGAGAGCTACCTGCAGGAACACCGCGAATGGCTCAAGGATGAGGCTGAGTTGCTGCGCAGCACCGGCATTAAGGTCACCACCGAAGCGGTCTGGACCAACCATGCGCTGGAGGAAATTCTCCAGCATGCGGCGGAAATCCAGGCGGACCTGCTGATCAAGGATCTGCAACACGAGCCGGCGCTCAAGCGGGCATTCATCACCCCGCTGGACTGGCACCTGCTGCGCGAGTCACCGATCCCGGTGCACCTGGTCAGCAGCTCGGGCAATGCCTTGCCGCGCCGCGTGGTCGCGGCAGTCGACCCGTCGCGCGCGGAAGCGCAGGAAAGCGGCCTCAACCAACGCATCATCGAAACGGCCAATGGCCTGGCCATGCAGTGCGATGCCGAGTTGCACCTGTTGCATGCCTACGACCCGACGCTGGCCTATCTGACCAACGCGGTGGCGGGCAGCGTGTCGCGGGGCAGCGACCTGGTGGCGGAAATGCGCAGCAAACTGCAAACCGGATTCAACGCGCTGGCCGACGAATACGGCGTGCCGAGCGAGCGCCGCCATTTCATAATCGGCGCGCCGATCAGTGCCATCGCCGACTTCGCCAGGCTCAACCAGACCGATGTGCTGGTGATGGGCACCGTCCAGCGCCAGGGCCTGGACAAGCTGATTGGCAGTACCACCGAGCATCTCCTCTACCAGGTGCCGTGCAGCATCCTGGCGGTCAAGGCCTAGCCATCCTGATCGGTGAGCGGTGCACGGCAGTCGCCCGCAACGGGTTCTCGGCAACGCATTTCTGGATATTCTTGTTCAAGCGCTACGGCCAATAAAAAAACCCCTGGATGTTACCGCCAGGGGCCTTGCTGATTGACTGCACTCAGCTGACTTTGATGTTGATGTGTTTTTCCGGTTTGATGGCCTCGGGCTTCTTCGGCATGCTGATGGTCAGCACGCCCTTGCTGAAGCTGGCCTCGATCTTGTCGGCATCGACGCCCTTGGGCAGGTTGAAGATGCGTTCGAAGGAGCCGTAGTGACGCTCGGAGAGGTAGTAGTCCTTCTTCTTCTCCTCGGTTTCTTCCTTCTTCTCGCCCTTGATCACCAGATTGCCGTTGGACAACTTGATCTCGATGTTCTTCTCGTCCATGCCGGGCAATTCGGCGGTGATCTCGAAGCTCTTTTCCTTCTCGGCGATATCCACGGCGGGGATGCCGTGGCCCATCAGCTCGCGGCGAAAGAACGGCTCGACGTCGAACATGCGGCGGCCGAAGGGCATCGCCAAGGGACTACGGGAAAAGTCCTCGAACAGATGATCGATCTGCTCGCGCAGATTGGCCAACGGATGCCAGGGCGTTGCCAGCTCTGTGCGTTTACTCGCGGCTTCTTCGGTTTTTACCGGCATTTTCTTTGCGGAACTGGGCATTTTCATTCCTCCTGGGGATTGTCCGGGGATGGACAATTTTTATTGTGCGAGCGTCCATGCACGGCAACTTTGATCTTGATCAAAGCGATTCCATTGCTCGCCAGGCCTGCACCGCGATTCGTTGATCTTGATCAAACGGCTAACAGGAACAGCGGCCTAGCCTGACTTGCAAGTAGTCCGGCGAGGAAATCGGCATGCGCGTGATACCGAGCATTTGCACGTTCTGCGGAGTAGGTTGCGGCATTGGTCTGCGCGTCGAAGAGGGCCGCGTCATCGGCGTCGAACCACAACCCGGACACCCGGTCAGCCAGGGCCAACTCTGTTCCAAGGGCTGGGCCACCAGCTTCGCCATTGACCCCTACCAGCGTTTGACCCAGCCGATGATCAAGGAACATGGCCATTTCCGTCCTGCCAGTTGGGATGAGGCGCTGGGGCGGGTCGCCGAGGAATTCCGCGCCGCCCTGGATGAGCAAGGGCCCGCGGGCGTCGGCGTGATCAGTTGCGCCCGCGCCACCAACGAGGATAACTACGCCGCGCAGAAGTTCGCGCGCGCGGTGCTCAAGACCCACAACATCGATCACTGCGCGCGCATCTGTCACAGCCCCTCGGTAGCCGGCTTGGCGCGCACCCTGGGCTCGGGGGCGATGACCAACAGCATTGCCGATATCGACCAGGCCGACCTGATCCTGGTAATCGGCGCCGATGTCACCGAGAACCACGCGATGATCGGCGCGCGCATGCTCCGGGCCCAGGCCCGTGGCGCCACCCTGGTGGTGGTCGATCCGCGCAAGACGCGGCTGGCCCGCCTGGCGGACATCCACCTGCAAGTGCGTCTGGGCAGCAATATCGCGCTACTCAATGGTCTGGTGCAGATCATTCTCGCCAATGCCTGGGAGAACCGAGCCTTCATCGACAACCGTTGCGAGGACATCCAGCCGCTGCGCCAGCACCTGGCCGGGCTGACGCCGGAGCAGACCAGCGCCGCCACCGGCGTGGCGGTGGCCGACCTGCAACGCCTGGCCTTTCTCTACAGCCACGCCAAGGCGGCGTTCACCGCCTATGGCATGGGCATCACCCAGTTCCAGAGCGGCACCAACAACGTCATCGCGGTCTCCAACCTGGCCTTGGTCTGCGGCCAGATCGGCCGTCCCGGCACCGGCATCAATCCGCTGCGCGGGCAGAACAACGTGCAGGGCGCCTGCGACATGGGCTGCCTGCCGAATGTCTACCCCGGCTACCAGGCTGTCACCGACCCGGCGGTGCAGGCCAAGTTCGCCGCGGGCTGGGCCACTGAACTGGCGCAGGCCCCCGGCCTGACCTCGCAGGGCATGCTCAAGGCGGCGCTGGCCGGTGAGCTGCGTGCGCTGATGATCATGGGCGAGGAACCGCTGCTGACCGATCCGGACCAGAACCAGGTGGCCCGCGCCTTCGCCGCCCTGGATTTTCTGGTGGTGGTCGAACTCAGCCTGACCGAGACGGCCAAATGTGCCGATGTGCTGTTGCCAGCCGCCGCGTTCGCCGAGAAGGACGGCACCTTCACCAACTGCGAGCGGCGCGTGCAGCGCATTCGCCAGGCCATCGCCGCGCCAGGATTGGCCCGGGGCGATTGGCAAATACTGGCGGAACTGGCCCTGCGCATGGGCTATCCGGGCATGGCCTGGGCCGATGCAGAGGCGGTGTTCGCCGAAATGGCGGCGTTGACGCCGTCCTTTTCCGCGATCAGCTACCCGGCCCTGGACGCCAATCATGGCCTGCAATGGCCCTGTGATGCCGCTCATCCGCAGGGCTCGCCGATTCTCCACGAGCACTCCTTCCCGCTGGGGCGCGGGCGCCTGCTGCCGGTGACCCAGGTGGCGCCGGACGAATGCCCGGACGCCGAGTATCCCTTTGCCATGACCACCCACCGGCTGCACTTTCACTACGGTGGCGGCTCGATGACCCGCAAGTCGCCGCTGCTCGAACGCGAGACGCCGGCCGGGCTGCTGTTCATGCACCCGGCCGACGGGGCGAAGCTGGGGCTGCACAATCACCAGGGGGTGCGGGTGAGTTCGCGCCGCGGTTACCTGGAAACCCGTGTGCAACTGACCGACGACGTGCCCGTGGGCATCCTGGCCATGCCCTATCACTTCCATGAAGCCCCCTGTAACCGCCTGACCAACGACGCCCAGGACCCGATCAGCAAAATGCCCGAGCTGAAAGCCTGCGCGGTGAGGGTCGAGCCCCTACCGCCCGACCAGGCGCCCAGTGCCCAGGCCGGTAGCCGCGAGGTCGATCATGCAAGCCTATAGCCTGGATCAACCGGAACGCCTGCGTGCGCATCTGGCACTGCAGCATCGGCTGTATGAGGTGCGCGGGGATGGCCAGGGCGGGCACCACTGGCAAGTGGTCAGCGCCCAGGATTTCAGCGCATTCGAGCCCTCGGCCGAGCCACCGCCATTCTCCGCCAAGAGCTTCTTCTTCGCCGAGCGCGAGTTGCTGTTCCGCTTCGACGGCGGACAGTTCTACTCGGCGTTGCCAGCCGTGGTGCCCCAGGTGTTGTTCGGCCTGCATGCCTGTGACCTGCAGGCCGTCGCCTACCAGGATCGTTTCTTCGCCGAAGACCCGCATTACCAGGCCCGGCGCAACGCCACCCTGCTGGTGGGCATCGATTGCCTGCACAGCTGCGCCGGCGGTTTCTGCAGCATCGTCGGCAGCGGCCCGGCGGTACGCGAGCAGAGTGCCGACCTGATCCTGTTGCCCCGCCAGGACGAAGCGGCCGACTGGCTGCTGCTGGTCGCCAGTGAGCCCGGTCACGCCGCCTTGCGCGGCCTGCGCTTGCCGGAGGCCAGCGCTGACTGGCAAGCCGAGCGCAGCGCCAACCAGCTCTGCGTAGCCGAAGAACAGGGCCCGCAGCAAGAAATAGTCGAAGGCATCGTGTCCCTGAATGCCGGGCAGATCGACGCCGATACCTGGGAGGCGCTGGGGCTGCGCTGCCTGGGCTGCTCCGGTTGCACCACCGAGTGCCCGACCTGTTCCTGCTACGCCCCGCAGGATCGCCTCAACGCGCCTGCCAGCATGCAGCGCGAGCGGGTCTGGGATTCCTGCCTGTACCAGGGCTTCCAGCAAGAGGCGAGTGGACATAACCCCAGCGCCACGCCGGGACAACGGGTGCAGCGTTTCTGGTCGCACAAGTTCGGCGATGGTTTCAAAGCCCAATTCGACGCATACGGCTGTGTCGGTTGCGGCCGCTGTGACCGGGTTTGCCCGGGCGGCATAGGGGTACATGGGGTAATGCGGCGGGTGGTCCAGCCATGATCGATCTGACTCCACGCAAACTGCTGTTGCTTGACCACTACGCGGACGGTGAAGAGGCGCGTCACTTTAGCTTGCGCATCGACAAGCCCGCGGCCGCCGATAGGGCGGTGATTCCCGGGCAATTCTTCATGCTCACGGTGCCTGGTTTCGGCGAAGCGCCCTTCACCTACCTCAAGCTGCCGGACCAACAGGGCCGCTTCGACGCCCTGGTGCGGCGCATGGGCGCGCTGACCCAGGCCTTGTTCGAGCAACCGCCAGGCGCGGTGCTGGGGTATCGCGGCCCCTTCGGCAAGGGCTGGCCGTTGTTCTTCTGCGCGCACCGGGTGCTGGTTGTGGCCGGTGGCTGCGGCCTGGCGCCGTTGGCCGGGGTGATCGACGAAGCCAGTCGGCACCGCCTGCCGCTGCAGCTGAGCGTCATCTATGGCGCGCGCAACAGCGCGGCCCAGGTGCTCGGGCGCGAGCGCGAGCGCTGGCGGAAGAGCTTGCGCTTCATGGAAACCTGCGACGAGGCCAAGCCCCACCAACGCCAGGGTTCGCCGCTGGATCACTTCGACGAACTGTTCGCCCATGAGGCACCGGAAGCGGTGCTCTGCTGTGGCCCCGAGGCGCTGATGCTGGCGACTGCCGAGGCGTGCGTGCAGCGTGGCATCGCGCCGCACAAGATCTGGCTCTCGCTGGAGCGGCGCATGCACTGTGCCGATGGCCTGTGCGGGCATTGCTACCTGGGCACCGAGTACGTCTGCAAGGACGGCCCGACCTACCGCTATGACCGTTACCTGCAAGTGCAGGCCGCGGGTTACCGCACACTCATCACGCAGGATCAGCGGCTCTGTTGAGTCGTCACCCGGGGAAATCGACTATGCGACCGGCGATCATCGAAAAAACCGCAGCGGAGCTACGGCTCAAACCCAACTGGGATGACAGCCCCGAGGCCCGCGCAGCCTTCTCCTGGCAGGCCCAGGCCGAGGAGTTGGGCGGCCAGCCCAGTGGCGCCCTGAATCTGGCCTACGAGGCCGTCGACCGGCATGCCCATGGCCCGCGCAGGCGCCATGTCGCGCTGCGCATCCTCGATCGCAATGGCGGCCATTGCTCGATCAGCTACGCGCAGTTGAGCAGCCTGAGCAACCGCTTCGCCAATGTCCTGCAGGGACTGGGTGTCGGTGCCGGGGCGCGCTTGTTCGTGCTCTGCGAGCGCGGCCTGGAGCTCTACCTGGGGGTGCTCGGCGGTTTGAAGAACGGCTGCGTGGTGTCGCCGCTGTTCTGCGCCTTCGGCCCCGAACCGCTGGAAACCCGGCTACGCCTGGGCGAGGGCAGCATATTGCTGACCAGCGAGACCCTCTATCGACGCAAGATTGCCGCCATCCGCGAGCGCCTGCCGGCGCTCGAGCATGTGCTCTTGTACGACGAAAACGGCGCCAGCAGCACCCCGCCGGAGGGCACCCTGAGCCTGCACAAGCTGTTGGCCACGGCCGCGGAAGACTTCAGCATTGCCCCGACCACGGCCGACAGCCCGGCTTTGCTGCACTTCACCAGCGGTACCACCGGCACGCCCAAGGGCGCCTTGCACGTGCACGGCGCGGTGCTGACCCATTACGTCAGTGGCAAGTACGCCCTCGACCTGCACCCCAATGACATCTACTGGTGCAGCGCCGATCCCGGCTGGGTCACGGGGACCTCCTACGGCATTATCGCGCCGTTGTTGCTGGGCGTGACCAGCGTGGTCGACAGCGGCGAATTCGATGCCGAGCGTTGGTACAGCATCCTCGAAAAGGAGAAGGTCAGCGTCTGGTACACCGCGCCCACGGCCATTCGCATGTTGATGAAAGCCGGTCCGGAGCTGGCCCAGCGGCATAATTTCGCCCAGCTGCGCTTCATCGCCAGTGTCGGCGAGCCACTTAACCCGGAGGCCGTGTGGTGGGGCAAGGAGGTGCTCGGTCGGCCGATTCACGACAACTGGTGGCAGACCGAGACCGGCGGCATCATGATCGCCAACACCCTGGCCATGCCGATCAAGCCCGGTTCCATGGGCAAGCCGCTGCCAGGCGTGGAGGCGGCAATCGTCAACCGGGATGAGGACGGCAGCTTGCGAGTGCTGGCCGACGAGCAGGTCGGCGAACTGGCGTTGAAGCGACCCTGGCCGGCGCTGTTTCGCACCTACCTGGGCCAGGAGGAGCGCTACCGCCGCTGCTTCGTCGGCGACTGGTACCTGAGCGGCGACCTGGCCCGCCGCGATGCCGACGGCTACTACTGGTTCGTCGGTCGCGACGACGATGTGATCAAGTCGGCGGGGCACCTGATCGGCCCGTTCGAGGTGGAAAGCGCACTGCTGGAGCATCCGGCCGTGGCCGAAGCGGCGGTGATCGGCATCCCCGATGCGTTGCTCGGCGAGCGGGTCAAAGCCTTCGTTGCGCTGAAGAGCGGCTTCGTCGCCAGCCAGGTGCTGCACGACGACCTGCTCGGCCATGCCCGCAAGCGTCTAGGCGCCGCAGTGGCGCCCAAGGCGCTGGCATTCCTGCCGAACCTGCCGCATACCCGCAGCGGCAAGCTCATGCGCCGCCTGCTCAAGGCCCGTGAACTGGGCCTGCCCGAGGGCGACACCTCGACCCTGGAGAACCCGCAATGAGCGCGCCCATGCCATATCCGCACGAGTTCGCCCTGGGCCTGCTGCGCGACATGCTGCGCATCCGCCGCCTGGAAGAACGCGCCGCCGAACTGTATGGGGAAGGCAAGATCCGGGGCTTTCTGCACCTGTATATCGGCGAGGAAGCAGTGGTGGTCGGCGCCCTGCATGCTTTGGCACCCGACGATGCGGTGCTCGCCACCTACCGCGAGCATGGCCATGCGCTGATCCAGGGCGTACCGATGACGCGGATCATGGCCGAGATGTACGGCAAGCAGGAGGGTTGTTCGCGCGGACGCGGTGGCTCCATGCACCTGTTCGACGCCAGGACGCGCTTCTTCGGCGGCAACGCCATCGTCGCCGGCGGCCTGCCGCTGGCAGTCGGTCTGGCCCTGGCCGAACGCATGCAGGGCGGTAAGCGGCTCGCCGCCTGCTTCTTCGGCGAAGGCGCGATGGCCGAAGGCGCCTTCCACGAGTCGCTCAACCTGGCCGTGCTCTGGCAACTGCCGGTGCTGTTCTGCTGCGAGAACAACCTCTACGCCATGGGCACCGCCCTGGCCAGATCGCAGTCGCAGACCGACCTGTGCGCCAAGGCCGCCGCCTACAAGGTCGCCACCCAGGCGGTGGACGGCATGGACGTGGTCGCCGTGCACCAGGCCACCCGCGAGGCGGTCGAGCAGGTGCGCGCGGGGCAGGGGCCGTATTTCCTCGAATACCAGACCTACCGCTTCCGCGCCCACTCGATGTTCGACCCCGAGCTGTACCGCGACAAGGCCGAAGTCGAGCAGTGGAAGAAGCGCTGCCCGGTCCTCGCCTACAAGACCCGGCTCAAGGCCGAGGGCCTGCTCGACGAGGCGGTCCTGGCGGCTCTGGAGGCCGAGGTGGAGCAGGAGGTGGAGGCCGCGGTGGCCTTCGCCGAGGCCGGCAGTCTGGAACCGGTGGCAGATCTGTGCCGCGATCTCTACACGCCACCGCCGGCAGGCGCGGAGGGCGCGCCATGAGCCAGCGCACGACCTACCGCGAGGCCCTGCGTGAAGCCTTGCGCGAGGCATTGCAGCGCGATTCGCGGGTGTTCCTGATGGGCGAAGATGTCGGCCGCTATGGCGGCACCTATGCCGTGTCCAAAGGCTTGCTGGCAGAGTTCGGCGAGGCGCGTATCCGCGACACGCCCTTGTCCGAGCTGGGCTTCGTCGGCGCCGGCATCGGCGCGGCACTGGGCGGCATGCGGCCGATCGTCGAGGTGATGACGGTGAACTTCAGCCTGCTCGCCCTCGACCCGATCATCAACACCGCCGCGACCCTGCGCCATATGTCCGGCGGCCAGTTCTCGGTACCGCTGGTGCTGCGCATGGCCACCGGCGCCGGACGCCAGTTGGCGGCCCAGCACTCGCACAGCCTGGAGGGCTGGTACACGCATATTCCCGGCCTGAAAATTCTCGCCCCGGCGACCCTGGAGGACGCCCGCGGCATGCTCTGGCCGGCGTTGCAGGACCCCGATCCGGTGCTGATCTTCGAGCATGCCCAGCTGTACAACCTGGAGGGCGAGCTGAATCAGCACGAGCCGGTGGACATCTGCTCGGCCCGGGTGCGCCGCGAGGGCGGCGACCTGAGCCTGATCGCCTACGGCGGCACCCTCGGCAAGGCCCTGGCGGCCGCCGAGCAACTGGCCGGGGAGGGCATCGCCGCCGAGGTCATCGACCTGCGTGTGCTGCGCCCGCTGGACGACGCGACCATTCTCGCCTCGCTGCGCAAGACCCGCCGCGTGCTGGTGGTCGACGAAGGCTGGCGCACTGGCAGCCTGGCCGCCGAGATCATCGCGCGGATCGTCGAGCAGGCGTTCTACGAACTGGATGCGGCGCCGGCGCGGGTGTGCAGCGCCGAGGTGCCTATTCCCTACGCCAAACACCTGGAACAAGCCGCACTGCCGCAGGTGCCGGCAATAGTCGCGGCAGCCCATGAGCTGTGCGGCTAACCCGCCGGCAAAGGATTGTCGGCGCGGGGGCGTTGGATGTAGGAGCGGGGGGGACGCCTAGTTCCATGCCCGCGATAGCTTTGTGGGCATGGTGCCAGGCGTCGCGCCCGCCCCGAATCGATTCGACAGGAGCGACGCATGATCGAGTTCAAACTGCCATCCCTCGGCGCCGATATGGACGAGGGCACGCTGCTGGAGTGGCGGATCAAGCCAGGCGATGCGGTCAAGCGCGGCCAGGTGATTGCCGTGGTCGATACCGCCAAGGCGGCCGTCGACGTGGAGTGCTGGCAAGAAGGCGAAGTCTTCGAGCTGCTGATCGAGCCCGGTGCCAAGGTGCCGGTGGGCACGCCGATCGCCAGTTTGCTGGAGTCCGGTGAAAGCGCTGAAACCGCGCGCCGCCAGCTGCCGCGCAAGCCGACTGTCGAGCCCGTTGCGCCCGCCCTCGGCAGGCCGGCCGAAGTCGTGGCGCCAGCCAGCCGGCCACGGGTGTCCCCGGCAGCGCGCAAGCGTGCCGGCGAACTGGGCCTGGACCCGACGGCGCTGACCGGCAGCGGGCCGCATGGGGTGATCACCCTGGAAGACGTCGAAGCCGCCAGCCGGGCGCCGGCGCCAACCGAACGCGGCCAGAGCGAGCGCACGGCTGCCATGCGCCAGACCATCGCCGCGGCCATGAGCCGGTCCAAACGCGAGATCCCGCATTACTACCTCAGCGAAACCATCGCCTTGGGCGCGGCCATGGCCTGGCTGCAGACGCGCAATGCCCGGAGCACGCCGGAGGAGCGCCTGCTGCCGGGCGTGCTGCTGCTCAAGGCGGTGGCTCTGGCGCTGCGCGAGTACCCGCAGCTGAATGGTTTCTGGCGCGAGGGTGCCTTCCAGCCGGCAGCCGACATTCACCTCGGCATGGCCATCGCCCTGCGCCAGGGCGGCCTGATCGCGCCGGCGCTGCACGCGGTCGCCAGCAAGCCTCTTGAGCAACTGATGGGCGAACTCACCGATCTGGTGCAGCGCGCCCGCAGCGGCTCGCTGCGCAGCTCCGAACTGAGCGATGCCAGCCTTACCGTCACCCAACTCGGCGATCAGGGCGTGGACAGCGTATTCGGGGTGATCTATCCGCCCCAGGTGGCCCTGGTCGGCTTCGGTCGCATCGCCGAACGGCCCTGGGTCGAGGACGGCCAGCTCTGCGTGATGCCCTGCGTGGTCGCCAGTCTGGCCGCCGATCACCGGGTCAGCGACGGTCACTATGGCGCGCGCTTTCTCGGCGAAGTGCGGCGTCTGCTGCAGCAACCGAAGAGCCTCTGAGGAGCATGGCAATGGATCGACAACAATTGCGCCAGCAGGTCCTGCAAGAGTTACAGCACATTGCGCCGGAACTCGAACCTGAGGCGTTGCGCAGCGACCGCTCGCTGCGCAACGAGGTCGATCTCGACTCGATGGATTGGTTGCGCTTTCTCGGCGCCTTGCACCGGCGCCTGGGTGTCAACATTCCCGAGGCCGACTACCACAAGCTGGACAGCCTCGATGCCCTGATTGCCTACCTGGAGCCGCGTCTGACCTAGCAGGCGCAGCGCCTTGGTCACCGCGACCACAGGGGTACTTGATCGCTTCATCAGCTGATCCGGCCTGCATGGCGAGCGCCAATCGCCGGGCTGCGTGTATTCGCAGCCCACTCGACCGGGCGCTTCGGCGGCGGCCGGGTGGAGGCCCTGATCGAACCGCAGCGCCACCTGCGTGCGCTGAACGCGCAAATCAGCCTGTAGGCATACAGGCCGCCACACCGATGCGCCCGACAGCGGGTTCAGTCACGTTGCCAGTGGATGCTGACGTGAGTCTGGTCATCGTCGTAGTGGTATTGGGTCTGGCCCTTGTAGGCGGAATCGAGGGCGTGGCCGATGCGGTTGGCCAGATGGATACCGGTTGTGGTGACCTGCACGACGTCATCCTGGGTCGTCACCTCGAGCAGGCGCTCCATGGCGTGCTCGGCCTTCTCCAGCGTCTCGGTGTTGTGGATCAGGTTGAGGATTTCGTCGTGATGGGCCTTCAAGAACTCCCCTGACAAGGTCAGGGTCCCCGCCGGGACCTTGTCCTCAATACGTCGGCAGGCCGGACAGATAACCTCTGCCACGTCGCCGGAGAGGTGGGTTTGGGCGGTTTGCCAGGCCCAGCTGCCAGCCTGATAGAGCGCATCGCACCTGGGGCAGAGGGCAGTACCGGCACTCCGAGGGCTGAGGGTCGGATCGTGGCGCTGGGGATTGAACAGCTTGTTTTTCTGGCTCTGCTGGTACTTGTCCATGACATTCTCCGCAACGTAAAAAGCAGTGGGTTGAGTGGGTTGCTGGCCAACTTCAACAAGCAGGCACCTGCTATCTGTTTGCACTGCTTTGCGCCGATGCATCTTGATGTACATCAAAGCGGGTTGACGCTGGCACGAGCGCACCGGCAGCACTGACAAACGGTGCATTACAGGACGCGGAGGAGGGCCTGCAGTCAGCCGCCGTGGCGCAGCACCTCGATGCGAAACGCCTGCTCGTAAGGCGGCACGTTGCATTCGATGATGTCGCCGGGGGCGATCTGCAGGCGCACGCCGACGATATCGGCATGCACCGGCTGGGTGCAGACGCAGCGATCGACCAGCACCGCCGCACGCACCCGCTGGGCACCGAGACGCGCCAGGTAGGCGCAGGTGCGCAACAGCGAGTGGCCTTCATAGAGCACGTCATCGACCACCAGCAGGGTGGTGCCGGACAAGTCCAGTGCGGCCAGTTCGGCGCTCTCGGTCAGTGCCGTTTGCGCATGCAGCAGGCTGAGGTCATCGGCGTAGCGTTTGACCTTGAGCGCATACAACGGCAACTCGGCTTGCCCGGTGAGCTGCGCCAACTGCTGTTGCAGCATGCGCGCCAGTGGCTCGCCACGGCGCAGAATGCCGACCAGTGCACTCTGCCCGGGCGGCAACAGGGCCGCGGCCTGGATGGCCATGGCATGCACGATGGCGGCCAGTTCTTCGCTGGTGTACAGGCATAGCCGCAGCCCGGCGGATTTAGTCGGCATGGTGATGGCCTCCATCTGAACGCTAGGCCGGGAGTGGCCGCAGCGCCGGAAACTCTTCAGGGGTCAGGGTTTCCTTTTCCAGCAGCAACTGGGCACCTTGCTCCAGCTCGGCGCGCCGACTCTGCAGCAGAGCCTTGGCCTGCGCATAGGCGTCATCGATCAGGGACCTGACGCTCAGGTCGACCTCGCGCGCGGTCTCTTCCGAATAGTCTTTCTCGCGCAGGCTGATCGCCTGTTCGCCCAGGTAGCTGGCACTTTGGTGCTCCAGCACGGCTTGGCCGAGCTCGGCTGTCATGCCGAAGCGCGTGACGATCTGCCGGGCGATGTCAGTGACCTTGGCCAGGTCGTCGGCGGCACCGGTGGATATCTCGTTGAAGATCAGATATTCCGCCGCCCGCCCGGCAAGCAGCACGACCATGCGGTTTTTCAGTTCCGCCAGGGTGATCAGGAAACGATCCTCGGTAGGTCGCTGCAGGGTGTAGCCGAGGGCACCGACCGAGCGCGGGATGATCGACACCTTGTGCACCGGATCCATGCCCGCCAGGCTGGCCGCGGCCAGGGCGTGGCCCATTTCATGGTGGGCCACCACCTCGCGCTCGTGGGGCTGGAGCAGGCGCCCGCGGCGTTCGCTGCCAACCACGATGCGCTCCACCGCGGCGGTGAA
The DNA here is from genome assembly GCF_022132145.1 of Pseudomonas sp. MMS21 TM103. Classification (GTDB taxonomy): domain Bacteria; phylum Pseudomonadota; class Gammaproteobacteria; order Pseudomonadales; family Pseudomonadaceae; genus Aquipseudomonas. The sequence goes on along the minus strand of NZ_JAJISP010000010.1, from coordinate 22,693 downwards.
GTCGGCCATGCTCACCGCATCGGCGCCGCGGCGAGTGGCGAGGATGGCCGCTTCATTGATCAGGTTGGCCAGGTCGGCACCGGAGAAACCGGTGGTAATCCCGGCGATGCGATCCATGTCGAGGTCGGCGGCGACCTGGATGCGCTTGGCATGCACCTTGAGAATGGCCAGCCGGCCGCGGCGATCGGGGCGATCGATGACGATCTGGCGATCGAAGCGGCCGGCGCGCAGCAGGGCGGGGTCGAGGATCTCCGGGCGGTTGGTGGCGGCCAGCAGTACCACCCCTTCGCGTGGGTCGAAACCGTCCAGTTCGGCGAGCAGCTGGTTGAGGGTCTGCTCCTTCTCGTCGTTGCCGCCAAAGGCGCCAACCCCGCGCGCCTTGCCCAGGGCGTCCAGTTCGTCGATGAAGATGATGCAGGGCGCGGCCTTGCGTGCCTGCTCGAACAGGTCACGGACCCGGGCGGCACCGACGCCGACGAACATTTCGACGAACTCCGAACCGGAGATGGAGAAGAACGGCACGTTGGCCTCGCCGGCCACCGCCTTGGCCACCAGGGTCTTGCCGGTGCCAGGCGGGCCGACCAGCAGAATGCCCTTGGGAATGCGCGCACCGAGGCGGCTGTACTTGGGCTGGTCCTTGAGGAAGGACACCACTTCGAGCAGCTCGGCCTTGGCTTCGTCAATACCGGCCACATCGTCGAAGGTCACCCCGGTATCGCGCTGGACGAAAACCTTGGCCCTGGACTTGCCGACGTTGACCATGCCGCCTAACCCCTGTTTCTCGACCAGGCGACGAAACAGGAACGACCAGAGGGCGAAGATCAGGAGGAAGGGTAACAACCAGCTCAGCAGGTTGCTGATCAGCCCGCCTTGGCGGGTGCCACTGAAGGTCACATTCGACTGCGCCAGGGCCTCGGCCAGCTCGGGTTCAACCCGCACGGTGACAAATTGGCTGCGGTCGTTGATTGGTTCCTTGAGCTTGCCGCTGATCTGCTGCTGCTCGATGAGCAAGTCGCTGAGTTTCTCTTCCTTGAGCAGCCGTATGAACTCGCTGTAGGGCAGGGGTTCGACCGCGCTGCGTGCCCCCAACCAGTCCTGAAACACCAGAAGCAGGCTGAAGGCGACGAGAAAGAACCAGAGGTTCCATTGCTGCTGCTTTTCCATGAGGCCTGTCCTCGGGGGAGTGGTGCGAGCTTAGGTGTAACCCTGGCGGCCGGATGCGGTATTGATGCCCGTCAAGCCGCTATCGCTTGTAGCCGTCGCCGCTAAACTAAAAAAAGGATAGAGCAGCCTGGAGGTGAACCATGGCTATCCGTGAAGGTTTTATCGGAACCATTGGCGACACGCCGCTGATTCGCCTCGGCAAGCTGAGCGCCGAGACCGGTTGCGAGATCCTGGCCAAGGCCGAGTTCCTCAACCCAGGCGGCTCGGTGAAAGACCGCACGGCCCTGGGCATCATCGCAGAGGCCGAACACGCTGGCCGTCTGGGGCCGGGCGGTACGGTGGTCGAAGGCACCGCCGGCAACACCGGCATCGGCCTGGCGCATATCTGTGCGGCGCGGGGTTACCGCTGCATCATCGTGATCCCGGAAAACCAATCGCGGGAGAAGTTCGACCTGCTGCGCCAACTGGGCGCCGAGGTGCGTCCGGTATCGCCCAAGCCGTACAGCGACCCGGATAATTACCAGAAGATCGCCGGTCGCCTGGCCACCACATTGCCGGGGGCGATCTGGGCCAACCAGTTCGACAATACCGCCAATCGCGACGTGCACTACCGGACCACAGGCGCGGAAATCTGGCGCGATAGCGAGGGCAGGGTGGATGCCTTCGTCTGTGCGGTCGGCACCGGCGGCACCCTGGCCGGCGTGGCGCGTTATCTCAAGGAGCGCAAGCCGGCGGTGCGCATCGTGCTGGCCGACCCCATGGGCAGCGCCCTCTATCACTGGGTGCTGGACGGCGAGTTGCGCGCCGAGGGCAAGTCGATCATCGAAGGCATCGGCACCAGCCGGGTTACCGCCAACTTGCAAGACACACCGATCGATTCGGCGCTGCAGGTGGACGATCAGCAGTGCGTGGACATGCTGTATCGCCTGCTGCGCGAGGAAGGTTTGTACGTCGGGGGGTCGAGCGGCATCAACCTCTGCGCGGCGCGCGAACTGGCACTTGAACTGGGGCCAGGACACTGCGTCGTGACCCTGTTGTGCGACCGCGGCGGGCTCTACGCCGGTCGCCTGTTCAATCGCGCCTGGCTGAGCGAAGCCGGGCTGCAGCCGCCGGCCTGAGCGGGCTTCAGTCGGCATTCGGGCGCTGCGCCTGCAGCTCGGAGAGCAGGGCGCTCATGTTGCGCCAGTGCGTACCCTGCCAGTACAGACGTCCACAGCCGTGGCACTGCATGAACTGCGAATAGCTGTAGCCGATGCGGCTGGGTAAGCGCTCGCGGGCTTCTTGTACATCGATGCTCTGCAACGGCTGATTGCAATGCAGGCAGCGGCTGAGTGGTTTGATGCTGGGCGCGAGATCGAGCCGCTGGCACAGTTCGTACAACTGCTCGGCGGGCTTGCGCGCATGCACGTAGCAGCCATGACTGACCAGCCGGCGCTTGAGCAATTCGCGGTCGCGGGTCAGCACGATGCGCTGTTCGCGCGCGGCTATTTCAACGATCTGCAGATCGTCGAAGTGGTTGTCGTAGAGCGTATCGAAACCGGCCATGCGCAGCAGGCGGGCCAAGCCACCGAGGTGGGCATCGGCGATGAAGCGCAAGACCCGCAACGGCTGCTCCCGTACCTTGAGCAGGGCGCTGATGTCCAGGCGTTCGAACTTGGGGTAGACCGCCACCCGGTCGCCGTCCGCCAATAACCGGTCGAAGCCTACCGATTCGCCGTTGACCAGCAGCAGTTCGACCTCGGTGTGGGGGACGCCAAGGGCCTCGACCATGTGCTTGGTGGTGGCCGCGCGGGCGCACAGGCAGTCGAACTCGCGGCGCCGCCGCTCGGCCGGGAGGAAGTCATTGAGCTCCTCATAGAAGCGAAAAGTCGCGCGAACCATGACTCAAGCATAGCCCTCGGTGGTTCTGAAGCTATCCAGCGCCGGCGCCAGACTGACACCCGGCGCTTGCGCGCGGCCGCGGCAGGCGCAAGTTCTCCACGAGCGCTTACAGGGTGCGGAAGTTCTTGAATTGCCAGGGGTCGTCCGGGTCGAGATCCTCGGGGTACAGGCCGCTGTAGCGCTCGATTGGGGTCCAGTCGCTGTACACCCCGGCAACCTCGCCGAGATAGGGGCGACACAGCTGCAGAATCGCCGCGTGGGGTATTTCGTCCGGCTCGATGATGCCGCGCCGGGGATGCTGGATGGCCCAGATCACCCCGGCCATCACCGCGCTGGTGACTTGCAGGCTGGTGGCGTTGTTCTCCGGGCACAACGCCCGGGCCTGCTGGATGCTCAGGCGCGAGCCGTACCAGTAGGCGCCGCGCGGGTGACCCATGAGCAGCACGCCGAGGGCATCCACGCCGTCGCTGATGTCCTGCTCGAGCAGACGCTGGCGCCGCTGGGCGTGCCAATTGCGTCCGGCCAGTTCATGCAGCGAGAGCACTGCCGCGTCGCAGGGGTGATAGGCATAGAGCACCGTGGGGCGGTATTCGGGCGCGAGCGGATCGCCGAGGGTCAAGTAGTCGGCGATGGAGATGGACTCGCTATGGGTGATGAGAAAACCCAGCTGCGCCCCTGCCAGCGGCGTCCAGCTGCGCACCCGGGTGGCCGCGCCTGGGCGGGTCAGGTAGAGGGCGGCCTGGCAACCGAACGCATGCCGCGCAGCGTCCACGGGAAGGTAGCGCTCATGACTGCCCCAGCCCAGTTCGGCCGGTTGGCAGGCCTCACTGAGAAACCCGGGCACCGACCAGGTATTGACGAACTCGCCAGCGGCCTTGGGTTCAGGGCCGAACTGGGTGTCGCGTTCGGCGATATGGATAGTGCACACGCCCAGGCTTTGTGCCAGCCGCGCCCACTCCTCGCGCGAGGTCGGCGGCGCGGCGCCCAGGTCTCTGTCGGCGGCCAGCTCGAGCAACGCCTGCTTGAGCAGATGGGAAATCAGGCCGGGGTTGGCGCCATGGGTCAGCACTGCCGTGGGTTGTTTGCCGCGCTTGCCGCGCAGGGCCAGAACGGCATCGCGCAGGGCATAGTTGGAGCGTTGCGAGAGCGACAGCGACGGGTTGTCATAACCGCCGGCCCAGGGTTCGATGCAGGTGTCCAGATAGAGCACGCCACGCTCGCGGCACAGCTCGATCAACGCCAGGCTGGAGACATCTACCGAGAGATTGAGGAGAAAGTCGCCCGCGCTGAGTCGTGGCTCCAGCACCTGTCGATAGTTGTCCCGGGTCAATTCGAAATGGATCAGGGTAACCCCGTGCTCGCGGGCCAGCGGCAGCCCCCAGTGATCGGCGCTGATGATCAGCAGTTGCTCGGGCCTGAGGTCGATATGCCGCAGCAAGAGCGGTAATACCCCCTGGCCGATGCAGCCGAAACCGAGCATGACCAGGCGGCCGGCGAAGCGCTGTTTGGCAGGACGCGTGAGCATGTCCGACTCTCCAGGTGGTGCTGCGCCAGGGTACTCACGGTTAACGCTAAGACGGGTCGCTCAACACGATGGCGCAAGAAATAGGGCAAGCCACGCCTCTAATCGCAGCTTAGGGACGGATGCGCCCACCCCGGCATGATGTGGATCAAACTTTCTGCCCTGGCAGGTCAGAACAGTGCGCTGGCGATAGTGAAGTAGATCAGCACCGAAAACAGATCCTGGATCACCGTAGCCAACGGCCCGCTGCCGAATGCCGGATCGAGGGAGAAACTGTTCAGCAACCAAGGCAGGGTCATGGCTGCCAGGGTTGCCGTGGCGCAGGTGGCGAACACCGAAAGCCCGATGCACAAGGCAATCTCGGGACTGCCCCAGCGCCACCACACCAGCGGGCCGGCGACCAGGGCCAGCGCCAAACCGATAGCCAGGCCAACCTGCAGTTCGCGGCCAATCATCTGGCGCATCCCAACCCCGACCGAAAGGCCGCGCACGACCACGGTTTCAGTCTGGGTGCCGACCGCATCGGCGAGGTAGACGATTCCCGGGATGAAGAAGGCCAGGATGATCTTGCTCTGCAATTGCGCCTCGAACTGCCCGACGAAATCTGCAGCCAGAAGCGCTCCGAAAAGCCCCACCAGTAACCATGGGATACGATGGCGAAAGCGCCGCCGCACCGGTTCCTCGCTGCTGTTGCGTGCGGCCTCGGCTCCCTTGATAAAGCCCCCGAGGCGCGACAGATCTTCCTCATGTTCCGAGAGCAGCACCGCGAGCAGGCGGTGGGGCGAAATCACCCCCACCAGGCGGCCTTGAGCATCGACCACCGTCAAAGCCGACTCCTCATGGTTCACGGCGCGCCAGGCGGCAATTTCCTGATCGATACCGGGCGCGACTATGGGCGCCTGAGCGTCCATCAAGTCAGCCAGGGTGATGTCCGCGGGCGCACTGAGCAGGTCTTCGATCCTCACCAGACCGAGAAAGTACCCATCTTCGCAGACCATGATGTGGCTCGCGCACTCGTAACGCTGGCCGATCATCTCCAGGCGCGCCGCGTCGACTGTGCGATCCGGAGTAAACAGCGGGACGCGGGTGGTGGCCTGCTGCGCCGCCGTTTCGAAGTTGGTGTAGGCAGTTGTCTCATGCGACATGGGGATCTCCTGACGCTGCGCCATGCCATAGGCATAGGGCGGACCAAAGCAGCAAGGCTGTCTGGACTATAGCTCTGGCCGCTTGACTCGGAATGCCGTATTGGCTTGGCCAGTCCGGCGCATGGTCGTGCAATGCCAGTCGTCGTTAGCCGATGCTGATAGCTTGGGGTCACACTCTTGCCAAGGGCCGCTGATGGCCTGGCGACGGCGCACGATATTTCGCTACTTCTGAGTAACCGGAACCGGATCGGTTTGATGTAGATCAACCTCATGAGGCATCTGCCAAGGCAGGCTAAATGATGTCGATATGCATCGTCCGCCGCGAATGTCTGCTCAAGGGATCGCTTGGGAGAGGGTATTAAGGGGCAGGGCGATGGTAACCAGCGTTTCTGGAGGTTCCCATGAGTCAGTATCAACGACTGCTGCTTATAGCCGATCCAGGCATGCGCCAGTCTCCCGCCCTACAGAGGGCCGTGGCGCTGGTGCAAGCGTGCGGTGGCTCCTTGCATATCGCGGCGATCAGTGGCCCGTATGCCACCATGTGGTTGCTGGACAAAAGCACAGAAGCGCAGGTGCGTGACGATTTCCTCAGGCAACAGCAGGTTTACCTCAAGGCTGAAGCTGACCGACTCAGCGACAAAGGCATAGCAGTGACGACCGAAGCCGTTTGGACCGATGCGCCTATCGAGGAAACGCTCCTGCATATAAAGAATGTCCAGGCGGATCTGGTCATCAAGGACACGCACCATGAGCCGATATTGCAGCGTGCCTTCATTACTCCGCTGGACTGGCAATTGCTGCGCGAATGCCCGAAGCCATTGCATTTGGTCAGTGCCGCCGAGCACCCGCTGCCGCGCAGGGTTGTCGCGGCAGTCGATCTGTCTGAATCAAAAAACCGGGTCAGCGACATGAACGAACGCATTCTGGCCGCTGCCAGTGACTTGGCAGCGCAATGCAATGCTGAGCTGCATCTATTGCACGCCTATGAGCACTCACCGGCCTACTTGGCTTATGCCGCGGCCCCGGTCAGTTGGACGCCTGAGTTCCTGGAAGAGTTGACTGCCATAATGCGCACGACCTTCAATCAGTTCGCCGAGCAACATGGTGTACCGCCGCAGCGGCGACACGCTGTCGAAGGTTCTCCGACCAGGATCATCAGCGACTTTGCCGCGCGCGAGCACATGGATGTAGTAGTCATGGGCACGCTGGACCGCAAGGGCCTGGAAAAAGTGCTGGGCAGTACCACGGAGCAGACCCTGTACCAGGTCCCGAGCAGCATCTTGGCGATCAGGCCAACCTGATCCAGGTTCAGCTTGTGACAAGCCATTGAGTGGATAGGTACGAGGCGCAGGACAGTGGCAAGCTGCGCGCTTGCAATGTCGCAGAACTCCAGTGCGAGTGCTGCCTGCACTTGCGTTCAGGTAGCGCTCATGAACTGAACGCAAGTCTGATAGCGGGATTCAAGGCGCGGGTGTTTCCCGCCACTTGAATCTTGAAAGGCGCGTCAGTTCTTCAATAGTGAGCATCTGCGAATAGCGCTGTTCACGGATTATCCAGGTTGGGTAACGGTTGATCTTCTCTTCGATGCAGGCTCGCGCAACCAGTCCGTTGCGCCCATCCGGGGTGCATTCGACAAAGGGTAGACGCTCAGCCGATGTGCCAAACAGGCGTTTCTGTTCCTGGCAGGTTGGACACCAGAAGGTCCCGTAGAACTTCGCGCCGCTGCGCTGCAGGTGGCTGGCCAGAGCCTGCAACTGTGGGTCTTCGCGCGGAGCCAGCATATCGCTGTAATACAGCTGCAGGCCGCCCAGGGTGACCAGTGTTGCCACCCCGCAATAGGTCAGCCAGTGCCGCCATTCGGTGCCAGGTGCCGATTTAGGTCGTTTCACACTCACTCGTATGAAAATCGCCGCCATCAGTGCCAGCGACAGCAAGCACCAGGTGCAGAATGCGTCGAGTTGCAGCCAGGCAACCAGGGTCATGTACAGGCTGACGGCCAGCCCGAACCAGGCCAGCAGCCAGAGTCGCCGCCAACGCACCAGCCTGGCCGGTAAGCGCCAGGCGTTAGCCGCCAACAGCCCATAAACAACGAAGCCCCAGAGCGCCAGCGGCAGCCCCAACAAGCTCGACCAACGACTGTGCTGGATCAGATCGCAGGCCGATTCAGCCGAACAGAATGCCGGTGTACCGCCACGCAGGGCTACATAGGTCAGATAGCCAGTCAGCAGCATGCCGCATAGCGCCAGCCCCAGAACCACTAATTCGGGTGAATGCTGAACGCCGCGGCCGGCGCCGGATTGGGCGATTACCTCGTGAGGTCGAACCCTTTTGGTTTTACTCATAGGGCAGGCTCTTTCAAGAAATAGGTCAAGAAAACAAGGTGTACGCTGAACACGCAGTTCCCACCTCGATCGATGAGGCTCGATCTACTTCTAAACGTTAGCAGTAAAACGCAGCGGCGGATGGCCGACTCTTCCCTAGCAGCAGGCCACCCTGGGTATATGGCTGTGCGCAACCGTGAACGGCTACAACGCCCGGATAAGGCTGCCGATTACGGCTCAAAAGGAGTCGAAGATGCCCCCGAGTGCGATCATCGCCTGTTCGTTCCGGGCGCTTCCTAGGGCGCAGTTCAAGCGCCCAGTTGCCCAAGTGCCGGGTGGCCGAGAAGATCGGCCCCGGGGCTTCCTAGTCGGATCATGGATGAGACCCCCCGCGCCTGATCACGGAGGAACTTTTGGTTTAAATGACTCGTTTAATGCTCAGGTACTCACCCTTGGTCTTGAGTGTGATGGTCACGTCGCTGTTGCTGCGATTGCGCCAGAACCAGCCGTGGGTGCCGTCGAAGATGGCGGTGAACGCGCCTTTATCGGCTTTGATCTGCTTGGCCTTGCTGTAGCTGTGGTAGTAGCCCTTCGGGCCGATGTAGGGCTCGCCGTGGGTGTCGTGGTTGACCGGAACGCCATCGGTTATCCACTCGTAGTGGACCGTGGCCTTGTTCAGCATTTCCAGCTTGATTTCGGTGGCCTCGCCCGGCTTCAGGGTGACGGTCATTTCATCCGCTTTCAGGTCTGGCAGAGGTTCTGCTACCGGTTCGGCAACAGGTGCTGTCGCGACTTGTTCTTGAGGTGCAGCCTGAAGAGGCGCCGGCGATCGAGCGACGGGGACTGCCGCTGGCTGAACAGCGGCATCCGCCGCCGCTTCCTCCACCAGGGTTTTCTTTATTTCGCCCATCTGGGTCAGGCCGAGTACGCGGCCAACGCCCGTTGGGTCGATGGCATATTCCGCTGGCATGACCACGGTGACCAACAGTGCAGCGGCCACGGCCAGTGCAATCACGCTGGAGCGCAGCAGTTGGCGGCTGGTCGGCAATTCGTTGAGCGTCGGAAGCTTGCTATTGAACATGGTGAGAGATCCTTACTGAGACACGATCAGGCCGGTGAGCTGGTAACCCATCAACAGGAAACCGGCGCTCATCATGGCGACGTTGGCGGTGTAGGCATGACGCCAGAAGCTGGCGGTACGCCGCCAGTAGCCCATGACAATCAGAATGGCGCTAAGGGCCAGGAGCTGGCCGATCTCGACGCCGACGTTGAAGGCAAGCAGGTTGGCGATCAGACCGTCTGCCGAGATCTCGTATTGCTGAATCTTGGTCGCCAGACCGAAGCCATGCAGCAAGCCGAAGATCAGCGTGGCCGCTTTGGTGTTCGGCTGATGGCCGAACCAGCGCTGGAACGCGCCCAGGTTATCCAGCGCCTTGTACACCACCGAGAAGCCGATGATGGCGTCGATCACATAGGCGCTGATGCTGATTTCCGCCAGTACGCCGAACAGCAGGGTCACGCTGTGGCCCACGGCGAACAGGGTGACGTAGAGGCCCACGTCTTTCAGTCGGTAGAGAAAGAAGATCACCCCGAAGAGAAACAGCAGGTGGTCGTAACCGGTGATCATGTGTTTCGCGCCCATGTAGATGAACGGCAACACCATCGCCCCGGAGCTTTCCTGGATAAAGCCCTTGTCGCCCTCGGCGACAGCGTGGGCTAGGGCATCGGGCATGCCGAGAAAGAGCAATGCCGTGAATAACAACAACAGTAGTAGCGGGCGACTCGGGCGCATGGCAGATACGGCCATTGCGCTCATGGATAGCGAATGCATGGTTAAGTCCTGGATTGCAGTGGTCTTGGGCCGCACAGCGGCTTGTGTCAGAGCACGAATGTGGCGCGTGGTGGCCGCTCGATCAGGAAGAGCGGGCCGGGAGGCATGGAGTAGCGAGGGGCTTCTATCGGCTGCGCACGCTCTGGCAGGCTGATGATGCTCAGCAGCGTGCTCGGGTGCGGTGTTTCATGCAGATGATCGGCCGTCAGCGAGGAGGAGTGATCCGCGCATGCAGCGCAAGCAGATGCGCCGTCGCCGTGCGCATGGGCAGCGTCATTGCCAGCCCAGGCGGGCAGCGCAGAGGCATGCCCGCCCCAGGCCATCAGGACGGCGAGAGCAAGGGCAAAGATCACCTTGATGCTGATGGGTTCGCTGAACATGTCGGGTTCTTTCGAGTCCTGAGCGGTTGGCTTTTCTGGACGGATGCTACGTTTGACCCTATCCCCCCCAGGGGGATAGCATGCGAGCGTAGTTCATCGATGCACGAGACTCAAGGCATGAGCGATCACGAACACGACCATCAGCACCAAAGTCACAGCGATATCATCAAAAGGTTGAAGCGTGCGGAGGGTCATCTGCGCAGCATCGTCAGCATGATCGAAGACAGTCGTGCCTGCGTCGACATCGCGCAGCAACTGCATGCCGTGGAAAAAGCGGTCTGTCAGGCCAAGCGCACGTTGATCCAGGACCATATCGATCACTGCCTGGAACATACGGTCGCAGCACTCTCCACGGGCGAGCGCGCGCCGCTGGAAGACTTCAAGCAAATCACCAAGTACCTCTAGGTCTTTCCCCCATGTCGAGCTTCGCCGAACTGCTGCAATAGGGGGCCTAGCAGGCCTGGCGTAAGATTTTCCCGAACTCTGCAGGCTCCTCCGTTTAGCGTGGAGAGCCATCCAGCGCAGTGGTTACTTGAGTCGGCCACTGCTGATCCGCACCCGGAGGACGGCAGCCCGATACCTGCAAGCAGCGGGCGGGAAAGTTCCCGCGGCGGTCTAGGCACCGTTGCCTCCTATGCCGCCAGTGCGCCAAAGATGACGAGAAACGAGGTGATGCGGATGAGTGATTCGTTCGCCCTCGATCACCAGCTGACGGACATCCGCAAGGGTCAAGTGGCTGCTCGTGTGAGTGTCATACAAGCGGCGGTTGGCGTAGTTCTTGATAAGGCGGAGGATATTGTTCCGACTGTGATCTGTCATGTTGGGCTAACTACCGCTGTAGCCAAGCCTGTCACTTCGCATAATGTATATTATGTTAAATAGCGTATTTGGTCAGCGAAGCAATAGGTGTTTGCCATGTGCATTCAGGCCTTTCTTTCCTTGTCTTGGCTTGACGCTGCTCAGAGGTAACGGCTCACTTCGATCAGGTTGCCATCGGGATCACGCAGGTACACCGACTCGATTGGGCCGATTGCACCGGTGCGCACCACTGGCCCTTGCTCGACAGTCACGCCGTGCTGCGTCAGGTGCTCAATCACCGCATCGATCGACCAACGCGTGATCAGGCACAGGTCGATCGCCCCTGGCGTTGGTTGTTTGGTTTTTGGTTCGAACTCGTTGCCATGCTGATGCAGATTGAATTTCTGCTGTCCAAACACCAGCGCACTCCGGCCTTGGCCAAAGACCTCATGCCGCATGCCCAGCACGCGCTGATAAAAGTCGACCGTGCGGGCAATGTCGGCAACGGTCAGCACTAAGTGATCCAAGCGTTCGATCATGCTCAGTCCCGATCCAGCAAATGAAACCGTGGCAAGGAGAAACGCCAACGAATTGCCGCCAGGCGGATAAGCAATACGGTCAACATGGCGATGCTGGTATCGACCCAGTGCGGCGTGTCCAGTGCGCGCAGTCCGATAAACACCAAGGCACCGGCAATACAGGCGGTGGCGTAGATTTCTTTCCTGAATATAAGCGGGATTTCATTACAGATGACATCGCGCATCACGCCGCCAGCGACACCGGTCATGACCCCCATGATCACGGCAGTACTCAGTGGCACGTTGTGCTGCAAGGCCACTTCTGTGCCGATCACGGTGAACACGGCCAAGCCAAAGGCATCGGCGATCAGCAGCCCCTTCTCATGGATCGGCTGGGTCAAGCGTACCCACACCACGGTGCCCACCGCCGCCAGGGACGCGATGACGATATAGGTGTCGTCACGGATCCAGCTGACCGGGTGATTGTCGAGAATCAGATCGCGCAAGGTTCCGCCACCCAGCGCGGTGATCACGGCAATCACCAGCACGCCGAACAGATCCATGGATTTGCGCCCAGCCATCAAGGCGCCGGTGATGGCGAATACGGCTACGCCGAACAGGTCAGCCAGGTAGAAAAGTTGCGGCATGGCGATTTCAGCTGCTCACAGGGGTGCGCATGGTAACAAACTCTTCGGCAGCCGTCGGATGCACGCCAATGGTCTCGTCGAAAATCTGCTTGGTTGCCCCAGCCTTGAGGGCCACGGCAAGGCCCTGGACGATTTCACCGGCTTCCGGGCCAACCATGTGGCAACCCAATACGCGGTCGCTGTCGGCATCCACCACCAGCTTCATCAGGGTGCGTTCCTGGCATTCGGTGAGCGTCAGTTTCATCGGCCGGAAACGACTTTCGTAGACTTCCACCCGGTAGCCCTCCTCCCTCGCCTGCTCTTCGCTAAGGCCGACGGTGCCGATATTCGGCAGGCTGAAGACGGCGGTAGGAATCGTCCGGTAGTCGACCTGGCGATACTCCTCTGGTTTGAACAGTCGTCGCGCCACCGCCATGCCTTCGGCCAGCGCCACCGGGGTCAGCTGCACCCGGCCGATGACATCGCCGAGCGCCAGAATCGAAGGCGCGGTTGTCTGGAACTGTTCGTCGACCTTGATATAGCCGCGCTCGTCGAGCTCTACCGCGGTGTTCTCCAGGCCCAGGTTGTCCAGCATCGGCCGCCGGCCGGTGGCGTAGAACACGCAATCGGTTTCTAGTACCCGACCGTCCTTCAGCGTTGCCTGCAGGCTGCCGTCGGGCTGTTTGTCGATGCGTTCGATATCGCTGTTGAACTGCAGATCCAGGCCGCGCTTGCTCAGTTCTTCGCGCAGGTGCTGGCGCACTGCGCCGTCGAAGCCGCGCAGAAACAGCTCGCGGCGATAGAGCAGCGAGGTCTGGGCGCCGAGGCCATGAAAAATCGAGGCGAACTCCACGGCGATATAGCCACCGCCAATCACCAGCACGCGCTTGGGCAATTGCTCGAGAAAGAAAGCTTCATTAGAGCCGATGGCATGTTCGTGTCCCGGAATTTGCGGGATATGCGGCCAGCCACCGGTGGCGATGAGAATGTGCTTGGCGCTGTAGCGCTGGCCGCCCAACTCCACGCTATGCCCATCAAGCAGCCGCGCATGACCCTCGAGCAGGGTTACGCCACTGTTGAGCAGCAGGTTACGGTAGATGCCATTGAGGCGTTCGATCTCTCGGTTCTTGTTGGCGATCAGGGTCGGCCAATCGAATGTCGCTTCACCTGATAACGACCAACCAAAAGCCTGGGCCTGCTCGAAATCCTCGGCAAAGTGCGCGCCATACACCAGCAGCTTTTTCGGCACACAGCCGACATTGACGCAGGTGCCGCCCAGATAACGGCTCTCGGCTACGGCCACGCGGGCACCATAACCGGCGGCAAACCGCGCAGCACGTACACCACCGGAACCGGCACCGATTACAAACAGGTCGAAATCATAGGTCATGGTCAGCCTCCTTAGCAGGCCGCCAGCATAACCTAATCGCACTGAACCCTGCCCCAGGCCTAAACTTGCTGTGTCACCAAGAGGAGAAACGCCATGCGCCCTACCCTCACCCATTTGGCTTTGCATGTGCCGGATCTGGATGCCTGTGTGGCGTTTTATTCGGAGTTCTGCGGCATGCGCGTGATCCACGAGCGTGCGGGCAAAGGCTCGCGCATCGTCTGGATGGCCGAGCCCGGCAAAGAACACACCTTCATATTCGTGATCATGCCGGGTGGTCAGGATCGGCAACTGGCCGCGGACGATTACAGCCATTTCGGTTTTGCTCTGGAGAGCCGCGATCAAGTCGACCAGATCGCTGCCAAAGCGCAAGAATCGGGCTGCCTGATCTGGGCGCCACGCGATGAGCCCTACCCTGTCGGTTATTACTGCGGGCTAAGTGATCCCGCGGGCAATTATGTCGAGTTCAGTTACGGTCAACCGCTGGGCCCTGGCTCCGAGTCCATGCCGATTCCGTGAGGCCTTAGTGTCGAGGTCAGCAGCACGACTCGCGGTGATGGTTTGAGTTTTTCGTCGACCTGAAGCAGAAAGCCACCCGAAGGTGGCTTTCGCTCAAGCTGAACTCAGGCTTAGAAAGCCTTGCCCGGCTTGTAGAGGTTCTCGAAGCAGAAGTTGGTGGCCTCGATATAGCCCTCTGCGCCGCCGCAGTCGAAGCGTTGACCCTTGAACTTGTAGGCCAGTACGCAGCCGTCCTGGGCCTGTTTCATCAGCGCATCGGTAATCTGGATTTCGCCACCCTTGCCCGGGGGGGTATTTTTGATGATGTCGAAAATATCCGGGGTAAGGATGTAGCGACCGATGATCGCCAGATTGGATGGCGCATCTTCCGGCTTGGGCTTCTCGACCATGCTGTTGACCCGGTAGATATCGTCGCGAATCATCTCGCCGGCGATCACGCCATACTTGTGGGTCTCCTCCGGCGGCACTTCCTGAATGGCGACGATCGAGCAGCGGAACTGGTTGTACAGCTTGATCATCTGGGTCAATACACCGTCGCCTTCCAGGTTCAGGCACAGGTCATCGGCCAGCACCACGGCAAAGGCCTCGTCACCAATCAGCGGACGAGCACAGAGAATCGCGTGGCCGAGGCCTTTCATTTCGACCTGACGGGTGTAGGAAAAACTGCATTCATCGATCAGGCGGCGGATGCCTACCAGGTATTTTTCCTTGTCGGTGTCGCGGATCTGCTGTTCCAGCTCGTAGCTGATGTCGAAGTGATCCTCCAACGAGCGCTTGCCACGGCCGGTGACCATGGCAATCTCCGTCAGCCCAGCTTCAAGCGCCTCTTCGACGCCATACTGGATCAGTGGCTTGTTCACTATCGGCAACATCTCCTTGGGCATGGCCTTGGTTGCAGGTAGAAAGCGTGTGCCGTAACCGGCTGCTGGGAACAAGCATTTCTTGATCATGAGACTCCTAAAAGTTGGCAAATACCCAGACAGTCTATCAGGCTGCACTGACCATACAATGTTAGAGGGTCGGCCGGCCCATGCCGCGCACGCGAAATCCCGACTCAGCGAACGGCTTTGGATAGTGAAGAGTGCAACTGATGCGGGTTGGCGCGCAGGGGCGAAGTCCAGCACCGCCCCACCCCGCTCAGCCTTAGCGAGAAGACCTGCGCAGCCCCCAAGCTGCCAGATCCGTACTATTGGACCACTTACTGGACCAGCGTTTGCAACTGTTCAAGCATGCAGTCCTGCAGGGCATGAAGTTCGCCGATCCTTGTCTGTACCTGCGCCTCACGACCCTTGACATGCAGATCACAGACTTCACTTGCCAGCATATTGATCTGAGCATGCAACTCGTTGACGGCAGCAAAGGACGGGTGCGAGAAGCACGGATCCTGGCCAGCTATTTTCAGCCATTGCTTAAAATAGCTCTGTTGCCGATCCAGGCTGGGTTGGGATGCACGCTCGCCCTTGAGGTAGTTGTCCATGGCCTTGATCCAGGCGCGCAGTTCGACGCTGGCCATCAGGCGCGCCAAGTCTTCTTTGCTCGCCGATGGCAAGTTGCACCAATCCGAGCCCTGCCACCAGGTCGCAACCCAGTTGGGCACTTCGTGTGCAGCCATTGGCGCGGCGATACCAAACCCCTGAGCCTGCTCGCAACCCAGTTGCAGTAATAGAGCGCCATGCTCCAGGCTTTCAACGCCTTCGGCAATGACCTCAAGGCGGAAGGCGCTGGCCAAGCCAACTACCCCCTTGAGAATGGACAGGTCATCCGGGTCATCGAGCATGCCAAGGACGAAGCTCTGGTCGATTTTGAGCAAGGCTACCGGTAGATGTTTGAGGTAGGTAAGTGAGGAATAACCCGTACCGAAATCATCCAGCGCGAACATCACCCCGATTTCCCGACAGGCTTCGATTACCTGGAACACATGCGCAACGTCTTCCAGTGCGCTGGTTTCCAGAATCTCCAGTTGCAAGCGCGAGGGTTTGACTTGCGGATGGGCTTTGAGAATAGCCTGCAGGCTCTCAACGAAATTCTTCTGCTGCAACTGGCGAGCACCAATGTTGACACTGACTTCGATGTCCAGCCCGACCTTGAGCCATTCTTCCATCTGGATCAGGGCCTGATTGATTGCCCATTCGCCCATTTCGATCGCCCGCAGATGATCCTCGATCACTGGGAGAAATATCGCCGGAGCCAAAAGCCCTCGCTGTGGGTGCAGCCAGCGAATCAGGGCTTCGACACCGATGACTTCGCCGCTACGCATATTCACCTTGGGTTGGTAGTAGAGGACGAACTCGTGCTCCGCCAGCGCAAGGCGGATATGCTCCAGGCTTTCGTGATGGCCGCGCACGCTACGATCCTGCTCGACATCGAAGAAATGCAGACGGTTCTTGCCGGACACTTTGGCCTGATACATGGCCTGATCGGCCTGACGCATCAGTTGATCCGCGTCCACCTCATCCTGCTGCGGACAAAAGGTCACCCCCATGCTGGCCGATACTTGCAGCGCGAGGTCGCCCACATGCACCACTTGCGCCGCTGCGGCGAGCAGCCGGTTGAGCATTGGCATGCTGGTGGCTACATCCGGCAGGTCGACCAGCACGGCAACGAACTCATCGCCGCCAATACGGGCGAGGGTGTCGCATTCACGCAGCGCCTGCTTCATGCTGCCAGAAAGGGCAATCAGCAGTTTGTCGCCGGCCTCATGGCCGTGCTTGTCGTTGATCGCCTTGAAACCGTCCAGGTCCAGGTAGACGACTTCCAGCAGTTGCCCGCGCCGCTGCGCCTGCGCGATGGCATGCCGCAGGCGGTCGCCCAAGAGCACGCGGTTGGGCAGCGAGGTCAGGGCGTCGTAGTGCGCGATGTGCTCAAGCTTGCTCTGCTGCGCCTTGATT
This sequence comes from Pseudomonas sp. MMS21 TM103, assembly GCF_022132145.1. Taxonomy (GTDB): domain Bacteria; phylum Pseudomonadota; class Gammaproteobacteria; order Pseudomonadales; family Pseudomonadaceae; genus Aquipseudomonas. Next base: position 5,713 of record NZ_JAJISP010000010.1, on the reverse strand, counting down.
TCGGTGATATCGGAGAACAGTGCCACGTACTGTATGACGTCGCCGTTGGAATCGCGCACGCTACTGACGGTTTGCATCTCGGCATAAATTTCGCCGTTTTTGCGCCTGTTCCAGAGTTCACCGTACCAGTGACCTTTTTGCTTCAGGCTATGCTGCATGGACTCGTAAAACTCTCTGGTTTGGCGGCCTGAGCTGAGAATTTGCGGAGTCTGCCCTATGGCTTCGTCGCGGCTGTAGCCTGTAATTCGGCTAAAAGCGGCATTGACGTTGATTATGCTGCCATCGGCCGCGGTAATCATGATGCCTTCGCGGGAGTGCGAGAACACGTTGGCCGCGAGCTGGAGTTTTTCTTCGGCTTGTTTGCGCTTGGAAATATCACGCAGGAACACGAAAACCTGCCCCCCGGCAGCGTCACGATAAGTACTACTAACTTCCACCTGCCAAAGGGATCCGTCCTTGCGGCGATGGACTGACTCGAACTGCCCATGACCGGTTTCAATCAGGGTGAGGGTCTGTTTCGCTGATGCGGCGGCGCACTCCGCCACTTCCAGATCGGAGACGTTCATCCTCAGCAGCTCTTCACGGCTGTAACCCGACTGTTCACAGTAGGTCGGGTTTACATCGAGAATATTGCCGCGAACATCAATCCGCCAAAAGCCGTCGAGGGTAGCGTCCAGAATGCTGTGCAGGGCCTGATAGCTCTCCTGCAGTGCATCCTCAGCGAGCTTGCGTGCGCTGTAATCACTTAGGACGATACGCAATGCCGCTGCGCCACCTTCGTCTTGAGCCTTGGTTGCGTCCAGGTGTGCCCACAGTATCGCCCCGCCACTCCTGACCATGCGCAGCTCGCACGTCTGTGGCTCACCTGTGCTAATCAGCCGTTTACGCAGCTGATAGAAAATGTCTTGGTCGTCGCGATAGATGAAGCGCGTGATCGGCTGCTTGATCAATTCGGCGCGAACCACTTCCAGCAGACGGGTCGAGGTCAGGTTGGCCTGGAGGATCGAGCCCTGTGCGCTAAGCGTCAGGTAGCCAATCGGGGCCAGGTCATAGAGATCGAAATAGCGCTCTTTCGCATCTTCAATCTTGGCCTGCGCCTGACGCAGTTCCTCGTTCTGCATCTCCAGTTCGATCTGGTGCACGCGTAACTCATGCAAAGCCTGCTGCATCGCTTCTGGTGTCAGGAGCGGCGGACTCGCGCGCGAGTCCCGGGCATCATCGCCAATGATTTCTTCAGCCATCTGGCGCAACACTGCCCCTGAGCTCGCCGAAGTGGCGACGCATTTCTCTGGAGCATGCTTGTCTTTCATTGGCAGCCCTCATTCACCCTGGAGGTGTGGATCCGGCCTTGCGTGAGCTACATCCTGATGCTGCTGTTCGGTGACCTCAATAGATGCGCCGGTAATACCTATAATGGTGCCAGAATCATCACACAAAGGTTCCACGGTCAAATCACAAGGGGTTGGTTTGCCATACATATTGCTATGAACTCGCTGCCGGGTCCCCACCCCGCTCTCCAGTACTTGCCGTTTGATTGCAGTCACGTTGACGGCGATCTCTTCCGGCAACAGGTCGGTATCGGTCTTTCCGAGAAACTGCACAGCCGGCACCGCCAATTTAGAATTATAGATCCATGTGTAACGTAATTCCTTGTCCTGATTGAAGACCACAACGGGCGTGGCCTCAAGGGCCACTCGCAGGCGCGCTTCGTTAACCCGTAGCGCATCTTCGGCCTGTCTGCGCTCGGTGATATTGAGCATTGCCCCGATCATGCGAATGGCCTGTCCGTGTTCGTTGCGCAGGACAAATCCACGATCGAGTACGGTTGCATAGGCCCCATCGGCCTTGCGAAAGCGGTACTCATCTTCCCAGTGCGTGCGTGAGAAATCGGCCACGGCGGCGTGGATGCCGTCGTTGACCCGCTGGCGATCCTCTGGGTGGATGCGTTCTAGCCACCAGCTGATCGATTGTGGTGCAGAGACTATGTCGGTCCAGCCGAAGAGCGGGACTCCCGCCTCATTCCAGCGTTGCTCACCCTTGATGATGTCCCAATCCCAAATGACTTCCCTTGCAGCTTTCGCCGCCAGCCGGTAACGCTCTTCGTTGAGGCGCAGGGTCTCGTGCTCATTGATATCGACGTAGGTGATCACCGCCCCCTCGATCACATTGTCCAGGGTGCGATAGGGCAAAATGCGCATCTTGTACCAGCGCCCTTCCATGGTTTGCACATCGATCTCCTTGGGCGTCAAGGTATCCAGCACCGCCTTCACATCGGCCACCAGGCGGTCGTAGCCAAGCAGATTGGAGACGATGTGACCGACCGGTCGACCGACATCACTCGGGATCAGGTTGATGATCCGCGATGCCGCCGGAGTGAAGCGCAGAATGCGCAGATTGAGATCAACGAAGACCGTGCCGATTCCGGTGCCGGCCAGCAGGTTGTTCATGTCGTTGTTCGCCTGCGACAACTCGAGCACCTTGATCTGCAGTTCGGCGTTGATGGTCGCCAGCTCCTCGTTGACCGATTGCAACTCTTCCTTGGAGGTCTCCAATTCCTCGTTGGTTGATTGCAGCTCCTCGTTGACCGACTGCATTTCCTCATTGGAGGATTTGAGTTCTTCGGTGGAGGTCTCCAGCGCCTCGATGGTGCTCTGCAGGTAGCCTTCCTTACTTTGCAGCTCCTGCTTGAGCGCCTCAAGGCGCGCGTCCATCCCCGCATCGCGACCCTCGCCAGCCAAACCTGCCTGCGCGGAAGTCTGGTGCGCCTGGGGCACTTGCAGGGCTGGCGCCTCTTCCAGGATGACCACGAACAGGGACGCTTCCACGGTCGCGTCCTGTCCGGACTTCACCGGGCAGATAGAAAGGTTGACCGGGGTGAAGTGGCCATTGGTCTTGACCTGCAGCGCCTTGAGCTCAACGTTGTGTTTGCTGGCCACTGCCTGGTGCAGGCTCTTGGCCAGGTTGGAACGCAAGCCCTCGCGCGCCATCTTGAGGATATTGTTGATGCCCGCCTCGCCCGGTGCTGGCTCCAGGTACATGCCGCTGCGGCCATGCAGGTAGAGGATATCGCCTTGGGCGTTGATCAGCGCTGCGACTGCAGCCAGGTGCTGCAAGAGCGCCTGCTCGGTGATCTCGCGCAGCGGCAATTTACTCGGAAACACCGCTTTGGCGTTACCCGGAGCGCGCGCCACGCTGATCATGTCAGCGGCGGTCGCCGGGGACAGAAAGCGGCTGAGGAAGGTGCGATGCATGCCATGGAAGTCTTCCTTGCGCTGATACAGCTTCGACTTGCGATCAAGCACGCTGAACAGGTCGTCAAAATCGCCGATACCTTCGGAGGTGCCAAGAAACAAGATGCCACCCGGCTTGAGTGCGTAGTGGAACAGCGGAATGACTTTCTTCTGCAATTCCGCCCCCAGGTAAATCAGCAGGTTGCGACAGCAAATCAGGTCAAGCCTGGAAAACGGCGGATCCTTGATCAGGTCCTGTTCGGAAAACACCAGCATATCCCGGATGCTTTTGTGAATTCGGTAGCCACTGCCATCGGGCTCAAGGGTGAAAAACCGCTTCAGCCGTTCAGGGCTCATGTCGGCGGTTATGCTGGTCGGGTAAATACCAGTGCGCGCGGTGGCGATCGCGCGGCTATCTATGTCGGTGGCGAATACCTGAACCGTGTAATCCTGTTTGAGCGTCTCACGGTGTTCCTGCAAGAGGATGGCCAGCGAGTAGGCCTCCTCGCCGGTTGAACAGCCGGTTGACCAGACCCTGATCGCCGAGCCCGGTGGGTTATTGGCGAAAATCTGCGGGATAGCCAGTTCCTCAAGCGTCTTGAACGCTGCCGGATCACGGAAGAAATTGGTCACGCCGATCAACAAGTCGCGAAATAGCGACTCGACCTCGTTTGGCGCCTGATGCAAATACCTGACGTAGCTGTCGATATTCTCAAGCTGATGGACCGCCATGCGCCGTTCAATGCGGCGCAAGACGGTACTCGGTTTGTACTGCGAAAAGTCATGGCCAACATGGGTACGCAGTGCAATGAATATCTTCTTCAAGGCGTCTTCGGCCCTGGATATCGGAATGCTGGCCAACAGCGGCGGCTTGCCGAAGGCATGGGCAACGTAAGCCATGATCTGTACCGGCATCTCGGCTGGCGGCAGCACGTAATCGACCAGCCCGGTCGCAATGGCGCTACGCGGCATGCCGTCGAATTCCGCTGAGTCGGGATCCTGAGCCATGAACATGCCACCTTCGGCCTTGATCGCCCGCCCGCCCAATGTGCCATCACTGCCTGTACCGGATAGCACGATACCTATAGCCCGTTCCCGCTGATCGAGAGCCAGCGAACGGAAGAAAAAATCGATAGGCAAGCGTTGACCACGTGGTTCGACTGGCGACAGCAATTGCAAGGTGCCATTGATGAATACCATGTCGCGGTTGGGCGGGATTATGTAGGCGCAGTTTGGCTGTACCTGCATGCCATCCACCACCTCGAAGACCTGCATACGGGTGAAGCGTCCAATCAGATCCGTGAGCATGCTTTTATAATCAGGCGCCAGATGCTGGACCAGCACGAAAGCCATGTTCGGATTGCTGTCAGTCGGCATGCCGGAGAAAAACGCCTCGAACGCAGCCAGCCCACCGGCAGAGGCACCAATCCCTACTATTGGAAAACTCGACCCGGTGCCTCCGGCCACCACAGGTAGTTGAGCCTTGCTATCGGCAGTCAACTTACCCTCAACTGCCCGTGCACCACTGGGCTCTTGCGTCATTTTGACGGAGCCTTTTTTTCTTTTCGCCATGATCGACACCTTGAATTCAACGTGAAGTGTAACGCTGGCTTCCAGACGATTGCACGTCAGCCCGTTACTTCCCGCCACTCAGGCATGTGACGACTCAATTGGCCTGAAGAGTGCGACCCGATTCCAGTAAAGGTCACAGGCCCCGCTGGCAGATGAGCGCTGGCTATGAATACCGCTTGTTGTGAGTGCCTGCTTCGCCGGACAACATCGGTTGGCGGCTTTCAACTCAGCTCCGCAGTTAGCCGCCCCTCCCTGCCGAGCCTGCAGTCGTGAGTACAACCGCAAGAAAGCTCTTTTGCATAAGTCGACTCGCGCCGCACGCCGAGGTAAGTATTGGCAAAGACTGATGATGACAAATCAGCTCGGTATTATTTGAGAATTCCCAGCTTTGTTAAATAAAGCAAATTTCTAGATGGCACGGGCTTGGCGATTTGCGATAGTGATGGTCATCAGCGGATGAGGAATGCGGTATGGATCGCAAGTACTACGATGAAATGTACGATGCACAGGGTAAGTGTCGCCCACATTATCTAGAGTTCGCCCGATGGCTGGCGGCAATCCCTCCAGAACAACTGGACCTGCGCCGCCGCGAGGCGGACCTGCTGTTTCACCGCGCCGGCATCACCTTCACCCTGTATGGCGATGAGCAGGGCACCGAGCGGCTGATCCCCTTCGACACCATTCCGCGCAGCATTCCGGCCAGCGAGTGGCGCATGGTCGAGCGCGGCTGCATCCAGCGCGTGCAGGCGCTGAACATGTTCCTCGCCGATCTCTATCATGATCAGCGGATCATCAAGGCCGGGATCATTCCGGCCGAGCAGGTGCTGGCCAACGAGGGCTACCAGATCGCCATGCAGGGCCTCGACCTGCACCGCGATCTCTATGCGCACATCGCCGGGGTCGATCTGGTG
>NZ_JAJISP010000001.1 GCF_022132145.1 Pseudomonas sp. MMS21 TM103 | reverse complement strand
CATTTCCAAATAAACTCTCGAACTTCGAGTGCCTACTTGTGATGCTGATAATCTTGCGACTAACAGTCTTACCTCACAAGCACCCACACGAATTGCTTGATTCAGTTGTTAAAGAGCGGTGGCTGAGTCTTTCGTCTCAACCGAGGCGCGCATTCTACAGCAGCCTCATTTACTGTCAAGCGATCACGAAAATTTCTTTTCAACTTCAACCACTTGCGCTTCCGATCAACTCTAGGCTTCTCGTTAGCGGGAGGCGAATTCTACAGCGTTTCAAACCGCTGTCAACCACCTCTTTTACCGCTTTCGACCACCTCGACCGACTCACCTGCAGAACCAAACCTAAACCCTGCAGAAGCGGCGCACTCTACGCAGCTTTCACTGCGTTGCAACTTCTCTTTTTAAGCTAACTTCTTGTTTTACAAGACGTTTACCGAGAAGCCTGCGCCAGAAGAGGTGCGGATTATAGGCCCGACAGAAACTACGTCAAGCCTTTATTATTCAAAGTTATTTACCAACGCCGCCACTCCTGTTCAGGTGGTTGCTAGCGCCTGATGCCTTCGACCTCTGGATGCGCCAACTGGCGTAGCCACTATATAAGGTCAACAGAATAACCAACCCCAGGCTAATCGACATCAGACGGTCTCCAGAAACGCGTCGGCCCGCACAAGGCGGGCCGACAGTGACACTCAGTCGTTGACCTGACGCAGATGGGCTGCCGGCTCAGCTCCGAGGTTGTTCAGCAGGCGCTCGCTGTACCAGTCAATAAAATTGACCACACCGAACTCGTAGGTTTTTGAATACGGTCCGGGCTGATACGCCGTGGAGTTGATGCCGCGCTGATTCTCTTCGGCCAGGCGACGATCCTGATCGTTGGTTGCGTCCCACACCTGGCGCAGGCGCGCCACGTCATAGTCGACGCCTTCCACTGCATCCTTGTGCACCAACCACTTGGTGGTGACCATTGTTTCTTGGGCACTAATCGGCCATACGGTAAAGACGATGATGTGATCGCCCATGCAGTGATTCCAGGCGTGCGGCAGGTGCAGGATGCGCATCGAACCCAGGTCCGGGTCGGTGATGCGACCCATAAGTTTCTTGCTGCCCGGCTTGCCATCCATGGTCATCGACACGGTGCCCTTGAGCAGCGGCATGCGCACGATGCGGTTACGCAGGCCGAAGCTGGCATGGGCGTAGGGGATGTTGTCTTTGTCCCAGCGACTGGTGCATTCGGCCACCTGGTCCTTGAAAGCCTGAGTGGCGCGCGGGTCGGTGACGTCGTCCCATTCCAGCAGGGTATTGAGCAACTCCGGGTGCGCACCATTGCAGTGGTAGCACTCGCGGTTGTTTTCCAGCACCAGCTTCCAGTTGGCCTTTTCCAGCAAGGTGGACTGCACGGCCACCTTGGTGTTTTCCATGTCGTAAGGCTCCATGTAATGAGCCAGGGTGGTGAGGAAGTCGTCGATCGCTGGCGGATTCTCGGCCAGGGAGATAAATATATAGCCGCCCGCCGTCTTGCACTGCACCGGCTTGAGGCCGTAGTCCTTCATATTGAAGTCGGCGCCCATCTCGGTGCCAGCGAACAGCAGACGCCCGTCGATCTCATAGGTCCACTGGTGGTAAGGGCAGACCAACTTGGCCACCTTGCCCTTGTCGCTGGTGCACAGGCGTGAACCGCGATGGCGGCAGACGTTGTGGAAGGCATGTACCACGCCTTCGGCGCCGCGGATGACGATGATCGGGTTGTCGCCGATCTGCAGGGTCAGGTAGTTACCCTTGGCCGGGATCTCGCAGGTCATGCCGGCGATCAACCATTCCTTGTGGAAGATCTCCTGCATGTCGATCTGGAACAGGCGCTCATCGTTATAGAACGGTTGCGGCAACGAAAAGGTGCGCTCGCGGCTCTGCAGCATCTCGGCGGTGGCCTTGCGTGCGGGCTCCAGCGGGTCGCCCAGGCTCAGGGTGGAAGTGACGTCCATCGGTAACTCCTCAATGGCGACTCGCCATGCGAGCGCCGCAAAAAGTGGCTGTTTCGGTTGCTACGCAAGGCGGCGTGACTGACCCTTCGTAAGTCGCCTGCCGAGTGGCGACTAAATACGCGGAACACTGGTCGTGCGCTCTTTTTCCGTTTGCTTCGGCTGGGGCGGAGTGTGGCTATGCTCGCAGGGCAAACCTTATCCATAGGCGACATAGCCACATCCGTTTCCGACGCGGCAAGCCACGGCCCTCGTGGCAGGTCGCGATAAGCATGTATATGTCGCTCATGGGTAAATGAGGGCGCGGGTCGTTGCGCACAATTCACCGGAATAGGCCAACATCAGGCCGCTGCGCGCGAGATACCGACCATGTCGAACGATTTCCTCAACACCGTCACCACCCAGACCTGGAGCAACGGCCGCCATGTAGTGCGTTGCGTCAAGGTGATCCAGGAAACCTGGGACGTTCGCACCTTCTGCTTCATGGCCGAGCAGCCGGTACTGTACTTCTTCAAACCGGGGCAGTTCGTCACCCTAGAGCTGGAGATCGACGGCCAGCCGGTCATGCGCTCATACACCATCTCCAGCTCGCCGGCGGTGCCCTACAGCTTCTCCGTGACGGTCAAGCGGGTGCCGGGCGGCAAGGTGTCCAACTGGTTGCACGACAATCTCAAGGAGGGCGACGAACTGCCGGTGCACGGCCCGGCGGGCCTGTTCAACGCCATCGACTTTCCCGCAGACAAGGTGCTCTACCTCAGTGGTGGCGTTGGTATCACCCCGGTGATGTCCATGGCCCGCTGGTTCTATGACACCAACGCCAACGTCGACATGGTCTTCGTGCACAGCGCACGTTCGCCGAAGGACGTGATCTACCACCGCGAGCTGGAAAACATAGCGGCGCGGATCAACAATTTCAGCCTGCACATCATCTGCGAGAAGCACGGCTTGGGCGAGGCCTGGGCCGGCTACCGCGGTTACCTCAACCAGGCCATGATGCACATGATGGCGCCGGACTTCATGGAGCGGGAGATCTTCTGCTGCGGGCCAACGCCCTATATGAATGCAGTCAAGCGCCTGCTCGAAGCCAATGGCTTCGACATGTCGCATTATCACGAGGAATCCTTCGGCGCGACGCCGGCGGATGTACGCGAAGAAGCCAAGGAGTGGGCCGCCGAAGCGGCCGACGCCGATCCGGTGCCGCTGGCCGAGCAGCATCAGGTGGCATTCGTCGCCACCGGCAAGAGCATTCGCATCGATCCGGGCGAGACCGTGCATGCCGCAGCAGCCAAACTTGGCCTGCACATTCCCAAGGCCTGCGGCATGGGCATCTGCGGCACCTGCAAGGTGATGAAGACCGCCGGCGAGGTGAGCATGGAGCATAACGGCGGGATCACCGACGAGGACGTTGCCGAAGGCTATATCCTGTCCTGTTGCAGCGTGCCCCAGGGCGATGTGGCTATCGATTATTGATCGACCGGGCTTTTCTCCCCCGCCGCCAGACCGGCGCGGTGGAGAAAAGCTTTATCCGTCCGCTGCACATCAAGCGCAACCGTCATGGTTGCTCAAGCCGTCCTGCATCGCATACCGACAGCGGCTCAAGGGCTAAGCAGCCCTTCAGACCACAACCCATCCGCACCTTTCAGATACCTGACGCGCTCACGCATGCGCGGCCAACCGGACGGCCAGAACTCGATCCGCTCAGGCTGAAGGCGAAAGGCGCACCAGTTTGGGCTGCGCGGCACGGGCTCAAAGCCCAGGGTCTGTTCAAGCTGGCGCACCTGTCGACGCGATTCGCCTTTTCCTGGCGCAGGCGTGCCCTGAGGAAGCACCCAGGCAGCCAATTGGGTCTCGCGGGGCCGCTTGCGCCAATAGTTGTCCGAGGTTTCAACGGACTGCCGGATGACGTCGCCCTCGAGCGTCACCTGCTCCTGCAGCTCGCGCCAGAAGAAACACAGCGATGCGCGCGGATTGTCGATCAGTTGCTGACCCTTGCCACTCTCGGTATTGGCGAAGAACAGCAATCCAGCCTCCTCGACTGCGACGATGTAGACCATGCGCACGGATGGGTGGGCATAGCGATCCGCCGTAGCCAGTGCTGCGGCATGGGCCTCCTCCACCCCCTGCGCGGTGGCCTGCTCGATCAGCCGCTGGAGCTGACCCAAGGCTTCTCGATAAATCGCTTCACTGCTCTTCATGCTCAGTCATCATCCTTTGCCGGCGCCGTTCCTTGGCAATTCTTGCGGGGATCAAAAAACCCAGTATAGGACTCACTGTCCGGCCACCTGCGCCACATAGCAAGCCACTGCCTCGATCTGCTCAGCGCTGAGGGTTGCGGCAAAACTCGGCATCACCCCAACACCACCCTGGACTGCAGCCGCGACCTGCTCGACGCTCGGTTTGAGCTGATCCAGGTCGGGGCCGATGACGCCGCTGGCAGCGGCCTCGCGCAGGCTATGGCAGAGGCTACAGGATGGCTGCGCCTGCTCGGTGAACACCTGCCGGCCGAGCTCCAGACGGGCATCATCCGCTGCTACCGAAACAGCCGCCATCAGGCCAGCCACGACCAACAGCCACCTCACCATCAGACCACCACAAGGCTGACGGCATGATCGCGCCAACCGTTGTGGCCGTAGCCGCGTTCATTATCCAGGCGTTCCTCGGGCTGCATGGCTCCCAGGGCATCGATAGCTCGGCTGGCGATGCTGTAGCTGCCCGGCTTGAGTTCGACGAACAACACAAATGGCCGCCAGGCGTATGGCCCCAGCTCCGGGCCAACGAAGCGCGCCATCTGCCAGTCCCTGCCACCGTCCAGGGACACCTCGACACCTTTCACCGACCTGGCGCCACCGAACGCCACGCCCTGGATCTGGACCCGCCCGGCCTTGGCCTGATGCAGCGGCTGGGTGATCCAGGATTTGACACTCATCTCCCACATTGACGGCTGATCGGGCGCGCCTCCCTGGCCAACGGGGCGGATGCGATAGCCGGAGGCCTGGATCTTGGCATCGGTTTGCTTTGCGGTGAAGGCCACCTGCTTGACGTACTTGATGTTGTTCACCCCGTAGTAGCCGGGCACCACCAGACGCAATGGGCCGCCGTGGGCCAGCGGCAGCGGCTCGCCGTTCAGCTCCCAGGCGAGAATCGCCTGATCCAGCGCACGGAGCGGCACCGAGCGTTCGACCACCACACTCTTAGGCTCAAGTCCCGCGGGCAGCACCTCGCCGCCGGTGCTGGTCATGTACTGCGCGTCGTCATCGATGCCGCCTAGCGCATTGACCACGGCGCCGACCGGCACCCCGCTCCAGATCACGCAGCCGGCTGCGCCGACCGACCACTGGGTGCCGCTGGCGCTATGCGGAAAAAACGCTCGGCCGTTGCCCGAACACTGCAGCACACTGGCTACGGTCGCGACGTCGAGGCGCTTGAGCTCGGCCAACGTCATGCTGCGCGGGTTCTTCACGCCCTGGAAACTAACCGTCCAGGCGTCACGGTCGGCAACGATGGAGGCATCCGGCGCCGGCAGGTTGTTGCGGACAAACAGTTGCTCGTTGGAGGTGACGATACTGGTGCCGACCGCCTCGCGCCGGGTTTCCAGGGTGTTGGCGCTGTGCACGATCAGCGCCTCGGGATGCTTCCAGTTGACGTAGTCTGGAAGCGGCATCTCTGCCGCCAGGCTGAGCGGACTGAAACCGAACAGACCGGCCGAAGCGACCGCCCCGGCGCTGCCCAGCAGCACTTGTCGGCGTTGCAGGTTAAAGGTGTCGTTCATGGAGTACTCCCTGGAGATGCAACACGCGCAACACGCAGAAAGGAGAACCGTAAGATCTGGGAAAGGGGGCGAGTCGCGCGCGGATGCTGGACAGGAGGGAACCGTGGCCGAGTGACGGACGATCCCCCACAAACCGGAGCATGAATACTTTCCTCTCGGTGTCAGGCAGGGTTATTTGCCATGACTGGTTTTGGTCTAGGTTCCCAGTGCCCCCCTGTCAAGGTAAGTGGTCGGTTGCGCCGCTCTGGGTACCGCGCACGTCCTGGCAGGAAAGGCCAAGCACGTCACCGGCTCGCCCCCGCTATGACTATAGGGAGCAGAGCACCATCGACTGCTGTTTGATCAGTGCGGGTAGGGCTAGAGACTGGAGCGAACATCGCTGCACAGTTGTGCGGACAAGACGAGGTTAACCTGCTGATATTCATTTGAAGCACGCCGGGTGATCTGGCGGCGGGCTGATCCGCCATCCTGGGCAGGCTGGCGGATCGGGCGAAGCCTAGCCCGCCGCCATGGCCATGCGGATATCGGCCGCCAGCTCGCGCACCCGCTCTTCTGCGGTATCCCAGGAGCACATGAAACGCGCGCCGCCGGCGCCGATGAAAGTGTAGAAACGCCAGCCCTTGGCGCGCAGAGCGACGATGGCCGGCTCTGACAGTTGCAGAAACACGCCGTTGGCCTCCACCGGGAACATCAGACTGACCCCCGGTACATCGCGGACCAGCTCGACGAGCAGGCGCGCGCACTGGTTGGCATGCCGCGCGTACTTCAGCCAGGCGTCGCCCTGCAGCAGGCCGACCCAGGGCGCGGACAGGTAGCGCATCTTCGAAGCGAGCTGGCCGGCCTGCTTGCAGCGGTAGTCGAAGTCCTCGGCCAGGGCCTTGTTGAAGAACAGGATCGCCTCGCCCACCGCCATGCCGTTCTTGGTGCCACCGAAGCAGAGCACATCGACGCCGGCCTTCCAGGTCAGCTCGGCCGGCGCGCAGTCGAGAAAGGCGCAGGCATTGGAGAAGCGCGCGCCGTCCATGTGCAGATTGAGGCCCAACTCGCGGCAGGTGGCGCTGATCGCGCGAACCTCTGCGGGACGATAGGCCGTTCCGACCTCGGTGGCCTGGGTCAGGGTCACCACCCGCGGCTTCGGATAGTGGATGTCCTGGCGTTTGAGGGCGATCTCACGGATTGCTGACGGAGTCAGCTTGCCGTTCTCGGTCTGCGCCAGCAGCAGCTTGGAACCGTTGGAGAAAAACTCCGGGGCGCCACATTCGTCGGTCTCGACGTGGGCGGTCTCCGAGCAGATCACACTGTGGTAGCTCTGGCACATTGCCGCCAGGGCCAGGGAGTTGGCCGCGGTGCCGTTGAAGGCGAAGAACACTTCGCAGTCGGTTTCGAACAACTCGCGGAAATGATCGGCCGCGCGCGCCGTCCATTGATCGTCGCCATACGCGCGGTCATGGCCGTGATTGGCCTCGGCCATGGCGGACCAGGCTTCTGGACAGATGCCGGCATAATTGTCGCTGGCGAACTGTTGCGATGAGTCGGACATTGTTCGTTCCTTCTTGTTAGGTCATCGGCGCATGGCGCTACTTTACCCTCACAGCCTGTCGCGGGGGGCACGCTGTGGCGACATCTTGTTTACTCCAGGCGCTGTCCGCACCGGCGAATGGTTGGCAGGCAACGGCAGGCAAATCAATAAGGAACTCACGGAAGCAAACAGCCTCACAACCAGGGCCCCGGCAGCACTTGCCGCAGTGATTGACCCCGAACAGGAATCCACCATGAACTACCGTCACCTGATTGCGTTTTTCATTCCCCTGGCCTTTGCCCTGCCTGCGACTGCCGCCGGCTGGCCCGAGGGTGCCAAAACCGAGTTCGCTAACGAGTGCATCGCTGGCGCCCAAGCCAGCCACAGCAAGGAACTGCTGCAGGCCTTCTGCGAATGCGCGGCCGAGCAGGTCAGCCGCGAGGTCAGTGCAGCAGAGCTGGAGGCGATGCGTAGCCAGTCACAACCCAACCCGGCGCTGCAGCAGCGCCTGGTGACCGCCTCCAGCAGCTGCAACGCCAAGCTGCAGGGCTGATCACAGCGCCAGCGCTACCGGGTGTTGCGCTGGCGTGATAAAGGCAGGGGCCGCGACCGCGATCCTGGGTTAACGTCTAGCATGACCCATGACCCATGACCTCTGAGCGCCGCCATGCCGACCTCTTCCCCTATTCTGGCTAGCCGCCCGCGTGATGTGGCGCTGGATCTGCTCAAGTGGCTGGCGCTGCTGAGCATGTTGATCGACCACCTACGGTATGTCTGGTCACCGCTGTACGCCCTCTATATTCCCGGCCGCCTGGCCTTCCCGCTGTTCTGCCTGGCCATCGCTGCCAACCTGGTGCGCCCGTCAGCGCGCCCGCGCACACCGGTACCGCTGCGCTACCTTGGCCTGCTGTTGGCGTTTGCGCTGATTTCCGAGTGGCCGTACCGGTTGCTGGTACAGGCGCCGCAATCACTCAATGTGCTGCCAACCCTGGTTCTCGGTTTGCTGATTGCCAGCGGCGTGCAGCAGCCCCATGGCCAGGCACGCTGGCTGGCTCTGGGCGCCCTGCTGCTGGCCGTGGCCGCCCATTCCTGGCTGATGTTCGGCCTCGCCGGGGCCTTGCTGCCGGCAGCCTTCGTCCACGCCTTGAATCGACCCCATCCGGCCTGGATCTGGCCGCTGCTGCTGAGCCTGATCGCCAATTACTGGCCGCCCTTCTATGTCGATGCGGCGCGCGGCGAGCCCTTCGCCTGGGCGGTGATCCTCAGCTGCGCTTTGGCGCCCTTGTTTGGGCTCTGGCTGCTGCGCCAACCGCTGCAGATCCGCGTACCGCCGGTCCGGCGCTGGGCCTATCTGTTCTATCCCGGGCACTTTCTCGTGCTCGCGGCCCTGCGCGAATACTGGCTGCGCTGACGGCCGCAGCCGCTCTGGCCTGGCCGTCGCCAGGTATTGGCATTAGCGACAGCGACCTGTCGCAAACGTGCATGTCGCAAACGCAACCTCCCGTGGCGTGCATAGGCATCTGGCGCTTCAGGGCGAGTCATACCATCGGCTGCACAAGGGCTCAGCCCCGATTCCGACACAGATGCACCACAACCTGGTGCCGCAGGAGATCAGCGATGTTCAGCAAACAAGACCAAATCCAGGGCTACGACGACGAACTGCTGGCGGCGATGGACGCCGAAGAAGCCCGTCAGGAGCATCACATCGAGCTGATCGCCTCGGAAAACTACACCAGCAAGCGGGTCATGCAAGCGCAGGGCAGCGGCCTGACCAACAAGTACGCCGAAGGCTATCCGGGCAAGCGCTACTACGGCGGCTGCGAGCACGTGGATGTGGTCGAGCAACTGGCCATCGATCGCGCCAAGCAACTGTTCGGCGCCGACTTCGCCAACGTCCAGCCGCACTCCGGCTCTTCCGCCAACAGCGCCGTCTACCTGGCGCTGATCAATGCCGGCGACACCATCCTCGGCATGAGCCTGGCCCACGGCGGCCACCTGACCCACGGCTCCAAGGTCAGCTCTTCCGGCAAGCTGTACAATGCGGTGCAGTACGGCATCGACACCACCACCGGCCTGATCGATTACGACGAAGTCGAGCGCCTGGCCGTCGAGTGCCAGCCGAAGATGATCGTGGCCGGCTTCTCCGCCTACTCCAAGACCCTGGATTTCCCGCGCTTTCGCGCCATCGCCGACAAGGTCGGTGCCCTGCTGTTCGTCGACATGGCCCACGTCGCCGGCCTGGTCGCCGCCGGTCTGTACCCCAACCCGATTCCGTTCGCCGACGTGGTCACCACCACCACCCACAAGACCCTGCGCGGTCCGCGTGGCGGCCTGATCCTGGCCAAGGCCAACCCGGAAATCGAGAAGAAGCTCAACGCCGCGGTGTTCCCCGGCGCCCAGGGCGGCCCGCTGATGCATGTGATCGCTGGTAAGGCGGTGTGCTTCAAGGAAGCCATGGAGCCTGGCTTCAAGGAGTATCAAGCGCAGGTGATCAAGAACGCACAGGCCATGGCCAAGGTGTTCATCGATCGCGGTTTCGACGTGGTCTCCGGTGGCACCGACAACCACCTGTTCCTGGTCAGCCTGATCCGTCAGGGCCTGACCGGCAAAGACGCCGACGCCGCCCTCGGGCGTGCCGGCATCACCGTGAACAAGAACTCCGTACCGAATGACCCGCAGTCGCCGTTCGTCACCTCGGGCCTGCGCATCGGCACCCCGGCGATCACCACCCGCGGCTTCAAGGAGCAGCAGAGCATCGAGTTGGCCGGCTGGATCTGCGACATCCTCGATCACCTCGGTGATGCCGACGTCGAGGCGCAGGTGGCTACTCTGGCGGCAGGGCTGTGCGCCGACTATCCAGTCTATCGTTGATCGTGTCAGCGGGATCGTAGGGCGGCGCCTGCCCCCCTACGCCGACTGAACAGGCCATCCATGGTTAAGTTTTTACGTATCAGGAGTACCCACTGATGCAACGTTATTCCGGCTTCGGCCTGCTCAAGCACTCCTTCAGCCACAACGAAAACTGGCAGCGCATGTGGCGCAACCCGACGCCCAAGCCGGTTTACGACGTGGTCATCGTCGGCGGTGGCGGCCACGGCCTGGCCACGGCCTACTACCTGGCCAAAGTATTCGGCGTGAAGAACGTCGCGGTGGTCGAGAAGGGCTGGTTGGGCGGTGGCAACACCGCGCGCAACACCACCATCGTCCGTTCCAACTACCTGTGGGACGAGTCGGCGCACCTCTACGAGCACGCCATGAAGCTGTGGGAAGGCCTGTCCCAGGACATCAACTACAACGTGATGTTCTCCCAGCGCGGCGTGTTCAACCTCGGTCACAGCCTGCAAGACATGCGCGACATCGAGCGCCGGGTCGGTGCCAACCGCCTCAATGGTATCGATGGCGAGGTGCTCAATGCCAAGCAGGTCGAGGAACTGATCCCCTTCATGGATTGCAGCAAGAACACCCGTTACCCGGTGATGGGCGCCTCCCTGCAGCGTCGCGGCGGCGTGGCCCGTCACGATGCCGTGGCCTGGGGCTATGCCCGTGCCGCCGACGCCCTAGGCGTCGACCTGATTCAGCAGACCGAAGTGACCGGCTTCCGCAAGGAAAACGGCGTGGTCATCGGCGTGGAAACCAACAAGGGCTTCATCGGCGGCAAGCGCGTCGGTGTGGTCACCGCCGGTAACTCCGGGCACATGGCCAAGCTCGCCGGCTTCCGCCTGCCGATCGAGTCGCACCCGCTGCAGGCACTGGTGTCCGAGCCGATTAAGCCGATCATCGACAGCGTGATCATGTCCAACGCGGTACACGGCTATATCAGCCAGTCGGACAAGGGTGACCTGGTCATCGGGGCCGGTATCGACGGTTACGTCGGTTACGGCCAGCGCGGTTCCTACCCGACCATCGAGCACACCCTGCAGGCCATCGTCGAGCTGTTCCCGGTGCTGTCGCGCGTACGCATGAACCGGCAGTGGGGCGGCATCGTCGACACCACGCCGGACGCCTGCCCGATCATCAGCAAGACCCCGGTGCAGAACCTGTTCTTCAACTGCGGTTGGGGTACCGGCGGCTTCAAGGCCACCCCGGGTTCCGGTCACGTATTCGCCGCCAGCCTGGCCAAAGGCGAAATGCACGAACTGGCCAAACCCTTCGCCATGGACCGTTTCTACAACGGTGCATTGATCGACGAGCACGGCGCTGCCGGCGTCGCCCACTAACAGGAGAAATCCGACATGCTGAACATCTTCTGTCCCCATTGTGGCGAGCTGCGCTCCGAAGAGGAATTCCACTCGGCTGGCCAGGCGCATATCCCGCGCCCGCTGGATCCGAATGCCTGCACCGATGCGGAGTGGGGCGACTACCTGTTCTTCCGCGACAACCCGCGCGGCATTCACCACGAGCTGTGGATTCACGCGGCCGGTTGCCGGCAGTACTTCAACGCCACGCGCGACACCATCAGCTACGAAATTTTCGAAACCTACAAGATTGGCGAAAAGCCGAGCGTGACGGCTAAGCCGACCAGTGCGAAGCAGCCCAGCCGCGCGGCAGGAGAAAAGGCATGAGTCAGATCAATCGCCTGAGCAAGGGTGGCCGGATCAACCGCAACCAACCCTTGACCTTCACCTTCAACGGTGAGAGCTATCAGGGCTTCCATGGCGACACCCTGGCCGCCGCGTTGCTGGCCAACGGCGTCGATATCGTCGGCCGCAGCTTCAAGTACTCGCGTCCGCGCGGCATCGTCGCCGCCGGCGCCGAAGAGCCGAACGCGGTGCTGCAGATAGGCGCCAGCGAAGCCACTCAGATCCCCAACGTGCGCGCCACCCAGCAGGCCCTGTACAGCGGCCTGGTGGCCAACAGCGTGAATGGCTGGCCGAGCGTCAACACTGACCTGATGGGCATTCTCGGCAAGGTCGGCGGCGGCATGATGCCGCCGGGCTTCTATTACAAGACCTTCATGTACCCGCAGAACCTCTGGCTGACCTACGAGAAGTACATCCGTAAGGCCGCCGGCCTCGGCCGCTCGCCGAAGGAAAACGACCCGGACAGCTACGACTACCTGAACCAGCACTGCGACGTGCTGGTCGTCGGTGGCGGTGCCGCCGGTCTGGCCGCCGCATTGGCCGCCGGCCGTAGCGGTGCACGGGTGATCCTGGCCGACGAGCAGGAAGAATTCGGTGGTCATCTGCTCGACAGCCGCGAAACTCTCGACGGCAAGCCGGCCGCCGACTGGGTGGCCAAGGCCATCGCCGAACTGCAGAAGATGCCGGAAGTGACCCTGCTGCCGCGCTCGACCGTGCACGGGTATCACGACCACAACTTCCTCACCATCCACGAGCGTCGCACCGACCACCTCGGTGATGCCGCGCCGATGGGCGAGGTGCGTCAGCGCCTGCACCGCGTGCGCGCCAAGCGCGTGGTCCTGGCCGCCGGCGCCCACGAACGTCCGCTGGTCTATGGCAACAACGACGTGCCCGGCAACATGCTGGCCGGCGCGGTGTCCACCTACGTGCGCCGTTACGGCGTGGCCCCCGGCAAGCAGCTGGTGCTGTCGACCACCAACGATTACGCCTACCGCGTAGCGCTGGACTGTCTGGAAGCCGGGATCAAGGTGGTCGCCATCGCCGATGCGCGCGCCAACCCCAGGGGTGCCTGGGTCGAGGAGGCACGGGCCAAGGGCCTGCGCGTCCTGACCGGCAGTGCGGTCATCGAAGTGCGTGGCAGCAAGCGCGTCAGCGCGGCGCGCGTCGCGGCCATCGACACGCAGGCACATAAAGTCACCAGTCCCGGCGAATGGCTGGACTGCGACCTGGTCGCCAGCTCCGGCGGTTACAGCCCGGTGGTGCACCTGGCCTCGCACCTGGGCGGCAAGCCGACCTGGCGCGAAGACATCCTCGGTTTCGTGCCGGGTGAGGGTTTCCAGGCACGCGTCTGCGCCGGTGCCATGAACGGCGTGTTCGCCCTCGGCGATGTGCTGGCCGACGGCTTCGAAGCCGGCGTCAAGGCCGCCACCGAGGCGGGCTTCAAGCCGGTCGCGGGCGAACTGCCGAAAGTCTTCGGCCATCACGAAGAGCCGGGCATTGCACTGTTCCAGGTGCCGCACGAAAAGCCGACCGCCCGGGCGCCGAAGCAATTCGTCGACCAGCAGAACGACGTCACCGCGGCCGGTATCGAACTGGCCACCCGCGAGGGCTTCGAGTCGGTCGAGCACGTCAAGCGCTACACCGCGCTGGGCTTCGGTACCGATCAGGGCAAGCTGGGCAACATCAACGGTCTGGCCATCGCCGCGCGTTCGCTGGGCATCAGCATCCCGCAGATGGGCACCACCATGTTCCGTCCGAACTACACCCCGGTGACCTTCGGCGCCGTGGCCGGCCGCAACTGCGGTGCGTTGTTCGACCCGGTGCGCTACACCGCCCTGCACAGCTGGCACCTGAAAAATGGCGCCGAATTCGAGGACGTCGGTCAGTGGAAGCGCCCCTGGTACTTCCCCAAGGCCGGTGAGGACATGCACGCCGCCGTCGGCCGCGAGTGCAAGGCGGTACGCGACAGCGTCGGCCTGCTCGATGCCTCGACCCTGGGCAAGATCGACATCCAGGGTCCGGATGCCCGCGAGTTCCTCAATCGCGTGTACACCAACGCCTGGACCAAGCTGGACGTGGGCAAGGCCCGTTACGGCCTGATGTGCAAGGAAGACGGCATGGTCTTCGACGACGGCGTGACGGCCTGTATGGCCGATAACCACTTCATCATGACCACCACCACCGGCGGCGCCGCGCGTGTCATGCAGTGGCTGGAAATCTACCACCAGACCGAGTGGCCGGATCTCAAGGTGTACTTCACCTCGGTCACCGACCACTGGGCGACCATGACCCTGTCCGGACCCAACAGCCGCAAGCTGCTGGCCGAGGTCACCGACATCGACCTGGACAAGGACGCCTTCCCGTTCATGACCTGGAAGGAAGGCGAGGTCGGCGGCGTGCCGGCGCGGGTATTCCGCATCTCCTTTACCGGTGAGCTGTCGTACGAAGTCAACGTGCAGGCCGACTACGCCATGGGCGTGCTGGAAAAGATCGTCGAGGCAGGCAAGAAGTACAACCTGACCCCGTATGGCACCGAAACCATGCACGTGCTGCGGGCCGAGAAGGGCTTCATCATCGTCGGTCAGGAGACCGATGGTTCGGTGACCCCGGACGACCTCAACATGGGCTGGTGTGTGGGTCGCACCAAGCCGTTCTCCTGGATCGGCTGGCGCGGGATGAACCGTGAAGACTGCCTCAAGGAGAACCGCAAGCAACTGGTCGGCCTCAAGCCGGTCAACAGCCGCGCGGTGCTGCCGGAAGGCGCGCAGCTGGTGTTCGACGCCAAACAGGCGATTCCGATGAGCATGGTCGGCCACGTGACCTCCAGCTACTTCAGTACCAGCATGGGTTACAGCTTTGCCCTGGCCCTGGTCAAAGGCGGCTTGAAGCGCATGGGCGAGAAGGTTTTCGCGCCGCTGGCAGATGGCACGGTGATCGAGGCCGAGATCGTCAGTTCGGTGTTCTTCGACCCGAAAGGCGAGCAGCAGAACGTCTGAGACCACGACCGCTCGCCAGGCCCCAGCAGGCTGGAGCCTGGCGAGCAACGAATTAGCGCTGACGTACCTACGACAGGCGGAACAACATGAGCACAGTAAACGTTTACAAACAGCGCCCCGATGCGGCGCGCGCCGAGTCCCCGCTGTTTCACGCCGGTTTGCATGAGCTGGTGGGCAAGGGCAAGAGCACCGCGGGCGTCGTCCTGCGCGAGAGAAAGCTGCTGGGTCACCTGACCCTGCGCGGCGATGGCCATGACGCGGCCTTTGCCGGCGCCGTACACAAGGCCACCGGCCTGGAACTGCCCGGCGCACTGGGCCTGGTGGTCAAGGGCGAAACCTCACTGCAATGGCTGGGCCCGGACGAGTGGCTGCTGATCGTGCCGAGCGGCGAAGAGTTCGCCGCCGAACAGAGCTTGCGCGAAGCGCTGGCCGGCCAGCACATCCAGGTGGTCAACGTCAGCGGTGGGCAGACGATTCTCGAGCTGACCGGGCCGAAAGTCCGCGAGCTGCTGATGAAGTCGTCGAGCTATGACGTGCATCCGCGCAACTTCCCGGTCGGCAAGGCGGTCGGCACTACCTTCGCCAAGACCCAGCTGGTGATTCGCCGCACCGGCGAAGAGACCTGGGAGCTATTGGTGCGCCGTAGTTTCTCCGACTACATCTGGCTGTGGCTGCAAGACGCCAGCGCCGAATTCGGCCTGGCAATCAAGGCCTGACATTACCCCGGCCCTAGCGCTGCACAGGAGATCGAAATGAGCCGCACCCCCGATACCTGGATCCTCACCGCCCACTGCCCGAGCGTGCTCGGTACCGTGGATGCGGTGACGCGCTTTCTGTTCGAGCAGAGCTGTTACGTCACCGAGCACCATTCGTTCGATGACCGCCTGTCTTCGCGCTTCTTCATTCGCGTCGAATTTCGCCAGCCGGAGGGCTTCGACGAGCAGGCCTTCCGCGCTGGCCTGGTCGAGCGTCTCGCCCCCTTTGGCATGCACACCGAGCTGACCCCGCCGGGCTATCGAGCCAAGGTGGTGCTGATGGTGAGCAAGGCCGATCACTGCCTGAACGACCTGCTCTATCGCCAGCGCATCGGCCACCTGGCCATGGACGTGGTGGCGGTGGTGTCCAACCATCCCGATCTGGAGCCGCTGGCACGCTGGCACGGGATTCCCTATCACCACTTTCCCCTCGACCCGAACGACAAGCCGGCGCAGGAGCGCAAGGTGATGCAGGTGATCGAGGACACCGGCGCCGAGCTGGTGGTACTCGCCCGCTACATGCAGGTGCTCTCGCCGGAACTGTGCCGCAAGCTGGATGGCTGGGCGATCAACATCCACCACTCGCTGCTACCCGGTTTCAAGGGCGCCAAGCCCTACCACCAGGCGTACCAGAAGGGCGTCAAGCTGGTCGGCGCCACCGCCCACTACATCAACAACGACCTCGACGAGGGGCCGATCGTCGCCCAGGGCGTGGAGTCGGTGGACCACGCCCACTACCCCGAAGACCTGGTTGCCAAGGGCCGCGACATCGAATGCCAGACCCTGGCCAAGGCCATCGGTTACCACCTCGAGCGGCGGGTGTTCCTCAACGCCAACCGCACCGTGGTGCTGCACGCTTAACCCGCTGAGGGCAGTCCCGCACTGCCCTATCGCGCCAGCAACACCTCGAAAAGCTCCAGTGCAAGGCCGCGTGGCCGTTGGCCGCGCCTTTGTATCCACAACAACAAAGGAGAACATCCAATGTCCGGTAATCGTGGCGTCGTCTACCTCGGCGCAGGCAAGGTCGAAGTACAAAAGATCGACTATCCAAAAATGCAGGATCCGCGCGGCAAGAAGATCGAGCACGCGGTCATCCTGAAAGTTGTCTCCACCAACATCTGCGGTTCCGACCAGCACATGGTGCGCGGCCGTACCACCGCACAAACCGGCCTGGTATTGGGCCACGAGATCACCGGCGAAGTAATCGAGAAAGGTCGTGACGTCGAGAACCTGCAGATCGGCGATCTGGTCTCGGTGCCGTTCAACGTGGCTTGCGGCCGCTGCCGTAGCTGCAAGGAACAACACACCGGCGTCTGCCTGTCGGTCAACCCGGCACGTCCCGGCGGCGCCTACGGTTACGTCGACATGGGCGACTGGACTGGTGGCCAGGCCGAATACGCCATGGTGCCTTACGCCGATTTCAACCTGCTCAAGCTGCCGGATCGCGACAAGGCGATGGAGAAGATCCGCGACCTGACCTGCCTGTCCGACATCCTGCCGACCGGCTACCACGGCGCGGTCACCGCCGGCGTCGGCCCGGGTAGCACGGTGTATATCGCCGGTGCCGGTCCGGTCGGCCTGGCCGCTGCCGCCTCCGCCCGCCTGCTCGGCGCCGCCGTGGTCATCGTCGGCGACGTCAACCCGGTGCGCCTGGTGCATGCCAAGGCCCAGGGCTTCGAGATCGCCGACCTGACCCTGGACACCCCGCTGCACGAACAGATCGCCGCCCTGCTCGGCGAGCCTGAAGTCGATTGCGCCATCGATGCGGTGGGCTTCGAAGCCCGCGGTCATGGCCACGAAGGGGTGCAGCACGAGGCTCCGGCCACCGTGCTCAACTCGTTGATGGGCGTGGTTCGCGTTGCCGGCAAGATCGGTATCCCCGGCCTGTACGTCACCGAAGATCCAGGCGCGGTCGATGCCGCGGCGAAGAAGGGTGCACTGAGCATTCGCTTCGGCCTTGGCTGGGCCAAGTCGCACAGCTTCCACACCGGTCAGACCCCGGTGATGAAGTACAACCGCCAGCTGATGCAGGCGATCATGTGGGACCGGATCAATATCGCCGACGTGGTCGGGGTGCAGGTCATCAGCCTGGACCAGGCGCCCAACGGCTACCACGAGTTCGACGCCGGCGTGCCGAAGAAATTCGTCATCGACCCGCACAAGCTGTTCAGCGCCGCTTAAGTCAAATGCCTAACCTGGGCCGCTCCCGCGTGTGGGCGGCGCCAGTCTTGCGGGAGCCTTTTGGCTCCCTTTTTTATGCCGTTGTGCCGGCCATCCGCCGGACAACCGCGCCGAGCCAGGCCAGCCACCTGCTCACCACCTCACCGCGTCCCGCCCAATGACCCCACCACCGACCGCTACCTGCCGCCCAGATGTTACCGCTGCCCGGCCGAGGTAACGAAAACGGGTAGTACGGCAACACAACCAGCAACAGAACAGCCACAGTCCTACGGCGTATATTTTTATGTGTTTGATATATATAGATATTTTAAAACTGGCACGAGCAATGCATTCTATTAGCGCACAAAAACAAGAATCCAAGAACAACGATACGTCTCGACACTGACACAACAAAAACAACAGTACAGGCGAGCCGCAAACAGATTTTTTTGGAGAGGATTGTTATTCGGGGTCAACCCCGTGACCAGGCCAATAACAATAAAACTACCTCAAGGTAGCTGATTGGTAGGTTGGATCACTTAGTGACGATGGCAGTACCAGGGTCCAAAAAAATACGTTTGCCTTGATCCCCGATGGGATCAAAACAACGATTTGGAACGATAAAAACAACAACAGATCGTTCAACAAAAAAAACAAAGCACGCAACGACACTTTGAAGGGGAGCTCCGGCTCCCCTTCGTGCTTTGTGCGATTCGTCTTTTCCTCGCCCCGAGCCTCCCTTGCCGGGCGCAGGCCCTCCTAGTACCGCGCAACTGCACAGACCGCCCTGCCATGCCGGTAGAGCTGGCTGGGCGCTACGCCGTCAGCGAGTCGTGCACATCGCCGAAGGCCTTGTCGCGGCAACGACGGCGACCACTGGGTGAGACAGAAGTTAGCGCCCGACCATGGACTCTCCGGCCCGGCCACGCCGCCTAGCGTTGCAGCACATGAATGCGCGAGAGCAGCTCGTCGCGATCCACATAGCAGCCCTGGAAGTGCCGGGCGCCGCTGGCCGGGTCGAACTCGCTGCGTGCATGCAGGGTCCGCCGATTGTCGAAACACCATAGCTGCCCGGCCTGCAGGCGGCGCTGCACGCGGAAGCGCGGCTCGCGAGTCATGGCGATAAAGCGCCGGTAGGCGCGATACAGCTCCGGCATGCGCTCGGCCGGGGCGTCGAAGGGCCCGCGCAGGAAGTTGGCCATGCGCACCTCGCTGACCAGGCCCTGGGCATCCAGGGCGATGATCGGCGCCAGGCAGCGGTAGTCGCTGGTGCGGCTCTTGTTGCGGAACTCCACCGGCGTTGTGCACAGGATATGGAACAGCTCGGGCGCCTCCTGGTGCAGCGCCTCGGCGATGGCGAAGCCATCGACGAAGATGCTCTCGCCGCCCTGGGCATCGTTGACCAGGCAATGCAGGAACTGCAGACCGGGCTGTAGCTCGCGGGTCGGCAGGTCGGTGTGCAGCGGCAGGTTGAAGGCGGTGTAGGCATTGCTGTCGGCATCGGCCTTGGACTGCACGTCGAACAGTACGCCGAAGTTGCTCTCGCGGATAAAGGAGATGCGCCGGGCGATCTGTTGCAGCGCCCCGGGGGTGGTCGGTACGCCAACGACTTGGCTGAGGCCGAGATCGCGCACCGCCAACAGCCACTGCAGCAGAGCGCCGTCGTCCTCGAGCAGCGCCAGGTAGTCGAACTGCGGCAGCTGCTCGGCCAACTCGGCCCCCCACAGCCGGGGTTGCGAACGCTGCGCGCGACGCTCCGCCCGCGAGGCCTCGTCGTAGGCATGGGCGCGTAGCCAGCCGGGATGGAAGCGGCTGCGGTGACCATCCTGCCAGTCGATCAGCAGATGGCCTTGCTCGTCGATACGGGTGCGCTGGGGATGCAGCTCTTGTGGCACGTCGACGACTTCCAGCAGCTGCTCGCGGGTCACACTGTAGACGCACTGGCTGCAGGCGCAGTTGTCACGCAGCCACTGGTGGTGGAACGGGCTGAGCCGACCGTCGCTCCACGTGATCTCCAGGCTGTCGCTGGTGGCACTAAGGCCGGCAAGGTCGGCGCTGATCGGGTAACTGCGCCAATCGGCGATTGGCGCAGCTTCGAGGGAAGGGTCTACAGCGTTCATAGCGATCTCCTGGCGGGATGCTTCAGATATTGTTGTTGTTCACGCTATTGGTTCCAGGCTCGACCGCGGATCTATGCCCTGGCCGGCGGCAAGCCAATCACCCGGCCTACGCACGCGGGGGACGGCAGGTCACGGTGAGCCTCGCCAAGCGCCAGCACCCGCGCCAGCACCTGCTCGTCGAACGGCGCTGAGCGGCCGCTGGCGCTGTCGATGTTCATCAGCATCTGCTCGCTCTCGGCCAAGGCGCTATCGGCTCCCGGCAGATACAGGCCGTGGTGGATGTGCAGGCGCTTGGAGTCGTGCGCCAGCAGCTGGGTGCGCACCTCCACCTCTGCACCCAGCTTGACCTCGGCCAGGTAGTTGAGATGGCACTCCAGGGTGTACAGGGTGTGGCCACAGCGCGCCCGACCGGCTTCGTCGAGACCGAGGTGATCCATCAGCGCATCGGTGGCATAGCTGAAGATCAGCAGGTAGAAGGCGTCGCGCAGATGGCCGTTGTAGTCGACCCACTCGGGCAGGATGGCGGTGCGGTAGGTGGTGAGCATGGTGGGGGTGATCCTCGGCGTTGTACGAAACCCGTAGGGCGGACTCAGGAGCGTAGCGAACAGTCCGCCAGCGAGCGGCGTACTGCTGCACAAACGGGCTGTTGTAGGAGCGGGCCATGCCCGAGCATTGGATTTTTCGCGGGCATGCAACTAGGCGTTCCCCCCGCTCCTACGGATTCTGTGTTTATTCGGCGAAGTCGAAACCGTGCTTGGCCTTGGTGGCCTTGATCGCCTCCATCACCGCCAGCAGGCAGTCATCACGATAACGCTCCAGCTCGGCGATACTGCGCTCACCTTGTTGCTCAGTAGTGCCTTCCACCACGCTGTCGATCAGGCCGTCTGTCAGCTCCGGCGCTTCCAGGTAGGTCCAGGGCAGTTTCAGCGCCGGGCCGAACTGGGCCATGAAGTGACGCATGCCGGCATCGCCGCCTGCCAGGGTGTAGGTCAGGAAACTGCCCATGAACGACCAGCGCAGGCCGGCCCCGAAGCGGATCGCATCGTCAATCTCACCAGTAGTGGCCACTCCATCATTGACCAGGTGCAGCGACTCGCGCCACAGCGCCTCGAGCAGACGGTCGGCAATAAAACCCGGCACTTCCTTGCGCACGTGCAGCGGGCGCATGCCCAGCGCGGTATACACCTGAATGGCGGCCTGCACCGCTTCGGGGGCAGTCTGCTGGCCGCCGACCACTTCCACCAGCGGCAGCAGGTACACCGGGTTGAACGGGTGACCGACCACACAGCGCTCGGGGTGCACGGCGTCGGCGTAGAATTCGCTGGGCAGCAGGCCCGAGGTGCTCGAACCGATCAGCACGTTGGGACGCGCTGCGGCGCTGATCTTGGCATGCAGGTCGAGCTTCAGCTCCAGACGCTCGGGAGCGCTTTCCTGGATGAAATCGGCGTTCTTCACACACTCTTCGATGCTGTCGACGAAGCGCAGGCGCTCGGGCGACGCGCCGGGCGCGAGGCCCTGCTGCTTGAGCGCCGGCCAGGCGTTGGCGATGCGTATGCGCAGTGCCGCTTCGGCGCCGGGCGCTGGGTCCCAGGCCACGACGTCGAGGCCATGGGCCAGGGCGCGGGCGATCCAGCCGGCGCCAATCACGCCGGTGCCGAGGGCGGCGAAGGTTTTCAGTTCGGTGACAAAGGCCATGATGGCTCCTGCTTCGGTAGCCCGGCTGCTATCCGGGCTGGTCATTCGATCTGTCCCAGATCGCATCCGGGATACAGAGCTGTATGGAGCGGCTCAGCCGCGTGGTTTGAGCTTCATCTTGGCGCGGCCTTCGGCTGGGGTCAGAACCCTGCCGCCGAGGCGCTGGATGATTTCGACGACGCGTTCGACCAGGCTGCCGTTGGTGGCCGGTACGCCTTTGTCCAGCCAGATGTTGTCTTCCAGGCCGACCCGCACGTGACCACCGAGCAGCATGGCTTGGGCGGCCATCGGCATCTGCAGGCGACCGATGCCGAAGCCGGCCCAGGTGGCGCCCGCCGGTAGGTTGTCGGCCATGGCCTTCATGGTGGTGGTGTCGGCTGGAGCGCCCCATGGGATGCCCAGGCAGATCTGGAAGATCGGATCGTCCAGCAGGCCTTCCTTCATCATTTGCTTGGCGAACCACAGGTGACCGGTGTCGAAGATTTCCAGCTCGGCCTTGACCCCAAGCTCGGTGATGCGCTTGGCACCGGCACGCAGTTGCGCCGGGGTGGCGACGTAGATGTAGTCACCGTCACCGAAATTCAGGGTGCCGCAGTCCAGCGTGCAGATCTCCGGGCGCAGCTCCTCGATATGCGCCAGGCGGGTCAGCGGGCCGACCAGGTCGGAGCCGGCGCCAAACTCCATGGGCTGCTCGCCCGGACCGATCTCCAGATCACCGCCCATGCCGGCGGTAAGGTTGATGATCACATCGGTGTCGCTTTCGCGGATGCGCTCGACCACCTCGCGGTACAGCGCCAGGTCACGACTGCCCTTGCCGGTCTTGGGGTCGCGTACATGGCAGTGGGCGACGGTTGCACCGGCCTTGGCGGCTTCGATGGCGGCGTCGGCGATTTGCTTGGGGGTGACCGGAATGGCCGGATGGCGGCCAACGGTGTCGCCGGCGCCGGTGACTGCACAGGTGACAATGACTTCGTAGTTCATGGAGTTTCCATCCTTATTCGAGGCGAATGGGTACCGGGCGCCCAAGAGGGCGCGCGACACGGCGATTGATCAGGGAATGGGTGGGGCGAGCCTGTCTTACTTGAGTGCGGCCTGCACGGCGGCGGCGCCATCCTTGCCATCGAAGGTGGTCACCCCGGCCAGGAACTTGCTCAGTTCTTCCGGGTTTTCCTTCAGCCACTTGCGCGCGACGTCCTTGGCCTCTTCACGGTCCATGATCGGCGCCATCAACTGGCTCTCCTGGGCGGCGGTGAAGCGCAGGTTGTTGAGCAGGCGATCGACGTTGGGGCAGCGCTGGGCATAGTCCGGGGCGGTGACGGTCCAGACGGTGGCCAGGCCTTCATCGGCACCGAATACGCCCTCACTGCCCGTCAGGTAGGTAACGTCCATCTTGATGTTCATCGGGTGCGGTTTCCAGCCGAAGAACACCACCGGCTTCTTGCTCCGCGCCGCACGGCTGACCGCGGCGAGCATGGCCGACTCGCTCGACTCGATCAGCTCGAAGCCACCGAGGCCGAACTGGTTGCTGTCGATCATCTTCTTGATCGTGGTGTTGGCTCCGGTACCCGGATCGATGCCATAGATCTTGCCGTCCAGTTGATCCCTGAATTTAGCGATATCGGCGTAGGTCTTCAGGCC
Organism: Pseudomonas sp. MMS21 TM103; assembly: GCF_022132145.1. Lineage (GTDB taxonomy): Bacteria > Pseudomonadota > Gammaproteobacteria > Pseudomonadales > Pseudomonadaceae > Aquipseudomonas. The sequence goes on along the minus strand of NZ_JAJISP010000001.1, from coordinate 1,530,859 downwards.
CGCCTCGGCGGTATAGCTGGGCACCGCCAGGCTGGAGATGCCATCGGAGAGACCCGGTTCACCGAGCACCCTGACCGTCTTCTTGGCGAGGAACGGCTCGATGTTGTCATCCATCAGCGGCTTCCAATAACCCAGGAAGAAGTCGAGCTGGTCACGCTGGATGCCGGAAAAGACAATCTGCTGTGAGGCTTGGGTCTGGGTGGTCGCATAGCCCAGGCCTTCAAGCAGGGTACTGGCCACGGCGGTAGTGGCGACCACGTCGGTCCAGCCAACCATGCCGATGCGTGCCTTCTGGCAACTGGCCTGTTCGGCGGCCAATAGCGACGAACTGAACAGGCCGAGCAAACAGCAACCGGCGATTACCTTGAAACTTTTCATCAATGCGCCCTCGTATGGCGTTAGGGTTTTACTTGTAGTTTTCCCGGAGCTCTGACGCCCCGTCCCGTACTCAGGCCTGAGTGCGCCCGATGGGGTCACATTACCCAGCACTAGGGGGTAAAAAACGCACCAAAGCGACCAACTGTTGAACTGCAACGACCTTCTTGCTTGCACTGTGCAGGTGCCTGCCGTTTAGTAACCACCTGTCTTTGCGAAACCCAGCCATGCCCCAGACCTTGTGCTTTCTCCTGCTGCCCGGCTTTTCCATGATGGGCCTGATGTCGGCCATCGAGCCCTTGCGCGTGGCCAATCGCTTTCGCGGCGAGCTCTATCGCTGGCGTCTGCTCAGCCTGGACGGCAACGCGGTGCAAAGCAGCAACGGCATGTCGCTCAACGTCGACACCGCCCTGGAGCTGCCGGCGGCTGGCGACAGCCTGTTCGTGGTCGCCGGTTTCGAGCCGCTGGCCCACTTCGACCACCGCCTTGCGCAGTGGCTGCACCGCGCCGAGCGCGAAGGCGCGACGCTCGGCGGCATCGACACCGGCAGCTTCGTCCTGGCCGAGGCCGGCTTGTTCGCCGGCCAGCGCCTGACCCTGCACTGGGAAGCCATCGAGGCCTTTCAGGAGCGTTACCCGCGCCTGGCGGTGACCCAGGAACTGTTCGAAATCGACGGACGGCGCATCACCAGCGCCGGCGGCACCGCCAGCCTCGACCTGATGCTGACCCTGATCGGCCGTGACCACGGTGAAGAGCTGGCGCTGGCGGTCTCCGAGCAGTTCGTGCTCGGGCGCATCCGCTCGCGCCAGGATCATCAGCGCATGCAGATCGCCAGCCGCTACGACGTGCACAACAAGAAGCTGGTGCAGGTCATCGGCGAAATGCAGCGCCACAGCGAACAGCCGCTCAGCTCCCAGCAACTCGCCGACCTGATCAAGGTCACCCCGCGCCAGCTGGAACGCCTGTTCCGCCAGCACCTGAACGAGACCCCGTCCAATTTCTACCTGAGCCTGCGCCTGGACAAGGCCCGCCAACTGCTGCGCCAGACCGACCTGAGCGTTCTGGAAGTCGGCCTGGCCAGCGGCTTCGAATCCTCCTCGTATTTCTCCCGCTGCTACCGCGCCCGCTTCGCCACCTGCCCCAGCCAGGATCGTCACGAGCATCCGGCTGCCTCACTGTCGTAGGGGGGCTGAAGCCCGCGCGATAAAAGCAGCCTGGCCGACGGCTTATCCGTTCGCGACCTGCTATTGACGCTTTCGGCAATACCCCAGTCGTTTTTGCACCGGGTCACCCCGCGCCCCAGGGATATGCTCCCCACAAAGCGCCAACACCGGGTTTGGCGACAGCAGACAAAGGGGACAGCCGAATGAGCCCAGCAGAAGTGCACGCCGACAGCATCGTTATCGATGGCCTGATCATCGCCAAGTGGAACCGCGAATTGTTTGAAGACATGAGCAAGGGCGGCCTGACCGCGGCCAATTGCACGGTCTCGGTCTGGGAAGGTTTCCAGGCCACGGTCAACAATATTGTCGCCAGCCAGAAGCTGATCCGTGACAACAGCGACCTGGTGATCCCGGTGCGCACCACCGCCGACATCCACGCGGCCAAGGCCCAGGGCAAGACCGGCATCCTCTTCGGCTTCCAGAATGCCCATGCGTTCGAAGACCAGATCGGCTACGTCGAGGTGTTCAAGCAGCTCGGCGTGGGCATCGTGCAGATGTGCTACAACACCCAGAATCTGGTCGGCACCGGCTGCTACGAGCGTGACGGCGGCCTGTCCGGCTTCGGCCGCGAGATCGTCGCCGAGATGAACCGGGTCGGCATCATGTGCGACCTGTCCCACGTCGGCAGCAAGACATCCGAGGAAGTCATCCTCGAATCGAAGAAAGCCGTGTGCTACTCGCATTGCCTGCCGTCCGGCCTGAAAGAACACCCACGCAACAAGTCCGACGAAGAACTGAAGTTCATCGCCGACCACGGCGGCTTCGTCGGCGTGACCATGTTCGCCCCCTTCCTGGCCAAAGGCATCGACTCGACCATCGACGACTACGCCGAAGCCATCGAGTACACCATGAACATTGTTGGCGAAGACGCCATCGGCATCGGCACCGACTTCACCCAGGGCCATGGCCAGGACTTCTTCGAATACCTGACCCACGACAAGGGCTACGCCCGCCGCCTGACCAGTTTCGGCAAGATCGTCAACCCGCTGGGCATCCGCACCGTCGGCGAGTTCCCCAACCTCACCGAAACCTTGCTCAAGCGCGGCCATTCCGAGCGCGTGGTGCGCAAGATAATGGGCGAGAACTGGGTACGCGTGCTCAAGGACGTCTGGGGCGAATGATGAATACCTGCGGAGCCTGCTGCGCACGGCGCTAGCGGCTCCACAGGCATTCACCACACTTTTTTAATTGAGCAGAGCGCAAGGCGCCCCGCCAAAAACCACCGAATTCTGGAGTTTGCCCACATGGCCACCCACGCCCCCGAAATGCCCATCGCAGTCGACAACGAAACCGGCGTCTGGACCACCGACGCCCTGCCGATGCTCTACGTACCGCGGCATTTCTTCGTCAACAACCACATCGGCATCGAGGAAGTGCTGGGCGCCGACGCCTATGCCGAGATCCTCTACAAGGCCGGCTACAAGTCCGCCTGGCACTGGTGCGAGAAAGAAGCCGAGTGCCACGGCCTGGTCGGCGTCGAGGTGTTCGAGCATTACATGAAGCGCCTGTCGCAACGCGGCTGGGGCCTGTTCAAGACCCTGTCGATCGACCTCGACAAGGGCACCTGCGAGGTGCGCCTGGATCACTCCGCCTTCGTCTACGTCTACGGCAAGTGCGGACGCGCGGTGGACTACATGTTCACCGGCTGGTTCGCCGGCGCCATGGATCAGATTCTGGCCGCCCAGGGTAGCCCCATCCGCACAGTGGCCGAACAGGTCTACGGTGCTTCGCAAGAAGGCCACGACCACGGCCTGTTCATCGTCAAGCCGTTGTAAGCGGAGCGTATCGCCATGGCCTTTGAAGCAATGTTCCAGCCGATCCAGATCGGTAAACTGACCATCCGTAACCGTATCGTGTCCACCGCGCACGCTGAGGTCATGGCCACCGACGGCGGCATGACCACCGAGCGTTACGTCAAGTACTACGAAGAGAAGGCCAAGGGCGGCGTCGGCCTGGCCATCTGCGGCGGCTCCTCGGTGGTCTCCATCGACAGTCCCCATGGCTGGTGGAGCTCGGTGAACCTGTCCACCGACCGGATCATCCCGCACTTCCAGAACCTGGCCGACGCCATGCACAAGCATGGCGCCAAGATCATGATCCAGATTACCCACATGGGTCGTCGCTCGCGCTGGGATGGTTTCGACTGGCCGACCCTGATGTCGCCGTCCGGCATCCGCGAACCGGTACACCGCGCCACTTGCAAGACCATCGAGCCGGAAGAGATGTGGCGCATCATCGGTGACTTCGCCAAGGCGGCGGCCCGGGCCAAAGCCGGCGGCCTGGACGGCGTCGAGCTGTCGGCCGTGCACCAGCACATGATCGACCAGTTCTGGTCGCCACGGGTCAACAAGCGTACCGATGAATGGGGCGGCACCTTCGAGGGCCGGATGAAATTCGGCCTGGAAGTGCTCAAGGCCGTGCGCAAGGAAGTCGGTGACGACTTCTGCGTGGGCCTGCGTATCTCCGGCGACGAGTTCCATCCGGACGGCTTGTCCCACGAGGACATGAAGCAGATCGCCAAGTACTACGACGACACCGGCTTGCTCGACTTCATCGGTGTGGTCGGTTCTGGCGCCGATACCCACAACACCCTGGCCAACGTCATCCCCAACATGAGCTACCCGCCGGAGCCGTTCCTCCATCTGGCGGCCGGCATCAAGGAAGTGGTCAAGGTCCCGGTGCTGCACGCGCAGAACATCAAGGACCCGAACCAGGCCACCCGTATTCTCGAGGGCGGCTACGTCGACATGGTCGGCATGACCCGCGCGTTCATCGCCGACCCGCACCTGATCGCCAAGGTCAAGATGGGCCAGGTCGACCAGATCAAGCAGTGCGTCGGCGCCAACTACTGCATCGACCGCCAGTACCAGGGCCTGGACGTGCTGTGCATCCAGAACGCCGCGACCTCGCGCGAATACATGGGGCTGCCGCACATCATCGAGAAGACCAGCGGCGTCAAGCGCAAGGTGGTGGTGGTCGGCGGTGGTCCTGCCGGGATGGAAGCGGCGCGCGTCGCAGCCGAACGTGGCCACGATGTCACCCTGTTCGAGAAGAAGGATCAGCTTGGCGGGCAGATCACCACGGCCTCCAAGGCGCCACAACGTGACCAGATCGCCGGCATCACCCGCTGGTTCCAGTTGGAACTGGCGCGACTGAAAATCGACCTGCGCCTGAGCACCGGCGCGGACGTGGCCGCCATCCAGGACTTGCGCCCGGACATCATCGTGCTGGCTAACGGCGGTCATCCGTTCCTCGAACAGAACGAGCACTGGGGCGCGGCCGAAGGCCTGGTGGTGAGCAGCTGGGACGTGCTCGACGGCAAGGTCGCACCGGGCAAGAACGTACTGGTGTACGACACCATCTGTGAGTTCACCGGCATGTCGGTCGCAGACTTCATCGCCGACAAGGGCAGTCAGGTCGAGATCGTCACCGACGACATCAAGCCGGGTGTCGGCATGGGCGGCACCTCGTTCCCGACGGCCTACCGCAGCATGTACCCGAAGGGCGTGATCATGACCAGCGACATGATGCTGGAAAAGGTCTATCGCGAGGGCGACAAACTGGTGGCGTTGCTGGAGAACGAATACACCGGCGCCCAGGAAGAACGCGTGGTCGACCAGGTGGTGGTGGAGAACGGCGTACGGCCCGACGAGACCCTCTACTACGCTCTCAAGGAAGGTTCGCGTAACAAGGGTCAGATCGACGTCGAAGCGCTGTTCGCGATCAAGCCGCAGCCTTGTCTGTCCGAGACTGGCGATGGCTACCTGCTGTTCCGCATCGGCGACTGCGTGGCCCAGCGCAACACCCACGCGGCGATCTACGACGCGCTGCGGCTGTGCAAGGACTTCTAACGCAGCTGGACCTGGGGTGACTTAACCGCGCAGCGGTGCCACCCCGGGTTCACCAGACCGGTCAAGGTAGCGCCTGACGCATCGATGGTGGGTTACGCCTACGGCTAACCCACCCTACGTGGTTATACGGTCCCTCCAAGGAGACCAGATGATGTTGAACACCCTACTCCCCATTCTGCTGTTCGCCGCACTCGGCCTAGCCGTGATTGGTGCCGGCAAGCGCTTCCTCATGTGGCGCCGCGGGCGCCCGACCAAGGTCGATTGGCTCGGCGGCCTGCTGGCCATGCCACGCCGCTACCTGGTGGATCTGCACCATGTGGTCGAGCGCGACAAATACATGTCCAAGACCCACGTGGCCACCGCTGGTGGCTTCGTCCTGGCTGCCGCGCTGGCGATCCTGGTACACGGCTTCGGCCTGCACAGCCGGATCCTCGGCTACGCCCTGCTGGGCGCCTGCGTGCTGATGTTCGTCGGCGCGCTGTTCGTCGCCAAACGCCGCCTCGACCCGCCCGCACGGCTGTCGAAAGGCCCGTGGATGCGCCTGCCGAAAAGCCTGCTGATGTTCGCCGTGAGCTTCTTTATCGCCACCCTGCCGGTGGCCGGCATCCTGCCGGAAGGCTTCGGTGGCTGGATGCTCGCCGTGGTCCTCGCCGTCGGCGTGGCCTGGGGCGTATCCGAGCTGTTCTTCGGCATGACCTGGGGCGGGCCGATGAAGCACGCCTTCGCCGGCGCCCTGCACCTGGCCTGGCACCGCCGCAGCGAACGCTTCGGCGGCGGCCGCTCGACGGGCCTCAAGGCCCTGGACCTGGATGACCGCAACGCGCCGCTGGGCGTGGAAAAGCCCACCGACTTCACCTGGAACCAGTTGCTCGGCTTTGATGCCTGCGTGCAGTGCGGCAAGTGTGAGGCGGTCTGCCCGGCCTTCGCCGCCGGCCAGCCGCTGAACCCGAAGAAGCTGATTCAGGACATGGTGGTCGGCCTGGCGGGTGGTACTGACGCCAAGTTCGCCGGTTCGCCCTACCCTGGCCAAGCCATTGGCGAGCACAGCGGCGGCCCGCACCTGCCGATCGTCAACCTCAACGGCAAGGCGCTGGTCGATGCAGAAACCCTGTGGTCGTGCACCACCTGCCGCGCCTGCGTCGAGGAATGCCCGATGATGATCGAGCACGTCGACGCCATCGTCGACATGCGCCGTCACCTGACCCTGGAAAAAGGCGCCACGCCGAACAAGGGCGCCGAGGTCCTGGATAACCTGATCGCCACCGACAACCCGGGCGGCTTCGCCCCCGGCGGCCGCTTGAACTGGGCCGCGGATCTCAACCTGCCATTGATGAGCGAGAAGAAGTCGGTAGACGTGTTGTTCTGGGTGGGCGACGGCGCCTTCGACATGCGCAACCAGCGCACCCTGCGCGCCTTTGTCAAAGTCCTGAAGGCGGCCAACGTCGACTTCGCCGTGCTCGGCCTGGAAGAACGTGACAGCGGCGACGTGGCGCGGCGCCTGGGTGACGAGGCGACCTTCCAGACCCTGGCCAAACGCAACATCGCCAGCATGAGCCAGTACCGCTTCAACAAGATTGTCAGCTGCGACCCGCACAGCTTCCACGTCCTGAAAAATGAATACGGCGAACTGGGCGGCCACTATCAGGTGCTGCACCACAGCACCTATATGGACCAGCTGATCAGCGCCCAGAAACTCAATCTCGGCCAGCACAAGGGCGGCAGCGTCACCTATCACGACCCCTGCTACCTGGGCCGTTACAACGGCGAATATGAAGCCCCGCGCGCGGTGCTCAAGGCCATTGGCATCGAGGTCAAGGAGATGGAGCGTTCCGGCTTCCGCTCGCGCTGCTGCGGCGGTGGCGGCGGCGCGCCGATCACCGACATCCCCGGCAAGCAGCGGATTCCCGACATGCGCATGGTCGACATCCAGGAGACCGGCGCCGAGCTGGTGGCCGTGGGCTGCCCACAGTGCACTGCGATGCTCGAAGGCGTGGTCGAACCACGGCCACAGATCAAGGACATCGCCGAACTGGTGGCAGACGTATTGCTCGAGGCGCCCGCACCGGCAAAAAAGCCCGTACCGACCAAGCCTGAAGCCCTGGAGGTGCACTGATGAGCGACATCATCCGCCGCGACCCGCGGGCCGAATGGATCGCCCGCAACCGCCTGCATCCGCTGCACGCGGCCATGCAGACGGCTCAGACCAGCTGGATGGGGCCTAACGGCATCGTCCGCAAGAATCCCCATGTGGTCGGTTTCATCGGCCCCAACGGACTCAAGCGCATCGACCGCAGCGGCGCCCAGCAGGGCGGCAGCGGCAAGCGCACAACCGCCAGTGCCGTAGTGCAACTGCCGCTGCATGTGGTCGAGAATCCGGCGTTTTATATCGCCGTGGTGCCGGACATGATCGGCGGCCGCCTGAGCAGCCACGACAAGGACCTGCTCGGCCTGGCCAACAAGCTGGCCGGCAGCGATGGCGCCGTGGTCGCGGTGGTGTTTGGCGAGCACAAGGAAACCGCCTTCGACAGCGCCGGCGTCGACCGCCTGCTGCACCTCGAAGGCGAGCTGTACGATGGCTACGCCCCGGAGCAACGGGTGCTGGCCCTCAGTGCAGTGGAAAGCCAGTTGGCACCGCGCCACTGGCTGCTGCCGGACAGCCGCACCGGTGGCGGCGAACTCGGCCGCCGGCTGGCCGCCAAACTCGGTGAGCGGCCAGCCACGCGGGTCTGGCAGGTCGCCGAGGGCCAGTGCATTGGCCGCGCCGGAGCAGGCCGCGAAGATGTAGTGCGCAGCGCACCGCGGCTGATCCTGGCCGCCGTCGAATGCGCCGAGCCGGTCAGCGACACTCGTCATGAAGTGCGGCGAGTCGAACTGCTCGACCAGATCGCGCGCAACCTGCCACGCATCGAAGACCTCGGCGCCGTGGCCGTTGACCCGGCCTTGATCCCCATGGCCGAAGCCGAGTTCATCCTCTCCGGCGGTAATGGGGTCAAGGACTGGACGCAGTTCCACCAGGCCGCTGCCGCCCTCGGCGCTACCGAAGGCGCCTCACGTGTCGCGGTGGACGATGGCTTCATGCCGCGCAACCGCCAGGTCGGTGCCACTGGCACCTGGGTCACCGCGCGGGTCTACATGGCCGTGGGCATCTCCGGCGCTATCCAGCACCTGCAAGGCATCGGTGCCTGCGACAAGGTGATCGCGATCAACCTGGACCCGGGCTGCGACATGATCAAACGGGCCGACCTCTCGGTAATCGGCGATTCGGCGGCGATCCTCGCCGCGCTGATCGAGCGGGTTACCGCCTATCGCCAAGGAGGCGCACGCGATGCTGCCTGACAACCTGAACATCATCACCCTGGTTTCCATCGGCGCTCACCCGACCTCCGGCCGCGCGCGCCGCGCCGAGCAGGACGCCCGCGCGGTAGAACTGGGCCTGCGCCTGGCCGGCGACAAACTACAGCTGGTTCACGCCGGCAACCCGGCGGACGAAGCCCTGCGAGCCTACCTGGGCATGGGCCTGAGCGAGCTGACCGTGCTCGAGCAGCCCAGCCACGGCGATGCGCTGCCGTTGCTGAGCAGCTATCTGCAGGATGCCGGCGCCCAACTGGTGCTCACCGGCAGTCAGGCGGAAACCGGCGAAGGCTCGGGCATGCTGCCGTTTCTCCTGGCCGAACAACTGGGCTGGCCGCTGGTGGTCGGCCTGGCCGAAGTGGAGAAAATCGAGAACGGCATGGCCCAGGTGCTGCAAGCCCTGCCCCGCGGCCAACGCCGTCGGTTGAAGGTGCGTCTGCCGTTTATTGCCTGCGTCGACAACGCAGCGCCGGCCGCTCGCCAGAGCGCCTTCGGCCCGGCTCGGCGTGGCCAGCTGCAGGCTTGCGAGCAGGCCATGGTCGAGGATAGCCTGCTCGTCGCAGCCCACTTTCAACCGGCCCGGCCGCGACCGAAACGGCTCAAGGTGATCAAGGCCAAGACCGGTGCCGAACGGATGAAAGCGGCTACCGCCAAGGCCGCCGGCGGTGGCGGCCAGGTGCTCAAGGATGTCTCGCCGCAAGCTGGCGCCGAGGCCATTTTCAAGTTACTGGTCGAGGAAGGCGTGCTGCGGTAAAGCATTGCCGCCGTTATCTGGAATAGCCAGGATGGGGTCGCGCCGCGCAGGATGAACGCAGCTCGACCCATGCCCAACCGACCCAGCGCCACCGAGGATTGAACCATGATGCATGCCGACCTGATCGACCAAGAGGATTTCCGTGAGCGCCTGGTCGCCCTGGGCTTTCCCATCCCGCCAGGCGCCAGCGCCGAGCAAGCCTGCGAACAGGCCGTCAGCGGCCTGAGCCCGGAGCGGGCGCTGGTCTTGCGCCGGCTGATCGAGGACCTGCTGGGCGGCAGCGCGACCCTGCTGCCGGCCGTGCGCGAGGCGATCTCGCGCACCCTGCTGCCGGCGCTGGTTCCGCGCTGAGGTCAAGCTGCAGGCATGAAAAAGGGGCGCATCGAGCGCCCCTTTTTGCTTTCCGGCAAAGCGTCAATAGATACGCCTGGATGGGCACAGCAAGCGCTGACCACCCACCCTGCGCATCACCTCCCGCTACAACAACCGTACGCTGGCGAAGGTCGACTCGCCCTGGGCACGGGTCAGTGCCTCCATGGCGCTGGACGAGGAAGGCCGCATCAGGTCTTCCGGCAGCGGCACCAGGGCCACCACGTTGCCCGAGCGCTGTCCGGAGCGCTCGTCGCGCGGCGGGATACCGAAGTATTCGCGGTAGCACTTGGAGAAGTGCGGGGTGGAGACGAAGCCGCAGACCGACGCCACTTCGATGATCGACATCGAGGTCTGCTTGAGCAGCTGGCGCGCGCGGATCAGGCGCAGCTTGAGGTAGTAGCGCGACGGCGAGCAGTGCAGGTATTTCTGGAACAGGCGCTCGAGCTGGCGACGGGAGACGTCGACATAGAGCGCCAACTGGTCGAGATCGATCGGCTCTTCCAGGTTGGCCTCCATCAGCGCGACTATTTCCTGCAGCTTTGGCTGGTTGGTGCCGAGCATGTGCTTGAGCGGCACGCGCTGGTGATCCTGCTCATTGCGGATGCGCTCGTAGATGAACATCTCGGAGATGCCGGCCGCCAGCTCGCGGCCATGCTCGCGGCCGATCAGGTGCAGCATCATATCCATCGGCGCGGTGCCGCCGGACGAGGTATTGCGGTTGCGGTCGATGGAGAACAACCGGGTGGTCACGGCCGCCCGCGGGAAAGCTTCCTGCATGGCCGCGAGGAATTCCCAATGCACGCTGCAGTCGTGGCCATCGAGCAGGCCGGCCTTGGCCAAGGCCCAGCTACCGGTGCACACGGCACCCAGTTGCTTGCCATGGCGCGCCTGCACCTGCAGCCAGTGCAGGTGCTCGCGGGTAACGCTGTGCTGGATATCCACGCCGCCGCAGACGATCACCGCATCCAGCGCCGGCGCAGCACTGAGGCCGGCGTCCGGGGTGATCTGCAGGCCATCGCTGGCGCGCACCGGCAGGCCACTCTGGGTCAGGGTATGCCAGCGGTACAGTTCCTTGCCGGAGAGCTGATTGGCCATGCGCAGGGGCTCGACTGCCGAAGCCAGAGAAATCAGGGTGAAGTTGTCCAGCAGGAGAAAACCGATGGACTGGGGAACACTGTTCTGGGGCTGCGCCCCTGGAGTGAACTGCGACATAAATCAAACCCTCACGCAAAGCAAAGCACGGTGTTGAGCCTTCAGGCATGGCGAGGCTCTATCTTTGTCATTCTGGTAAACGGCAGCCCCAGATCGGCTCGATTAAGCACGCAAAGGTCGTGCCTAAATTGTTTGGCCGTTCAATATAAAATCGGGTTTTATCCAAGGCCCGTGCCACCGGGCTTTGGCAGGAGCGACAGGAGCATTCTGTTTGCGACCGCGAGATCCCGCGGGATGGGCCTATTGAGCATTTCGGTAGCACTTGCCGAAGCCCTCGATGTCACCCCGTTACGTGCGGGAATAGCTGCAGTAACCAAGCCGCCACGAAGCACATGACCTGCCGGTCACGCTGGCCCGATCACTCGGCCAGGCGGGCGCGCACCAAAAGCAGGCAGACGCCCCCGGCCAGGGGCGCAAATGATGCGCTCATGACCCGCATCGAGCACGCTTTAGACAGGCCTGCCGAGGCGCCGCCGCTCAACACTCGATCGCACTGACGGCCAGACCACCGCGTGAGGTTTCCTTGTACTTGTCGTGCATATCGGCGCCGGTGTCGCGCATGGTGCGGATCACCCGGTCGAGCGAGATGAAGTGCTGGCCGTCGCCGCGCAAGGCCATCTGTGCGGCATTGATCGCCTTCACCGCGGCGATCGCATTGCGCTCGATGCACGGCACCTGAACCAGCCCGCCAACCGGATCGCAGGTCAGTCCGAGGTTGTGCTCCAGACCGATCTCGGCGGCGTTTTCCAGCTGCTCCGGCGTGGCTCCGAGAATCTCCGCCAAACCGGCCGCAGCCATGGCACAGGCCGAGCCGACCTCGCCCTGGCAACCGACTTCGGCGCCGGAGATCGAGGCGTTCTTCTTGCACAGAATGCCGACCGCCGCTGCGGCCAGCAGGTAGTCGACCACGTTGGCCTCGGTCACCGCCGGACTGAAGCGCACGTAGTAGTGCAGCACCGCCGGGATGATGCCCGCTGCGCCGTTAGTCGGCGCGGTGACCATGCGCCCGCCGGCGGCGTTCTCCTCGTTGACCGCCAGGGCGAACAGGTTGACCCATTCCATGCCGCTGAGGGTCGAGCCGATCACGTTGGGCTTGCTCATTTCCTGCAGGCTGCGGTGCAGCTTGGCGGCGCGGCGCTTGACGTTGAGCCCGCCGGGCAGGATGCCCTCGTGCTTGAGACCCTGCTCGACACAGTCGCGCATGGCTTGCCACAGGCGCATCAGGCCGCTGCGGATCTCCGCCTCGCTGCGCCAGGCCTTCTCGTTGGCCATCATCAATTCGGACACCCGCAGCCCATGCTCCTTGCACAGGCGCATCAACTCGTCGCCGCTGGAGAAGTCATAAGGCAACTGGGTGTCATCCTGGTCCATCTGACCGGTGGCCGCCTGCTCGGCATCGACCACGAAACCGCCACCGACCGAATAATAGGTGCCGCTACTCAGCTCGCTGCCGTCGGCCGCGTAGGCCGTCAGGGTCATGGCATTCGGGTGATAGGGCAAGTTTTCTTCGAGCAGCAACATGTCGCGCTGCCAGTCGAAGGCAATCGGCAAGCGCCCATCCAGCTGCAAGGTGCCAGTGCGGTGCAGGGCTTCAATGCGCGGCGCGATGTGCGCCGGGTCGATCTGATCCGGCCAGTCACCCATCAGGCCCATGATCACCGCGGTGTCGCTGCCGTGACCGATGCCGGTGGCAGACAACGAGCCATACAAACGCACTTCCACGCGTTGCACACGCTCAAGCTGGTGGCGCTCGCGCAGCGCGCCAGTGAACAGCGCCGCGGCGCGCATGGGGCCGACGGTATGTGAACTGGAGGGGCCGATACCAATCTTGAACAAATCGAACACGCTAATTGCCACGACAATCTCCTGCACGGGGTGCATTTTTATCGCCTCATGATCGAGATTTCCTCAATGTGCGGAGGTCCCACACCGACTCACTTATGTCCAAATCCGCCAACGCAGTTCTGCAGCAGGCAAATGGTCGGCCTTGCGCGGAAACCAGCACCTTCCCCCTCTCCTGACGCGAGTTGTGACCGCGCACGCACTTTTCCACGACGCCAGCATGAAATGCGACAGCGGTGTTCCAGTTGCGACCCCGCGCATAGGCAGCGAGCAAACTCTGGCGCAATGATCCGGCCGCCCATGCCCGGCCAGCAGCCATCCGCTCAGCCTCGCCCATGGTCACAAATCCCGCCCTGGATTGGCTGGGCGGGTCAGTCTCCCGGAAATTGGATTCGCCCATGAAACTGCCGTTGAATTGCCTGCTGGCGCTCGCCCTCTGCACTCCCCTGCTGGCCCAGGCGCAGGAGCCCGCCGCCTGCAGCCGGGTGCGCCTGGCCGATGTCGGCTGGACCGACCTGATTACCACCAACGCCGTGACCCGCCTGCTGCTCAGCGAGCTGGGCTACCGCTCCCAGGTCAAACGTCTGTCCGTGCCGGAGACCTTCAAGGCCCTGCATGACAACGAGATTGATGTATTCCTCGACACCTGGCTCCCCAGCTCGGACAAGGACATCCGCCCCTACCTGGATGATGGCTCGGTGGAGTTGCTGACGATCAACCTGGAGGGCGCCAAGTACACCCTGGCGGTCAATCAGGCCGCCTTTGACGCCGGCCTCAAGGGTTTCAGCGATATCGCCAGGTTCAGCAAGGAGCTGGATGGCAAGATCTACGGCATCGAGCCGGGCAACGGCGGCAACCAGCTGATCCAGCAGATGATCGACGAGAACCGCTTTGACCTCGGCGGGTTCGAACTGGTGGAGTCCAGCGAATCGCAGATGATCCTGCACGTCAAACGCGCCGACCACCTGAATAAATGGGCGGTGTTCCTCGGCTGGGAACCGCACCCGATGAACAACCAGCTGAACATGCGCTACCTGGCCGGCGGCGATGACTACTTTGGCCCCAATCTGGGCGGCGCCACCGTCTATACCACGGTGCGCAAGGGCTTTGCGACGCAATGCCCGAACCTCGGCCGGCTATTCAAGAACATGCGCTTCAGTCTGCAGATGGAAAACGACCTGATGGAGGCGATCCTCAACCAGAACACCACGCCCAGGCGCGAAGCCAAAGCCTGGCTGGAGGCCAATCCACAGGTGGTCAGTCAATGGCTGCAGGGGGTCACTCGACGCGACGGCAGTGCGGCAAAAATGCCCTCGAGTAGCGGCAAAGCGCCATAATTTTCAAATAATTACGATTCCGCCACAGCCCCCGGCACATGGTAGCTAGCCCCCCCTTCAAGGCTGGAATGCAGGCCCGGCGCGGGCTGTGGCTTCGGTCTATAGTTCTTTAGGTGTGGTATGGTTTTTATAGTGATCATCATGTCGCCGCGTAACACGTCAGGGTCGCAAACCGACAATCGCGGTAACTTGAAGACTATATCGTTGAGCCAGCCGATTTCGTCACTGTCGACTCTTAGCCGGGTCGACAGACCAGAGTTCCCAAGCTCTGGACCGAAGATTACATAGCGCTGGCCGCCTCCATCGGGTGCCAGCCCAACAAGAAAATTTCGGATGTACGCGCATTTCAGGACGAGATGTGAAATCCCCACGGATTGGCCTTCGTTACTCTGCCAGAGGGTTTGGAAAGCAGTTTGCGACACGGCACAGCAATGCACATTCATCAGCATGGCCAAGCAACGCCCATGCCCTTTCGGGCTCATGGTGCGCCACGTGGTGTGCGCCTGAATGCGCAACAGCTCGCCGCGAAGCAGAACGCTGTCCAAACCTTGGAACCGCCCACACTCACACAGGCAAGAACAGTCGACATCACCTGAAGAACGTCGTTTGGCGTGCGTCAGGTTCCGTGTAACTGATCTGGATGTCTACTGAAGGGGAACCCTCCCATGAAAGCTGGAAAAATAGTGGTCGAGAACCTGTACAAGGTTTTTGGCAACAAACCGCAAGAAGCCATCGCCCAGAGCAAGCAAGGCTGGAGCAAGGATAAAGTCCTCGCTGAAACCGGCGCGGTGATTGGTGTTAGCGATGTGTCGTTCAGTGTCGAAGAAGGCGAAATCTTCGTCCTCATGGGCCTTTCCGGCTCCGGCAAGTCTACCCTGATTCGTTTGATCAACCGCCTGATCGAGCCTTCCGATGGCAATGTGTTCATCGACGGTCAGAACGTTGCCAAGATGACCAAAGCGGAACTCATCAGCCTGCGTCGCCGCGACATGAGCATGGTGTTCCAGTCCTTCGCGCTGATGCCTTCGCGCACCGTGCTGGACAATGCGGCCTTCGGCCTGGAAGTGGCAGGAATAGGTCGCAAGGAGCGGGAAAAACGCGCCATGCAGGTACTCAAGGAGGTGGGCCTGGAGACGTTTGCCCAGATGCACCCCCATGAACTCTCCGGCGGCATGCAACAACGCGTCGGCTTGGCCCGTGCCTTGGCCGTCGACCCCTCGATGATGATCATGGACGAGGCGTTTTCCGCCCTCGACCCGCTCAAGCGTCGCGAAATGCAGGACTTGCTGCTCGAGCTGCAAAAGGTCCACCGCCGCACCATCATCTTCGTCTCCCACGATATCGAGGAGGCCATGCGTATCGGCAACCGTATCGCCATCATGGAAGGCGGCAAGCTGGTCCAGGTCGGCACCCCGCAAGAGCTGGTCGACAACCCGGCCAATGATTATGTGCGCAACTTCTTCGACACCGTCGACACCAACCGCTACCTCACCGCCGGCCAGCTCATGGCGAATAGCGTGCCGATCTTCGTGCACAACGGCGTGGCCCCGGATGCCCAGGTCGTCTCGCAAAAGCTCCAGGAACTGGACAAGCATTACGCCTTCATTGTCGATGAGAACAACCGTTTCTACGGTTCGATCAGCCTGGAGAAAATCGCCCTGCTGGTCGAAGGTGGTCAGTCCTGCAAGCTCGACCAAAGCGTGGTCAAGCAGATCACTCCGGTGCCGGAAGACATGCCCCTGGATAAGGTCATCTCGCGCCTGGTGGACAACGAAGGGCCAATCCCGGTTGTCGGTGGCAACGGCCAATACTCTGGCGCCATTAGCAAGGGTCGCCTGTTGACCCGCATGCAGGGAGAATGACATGAGTGAGAAAAAACTCGACCTGGGCAGCTGGGTCAACGACGGCGTACAGCACCTGCTGGACAACTACAGCGACGGTTTCGACAGCATCGGCGGCGTGGTCAGCTCGTTCTCCGAAGGCATCGAGGCCATCCTCATGCTGCCGCCGGCGTGGCTGTTGATCGCCATCTTCGTCGGCCTCGGCCTCTGGCGGATCGGCGCCCGGTTTGCCGCCTTTACCGCCGTCTCCTTCATCCTGATTGTCCTCACCGGCTTCTGGGAGCAGACCGTGGTGACCCTCGGCCTGACCTTCTCCGCGACGCTGATCAGCCTCTTGCTGGGTATCCCCCTGGGCATCTGGGCGGCCAAGAGCGAGCGAGTGGCGACCACCATCCGGCCCATTCTCGACTTCATGCAGACCATGCCGGCGTTCGTCTACCTGATTCCGGCGGCCATGCTGTTCGGCCTCGGCCGGGTGCCGGGGATCATCGCCACGGTGATTTTCGCCATGCCACCAGCGGTGCGCCTGACCAGCCTGGGCATTCGCCAGGTCAACAAGGAAATCGTCGAGGCCGGCCAATCCTTCGGCTGCAGCAAGACCCAGCTGCTACTCAAGGTCCAACTGCCCAGCGCCATGCCGTCGATCATGGCCGGGGTCAACCAGACCATCATGATGGCCCTGTCGATGGTGATCATTGCCTCGATGGTCGGCGCCGGCGGCTTGGGTAACGACGTGCTGGCGAGCATCCAGCGTCTGGATATCGGTCTAGGCTTCGAAAGCGGCATGGCCGTGGTACTGCTGGCGATCATCCTCGACCGCATTACCGAAAGTTTTGGCACCAAGCAAAGCGAGAAACGCAGCACCCTGATCAGCTGGGTGAGTGCGAAATTGCAGCGCCAGTAAGACCTTCACCTTATTCCATTCACAGAGGGAGCCATAAATGAACAAGTTGAAAACCATTGCTGGGGTTAGCCTGCTGTCCTGCGCGCTGCTGCAAAGCGCCTGGGCCCAGGAGCCGGAAAGCTGCAAACAGGTGCGCTTCGCCGAGATCGGCTGGGCGGACATCGCCGCCACCACCGGCGTAGCCATGACCCTGAGCGAGGGCCTTGGCTACGAGACCCGCAAGATCATGGCCTCGGTCCCGATTGCCTTCACCGGCGTGCAAAAGGGCCAGATTGATGTATTCCTCGGCTACTGGGCGCCCTCGATGGACGCGGTGATCGAACCGTTCACCAAGGACAACGGCGTCAAAGTGCTGCCAACCGCCAACCTGGAAGGGGCCAAGTACACCCTCGCCGTGCCGACCTACCTGGCTGAGGCTGGCCTGAAAAGCTTCCAGGACATCGCCAAGTTCAAGAAAGAACTCGACGGCAAGATATACGGCATCGAGCCCGGTAACGACGGCAACCTGCTGATCGAAAAAATGATCAAGGAAGACCAATTCGGCATGGGCGGTTTCCGCATGGTCGAGTCCAGCGAAGCAGGCATGCTGGTGCAGGTGCAGCGCGCTGTGAGGAAGAACAAGCCGGTCGTGTTCCTCGGCTGGGCACCTCACCCGATGAATACCCAGTTCGATATCACCTATCTGTCCGGCGGCGATGACGTGTTCGGCCCCGATTACGGTGCGGCCAAGGTCTACACCGTGGTACCACCGGATTACGAAGCGCGCTGCCCTAACGTTGGCAAGCTGCTGAACAACCTGCAATTCAGCGTCAAGATCGAAAGCCAGTTGATGGAAAAAGTGCTGGAGAAAGAAGACCCGGCGGAAGTGGCCAAAAATTGGATCAAGGCTAACCCGGAAGCCCTGGACAAGTGGCTGGCGGGCGTCACCACCTATGACGGCCAGGATGGCGTCGCCGCGGTGAAGAAATACGTCGGACTGTAAAGCTCTGGCCCGCCTGGCGCCAGCGTCAGGCGGGCAGAGGCATGTATCCCTGGCATGGGTTAACCGGCCAGCGCAACACCCGCAATCAGCACGAGCCAGTAACACTGTTGAACTGCCACTCTCACTGATGGAGCACCAAATTTATGCGCAAACTTTCCACCTTCTGCCTGAAAAGCCTCGGCGTTGCTGCCCTCGCACTGGGCATGTCCACCGCCATGGCGGCAGAAAAACCTACCCTGAAGATCGGCTACGTCAACGGTTGGGACGATAGCGTCGCGAGCACCCAGGTCGCCGGTGAAATTCTCAGAAGCAAACTCGGCTACACAGTTGAACTGAAAGCCGTCGAGCCGGCGATCATGTGGCAAGGCGTGGCCCGTGGCGACCTGGATGCGACACTCACTGCCTGGCTGCCGGTCACCCACGGCGATTACTACGCCAAGATGAAAGACAAGGTGGTGGTACTCGGCACCAACTACGAAGGCGCGAAAATCGGCCTGGTAGTGCCCGACTACGTCGAAGCCAAGAGCATCGAAGACCTGAACAAGAACAAAGAAGCCTACGACGGCAAGATCACCGGCATCGACGCCGGTGCCGGCATCATGAGCCGCACCGAAGAAGCCATCGAGAAATACAACCTGGACTTCAAGCTGATGCCGAGCTCCGGCCCGGCCATGGCCATCGCCCTGGCCCGCGCCGAGAAGAAGAAGGAAGCCATCGTGGTTCCCGGCTGGATTCCACATTGGATGTTCGCCAAGTGGAAACTGCGTTTCCTCGAAGATCCGCAGAATGTCTTTGGTGCAGCTGAGCACGTCGACACCGTGGCCAATCCCGCACTGGAAGCCAAGGCTCCAGAAGCTGCCGCGTTCCTCAAGAAGTTCTCCTGGAGCGCAGAAGAAATTGGCTCTGTGATGCTGGCTGTCAGCGAAGGCGCCAAGCCGGAGCAGGCCGCCAAGGACTGGATCGCCGCCAACCCCGAGCGCGTGGCGGGCTGGTTGAAGTAAGCACTGTTACAGCAACAACGAAAAAGCGGGCTTCGGCCCGCTTTTTCATTACCGGAATTTACCGCAGGTCTGCCGGGCGCTGGACAGGCAAATGGGCGACAACTAGGGTTAACCGTGCTAGTTCCCAGTCAGATCAGCTAGCCAGCACCTGTCGCGTTTTCGAGGAGCAGCAAGGGTTGCAGGACGACGAGCAAGGCAACGCGACAGAGCATTCCGCTTCATGTGCCGTCAGCGGAACCCTCTCCACGTACCGCAACAAGCTGGAGTCCTGTCATGAAAATGCTCCTCACCGTCGAGTTCCCACTTGAGCCCTTCAATACCCTCGTGAGAACCGGCAAAGTGGGCGAAGTCATCGCCCGCATCCTCGAAGCCATCAAGCCTCAAGCGGCCTACTTCACCGAACAAAACGGCAAGCGCGGCGGCATCTTTATCGTTGACGTGCAAGAGTCGTCGGATGTACCCGCCCTGGCGGAGCCCTTCTTCCTCAACCTCCAGGCCGACTGCAAGTTCCGCATCCTGATGAGCCCCGAAGACCTGCAAAAGGCCGGGCTGGAAGAGCTTGGCAAGAAATGGGCGTGAGTGACGCCTGATCGGCACGCACGGGGGCAGGCGCAAGCTGCGCCTTGGTGTTTGCACATCGATTGCGGCCCCATAGCCCAAATGGGTGCGTATTTATTTTCCGAGCCTAGGGTCTCGCTTGATCAATGAACCCGCGCCCCTGTCGCGCCGTCATGCGTGCCGTTACGGCGGATACCCACAGCAGGCTTTCACCCTCGTACAGGGCCATGCGGGTCACACCGACCGGCATATCCATGGCCTTGGCCAAGCGTCGCGGCCGTGCGCCCTACGCCCCTGGGAGCAGACCCGACTCGGCAGTTAGAAATGGATCTCTGCGTTCTTGATGCCCAGCTCGCGCAACTCGTCGATCAGGTCATCCAGATGGACAAATGACTCGACCTCCTCGCGCTCATCGACCAGGAAGTAGCTTCTGCCCGCGTCTTTCTTGAAGAACACGATCCACTCTTTGAGGCTGGTCGGATTAGCGATCACATGGGTGTCGAAGGTGACGCCCTCGGCATGTTTGCTTTTAACGTCGTTACGGTTCATCTCGCTCTCCCGCTGGTGGGTGCGCGCGCACACCTGTGCGCTCAGTGTCAGTCGCCTGCGCCGCTATGCTTCAGCCAGACAAGCCTTGGCATGAGTCGCGGGACGCTTGATCAAGGAGCCGCGCAATTATCACCACATGATAATATCATGCACATGATCTCGTAGAGGCGCTCACCATGATTGCAGTACGCGAAGCCTGGAAGGCCGGTTTGCTGGGGCGCAAGCACTGGCTGAACAATCTGGTCTCCGGAGTGATCGTCGGGATAGTTGCGCTGCCACTGGCAATGGCCTTTGCCATTGCCTCGGGGGTCAAGCCGGAGCAAGGCATCTATACGGCGATCATTGGCGGTGTGCTGGTCTCCCTGTTTGGCGGCAGTCGTGTACAAATCGCCGGACCGACCGGCGCATTCATCGTGATTCTGGCGAGCATTACCGCCGAGCACGGCATCGACGGCATGCAGATCGCCACCATGATGGCCGGGGTCATGCTGCTGTTGCTGGGCATTACCCGGCTTGGTTCAGTGATCAAATTCATTCCGGCCCCGGTGATCGTCGGCTTTACGGCCGGGATCGGGGTGATCATCTGGGTCGGCCAATGGCAAGACTTCTTCGGCTTGCCCGCCGTTGGCGGCGAGCACTTCCATGAGAAGGTCTGGCAATTGCTCCGCGTGCTACCGCAACTGCACCCGGCCACCACCCTGCTGGCCCTCCTCAGCCTCAGCCTGGTGCTGCTGTCGCCAGGGTTTCCGGGGCTCAAGCGCGTGCCAGGCCCGCTGGTGGCGATGCTGGTGGTCACCCTTATCCAGGCGGTCTTTCACTTCGATGGCGTGGCCACGATCGGCAGCGCCTTTGGCGGCATCCCCCAGGGCCTGCCCGATTTCGGCCTGCCTGAAGTCAGCTTGCCGCGGATTATCGAGCTGATCGGCCCGGCCTTTGCGATTGCCATGCTGGGGGCGATCGAGTCGCTGCTCTCGGCGGTGGTAGCCGACGGCATGACGGCCACCAAGCATGACTCCAACCAGGAGCTGGTCGGCCAAGGCGTTGCCAACCTGCTCACCCCCTTATTTGGCGGCATCGCTGCCACTGGTGCGATTGCGCGCACGGCAACCAATATCCGTAACGGCGGCACCAGCCCCCTCGCCGGCATCATGCACGCGGTCACCCTGTTGCTGATCATCCTGTTCCTGGCTCCGCTGGCCTCGGACATTCCGCTGTGCGCACTGGCGGCGATCCTCTTCGTGGTCGCCTACAACATGAGCGAGCTGCGCCATTTCAAGCGCATGGTGCAGCGTGCTCCACGGGCAGACGTGGCGATCCTGCTGATCACCTTCGGCCTGACGGTATTCAGTGACCTGGTGGTGGCCGTGAATATCGGCGTGATCCTGGCGATGCTGCATTTCATGCGCCGGATGGCCGCCTCTGTGGAGGTTCAGCAGGTCGTCGAACAAGAACTCGAAGCGGAGTTGCGCGTCGGCGGTCATAGCCGCCTGCCAGCCGGCGTGCTGGTGTACACCATCGAAGGGCCGCTGTTCTTTGCCGCAGCAGAAACCTTCGAGCGCGCGCTGGCACAGACCCACACCGATCCACGATTGCTGGTGATTCGCCTGAACCGCGTGCCGTTCATGGATATCACCGGCCTGCAAACCCTGGAGGAAGTCATCCAGCAACTGCACAAACGCAAGATCGTGGTGAAACTCTGCGAGGCCAACCGCAAGGTCCTGGCCAAGCTGGATAAGGCGGGCATCCTGCAGCAGATCGGGGCGCAGCATTATCACGCCGACTTCAACGCCGCGCTGGCGGCCTACGCGCAGAGCGAGCCGGCAGCGGCCGATGGCTGAGCCGCTCGACGGATCATGCCTTGGCGCTGGGCCCGCGCTTGCTCTGGGTGGCGTAGGTGACGCCGTGGGTCTCGAGGTAATCGCGAATCAGCTGGCGCACGACCTGGGAAGGGGTCAGATCCTGTCCGGCGCACAGTTCCTCGAACGCCTTCTTCTTGACCGGATCAATCAGCACGGTGAGACGCGCAGTCTTGCTTTCCATAAAATCGCCAATTGCTCAAATTTGATGTTAATCAAATTCTAATAGTAGAACCCGCGGCTGTCACGGCACGGAGCCCTGCCAATCCGCCCAGAGGGGTTGCTATCCGCCCAGCCACAGCGGCGAGCTTTGGGTATAACGGCATAATTATTTGATCGTTCAATAAAAATAGCCCTAGACTGCGGCCCACCCAAGCAAAACTTCAGCCCACGGAGACACCGATGCCCAAGGTCGGAATGCAACCGATCCGCCGCTCGCAATTGATTGCGGCGACCCTCGAAGCCGTCGATCAGGTCGGTATGGGCGATGCCAGCATTGCCTATATTGCCCGGCTGGCAGGGGTTTCCAATGGCATCATCAGCCACTATTTCAAGGACAAGAACGGCCTGCTCGACGCCACCATGCGCCACCTGATGCAGGCCCTGAGCACAGCCTCGCGCGCTCGCCGTGCGGCGCTCAAGGACGACAGCCCGCGCGCGCATCTGCGCGCGATCATCGACAGCAACTTCGATGCCAGCCAGGTCAGCGGCCCGGCCATGAAGACCTGGCTGGCCTTCTGGGCCAGCAGCATGCACCAGCCATCCTTGCGCCGCTTGCAGCGGGTCAACGATCACCGCCTGGATTCCAACCTGTGCTGCCAGTTCCGCCGCGTCCTCCCCGTGCAGCAGGCACGCGCCGCCTCGCGTGGCCTGGCCGCCCTGATCGACGGTCTCTGGCTGCGCGGCGCGCTGTCCGGTGGCGACTTCGACACCGAACAGGCGATCCAGATCGCCTATGACTATCTCGACCAGCAATTGGCCAAAAAGCAACTCGAGCACCACGCCGCCTGAGCCCACCCGGGCGCAGGCAATCCGGCCGCGATCAAAAACTCGCTAATTCCCCCGCACTGTCGGCGCTGGACACTCGGCCGGCGCACGCACGTCCTGCACAAAACTCTGCCCCGCCTCACCAGCGCCCTTGTCGCATCCAGACCGGCACGAGTCGCTCTCGATATTTATTATTGATTGATCGTTCAATAAAAATCACGTAGGCTGGATTTCACTCTTCCGGCCTGGACAGTGCCGCCGAGCGCGCCACTGAACCTGCCGACCCCTCTGGCCAAGGCGCACTGAAGCCGCCAGCCAGCCTTGCGAAGACAACAGACAAGAGAGGATTCCACCATGGCCCTATTCGCCGAACAGAAGCTCTATATCGGTGGTCGCTATGTCGATTCGACCAGCGGCGCCACCTTCGAGAGCATCAATCCAGCCAACGGTGAAGTGCTCGCCAACGTCCAGCGCGCCAGCCAGGCGGACGTCGAGCGCGCGGTGGCCAGCGCCACAGCCGGACAGAAGGTCTGGGCGGCGATGACCGCCATGCAGCGCTCGCGCATCCTGCGCAAGGCCGTGGACATCCTGCGGGCGCGTAACGACGAGCTGGCCGAGCTGGAAACCCTCGACACCGGCAAGCCGCTGTCGGAAACCCGTTACGTCGATATCGTTACCGGTGCCGACGTGCTCGAGTATTACGCCGGCCTGGTGCCCGCCATCGAAGGCCAGCAGATCCCCCTGCGCGAAAGCGCCTTCGTCTACACCCGCCGCGAGCCGCTGGGCGTGGTCGCCGGCATTGGCGCCTGGAACTACCCGATCCAGATCGCCCTGTGGAAATCCGCCCCGGCCCTGGCCGCGGGCAACGCGATGATCTTCAAGCCCAGCGAAGTCACCTCGCTGACCACCCTCAAGCTGGCCGAGATCTACAGCGAAGCCGGCCTGCCAGATGGTGTGTTCAACGTGCTCACCGGCAGCGGCCGTGAAGTCGGTCAGTGGCTGACCGAACACCCGGGCATCGAGAAGATTTCCTTCACCGGCGGCACCGTCACCGGCAAGAAGGTCATGGCCAGCGCCTCCAGCTCCTCGCTGAAGGAAGTGACCATGGAACTGGGCGGCAAATCGCCGCTGATCATCTTCGAGGACGCCGACCTCGACCGCGCCGCCGACATCGCGGTGATGGCCAACTTCTACAGCTCCGGCCAGGTCTGCACCAACGGCACCCGGGTGTTCGTGCCGCGCATGCTGCAGGCACGCTTCGAGAGCAAGGTGCTGGAGCGGGTCAAGCGCATTCGCCTGGGCAACCCGCAGGACGACAACACCAACTTCGGCCCGCTGGTCAGCCTGGCCCACATGGAGAGCGTGCTCGGTTACATCGCCAAGGGCCGCAGCGAAGGCGCGCGCCTGTTGACCGGTGGCGAGCGCATCACTGCCGGCGAATACGCCAAGGGCGCCTATGTCGCGCCCACCGTGTTCACCGACTGCACCGACAGCATGACCATCGTGCGCGAAGAAATCTTCGGCCCGGTCATGAGCATCCTGGTCTACGACAGCGAAGACGAAGTGATCCGCCGTGCCAACGACACCGACTTCGGCCTTGCGGCTGGCGTGGTGACCCGTGATTTGGCGCGCGCGCACCGGGTGATCCACCAGCTGGAAGCCGGTATTTGCTGGATCAATACCTGGGGCGAGTCGCCGGCGGAAATGCCGGTGGGCGGTTACAAGCAGTCCGGGGTCGGCCGCGAGAATGGCCTGAGCACCCTGGAGCATTACACCCGGACCAAGTCGGTCCAGGTCGAGCTGGGCGACTACGCCTCGGTGTTCTGACCGGCGCGTGATCGGTGGGTTAACGGCGCAAACTGCCTGGCCGCAGGCGAGGCAACACCGCGTTACCCACCCGTTCGCCATTGCGATCACCCCGCGCGGTGATCGGCTGCATGACCCAGCCCGGTCTAGCGCCTGGCCCTTCCAAGGGCAGCGCAGACCCGTCATTACAGGTAACGCCCATGTCCCAAGAATTCGACTACATCATCATCGGCGCCGGCTCGGCCGGTAACGTGCTGGCCACCCGCCTGACCGAGGATGCCGACGTCAGCGTGCTGCTGCTGGAAGCCGGCGGCCCGGACTACCGCCAGGATTTCCGCACCCAGATGCCCGCTGCCCTGGCCTTCCCGCTGCAGGGCCGGCGCTACAACTGGGCCTACGAGACCGAGCCGGAACCCTTCATGAACAACCGCCGCATGGAATGCGGACGCGGCAAGGGCCTGGGCGGCTCCTCGCTGATCAACGGCATGTGCTACATCCGCGGCAACGCCCTCGACTACGACGGCTGGGCCAAGGACAAGGGCCTGGAAGACTGGACCTACCTGGACTGCCTGCCCTACTTCCGCAAGGCCGAGAGCCGCGACAGCGGCGCCAACGCCTACCACGGCGGCGATGGCCCGGTCAGCGTGTGCACGCCGAAGGCCGGCAACAATCCGCTGTTCCACGCCATGGTCGAGGCCGGTGTGCAGGCCGGCTTTCCGCGCACCGACGACCTCAACGGCTACCAGCAGGAAGGCTTCGGCCCGATGGACCGTACCGTGACCCCCAAGGGCCGGCGCGCCAGTACCGCGCGCGGTTATCTCGACCAGGCCAAGGGCCGGCCGAACCTGACCATCGTCACCCACGCCCTGACCGACCGCATCCTGTTCAGCGGCAAGCGCGCCATCGGCGTCGACTACCTGCAGGGCGACAGCACTACCCCGACCACCGTCAAGGCGCGCCGCGAAGTGCTGCTGTGCAGCGGCGCCATTGCCTCGCCACAGATCCTCCAGCGCTCGGGCGTCGGCCCGGCCGCGCTGCTGCGTGAGCTGGACATCCCGCTGGTACACGAGCTGCCCGGGGTCGGTGAGAACCTTCAGGACCACTTGGAGATGTACCTGCAGTACGCCTGCAAGCAGCCGGTTTCGTTGTACCCGGCGCTGCAGTGGTGGAACCAGCCGAAGATCGGCGCCGAGTGGATGTTTCTCGGCAAGGGCATCGGCGCCAGCAACCAGTTCGAGGCCGGTGGCTTCATCCGTACCAGCGCCGACTTCGAGTGGCCGAACATCCAGTACCACTTCCTGCCGGTGGCGATCAATTACAACGGCAGCAACGCGGTCAAGGAACACGGCTTCCAGGCCCATGTCGGCTCCATGCGCTCACCGAGCCGCGGGCGCGTCCAGGCCAGGTC
Source organism: Pseudomonas sp. MMS21 TM103 (assembly GCF_022132145.1). GTDB lineage: Bacteria > Pseudomonadota > Gammaproteobacteria > Pseudomonadales > Pseudomonadaceae > Aquipseudomonas. The sequence goes on along the minus strand of NZ_JAJISP010000001.1, from coordinate 1,504,650 downwards.
GAAAGACCCGCGCCAACACCCGAGCATCCTGTTCAACTACATGTCCAGCCCACAGGACTGGCAGGAGTTCCGCGACGGCATCCGCATCACCCGCGAGATCATGAACCAATCGGCACTCGACCCCTTCCGCGGTCGTGAACTCAGCCCAGGCGCCGCGGTGCAGAGCGACGCCGAACTGGATGCCTTCGTCCGCGATCATGCCGAGACCGCCTTCCACCCGTCCTGCTCCTGCAAGATGGGCTTCGATGAGATGGCGGTGGTCGACGGCCAGGGCCGCGTGCATGGCATGCAGGGTCTGCGGGTGATCGACGCCTCGATCATGCCGTTGATCACCACCGGCAACCTCAACGCGCCGACCATCATGATGGCCGAGAAGATCGCCGACAAAATCCGTGGCCGCACGCCGCTGCCTCGCAGCACTGCGCCCTACTACGTGGCGGGCAGCGCACCGGTGCGCCACACTCCGCAGCGCAGCTGAAGACGGGCGCCCCTCAATAGCCGGTCATCTCCAGGTAGCCAACGCCCTGGTGGCTGCCGCTGAATCGGATCGGTCCCTCCCAGTAGGGAAACCGGGTGGCCATCCAGGCCTGCTCCTGCAGCGCCGTGGTGTCGATGGCGAACGCCTTGGCCGCGATGCGCAGGCGCCAGGCGGTCGGCAGGCGCCGGCCGGCAACGCGGCTGAAGCGCACGGGCACCATCTCGATGTCCGCCTGGCTCAGCGGCTGGGCCTGGCCGTCCGCACCGATCCAGGTGCCGGCGCGGTAATGCGCGCCGCCGGCCTGGCGCAACTGGAACAGCATCAGCTTCTCGCCCGTCTGCAGATGCAGGGAGAACCAGTCCCAGCCCTGCTGCTCGGGCGCCAGCGGCTGGCTGCTCCATTCGTGGTCGAACCAGGCCTGGCCCTTGACCGCATGGCGCTGGCCGTCCACCAGCAGGCTGCCTTCGGCCTCAAAGAACGGCTGGCTGTAGTAATAGGAGGCCTGACCCCGGTCGGACTTCTGGCTGAAACCCTGCGCGCCCTGCAGCACCGGCGGACGTGTGCTGGTCAGGCGCAGGCGATAGCTGAAGCCCTCGCCGCGGGCCTGAAACTGCAGCTCGCCCAGACCGCCATTGGCCGGGCTGCGGCTACGCAGCTGCCAGTCGTCGATCCAGGCGTGCAAGGGTGCGGCCACCACCCCGGCCTGACCGATGCCGCCGCGGGCGAAGGTCTCGGCATGGCGATGGCCATCCACACCCGTCAGCGCGGCATGGCCCATCCACAGGTTCTGATTACGCCAGTCCGTCTCGTGCGAACCGGGCTGCAGGGCGGTGCGAAACAACGTCCACTGCACGCCCCAGGTGCGGCCCTGAGCGTCCTCCAGGTTGGCGGTGAGGTACCACCACTCGATGCGGTGGTCCGGGTGCGCGCCGTGGTCGGCCGGGAACGCCAGCACCCGCCCCGGTTCGACCCGGGCAAAGCCCTGCGCCGTGCCGCCCAGCCCGGCGAAGCCCTTGGTCGGTGGCGGCGTTTCGGTGTCGCAGGCGGCGAGTAGCAGCCCGGCGACGAACAGGGCCAGGCGGATGCTGGCGAATAATCTGTTGATCATCATCTCCTCGGCTGCGATTGCTTTGTCGGGGCCATCAGCCAAACCCCTGTCCGCCGGCCCGCTAGCGCTCCCCGGCGAAGCTGCGCAACAGGGCCGCCGGGGTGCTGCGGCCGAGTTGCCAGAGCGGCCAGGCGCTGGCCAGCAGGGTGGCGAGCAGCGCCAGGCCGAACAGGTGCACAAGCTGGCCGGGGAATACCTGCAGCGGCAGGCGCCAACCGAAGGCCTGCACGTTGATCACCGCGACCAGGCACCAGGCCAGCAACAGGCCCAGCGGCAGCGCCAGGAGCAGGGTGAGCACGGCCAGCAACAGGGTCTGGGCGAGGCTCAGCCAGGCCAGGCGCGTACGGCCGACGCCCAGCGCCCAGAGCGGCGCCAGCTGGCTCAGGCGGGTCTGGCCGAGGGTCAGCAAACTGATCAGCAGCGCCAGCCCGGCCACGCCCAGGGTCAGGCTGTTGAGCGCGGCGGTGGCGGCGAAGGTGCGCTCGAATACCCGGCTCGACCAGGCCTTGAGCGCGGCCTGGTCGATCAGGCGGCTGTCGTCCAGGGCAAAGCGCGTCTGCAGCGCCTGGATCATTGCGGGCACCTCCGCGGCCGGCAGACGCAGGCTGAAACTGCGCGGGGCCAGGCCCGGCCAGTGGCGTAGCAGGCCCGTCGCATCGACCAGCAGATGCCCCCTGGGATTGCCGTAGTCGGCATAGATGCCGAGCACCTCCAGCTCCCAGGCGCCACTCGGGGTGGGCAGGCGCAGGCGCTCGCCCAGGTGCAGATCCAGGCGCCGCGCCAGTTGTTCGCTGAGCATCAGGCCCTGCTGCCGCTCCAGGCGCTCCCAGGCCCCGGCGCTGGCGCTGAGCAGCGGCCAGTGCTCGCGGTAGTACGCCTGCGTGCGGATGCCGGTCAGTTGAACCGGCCAGCCCTGCAGGGGCAACTCCACCCGCCAGCTCGGCAGCAGCGCCCGCACCTGCGGCTGTTCGCGCAACCAGGCCTCGATGGCCGAGGCCTGGCTGGCGTCGACCGGACTCAGGTAGAGCTCGGCGGCCAGGCGCTGGTCGAGCCAGCCACTGAAGGTCTGCCGGAAGCCCGCGGTCATGCTGCCGACGCCGATGCTGGCCGCCAGCGCCAGCAACAGGGCCATCAAGGCCAGCGCCAGGCTCGGCAGCTGCTGGCGGCTGTCGGCGATGAACCACTGGCTCAGCGGCCCATGGCAGTGTCGCAGCCAGGCCTCGAGCAAACGGCTCAGGCCCACCGGCAACGCCAGGGCCGCGCCCAGCAGCAAGGCGGCGAGCAGGACGAAGCCGGCCGTCAGGCTGTCGCCGAACAGCAGTGCGAGCAGCGCCACGCCGCCAAGCAGCGCCGCCAGCCAGCCCTGACGGCGCAGCCAGTGCGCCTGGGCCTGCTGCCAGGCTTCGGGCTGCGCCAGGGCCAGCAGCGGCAGACGCGCGGCGCGCAGCAGGCTGCCGGCGCCCGCCAGCAACGCCCCGAGCAGGCAAACGAGCAGGCCGCCCAGCCACCACTGCGGTGCCAGGCTGAGCCGCCCGGCCACCTCGGCGCCATACAGGCTGCGCAGGCTGGCGGCGACATCCGGCAACAGCCAGGCCGCCACGGCATAGCCACTGAGCAAGCCGGCAACCGCGCCGAGCAGCGCCAGCACGCCGAGTTCCACGACCAGGGCGACCAGCAGGCCACGCAGACTTACCCCGCAGGTGCGCAGGTTGCGCAGCACCACCCGGCGCTGCTCCAAGGCCAGACCGATGGCGGCGTGGACGATGAACAGGCCGACGACGAAGGCCAGCAGGCCGAGGGCGCTGAGGTTGAGGTGGAAGCTGTCGGTGAGCTGGCCCAGATCGGCCCCCTCGTCACCGCGCTGCACCACCAGCTGCGCGGCCAGCGCTGGCGGCAGCGGCGGCGCGGCGCGGGCGAACGCGGCCGGCAGCAACAACCGCGAGAGCTGGCCGCGGGCGTCGAGCAGGCGCTGGGCCACGCCGATGTCCACCAGCAGCACGCCGGGCGCCAACTGCGGCCACACCGCCAGCGGCGGCAGGCGCTGGCCGGATGCGCTGAGCGGCTGCGCATCGGCGGGCAGGCCAAGCTCGGCCAGGGTGTCGGCGGCAATCCAGCTGCGCCCGGGCCGCCCGAGAAAAGCCGCCAGGTCCAGGCGCTCGGGCGATTGCCCGGCCAGCGCGCTACCGGCCGGCAGGGTCAAAGGCTCGATACCGATCAGTTGCAGGCGCTGTTCGGGCGGCCCCTGCAGGCGCAGGCGCCCTTGCAGCAGAGGCGAAACCGGCCAGCCGGCGCGGCGCAATTCGACGAAATGCTGCTGGGCAATCCAGCCGCCATCGCGGGCGACCAGGCTGTAGCGCTCGGCGCCGCCGAGCAGCTGACTGGCGCGGGCATAGCTGTCGCGGGCCTGGCTGTTCAGCGCCTGCACCCCGGCCCACAGACTGGTGGCCAGCCACAGGCCGGCCAGCACGCTGAACAACTGCAGCGGATGGCGCCGCCAGTGGCTGAGCAGCGCACTCAGGGTCCAATACAGGCGGCGCATCTCAGGCCGTCTCCAGCAGGCGCCCGCCCTTCAGGCACCGGCAACCTTGCAGGCGCGCCGCCAGGCTGGCGCTGTGGGTGACCATCAGCAGGCTGGTCGGGCTGCCGGCGAGCAGCTCCAGCAGCAGCGTCAGCACCTCGTCGGCGCTGCGTTCATCCAGGCTGCCGGTGGGCTCGTCGGCCAGCAGCAGCGGCGGCCTGACCGCCAGCGCCCGGCCCAGCGCGACCCGCTGCTGCTGGCCGACCGAGAGCTGTTCGGGGTAGCGTCCAAGCAGGGCCGCCAGACCGAGACGCTCGACCAGTTCGGCCTGCCAGTGCGGGTCATGGCGGCCGGCCAGGCGCGCCTGGAAGGCTAGGTTGTCGGCGACGCGCAGGCAGGCGATCAGGTTGAATTGCTGGAACACCAGGCCGATACCGCTGCGCCGCCAGGCCGCCAGTTGCCCCTCACGGAGGTCGTCCAGCACGCGGCCGTCGACCTCGATACGCCCGGCGTCGGCCCGATCCAGCCCGGCCAACAGGTGCAGCAGGGTGCTCTTGCCGCTGCCGGACTCGCCCATCAGGGCCAGGCTCTCGCCCGCCGCCAGCTCCAGGTCGATGCCGCGCAACACCGCCAGCGCCCCCTGGGGCGTCGCATAGCTCTTGCACAAGCCCTGGACTTTCAGCATCTGTCTGCCACCTGAGCGCGGGGGTTAGTGCCGCCAGTACCTCCCCGCAACCCGGCCGGACAAGGGCGACGCCTCTCTCAGTAAAGCAAAGCCACCGTCACCTGCAGCGGCAGTTGTCGCGCTGTGGCTCTTGCGCCGGAGTCGGTGCCCTGCGGGAATCTTCGTCGCGCTCAGGGGGCGAGTCTTCGAGCGGCCAGGTCTCGGCGTTCGGCTCAATCAACGCCAGCAGGCGCTCGAACGCCTCACGGCGGCGCTGCCGATCGCTGGGCGCCGGGTCGAGTCGGCCTCGGGCAGCCTGCGCACTGGCCGCACGCAGGTAAGCATTCAGGCGCTTGGCCAGATCGATTGGCAGACGCAGGCTCTGCTTGCTGCTCATGATGTCCCTCTCGCCATGCGGACGGTTTGATCAGGCGGCCTCTCGCGGGCCTTGCTTCGAACCTGCCCGCCGCATGGGGCAAATCCGGACTGCGCACCAGCCGTCGCGGCCTGCGCAGCTCTTGCGCATACAGATTGCGGGCGCAGCTGAGGGCATTCGCCATGCGCTAACGGCTTCAGGCATCCCCGGCTGCGGGGTCTTGTTCCAAGCTAGAGGCCGTGCAGGCAAACGGTATTGACCTAAATCAAGGCCTGTTGCGGATGTGCCGGACGCCCAGGCCGGCGCCTGGTTCGCGAGCGGATTACTTCAGGCCCAGGCGCCGGGCCAGACGGATCAGGTTGGCGCGATCCACCCCCAGTTCGCGGGCGCAGTCGGCCCACTTGTGCTGGTGACGCTGCAAGGCCGCGCCGATCAGCTGCTTCTGGTAGGCATCCAGGGCCTCGCGCAGCGGCACGCCGCCGCCGGTCTCGGGCAGCGCCAGCGGCGTCGGTGCGGCATGGCTGTGCTGCTGTGGCAGGTCCAATGCCTGGCTGTCGATGCTGAGGATGCGCGGGCGCTCGGTGCAGGCCGACAGGGCCTTGAGCGCGGCGCGGCCGATCAGGTGCTCGAGTTCGCGCACGTTGCCCGGCCAGTCGTGGGCCAGCAGGGCCTTCTGTGCATCGGCCGTCAGGCGCAGGCTGCGCAGCCCCAGGCGCGGGCGATTCTCCTCGAGGAAATAGCCGGCCAGCAGCAGGACGTCGCGGCCGCGCTCGCGCAGCGCCGGGACTTTCAGCGGGTACACGCTCAGGCGGTGGTAGAGGTCGGCGCGAAAGCGCCCGGCACGCACCTCTTCGGCGAGGTCGCGGTTGCTCGCCGCCAGCACCCGCACATTGACCCGGTGCTCGCGATCCGAGCCGACACGCTGCAGCTGGCCGCTCTGCAGCACCCGCAGCAGCTTGGCCTGCACCACCACGGGCAGCTCGCCGACCTCGTCGAGAAACAGGGTGCCGCCGTCGGCCAGCTCGAACTTGCCGCTGCGCTCGTTGACCGCACCGGAGAAGGCGCCCCGCACGTGGCCGAACAACTCGCTCTCGACCAGGGTCTCGGGCAGGGCCGCGCAGTTGAGGCTGATCAGCGGACGCTTGGCCCGCGCCGACGCGGCATGGATGGCCTCGGCCACCAGTTCCTTGCCGACCCCGGTTTCCCCGCTGATCAGCACCGTCAGCTCGCTGTCGCCGACCAGGGCGATTTCCTCCTGCAGGCGTTTATGCAGCGGGCTCTGGCCGATCAACTCGCGTGGCTGATGCTGGTCGGCCGCCTGCTTGTAGACCTCGGCCAACTGATGCTCGTCCTCGACCCGGCGCAGCAACTGGGCGATGCGTTCGTTGGCCATCACGGTGGCGGCGGCCAGGCTGGCGAACGCCGCCAGGGTGTCCAGATCGAGCCTGCCGAAGCTGGCCGGGTCCAGCGAATCGAGGGTCAGCAGGCCCCACAGCTGATCCTGCAGGTACAGCGGACAGCCCAGGCAGTCATGCACTTCGAGGTGGCCGCGATGGCCCTCGACCAGACCGTCATACGGATCCGGCAGGCCACAGTCCGTCGCGAAGCGGGTCGGGCCGCGCTGCGCCAGCAACGCCTGCAGGCGCGGATGCTCACCAAGCTTGAAGCGCCGGCCCAGGGTGTCGGTGCTCAGGCCGTCGACCGCTAGCGGCACCAGCACCTCGCCCTCGAGCCTGAGCAAGGCCACCGCATCGCACGGCAGCAACTGGCGCAGGGCCAGCAACAGCCGGCGATAGCGCTCGGCCTCGGGCAACTCGCGGGAGAGGTCGGCGACCAGGGGGATCAATGCCGTGAGCAGTGGATTTGCTGTCATAAAGACTACCGAGTGTCATTTGGACTCTAATCTGTCTGCAGTCATAAAGACAGCAACGCATGCAAGTCATTGAATTTATTGAACTATAAAAGTGGCACGGGTTGTGTAATAGCCTAAGCACCATGAACTTAGCACGCCTGAGCGCGCAGACCGAAGGCTTCTCGATGAATGCCCGGCGTACCTCAGGCGGCATAGCCCACCCAGGAACCACGCAATGCTCACTGCCCAACAACGTACCCTGATCAAGGCCACAGTGCCGCTGCTGGAAACCGGCGGCGAAGCCCTGACTCGCCACTTCTACCAATTGATGCTCGGTGAATATCCGCAGGTACGCCCCCTGTTCAACCAGGCGCATCAGGCCAGCGGCGAACAGCAACGCGCACTGGCCAACGGCGTGCTGATGTACGCCCGCAATATTGATCGCCTGGAGGCCCTCGGCCCGCTGGTCGGGCAGATCGTCAGCAAGCATGTGTCGTTGCAGATCCTGCCCGAGCATTACCCGATTGTCGGCAGCTGCCTGTTGCGGGCGATTCGCGAGGTGCTCGGCGAGCAGATCGCCACCGACGAGGTGATCGACGCCTGGGGCGCCGCTTATGGCCAATTGGCGCAGATCCTGATCGATGCCGAAGAGGGCGCCTATGCCGCCAACGCCGAAGCCAAGGGCGGCTGGCGCGGCGCCCGCGACTTCCGCGTGGCGCAAAAGATCGTCGAAAGCGAGGAAATCGTCTCCCTGCATCTGGTGCCGGAAGACGGCGGCGCGCTGCTCGACTTCCAGCCGGGTCAGTACATCGGCCTGCGCCTGCAACTGGATGGCGAGGAAGTGCGCCGTAACTACTCGCTGTCGGCCTGTGGCAATGGCCGCGAATACCGCATCAGCGTCAAGCGTGAGCCCGGCGGCAAGGCCTCCAACTACCTGCACGACCGGGTCCAGGTCGGCGACCGCCTGGAGCTGTTCCCGCCCGCCGGCGACTTCGTCCTGCGTGAGTCGAACAAGCCGCTGGTGCTGATCAGCGCCGGCGTCGGCATCACCCCGGCGCTGAGCATGCTCGAAGCGGCACGCGGGCATGGCCGGCCGATCCATTTCATCCACTGCGCCCGGCATGCCGGCGTGCATGCCTTCCGCGACTGGGTCGACGCCCAGACCCAGGCCCACCCGCAGGTGCAGCATTTCGTCTGCTACAGCGAACCGCGCAGCGAAGACCAGGGCCATGCCGAGGGCTTCCTGACCCGCGCGCAACTGGCCGAGTGGCTGCCGGAGGAACGCGACCTGGACGCCTACTTCCTCGGCCCCAAGCCCTTCATGGCTCAGGTGAAAAAGCACCTGCGCGAACTCGGCGTGCCGGAGCAGCAGAGCCACTACGAGTTCTTCGGCCCGGCCAGTGCGCTGGAGGCCTGAGAGAGCTTGACCCGTCCGGCGCGGTCGCGCCGGGTGGTTTCAGCAACAGGAGCACTTGTCATGAGTCTGTTCGATTGCCCGCAACGCCTGCGTCGCCTGTCCAACCAGCTGCTGTCGAGCGGTGGCGCCGCCCTGCTGCTGGGCGTGCTCGGTGCCTACGGTTGGGCCGAACACCTCAGCCTGGGTACGTTGGTAGGCGCACACAGCCTGACGATCCTCGGTCCGGCGCTGTTGAAAATCGGCTACGTGATGCGCCTGCTCGCCGACAAGCCGGCGCCAGCCGGCGGCGCCACGGCCTGCTACTGCGCGGCCTGACGCCGAGCGAACGTCGCGGGGGCGCCGCGCACACGCCAAGGCTCGAACATGACACCGCGGCTAGAGCACGCCAGCCTGCCGCAGTTGGTCTATCTGCTCCAGGCTCAAACCCAGCCATTGCTGTAGCACCTGCTCGGTGTGTTCGCCGAGCAGCGGTGGTGCATTGCGGTATTGCACCGGGGTCGCCGACAGGCGAATCGGGCTGGCCACCTGCGGCACACTGCCGGCCAGCGGGTGGGGCAATTCGACGCGCAGGCCACGGGCCTGCACCTGCGGGTCGGCGAAGACCTGCTGCAGGTCATTGATCGGTCCGCAGGGCACGCCGGCCTGTTCCAGGGCCGCCAGCCATTCGGCGGTGGTCTTGAACACGGTGGCCTGGCGGATCAGTGGAATCAGTTCGGCACGATGGGCGACGCGGGCCTGATTGGTGGAAAAACGCGGGTCGGCGGCCAAAGCCGCAAGGCCGGCGACCTCGCAAAACTTGCGGAACTGTCCATCGTTGCCGACCGTGAGGATGATGTCGCCGTCGGCCGTGGGAAAGTCCTGGTAGGGCACGATGTTCGGGTGGGCATTGCCCAGCCGACGCGGCGCCACGCCGGTGGTCAGGTAATTCATCGCCTGGTTGGCCAGGCAGGCGACCTGCACGTCAAGCAGGGCCATGTCGATGTGCTGGCCATTGCCGGTCTGGTCGCGGCTGGCCAGGGCGGCCAGAATTGCCGCGGTCGAATACAGGCCGGTAAGGATGTCGGTCAGGGCCACGCCGACCTTGACCGGCCCGGCGCCCTCCTCGTCGTCGGCCCGCCCGGTCAGGCTCATCAAACCGCCCAGGCCCTGGATCATGAAGTCGTAACCGGCGCGCTTGGCGTAGGGGCCGTCCTGGCCGAAGCCGGTGATCGAGCAGTAGATCAGTTTCGGGTTCAGCGCCTGCAGCGCGGCGTAATCGAGGCCGTAGGCGGCCAGGCCGCCGACCTTGAAGTTCTCGATCAGGATGTCGGCCTTGGCCACCATCTCGCGCACCAGGCGCTGGCCTTCGGGCTGGGTGAAATCGACGGTGACCGACTGCTTGTTGCGATTGGCCGACAGGTAATAGGCGGCCTCGCTGGTGTTCTCGCCCGCGGCGTCGCGCAGGAACGGCGGGCCCCAGTGGCGGGTGTCATCGCCCGTGCCTGGGCGTTCGATCTTGATCACTTCGGCGCCGAGGTCGGCGAGGATCTGCCCGGCCCAGGGCCCGGCGAGTACGCGGGAGAGGTCGAGCACGCGGATATGGGACAGGGCGCCAGGCATAGCTTCAACTCCAGGAAATGGCCGCGTGCAGCAACACGCGTGCGTTCATCCTAGGAGCCTGGCGCTGCCCCGGCAAACGAGGATTTCGCACGCAACTGTGCCAAACCCTCACTCCATAGCGAGGCAACTAGCCAATGTGCGGGGGTTTCCCCCACTTGCTGTGCGTAATGCGCCTACTCGACGCTGGCCTGGCGGGCCTGTAACAGCTCGCCGATGATGCTGACCGGGCCGAGCAGATGGTCACGCATCATCGCGCTGGCACGCACGCCGTCGCGCTGCAGGATCGCCTCCAGCAACTGGGCGTGCTCCTGGCGCTTGGCCTCCAGCGCCGCCGCCGAAAACACCGTCTGCTGCAACCACAGATGCCGATAGCGCTCGGCCTGGTCGAACAGCGCCGCGCGCACCTGGAGCAGGTGCTGCGAGCCGCAACCGGCGGCGATCGCGGCGTGGAAGGCCTGATGCCGGGTGTCCCAGACGCTGAGCATCTCCTCGGCATCCTTGACCTGGGCGACCTTGGCCAGGGTATGGGCGCGGGCGATGACCTGCGCCTCCCAGGCATCGTCGCCACGGGCAATCGCCAGGCCGACGATCATCGCTTCCAGGTGCGCGCGGGCATCGTAGATATCGGCCAGCTCGCTCAGCGACATCGGTGCGACGCGGAAGCCGCGCTGACTGATGGCCACCACCAGGCGCTCGGCCACCAGCTGCGACAGGGCCTCGCGCAGCGGCCCGACGCCCAGCCCGTAGCGCGTCTTCAGCGCGCTCATCAGGAGCTTTTCGCCAGGCGCGAAGACGCCGCGAATGATGTCGCGCTTGAGCGATTCGTAGCCACGAATCGCCAGATTCTCTCGGGAGCTGGGAGCTTCCATTACACCGTCCTTGCACAGGTCCGCGCCAATCATACCGAAACACCCGGGCGATGCCGCGCGGCACTACCGAGAATTACTTTTGACACTTTCAAATAATGTCGATATTTTTCAATTACGTCGACACTAGTGGCACCCCAACACCGCCGTCCACCCTGGAGCCCCCTCATGAACACCTTCGTCACCCCCAAGCACCTCGTCGTTCCAGCCCCGCACAGCCCCAGCGGCTTCAGCCTGGCCGCCAGCAGCCAGTCACCACGCCTGCTGCAACTGAGCTTCAGCCGGGAAACCCTGCAGGCCTTCCTCGCCGCCACCGCCGAGTGGCCGGTACAGGCGCTGGAATACAAGTCCTTCCTGCGCTTTCGCCTGGCCCGGATTCTCGATGAGCTGTGCGCCGGCAGCCTGCAGCCGCTGCTGATCAACACCCTGATGGACCGCGCCAGTGGCGGCCTGCTGATCAGTGCCGAGGGCCTGGACCGGGTGGAGCAGGCCGACGACATGGTCAAGCTGGCCACCGCCGTTGCCCATCTGTTCGGCCGCTCCAACTTTGACGCCATGAGCGGCCAGTACTACGCGCGCTTCGTGGTGCAGAACGTCGATGCGTCTGACAGCTACCTGCGCCAGCCGCACCGGGTAATGGAACTGCACACCGATGGCACCTTCGTCGAGCAGGACACCGACTACGTGCTGATGATGAAGATCGACGAGCAGCACATGCAGGGCGGCAATTCGCTGCTGCTGCACCTGGACGACTGGGAGGACTTGGAGCGCTTCAACAGCCACCCGCTGGCCCGCCGCCAGTTGCGCTGGTGCGCGCCGCCGAGCAAGCGGGTCGACCGCGACCTGTACCACCCGGTATTCGACAACGACGTCGAGGGCCAGCCGATCATCAGCTACATCGACCAGTTCGTGCAGCCGAAGGACTTCGAGGAAGGCAACTGGCTGACCGACCTCAGCCAGTCGCTGGAAGGCAGCCCGCACAAGCTGTCGATTCCGGTGCCGGTGGGCAGCTTCCTGCTGATCAACAACCATTTCTGGCTGCACGGCCGCGACCGCTTCACCGCCCACCCGGACCTGCGCCGCGAGCTGATGCGCCAGCGCGGCTACTTCACCCACGCCAAGGTGCTGCGCCAGCCGCGCCAGTGACCCATGACGGCGGGGCGGCCTCAGTCGCGATAACAGCAGCCGCTCCCGCATTGACGGCACAGACTCCCTTACCCAGAGGTAACCCGGTGTACGACTTCATCATTATCGGTGGCGGCATTCTCGGCATGTCCACCGCCATGCAACTGCAGCGCGCCTACCCCGACAGCCGCATGCTGCTGCTGGAAAAGGAATCCGCCCCGGCCCGTCACCAGACCGGGCATAACAGCGGGGTGATCCATGCCGGCGTGTACTACACCCCGGGCAGCCTCAAGGCCCGCTTCTGCCTGGCCGGCAACCAGGCGACCAAGGCCTTCTGCGACCAGCAGGGCATCGCCTACCAGGTACCCGGCAAGCTGCTGGTGGCCACCAACGAAGTGGAAATGCAGCGCATGCAGGCGCTGTGGCAGCGCACTGCGGCCAACGGCATCGAGCGTGAATGGCTGAACGCCGCGCAGCTGCGCGAGCGCGAGCCGAACATCCGAGGCCTCGGCGCGATCCTGGTGCCGTCCAGCGGCATCGTCGACTACGCTGCGGTCGCCGCGGCCATGGCCGGCGAGTTCGTCCGCAGCGGCGGCGAGATCCGCTACGGCGCCCAGGTCGAGGGATTGCAGGAAAATCCCCAGGAAGTGCGGGTGCAGACCAGCGCCGGCGAGTTTGCCGGGCGCTTCCTGGTCACCTGCGCCGGCCTGATGGCCGATCGGGTGGTGCGCATGCTGGGGATCGACCCCGGCTTCAGCATCTGTCCGTTCCGCGGCGAATACTTCCGCCTGCCGGCCCGGCACAACCAGATCGTCAACCACCTGATCTACCCGATCCCCGACCCGAGCATGCCGTTTCTCGGCGTGCACCTGACGCGGATGATCGACGGCAGCGTCACCGTCGGCCCCAACGCGGTGCTGGCATTCAAGCGCGAAGGCTACCGCCGGCGCGACATCTCGCTCGCCGACAGCTGGCAGATGCTCGCCAACCCGGGCATCCGCAAGGTGCTGCGGGCCAACCTGCGCCCGGGCCTGGGCGAGCTGAAGAACTCGCTGTTCAAGCGCGGCTACCTGCAGCAGGTGCGCAAGTACTGCCCGAGCGTCCAGCTCGGCGACCTCGAGCCCTACCCGGCCGGGGTGCGCGCCCAGGCGGTATCCGACGACGGCCGGCTGATCGACGATTTCCTCTTCCGCCACAGCCGGCGCAGCCTGCACGTGTGCAACGCGCCCTCGCCGGCCGCCACCTCGGCGCTGCCGATCGGCGCCCATATCGTCGACCAGCTCAGCAGCCAGCTGCTCGCCCTGCCGAGTTTCGCCAAAGCCAAACCCGCCCGCCCCGCCGCCTGAGAGAACCACCGATGAACACCGTCAGCCTGGCCGACAAAGACCGCCAGTACCACCTGCACCCCTACACCAACGCCCGCCTGCACGAGCAGCTCGGCCCGCTGCTGATCGAACGCGGCGAGGGCGTCTACGTCTACGACGAGCAGGGCAAGCAATACCTGGAGGCCATGTCCGGCCTGTGGAGCGCCGCCCTCGGTTTCAGCAACCAGCGCCTGATCGCCGCCGCCGAGCACCAGCTGCGCACCCTGCCCTTCTATCACGTGTTCGGCCACAAGGCGCACCGGCCGGCCATCGAGCTGGCCGAGAAGCTGATCGAGATGGCGCCGGTGCCGATGAGCAAGGTGTTCTTCACCAACTCCGGCTCGGAAGCCAACGACACCGCGGTCAAGCTGGTCTGGTACTACAACAACGCCCGCGGCAAAACGGCGAAGAAGAAGTTCATCAGCCGGCAGAACGCCTACCACGGCATCACCGTGGCGGCCGCCAGCCTCACCGGCCTGGCGGCCAACCAGCGCGGCTTCGACGTGCCGCTGCCGGGCTTCCTGCACGTCGGCTGCCCGCACCACTACCGCCATGCCCTGCCCGGCGAGAGCGAGGAACAGTTCGCCGATCGCCTGGCCGCCGAACTGGAGCAGCGCATCCTCAGCGAGGGCGCCGATACCGTGGCCGCCTTCATCGGCGAACCGCTGATGGGCGCCGGCGGCGTGATAGTGCCGCCGCGCAGCTATTGGCAGAAGATCCAGGCGGTGTGCCGGCGCCACGACGTGCTGGTGATCGCCGACGAGGTGATCTGCGGTTTCGGCCGCACCGGGCAGCTGTTCGGCAGCCAGACCTTCGGCATCCAGCCGGACGTGATGGTGCTGTCCAAGCAGTTGTCCTCGTCCTATCAGCCAATCGCCGCGCTGCTGCTCAACGACGCGCTGTACCAGGGCATCGCCGAGCAGAGCAACAGCCTCGGCACCCTCGGCCACGGCTTCACCGGCAGCGCCCACCCGGTGGCCACCGCCGTGGCCCTGGAAAACCTCAGGATCATCGAGGAAGACCGCCTGGTGGAGCACGCCGCCGCCATGGGCGAGCTGCTCCAGGCCGGGCTGCGCGACTTCGCCGATCACCCGCTGGTGGGAGAAGTGCGCGGTTGCGGGCTGATCGCCGCGGTCGAACTGGTCGGCGATCGCCAGACCAAGGCGCCCCATAACGCGCCCGGGACCCTCGGTCGCTACCTGGCCGGCCGCGCCCAGGACCACGGCATGATCACCCGGGCCATGGGCGATGCGATTGCCTTCTGCCCGCCGCTGATCAGCAGCGCGCAGGAGATCGGCCTGGTCATCGAGCGCTTCGCCCGCGCCCTGGACGACACCAGCCGCTGGCTGCGCCAGTAACGCCACAGCATGCGGCAGCGGCCCCCGCAGTGGGCCGCTGCCGGACTACCCTCAGCTGACCGGGACCTGATCCTGGGCGACGAAACGCATCATCCACTCGGCCACCAAAGCCCCCTGGTGCGCCTGTCCCAAGCTGTCCAAGGCCTGCTGGCAGACCTGCTCGCCCCAGTGCTCCTTGCGAATGTCGAGGATCGCCCGCGAATAGTCCGCCACCAGCTCCGGATGGCCCTGCCAGCACAGCACCTGGTCGCCGATCTGGTAGGCGGCGATCGGGCAGAAGGCATTGGCCGCCAGCACGGTGGCGTTGGCCGGCGCCTGGGTGACCTGGTCCTGATGGATGATCAGCAGCGACAGCGCCTCGACGCGCGGCTGCATCCAGGGCCGCTGTTGCAGCACCTGGTACTGCTGCACGCCGAGACCCCAGCCCTGCTCGGCGCGCTCGGTCTTGCCGCCGAGCAGCAGGGCCAACAACTGGTGGCCGAAGCAGATGCCGAGCAGCTTGTCGCCGGCGGCATAACGCGCCAGCACATAGCCGCGCAGGACCTGGAGCCAGGGGTCGTCGCCGAACGAGTCGTACTTGCTGCCGGTGATCAGGTAGGCGTCATAACGCCGCCCGGCGTCCGGGTACTGCCCCTGGATCACATTGAAGACCTCAAACTCGGCGGCGATCGGTTGCTGGGCGAACAGCTGTTGGAACATCCAGCCATAACCGCGGTACTGCTCGACCAGCTCGGGACGGATGTGGTCGGTTTCGAGGATGCAAATGCTCAATGCCATTAACGGATTCCTGACGCGAGGAATGGAGGGAAAACAGGCTTGGAGTCGGCTGAGGCAACTGTCAGCCAAGGGGCTCGCGCAGCGACTGGGCGCCGCTGCGCGAAGCCATGGGATCAGCCCTGCAGGTCCTGCAGGGTCAGGTCCAGGCACAGACGCGCCTTGCTCACCAGCTCGTCGATCTCGGCTTTGCTGATCACCAGCGGCGGCGAAATGATCATGGTGTCGCCCACGGCGCGCATGATCAGGCCGTTGTTGAAGCAATGGCCACGGCAAATCATGCCGGCGCCCTGGCCTTCATAACGGGCGCGGCTGGCCTTGTCCTTGACCAGCTCGATGGCGCCGAGCATGCCGACACCACGAACTTCACCGACCAGCGGATGGTCGAGCAGTTCGCGCAGGCGCTGTTGCAGGTACGGCGCGGTCTCTTCGCGGACCGTCTCGAGGATCTTCTCGTCGCGCAGGATGCGGATATTTTCCAGCGCCACGGCGGCGGCCACCGGGTGACCGGAATAGGTGAACCCGTGGTTGAAATCACCGCCCTGCTTGAGCACGTCGAACACCTTGTCGCTGACGATCAGGCCACCCATCGGGATGTAACCGCTGGTCAGGCCCTTGGCGATGGTCATCAGGTCCGGTTGCAGGCCGTAGAAGTCGCTGCCGAACCATTCGCCGGTGCGGCCGAAGCCGCAGATCACTTCGTCGGCCACAAACAGAATGTCGTACTTGGCGAGAATCTCGCGGATCTTCGGCCAGTAGCTGTCCGGCGGTACTATCACCCCGCCGGCGCCCTGGATCGGCTCGGCGATAAAGGCGGCGACGTTGTTTTCGCCGACTTCGAGGATCTTCGCTTCCAGCTGCTCGGCAGCCCAGATGCCGAACTCGTCCGGGCTCATGTCGCCGCCTTCGCCGAACCAGTACGGCTGGGCAATGTGCTCGATACCCGGGATGGTGCCGCCCTGGGCGTGCATGCCGGCCATGCCGCCCAGGGCGGCACCGGCCACGGTGGAGCCGTGGTAACCGTTGATGCGGCTGATGATGACCTTCTTCGCAGGCATGCCCTTGACCGCCCAGTAGTGGCGAACCATGCGCAGCATGGTGTCGTTGCCTTCCGAGCCAGAACCCGTGAAGAACAGGTGGTTCATGCCTTGCGGCGCGATCTCGGCGATCACCTTGGCCAGCTCCAGCACCGGCGGGTGCGCGGTCATGAAGAAGGTGTTGTAGAACGGCAGTTCCTTCATCTGCGCGCTGGCGGCATCGGCCAGCTCATGACGGCCGTAGCCGACGGCGGCGCACCATAGGCCGGCCATGCCGTCGAGGATCTTGTTGCCTTCGCTGTCCCACACGTAAACGCCATCACCCTTGACGATGATGCGTGGGCCGGTGTCGATCAGCTGCTGAAAATCGCTGAACGGGGCCAGGTGATGGTCGCGGCTCATGGCCTGCCATTTCAGGGTTTGCGGGTTCTTGTGGGTAGTGCTCATAGCGCCTCCGATGTCGTGGCAGTGCAGCGACCGGCCAGATTGCCGGCAAATTAACTTCTGGCCAGCAGGTGGTTGATGGCGAAGTCCGCGTCGGCGGCCTGCTCGTTCAATTCATGCTGCTTGATCAGGGTGTACAACTCGATGAACGGCGCGCCGAAGACCTCGGTCATGATCGGGCAACGCTGCAATTCCGCCAGCGCCTCGCTCAGATCCGCCGGCAACGCGCCGTGCTCGGACACCGCCGGGCGATCGCTGACTTCCGGCCCTGGTTCGATTTCTTGCTGCATCCCCGCCAGGCCGGCGCCGAGCATCAGCGCCAGGCTCAGGTAGGGATTGGCGTCGCCACCCGGCAGGCGGTGTTCGACCCGGCGGTTGGCCGGGTCGGAATGCGGTACGCGGAAAGCCGCGGTGCGGTTGTCATACCCCCACTCGATGCTGGCCGGCGAGGCATCCGGGCGATGCAGGCGCACATAGGAATGGGCGTAGGGCGCGAGGATCGCCATGGCGGCACGGGCTGAAGCCTGCCAGCCACCGATGAAGTGCTTGATACGTGGATGCGGCGAATTGTCGGCGGCGGTAAAGGGGTTGGCGCCGGATTCGTCGGCCAGGCTGATGTGCCAATGCAGGCCGGTGCCCGGTTCGGTCAGATAGGGCTTGGCCATAAAGGTCGCCAGGCAACCATGACGGCGGGCAATCTCCCGGGCCAGGCGCTTGAAACGGAACACCGCATCGGCCTGGGCCAGCGGCTCACCGGGGGCGAAGTTGACCTCGTACTGGCCCAGCGCCGACTCATGACCGTATCCGGTAATCGGGATGCCTTGGGCCTCACAGGCCGCCCACAGCTCATCGAAGAAGGGCGCGAAGCTGCTGGCGGTTTCCGCCGAGGCCAGGTCGTGGGAGCTTTCAATATGCGGCACCTGCGCCGACATGCCATGCGCCACCTGCAGGCCGCCTTCGGCATTGCGCTGCGGATGGACCAGGAAAAACTCCAGCTCCGGTGCGACCCTGGCGGTGTAACCGGCCGCCTTGAGACGATCCAGCACACGCTTGAGCAACTGGCGCGGCGACAACTCGGCCACTTCGTACCGGCAATGACCGTCGGCGGCAATAAAGCTCGCCTCGATATCGCAGATCACCGTCGCGGTCGGCACCGCGGCCAGCGGGTCGCGCACCAGGGTGCGCCAGTCCGGGCGCATGGCCATGTCCGGGAAGGTCGGCGGGAAGATGCTGTTGAACACCGCCTTCGGCTCGCCGCCGGTGACGGTCAGGCCGAGCAGCAACGAGGGCATCTTCGCCCCCAGGGTCTCGGCGAAGCTGGCGCGACTGAGGGTCTTGCCGCGCGCCACGCTGGTCAGGTCGGCGAACACCAGTTCGACCCGGCGAATGTCGTTGGCCTGCAGCCAGGCCAGGGCCTCGCTGGCGGTGGAAAGTTCGGGATGCATGGGAGTAAAACCTCGGGAACTAGACGCAAAGCGCAATCCACGGGATGCGCGTAATGGGTGTCCGGGCGGTTGCCGTCAGCCGCCGGTCTGGCTGGGCGCGAGCGCGACGCAGGGCAGGCCGACCCAGCTCAAGGCGGCCAACCACTCTTCGGTCAGGTGGGCCACGGTCTGCTGACGCAGCAGGGCGACCAATTCGGCATGGTGCTGACGCCGCGCTTTCTGGCTGGCGAAACGCGGATCCATTGCCCATTGCGGCTGGCCGGCCAACGCGCTCAGTTCGGAAAACTGGTAATCGTTGCTGACCGCCAGGAAGAAGGCGCCATCGGCACTGGGGAAAATATGGCAGGGCGCAAACGACGGCTGCCCGTCCACCACCGTGCGCCCTGGCGCCGGACTGGCCGCGCCGTTGGTCACGGTGTGGATGAGCGTTTCCGGCGTCATGGCCTTCCTCAAACGGAGTCAGAGTTCAAATTGTCCAGCGGGCAGAAACGACAACGGACGGGTAGCCAGGCTCCCCGTCCGTCGTCGCTACTGGCTTCAGAAGAAGGCCTGAATCCCGGTCTGTGCCCGGCCAAGGATCAGCGCGTGGACGTCGTGGGTCCCTTCATAGGTGTTCACCACTTCCAGGTTGACCAGGTGGCGGGCCACGCCGAACTCGTCACTAATGCCATTGCCGCCGAGCATGTCGCGGGCCAGGCGGGCGATGTCCAGCGACTTGCCGCAGCTGTTGCGCTTCATGATCGAGGTGATTTCCACCGCGGCGGTGCCCTCGTCCTTCATCCGGCCCAGGCGCAGGCAGCCTTGCAGGGCCAGGGTGATTTCGGTCTGCATGTCGGCCAGCTTCTTCTGGATCAGCTGATTGGCGGCCAGCGGGCGGCCGAATTGCTTGCGATCCAGGCAATACTGCCGCGCGGTATGCCAGCAGTCTTCGGCGGCGCCCAGCGCGCCCCAGCTGATGCCGTAACGGGCAGAGTTGAGGCAGGTGAACGGGCCTTTCAAGCCACGCACGTCGGGGAAGGCGTTTTCTTCCGGGCAGAACACGTTGTCCATGACGATTTCGCCGGTGATCGAGGCGCGCAGGCCGACCTTGCCGTGAATCGCCGGGGTGCTCAGGCCCTGCCAGCCTTTTTCCAGGACAAAGCCGCGGATCTCGCCGGCATCGTCCTTGGCCCAGACCACGAACACGTCGGCGATCGGCGAGTTGGTGATCCACATCTTCGCGCCGGTCAGGCGGTAACCGCCGTCGACCTTTTTCGCCCGGGTGATCATCGAACCCGGGTCGGAGCCATGGTCCGGCTCGGTGAGGCCGAAGCAGCCGATGTATTCGCCGCTGGCCAGCTTGGGCAGGTATTTCTGCCGGGTGGCTTCGTTGCCGAACTCGAAGATCGGCACCATCACCAGGGAGGACTGCACGCTCATCATCGAACGGTAGCCGGAATCGACCCGCTCCACTTCGCGGGCGATCAGGCCGTAGCACACGTAGTTGAGGCCGCTGCCGCCGTAGGCTTCCGGGATGGTCGCGCCGAGCAGGCCGGTGTCGCCCATCTCGCGGAAGATCGCCGGGTCGGTCTGCTCGTGGCGGAAGGCTTCGATCACGCGCGGCGCCAGTTTGTCGGCGGCGAACTGCTGGGCGCTGTCGCGCACCATGCGCTCTTCTTCGCTCAGTTGCTGATCGAGCAGCAGCGGGTCGATCCAGTTGAAGCTTGCCTTGGCCATTGCGAAAACCTCGAGATAAGAGGGGAATAATCATCGCGGCCTGGGCCGCGTCGACTGGGTGCATGGGAATGATCCTAGGCCGCATGCGCAGGCGGGGCAAACGAGAATTTCGCATGCTGTTGTGCTCTTTGCGCACTCCGAGGTAGCTTTGAACGCTATTTAATTCAGTTCAGAGTGAGAGTGCCGCACAGATGCGTCGCAAAATCCCCAGCACCACGGCCCTGATCGCCTTCGAATCGGCGGCCCGTCACCAGAGCTTTACCCGGGCGGCCGAGGAACTGGCCCTGACCCAGAGCGCGATCTGCCGGCAGATCGCCGGGCTGGAGGAGTTTCTCAACGTCGAACTGTTCCGCCGTTCGCGGCGCGGAGTCAAGCTGACCGAGGCCGGCTTGTCCTACGCCAGGCGGGTGGCCGCGCAACTCGACGCGGTGGAGCGCGACACCCTGGCGGTGATGGGCCAGCAAGGCGCCATGAGCATCGAACTGGCGGTGGTGCCGACCTTCGGCACCCAGTGGCTGCTGCCGCGCCTGAAGGAATTCCAGCGCCTGCACCCGCAGGTCACGGTCAACCTGACCAACCGCACCCGGCCGTTCCTGTTCGCCGATACCCAGTTCGATGCCGCGGTGTACTTCGGTGACGCCGACTGGTCAGGCACCGCCTCGCACCTGCTGATGCGCGAAAACCCCATGCCGGTGTGCAGCCCGGCGCTCCTGGCCGGGCAAAGCAGCCTCAGCGCCGAGCAGATCGCCGGCTTGCCGCTGTTGCAGCAAACCACCCGGCCCTATGCCTGGCGCCAGTGGTTCGGCTCGCTGGGCCTGACTATTGCCCGGGACATGAGCGGGGCGCGTTATGAACTGTTCTCCATGCTCGCCCAGGCCGCCATGCATGAGATGGGCGTGGCCTTGATTCCGCCCTTTCTGATTCAACGGGAACTGGCCGAGGGCCGCCTGGTGCTGGCGCTGGAACATGCCTACAGCAGCGACAAGGCTTATTACCTGATGATTCCCGAACGCAAAGTGGAGTCTGCGGCGCTACAAAGCTTTCGCGACTGGCTGGTTGAGCAGGCGCGCGATTATGCCCGGGCGAGTGATCTGGAATAAACGACAGCATGCGAAGTAATTGCGCCGGCTTCACGCGGCCAAGCAGGACCTTCCGCTTGTCCGCCAGCGGCGCAAAGCCGCTTTCAGCATGCACAACCCTGAGCAAGCTGACCCCGTAGTCAGTATTTATCATGGCTACATTCTGCTGCCAGCCATCGCACGCTGACGTCCAATTTATTGCACAGCAGAGCCGGCATAACGCCCTGAATACCTGCCTTGGGTGCCCGACCCGTCAGTACCGCAGTCATTTGATGAGTGATTATTCATGGCGCACATGCCGACGGCGCGTAAAACACCCCTCAATGGCCTTGGCGGCCAGGCACAGCAAGCCTTTGCCGGAAATAATGGTTAGCAGGTCGCAGAGTGACTTGTAGTTGTCGCAAGGTTTTACTCCATAACGCCTTGAAGGACTTATGCTGCGCCTGCAAAATGCCGCCCCCCGCCCGCAACATAGCTTCTGCTAGGGTGATTTGTGCTGATCCTCCCTTCGCCGGCGTGCCATCCGCAGTGTGCCGGTTCACTAAAAAAGATCACGCAGGAGATTTGACGTGCACATCGGTGTTCCTCTCGAAACCCATGTCGGCGAAACGCGAGTAGCCGCCACGCCAGAAACCATCAAGAAACTGATCGGCCAAGGCCATCAGGTCACCGTGCAGAGCGGAGCCGGCGTCAGCGCCAGCATTCCCGACAGCGCCTACGCCGCCGTCGGTGCCTCCATCGGCAGCGACGCCGCCGCCTTCGCTGCCGACCTGGTGCTCAAGGTAGTGGCCCCGAGCGATGCCGAGCTGAGTCATATGAAGGCCGGCGCGGTGCTGGTCGGCATGCTCAATCCGTTCAGCAACGAGACCATCGCGCGGCTGAACGCCCGCGGCATCACCGCCTTCGCCCTCGAGGCCGCGCCGCGTACCTCGCGTGCGCAGAGTCTCGACGTGCTCTCGTCGCAGGCCAACATCGCCGGCTACAAGGCCGTGCTGCTGGGCGCCCACCATTACCCGCGCTTCATGCCCATGCTGATGACTGCTGCCGGTACGGTGAAGGCCGCCCGCGTGCTGGTCCTCGGTGCCGGCGTCGCCGGCCTGCAGGCGATTGCCACGGCCAGGCGCCTGGGTGCGGTGATCGAAGCCTCGGACGTGCGTCCGGCGGTCAAGGAGCAGATCGAGTCGCTCGGCGCCAAGTTCGTCGACGTGCCCTGCGAGACCGATGAAGAGCGCGAGTGTGCCGAAGGTGTCGGTGGCTACGCGCGGCCGATGCCGGCCTCGTGGATGGAACGCCAGGCCAAGGCGGTGCACGAACGCGCCAAGCAGGCCGACATCGTCATCACCACCGCGCTGATCCCGGGGCGCAAGGCGCCGACCCTGCTGCATGAGGCCACCGTGGCGGAGATGAAGCCGGGCTCGGTGATCATCGACCTGGCGGCGGCGCAAGGCGGCAACTGCCCGCTGACGGTCGCCGAGCAGGTGGTGATTCAGCACGGCGTGACCATCGTCGGCTACAGCAACCTCGCGGCCCTGGTGCCGGCCGATGCCTCGGCGCTGTATGCGC
The DNA here is from genome assembly GCF_022132145.1 of Pseudomonas sp. MMS21 TM103. GTDB lineage: Bacteria > Pseudomonadota > Gammaproteobacteria > Pseudomonadales > Pseudomonadaceae > Aquipseudomonas. The sequence continues at coordinate 1,481,867 of NZ_JAJISP010000001.1, read as the reverse complement.
GCAACCTGCTGGATTTCCTCAAGCTGGTCATCGACAAGGATGCTCAGTTCCACCTCAACCTCGAAGACGACATCGTCGCCGCGTGCCTGATGTGCACGGGCGGCCAAGTCGTCCGGACCAACGGCTAAGGAGTAGGGACATGGATATGATTTCCGATGGCATGTACAACCTGATCATCTTCGCGCTGGCGATTTACGTCGGCTACCACGTGGTGTGGAACGTCACCCCGGCCCTGCACACCCCACTGATGGCGGTGACCAACGCGATTTCCGCGATCGTCATCGTCGGCGCCATGCTGGCCGCGGCGCTGACCGTCACCCCGCTGGGCAAGACCATGGGCACCCTGGCCGTGGCCCTGGCCGCGGTCAACGTTTTCGGTGGTTTCCTGGTAACCCGGCGCATGCTGGAAATGTTCAAGAAGAAGGTACGCCCTGCCGCAAGCAGCAGCGCGACCGTGGAGAAGCACTGACCATGAGCATGAACCTGATCACTGTTCTCTACCTCGTCGCCTCGATCTGCTTTATCCAGGCGCTCAAGGGCCTGTCGCACCCGACCTCGTCGCGGCGCGGCAACCTGTTCGGCATGCTCGGCATGGGCCTGGCCATCCTCACCACCGTCGGCCTGGTGTACAAGCTCGGCAGCGAACTGGCCACCCAGGGCCTCGGCTTCGTCATCCTCGGCCTGCTGGTCGGCGGCAGCGTGGGCACCCTGATGGCCAAGCGCGTGGAAATGACCAAGATGCCCGAACTGGTCGCTTTCATGCACAGCATGATCGGCCTGGCAGCGGTGTTCATCGCCATTGCCGCGGTGGTCGAACCGCAGTCGCTGGGCATCGTGGCCAGCCTCGGTGACGCGATCCCGGCCGGCAACCGCCTGGAGCTGTTTCTCGGTGCAGCCATCGGCGCCATCACCTTCTCCGGTTCGGTGATTGCCTTCGGCAAGCTGTCGGGCAAGTACAAGTTCCGCCTGTTCCAGGGCGCACCGGTACAGTTCGCCGGCCAGCACAAGCTCAACCTGGCGATCGGCCTGGCGATTCTCGGCCTCGGCCTGGTGTTCACCCTGACCGGCAACCTCGGCGCCTTCGCCCTGCTGCTGGCCCTGGCGTTCGTCATCGGCGTGCTGATCATCATCCCGATCGGCGGCGCCGACATGCCGGTGGTGGTGTCGATGCTCAACAGCTACTCGGGCTGGGCGGCGGCCGGTATCGGCTTCTCGCTGAACAACTCGATGCTGATCATCGCCGGTTCGCTGGTCGGCTCCAGCGGTGCGATCCTCTCGTACATCATGTGCAAGGCGATGAACCGTTCGTTCTTCAACGTCATCCTCGGCGGCTTCGGCGGTGCGACCGACGTCACCGGCCCGGCCACTGACAAGGAAGCCCGCCCGGTGAAATCCGGTTCGGCCGACGACGCCGCCTTCCTCCTGACCAATGCCGACACCGTGATCATCGTGCCCGGCTACGGCCTGGCGGTGGCCCGCGCCCAGCACGCCCTGATGGAGCTGGCGGAGAAGCTGGGCCACCGTGGCGTCACCGTGAAGTACGCGATCCACCCGGTAGCCGGGCGCATGCCCGGGCACATGAACGTGCTGCTGGCCGAGGCCGAAGTGCCGTACGAGCAGGTGTTCGAGATGGACGACATCAACTCCGAGTTCGGCCAGGCCGACGTGGTGCTGGTGCTCGGCGCCAACGACGTGGTCAACCCGGCGGCGAAGAACGATCCGAAGTCGCCGATCGCCGGCATGCCGATCCTCGAGGCCTACAAGGCCAAGACCGTGATCGTCAACAAGCGCTCGATGGCCAGCGGCTACGCCGGCCTGGACAACGAACTGTTCTACCTGGACAAGACCATGATGGTCTTCGGCGATGCCAAGAAGGTCATCGAAGACATGGTCAAAGCCGTCGACTGACCGCTGCAGCGCATAAAAAACCCGGCCACTGCGTGCCGGGTTTTTTATGCGCGCAGGAACCGCCTTCTCGCTCGGCGACCTCTCTGCAGGTGGCTCATCAGCGATACAGATTGCCGCCGAACCGCAACAGGATTGACTAAAAAACTGATCCAGAGATCAGCAGTGTCAAGCAATCAATCTGCAACTGTACCTATAGACAACCACTGCCTTTCTATTCAGGAGCGAGATAAAGACCTGCTCCATGCGCAAACGCACGGCAATTCACTTATCACCAGTACAGTAATCGCAGAAAACAGCAAAACAGTTACCAAGCACACTATCTAATAGCTCAACAATATAACCCAGCTGTGACTATTGCACTGCTTGCAAGAAGCGGAATATGGGCACCAGGCAAAACACTCTCTAGACCCGCCACAAGCGGAAGGATGACACCATGGAACGTACACTCAGTTCCGACTTTGTATTTGAAACCAACTCCTCCAACGCCACCAGCGGTCTGCCGCTGCGCATGGTTGCCGCCCTGTTCACCTGGCAGCGCCGCATGACCAGCCGTCGCCAACTGGCGCGCCTGGATGCCCGTCTGCTGGCCGATGCCGGCATCAGCGAGGCCCAGCGCCACGCCGAGTTGAGCAAGCCGTTCTGGCGTTAAGCCTGGCGGCGCAAGCCGCTCAGCACGCACTGACAAACCCGCCCACGCCCAGCGTTGGCGGGTTTTGTCGTTATGCCCCCGGGCAAACAGCACAGCTGCCGCGCTCACCGGCAGAACAGTTTTATAAAACCAGTAACTGACCCAGTACACTTTTGCCTGACTGTGACTGCCAGGCTGGCCAGCGTCGCGCGACTATGGATACCCATACCGCCACGCCCGCCCTGCACGGGAAGGATAATTGCCATGGAGCGTATTCTCAGCGACAGCCCAGCCCCCTTCGAGCAGCCATACAACGTCTCGCTCGCCCGCCTGCGCGGCACCATCAAACGCTGGCAGCTCAATATTCGCACCCGCCGCCAACTGGCCCGACTGGATCCCCACCTGCTGGCCGACGCCGGTATCAGCCCCGGCGAACGCCTGGCAGAACTGGAAAAACCATTCTGGCGTTAAGCCAGCATGGTGTGTCGACTGGCACCTGAGCTAGGCTGGCAACAATCTGGCGTGGCCGAATGCCACGCCTTGGCTAGATGGCTCAGGAGTTTCAGGATGATCGCCTTGCGTACACTCGGTTTTTCCGTTTTATGGGTGCTGGCCACCAGCGCCTCGGCGTCCAGCTTTGTCGCCACCACCGATACCCTGGGCGGCGCCCTCATGGGCACCTCGGACGCGATGTCCGATGCCAGTTCTTCACTGCGTGACGACAAAATCGTGCTGGCCGCCCGCAGCGACGCGGCCAGCTTCATCGCCAGCCAAGGCGCCATCCGTGGCGTGCGACTGGAGGCGGCGCTGCAGCATATCCGCCAGCAGGCGCCTGACCTGGCAGCCGACGATGAGCAACTGGCGCAGGCAATCCTCAGCCGCTGAGGCACCCACAGGCCGGCAGGTGATTGGCCGGCCTGGCTTACTCAGGCCCAGTAATGCCAGGCGTGGCGGCACGCGCGCCATATTCATACACTCACTTAAGTGCGATGCTCAGGAACTGCCTGTGCGCATAGTCGTCCAACCCTAACCATTAGCGTCTCGGAGATTGCCATGCATCGTCCCTTGCTCGTCGCTGTCGCCCTGCTTGCCTTGTCCGTCGGCAGTGCCCAGGCGCAAACCCTGGTTGCCACCAGCAATATCATCGTGCGCGCGCTTGACCGTACGTTCGACTTCACCTCGGACACCACCACCTCGGTGCGCGACTCGAAAATCGTCCTCGCCGCACGTGACGATGCGGCCAGTTTCGTCGCCTCCCAGGGCGCCATTCGCGGCGCGCAGCTGGAAGCAGCGCTCAGCACCATTCGCAGCCGCGTGCCGGAAGCGCAGCAGGCCTCCGATCAGGTGCTGGCCGAAGCCATTCTCGCCAGGTGAACCTGACCCGTGCCTGGCTGCTGGTACTTGCCCTGCTGGCCAGCACCAGCGGCCATGCCGGGTTACGCCTGAGCCTTGAGCGCGACGCCCTCAGCCAGCGCGAACAGCAGGCCAGCCAGGCGCTGTTGAGCGAAGCGCTGGCGGCCCTGCCTGCACTCTTCCAGCAACGTCTGGACCGGCGCGTCCAGGTGCGCTGGCGACCGCTGCCGGCCGAGGTGTACGGCCGCGCCGGACGCTTCAGCGGTATCGAACTGAACCGCCAGCTGCTGCCTTCACTCAGCGATGGCAGCGCCGCCACTACGCCAACCCAGCGCCCGCATGGCACTGTGCGCCGCGAGCTGCTGGCCACCGTACTGCACGAACTGACCCACCTCTATGATCGTGCACGGCTCTGGCCGCAGGACGAAAAAGGCCTGCTGCAACGCTGCCGACAGCGCCTCGCCAGCCTCGGCCCAATCGGCTTGCCCGATGCCTGCCGTGGCCAGACCCAAAGGCGCTTCACCCTCAGCGATGACCCGCACCTGCTCGACCTGGCTGGCTGGCCGCAACGGGTCGGCCGACGCGGCGCGCGCGCGCAGGCCAACGGCCAGGTGGCGCGCAGCCCGGATGTCTACGAGCTGAGCAACCCGCGCGAATTCGTCGCGGTGAACCTCGAGTACTTCCTCCTCGACCCCAGCTACGCCTGTCGCCGGCCCTCACTGGCACGCCATTTCCGCGAGCATTTCGCCGGCTGGACACCGGCCCACCAGCAGCCCTGCACCGACGGCTACGCCTACCTCAACGCCGGCCGCGATTTCGCCCGCCAACCGCTGGGCACGCTCGACCCCGCGCGGATCTACCAGGTCGACTACCTGCTCGCCGAGGCCAACCAGCAATGGGCCAGCCGCTGGGGCCACAGCATGCTGCGCCTGGTGATCTGCGCCCCCGGTCGGCCGCGCGGGCCGGATTGCCGCCTCGACCTGGACGAGCACCTGGTGCTGTCCTACCGCGCCTTCGTCGGTGATCTGCAGCTGTCCAGCTGGGGCGGCCTGACCGGCGCCTACCCATCGCGACTGTTCGTCCTGCCGCTGGCCCAGGTGATTGAGGAATACACCAAGGTGGAACTGCGCAGCCTGGCCTCGGTACCGCTGAAACTCGACCGCGTGCAGCTGGAGGACTTGGTCACCCGTGCCGCCGAACAGCACTGGAGCTACGACGGCGACTACTACTTCATCTCCAATAACTGCGCGGTGGAAACCCTCAAGCTGCTGCGTAGCGGCAGCCAGCACCCGCGCCTGCAGGCGCTCGACAGCATCCTGCCCAACGGTTTGCTCGACACCCTGGTGGCCCGTGACCTGGCCGATCGCAGCGTGCTCGATGAACCGCGCGAAGCACTGCGCCTGGGCTATCGCTTCGACTCCTTCCGCGACCGCTACCAGGCCATGTTCACCGTGCTGCAGCAGCGCCTGCCGATCGCCCAGACCAGCGTCGAGGACTGGCTGGAGCAGAGCGCCAAGGTCCGCCGGCCCTGGTTCGCCAAGGCCGACCTGCGGGCCAGCGCCGCACTCTTGCTGCTCGAGCAAGCCGCGTTACGCCGTCAATTGCTGCTGGCCCAGGACGAACTGAAGCGCCGCTACCTCAGCGGTCGCGCGGCCAAGGATCCGAGCCTGAATAAAGCTGGCGGCGCCCTGGAACAGATCCTCGCCAACAGCGGTTTTCTCAGCCGGCCGGCGGAGCTGCTCGAGGGCGGTTACGGCCTGCCGCAACGCGCCGAATGGCAACACCTGGAAGCCGAGAGCCGCAGCCGCCAGCAGCAACTGCGACGGCTCAGCGACGACCTCGACCAGGAAGTGCGCAACTTGCTGGAACCGGCGCGCCTGGCGGAGCTGGAGGCCAACGAAGTCAACCTGGTGCAGCTCGGCGAACACCTGCGCAGGCTGCACAAGGCCAGCGGCGGTCTAATGCTGCCGTAGGGCGTGCAAGAGAGGGGCGGCCAAGGCTTCGCCATGTCCGCCCTAAGGGATATGTTCCTGCTGCTCTTGCGGCAACTGCTCGTCCACATGCAGCCAGGGCAACCGGTTCTGCACCCAGATATGCCGGTCCGCCGGCGCCCGCTCCGGCTGATCCAGGGTGGCAACGGTGATATCCAGGGTCTCTGGGCTGAGCGTGGTGAACAGGGTCAGGTGGGCCCCGCAGCTCGGACAGAAACTGCGCGTGCAACTGGCCGACGAGGCGAACTCGGTCGGTGTACCGGCCAACCACGCAAAGCTTGTCAGCGGCACCGTGATCCAGGTGGTGAGGATGCCGCCGGTACTGCGGCGGCAGACCGAGCAGTGACAATGGGCGATGTCGCGCAAGGGTGCGCGGAACTGGTAGCGCAAGGCGCCGCACTGACAACCACCGCTGTGAACGTCGCTCATGAGCTCTCCTCGGTCTGCACTAGCCTCAGCCTAATAGCGTTAACGCCCTTGCGCCGCTGTGCCGCGCTCTCCAAGATGGCCGCTGATCCGATGGCGGGGGTTGCCGTGCTGGAGTTGTTGCTGGCCTTGTGGCCATTGTTCGCCTTGATCGTCGCCGGCTACGCGCTACGCCGCCTGGACTTCCCCAGCGAAGCCTTCTGGCCCGGTGCCGAGCGGCTGAACTACTTCATCCTGTTCCCCGCCCTGCTGTTCAGCAGCCTGGCCAGCGCGCCGCTGGACAACCCGGCGCTGCCACACCTGGCCTTGGCGGTGCTGCTCGGCCTGGGCATCGCCTGGCTGGCGCTGCTCCTTTTGCGACGCCTGCGCGGCTGGCCGGCCGGACGTTTCGGCGCCTTCAGCCAGGGCGCGCTGCGCTTCAACACCTACCTGGGCCTGGCCGCGGTGGGCAGCCTGTATGGCCAGCAAGGCCTGACCCTGGCCGCCTTGATGCTGGCCCTGATGGTGCCCACGGTCAACGTGCTCTCGGTCTGGTCGCTGACTGCCGAACGCGGCGTCAGTGCGCGCAGCCTGCTCCTGCCGATCCTCAAGAACCCGCTGATCCTCGCCTGCCTCGGCGGCGCCCTGATCAACCTCAGCGGACTCGGCCTGCCCGGCGGCAGCGCGCGCCTGCTCGGCCTGCTCGCCGCCGCCAGCCTGCCGCTTGGCCTGCTCTGCGTCGGCGCCGCGCTCAAGCCCGAGCAACTCGGCGGCGAGATTCCCGCCCTGGCCTGGAACAGCGGCCTGCGCCTGCTGGCCATGCCGCTGCTGGCCTGGACCGTGGCCTATGGCCTGCGATTGCCCGTATTGGAAAGCAGCGTGCTGGTGCTGTTCTTCGCCCTGCCGACGGCACCGACCGCCTATGTGCTGACCCGCCAACTGGGCGGCGACAGCCACCTGATGGCCGGCATCATCACCCTGCAGACGCTGCTGGCAGCCGCTAGCCTGCCCTTGCTGCTGATACTGGTGGTGGGCTGAAGGGCTGACCCGCCAGGCGTTAAATATATTGGACTGCCATAGATGCTGAAAATATATTAATTCTGTTTAAAAACAACGATATAAGATGGTTTTTATCGATAATCAGCATACCGGCCGACTGGTCACTCGCACAAATAACGCACCATTCGTTTGACATATTTTACGGCTTTGGCAGACTGAGCCGGTGTTTCGACGGCCAGAGAGCAGCGAGAACAGGCTCAACCGCCACCCTCCCGGCAAGCCTCTGCCAGCCTGCTGCGCCAGCGCAGGCGCCCGTCGTCACCGGCAACAAAAACAGGAAGCAGTGCCGCAGCGATGGCCCTTCCTGCACAGCAACGGCAGGTTCTCCCTGCCCCAAGGTGATCTATGTCCAACAACAACAGCGGTACTACCCCCAGCACCATACGCAAGCCCGTGGTCCTCATGTCCATGGGCACCCAGGAACGTAAAGGCCATGCCTATCAGGTGATGACCCACAAATACATCGCCCCCCTCGTCGAGTTCTCCGCTTGCGTACCGTTGCTGGCACCGACCTGCTTCGGCACCGATGACCTCGAGCAATACCTCGACATGGTCGACGGCGTGTACCTCACCGGGGCCGGCAGCAACATCGACCCGGCGCTCTACAACCAGGAAAACCTGACACCGGACAAGGCCCAGGATCGCGATCGCGACCTGTTCGACCTGCCGCTGATCCGCGCCGCCATTGCGCGCGGCCTGCCAATCTTCGGCATCTGCCGCGGCATGCAGGAAATCAACGTGGCCCTGGGTGGTGACATCCACCAGAAACTCTATGCCGTCGGTGGCTTCGACGACCACCGCGAGGACTCCAACGACCCGGTGGAGGTGCAGTATGGCGAAAGCCATAACGTGCGCCTGGTCCCCGGCAGCTGGCTGGCCGACTTGCTGGCCAAGGATGAGATCACCATCAACTCGCTGCACGGCCAGGGTATCGCCACCCTGGGCGAAGGCCTTGAAGCACTGGCCTACGCCGAAGACGGTCTGATCGAAGCCATCCACGCACCAGCACTGGCGCAATTCACCCTCGCGGTGCAATGGCACCCGGAATGGCAAACCAGCGCAAACCCCGACTCGGTAAAAATCTTCCAGGCCTTCGGCGCGGCCTGCCGCCAGCGCGTGGCGCAGACGGCGGCTAACCAGCGCTAGTACACGGTGCTTGGCGGCCGAGCTTCGGCGCCAGGCGGGCGGGTATCGGAGAACAGGGCATCCTGCCTGTTCTCCTGCGAGCCATCTAGGGGAAGGTAGCGGCGGTCGCTGCAGGCGAGCGTTTTCTCACCGCCTCTCAGTCGAACAACGCCAGTTGACCGACATCCTTACCCGCCGCCGATGCCGGCAAAGGCCCTATCGCCAGGCGCTCGGCCAGCCCCGCCGCGCGCTCGGCGCGGGTTGCCACCGCCTCACTTAGGCGTGCCGGCAGGCCCCAGATCTCCACCTTGTGCTTGGCCCGGGTGATGCCGGTGTAGAACAGGCTGCGGCTCAGCAGTGGGCTGGGTTGCTCGGGCAGCACCAGCAGCACTTCGCTGAACTCCGAGCCCTGGCTCTTGTGCACGGTCATGGCGAAGGCGCTGTCATGGCTGGGCAGGCGTGCCGGGGCGAAGGGACGGAAACCCTCTTCGCTTTCGAAGAACACCCGCAGGCCGTGTTCGCTGTGCAGGCAGATGCCGATATCGCCGTTGAACAGGCCGAGGGCGTAGTCGTTCTGCCGCACCATCACCGGGCGACCGACGTACCAGCGTTCGCGGCTGGCGACCTGGCTGCGCCTTTTTACCCGCGCTTCCAGCGCTTCGTTGATCCCGGCCACGCCCCAGGCGCCTTCGCGCTGGGCGCAGAGGGCACGGAAGTCGTTGAAGGCGGCGAAGGCCGCCTGTGGGTCGGCGCTTTTCGCCGCGGCGAGAAAGGGTGCATAGCCCCGGTCCAGCCGCTCGAGCAAATCGGCCGGGGTCGGCTGGGCATTCCAAGCCAGATCGCTGCGCTGTTCTTTGAGCAACTTCAGGGTGCCGCTGACGTCGCCGCCGTTGATCCGCCGCGCCAGCTCGCCGATGCCGCTGTCGCCGGCAAAACGGTGGCTGTGCGTCAGCAGCACCACGGCATCGCCCAGACGTGATGTCGGCTGGGCGACCGCTACCTGCTGGCCGGTGATGCGTTGCAGCTCGGCGGCCGCCTGGCCGTCGAAGCCGCGGCCCTCGCACAGCTCGGCGAACACCGCGCCGGCTTCCACCGCACAGAGCTGGTCCTTGTCGCCGAGCAGGATCAGCCGTGCGCTGGGCGGCAGGGCCTCGACCAGCTTGGCCATCAGCGCCAGGTCGACCATCGAGGCTTCGTCGACCACCAGCACGTCCAGGGCCAGTGGATTGGCCGCGTTGTGGCGCACCTGCGGGCTGTCGCCACGGCTGCCGAGCAGGCGGTGCAGGGTGCGCGCCTCTTCCGGCAGCGCCGCCTTGACCGCCGCGCTGACCGGCAGTGCCGACTTGGCATTGCGGATCGCCTCGGCCATGCGCGCCGCCGCCTTGCCAGTGGGCGCGGCCAGGCCGATGGCCATTCGCTCGGCGCCGGGTTGTTCGAGTAGCGCGGCGAGCAGGCGCACCACTGTGGTGGTCTTGCCGGTGCCCGGGCCGCCGGAGATCACCGCCAGCTTGCGCCTTACCGCCTGGGCCGCGGCCAGGCGCTGCCAGTCGGGCTGTTGCGAATTGAAGGCGAACAGCCGGGTCAGGCTTGCGCCTAGCTGGGCCTCGTCGACCGTCGGCAGATCGGCCGCACGGCTGAGTAGCTGCTCGGCAAGCTGGCGCTCGTAGGCCTGGTAGCGCGCCAGATAGAGCCGCCCATGATCCAGGATCAGCGGGCTGAAGTCGCCGTCGCCACCGACCAGCGAGGAGGCCTGCAGTTGCGCCTGCCACTCGGCCAGGGCCGGCAGACAGAACGCATGGTCCGCCCAGGGTCGCTGCCCGGCGCGACGCGCCAGCGGCAGACAGACGTCGCCGTTATCCAGCGCCGCGCAGAGCAGCGCCGCCGAGACCAGCACCAGCGGCTCGGCGGCCGGATCGAGACGCCGCAGGCTGTCGACCAAGGCGCGCTCGAGGGGGCCGAAGGGCAGGTCGGCGAGGTTCATGGGGCACTCCCGTAGGTTGGGTTGAGCGAGGCGAGAGCCAAGAGAGCTGCAGCCTGCAACTTGATGGGTAGCACGCGCTCAACCCATCCTGCATACGCCATCACTTGCCCTCCTCGAACAGCCGGTCCAGTGCATCCAGCAAGCCATCCTGCGGACGCGAAAAGTACACCCCGGCGCCGGGCATGCCGCGCAGGAACAGGTAGTAGGCCCCGCCCAGCTGGCTGCCGTCGAAGTCGGCCAGACGCTGACGCAGGAAGCGCCGCAGCGCCACCAGGTAGATCAGGTATTGCAGGTAGTAGTGCTCACCGGCCAGGGCCTGGAGCAGGCGTTCGCCGCCGTAGTAGCTGGCGTCCGGGCCGAGCCAGTTGGATTTGTAGTCGGCGATGTACCAGCGGCCGTCGTGTTCGAAGGTCAGGTCGATGAAGCCCTTGAGGAAACCCTTGAGGCTGTCGAACTCCAAACGGGCGGCCGCTTCGCGCATCGGCGCAGCCAGCCCAAAGGCCGGATCGGTGAGGATCGCCCGCAGGCGCTGCAGGTCGAGGTTGGCCACCGGGAAGGTGAAGCCCAGCTCCGGCAGGCGCCACGCCGACTGCAGGCTGCCCAGGGTCAGGCCGGCGCCGTCGAGATCGCTGTCGATCACCTGCTGCAACTGACTCAGCGCCACCTCGCTCCAGTCGCTGCTGATGCCATGACCGCGCAGGGCCGGCTCGATCAGCTCGGCCAACGGCGCCTTGCCGCGCGCCCAGTCTTCCAGGATCGCGTGCAGGCAGGTGCCGGCGCGGGCGCCGCGGGGGAAGGCGAAGAAGCCGCTACCCGGCTCGCTGGCGGCGGGCAGCACCAGGCTGTCGCGGTCCGGCGCTTCCATGTGCATGCCGGAAGCCAGGCCGGAGAAGCTGCCGATGCGCCAGGCGCTGTGCAGGCTGCGGTTCATGCTGTCCAGCTGCCGGGGCGCCGGCGCGCGGCGTTCACCGGCGGCGCTGGCTTCGCTCTCGCGCAGCACTTGCACGGCCATATGACCGTGGCTTGCGCCCACCAGCTGGTCGATTTCGCCGCGCAGGCCGCTGGGGTTGAGCGCTTGCAGATGGCCGGCGAGCTCGCCCAGGGCATCCGCGCCCTGCAAATGGCGACCGTGCAGCAGCCAGGCCAGGGCACTACTGTGCAAGCCGGCCTCGCTGAGCGTGCCGTCCTTCTTCGGCTTGCAGTCCACCGGACCCCAGTGCAACCAGAGACGGTCGCGGGCACGAGTCAGGGCCACATAGGTCAGGCGCAGGCGCTCGGCAAAACGCTCATGGCGGGCGCGCTCGCGATGCGTATCGAAGTCTTCGCCCCCCAGATCGAGCAACGGCGCACCGTCGTCGGCGTGGCAGGTGATGTCTTCGCTCTGGCGCAGCAAGGCGCCGTCCCACAGGTAGGGGCAGAACACCAGCGGGTATTCCAAACCCTTGGAGGTGTGGATGGTGACGATCTGCACCCGCTCGGCATCGCTTTCCAAACGCAGCAGGGCTTCTTCGCCGTGGGCCTCGGCGCTGCGCTGGGCGTTGAACCAGCTCAGCAGTTGCTCCAGCCCCGGGCGTTGCAGGCTCTCGGCTTGCAGCAGTTCGGCCAGGTGCAGCAGGTTGGTCAGCCGGCGTTCGCCATCGACCAGGGCGAGCAGCCGCGGCGCCACCTGCTGCTCGTCCAGCCAGGCGCGGAAGGCGCGCATGAAACCCTGTTGCTGCCAGAGTTGGTGGTAGCGCTCGGCAGCTTCGCGCTCGGCATCCCAGGCCTGGGCGTCGTCCTGGCAGGCGGCCAGATCGGCGGCGCTGCGCCCGAGCAGACGGCTGGCCAGGGCATAGCGCAGCGCACCTTCGCGACCCGGTTCGGCATAGGCGGCCAGCACTGCGGCTAGCTCACCGGCCTCTTCGCTGTGCCAGACGTTTTCCTTGCCGCGGCGTACGCTGGGCACCCCGCGGGCGGCCAGCTCAGCGGCGACTTCCCCGGCCTGGCGGTGGCTGGCGACCAGAACAGCGATATCGCCGCCTTTCAGCGCGGTACGTTCGTCCTGCGCCTCGAAATAGGCCTCACCGCGGCTACTCGCCGCCAGCAAGGCGGCGATGCGCCGGGCCGTATCGCGGGCGACCAGGCTGCCGGCTTCGCCCTTGCCGAGGTAATCGTCATCCAGCCAGACCAGGGCCAATGGCGCGTCCTGTTCGGCATCGACAACCGGCAGCACCAATTGCGCCCGCGCCCGCGAGCTGGCACCGACTTGCGGATAGCTCAGGCCCGGTTCGGCGAAGGGCATGGGGCGGTCGAACAACTGGTTGAGCGCGGCGATCAGCTCGGGGGTGGAACGGTGGTTGGTGGCCAGGCTGTACTGGCGCGCCGCTTCTTCGCGAGCCTTGAGGTAGGTGGCCAGATCGGCGCCGCGAAAGGCATAGATCGCCTGCTTGGGATCACCGACGAAACACAGGTCGCCCTGGTTTTCGTAGATCCGCCGGAACACCTGGTATTGCACCGGATCGGTGTCCTGGAACTCGTCGATCAGCGCCACCGGGTACTGCTCGCGCAGGGTGCCGGCCAGGTGCTCGCCGCCCTCGCCGTAGAGGCCCTGCTGCAGCTTGTTGAGCAGGTCGTCGAAGGCCAGCAGGCGCTGGGCGGCCTTGCGCTGCGGCAGTTGTTCGTTGAGCTGGGCGATCAGGCGTACCTGCAGGTCGATCAGGCGCTGCTCGGCTTCGGGCTGCGCGGTCTGCAGGGCCTCGCACAGGCCTTGCAGGGCATCGGCCAGCGCACTGTCCGGCGCACTGCTGCCCTTCTTGCTGGCCTTGGCCAGGCCGTCACGGGCCAGGCGCTGGTGCGCCTCGGTCTTGCTGAACAGCGCGGCGGCATCGCTGAAGTAGCCGTCCAGCTCGGCTTGCCAGGCGCTCAGTTTGAGCGGGTTGCACATATTGCTCTTGAAGCCGTCGAACGCCTTGAGCTGTTCCAGCCAGGCGCCACTGTCACGCTGCCAGCAGTCCCGGGCGTGCTGCCAGGCATTGCGCAGGGCGCTCATCTCGCTGCTGGCCCCGGGCTGCGGCTCGATGCGCAGGTAGGGCTTGCCCAGGTGGTTGCGCAGGCGCTGGCGCAGGCCCTGCGGGGTCAATTTGTGCTGCACCAGAAAGGCCGCCCACTCCGGCTCGGCGGCGGCCAGTTCATGGCGCCAGAGGTCGGCGAGCAGGGCGTCGAGAATCTCGCGGTCGTCGTGGGTCAGCTCGTTGTCGAAGTCACCGCCGGCCTCGAACGCGGCGTCCTGCAGCGCACGCTGGCAGAAGCCGTGGATGGTGAAGATCGCCGCCTCATCGAAGCCGTGCACCGCCAACAGCAGGCGCCGATGACTGGCCGCGTCCGGGTACTCGGCGTACAGGCGATTGAGCAGGTCATCGCTGCCGGGGCCGTTGTCATAGACCGCCAGCAACTCGGCCAGGCGCAGGCGAATGCGCTCGCGCAATTCGGCGGTGGCCGCGGTGGTGAAGGTCACCACTAGGATCTGGCTGACGTTGAGGCGCTTCTCCAGCAGCAGGCGGGCGTACAGCGCGGTGAGGGTCCAGGTCTTGCCGGTGCCGGCACTGGCCTCGATCAGCGAGCGACCGGCGAAGCTGTTGTGCAGCAGGTCCAGCGGTGCGCTCTTCATGCCTCATCCTCGTCACTGCCGCGCAGGGCATCCAGGGCCGGGCCATAGAGTTGTTCGGCCAGGGCTTCGAAGCGCTCGTCCAGCGGCTCGCGGTCGCGGAAAGCCAGGGCATTCCAGGGGTCCAGGCCTTCGCCGCTCATGTAGTCGTTGCCTTGCCACATCACCCGCGCTTCGCTGCGCGCGGCGTCGAGCGGCTCCTTGCGTCCGGGCTTGCGCCATTTGCTGGCGAAGCCATAACTGCACTTGGCCAGCACCGGCAGCGGTTCGCACAGTGCGCTCTTGTAGGCCTCGAGCCAGGGTTCGAGCAGTTGCAGCGGATTGGCCAGCGGGCCCAGGCGCCATTCGCTTTTCGGCGACAGCAGGCGGCTGTCGCGGGCGATGCCGGGGGTGGCGGCGCAGTTGAGCAGCAGGTGGCGCAGCCAGAACGGCGCCAGCTCCCAGGCGCCGAGGTCGCGCAGGCGGTAGTCGAACAGGCCGCTGGCGCTGACGCCGTCGAGCCAGCCGTGGATGCGCACACCGGCCAGCTGGATATCCACCAGCAGCGGTTGCGGCGCATCACTCGGGCGCTCGTCGAACAGGGTCGGGGCGAAGGCGCGGATCGGGCCGCGAATCTGCCCCCAGTGGGCCTGGCCCAATTCGCCCACCGGCAACCAGCCGGAGGCGGCGGCCACGCTGCGTTCCTCCCGTTCGCTCCAGCCTTGCTCGACGGCCCGCAGCGCCAGTTGGCGCAGGCCGTGCTGACTGGTCCATTCGACGCTGAAGGGTTCGTCGCCGGCCAGGGCTTCCTCGCTTTGCGCCAGGCGCAGGCCAAGGCGCTGCTCCAACAGGTAGCGCGCCGGGTGCTTGAAGCAGTGGATCAGCTGGCTGGGTTCCAGGGTCAGCTGATCGCCGTCTGGCGCGGCCAGGGTGCTGGCGAAGGGCTGCGGTGCTTCGACCACCTCGCTCAGGCGCTGGGCGGCGCGGAACCAGGGCGCGGCGAAACCGGCCTGGGCGCCACCGGCGAAGTTGCCGGCGGCGAAAGGCTGCAGTGGATGCTGGTGGGTGATGCGCGCGCTGGCGGTTTGCGTCTGTGGATCGGCGCAGATTGCGGTGAGGTCGATGACATCCAGCAGTTCGCTGACCAGCACCGAGGGTGGCAGCTCGGCGTTACTGCGCGGGTCGCGGCCGACGTAGCTGAGGTACAGGCCGCCACGCGCCGAGAGCAGGGTCTCGAGCAGCAGGTAACGATCGTCGAGGCGCCGGGCGCGGTCGCCACGCCGGGGTTTCTGGCCGATCAGGTCGAAGCCGGCGGCCGGGGTGCGCCTTGGCAGGGCGCCGTCATCCAGGCCGAGCAGGCAGACCAGGCGAAACGGCAGGCTGCGCATCGGCACCATGGTGCAGAAGGTCACCGCGCCGGTGAGAAAGCCCGAGGCGCCACCACCCTGCTCCAGCGCCGATGTCAGTTGCTGGCGGATCAGCGCCAGCTCCAGCGGTCGCTCGATGCCGGATGCCAGCGCCTGATCCTGCAGCGCCGCGCAGGCTCTGGAGAGCAATAACAGGGTGTCGCCGGCCTCGCGCTCGTCGAACAGGTCGTCGACCAGCTGCAACAGGGTCTCGGCCCATTCGCTCAGGCTGCGTGGACGCTGCAGGCTCTGCGCCAGGGCGGCCAGGCGCTCGACGAAGGCGACTAGGCGCCCGAGCAACTGCGCGCGACCACCTTCCAGGGCATCCAGCGGCCAGCTGTCGCCAAGCAAGGGGGCCTGGTCGCTGGCCAGTTGTGGCGGCGCGGCGAAGCCCAGCAGCAGGCGATCCAGACCCTGGCGCCAGGTAAAGGCGCTGTCGGCCGGCAGACCCAGTTGCTGGCGATGCGCACCGTCGCGGCCCCAGCGCACGCCGGCCTCGCGCAGCCAGTCGCGCAGCAGCGTCAGGTCCTCGGCTTCGATACCGGCGCGGCGGGCGATCGCCGGCTGCTCCAGCCACGCGAGGATTTCCTCGGCGGCAAAGCGACTGTCGGGCAGGGCCAGCAGGTTGAGGAAGGCTTCGATCAGCGGGACTTCCGCGCGCAGGCTGCGGTCGGCCAGGCTGAAGGGAATGCGGGGGCCGGCCGTCCGGGGGACGCCGGTTTTAGCCGAGAAAATCGCCTCGATATAGGGCGCATAGCGCTCGATATCCGGGGTCAGCACCACCACCTGGTCCGGGGTCAGCTCGGGCTCGGCGGCAAAGCGGGCGAGCAACTGGTCGTGCAGGATTTCCACTTCGCGCAGCGGCGAATGGGCGATATGCAGCTCCAGCGAGCGGTCGTCCTCGCGCAAGACCAGGCGCTCGTCGGTCTGCCGGGTGCGCAGGCGCAGGATGTCGTTCTGCAGCGCCTGCAACAGGCTGCTGTCGTGCAGAGCCTCATCTTCGGAATAGAGGCCGATTTCCTGGCTGCCTTCACTGGAAGCCAGAGAGAACAGGCTGTCGAAGAAGTCGCGGCCCTGCTTGCCCAGACTCGCCAGCAGCGGATGGCCGACGTCTAGGTACCAGTCATCGGGGCTCAGCTCGGGTTGCCGGGCCAGCTCGCGGATATCGCGAATCTCGCCCCAGGCCTCGCGGCAGGGGTTGAGGGCAAAGATCACCACCTCGGTGTGCCGCGCCAGGCCTTCGAGCACACGCAGGTGGTGGGTCGGCAGGCTGCTGATACCGAACACCAGTAGGCGTTCGGGCAGAGCGGCGATGGGCGCCTCGTCGTACAGGCGGCGCAGCAGGTCTTCGAGCAGGCGCGCACGATGCGGGTGGCCGTCGCGGGTCAGTTCGCGCCAGAGCAGCGCCTGCCAGGCTTCGTCAGGCCCCAGGTCGAGCAGCTCGTTGCGCTCCCAGGCGGCCAGCCAGTCGTCGCGATACAGCAGGTATTGGTCGAATACGTCGGCGATCTTGCTGGCCAACGACAGGCGGCGGCGCTCGTCGCCACCCTCGAGGTAATGCGCCAGACGCGGGGCCTCGGCCAGGTTGACCGGCTCGCACAACCAGTCATACAGGCGCCAGGCCAGGGTGGTCGGAGAGAACGCCGATTGCTCCGGCAACTGCCCCAGGACCAGGCGCGACAGGTCCCAGACGAACTTGGCCGGCAACTGCACCTCGAGCTGCATAGCAATGCCCTGCTTGCGCGCCAGTTCCAGGGTCAGCCAACGGCCCATGCCCTGACTCGGCACCACCACCAACGCCGGGGCGAAGGGCTCTTGCAGCGGCTGGGCGAGCAGCGTAGTCGCCAGTTCACCAAGGGTTTCCAGGTCAGGGGCGTGATAGAGATTGAGCATGGTTGGCACTGCATCCGTTGCGAAGCGCTAGGTTAACCAGTCTGGCGGCGCGGGGCGACAGCCAGTGTCGCCCGAGTGCTAGGATGACAGCGCACAAGGCCAGGAGGCGCAATGGACAACACGACCGATCATGCGGTGGATGTATTCCCCTATCTGCAGCTGCTCTACGAGCGCGGCGGTTCGGACCTGTTCTTCAGTGTAGGCGCGCCGCCGCACATGAAGCTCGAGGGCCACAGCCAGCCGGTCGGCGAACGTGCGCTGCAGGCCGGCGAGGTGCAGCAGCAAGCCTACCAGTTGATGACCCAGAAACAGATCATGGAGTTCGAACGCGATCTGGAGATGAACCTGGCGGTCAGCGTACAGAACGCCGGGCGCTTCCGGGTCAACGTCTACTACCAGCGCGGCGAAGTGAGCATGGTGGTGCGCCTGATCAAGAGCCAGATACCCGACTTCACGGCGCTCGGCCTGCCCAAGCTGCTGGAGAAGCTGAGCCTGCAGGATCGCGGCCTGATCCTCATGGTTGGCGCGGCCGGCTCGGGCAAGTCGACCACCCTGGCGGCCATGCTGGATTTCCGTAACCGCCACAAGAGCGGGCATATCGTCTGCATCGAAGACCCCATCGAGTTCCTCCACAAGCACCAGAAGTCGATCATCGACCAGCGCGAAGTCGGCCTGGACACTCACAGCTTCGCTGACGCCCTGCGCAACGTGCTGCGCGAGGCGCCGGACGTAATCATGCTCGGCGAGATCCGCGATGCAGCGACCATGCAGCACGCCTTGCACTACGCGGAAACCGGTCATCTGTGCCTGGCCACCCTGCACGCCACCAGCAGCAGCCATGCAATCGAGCGGATCGTGCGCTTCTTTCCGGACGAGGCGCGCAAGCAGGTACTGGCCGACCTGGCCCAGAATTTAAAGGCGGTGATCGGCCAGCGCCTGGTCCCCGGCGTGGCGCAGAAACGCGTGGCGGCGGTGGAGTTGATGCTGGCCACCCCCTATATCCGCGACCTGATCCAGCGCGACCAGCTGGACGATCTTCGCGAAGCCACGGCACGGGCGTTGGAACAGGGTCTGCAGACCTTCGACCAACACCTCTACCAACTGCTCGAGACTGGCCGGATCACCCTGACTGAAGCGCTCAAGTTCGCCGACTCGCGCACTGACCTGAGCCTCAAGGTCAAGCTGCAACGCGGCTTCGCGGCCGAGGATGGCGAGCTCAAGGTATTGCGCGACAGCTGAGTCGAGCCATGCCACTTAGGTGCAAGTGCCGGCAGGGAGCGCTTCTGCCACCCTGTCGCCCAGCAGTCCAATGAGGAGATCGCAATGCCCACCCTTGCCTTCGATGTATACGGCACCCTGATCGACCCCAGCGACGTCACCCGGCAACTGCGCACGACCCTCGGTGAGCGCGCCGAGGTCTTCTACCAGAGCTGGCGCGACAAGCAGCTGGAGTACAGTTTCCGGCGCGGCCTGATGGGCGCCTATGTGGATTTTGCCCAGTGCACCCGTGAGGCCCTGGCTTTTGTTTGTGCGCAGACCCAGGCCCCGTTCGACGCCGCGGCGCAACAAGGCTTGCTGGATGCCTGGAGCCACCTGCCGGCCTTCGCCGACAGCGCCCCTGGCCTGGCCGCCCTGCAGCAACGCGGGATTCGCCTGTATGCCTTCTCCAATGGCAGCCAGGCGGCAGTCAGCGCCCTGCTCGAACAGGCCGGTCTGGCGGACTTCTTTGACGAAATTGTCAGCGTCGAGGCAGTCCGCAGCTTCAAGCCGGCGCCGCAGGTTTACCAGCACCTGCTGAGTCGCACCGGCAGCGCCGCCGAAACGACCTGGCTGGTCTCCAGCAACCCCTTCGACGTACTCGGTGCAAACCACGCCGGCCTGCGCAGCGCCTGGGTCAGACGCAGCGAACAAGCCCAATTCGACCCCTGGGGCATCGAGCCGGATTTGCAGGTCGCCAGCTTGCTACAACTGGCCGAACGCCTGCCCGACTGAGCCGCCGCGCTGCTCTCGGCGGCTGGCGCGAAGGCCAATCGCCGACTACAGCTTAAGGCAGGCCCGGTAAAAACTATTCGATCCTGGGCCGACGCTATCGACCCGGGCCCAGCGTCACGGGTAACCTGCTCCACAGCCATTGGCTGCCCGCGCGTGGGCGCCCCTGTCAGGGAGATGCACGATGCTGACCCTGCTCAATCTGCTTTCTGCTGTTGCCCTGCTGATCTGGGGGACCCATATCGTCCGTACCGGCATCCTGCGCGTGTACGGCTCGCAGCTGCGCAAGGTCCTCAGCCACAACGTCAGTAAGCGGCCCCTGGCGTTTGCCGCCGGAATCGGCGTCACCGCCCTGGTACAGAGCAGCAACGCCACCGCGCTGCTGGTCACTTCCTTTGTCGGCCAAGGGTTGATGGCGCTGACACCGGCCCTGGCGATCATGCTCGGCGCCGACGTCGGCACGGCGCTGATGGCGCGGGTACTGACCTTCGACCTGAGCTGGCTGTCGCCGCTGCTGATTTTCCTCGGGGTGATCTTCTTCCTCTCGCGCCGGCAAACCCGCGCCGGCCAGCTGGGCCGCGTCGGCATAGGGCTGGGCCTGATGCTCCTGGCGCTGGAGTTGATCGTGGTCGCCGCCACACCTATCACCCAGGCCCACGGGATCAAGGTGCTGTTCGCCTCACTGACCGGCGACCTGCTGCTCGACGCCCTGATCGGCGCCTTGTTCGCCCTGATTTCCTACTCCAGCCTGGCGGCGGTGCTGCTCACCGCGACCCTGGCCGGCGCCGGGTTGATCAGCCTGCCGGTGGCTATTGGCCTGGTGATCGGCGCCAATATCGGCAGCGGCCTGCTGGCCTTCCTGACCTCCAGCCTGCAGACCCCGGCGGGGCGGCGGGTGGCACTCGGCAGCCTGTTGTACAAGCTGATAGGTCTGGTCCTGGTAATCCCCCTGCTCAATCCGCTGGTGAGCTGGCTGGACAGCCTGAACTGGCGCCCGGCCGAGCTGGTAATCGGCTTCCACCTGCTCTACAACAGCCTGCGCTGCTTGCTGATGCTGCCCAGCGTCGGGCCAATGGCGCGCTTCTGCAACTGGCTGCTGCCAGATCGCGCCGACACCGGCGGCGTCGCCCGCCCGCGCCACCTAGACCCCACGGCCCTGGCCACGCCGAGCCTGGCGCTGGCCAATGCGGTGCGCGAAACCCTGCGCATCGGCGACCTGATCGAGACCATGCTCAGCCACCTGCTGGAAGTCCTGCGCAGCAACCAGCCGGCGCTGAGCAAGGAGTTGCGCCGCCTGGATGACGATGTCGACGCCCTCTACAGCGCGGTCAAGCTGTACCTGGCTCAGGTGCCGCGTGAGGCACTCAGCGATCAGGACAGCCGGCGATGGGCGGAAATTCTCGAATGGGCAGTCAACCTGGAACAGGCCGGCAACATCATCGAGCGCATGCTCGGCAAGGTACAGGACGAAAAAACCGCGCAACGCCATGCCTTCTCCGAGAGCGGCCTGGAAGAACTGACCGGCCTGCATGCCCAGCTGATGGCCAACCTGCGCCTGGGCCTCAACGTGTTTCTCACCGGCGACTCCGAGAGCGCCCGCCAACTGCTCCATGAGAAACGCCGCTTCCGCGCCCAGGAGCGCCGTCTGGCCCACGCCCACGTCGGCCGCCTGCATCGCCAGGTGGTGCAAAGCATCGAAACCAGCTCGCTGCACATGGAGCTGATCGGCGACATGAAACGCCTCAACTCGCTGTTCTGCAGCAGTGCCTATGCGGTGCTGGAAAGCAGAGAGACAGGTGCGCTGCACGCGGAGGAAGTGGGTGGCGAGTAGCCGATAAGCCAAGGCAGACGAAGTCGCCGTAGCGGTGCAGCATCCATCAACTGCCTACGGCAACTGTCTCGGTTTCGATTTCGCCCGCCGGTGTGTAGCCAGACTACCGGGGCGAACAGTAAGAGATCGTTACTCTGGCGCAGCATGCTGACAGACGCGATAGCTGGGCTATGGCGCATAACCGTGGCGATCATCAGAGGCTTATTGCGCGGCCAGTTCGGCCTCGCGCTCAGTGATGGCCAGCTCTAGCTCAAGTGAGCGTTTGCCCCATTGCGCGGGCGGCAGAGGTTTGGATCACTCGACGACTTCGGGGGCGGTGAGGCCGGGGATATGGGCGAGTTTCTTGGTCAGTAGAACGGCGATCCAAGGCGCACCCAAAAATAGTCAGCCCGGTGAAGGCTGAGAAGGCTGCCCCATACTCTTTGGCTTTCAATTCATCGAAAAATTGGCCGAAAAGACATCGCCAAACGCCGAGGTATCCCTGCTGCTCCACTTTGCTACTCCTTTCCGCATGGGAGCTGTCAGGCACGGCATCCGTCCCTATCTCCATAAAACTACGGATGCATTTCGACTGCGCCATGGAGGTGATACCGCCGCCGGGATTGACCATCAGCACCCAACCCTTCTTGTCGAGACCATAGGCTTGATGCTCCTGGTCCTTGAGCGGAAACCACAGCAGCAGGCTGCCATGCTTGGTCGCGCCATAGGTACACAGGTTGGTGACGCTGGGGGCGATGGCATATACGCGCTCCCAGGGTACGAACCAGTAGCTGCCGTCTGGCTCGGTAATGCATACCTCGCGGCGTTGACGGTTGAAGCGAATCGGCGGGGTCAGGGGCTTGCGCCATTGTTTGATAAAGAAGTACCAGAGGGTGCCCATTAACCCCCCCATGAAAGCAAGCATCGCAGGCTTAGCCAATAGTCTCCTGTTGAAGCAACCCAAGCAGAGGTCGCCACCACTAAGACAGTACCCATATGCAGTGTCCGCCAACCCGCTGCCATGGCGAAACTGCCGATATCCAGATAGACCTCATTCTTGCGCCAGATGATATTCATCAGATCGCTGGCGGGCTGGCCGGTGGGGATGGGCAAAGGGGCCAGGAGCTCCTGCTTCCAGAGCAAGCTCTGTTCTACTTCGCCGGCGTGATCAGCCACATCGCGTCCTTAGGTTGTAGCTGGCCTGGGCTAACGGCAATGGCGCTGTAGCGGTCACTGATAAACCGGCCGTCGCTGGAGCCATGCATGAGGATGCTCTATCCCGTGATCGATATAGCGCATGCCCATGCCGCCGCCCACCACTGGCTTTGGCGGATCGAGGGAGCCAGTCTGCACGGCCAGTGGGCTGTGGTATAGAACCTGAAGCTGCCCGTAGGTATTGTTCGCCGCGTGGACCTTGCTGACTAGGGCCGGCAGCAAGAACGTCCAGACGCTCGGACAAAGTCTGTGCTGCGCAATGGACCAGCCAAGTGCAAGCCCACGCAATACTGACACTGGTCAATAGCAGCACTGGCCCATCGCGCTAGCCTTGATGGCAATTCGCCATCGAGTGACTGCCATGCACCAGAACTGCCTGCTCGTGACCCTGCCCAAACCGCAATGCGCCAGCCGCGTCCGGCAATTACTGCACGACCAGGCGCCCGGTTGCGAAGTACTCGGCCAGCCGGGGGACTGCAGTCAAGCTGCGTCTTGTCGCTGGCTGCGGGCGCTGCCGCCGCATCAGGCCGGTGAAGTGCAAGCCCTGCTGCGCGATGCCGTGGAGGTACTGGAGCAGACCCGACATGCCTTCAAGTCGGCGCAACTGGCGCAGCTACGCAAACGGACGATGCGCATGCTGGAAACCTTGTCGGAAAATCCTGAATAAGGTAAAACCACACTTTTAGTAGTGGTTTTCGCTTCGGCGATAACCAGCTTTGCCGGGCAGGACATAAGGGCCTGCAAGACAGAGCGTCGAGGTTAGTCATTTTTTCAGATGACTAACCTCGACGCTTTTTTTTGCGCCGAGAAATGTAAGGGACTCTCCATGGGCAACGAACAAGAATTCCAGGAACTGCTCCAGCATGTCGGTCTCGACCACGAAGAAATCAGCCAGCGTCTGCGCTTTCTCGACTGGAGCGCTGCCGACGTCGAGCAGCTCAGCCGGCACAGCGCAGCGCTGCTGCCGGCCCACTCCGATTTTCTCGACCAGCTCTACCAGCGCCTTGGCGAATTTCCGGCGACCGCCGCCATCGTCAACGACCCGTCCACCATCACTCGCCTCAAGCACAGCCAGAGCGACTATTACCAGCGCCTGTGGAATGGTCCTTACGACCAGAGTTACGTACTCAATCGCCTGCGCATCGGCTGGGTCCACCAGAAGATCGGTGTCGACCTCAAGTGGTACCTGGGCGCCTACCGCCTCTACCTGCATGAAATGCTCGATGGCCTGCTCGGCGAGCACCCGGCCTGCGCCGGCTTCGCCAGCCTGCTGAAGGCGGTGTTCTTCGACATCGGCCTGGCCCTGGACACCTACAGCGCGGCACAGCGCAAGGCCCTGGAGAGCAGCGAGGCACGTTTCGCCCGCGCCCTGCGCGGCGCCAACGACGGACTCTGGGATTGGCACGTCGACCACGACCAGCTGTACCTCTCCGAACGCTGGGCGAGCATGCTCGACCTGCACCGCGACCAGCTCGGCAGCGGCAGCGCCGGCTGGTTTGCCCGCGTCCACCCGGACGATCTCGGCGGCCTGCGCCGGGCCATAGACGCGCACCTGCAGGGCAGCACGGCTTCGCTGCACCACGAGTACCGCATTCGCCGGCAGAGCGGCAGCTATCTCTGGGTGCTGGTGCGCGGTGTTGCCGAGCAGGTCGCTGAGGGCCAGCGGCGCATGGCCGGTTCGCAGACCGACATCAGCCAACGCCGCGCCGCCCAGGAGCAACTGCAGCATGCTGCCCGTCACGACCCGCTCACCGGCCTGGCCAACCGCGACCGCCTGACAGAGCTGCTGACCCTGGCCCTGCAGCGCCAGGGCCGGCCCGGTGCGCGCGAAGCCGCCCTGTTGTTCATCGACCTGGACCGTTTCAAGCTGATCAACGACAGTCTCGGCCATCACATCGGCGACCATGTACTGGTAGAAGTGGCACGCCGCCTCGGCCATTGCCTGCGCCCCGGCGATCATCTGATCCGCTTCGGCGGCGACGAGTTCGTGGTCTTGCTCGACGATCTCGCCTGCAGTGCCGACGCCGAGCGGGTGGCCCAACGCATGCTGGACAGCCTGCAGCCACCCCTGCAAGTGCAGGAACACCAGCTGATGGTCAGTATCAGCATCGGCATCGCCGCGCTGAGCGAGGAAAACGCCGGCCTCGATTCGCTGCAAGCCGCCGACCTCGCCCTGTACCGCGCCAAGGCCGCCGGCAAGGCGCAGTTCGCCCGCTACAGCAGCGAGATGCAGGCCCAGGCCCAGCATCAGCTGGAACTGCAGGGCGCGCTGAGTCAGGCACTGGCCAGGGACGAGTTCAGCCTGGTCTATCAACCCATCTGCCAGCTGGATCAGGAGCAGCCCTGCCTGGTGGCCGTGGAAGCCCTGCTGCGCTGGCAGCACAAGGGCCAAGCGGTTTCGCCGCTGGAGTTCATCCCCTGCCTGGAAGAGTCCGGAGGGATACTGGCGGTCGGCGACTGGGTGCTGCGCCAGGCGTGTGCGCAAGTGCGCCACTGGCAACTGGCCGGCCAGGCGTCTCTGCGCTGCTCGGTCAACCTGTCCAGTCGGCAACTGCAACAGACCGACTTCGCCGTGCGGGTGGCCGATATCCTGCGCGCAAGCGGCCTGCCGCCCGCCACCCTGGTGCTGGAGATCACCGAAAGCCAGCTAATGGAAGACAGCGCCCAGACCCTGTCCTGCCTGCGTGAACTGGCCAGCCTGGGCATCCAGCTGGCGCTGGACGATTTCGGCACCGGCTACTCCTCGCTCGGCTACCTCAAACGCTTTCCGCTGCACATCCTCAAGGTCGACAAGAGCTTTATCAGCGGCACGTCCGCGACTGGCGACTCGCAGCTGATCAGCCGCGCCATCATCGGCCTGGGCCTGAGCCTTGGCCTGGAGGTGGTGGCCGAGGGCGTGGAGCGCAGCGAACACCTCGACTTCCTGCGCGCCGAAGGCTGTCGTCTGGCGCAGGGCTACTGGTTCAGCCGCCCGCGAGCACCGGCCGGGCTGGAGCGCCTGTTCAGCGGCGAGGACTGCTTCGAAGGTCTCGACTACCGGTTGCACCCCCAGCTCGACCCCGCACCCTCATTCCCATAACAATAACGCGCGAGAGAACCGCCCCCATGAAACTCAATATGCCCGTCAGTGGCCGTGCCATCGCAGTCGACGCCCAAGCCAATATCCTTTCCACCACCGACCTCAAGGGGGCGGTGACCTACGTCAATCCGGACTTCATCGCCATCAGTGGCTTCACTGAAGCCGAGTTGCTCGGCCACAACCACAACATCGTGCGCCACCCGGACATGCCGCCGCAGGCATTCGCCGACCTCTGGCGCACGCTCAAGGCGGGACGCTCATGGATGGGCCTGGTGAAGAATCGCTGCAAGAACGGCGACCATTACTGGGTCAGTGCCTATGCGACCCCGGTGCTGCGCAATGGCCAGGTGGTGGAATACCAATCGGTGCGCACGCTGGCATCGGCACCGGGGGTCAAGCGCGCCGAGGGCCTGTACGGCGAACTGCGCGCCGGACGCACCCCGCCACGGTTACGAGCGCCGCGGCTGAGCCTCACGCAACGTCTCAGTCTGCTCTGCGCAGCGCCCGGGCTAATCGTGGCCACGCTGCTCGGGGTCGGCGGCGCCCTGCCGCTGCTGCCCGCCCTCGGCGGCGCCGCGGTGCTCGCCGGGCTGCTGGCCGGTGTGCTGCACCTTGGCCTGCGGCCGCTGGCGGGCTTGACCGAGCAGGCCCGGGCGATTGCCGACAACCCGCTGAGCCAGCTGGTTTATACCGGCCGCAACGACTGTTTCGGCCAGATTGCCTTCGCCCTGCACAGCCTGCAGGCCGAAACCGGTGCCGTGGTCGGCCGGATGGCAGACTCCGCCCGGCAGCTGAGTGTCGAAGCCGGGCAGTTGGTCGCCGCGGTGGACAGCAGTAGCCAGGCGACCATGCAGCAACAGGGCGAAACCGATCAGGTCGCCAGCGCCATCGGCCAAATGGCCAGTAGCGTGCAAGAGGTGGCGCGGCATGCACAGCTCAGCGCCAGCGCTGCCGGCGCCGCCGACCTGGAAACCGGCAGCGGTCTGCAGCTGGTCGAACACACCCGGCAGTCGATCGCCGCCCTGGCCAGCGAAGTACAGCAGAGCAGCCAGGTGATCCACCAACTGGAGTTGCACAGTCAGGAGATCAATCGCGCCCTGGAAGTGATCCAGAGCATTGCCGAACAGACCAACCTGCTCGCCCTCAACGCCGCGATCGAAGCAGCGCGGGCCGGCGAGGCCGGTCGTGGTTTCGCCGTGGTCGCCGACGAGGTGCGCGGCCTGGCTTCGCGCACCCAACAGTCCACCGCGGAAATCCACGGCATCATCAGCAACCTGCAGCAGGGTACCGGCAACGCCGTGGCGGCCATGAGCCGTAGCCAGCAACAGGCCGAGGCCAGCGTTGCCCATGCGCTACAAGCCGCCCAGGCACTCGAAGGCATCAACCAGAGAGTCAGCCAGATCAGCGACATGAACCTGCAGATCGCCGCCGCCGTGGAGCAGCAGAGCGCCGTCGGCGACGATATCCAGCGCAACCTCAGCGGTATCCGCCTGGCCAGCGAGAGCAATGTCGTGGCCAGCAGCCAGAGCCGCAGCAGCGCCAACCAGGTCGCGGCCCTGGCCGAGCGCCTGCAGTCCCTGGTCGAGCATTTCTGGGGGCAGAAGCGCAATCACTGATGACCGGCAGGCGGGTCTGGATACAAGCGTCGCGCACAAGGAGTATTCTCCGCTATTCGCCGACCCTGACCATTGCCATGAGCCTACCCTTGACCCTACTCGCACGCGGGAAAACCCAGCTGCTCAGCCTATTCGCCCTGCTCCAGCGCCACCCCGGGCTGGTGGCGATCTTCGGTTTCGCCTCTGGACTGGCAAGCTTCCTGCTGGTCGAGCGCCAGGCCGAATTGGCCCAGGCGCTGGCCACGGTGATGCTGGTCAGCTGGCTGTGGCTGATTCTGGAAAATACCCTGCGCGCGCAGATCGCCCGCTGGTTTGGCTTCGAGTTGCCGCCGCCGCTGCTGCGCTACGCGACCCAGATGATCCACCAGGAAAGCCTCTTCTTCGTCCTGCCGTTCTTCTTCATCACCACCACCTGGAACAGCGGCCAGGCGCTGTTCAGCGGTGTGCTGGCGATAGCGGCGCTGGTCTCGATCATTGATCCGCTGTACTACAAGTGGCTGGCGCCGCGGCGCTGGCTGTTCCTCGCCTATCACACCTTGGCGCTGTTCGCGGTCATGCTCACCGCCTTGCCGATCATCTTCAAGCTGACGACTCCGCAGAGCTATCAGTTGGCATTGGTCACCGCGGTGATCCTGTCGGTTCCCAGCCTGATGGGGATCATCACGATGCAGCGGTGGTGGCGCGGCGTGCTGCTGATGGGCTTGACCCTGGCGCTGGGTGCGACCGGCTGGCTGGCCAGGGTCTGGGTGCCGCCGGCAACGCTGTGGCTGACCGAGGTGGCGGTTAGCCAGGAATTCAACGACCGCAACCGCTCGCCAGGCGCCGGACTCAAGCAGCTCGGCATCGCCCAATTGCGTGCCCAGGGGCTGTTCGCCTACACCGCGATCAATGCACCGCGGGGCCTGAACGAGCGCATCTACCATGTCTGGCGGCACAACGGCGAGGAAGTCGAGCGGATCGCTCTGGACATTTCCGGTGGACGCAAGGAAGGCTATCGCGCCTGGACCCATAAGCAGAACTTCCCGAACGACCCACTTGGCCGCTGGCAGATCCAGGTGCTCACCGAGGCCGGGCAGATGATCGGCGTGTTGAGCTTCCAGGTGCTGGAGTCAGCAGCCGCCACGGCTCCCGATCTGGGCGGCCAAGCCGAAACAGCGGATCAGCCGAAGAACCAGTAACACACGCCGATAGCGGCGAGGATCCCGGCCAGGTCGGCGAACAGCGCGCAGGCCACGGCATGCCGGGCACGCTGGATGCCCACCGCGCCGAAATACACCGCCAGCACATAAAAGGTGGTCTCGGTACTGCCCTGCACCGTGGCGGCCAACAAGGCGGGAAAACTGTCCACGCCGAAACTCTGCATGGTCTCGATCAGCATGGCCCGCGCCGCGCTGCCGGAGAACGGCTTCATCAGCGCGGTGGGCAGAGCATCAATGAAACGGGTGTCCCAGCCCAGCCATTGCCCCACGGCGCGTACGCCATCAAGGCCAAAGTCCAGGGCACCGGAGGCGCGCAGTACACCAATCGCGCAGAGCATGGCGACCAGGTAGGGCAACAGGCTCTTGGCCACGTCGAAGCCTTCCTTGGCGCCTTCGATAAAGCTCTCGTAGACCGGCACCCGGCGCAGCGCACCGACCAGCAGAAACAGCAGGATCAGGCCGAACAGGGTGAGATTGCCGAGCAGCGAGGACAGCGCCGCCAGCGCCGTGGCCGAGAGGCCGGCCAGCAGCGCCATGAAGCCGCCGAGCAGCAATGCACCGGGAACCAGGTAGGCCAGCACCACCGGATCCCACAGGCGCAGACGCTGGACCAGGGCCACCGCCAGCAGGCCGGCCAGGGTCGAAGCGCTGGTGGCCAGGAGGATCGGCAGGAACACCAGGGTCGGGTCGTCGGCGCCCTGCTGTACCCGGTACATGAAGATCGATACCGGTAGCAGGGTCAGGGAGGAGGTGTTGAGCACCAGGAAGAGGATCTGCGCGTTGCTCGCCACCACCTTGCTCGGGTTCAGCTCCTGCAACGCCCGCATGGCTTTCAGGCCGATCGGCGTGGCGGCGTTGTCCAGGCCCAGGCCGTTGGCGGCGAAGTTGAGGGTGATGAAGCCCAGCGCCGGATGGCCGCGCGGCACCTCGGGCATCAGCCGCGCGAACAACGGCCCCAGCGCACGCCCCAGGAGGTCGACCAGG
Organism: Pseudomonas sp. MMS21 TM103; assembly: GCF_022132145.1. Taxonomy (GTDB): domain Bacteria; phylum Pseudomonadota; class Gammaproteobacteria; order Pseudomonadales; family Pseudomonadaceae; genus Aquipseudomonas. Next base: position 1,452,604 of record NZ_JAJISP010000001.1, on the reverse strand, counting down.
CCGGCCCTCTCGGCGATGCGCAGAAAGCCCAGCCACAGGGTCAGGGTGCCGAACAGCACCACCATCACCTCGACCGCCAGCTTGGCCATGGCGAACAGGCTTTCGACCATCGCGGCGAACACCGCCGGATCGTCACCCAGCAACCAGCGCGACAATCCCGCCACTGCCGCCACCACGAAAAATCCCAGCCACAAGCCGTTCAGCATCTTCCACCCCCGATCGATGGGCGGATGATAGCGCGGCTCAAGGTGGCCGCGCCCAGCTTGTGTGGTGACTGGACGCGGCCCGGCCGAAAGCTGGCGCCCTGCTTTTTCGCTTCAGCAGGGCGCCAGCTTCCGGCAGGTTCCTACCACAGGGCGCCAGCCCGCGACGCGGAGCGCTAGCGCCGTGGACGGCGGCCCATGATGAACGACACGATAAACATCACCAGGAACACCACGAAGAGGATCTTCGCAATGCCTGTGGCAGTGCCCGCGATACCACCGAAACCCAATACGGCTGCGACGATGGCGATGATCAGAAAAGTTATGGCCCAGCTCAACATGGCGTTTCTCCTTGGTGCGTGAGGTCTTGCAAAATATGTGTCGAATTTACAGTCGTGCTGCCGCGCGCGGGCATTGCAAACACTTTCCCGGCGCGATCTAACCCGTCGTTGCATCGCTGCCACGGCATGACATGCTCCTCGGCATGATTGCCCCACAGCCATTGGCCGGCCAGCACCGTGCCGCCGAACATCACGCCTGACAGGGCCAGCAGAATCGCCAGCAACAAGACCACCGCACAGAGGGCCGTCTTGCTCGCCTGCAGCTGCATGTACATGGCTAGAACACCCAACTGACTTTGCGCGAGGAGTCGCTCCAGGTTGGCGCCAGGCTATCGCTGCTGATCTGCTGCAGGCGTCGAACCATCACCACTCCACCGGTCGCAGCCGCTATCGGCAGGGCTGGAGCAAGCATCGCCGCATGAGAGGCTGCCACCTCGGCATCCCGACTCAACACCAAGCCGATCAGCGCCAGCAAAAAGGCGCTGCCGATCAACAAATACTTATCGCTTGACGCGAGATCGAAATGACGGCGGCTCATCCTGAAACTCCTCCCAGTCTTGCCTGGGTTGTCCGGTGCCCGGCCGGCATGGATGCGGGCGCTGGGGCTGATAGCGTAACTAGTGCAGCGGTCGTGCCAGCTGAACTGAAAATAAAAAATCTTTTAAATCAACAAGATAAAAATAAATCCGGCAACGGATACGGGCATCCTGCACGATCCGGTGCCGGCCGCCGGGCGTTTTGCACGACGGCCGGCGGAGGAAGCGCCCGGCATTGAACGTTTAACCCGTGACTTTCAGGCCTGCGGCTTTCACCGACCGCACGCCGCGGATGTTGCGGGCAGTCTCGATCGCCAGCTGCTTCTCGGCCTGGCTCAGTACGCTGCCGCCGAGCGTGACCTGTCCGTCCTGGGTCACTACCGAGATATTCAGGCCCGAGGTGTTGCGGCTGTAGAGCAGGCTGGATTTGACCTTGCTGGTGATCCAGCTATCGCTGATCACCGCCTTGGCATCAGTCGCAGCCTGCTGGGCTTTTGCCGCATTGGTATCGGCGGCGCTGACGGTCAGCTGGTTATGCACCTGGCGCACACCGTCGGTATTGGCTGCCAGGCGTCCGGCCAGCTCCTTGGCCGCTGCAGTCTGTGAACTGCCCGTCAGGGTCACCACCCCGTTCTCGCTGGTCACCTTGATGTCCAGGCCTTCGGTGTTGCTGTTCCACAGCAGCTTGGATTTCACCGTGGCGACCAGGGTAGCGTCGTCGAAACGCTGCGCCAGGGTCGGTTCGCTGCTGACTATGGGTTCGATCTTCGGATCGATCTGCAGCTGGTTATCGACCTTGTTCACCCCGTCGATGCCCAACGCGACCTGCTCGGCCAGGTCGTGCTCGACAGCGGTTTCCACGCTGCCGGTGAGCAGTGCGCTGCCATTCTCGACATCCACATCGATCTTGAACGGACTGAGGTGACGGTTGAGGGCGAACGCGGTCCAGATCGAGCCTTCCTGACGGGCTTCACTGAGCTGGCTGCTCAAATCGCCCTGCTCGGCGTAGGCCGCCATGGGCATGAAGGCGAACAAACCGGCGGTCGCGGTGGCCAGGGCCAGAGTTTTCAACTGATGCATGGCAGAACTCCTATTGAATCCACTTACGAGCTACCTGCGGCAGCTTTATCTAGGTGGACTCTTGCAGCCCTTGTGCCAGCTCTTTCGATTAAATTAATCCTATATATATCAGCACCTTATTAAATATATCCAAAAGCCCCAGCATGCAATGTGCAAGATCGCCGCATACTCATCATGCAACTTGCACGAGATCGCTGGGACTAATCCTCGCATTCAGCCTCTGGAGATGGACATGGACGCAGCACAACCCGGCGGGCGCATCCTGCTGGTCGATGACGAGGCGGCGATTTTGCGCACCTTCCGTTACTGCCTGGAGGACGCCGGCCATCAGGTTGCCACGGCCAGCAGTGCCCATCAGGCTGAAGCGCTGTTGCAACGCCAGGTGTTCGACCTGTGCTTCCTCGATCTGCGCCTGGGCGAGGACAGCGGCCTCGACGTCCTGGCGCAGATGCGCGTGCAGGCGCCGTGGATGCGCGTAGTGATCGTCACCGCGCTGTCGGCAGTGGACATCGCCGTGGATGCCATCCAGGCCGGCGCGGCGGATTACCTGGTCAAACCCTGCAGCCCCGAGCAACTGCGCATGGCAGCGACCAAACAACTGGAAATTCGCTACCTGTCCACCCGCCTGGAAGCCCTGGAAGGCCAGGTGCGCAACCGCAAACAGGATCTCGACTCGAACAATCCGACCATGATGGCAATCCTGGAAACCGCGCGCCAGGTGGCCGTTACCGACGCCAACATCCTGATTCTCGGCGAGTCCGGCACCGGCAAGGGTGAGCTGGCGCAGGCCATCCATGGCTGGAGCCGGCGGGCGAAAAAGTTCTGCGTGACCATCAACTGCCCCTCGCTGACCGCCGAACTGATGGAAAGCGAACTGTTCGGCCATAGCCGCGGCGCCTTCACCGGCGCCAGCGAAAGCACCCTGGGCCGCGTCAACCAGGCCGACGGCGGCAGCCTGTTTCTCGACGAGATCGGCGATTTCCCGCTGACCCTGCAACCCAAGTTGCTGCGTTTCATCCAGGACCGGCAATACGAGCGGATCGGCGACCCGGTGACGCGCCAGGCCGACGTGCGCATCCTCGCCGCCACCAATCGCATCCTCGGCGAGATGGTCAAGGACGGTCAGTTTCGTGAAGACCTGCTCTATCGCCTCAACGTCATCACCCTCAACCTGCCGCCGCTGCGCGAGCGCAGCGAAGACCTGCTGCCCCTGGCCGAGCGTTTCCTCGCCCACTTCGTCGAGGAATATGCCCGTCCGGCGCGGGATTTCAGTGATGCGGCACGCGCGGCTTTGCTGGCCTACCAGTGGCCGGGCAACATTCGCGAACTGCGCAATGTGATCGAGCGCGCCAGCATCATCTGCACCCAGCCACTGGTCGAGGTCAGCCACCTCGGCCTCGGTGGGCAGCTGCCCGGCAGCGGTCCGCGAGTCGGCGCCGCGATGAGCCTGGAAGCACTGGAGAAAGCCCATATTGGCGCGGTGCTGGCCAGCAGCGAAACCCTCGACCAGGCGGCCAAGACCCTGGGCATCGATGCCTCGACCCTGTACCGCAAACGCAAGCAGTTCAACCTGTGAAGCTGCGCAGCCGGTTCTTCCTCAACAGCAGCGCACTGATCACCGTGGCCTTGCTCGGCCTGCTGCTGGGGATGTTCAGCGTATTGCAGCTGACCAAGACGCAAAGCCAGGCGATGACCCACAACCTGAGCATGCTCGACGCCACCCTCGGCCTGCGCCTGGAACTGGGCAAGCAACTGGTCCTGCTGCTGCCGGAAAACCTCGACCGCCAGGCCTTGCAGGCCTCCGGCCGGCGCTTCAACGACTGGCTCGAGCAGACCCGCGCAGGCGCCCAGGACGACCGCGACCGCCAGGCCGTGAGCGAGATCGGGCGCGCGTATGCCCTGTATGAGCAGCTGCTGGCCAAGCCCTTGCCGGAGCGCCAGGAGTTGCTCGGCGCCGCCACTTTCGGCCAGACGGTGGAGGACCTGCGCGAGCGCATCAATACTGTGCAACTGCGCTATTTCGCCGAGCTGCAAAGCTCCGAACAGCGCTCACAGGAGCGCGCCACCCTGATTGTCGGACTGCTCGGCCTGATCGGTGTGGCCGTGCTGCTGGTCGGCTTCGTCACCGCGCACAGTATCGCCCAGCGCTTGGGCCAGCCGCTGGAGGCCCTGGGCTTGGCGGCCGAGCGGATCAGCCAAGGCGACTTCCAGGTCAACCTGCCGCCTTCCCCGGTCGCCGAGCTGTCTGCCTTGAGCCTGCGTTTCGGGGTGATGGCCGAGTCGCTCAGGCAATTCAAGAACAGCGATGTCGAGACCCTGCTCACCGAGCAGCGGCGCTTGCAGGCGGTGCTCGACAGCATCGACGACGGCCTGCTGATTTTCGACCGCAGCGGTCTGCTCGATCACTTCAATCAGGTTGCCCAGCGCCAGCTCGGCTGGTACGACCAACCGCGCGGCGTGAGCATCAGCCAGGCCCTGCAGCGCCCGGGACTGGAAGAGCAGTTGCAACGCGTCATGCGCGGCGAAGGCCTGGAACAGGTACCGGAAGACCTGGAAGTCGAAGCCGACGGCGAAACTCGCCTGCTGACCTATCGCCTGACCCCGGTCAGCCTCAGCGACGAACGGATTCACGGTGCGGTGATGGTGCTGCACGACGTCACCGAGCAACGCGCCTTCGAGCGCGTACGCAGTGAGTTCGTCCTGCGCGCCTCGCATGAGTTGCGCACCCCGGTGACCGGCATGCTCATGGCCTTCGGCCTGCTGCAGGAACGCCTGCACTTCCCCGACGAGGCGCGCGAGAGCCAGCTGCTGCACACCGTCGACGAAGAAATGCGCCGCCTGCTCCTGCTGATCAATGACCTGCTGAATTTCTCGCGCTACCAGAACGGCCTGCAACAGCTCGACAGGCGCCCGTGCAACCTCGAGCAACTGCTGCAGCAGGCGCAACAGCGGTTCACCGCCCAGGCCGCCGAACGCGGGGTCACGCTGAGCGTCGAGGTCGACGGCGCACTGCCGGAGATCGACCTGGATCGTCTGCAGATCGAACGCGCCCTCGACAACCTGCTCGGTAACGCCCTGCGCCACAGCCACGCCGAGGGGCAGATCCGTCTGCAGGCACGGCGCCAGGGTCAGCGGGTGATCGTGAGCGTCGAGGATGATGGCGAGGGCATTCCCTACAGCCAGCAAGCGCGGATATTCGAGCCGTTCGTCCAGGTCGGCCGCAAGACCGGTGGCGCAGGCCTGGGACTGGCGCTGTGCAAGGAAATCGTGCAACTGCACGGTGGCCGCATTGGCGTGCAGTCGCGGCCGAGCCAGGGCGCGCGCTTCTATCTGGAACTGCCGCTCTGAGCGGCTGCCTGGGCGGCGCGGAGGGCAATCGACTAGCGACAGCAGCCGGTCCAGGCTGATGTCGCTGTCTGATTGCGCAGTCAGGCGGATGCCCGGCATCAAACCCGCTCGGGAACAGCTGGCCACCCTTGTCGAGACGATGCCTGGCGCTTCGTGACTGGCTCAACGCAGGCGCTGAAGGCTGGCAACGCGGACCTAGCTGTCGGCTACCGCGGCCAGCACTTGCTCGCCACCTGAGCGGCTCGCCGGCGCGCTGGCCACCTGCAACGGAACCTCCCGGCCCTCGGCGTCGAATAACTTACCGCCCTTGAAGTAGTCCCCATCGTTCAACGCCGCGATATCCTGGTAGCACAGGGTGCGTTCGCTGCCCGCAGCGAAGACCGATTGCTGGTCCGAGTTACCGGTCTTGACATGATTGAACACCAGGTTCAGCAGGATCGCCATGATCGCCGCCGAGCTGATACCGGAGTGGAAGATGGTTTCGAACCAGGCCGGGAACTGGTGGTAGAAGGTCGGCGCGGCGATGGGAATCATGCCGAAACCGATCGCGGTGGCCACGATGATCAGGTTCATGTTGTTACGGTAATCGACCTTGGACAGCGTGCGAATGCCGCTCGCCGCTACCGTGCCGAACAGCACCACACCGGCGCCACCCAGCACCGAGGTCGGCACCGCCGCAATCAGCCGCCCCATTACCGGCAACAGGCCCAGGGTTACCAGAATCAGCCCGGCACTGGCCACCACATAACGGCTCTTGACCCCGGTGACCGCCACCAGGCCGACGTTCTGGGCGAACGCACTCTGGGTAAACGAGCCGAAGATCGGCGCGAACATGCTGGAGATCATGTCGGCACGCAGGCCGTCGCCCAGGCGCTTGGAATCGACCTTGGTCTCGATGATGTCACCCACCGCGAGAATGTCCGCCGAGGTTTCCACCAGGGTGACGATGATCACGATCAGCATCGAGATGATCGCTGCCACCTGGAAAGTCGGCATGCCGAAATGGAAGGGCGTCGGAAACGCCAGCAACGGGCCTTCGCTGACCTTGGAAAAATCTGCCATGCCCAGCGCCACGGCTACCAGGGTCCCGATCACCATGGCCAGCAGTATCGACAGGCGCGAGATGCTCGCGTTGCCCAGCTTGCTCAGCACCAACACCGTTACCAGGGTTAGCGCGGCCAGGCCGATGTTGGCCATGCTGCCGAAATCCGCCGCCTGGCTGTTACCGCCCATCGCCCAGCGCGCCGCCACCGGCATCAGGGTCAGACCAATGATGGTGATGACAATGCCGTTGACCAACGGCGGAAAGAATTTGGTGATACGCGAAAACACCGGGGTGATCAGCAGGCCGATAAACGCCGCGGCAATCACCGCGCCAAAGACGACCGGCAAGCCACCGCTGCCATCGCTGCTGATGATCGCAATCATGGTCGCCACACCGGCGAAGGAGACGCCCTGCACCAGCGGCAACTGGCAGCCGAAGAACGGCAGACCCAGGGTCTGCAGCAGCGTCGCCAGACCACCGGCGAACAGCGAGGCGGCGATCAACAGGCCGATATCCGCCGGCGACAGGCCGGCGGCCTGGCCGACTATCAGCGGTACGGCCACGATACCGCCGTACATAGTCAGGACATGCTGCAGGCCATAAGCAAGGCTGGCACCGATGCCGAGATTTTCGTCTTCCGGGCGCGGCGCAGAAGACGGCGTATCAGGTGAAGTCGTCATGCTGGGGTTCTCGCTATTATTCTTGTATGCGGGTTGTAGACAACCGTGTCGATAAACATCCTATTCTTTGTATACAATTTTTGTCCAGCAGTACCTGACCGTCATTTTCATAACGGCCCGGGGTAATTGCTGCAGGCGGTAGCGCGTTGCACACGAGCCAATGACGCCCGGCAAGCAGCCGCGACAGGCCGCGGTGCAGGCACGCAAACGCAAGAGGGTTAGGGGACAGCGAAAGGGGACACTGGCGACGAGCGCTGGTTGGCTAGCTCGCAGGGCCAGCCAAAACCAGCAGCAGCGCCGCCGTCTCGGCATCCGGCTCACCGTCGTAGCGCGTCTGGCGGTACTTCATCTGGAAGGCTGCCAGCACATTGCGCGTGGCCTCATCCAGCTCGCCATGCTCGGGCACCAGATAGCCCTGGCGCTGCAGTTGCTGCTGAAACCAGGCCACCGTGGGCAGGCTCTTGCTGAATAACGCCTGCTGCTGCGCCACGGCGTGGGCATCCGGCCAGGGCAGCAGGCCGGCATCGGCCAGGCGTTGCCAGGGGAACAGCGGCCCCGGATCGACCTTGCGCTGCGGCGCCACGTCACTGTGGGCGAGTATGCTGCCGAGGGGGAGCTCATGGCGGCGCATGATGTCCTTGAGCAACTCGACCAGCGCATCGATCTGCGCCGGGGCAAAGGGTTGCCATTGACGCCCGTTGGGTCCGTCGGAATAACCACGGTTGACCAGCTCGATGCCGATCGTGCTGGCATTCAGCCAGGTGCGCCCCTGCCACTGGCTCTCCCCGGCGTGCCAGGCACGCCGGTTTTCATCGACCAGACGGTAGATGGTCGCCGGCGTGTCACCGATCAGGTAATGGCTACTGACCTCCTCCTCGGTCAGCAGACGCAAAGAGTTCGGCAGATTCGTCGAGGTGTAGTGCAGGACGATGTACTGCACACGGCTGCTCTGGCCGATCGCCGTGTAGCGGTTGTCAATCCGCGGACCGCCGGTACAACCGGCCAGTAGGCAGAGCAACAGGGCAAGGCAAATAACTCTCATGGACGGATATGCAACACGCTTTGCAGGTTATCCAGCAGCATATCGACGCTGAGCATGATCAACAGCATGCCCATCAGTCGCTCTATTGCGGTCAGCCCGCGAGGGCCGAGGAAACGCTGCAGGAACGAGGACTGCAACAGGATAAAAGCGGTCGCCGCCCACGCCAGGATGACCGCCAGGTAGAGTTCCCAGAGCGGCCCCTCGTGGGTATTGCGCAGGGTCATCAACACCGCCAGAGCCGAGGGCCCGGCCACCGCCGGGGTGGCCAGTGGCACCAGCATCGGCTCGCCATCCGGCACATCGCCGAGCACGCCCTGCGGTCCGGGAAAGATCAGGCGCATGGCAATCACGAACAGGATGATCCCGCCGGCAATCGCGGTGGCCTCGCGCGACAGCCCCAGGGCGCTGAGCATTTTGTCACCGAAGGTAAGGAACAGCAGGAGCAGGATCAGCGCGCACAGCAACTCGCGCCCCGCCACCCACAGCCGGCGCTTGGGTGCGACATTCTTCAGGGCGGCGATATAGATGGCGATATTGCCGAACGGATCGGTCACCAGAAAGATCAATACCGCGATCCCGAAAATATCCATGCAGCACTCCTCGACAGGTCACGACAGTCTAATGTTCTAGTAGGCGTGCGTCTGTCGGCAAAACGCCTTCGTCAGGCGAATCGGCGGCAAGCCACTTTCGCGACGCTGTCGGGCCGACGCTCGAGGAACCTATCATGCGCGCACTGCTGTGGTTCAAACAGGATCTGCGCCTCGACGATCACCCGGCCTTGCAGGCCACGCAGGGTGCCGAGTACCTGCTGCCGGTGTTCGTTTTCGATCCGACGCAGCTGCAGACCTGCGCCCTGGGCACCCGCCGGCTGGGCGTGCACCGTGCACGCTTTCTCCTGGAGAGCCTGATGGCGCTGGATGTGGCGCTGCGCCAGCGCGGCTCGCACTTGCTGGTTCTGCCGGGGACGCCAGAGCAGGTGATCCCCCGGCTGGTCGGCCAGCTCGGCCTGGACCGGGTGCTGACCCTGGAAGAAATCGCCCCGGACGAACGCAGGCAACTCGCCCGTGTGCAAGGTGCGCTTGCCGGCATCGCCCTCCAGCAGGTACCCGGCGATAACCTGCTGCACGCCGAGGAACTGCGCTGCCCAGCCGAACTACTGCCGCAGGTATTTACCCCGTTCAAGAACCTGGTCGAGGAACGCCTGCACGTGTTCCAGCCCCGCTCCGCACCACAGGTGCTGCCACCCTTACCGGACGGGGCGCAGGCGCTGCTGCAAGAGCTGCCAAGCCTGTCGCGACTGGGCCTGGGTGAGCCGCTCAGCGTGGCCGCCGGCGCCTTTCCCTTCTCAGGCGGCGAAACTGCGGCCCAGGCACGCCTGCGCGACTACCTGTGGATCAGCCAGGGGGTGCGCCACTACAAGGACACACGCAACGGTCTGATCGGCAGTGAGTATTCGTCGAAATTCTCGCCCTGGCTGGCCAACGGCAGCCTCTCGGCGCGCCGGGTGGTGGCCGAATTGCGCCGCCATGAGGCGCAATTCGGCCGCAACGATTCAACCTATTGCTTGTGGCTGCAACTGCTCTGGCGCGATTTCTTTCGCTGGACCCTGGTTCGTCACGGCAGCGCCCTGTTCAAGGCGGGCGGTGTGAAAGCCACGGAGCATGCCCCGCAACGGCTCGACCGAGGCTTCGAGCGCTGGTGCCAAGGCCGTACCGGCATGCCGCTGGTGGACGCCAACATGCGCGAACTGGCCGCCACCGGCTTCATGTCCAACTGTGGCCGGCAAGTTGTCGCCAGTTACCTGATCAACGACTTGCAACAGGATTGGCGATATGGCGCCGCCTGGTTCGAGGAACACCTGATCGACTACGACCCGGCGAGCAACTGGGGCAATTGGGTCTACCTGGCCGGCGTCGGCTGCGACCCGCAGCAGCAACGGGCATTCAACGCCCTGCGCCAGGCCCGGCACTTCGATCCGGACGCCCGCTATGTCAGCCTTTGGCTGCCGGAATTGCGCCATGTGCCGCCGCATTTACGCCATACGCCGTTTCTGCTCTCGCAACGGCAACTGGACGCGCTCAACTACCCGCGCCTGGAACAGATTCCCGAGACCTGGCGACCCTACCTGCCGAGGGCGGCCTGAGGTCATTGGGCCACTCCTGCGACGGGTGTCGCGACACCGAGCCATCAGCGGTTGAACGGTCTTGCGTAGGGGAGTCAGGACCCACTGCCGATTGCAGTCGGCTCAGCAAGAGCCGTTGTGGCGCAACCCAGGGTATCGCTTGGCGGGTTTCAAGGTTGAAGCGCCAGCTTCCGCACGCAGAGGCCGTGCTCAGCCGGCCACGACACGATTGCGGCCGCCGCGCTTGGCCTGGTATAGCGCCTGGTCGGCGCGCTCGAATACCTGATCGCTGCGCTCTGCGCTGGCGAATGCACTAATCCCGGCCGACAGGGTGATGGTCACCCGCTCGCCCCTGAAGTGGAACGGGCAGGCTTCGATGCCGGCACGCAGGGTTTCCAATAGTTGCAAGCCACCGGCCAAGGGGGTCGCCGGAATCAGCAGCGCGAACTCCTCACCGCCGAAGCGGGCGATGAAGTCGGTCTTGCGCAGGCGTTTGTGCAGTTCGCCGGCGATGATTTTCAGCACCTTGTCGCCAGCCAGGTGGCCGTACTCGTCGTTGATCCGCTTGAAGTGGTCGATATCGACCACCGCCATCAGCAGTTCGCCACCGTAGCGCTGCCAGCGCGCCAACTCCAGATCCAGGCGCTCGTTCCAGGCCGCGCGATTGGGTAGTCCGGTCAGCGGGTCGAGCAAGGCTTTCTGCCGCTGCTCTTCGAGGTGCTGACGAAAGCCCTTGGCCTCCTGCTCCATGTTCGCCACCCGTTCGACCAGGGTTTGCAAGCGCCCGGCCACCAGCTGTTCACGCTCGTCACGCTGGCGTTGGTATTGCTCCATGGTGCCCAGCAAACCGTCCAGGCGGTTTTCCAGCAATTCCTTGAGGCTCGGCAAATCCGTTGCCTGTTGCACACTGTTGTGCAGTCCATCGACCTGCTGGCGCAGCTCGCTGTCGAGCTGACGCGCGGCACTGACCGAATCTGCGTAGCCATCGTGGGCATCTTGCAAACCGCCCTGAAAGGTCGCCAGGCGCTCATTGAGCTGTTTGAGGTAACCCTCGAACTCGCGCTGCCCGACATCGGAAATGGCCAGCATCAGCACGGCCAGATCGTCCAGCACCGGCACCAGCTCATACAGGTTCAAACCGGCCAGAATGCGCTCGCGCAACAAGTCGGCCTGATCCTGGTGGCGCTCCGGCAATACCAAGTCGTCCAACAGACCGAGCAGGGTTTTCTCGACATGATTGGCGATGGCGCTATAACCAGGCTCTGGTGGCGGCGGCAAGGCGTACTCGGGGTCCGTCTCGGCGCTCTCAACCGGCTCTTCGAGGGTGCCAGGCTTCGCCGCCGGCGGTAACAAGCCAGCGGGCAGTGGCAAGCTGTCGAGCACGCTGGCTACCGGAGCGGGAGCGGGAGCGGGAGCGGGAGCGGGAGCAGGAACATCGGCCGAGAGGGCCTGACTAGCCGCAACAGCCGTCGCTTCCACGACTGCGAGGTGGGCAAGCGCCTGCGCCGGCAGGGAGGCGACGGCCAGTGGCACTATCGGCGGCGGCACAGGCTCGAGCGCAGCGGGCATGTCGCTAATGGCCGGGGCGCGGCCAGCGAACAGCCGTTTGAGCAAGCCCGGTCGCTCGATCTGCTCGTGCCCCAGCACTGCCAGTGCCTGTTGCTGCAGGGTACTCAACTCGGCCAGCAGCAGCGGCAACTCACGGACCTGCTCGGCACGGCTATCGAGCTGCTTGGCATAGTCTTTCAGCGGCCGACGCACGTCGCGGGGCAGCTCCAGCTCAAGCAGCTGGCCAACCAACGCAACCAGAGCGCTGGAAACCTGACCGACTCGTTGCTGGCGGCGTTGCTCGGAATCCAGAACGGCTTTTTCCAGCCGCGGGATCAAGGCAGCAAGGCCCGCGTCCATGTCATCACGACGAAGGATCTCGCGCAGGTCCTGCATGCACTGATCGACCCCTTTATCGGCACCCTCAGCCGCCAGGCTGCTGCGCACCAGACCACGCCGCAGCAGGTCGACGCGGGCATCCCAACGCCGTTCGAGGACCTCCTGCTGCTCGAGGCTGGCCAGGTATTTGTCTTTCCAGCGCTGGACGTCGTTGCTCATGGCGCGTTTTCGGCGGCAGACAGGTCAAGTACAGGCAGCGACGAGCGACCCAATGCTTGCGGCAGGCGAATTTCCACGGCCACTGGCAGATGATCGGAAATCGGCAGAGCCAGCACCTCGTAGCGTTCCAGCGCCAGGCCAGGGCTGAGCAGGATATGGTCGAGGCAGCGCTGCGGCCGCCAACTGGGAAACGTCGCTTCGATCTGTGGCGCCACCAGGCCGAGGTCGCGCAAGGGCGATTTCAGCAGCAAGTCACTGGCGTGGGTATTCATGTCGCCCATCAGTATCTGGTGCCGGTAGCCACCGATGAGTTCGCGAATATAGGCCAACTGCCGGGTGCGAGTACGCGCCCCCAGCGACAGGTGCATCATCACCACGACAATCGCATCCTCGCCTTCGCCGATGCGCAACAGCATCGCACCGCGGCCCGGCGGGCCAGGTAGCGGGTGATCCTCCAACAGGCTGGGGCGCAACCGGCTGAGCACGCCGTTACTGTGCTGGGCCAGGCGGCCAAGATTGCGATTGAGCTGCTGGTACCAGTAAGGAAAGGCACCGAGGTGGGCCAGGTGTTCGACCTGGTTGACGTAGCCGGAACGCAGGCTGCCGCCATCGACTTCCTGCAGGGCAACCAGGTCGTAATCTTCGAGCAGATTGCCAATGCGCTGCAGATTGCCGGCACGGCCGATATGGGGCAGCAAGTGCTGCCAGCTGCGCGTCAGGTAGTGGTGGTAACGCTGGGTGGTGATGCCGACCTGGATATTGAAGCTGAGCAGACGCAGGAGCCCGCCGCGGGGCCAATCGACGGCAGCAGTGCACTGCGAGTTGACCTGTGGATCACACAGGCCAACCTGGCGGCTGTTGGTCCATCGACGCAACATGCGCGACGCTCGTGGCGGCCGCCTACTGCGCGGCGCGCTCTTTGTCGATCAGGTAATCGGCCACCTGCAGAGCCTGCTTGGCACCGCCGGCCATGCCGATGTCGAAACGGTACTTGCCGTTGACGACCATCACCGGCACACCGCTGATCTGGTAAGCCATGGCCAGTTTCTTGGCCTTTTCCATCTGGCTCTTCACGCCGAAGGAATTGTAAGTCTTGAGAAAGGTGTCCTTGTCGATACCCTGGGTAGCGAGGTACTCGGCCATTTCTTCTGCCGTTGCCAGCTTCTTGCCTTGCTTGTGAATAGCGTCAAATATGGCCGTATGCACCTTGGACTCTACCTTCATCGCCTCCAGGGTGATGAAGCCTTGGCCATGCACATTCCACAGGCCACCGAACAAGGCCGGAATGCGGACGAAATTGACGTCGTCCGGCAACTGCTCGATCCACGGGTTGATCGACGACTCGAACTGATAGCAATGGCCACAGCCGTACCAGAACAATTCAACCACCTCAATCTGGCCGGGTTTGGATATCGGCACAGCGCTGGCGAGTTCGACATAGTTCTTGCCGGCTTCGGGTTCTGCCTGAACAGTCAGCGCGAACAGGCTGCTGATGGCCAGGGCAGCGCCGAGGATCAGTTTACGCATGAGGTACTCCTTGCTTGGATGTTAGGCGTCGCGCAACGGCGAGTCGGTATTCAGACCCTGTGCCGCAGGGCAGGTTCCCACCATTGTAGCGGGCTGACAAACGAAAAAGGGTGGCCGAGGCCACCCTTTTCATTGCAGGTTCTTACGTCCCCCGCGGCCAGGCTCAGCGGCTGTGAACGTATCGAGAGGTTTTTTTCACAACCGCCAAGTGCCTCAGTGTAGGCCCTGGATGAAGCTGGATACCGCTTCGATATCCTTGTTGCTCAGTTTGGCGGCGATGCTGCGCATGATCTTGCCGTCACCGTCGTTGGTCCGATTGCCTTCACGGAAATCGGTCAACTGCTTGGCCACATAGGCCGCATGCTGGCCACCGATTTGCGGAAAGCCTGCCGCATCGAGGCCGGCGCCGTTGGGCGAGTGGCAACCGGTGCAGGCTGGCATGCCTTCGTTCAACTTGCCACCACGGAACAGTTCTCCGCCGCGGGCGACCAGTTTCGGGTCGGCAGCGCCAACGCTCATCGTCTGGCTGGCATAGTAGGCGGCGATATCGGCCAGATCCTGATCGCTGAGATTATTCAGCAGGCCGGTCATTTCCACGACCTGGCGATTGCCGGCCTTGATGTCGTTAAGCTGCTTGAGCAGGTAGCGCTCGCCTTGACCAGCCAACTTCGGGAAGTTCGGTGCAGCACTGTTGCCATCGGCACCGTGGCAAGCGCCACATACGACAACTTTGCCCTGACCTGCGGCAGCATCACCGGCGGCCTGGGCCAAACCGGTGATGCTTAGGGTCAACAGCAGACTCACGAGTATTTTGTTCATCAGCTAATCCAACTACGGCTAAGAGAGAAAGAGTTATGGGCCGGATTTACTCGGTCATCCACTGTATGACGGCTTGGTAATCCTCGGCGGTGCAGTCCATGCACAGACCACGCGGCGGCATTGCATTAAAACCATTGGTGACGCTGGTGACCAGCGTATCCATGCCTTTAGCCAAACGTGGCTCCCAGGCAGCTTTGTCGCCTTTTTTCGGTGCCATTGGCAGTTGCCCATTGTGGCATGCCCCGCAAGCGCGATTGAACACCGTTTGTGGATCCTGGGCAGCCTGGCTGTTGTAGGAGAACACCAACACAGCAGCGGCAAGCAGCATTTTATTCATCAGATCAGCCTCATCAGGGAAGGCAACGCACCGCCCTCTATGGACACCAAGGTCTAATTCGTCCCCGCAATAATCATCCAGCGCACGGGACAAAGCGCACACAAAATCTGCGGCATTATATACTGGCACCACTGAAACGGAAACGACACCGCTTGCCGCGCCGCGTAGCGCCCGGCAGGATGTGCGCAAATGTCGCAAGGGCTGCGCGCCTGAAATTTCCATTATGCCCGCCCTCACCGGATACCCTGATGCAAGCTAAGAACCCCATTATCGGCCTGTGCCAACAAGCCACCTTCCAGATCAGCGCCGCCAAGGTCGACCAATGTCCGGATGACCTGGGCTACGAAGTGGCCTTTGCCGGCCGTTCCAACGCCGGCAAATCCAGCGCGCTGAACACCCTGACCCACGCCAGCCTGGCACGCACCTCGAAAACCCCGGGGCGTACCCAGCTGCTGAACTTCTTCCGCCTGGACGATGAGCGACGCCTGGTCGACCTGCCCGGTTATGGCTACGCCAAGGTCCCGATCCCGCTGAAGCTGCACTGGCAAAAGCACCTGGAAGCCTATCTGGGCAGCCGTGAGTGCCTGCGCGGGCTGATGTTGATGATGGATATCCGCAAGCCGCTGACCGAGTTCGACATCTTGATGCTGGATTGGTCGGCAGCCAGCGAGATGCCGATGCACATTCTGCTGACCAAGGCCGACAAACTGGCTTTCGGCGCGGCCAAGACCACACTGCTCAAGGTGCAGCAGGACATCCGCCAGCGCTGGGGCGACCGGGTGAGCATTCAGTTGTTTTCCGCACCCAAGCGTCAGGGCATCGAAGAAGCCCAGGCGGTGCTGGCCGAATGGCTGCAACTGGGTGAGTTCGCGCTCAGCGAGGCGGAAACCGAAGACTGAGAGGCGGCCGAGTACTTTTCTGCGGACAAAAAAATCCCCGAGCCTCAGATGGGGAGAGAGAAGCTCGGGGCTTAAAGGTCTGAACCGCTAGGGCGGGGTTCAGATATCTGCCAACACTTAACACAACAAGGAGCATTGAAAGGCTTTCTGGGCCATTCAAAACTTCTGACTACCGGGGCAAACGCAAAGTTCAGCCACTTCTTAGAATCTATTGACCATAAAA
Source organism: Pseudomonas sp. MMS21 TM103 (assembly GCF_022132145.1). Taxonomy (GTDB): domain Bacteria; phylum Pseudomonadota; class Gammaproteobacteria; order Pseudomonadales; family Pseudomonadaceae; genus Aquipseudomonas. Next base: position 1,436,296 of record NZ_JAJISP010000001.1, on the reverse strand, counting down.
CCCTTAGGTTTAATGCCTATCGGTTTTAAAAGTTAACAATCCCCGACAGCGGCCCCTACCGCCCGCTGCCGGAGTCACCCGGCCAGCCGCCTTATCAGTGTGCTTCGTCCCAGTTATTGCCCACGCCCACGTCCACCAACAAGGGCACAGCCAGTTCGGCCGCGCCGCTCATCAGTTGCTTGATCTGCTCGCGCACCTGCTCGACCAGGTCTTCGCGCACCTCCAGCACCAGTTCGTCGTGCACCTGCAGGATCACCTTGGCATCCAAGCCTGACTCGCTCAGCCAGTTGTCCACCGCGATCATGGCGCGCTTGATGATATCCGCGGCGGTGCCCTGCATCGGCGCGTTGATCGCGGTGCGTTCGGCGCCCTTGCGCAGGCCCGGGTTACCCGAACGGATCTCCGGCAGGTACAGGCGACGGCCGAACAGGGTCTCGACATAGCCCTGCTCGGCGGCCTGCGCGCGGGTGCGCTCCATGTAGGCGAGCACGCCGGGGTAACGGGCAAAGTAGACGTCGATATAGGCTTGCGCCTGCTTGCGGTCGACGCCGATCTGCTTGGCCAGACCGAAGGCGCTCATGCCGTAGATCAGGCCGAAGTTGATCGCCTTGGCACTACGCCGCTGGTCCGTGCTCACCTCGTCCAGGCTGACGCCGAACACTTCGGCGGCGGTGGCCTTGTGCACGTCGAGGTCATGGCGAAAGGCCTCCAGCAGCCCTTCATCCCGGGCCAGGTGGGCCATGATGCGCAGCTCGATCTGCGAGTAGTCCGCCGCCAGCAACTTGTAGCCCTTGGGCGCGATGAACGCCTGGCGAATGCGCCGGCCCTCGGCGCTGCGGATCGGAATGTTCTGCAGGTTCGGGTCCGAGGACGACAAGCGCCCGGTGGCCGCCACCGCCTGGTGATAAGAGGTGTGAATACGCCCGGTGCGCGGGTTGATCTGCTCCGGCAGGCGGTCGGTGTAGGTGCTCTTGAGCTTGCTCAGGCTGCGGTACTGCATCAGCACCTTGGGCAGTTCGTAGTCCTGTTCGGCCAGTTCGGCGAGCACCGCCTCGGCGGTCGATGCCTGGCCCTTGGCGGTTTTGCTGATGACCGGCAGGCCGAGTTTCTCGTAGAGAATCACCCCGAGCTGCTTGGGGGATGACAGGTTGAATTCCTCGCCGGCGATATCGAAGGCCTGACGCTCCAGCGCCACCAGCTTGTCGCCCAGCTCGACGCTCTGTTCACCGAGCAGCTTGGCGTCGACCAGCGCACCCTGGCGCTCGATGCGCGCCAGCACCGGCACCAGCGGCATCTCGATCTCGCGCAAGACCTTGGCCAGGCCCGGTTCGGCTTCGAGCTTGGCCCACAGGCACTGGTGCAGGCGCAGGGTCACATCGGCGTCTTCCGCCGCGTAAGGCCCGGCCAGTTCCAGGGCGATCTGGTCGAAGGTCAGCTGCTTGGCGCCCTTGCCGGCGATGTCCTCGAAACGGATGGTGCTGTGCTCGAGGTACTTCAGCGCCAGGCTGTCCATGTCATGGCGGGTGGCCGTGGAGTCGAGCACATAGGACTCGAGCATGGTGTCGAAGGCCACGCCCTGCACGTCGATCGGCGTCGAGGCATTGGCAAGGATATTGATGTCGTACTTGGCGTGCTGGCCGACCTTGGCCTTGTGCGGGTCTTCGAGAATCGGCTTGAGCGCGGCCAGCACCTGGTCCCGGTCGAGCTGCGCCGGCACGCCCATATAGGAGTGGGCCAGCGGAATATAGGCTGCCTCGCCAGCCGTGACCGAAAACGACAAGCCCACAAGCTGCGCCTTCTGTGCATCGAGGCCGGTGGTTTCAGTGTCGAAGGCGATCAGCTCGGCGCCCTTGAGCTTCTCCAGCCAGCGATCGAACTGTGCCTGCTCGAGAATCGTCAGGTAGCCAGGCGAGGCCGGGATCACCACGGCCGGTTCGGCTTGCGGCACCGCGCTGGCGGTCAGGCTAAACAGCTCATCGGTCGCTGGCGCATCGCTGGCGGCCTTGGCGCTTTTGGCAACCTGGCCCTTGTTCTGGCGCAACAACTCATCGCGCCAGCTCTTGAATTCCAGCTCGTCGTACAGCTCGAGCAACGCGGGCACATCGGCGGCGCCGGGATGCAGCGCCTCGACTTCCAGGTTCAGCGGCACATCCAGCTTGATGGTCGCCAGCTGGTAGGACAGGTAGGCCATGTCGCGGTGCTCGGTGAGCTTGGCCGCCAGGGTCTTGGCCCCGCGAATCGGCAGCCCGGCCACCTTGTCGAGGTTGGCGTAGATCACGTCGAGACCGCCACCGATACCGACCAGCAGGCCTTGGGCGGTTTTCTCGCCGACCCCCGGCACTCCCGGGATGTTGTCGACCTTGTCGCCCATCAGGGCCAGGTAGTCGATGATCAGCTCAGGACCGACACCGAATTTCGCTTTCACGCCATCGATGTCATAGATGCTACCGGTCATGGTGTTGACCAGCGTAACGTGCGGGCAGACCAGCTGGGCCATGTCCTTGTCGCCGGTGGAAATCACCACGTCGCGGCCTTCGCCGGCGCATTGGCGGGCCAGGGTACCGATCACGTCATCGGCTTCGACGTCATCGACACAGAGCAGCGGGAAGCCCAGCGCCCTGACGCTGGCGTGCAACGGCTCGACCTGCACGCGCAGGTCATCGGGCATCGACGGCCGGTTGGCTTTGTACTCGGCGAACAGCGCATCGCGGAAGGTCCCGCCCTTGGCATCGAAGACCACCGCGAAGGGGCTGTCTGGGTACTGCTTGCGCAGGCTCTTGAGCATGTTCAGCACACCCTTCACCGCACCGGTGGGCAAGCCCTTGGAGGTGGTCAGCGGCGGCAGGGCATGGAAGGCGCGGTAGAGGTACGAAGAACCGTCGACCAGGACGAGAGGAGCTTGGCTCATGAGCAGGATCAACCTTTTCGGCGGGGGCGGCGTTAGAATGACCGCACCATTGAAAACAAAGGGACAAGGTTACCATGCGCACACTCAATCGCTTGTTGCTGGCCAGCCTGTTGGCAGTCATTCCGCTTGCGGCATTTGCCGATGATGCACCCTCGGCCGAGCCGGATGTGACCATCCGCCAGGAAGGCGACCGCACCGTTGAGGAATACCGGGTCAATGGCTTCCTCTATGCAATTAAAATCACCCCCAAGACCGGCAAGCCCTACTTCCTGGTGCGCGCCGATGGCAGTGACGGCAACTTCGTCCGCTCGGACTCGCCGGACATGCTGATTCCATCCTGGGAAATCTTCAAATGGTAAGTTGGCGGTTCTGATATGTCGGTATTCACCCCCTTAGAGCGTCACGAGCTGGAAGCCTTTCTCGCGCCTTACGGCCTGGGTCGCCTGCGCGATTTCCAGGGCATTGCCGCGGGCAGCGAGAACAGCAACTTCTTCGTCAGCCTGGAGCAGGGCGAGTTCGTCCTGACCCTGATCGAGCGCGGCCCCAGCGCCGACCTGCCGTTCTTTATCGAACTGCTCGATGTCCTGCATGAGGCCGGTCTGCCGGTGCCCTACGCTCTGCGCACCGAAAGCGGCGAAGCGCTGCGCAGCCTGGCGGAGAAACCGGCGCTGTTGCAGCCGCGCCTGCCGGGCAAGCACGTCAGCCTGGCCAACCCGCACCACTGCCAGGAAGTCGGCAGCCTGCTGGCGCACATTCACCTGGCCACCCGCGCCCACGTGCTGGAACGCAAGAGTGATCGCGGACTGGACTGGATGCTCGAAGAGGGGCCCAGCCTGGCGCTGAAACTGCCGGAGGCGCAATTGCCGTTGCTGCGCGATGCCCTGGCCGAGATTCATGCGCTCAAGCCACGCATCCTCGCTCTGCCGCGAGCCAACCTGCACGCCGACCTGTTCCGCGACAACGTGTTGTTCGACGGTAATCACCTGTCCGGGGTGATCGACTTCTATAACGCCTGCGCCGGCCCGATGCTCTACGACCTGGCAATTACCCTGAATGACTGGTGTTCGGACGCCGATGGCAGTCTCGACCCGCACCGCGCCCAGGCCCTGCTCGGTGCCTATGCCGCCCTGCGTCCCTTCACCCCGGCCGAGGCCGAACTCTGGCCGGCCATGCTGCGCATCGCCTGCGTGCGCTTCTGGCTGTCGCGCCTGATCGCCGCCGACTCCTTCGCCGGCCAGGAAGTGCTGATCCATGATCCGGGCGAGTTCCAGCACCGCCTGCTGCAGCGGCAGCAGGTCGAGGTGGCGCTGCCCTTCGCCCTCTAGTCCAGCGCTTGCGCCGGATCACGCGGGCGCCTCAGCCGCACCGGGAATACCCGCAGTTGAGGCAGGTGGCGCAACCTTCCAGGTGCACCAGCGCCTGGGTCTGGCACTTGCTGCACAGTAGCGCGCCGGGCGGGAAGCCCTCGCCCGGGTCCACCGCGCTGGCATCCTGGCTGGCCTGGTAGACCGCCCACTTCTCCGCCAGCAAGCGGCGCTGCGCCTCATCCAGCGCATGCCCCTCGAGCAGGCCGATGGCGATCAGGTGGCGCTCCAGCACCGCGCCGATCTCGGCCACCAGCGACGGCATGTAGACGCCGCCGCGCTTGAGGTAGCCGCCGCGCGGATCGAACACCGCCTTCAGCTCCTCGACCAGGAAGGTGCAGTCGCCACCCTTGCGGAACACCGCCGACATGATCCGGGTCAGCGCCACTATCCACTGGAAATGCTCCATGCCCTTGGAGTTGATGAAAATCTCGAACGGCCGGCGCTGCTCGTGGGGCGTGCCGGCGTTGAGCAGGATGTCGTTGATGGTGACGTAGAGCGCATGTTCGAACAGCGGCGACTTGATCTTGTAGGTGACGCCGAACAGGCTCTCCGGGCGCTGCAGGGTTTCGTCCATCTGCACCGGCGCTGGCGTTTCGGCGGCGGCCGCGCGCTGCATCGCCTCGACCTCGTCGATTACCTGGAAGCCGGTGATGCGCTGCTCGATCTTCACCACCATGGACGTCTCCTGCGCGCCGGGCGCTCAATACTTGCCGTAATAGCCTTCCTTCAGGGCTTCGAACAGGTTGGCGGCGCTGTGCACCTCGCCGTCGTACTCGACCTCCTCATTACCTGCCAGATCGACCAGGCTGCCGTCCTCCAGCTCGAAGCGATAGCGGGTACGCGCCAGGTCCGCCTCCTTGACCAGTACGCCCTGGAACGCCACCGGGTTGAAGCGAAAGGTGGTGCAGCCCTTGAGGCCCTGGCGCCAGGCGTACCGGTAGATGTCCTTGAACCCCGCGAAGGGGTAATCGGCGGGCACGTTGGCGGTCTTGGAGATCGACGAGTCGACCCACTGCTGCGCCGCGGCCTGCATGTCCACATGCTCGGTCGGGCTGATGTCCTCGCTGCTGACGAAGTAGTCCGGCAGCTGCTCGGCCGGGTCGTCAGTGCCGGGCTGGGCATGCGGGTTGACCAGCGCGCGGTAGGCCAGCAGCTCGTAGCTGACCACCTCGACCCTATCCTTGGCCTTGCGCCCGGCGCGAATCAGGTTGCGCGAATAGCGCTGGGCGAAGCTCGGCTCGATGCCGTTGGAGGCGTTGTTGGCCAGGCTCAGGCTGATGGTGCCGGTGGGCGCGATGGAGCTGTGATGGGTGAAGCGCGCGCCACGCTCGGCCAGCGCCGCCACCAGTTGCGGCGCATGCTCGGCCAGGTGCTGCATGTAGCGCGAATACTTGGCGTGCAGCACCCGGCCCGGCAGGCGGTCGCCGACCTTATGGCCGTCGGCGAGCATCTCCGGGCGCCGACGCAGCATCGCCGCGGTCACCTCGAACTGCTCGGCCAGCAGCGGTGCCGGGCCTTTTTCCTCGGCCAGTTCCAGCCCCACCTGCCAGCCGGTCAGGGCCATTTCGCGCGCCACCTCCTCGGTGAACGCACAGGCCTGCGGGCTGCCATAGCGCAGCTTGAGCAGCACCAGCGCCGAACCCAGGCCGAGAAAACCCATGCCATGCCGACGCTTGGCGAAGATCTCCGCGCGCTGCGGCGCCAGCGGCAGGCCGTTGATCTCCACCACGTTGTCCAGCAGGCGGGTGAAGATGCGCACCACGCGGCGGAACTTGTCCCAATCGAAGCGCGCGTTGGCGGCGAACGGCGCCTCGACGAAGGCGGTCAGGTTGAGCGAGCCAAGCAGGCAGGCACCGTAGGGCGGCAAGGGCTGCTCGCCGCAGGGATTACTCGCGCGGATGTCCTCGCACCACCAGTTGTTGTTCTGCTGGTTGACCCGGTCGATCAGGATGAAGCCCGGCTCGCCATAGTCGTAGGTGGTCGCCATCAGCGCGTCCCACAGTTCGCGGGCGCGCAGCGTGCCGTAGACCTTGCAGGCCACCAGGCCGTCCTCGCGCACGCAATAGCCCTGGTGCAGCGGCCAGTCGCGCCAACGCACCTGGGCCGGGTCATCGAGATCCAGCGCGGCGCGCTCCTTGGCATGCACCGGAAACAACAGCGGCCAGTCGGCGTCGGTCTCCACCGCCTGCATGAAGTCGTCGCCGACCAGCAGGCTCAGGTTGAACTGGCGCAGACGGCCATCCTCGCGCTTGGCGTCGATGAACGCGCGCACATCCGGGTGGGCGATATCGAAGGTGGCCATCTGCGCCCCCCGGCGGCCGCCGGCCGAGCTGATGGTGAAACACATCTTGTCGAAGATATCCATGAACGACAGCGGCCCGCTGGTCTGCGCCCCGGCGCCGGACACCAGGGCGCCGCGCGGGCGCAGGGTGGAGAACTCGTAGCCGATGCCGCAGCCGGCCTTGAGCGTCAGCCCGGCCTCGAGCAGCTTGCCGAGGATGTCCTCCATCGAGTCCTCGATGGTCGCGGAGACCGTGCAATTGATGGTCGAGGTGGCCGGCTTGTAGGCCTCCGCGCCGGCGTTGGCGACGATCCGGCCGGCCGGAATTGCGCCATTGCGCAGCGCCCAGAGAAACTCCGCATACCAATGCTCGCGCAACTGCGGCGCCTCCACCTCGGCCAGGGCCCGCGCGATGCGCTGCCAGGTGCCATCGATATCGGCATCCAGCGGCGTGCCGTCGCGGTCGCGCAGGCAATACTTTTGCGCCCAGATATCCAGCGCCGCGGCCTGCAGGGCAATCCCCGCGGCCGCTGCCGAACTGCCGCCCGCGCGCTTGGCCATCTACCGCCCTCCTGCCGCCGAGGTGATACGAGCACATCCTGCCTTTCACCTTAGCAGGCACGTGAAGCGGAGCGTCGCCGGTTATCGTGGGGGATGGCTTGTGGGAGGAAGGCAGCAACCGGCCAGAAGCGGCGGCCAGGCCGTAAAAATATGAAAAATAAATCAGTCCCCTTTTCCTGCGCCTTTTCCTGCGTAAGCGCGCTTACGCCAAGGCTGCTGACCCAGGATCGCCGCGAAACGCGCCCGCTGAAGGCTTCTTTCAAGACACGGTGCGCGCCTGGCCCGAAAGAGACTGACGTCAACGATCAGCGTCCCGGGTGTCCCGGTTACTCTGGTTCTAGTGCCGGCTACGGGTTTATAGCTTCTTCCATGATGGGTTTTAGTGGCTCGCCATCCTCGCCCAGGAGCTGGTGATCGAACGCTGCCTGTAGACCGGTATCGTCCTCGGCCTCTTCCTCGGGCCCATGGTCAATGTAACGCGGGTACAGTGGCGACAAGACCGCCGCGAGGATGCCGATTGCCGAAAACATGGCAAACGCATCGGCGTAGCCGAATTCACTCACCAGCACGCCGACGACAGGCGAGCCGGTCGCCTGGCCGATTGAGACGGCCATGAATGGCAGTACCGGCCCCATCGACAGTCGGCCCGGCAGCAGGCGAATGCCGGTCATCAGATAGAGCCCGGTCAGACTCATGTAGGCCAGGCCGAAGACCAGCGCGGAAAAGCTCGCGAGCACCAGCTGACCGGGGCTGGCGGCGAGCAATGCCAGGCTCGCAGACAGCATCGTCAGCATCAGTGCCTGTGTAATGGCCGGGTTGTTGCGATCGGCCAGGTCGGCCACCACGGCGCCGCCGAGACCGGCGATGCCAACCGCTAGCCACAGCCCCCCGGTTGCGCCGGGCGGCAGGCCGCCGAGGGTGACCACCAGATCGGGCGCGAAGATCCAGTACGCGGAGGAGACGAAGCCCATCACGAATGCAAACAGCGAGAGCCTGAACAGACGCGACCACTGCAGGGCGCTGATCGGAGGCGGTGGCGCGGCGTTCGCTGGCGTGACCCGCGATACTGAAGGGATGAAGTACCACGCGGCAATCACCCCGATACCCGCCAGGACGGCAAAGGACAGGTAGGCGAAACGCCAGGCGCCGGCCAGGAACAGAACCGCCGGTACGGCAACGATCACGCCAATGCTGGTACCCGCGTTCATGACCGCGCTGACGCGTCCGTGCAGCGAGCGTTTCACCAGTGCCTGCATGGCGGCCGTCAACGCCGGCATCATTAGGCCGGTGCAGATGCCACAGGCGAATACGCCTACGCCGAGCGAAAGGGCGGCAGAGGCCTGGCTGATCAGCGCCAGACCGCCGACGCCGAAAACACCGGACAGCACCGCGGTGTTGCGGGCACCGAGGCGATCGGCGGCGAACGGCGCGACCAGCGTGGCCAGCAAGAAACTGATCAGCGGCAGCGCGCCGATGATGCCGATCACGTACGGCGTCAGTTCCAGCTCGGCGCGGATAGGGGGCACGAACAGCCCGAACGCGAAGCGCGCGAGCCCGAAACTGATCGCGACCAACGCTGCACCTAACAGCGAAAATCCTGTGCTCGAAAGAGACCTCATACCGCCGCCGACAGACAAGCATCGAGGACTGCGGCCCGTTTCGGCTCCCGGTACCCCCCCTGCCGCACCTTGCCCCCCCGTTGATGCGCGAAATTCGTATGTATCTTGATCATCATGCAGCCCTCACATAAATGGCAGCGGGCCCGGGAGTTTTGCCGAAGACATACCTGATAATGCTTGGACCGCTATACCGATCGGGAAGGGAAACAGGGTCGGGTATCACACCCCGTAGTGAACCTTGATCTCGGCCTACGGAGCCCCTGTGCACAGTGAAACCGGACACTCACAGCCTAGGAGTTCTCCTGCCCGGATTCAAGCAAGCTACCGACTATCCCCGCTCACGCATCACCAACAGGCGGAAAACTCTAATCAACGATGCAGCTGAACCAAGGAGGGTTACCCAGCATGCGCGGCTCTGCGCTGGAGACGAAGCCGCAATGGACTGCAGCGCCTCGCTAAGCTGCTGGTCATTGCCCGGAGAAATTTCTACTGCGAGCTCCTTATAGCGTTGGCACTAACGGAGCTGATCAAATAATGCCCTCAGATACAGTTATTTTCGCCACAAAATCACTCTGGCTTGCGATTCCACATCTGCCGCTCAACTAACCATCCACCAGATGATTGTTGTTGCAGTAGCCGCGACGCCGTTAATCGAAAATCGGCAGTGTTGCCATCAGCATGGTCAACCAGAAAGACTTCGACATCAGCGATGCCGTATACCCAGTCGATCAGCAATCGAAAGCGCATTGCGGGGAGAAAAACTCACATTTCATTTTGCAACGTCGAAGCCTGCCTGCTCGCCCTTTTGAATCTGTTCCCGACCGTATCCTGGATTTGCCCTTGGAGGCATCCGAATCGCGTCCTCGGTGAAGATTGCTGCGTATTTAGCCGAGTCACTTGCGGTAATGGCATTTGCGTAAGACTGGCACATTGCCCTGAGTACATCTTCGGAATTGGATATCGTTTGACTTCCTCCATTTTGGATTCTGTCGCCTAACGCTAAGTGAAGGGAGGGCTTTAGTCCGTCCCGGTGTGCGAAGCGAGCGGCTCGAATGCTGTAAGGGATTACCCAACCCACATTGCTCGCGCCCCTGGCGAGGGGGCTCTCTCCGCACACCGGACTGGCCGCCCTTAACCGCCCGCCACTCCCACCCCACGACTTCCGCGCTTTCAGGGCGCCCTGAAATTGCAGGTCAGGTAGCGATTGCTGAAGCCGTAGCGCAGCATCGAACGCAGGCGCAGCAGCAGGTAGAGCGGGTGCTTGCGGTAGTACTGCAGCACGGCGTTGCCCACCCCTTCGGAGCGGTGCTGCTTGATCGGGCGTTTGGCGAACAAGCCCTTGAATTGCCACCACTGGATCTGCTCGAACTGCTGATCCGGGCGAAGACCGTGGCTGCGAAACAGGGTGAAAAACGAGGCTTTGCTGAAGTCATGCAGGTGGTGCGGGTTGCCGTCCAGGGTCGGGGTGATGGGCACTGAGGCGATCACCTGGCCATGCTCGGCCAGCAGCGCGGCATAGTTGGCGACCAGTTGTTGCGGGTTCGGCAGGTGCTCGATGGTTTCCAGGCTGACGATGCTGTCGAAGCGCGGCTCGGCGCTGAAGCTCTGGGCATCGGCGCAGCGGTAGCTAAGGTTGGGCAGGCGGTAGTGCTCCTCGGCATAGGCGATGGCGGCCGGGTCGATGTCTACCCCCACGAGCACCTTGTCCGGGTGCAATTCGGCGAGCAAGGCGGTGCCGTAGCCACAACCGCAGGCCATGTCGAGGATGCGCTCGCCGCTCAGGCAGGCAGCGGCGAAACGGTAGCGCTGCATATGGATGCGCAGGGTGTTCTGGTCGTCGACATTGTTCGGGTCGAGTTGCTTGGGGTAGATGCGTTCGATGGTCAGCATGCGGGCCTTCCCTGGAGAACCAGCGGTGGCGCTGATAACGCCGGACTATAGGGCAGTCCCGCACGATTAGACAGGCGCGCGCCCAGAGCGGGTCGGCGACCGCCTGGCCAGGGTCGTGGTGTGGGTCATGGGTCTTGGGCGTTTTCATGATCATCTGGTCAGAAAATTGCAGAGACCCCGAGACATGCACGACCGGCCAGATAATCTGATGAATTTGTATATCCCTTCGCACTGCAATAACGCGGAAAAACCGGCGGGGCGTATCCGCCAGCAGAATGAGGAGGTCATCCTCGCGGCTGCTGTCGAGGAGTTCGCCCGGCATGGTTTCAAGGGCACCAGCATGAATGCCATCGCCCTCAAGGCCGGGTTGCCCAAGGCCAACCTGCACTATTACTTCAGCAATAAACTGAGCCTGTACCTGGCGGTGCTGAGCAATATCCTCGAGCTGTGGGACAGCACCTTCAATCACCTGAGCGTCGATGACGACCCCGCCGAAGCGCTGGCTGGCTATATCCGCGCCAAGATGGACTACTCGCGCAAGCACCCCGAAGCCTCGCGCATCTTTGCCATGGAGGTGATCGCTGGCAGCCCCTGCCTTAGCCAGTATTTCAACCAGGACTACTGCAGCTGGTTCAATGGCCGCGCGGCGGTGTTCCAGGCCTGGATCGAGGCCGGCAAGATCGACCCGCTGGACCCGGCCCAGCTGATTTTCCTGCTATGGAGCAGTACCCAACATTACGCCGACTTCGGCTCGCAGATCTGCCGAGTCACCGGCAGGGGCGAATTGACCCACCAGGACTTCAGCCGGGCCAGCGACAACCTGATACACATCATTCTCAAGGGCTGCGGGCTGACGCCGCCGTAGCGCCGCAAGCGAGTTGGCAGCCCTAGCTCGCGGCTGAAGCCGCTCCTGCGGGATGCGCCGGCAATTACTCCACAATTATTGTGGACGGTCCTGTGGATAACCTCTGCAAAGCTGCCGCCAGGCCAGTCGCCAAAGGCCTTGCCAGTGTCTGTACGAAATTCAACCAAGCGCCCAGCGCAAGCCCAGGCGCTTGTTTTCATTAAACTTTTAGTGCCCTCCGATGTGGCTTGCCAGTGTCCTGCACGCACCATAACCGGGCAGATGGGCGCTCACGCCTGCGGCTTTGGTCCGGCTGCGCCTGGCGCGGCAGCGCATGAACGGGCCCCGAGCATTTTCCTGACTAACTGGCCAGTTTTTTGCTTATGCACCGCTAACGAATAATCACCGTCGAGCTCCCATGCCTCATTCAACGTCGCCCGCGCGCCTGGAACTGCGTGCCATCAGCAAGCGTTACCCCGGTTGCCTGGCCAACGACCGCATCGACCTGCGTATCCAGCCGGGGGAGATCCATGCCCTGCTGGGCGAGAACGGTGCCGGCAAGAGCACCCTGATGAAGATCATCTACGGCGTCACCCAGCCCGACTCCGGCGCGTTGCTCTGGCAGGGCCAGGCGTTGCGGGTGCGCGACCCGGCGCAGGCCCGCGGCCTGGGCATCGGCATGGTGTTCCAGCACTTCTCGTTGTTCGAGACCCTGACGGTGGCCGAGAACATCGCCCTGGCCCTCGGTCGCCAGGCCGGCACGCCGCAGCAGCTGGAGCCGAAGATCCGCGAAGTCTCGTTGCGCTACGGCATGGGTTTGGAGCCGGAGCGGCTGGTGCACAGCCTGTCGATCGGCGAGCGCCAACGGGTGGAGATCATCCGCTGCCTGATGCAGGACATCCGCCTGCTGATCCTCGACGAACCGACCTCGGTGCTCACCCCGCAGGAAGTCGACGAGCTGTTCGTCACCCTGCGCGCCCTGGCGGCCGAAGGTTGCAGCATCCTGTTTATCAGCCACAAGCTCGGCGAAGTGCGCGCGCTCTGCCACCGCGCCACGGTGTTGCGCGGTGGCCAGGTGTCCGGCGCCTGTGTGCCGAGCGAGTGCAGCGACCTGCAGCTGGCGCGGCTGATGGTCGGCGATGCCGAAGGCCTGGAAGCCAGCTACCCGAAGGCCGAGGGTGGCCTGACCCGGCTACACGTGGACGACCTGACCTGGCACAACGCCGACCCGTTCGGCACTTCACTGCGCAACCTGCGCCTGGAGGTGCGCAGCGGCGAGATCGTCGGCATCGCCGGGGTCGCCGGCAATGGCCAGGACGAACTGCTCGCCCTGCTCTGCGGCGAACTGCGCCTGGCGCGTAGCGAGAGCGCACGCATCAGCATCGATGGCGAGCCGGTGGCCAACCTTTACCCGGATGCCCGCCGCCAGCGTGGCATGGCCTTCGTTCCCGCCGAGCGCCTCGGCCACGGTGCCGTGCCGGAAATGAGCTTGGCCGACAATGCCCTGCTCACCGCCTTCCAGCAGGGCCTGCTGCAGCGCGGCATGATCCGCTCGCACAAGGTGCTGGAGCTGGCCAACGAAATCATCCGCCGCTTCGCGGTGAAGACGCCGGATGCACGGACCCCGGCGCGCAGCCTGTCCGGCGGCAACCTGCAGAAGTTCATCATCGGGCGCGAGATCCTGCAGAACCCGAAATTGCTGGTCGCGGCCCACCCCACCTGGGGTGTGGACGTCGGCGCCGCGGCGGCCATCCACCGCGCGCTGATCGCCCTGCGCGATGCCGGCGCGGCGATCCTGGTGATCTCCGAAGACCTCGACGAACTGTTCCAGATCAGCGACCGCCTCGGGGCGCTGTGCAGCGGCCGCCTGTCGCCGCTGAAAGCCACCGGCAAGAGCCATACCGCGGAGGTCGGGCGCTGGATGGCCGGTCAGTTCGATTCCCCGCAAGACGCCACCTGACGAGAACGCCGCCATGCTGTTATCCCTCGAACCCCGTACCCGGCAGTCGCGCGCCATGCTCCTGCTCTCGCCGCTGCTCGCCGGGGTGCTGACCCTGCTCAGCGGGGCGATCCTGTTCGCCGTGCTCGGCCACGACCCGCTGGTCACCTTCCACACCCTGCTGATCGCGCCGATCAGCGATGCATACGGCGTCTCGGAACTGCTGATCAAGGCCCTGCCGATCCTGCTCTGCGCCTTCGGCCTGGCGGTGGCTTACCAGGCGCGGATCTGGAACATCGGCGCCGAAGGCCAGCTATTGATCGGCGCCCTGGCCGGCAGCGCGGTGGCGGTCAATATCATCGGTTGGGACACGCCTTGGGCGCTGGTCTGCGTGATCCTCACCGGCGTGCTCGGCGGCGCCGCCTGGGGCGCGCTGGCGGCCTGGCTGCGCACGCGGTTCAACGCCAATGAAATCCTTACCACCATCATGCTCAACTACATTGCCCTCAACCTGCTGCTGTTCTTCGTCCACGGCCCGCTGAAGGACCCGGACGGCTTCAACTTCCCCGAGTCGGCGATGTTCGGCGATGCCAGCCGTCTGCCGCAGCTGTTCGAGGACGGCCGCGTGCACATCGGCGTGTTCTTCGCCCTGTTCGCCCTGGTGGCGGTGTGGGTGCTGCTGCAGAAGAGCTTTATCGGCTTCCAGATCAAGGTGCTCGGCCTGGACAAGCGCGCTGCCGGCTTCGTCGGCTTTCGCGAGAAAAAACTGGTGTGGCTGGTGCTGCTGATCAGCGGCGGCCTGGCCGGGCTGGCCGGCGTCAGCGAAGTCAGTGGGCCGATCGGCCAGCTGGTGCCGCAGGTGTCGCCCGGCTACGGCTACGCGGCGATCACCGTGGCCTTTCTCGGCCGCCTCAATCCGTTCGGCATCCTCTGCGCCGGCCTGCTGATGGCCCTGCTCTATCTCGGCGGGGAAAACGCGCAGATGACCCTCAACCTGCCGCAATCGCTGACCGAACTGTTCCAGGGAATGATGCTGTTCTACCTGCTGGCCTGCGACGTGCTGATTCTCTACCAGCCCAGGCTGAAGTGGCGATGGGCTCAGCGTAAAACCAGCGCCGAGGCTCTGGCCTGACAACCAACGTGCAGGCGTGCGGCCCACGCCCAGTCCCTGCCCGCGATCCCAGGCAGTTGCCGAGCGCGGGCAAGTTCGCGCCTACAGATGGGGCTCTGCCCAAGATCACGCGAGGAATCACCGATGGACCTTGAACTGCTGAGCAATATCCTCTTCGCCATGGTGCGCTGCGGCACCCCGCTGCTGCTGGTCGCCCTCGGTGAGCTGGTGTGCGAAAAGAGCGGCGTACTCAACCTCGGCCAGGAAGGCATGATGCTGTTCGGCGCGGTAATCGGCTTTATCGTCGCCTACGCCAGCGGCAGCCTGTGGCTCGGCGTGCTGCTGGCCTGCCTGGCCGGCATGTTGCTGGCGGCGCTGTTCGCCCTGGTCGCCCTCGGCTGCCAAGCCAATCAGGTGGCCACCGGCCTGGCCCTGACCATCTTCGGCGTCGGCCTCTCGGCCTTTATCGGCAGTACCTGGGTCGGCAAACCGTTGAGCGGTTTCGAGCCGATCAGCATCCCGCTGCTGGGGGATATCCCCTTGCTCGGCCACATGCTGTTCAACCAGGACGTGCTGGTGTACCTGTCGTTCGCCTTGTTCGGCCTGGTCGCCTGGGCACTGCTGAAAAGCCGCATCGGCCTGATTCTCCAGGCGGTCGGCGAGAACCCCGACGCGGCCAGCGCCATGGGCCTACCCGTGCTGCGCGTGCGCACCCTGGCGGTGCTGTTCGGCGGTGCCATGGCCGGCATGGCAGGTGCCTACCTGTCGCTGGCCTACACGCCGATGTGGGCGGAGAACATGAGCGCCGGACGCGGCTGGATTGCCCTGGCGCTGGTGGTGTTCGCCAGCTGGCGGGTATATCGCGTGCTGCTCGGTGCCTACCTGTTCGGCCTGGCCAGCATCCTCCACCTGGTGGCCCAGGGCATCGGCGTGAGCATGCCGGCCAACCTGCTGGCGATGCTGCCCTACGTGGCGACCATCCTGGTACTGGTGGTGATGTCACGCGACGCGATCAAGACCCGCCTCTACGCGCCCATGTCCCTGGGCCAACCCTGGAAGGCCGGACTCTGAGCCCAGGCAGTGGTCCTTGTGCTTTGGGAATCCATGTATCCGCGTAGCGATGCTCCGCCAGGCGTCGCCACCACCCATGCCTAGGCTCCCGCTGCCGCACCAACGGCGGCGCACCAGCTTCAAGCCTGAGCGCGAAAAACGCGCCTTTATTGACCACTTGGACAACCTTCAATCAACGCAGAACCACGGCGCCAGCGCGGCGGCGTGGCCTGCCAAATTAATTGTCCTGTTGGTCAGATTTTTGCATTAGCCAGGACGCCCTTTCGGCCCTATAAAAGAATTCGACACGGAGCATTGCACCCTATGTCCACACCTTCCCTGAAAGCCCTGGCGCGCGGCGTTACCGTCGCCATCGGCCTGACCGCAGCCCTGAGCGCCCAGGCCGCCGAGCCACTGAAAGTCGGTTTCGTCTATGTCGGCCCGATCGGCGACCACGGCTGGACCTACCAGCACGAACAGGGTCGTCAGGCAGTGATCAAGCAGTTCGGCGACAAGGTGCAAACCAGCTTCGTCGAGAACGTGGCTGAAGGCGCCGACGCCGAGCGGGTCATCCGCAACATGGCCAAGGGCGGTTACGACCTGGTGTTCACCACCTCCTTCGGCTACATGAACCCCACCGCCAAGGTCGCCAAGCAGTTCCCCAAGGTCACCTTCGAGCACGCCACCGGCTACAAGCAGGACAAGAACCTCGGCACCTACCTGTCGACCTCCTATGAAGGTCGCTACGTCGGTGGTTTCCTGGCGGCCAAGATGACCAAGAGCAAGAAGATCGGCTACGTCGCCTCCTTCCCGATCCCCGAGGTGATTCGCGACATCAACGCCATCCAGCTGGCCCTGGACACCTACAACCCCGGCAGCGAGATCAAGGTGGTGTGGGTCAACTCCTGGTTCGACCCGGGCAAGGAAGCCGACGCCGCCAACGCGCTGATCGATCAGGGCGTCGACGTGGTGTTCCAGCACACCGACAGCCCGGCGCCGATCCAGACCGCCGAACGGCGTGGCGTCTACTCGGTGGGCTACGCCTCGGACATGGCCCACTTCGGCCCGAAAGCCGTGCTCACCTCGATCGTCAACAACTGGGGCCCGCACTACGCGCGCAGCACCCAGGCGGTCCTCGACGGCACCTGGGCACCCCAAGACTACTGGGGCGGCCTGGCCGACGGCACCATCGAACTGCCGATCAGCGATCTGGTACCCGCCGATGTCAAAGCCGAAGCCGAAGCCATCATCGCCAGCATCAAGGACGGCTCCTTCCACCCCTTCACCGGGCCGATCATGGACCAGGCCGGCGCCATCAAGATTCCCGTCGGCGCCACCGCCAGCAATGCCGAACTGGCCGGGATGAACTACTACGTCAAAGGCATCACCGCGGAAATTCCGCAGTAACCCTAGCCATCACGCGTAGGCGCGGTGCTCTCCCAGGCGGGCGAGCACCGCACACCAGGGGCGGATTTCCGCCCTTTCCGCTGCCCGGAGTACCAGAGGACTCGCAGCACCTAACCCTCCAGGAACCCCCATGAACTCACTGCCCATCATCGACATCGCCCCGCTCTATGCCAGCGACCCGGCCGGCTGGCCGCAGGTCGCCCGGCAGATCGACCTGGCCTGCCGCCAGTGGGGCTTCTTCTACATCAAGGGCCACCCGATCAGCGCCGCGCGCATCGCCGCACTCACGGCCGCCGCCGTTGACTTCTTCGCCCGCCCGGATGCGGAAAAGCTGTGCATCGACATCACTCAGTCAAAGCACCACCGGGGCTACGGCGCCATCGCCACCGAGCAACTCGACCCGACACGCCCCAGCGACCTCAAGGAGACCTTCGACATGGGCCTGCACCTGCCCGCCGAGCACCCCGAGGTGCTGGCGGGCAAGCCACTGCGTGGGCCCAACCGCCACCCGCCGATCCCCGGCTGGCAGCCCTTGTTCGAACAGCACTACCTGGACATGCACGAGTTGGCGAAAACCCTGCTACGGGCCATGGCCCTCGCCCTGGGCATCGAGCGCGACTTCTTCGACCGGCGCTTCGAGCAGCCGATCAGCGTGCTGCGCCTGATCCACTACCCGCCGCGACAGACCGCCAGCAGCGCCGCCCAGCAAGGCGCCGGCGCACACACCGACTACGGCTGCGTGACCCTGCTCTACCAGGACGCCGCTGGCGGCCTGCAGGTGCAGAACCTGCAGGGCGAATGGATCGACGCGCCGCCGATCGACGGCACCTTCGTGGTCAACATCGGCGACATGCTGGCGCGCTGGAGCAACGACCGCTACAAGTCCACCCCACACCGGGTGATCAGCCCGTTGGGGGTGGATCGCTACTCGATGCCGTTCTTCGCCGAACCGCACCCGGATACCGAGATCAGCTGCCTGCCCGGCTGCCAGGATGAGCAGAACCCGGCCAGGTACGTGCCGATCGCCTGCGCCGATTACATGCTTTCGCGCTTTGCCGAGACCTACGCCTACCGGCGCGATAACGCCTGATCGCCAGGCGTTTTGGCCCGCCTTCGGGTGCAGTCTGCTTGCGCGGAAAACGCAATGAAATGGCGCAAAAAGTCCGGATAACGCCGCATAACAGCGCGCAACTGCCAGCTCCCGACACCCCTTCAGAGGCGCTTCAGCCCCCTGTGCCCCGTCGACCCAGGGCAGCCGGGCCTGGAACAACGCCAGGCACGGCTAAACATGGGCTTTTCTGTCCGGACAGACAGGAACTGGCGCCATTCTTGCTCATGGGTAAAAAGCCTGACCAACACGACAGGTTCACTACTAAAAAAATACCCAAGGAGCATTCACGATGAAGCGCAGCGCAACCACTCTCATGCTGGCAGGTAGCTTGCTGGCCACCGGTCAGGCCCTGGCGGGCGACCTGTTGCAATGGCAGGACAACAGCCTGAGCTACCTCAACGGCATCGACTTCACCATCGACCCGCCCAAGCAGCAAACCCTGACCTTCGAGCACGCCAGCGGCTGGAGCTTTGGCGACCTGTTCTTCTTCGTCGACGGCATCAAGTTCAACACCGAGGCCACCAACGGCGCCGGCGATGGCCACACCTTCTACGGCGAGTTCAGCCCACGCCTGTCGCTGGGCAAGATCAGTGGCGCCGACCTGTCCTTCGGCCCGATCAAGGACGTGCTCCTGGCCGCCACCTACGAATTCGGCGAGGACGACACCGAGTCCTACCTGATCGGCCCGGCCATTGACCTGGCGATTCCCGGCTTCGACTACGTCCAGATCAACACCTACCTGCGCACCACCGACGGCAAACGCGATGGCGATAACGTCTGGCAGATCACCCCGGTCTGGAGCTACACCGTCCCGCTCGGCAACTCCGACCTGGTGATCGATGGCTTCATGGACTGGGTGGTCGACAACGACGACAGCTACCACGCCAACCTGCACTTCAACCCGCAGATCAAATACGACGTGGCCAAAGCCTTCGGCATCGGCAAGAAGGTTTACCTGGGCGTCGAGTACGACTACTGGAGCGATAAGTACGGCATCGCCGATGACAGCTTCCTCGGCGACGAGATTCTCGGCGGCACCGACCAGAGCGCCATCAGCCTGCTGGTCAAAGCGCATTTCTGAGGGCTGCAACAGGGGCAGGCCACAGAGCCTGGACCCTGCGGCCTGATGGTGGATCGATACACCCTGGTCCACCATCAGGCTTTCCGGGTCGCGGTCTGTCGAGAGAGCGGATCCGCCCTGTGCGCGCGACCGCGCGGCGCTACAAGGCGTTCAGGCACTCGGCCAAGTCATTGCCCAGGTTATCCAGCAACGTTGTATAGCCGTTGCCATCCACGACCAGGCTGGCGCCCATGGTATCCAGTTCGGCCAGAGTCGCCGGCAGGCCGGCGATCAGGGTTTCGGCCAGGCGCGGACGCAGCGGCGGCTCGCTGAATACGCAGCTCGGCCCGGCCTGCTCCAGGCGGGTGCGCATGGCCGCGACATGGCGGGCGCCCGGTTGCACTTCGCCGAGCACGCTGAACACCCCGGCGTGCTGGAGGCCGTAGGCGGCCTCGAAGTAGTCGTAGGCTTCGTGGAAGACGAAATAGGGCTTGTCGGCCACCCCGCTCAGACGCTGTTTCAGGCGCTGGTCGAGGGCTTCCAGGCGTTTGCCGAAGGCGACCAGGTTGGCCTGGTAACGCGCGGCGTTCGCCGGGTCGGCGGCGCTCAGGTCGGCGGCCATGCGCGTGGCGATTACCCGCGCGTTGGCCGGCAACAGCCAGAGGTGCGCATCCACGCTACCGGGACGGTGATCCTGATCGTGCTCATCGGCGACCGCCGGCTCGGGCTCGGCGTGCTCGTCATGGGCCTGGTCGTGGTCATCGTGGCCCTCAGCGTAGTGGCGCAGGTGCATGCCGGGCAGGTCCATCACCGCGACACTCGGCTGGCTGCGCCCGGCCAGAACTCGCGGCAGGAAGCTTTCCAGGTCGGGACCGATCCAGTACAGCAGCGCCACCTCGCGTACCCGCCGCACATCGGAGGGGCGCAGGGCATAGTGGTGCGGCGAGGCGCCGGGCGGCAGCAGCACTTCGGGGCTGCCGACACCGTCTTGTACGGCTGCGGCGATCAGCTGCAAGGGTTTGATGCTGGTCAGCACGCGCACCTCGGCAAGGGCAGCAGGGCTGGTGAGGAAAGCGGCACAGAGCAGGCTTACAGCAGAAAAAAGACGCAACACGGAGAACACCCTGGCGGGAAGGAAAGGGTAATATAATAACGTCTCTAGTCTCTGCCGTCCCCTGCCCATGACTCAGCCACCGCTCGCCTCACGCCCCCACGACCATTCCCACTGCGTCAGCCAAGCCCTGGCCGAGGCCGAAAGCATCTGCACGCTTCAGGGGTTGCGCCTGACCACCCTGCGCAAGCGCGTGCTGGAGCTGGTCTGGCAGAGCCACAAGCCGCTCGGCGCCTACGACATCCTCGCCGTGTTGAGCGAGCTGGACGGACGCCGCGCCGCACCGCCGACCGTCTATCGGGCGCTGGATTTTCTCCTGGATAACGGCCTGGTGCACCGCATCGCCTCGCTCAACGCCTTCGTCGGCTGCAGTCACCCGGCCCATGCCCATCAGGGCCAGTTCCTCATCTGCCGCAGTTGCCATGCGGCCATCGAACTGGAGCACGCGGCGATCAGCGAAGCGATCGTCAGTGGTGCGCAGAGCGTCGGTTTCGTGGTCGAAGGGCAGACCGTCGAAGTGGTCGGCCTCTGCGCCGGCTGCCAGGAGGCCGCATGAGCGATGCACTGATTCGCCTCGCCGGGATTAGCGTCGGCTTCCGTGGCCAGAGCGTGCTGCAGGATGTGCAACTGAGCGTCAATCCCGGCGAGATCGTCACCCTGATCGGCCCCAACGGCGCCGGCAAGACCACCCTGGTGCGCACCGTGCTCGGCCTGCTCAAGCCCGATAGCGGCAGCGTCTGGCGCAAGCCGAAACTGCGCATCGGCTATATGCCGCAGAAACTCCATGTCGATGCCACCCTGCCGCTTAGCGTGCTGCGTTTTCTGCGCCTGGTGCCCGGCGTCGATCGCGCCAGCGCCCAGGCGGCGCTGGCCGAGGTCGGCGCCAACCAGGTGATCGACAGCCCCTTGCAGAGCATTTCCGGCGGCGAGTTGCAGCGTGTGCTGCTGGCCCGCGCGCTGCTGCGCGAGCCGCAGCTGCTGGTGCTCGACGAGCCGGTGCAGGGCGTCGACGTCAGTGGCCAGGCCGAGCTGTATCGCCTGATCACCCAGTTGCGCGACCGCCATGGTTGCGGCGTGCTGATGGTCTCGCACGACCTGCACCTGGTGATGAGCACCACCGATCAGGTGGTCTGCCTGAATCGGCATGTCTGCTGTTCCGGCCATCCGGAGCAGGTCAGCGGGGACCCGGCGTTCGTCGAGCTGTTCGGCCAGGACGCCAAGAGCCTGGCGATCTATCACCACCGCCACGACCATGAGCATGACCTGCACGGTGCGGTGGTCAACGAAGCGAGCGCCGGCCTGAGCATCAAGGGTCCGGTCCAACCACACGTACACGGAGATGGCTGCAAGCATGGCTGATTTTCTACTCAACGCCCTGCTCGCCGGCCTGGCGCTGGCCCTGGTCGCCGGCCCCCTCGGCTCCTTCGTGGTCTGGCGGCGCATGGCCTATTTCGGCGACACCCTGTCGCATGCCGCGCTGCTCGGCGTCGCCCTCGGCCTGATGCTGGACGTCAGCCCGACCCTGGCGGTGACGGTCGGCTGCGTGCTGCTGGCGGTGTTGCTGGTGACCTTGCAGACCCGCCAGCCGCTGGCCTCGGACACCCTGCTCGGGATTCTCGCCCACAGCACCCTGTCGCTCGGCCTGGTGGTGCTGAGCTTCATGAAGGATGTGCGCATCGACCTGATGGGCTACCTGTTCGGCGACCTGCTCGCCGTCGGCCCGGCCGACCTGGCCTGGATCGTCGGCGGCAGCGCCCTGGTCCTGGTCGTGCTGGCCGTGCTCTGGCGACCGTTGCTGGCGATCACCGTGCACGAGGAACTGGCCCGGGTCGAAGGCCTGCCGGTGGCGGCAATCCGCCTGAGCCTGATGCTGCTGATCGCCGTCGTGATCGCCGTGGCAATGAAGATCGTCGGCGTGCTGCTGATCACCTCGTTGCTGATCATTCCCGCAGCGGCGGCCCAGCGCCATGCGCGCACCCCGGAGCAGATGGCCCTGGGCGCCAGCCTGCTGGGCATAGTCGCCGTTTGCGGTGGTCTCAGCCTGTCGTGGTTCCAGGACACCCCGGCCGGACCCTCGATCGTGGTATCGGCGGCCAGCCTGTTCTTGCTCAGTTTCGCCTGGCCCCGGCGCACGGCCTGAGACTCAGGCTACGCTGTCGCAGGCCTTGGGCATGAACATGGGATCGCCCGGGCACGCGCAGCAAGGTTTGGTGGCGCCCGGCTCGGCGGTGTAGAATTGCACGTTTTTTGCCCAACATGAGACTCGCAGAAATGATCTCGTTCGCCTCACGTTGTCTTTCCATCCTCGCTATTTCGCTGCTGCTGGTTGCGTGCCAGAGCACGCTTCAAGGGCCGGGCCAGAACACCGACGAGCTGCTCGGTGACTTTCGCCTGCTCGAGCAGAACCTGGCCAGCGGCCAGTTGAGCGAGGCCAAAAGCCGGCTCAAATCCCTGCGCGGGCGCGCCAGCGGCGATGCCCGCCTGGAGCTGTATCAGCGCCAACTGGCCGAGGCCTATCTGCGGCAAGGGCAAACGGCCCTGCAAACCGGCGATCTGGATCGTGCAGCCAAGGCCCTCCGCCAGGCGCGTCAATTGATGCCACAGGCACCCGCACTGACCACCGGGGTGGGGGGCGCCATTGCCCAGGTTCGGCAAACCGAGCTGGATGCCGCGGATCTGGCCAGTAACGCCGCCGAACAGGCTGCCGTCCAGGCCCAGGCCGCACGCGGGGAACAGGCGCGCCAATTGGGCCAGGCGGCCGAACGCCAGGCGGCGGCGCTCAGGGCGATCCAGTTGCCCGAAGAGGCGCCACAACCAGACGCCCAGCTGATCGATCCGGCCGCACACAGCAGCGTGGTGGCCCTGCCGATGCTGGACAGCCGCGACAACCAGAGTCTGTACCGCCTGCTCGATAGGGTCGCCGCGGATGTGGTCAAGTTCCGCTGTGCAGTGGACATCCAGGTCCGCCATGCCAGTGATTATCTGTGGCTCGCCCCGCTGCTCAACGCGCGGGTCGAACGCCTCGACCCGCGCTTCAGCCCGACCATCAACCAGGTGCTCAAGCCCGGACAGACCCCGCAACTGCGGCTTAGCCCGCAGCACTAGCCCTGTGCGAGTGGGTGCCGCCAGGACAGCGCAGCTGCCTGTGGTCGCGCTCATTCATGCGATATGGCTATAACCATAGGTCTACAAAGATTTTTGCGGCCTAAACGGCGCCGGGTAGACTAGGCGCCCTTTCGCCTACCCGGCAGCTCGACAAACCCAAAAGGTTTAATGCGTGATCAATTTTCACCAGGTCCACAAGGCGTATCGCGTCAGTGGCCACGATATCCCGGCCTTGCAGCCGAGTGACCTGCAGATTGCCCGTGGCGAAGTGTTCGGCATCATCGGCCATTCCGGGGCCGGCAAGAGCACCCTGCTGCGTCTGATCAACCGCCTGGAAGAGCCTTCCGGCGGACGCATCCAGATTGACGGGGACGATGTCACCGCGCTGGACGCGGGTGGCCTGCGGCGCTTCCGCCAGCAGGTCGGGATGATCTTCCAGCACTTCAACCTGCTCTCGTCGAAGACCGTTGCCGCCAACGTCGCCCTGCCGCTGAAACTGGCTGGGGTGCTGTCACGTAGCGCCATGCAGGCGCGGGTAGCCGAACTGCTGGCTCGGGTCGGCCTCAGCGAGCACGCCAACAAATACCCGGCGCAGCTCTCCGGCGGGCAGAAGCAGCGGGTCGGCATTGCCCGCGCCCTCGCCACCGAGCCGAAGATCCTGCTGTGTGACGAGGCCACCAGCGCCCTCGACCCGCAGACCACCGCCTCGGTGCTGCAACTGCTGGCGCAGATCAACCGCGAGCTGAACCTGACCATCGTGCTGATCACCCACGAGATGGACGTGATCCGCCGGGTCTGTGACCGCGTGGCCGTGATGGACGCCGGCGTGATTGTCGAGTCGGGCCCGGTGGCCGATGTGTTCCTGCATCCGCAGCACGCCACCACCAAGCGTTTCGTCCAGGAAGCCGAGCAGGTCGACGAGGACGAACTGCACGACGACTTCGCCCATGTGCAGGGCTGCATCCTGCGCCTGACCTTCCAGGGCCAGGCGACCTATGCACCGCTGCTCGGTACCGTGGCGCGCGAGACCGGGGTGGATTACAGCATCCTTGCCGGGCGCATCGACCACATCAAGGACACGCCCTACGGCCAATTGACCCTGGCCCTCACTGGTGGCGACCTGGAGGCCGCGCTGGCGCGCTTCAACGCCGCCGACGTACACATGGAGGTGCTGCGCTGATGGACGCCCTGTTGACCTCACTGCTACCCAATGTCGACTGGCCGGAAATCTGGCAGGCCAGCCTGGACACCCTGAGCATGCTCGGCGGTTCGCTGCTGTTCACCATAGTGCTCGGCCTGCCCCTGGGCGTGCTGCTGTTCCTCACCAGTCCACGGCAGATGTTCGAACAGAAAACCTTCTACGGCTTTCTCTCGCTGCTGGTGAATATCCTGCGCTCGGTGCCCTTCGTCATCCTGCTGATCGTGATGATCCCCTTCACCGTGCTGGTCACCGGCACTTCGCTGGGCGTGGCCGGGGCCATTCCGCCGCTGGTGGTGGGTGCCACGCCGTTCTTCGCCCGCCTGGTGGAAACCGCATTGCGCGAGGTGGATCGCGGCATCATCGAGGCGACTCAGGCGATGGGCGCGACGACCCGGCAGATCGTGGTCAACGCCCTGCTGCCCGAAGCGTTGCCGGGCATCTTTGCCGCCGTGACAGTGACCGCCATTACCCTGGTGTCCTACACCGCCATGTCCGGCCTGATCGGCGGCGGCGGCCTGGGCGATCTGGCGGTGCGTTATGGCTACCAGCGCTACCAGCCCGACGTGATGCTGGTCACCGTGGTCCTGCTGCTGGTGCTGGTGCAGATCCTGCAAACCGCTGGCGACAAGCTGGTGGTGCATTTCTCCAGGAAATAAAAGCTCTCGAACATAAACAGCCCGAAAACAGGCCGGCCACCCGCCGCCACCCCTGATCCCACAAGGAGCCCTTCATGAAAAAATTGCTAGTCGCCGCCGCGGCCTTGGTCGCACTGTCCGCCCAGGCCGAAACCCTGACCGTCGCCGCCACCGCCGTGCCGCACGCGGAAATCCTCGAGTTCGTCAAACCGGCCCTGGCCAAAGACGGCGTCGAACTGGATATCAAGGTCTTCACCGACTATGTCCAGCCCAACGTGCAGGTCGCCGAGAAGCGCCTGGATGCCAACTTCTTCCAGCACCAGCCGTACCTCGACGAGTTCAACAAGAGCCGTGGCACCGAGCTGATCAGCGTCGCCGGCGTGCATGTCGAGCCCTTCGGTGCCTACTCGAGCAAGATCAAGGATCTTCAGGACCTGCCACAGGGCGCCACCGTGGTCATCCCCAACGACGCCACCAACGGCGGCCGTGCCCTGTTGCTGCTGCAGAAAGCCGGGGTGATCAAGCTGAAGGACGCCAGCAACATCCTGGCCACGCCGAAAGACATCGCCGACAACCCCAAGGCCATCAAGGTGCGGGAACTGGAAGCCGCGACCCTGCCGCGGGTGCTGACCCAGGTCGACCTGGCGCTGATCAACACCAACTACGCCCTGGAAGCCAAGCTCAATCCGACCAAGGATGCGCTGATCATCGAAGGCAGCGACTCGCCTTACGTCAACATCCTGGTGGCTCGCCCGGACAACAAGGACAGCGCTGCCATGCAGAAACTGGCCAAGGCGCTGAACAGCCCTGAAGTCAAAGCCTTCATCCTGGAGAAATACCAGGGCGCGGTGGTGCCGGCGTTCTAAGCGACCGCCTGCACACCTCGAAAGCCCGCCCTGTGCGGGCTTTTTGTTGCCGGCAAGTTGTGCGGCGCCGGCACGCCAACTCCGCGCTGGGATTTAGCCCAGTGCAGCGGTCACTGATACGGGACTGCCACGGCTCGGCGCCCTGGCCATGCTACTGGGTCGGAGCGCGCAGGCATTCCAGCAGACACTCCAGGGCCGGCTGCTGCTGGGCACGGCGCAGCAGCGCAACCAGTTCGCGGTGGAAAGTCAGTTCGCCCAATTCGAGCACCCGCAGTTGAGTCGGCCGCTGCAGCCACAGGCCGGCGCGCGGGATCAGCGAGACACCAAGGCCGCACTCGACCATGCGCACGATGGCCTCCAGTTCGTCCAGTTCCAGCGCCTCGTGCACGTTCAGGCGTTGCTCGCGAAGGAACTGGCTGACCAGCCGGCCGCCGAAGGAGCGGCGCTCGTAGCGCACGAACGGCTGCTCGGCGAGGATCTGCAGCGGCTCATCGCCGATAACGCCCAAGGGCGTGATCAGGACGAAGGGTTCGCGCACCAGACTGATTTGCAGCAACTCCTTGGGCAACTCGAACGGCGGTTTGATCAGCAACGCCAGGTCCAGTTCACCGGCATCCACCTGGCTCAGCAGATTCAGCGACACCCCGGGCACCAGCTGCAATTCGACCCGCGGCGCAGCAGCTCGAAAGCGCGGCAGGGCTTCGGGCAACAAGCCGGTCTGGACACTGGCGATGGCGCCGACCTTCAGCTCGCCCTGCCACTCGGCAGCCGAGGTCGGCAGCGCCATCTGGGCATAGAGCGCGAGCATCTGCTCGGCCAGCGGCAGGGCATGCCGGCCGGCGGCATTGAGCACGGCGGCGCGGCCACTGCGGTCGAACAGGCGCGCACCCAAGCCCTGCTCCAGCACGCGCATCTGCGCGCTCACCGCCGACTGGGTCAGGCCGACCTGCTGGCCGGCGGCGGCGAAGGTGCCGTGGCGGGCGACCATCACGAAGGTTCTCAACTCACGCAACATTGCCGCCTCGACTGATCAATTTTATTTGTGCTTGCGGACAATAATATTCGCTTTTACTCAGTATCGTTGTTGCTGAGAATCAGCGGACAGTCACCACAAGGAATCTCTCCATGGCGCTCGCCCCCTTTCACCTGGCCATACCCGTCCACGACCTGGCCGCCGCCCGACACTTCTACGCTGAGGTATTCGGTTGCGCCGAAGGCCGCAGCAGTGCGCATTGGGTGGACTTCGACTTCTTCGGCCACCAGTTGGTGATTCACCAGGCGCCGCAGATGGAGTATCAGAAGGCCGCGCACAGCAACCCGGTGGACGGCCACGAGGTGCCGGTACCGCATTTCGGCGTGGTGCTGGGCTGGGATGAATGGCAAACACTGGCGGCGCAGCTACAGGCCAAGGGCACGCAATTTGTGATCGAGCCCTACGTGCGCTTCGAGGGCCAGGTCGGCGAACAGGCCACCCTGTTCCTCCTCGACCCCTGTGGCAACGCCCTGGAGTTCAAGGCGTTCAAGGATATGAGTCAGCTGTTCGCCAAATAGCTCGGTGATGGGTTGCCACCTACGCGGCCCGCCCCTCCAATCACTCCACCGGATTGATCAACCCTGGCAACTGGGCCGCCAGTTTGGCGTTGTTCAAGGGCGCGCGAATAAAACCGCGCTGGGTACCGTCCGGACCGATGATCACCAGGTTGCCGCTGTGGTCGACGGTGTAGTTTTCCTTGCTGGTATCAGCCGGGATATAGGGAATGCTCAGTGCATTGGCGAATTTCTGCAGGATGGCTTCCTCGGCCGTCAGGCCGATAAATCCGGCATCGAAGTAGTCGAGGTATTTCTTCAACTGCTCTGGCGTGTCGCGATTGGGGTCGACGCTGACCAGAATCACCCGCAGGTTGGCCCGAGTCTGTTCCGGCAGCTGGCCTTGCAGCTGGCGCAGCTGGGCGAGCGTAGCCGGGCAGATATCCGGGCAGAAGGTGTAGCCGAAAAACAGCAGGCTCCACTTATTCTCGAGCTGATCGACGTCAAACGTCTGGCCATCCTGATCGACGAAGCTCAGCTCCGGCAGCGTGCGGCTCTGTGGCAGCAGTACGATGCCGGCATCGAGCAGCGCAGTCGGGTCGGCCAGGCCCTTGTTGCTCAGCACCTTGTTGACGGTCAAGCCGAGTACCAGCGCGACTATGGCTACAAGAACGAAAACGGTGATCTGGGTACGGGTCATGACACCAACGATGACAGGTTGAACAGCAGGTAGTGATCGACCAGCAGGGCGATAAACAGCGAGAAAAGATACCAGATGCTGTATTTGAAGGTATTGATCGCCGCGTGCGGCTTGCTGTCACGGTACAGCACCCAGGCCCAGTGCAGAAAACGCGCGCCCAGGCCGATGGCGCAGACCAGGTAGAACAGGCCGCTCATGTGGATGGCATAGGGCAGCAGGGTCACGGCAAACATCACCAGGGTGTAGAGCAGGATGTGCACCTTGGTGTAGTGCTCGCCGTGGGTCACCGGCAGCATCGGGATGTTGGCCTTGGCGTATTCGGCCTTGCGGTGAATGGCCAGGGCCCAGAAATGCGGCGGGGTCCAGGCGAAGATGATCAGCATCAGCAGCAGCGGTTCGGCGGTCAGCTCGCCGGTCACCGCGACCCAGCCGAGCAGCGGCGGGGCGGCGCCGGCCAAGCCGCCGATCACGATGTTCTGCGGCGTGGCGCGTTTGAGAAAGCCGGTGTAGATCACTGCATAGCCAAGCAGCGAGGCCAGGGTCAACCAGGCGGCCAGTTCATTGGTGAAGGTCAACAGCAGGGCCAATCCGGCCACCGCCAGCAGCAGGGCGAAGCTCAGTGCCGCCAGCGGGGTAACCCGCCCTTCGGCCAGCGGGCGTTTGTGGGTGCGCGCCATGATCGAGTCGATGCGCCGGTCCACCACATGGTTGACGGCCGCCGCACCACCGGCACACAGGCCGATACCCAGGTTGCCGAAAACCAGTACTGTCCAGGGCACGCCGGCACGGGTAGCGAGGAACATGCCGACCAGTGAGGTGATCAGCATCAGCACCACCACCCGCGGCTTGGTCAGTTCCAGATAGTCGCGCCAGCTGGCGTGAGCCTGTTGTTCGCGCAGTAGAGTAGCCATAAGGTCTCTCCTTGTTGTTCTTTATTGACCTGTTGGAGCCAGGGGGACGCCTAGTCTTTGCTGGGGATCCGGCGCCCCGACGTTGTGTTGCCGCACGACTGGATCGCCGGAATGCCGGACCACAGCAAGCTGGCTGCTCGGTAAGTTCAAGCGCACCCGGTAGTTGACCATCACCGTCGTCAGCAGCAATAGCGCACCACCGGCGTTGTGCGCCACCGCCACCAGCAGCGGCAGATGGAACACCACGTTGCTGATCCCCAGGCTGACCTGTACGCCCAGTGCCAACAGCAGCATGCCAGCCAGTCGCGACAAACCGGCACGGCGCAGTTGCCAGGCCAGCAGCAGGAGCACCAGGGTGACCACCAATGCGCCGAGACGATGGGTCATGTGGATGGCCGTGCGGGCGTCGCTGTCGAGCTGGCCACCTAGGTAGTTAGGGCCGATATGCTGGGTAAGATGAAAGCCGTTGGCGAAATCCATCGCCGGCCACCATTCGCCATGACAGGTCGGTAGGTCCACGCAGGCAACCGCCGCGTAATTGCTGCTGACCCAGCCGCCGAGGGCAATCTGCCCGATCACCAGCAGCAGGCTGATTGCGGCCAGAGCGCGCAGGCGGGCGGAAAGTGCGGGCAACGGCGGTGCCGCACCAGACAGGCGCAAGGTCAGGAGGAACAGCAGACTGAGGGTGGCAAAGCCGCCGAGCAAATGGGCGGAAACCACTTGTGGCCAGAGTTTCAGGGTCACCGTCCACATGCCGAAGGCGCCCTGCAGGATCACCAGGCCGAGCAGCAATAGCGGCAGTTTCAGCGGTTGCCCCGCGGCACCGCGACGGCGCAGTGCATGAGCCGCCAGACCCAGGATCACCAGGCCGAGACTGCCGGCAAAATAGCGATGAACCATCTCGTACCAGCCCTTGGCCACCTCCACCGGCGCCTCGGGGAACCGCGCCTCGGCCAGGGCCTGCGAGTGCTCGCTCATGGGCACCGCGAGGAAACCGTAGCAGCCTGGCCAATCCGGACAGCCCAAGCCCGCGTGAGTCAGCCGGGTGTAGGCACCTAGCAACACCACCACCACGGCCAGGAAGGTGGCGAACAAGGCAAGGCGGTATCCGGGTTTGACCATCGTGGTACTCCTTGTGCCTTCGTCTAGATCAGCCGATCTGGGAAATCTTCAGCAAATGGCGCAAGTCGTTGAGAATCGCCTTGCCCTTGCTGCGACTGTCGTAGCGCAGCACCAGATTGCCACGCGGATCGACTATCCACAGCTGCGCCCCTTTGGCTTTGCCGGCGACTTCGCCATAGGCCTGGGGCTCCAGTTGATAGCGGGTCAACTGCGGGTATTCGCGGCGCAGCAGCGCGTCATAGTCATCGGCCAAGGGTTGGGTGCTGGCCACGGCATGTGAGGCCCGCGCGGTATCGCGGTTGAGGCCGATATGGATCTGCCGCGCGAGAAACACCAGTTGCTTGCAATCCGTATCGCAGGTACCCGGTACGGTCACCAGCAACTGCCAGCGCACCTCAGGCGCAGCGGAAACACCGAGATCAGCACGGGTCTGGCCAGTGCCAATCAGCTCGCCGTGGTAGCTGCGGGTTTCCGGGACCCAGAAGCGCCACTGGTACATGGCGCTGGCCAGGATCATTGGGCCGATAACCACGGCGAGAATCATGATCAGCTGCAGACGACCGCGCCGACGACGGCTGGGTGATACTTCAGGAAGAGTGATGGCTGGGTTCAAGGCGAATCTCCCGCGCGTTATGCAAACCTAGATAGATGAACAGGCCAAGCAAAGCCGTTGCCAAGGCGAACCATTGAAAAGCATAGCCCAGGTGTTTATCCGGGCTCATGGCGATCACCGGCCAGTCGACCCGAAAAGACCCGGGGCCAGGGGCTAGACGCACCTCATGACTCAGGCCCGCGCGCCCCAACTGCTGCCAGATTTCGTCCGGTTTGACCGTACTGATCAAGCGTGGCCAGGCATTGCCCTGCGGTCCCTGCTGCAGTTGCAGGCCATCGCCCAGGGATACATACACCCAGGCCTGCAGGCGCAGCGGCGTATCGGGCGTGGCGAAAGTCGGGGTTGTGCGGCGATCCGGCCAAGGCAGCCAGCCGCGATTGAGCAATAGCCAGAGACCGCTGGCCTGATCATGAAAGGGTTGCAGGACTTCGACGCCCGCCTGACCATCACGGGTGCGGTTATCCAGCAGGAAACTGTGCTGCGCATCGAAGTAACCCTGCAGCTTCACCCGCACATAGGCAAGGTTTGCATGGCCCTCGAGCTCAGCGATGGCGACAGGTGCGGCCAGCTGCTGCGCTTGATTGTCGGTCAGCAATTCGCGCTTTTCTTCGGCGCGCGCCAGCTGCCAGAAACCCAGGCCGATAAGCACAGGGAACAGCATCAGCACCAGCAGACTGGGTAGCCAGCCGGGGCGAAAGGCGTTCATCGAGCGCGCCCCGAAGCCCAGGGCAAGCTGGTTATACTGCATCTGCAACACATTACTCTCCCCCCGGAGTTACCCAATGCTCAAGGTCGCGATCGTCCTCTTGCTACTCGCTACAGTGGTCAGCCTGTTCAGCGGTCTTTTCTTCCTGGTCAAGGACGAGGGTCGCTCTTCCCGAGTGGTCAACTCCCTGACCGTTCGGGTCACGCTCACTGCCCTGACTGTAGCCCTGATTGCCTGGGGCTTCTATAGCGGCCAACTGGTGCCCCAGGTGACTTGGTAAGCACAGGTCACGCCTGCAACGCCCCCTCCTGGCGCTAAGGCTAGGCCGCGCGGGTCAGAGTACATAAACGAAGGTGAACAAGCCGATCCACACCACATCGACGAAGTGCCAGTACCAGGCGGCCGCCTCGAAGCCGAAGTGATGCTCGGGGCTGAAGTGGCCACGCAGGACGCGCACCAGCATCACCGTCAGCATGATCGCCCCCAAGGTGACATGGGCACCGTGGAAACCGGTGAGCATGAAGAAGGTGGCCCCATAGATGCCCGAGCCCAGGGTCAAGCCGAGCTCGGTATAGGCATGGATATATTCTTCGGCCTGGAACACCAGGAAGGCCGCGCCGAGTACCAGGGTCAACGCGAGCCAGAGTGTCAGCGGCTTGCGCTGGTTCTTGCGCAGGGCATGGTGAGCGAAGGTCAGGGTGAAGCTGGAACTCACCAGCAGCACGGTGTTGAGCAAGGGCAAGCCCCAGGCGCTGATAATGCCGCTGGGGGCCGGATAGAGCTTTGGATCCGGCGTGTTGAGCAACGGCCAGCTGTACTCGAAACCTGGCCAGAGCATGTTGGCGATACCCTTGTCGCCTTCGCCGCCCAGCCAGGGCCCGGCCCAAGTGCGCACGTAGAACAGCACGCCGAAAAACGCGGCGAAGAACATCACCTCGGAGAAGATAAACCAGCTCATGCCCCAGCGGAACGAGAGGTCCATCTGCGCGCTGTAGAGGCCGGAACGGCCTTCCTTGATCACGGTACCGAACCAGCCGAACAACATGTAGGCGAGGAACAGGCCACCGACGAAGAAGATCAGCGGACCGTTGGAGTCGGCCCGCTCGGCCTTCATATCATTGAACCAGATGCCGAGCCCGACAACCGTGATCAGCAGACCAAGGGTGGCGATAATCGGCCACTTGCTCTGGGCCGGAACGTAGTACTGCTCATGAGCTGCCATCTTTGTTCTCCTTATTGGCCCACCTGGGCTACAGGCGGTTTACTCGCAGTGATATCGAACAGGGTGTAGGCCAGGGTCAGGTGGCGCACATCTGCCGGTAAATCTCGATCGACGATGAAACGTACCGGCATTTCAATACGTTCACCGGGCTGCAGAATCTGCTGGGTAAAGCAGAAACACTCGGTCTTGTGGAAATACGCCGCTGCCTTGGAGGGAGCAATGCTGGGGATCGCCTGAGCGGTCATTGGTTTGTCCGTGGGGTTGTGCGCGACGAACACCATCTGCGTGCTGTCACCCGGATGCACCGTCACTTCATCGCCCAGCGGACGGAACTCCCAGACCATGTCGGCCGCATTGGTGGCGAGAAACTGCACGCGCACCTGGCGCGACAAATCCACACTTTGCTGCCCGGCCTCATAGACCCCGGCGGTTTTACCGTTAATGCCGAAGGCCTGACACATTACGTCGTAGATCGGCACCAGGGCGAAACCGAAGCCGAACATCGCCACCACCACCAATGACAGGCGGATAACCAGGCGGCGAATCGGCAGGGCTTCACTCATGGCCGCGGCTCCTTACTTCACTTCCGGCGGGGTCTGGAAGGTGTGGTACGGCGCCGGCGACGGGATCGTCCACTCCAACCCTTCGGCACCGTCCCAAGGCTTGGCCGCCGCCGGCTTGCCGCCACGGATGCACTTGATGACGATAAACAGGAACAGCAACTGGGTCGCGCCGAACATGAAGGCGCCGATGCTCGAGACCATGTTGAAGTTGGCGAACATCATGTTGTAGTCCGGGATGCGCCGCGGCATGCCGGCCAGGCCGACGAAGTGCATGGGGAAGAACGCCAGGTTCATGCCGACGAAGCTCATCCAGAAATGCAGCTTGCCCAGGGTCTCGTCGTACATGTGCCCGGTCCACTTCGGCAGCCAGTAGTAGGCCGAGGCGAAGATGCCGAAGATCGCACCCGGCACCAGCACATAGTGGAAGTGCGCCACCACGAAGTAGGTGTCGTGGTACTGGAAGTCGGCCGGGGCGATGGCCAGCATCAGGCCGGAGAAACCGCCAATGGTGAACAGGATGACGAAGGCCACCGAGAACAGCATCGGCGTTTCAAAGGTCATGGAACC
Source organism: Pseudomonas sp. MMS21 TM103 (assembly GCF_022132145.1). Classification (GTDB taxonomy): domain Bacteria; phylum Pseudomonadota; class Gammaproteobacteria; order Pseudomonadales; family Pseudomonadaceae; genus Aquipseudomonas. Next base: position 1,402,299 of record NZ_JAJISP010000001.1, on the reverse strand, counting down.
GCGCCACATGGTGCTGGCCCAATTGAACACTTTCACCCCGGTCGGCACGGCAATCAGCATGGTGGCGTACATGAAGAACAGTTCGCCGGTCAGCGGGATACCGACGGTGAACATGTGGTGCGCCCAGACGATGAAGGAGAGGAAGGCGATGGACGCGGTGGCATAGACCATCGAGGTGTAGCCGAACAACGGCTTGCGCGCGAAGGCCGGGATGATCGCACTGACCGCGCCGAACGCGGGCAGGATCATGATGTACACCTCGGGGTGGCCGAAGAACCAGAACACGTGCTGGAACAATACCGGATCGCCGCCACCGGCAGCGCTGAAGAAGCTGGTACCGAAGTGGATGTCCATCAGCATCATGGTCACGCAGCCAGCCAGTACCGGCATCACCGCGATCAGCAGGAAGGCGGTGATCAACCAGGTCCAGACGAACAGCGGCATCTTCATCAGGGTCATGCCGGGGGCGCGCAGATTGAGGATGGTGGCAACCACGTTGATCGCGCCCATGATCGAACTGATACCCATCAGGTGCACGGCGAAGATGAAGAAGGTCACGCTTTCCGGCGCGTAGGTGGTGGACAGCGGCGCGTAGAAGGTCCAACCGAAGTTCGGCCCGCCGCCTTCCATGAACAGGGTGCTGACCATCATGCTGAAGGCCGCCGGAAGCAGCCAGAAGCTGAAGTTGTTCATCCGCGGCAAGGCCATGTCCGGCGCACCGATCATCAGCGGAATCATCCAGTTGGCCAGGCCGACGAAGGCTGGCATCACCGCGCCGAAAACCATGATCAGGCCATGCATGGTGGTCATCTGGTTGAAGAATTCAGGCTGCACGATCTGCAAGCCTGGCTGGAACAGCTCGGCGCGGATCACCATGGCCATGGTGCCGCCGAGGAGGAACATGGCGAAGCTGAACCACAGGTACATGGTGCCGATGTCTTTATGGTTGGTGGTCAGCACCCAACGCATCAGACCTTTGGCGGGGCCATGATGATGGTCATCCCCGGCATGGCCATGACCTTTATGATCCGTATCGATCACTGCACTCATGTCCTTACTCCTGAGCTTGTTTGAACGCGAGAACGTCTTGTGGTGTGACCATGTCACCCACTTTGTTGCCCCAGGCGTTGCGTTCGTAGGTGATGATCGCGGCAATGTCGACTTCCGACAGTTGCTTGCCGAAGGCGGCCATGGAGGTGCCCTGCTTGCCGTTGACCACGATGTCGATATGTCCTGCGACTGGGCCGGTGGCGATGGCGGAGCCTTTGAGTGCAGGGAACATCGGCGGCAAACCTTCGCCAGTAGGCTGGTGGCAGGCAGCGCAGGATGTGTTATAGGCCTTTTCGCCACGGGCCAGGAGTTCTTCCTGGGTCCACTCCTTGCTAGTCAGCTCCTGCTCGGCAAGCGCTAGCTGCTTGCGCTCGGCCAGCCAGGCGGCGTAGTCCTCCTTCGACTTGACCTCGACCACGATCGGCATGAAGCCGTGATCCTTGCCGCACAGCTCGGCGCACTGACCGCGATAGATCCCTGGTTCCTCGACCCGCGTCCAGGACTCATTGACGAAGCCGGGAATGGCGTCCTTCTTCACGGCCAGGGCCGGCACCCACCAGGAATGGATCACATCGGCGGAGGTAATCAGAAAGCGTACTTTGGTGCCAACCGGCACCACCAGCGGCTGATCGACCTCAAGCAGGTAGTGCTCGCCCTTTTCGGCCTGGTTAAGGATCTGGTCTTGCGGCGTGGTCAGGTTGCTGAAGAACTCGACGTCCTGGCCCAGGTATTTGTAGTGCCATTTCCACTGGTAACCGGTGATCTGGATATCCAGTTCGGATTCCGAGCTGTCGTAGATTTCGATCAGCGTCTTGGTCGCCGGGATCGCCATCAGTACCAGAATCACCAGCGGCACCACGGTCCAGAGGATCTCCACCGTGGTGCTTTCGTGAAAGTGCGCGGGCTGCTGCCCCGTTGAGCGGCGGTGAATCAGCATCGACCAGAACATTGCGCCGAATACCACCACGCCGATCACGACGCATATCCAGAAAATGGTCATGTGCAGGTCAAACACCGAGCGACTGACCTCAGTAGCGCCGGGCGCCATGTTAAGCGTCCAGCTGGCGTTAGCCGAACTGAATACCAAACACAGCAGGAGGCTCATCCAAACACGTGGATGTCGCATCATTGCGGGTTCCCCTTATCGTTCTTGTTATCCCGCCGGCGGGGCATGCAGCAAAAGGATCGACGGCCATGACAACTGTCGAAACCTCTCCGTGCCGAAGCCCGTCCGGTGTTATCAGGTACTGTCTTTCGAATTCGAGTATAGACGGCGACTTCGACCTGGCAACGTCAAAACAAAAATCGTCAACACCGCGCAAGCCTTGCGCTAAACGCCACGGTGGATATGACCCAGCTACAATGAGTGATAGCGCGTTATAGCGCTCTCGTATAAGTATGAAAAATTTATGACAATCGCGTCTGAGCAGCTGCCTCCAGCCAGCTATGGTTCACGCCCATGTCCTCACTTCAGGAGTAGTCATGAATACCCACGCATTGCGCGAACTGATTCAGCGCGCTCACCAACACGAAGCCGGGAGCAAGCAACTCTCCGTACAACTGAGCACGCAATTGGAGCGTCTACATCCCTCCATCCGTCTACCCGACGTTGACACCCTCGGGGTGCTCACGCGCTTTGTCAGCGCCTATATCGAGCAGGTGCCCGATGTTCTGGAGGCGGCCAACCAGGTCGCGCGCGAAGCCGGCATCGAAGCGCAGATCAAGCCAGTACTGAAAGTCGCCGAACAGTTTTTCCTCCAGCCACCTGCACTGATGGCCGGACATGATGGTCTCGACGGTCTGCTGGACGAAGCCTACCTGGCCCACCGCCTGGTCGAGGAGGTCAACGACCGCTACATCGCCCACCTTGGCCGCCCCCTGATTCCGCTGGACACCACGGTGGCGAACCTGATCGCCCACCAGTTGATCGGCGAGCCGTTTGCCAATCAGCTGGACGAAGCCGTGCACCACGCCGTGGATGGCATGCTCGACGAGGCCAGCTTCGACCAGGCCTCGGTGCACGCCTATCGCGAACGCTTGAGCGACCCGCACACCGAAGCCGCCTGGAAACGCTGGCCCTGCCTGTCAGGCCAACTGGGAGTAGAACTGCAGCTGGACGAATCGCGCGCGGCGAGCTGACGAGCGCGCGCACGAACCGGGAACAACGCTTTCGCAGGGTTGAGCGGGGCGCCGTCCGACCTTGTACGGCCGGATGCCGCCGGCTTTCAGATCTGTAAATAACGTGGTCGCGGTGTGGCCATCGGCAGTGGGCCGTCGCCGATCTGGCGGAACTCGCCTTTCTCGGCGTCATAGGCCTTGATCTCGCTGGTCTCGATGTCGTACACCCAGCCATGGATGAACAATTGACCGCTGGCCAGGCGCGAGGCTACCGAGGGATGAGTACGCAGGTGGTCGAGTTGGGCCACCACGTTTTCCTCGGTGAGGATGCCCAGGGTGTTGTGGTCGGCGCAGCCGCAATTGTCCTCCACCACGATCTTGGCCACTTCGGCATGGCGCAGCCAGGCTTTTACCGTCGGCATGCGCTCCAGGTCTTCGGGGTTGAGCACCGCCTTCATCGCGCCACAGTCGGAATGCCCGCAGATGATGATGTGCTGCACGCCCAACGCCATCACCGCGTACTCGATGGCGGTGGAGACCCCGCCCATCATCTGCCCGTAAGGCGGCACCACATTGCCGACGTTGCGGGAGACGAACAGGTCGCCGGGATCGCTCTGGGTAATCAATTCGGGGACGACGCGCGAATCGGCGCAGGTGATGACCATCGCCCGTGGCGTCTGCTCATGGGCGAGCTTCTTGAACAACGCCTGTTGCTGCGGAAAGACCTCCTCACGGAAGCGCTGGAAGCCGTCGACAATATGCCGCAGCGCTTCCTCGGCGCTTTCCACCACGCGAATGTTCTGCTGCTCTTGTTTGTCCATAGGGCTAACCTCGAAAAATCTGCGGGGGCGCATCCTCCTGGCGCAGCCAACACCTCAGGCCAGTGATTGCGCACCTTAACTGGACACTCGACGCGCACCCTGGGTCACTGCGAACCCGGACAATGGCGGCCGGCCAGATCTCCTGTTCGATCAAAAGCAATTCGCGTTCCAGTGCACGATTAACCGCGGGCATCTGCAGGCGGCCGCAGGAAACCGTCGGCTCATAACCTCCCAGTATTCAGAGCAGGCTCAGCTGCGCCCCCGGCGGGCAGAACTGCGAGCAGTCCAGGCCCTGGGTGTCACGGCGATCCAGGCCCAGCTTGCGACTGGCGAGGCGAAAGCGCTGGGCCAGCAGTTCGGCGAACGGGCCTTCGCCGCGCATGCGGCTGCCGAAGCGGCTGTCATAGTTCTTGCCGCCGCGCGACTGGCGGATCAGGCTCATGACATGGGCGGCGCGCTCGGGAAAGTGCGCCTGCAGCCATTGCTCGAACAGCCCGGCGATTTCCAGCGGCAGGCGCAGCAGCACATAGCCGGCCGAGCCTGCGCCGGCATCGCGGGCGGCCTCAAGCAGGCGCTCCAGCTCGCTGTCGTTGATCAGCGGAATCATCGGCGCACAGATCACCCCGACCGGCACCCCGGCCTCGTGCAGCGTGCGCATGGCGCGCAGGCGTGCCCCCGGCGAAGCGGCGCGCGGCTCCATGATGCGTTTCAGTTCGTCGTCGAGGGTGGTCAGGCTGAAGGCCACGCTGACCAGGCGCTGACTGGCCAGCTCGCTGAGCAGATCGAGGTCGCGCAGGATCAGCGAACCCTTGGTAATGATGTGCAGCGGATGCTTGTAGCGCAGGAGAATTTCCAGGGCCTGGCGGGTCAGGCGCTGCTCGCGCTCGATCGGCTGGTAGGCATCGGTGTTGATGCCCAGGGCGATCGGCTGCGGTACGTAGCCGGGTTTCTGCAGTTGCTCTTCCAGGCGGCTGGCCAGGTTGGTCTTGGCGATCAACCGGGTTTCGAAATCGATGCCCGGCGACATATCCCAGTAAGCGTGGCTGGGCCGGGCGAAACAGTAGATGCAGCCATGCTCGCAGCCCCGATAGGGATTTACCGACCGGTCGAAACCGACATCCGGCGAGTTGTTGCGGGTGATGACGCTCTTGGCCATCTCGCTGCGCACCTCGGTGGCGCGCGACGGCGGCGTCTCGTCCTGATACCAGCCGTCATCCTCGGCCACCGAACGGGTCGGCGCGAAGCGGTTATGCGGGTTGCTGGCGGTACCGCGACCGCGCGGCGGCAGGGAAACAGACATGGAGCGACTCCGGCAGAATACTGTATATAAGTACAGTTATTCTGCCTGATCACCAAGTACCAGCCGTCGCCTGCCGGTCCAGGCCGTCGACCCCATGATCATGGGCACGGCCTGTGGCAGCCGCTGACCATCCGCCATCGCGTTCATCGCTCCCTGGCTGGTGCCTGGGCACGCCGCCCGTGACGCTGGGCGTCAGCGACGAAGCCAACACCTGGCAAACTGCGTCGCCGGGTGACAGCAGCGGTTAGCCCCTGCGGGTTTACTCGGTCGGCTTCTTCAGCTTGGGATTGGGAAAGAACTGCACCGCCTGCACCTTGGGATTGGCAGCCTTGGGCTTCAGTGCGCTGACGTTGACCCGAGTCGGCAGCTCCCTGGGCACCGAGTTGCCGCGCGCATCCAGGGTGTCGGCGTAACCGCAGCCCACGCATTCGCGGTGCGGTACGCCGTCTTCGTCCCACATCTGGATCTTGTCCATCTCGCTGCACGCCGGGCACACGGCGCCGGCGATAAAGCGCCTCTTGCTTACCTTAGGCACGTCGCTCATGCGGCCTCCTGGCTCAGGCCCAGATGCCGCAGCAGCGGGTCGATGCTCGGCTCGCGGCCGCGGAAGTCGACGAACAACTCCATCGGTTCCTGGGAACCGCCGCGGGCGAGGATCGCCTCGCGGAAGGCGCGACCGGTGTCGCGGTTGAACACGCCTTCTTCCTCGAAGCGCGAGAAGGCATCCGCCGAGAGCACTTCGGCCCATTTGTAGCTGTAGTAACCGGCCGCGTAACCGCCGGCGAAGATATGCGCAAAGCTGTTGGGGAAGCGGTTGTAGGCCGGCGGGCGCAGCACCGAGACTTCGTCGCGGATGCCTTCGAGTACCTCGAGCACACTGCGGCCGTCGCCGTGAGTGGCGTGCAGTTCGAAGTCGAACAGGCTGAACTCCAGCTGACGCACCATCATCAGGCCGGACTGGAAGTTTTTCGCCGCCAGCATCTTGTCCAGCAGGTTCTGCGGCAGGGCGTCGCCAGTTTGGTAGTGACCGGAAATCAGCGCCAGGCCTTCGGGCTCCCAGCACCAGTTCTCCATGAACTGGCTCGGCAGCTCGACCGCATCCCAGGCCACACCATTGATCCCCGAGGCGCCAGCATGCTCGACCCGGGTCAGCAGGTGATGCAGGCCGTGGCCGAATTCGTGGAACAGGGTGGTGACTTCGTCGTGGGTCAACAGCGCCGGCTTGTCGCCCACCGCCGGGGTGAAATTGCACACCAGGTTGGCCACCGGGCTGATCAGCTTGCCCGAGGCGCTGCGCCGCTTGTCGCGGGCGCCGTCCATCCAGGCGCCACCGCGCTTGTTGGCGCGAGCGTAGAGGTCGAAGAAGAAGCGCCCGACATGCTCGCCGTGCTCCTTGATCTCGAACAGGCGTACATCCGGGTGCCAGGCGTCGAACCCGGACAGCTCCTCGATCTGGATGCCATAGAGCTTCTCGACGATGGCGAACAGGCCGCCCAGCACCTTGTCGATGGGGAAGTAGGCGCGGAGGATTTCCTGGGAAATGCTGTAGCGCTGCTCGCGCAGCTTCTCGCTGTAGTAGCCGACATCCCAGCTTTGCAGGTCGCTGCAACCTTGCTCGGCCGCGAAGGCCTGCAGCTCGGCCAGGTCCTGGGCGGCGAACGGCTTGCTGCGCACCGCCAGGTCACGCAGGAAGTGCAGCACCTGGTCGGTGGATTCGGCCATCTTGCTCGCCAGGCTCAGCTCGGCGTAGTTGGCGAAACCGAGCAGCTTGGCCAGTTCCTGGCGCAAGGCGAGGATTTCCAACATCACCGGGCTGTTATCGTGCTGGCCGGCATTCGGCCCCTGATCGGAGGCGCGAGTGCAATAAGCGGCATACACCTCTTCGCGCAGGGCGCGGTCGTCGGCGTAGGTCATCACCGCGAAATAGCTGGGAAATTCCAGGCTGATCAGCCAGCCGTCCAGGTCCTTGGCCTCGGCCGCCTGGGCCATCTGCGCCTTGGCCGAATCGGTCAGGCCGGCCAGCGCCGCCTCGCTGCTGACCTGCTTGCTCCAGGCCTGGGTGGCATCGAGCAGCTGGTTGGAGAAGCGGCTGCCCAGCTCGGAGAGCTTGCTTTGAATGGCGCCGAAGCGTTGCTTCTCGGCCTCGGGCAGGTCGATGCCGGACAGGTGAAAGTCGCGCAGGCTGTGCTTGAGGATGGTCTGCTGGGCAACATCGAACCCAGCCGCCTCGGGGCTCGCGGCCAAGGCATGGTAGGCCTCGTACAGCGCACGGTTATGGCCCAGCTCGGTCGAGTACTCGGACAGCTTGGGCAGGCAGGTCTCATAGGCCGCACGCAATTCGGCGTTGTTGCACACCGCATTGAGATGGCTGACCGGGCTCCAGGCGCGGCCAAGACGATCATTCAATTCGTCGAGCGCCAGCACCAGCCCGTCCCAACTCGGCTGGTCGGCCTGGCGGCTGAGCAGGTCGGCGATGGCCGCACGGTTGTCGGCGAGAATGCTATCGATGGCCGGCTCGACGTGCTCCGGGCGAATGGCGGAGTAGGGCGGCAGGTCGAAATCTTGAAGCAGCGGATTGTTCGCAGTCACGGTGGCACCTTGGCTAATTCGGGCGGCGTCGAACGCGCCGTAATGGCCGCTATCTTAATACAAGCCAGGCCCGCAGCCGCAGCAAAGCGCTCTATCGGCGCGATTGACCTGGCGGCGGCACATCGCCGCGCCCCCGGCCGCGACGCTAGCCCTGGTAACACACCAACTGGTCGCGGCCACCACGCTTGGCGGCATAGAGCGCCTCATCGGCAGCGGCGAAGAGCTGTTCCGGGTGTTCGAAGGGACCATCGGCCAGGCTGGCCAGGCCGATGCTCAGGGTCAGGGGCGTATCCCCCTGGACCAGGTTGGCCAGTTCGCGGCGCAAGCGCTCGGCCAGCACCGTGGCTTCCGCCGCGCTGCTGTTGGGCATGATCACGGCGAATTCCTCGCCACCGTGGCGGCAGGCAATGAATGGCTTGCGCACCTCGCATTGCAGCAGCCGCGCCACCTTCTGCAAGGCGCGGTCGCCGGCCTGATGGCCGTGGTTGTCGTTGAAGCGCTTGAAGTGGTCGATGTCCAGCAGCAACAGGCTGAGCGGCCGGCCGAGCTGACGTGCCACCTGCAGCTCCTTGTGCATCTGACTGTCGAAGTGGCGGCGATTGCACAGGCCGGTCAGGGCGTCCAGATAACTGCTGCGCTTCAACTCGCGCACCCGGCTACCGAGGGCCAGCGACAGCAGCACCATCTCGATCAGCGAGCCGAGCTGGAAGGCATTCTGCGTCAGCATATTGTGCGGCAACCAGCCGAACGTCTTCAGCATGTAGATCACCACCCCAACCAACAACGCGGACCAAGCCAGCAGGTAGTAGCGGGCCGGGCGTGCACCGGCCAGCAGCGCGACCACACCGAGCAGCAGCAACTGCAGGGTGATGACCAGGGTCAACCCGGCAAACGGCTGGATCAGCTGGCCATAGCTGAACTCGGAAATGCCCAGCATCAGTAGGACGCACAGGCCCTGCAGCAACTGGCTGAGCCGATCCAGGCGCGGTGCCAGCTGGCGGGTGGCGAGGATGCCGCGGGCGAACTGCAGGGCCCAGAGCAGCGACAGGCCGAGCAGCAGCAACAGGCTGTCGTTGGCCAGGCGCGGGCTGTCCGGCCAGAGGAACTGGTAGCTCAGGCCGTTGTGCACGGCCATGTACAGGCCGTAGCAGCTGACATACAACAGGTAGAAGAAGAACGCCCGGTCGCGCACCACCAGAAACATGAACAGGTTGTACAGCACCAGCGACAGAAAGGCGCCGTAGTAGAAGCCGTAGGCCAGCTGCTCCAGGCTAATACGCTCGAACAGTGTCTGCGCCGAGGACAGGCCCAGGCCGATGTTGATCGGCCCGGCCGAGGCATAGCGCAGGTAATAGGTCTGTTCACTGTAAGGCGGCAGGTCCAGGCTGAAGATGAAATCGCGATGGTGGATCTCGCGGCTGGCGAATGGCCGCCGGTCGCCAGTGTTGCGCACCTGCCAGCTGCCATCTGGTTGAGGGCTCCAGAACTCGAGCCAGTCGATCAGCGGATAGTCCTGGCGCAGCATCAGGTGGCGGATTTGCGCGGAGGGATTACTCAGGCGCACCCGCACCCACCAGGCCGAATGGCTGAAGCCGAAGTTGGCCGACTCGGCCTGATTGTCGCGGAACTCGAGGGCCTGGACCTGCTCCAGGCTGAGCTGACCACTGGGATCCTCGAGCAACTGCAGATGGGGCGCCAGGTTGACCATCTCGCCCTGTCCTGGCGCAACCAGGGTACTTGCCTCGGCCTGAACCAGCCCGAGACACAGCCAGAGCGACAAGCCGGCCAGGATGCGCCAGGCCAGCGCCTTTACGCTCAATAGATCCCCCACCACCATCGAAAACCTGACCTTGCGGCTACGTGTCCCTCCGGCAACTGGGAGGAAGCTTTTTGCCGAATTCTGCCAGTGCAATGGCCTTGAGTCATCAGTTTCTGGCGAACGGTTACGCTCGCCAGACCGGCGTTATCGGTCAGAGTTGATTACACTCATGCATAAACCAGCTCGGGAGACTCCCATCGTGGCAATCCGCAGTTACCAGCAGTTCACTCCGCTGCTCGACGAACGGGTATTCGTCGATAGCTCCGCCGTGGTGCTCGGCGATGTAGAAATCGGCTCCGACAGTTCAATCTGGCCGCTGGTGGTGATCCGTGGCGACATGCACAGCATCCGCATCGGCGAGCGCACCAGCATCCAGGACGGCAGCGTGCTGCACATCACCCACGCCGGGCCCTTCAACCCGCGCGGCTACCCGCTGAATATCGGCGACGATGTGACCATCGGCCATAACGTCACCCTGCACGGCTGCAACATCGCCAGCCGGGTGCTGATCGGCATGGGCAGCATCATCATGGATGGCGCGGTGATCGACGAGGAAGTGGTGCTCGGCGCCGGCAGCCTGGTCACTCCCGGCAGCCACCTGGAAAGCGGCTACCTGTACGTCGGCAGCCCGGCGAAAAAAGCCCGCGAGCTAACCGAAAAGGAACGCAGCTATTTCCGCTACAGCGCCGACAACTATGTACGCCTGAAGGATCAGCACCTGATGGAAGGCTATACCAGCTGATGCAGCGGGGCGGCATGCACCACCAGCACATCCTCTTCGACCTCGACGGCACCCTGACCGATCCGCGTGAAGGCATTACCCGTTCGGTGCAGCATGCGCTGGCACAGTTGGGCATCGACGAACCCGATCTGCAGGCGCTGGAGCACTTCATCGGGCCGCCGCTGTTGCAGTGTTTCATGCAGACCTATGCCTTCGACGAGGCCACGGCCTGGCAGGCGGTGCATCATTACCGCGAGCGCTTTCGCGAGGTCGGGTTGTATGAGAATCGCCTGTTCGACGGCGTGGGCGAGCTGCTTGAGCTGTTGCTGACGCAGCAGCGGACCCTGTATATCGCCACCAGCAAGCCGGCGGTATTTGCCGTGGAAATTGCCCGCCATTTCGATTTCGCCCGACACTTCGCAGTGATCTACGGCAGCGAACTGGACGGCACGCGCACCGACAAGGTCGAGCTGATTGCCCATCTGCTCGAGCAGGAACGCTTGGCGGCGGACAGCGCGTTGATGATCGGCGACCGCAAGCACGACTTGATCGGTGCGCGGCGCAATGGCCTGGACGCGGCGGCGGTGGGCTATGGCTTCGGCAGCCGCGAAGAGTTGCAGGCCGAGGCGCCAACCTATCACTTTCAGACCCTGGACGAGCTGCGCCGGGCTTTCCAAGCCTGAGCTGCACTTCCAGATGGGGCGGGCCGCGCAGATTGGGGGCGCTTAGCCGATGGCTTCTCGGTTATGCAGTTTTGCCGACCGGATCGGCGTCAAACGTCCACACCCGGCTTGCTCACTGAGGCGCAGATGGTATCCGCGGCGGCTCCAGCGCTGAGCCGTTCTTCTGGTAGATGATCTTCCGCGTACCGCCGTCGCAGCTGCCGACCACCATGCTCTGATCCTGCACCTCGTCGTTGTCGACGATCTCCAGGGTGTAGCTGGAAACGCCAGCGGCCTGGATCTTCACTTCGATCTCCTGCTTCAGTTCCTCGCAGGGTTTGGGCGCCGCCCATGCAATGCTGCCGAGCAACCCGAGCAGCACCATCACTGTCCATCGGTTCATCGTGCATCCCCTTGCTGTTGCGAAACTCTCCTGCGTTTGACTGGCGCGCGGTACAGCAAGTTCTAGCGGGCTTTGGCCAAGGTTTGCAGGGCCGCAGTGCGCGCCGTGGCTGACAACTTGCCGAGGGTCGCGCCCCTTTGGTAGAAGCGCGGCCAATCGCCGCCGACCTCGGCGAAGATGGCGGCGAACGCCGGTACCCACTTGTCGTACAGGCCGAACGGCAGCAGTTTGGCATTGTTCAGCGGCGCCGCGACCCAGGCATCGTAGCGGCCGCGACCGCCCCACTCGCGCTCACGCAGGACGCGGTACTCCTGGCGCAGACGCTCGAACTCGGCCTGCTTGGCGACACGCATGGCGTCTGCGGTCAGATCGCGGGCATACAGCTGCTTCAGGCGCGCGCGGCTGGCCAGCACCAGCGCGATGAACTGTTCGTGCTGCTTGGCTTCGCGTTGCCCGACGGCATTCAAGCCGCGCGCCCGCTGCCACTGGCGCAGCCCTTCGCGCTCGACGAAGGTTGCGAAGGATTCGTTGAACGCGGTGTCGCCGGCCACATACAGTTGCTGGTGGGCCAGTTCGTGGAAGATCACCGCCACCAGACGTTCATCGCTCCAGCGCAGCATGCTGCTGAGAATCGGGTCGTCGAACCAGCCCAGGGTGGAATAGGCCTCGATCCCGGCCAGGTAGGTGTCGAAGCCGCGCTGCTTGAGCAGCGCCGCCGCGCCACGGCCACGGCCGAGGCTGTAGTAGCCGCGATAGGCCACACAGCCAGCGATGGGAAAGCAGTGCAGCTCGGGCTGGTCGGAAAACTCCGCCGTGGCGAACAGGTTCCACACCACGAAAGGCCGCTGGATATCGGCATACAGGCGGTAGCTGCGGTTATCCGGCAGGCCCAGCCCCGTACTGGCAAAGTCGCGCGCCTGCTGAGTCAGGATCAGGCGTTGCTGCAGGCCTGGATCCACTTGCGGGTCATGCAGCAAGGCATCGACCGGTTTGCGCACCTGAAGCAACTGCATCTGCCCCCGAGCCAGGTGGCCGTAGTAGTCCAGGGTGCCGCAACCGCCGAGCAACAGCAGGGCCGCCAGCAGCGGAACCCAGCGCCGGCAGATGGGGTCGACAAAAGAGTGAGCGATGCGATAGGTCATAGCCAGCAAGCTAGCGCATTGCAGCTGCTATCCGCACTATCGGCGTAAGCTAATTGCATAACATCAACCGTGGAGCCTCCCATGCGTTATCCAGCCCTGATTGTCGGCCTGTTGATGCTTAGCGCCTGTGCCTCGCCGTTGCCGACGCGCGACCCCGGCCTGGCCTGGGTCGACCTGTACACCACCGCCAGCGACCTGCTGATGGCCGAGGAACTCGACGGCAAGCGCGTCAACGATGGCCGCTACTTCCAGATCACCCCTGGCACCCACGAACTGATCACACGCTACCATTTCGAAGTGCCGGGCGGCGGCAGCCTGATGACCGAGCCGGTTCAGCGCACCTGCGAGATCCGCGTGCGCTACGACGACTTTGCCGCCGGTCAGCACTACCGGATCGAAGCGCGGGCACTGGCGATGAGCGCCCAGGCCTGGCTCTACGACGATCAACGCAATGTGCTGGCAAGGGCCAAGGTACTGCGCTGCGGCATGTTCTAGCGCGATCCCGCATTCCGAACCGGCGGGAACTGGCATATCTGTACAATGCAGATGAGTGGGCCAGGCGTGGCTTGCCGCACCTTGAGCCGCACTCGGTCTACACCGCTCAGCTGTCGAGCACGGCTTCCAGGGTGATCTCGGCATTCAGTACCTTGGATACCGGGCAACCATTCTTGGCTGCTTCCACCGCCTGCTCAAAGGCCGCCCGGTCCGCACCCGGAATCTTCGCGCGCAGGCTGAGGTTCACGGCGGTTATGGCGAAGCCGCCGTCGACCTTGTCCAGCGTCACCTCGGCCTTGGTCTCGATGCTTTCGGCGGTCATCCCGGCGTCACCCAGTTCCTTGGACAGGGCCATGGAAAAACAGCCGGCATGGGCCGCGCCGATCAGCTCTTCAGGGTTGGTGCCTGGCTGATCCTCGAAGCGTGTATTGAAGCCATAGGGACTGCTGGACAAGGCACCGCTCTGGGTGGAAATAGTGCCTTTGCCGTCTTTGAGGCCGCCTTGCCAGTGGGCCGATGCTGTCTTTTTCATCTGAACTCTCCATTGCGTAAGGGCTACAACGTTCAGAGAGCTATCGGCGCTACAAGTTCGCGGCGATTTAGCCGGCACGCAGCTGGGCGAGGATCTCGAAGGCCCGCAAGCGGTCGGCGAAGTCGTAGAGGTCGCAGGTGAAGATCAGCTCGTCGGCCCCGGTCTGCTCCAGCAGCACCTCCAGGCGCGCACGGACTTTCTCCGGGCCGCCGACCACCGCCATGCCGAAGAAGCTGGCAACGGCCTCTTTTTCGTGGGGCAGCCACAGACCCTGCATGCTCTTGACCGGCGCCTTCTGCACCAGGCTGTGGCCACGGATCAAGGCGAGAATGCGCTGGTAGGCCGAGGTCGCCAGGTAGTCCGCTTGCTCATCGCTATCGGCCGCAATCAGGGGCACACCGAGCATCACATAGGGCTCATCGAGCACCGCCGAGGGTTTGAAGTGGTTGCGGTAGACGCGAATTGCCTCGTGCATGTAGCGCGGCGCGAAGTGCGAGGCGAAGGCATAGGGCAGGCCTTTCTCGCCCGCCAACTGGGCGCTGAACAGGCTGGAACCAAGCAGCCAGATCGGCACATTGGTGCCTGTGCCCGGCATGGCGATGACCCGCTGATTCGGCGTGCGTGGGCCCAGATAGCCCTGCAATTCCTCGACATCGCGGGGGAAGTCATCGGCACTGCCGGAGCGCTCGCGGCGCAGGGCATGGGCGGTGAACTGGTCGGCGCCGGGCGCGCGCCCCAGGCCCAGGTCGATGCGCCCCGGGTACAGGGTGGCGAGAGTGCCGAACTGCTCGGCGATCACCAAAGGCGCGTGGTTGGGCAACATCACCCCGCCGGAACCGACACGAAGGGTCGAAGTCCCTGCGGCCAGGTAGCCCAGCAGCACCGCGGTCGCCGAACTGGCGATACCGTCCATGTTGTGGTGTTCGGCCACCCAGAAGCGGGTGAATCCGAGGCGCTCGACATGCCGGGCCAACGCCAGGGAGTTATGCAGCGCCTGCTCGGGGCCGCCGTCATCGCGGATCGGTGCGAGATCGAGGGTGGAAATCTTGGTCTTTGCCAGTGCGCTCATCTGCCCCTGCCTGTTCGAGTACGGTCTATCGAGGCGAGTCGACACCCGAGTGGAATGCGTGGGGGCATACTCTACGGCGTCCAGGCGCGACCGGCCAGCAGGCACCACCTGCGCTCAACGGGCGCGCGGCAGAGCCTATGTCAATGCGCCAGGACTGCATCGGGTGGAGAAGACGCTACCCATCCACCCGGATTTCGTCACCCGCATAAACCCCAAGCCCATCCGGGACGCGGCAGTGGTCATGAGGCCCCTGCCCCCATTGCCTAGGGGTTACGCCCTTTCAAGGATTGTTGAGCGGCAGTTAAGCGAACGGCCTGCTCAGCTATCGCTGATGCGGAAACCGACCTTCAGGGTCACCTGATAGTGGCCGACCTTACCGTTTTCGATATGCCCGCGGTTTTCCAGGACTTCATACCATTCCAGGTTGCGGATCGATTTGGCGCACTCGGCCAGGGCATTGTTGATCGCATCATCGCTGCTGATGCGCGAAGAGCCGACTACTTCGACTTTCTTGTAGGTGTGGTGATCAGACATGGCGGTTTCTCCTCGAGGGGCTAGTTAAACGCTAGTCGATAAGTCGGCAGTACGCGGTTTCTCTTTGCCCGGCGATGACCGCTTCAGACGGCGACCGAAGTGCCACCCTAGCCCGCCAACTCGCCGCGCAGCCACTCGGCCAGGCATTGCGCGCGCTTGTCCAGGCGCCGCGCGGGGACCCACAAGGCCAGCCGGGCCGGGGTTGCGACGAACCCCCAGGGCGCGACCAGACGCCCGGCCGCCAGATCGTCGGCAACCAGTTGTTGCGGAGCGATGGCCACGCCCAGGCCAGCCGCGGCAGCCTCCAGCAGGTAGTAGAGATGCTCGAAACCCTGGCCCAGCTTGAGTGCGCCCGCATCCAGGCCATTGCTCGCCGCCCAGCTCGGCCAGGCTTGCGGACGCGAGCTGGTGTGCAGCAAGGGTTCGCCCAGCAACGCCGCCGCGGGGGCCTGGTGCAGCGCGGCAAAGCGCCCATAGCGTGGACTCAAGACCGGTCCTATGTGCTCGACCGCCAGCTCGAACACCTGCATGTCCGCCGGCCAGGGTGGCTCGGCAAACCACAGGGTGGCGTCGACCCCGGCGCGCCGCGGATCCAGCTCACCCTCGCTGGCCGAGAGTTGCAGGCGCAACTCCGGCAGCTCGCGATTGAGCCGATCCAGGCGCGGAATGAACCAGCGCGCCAGCAGGCTGCCTGGGCAGGCCAACACGAATGGCGCCTCGGCCTGGCCCTGCTGCAGTTCGCTGCAGACCACCCGCAGCCGTTCAAACGCCTCGCTGCTGACATCGCGCAAGCGCACCCCGGCATCTGTGAGTTTAAGGCCACGCCCGTCCTTGACGAACAAGGCCACGCCGAGGTGCTCCTCCAGCGCACGGAGCTGTCGACTGACCGCACCATGGGTGACATGCAGCTGCTCTGCCGCCTGACTGACGCTTTGCAGGCGGGCGGCTGCCTCGAATGCGCGCAGGGCGTTGAGGGGGGGAAGCACTTGGGTCATCTGTGAGTTTTCCTGACAGGTTGCAGCAATCTTATCGCTTTTGTCCCAGGCCACCCAGCCTTATCCTGTGTCCATTGTCGCAGGAGCCGCAGGTCGCCATGCCCCGCCTCCCAGACGCCCAACACTCCCAGGAGAACGCCATGACTTCATTCCGCAGCGGCCCCGATGCCAACGGCCTGTTCGGCTCGTTTGGTGGCCAGTATGTCGCCGAAACCCTGATGCCGCTGATCCACGAACTGGCCGCGGAATACGAGAAAGCCAAGGCCGACCCGAGCTTCCTCGAAGAACTGGCCTACTTCCAGCGCGACTTCGTCGGCCGGCCGAGCCCGCTGTATTTCGCCGAGCGCCTGACCGAGCATTGCGGCGGGGCGAAGATCTACTTCAAGCGTGAAGAGCTCAACCACACCGGCGCGCACAAGATCAACAATTGCATCGGCCAGGCCCTGCTGGCGCGCCGCATGGGCAAGCAACGCATCATCGCCGAGACCGGCGCAGGCATGCACGGCGTGGCCACCGCCACGGTCGCGGCGCGCTTCGGCATGGAGTGCGTGATCTTCATGGGCACTACCGATATCGACCGGCAGCAGGCCAACGTCTTCCGCATGAAGCTGCTCGGGGCCACCGTCATTCCGGTGGTCGCCGGCACCGGCACCCTCAAGGATGCGATGAACGAAGCGCTGCGCGACTGGGTGACCAATGTCGACAACACCTTCTACATGATCGGCACCGTGGCCGGTCCGCACCCGTATCCGGCGATGGTGCGTGACTTCCAGGCGGTGATCGGCAAGGAAACCCGCACCCAGATTCTCGCTCAGGAAGGCCGTCTACCCGACAGCCTGGTGGCCTGCATCGGCGGCGGCTCCAATGCCATCGGCCTGTTCCACCCCTTCCTCGACGACCAGGACATCCAGATTATCGGCGTCGAGGCGGCGGGTTACGGCATCGCAACCGGCAAGCATGCCGCCAGCCTGAACGGCGGCGTACCGGGCGTGCTGCACGGCAACCGCACCTTCCTGCTGCAGGATGACGATGGCCAGATCATCGACGCCCACTCGATTTCCGCCGGCCTGGATTACCCCGGCATCGGCCCGGAACACGCCTGGTTGCATGACGTCGGCCGGGTCGAATACACCTCGGTGACCGACCAGGAAGCCCTCGACGCCTTCCACAAGTGCTGTCGCCTGGAAGGCATCATTCCCGCGCTGGAAAGCGCTCACGCCCTGGCCGAAGTGTTCAAGCGCGCGCCGACGCTGCCCAAGGAACACCTGATGGTGATCAACCTGTCCGGGCGCGGTGACAAGGACATGCAAACCGTGATGCACCACATGGGCGAACTGGAGAACCAAGCATGAGCCGTCTGCAGACCCGCTTTGCCGAGCTGAAGCAACAGAACCGCGCCGCCCTGGTGACCTTCGTCACCGCTGGCGACCCCAACTACGACGCCTCGCTGGCGATCCTCAAGGGCCTGCCAGCTGCCGGTGCCGACGTGATCGAACTGGGCATGCCCTTTACCGACCCGATGGCCGATGGCCCGGCGATCCAGCTGGCGAATATCCGCGCTCTGGATGGCGGGCAGAACCTGGCCAAGACCCTGCAGATGGTTCGCGAGTTTCGCCAGGGCGAGCAGAACACGCCGCTGGTGCTGATGGGCTACTTCAACCCGATCCACCATTACGGCGTGGCGCGCTTTATTGCCGAAGCCAAGGAGTCGGGAGTCGACGGCCTGATCGTGGTCGACCTGCCGCCGGAACATAACATCGACCTGTGCGACCCGGCGCAAGCCGCGGGCCTGGACTTCATCCGCCTGACCACCCCGACCACCGACGATGCGCGCCTGCCCAAGGTGCTCAACGGCAGTTCCGGCTTCGTCTACTACGTCTCGGTGGCCGGCGTCACCGGCGCCGGTGCGGCGACCCTGGAACACGTCGAGCAAGCGGTGGCCCGTCTGCGTCGGCATACCGACCTGCCGATCAGCATCGGCTTCGGCATCCGCACCCCGGAACACGCGGCGACCATCGCCCGCCTGGCCGACGGCGTGGTGGTCGGCTCGGCGCTGATCGACCAGATCGCCCATGCCGAGGACAGCGAACAGGCCGTACAGGGTGTGCTGAGCCTGTGCCGCGACCTGGCCGACGGGGTGCGCAACGCCCGCCTGTAACCCTCGTCCGCCCAAAAAGCCGCTATTGCCGCACAGGCATAGCGGCTTTTTGGTCTGTGCAGAACCTGTACGCGACACTCAACGCCAGCCTGACTGACAAGAACTCTAAATAACCACAGTCAAAACCCGAACACTGTTGCCCATAATGGAATGACCAGCCAAGCAGGAGTCGCGCGAGTGGACAGGTTTCAGGAGATGCAGGTGTTTCTCGCCGTCGCCGAGGAACAGGGCTTTGCCCTGGCAGCACGCCGTTTGAACCTGTCGCCCCCCAGCGTGACCCGCGCGGTGGCAGCCCTCGAAGAGCGCATCGGCACCCTGCTGCTGGCGCGTACCACACGCAGCGTGCACCTGACCGAAGCGGGCCAGCGCTACCTGGAAGACTGCCGCCGGATTCTCGGCGAGCTGGAGGAAGCGGAGGAATCCGCCGCCGGCAGCCATGCCATCGCCCGTGGCCTCCTGTGCCTGACCGCCCCGGTACTGTTCGGCGAGCTGTTCGTCACCCCGCTGATGGTCGACTACCTCGAGCAGCACCCGGCGGTGACGATCAAGGCCCTGCTGCTCGACCGCGTGGCGAGCATGGTCGACGAGGGCATCGATGTCGCCGTGCGCATCGGCCACCTGCCTGACAGCGGTTTGCACGCCGTGCCGGTCGGCCATGTGCGCCAGGTGGTCTGCGCCTCCCCGGGCTATCTGCAGCGGCACGGCCGGCCAGCGCATCCGCGCGACCTGCACGACGCCCGCATCGTTCTCGCCGCCAGCAGCAGCCTGCTCACCGACTGGCAATTCAGCGCGCCCGAGGGCGCGTTGACCATCCGCCCGGAACCGCGCCTGGTGGTCACCGCCAATCAGGCCGCGATCAATGCCGCACAACTGGGCTGGGGCCTGACCCGCGTGCTCTCCTATCAGGTGGCCGCGCAGGTGGCCGCCGGCGAGCTGGAACTGCTGCTGGAGCGCTTCGAACCACCGCCGCTACCCATCCACGTGGTCTATCAAGGCGGTCGCAGGGTGCCGGCCAAGGTGCGCAGCTTTGTCGATTTTTGCGTCGAGCGCCTGAGCGGCGATGCGGCACTCAATCCACCGGCGCGCTGACCGAGAATGGACCGCTATCAACAGATGCGCGCATTTCAGGCCGTGGCCGAAGACCTCAGCCTGGCTGCGGCGGCGCGACGCCTGAACCTGTCCGCACCGACGCTGACCCGCGCCATTGCCACCCTGGAACAGCGTCTCGGCGCTCCTTTGCTGAGCCGTAGCACCCGCGGCGTACAACTGACCGAGACCGGCCAGCGCTTTGCCCTGGACTGCCAGCGCATCCTGCACGAGGTGTCCGAGGCGGATGAGTCGGCCAGTGGCCTGCACCGGCAGCCGCGTGGTCGGCTGACGCTGGCCACGCCGTTGCTGTTTGGCCAGCAGGTGCTGACGCCGGTCCTGCTCGACTACCTGGATGCCTACCCCGAGGTGCAGATTCTCGGCCAGTACCTGGACCGCGTCCCCAACCTGCACGAGGAAGGGGTGGATGTCGCCATCCAGGTTGGCGAACTGGCGGATTCATCGTTGTACGCCCTGCAGGTCGGGCACATTCGCCATGTGGTCTGCGCCAGTCCGGCATACCTGGCCGCGCAGGGCGAGCCCGTGACCCCGCAAAGCTTGAAGGCACGGCAGATCATCCATTCGAGTGCCGATACGCGCTTGCCGGAATGGCACTTTCAGCACAATGGCCGGGCACTGGCGCTGAACCTGCATCCGCGCCTCAGTTGCACCACCACCCAGGCGGCGATTGCGGCGGCCTGCCGGGGCGCCGGCCTGACCCGCTGCATGAGCTATCAGATTCATGCGCAGCTGCAGACGGGCCAACTGCGCACGGTGCTGACGGCCTTCGAACTGCCCAGCCAACCGGTCCACCTGGTTTACCGTGAAGGCCGCAGGGCCGCCGCGCGGGTGCGCAGCTTCGTCGATTTCGCGGCGGCGAAACTGCGCGAGCACCCCGCGCTGGCACCAACCTGATGGCCTCCAGCGATTGCCGAGCGCAGGCCCCGGATCAGCGCCAGGCGCGCGGTGCAAGACCGAATACGGCCAGGGCGGCCTCGGAGGTTATTGCAGAAACTGAAACAGTGGATTGTCATTTCTGGTGATTCTGCAATTTCCATCTGGGATGGATCATCACGTCCATCGGCGCGGCCTCTGCTAATAGCACCCGCCGCTGAGCGATCCACTCAACTGCCTTGCGGAGACTGCCATGACCCAGAACGCCATCAAACTGTTTCGTCATCCCCTATCCGGCCATGCCCACCGTGTCGAGCTGATGCTGTCCCTGCTTGGCCTGCCCAGCGAACTGGTGTTCGTCGACCTGGCCAAGGGCGCGCACAAACAGCCGGAGTTCCTGGCGATGAACCCCTTCGGCCAGGTGCCGGTGATCGACGACAACGGCACCGTGCTGGCCGACTCGAATGCCATTCTGGTCTACCTGGCGCTGAAATACGGCGACGGCCGCTGGCTACCGCGCGATGCCACAGGGGCTGCCGCCGTGCAGCGCTGGCTATCGGTTGCCGCCGGACCGCTCGCGGCGGGGCCCGCCCGCGCACGCTTGATCACCGTGTTCGGCGCGCCCTACAACGCCGAAGAAGTGATCGCCAATGCCCACGCCCTGCTCCAGGTGATCGAGGCCGAATTGCAGGGTCGGCAGTTCCTGGTTGGCGAGCAGCCGAGCATTGCCGACATTGCTTGCTACAGCTACATCGCCCACGCGCCTGAGGGCAACGTGTCGCTGGCCGACTACCCGAATATCCGCGCCTGGCTGGCCCGTATCGAAGCGCTGCCGCACTTCGTGCCGATGCCACGCAGCGCCGCCGGCCTGCAAGCCTGACCCGCGGCGCCGCTCAGCCGCACGCTGACCGGCGCCCTGTCGTCTGCATTGTTCTGGAGTCATTGCCATGGTTTCCCAGCCTCAAGAACACCCGCCTACGCCCTGGCATGCCGGGGAACAGGCCCTGCAGCAACGCGTCGGCGTGGCCGAGCGCATGCAGGCGATCGGCAGTCGGGTAATCCGCGATCACCTGCCCGAGCAGCATCGCGATTTCTATCGGCAATTGCCCTTTATCCTGCTCGGTTCGGTGGACGCCGAGGGCCAGCCCTGGGCCAGCATCCTCGAAGGCCGGCCGGGCTTTGCCCATGCGCCTGAGCCGCACCTGCTGCAGCTGGACTGCCGACCTGACCCCAGCGACCCGGCGGCGGCCAATCTGGCCGACGGCGCGGCGGTCGGCCTGCTCGGCATCGAGCTGCACAGCCGCCGGCGCAACCGGGTCAACGGCCATGTCACGGGCGCTTCCGCGACGGGCTTCGGCGTGAGGGTGGAGCAGGCTTTCGGCAACTGCCCGCAATATATCCAGCAGCGCGAAGCGCACTTTGTCCGCGAGCCCGGGCCACGGCAAGGCCTTCAACTGCAGCGGCTCGAGGCGCTGGACGAGGCCGCCCGCGAACTGATTCGCGGCGCCGATACCTGCTTCGTCGCCAGTTATGCCGACCCGGACGGTGATCCCGCGCGGCGTTCGGTGGATGTCTCCCATCGCGGCGGCCAGACCGGTTTCGTCCAGGTCGAGGGCGACTGCCTGAGCATTCCGGACTTCGCCGGCAACCTCTTCTTTAACACCCTGGGTAACCTGCTGCTCAACCCGCGCGCCGGCCTGCTGTTTATCGACTTCAGCAGCGGTGATCTGCTACAGCTCAGCGGCCACAGCGAGATCGTCTTCGACGGCCCCGAAGTGACGGCCTTTCAGGGCGCCGAACGGCTCTGGCGCCTGCACGTCACCCAAGTGCTGCGGCGGCCGGCGGCCCTGGCGTTGCGCTGGACACCTGGAAAGCGGCAGTTTGCTGGAACTGGCCGAGGGTCACGGCCTGAAGCCGGAATTCAGTTGCCGGTGCACCTGTAGCACCCGCCTGATCAGTGGCCAGGTGCATTACCCGATTCCGCCGGCAGAGCCCCCTGCGGCCGGTGAAGTACTGATCTGCTGCGCCATTCCGGCGCACGCCAGCGAGGGCTCGAGCAGCCTGGTGCTGGAGCTTTAACCGACCACCCACCATTGCGAGGCAATCCCATGAGCAACGCCGAAAGCCGTCCACCCTTGCCACCCTTCAGCCACGACACCGCGATACAGAAGGTGCGCATGGCCGAAGACGGCTGGAACAGCCGCGACCCGCAGCGGGTGGCTCTGGCCTATACGCTCGATAGCCGCTGGCGCAACCGCGCCGAGTTCCCCCAGGGCCGCGCCGAGATCCAGGCCTTCCTCGAACGCAAGTGGCAACGCGAGCTGGAGTATCGCCTGATCAAGGAACTCTGGGCCCATGAGGGCAACCGCATTGCCGTGCGCTTCGCCTACGAGTGGCACGACGCCACGGGCAACTGGTTCCGCTCCTATGGCAACGAGAACTGGGAGTTTGACGATCAGGGCCTGATGCGCCTGCGCTATGCCAGCATCAACGACCTGCCGATCAGCGCCGCCGAACGCAAGTTCCACTGGCCGCAAGGCCGGCGCCCGGATGATCACCCGGGGTTGAGCGAGCTGGGCCTGTAGCCGTCCCGCCCATGAACAAGCCGCTGGGAACAACGGCTTATCCGCGCGCTGGGGCGCAGGCGCTTTTCAATGGCGGTTAAGGCTGCGCCGCCTGCAAGCGCCGCTGCAGGGTCTTCTGCTGGCGGTAGTTGATTGCCGCGGCCGGCACCGGGGTGATCTTGCCGGTTTCCAGCCAGCGCTTCAGGCGGTTGGCGTCGGCCATGTGGGTGTACTTGCCGAAGGCGTCCAGCACCACGAAGGCCACCGGGCGCTTATTCATCATCGTGCGCATCACCAGGCAATGGCCGGCTTCGTCGGTGTAGCCGGTCTTGGTCACCTGCACGCTCCAGTCGGCCTTGCGCACCAGGGCGTTGGTGTTGCGAAAACCCAGGGTGTAGTTGGGTTTATGAAAGGCCACGGTTTTTTCCCGGGTCGTGCTCAGCTCACTGATCAGCGGGTACTGCCGAGTGGCCTTGAGCAGCAGCACCAAGTCATTGGCGGTGGAGACGTTGTGCTCCGACAGCCCGGTCGGCTCGACGTAGCGGGTGTGGTGCATGCCCAGTGCCTTGGCCTTGGCGTTCATCGCCGCGACGAAAGCTGTGTGGCCACCGGGATAATGGTGCGCCAGGCTGGCCGCCGCGCGATTCTCCGACGACATCAGGGTCAGCAGGAGCATGTCACGCCGGCTGATTACGCTGCCCACCCGCACCCGTGAAAACACCCCCTTCATCTCCTGGGTGTCGCGGATGGTGATCGGCAGCACTTGCTCAAGCGGCAGCTTGGCATCCAGCGCGACCATGGCGGTCATCAGCTTGGTCACCGAGGCGATCGGGACCACCACATCGGGGTTGCTGGAGTAGAGCACCTGGTTGGTCTGCAGGTCGACCAGCAGCGCACTGCCTGCGGCAAGCTCCTGCTGACGGGGAGCCTTGGCGGCGGCATGGGCGTTCGAGGCAACTGCAACGCAGCTGCAGATCAGCAGCAGACTGACTAGCGAATGACGGATATTCACAGGACGATTCACAAGGTGGGGTGGAAGAAAGTCGGCACTGTCCCTTGCGACCGGCGGAGTATACGGCACTCATCTATCTCTGTTGCAGTGTAGGGTGCCTGCGCGGCGCCATTCTGTCCGTTCGGCGGATGCTTTCAGGTGCCGTCCAATTCGCTCTGCAGCCAATCGACGAACTGCTCGGTCAGGCGCTGCCGACGCTTGCGCGCGGGCAGCACCAGGTAATAGCCGAATTCGGAACGCACCTCGCCAGCACAGACCCGGCAGAGCAGGTCCTGGGCCAGCAATTCGTCGACCAGATGGCGCCAGCCGATGGCCACGCCCTGGCCGGCAATCGCCGCCTGGATCAGCAGAGTGTAGTTGTCGAAACGCAGGGCGCCGGCACCGGGCGCCGCGGCGACGCCCAAGGCATGGAACAGGCCGTTCCAGTCAAACCAGCGCGAGCGGCTCTCGGGGCGCAGGTGCAGCAGCGGCAACTCGGCCAGCGCCGCGGCCGGCAGCGGCAACTGACGGTCGCGCAGCAACTGGGGGCTACACACCGGAAACACCTCCTCGTTGAACAGCAGGCGGGCCTCGCCATGCTTGAAGCGACCCTCGCCGAAGGCGATGGCCACGTCGATGTCCGAAGGCAGGGTGCCCAGGTCACGCGCACTGCTGATCAGGCTGACATCCACCTCGGGGTGGAGCTGATGAAAACGCGGCAGGCGCGGCATCAGCCAATAGGCGGCGAAGGCGAAGTCGGTGGCCACCTGCAAGACCTCGTGCTGCTGCCGGGCGGTGACCGCCATCAGGCCGGCATCGAGCGACTCCAGTCCGCTGCGCACATAGCGCAGCAGCATCTCGCCGGCCTCGGTAAGGACGATGCCGCGATAGACCCGATCGAACAGACGGGTCGCCAGCTGCTGCTCCAGACGCTTGATCTGCTGGCTGATCGCCGGCTGGCTGCTGCCCAGTTCGGTCGCCGCCGCGGTGAAACTCAGATGGCGGGCGGCGGACTCGAACACCCGCAACACGTCCAGGGAAACGCCCTCGATACTCTCAAACATAAGCTGTAGTTATCCGAGTCATGTGTTTGCAGCGGGTTTACCACATTTCTTGCAGCGCAGATTATCGCTAGCAGCAATTTCGCATAAATTTTTTATATGGAATAACGGCTCGCCATGAAACGTCCCAACATTCTCTTCATCATGGCCGACCAGATGGCCGCTCCGCTGCTGCCGATCCATGATCCGGCCTCACCGATCAAGATGCCCAACCTGGTGCGCCTGGCCGAAACCGGCGTGGTATTCGATTCCGCCTACTGCAACAGCCCGCTCTGTGCCCCGTCACGCTTCACCCTGGTCAGCGGCCAGCTGCCGTCGAAAATCGGCGCCTACGACAACGCCGCCGACTTTCCCGGCGATGTGCCGACCTACGCTCATTACCTGCGCAGCCTCGGCTACCACACGGCGCTGGCCGGCAAGATGCACTTCTGCGGCCCGGACCAGCTGCATGGCTACGAAGAGCGCCTGACCAGCGACATCTACCCGGCCGACTATGGCTGGGCGGTGAACTGGGACGCGCCGGACGAACGCCTGAGCTGGTACCACAACATGTCCTCGGTATTGCAGGCTGGCCCAACGGTGCGCACCAACCAGCTGGATTTCGATGAAGAGGTGGTGTTCAAGGCCCAGCAGTATCTCTACAACCATGTCCGCGAGAACGCCGAGCAGCCGTTCTGCCTGACGGTGTCGATGACTCACCCGCACGACCCCTACTGCATCCCGGAAGAGTTCTGGAACCTGTACCGCGACGAGGACGTCCCGCTGCCGGGGGTCAACATCGACCAGCAGGACCTCGACCCGCACTCGCAACGCATCCTCAAGGTCATCGACCTGTGGGGCAAGGCGCTGCCCGCGGAGAAGATCCGGGATGCGCGGCGCGCCTATTTCGGGGCCTGCAGCTATATCGACGCGAATATCGGCAAGCTGCTGAAAACCCTCGGCGATTGCGGCCTGGCCGAGGACACCATCATCGTCTTCTCCGGCGACCATGGTGACATGCTTGGCGAGCGCGGACTCTGGTACAAGATGCACTGGTTCGAGATGGCCGCACGGGTGCCCTTCGTGGTGCACGCGCCGCGCCAATTCGCCGCGCACCGGGTCAGCCAGTCGATGTCCACCGCCGACCTGCTGCCGACCCTGGTGGAGCTGGCCGGCGGTTCGCTGGACCCCAGCCTGCCGCTCGATGGCCGCTCCCTGCTGCCACACTTGCAGGGCAGCGGCGGGCACGACGAAGTACTCGGCGAGTACATGGGCGAAGGCACCAACAGCCCGCTGATGATGATCCGCCGCGGCGACTGGAAATTCATCTATTCCGAACAGGACCCACTACTGTTGTTCAACGTGGCCAATGACCCGAAAGAGCTGGAGAACCTGGCCCAGTCGCCCGATCACCAAGGCCTGCTGGCCGAGTTCCTCGATGACGCCCACCAGCGCTGGGACATGCCGGCGATCCATCAGGCCACCCTCGCCAGCCAGCGGCGTCGACGTTTCGTCGCCGAGTCGCTGGCCAAGGGCAAGCTGAAGAGCTGGGACCATCAACCCATGGTCGACGCCAGCCAGCAATACATGCGCAACCACATCGACCTGGACGACCTGGAGCGCCGCGCCCGCTACCCGCGGCCATGATCGCGACAACCGACAAGCGTGCTACTACAACTAAAATAAGTGGAGATGCCCCATGAACAAGATCAGCACCCTATGTACCGCGAGCCTGCTGCTGGCCGTCGGCACCCTGCAGGCCCAGGCCGAAGACGCCCAATGCGCCACGGTCAAACTCGGCGATCCGGGCTGGAGCGACATCGCGGTGACCAACGGCATCACCAGCTTCCTGCTCGACGGCCTGGGCTACAAGGCACAAACCCAGATCCTGGCCGTGCCGATCATCTTCGCCGGCCTGCAGAAGGGCCAGGTCGATGTCTTCCTCGGCAACTGGATGCCGGCGCAGCAAAGCAACTACGACAAGTTCGTCGCCAGCGGTGAGGTGGCCAAGCTGGCGCAGAACCTCAGCGGCACCGAGTACACACTGGCCGTGCCGACCTACGCCTATGAGGCTGGGGTGAAGACCTTTGCCGATCTCGACAAATATGCCGACCAGTTCAAGCACAAGCTCTACGGCATCGCCTCGGGCTCGCCGGCCAACGAATCGATCCGCCAGATGATTGAAGCCGACGAGTTCGGCCTGGGTGACTGGAAACTGGTGGAATCGAGCGAACAGGCGATGCTGGTGCAAGTCGGCCGCGCGGTGAAACGCGACCAGTTCGTGGTGTTCCTCGGCTGGACCCCGCACCCGATGAACGTCAACTACGACATCAAGTACCTCAAGGGTGGCGAAAAGTATTTTGGCGAAAGTGGCAGCGTCAACACCCTGGCCCGCAAAGACTATGCCGCGCAATGCCCGAACGTCAGCCAGCTGCTGAGCAACCTGAGCTTCACCCAGGAGATGGAGAACAGCATCATGAATCAGGTGCTGAGCAAGCAGGCGAGCAACACCGAGGCGGTCAAGGCCTGGTTCCAGGCCAACCCGGCGGTGCTGGACGCCTGGCTCAAAGGTGTCACCACCCGCGATGGCGGCGACGCGATGGCGGCGGTCAAAGCTAAGCTTTGAATCGCCAGGCTGGATTGCGTAGGGTGAGCCCAGGTTCACCCTACGCTGGCCGCCCCGGATCGGCCGGGACTTGTGCTCGACGGGGCAGTCCGCCTCCAGCCCATAACTAGACGCCCCCATGCAGCTACCCAACCGCCAAACCCTACTGCCTTTCCTCAGATGGCTGCCCAACACCAGCCGACGCAGCCTCGGCAATGATTTGCTGGTGGGCCTGAGCGGCGCCATCCTGGCTCTGCCGCAATCCATCGCCTATGCCTTGATCGCCGGCCTGCCCGCCGAGTATGGCCTGTACGCGGCCATAGTGCCGGTGATCATCGCCTGCCTGTGGGGCTCGTCCTGGCACCTGATCTGCGGGCCGACCGCGGCAATCTCCATCGTCCTGTTCACCAGCGTCAGCCCATTGGCGACGCCGGGCAGCGACGATTTTATCGCCCTGATCCTGTTGCTGAGCTTTCTCGCCGGGCTGTTCCAGTGGCTGCTCGGCCTGCTGCGCTTCGGCGCCCTGGTCAACTTCGTCTCGCACTCGGTGGTGCTCGGCTTCACCCTCGGCGCCGCGACGGTGATCGTGCTCGGTCAGTTGCCCAACCTCATCGGCATCAGCATGCCCAGCCAGGCGACGGCACTGGCGACCCTGCTCAACCTCGGCGAACACCTGGCGGAAATCGACTGGCGCTCCCTGGCCCTGGCTCTCTTCAGCCTGGGCGTCAGCCTGCTGATAAGACGATTCTGGCCACGCCTGCCGGCCCTGTTGATCGGCATAGTCGCCGGCAGCCTGGCCGTGCTGGCTTGGCCGGCCCAGCTCGGCGGCATCGCCCTGGTCAGCGCCTTCGACGGCCAGCTGCCACCGTTCAGCCCGCTGCGCTTCGAGCTGGAGAGCATCCTGCAGCTGCTACCGGCTGCGGTGGCCTGCGGCATGCTCGGCCTGGTCACCAGCCTGTCGATTGCCCGCGCGCTGGCCAGCAAATCCCAGCAGTTCCTCGACGCCAACCAGGAGGTGCGCGCCCAGGGCCTGTCCAACCTGATCGGCCCCTGGTTCTCCGGTTCCTTGTCGGCCGGCTCCTTCACCCGCTCGGCCCTGAACCTGCAGGCCGGCGCACGCTCGCCCCTGGCCGGGGTGTTTTCCGCGCTGCTGGTGGCCCTGTTTGCCCTGGTCGGCGCCCGCCTGATCGCCCATATCCCGCTGCCCAGCATGGCCGCGAGCATCCTGCTGATCTGCTGGGGGCTGGTGGATATTGCCGGGGTACGCGCACTGTTCCGGGTCAGTCGCTCGGAGTTCCTGGTGATGCTGCTGACCCTGCTCGCCACCCTGCTGCTGGAGCTGCAAACGGCGATCTATGCCGGGGTGCTGGCCTCGCTGTTCTTCTACCTCAAGCGCACCTCGCAGCCACGGGTGAAGTTCTGGCAGGAGGGCGAGGAGGAATTGCTGCGCGTTGAGGGGTCGATCTTTTTCGGTGCCTGCCACTACCTGCAACAGATCATCCAGCGCAGTAAAGGCGAGCGGGTGATCATCGATGCCCACCACGTCAACTTCATCGATTACGCCGGGGTGGAAATGCTCCACCAGGAAGCGCGGCGGCTGCTGGCGCAAGACCGCCACCTGATCCTGCGCCGCGCCCGACCGCAGGTGATCGAGGAAATCCTCAAACTCGAAGGCGCCGAGCTGTGCCCGGTGCAGTTCGAGGATTAGGGTTCCGGGTGCGCTGCGCTTGTACGGTTATGTCATGTGCCATGATCGGCGAGTCGTTGGTGCGCGCAGCGCACCCTACGGGTTGCAGTCAGCTGCCGAGCTTGCGCTAGGCAATCAACCGGGGCATTCAGCCCGCTTCAGGCCGCGAGCGAGCGGCGCAACTCGGCCAGTACCGGCTCGCTGTCCGGGCGCACCCCGCGCCAGAGGAAGAACGCCTCGGCGGCCTGCTCGACCAGCATGCCCAGGCCATCCAGGGTGTGCGCCGCGCCCTGCTCGGCGGCCCAGCGGTTGAAGGCGGTTGGCTGCCTGGAGTACATCATGTCGTAGCACAGCGTGTGATGGGACCTGATCAGGCTCGCCGCCAGCGGCGGCAGCTCGCCGCTCAGGCTGGCCGAAGTGCCGTTGACGATCAGGTCCACCGGCGCATCGATCCGGTCGAAACCGCAGGCCACCACCGGCCCCAGGTCGGCGAACTCGCGGGCCAGCTGCTCGGCCTTGGCCAGCGTGCGGTTGGCGATCACTAGGGCCGCCGGCTGCTGCGCCAGCAAGGGCTCGAGCACCCCGCGCACGGCCCCGCCGGCGCCCAGCAGGAGAATGCGTTTGCCGCGCAGGCCGAAACTGGCGTTGACCGTCAGGTCACGCACCAGCCCGGCGCCGTCGGTGTTGTCGCCGAGCAGGCTGCCGTCATCCAGCTTCTTCAGGGTGTTCACCGCGCCGGCGCGTCGGGCGCGGGCGGTCAGGCTGTCGGCCAGCTGAAAGGCCTGCTCCTTGAACGGCACCGTGACGTTGGCGCCCTTGCCCTCGGCGAAGAACGCCCGGGCGAAGCCGGGAAAGTCATCCAGCGGGGCGAGCAGCGCCTCATAGCTCAGCTGCTCGCCGGTCTGCGCGGCGAACAGCCGGTGAATCATCGGCGACTTGCTGTGCGCGATGGGGTTGCCAAATACAGCGTAGCGGTCCATGAAACACCTCGTGGGATGCGTAGGGTGGGCTTCAGCCCACCGCCCTTTCCAGAGAGGTGGGCTGACGCCCACCCTAGCGTCTATTGTGGCTCAGCCAGCCAGTCGCGGTCGGTCAGAAAGTACTCGGTCAGGCGCGCCTCCTCGCTGCCCGGCTCGGGCTTCCAGTCGTAGCCCCAGCGCACCTGCGGCGGCAGCGACATGAGGATCGACTCGGTGCGCCCGCCGGACTGCAGGCCGAACAGGGTGCCGCGGTCGTAGACCAGATTGAACTCGACATAGCGGCCGCGGCGGAACGCCTGGAACTCGCGCTCGCGCTCGCCGTAGGGAGTCAGCTTGCGCCGCTGCACGATGGGCAGGTAGGCCGCGAGGTAGGCATCGCCGATCGCGCGCATGAAGGCGAAGCTGGTGTCGAAGTCCCACTGGTTCAGGTCGTCGAAGAACAGGCCGCCGATGCCGCGAGGTTCGCCGCGGTGCTTGATCTGGAAGTAGCGATCGCACCAGGCCTTGAAGCGCGGATAGACCTCGGCGCCGAAAGGCGCGCAGGCCTCAAAAGCGACCCGGTGCCAGTGCACGCAATCTTCTTCGTTGGCGTAATAAGGGGTCAGGTCGAAGCCACCACCGAACCACCAGACCGGCTCTTCGCCCTCTTTCTCGGCACTGAAGAAGCGCACGTTGGCATGGGAGGTTGGAACGTAGGGGTTTTCCGGGTGGATCACCAGGGACACGCCAAGCGCCTCGAAACCACGTCCGGCCAGCTCCGGGCGATGGGCGCTGGCCGAAGGCGGCAGGCCGTCGCCAAACACATGGGAGAAGTTCACTCCGCCCTTTTCGATCAGCGCGCCATTCTCCATCACCCGCGTGCGGCCACCGCCACCGGCCGGGCGCTGCCAGCTATCCTCGAAGAACTCGGCGCCACCGTCCTCGGCTTGCAGGGCGGAGCAAATACGGTCTTGCAGGTCGAGCAGATAGGCCTTTACGGCCTCAGTACGGTCACTCACGGCGGCACCTTGAAAGCAGTCAGGCCAGCCGGAGGTTACCCAGCAGGCGAAATCGGCGGCCAGCATAACATTTGCCGACACCGGCTTGCTGTTGACGCCGCGCCTGCACAGCGGTTGGATAGGGGCCTTAATCGCCCATGCCCGTGGGCGAACCCTGCGACAAGGAGCCTGAGATGGCCAAGCGTATTCAATTCAGCAGCCACGGCGGCCCCGAAGTCCTCGAGTACCGCGACTACCAGCCCGCCGCACCCGGTCCCCACGAGGTCCGCGTGCAGAACCAGGCGATCGGCCTGAATTTCATCGACACCTACTTTCGCAGCGGCCTGTATCCGCCACCGGCGCTGCCATCGAGCCTGGGCAATGAAGCTGCCGGCATCGTCGAAGCCGTCGGCGCGCAGGTCAGCCAGTTCCAAGTCGGCGACCGCGTGGCCTACGCCACCGCACCGCTGGGTGCCTACAGCGAACTGCACGTGCTGCCGGCCGGCAAGCTGGTCAAACTGCCGGATGCCATCAGCTTCGAGCAGGCCGCGGCGGTGATGCTCAAGGGCCTGACCGTGCAGTACCTGCTGCGCCAGGTATTTCCACTGCAAGGCGGCGAAACCATCCTGTTCCATGCCGCCGCCGGTGGCGTCGGCTCCCTGGCCTGCCAGTGGGCCAAGGCCCTGGGAGTGAAGTTGATCGGCACCGTCAGCTCGGCCGAGAAAGCCGCGCGGGCTATGGCGCAGGGCGCCTGGGCGACCATCGACTACAGCCATGAGAACGTGGCCCAGCGCGTGCTGGAACTGACCGATGGGCACAAGTGCCCGGTGGTCTACGACGGCGTCGGCAAGGACACCTGGGAAACCTCGCTGGACTGCGTGGCCCCACGCGGGCTGCTGGTCAGCTTCGGCAACGCCTCCGGGGCGGTCACCGGAGTCAACCTGGGCATCCTCGCGCAGAAAGGGTCGCTGTTCGTCACCCGGCCGACCCTGGCCGGCTACGCCGATACCCCCGAGCGCCTGCAGATGATGGCCGACGAACTGTTCGGCATGATCGAAAGCGGCCGGCTCCAGGTCGACATCAGCAATCGCCATGCCCTCAAGGACGCCGCAGCCGCGCAAGCCGCCCTGAGCGCCCGACAGACCACCGGCTCGACCATTCTGCTGCCATAGGCTGGTTGAGGCGCGCCGCACAGTCCAATGTCTGCCGCGGCGTAACCCGCCATGGCTATCAGCGGCGCCTGAAAGGGTGGGTTACGCGGCGCTGACAAACCGCCTAACTCTCGATTTCATGACAAGGCGCCGTCAATCCACCCTACCAAAGCCGAAAGCATCAGGATGGCCTGATCACATCGCCGCTAATCAGGTCGCGAATCAGGCTGGGGTTCTTGCGCCCGCCCAGGGCGCCGCCGAGTACCTTGTCCAATTGCCGCGGAAAGTACTGCTCGACCCGCAGGCGCGTGCGGGCCGCCGGGCGGCCGGCAGGGTTGGCCGAGGTCGAGACCAGCGGGCCGGTGAGGGCGCAGAGTTCGCGCACCAGCGGGTGATCGCTGACGCGCAAAGCGACGCTGCTGTGCTCGCCGGTGATCCACTCGGGCAGGCGCTGCTGATGCGGTACCAGCCAGGTATTGGGCCCCGGCCAAGTACTGGCCAGGCGCTCTTGCCAGATATCCGGCAGATCTGCGAGCAGAAAATCGAACTGCTCAATGCAGTCCGCCACCAGGATCAGGCCCTTGCCCATAGGTCGCTCTTTCAGCGCCAGTAGGCGCTCCACCGCGATTTCGTTCCACGGGTCGCAGCCCAGCCCCCACACCGCCTCGGTCGGGTAAGCAATTATTCCGCCCTGACGCACCACGCGCGCCGCCTGCTGTACCTGCCAACTGCTGACCATTCACTGCTCTCCCGCTGAAGGAATGCCGCGCAGTGTATCCAAGCTAGCGGGCGCGGCCCACCCAGCGTCCGGCTTCGCAGGCTATGTGGCCGTCCAGCTCCAGCTCGGTGAGGGCCGCCAGCACCTGCGACAACGGCCACCCGCTGACCGCCGCCAGGGCTTCACTGCTGTGCGGCGCCGCATGCAGCAAGTCGAGCAGCGGGTGCTCGAAACGCTGGGTCGCACTCGTCTGGTTCGCCAACGGCGACTGCAACTGCCAGCCGCGCAGCGCTTCGAGAATATGCTCGATGCTTTCCACCAGCACGGCGCCATCGCGGATCAGCTGATGGCAGCCGCGCGCACCGGGGTGGTGGATCGAACCTGGGATGGCATAGACCTCGCGGCCTTGTTCGGCCGCCAGCCGCGCGGTGATCAGTGAACCGCTGGAAGGGCTGGCCTCGACCACCAGCACGCCGAGGGACAGGCCACTGATGATGCGGTTGCGCCGAGGGAAATTGCCCGCATGCGGCGGGCAATCCAGCGGCAACTCCGACACCAGCGCACCGCCATGCTCGACGATGTCCGCGGCCAGCTGCCGGTGCCGCGCCGGATACAGGCGTTGCAAGCCGGTGCCGAGTACCGCGATGGTTTTGCCTGCCGCATCCAGTGCGCCTCGATGGGCCGCGCCGTCGATGCCCAGCGCCAGGCCGCTGGTGATGACGAAGCCACCGGCAGCCAGGCTGCGGGCGAAACTGTGCGCGGTATCCAGTCCGGGCCTTGAAGCGCGGCGGCTGCCGACCATGGCCAGTTGCGGCTGCTCGAGCAACGCCGGATCGCCGGCCACATAGAGCAAGGGGGGTGCATCGCCGAGCTCGGCGAGCAATCCCGGGTAACTCGGATCGTCCCACATCAACAGATGATGCCGCTCCGCCTCCAGCCAGGCCAGGGCGGCAGCAGCGCGCTCACGCACCTCGCTGCTGCGCCGGGGTTCGGCACAAGCCACCGGCAAACCCAGTGAACGCCAGGCGCTGGCCGGCGCACTAAGGGCCGCGCAGGCGTTGTCGAAGGCGCTGAGCAGTTTGCGGAAACGCCGCGGCCCAAGCTCCGGCAGGCTGTGCAGACGCAGGCGGGCTTCGAGTTCGGCAGGGGAAATACGGTAGCTGGGGCATTGCGCCATGGCGATCATCCTTGATCGGTCGCGCCCGGAAACTTCGCGGGGGAGTACGGGCGGCAGGTAGCGGTGCAGCAGAAACGCCAACCGCGCAGGCGCGCGGCTGGCGCTGGGGCGTTACGGGTTGCGGACCTTGTCCATCACCGCAAGCTGGCGGGTGGCTCCAAGGATCAGGCCATAGCTGAGCTTTTCGTAGGTGCGGAACACCATCAACAGACCGGCCCGCTCATCCGGGATCTTCACCGCTTCGCCCGTGACCCGGTCGCGCACGGTTTCGCCGGTCTTGTACACCGCCAGCACGTTACCCTCGGTCAGGCCATCACGCGCGCCCTTGTTCAGGGTGACCACGTCGAACTGGCCGATCTGGGTCACGCCGCGCGGGACGTCGAGGATCAATCCCTTGATGTCGCTGCTCGGCGCGCTGGGCATGAAGGTCGAGGTGATCGCCCGCTCTTCGGTGGCGAACAGGCGATCGCCGAGGCGCACTTCTTGGGTCGAGCGGGTCAGGTTCATGGTGCCGATATCACCTTCCTCGGCCACGATCTCACCGCCGCCGATGTCATCAGCGTTGATCCCGAGGAACTCCTGGGTATCCGGGTCGACGTAGGTCTTGCCTTGGCGGAAGATGCCATACACCGGCGCAGTTTCGTCGAAGGAACCGCGCGCGTAGACCCGATCACCGGCACCGCTGACCACGCGCTCGGCGTTGCCGGCGACGATATAGGGTGCTCTCTCGAACGCTTCAGGGGTATCGACGATGCGGTTGCTCAGCAGAAAGCTGTTGATCGCTCCCAGCGGGATGGTCGGAATCGCTTCGGCCATCGGCGTGCTGCGGATCTGCGGCGACAGCTTGATGGTGCCACGCGACTCGCCGCGGCTGAGCATCAGGCGTGGCTGACCATCGACATAGACCAGGCTGAGTTGGTCGCCGGGATAGATCAGGTGGGGGTTTGCCACTTGCGGGTTGGCATGCCAGATTTCCGGCCACTTCCACGGCTCACTGAGAAACCGCCCGGAAATATCCCAGAGAGTATCGCCCTTGACCACGGTATAACGGTCTGGGTGACCGTCCTTGAGATGCACTTCGGCCTGGGCCAAGCCGCTAGCGGCAAGCAATAGCAGGGCGAGTAGTGATTTCCTCATGCGGTGAATCCCTTTATTATGTGTCTTCACGTGGAGCGCCCTAGCGCCGCGACTAAACCCAGTAGTACTGCGGCGTGAAGCCGTTTTTCAATGCTGCTCATCATCTTAGCAGCGGATTTTGACTTTATTCCACAAGTGCATCACAAACGCATATGGCTATCTTAAACATCCTCGAATTTCCCGATCCACGCTTGCGCACCATCGCCAAGCCGGTGGACATGGTCGACGACGCCTTGCGTCAACTGATCGACGACATGTTTGAAACCATGTACGAAGCCCCCGGCATCGGCCTAGCCGCGACCCAGGTCAACGTACACAAGCGCCTGGTGGTGATGGATCTGTCGGAAGACCGAAGCGAACCCCGGGTGTTCATCAACCCCGAGTTCGAGACCCTCACCGACGAGGTGGAGCAATACCAGGAAGGCTGCCTCTCGGTGCCGGGCTTCTACGAAAACATCGACCGACCGCAAAAAGTCAGGATCAAGGCCCTGGACCGCGATGGCCAGCCCTACGAACTGATCGCCGAAGGCCTGCTCGCGGTGTGCATCCAGCACGAGTGCGATCACCTCAACGGCAAGCTGTTCGTCGATTACCTGTCCAACCTCAAGCGCGACCGGATCAAGAAGAAGCTGGAAAAGCAACATCGCCAGCAGGCTTGAACCACACCTTGATAGAAGGCTTGCCGCGGCAAGCCTTCTTCTTTTTCAGTAGTGATTAGCGAGAATCCATGTCCGAGTCTTTGCGTATCGTCTTTGCCGGCACCCCGGAGTTCGCCGCCGAACACCTCAAGGCCCTGCTCGATAGCCCGCACCAGATCATTGCCGTGTACAGCCAGCCGGATCGGCCGGCCGGCCGCGGACAGAAGCTCGCCGCCAGCCCGGTCAAGCAGCTGGCACTGCAGCATGCAGTTCCGGTATTTCAGCCGCAAACCCTGCGCGACCCGGCAGCCCAGGCCGAACTGGCAGCGCTCGCGCCAGACTTGCTGGTGGTCGTGGCCTACGGCCTGATCCTGCCGCAGGTGGTCCTGGATATCCCGAGACTGGGCTGCATCAACAGCCACGCGTCACTGCTGCCGCGCTGGCGCGGCGCCGCACCGATCCAGCGCGCCATTGAAGCCGGCGACAGCGAATCCGGGGTCACCGTCATGCAGATGGAAGCTGGCCTGGACACCGGGCCGATGCTGCTGAAAGTCAGCACACCGATTGCCGCCGACGACACCGGCGGCAGCCTGCACGACCGCCTGGCCGCTCTTGGCCCGCAGGCAGTGCTCGAAGCAATCAGCGGCCTGGCCAGCGGCACCCTGGTCGGCGATGTGCAGGACGACAGCCTGGCCACCTACGCGCACAAGCTGAACAAGGATGAAGCACGTCTGGACTGGACGCGCCCGGCGCTGGAACTGGAGCGGCTGATCCGCGCCTTCCACCCCTGGCCGATCTGCCACAGCACCCTGAGTGACGCAGCGCTGAAGGTGCATGCGGCTGAGTTGGGTGAGGGCAGCGGTGCTCCCGGCAGCATACTCGCGGCCGACAAACAGGGCCTGACGGTTGCCTGCGGCCAAGGCGCACTGCGCTTGACCCGTCTGCAACTACCCGGCGGCAAGGCGCTTAACTTCAGTGACCTGTACAACAGCCGCCGCGAGCAGTTCGCCGTCGGCCTGGTGCTCGGCGTATGAACCCTCGTCTCGCAGCCGCCCGCGCCCTGGCTGTCGTGCTCAATGGCAAGGCCTCCCTGGGCAGCAGCCTGCCACCGCTGCTGGACAGGGTTGAGCAGCGCGATCGCGGCCTGGCCCAGGATCTGGCGTTCGGTACCGCACGCTGGCAACCACGCCTGGCGCTGATCGCCGATAAACTGCTGCAAAAACCTTTCAAGGCGGTCGACCGGGATGTCGAGGCACTGCTGCTGATCGGGCTGTATCAGTTGTTCTACACGCGTATTCCCGCCCACGCCGCCATCGGCGAGACCGTCGCCTGTATCGACAAATTGAAGAAGCCTTCGCTCAAGGGCCTGCTCAATGCCGTGCTGCGCAATGCCCAGCGCGACAGCGACAGCATTATTGCCAGCCTGGATCGCGATCCGGTGCTGCATAGCGCCCATCCACGCTGGCTGCAGAAAGCCCTGAAAGCCCAATGGCCCGAACAATGGCAAGCCATCTGCGCAGCCAACAACGCCCATCCGCCGCTGATCCTGCGGGTCAATCGCCGCCTCGGCAGCCGCGATGACTACCTGGCTGAGCTGCGCCGCAGCGGATTCGCCGCCGAGCCCTGCACGTTCAGCCGAGACGGCATCCGTTTGCTGCAAGCGTGCGATGTCACCGGCTTGCCGGGCTTCGCCGAAGGCTACTTCAGCGTGCAGGACGAAGCCGCGCAACTGGCCGCCGACCTGCTCGAACTGGCCCCCGGGCAACGGGTGCTGGATGCCTGCTGCGCACCGGGCGGAAAGACCTGTCACCTGCTCGAGGCCGAACCGGCACTGGCCGGCGTGGTGGCCGTGGATCTGGAAGAAAAGCGCCTGGTCCGGGTGCGCGAAAACCTCAAGCGCCTCAACCTCGACGCCGAGCTGATCGCCGCCGATGGCCGTGATACCGCGGCCTGGTGGGATGGCCAGGCGTTCCAGCGGATTCTGCTCGACGCGCCGTGCTCCGCCACCGGGGTGATTCGCCGCCATCCGGACATCAAGCTGACCCGTCAACCCGCGGATATTCCAGCGCTGGCCCAGTTGCAGGGCGAATTGCTCGATGCCCTGTGGCCGACCCTGGAAGTCGGCGGCATCCTGCTGTACGCCACCTGCTCGGTGCTGCCCATGGAGAACAGTGACAACATCGCCGCCTTTCTCGCCCGTACGCCGAGCGCCCGTGAACTGGAGATAAGCGCCGACTTCGGTCTCCAGGTGGCCCACGGTCGCCAGTTGTTGCCGCAAATCGACGGTCACGATGGTTTCTACTATGCCAAGCTGAGCAAGATCGCCGCATGCTGAACAGATTCGTCGGCTGGGCCGGGCTGCACAGGCTCGAGTCCAGCGCAACGCCCGTATAACTGGAGTCGGTGGACTGGAGCTGAACGCAGCCCGGTCCACCCAACAGGAGTGATCGCTTGAAAATCATCATTCTCGGCGCTGGCCAAGTCGGCGGCACCCTGGCGGAACACCTGGCCAGCGAGGCCAACGACATCACCGTGGTCGACACCGACGGTGATCGCCTGCGTGACCTCGGCGACCGTCTGGATATCCGCACCGTACAGGGCCGCGGCTCCTTCCCCACGGTGCTGCGCCAGGCCGGCGCGGACGATGCCGACATGCTGATCGCGGTGACCAACAGCGACGAAGTCAACATGATCGCCTGTCAGGTGGCCTTCACCCTGTTCCATACCCCGACCAAGATTGCCCGGGTGCGCGAGGCGGCCTACCTGACCCGCTCCGGCCTGTTCAACAACGAAGCGATTCCGGTCGACGTGCTGATCAGCCCGGAACAGGTGGTGACCAACTACATCAAGCGCCTGATCGAATACCCCGGCTCGCTGCAGGTAATCGACTTCGCCGAAGGCAAGGCCCAGTTGGTGGCCGTGCGCGCCTACTACGGCGGCCCGCTGGTCGGCCAACAACTGCGCCAGTTGCGCGAACACATGCCCAATGTCGACACCCGGGTGGCGGCGATCTTCAGGCGCAACCGGGCGATACTGCCGCAGGGCGATACGGTGATCGAGGCCGACGACGAGGTGTTCTTCATCGCCGCCAAGGGCCACATCCGCGCGGTGATGAGCGAGATGCGCCGCCTGGAGGTCAGCTACAAGAAGGTGGTGATCGCCGGCGGCGGGCATATCGGCGAGCGCTTGGCCGAGGCGATCGAGAGTCGCTATCAGGTGAAGATCATCGAGATGAACCCGGCGCGCTGCCGCTACCTCTCGGAAAACCTCGACAGCACCGTGGTCCTCCAGGGCAGCGCCTCCGACCGCGACCTGCTGGTCGAGGAGAACATCAGCGATGCCGACATCTTCCTCGCCCTGACCAACGACGACGAGGCCAACATCATGTCGTCCTTGCTGGCCAAGCGTCTCGGCGCGCGCAAGGTGATGACCCTGATCAACAACCCGGCCTATGTCGACCTGGTCCAGGGCGGCGAGATCGACATCGCCATCAGCCCGCAGCTGGCCACCATCGGCACCCTGCTGACCCATGTGCGCCGTGGCGATATCGTCAGCGTGCACTCGTTGCGTCGCGGCGCCGCCGAAGCCATCGAGGCCATCGCCCACGGCGACGCCAAGTCGAGCAAGGTGGTCGGCCGCGCCATCAAGGACATCCCGCTGCCGCCGGGCACCACCATCGGGGCGATCATTCGCGCCGAGGAAGTGCTGATCGCCCACGACGCCACGGTGATCGAATCCGGCGACCACGTGATCCTGTTCCTGGTGGACAAGAAGTACATCCGCGATGCCGAGCGACTGTTCCAGGTCGGCCTGACGTTTTTCTGAGCACAGGAGGCCATGCCTGCTAGCTGGGCAACGCAAGAGCTTCGCGGGCTTGGAACTAGGCGTTCCGTCCGCTCCTACTCGGAGGTTTTATGCTCGAATCCCTGGAAAAAATGCTGGCCAAGGGCGTGGACAACGCCCTGCTGCGCTTCGGCCTGGGCAAGGGCTATCTGGATGCGGGCGAACCGGCGCGCGCCGCCGAACACCTGCAGCGCTGTGTCGAGTTCGACCCCAAGTATTCGGCCGCCTGGAAGTTGCTCGGCAAGGCGCTGCTGGCCGCCGAACAACCGCTGGCGGCCCGCCAGGCATGGGAGCAGGGCTTGCAGGCCGCGCGCGATCATGGCGACAAGCAGGCGGAAAAGGAAATGACGGTATTCCTGCGCAAGCTGGATAAACGCCAGCAGCAACCCGAGTAGCTCACACGCAGTCGGCCCCCGGTTCGCTGTTGCGTCGCCGTCAACCTCGGGAAGACAGCACCTCGCGCTTGGGCACAGCCCGGGCGATGGCGTTGAGCAGCATGCCGTAGAGGGGCACGAAGAGCAGCAGGCTGACCGCCAGTTTGATGGCGTAATCCACTGCCGCGATCTCGACCCAGTGCTCGGCCATGAACGGGTCGTTGCTTTGCCAGAAGGCGATGGAGAAGAAGGCGAAGGTGTCCAGCAGGTTGCCCAACACCGTCGAGGCAGCCGGGGCCACCCACCAGTGACGCAGGTTGCGCAGGCGGTCGAATACCTGGATATCCAGCAGCTGCCCGAGGACATAGGCGAGGAAGCTGGCCAGGGCGATGCGGGCGACGAACAGGTTGAACGCCAGCAACGCGCTAACGCCGGCGAAACTGCCGCTCTGGAACAGCACGGACACCCCATAAGAGACGACCAAGGCGGGCAGCATGACCCGCGCGATCACTTGCCGCGCCGGCCCTTTGCCGAGCAGGCGCACGGTAAGGTCGGTCGCGAGGAAGATGAACGGAAAGCTGAACGCGCCCCAGGTGGTCTGCCAACCCAACAGGGTCATGGGAAGCTGCACCAGGTAGTTGCTGGCAATGATGATAAGCATGTGAAAGGCGATCAGGCCGCTCAGGGCCGGGCGCCAGATAGTCGCAGGGACTGTGGGCATGGCATGTCCTTTTTAAATGAGATGGGGTTAGGGAACCCATTGCCGCGGCTGGAAATATTCACCGCGCGGCATTCTAGCGGTTTCTTGACCACTGGGATAAGTTTTCAGCGCGGCGGCCCGTAGGTCAACGCTCAATAAAGCGCAGGCCGATACCTTTGGCGTCCACCCTCATCACTTCCATCTGCAGCACCGGTGCCTCGATCGGCAGATCCTGTACCTGACCGGTAACTATTGTGCCTTGGGGCAGGACCAGCAGATCCGGGTGTTGGACGTAGACGCCGCCATCGGAGAGGTCACGGGTCTGCGCCACCACTTCACCGAAACTCGGGTGGCAGATCTTGATCCGACACTTCATTGAGGTACGAGGGTGCTGGCGCTGACTGGGCATGGCGGTGGCCCTCCTAAGCGGGTGAGGTTCGATTCATCGCGCCAAATCCTGGAAACACCGAGCAGCAATGGGCAAAAGGTGCCGTTCGGGCGCCTCGACTCAGTACCACCTCGGTTCGCCTGGCGGGCGCTTCTTGAAGCGTTTCATGCTCCACATGTACTGGCTCGGGTAGGCCCGCACGTATTTCTCGATGACCGCGCTCATCGCCGCCACCGCGGTTTCCACATCTTCGCTGTACATCTCTGCTGGCGCCGCCTCAAGGATCACCTTGAAACCGGAACCATCGGCCAGGCGCAGGGCATGCAGGAACACCCCGCGGGCCTTGCCGCCAACCAGCATGCCGGCCACGAACTTGCTGGTCAGCGCCTGGGTGCCCAGAAAGGGCACGAACACCCCTGCCGACAGGCTGGGCTCGGGGTCGGCGGGAATGCCCACGGCGCCGCCTTTGCGCACTTCCTTGATAACGCTGAGGATACCTTCGCGGGTCGAGGGCGCCACCCGGTTACCCAGCTGGACCCGCTGCTTGCGCAGCAACTCGTCGACCGCCTTGAGCTTGGGCGGCCGGTAGAAGATGATCGGCTTGCACTGGGCGCAGTAGAAGTGATTGAGCACCTCCCAGTTGCCCAGATGGCTGGTGATACCGACCACGCCCTTGCCGCTGGCCAGAGCCTCCTCGAGGACTTCCAGGCCCTCGACCTCACGGATCAGGCCGATGGACTTCTGGGCCGGCCAGATCCAGGCGCAGGCGCTTTCGGTGAGAGTCTTGCCGATGTCCTTGAGGCTCTGACCGACCAGGCGCTCACGCTCGTCCTCGCCCAGTTCGGGAAAGCACTTGGCCAGGTTGATCCGCACCACCTCGCGTGAGCTGTTCGGCAGCTTCCACATCAGCCAGCCGATGACATTGCCCACCGCCTGCACGGCGCGCCAGGGCAGCAGGGCGAACAGACGGAGAAAGCCGACCACCAGGCGGCCTTTGAATACTTCCACGTACGACTCCAGGCAGTTGGATAAAAGCCGGCATTGTAACCGGCTGAAACGGTTGCAGGCGTGCCCCTTGGTTTGGGTTGGGAAATAGGGCGGGCGCAACCCGCCAGTCATGCGGGTGATCCAGGCGGATGGCCCCGCCCAACGGGATTGTGCCGAGCGGCAACCGGGAGTGGGGCCTCGCTGGGCTCAGCCCGACTTACACACCGGCCAGCACGGCATAGCGGTCGCAATCGGTGGTGTGGTCCATGACCATCCCTGTGGCCTGCATATAGGCGTAGCAGATGGTCGGGCCGACGAAGGTGAAGCCGGCCTTCTTCAGCGCCTTGCTCATGGCTTCGGCCTCCACGGTGACGGCCGGCATCTGGCTGCGCTCGCTGAAGTGATTGATCTTAGGCGCGCCGCCGACGAACGACCAGAGTAGCGCCAGCGGATCCTCCAGCCTCAGCCAGGCCTGGGCGTTCTGCCGCGCGGCCTTGAGTTTCAAGCGGTTGCGGATAATACCGGGGTCTTGCATCAGGCTTTCCAGATACTCATCGCTCATAACGGCCAAACGCTGCACGTCGAAGCCGAACAGCACCTCGCGGTACCGTTCGCGCTTCTTCAGCACGGTTATCCAGGACAAACCGGCCTGAAAGCCCTCCAGCAGCAATAACTCGAACAGGGCCTGGGGATCGCGCTGTGGCACGCCCCATTCCTGATCGTGATAGGCCTGATAGAGCGGGTCGTCGGTACACCAGAAGCAACGCGGCATAGGGCCTTCCAGGGCGGTGGAGGCCGCGTCGATTGGGGTATACTCCCGCCCTTTCTGTCGCAGCCCCAACAGGTGAATTTTCCGTGAGCCAGACTACGCCTGCCGTGCGCACCTTCCAAGACTTGATCCTCACCCTGCAACAATACTGGGCCGAGCAAGGTTGTGTGGTGTTACAGCCTTACGATATGGAAGTGGGCGCCGGCACCTTCCACACTGCCACGTTCCTGCGCGCCATCGGCCCAGAGACCTGGAACGCTGCATACGTGCAGCCTTCGCGTCGTCCGACTGACGGCCGCTATGGCGAGAACCCCAACCGCCTGCAGCATTACTACCAGTTCCAGGTGGTACTCAAACCCAATCCGGAAAACTTCCAGGAGCTGTACCTCGGCTCGCTGCAGGCCATCGGCATCGACCCGCTGGTACACGACGTCCGCTTTGTCGAGGACAACTGGGAATCGCCGACCCTCGGCGCCTGGGGTCTGGGCTGGGAAATCTGGCTGAACGGCATGGAAGTCACCCAGTTCACCTACTTCCAGCAAGTCGGCGGCATCGAATGCTACCCGGTAACCGGCGAGATCACCTACGGCCTGGAACGCCTGGCCATGTACATTCAGGGCGTCGACTCGGTCTACGACCTGGTGTGGACCGATGGTCAGTTTGGCACCGTCACCTACGGCGATGTGTTCCACCAGAACGAGGTGGAGCAGTCGACCTACAACTTCGAGCACGCCAACGTCGAGAAGCTCTTCGAGCTATTCGACTTCTATGAGTCGGAAGCCAATCGCCTGATCGAACTGGAACTGCCGCTGCCGACCTACGAGATGGTGCTCAAGGCCTCGCACACCTTCAACCTGCTGGACGCCCGCC
The DNA here is from genome assembly GCF_022132145.1 of Pseudomonas sp. MMS21 TM103. GTDB lineage: Bacteria > Pseudomonadota > Gammaproteobacteria > Pseudomonadales > Pseudomonadaceae > Aquipseudomonas. The sequence continues at coordinate 1,358,315 of NZ_JAJISP010000001.1, read as the reverse complement.
GCGCCATTTCGGTGACCGCGCGCCAGCAATACATCCTGCGCGTACGCGCCCTGGCCCGCGCCGTGGCGCAGAGCTACCTGCAAGCGCGGCGCAAACTCGGCTTCCCCCTCGCCGCCCCCGACCTGCGTGATGAAGTATTGGCCAAGCTGGAGGCAGCAGAATGAGTGCGCACGATTTCCTGGTAGAACTGGGCACCGAAGAACTGCCGCCAAAATCCTTGAACACCCTGGGCCGAGCCTTCCTCGCCGGTATCGAAAAGGGCCTGAAAGGCGCCGGGCTGAGCTATGGCAAGGTGCGCTACTATGCCGCGCCGCGCCGTCTCGCGGTGCTCGTCGAGCAACTTGAAGAGCAACAAGCCGATCGCACCCAGAACCTCGATGGCCCACCCCTGCAGGCGGCCTTCGACAAGGACGGCAACCCGACCCAGGCGGCGCTGGGCTTCGCCAAGAAATGTGGTGTCGAGCTGACGGAGATCGACCGCAGTGGGCCAAAGCTGAGATTCAGCCTGCGCATCCCTGGCCAGGCCGCCGCCGGCCTGCTGCCGGGCATCGTCGAAACCTCGCTGAACGAGCTGCCGATTCCCAAGCGCATGCGCTGGGGTGCGCGCAAGACCGAATTCGTCCGTCCGAGCCAGTGGCTGGTGATGCTGTTCGGCGACCAGGTGATCGATTGCGAAATCCTCGCCCAGACCTCCGGTCGAGTCTCGCGCGGCCACCGCTTCCACGCCAATCAGGAAGTGCGCATCTCGGCACCGGCCAACTACGCCGAGGACCTGCGCAGCGCCTATGTGATCGCCGACTTCACCGAGCGTCGCGCACAGATCGCCGCGCGCATCGAGCAACTGGCCAGCGAGCAGCAGGGCACTGCGATAGTGCCGCCTGCGCTGCTGGATGAAGTCAGCGCCCTGGTCGAATGGCCGGTGCCGCTGGTCTGCTCCTTCGAGGAGCGCTTCCTCGACGTGCCCCAGGAAGCCCTGATCATCACCATGCAGGACAACCAGAAGTACTTCTGTCTGCTCGATGCCAACGGCAAGTTGCTGCCGCGCTTCATTACCGTGGCCAACATCGAAAGCAAGGATCCGCAGCAGATCATTTCCGGCAACGAGAAGGTGGTGCGCCCACGCCTGACCGACGCCGAGTTCTTCTTCAAGCAGGACCAGAAGCACAAGCTCGAGACCCTCAACCAGCGCCTGGCCAATGTAGTGTTCCAGGCCCAGCTCGGCTCGGTCTACGACAAGGCCAAGCGGGTTTCCGCGCTGGCCGGCTTCATCGCCCAGCGCGTTGGCGGCGACGCTACGCGCGCCGCGCGCGCCGGCCTGCTGTGCAAGTGCGACCTGGCCAGCGAGATGGTCGGCGAGTTCCCGGAAATGCAGGGCATCGCCGGCTATTACTACGCCAAGCATGACGGCGAGGCGGACGACGTCGCCCTGGCACTGAACGAGCAATACATGCCGCGCGGTGCCGGCGCCGAATTGCCGAGCACCCTGACCGGCGCCGCGGTGGCCCTGGCCGACAAGCTCGACACCCTGGTCGGCATCTTCGGCATCGGCATGCTGCCCACCGGCAGCAAGGACCCCTACGCCCTGCGCCGCGCCGCCCTCGGTGTGCTGCGTATCCTGATCGAGAAACAACTGGATCTGGATCTGGCGGCCACCATCGCCTTCGCCATCGAGCAGTTCGACGGCAAGGTCGAAGCCGGCAATCTGGCGTCCCAGGTGCAGGACTTCATCTTCGACCGCCTGCGCGCGCGTTATGAAGACGAAGGCGTCGATGTCGCCGTCTACCAGGCCGTGCGGGCGGTCAACCCGGTCTCGCCGCTGGACTTCGACCAGCGCGTGCAGGCCGTGCAGACCTTCCGCGCCCTGCCTGAAGCGGCGGCCCTGGCCGCCGCCAACAAGCGCGTATCCAACCTGCTGGGCAAGGCCGAGGGTCAGGTCGCCGCGAGTATCCAGGCCCACCACTTCGATACGCCGAGCGAGTTCACCCTCAACGCCGCTATCCAGCAGGCCGAACAGGCGGTGCAGCCACTGGCCGAGGCGCGTCAGTACAGCGCCGCCCTGGCCCAACTGGCCGGCCTGCGCGAACCGGTGGACGCCTTCTTCGAGTCGGTGCTGGTCAACGCCGAAGACCCGGCAGTGCGGGCCAACCGCTATGCCTTGCTGGCCAAACTGCGCGGCCTGTTCCTTGGCGTGGCCGATATCTCGGTACTGAGCTGACGCTCGCCTGATCGTAGGATGGGTCGGATCGCGCAGGTAGACCTTCGCGAGACCCATCATCACCTTCGCCGGGTTGCGGCCACCACCGCAATCCGGCCACGGACGCCCCATGAAACTGCTGATTCTCGACCGCGACGGCGTGATCAATTACGACTCCGACGCCTATATCAAAAACCTTGACGAGTGGCTGCCGCTGCCCGGTGCCGTCGACGCCATCGCCCGCTTGTCCAAGGCCGGCTGGACGGTCGCGGTTGCCACCAACCAGTCCGGTCTGGCGCGTGGCTATTTCGATCAGGCCGCGCTGGAGGCGATGCACGCGCGCTTGCGCCAACTGGTTGCCGAGCAGGGCGGCGAGTTGGGGCTGATCGTGCATTGTCCGCATGGTCCGGATGACGGCTGCGACTGCCGCAAGCCAAAGCCCGGTATGCTCCAGCAGATAGCCGCACACTACGGCGTCAGTCTGGCCGGGGTGTGGTTCGTCGGCGACAGCAGCGGTGACCTTAAAGCCGCACTGGCCGTCGATTGTCAGCCGGTATTGGTCAAGACCGGCAAAGGCCTGCGGACTCTGGCCCAGCCATTGCCTGCCGGAACCCTGGTATTCGATGACCTGGCGGCGGTCGCCAGCCAACTTATCCACTGAAATACAGCAGGACGGTACACGCTCCCATGTCGATATTGCAGACCATCAGAACCTTCCTCTTCTACCTGTTGCTGTCTGCCAGCGCGTGCTTCTGGTGCATCCTCAGCATGTTCGTCGCGCCGTTCCTGCCGTTTCGGGCGCGCTACCGTTTCGTCAATCAGACCTGGTGCCGTTGCGCCGTCTGGCTGGCCAAGGTGGTGCTGGGCATCCGCTACCAGGTCACAGGCCTGGAGAACATCCCGCAGCGGCCCTGCGTGATCCTCGCCAAACACCAGAGCACCTGGGAGACCTTCTTCCTCTCGGCGCTGTTCGAGCCACTGAGCCAGGTGATCAAGCGCGAACTGCTCTATGTGCCGTTCTTCGGCTGGGCCATGGCCATGCTCAAACCCATCGCCATCGACCGCAGCAACCCCAAAGCCGCACTCAAGCAGCTAGCCAAGCAGGGTCACGAGCGCCTGGAGCAGGGCGCCTGGGTGCTGATCTTCCCGGAAGGCACGCGGATCGCCACCGGCCAGATCGGCAAATTCTCCCGTGGCGGCGCCTCCCTGGCGGTCAACGCCAACCTGCCGGTATTGCCCATCGCCCATAACGCCGGCGAGTTCTGGCCCAAGCAAGGCTGGGGCAAGACCCCCGGCACCATTCAGGTGGTAATAGGCCCGGCCATGCAGGCCGAAGGCACAGGCCCGCGGGCGATTGCCGCGTTGAATGATCGCGCCTTCGCCTGGATCAGCCAGGCACAACGCGATATCGGTGCCCTGGCCGCCGAAGGTGCCGCCTGCGATACCAGCGAAAGCCTCTAGCCACCGGGTGGATTCGTCACCATGGAGAATCCGCCGCCTACTGCGCTACCTGTGGATAAGCTGTGGGCGAAATATTGGCAATATCCTTTATTGAAATATAACTAACTGATTATTCGATGCTTTATATAGAGCATGGAACGCACGACAACTGGGCATAAGTTTTCACCCGTTGCGCTAATTCGACACTGGCGCGCGACTGCGCCATACACAAAGCAGTTAAGCTGTTCACCACTGCAGTGCACTGAAAGGGAATTCAGGCCGATGCCGTCCATATATCAACTCAAGCCACACTTCCAGAACCTGCTACGTCCCGGCGTGAAGTACCTCTACGACAGAGGTGTGAGCGCCAATCAGGTGACGTTGGCAGCGGCCCTGCTTTCGCTGCTGCTCGGCAGCCTCCTGGCGATCTTCCATCAGCACGCCTGGCTGTTCGCCCTGATCCCGCTGTGGATGCTGCTGCGCATGGCGCTCAACGCCGTGGACGGCATGCTCGCCCGCGAATTCGCTCAACAGTCGCGGCTCGGCGCCTACCTCAACGAACTCTGCGACCTGATCGCCGACAGCGCCCTGTACTTGCCGTTCGCCCTGCTGCCCGGCGTCTCGCCGCTGCTGGTGGTGTTGGTGGTGCTGCTGGCCCTGATCAGCGAATACGCCGGCGTACTCGGGCCGATGGTCGGTGCCTCGCGCCGCTACGACGGGCCCATGGGCAAGAGCGACCGGGCCTTCTGTTTCGGTGTGCTCGGCGCCGGTGTAGCCAGCGGCCTGTTGCCGGCCAGCTGGATCGACGGCCTGCTCGCCCTGGTCCTCGCCCTGTTGCTCTACACCCTCTACAACCGCGTGCGCCAGGGCCTCGCCGAAGCGGCCTGATCTGCCACCTCGACATAAGGGCATCTCCATGCGCGAAGCGTCCCCCTCACGGCGGTGCGCTCTTGCTTCGGTACGTTGCCTGACGGCTGCTGGTAATGATCATTCTCGGCCGTCCTCAGCTAATCATTACTGGATAAGGAGTCGTCATGCTCGCTTCCCTGAGCGCTTTTGCAATCACCTCCGCCGCGCGCCTGCTGACCGGCGCCCGTGCACTCTGGCTCGGCTGCACCGCCCAGCCGGTGCAACGGCTGTACTACGCCAACCACAGCAGCCATGGCGACTTCGTCCTGCTCTGGGCCTCGTTGCCGCCAGAGCTGCGGTGTACGACCCGCCCGGTGGCCGGTGCCGACTACTGGCAGCGCGATGGCGTGCGCCGCTATCTGATCAACCGGGTGTTCAACGGCGTACTGATCGACCGCGAGCGCAGTTCGCCCGACGCCAATCCGCTGCAACCCATGCTCGACGCCTTGGACAACGGTGATTCGTTGATCCTGTTCCCCGAGGGCACGCGCAATCTGGAGGACGGCCTACTGCCATTCAAGAGTGGCCTCTACCACCTGGCCCAGGCACGACCACAGGTCGAGCTGATCCCGGTATGGATCGCCAACCTCAGCCGCGTCATGCCCAAGGGCAGGGCGCTGCCATTGCCGCTGCTGTGCACCCTGAGTTTCGGCGAGCCGCTGCAGCGGCTCGAAACAGAGAATAAGCATGCGTTCCTCGAACGCGCGCGCAATGCCCTGCTGGCCATGGCGCCCGAGGAGGTTTGAGATGGATCACAACACCCTGATGCTGTTCGCCGGTATCGGCGCCCTGTTACTGCTGGCGTCGGCCATTGGCTTTTTGCTCAAGCGCCGCACCGGCAACACGCCCAATCCGGTGATCGACAACCTCAATGCGCGGATCAACGCCTGGTGGGTGATGGTGCTGGTGATAGGCGTGGCCTTTCTGTTCGGCGATATCGGCGTCATCCTGCTGTTCTACTTTGTCTCGTTCTATGCCCTGCGCGAATTCATGACCCTGACTCCGACCCGGCGCAGTGATTACCCGGCACTGGTGGCGGCCTTCTATTTCGCCCTGCCCATGCAGTACCTGCTGATCGCGCTGGACTGGTACGGCTTGTTCGCCATCTTTATCCCGGTTTACCTGTTTCTCTTGCTACCGATTCTCGCCACCCTGGGCGGCGATACCACGCGCTTTCTCGAGCGGGCGTCCAAGGTGCAATGGGGCCTGATGATCGCGGTGTATTGCATCTCCGCAGTGCCGGCACTGCTGACCCTCGACATCCCCGGCTATGAAGGCCGCAACCTGTTGCTGATTGCCTGGCTGATCATCGTGGTGCAGCTCTCCGACGTGCTGCAATACGTCTGCGGCAAGCTATTCGGCAAACACAAGATTGCCCCACGCCTGTCGCCCTCGAAGACCCTGGAAGGCTTTATCGGCGGTGTCAGCCTGGCTTGCCTGGTTGGCGCACTGCTGTGCTGGATCACCCCGTTCAACTTCTGGCAGGCTGCGCTCATGGCCCTGACAGTCAACCTGCTCGGTTTCGCCGGCGGCCTGGTGATGTCGGCAATCAAACGCGACCGCGGGGTGAAGGACTGGGGCCATATGATCGAAGGCCATGGCGGCATGCTCGACCGCCTGGATTCGGTGTGCTTCGCCGCTCCGATATTCTTCCACTTCGTGCGCTACTGGTGGGTGCCGGCACTGGCCTGACATCAGTAATGTCGGCCGCCAGCACGTCCCAGGAATGGAACAGCCTCGAGTACTCGATAGCGGTTTTATTCGCTGAAGCCAAGCCTCGATATACCGTTCAGTGGATAGGTTTTTCAGCCATTGATCGAGGCCAGCGCCGGCCGGTGGCGCCACATCAGGGTCGCGATGGTCGCGGCATACAGGGCAATCACCACCAGCCCCACCGTCTGAATTTCGAACGGGGTAAATTTGAACAGCAGGACCAGGGCAGTCAGCAGGCTCACGTTCAGCAAAATGAACTTCGGCCGCCCCAGTTTCTCGACCTTGATCCCGAGATTGTCGGTGTACAAGCGCACCAGCGAATCGACCGAATTGATCACGAAGATAATCCCCACCGTGACCATCGCCAGCTTCAACAGCAAGGTGATCTCGATGGCGTTGGCGAAGTAGTAGTACAGCACGGAAAACCATATCGCCAAGGGTATGGACGGAATGATCAGCAGGGCCAGCAGCAGTTGATAGGTCTTCAGGCCACCGACAAAGCGCGATACGAACTGGCCGATCATCACGCTCCAGGCAAACCACCAGAACAAATAGAAGGCGTGGTAGTCGCTCAGCGGCAGGACGAACTCATGCAGCTTGGCGAAATAGCCGCTGCCGATCGCCGCAGCCGCCTCGGCCACGTAGCCTGCATCGGCATCCATCAACCACCACATTCCGGCAATCAGGGCGAAGAACAACCAGGTCGACGCCACGCTCAGGATCTTCAGGTACCGGAGATCCGTACTCGAATAGACCGCCGCCAACAGTATCAGGAAGACCACCAGGTAACCCCAGGCCTCGCCAACTTCCGGGGCATACCAGGCGATATTCACCAGAAACAGGTAAGCGGTGAAGGCGCAGGTCGAGATGATCACCAGATTGTTGATGATCTTCACCGGTTTCAGCTCGAAGAACTTCACCCGTGGCTCGATCACACAGAAGTAAAAGGTGGTGATGAAGTAAAACACCCAAATCAGAAAGCCCCAGAAGCCGAACTCGACAGCCAACGGGTTGGAGAATTGATATGGCCCATCCTTGGCGTAGACCGGGAACTCGGTCAACGGAAATATGATCAGGCCCATGTCCAGGCCCGACGTGAACAGGATGGCCATGAAGGTCAACAACCCCACTGGCTCGGCGCCATGACAGCGCTGATTACCCCAGCGCATCAGGACAAACAGGGTGGCGAGCAACAGCGTGATGATCGCGCCGGACAATACAATATTCATAACGATCCCATACCGAACGCCTAGCCTGTAGCTGTGGGTCAGGATCAACCTTCAGGTCAGCCTTAGCGTTGTACTTGTTGTTGAAATGGCTGGATGGATTGCGTGCGGATTGGTCCTTGCTTGCCGCGCTGAGGTCCTGGTACCTGATAGCCAGGGTTCAACTACGGTCGGCAGCTGTGCCAAGTTGATCCGGGCCAACATCTTGAGTTCCAGGGCTGGCGGCGTGCACGCTCTGGTGTGGTCGTTATCCTGTCGTTAGCTGCAACCCTTCGCATTGCTGTAGGCGACACCTTTTATCCTGTCTCCGGCCAGGGCACGCACTGTCCGAGTGATTACTTGAAGGGCAGGGCGGATCATCGATTCCAGCGGCGGGGTTCTCCTGCTCAATCGGTTGGATTACCTGATCAGCGGCAGGCTCCCACAGGCGGCCTGATCGCGCGGCTACGCCAGCGCTATGGCCCACCCTTTTTCTCACCAAGCGCCCTGAGTGACACCGCCCACCAAGCGCCCCGTGTTACGGCCGCCTTCCTCAGGTAACGCAACTGAGTGATAGGGAAACAGATCGGGCACGCTTCTCACCTGGCTGAAACAACCGCCATCTAACAATATATTGATTTATAAAGATATTTTGAATCTGGCACGAGCCGTGCTTTATCTACGGAAGAACAACAACAAAAACAGCAAAAAGAAAAAACATCTCGACTCTGGTAAAACAAAAACAAAACCGCAGAGAAGCAGCAAACCGATTTTTTTGGAGAGGGTAGGCTTTTCCGGGTTCATTCCGGCAACCAGTCTTAGAAGAATAAAACTACCCTGAGGTAGCTCGTTCTGGTTGGATCACCTGGTGACAAGGGCATTACCAGCAACCAAAGAAATACGTTTGCCCTTGATCCCTCTTGGGGATCTGATGAAAAAGCTGTCGATCACTAATAACAACAACAGATCGCTAAACAAGAAAAACAAAGCACGCATTAGTTATTAGAGGGGAGCCAATGGCTCCCCTCAGTGCTTTCTGGCTTCTCCATCTTCAGCAGGTCATTCTCGTCTTGCTGTGGCGGCGATCACGCGGCAGGTTACTTCCCCGCTTTTGTGGTGCTTGCCGGAAAGGAGGTCAAACTGCGATGACCAATTTCTATTTGGGGCTGATGCCCTGGCCACTGACCAGAGCCAGCCGCCGAATATCCGTACTGCTGTGCATTGATAACACCGCAATTCACCGAGCAAATGAGCGGATGGTTGTACACACCGGCGTGGAAACTATTGGGCGCTGTTTACCCCGGCGGTCTGCAATATTTCTCTGCGGTTTCACCGCCCTCGGATTTTCTGCATTGCCGACACAGCTGATTTTCACTCGGTCCACAGTACACTCCAGCAGTACAGGAGCCTTGATCTCGCCACGCCACTCGTAACCCACTGATCATAAAATGAAAAACCCCGGCTTTTGGCCGGGGTTTTTCGTTCTGCTCATGACAACAAATGCGCACAAACAGGTCAGTTCATGCGCCCGTCGACACCAGGATCAGAAGTCCAGATTGGAAACCGCCAAGGCGTTGGCCTCGATGAATTCGCGGCGGGGTTCTACAGCATCGCCCATCAAGGTATTGAAGATCTGATCCGCACCAATGGCGTCTTCGATCGTCACCTTGAGCATGCGCCGTACTTCGGGATCCATGGTGGTTTCCCACAACTGGTTCGGGTTCATTTCACCGAGTCCCTTGTAGCGCTGAATGCTATGGCGCTTGGTACTTTCGGTCATCAGCCAGCCCAAGGCGTCCTTGAAGGTGGTTACTGCCTTCTTGCGCTCGCCGCGCTGCACGTACGCGTCCTCCTCCAGCAGACTGTTCAACTGGTCGCCCAAGCTGGTAACGGTCTTGTAGTCGTTGCTGGCAAAGAAGTCGCGATTGAAGGTGATATAGCTGGAGACCCCGTGGGAAATCAGCTCGACCTGCGGTAACCACAGGTGACGCTCCGGGTCTTCATGCAGGCTGGTCTTGTACCCCAGACCGGACTTCTCCATGCCTTTCAGACGTGCATCCAGCAGGTCTAGCCAGGCTTGCATGGCGTCCTTGTCCGCCAACTGTTCGGTACTGACGCGGGGAATGTAGACGAAATGTTCAGTCAGCTCGATCGGGTACAGCCGCGACAAGCGATTGAGGGTCTTCATGACCAGGCGGTAGTCGTTGACCAGCCGCTCCAGCGACTCGCCTGACAAGCCGGGTGCACTTTCGTTGACATGCAGGCTGGCATCTTCCAGGGCCGACTGGGTCATGTATTCCTCCATGGCCTCGTCGTCCTTGATGTACTGCTCCTGCTTACCCTTCTTGACCTTGTACAGCGGTGGCTGGGCGATATAGATGTAGCCGCGCTCGACCAGTTCCGGCAACTGTCGGAAGAAGAAGGTCAGCAGCAGGGTACGGATGTGCGAACCGTCGACGTCGGCGTCGGTCATGATGATGATGTTGTGATAGCGCAGCTTGTCGATGTTGTATTCATCGCGGCCGATACCACAGCCCAGCGCGGTGATCAGGGTGCCGACTTCCTGGGAGGAAATCATCTTGTCGAAACGGGCTTTCTCGACGTTGAGGATCTTGCCCTTGAGCGGCAGGATTGCCTGGGTCTTGCGGTTACGGCCCTGCTTGGCAGAACCGCCCGCGGAGTCCCCTTCCACTATGTAGAGTTCGGACAGCGCTGGATCCTTTTCCTGACAGTCGGCCAGTTTGCCGGGCAGGCCGGCGATATCCAGGGCGCCTTTACGCCGGGTCATCTCACGTGCTTTACGCGCGGCCTCACGGGCACGGGCGGCATCGATCATCTTGCCGACCACGGCCTTGGCTTCGCCTGGATTCTCCAGCAGGAAGTCGGAGAAGTGCTTGCCCATTTCCTGCTCGACCGCGGTTTTGACCTCGGAGGAGACCAGCTTGTCCTTGGTCTGCGAGCTGAACTTGGGGTCCGGCACTTTGACCGAGATAATCGCGGTCAGACCTTCGCGGGCATCGTCGCCGGTGGTGGCGATCTTGTGCTTCTTGGCCAGACCTTCCTGCTCGATGTAGGCATTCAGGTTACGCGTCAGCGCCGAACGGAAGCCCGCCAAGTGGGTGCCGCCATCGCGCTGGGGAATATTGTTGGTGAAGCACAGCAGGTTCTCGTTGAAGCTGTCGTTCCACTGCAACGCCACTTCCACGCCGATGCCGTCTTCACGTTGGATGCTGAAGTGGAACACCTGGTTTACCGCAGTCTTGTTGACGTTGAGGTATTCGACGAAGGCGCGCAAACCGCCTTCGTACTTGAACAGCTCTTCCTTGCCGCTGCGCTCGTCCTTGAGGACGATGCCCACGCCGGAGTTGAGGAACGACAGTTCGCGCAGGCGCTTGGCCAGAATATCCCAGCTGAAATGGATATTAGCGAAGGTCTGCGAGGACGGCTTGAAGTGAATCTGGGTACCCGTGGTGTCGGTGTCGCCAACGATGCGCATGGGTTCTTGTGGCACACCATGCACATAGGTCTGCTCCCAGATGTGGCCACTGCGGCGCACGGTGAGCAGCAGATGCTCGGAAAGGGCGTTGACCACTGAGACCCCAACACCGTGCAGACCACCGGAAACCTTGTAGGAGTTGTCATCGAACTTACCGCCGGCATGCAACACGGTCATGATGACCTCGGCGGCGGAAATGCCTTCCTCTTTATGGATATCTACCGGGATGCCACGACCGTTGTCGCTCACACTGATGGATTCATCGGGGTGAATGGTGATGGTGATGTCGCTGCAATGTCCCGCCAGAGCTTCGTCAATCGAGTTGTCGACCACCTCGAATACCATGTGGTGCAGACCGCTGCCATCATCGGTATCGCCGATGTACATGCCAGGTCGCTTGCGTACGGCATCCAGGCCTTTCAAGACCTTGATGTTATTGGAGTCGTACGTTTGGTTTTCGCTCATGCTTCACTCCCGGTGGTCATCGGTCTGGGTGATACGGCCATGTTCCACGTGGAACATGGCAACGGGCGTATCCGTGCGCCAGCCTTCCCTCAACAATTCATGGTCTACACAGGTGATGAACACCTGGCAGTGCAAGTCTTCTAACAAACGACACAAGGCGCGGCGATGCTGCTCATCCAGTTCTGACGGCAAGTCATCCACCAGATAAATACATTGCCCGCGCTTGGCCTGATTAACCAAATGGCCCTGAGCAATGCGCAGGGCACAAATAACCAGCTTCTGTTGGCCTCGCGACAATATCTCCGCGGCACTATGGGCTGCCAGACGCAATCTGAGATCCGCGCGCTGGGGGCCGGCCTGGGTATGACCTATTTGCTGATCACGGAGAAGGGAAGTGGCCAGCACTTCATTCAGCTCGCGGTCCTTGTCCCAGCCGCGGTAATAACTGAGGGTCAAGCCTTCCAGCTCCAACAGCTCGCTTAGCGTGCGTTCGAACACCGGTTTCAAGGCCTTGATATAGGCCCTGCGGTAACCATCAATCTCGTCGCTGGCCAGGCAAAGCTCACGGTCCCAGGCCGCCTGCGAAGCGGCGTCAAGTGTACCATGCCGCAGCCACGAGTTCCGCTGCCGCAGGGCCTTCTGCAGGCGCTGCCAGGCCGGCATAAAGCGAGGTTCCACGTGGAACACTCCCCAATCGAGAAACTGCCGGCGAACCTTGGGCGCGCCTTCAAGAAGGCGGAAACTATCCGGGTTGATCAATTGCAATGGCAGCGCTTCAGCCAACTGGGCAGCACTGCGCGCATTCTGCCCATCGATGCGAATCTGCAACTCGCCCTGACGATCACGGGAAATTCCCAAACTGCTTTGCCGGCCATCGGCCAGTTGCACTTCACCGAAAACCGTACAAGCCTGTTGCTCGTACTGAATCATTGGCAGTAGTCGTGTGCTGCGAAATGATCGGGCCAAACCGAGCAGATGCACGGCTTCCAGCAAACTGGTTTTGCCGCTGCCATTGGCGCCGTGGAGGATATTGATACGCGGGGAGGGGGAGAGGGTCACCGGGTGCAAATTGCGCACCGCGGTAACCATGATGCGGGTGAGGGACATTTAGCAGTTACAGACGCATGGGCATAACGACATAGGCGGAATCGTCGTTATCGGCCTCCTGCACCAGGGCACTGCTATTGGAGTCGGACAGAATCAGGCGCACCTGATCAGTCGTCATCACACCCAGCACATCGAGCAGGTAGCTGACATTGAAACCGATCTCCAACTGGTTGCCGTTGTAGTCCACGGCAATCTCTTCTTCGGCCTCTTCCTGCTCCGGGTTGTTGGCCTGGATTTTCAGCAGGCCAGCCGCCAGTTGCAAACGAATACCGCGGTACTTTTCGTTGGAGAGAATAGCCGTGCGGCTGAACGCTTCGCGCAGCCCCTGACGATCGGCGACCACCAATTTGTCACCACCGCGCGGCAGCACACGTTCGTAATCGGGAAACTTGCCGTCAACCAGTTTGGAGGTGAAGGTGAACTCGCCGGTGGTCGCACGAATATGATGCTGGCCCAGGACGATACTGACGTTGGCATCCTGCTCGGTCAGCAGACGAGCCAACTCGAGAATGCCTTTGCGCGGCACTATCACCTGATGCCGTTCGGTTTGCTCGATCTCGGCGGCCATCGAACACATGGCCAGGCGATGACCATCGGTGGCAACTGCACGCAGAATACCCGTCTGGACTTCCAGCAACATGCCATTGAGGTAATAGCGCACGTCTTGCTGCGCCATGGCAAAACTGGTGCGTTCGATCAGGCGGCGCAGTCTGCTTTGGCTCAGGCTAAGGGTCAGCGAACCCGGTCCTTCCTCGACTGTGGGGAAGTCATTGGCCGGCAGGGTCGACAGGGAGAAACGGCTACGTCCGGCCTTGACCAGCAACTTCTGATCATCGACGCGGATATCGATCAGCGCATCATTCGGCAGGCTTTTGCAGATATCCATCAGCTTGCGCGCCGGTACGGTGATTTCACCGGGCTCGGCCGGCTCTTCCAGGCTTACGCGGCCCACCAACTCGACTTCGAGATCGGTACCGGTCAGCGACAGTTGCTGGCCTTCGACCACCAGCAGCACATTGGACAGCACCGGCAAGGTCTGGCGGCGTTCCACGACGCCGGCGACCAGTTGCAGTGGTTTCAACAAGGCTTCGCGTTGAATAGTGAAATGCATGGTCTAGTCCCTTGCCTAGTGGAGTGGCGTATTCAAGTGGTCAACGTACGCAGCAGATTCTTGTAATCCTCGCGGATATCCGCGTCGGATTCCTTCAGTTCAGCAATCTTACGGCAAGCATGCAATACCGTGGTGTGATCGCGGCCGCCGAAGGCATCACCAATCTCCGGCAGGCTGTGGTTGGTCAGTTCCTTCGACAGTGCCATCGCCACTTGCCGCGGTCTTGCCACCGAGCGTGAACGGCGTTTCGAGAGCAGATCGGAGATCTTGATCTTGTAGTACTCGGCCGTGGTGCGCTGGATATTGTCGATGCTGACCAGCTTGTCTTGCAGCGCCAACAGATCCTTCAGCGATTCACGGATCAACTCGATGGTGATGTCACGGCCCATGAAGTGCGAATGCGCGATTACTCGCTTGAGCGCGCCTTCCAGCTCGCGCACGTTGGAACGAATGCGCTGGGCAATGAAGAACGCCGCGTCGTGAGGCAGATCAACTTTGGCCTGATCGGCCTTCTTCATCAGGATCGCCACCCGGGTTTCCAACTCAGGCGGTTCGACCGCCACCGTCAGGCCCCAACCGAAGCGCGATTTCAGGCGCTCTTCCAGGCCTTCGATTTCCTTCGGGTAGCGGTCACTGGTCAGAATCACCTGTTGGCCACCCTCAAGCAGCGCGTTGAAGGTGTGGAAGAACTCCTCCTGAGAGCGTTCTTTCTTGGCGAAAAACTGAATGTCGTCGATCAGCAAGGCATCCACCGAACGGTAGAAACGCTTGAACTCGTTGATCGCATTCAACTGCAGTGCCTTGACCATATCGGCAACGAAGCGCTCGGAATGCAGGTACACGACCTTGGCATTCGGGTTCTTCTGCAACAGATGATTACCCACCGCGTGCATCAAGTGGGTCTTACCCAGCCCCACGCCGCCATAAAGGAACAGCGGGTTGTAACCGTGCTTGGGGTTGTCCGCCACCTGCCAGGCCGCCGCGCGGGCCAACTGGTTGGACTTGCCCTCAACGAAATTGTCGAAGGTGAAGGTACGGTTCAGGTAGCTGGTGTGCTTGAGCCCGCCTTCCACCTGGACCGTGCGCTCAGTGCGCGCAGGAGCGGTCTGGCTGGCAGCCCCGGCCATGGGGTCAAAACTGGAGCGCGATGGCTCTGACAGCGCAGGGGCGGCCCTCGGCGCGGCCGCTGGCGTACTGGTCACAACTGGCGCCGGAGCGGCAGCCACGCGAGGAGCGCTGCTGCGTTTGCTGCCTATCAATAAGGACAGTGACGGCATCATGCCGTTGGTGCGTTCGGCGAGCAATTCCAGCAGCCGGGTCAGGTACTTTTCATTGACCCAGTCAAGCACGAAACGGTTCGGCGCATAGACGCGAAGCTCGTCGCCTGCGGCTTCGACCTGCAGCGGTCGGATCCAGGTATTGAATTGCTGGGCAGGCAGTTCATCGCGCAGAAGCTCTACGCACTGCTGCCAAAGTTCAACGGACACGGATAACCCCTAAATAGGAAAGCGGCGAGGCAAAAAACAGCCGCCATTGTAGCGGCCGAAGAGCGAGTTATCCACACGTAACGATCGCTCTGCTGAGATACCTGACGTCGGCCATGGCCCTTACCACTGGTCGATAATTGCAGATTCAAGTCTGTGGATAACCCCGCTTAAGCCCGGCGGATAAGCCTGGGCATAAGTGGTGCATGAACCCTGCTGTGGATAACATGGCATTCCATCCCCAGCTTATCCGCTGCCTTCACACAGCTGCAGCACCTCTTCCTGACAGACTTACCCTGCCGCGTAAGCAGCATGGATAAAGGGCTTAGGGCACTTATGCACAGAAAAACGGCTTACTAATAGTAGTTAACATTACAGAAAAGCTTTAAATATTCTCTTCTCTATATTTCTTTATTAACGAAAATGCTGGTTGGAAATTGACCTGACCCTCGTGATTCTCTAGAATCGCCGGTCTCTTAAAACGGGGGCCATTCCGGCCCGTAGTCGACAGCCAGGTAACACGCCATGAAACGCACTTTCCAACCCAGCACTATCAAACGCGCTCGCACTCACGGTTTCCGTGCTCGTATGGCCACCAAGAACGGCCGTGCTGTCCTGTCGCGTCGCCGCGCCAAGGGCCGTAAGCGTCTCGCCGTCTAAATTTCGGTATCGTGGTGAGTCGAGACTTCAGTCGGGAAAAGCGTCTGCTAACCCCCCGACAATTCAAGGCAGTCTTCGACTCCCCTAGCGGCAAAGTTCCGGGCAAAAATGTCCTGCTGCTGGCGCGCAACAACCAGCTTGACCACCCCCGTCTGGGTCTGGTGATCGGCAAGAAGAGCGTCAAGCTCTCGGTTGAGCGCAATCGCCTGAAACGCCAGATCCGCGAATCGTTCCGCCTCCACCAGGACAACCTGGTTGGTTGGGACATCGTAGTGGTTGCGCGAAAAGGCCTGGGCGATCTGCAGAATGCCGAACTGGCTCACCAGTTCGGCAAGCTCTGGAAACGCCTCGCACGCAACAAACCAAACCCGGAAACTTCTACCCCTATCGGGATAAACGACAGTCCCCATGCGTAAACTGGCCTTGGTTCCAATCCAGTTCTACCGCTATGCCATCAGTCCTTTGATGGCCAGTCACTGTCGTTTTTATCCAAGCTGCTCCTGCTACGCGCATGAAGCCATTGAACAACAAGGCCTCATGCGTGGTGGCTGGCTGGCATTGCGCCGGCTCGGCCGCTGTCACCCGTGGAATCCCGGTGGCTACGACCCGGTTCCCCCCGCGAAAACCTCCCGTTCCTCTTCGATGGCCGAATAATCATGGATATTCAACGCTCGATCCTGATCGTCGCCCTGGCAATCGTGTCCTATATGATGGTTCTCAATTGGAACCAGGACTACGGTCAAGCTGCCCTGCCGACTCAGACTGCAGCAGTCAGCAGTAATGTTCCGAGCTTGCCGGATACCACTGCCCGCGCCCAAACCGCCAGCGGTGACGACATACCGACTGCAGCCCCTGCCGCCGAATCAGGCTCCATCAGCGTTGCCCCAGTGGCCGTCAGTGACCAACTGATTCGAGTGAAAACCGACGTCCTGGATCTGGCCATCGATCCACGTGGCGGTGATGTGGTGGAGCTGCGGTTGCCGCAGTACCCGCGCCGCCAAGACCACCCGGAGGTGCCTTTCCAGCTGTTCGATAACGGCAGCGAACGCACCTACCTGGCGCAAAGCGGTTTGATTGGCGCTAGCGCACCGGACAGATCCAGCGGCCGTGCCCTGTGGAGCAGCGACAAGCAGAGTTATGAATTGGCCGAAGGCCAGGACCAGCTGCAGGTAGACCTCAAGCTCAGCGAAGACGGCGTCAATTACATCAAACGCTTCACCTTCACCCGTGGCCTGAACCCCGAGTGCTCGGCCACTGAACAACAGCAGAAAAAGCCGGGGTGCGTAGATCCCGCGTCTTACCAGATGACCGTCAGCTACCTGATCGATAACCAGAGTGGCAAAGCGTGGAGCGGCAATATGTTCGCCCAGCTCAAGCGCGATGGCAGTGACGATCCCTCTTCGACCACTGCCACTGGCACCGCTACCTACCTGGGTGGCGCGCTCTGGACAGCCGACGAGCCGTACAAAAAAGTGTCGATGAAAGATATCGACAAGCAAGTCTTCAAAGAAACCGTCGAAGGAGGCTGGGTTGCCTGGCTGCAGCACTATTTTGTCACTGCCTGGATTCCTGAAAAAGGCACCACCAACCAAGTACAGACCCGCAAGGATAGCCAAGGCAATTACATTGTCGGCTTTACCGGCCCGGCCGTTCAGGTTGCTCCCGGCGCCCAAGGCGAAATCAGTGCCATTCTGTATGCCGGCCCGAAACTTCAGGGTCATCTGAAAACCCTGTCCCCCGGACTGGAGTTGACTGTCGACTACGGCATTCTGTGGTTCCTCGCCCAACCGATCTTCTGGTTGCTGGAACATATCCACAGCATCCTGGGTAACTGGGGCTGGTCGATCATCGTCCTGACCGTCATCATCAAGCTGATCTTCTTCCCACTGTCTGCCGCCAGCTACAAGTCGATGGCGCGCATGCGTGCCGTAGCGCCGAAACTGGCGCTGTTGAAAGAGCAGCACGGTGACGATCGGCAGAAGATGTCCCAGGCGATGATGGAGCTGTACAAGAAAGAGAAGATCAACCCCCTGGGCGGTTGCTTGCCGATTCTGGTTCAGATGCCGGTGTTCCTCGCGCTCTACTGGACCCTGCTGGAAAGCGTGGAGATGCGCCAGGCTCCCTGGATGTTCTGGATTACCGACCTGGCGATCAAGGATCCGTTCTTCATCCTGCCGATCATCATGGGCGCCACCATGTTCATCCAGCAGCAGCTCAACCCGACGCCGCCGGATCCGATGCAGGCCAAGGTGCTGAAGCTGATGCCGATCATCTTCACCTTCTTCTTCCTCTGGTTCCCGGCCGGTCTGGTGCTGTACTGGGTGGTCAACAACGTCTTGTCGATCGCCCAGCAGTGGTACATTACCCGCAAGATCGAAGCGGCGACCAAGGCGGCTGCGGCCTGATCAGTCGGAGCGCCTAAGCTCTAGCAAGCCGTTACCCAAGACGCCCCCATCGTGGGGCGTCTTGCTATCCAGCGTTTGGAGTCCAGCATGTCAGCAGTCCGTGAAACCATTGCCGCCGTCGCTACCGCCCAGGGCCGCGGTGGTGTCGGCATCGTGCGGGTCTCGGGCCCCCTGGCCGGGCAACTGGCCCTGGCGATTTGCCAGCACCAACTGAAACCCCGCTATGCCCATTACGGGCCTTTTTTTGCCGATGCCGAGCAGGTGCTGGATGAGGGCCTGGCCCTGTACTTTCCCGGCCCCAACTCCTTTACCGGCGAGGATGTACTGGAACTGCAAGGCCACGGCGGTCCGGTGGTGCTCGACTTGCTCCTGCGCCGTTGCCTGCAACTCGGCGCGCGCCAGGCACGTCCCGGTGAGTTCAGCGAGCGTGCATTCCTCAATGACAAACTCGACCTGGCCCAGGCCGAAGCGATTGCCGACCTGATCGAAGCCAGCTCGGAACAGGCCGCGCGAAATGCCTTACGTTCGCTACAAGGCGAGTTCTCGCGTCGCGTGTATGGCCTGACCGAACGCCTGATCAGCCTGCGCATCTACGTCGAGGCGGCCATCGACTTTCCCGAAGAGGAAATCGACTTTCTTGCCGATGGCCATGTGCTCAGCCTGCTCGAGGGCGTACGCACAGATCTGGCCGAGGTGCTGCGCGAAGCAGGACAAGGCGCGCTGTTGCGCGATGGCATGACAGTGGTGATCGCCGGTCGGCCGAATGCCGGTAAATCCAGTTTGCTCAATGCCCTGGCCGGGCGTGAAGCCGCCATAGTCACCGAGATCGCCGGCACCACCCGCGACGTCCTGCGCGAACATATCCACATCGATGGCATGCCGTTGCATGTCGTGGATACCGCCGGCTTGCGCGACACCCAGGATCAAGTGGAAAAGATCGGCGTCGAGCGCGCACTTAAAGCCATTGGCGAAGCCGACCGTATTCTCCTGGTGGTCGATGCCACTGCTCCAGAAGCCGACGACCCCTTCTCGCTATGGCCTGAATTTCTCGCTCAGCGCCCCGCCCCGGGCAAAGTCACCCTGATTCGCAACAAGGCTGATCTGTCGGGCGAAGCCATTGCCCTGGAAGTCGGCAGCGATGGCCATGTAACCATCAGCCTCTCGGCCAGATCCAGCGACGGTCTCGACCTGTTGCGCGAGCACCTGAAAGCCTGCATGGGCTATGAACAGACTGCCGAGAGCAGCTTCAGTGCCCGCAGGCGCCATCTGGAGGCGTTACGCCTCGCTGCAACCCATCTCGACCACGGTCACGCTCAGCTGACCCTGGCAGGGGCCGGTGAGCTGCTCGCCGAAGACCTGCGCCTGGCGCAACAGTCTCTGGGGGAGATCACCGGTGCGTTCAGCTCCGACGACCTGCTCGGACGGATCTTCTCCAGCTTCTGTATCGGCAAGTAGCTAGCGCCTTGCCCACGGTGAGCTGGGCGGTACTCCGTTTCAGCTCGACCGCGCTGCAGAACCCGGCTACGCAAACCCCGTAGAGCGCAGCGATAGCACTCGCTGCCACAACATCGATCAGCCCTGCTGGCTAACGCCTTCAGCTCCTGCGGCTGATAGAAATATCCCCCTCTGCGTTTACCCGATCCTGCGACCTGGGCGAGCCGTCCTGCCCAACGACTTCACGTTTGCATCCTTCGGGCAGTCGTTATCTTAGCCAAATACGGTTTTATATTCGGTTATTTTCTCGTCTAAGCCCTGTGGAAAACCGTGCCTGAGCCCAGTCCATAACCCGGTGATAAAACTGAGGATAAATGCCCCTGTGGATAACCATCACTTTAATCCACAGGCTGTCTACGGCTACCCAACAGGCTAACGGCAGGATCATCACAGCCTTTTGAAACGCTGCAGGGCACATGAGCATTGGGCTGCAGCGATCTATCCACAGAAAAGCGCTCCGTACTTTATAAACATAAAAACAAAGATCTATATAAATCTATTCTTTTATTCTTTATTAACCGGACGCTCTGGGAGAGCCAAGGCAGGCTGGCTATTTTTTGTGCAAAAGGCTTCTTTCACACCGGCTAAATCCCTATACTCGCCGGCTTTCCGGCTTTTCAAAGCTTCTCAACAGGCACGAGGTGCGTGGTGGATTTCCCTTCCCGTTTTCAGGTGATCGTGATCGGCGGTGGTCATGCCGGCACCGAGGCTGCTTTGGCAGCGGCACGCATGGGGGTAAAAACCCTGCTGCTGACCCATAACGTGGAAACCCTTGGCCAGATGAGCTGCAATCCAGCCATCGGCGGGATTGGCAAAAGCCACCTAGTCAAGGAAATCGACGCCCTGGGCGGCGCCATGGCAACCGCCACCGACAAGGCCGGCATCCAGTTCCGCGTGCTCAACAGCCGCAAGGGCCCTGCCGTTCGCGCCACTCGCGCCCAGGCCGATCGGGTGCTGTACAAGGCGGCAATTCGCGAAACCCTGGAAAACCAGGCCAACCTGTGGATATTTCAGCAGGCCGCGGATGACCTGATCGTCGAGAACGACCAAGTCAAAGGCGTGGTCACCCAGATGGGGCTGCGGATATTCGCCGATTCGGTGGTGTTGACCACCGGCACCTTCCTCGGTGGACTTATCCACATCGGCATGCAGAACTATTCCGGCGGCCGCGCTGGTGATCCACCATCGATTGCCCTGGCCCAGCGCTTACGCGAATTGCCGCTGCGGGTCGGTCGCCTGAAGACCGGCACTCCGCCACGCATCGATGGCCGCTCGGTGGACTTTTCCGTGATGACCGAGCAACCCGGCGATACGCCGATTCCGCTCATGTCGTTCCTCGGAACACGTGAGCAGCATCCGCCTCAGGTCAGTTGCTGGATCACCCATACCAATGCGCGGACCCACGAGATCATTGCCGCCAATCTCGATCGTTCGCCGATGTATTCCGGGTTGATCGAAGGCGTCGGGCCGCGTTACTGCCCATCGATCGAAGACAAGATCCACCGGTTTGCCGACAAGGACAGCCATCAGGTATTTATCGAGCCTGAGGGGCTGACCACCCATGAGCTTTATCCCAACGGGATTTCCACGTCGTTGCCATT
The DNA here is from genome assembly GCF_022132145.1 of Pseudomonas sp. MMS21 TM103. GTDB lineage: Bacteria > Pseudomonadota > Gammaproteobacteria > Pseudomonadales > Pseudomonadaceae > Aquipseudomonas. The sequence goes on along the minus strand of NZ_JAJISP010000001.1, from coordinate 1,337,031 downwards.
CGACGTGCAATTGCAGCTGGTGCGTTCGATCCGCGGCATGGAAAACGCCCATATCGTGCGTCCGGGCTACGCCATCGAGTACGACTACTTCGATCCGCGTGACCTGAAATACAGCCTGGAAACCAAGGTCATCGCCGGTTTGTTCTTTGCCGGCCAGATCAATGGCACCACCGGTTACGAAGAAGCCGGCGCCCAAGGTCTGCTCGCCGGGGCCAATGCCGCGTTGCGTGCGCAGGGCAAAGACAGCTGGTGCCCGCGCCGCGACGAAGCCTACCTCGGCGTTTTGGTCGACGACCTGATCACCCTGGGCACCCAGGAGCCGTATCGCATGTTCACTTCGCGGGCCGAATACCGGCTGATCCTGCGCGAAGACAACGCCGACCTGCGCCTGACCGAAAAAGGCCGTGAGCTGGGCCTGGTCGATGATCACCGCTGGGCCGCATTCGAGATCAAGCGTGAAGCCATCGCGGTGGAAGAACAGCGCCTGAAAAGTACCTGGGTCAGGCCCGGTACGCCCCAGGGCGATGCGATTGCCGCGCATTTCGGTACGCCGCTGACCCACGAGTACAACCTGCTCAACCTGTTGTCGCGCCCGGAGATCGATTACCTCGGTCTGGTCGAACTGACCGGCGCAGGGGCAGAAGACCCGCAAGTCGCCGAGCAGGTCGAGATCAAGACCAAGTACGCCGGCTACATCGATCGTCAGCAGGATGAAATCGCCCGGCTGCGCGCCAGCGAAGACACCCAATTGCCTGCGGATATCGATTACAACGGGATTTCCGGCCTGTCCAAGGAGATCCAGCACAAGCTTGGCAACACTCGTCCTGAAACCCTCGGCCAGGCTTCGCGGATTCCCGGGGTCACCCCGGCGGCGATTTCCCTGCTGCTGATCCACCTGAAAAAACGCGGAGCTGGTCGCCAGCTGGAGCAAAGCGCCTGATGTCTGTGGTAACCAGCAAGCACGCCGAAGAACTGGCGCAAGGCGCCCTCGAGCTGGGCGTCGAGGTATCAGCATTGCAGCAGGAACAGCTGCTGGCCTATCTGGCGCTGCTGATCAAGTGGAACAAGGCCTACAACCTCACCGCGGTGCGCGACCCGGACGAAATGGTTTCGCGCCACCTGCTCGACAGCCTGAGTGTGCAGCCCTTCGTCTTTGATGCTGGGGATAACTGGCTGGACGTCGGCAGTGGCGGCGGTATGCCGGGCATTCCTCTGGCCATCCTGTTCCCCGAGCGGCAGTTCACCCTGCTCGACTCCAACGGCAAGAAAACCCGCTTTCTCACCCAGGTGAAGCTGGAGCTGAAACTGAGCAACCTGGAAGTTATCCACAGCCGGGTCGAGGCCTTCAAGCCGCAGCAGGCGTTCAGCGGTATCGTCTCCCGTGCGTTCAGCAGCCTCGAGGATTTTGCCAACTGGACCCGCCATCTCGGTGATGGCCAGTGCCAGTGGTTGGCCATGAAGGGCGTGCATCCGGATGACGAACTGCAAGCCCTGCCGGCCGACTTCCGCCTGGCAGCCACCCATGTGCTCAAGGTTCCCGGTTGCCAAGGTCAGCGTCATCTGCTGATACTGCGTCGCTCGGTCTAGGGGGAACGCAACATGGCTAAAGTATTCGCAATCGCCAACCAGAAAGGCGGCGTGGGCAAGACCACCACCTGCATCAATCTGGCGGCCTCGCTGGTTGCGACCAAGCGCCGCGTACTGCTGATCGATCTTGATCCACAGGGCAACGCGACCATGGGCAGCGGTGTGGATAAGCATGCCCTGGAGCATTCGATCTACGACGTGTTGATCGGTGAATGCAACCTGATCGAGGCCATGCAATATTCCGAGCACGGCGGTTACCAGTTGCTGCCGGCCAACCGTGACCTGACGGCTGCGGAAGTTGGCCTGCTGGAAATGAAAATGAAGGAAAGTCGCCTGCGTAACGCCCTGGCGCCAATCCGCGAGAACTACGACTACATCCTCATCGACTGCCCGCCGGCGCTGTCGATGCTCACGGTCAATGCCCTGGTGGCCGCCGATGGGGTGATCATCCCCATGCAATGCGAGTATTTCGCCCTGGAAGGCTTGAGCGACCTGATCAACAGCATTCAGCGCATTGCGCAAATGCTCAATCCTTCGCTGAAGATCGAAGGCCTGCTGCGCACCATGTACGACCCACGTATCAGCCTGACCAACGATGTATCGGCGCAGCTCAAGCAGCATTTCCCCGACACGCTGTATCAAACCGTTATCCCGCGCAACATTCGCCTAGCCGAGGCCCCCAGCTACGGCATGCCGGCGCTGGTCTATGACAAGCAATCCCGTGGCGCCATTGCCTACCTGGCCTTGGCTGGCGAACTAGTTCGCCGTCAGCGCGCCGGCGCCCACACCGCAACCGCATAAGGAACTCCGCATGGCCGTCAAGAAACGAGGGCTGGGACGAGGCTTGGACGCCCTGCTGGGGGGCACCACCGTCACTGCTCTGCAGGAAGAAGCCGCCCAGGTCGATAGCCGCGAGCTGCAATACGTGCCACTGGACCTGATCCAGCGCGGCAAGTACCAACCGCGCCGCGACATGGATGCCACCGCGCTGGAGGAACTGGCACAGTCGATCAAGGCCCAGGGTGTCCTGCAACCGATCGTGGTGCGGCCGATTGGCGAAGGCCGTTTCGAGATCGTCGCCGGAGAACGGCGCTGGCGTGCCTGCCAGCAGGCTGGCCTGGACAAGATCCCGGCGATGGTGCGCGAACTGCCCGACGAGGCGGCGATTGCCATGGCGCTGATCGAGAATATCCAGCGTGAAGACCTCAACCCGATCGACGAGGCCGTTGCCCTGCAACGGCTGCAGCAGGAATTCCAGCTGACCCAGCAGCAGGTGGCTGAGGCCGTGGGCAAATCCCGCGTGACCATCACCAACCTGCTGCGCCTGATCGGTCTGCCGGACGAGATCAAGACCCTGCTGTCCCATGGTGACCTGGAGATGGGCCATGCGCGCGCTCTGCTTGGTTTGCCAGCGGAGCAACAGGTCGAAGGGGCGCGACACGTTGTCGCACGCGGGCTGACAGTGCGGCAAACCGAAGCCCTGGTTCGCCAGTGGTTGAGTGGCAAGGACAAGCCGGTTGTGACGCCCAAGACCGACCCGGATATCAGTCGCCTGGAACAGCGTCTGGCTGAGCGCCTGGGCTCTCCGGTGCAGATCAAGCACGGACAGAAGGGCAAAGGTCAACTGGTGATTCGTTACAGCTCGCTGGATGAATTGCAGGGTGTTCTGGCCCACATTCGCTGAAACAATTGACCATGTAGCAGGTTCACGGAAATCACTACCTGACAGTTGAACCGTGGGACTTGCGCCCCTATACTTTGCGCGCTTTTGTCGGCAGGAAATATGCCAAGTCGTTGATTTAAGGCGGCCGACGCCGTAGGGACTGTGACGATGGATGTTCGCAAGCCAAATCGCACGCCCTTTCATCGTTTAGCGGTGTTTCCGGTCTTGCTGACCCAGTTGGCTGTACTACTGTTAGCGGCTGCGGTGCTGTATGTCACACGCGGAGCAGTTAGTGGTTATTCGGGGTTGTGCGGTGGCCTGATTGCCTGGTTGCCGAATTTGTACTTTGCCCACAAGGCGTTCCGTTTCAGTGGAGCGCGGGCCGCCCAGGCGATAGTCCGGTCTTTTTATGCCGGTGAAGCGGGCAAACTGATTTTGACGGCAGTGCTATTTGCACTGACGTTTGCAGGTGTGAAGCCATTGGATGCGCTGGCAGTATTCGGCGTATTCCTGTTGACCCAGTTGGTCAACTGGTTCTCACCCTTGCTAATGAAAATAAGATTTTTAAGACCTTAGCGCTCGAGGGATATATGGCAGCTGCAGAAACCGCTTCGGGTTATATCCAGCATCATTTGACCAACCTGACCTATGGTCAGCACCCGGTTAATGGCTGGAGCTTTGCCCACAACGTCAGGGAAGCTCAAGAAATGGGCTTCTGGGCATTCCATGTCGATACCCTGTTGGTGTCGGTGGTGCTCGGCCTGCTTTTCATTCTGTTGTTCCGCGCTGCAGCCAAGCGCGCCACTTCCGGGCAACCGGGTGGTCTGCAGAATTTAGTCGAAGTCCTGGTTGAGTTCGTCGATGGCAGTGTCAAAGACACTTTCCATGGTCGCAACGCACTGATCGCACCGCTGGGTCTGACCATCTTCGTCTGGGTCTTCCTGATGAACTTCATGGACCTGATCCCGGTGGATTGGCTGCCGCTGCTGGCCGCGACCCTCGTCGGCGACCCGCACCTGTACTTCCGCGTGGTGCCGACCACCGATCCGAACGCGACCCTGGGCCTGGCCCTGTCGGTGTTCGCCCTGATCCTCTACTACAGCATCAAGGTCAAGGGTATCGGCGGTTTCATCGGTGAGCTGACCCTGCACCCGTTTGGCAGCAAGAACGTTCTGGTCCAGGCCCTGTTCGTGCCGGTCAACTTGCTGCTTGAGTTGGTGACCCTGATCGCCAAGCCGATTTCCCTGGCGCTGCGTCTGTTCGGTAACCTCTACGCCGGCGAGCTGATCTTCATCCTTATCGCAGTCATGTTCAGCGGCGGCTTGCTGCTGGGCGGTCTGGGTATCGTCTTGCAGTGGGCGTGGGCGGTGTTCCACATCCTGATCATCGTGCTGCAAGCGTTCATCTTCATGATGCTGACCATCGTCTACCTGTCGATGGCGCACGAAGACAACCACTAAGGGCGCAATGCGCATCCTCGATGCCCTTCCCCTCCGGGGAAACGGCAGATGAGGCTGCGCTCTGCTCGAGGTGGACGCCCGCAAGGGCAACACAGGCAATGATTTAGCTTTACCGCTTTACCTTAGAAAACCTTAAACCAATACGACATAAAAGTCGGGAGGAAAGATGGAAACTGTAGTTGGTCTGACCGCGATCGCTGTAGCACTGCTGATTGGCCTGGGTGCCCTGGGTACCGCCATTGGTTTCGGCCTGCTGGGCGGCAAGTTCCTGGAAGGCGCAGCGCGTCAGCCGGAAATGGTACCGATGCTGCAAGTTAAAATGTTCATCGTCGCCGGTCTGCTCGACGCCGTGACCATGATCGGTGTTGGTATCGCACTGTTCTTCACCTTCGCGAACCCCTTCGTTGGTCAAATTGCAGGCTAATCACTCGAGTATTCGAGTGGATTGGTTTGATGGACAACGAACGAGCGAGGTGTTGGCGTGAACATTAATGCAACCCTGATTGGCCAGTCCGTTGCCTTCTTCATCTTCGTGCTGTTCTGCATGAAGTTCGTGTGGCCTCCGGTCATTACGGCTTTGCAGGATCGTCAGAAGAAGATTGCAGATGGACTGGACGCTGCCAGCCGTGCGGCTCGTGACCTGGAGTTGGCCCAAGATAAAGTGGCCCAACAACTGCGCGAAGCCAAAGGCCAAGCAGCCGAAATCATTGAGCAAGCCAAGAAGCGTGGATCCCAGATCGTCGACGAAGCCCGTGACCAGGCCCGTGTCGAAGCTGACCGCGTGAAGGCTCAGGCTCAGGCCGAGATCGAACAGGAACTGAACAGCGTCAAAGACGCCTTGCGTGCCCAAGTGGGTAGCCTGGCCGTCAGCGGTGCCGAGAAGATCCTGGGCAAATCTATCGACCAAAACGCGCATGCGGAGCTGGTTTCCAAACTGGCAGCCGAAATTTAAGCGAGGGCGCGATCATGGCAGAACTGACCACGCTGGCCCGACCTTACGCCAAGGCTGCCTTTGAGTATGCCCAGGCCCACCAGCAACTGGCCTCTTGGTCAGCCATGCTCGGCCTGGCTGCTGCGGTGTCGCAAGACGACACCATCCAGCGCATGCTCGGGGCTCCGCGTCTGACGAGTACAGATAAGTCCACCACCTTCAACGAGGTGTGTGGTGACAAGTTCGACGCCCAGGTACGCAATTTCATTCACATTGTCGCCGAAAACGATCGCCTGGCCTTGCTGCCGGAGATCGCCGATCTGTTCGAGCTGTACAAAGCCGAACAGGAAAAATCGGTCGACGTGGATGTCACCAGTGCCTTTGCATTGAGCGATGAACAGCAAGACAAACTCGCCAAGGTTCTCAGTGCACGGCTCAACCGGGAAGTGCGCCTGCATGCAACGGAGGATGCCAGCCTTATCGGTGGTGTCGTAATCCGCGCCGGCGACCTGGTTATCGATGGCTCAGTTCGCGGCAAAATCGCGAAGCTGGCCGAAGCATTGAAATCTTGAGTTTGAAGGGGCAGCAGAGCTATGCAGCAACTCAATCCTTCCGAAATAAGTGAAATCATCAAGGGCCGCATCGACAAGCTCGATGTTGCCTCGCAAGCCCGTAACGAAGGCACTGTCGTCAGCGTATCCGACGGTATTGTGCGCATTCACGGTCTCGCCGACGTTATGTACGGTGAAATGATCGAGTTCCCGGGTGCCGTTTACGGCATGGCGATGAACCTTGAGCGCGACTCTGTCGGCGCCGTGGTTCTCGGTGCCTATCAGTCGTTGGCTGAAGGCATGAGCGCCAAGTGCACCGGCCGCATCCTCGAAGTTCCGGTTGGTCCGGAACTGCTGGGTCGCGTAGTCGATGCCCTGGGTAACCCGGTTGACGGTAAAGGCCCGCTGAACAACGTCGCTACCGACGCGGTTGAGAAGGTTGCACCGGGCGTGATCTGGCGTAAGTCGGTCGACCAACCGGTGCAAACCGGTTACAAGGCCGTCGATGCCATGATCCCGGTTGGCCGTGGCCAGCGCGAGCTGATCATCGGTGACCGTCAGATCGGTAAAACCGCTCTGGCGATCGATGCCATCATCAACCAGAAGAACAGCGGCATTAAGTGTGTCTACGTAGCAATTGGTCAGAAGCAATCGACTATCGCCAACGTGGTGCGCAAGCTGGAAGAAAACGGCGCCTTGGCTAACACCATCATCGTCGCGGCCAGTGCTTCCGAATCCGCTGCGCTGCAATTCATTGCACCGTACTCCGGTTGCACCATGGGCGAATACTTCCGCGACCGTGGCGAAGACGCGCTGATCGTGTATGACGATCTGTCCAAGCAAGCCGTGGCTTACCGCCAGATTTCCCTGCTGCTGCGCCGTCCGCCAGGCCGTGAAGCCTACCCGGGCGACGTGTTCTATCTCCACAGCCGTCTGCTGGAGCGCGCATCGCGCGTGTCCGAAGAGTATGTCGAGAAGTTCACCAATGGCGAAGTGAAAGGCAAGACCGGTTCCTTGACCGCTCTGCCGATCATCGAAACCCAGGCTGGCGACGTTTCCGCGTTCGTTCCGACCAACGTGATCTCGATCACCGACGGTCAGATCTTCCTGGAATCGGCCATGTTCAACTCCGGCATTCGCCCGGCAGTGAACGCCGGTGTTTCGGTTTCCCGCGTAGGTGGTGCCGCTCAGACCAAGATCATCAAGAAGCTTTCCGGTGGTATCCGTACCGCTCTGGCTCAGTACCGTGAATTGGCGGCTTTCGCCCAGTTCGCTTCTGACCTGGACGAAGCCACCCGCAAGCAGCTTGAGCATGGTCAGCGCGTTACCGAGCTGATGAAGCAGAAGCAATACGCGCCGATGTCCATCGCCGACATGTCGCTGTCCCTGTACTCGGCCGAACGTGGCTACCTGCAGGACATCGAAATCGTCAAAATCGGCAGCTTCGAACAAGCTCTGATTGCTTACTTCAACCGCGATCACGCCGACTTGATGGCGAAGATCAACGTGAAGGGTGACTTCAATGACGAAATCGACGCTGGCCTCAAAGCCGGTATCGAGAAGTTCAAGGCCACCCAAACCTGGTAAGCCGCAGCGGAGGTCTTATGACCTCCGCCTGCTAACCCGATAGGTGTCAAATGGCAGGCGCAAAAGAGATTCGCAGCAAGATTGCGAGCATCAAAAGCACGCAAAAGATCACCAGCGCCATGGAAAAGGTAGCTGTCAGCAAGATGCGCAAGGCTCAAATGCGCATGTCTGCCAGCCGTCCTTACGCGGAGCGCATCCGCCAGGTGATTGGTCATCTGGCCAACGCCAACCCGGAATACCGTCACCCGTTCATGATCGAGCGCGAAGTAAAGCGCGTTGGTTATGTGGTGGTGAGCAGTGACCGTGGCTTGTGTGGTGGCCTCAATACCAACCTGTTCAAGGCCCTGGTCAAGGACATGGTGGTAAACCGCGAACAAGGTGTAGAGATCGACCTCTGCGTGATTGGTGGCAAGGGTGCGGCTTTCTTCCGCAGCTTTGGTGGCAATGTCGTTGCTGCGATCAGCCACCTGGGCGAAGAACCGTCGATCAATGATCTGATCGGTAGCGTCAAGGTCATGCTCGATGCGTACCTCGATGGCCGCATCGACCGTTTGTCCGTGGTCTCGAACAAGTTCGTCAACACCATGACGCAACAGCCGACAGTGGAACAGTTGATTCCCCTGGTGGCTGATTCGGATCAACAGCTCAAGCATCACTGGGACTATCTCTATGAACCCGATGCCAAGGAGCTGCTGGACGGCTTGATGGTGCGCTACGTGGAGTCGCAGGTGTACCAGGCGGTGGTCGAGAACAACGCGGCTGAACAAGCGGCGCGGATGATCGCGATGAAGAACGCTACCGACAACGCCGGTGATCTGATCAGCGATTTGCAGCTGATCTACAACAAGGCACGTCAGGCGGCGATCACCCAAGAGATCTCGGAAATCGTTGGCGGCGCAGCCGCGGTCTGATACCGGTTCAAATATTCAGAGGATCCAGCTATGAGTAGCGGACGTATCGTACAAATCATCGGCGCCGTGATCGACGTGGAATTCCCACGCGATCAGGTTCCGAGCATCTACAACGCGCTGAAAGTACAAGGCGCGGAAACCACTCTGGAAGTTCAGCAACAGCTGGGCGACGGCGTGGTTCGTACCATTGCGATGGGTTCTACCGAAGGCTTGAAGCGCGGTCTGGACGTTATCGACTCTGGCGCTGCCATCTCCGTACCGGTCGGTAAAGCGACCCTGGGCCGGATCATGGACGTACTCGGTAACCCGATCGACGAAGCCGGTCCGATTGGCGAAGAAGAGCGTTGGGGCATTCACCGTCCTGCGCCGTCCTTCGCTGAACAAGCGGGCGGCAACGACCTGCTGGAAACCGGCATCAAGGTTATCGACCTGATCTGCCCGTTCGCCAAAGGCGGTAAAGTCGGCCTGTTCGGTGGTGCCGGTGTCGGCAAGACCGTAAACATGATGGAGCTGATCCGTAACATCGCCATCGAGCACAGCGGTTATTCCGTGTTCGCCGGTGTGGGCGAGCGTACCCGTGAGGGTAACGACTTCTACCACGAGATGAAGGACTCCAACGTTCTCGACAAGGTAGCCCTGGTTTACGGTCAGATGAACGAGCCACCAGGCAACCGTCTGCGCGTAGCACTGACCGGCCTGACCATGGCCGAGAAGTTCCGTGACGAAGGTAACGACGTTCTGCTGTTCGTCGACAACATCTACCGTTACACCCTGGCCGGTACCGAAGTATCCGCTCTGCTGGGCCGTATGCCTTCCGCCGTGGGCTATCAGCCGACGCTGGCTGAGGAAATGGGTATCCTGCAAGAGCGTATTACCTCGACCAAGAACGGTTCGATCACCTCGATTCAGGCCGTTTACGTACCTGCGGATGACTTGACTGACCCGTCCCCGGCGACCACCTTCGCCCACTTGGACGCCACCGTCGTACTGTCCCGTGACATCGCCTCCCTGGGTATCTACCCAGCGGTCGACCCGCTCGACTCCACCTCGCGTCAGCTTGACCCGAACGTGATCGGTCAAGAGCACTACGACACCGCGCGTGGCGTGCAGTACGTGCTGCAGCGTTACAAGGAACTTAAGGACATCATCGCGATCCTGGGTATGGACGAGCTGTCGGAAACCGACAAGCAGTTGGTATCCCGTGCGCGTAAGATCCAGCGCTTCCTGTCGCAGCCGTTCTTCGTCGCCGAAGTCTTCACCGGTTCGCCTGGCAAGTACGTTTCCCTGAAGGACACCATCGCTGGTTTCAGCGGTATTCTGAAAGGTGATTACGATCACCTGCCGGAGCAGGCGTTCTACATGGTCGGCGGCATCGAAGAAGCCATCGAGAAAGCGAAGAAACTGTAATCACCCGTGCGCCCGGAGACGGGCGCTTTTGTGAGGCTAGATATGGCTATGACAGTCCATTGCGACATCGTCAGCGCAGAAGGCGAAATATTCTCCGGTCTGGTCGAGATGGTGATTGCGCACGGCAACCTGGGCGATCTGGGTATCGCTCTGGGTCACGCGCCGCTGATCACCGACCTCAAGCCGGGCCCGATTCGTCTGGTCATGCCGGGTGGCGAAACCGAGGTGTACTACATCTCTGGTGGCTTTCTTGAAGTGCAGCCGAACATGGTCAAGGTTCTTGCCGACACCGTGCAGCGTGCTGCCGACCTCGACGAAGCCTCTGCTCAGGAAGCCGTCAAGGCTGCCGAGAAGGCCCTGCATGAAAAAGGCGCCGAGTTCGACTACGGTTCCGCCGCCGCTCGTCTGGCCGAGGCCGCAGCTCAGCTGCGCACCGTCCAGCAGCTGCGCAAGAAGTACGGCGGCAGCTGATACCAAGCTAGACGTTGCACTTCATCGAAAGTCAGTAAAAGGGTAGCCTTGGCTACCCTTTTTCTTTGTCCGCATTTTTTGGATCAGTGTCTGCCTATGTCTCTCGATATCGTCATCCTCGCCGCCGGCCAAGGCACCCGCATGCGCTCCGCCTTGCCGAAAGTCCTGCATCCGATCGCCGGACAATCCATGCTCGCGCACGTCATCGACCGCGCCCGACAGCTTTCACCTGTCGGCATCCATGTGGTGATCGGGCATGGCGCAGACCTGGTGCGTGAGCGACTGGCCGCAGATGACCTGAACTTCGTCCTGCAGAACGAACAACTGGGCACCGGCCATGCCGTGGCCCAGGCCCTGCCGGCGCTGACTGCCGAGCGCGTGCTGATTCTCTACGGCGATGTGCCGCTGATCGAGACTGCCACCCTCGAGCGTTTGCTGGAACGGGTCGGCGCCGAGCAACTGGCGCTGCTGACCGTCGACCTGATCGACCCGACCGGCTATGGCCGTATCGTGCGTGATGCGGCTGGCGTGGTGAAGGCGATTGTCGAGCACAAGGACGCCACGCCCGAGCAAAGGCAGATCTGCGAAGGCAACACCGGCATTCTCGCCGTGCCCGGCAAGCGTCTGGGCGACTGGCTCGCGCGCCTGTCCAACAGCAATGCCCAGGGCGAGTACTACCTCACCGACGTGATTGCCATGGCGGTGGCCGACGGCCTGGTCGTGGCCACCGAGCAACCACTGGATGCGATGGAAGTGCAGGGCGCCAACGATCGCCTGCAACTGGCCGAGTTGGAGCGTCATTACCAGCAGCGTGCCGCCCGCAGCCTGATGGCCCAGGGCGTGACCCTGCGCGATCCGGCGCGTTTTGACCTGCGCGGCGAGGCGACGGTGGGACGCGACGTGCTGATCGACATCAATGTGATCCTCGAAGGCCGGGTGGTCATCGAGGATGGCGTGCAGATCGGGCCGAACTGCGTGATCAAGGACAGCACCCTGCGCAAGGGCGCGCTGGTCAAGGCCAACAGTCATCTGGACGGCGCCGAACTGGGCGAGGGCGCCGACTGTGGTCCCTTCGCCCGTCTGCGGCCCGGCAGCGTGCTGGGGGCCAAGGCGCATGTCGGCAACTTCGTCGAACTGAAGAACGCCGTGCTGGGCGAGGGTGCCAAGGCCGGGCACCTGAGCTACCTGGGCGATGCCGAGATCGGCGCGCGGAGCAACATCGGTGCCGGCACCATCACCTGCAACTACGATGGCGCGAACAAGTTCAAGACGGTACTGGGTGAGGACGTGTTCATCGGCTCCAACAGTGCCCTGGTGGCGCCGGTGACCCTGGGTGACGGCGCCACCACTGGCGCCGGCTCGGTGATCACCGCCGATATACCGGCGGGCACCCTGGCGGTCGGCCGGGCCAAGCAGCGCAATATCGACGCCTGGAAGCGCCCGGTGAAGATCAACAAGTAGTGCGGCCTCGCCGCGCAGCGGCAGCCCGCTATTGAGTTGGGCGAGTATGCCGAAGGGTCTGGTCGCCCAGCGGCTCTTGACTCGAAAGCTTCATTAGGTTTTGATTCGCACCATTATCTTTCGAATCGAAACTTAGCATGTCGAAACGCAACACGCCGCAACGTCGTCACACCATCCTCACCTTGCTCGCCGAGCAGGGCGAGGTGAGTGTGGATGAGTTGGCCAAGCGTTTCGCCACCTCTGAAGTGACCATTCGCAAAGACCTCGCCGCCCTGGAAAAGAACGGCTTGCTGCTGCGCCGCTATGGCGGTGCGGTACCCCTGCCGCAGGAGCTGATCGGCGATGCCGGCCAGCCAATTTCCCCCTACAAGCAGGCCATCGCCCGCGCTGGTGTGGCACGCATCCGCGAACATGCGCGAATCATCATCGACAGCGGCACCACCACGGCGGCCATGATTCCCGAGCTTGGCTACAAGCCGGGCCTGGTGGTGATGACCAACTCGCTGAATGTGGCCCGCGCCCTGAGCGAGCTGGAGCACGAGCCGGTGCTGCTGATGACCGGCGGCACCTGGGATCCGCACTCGGAATCCTTCCAGGGCCAGGTCGCCGAGCAGGTGCTGCGCTCCTACGACTTCGACCAACTGTTCATCGGCGCCGATGGCATCGATCTGGCCCGTGGTACCACCACCTTCAACGAGTTGCTCGGCCTGTCCCGGGTGATGGCCGAGGTGGCCCGCGAGGTGGTGGTGATGGTCGAGAGTGACAAGATCGGCCGCAAGATTCCCAACCTGGAACTGCCCTGGAGCAGCATCCATACCCTGATCACCGACGAGCGCCTCAGCGCTGAAGTGCGTGAACAACTGATGGCGCGCGGGGTCAACCTGATCTGCGCCGCCGTAGAGCATTAAAGGAGAAAGACTATGTGTGGCATCGTGGGCGCCGTCGCCGAACGCAACATCACCGCCGTGCTGGTGGAAGGCCTGAAACGTCTGGAATACCGCGGCTACGACAGCGCCGGTGTGGCGCTGGTGAATGAGCAGGGCCAGCTCGAGCGCCGCCGCCGGGTGGGCAAGGTCAGCGAACTGCAGGCCGCGCTGGTTGCCGAACCGCTGGCCGGCCGTCTGGGCATCGCCCACACCCGCTGGGCCACCCATGGCGCGCCGAGCGAACGCAATGCCCACCCGCATTTCTCCGGCATTGATCTGGCGGTGGTGCACAACGGCATCATCGAAAACCACGAACAACTGCGTGCTCAGCTCATGGGCCTGGGCTATGTGTTCAGTTCGGACACCGACACCGAAGTCATCGTCCACCTGCTCGAGCACAAGCTGCAGAGCCTGGGTGACCTGACCGCCGCGCTCAAGGCCGCGGTCAAGGAGCTGCACGGCGCCTACGGCCTGGCGGTGATCAGCGCGCAACAGCCGGATCGCCTGCTCGCCGCGCGCAGCGGCAGCCCGCTGGTGATCGGCCTGGGCCTGGGCGAGAACTTCCTCGCCTCGGATCAACTGGCCCTGCGTCAGGTGACCGACCGTTTCATGTACCTGGAAGAAGGTGATATCGCCGAGATCCACCGCGATGGCGTGCAGATATGGGATGTCGACGGCAATCCGGTGGTGCGCGAAAGCGTGCAGTACCACGAGGGCGCGGAAGCGGCCGACAAGGGTGAGTTCCGCCATTTCATGCTCAAGGAAATCCATGAGCAGCCCAAGGTCGTGCAGCGCACCCTGGAAGGCCGCCTGGGCAGCAACCAGGTGCTGGTCCAGGCGTTTGGCTCGCAAGCCGCCGAGCTGTTCGCCCGGGTGAAAAACGTGCAGATCGTCGCCTGTGGCACCAGCTATCACGCCGGCATGGTCGCCCGTTACTGGCTGGAAGAGCTGGCCGGGATTCCCTGCCAGATCGAAGTGGCCAGCGAATTCCGCTACCGCAAGGTGGTGGTGCAACCCGACACCCTGTTCATCAGCATCTCCCAGTCCGGCGAAACCGCCGACACCCTGGCGGCGCTGCGCAACGCCAAGGCGCTGAGCCCCGAGCAGGGCGGTTACCTGGCCAGCCTGGCCATCTGCAACGTCGGCATCAGCTCGCTGGTGCGCGAATCCGACCTGTGCCTGCTGACCCATGCCGGCCCGGAAATCGGCGTGGCCTCGACCAAGGCCTTCACCACCCAGCTGGTCGCCCTGATGCTGCTGACCCTGTCCCTCGGGCAGGTCCGCGGCAGCCTGGACAAACAGCTGGAAGCCGAGCTGGTGGACGAATTGCGCCGCCTGCCGACCCGCCTGGGTGAAGCCCTGGCGATGGACACGGTGGTGGAGAAGGTCTCCGAACTGTTCGCCGAGAAGCACCACGCGCTGTTTCTCGGCCGTGGCGCGCAGTACCCGGTGGCCATGGAAGGCGCGCTCAAGCTCAAGGAAATTTCCTATATCCACGCCGAAGCCTACCCGGCCGGAGAGCTCAAGCACGGCCCGCTGGCCCTGGTCGACAGCGACATGCCGGTGGTCACGGTGGCGCCGAACAACGAGCTGCTGGAGAAGCTCAAATCCAACCTGCAGGAAGTGCGTGCCCGTGGCGGCGAGTTGCTGGTGTTTGCCGATGAGCAGGCCGGCCTGCGCAACGGCGAGGGCACCCATGTGGTGAACATGCCGCATATCCACGACGCCCTGGCGCCGATTCTCTACACCATCCCGCTGCAGCTGCTGTCCTACTACGTCGCCGTGCTCAAGGGCACCGACGTCGACCAGCCGCGCAACCTGGCCAAGAGCGTGACGGTGGAATAGCGCTGTGCCGTTAGCACTGGCCTGCATCAGGGTTACCACCCTGTTGTTCATTTGCAATGATCGGCCATAGGTTGGCAGGTTACCCGGCTACCACTGTTCGCTGTCGGCGCGGGGCAGGCCAATGACCTGGTAGGCCTGCCGCCGTCCGGAATACCGGCAGAGCCCGCCGGGCGATGCCCGGCAGGTCGGCGCGCGTGCTCGAGGCGATGCCCTGGGCGCAGCATCGATGAGCGCTGCCGCCAAGGCGGCGACACGTGCTACTCGATCTGTGAAACGACGGTTTCAGCCGGCATGGAGATGCTCCTTACCATCGGCGTGGACGTGGCCCTTGCTCGCAGGCTTGGGGGCCGCGGCAGCTGGCTTGACGTCGTGGTGGCTGGTCCCGGGCATTTCCCCGGCGTGATGGTCGGCTGCGGCTTCATCAGGGTGGCTCATCCCGGGCATTTCCCCGGCGTGATGGTCGGCTGCGGCTTCATCAGGGTGGTTCATCCCGGCCATTTCGCCGGAATGGTGATCGGCGCCTGCCTCCGCGCTGTTGTGCTGACCCTCATGGTTGTGCATCTCGCTCTCGCCCCCGCCGTGCTGGTGGCCCGCGCTACTGGCAACCAGGGTCCGATACTGCTGGGCATCGAGGTCGGGCAACTTTTTCATAAAGGCGACTAGGCCCCATATATAGGGGTCGGCCATGCTCTTGCCCCAGGCGGGCATGCCGCTGGCCTTGATGCCGTGCTTGATAATCCAGAAGGTCGCCGCCGGATCGCGATCGAAGCCGGCCTTGGTCAAGTTCAGCGGTGCCGGGTAGAGACTCTGGCTCAACTCGGTAGCCGCTATACCGGGCGCCAGGTGGCAGCCGATGCACATCGAGTTGTAGTTGCCGGCCCCGGCGCGGATCAGGGCCTGGTTCTGCAGATCGGGTACCTGGATATCCCGTGAGCGCAACAGGATCGAGCGATCACGGGCCATGGCCAGGAAGGCATAGACGGCAGGCGGATGGGGATCGTCGGCGCCCACGTTGACCAGGCCATAGTAGGCGCCGGCGGTGACCGCGATGCTGGCGACAATGCTGGCTGCCACCAAGGTTTTTATTGTTCTTTTCATCTCAGGTCCTCAAAACCACAGTCGAATACCGGCGACAAAGCGAGCCTCGCTGACAGAGCCGCCTTCATCGCGCGCCAGATCGGCGGTATTGCCGTAGGCGCGGTTCCAGCTAACCCCGATATAGGGGGCAAATTCTCGGCGAATTTCATAGCGCAGGCGCAGACCGATTTCACTGTTGGCCAGGCCGGAGCCCAGGCCGCGTCCAGGGTCGTTCTTGCCATAGAAATTCAGCTCTGCAGTGGGCTGCAGGATCAGTCGATTGGTCAGTAGCATGTCGTAGTCGCCTTCCAGGCGCAGGGCGCTTTGCCCTTGCTCGCCGACGAAACCGGTGGCTTCGACTTCCAGGCCGAACAGCGGCATGCCCTGCACGCCGAACGCGGCCCAGGTTTGTGCCGAGCCCGGCTTGAAGTCCTGGCGCACCCCGCCGACCAGCTCCCACCAGGGGCCGATAGCGTGGCCCCAGAGTGCCTGGAGTTCGGCATCTTCGGTCACGCCATTGGTTCGCTCGCCTTCCGAGCGCAGCCACAAGCGGTCGATATCGCCGCCGATCCAGCCCGAGGCGTCCCAGCTGAGTACGCTGCCTTCATCGGCATCCTGGTATTCCAGCTTTTCGAACAGCAGGAAGCCGTTGAGCGCCTTGTCGTGCATCTTATGACCGTCCAGCGGCGGGAATGCGGCGGCGCGATCGGCATCGGTCAGCCGCGGGATCGGCGTCCGGCTGCTGGCTGGCTCGCGACTGCCGTGGTTCATCTGACTGTGATCCATGGCCGCGTGGTTGACGGACTCCATTTGGCTGGGCGGCACGGCGGGTTTGGCGCCATGGCCCATCGCCGCGTGGTCCATCGGCTCGGCAGCCACGGCTGGGCCAGCGCTGCCCAGTAGCAGTGCCAAAGCGCCACCGACCAGTATTTTTTGGTTCACTAATAGGCTCATCGGCAGATTCCCTTATTCATCCACGCGTACTTCACGGAACATGCCCATTTCCATGTGGAACATCAGGTGGCAATGGTAGGCCCAGCGCCCAAGGGCATCGGCGGTGACCCGGTAACTGCGTCTGGAGCCAGGTGGCATGTTGATGGTGTGCTTGCGCACCATGAAGTTGCCTTCTTCGTCCTCCAGGTCGCTCCACATGCCGTGCAGGTGGATGGGGTGGGCCATCATGGTGTCGTTGACGAGGGTGATGCGCAGGCGTTCGCCGTATTTGAGCCGCAGTGGCTCGGCATCGGAGAACTTGATGCCATCGAAGGACCAGGCGTACCTCTCCATGTGGCCGGTCAGGTGCAGTTCCAGGGTACGGCTCGGTTCGCGGCCGTCCGGGTCGGCGAAGCTGCTTTTGAGGTCGGCGTAGGTCAGGACCCGTCGACCGTTGTCGCGCAGGCCCATACCCGGGTCATTCAATTTATGGGTGGGCATCATGGTCTGCATGTCGACCAGCGGGTTGTTGGTCTCGGAAGCCGGGTGGGACTGCATCTCGCCGCTCGTTGCGGCCGGGCTGCCCATGTTGCTGTGATCCATGCCGGCCATGTCGCCCATGCCAGCCATCTGGCTGTGGTCCATGCCGGCCATGTCGCCCATGCCAGCCATCTGGCTGTGGTCCATGCCGGCCATGTCGCCCATGCCGGCCATCTGGCTGTGGTCCATACCGCCCATGTCGCCCATGCCAGCCATCTGGCTGTGATCCATGCCCATATCGCCCATGCCGATCAGCGGGCGTGGATCGAGTTCGGGCACTGGCGCGCTCAGGCCCTCGCGCACGGCCAGGGTGCCGCGGGCATAGCCGCTGCGGTCCATGGACTGGGCGAAGATGCTGTAGGCCTCGGCACCTGCCGGTTCGACTATCACGTCATAGGTTTCCGCCACCGCGATGCGCAATTCATCGACGCTGACCGGGTTGACGTGCTGGCCGTCGGCGGCGACCACGGTCATCTTCAGGCCGGGGATGCGCACGTCGAAATAGCTCATGGCCGAGCCGTTGATAAAGCGCAGGCGCAGCTTCTCGCCGGGCTGGAAGATGCCGGTCCAGTTGCCATTCGGCGCCCGGCCGTTCATCAGGTAGGTGTAGGTATAGGCACTGACGTCGGCGAGGTCGGTGGGGCTCATGTTCATCTCGGCCCACATCTTGCGATCGGCTACGGCGGCCGACCAACCTTGTTCGCTGACGTCGGCGATGAAGTCGCCGAGAGTGCGCTGGTGGAAGTTGTAGTAGTCCGATTGCTTTTTCAGCTTGGCCAAGACCCGCGCGGGGTCTTCATCGCTCCAGTCGCTCAGCATTACCACATAGTCGCGGTCGTACTGGAACGGCTCCGGTTCCTTGGCGTCGATCACGATCGGGCCATAGACCCCCACCTGTTCCTGCAGCCCCGAGTGGCTGTGGTACCAGTAGGTTCCGTTCTGCTGCACCTTGAAGCGGTACTCGTACATTCCATCGGGGGCGATGCCATGAAAACTCAGGCCGGGCACGCCATCCATGTTGGCCGGCAGTATGATGCCGTGCCAGTGGATCGAGGTGTCCTGGCTCAGGCGATTCTTGACCCGCAAGGTCACCGTGTCGCCCTCGCGCCAACGCAGCAGCGGCCCAGGCAGGCTGCCGTTGATGGTCATCGCGGTACGGGGCGCGCCGGTGATGTTCACCGGCGTTTCGCCAATATAGAGTTCGAAGTCGCTACCGCTGAGAACGTTGGGCTGCCCTGGGCTGACTACCGCCCAGGCCGGAGCCCGCCAGAGACCCAGGCTCGCCAATAGGCCGCCGGCGGTCAGGCCTTTGACGAACGTTCGCCTCGAGGTTTTGCTGTGCATGGCGTGTTGTCCAATCAATCAATAGAAATCGGTGCTGAGTAGCCAGCGCTTTGGCTGACGGCCTTGCTCGCGGCGCTGCGGAACCGGCAAACTTCAGCGAGGGTAAACTGCCATATTTCGACCTTGCGGCAGATTACATTTCTGTCAGCTTGGCTGCCCTGATGAGGCTCAACTGGCGGCATGGCGCTTCATGCGCGGCTCAGCTATGGCCGGCGGCGAATCGCTGGTCTGCTGCTGTGCGACCGGTGCAGAGATAGTTGCAGTTTGCTCGATCCGCGCCAAGCGGCGTGCGCCGTTGCCCTCGCTTCAGGCCGACGATGGCGACGCGGCTTAGCATGAGGTGCATGGGGCTGTCCTGGATAGCGTTCGGTTGCCCCGCCGATCCTTTTTTTATCGAGCTTCGGGTTCGAGACAATCGTGATCTGCGCGGCCTGCCAGCCCGCTGAGGCAAAGATTACAGTTCTGTCAGCAAGCTATCTTTCGCTTGTAGGGATTTGCCCGGGTTCTGTAAGGTCTACTCTACAAAGCCTGAACAGCAGCGCTATGCAGGCTTCTCTCGGTCAGTCGTGACCTCAACCATCCCCAGCAAGAGCAATAGCCCTATGTCGACAATATCTTCTGCCGTCACCGGCGCCGCATTGGCATTGGTTGCCGCCGGCCTGTTCGCCAGTCTGCCGGCGCAAGCGGCCCAAGATGCGCAAACAGCTCAAGTGCAGTGCTACGGTGTGAATGCCTGCAAAGGCCAGAACGACTGCATGACCGCCACCAATGCCTGCAAGGGTGAAGGCGCCTGCAAAGGCCAGGGCTTCAACCTGATGACCCAGGCCAAGTGCGACGAGGCGGGTGGCAAGACCGGCAAGTAAGGTTGCGCAGGGAGTGCCTGCCACTCCCTTGCTTCGCCCCCCTTGATAAGCAATCGCGGTAACCTCGGCGTGATCAATTCAGGGGCCACTCGCCGGAGCCGGCGGGAGCTTGCACAAGCCCTGGGCGGGCACATCGAGCGCACTATTGAATTTGCTCGATAAGTTCTGGAAGGCAATAAGCCCGGTCAGTTCAATGATGCCGTCCTCATCGAAGAGTCGGCTTACTTTCCCCATCAATTCATCGGTGACCCGACGCTCCGGGTAGGTGATGGCCTCCGCGTACTCCAGCACCGTCCGCTCGCTTTCGTCAAATAACGCGCTATCGCGCCACTGCGCGAGACTCTCGACTTTCTCCATGGAGCCCGTGCGCTTGGCGAGCGTGGCCGAGTTGATATCCACGCAGAACTCACACTGATTGATTTGCGAGACCCGCACTGTAACCAGTGAGCGCAAAACTGGGCTCAGCGGCGAACCTTTTCTGTCCAGCACGCCATACAGAATAGCCACTGCCGCGAACAGTTTCGGCACGCGTGCCCAGAGCAAGCCAGGTTGCAGGATGGCGCCGTATTTTCTTTGCTGATTCCAGAAGAAGGGCCGTACCCACCAGGGATAGTCACGGATTGGTCGCGCTGAAACTCTCATCGTCCTTCCTCGTGTGCACAGGCTAACGGGTCAGCGCTTTTGGCCCATTCCATCAGGCCCTGGGCAAGAGGGCCTGGCCTGCAGCGCCGGGCACAACTGATCCGAGTGGCTACTCATTGGCGGGTGTTTGCCGGGCGCTGTGTGCCGGCCAACTGGAAAACGCCAGAAAATACAGCAGAACGAAGTTGACGATGGGCACAACCATCAACAGCCCCAGCCACTGCGAATACCCCGCCTTTTTAAAGATCAGACAAAACGGCAGGATGATCAGTACTGAGAACACCAGCATCATCACGGGCCCAAATGGCCACATCGAGGGGTCATGCATCAAAGGACGTCTCCAGGTTATTGATAAATCCAGCAGCAAGCTGCAAGTCGAGTGTTGTCGCCCGTTCAGTCGATGACTACCCGGCGCAGGCGCAGGGCATTGAACACCACCGAGGCGGAACTCACGCTCATGGCCAGCGCCGCGATCATCGGTGACAGCAGGTGGCCGGTCAGAGGGTACAGCAGCCCCGCCGCCAGGGGGATGCCCATGGCGTTATAGAGGAAGGCGAAGCCGAGGTTCTGGCGCATGTTCTTCACCGTGGCCACGGACAGCGTGCGTGCCCGCAGAATGCCCATCAGGTCGCCTTTGACCAGGGTCACCTGGGCGCTGTTCATCGCCACGTCGGTGCCGGTGCCCATGGCGATGCCGACCTCTGCACGGGCCAGTGCCGGGGCGTCGTTGATGCCGTCGCCGGCCATAGCCACCCGCCGGCCCTGAGCTTGCAGGGCCGCCACCAGCCGCTCCTTGTCCTGCGGCTTGACCTCGCCATGTACCTCTTCGATGCCTAGCTGCTTGGCCACCGCCCGCGCCGTGGTCAGCCCATCACCGGTCGCCATGATGACTTTGACCGCTTTGCTCTGCAGCTTACTGACGGCCTGTTTGGACGTCGGCTTGATCGGGTCAGACACTGCCAGCAAGCCGGCCAGCGCGCCGTCCACCGCCAGGTAGATGATGCTGACGGCGTCGGCGCGGAGCTGTTCGGCACGGTCCTGCAAGGGGCCGATGTCGACGCCGGCGTCTTCCATCAAGGCGCTATTGCCCAACTGGATCTGCTTGCCCTCGATCTGCCCGCGCACGCCTATCCCCGAACCGGATTCGAACTGCTCCGGCTTGGCCAGCTCCAGCCCTGCGGCTCGGGCGTGTTCGACGATCGCGTGGGCCAGCGGATGCTCGCTGCCCTGGTCGAGGCTGGCGGCCAGGCGTAGCACTTCATCGGGCTCGACCTGCTGGGTGCCTTCGACGCTGTGGAACACCGGCCGTCCCTCGGTCAGGGTGCCGGTCTTGTCGACGATCAACGTATCGATCTTGCGCAGGTTCTCGATCGCGCTGGCATCGCGGAACAGCACCCCATTGCTGGCGCCCTTGCCGGTGGCCACCATGATCGACATCGGCGTGGCCAGGCCCAGGGCGCAGGGGCAGGCGATGATCAACACCGCCACCGCGTTGATCAGGCCGAATACCCAGCCCGGCTCTGGGCCAAACAGCCCCCAGCCGAACAGGGTCAGCACGGCGATGGCAATGACGCCGACTACGAAGTAGCCGGCGACCGTATCGGCCAGGCGCTGCATCGGCGCTTTCGAGCGTTGGGCCCGGACCACCATTTGCACGATCTGCGCCAGGGTGGTGTCGCCGCCGACCTTCTGCGCCTCCATCACCAGGCTGCCGTGGGCGTTCAGGGTGGCGCCAATCAGTGCATCGCCGGGTGTCTTCATCACCGGCACGGGTTCGCCAGTGAGCATCGACTCGTCGACGGCGCTTTCGCCCTCCAGCACCTTACCGTCGACCGGAACCTTCTCGCCCGGACGCACGCGCAGCCGGTCGCCCTGGTGTACATGCGTCAGCGGGATGTCTTCTTCCTGACCGTCGCTGTTGATCCGGCGCGCCGTCTTGGGTGCCAGGCCGAGCAGGGATTTGATCGCCGCCGAGGTCTGCGAGCGCGCCTTGAGCTCGAGCATCTGGCCCAGCAGGGTCAGGGAGATGATCACCGCGGCCGCCTCGAAGTAGACGCCGATCCTGCCGTCCTGCATGAAGTTCTGCGGAAAAATCTGCGGGACCAGGGTGGCGGCGACGCTGTACAGGTAGGCGGCGGCAGTGCCCAGGCCGATCAGGGTCCACATGTTCGGGCTGCGCTGGCGCACCGAGGCCAGACCACGGGCGAAGAACGGCCAGCCCGCCCAGAGGGTCACCGGGGTGGCGATCACCAGTTCCACCCAGTTTTGCGTGGCACCGTGAAACAACGGCAGCGCGTGCCCGGCCATGGCCAGGGCGGTCACCATGATCGTCAGCGGCAGGGTCCACCAGAAGCGCCGGGTGAAATCCTTGAGCTCGGGGTTTTCCTCTTCCTCGAGCGTCGGCATCAGCGGCTCGAGCGCCATGCCGCAGATCGGGCAGACGCCCGGACCCGGCTGACGGATCTGCGGGTGCATGGGGCAGGTGTATTCGGTTGCCTCGGCCTGCTCAGGCGGCTGCTCGGTCTGCTCGGCGGCGTGCTGCGGGTCCAGGTAGCGAGTCGGTTCGGCGTGAAACCTGTCCAGGCATTTCTGACTGCAAAACCTGTACGTCTCGCCCTGGTACTGCGCGCTGTGCGAGCTGTCGGGGTTGACCTGCATGCCGCATACCGGATCTTGCTGGCCATCATTCTGCCGACCTGCAGGGTGCTGGTGGTCATGTTCGTGATGGCCCGAAGCAGTATTCATGGGTTATTTCCTGGTCTCGTCCTTGCGGACATCGGTTTCGCCATGCCGATGATGGCCGTGGTGGTGGCCGAACAGATGCATCAGGGGGCACAGCAGCAAGATGAGGTAAGGCAGGAGCTGCGAGGCGTGGGTCGAGTGCTCCCGAACCAGATAGAACAGGCCGATGACCAGCAGCATCAGCAGCGGGATGCCGGCCTTGCTCTTCCACAGCGGCGTGGTGGGGTGGGTCATGATCCAACTCCGATGGCGAGCGTTGGCGAACGAACTGTAGTCTAGGGTAGGCAACAGCCTGGGCTACCCGCTTGATATCAATCAAGCCAAGATCATTTCAGCGCGCCTCGCTAGCCGCAGTTGCGACTTCGAGCCGTGCGCGTGAGTACAGCCTAGGCAGTGGTGCCTGACAGACAGCTGGTGGGACCATTACATTTTTGTCAGCTGCTGGTTGCTGTGCTGGATTAGCGGCACACTCAAGGCGCTCGCCACCTGGGAAACAGTACATGAAGATTCTGGTCGCCGAAGACGAACCTAAAACCGGCACCTACTTGCAGCAGGGGCTCAGCGAGGCCGGGTTCAATGTGGACCGGGTGATGACCGGCAGCGATGCCCTGCAACAGGCCCTGGCTGAAACCTACGACCTGCTGATCCTCGACGTGATGATGCCGGGCCTGGACGGCTGGGAAGTGCTGCGCCGGGTGCGTGCTGCCGGCAAGGAGCTGCCCGTGCTGTTCCTCACCGCGCGGGATCGGATCGAGGACCGGGTCAAGGGCCTGGAACTGGGCGCGGATGACTACCTGATCAAGCCCTTTGCCTTTGCCGAACTGCTGGCCCGGGTCAGGACCCTGCTGCGCCGCGGCACTGGCGCGCCGACCCAGTCGAGCCTGAAGATTGCCGACCTGGAAGTCGACCTGCTCAAGCATCGGGCCATGCGCAGTGGCCAGCGTATCGATCTGACCGCCAAGGAGTTCGCCCTGCTGGAACTGCTGCTGCGCCGCCGCGGCGAGGTGCTGCCCAAGTCGCTGATCGCTGCGCAGGTCTGGGACATGAATTTCGACAGCGATACCAATGTCATCGAGGTGGCGATCCGGCGCTTGCGGGCAAAGATCGATGACGATTTCCCGCTGAAGCTGATCCAGACCGTGCGCGGCATGGGCTACAAGCTCGAGGTGCCGGAAGCACAATGAATCGACTGTCCCTGACCGCCCGCCTGAGCCTGATGTTCATGCTGGCCGTGGCGGCGGTGCTGAGCGTCGCGGCGCTGAGTTTCAATCGGCTCAGCCAGCACCACTTCGAGATGCTCGATCGACAGATCCTGATGGAAAAACTCGAGTCCGCCCAGGCCATACTTGCCGACCCGGCAGGGGCAATGAGTTTCGAGCAACTGCATGCCTTGCTCGGCGCACACCGTGATCTGTCGGCCATCATCCTCGCGGCCGACGGCCACGAGCTGTTCGCCGAGCCACCGGCGGTCAGCATCCCGCGGCAGTTCGCGGGCTACCCCGAGGGCGCGTTGTGGGAGTGGCGGAGCCAGGCCCAGAGGTATCGGGGGATCACCGCTCAGCTGGCTGCGCCCGGCCGGTCTGGGCCGGTTACGCTGATGTTGGCACTCGATGTCACCCATCACCTGTCGTTCTTCGAAACCCTGCAGCGCTGGTTCTGGATTGGTCTGGTCGTCAGCGCCCTGGTCAGTGCGGGGCTGGGCTGGATCGTTGCCCGCAGCGGCCTGCGGCCCTTGCGCCAGGTCACCCAGCTGGCCACTTCGGTGTCGGTCGAGTCGCTCAAGGGGCGCATACCCCTGACGTCTGTGCCCTTGGAGCTGCAGCAGTTGGTGACTTCATTCAATGCCATGCTGGGCCGGCTGGATGATGCCTTCGTGCGACTCTCCAGCTTCTCTGCCGACATCGCCCACGAGCTGAGGACGCCGCTCAGCAGCCTGATGACCCACACCGAGGTGATTCTCAGCCGCAAGCGTGATGTCGACACCTATGAGGAGAATCTCTATTCGAACCTGGAAGACCTCAAGCGCATGGCGCGGATGATCGATGACATGCTGTTCCTGGCCAAGTCGGACAATGGCCTGATCATCCCCGAGCAGCAGCACATTGCACTCGAAGCGGTGGTGGCCAAGTTGTTCGAGTACTACCAGTTGCTGGCCGAGGACCGTGGGGTCGAACTGAAGTTGGCAGGTCATGGCAGCATCCGCGGCGACCTGCTGATGTTGCATCGGGCGATCTCCAACCTGTTGTCCAATGCGCTGCGTTACACCCCCGCAGGAGCGACCATATTGGTGACGATCGGCGAGGCTGCTGGCACCACCAACCTGACCGTTGAAAACCCTGGGCCGAGCATTCCTGCTGAACACCTTGAGCGGCTTTTTGATCGCTTTTACCGCGCCGATCCTGCACGCCGAGAAGGCAGCCGGAGCAATGCCGGTCTGGGCCTGGCGATCACTCGCTCGATAGTCGCGGCCCATCAGGGCAGCATCTGCTGCAGCTCGGTGGATGGCAGGACGGCTTTCCACATGGCGTTTCCCCAATACGGGCAGCCCCGGGAGGCTGAGTGAGCAAGGCACGCTTATGCCTGGCGTGGCAAACGTAGGCGATTGCCGTGACTGTACTGGGGGCGCCGGCTGAGTAGCGCAAAACTTATCGTCAGGGCTGTAACGCCTGGCCCCGATCGCTCTCTAGTTCTATGTCGGCGTTGAGCACTCCTGTTTGACCGACCCAACCAGACTATCCGAGGATGCACCCATGACTACCAAGACTGCTGCTACTGGCGCTGCCCTGGCCTTCGCCGCCGCTACCCTGTTCGCTGGCCTGACCAGCACCATGGTTGTGGCTGAAGAGGCCATGGTTCACTGTTACGGCGTTAACGCCTGCAAAGGTCAGAATGATTGCAAGACCGCCAGCAACGCCTGCAAAGGCCAGGGCTCCTGCAAGGGCCAAGGCTTCAAGACCATGACCCTGGCCGAGTGCAATGCGGCCAAGGGTACTGTTGGCGAGTAACGTCCGTCGGAGTGGCCGAGCTACGGCCACTCCGGTTCACCCCATGGCCGAGGAGCCCGGCATGTCCATCGAGTCACCCAGCCTGGGCTATGGCCTGGGTTTGCGTACCCCCTATTACCAGGAGATTCTCGAGCAGCGACCCAACGTCGACTGGTTCGAGGTTATCTCGGAAAATTATCTGGTCGAGGGCGGCAAGCCGCTCTACTACCTGGACGCCATCGGTGAGCACTATCCGCTGGTGATGCATGGCGTCTCGCTGTCGATTGGCGGCCCCCATGAACTGGATCGTGATTACCTGCGCCGTCTCAAACAGCTGGCGCAGCGGGTTCAGCCCCAGTGGATCTCCGATCACCTGTGCTGGAGCCGCGGCAATGCCCATCAGTTGCACGACCTGCTGCCACTGCCATTCACCGAAGAGAGCCTGCAGCACGTCGCGGCGCGGGTGCGTCAGGTGCAGGACGTGATCGAGCGGCCGCTGGTGCTGGAGAACGTGTCCAGCTATCTGCGCAGCGCCGACGATCAGTTCAGTGAGTGGCAGTTCCTCGCCGCGCTCTGTGAACTCAGCGGCTGCGAACTGCTGCTCGACGTCAACAATGTCTATGTCAGCGCGCGCAACCATGGTTTCGAGCCCTGGGACTTCATCAGCGGGCTGCCCAGGGAGCGTATCCGCCAACTGCATCTGGCCGGGCACAGCGATTACGGCAGCTACCTGATCGACACCCACGATCAGCCGGTCAGCGATCCGGTCTGGCAGCTCTATCAGCGAACTTTGCGTCACCTGGGGCCGGTCTCGACGCTGCTCGAGCGTGACGACCACTACCCGCCATTTGCGCAGTTGCTCGCCGAGCTCGACCAGGCCCGCGCCTATGCCGCCGTGGCTCTGGGGGGAGCGCCAGCATGCGTCTGAACGACTGGCAGCGCGAACTCGAGAGCTACCTGCTCGGCAGCGACCCGACAGCCAATCCAGAGTTGCGCGCTAGCCTGCTCGGCAGCCCGGCCCTCAGTGCCGAACAGGGCCTGGCGATCTATCACAACGCCTATCGCGCGCGCCTGCTCGAAGCCTTGCGCGGCGATTACCCAGCCGTGCACGGCTGGCTCGGCGACCAGGAATTCGATGCGTTGGCCGGCGCCTATATCGATGCGCGCCCCTCGCAGCACTTCAGCCTGCGCTGGCTGGGCGCCGAGTTGGCCAGCTTCATCGATACCTATCTGGTGCCTGAGCAGGCGATCCCGCTCGGCGAGCTGGCGCGGCTGGAGTGGGCGTTCGGCCTGGCTTTCGATGCGGCCGCAGGTGAGCCGTTGAGCATGGCGCAGATGGCCAGTCTGCCGGCCGAGGACTGGCCGAACCTGCAGGTGCGCCTGCTGCCCAGCGTGCAATGGCAGGTCTGCCGGCACAACAGCCTGGCGCTCTGGCGCGCGTGCAAGGCGCAGAGCGAGTTCCCCGGCAGCCAGGCGCTGGAGCAGCCCCAGGTCTGCCTGATCTGGCGGCACGGCTTGATCAGCCAGTACCGCAGCCTGGATCCCGACGAAGCCGCAGCCTTGCACGGCATGGCCGTGGCCGGCTGGAGTTTCGCCGAACTCTGCGCACAGTTGCACGAGCTGGGTGAGAACGCTCCGCTGCAGGCCGCCACCTGGCTGCGCCAGTGGCTTGGCGACGGCCTGTTGCAGCGACATGGCGGATAGCCAGCTTCTATGGAGCCGATTAGCTGACCCGCGAGTCATTTGAACTAGTCTTTCATTGATTGCTGAAAGCTGGAGGTTCTTATGCTCGCGTATCTGCCGCCTACCCTGCGTGATCTTCATTTGCCCCTGCGCCTGCGGCTGTGGGACGGCAAGCAAATCGATCTGGGGCCCGAACCGCGGGTCACCATGGTGGTGAAAGACCCGAGCCTGGTGGCGCAACTGGCCCATCCGAGCCTGGCTGCTTTGGGTGGCGCCTATGTCGAAGGACGCCTGGAGCTGGAGGGGCCGATCAGCGCGGTGATCGAACTCGGTGATGCCCTCAGTCAGGCGCTGATCGACGATGAGCCGGTTGTCGAGGCGCAGCGCAGCGCCCACGACAAGGACACCGATGCGGCGGCCATCAGCTACCACTACGACCTGTCCAACGACTTCTATGCGCTCTGGCTGGACCGCGAGATGGTCTACTCCTGCGCCTATTTCGAGACCGGCAATGAGGACCTCGAGCAGGCCCAGCAGGCCAAGCTGCGCCACCTGTGCCGCAAGCTGCGTCTGCAACCGGGCGAGCGGCTGCTCGATGTCGGCTGCGGCTGGGGCGGGCTGGCGCGCTTCGCCGCCCGCGAGTTCGGCGTCGAGGTGCATGGCATCACCCTCAGCCAGGCGCAGCTGCAACTGGCCCGGCAACGGGTCGCGGACGAGGGGCTGGCGCCGCAGGTGCACCTGGAACTGCTGGACTATCGCGACCTGCCGCAGGACGGCCGCTTCGACAAGGTGGTCAGCGTCGGCATGTTCGAGCATGTCGGCCACGCCAACCTGCCGCTCTACTGCCAGCGCCTGTTCGCTGCGGTGAAGAGCGGCGGACTGGTGATGAACCATGGCATCACCGCCAAATACACCGACGGCCGTCCGGTGGCGCGCGGTGGCGGCGAGTTCATCGGCCGTTACGTGTTCCCCGAAGGCGAACTGCCGCACCTGGCGACCATGATCACCGAGCTCAGCGATGCCGGCCTGGAAGTGGTCGACGTGGAAAATCTGCGTCTGCATTACGCGCGCACCCTGGAACACTGGAGCGCACGCCTGGAAACGCAACTGGAGCAGGCCGCGCAACTGGTGCCCGAGCAGGCCCTGCGCATCTGGCGGCTGTACCTGGCCGGCTGCGCCTACGGTTTTGCCCGCGGCTGGATGAGCCTGCACCAGATCCTCGCGGTCAAGCCGCACGCCGATGGCAGCCACGACCTGCCCTGGACCCGCGCCGATCTGTATCGCTGAGGCGTGAGGCCCGGCTGAGCGCGGGCCGGGCGCGGGGCAGTTTCCTTCAATACCACGAGTTGCACGCCTGTCAGTCTTCGCCTTCTCTCTGGCGATGCTGGCAGGTACGCGATGACTCTTCTGCTTTCCATGGCGGCCTTTGCCCTGGCTTCTTCGATTTCCCCTGGCCCGGTCAACCTCGTGGCGCTCAGCTGCGCGGCCCGCTATGGCCTGCGCGCCAGCCTGCGGCATGTGACCGGCGCGACCCTGGGCTTCACCCTGTTATTGCTGGCCATGGGCCTGGGACTGCACCGCCTGTTGCAGCAATGGCCGCTGCTGGCGGCGCTGATTCGCTGGGCCGGCGTGGCCTTTCTGCTCTATATGGCCTATGGCCTGGCGCGGGACGATGGCCGGCTGGATGGCGGCAAGGCGCAACAGCCACCCACTCTGCTCACCGGCGCGGTGATGCAGTGGCTCAATCCCAAGGCTTGGCTGGCGGCCCTGGCCGGCATGGGCGCCTATGCGACGGACGGCGAACTGGGCGTGGTGGGGCAGTTCGCGGCGCTGTATTTCGTCATCTGCTACCTCTCTCTGGCCTGCTGGGCCTATGCCGGTGCGTTCCTGCGCCAATACTTGGAGCAACCGCGGCGCATGCGCCTGTTCAATCGTGCCCTGGCCCTGCTGCTGGTGGCGTCTGCATTGGGGCGCGCTTTGCCTTACCATGCCGGGATTGGGTCGAGACGAGCCGTGCATGCCTGCCTTTTTTCCGCGTTTCCGCGTCATTCTGATCGTGCTGCTGATCCTCCTCGGCCTGCTCGCCAGCATCTGGCTGGCCGGCCGTTATGCCGAGCAGCACGCCTGGCAGGAGCGCAGCGTCGAGGCGCGTGGCCAGTTGCAACTCTATGCCCAATCGATCCATACCCTGGTCGAGCGCTTCCGTTCGGTGCCCGAGGTGCTGGCGCTGGACAGCGATATCAAGTCGCTGCTGCATGCGCCGAATGATCGCCTGTTGCGCGAAAAACTCAATCAACGCCTGACGCAGTTGAACGCCGCGGCCGGTTCCACCGTGCTCTACCTGCTCGACAGCCAGGGCAAGACCCTGGTGGCGAGCAACTGGCGCGACTGGAGCAGCTTCGTCGGCAACAACTACGCCTTTCGCCCGTACTTTCAGGATGCCATACGCCAGTCTTCCGGGCGCTATTTTGCGGTGGGCGTGACCACCGGCATACCCGGTTATTTCCTTTCCCATGTGGTGCGCGACGATGACGGCGCGGTGCTCGGCGTGCTGGTGGTCAAGCTCGAACTGGAGGAATTGCAGCGCGAATGGGCGGGGCAACCCGGGGTGCTGCTGGTGGCCGACAGTTATTCGGTGGTGATCCTCAGCAACCGCCCGGCCTGGCGTTTTCGGGCCCTGGGCGAGCTCAGCGAAGCGGATCGTGGCGAGCTGGTGGAGGTGCGCAAGTACGCCGAGCAGGCGCTGCAACCGCTGCCCAGCAAGCTGCGCCGGCGCATCGGTGAGGACAGCGAATGGCGCCGGGTCGATGGCCCGGACGGGCGCCGCGACTACCTCTGGCAGCGTTTGGCGCTGCCTGAGGAAGACTGGACCCTGCACCTGCTGGTCGAGCCGCAGGCGCTGGTCGACAGCGTGCGCAGCTACCGCCTGGCCGCCGCTGGGGTGTGGATGACCCTGGCGTTTCTGCTGCTGTACCTGGCCCAGCGGCGCAAGAACCAGCGCCTGCAGGCGGGGATTCGCGAGCGCCTGGAGCGCGAGGTGGCGCTGCGCACCGCCGAGTTGCGCGAGGCTCAGGATGGCCTGGTGCATGCGGCGAAGATGGCTGCCCTGGGGCAGATGTCGGCGGCCATGGCCCATGAAATCAACCAGCCGCTGACCGCCATGCAGATGCAACTGGGCAGCCTGCGCCTGCTGCTCGACAGTGGTCGCCAGGCCGATGTGCACGAAGGTCTGCGCCGCATCGATGCGTTGCTGCAACGCATGGCCGGGCTTACCGGGCACCTGAAGACCTTCGCCCGCAAGAGCCCGGCCGGCCTCAGCGAACGCTTGCGCCTGGGTGATGTGCTGGAGCAGGCGCTGCAACTGCTGGCGCCACGCCTGCGCAGCGAACAGGTGGAGTTGCACTGCGAAATCGACAGCAATGCCATGGTGCTGGGCGATGCGATTCGACTCGAACAGGTCCTGCTCAACCTGTTGAACAATGCCCTGGATGCCATGGCGGATGCCGAACCGCGGTTGCTCACGGTGTCGATCCAGCGCCAGGGCGAGCAGTGCCTGCTGAGTATTGCGGACAGTGGCGGCGGCATTGCCGAGGAAAACCTGAGCCGGGTGTTCGAGCCGTTCTTCACCACTAAGCCGGTGGGCCAGGGCTTGGGCCTCGGCCTGGCGGTGTCCTACGGCATCGTCCGCGAGTTGGGCGGCAGCCTGGTGGCAACCAATGGCGCGCGGGGCGCGGTGTTCAGCCTGAGACTGCCGGCGGCGCCGAATCCCGATCCATCCAGCGCCTGAAAAATACCCAGGCGCGGTCGGTTTTCGGTGGCGCGATGCCGCTGGTGGATCAGTGACGAACCTTGGCGGGTGCTATTAGTGCGATCTATGGGCAGCCACGGGAACGAGAACGGGCATGGCTTACTACCTTGGAGTCGATACCGGTGGCACCTTCACCGATGCCGTGCTGCTGGACGACCAGCGGCGTGTGGTGGCCTCGGCCAAGCGGCTGACCACGCGCCTGGATCTGAGCGTCGGCATCGGCCAGTCGCTGGCGGCGCTGCCCCAAGAGCTGATGCCCGAGGTGGCCATGGTCTCGCTGTCCTCGACCCTGACCACCAATTCGGCGGTGGAAGGCAAGGGCTCGCCGGTGTGCGTGCTGTTGATCGGCTACGACGCCCAGCAGCTCAAGGCCAGCGGGCTCCCCGAGCTGCTCGGCGCGGATGGCATCGTCATGCTGGCCGGCGGCCATGATCCCGGCGGCAAGGAACACACCGCGCTGGACGAGGAGGCCGCGCGCCAGGCCATCCTGCATTACCGCGAGCGGGTCTCGGCCTTCGCCATCTCGGCCAGTTTCAGCGTGCGCAACCCCTGCCACGAGCTGCGCGTGCAGGAACTGGTCACCAGCCTGGCGGGCAAGCCGGTCAGTTGCGGCCATGAATTGGCCTCCTCGCTCGGTGCGCCGCGACGGGCGATGACCGCGGCGCTGAACGCGCGCATGATCGCCCAGGTCAGCCAGTTGATCGAGTCGGTCGAGGGCCTGCTGGCGCGCCTGGATATTCGCGCCCCGTTGATGATCGTCAAGGGCGACGGCTCCCTGGTCAATGCCCAGAGCGCCATGCGCCGCCCGATCAGTACCGTGCTCTCGGGACCCGCCGCCAGTGTCAACGGGGCCTGCGCCCTGAGCGGCTACCGCGACCTGATCGTGGCCGACATGGGCGGCACCACCACCGATATCGCGGTGGTGCGCAACGGTCGCCCGCAGTTGTCCTTCGACGGTGCCCGGGTGGGCGAATGGCGGCCGATGGTCGAAGCCATCCGCCTGTATTCGGTCGGTCTGGGCGGGGACAGCGAGCTGAGTTTCGACAGCGGCCTGGGCATCGTCATCGGCCCCCGTCGGGTGGTGCCGCTGAGCCTGCTGGCCAGTCAGTATCCGGCGGTGATCGAGGTGCTGGAGCGCCAGTTGCGTTCGTCCCCCAGCAGCAGCCACAACCGTTTTGCCCTGCGTCTGCAGCGCGATGACGCCCTGTTGCGCCACCTCAGCGGCGACGAGCAGGCCGCCTGGGAGCGCCTGGAAGCCGGACCCGTGGCCATCGAACAGGCGGCCATGGACGAACGCTGGCTGGCGCGCGCCC
This sequence comes from Pseudomonas sp. MMS21 TM103, assembly GCF_022132145.1. GTDB lineage: Bacteria > Pseudomonadota > Gammaproteobacteria > Pseudomonadales > Pseudomonadaceae > Aquipseudomonas. The sequence goes on along the minus strand of NZ_JAJISP010000001.1, from coordinate 1,304,302 downwards.
TGGCCCGCCTGGAGCGCAAGGGACTGGTCATCTACAGCGGCTTCACCCCCACCGATGCCACCCACGTGCTGGGCCTTTCCCGGCACTGGAGCAGCGAGGCGGCGAATCTGGCGGCGCGCATCTGGGCCCGCCGGATGCGGCGTCAGTACGGCTTCGGCAGCTGGCCGGAAGGCGATGCCGAGGCGCCGGCCCGGGATGTGTTCCAGCGGGTTGTGCAGATCATCTGCGCCAAGCTGGTCGAGGCCGGGCTGCACGATGCCGGTCAGGAAGGCGATGTCAGCCGCCTGGCACGGGTGCTCAGCGAGCTGATCCTGACCCCCCAGGCGCGCGAAGGTGGCGGCTCGGTATTCAGCATGCACTTTGCCGACGAGCTGCCGGTGGTGGCCGTCGGCGGGCCGGCGGCGAGCTACTACCCGCTGGCGGCCCAAGCCCTGGGCGTGCACCTGTGCCTGCCGGAACACGGCGAGGTCGCCAATGCCGTGGGCACGGTGTATGGCGAGGTGGTGCAACGGGTGCACATCAGCGTGCTGCAGCCGGTGTTCGGGGTGTTTCGGGTGTTCGGCCGGCACGGCCCGGTGGACCATCCCAGCCTCGAGGCGGCGCTGGCCCAGGCGCGCGCGGAGGCCGCCGCGGACGCCGAGCAGATGGCCCGCGAGGCCGGCGCCGAGAGCCCGCGGATCGACTTCGAGCTGGCGGAAAAACGGGTGCGCAATGACATCGACGGCGAGTTGTTCGTCGAGGCCCGGGTCACCGCGGTGGCCAGCGGCATGCCGGCGCTGCAGCTGGCCGCCGAGGCCTGAGGGCGACGACGATCAGTCGCCAGGCAGCGCAACCAGGCGGCCGAACAGCCGCCTGGGTGCCATCGCCGCCAGCGGCTACACGTTCGAGTCGGGCATGCTCGCCTTGCGTTGCTCGATATAGGCCAGCAGCGCCGCGTCGATGGCCGGGTCCAGCTCCGGCGGCTGGTAGTCGGCCAGTAGCTTCTTCCAGCGGGCGTTGGCGCGCTGAGCCATGTCCAGACGACCGTCGGCATCCCATTGCTCGAAGCTGTTGTTGTCGCAGATCGGCGACAGGTAGAAGGCCGTCTTGAAGTTCAGCTGGGTGTGGTTGCAGCCGAGGAAGTGCTTGCCGGGGCCGACTTCGCGAATCGCATCCATGGCCTGGCCGTTTTCGGACAGGTCGATGCCCTTGAGCAGGGTCTGCATCATGCCGGCCTGGTCGGCATCCATGATGAACTTCTCGTAACCCATGGCCAGGCCACCCTCGAGCCAGCCGGCGGTGTGCAGGGCGAAGTTGACCCCGCCCAGGGTGGTCGGCAGCAGGGTGTTGGCGCTCTCGCTGGCCGCCTGGGCATCGGGGATCTTCGAGGCGGTGAAGGAGCCGCCGGAACGGAACGGCACGCCCAGGCGCCGGGCCAGGTTGGCCATCACGTAGAGCACCAGCGCCGGCTCGGGGGTGCCGAAGGTGGGGGCACCGGACTGCATCGACATGGAGCTGGCGAAGCTGCCGAGTACCACCGGGGCGCCCGGGTTGACCAGCTGCACGAAGGCCATGCCGGCCAGGGCCTCGGCCAGGCTCTGGGCGGCGGTCCCGGCCACGGTGACCGGCGACATGGCCCCGGCGAGGATGAACGGGGTGATGATGCAGGCCTGGTTGGCGCGGGCATAGACCTTGGCGGCACCGAGCATGGTGTCATCGAAGGTCATCGGCGAGTTGGCGTTGATCAGGTTGATCACGCAGGTTCTCGGCTTGCCGGTGTCGGGATCGGTCCAGTTGTCGCCGAACAGGATCTTGGCCATCTCGATGGTGTCCTGGGCCCGCTCCGGGTGGGTCACCGAGCCCATGAAGCACTTGTCGGAGTACTTCATGTGGCTGTAGATCATGTCCAGATGGCGCTTGTTCACCGGCAGGTCCACCGGTTCGCAGATGGTGCCGCCGGAGTGATGGATGCTCGGCGACAGGTAGGCCAGTTTGACGAAGTTGCGGAAGTCCTCGATGGTCCCGTAGCGCCGTCCGCGATCTATGTCATGGACGAAGGGGCAACCGTAGGCGGGCACGAACACGGTGTTGGCGCCGCCGATGCGCACGCTGCGGGCGGGGTTGCGGGCATGCTGGGTGAACTCGCGCGGGGCGTTGTCCTGAATCAGCTTGCGGCACATGCCGCGCGGCATGCGCACCCGCTCGCCCTGGACGTCGGCGCCGGCGTCGCGCCAGATCTGCAGCGCTTCCGGGTCGTCGCGAAAATCGATACCGATCTCTTCGAGGATGGTGTCGGCGTTGTTCTCGATGATGCTCAGTCCGTCGTCATTGAGCACCTCGTAGTAGGGGATGTTGCGCGTGATGTAGGGCGGTTGTGCGGCCTGACCTTCGGACCGGCTCGCGCGACGTGCCTCACTGCCGCCTGAGCGTCTGCGTGTGGGATTTGAACTCATGATCGGACTCTCCCTCGGTTGTTTGCGTCATCGGGACGTCAGTATGTGGAGTTGCTGGGCACCCCCTGTGCCGACCTAGTTGCTCTGCGCGCTGCCCCAGGCGGCTTGCATGATGCCGGAGGGGAAGACGATGCCGTTCTGCTGGCAGGCGGCTTCGAGCGTATTGAGCAGCAGGCAGGCGATCGTCATGGGGCCGACGCCACCGGGAACCGGGGTGATGGCGCCCGCCACGCCGCGTGCCGAGTCGAAATCCACGTCGCCCACCAGCAGGGTCTTGCCTTGCTCCTCGATGCGGTTGATGCCGACATCGATGACTGTAGCCCCTGGCTTGATCCAGTGCCCGGGAACCAGTCGCGGTCGCCCGACCGCAGCCACCAGGATGTCCGCGCGGTGGCACTCGGCCTGCAGATTGCGGGTGCGTGAGTGGGCGATGGTCACCGTGCAGTCCGCATTGAGCAGCAGGCTGGCCATGGGTTTGCCGACGATGTTGGAGCGCCCCAGCACCAGGGCGTGCAGGCCGCTCAAGTCGCCGAGGTGGTGCTTGAGCAGCATCAGGCAACCCAGTGGCGTGCAGGGCACTATGCCCTTGCCGCCAGTGGCCAGCGCGCCGACATTGAGTGGGTGGAAGCCATCGATGTCCTTGTCCGGGCGGATGGCGGTGATCACCCGCTCCGGGTCGACCTGTGGCGGCAAGGGCAACTGCACCAGAATCCCGTGCACGGCCGGATCCTGGTTCAGACGCTCGATGAGTTCGAGTACCTGCTCTTGCGGCACGCCATAGGCCAGGCGGTATTCGAAAGACGACATCTCGGCTTCGCGCGCCTGGGTCGCCTTGTTTCTGACATAGATCTGGCTGGCCGGGTCTTCGCCGACCAGGATCACCGCCAGCCCCGGGGTGACGAAATGCTGTTCGCGCAGCTTGCGGACCTGGTGGCCGATTTCCGCGCGCAGGCGCGCCGCATAAGCCTTGCCATCGATGATTGTTGCCATGGGTGAGCCCCTGTCTGGGTCCGGCGTGGAGAGCGGGTGTGGCTTGGCGTCGGCGCGTTGGCGGGCCGGCGTCAGCGAAACACCACGGTGGTATGGCCGTTGATGAACACTCGATGTTCCAGGTGGAAGCGCACCGCCCGCGACAACGCCAGGTTCTCCGCATCGCGGCCGACGGCGGCGAGCTGCTCGGCGCTGTAGGTGTGGTCCACGCGCTCGACGATCTGTTCGATGATCGGGCCCTCGTCGAGGTCGGAGGTCACGTAGTGGGCGGTCGCGCCGATCAGTTTTACCCCGCGCTCGAAGGCCTGGTGATAGGGTTTGGCGCCCTTGAAGCCAGGCAGGAACGAGTGGTGGATGTTGATCGCCCGGCCGGCCAGCTGGTCGCACAGGTCCTCGGAGAGGATTTGCATGTAGCGCGCCAGCACCACCAGGTCGGCGCCCGTCTCCTCGATGATCTCCAGCAGCCTGGCTTCCTGGACGGCCTTGTTGTCCGGCGTCAGCGGCAGGTGGTGGTAGGGAATGCCGTGCCAGTCGGCCAGCGGCTTGAGGTCGGGGTGGTTGGAGACGATGGCCGGAATCTCCATCTTGATTTCGCCGGTGCGCTGGCGATAGAGCAGGTCGTCCAGGCAGTGATCGAACTTGGAGACGGCAATCAGCACCTTGGGCGGGGTCAGGGTGTCGTGCATCTCCCACTCCAGGCCATCCAGCTCGGCCACGGCGGGGAAGCTGTCCTTGAGCACCTGGAAGGAGGGGGTTTCGCCCGGGGTGGTCGAGAACACCACGCGAACGAAGAAGTTACCGCTGGAGATCTGATCGAACTGGGCCATTTCCATGATGTAGCAGCGGTGCTGGGCGAGGAAGGTGGAGATTCTCGACACCGTTCCGATGGCGCCCTTGCAGCTGGCCTTCAGCACATAGATGTTCTTTCCTTCGGTCATTACGGACATTTCATCCCCCTGACAACGCGTCTCTGGTTGGTCGGACGGACTTGGCGATGCGCGGAAAGGGCAGGAGCGGCGCTCGCTTCGGAGTCTTGAAATCTACTCGCCAATAGCGGGGGCAATTTCCCAAAGACGACGCTCGCCGTCGCTTCTGCGACCTCGCTAGGTCGCTGATTTTTAGGAAAAATTGATCCAGATCAAGGTTTTATCGGGTTTCTGGTAAATCCTGAAAGTTGCCCGGTGGCGGGTCGTTGATGGGTATGTCCGAGTCGCCTTGATGGTTATCGAATAATCGGGCTGATCCTACGCTGCAGGCAGAACACCGCCGCCAGGTACCATCCAGACCCAGCTATCGGGGAGTCAATCGCCATGACTGATCAGTTTAGCGAAGAAGATTTTGATCTTAACGACCTGCCCGACGATGAGCTCGTCGAACAGATCCACGATGACCTCTACAACGGCCTGCGCGACGAGGTCGTGGAAGGCACCGAGATTCTCCTGGCGCGCGGCTGGACGGCCGGCAAGGTGCTGGACGAGGCCCTGGTCGGCGGCATGACCATCGTCGGCGTCGACTTCCGCGACGGCATCCTGTTCGTCCCGGAGGTGCTGATGGCGGCCAACGCCATGAAGGGCGGGATGGAGGTGTTGCGTCCGCTGCTGACCCAGTCCGGCGCCGAATCGGTCGGCAAGATCGTGATCGGCACGGTCAAGGGCGACATCCATGACATCGGCAAGAACCTGGTGTGCATGATGATGGAAGGCGCCGGTTTCGAGGTCATCGACATCGGCATCAACATCCCGGTGGAAACCTATATCGAGGCCCTGGAAAAGCACAAGCCGGACATCCTCGGGCTGTCGGCGCTGCTGACCACCACCATGTCCTACATGAAGGTGGTGATCGACACCCTGGTGGAAAAAGGCCTGCGCGACGACTACATCGTGATGGTCGGCGGGGCGCCGCTCAACGAGGAGTTCGGCAAGGCGATCGGCGCCGATGCCTACTGCCGCGACGCCGGCGTCGCCGTGGACATGGCCAAGGAATTGATCGCCAGACGGCGCGCGGCCTGAGCCCCGAGCCCGCTGCCGTGCTGATCATCGCCTGCGGTGCCCTGGCCAGGGAAATCAATGCCCTGGTCGCCGCCAATGGCTGGCAGCAGGTGCGCCTGCAGTGCCTGCCGGCCGACTTGCATAACCACCCCGAGCGGATTGCCGGGGCGGTGCAGGACAAGCTCGGCGAAGTCGATCGCACGCGCGAGCAGGTGTTCGTCGCCTATGCCGATTGCGGCACCGGCGGGCGCCTCGACCAGGTGCTGCGCGATCATGGCGTGGAGCGCCTGCCGGGCGCCCACTGCTACGAGTTCTACGCGGGCGAGCGGGTCTTTGCCGAACTTGCCGCGGCCGAGCCCGGCACCTTCTACCTGACCGATTTCCTCGCGCGGCATTTCGATCGGCTGGTCATGCGCGAGTTGGGCATCGATCGGCACCCGCAGCTGGCCTCGATGTATTTCGGCCACTACCGGCGCCTGGTGTACCTGGCGCAACGCGAGGACCCGGCGCTGCTGCAGGCCGCCGAACGCGCCGCCGAGCAGCTCGGCCTCGCCTTCGAGTACCGCCATACCGGCTACGGCGATCTGCAGGCTTCACTGGTGCGCTTAATCGAAGGGGAAGAGCAATGACCCAACTGATCATCGTGTCCTGGCGCGACATCCCGGCGCAGATCATCGTCAAGCAGGGCCGCAAGACTGCGCGGGTGCAGCTGTCCCGGCGCTTTCAGGAAGCCGTCGACCGTGCGGCCATGCGCGCCGGCAAGGGCAGCTCGGATGCCTATCTGGCCGACTGGAAGCGCTCCGAGCCCAGGGCCTGCGGCGACGACCTGCAGGCCGAAGCCGAGGCCGAGGCCGCGCGGATAGAACAACGCTTTAGCGACGATGACCTGGACCGGCTGATCAGGAACAAGGGGCTGACGCCTGATCCGCAAGCCTGACCGGCTGGCCGAGCGCCGGCGGCCACAGGGTGAGCGCCGCGCCAGGCAAGACAACAACGCTGTTTCACGAGCCAGGATATCTGCCATGTACAAGGTTCGTCGCTGGGTGGTCCGCCATTCCAGATTGTTCGAAAGCCTCTACCTCCACTTCGAGCCGCTGCTGGTCAAGCTGCATCCGCTCTGGCGGCGCCTGGGCTATGCGCGGGTCGAGGGGCCCATGCGCGTCGTCGAGAAGGGCGTCAAGGGCCTGCTGTTCGACTGCCAGATGTGCGGCAAGTGCGTGCTCAGTTCGACCGGCATGTCGTGCCCGATGAACTGCCCGAAGACCCTGCGCAACGGCCCCTGCGGCGGCGTGCGCAGCAATGGCCATTGCGAAGTGAAGCCGGAGATGAAGTGCGTCTGGGTCGAGGCCTGGTCCGGCAGTCGCAACATGCGTGAGGGTGAGCGCATCCATGTGGTGCAGCAACCGGTCGACTACCGTCTCAAGGGCACCTCGTCCTGGTTGAGCGTGGTCCGTCAACAGGTGCAAGAGGACAACAGAGGCGACCAATGAGATTCGACGACGAGCCGGTTCCCGGCTATTCACTACCGATCCTTCCCGGCCATGTATCGCCCGGGCGCCTGGAGCGGGTGCTGCGCGCCGGCAAGTTTGCCGTCACCTCCGAACTCGATCCGCCGGACTCGGCCGATCCGGCCGAGGTACTCAAGCGCGCGGCGATCTTCGATGGCTATGTCGATGCGATCAACGCCACCGACGGCTCGGGGGCCAACTGCCATATGTCCAGCGTCGGCGTGTGCTCGCTGCTGACCCGGGTCGGCTACGCCACCATCATGCAGATCTCCTGTCGCGACCGTAACCGCATCGCCATCCAGGGCGAGATCCTCGGCGCCGCGGCGATGGGCGCGTGCAACATCCTCTGCCTGACCGGCGACGGCGTTCAGGCCGGCGACCATCCCCAGGCCAAGCCGGTGTTCGACCTGGACTCGCTGTCGCTGCTGGAGATCGCCCGCGGCATGCGCGACGACTGCCGCTTCCAGAGCGGGCGCAAGATCGAGATGCCGCCGCGGGTGTTCCTCGGCGCCGCCGAGAACCCCTTCGTGCCGCCCTACGACTGGCGCCCGCACCGCCTGGCGAAGAAGGTCGCGGCCGGCGCGCAGTTCTTCCAGACCCAGTATTGCTTCGATATCGACCTGCTCAAGCCGTTCATGTCCAAGGTCAACGACCTCGGCCTGCTGGAAGGTCCGAACCGGGTGTACATCCTGGTCGGCGTGGGGCCGCTGGCCTCGGCCAGGAGTGCCCTGTGGATCCGCGAAAACGTTCCCGGCGTGCATATCCCGGATGCGGTCATCAAGCGCCTGCAGGGCGCCACCAAGCAGAAGGAAGAGGGCAAGCGCCTGTGCATGGATCTGCTGCAGGAGATTCGCGAGATCAAGGGCGTCAGCGGTGCCCACATCATGGCTTACCGCCAGGAGGAAACCGTGGCCGAGATCATCCAGGCCACCGGCGTACTCGAAGGGCGGGTGCCCTGGTACCCGGGGCGTGACAACCCGGCGCAGCTCAATCCGCAGTCGCCGGATGCGCTCGGGCACGCCGAGCAACCGCGACACGATTAATTCCTGGCAACCACTGCAATCATTCGAGGAAGTGTCATGACAGATACCATCATCAGCTCGCTCAAGAAGGAAGTGGTGATCGGCTTCGAACGCCCCTTCGTGGTCATCGGCGAGCGCATCAACCCCACGGGTCGCAAGCTGCTGGCGGCGGAAATGGCCGCCGGCGATTTCTCCCGGGTGGTCGAGGATGTCCAGGCCCAGCTGGCGGCGGGCGCGCACATGCTCGACGTCAACGCCGGCATCCCGCTGGCGGACGAGCCGGCCATCCTGGCCAAGACCATCCAGCTGGTGCAGTCGCTGACCGACGTGCCGCTGTGCATCGACTCCTCGATCATCGCCGCCCTGGAAGCGGGCCTGGCGGTGTACCAGGGCAAGCCCCTGGTCAACTCGGTCACCGGCGAGGACGAAAGCCTGGAGCGGGTGCTGCCGCTGGTGAAGAAATACGGCGCCGCCGTGGTCGCCATCAGCAACGACGAAACCGGCATCTCCCACGATCCCAACGTGCGCTTCGGCATCGCCAAGAAGATCGTCGAGCGCGCCGCCGACCACGGTATCCCCGCCTGCGACGTGGTAGTCGATCCGTTGGTCATGCCGATCGGCGCGGTGGGCAACGCCGGCCGCCAGGTCTTCGAGCTGTGCTACCGCCTGCAGCGCGAGCTGAAGGTCAACACCACCTGCGGCGCCTCCAACGTCAGCTTCGGCCTGCCCAACCGCAACGGCATCAATGCGGCCTTCATGAGCATGGCGATCGCCTCCGGCCTGACGTCGGCGATCACCAACCCGCTGCACGAAGAGATCATGGCCGCGATCATGGGCGCCGACGTGATGATGGGCCACGATCCGGACTGCATGCGCTGGATCAAGAAGTTCCGCGAGGCGCCGGCCATTGGCGCCGATGGCAGCGAGGCCCGCGGTCGCCGCCAGACCCGTCGGCGCACTACCGGCTAAGCGCCGCCGAACGCCGCTGGCGGCAACGCCAGCGGCACCTTGAAGGGCCCGCGAGAGGCGCTTCGGGGGTACTTCCGTCGAATCAGGAGGTAGCCATGTCCGAGCCAGAGGATGCACTCGTCGTATTCACCCCGTCCGGTCGCCGTGGTCGCTTCCCGGTGGGCACGCCGGTGCTGGAGGCCGCCCGGGCGCTGGGCGTCGACATCGACTCGGTGTGCGGCGGCCGCGGCCTGTGCGGGCGCTGCCAGGTCGACCTGTGCGAGGGCAACTTCGCCAAGCACGGGGTCGAGTCCCTCGCCAGCCACCTGAGCGAGAAGAGCGACACCGAATATGCCTGGGAAATGCGCCGCGGGCCGCTCAACCCTGGGCGTCGGCTGAGCTGCTCGACCCTGCTGCTGGGCAATGCGGTGATCGATGTGCCGGCCACTAGCCAGGTGCACCGGCAGGTCGTGCGCAAGCGCGCCGAAGTGGTCAACATCGAGCTGGACCCGATCGTGCGCCTGTACTTCGTCGAGGTGCAGCAGCCGGACATGCACGTGCCGGCCTCCGACCTGCGGCGGCTCAAGGACGCCCTCAGCTACGAATGGCACCTGGCCCATCTGGAGAGCGATATCCGCGTGGTCCAGCAGCTGCAGGAGGCCCTGCGCCAGGGCAACTGGCAGGTCACGGTGGCGGTCTACAACGACGAGCGGATCATCGCCGTCTGGCCCGGCCTGCACGAGAAGATCTACGGCATGGCGGTGGACGTCGGCTCGACCACCATCGCCGCCCACCTGTGCGACTTGCAGAGCGGCGAGGTGGTCGCTTCCGCCGGGCGCATGAACCCGCAGATCCGCTTCGGCGAGGACCTGATGAGCCGGGTCTCCTACATCATGATGAATCCGGGTGGCGACCAGGACATGACCGAGGCCGTGCGCGAGGCGCTCAATCAGGTGGTCGAGGAGCTGGTCAAGGAGGCGGGGATCGGGCTGAATTCGGTCATCGAGGCCACCTTCGTCGGCAACCCGATCATGCATAGCCTGGTCTTCGGCATCAATCCGGTCGAACTGGGCGGCGCGCCCTTCGCCCTGGCCACCGACGAGGCCGTAGACGGCCTGTGGGCGACCGAGATCGGCCTGCGCATCCACCCCAACGCGCGGGTCTACGGCCTGCCCTGCATCGCCGGTCACGTCGGCGCCGACACCGCCGCGGTGATCCTCTCCGAGACGCCCTACCTGAGCGAGGAGCTGATGCTGCTGGTGGACGTCGGCACCAACGCCGAGATCGTGCTCGGCAACCGCGAGCGCCTGCTGGCGGCCTCCAGCCCGACCGGTCCGGCCTTCGAGGGCGCGCAGATCAGCTGCGGTCAGCGCGCCGCGCCGGGCGCCATCGAGCGCGTGCGCATCGACCCCGAGACCCTGGAGCCGCGCTTCAAGGTGATCGGCTGCGAACTCTGGTCGAACGAGGCCGGCTTCGTAAAGGCGACCGCCCGCCATGGGGTCACCGGGGTCTGCGGCTCGGGCATCATCGAGGTGATCGTCGAGATGTTCCTGAGCGGCATCATCAACCACGAGGGGGTGATCAACGGCGCCCTGGCCGAGCGTTGCCCGCGGGTGGTGGCCGACGGCCGGACCTTCGCCTACGTGCTGCATGAGGACGACAGTCGCTGCCTGCGCATCACCCAGAACGACGTCCGCGCCATCCAGTTGGCCAAGGCCGCGCTCTACGCCGGAATCAAGCTGCTGATGGAGCACCTGGGCGCCGAGCAGGTCGACCGCATCCGCCTGGCCGGCGCCTTCGGTACCCACATCGACGTCAAGTACGCGATGATCCTCGGCCTGATTCCGGACTGCGCTCTGGAGCACGTCACCTCGGCCGGCAACGCCGCCGGCACCGGCGCGCGCATCGCCCTGCTCAGTCGCAAGGCGCGCCGGAAAATCGAGGAGGTGGTGCGCGGCGTGGAGAAGGTGGAAACCGCCATGGAGCCGCGCTTCCAGGAGCACTTCATCGCCGCCATGGCCATCCCGCACAAGACCGACGCCTTTTCTCGGCTGCAGGCCAGCGTCAAGCTGCCGCCGCCGGTGCCGAGCCAGGCCACCCTGAGCCGCGGCACCGGACGCCGCCAGCGGCCGCCACGCCCAGCGAGCTGAGCGCCCCGCGCAAGGCCATGCGCCCCACCCGGGCCCGCGATACACTGCGGGCAATTGCGCGGGAGGTGGTATGAGTGGTCAGGTGATAGTGGTCGATGACGAAGCGGCGATCCGCGAGGCGGTGCAGCAGTGGCTGGAACTCTCGGGGTTTCGCGTGCAGAGCTGCGCCAGTGCGGCGCAGGCCCTGGCGCTGATCGACCGCGACTTCCCCGGCATCGTCATCAGTGACGTGCGCATGCCCGGCACCGATGGCTTGCAATTGCTGGACAAGCTGCTGGAGCTCGATCGCGACCTGCCGGTGATCCTGGTCACCGGTCATGGCGATGTGCCCATGGCGGTGCAGGCGCTGCGCCAGGGCGCTTATGACTTTATCGAGAAGCCCTTCACCCCCGAGCGCCTGCTCGACAGCGTGCGCCGCGCCCTGGACAAGCGCCGCCTGGTCTGCGAGAACCGCCAGCTGCGCCAGCAGTTTGCCCAGAAGGACCATATCGAGGCGCAGTTGCTCGGGGTGTCGCGGCCGATGGAAAACCTGCGCCGGCAGATTCTCGAACTGGCCGGCACCTCGGTGAACATCCTCATTCGCGGCGAGACCGGCAGCGGCAAGGAGCGGGTCGCCCGTTGCCTGCATGACTTCAGCGCGCGGGCCGGCAAGCCCTTCGTCGCCCTCAACTGCGCGGCGATTCCGGAAAGCATCTTCGAGAGCGAACTGTTCGGCCACGAGAGCGGTGCCTTCACCGGGGCCCAGGGCAAGCGCATCGGGCGTATCGAGTACGCCGATGGCGGCACCCTGTTCCTCGACGAGGTGGAGAGCCTGCCCCTGGCTCAGCAGGTCAAGCTGCTGCGGGTGTTGCAGGAAAAGACCCTGGAGCGGCTCGGCTCCAACCGCAGCATCCAGGTCGATCTGCGGGTGATCAGCGCGGTCAAGCCGGATCTGCTCGATGAAGTGCGCGCCGGGCGTTTCCGCGAGGATCTGTACTACCGGCTGAACGTCGCCAGCCTGCGCATCCCACCGCTGCGTGAGCGGCGCGAGGACATTCCCCTGCTGTTCGAACACTTCGCCAGCCAGGCCGCCCAGCGTCACGGTCGCGAGCTGCCGCCGCTGTCGCCGGCCGACTTGAGCCGGTTGCTTGGTCACGACTGGCCGGGCAATGTGCGCGAGCTGATCAACGCCGCCGAGCGCCATGCCCTGGGTCTGAGCACTCCGGCTGAAGGCGCTGGCGAGTTGCCGGCGCAGTCGCTGGCCGAGCAGATGGAAGCCTTCGAGGCGCAATGCCTGCACCGTGCCCTGCAGCACTGCCAGGGCAATATCGCCGAGGTCATGGCGCTGCTGCAGCTGCCACGACGCACCCTCAACGAGAAAATGCAGCGCCATGGCCTGCTGCGCAGCAGCTATCGCCCGGCCGGCAGCGGCGACGAGGACTGACGGTCGTTAGCTGTGCGTTGACCCTGCACACAGGGTCAATGGGTCGACAGCGTCAGCGGATTTACGCCTATTCCTGTTCTTGAATAGGCGCTATTTCGCTCATAAAGCCTTGGCCTATTCATTGGAAACCCTCTAGGCCGGGCTTTACAGCCATTGGCACGGCATCTGCTATAGCTCTGGTACGCCATCCTTGCTGTTTGCGTTGGCGATTATAAGAAAGACCAGAGGTGAGCCTATGAACTGCCGAACTACCCCCGCGAGCGCGTCTCGCCCAGCTCCGCTATGCCGCCTCTTGCGTGCCAGGCCTCGGCCGGGTGCGGGCATTCGCCACTTTCACCCATTCTGATCGACCCCCGGACCTGCCTATCCGCTGCGGCGGTCGTGCATCGTCTACAGTACAAAAACGCTGCATAAAGCCATAACAACGACGGAGATACTCCATGCGATTGACCAAGCGTTTCAGCCTGCTCGCTGCTGCCGCGGCCCTGACGGCCAGCACGGCGGCATTTGCCGCACCGACCTTCATCAACATCCTCACTGGCGGCACCAGCGGGGTCTACTACCCGATCGGTGTGGCCCTGTCACAGCTCTACAGCACCGGTATCGACGGCGCGAAAACCTCGGTACAGGCCACCAAGGCTTCGGTGGAAAACCTCAACCTGCTGCAGAGCGGTCGCGGCGAGCTGGCCCTGGCCTTGGGTGACTCGGTCGCCGATGCCTGGAATGGTGTGGAAGATGCAGGCTTCAAAACCCCGCTGAAGAAGCTGCGGGCGATTGCCGGCACCTACCCGAATTACATCCAGATCGTCGCCAACAAGGAGTCGGGCATCGCCACCCTGGCTGACCTCAAAGGCAAGCGCATCTCGGTCGGTGCCCCGAAGTCCGGCACCGAACTGAATGCCCGGGCGATCTTCGCCGCGGCGGGTCTGAGCTATGACGACATGGCCAAGGTCGAGTTTCTGCCCTACGCCGAGTCGGTCGAGCTGATCAAGAATCGTCAGCTGGATGCCACCCTGCAATCCTCGGGACTGGGCATGGCGGCGATCCGCGATTTGGCCGCCACCCTGCCGATCAATTTCGTCGCCATTCCGGCCGACGTGACCGCCAAGATCGGCAATGCGGCCTATCAGCCCGCCATGATTCCAGCCGGTACCTACGACGGTCAGGATGTCGACATCGCGACAGTGGCGATCAAGAACATCCTGGTCAGCCATGAAGACGTGTCCGAGGAAGTGGCCTACCAGATGACCAAGCTGATGTTCGACAACCTCGAGCGCCTGGGCAACGCCCATTCCGCGGCCAAGGACATCAAACTGGACGGCGCGGCGAAGAGCCTGCCGATCCCGCTGCATCCGGGTGCCGAGCGCTTCTACAAGGAAGTCGGCGCGCTCTAGTCCCTACGTGGCTGGGCTTTGTACGGCGAAGCCCAGCGCGTGGCATGAATGCCCCGGGAATCGCTCGCGACTCCCGGGGCAGCAGCAACCGACTAATTTGAACGCCATACAGAGCTGCGAATAAAACCAGCGTACTGAGTACGGCAGGTTTTGTTGGCGACTCTTGCGCCTTATCGACGTTGTAATGAGGGCACCAGTTCCATGACTGAACAAAACCACGGCCTCGCGGCTGGACCGGGCGAGTGGCCGAAAGCGCTGTTTTATGTGGCGCTGCTGTTTTCCATCTTCCAGATCACCACGGCGGCCTTTCATCCGGTGTCCAGCCAGATCTTGCGGGCGGTGCACGTCGGCTTTCTGCTGCTGACGGTATTCCTCAGCATTCCCCTGGTCGGCAAGCACAAACCCTGGCAGCCGCTGGCCTGGTTACTCGGCCTGGCGGGCATGGGCACGGCCATCTACCAGTGGGTGTTCGAGGCGGACCTGATCCAGCGCTCCGGCGACCTGACCAGTGCCGACATGGTCGTCGGCCTGCTGCTGATGGTGCTGGTGTTCGAGGCGGCGCGGCGGGTCATGGGCATCGCCTTGCCGCTGATCTGCGGGTTGTTCCTCGCTTACGGCCTGCTCGGTCAGTACCTGCCCGGGGATCTGGCCCACCGCGGTTATGGCCTGGATCAGATCGTCAACCAGCTGGCCTTCGGCACCGAGGGCTTCTACGGCACCCCGACTTACGTGTCGGCCACCTATATCTTCCTGTTCATCCTGTTCGGCTCTTTCCTCGAACAGGCGGGCATGATCAAGCTGTTCACCGACTTCGCCATGGGCCTGTTCGGCCACAAGCTCGGCGGTCCGGCCAAGGTCTCGGTGGTGTCATCGGCGCTGATGGGCACCATCACCGGTTCCGGCGTGGCCAACGTGGTCACCACCGGCCAGTTCACCATTCCGCTGATGAAGCGCTTCGGCTACAAGTCGGCGTTTGCCGGCGGCGTCGAAGCGACTTCGAGCATGGGCAGCCAGATCATGCCGCCGATCATGGGCGCGGTGGCGTTCATCATGGCCGAGACCATCAACGTGCCCTTCATCGAGGTGGCCAAGGCTGCCTTGATGCCGGCGCTGCTGTACTTCGGTTCGGTGTTCTGGATGGTTCATCTGGAAGCCAAGCGCGCCAACCTGAAAGGCTTGCCGAAAGACCAGTGCCCCAATCCCTGGGCGGCGGTGAAGGAACGCTGGTACCTGCTGATCCCGCTGTTCATCCTCATCTACCTGCTGTTCTCCGGGCGTACGCCGCTGTTCTCCGGAATGGTCGGCCTGGCCCTGACCGCCATCGTCATTCTCGGTTCGGCGATCATCCTGCGGGTGTCCTCGACCTTACTGCGCATGGCCTTCTGGATTGCCCTCGGGGTGCTCTGCGCCGGCTTCTTCCAGTTGGGTATCGGCGTGGTATTCGGCGTGGTCGCGCTGCTGGTGGCGATCTGCTGGTTCATCAAGGGCGGTCGCGACACCCTGGTGATCTGTCTGCATGCGCTGGTCGAGGGCGCGCGCCACGCGGTGCCGGTGGGTATCGCCTGCGCCCTGGTCGGGGTGATCATCGGTGTGGTCTCGCTGACCGGGGTGGCGTCGACCTTCGCCGGTTACATCCTCGCCATCGGCCAGGACAACCTGTTCCTTTCGCTGATCCTCACCATGCTGACCTGCCTGGTGCTGGGCATGGGTATCCCGACCATTCCCAACTACATCATCACCAGTTCCATCGCCGCGCCGGCACTGCTCGAGCTGGGCGTGCCGCTGATCGTCTCGCACATGTTCGTCTTCTACTTCGGCATCATGGCCGACCTCACCCCGCCGGTGGCGCTGGCCTGTTTCGCGGCGGCACCTATCGCCAAGGAGAGCGGGTTGAAGATCAGTCTGTGGGCAATACGTATCGCCATCGCCGGTTTCGTCGTCCCCTTCATGGCGGTGTATGAGCCGGCGCTGATGCTGCAAAGCGATAGCCTGCTGGCGATCATTTATGTGCTGATCAAGGCGGCGCTGGCGATCGGTATCTGGGGCGCAGTGTTCACCGGTTTCTTGCACTGCAAGATGCCTTGGTGGGAGCGCGCACTGGGTTTCGCCGCGGGTATCAGTCTGATCCTGGCCACGCCGATGAGCGATGAGATCGGCTTCGTGCTGGTGGCGCTGTTTCTCGCGCAGCACTTCTGGCGTGCGCGCCGCGTCCAGGCGACGCTGGCGTGATCGGATTGTGCTTGGGCCTGGCCGGGGTGGTGTGGGCTGAACTGCCGGTTCCGGGGTTTACCCTGGCCTGGCGCCACACCATCGAGAAAATTCGCTGGGAAGAGGATTACCGCGTGACCGCCGAGGGCTTGCTGCTCGGCGAGGCGCGGGTCAAGGGTTCTGGTGCTGGCATGGAAATCCCTGCCGATGCCGAACTGCATGAGGGCAGCTGGCACTACCAACGCCAGCTAGCGCCCCTGCAACCGCTGCGCTTGGGGCGAACCCCCGAGGCGGGGGATTACCAACTGTGTTTCAACCAGCGTTGTCGCTCGATGAGCGACTGGCTCGGCCCGCCACAAGCGACCCAGCCGGCGGTGGAACTTTGGAGCTGTGAGCTCGGCTCCCCCATATCGGTCAACGATGCGGGTAACGGCTAACGCCGTTGTCGCTCCCAGCGCCACAAGCGTTGGCTGCCGCAAGAGGAGAACCCCCATTTGGCTTTGCCGGTGGGGGTTTTGTTCATTCAGCCCCGGCACCTGCCAAGCAAGGGCCTGAGGCCGATGAGCACCTTTACCTGCGGCCTCGATCATCCTGGCGCCCTGGCCAGTTACCCGGCGCCTAGCCTGTAATCCTAGCGTGAAGACGTGACCTACTAGGGCAGCGACCGGTCGAGCGCGGGATCAGCCGCGCAGAGTGCTGCTGTTTGCATCAGCGCAGCCAACCCAAGCTTGGCGTCTTGCCATGCGCATCTGCATGCGTGAGGCGCAGATCGAGGCCAGCACATTCCCCAGCAAGACCCCAGGTCAGGATCCAGCCAGGCGCTCAGCGGGCGCAGCGCCGCTGGCGGCTCATGGTCGCGACGCCAGCCGCCGGCTAGAGGATTGGCGAGATCAGGCGCGCCACGCGCATGGCCAGTTGCTGCAGGCGCCGCAGGTTCTTGTAGTCGCTGGCGAGCAGTTCGCGCGAGCGGGCGAAGTCCAACTCGAGCATCTGTTCGACCTCGGCGGCAAAGCCGGAATCGAAGGTCAGCAGGGTGATCTCGAAATTCAGGCGGAACGAGCGATTGTCCAGATTGGCACTGCCGACGCTGGCGACATCGTCATCGATCAGCATGACCTTCTGGTGCAGGAAGCCCGGCTGGTAGCGGAACACCCGGATCCCTGCGCGCAAGGCCTCGAAGGCATACAGGCTGGAAGCGGCGTAGACCACCCGGTGGTCGGGCCGCGCCGGCAGCAGGATGCGCACCTCGACGCCGCGCAGCACGGCCAGGCGCAAGGCGGTGAACAGCGCCTCATCGGGGATGAAGTAGGGGCTGGTGATCCAGACCCGCTCGCGGGCGCTGTTGATCGCCTCGACGAACAGCAGCGCACAGGTTTCCTGCGGGTCGGCCGGGCCGCTGGCGATCAGCTGGCAGAGCATGCCCTCGCCCGCATAGGCTTCGGGCAGCAGCAGCGGCGGTAAATGGTGGCTGGCCCAGAACCAGTCTTCGGCGAAGGACTCCTGCAGGCAGGCGACCACCGGCCCGCGCACTTGCACATGGGTATCGCGCCAGGGCGCCAGTGGCGGCTTGTGCCCGAGGTATTCGACGCCGACGTTGAGCCCGCCGAGAAAGCCACATTCGCCATCGACCACGACAATCTTGCGGTGGTTGCGAAAATTCAGCTGGAAGCGGCTGAGCAGCCCGCCGCCGGTGGTGAAGGCATGGACCTGAATGCCGCCGGCACGCATTGTGTCGCTGAAATAACGCGGCAGGGCGTGGCTGCCGACACCGTCGTAGAGCACGTAGACCTGCACGCCAGCGGCCGCGCGCTCCAGCAGCAGGCTTTGCAGGCGCCGACCGAGCAGGTCGTCGCGGATGATGAAGAACTGCAGCAGGATCACCTGGCGTGCGCTGGCCAGGGCCGCGAGGATCGCGGCGAAGGCCGCCTCGCCATCGATCAGCAACTGCACCTGATTGTTCGCCAGACAGGGCATGCGGCCCAGTCGGGGCAAGGCGCGCAGTTGCCGGGAGGCCGGGGATGCGCTGGCGCTCAGGGCTTCGTCGACCCACGGGCGCCAGTTCAGCGCGGCCATGGCCTGGTGCATCTGCTTGTCGGCGTGGCGTCGCGCCTTGATATAGGCATCGAAGCGGCTGCGGCCAAACACCAGGTAGGGCACCAGGGTCAGGTAGGGCATGAAGAACAGCGACATCGCCCAGGCCAGCGCCCCCTGGGCGGTACGCACGGTCAGCACCGCATGCACGGCCGCGAGCAGGCCGAGGGCGTGGATCGCGGCGATCAGGTAGGCGAATAGATTGGGGATCGCGAAGTCCAGAGGCATGCTGGTTCCTGTGCGCTGACGCCGGGTTGCTGCTGAGCCTGTTACCCATGCAGTGTGGCACCAACAGGGCGGCGTGCAGTAAGTGCTATATGAGTAAATGACGGTATTTGGCCTGCGAATGACGGCCCGCAGCCGGCAAGTATGGGGTTTGCCTGTTACCCTAACCTGCTAACCGAACAAACTTTCGGTCGCGATGAGTTGTAAGTTGGGCGAATCCGTCCTTCTTGTGCTTGCCAGCGAGTTAAATGCCTCAAGGAGAACTCCACATGGAAAAACCCCCTTCGCATGACACGACGCCACAGCCAGAAGCGGAAATAGCGGGCGGTATCCCGGCTCCGAGTGGAGCATCCAGCCTGATCGACACCGACTATGTCGTCGGCCAGGACAACATCAAAGGCAGGTTTCTGGTCAACCTGGATATTCATGGCAAGGTCTTCAGCATTTCCGCGCTGAGCATCGTGCTGTTCGTGGTCTTGACCCTGGCCCTGCAGAGCGAGGTCGAACCGCTGTTCACGGCTGTTCGCAACTGGTTGACCAGCAACCTGGCCTGGTTCTTCCTGGGTTCGGCGAACATCTTCGTGCTGCTGTGTCTGGGCCTGATCATTTCGCCGTTGGGCAAGGTGCGCCTGGGCGGCAAGGAGGCGTCGCCGGACTATTCCTATGCCGGCTGGTTCTCGATGCTGTTCGCTGCCGGTATGGGCATCGGTCTGATGTTCTATGGCGTGGCCGAGCCGATGTCGCACTTCTCCTCGGCGATGGGCGGAGTCAGTATCGGCGAGGACGGTCTGCGCACCGACTGGGCGCCGTTGGGCGCGGCTGCCGGCAATGCGCAGGAGGCTGCCAGCCTGGCCATGGCTGCCACCATCTTCCACTGGGGCCTGCACCCATGGGCCGTCTACGCTATCGTCGCCCTGGCGCTGGCGCTGTTCTCCTTCAACAAGGGTCTGCCGCTGAGCATGCGCTCGATCTTCTATCCACTCTTGGGGGAGCGGGTATGGGGCTGGCCGGGCCATCTGATCGACATCCTTGCGGTATTTGCCACCCTGTTCGGCCTGGCTACCTCGCTGGGCTTCGGCGCCGAGCAGGCAGCAGCCGGCATCGATCACCTGTTCGGCATAACCGCGACCGATACCAGCAAGGTGCTGCTGATCATCGGGATCACCGCGATTGCCTTGATGTCGGTAATGGCCGGCCTGGACAAGGGGGTCAAACGCCTGTCGGAAATCAACATGGTGCTGGCGCTGCTATTGCTGCTGTTCATCATAGTGGCGGGGCCGACCCTGGCGATCCTCACCGGCTTCTTCAGCAATCTGGGGAGCTACCTGACCTATCTGCCCGAGCTGTCCAACCCCTTCGGCCGTGAAGACGCCAACTTCAGCCAGGGCTGGACCGCTTTCTACTGGGCCTGGTGGATCAGCTGGTCGCCCTTTGTCGGTATGTTTATCGCGCGGGTCAGCCGTGGTCGCTCGGTGCGCGAGTTCCTGGTGGCGGTGCTGCTGGTGCCTTCCCTGGCCTCGGTGCTGTGGATGACCGCCTTTGGCGGTACCGGCATCGGCCAACTGGTCGGTGATGGCTTCACCGGGGTGCAGGATGCTGCGCTGGAGCTGAAGCTGTTCGTCATGCTCGAGCAGTTGCCGTTGGCAGAGATCAGCTCCTTTATCGGCATCATCCTGGTGATCGTGTTCTTCGTCACCTCGTCGGACTCGGGTTCGCTGGTGATCGATACCATCACCGCTGGCGGCAAGGTCAATGCGCCGATTCCGCAGCGGGCATTCTGGGCCATCATGGAAGGCGTGGTCGCCATTGCCCTGCTGCTGGGCGGCGGCCTGGTCGCCCTGCAGGCGATGGCGGTGTCCACGGGACTACCGTTCACCATTGTCTTGCTGGTGGGCTGCGTGTCGATCGTCAAAGGCTTGATGAGCGAGCCGCGCTGAGCGCTGTTATTGAGTAATGCAAGAGCGCGCCTTCGGGCGCGTTTTTTTTCGGCGGTGCGCAGGGCTGGATCGCGTGAGTCACCGCCGCAATCCGCTCAGCTCCACAACTCGCCGACCGCGGTGGTCGGCGAGTAGTGGGTGGCTACCTGCGCTTGCAACAGCTCCGCTGTGGCCAGGGCGTCGGTCAGGGCGTGATGCGCCTGGTACAGCGGCAGGCCATAACGCAGGCGACTGTCGGCCAGGCGGATGGAAGTCGGCTGACGGCCGAACAGACGGTCGAACCAGCCCGGCTGGCGCTGGCTGCGGTGCAAGCGGGCCTCCAGCTGCATGGTGTCGATTACCGGGAAGTGCAGCGCTTCGCCCAGATGCTGACGTACCGCCTGATCGAGAAAACCGCGTTCGATCGTGCGGTAATGCACCACCATCACCTTGCCGGCCATGGCCGTCAGCAATTCACCGAGAATAGTCGTCAGCCTGGGTGCGTGGCGGATGTCGCTGTGGGTGATGTGATGGAAGGTGACCGACTCGCTGCTCAGCTCGGAAACCGGCTTGACCACCCAGTACTGCGCCTGAGCGCAGCGGATGCGTGCGAGGTTGAAGGGCACCAGGCCGAGGCTGACGATCGAGTGGCGACCACAATCCAGACCGGTGGTTTCCACGTCCAGTGCCACCAGCGGCACCTGCTCCAGCGGGGTGTCGGCGGCGACCACGCCGGCCTGATAGAAGGCGGCCAGGCGCGGATCCTTGGCCGTTTGCGCAAGCTGGATGAAGAGGCCCTGCCAGTCTGTCGGCCCCTCATGGGCGGCATTACGCGAGGCAGCGGGCCACTTCACTGGGAGCCGCTCGCCGGGTAGCGGAAGCGCAGGAATTTCTGTGCGTTGCTGAGCACCTGGAAGGCTTCCTTGAGGTTGTAGCGCTCGCTGGCGGAGACCTTTTCCGGCTCGATGTAGTTGTCCGGCTCGCGGCCGGCCTCGAGGTCCATGGCCTGATGACGGATGCGCACGATGGAGAGAAATTCCAGGGCGTAGCGCAGCTTGGTGATGGCTTCCTGGGGCATCAGCTTGGTGGCGGCGATGGCGTCCAGACGATCCAGGGAATTCTGCGCCTTGGAGCCGGCAGCCAGGGCATGCACGCGGATCAGGTCGGTGAGGGGCGCCGTGCCGCGTCCCTTGAGGTTGATGATGTTGTTCTGCTGGCCATCCTTTTCCATCACGAAGGTGCGGAAAAATCCCAGCGGCGGGGTGCGGTTGAGGGCATTGCGCGCCAGGCTGGCGAGAAACAGCGGATTCTGGCTGGCCTTTTCCGCCAGCAGATCCTTGAGGCTCTCGACCAGCTCGGCCTCGCCGTAGACGCTGTCGAGGTCGAAGAAGATGCAGCTGTTGAGCAGGGTCTGCGGGTTGGGGCGTTCGATCCACTGGTTGAAATAACCCTTCCACACCCGTAGCGGCTGTCGCCACTGGGGATTGGTGGCCATGATCCCGCCCTTGCAATAGCTGTAGCCACAGGCCGCCAGGCCATCACTGACGAAGGTCGCCAGTTTGAGGAAGTAGTCGTCGTGGACGCGCGGATCGAAGCGGTTGTCGAGCACCAGGGCGTTGTCCTGGTCGGTGACGATCAGCTGCTCGTCGCGGGCCATGGAACCCAGCGCCATGAAGCAGTAGGGTACCGGCGGTGGTCCGAGCTCTTGCTCGGCCAGCTCCAGCAGGCGCTGGGTCAGGCTGCGGCCGATGCCCGAGATGGCGCTGCCGATCATGTGCGCGGTGGCCTCGTCGTTGACCATGCGCAGGAAGGTGGCGCGCAGATCCGGCAACAGGGCCTGCAGCTCGGCCACCGACTGCTTGTTGAAGATGCTATTGACCAGGTACAGGCTGCTCTGCGACTCGTATTTGATGATGTCCGACAGGTTGATCACCCCGACCGTGCGCTGACGGTACACCACCGGCAGGTGATGAATATTGTGGCGGAGCATGCACAGCATCGCCTCGAACACCGAGTCGTCGGCATTGATGGTGATCGGGTTGGGTGACATCACCTGATCGACCGGGGTGTCCAGGGCCAGGCCTTCGGCGAGTACCCGGGTGCGCAGGTCGCGATCGGTGGTGATGCCGGCCATCGCCTGGTTCGCGGGCGCTCCGGCTGCGGATGGCGGCCCGAGGATCACCAGGGAAGACACGCCGTGCTCGGTCATCACCCGCGCGGCCTGCTGCACCGAGGTGCCGAGGGGCACGCTGACCGTGCGCCGCGAGACCAGCTTGCGCACCTTGATCTTCATCAGTTCGCTGGCGTTGCCCTGGCTTTCCACCGCCGACTTCAGGCGTGACTGGCCCTCGGCCTCGACGAAGTCGGCGAAGAAGTCATGGGCCTCGCAGAGTTGCTCGAACAGGCTGCCGGGAATGAAATAGATCAGGCTGTCTTCGATGGCCCGGGCCGGCAGACGTACCTTGTGCCCGCGCAGCAGGCCGAACTGGCCGAAGATATCGCCCTCGGTCAGACGGTTGTAGAGGGCGCCGGTGCGCCGGTAGATTTCCACCGCACCGCTGCGCACATAGTGCAGGTCGTGGATCTCCGCGCCGAAGCTGAGGATCTCGCTACCGGCCTTGAAGTAGCCGACTTCGACCTGACGGGCGATCTCGTCGAGGGTGTCTTCGGGCAGCCCATCGAAGGGGGGGAAGCGGTGCAGGTGGTCGCGAATTTCGATCAACTCGATCTGCATGCGGGTCTCTTGAGGGTGGGCGGGTGGACGACGAGCCAACCCGGGCTGGCCCAGGCTCGGTCCGACGCGCGGCGGGCTGGTCGCACCGCCGGGGCGAATGGTCGATCTTGACTAACCATAACGTGTCCTGCAGCGGGTGCGCGACTGTTTAGCTGCCGGGTCGCGATCCGGCAGTTCGAGGTCGCCGGTTCAGCTTTGCTCGAGCGTCAGGTAGACCGCCGTCTGGTTGAGCAACTGGTACGCGACTTCGCCGAAGGTGATGGGGCCG
The DNA here is from genome assembly GCF_022132145.1 of Pseudomonas sp. MMS21 TM103. Classification (GTDB taxonomy): domain Bacteria; phylum Pseudomonadota; class Gammaproteobacteria; order Pseudomonadales; family Pseudomonadaceae; genus Aquipseudomonas. The sequence goes on along the minus strand of NZ_JAJISP010000001.1, from coordinate 1,281,005 downwards.
GTGAGTTGTGCGGTCTGGCGCCCCTGCAGCTGCGAGTACAGGTAATTGAGGATGCAGTTGCAGCCGAACAGGATGGGGCCGCCGTCGCGGGGCATGGCCTGCAGGAAACGCTCGCTATAGTTCTCGACCGCGTCGGCGAAGCGGTAGTTCACCCCGGCGAACACCGGCGCGTAGAAGGACACCAGGCCCGGCTCGCGCTCCAGCGACTGGATGCTGACATTGACCATGGCCCCGCAGTAGTCGGCCACCAGCGGCAGGCGGGTGTCGATGCCGCGCGCGCGGATCAGTTCGAGCAAGCTGCCGCGCACGCCATCGATCAGGCAGTCGCGGGCGGCAAAGCCGGTCTCGTCGAAACTCAGTGTCGGTCCTGCGCCGGGCTGGAACAGGTTCACTGCATGCACCACCGCCGTCTGGTGCGGCGGCAGGGGGATGTGCAGGACGATGGCCTGGTCGGCGCAGCAGCGACCGCTGCGGCCATCGACCACCTGGGCCTGCGCGCTGCCCAGCTGATCCAGGTGCACGCCGGCGACCCAGCCGGCTATCGGCTTGATGTACATGTCGGGGTAAGTGGGGGCTTCGCGGGCATAGTCCTCGAGCACCGCACTGCCGGCCGGCAGGATGACGATGCTGAAGCCATCTTCCGGGGCGTCTTCGAGCATGTGCGGCAGTCGCTCACGGTCATAGCAGGCGATCTCGCCGACCTGCTGGCCGAAGGACTGCACGAACACCCGATCGAGCCGACAGGTGCCGCCCTCGCTGGCCATGAAGTAGGGGGTGGTGCCGCCGATCCAGTTACCCCTGGGCAGCGCTGCCAGGCACTCGAGGTGGCCAGCGATGGCCAGGGTTTCGCCGCGTTCGATCAAGGCGCTGGCCTGGCGCAGGTCCAGCAGTGCGCTTGTCGCTGTGCCGATGCTCATGGCTGGTCGCCCTCCGTGGCCGGCTGGTGGTCGTTGTTCAGCTGGGCGATCTCGTGCTGCAGATGCTTTTCGTGCTTGATGAAGAAACGCCGCAGTTCATTGATCCTGAGGATCCGCAGATCCGGGTCATGCGCCTTGGCAAAGTCCTGGCGGGCACGGGCCAGCAGCAGCTTCAGGCTGAGCAGGCGGATCTCGAACGGACAATCCAGTGCCAGCAGGCGCAGCCATATGCCATCGTCGCTGGCCGGGATCGTACTGCCGGTTTGCCCCGCCGAGTCGTCCAGCTGCAGGCGCGCCCGCAGGCCCGTATCGGCCGTGGCCAACTGACCGGACTCGATCGCGTGCTTGATCTGCCAGGCCAGGTGAATGTCGATATCCAGCAGGGCGCAGACCTGGCGATAGCGCAGGCCATCCTGCAGGCACTGGATCACCCGCCTGGCCAGGCCATGGGTAAAGTCGCTGGCACTGTTACCCAGGAAGGGGGGCGGTGCCTGCTCGTCCTGCTCCGGCAGGCTGGCGTGGATGTAGGTCTTGTAGGCGCCGATATTGACATGCCGCCAGCGTGAACGAGGCTGTTCACCAAGGTAGCGGCCGAACCAGGTCTTACCGGTGCTCAGGTAGGCATGCACCTCGCGGCTGTGGGTATCGACCCGGACCCGGCTGACCTCCCAGGGCTCGTTCACTTCCAGCAGCCAGCGGCACAATTCTGCGTCTTTCACCCGGACCTCCCTGTTGTGGTTTACCAGTCCAGGGACGTTCACATGGGGGCGCGCAGCGAGCCAGGGAACCTTGGCACTATGTCGCTGCGACTTGCTTGTTGCGACTTGCGCACTAGTACGCTGACAAGTGCCTAGTAGAAGTTGACCGCATGGCCCTCACGGTCGAAGGCGACGAAGTTGCCGATGCTGCCGGCTTCGATGGCGCCGACCATCATCTTCAGCGGTTGTTCGGCTTCATCGCTGCTCGGCACCATGCCTGCGCGCCCGGCCAGGCCGGCGGCGAACACCAGGTCCCAGGCCACCCCGGTGCGGTTGGACTCGGCCAGCAACCCGGCAAAATCCACCAGTTCGTCCGGCAGCTTGTCGACGCACAGCACCGGCTTGAGCGAGCCACCCTGGTTCTCGGCGTGGCGCTGGCGTTCCTCTTCGGTTGCATCTTCCGGCAGCTCGGCGCAAACGAACACCAACAGCAAGCGTTGTGGTTCCGGCTGGGCCTTGGCGGCGGCCAGCAGGTCGGCGAATTCGGCAATATCCATGACAGTCCATCCGTACGAAAAAATGAGCGGTGCGATAGGCCACACTGCCATGGGGTGCCGACCCTGACCATATCTCTTAAGGTGTAGAGGCGCTGCGCCCATGCCCTGCCGAGGGGCGGGGCCGATGAGCGCGGGTACCTTCAGGCTTGCGCGCGCGGGCTGTACGCTGGCCGCTCAGGGCTTGCTGCTTTCCCGCAGCTTGGCCAGCAGGGCTTCGCTTTGCGCGCGCTGCTCGTCTTCGCTGAGTTGCGGGTTTTCCAGCACGCTGTCGATTTGCTCAAGCAATTCGCTTTGTCGGCGGACACGCTGGTCCAGTTGCCTGAGTTGGCGGTTACTGCGCCAGTTCCAGTAGGCCAAACCTGCGACTGCCAGCAGTACCAGCGCAAGTCCTGTCCAGGTCAGATGAGTCATGGCTATTCCGGGGTTCCTTGTCTTTCAGGGCGCAGTGGCCTGCGCATGGCGAAGCGCTGCAAGGTAACAGTGCCGCGCACCAGCGTCTGTGCCTGTTCCACAGAAAAGCCCTGCCTAGCAAAGCATGGCCGCGCCTTCAGGCTGGCCGCGGTAAACAGCGCCGCCGCGCCAAGAGTGCGCAAGTGGACCTCGGCATCCCGATGCAGCGCCGACGCCAGCCTTTGGCGGGCGCACGCCGGCGAACAGAACATCAGCTCGATATGAGCGTTCGTCGTGAAACCGATAAACCCGGCTGGTTGTCCCCGGTGTTGCGCCCGCCTGACCGGCAACGTCGCCTGGTGCACTTGCCCGGCCGGCAGCTCGGTTTCCAGCGGCGCCCAGGCCAAACGCTGCGCCAAACCATGCACGGAGGTGCCGAACAGCGTGAGCAGAGCCTGGGGATCGCTGGGGCGGTAAGCGCGGATGGAAATGTTGGCTTTGCTGGACATGGGTCATGACCGATGCTGCGGGGGAGGTTTATAACCAGCGGGAGTCACGTCGCGCTGTCTGTGGGGTTGTCGGCATACTGGCGCTGCCAATCAACCCCGCAACGCGGCCCGGGTCACTGAACGTTAGCCAATCCCGAAACAAGGCTGGCATGCCCTGAGGCTCTGCAACGAGGGCGGATCATTGCAGAGGGTTAATCATCTGCCGAGAAGGTTGCGATTAACTCCGGATTGGTTCAGATGACCTTTTCAGCTTGGGCTGCGCTTGGTGCGTTGAGATAGGCGTCCAGCGAGTCATCCATCGCCTCGAGCCACGGCGTATGGTGCGCCGGTGCCTGAGTGCCAGTCATCAGCGAGCGATAGGAGTGATCCCTGAAGGTCAGGATATCGTTGTGCTTATGCTGTTCCCACTGCAGAAACGTCTGGTTCACGCCTTCGATGTCGAAGGTCGGATAGTCCGTCTGTTCGATCAGCGATTTTATGTAGTCGCCCTGAAAACGGATCATCTGCTCATCGCTTTCAAGCAGGGCTTCGCGGCGGCGCCAGGTCTGGATGTCAGCCTCCATTACCGGCTTGGCGGGCATGACGATCCGACCCAGAATCACATCCCGCACATACCAGGCTTGGGCATCAAACATGTTGAAGGTGTACCACTGGTCTTGCATGCCAAGGTAGAACAGACCGGGCTGCTCGACCAAGGCCACACCCTCATACAGACCCAGCGGCCAGAGACGGTTGCCGGTTTTCAGGCGCAGTTCTTCATCAAGGAACGGAAAGTGATGCAGATAGCCGGTGCAGAGAATAATGGCATCGATTCGCTTTGAACTGCCGTCGACAAAATAGGCGGTGTCGCCATCGACCTTGGTCAGCAGGGGCTTCTCCTGCCAGTTTTCCGGCCAATCGAAGCCCATGGGGCGGGTGCGATAACTGCTGGTAATGCTCCGGGCGCCGTACTTGTAGCATTGCGAGCCGATATCTTCGGCGGAATAACTGCTGCCGATCAGGAGAATATCCTTGTCCTTGAACTCCACTGCATCGCGAAAGTCATGGGCATGCAGAATACGGCCATTGAAGCCCTCGAAACCCTCGAAAAAGGGCACGCTGGGTGTCGAGAAATGACCGGACGCAACGATCACGTGGTCATAGAGTTCACTGCTGGTGCTGTCGCTGCCATGGTCATGGGCAGTTACCGTGAATTGACGACTTTGCGGGCAATAACTAACTTGGCGAACCGGCGTGTTGAACCGAATATATTGACGGACGTCGGCTTTCTCGACCCTGCCCTTGATGTAATCCCAGAGTACTGCGCGTGGCGGATAGGAGGCAATGGGCTGATCAAAGTGTTCATCAAAGGTGTAGTCGGCAAACTCGAGGCATTCTTTTGGACCATTGGACCAGAGGTAGCGGTACATACTGCCGTGCACGGGTTCGCCATTCTTGTCCAGGCCAGTGCGCCATGTGTAATTCCACAAGCCGCCCCAGTCCGCCTGCTTTTCATAACAAACCAGTTCGGGAATTTCGGCGCCTTTTTCTTGAGCTGTTTGAAACGCGCGAAGTTGTGCAAGACCGCTGGGGCCGGCACCAATAATGGCTACTCGAGTCGTGATAAATTTCTCCCTGGATAAGGCATCTTGTTGCCGCTTGAATAAACAACAAGGCACCGGTCTATCAACTAGGTGAGTTAATAGATCAAGAACCATGAATCGCAAGATTCACGGAAACGATGTGCATGAAAATGAAGTAGGACCATACAGTAAGCGGGCAGCTTTGTCTGTTTGGTGAGGTCAGGGCAGGCGCTGTGGCGCGGCGCAAGGGGGCTTCGGGGCAGTGCTTTATGCCGGTTGATGTGCGCTGAAACGACCGTGCAGCAGGACCTGTTGCAATAATAACGGTGGCGGCTGGCGTGCGCCGGATGGTTGCGCAAAAGGGCTTGATTACGCGTGGCTTTTTTCGCGGTAAATATCGGTGTGGCGATTAATTAGGTGGTTTACTGCGTCTTGAAAATGTGTAAATAAGCGCCAGGCTTCGCTGTTCTATAGCCGTCACGGGCTGGGTGATTATCGGTTTGACGGCTATGCAGTCAAGCGTTTATCCAATCGCGGAAACAGGTCCGAGCGGGATGTTTATTGACTGGTTAGTCGGTGGGTGAACAGGCTGTTGGGTTGAGTGTTTATAGTTAAATGCTTAGCCCGTTTCGCGGGTTGCATGTTAGCGTTACTGCGTGGGGCGACGTATTGCTTGGCAATATTAATAGTTGGGCACGGATTTTTGCACTGGAAGTTACCACGCGTTTTTATGGGTAACGAAGTGTCAAAAGCATTACATCGGTTAGCCAAAATAGCGAAATTATTCGGTGACCAATGCGTCTCTCCTTCAATTTTAAAGGAGGCAATAATAATGCATAAAAATCTGGATCTGGCGCGAACGCGCTTTACCGCCAGCAGTATTCGCTGGGGATTTATCTGGGCATTGTGGTGCGCTGTCTTGTGGGGCGCTTGGTATGTGCCTGGGTCAGCCGTCTGGTTTGAAGCGCCTTATGTCGACCTGACCTATGAGACTAATTCCGAATTTCTGTTGGCGGCGGCAGTGCTGACGACCTTCAATGCCATCGCCGTTTTGTTATTCCTGTTTCTCTGGAACGGCGTACTTGGCAAGTGGGGGGAATACGGCCGCACCATTCGCCAGATGCGCAATATTTCCAAGTGGTTCTTCATCGGCGCCATCTTCGGTGGTCCCATGGCGATCTTTGGCTCCTATTTGGCCATGGGCTATATCGGTGGTGCGTTCGCCGCCATCGCCGCGCTGATGTACCCGATAATCGGCGCTACCCTGGCTCGTCTCTGGTATCAGGAGAAAATCACCAAACGGGCGGCGATCGGCATTTTCATCATCATGGCCGGCGGCGTGACTGTTTATGCACCCGGTATTATCGGTGAATTGACGGGAACCGGTGACAGTGGTTGGTTGGGCTATCTGGGCGGTGCCATGGCCGCACTGGGTTGGGGCATCGAGGGCGCGATCGCTGGACGGGGCCTGGATGTTGCCGACCCCGACGTTGGCATCACCGTACGCTTCTCCGCCGAGGTGCTCTACTGGGTCGCGTTGATCCTGCCCGCTATTTACCTGTTTACCGACCAACCGGTGGTGGAACTGGTCGTGGCCACGTTCAACTGGGCGGCAATCGGCTGGTTGATGTTGGCCGGGGTCACCTTCGCCTTCTGTTATGTGTCCTGGTACAAGTCCTTTCCCCTCATCGGCGTGGGGCGCGGGCAGGCTATTGCGGCGTTGTACGGCCTGTTTGCGGTGATCTTCCTGGCCGCCTTCACTCTGGAGTTTCCTGAGTGGAACTTCCTGGCTGGACTCGCCCTGTTCGTGATCGGTGGTTTCGTGATGTACACCGAGAGCGACGAGGTGCTGGAAGTGGTGCGTGCCGTGTCCAAGAGCAAAGCAGAGGAGGTCGGATCATGAAAAGACTGCATATGAAGGGCCGTATCCTGCAGTTGATCAATGATCAGCTGGACCAGGGATTATGGGATTGGCAGGTGTCGGATATTCTTGAGCGCGAATACGCAATTTCCGGCCCGTACTGGCGGGGCACCACGCGGGTGACCCTGACCGATCTCTATTCCAGCGGCATTATCGAAAGTGTCGAGGAGCAGCTCGATGAGCAGGACTACTTCGGCCTGGGCAAGGTGCTGTTCAAATTTCGTCTGAGCGATTTCGGTCGTCAGCGCATGCGCGATACCGCGCTGATCTGATCAAAATCCATACGCTCACTACGCAAGCAACTGGCTGAAGGAGAAATAGCATGTCTGATTTTTGGGGTTATCCAGGGGCCGATATCCTGGCGGTGGTGGTGATCATCGCCTTGAGTGGTTTCGCGCTCTACCAAGCCCGCACGTTCGTCACCAAGATCTGACGCACTGTCAGAATGGCAGGTCCAGATAGGCTCTGGGTTTACGCCGGCTTGGCGGAGTACGTCTTAAGCCGGGGTTGACCAGGGCTTGTTGGGCGATCGCAAGATGCCGCTCCAGCGCCTGCTGAATCAACATAGGCCACGCCATCCGGGCGTGGTGCCTCGCAGCGGTTGCTGCGGCCCGGCAATCACCTGACCAGGCGGCCTTGGCCGTTCAGGCCCGATCCTCGACCGGACCAAGAGGTGGCCTCTTGGGCCTTGTGCGGTTTCTGCCGCAGAGCATCCCGGTCAACGCTTTCGGCCGGCGCCTCATGGTCTTGCAACTGGCTGGCGAAGCCTTGCGGAACCTGAGGTTCCATGTGGAACCCCCATGGAACCTGGCGTGCAGGCATTCTCTTGGTATGGGCCTTCCCTCCTGACCGCGGGCTGGAGGGCGCAGCAGCGCTAGATCATGCCGGGTGAGGTAGGCGCGTCTGGATACCGTCCACCAGCGCCACCGCCGTGCGGGCCAATGCCCGCAATATTCGGCAGAGTCCGTGGGTTGAGCTTAAGCCCAGCGCGTGCAATAGATGATTTAAGGAATGTCATAACAGGCTAATCCAGCGCCAGGGAGATTGCCCCTGCGTGCAACCGTGCTTATCGAAGTCCTGCCGCGCGGTCCTGAAAAACTGGGGGGGGGGCGCCGCGGCGATTGCCGGGCGGGCGGGTAGAGCATCGACTTCGCACAACTCACCGCAGAACTGGACGCCTGCCGGCTGGATAACGCGGAAATGGCCCTGGGTGCGGGTGCCTGGTTGGCACTGCCCGATCCGTTCGGGCCTTGGATCGAGGAAGCGGCGGCCTGATAGAGGAGCTCGACAGGCGCGTGGCCGGTTGTACGGCCTAGCGCGCCATCCACACGCCCTTGCTCTGCCGTTCGCAGAACGGCTTGAGGTAGGCGGCGTCGCTGGCCACGCCGTAGTAATGGATGTCCTGCTGGTAGGGCATGCCGCCGACCCGGGCGTTGCGGCAGACGCCGTAGGCGCCGATCGGGCATTGCTCGACGAAGGCGACTTCGACCTTCTGGCCTTTCAATTGTGGTTGGCAGAAACCGCTGCGAAACAGGTTCGGTGGAATGCTGCGATTCTGCTGGCAGATCTTGACGTCCAGGCGCTCGGCCTGACTGTGAATCACGCAGGCTTCGCCCCAGGCCAGTCCGGATAGGGCGAGCATGCCCAGTAGCAGAACAAGACGCATCGATTAACCCCCCAAGCGAATATGCTGGCGACTCTAGCATGCCGCTTTTTCCGCGTCTGCGTGGCGCCGAGTCAGACCGTTGCGGCGCTCGCGGACACAGTCCGCTTAACCAGCACAAGCAGCGCACCGGGATCCCTTCCCTTAGCGCTTGTACAAACGCACCATAGGCCCATGCTCAAGAATATTCCCACCCACCTGATCGCCGGCCCCCTGGGCGCCGGCAAGACCAGCCTGATCCGCAACTTGCTGGCGCAGCGCCCGGCAGCTGAGCGTTGGGCGGTACTGATCAACGAGTTCGGCTTGATCGGCCTGGACGCGGCCCTGCTCAGCAGCGACGCCGACGGCATCGCCATGGGCGAGGTCGCCGGCGGCTGCCTGTGCTGCGTCAACGGCGTGCCCTTCCAGATCGGCCTGAGCCGGCTGTTGCGCAAGGCCAGGCCGGATCGCCTGCTGATCGAGCCGTCCGGCCTGGGCCATCCGTTGGAGTTGTTGCGCCAATTGCGCGAGCCGCCCTGGGCCGGCGTACTGGCTGTGCAGCCGGCGGTGCTGGTGCTGGATGCCGCCGCCCTGGCCGCCGGCGCCGGCTTGCCTGACAGCCAGCAGGCCAGCTTGAGCAGTGCCGGTTTGCTGCTGCTGAACAAGGCCGAGCACCTGGACGATGCGGCGAAGGGGCGGATTCAGGCGCAGCTGCCGGCGCGTCCGCTGCTGTGGACGACCCAGGCGGCCTTGCCCCTGGCGCAACTCCCCGGTTTCGCTGCCCGGGCCGAAGCCGGTACGGGTCTGGACGGCCTGCCCCACAGCGTCGCCGCAGCCAGGCCGCAGATCTGGCGCACACCGGCCGAGCCGATCTGCCAGGTTCAGGCGCAAGCTGAAGGCTGGAGCATCGGCTGGCGCTGGCACCCCAGCCAGCAGTTCGAGTTGATGCAGGTGCAGCAGTGGCTCAACACCTTACCCTGGCGGAGAGCCAAGCTGGTGCTGCAAACCAATGCCGGTTGGCTCTCGGCCAACGCCCTGCAGGGCCAGCCCTTGCACTGGCAAACCAGCGAATGGCGCAAGGATTCCCGCCTGGAGCTGATTTTTAGCGAGGCGCAGGAGGTGGAGACCTTGCAGGCCGGCATGCAGCGGTGTCGATTGGGCTGATAGTGCGGCCTGTACAGGGCTTCTTGTGCGGGCCTGATAGACTTCACGGGTTTTCCTGATGGATGAAGGGTATGCAACTGATTTCCTGGTCCCACGCCTGTTCCGCCGGTTTCACCCTGCGCGGCTGGCATTCGCCGCCTTCGGGCAAGCCGTTGCTGCATTTTCTCCACGGTAACGGTTATTGCGGTCGCGTTTATGAGCCGCTGCTGGCTTCTCTGGCTGCGGATTTCGATCTCTGGCTGTGCGATGCCCAGGGCCATGGCGACAGCGATCATGGCGGGCGTTTCCATGGCTGGAACCGCAGTGCCGAGCTGGCGTTGGAGGCGTTCGCCGAGGGCCGCAAGCACTTTGCCGAGGTGCCGTTGTTTGCCGTCGGCCATAGCTTTGGCGGGGTCTTGAGCAGCCTGATGCTGGCCCAGCAGCCGCAGCTATTTCAGCGCGCCGTGCTGCTCGATCCGGTGCTCTTCACCCCGGCGATGATCGGGGTGATGGCGCTATCCGACGTGGTCGGTCTGAGCCAGCGCAATACCCTGGCGAGCAAGGCGCGCAAGCGTCGCCGCGAGTGGCCCGACCGGATTGCAGCCTATGCCGCGCTGCATGGCCGGGGGATGTTCCGCGGCTGGAACGAGGCGGCGTTCGAGGCCTACCTCAACCATGCCCTGCGCGACACCGAGAGCGGTGTCGAGCTCAAGTGTCGGCCGAGCCGTGAGGCGGAAATATTCAGCTCTTTCCCCAAGCGCCTGTGGCCATCGCTGGCCAAGGTGGTGACGCCGACTCAGGTGCTGTATGGCCAGCGCAGCTACCCCTTTGTCGCCAAGTCGGTGGCGCGCTGGTGCGCCAGCAACCCGCACGTTCATGCCCAGGTGGTGGAGGGTGGGCACTGCTTCATGCAGGAACAGCCCGAGGACGCGGCTATCAGGGTGCGCGATTTCTGCTTGCCGCACTATGCCTGACGTCAGCCGAAAGCGGCTCTGCAGTGGGCTTGCCGCTGGCAAGACGGGTCTGAGTGCGTCTCAGCGGTTGTGAAAATATCCAGCGCCGCAGCGGTCATTTGCAGGCGGCCGCAGTAGGCGAGCGTTTTCACGGGCTCTCAGTCCTCGGGCGGCTGACGTTCGCGCCGCCAGGCATTGAGTTCAATGACCTGCGGGTTTTCCGCCGGTGGTTTCCTGAACGGATGGGGCGCCAGCTCGATGCGTCCGACCTGCTGGCCGAACATGACAATGCTGCCGACATGCCGTTGTTCGCCGGTGACGGTGAACTCGAAGCCATACACCCGCGCCAGACGTTTACGCCCGCGGCTATCGGCCAGCAGGGTGATCTTGCGTAGGGCGACGTTGCCGTCGAGCAGTTCGACATCGGCCTTCGCGCAGTGCTGTTTGACCTGCGCCAGGGCGCGCTCGCGCAGACCGTGGGCGTGCCAGAGCCAGGCGCCGGCCGTGGCCAGCAGCATCAGAACGAAAATATTACCGAGGGTCAGCATTGCGGGTTCCAGGCGGGCTTGGTCGGAGCGCGGTGTGGCTCGAGGAGCGTTACGCCATTCTGCCAGTCCCGCTGCGGGCTGTCTTGCCCGAGCACTCAAGCGTCGTGCTTGAGGTCGCGGTAGCGCTGCTCCAGTTCCTGGCGAATTGCCCGGCGCTGGTGGCCCTGTTTGAAGCGCCGCTGCTCCTCGGAGGTCTGCGGCTGGCGTACCGGTACGGCTATCGGCTTGCCGCCGTCATCGACCGCGACCATGGTGAAGAAGCAGCTGTTGGTGTGGCGCACCGAGCGCTGGCGGATGTTCTCGGTGATCACCTTGATGCCGATTTCCATCGAGCTGCGCCCGGTGTAATTGACTGAGGCGAGGAAGGTCACCAACTCGCCGACGTGGATCGGCTCGCGGAAGGTCACCTGGTCCACCGACAGGGTCACCACGTAGCAGCCGGCGTAGCGGCTGGCACAGGCGAAAGCCACCTCGTCGAGGTACTTGAGCAGGGTGCCGCCGTGAACGTTGCCGGAGAAATTGGCCATATCCGGGGTCATCAATACGCTCATCGTCAGTTGCGCGTTTCCGGCTTCCATGGGGACACTCTTGTAGTTGAGGTGGACGGCTTCGGGCATCGCGGAGCCCTGTCTATCATAACGGCTCAGGCGGACGGCGTGGTGCTGGTCAGCCCCGAGTGGCGCGGCATGGCCTGCCCTGCGCTGAAGAACCTCTTCCGGGCGCCGCGAACTGGGGCACAAGCGGGGGCTGCTGGTTGGCGTCTCGGCCGGCGCCCGCGCCGGCTGGGCCCTCGGGGTGCTGGTGCAGTACGCGATGGCCATGCGCCCGCTGCGCACGGCCATCGCGCCGGCTTTCGCCAACGGTATGTGAGGGCGCGGGCTATTTGCCGGCGGAGAGGCCGAAGTCGATCGCCAGGTCGGCGCCGGTGATGGCCTCGGCCTCGGGCTGGCACAGGTACCAGACCAGCTCGGCGACTTCCTCGGGGCGCAGGAAGCGCGCCTCGCGGCCCTGTGGATAAAGGCTCAGCAGCTCGCGCTTGTAAGCATTGGGGTTGCCCTTGCCGTAGCGCTCGGCCTGATAGTCGAGCATCGGCGTGGCGATGTCGCCAGGCGACACCGCGTTGACCCGCACGCCGTGCTCGGCCAGTTCCAGGGCCAGGGTCTTGCTCAGCATCACCAGCGCCGCCTTGCTCGCACAGTAGGCCGCCGAGCCTCGATAGGCCTGGCGGCCGGCATCGCTGGCGATATTGACGATGCAGCCGCGGCTTTCCTTGAGGTGGGGGATGGCGGCTTGGCTCATGTAGAAGGCGGCCTTGAGGTTGACCCCGAGCACCTGGTCGAAGTCTTCCTCGGTGAAGCTCTCCACCGGCCCCTCGCGCCAGACTCCGGCGGCGTTGACCACCGCGTCCAGGCGGCCGGTGGCGACCAGGGTCTCGGCGATCAGCTCCTGGCAGTTGCTGGCGCTGCGCAGGTCGGCGGTGGCGCTGAAGTCCAGTGGCACAGCGGTGTTCAGCGCGTGCAGGCCGGCCTTGTCGACATCGGTGGCGGTGACCCGCCAGCGGCTCTGGGAGAAGCGCTTGGCGATGGCGCGGCCGAGGCCGCCGGCGGCCCCGGTGATCAGGATGACGGGCGTGCTCATGAAGTTCTCCTCGTGGCTGGTTCAATCAGTGTAGGTAAGGCTGGAGGGTTGGCTCAGGCGTGGCTCAGGTACCAGCGCCAGTCCTGCTCGCCGACTTCGCCCATGAACTGGCGGAACTCGGCCCATTTGATCGCCAGGAACACCTTGAGGAAGTCCTCGCCCAGTGCTTCCCTGGCCCAGTTGGAGTGTTCCAGCGCGTGCAGGGTGGTCAGCCAGTCGGTCGGCAGGGTTTCGCGCGCCTGCTCGTAGCCGTTGCCGACGATGGCCTGGCCCGGATCGAGCTGCTGCTGGATGCCGGTGTGAATGCCGGCAAGGATCGCCGCGGCGGCGAGATAGGGGTTGGCGTCGGCGCCGCAGATGCGGTGCTCGATGTGGCGGCTGTTGGCCGGGCCGCCCGGGACGCGGAAGGACACGGTGCGGTTGTTCACCCCCCAGCTCTTGGCCAGCGGCGCGTAGCTGTTGGCCTGGAAGCGCCGGTAGGAGTTGGCGTTGGGGCAGAAGATCGCCAGGGCGTCGTCCAAGGTGGCCATCATCCCGCCGATGGCATGGCGCAGCAATGGCGTGCCCTGCGGGTCTTCGCTGGCCATCAGGTTGTTGCCCTCGGCATCGGCCAGGCTGACGTGCAGGTGCATACCGCTGCCGGCCAGGTCGCCGAATGGTTTGGCCATGAAACAGGCCTGCAAGCCATGCTTGTTGGCCACGCCCTTGACCAGGCGCTTGTAGCGCACGCCTTCGTCGATCGCCTGCAGCGCGTCGAAGCGGTGCTCCAGGGTCAGCTCCAGCTGGCCCGGGGCGTACTCGGAGATCGCCGTGCGCACCGGCAGGCCCTGCACTTTGCAGGCGGCGTAGAGGTCATCGAGAAACGGCTGCATTTGCTCCAGCTCGTAGACGCCGTATACCTGCGGTGCCTGCGGGCGCACGCCGTTCATCTGCAGCGCCGGTTGCGGGCGGCCGTTGGCGTCGCGGGTCTTGTCCAGCAGGTAGAACTCCAGCTCCACCGCCATCACCGGGTGGTAGCCGTCGGCCTTGAGCCGGTCGATGGCGCGCACCAGCACATGCCGTGGGTCGGCCGGGCTGGCGGGCAGACCCTGGGTCGGGTGCATGCTCACCTGCAGCTGGCCGGTGGGCGTGGTGCGCCAGGGTTGCAGCGTCAGACTGCCGGGCAGCGGGTAGGTCCAGCAGTCGGCATCGGCGACTTCCCAGACCAGGCCGCTTTCTTCCACGTCCTCGCCCTGGATGGTCAGCGCCAGGATCGAGCTGGGCAGCGGCCGGCCGTTCTCGTAGATGGCCAACAGCTCGTCGCGGTGCAGCAGCTTGCCGCGCGGAATACCGTTGGCGTCGATCAGCATCAGCTCGATGCTGCGTACTTCGGGGTGGCGGGCGAGGAAGTTATGGGCTTCCTGGATATCGGCGAATTGCATGGTCGGTGTCCTGGGTAGGATGGGTTAGCCGCGTGGCGGCGTAACCCATCGATGCGATCTGATGGGTATCGCGGTGCTCAACCCATCCTACGTAATTGCCGGCGTTATTCGCGGGCGCCGGGGATGGCCAGCAGCTCGGTCAGGGCCGCATCGAGCATGCCGATCAGCTGGTCCACATCCTCTGCCGTGGTACTCGGGCAGCACAGGGTCATGTTGTGGAACGGCGTGATCAGGATGCCGCGGTTGATCAGGTACAGGTGGATGGCCATCTGCAGCTCGTCGTGGAAGGCCGCTTCGGCCTCGGCGCCGGTCTTCGGCGAGACCGGGCAGAACTGAAACTCACTGCGCGCGCCGAGCTCGGTCACCGACCACTTGAGGTCGTACTTGCCGATCAGGCGGCGGAAGCCGTCGGCCAGACGTTTGGCCAGCGGCAGCATGTGCGCGTAGGCCGCCGGGGTCATCACCTGTTCCAGGTTGGCGCGCATGCAGTGCATGGCCAGGGCGTTGGCCGACAGCGTGGTGCCCATGCCGCTGTGACCGTGGCCGTGGCTGTTCTCGCTGGCGCGTTTGCGCGCGGCGGTCATCGCTTCGGCCATCGCCGCGCTGCAGCCGAAGATGCCACAGGGCACGCCGCCAGCGATCGGCTTGCCGACCACGAAGAAGTCGGGCTCAAGGTTCCACAGTTGGGTGCAGCCGCCGATGTCGGTGGAAATGGTGTGGGTCTCGTCGATGATCAGCAGCGCGCCGTATTTCTTGGTCAGCTCGCGGCACTGCTGCATAAAGCCCGGTTCGGGCAGGACCATGCCGATATTGGTCATGGCCGGCTCGCAGAGCAGGGCGCAGACGTCACCCTTCGCCAGCGCGGCCTCCAGGGCGGCGACATCGTTGAACGGGATGGCGCGGCTGTACTGGGTCAGGTCATAGGCCTGGCCGACCAGGCCGGAGCGCGGCACGGTCTCGCCGTCGCGGTAGCGCACCATCACGTCGTCGACCGTGCCGTGGTAGCAGCCGTCGAATACCAGCAGGGTCTTGCGCTGGGTGATTTCGCGGGCCCAGCGCAGCACGTAGCGGTTGGAGTCGGTGGCGGTGGCGGTGACCTGCCAGAACGGCAGGCCGAAGCGTGCGGCCAGCAGTTCGCCGCAGACCACCGCATCCTCGCCCGGCAGCATGGTGGTCAGGCCGTTGTTGCCCTGCTCGGCGATGGCCTTGGCGATCGGATCTGGTGAGTGGCCGAACATGGTGCCGGTGTCGCCCAGGCAGAAGTCGATGTAGGCGTGGCCGTCGACGTCATAGAAGCGCGCGCCCTTGGCGCGTTCGACGAACAGCGGCACCGGGGTCGACCAGTCGGCCATCCAGTGCATTGGCACGCCGCCATATAACGAATGGCGCGCGCGTTCGGCCAGGGCTACCGATTTCGGGTTGCGTTGCAGGAAGCGTTCGCGCTCGCGGGCGGCGAAGGTTTCCACGGCGGATGGGCTGATGCCGCTGGCAGTCATGTTGAACACCTCGTTCGAATTTCTGCACATTCTTATTTGTGATCACAAATAAGTCAATGGATCGTCATGAAGGCAATATTTGCTAGTATTGCCCCAAATTTGTGATCACAGGAGTGGCGATGAAGACGCATTCGATCTGGCAGGACCAGGTGGCGCTGGTCAGTGGTGCCGGTAGCGACAGCGGCATCGGCCTGGCGATCGCCAGGCGCCTGGGCCGCGAAGGCGTGCGCGTCCTGCTCACCGCCAGCAGTGCGCGCATCGAGCAGCGTGCGCGCGAGTTGCAGGCTGAAGGTATAGACGCCCGCGCGCTGGCTGCCGACCTCACCGACGAAGCGCAGGTCGCCGAGTTGGCGAGCTGGGCGCAGGCTCAGTTCGGCCGCGTCGACATCCTGGTCAACAACGCCGGCATGGCCATGCAGGGCAGCCCGGAGCCGTTCGCCGAGGTGGCGGCGATGGACCTGGCGACCTGGAACCTGTCCATCGCACGCAACCTGACCAGCGCCTTCCTGCTCACCCGCGCCCTGCTGCCGGGCATGCAGGCGCGCGGCTACGGACGCATCGTCAACATCAGTTCGACCACCGGCACCCGCGGCAGCAATCCCGGCGAGGCCGCCTACAGCGCGGCCAAGGCCGGCATGCTCGGGCTGAGCATGGGCCTGGCGCTGGAGGTGGCGAAGCAGGGCATCACGGTCAACAGCGTGGCGCCGGGCTGGATCGCCACCGGATCGAGCACCGACGAGGAGCGCCACGCCGCCGAGTACACGCCGATGGGCCGGGCCGGCCGCCCGCAGGAAATCGCCGCTGCCGTGGCCTTTCTCGCCTCGCCCGAAGCCAGCTACATTACCGGCGAGGTGCTGGTGGTCGATGGCGGCAACTGCCTGATCGAAAACAAGGCCCCCTGAGCGTTTCTGCGTCGGTCAGGCGTTGTTGCAGGGGGGCTCGAAAATGCGCATTGACTGCAGTCAACTCCGCTTTTCAAGCACCCCTGCGCCTAGCCTGCCGCTAGCAGAAGCGTTCAGCTTTCGTTGAATACATTGGAGAACAGCATGCGCAACTGCCTACTGACCCTGGCCCAACTGCCTGCACCGCCGGCACCAGGGAACCATTGACCCATGGCCGATAACCTGCAGGAGCAGCTCTACCAGAATATCCGCGCGGCCCTGCTGGCCGGGCGTTTCCAGCCCGGCGAGCGGCTGAAGATTCGCGACCTGGCGGCCGAGTGGGGCACCAGCCCGATGCCGGTGCGCGCCGCCCTGCAGCGGCTGGTCGCCGAGGGCGCGCTGGAGGGCGAGCCGCAGCGCTCGGTGCGGGTGCCGGCGATGACCCGCGAGCGCTACCAGCAGCTGCTGCCGGTGCGCATCAGCCTGGAGGGGCTGGCGGTGGAGCTGGCCGCCGCGCGGATCGGTCCGGCCGAACTGGCGGGGTTGCAGGCGTGCATCGCGCGCATGGAAAGCGCCCTCGAGCGGCGCGACGTGCAGGCCTACCTCAGCGACAACAGCCAGTTTCACCTGAACCTGTACCAGGCCTGCGGTAATCCGGTGCTGCTGCGCCTGATCGAGTCGCTGTGGCTGCAGGTCGGGCCCTTCTTCAATCGCCTGTTCACCGAGGCCGACCTGTCACTGCGCCTCAACGATTTCCACGAGGATGTGTTTCGGGCCCTGCGCGCCGGCGACGGCAAGGCAGCGCGGGCGGCGGCGGAGCAGGACCTGAGCTTCTTCGGTCAGTTCCTGCTCAACCTGCTGGAGCTGGAGCAGGGCGAGGCCAGTCGCCAGGGTTGATACCAAGCCTGGCCCGGCCCGGACGGGCTTAGCTCTCCAGCCAGACGTCGCGCGCCCAGTGCCACACCGAGTCCCAGGTTTCATCTTCGCTCAGCTCGCCGGTCTCGCCTTCCCAGAGCACCACGGTGCCGTCCAGTTCGACGCAGTAGTAGTTGCCGCGATCCTCGCAGATGGGTACCAGCTCGCGTGATACGCCCAGTGACCAGGCCACCGAGGCGACTTCCGGCAGGTAGGTGTGGGATTGCGGGTCGGTGGCGGTGACCGGCTCGAGGCGGCCGTAGACCACGTCGCTGACCTTGAGCAGGAACTCGCGCAGCTCGAACGGCAGGTTGATCAGGATCTGCTCCTCGATCTCCACCAGCACTTCTTCTTCCGGAAGTTCCAGCGGCACCGGTACAGGTTCGTTCATTTCACGCAGTTGTTCGATGACTTCTTCCACGGGGTGGACTCCAGCAGCAAGGCACAATGATGGGGTAGTAACAGCGAGCCCCGCGCCATGCAGCGAAGAGGCTCTCCCGCGTTGGGTTTTACTCTGCCCGGCCTGACCGGACAAGAGGGATTGGCCCCGCGCAAACACAAAACCCGGGACAGGCCCGGGTTTTGCGCGAAGCCAGAGGCCCGTTAGCCGTTCTGGCGGATACCGGCTACCAGCCACGGCTGGTTGTCACCGGCTTCGCGCTCCATGCGCCAGCTTTCGCTGAAGGCTTCGCCCTGGTCGAAGCGCGAGGTTTTCGCTACGCCGGTGAAGGTCAGGGTAGCGACGGTCTTGTCGCTCAGATCGTCGACGCCATCCAGTTGAACGTCGAGGTTGTCGACGTAGGTGGATTGGAAGCCCTCGCCGAGGTCGGCGCGCTCGCGCTTGAGGAATTCGAGCAACTGCGGGGTGACGAACTCGGCGATCTTGTCCATTTCGTCGGCGTCCCAGTGCTGCTGCAGGCTGAGGAAGTGTTCACGGCCGGCGCTGACGAAGCTTTGCTCGTTGAACCAGGCCGGGGCATTGATCACCGGTTTGATTGCGGCGCTGCTGGCGCCACCGAAGATCGAGGCGGGTGCAGCCTGGGCAGACATTTCACGCTGCATGGGCGCGCCATTGGCGGTTACCGGGCCGGCGTGCTTGCGCCGGGAGGCCAGGAAGCGGAACAGCAGGAAGGCGATAAGGCCGAAGATCAGCATGTCCATGATCTGCAGGCCTTCGAAGCCGTCACCCATGAACATCGAAGCAAGCAGACCGCCAGCGGCCAGGCCGGCCAATGGGCCGAGCCAGCGCGAGGCGCCGCTGGTGGCGGCGGGCTGCCGAGCGGTGGTTGCCGTGTTGGCGGTGGTCGAGGTTGGCGAGGTGGTCTGGCGAGTCTGGTGGCTAGGTGCGGAACCGAAGGATTTGGCGCCGCCAAACCGCTTGGCTTCGGCATCGAAACTCATGGTAAGGCCCACACTCAGGCACATGGCCAGGGCAATGCTGAGGAAACGCTGCATGTTTAGCTGTCTCTTGGTGGTTGGAACGCTGCGCGGCATCTTGCCCGCCAGTCGCGCGGAAGGCTAGTCATAGAGTGTTTCGGGCTTTTGCTTTTCGCTCAACGGTATCGCCTCGGCATCGCAACTTACCGGCGCAACAGCATCTGCAGCGGCCCGCAGCGCAGTTGCCGGCGCAGGAAGGCGCGGAACTCGGCAGGGTCTTCCCCGGGGTGGCGCAACCAGTGGATGAAACTGCGCAGGTAGGCGCCGGTCAGCAGGCTTTCCTCGGCGATGCGATGCAGGTGGCGGCTTTCCCGCCGGGCACCTTCGCGCCACCATTGCACGGTACGGCTGATGCGCAGCAGGCCGAGTACCTGCAGGTGCAGATGCGCGGGTTCGAGTTTGTACAGCAGCATCTGTCCGGTCACCGAGCGGTGCGCGGCCAGGCTATCGAGCCAGGCGACCAGCAGTTCCTCCAGGCGCTTGGTCGGCTCCAGTGCGCCGAGGTCGGCGGCGCTGCTGCGCACCAGCATGGCCCGGTCGGCGCGGTCGAACCAGGCGTCGACCAGTTGATCCTTGTCACGATAATGGGCGGCGATGGTGTTCAGGTCAGTGTCGAGTTGGGCGGCCACATCGAACAGGTGCAGGCGCTCCCAGCCACAGACATCGGCCAGTTGCAGGGCCGCATCGAGAATCTGCGGGGCATTGATGGTTGGTTTCTTCATCGACTCACCTCGTCATCGAGTATGGGCCGGGAGTCGCAAAGCGCAGGGCGCAAACGACAAACGGAGCCAGAGGGCTCCGTTTGTGCGAGGTGCCGAGGGGCTCAGCGCCAGTTATACAGTTCCTTCTCGGACAGCCGATGCATCTCGCTGGCCTGAGCCTGGAAGGCCTTCATCGAGGCCCAGATACGCCCGTTCAGCTCGCTCTGCGCGGCCAGCTCGCCGAGCACCACCTCGGACTCGCGCTGCAGGGCGTCGAGCACTTCATCGGGGAAGCGCTTGAGCAGGGTGCCCTGTTGCTTGAGTTCCTCCAGGGCCAGGGCGTTGTTGTAGACGTAGTCGTCCAGCATGTCCTGGCTGGCGGCGCGGGCGGCCTCGGTCAGGATCGCCTGCAGGTCGGCCGGCAGGCTGTCGAGGGCCTTCTGGTTGATCAGCAGTTCGAGCACCGCCTGTGGCTCCTGCCAGCCCGGGTAGTAGTAGAACTTGGCGGCTTTATGCAGGCCGAAGGCCAGGTCGTTGTAGGGGCTGACCCAGTCGGTGGCGTCGATGGCGTTGGTCTCCAGGGCGGTGAATACCTCGCCGCCGGGCAGATTGACGGTGGTCGCGCCGAGGCGCGACAGCACTTCGCCACCGAGACCGGGCATGCGGATCTTCAGGCCCTTGAGGTCGTCCAGGGTGTTGATCTCCTTGTTGTACCAGCCACCCATCTGCATGCCGGTATTGCCCACCACCACCGGTTTGACCCCGTAAGGGGCATAGGCCTCGTCCCACAGCGCCTGACCGCCGCCATGGCTGAGCCAGGCGTTCATTTCCGCAGTGGACAGGCCGAAAGGCACGGCGGTGAAGAACTGCGCAGCCGGCACCTTGCCTTTCCAGTAGTAGGCGGCGCCATGGCCCAGTTCGGCGGTGCCGCGCGAGACCGCGTCGAACACCTCCAGCGGCGGCACCAGTTCGCCACCGGCATAGACCTTGATGGTCAGGCGCCCGGCGCTCATGGTGCTGACCCGCTCGGCCAGACGTTCGGCGGCGGTGCCCAGGCCCGGGTAGTTCTTCGGCCAGGCGGTGACCATCTTCCACTGGAAGCTCTGCGCCGGTTCGACGGCGGCTTGCTCGGTGCTGGCTTTGTCGTCCTTGCAGCCGGCCAGGCCGAGGGTGGCGAGCAGCGCCACGGCAGCGGTTAAGAGGTTGCGGCGGTTCATCGGGGCGTCCTTATTGTTTGAGTGTGCGGTCGAGGAAATTTGCCTTACAAAGCATCCAGCTTGGCGTAACTGAGCATCAGCCATTTGCTGCCTTCGCTCTCGAAATTCACCTGCACCCGCGCCTGGGCGCCCGAGCCCTCGAAATTGAGGATGGTGCCCTCGCCGAACAGCGCATGCTGCACCCGTTGGCCAAGGCTGAACGCGGTGTCCGGTACGGCGCTACCGGCGAACATGCTGCTGCCGCTCATGTTGCGGCTGTTGGCGGTGAAGGGCCGGCTGACGCTATTGGACAGGCGTACTTCCTGGATCAGTTGCGGTGGAATCTCGCGGACGAAGCGCGAGATCGAGTTACGCGTTTCATTGCCATACAAACGGCGGACTTCAGCGTAACTGATCACCAGCTTGTGCATGGCGCGGGTGATGCCGACATAGGCCAGGCGGCGTTCTTCCTCGAGCCGGCCGGGTTCTTCCAGGCTCATCTTGTGCGGAAACAGGCCTTCTTCCATGCCCACCAGGAACACCTGGGGAAACTCCAGGCCCTTGGAGCTGTGCAGGGTCATCAGCTGGATGCTGTCTTCGTTTTCCGCGGCCTGGGTGTCGCCGGCCTCCAGCGAGGCATGGCCGAGGAAGGCCTGCAGCGGACTCAACTCCTCGTCGCCGTCATGGTCAAAGGCGCGTGCGGCGCTGACCAGTTCCTCCAGGTTCTCGATCCGCGCCTGGGCTTTTTCGCCTTTCTCGGCCTGGTGGTAGGCGATCAGCCCGCTCTGCTCGATCACGGTCTGGGTCATCAGGTGCAGCGGCATTTCCAGCACCTTGGCCGAGAGGTTCTCGATCAGCTCGACAAAGCCGGCCAGGGCGCCGGACGCGCGGGCCGGCAGCGCCTTGTTGGCGACCATCAAGCGAATCGCCTCCCACATCGCCACATCATGTTCACGGGCGTAGGCGCGGATCGTTTCGACACTCTTCTCGCCAATGCCACGGGCCGGCACGTTGATCACCCGCTCCAGCGCCGCATCGTTGCCGCGGCCGTCGAGCAGGCGCATATAGGCCATGGCGTTCTTGATCTCGGCGCGTTCGAAGAAGCGCTGGCCGCCATAGATGCGGTAGGGAATCTTCTCGCGCAGCAGGGCTTCTTCGAGCACCCGCGACTGGGCGTTGGAGCGGTAGAGGATGGCGATTTCACTGCGCTTGAGGCCGTCCTTGCGCAGGGCGTCCTCGATCGACTCGACCACGTAGCGAGCCTCGTCGTGCTCGTTGAACGCCGAATACAGGCTGATCGGCTCGCCGTCGCCGTCTTCGGTCCACAGTTCCTTGCCCAGGCGGCCCTGGTTATTGGCGATCAGCGCGTTGGCGGCCTTGAGGATGCCGGCGCTGGAGCGGTAGTTCTGCTCCAGACGGATGGTTTCGGCGTCCGGGAAGTCGCGGCTGTACTGGTGGATATTCTCGATCTTGGCCCCGCGCCAGCCGTAGATCGACTGATCATCGTCACCGACCACCATCAGGCTGTCGCCGCCCTGGGCCAGCAGGCGCAACCAGGCGTACTGCACAGCGTTGGTGTCCTGGAATTCGTCCACCAGAACATGCCGGAAGCGTCGCTGGTAATGCTCGAGCAGGCCCGGCTTGTCGCGCCACAGGTCAAGGGCGCGCAGCAGCAGTTCGGAGAAGTCGATCACCCCGGCACGGGCGCAGGCCGCCTCGTAGGCCTCGTAGATCTTCAGCATGGTGGCGAGGAACAGGTCGCCACCGGGCTGGATGTTCTTCGGCCGCAGGCCTTCGTCCTTCTGCCCGTTGATGAACCATTGCGCCTGCTTGACCGGCCAGCGCTGCTCGTCCAGGCCCAGTTCGCGGATCACCCGCTTGACCAGGCGCTGTTGATCGTCGGAATCGAGGATCTGGAAGTTCTCCGCCAGACCGGCTTCCTGCCAGTGCGCGCGCAGCAATCGGTGAGCCAGGCCGTGGAAGGTGCCGACCCACATGCCGGCCGGATTGACGCCGAGCATCTGTTCGATGCGCGCACGCATCTCGGCGGCGGCCTTGTTGGTGAAGGTCACCGAGAGGACGCTGTGTGGCGAAGCGTTTTCGATCTGGATCAGCCAGGCGATACGGTGCACCAGCACCCGGGTTTTGCCGGAGCCGGCGCCGGCCAGTACCAGTTGACGGCCCAGGCTGGCCGCTACGGCTTGGCGCTGGGCATCGTTGAGAGAAGCGATCAGGAGTTCGGGGTCATTTTGCATCGCGGCATTCTAGGCGGCGGCGACAACGAGGGCAAACCGGCGAAGCCGCGCGTGATTACACGGGGGGCCGTGGACGACCGGTAAGTCACCTTGCCGGGTGGATGTCGCAGGTCATTCTGGACGTGCCAAGTTGCTTGATGGGCCTATCATTTTGCACCGATGATTGTTGGGCGATGCGTCTAGCTCGGGTATGCTCCGCCGACCTAGGCACCCATTACAAGAAAATAGCCTATGACCCAGACCGCTAGCGCCGCTGCCGAACTGACGCCGGACAGTGCACACGAGATTCGTCAGCAATTCGCCACGGATATCGCCATCGAACGTACCCGCCTGCTGTATCAGGGCTCGTGGGTGCCTACGCTATTCATGCTGCTCAATGGCCTGGCCTGCGCCTATTTGCTCTGGGCGCCGCAGAGCCGTGTCCTGCTCTCCGGCTGGCTGATCTGGCTGGTGTTGCTGGCCGTTCTGCGCCTGCTTCAGGTCAGCGCCTTCAATCGCGCCGAACCGAGCCTCCAGGTGCAAGCGCACTGGCGGCGCAACTTCCTGTTTGGCGCCGGTGCCTCGGGTCTGACCCTGGCCTTCGCCGCCATCGCCCTGGTGCCGGCCGATGTGTTCTACCAGCAGGGTCTGGTCTACGGCCTGATCGCCGCGGCGATCCTGTCCGCCAGCGTGGCCTATGCCGTCAGCCTGTCGGCGTTCCTGACCTTCGCCTTGCCCTGCCTGCTGCCTTCTGTGGCGTATTTGCTGCTCAGCGAGCACAGCCTGCAGCGCAGCTGGGGCATGCTCGGTGGCATCCTGCTGGTGGCCCTGTTGGTGGTGGCCTGGCAGGTCAACCGCCTGGTGCTGCGCAGCCTGTTGCAGCGCTTCCAGAATCAGGGGCTGATAGGCCGTCTGGAACACGCCCGGCATCAGGCCGAGGCACTCAATGACGAGTTGGCCCGCGAAGTCGAGCAGCGCCGCCGGGCCGAAGGCAAGTTGCGCACGGCCCATGATGAGCTGGAAATGCGCGTGGCCGAACGCACCCTGGAGCTGGATGACGCCACCCACGCCCTGAGCAAGAGCGAGGCGCGCCTGGCCCTGGCCCTGGAGGCCAGCGAGCTGGGACTGTGGGACTGGAATCTGCAGAGCGATGAAGTGCACCACTCGCAGCTCAAGGAAATCTTCGGTCTCGAACCCGAGGCGGTGCAGGCCATGTTGCGCGACCTCAAGCCGCGCCTGCACCCGGACGATCTGCCGTTGCTGCGCCGGACCCTGGTCGAGCACATGAAAGGTCGCAGCGACGGTTATCAGATCGAATACCGGGTCAAACATGCCGATGGCCACTGGGTCTGGGTCGAGGATCGCGGCCGCGCAGTGGAGCGCGATGCCCAGGGCCGGGTGCTGCGCATGCTCGGTACGCGGCGCACCATCACCTCGCGCAAGCAGCAGGAAGAGCAGCAGCGGCTGGCCGCTACGGTGTTCGAGGCGGCCAGCGAAGGCATCGTCATTCTCGATCCGGATTACCGCCTGCTGGCGGTCAACCAGGCATTCAGCCAGGTCACCGGCTATCGCCAGGAAGATGTGCTCGGCAAGAGTGTCGCCAGCCTGATCAGCAGCCGCGACACGCGTCACCAATATCAGCTGATCCGCCTGGAGCTGGAGCGCGGCGACCACTGGCAAGGCGAATTGATCGAGACGCGCAAGAACGGCGAACTCTACCCGCAACTGCTGCAGCTCAAGGTGGTGCGCGATGTGCGCGGGCTGGTCAGTCATATCGTCGGGTTCTTTGCCGACCTGTCGTCGCGGCGCGAGGCCGAGGAGCGTCTGCGCTATCTGTCGCACTACGACGAACTCACCGGCCTGGCCAACCGCAGCCTGTTCAAGTCTCGCTTGCACGAGGCCAGTCAGCGTTCGCGGCAGAGCGGGCGCGGCCTGGCCCTGTTGCATGTCGACCTGGATCGATTCAAGTGGCTCAACGACAGCCTGGGCCATGAAGTGGCCGACCAATTGCTGCGGCAGATGAGCCGGCGCCTGAGCCAGGCAATGCCCGAGGCCGACACCATTGCGCGTCTGTCCGGCGATGAATTCGCCGTGTTGCTTGATTCCTATGGCAGCCTCTCGACCCTGGCGCGCATGGCCAGCCGCCTGCTGGCCAAGTTGCGCCTGCCGATGACCGTCGGCGGCCAGGAGCTGGTGGTCAGTGCCTCCCTGGGCATCAGCCTGCTGCCGGACAACGCGCGGGAGATCTCCACCCTGGTCAGCCAGGCCGACATGGCCATGCAGCACGCCAAGCACCTGGGCGGCAATACCTTCCAGTTCTTCACCGACAACCTGCAGGCCTGCACCCTGGAGCGCCTGCAGCTGGAAACCCAGCTGCGCAAGGCGATCGACGAGCACCAGCTGGAGGTGTTCTATCAGCCCAAGCTGTGCCTGGCCGACGACAGTCTGAATGCCGCCGAGGCACTGGTGCGCTGGCGCCATCCGGAGCGCGGCCTGGTGCCTCCGGGGGATTTCATCGGCCTGGCCGAGGAGACCGGGCTGATCGCGCCGATCGGCGAGTTCGTCCTGCGCCGCGCATGTCAGCAAGCGCGGGACTGGCAGCTGCAGGGCCTGGCGCAGATCCGTGTGTCGGTGAACCTATCGGTGCATCAGTTGCGCCAGGGCAAACTGACCAGCCTGGTGCGCCAGGTGCTCGACGAAACCGGCCTGGCGCCCCAGTTTCTCGAACTCGAGTTGACCGAGAGTCAGTTGCTCGACAACGTCGAAAGCGTCATCAGCACCTTCCAGCAGCTGCGTGATCTGGGGGTGAAACTGGCGATCGACGACTTTGGCACCGGTTACTCCTCGCTCAGCTACCTCAAGCGTTTCCCGGTGGACTACGTGAAGATCGACCAGACCTTCATCCGCGATCTGGCGCTCGGAGGCGAGGATGCGGCGATTACCCGCGCGATCATTGTCATGGCCCATAGCCTGGAGTTGAAGGTGGTCGCCGAGGGCGTGGAAACCCAGGCGCAGATGGACTTCCTCAAGGCCCAGCAGTGCGACGAGATTCAGGGCTACCTGATCAGCAAACCGGTGCCGGCGGAGCAATTCGCCCAGTTGCTGCGCGACCAGGCCGACGCTCGCTGAGGTGACCCGGGAGCCAGCCTATTGGCTCCTGCACCTGCGCGCGCCCCCACCCTTCCCTCCAGGGCGCCCTCGCGCAATCGGGCGCCGTCCCTGGCTTGCTCCAGAAAAGTACTTTGGTGCCATGCAATTGCGGCTTTTGTACAAGAGCCGTACAAAAGGCCTACAAAATATACTGTTATTGCCTAGTCATCAGAGAGGGAATTACAGAATGAAAATGCGTCTGTCATCATCATTGGCGTTGTTATGCACCGCTTTGGCTGCGGCCCCGTTGGTCCAGGCAGCAGAGGGCGGCATGGAAGCGGCCGGCCGCCAGCTGTTCAGCCACCACTGCACGGCGTGCCACTCGCTGGATACCAGCGAGAACGCCTTCGGCCCCAGCCTGTTTGGTGTGGTGGGTCGTCCGGCGGCTTCCGTGCCCCGTTTCGCCTACTCGAAAGCCATGCAGGCTTCGGGGATCACCTGGAGTGAAGACAACCTGCGCAAGTGGATCAGCGACAACGAGGCGTTGGTTCCGGGCACCCGCATGCGTCATGTCTCCATCACCGATCCGGCAGAACAGGATTACCTGATCAGCTTCCTGAGTTCACTGAAGTAAGCCACGCCCCGCTGGGTGGCAATGCCACAGCGCCACCCGCCTGACTCCCACACGGCATCTTCGGCGGGTCAAGGCCGCATGCGTCCGTTCACTCCATCCACTTGCGTCCCGCCAGTTCCAGCAGCAGGTTGGCTTGCTCCGGCCCGCTGCTGCCGGCCGGATAGGGTCGCGGGCTCTGGTGGTGTTGCTGCCAGCCATTGATGATCGGATCGATCCAGCTCCAGGCCGCTTCGACTTCGTCGCGGCGCATGAACAGTGTCGAGTCGCCTTCGATCACGTCCAGCAGCAGGCGCTCGTAGGCGTCCCAGCGGCGCTTCTGGCGAAACGCCTGGGCCAGGTTGAGGTCCAGTTCGACTGGCGCCAGGTGCATGCCCTTGCCGGGGTTCTTGGCCATCAGTTGCAGGCTGATGCACTCCTCCGGTTGCAGGCGGATCAGCAGGCGATTGGCCTCGCCGTTGCCGAACAGCTGATGCGGCACCGGCTTGAACTGGATAAGGATCTCGGAGGTTTTCTTCGCCAGGCGCTTGCCGGTGCGCAGGTAGAAGGGCACGCCGGCCCAGCGCCAGTTCTCGATCTCCACCTGGAGGGCGACGAAGGTCTCGGTATCGCTGTCGTTGTCGACATTCTTCTCGAAGTAGTAAGCCGGTACTTCCTGCCCGCCAATCTTGCCGGCGCTGTACTGGCCGCGCACGGTCTTGTCGCGCACGTCGAGACCGGAGATGGGTCTCAGTGCCTCGAGCACCTTGACCTTCTCGTTGCGCACCGCCTCGGCATCGAAGCGCACCGGCGCTTCCATGGCCACCAGGCAGAGCAGTTGCAGCAGGTGGTTCTGGATCATGTCGCGCATGGCGCCGGCGTTGTCGTAGTAGGCGCCGCGATTTTCCACGCCGAGGGTCTCGCACACGCTGATCTGCACGTGGTCGATGTGCCCGGCGCGCCACACTGGCTCGAACAGGGCGTTGGCGAAGCGCAGCGCCATCAGGTTCTGCACGGTTTCCTTGCCCAGGTAGTGATCGATGCGAAAGACCCGCGACTCGTCAAATACCGCTCCGATCGCCGCGTTGATCGCCTGCGCCGACGGCAGCGAGTGGCCGATCGGTTTTTCCAGCACGATGCGCGCATGGGGCCCGGCCAGGCCGGCGATCTGCAGGTGCGAGGCGATGTCTTCGAACAGGTCGGGGGCGGTGGCGAGGTAGTAGACCCGCACGCGCTCGTCGGCGGCGCCCAGGTGCTTGGCCAGGCGGCCGAAATCGGCGCTCTGGCTAGCATCCATGGCGAAGTAGTCGAGGCGTGCGGCGAAGTCCTGCCAGGTCTCGTTGTCGAAGTCGGCGCGCGCCACTTGGGCGCGACAGCGGCGTTCGGCAAGGGCCTGGTAGGCGGCGCGGCTGTGCTGGCTGCGCGCCAGGGCGAGGATGCGCATGTCGGTGTGCAGCCGACCGACGCGGTGCAGGTGGTAGAGCGCTGGCAGCAGCTTGTGCAGGGCCAGGTCGCCCGTACCGCCAAAGACCAGCATGTCGCAGGGAATGCTCAAAGCGGGAACTCCGACTCGGTTTAGCCGTGCGGGGGCGTCGACCATGTAGTATAACTACAAAGTCACTACACCCACGGCGTGCCCCGATCATAACCGAGTCCTCTCTCGGATGAAGATGGCACAACGTATTCGTCATATTTCAACCCGAGCCCATGCCCGTGAATTTGTTGCAGCACATCGCCCAGTCGCGCCATCTGTTACGCAAGTCGGAACTCAAAGTGGCCGACCATGTGCTGCTCGACCCGGCCGCGGTGATGCACAGTTCCATGGCCGACCTGGCCCACAGCGTCGGCATCAGCGAGCCAACCATCGTGCGTTTCTGTCGTGCTATCGGCTGCAGCGGTTTCCAGGACTTGAAGTTGAAACTGGCACAGAGCCTGGCCGCTGGCGCCAGCTTTGGCCAGTTCGCAATCCATGAAGACGACTCGGTCACCGACTTCAGCCTGAAGATCTTCGACACCACCCTGCACACCCTGATCGAGGTGCGCGAGAATCTCGACCCGAAGGCTTTGCAGCGTGCCATTGCCGCCTGTGCTCAGGCCCAGCGCGTGGAGTTCTATGGGTTCGGCGCCTCCGGGGCGGTGGCGGCGGATGCCCAGCACAAGTTTTTCCGCCTGCTGCTGACGGCCGCTGCCTACTCCGACCCGCACATGCAGGCGATGAGCGCGGTGACCCTGAAACCGACCGATGTGGCCATCTGCATCTCCCAGTCTGGCCGCTCCAAGGACCTGCTGATCACCGCCAACCTGGTGCGTGAAAGCGGCGCGACCCTGATCACCCTGTGCCCCAGCCAGACCCCGCTGGCCGACCTGGCTACGGTCAACCTGGCCATCGACGTGCAGGAAGACACCGAGATTTATACCCCGCTGACCTCGCGCATTGCCCACCTGGTGGTGATCGATGTGTTGGCCATGGGCGTGGCCATGGCCCGCGGGCCGAGCCTGGTCAACCACCTGAAGAGCGTCAAGCGCAGCTTGCGCAGCCTGCGCCTGTCGCCCAAGTCGGTGAAGCTGCACGAGGACTAGCGCTCCGTCCCTGTTTCGATGAGCGAGTTCTGCAGTTCTCCACCTGCAGTGCCGCGGCGGGTCCCCGGCATGGGCTGCAGGGGCCCGGGTTCATCGCAACTTCATCGTCTTGCCCTCAAAGCGTCATATCCCAGGCGGACTCTGTAACTCCCGTTATTCAGCCTGGGAGACCTGATATGCCTCGTTATTTAGATGAAGCGCAGTCACACGTCAGCACTGATGCGAAAAGCCGGCGCAAGTTGCTCGATCAGCGGCGTATGGAATACCGCCGCGCCATCGAAAGCTACGCCGAGCGTCGGCAGTTGCAGCAGCAATTGATCGATTTCCCGGAGCTGGTCGCCGCTAACTACCTGACCGCCGCTCAGGCGCCGGCTCGGCGAAGCGTTCAGCCAGGGCGTTGATCTGGCTGCGCTGATCGCGCACGAAGGCGAAGAACGCCTGGGCTACCGGCGACAGGTATTTGCCGCGCGGATGTACCAGGCACCAGCTGCGCAGCAATGGCAGTTCCGCCACCGGCAACTCGCGCAGTGCGCCACACGCCAGTTCGCGGCGCACGGCATG
Organism: Pseudomonas sp. MMS21 TM103; assembly: GCF_022132145.1. GTDB lineage: Bacteria > Pseudomonadota > Gammaproteobacteria > Pseudomonadales > Pseudomonadaceae > Aquipseudomonas. The sequence goes on along the minus strand of NZ_JAJISP010000001.1, from coordinate 1,251,405 downwards.
GCGTGGCAGCAGCGCCAGGCCGAGGCCGGCAAGCACCCCTTCGAGCTGGCTCTCGGTCGAGCCGACCTCCAGGGTCTGGGCGAAGTGCGCGCGTTTCTGGTTGCAATATTCCTCGCCGGCCAGGCGGGTACCCGAGCCGCGTTCGCGCACCAGCAGTGGCCAGGCGGTGAGGTCTTGCAGGGTCAGGGGCCCCTGCTGGCATAGCGGGTGGGTCGCTGGTGCCACCGCGACGATCGGGTTGTTGAGGAAGGGCAGGAACTCCAGATTCAGATCCGTCGGCACCTGGGACATGATCAGCAAATCATCGCGATTGGCGCTCAGGCGCTTGAGGGCCTGGGCGTGATTGGTCACCACCAGCTGCAAGCTGACTTCCGGGTACTGGCTGCGAAAAGCGGCGAACAGGTGCGGACTGAAGTATTTGGCGCTGGATTCCACGGCCAGGCTCAACTGTCCCTGCAGGGAGCCTTGTAGGTCGCCCAGTTGCATGTCGAGGCTTTCCAGGCGCCCAAAAATATCCGCGCTGGCCCGTTGCAGGGCCTCGGCGGCGTCGGTCAGGTAGAGCTTCTTGCCGACGTAGTCGAACAGCGGCTGGCCGAGCAGCTCTTCCAGCTGGCGGACTTGCAGGCTGACTGCCGGCTGGGTCAGTGACATGTCTTCGGCGGCGCGGCTGTAGGAGCGCTGCTGGCACACCGAGCGGAACACCTGAAGTTGGCGCAGGGTGATGCGCATCATGGATTTGCGCACGGGGTACCTCGTTCGGCGGACTGCTGGATTAAGCCTTGCGGCGGAGCTTTCAGTCGAGTGTATAAGCTATGACTTATGGCCAAGCAAATTATTATTGATTTCGATTATCCAGCACGCGAGCGTAGGGTGAATGGGTAGTTGTCACTAACGACTGTCTGTCTGTCCCCTGGGTCGAGGAAGCACGCGTGATCAAGAAAATCCTGATTGCCAACCGCGGCGAGATCGCCGTCCGTATCGTGCGCGCCTGCGCCGAAATGGGCATTCGCTCGGTGGCCATCTACTCCGACGCCGACCGCATGGCCCTGCACGTCAAGCGTGCCGATGAGGCCCATGGCATTGGTGACGATCCCCTGGCCGGTTACCTGAACCCGCGCAAACTGGTCAATCTGGCGGTGGAAACCGGCTGCGATGCTCTGCATCCCGGTTACGGCTTTCTTTCCGAGAATGCCGAGCTGGCGGAGATCTGCGCCGAGCGCGGGATCAAGTTCATCGGGCCGTCCGCCGAGGTGATCCGCCGCATGGGCGACAAGACCGAAGCGCGGCGCAGCATGATCAAGGCAGGCGTGCCGGTCACCCCCGGCACCGAAGGCAACGTCGCCGATATTACCGAGGCCCTGGCCGAAGGGGAGCGTATCGGTTACCCGGTGATGCTCAAGGCCACCTCTGGTGGCGGCGGTCGTGGTATCCGCCGCTGCAACTCGCGCGAAGAGCTGGAGCAGGCCTTCCCCCGGGTGATCTCCGAAGCAACCAAGGCGTTCGGCTCGGCTGAAGTCTTTCTGGAAAAGTGCATCGTCAATCCCAAGCATATCGAGGCGCAGATTCTCGGTGACAGCTTCGGCAATGTGGTGCACCTGTACGAGCGCGACTGCTCGATCCAGCGGCGCAACCAGAAGCTCATCGAGATCGCTCCCAGTCCGCAGCTGACTCCTGAGCAGCGCGCCTATATCGGTGACCTGTCGGTGCGCGCAGCCAAGGCGGTGGGCTATGAGAACGCCGGTACCGTGGAGTTCTTGCTGGCCGAGGGCGAGGTGTACTTCATGGAGATGAACACCCGGGTGCAGGTGGAGCACACCATCACCGAAGAAATCACCGGCATCGATATCGTCCGCGAGCAGATCCGCATCGCCTCCGGCCTGCCGCTGTCGGTCAAGCAGGAAGACATCATCCACCGGGGCTTCGCCCTGCAGTTCCGCATCAACGCCGAGGATCCGAAGAACAACTTCCTGCCCAGCTTCGGCAAGATCACCCGCTACTACGCGCCCGGCGGCCCCGGCGTGCGCACCGACACGGCGATCTACACCGGCTACACCATTCCGCCCTACTACGACTCGATGTGTTTGAAGCTGGTGGTCTGGGCGCTGACCTGGGAAGAGGCGATGGACCGCGGTCTGCGCGCCCTGGACGACATGCGCCTGCAGGGGGTGAAGACCACCGCGGCCTATTACCAGGAAATCCTGCGCAACCCGGAATTTCGTAGCGGCCAGTTCAACACCAGCTTCGTCGAAAGCCACCCGGAACTGACCCAGTACTCGATCAAGCGCAAGCCCGAAGAGCTGGCACTGGCCGTCGCCGCCGCCATCGCCGCCCACGCCGGGCTCTAACGAATCGTAGCTCGGACCCAGTCCGGCAGTTGCAGCCACGGATCCGATCCGGGCGTCAGGAGAACCAAGATGAGCAAGACCCACCAGCCGAAACGCATCGCCGTCACCGACACCATCCTGCGTGACGCTCACCAGTCGCTGCTGGCCACGCGCATGCGTCTGGACGACATGCTGCCGATCTGCGACAAGCTCGACCAGGTTGGTTACTGGTCGCTGGAAGTCTGGGGCGGCGCGACCTTCGACGCCTGTGTGCGCTTCCTCAAGGAAGACCCCTGGACCCGGTTGCGCGAACTGCGCAAGGCGCTGCCCAATACCCGCCTGCAGATGCTCTTGCGTGGGCAGAACCTGCTCGGCTATCGCCACTATAGCGACGACGTGGTCAAGGCCTTCGTCGCCAAGGCGGCGGCCAACGGCATCGATGTGTTCCGCATCTTCGACGCGATGAACGACGTGCGTAACCTGCGCGTCGCCATCGCGGCGGTGAAGGCCGCCGGCAAGCATGCCCAGGGCACCATCGCCTACACCACCAGCCCGGTGCACACGGTCGAGGCCTTTGTCGCCCAGGCCAAGGCCATGCAGGCCATGGGCGTCGACTCGGTGGCGCTCAAGGACATGGCCGGCCTGCTCACCCCCTATGCCACTTTCGAGCTGGTCCAGGCGCTGAAGGCCGAGGTCGACCTGCCGGTGTTCATCCACAGCCATGACACCTCGGGCATGGGCGCGATGTGCCAGCTCAAGGCCGTTGAGGCGGGTGCCGAGCATATCGACACCGCCATCTCCAGCTTCGCCTGGGGCACCAGCCATCCGGGTACCGAGTCGATGGTCGCCGCGCTCAAGGGCAGCGAATACGACACCGGCCTGGACCTGGAGCTGCTGCAGGAGATCGGCTTGTACTTCTATGCCGTGCGCAAGAAGTACCACCAGTTCGAGAGCGAATTCACCGCGGTGGATACCCGCGTGCAGGTCAACCAGGTGCCGGGCGGGATGATGTCCAACCTGGCCAACCAGCTCAAGGAACAGGGCGCGCTGCATCGGATCAACGAGGTCTTCGCGGAGATTCCGCGGGTCCGCGAAGACCTCGGTTATCCGCCGCTGGTGACCCCGACGTCACAGATCGTCGGCACCCAGGCGGTGTTCAACGTGCTGGCTGGCGAGCGCTACAAGACCATCACCAACGAGGTGAAGCTCTACCTGCAGGGCCGTTACGGCCTGGCGCCAGGCAAGATCAACGAGCAACTGCGCAAGCAGGCGATCGGCAGCGAAGAAGTGATCGACGTGCGCCCGGCCGATTTGCTCAAGCCGGAAATGGCCAAGCTGCGCGAAGAGATCAACCTGCTGGCCAGGTCCGAAGAGGACGTGCTGACTTATGCCATGTTCCCCGACATCGGCCGTAAGTTCCTCGAGGAGCGCGAAGCCGGCACCCTCAGGGCGGAACCGCTGCTGCCGATCCCCGAGGGTGGTGGCGTGGCCACTGCCGGGGGCGCCGGGGTGCCGACCGAGTTCGTTATCGACGTGCACGGCGAAAGCTACCGGGTCGACATCACCGGCGTCGGCGTCAAGGGCGAGGGCAAGCGTCACTTCTACCTGTCCATCGACGGCATGCCGGAAGAGGTGGTGTTCGAGCCGCTCAACGACTTCGTCGCGGGCGCGGGCGCCAGTGGCAAGCGCAAGCAGGCCAGTGCGCCGGGTGACGTCAGCACCAGCATGCCGGGCAATGTCGTCGATGTGCTGGTCGCGGAAGGCGATACGGTGAAAGCCGGGCAGGCGGTGTTGATCAGCGAGGCGATGAAAATGGAGACCGAGGTGCAGGCGCCGATCGCCGGGACGGTAAAGGCGGTGAATGTGGTCAAGGGCGACCGGGTCAATCCAGGCGAGGTGCTGATCGAGATCGAGTAAAGGCGCAGCAGTGAACGCCATCGCGGGATGGCTTCAAGGCGCCGCAACTTTTTCCCTCGGGGGGCCGCAAGGCTCCCTTTTTTTAACTGAACGCCGGACAGTCATGGGCGATGGAGGCGGTAATGGGGCTTGACCCGGTGGTGCTGTTTTTTCTTTTCGGTCTGTGTGCCGGTCTGTTGAAGAGCGAGCTGAAGCTGCCGCCGGCGCTCTATGAAACCCTGTCCATCGTCCTGCTGCTGGCCATCGGCTTGCATGGCGGCGTCGAGTTGGCGGAGCAGGCCAGCCTGCAGCTGCTCGGCCAGGCGGCGCTGGTGCTGGGCTTGGGCGTGGTGTTGCCGGTGCTGGCCTTTGCTGTGCTGCGCGCCCTGAATTTCGACCGGGTCAATGCGGCGGCGGTGGCGGCGCATTATGGCTCGGTGAGCGCCGGTACTTTCGCCGTGGTCGTGGCGTTCATGCTGGCCCGTGGCATCGAGTTCGAGAGCTACATGCCATTGTTCGTGGCGATCCTGGAGATTCCGGCGATTCTGGTCGGCATCCTGCTGGCCAAGGGCCTGGCCCGCGATACCGACTGGCGCGAGCTGGGCCGGGAGATCTTCCTCGGCAAGAGCATCATGCTGCTGCTCGGCGGCCTGATCATCGGCGCAGTGGCCGGCAAGGAGGCAATCAAGCCGCTGGAGCCGCTGTACACCAGCATGTTCAAGCCGGTGCTGGCGTTCTTCCTGCTGGAGATGGGCCTGATCGCCTCCGGTCAGCTTGGCGCGCTCAAGCAGTTCGGTTTGCGCCTGCTTGGTTTCGCCCTGCTGATGCCGTTGCTCGGCGCCCTGATCGGCGCCTTGCTGGCACGCCTGATGGGCCTGTCGCTGGGTGGCACCACCGTGCTCGCGACCCTGGCGGCCAGCGCCTCCTATATTGCCGTTCCGGCAGCCATGCGCCTGGCCTTGCCCGCAGCCAATCCGTCGCTATCGCTGACCGCCTCCCTGGGGATCAGCTTCCCCTTCAATATCCTGATTGGCATCCCGCTGTACCTGATGCTGGCCGAACAACTGATTGCCTGGGGACTCTGAGATGAATGCACACACCCGCACCCTGCTCACCGTGATCTGCGAAGCCGCACTGGAGAAGAAGCTGCTGGCCGACCTGGAAACACTCGGCGCGCCCGGCTGGACCATCTCCGACGCCCGCGGCCGTGGCGGCCGTGGCGTGCGCAGCGCCGGCTGGGACACCGAGGGCAATATCCGGGTGGAAATCATCTGCGCCCGGGACATCGCCGAACGCCTCGCTGCCCACCTGCAGGATCAGTACTACGCCAACTTTGCCATGGTCTGCTACCTGGCGCAGGTGGAGGTGCTGCGCCCGGAGAAATTCTGAGGCGCTGTCAATAAAGCCCGCCTGCAGTGCCCGCGGCCGAGCTAGCCTGGATAAATCGCGGCGCCACCACTCTGGCGGGCTGTCGCTAGACACCGAACGGATCGCTGCTGCGTCTTGCCATGGCTTCGCCACGGCGCTCGAGCGATTCACAAGCTTCGAGGCCGGCCGCGGATCGCGCCAAGGCTTATCCGGGGGTGGTATGCGGGCCTTGCAGCGGAATATAAACTCCAGGATTCAGGAGTCGCCCGATAAGCGTAAGCGCAATCCGGGGAGGAGGGCGCGAGTGTGATCAGCCTCAGGCAGCGGGCGTCTATCAGCTATCGCCCGGGGTTTGCCCGGGCATTACGGCGAGTCCGAGCATGCAAGCGCTGTTGAAGGAAATCCTCGATGAAGTCCGCCCGCTGATCGGCCGGGGCAAAGTGGCCGATTACATTCCGGCGCTGGGCGATGTGCCGGGCAACCAGCTGGGCATCGCGGTTTACAGCAACGAAGGCGAGCTGTTCTGTGCCGGCGATGCGCATACGGCGTTTTCCGTGCAGAGCATCTCCAAGGTGTTCAGCCTGGTGCAGGCCATCGGGCATTCCGGCGAGGATATCTGGCTGCGGCTGGGCCACGAGCCATCCGGGCAACCGTTCAACTCGCTGGTGCAGCTGGAGTTCGAGCGCGGTCGGCCGCGCAACCCCTTCATCAACGCCGGTGCTCTGGTGATCTGCGACATCAACCAATCGCGCTTTGCCGCGCCGGTACTGTCGATGCGCGACTTCGTCCGTCGCCTGGCCGGCAACCCCGAGATAGCGGTGGATAACCGGGTCGTCGATTCGGAATACCAGCACCGCGCGCGCAACGCGGCCGCGGCCTACCTGATGCAGTCTTTCGGCAATTTCCATAACGATGTCGAGACGGTGTTGCGCAACTACTTCAGTTACTGTGCCTTGCGCATGAACTGTATCGACCTGGCCCGCGCCTTCTGCTTCCTGGCCAACGATGGGTTTTGCCTGCACAGCGGCGAGCAGATCCTCACCTCGCGGCAGACCAAGCAGGTCAACGCCATCATGGCCACCAGCGGCCTGTATGACGAGGCCGGTAACTTCGCCTACCGGGTCGGTCTGCCGGGCAAGAGCGGGGTTGGCGGCGGCATAGTCGCGGTGGTGCCGGGGCGTTTCAGCGTCTGCGTCTGGTCACCGGAATTGAACGCCGCCGGCAACTCCCTGGTCGGCATGGCGGCGCTGGAGCTGCTCAGCCAGCGCATTGGCTGGTCGGTGTTCTGAACCGACTCAGAGTAGCTTGCGGAACTGCACGAAACCCGAGCGCTCGGCGACGCGCTCGTACAGCAGCATGGCCTTGCTGTTGGTGTCGTGGGTCAGCCAGTGCACCCGCGCGCAGTCTGCCTGGAGGGCCTGGGTGTAGACGTGTTCGATCAGTTGGCGGCCGACGCCGCTGCTGCGCACGTCCTTGGCGATGAACAGATCCTGCAGGTAGCAGTAGTCGCCGACGGTCCAGGTCGAGCGGTGGTAGATCCAGTGCACCAGGCCGATGGCCTTGCCTTCATGCCAGGCGAGGGCGGCATGCATCGGTTCGGCCGGATCGAGAAAGCGCTGCCAGGTGACGTCGCTGGTGGCCGCTGGAATCTCGGTCATGTAGAAGCGCTGATAGCCCTGCCACAGGGGCAGCCAGGCGGCATGGTCGGCGGCGCTGACGGGACGGATCTCGGCGGGAATGCGAACGGCCATCGTGCGACCTCCTGTGGGTTGAATCAGTCATCCTGAAACTGTTAGGGCTGCGCTGCAAGTCCCGCAGCGCTGGCTAGTCGGCACGCTCACCGCACAGATCCAGGGCGAACCAGTGTTCCGTCTCGGCCTGGCTCAGGCCAGCGCCGAGCAGGGCGAACAGCTTACCCAGCGCGGCTTCGCGGGTCATGCCGCCGGCCGAGACCAGGCCGGCCCCGGCCAGTTTGCTCCCCGCAGCATAGACGCCGAACTCGACATGGCCATGCGTGCACTGGCTGACCGCCGCCAGCACCACCCCTCGCTCATGGGCCGCCTTGAGTGCCACCAGCAGCGCGGCGTCATCCGAGGGCCCGGTACCGCTGCCGTAGCACTCGAGCAGCAGGCCGCGTACGCCGCTGTCGAGCAGGGCGCTGACATGCGCCGCCTGGATGCCAGGGAAGCACGGCAGCACCGCGAGATTGACCGGTTGGCGTGGCTGGCGGTAATCGAGGCTGGCGGGGATGCTTTCGGCGCGTGGACTCTGGCGCAGGCGCGGCAGTTCGGCGAAGGCGCCGAAGGTGGCGCTGGCCAGCTTGCTGACCCGCGCGCCATGCATCAGCTGGCCGTTGAAGTACAGGTGCACGCCGGGCGCAACGCCCTGCTGCAGCGCGTCCATGGCACCGAACAGGTTGGCCCAGGCATCGCTGCCTGCGGCGCCGGCCGGCAGCATCGAGCCGGTCAGCAGCACCGGAACCGGCAGGCCGAGCAGCAGGAAGCTCAGGGCGCCGGCGCTGTAGGCCAGGGTGTCGGTGCCGTGCAGCACCAGCACGGCATCGCAGCCGTCCTGCTCGACGCCGCTTCGGATCGCCGCGACCATCGCCAGCCAGTTGGCCTGGCTCATGTTGGCGCTGTCGATCGGCGGCAGCAGTTCGCGGAAGATCCAGTTGGGCAGTTGACGCGTTTGTTCCTGTGCTTGCTGGGCACGCAGCCGCGCCTCGAAGCCGGAGGCGGGCGCCAGGCCGTCTGCGCTCATCTGCATGCCGATGGTGCCGCCGGTGTAGAGCACCAGGAGTTTTGTTATAGCCATCAAGGCTCTCCTCAGATAAAAAAACAGGGGGCCATAGCCCCCTGTGTATCACATCGTTAGCGACTCAGCGTTGGTACACGCCATCGCCAATCGCACCGAGATCGACTTCTGGCTGGCTCGCCGGGTTGGCCGGCCAGACTGCTGGATCGAGATCGAGGTCGGCGAACTGCTTGGGATCGAGCACCGGCGATTTGACCCCGGCCTTGATCTGGCTGTCGTAGTCGCGCATCAGGCGCAGGCCGACCTTGAACAGCAGGGCCAGGGCGACCAGGTTGGCGATGGCCAGCAGACCCATGGTGACGTCGGCGAAGGCGAACACGGTGCCCAGGTCCTGCATCGAGCCCCAGAGTACCAGGCCGACCACCAGCACGCGGTAGACCTGTACCGGCCAGCGCTTGCTGGTGAAGAAGCCGAGGGCGTTCTCGCCGAGGTAGTAGTTGTAGATCAGGGTGGTGAAGACGAACAGCAGCAGGGCGACGCTGACGAACACCCGGCCCCATTCGCCGACCACGCTGGCCATGGCGGTCTGGGTCAGGATCACGCCGGACACGTCCATGCCCGGCTGGTAGACGCCGGAGAGCAGGATGATCAGCGCGGTGCAGCTGCACAGGATGATGGTGTCGATGAACACGCTGAGCGACTGCACGATGCCCTGGGCGACCGGGTGCTTGACCTCGGCCACTGCGGCGACGTTGGGCGCGCTGCCCAGGCCGGCTTCGTTGGAGAACAGGCCGCGTTTGACGCCCATGATGATGGCCGCGCCGATGCCACCGGCAAAGGCCGGCTCGAGGCCGAAGGCGCTGTTGAAGATCAGGGTCAGGGTGGCCGGAACCGCGTCGATGTTGCTGCCGATCACATACATCGCCATGGCGATGTAGGAGAAGGCCATGGTTGGCACCAGCACGTCGGCGATCTTGGCGATGCGCTTGATGCCGCCGAAGATGATCAGGCCGATCACCACCACCAGAGCGATGCCGCTGAGGTAGGTGGGCAGGCCGAAGGTGTCGTGCAGCGAGCTGGCCACGGTGTAGGACTGCACGGCGTTGAAGCCGAAGCCGAAGGTCACCAGCAGCAGCAGGGAGACGACGATGCCCAGCCAGCGCTGGCCGAGGCCGTGCTCGATGTAGAAGGCCGGGCCGCCACGGTAGCTGCCGTCGGGCTCGCGGCGCTTGTACAGCTGGGCCAGGGAGCATTCGAAGTAGCTGGTGGCCATGCCGACCAAGGCGACCATCCACATCCAGAAGATCGCGCCCGGGCCACCGAGCATGATCGCCACGGAAACCCCGGCGATGTTGCCGGCGCCAACGCGGCCAGCGACGCTGAGCATCAGGGCCTGGAACGAGCTGAGCTGACCGGGCTGGTGCTTGAAGGCCTCGCTGAAGATGCGGAACATGCTGCCGAAGTAGCGGAACTGGACGAAGCGCGAGGCCACGGTGAAGTACAGACCAAGGCCGATCAGCATGACGATCAGCAGCTTGCTCCAGATCAGGTCGTTGAGAATATCGAGCATGGCGGGAGAGTCTCTCTTGTTGTTCTGTGAGGAAAAAATGCTAGGGACGAATGGTTGAGCACAGCGGCCTGCCATGCAATTTCGCGGGTGGCGGCGATCTGATGCGAGTTGATGCTACAATCGCGTCGCTCGCGCCAAGAGGAACAGCAGCATGTCGGATTATCTGGGGGACAACCTCAAGCTGCTGTGCAGCCACTACCGCTCGATCGCCGAGGTGTGTCGCAAGCTGGCGATCAACCGGGCCCAGTTCAACAAGTACCTCAGCGGGCAGAGTCGGCCGACTGCCTACAACCTCAAGCGCATCTGCGATTTCTTCGGCGTCGAGGCCTACGAGCTGAGCCTGCCGGGCGAACAGTTCGCCGACCTGGTCGGCGCGCGTAGCGCCGGTCAGGCCCCGCGGCTGGCTGGCGACCCGTTGCTGGACTTCTTCCAGCCGCTGCGTGAGCACGCCAGCAGCCTGTCGCGTTATTGCGGCTACTACTTCGAGTACGCCAACTGCATGTCGGTGCCCGGGCAGATCCTGCTGTCGCTGGTACAGCTGCGCGAGGAGCGCGGCAGCTTCCTGTTCGAGCGCCAGGAGCGCCAGGAGCCGTCACGCGCCGACAGCGGCAAGGCCGAGGACTGGGTGCGCTGTCGCTACCTGGGCGCGGCCTTCTACCTGCAGGACCGGCTGTTCCTGATCGACTACGAATCGCTGACCGGCAACGAGATGAGCCAGACCATCCTGATCCCCAGCTTCAAGAGCCGCATCACCCGCCTCAACGGCCTGAAGACCGGGGTCTCCAGCGGCGACCTGCGCACCCCGGCCTGCACCCGGGTGGTCTGGGAGTTTCTCGGCAGCGAGATCAACCGGGTCAACGCCTACCGCCAGGTGATGCTCTACAGCCCGGATGATCCGCGCATCGACGCTGATATCCGGCAGCGCTTGGCTGGTGCGCAGATCCGCAATGGTCTTTTCGAGATTGAGTAAGGCGCAGCCGTTCAGCTCAAGCGTGTCGCGAGTGCCTGGTCTGCGGCGACAGGGCTGGCACTGAGGCCTTTATGCACGCCGTCGCGATCAGCGTCCGTGCGGTTCTGGCTAAGTTTCCATTGGCCCTCAAGGCGCTGGATCGGCAGGGCGAAGCCGACAATGGCGCGCAGCATCGTGTCGATATAGTCCGTGGGTGCATCACTGACCGCCCAAGGCCGCTCGCGTCCGGCCTCATGCTGGGCACTGAGACGGCTGACCAACTGCAGCAACCCCTCGCTGTCTTCAATCAGCTGCGCCTGACCGCGTGCGTGCACGGCAATGTAGTTCCAGGTGGGCACGGCTTTGCCGTGTTCGGCCTTGCTCGGATACCACGCGGGGCTGATGTAGGCCTGTGGCCCCTGGAAGATGGCCAGGGTTTCGCCCTGCAGCAGCTCACGCCAGTGTGGGTTGGCCCGGGCAAAGTGGCCGTAGAGGGTGCCGAATTCGCCCTCGTCGGTGGCCAGCAGGAGCGGCAGGTGGCTGGCCTGTAGGCCGTTTGCGCCCTGGTTTACCAGCGTTGCCAGTGGGCAGGCGTTGATCTGCTGATGCAGCAGGGCGAGGTCGTTTTGACGGAACGCGGGTGGCGTGTACATGACGGGACTCCGGCGGCGAGGCCCCATCCTAGCGCGCGGTGCCGGGCCGGATAAGCGGCAATTGCGGCGACTTTTACCGGCACAGTCGACATCGCGCCTTGGCTTGGCCGCCGGCGGCTCTGAAGCAGGTCTCTAGCCAAGGGCGGTTTTATTCATGCGGCACGTCCTTGTCGAGCAGGTCATTGCCTGGGTCAGATTGGATTTCCGCGTCCACTTTCTGCTCCAGGTGTTTGTCCGGGGTGACATCGAGCACCGCATCGCCACGCTCCACTCGGGTTGCAGGAGGCTCATTCTTGTTCGCGTGGCTAGTGAGTGGGGTGGCGCCAGTGCTCTTGCTATCCAGCGCGCTAAACAGCGCGGTGTTGACCTCGGGATCGAAGCGCAACCGATAAATCGGCTCCGGCAAGGTGAAGCCCTGTGCTTGCAGCGCACGCATGGCGGCGCGAATAGCCAGGCTGCGGGCTTTGGCAAAATTGGTTTGGTGCTGATCGATCCAGGCGTAGAAGGTCAGCACGATGTTGGAGTCGCCCACCGTGTTGATCAGCGCGTCGGGCTCGGGCTCTTGCAGGATAAAGTCGAGGCTGCTGATGGCGTCCAGGCCCGCCTGCATCGCGGCCACCGGGTCATCGTCGGCATCCACGCCGAGTTCGAACTCAAAGCGCCGTTCCGGGTTGGTCGAGTAATTGAGGATGATGCCCTTGAACACCGCCGCATTGGGGATGCGCATATGGTTGCCGTCGAGGGTCATTAAAATCGTGGCGCGCGAGGTCAGGCGCACGACGATGCCCTCGATGTCATTGATGATCACGTGATCCTTGGCGCGGAACGGCTGGCGCAGGCTGAGCATCACGCTGGAGATGTAATTCTCCACCGTATCGCGCACGGCAAAACCGATGGCCAGGCCAATGACCCCGGCGCCACCGAGTATGGCGGTGATAACCGATGCAGCGCCCAATAAATTCAGCGCCAGGATAATCCCCAGCAACAGGATGACCACGCGCGTGGCCTGGGCCATAAGGTCGGCGAGGAAGGGATTGGGCGCTATTTTCCGCCATAAAAACTGCCGGCCGGCGATGAAATTGCCCAGCAGAACAAAGGCGGTTAAAACCAGCAGCGCCAGGCCAATCAAAGGCAGTGCTTTTATAAAACTCATGCTTTGCGTGCGCAGGCGCTCAATCACCGGCCGCACGTTGTCGGCCACGGCCAGGGTTCTGTTCATTTCGTCGGTTACCGTGACCACCCCGGCGAGCCGGCCTGCCAAGCGCTGGGCTTGCTGCGCCGCCATTTCATTGGCTACCTCGCCACGCAGAATGACCACGCCGCCACCGACATACACCGTGACGCCGCGCAGCGGCTCCAGTTCGGCAAAAATATTCTCGATGCGCGCCTGAATCGTCTCATCGCTCTGCGTCGCCTCTGCTTCGATAGCCGCCGCGGCGACCGGCTCAGAAAGGCTCGCGTCTTCGCTTTGCGCCAAGGCAACGTGGCCCGGCAATAAAATAAGCAGCAGCGCTAATGCCAGCAGCCTATTGCGCGAGGGCTTGATTGAGAACGTCATCGCAGGCGGCTCCGAAATAAGGCGACAGTAAAAAACACTAGCCTACACGGATGCGCAAAACGCTGACTGACCCAGTGCACAGCGGGTCGATGGGGCGGCGGCTAGTGCGGCCGCAAGCCAATAGCACAACGCCCCGTGAACACGAGGTTCACGGGGCGTTGTGGAGGGCAGCGTTGGCCGCTTTACTGCGGGTTGTCGCTGTTATAGATGGTTTGGTCCAGTTCGTTCTCGCTGCGCCCCACCAGGGTGGTGGTCATCAGGTCACCGGCGACGTTGACCGTGGTGCGTGCCATGTCGAGGATGCGGTCGATGCCGGCAATCAGGGCCACGCCTTCCAGCGGCAGACCGACTGAACTGAGCACCAGGCCGAGCATGATCAGGCCGGCACCCGGTATGCCGGCGGTGCCGATCGAGGCCAGGGTGGCGGTGAGGATGATCATCAGGTACTGGCCGGCAGTCAGGTCGACGCCGAAGGCCTGGGCGATGAACAGCGCCAGCACGCCCTGGTAGATGGCGGTGCCGTCCATGTTGATGGTCGCGCCGACCGGCAGCACGAAGCCGGCCACGCCCTCGGACACGCCGAGGTTATTGCGCGCACATTCGATCGACACCGGCAGGGTGCCGGCGCTGCTTGAGGTGCTGAAGGCCACCGCCAGTGCCGGGGCGATGCCCTGGAAGAAGCGCAGCGGGCTGAGCCGGGCGAGCAGTCCGAGCAGGCCACCGTAGACCAGCAGCACATGGGCCAGGCTGGCCAGGTAGATCACCCCGATCACTCCGGCCAGCGGCAGCAGCACCTCGGCGCCGTGGCTGCCGACCACCCCGGCGATCAGGGCGAACACGCCATAGGGGGCCAGGCGCATGATCAGGTCGGTGAGCTTGTAGAGGGTCTCGGCCAGGCTGTCGAACAGCCTGATCGCCGGTGCGGCCTTGTCGCCGATCAGGTTCATGCTCACGCCCAGGGCGATGGCGAACACGATGATCTGCAGGATGTTGCCTTCGGCAAACGCACTGACTGGGTTGCTCGGCACCAGGCCGACCAGAATGCTGATCAGCGTAGGCGCCTGCTTGGCCTCGCTACCGGCGCTGGCGACCATGTTCATGCCTTCGCCCGGTGCGAACAGGGCGCCGAACAGCAGGCCGATGCTTACCGCGAAGGCGGTGGTGACCAGGTAGATGGCGATGGTCTTGACGCTGATCCGGCCAAGCTTGGCGCTGTCCTGCATGGAGGTGATGCCGGCCACCAGGGAGACGAACACCAGCGGCACGATGAGCATCTTGATCGCATTGAGGAACAGTGCGCCGAGCGGCGCCAGGATCAGGGCGTCTTGCTTGAACGCGATGCCGGTGGCGACGCCGAGGGTGAGGCCGATGAGGATTTGTTGCCACAGGGGTAGGCGCCCCCAGAGGCGCCAGGGGGAGGTGAGGGTCGTGCTCTGGTTCATGCGTGTACCGTCTGTTGTTGTTATTAGGCTGACCGTCTGCGCGGTCTGGCGCGGTAGCGCTCGGCGAACCGAGCGCCGTTTCAGGCGCGGGGTCGCGCCGGGTTCAGGCCTTGAGCGGCACCAGGCGCGGCGCGATCATGTTTTCCGGGCTGAGGATGTCGGCCAGGGTGGCGTCGTCCAGCAGTTGCTCCTCGCGCACCAGCTCCAGCACGCCGCGGCCGCTTTCCAGGGCCAGCTTGGCGATGCGGGTGGCGTTCTCGTAGCCGATGTAGGGGTTCAGGGCGGTAATCAGGCCGATGGAGTTCTCCATCAGCGCGCGGCAATGCGCCTCGTTGGCCGTGATGCCGACGATGCAGTGCTCGCGCAGCATGTCCATGGCGCGCTGCAGCAGGCGGATCGAGTCGAAGATCTTGTAGGCGATCAGCGGCTCCATGACGTTGAGCTGCAACTGGCCGCCCTCGGCGGCGATGGTCAGGGCCAGGTCGTTGCCGATGATCTCGAAGGCCACCTGGTTGACCGCTTCCGGAATCACCGGATTGACCTTGCCGGGCATGATCGAGCTGCCCGGCTGGCGCGCTGGCAGGTTGATCTCGTTGATCCCGGTGCGCGGGCCGCTGGAGAGCAGGCGCAGGTCGTTGCAGATCTTCGACAGCTTGACCGCGGTGCGCTTGAGCATGCCGGAGAACAGCACGAAGGCGCCCATGTCGCTGGTCGCTTCGATCAGGTCGGCGGCCGGCACCAGCGGTTGGCCGCTGATGGCGGCCAGGCGGTCGACGGCCAGCTGCTGGTAGCGTGGGTCGGCGTTGATCCCGGTGCCGATTGCGGTGCCGCCGAGGTTGACCTCGGTGAGCAGTTCCGGCGCCAGGCTGCGCAGGCGCGCCAGGTCTTCGCCGAGGGTGTTGGAGAAGGCGCGAAACTCCTGGCCGAGGGTCATCGGCACCGCGTCCTGCAACTGGGTGCGGCCCATCTTCAGGACGTGGGCGAACTCCTCGCCCTTGGCGGCGAAGGCGCCGATCAGGCTGTCGAGGCTGGCCAGCAGGGTGTCGTGGCCGAGCAGCAGGCCGAGGCGGATGGCGGTCGGGTAGGCGTCGTTGGTCGACTGCGCCATGTTCACGTCATTGTTCGGGTGCAGGTACTTGTACTCGCCCTTGGCATGACCCATGGCCTCCAAGGCGATGTTGGCGATCACCTCGTTGGCGTTCATGTTGGTCGAGGTGCCGGCACCACCCTGGATCATGTCGACCACGAATTCTTCATGGAAATCGCCGCGGATGATCCGCGCGCAGGCTTCGCTGATCGCCGCGTGCTTGGTCGCGCTGAGGTGACCCAGTTCGCGGTTGGCGTCGGCGGCCGCCTGCTTGACCATGGCCAGGGCGGTGACGAACTTGGGGTAGTGCGCCAGCGGCACGCCGGACAGGCGAAAGTTATGCACGGCGCGCAGCGTCTGGATGCCGTAATAGGCCTCGGCAGGGACTTCGAGGGTACCGAGCAAATCTTTTTCGACGCGGAAGGATGCGGCAGCGGACATGATGGGGGAGGTCTCTGAAGAATACGGCTGTCGCCGCGATGCCCCGTAGATTAAGGGCTGTGGCCAGAAGCTGGCTAATGCTGTTAAGCGCTAGGGTATGCATAATCGGCATAATGTCGGCGTGACGCCGAATTGCCGGCGAGCGTAGTAGGGGTGAATTAGCGGCGCCGTACAGCGGACCGTATCCCGCATGCGCTTGTGACGCGGCCTGATGTTTGGCAATGGCGGCAGGCGGCCAACCTGCGCGGCCCGACCCACCCTACGCGGGACGGGCTGGGGCTTGACGTTCAACGGAGTATCTACGGAAACGATCCATGAACCTGGAAACCAAATGGCTGGAAGACTTCGTCGCCCTGGCCGCCACCCGCAGTTTTTCCCAGGCGGCGCAAAAGCGCTTCGTCACCCAGCCGGCCTTCAGCCGGCGCATCCGCAGCCTGGAGAACATGCTCGGCCTGACCCTGGTCAACCGCGCCTGCACCCCGGTCGAGCTGACCGAGGCCGGCCAGTTGTTCCTGGTCACCGCGCGCAGCCTGGTCGAGCAGCTCGGCGAGGTGGTGCGTCACCTGCATAACCTCGAAGGCAAGCAGGGCGAGGTGCTGCAGATAGTCGCCGCGCATTCGCTGACCCTGGGTTTCTTTCCCGCGTGGATCGCCCGCTTGCGCCGCGAAGGCCTGCCCCTGCAGACGCGGCTGGTGGCGACCAACGTCGGCGAGGCGGTGCACTCGCTGCGTGAAGGCAGCTGCGACCTGATCCTCGCCTACTACGACCCGGACGCCTCGTTGCAGATGGACCCGGAAATCTTTCCCTCGCTGCACCTGGGGCACACCGAGATGCTGCCGGTGTGTGCGGTGGATGGCGAAGGTCGCCCCTTGTTCGATCTCGACAGCGGCCAGAGCGTGCCGCTGCTGGCCTACAGTGCCGGCGCCTTCCTCGGTCGTTCGGTCAACCTGCTGCTGCGCCAGCGCATATTGCGCTCGACCACGGTGTACGAGACCGCGATGGCCGACAGCCTCAAGAGCATGGCCCTGCAGGGCATGGGGGTGGCCTGGGTGCCGCGCCTGTCGGTCACCGCCGAGCTGGCCCGCGGCGAGCTGGCGGTGTGCGGCAACGAGCAATGGCGGGTGCCGCTGGAAATCCGCCTGTACCGCTGCGCCCTGGTGCGCAAGGCAGCGGTCAGGCTGTTGTGGCGCAAGCTGGAGAGTGGCGAGCTCGGGGGAAGCTAGTTGCGCTGGCCAGGCGCCTGGCCGGTAACGGCACGATAGGCGGCATAGAAGGTACTGGTGGAGCGAAAGCCGGCGGCGCGGGCGCGCTCGAGAATACCCACGGCCGGATCGCTGGCCAGCACATGGGCAATCCGCGCGCGGTTGACGTACTGGTAGAAGGTCAGACCCAGCCCCTGGTTCAGGGCATAGGAAATCTGGTTGCGGGTATAGCCGCAGGCCTCGGCCACCGCTGGCAGTGACAGCCCCGGGTCGAGGTAGGGCTGCTGCCGTTCAAAATACAGCGCCAGGTCATTCAGCAGGTAGCCCAGGGCGCGGGGTCCCAGGGCGATCTTGCGCGCGGCGTTCTGCGGTTTCGAGGCGCCGGCCGGTTGCTGCACCAGGGCATATTCGTTGATCTCGACGATCAGCCCGTCCGCCACCCGCACCGCATCGCAGGCGGAGAAACTGAGCAGGGCGCTGCCATCGGCCGAGCGGATCACCTCGCGGTAACGGAGGAAGGCGGTATCGCCATCCACCCGTGGTCGGTCGAGGTATTCGAGGGTGTCCAGCGCGCTGCGCGCGATGATCGCGCGCACGTGCCGGCGCAGGGCCTCGCCCTCATAGCAGCGACCGCTGAAGTGCTCGATGAACTGCATCTGCGGGTGGTACAGCGCCTCGACCCCGGCGACATCGCCGCGTCCCCAACAGGCGTTGTGCTGGTCGACGATGCGCAGGGTGGCGGTGCTCAGGGCGTCAGGCGGCATGCTCACTCCGAGGTGGAAACGTGTCGCGCATACTAGCCCAGTCGTTGGCCTCAGCGCAGGGCGCTAGCGGCCGCCTCCTGAATGCTGCCCGCCTCCTGCGGCGGGTTCGCCGCCACTTCACGAATCGCGTCGGCAATCGCCCGGCAGCTGAATTCGAACACCTCGGCTGACATGGCCAACGCCGGCTGCAGGCGGTAGTGCCACTTGCCGCGCTGGCTGATGCCGAGTACCCCGCGGCGCAGTGCGGCATGGTGCACTGCGTACTGGAAGGCTGGGGCCGGTGCGTGGCTGGCCTTGCTCTGGACGAACTCGATGGCCGCCATGGCGCCCACCGCACGGACATCGCCGATCTGCTCGATCTCCTGCTTGAGCGGGCGCATGTGCTCGTAGAACAGGTGCTCCAGCAGGCGGGCATTTTCCAGCACACCGCCAGCCTCGATCAGCTCGATGCCGGCCAGGGCGCCGGCGCAGGCGGCGGGGGCAAAGCCGTAGGTGCTGCCCAGGTGCAGGTCGGTATGGGCCATCACCTCGTCGGTGCCGAGGATCGCCGCGATCGGCTGGCCGCCGGCGGCAAAGGCCTTGCCGAGCAGGATCAGGTCGGGGTCGATGTTCTGCCAGCGCTGCATGGCGAACATTTCGCCGCAGCGGCCCATACAGGTCTGCACCTCGTCCAGGCACAGCAGCCAGCCCCAGCGCTTGCACAGCGCGCCCAGCCGGTCCCAGAACGCCTGCGACGGGGCATGGATGCCGCCTTCGCCGAGCACCGGCTCGATCAGCACGCCGGCGATCTGGCCGGGGTGGACCTGTTGCACCAGCAGGTACTCCAGGTAGTCGAGCACCTCGCAGTCGTCGAAGGGGCCGGGGCCCTTGCGGAAGGCCGAACGGAAGCGGTTGGGGTAGGGCACCATGACCACCCCGGAGACGAACTGGCTGCGCCCCGAGGAAACGTTGGACAGGTCGCTGGAGGCGCCGGCGGTCATGTAGGTGGACTCGCCGTGGTACTGGCCGCCGAAGGTGATGATCAGCGGGCGGCGGCTGGCCTCGCGCATGAACTTCACCGCGCCTTCCACGGCCAGGGTGCCGGACACCGAGTACTCGACCCGGTTGATCCGCCCGGGGGCGATCTGCGCCAGCTTCTCCACCAGCGGCAGGGCGGCGTCATTGTTCAGCCAGCCGCTGATCTGCATGCCGTGGCGGTCCCAGGCCTTGGCCATGGCCTCGCGCACCGAGGGCGGGGTCGGACCATAGGGCGAGGCACCCCAGGCCGAGAGGTGATCGGCGAAGCGGTTGTCGTCGGCATCGACGATCAGGTCGCCGCGCCGGCTGCTTTCCACCAGCGGATAGATGCTGTGGTCGGCGTTGCTGCCGGTCATGTGCGGCGTGTAGCGGGCAAACAGTTCACGGCTACGCGGGCCCGGCAGGGCGGTGACGACTTCGGGCAGTTCGACGGGGTGGCTCATGGGTGGCTCCTGACTTAGGGCGTTTGCCCCAGTCTGCCAGCCATTTCGTGCGGTGGTTTTTCGCGCGGGTCCGCGCGAAACATCCAGCGGCCATCCGCTAGGCGGCAGGCAGGGGTGCGGTCTTCAGCCACGAAGCCCCTCTGCCTGCAGGCAAGAGGGGCTTGCGTGTTCCCGGCGCTGCAAACGCGGCCTCAGGTGCCCGACTTGATCCGGGTCCAGGCGCGGGTGCGCAGGCGCTCGGTCTTCAGCGGCAGTGGCTTGAGCACATACAGGGTCTTCTGTGCCTCGGCGGTCGGGGTCAGGTCGGGGTTGTCGCGGATCTCTGCGCTGACCAGCGCCATGGCGTCCTTGTTCGGGTTGGGGTAGCCGAGGAAGTCGCTGATCGGCGCCACCACCTCGGGGTCGAGCAGGTTGTCGAGGAAGGCGTGGGCCTCGTCAACGTTCTTGGCGCTGGCCGGGATGGCGAAGGAGTCGAACCACAGCGGTGCGCCTTCCTTGGGCAGGCGCCAGTCGACCACCACGCCGTTGCCGGCTTCCTTGGCCCGGTTGGCGAACTGGTAGAAGCTGCCCGAGTAGCCGATGGCCACGCAGATGTTGCCGTTGGCGATATCGTTCATGTACTTGGCCGAGTGGAAGTAGCGCACGTGCGGGCGGATCTTCAGCAGCAGTTCGGTGGCCTTGTCGTAATCCTCGGCCTTGGTGCTGCTCGGGTCCAGGCCCAGGTAATGCAGGGCGATCGGCAGGATCTCGCCCGGCGAGTCGAGCATGGTCACCCCGCACTGCGCGAGCTTGGCGGCGTTCTCTTCCTTGAAGATCAGATCCCAACTGTTCACCGGGGCTTCCTCGCCGAGTGCGGCCTTGACCTTCTCCGGATTGAAGCCGATCAGCACGGTGCCGTACATGTAGGGCACCGCGTGTTCATTGCCGGGGTCGTTGGCCGTCATCAGCTCCAGCAGTGCCGGGTCGAGGTGCTTCCAGTTCGGTAGCTGGCTCTTGTCCAGTTTCTGGAACACCCCGGCCTTGATCTCGGTGTCGAGGAAGGTGTTGGTCGGCACCACCAGGTCGTAGCCCGAGTTGCCGGTAAGCAGTTTGGCTTCCAGCGCCTCGTTGGTGTCGAACACGTCCCAGGTCAGCTGAATGCCGGACTTGGCCTGGAACTCCTTGGGTACCGACGGCAGCATGTAGTCGGCCCAGTTGAACACGCGCAGCTCGCGCTGCTTCTCCGGGGTTTGTGCCTGGACCGCGCCGCACAGCGCGGTAGCGACCAGGGTCGCGGCAAATAGCTGGGTGATTCTGTTCATCGAGGTCACTCCAATCTTATTGTGGTTCTGTCCACCGCGCTCGGGCGCGTGGGAGTTGCGCGGGCTGGATGAGAAGAGCGTCATCCAGCCTACGAATTGCTCGCTTCGAAACCTTCCAGCACGTTCACCGCGTTGACGCCGATGGCCTCCACCGCGTAGCCGCCCTCCATCACGAACAGGGTCGGCAGGCCGAGTGCGGCAATGCGCTGGCCCATGCGCAGGTAGTCCGGGCTGTCGAGCTTGAACTGGGAGATCGGGTCGTCCTTGAAGGTATCCACCCCCAGCGACACCACCAGCACCTCGGCGGCGGACTCGGCGATACGTTGGCAGGCCTGCTCCAGCGCCGTGCACCAGGCGGCCCAGTCGCTGCCGGCCGGCAGCGGGTAGTTGAAGTTGCAGCCCTCGCCGGCGCCCGTGCCGCATTCGTCGGCGTAGCCGAGGAAGAACGGGAACTCCGCCGCCGGGTCGCCGTGGATCGAGGTGACCACCACGTCGCCACGCTCGTAGAAGATCGACTGGGTGCCGTTGCCGTGGTGATAGTCGACGTCGAGGATCGCCACCCTGGCCCGGCCCTGGTCGAGGAAGGCCTGGGCGGCGATGGCGGCGTTGTTCAGGTAGCAGTAGCCGCCCATCACATCACCGGCGGCGTGGTGACCCGGCGGCCGGCACAGGGCGAAGGCGCTGTGGGCGCCGGCGGCGATCTCGGCCTGGGCGCTCAGCGCCACCTGGGCGGCGCTGTAGGCGGCTTGCCAGGTGCCGGCGGTGATCGGCGCGCCAGCGTCGAAACTGTAGTAGCCGAGCTGGCCATGCAGGCTGGTCGGCAGTTGCTGGCGCAG
This sequence comes from Pseudomonas sp. MMS21 TM103, assembly GCF_022132145.1. Classification (GTDB taxonomy): domain Bacteria; phylum Pseudomonadota; class Gammaproteobacteria; order Pseudomonadales; family Pseudomonadaceae; genus Aquipseudomonas. The sequence goes on along the minus strand of NZ_JAJISP010000001.1, from coordinate 1,229,800 downwards.
GGTGCGCGCAGGCCAGGTGTAGGGCAGCAGGTCGCCCTTGCCGCCCTGGGCCTGCCAGCGCGTCCAGGCGCCCTGGAAGAAGTCCAGATAGGCGGCGCTGTGGACGCGTTCGATCGGCGCGCGACCGAAGTCCCTGGGCGCACGCACCTCGCCGAGCTGGCGATCCTTGACCCGCGCGAGGATGTGGTCGGCGCGTTGCGGCTTCTCGAAGCAAGGCATCAGCTTGCCGTCGATCAGCTCGCAGCTGCCGTGGTGCAGGTGATGATCGTCGCTGTAGTAGGTCAGCATGTGCAGGTGGCTCCCAGGCGTCTTGTTGTGGGAGTCATTGTTCGCCGTGCCGGCTGCTGGGAAAACGCTGGTAATGGCCAATAGGGGATCGAAGTGGCCAAATTTGCCGGCCACAGCGCCTGCTCAGCCGCGAAAATGGCTCGGCGCCACCCCGCTCCAGCGCTGGAAGGCATGGCGGAAGCTGGCGCTCTCGCTGAAGCCCAGTTCCTCGGCGATGCGGCAGATCGGCCAGTCCTCCTGGCCGAGCAGGGCCTTGGCGCGTTCGAAGCGCAGCTCGTCGAGCAGTTCCTGGTAGTGGGTGCCGAGCTCCTGCAGGTGGCGGCGCAGGGTGCGCGGCGAGCAGTGCATCTGCTGGGCCAGCTGCTCCAGCCCCGGCGGCTCGGCCAGGTGACTGGCGAGCTCCTCGCGCACCCGCTGCAGCCAAGCCTGGCGGGTGGTGAATTCGGCATTCTGCCTGCGGCAGCGGTCGAGCATATCCAGGTGGGTGACCGGGTCGGCCAGCGGCAGGCGCCGCTGCAGCCACTCGGCGGGGAAGGCGAAGGCGTTGCGTGCGGCGTCGAACTGCAGCGGGCAGGCGAAGCTCGCGGCATAGCGCTCGACGTAGGCCGGCTGTGGATAACTGAACTGCGCCGCGGCCAGTGGCAGCGGCTGGCCAAGCAAGTCGTCGCAGGTCAGCTTGAGCGAGGCCAGGCACATTTCCACGTTGAACTGTTCCAGCGCCGGCTCGTGGCGGTACTCGGCGGCGCTGACCCAGGCCAGTTCGCCCTCTACCGTCAGGTCCAGCTTGAAGTAGGTGCCGAGCAGGGCCGGATACTGCAACAGCAGCCGCCAGGCGTCACCAAAGGTGGCACTCGACAGCGCGGCGTAACCGAGCAGGCCGTAGGACGACACGTGCAGGCGCCGGCCCAGCTCCAGGCCGAGGTCGGTACGGCGGGTCAGGGCGTTGGCGCACACCTGCAGTTCCTGGGTACGGGTGATGCGCTGCTCGCCACACGCCAGGTCACTGGCCTGGATGCCGCTGCCGGCCAGCAGGGCCTCGGTCGAGTCAGGCTGGTCGGCGAGCAGTTCGAGGATCAGCGAGACCACGTGGAGGGTGGTCAGGTGGGCATGCAACATCGGCGGCATCCGCAGGGTTTGGGCAATGAAACAAGGCAAGAAGCATACCGCGAAGATGGGCGGATTGGATTTGACCGGCGTTATCTGCCGCTCCTGGGAAAAATTCACTGACGTTTCGGGCTGCTGCCGAAACAGGGGATCGGTCTGCAGCTGACACTCGGTTCAGGTTGTCGCCCGGCAGATGCTGAGCCGACTCGATCAGGGGTGATGCGCAGGCGTTGAAGCCGGTGTTCGCAAACCCCGGCGCCGCCAGGGCCGGATGTGCGGTGTGCGGCCTTCTTGGTTACTTGATTTTTGCACCGGACGCCGATGCGGGGCAAAGAAGACGTAGCTCGCCGCAGGGGCGAAACCCGAAAGTGCGGCCAGTGCAGAGCAATGGCAGGGCGCTGACCGGCTAATGGGTGTCCCCTGGTAAGTCGGGGTTATGCGCATTCGCAAAGCCCAATGCTGCAGCGGCCTTGTGGCAGGTCTTTGGACCGCCCCGTTGGGCCAGCCAGGGATGGCCCGCCTGCAAACGCTGGGGCGGCTGGGGCCCGATTACTCACGGGCATGTCGGGTGGAAAACGGCGCGGCCTTTTCCACCCTCACTATGCAGATTCAGGCTGCCTGTCTCGGCGCCGCTACTGGGTCAGGGCGAAGGCCGTGTCCTGGGCGAAGATGGCGTGCACGGCAGTGGTCGGGTGGACGCCGTCCCAGAACAGGAAGTCATCGACGGCCTGGCAGGTGAAGGGCGGTAGCCCGGGGGTGATGCACGCGTTCTCCACCTGGCTGAGGCCGAAGGCCTGCGGATCGGCCACCAGCTCGTTGAACTTCTGATACAGATCGAGCCGGGCGATCTCGATCCCGGGTGCCCCGTCCAAGCCCGCCAGCAGTGCCTCCAGGCCGGCGTTGAACAATTGCGCGAAGAATCCGGCCGCCTGAATGGCACCTGGGCTGATCGCGTCGAGGGTGCGCACGGCAGGTGTCAGGCCGGGGTTGGGGCCGTTGACCACCAGGAAGTGGCGGGCGCCGGCCGCGTACAGGACATTGAGGTTGGCGCCGATGGCGGCCAGCGCATCGGTGACGACGGTGACGCCGCCCGGGCCCGCGACCAGGGCATCGCGGATGTCGTTGCTGCCTATCTCCAGCACGTAGAGCGCATCGGCCGGCGCCATGCCGCCAGCGTCGAAGAGAAAGGTATCGACCTGCAACGACAGGTTGGCGTTGATCCCGTCTTCGCGTGCGCGTGCGCCGCCCACCGCGTAATTGCTCGCACCGTCATTGGCGCCGACGAAGGCCGGGCGCACGCTGGCAGCCAGGCCCAGCGGGCGGGCGAACTGCTCGATCCAGGTGGCGCCATTGCTGAAGTGGTGGCCGCCTCTGGCATAGGGCGCGTCAGGCACCAGCAGCGCGTCGAGGTTGGCGTAGGGTGGGGTCGATTGACGGCGGATCAGGGCGAAGGCGTTGCCGGGGTCGGACAGGCTGGTACCGAACACCACGATGCGGTTGAAGGCCACCTGCGCCGTCGCCCAGTTGGGCGCCAGCAGGGCCAGCGCCAAGAGACCTATCAGCGTCCATCTGTTGGTTGATATCGCTTTCATTTCAGATGCCCTCTATTTCTACGAGGAAAGGTTGGCCCCCTGAACAAGTCGACTACCGGGATAAACAACTGCAAGCAGGTATCAGGTTAGTCGACGGCACTGCCGCACTGGCGGCGTCGGGGGGCCGTTCGTCGATAGGGGCGTCAGCGCTTTGCGCGACGGCTGATGACGGCGAGGCGGTTGCTGGCGCGCGGGCGGCACGCTTTGGCTGCCTCTCGCTACAGAGAGAAAGGCCCCGGCCCCTCGCACCAGCCCCGGCGGACGGACGGTCATGCAGGGGGGGCGCTCTTTGTGTCGTTACGTTATACTGCGCCGCCTTAAAACCCGCCTGCTCGCGGGTTTGACCCGAACATGACAAGCCACGCCCTCTGCGTGGCTTGTTGGTTTTTGACGCGCCGTGAGGCGCCAAATAAAAGAGGCACGACGATGAGCGCACTGGTTGGCGTGATCATGGGCTCCAAGTCCGATTGGTCCACCCTTAGCCACACCGCCGAGATGCTGGACAAGCTGGGCATCCCCTATGAAGTCAAAGTGGTGTCTGCCCACCGCACTCCGGACCTGCTGTTCCAGTATGCCGAGCAAGCTGAAAGCCGGGGTATCCAGGTGATCATCGCCGGTGCCGGTGGCGCTGCTCACCTGCCGGGCATGTGTGCGGCCAAGACCCACCTGCCGGTACTCGGCGTGCCGGTGCAGTCGGCGATGCTCTCGGGCGTCGATTCGCTGCTGTCGATCGTGCAGATGCCGGCCGGCATTCCGGTCGCCACCCTGGCCATCGGCAAGGCCGGTGCGATCAACGCGGCCTTGCTGGCGGCGAGCATCCTCGGTCACCAGCACCCGCAGTTCCACGCGGCGCTGAAACAGTTCCGCCAGGAGCAGACCGACACCGTGCTGGATAATCCGGACCCGCGTCAGGCGTGATGGCCTGCCAGGCATTCCTGGCCGGATCGTGGCATCGCGGGCACCACCCATGGGCTGTGTACCGCGCAGGCGCTTGCGGCATTTGAAGAGGTAGAAGCATGAAAATCGGTGTAATCGGTGGCGGCCAACTCGGCCGTATGCTGGCCCTGGCGGGCACTCCGCTGGGGATGAACTTCGCCTTTCTCGATCCGGCACCGGATGCGTGTGCCCAGGCGCTGGGCGAGCATATCCGCGCCGACTACGGCGATCAGGATCACCTGCGCCAACTGGCCGATGAAGTCGATCTGGTGACCTTCGAGTTCGAGAGCGTACCGGCCGAGACCGTGGCCTTCCTCTCCCAGTTCGTGCCGGTCTACCCCTGCGCCGAGTCCTTGCGCATCGCCCGCGATCGCTGGTTCGAGAAGTCGATGTTCAAGGAGCTGGGCATTCCCACTCCGGAATTCGCCGACATCCACTCGCAGGCCGATCTCGACGCCGCGGCCGCCAGCATCGGCCTGCCGGCCGTGCTCAAGACCCGCACCCTGGGCTACGACGGCAAGGGCCAGAAGGTCCTGCGCCAGCCCGAAGACGTGGCCGGCGCCTTTTCCGAGCTGGGCAGCGTGCCCTGCATCCTCGAGGGCTTCGTGCCCTTCAGCGGCGAAGTCTCGCTGGTCGCCGTGCGCGGCCGCGATGGCGAGACGCGCTTCTACCCGCTGGTGCACAACCGCCACGACAGCGGCATCCTCGCCCTGTCCATTGCCAGCAGCGACCACCCGCTGCAGGGCCTGGCCGAGGACTACGTCGGGCGCGTGCTGAGCCAGCTCAACTACGTCGGCGTGATGGCCTTCGAGTTCTTCGAGGTCGACGGCGGCCTCAAGGCCAACGAGATCGCCCCGCGCGTGCACAACTCCGGGCACTGGACCATCGAAGGCAGCGAGTGCAGCCAGTTCGAGAACCACCTGCGCGCCGTCGCCGGCCTGCCGCTGGGCTCGACCGCCAAGGTCGGCGAGAGCGCCATGCTCAACTTCATCGGCGAAGTACCGCCGGTGGACAAGGTGATCGCCATCGACGACTGCCACCTGCACCACTACGGCAAGGCCTTCAAGGTCGGCCGCAAGGTCGGCCACGCCACCCTGCGTTGCGCCGATCGCGCCACTCTGGACCAGCAGATAGCGGCCGTCGAGGCGCTGATCAACAAGGCCTGAAGTGGTCTCTGGCGCCGGCTGCAGCGGGCGCCAGCGACTTTTCACGGAACCTCCGCGGCTTCCATCAATCCGATAGCCTAATGCCATGGCGTTTCTCCGCCCCGGCACACTTACCTATTTGGAGGACCTGTCATGGGCATTATCGGCACCATCTTCATCGGCCTGATCGTTGGCCTGATTGCACGCTTCCTCAAGCCGGGCGACGACAGCATGGGCTGGATCATGACCATCCTGATCGGCATCGGCGGCGCCATTGCCGCGACCTACGGCGGGCAGGCGCTGGGCATCTACCAGGCGGGCCAGGGGGCGGGTTTCATCGGCGCGGTGATCGGCGCGGTGGTCCTGCTGATACTCTATGGCGCACTCAAGAAGGGTTGAGACTCTCGCCTACTGCGACCGCCCCCTGACGTCCGCTGCTGGCGTTGCGTTACGCGAAAAACAGGGTCATTTAGCTCACTGAACACCCCTGTTTTTCTCTTAACGCGCCTTGCCGCGAACACCAGGAGACGCTCTCGCTACGGCGCTCGATATTTCCACAACCTCTGAGTCCTTCGCGTCCCGATCATCTGCGAGTACAGCCATGCGTCACCTGCTGTTGTCCCTCCTGCTCCTGAGCAGCCTAGCCCGCGCCGAGCTGCCGGAAACCGACTGGCTCGAGCTGATGCCGGAGGAAGACCGCCAGGCCCTCGAAGCCATGCCGGAAATCAGCCACGACAGTCCCGAACAGGACGGCACCTTCTACGATCCCAGTGGCCTCCGTCAGCAGGACAAGCGCCTGCCCGCGGTGATGTACTCGACCAAGACCGTAGCGGCCCTCGACGGCAAACCAATCCGCCTGGGCGGCTACCCCGTGCCCCTGGAAACCGACGCCCAGGGCCGCAGCATCCTGTTCTTCCTGGTCCCCTATCCCGGCGCCTGCATCCACGTCCCGCCACCGCCCCCCAACCAGTTGGTGCTGGTGCGCTACCCGGCGGGTATCGAGTTGGAAGACATCTACGCCCCGCTCTGGGTCAGCGGCACCTTGCAGGTGGAGCCGGTCAGCAACGAGCTGGCGGATGCGGCCTATGCGCTGGATGCCGGGACTGTGAGGCTGGTAGAGGAAGAGGATCTCTGAATCGACCCTGTTTCTGTGGACGTTTCTGAGCGTGCACAATAGGTCGACTGCGGCCGGTCGTGACAGGCCGGAGTCGGCCAAGAGCGGACGCTCAGACCTGTCTATGGAAATGGGGGCGATTCAGGTTTGCTCTCCGCCTTCGGCTTCAAACCTAGGCAAGTTCAAAGATCCCGCAGCATCAACCACTGCTCCTTGCCCCAGGCCTGAAAACACTCCTGCATCTGCCATCCACGCTTGGCGTAGTAGTCGCTGCGATCATGGGTGTGCAGGTACAGCGGTGTGGTGCCGTTGGCCTTTGCTGCCGCGCAGATGCCTTCTATCAGCTGTTCCGCCAGGCCTCGCTTCCTTGCCTGCGGGGCGATAAAGACGCAGGCGAGCCAGGGACCCAGCTCCGGGCGTTCGGGCAAGTCGTTGGCGGCGAGTGCAGCACCGCCAAGTAGCTGGTCATTCTCCAGGGCGATCAGGCATTGCCATTCGCCGTTGCCCTGGCCTTCCGCGAATTCGCGCTGCCAGTCGGCCAATGGCTGCTCGATAAACTCGTATGCGAACTGCTGATGCAGCCACTGCGCCAGGGTGTCGCTATGTTGCATATGGTCGCGCAGCCAAACCAGGCGGGGCATGTGGGGTTCTTCCTTGTTCATTTTTGATCAGTACGCGCTTGTGGCCGGAAGGAGGGAATAGGGTCAAGCGCAACGGTGAAAAGGGGACAGATTTATTTTTATTCCGGAATGACCGCTTCTGGCCGTTTCAGGCCATTCGCAACTGTCAGTTACCGTTCCAATATAGCGGGCCTTTGTTAACAGAAAGACCCGAAACTTTCGCTCCTTTACTTATCCTATGCGCAGCGCCGCTGACGGCAATCAAGCCGTCAGCGGTTAATCGTCTCAGGCCGGCAGCGCTTCGCTCCACAGGCTGACGCTGAGCCGGTGCTGGGCGCCGGGGGCGAGCAGGACGTGATCGTCGAGGACGTTGGCGTGCTCGACGCAGAGCATGCCTTGCCAGGCGTCTTCGGCGAATTGCGAGAGGCGGCGGGCCTTGTCGATCCAAGGGTTCCACAGCACGGCCGAGGCTGAGCCGCTGCTGCGGAGCTGGATGCGCCGCTGCCAGGCGGGGTCGACGATGCTCAGTTGCGCCGGGGTATTCAGGTAGATGCGGTCGGTTTCACCGTGAAAGCTCAGGGTGTCGCTCTGTTGTCGTTCCAGCCAGTTGTCCAGGGTGTCGATGTAGCTGCAGCCCCTGAGTCCCTCGACGCGCACCTGGCGAATATCGCTGACGGCGAAGTAGCTGTGCAGGGCTTGGCTGAAGGCCAAAGGCGTGTCGCCGAGGTTGCGCGTCTCAAGTTCGAGGTGCAGCTGGTCGTCGAGGCGGATGCGCAGCTTCAGTTCGGCGGCGTGCGGCCATTCCGTCTGCGGCTGCTCGACACTGTTGAAGACGAATTCGAGGACCACGCTGTGGTCCTGGCTGTCGATGCCGAGTAGCTGCCAGTCGAGCGCCCGCACCAGGCCGTGGGCCGGCACCAGGCTGCCGCCCTGGTACATCGCCTGCACCTCTTGCGGGTTGCGCCGCAGGTCGCCGAACCAGGGCCAGCACACCGGCACCCCGCCACGCACGCCCTGGCCTTGCGCGAATTCGGCCTGTTTGCTGAGCCAGATCAACGGCTGCTCGCCATCGCGTTGGTAGCTGAGGATCTGCGCGCCCTGTTGCGCGACCAGCAGTTCGGCGTTGGCGGTGCGTACACGCCAGCAGGGCAGTTGGTTCATTTCCACCCGCTCGACCAGCGGGCGTTGTTCGGCTGCGCTCATGGCTGCGTTCCTCTATTGCGTTGAGAGAAAGTGTGAACCGCTGTGCCGGCAAAGGCCAGACCGCGGCATTCGCTGACCTGGCGCATTGTTGCGTGGTTCCCGCTGACCTAGGCTGAACACCAGCGAAGGGAGGGTGCGATGCGCAAGATGTTGATGGCTGTGCTGCTATTGCTCGGCGTGGTGGCGGCGTTCTGGTGGTGGACCCGGCCGCAGCCCTTGCCGGTGCGCCTGATTGCGGTGCAGCGCGGGCCGGTGGAGACCCAGGTGGCCAACACCCGCGCCGGCACGCTCAAGGCCTGCCGACGCACCCAGCTGTCGTTCAACCTGGGCGCCAAGGTCAGCGAGCGTCTGGTCGAGGAAGGCCAACGGGTCGAGTCCGGCCAGGTACTGATGCGTCTGCGTCAGGATGAGCAGCAGGCCCGCGTGCGCGAGGTCGAGGCGCGCCTCGATGGCCAGCGTAACCAGCGCCAGCAGCGCTGCCTGCAGGCCGGCCTGGATCGCCGCGACTATCAGCGTCTGGCTAAGCTGCAGGAGCGTCAGCTGGTGGCCGCGGATCAGGTCGATCGGAGCGCCACCCGCGCGCGCCTGTCCGAACTGGCCTGCAGCGCCGCCGCCACGGCGATTCGCGAGACCGAGGCGAATCTGGCCCTGCAGCGTGCGCTGCTCGATCAGGCCACGCTGCGTGCGCCTTTTGCCGGGATCATCGCCGAGATCAACGGCGAGGTCGGCGAGTTCGTCACGCCCTCGCCGCCGGGAATCCCGACCCCGCCGGCGGTCGATCTGATCGACGACAGTTGTTTGTATGTCGAGGCGCCGATCGACGAGGTGGACGCCTCGCGCGTGGGCCTGGGCATGCCGGTGCGGGTCAGCCTGGATGCCTTTCGCGAGCGCCGTTTCGCCGGCACGGTCAGTCGCATCGCGCCCTTCGTCCGCGATCTGGAAAAACAGGCGCGCACCGTCGATGTCGAGGTGCGCTTCGACGCAGTGCCGGCCGATGTGGCGCTGCTCACCGGCTACAGCGCCGACGTCGAGATTCTCCTCGAGCAGCATGTCGATACCCTGCGCATCCCCACCGAGACCCTGCTGGAGGGCCAGCGGGTGCTGCGCTACGACCCCGCCGCCGGCGTGCTGCGCGAGGTGCAGGTGCGCACCGGGCTGGGCAACTGGCGCTGGACCGAGGTGCTCGATGGCTTGGCCGAGGACCAGCGCATCCTCGCCAGCCTGGAGCAGGAGGGCCTGGCCGACGGGGTGGCGGTGACCCCGCAGGAGCCGGGGCCGCCATGATCCGCCTGCGCGAGGTGACCCGCTGCTTCGTCCTCGGTGATCAGCGGGTCATGGGCCTGGACGCGGTCAACCTAGAGGTGGCGGCCGGCGAGTACCTGGCGGTAATGGGCCCATCCGGCTCGGGCAAGTCGACCCTGCTCAACATTCTCGGCCTGCTCGATGCGCCGGACAGCGGCGAATACTGGCTCAATGGCGAGGCCACCGCGGCACTCGACGAGAACCGCCGGGCCGACCTGCGCAGCCGGCATATCGGCTTCGTGTTCCAGTCCTATCACCTGATCCCGCGCCTCACCGCCCTGGAAAACATCGAGCTGCCGATGGTCCTGGCCGGCCTCGATCCCGGCGAGCGGCGCCGCCGCAGCGCGCGCCTGGTCGAGCGCTTGAACCTTGGCGACCGGGTCCGCCACCGGCCGGCCGAGCTGTCCGGCGGCCAGCGCCAGCGGGTGGCGATCGCCCGCGCCATGGTCATGCAGCCGAGCCTGCTGCTGGCCGACGAGCCCACCGGCAACCTCGACAGCCATTCCGGCGCCGAGGTGGTGGCGCTGCTCGAGGAGCTCAATGGCGAGGGCCTGACTCTGCTGGTGGTGACCCACGACCCCGCCATCGGCGGGCGGGCGCGGCGGCGCCTGAGCATGCTCGACGGGCGGATCATCGACGACCTCCAGCAGGGCCAGGGCGATGCGCGGCGCTGATAGCCTGGGGCTGATGCTCGGCGCCCTGCGTGGGCACCGCTCGCGCAGCCTGATGCTGCTGCTGGCGATCGCCATCGGCGTGGTCGCGGTGAACCTGCTCACCGGCCTGGCCGAGGGCGCCCGGCAGTTCGTCGTCGGCGAGTTTTCCCTGCTTGGCCACAACACCCTGAGCATCCTGCCCGGACGCAAGGAAACCACCGGCGGCATGCCGCCGATCACCGGCCTGGCCACCCGCGACCTGACCCTCGGCGACACCCTGGCCATCGCCCGCCTGCCCGGCGTGCGCCGGGTGGCGCCGCTGCAGGCCGGCCAGGTCGAGGTCAACGTCGGCAACCGCTCGCGCGAGGCCTTCACCCTGGGTACTAGCCACGAATTCTTCGCCATCCGCCAGCTCGGGGTGGCTCAGGGGCAGATCCTCCCGGCCATGGCGCTGGACCAGGCCGAGGCAGTCTGCGTGATCGGCGCGACCCTGCGCCGCGAGCTGTTCGGCAGCCGGCCGGCGCTCGGCGAGTGGTTGCGCGCCGGCGACCGGCGCTTCCGGGTGGTCGGCATCCTCAGCGAGCGCGGCGAATCGCTGGGCATGGACTTCGGCGAGATGCTGATCATCCCGGTGGCCAGCGCCCAGGCGCTGTTCAACCGCGAGGGGCTGTTCCGGGTGTTGGTCGAGGTGCGCGGGCCGCAGTTCCTGGCCAGCGCCAAGCGGCAGATCCTGGAGACCATCGCCGCTCGCCACGAGGGCAAGGAGGACGTCACCCTGATCAGCCAGGACAGCCTGCTCGCCGCCTTTGAAGGCATCCTCGACGCGCTCGGCCTGGCCCTGGCCGGAATCGCCGCGATTAGCCTGCTGGTGGCCGGCATCCTGATCATGAACGTGACCTGGATCGCGGTGAACCAGCGCACCGCCGAGATCGGCCTGCTCAAGGCCCTGGGTGCGCGTCCGGGGCAGGTGCGCCTGCTGTTCGTCGGCGAGGCCGCGCTGCTGGCCCTGGCCGGTGGCCTGGCCGGGCTGGTGCTGAGCGAGCTGCTGCTCTGGTTCGGCCGCCAGCTGTGGGATATCCCGCTGCAGACCCCGGGCTGGGCGCGCGCCGGCTCGTTGCTACTGGCCCTGCTGGCGGCGCTGCTGTTCGCCTGGCTGCCGGCCAACCAGGCCGCGCGCCTGGAACCGTTGGAGGCGCTGCGGCCGCCGGGAGCGCGGACATGATGCGCTGGGAAGACGGCTTCCGGCTGACCGCCTCGGCATTGATCAGCCGCCCGTTGCGCAGCCTGCTGACCCTGCTCGGGGTGGCCATCGGCATCGCCGCGGTGGCCCTGCTCACGGCAATCGGCGAGGGCCTGCGGTTGTATGTGCTGGACAACTTCTCGCAGTTCGGCACGCGCATCATTGCGGTCAACCCGGGCAAGACCCTGACCAGCGGCATGGGTGGCATCCTCAGCAGCGTGCGCCCGCTGACCCTTGCCGATTCGGACGCCCTGCGCCATCTGGCGCATGTCGAGGCGGTGGTGCCGATCATCCAGGGCAGCGGCGATATCCAGTTCGGCGCCATGAGCCGGCGCAGCGACATCATCGGTGGTGGTCATCAACTGGCCGAGGCCTGGCGCTTCCGTCTGGCCCTTGGCCAGTTCCTGCCCGAGGCGCGCGATGGCCGTTCGCCGCCCTACGCGGTGCTCGGCCACAAGCTGCAGCGCGAGCTGTTTGGCGAAGCCAATCCGCTGGGCGAGCGCATTCGCGTCGGTGGCGTGCGTTTCCGGGTGATCGGGGTGATGGAGGAGAAGGGCCAGCTGCTCGGCTACGACCTCGACGACATCGCCTACATCCCGGTGGACTGGGCACAGAGCCTGTTCAACCGCGAGGGGCTGATGGAGATCGACCTGGTGTTCAATGCCGGAACCAGCTCTGCGCAGCTCGCCGAGCGGGTGCGCCGGCTGTTGCTCGAACGCCACGGCGAAGAGGATTTCACCCTGACCACCCAGGACGACATGCTCGCCAGCCTCGACCGCATCCTCGGCACCCTGACCATCGCCATCGGCGCCCTCGGCGGCATCTCGCTGCTGGTCGGGGCGGTGGGCATTCTCACCATCATGACCACCACGGTGGCCGAGCGCACCGCCGAGATCGGCCTGTTGCGCGCCATCGGCGCCAGCGACCGGCAGGTGCTCGGGCTGTTCCTGGCCGAGGCCGCGCTGCTGTCGCTGGCCGGCGGCGCACTCGGCCTGCTGCTGATGGGCCTGCTGTTGCTCGGTCTGCACCTGGCCGTACCCGCCTTGCCGCTGAGCCTGGCCCCCGGTTTTCTGCTGCTGGCCCTGCTGCTGTCGGCGGTGATCGGCCTGCTCGCCGGCATCGCCCCGGCACGCCGTGCGGCGCGTCTGCATCCGGTGGATGCATTACGCAGCGAATAGCCTCGCCGTCGATCTGGCTTGCGCAGTGGCAATCCGACGTCGCAGAAGCCAGCGTCTATAGTGAAGCGTGTCGCAAAATCGAATTGGATCATGCTGGGCGTTGAGCGATCACGAAGGATTCGTGTGCAGTAGGTCGGGCCCGAGGTTGGAACACTATGCTTGCCGCACAAGGTGATGTATCGCCTGACGAACCGCTTGATATCGGCCAGGCGCTGGTCAAGGCCGGTCGCCTGGATGAAGCCGACTACAACCGGGTGCTGCGCATGCAGGCCGGGCAGGCCGAGAGCACCCCACTGGCGACCCTGCTCAATCGCCTGGGCCTGGTTTCCGAGCAGGATATCGCCCAGCAGTTGTCACTGTTGCTCGGCCTGCCGCGGGTTGCCGCCAGCGATTTTCCGACCGCGCCGCTGCTGGCCGAGCGGCTGTCCTATCGCTTCCTCAAGGAGTGCCGGGCGCTGCCGCTGGAGTTCGACGATGGCGAGCTGCTGGTGGCTATGGCCGACCCGCAGGACCAATTCGTGCTGGAGGCGCTGACCCTGGCGGCCGGCTGCCAGATTGCCCCGCGGGTAGCGCTGAGCTCGGAGATCGATGCGGCCATCGAGCGCATGCATGGTCAGGGCCAGAGCCAGATGGGCGACATCCTCTCGCGGGTCGAGGCCAGCGAGCAGGAATCGGTCGAGGACGTCGAACAGCTGCGCGACCGCGCCAGCGAGGCGCCGGTGATCCGCCTGGTCAACCTGATCATTCAGCGCGCGGTGGAGCTGCGCGCCTCGGACATCCACGTCGAGCCGTTCGAGAGCCGGCTCAAGGTGCGCTACCGGGTCGACGGTGTATTGCAGGAAACCGAGGCGCCGCCGGTGCAGCTGTCGCCGGCGGTGATCTCGCGGATCAAGCTGATGGCGCGGCTGAACATCGCCGAGCGGCGCCTGCCGCAGGACGGCCGGATCGAGATGCGCGTGCAGGGCAACGACCTCGACATCCGCGTCTCCACGGCGCCGACCATGCACGGCGAGAGCGTGGTGCTGCGCCTGCTCAACCGCGAGAGCGTGGTCCTCGATTTCGCCGCCCTGGGCTTCAGCGAGCAGCCGTTGCAACGCCTGCAGAGCGTGCTGAAGATCCCCCACGGCGTGCTGCTGGTCACCGGCCCCACCGGCAGCGGCAAGACCACCACCCTGTACACCGCGCTGAACACCCTGAATACCAGCGAGAGCAAGCTGATCACCGTCGAGGACCCGGTCGAGTACCAGCTCGAGGGGGTCAACCAGATCCAGGTCAAGCCGGCCATCGGCCTGACATTCGCCAACGCCCTGCGCTCGATCGTGCGCCAGGACCCGGACGTGATCATGGTCGGCGAGATGCGCGACCTGGAGACCGCGCGCATCTGCATCCAGTCGGCCCTGACCGGCCACCTGGTGCTGTCGACCCTGCACACCAACGATGCGCCGAGCAGCATCACCCGCCTGCTGGAGATGGGCGTCGAGGACTACCTGCTGACCTCGACCCTGAATGCGGTGCTGGCCCAGCGCCTGGTGCGCAAGCTGTGCCTGGAGTGCCGCGAGCCCTACCAGCCGCTGGCGGAGATGCTCCACGAACTGCGCCTCGATCGCCTGGCGGGCGACCGGCCGGTGACCCTCTACCGGTCCAAGGGCTGCAGCGCCTGCAACGGCACCGGCTATCACGGCAGGATCGCCATCATCGAGGTGCTCACACTCAGTGATCCGATCCGTCGCCTGGTGCTCGAACACGCCGACGCCGGCGCGCTGCGCCAGGTGGCGCGCGAGGAAGGCATGCTGAGCATGTACGACGACGGCTGCCTGAAGGCGCTGGATGGCACCACCAATATCGAAGAAGTGCTGCGCGTTACCCAGGAGGGCTAGATGCCACTGTTTCACTACCGCGCGGTAAGCGACAACGGCGAGGTCCAGCAGGGCCAACTGGAGGTGGCCGACGAGCAGGCAGTGCTCGAGCAGTTGCGCACGCGCGGGCTGATCCCGATCGAAATCGGCCCCCAGCGTGGCTGGCAGGCCTGGTTGCAGCTCGACCTCAGCAGCCTGCTGGGCGCGTCGCGGAGCAAGAAGCTGGTGATCCTGTTCACCCAGCACCTGGCCTCGCTGCTGCAGTCGGGGGTGCCGCTGGATCGCTCGCTGGAGATCATGCTGCGGGTCAGTGTCGATGCGCCCATGCAGCAGTTGATCAGCCCGATCCAGGAAGGCGTGCGCCGTGGCGTCAGCCTGTCGCGGATTCTTTCCGAGCGTCCGGAGCTGTTTTCCGGCTTCTACATCAGCATGGTGCAGGCCTCGGAAGTGGCCGGCGACCTGGCCGAGGGGCTGAACAACCTGGCCTATTACCTGGAGCGCAGCAAGTCGTTGCGCGATCGCCTGGTGTCGGCGCTGATCTACCCGGTGATCCTGTTGGGCGTGTCGGTGACCTCGCTGCTGGTGATCCTCACCTACGTGATTCCGCAGTTCCGCCAGCTGTTCGACGACATGGGCGCGGCGCTGCCGTTGTCGACCCAGATCGTCATCAGCGTGGCCGAAGTGCTGCGTGGCTCAGCGGTCTGGCTGTTGCTGCTGGTGCTGGCGGCAGTCTGGGGCTGGCGCCAGTTGCTCAAGCAGCCGGGCTATCGCCTGCAGTGGGATCGCCTGATGCTGCGCCTGCCGCTGTTCGGGTCCTTGCGCCAGCGCATCGAAACCGCCCGTTTTGCCCGTAGCCTGGGCACCCTGCTGACCGGTGGGGTGGCGCTGCTGCAGGCGCTGAACATCGCCCGCCAGACCCTGAGCAACCAGTTGCTGGTGGAGCAGGTCGGTATCGCCGCCGAGAGTCTGAAGCAGGGTCGGCAACTGGCCGCGCCGTTGCTGGCTTCCGGAGTGTTTCCGGTGCTGGCCCTGCAGATGATCCAGGTGGGTGAAGAAACAGGCCGTCTCGACGAAATGCTGCTGAAAGTGGCGGATACCTATGATCGCGAGGTCGAGGTTGCCATCCAGCGCATGCTGGCGATCCTGGAGCCGATGCTGATCGTCGGTCTCGGCGTGCTGATCGCCGGCATCATCCTCTCGGTGCTGGTAGCCATCATGAGTATTACCGAAATACCGATTTAACCAGGGAGAAACGCATGCACAGTCGAAGCAGATCCACATTGTCTTTCTTCATCCATACAGAACGGCGCAGTGCCGGTTTTACCCTGCTGGAAATCCTCGTGGTGCTGGTGATCCTCGGTTTGATGGCCAGCCTGGTAGGCCCGCAGGTATTCAAGCAATTGAGCGGGTCGAAAACCAAAGCGGCCGCCTTGCAGATTCAGGAGCTGAGTTCGGCCCTGGACCTCTATCGCCTGGAGCTGGGGCGCTATCCGAGCAGCGACCAGGGGCTCGAGGCGTTGATCACCAAGCCGAACAACGTCGACGGCTGGAATGGCCCCTACCTGAAGAAAAACGTGATCCGCAAGGACCCCTGGGGCAACGAGTTCCATTACAGCGCACCCGGCCAGCACGGCGACTTCGACCTCTGGAGCCTGGGCGCCGACAACCGCGAGGGGGGCGAAGGAGAGGACCGCGATGTGCGCAGCTGGGAGTAGCCGAGCCGGCGGCTTCACCCTACTGGAGCTGCTGGTGGTGCTGGTGATCGCCAGCCTGGCGATCAGCCTGGTCGGGCCAGCGTTCCAGCGTATTCTGCCGGGCCTCAGCCTGGAGGCCGAGAGCCGCCAGTTGGTCGCGCTGCTGCGGCATGCGCGGAGCCAGGCGATCCTCACCGGGACGCGGGTGGCGATCAGTCAGGACGTCGACAGTGGCGGTCTGTTGCTCAGCGATCGGGAACAGCCCTACATCCTGCCGGAACAGTTCAGCCTGACGCTGGTTGGCGGGCCGGGCCAGGGTGACACGATGACGGGCGCCGCGCAGATCCTGTTCTACCCGCGTGGCGATTCCTCCGGCGGTAGTCTCAGCCTGTCGCTGGAGCAAGGCCGTAGCGAAGACATCAGCGTCGACTGGCTGAGTGGGCGGGTGCAGCGCGGCTCTCCGGATGAAGCCGCGGGTCGGCCGCGCCAGAGCGTGCGGCAGCAGGAGGGCGAGGGTGAGGCGGATCAATAGCGAGCGCGGCTTCACCCTGCTTGAGGTGTTGGTGGCCTTCCTGGTCCTCAGCCTGAGCATGAGCGTGCTGATGCGCATCGTCTCGCAATCGCTGAACTCGCTGGCTGTCGCCGAGCGTCATCAGGAGGCCCTGCAACTGGCCGAGTCGCAGCTGGCGGATGTACTTGTCCGTCTCGACAGTGGCAGCCGCGGCCAGCATCAGGGCAAGCTGGATCGCGGCTATCGCTGGCAGAGCGAGATCGAGCCCTACCAGTTCGACAATCAGGAAGCCGGCGCGCGCTACAGCATCACGCCCTGGCTGATCCGGGTCTCGGTCAGTTGGGGCCGAGGCTCCAGCGAGCAGGTCAGCCTGAGCACCATCCGCTTGCTGCAGGAGACGCCATGAAGCCGGCAAGCCGCGGGTTCACCCTGGTCGAACTGCTGGTGGCACTGACCCTGGCCAGTCTGGTGGCAATGCTCGCCTACGGCGGCCTGCATGTGGCGCTGCGCAGTTGGCATGCGGCCGAATTGCGCCAGCAGCAGATGGAACTGCGCTACCTGACCCAGTCCCTGCTGCGCCGGCTTCTGGAAAGTCCCCAGGCCGTCTCGCTGCGCGATGACCAAGGGCTGCAGCAGATGGCCTTATACGGCGACGAGCAACAGCTTATTTTCACGGCTCGGCTACCCGCCCTGGACGACAGCGAGCAGCTCTACTGGGTGCAACTGGTGCAGGAAAAGCAGCTCATCGAGCAGGATCTGAGCTGGCAATTGCAGATGCGCTACATGCCGTACCTGGAGAGCGAGGAACTCAACTGGTCGCTGTTGGCCGACACCCTGGCCAGTACCGGCGAGTATGAGGTGCTGGTGGCGGCTATGCCCCAGGCCTGGCGCTTCGGCTACCTGGAACGCCACCCCGATGGGGCGCTGGAGTGGCAGAGCCAATGGCAGCGCCAGCCTAACATGCCAGTACTGCTGCGCCTGACCCCACCGCCGCGTCAGCGTCGTGATGCCGCGGAGCTTTTGGTGGCACCGAGGAATATGGCCTATGCCATCGTCAAGAGTCGCTGATCCAGGCCGGCGCGTGACCGGTGTGGCGCTGGTCGGCGTGCTCTGGCTGCTGGTGCTGCTGTCGCTGATTGCCCTCAACCTGTCGGCCGGTAGCCGTACCGAGCTGCGCCTGGCCAGCAATGCGCGCCAGGCGGCGAGTGCCCGGCATGTTGCCGAGGCCGGGGTCAATTGGGGCGTGTGGAGCCTGCTGCAGGCCAACACGTCTGGCTGGCTGGCCGATGGCGGCACGCGCAGCATGGAGCTGGACGGCATCAGTGTCGACGTGGCGCTGTTCGACGAGCAGGGCAAGATCGACCTGAACGAGGCCGACCCGCAACTGCTGGTGGGCTTGTTCGAGTCGGTGGGGCTGGACGAGAAGGCCGCGCTGGCCCAGGTCGATGCGATCCTCGACTGGCGCGACGAGGATGACCTGCTGCATCCGGACGGTGCCGAAGAGGAGCAGTACCTGGCTGTGGGCCTGCGAGCGCCGGCCAATCGACCCTTCGAGCGGTTGGAGGAATTGCGCCGCGTGCTGGGCATCGACGAGGCGCTCTACCAGCAAGTGCTGCCGGCCCTGACCCTGTATTCGAACAAGGCCGAGGTCAATCCGCTGGTGGCGCCGCGCGAGGTATTGCTGGCGTTGCCGGGGATCAGCGCGGACAGCATCGATCGCTTTATCGAGGAGCGCCGCCGCAACTACGAAAGTGGTCAGCGGCCGCCACTGCTGGTGGGAGTGGATCCGAGTTTGTTGGCACCCAATGCGCCAGGGGTCAACTACTCTATCGTTACCGATACATCTTTGGAAACGGGTGTAAAGGTTCGGCAACAGGTACTGGTTCACCTGCGTGGCCTCGGCCGTAGACAAGGTGTGGAAGTTCTCCAAGACAGCATCCAGCAGTAATGGCGTGTTGAAATTGCAACGTCCTTGAGCAAAGGGCCAACCAATGAACAATGCTTTACAGGTAGCGACGGATTCCGTGATTGCCATGGCCCAGCGCTTTTGGCAATGGTGGAGCGGCGAGCTGCTCGGTCTGATCCCGGCGCAGTGGCGGGAACGCCTGCGGCGGCGCGGTAATCTGTTGTTTGTCATCCTGCACCAGGATCAGTGCAGCCTCGCTTTCGGCAGTTTCAGTCAGCGCGAGACCCTTGTCAGCATGCCCCTGGGGGCGGAGGGCGAATGGCCGCCCACGCTGGTTGAAGCGCTGCTCGCCCGCGAGGCCAAGGCCTCTCAGGTGGTCGTGTTGCTTCCCGAGCAGAAGGTGCTGCGCAAGATGCTGAGCCTGCCGGCCGCCACCGAGGCAGGGCTGGGCAACGTGCTGCGCTTCGAGATGGATCGCCACACGCCCTTCACCGCTGAGCAGGTCTATTTCGGTTATCGCATCCTCGAGCGCGATCGCCGCCATCAGCGCCTGCAGGTTGAACTGCTGGTGGTGCCGCGCGAGTACCTGGACCAACTGCTCAGACGCCTGGAGGCTTTGGCCGTCCACCCCGCGCTGGTCACCCGGGCTGAAGACGATGCCCGCCGCCACGCTCAGCCGATCAACCTGTTACCCGGCGGGCTGCTGCGCAAGCGCGGCGGCTGGCGCGGTAATCGCCGTTTGCAGATTGCCGCGCTAGTGGGGCTGGTCGCACTGGCCGCGCTGCCACTCTGGCAACAACAACAGCGTGCCGAACGTCTGGCCAACGAACTGGGTGCGCCCAAGGCGGCCGCCGAACGTGCGGCGGCGGTGCGCGATGAGCTGAAGCGCCTGGAGGCCGGGCGCGCTTATCTGTCCGAGCAGCAGGCCCAGGCTGCCGACGTGCTGAATATTCTCAACGAACTGACCCGGCTCCTGCCGGACAGCACCTGGCTCAGCCGCT
This sequence comes from Pseudomonas sp. MMS21 TM103, assembly GCF_022132145.1. Taxonomy (GTDB): domain Bacteria; phylum Pseudomonadota; class Gammaproteobacteria; order Pseudomonadales; family Pseudomonadaceae; genus Aquipseudomonas. Next base: position 1,210,457 of record NZ_JAJISP010000001.1, on the reverse strand, counting down.
TTGAACTGACCGGCGAACGGGTGCGCCTGGAGGGTGAGTCGGCCGAGGCCTCGGCACTGATTGGCCTGTTCGAACAATCCAAGACCCTGCAGAACGTCACTTACGCCTCACCAATTACCAGCAATCCACGCACTCAGAAGGATCGCTTCAGCTTGATCGCCGAGCGTCGGTCCCTGCAGGAGGCGCCATGATTCCCTTGCGCTTGCGTCAGTTGCTGGCCGTCTTGATCCTGCTGACCCTGGTCAGTCTGCTGCTGTGGTTGGTGATCGGCCCGCTGCTCAGCCGTTTCCAGTCCGACGAGGAGGTCATTGCCGATCTGCAGCAACGCCTGGAGGTCTATCAGCGCCTGGTTGCCGAGTTGCCAGCCCAGGAGGCGCGCCTGGCAGAACTCAAGCAAGACGATCCGATGCTGCGCCTGGTGTTCGCCGAGTCACGCCCAGCCCTGGCCAGCGCCGAACTGCAACAGCAGATCGGTCAGTTGATCGGTCAGGCTGGGGCGCAGGTGGTCAGCACCCAGATTCTCAGCCGCGAGGATGTCGAGGCGCCCGTGCCGGCGGTGGGCCTCAAGGTGCACCTGCGCGGCGAAACCGAACAACTGGTGCGTCTGCTCTATGAATTGGCCAACCACGAGCCGCTGCTGCTGGTGGAAAATATCGTGGTGTTGAGCAACCCGCGGGTCGACATGCGGCGCCTGCGTCGAGCGGCGGATCTCAAGGCTGTGCCGTCGCTGGATGTGACCTTCGATCTCAAGGGCTTCATTGCCCAGGAGGCGACGCCATGAAAGCGCTGCTGAACCTGCTGCGTGCCCACTGGCGGCCGGTCGTGCTGGTGTTGATCGTGTTGCTGCTCCTGCCGGCCGTGGTTGCCGCCCTCAAGGCCGCCGAGGAAGAGCCGGAAACGCCTGTCGCTACCGAGCCAGAGCCAGAGCCAGAGCCCGAGACCACTTCCGCTCCCGCCATGGCAGAGGCGGACGAACCAGCAGGCGTTACCCCGCCCTTTAGCGAGTACCAGGAGATGATCGAGCGGCCACTGTTCAGCAGTACCCGACTGCCGCCGGCGCTCAAGGATGAGCCGCAGGAGAACCTGGATGCCGAGCAGTTGCGCGAGGCCTGGCGGCTGAGCGGCATCGCGCTGGAGCAGGGGCGCCAGTTGGCCAGTTTCAGCGAGCGCGAGGGCGACCAGCGTCTGCTGTTGGAGCTGGGTATGGCGCTCGCAGATGAATGGCGCCTGGAACAGATTGGCAGCGACTACGTGCTGCTCAGCAATGGCGACAGTGAAGTGCGCATGCCGCTGCGTGAACCGGTCGCCACTGCACCACCGGCTGAGCCCGGTGCCGCGCCTGTGCCCCAGGCACCCCGGCCGGGCACACCGGCTGTTCCCAGCGTGCCGGCGACGTCGACGGACAACACAACCCCCCCTGCGGACACGCCGGCCCCCGCCGCGCCGGCTCAGTAGGGGTACAGGAGAATCTCGATGAATATGTTCAGGATCGTGGCCCGTCCCCTTCAGTTCGGCAGCTATTTGCTGCTGGCAGCCTGTGCGGCGATTCCGGGCGGCGACCGGGCCACCTTCGACAACCCATGGGGGCACAAGACCGAACAGGCCGAGGCGCCAGCGCCGAGCGGCGTGCGTCAGCCGCGCCCGGAGGGGCAGCCGCTGCGCAGCGACTCGGTTGGCCTGTCCGAGGTCGTCGCCACTGGCCCGCGCGTGGAAATTTATCGAGGCTCGGGCAGCATGGTCAATCTCGGCGCGGCGACCCGCGTGCCGGTGGACGAGGAAGGGGAGATCACCCTGAATTTCCAGCAGATGGAGATTGCCGAGGTGGTCAAGATCATCCTCGGCGAGATCCTCGGCAAGAACTATGTGCTGGACAAGAACGTCAGCGGCACGGTCAGCCTGCAGACCAGTCGGCCACTGACCCGCGAGGCCTTGCTGCCAACCCTGGAGGCGCTGTTGCAGGTCAATGGCGCGGTGCTGGTGAAATCGCGGAATTTCTATGAGGTGGTGCCTATCGACGCCGCCCCGTCGGGCGCGCTGGTGCCTCGGCTGAACCCGGATGAGCTGCGCGGGTACCAGTTGCTGGTCATTCCTCTGCGCTACATTTCCGCGGCCGAACTGCAGAAGATTCTCGAGCCGCTCAAGCCGGTCAAAGGCCTGATGCGTGTCGATGAGACGCGCAACCTGTTGCTGGTTGCCGGCACGGCGGAGGAGCTGAACAATATCCGCGAGACCGTGCGCGTGTTCGATGTCGATCAATTACGCGGCATGTCAGTCGGCCTGTTCCGTCTGCAGCAGGTGGAAGCGCCGGTGGTACTCAAGGAGTTGGAAGCGATCTTCGGCGACTCGGCCGGCGGTCCGCTCGCCGGCATGGTGCGCTTCCTGCCAATCGAGCGGCTCAATGCGCTGCTGGTGATCACGCCCCAGGCCAAGTACCTGGATGACGCCCGCGCCTGGGTCGAACGCCTGGACCGGACCGAGGGCGGCCAGGGGCCGAACATGCACATCTACCATGTGCAGAATGGCAAGGCCGAGCACATGGCGGAAATCCTCACTCAGCTGTTCGAAGGGCGAGGTGCCACGGATGGCGAGCAAGAGCAGCGCGTGCCTCGGCAGTCGGCCCCGACGAGTGCCCCGGCGGCGGATGGCGAGGCCCCGGCCCCGGCCGCTGCGGTGCGCGCGCCGCAGGCGCTCGCCTTGGCTGGTGACGGCTCGAGCCTGGATGTCGGCCAGGTCAGCATCATTGCCGACGAGGAGAACAACGCGCTGCTGGTGATGGCCACGCCGAGTGACTACGACAAGGTCCTCCAGGCGATCCAGAAGCTCGATGTACTGGCCTTGCAGGTGCTGGTGGAGGCCACCATCGTCGAGGTCCAGCTGGAGGACGAACTGCGCTACGGCCTGCAGTGGTTCTTCAAGAGTTCCGCCGACAACAAGAATATCCGCGGCACCCTCGGCCAGTTCCCCATCGTCACCCCGACCGACCTGAGCCCCACCGGCTCGCTGAGCGTGTTCAACGCGGCGGGTACCCGCGTGCTGCTCGACCTGCTGGCATCGGACTCGAAGATCAACGTGGTGTCTTCGCCGACCCTGATGGTGCTGGACAACCACACCGCGACCATTCGTGTCGGCGACCAGGTACCGGTGCGCACCTCGGAAACCACCAACACCAGTGGCGTCATCAACCAACCCGGCGATCCCTCGGCATTGGTCACCAGCACCATTCAGTACCGCGATACCGGGGTATTGCTGGAGGTGAAACCGCGCGTCAACTCCGGCGGCCTGATCGTGCTGGAAATTACCCAGGAGGTGAACGACGTCACCGCCACCGCCACCTCGGGCATCGACTCGCCCACCATCAACCAGCGCCGGATCACCACCAACGTGGCGATCCAGAGCGGTGAGACCCTGGTGCTCGGCGGCCTGATCAAGGAGAACAACGACCGCAGCAACGCCGGCCTGCCCTACCTGCGCCATGTGCCGGTACTCGGCTGGCTGTTTGGCAGTCAGGGCAAGAGCACCAGCCGCACCGAACTGGTGGTGATGATCACCCCGACGGCGGTGACCAGCCTCAACGAGGCCCGTGACGTCACCCAGGAGTACCGCAACAAGCTCAAGGACGTGACCCTGCCCCAGGACGCCTGGCAGGGCCAGGGGCGTCAGCTTTAGACGCTTGGCTAATGCCCTGAACGGCCAGTTTGTTTAGCTCTGGACTTGGTCTGGCCCCCGGCCGGCAGGAGCCGCACCCTGCGGCCTATGCAGGCCGCAGGACTGCCGGACTGCCGGACGCCTGTCGTCCGCTTCCAAGAGCAGAAGCTTTGCCCCGAGGTCGGGCCTCCCCCACACACGCTTTGCACCTGCGCGGTTAAGCCAGGCAGGGCGGGCTTCCCTCGCCTACCGGGCTCGCCGACCGCGTGAGTCGGCAAACAGCGCCACTCCAAGCGCTGCGGCATCCCCAGCAATCCCAACCGGCCCGATAGCGGCGGCGCTTGTCACGGTGACGGTACAGCCGATGTCACCAGTGCAAGTGGCCAAGCCCATGAAAATACTGCGTTTTTAAGCGTTCTTTGCGGCCCGCCGAAGAATCCGCTGTCAGCCAGGCTTAACAACTTCCCCTGCAATCGCTCCTCTGGCGTTGCCGTTAGATCTTTTCGCGTCCTGATCCTTTTAAAAAACCCTTATAAAACAAATTGTTAAAAACATGGCACGCGAATTGACTGCTTAAGCGACGAGGAGAGTCGGATGTCCTCCGGAGAGGGATTTCGATAGTGAAGTGGTGATTGGTAAAAACCTGTCGGAGTCCGCTAGCACCCTGCACACAGGCACAGTCTTCCCGTCGGTCTAAGGCCAACACGGCACCGGCGCCATTCCAGATGGAATGAATGGACGGCTGAACACCACACGTCTCTGCGTGTGGTGAAGGAGCAGACTGATGAACACGAAGCACTTACTGAGAAAGCTGCCGAGCTGTCTACTCGGCGCTATTTTTGCCGCTGGCATCGCCAGCACGACCATGGTTCAGGCCATCGACGGCGACCCGCCAGGTCTGTTCGAACTGGAGGGCAATACAGTTGAAGATGGCGGTGCACCCGGGACCGACTGGAACGCACTCTATGGCGGCGCAACGCCTGCCAACCTGATTACCTTTACCGGCATCCTCGCCGACCCGGCGCCGCAGACCATCTACTGGAAGGGCGGCTCCAAGGACATCAATGATGTGACGGATTGGTGGCAGAAAGACGGTTCGGTGCCGGACAAGGACGACATCACCAACGCCTATGCAGCCGCCTTCAACAACCCCGCCGATGTCTGCTTGAATGCCGGCGGAACGGCGGTGCTCTGTAGCGACGCCTCTGCGGTCGGTGACCCGGTGCACGAGGCTGGCGACCTGATCGTCTACTTCGGCCTGGACCGCTATGCCAACAGCGGTGACGCCTTCGCCGGTTTCTGGTTCTTCCAGGACGATGTGGCCATTAGCGGCAGCCAGTTCAGTGGCCAACACGTGGCCCGGGTCGGCCTGCCTGGTGATGCCAACTATGCGCCGGGCGACCTGTTGGTCCTCGTGGAGTATCCACAGGCGTCGGGCGCCGTGCCCGAGATCAAGGTCTATGAATGGGACCCGCTCGACCTGGACGGCGACAACGTTGCCACCAACCTCGATCTGCTGATCACCCAGAGCAATGCCGAGTGCGATCAGCTCGGTGGCAAGCTGGCCTGCGCCATCAGCAACCTGACTGATCTGGCCGGAGAGCCGGCCTGGCCCTATACGCCTAAGTCCGGCAGCGGCTTGCCGTTCGAGAGTTTCTTCGAGGGCGGCATCAACGTCACCCAGTTGCTCGGCGGTACGCCGTGCTTCAGCTCCTTCCTGGCCGAGACCCGTGCCTCGCGTTCGGAGACCGCGACCCTGAAGGACTTCGCTCTGGGCGGCTTCGATGTCTGCGGCGCCAACGTCACCAAGAACTGCGAAGCGACCATCAACCAGGTCGGTGATCAGGTCGACGTGGCCTTCGACGGCACCGCCGTGAACACCGGCGGACTGGCGCTGTACGTCGAGTTGGAAGATGACCAAACCGGTTCGACCATTGACGCCGTGTGCTTCGATGTGGGTGGCGATGGCTGCGACGGCGGCGACGCTGTGCCGGCTGGACTCAATACGCTGCCGGCGAGCAAGGCGACCTTTACTTTGGGCGCTGGTGAGACGGTGCGTTACGAGGGTAGCTACGTGGTCACCCAGTTCGATGATCAGACCAGCTTCACCGACACCGTGAGCCTGGCGTTCTTCGAGGACGCGTCCGATACCGTGCCGATCGATACGGAAACCGCGCAAGCGACCTGCCCGCCGCAAGGCACCCCAGGTATTTCGGTGTTCAAGGACTGCATCAATCCCAACATCGCCAACGGTGACACCTTCGTCGCCGACATCGTCGGTACGGTGGCCAACACCGGCAACGTCAAGCTGGTCAACGTCATGCTGAGCGATACCGTGTTCAGCTTCGGCGACCTGACCGTGGTGCGTGATGCCAACAAGAATGGCGTGGTCGATGGAGGTGAAGCGGCCTTCAGCAATGGTGGCGACCTGGCCGCCGGCGAGCAGTTGGCCTACAGCGCTCAGGTGAGCAGCGGCACGCCGTCGCACAGCAACACCCTGACCGCCAGCGGTGCCAACTTCTTCGACAACAGCGATACGGTCAGCGCCTTTGACGATGCGAGCTGCGCACCGAACCTGAACCCGGATCTGACCATCAGCAAGGTTTGCGATGACACCATCGGGGGTGGCACTGGCGTGCAACTGGTGATCGACAACGGTCAGGTAGTGGTCGAAGTCGGTAACGTCATCACCGTGACCAACACCGGTAACGAGGATCTGGTCAACGTGACCATCAGTGATTCTGATGTGCAGACCCTGGTGAAAATGTCCGGTGGCGCCAACCTCTCCTGTACGGGCAACAGCTGCACCGGCAGCATGGATAACGGTGAAGTTGTGGTTCTCCAGCAGACCTATCGCCCCGATGGTCAGAACATCATCGGTGCGCTGACCCTGCCAGGCGGTGTGGCGTTCAATAACACCGCCAGTGCTGCAGGCACCGGGGTGCTCAGCGGTACGCCGCTCGGCCCATTGACTGCCGATGCCTCATGCGTACTCTGCCCCTAACTAACCAATAAGCTGCGCGGCCCCTGGAGAGGGCCGCGGCAATCAACCACGAAGGGCGCTGCCGTGCAGCGCCCTTTTTTGTGTGCGCCCGGCAGGGCGCACTCACTCGGAGGTGAGAGTCCTCTGTAAGGCCGCCAAGCTCTTGTAGTCCGTTGCCAAGAGCACAGAAACTACGCCTTGAGGTCGGGCCTCCCACATACAAGCTGGGCGGGTCTGCCGAGTGGGAGGCGCGCCCCGCGGCGAATGCAGGCCGCAGGGCTGCCCGTCATGGGCCGGGCGCCAAGCCAAAGGCTTCGCCTCGAAGTCGGGCCTGTCACAGGTGATAACTGGATCAGTGCGTTTGAGTTAACCAGCCAGCCGTACAGGCCACCAGCTGTTGCAAGGGCACCAGCGTTTTTGCAGGGGAGGATTCATCCGCGATAACCCTCTAAGCCCCGCGGTTAAAGCGCAGCGCCGCCCGGCCGCTCCCATGAGGCAGTCGCGACGCTAACATCCAGCGGGGCATGGTTTGTTGTCCTCCTGCTGCACATCCGGCTCTCCTTCGCTCCAGCCCAGGCCAACGCTGCAGGCTTGCCTCTTGCACCTATGGCGTCAGCCGTCGCCTGATGGGTCAGCGCAGGTGCCGGCCCGACGCCACTGACCGTATCCCGGTTCAATGCGGTCACCATTCAGCGCGCCGCGTCATCCACCGCCGCGACTGTTACAAGGCTGAAAGACCTGCGTTCATTGCTGAAGCATCTGTTCGCGCAATGAAAATATAGCGCGGTAACCGTTCGCTCACCGATACAGATCGGCATGGCGGCTAAATCCTGCGCAACGCTGGCAGACGGCCATGTTTAACCGACTGTGACGCCTTGAATTTCGATCGCGGAGGCTCTATCCAGAGGCTTTCGTGGACTGTGCCGATTTCTTTTTGACCGTACGCCCTGGCTATCCAGGCGTTGTTGTTTCCGTCGCTGAACAAGCGCAGTGAATCTATTGCTGGCGCAAAGCCGCATGCCCAGTGGCCCAGCCGGAAATGATGCACTGAGCAACCTGGCAACCTGTTTCATCGGCTGGACAGAAATCGCCATGGTTGCCGACGAGGACACTCGAAGGACGCCTTTGGTTGATCAGGGTTCTTAATAAAATAGATAAAAATCAATAACTTGAAGTTATGGCATGGTAATTGTGTGTATGTTCGCGAGGAGACTGCTGGTCTCCGGTCAGGTCCCGCGGCAGCAGGGCAGTCGTCATACAGGGCCGATATTCCGCATACCTTGCGCCACGAATGATCGTCCAGTGGTCGATCGACCCCGGTCAGGAAGCCCGGCTCGTGGTGACAGGGTCTCAACGCCCCAACCGCCAGGGATTGCGCAGCCGGGGGCAAGGGAGCAAGGCTATGCACTCGCGAAACTTTCTACGCTCACTACCGCGCTGTCTGCTCGGAGCGGCTTTGGTGGCGGGAATAACGACCACGGCGGGCGTATACGCCGTGGACGGCAATCCGCCAGGACTCTTCGAACTCGACGGCAACACTCTGGATGTTGGTGCCACCTCTGGCGACGACTGGGACAGCCTGTACCTGGGCACCCAGGCGGGCAGCCCGGCGGCCTTCACCGGCATTCTGGCCGATCCGGCGCCGCTGTCCATTTTCTGGCAAGGCGGTTCCAAGGACATCAACGATGTGACCGACTGGCGCCACAAGGATGGCGCGGTGCCCGACAAGGACGACATCACCAACGCCTATGCGGCGGGCTACACGGTGCAACCTGGACAGGAAACGGCGGTGCACTCGGTCGGCGACCTGATCATCTACTTCGGTCTGGATCGCTTTGCCAACGCTGGTGATGCCTTTGCCGGCTTCTGGTTCTTCCAGGACAAAGTCGGCCTGGGGCCTAACGGCACCTTCCAGGGCCAGCACGTAGGCCGTAACGGCGACCAGCGAGGTGACCTGCTGGTCTTGGTGGAGTATCCCCAGGGCGCCAACGCCCAGCCGGAGATCAAGGTCTACGAATGGGATCCGCTGGATGCGGACAATGACAACGTAGCTGACAACCTGGACGAGCTTTACAGCTCGGCCAATGCCAAGTGCGACGGTAACGGCGACAAGCTCGCCTGCGCCATCACCAATGTCGGCAACCTGACTGGCGAACCGATTTGGCCCTATACGCCTAAATCCGGTAGCGGCCTGCCATTCGAGAGCTTCTTCGAGGGTGGTATCAACGTGTCCGCGTTGCTCGGCGGCGACGTGCCTTGCTTCAGCAGTTTCCTCGCCGAGACCCGTTCGTCGCGTTCTGAAACCGCTCAGCTGAAGGACTTCGTGCTGGGTGACTTCGACCTGTGCAGCATCGCCGTTACCAAGGAGTGCACCGCCGAGGTGGACGCCAGCGATGGTGGTAACAGCATCCTGGTCAGCTTCAACGGCGTGGTCACCAATGACGGCGGCCTGACCCTGAACGATGTCACCGTCACCGATGACATGGGCACCCCGGGCGAGACCGGCGACGACGTTGTAGTGTTCGGTCCGGCAACCCTGGCTCCAGGGGAATCGCAGCCGTACAACAGTAGTTACAGCACTCTGGCCATTCCGGCCGAGGACCAGGTAACTGCCGAAGGCCATCGTGCCAGCACAACAGTGACGGCTACCGCCGATGCCAGTTGCGCGCCTGACCTCGCCCCGGCGATCGTTGTCGACAAGTTCTGCTCCGCCAGTATCGACAGCGGTGGTACGGGCATCGATGTCCTGTTCAACGGCACCGTGACCAACAGCGGTAACGTGGCACTGAAAGACGTCCAGGTAGTGGACGACAACGGCACCCCGGGTAACCTGGCTGACGATGTCACCTTCAATATCGGCAATCTGGATGCCGGCGCCTCGGCACCGTACAACGGTAGCTTCAGCGTCAGTGGCACTAACAGTTCCACCGACAATGTGGTGGCCACTGGTACGGCTGTGCTCGGTGGTGATGCGGTAGAGGCCATGGCCAATGCCAGTTGCGCGGCCGACGTACTGCCGAACATCCAAGTTGATAAGTTCTGCAGCGCCAGCGTCAATGCCGGCGGTACCGGTATCGACGTGCTGTTCAACGGCATGGTGACCAACAACGGTAACGTGGCGCTGAATAACGTCACCGTGGTCGACGACAACGGCACTCCGGGGGTTCCGGGTGACGATGTCACCGTGCTCGGCCCGATCAGCCTCGCTCCTGGGGCATCGGCTCCGTACAGTGGCGGCTTCGGCGTTCTCGGCAGCAACAGTTCCACCGATATGGTGATCGCTTCGGGTACCGATGCGCTGACCCAGACTCCGGTGCAGGCTGATGCTTCGGCCAACTGCGCGGCTGATGTACTGCCGAACATCGCGGTCGATAAGTTCTGCAGCGCCAGCATCAATGCCGGCGGTACCGGTATCGACGTGCTGTTTAACGGCATCGTGAGCAACACCGGTAACGTGGTGCTGAATAACGTCACCGTGGTCGACGACAATGGCACTCCGGGGGTTCCGGGTGACGATGTCACCGTGCTCGGTCCGATCAGCCTCGCTCCTGGGGCCTCGGCACCGTACAGCGGCGGCTTCGGCGTTCTGGGTAGCAGCGGCTCCACCGATATGGTGATCGCTTCGGGTACCGATGCGCTGACCCAGACTCCGGTGCAGGCCGATGCTTCGGCCAACTGCGCAGCCGATGTCAGCCCTGATCTGCTGGTGACCAAGCAGTGCACAGACGCACCGGCTTTCGGCGAGGCGATCCTGTTCGACGGCACCGTGACCAACAACGGTAACGTGGCGCTGCTGGGCGTGATAGTCGTGGACGACAACGCTACGCCAGGCGACACCTCGGACGACGTGATCTTCAACATCGGCGATCTGGCTCCGGGGGCTTCGGCCAACTACAACGGTAGCTACACACCGGCCCAGGACGGCACCTACACCAATACCGTGGTAGCCCAGGCGACAGATGCAGTGGAAAGTTCGCCGGTAGAAAGCAGTCCGGCGCAAGCGACCTGCGAAGTACCGCCACCGCCGCCTGAGTTCGAAGGTTGCACTCCGGGCTTCTGGAAGAACAGCCCGGGAAGCTGGCCGCCAACCGGTTACGCCCCAAATCAGCTGCTCACCTCGGTGTTCAGCCTGCCGAATGGCGTGATCAACAACAACCTGGGCGGCGACTCCCTGATGGATGCGCTGAACTATGGAGGTGGCGATAACCTGGTCGGTGCTGCAGAGATTCTGCTGCGTGCCGCCGTGGCATCGTTGCTCAACAGCGCCCATCCGGATGTGGACTTCCCGCGGAGCACGGCTGAGGTGATTGCTGCGGTCAACGCGGCACTGGCCACCAAGGATCGGGCCACCATCCTGATGTTGGCATCGGAACTGGATGCCGATAACAACCTGGGTTGCCCGTTGGCAAACGACAACTCGTTCTGACGAAAAAACGCCCGGGGGCTGGAGACCCCCGGGCGCTGCAAACAAGCATGGCGCGGGGCCCCTGGCCCCGCGTTTTTTTATGGCTTCACGGCTTGCCCTTGCCGTTGCCCTTACCGCCGGTGCTGCTGCTCGACTGCAGGCTGATGCTGACCGTCGCCGAGGCGCTGCTCTTGCCGTCGCTGATGGTGTAGCTGAACTGGTCGCCGGACTTGAACGAATTGGCCGGGCTGTAACGCAGGCTACCATCGCTGTTGAGGCTGACGCTGCCCTTGCTGCCTTGGGTGAAGGCGACGATGTTCAGTTTGTCGCCATCCAGATCGCTGTCGTTGGCCAGTACCGGCACGTTGATCGAGGTGACGCTGCTCAACGACGGAGTGTCATTCACCGCCGTCGGCGCGTGGTTGCTCACGCTGGTAGGGTTGTCGATCACGAAGCTGGCACTGCCACTGGCGCTCAGGCCATTGGCGGTAGCGCTGCTGCCGACGCTGTAGAAACCGTCGACGGCACTGCTCGGCGAGGTGACCTTCAGTGTGGTGCTGGCGCTGGCGCCGGGTGCCAGACTGAGGCTGGTGCTGCCCAGGCTAGTGCTCCAGCCGCTGGGTTTGCTCGGGCTCAGGCTGAAGCTGCTGCTGGAGCACGCGCTGCTGTCCTTGTTGGTGACGCTGACGGTGTAGCTGAAGCTGCCGCCGGCGGCCAGCCAGGTGCTCTGGCCCGGGCTGACGCTAACGCTGGGTGCGCTGCGGGTACAGGTCGGGGTGCTGCCGCCACCGCCGCCGAAATCGACGGTGACCAGGGCCTGGCTGGCATCGGTCGACTGGGTGGTGAGGGTCATGCCACTGTCGCTGAAGCTACGGCCACCGGTGAGGGCGGCGTCCTTCATGTCGACGAAGTTGCTGCCGGCGGTCATATCCAGCAACTGGCTGCTGTTGCCGTTGCTCGGGCTGGCCTGGTGTACGGCCACGCCATTGAACACGTTGTTGGCATCGACCACGCCGCGATCGGTGATCTTCGCGTCGAAGCCCTGTGGCTGACGGTATTCAACATAGTAGTAGCGAGGAGCACCGCTGCTGTCGACGCCGTTGGCGATCTTCAGCAGCTTGCCGCCGGTGGTCTGGGCAGAGCTTGGCTTCAGGGTGAAGTTGCCGGCACTGCTGACGTTGATAATGTTGCTGCTGGCCAGCCAACCCAGGCGTTCCTTGCTGAAACCGTTGAAATGCCCAACGGTGCCGGAGTAACCCATGATGTCGAGGGTGTCGCCGTACTCCTGGCTGGTGCAGCTGCTGCCCAGGGTAGTGTCGCCGCAGTCCAGGGCATGAGCGTGGTAGAGACCGAGGTTGTGACCCATCTCATGGCCTACGGTGCGCAGGTTCAGGCTGTTGTGAATCCAGGCGCTGGACGGCGTGGAGCCGACCTGACCCATGCCGCTGTAACCGCAGGCGCTGTTCTGCGGGAAGATGAAGACAAAGCGTTCGTAGTTGCCGAGGTTGTAACCGGCCGACTGGGCCGCCGCCTTGGCATTTTGCTCGATGGCGAAGCCGTCGCACACGGTGCTGTTGACCGGGATGGTGTACCAGCCGGCAACATCGCCGCTGAGCCAGGTCTGCTGGCTGGAGTTTTCCTTGAAGAAATTGCTGACGTCGCCGAATACCAGGCTGTTGGCCTGGCTGGTGGTCCAGGGCTTGTCGCTGGGCTTGTCCTGGAAGTTGACCAGGATCGCCAGGGTGCGCTGGGCACCCGTGGCGTTGGGAAGGTCGTAGGCCAGTTCTCCGGTGGCGCTGGTGACGGCGCCATCGGCGAGCAGGAGCAGGCCGCTGTCATCATCGTTGACCACCAGGTCACCCTGGATTGGGCCATTCACGCCATTGGCTTTTTCCAGCAGCACGCCCTGGGCGCGCACGCTGAGACCGCTGCGCCATTCGCGCTGAGCGTTGGCCAGGCGCAGCTCGAAGCGCTCGCCAAAGGGAGTCTTGAGAAAGTGACGCAGCTTGTGGTCGCCGTTCTCGTAGTCTTCGTAGACCACTTGCAGTTCGCCATCGAGTTCGACGCGCTGTTCCAGCTTGGCCACCACCTCGGCGGGCATGCCTTTTTGCTTGTCGTCTGGAATAGCGACGCGCAGCACCTCTGCTGGGTTGCTCTGGGCCAGTTCGGTGAGCAGTTGGCGGCGTTGTTCGGCCTTGCTGATGAGTTGTTCGCGCAGTTGCGAGCGCTCGCTGGCGGCAGCAGTCTGCAGGCGCTTGTTCAGGCCGAGCAGTTCAGTGGTGTGCGCCGCAGCAGCTTCATGAGCCTCCTGCACAGGACGTCCTGCGGCAGGGGTGTTCGATTCCGCGGCAAATGTCAGCCCGGCACTTAGGGCCAGAATGCACAGCATGGATGTGGCGTAGGGCTTGGACACGCGCATGGTCTCTCCTGATCAAGTCAGAAAAGATCCTCTTCACGGCTGTCCATGAGGGAGTTTCTCCTTCGGCAGTCCGGCGACCCCATCTGGGGCCCGTAACTTTGCGTCGCCAGGTTGCCCTGGTTATGCCTTTGTCGGGAGAGGAGCTTTCTGTATCGGTGTTACACGGGGTAGCGAGCTACCTGGTTAAAAGCCCCTCGATCACACCCAAGCTGTAACGCTCACTGGCCGATCTTCAAAACCTCACTGTTCACTGCCAAGGCAGCGGGGGTATTTCCTGTTTCAGCTACACATCAGCAGTGTTCATATTCTGTACATGTGTAATGGGGGCGAAATCTAGCATGCTGGCTGTACGTTTTTTATACAGTTGAGTAATAACGACAAGGCGAATTGGTTAAAAAACGATCTGGAACTTTTCCAGATTGAGGGCCAAAGGCCTGTAGCAGAGGGAGCGAAGGAGTAACGCGGGGGGGAGGGGCGAAATCGACCGTCTATCGGTGGGGAGGTGGCTGGTGAGGCCTGTGTCACAGTGCCATCAGGCCTCAGGACAGCATTTCGCTGTCGTCGACTTCGTCCCATAGCAGGATCAGCGGCTGGACACTGGGATGAACCTGTTGGAACACGACATGCTTGCGGTGCAGGGTTTGCCAGGTAAAGAAGGGCGGGTCGGCGAATACCGGAAAAGCGGTCGGGCCAGTGTCATGGTCCGATGCTGTCGGGTCTTCATCCTTGCGGCTGTTCGGTGTTGCTTGGTGGTCGGTCGCACGTTGAGCATGATCGTACATGGCGGCTCCTCCCTGCATGGGAAGAAGATTGCAAAAAGCCAGCCATGTTTACTTATTCTTTATTATTCAACTGGTTATGTTAATGGCATAAAATGCCACCCAAGCCAATTGTTCAGCTTGGGTTACAGAGCGCATCAGCGGATGCCGTATTTATCCATCATCCGGTACAGGGTGACACGGGATACCCCAAGCAGCTTGGCAGCATGCGAGACATTGTTCATTGACTGACTCAGGCAACTGCGCACCGCCACTTCCTCGGCGTGTGCCCGCACCTGTTCCAGCGGTTCGATCTCAACCCTGGTGTCTATCTCTGCCAGGCCCAGGTCCCGCGGGGTGATCATGCGGTTCTCGCTCATCACCAGGGCACGCCTGATCCGGTTGATCAGCTCGCGAACATTGCCTGGCCAGTCGTAGCTCTGCATGGCGGCGACTGCCTGGCGGGTGAATCCGCGCACCACGCTGCCCTGTTCCTTGGCGAACTTGTGCAGGAAGAAGCGGGCCAGCAATTCGATGTCGCTGTTGCGTTGCGCCAGGCGCGGCACTTCAATGCTGAGCACGTTGAGGCGGTAGTAGAGGTCTTCGCGAAAACGGCCCTCGCTCACCGCCTGCTCCAGGTTGACGTGGGTCGCGGCGATCACCCGTGCGTTGCTGGTCAGGCTCTGGTTGCCGCCGAGTCGCTCGATGGTCTTCTGTTCGAGAAAACGCAACAGGTAGACCTGTAGCTGCTGCGGCAGGTCGCCGATCTCGTCGAGAAAGATGGTGCCATTCTGCGCGGCTTCGATGCGTCCGATCTTGCGCTTGTAAGCACCGGTGAACGCGCCTTTTTCGTAGCCGAAGAGTTCGGCATGGATCAGGGTTTCCGGCAGGGCGCCGCAGTTCACCGCCACGAAGGGGCCACCCCGATTGCGCGAACGCTGGTGCACGGCGCGGGCGATCATTTCCTTGCCCACCCCGGTTTCCCCGCGAATCAGCACGGGCGCATCGACCGTGGCGACGCGGCGGATCTGGTCGAAGATGCCGAGAAACTGCTTGCTGCTGCCAACCATGTGAAACTCTTCGATCGGCTGCAGCAGGTGGTCTTCCGTGTGACGCAGTTTGGACATGCCATGCAGGTGGCCGAGGGCGCACCTCAGATGGGCACTGTCGTTGAGCGGCAGGGAAAAATAATCGTAGAAGTGCTCATAGATCAGTTGGCGGAATTCCGGGTTCTCAAGATTGGCCGGATTGGTCAGGGCGACCCAGGAAAGATTCTCGTCGGTGTTGAGCAAGGTTTCGACCTGTTCGCGCTGATCTTCCGAGAGACTACTGGGCAGGAAGGCGACCCCAACGCTATAGGGGCGCTGCTTGAGCAAAGCCAAGTTGTTGCTCGACGAGGTGATGCGGTCGAAGACCCAGTCGGTTACGTGAAGGTTAGAGGAGAACCGTTCGTCGTTGGACAGATCAAAAAGCAGTGCACGACGTGGTTCATCCAATAACTGTTGGGCGGTGGCAGGCATTTGTTAAGCCTCTTGTACACTTTAGCCTTACTACTCTTCCTTTCCGTTACTACGCTATACAAGCGTAGTTTCACTATTGGAGTTTTTTCAGGCTAGGCGACGAAAGGAGTGGCGACCGGCTATTACACCGATGGGTGTCGAATCAGGACTGGAAACCGGCGTCAGGAACTCTATAGTTTTGCTGAGCTTTGCGAGGTTCGATGAACCATGTATAGCAAGTATTTCGGCTTCTCAGATCTGCCATTCACCATTGCGCCCGACCCGCGCTACCTCTACCTGAGCGCGCAGCATCGTGAGGCGCTGGCCAGTTTGTTGTATGGCATCAACTGTAACGGCGGCTTCGTCTTGCTGACCGGTGATGTCGGTACGGGCAAGACCACTGTCTGCCGCTGCCTGCTTGAGCAATTGCCCGACTCGGCAGAGGTGGCATTCATCCTCAACCCGAAATACAGCATCACCGAGTTGCTGGAAGCTATCTGCGACGAACTGAAAATCCCCTACCAACACAGCCGGAGCCAGATCAAGGGATACATCGATGCGCTCAATGCCCACCTGCTGGACGTGCATGCCAAGGGCATCAATACCGTACTGATCATCGACGAGGCACAGAATCTTAGTCTCGACGTGCTGGAGCAGATCCGCCTGCTGACCAACCTGGAAACCAGCAGCCAGAAGCTGTTGCAGATCATCCTGATCGGTCAGCCCGAGCTGCTGGATAAGCTGGCCCGTCCGGAGCTGCGTCAGCTCAATCAGCGAATCACCGCTCGTTACCATCTCAATGCCCTGTCCCGCACCGAGTTGGGCGCCTATGTCAGTCATCGCCTGGCGGTCGGCGGCAGCGATGCGCCGTTGTTCACCCGCGCCGCTCTCTGGCGCCTGCACCGGCTGACCGGTGGTGTACCGCGGATGGTCAATATCATCTGCGACCGGGCCTTGCTGGGTGCCTTCGTCGAGCGCCGCGGCAAGGTCGGCTGGGGAGTGCTGGGGCGGGCGGCACGTGAAGTGCGCGGCCAGCAGGCCGTTTCAGCGCCGCGCTGGCGCCTGGCGCTGCTGTCCTTGGCCTTGGTTGGTCTGTTGCTGGGGATGGTCTTCTGGTATCCGGGTGGGCCTGGCCTGTTGGCTGGCCTGCTGCCGACAGTACCAGCCGAGGTGCAGGCTTCGGCAGAGGCCTTGTTGCCACCTGTCGAGCCGCTGGCGCCGCAGCACGAGCCCGAACCCCGGGGGCTGGATTCGGGCGAACTACTCATCGAGGAACCTGTGGTCGCCGCAGCGCCGAGCGAGCCGCCGTCCAGCCCGGCCAACTGGCAATGGCCGGACGGCACCGATCTGGGCGCGACCGAGCCCTTGGCCTATCAGGCGTTGTTCCAGCTCTGGGGGATCGAGTACAACCCGAGCGGTGCACCGGTGGTCTGCCAGTTTGCTCGCTTGCACAAGCTGGGCTGCCTGCTGCAGCCAGTCGATCTCGACGAGCTGCTCAAATTGAACCTGCCGGCGGTGATCAACCTGTTCAATGCTGCCGGACAATCGTTCTATGCCACCCTGATTGGCGTCGAGCCACGCGCGGGCCTGGCGCGCCTGAATATCGCCGGCGAGGTGCGTACGGTCGAGTTGGCCGAGCTGCGTAGCTGGATGCAGCAGCATCAACTGGTGCTCTGGCGCATGCCGCCCGGCTACCAGGCACCGTTGCGTCCCGAGGCGCGCAGTGCCCTGGTGCCTTGGCTGGATGCGCAGATGGCCTGGCTGCAGGGACGTACTCCCACGACAACCCGCGGCGAACACTACGATCAGGAGTTGCAACTGCAGGTTCTGGCCTTCCAGCACCACTATCAACTGATCACCGATGCCGTGGTCGGGCCGCAGACCCTGATCCAGCTCAGCAGTCTGACCGACGCGGACATCCCGCAGCTGACGGTCACCGAACCGGAGGGGGAGTGAGTCCATGTCTTACATCCTCAATGCCCTGAAACACTCCGAAAGCCAGCGTAACCGCGGTGAGATCCCGCACATCGACTCGCAGCCGGAGTTCGGCAAGGTGCAGTCGCGCAAGTGGACCGATCACCTGTGGAAGTGGCTGGCCCTGGCCGCTCTGGTGGCCCTGCTGCTGAGCCTGGCATGGATGCTGTTCGGCGCGGCGCCGAGCAACGTGCAGGAGACGCCAGCCGCCAGCGCGCCCGCTGTCGAACCGGCCACTCTGCAACCAGCCTCGCCGGACTCCATACCGCTGGCGCTGCCCCAGCCGACAGAACAGGCCCCCGGCTTGCCTGCGCTGCAGGGCATGGCGGGGGTGAAAATTCGTCTCGATGATGAGGCTGCAGCCAGCACTGAAGGCGCGTCGGCAGTCGCTCCTGGCATGCGCGAGAGTCCGCGTGTCGTGCTCGACATGCCGGTCAGCCTCGGTGTTGCAGCGCCTCCAGCGCCAGCGCGCGCAGTGCCGCCGGTTGTCCGCGAAGCGCTGCCGGTGAGAGCTGAGGCGCCGCCTGAAGAAGTCCTCAGCGGGGTCAACCATTGGAAGACCTTGCCTGCTGATGTGCAGAAGCAGATCCGCGAGATGGCCTTCAGCGCACATATCTACTCGAGCGATCCAGCCGCACGTTTTATCCGGGTGAGTGGCCGCACGTTGCGCGAAGGCGATCAGCTGTCCGCGCAGTTGAAACTGCAGCAGATCGCCCGTGACGGCATCGTCTTCAGTTACAACGGCGATAAATTCTGGTTTGGCTTCAACTGACCGCAGCGGGCATAAAGGCTGCGCTGTGCCAGAAGCGATCGCGCCCGCACTGGGCGGCTGACCCGGGCGGCGATCCGTTCGCAGCGCAGCAGATCTGCGTCGTGCGGGTGATCGATGGTGCGCTGCCTGCGGTGAGCGACACCCTACAGCTCGTAAATTGATCGAGGTAATTGGTTGGCCCGCGTGACGCCGCCCGATGTGGCGTACTGCGGGCAAGGCGCTGCCCGCCGAGGTTGCCAAGGCACCGTGAACATCGTGGGGGTGGCCCCTGCGCTTTAATGCGCGAGGGGCAGGGTGCTTACTTGCCGTACACCTGTTCCGGCAGCCAGGTAATCAGGCCGGGGAAGATGTAGGCGATCACCAACAAGAACAGTTGGATCAGGATGAAGGGCAGCACGCCCTTGTAGATGGTGCTGGTCGGTACCGAACTGGGGGTCACGCCGCGCAGGTAGAACAGGGCGAAGCCGAATGGCGGGGTGAGGAAGGAGGTCTGCAGGTTCAACGCGATCATCACGCCAAGCCAGACCGGATCAAGGCCCATGGCCAGCAATACCGGGCCGACAATCGGCACCACGACGAAGGTGATCTCGATGAAGTCGAGGATAAAGCCGAGCAGGAAGATCACCACCATCACCAGGAAGAAGGCGCTGAGTACGCCGCCTGGCAATTGCGCGAAGATATCCTCGATCATGACTTCGCCGCCGAAGCCGCGGAACACCAGGGAGAACAGCGAGGCGCCTATCAGGATCAGGAACACCATGGCGCTGATCTCGGTAGTGCCATAGGCCACTTCACGCAACTGGCCGAAGTTCAGCTGACGTTTATACAAGGCCAGCAACATGGCCCCGAGCGCCCCGAGGGCCGCTGCTTCGGTTGGGGTGGCGTAACCGGCGAGGATCGAGCCGAGTACCGCACCGATCAGCAACAATGGCGGCACCAGAGCATTGAACAGCTTGCCCCACTCGATCGGGCCAAGTTCTTCCTGGGGCAGCGCCGGCAGCTTCTTCGGTTGGAAGATGGCAACGCCGATGATGTAGAGGATGTACAGGCTGACCAGCAGCAGGCCGGGCAGCAGTGCGCCAACGAACAGATCGCCGACCGAGACGGTCTTGGGCGAGAAGATGCCCAGCTTCAGCTGCGCCTGCTGATAGGCACTGGACATTACGTCACCCAGCAGTACCAGCACGATCGATGGCGGAATGATCTGCCCCAGGGTGCCGGTGGCTGCCAGGGTGCCGGTGGCCACGGCCGGGTCGTAACCACGTCGCAGCATGGTTGGCAGGGCCAACAGGCCCATGGTTACCACGGTGGCGCCGACGATGCCGGTGCTGGCGGCGAGCAATGCGCCGACCACACACACGGAAATTGCCAGACCGCCGCGCAGGGTGCCGAACAACCGCGACATGGACTCAAGCAGGTCTTCGGCTACCCGCGACTTCTCCAGCATTACCCCCATGAAGACAAACAGTGGCACTGCCAGCATGGTCTGGTTGTTCATGATGCCAAACAGGCGGTTGGGCAGAGCGTTCAGGTAACCGCCATCGAAGGTGCCGGTGAGCATGCCGATGCCGGCAAACAGCAGGGACACGCCGCCGAGGGTGAAGGCCACCGGGTAGCCAGCCATCAAGGCCGCGCAGATGCTGATAAACAGCAGAATCGCCATTAACTCAACCATGCTTCACCTCCGGCGCAGGCAGGTGACCGCTGAGGATGTAGGCGGATTTGATCAAGTTGGAGATTCCTTGCAGCGCCAGGCTGAATACCAGCACCAGGATGATGCTCTTCTGTAGATAAACGAACTTCAGGCCGCCCGACTCGCTCGAAGCCTCCAGGGTTTTCCAGGAGTTGCCCACGTAATCCCAGCTGCTCCAGCCAAGGAACAGGCATACGGGGAGAAGAAACAGCAGGGTGCCGAAAATTTCCACCAAGGCCTGACGGCGGTAGCTGAATTTCTGGTAGAAAATATCCACGCGGACATGACCATTGCGCTGCAACACCCAGGCCGCGGCACCCATGAATACCAGCGCGTGGCCGTAGAGTACGGCTTCCTGCAACGCCGTGGCGCCAATGCCAAAGCCGTAGCGCAACACCACTACAGTCGCGGTGCCGATAACCAGAAACAGGGTGAGCCAGGCGCAGGCCTTACCCAGGCGGGCATTAAATGCGTCGAGGAGGCGCGCTAAGCCGAGCAGGGGAGGGGGATGATTCGACATGGCAGATCCTTATTATTATGGCCAGGAAACCCGACAATTCTAGGCGGGTGGGTAAGAGCGTAGCAACCTGCAGTACTACGTACGTAGTTACTAAGCTTGAGAGGTGCCGATAGCTGTGATACTCAACATATAGCTGAATACTGGCGATCCCAGCGCTCAGACCATTAATACAACAACAAGGAGTTATTACATGAAGCGTCGTCAAATTCTCGCAGCTGCAGGTGTAGGTCTTGCTGCCACCGCATTGGCGGGTTGCAATAAAGAGACTGAAACTGCCGCCAAGCCCCAAGAAGGTGCGAGTAGTGAGACTTTCAGCTGGAAGATGGTTACTTCCTGGCCGAAGAATTTTCCTGGCGTTGGTGTCGGCGCGGAACGGTTTACCACGCTGGTCGATGAGATGAGCAAAGGCCGCCTGAAAATCAAACTTTATGCTGCGGGCGAACTGGTTCCGGCACTGGAAGTATTCGATGCAGTCTCCCGCGGCACCGCCGAGATGGGCCATGGCGCGCCTTACTACTGGAAAGGCAAGGTGCCGGCCGCACAATTCTTCTGCGCCCTGCCATTTGGCCCCAATGCCCAGGAAATGAATGCCTGGCTGCACAAGGGTGGCGGCATGGAACTGTGGGAAGAGGTCTACAAGCCCTTCGGCGTGCTGCCGATGGCTTGTGGCAACACTGGCGTGCAGACCGCCGGCTGGTTCAACAAGGAAATCAACTCGGTTGATGACTTCGTGGGCCTGAAAATGCGCACACCTGGGCTGGGCGGTGAAGTGCTGACCAAGATGGGTGGTACCGTGGTCAATATGCCGGCCGGCGAGATCTTCACCGCCATGCAGACCGGCGCCATCGACGCCACTGAGTGGATCGGCCCGTACAATGACCAGGCGCTGGGCCTGCACAAGGCTGCCAAGTACTACTACACCCCGGGCTGGCAGGAGCCGAGCGTATTGTTCGAGCTGGACATCAACATCAAGGCCTGGGAAACCCTGCCGGCCGATCTGCAGGCCATCGTTCGTTCTGCCGCGCGCGAAGTGAATGCTGACATGCTCGACGACTATGACGCGCGCAACATGGAAGCCATGGAGCAACTCAAGGGCGAGGGTGTTGAAGTGCGCCGCCTGCCGGACGAGGTGCTGGCCAAACTGAAAATAATGGCCGCTGAAGTGGTCGACGCCTCGGCCGCAGCCGATCCGGCGGCGACCAAGGTATGGGCGCAGCAAAAAGCCTATCTGCAGCGTCTCTACGACTATGCCGAAAACGCCGAAAAAGACATCTACAACATCCGCGGCTGATTTCTAGCCAGAAAATGCCGGCCTCCAAGCGTGTGTGGCGCGTGGAGGCCGGTTGGCGGCAAAGCATTCATCCGTTCGGCAGGGGCCGCCAGTGATCCCCGCGGCGGTAGCGGCCAGCGTCCACTCACAAGCATCCCGATGAGCATTAGCAGCCGTGCCAGCGTAAGCGGCCAGGGATCACGCTACGGCGATATTCCGGCTCCGCGCGCCAAACAATTGCAGTACACCCGCTATGTTCTCCTCCCGCACCGTTCGCAATGAAGCGTCGGCGGTAGTCACTGAGAATCACTGCTGATCCGGTGCCTTTATTGCAATCCATCCAGCACGAGGTGTTCTGTTAGGGACGATCCGAACAGATACTCCCCAAAGTTCAAGCCTTGGTTTTTCTTTGTGATCAACTTGTTCATGTAGTAGTTGAGGCTTAAGCGATCTTCAGGCCCTGGCTTGGAGTGCATGTTGTTTCTTTGGGCGGAATCAGTCGCGGTGGCTGACTCCCTGTAGCAATGAAGTGCGATGGATCGACCTGATATGGGCTCAGGCGTATTAAAGACAGTCTTTTCAGTCTTTCCTTGGCCAGTCATGGACCGTTTATCTCTCTACCCCTGCACCTAACCAAGGGCGTACTTGGGAGTTATCGAGGGAGGTCAACAGCCGGCTGGAATTCACCGGGTTACAGGTTTGAGCAGGCGCAACCTGATGGCGCAACTAATGGGTGTTCTCTGGCAGGTTTAGGCCCGCTTTTCGTGCGGGCAGGGGTACCCGTTCGCCGTATTGCGAGCGGCCAGGCAATACAAGGGCTACCCGGGTAGCCTCAGCGGCGCGCTGGTACCGGGCGGGTGCGGCCGCTGCCGTCGATGGCGACGAAGACGAATACCGCTTCGGTGACCTTGCGCCATTCGCTGGACAGCGGGTCGTCGCTCCACACTTCGACCAGCATCTGGATCGAACTGCGGCCTATCTCGAGCGCCTGGGTGTAGAAGGACAGTTGCGCACCAACAGCGACCGGCACCAGGAAGGCCATACGATCGATTGCCACCGTTGCCACGCGCCCCCCGGCGACCTTGCTGGCCATAGCCGTGCCGGCCAAGTCCATTTGCGATACCAGCCAGCCACCATAGATGTCGCCGAAACCGTTGGTTTCGCGTGGTAGCGCGGTGATCTGCAATGCCAGATCGCCTTGGGGAATCGGGTCATCCTGTTCGAAGTTGTCGTTCATCTCGAGTATGGCTCGCGGCGCGGTTGTTGTTACAGGGGCGAAGCCACTACATGCAGCGGCCTGCGCGCCCACAAGAATGCGGGTTTGATGAGTATACCGACTGAGTGGTCGCTGAGCGAACATGGCACTTTGCCGCTTGCTAGGCAAGGATCGGCAGGGCGCTGGCAGTAAAGTCCCCCGGCATTCATCTAACTGTCACATTGATTTCATAGATTGGTCACAGGAGCTGCAGATACTTGGGCTCGTTCAATCCAACACTAAATTCTGTTAGGAGCAAGGCATGAAACTTAAGCGATTGATGACAGCCATGACTTTCGTCGCCGCTGGCGTCGCCGCCGCCACTGCGGTTGCCGGTGTCGACCCGGCTTTGCCGACCTATGAAAAAACTTCTGGCGTGTCGGGTAACCTGTCGAGCGTCGGTTCCGACTCGCTGGCCAACCTGATGACCTTGTGGGCGGAAGAGTTCAAAAAGAGCTACCCGAACGTCAATATCCAGATTCAGGCCGCCGGTTCCTCCACCGCGCCGCCCGCGATGACTGAAGGCACAGCCAACATGGGGCCGATGAGCCGGACCATGAAGGACAGCGAAGTCCAGGCCTTCGAACAGAAGTATGGCTACAAGCCGACCGCCATTCCGGTTGCCATTGATGCCCTGGCGGTATTCGTGCACAAGGACAACCCGATCAAGAGCCTGTCGATCGAGCAGGTTGATGCGATCTTCTCCAGCACCCGCCTGTGCGGTGGCGCCAGCGACATCAAGACCTGGGGTGACGTGGGCCTGACCGGCGAGTGGGCGACCAAGCCGCTGCAACTGTTCGGTCGTAACTCGGTATCCGGCACTTATGGCTACTTCAAGGAAGAAGCGCTGTGCAAAGGCGACTTCAAGGCTAACGTCAACGAGCAGCCGGGTTCGGCCTCCGTGGTGCAGTCGATCTCCAGCACCCTGAATGCCATCGGTTATTCGGGTATTGGCTACAAGACTTCCAGCGTTCGGGCTGTGCCGCTGTCCAAGAAGGGTGGCGAAGCCTTTGAAGCCAACGAAGAAAATGCCCTGGCTGGCAAGTTCCCGCTGGCGCGCTTCTTCTACGTGTATGTCAACAAGGCGCCGAACAAGGCCCTGAGCCCGCTGGACACCGAGTTCGTCAAGCTGGTGCTGTCCAAGCAGGGTCAGGAAGTCGTGGTCAAGGACGGCTACATCCCGCTGCCGAGCAAAGTGGTTGAGAAAACCATGAAGGATCTGGGTCTGTAAGCACCTGGCTCTACTGGCAGGGACGCCAACTTTGTAGCGACGCCCGCCTCTCGAATAGAGAGGCGGGCGTCGCTTTGTCAGTATGCTGTAACTTTTCTGTCACATAAGCTGGCTACATTATTCAGTCTGTGCCACGAATGAAATTACGGCGCGCTCATGGCCGCGCAGAGATGCTCTTACTATGAATGACCTGGCTCGTGAAACCGTGACCGACTCGCCCAAAGCCCTAAGACTGGATTTCAACACGCCGGCCTTGCTCCGCAAGCGGCGTATCCGTGCGCTGAAGGATCACCTGGCTCGCTGGTGTGTGTCCATCGGCGGCTTGGCGGTGCTTGGAACCATTACCCTGATCTTCTTCTACCTGGCCTACATCGTCTTGCCGATGTTCCAGGGTGCTGATCTCGATACCCGAGAGCCGGTGCAGCCTGCCTGGTTGGCGCAAGCTGGCCAGCCATTGTTGATGGCGGTGGAAGAGCAGAACCGGGTGGCCATGCGCCTCAATGAGCGCGGTCAGGTGCAGTTCTTCGATGCCAAGAACATGGCCGAGCTGAGCGCCGTTGACCTGCCATTGCCGGCCGCTAGCCAGATCGTCTCGGTAGCTCAGGATCAGCCGGGCAGCAATCGGGTGGCCTTGGGTCTGTCCAATGGCCAGGTGCTGGTGTTCGAGCATGCCTACCCGGTCAGTTACCCGAACGACGTGAAAACCATTACGCCGCGGATCAGCTACCCCTTTGGTGAAGCCGCGATCACCCTGGATGAGCAAGGTCGCCCGCTGGATCATGTAGGCGTCAGCCTGAACGGCGGCACGCTGCTGCTGACCGGTTCTACCGGTGCCGAACTGCAGGTGCTCAGCCTCGGTCGTGAAGAAAACATGATGACTGGCGAGGTGAGCCTCAGTGAGGACCGCATCGCGTTGCCGCAGATCTCCGAGCCGATCAAGGCCTTGATCGTCGATCCGCGTCATCAGTGGCTGTATGTGATCAACGGTCGCGCCACGGCGGATGTCTTCAGTCTGCGTACCAAGGCGCTGAATGGCCGCTACAAGCTGCTCAGCGACGGCACCACTGCCGTCAGCAATGCAACAGCGTTGCTCGGTGGTATCTCGCTGATGATCGGCGACACCAAGGGCGCCATCCAGCAGTGGTTCATGGTCCGCGACGAGGACGGCAAGCAGTACCTGAAGTCCATTCGCCGCTTCCAGATGGGCGACAGCGCCATC
This sequence comes from Pseudomonas sp. MMS21 TM103, assembly GCF_022132145.1. GTDB lineage: Bacteria > Pseudomonadota > Gammaproteobacteria > Pseudomonadales > Pseudomonadaceae > Aquipseudomonas. The sequence goes on along the minus strand of NZ_JAJISP010000001.1, from coordinate 1,184,814 downwards.
ACCCAGATTCTCCCGGAAGAGCGGCGCAAGGGCTTCATTGCCCTGGATGCCGAAGGCAACCTGGGTATCTTCCACAGCACCGCGCACCGCACCCTGCTGGTCGAGCCGGTGGCCGATGGTGCGGCCCTGGCCGGTTTGTCGCCGCGCGCCAACCGCATAGTGGTCGAGTCGCAAGGACAATTGCAGCGCCTGTTCATCGACAATCCGCACCCGGAAGTCTCCTGGAGTTCGCTGTGGGGCAAGGTCTGGTATGAAAACTACGACCAGGCGGATTACGTCTGGCAGTCGACTTCTGCCAGCACCGACAACGAACCCAAGCTGAGCCTCGCGCCACTGGCGTTCGGCACCCTGAAAGCCGCGTTCTATGCGATGTTGCTGGCGGCGCCGCTGGCGATTGCCGCGGCTATCTATACCGCCTACTTCATGGCGCCGTCGATGCGCGGCAAGATCAAGCCGGTGATCGAGTTGATGGAAGCGCTGCCGACGGTGATCCTCGGCTTCTTTGCTGGCCTGTTCCTCGCGCCCTATGTCGAGGGGCATCTACCAGGCATCTTCAGCCTGCTGATCTTTACCCCGATCGGCATCCTCCTGGCCGGGTTTGCCTGGAGTCGCCTGCCCGAGTCGATCCGCCTGGCGGTGCCGGACGGCTGGGAAGCCGCGTTGCTGATCCCGGTGATTCTGCTGGTCGGCGTTCTCTCGCTGGGCATGAGTGGTCAGATGGAAGTCTGGCTGTTCGATGGCAACATGCGCGCCTGGTTGAGCAATGATCTGGGTATTCCGTTCGACCAGCGCAACGCTCTGGTGGTCGGCCTGGCCATGGGCTTCGCGGTGATTCCGAACATCTACTCGATTGCCGAAGATGCCGTGTTCAGCGTGCCCAAGAGTCTGACCTTCGGTTCGCTGGCGCTGGGGGCGACGCCCTGGCAGACCCTGACCCGGGTGGTCATCCTCACCGCCAGCCCCGGTATTTTCTCTGCCGTGATGATCGGCATGGGCCGTGCGGTCGGTGAGACCATGATCGTACTGATGGCCACCGGTAACACTGCAATCATGGACATGAACATCTTCGAGGGCCTGCGCACCCTGGCCGCCAACGTGGCGGTGGAAATGCCCGAATCGGCGGTGGGCGGTACGCATTACCGGGTGCTGTTCCTCTCGGCGCTGGTGCTGCTGAGCTTCACCTTCGTCATGAACACGCTCGCGGAGTTGGTGCGCCAGCGTCTGCGCGTCAAGTACGCGTCGCTCTAAGGCTCTGGAAGGTATATGTCCGTGAAAAACAACTCCGTAAAAGCCTGGGTTAAAAGCGGTTCGCCGTGGATCTGGATGAACGCCGGCGCGGTGTCTATCGCTGTGATCATGACCCTGGGTCTGCTCGCCGTGATCGCCACCCGTGGCCTCGCCCATTTCTGGCCGGCTGACCTCATCGAAGCCGATTATCAGGTGCCTGGCCAGGAAGCCAAGGTGATGGCCGGCGAGATCACTCAGCTCGAAGAGATCCCGCGTGCACGTCTGGCCGCATCGGGTCTGCCGGTGGCGGCCGAGGGTGGTGAGTTCATGACCCGCGAGCTGTTCAAGGTGGGTAACCGCGACCTCTACGGCGCCGACTTCACCTGGGTCGTGGGCGAATGGTTGAGCAACCAGCGCACCCCGCCAACCCTCAGCGCCTTCGAGCGTCGTGAGTGGGGCAACCTCTATGGCTATCTGGTCAACGTCAAGGAAAGTGGCCAGCTGGTCGCCGAGGGCGATGGTGCCTGGGAGGAACTGCAGGCGCGCCTGGCTCGGGTCGACGAGCTGCATGCGCAAGTGGTGCGCCTGGAAAAGAAAGACATCGGTCGGATCAATGCCGGGCTCGAGCGCATTCGCCTGCAAACCCGTAAGCTGGAGCTGCAGGGCGAGCTGGATGCGCAGGCCCAGGCCGATCTGGATGTGGATCGGGCGCAGTGGGATGCCGAGTACAAGGTGCTGGAAACCGAGTTGATTGCGCTTTACGGAGCCTTTAATCGCGACAGCATCACGGTGCGCACTGCCGATGGCCGCGAGGTCGAACTGAGCCTGGGCAAGGTGGTACGGGCCTACCAGCCAAACGCCATGTCCAGCCTCGGCAAGCTGCAGTTCTACGGCGCCAAGCTGTGGGAGTTCGTCAGCGACGATCCGCGCGAGGCCAACACCGAAGGCGGCGTCTTCCCGGCGATCTTCGGCACAGTGATCATGACCCTGATCATGGCGGTCATCGTCACCCCGTTCGGCGTGATCGCGGCAATCTATCTGCGCGAGTATGCCAAGCAGGGACCGCTGACCCAAACTATCCGCATCGCGGTGAACAACCTGGCCGGTGTCCCGGCAATCGTTTATGGGGTGTTCGGTCTGGGCTTCTTCGTTTATGTGTTGGGTGGCTCGATCGACCGGCTGTTTTTCCCCGAATCAGCGCCGGCGCCGACCTTCGGGACGCCAGGGCTGTTGTGGGCTTCGCTGACCCTGGCGATTCTTGCCCTGCCGGTGGTGATCGTCGCTACCGAGGAGGGCCTGGCACGGATTCCGCGAGCGCTGCGTGAAGGTTCCCTGGCCCTGGGTGCGACCAAGATCGAGACGCTCTGGCGCGTGGTGCTGCCAATGGCCAGCCCGGCGATGATGACCGGCCTGATCCTCGCGGTGGCGCGTGCCGCCGGTGAAGTGGCGCCGCTGATGCTGGTCGGCGTGGTCAAGCTGGCGCCGAGTCTGCCACTGGACGGTAACTACCCATACCTGCACATGGATCAGAAGATCATGCACCTGGGTTTCCACATCTACGATGTCGGCTTCCAGAGCCCCAACGTCGAGGCAGCGCGACCGCTGGTCTACGCCACGGCGCTGCTGCTGGTGCTGGTGATCGCGATTCTTAACCTCACCGCGGTGTTCATGCGTAACCGCTTGCGTGAGAAGTACAAGGCGCTGGATCACTAAATCCTTTTCGTTGGCTGCCATAGTGGCAGCCAGCGTGATACCGAATTGTTAGCGTAGGGAGCATCCCATGCAGCACCAAGCACACACACACGGCATCGACATCACGGCCCTCGGCCGGGAAAAGCAGGGCCTGAATCTGGACGCGGAAACCGTGGCGATTCAGGTGCCAGGTTTGAACCTGTACTACGGCGACAAGCAGGCGCTGTTCGACGTCAAGCTTAAGATCCCCAAGCAGCGCGTGACGGCGTTTATCGGCCCGTCCGGTTGCGGCAAGTCGACCCTGTTGCGCACCTTCAACCGGATGAACGATCTGGTCGACGGCTGCCGCGTGGAGGGTGAAATCAACCTCGACGGGCGCAACATCTACCGCAAGGGCGAAGATGTCGCCGAGCTGCGCCGTCGCGTCGGCATGGTGTTCCAAAAGCCCAACCCCTTCCCCAAGAGCATCTACGAGAACGTGGTGTATGGCCTGCGCATCCAGGGCATCAACCAGAAGCGTGTGCTCGATGAGGCGGTGGAGTGGGGCCTGAAAAGCGCGGCCTTGTGGGACGAGGTCAAGGACCGTCTTCACGAGTCGGCCCTGGGTCTGTCTGGCGGCCAGCAGCAGCGCTTGGTGATCGCCCGCACCGTGGCGGTGCAGCCGGAAGTGCTGCTGCTCGACGAGCCTTGCTCGGCGCTCGACCCGATCTCCACCCTCAAGGTCGAAGAGCTGATCTACGAACTGAAATCCAAGTACACCATCGTCATCGTTACCCACAACATGCAGCAGGCGGCGCGGGTGTCGGATTACACCGCCTTCATGTACATGGGCAAACTGATCGAGTTCGGTGATACCGATCGGCTGTTCACCAACCCAGAGATGAAGCAGACGGAAGACTACATCACCGGCCGCTACGGCTAAGGCCATGGCAAATACTCCCTGGCTTTGTCGGGCGCGCTTGCCGTACTACTCGTACTGTCAGCGTGCGCCCTTCGCGCCAGAGAGAATTTTCCAAGGGCCTTAGTGCTGAACTCAACGTGTAGGGTGCGCCGTGCGCACCACGGCCACCCAAGCCGGCAGCTTTCGCGGAGCGAATCAATGATCAACAAAGACAACCTCACCCAGCACATCTCCCAGCAGTTCAACTCCGAGCTGGAGGAGGTACGCAGCCACCTCCTGGCCATGGGCGGCCTGGTCGAGAAGCAGGTCAACGATGCGGTCACCGCGCTGATCGATGCCGACTCCGGTCTGGCCCAGCAAGTGCGTGAGATCGATGGCCAGATCAACCAGATGGAGCGCAACATCGATGAGGAGTGCGTGCGCATCCTTGCCCGTCGCCAGCCAGCTGCGGGCGACCTGCGCCTGATCATCAGCATCTCCAAATCGGTGATCGACCTCGAGCGCATCGGCGACGAAGCGACCAAGATTGCCAAGCGCGCCATCCTCCTGTGCGAGGAAGGCGAAGCGCCACGCGGTTACGTGGAAGTGCGGCATATCGGCGATCAGGTACGCCGGATGGTGCAGGAGGCGCTGGACGCCTTCGCCCGTTTCGATGCCGACCTGGCCCTGTCGGTGGCGCAGTACGACAAGACCGTCGACCGCGAATACAAGACCGCCCTGCGCGAGCTGGTCACCTACATGATGGAAGACCCGCGCTCGATCTCGCGGGTGCTCAACATCATCTGGGCCCTGCGTTCGTTGGAGCGTATCGGTGATCACGCGCGCAATATCGCCGAGCTGGTGATCTATCTGGTCCGTGGCACCGATGTGAAGCACATGGGCCTGACCCGCATGAAGGAAGAAGTAGAAGGCACCGGCAAAGACCGCTGACTCTTGGCCAGCAAAAGTGGCGAACAGCCACTTTAGGGTTAGCCTTTGGTCATTCGCCGCGTTTATGCTGGGAGCCATTCGAACGGGAGTGGCCGATGAGCAAAGTCAGCGTACTGGTAGTGGACGATGCAACCTTTATCCGTGACCTGGTGAAAAAGGGCCTGCGCGACCACTTTCCCGGCGTGCAGATTGTCGAAGCGGTCAACGGGCGCAAAGCCCAGCAACTGCTCGGCCGACAAAGCATCGACCTGATTCTCTGCGATTGGGAAATGCCCGAGATGTCCGGGCTCGAGTTGCTCAGCTGGTGCCGTGAGCAGGACACCCTGAAGACCGTGCCTTTCATCATGGTCACCAGCCGTGGCGACAAGGACAACGTGATCCAGGCGATCCAGGCCGGTGTTTCCGACTTCATTGGCAAGCCCTTCTCCAACGAGCAGTTAGTGACCAAGGTCAAGAAGGCCCTGAGCCGTGCCGGCAAGCTGCAAGCCCTGGCGGCCAGTGCGCCGCCGAAAATGCTCAGCAGTGGTGGCTTCGCCAATGACTCCCTGGCGGCGCTGACCGGCGGCGGTCAGGCCCAGGTGAGCAAGCCAGCGGCCACCGCTCCGGCAGAGGCCTTATTGGCGCGCCAGGAGGCTGCCGCAGCGCCAGCCGCTTCGGCCAAATCGGCGGGGCAGGCCCCTGGCGGACGTGGTCAGGGGCAATTGCGCCTGCCTGGCGGCACCATGAACTGTGTGATCAAGGCGCTCAGCCTCAAAGATGCTCAACTGGTGGTCAAGCGCGCCGAACTGTTGCCGCAAGTGCTCGAGAGCGCGGTGCTCGATCTGGAGCAGGGCGAAGGGGGCGAGGTGGCGCGGCTAAACGGCTACCTGCACGCGGTGGCGGCGCTGGAACCCAAGCCGGACAGTGAATGGCTGCTGCTGACGTTCAAGTTCGTCGACCGCGACCCACAGAAACTCGACTACCTGTCGCGCCTGATCGCTCGCGGGACGACGCAGAAGCACTTCGTCCCCGGCGCTTGATCCGCGACTCAGGTCATGGGGCAACGCATCCAGGTCGGTTCGGACGGCGATCCGTTCGGAGCGTAGGGCGGCCCGGGCGGCGATCCGCTCGGAGCGAAGCGACAGCCCGCCGGATTCTCGCCGCGCCGATGAACCACGGTGCACTGCCTGCGGCGAGTGACACCCTACGGATCGCGGCTTGCTCGAGCTAATGGGGTCGCAGCTTAAGCCATCACTTCATGCGGGAGGCCGCAGTATGCGAGCGTTTTCCACCCGCGCTCCAGGGCTACTCACCCCAGGCGCTGCATCAGCAGGAACCCAGTCAGCAGCAGCGTATTGATCGCCCAGGCGGCGGTCAGGACGCGGGCGATTTCACCGTGGGTTGGATTATTCACGTTGTCACTGCAACGCCAGATTTCGCCGATTATCCAGGCGGTATAGCCCAGTAGCACGGCAAACATGAGTATGACCGTCGCCAGTGCGGCGCCGCTGAAATACACCGCGAGCGTTACGGCCCAGAGAATATTGCTGGGAATCACCCCGTAGAACCAGAAAATCTCTCGTAGCGGTTTGTCGATCAGCAGGGCGTTAAACATAGAGGTTCGCATGGTCATAACCCTCATGGCAGTCAAGGCACGCTCGTGTTGCCTGGTGGCTCGTTCGATGTCGGCCCGTCTTTTGAGACTAGCCTGCTCAGGCGTCGCGTCAAAAAGTCGTACGGGCTCAGGGCGATGTGGATGCGCGAGATCACATTCCACAGCCCCGGCCCTCGCATGCATGCAGTCGCGCTGCTAGTCTTCAGGATCTTGGAAAGCCCAAAACCGCCCGTGAGCCCATGCCCTTTCGACCGACCCTGTTCTGCGTCCTGCTGCTCGTTGCCAGCCAGGCCGCAGCCCTGACCATCTACAAGTACACCGATGCCAACGGTGTGGTGACCTATACCGATAAAGCGACGGCGGGTGCCCAGGTGTTCGTTTTCCGCGACCGCATGGTCGAGCGCCTGGACAACCAGGTGAAGCTGGAAACCCAGAAGCATGCGGCCGGCGACACCCTGCTGGTGCGCAACGACCTGTATGCGCCGGTGCAGATCGAACTGAAGCTGGAACAGATCGACAACGCCATCGGCGCCCCGACCAAACCCATTTCCTGGGTGTTGCCGCCACGCAGCAAGATCCGCCTCGCCACACTGACTGCGCGCGATGCCAGCAAGCCGCTGCGCTACACGCCGAAACTGCGTTACGCCCTGGGCGACCCACGCCTGCTGCCGACGCAGAAGAACTACCCGCTACCCTGGCGTGGCGGCCCCTTCCGCCTGAGCCAGGGCGCCAACGGTAAGTACAGTCACTTCACCGCAAAAGGCCGCTACGCCCTGGACATTGCCATGCCCGAAGGCACGCCGATTATCGCGGCGCGCGGCGGTGTGGTGGTCAAGACCGAGAACCAGCAGAGCGGGCGCGGCAACAACCCCTCCGGCAACTATGTGCGCATCCTGCACGACGATGGCACCATGGGCGTCTACCTGCACCTGATGAAGGGCTCGGTACAGGTTCAGGAAGGGCATCGTGTGCAAGTTGGCAGCATGCTCGCACGTTCCGGCAATACTGGTAACAGCACCGGTCCGCACCTGCACTTCGTGGTGCAGCGCAACGTCGGCCTGGCCTTGGAATCCATCCCCTTCGATTTCCTCCAGCCGGTCAACAGCCTGCCGAATTTCGCCGTCGGTGGTGATTGAGAGCCGCTTCAAGCGGCAAGCCATACGCGCGAAGAACCAAGCCGTTTCCTCTACGACCCTCGCGCTGACAAGGGTAGTTGGCGAGTATTGAGCGAAGCGTTAGCCATCCAGATAGGCCGCGCAGCCCGACAAACCTTGATTGGCCCTGGCAAGGGCTCTGCTTGCGCCTCGTTGGCTCAGGCGGTGCTTTTCCAGGTTCTCCCTGCTCGGAGGTGCACTGCAAGCTCAGTGACTATTGGCTAGCGGAAGGCCAGATCACGCAGGAACAGGGTGATCGGTGGGAACATGATCAGCAGCACCGACATCAGCAGCAGGATCAGGAAAAACGGAAAGCTGCCACGGATTACATCAATATAGGGTCGGCGGAACACCGCGATGGCTGTGAAAATGTCGCAGCCGAAGGGGGGCGTGGCCGAGCCGATGGCAGCTTGCAGGGTAACGATAGTGCCCACCAGCACCGGGTCAAGGCCGGACAGGCGCACCGCTGGGGCAAAGATCGGCACCAGGATCAGCATCACTACGATGGGGTCGACGAACATGCAGCCGATGAAGAAGGCGATCGAAATTATGATCAGCAGTTCGGTCGGTGAGGCTTGCAGCAGGCCTATCCCGCTGAGGATCTGCTGCGGGATCTGGGCGAAGGAGATAACCCAGGAAAATGCCGAGCCGGCCGCCACCAGGATGAACACCACTGCGGTGATCATGCCGGTCGAGAGCGCAATGTTGGACAGGTCACTGAGCTTGACCCGGCGAAAGATCAGCATTTCCAGGATCAGAGCATAGAGCACTGACACCGCGGCGGCTTCGGTGGGGCTGAACACCCCGGTGTAAATGCCGCCAATCGTCATCACCGGTAGCAGCAGTGGCAGGATGGCGCGACGACAGGTGCGCAGGCGCTCGCTCCAGCTGAATTTATCGCCAAGGGGGATACCCTTCATCCGCGCATAGATGTAGCAGTAGCCAGCCAGTAGTGTCATCAGCAGCAGGCCGGGACCTATGCCGGCGATGAACAGTTCTGCCACCGAGGTACCCGAGACTACGCCATAGATGATCATGCCGATGCTCGGAGGGATCAGCAGGGCAATATCCGAGGCGTTGATGATCAGCGCCATGGCGAAGCTGTCCTTGTAACCCTGTTGCAGCATTTTTGGCCGCATGATGCTGCCCACCCCGACCACCGTCGCCTGGGTCGAGCCGGACAAGGCGCCGAACATCGCACAGCTCAGCGCGGTGGTCACTGCCATGCCTCCGCGTATATGACCGACGAAGGCCATGGCCACATCCAGCAGCCGGTTTGCGGTGGCCCCGCGGGTGATGATGTCGGCGGCGAGGATGAACATCGGCACCGCCACCAGAGCGGAGGGGCGGATACCGGCAATCATCTGCTGGATGATGAACTCCGGACCCATCTGAAAAAAGAACAGGAACCCGGCAGCGGCGGCGGCCAGCAAAGTGGTCATCATGGGAAACCCTGCCAGTAGCAGAACCAGCATGATGATCAGGAGAGTGGTGGTCATATCCATGAGGCGCGGACTCAGGCTTGTGGCGGGAGGGGGGCGTCGATATGCCGTGGCGGTGCCTCGCGGTAGCCGAGCAATACCAGCAGCTGGGTGAAGGCATGACGCAGGTATTGCAGGCCGCTCATGCCCAGCCCCAAGGGAATCAGCAGGTAGATATAGTGCAGCGGTACCTGCAGCGCCGAGGAGGCGCGGCCGATGTTCGCGGCCGATTGCACGTACCCGATTGCCGCCCAGGTTAGCCAGAGTAGGAGGGCGGCTGTGAGTAGGTTGATAAGCAGCATGCTGGCGGCGGCCGGCTTGCCAGTCAGTTGTTCGGCGAAGGCGCTCATGCTGATGTGGCGGTTATGCCGTGCGGCGTAGCTGCAGCCGATGAAGGTGACGAAGATGATCAGGAACTGATTGAGTTCTTCGGAGAAGTACAGACTCTGGTTAAACAGGTAGCGGCCGAATACGTTGCTGACTGAGTTGAGCGCCATCAGCAGGATCGAGCTGGCGAGGATGAATGCCTCGAACCTCTCCAGTAACCAGTCCAACCTACGCAACCAAGTCATTGCCGCCTCCAGTCTGTTGCCATGGCAACAAGGACTTTTATTGTTGTGGAGGCTAGACCATATCCCTGGCAAAAAATCATGTCAATTAATTATTTGAATCAGTACACGCGCTTTGTTTTTGTGCGAATGAACTGCTTTTTGCCCTGATTTAGAACACGAAATGCATCGGCGCCGGTGTCTCGTCGATCAGGCTATTGAGTGTGGCCAAGCCGCTGTGCAGGCGCGAGCGGCTCTGTTCGGCGCCCAGGCTGATGCGTATGTGCTGGTTGCTGCGATCGGCGTGGGGCAGGAAAGGCTCGGCCGGGAAGATCATTACCCCTTCCTGGCGTGCGCGGCGAACGAACTTTTCCGGCTGCCAGTGCCCGGGTAGTTCGGCCCAGATATGCATGCCGTTGGGGTGGGCCTTGTAACTACAGCCGGTCAGCAGCTCGCGAGCCATTAGCTGGCGTGTCGCAAACTCCTGCTGCTGAAAGGCGATCATGCGCTCCAGGGTACCGTCCTGCATCCACCAGCTGGCGATCTCGAAGGGCATCAGGGTGGCCATCCAGGTGGTGCTGCGCAGTCGGCCGATAGCCTGTTGCACCAGGTGTGGCGGGGTAACCAGGTAACCGGCGCGCATGCCGGGCAGGGTCACCTTGGTCAGGCTGGTGGCGTAGAAGCTGCGCTCGGGAATCAGCGCCGACAGCGGCGGTGCGCGATCTGGCTGCAGTGCGCCATAGACATCATCTTCGACCACGGTCAGGTCATGGCGTCTGGCCAGCTCGGCGATTGCCTGGCGCCGTTCGAGGCCCATGGTGTCGCTGGTCGGGTTGTTCATGGTCGGGGTGCAGAACAGCACCTTGGCACCGCCCTGGCGGCAGGCCGCGTCCAGCGCCTCGGGCAGCAAGCCCTGGTCGTCTGTGGCCAGGCCCTTGAGATTGAAATGCAGGGTCTGCGCCAGGGCCAGTAGCAGCATGCACGTCTCCTGCTCGCAGAGCACCGTATCGCCGGGTTTGAGCACCGTGGCCATGGCGATAGTCAGGGCATGGGCAGCTCCGTTGCAGAACAGCATGTGGTCGGGGTTGGCCGGCATTTTCTGTTGTGCCAGCCAGGCGCAGACCACTTCGCGGTGCTGGGTCAGGCCCTGAGTCGGGTTGAAGGACGTGATGAAGTCATCGCGGCCTTCCCGGGCCAGGCGCTCAAGCCCTGCGCGGTACAGCTTGACGTGGCGTGCCGTGCATACCGGGTGAGCGGTGGACAGGTCGATGCCGCGGCTGGGGTCTTCATGTTCGTCGGTGGACAGGTAGTCCGACTCGTGGCTGACCTGGCGGCTACGCACGAAGGTGCCACTGCCGACTTGGGCATAGATGGCGCCCTGTTTTTCGGCATGGGCATAGGCATTGCTTACCGTCTGCACGCTGACCCCAAGGGTTTCGGCCAGTTCGCGGTGGGTCGGTAGCTTGCTGCCCGGCTGCAGTGCGCCGGCGTTGATCGCCTCGTTCAGGGCGTTGCCGATGGCCAGGTACTTGGGCTGGCCGGAACGTATAAAGGGTTTCAGGTCAATTGTCATGGGACAATAAATCTCTTGACGATGATTGTAATGATAATAGTATGGGCTTCAACAGAGATTGACCTGTACTTGATTCGGTTACTTTAACAGGTGTCAGTACAATTATCAGCATGGCGGTCACTAGGGTCGCATGCCGGAACCCAGCAACTCGGGAGGCTCATGGAGCAATTGTCGTCACCTCGGTATCACCGCACTGGTCGGCCTGCGCTTCCCCGTCTTGCTGTTCGTTGTGCCGCCCGCCAGAGCGTGTCACCAGCAATTGCTCCGGTCGCAGGCTGGATGAACACCGCTCCAGGGGTCGATGGCCGCGGGGCAGTCATAAGCCGGAACGTCTCGGCGTTCATTTTCGAGATACTTTCATGAGTGAAATTGCGCTGAATTTCAGCCGTGCAGAGTACGCCCAGCGCCTGGCCAAGGTGCGTGTCGCCATGGCCGAGCGTGGGGTCGCAACCCTGATCGTGCATGATCCTTCCAACATGGCTTGGCTCACCGGCTATGACGGCTGGTCCTTCTATACCCCGCAATGCGTGGTGGTCGGCCAAGAGGGCGAGCCGCTGTGGTTCGGCCGGGGTATTGATGCCAATGGCGCGCGGCGCACCGTTTATCTGGCCGAGGAGAATATCGCCTCCTACAGTGACCGCTATGTAATGAACCCGCCGCATCACGCCCTCGACTACCTGTGCCAGGAAGTGCTGCCCGCGCGTGGGCTGATCGGCGGGGTGATCGGTGTGGAGATGGATAACTACTACTACAGCGCCACGTCGCACCAGGCATTGCTGCGCGGTCTGCCGCAGGCGCAGTTGGTGGATGCCACCGGCCTGGTCAACTGGTGCCGGGCGCTCAAGTCGCCTCGGGAAATCGAGTACATGCGGGTTGCCGCGCGGATCGTCGAAAACATGCACCGAGCGATTATCGAGATGGTCGAGCCGGGTCTGCCCAAGAACGTGCTGGTGGGCGAGATCTACCGGGTGGCCTGTATCGGCCATGAGGGCAAGTTCGGCGACTACCCGGCCATCGTGCCCATGCTGCCGTCCGGCAAGGATGCCTCGGCGCCGCACCTGACGTGGGACGACCGGCCCTTCAAGAAGGGTGAGGGCACCTTCTTCGAGATCGCCGGCTGCCACAAGCGCTACCACTGCCCGCTTTCACGCACCCTTTATCTGGGTGAGCCGTCGGCGGCTTTTCGCAAGGCCGAGGAGGCAATCAATGCCGGTCTCGAAGCCGGTCTGGCCGTGGCCAAGCCCGGCAATACCTGTGGCGACATCGCCCGAGAGCTGAATAGCACCCTGCGCCGCTATGGTTATGACCGCGGTGATAACCGCTGCGGCTACCCCATCGGGCTGAGTTATCCGCCGGATTGGGGCGAGCGCACCATGAGCCTGCGCGAGAGCGACACTACAGTGTTGCTGCCGGGCATGACCTTCCACTTCATGCCGGGCCTGTGGCTGGACGACTGGGGTCTGGAGACCACCGAAAGCATCCTGATCACCGAGGGCGGGGCGGAAACCCTCTGCGACTTCCCGCGACAGTTGTTTGTTAAGGCCTGAGATGAGTAGCGCAACCATGAATATTTCACCTGAAGCGGAACTGCAGGCGAGCCCGCGTTCGAGCGTAGCCGAGGTTCGCGCAACCACTGTTAGCACCACTGTCGATTTCGACCGTGACGGTGTGCAGCACGGCTTTCTCAAGTTGCCGTATTCCCACGATCAGTCGGCCTGGGGCTGCATCATGATCCCCGTCAGTGTGGTGAAGAACGGCGCAGGTCCTACCGCGCTGCTCACCGGCGGCAACCACGGCGATGAATATGAGGGCATCACCAGCCTGCTCAAACTGGCCAATGAGTTGTGTGCCGAAGATGTGCGTGGCCGGGTGATCATCGTTCCGGCGATGAACTACCCAGCGGTGCAGAGCGGCAGCCGAACCTCACCGATCGACAAGGGCAACATGAATCGCTCGTTCCCCGGCAGCCCCAATGGCAGCATGACCGAACGCATAGCCGATTACTTTCAGCGCTACCTGATCCCGTTGTGCGACTACGCCCTGGACATTCATTCCGGCGGCAAGACCCTGGACATCCTGCCGTTCGCCGCTGCCCATCGGCTGCCCGACCCGCAGCAGGAAGCCAAATGCATCGAAGGTGCGCGGCTGTTCGGTACCGCCGCCAGCATGCTCCTCTTCGAACTGGACGCCGCCTCGCTTTATGACACCGCGGTGGAGGCCCAGGGCAAGGTGTTCGTCACTACCGAATTGGGTGGTGGCGGCACCAGTACGCCACAGACCATGGCCCTGGCCGATCGTGGCGTGCGCAACTTCCTCAAATTCGCCGGGATCCTCGATGGTGAGCCGGAGCTGGAACAAGAGCCGCTGATGCAATTGGATATGCCGGATGCCAGCTGCTACGTGCAGAGCACCCATCGCGGCATTCTTGAACTCACACGCAGCCTGGGCGACCGACTGCAGCACGGCGATTTGGTGGCGCGGGTGCATGCTTTCGAGCGCACCGGCACGCCGGCCGTGGAGTATCGCGCAGAACGGGATGGGCTGCTGGTAGCCCGGCGTTTTCCCGCACTGGTGGACATCGGCGACACCCTGGCGGTGATCGCCGACATCGTCGAAGGTTGAAGGCCGGCTAGCTCGGTCGTAATTCCATGACAATAACAGCAAGCGGAGACCTCATCATGAGCACACTAAGCAAACTGAAGAAAGCGGGCCTGGCTGCAGCGATAGGCCTGACCCTGATTAGTCAGGCGGGCCTTGCGGCCGCTGCAGAAGAGTGGAAGTTCGCGCTGGAGGAAATCAGTGGCAGCGTCCAGGACGCCTATGCGCAAAAGTTCAAGCAGCTGGTGGAAGAGAAGAGCGGAGGTGACATCAGCGTCACCGTCTATCCCTACGGTGCCTTGGGCGAGTCGGAGGATCTCACCGAACTGGTAGCCAACGGCGTCCTGCAGTTCACTCACGGCTCGACCGGCATTCTCGGTTCGACTGCCCCAGGCATGCAGGTGTTCTCGGTGCCCTATCTGCTGTCCCAGAACAACCAGGTCAACCTCAAGCTGCTCACCGAAAGCCCGACCATTTATGGCCCCATCGCCGACAAGCTGAAGACTCGCAACCTACGCCTGCTGAGCATGTACCCAGAAGGCGCTATGGTCTGGACCACCAACAAGGTGGTGCGCAAGCCGGCCGATTTCGACAACGTGAAGATGCGTGTGATGGCCTCGCCGATGTTGGTCGAGACCTACAAGTCGTTCGGTGCAGTGCCGACGCCGTTGCCCTATTCCGAGGTATATGGCGCCCTGCAGTTGAAGATGATCGACGGCCAGGAAAACCCGGTCTTCGCTATTGAGGAAATGAAGTTCTATGAGGTCAACGATGTCATGACCTGGTCGGGTCATCAGCAGTTCACCGTCGCCGTACTGTCCAGTGAGTCCTGGTATCAGGGCCTGCCAGCCAAGCAACGCACGATCATCGACGAGACCGTGGGTGAGTTGGCGCCTTATATCTTCGAGACCCAGGCGAAGTACAACAACGAGCGCCTGGAGAAGATCAAGCAGGCCAAGCCAAGTATCCAGTTGGTGCACCTGAATGAGGAAGAGCAAGCGGCCTTCCGCAAGGCCAGTCAGCCGATGCGCGACAAACTGGTGGACCTGGCCGGTCCCGAAGCGGGTACCGTGCTCAAGGCGCTGGAGCAGGAAATTGCCGTGCTGGAAGAACAGGAAGTTGCTGCGTTGAAACAGCAGTAAGCCCTGTGCCGGCGGGTCAGCTCGCCGGTGTATTTTAGCTATGTTTCGGATATGCGGTGCGCGGTGGCTGCTCCTGCAGGATGTGCCGTGCACACGCAGGAAGGACTGGGCGCAGCGCCAAGCCTGCCGACCAACCCACGACATAGCCTTTTTTCGCCGTGGAGCGGTTTATGCGTCTGGACAGTTACGACCTGAAGATTCTGCGCATCCTGCAGAGTAACGGGCGGATCACCAAATCCAGCCTGGCCGAAGCCATCAGCCTGTCTATCAGCCCCTGCTGGGAACGGGTCAAGCGCCTCGAAGACGCTGGCATCATCCGCGGCTATGGCGCCATTTTGAACACCGAGATGCTGTTCAAGCGTGCCGCTGTGATGGTCGAAATCAGCCTCAAGCAGCATAGCCGCGAAGCCTTCCAGCGCTTCGAAAGTGCCATGCAAGACTGCCCCGAAGTAACCGAGTGCTACGCCACCGGCGGCGGTATCGACTACATCGTCAAGGTCATGGCGCGTGACATCGACCAGTACCAGCGCCTGATCGACCGCTGGCTGATGGCTGACTTGGGCATCGAGCGCTACTTCACCTACATCGTCACCAAGACCATCAAACACAGCGAGCCTGCGCTATTGCTCGAGGGTGAAGAAGAGTAACTGAGGCTCTCTCTAATCCTGGTGGTGGCCGTTGGTATTTGCCGCGCCCAGGTGCAGAAAAAAACCTCGGTAAGCCACCGGAAAAGAAAAAAAACACAGCCCAGTCACCCCCTGAAGAGAAAAAGCCGTCGTCCGACAAGCCCTAAAGTGGACGCTGTAAACACGCACCACGCTCTGGCCGCGAACTCGCAGCGACCAGACCTGAAGAGGGGACGCTGTCCATGCATATGCTTAAAGATCCACGCCTGGTCCGCCAGTTGGCCTACGTCAACGGCAAATGGGTCGCCGGCCACGAGGGGCGCGATGAAGCCGTTTTCAATCCGGCTAGCGATGACACCATCGGCCGTTGCGCCCAGCTCGACGCCAGTCAGGTCGAGCAAGCCATCGAAGCTGCGCAAGCCGCCTTCCCGGCCTGGCGCGCGCTGTCGGTGGATGCCCGCGGTGTGATCCTCAACAAGTGGCACGATCTGCTGGTGGACAATAAGGAAGACCTGGCCCGGCTGATGACCCTGGAGCAGGGCAAGCCTCTCGACGAGTCGCGTGGTGAGATCGACTACGCCGCCTCCTTTATTCGCTGGTTTGCCGAGGAGGCGCGGCGTGCCTACGGCGAGACCATCCCCAGTCATATCCGCAATGCACAGCTGGGCAGCGTGCGTGAGCCGATCGGCGTGGTGGCCCTGATCACGCCATGGAACTTTCCCTGCGCGATGATCACCCGCAAGGCCGCCGCGGCGCTGGCCGTGGGTTGCAGCGTATTGGTCAAGCCAGCCGGCGAGACGCCGTTCTCTGCCCTGGCACTGGCCGAGCTGGCTGAGCGCGCCGGCTTCCCCGCCGGGGTATTCAACGTCATCACCGGCGAACCACAGATGGTTTCCCAGGTGCTCTGCGCCAGCGACAAGGTCAAGGCGCTGTCCTTCACCGGCTCGACCCGGGTCGGCCGTCTGCTGCTGCAGCAGGCCGCGGCCACGGTGAAGAAGTGCTCCATGGAGCTGGGCGGCAACGCGCCCTTCATCGTCCTGCCGGACATGGACGTGGAGCAGGCCGCCCAGGCGGCGATTGACGCCAAGTTCCAGACCACCGGCCAGGACTGCCTGGCAGCCAACCGCATCTTCGTCCATCGCTCGCTGTACGAGCCCTTTCTCGCCGCGTTCGCCCGGCGCATGGGCGAACTGACTGTTGGCAATGGCTTGGTCCGCGGGGTCAATCAGGGCCCGCTGATCAACGCCAAGGCGGTGGCCAAGGCCCAGGAACTGGTGGACGACGCTGTGGCCAAGGGGGCACGACTGTTGGTCGGCGATCAAAGTCTGGCTCCCGGCCACAACTTCTTCATCCCGACCCTGCTGGCCGACGTGACGCCCGAGATGCGCGTCTATCGCGAGGAGAACTTCGCCCCGGTGGCCGGTGTGCTGGCCTGGGACAACCTGGAACAGCTGATCGACCAGGCCAACGACACGGAGTATGGCCTGGCCGCCTATGTCTTTGGCTACGACATGCGCCAGGTCTGGCAACTGCTGCGTGGCCTGGAGTTCGGCATGGTCAGCGTCAACTCGGTGAAGATGACTGGCCCCGCCGTGCCCTTCGGCGGCGTTAAGCAATCGGGTCTCGGTCGTGAAGGCTCGCGCCACGGTCTCGATGAGTACAGCCAGATCAAATATTACTGCCTGGGTGGCCTACCCAGTGCCAGCGGCAGTTGAAAGCTACTGCGCTCGTGCGGTCATCAGTTGAGATCCGCGCCAACACCATTCACGAATTACATGAGGGCAATGCCATGACTATCGACACCCAGAAGATCATCGAGATCGACCGCCAGAACGTGTTTCACGCCTCCACCCACCTCAAACAGCACGCCCACGGCGAGAGCCCGGCGCGGATCGTCACCGGTGCCAAGGGCATCCGCATCCAGGATTCGCTGGGCAACGAGTTCATCGATGGCTTCGCCGGCCTGTATTGCGTGAACATCGGCTACGGCCGCACCGAGATGGCCGAGGCAATCTACGAGCAGGCCAAGCAACTGGCCTACTACCACACCTATGTCGGCCACACGACCGAAGGCCTGGCCACGCTATCCGAGCGCATCGTAACGCTCGCCGGTCAGGGCATGAGCAAGGTCTACTACGGCATGTCCGGCTCGGACGCCAACGAGACCCAGCTCAAGCTGGTCTGGTACTACAACAACATCCTCGGCCGCAAGGAGAAGAAGAAGGTCATCTCCCGCGACCGCGGCTACCACGGTTCGAGCATCGCCTCCGGTTCCATGACCGGCCTGCCGGTGTTTCATGCCCACTTCGACCTGCCCCTGGAACGCATTAAGCACACCGTCGCGCCGGTCTACTATCGCCGCCCCGACGACGCCATGAGCGAGTTGGATTTCTCCCGTTATTGCGCGCAA
Source organism: Pseudomonas sp. MMS21 TM103 (assembly GCF_022132145.1). Classification (GTDB taxonomy): domain Bacteria; phylum Pseudomonadota; class Gammaproteobacteria; order Pseudomonadales; family Pseudomonadaceae; genus Aquipseudomonas. The sequence goes on along the minus strand of NZ_JAJISP010000001.1, from coordinate 1,166,938 downwards.
AAACTCGAGGAAATGATCCTCGCCGAAGGCCCGGACACTGTCGCGGCGATGATCGGCGAGCCGGTACTCGGCACCGGCGGCATCGTGCCGCCGCCACAGGGCTACTGGGCGGAGATCCGCAAGGTGCTGGACAAGTACGACATCCTCTTGATTGCCGACGAAGTAGTCTGCGGTTTCGGTCGTCTGGGTGTGGACTTCGGCTCGCAGTACTACGAAATGAAGCCAGACCTGATTACCGTGGCCAAGGGCCTGACCTCGGCCTACCAACCGTTGTCCGGGGTCATCGTCGGCGAGCGCGTGTGGCAGGTGCTGGAGCAGGGCACCGACCAGTTCGGCGCCATCGGCCATGGCTATACCTACTCGGGTCACCCCATTGGCATCGCCGCGGCCATCGCCAACCTGAACATCATCGACCGCGAGAACCTTACTGGCAACGCTCGGGATACCGGCGCCTACCTGCAGCAGCGCATGCAGGCCACTTTCGCCGAGCATCCGCTGGTCGGCGAGGTTCGCGGTATCGGCTTGCTGGCGGCCCTGGAATTCTCCAGCGACCGTAGCAAGCGCCAGCACTTCGACCCCAGCCTCAAGGTTGGCCCGATGATCTCTGCCGCCTGTATGGAGGAAGGCCTGATCGCACGCGCAATGCCGCACGGCGACATCCTTGGCTTCGCGCCGCCGTTGGTGGTCACCCGTGATGATGTGGATGACATTGTCGGCCGCGCCGAACGCGCGGTGAACAAGGTCACCGACAAGCTGATCAGCAGCGGCGCCTGGCAGGCCAAGTAAGGCTTGCCGCTAGTCAGAACCGGGGGCGGCAAGGTCTCCGGCTTGTTGGTTTCACTGACTGTTGGGGATTTGTATGCACCACGAACTAACCCTGCATGACATCTACCTGGCGCGCCAGCGCATTGCCGGGTTAGTCCTGCGCACCCCGCTGGTGCGCTCCGAGTCGTTGTCGCAACGCTGGAACTGCGAGGTCTGGCTGAAGCTGGACAACCTGCAGCCGACCGGCGCCTTCAAGCTGCGCGGTGCGACCAATGCACTGCTAGGCCTGGACACCGCGCAACGCGCGCGTGGCGTGGTGACCATGTCCACCGGCAACTTCGGTCGCGCACTGGCCTATGCCGGACGGCACCTGAGCATCCCGGTTACGGTGTGCATTTCGCGTCTGGTGCCGGAGAACAAGGTCGAGGCCCTGCGCCAGAGCGGTGCCGAGCTGGTGATCCATGGTGAAGCCCAGGACGAGGCCGACGTCGAGGCGCGCCGTTTGCGCGACGAGCAGGGCCTGGCCTATGTCTCGCCCTTCGACGACCCGCTGGTGATCGCCGGCCAGGGCACCTGCGGCCTGGAGATCATGGAGGAGCAGCCCGACACCGACCTGGTGTTCGCCGGCCTGTCCGGTGGTGGCCTGATTGCCGGCGTCGGCTTGGCGGTCAAGGCCATCAACCCGCGGGCCGAGGTGATCGGGGTGAGCATGAACCAGGGCGCGGCGATGCTCGAGAGCCTGGCCGCCGGCCATCCGGTGCAGGTGCCCGAGGTGGCGTCGCTTGCTGACAGCCTGGGCGGCGGCATTGGCCTGGACAACGCCTGGACCTTCGCCATGACCCAGCGCTACATGGACCGCGGCTACAAGGTCGACGAGACGCAGATCGCCCGCGCCATGTTGCACTTCCTGCATGAGGAAAAGATGTTGGTCGAAGGCGCCGCTGCCGTTGGTGTCGCCGCCGTCGAGCAGTACCGGCTCGACCTGTCTGGACGGCGGGTGGCCTTGGTGGTCAGTGGCCAGAACCTGTCGAATAAAACCTTTGCCGAGGCCTGCCGCCTGGCCGGAGAGCGCCCCTATGCAGATCTATAACCGCCAGCAGATTGCCAAGCGGGTGAAACTGGATCAGGCCGCCCTGGAGGCGGTCGAAGCTGGTTTTGCCGCCCTCGGTCGTGGCGAGGTCGAGATGCCACCGATCCTCAGCATGAATATCGTCGAAAGCAACGGCGAGGTCGACGTGAAGACCGCGCATATTCGCGGCTGGCCGTGCTTCGCGATCAAGATCAGTCCCGGCTTCTTCGATAACCCCGCGCTCGGTCTGCCCAGCCTCAACGGTTTGATGCTGCTGTTCTCGGCCAAGACCGGGCTGGTCGAGGCGGTGCTGTTCGACGAGGGCTACCTGACCGACATCCGCACCGCGCTGGCCGGCGCCATCGCCGCCAAGCACCTGTCGCGCACCGATGCACGCAGCGTCGCGGTGATCGGTGCAGGCCTGCAGGCTGAGCTGCAGGTCGCTGCCCTGCGCCTGGTACGCGACATCCGCGAGGTGCATGTACACGCCCGCGACCGCGCAAAGGCCGAGGCCTATGCCACCCATATGCGTGCCTATCACGGCCTGCCGGTGACCGTGCACGCCAGCGCCGCCAGTGCCTGCGCCCAGGCCGATATCGTCATCACCACTACCCCGGCGCGCGAACCTGTGCTGCGCTGGAGCGACCTGCCCAGGGGGGTGCATGTCACCGCTATGGGCTCGGACAATCCGCACAAGAACGAACTGGAGCCGGCCATCCTGGCCAACGCTGACATAGTGGTGGTCGATCGCCTCAGTCAGTCTCAGACCCTCGGCGAACTGCATCACGCCCCGGCGCTTGAGCGCGAGGTATTCGAGCTGGGCAGTCTGATCGCCGAAGGCTGCCAGGCGCGCACTGCGGCCGAGCAGATCACGGTGTGCGACCTGACCGGAACCGGGGTGCAGGACACCGCGATCGCCAACTACGCTGCGCACCTGCTCGAGGGGGCTTGAGATGTCACTGTCCTTCGCCGGTTTTCAGAAATGGCAACGCATCTACGAGCATCAGCGCGCCGCGGATGACAGCCATGTGCGCATCGGCCTGGTGCAACTGGCCAGCGACTTTACTCTGGAAAACGAATGGCGCCAGTTACTCGGCGAGCGCATTGAGCTGTACAGCACCCGCACCCCCTGCAGCCCTAAAGTCACCCCCGAGGGGCTGCGCGCTCTGGCACAGGGACTCGCTCAGTCCAGCGCGCAGCTGGTGCCGGGCTTGCCGCTGGACGTGCTGGCATTCGGCTGCACCTCCGGCAGCATGTTGATCGGTGAGCAGGAGGTAACCCGGCTGATCAGCCAGTCGCACCCGGGCGTCCCGGTGACTAATCCCTGGAGTGCGGTCAAGGCTGCTTTGCGCGGTCTCGACGCCCGACGCATCGCAGTGCTCACACCCTACATCGGCGAGGTCAACTACCCGCTCTGCCAGGGGCTGGAGCAGGCTGGCCACGAGGTGGTGGCCTTCGGTACCTTCGCCGTGCTGGAGGATGCCGAGATCCCGCGAATTCCCGAGGCGGCGATTGAGCAGGCGGCGCGCGAGCTGCTGATCGGTCAGCGGGTCGACGCGTTGTTTCTCGCCTGCACCAACCTGCGCACCCTGGGTATGCTCGCCGAGCTGGAGCGCAGCCTGGGTCTGCCGGTGATCTCCAGTAACCAGGCGATGTTCTGGCATGCCCTGCAACTGGCCGGTTGCGTGCACCGGCCGGCGGACTTCGGCAGCCTGCTCAGCGATAGTCGCCTGGCAGGCTGCTAGCGGTATGGGTTGAGCGCAGCGATACCCTTCGCGGCTACCGTTGGGCAGTCATACAAGGAAGAAAAAGTGCAGGACAGACAGAAGGGCTTGCTCCTGACCGCCCTGGGCATGCTGGTGATTTCACCGGATGCCCTGGTGCTACGCTGGCTGTCCGGCGATGCCCTGCAGATCCTGGCATGGCGCGGTCTGCTGATGGCGATCGGCCTGGGCCTGCTGCTGACCTGGCGCTATCGCGGCGCGCTACCCGGAGCATTTTGCCGTTGCGGCTGGACCGGCGTCGGCTGCGCGCTGAGCTACTGTTTCAGTACGCTGTGTTTCGTCCACGCCATAGGCCTGGCCGGGGCGGCCAGTACCCTGTTGATCTTCAGCCTGTCGCCATTGATCGCTGCCGCCTTGGCCTGGTTTTGGCTGGGCGAGCGCCTGGCCCTGCGCACTCTGCTGGCGATACTGGTCTGCCTCGGGGGCGTCCTGTTGATCGTCGCCGATGAGTCACCGGATAGCAGCCTGACCGGCAGTCTGCTGGCGCTGGCGGCCGCCACATTGCTGGCCGTTAATTTCACCCTGGCGCGCAGCCAACCGGCGGTGGACATGAGTCCGGCGTTGATTCCCGGCGCCCTGTTGGTGTCGCTGCTGGGGTTCGTCTTCGGCGGCACCCCGACTCTTGCCGCACAGCAGTGGCTGGTACTGGCGCTGATGGCCGGAGTGTTGCTACCGCTGGCGTTCATGCTGATTCAGCTCGGGCCGCGCTGGATCAGCGCCACCGATGTGGGCTTGTTGCTGCTGCTGGAAGTGGTGCTCGGGCCATTATGGGTCTGGTGGCTGCTCGACGAGGCCCCGGGTGGCCAGGTACTGCTGGGCGGCAGCATCATTCTCCTCGCGCTGCTCGGTCACAGCCTGCTGAGCTGGCGGCGTGGTCCACGGCCAGTGAGCGCTTGAGCCGCTCACTGCAGCCTGAGGACCTTGGCCAGGACAATCTTCGGTCCCTTCATCTTCTTGACGATGATGCGCAGCCCCTCCACTTCCAGCACTTCCTCTTCCTCGGGCATGCGCTTGAGGGTTTCGTAGATCAGCCCGGCCAGGGTTTCCGCTTCGATATGGTCGAGGTTGACCCCCAGCAGGCGTTCGACCTTGAACAGCGGCGTGTCGCCGCGCACCAGCAACTTGCCCGGCTGATAGGCGAGAATGCCGCGCTCGGTCTTGTGGTGTTCGTCCTGAATATCGCCGACCAGGGCTTCGAGCACGTCTTCCATGGTCAGGTAGCCGATGACCTTGCCGTCTGCTTCTTCGACCAGGGCGAAGTGCGAGCCACCCTGACGGAACTGTTCGAGCAGGTTGGACAGCGGCATATGCCGGCCAACCCGTTCGATCGGGTGCATCAACTCGGCCAGTTTCAGCGCCGAGGGCAGCATCTCCAGCAGGGAGAGGTGCAGCAGCAGATCCTTGATGTGCAGCACGCCGACGAACTCGCCGGCGGCTTCGTCGAAGATCGGGTAGCGGCTGTACTTGTGCCGGCGAAACACGCTGAACACCTCGTCCAGCGGGGCGTTGAGCTCAAGGTAGATCAAGTCTTCACGGGAGTTGGCCCAGTCCACCACTTCCAGTTCACCGAGTTCCACCGCCGAGGCCAGCACGCGCATGTCCTGGTCGCTGGGGTTGCTGGCGCGGCTGGAGTGCAGGATCAGCTTGAGTTCGTCGCGGCTGTAATGGTGCTCGTGATGCGGCCCCGGTTCGCCCTGGCCGGCAATGCGCAGGATGGCGTTGGCGCTGGCATTGAGCAGGAAGATCGCCGGGTACATGGCCCAGTAGAACAGATACAGCGGCGCGGCCGTCCACAACGACAGCAGTTCGGGCTGGCGAATCGCCCAGGACTTCGGTGCCAGCTCGCCCACCACGATATGCAGGTAGGAAATGATCGAGAAGGCGGTGAAGAAGGCAATGCCGTGCACCAGCTTGGCCGACTCGATGCCAATGGCGCCGAGTAGCGGGGTGAGCAGTTCGGCGAAGGCCGGCTCGCCGACCCAGCCGAGGGCCAGCGAGGCCAGGGTGATGCCCAGTTGGCAGGCCGACAGGTAGGCATCCATCTGGTTGTGCACAGTGCGCAGGATATGTCCGCGCCAGCCGTTCTGGTTGGCCAGGGCCTCGACCTTGGTGGCACGCAGCCTGACGATGGCAAACTCGGCGGCGACGAAAAAGCCGTTGAGCAGCACCAGCAACAGGGCGAAGAGAACGAGGCCGAAATCGGCGAAAAAGGTAGTGACGGTGAGACTCGTGGAGGGGTCCATAAAGGTTTCGGTAGGCCAATGACCGCTAGAGGGTGGGGCCAAGCAAGCGGCTTTGCAAGCCTGCGCATCGACCGCGGCGGCTTAGCTGTCGCGCCGCACCACTTGAGTGCTGGGGAAGTGGCAGGTGAAGGTGCTGCCCTTGCCCAGGCTGCTGACGATCTGCAGGCGGGCGCGGTGGCGCAGCAGCACATGCTTGACGATGGCCAGGCCCAGGCCGGTACCGCCGGTGTTGCTCGCGCGGCTGGAGTCGACCCGGTAGAAGCGTTCGGTCAGGCGTGGCAGGTGCTTGGCCTCGATGCCCAGGCCGCTGTCTCGCACCGCGAGGTGCGCGCCCTGCTCGTCGCCCCACCAGCGGATGTGAATCTCGCCTTCCGCGGGGGTGTACTTGACCGCATTGAACACCAGGTTGGAGAAGGCACTGCGCAGTTCCGCCTCGCTGCCCTTGAGACGCAAATGCGGGTCGGCCTCCAGGCTGATGTGGTGCATGCTTTCACCGGACAGCGCCTGGGCGTCGCTCTTGATGCTCAACAGCAGCAGGTCGACCGCCACCGGCTGGTTGTCCGAGGGGTAGTCGGTGGCTTCCAGCTTGGCCAGCAACAGCAGGTCATTGAGCAGGCTCTGCATGCGCCCGCCCTGCTGCTGCATCTGCTGCAGCGCGCGCAGCCAGCGCGGGTTGACGTCTTCGACGTTGTCCAGCAGGGTTTCCAGGTAACCGCTGATCACCGTCAGCGGCGTGCGCAACTCGTGGGAGACGTTGGCGACGAAGTCCTTGCGCATCTGTTCGAGCTGAAACAAGCGGGTGACGTCACGCACCAGCATCAAGTGCTCGCGATTGCCGTAGTGGGTGATATGGAACTGCAGGCGCCGACGGTTGTTGAGCGGCGAAGGCAACTCCAGCGGTTCGAGGTAGCTGCCGCGCTCGAAGTATTCGACGAAGCGCGGGTCGCGCAGCAGGTTGGTGATCGTTTGACCACTGTCCTGCGGGGTTTTCAGGCCAAGCAGGGTTTCCGCGGCGCGGTTCCACCATTCCAGATTGCCGTTGCTGTCGAGCATGATCACTGCGTCATTCAGCGCGGCGGTGGATTCCTGCACCCGATCGATCACCGCCTGCAGGCGGCCGCGGGCTTTCTCGTTGCGTCGTTGCAGGTGGTAGATGCTGTCGAACACCTCGCCCCACAGGCCATAGCCATCCGGTGGTGGCTCGTCCGGCTGGTGTTCTTTCAGCCATTTGTGCAGGCGCAGCAATTGGTTCAGGGTCCAGCCCAGGTAGATGGCCAGGCCGGTGGCCAGCGCCCAGGCATACTCGCCGGTGAGCAGGCCGAGCAGCAGGCTGGCGCCGATTAACAACAGCAGACTGCGCACCACAGTGCCACGCCAGTTTTGCTTCACTTGGGAGTCATCCGCCAATCGATCCATTGAGCCGCAGAGGCAAGCCGGCAATCCTAACCCGCGCCATCATCGGCCGGGAATAGCGCTAGCTCTTGCTGGAGAAACGATAGCCGGTGCCGCGCACGGTCTGCACCAGGTTTTCGTAAGCTTCGCCGAGCGCCTTGCGCAGGCGGCGGATGTGCACATCGACGGTGCGTTCCTCGACGTAGACGTTGCCGCCCCAGACCTGGTCGAGCAACTGGCCGCGGGTATAGGCACGTTCCTGATGGGTCATGAAGAACTGCAGCAGGCGGTATTCGGTCGGGCCCATCTCGGCCGGCGTGCCATCGATGGTCACCCGGTGGCTGACGGGGTCGAGCAGCAGGCCGCCGACTTCGATCGGTCCCTCGCTGTCGCTGGGGCCGGCGCGACGCAGCACGGCCTTGAGGCGGGCGACCAGTTCGCGCGGCGAGAACGGCTTGGTGATGTAGTCGTCGGCGCCGACCTCCAGGCCCTGGATCTTGTTGTCTTCTTCGCCCTTGGCGGTGAGCATGATGATCGGGATGTCGCAGGTCAGCTCGTCACGCTTGAGCCGGCGTGCCAGTTCGATGCCGCTGGTGCCGGGGAGCATCCAGTCGAGCAGGATCAGGTCGGGCTTGCGGTCGACGATGATGGCATGGGCCTGCTGGCTATTCTCCGCTTCCAGGCACTCGTAACCGGCCATTTCCAGGGCCACCGCGATCATTTCGCGGATCGGTGCTTCGTCATCGACGATCAGAATGTTCTTGCCAACCATGGATCCAGCCTCAAGTCGTTCTACTGTCATGCGTGGCATTAGATAACGGAATTATTGCAGCCATGTGACAGGCAGGGGCAGCGGCGTGCCTTACACGGGATGGGCAATGAGGTTGTGCGGGCCTCGATGGCAGGGGGATTGAGTGACATCGGCGGCCTTGTCTCGCATAACTGGGCGGGGGAGCCTGGATAGTAGCCCGGCCCTGCCTCAGGGCAAAACGCTCGGCTGTGCCCGCAGCGCGTAATCCAGCACGATGCCGAGGAAAATCGCCAACCCCGCCCAGTGGTTGTGCAGGAAGGCGTTGAAACAGGCCATCGGCTTGCGGTTGCGGGTCTTGTGGTATTCCCAGGCGAAGCAGGCGGCCGCCACTACCAAGCCGAGATGGAAGGGCAGGCCCAGCTCGAAGCGACTGCCGGCCAGCAGCAGGCACAGCAGGGTCAGGCCCTGAAGGATGGCGATGATCAGGCGGTCGGCCTCGCCGAACAGGATGGCGGTGGATTTCACCCCGATTTTCAGGTCGTCCTCGCGGTCGGCCATGGCGTAGTAGGTGTCATAGGCCACCGTCCACAGCAGGTTGGCGATGAACAGCAGCCAGGCCTCCGGCGGCAGGCTGCCGGTTTCGGCGGTGAAGGCCATCGGCATGCCCCAGGAAAACGCCGCGCCGAGCACCACCTGGGGATAGAAGGTATAGCGCTTCATGAAGGGGTAGCAGGCGGCCAGGGCCAGGCCGCCAAAAGACAGCCAGATGGTCGCGGCGTTGGTCAGCAGCACCAGGATAAAGGCCAGCGCCAGCAGCACGGCGAACAGGATCAGCGCCTCGCGCGGCGTCACCTTGCCGCTGGCCAAGGGCCGCGCCTGGGTGCGTTTGACGTGGCCGTCGAAGTTGCGGTCGGCGTAGTCGTTGATCACGCAGCCGGCGGCGCGCATCAGGATCACTCCGACGATGAAGATAAACAGGTTTTTCGCGCTCGGCACACCTTCGGCTGCGACCCACAGGGCCCATAGCGTCGGCCAGAGCAGCAGGTAGATGCCGATGGGCTTTTCCAGGCGCATCAGCTGGATGAAGTCCCAGGTGCGGGGATGCAGGCGATTCAGCGATTTGAGCAGGCGGGTGTACATCGAGCGCTTCTCCGGGCGGGGTGCGGCGGATTATACGGGCGCTGGGCGCGAAGGGTGGATCGATACAGAAAGAGCGGCCCTAGGCCTCGATCCCGGCTGCCGGCCAGAACTCGGGCAGAAACACTTCGACCACCAGCACCCCGAGGGCGCCGCGGCTGAAGCAGGAGCGACGTGCCCACAGGCGTTCTGCACGCACTTCGGTGGGCAGCCAGGCCGCCGGGAATCGGCAGGCCTGCAGGGTGCTGCGGTCGAACGCGCGGTCGCTGAACAGCAGTTCGCCGAGCGAGCGGCTGCCCAGCTGATCCAGGGCCAGGCCGGAGCCCTGCAGAACGCTGCGCGCCGCCACGCTGCGGGCGAACACCCAGGGTTGGCCATGGCCGCGCAAATACACTTCACGCACCCAGCCCTGACTGCCGGCCGCGACCTTGAGGGCGCTGCATTCGTCGCTGCGCAAGCGCTGCCAGCCCTCGACCAACGGGCTGACGCTAAAGCCGTCAGCGGACAAGGCCGTCAGTCTGCGGGTCAGCGACTCTTGATTGAACAGCCATTCGCGCACCCCGGCAGCCGGGGCCGGGTGCAGTTGGCTGGCAGTCAGCCAGTGCGGCGGATGGGCGAGGGCGGCATGGGGCACGACAGAATTCACCTCAAATCGGAAGCGCGCGAGTCTAGCACGGACGTCCGCAGGCGTAGGCTGGGTTAGCGGCGCGTAACCCAACAGCTGCCAGCGGCCACGGGGTTGATGCGCCGAGTCAGGTGCCCGAGGTGGCTCTGCCTGTCGCGCCTAACCCACCATAGGCTGCCCCCGGCCGATCACGACCAGCCTTCCAATCTCATGGTCGCGCGCACCAGGCGCTGTTCCTCCTGTTCGATCTCCTTGAGGTTGTCGCGGATGCTGAGGATGTGCTCGCGGGCGGCGCGTTGCGCCTGCTCCGGCAGGCGCTCGATGACCGCGTGGTAGAGCCGGGCATGCTGGCGGTCGATCTGGCGTTTCTGCAGTGGTCGGTGATAGAGGTTGTTGACCGAGGCGAACACCGAGTTGAGCATCAGGTCGGTCAGCGATTGCAGGGTGTGCAGCAGCACCGGGTTGTGCGATGCCTCGCAGATGGCCAGGTGGAAGGCGTGGTCGAGGCGCGCATGTTCGCGCGGTTCGACCTCGCTCGGCGGCTCGTTGTGGGCGTCGAGCATTTCCTCGTAGCGGCGGGTCAGCAGGACGAAATCCGCATCGGTACCGCGCAGGGCCGCCAGGCGCGCCGACTCGGCCTCGAGCAGGGCGCGTACTTCAAGCAGATCGAACAGGGTGCGCGGCTGCGAGCTGAACAGGTGCATCAGCGGGCTGGCGTCGCGCGCCCCGTTCAGGGTCGCGACCCGCGAATCGCGGCCTTGGGCGGTTTCGATGATGCCGCGCCCGCGCAGCACCTTGAGCCCTTCGCGCAGTGCCGAACGGGAAATTCCGAGCTTCTCGCACAGGCGTCGTTCCGAGGGCAGGGCCTGGCCCACCTTGAGCACGCCATCGACGATCAACCGTTCAATTTTTTCGGCCACTACATCGCTGACCTGGCGGCGTGCTGCGGGCTGTTCTAGATCCATTCTGGTGCACTCGCTGACTGGTATGACCAGCTAGGGTTTGTCGAAATTCAGTTGACGAATATAAGCGCCTTAGTCATGCAGGGCAAAGCCTGAGTCGATAAGTGGTGATGCACGAGTCTAAAAAAACTGGTCATACCAGTATGGATGGAGGTGGACGTCAGAATTGCCAGGGGCTAAACATGGTGCACAACTAGCGCACCGCTGTGCGGATGCGCCATAACGACTACACCCGCTACGCCACACGAGTGAGCCTGCCATGAGCATTCTGTACGACGAGCGCGTCGATGGCCCGTTGCCCGCAGTCGATAAGCCAGCCCTGCTGGCCGCATTGCGCGAGCAACTGCCCGACCTGGACGTGCTGCATACCCAGGAAGACCTCAAACCCTACGAATGCGACGGCCTCTCGGCCTACACCGCCACGCCGATGCTGGTGGTGCTGCCCGAGCGCATCGAGCAGGTCGAGCGTCTGCTCAAACTTTGCTATCAGCGCGGCGTGCCGGTGGTGGCACGCGGCGCCGGCACTGGCTTGTCCGGCGGCGCCTTGCCGTTGGAGCAGGGCATCCTGCTGGTGATGGCGCGCTTCAACAAGATTCTCGAGGTCAACCCGGCTGGGCGTTTCGCCCGGGTCCAGCCCGGCGTGCGCAACCTGGCGATTTCCCAGGCCGCCGCTCCTTATGAACTGTATTACGCGCCGGATCCGTCTTCGCAGATCGCCTGTTCGATCGGCGGCAACGTGGCCGAGAACGCCGGCGGCGTGCATTGCCTGAAATACGGCCTGACCGTGCACAATCTGCTCAAGGTCGAGGTCCTTACGGTCGAGGGCGAGCGCATGACCCTGGGCTCCGATGCCCTGGATGCACCGGGTTTCGACCTGCTCGCGCTGTTCACCGGCTCGGAAGGCATGCTCGGCATCATCACCGAGGTCACGGTCAAGTTGCTGCCCAAGCCGCAGGTGGCCAAGGTGCTGCTGGCCAGCTTCGATTCGGTGGAAAAGGCCGGGCGCGCGGTGGGCGACATCATCGCCGCCGGCATCATTCCCGGCGGCCTGGAGATGATGGACAACCTGGCGATCCGCGCCGCGGAAGACTTCATCCATGCCGGCTACCCGGTCGAGGCCGAGGCCATCCTGCTGTGTGAACTGGACGGCGTCGAAGCCGACGTGCGCGACGAGTGCGAAAGGGTACGTGTGGTGTTGGAGGCGGCCGGCGCCAGCGAAGTGCGCCTGGCCCGTGACGAGGCCGAACGGGTCAGGTTCTGGGCCGGACGCAAGAACGCCTTCCCGGCGGTCGGGCGCATCTCGCCGGACTACTACTGCATGGACGGCACCATTCCGCGCCGCGAGTTGCCCGGTGTGCTGCGCGGCATCGCCGAGCTGTCCGCCGAGTACGGCCTGCGCGTGGCCAACGTGTTCCACGCTGGCGACGGCAACATGCACCCGCTGATCCTGTTCGATGCCAACCAGCCCGGCGAGCTGGAGCGCGCCGAAGCCGTCGGCGGCAAGATCCTCGAACTCTGCGTGAAGGTCGGCGGCAGCATCACCGGCGAGCACGGCGTCGGCCGCGAGAAGATCAACCAGATGTGCGCCCAGTTCAACAGCGACGAGCTGACCCTGTTCCACGCGGTGAAAGCAGCCTTCGATCCCAAGGGCCTGCTCAACCCCGGCAAGAACATCCCGACCCTGCATCGCTGCGCCGAATTCGGCGCCATGCATGTGCACCACGGCCAGCTGCCCTTTCCCGACCTGGAGCGTTTCTGATGGTCATGCCGCATGATTTCGATGCCAGCACGGCGCTGCTGGAACAGGTCAATCACGCCCTCAACAATTCGTTGCCGCTGCGTATTCAGGGCGGCAACAGCAAGGCATTTCTTGGCCGCCCGGTCACCGGCGAGGTGATCGACAGCCGCGCCCACCGTGGCATTGTCAGCTACGACCCGACCGAGCTGGTGATCACTGCCCGCGCCGGCACCCCGCTGGTCGAATTGCAGGCGGCGCTGGATGAGGCCGGGCAGATGCTCACCTGTGAGGCGCCGAGCTTCGCTGGCGGTGCCACCGTCGGCGGCATGGTCGCCACGGGGCTGTCCGGCCCACGGCGGCCCTGGGTCGGCTCGGTCCGCGACATGGTCCTGGGTACGCGTCTGATCACCGGCCACGGCAAGCACCTGCGCTTCGGCGGCGAGGTGATGAAGAACGTCGCCGGTTATGACCTGTCGCGCCTGCTGGTGGGTAGTTTCGGCTGCCTGGGGCTGCTCACCGAAGTGTCGCTCAAGGTGCTTCCCAAGCCCCGTGAGTGCCTCAGCCTGCGCCTGCCGATGGATGTCGAGAGCGCCCTGCGCAAACTCGCCGAGTGGGGCCAGCAGCCGATCCCGCTGAGCGCCGCCAGTCATGACGGCCGCGCCCTGCACCTGCGCCTGGAAGGTGGCGAAGGTTCGGTGGCTGCCGCGCGCAAGAGCCTCGGTGGCGAGCTGCTCGACCCGACCTACTGGCAGCAGCTGAACGAGCAGCGCCTGGCCTTCTTCGCCGACCCGCGACCCTTGTGGCGCCTGTCTCTGCCGAACAACAGCGCGGTGCTGAGCTTGCCCGGCGATCAGTTGATCGACTGGGGCGGTGCCCAGCGCTGGCTGAAATCCACTGCCGAGGCGGCGCAGATCCGCAGCATCGTCAGTGCCGCCGGTGGCCATGCCACCTGCTTCACTGCCGGGGTCTGCGACAGCCCGTTCCAGCCCCTGGCCGCGCCCTTGCTGCGCTATCACCGCCAGCTGAAATCCCAGCTCGACCCGCAAGGGATCTTCAACGCTGGCCGCATGTATGCCGAGGTTTAAGCCGTGCAGACGAATTTAACTGAACAGGCCAAGCGTCTGCCGCGCGGCGAAGAAGCCGAAAGCATCCTGCGCAGCTGCGTGCATTGCGGATTCTGCAATGCCACCTGCCCGACCTACCAGCTGCTCGGCGACGAGCTGGACGGCCCGCGCGGGCGTATCTACCTGATCAAGCAGGTGCTCGAAGGCAATCAAGTCACGGCCAAGACCCAGTTGCACCTGGACCGCTGCCTGACCTGCCGCAACTGCGAAACCACCTGCCCGTCGGGGGTGGACTACCACAACCTGCTGGATATCGGCCGCGCGGTGGTCGACGCGGCCGTGCCGCGTCCGCTGGGCCAGCGCGTGCTGCGCGAAAGCCTGCGCGCCCTAGTGCCGCGTCCGGCGCTGTTCAAGGCCTTGGTCCAGACCGGCGAGGCGTTCCGCCCGTTGCTACCGGCCGTGCTCAAGGCCAAGTTGCCGCGACAGATCCACCCGGCCAAGCCGCGACCGCCGATGCGCCATGACCGCCGGGTGTTGATCCTCGAGGGCTGCGTGCAGGCGGGCCTGTCGCCCAACACCAACGCCGCCAGTGCTCGGGTGCTCGATCGTCTCGGCATCAGCGTCACGCCGATCCGCGAGGCCGGTTGCTGCGGCGCCGTGGATTATCACCTCAACGCCCAGGAGCAGGGTTTGCAGCGTGCCCGGCGCAATATCGATGCCTGGTGGCCGGCGATCGAGGTCGGCGCCGAAGCGATCGTGCAGACCGCCAGCGGCTGCGGCGCCTTCGTCAAGGATTACGGCCACCTGCTCGAGCATGACCCGGCCTACGCGGCGAAAGCCAAGCGGGTCAGCGAGTTGGCCAAGGACCTGGTCGAAGTGCTGCGCGGCGAGGCGCTGGAAGCGCTCGGCGTGCGCAGCGACCAGCGCCTGGCCTTCCATTGCCCGTGCACCCTGCAGCATGCGCAGAAACTCGGCGGCGCCGTCGAGGGCGTGCTCAGCCGTCTGGGCTTCCAGCTCACCGCGGTGGCCGACGGGCACCTGTGCTGCGGTTCGGCCGGAACCTATTCGATCACTCAGCCAGAGCTGTCCCGGCAGTTGCGCGACAACAAGATGGACGCCCTGGAAAGCGGAACGCCGGAGGTGATCGTCACCGCCAACATCGGCTGCCAGACCCATCTCGATGGCGCCGGGCGTACCCCCGTGCGCCACTGGATCGAGGTGGTCGAGGACGCCATGGGCTGAGGGCCGCGGCCCTCGCTTTAGGAGTCCGGATGCAGTCCGGAACGGCCGAAAACTCCCGGGTTGTATCCGGGCCACGAATTCGCGCATTACGCGCCAATCAATCATGAGAAACCACACATGCAAAGCAAATCCGTATTGGGTCAAGCCGAAGTCGCCCGCATCCTCGCCGCTGCCCGCGCCGAAGCGCAGCAGCACAACTGGGCCGTGGCCATTGCCGTGGTCGATGACGGCGGTCATCCGCTGGCCCTCGAACGCCTCGATGGTTGCGCACCGATCGCGGCCTACATCGCCAGCGAGAAGGCGCGCAGCTCGGCCCTCGGTCGGCGCGAGACCAAGGGTTACGAGGACATGGTCAACGGCGGCCGCAGTGCCTTTCTGTCGGCCCCCTTGCTGACGTCCCTCGAAGGCGGCGTACCGCTGATCGTCGACGGCCAGGTGATTGGTGCGGTTGGCGTGTCCGGGGTCAAAGCCGATCAGGACGCCCAGGTCGCCAAGGCCGGTATTGCCGCCCTGGCCTGAACGCAATAGAGCGGCGCCCAGCGCCGAACAATCCCTGACCCCCGCCGTTGTTGTCGCGGGGCAGGGGATAACTGAATTGGAGAGTCAAAGATGACCGATCGCGTGAACTGCCAGCGCCTGCAAGTGGCCGCCAACCTGCAACGTTTCGTTGATGAAGAAGTGCTGCCGGGCAGCGGTCTCGAGAGCGCCGCTTTCTGGGCGGGCTTCGATGCCCTGGTGCACGACCTGGCGCCACAGAATCGCGCGCTGCTGGCCGAGCGCGATCGTCTGCAGGCCGAGCTGGACCAATGGCACCGCGCCAACCCGGGTCCGGTGACGGATATGCCGGCCTATCGTGCCTTCCTCGAAGCCATCGGTTACCTGCTGCCGCCACCGGCCCAGGTACAGGCCAGCACCGCCAATGTCGACAGCGAGATCAGCAGCCAGGCCGGCCCGCAGTTGGTGGTGCCGGTGATGAACGCGCGCTACGCGCTGAACGCCGCCAACGCTCGCTGGGGGTCGCTGTACGATGCCCTGTACGGAACCGACGCGATCAGCGAAGCGGGCGGGGCGCAGAAAGGCCCCGGCTACAACCAGGTGCGTGGGGCCAAGGTGATTGCCTTCGCCCGTGCCTTCCTCGATCAGGCCGCGCCGCTGGCCAGCGGCAGCCATGTCGATTCCGTAAGCTACCAGGTGGTCGACGGCCAGCTCCGGGTGACCCTGGCGAACGGCAGCCAGACCGCGCTCCAGCAGCCGGAGAAGTTTCTCGGTCATCAGGGCGAGGCCGATGAGCCAACGGCCGTGCTGCTGAAAAATCACGGCCTGCACGTGGAAATCCAGATCGACCCCAACAGCCCGATCGGCGCCACCGATGCCGCCGGGGTCAAGGACCTGCTGATGGAAGCGGCGCTGTCGACCATTCTCGATTGCGAAGACTCGGTCGCCGCCGTCGATGCCGACGACAAGGTGCTGATCTACCGCAACTGGCTGGGCCTGATGAAGGGCGACCTCAGCGAGGAGCTGGACAAAGGCGGCAAGCGCATCACTCGCCGTCTCAATCCGGATCGTCAATACACCGGCGCCGACGGTGCCAGTCTCAGCCTGCATGGTCGTTCGCTGATGTTCGTGCGCAACGTTGGTCACCTGATGACCAATCCGGCGATCCTCGATGGTGAGGGTCGCGAGATTGCCGAAGGCATTCTCGATGGCGTGATGACCAGCCTGATCGCCTTGCATGACCTCAAGCGCAAGGGCAACTCGCGCAGCGGTAGCGTGTATATCGTCAAGCCGAAGATGCACGGCCCGCTTGAAGTGGCCTTCGCCGACCAGCTGTTCGCTCGTATCGAAGACCTCCTCGAGCTGCCACGCAACACCCTGAAGATGGGCATCATGGACGAGGAGCGGCGCACCAGCGTCAACCTCCAGGCCTGCATCGCCGCCGCCAGCACGCGGGTGGCCTTCATCAACACTGGTTTCCTCGACCGTACCGGCGACGAGATGCACACGGCCATGGAAGCCGGGCCGATGCTGCGCAAGGGCGACATGAAAACCACCAAGTGGATTCAGGCCTACGAGCGCAACAATGTGCTGGTCGGGCTGAGCTGCGGCCTGCGCGGCCGCGCGCAGATCGGCAAGGGCATGTGGGCCATGCCGGACCTGATGGCAGACATGCTCAAGCAGAAGATCGCTCATCCGCAAGCCGGCGCCAACACCGCCTGGGTGCCATCGCCGACCGCCGCCGTGTTGCATGCCTTGCACTACCACCAGGTGGACGTGCAGGCGGTGCAGCGTGAACTGGAAAGCATCGACTTCGC
Organism: Pseudomonas sp. MMS21 TM103; assembly: GCF_022132145.1. Lineage (GTDB taxonomy): Bacteria > Pseudomonadota > Gammaproteobacteria > Pseudomonadales > Pseudomonadaceae > Aquipseudomonas. Next base: position 1,149,854 of record NZ_JAJISP010000001.1, on the reverse strand, counting down.
CGCCGAGCGCGACGGCCTGCTCAACGATCTGTTGACGGTACCGGTAGCGGCCGAGCGCACGTGGAGCGATGCGGATATCCAGCAGGAACTGGACAACAACTGCCAGGGCATCCTCGGTTACGTGGTGCGCTGGGTGGAGCAGGGTGTCGGTTGTTCCAAGGTGCCGGATATTCATAACGTCGGCCTGATGGAAGACCGCGCCACGTTGCGCATCTCCAGCCAGCACATTGCCAACTGGTTGCATCACGGTGTGGTCGAGCGGGCGCAGGTCGAGGAGACCCTGCAGCGCATGGCCAAGGTGGTCGATGGGCAGAATGCCGGCGACCCGCTGTATCGTCCGATGGCAACCAACTATGCTGCTTCGGCCGCATTCCAGGCCGCCAGCGACTTGGTGTTCAAGGGCCGCGAGCAGCCCAGCGGCTATACCGAGCCACTGCTGCACGCCTGGCGTTTGCGCTTCAAGCAGCAGGCATAAGCCATCACTGATAACTGATATTCGGCCCCGTGCACACATGCGCCCGGGGCTTTTGAGCATGGATACCGGCATGGGCGCAGCCCAGGGGCGGTATTCGCGGGCCTGACAAGCTCCGATGCGTGATACCGGGTCACTCCGGGCAACTGTGGTTCACAACAACTAAAAAGGACCTCTCATGAATCAAACGCTACTGTCCATCCTGGCCTTCGTGCCTCTGGTGCTGGCAGGTGTGCTGCTGATCGGCTTTCGCTGGCCGGCCAAGTACGCCATGCCGGTGATCTTCCTGCTCACCGCTGCTATCGGCCTGACCGCCTGGGATATGTCCTTCAATCGGGTCGTGGCTTCCAGCTTGCAAGGGTTGGTACTCACCGCCGCGATCCTGTGGATCATCTTCGGTGCGATTCTGCTGCTCAACACCCTCAAACACTCCGGTGGCATCACTGCCATCCGCCACGGCTTTGCCGGCATCACTCCAGACCGGCGGATTCAGGCCCTGATTGTCGCCTGGCTGTTCGGCTGCTTCATCGAGGGCGCCTCCGGCTTCGGCACGCCTGCCGCGGTGGCGGCGCCACTGCTGGTGGCCCTGGGCTTCCCGGCCTTGGCCGCAGTGGTCTTGGGGATGATGGTGCAGTCCACGCCGGTGTCGTTCGGTGCGGTCGGTACCCCGATTCTGGTGGGCGTGGCCGGCGGCCTGGACAAGGTCGGCATGAGCGAGCAGTTGCTGGCCTTGAACAGTAACTGGGAAGTGTTCTTCCACCTGATCTACTCGCGTGTGGCGATTACCCATGGCCTGATCGGCATGCTGATGCCGCTGATCATGGTGATGATCATGACCCGTTTCTTCGGCAAGAATAAGTCGTGGAAAGAAGGCCTGGCGGTGGCGCCATTCGCGATCTTCACTGCGCTCTGCTTCTCCTTGCCGTACATGGCTGCCGGGGTGTTCCTCGGTCCTGAGTTCCCGTCGATGATCGGCGCCATGGTCGGTCTGGCCATCGTCGTGCCGGCCGCCAAGGCGGGCTTCCTGCTGCCGAAAAAGACCTGGGACTTCGCCGAGGCAAAGGACTGGCCATCCGAGTGGATGGGCAAGATCGAGATGAAGATCGAGGACGTCGCGGGCAAGGCCCCGGTGTCCGTGCCTATGGCGTGGGCCCCTTACGTGTTGCTGGCAGTGTTCCTGGTGGCCTCGCGGGTCTTCCCCGAGCTCAAGGCCGCGTTGATCGCAGTCAGCTTCGGCTGGACGGACATCCTCGGCGAGACGGGCGTTTCCGGTAGCCTGCAACCGCTGTACCTGCCGGGTGGCATCCTGTGCATGGTGGTTATCGTGACCTGTTTCCTGCACCGCATGCGTTTCAGCGAGTTGAAGGCCGCGGTCAGCGAATCGAGCCGTACCCTGCTGGGGGCCGGCTTCGTGTTGATCTTCACCATTCCGATGGTGCGAATCCTGATCAACTCCGGGGTCAACGGGTCTGATCTGGTGTCGATGCCGGTGGCCATGGCGCAGCTGGTGGCCAATAGCGTGGGCGATGTGTATCCGTTCTTCGCTCCGGCCGTGGGGGCGCTGGGCGCCTTTATCGCCGGTTCCAACACCGTGTCCAACCTGATGCTCTCGCAGTTCCAGTTCAACACCGCCGGCCTGCTCGGCGTGTCTGGCGCGATGATGGTGGCGGCGCAATCGGTGGGTGCGGCCGCGGGCAACATGATCGCGATCCACAACGTGGTAGCAGCCTCGGCCACCGTGGGTTTGCTCGGGCGGGAAGGCATCACCCTGCGCAAGACCATGCTGCCGACCCTGTACTACCTCCTGGCAGCCGGTAGCCTGACCATGATCGCCATGTATGGCATGGCGATCAGCGATCCGCTGATGGTGGGTTAACGGGGCTGGCAAAACCTGTCGAGCCTGGCTGCGTCAGGTTTGCCAGGGTCAGTGCTGGTTTCTGGGCTGGGTTGCCCGCCATCTGGCGGGCGACCCAGCCTCGGTCAGCCTGCCGCTGGGCGCAATTGCCCGGCCACCGGCTTGGCGCACCCGCGCATTTGCGGTAGCGTGCCAGCATGCACTACCCGAGTTACCCCTGAGGACGTTATGAAGAAGTGGCAATGTGTGGTCTGTGGATTGATTTACGACGAAAGCCAGGGCTGGCCTGACGAAGGCATCGCCGCGGGTACGCCATGGCAAGATGTACCGCAAGACTGGCTGTGTCCGGACTGCGGAGTGGGCAAGCTGGATTTCGAGATGATCGAAATCGGCTGATCTCAGCCATAAAAAACACGGCGACCCCAGGGTCGCCGTTTTTTTTGGGTGCGATCAGCGCTGGCCGGGCTAGCAGGGGCGTGTCCCAGGCTTGGCGGGTGGCGGGCAATTGCGCTAGGGTCAGAAAAATTTTCGCAACGCGCAGGTGCTCTATGTGCAAGTGGCAATGCATCGTTTGCGGCTTTATCTACGACGAAGCGGCAGGCCTACCGGAAGAAGGCATTGCTCCGGGTACCCGCTGGGCAGACATCCCCGCCGATTGGTTGTGCCCGGATTGCGGCACCGGCAAGCAGGATTTCGAGATGATCGAAATCAGCTGAGCCAGCAGGCCCAGGACCCCCGTAAAGACTCCATGCAGTGGCGGCAGCCTGAGGCCGTGACCCTGTTTTGCCGATTGAGGACGTGAAGATGAGTACAGCTGTGGCGACGCCCGTGGTTGCACCCGAAGTTGCACCCGTGGTGATAGTCGGTACCGGCTTGGCCGGCTACAACTTGGCCCGTGAATTTCGCAAGTTGGACAGCGAAACCCCGTTGCTGCTAATCAGCGCCGATGATGGTCGCTCCTACTCCAAGCCGATGCTGTCGACCGGCTTCGGCAAGCACAAGGATGCCGATGGTTTGAGCATGGCCGAACCCGGGGCCATGGCCGAACAGCTCAAGGCCGAGATTTACACCCATACCCGCATCACCGGGATAGATCCGGGCCAGCGCCGCTTGTGGATCGGCGAAGAGGCAGTGGCTTATCGCGACCTGGTGCTGGCCTGGGGCGCCGAGCCGATTCGGGTGCCGGTCGAAGGCGATGCCCAGGATGCGATTCTGCCGATCAACGACCTGGAAGACTACGCACGCTTTCGCGCCGCCGTGGCCGGGAAAAAACGCGTGCTGCTGCTCGGCGCCGGCCTGATCGGCTGCGAGTTTGCCAACGACCTCAGCCTAGGCGGTTATCAGATCGAGCTGGTCGCGCCCTGCGAGCAGGTGATGCCCGGCTTGCTCCATCCGGCGCCGGCGGCGGCAGTCCAGGCGGGCCTGGAAAGCCTCGGCGCGCGCTTCCACCTCGGGCCGGTGCTGGCCAGCCTCAACCGCGCCGATGATGGCCTGCAAGGACGCCTGTCCGATGGCACGCTGATCGCCTGCGATCTGGTGCTCTCGGCGGTCGGCCTGCGCCCACGGATCGACCTGGCGCTGGCCGCTGGCCTGGCGGTCAACCGTGGGGTGATGGTCGATCGTGAACTGCGCAGCTCCCACGCCAACATCTATGCCCTGGGCGATTGCGCCGAGGTCGATGGCCTCAACCTGCAGTACGTCATGCCGCTGATGCACTGCGCCCGCGCCCTGGCCCAGACCCTGGCGGGCAAACCGACCTCGGTCAGTTACGGGCCGATGCCGGTGACGGTAAAAACGCCGGTGTGCCCATTGGTGGTTTCGCCGCCGCCGCGCGGCCTGCAGGGCGAGTGGACGGTTGAGGGCAGTGGGGGCGACATCAAGGCACTGTGCCGCGATGCCGCCGGTAATCTGCTCGGCTATGCCTTGACCGGAACGGCCGTGCAGGAAAAGCTGGCGCTGAATAAGCAACTGCCGGCGTTACTGGCGTGAATGGCAGTCGTTCTGTCGGAAATGCCTTGAAACTGTCCATTTAAACTGTCGGACAAGACTGGCGCAGGTCCGCATCACATGCCATTCTCCCTGTGGTCTGCCGCAGCGTAGAGCTGTTGCGACGCCTTGGGCGCTGTTCTGGATGAGCAGCACGGACACAACAACAAAAAACCGTCAAAGGGGCATTTATGCGTAAACCGGAACTCGCCGCCGCCATCGCCGAAAAGGCGGATCTGACCAAAGATCAGGCAAATCGCGTACTCAACACCGTACTGGAAGAAATCACCGGTGCACTGAACCGTAAGGACAGTGTCACTCTGGTGGGCTTTGGCACTTTCGTGCAGCGTCACCGCGGTGCTCGCACCGGCAAAAACCCGCAAACCGGCCAGCCGGTCACGATCAAGGCCAGTAACACCGTCGCCTTCAAGCCGGGGAAGTCCCTGAAAGACGCGGTCAACTGAGCCTCGTCAGCCCGGAGCCGGCTGGCTCCGGGTTCCTTCCCCGGTTTAGTCAAGCCCGCTAGGGCAGCCTGACGTTCGACCTTCGCTCATATGGTCCACCCGCCTCGAGGCTGGGCTGTAGTCGCGTGCAAAACACACTACAATGCGCCGCCAATTTCCTTCCCTCGTCGAGACCGTGCGCATGAAATTCCGTTTTCTCCTGTGGATGCTGGGGCGCCTGATGGCCAAGGCCAGTCGCGATAACCCGGCTTTCCAGCAGCAATTGATCGACCGCGACATGGTGTTCCAGTTACACACGCTGGACGGCAAGGTTGCTCGTCACTTCATCGTCAAAGACCAGCGCATCAGCAGCAAGCGTGGCCCGGCCAGCCAGCCGGCCTTTGCCCTGGGCTTCAAGGATGCCGCCTACGGCTTCGCCACCATGAACGCAAAGAACAAGCAGCTGGCTTTCATGCAGGGCATCCAGAACAAGGACATCCAGATCCAGGGAAACCCGGCGCTGGTGATCTGGTTCCAGGGGCTGACCAAGTACCTGATGCCGAAAAAGAAAACCAGCGAGAAGAAAGCTGCCTGATACACAGTGCCGGTCAGTGCCGCTGGCCGGCACTGGCGCCATTCGCTAGGCTGGGCGCAATCACTGTAGGTGTCCGCTTATGCGCTTGTCGATTTTTGCACTGCTGCTGCTCAGCAACCTGGTGTGCGCCGCCCCGGCCAGCGTCGATGCCTTTGCCCCGGTGTTCGAGCTGGCCGGCATTCGCCTGCTCTGCGAACAGAGTGCGCCCTTACTGCGGCGTGGCCTGAGCGAGCAGCAGCAGGCGCAATTGGGCGAGGCCTTCGCCGCTGATGCGCTGTGTCTGGATCTGGCCAAGCATCTCGCGGGCAGATTCGACCAGGCCCAGTTGCAGCAGATCCAGGCTGTGCTCGGCAGTCCGATCGCCAAGCGCTTCAGCGCGATGGAGCGGGCGGTCGGTGCGGACGGCGGCGAGGCCCTGAGCCGTTACCGCGCACAGCTTGCCCAGCGCCCGCCGCGCCAAGACCGCGTGGTGCTGGTGCGGCGTCTCGATGCGGCGGCGCACACCACCACCTTGGCCGGACTGCTGCGTTATGAAGTGGGCAAGACCCAGGCGCTGCTAGCCATCATGGCGCGTGGCGAGACACTGGACGAGCAGGCCATGAGCGAGCAGACCGCTGGCCAGGCCTCGGCGCTCATGGCCTCCAGTGCCGAAGCAGTGGAATCCTTCATGCTCTATGCCTATCGGCAGATGCCCAGCGCACAGCTGGCCGAATACACTGCGCTGTATCAGCAGCCGGCGGTCGCGCGGTTGCTGGAAGGCTGCACAGAGGTGTTGCCGAGGCTGTTCGCCGAGCGCCGGACGGCGCTCAGAAAGGCTGCGACCAAGCGCTAGGATCACCGCAGTCCGCTGTCTTGGCCCGGGTATGCCCGGGCTATACGCAGGTGGGCTGAAGCCCGCCCACTGTAGCGGTCGATCGGCGTTGGCTCGTCCGCATCATTCAAGTGCTCTCGTCAGTCGGGGGTTTCCGGCGGCCTCAAGCCGGAGAATGGAACTGGTTCGCCAGTTCGCGTAGGGCCACTTCGGCGGCGAGCACCTTGTTCACCGCCTCCTCGGCCTTCTCGCGGCTCAGGCCCAGGGTATCGAACAGGCTCTGCGGGAGGTCGGACTGCGGGCCGGCACCGATACCGTGGTTGCGCAGCAGGTTGACCGCCAGGCACACCAGGTTCGGGTAGGCCGCATGGATGCCGGCATACTCGGGATCGTGCTGGAAGCGCAGCGCGCTGGCCAGCTCTTCGGGCATGTCCCAGTAGCGCATCAGCCAGGTGCCGATCTGCTCGCGGCTGATGCCCAGCAGATGCTGCTCGACATGGCTGTGCGACAGGTGCGGATTGACTTCCATGTGCCGGCAGATCAGCGAGAAGTGCGGCGGGAAGACATGCGCCAGCACCAGGTAGCCGAAGTTGTGCAGCAAGCCGGCGAGGTAGGTCAGTCCTGCCTCCGGGCGCTGGGCGCGGGGCATGGCGCGGGTCAGACCCTCGATCACCGCGGCGGTGTAGATCGCCTGCTGCCAATAGGGCGTGGCCTGTTGCGGATGATCCTTGGGCAGGCTGAGGGTTTTGCCCAGGGCCAGGCCGAGGGCCAGATTGATCACCAAGTCGAAGCCCAGTACGCGAACGATGGCGTCTTCCACCGAACGGATCTTGCCGGGTGCGGCGTAGTAGGGCGATGCCGCCCAGCTGACCACCTGGGCGGCCAGTGCCGGGTCGGTTTCGACCACGCCGGTGATGTCGTCCACCGTGGCATTCGGGTCGACCCGCAGCCTGATAATCTTCTGTGCGGTTTCCGCCAGTGGCGGGATTTCGATGGTTTCTTCCAGGCGTTGCTGGATGCGCCGCGCGGTGAAGGCTTGCACCGCCTGGGTGATTTCGGCGCGGTCATCGTCCGGGCGGTCGAGGTTGAGGCGGATATTGCTCAACGGCTCGCCGATACGCGCGGCGCTGGCCTTGCTCAGCAGGCTCTTGAAGGCTGCGCTGGGCATTTCCAGGAGAACGCCGGGTTGGCCGGATTCGATGAACAGGCTTGGCTCTTGCAGCAGGCGCTCATCGTACAGGCAGGGCGAGCTGGTCAACTGCGGCAGGCCAGGCAGTACGCGCAGGGCATGCTTGCCAAGCATGCGTTCAAGGCGCTCGGGTTTCACCGCGACGAGTTTGCGCCCGGTCAGTTCGGCCAGGCGATCCAGCGCGAGCAGTTGACTCTGCGGATAGAGCACCAACAAGGCGCCAACCGCATCATCGAGCAGCACCGCTTGTACGCGCTGGGAGGCGGGCACGCCGGAATGCTCGCTGTGCACCCGATAGCTCAGGCCGAGTTTATCCAGCAATTGCACGATCACCGGCGGCGGGGTTGCTGCGGTGTCTGGGGCGAGGGCTACATCACTCATAACGAAATCCGGTTCGATGGGGGGCGCATGTGCCCGAAGTATAAACAGCAGGCCAGTGGGGGGGCGGGTTGAGGCGACGGGCGCCCTGTGAACTGGTTCACACTTGTCCATATTGCTGGCCATGCCGCAGCCAGCGCTCGAGCAGTGGGCTGACATGCTGCGGCCAGTGTTCCAGCAGGGCTTGCGCGGCATCGCGCACGGCCGGCAGCAGGTCGGCATCACGCATCAGGTCGGCGACCTTGAACTGCAGCAGGCCGGTTTGCCGGGTGCCGAGCATTTCCCCCGGTCCGCGCAGCTCCAGATCCTTTTCGGCGATGACGAATCCATCGCAGGTCTCGCGCATGATGCCAAGTCGTTCCCGGCCTAATTGCGACAGCGGCGGGTGGTAGAGCAGCACGCAATGGCTGGCGGCGCTGCCGCGGCCGACTCGCCCGCGCAACTGGTGCAGTTGTGCCAGGCCCAGGCGCTCGGGGTTCTCGATGATCATCAGGCTGGCGTTGGCGACGTCGACGCCGACTTCGATCACAGTGGTGGCGACCAGCAATTGCAGGTGGCCCTGCTTGAATTGGTCCATCACCGCGGCTTTTTCCGCAGGCTTCATGCGCCCGTGGATCAAGCCGACATGCAGCCCGCCGAGTGCGCCAACCAGGTCGGCGAAGGTGGTCTCGGCGGCCTGGCAGGTCAGCTCCTCGGATTCCTCGATCAGGGTGCAGACCCAGTAGGCCTGGCGACCTTCGCTGCAGGCCGAACGGACCCGTTCGATCACTTCCGGGCGGCGGCTGTCGGCGATCACCAGGGTGTTCACCGGCGTGCGGCCGGGCGGCAGCTCATCGAGGATCGAGGTGTCGAGGTCGGCATAGGCGCTCATCGCCAGGGTGCGCGGGATGGGCGTGGCGGTCATGATCAGCTGGTGCGGGCACAGGCGCCCGCCGACGCCCTTCTGACGCAGGGCCAGGCGTTGTTGCACGCCGAAGCGGTGCTGCTCATCGATGATCACCAGGGCTAGCCGGGCGAATTTGACCTCGTCCTGAAACAGCGCATGGGTGCCGACCACCATGGCCGCGCTACCGGCGATCTGCTCCAGCGCCGCGGCACGGGCCTTGCCCTTGAGCTTGCCGGCCAGCCAGGCGACTTCGACGCCGAGCGGCGCCAGCCATTTGCTGAAATTGAGGAAGTGCTGTTCGGCGAGGATCTCGGTGGGCGCCATCAGGGCAACCTGATAGCCAGCCTCGAGCGCCTGCAACGCGGCAAAGGCCGCGACCACGGTCTTGCCGGCACCCACGTCGCCCTGGATCAGGCGCAGCATGGGCTCGTCCTGACTGAGGTCGTAGGCGATCTCGGCGCCGACCCGCAGCTGCGCGCCGGTGGGGGCAAAGCCCAGGTTGTCGAGGAACTGCTGGGGCAAACGTTTGGCAATCGGCAGTGCCAGCGCCTGCTGGGCGCGCACGCTTTCACGCAGGCGTTGCAGGGACAGTTGGTGGGTCAGCAGCTCCTCGAAGGCCAGGCGGTGCTGCGCCCAGTGGCGCCCCTCGGCGAGTTCCGCCTGGTCGGCGTCCGGTGGTGGCCGGTGCAGGTAGCGAATCGCCTGGTCCAGCGGACTGAGCTGGTAGTCGCGGGCCAGTTCGCGGGGCAGCCAGTCCGGCAGGCTGTGCGGGCCGAGGCGGGCCAGGGCCTGTTCGCTCAGGCTGCGCAGGCGCTGTTGGGTCAGGCCTTCGGTGCTCGGGTAGATCGGCGTCAGGGTCTGCTCCACGGCAATCGGTTCGCCGGCCGAGAGTGCGCGGTATTCCGGGTGGTAGATCTCCAGGCCCGAGGAGCCGGGGCGTACTTCGCCATAGCAGCGCACCTGGGTGCCGCGCTTCAGCCCTTCTTTCTGCGCCTGGCTGAAGTGGTAGAAGCGCAAGCTCAGGGTGCCGCTGCCGTCCTGCAGGCGCACCAGCAGGCTGCGGCGGCGGCCCATGACCACATCGGCGCCGGCGACCGTGCCCTCGACCACGGCGTCCTGGCCGGGACGCAGTTCGCCGATCGGCACGATGCGCGTGCGATCCTGATAACGCAGCGGCAGATGGAACAGCACATCCTGCAGGGTTTCCAGGCCGACCTTGGCAAGCTTCTCGGCCAGGGCGGCGCCGACGCCTTTCAGTGCGGTGACGGAAACCGCCGCGAGCTCGGTCATGGGGCGCGCCTTAGGCGGTTTTTGCTTGAGGGCGGGCCACCGAGCACAGGCGAACCGAGTCGGCCAGGATTTCGATGGCTTTCGGCCGCGGGAAACTGGCGCGCCAGGCGATGGCCACGGTGCGGAATGGTGCCGGGGCGCTGAGTGGGCGCACTTCGATAATCCCGGGGGCGTAGTGGTGACTGTCCACCGCCGAGAGCGGCAGGATGGAGACGCCCAGGCCGGAGGCGACCATGTGGCGGATGGTTTCCAGCGAGCTGGACTCCACGGTGGTGTGCTGGGCGTGTTCTTCGCCGCCCTTGCGCAGGCTGGGGCAGGCTTCCAGTACCTGGTCGCGGAAGCAGTGGCCTTCGCCGAGCAGCAACAGGCTCTTGTCGTTGAGCAGCTTGCTGTCGATGGTCTTCATCGCCGCCCAGGGGTGGCCGGCTGGCAGCAGCGCATAGAACGGCTCGTCGTAGAGTGGCAGCGTCAGTACGTCGGCTTCCTGAAACGGCAGGGCGATGATGATCGCGTCCAGCTCGCCGGTGCGCAGCTTGTCGCGCAGCACATGGGTGAAGTTTTCCTCGATATACAGCGGCATCTGCGCCGCGACCCGGTGCAACTGCGGGATCAGGTGGGGGAACAGGTAGGGGCCGACGGTATAGATGGCGCCGATCTTCAGTGGCGCGGTCAGCTGGTTCTTGCCGGCCTGGGCCAGTTCGCGAATGCCCTGGGCCTGCTCCAGTACCTTCTGCGCCTGGGTGACGATGCCTTCGCCGACCGGGGTCAGGCGCACCGCGCTCTTGCTGCGCTCGAAGATCAACACGCCGAGTTCGTCCTCGAGCTTCTTCACCCCCACCGACAGGGTTGGCTGGCTGACATGGCAGCGCTCGGCGGCCCGGCCGAAGTGTTGTTCCTGGGCCAGGGTGACGATGTAGCGCAGCTCGGTGAGGGTCATAGTGTTTATCCATTGATGTGCTGCCAAGCATAGCCTTTGCATTGCAATCAACCAACCGGGCTAGACTGTCTGCCAGTGAATTGATGGAGAGTGTCATGTCGACGTGCCCAAGTCTGTTGATTGCCGGTTGCGGCGATGTCGGTACCCGTCTGGGCCTGCGGCTGGCGGCGGCGGGCTGGAGGGTGCACGGCCTGCGGCGTGCAGTCGAACGGTTGCCCGCGCAAATCCTGCCGGTTTCCGGGGATCTGCAGGCCGACGCTTGTCCGCCTGGCTGGCCTGCGGATGGACTGGATTACCTGGTGTACTGCGCGGCGGCGACCGAGCGTGACGAGGCCGGTTACCGCGTCGCCTACGTCGCCGGCCTGCGCCGAGTGCTCGGCTGGTTAGCCGAGCATGGGCAAAGGCCCAGGCGCCTGCTGTTCGTCTCCAGCAGCGGGGTCTATGGCCAGCAAGGCGGTGAATGGGTCGACGAGGCCTCGCCGGCCGAGGCCACGGGCTTTTCCGGACGGGTGATGCTGGAAGCCGAGCAGCTGGCGCTGACCAGCGGCATTGCCGCCAGCGTGGTACGCCTGACCGGCATCTACGGGCCGGGCCGGGAGTGGCTGCTCGGGCAGGTACGTCAGGGCTACCAGGTGGCGAGCGAGCCGCCGCTGTATGGCAACCGCATTCACGTCGACGATGCCGCCGGCTTGCTGGCATTCCTGCTGCAAGCCGATGACCGTGGGGTGGCACTGGATGACTGTTATCTCGGCGTCGACGACGAGCCGGCGCCGCTGCACGAGGTGGTGGCCTGGCTGCGCGGCCAGTTGGGCGTCAGCCACTGGGCCGAACAGTCCAGCGTGCGTCGTGCCGGCAGCAAGCGTTGCAGCAACGCCCGCGCTCGCGCATTGGGCTGGGCGCCACAGTACCCGAGCTATCGTGAGGGCTATGCCGCGGTATTGCAGCCACCCTTGCTCACCTAAATCCTCAGGCCGGGTCTTGGCACAATCGGGGGAGATCTATCGCCGGTCAGCCCATGCCTGGATTGCCTCCGGGCTACGGGATCTGGCGCCTTGTTCTTCCCTCATCGCGATTGGTGGGTGGATAAAAAGGGTCATCCACCCGATGTCACAGGCCTTGCCCCTGGGGATGCAATCTAGCGGGTCATGCGCTCAAGCCGCCAGCGCAGTTCGCCCTTGTGGTAATCAGGCATTTCATCGCTCTGCGCACGATTGATTGCCTCGAAGATGCTCAGATGCCGGTCGTCGCGCTCGAACAGCCAGGCTTGGCCCTGCTCGCCGAGTTGTAGCCAGATGCTGTCGAATTCACCGTTCATCGCGGCGCAGTCGCCGGCCAGGCACAGGGCGTAGCGCTCGGCACCGGGTAGGCCTTCAACGCGGCCGTCAGGCTGGAACAGCACCAGGGCACCGTCGCCCAGGCCCTGCCTGATCGTCCAGTGGCCGCCGAGGTAGGCGCGGTAGAGGGCTTGCTCGAAGCTGCTGCCCAACGGCATATCCACGTCGGCGGGGGTTGCCGGACGGGTAAAGCGTTGCTCCGGCCAGCTGTCGCTGGCGGCCTGCAGCAGTTCGCCGCCGCTGAGGCTGAGTGACTCGTGATAGTCGGCGTAGAAATCGACCCGCCAACGGTGGGCGCCGTCGTCGAGCAATTGGCCTTCGCCCTGCTCGAAACCGTTGCTGTAGGTGGCGAGCCGGCGCTGCGGCTGAATCCGCCATTCCAGGTTGGGGCCATAGGCGAGCAGTGCTTCGCGCAGCTTGCCGCCTTCGCTAGCTGCATCGATCGCCGCCTGGTTGATCCAGGTGCCGCTGGGGTCGACTGGTTTGCCGGCGCAGCCGCTGAGCAGCAAGGTGCTGAGTAAGACCGCGAGAAGGGGGCGCATGAGCCATTCCTTGGACGAGAGGGGTTGGCGGGGCGCAGTGCCCCGCCGGAGGGCTTATTCGAGTACCAGGATGGCGTCCATTTCCACTTGGGCGCCCTTGGGTAGCGCGGCTACGCCGATGGCGGCGCGGGCCGGGTATGGCTGCTGGAAGTAACGGCCCATGACTTCGTTGACGGTGGCGAAGTGCGCCAGGTCGATGAGGAAGATGTTCAGCTTGACCACGTCCTTGAACGAGCCGCCAGCGGCTTCCATGACGGCCTTGAGGTTTTCGAAGACCTGCACGGTCTGTGCTTCGAATCCTTCGACCAGCTCCATGGTTTGCGGATCCAATGGGATCTGCCCGGACATGTAGACGGTGTTGCCGGCCTTGATCGCCTGGGAATAGGTGCCGATGGCTGCCGGGGCTTTGTCGCTGGTAATAACGCTCTTGCTCATGAGGGTTTCCTGATTGGTCGTGGTTGCAAGGGTGGGCCGTGCGGCGGTCCGCTTTAGCCCACCAGGGAATTGAATGAATGCGCCGGATCGAGATCCAGTCTGCTTGAGTGGCTTTGTCAGCATGGGGTCAGGTGCGTGCGCGGGTGATGCGCATCACGCCCTTGAGCGCGCGCAGCTTGCGGATCACCCGGGCCAGGTGCACGCGATCATGCACGCTGACCACCAGTTGCACGACACTGATGCGGCCGTCGCGTTCGTCCATGCTGATCTTCTCGATATTGCCGTCGGCAGCATTGACGCTGCCAGCCAGCAGGGCGATCAGGCCGCGCTGGTGCTCGAGTTCGATACGCAGTTCGACATTGAATTCACCGACCACGTCCTTGGCCCAGGACAGCTGGATGCACTTCTCCGGGTTGTGGCGGACTTCGCTGATGTTCCTGCAGCTGTCCAGGTGCACCACCATGCCCTTGCCGGCGGAAAGGTGGCCGACGATCGGGTCGCCGGGAATCGGTGTGCAGCATTTTGCATAGCTCAGTACCAGACCTTCGGTGCCGCGAATCGCCAGCGGCCCTTCGGTGCTCGACAGTTGCTCGCTGTCACTGGCCAGCAGGCGGCGCGCCACCACATAGGCCATGCGGTTGCCCAGGCCGATGTCTTCCAGCAGGTCCTCGATCACTTCGTGGCGGTATTCACCGAGCACCGCCTGCACGCGTTCGGGAACCAGTTTGTCCAGATGGCTGTTGAAGCCCGCCAGTACCTTGTTGAGCAGGCGTTCGCCGAGGCTGATCGACTCGGAGCGGCGTTGCAGCTTGAGGGCATGGCGAATATGCGTGCGCGCCTTGCCGGTGACCACGAAATTGAGCCAGGCAGGATTCGGTCGTGCGCCCGGGGCGCTGACGATTTCCACGGTTGACCCGCTTTCCAGGGCCTGGGACAAGGGCGCCAGGCGCCGATTGATGCGGCAGGCGATACAGGTGTTGCCGACGTCGGTGTGCACCGCGTAGGCGAAGTCGACCGCGGTCGAGCCCTTGGGCAGCTCCATGATCCGGCCCTTGGGCGTGAACACGTAGACCTCGTCCGGGAACAGGTCGATCTTCACGCTTTCGATGAATTCCAGCGAGTTGCCGGCGCGCTGCTGCATTTCCAGCACGCCCTTGACCCACTGGCGGGCCCGGGCGTGGGTGCCTTTCGGCTGGTCTTCTTCGTTGGCTTTGTACAGCCAGTGAGCGGCGATGCCGTTATTGGCCATCTCTTCCATCTCGCGGGTGCGGATCTGGATTTCGATGGGCACGCCGTGCATGCCGAAGAGGGTGGTGTGCAGCGACTGGTAGCCGTTGGCCTTGGGGATCGCGATGTAGTCCTTGAAGCGCCCGGGCAGCGGCTTGTACAGGTTGTGCACGGCGCCGAGCACGCGGTAGCAGGTGTCGACCTTGTCGACCACGATGCGGAAGGCGTAGACGTCCATGATCTCGTTGAACGCCTTACGCTTGCCGCGCATCTTCTGGTAGATGCCGTAGATGTGCTTCTCGCGGCCCAGTACCTCGCCTTCCAGGCCTTCGCGGGCCAGGCAGTGGGTCAGCGAGTCTTCGATCTTGTTGACGATTTCCTTGCGATTGCCACGGGCGCGGCGCACTGCGGCGCGGATACGCTCGGAGCGCATCGGGTGCATGGCCTTGAACCCCAGGTCCTCGAACTCCACGCGCATGCTGTGCATACCCAGGCGGTTGGCGATGGGGGCATAGATTTCCAGGGTTTCCTTGGCAATGCGCCGGCGTTTCTCGCCAGAGAGCACTTCCAGGGTGCGCATGTTGTGCAGGCGGTCGGCCAGCTTAACCAGAATCACCCGAATATCGCGGGCCATGGCCATGGCCATCTTCTGGAAATTTTCGGCCTGTGCCTCAGCCTTTGTCTCGAAGTTCATCTGGGTCAGTTTACTGACCCCGTCGACCAGTTCGGCCACGGTCTCGCCGAACTGGGTGTTCAGCGCTTCCTTGGCGATACCGGTGTCTTCGATCACATCATGCAGCATGGCCGCCATCAGGCTCTGATGGTCCATGTGCATGTCGGCAAGGATGTTCGCCACCGCCAGCGGGTGGGTGACGTAGGCTTCGCCGCTACGACGGCGTTGGCCGTCGTGGGCCTGTTCGGCGTAGTAATAGGCGCGCCGGACCAGATTTACCTGGTCGTTATCCAGGTAGCTCGAAAGTCGATCGGCGAAGGCGTCTATGCTCGGCATGGATGTTCTCCGTGCCGATTCTTATGACCCCGCGCCCCACGACTTCGTCCAGGCATAGGCTTACAGAGGCTCGCTAGCCTCATCCTCGAAGGCCGCGAACAGCGGCTCTTCTTCGATGATTTCGTCTTGGGCGATGACGTCGTAGCTCATCAGGCCAGCGGCGATTTCACGCAGGGCGACCACGGTAGGCTTGTCATTTTCCCACGCGAGTTTCGGCTCTTTGCCGCCGGTGGCGAGCTGGCGCGAACGCTTGGTGGCGAGCATGACCAGTTCAAAACGGTTCTCAACGTGATCCAGGCAATCTTCGACGGTAACGCGAGCCATGGTCTTCCTCGTAGCATATGCAAAATAAGGCTGAGCCCAGATGGGCGAGCGGACTGAGTAGTTTAAAAAACAACCAGCATTAATGGAAGCTTTGTTTTCAGCGACTATAAGGTTATGTCATAAGCGGCACATGACCTGTTCGAGGCTGCGCTGCAGCTAGCTCGGAGCTTACAGCGAGCTGCCGCCCTTAGGCCAGTAGCTCGCTGAGCAGGCCGCGATGGCGTTGCTGTTGCGGGCTTTGCAGCAGCTGGTTGGCACGAAAGATGGCCTTCAGGTCGCTGAGGGCGTGGGCGAAATCGTCGTTGATCAGCAGGTAGTCGTATTCGACGTAATGGCTCATTTCGCTGACCGCTTCGCGCATACGCTGCTCGATGATCTCGCCGCTGTCCTGGCCACGATTGGTCAGGCGGTGACGCAGCGCCTCCTGGGTTGGCGGCAGGATGAAGATGGACTTGGATTGGGGCATCAGGTGGCGCACTTGCTGGGCGCCCTGCCAGTCGATTTCCAGGATCAGGTCAAAGCCTTCGATGAGCGTCTGCTCGACCCAGGCTTGTGACGTGCCATAGAGGTTGCCGAATACCTCGGCGTGCTCGAGCAGTTCGCTGTTGTCGATCATCGCGTGAAACTGGTCGCGGCTGGTGAAGTGGTAATTCACCCCTTCCACCTCGCCTGGGCGCATGGCTCGCGTGGTGTGCGAGACCGACACGCGGATCTGCGCTTCGCTGTCGATCAGCGCCTTGACCAAGCTGGTCTTGCCGGCGCCGGACGGGGCGGAAATGATGTAGAGGGTGCCGGTGGTGATGGCCATAAGAGCTTCCTGGGACGGTCTTTTCTATTGTTTCAGGGCTTGAACGCTTAGCGAGCGACGGCTTAGGTCGCCTCATTCCCTATTGGTAACTACATTGCCTGATGCAGCAATTTTTACTCGATGTTCTGCACTTGTTCGCGCATCTGCTCGATCAGCACCTTGAGGTTGACTGCCGCCTGGGTGCTGCGTGTGTCGAACGCCTTGGAGCCGAGGGTGTTGGCTTCGCGGTTGAGTTCCTGCATCAGGAAGTCCAGGCGCCGGCCGGCTGCGCCGCCAGTCTTGAGTACACGGCGCACTTCGCTGACGTGGGTGCTCAGGCGATCCAGTTCTTCGGCGACATCGCTTTTCTGCGCGAGTATCACCAGTTCCTGCTCCAGGCGCTGCGGGTCGAGTTCGGCCTGTAGCTCGGCGCTGCGGTCGAGAATTTTCTGGCGTTGCATGGCGAGCATCTGCGGCACTAATTCGCGCAGGGCTGCAACTTCGCCGTCAATGCTGTCCAGGCGTTCGTTAAGCAGCTTGGCCAGTTCGTGGCCTTCGCGCGAACGGCTTTGCTTGAGCTCGTCCAGCGCTTGCTTGAACAGGCTCAGGGCGGCTTTGTTGAGCGCTTGCGGATCCGCAGCATCGGCGACCAGCACCCCGGGCCAGCTCAAGACTTCCAGTGGGTTGAGTGGCGCCGGGTGCTTGATCAGGCTGGCGACGCTTTCTGCGGCGGCGACCAGTTGGGCGGCGCGCTCGCGGTCCACTTGCAGGGGCTTGCCGGCGCTGTCTTCGGCGATGCGCAGGGTGCATTCGACTTTGCCGCGCGACAGGCCATTGCGCAGCGCCTCGCGCACTGCGCCTTCGAGGTCGCGGAAGGCGTCTGGCAGGCGCAGGTGTGGTTCCAGGTAGCGGTGGTTGACCGAACGCAGCTCCCAGGTCAGGGTGCCATTGGTCCCGGCCTGCTCGGCGCGGGCGAAGGCAGTCATGCTGTGGATCATGGGGCGAACCTCGCGGAAAGTCGGTACTGGCGGGCCTGTCATGCAGGGCGCGTGGAGTCATGGAAGGCAACGGGGCGCTCGCCACCCTCATCCGGCGCTGCGCGCGGTACAGGGAGGGTGTCGCTACGCGACTTCCATGGTTAAAAGCGCGAGATTGTAGCGCAGTGCGTCGGTCGCTCCCAATTCGGCATGTCGTTGCTGGCGCACGCGCCCTATAATGGCCCGCAGATTTCTATTCAGAGCAGGTATTCCTTGATGAAACGTCCCAGTGGCCGCAGCGCCGATCAGTTGCGCTCGATCCGTATCACCCGCAACTACACCAAGCATGCCGAGGGCTCGGTACTGGTGGAGTTTGGCGACACCAAGGTGATTTGCACGGTCAGCGTCGAGTCGGGCGTGCCGCGCTTCCTCAAGGGTCAGGGCCAGGGCTGGTTGACCGCCGAGTACGGCATGCTGCCGCGTGCCACCGGTGAGCGTAACCAGCGCGAGGCCAGCCGTGGCAAGCAGGGCGGGCGTACCCTGGAAATCCAGCGCCTGATCGGCCGCTCGCTGCGCTCCGCGCTGGATATGAGCAAGCTGGGTGAAAACACCCTGTATGTCGACTGCGACGTGATCCAGGCCGATGGTGGTACGCGGACTGCCTCGATCACCGGCGCCATGGTGGCACTGATCGATGCGTTGAAAGTGATCAAGAAACGCGGCGGCCTGAAAGGTGGCGATCCGCTCAAGCAGATGATCGCTGCGGTGTCGGTCGGCATGTACCAGGGCGAGCCGGTGCTCGATCTGGACTACCTGGAAGACTCCGCCGCAGAAACCGACCTGAACGTGGTGATGACCAGCAGTGGCGGCTTCATCGAGGTGCAGGGCACCGCCGAAGGCGCGCCGTTCCAGCCGGCAGAGCTGAACGCCATGTTGGCACTGGCGCATAAGGGCGTGACCGAGCTGTTCGAGTTGCAGCAGGCGGCATTGGCCGACTGACACGTTTGACGCTCTGCTAAGGAGGGTGACCATGGAACCGCAGGATCTTGTGCCGACCCCCACTCCAGAGGCCCGGCAGTGGGCGATGTTCTGCCACTATGCGGCGTTCTTCTGGTTTCTGGTGCCGATGATTGGCAATGTAATCGGGCCCTTGATCGTCTGGCAGTTGAAGAAGGATCTCGACCCCTTCGTCAACGAGCAGGGCAAGGAGGCGCTGAACTTTCAGATCACCTTCAGCTTGGCCATGATCGTTTGCGGCATATTGGCCTGGGTGGTGATCGGTTTCCCGCTGATGCTGCTGGTCAGCGTCAGCGCGCTGGTGCTGACGATTATTGCCGGGATCAAGGCCAACGCCGGGGAAGCCTATCGCTACCCGATCTGCTGGCGCGTGGTGAAGTAGGTCTAGCTGCAGAAACAATAAAGCCGGCGCGATGCCGGCTTTTTTGTCGCTGCGAATTAGCCTAGACGCTGAGAATCCAGTCGTAATCGACGATCAGCGGCGCATGCTGGGAGAAGCGCGGCTGGCGCGGCAGGCGCGCCGAACGCACGCTGCGGCGCATGCCCGGAGTGAGCAGTTGATAGTCGAAGCGATAACCCAGGTTGAGCATCTCGGCCTGCTCGCTGTCCGGCCACCAGCTGAACTGATCGCCTTCGCGGCTGACTTCGCGCAGGGCATCGACATAGCCCATGCTGCCGATCACTTCGTCCAGCCAGGCCCGCTCGGGGGCGAGGAAGCCCGGTGATTGCTGGCAGTCACGCCAGTTCTTCACGTCGAGCTTCTGGTGCGCCACGTGAAGCGAGCCGCAATAGATGTACTCGCGGCGCTTGCGCCGTTGCTTGTCCAGGTAATGGGTGAAGTCGTCCATGAACTTGAATTTCTGATTCAAGCTCTCATCGCCGTCCTGCCCGGATGGCAGCAGCAAGGTGGCAATACTTACCTTGTCAAAATCGGCCTGCAGGTAGCGCCCATAACGATCGGCCATTTCAAAGCCGAGGCCGCTGATTACCGCCTTGGGCTGCAACCGCGAATACAGTGCCACGCCACCTTGGCTGGGCACTTCGGCATCGCAGGCATAGAGGAAATAGCCATCCAGTTGGAGGGCTTGGTCGTCCAGCTCAAAGGCGGAGGCGCGGGTGTCCTGCAGGCAGATGACGTCGGCATTCTGTGCTTGCAGCCAACTGAGCAAACCGCGCTCGACTGCAGCGTGAATACCATTCACGTTCACACTGATGATCCGCATAAATGGCCCCTAAAAACACGTGCGTGTATGATACCCGAGCTCGTCTCCAATAAGCTAAATTCCTAGCTAAATCCGTGCCGTCCGGGACTTTTCATGCAAGCGTACCAGCGCGATTTCATTCGATTTGCCATTGAGCGTGGGGTTCTGCGCTTTGGTCAGTTCACCCTCAAGTCGGGGCGTACCAGCCCGTATTTCTTCAATGCCGGTCTGTTCGACAGCGGTCTGGCGCTGGCCCGGCTGGGGCGGTTTTACGCCGCCGCCGTGGTCGACAGCGGGATTGCCTTCGATGTGCTGTTCGGTCCGGCCTACAAGGGCATCCCGCTGGCAGCGACCACCGCTGTGGCCCTGGCCGAGCATCATCAGCGCGATGTGCCCTGGTGCTTCAATCGCAAGGAGGCCAAGGATCATGGCGAAGGTGGCACCCTGGTCGGTGCGCCGCTGGCCGGCAAGGTACTGATCGTCGACGACGTTATCACCGCCGGCACTGCGATTCGCGAGGTGATGCAGATCATCCAGGCCCAGGGCGCGCAAGCCGCGGGCGTGCTGATTGCCCTGAATCGCCAGGAACGTGGCCAGGGCGAGTTGTCGGCGATCCAGGAGGTCGAGCGCGATTTCGGCATGCCGGTGGTGAGCATCGTGTCGCTGGAGCTGGTGCTGGAATACCTGGCAGACGATGCCGAACTCAAGCAGTATCTGCCTGCGGTGCAAGCCTATCGCGCCGAATATGGAATCTAACTCCTCGACCTAGGGTGCTGCCTCGATGTGCAAACCGGCTCTGCTTCGTTGTTCGCTGTTGTTCGGTTTGCTGCTGCCGATTGTTGCGGGTGCCACCGAGTTGTATCGCTATACCGACGATCAGGGCGTTACCGTGCTCGGTCGTCAGGGCGTACCGCCGGAGTTCATCGGCAAGGGCTATGAGGTGCTCAATGATCAGGGGCGGGTGATCAAGGTCATCCCGCCGGCCCCGAGCGCCGAGGAAATGCAGCGTTTGCTGGCCGACAAGGCCCGCGCCAAATCCGATGCCCAGCTGCTGCGTCTGTACAGCACGCCCGAGGACATCGACCGTGCCCGCGATCGCAAGCTGGCCGAACTGGACGGTTTGATCGGCGTGGCGCGCAGCAATTTGCAGTCGGCGCGCCTGCAGCAGGACAACTTGCAGAGCCAGGCGGCGGATCATGAGCGTGCCGGGCGTAAAGTGCCGGAGCAGCTGCTGGTGCAGATCGCTAACCAGAAAGATGAACAGCTGCGTCAGTACAAGGAGATTGCCCGCTACCAGGACGCGCGCAAACAGGCGCAGGCCAGCTTCGCTGCCGATAGCCAGCGTCTCGGCGAGCTGCTGGGCAAGCGACGCTAGCTGGCGCTCGGACCTCAATCGGCCTGTAGGTGTTAATCCTGAGGGGCGCAGCGCTCATAGCCGCGCACTTTGTCGCGCAACCACTGCGGTAGAGGCCGGCTGCTGCGGCTGGTGCCGTCGGCATGCACGTAGATCACTTCACCTGCAGTCAGCGCTTCGTCCCCGCGCCAGATGCCCAGGTTGAAACTCAGGCTGGAGCGCCCCAGCCGGCCCACGCGTACGCCAATCTCCAGCAGGTCGTCGAAGCGCGCGGGCGCCAGATACTCGAGTACCGTCTTGATCGCGAAGAAGTCGCCGCCGTCGCGACTCAGGTCGGCCGGGTAGGCAATGCCCAGGGTGCGAAAGTATTCGGTGATGGCGACATCGGCGTAGGTCAGATAATGGCCGTTGAACACGATGCTCTGCGGGTCGACTTCGGCCCAGCGCACCCGCAGCGGGTGGAAGAAGCGGAAGGTGTCACGGGACGGTGTGGCAGTCATGGCGAGGCTCCGCACTGTTGTTGAGGCCGGTATAGCTTCGACGCGCAGCCGCAGCACGGCAGTGGTTGGCGGGTGTATTCAAGGCGCTGCTCCAGTGCGCTGGTGCAACTCGCTGCTGAAGGGTGGGCTGGGCGGCGATCCGCCTTAGCCCGCCCTGCGTTTATCCTCAAGACGCCAATGGGGCATAGCCTATTCAAGGGGCAGATCGGCCCGACCCCGTCGGGCTGATCTGCGGGTAGCCGGTTTCACTGGCGCTTGCGGTTGCAGATCTGGGTGCCGACACCGCTGTCGGTGAAGATTTCCAGCAGCACCGCGTTGGGTACCCGGCCGTCGATGATGTGCGCGCTGGTCACGCCCCCCTGAACCGCTTCTAAAGCGCAGCGGATCTTTGGCAGCATGCCGCCGTAGATGGTGCCGTCGGCGATCAGGCCATCGACCTGTTCGGTGGTCAGGCCGGTGAGCACCTCGCCCTGCTTGTCGAGCAGGCCGGCGATGTTGGTCAGCAGGATCAGTTTCTCGGCCTTCAAGGCTTCGGCGACCTTGCCGGCGACCAGGTCGGCGTTGATGTTGTAGGACTCACCTTCAGAGCCGACGCCGATCGGCGCGATGACCGGAATGAAATCACCCTTGACCAGCATGTTGAGCAGGTCGGTATTGACCCCGATGACTTCGCCGACGTGGCCGATGTCGATTATTTCCGGGGTGGTCATCTCCGGGGTCTTGCGGGTTACGGTGAGCTTCTTGGCGCGGATCAGTTCGGCATCTTTGCCGGTCAGGCCGATGGCGCTGCCGCCGTGGCGGTTGATCAGGTTGACAATGTCCTTGTTGACCTGGCCGCCGAGGACCATTTCCACCACGTCCATGGTTTGTGCATCAGTCACGCGCATGCCGTCGATGAAGTGGCTCTCGATCGACAGGCGCTTGAGCAGGTCGCCGATCTGCGGACCGCCACCATGCACCACCACCGGGTTTATGCCGACCGCCTTCATCAACACGATGTCGCGGGCGAAGTTGGTTTTCAGTTCGTCGCTTTCCATGGCGTTGCCACCGTATTTGACCACCAGGGTCTTGCCGACGAATCGGCGGATATACGGTAGCGCTTCGGACAGAACTTTGGCGACGTTGCTGGCGGCATCACGTTCGAGGGTCATGCGGGACTCCATGGCTAATCTCAATCAAAACGGCAAAGTGATATCGGGTGCAGCGCTGTGCAGTTGCGCGCGGAAGACTTCCTTGATGCGTTCGAGCTCTTCCTCGGTATCGGCCTCGAAGCGCAGCACCAGCATCGGCGTGGTGTTGGAGGCACGTACCAGGCCCCAGCCCTTAGGGTAGTCGACGCGCACGCCGTCCAGGGTGGTGAGGTTGGCCTCGCCCCAGTGGCCGTCGCGCTGCAGGCTGTCGATGATGCTAAATTTGCTCTGCTCGGTAACCAAGATGTTGATTTCCGGGGTGGAAACATCGCAGGGGAAGGAGGCGAACACCTGTTCGGCATCGCGCTTGTCCTGGCTGAGGATCTCCAGCAGGCGGGCGGCGCTGTAGATGCCATCGTCGAAGCCGAACCAGCGTTCCTTGAAGAATATATGGCCACTCATTTCGCCGGCCAGCAGTGCGCCGGTTTCCTTCATTTTCTTCTTGATCAGCGAGTGGCCGGTTTTCCACATCACCGGGCGCCCACCGTAGCCGCTGATCAGCGGGGTCAGGCGGCGGGTGCACTTGACGTCAAAGATGATGTCGGCGCCTGGATTGCGCGACACCACGTCCTTGGCGAACAGCATCAGCAGGCGATCCGGGTAGATGATGGTGCCTTTGTTGGTCACCACGCCGACCCGGTCGCCGTCGCCGTCGAACGCCAGGCCCAGGTCTGCCTGCTCTTCCTTGACCTTGGCAATCAGGTCGACCAGGTTTTCCGGCTTGCCCGGATCCGGGTGGTGGTTGGGGAAGGTGCCGTCAACCTCACAGAACAGCGGGATCACGGTGCAGCCCAGGGCTTCGATCAGCTGCGGGGCGATTACCCCGGCGGCACCGTTGCCGCAGTCGACCACGACCTTCAGCGGTTTGGCCGTGGCGATATCGTCACGGATCTGGTTGAAATAGCGCTCCAGCACATCGACCTGCTCAACCGTGCCGACGCCGCTGACCAGATCGTTGGTGTCGATGCGGGTCTTGAGGGCCTGAATCTGTTCATTGGCCAGGGTGTCGCCGGCGATGACAATCTTGAAACCGTTGTAATCCGGTGGATTGTGGCTGCCGGTGAGCATCACTGCGGATTTGCCCGCAAGGATGTGCCCGGCGTAGTAGACCACCGGGGTTGGCACCATGCCGACATCGCTGACGTTGCAGCCACAGTCGAGCAGGCCCTGAATCAGTTGCTGGACCAGTTCTGGCCCTGACAGGCGGCCGTCGCGGCCCACTGCAATATTCGGCTCGCCCTGCGCCAGGCTCTGCGAGCCGATCGCGCGGCCAATCCAGTAGGCGGTATGCGCGGTCAGGCTGCTGCCGACCACGCCGCGAATGTCGTAGGCGCGGAAGATGTCGGCGGGCACTTGTGGTGCTGGATTTTGCGAATTCATAACGGGGGGTTGCTCCAGTCCCAGGAGATCCTGGTCTTCGTCGAGAATGTCGATATCGAGGATATCGGTGTCTTGAAACAGCGGATCGATCAGTCCAGCCGTCTGGCTGGGTTCCGCTGCGGGCGAAGCGCTGCTGGCGCTGTGGTGATTGTCCACGGATTTACTGGATTGGCGCGCCAGGCGGGCCAGGGTCTGTACCAGGTTGTCGAGCGCCGGCAGGCTCGGGCTGAAAGCTTTGACGGCTTTGCCGGCCGAGAGTTCTTTAATCAGCTTCTCAAGCTGCAACGCATCCTTGTGCAGGCGTCGTTGCTGGTCGCGGTACACCAGGTAGAGGCCAAGCAGGGCGCCGGCCAGTGCCAGCAGAGTCGCCAAGCCAGGCAATGTGGGGGAGAAGGCCGCTGCGGTCAGGCTCGGGCCTGGCGTGAAGCTAAGCTGCCAGTGCGGATTGCCGCTATCGAGGCGTTGGGCTTCGCCCTGTGCTTGGCCGCGTTGCGTCAGCAGTTGGCCGGCGGTGTTGCCGAATTGCTGAATCAGTTGCAGTTGGCCCGCGTCGGCCGGTAGCGGCGGCAAGGTGGCCAGCAGGCGGTTCAGCTCGACGGCCAGCAGCAGGGTGCCCTGTGCCGGTTGATCATCACCCTGGCGCAGTGGCGCTGCACTGTAGACCAGCCAGCGCTGGCCGATCTTGTAAGCCTCGGCCGCAGGCGTCTGGCCGTTTTCCACACGGCGCAGCATGTCCAGCGCAGCAAAGTTCATCGGGGCGTCCCGGCCCATGTCCTGCACGGCTTCGCCGCGCGCATTGAGGTGCGCATCGATCACGCCATCCCAGTAGCGCAGATTGCGTTCGGCCGCCCGCACCTGCTGGCTGTCGTGGCTTTGCAGCGCTTGTAGCAGTTCGGGATTGCGCGCCGCGGCGCTGGTGTCGGCGGCCAGCTGGCGCACTGCCTGTTGCAAGGTTGCCGCTTGCGCGCCTCCCCAGGCCTGGGCGAGTTGCTGCTGTTGCTGTTGCTGCATGCTGCTGAACAGGCCGAACCAGAGCAGCGCGCCGGCTAGAAGCACGCCGCCGATAACGGCCGGCAGGCCCGGCAGCAGGGCGTTTGCGGTCTGTCTGCCGGTGCCGGGCGGCCGCCCGGCCGGGCTGCTGGCGTCCTTGGCGGTGCGCTTGAAGCGTTTCATCGAACGTCTCCTTGGCGGTTCATCCTGAAAGGGGGGATTACTCAGTGACTGCCGGAATGGCCAAAGCCACCGCTGCCGCGCTGGCTCTGATCAAACTCATCGACCAGTTCGAAGTGTGCCTGCACCACCGGCACCAGGATCAGCTGGGCTATGCGCTCGCCGATGGCCATGCTGAACGCGCTTTGGCCGCGGTTCCAGCAGGAGACCATCAGCTCGCCCTGGTAGTCGGAGTCGATCAGGCCGACCAGGTTGCCCAGGACGATGCCGTGCTTATGGCCAAGGCCCGAGCGCGGCAGGATCAGCGCCGCCAGGCCGGGGTCGCCGATATAGATCGACAGGCCGGTAGGGATCAGCACGGTTTGCCCGGGCTCCAGGATCAGTTCCTGCTTAAGCATGGCGCGCAGGTCGAGGCCGGCGGAGCCGGGCGTGGCGTACTGCGGCAGGGGAAATTCACTGCCCAGACGCGGGTCGAGGATTTTGGCTTGTAAAGCGTGCATGTCAGGCTCTGCGGTCGGTGAATGAGTGCATCAGGCGCGGTGCAGGCGGTCGGCGATAAAGTCCACCAGTTGGCGGGCGATCTTGCCTTTGCTGGTTTGCGCGAAGCTGCTTTGCTGGAGGTCGCGATCGATGATGGTGATGGCGTTTTCCTCACTGTTGAAGCCGATACTCGGGTTGGCCACGTCGTTGGCGACGATCAGGTCGAGGTTCTTGTCCTGCAGCTTGCGCGAGGCATAGCCCAGCAGGTTCTCGGTCTCGGCCGCGAAGCCGACGCTGAAGGGGCGGTCGACGCGTCCCGCCAGGGTGGCGAGGATATCCGGGTTGCGCACCATTTGCAGGAGCAAGCCGTCGCCGCTGGTAGGGTCTTTCTTCAATTTGTGCTGCGCGACCACTTCCGGGCGGTAGTCGGCGACGGCGGCCGCGGCGATCAGCAGATCGCAGGGCATGGCGGCTTCGCAGGCAGCGAGCATGTCGCGGGCGCTGACCACGTCGATGCGGTTGACCCGGTCCGGGGTCGGCAGGTGCACCGGGCCGCTGATCAGGGTGACCCTGGCACCGGCTTCGGCGGCGGCCTCGGCGAGGGCGAAGCCCATCTTGCCGGAGCTGTGATTGGTGATGTAACGCACCGGGTCGATGTTTTCCTGGGTCGGCCCCGCAGTGATCAGCACGTGCTTGCCGGTCAGGGCCTGGTTCTGGAAGCAGTCGGCGGCGCATTGCGCCAGGTCATCGGCTTCGAGCATGCGGCCGAGGCCGACGTCGCCGCAGGCCTGGCTACCTGCCGCGGGGCCAAACAGGCGCAGGCCGCGCTCGCGCAGCAGCTGGGCGTTGGCCTGGGTGGCCGGGTCGCGCCACATCGCCTGATTCATCGCCGGCGCCAAGGCTACCGGGGCGTCGGTGGCCAGCACCAGGGTGGTCAGCAGGTCGTCGGCGACACCCTGGGCCAGGCGTGCCATCAGGTCGGCGGTGGCCGGGGCGATCAGTACCAGGTCGGCCCAGCGGGCCAGCTCGATATGGCCCATGGCGGCTTCGGCAGCGGGATCGAGCAGATCAAGATGGACCGGGTGGCCGGACAGGGCCTGCAGGGTCAAGGGCGTGATGAATTCGCGACCGCCGCGGGTCATGACCACATGCACCTCCGCGCCCTGATCGCGCAGGCGGCGAACCAGTTCTGCGCTCTTGTAGGCGGCAATGCCGCCACCCACGCCGAGAACGATGCGTTTTCGATATAGCCGCTGCATAGGCCTGCCTTGTCTTGGGGTGGATGTACGCCGCGACGGTGACGCCTGCCTGGCAGACCGTTGGGCTTTTGCAGTAGGACAGAGTCCCAAGTCCGACCGGCCGCCAGGCCGGTCGCCGCGCAAAAAGATGGGCTAAGATAGCACAGCAGCCGCGTGGAAAAGCGGCGCTGGGAGCTTGCCGGACCGAGGCCGCGAGGCCGTTTCAGGGGAGGCTGGCTCAGGGCTCGACAGGGAGGTGCTATGAGCATTCGTGATTGGCCTGCGGCGGAACGCCCGCGGGAGAAACTTCTGGCCCAGGGGGCCGCTACCCTCACCGACGCCGAATTGCTGGCGATCTTCCTGCGTACCGGCGTGACCGGGCAGAGCGCGGTGGACCTGGCGCGCCACCTGCTGGGCGATTTTGGCGGGCTGCGCGCGCTGCTGCAGGCGGATTTGCCGTCCTTCAGCCAACGTCTGGGGCTCGGCCCGGCCAAGTTCGCCCAGTTGCAGGCGGTGCTGGAGATGGCCCGCCGGCATCTGGCCGAGCAGTTGCGGCGTGATTCGGCGCTGGAGAGTCCGCAGGCGGTGCGCGACTACCTCAAGGCCCTGCTGCGGCATGAGCCACACGAGGTGTTCGGTTGTCTGTTTCTTGATGCCAAGCATCGGGTGCTGGCCTTCGAGGCGCTCTTCCACGGCTCCATCGACAGCGCCAGTGTCTATCCCCGCCAGGTGGTCAAGCGTGCGCTGGCGCACAACGCCGCGGCGCTGATTCTGACCCATAACCATCCCTCGGGCGTGGCCGAGCCGAGTCAGGCGGACCGGGTGCTGACCAGGCGTCTGAAGGAAGCGCTGGAGCTGGTCGATGTGCGGGTGCTCGATCACTTCATCGTCGGCGACGGCGAGCCGCTGTCGATGGCCGAGTACGGCTGGTTGTAGCTGGGGGCAGCATCTCCGGTCTGGCGGCTGTCAGGGGGCCAGGCGCACCTTGGAAAAATCCTGGCGGCCGAAGGGACTGACCTTATAACCCTCGACCCCCTTGCGGACCAGGGCATAGGCGGTCGGGTGGGCCAGGGGCAGCCACAGTGCCTGCTGCTGGATGATCCGCTGCGCATCCTTATAGATCCGACTGCGCTGCGCCTGGTCGCTGGTGGTTTTGCCCGCGGCGATCAACTTGTCCAGTTGCGGGTCGCAGTAGCGGGCGAAGTTCAGTCCCGACTCGAGCGAGGCGCAGGCGAATTGCGGGGTAAGGAAATTGTCCGGGTCGCCATTGTCGCCGGCCCAGCCCATGAATAGCAGGTCGT
The DNA here is from genome assembly GCF_022132145.1 of Pseudomonas sp. MMS21 TM103. GTDB lineage: Bacteria > Pseudomonadota > Gammaproteobacteria > Pseudomonadales > Pseudomonadaceae > Aquipseudomonas. The sequence continues at coordinate 1,121,545 of NZ_JAJISP010000001.1, read as the reverse complement.
GTTCGCCGGCCTTGGCGCGGCGGATCAACTCGCCCCATTCGATCACGCGGATCTCGGCCTGAATGCCGACTTTGCCCAGGTCGGCCTGTAGCAACTGGGCGCCCAGGCTCGGGTTGGGGTTGAGCAGGCTGCCGCTGGGGCGGGTCCAGATGGTGGTCTTGAAGCCGTCGGGCAGGCCTGCCTCGGCCAGCAGGGCGCGGGCTTTGTCCGGGTAATGGGCATAACCGGGCAGCTCTGTGGCATAGCTCCAGGTGTTGGGCGGGTAGGGGCCGTTGGCCGCCTCGGCGCTGTTCTCGAACACCGCTTGCAAATAGCTGGCCTTGTCGAAGGCCAGGTTGATCGCCTGGCGCACGGCGGTTTTATCCAGGGGTGGATGCTGGCTGTTGATACCGACGAAGGCGGTCATGAAGGCGGCGGTGTGCACGCTCTTCAGGTCAGAGTCGGCGGCGCTGGTTTGCACGTCCTGCGGCTTGGGTGAGAGGGCGATATGGCATTCGCCGCGGCGCAGCTTCTGCAGGCGCACATTGGCGTCCGGGGTAATGGCGAACACCAGGCTGTCTACTGCGGGCGTGCCGGCAAAGTACTCGGGGTTGGCCTCATAACGCACCGTGGCGTCTTTCTGGAAGCGCCTGAAGACGAAGGGGCCGCTGCCGATCGGCTGGCTGTTGAGCCGCTCCGGGGTGCCGGCTGCGAGCAACTGGTCGGCGTACTCGGCGGAATAGATCGAGGCGAAGCCCATGCTCAGGGTGGCGAGGAAGGTGGCGTCGGGGCGGCTCAGGGTAAAGCGCAAGCTGTGCTCGCCGAGCTTGTCGATGCTTGTGATCAGGCTGGGTAATTGCATCGACTGGGCGTGAGGATAGCCACCAGGCGCAACCTTGTGCCAGGGGTGATCCGGGTCGAGCATGCGCTGGAAGCTGAACAGTACGTCATCGGCGGTCAGCGGACGGCTGGGGCTGAAGTAGTCGGTTTCGTGGAAGGCGACATCCTCGCGCAAGACAAAGCTGTAGCCCAGGCCGTCCTCGCTGACTTGCCAGCTTTGCGCCAGGCTCGGCAGTAGCTGCCCGCTGTCGGCATCGAATTCCACCAGACGGTTCATCAGGACATCGGCCGAGGCGTTGGTGGTGGTCAGCGAGTTGTATTGCACCACGTCGAAGCCATCCGGGCTGGCTTCGGTGCACACACTGAGGGTGGCTGCCTGAAGCAAGAGGGGGCTCAACAGGCTGGTCAATAGCAGCGTTTGGGTGGCGAGGCGCATGACAAACTCCTTGATAATGCGGTGCGCGCCCGTCGGCGCGCCGGCCAGGGTTTTACCCTAGACCATAAAGCACTGGCAGAACAGCGGGCTTGTCGACGAGTGGTAGGCGGCTGGTACGGCCTGCGCCGGTGGCCTGGATCCAGGTATTTGGCGGCATGCGGCTGTATCGCTAAAGTGCGTTTATCCTTGTTGCACTCTGGGCTTTCTGGTATAAAGCAGCGCTCTTTTGTAGGGGCCCGGTGCTTGCACTTTCAGGTGTAGCCGGTAAGACCCTCGAGAAACGCGGCGCTGAGCGCCAATGACATTCAAGTTAAGCGGCCAACCCATGCCGGGTTGGGCATGTGGTTTTAGAGGGCTGAGGCATGTCGAGAGTCTGTCAAGTTACCGGTAAGGGTCCGGTAACCGGGAACAACGTTTCCCACGCACACAACAAAACCCGTCGTCGTTTCCTGCCGAACCTGCAGCATCACCGCTTTTGGGTCGAGTCTGAGAACCGTTTCGTGCGTCTGCGCGTCTCTGCCAAAGGCATGCGTTGCATCGACAAGCGTGGTATTGACGTCGTTCTGTCCGAGCTGCGTGCTCGCGGCGAAAAGGTTTAAGGAGTAAGTCATGCGCGAACTGATCCGTTTGGTGTCCAGTGCCGGTACCGGCCATTTCTACACCACCGACAAGAACAAACGCACCACCCCGGACAAACTCGAAATTAAAAAATTCGATCCGGTTGTACGTAAGCACGTGAACTACAAGGAAGCCAAGATCAAGTAATTGATCCCGGCTCTTGTCGAAAAAGCCCGCCTCATGGCGGGCTTTTTCATGGCTGCGATTTATCCCGGCAGCTTGGGCTGTCTGTGGCCAAGCTGTCGAGCAGGTCAGTGGCTGTGGAGTGAGGCGGGTCGCCCCTCGGGTCGTTCGCCAGAATCGGCCATACGCCGTGCAAAAAAAAGCCCGCACAATGCGGGCTAAAGGGTGACGCATGAATAGAGAGCCGGTCAGTGCGCTGCTGGTTCGAAGATCACGTAGACCTTGCGGCAGGCTTCCAGCACTTCCCAGGTGCCGGAGAACCCGGCAGGGATGACGAAGCGGTCGCCGGCGCGCACGGTCTTGGCGTTGCCGTCCTGATCGCGCAGCACGGACACGCCCTGGAGTATTTCGCAGTATTCGTGCTCGCTGTAGTTGACCGTCCACTGGCCGACCGCGCCTTCCCAGATGCCGGCATTGAACTGGCCGCACGGGCTGCCATAGTGGTTGCGCACGCTTTGCTCGGGGTCGCCCTTGAGGATTTTTTCCGGTGCCGGGCGGTAATGCTCGGCGGCGGTACTGGCTTGGGCGAAGTCGAGGATCTGTTCGATAGTCATGGTGGGGTTCCGGGTCGGGGCGGTTAGCTGGCTTGGCGGATCGAATCGGCGAGTTTTTCCACCAGGGTATCAATCTGCGCTTTTTCCACGATCAGCGGGGGCGACATGGCCAGCGTATCGCCGGTTACCCGCACCATCAGGTCGTTATAGAAGCACTGCTCGAACACCTGGTAGCCGCGTTTGCCGGCGCCTTGGCCGCTGGGCGCCAGTTGCACGCCGCCGACCAGGCCGATGGCGCGGATGTCGATCACGTTGGGCAGGTCACGCAGGCTGTGCAGGGCGTCCTGCCAGTAGCCTTCCAGCTCGATCGTACGGTCGAACAGCTGGTCACGCTGGTAGATGTCCAGGGTCGCCAGGGCGGCGGCGCAGGCGACCGGGTGCCCGGAATAGGTATAGCCATGGAACAGTTCGATGCCGTCGGGGCCTTGCATGAAGGCGTCATGGACCTTCTCGTCGACCAATACCGCGCCCATCGGGATGGCGCCGTTGGTCAGGCCCTTGGCGGTGGTGATGATGTCCGGGGTGACGCCCCAGCGCTGGGCGGCGAAGGCCAGGCCGACGCGGCCGAAACCGGTGATGACCTCGTCGAAGATCAGCAGGATGCCGTGCTTGCGGGTGATCTCGCGCAGGCGCTGCAGGTAGCCCACCGGCGGCAGCACCACCCCGGCCGAGCCGGACATCGGTTCGACGATCACGGCGGCGATGTTCTCGGCGCCGTGCAGGCTGACCAAGCGCTCAAGTTCGTCGGCCTTGTCGATGCCGAACTCCGGTAGACCGCGGCTAAAGGCGTTGCGCGCGATGTCCAGGGTGTGCGGCAGGTGGTCGACGCCGGGCAGCTGCAGCGGGAAGGCGCGGCGGTTATTGACCATGCCGCCGACCGAGATGCCGCCGAAACCGACACCGTGATAACCCAGTTCGCGGCCGATCAGGCGGGTGCGGCTGCCCTGGCCGATGGCGCGTTGGTAGGCCAGGGCGATCTTCAGGGCGGTGTCGGCCGATTCCGAGCCGGAGTTGGTGAAGAACACCTTGTTCAGCCCGGCCGGGGCGATCTCGGCCAGGCGGCTGGCCAGCTCGAAGGGCAGCGGGTGACCCATCTGGAAGGTCGGGGCAAAATCCAGTTTGGCAATCTGCTTGCTCACCGCCTCGGTGATTTCCCGGCGGCCGTGGCCGGCATTGCAGCACCAAAGCCCGGCGGTGCCGTCTAATACCTTGCGGCCGTCGTCGGTGGTGAAATACATGCCTTCGGCGCTGTCCAGCAGGCGCGGCTTGGCCTTGAATTGACGATTAGCGGTGAATGGCATCCAGAAATCGTCAAGACTGTTTGTTTTTCTGTTCAGTTGAGAGCTGTAGTCGGTTGTCATGCTGGCCATCCGGACGCGCGAGGAAAGGGGGCAGAGGGGGCGATTTCGCGCAGTCTATGTTTAATAAAACGAACATGACAAGGGGGTTTATCGCTCTTTGTAAAAAATATTGAAAAGGTGCAGCCCTCTGGTTTAGTGTTGCCAGCAGGATTTGGCCCTTCGCGGCCTTGCAGAATTATTGACAGTGCGCGCCGACTCCGCGGCACTTTTTACTGATAGAGGATGCTCGAATGACTAGCCTGACTCGCGACGACTGGGAACAGCGCGCCAATACCCTGAAAATCGAAGGCCGTGCCTTTATTCATGGTGAATACCGCGCGGCAGCCTCCGGCGCGACCTTCGAGTGCATCAGCCCGGTGGACGGGCGCATGCTGGTAGAGGTCGCCAGTTGTGACCTGGCCGATGCCGAACTGGCGGTACAGGACGCCCGCAGTACCTTCAATTCCGGCGTCTGGTCACGCCTGGCGCCGGTCGCGCGCAAGGCCGTGATGCTCCGTTTCGCCGAGCTGATCGACCAGCACGGCGAAGAGTTGGCGCTGCTGGAAACCCTCGACATGGGCAAGCCGATCAGCGACGCCCTGGGTATCGACGTCTCCAGTGCGGCCAACTCGATCCGCTGGAGCGGCGAGGCGATCGACAAGATTTATGATGAAGTGGCCGCCACGCCGCATGACCAGCTGGGGCTGGTGACCCGTGAACCGATTGGCGTGGTCGCGGCCATCGTGCCGTGGAACTTCCCCCTGCTGATGAGTTGCTGGAAGCTCGGCCCGGCGCTGTCCACCGGCAATTCGGTGATCCTCAAGCCCTCCGAGAAATCGCCGCTGACCGGTATCCGCCTGGCCCAGCTGGCCATCGAGGCCGGCATCCCTGCCGGTGTGTTCAACGTGCTGCCGGGTTACGGCCACACCGTGGGCAAGGCCCTGGCCCTGCACATGGACGTCGATACCCTGGTGTTCACCGGTTCGACCAAGATCGCCAAGCAACTGATGATTTACGCTGGCGAATCGAACATGAAACGCGTCTGGCTCGAGGCCGGCGGCAAGAGCCCGAATATCGTCTTCGCTGATGCCCCGGATCTGCAGGCTGCCGCCGAAGCCGCCGCCGGCGCCATTGCCTTCAACCAGGGCGAAGTCTGCACCGCCGGCTCGCGCCTGCTGGTGGAGAACTCGATCAAGGACGCGTTCGTGCCGCTGGTGGTCGCGGCGATCAAGACCTGGAAACCGGGCAACCCGCTGGATCCGGCGACCAATGTCGGCGCACTGGTCGACACTACCCAGATGAACAATGTCCTGAGCTACATTCAGGCCGGTCACGACGAGGGCGCCAAGCTGGTGGCTGGCGGCAAGCGGGTGATGGAAGAAACCGGCGGAACCTATGTCGAGCCGACCATTTTCGATGGCGTGAGCAATGCCATGCGCATCGCCCGCGAGGAAATCTTCGGCCCGGTGCTGTCGGTGATCGGTTTCGATTCGGCGGAAGAAGCCGTGGCCATCGCCAACGACACGCCTTATGGTCTGGCGGCGGCGGTCTGGACCAGCAACCTGTCCAAGGCCCACCTGACCGCCAAGGCGCTACGCGCCGGCAGCGTGTGGGTCAACCAGTACGACGGCGGCGACATGACCGCGCCGTTCGGCGGCTTCAAGCAGTCCGGCAACGGCCGTGACAAGTCGCTGCATGCTTTCGACAAGTACACCGAGTTGAAAGCCACCTGGATCAAGTTGTAACCGCTTAGGCAGGGTGTGCATTAGCCCACCGCGAGCAAGAGGTACCGACGAGCGTGAGGCGGGCTGCAGCGGATTGCCGCCCGGCCCCATCTGCAGCCCGCGGTGCTGGATAGGTCCGCCCTTCGGGGCCGGCTCTTCATGAGCTACACCTGCGGCCGGGTTTCCTTGGGAAACCCGGCCGTTTTTTTTGTCACCCGGCCACGACATGAAGGAGTCTGGCAATGCGTTGGGGTACCTATTTCGCGGTCTGCTCGGCGGTCATCAGCATCGGCCTGGCCCTCGGGGTGACCATGCCGCTGGTGTCGCTGCGCCTGGAGGGTTGGGGCTATGACTCCTTTGCCATCGGCGTGATGGCGGCGACTCCGGCAGTGGGCGTCTTGCTCGGCGCATCCCTGGCCGGCCGGTTGGCGGCGTACTTCGGCACCACTCGGCTGATGCAGCTGTGCCTGCTGGTTGGCGCCCTGTCCGTGGGCCTGTTGGCGCTGATGCAGAGCTATGCGGTGTGGCTGCTGTTGCGCCTGCTGATCGGCGTGGCGCTGACTGTGGTGTTCATCCTCGGCGAAAGCTGGATCAACCAACTGGCCGTGGAGAAGTGGCGCGGCCGATTGGTCGCCCTGTATGGCACCGGCTATGCGTTGAGCCAACTGTGTGGGCCGCTACTGCTGACGGCGTTGGGCACCAGCACCGATCAGGGTTTCTGGGCGGGCGTCGGCCTGCTGATCGGCGGCTCGTTGATCCTCTGGGGTCGCACGGGCGCCCCTCGGGTGGACGCCCATAGTGCCTCGGGGCGTGGCCTGCCAGCATTCTGCCGCAAGCTGCCGGCCATCGCCTGGGCGGTGATGCTGTTCGCCGCGTTCGAGGCGATGATGCTGACCTTGTTGCCGATCTATGGCCTGCGTCAGGGCTTCACTCAGGAGGTGGCGCTGTTCATGGTCAGCGTGGTGGTGGTCGGCGATGCCGCCCTGCAACTGCCGATCGGCCTGCTGGCCGACCGCATGTCGCGGCGCACGCTGTTCCGTGGGTGCGGGCTGATTCTGCTGGGCGCCAGCCTGGCCATCCCGCTGCTGCTGCATACGCCGTTGATCTGGCCGCTGCTGGTGCTGTTCGGCGCCAGCGCCGGCGGGCTGTTCACCCTGTCGCTGATCCTGATCGGCGAGCGCTACCGCGACGATGAGCTGGTGCGCGCCAATGCCCATGTGGCGCAACTCTGGGGCATCGGCTGCCTGGTCGGCCCGCTGGCCACCGGCGCGGGTGGCCAGTGGGTCAGTGGTCATGCGCTGCCACTGCTGATGGCGCTGGGCGCCGCCGTGTTCGTGGTGCTGGCCTGGCGCGGTCAGGGCGGCGATGACCAGTTCGGTGCGGCCACCTCGGTGCGCGGCGACTAGCCCATCTCCGCCAGTAGTTCGGCGACGCTCTCGCCGACCCGGCGCACCGCCTGTTCGATTTCCGTACTGGGCTTGGCCGCGTAGTTGATGCGCAGGCAGTTGCGGTATTTGCCGGCAGCGGAAAAGATGCTGCCCGGGGCGATTTGAATCTTGTGCGGTTTCAGTTCGCGGTTCAGCCGTTGGCTGTCGAAGCCCGGGTCCAGCTCGACCCAGAGCATGAAGCCGCCCCGGGGCCGGCTGACCCGAGTGCCGGGCGGAAAGTAACGGCTGATCCAGTCCACCATCAGGTCGCGGCCCTGCAGGTACTGGGCGCGCATGCGCCGCAGGTGCGGTTCGAAATGGCCGGCGGCGAGGAACTCGGCCAGCGCTAGTTGCGGTAGCTGGGCGGTGCTGCCGGTGCCCATGTACTTCATGTGCAGGACCTGCTCCAGGTAGCGGCCGGGGGCGACCCAGCCGACCCTCAGACCCGGCGCCAGGGTCTTGGAAAAGGAGCTGCAGAGCAGCACCCGGCCATCCTCGTCGTAAGACTTGATGGTGCGCGGACGCGGGTAGCTAAAGGCCAGGTCGGCGTAGACATCGTCCTCGATGATCGCCACATCGTAGCGCTGAGCCAGGGCCAGCAGGGCGCGCTTGTTGGCCTCGGGCATGATGTAGCCGAGCGGGTTGTTGCAGTTGGGGGTGAGCTGGATGACCTTGATCGGCCATTGTTCCAGGGCCAGTTCCAGGGCTTCCAGGCTGATTCCGGTGAGCGGGTCGGTGGGCAATTCCAGCGCCTTCATGCCGAAGCCCTTGAGGGCCTGCATCACCCCGTGAAAGCTCGGCGAGTCCACCGCGACTATGTCGCCGGGCTGGCAGATGGCGCGTATCGACGCCGACAGCGCCTCGTGGCAGCCGGTGGTGATGACGATGTCCTCGGCGGCAATCCGGCAACCCGAGTCGAGCATCAGCCGCGAGATCTGCTCGCGCAGGCGCAGTTCGCCGCGGATGCAGCCGTAGGTCAGCACCTCGGGGTCCTGGCGTCGGGCCTGGCGCGACAGCATGCGCAGCAGCGGCTTGAGCGTGGGGCTGGCGATGTCCGGACGGCCACGGCCGAGCTGGAGCAGGTCGCGCTGCGGCGAGCTGCTGATCAGCTCCAGCACATGGTCCCACTGCGACACCTCCACCGGCCGTTGCGCCGCCCGGTTGACCTGTGGCAGCGCCGGCACCTGACGCTCCGGCGGCACGAAGTAGCCGGACTTCGGCCGTGGCGTGGCCAGGCCGAGATCCTCCAGGTGACGGTAGGCCTGCTGCACGGTACTCAGGCTGACGCCATGTTCCTGGCTGAGGGCCCGCACCGAGGGCAGGCGGTCGCCGGGACGGTACAGGCCCTGCTCGATACGGGCGCCGAGCAGCTCGGCCAGATTAACGTACAGGGTCATGACAGTTGCTCCGCGGTTTATCTGGCTATGCACATAGCCATACAGATCGGCGATAAATCTGCCATTCAGAGGCGTTTCGGCGGGATCTGTATGGATCACATAAGATAATTTTGAGTCTGTCATGGTTTTTCGCCGCCCGCCATCATGGTCTCCCATAAGGCTTTCGGGCAGGAGCAGGCGATGAACGGGCTGAGCGATGTACGGCTGACACTGGCGTCGGAGGAGTTGCAGGGGGCGGCCCGTAGCGGGCGGCTGAATGGTGAGGGCCGCGCGGCGGCGACCCTGGGCGAGCGTTGGCGGTTGTTCCGCCGCCGCCTGAGCACCCGCCGCGCACTGCTGGAGTTGAGCGCGGAGCAGCTCAAGGATGTCGGGTTGAGCGCCGAACAGGCGCGTCGCGAAGCCTTGCGACCGTTCTGGAAGCTCTAGCTGGCGGCCCGCCGCGCCGCCATGGCGGCAGCGCGGCGGGCCGTTGGTGGGGTTACAGCAGTTCTTTCAGGCGATGCCAGAGCATGCCCAGGGCCAGCAACGGCGAGCGCAGGTGCTGGCCGCCCGGGAAGGTCATGTGCGGCACCTGGGCGAACAGGTCGAAGCCGCGGCTGGCCTGGCCGGCGATGGCCTCGGCCAGCAGTTTGCCGGCCAGGTGGGTGGCGTTGACGCCGTGGCCGGAATAGGCCTGGGCATAGTAGACGTTGGCCTGGTTCTTGAGCCGACCGATCTGCGGCAGGCGGTTGGCGCCGATGCCGATCATCCCGCCCCACTGGTAGTCGATCCTGACGTCTTTCAGGTGGGGGAAGACGGCCAGCATTTTCGGGCGCATGTAGCCGGCGATGTCCGCCGGGTCGCGTCCGGAGTAATGGCAGGCACCACCGAACAGCAGGCGCCGATCGGCGGACAGGCGGTAGTAGTCGAGGGCCACGCGCTGGTCGCACAGCGCCATGTTCTGCGGAATGATGGCGCGGGCTTCGGCCTCGGAAAGCGGCTCGGTGGCGATCACGTAGCTGCCGGCGGGGAGTACCTTGCCGCCGAGGGTCGGGTTCAGCTGGCCCAGGTAGGCGTTGCAGCCGAGCACCAGGTGAGCCGCACGCACCACGCCTTGGGCGGTGTGGACCCGGACCTCGCTGCCGTAGTCGATGCGCGTGACCGTCGAGTCCTCGAACAGCTGCACGCCCAGCGACTGCGCGGCGGCGGCTTCGCCGAGGGCCAGGTTGAGCGGGTGCAGGTGCCCCGAGCCCATGTCGATCAGGCCGCCGACGTAGCGCTCGGAGCCGACCACCTCGTGCATCTGCTGCGGCTGCAGCAGGCGCAGTTCATGGTGGTAGCCGAGGCTTTCCAGCTCGGCCTTTTCGGCGGCGAAGCCGTTCAGGTGGCTGGGCTTGTTGGCCAGGTCGCAATAGCCCCAGGTCAGGTCGCAGTCGATATTGAACTGCGCGACCCGGCGGCGGACGATTTCCACCGCCTCCAGGCCCATCAGCTTCAACTCACGCACGCCCTCGGCACCGATCACCGGCTCGAACTGCTCGACGCCATGGCCGACCCCGCGAATCAGCTGGCCGCCATTGCGCCCGCTGGCGCCCCAGCCGATCTTGTGGGCCTCGAGCAACACCACCGAGAGGCCTTTCTGGGCCAGCTCGATTGCCGTGTTGAGGCCGGAAAAACCTCCGCCGACAATGCAAACGTCAGCGCGCAGCTCACCCTCCAGTGCTGGATAGGCCAGTTGCCGATTGGCGCTGGCGGCGTAGTAGGAGGCGGCGTGCTGGATGTTGTGGACCGGTTGGTGAACGCGGGCGTTCATGTGTGAAATCCTGATTATTGTGTTTGGAAAATTTTACGAAGAATAAGCGTCAACTTCGCCAAACGCCAAGAGGCAATCGGCAAATAATCCGAGTTTCGTCGGTAAAGCCGGTGGATTCGCCGCGAGTATGGCCGGCCAGCGGTTACCATGCCGCCATTCAGTCAGGAGCGCTGCCATGAGTTGCACCAGCCGCAAGATTGACCAGTTGCGTTTGCAGATTCCCAGTTTCGCCTGCGTGCCCGGCTGTCACGATTGCTGTGGACCGGTCACTGCCTCATCCGAGGAGATGGCCCGTCTGCCGGTGAAAAGCGATGCCGCCCATGACGCCGCGCTGGCCGAACTGGATTGCGTGCACCTCGGGCCGCAGGGCTGCGAGGTCTACGACCAGCGGCCGTTGATCTGTCGCCTGTTCGGCACGAGCAAAAGCCTGCCCTGTCCGCATGGGCGAGGGCCGGAGACGCCGATCGAGGCGCATGTCGAACGGCAGGTACACCAGCTGATCGCCAGCACCCGCCAGGTGCTGGTGTAGGCTGCGCCGCGCCGCCGGCGAGCTATTCCGCAATGGGTAGCGTCAGCGATTCCTTGACCTCCTCCATGACGATGTAACTCTTCGACTCGCGCACGTGCGGCAGCTTGAGCAGTATGTCGCCGAGCAGCTTGCGGTAGCTGGCCATCTCGTTGATCCGCGCTTTCACCAGGTAGTCGAAGTCGCCGGAGACCAGGTGGCACTCCAGCACATGCGGCAGCTTGAGCACGGCGCGGCGGAACTCCTCGAAGGTGTCGCCGGACTTGTAGTCCAGGCTGATTTCGACGAACACCAGCAGGCTGGCCTTGAGGTACTGCGGATTGAGGCGGGCGTGGTAGCCCATGATGATGCCTTCGCGCTCCAGGCGGCGGACCCGCTCGGTGCAGGGCGTGGTCGATAAGCCGACCCGTTCGCCCAGTTCGGTGAAGGAGATACGCCCGTCCTCCTGCAGTAGACGCAGGATATTGCGGTCGATCTTGTCCAGTTCGCGACGGCTCTGATGCTGGGTGCGCATGGGGGATGCCCCTCCGTTTAAGTCGATTTTGCCAAGAATTCTCGCCAAATATAGTTATATATATAGTGAAAGGCACTGGCTAGTGCTCAATATACTGCGCGCATCAACGCTCAAAACAAAAAACGCCAGCGCATAGTCGCGGCGAGGAGATGACGATGCGGGTTCTGGTACTGGGTAGCGGTGTGGTGGGTGTGGCGAGTGCGTACTACCTGGCTCGCCAGGGCTTCGAGGTGGTGGTCGTCGACCGTCAGGACGGCCCTGCCCTGGAAACCAGCTTCGCCAACGCCGGCCAGGTCTCCCCCGGTTATGCCTCGCCCTGGGCTGCGCCGGGCGTGCCGCTGAAAGCCATCAAGTGGCTGCTGCAGAAGCACGCTCCGCTGGCGATCAAGGCCACCGCCGATATCGACCAGTACCTGTGGATGGCGCAGATGCTGCGCAACTGCACCGCCAGCCGCTATGCGGTGAACAAGGAGCGCATGGTGCGCTTGTCCGAGTACAGCCGCGACTGCCTCGACGAGCTGCGTGCCGAGACCGGCATCGGCTATGAAGGCCGCCGCCTGGGCACCACCCAGCTGTTCCGCACCCAGGCTCAGGTCGACAACGCGGCCAAGGACATCGCCGTGCTCAAGCAGTCGGGCGTGCCCTTCGAGCTGCTCGACCGCGAAGGCATCGTCCGGGTCGAGCCGGCCCTGGCCGGGGTCAAGCACAAGCTGGCCGGTGCCCTGCGCCTGCCCAACGACCAGACCGGCGACTGCCAGATGTTCACCACCAAGCTGGCCGAGATGGCCAAGCAGCTGGGCGTCGAGTTCCGCTTTGGCCAGACCATCGAACGCCTGGACTTTGCTGGCGACCGGATCAATGGCGTATGGATCGATGGCAAGCTGGAAACCGCCGATCGCTACGTGCTGGCCCTTGGCAGCTACAGCCCGCAGCTGCTCAAGCCGCTGGGCATTCGCGCGCCCATCTACCCGCTCAAGGGCTATTCGCTGACTGTGCCGATCACCAATGGCGACATGGCGCCGACTTCGACCATCCTCGATGAGACCTACAAGGTCGCCATCACCCGCTTCGACAATCGCATCCGGGTCGGCGGCATGGCCGAGATCGCCGGTTTCGACCTGAGCCTGAACCCGCGCCGCCGCGCGACCCTGGAAATGATCACCGCCGACCTCTACCCGCAAGGTGGCGATCTCCAGCAGGCAGAGTTCTGGACCGGCCTGCGTCCGGCCACCCCGGATGGCACGCCGATCGTCGGTGCCACCGGCTTCAGCAATTTGTTCCTGAATACCGGCCACGGCACGCTGGGCTGGACCATGGCCTGCGGCTCCGGTCGTTTCCTCGCCGACTTGATGGCATCGAGACGCCCGCAGATCAGCAGCGAGGGCCTGGATATCTTCCGTTACAGCCGTTCCCCAGAGGCCGCGAAGCATGTCAATCCAGCGCCTGCGCACTGAAACCCGTTACAGCGAAATCAACATCCACAACGGCACGGTCTACCTGGCCGGGCAGTTGGCAGATGATTACCGCGGCGATATCGTGCAGCAGACCCGCGAGACCCTGGCCAACATCGATGCGATGCTGGCCGAGGCCGGCAGCGACAAGTCGTGACCATCTACCTCAAGGACATGGCGCGCGACTACGCCGGTCTCAACCAGGTCTATGACGCCTGGGTCACGCCAGGCGCCGCGCCTGGCCGCATCTGCGTCGAGGCGGCGATGTACACGCCCGCTGTGCTGGTCGAGATGATGGTGGTGGCAGCGGTCTGAGCCTCTGCACGCCAATTCTGTTGGCTTTTGCCCGGCTGTCCCGCCGGGCTTTTTTAATCAGCAATCCGCGAACCCCGGGATCGATGCGCAGCATCCCCCGCTATTCAACGACAAGAAGTGCCCTGCCATGCGTCCAGCCCGTGCCCTGATCGACCTGCAAGCCCTGCGTCACAACTATCGGTTAGCCCGTGAGGTCACCGGCGCCAAGGCGCTGGCGGTGATCAAGGCCGATGCTTATGGACATGGCGCGGTGCGCTGCGCGCAGGCGCTGGAAGCCGAGGCCGACGGTTTCGCTGTGGCCTGCATCGAAGAGGCCCTGCAGCTGCGCGAAGCCGGCATTCGCGGGCCGATCCTGTTGCTGGAAGGCTTCTTCGAGGCGGACGAGCTGGCCCTGATCGAGCAGCATGGCTTCTGGTGCGTGGTGCACTCACTGTGGCAGCTGGAGGCCATCGAGCGTTCGTCCGTGGGTACGCCGCTGACGGTGTGGCTGAAGATGGACTCGGGCATGCACCGTGTCGGCCTGCATCCGGCCGACTACCAGGCGGCCTATCGCCGCCTGCTGGCCAGCGGCAAGGTGGCGAAGATCGTGCTGATGAGCCACTTCGCCCGTGCCGACGAGCTGGATTGCCCGCGCAGCACCGAGCAACTGGCAGTGTTCGAGCAGGCGCGCCAGGGCTTGGCGGCGGAAATTAGCCTGCGCAACTCGCCGGCCGTGCTCGGTTGGCCGCAGATACCAAGCGACTGGGTGCGCCCCGGCATCATGCTCTACGGCGCCACGCCGTTCGAACAGACGCAGGCCGTGGCCGCCCAGTTGCAGCCGGTCATGACCCTGGAATCGAAGATCATCAGCGTGCGCGAACTGCCGGCCGACGAGCCGGTCGGCTATGGCGCGCGCTTCGTCACCGAGCGGCCGACCCGCGTTGGCGTGGTCGCCATGGGCTATGCCGACGGCTACCCGCGGCATGCGCCGACCGGCACCCCGGTGCTGGTCGATGGCCTGCCGAGCCGGCTGATCGGCCGGGTCTCGATGGACATGCTCTGCGTCGATCTCAGCGACCTGCCCGGCGCCGGTCTCGGTAGTCGGGTCGAGTTGTGGGGGCGGAATATCCTCGCCAGCGACGTGGCGATCCGCGCCGGCAGCATTCCCTACCAGCTTTTCTGCAACCTGCGCCGGGTGCCGCTGCTCTATTCCGAGGGCTGAGCCCGCTACTGGGCAGGAATTGCAATCAGGGTGTTGTAAATACTGAACGCTGTTGCCATGATACGGACACTTTTCCGTATCTTCCCGAGGGGGCTCCAGCATTGGACGTCGGTATTCGACTGCAATCCATTCGCAAACTCAAAGGCCTTTCCCAGCGTGAACTCGCTAAGCGGGCAGGCGTCACCAACAGCACTATTTCGATGATCGAGAAGAACAGCGTGAGCCCCTCGATCAGTTCGCTGAAAAAGGTGTTGGCGGGTATCCCCATGTCGCTGGTGGAGTTCTTCTCCCAGGACGCTGAGCAGGACAACCTGACCCAGGTGGTCTACCGGGCAGGCGAGCTCACGGATATCCACAGTGGTGCGATCAGCATGAAGCTGGTGGGCAAGACCCACCCGAACCGGGCGATTACCCTGCTCGACGAAACCTATCCGGTCGGTTCCGATACCGGCGACGATATGTACACCCATGAAGGCGAGGAAACCGGCCTGCTGGTGGAAGGGCGCCTCGAACTGACCGTCGGCGAGCAGGTATTCATTCTCGAGCCAGGCGACAGTTACTACTTCGAGAGCACCCGGCCGCACCGCTTCCGCAATCCGTTTGAGCAACCGGCGCGGCTGATCAGCGCCACTACTCCGGCGAATTTCTAAGCGGCAGCGTGCCGGCCTGCGACAATCTGGGTTGTTTCAGCCTGGCAGGCTTCCCGTTATACTGTCGCCCGCTCGCGAAACCGTGGCCGCGGGCGTGACTAGCCACGATGAGGGTGTACCGTGAATCTGATTAAGAAAATGCTGGTAGCGCCGGCTGCCGTCTTGGCAATGTGGGCCGTGACTGCTCAGGCCACGACCGATGAGGCCATCGCCGAACGTCTGAAGCCGGTTGGTGAAGTCTGCATCATGGGCGAAGAATGCAAGGGCATCGAGACCGTGGCCGCCGCTGCTGGTGGCGCTGCGCGCACTGCAGACGACGTCATTGCCAAGCACTGTGCCGCTTGCCATACCTCTGGCGTGCTCGGCGCACCGAAGGTCGGTGACACGCCGGCGTGGCAGGCTCGTGCGACCAATGGTGTCGATGGCTTGCTGGCGAATGCGATCGCGGGTCTGAACGCGATGCCGCCGAAGGGCACCTGTGCCGACTGCTCGGATGACGAGCTGCGCGCCGCCATCGAGAAGATGTCCGGCCTGTAAGATCCAGCGCTGCGATAAAAGCCGCCTTCGGGCGGCTTTTTGCGTTGGGCGCCGCGCTGTTGTCATGCAAAGCCTGTTGCAGGGTCCAGACTGAAACTCTCAGGGATGCAGTCGGGAATCGCCAGATGCCGCAGTTATGTTCCATCGAGCAAGCCGTAGAGCGTGTTGTGCAGGACATCCAGGGCCCGATTCGCCTGGGCCTGCCCTTGGGGTTGGGCAAGCCGAACCGCTGGGTCAATGCCTTGTACGCGCGGATCAAGCAGTTGCCGCAGCGCCGACTGACCATCTACACGGCCTTGTGCCTGGGTCGCCCGCGCGCTTCGCACGATCTGCAGCGCCGCTTTCTCGAGCCTTTGGTCGAGCGCCTCTACGGCGACTATCCCGAGCTGGACTTTCTCGCCGACCTGCGCGCCGACCGCCTGCCTGCCAATGTGCAGATCGAACAGTTCTACCTGCAACCGGGCAGCCTGCTGAACAGTCCGCCAGCGCAACGGGACTACATCAGTTGCAATTACAGCCATGTGGCCCGCGACCTCAACGATAAGGGCGTGAATCTGATTGCCCAGTTGGTCGCCTGCGATCCGCAGAGGCCTGAACACTTCAGCCTCAGCTGCAACCCGGATGTCACCCTGGACCTGCTGCCGCTGCTGGCCAAGCGGCGCCTGGCCGGGGAAACCATTCTCTGCCTGGCCCAGGTGCACGAGGCGCTGCCCTATATGGCGGGTGCGGCGCAGGTGCTGCGCGACAGCTTCGACCTGCAGCTGCAGGAGGTGGAGCGCAGTCCACTGTTCTCCACCCCGAACATGCCGGTCAGCGTGCAGGATCACTGCATCGGCCTGCATGCCAGCAGCCTGGTGCGGGACGGCGGTACCCTGCAAATCGGCATCGGTGCGATGGGCGACGCGGTGAGTGCGGCGCTGTTGGCCCGGCAGGCTGACAACAGCGGCTACCGTGCGCTGCTGGCGGAACTGCCGGGGGCGGTGGTGGGCCAGGCCGCTGAGCTGCAGCCCTTCGCCGAAGGCCTGTATGGCTGCAGTGAAATGTTCGTCAACGGATTACTGGCCCTGGCCGAGGCCGGCATAGTGCGCCGGCGGGTGTATCCCGACGTGCGCGTGCAACAGTTGGCCGTTGCCGGCGCGCTGGACGGCGAGGGGCGGCCGCGCAGCGTGCAGCTCTTGCTCGACGCCGGCGTGCCGAGCCGGCTGGATGCGCAGAGCCTGGCCTGGCTGCAGGCCGTCGGCCTGCTGGACCCGGCGCTGCAGGTGTACGGCGATTATCTGCAACTGCCCGATGGCCGGCAGCTGCCGAGCGAGCTGAGCCATCGGCAGACCCAGGATGCGCTGCGCGATTACCTGCGCCCGGCTGCCGGCGGGGCGGTGCTGCATGGCGGCTTCTTTCTCGGCCCGGCAGATTTCTATCGACGCCTGGGGGCGTTGGCGCCGGATCAACGTGCGCATTTCGCCATGTGCGGGATTCACTTTATCAATGAGCTCTATGGCGACGAGCCACTCAAGCGCCTACAGCGCCGCGATGCGCGCTTTCTCAACTCGGTGTTCTGCATGACCCTGCTGGGCGCCGGGGTGGCCGATCAGCTGGAGGACGGCCGCGTGCTCAGCGGCGTTGGCGGGCAATACAACTTCGTCGCCCAGGCTCACGCGCTGGAGGGCGCGCGCTCGATTCTGATGCTGCGCAGTTGGCGCGAGGCCGCTGGGCGAGTCAGCTCGAACATCGTCTGGCGCTACGGCCATGCCACCATCCCCCGCCACCTGCGCGACATGGTGGTGACCGAATACGGTGTCGCCGACCTGCGCGGCAAGACCGATGCCGAGGTAATAGAGGCGCTGCTGGCGATCAGTGATTCGCGTTTTCAGCCCGGGCTGATCGCCCAGGCGCAGCAAGCGGGCAAGCTGCCTAAGGATTTTCGCCTCGATCCGCGCTTCGCCGACAATCGCCCGCAGCGCCTGCAGACGGTGCAGGCGCGGCATTCGGCGCTCTTCGGCGAGTATCCGCTGGGTTGCGACTTCACAGGTGAGGAGCGCGACCTGCTGCGCGCACTGGACTGGCTCAAGCCCCGAGCCAGGCTGGGGGCGGTGGTGGCGCTGGGCAAGGCCGTGCTGGCTGCACCGCCGGCCACCGCCTTCATGCCGCAGCTGACGCGTATGGGCTTGGCCCGGCCGCAGGGGTTGCGCGAGGCCCTGTACCGGCGTTTGCTGCTGGCGAGCCTGCAGGCGACTAGTCGAGAAAGCTGACCTGGCCACCTTCCAGCGAGTGGATGCGCGCCAGGGATTCGACCCGGTAGCCTTGCGCGTCCAGTTCGGCGCGGCCGGCCTGGAACGACTTCTCGATCACCACGCCGACCCCGGCGATGCTGGCGCCAGCCTGCCGGATCAGGTCAATCAGCGCCTTGGCCGCATGACCGTTGGCCAGGAAATCGTCGATCACCAGCACATGATCGGCGCTGGTCAGGTGCTTGGCGGAGATGGCGATGGTGCTCTCGGTCTGCTTGGTGAAGGAGAACACCTTGGCGGTATAGAGGTCGTCCTTGAGCGTCAGCGACTGGTACTTGCGGGCGAAGATCACCGGCACGCCGAGTTCCAGGCCGGCCATGATCGCCGGGGCGATGCCCGAGGCCTCGATGGTGACGATCTTGCTGATGCCCAGGCCGGCGAAGCGCAGGGCGAATTCGTGGCCGATCTGCTGCATCAGCGCGGGATCGATCTGGTGATTGAGAAAGGCATCGACCTTGAGTACCTGGTCGGAGAGCACCAGGCCTTCGTCAATGATTTTCTGCTTCAGTGCTTGCATGGGTGGGCTCTCGTGGTCTGCGGCGGGTTATTTTTTCAGCATGGCGCGCATGTTGGCCAGCGCCGAGTTGCCGGTGGCGGCCTTGACTTCGGGGGGGGCGTCGTCCTGGCCTTCCCAGACCAGGTCTTCGGGCGGTAGCTCATCGAGAAAGCGGCTTGGCGAGCACTCGATGATCTCGCCGTACTGCTTGCGCTTGGCGGCGAAGGTCATGGTCAGGTTGCGCTTGGCGCGGGTGATGCCGACGTAGGCCAGGCGGCGCTCTTCCTCGACGGTATCGGCCTCGATGCTGGAGCGGTGCGGGAGGATTTCCTCCTCCACGCCGAGGATGTACACCGACGGATATTCCAGGCCCTTGGAGGCGTGCAGGGTCATCATCTGCACGCCTTCGGCGCCTTCCTCTTCCTCCTGCTGACGCTCGAGCATGTCGCGCAAGACCAGCTTGCCGATGGCGTCCTCGATGGTCATTTCGCCTTCTTCGTCGCGCTCCAGGGTGTTCTTCAGCGCCTCGACGAGGAACCAGACGTTGCCCATGCGCGCGTCGGCGACCTTGTCGCTGGAGGCGTTCTGGCGCAGCCAGTTCTCGTAGTCGATGTCCATCACCATGCTGCGGATCGCGGCGATCGGATCGTTCTGCGCGCACTCCTGGCGCACCCGGTCCATCCACCTGGTAAAGCGCGCCAGGCGTTCGGTAAAGCGCGCGTCCAGGTGTTCGCCCAGGCCCATCTCGCCGGCGGCGGCGTACATGCTGATCTTGCGCCCGGTGGCGTAGTTGCCGAGTTTTTCCAGGGTGGTGGAGCCGATCTCGCGGCGCGGCACGTTGATCACCCGCAGAAAGGCGTTGTCATCGTCCGGGTTGACCAGCAGACGGAAGTAGCTCATCAGGTCCTTCACCTCCTGACGGGCGAAGAAGCTGGTGCCGCCACTCAGGCGATAGGGAATCTGGTGGTGCTGCAGCTTCAGCTCCATCAGCTTGGCCTGGTAGTTGCCGCGGTAGAGAATCGCGTAGTCGCTGTAGGGGCGGTCGGTGCGCAGGTGCTCGGTGAGGATCTCCAGGGCCACCCGCTCGCATTCGGCGTCCTCGTTCTTGCAGCGAATCACGCGGATCTCGTCGCCCATGCCCATCTCGCTCCACAGCTGCTTCTCGAAGGCGTGGGGGTTGTTGGCGATGAGGATGTTGGCGCACTTGAGGATGCGGCTGGTGGAGCGGTAGTTCTGCTCCAGCATCACCACCTTCAGCGAGGGGTAATCCTCCTTCAGCAGCATCAGGTTTTCCGGGCGCGCGCCGCGCCAGGCGTAGATCGACTGGTCGTCGTCGCCGACCACGGTGAACTGGTTGCGCATGCCGACCAGCAGTTTTACCAGCAGGTACTGGCTGGCGTTGGTGTCCTGGTATTCGTCGACCAGCAGGTAGCGGATGCGGTTCTGCCACTTTTCCAGGATGTCCGGGTGCTCTTGGAACAGCTTCACCGGCATCAGGATCAGGTCGTCGAAGTCCACCGCGTTATAGGCCTTGAGCGTGCGCTGGTAGTGCAGGTAGACGATGGCGGCGGTCTGTTCCTTGGGGTTGCGCGACTCGGCCAGGGCCTGGTCGGGCATGATCAGTTCGTTCTTCCAGCTGCCGATGTAGTTCTTGATCTCATCGGCGCCATCATCCCCGGAATATTCCTTCTGCATGATGTCGCTGAGCAGCGCCTTGATGTCGCCCTCGTCGAAGATCGAGAAGCCCGGCTTGTAGCCCAGCGCCGCATACTCCTTGCGGATGATATTCATGCCCAGGTTGTGGAAGGTCGAGACCGTCAGGCCGCGCGCCTCGGGGCCTTTGAGCAGGCTGCCGACCCGCTCCTTCATCTCCCGGGCGGCCTTGTTGGTGAAAGTCATGGCGACGATGTGGCGAGCCTGGATGCCGCAGTTCTGCACCAGGTGGGCGATCTTGCGCGTGATTACGCTGGTCTTGCCGGAACCGGCACCGGCGAGCACCAAAAGAGGGCCGCCGACATAGTTCACGGCTTCCTGCTGCCGGGGGTTCAGTCGGGACATTGCATCAATCGTCGCGGGGAATGGGCGCGCATTTTAGCAGGCCCTGAGATTTGTGCCTGAATCCTCTGGCGTTGTGCGATGGAGTACGTACTGGCAGTACGCCAGGCTTGGATATTTCTTGTAATCCAGTACTCTGACGGCGCTTGTCAGTTTTTTGTCTTTAATGCAGGATGCGCGACAGTGGCACTCGGATGTGCCTGATTAGAAGTCGATTTCGGCGCAGTTGGCGGTGTCCCGCCGACTCTCTTTGAGGCCTTGGGAGGTTGATTGTCCGCGCTCGACGAACCCTTGCGGCTGGTTCTGCTGGCTGAAACGCCAGAGTGGCCCGAGCTATTGCGCGAGCGGCTGGGCGCCTTGGGTAGTATCTTCCCGCTGATCACCGCGCCCTCATGGGCGGCGGCCAGCAGTTTGTTCGATACCCCGATCAATGGCCTGCTGCTGACCACCGAGGCGCGTCGGCCAGCGGCGGGAGTCTGTCCTCTACCCATCATCCTGTTGCTCGAAGAGGAACCTGCCGAGGCCCCCGCCGGGGTCTGCGACTGGCTGGTGCGTGACGTCCTCAGCGTCGATGTGCTGCGTCGCTGCCTGCGCTATGTGCGTGAGCAGGGGCGTCTGCAGGAAACCCTGCAGCGCCTGGCCGAGCAGGATGCGCTGACCGGCATCGCCAATCGACAGGGCTTCCAGACGCTGCTTGCGGCCCGTCTGGCCGAATGCCAGGGACGCGGCCTGGCACTCGCGCACCTCGATCTGGACAATTTTCGTCATGCCAACGATGCCCTCGGCCACCGGGCCGGCGATCTCTTGATCCGGCAAGTGGTGACGCGCCTCAAGGCGCAGTTGCAGGCTGGGGATCAGATCGCCCGGCTGGGCAGTGATGAGTTTGCCTTGCTGCTCGATGTGCGCAGCGATCCGCAGCGTGCGCCGCGTCTGGTCGAGCGCATTACCGAAGCCCTGGCCGAACCTTACTGGGTCGACGGTGAGAGTCTGTTGATCGGTTGCAGCATTGGCGTGGCCTACGTACGTGCCGATGGGGGCGCGGACTCGCTGATGTGGCATGCGCATATCGCCATGCGGCAAGCCAAGAGCCAGCAAGGCTGCACCTTCCATGTCTTCGACGAACGAACCGGTCGCGGCACGCGCAGCCAGGCCGAGCTGGAAAGTGAGCTGCGCCGGGCGCTGCGGCGCGACGAGCTCGAGCTGCATTATCAGCCGCGCCTGTGTTTGCAGACCGGGCGCATTGTTGGCCTCGAAGCGCTAGTGCGCTGGCGCCACCGCGAGCGCGGCCTGCTGGCACCCAATGAATTTGTGCCCCTGGCCGAAGAAAGCGGCCTGATCGTGCCGCTCGGCTACTGGGTGATTTCCCGGGCCCTGCGCGATATGCAATGGTTGCGCGGACGCGGTCTGCCGGCGCTGCATATGGCGGTCAACCTGTCGTTCCGCCAGTTTCAGGACAGTCAGCTGTTGCCGACTCTCAGCCGCTTGATCGCAGAGCGTGGCGTCGATGCGCGCTGGCTGGAGTTCGAGTTGACCGAGACTGCCGTGATGCGCCGCAGTGATCAGGTGCAGCAGACCATGCTGGCGCTCGGTCAACTGGGTGTGCGCTTTTCCCTGGACGACTTCGGCACGGGCTTCTCCTCCTTCGTCCACCTCAGTAGCCTGCCGATCGCCCTGTTGAAAATCGACAAGAGCTTCGTCGGCGACATGCATCAGCGCCCGGAGAGTCGCCAGTTGGTGCGGGCAATGATCAATCTGGGCCATAACCTCAATCTGCAGGTGGTCGGCGAAGGCGTGGAAAACGCCGAACAACTGGCCCTCTTGCGCGAGTTTGGCTGCGACCAGGTGCAGGGCTACCTGATCAGCAAGGCGATGCCATTGAACGAGTTGGCGCGCTTTCTGGTGTTCGGCATGCGTCAACCGTTGTCAGGACTGCTCAGCCCGTAGGGGCGGGCGCCGTCCGCTTCGCCAGTGGATAGGCAGGCGGCCCGCCCTGGCTGCAGCAGCCGGGCGGTCTTCCACTCGAAGCCTAGGGTCAGGCCGATGGCGGCACAGGCCAGGCCGCTGGCCAAGCCCCACCACACCCCTTGCGCGCCCCAGCCCAGTGGGAAGGCCAGGAGCCAGGCCAGCGGCGCGCCGATCAGCCAATAGC
This sequence comes from Pseudomonas sp. MMS21 TM103, assembly GCF_022132145.1. Lineage (GTDB taxonomy): Bacteria > Pseudomonadota > Gammaproteobacteria > Pseudomonadales > Pseudomonadaceae > Aquipseudomonas. Next base: position 1,099,073 of record NZ_JAJISP010000001.1, on the reverse strand, counting down.
AGCCGAGTCCGACGACGAAGGTGGTCTTGGCGTCCTTGAGGCCGCGAATCGCACCCATGGCGATGCTCTGGATGCCGTCGAAAAACTCGAACCAGGCGGCGATCGCCAGCAGGCTTGTCGCCAGGGCCGCCACCTTGGCGTAGGCCGGGTCGAGCGGGTCGAGAAACAAGCCAACCACCCACTGCGGCGCCAGCCAGAACAGCGCCGCGAAGCCGAGCATGCACGTAGCGCCGATGCCGATGCCCAGGCGTCCGGCACGACGTGCTTCGAGCAGGCGACCGGCGCCGAAATGCTGGCCGATGCGGAAGGTCACCGCGTAGGACAAGCCCACCGGCACCATGAAGGCCACATACACCGACATGATCGCGATCTGGTGCGCGGCGAGTTGCAGGCTGCCGAGGGCACCCATGCACAGCGCGGCGAAGGCGAACAAGCCGGACTCCACCGCATAGGTGCCGCCAATCGGCAGGCCCAGGCGCAACAGCTCTTGCAGCTCGCGCCAGGTCGGGCGCAACAGGCCGCGCCACAGCGGATAGTCGGCGTAGGCGCGGTGGCGCAGTACGTGCCAGGCCAGCAGCAGGGCCATGGCATTCATCACCAGCGCGGTGACCAGGCCGATGCCGGCCAGGCCCAGATGGGGCAGGCCGAACCAGCCCTTGATCAGCGCGTAGTTGAGCACCCCGTTGGCCAGCGCGCCGCCAATGCTGATGGCCATCACCGGGCCGGGACGCCCGATCGCGGCGGTAAAGCCGCGCAGCGCCATAAAGGTCATATAGCCGGGCAGGGCGAAGATCAGGGTGCCGAGAAACTGCGTGGCGCCAGTGACGTTGGCGGGTAACTGGCCGACATGCAGCAGCGCCGGCTCAAGGTTCCACAGTGTTATCCCGGCCAGCAAGGCCAGGCCCCAGCCGAGCCAGAGACCGTTCTGGGTCAGGCGGGTGACGCCCGCGCCATCGCCGGCGCCATGCCGAATGGCCACCAGGTTGCCGACCGCGGCGATCACCCCGACGCAGAAAATCGACACGAAGGCATAGCTGGCCGCGCCCAGGCCGCCACCGGCCAGGGCCTGTGGGCCGAGCAAGCCCATCATCACGGTGTCGGTAAAGACCATGAGCACATGCGCCAGCTGGGCGGCGATCAGGGGGCCGGCCAGACGCAGGATGGCGCCGAGTTCGTTGCGAAGGGCATGCGGCATGATGAGTCTGGCTCAGTAAGAAGGCTTGCCCGGGTTGTCCGGGCGAGCGGAGAATGTCGCGATTCTCCGGAGTCTTCAGCACTCGCACAAAAGGAAAATAACCATGTCAGGCATGATTAATACTCATGGATAAAAACCGTCGTTTGGCGCCGCTGTATGCCTTGCGGGCCTTCGAGGCGGCGGCCCGGCACAGCTCCTTCACCCGCGCCGCCGAGGAGTTGGCGATCACCCAGAGCGCGGTGAGCCGGCATGTGCGCACTCTGGAAGAGCATTTTGCCTGCCGCCTGTTCGAGCGCCGCGGGCGCAGCCTGCAGTTGACCGAGCCGGCGCGCATGCTGCTGCCCGGGCTGCGGGAAGGCTTCGATGCCCTGGAACGGGCCTGCACCAGCCTGCGCGCCGACGATGCAATCCTGCGCCTGAAGGCACCCTCGACCCTGACCATGCGCTGGTTGCTGGCACGCTTGTCGCGCTTTCGTTTGCAAAACCGCGATATCGAGGTGCAGTTGACCAGCGCCTGGATGGATGTGGACAAAGTCGACTTCCTGCATGAGCCATTCGATTGTGCAGTGTTGCTGAGCAGCGGTGGTTTTACCGAGGAGTGGGGCAGCGTCCTGCTGTTCGACGAGTGGCTGATCCCGGTCTGCGCGCCCGAGGCGGTCGAGGATGGCCCCTGGGATCTGGCGCGGCTGCAGGGCGCCGAACTGCTGCACCCGACCCCGGACCGCCGCGATTGGCGCCAGTGGCTGCAAGCCATGGGGCTGGCCGAGCAGGTGCCGCTCAAGGGCGGTCAGGTGTTCGACACCCTGGAGCTGGGCATGGTCGCCGCCGCGCGCGGCTACGGCGTATCGATCGGCGATCTGGTGATGGTCGCCGAGGATGTCGCCCAGGGCCGGCTCGGCCTGCCCTGGCCCTGCGCGGTGCCCAGCGGCTGCAGCTACTACCTGGTCTGGCCCAAGGCGCGACGTGGTCAGGAGCGCTACCTGCGCTTGCGCGATTATCTGGTCGCCGAGGTCGCGGCGATGCAGTTGCCGCAGGTGCAGCGTATTGCTTGAGCAGCTACTGGAAGAGCCATGCTCCGGTTGGGCGGTGCGCCACAATCCCTTGCAGGCGTTCGCTCGCCTTCTTCGGCGGAGCGCTCTCGTGCCGCAAGCTGTGTGGGTGCCAGAGAACGCCTAGTCCTTGCTGCGGTTCGGCGCTCCGGCGATGCTTTTGATCTGCACATATCGCCCGATCGGCAGCAAGCTGGCTCATCCAGACGCCCGGACGCATGCTTGCTGGTCATTGCGGCTCGATGCCAGGCAAGCACTCAGCTCTGCGGGTGGCCGCGGTACTGCAGCGCTTCGGCCAGGTGGTTGCGGGCGATCTGTTCGGCCTGTTCGAGGTCGGCCAGGGTGCGCGCCACCTTGAGCACCCGGTGTGCCGCGCGCAACGACAGGCCAAGGCGTTCGCAGGCGTTTTCCAGCCAAGCCTGGTCGGTGGCGTGCAGGCTGCAGTGCTGACGCAGGCCGGGCAGGTCGAGGAATGCATTGGCCACGCCTTGGCGCAGGATTTGCCGTTGCCGGGCGCGCGCCACCAGGGCGGCAGCGGTAGCCGTGTCGGCGCCGTCGCTGGGGGGGACATGCAGGGCGGTGGCTTCCCGCGCCACCGTGACATGCAGGTCGATGCGGTCGAGCAGTGGTCCAGACAGTTTGCCGCGGTAGCGCTGGATCAGTTCGGTGCTGCAGCGGCAGCGGCCGCTGGGGTCGCCGAGAAAACCGCAGGGGCATGGATTCATTGCCGCGACCAGCTGGAAGCGCGCCGGGAAACGCACCTTGTCGCGGGCCCGGGCGATGACGATCTGCCCGCTTTCCAGGGGTTCGCGCAGCACCTCCAACACCTTGCGGTCGAACTCGGGCAGTTCATCCAGGAACAACACGCCCTGATGGGCCAAGGTGATTTCCCCGGGTTGCGGGCGGCTGCCACCGCCGACCAGGGCCGGGCCGGAGGCACTGTGATGGGGGTTGCGGAAGGGCCGCTGGGGCCAGGCATCCAGTGGGGTGTGGCTGGCCACCGAATGGATGGCGGCGACTTCCAGCGCCTCCTGCTCGTCCAGGGGGGGCAGCAGGCCGGGCAGGCGGCTGGCCAGCAAGGTCTTGCCGGTGCCGGGAGGGCCGGTCAACAACAGGTTGTGCGATCCGGCGGCGGCGACCAGCAGGGCGCGTTTGGCGGCGACTTGCCCCTGCACTTCGGCCAGGTCGGGATAGGGCAGGTTGCGGTGCAGCAAGCCCAGAGACTGATAGGGCGCGATTGGCGCTTGGCCATTGAGGTGCGCGGCCAGCTCGAGCAAGTGTTCCACGGCGATCACCACCAGCCCCGAGGCCAGGCTGGCTTCCTCGGCGTTGGCTTTAGGCACCACTAAGGTGCGTCCGGCGGCGCGGGCCGCAAGGGCGGCGGGCAATACGCCCCGCACTGGACGTACGGCGCCGGATAAGGCCAATTCGCCCAGGCACTCGAGCTGATCCAGGGCGCCGCTTGGCACCTGGCCGCTGGCGGCGAGAATTCCCAGGGCGATGGCCAGGTCGAAGCGCCCGCCGTCCTTGGGCAGGTCAGCTGGGGCCAGGTTCAGGGTGATGCGCCGCGGCGGAAAATCGAAGGCTGAGTTGAGGATGGCGCTGCGCACCCGGTCCTTGCTTTCCTTGACCGCGGTCTCGGGCAGACCGACCAGCGCCAGCGACGGCAAGCCATTGGCCAGGTGTGCCTCGACGGTGACGGCGGGCGCCTCGACGCCGACTTGGGCGCGACTGTGGACTATGGCCAGGGACATCGATCACTCCTTGATCGTCAGCCGTGCGAGCGGGTTACTCGGTCGGCGGTGTAGCGGCTTGCGCGGGGTCTCTTTCCAGCTCGGCAACCTTGGCTTCCAGTGCTTCAAGGCGGGCACGGGTGCGGGCGAGGACCGCCATCTGGCTGTCAAACTCTTCCCGGCTGACCAGGTCGAGCTTGCTGAAACCGCTCTGCAGCAAGGCCTTGAACTGGGCTTCGAATTCGCTGCGGGGTAGAGGCGTTTCGCCGTTGAACAGGCGCGAAGCGTGGGAACTGAGTGCGTCGAGCAGAGCTTTGGGCGGCAACATGGCAGGTTTCCAGGATCAGACGGCGCCAGTGTAGCACGCAGTCTCGCTGTGGGCCGACGCGGCCACGGCTGCACACTTTTTGCGCATAGGTGGTTACATGAGCGCACCGATATCGAGCACTGGTCGCCTGTCGAGGCCATGTCAGGTGCCGGTGATTTATCTTAACCACCTGAAATAAATAGACTTTATGTGATATGGCAAGCTTTCTGCTTAGTCGACTGTGATGAATGCACCGATGCAGTTCCGGTGCGTTAGGCGAAGCGAGATGTGTTTCGTCAGGAGCGGTTGGTGGGTATCGCTGTTGTCCCTTGGGGCTAGCGATACATTACAAAAGCCAGACACAGCGCTTAGACTTGAGCCGGGTTCGTAATTCCTGGGGCAAGTCCACCTTACACGGGAGAAAGTTTCATGAAGCTAGTCACTGCCATCATCAAGCCGTTCAAGCTGGACGACGTCCGTGAGTCACTGTCGGAAATCGGCGTGCAGGGCATTACCGTAACCGAGGTCAAGGGCTTCGGTCGGCAAAAGGGTCACACCGAGTTGTACCGCGGCGCTGAATACGTGGTCGATTTTCTACCCAAGGTAAAGATTGACGTGGCCATCGCTGATGATCAGTTGGATCGCGTCATCGAGGCCATCACCAAGGCCGCCAACACTGGCAAGATCGGTGACGGCAAGATTTTCGTTGTAAACCTGGAACAGGCGATTCGCATCCGTACCGGCGAAACCGATACCGACGCAATCTAACTAAGCCCGCGAACCCCCCCCACGCCCCAGGAGTACCCCCAATGACTCTGCGAAAAATCGCAGGGCTAGGAGCCCTTTTGTCTCTCGTTCCTGGCTTTGCCATGGCCGAGGAGGCAGTTCTAAATGGCGGCGATACGGCTTGGATGCTGGTCGCGACTGTCCTGGTGCTGTTCATGACCATTCCGGGGCTGGCCCTGTTCTATGCCGGCATGGTGCGTTCGAAGAACGTCCTGTCGGTGCTGATGCAGTGCTTCGCTATCACGGGTCTGATCAGTGTGATCTGGGTTGTCTACGGATACAGCCTGGCCTTTGACACCGCCGGCATGGAGCAGGGGGTGGTCAATTTCAATTCCTTCGTCGGCGGCCTGTCGCATGCCTTTCTCGCTGGCCTGACCAGCGACAGTCTGGTGGCAGGCATTCCGGAAAGTGTGTTCATCACCTTCCAGATGACTTTCGCCATCATCACGCCGGCCCTGATCGTCGGCGCCTTCGCTGAGCGCATGAAGTTCTCGGCCATGCTGGTGTTCATGATTGTCTGGTTCACCATCGTCTATGCCCCCATGGCGCATATGGTGTGGGGCGGTGACGGTGCCCTGCTGTGGGACTGGGGGGTGCTGGATTTCGCCGGTGGCACTGTGGTGCATATCAACGCAGGTATCGCCGGTCTGGTGGCTTGTCTGGTGCTGGGTAAGCGTAAAGGCTTCCCAACGACCGCGATGCCGCCGCATAACCTCGGTTACACCCTGATCGGCGCGAGCATGCTCTGGGTCGGCTGGTTCGGCTTCAACGCCGGTTCGGCTCTGGCTGCCAACGGTACCGCCGGGATGGCCATGCTGGTGACGCAGATCGCCACGGCGACGGCGGCACTGAGCTGGATGTTTGCCGAGTGGATCACCCATCGCAAACCTAGCGTGCTGGGCATTGCCTCCGGTGCAGTGGCGGGCCTGGTGGCCATCACTCCAGCGTCCGGTACTGCCGGACCGATGGGGGCTCTGGTCATCGGCTTGGCGTCAGGGGTGATCTGTTTCTTCTGCGCGACCAGCCTGAAGCGCAAATTCGGCTATGACGACTCCTTGGATGTCTTCGGCGTGCATGCCGTAGGCGGCATAGTCGGCGCCATTCTCACCGGGGCGTTTGCTGCGCCGGCGCTGGGTGGTTTCGGCACAGTGGAGGATATCCCCGCGCAGTTGTGGGTGCAGTTCGAGGGAGTGGCCTTCACGGTGGTCTATACCGCAGTGCTGACCTTCGTAATTCTGAAAGTGATCGACCTAGTAATGGGCCTGCGTGTCAGTGACGAGGAAGAGACGGTCGGTCTCGATCTCGCCCTGCACAACGAGCGTGGCTACAACCTGTAAGCACACGGAGTGCGCCCGGAGCCAACCCCGGGCGACTTAACCGAACAGCGCTATAAAAGCGCGCCGGCAAGAGGTGAACCATGGATAACACAGCATTGACTGCACTGCAGTACGGCTTCGATACCTTCTACTTTTTGATTTGCGGTGCTCTGGTGATGTGGATGGCGGCGGGTTTTGCCATGCTCGAAGCTGGCCTGGTAAGGGCGAAGAACACCACCGAGATCCTCACCAAGAACATCGCCCTGTATGCGGTAGCCAGCGTCATGTACCTGGTGATCGGCTATCACATCATGTACTCCAGTCCGGAAGGCGGCATCCTGCCAAGCCTGGGCTTCCTGATCGGTGACGAGAACAGCGTCGAGTCTGTTCTGGGTGGCGGTGACGATGCGCCCTACTACTCGGTTCGTTCGGACTTCTTCTTCCAGGTGGTGTTTGCCGCAACCTGTATGTCGATCGTCTCCGGTGCCGTGGCCGAGCGCATGAAGCTGTGGGCCTTCCTGGCGTTCGCCGTGGTCATGACCGGTTTTATCTACCCGGTGCAGGGCTTCTGGAAATGGGGTTCGGGCTTCCTTAACGAAGCTGGCTTCCTTGATTTCGCGGGTTCCGGCGTGGTGCACATGGCAGGTGCTGCCGCCGCTCTGGCCGGTGTCCTGCTGCTCGGTGCACGTAAGGGCAAGTACGGCGCCAATGGCCAGGTCAACGCCATTCCGGGCGCCAACCTGCCGATCGCCACGCTCGGTGCCTTCATCCTGTGGATGGGCTGGTTCGGCTTCAACGGTGGCTCGCAGCTGAAGATGAGCACCATCGAAGACGCCAACGCCGTGGCCCAGGTGTTCGTCAACACCAACATGGGCGCCGCCGGCGGCCTGATCGCGGCGATGATCGTGGCGCGCATCCTGTTCGGCAAGTCCGACCTGACCATGGCGCTCAACGGTGCCCTGGCCGGCCTGGTGGCGATCACCGCCGAGCCGCTGACCCCGAGCGCCCTGCAGGCGACCCTGATCGGTGGCGTCGGTGGCGTGCTGGTGGTGTTCTCTATCCTCGGCCTGGACAAGCTCAAACTCGACGATCCGGTCGGTGCCATTTCCGTGCACGGCGTGGCCGGTATCTGGGGGCTGTTGGCGGTGGTGCTGACCAACCCGGATGCCACCCTTGGTGCCCAGTTGCTCGGTCTGGCCTGCATCTTCGCCTGGGTCTTCATCGCCAGCCTGATCGTCTGGTCGATCATCAAGCTGGTGATCGGTCTGCGCGTCACCGAGGAAGAAGAATACGAGGGCGTGGATATCGCCGAATGCGGTATGGAAGCTTATCCGGAATTCACTAAAAGTTGATTGCCGATGATTTAGAACAAGGGCGCCTAAAGGCGCCCTTTGTTTTTTCTGACAGCGCGCTAGAATGCGCGCCGATAAGTACTGTTATGCGAAGGCTGTGGTACTTATCCGGACCAGCGCGAGAAACGGCTGGGGGCTTTGCCAGGCAAGGCCATTTGAATTTTCCGGTGACGTGCGAAAGATTGCGTCGCTGGGCTATAACTAACCTGCTTTTCGCAAGTCATGAGGTTGAACATGAGCGACGAAGATCTGGAACAAGACGAGCTCGACGGGGCTGACGAGGACAGTGGCGAGGAAATGTCTGCCGCCGATGACGTCGACAGCGGTGACGACGACGGTGACGAAGTCGTCAGCACGAGCAAGAGCAAGGCCAAAACCAAGGCGGCGGTCAGTGTTGAGGAGCTGCCGAGTATTGAAGCCAAGCAGAAGGACCGCGATGCTTTGGCGCGCGCCATGGAGGACTATCTGGCGCGCGGTGGCAAGGTGCAGGAGGTCGAGCCCAATGTGGTTTCCGACCCACCGAAGAAGCCTGACAGCAAATACGGCAGCCGCCCTATCTAAGGCGTTTGCAGGCCCGGCCTATACCCAGCTATGCAGCAGCGCTGGCAATTCGGCCAGGCTGCGAATTTCGCCATCGGCGCGCTTATCGCTTTCCCAGGCTTTGTCCTGCGGGTTGAACCAGATCGCCCGCAGGCCGGCAGCCTGGGCGCCGGCGATATCGTCGCTGGGGTGGTCGCCGATATGCACGGCGTGCTGCGCGGCAACGCCTGCACGCTTGAGTGCTTCCTGAAAGGGCTTGGGGTCGGGTTTGCCGATCCCGAGTTCTTCCGCGCACAGGGCGAACTGGAAGTAGTCGGCCAGGCCCAGGCGGCGTACATCGGCATTGCCATTGGTAATCACCCCGAGCTGAAAGCGATTGGCCAGGGTCTCCAGGGTCGGGTGCACTTCGGCGAACAACTCGACCTGATGGCGTGCGGCGAGAAACACCTGGAAGCCACATTCGGCTAGCGCTACGGCCTCGCTGAGGGGGTAGCCGGCGCCAATCAGGGCGTCGTGGAGAATGCGCCGGCGCAGTTCGCTGAGGCGATGCTTGAGCGATGGTTCGTCGTGGAGCAAGCGCGCACGAATCGTCCACAGGTGTTCGACCGGCACCGCGCCCAGGCGTGGCGCATGCAGCGCCAGCCAGTTCCGCAGCGTCGCTTCGGCGTCCAGCATCACCGGGGTCACGTCCCAGAGAGTGTCGTCGAGGTCGAAGGTGATCAACTTGATGGTCATTCGCTGCTGCCTTTGCGTTTGGCCCGTGGGTGGGCCTGATCATACACCGTGGCCAGGTGCTGGAAATCCAGGTGCGTATAGACCTGGGTGGTGGCGATGTCGGCATGCCCGAGCAGTTCCTGCACCGCGCGTAAGTCCTGCGAGGACTCCAGCATATGGCTGGCGAACGAATGGCGCAGCATGTGCGGGTGCAGATTCTGGCCGAGTTCGCGCACCCCGGCCTGACGCACGCGCAGTTGTACCGCGCGCGGGCCGAGCCGGCGACCTTGCTGGCTGATGAATACCGCGCCATCCCGCGGGTTGGCCAGGGCGCGCAAGGGTAGCCACTGTTCCAGGGCCTGGCGCGCCATGCGCCCGACCGGCAATTCGCGGGTCTTGTTGCCTTTGCCCAGGACCCGCACCAGACCGTCGCCCAGGTCCAGATTGTCGAGGTTCAGGCCGACCAGCTCGGACAGGCGCAGGCCGGAGGAGTAGAACAGCTCGAGCATGGCCTGATCGCGGCGCGCGATGAAGTCGTCCTCGATCGCGCCGTCGAGTAGCTGAGCGGTGCGGTCGGCATCCAGGGTTTTCGGCAGGCGCTGCTCGCCCTTGGGCGGCGCCAGGCCGCTGGCCGGATCATTCTGGCAATGACCTTCGCGGATCAGGTAGCGGTACAGGCCGCGCGTGGCCGAGAGCAGGCGAGCCAGACTGCGGCTGGACTGGCCCTCGAGATTCAGGCGGGCGATCAGCCGGCGCAGGCGCGGGGTGTCCAGCGCTGGCCATGCGGCGATCTGCTCGCGCTCGCAGTATGCGAGGAGCTTGGCCAGGTCGCGGCTGTAGCCGTCGAGGGTGTGCCTGGAGACCTGGCGCTCGCTGCGCAGGTGCTCGAGGTAGGCGGCCAGTTGCTCTTGCATGGAAGCTCCTGGCTAGTGCGGCAGGTGGAAAGCGTGAAGCGATTGCCGGCGGCGGGAGGATGAAGACGGCGTCATCCTCCCGGCCTGCGAGCTGTCATCGCACCGAACGCAGCGGCGTGGCGAAGCGCGGCAGGACCCGGGCCAGGACTTCGGCGATGTAGCCGAGGAACAGGGTGCCCAGGGAACTCTTGTAGTGCTGCGGGTCGACACTGCCGATTGCCAGCACGCCATGCAGGCCCTGATAGGACAGTGCGACCACGGCTGCCGAACCGACCTGCTTGGCTTCACTTTCGCCGAACAGGAAGTTCAGTTCATGCTCGCGCAACACGCCGCAGATGGTCTTGCCGCCGGCCAGCAGGCCGCCGATGGCCTGATGCGCTTCCGCACTGCTGACCGAGCGGCCGACCGCTAGCGGTGAATCGCTGAACAGGATCAGGCTGACGAAGGGCACCTGGAACTGGTGGCGCAGGCTGTCTTCCACGGTGATGACCACCTCTTCGAGGCTGGCAGCATCGAGCAGGTCGAGCACCAGCCGGCGGGTCTTGTCGAACAGGCGGTCGTTGTCACGGGCCACATCCATCAACTGCGAGAGACGGTGGCGCATCTCGATATTGCGCTCGCGCAACAGCTTCACCTGGCGTTCGACCAGTGAGATGGTATCGCCACGCTGGTGCGGAATGCGCAACTCGGGAATCAATTCGTCGTGGTCGACGAAGAATTCCGGGTGCAGGCGCAAGTAGTCAGCCACCGTAGCCGAGTCGAGTTCGAGGGTGGTGGGCGAATCCTGCTGATCGGTCATAGGCGAACCTGTCCTTCGTACACGCGCATGGCGGGTCCGGTCATCATAACGGGCTGGCCCACGCCTGCCCACTCGATGGACAACTTGCCGCCGGGCAGTTCGAGTTGTACTGGCGAGTCCATCCAGCCTTGGCCAATCGCCGCCACTGCTGCCGCGCAGGCACCGGTGCCGCAGGCCTGGGTTTCGCCAGCACCGCGTTCCCATACGCGCAACTTGGCATGGTGGCGGTCGATGACTTGCAGAAATCCGACATTGACCCGCTGTGGAAAGCGCGGATGGTGTTCCAGTTTCGGCCCCAGTTCATGTACCGGGGCGTTGTCGACGTTGTCGACGCGCAGCACGGCATGCGGGTTGCCCATGGACACGGCGGCCAGTTCGATCGCCTGGCCCTCGACCTCGACGCAGTAGCTCAAGGCTTGCTGATCGGCCTGGAAGGGGATTTGCGCCGGCTCCAGGCGCGGCGCGCCCATGTTCACGCTGATCTGGCCGTCGGGGCGCACGTCAAGTTCGATGATGCCACCCTTGGTTTCCACGCGGATCTGCTTCTTCATCGTCAGCCGCTTGTCCAGCACGAAGCGGGCGAAGCAGCGCGCGCCATTGCCGCACTGCTCCACTTCCGAGCCGTCGGCGTTGAAGATGCGGTAGCGGAAGTCGACGTCCGGATTGCTCGGTGGTTCCACCAGCAGCAGTTGATCGAAGCCAACGCCGGTGTGGCGATCGCCCCACTGCTTGGCGTTCTTGGGCTGGATATGCGCGTGCTGGCTGACCAGGTCGAGGACCATGAAGTCGTTGCCGAGGCCGTGCATTTTGGTAAAGCGCAATAACATCAGGGTGCCCTTATGGTGCTGGCGGCAGCTGGCTTTCGCCCGCAAAGAGTTCGCTGAGGCTCTCGCGACGTCGCACTTCGAAGGCCTGGTCGCCATCTACCATCACCTCTGCGGCGCGGCCGCGGGTGTTGTAGTTGGAGCTCATGACGAAGCCGTAGGCGCCCGCCGAACACACTGCCAGCAGGTCGCCCTCGGCCAGTGCGAGGTCACGATCCTTGGCCAGGAAGTCACCGGTCTCGCAGATCGGTCCGACGATGTCGTAGTTGCGCGTCGCGCCATCGCGCGGCTGCACCGCCACCACGTCCATCCAGGCCTGGTACAGCGCCGGGCGGATCAGGTCGTTCATCGCCGCGTCGACGATGGCGAAATCCTTGTGCTCGGTATGCTTGAGGTATTCGACCTGGGTCAGCAGTACGCCGGCATTGGCGACGATCGAGCGACCCGGCTCGAACACCAGGGCCAGGTCGCGGCCTTGGATGCGTTCGCGCACCGCCTTGATGTAGTCGCCGGCCAACGGCGGCTGCTCGTCGCGGTATTGCACGCCGAGGCCGCCACCCAGGTCCAGGTGATTGATGCGGATGCCGCGTTCGGCCAGGCGGTCGATCAGTGCGAGCAGACGATCGAGGGCATCGAGGAAGGGCGGCAGACTGGTCAGCTGCGAGCCGATATGGCAATCGACACCGACCACTTCCAGGTTCTGCAGCTGCGCGGCGCAGATGTACACGTCCTCGGCGTCGGCAATGGCGATGCCGAACTTGTTTTCTTTAAGGCCGGTGGAGATGTACGGGTGGGTGCCGGCGTCTACATCGGGATTGACCCGCAGCGACACCGGCGCTTTCACGCCCAGCTCGGCGGCGACCAGCTGCAGGCGCTCGAGCTCATCGGTGGACTCGACGTTGAAGCAGTGCACGCCGACTTGCAAGGCGCGACGCATGTCGTCACGGCTCTTGCCGACGCCGGAGAAGACGATCTTGTCGGGCTCGCCGCCAGCAGCCAGGACGCGTTCCAGCTCGCCACGCGAGACGATGTCGAAGCCGGCGCCGAGGCGGGCCAGGACGTTCAGCACACCCAGGTTGGAGTTGGCCTTGACGGCGAAGCAGACCAGGTGTGGCATGCCTTGCAAGGCATCGGCATAGGCGCGGTACTGCGCCTCGATATGCGCTCGCGAGTAGACGTAGGTCGGCGTGCCGAAGCGTTGGGCGATGGCGGACAGGGCCACGCCCTCCGCGAACAGCGTACCGTCGCGGTAGTTGAAGGCGTTCATGAGCTGTCCCTATTGGTTTTGTGCGGGCGCGGGCTTGCTGTCTTCCGGCAGGAACAGCGGGCCTTTCTGGCCACAGCCGGTAAGCAAGGTGCTGACGGCGACAAGTGCGATAAGGGCAGTAAACAGCCGCTTCATGGTGAAGTCCTTGTAATAAAGCATGATTGCGCCGGAGTATACCGGCCCCCCGACGCCTTGCCTATGCGCCAGGATTCCCGTCCGACGGGGCTTTCCCCGCGTCCGGGGTGAGGTGCGGATCATGCGCATTGAGCAAGGTATACTGCGCGTCGTCGCCTGCTCGACCCGCTATGCTGGACCTGCGAAGCAAGCATCGAACACTACCTTGTGCCCGGTTCAGCGGCTCCCGTCTGGCCATCGCGCGCAACCGTGCCCAGAGCGCCTGGTACTTTTCTGCACTACCTGAATTTTTCGAGGACATCCGCAATGAGTTTGACCGAAGCCCGCTTTCACGATCTGGTCGATACCGTACAGCAAGCGGTGGAAGACATTTTCGATGACTGCGACCTGGATCTCGACCTGGAAAACTCGGCGGGTGTGCTGACCGTGCGTTTCGAGAATGGCACGCAGCTGATCTTCAGCCGTCAGGAGCCGATCCGTCAGTTGTGGCTGGCGGCCCGCTCCGGCGGTTTCCACTTCGATTACGATGAGGCCAGCGAGCGCTGGATTTGCGACAGCAGCGATGAGCTGCTGGGTGAAATGCTCGCACGCATCACCCTGGAGCAATCTGGAGCCAACCTTGAGTTTGAAGAGCTCTGAGTCAGCTGGCGCTTCGCCCGCTGAGGCGCTAATCGCCTCGCCTTGTGTGCGTCAGTGCTGCCTGGACGAGCGAGATATGTGTCTGGGTTGTGGCCGTTTACTCAACGAGATCCTCGAATGGGGCAGTGCCGATCATTCGCGTCGCCGGGTTATTTGCCAGGCTGCCCAGGCGCGTTTGCCGCAGCGTCAAGGCTGATCGGCCGGCCTTGTTTATTTGAATGGCTGTGATACGGTCGACTCGACTTGCGCAAAACCCCGTCTCTAGCAGACGGGGTTTTGCTTTTTAAGCACTCAGTAAAGGAGAGTTGAGCTGACCATGTCCAGTGCACCGTCAATTACCATTACCCGTCTCGATTTGCAGCGGTTGGAACGTTTGCTCGACAGCCTGGAGGAGTTCGGCCCGGGTGCTGTCGCCCTGCAGGCCGAGCTGGATCGGGCCGACGTGATTGGCCACGACCAGGTGCCGGCTGGGGTGGTTACCATGAACTCGCGGGTGCATTGTCGCGAAGAAAGCAGCGGCAAGGACTATCACCTGACCCTGGTTTACCCACAGGACACCGGCAAAGAAGGCTGTGTGTCGATTCTCGCGCCAGTGGGCAGTGCGCTGCTGGGGCTGAGTGTCGGCCAGCATATCGACTGGATTGCGCCCAGTGGCAAGGAGTTGAAGCTGACCCTGCTGGCCGTGGAATACCAGCCGGAAGCGGCCGGCGAATACAGCCGCTGAACGGCTGTTCGGCAGACCCTGGCTGCGCGCCGATCCGCCTGGTCAGGCTTTTTGCAGCGCCGCATTGAGGGCTGCTTCCAGGCGAGCCTTGTAGCGCAGGTAGTGAATGGTCTGGGCGCGCCCGTCGCCGAGCACGGCTGACAGGTCGAGGTCGGTGATGTAGCAGGGGTAGCGCTCGCCGTCGCGGCGTTGGGCGAGGATGTGCCGGGCCACGGCGGCGAACAGGTTGCCGGCATATTCCAGTTCGGAAAACTCGCGGTGGTTGCAATACAGGGTCACGTTGGCGCGCTTGCCGTCGACGGGTTCGACAATCGCCTGCACGTCGTAGAAGGGGTGGCTCACCGGCGCTTGCGGCGGCGCGCGCAGTTCCACCTGGCGGGCCCGCAGCGGCGCCGCCGGGAGTACTTCGTAATACTGCACCTCCAATGCGTTCGACGGCACCGGGCTGTCCAGCGGCAGCAAGGCATTGCGCCGGTACAGCAGCGATTGCAGGAAGCGTTGCAGTGGCGTAAGCAGGCTTTGCTCGTCGCGAAACGGCATGCTCTGCCGCCACAGCGCGTTGTGTTCGTCGAGCAGGGTCAGTTCGGCCAGCTCGCTGTTGTCGTGACGACGGTAGAACACCTGGATGCATTCGGGGCGGCCGAGCGGCAGGATCAAGGCCAGGTCGTCGCCTTCCAGCGCGTTACGGTCAAGGTGCAGCCGGCTGTAGCCCGGTTGCTCCTTGCCGAGGTGTTCGAGCAGCGCCGGCATGCCTGTCAGGGCTGTGTGGCTGACCTGGCCCGGCGTCAGTTCGAGCAGGTGGTAGTGCTGCTTGATTTGCAGCAGGTAGCGGTTGTGCTGCGTCCCCGCGAAGTTGTCCAAGGTGTCGCGAAACAGCTCCTCGACCCGCTCGGCGATGGTCGCGGCACGGTTGCGGCAGAAGCAGCGCACCTGCAGGTTGGCTTTGCTGCCGCTGGCCGGCAGGCTGTTGAGAAAGTCGCGCAGGCAGTCGAGCAGCGCATGGGGGCCGTCATAGCGGCTGACCAGCAGTTCGTTCCAGCTGTTCAGGCTGACCTGGTCGATGGTCAGGATCAGGTTCTCGCGGACCCCGGAATAACCCAGGGCATCAGTCCGCTCGGTGGTCATGTGCACGTTCATCTGGCTGTGCTGCTTGAGCGGATCGATACCGACATTGACCAGCAACAGCACCGCGCCGGGTACGCTGGCGCGTAACAGTGCGCGCTCCTCGATCGGAGGCAGCGGCAGCGGCACCGCCTGTTGCAGGCTGGCGAGCAGATTGGACAGCTCGAACTCGCTCAGGTCGCTGTCGCCAGGATGCAGTGACAACCGCGTGCTGCTGTCGATCACGCCATTGCGGTGGCACCAGGCGAGCAGTTCCACCAGCTCGCGAGCGCGCTTGAGCGGGGCGAAATCCGCCCACTCCTGGGCACCGAGGCTGCCGTTGAATACGGCCCACTGATCATCTTCGCTGATTTCGGTCTTGGGTACCCGCACCAGGGTCAGGGTGTCCTCGCCCAGGTCTGGGGCGATGCCGGGGTTGATGAATTCGATCTTGCCGGCTTTGCGCTCGAAGGCGGCATACAGGCGCCGACCCAGCACGCCGAGGTCGCGGCTGTTGAGCGAGCTGCCAGCCTGGGCGTCGCGGGCGAACTGCGAGAGGAAGCGGTAGCTGTAGGTCAGTTCGTTGACCAGGGCGCGGCGCTCGGCGCTGACCTGGCGCACCTTCCACTGGCTGCGACTGTCGAGCATCGCCAGTTGCCGGCTGTCCCAGTTCCAGTCGCTGGTCAGGCGCTCGAGCAGCAGGCGTTGCCAGCTTTTGTGGCGGTCGCGCGACGGCCGGCTGAGTTTTTTATTGATCTTCAGGTACAGGCAGCGGCGGATCAGCTCCAGTCGCTCGGTTTCTCCGCGTCCGCTCAGGTATTCCTCCAGGCGGCGGTAAACCACGATGTAAGGATCGAGTTCGTCGAGGTCGAGGCGATTGCAGTAAACCGCTTGCTTGAAACGCAGCGACAGGCATTGCACCTGGGGGTGTTCGCTGGCGTAGACCTCGGTGAGCAGCAACTTGAGAACCGACTTGTACGGCGACTCGATGCCCTTGAACAGCTGCCACATGCCCGCGCCGATGAATTCGCTCGGTGGGATCTGCGCCAGATGGCCAAGGTCGAGCACCTCCTCGGCGCGGATGAAGCGCTTGCTCAGCAGGATGCCGATGTAAGCGTGGTAGCGCTGTTCCTCGTACACCGGCACCAGCCACCAAAGCGGGGTGCGCCCGGCCAGCCAGATCGCCGTGCGGTAGAACTCATCGAGTAACAGGTAGTGCTGAGTGGTGCCGCAGTCGTCCGAGGTCAGCTGCGCCTCGCGGTCGCCGATGGTAAAGCGCACCGGGTCGATCAGGAAGAAATGTGCTTCGGTGCCCTGGGTCGCCGCCCAGGCTTCTATCTGGTCGCACTTCTTGCGCAGCTCGGCGATTTCCTGGGCACTGAGATCGGGCGCGTGACAGACCCACAGGTCCATATCGCTTTGCTCGGCCTGGGCCACGGTGCCCAGGCTTCCCATCAGGAACAGCCCGTGCAGTGGCAGTGCGCTGTTGCCGCGGCGCGCCTTGTAGGCAAAGGAGCGGGTCAGTCGCTGCGCCTCGGCGAGCAGGTCGTCGCCAGGCTCGAAGCCGCTCAGCCCGGCTGGTGTCAGGCCTGAGACATAGCCCGGCAGCAACGGATGATTGACGTGAAACAGCAGCGGCAGCAGCTTCAGGACCAGCTGTTGGCGGGTCGACAGTGCCTGCATGGCGCGCTGCAGGCGACCGTCATTGACCTTGAGAAAGCGTGCGCGCAGTTGAGCCAGCACCTTGCGGTCGATGCCGTCATCGATATCCGGGCGAATTTCCTGGGTACGGCTCATGCGCAGGCTCGGCGGGCAATGCGCCAAGACGGTCGGCCGTGGCGAAGTGCAGGTAGGAGTGCCACAGCGCCCACGCCATTGCCCGCTGGCGCGGGCGGCGCGGGGCGTGCCGGCGGGTCAGGCGGTCTCTGTCACGTTGAGAATGGTCAGCAAGACTTGCGCGTGCTCAGCTGCATCCAGTCCCAGACTGGTCAGGTAACCGCCATCGTCCTGGGTGACCAGGCCTTTGGCATGCAGGCGTTTAGCCGCGGCAATCGCTTGCGGGGCGGCAACATGGTGAACCTTGAGGCCTTCCTGGGTGTTGCCCAGGTTATACAGGGCGAGAAGATCCAGTTCGGCAACCAGCTCAGGGGTAAAGGACATAAGTGCTCCAGGCTCTTGTAAACAGGGGCCGGGCAGCGCTTGTGCCCGACTGGTTGAGGCCCGCGTGAATGAAGCGAGGCGCGGGTGTGTGCAGTGTAGCGAGACGCGAGATTGTGCGCAGGACTATGCGACTAGCGTCAGGACGTTTCTTTTGGCAATTGCGGCAGTGCACGCAGGGCTTGCTCGTAAGCCGTGCCATCGAATGGCCGATCTTCGTCGAGCATGGCCTTGATCTCATGGGCCAGCACCATCGCCATCAGTTGCAGGATTTCTTCCCGCTCGTAGCCGACCAGGCTCAACTTGTTCAGGGTTGCCAGGGCGGCAGGCGGCTCTGCGGCCTCGATCTGATTCTCGATGGCCTGGATCAGCGTTTCTTCGGCAAAGGTTTCGTCTTCGTTTTCGTCGTGTTCGCTCATGGCTGGCTTATCCGTGGATTGAGCATGCAGTGTGCCAGCGTGACAGCGCCCGCGCCATTCACTGCTCTGATATGGCTGGCTGGGATAGTGCCCCAAGGGCTATAACTCTCACTATCCATCCCCTGGCCTGGAGCCTGACAGAATGTTCAAACTATACGGATTTGCCGTTAGCAACTACTTCAACATGGTCAAGCTGGCCTTGCTCGAGAAGGGGCTGGAATTTGAGGTCGTGACCCTTTACGGCAACCAGAGCGACGAATTTCTCAGTATCAGTCCGCGTGGCAAGGTGCCGGTGCTGGGGGTCGAGCAGGGTTTCATCAGCGAGACCAGTGCTATTCTCGAGTATCTGGAAGAGTGCACTGAGGGGCAGGCATTGCTGCCCAGCGAGCCCTTCGCCCGTGCCCAGGTGCGCGCGCTGATGAAGGAGATCGAGCTGTATATCGAGTTGCCCGCGCGGATTGGTTACCCGGAAGCATTCTTCGGCGCGGAGATTTCCTCCGCCTTGAAAAGCAAGTGCAAGGCCGAGCTGCTGGCCGGTATCGACACGCTCAAGCGTCACGGCAGCTTTACCCCTTATGTGGCGGGCGATAGCTTCACCCTCGCCGATATCTACTTCCTCTACAGCCTCGACCTGGCGTGTGGGGTGGCGAAGAAGCTGTTCGGTCTCGATCTGCTCGCCGACTTCTCGGCAGCCCAGGAACTACTCGTGCTGCTCAACCAGAATCCGCACGTCAAACGCATCGCTGCGGATAAAGACGCGGCGATGGCAGCGTTCATAGCGATGGCTCAGGCCAAGGCCAAAGGCTGAGCACTGGTGAACTAACGCTGGCCAACTGCAGGTATCGAGCACCCGCGGCGGTGCTCGATACCTGAATTCATGCGGCGCAGGACGCGCCGCGTAACAGCCGGCTAGAGGCTAACGAGTGGCCAGCAGCGCCTGGCCACGGTTGACCGCCGCCCGCACCTGATTCGGTGCGGTGCCGCCAATATGGTCGCGTGCGTTGACCGAGCCTTCCAGGGTCAATACCGCAAACACATCCTGCTCGATCTGCGTGCTGAACTGGCGCAGTTCGTCCAGGCTCATCTCGGCCAGGTCCTTGCCGTTGTCGACGCCGTACTTCACGGCATGGCCGACGATCTCGTGGCAATCGCGGAACGGCAGGCCCTTGCGCACCAGGTAATCGGCCAGGTCGGTGGCGGTGGAGAAGCCACGCAGCGCCGCTTCACGCATGATCGCGTGCTTGGGTCTGATCGCCGGGATCATGTCGGCGAAGGCGCGCAGCGAGTCACGCAGGGTGTCGGCGGCGTCGAACAGCGGTTCCTTGTCTTCCTGATTGTCCTTGTTGTAGGCCAGCGGCTGGCCCTTCATCAGGGTCAGCAGGCCGGTCAGGGCGCCGAATACGCGGCCGGTCTTGCCGCGCACCAGTTCGGGTACGTCGGGGTTTTTCTTTTGCGGCATGATCGAGCTGCCGGTGCAGAAGCGGTCCGGCAGGTCGATGAACTGGAATTGCGCGGACGTCCACAGCACCAGTTCTTCGGAGAAGCGCGACAGGTGCATCATGGCGATGGAGGCGGCGGCGCAGAATTCGATGGCGAAGTCGCGATCCGACACGCCGTCCAGCGAGTTGCCGCCGATGGCGTCGAAGCCGAGCAGCCGGGCGGTGACGTCGCGGTCGATCGGGTAGGTGGTGCCGGCCAGCGCGGCGCTGCCCAGCGGCATGCGATTGGTGCGCTTGCGGCAATCGACCAGGCGCTCGTAGTCGCGGCTGAGCATTTCGAACCAGGCCAGCAGGTGATGGCCAAAGGTCACCGGCTGGGCGGTTTGCAGGTGGGTGAAACCGGGCATGATGGTTTCGGCTTCGCGCTCAGCCTGCTCCAGCAGGCCCTGCTGCAGGCGGGTGATTTCGGCGAGGATCAGATCGATCTCGTCGCGCAGCCACAGGCGGATATCGGTGGCGACCTGATCGTTACGGCTACGCCCGGTGTGTAGCTTCTTGCCGGTCACGCCGATGCGGTCGGTGAGGCGCGCTTCGATGTTCATGTGCACGTCTTCCAGATCGACGCGCCAGTCGAACTGGCCGGCCTCGATCTCGACCTGGATCTGGGTCAGGCCGTCGATGATGCTGTCGCGTTCGCCATCGGTCAGCACGCCGACCTTGGCCAGCATGGTCGCATGGGCGATGGAACCCATGATGTCGTGGCGATACAGGCGCTTGTCGAATTCGACGGAAGCGGTGAAACGGGCGACGAAGGCGTCGACGGGCTCGCTGAAGCGGCCGCCCCAGGATTGATTGGTTTTTTCAGTGCTCATGGGCTTCGCTCGGCTAATGCGCTAAAAGACAGGCGGGCCGCAGGTGGCGGCCGGCATGGCGGAAAAAGTCCGCCGATAATAACAGGCTGGCGGGCAAAATCGCCGGGTCGGTTTGTCGGCCGTTGTGTACCACGACAGCATGGGCAGTGTTGCCTGGCTCACAGTTTGCCGAGCCAGGCCGAATTTAAGCGGTTTATTTTGCCCGACTGCAGCTGGCTCGCTTGCCGCCCGGCCGGGCCGCGGGGAAACTGCGCCGATGCATACTCAATGGTTGAACAATAAAAAACCGCCGGCGTCCATCGACGACTTCTTCGTCCCGGAGCTGTGCGAGCCGGAAGCGCTGCTGAGCATGGTCCTGCTGGCCGAGTTGCTGGTGCTGGTGCTGGTGCTGGCCGAGCCGATGTTGCCGGGCTTCGACTGGGTGCGCCTGGCGCTGACCTCGCTGTTCGTGCAGTGGATCCTGTTGCTGTCGGCGGCCCTGCTGTGTCGTCTGCGACCCTTGCTGGCGCGCTGGCGTGCGGCTCTGGCCGGCCTGTTGTGCTGCCTGATCGTGGTCGGGCTTACGCTCGCCTGCACCGCGGTGGCCGATTATTACAACCTTGGCGGGCCGCTGCCGCATGCGGGCGAGGTCAAGCTTTACCTGCGCCACGCGTTGATCAGCATGATCATGTCTGCGCTGCTGCTACGCTATTTCTATCTGCAGAGCCAATGGCGAAGGCAGGAACAGGCGGAGTTGCGCGCGCGCATCGAGTCTTTGCAAGCGCGGATTCGGCCACACTTTCTGTTCAACAGTTTGAACAGCATCGCCAGCCTGGTGGTGATCGATCCGCTCAAGGCCGAGCAGGCCGTGCTGGATCTGTCTGACCTGTTTCGCGCCAGTTTGGCCAACCCCGGCAACCTGGTGCCCTGGAGTGAAGAGTTGGAGCTGGCCAAGCGATATCTGTCGATTGAATACTATCGCCTCGGCGAGCGACTACAGTTGCAATGGGAGGTGGTCGATGTGCCTAACGATTTGCCGATTCCGCAGCTGACGCTGCAGCCATTGCTGGAGAACGCCTTGATCTATGGGATCCAGCCCCGCATCGAGGGTGGCTTGGTGCGTGTCGAGGCGAGCTATACCGATGGGGTCTTCCAGTTATGCGTCAGCAACCCTTATGAGGAGCAACACGAGCAGCTGCCCTCGCGTGGGACACGCCAGGCGCTGGGTAATATCGATGCGCGTCTTGCGGCACTTTTCGGGCCGCGGGCCAGTCTCAGCGTGGAGCGCCGTGACGGCCGCCACTTCACCTGTCTACGCTATCCTTGTGCGAGACTCACGCAGGAAGCCCGTGTCCTATGAATGTCCTGATCGTCGATGATGAACCCCTGGCCCGTGAGCGCCTGAGCCGTATGGTCGGCGAGCTCGATGGCTACCGTGTCCTCGAGCCGTCTGCGAGTAATGGCGAAGAGGCCCTTACCCTGATCGACAGCCTGAAGCCGGATGTCGTGCTGCTGGATATCCGTATGCCGGGCCTCGATGGCCTGCAGGTCGCCGCCAAACTTTGCGAGCGCGAAGCGCCGCCAGCGGTGATTTTCTGCACGGCCCATGACGAATTCGCCCTGGAGGCGTTCAAGGTCAGCGCGGTGGGCTATCTGGTCAAGCCGGTGCGTGCCGAGCACCTCAGCGAGGCGCTGAAAAAGGCCGAGCGGCCAAACCGGGTGCAACTCGCCGCCCTGACGCGTCCCGCTGCGGAGAGTGGCGTAGGCCCGCGCAGCCATATCAGTGCGCGCACGCGCAAGGGCATCGAGTTGATTCCACTCGATGAGGTCATCTTCTTCATCGCCGACCATAAATACGTGACCCTGCGCCATGCCGGCGGCGAAGTGCTGCTGGACGAGCCGCTGAAGGCGCTGGAAGACGAGTTTGGCGATCGTTTCGTGCGCATCCATCGCAACGCCCTGGTTGCCCGTGAGCGCATCGAGCGCCTGCAGCGCACGCCACTCGGGCATTTCCAGCTATTTCTCAAGGGCCTCAATGGTGACGCGCTGATCGTCAGCCGCCGGCACGTGGCCGGGGTGCGCAAGCTGATGAACAATTTGTAGCGGGGTTGGCCGGGCATGAGAAGTGTGGCGCAGGCTGCCCATTTCCACGCCGCGCACACCCACTGTGCGGCCCCTGTTATTATTCCGGGCAGTCCGTTTTCTGGAATTGCCCATGCCCCGCGAAATCCGTATCGCCACCCGTAAAAGCGCCCTGGCCCTGTGGCAGGCCGAACATGTCAAGGCTCGCCTGGAGCTGGCTCATCCGGGTCTGCAAGTCAGCCTGGTGCCAATGGTCAGCCGCGGCGACAAGCTGCTCGATGCGCCGCTGGCGAAAATCGGTGGCAAGGGCTTGTTCGTCAAGGAGCTGGAAACCGCCCTGCTCGAGCATGAGGCTGACATCGCCGTGCATTCGATGAAGGATGTGCCCATGGACTTCCCCGAAGGCCTGGGCCTGTTTTGCATCTGCGAGCGCGAGGATCCGCGTGACGCCTTCGTCTCCAATAGTTTTGACAGCCTGGATGCCCTGCCAGCCGGCAGTGTGGTCGGTACCTCCAGCTTGCGTCGCCAGGCGCAGTTGTTGGCCCGCCGGCCCGACCTGCAGATCCAGTTTCTGCGCGGCAACGTCAATACCCGTCTGGCCAAGCTGGATGCGGGCGAGTACGACGCCATCATTCTCGCGGCCGCCGGCCTGATTCGCCTGGGCTTTGCCGCACGCATTCGTTCCTCCATCAGTGTCGAAGACAGCCTGCCGGCGGGCGGGCAGGGCGCGGTCGGGATCGAATGCCGCAGCGCCGATACCGAGATCCATGCCTTGCTGGCAGCGTTGAACCATCGTGACACGGCTCTGCGCGTCACCGCCGAACGGGCACTGAACAAGCGGCTCAATGGTGGCTGCCAGGTGCCTATCGCCTGCTATGCGGTGCTCGAAGGCGAGCAGTTGTGGCTGCGCGGCCTGGTTGGCCAGCCCGATGGTGGCGTGCTGCTGCGGGCGGCAAGCCGCGCGCCGGCGGCACAGGCCGAGCAACTCGGCGTGCAAGTTGCCGAGGCGCTGCTGGCGCAGGGCGCGGCGGACATCCTGCAAGCCGTCTACGCTGGAGCCGATTCCGAGTGAGCAATTGGCGCTTGCTGCTGACCCGCCCGGTCGAGGAGTGCGCGGCCCTGGCCGCGACCTTGGCCGAGCAGGGGGTTTACAGCTGCTGCCTGCCGTTGCTGGTGATCGAGGCCCTGGCCGAGACGCCGGAGCAGCGCGCGACCATCCTCGAACTCGATCGTTACTGCGCGGTGATCGCGGTGAGCAAGCCGGCCGCGCGGCTTGGTCTGGGGTTGCTCGACCGTTACCGGCCGCAACCGCCGACCGAACAGCCCTGGTTCAGTGTCGGCGCGGCCACCGCCGAGATACTCGATAATTATGGGCTGACGGTGCATTACCCGGAACAGGGCGATGACAGCGAGGCTCTGCTGGCGCTGCCGCAGTTGCAGCAGGCATTGGCTGTGGCAGGCACGCCGCGGGTGCTTATTTTGCGCGGCGAGGGTGGCCGGGAGTTGCTGGCCGAGCGCTTGCGCACCCAGGGCGTGCAGGTCGACTATCTGTCACTCTACCGTCGATTGTCAGCGCAGTATCCGCCAGCGACGCTTGTCGAGCGGGTGCAGGCGGAACGCTTGAATGGCCTGGTGGTCAGCAGTGGGCAAGGCTTTGGCCATTTGCGTGAGCTGGCAGGCGAGCACTGGCCGTCGCTGGCTCGGCTACCCTTGTTTGTGCCCAGTCCGCGTGTGGCTGAGCAGGCGCGGGCTGCTGGTGCCGAACGAATTGTGGACTGTCGCGGCGCAAATGCCGCGGCGTTGCTGGCGGCGTTGCAGGCGCAACCTGCCCCCGATCTCTGATGCAAAGGATGGATACGTGAGCGAAGCGACTACCCCGAAAGATCAAGAGCCGCCGGTAGCGGAGGCGCCCACTGTTACACCGCCAGCCCCGGCGGCAAAACCGCCGTCACGTGCTAACAGCCTGGTCTTGCTGGCGCTGATGCTGGGGGCGGCGGGCGTGGTGGTGGGTGGCTGGAGCCTGTGGCAATTGCGCAGTCTGGCGGTGCGCGACCAGCAGCAGCTCGGCCAGCTGGCGGAGGTGCGCAGTCAAGCCGAAGTCTTGGCCCAGCGCACTCAGGGTCTGGATGCTCGTCTGCAACAACTGCCCGGCGTCGATGAGCTGGAGGCTCGCCGCCGCTTGGTCGCGCAGTTGCAAGGTGATCAGCAGCTGCTCAATCAGCGCCTGGAGACGGTCCTCGGCGCCAGCCGCCAGGATTGGCGTCTGGCCGAGGCCGAGCACTTGTTGCGCCTTGCCAGTCTGCGTCTTTCGGCCCTGCAGGATATCGACAGTGCCGAAGCCTTGGTGCAGGGCGCCGACGAGATTCTTCGCGGCCAGGACGACCCCGCCGCTTTCGCCGCGCGCGAGCAACTGGCCAAGAGCCTTGAGGCATTGCGCGCAATCGTCAATCCCGATCGCACCGGGTTGTTCCTCCAGCTGGCGGCATTGCGTGAGCAGGCGGCGCAGCTGCATGCGCTGAACCCGACCTTCGTCAGTTCCGGCGGGGTGCTCAGTGATCTGGCTGCCGAGGGTGATGGCAGCAGTTGGTGGGCGCAGTGGCTGGAGACCCTGTCGCAGTATTTCCGCATTGACTTCAATGCCGATCAGAATATTCGACCGCTGCTCGCCGGGCAGAGTCTGACGCAGGTGCGCCTGGCTCTTAGTCTGGCCTTGGAACAGGCGCAATGGGCTGCATTGCATGGGCAGACCCCGGTATATCGGCAGTCGCTGGTGCAGGCGCGCGAGGTGCTGGATGCGCATTTCGATCTGGAGAATCCCAGCAGTCGTGCCTTGCGTGCCCGCATTGCGGAGTTGCTCGAGCAACCGGTCGAGGTGGCTGCGCCGGACCTGAGTGGTTCGCTCAGCGCGGTGCAGGCCTATATCCAGCGCAAGCAGTCGGCGCGCGAGCGACTCGAGCGTGACGCGCCGGCTGAAGCGCTGCCGAACGTGGAGGAGACTCGCCCATGAAGCGCGTCTATCTACTGCTCGTCGTGCTGGCGGTCGCTGCGGGGCTGGCATTGCTCGCCCTGGCTGTAGCCGAGCACAAGGGCTACGTGTTGTTCGCCTACCAGGGCTTTCGCTATGAGTCGAGCTTGTGGGCTTTCCTCGCGTTGATCGCGGTGGTCTGGCTGTCGCTCCACCTGCTGCGTCTGCTGCTGCGCCTGGTGATCACTTCGGGTGGGCTGGTCAATCCCTGGTCGCGCCTGCATGGCCGTCGCCGCGTGCGCCTGGCCCGCGAGCAGGGTTTTCTCGATCTGGCCGAAGGTCGCTGGGCTCCGGCCTTGCGCCATTTGCGCCGAGCCGCCGAAGGCGAGGAGCAACCCCTGGCCTATTACCTGGGGGCCGCTCGTGCCGCGCACCAGCTGGGGCAGCTGGAAGAGAGTGATCAGTTGCTTGAGCAGGCGCTCACGCGTCAGCCGCAGGCCGAGCTGGCTATCGGCCTGACCCATGCCGAATTGCAGGTGGCGCGTGGTCAAGTCGATGCGGCGCTGGAGACCTTGCAGGTGATGAACGAGCGACACCCTCACCACCAACTGGTGCTGCGTCAGCTGCAGCAGCTGTATGTGCAGCGCGGCGATTGGTCGGCGTTGCTCGGCTTGCTACCAGAGTTGCGCAAGGGCAAGGTTCTCGCTGATGCCCAGTTGGCCGAGCTGGAGCGGCAGGCCTGGTGTGGTCGGCTGGCGGATGCCGGTCGGATGGACGAAGTCGGCGGGCAGGATGCTTTGGCGGCGCTGGCGCAAGCCTGGCAGCAGCTGTCATCAGCGCACCGCCAGGAGCCGGAGTTGCTGGCGGTGTATGCCGAGCGCTTGCGTGTGCTGGGCGCAGAACCTGAAGCTGAAGAATTACTGCATGCGGCACTCAAGCGCAGCTACGACGGTCGCCTGGTACGACTCTATGGCTTGCTGCGAGGGCGCGATCCGGCGCGCCAGCTGCAAGCTGCCGAGGGCTGGTTGAAGCAGCATCCGAGTGATGCGGGTCTGTTGCTGACATTGGGTCGGCTGTGTTTGCAGTGTCAGCTGTGGGGCAAGGCCAAAGAATATTTCGAGACGAGCCTGGTGTTTCAGCGCCACCCGGAAACCTGTGCAGAGTTGGCGCGTCTACTGGCCAGGTTGGGAGAGACCGAGCAGAGCAATCGTT
Source organism: Pseudomonas sp. MMS21 TM103 (assembly GCF_022132145.1). GTDB lineage: Bacteria > Pseudomonadota > Gammaproteobacteria > Pseudomonadales > Pseudomonadaceae > Aquipseudomonas. The sequence continues at coordinate 1,072,553 of NZ_JAJISP010000001.1, read as the reverse complement.
TGTTTCAGGAAGGGCTGGGGCTACTCGATCAGCGCCTGAACAGCCTGCCGCTGCCTGCGCCGGCCGTCAGCTGATAGGCGAATGTGCCCAGGGGCTGGGGCGGCAGGGACGCATCGCGGCCGATGATGGCCGATGATATTGCGCCGATCCATTTGATGTCGATCATGGTATGGGGCTGATTACTCAACCCATGCTGGGCAAGTGGGTCTGCATATGTTGTAGTGCAAGCAAGCGTCTAGTGAAGTTTGGCTGAGTTTCTGCAGGCCAGACGCTGCGCGGGACACCGATTAAACGCTCGTATGAAATTTTCTCGACCAAGCGCCTTGATGACGCAGGTTAGCGAGCATAATCTGGCTCGCAAGCACCGCCGGAAAGCTGCCGTTTTGTGGTTGCTATTCAAAGACTATGTGCCGATTGACAAAAAACCGTCTCGGATCGGACGTATATCAGAAATACCGATAAGGGAAGTGAGGCCATCATGCTCGATAGTTGTCAGAACGCTCAGGAACGTTGGGGCGGTGTTCACCTGCTGATCGATCGCTGGTTGCAGGAACGCCAGGAATTGGTGAGTGCCTACACGGCCATCAGCAATTCCCCACAAGCACCAATTACCAATGCGCAAGCCTTGCAGAGGTTCTGCGAAATTCTGGTCGATTACGTGTCCGCGGGGCATTTCGAAGTCTATGAACAGCTGACCAATGAAGCCAAGGCCTTTGGCGATCAGCGTGGCCTCGACCTGGCCAAGCAAATCTATCCACGTATCGAAGTGATCACCGAGGTGGCGCTGACGTTCAACGACCGTTGCGACAATGGTGATTGCCACGATGGCGTGCCCTTGGGCGAAGAGCTCCAGCGCTTGGGGGCGTTGCTGCACGAACGTTTCGAGCTGGAAGATTGCTTGATTGAAGTATTGCATAACGCGCATCAGCAGCAGGTTGTGGCCCCGGCCGCGGCCCCCGTGCTCTAGCAGGCGGTTTCAGCCGCCTGCCAGTAGCGGTTCAATTGCCCTCTGTCGAGCAGCACCTGCTCGACCGCCAAGCGTCAGCTTGGCACTCTTGAGCAGGGTTGGCCTGGTCTTCGCGGTGGTGGGGGTGTCCTTCACCGCCCCGCTGGCTGTTTTTAGAGTGTTTGTCCTGTCGCAACCAGCTGCCTGCCAATTCCCTCAGGCAGTCGCCTGACGCGTTCGAACTTTCGGACTCCCTGGCGTAGTCGCTCTCCCTCTTCGAGATCATCGGCCGGAGTTACGCTGCTAGCGCCGTGTGAACGCGCGCTGGAAGATTTGGTTGGACTGCGTTCCTCGGCGCCTGGCTACAAACTGGGAGCCAATTACTATTCTCCGGCAGGCTGCTAGTATGAGTTGCATCTACATCCGCCCGGAGGCGCGCTATGTCGGCCAAAAAGAACACCAAGAAGAAATCGGTAAGTACCCCGCTGCACCTGCTTCATCAACTTTCCAGCAGCTTGCTCGAGCATCTTGAGGATGCGTGTTCACGGGCGCTGATCGATGCTGAAAAGCTGCTCGGCAAGCTGGAAAAGCAACGCGGCAAGGCCCAGGAAAAGCTGCATAACGCGCGAGTCAAGTTGCAGGATGCTGCCGTGGCGGGCAAGTCCAAGGCGCAGGCCAAGGCCAAGGATGCGGTGGCCGAGCTGGAAGATCTGCTCGATACCCTCAAGGATCGGCAGAGCGAGACCCGCAACTATATCGTCAAGCTCAAGCGTGACGCCCAGGAAAGCCTGAAGCTCGCCCAAGGCATAGGCAAGGTCAAGGAGGCGGCCAGCAAGGCTCTGGGTCGTCACGAAGCCAAGCCCGTAGTCGTCAAGCCGGTCGCTGCCAAGACTCCGGTAGCCAAGGCCACTGCCAGGCCGGCGGCGAGCAAAGCGCCTGCCAAGGCGGTTAGCAAGCCCGCGGCCAAGCCGGCAGTCAAAGCTGCCGCCAAGCCGGTTGCCAGTAAGGCCGCGGCAAGCAAACCCGCAGGCGCCGCTGCCCGGCCGGCCGGCAAGGCACCGCTTAAGTCCGCGGCGAAGCCAGTAGCCGCTGCTCCTGCCGGCGCCAAGCCAGCCGCCAAGGCACCGGCCAAGCCGGCAGCGAAGAAGCCGGGGGCCGCCAGCACGGCCAAGCCTGTGGCCAAGCCGGCCGCCAAGCCTGGAGCAACCAGCGTAGCGAGTAAGCCAGTGGCGAAACCTGCGGTTAAAGCTGCCGCCAAGCCCACAGCGAAAAAGCCAGCCGCCGCTAAGCCTGCGGTTGTCAGCTCGCCGGCACAGCCCGTCGCGGCCGCCGCCGTACCTGCAGGCAGCCCCCCGCCGACAGCGTCCTAAACTTGTCGGGCTGCGGCGTGCAGCAGATGCAGTGCGTCGCGGTCGGCTGTCGTGGTTACAAGGGCCAGCGTGTGCAGCCAGTCCTGCATGCCCTCGACCGTATCGCCTGGCCAGTCATGGCAGCATGACGCCAGGCGTTGCAGCAGTTCGCGTTCGGCCGCCAGTTCCAATTGTTTAATCTGTTCGCGCAGTGCTGCCAGAGCGCTGTCGTGCTGAGCGGCTGTGCGCCATTGCTGGCGGACGTGCCTGAGCGCGCTGATCACCTCGCGCTGCCAGGGCTGGGCTAAGGCGCGCAGGCAGTCGGCTCGTTCGGTGCTGCAGGCCACATTGCGGCGGCCAAGCCAGGCGCCGCAGAGCAGCAGGCAGATATCGTTACCCTGAGCCTGCAATTGCAGGCAGGCGGTCTCGACGCCGGGGCGGCGATAGAGGGCTTCGGCGAAACGCCACAGGTCAGGATGCATGGTGCTTTCCGGGTATGCAGCGGGCGATTCTGGTAGACTCCGCCGCCATTATGATACGACTCCAGAACCTCACTTTACAGCGTGGCCCGCAGCGTCTGCTAGAAGACGCCGAGCTGACCCTGCATCCCGGCCAAAAAGCCGGCCTGATCGGTGCCAATGGCGCCGGCAAATCCAGCCTGTTCGCCTTGCTGCGCGGCGAGCTCAGCGCGGATGCGGGCGATTGCCTGATCCCTGCAGACTGGCGCATCGCCCACATGCGTCAGGAGATCGACGCGGTCGAGCGCCAGGCGGTGGATTATGTGCTCGATGGCGATGTACAGCTGCGCCGGGTCCAGGCCGAGCTGGCCGTGGCCGAGGCAGCGCACGATGGCGTCGCGATTGCGCGCCTGCATACCGAGCTGGATAACCTCGATGGTTATGCGGCCGATGCGCGTGCGCGTAAATTGCTCGCCGGCCTGGGTTTCGAAAGTGCACAGATGGATCGCCGCGTCGGTGATTTCTCCGGTGGCTGGCGCATGCGCCTGAACCTGGCCCAGGCGCTGATGTGCCCATCCGATCTGCTGTTGCTCGACGAGCCGACCAATCACCTGGATCTGGATGCAATCCTCTGGCTGGAAGGCTGGTTGCAGAGTTATCCCGGCACCCTGCTGCTGATTTCCCATGACCGCGACTTTCTCGATGCGGTGGTCGATCACATCGCACACGTCGAACAGCGCAAGTTGACCCTCTACCGCGGTGGGTACTCGGCCTTCGAGCGCGCCCGCGCCGAGCGCCTGGCTCAGCAGCAGCAGGCGTTCGAGAAGCAGCAGGCGCAGCGCGCGCACATGGAAAAGTACATTGCCCGTTTCAAGGCCCAGGCGACCAAAGCGCGCCAGGCGCAGAGCCGGATCAAAGCGTTGGAACGCATGGAGGAGCTCTCCGCCGCGCATGTCGACTCGCCGTTCGACTTCACCTTTCGCGAGGCCAGCAAGATATCCAGCCCGCTGCTGGACCTGAGTGAAGGCCGTCTCGGCTATGGCGACAAGGTGGTGCTCGAGCAGGTCAAGCTGCAGTTGGCGCCCGGCGCGCGCCTCGGTCTGCTCGGGCCCAACGGCGCCGGTAAATCGACCCTGATCAAGAACCTGGCGGGCGAGTTGCAGCCCATCAGCGGTCGCCTGCAGCTGGGCGAGAACCTGGTGGTTGGCTATTTTGCCCAGCACCAGCTCGACGCCCTGGACGACAAGGCCAGTCCGCTCCTGCATTTCCAGCGTCTGGCGCCCACCGAGCGCGAGCAGACGCTACGCGATTTTCTCGGCGGTTTCGATTTCCGCGGTCAGCGCTGCGATGAACCCGTGCTGAATTTTTCCGGGGGCGAAAAAGCGCGCCTGGCACTGGCTCTGATTGCCTGGGGCAAGCCCAACCTGCTGCTGCTCGATGAGCCGACCAACCACCTCGACCTGGAAATGCGCCTGGCGCTGACCATGGCCCTGCAGGAATTCGCCGGCGCCGTGGTGGTGGTCTCCCACGACCGGCACTTGCTGAAAAGCACCACCGACGAATTTTTCCTGGTTGCCGATGGCCGGGTGCAGCCGTTCGACGGTGATCTCGAGGACTATGCACGCTGGTTGGTGGATTACCGTGTGCGCCAGGCGCCGGTCGGCAACGCTGACAGTAACCTGGATAAAACCGACAAGCGCGCCCAGCGGCAGGCCGCTGCGGCGCTACGTCAGCAACTGGCGCCGCTCAAGCGTGAGGCCGACAAGCTGGAAAAGGAACTCGGCCTACTGCATGAGAGCCTGGCTGCCGTAGAAGCCCGCTTGGGTGACAGTGCGATCTACGAAGCGGTCAGCAAGAACCAGTTGCGCGACGCGCTGGCCGAGCAAGCCAAGCTCAAGGGTCGTGAAGCCGACCTGGAAGAACGCTGGATGGACGCGTTGGAAACCCTTGAGGCCTTGCAGGCCGACTTGGAGGCGGCCAGTTGAGTGTCGAGGTATTCAGCTGGGAATGGTTGAGCACCTACCGCGAGCCGCTGCTGCGTGCCGGCCAGGTGCTGCTGATTGTGTTGTTGGCGTGGCTGCTGCAGCTTTTGCTGGCGCGAGGCCTTGGCCGTATGGGCTCGCGTTACCCACAGCTGCCAGCGGGGTTCATGCACCCACTACGCGGAGGCCTGCGCTGGCTGATCACCGGCAGTGCCTGCATGCTGGTGCTGGAACGTTTGGGCGTTTCCGCAGAGGTGCTGTGGACGGCGCTCACCGGATTTATTGCGGTGGCGGCGGTGGCGTTCTTCGCCATCTGGAGCGTGTTGTCCAATATGTTCTGCGCCCTGTTGATCTTCATCCTGACACCGTTCCGCATTGGCGACTGCGTCGAGGTGATCGAGAGTGCCGACAAGCCCGGGGTCCGTGGCAGGGTCCTGGACATCAACCTGTTCTATACCACCCTGGAAGACCTCAGCGGCGATGCCCCGGGCACTTGGGTGCAGATTCCCAACAGCCTGTTCTTCCAGAAAGCTGTACGCCGCTGGCGTAATGGCACTCTTCCCTCCGCACGCAATCTCGAGGTTTAAGTTTCTATGGAATGGCTCGCCAACCCTGAACTCTGGGTCGCTTTTCTGACCCTGACGGCGCTGGAAATCGTCCTCGGCATCGACAACATCATCTTTATCTCTATCCTGGTCGGCCGCCTGCCCAAGCATCAGCAGCCCAAGGCACGCTTCTTCGGCCTGGCCCTGGCCATGGGCACGCGGATCCTGCTGCTGCTGTCGATCAGTTGGGTGATGCGTCTGACCACGGATCTGTTCCAGGTCTTCGGTGAGGGGTTTTCCGGGCGCGACCTGATCCTGCTGTTCGGCGGTCTGTTTCTGCTGTTCAAGAGCACCGCGGAGATCTACCACAGCCTGGAAGGCGAGGAGGAGGGGCAGGCTTCCGGCGGCAAGGCCTACGGCTTCATGGGCATCATCGTGCAGATCGCGATCATCGATATCGTCTTCTCGCTGGACTCGGTGATCACTGCGGTCGGTCTGGTGGACAACGTGCCGGTGATGGTCGCAGCCATCGTCATCTCGGTGATCGTGATGATGCTTTCGGCGGGCACCATCAGCGATTTCATCGACAAGCACCCGAGCCTGAAGATGCTCGCGCTGTCGTTCCTGATCGTGGTCGGCACGGTGTTGATCGCCGAAGCCTTCGGCGTGCATGTGCCCAAGGGTTACGTGTACTTCGCCATGGCCTTCTCGCTGGCGGTGGAAGCCGTCAATATCCGTATGCGCACCGCCCGCGCCCGGGCGCGCAAGGAAGAGATGGAGCCGGTGCACTTGCGCAAGGGTTCGCCGGACTGAGTTAGCCGGCTGGGCGCAGTCAACGACAAGGGGTAGGCTAAGGCCTGCCCCTTTTTTATCGACCTGTTTGAGGTATCGCCATGGCACTGGAAACCTGGCTCGCGTTCTTCGTCGCCTGTTGGATCATCAGTCTGTCGCCGGGGGCCGGGGCGATTGCCTCGATGTCCGCAGGGCTGCAGTACGGCTTTCTGCGCGGTTACTGGAACGCCCTGGGCCTGCAACTGGGCCTGGCCCTGCAGATCGCCATCGTCGCCGCCGGCGTCGGGGCGATTCTGGCGGCTTCGGAGCTGGCCTTCAGCCTGATCAAGTGGTTCGGCGTGGTCTACCTGGTGTATCTCGGTTATCGGCAGTGGCAGGCGCTGCCCAGCGACATGGCGGCACCCGCCGAGCGCCCCATCGGCCGGCCGCTGACCCTGGTGCTGCGCGGCTTTCTGGTCAACTTCAGCAATCCCAAAGCCATTGTCTTCATGCTCGCGGTGCTGCCGCAGTTCCTCAACCCGCAGGCACCGCTGCTGATGCAGTACCTGGTGATGGGCGTGACCATGATCTGTGTCGACCTGATCGTCATGGCCGGTTACACCGGCCTGGCGTCGCGGCTGCTGCGGGCGCTGCGTTCGCCGCGGCAGCAGCGCATCATGAACCGCACCTTCGGCGCTCTGTTCGTCGGCGCCGCCGCGTTGCTGGCCACGGTGCGGCGCGCGCCGGTCTGAGCTTCGCTGGATACGTCACCAGGCAATCGGCTGGCCGTCCCAGGCCCAGAAACTGCCGGTCTGTTCCGGGCCATGACGCGCCACCTGGGCCAGTAAGCGCTCGGCCGCGAAATGCGGGGTGAACAGTTGCTCCGCTGGCACATTGGCCTGGAAGGGTTTCGACAGCGCGGTATCGGTAGTGCCGGGGTGCAGGCTGAGCACGCAACTGTTCGGGTTCAGCCGGCTCAGCTCGATGCTGGCGGTGTGCAGGAGCTGGTTCAGCGCGGCCTTGCTGGCGCGATAGCTGTACCAACCGCCGAGGCGGTTGTCGCCAATCGAGCCGACCCGCGCTGACAGCGCCGCGACCGTGCAGGGGTGGCGGCCGCGTAGTAGCGGCAGCAGGTGCTTGAGCAGCAGGATCGGGGCGAAGGCGTTGACCTGGAAAGTCGCCTGCAGGCCTTGCAAGTCCAGTTGGGCGAGGCCCTTTTCGGCTTTCGCTGCGCCGCTCTGCAGCACCCCGGCGGTGCATAGCAGCAGGTGCAGGCGTGGCACGTTGTCACTTAATTGCGTAGCCAGTCGGCTCAGGGCAGCCTCATCGCAGGCATCCACGTCGAGGCGCCGCAGGCGCTCGCCATGCCTTGCGACGAGGGCCGCCAGCCCCGGCGAGTCGCTGGCGTGCCTGGCAATCGCCCAGACACAGGCTACATCCTCTCGCTGCAGAAGTTGCGCGGTGAGGGCCAGGCCAATGCCTCGGCTGGCTCCGCAGACTAGCGCAGCGGCGGGTTCCTGCAGACGATTCCATAGGCTCATCAGGGCTGCTCCGGTGTTTGCGACGAATTGTCACGGATTATTCAAGGCTGGGGGCTTGAGGTAAAGGGTCGGGCCGGCAACAACTGAAACGCCATTCATTCGTATTTGTGATTGGCTCCTATATGCACTCTCCTTCTCGTTTGCTCCGCTGGCTGCTCCTGCCCCTGCTGGCGTTCTGCAGCCTGAATGCCTTGGCCGACACGTCTGCGCAGGCAGCCCAAGCCCTGCACCTGTTGGGCTACCTGGGCGCCGATTATCCGGCGACCGCAGCCGCTGCGCGGCCCGCTACAACTGATCGAACATACCCGCACGAGCCTGGAGCAGAGTCTGGCGGCCTATCGCCGCAGCGAGCGGGAGCAGGCCTACGACCTGTCAGTCGGCGCCTACCTGGAAGGTTTCGAACTGGTCGAGAGCGCCTTGAACAACCTCGATCCGCTGCAGCGCAAAGCCACCGAAAGGCGCTGATGGCGTACCGGCAAGCGTTGCAGGATGGTCTCTCGGTAGCCCAGGCGGCACAGCGCCTGGAGGTCGCCAAGATCGAGTTGGGCAAGTCTGCCGCCTTGCTCGATGGGAACGGCCTTTCGGATTCGCTGAGTTTCTTCTCCAGCCTGCTGATCCTGCTGCGCGAAGGCCTGGAGGTCATCCTGGTGTTGGCGGCGATCCTCGCCTTCCTGCGCAACACGGGACAACAGCAGGCGGTGCGTAGCGTGCACCTGGGCTGGGGCCTGGCGCTGCTCGCTATTGTGGTGTTCTATGGTCGCAGCTGGCTTGGCGAGCGGCGTGGGCAGGTTGGTGCCGGCTGATGCGCAGGCCTGCTGCACTGCGGCAGTTCACTTGAACTGCCGGATATGCCTTCAAGTCTAGGGAGTTCGTGAGTCGATGCGCGTGTGGATAGATGCTGATGCCTGCCCGAAGGGGGCCAAGGATCAGGTGGTCAAGTTCGCCCTGAAGCGGCGTTTCGAGGTGTTGCTGGTGGCTGGGCAGGCACAGACCAAACCTGCCTATGCCTGTGTGCGCTTGATTGTGGTGCCCAGTGGACCTGATGCGGCCGACGATTACCTGGTCGAGCATGCTCAGCCGGGTGAGTTGGTCATCTGCAGCGATGTGCCGCTGGCCGATCGCCTGGTGAAAAAAGGCGTTGCTGCTCTCGATCCGCGCGGTCGCGAATTCGACGAAAGCAATATGGGCGACAAGCTGGCGGTGCGTAACCTGTTTACCGAGCTGCGCGAGCAGGGGCAGATTGGCGGCGGTCAGGGGCCCTACGGCGACCGCGACAAACAGGCCTTTGCCAACAGCCTGGACCGCATCCTGACCCGGCTTTTGCGCATCTGATTCAGCCGCACAGATAGGTGCCGGTACCTACCGCGATCAGGGTGCCGTCATCGCTGTGCAGTTCGCTGCGCACCACCGCGACCTTGTTGCCGGAACGCAGCAGCATGGCGCTGGCTGTGAAGTGCTGGCCGCGACCGGGGCGCAGGTAGTCGATGCGCAGGTCGATGGTGCCCAGCTTGGACAGTCGCATCATGCGCTCTTGGTTGGACAGGTGTTGGTGCTTGTCGAAGGCGCCGATCAGCGCCATGGCGCCACCGGCGACATCCAGTAGCGAGGCAATTACCCCGCCATGCAGGATGCCATGGACAAAGTTGCCAATCAGCGCACCCTGCATCGGCAAGTGCATGGTCACGCGCTGCGGACTCAGTTCGCCGAGCTGGATCCCCAGCATCTGATTGAACGGAATGCGTTGGAAAAAGCCGCTTACCGCCTGTTGCAGTTCTGGGCTGAGTTCGAGAGCTGGGGTGGTCATGGCGCCTGCCTTTGCGAGATGTTACCCACGCTGCAGCAGGTCGCCGTGCTTGGCCAGAGGCGCGGCGGGTGTGCCGCGCGCATTGGCGGGTTCGGCCTAGAAGTGGGTCAGCTCGAGTACCCGGTCGACCAGCTTGTTAATACCCGAGGCCGCTTCACTGATCGATTGGGCGAGCATGTAGGCCGGCGTGGTGACCAGCTTGTTGGCGTGGTCTTCGACAATCTCGCTGACCTCGCACTCTTGATGGATTGCGCCCATCTGCGTCAGGGCGTCGGCGGTTTCCTGGTCGTTGCCGATGGTGCAGACCACGCCGCGGCCGAAGATCCTGGCCGCGAGGGCCGGGGCGATGCACATCATGCCGACCGGTTTGCCGGCCTTGACGAAGGCTTGGGCGGCGCTCAGTACGTCGGGCTGCACTGTACAGTTGGCGCCGCTGAGGACGAAGTCGGAGAGATTCTTGGCCACGCCAAAGCCTCCGGGCATGATCAGGGCGTGGAAATCGTCCACATGCAGTTCGCGCACGTCCTTGATCTTGCCGCGGGCGATGCGTGCGGCCTCTACCAGGACATTGCGCTTCTCATCCATTTCATCGCCGCTGTAATGATCGACCACATGCAATTGTTGCACGTCCGGCGCAAAGCATTGCACCTCGGCGCCGCGCTGGTCGAGGCGCAGCAGGGTGATCACGCTTTCATGGATCTCGGCGCCGTCGTAAACGCCGCAACCGGAAAGAATCACTGCTACTTTTCTGGTCATTGAAAACTCCTGATCACTGGGCTGGGCCAAGGTAGCTATGCAGATTATGGCTAGTCTGCGGCCGCCCCTCGACAAGTTGGATGGGGTGTATGGCTGTGTGGGGCGGGCGCATCAGCATCGGCCTGGGTAGGTTCAGGTTGATATGGGGCGCCGTGAAAGACTCGGTACGTCACGGTTAGGATCCTGAAGCTAATCCTAGCCGCTGGGCTTTGGCAGCGATATGGGCCTGGGGTGAATTAGATCCTCCGGGCGATATCTGCTGGGGCTGAATGTTGATCAGCGCCCTGGCTCTGTTGGCAGTACGGCGCGGGCATAGCCAGAAGCCCAGGGCACTCAGCAGCGGCGCGGCGAAGACATACTGCGGGTCGCTCGCGTAGGTATCGCAGGGCGCACAGCATCAGGCCGCCGTGCCGTGCCGTGCCGTGCCGTGCCGTGCCAGTCAGGCCGCCAGTAACGACCTCTCGCCTTCGAGAAAAGTGCCGAGAAGCGCCGCGAGATTGCCAAATTGCGGCAGGAGGTTTTCGAGCACGGTGGCGACCATAGGATCAGGCGCTCAGTCCACGCCCTTGCACCGTTCGGGGGGCGGCGTGGCGCTCGACGCCAGTGGGCGTGGTGGTCACAATAACTGCAGGCTGCCGCGACGCATTGGCGCAGTTGTGCCTGCGATCGTCATCATTTAGTCATAATGGTGGCTTATAACTGTCACGCTCGTCCGTTTCTACGGGCTATGGAGTCTGCTGTGAGCTTTACCCCTGCCAATCGCCTGTTTCCAACCACACGCCTACGGCGCAACCGTCGCGACGACTTTTCCCGGCGCCTGGTGCGCGAGAATCGCTTGAGTGTCGACGACCTGATCTTGCCGGTGTTCGTGCTTGACGGTGACAACCGCCGCGAGGCAATCGCCTCGATGCCGGGTGTCGAGCGGCTGTCCATCGACCTGCTGCTGCAGGAAGCGGATAAGTGGGTGGCCCTTGGCATTCCGGCGCTGGCGCTGTTTCCGGTGACGCCGCTGGAGAAAAAGTCCCTGGACGGTAGCGAGGCGTGGAACCCCGAGGGCATTGCCCAGCGCGCGATTCGCGCCCTGCGTGCACGCTTCCCGGAGCTGGGGATTATCAGCGACGTGGCCCTGGATCCCTTCACCACCCACGGCCAGGACGGCATCCTCGACGAAGACGGCTACGTGCAGAACGACGTCACCGTCGATGCCCTGGTCAAACAGGCGTTGTCGCATGCCGAGGCGGGTGCCCAGGTGGTCGCACCCTCGGACATGATGGACGGTCGGGTGCAGGCCATCCGCGAGACCCTGGAACTGGCCGATTTCCCCAATGTGCGCATCATGGCCTACTCGGCCAAGTACGCCAGCGCCTACTACGGGCCATTCCGTGATGCCGTGGGCTCGGCAGCCAACCTGGGCAAGGCCAACAAGGCCAGCTACCAGATGGACCCGGCCAATGGTGACGAGGCATTGCACGAAGTGGCCGCCGACCTGGCCGAAGGCGCCGACATGGTGATGGTCAAGCCGGGCATGCCCTATCTGGACATTCTTTGGCGGGTCAAACAGGAATTCCGGGTGCCAACTTTTGTCTATCAAGTCAGTGGCGAGTACGCCATGCATATGGCCGCGATCCAGAACGGCTGGTTGAGCGAGGCGGTGATTCTCGAATCCTTGACCGCTTTCAAGCGTGCCGGTGCCGATGGCATCCTTACCTATTTCGCCGTTCGCGCGGCAGAACTGTTACAGCCGGGGCACTAGTCCCGCAGGACGATCCAATGACTACCGAAGGACTCACCCCGAGCGAATTGCAGACTGCCGAAGCGGTCGCCGCCGAACTGCCAGCGGAAATCCTGCCGCCGATCGAAGCGCCCGCGCCCGTGCCCACGCCGGCACCGCCCATGGTGGTGCCAAGCCTGGACGACAGCAGCCTGTATATCCACCGCGAGTTATCGCAGCTGCAATTCAATATCCGCGTGCTGGAGCAGGCGCTGGATGAGTCCTACCCGTTGCTGGAGCGACTGAAGTTTCTGCTGATTTTCTCCAGCAACCTGGATGAGTTCTTCGAGATCCGTGTCGCCGGCTTGAAGAAGCAGATCAACTTCGCCCGCGAACAGGCCGCTGCCGATGGCTTGCAGCCGCATCAGGCGCTGGCGCGGATTTCCGAGCTGGCGCACGAGCAGGTCAGTCGCCAGTACGCGATTCTCAACGACACCCTGTTGCCGGCGCTGGAAAAGCACCAGGTGCGCTTTATCCGCCGGCGTCACTGGAACACCAAGTTGAAGGCCTGGGTGCGTCGCTACTTCCGCGACGAGATCGCGCCGATCATCACGCCGATCGGCCTGGACCCGACCCACCCGTTTCCCTTGCTGGTGAACAAGAGCCTGAACTTCATCGTCGAGCTGGAAGGCATCGATGCCTTCGGCCGTGATTCGGGCCTGGCGATCATTCCTGCGCCGCGCCTGCTGCCGCGGATCATCAAGGTGCCGGAGGAGGTTGGCGGCCCCGGCGACAACTACGTGTTCCTCTCCTCGATGATCCACGCCCACGCCGACGACCTGTTTCAGGGCATGAAGGTCAAGGGCTGTTACCAGTTCCGCCTGACCCGCAACGCCGACCTGTCGGTGGATACCGAAGACGTCGAAGACCTGGCGCGTGCCCTGCGCGGCGAGCTGTTCTCGCGGCGGTACGGCGATGCGGTGCGTCTTGAGGTGGTCGACACCTGTCCGCGGCCGCTGCTGGATTACCTGCTCAAGCAATTCAGCCTGAGCGAGAGCGAGCTGTACCGGGTCAGTGGCCCGGTCAACCTGACCCGTCTGTTCAGCATCACCGGCCTGGTCAGCCATCCGGAGCTGCAATACCCGCCGTTCACGCCGGTAATCCCCAAGCTGCTGCAAAACAGCGACAACATCTTCAGTGTGATCAGCAAGCAGGACATTCTCCTGCTGCACCCGTTCGAGTCCTTCACGCCGGTGGTCGATCTGCTGCGTCAGGCGGCGAAAGACCCGCATGTGCTGGCGATCAAGCAGACCCTGTACCGCAGCGGCGCCAACTCGGAAATCGTCGATGCGCTGGTCGAGGCCGCGCGTAACGGCAAGGAAGTCACCGCGGTGATCGAGCTGCGCGCGCGCTTTGACGAAGAGTCCAACCTGGCCCTGGCCAGCCGCCTGCAGGCGGCCGGTGCGGTGGTGATCTACGGCGTGGTCGGTTTCAAGACCCACGCCAAGATGATGCTGGTTTTGCGCCGCGAGAGCGGCGAGATCGTCCGCTACGCGCACCTGGGCACCGGCAACTACCACGCCGGCAACGCCAAGCTGTACACCGACTACAGCCTGCTCACCGCCGATGTGGCCCTCGGCGAGGATGTGGCGAAGATGTTCAGCCAGCTGATCGGCATGGGCAAGACCCTGCGCATGAAGAAGCTGCTGCACGCGCCCTTCACCCTGAAGAAAACCCTGCTCGAGCTGATCGCCAAGGAAACCGCCCAGGCCAGCGAGGGCAAGCCGGCGCACATCATCGCCAAGTTCAATTCGCTGACCGACGCGAAGATCATCCGTGCGCTGTACAAGGCCAGTCAGACCGGGGTGCGCATCGATCTGGTGGTGCGCGGCATGTGCTGCCTGCGCCCGGGTATCCCGGGGGTGTCGCACAATATCCAGGTGCGCTCGATCATCGGTCGCTTCCTCGAGCACACGCGGGTGTTCTACTTCCTCAACGAGGGCGAGGAGAAGATTTACCTGTCCAGCGCCGACTGGATGGAGCGCAATCTGGACAAGCGTGTCGAGACCTGTTTCCCGGTGGAGGGCAAGAAGCTGATCATGCGGGTGAAGAAGGAGCTGGAGGCCTACCTGACCGACAACACCCAGAGCTGGGTGCTGCAGCCGGACGGCCGCTACCTTCGCAGCAGCCCGACCGGCAACCAGAACCCGCGTAGCGCGCAGGCCGGATTGCTGGAGAAGTTGACCGTGCCGTTGGTCAGCGCACGCTGAGTTCGACCTCGATGCGCTTGAGCCAGCCCGCTTCCTGAGCGAAATCCGCTTGGGTCAGCGGGTTGGCCTCCAGCCAGCCGTCGGGAAAGACGATTTCTAGGCTCTGCGCGCTGGCCTGCAGCTGCACCTTGGGCATCGCTTGGGTACCGCGGATGTGATGGAAGAGGATGGCGAAACGCAGCAGTACGCACAGGCGGATCAGCTTGATGCCTTCTTCGCCGAATTCGCCGAGCTTGTCCTTGGGAATGTTGCGCCGGTGACCGCGCACCAGCAGGGCGAGCATCTGCTGATCCAGGCGTGAGAACCCGGCCAGGTCGGAGTGTTCGATCAGGTAGGCGCCGTGCTTGTGATACTGGTAGTGGGCGATGTCCAGGCCCAGTTCATGCACCCGCGCGGCCCAGACCAGCAGTTCGCGGTGCCATTCGTCACCCAGCTCCCAGCTGTCAGTCACTTGATCGAGAGCTTCCAGGGCCTTGTGCTCGACCCGAGCCGCTTGCTCCAGGTCGACGTGGTAGCGCTCCATCAGCGCGCTCAGGGTGCGCTGGCGCACATCCTCGTGATGATGGCGGCCGAGCAGGTCATAGAGCACGCCTTCGCGCAGGGCGCCTTCGGAGTGCGTCATGCGCTCGATCTCGCAGGCATCGAAAATCGCTTCGAGAATGGCCAGGCCGGCCGGGAATATTCCGCGTCTATCCGGTTTGATGCCGCCGAGGTCGAGCTTCTCCACGTCGCCGAGCTTGAACACCTTGCGCTTGAGCCAGGCCAGGCCATCCGGGTTGATCTCGCCGCTGCCCAGTCCAGCAGCCTGGATCGCCAGGCCTATGGCCTTGATGGTGCCGGACGCGCCGACGGCATCCTGCCAGCCGAGCCTGCGCAGGGCATGCTCGATGCCCATGATTTCCAGGCGGGCCGCGGTATAGGCCTGGGCATAGCGGGCCGGGGTGATCTTGCCGTCCTTGAAGTAGCGCTGGGTGTAGCTCACACAGCCCATCTGCAGGCTCTCGCGCAGCAACGGCTCGAAGCGTTGGCCAATGATGAATTCGGTACTGCCGCCACCGATATCGGTCACCAGGCGCTTGCCCGGGGTGTCGGCGATGCTGTGGGACACGCCGAGGTAGATCAGTCGCGCTTCCTCGCGGCCGGAGATGACTTCGACCGGATGACCGAGGATTTCCTCGGCGCGGCGGATGAATTCGCCGCGGTTGTGCGCCTCGCGCAGGGCATTGGTGCCGACGATGCGCACCGCACCCTCCGGCAGGCTGGCGGTCAGTTGGGCGAATCGGCGCAGGCACTCGAGGCCGCGTTGCATGGCTTCCTCGTTGAGCAGGCGCCGCTCGTCGATGCCGGCGGCCAGCTGCACCTTGTCGCCCAGGCGTTCAAGGATGCGCAGTTCGCCGTGATCGGCCTTGGCCAACACCATGTGGAAGCTGTTGGAGCCCAGGTCGATGGCTGCGATCAAGGGAAATGACTCTGCAGGGGTATGCGGCATGATGGGGCTTTCTCAATGCGGAACGCCGACATCCTGCCACGATAGGTGGGGTACGCCAACGCATACTGATGTCGCAGGCCGTTGTCTTGCGCCGGACGGTCGGTCGTTTACGGCTTGAGTTGCGCGGTTCTTTACCAAGGCTTATAGATAGTCTCAATGGTGTTCGCCTTCCTGTGTCGGGAAAGCCGGGCTATGATGTCGACCATCTTTTGCTTCCGAACACGGAGACTTTCCATGAGCGAATTCATCACCAATGTCAGCGACGCCAGTTTCGATCAGGATGTAATCCAGGCCGAAGGTCCGGTGCTGGTTGACTACTGGGCTGAGTGGTGCGGCCCGTGCAAGATGATTGCCCCGGTTCTGGACGAAATCGCCCAGACCTACCAAGGCAAGCTGAAAGTCTGCAAGCTGAACATCGACGAAAACCAGGACACCCCGCCAAAATATGGCGTGCGTGGTATCCCGACCCTGATGTTGTTCAAGAACGGCAACGTCGAAGCGACCAAGGTTGGCGCGTTGTCGAAGTCGCAACTGGCGGCCTTCCTCGACAGCAATATCTAAGCGCTGGTGCAGATGATAAGCCCCGCTAATTGCGGGGTTTTTTCTGTCTGAGTGCTGGACGTATCGATAAAACCGGTGTTACATTCGGCCTCGCTGCATTTCCTATGCAGCCCCCTGCAAGCCGTCGCCGACGGATTCCTACGCGAATACCTTCGATACACGCTGGCGATCCAATCGCCTTTTATAGCGGCGCGGCCTCCCAAGCTGAATAGCTTATTTCCCCTCCTTCATGATTACGTCATTCCTATGAATCTGACCGAACTCAAGCAAAAGCCGATCACCGAACTGCTGGAACTCGCCGAACAACAGGGCCTGGAAAACATGGCCCGTTCGCGCAAGCAGGACGTGATTTTCTCGCTGTTGAAAAAACACGCTAAAAGCGGTGAGGAAATCTCCGGTGATGGCGTGCTGGAGATTCTCCAGGACGGTTTCGGCTTCCTCCGCTCCGCGGATGCATCGTATCTCGCCGGCCCCGATGACATTTACGTGTCGCCGAGCCAGATCCGCCGCTTCAACCTGCGTACTGGCGATACCATCGTCGGCAAGATCCGCCCGCCGAAAGAAGGCGAGCGTTACTTCGCGCTGCTCAAGGTCGATACGATCAACTACGATCGCCCAGAGAACGCCAAGAACAAGATCTTGTTCGAGAACCTGACGCCGTTGTTTCCCACCAAGCGTCTGATCATGGAAGCCGGCAACGGCTCCACCGAAGACATCACCGGCCGGGTGATCGACCTCTGCGCGCCGATCGGCAAGGGCCAGCGCGGCCTGATCGTGGCGCCGCCCAAGGCCGGCAAGACCATCATGCTGCAGAACATCGCGGCGAACATCGCGCGCAACAATCCCGAGTGCCACCTGATCGTCCTGCTGATCGACGAGCGCCCGGAAGAAGTGACTGAAATGCAGCGCACCGTGCGCGGCGAAGTGGTCGCTTCCACCTTTGACGAGCCGCCAACCCGCCACGTGCAGGTTGCCGAAATGGTGATCGAGAAGGCCAAGCGCCTGGTCGAACACAAGAAGGATGTGGTCATTCTGCTCGACTCCATCACCCGTCTGGCACGTGCCTACAACACCGTGATCCCGAGCTCCGGCAAGGTCCTCACCGGTGGTGTCGACGCCCATGCCCTGGAGAAGCCGAAACGCTTCTTCGGCGCCGCGCGTAACATCGAGGAAGGCGGTTCGCTGACCATCATCGCCACCGCGCTGGTGGAAACCGGCTCAAAGATGGACGAAGTGATCTACGAAGAATTCAAGGGTACCGGCAACATGGAGCTGCCCCTGGACCGTCGGATCGCCGAGAAGCGCGTGTTCCCGGCCATCAACATCAACCGTTCCGGCACCCGTCGCGAAGAGTTGCTGACCGCCGAAGACGAGTTGCAGCGCATGTGGATCCTGCGCAAGCTGCTGCACCCGATGGATGAAGTTGCTGCCATCGAGTTCCTCATCGACAAGTTGAAGGCGACCAAGACCAATGAAGAGTTCTTCATGTCGATGCGCCGCAAGTAAGACTATCGACTGCGCCGCGTTAACTGCGGGCTGACCTCCGTTCACTACGACCTTGGTTCGGCCCGTTACGAAAAAGCCGGGGAAACCCGGCTTTTGTGTGTCTGCGCACTGCCAAACCTTCTGAATAACCCAGTTCGGCGCTAAACTTTGCGCCCCGACTGGAACGCCCCACACGAGGCTCCTGCATGCAGTATCGCGACCTGCGCGACTTTATCCGCGGACTGGAACAGCGCGGCGAACTCAAACGCATCCAGACGCCGGTTTCTCCCGTGCTGGAAATGACCGAAATCTGCGACCGCACCCTGCGCAAGGGTGGCCCGGCGCTGCTGTTCGAAAATCCCACGGGCTTCGACATGCCGGTGCTCGGTAACCTGTTCGGCACGCCCAAGCGGGTAGCCCTGGGTATGGGCGCGGAAGAGGTCAGCGAGCTGCGCGAGATCGGCAAGCTGCTGGCTTTTCTCAAGGAGCCGGAGCCGCCGAAAGGCCTGAAAGACGCCTGGTCCAAGCTGCCGATCTTCAGGAAGGTGCTGGCCATGGCGCCCAAGGTGCTGAAAGACGCGCCCTGCCAGGAAGTGATCGAGGAGGGCGATGACGTCGACCTCGGCAAGTTGCCGGTGCAGACCTGCTGGCCGGGCGATGTCGGTCCGCTGATCACCTGGGGCCTGACCATCACCAAGGGGCCAAACAAGGAGCGGCAGAACCTCGGGATCTATCGCCAGCAGGTGATCGGTCGCAATAAGCTGATCATGCGCTGGCTCAGCCATCGCGGTGGTGCTCTGGACTTCCGTGACTGGTGCGAGAAGTACCCGGATCGCCCTTACCCGGTGGCCGTGGCCCTGGGCGCCGATCCGGCGACCATCCTCGGTGCGGTCACCCCGGTGCCGGATAGTCTGTCCGAGTACGCCTTCGCCGGATTGCTGCGCGGCCACCGCACCGAGTTGGTCAAGTGCCGGGGCAGTGAGCTGCAGGTGCCGGCCAGCGCCGAGATCGTCCTCGAA
Organism: Pseudomonas sp. MMS21 TM103; assembly: GCF_022132145.1. Lineage (GTDB taxonomy): Bacteria > Pseudomonadota > Gammaproteobacteria > Pseudomonadales > Pseudomonadaceae > Aquipseudomonas. Next base: position 1,053,866 of record NZ_JAJISP010000001.1, on the reverse strand, counting down.
GGGGTGATTCATCCCGGCGAGATGGCCGATGAGGGCCCTTATGGCGACCACACCGGCTACTACAACGAGGTGGACCGCTTCCCGGTGTTCACCGTCGAGCGCATCACCCGCCGGCAGAAGCCGATCTACCACAGCACCTACACCGGCCGTCCGCCGGATGAGCCGGCGATCCTCGGCGTGGCGCTGAACGAGGTGTTCGTGCCGATCCTGCAGAAGCAGTTCCCGGAAATCACCGACTTCTACCTGCCGCCCGAAGGGTGCTCGTACCGCATGGCGGTGGTGACCATCAAGAAACAGTACCCCGGCCATGCCAAGCGGGTAATGCTCGGTGTCTGGTCGTTTTTGCGCCAGTTCATGTACACCAAGTTTGTCATAGTCACCGACGACGACATCAATGCACGCGACTGGAATGATGTGATCTGGGCCATCACCACACGCATGGATCCCAAGCGCGATACCGTGCTGATCGATAACACGCCGATCGATTACCTGGATTTCGCCTCGCCGATATCCGGTCTGGGTAGCAAGATGGGCCTGGACGCCACCCACAAGTGGCCGGGTGAAACCAGCCGCGAATGGGGTCGGGCGATCGTTCAGGATGAGGCGGTCAAGCGCCGGGTCGACGATCTTTGGGCTCAGCTGGGGATCGACTGATGCGGCGTGGCTGGATATCCGCGCGACTGCGGCCGCGCTTACTGCAATGCGCGCGCAACCCGGGCAAGGCCGCGGGTTTGTGCTTTGGATTGAAAATGCTATGAAAGTTACTCTGCAACCCTCAGGTGCCGTGCTCGAAGTCGAGCGTGGCGAGCGCATCCTCGATGCGGCGCGCCGGCTCGGTTATGACTGCCCGCAGAGCTGTCGCAATGGCAACTGTCATATTTGTGCGGCCCTGCTGGTCAACGGTAGGGTGCGTCAGGCGGGCCAAATCCATGAGCATGGCGAGGTTTTCGCCTGCCTGGCCGAGCCCGAGCAGGAGTGTGTGCTGCTCTGGGATGGCGTGCTGGCCCCTGGCGAACTGCCGGTGCGCGAGTTGAACTGCCAGCTGATCGAATGCCACGACGCCGGTGGCGACGTGTTCCGGGTGCGCCTGCGTGCACCGGCGGGCAAGTTGCCGCGTTATCACGCGGGCCAGTATCTGCTGCTGCAACGGGCGGAGGGTGAGTACGCGGCCTTTTCCCTGGCGTCGGCGCCGCAGTCCGGACGTGAGCTGGAATTGCATATTCTGGCGCGTGACCCGTCCAGTATCGCGGTCATCGAGCACCTGCGCGGGCAGGGCTTCGCCCAGATACAGATGCCGTTTGGCGACACCCACCTGGCCGAGTTGCCGGCCGGTCCGTTGGTCTTGATCGCCGCCGGTACCGGCATGGCGCAGATGCGCAGCCTGATCGAGCACTGCCGCGCGGCTGGCTTTCCCCACCCCGTGCACTTGTACTGGGGCGCGCGTCGGCCGGAAGATTTCTATGAGCTGCCCTGCTGGGCCGAGTGGCAGTCGTTACCGAACCTGTTTCTGCATCAGGTGGTCAGCGATCGGTGTGACTGGCAGGGCCGTTGCGGCCTGTTGCACGAGGCGGTGCGCGAGGACTTCGCCGACCTCAAGCCATTGCACGTGTATGCCAGTGGCTCGCCGAGCATGGTCTACGCGACCCTCGATGCCCTGGTCGAAGCCGGCATGGATGCCCGGCAGATGCGCGCCGACGTTTTCGCCTACGCGCCCAGGGGCTGATTGACGCCCATGAGAATGTCCGCCTGAGGGCGGCTTTTCCGTAGGGTGCGCTGCGCGCACCGATATTCCTGCGTGGGGCTGATGGTGCGCACGGCGCACCCTACCGGCTACCGGCTCAGCGAACCTTGACCACCACCTTGCCCACGGCCTTGCGCTGGCCGAGGGTGTCGATCGCTTGGGCGGCCTGCTCCAGCGGGAAGGTTTGCGAGACCAGCGGCTTGAGCTTGCCCTCGGCATGCCAGGCAAACAGCTGTTGGAAGTTGGCGGCGTTGTCCTGCGGCTGGCGCTGGGCGAAAGAGCCCCAGAATACCCCGACCACGGCGGCACCCTTGAGCAGGGCCAGGTTGACCGGCAGTTCGGGGATGCGTCCGCTGGCAAAGCCGACCACCAGCAGGCGGCCATTCCAGGCGATGCTGCGGACGGCCTGATCGAACAGGTCGCCACCCACCGGATCGTAAATCACGTCGGCACCCTTGCCGCCGGTCAGGCGCTTGATTTCATCTTTCAGGTTGCTGTCGTTGTAGTTGATCAGCTCGTCGGCGCCAGCGGCCTTGGCCACGGCCAGCTTCTCTGCGCTGCTCGCCGCGGCAATCACCCGGGCGCCCATGACCTTGCCGATTTCCACCGCCGCCAGGCCGACGCCACCGGAGGCGCCAAGCACCAGCAGGGTTTCTCCCGGTTGCAGGTTGGCGCGCTGTTTGAGCGCGTGCATCGAGGTGCCATAGGTCATGCCGAAGGCGGCGGCGCTGGTGAAGTCCATGCTCGGCGGGATCGGTATGACGTTGTAGCCCGGTACCGCGACTTGTTCGGCAAAGCTACCCCAGCCGGTCAGGGCCATCACCCGGTCCCCGACTTTCAGGTGGCTGACCTTCTCGCCCACCGCCGCCACCACACCTGCCGCTTCGCCGCCGGGGGAGAAGGGGAAGGGCGGCTTGAACTGGTATTTGCCCTCGATGATCAGGGTGTCGGGGAAGTTGACCCCGGCCGCATGCACCTCGAGGAGGATTTCGTTGGCCTTCGCTTCGGGGCTGGCGACTTCTTCCAGTACCAGGGTTTCGGCGGGGCCGAAGGCTTTGCACAGCATGGCTTTCATCGGGCGTTTCCTCTGCGGATGATGGTTTTGCAGTGTAGAGGGGGGGGGCGCTCGGTCAACGAGCATGGTCGTGTCTGATGGCGCGGCATAAGTATGGGGGCTGTTTCACGCGCGCCAGGGGTTGGGCTGCGGCCCGGCTATGGCTATGCTAGGCGCCCCTGTGGAGGATTACCCCCTGTGAAAGTCTGGATCGCACTGTTGTTGGCCCTGTCCCTGCCTGTGATGGCATTCGCCGAGGAAGCGGAGAAAGAACCGGAAGAGGGCGCGCCGCCGACGGTTGCCTATGTCAGTCTGGTGCCGGCGTTGGTGGGTAATTTCGGTTCGGGACCCAAGCTCAAGTTCTACAAGGCGGACATCGCGCTGCGGGTCAGCGGTGCTGCAGCCGAGGCCAAGGTCAAGCACCACGAGCCGCTGATTCGCAATCAGCTGGTGATGCTGTTTTCCCAGCAGACCGAGGAGGGCATAGCTGCCGCCGGCGCCAAGGAGGTCTTGCGCCAGGAAGCGCTCAAGCAGGTGCAGGACGTCATCACCCAGGAAGAAGGCCAGCCGCTGGTGGACGACCTGCTGTTCAACAACCTGATCATTCAGTAACGCCAGCGCGCAAGGCGGCCACGCGGCTGCAGCTTTGCGGCTGAAGGGGGAGCATAGGGTGCGTTGGACTCGCGGGTCGGACACCTAGCCTCATGCCTCGCCCTGCCAGACGCAGATGCGGTTGCGGCCCTCGTGCTTGGCGCGGTAAAGCGCCTGGTCGCAGTGTGCGACCAGCAGGTCTGGCGACTCACCGCTGCCTGGTTCGACAACCGCCACGCCGATGCTCAGGGTCAGGCGCCCCGGCGGGTTGGTCGGGTGGGCGAGGTTCAGCGCTTCGAGTAGTTGCTGAACCCGATAGGCGACATGCAGGCCGCCCTCCAGCCCAGTATCGGCGAGGATGATGGCGAACTCCTCGCCGCCGTAGCGGCAGGCGCTGTCGCCCTCGCGCTGCAGGCTCGTGTGCAGGACCTCGGAAACCTGGCGCAGTGCATCGTCGCCAGCCAGATGGCCAAGTTGGTCGTTGTAGCTCTTGAAGTAATCGATATCCAGCATCAGAAGGGTCAGCGCAGTGCCTTGACGGCGCAGGCGGCGCCACTCGCTATTGAGTTGGCTGTCGAAAAAGCGTCGGTTGTACAGGCCGGTCAAACCGTCCTGCTGCGACAGGCGTTGCAGCTGCGCTTCGAGTTGCAGGCGCTGGCTATTGTCGCGGGTTACCCCGATCAGGTATTCGTGATCGTTGACCCGCACCAGTTGTGCGCTGATTTCCGCAGCCTGTTCACTGCCGTCGTGCCGGAGCATCTTCTGCTGGAAGATGCCTGGCAGCTTGTCCTGTTGGGCCAGGCGCACGTTCTCCAGCCAGTCGTGGTAGCCCGGCAGCAGCTGTTCCGGATCCTGCTTGAGCAGTGCGCGGAAGGCTTCTGCGCTGTAGCCCAGGCTGCCGTAGGTGGCCTGGTTCATGTGCAGGATGTCGCGGCTCTGCGGGTCGATGATGAACAGGCCGTCTTGGCTGGAGTCGGTCAGGTCGAGCACCAGTTGCAGGCGTTCACGGCTGTCGCGCAGCACTTGCTCGATCTGTTCGCGCTGCTCCAGTTCATCGTTCAGGCGCCGGTTGCCAGCTTGCAGAGCGCTGGCGCGCCGCGCATTGGCCAGCGCCAGACCGAGGGCCGCGACCATCAACACGCTGATGGTCAGGCTGGCACCGAGGACGACTTGCGGCAGGGGGGTGGCCAGTCGTTGCACCAACTGTTCGGTGGGCTTCAGGCGCAGGGCAAAGTTCTGGTTGTTCAACAGGTCAAGCGGCACCTCCTGCTGCAGGGCGTCGAGGGCATCGGGCTGTTCGTGGCTGTAGATTGGCCGGCCCGCTTCTAGCAGGTAGGCGCTGAAGTCCCCGTTGTCGAGCGGAATGAGCAATTCGTCCATCAGGCGCTCGACGCGAAACACCCCTTGGAGGAAACCGTCGAATACCCGCACCTGCTGGGCGTCGCGGATATACAGCGGGGTATAGAGAATGAAACCGCGCCCGCCCTGGAGCAGGGCGAAGCTGTTGGAGAAGCGGGGCTCGCCCGAGGCCTTGGCCCGAATGGCCAGGTTGAAGTTGGGGTGGGCCGGGGTCAGGCGGAATTGCCGGGCCGCTTCGTTGCCCTGCAGGGGCTCGATCCAGCGCATCGCCAGGTCGGCGTCGAGCCATTGGATCGCCTGGTAGCCTTTGAAACGCTCGAGCGAGAAGCGGCAGTCGAGCAGCCATTCGTCCAGCGGGATGCGCCCGCGGTAATTCCATTGCAGGGCGATGCGGCGCAGGCCGTCGACCTGATCGTGCAGGCTGGCTTCCAGTTGTCGGGCAAGACCGCGCGCCTGGTAGTCGACGCGTTCGGCGACACGCTCCTGCTGAGCGGACAGCAGTCGCTGCCAAAGCAGCAGACTGGCCAGGCACAGGCCCAGGAGCAAGGCTGCCAGCGCCAAGCGAGTGGCCCAAGAGGACTGAGAGCGCAGCATAGACTGGATCCGCGAAGAGTCGCTCATGTCATAGCACAGTGCCGGTTCACTGCGCCAGAGCTCGCTCAGCGACGCGCGAGGATTGCCGCCCATTGTTCGGCGCTGACCGGCATCACCGACAGACGACTGCCTTTGTGCACCAGGGGCAGTTCCAGCAAGGCGCTTTGCGCCTTCAGTTCGGCCAGGGGGATGACCCGGCTGAAGGCTTCGACAAAGGTCACGTCGACCGCGCTCCAGGGATTTTTCTCTTTGCTGGCCTTGGCGTCGAAGTAATGGCTGTGCGGATCCAGCGCCGTCGGGTCGGCATAGGCGAGGCTGCTGATGCAGGCGATGCCAGCGATGCCCGGTTCTGGGCAGCTGGAGTGATAAAAGAACACCTGATCGCCAATCTGCATGCTGCGCATAAAGTTGCGCGCCTGATAATTGCGCACGCCATCCCAGCGAGCTTGGCCGAGGCGCTGCAGGTCGTGGATCGACAGTTCGTCGGGTTCCGATTTCATCAGCCAATAAGGCATGAACTTTGCTCCCTTAAGTCGGTCCTTGCTGCGTGCTGATGGTCGTACGCGCAGCTGACGACCGTTTGGCGCCAGAAATTGCTTGGTTGTGGCAGTAGGCAGACAATGCAGGCCTTTGCGCCAGACAGATATTACGGCCGATAAAAATAAAGCCGCCGGTCCACCGTGCGCAGCATGCCTCGAAGGGGGAGGCATCCAATGAAACGTAAACCAGATCTTTTGTGGGTATTAGTCGTCCTGTTCAGCCTGGGTGTGGTCACTACGGGTTACACCCAGAGCCAATGGGAGCGCCAGGGTGATGTGCCCGTTAACGTCTCCCGGCAGCCTTGATCCGCCATGCGCCGCAGGGATCGCGGCGCCACCAAATGCAGCTCAGTACCACGCCTTATCCGTCACCGTCGCCTTGAGCGGCACATCCCAGCTGGCCAGTGCCAGCCGATCTACCTGCTGACATTCATGCGCCAGGCCCAATAAGGTCGGGTTGTGCCATTTTTTGCGCACCCCGCGATACGCCAGGCTGCGATCATAAAAGCCGCCGCCCATGCCGATGCGTCCGCCGTGGCGGTCGAAGCCGACCAACGGTAGCAGCACCAGGTCCAGTGCCCATACCTTGCGTTGCTGTGCACGATTGTGGTGCGGCTCGGGGATGCGAAAGCGATTGGGTTTCAGGGTCTCGTGCGGATGCACGCGCTGAAACACCATTTTGCTGCGCGGCCAGCGATTGAGTATCGGCAGGTAGGTGGCCTTGCCGCGGCGTTGAGCCGCGCGTAACAGCTGCGTGGGGTCTATTTCGCCATCGTTGGGCAGGTACAGGGCGATATGTCTGGCGCGCCGAAACAGCGGGTGTTGGGCCAGCTGTCGGTACAGCTGGCGGGCGGCCCGGCGTTGCGCTTGAGGACTGAGGGCGCGGCGCTTTTGCCGCAGCAGGCGGCGCAATTGCGGGCGGGTCAGGTCGGCTGAGTCGAGCATGGTCAGGCGTGGCACCTGCTGCCGGCAGAAGGCCGCAGGTGTGAAAGGAAGACTCCCCGACGTGCCGCTGTCGGCTTAGCCCTTGAACCCGAAAGTTCAAGGTGGAGGTTGCATGAGGCGTTAAGGCTTTCCGTCAGGCGGACATGCACACCGGCCTCAATAAGCAACCCCCGGGTTTGTGCGTATCGGCTCAGGGACATCACCAACTGGCGCACACTCCAGGGAGCGGCGGCCAGTATACCTGAAACCACTGCGCCGCAATCAGCGAGCTTGGCCATCGTCATCTTCATCGTTGGCCAGGGCATGGTCGACGCGCTGGAGCAGGTCGCGCACATGATCGCGGGTCGAGGTCGTTTGCTGGTCTAGGTTGTCCTGCTTGTGCAGCAGGTCGTGGGTGATGTTCAGTGCGGCCATGACCGCTATGCGATCGGCGCCGATGACTTTGCCACTGCTGCGGATCTCGCGCATCTTGCCGTCCAGGTAATGCGCGGCGCTTTCCAGGTTGGTGTGTTCACCTGGCGGGCAGGCGATGCAATATTCTTTGTCCAGGATATGGACGGTAACGGTATTCGACTGGGTCATGAGTCCTGCTCCAGGGCTTTGAGGCGCGAAATCATGGATTCGACCTTGTGCCGGGCCATTTCGTTCTTTTCGATTAGATGGGCGCGCTCCTCGCGCCAGGCCTGTTCATTGGCCAGGAGAACCCGATTGTGGGCCTTGAGCTGCTCGACGCGCTGGATCAGCTGGTCCAGCTTGGTCGTGAGGGCGTGCAGGTCGACGTCTTCCATGGGGTCTCGCTAAGGCAAGGATTGACCGGACTATATAGGCTTGTACCCGGATGAGGTCAAACCTTGCGCCGGCCTTGGATGGTCTTGGCGCGCCTGCCGGTGCTAGGATACGAGACCTTCATTCTAGTGATTGCGCCGCTTGGCGCCTAGTGATCTATGCCGACTTCAAGTTCTCCTTATACCGCTTTCGCCGCCCTGCTCGCCAGCAGTGGCCATCCCGTTTCCCCGGCCGAGCTGCATGGCCTGCTGCTGGGCCGCAGTTGTGCCGGTGCCGGCTTCGATGTCGACGCCTGGCTGGTGGATGCCGCCGAGTTGCTTGGCGCCGCGCCGCAAGACAATGTGCGCCAGGCATTGATTGGTTTGCAGGAGATGGTCAAGGGCGAGTTGTCCGGTGACGAGGTCACAGTGGTGCTGCTGTTGCCATCCGATGACGCGCCGCTGCGCGAGCGTGCCGTTGCCTTGGGCCAGTGGTGCCAGGGTTTCCTCGGCGGCTTCGGCCTGACCGCACGTGACAGCGCCCTGAGCGCCGAGGCGATGGAGGTGCTGCAGGATCTCTCGGCCATTGCCCAGGTGCAGAACGCCCTGGAAGACTCGGAGGATGGCGAGAACGACTACATGGAAGTGATGGAATACCTGCGGGTGGCCCCGCTGTTGCTGTTCAGTGAATGCAGCAAGCCTGTAGCCGCAGCCGCCAAACCGTCGCTGCACTGACTTCTTTACGCCTTAGAAATGGATCCAGCCTGCCCATGATCAGCATCCCCAAGTCGGAATACGCCCGTCGGCGCAAGGCGTTGATGGCGCAGATGGAGCCCAACAGCATCGCCATCCTGCCGGCGGCGCCGGTGTACATCCGCAACCGCGACGTCGAACACGTCTACCGCCAGGACAGCGACTTTCAGTACCTCTCCGGCTTCCCCGAGCCGGAGGCGGTAATCGCGCTGATTCCCGGCCGCGAACATGGCGAATACGTGCTGTTTTGCCGCGAACGCGATCCCGAGCGCGAGCTGTGGGATGGTCTGCGCGCCGGTCAGGACGGCGCGATCGGCCATTACGGCGCCGACGATGCCTTCCCGATTAGCGACATCGACGACATCCTCCCCGGTCTGATCGAAGGCCGCGAGCGGGTGTACTACGCCATGGGCACCAATCAGGAGTTCGACCGGCACCTGATGGACTGGATCAACGTGATCCGCTCCAAAGCGCGTCAAGGTGCGCAGCCGCCCAACGAGTTCGTCGCCCTCGACCACCTGCTGCACGACATGCGCCTGTACAAATCGGCCAACGAGGTCAAGGTGATGAAGGAGGCCGCGCAGATTTCCGCGCGCGCCCATGTGCGCGCCATGCAGGCCAGCCGTGCCGGCCTGCATGAGTTCCACCTGGAAGCCGAGCTGGACTACGAATTCCGCAAGGGCGGGGCGAAGATGCCGGCCTACGGCTCGATCGTCGCTGCCGGCAAGAATGCCTGCATCCTGCACTACCGCGAGAACGACGCACCGCTCAAGGACGGTGACCTGGTGCTGATCGACGCCGGCTGCGAGATCGACTGCTACGCCAGCGACATCACCCGCTGCTTCCCGGTCAGCGGCAGGTTTTCGCCCGAGCAGAAGGCCATCTACGAGCTGGTGCTGGCCGCCAACGAGGAGGCGTTCAAGCACATTGCCCCGGGCAAGCACTGGAACGAAGCCCATGAAGCCACGGTGCGGGTGATCACCGCCGGCCTGGTGGAATTGGGCCTGCTGCAGGGCGAGGTCGACGAGCTGATCGCCGCCGAGGCCTACAAGCCCTTCTACATGCACCGCGCGGGTCACTGGCTGGGCATGGACGTGCACGATGTTGGCGACTACAAGGTTGGCGGCGAGTGGCGGGTGCTGGAGGTCGGCATGGCCATGACCGTCGAGCCGGGCATCTACATCGCGGTGAACAACGCCACTGTGGCGAAGAAATGGCGCGGCATCGGTGTGCGCATCGAAGATGACGTGGTGGTGACCAAGAGCGGTTGCGAGGTGCTTAGCCATGGCGTGCCGAAATCCGTCGCCGAGATCGAGGCGCTGATGGCCGCCGCGCCCACAGTGGCGGCCTGAACCCATGCAGCGAGTCGATCTGGCAATCATCGGCGGCGGCCTGGTCGGCGCCAGTCTGGCCCTGGCCCTGCAGGACGAGGCCAAGGTGCGCGGCTGGCGCATCAGCCTGATCGAGCCTTTTGCGCCGGGCGAAGGTTATCAGCCGAGCTACGATGCGCGATCTACTGCGCTGTCCTACGGCACGCGGCTGATCTACCAGCGCCTTGGCTTGTGGCAGGCCATCAGTGAGCGCGCCGAACCGATACGGCAGATCCACGTATCCGATCGCGGCCGCTTTGCCGCGGCGCGCCTGAGCGCCAAGGACGAGGGCGTGCCGGCGCTGGGCTATGTGGTGGAAAACGCCTGGTTGGGCCAGTGCCTGTGGCAGGCCCTGGATCCGCAGGTGGTCAGTTGGCGCACCCCGGCCCAGGTGACTCGCCTGGATGCGCAGGAGCAGGGTTATCGACTGACCCTGGATGATGAGTCCAGCCTGGCCTGCGACCTGGCGATTCTGGCCGATGGTGGCCGCTCCGGCCTGCGCGAGCAGTTGAGCATTGGCGTCAGCCACAAGCCTTACGGTCAGAGTGCGCTGATCGCCAATATCAGTCCGCAGGACGATCACCAGGGGCAGGCCTTCGAGCGCTTCACCGCAGAGGGGCCGATGGCCATGCTGCCTCTGGCAGACCAGCGCTGTGCGCTGGTCTGGACTCGCTCGACGGCAGATGCCGAGCGCTTGCTGCGGCTGGATGAGGCAGGCTTTCTCGAGGAATTGCAGCAGGCCTTCGGTTATCGCCTCGGCGCCTTGCGCCAGGTTGGTGCGCGGCACCTGTATCCGCTGGCGCTGACCGCGGCCGAAGAACAGGTGCGCGCCCATCTGGTGGTGCTCGGCAATGCCGCGCACAGCCTGCACCCGATTGCGGGACAAGGTTACAACCTGTCCCTGCGCGACACCTTGGCGTTGGCCGAGACGCTTCAGGCCAGCAGTGCGCCCCTGGGCGATCTGGCCACCTTGCAGGGTTACCTGCGGCGGCAGCGGGTCGACCAGCAATTGACCGTGGGTTTTTCCGATCAGGTCACTCGCTTGTTCAGCAGTGGTGAACCGCTGCTGGCCGCCGGGCGCGGCCTGGGCCTGCTTGGCCTGGACCTGCTGCCGCCGGCCAAGCGCTGGTTTGCCCGCCAGGCCATGGGCCTGGGCACCCGTGTGGAGCGCTAGGCCATGACGGCTCGCCGTTTGGCGCGCAAGGCGCGGATGCTGCGCTGGGCGATGAATATCTATCCGCCCTACCTGGGCGCCGGGGTGTGGGTGCGGCATATCGGCGCGGACTTCCGCCAGGTACAGGTCAGGATGGGCCTGGGCTGGTACAACCGTAACTATGTCGGCACCCAGTTCGGCGGCAGTCTGTATTCGATGACCGATCCGTTTTTCATGCTGATGCTGATGGAGAACCTCGGGCGCGACTATATCGTCTGGGACAAGGCCGCCAGCATCGACTTCATCGCGCCGGGCAAAGGTTCGGTGTACGCCGACTTCAGCATCGGCGACGAGCTGTTGCAGGACATCCGTGCGCAGACCGCCGCTGGTGACAAATACCTGCCCGAGCTTCAGGTCGAGGTGCGTGACGGCGCCGGAACCCTGGTGGCGCGGGTGCACAAGACCTTGTACGTGCGGCTCAAGCCCCGTGCCCGACAGGCAGTTTAAGGAATCAACATGCGTGCGGATCTGATCATCGTCGGTGCCGGTATGGTCGGCAGCGCCCTGGCGCTGGCCCTGCAAGAGCAGGGCTTGGACATTCTCCTGATCGACGGCGGGCCGCTCAGCGTCAAGCCGTTCGACCCTGCCGCGGCCTTCGAACCGCGGGTCAGTGCGCTGTCGATCGCCAGTCAGCGGGTGCTCGAGCGGCTCGGCGTGTGGCAGGGCGTCGCCGCCCGCCGCAGCAGCCCCTATGCCGAGATGCAGGTGTGGGACGGTTCCGGTACCGGGCAGATTCACTTCAGTGCGGCCAGCGTGCATGCCGAGACGCTCGGCCATATCGTCGAGAACCGTGTGGTGCAGGACGCCTTGCTCGAGCGTCTGCACGACGGCAATGTCGGCCTGCTGAACAACGCTCGCCTGGAGCAGTTGCGCCGTTCCGGCGACGACTGGCTGCTGACCCTGACCGACGGCCGCCAGTTGCGCACGCCCTTGCTGGTCGCCGCCGATGGGGCCAACTCGGCGGTACGCCGCCTGGCTGGTTGCGCCACCCGCGAGTGGGATTACCTGCACCATGCCATCGTCACCAGCGTGCGCTGCGCCGAGGCGCACCAGGCCACGGCCTGGCAGCGCTTTACCGACGACGGTCCGCTGGCCTTTCTGCCCTTGGCATCTGCGCCAGGCGAGCACTGGTGTTCGATCGTCTGGTCGGTCACGCCGAGCGAGGCCCAGCGGCTGATGGCGCTGGACGACGACGGTTTCTGTGTCGAACTGGGCAAGGCCTTCGAGCATCGCCTGGGCGCGGTGCTGCACGCCGATCCGCGGCTGTGCATTCCGTTGCGCCAGCGCCACGCCAAGCGTTACATCGAAGATGGGCTGGCGCTGATCGGCGATGCCGCGCACAGCATCCACCCGCTGGCCGGGCAGGGCGTCAACCTGGGCTTTCTCGACGCTGCCGTGCTGGCCGAGGAGCTGCTGCATGCCCTGGCGCGTGGCGAGCGTCTGGCCGATGAGCGCGTACTGAGTCGCTACGAGCGTCGGCGCATGCCGCATAACCTGGCGATGATGGCGGCGATGGAGGGTTTCGAGCGGCTGTTCCAGGCCGATCCATTACCGCTGCGCTGGCTGCGCAACGCTGGCCTCAACTGGGTCGATGAATTGCCCGAGGCCAAGGCGCTGTTCGTCCGCCAGGCGCTGGGCCTCAGTGGCGACTTGCCGGAACTGGCGCGCGTCTGAAGCCGTCGCCACCGCTCTCCCCTTTGGATCAGCCGTTGCTGCGCCTCTAGCGGCGCGGCGCGCCCTGCTGCGGATTAAAAGGTTGGCAAGGATTGACCCAAGTCATGGCGGATAATGTCTGCGCGGCGAACAATGGTTGAGAAACGAAATGACATTCACTATTATTTGATGTCTCGACTCACCTTCGCTCTAGAGGCAAGATCCATGCAGGTAAGTAAGCGTTTGTTTGCCGCTCTCACCCTCACCGCGCTGGCCGGCGCAGTCCAGGCTGCCGATGAAGTGGTGGTCTACTCCGCCCGTATCGACGAACTGATCAAGCCGGTCTTCGATGCCTACACCGCCAAGACCGGTGTCGCGGTGAAGTTCATCACCGACAAGGAAGCGCCGCTGCTGGCCCGCCTGCAGGCCGAAGGCGAGAACACCCCCGCCGACATGCTGATCACCGTGGATGCAGGCAACCTCTGGCAGGCCGAGCAGCAGGGTGTGCTCAAGCCGCTGAAATCCGAGGTGATCGAGGCCAATATTCCGCCTCAGTACCGTTCCAGCACCGGCGCCTGGACCGGCCTGTCGCTGCGCGCGCGGACCCTCGTCTACTCCACCGAGCGGGTTGAGCCGCAGGAGCTGTCCACTTACGAGGCCCTGGCTGACAAGAATTGGGAAGGCCGCCTGTGCCTGCGCACCAGCAAGAAGGTCTACAACCAGTCACTGACCGCCACCCTGATCGAAACCCATGGCGCCGAGAAAACCGAGTCGCTGATCAAGGGCTGGGTCGCCAACCTGGCGACCGACGTGTTCCCCGACGACACCGCGCTGATCCAGGCCATCGACGCCGGTCAATGCGATGTCGGCATCGTCAATACCTACTACTTCGGTCGTCTGCACAAACAGCAGCCTGATTTGAAGGCCAAGCTGTTCTGGCCGAACCAGGCTGACCGTGGCGTGCACGTTAACCTGTCCGGTGCCGGTGTCACCGCACACGCGCCCCACGCCGAGGCTGCCCAGAAGCTGCTGGAGTGGATGACCAGCGGGGAAGCCCAGGGTCTGTTCGCCAGCTTGAACCAGGAATTCCCGGCCAATCCGCAGATCGCACCTTCCGCCGAAGTCGCAGCCTGGGGCAGCTTCAAGGCCGACAGCATCCCGTTGGAAGTGGCCGGCAAGCGTCAGGCCGAAGCGATCATGTTGATGGATCGCGCCGGCTGGAACTGATTCAGGTCAGTGTCTGAGTGCCTACGGCAGGTTCGATTCGGTTTCCTGCTCAAGGCTGCAGTTATACTCCACGCCCCGGCTTAGTCCGGGGCGTTGTGTTTATGCCGTCGAAAACATAGTTTCGAGGATTCTGCGTGGCCCTTCCTGCCCAGCGTCGCTGGTACCCCATCGCCTTTGCCGTTGCCCTGCTGGTGTTGCTGCCGTTGAGCGTGCTGCTGTTCAGCTGGCATGAGGTGGATCGGCAGATCTGGGCGCACCTGTGGCAGACCCAGTTGCCGCGCCTGCTCGGCAATACCCTGATGCTGGTGCTCGGGGTCGGGGTCGGCGTCACTGTGCTCGGCGTCAGCCTGGCCTGGTTGACCAGTCTCTGCGAATTTCCCGGGCGGCGTTGGCTGGATTGGGCGCTGATGCTGCCCTTCGCCATTCCTGCCTATGTCCTGGCGTTTGTCTTCGTCGGCCTGCTGGACTTCGCCGGGCCGCTGCAAACCTTGCTGCGCGACTGGTTTGGCGCCGGCTTGCGCCTGCCGCCGGTGCGTTCCACTGGCGGCGTGATCATCGTCCTGGTGCTGGTGTTCTACCCCTATGTCTACCTGCTGGCGCGCAATGCCTTTCTGGCCCAGGGCAAGGGCCTGATGGAGGCGGCGCGGGTGCTTGGGCAGAGCCCCTGGCAGGCGTTCTGGCGGGTGGCCCTGCCGATGGCGCGGCCGGCCATCGGTGCCGGCCTGGCGCTGGCCATCATGGAGACCCTGGCTGATTTCGGCGCGGTCTCGGTGTTCAATTTCGATACCTTCACCACGGCCATCTACAAGACCTGGTACGGCTTTTACAGCCTGACCAGTGCCACCCAACTGGCCAGTCTGCTGTTGCTCGCGGTGATGCTGGTGCTCTATGGCGAGCGGCGTGCCCGCGGCGCCGTGCGCCCGGTCAGCGAGCGGCCCCGGGTCAAGGCGCTCTATCACCTCAAGGGTGGCCAGGCACTGGCCGCCAGCGCCTGGTGCGGCCTGGTGTTCGCCTGCGGTTTCGTGATTCCCGTGCTGCAGTTGCTGGTGTGGTTCTGGCAGCGCGGTCGTTTCGACCTGGACGAGCGCTACACCGCCCTGATTCTGCACACCCTCTACCTCGGTGGCATGGCCGCGTTAATCACGGTCAGTGTGGCCTTGCTGCTGGCCTTCGCCCGCCGTCAAGCGCCGACCCGGTTGATGCGCTCGACCGTCAGTCTGGCCAATCTCGGCTATGCGTTGCCGGGTTCGATGCTGGCAGTGGCAATCATGCTGGCCTTCAGTGTGCTTGACCGCGAACTGGTGATTCCGCTGTCCACTTGGCTCGGCGGCGCCGGCAAGCCGATCCTGCTCGGCAGCCTGTCGGCCTTGTTGCTGGCGTACCTGATTCGATTCATGGCGGTGGCATACGGCCCGCTGGAGAACAGCCTGGCGCGGATCCGGCCGTCGTTGCCGGAAGCCTCGCGCAGCCTTGGTGTCGGCGGCATTGGCCTGTTCTTCCGGGTCTACCTGCCGCTGCTGGTTCCGGGGGCGATGTCGGCGGCGCTGCTGGTGTTCGTCGATGTGCTCAAGGAAA
The DNA here is from genome assembly GCF_022132145.1 of Pseudomonas sp. MMS21 TM103. Classification (GTDB taxonomy): domain Bacteria; phylum Pseudomonadota; class Gammaproteobacteria; order Pseudomonadales; family Pseudomonadaceae; genus Aquipseudomonas. The sequence continues at coordinate 1,038,488 of NZ_JAJISP010000001.1, read as the reverse complement.
TGCCAGCGACCCTGCTGATGCGCCCCTTCGGCTGGGGCACCTTGTCGGTGCGGGTGTTCGAGATGACCAGCGAGGGCGAATGGGCGCGCGCTGCGTTGCCGGCCCTGACCCTGGTGCTGGTCGGCCTGCTGCCGGTGATCCTGCTGATCCGCCGCTCGGCGCGGCGGGCTGGCTAGGGCGGGCCGCGCCGCCGGTCCATGCGGCGTACTGCTTCGCGAGTATGGCCTACGGCCAAGATGACCCGCCGCGGTCTTGCGGCTACAATGCGCGCCATTCGCTGCGGCGCGTCATTACCACAGCTCGTGCCAGTGCCCTGATGCAAAGGGCTCAGCCGGCTTCAGCACTAGCCCGCAGCTTCGCCAAGCCCGGAAGGAGACACCCATGGGACAGCGCACCCCTCTCTATGACCTGCACCTCGCGTTAGGTGCCAAGATGGTCGATTTCGGTGGCTGGGACATGCCGCTGCACTATGGCTCGCAAGTCGAGGAGCATCACCAGGTGCGTCGCGACTGTGGGGTCTTCGACGTTTCCCACATGACCGTGATCGATGTATCCGGCAGTCAGGCCAAGGCCTATTTGCAGCACCTGCTGGCCAATGACGTGGAGAGTCTGCAGCTCTCCGGCAAGGCCCTGTACAGCGCCATGCTCAACGAGCAAGGTGGGGTGATCGACGATCTGATCGTCTACCTCACCGACTCGGCCGAGGGGCAGAGCGGCTATCGTCTGGTGGTCAATGCCGCTACCCGCGACAAGGATCTGGCCTGGATGCGTCAGCAGAGTGGTGCTTTCGCCGTCGAGCTGAATGAGCGCAGCGAACTGGCCATGCTCGCGATCCAGGGCCCGCATGCCCGCGCCAAGACCTGTGAACTGGTGAGCCAGGCCCGCGCCGCCCTGATCCACGAGCTCCAGCCGTTCCAGGGTCTGGCCGAAGGCGACTGGTTTATCGCCCGCACCGGCTACACCGGTGAGGATGGCCTGGAAATCATGTTGCCGGCCGATCAGGCTGTGGCGTTCTTCAATGACCTGGTCGGCGCCGGCACCTCGCCGATCGGCCTGGGCGCGCGCGATACCTTGCGCCTGGAGGCCGGGATGAACCTGTACGGCCAGGACATGGACGAGAACGTCACGCCGCTGGCGGCCAACATGGCCTGGAGCATCGCCTGGGCACCGGCCGGTCGCCAGTTTGTCGGGCGCCAGGTACTGGAAGAACTGAAGCGCGCTGGTACCCAGTCCAAGCTGGTCGGTCTGGTGCTGGAGGAGCGTGGCGTGCTGCGCGCCCATCAGGTGGTGAGGGTTGGCGGGGTGGGCGAGGGCGAGATTACCAGCGGCAGCTTCTCCCCGACCCTTGGCAAGTCCATCGCCCTGGCGCGCGTACCGACCGCCACTGGCGATCGCGCCGAAGTCGAGATTCGCGGTAAATGGTTTCCGGTCAGGGTGGTCAAGCCGATGTTTGTTCGCCACGGCAAGGCCCTGATCTGAACGCGACTGCAGGCTGCTTCAAGCCTGTAACCCGGATGGATCCGGACGCGCCGCCACCCGCTGGGTGCGGTTGTGTGCGCTATGGTTGCAATGACGTGCTTTCGCTAAGAGGGTGTTTACACATTACTGCGCTCGACCATGCTGCGTTGAAGTTAGCCTCGAGTGCGAGCCCAGTTAAAATGCTCATGTACTACTCGTACACTGCGTTTTTGCTTCGCTCGCCCTACGGGGCAGCCGGCGGCGGTTACTCCGCTGCGCTGCGTTTCGGCTGATTTCGCCTTGCCTGGCGATCGCTCGCTACTTTTGTAAGCACCCACTATGACCAACCCCTGCTAAATTCTCCTGACGGCGCGGTCGCCGTCATGTCTTACGAGGAACGACACATGAGCACTATCCCCGCCGATCTGCGTTACGCCACCAGCCACGAATGGGCCCGCCTGGAAGCCGATGGCACGGTCACCGTCGGTATTTCCGATCACGCTCAGGAAGCCTTGGGCGACGTGGTCTTTATCGAACTGCCGGAAGTCGGCAAGACCCTGGCAGCCGGTCAGGAGGCCGGGGTGGTGGAGTCGGTCAAGGCCGCATCCGATATCTACACGCCGGTGGGCGGCGAGGTGATCGCGATCAACCAGGATCTGGCCGACAGTCCCGAGAGCGTTAACAGCGACCCCTATGCCAGCTGGTTCTTCAAGCTCAAGCCAAGCGATGTCAGCGAGCTGGACAAGCTGCTCGATGCGGCCGCCTACAAGGCTGCAGCCGGCGACGACGCCTGATCGGCTCGCGCCAGACCGGCCCTGTCGGGCTGGTTTGTGCGCAGGGTGCGCGGTATTGCCCAGGTCGATGGAGTCTCGCGATGTCGAGCTGTGGGCATTTCACGCGCCGTTGATCCTCCTGGTGATGCCCGCCTGCGTCCGTTGCCTGACGGTTCAGCGGCATCGCCAACGCCTGGGTAGGGGCGGTTTCCTGCTAAGGTAGACATCCGCTACCCCCTGTCTGCCCGATTGATTGCCCATGCCTGAACTGCCCGAAGTCGAAACCACCCGCCGCGGTATCGCTCCCTTTCTCGAGGGCCAGCGGGTTACCCAGGTGATTGTGCGCGAGCGTCGTTTGCGCTGGCCGATCCCGGAAGACCTGGATGTGCGCTTGTCCGGCCAGCGCATCGAGTGTGTCGAGCGGCGGGCCAAATACTTGTTGATCAAGGCCGAGACCGGCAGCCTGATCAGTCACCTGGGTATGTCCGGCAGCCTGCGTCTGGTCGAGTGCGGTCTACCGGCGGCCAAGCATGAGCATGTCGACATCGAGTTGGAGTCCGGCCTGGCGCTGCGCTACACCGACCCGCGGCGCTTCGGCGCGCTGCTCTGGAGCACTGATCCCTTGCATCACGTGCTGCTCAGCAAGCTCGGTCCGGAACCGCTGACCGAGTCGTTCGACGGCGAGCGTTTGTATCAGCAGTCGCGTGGCCGGTCGATGGCGGTCAAACCCTTCATCATGGACAACGCGGTGGTGGTCGGGGTCGGCAATATCTATGCGAGCGAAGCCTTGTTCGCCGCCGGTATCGACCCAAGGCGCGAAGCCGGTTCGATTTCCCGGGCGCGCTATATGACCCTGGCGGAACAGATCAAGCGCATCCTTGCCCATGCCATCGAGCGCGGCGGCACCACCCTGCGGGACTTCGTCGGCGGTGACGGCCAGCCGGGCTATTTCCAGCAGGAGTTGTTCGTCTATGGCCGCGGCGGCGAGTTCTGCAAGCGCTGCGGCACCACTTTGCGTGAGCTCAAGCTGGGGCAGCGCGCCAGTGTCTACTGCCCGCGCTGCCAGCGCTGACAGACGACAGCAACCGCCGAGGCCGAGATGTCCGCTAATTACCCGCCGCGCAACCGCCTGGCCGAATGGCTGGGATGTGGCGTCCTGAAGCTGATGGGCTGGCGCATTGAAGGCGAGTTGCCGAAGCTCGACAAGTTCGTGGTGATCGGTGCGCACCATACGTCGAACTGGGACTTTGTGATCTTTATCGCGGTCAAGTTCGTCCTGGGCCTGAATGTGCGCTGGTTTGGCAAGCAAACGATTTTTCGGCCGCCGTTTGGCGCTCTGATGCGAGCCTGGGGCGGTCTGGCGATCTTTCGCGATCGTCAGCACAACACCGTTGAGCAGGCGGTGCAGGCCTTTCGTGACCACGCACAGTTCATCCTGGTGCTGTCGCCCGAAGGCACGCGCAAGCAGGTTGCTCGCTGGAAAATGGGCTTCTACCACATAGCGCAAGGTGCCGGTGTGCCCATCGTGCTCTGCGCTCTGGATTATCAGCATCGCCGCGCGGTGATTGGCCCGACCTTCTGGCCCACGGGCGACGAGGCGGCCGATCTCAAGGAAATTTTCGCCTTCTTCCGGCCGTATATCCCGAAAAAACCTGAGTACGCTTTTCATGGCGATTGACGGACGTCACGCTGACAATTTCAAGAGCGCTGTTATAGTTACTGGCACTGACTCCTAATAGCTGAAGGATCGCCCTGATGAAACTGTTTCGCTCAACCGCTGTTGTCCTGGCGCTGACCACTGGCTTGCTGGCGCTGCCGGCACAGGCGGAAGTGGTGCAAAATTCCAGTGGCGATCCGCTCTACACGGCGGAGGCGCCAGGTGCCTTCTCGATGGTGGCGGATCTGCTGATTGCCCGTCCCTTGCTGATCGCCGCTACCGTGATCGGTGCCGGGGTATTTGTCGTGGCGTTGCCGTTCGCTGCCACCGGTGGTGGTATTGGTGAGGCCGGCCGGGCCTTGGTGGTCGAGCCGGGCAAGGCGGCCTTCGTGCGCTGCCTGGGATGCACCGGGGATGGTTACAACAAGCGTCAGTGATTGCCCATGACCGCGCACTGAATGCCTGAGTCCGACCGCCACCTGCATCTGCGATTACGGTCGCTCAGCTGGATTTTCCTGTTTGTCCTGCTGGCCCTGAGCTTCTGGTTCAGTGCCGGCTGGCTTGGCCTTTGTGCCGGCCTGGCACTGTTCCTGTTCGGCATGCAGTGCCTCGAGGAAGGGTTGCGCCAGTTGGCCGGCGGCAAGCTGGAACGCCTGCTGGCGCTGAGCACTGCCACGCCCTTCAAAAGCCTGATGTTCGGCGTGAGCGCCACCATGCTGGTGCAGTCCAGTTCACTGGTGTCGCTGCTGACCATCGCCTTCCTCAGTACCGGCCTGATCCAATTGGCGGCGGGAGTCGCCATCCTGTTTGGTGCCAACCTGGGCACCACCAGTGGTATCTGGCTGCTGGCCCTGGCTGGGCAGAACGTCAGTCTCGGCCCCCTGGCGTTGCCTTTGCTGGTGTTTGGCGTGCTCGGCAGTTTCACCGGGCCGAGAGGGCCTGCTGTCGGTCGGGTGGTCTTGGGTGTGGCCTTCCTGTTTCTTGGCATTGACCAGATGAAGACCGGCTTCTCCAGCGTGGCCGGCGACTTCAATCCCCTGCACTATCAGTTGCCCGGCATTGCCGGCCATCTGCTGTTTATTGGCGCAGGCTTGCTGATCACGGTGTTGCTGCAGTCCAGCCATGCCACCCTGATGCTCACCCTGACGGCCCTGGCGGGTGGCCAGCTGGCGCTGGAACAGGGCTTGGCAATCGCCATCGGTTCAAACCTGGGCAGTACGGTAACGGCGGTGATCGGCGCCCTCGGCGGTTCCCGTGCCGGACAGCGGCTGGCCCTGGCGCATGTGCTGTTCAACCTGACCACCGGCGTCCTGGCGCTGGCCCTGCTGATGCCATTGGCCCTGCTGGTGCAGTGGCTGACGGCGCCGATGGGCCTTGGTGGCAACCTGCTGATTCAGCTGGCGCTGTTCCATACCTTGTTCAACGCCATGGGCGTGAGCTTGTTCTGGCCGTGGCAAGGTTGGCTGGCGGATCTGCTGGAGCGCTGGCTGCCCGACCGCGAAGAACCCCGGGTGCTGATCACCGAGGTGGCCGAACCGGCGACTGAGCCGACGCGCGCCCGTTACCTGGACGACAGCGCCCTGGCCAGTGCCGATAGCGCGGCTCAAGCGGTGGTGCTGGAGTTGCAACACTTGGCCCGTCTCAGTCTGGAGGTGATTTGCCACGCGCTCTATGTGCCGGTGGATCAGCTCGAACGCAGTCGCCAGGACGAACGCCTGTTGAGCGCGCGCCCCGATCCGCGGGCGCTGGATGCCGAGCAACTCTATCAGCGGCACATCAAGGGGGTGTACAGCGACTTGCTGAGCTTCATGAGTCGCCTTGAAGTCAGTCTCGATGAGGCGCATCAGCACTTCTGGGTCAGCTGCCAGTTGGCAGCGCTGCAACTGGTCGATGCGGTGAAAGATGCCAAGCATTTGCAGAAAAATCTCGGTCGCTACCTGCGTCAGGACGACAGCAGTGCCCGTCAGAGCTATCTCGAGCTGCGTCGACACCTGCTCGGGGTGCTTCACGAAGTGCGCGAACTGGGCCAGCTCGAGCTGCCCGATACGCTCTGGGATGAGCGCCTGCATCTGCTCGACGAGGGCGCGGCCGACTTCGACAGCGCCTTTCGCCAGCGCTTGTTCGCCGCTGTGCGCGAACACCGGCTGAATGGCCAGCAGGCCAGCTCGCTGATGAATGATCTGGGCTATGTCAGTCGTATCACGCAGAGCCTGCGCAACGTGCTGCTGCTCGGGCAGGGCGAGGGTAACGAACTGTTCCGCCCGCTGCGCCAACTGGTGGACGAGGATGGACCGCTGATCCGGTCGGATTGAGACTCCGAGGGTTTTTGGCGAGTCGTGTCGGCGCCAAGCTGGGTTGCGCAGATTCCGGCGGCTGGCGCCGCTAACCTGGGCGGCCCGCCCAACCTAAGGGGCGCGGCGCAGTTGACCTGGCCTCATCACTACACTGGTGCCGACGCCGCGTGGGTCGCTGGCGGCTTCTACCCGCTGACTCGACTTGTCCCAGAACAGCACCTGCTGGTTGCCGTAGCTGCGCTGCAGAACCTTGAGCTGATGGCCGCGGGCGCGCAGGGCGGCGCTCTGTGCCGGGCTGAAGGTGTTCGGTTCGTGCTCGATCAGATCCGGGCGATATTGATGGTGATAGCGGGCAACACTCGGCCAGCGGGCAATCGGTTGGCCGTCGAGGTACTCGAGCATCGCCAGCAGCACCATGCTCGGGATGCGGCTGCCGCCAGGGGTGCCAAAGCTGGCGAACTCGGCGGGGCTTTCGATAAAGCTCGGGCTCATGCTCGACAGCGGGCGCTTGCCGGCGGCGATGGCGTTGGCCGGGCTGCCCGCCAGGCCGTAGGCGTTGGCGCCCTGGACATCGGCGGCGAAGTCGTCCATTTCGTCGTTGAGCAGCACGCCGGTGCCGGGCGCGATGAAGGCGGCGCCAAACGGCAGATTGATCGACAAGGTTGCGGCCACTGCATTGCCGTCGGCATCGAGCACCGAGAAGTGGGTGGTATGGTCGCCTTCGTGCCAGCCACCAGCGGGTGGCAGGCTGTCGCTGGGCGTGGCTTTATCCGGATCGACGCTGTCGGCCAGTTGTTTGATGTAGCTCGGCGCGAGCAACTGCTGCTGCGGATTGGCGACGAAGTCCGGGTCGCCGAGCAGGCCGCGATCGCGGTAGGCACGGCGTAGCGTTTCGACGACAAAATGCGTGCGTTGCCCCGGTTCGGCCTGGCGCCAGGGCAGTTGTTGCAGAATCAGCAGGCTCTGCGCCAGGGCCAGGCCCCCCGCCGACGGTGGCGGCGCGCTGATCAGCGCGCGACCGTCAGCCAGGGGCACGCGCAAGGGTTGGCGATCGACGATCCGGTACTCGGCCAGGTCGCGCATAGACCAGATGCCGCCAGCAGCACGTACGCCGCTGACCAGCTTCTCGGCGATTTCTCCGGCGTAAAAGCCGGCATGGCCGTCGCGGGCCAGGCGTTCGAGGGTCGTGGCCAGCTCCGGCTGACGCAGCAGGGCGAACTCTGCGGGGATCTCGCGTTCATCGTCGAGGAATATCCGTGCGCTTTCCGGGTCGTCACGCAGGGCGGCCAGGCGCCATTTCGCCCGTTCCCGGTAGACCCTGTCGATGCTCACGCCGTCGCGGGCCAGGCGAATCGCCGGCGCCAGTGAGTCGTTCAACGGCAGGCGGCCGAAGCGTTCAGCCAGCACCACCAATGCGGCGGGCAGTCCGGGAATGGCGGCGGCCAGCGGGCCGTTGAGCGATAGCGCTTTCTGCACCTCGCCGTCGCGCCGGTAGAGGTCGGGGTGGGCAGCCAGAGGCGCGCGCTCGCGGGCGTCGAGAAAACGATAGCTGGGTTGTTCGCCGGCAGCGCGCAGCAGAAAGAATCCGCCGCCCCCCAGGCCCGAACTGTAAGGCTCCACCACCGCCAGGGCGGCGCTGATGGCGACCGCCGCATCGAAGGCATTGCCGCCCAGGGTCAGGGTTTCCTGGCCGGCGACAGTGGCGGCGGGGTGGGCGCTGGCGATGGCCGCCCGTCCGGGCTGTTCGGCGGCTTGCAAGCCCAGGGCGAACAGCAGCAACAGCGAGCTGGCGAGCAGGCGCCAGGGCACCGCACCGCGACTCAGGCGGCGCATGGCGTCAAGCCTTGCCAGTAATGATCAGGTACTTCTCCATCAGCTCGTCCTTGCTCTCGATGTGGTTCTCGTCGAGCGGGATGCAGTCCACGGGGCAGACTTGCTGGCACTGCGGCTCGTCGTAATGACCGACGCATTCGGTACACAGGTTGGGGTCGATCACGTAGATCTCTTCACCCTGGGAGATCGCGCCGTTCGGGCACTCGGGCTCGCAGACGTCGCAGTTGATGCAGTCGTCGGTGATGATCAGGGACATGGAATAAACGCTCCTGTCGCAGCCGCAGGCGACGACATTTTCAAACAACAATAGGCAGATAACGATGGGCGAATTGTGCCGGATTGTTGGGGCGTGCGCCATGTGTGGGCGGACTGGCCCGCCCGCACATGGCGCACGGGTTCAATGTTTGAAACGCTCGTGCAGGGCATCGGCCACGGCAGGATGGACGAATTTGCAGATATCACCGCCCAGTGCGGCGATCTCGCGCACCAAGGTCGAGGAGATATAGGAGTATTTTTCCGACGGAGTGAGGAACAGGCTTTCCACATCAGGCGCCAGCTGGCGGTTCATGTTGGCCAGCTGGAACTCGTATTCGAAGTCCGAGACCGCGCGCAGGCCGCGCAGAAATACATTGGCGCCTTGCTCCTGGGCAAAGTGCGCGAGCAAGGTGGAGAAGCCAACCACCTCGACATTCGGCAGGTGCTTGGTCACCTCGCGGGCCAGTGCTACCCGTTGCTCGAGGGGGAACAGCGGGTTTTTCTTCGGGCTGGCGGCCACCGCAATGATCACGCTGTCGAACAGGCGCGCGGCGCGTTCGACCAGATCGCCATGGCCCTTGGTGATGGGGTCGAAGGTGCCTGGGTATAACACTCGATTCATCGTGACGTCCTGGCGGATCCGTAAGGGAGTCGGATGGTAGCGCAGCGATGAACTGCGGCCAAGTCAGGCGTGTGCCCCACGCGCCCGGCGCGACTCGTGAGTGGCCGGCTATCAGGCGTGCTTGAGGCGCTCGGCCAGTTGGGTCGCGAGTTTCGCGGTCAGGCCGTAGATCGACAATTGCGGGTTGGCGCCGATGCTGGTGGGGAACAGCGAGCCGTCATGGATCGAAAGGTTGGCCAGCTGGTGATGCCGGCCCAGGCTGTCGGTGACCGCCTGGCGCGGGTCTTCGCCCATGGCGCAACCGCCCATGACATGGGCGCTGCCCAGGCGGGTTCGGTAAATTTCCAGGCTCAAGCTGTCGATCAGGCGCCTGGCTTCGCCCAAGGTCTTCACGTAGCCGGCGTCGGCATGCAGCGGTAACACCGCCTTGGCGCCGGCGGCAAACTGGATCTCGGCCATGCTGTGAAAGGCGCGGCGCACGCCATCCCAGGTGTAATCGGTCATTTGATAGTCAAGTACCGGACTGCCGTCGCCGCGCAACTCGACAGTGCCTTCGGCGCTGTCCGGGTGGAAGCCGTCGCGCAGCAGGGCCAGCATCACGTTGGTGTGGGGCAACTGCTCCATGCGCAGGGCGTTGTCGACGCCGAAGCGGCCGAGCAGGGTGGCGGTCAGGGCCGGTTGCAGCGGCGGTACTTCGAGCTTGTAGGACAGGCGGCCAGCCGTGCCGTCATCCCACTGGAAGTGATCGGAATAGATCGATTGCGGCGCGCCATAGAAGGGGTTGATCACCTGCTCGAATAGCGCCGCGGAGAAGTTCACCAGGTGCAGGAAGGTGCGCTTGCCGGTGCGCTGGTGTGGGTCCGGCGCCTTGGAGCGCAAGAGAATGCCCGGCGTATTGATGCCACCGCCAGCCAATACATAGTGCTTGGCCTTGACCCGGATCTTGCGGCCGTTCGGCGCCACGCTAAGCTCGTCCATGCCCAGGCACTCGATGCCGGTAACTCGCTCGCCGTCGAGCAACAGACGGTCGGCGCGGGCCAGATAAAGCAGCTCGCCGCCTTTGTCCAGGGTCGCCGGGATGGTGGTGACCAGCATCGACTGCTTGGCGTTGGTCGGGCAACCCAGGCCGCAGTAGCCGAGGTTCCAGCAGCCGCGCACGTTGCGCGGGATGACATGCCACTGGTAACCGAGTTTCTCGCAGCCGCTGCGGATCACCTCGTTGTTGGCATTGGGCGGCACGGCCCAGGGGGCGACGCCCAGGCGTTGTTCCATCAAGGCAAACCAGGGCGCCATTTCTTCCTCGCTGTGGCCGCTGACACCATGTTCCCTGGCCCAGTGCTGCAGGGTCGGCGCGGGGGTGCGAAAGCTCGAGGTCCAGTTGATCAGGGTGGTACCGCCCACCGCGCGACCCTGCATGATGGTGATGGCGCCATCCTTGCTCATGCGGCCGATGCCTTCCTGGTAGAGACTGGCGTAGGCCTCGGCCTCGAGCATCTTGAAGTCGTCGCTGGTCTTCAACGGGCCTTCCTCGATCAGCAGGACCTTGAAGCCGGCGGCGCTGAGGATCTCCGCCGTGGTGCCGCCCCCCGCGCCGCTGCCGACGATGGCGACATCGGCTTCCAGGGTCAGGTCGTTGTCCAGGCGCGAGCCGTTATGGGTTTTCCAGCCGCGGGCCAGGCCTTGCTTGAACATGTCGGGTACGGGCATTTCGAATTCTCTTGGTGTTCTGGATCGCGGTGGTGGCTCTGTGCGGGGTATCGCGTGGCTGATCCTGCGCGGCCCGCCCCATCCGTCGTGTGTGCAGGGCTAGATGCTGGGCGGCCCGGGATAGCCGCAATGCGACCAGGACTCGGCGCGGCTGTACCAGCTCATCATCACCAGTTGCAGCAGGGAGGCATGGCCCATCTGCAGCAGGCCGATGGAGCTGTGCTGCCAGCGCTCGAGAAAGGCACGCACCTCGCTGGCCGAGGCCTTCTGCCAGCTGCCCCAGACCCCGGTCAGTGGGCCGCGGGTCAGTGGCATGGCCAGTACGTCGAACAATTGCACGGTCAGCTTGAGCAGTTCGGGCGACAGGTGGTTGAGGCTGTAGTCGAGGCTTTCGAGGGTGCCGCTGACGGCCTGGGGCATCATTGCTGGAGCCACCGCGCCTTCCAGCATCACCGGGATCAAGGTCGTGAGGAAGGGCAGGTCGGATTCGCGGATCACGCTAAAGCCGGCCTTGGGCGTGCTGGCCGAGCAGCCGCTGAGGCTGGCGGTCAGCCCGGCAGTGGCGAGAAAGGCCGAGCCGAGCAGGCCGACTTGCAGCAGGTTGCGTCGCGACAGATGCGGACCGGCAAGCGTGGGATCATTCATTGTTGTTATCACCCGCATGATTTGTAGGAGCGAGCTTGTTGGCGATCAGGGGCTCAGTCGGCGGCCGTGAATCGCCCGCAAGGGCCAGGCGTACTCGCTACAAGATTTAGCGTACGAACAGTTTGTAGACCAGCTTGTGCAGTGTCTTGCCATAGGGTGGATAGATCAGCTTGGCGGCATTGAGGCGTTGCTTGACCAGCACGCCCTTGGCCTTGCTGAAGGTCAGGAAGCCTTCGTGGCCGTGGTAATGACCCATGCCGGATGGGCCGACGCCGCCGAACGGCATGTCGTCCTGGGCTACGTGCAGCAGGGTGTCGTTCAGGCACACGCCGCCGGAATGGGTCTCGTGCAGCACGCGCTGTTGTTCGCCCTTGTCGTAGCCGAAGTAGTAGAGCGCCAGCGGCCGGGGGCGCTGATTGACGTAAGCGAAGGCCTGTTCGATGCCCTCGTAGGGGACGATCGGCAGCAGCGGGCCGAAGATCTCGTCCTGCATGATGTTCATCTCGTCGCTGACATTCAGCACCACGGTGTGCGGCATGCGCCGGCCCTGAGTTTCGGGGTACAACGCAACCAGGGTCGCGCCCTTGCTCTCGGCATCGCTCAGGTAGCCGTTGAGGCGTTGCTGCTGGCGTTCGTTGATGATCGCGGTGTAGTCGGGATTGTCCGCAAGCTGCGGGTAGAAGCCCAGTACCGCCTTGCGGTAGGCCTCGACGAAACCCGCCACGCGGTCTTTCGGCACCAGCACGTAGTCCGGTGCCACGCAGGTCTGCCCGGCATTCATGGTCTTGCCGAAGGCGATGCGTTCGGCGGCGTCGGCCAGCGGCACCTCGGCGGAGACGATGGCTGGCGACTTGCCGCCCAGCTCCAGGGTCACCGGGGTCAGGTTCTCGGCAGCGGCGCGCATCACGTGCTTGCCGATGCTGGTGGCGCCGGTGAACAGCAGGTGGTCGAAGGGCAACTTGGCGAAGGCCATGCCGACCTCCGCCTCGCCCAGTGCCACGCTGACCAGGTCCTCGGGAAACACCTTGGCCAGCAGCTCCTTGATCAGTTGCGAGGTGGCCGGGGTCGACTCGCTCATCTTGATCATCACCCGGTTGCCGGCCGAGAGCGCGCCAACCAGCGGGCCAATGGCCAGAAACAGCGGGTAGTTCCACGGCACTATGACGCCGACCACGCCGAGCGGCTGGTAGATCACCTTGGCCGAGGCCGGCAGGAACTGCATGCCGACGCTGCGCCGCGAAGGTTTCATCCACTTCTTGATGCGTTTGCTCGCGTAGTGGATGCCGTGCAGGCTGGGCATCAGTTCGGCGAGCAGGGTCTCGTCGGCCGAGCGGTTGCTGAAATCCTGGGAGATCGCCTGGACCAGCGCCTCGCGTTGGTTGCTCAGCAGCTCGCTCAGGGCCTTGAGCCACATCAGGCGCTGCTCGGCGGACGGCATCGGGTTGGCCTGGTACGCCTGGCGCTGCAGGGCGAAGCTGGTTTCCAGCTGGCTGATCTGCTGCTGGCTGTGTTGCGGGTCTTGTAGATAGGCGATGTCGGCGGCCATGTGCGATTCCTCGGCATTGCAGTCCTGTCGACCCGAAGCGGGGAGGCCTGCGGAAAGGGTGTGCTGGATTTTTAGAGCAATTACTCTAATCTGTCAAATGAGAGAGCTGCCAGGCGAATCGTCAGTCGTTGTCCTGAGGCGCTACCTGGCTAGCCTATTGCGCACGCCACCCTGTACCTTTGCCGGGCACTTGCAGTCGAGATCGAGCAGTTATGGCAACGCCACCGAAAACCCGCGAACGCATCATCGAGGCCAGCCTCGAGCTGTTCAATGCCCAAGGCGAGCGCAGCGTCAGCACCAACCACATCGCCGCGCACCTGGGCATTTCGCCGGGCAACCTGTACTACCACTTCCGCAACAAGCAGGCGATCATCGCCGAGCTGTTCGGCCAGTATGAGCGCCACGTCGACAGCTTCCTGCGCCTGCCCCCCGGCCGGCCCATGAGCATAGACGACAAGACCTTCTATCTGGAGGCGTTGCTCGCGGCGATGTGGCACTACCGCTTCCTGCACCGCGATCTGGAGCATCTGCTCGACAGCGACCCCGAGCTGGCCGAGGGTTACCGGCTTTTCGCCCGGCGCTGCCTTCAGGGTGCGCAGGAGATTTATCAGGGCTTCGTCGAGGCCGGCATCCTGCTGATGAATCCCGCGCAGATCGAGGCGCTGACGCTCAATGCCTGGATCATCATGACCTCCTGGGTGCGTTTCCTCTGCACCACCCGCAGTCAGTCCGGAGAGCTCAGCGAAGCTATGTTGCGCCGTGGCATCTATCAGGTGCTGGCCCTGGAAGGTGGCTATATCGCGCCGCAGGCGCTGGATGCGGTGGATGCCCTGTACCGGAAGTTACATGTGCCGCTGGAGCAGGTGATCTGACTCGATAAGCTCGCAGGGTGGAGCGTCGCGTAGGGTTTTCCACCGCTCGGCACCGGGGCAGGTCGCTGACGACCCGCTGTCTGCCTGGCGGATGGTGGACAAGCTGCGCGTTGTTCGCCGTGCGGGCGTCAGTCGGCGACCTGCTCTGCCAACCACTGCGGAATGCGTCGCTCCAGGTAGTAACCCGGTCGCCGCGGCGAGCCGTCGATAAAACCGACATGGCCGCCATGCTCATGCAGCTCGAACTGGGTGCTGGGCGACAGTTCGCCGGCCTCCGGCAGGCTGTGGCGGAACACGAAGGGGTCGTCGGCGGCCTGGATGAGCAGGGTCGGGGTGGCGATGCTGCCCAGGAAGTAGCGACTGGACGACCGCTTGTAGTAGTCCTGGGCATCGCTGAAACCATGCAGCGGTGCGGTGATGCGCCCGTCGAAGTCCCAGAAGGTGCGCATGCCGTCCAGCGCCCCGAGGTTGTCCAGGGTGGACAGGCGATCGGCCATGCCCTGGTGGGCGAACAGGCGCTGCTTGGTCTTCACGTAGGCGACCATCTCGTTCATGAAGTGCGCCTGGTAGATCCGCGAGAAGCCCAGGCCGAGGCGATCCGCGCATTGATCCAGGCGAAACGGCACCGACACCGCGGCGGCGCCTTGCACCAGGCTGTCGCCGCCGGTTTCGCCGAGGTATTTGAGCAGCACGTTGCCGCCCAGTGAATAGCCGACGACATACAGCGGGGTCATCGGTCGTAGTGCGCGCAGGTGGCCGATCGTCTCGGCGAGGTCGTCGCTGGCGCCGGAGTGGTAACCGCGCGCCAGCAGGTTGGGTTCGCCCGAGCAGCCGCGCCAGTTCAGCGCCACGCTGGCCCAGCCGCGCGCCGCCAGGGCCTGTTGCAGACCGAGCACATAGTGCGAGCTGGATGAACCGGTCAGGCCGTGCAGCACCAGCACCAATGGCGCCGTCGCCTCATGCGGGCCGTGCCAGTCGAGGTCGAGAAAGTCGCCGTCCTCCAGCCACAGGCGTTCCCGCCTGCGCTGCAGGCGTGGCGGTTTGCGGCACAGCGGGTTCCACAGGGTCTGCAGGTGCGGACCGGGTAGCCACCAGGCGGCTTTGAAGGTCGGATTCATAGGTTCATTCAAGACCAATCGACAGCATGTTCACCCGCAGGATCTGGTTAGGCGTCTCCACCCTGAGCGCTGCGCTGCCACAGCGCGTAATACACCTGGCCGGCCTTCTGTTCCCGGTGCTGGCGCCAGTTGCCGGGCAGGCCGAGGCTGGAGGGCGGGTTTTCGCTTTCGGTGTAGATCCAGGCATCCTCGGCGAGCCAGCCGTGTTGCTCCAGCAGGTTGCAGGCTGGCAGGAGCAGATTCTGGCTGAACGGCGGGTCGAGAAACACCAGGTCGAATGGCGTGGCGGCCTGGGTCTGCAGATAAACCAGGGCATCGCTTTGCACCAGCTGGCCGTTCTCGCAGTTCAGGGTCTGCAGGTGGCCGCGCAGGCAGGCGATGGCGCTGAGGTTGCTATCCAGCGCCAGGGCGCTGCCAGCCCCGCGTGACAACGCTTCGAGGAACAGCGCGCCGCTGCCGGCGAACAGGTCAAGCACGGTGGCGCCTTCGATGTAGGGCGCCAGCCAGTTGAACAGGGTTTCGCGCACGCGATTGGGCGTGGGGCGCAGGCCGGCGGCCATGGGAAAGCTGAACTGGCGCGAACGCCATTGCCCGCCGATGATCCGCAGTTGGCCATCGCCGCCATGGGCGGTTGCCGCTTTGCTTGGCTTGCGCATTAGTGCTCCGGTACGGCAGGGGGTTGTTCGACGGGGTTGTCGGTAGGGGGCGGCAGTTCTTTCTGTTCGACGGTGGGGCCTGCGGTGACGATCACCAGTGCCTCGGGGTCGAGGTGCTTGGCCATGGCCGCCTTGACCTGCTCGGCAGTGAGGGCCTGGACCTCGCGCATGAAATCTTCCAGATGGCTCAGCGGCAGGTCGTAAAAGCCCATGGAGCCGAGCTGGCCGACGATCGCGGCGTTGCTCGCGGTGGACAGCGGGAAGCTGCCGGCCAGTTCACGCTTGGCGTTGTCCAGTTCCTCCTGGGTCGGGCCACTGGCCAGGTAGTCGCGCAGAAGATCCTTGACCAGTTGCAGGGTGCCGGCGCTGAGTTCGGCGCGGGTTTGCAGGCTGATCATGAATGGCCCGCGGGCCTGCATGGCGCTGAAACCGGAGGAGACGCCGTAGGTCAGGCCGCGCTTTTCGCGAACCTCGGTCATCAGCCGGGTGCCAAAGCCACCGCCACCGAATATCTGGTTACCCAGGTAGAGCGCGGCGTAGTCCGGGTCGCGGCGGTCGATGCCGAGCAGGGCGATCATCAGGTGGGTCTGGTTGGATGGGAACTCGATATGGCTGAGGCCTGCTTGCGGCACTGTCGGCTGAGCAATGATGGGTAGGGCCGGGCCTTGCGGCAATGCGGCGGAAACCTGCGCCGTGAGTGTTTCGGCTTCTTCACGCGAGAGGTCGCCAACCAGCGCGATCACCGTGTTGCCGGCGGCATAGGCCTTGGCATGAAAGGCCTGCAGCTGCTCGCGGCTAATCGCCGGGACAGACTCTTCGTTGCCTTCGCTGGGGTGGCCGTAGGGGTGCTCACCGTAGAGCCGCTCGAACAGTTTCAAGCTGGCGAGCTTGCCCGGGTTCTGCTTCTGGTACTCGAAACCGGCCAGCAGCTGGTTCTTGATCCGCGCCAGGCCATCTTCGGGGAAGGTTGGCTGGCCGATCACCTGATTGAACAGTTGCAGGGCCGGCTCGCGTTTATCCACGGCGCTGAGGCTGCGCAGGCTGGCCACCGCCATGTCGCGGTAGGAGCCGTTGCCGAATTCGGCGCCGAGGCTCTCGAACCCAGCGGCGATGGCGCCGACGTCTTTGCCCGGCACGCCCTCGTTGAGCATGGCGTTGGTCAGCATCGCCACCCCTGGCGCACCGTCATCCTGGCTGCTTCCGGCAGCGAAGGTCAGGCGCAGGTCGAGCATCGGCAACTCGCGCGCCTCGACGAACAGCACCTTGGCGCCCTCGGCGGTTTGCCAGGTCTGGATCTTCAGGTTACGCCGGCTCGGTGCCTGACCGTTGAGCTCGGCGAGGGATTCGATGGCCGTCGACGCGGCGGGTTCGGACTGGCTGCTGGTTTGGTCGGGGCGATTGTCTATCAGGACAAGAACCGCCAACAACGCCAGTACCGCCAGGCCGAGCAGGCCGTAGCGCATACCATTGCGCTTACTCATCATGCTTCTCCTCGGGTAGGACATGGGCGACGCTCAAGCGGTCGCGGGTGAAGAAGGTTTTCGCCGCGCTCTGGATATCGGCTGGGGTGACCGCTTCCAGCTCGGCCAGCTCCTGGTCCATCAGGGTCCAGGACAGGCCGACGGTCTCCAGTCGGCCGATGGCGGTGGCCTGGCTGGTGATCGAGTCGCGTTCGAAGACCAGTCCGGCGATGACCTGGGCACGCACCCGGGCCAGTTCCTCGGCCGAGGGCGGGTTCTGTTGCAGATCCAGCAGCTCGCGCCACAGGCCGGCTTCGGCTTGCGCCAGGGTCTTGCCAGTTTGCACATTGGGCGTGGCGGACAGCACGAACAGGCTGTCGCCGCGCGGCTGGGCTTCATACCAGGCGGAGGCCCCGGAGACCAGTTCCTCGCCACGCTCCAGGCGCGTCGCCAGGCGGGCGCTGTAGCCGCCATCGAGCAGGGTGGCGATCAGGCGCAAGGCATGCACCTGTCGCGGGTTTTCGGCGGTGGCCAGGCCCGGCACGTTGAAGCCCATCATCAAGCTTGGCAGCTGGGTTTTCAGGCGCAGGGTGATGCGCCGCTCGCCCGGTGCGGCCAGCTCCCGGGGGATTTTCGCCGAGGGCACCGCGCGCGCAGGGATGCCACCGAAATAGCGTTCGGCGAGCACCTTGACTTCGCTGGCGCTGACATCGCCGACCACCACCAGGGTGGCGTTGTTCGGTGCGTACCAGGCTTCATACCAAGCGCGCAGCTCCTCGACGGTCATGCGCTCGAGGTCGGCCATCCAGCCGATGGTTGGGGTGTGGTAACCGCTGGCGGGGTAGGCCATGGCCTTGAAGCGTTCGTAAGCCAGCGAGCTGGGCTTGTCGTCGGTGCGCAGGCGCCGCTCTTCCTTGATTACCTCGATCTCGCGGGCGAACTCATCGGCCGGCAGCTTGAGGCTGGCCAGGCGATCGGCTTCCAGTTCCAAAGCCACACTCAGGCGATCGCGCGCCAGCACCTGGTAATAAGCGGTGTAATCGTCGCTGGTAAAGGCGTTTTCCTCGGCACCGAGTTCGCGCAGGATGAGTGAGGCTTCGCCGGGGCCGAGCTTGCGACTGCCCTTGAACATCATGTGCTCGAGGGCATGGGACAGGCCGGTCTGGCCGGGCGTTTCGTAGCTGGAGCCGACCTTGTACCAGAGCTGGGAAACCACCACGGGCGCGCGGTGATCCTCGCGGACGATGACCTTGAGGCCATTGTCCAGGCTGAATTCGTGGGTTGGCTGTGCGGCGGCGGCCAAGGCCGCCGGCGGCATGCAGAGCGCAGCGAGGAACAAGGCGGCGGCGCGTTGGACTGTCATCTTCATCAATTGTCGACCTGTCGGACGGACCCGCTTGGACTTAGCGTCGGCGGGCGCGGAGGTGCTAGGATACGCATCCGTTTTACTGGCGGCCACGTCTGGTATGTGGTCTGAATATTACTGTGCGGTTTCTTCAGCTTTTTCCCGCCGCGCAGGCAATGTCGTAGACCCGCCCACAGGCGCGTCGCACCTTTGAGATAGCCGTCCTCCATGTTTGGTTCCAACGACGACAAGAAGACCCCCGCACCCAGCGCTACGCCGCCTGTGCCGCCATCTGCCGAGAAACCCGCGGAGAAGAAGGACCTGTTCGGCTGGTTGCGCAAGAAGCCGCAAGAGCCTGCCAGCAATCCGCTTCCGGTTGCCCCTGAGCCGATGCCTGAACCTGCGCCGCAAGCGCCAGCCGCCGAGACCGCTGCACCAGCGGTCGAGCCGGTTGCGTCACCGGCCAGTGCCGAGCCCGCTATGACGCCGACGCCGACGCCGACGCCGACGCCGGCCGAGTCTGTGGCCGAGCCGGTGCAGGCGCCGCGACCTTCGCGGTTCCGCATCAATGCCGGCAGTGAAGTGCTGCATCCAGTCGTGCACCAGCCGGTACCCGAGCCGCCGGTGCCGGTGCCTGTTGCGCCGATCATAGAACCGCCTGCGCTCGCCGAGGCTCTGGTCGAACAGAACAAGCCGGGCGATAACCAGGGTGGCTGGTTCGCCCGCCTCAAGCTGGGCCTGTCGAAGACCAGTGCCAGCCTGGGCGAGGGCATGGCCAGCCTGTTCCTCGGCAAGAAGGCCATTGATGACGAGCTGCTCGAGGAAATCGAAACCCGCTTGCTGACCGCCGACGTCGGTGTCGAAGCCACCAACCTGATTATCCAGAGCCTGACCCAGAAGGTCGCGCGCAAGCAGTTGACCGACAGCGGCGCCTTGTACCAGGCATTGCAGGACGAGCTGACGGCGCTGCTCAAGCCGGTCGAGCAGCCGCTGCGCGTGGATCAGACCAAGCAGCCCTATGTGATTTTGGTGGTTGGCGTGAATGGCGCCGGCAAGACCACCACCATCGGCAAGCTGGCGAAGAAACTGCAGCAGGACGGCAAGAAGGTCATGCTGGCTGCTGGCGACACCTTCCGCGCCGCTGCCGTTGAGCAGTTGCAGGTGTGGGGCGAGCGCAACAGTATCCCGGTGATCGCCCAGCACACCGGGGCCGATTCGGCATCGGTGATCTTCGATGCGGTGCAGGCCGCCAAGTCGCGCGGCATGGATGTGCTGATCGCCGATACGGCCGGACGTCTGCACACCAAAGACAACCTGATGGAAGAGTTGAAGAAGGTCCGCCGGGTGATCGGCAAGCTGGATGACACGGCGCCCCATGAGGTGCTGCTGGTGCTGGATGCCGGCACCGGGCAGAACGCGATCAATCAGACCAAGCAGTTCAACCAGACGGTGAACCTCACCGGTCTGGTCCTGACCAAGCTGGATGGAACCGCCAAGGGTGGGGTGATCTTCGCGCTGGCCAAGCAGTTCGGGCTGCCGATTCGCTATATTGGCGTCGGCGAAGGTATCGACGACCTGCGTACCTTCGAGGCCAACTCTTTTGTCCAGGCGCTGTTCCAGTCGCGGGAATCGTAATGATCAAGTTCGAGCAGGTCGGTAAGCGTTACCCCAATGGTCACGTCGGGCTGCACGAGCTGAGCTTTCGCGTGCGCCGCGGCGAATTTCTCTTCGTCACCGGTCATTCCGGTGCCGGCAAGAGCACCCTGCTGCGCCTGCTCCTGGCGATGGAGCGGCCGACCACCGGCAAGCTGCTGCTGGCCGGGCAGGATCTGGGGCAGATCACCAACGCCCAGATCCCCTATCTGCGCCGCCAGATCGGCGTGGTGTTCCAGAACCACCAGCTGCTGTTCGACCGCAGCGTGTTCGACAACGTCGCCCTGCCGCTGCAGATCCTTGGTCTGTCCAAGCCGGAGATAAGTAAGCGTGTCGGTGCGGCGCTCGAACGCGTTTCATTGGCGGACAAGGCCGAGCAGTTTCCCGGCGAACTGTCCACCGGCCAGCAGCAACGCGTCGGTATTGCCCGCGCGGTCGTGCATCGACCGGCCTTGCTGCTCGCCGACGAGCCGACCGGCAACCTCGACCCGCGCCTGGCGGCGGAGATCATGGGCGTGTTCGAGGACATCAACCGACTCGGCACCAGCGTGCTGATCGCCAGCCACGACCTGGCGCTGATCGCGCGTATGCGCCATCGCATGCTGACCCTACAGCGCGGCCGCCTGATCGGCGATGGGGAGGCAGTCTGATGAGCGCCACCCGCATGCCACCACCCCAGCCGGCGCAACGCGTTGGCGCCGCGCCGAAAAAGCACGAAGCAAAAATCCCGGGCGATGAACCGGACTTTCGCAGCCAGCTCGCCGCCTGGCTGGAAAGCCACCGCGCCAGCCTGGTCGACAGCCTGCGCCGCCTGACCAAGCAACCGATCGGCAGCTTCTTCACCTGCCTGGTGATGGCCGTGGCCCTGAGTTTGCCGATGGGCCTGGCCCTGTTGCTGGACAACGTCGAGCGCCTCGGCGGTTCCTGGCAGCGCGCCGCGCAGATATCCCTGTTCCTGCAGGTCGACGCGAGCGAGGCCGAAGGCCAGGCGCTGCGCGAACAGATTGCGGCGATGGACGATGTCGCCGCGGCCGACTGGATCAGTCGCGAGCAGGCCTTGCAGGAGTTCCAGCAGCAGTCCGGGCTGGGCGAGGCACTCAAGGAATTGCCGGAAAACCCGTTGCCGGGGGTGGTGCTGGTAACGCCCCGGGAAGTCGACAAGGACACCCTGGAGGCCCTGCGTCTGCGTCTGGCCGACTTGCCCAAGGTGGAGCAGGCGCAACTCGATCTGGTCTGGGTCGAGCGGCTGACGGCGATTCTCAGCCTGGGGGATCGCTTCGTCTTCGGCCTGACCCTGTTGCTGGTGATGGCGTTGTTGCTGGTGATCGGTAATACCATTCGCCTGCACATCGAGAACCGACGTACCGAGATCGAAGTGATCAAGCTGGTCGGCGGTACTGACAGCTATGTGCGCAGGCCCTTTCTTTATATGGGCGCGCTCTATGGCCTGGGTGCCGGGCTGCTGGCCTGGCTGGTGCTGGCCTATGGCTTGGGCTGGCTGAACGATGCGGTGATTCGCCTGGCCGGGTTGTACGGCAGCGACTTCGCCCTGGCGGGTGTGCCGGCAGGCGACGGCCTGTCATTGCTGCTCGGCGCAGTGCTGCTAGGCTATATCGGCGCCTGGCTGGCGGTCGCCCGGCACCTGAACGAATTAGAACCGAGATAGGTAAGTTATTGTTTTCGTTGATATTGACTATGTGTAAGGGAACTTGTAGAAGCGTTCCTAGTCTTATTGCTCAGTGTTACACTGCGTTCGATTCGTGAGTCGGAGGATCCACATGTCCACTTCTTTGCAACCTGTTCATGCTTTAGTCCCGGGTGCCAACCTGGAGGCTTACGTGCATGCGGTCAACTGCATACCGCTGTTGACCCCTGAGCAGGAGCGCGAGCTGGCCGAGAGTCTCTACTACCAGCAGAACCTCGAAGCCGCTCGGCAAATGGTGCTCGCCCACCTGCGCTTTGTCGTGCATATCGCGCGCAGTTATTCCGGTTATGGCCTGGCCCAGGCCGACCTGATCCAGGAAGGCAATGTCGGCCTGATGAAGGCGGTCAAGCGCTTCAACCCGGAAATGGGTGTGCGCCTGGTGTCGTTCGCCGTGCACTGGATTCGTGCCGAAATCCATGAGTTCATCCTGCGCAACTGGCGCATCGTTAAAGTCGCCACCACCAAGGCGCAGCGCAAATTGTTCTTCAACCTGCGCAGCCAGAAGAAGCGTCTGGCCTGGTTGAACAATGAGGAAGTGCACGCGGTGGCGGAAAGCCTGGGGGTCGAGGCGCGCGAAGTGCGCGAAATGGAAAGCCGTCTGACCGGCCACGACATGGCCTTCGATCCGGCCACCGAGGCCGATGACGAAAGCGCGTTCCACTCGCCGGCCCAGTACCTCGAAGATCACCGCTACGATCCGGCACGCCAGCTCGAGGCCGCGGACTGGAGCGACAGCTCTGCCGCCAACCTGCATGAGGCCCTCGACGGGCTCGATGAGCGCAGTCGCGACATCCTCTACCAGCGCTGGCTGGCCGAGGAGAAAGCCACGCTGCACGAGCTGGCCGCCAAGTACAACGTCTCTGCCGAGCGTATCCGCCAGCTGGAGAAAAACGCCATGAACAAGCTCAAGGGCTCGATCGCGGCCTAGTGGCTGCATCACCCGAACAAGCCGCACCCTCGTGCGGCTTTTTTTCGTCTGGAGAATGCGTATGAAGATGCCGCCCCTGCGCGTGCAGCATGGCCTGATCTTTGTTGTCGTCGCTCTACTGTTCTTCGCCTGGGGCGCCTGGCTGATGCGACCGCAACCTGCGGCGGCGCCACTGCCTTGGTTGGCCGAGTGGCAGGCCTCCGTACTCGAGCCCTTGGCCGATGACCGCCTGACTCTGGCGATGTTGAGAGCCCAGGTCGAGGGCGAGCTTTGGCTGCAGCCGCCGCGCCTGCTCTATCGTACGGACTGGCAGGCGAGTGGCACGCCCTGGACGCTGGAAGCCGAACTCGGTCTGAGCGATACCGAGCGCGACAGCCTGATGGCCGCGATGGGGGTGGGCGTACGCGACGCGGAGCAGCCGCTCAGCAAGCAACTACTGGCCAAGTTGGGCACGCATGCCATCGTGGCTCTGAGCCTCAAGCCGCAGCAGGCCGTGGCCGCTGAGCGGCTGGTCAGTAGCGTCGGCCAGCCGCGCCTGCGGCTGGAATTGGGCGAAGGCCAGGCCTGGGTCTATCCCGAGGCGGGGCTGACGGCTCACACCGAAGACGATCAACTGCTGCTGCTGCGAGTGGTGCCACGTGATGCGCTGCATCAGGGCCAGAGCAACCCCTAGCCCTCGGGCTGATAGCGACGCTCCCCGCGCGTTGCGGGGGTGTGGTGACCCCCGGATACCCGCCGGGCTGGCGGCTCTGATCGCTGCCAATTAGTGGGCGATCGTCGCTGGACTTCTCAGGCTTTGAGCCACTTCGGCCACCAGCCCTGATGCGCCGCTTGCAGTCGGCTGAGGTAATGGCTGCCGCCGAGTTGGCGCATCTGCTGGCGAATCCAACGGGCGCGCCGGCTGACCTGGGCGCTTGGCTGGCTGGCGCTGCGTTGGCGTGGGTTCGGCAGCACGGCGGCCAGCAGGCTGGCCTGTTGGGCCGACAGGTAGGGCGCGCCGATATTGAAGTGATGCCGCGCCGCGGCTTCGGCGCCGAATATTCCGGTGCCCCATTCGACGCTGTTGAGATAGACCTCGAGGATTCGCTGTTTCGGCCAGAGCAGCTCGATCAGGCCGGTAAACCAGAACTCGATGCCCTTGCGCAGCCAGCTGCGGCCCGACCAGAGAAACAGGTTTTTCGCCACCTGCTGGCTCAGCGTGCTGGCGCCACGCAGCGAGCCGCCTTGCTGGTTGTGCACCAGCGCGGCGCGAATCGCGGCGATATCGAAGCCCCAGTGCTCGGCGAATTTCTGATCCTCGCCGGCGATCACCGCGATTTTCAGGTCGTCCGGCAGTTCGTTCCAGGGGCGCCAGCTGCGCTCCAGGTCGATCGGTTTGCCGTCGATCCAGGATTCGACCTTGCGTTCGACCATCAGGGCCGTGCCAGGAGGAGGCACCCAGCGCAAGACCAGCACCAGTAGCGCCGAGCCGGCCATGAGGCAGAGCAGCAGTTTGAACATGAGGCGGCGAATGGAGCGAAACATGCGGGCTTGGCCAGGGGGATTTTGCCGGCCATTATAGCGGCCGGTTTGCCCTTGTCTGGAGTGATGCATGGCGCGTCTATGGTTGTTGCTGTCTGCCTTCACCGGTTTTACCGGTGTCGCCCTGGGGGCTTTCGCCGCCCACGGCCTGAAAAGTCGGCTGAGTCCCGAGCATCTCGCGGTGTTCCAGACTGGCAGCCACTACCAAATGATCCACGCCTTGGCCCTGTTCGGTGTCGCCTTGCTGGCGCTGCAGGCGCCTGGGCGATGGGTGAACCTGGCCGGAGGCTGTTTCGCCCTGGGCATTCTGTTGTTTTCCGGCAGCTTGTATCTGCTCACCCTCAGCGGCATCGACGGGCTCGGGATCATCACACCGTTCGGTGGCCTGGCCTTTCTGGGCGGCTGGCTGTGCCTCGGCCTGGCGGCCTGGCGCTTCACCGGGCGCTTGCCGGCACAGGGTTAACCTGACCCTCGCGTCAGAGTGCTGGACGAATGGCGCCCTTTAGCCTTGGTCATCGCCCGTGATCGGGCTAGAATGCCCGCCCCTCCCAAGTTGTGACCGCCCCGTTATGCGTATTCAGTTGAACGGTGAATCTTTCGAACTGGCCGATGGCGCTACCGTTGCCGACCTGATCGGCCGTCTGGATCTGACTGAACGCCGGGTAGCGGTCGAGCTCAACCTGGATATAGTGCCGCGCAGCCAGCATGCCGCCACCGCGCTTTGTGACGGTGACCGGGTCGAAGTGGTGCACGCGATTGGTGGCGGTTAACCCGCACTGGAGTTTGCAATGAGCCAAGTTCGTAACGACAAGCCTTTTACCCTGGCCGGCCGTACCTACCAGTCACGTCTACTGGTCGGCACCGGTAAATACAAGGATCTCGATGAGACCCGCGCGGCTATCGAAGCCTCGGGGGCAGAGATCGTCACGGTTGCCGTGCGCCGCACCAATATCGGCCAGAACCCGGGTGAACCGAACCTGCTCGACGTCATCTCGCCTTCGCGCTACACCATCCTGCCCAATACCGCCGGCTGCTACGATGCCGAAGAGGCCGTGCGCACCTGTCGCCTGGCCCGTGAGCTGCTCGATGGTCACAAGCTGGTCAAGCTGGAAGTCCTGGCCGACCAGAAGACCCTGTTCCCCAACGTCATCGAAACCCTCAAGGCCGCCGAAGTGCTGGTTAAGGACGGGTTCGACGTGATGGTCTACACGAGCGACGACCCGATCATCGCGCGTCGGCTGGCCGAGATGGGCTGCATCGCGGTGATGCCGCTGGCCGGCCTGATCGGCACCGGGCTGGGTATCTGCAACCCCTACAACCTGCGCATCATCCTCGAAGAAGCGACCGTGCCGGTGCTGGTCGATGCCGGCGTGGGCACCGCGTCCGATGCCACCATCGCCATGGAGCTGGGCTGCGAGGCGGTGCTGATGAACAGCGCCATCGCCCATGCGCAGCACCCGGTGATGATGGCCGAGGCGATGAAGTATGCGATCGAAGCCGGCCGTCTGGCCTATTTGGCCGGGCGCATGCCGAAGAAGCTCTATGCCAGCGCGTCTTCCCCGCTGGACGGCCTGATCCGCTGAGCCTGTTGATAATCTGCTGCGAGCAGCGGGCGGGTTAGCCGAAGGCGAAACCCGCCTGCCGTCCAATTGGCCAGCAGTGCGGCAGCTCAATACCCCCAAGAACAACCGATTTGAAGAGCCCCCGATGACCGAATCGCACCAACCCCCGGCTGTAGCCGAGGACAAGCGCCCGCACCGCGCCATCAAGAGTTTCGTGATGCGTGCCGGACGCATGACCGAAGGCCAGCAGCGCGGCCTTGACCAGGGCTGGGCCAAGTTCGGCCTGGAACTGGAGGCCGGCGCCGTGGATTTCGATGCGCTTTTCGGCCGCAGTGCCCCGCGGACCCTGGAAATCGGTTTCGGCATGGGCCAGTCCCTGCTGGAGATGGCGGCAGCGGCGCCTGAGCAGGACTTCATCGGTGTCGAGGTGCATACCCCGGGTGTCGGCGCCTTGCTCAACGGCCTGATGACGCAGAACCTCGGCAACGTGCGGGTTTACAGCTGCGATGCCCTGGAAGTGCTGCGCAACTGCGTGGCCGACGCCAGCCTCGACCGGCTGCTGCTGTTCTTTCCCGATCCCTGGCACAAGGCGCGCCATCACAAGCGGCGTATCGTCCAGCCGGCGTTTGCCGAGTTGGTGCGGCAGAAGCTCAAGGTCGGTGGCGTGCTGCACATGGCCACCGACTGGGAGGCCTATGCCGAATACATGCTGGAAGTGATGAGCGTGGCGCCCGGCTACCGTAACCTGGCGGCCGACGGCCGTTGCGTGGAGCGCCCGCAAGAACGGCCGGTGACCAAGTTCGAGCGGCGTGGCGAGCGTCTCGGCCATGGCGTCTGGGACCTGAAGTTCCAGCGCGAGAACTGATAGCCAGTGAAAAAACGCTCGCCGGCCGCTTCCCGGCGCCAGCCTTGTCGCGCAGGGCGCTGGATATGTCCAGAGCCTCTGGGCTGTTGTTAACCTATCGACCTAGCGCGCGCCCAATGCCAGCGCCGCTATAGGTAGCCGCAACTCAAGCAGAACATCCGTTGCAAGCGCTGCCCCGGCAGCGTGACCCGGCTGAACCACAGCCACAGGACGATTGCACAAGATCGGGACCACCCGGCGCCAGGACGGCCCTCACCGCAACACCGAAGCGCATCAATCCCGAGCCCTTTTGCGGGCCGGGCACAAAAAAGCAGGGGCGCCAGACGCCAGCTGCGGTGAGGAGTTCGTTGTGTTGAAAGTCTGTTCAATTCTGCTGCTGACAGTCGTTGCGCTGCAGGCGCAGGCCCAGGTCGACAGTGCCCAGGCCGCGCGACTGGGTCAGGATTTAACCCCGCTGGGTGGCGAGCGGGCCGGCAATATCGCCGGCACCATTCCCAGTTGGCAAGGCGGGCTGGCCCTGCCTCCGGCCAATTACCGGCCCGGTATGCATCACCCCGACCCCTATGCCGACGATGCGCCGCTGTATCGGCTCGACAGCCAGAACCTCGGCCAGCACCAGGAGCAATTGCCGGCCGGCCTGAAGATGCTGCTGGAAAACAATCCGGATTATTTCCTGCGCGTCTATCCGACCCGGCGCAGCGCCGCAGCGCCGCAACGGATCTACGATGCCACCCGCTTCAACGCCCAGAATGCCAAGTTGATCTCCGACGGCAATGGCGTCGAAGGCGTTGCGGCAGGTATTCCCTTCCCGCTGCCGCAGAACGGCCTGGAAGCTATCTGGAACCACATCATGCGCTACCGCGGTGAGCAGCTCAGCATGGTCACCAACCAGGCTGCAGTGCTCGCCAATGGCGATTACAACCTGCTCAAGCTTGAGCGTGATGTCTACTTCCGCTATGGCCGCGAAGGCATGAGCCCGCAGGACCTGGATAACACCCTGTTCTATTACAAGTACAAGGTGCTCGCGCCGGGCATGCTGGCGGGCTCCGCACTGGTGGTGCAGGAAACCCTCGACCAGGTGTTGGCAATCCGCAAGGTCTGGCGCTACAGCCGCGGCGAACGGCGCGTGCGCCGCCTGCCGATGCTGGCCTACGACACCCTGCGCCCGGATACCAGCGGCCTGGTCACCGCCGACCAGGTCGATGCCTACAACGGTGCGCCGGATCGCTACGAGTGGCAGCTGCTCGGCAAGCAGGAGATGCTGGTGCCCTACAACAGCTACGCAGTGCACCAGCAGGGCATTGCCTACGAGAAAATCCTCAAGCACAACACGCTCAACCCCGAGCTGTTGCGCTATGAGCTGCACCGCGTGTGGGTGGTCGAGGCCGACTTGCGCAAGGGCTTCCGCCACCCCTATGGCAAGCGGCGCTTCTACCTGGATGAGGACAGCTGGCAGGTCCTGGCGGTCGATCTGTACGACAAGAATGGCGAGCTGATGGGGCTGCAGGAAAGTCATCCGATCAGCTACTACGAGGTGCCGATGTTCGGTAGCACCCTGGAAACCGTATACGACTTCAAGGGCGGTCGCTATTTCGTCGACGGCCTGGACAACAACGAGCCGATGTACGACTTCAATGCCCGGCTCGATCCGCGCGACTTCACCCCGCAGGCCCTGCGCCGCGACGGTAACTGAGGCTCAAGCCAAGCGCAAAAAGCCGCCCAGCTGGGCGGCTTTTTGCTGTGCGCGGCGCCGTCCTCGCTTGTGGCGATTGGGCGCTGGTGCGCGAGGGGTAGGTGCCCCTGGGTTGGTGTGGTGGCCGCTTCAGGGGGTGAGTGCCAGGCACTCGACGCGCCAGCCGGTTGTGCCGAGCGAGCGCGTTAGGCAATGCGGATCAGGCGACGGCGTAGACCACCAGCTCCACCAGCATTTCCTCGCGGGCCAGGCCGACGATGACCATGGCCGCGCGGTTCGGATAAGGCGCGCTGAAGTATTCGGCGTAGACCGCGTTGACCGTGGCCAGGTAGCTGCGCTCGGTAACGTAAATCAGCACCTGGGTCACCGCATCCATGCCCAGGCCCGCGCATTCGAGGGTGTGCTTGAGGTTGTCCAGGGTCTGTCGGGTTTGCGCCTCGATGCCGCCGGGCACCACCTGGCCCTGGGCGTCGATGGGGATCTGCGCGGTGTACAGGGTGCCGTTGCCGATCACCGCCCACTCCAGCGGGGCCTTGGACGGGAACAGCTGGGTTTTCACGGCCTGTTTCATTGCGTGCTCCTATTTGCTGGAGAATAAAAAAGAGGGAGGCGGCGGCTGCCGCGCTCCCTCAAAGGTGGGGATTAGAGGCCTTGCTCGTCGGCCATGCGCCGGGCGATCTGCGGTGCGTTCCACAGGGCCGGCAGCAGCACCAGGGACACCGGCACAGCGGTGATCACGATGAACGATTGCAGGGCGCTGATGCCCCCCGAGCCGATGGAAATCAGCAGGGCCGCTACCACGCCCATCATCACGCCCCAGAACACACGGATCTCCGAACGAGGGTGATCGGTGCCGGTCATCACCATGGAGATGGTGTAGGTCATCGAGTCACCGGTGGTGGTGACGAAGATGATGGTGAGAACCAGGAACAGCACCGAGATCAGGTAGCCCAGCGGCAACTGCGCGGTGATCGCCAGCAGGGCACCGGGCAGGTTGAAGCCGGCGAAGGCCTCGGACACCGAACCGGGGTTGCTCAGCTCGAAGGCCAGGCCGCTGCCGCCAACGATGGTGAACCAGAAGCAGGTGATCAGCGGCGCCACTATCGAGATCATCGTCACCAGCTCGCGGATGGTGCGCCCACGGGAGATGCGCGCGACGAACATCGCCATCAGCGGGCCATAACCGAGGAACCAGCCCCAGAAGAACACCGTCCACCAGTCCAGCCAGGCCGGGTCGGCGCGGAAGGTGGCCATCGGGATGAACTTGTCCAGATAGATACCCATGGACTGCACGTAGGCATCGAAGATGAAAGCGGTCGGGCCGAACAGCAGGATGAACAGCATCAGCACCACCGCCAGCACCACATTCAGCTGACTGAGCAGTTTGATCCCGCGGGTCACCCCGGATACGGCGGAGAGGGTGTAGATGCCGACCAGGATGAAGATGATGGAAAGCTGGGTGCTGTAGTCGTTAGTGATGCCGAACAACTTCTCCAGGCCGAAGCTTACCTGCAGGCCGAGGAAGCCGATCGGCCCGATGGTGCCGGCGACCACCGCCAGCACGCAGCAGGAATCGATCAGGGCGCCGAACCAGCCGGTCATGACGCGCTCGCCGAACAGCGGGTAGAGCAGGGTGCGTGGCTTGAGTGGCAGGCCTTTTTCATAGTGCAGGTGCATCAGCACGATGCCACTGAGGCTGCCGAGAATCGCCCAGGCGAGGAAGCCCCAGTGCATGAAACTCTGCGCCAGCGCGTTGTAGGCCGCCTGTGAGGTGCCCGTCTCGCCGCCATACAGTGGTGGTGGGGAGAGGAAGTGGGCCATCGGCTCGGCCGCCGCCCAGAACACGCCGCCGCCGGCGAGCAGGGTGCACATGATGATCGACACCCAGGTGTAGGTCGGCATCTCCGGGGTCGCCAGGGCGCCCAGGCGCACCCGACCGGTACGGCCCATGGCGAGGAGCAGACCAATGACGAAGGTCAGCAGTAACAGTACCTGCCAGTAGGCGCCAAACAGCTTTGTCGACCAGGCGAAGGAGCTGTTGACCCAGAGTGTCATCGACTCGATGTCCCACAGGGCGAGGGCGGCAAACAGCAGGATGAAGCCGCCGCTGATGAGGAACACCGGCACATCGACATCATGCAGCAGTTTGCTCTTGTAGCTCATGGCGGGACTTCCGAGATGGGTCGCCGGTTGCGTGCTATTCATTACAGCCTCCTGACAAGAATCTTGTACTTGTTGGTTGTTCAGGGCAGTTAAGGGGCGGGCTTGAGGCCCTGCTCCAAGGTGTTGAGCCAGTTGAGACCCATGACCTTGGCGGTGTCTTCGGCGCTGAAGCCGCGCTGCAGCAGGCCTTGGGTGATGTTCGGGAAGTCGCGGCTGTCGCCGAACCAGGTCAGCGGCTTGGGCCAGTCGGCGTTGCTCGCCGAACCTTCGCCGTAATCGACCTGCTTCGACCAGCGGCCGCTGCGCATCCACTCCAGCACCGACTGCGGCTGGTTCTGGCACAGGTCGGTGCCGATGCCGATGTGCTCGATGCCCATCAGGTCGGCGGTGCGCGCGACCATGTCGCAGAACTGCTCCAGGCTGCAGTCCGAGCCGTTGTGCAGGTGGAATGGGTACAGGCTGAAACCGAGTAGGCCACCGGAACGGCCCAGCTCGCGCAGCACCGTCTCCGACTTGTTGCGCTTGGCCGGATGGAAGAAACCCGGGTTGGCGTGGGAGATGATGATCGGCCGGCTCGACAGCTCGATCGCCTCCAGGGTGCTGCGTTCGGCGCTGTGCGACATGTCGATGAGCATGCCGACCCGGTTCATCTCGGCGATCGCCTGCTTGCCGAAGCGGGTGATGC
Organism: Pseudomonas sp. MMS21 TM103; assembly: GCF_022132145.1. Classification (GTDB taxonomy): domain Bacteria; phylum Pseudomonadota; class Gammaproteobacteria; order Pseudomonadales; family Pseudomonadaceae; genus Aquipseudomonas. Next base: position 1,007,472 of record NZ_JAJISP010000001.1, on the reverse strand, counting down.
CGCTGTCGCTGCCCTCGTAGCAACCGGTGGCCAGCAGGCTCTGGTTGTTGTAGGTCAGCTGCATGATCAGCAGGTTGAGCTGGCGGAACACTTCGATCAGGGCGATATCGTCCTCGATCGGCGAGCAGTTCTGCGCGCCGAAGAAGATCCCCACCTTGCCCAGCTGCTTGGCCCGGCGGATGTCGGCGGCACCGACCACCGGCATGATCAGGTCGCCGTGCTGCTCGAAGCGGCGGTTCCACTCGCCGAGACGGCTCAGGGTTTCGCGGGCATTCTCGTGGTACACCAGGGTCACGTGCACCGCAGTGACCCCTCCCTGGCGCAGCTGGGTAAACAGCTCACGGTCCCAGTTTGAGTACTGCAGTCCGTCGATCACGATCAGGTCGTCATGCATGGCACACCCCCTCAGGCACGGATGTAGGTGGTCTTGACCACGGTGTAGAACTCGCGAGCGTAGGTGCCCTGCTCGCGTGGGCCGAAGCTGGAGTTCTTACGGCCGCCGAACGGCACGTGGTAATCGGTGCCGGCAGTCGGCAGGTTGACCATCACGCAGCCGGTCTTGGCGCGACGCTTGAAGTCGCTGGCGTATTTCAGCGATTGGGTCATGATCCCGGCGGTGAGGCCGAAGGCGGTGTCGTTGAGGGTGGCCAGGGCCTCCTCGTAGTCGGCGACCTTGATCACGCAGGCGATGGGGCCGAACACCTCGTCGCGGTTGATCTGCATGTCGTTGCGGGTGTCGACGAACAGCGCCGGGCGCATGTAGAAGCCCTCGTATTCCTCGTCGATGCGCTCGCCACCACAGGCCAGCACCGCGCCATCGGCCTTGGCCTGCTCGATGTAACGCAGGTTCTGCTCGAGCTGCTTGCCATCGATCACCGCGCCGATCTGCACGCCTTCGCGCAGCGGGTAGCCGACCTTGAGCTGACCCATGCGCTCGACCAGGGCGGCGACGAAGCGGTCGTGCATGCCGGCGGTGACGATCAAGCGCGAGGAGGCAGTGCACTTCTGCCCGGTGCCAAAGAAGGCACCGTTCAGCGCGCAGTCCACGGCCAGCTCCAGGTCGGCGTCGTCGAGCACGATCAGGGCGTTCTTGCTGCCCATTTCCAGCTGGCAGCGGACGAAATTGGCGGCGGTGGCGCCAGCGACCTTACGCCCGGTCTCGACCGAGCCGGTGAAGCTCAGGGCATCGATCTTGGTCGAATGGATCAGCGCGTCGCCAACCGTGGCGCCGCTGCCCATGAGCAGGTTGAAGGTGCCGGCCGGCAGGCCCTGGCGGGCGATGATCTCGGTCAGCGACCAGGCGCTGGCCGGTACCGCATTGGCCGGCTTGAACACCACGGCATTGCCGAAGGCCAGCGCCGGGGCAATCTTCCAGGCCGCGGTGGCCATGGGAAAGTTCCACGGGGTGATGATGGCGACCACGCCGACCGGCTCGCGGCGGGTTTCGATTTCCACGCCGGGGCGCACCGAATCGGCGGTCTCGCCCATCTGCCGCAGCACTTCGGCGGCGTAGTAGTGGAAGAACTGGCCGGAGCGGTAGACTTCGCCCATGCCTTCGGCGAGGGTCTTGCCTTCTTCGCGGGCCAGCTGCTCGCCAAGTTCGGCCTTGCGGGCGATCAATTCGTCACCGATCGCGGTCAGCACCTGGTAGCGCTGCTCCAGGCCGCTGCGTTGCCACTCGAGCTGACCGGCGATAGCCGCGTCGAGGGCCTGCTCGATTTGCCCGGCGTCGGCCTGGGCATAGTCGCCCAGCACATCCTGGATGTTCGCGGGGCTGATATTACGGATAGTCGCGGAGCCCGTGAGCCACTCGCCATTGATGTAGTTAGCAAAGATATCGCCGGACATATGCACCTCCTCTCAAACTGTTAGCGAATGGTAGGCGCCGTTTTCGATAAACTAAAATCAGTTGTAAATATTGTTTGATAAGGAAAACTTACCGTGCTTCCCGACCTCAAGATCGTCCAACTGCGGCACTTCGTCTGGGTGCATGAGCTGCAGGGCTTTCATGCCGCCGCGGAAAAGGCGCACCGCACCCAGCCGGCGATTTCCCTGTCGATCCGCGACCTGGAAGGCAAGCTCGGTCAGGCCCTGTTCGAGAAGCGCAACGCCCGCGCGGCCAGGCCGGAACTGACCCCGTTCGGCGTGCAGTTCATGGCCTACGCCAAGGAGTTGATCGCCCACCATGACCGGGTGATCAAGGACATGAGCCTGATCGCCCAGCACAAGTCCGGGCATTTGCGCATCGCCTCGGTGCCGTCGATCGCCAGCCGCCTGCTGCCGGACATCCTCACCCGCTTCATCGGTGATGCCACCGACCTGCACGTCAGCCTGTTCGACGACAGTTCCGAGGTGGTGCTGGCAATGGTCGAGAATCAGCAGGTCGACTTCGGCATCGCCAGCCTGTGGGAGGCGGAGAGCGACATCCGCTTCATCCCGATCTGGGAGGACAGCATCGGCGTGGTCTGTCGCAGCGACCATCGGCTGGCTGATGAAGTCGAGTTGAGCTGGCAGCAACTGCGCGGCGAGCGGCTGATCGCTAATGGCACCTCACGCCTGCTGGCGGACACCGCCGCCGAAGAGCTGGTGGTCGACGCGCAGTTCTATATGTCCAACATGATTTCCCTGCTGGCCATGCTCGAGGCCGGCATGGGCATAACCACCCTGCCGCGCTTCGCCTTTCCGTTGGAGCACAGCCAGCTGCGCTTCATTCCGCTGAGCGAGCCCCTGGTGGTACGTGATATCGGCATCGTCTGCCTGGCCAATCGTTCGCTGCCGGTAGCGGCCCAGGCGCTGTTCGACTTCATCCTGCGTGACAACGAGCTGGATCCGGAGCAGGTCTGAACACGCTTTAATCTGATCGGTATGGCGTTTTAGATAAGTTTCCCTTATCGGCTGATAGGGCGATCTGAATTGCCCTGCGTCGGCCCTTGGACCACCATCGACGGCAGATAACAACAACCCGCCGTGTCCCGCTTGGCCCTCAGTAGGCCCAGTGCCGGGTACGGCTTGCGCCAGTCGAGGGCACCTGTATGAGCATTCCTTCAAGCATCGACTCTGCCAAGCTCGGGGCCCAGGCGGTCCGCCTGCGTCCGGCCCATGTGGTCATGGACCTGGAGCGCCTCGGCAGCCTGCACCAGAGCCGGTTGAGTTTCATGCGCAGTCTGGTGCGCAAGATCATGCGCGAGGGCTGGCAGATCGAGGCGCGGCGTTTCGAGCTGGATGCCGAGGGTTATGGCACGGTGATCTACCGGGTGCAGACCAGTGGCGACCTTTTCAGCTTCGTGCTGTTTTCCCAGTACCTCGATCCGGACAAGCGCAATGACCGGGTGATCGCCAGCGAGTGGGACCTGACCATGGCGCTGTGTGAGGGCGAGGTGGACGACGCCTACGTCGAGTACCTGCGCCTTAACGTGCCGTTGCAGGAAGCCGGGCGCCTTGACTCGCGGGTGATGGTGCTGTCGCGGGCCAACCGCAGCGTGCGCAACTTCGACAGCGTGGTGGCGGCCCTGAGTGCCGGCCAGCAGCCCGAGGTCGAGCAGATCGCCAAGGTCGGCTACCTCTATCGCACCACGGCGGTGTATGGCAGCGGCAAGCTGGGCATGGCCGACTGGGAGAAGGTCAGCAGCAAGCACCCGGACTTCGCCCGGCCGTTCGCCGCCGAGATGTTCAACTGCTTCATGCTGCGCAACTTCAGCCTGCAGCAGGCCGAGCACATCGCCCGCCAGCGCGCGCCGGGCACTGCTGTGCCCATGCAGCCGGCGCTCAAACGCTACTTCGGTATCGGCAACTCCACCGGCCTGGGCATGGCGCCCTACCTGATCAATCACCCGCAGCTGATCAGCCGCTGGATCGAGATGCGTGAGCTGGCCCTGGCGCGCGTGCGCGGCCTTGGCCAGGTCACCGCCGAGCGCCTGGCCCGCCTGCAGGCGCTGGTCGTGCGCGGCATCGCCCATATCCAGCAGACCGTTACCGAGGACGACTGGCAGACCGGCAACAACCGCCAGGTGCTGGAAGACTTCGCCGCGCTGCAGGACTGGCTCGCCAGCCACCCGCTGCGCAGCTGGGAGCAGTTGTCGAGCTGGGCTGAGCAGCGGCTCAGCCTGCAGGGGCAGGAGCTGCTCAACTGCATCCTGCTGGAGCTTTACCCGGAGCTGGTCGACAGCCTGGAAGACAGCTTTTCCCTGGTCGAATCGCTCGAGCTGCAACCCGAGATGCCGGCCGCTGAACTGCAAGCCCTGATCGAGCGGCACTACGCCTGGGCCCTGGCCATTGACTTCACGGCCGACGGCGCCAGCGAAACCTTCTGGTACCGCTCCGAGGAGAAGCAGGAGCCGCGCCTGGGCAACTGCAGCCTGGAGAGCGGCCGCGACAAGCAGATGCCGCTCGGCATCGGCTACCTGGCGCAGCAGTGTCATCGCCAGCTGTGCGCCTACCTGGCCGAGCAGCCCGTGCAGTGCACCGCCAGCTTCCTGCTGCGGCATCCCGAACAGCGCGGCATCGTGCGGCGCATGCAGAGCATGGCCAAGACCCATTACGGCGAGATCCAGGCCAACCTGCTGGATCGCCAGGTGCTGCCCATGCACCTGCTGCGCTGCAAGCTGGCGTTCTTCGGCGTCAGCAAGTTCGACCCGCGCTCGCGTCTGTGGGTGCGCAACACCATGTTCCAGGGCGCGCCGCTGCTGGAGGATATCGGCCAGCCGTTCGAGGACGACTGGTTCCTGCCCCTGGCCCCGACTGAGGAGAAGTGCTGATGCTGATTTCATCGAATGAATTGACCGCCCTGCTCAAGCGGGTGTTCGAGGGCATGGGCTATCCCGTCGGCTACTACGAGGACGCCGCTGCCCTGGTTAAATGGCTGCAGGTGCATGGCGAGCAGGGCTTCGGCGAGCTGCAGCGTGCCCTGCCCTATGTCGCCGACAGCCAGCGCCCGCCCCTGCAACTCCTTGCCGAGGAGAGCCAGGCGCTGCTGTTCGACTGTCATGGCCGCAGCGGCCTGAACTGCCTGCCGAGCATCGTCGAGCTGGCGCAGACCAAGGTGCTGGAGCAGGGCTGCGTCAACGTCAAGGTGCGCAACTGCCACAACCGCAAGTTCATCCTCAAGCTGCTGGTCGACAGCGCCCGTTGCGGTATCAGCGTGCTGGCCTACTGGCAGAACGGCAAGCAGCCGGTCAGCGAGCATGTCGCCAGCATCGCCGCCGGAGCCCGCTACCCCAGTTACAGCGAGGCCCTGCTGGCCGATCCCGCCACGGCCGACACCCAGACCCTGACCCTGCTGCTGAGCACGCGCATCGACCTGCAGGGGCAGCTGCACGGCAGCACGGGTCAGCGCAGCGGTTATCGCCAGGTCAGCCCCGAGCAGTTTGCCCGCGCGGGCGAGGGCGCTCTGGAAGGCGGCATGGATATCTCCATCGAACTGTGGCAGCAGCTCAACCAACTGGCCGAAGCGGTGCTGGTGGAAAATTCCGAGCAGTCGCGCAGCGGCGCCGGTGGCCGTTAACGCAGCCTCGGCGGACGGGCCTTGATGGACTACAGCGCCAGCGAATTCCTGGCGCTGTTGATCGTGCTGGGCGGCAGCCTGGTGCAGGGGCTGCTGGGCATCGGCTTCGGCCTGCTGGCCGCGCCGCTGCTGTATCTGCTCGAGCCCGGCTATGTGCCCGGCCCGGTGTTGCTGCTGGGTTTTCTCCTGGCGAGCTGCATGCTGCTTGGCAATCGCCAGGCGCTGGCCTGGCGTCGGCCCTTGCCGGCCATTCTGGCGCGGCTGCCCGGCGCCTGGTGCGGTGGCCTGCTGCTGGGCCTGCTGCCGAGTGCCTGGCTCGGTCTGCTGCTCGGTGCCTGCGTGCTGTTGGCGACCCTCACCAGCTACCGCTGCCTGGAGGTTCGCTGTAACCCGCGCAACCTGGCCATCGCCGGTTTCTGCTCGGGGCTGATGGGCACCGCCACCTCGGTCGGCGGCCCGCCCATGGCCCTGGTCTACCAGACCTGCGGCCGCATCAGCGCGCGCGATGAACTGGCCGCCTTCTTCCTGATGACCACCCCGGTCTCGGTGCTGTTTTTGTTTTACCAGGGACGCATGCCCCTCGATTATCTGCACAGCACGCTCAAGCTGGCGCCCGGCGTGGTGGTCGGCTATGCCCTGGCCCGCTGCCTGGACGGCCGTTTCGACAAGCGCAGCCCGCGTCAGTTGTTGCTGCTGCTCTCCCTGCTGGCGGCCGGCGGGTTGCTAACGCACAGCCTTTGGCAGTTGTTGGGTTAGGGCGAAGTTTCGGCCTGTTGCCCGGCCCCTGACTATTGCACCGGCAGCGCCGTGGAGGTGATCGAGGCCTAGCTGCACAAGGGCTTCCGCCACGCCTATGGCAAGCGGCGCTGCTACCTCGATGAGGACAGCTGGCAGATCCTGGCGGTCGATCGGTACGGCAAGCATGGCGAGCTGACGGGGCTGCAGGCGAGTCATCCGATCGACTACTCCGAGGTACCGCTGCTCGCTGGCACCCTGGAGACCGTGTACGACTTCACCCCCGGCCCTGCGCCGCGACGGTAACTGAGGGCCGGCCAGGGCAGGCGGCTTTTGTGCGCCGCAGCGAGTGGACGTAAGCTCGCAGGGGTGAATGAATCGCTGGAGGAGACCCTATGGCGACATCTTCGAAAGCGCGCGTCCGCCCGGTGAAATACCGCGGCTGGTCGCAACAGGTAACCCAGACCAGTAACGCTCTGGATCTTGATCCTGGCGTCTTCACCTGGGGCGACCCGCTGGCCATTGCGCTATCGCTCAAGGCCTCGGCCGAGCGCAGCACCAGGCGCAAGGCCACGCCCTTCGCTTCGGCGATGGCGATGCTCAATTTCTATATCAATCGTGCCGGGCGGCAGCTTCCCGAGCCGCGCCGGGCCTGCCTGGAGGCCGCCAAGGATGAGCTGCGGGCGCTGTTCGGCCGGCCGCGCCGGCGTCCCGCCAAGAGCGGCGCCGCGCGGGTCTAGCAAGGCGGTACGGCGCTTGCCAGGGATTCGAAAACCGACCCAATCCCCTGTTGCCTGTGGTCAGGCCCTCGGCTGTGCTCGCCCGGCAGTATGCCTGGCTGGCGGCGCCGCTTAGCTGCGATCGGCCAGCACGCCGATCAGGAAGAACACCAGCAGCAACACCGGCGCCAGGGTGTAGTTGTTGAAGTGGCCAAGGCCCTGGGCCAGCCAGGGGGTGAGGAAGACCATTGCCAGGCCGTAGCCGACCGCGCAGATCAGGACGAAAATCAGGGTGCGGAAGATGAAGTTGAGGCCGCCGATGCTGCGTTGCACCCAGGCATTGATGCCGGGGCCGAACAGCACCAGCAGGGTGGCCATGATGGCCAGGGCGATGTCATGCAGGTGGCCGCGGCTCCAACGCGACAGGGTGGCGATCAGGTCGAATAGCAGGTCCAAGCGGGGTCCTTAGCGCCGCGTGGCGCACAGCAGGTCAGGGCAGAAAGTGTTGCAGCAGGTCGTTGAGAAACAGTTGGCCTTCGCGGGTGGCGACCAGACGTGCCGGGTCGCGCTGCAAGAGGCCGCGCTGCTCGGCCTCCGCGCGGGCCGCGGCCAGTACGGTCAGCGGCAGGCCGGTGCGCTCAGTGAACAGCGTGCTGGCGACGCCGTCCGTGAGGCGCAGCACATTCATCAGAAATTCGAAGGGCAGTTCCTCGGCACCCAGCAGGCGTTCGCCGGCGCTGAAGCTTTTTGCGGGATCCAGGTAGTCCTTGGGCAGACGGGTTTTCCAGCCGCGGCTGATACTGCCGTCCGGGCGGCTCAGCTTGGCGTGGGCACCGGCGCCGATGCCGAGGAAATCGCCGAAACTCCAGTAGTTGAGGTTGTGCCGGGCCGCCTTGCCGGGCTGGGCATAGGCGGACACCTCGTACTGGGCATAGCCGTGCTCGGCCAGCAGCGCCTGACCGGCTTCCTGGATGTCCCAGAGGATATCGTCTTCGGGCATCACCGGCGGCTGGTTCCAGAACACCGTGTTCGGTTCCACCGTCAGCTGATACCAGGACAGGTGGGTCGGGCCCTGGGCGATGGCGATGCGCAGATCGCCGAGGGCATCCTCGATCGACTGATCCGGCAGGCCGTGCATCAGGTCCAGGTTGAAATTGTCGAAGCCGGCGGCGCGGGCCATGTCAGCAGCGCGAATGGCCTCGTCACCGTCATGGATGCGGCCCAGGGCCTTGAGCTTGGCGGCCTGGAAACTCTGTACGCCGATCGACAGGCGATTGATGCCCAGCGCGCGGTAGTCGCGGAACTTGGCCTGTTCGAAGGTGCCGGGGTTGGCTTCCAGGGTGATTTCGATATCGCCGGCGAAGGGCACGCGGCGCTCCACGCCTTCGAGCAAACGACCCAGTGCCTTGGCCGAGAACAGGCTGGGCGTGCCGCCACCGAAGAAGATCGAGGTCAGCGGCCGGCCATGCACCTGGGGCAGGTCCTGGTCGAGGTCGGCGAGCAGGGCGTCGACGTATTCCTGTTCCGGCAGGGTTGGCCCGGCGGCGTGGGAGTTGAAGTCGCAGTACGGGCACTTCTTCACGCACCAGGGGATATGGATATACAGCGCTAGCGGCGGCAGTTGGAAGCCTCCGCCCGTGGACAGTGTCATGCCAGCCCCAATCGTTGCTTGAACAGGGCCATGGCGCGGGCGCGATGGCTCAGTTGGTTCTTCTCGGCGGGAGACAGTTCGGCGCTGGAGCATTGCCGTTCTTCGACCCAGAACAGCGGGTCGTAGCCGAAGCCGTGGGCGCCCCGCGCGGCGTGCAGGATGTGCCCGTGCCAGAGCCCTTCGCAAATGATCGGCAATGGATCTTCGGCGTGTCGCAGGAGGGCCAGGCAGCAGACGAACTGGGCGCCGCGCTGGGCGTCCGGTACGTCTTTCAATACGTCGAGCAGCTTGGCGTTGTTCGCCGCGTCGCCCTGGCCATCGGCGTAACGCGCCGAGTAGATGCCCGGTGCACCGCCGAGAAAGTCCACCGCCAGGCCGGAGTCGTCGGCCAGCGCCGGCAAGCCCGACACGCGCGCGGCATGGCGCGCCTTGAGGATGGCGTTTTCGACGAAGGACAAGCCGGTCTCTTCCGGCTCCAGGTCACTGAACTCGCCGATTGAGCGCACGCGCACGGCGTTGCCGAGCATGGCCTGGAGTTCCTTGAGTTTGCCGGCGTTATGGCTGGCGAGTACGAGCTCGTTTAGCTGAATCATCAGTCGGGGAAGAGTTCCTGGTTGAAGTCGAGGCTGTGCGTGTTGCCGCCGTCCGCCTGGATACTGATGCTGAAGCGCAGTATTTCCTGTTGCTCGATGGGGAACTGCGCCAGGTAGTAAATAGCCGCGCCTTCTTTCACCTGCTTGAACCTCAGACTGTGGGTCTGGCCGAGCAGGTTGCGCATCTCGCCGCTGACGGCGGCGGCGGTTGGTTGGCCGGCCTTGAGTACCGAGATATTCAGCACGCCCTGCTTCTTGCCGCGGCTAAGGCCCACGGCTGCGGCGATCTCCGGTTGCAGGAAGCTGGAGTTGAAGGCGCTGTAGTGCACGTCCAGGTCACCGAAGCTTTGCTTGCGTTCGGCCAGTGCCGGCAAGCTCAGGCACAGGGCGATAAACAGTAGGGCGATGCGACTCATGATGATTCTCCTCAATAGGGCCTGGGTACCGACGGAGTCAGTTGGCGACCTGCGCATCCGCAGCAGTTGGCCCGCTGATCCGGTAGATGCCGATCTCACCTAAGAGATTAGGCCAAATGCGGCTGGCCCAGCCGTGCAGATGGTCGCGATCGACCGCCAGGCGGTCCAGTACCCGGGCGTTTTGCGCAAGGCACAGGCGTTCGAAGTCCTCGAAGGTACAGAAATGGATGTTCGGCGTGTTGTACCAGGTGTACGGCAGGAAGTCGGACACCGGCATGCGGCCCTTGCTCGCCAGGTACCAGCGGCAACGCCAGTGGGCGAAGTTGGGGAAGGTGATGATGCAGGTCTTGCCGATGCGCAGCATCTCCGCCAGCACCTTGTCCGGAAAGTGCAGGGCCTGCAGCGACTGGGTCATCACCACCACGTCGAAGCTGTTGCTGGCGAAGTTGCCCAGGCCCTTGTCGAGGTTCTGCTCGATGACGTTGACGCCCTTGCCGACGCACTGGGCGATGTTGTCCGGGTCGATTTCCAGGCCATAACCGCTGACCCCTTTGTGCTCGGCCAGCCAGGCGAGCAGTTCGCCATTGCCGCAACCGAGGTCGAGTACCCGGCTGCCGGCGGGAATCCAGTCTTGGATGATGTCCAGGTCGGCTCTCATGCGCGCCTCATACTGCGATTCGGTTCATATAGCTGCTGAAAGCCTGCAAGTAACGCGGGATCGGGATCAGGAAGGCATCGTGGCCCTGCGGCGCGTCGATTTCCAGGTAGCAGACGTTCTTGCGTGCAGCGATCAGCGCATCGACGATCTCCCGCGAACGCGCCGGCGAGAAGCGCCAGTCGGTGGTGAAGGACATCACGCAGAAGTCCGCCTGCACCCCGGCCAGGGTCTGGGCCAGGTTGCCGTCGAACGCCGCCGCCGGGTCGAAATAATCCAGGGCCTTGGTCATCAGCAGGTAGGTGTTGGCATCGAAACGCCCGGAAAACTCCTCGCCCTGGTAGCGCAGGTAGCTCTCGACCTGGAACTCGACGCTGTGGAAGTCGTAGTTGAGCTTTTCGCTCTTCAGGCCGCGGCCGAATTTCTCGCCCATGGCATCGTCCGACAGGTAGGTGATGTGGCCGACCATGCGCGCCAGCATCAGGCCGCGCTTGGGGATCACCCCGCGCTCCTGGAAGTGCCCGCCGTGGAACTCCGGGTCGGTGAGGATGGCCTGGCGCGCCACCTCGTTGAAGGCGATGTTCTGCGCCGACAGCTTGGGCGCCGAGGCGATCGCCAGGCAGTGGCGGATACGCTCGGGGTAGCTGATGGCCCACTGCATGGCCTGCATGCCGCCGAGACTGCCACCGACAACCGCGGCCCACTGGCCGACACCGAGGGCGTCGGCCAGGCGTGCCTGGCTGTGCACCCAGTCTTCCACGGTCATCACCGGGAAATCCGCGCCAAAGGGTTTGCCGGTGGCCGGGTTGAGGCTGGAGGGGCCGGTCGAGCCGTTGCAGCCGCCGAGGTTGTTGAGGCTGACGACGAAGAACTTGTTGGTGTCGATCGGCTTGCCGGGGCCGATACAGCTGTCCCACCAGCCGGGCTTGCGCTCATCCGCACTGTGGTAGCCGGCGGCATGGTGATGGCCGGACAGCGCATGGCAGATCAGCACGGCGTTGCTGCGCGCGGCGTTCAATTCGCCGTAGGTTTCGTAGACCAGTTGGTAGTCGGCCAGGCTGCGTCCGCAGGCCAGCGGCAGGGGGTCGGCGAAATGCAGTACCTGCGGGGTCACCAGGCCAACGGAGTCTTGGGGAAAGGCAGTAGACATCGACCCTGCTCGCAGTAAAGGAAGTGCCGCAGTCTAAAGAGCGCCGCCCCGTGCGGCAAGCGTGCGGGCGCGCGGACACTGCCTGGCGGCGGCGCTGCCGGCGCTTATTCGCCGACGCTGTGGGGGCGTGCCACGCCGGGCAGGTTGACCACCTTGCCCTGGCGCTGAATCGGCGCGGGAAGGCGCAGGCTGCGCAGCATCTCGCTGGCCTGGGCCAGCTGCTGTTGCAGTTCGTCGCGGTAGCCGGCCAGTTGCTGGCCGCGCTGGCGGGTTTGCTGGGTTTGCTGGGCCAGGGCCTTGAGCCGCAGCATGTGGCTTTCCAGCAACTGCTTGTGTTCCAGGGTGTGTTGCATCAGCGGCATCAGCGCGTCACTGGCCCACTGCCCGGCCTCGAGCCGCAGGCGCTGGTGCAGGCCGATGACTTGCTGGCCCAGGGTGGCAAAGAAGCGCTTGGTCAGGCTGCGCTGTTCGGTGAGCAGGGTCTTCAGGTGCAGGCGGAACTGGTCGGCCTGGGTCTGCAACTGTTTAAGTTCGCGGCGGTAGCCTTTGATGTTGAACTGTGGCGCATCGACGCCTTGCAGCGGATTTTCCTGATTGTGCCGGTGGTAGATGGCGGCGACCATCTTGTTGGCCATCTCGGCTTCCTGGCCCAGGCTGTCCAGGTCGTGCTCCACCGAGCGGAAGAAGTGCAGGATCGCCTGGTTGATGCCCAGGGTGGTCCAGCTGCCGGCGAGGTTCTTGCGCACCTTGTTCAGGTGTTCGTCGAGGCGTTCCGCGCGTACGGCGATCTGCAGTAATTCGCCTTGACGCTTGAGCAGACGCTGGTTGGTTTTCAGGCCGAGCAGGCGCCTGTGGTGCTGGCTGTGGTCGTCCTTGGTTTTGGCGGTCAGCTCGAACAGCAGCTGACCGTTGTCATGCTGGTGATTGCTCAGCAGCGCCTGTTGTTCGTTGACCTTGTCCAGGCGCAGGTTGAGCAGGTGCTGGCTGCCTTGCAGCAGGCCCAGCACCTGATTGACCACGCGGTCTTCGATCAAGCGTTCCTTCTGGCTGACGATACGCTCGCACAGCAAGTTCTCCAGATTGCTCATCTGGCTGCGGGCCAGCAGTGCCTGGTCCTGGCGCACCTTGGCCAGCAATGCCTGCTTGGCCGACAGCGGCAGCACCTCGTTGGGCTGAAGGCCGAGTTGCCTGGCCGTGAGGGTCTGGATCTGCTGGATGGCGCTCTGCACGAAGGCTTCGCCGGCCAGGTCGTCCCAGAGGATGTCGATCTTGTTGAGCACGGCGAACAGGCAGGTCTGGGTGTCGTCGTCGAGCTGGCGAATATGCTGCTGCCAGACCGCCATGTCGCTGGCGGTCACCCCGGTGTCGGCGGACAGCAGGAAGATGATCGCCTGGGCGCTGGGCAGCATCGACAGGGTCAGTTCCGGTTCGCTGCCCAGGGCATTCAGGCCGGGGGTGTCGAGGATGCGCAGGCCCTGGCGCAGCAGCGGGTGGTCGAAGTTGACCAGCGCATGGCGCCAGGCCGGCACCAGCACCTGGCCGGAAATCCCCGTGCTTTCCAAGGTGTCGGGGTGAAAGCCCAGCTGGATCGCTTGCTCGACCGGCATGGGCTTGCTCTTTGCCACCTGGGTGAAGGCCTGGATCATGTTGTCCGGGTCGCTGAGGTCCAGGGGGATGTTCACCCAATGCCGGGGGATGCGCTTGAACTGGGCGACACTGGCCTCGGTGGCGCGGGTTTCGATCGGCAGCAGGCGGATGTAGGAGCGCTCCGAACGGGGGTCGTAGAACAGCTCGGTGGGGCACATGGTGGTCCGCCCGGCCTGGGACGGCAGCATGCGCTGGCCGTAGGCGGAGAAGAACAGGCTGTTGATCAGTTCGGTCTTGCCGCGCGAGAACTCGCCGACGAAGGCCAGGGTGATGTGGTCGGTACGCAGCAGTTTGAGGGCGCGCTCCAGCTTGCCATCCAGCGCCTCGGCGTTGAGCCGGTTGTTGACCAGCCAGCTGCGGTAGCGCGTGATCTGGCGCATCAGCTCACGCTTCCAGCCGACGTAGGCGTCGACCTGTTGACTGAGACGTTCCATGCTCATCCTGGCGTTCCTCTGGCTAGCGCGGTCTTGAAGCAGTGCTGTTGGCGGCGCGGGTCTGTCAGGCATCGCATGGTGGGCGCGGATGCTCTGGACTGGCGAGCATTATGCGGAGCGTGCAGGGGGTGTCAATTGGCTAGTATTTCGATCCGGCCTGATGGTCGCTCAGGCGGGCCGAGCGGTCAGCTCCAGCACTGCTGGCAGTTGCCGCGGCTGCTTGATGCGTACACGCTTCTGGCGGCTTTGCTGGCCGGTTTCCAGGCTGACCTGGCTCTTGCTCACGGCAAAGGCGTCTGCGAGAAAGGCCAGCAACTTGGCATTGGCCTTGCCGTCGACGGGTGGCGCGGTGAGACGGATCTTCAGCCGCTCACCGTGCAGCCCGGCGAACTCGTCGCAACTGGCTTTGGGCTGCAGGTGGCAATCGAGGATCAGGTCCTCGCCGTCCCAGCGATAGAAACTCATCGGGCTCTCGGGGTCAGATCGCCAGGCTGAGGCCCTTGAACATGCCGGTCATTACCGCCAGGTTGCGAATCACCAGCATGTCGATCAGGTTGAGGATCAGGAAGGCCACGATCGGCGACAGGTCCAGCCCGCCCAGGCTCGGCAGAATGCGCCGAATCGGCGCCAGCAGTGGTTCGCAGATCTGATTGATCAGTTCGGCTGCCGGGTTGTGGCTGCCTTGGGCGACCCAGGACAGGATCACGCTGATGATCAGGGCAAAGAAGAACACCTTGATGAACAAGGCGGTGACGCCAATGATCGACCAGACCAGCAGTTGCAGCGGATTGTCGAGGCCATAGCCCATCAGCAGCAGGACCAGGGCCATGAGTACCAGTTGCACCAGGATCGCCAGCACCAGCGAGGCCAGGTCGAGTCCGGCGAAACTGGGGATGACCTTGCGCAGGGGTTTGAGCAGCGGGTGGGTGGCGCGCACGATGAACTGGCTGAGCGGGTTGTAGAAATCGGCCCTCACCAGTTGCAGGATGAAGCGCAGCAGCACGATCAGCAGGTACAGGCTGCCGATGGTTTGCAGGATATAAACCGCTGCGGTACTCAGTCCGATCATTATTGACTCCTTAATGGCCCATCTAGCTGTGGGCCGAGTGGTTTATTCGCCAAGCTGCTCGGCCAGTTCTGTCGAACGCTTGGCGGCGGCATTCATAGCCTGTTCGACCAGGGCTTCGAAGCCGCCAGCCTGGAATGTCTTGATTGCCGCTTCGGTGGTGCCGGCTGGCGAGGTGACGCGGCGACGCAGTTCGCTGGCATCGACATCGCTGGCGACGGCCATGCGGGCGGCACCCAGTGCGGTGTGCAGGGTCAGTTGGGCGGCGGTGTCGCGCGGCAGGCCGAGCTTTTCGCCGGCGGCCGTCATGGCTTCCATCAGCAGGAAGAAATACGCCGGCCCGCTGCCGGAGACGGCGGTGACCGCATCGATCAGCTGTTCTTCATCCAGCCACAGGACCAGGCCGACGGCGCCGAGCAACTGTTCGGCCTGCTGGCGCTGCGGCGCTGAAACCTGGCTGTTGGCATACAGGCCGCTGACGCCCTGGCGCAGCAGCGCTGGCGTATTGGGCATGCAACGGACAATCGCCGGCGCCGCTTGTGCTGCGGCGCCAAGCCAGCGTTCCAGGCTGGCGCAGTTGATGCCGGCAGCGATGGAAACGACCAATTGACCCGCCTCGAGATGGGCGGCCAGGTCCAGGCAGACGACTTTCATCACCTGCGGCTTGACGGCCAGGACGATTACCGCGCAGCCCTGAATGGCTTCGGCGTTGCTGGCGAAGGTTTCGATGCCATGCTCGGCACTGATCTTGGCGCGTTGTTCGGCGCCATGGTCACTGGCGCGAATGCTGCTGGCGTCGACGCCTTGGGCGCGCAGCCCGCCGATCAGGCTAGCGGCCATATTGCCGGCGCCGATAAACGCAATGCGGGGGGAGGTCATAAGAGGGTTCCTTATCTATCGAGTCGAGTAGGGCGGCGCCTATGAGTAGTCGCGCTCGCCAAACAGGGCGGTACCGATGCGTACCCAGGTCGCCCCTTCGGCAATGGCGGCTTCGAGGTCATGGCTCATGCCCATGGACAGGGTGTCGAGGTCCAGGTTCAGCTTGGCCTGCAGTTCAGCCAGACGGGCAAAGGCGGCCTGTTGCGTCGCGCGGTCATCGCTGGGTTGGGGAATTGTCATCAATCCACGCAGTTTGAGGTTAGGCAGTTGTGTAACAGCCTGTGCCAACGCCGGCAATTCTTCTGGGCTGCAGCCTGATTTGCTGGCCTCGCCACTGACATTCACCTGCAGGCAGATATTCAGCGCGGGCAAGTGCGGCGGGCGCTGCGTGGACAGGCGTTCGGCGATCTTCAGGCGCTCCACCGAATGCACCCAGTCGAAATGCTCGGCGATCGCGCGGGTCTTGTTCGATTGAATGGGGCCGATGAAGTGCCAGATCAAGGGCAGATCGCTCAGCTCGAGCTGCTTTTCCAGCGCTTCCTGCAGGTAGTTCTCGCCGAAATCATGCAAGCCGGCAGCATAGGCTTGGCGAATTGCCGCTGCGGGTTTGGTTTTGCTCACTGCAAGCAAGCCAATCGTTGCACAATCTCGCTCCGAGGCTTGCGCCGCCTCACGGATGCGTGCTCCGACCTTTGCAATATTCTCTGCTATCGTGGACATTACTTGCGCCAGCCGCCTAGTGTTCGCGGCATTCTACCGTCATTAGGGAGTCCCATGGATATCACTGAGCTGCTTGCCTTCAGCGCCAAGCAAGGCGCGTCGGACCTGCATCTCTCTGCTGGTCTGCCGCCGATGATTCGGGTCGACGGCGATGTGCGCCGGATCAATCTGCCGGCCCTGGATCACAAGCAGGTGCATGCACTGATCTACGACATCATGAATGACAAGCAGCGCAAGGATTTCGAGGAGTTCCTCGAGACCGACTTCTCCTTCGAAGTGCCTGGTGTCGCTCGCTTCCGGGTCAACGCCTTCAACCAGAATCGTGGTGCCGGTGCGGTGTTCCGGACTATTCCGTCCAAGGTGCTGACCATGGAAGACCTCGGCATGGGCGAGGTGTTTCGCAAGATCACCGACGTGCCAAGGGGCCTGGTCCTAGTCACCGGGCCAACAGGTTCGGGCAAGTCGACCACCCTGGCGGCGATGCTCGACTACCTCAATGGCAGCAAATACCAGCACATCCTGACCATCGAAGACCCGATCGAATTCGTCCACGAGTCGAAGAAGTGCCTGATCAACCAGCGTGAAGTCCACCGTGACACCCTGGGTTTCTCCGAAGCCCTGCGCTCGGCGCTGCGCGAAGACCCGGACATCATTCTGGTCGGCGAAATGCGCGACCTGGAGACCATCCGCCTGGCGCTGACCGCCGCGGAAACTGGCCACCTGGTGTTCGGCACCCTGCACACCACCTCGGCGGCCAAAACCATCGACCGGGTGGTCGATGTGTTCCCGGCCGAAGAAAAATCCATGGTTCGCTCGATGCTTTCCGAATCCTTGCAGGCGGTTATTTCGCAGACCCTGCTGAAGAAAGTCGGCGGCGGTCGGGTGGCGGCCCATGAAATCATGATTGGCACCCCGGCGATTCGTAACCTGATCCGCGAGGACAAGGTGGCGCAGATGTATTCGTCGATCCAGACCGGCGCCTCGCTGGGCATGCAGACCCTGGATGCCTGCCTGAAAGGCCTGGTAGCCAAGGGTTTGGTCACCCGCGAAAATGCGCGGGAAAAATCCAAGACCCCGGATAACTTCTAATTCGTATCTGGCCAGCCGCGAGGTTGGCCGAGACCCAGATCGCTGGTGAGGCACGCGCCCCAGGGACTGGAGGTTGGCTAAGCGCGTGACAGTGATGGGCGAGACAACGCATGGAATTCGAAAAACTGCTGCGCCTGATGGTGGAAAAAGGCGGCTCTGACCTGTTTATCACTGCCGGTGTACCGCCGTCGTTGAAGGTCAATGGCAAGATCATGCCGGTGACCAAGAGCCCCATGTCTCCCGAACAAACCCGGGAAACCGTGCACTCGGTGATGAACGAGCAGCAGCGCCGCGACTTCGCCGAGAGTCACGAATGCAATTTCGCCATCAGTGCCCGTGGCATCGGACGCTTCCGCGTCAGTGCCTTCTACCAGCGCAACCTGGCCGGCATGGTGCTGCGCCGCATCGAGACCAACATCCCGACCCTGGATGACCTCAAACTGCCGGAAATCCTCAAGAAGCTGGCGCTGACCAAGCGCGGCCTGGTGCTGTTCGTCGGCGCCACCGGCACCGGCAAATCCACCTCGCTGGCGGCGATGATCGGCTATCGCAACAAGAACAGCAGCGGCCACATCATCTCCATCGAAGACCCGATCGAGTATATCCACCAGCACCAGAACTGCATCGTCACCCAGCGCGAGGTTGGTATCGACACCGAATCCTTCGAGGTGGCGCTGAAGAACACCCTGCGCCAGGCGCCGGACGTGATCCTGATTGGTGAGGTGCGCACCCGCGAGACCATGGATCACGCCGTGGCCTTCGCCGAAACCGGCCACCTGTGCCTGGCCACGCTGCACGCCAACAACGCCAACCAGGCGCTGGACCGGATCATCAACTTCTTCCCGGCCGACCGGCAGAATCAGGTGTGGATGGACCTGTCGCTCAACCTCAAGGCCATCGTCGCCCAGCAGTTGATCCCGACACCGGATGGCAAGGGTCGCCGCGCGGTGATCGAGGTGCTGATCAACACCCCGCTGGCGGCCGACCTGATCCGCAAGGGCGATGTGCACGAACTCAAGAACCTGATGAAGCGCTCCACCGAACTGGGCATGCAGACCTTCGATCAGGCCCTGTACAACCTCTATAGCCAGGGCGAAATCACCTACGAAGATGCGCTGCTCTATGCCGACTCGGCGAACGACCTGCGCCTGCTGATCAAGCTCGGTTCGGAAGGCGACGGTGACCACCTGGCCAGCCTGAGCGATGGCCTGTCGCTGGAAATCTCCCCCGAGGACCCGGGGCGGAGTTTTCGCTGAGGCACAGCAGTCCAGCACAGCCCGCGCTCGCGGGCTTTTTATCGAGCGGCAAACCTTGCGCGGTCTTGCCGGTCTCATTCGTATCACTCAGCAGCGCAGGAGCAAGGCATGGACGTAAGAAGGGACACCCACAGCAAGGTCATCGGTTATCTGTTGTGGATCTTCGGTTTTCTCGGTGCGCACCGCTTCTATTACGGCAAGCCGGTCACCGGAACCATCTGGTTTTTCACTCTTGGCTTGCTGTTTGTCGGCTGGATCATCGACCTGTTCCTGATTCCGGCGATGGATCGTGAGGCCGATCTGCGCTTCACCGCTGGCGAAACCGATTACAACGTGGCCTGGGTTCTGCTGACCTTCCTCGGCGTGTTCGGTGTGCACCGCATGTACCAGGGCAAGTGGATCACCGGGATCCTCTATCTGTTCACCGGAGGCCTGTTCCTGGTCGGGGTGCTCTATGACTTCTGGACCTTGAACGAGCAGATATCGATCAAGAACGCCGCCAGCGACTAGGTGGCCAGGGCAGGGCAGTGCCATGTCTTGCCACAGGGTCGTCTGCCAGCACCAAGGCCTGCTCGCGTAGCAGTGCGCCATTGCGCTCGAGGTTTCGCGGCGCCCTGTTCGCTTCGCCCCTGGGCGGCCGGAGTACCGGTTCGCCCTGTTCAATACCTGGCTGCCGGATCACGCCTGGTAGCTGATCCGTCCATCGACCAGGGTGCAGTGCACCGCGCCGGGCAAGCAGTGGCCGATAAACGGGCAGTTGGCACCCTTGGAGAACCAGCTTTCCCCTGCCAGAGTCGAGGCCTGCGGGTCGAACAGCAGCAGGTCGGCCGCTGCGCCCACGCTCAGGCGGCCTGCAGGCAGGCGCAGGGCTTGGGCGGGGCCGCTGGACAGGCGTGCGAGCAGGGTCGGCAGATCGAGTAGACCGTCTTCCACCAGGCTCATGGCCAGCGGCAGCAACAGCTGCACGCTGCTGATGCCCGGTTCGGTGGCGCCGAAGGGAGCCAGCTTGGCGTCACGTTCGTGGGGTTGGTGGTGGCTGGCAATGGCCGAGATCACCCCGCTCCTCACCGCCTCGCGCAGGCCGTCGCGGTCGGCGCGCGTGCGCAGTGGCGGCTGAACGTGATAGAGGCTGGAGAAGTCACTCAAGGCCTCATCGGTGAGAATCAACTGATACAGCGCCACATCCGCGGTCACTGGCAGGCCGCGGGCCTGGGCCTCGGCGATCAGTTGCGCGCCGCGGGCGCTGGTCAACTGGCTGAAGTGGGCGCGCACGCCGCTTTGCTCGACCAGCAGCAGGTCGCGGGCCAGGGCCACGGTTTCGGCGGTTTCCGGGATGCCGGCCAGGCCGAGGAAGCTGGCAGTGGCGCCTTCGTGGGCCAGACCGCCTTCGGCCAGGTCATGGTCCTGGGAGTGGAAGATCACCGTCAGGTCGAAGGTGGCGGCGTATTCCAGGGCGCGACGCAGGGTGCGGGTGTTGCGGAACGTATCCAGGCCATTGCCGAAGGCCACGCAACCGGCGTCGCGCAGGGCCACCAGTTCGGCCAGCTGTTCGCCGTCCAGGCCTTTGCTCAGGGCGCCGATGGGGAAGACCTTGGTGTGGCCGGCCTCGCGGGCACGGTCGAGGATCAGTTCGGCCACTGCCGGGGTGTCCAGCACCGGTTTGGTAAAGGGTGGGCAGCACAGGCTGGTGACGCCGCCGGCAGCTGCGGCTAGGGTTTCGCTGGCGATGCTGCCCTTGCGGCTGTAGCCGGGTTCGCGCAGGGCGACAGACAGGTCGACCAGGCCGGGCGCGGCCACCAGGTCCTTGGCGTGGATGATTTTCTCCGCGACGAAGGCGGCCGGCGCCTGGCCGATGGCGATGACTTTGCCACCATCGATGAACAGGTCGGCCACCTGATCGAAGTTGCTGCTCGGGTCGATGACGCGGGCGCCAAGGATTGCGGTACGCATCAGTTGGATTCCTCGGCTTCCTGGTTGAGTTGACGCTGGGCATTCTGCCCGCTCATGGCCATCGACAGCACGGCCATGCGTACGGCAATGCCGTAGGTGACCTGGTTGAGAATCACCGATTGCGGACCATCGGCCACCGCCGACTCGATTTCCACGCCGCGGTTGATCGGCCCCGGATGCATCACCAGGGCATCCGGTTTGGCCAGGGCCAGGCGCTGTTCGGTGAGGCCGAACAGGCGGTAGAACTCGCCCTCGCTGGGCAGCAGGCCACCACTCATGCGTTCGCGCTGCAGGCGCAGCATGATCACCACGTCGACATCCTTGAGGCCGGCGGCCATGTCGCTGTAGACGCTCACGCCGTACTGCTCGATGCCGACCGGTAGCAGGGTCTTGGGTGCAATCACGCGGATGTCCGGGCAGCCGAGGGTCTTCAGTGCCAGCATGTTCGAACGGGCCACCCGCGAGTGCAGGATATCGCCGACGATGGCCACCGAGAGGTGCTCGAAGCCGCCCTTGTGCCGACGAATGGTCAGCATGTCGAGCATGCCCTGGGTCGGGTGGGCGTGGCGACCGTCGCCGCCATTGATGATCGCCAGGTTCGGGCACACGTGTTCGGCGATAAAGTGCGCGGCGCCCGAATCGGCATGCCGTACCACGAAGATGTCGGCGGCCATCGCCTCGAGGTTGCGCAGGGTGTCGAACAGGGACTCACCCTTGCTGGTCGAGGAGGTCGACACGTTGAGGGTGATGACGTCGGCGGACAGTCGTTGGGCGGCCAGCTCGAAGGTGGTACGGGTGCGCGTGGAGTTCTCGAAGAACACGTTGCACACGGTCTTGCCGCGCAGCAGTGGGACCTTCTTCACGGCCCGGGCGCCGACTTCGAGGAAGGAGTCGGCAGTATCGAGTATTTCCGTCAGCAGCTCGCGGGGCAGGCCGTCGAGGGTGAGGAAGTGGCGCAACTGGCCTTGGTCATTAAGCTGCAGCGGGCGCGGGGCATCAATCGGCGTCATCGCGAGGGTCTCAGTTTGCAAGCGTCTGGAGTTCAAGGGTCAGCGGCGTGGGACCGGACAGTTTGACCCGCTGATCGGCGGCCAGCGACAGGGTGGCGCCAACCACGTCAGGGCTGATTGGCAGTTCGCGGGCATTCAGGTCGAGAAGGCAGACCAGGGTCACACTGGCCGGGCGGCCATAGTCGAACAGCTCATTGAGGGCAGCGCGGATGGTGCGGCCGCTCATCAATACGTCGTCGATCAACACCAGGTGCTGGCCTTCGACCTCGAACGGCAGCTCGGAGGGCTGCACTTGCGGGTGCAGGCCTTTCTGGGTGAAGTCGTCGCGGTAGAAGGAGACGTCGAGGATGCCCAGGGGCGCTGGATTGCCCAGGGTCTCCAGCAGCGCCTGGGCAACCCACACGCCGCCCGTGCGGATGCCGATAAAGCGCGGCTCGCTGATCTGTCGCTGATTGAGGTGGCTGATCAGTGCTGCGGCCATTTGCGGCAGCAGTTCGGCGGGGCTGGGTAGGCTCATCGAAAACTCCTGGTGTGCAGGCCGGGTGAACGCTGCTGCGGCCTGCGCGCATGATGCTGGTTTATAAGCAGGCTCGTCGCCCCGCTCTGAGCGTTGCTCGCTAGGTTTTCCCGCGATCCGTGGTCGCGCGCATTCAAGACGCGCCGTGTTCTGTCAGCCAGCCTTCAAGCAGCATGGCGGCGGCCAGGGCATCGACCGGACGGTCGCGGTAGCCACCGTTCTGCCCCTGTTGCAGGCGCTCACCTTTGGCCGCGTAAGTGGTCAGGCGTTCATCGTGGGTGTGCACGGGCAGATTGAAGCGGCCGTTGAGGCGGCGGGCAAATTTCTCCGCGCGCGCGCTCATTTCGCTCGGGGTGCCGTCCATGTTCAGCGGCAGGCCAACGACGATGGCATCTGGCTGCCATTCGCGCAGCAGCGCTTCGACCTGTTGCCAGTCCGGCACGCCATTCTGGGCCTTGAGGATGCACAGTTCGCGAGCCTGGCCGGTGATCACCTGGCCGACGGCAACGCCGATCTGCTTGCTGCCGTAATCGAACCCCAGTAACAGGCGCAGCGGTTTGCTCTCGCTCATCAGGAGTGCCCGGCTTGCGAGGTAAGCAGGCTGAGGTTGATACCCAGGCGCGCGGCAGCGGCATTCAGGCGCTGCTCGAAGGGCAGGTCGAAAAGGATGGCGTTGTCAGCCGGACAGGTCAGCCAGGCATTGTCGGTCAGCTCGGTTTCCAGTTGCCCGGCATCCCATCCGGCATAGCCGAGGGTGATCAGGTACTTTTCCGGACCGCTGCCGTCGGCAATCGCGAACAGCACATCCTGGGAGGTGGTCAGGCCCAGCTCGCCAAGCTCCAGGGTGGCCTGGAACTGCGGGCCGGCCGGGTGCAGGACGAAACCGCGATCGGTCTGCACCGGGCCGCCGGAGAAGATCGGCAGATCCTGGCAGCGCACCGGCGGTTCGCTATCCGGGCGCAGCTGTGCCAGCACATCGGCCAGGCTGAGGCCGTTGAGGCGGTTGACCACCAGGCCCATGGCGCCCTGTTCATTGTGATCGATCAGGTAGATCAGGGTCTGCGCGAAATGCGGATCGGCCATGTGCGGCATGGCAATCAGGAACTGGTGCTTGAGGTAGCTTGGTTTGGCGTCTTTCATAGGCATTAGTTTCAGGCCTGGAGCCGAGAGCTTCAAGCGTCACGCTGCAATAAAAAGCCGGGATCAACCTGAGCACTAGTGAAAAAGAGCTCTCAGGCCCGATATTTTCACATCCTCTGAGGGTCAGTTGCTGGACAGGCGGTCGCCGCGCTCGAAGCGCCAGGTGCGGATGATTTCCAGGCGGTCGATATCCGCGAGATCACCGGTAAATGGGGCATAGGGTGCGGCCAGGCGCACGATGCGCAGGGCGGCCTGGTCAAGTAGTTGCTGGCCAGAGGACTGCAGTACCTGGACTTCGTAGAGGGTGCCGTCACGGTTGATCGAGACCAGTACCCGCAGGCTGCCGTAAATCTGCTGGCGGCGTGCATCGTCCGGGTAGTTGAGGTTGCCGATGCGTTCCACCTTCTTGCGCCATTCATCCTTGTACCAGGCGCCCTTGTCGCGCATGGTCGAGGCCGCGCTGAGGCGGTGGATTTTCGGACGTTTGGCGTACTGCTGGATGTCGTTGGCCAGTTCGGCTTCCAGGCTGGCAATTTCCGCAGAGAGCTGGGAGCTGTCGAATACCGGTGCCGGGGGTGCCTGTACCGTGGGTTTGACTGCTTCACGCTTGACCGGGGTTTTTTGCTGTTGCGGGGCGCGGGTGGCTACTGCGGCTTTCGGCGCTTCCTGGCTAACCGCCGGTTGTGCGGGTGCGGCGGGCGGCGTCACGCGCTTGACTTGGGTGTCCTGGAACAGCGCTTGCTCGGTGGTTGTCGGTGCGGCCTTGTGTTCCAGGGTGCCGCTGCCCTGCTGGTTGTCCTGGGCGAGGAAGTCGGCTTCCTTGGGCTTCTCCTCGCTCTTGAAGGTCGACAGGGTGATTTCCAGGGTTTTGCTGACCTGGCTGGGCTCGGCCAGGCTGAAGCCCAGGCCGAGAATCAGCGCGGCATGCAGGGCTGCGGCGAGGAACAG
The DNA here is from genome assembly GCF_022132145.1 of Pseudomonas sp. MMS21 TM103. Lineage (GTDB taxonomy): Bacteria > Pseudomonadota > Gammaproteobacteria > Pseudomonadales > Pseudomonadaceae > Aquipseudomonas. The sequence continues at coordinate 983,397 of NZ_JAJISP010000001.1, read as the reverse complement.
GGTAAAGCCCAGCCGATCCGCTGGGCGGACGCCAGCGGCGGGTAGGTCGGGTGGGGGGGTGGCTGCGTTCATGCTGTTTCGGGTCTGTTCAGGTTGCCGCGCAGTCTGACGGCTTCACGCCGCCAGCTGCAAGCGACAAGCGTCAGGCTGCAACCTGCGTCATGCTTTCTGCTGTCTGTTTCCGGCATTCAGCTTGCCTTCGATGGCATCCATCAGGCGCTCGCCGATACGGGTGTCATAGGCGGCATCTATCTCGCGGATGCAAGTCGGGCTGGTTACGTTGATTTCGGTCAGGTAGTCGCCGATCACGTCCAGGCCGACGAACAACAGGCCTTTCTCGCGCAGGGTTGGACCGATGCCGGCGGCGATCTCACGGTCGCGATCGCTCAGTGGGCGTGCTTCGCCGCGCCCGCCGGCGGCAAGGTTGCCCCGGGTTTCTCCGTGGGCCGGGATACGTGCCAGGCAATAGGGTACCGGCTCGCCATCGATCATCAGGATGCGCTTATCGCCCTCGCGGATCGCTGGCAGGTAGCGTTGCGCCATGATCTGTTGTGTGTTGTGGGAAGTAAGGGTCTCGAGAATCACCGAGAGGTTGGGATCACCCTCGCAGTGACGAAATATCGAAGATCCGCCCATGCCATCCAGGGGTTTGAGAATGATGTCACGTTGCTCTGTGGCAAACTCGCGCAGAATGTCGGACCGGCGACTGACCAGCGTCGCCGGTGTGAATTGCGGGAACTGGGTGGCAAATAGCTTCTCGTTGCAGTCGCGCAGGCTCTGGGGGCGGTTGACCACCAGTACGCCGGCTTGTTCGGCCTGTTCCAGCAGGTAGGTGGAGTAGACGAATTCGTTATCGAAGGGTGGATCCTTGCGCATCAGGATCACATCCAGTTCGGCCAACGGGACGTCGCGCTCGTCCCCCAGTTCGAACCAGCGCTCGGGGTCGTTGAATACCTTGAGCGGGCACAGGCGGGCACGTGCCTCGCCTTTGGCCTGATAAAGGTCTTTCTGCTCCATATAGAAGAGCGACCAGCCGCGCGCCTGAGCGGCCAGCAACATGGCCAGCGAGCTGTCCTTTTTGAAGGCGATCTGGGCGATGGGGTCCATGACAATGCCGAGGCGAACGCTCATGGGGGGATTCTCCGTGAAAGGCAGCAGTTTAGAAGGTGTCGGGGCTAGCGTGTGGCATCAGGGTGGCGCTGGGAAGGCGGGTGGTCAAGGAAAAAACCTTGCCCTTCCGCGGCTTATAGCTTGCATGGGGAGAGTGTGCTAAAAAGGCCCGACGATTGGGTTGCAGCCCGTCGGAGGTAAGGCCTCAGGCGCACTGATAGAACGCAAAATAACGACTCACCGAGGCGATGGTAGGGCAAACATGGAACAGCATTCCGAGGGTTTGAGGGTAATGGTGATCGACGATTCGAAAACGATTCGTCGTACCGCGGAAACCCTGCTGAAGAAGGTGGGTTGCGAGGTAATTACCGCAGTTGACGGTTTCGATGCCTTGGCAAAGATCGCCGACACCCATCCAAATATTATTTTTGTCGACATCATGATGCCGCGGCTCGATGGCTATCAGACCTGTGCCCTGATCAAGAACAACAGTGCTTTCAAGTCCACCCCGGTGATCATGCTGTCTTCCAAGGACGGCTTGTTCGACAAGGCCAAGGGGCGCATCGTCGGCTCCGATCAATATCTGACCAAGCCTTTCAGCAAGGAAGAGTTGCTCGGAGCGATCAAGGCCCATGTCCCTGACTTTACCCCGGTGGAACAGGCATCCTGACGTTTGCCGGATAGCGGTAGACGCCTTTTCATGTATTGGGAAACACCATGGCTCGAATTTTGATTGTTGATGACTCGCCGACTGAAATGTACAAGTTGACCGCCATGCTGGAAAAAAATGGCCACCAGGTGCTCAAGGCGGAAAATGGCGCGGACGGCGTTGCCCTGGCGCGTCAGGAAAAACCTGATGTCGTGTTGATGGACATCGTCATGCCGGGCCTCAATGGTTTTCAGGCGACCCGCCAGTTGACCAAAGACGCTGATACCAGTCACATCCCGGTGATCATCGTTACCACCAAGGATCAGGAGACCGACAAGGTCTGGGGTAAGCGCCAAGGCGCCAAAGACTACCTGACCAAGCCGGTTGACGAAGCAACACTGCTGAAAACCTTGAATGCGGTATTGGCCGGTTGATGCTGTGCCAGTAACCAAATAAGAAGAAGGCCGCAGTTGGCATGACGGATACGCACACACCGTTTCAAACCCTCCTCGAAATCGACCAGCGTTGCCGGTTGCTGGCGGCTGGCTTGCCATTGCAGCAGGCTGCCGTGCAAACCTGGAGCGGGATCGGCTTTCGCATGGGTGAGCGATTTTTTGTCGCGCCCATGGGCGAGATAGGGGAGGTGCTGCACGAGCCGCGTCATACCTTGTTGCCCGGGGTTAAAAGCTGGGTCAAGGGCGTGGCCAACGTACGCGGACGGCTGTTGCCAGTGATGGACTTGTGCGGCTTCTTCGGTAACGAGTTATCGCCGCTGCGCAAGAAACGGCGGGTGCTGGTGGTCGACCATCAGGACGTATTCGCCGGGCTGACGGTCGATGAAGTGTTCGGCATGCAGCATTTTCCAGTGGACACCTTCTCCGAGCGGCTACCGCCGCTCGAGGCATCCATTGCGCCGTTTATTCATGGCGTCTTCCAGCGCGAGCAGCCCTGGTTGGTGTTCAGTCCTCATGCGCTGGCCCAGCACCAGGGGTTTCTCGATGTTGCGTTTTAACAGTTTTTCGGTTGGGTCGGCTTTGTCGGCCTGTTGGGGTTGTGTGGGAACGGTAGCGCGATCGGTCCGGGCGGGGGCCAGAAAATGAAAAAACTAAATACAGGCAATCTATTCACGGGTACGCGCAGCAGCACGCTGATCGCTGGGCTGTTTATCGTCCTGATCGTCTCCATCGTGCTGTTGTTTGCCAACTTCGCCTACATCAACACGCAATCCAACTACGATACGGAATACATCGGCCATGCCGGTGAGCTACGGGTGCTGTCCCAGCGTATTGCCAAGAACTCCACCGAAGCAGCGGCCGGTACTGCCGAAGCCTTCGGTCTGTTGCGCGAGGCGCGCAACGACTTCCAGACCCGTTGGGGCTATCTGACCGACGGCAACGAGGTCAGCGGTATGCCTTCGGCGCCAGAAGACGTGCAGGCGCAGATGGCAGCCGTGCAGCAGGACTGGGATAGTCTGCGGCAGAACACCGACGCCATTCTGGCCAGCGAACAGACCGTTCTGTCCCTGCATCAGGTGGCTGAGACCCTGGCGGAAACCATCCCGCAGCTGCAGGTCGAGTACGAGGAAGTGGTCGACATCCTCCTGGAAAGCGGGGCGCCGGCCGTCCAGGTTTCCGTGGCCCAGCGTCAGTCGCTGCTGGCAGAGCGTATCCTCGGTTCGGTGAACAAAGTACTGGCCGGTGACCAGGACTCGGTGCAGGCCGCCGACATGTTCGGTCGCGATGCCAGCCTGTTCGGGCGGGTATTGAGCGCCATGCTGGAAGGCAATGCGGCAATGGAAATTGCCAAGGTCAACGACGCGGAAGCGCTCGAGCGGTTGGCGGAAATTTCCGAGCTGTTCGAATTCGTTTCCGGTTCGGTGGACGAGATTCTCGAAACCTCGCCGGAACTGTTCCAGGTGCGGGAGTCGGCCAACGGCATTTTCACCGTCTCGCAGACCCTCTTGGATAAAGCCTCCGAGCTGGCTGTCGGCTTCGAAGACATGGCTGATGGCCGCGCCATCAACACCCTGGCCGGTTATGTGCTGGGTATTCTGGCATTGGCCTCGATCATCCTGATCGGCATCGTGATGGTGCGGGAGACCAACCGCCGCCTCGCTGAGACCGCCGAGAAAAACGAACGTAACCAGGCGGCGATTCTGCGACTGCTGGATGAAATTGCCGACCTTGCCGACGGTGACTTGACCGTTGCCGCGACCGTAACCGAAGACTTCACCGGTGCCATCGCCGACTCCATCAACTACTCCATCGACCAGCTGCGCGACCTGGTAGTGACCATCAACCTGACCGCCGTTCAGGTAGCTGGCGCCGCCCAGGAAACCCAGGCCACGGCGATGCACCTGGCCGAAGCCTCGGAGCACCAGGCCCAGGAAATCGCCGGTGCCTCGGCGGCGATCAACGAGATGGCCGTGTCGATTGACCAGGTATCGGCGAACGCCTCGGAATCCTCTGCGGTAGCGGAACGTTCGGTAGCCATCGCCAACAAGGGTAACGAGGTGGTGCACAACACCATCACCGGCATGGATAACATCCGTGAGCAGATCCAGGACACCTCGAAGCGAATCAAGCGCCTCGGTGAGTCGTCCCAGGAGATCGGTGACATCGTTAGCCTGATCAACGACATTGCCGACCAGACCAACATCCTCGCCCTGAACGCCGCGATCCAGGCTTCCATGGCCGGTGATGCGGGCCGCGGCTTTGCGGTGGTGGCGGACGAAGTCCAGCGCCTGGCGGAACGTTCATCGGCGGCGACCAAGCAGATCGAAGCCCTGGTCAAGACGATTCAGACCGACACCAACGAAGCGGTAATCTCGATGGAGCAGACCACCTCCGAGGTAGTCCGCGGTGCACACTTGGCGCAGGACGCCGGGGTCGCGCTGGAGGAGATCGAGAAGGTATCCAAGACCCTCGCGGCCTTGATCCAGAACATTTCCAACGCGGCGCGCCAGCAGGCTTCTTCGGCCGGTCACATTTCCAACACCATGAACGTGATCCAGGAGATCACCTCGCAGACCTCGTCCGGTACCACGGCTACCGCCAAGAGCATTGGTAACCTGGCCAAGATGGCCAGTGAGATGCGTAAGTCGGTTTCCGGCTTTACCCTGCCGGAAAGCGGCGAACAGGCATAAGCAAACGTGGCGTGGCGACCTTTGCTGGTCGCTGTCCAGCGTCTATGGCCATGAGCGAGAGGCACGACATGCAGTCAGGCGCCTGGGCCTTGCAACCAGTGGTGGACATGGCTGCTGCCGAGTTTCGCGCTTGGCAAGCGCTGCTCGAAGAGCGCACTGGCGTGGTGATCAGTGAGCAGCGGCAGGCGTTTCTGCAGACCAACCTGAGTGCGCGCATGCGTGAACTGGGTGTGGCGGATTACGCCACCTATTTCCGCCAGGTCACGGATGGTCCGCGTGGAGCGGTCGAGTGGTCGACCCTGCTGGACCGCCTGACCGTGCAGGAGACCCGTTTCTTTCGTCACCGGCCATCGTTTGAGGTACTCGAGCGTTACCTGCGAGAGCGACTGCAGCGAGGGTTGGGTAGCCCCTGGGAGATGTGGAGCGTCGGATGCTCGAGTGGTGAGGAACCTTATTCGTTGGCGATCACGGCGGCTGAAGTGCTGCGTGACAGCGAGCACCCCGAGCACTTTGGCGTAACCGGAACCGATATCAGCCTGAACGCTCTGCGCCTGGCGCGCGATGGTCAGTACGGCCCGCGCAAGTTGGAACAAATCGATACGGAGTTGGGTCAACGCTATTTTGTGGCCCAAGCCGATGGACGCTTCAAAGTTGTAGCGGATCTGGCCGCGCGAGTGTGTTGCGCCAGGCTCAATGTGCTGGAGTTGGCCAAGGCGCCAATGTCCGGTATGGACGTCATTTTTTGTCAGAACTTGCTGATCTATTTTCGCCGCTGGCGTCGCCGCGAGATCCTCAACTGCCTGGCCGAGCGCCTGGCACCGGGTGGTCTGCTGGTGGTGGGAGTGGGTGAAGTGGTTGGTTGGCAGCATCCGGATTTGCTTCCGGTGGCCGACGAGCGAGTGCTGGCGTTTACCCGCAAGGGATAGGGCAGAGCCAAGTTTATGAGTGAAGCGGCTATGGGGGATCGGCACGACTATGTCGCCCTGGAATGGGTCAAAGGCGAAATCGCGGAAACCCTGAAACAGGCGCGCCAAGCCCTGGAGGCATACGTCGAGAATCCCCAGGATTCAACGCGCATGCGCTTCTGCCTGACCTATGTGCACCAGGTACACGGCACTCTGCAAATGGTGGAGTTCTACGGCGCAGCCCTGCTCGCCGAAGAAATGGAGCACCTGGCCCGGGCCTTGATGGAAGGTCGCGTGGCCAGCCAGGGCGAAGCCCTGGAAGTGCTGATGCAGGCCATCCTCCAGCTGCCGGTCTACCTCGATCGGATCCAGACCGCCCGTCGCGATTTGCCGATGGTGGTGTTGCCGCTGCTCAACGACCTGCGTGCCGCCCGCGGCGAAAAGCTGCTCTCGGAGAACAGTTTATTTTCCCCGGATATGTCCGCGCGTGCGCCGGCCTTGTCAGACGAGTCCCTGGGCGAACTGCGCACCGCGGACCTGCCGATACTGCTGCGCAAGCTGCGGCAGATGCTGCAAGTGGCCTTGGTCGGGCTCCTGCGTAATCAGGATCTGCCGACCAATCTGGGCTATATGGCGCGGGTTTTTGGCCGTCTCGAGACGTTGTGCAAAGACGCGCCGCTGGGTCCCTTGTGGCAGATCGCCTCGGGTCTGGTCGAGGGGCTGGCCAGCGGTGGCGTGGTCAATAGTCCGTCGGTACGTACGCTGCTGCGTGAGGTCGATAAAGAACTCAAGCGCCTGCTCGATCAGGGTGCCGACGGCATCAACCAGCCGGCCTCCGACGAGCTGACCAAGAATCTGTTGTTCTATGTCGCCAAGGCACCGGCGCAGTCACCGCGTATCAGGGCCTTGAAGGAACAGTTCCGACTCGACGACGCGCTGCCTAACACCGATATCGTCAATGAGGAGCGTGCCCGTCTGGCCGGTCCGGATCGCGATGCCATGCGCTCGGTCGTTGGCGCGCTGTGTGAGGAGCTGGTGCGGGTCAAGGACAGCCTCGACCTGTTCGTGCGCAGTGATCGCAATCATGTGGGCGAGCTGGAGAGCCTGCTGGCGCCGCTCAAGCAGATTGCCGACACCCTCGCCGTGCTGGGTTTCGGCCAGCCACGTAAAGTCATCCTCGATCAGATCGACGTGGTTCACGGCCTGGCCCTTGGCCGGCAGGCGCCGAGCGATGCCGTGTTGATGGATGTTGCCGGAGCACTGCTGTATGTCGAGGCGACCCTGGCCGGCATGGTCGGTCCGGTTGCCGACGGCTCTCGCGAAGAGAGCCACCTGCCCACCACCGACGTGGCGCAGATTCACCAGCTGGTGATCAAGGAAGCGCGCAACGGCCTGGAACAGGCCAAGGACGCGATCATCGAGTTCATTGCCTCGCAGTGGAATCACGAGCACCTGGCGCGTGTGCCGGCGCTGCTGACCCAGGTGCGTGGCGGCCTGGCAATGATTCCGCTGGCGCGGGCCGCGGAGCTGTTGAATGCCTGCAATCGCTACATTCAGGAACAGCTGCTGGCGCGCAAGGCCGTGCCTAACTGGCAGAGCCTGGACACCTTGGCCGATGCCATCACCAGCGTCGAGTACTACCTTGAGCGCCTGGCCGAAGACCATGGCAGCCAGGGTGACCTGATTCTCGATGTGGCCGAGGAAAGCCTGGAAAGTCTCGGTTATCCCCTGAAAGAAAAGCCCTCGATCCTCGATCAGATAGATCCACGGCAAGAAGATGTCGCCTCGCTTGCCGACCCGCTGCATGACATCGAAGTACTGGCCGATGAGCCAGCCGAGGCCGAGACTCTGGAGCCGGTTGCACAGCAGGAGGCGCAGATCGAGCCCGCGCCGTTTGAGGAACCGGGCGCCGAACTCGCCGAGACTGGCACTGCGGCGGTCGAGACCCAGCCGCCGCTTGACGATGACAGTTGGAGCCTTGCCCCGCTGGAAACTGATCCACAGGCGCTCGATCTGCAGTTCGAGGCGGAGGTAATCGAACCCCTGCCGACTCTCGACCTCAGTGAGGAAGCGCCAGCGTCGCAGGCGGATTTCAGCCAGGATGCCATGCTGCTCGAAGAGCTGAGTCTGGACGAGCTGAACGGCTCTGGCCACTGGGATGAGGCCGAGCTGGCATCGCTGGGTGTGCCCGAAGTTGAACTGCCGAGTGCGCCGCTGACAGTCGATGAACCTGCCCCCGAGGTCGACAAGCCGCTGTCGCTGGCCGATGTCATGGCCGCACCGCAGCAGGCGATCAATCCGCCGGCTCACGATGTGCCGCCGAGTCTGCTGCCACCACCGGCCGATGAAGAGTCGTTCGATGAAGAGTTGATGGAGGTCTTCGTCGAAGAAGCCGGCGAAGTGTTGGAAACCATCGGCGAGTTTCTGCCGCAATGGGGTGCCGACCCGGCCAACAAAGAGGCATTGATCGAAATTCGCCGCGCCTTCCACACCCTCAAGGGCAGTGGTCGCATGGTTCGGGCGCTGGTCATCGGCGAGTTGGGCTGGTCGATCGAGAACCTGCTCAATCGGGTTCTCGACCGCAGCATTGAACCCACTGCCGACGTGTTGCAGGTGGTGGCCGACGTGGTCGCGCTGATGCCGGCCCTGGTCGCCGAGTTCGCCGCCAAGGCCCAGCGCCAGCGTGACGATGTCGACCTGCTGGCCGCCACCGCGCATGCGCTGGCGAAAGGGCAGAGCCTGACAAAAGCCGATGCCCCGGCGGTCCAGGTCGCGTCACCTGAAGGTGAGCCCGAGGCTGTTGCGTCAGTCGTTGAGCCGAGCGAAGTGCTCGATGGCGAGCCCCTTTATGGCGAGCCCCTCGATCCGCAACTGTTGGAGATTTTCCGCAACGAAGCCGAAACCCACCTCGACACCCTGGTCGGTTTTCTTGCCGATTGCGCCCAGGAACTGCCACAGCCGGTCACCGACGACCTGCAGCGTGCCCTGCACACCCTCAAAGGCAGTGCCTACATGGCCGGAATTCTGCCGGTGGCGGAGATCGCCGCACCGCTGGAAAAAATGGTCAAGGAGTTCAAGAGCAACCTGATCCCGATGGATCTGGCCGAAGCCGAATTATTGAGCGCTGCCGAGAAGCTGTTCCGTCTCGGCCTGGCGCAGCTGGAAACTCAGCCGCTGGCTCCTCTGTCCGGTGCGCCGGAGTTCCTCGAGCGTGCGCACAAACTGCATCAGGATCGCCTCGACGCCGCGCAAAGCAGTCGCCAGAGCGAGCAGGGCGAAACCCGCGATCCGCAGCTGATCGGCATTTTCCTCGCCGAGGGCATGGACATCCTGCTGGATGCCGAGGCCTTGCTGCAGCGCTGGCGCGAGCACCCCTCCGATCGTCAGGAACTGAGTGCCTTGCTGGACGAGTTGACGACCCTGGGGCGCGGCGCGGAAATGGCCGAATTGCCGCAGATCGATGAACTCTGCGAAGCCCTGCTCGACCTCTATGGTGCCGTGGAAGAAGGCAGCCTGGCGGTCAGCGAGCGCTTCTTCAGCGAGGCCGAACAGGCGCATGAAGCCCTGATCAGCATGATGGATCAGGTTGCCGCCGGCCTCCAGGTCAGCGCCGAGCCGGCGCGGGTCGAGGCACTGCGCAGGTTGCTCGGTGAAGCGCTGGATCCGAGCGCACTGGCACTGTTGTCCGCGCAAGGGCAGGCGGATTTGCAGCCCGTCGAGCTGGATGCCGCCACTGCGGCGCTCGAGCAGTCGCCCTGGGCGCACGAGAGCGACGGCGAGACGGTGACAGCAGTGGAGATGCAGGTCGATGAGGACATCGGTATTTTGCCTGAGTCCGAGCCTGCTGCTTCCTCTGGCTATGAGGCGCTCGACGCGGAGATGGTCGAGATCTTCCTCGAGGAAGCCGTGGACATCCTCGAGAGCGCCGGTCAGGCATTGGAAGGCTGGAGTGCCGAGCCGGGCAACAAGGCCGCCCTGTCGTCCCTGCAGCGTGACTTGCATACCCTCAAGGGTGGCGCGCGGATGGCCGAGATTCGTCCGATTGGCGACCTCGCCCATGAGCTGGAGTCCTTGTACGAAGGCCTGGTGGATCGGCGCTTCAGCCATTCGCCGGCGCTCGTCGCTCTGCTGCAGCAAAGCCATGATTGCCTGGCCATGTTGCTGGAGCAGCTGCAAAAGCAGGCCGTGATGCAGTCTCCGCACGAACTGATCGAGGCGATACGTCACTTCCGCCAGGGGGGGGGCGTGCCCAGTTTGTCAGTAGCGGCAACGGCCGCCGAGAATGATCTCGAAGCCGAAGCCGAAGCCGAAGCCGAAGCCGAAGCCGAAGCCGAAGCCGAAGCCGACCAGGAGGATGATGTTGAAGAGGTGCTGTCGTCATTGCTGCACAGCGAGGACGATCTAGAGCCGAGCCTGGAAGCAGACCCTGAGCAGGATTTTGCCGAGGTTGAGCGGGAGACGCCAGCGGAGGCCCTCGCCGCACCCGCGGCAACCGATGCTGCTATGCCCGTGGCAGCCGAGTTCGTCGATCAGCCCGACCAGGAGCTGGTGGACATCTTCCTCGAAGAGGGTTTCGACATCATCGACAGTTCTGGCGCGGCGCTGCTGCGCTGGATGGATGACGTCGACAACAGCCTCGAACTGGAAGCCCTGCAGCGCGACCTGCACACCCTCAAGGGTGGTGCGCGCATGGCGGAAATACGCGAGATTGGCGACCTCGCCCATGAACTCGAATTCCTCTACGAAGGGCTCGCGGATGGTCGGCTGCGTCCTAGCCAGGAGCTGTTCGGCCTGCTCCAGGCTTGCCACGATCGCCTGGCGGAGATGCTCGATGCGGTGCGCGGCAAGCGCCCGGTGCCTGATGGCGATGCGCTGATCGAGACGATCAAGCATTTTCGCGCCAACCCGGACCAGCAACTGAGCATGCCGTCTGCCGTGCAACTCAAGGCGGTGGCGGAACATCCGGATCAGGACGATGACGAGTCTGACATCCTCGATATCTTCCTGGAAGAAGCCGACGACCTGTTGGAGGCGATGGAGGCCGCCATGGGTCGCTGGGATCAGCAGCGTGACGATGGCGCGGCGATCGATGACATGTTGCGTGTCCTGCATACCCTCAAGGGTGGGGCGCGGCTGGCCGGCCAGAACCGTCTGGGCAATCTGACCCATGACCTTGAAGCACACCTGAGCGAGGCCCTGCTGCAAGGTGCGCCATGGCCGGAAAGCCTGTTCCTCGATGTGCAGTCCGGCTTCGAGGGGCTGCAGAAAGAGCTCGATCAACTGCGTCAGCGCCTGCAAGCCAGTTTTGCCGACGATGACCAGGCGACGGCCAGCGTTGAGGTCGTGGCGGCAACAGTCCCCGGCCTGCTGGCACCTATAGTCGCGGCCAGTGAATTGCCGGCGCGGGAGCAGGTGGCGAAAGTCCTGCCGTTCGTTCGTCGTGCGCAGGAAGCTGCGCAGGAAGCTGCCGCGCGACGTGCTCCACAGGAGCTGGTCAAGGTGCCGGCGGAACTGCTCGAAGGTCTGGTCAACCTGGCCGGTGAGACTTCGATCTTTCGCGGTCGGGTCGAACAACAGGTCAGCGACTTCGGTTTCACCCTGAGTGAGATGGAAGCGACCATCGACCGTGTACGCGACCAACTGCGCCGCCTGGACATCGAAACCCAGGCGCAGATCCTCAGTCGCTATCAGGCCGAGGCCGAGCGCGCCGGCTACGAGGATTTCGATCCGCTGGAAATGGACCGCCATTCGCAGCTGCAGCAGCTTTCACGCGCACTGTTTGAGTCCGCCTCCGACTTGCTCGATCTGAAAGAAACCCTGGCCATGCGTAACCGCGATGCGGAAACCCTGTTGCTGCAACAGGCGCGGGTCAATACCGAGCTGCAGGAAGGCTTGATGCGCACCCGCATGGTGCCCTTCGACCGGCTGGTCCCGCGGCTGCGGCGGATTGTCCGTCAGGTCGCCGGTGAGTTGGGCAAGCAGGTCGAATTCGTACTTGGTAATGCCGAAGGCGAGATGGACCGCACCGTGCTCGAACGTATTGTGGCGCCGCTGGAGCATATGCTGCGCAACGCAGTCGACCATGGTATCGAGCCGGCTGCGCTACGCCGCGCCGCTGGCAAGCCGGAGCAGGGCACTATCCGCCTGAACCTGGGCCGCGAGGGCGGTGATATCGTCTTGACCCTCAGCGACGATGGCGGCGGGATCAAACTCGATGCCGTACGGCGCAAGGCCATCGAGCGTGGCCTGATGGACCAGGAGTCGGATCTGACCGATCACGAAATCCTCCAGTTCATCCTCGAAGCTGGGTTTTCCACCGCCGAGGCGGTCACCCAGATTTCCGGGCGTGGCGTCGGCATGGACGTGGTGCATTCCGAGGTCAAGCAGCTCGGCGGCTCCATGAGCATCGATTCGACCCCGGGCGAAGGCACGCGCTTTGCCATTCGTCTGCCGTTCACCGTGTCGGTCAACCGTGCGCTGATGGTGCTGTCGGGCGAAGACCTGTATGCCATCCCGCTGAACACCATCGAAGGCATCGTGCGGATTTCTCCTTACGAGCTGGAAGCCCTCTATGAACAGAGTGGCTCGGCGGCGACTGAGACCCCGCGTTTCGAGTACGCCGGTCAGGCCTACGAGTTGCGTTATCTCGGTGACCTGCTGAATAACGGCCAGCAACCCAAGCTGGTCGGTCAGAGCCTGCCCTTGCCGGTGATCCTGGTGCGCTCGAGCGAGCACGCGGTGGCGGTGCAGGTCGACTCCCTGGCCGGCTCCCGCGAGATTGTGGTGAAGAGCCTGGGGCCGCAGTTCGCCGGGGTGCATGGCATTTCCGGCGCGACCATTCTGGGTGACGGTCGCGTGGTGGTGATTCTCGACCTGCTGGCCACCATCCGCGTGCTCCATGCGCACCTGCTCAACCAATTGCATCCACGCATGGTCGGCCATACGGCGACTGCCGCGGAAATTGAAGCGGATCGGCCGACCCTGGTCATGGTGGTGGATGACTCGGTCACCGTGCGCAAGGTCACCAGTCGTCTGCTCGAGCGTAACGGCATGAACGTATTGACGGCCAAGGACGGCGTGGACGCCATCTCCCAGTTGCAGGAGCACAAGCCCGACATCATGTTGCTGGACATCGAAATGCCGCGCATGGACGGTTTCGAAGTGGCAACTCTGGTGCGTCACGACGAGCATCTGAAAAACCTGCCGATCATCATGATCACCTCGCGTACCGGTGAGAAACACCGTGAGCGAGCGCTGGCCATTGGTGTCAACGAATACCTCGGTAAACCCTACCAGGAGTCGTTATTGCTCGAGAGCATTGCCAGGTTGGTGGATCGCCACCCGGTAGAACGCCATCCGGACACGCGCGCATGACGGACAACAGCGTGGCACGTATTGCGGTGATTGCCGATACCTCCCTGCAGCGCCATGTGCTGCAGCAGGCGTTGACCGGGAGCGGCTATCAGGTCGTGCTAAACAGCGATCCGGCGCGCCTGGATGAGGCAACGTTGACGGCTTGCGAGACCGACCTGTGGCTGATCGATCTGGCCCAGTCCGAGGATTTGCCGCTGGTCGACAACCTGATGGAAACCGCCTGCGTGCCAATCCTGTTTGGCGAGGGACATGCCCCGGAGCGCCATTCGGAAAATTACCCGCGTTGGGAGCGGCGCCTGTTTGGCAAGTTGAAGAAGCTGATCGGTGATCCATCGCAAGCGGTTGGGCCCAGTCTCCAGGCTTTGCTGGCCGAGGCGCAGCGGCCAACTCGTCTGGATCTGCCACAGGTGCTCGCAGATACGCCGTTGGTGGTTGGAGAGCCGGCTCGGCAGGTCTGGTTGCTGGCCGCTTCGCTCGGCGGCCCGGCTGCGATCAAGGCTTTCCTCGACGCCTTGCCTGGTGGTCTGCCGGTTGGTTTTGTCTATGCCCAGCATATTGACCCCAGTTTCGAGTCGGTGCTACCGCAGGCGGTCGGACGACATAGCCAGTGGCGTGTCAATCCGGCGCGTCACGGCGACTCGGTACGTTGCGGTGAGGTGGTGGTAGTGCCGATCAGTCGCGAGCTGGGTTTCAGTGAAGAAGGAACCATGCTCATCAGCGAACGGGCCTGGCCGGAACCCTACAGTCCATCGATCGATCAGATGATGCTCAATCTGGCCAAGCATTATGCCGGGCTTTGCGGCGTCATTGCCTTCAGTGGCATGGGCAGCGATGGCAGCGCCGCGGCGGCTTATGTGCGGCGCCAGGGCGGGGCCATCTGGACCCAGCGTAGCGATACCTGTGTCTGCCCGAGCATGCCGGACAGCCTGCGCGAGGGTGGATACAGCAGTTTCAGCGCCGACCCCCGGGAGCTGGCCGCAGGGCTGGTCAATCAGCTGGCCGAGCAGTGCAATGAAACCGCCGCGCTTGAATCTTCACCACAGATAATTGGGGCATAGCCTTTACATGAGCCAAGTCATAGCCACCCCGAATACCGTCAACAGCCTCACTGCGCTGCAGGTGCCACTGGCCGATCGCACCCTGTTGCTGCCTAACGTGGCCGTCGCCGAGCTGGTTGCCTATCGCGCGCCGCAAGTCAGTGCTGGCATGCCGGCCTGGTTTCTTGGTCAGGTTAGCTGGCGTGACTTGAGTTTGCCGCTGCTGTCGTTCGAGGCGGCCTCCGATGGCCAGGCTCAGGTCGGTTCCGCTGCGCGTGTGGCGATCATCAACGCCCTCGGTGGGCGCGCCAAGGTCAAGTTCATTGCCCTCCTGGTCCAGGGCATTCCGCGATCGGTAAAGGTTGGTGCCGAGTTGCTGCGTGCCGACGTGCCACTGGCGCCGCTGGAGCTGGATGCGGTGCTCATTGGCGAGAATGTGCTGAAGATTCCCGACCTGGTTGGCTTGGAGCAGAAACTGGCAGATGCCGGGTTGATCTGAGCGCGAGTGAAAAGCGCTCGCCTACTACGAGTCGTTACCTCGAGCAGTCCGCGATCCGGGTGTCCCTCGCCGCAGGCAGTGCAGCGTCGATCACAAGTACGACACACCTCAGGCAGACTGTCGCTGCGCCCCGTCTGCCTAGGCTGGCGCTAGCAGGCGGTGAAACTACCTGCGGTGCCGTTCCTGCATTGAAAACGACCTGCGAGCAGTTTTTAGAAATCGCCCCACAATTGCTGCGCAACGCTGAGCGCCACCACCGGCGCGGTTTCCGTGCGCAGTACCCGAGGTCCCAGGCGCGCGGCGTGGAAGCCGGCGTTTTTCGCCTGCGCCACCTCGGCATCCGCCAAGCCCCCTTCCGGGCCGATCAGGAAGGCCAGCGATTGCGGCTTGCCGTGGCTGGCCAGCGGCTCGGCGACTGGATGCAGCACCAGTTTCAACTCCGCCTCGCTCTGGCCGAGCCAGTCGCTCAGCCCGAGCGGCGGGTGAATGACCGGAACCACCGAGCGGCCGCACTGTTCGCAGGCACTGATCGCCACCTGGCGCCAATGGGCCATGCGCTTGTCGGCCCGCTCGTCTTTCAGGCGCACCTCGCAGCGTTCGCTGACAATCGGGGTGATCGCATTGGCCCCCAGTTCGCAGGCCTTCTGGATCGCCCAGTCCATGCGCTCGCCACGTGACAGGCCCTGGCCCAGGTGGATGTGCAGCGGCGATTCAGCCAGACCGGCGAAGACCTCGCGTACTTCGACGCGCACGTTCTTTTTGCCGACCTCGATCAGCTCGCCGAGAAACTCGTTGCCGCTGCCGTCGAACAATTGCACGGCATCGCCAACAGCATGGCGCAGCACGCGGCCGATGTAGTGGGCCTGGGTTTCCGGCAGCTCATGCTGGCCGAGAGCGAGCGGGGCGTCGATAAAGAAGCGGGATAGGCGCATAAGGGCAAGCTGCACGCGGCAAGTTAGGAGCTGCAAGCTTAATGCTTTCGGCTTGCAGCTTATAGCGGCGCCTTAGCCCGGATCGCGAAAGCCCGGGTAGCGATTGTTGCCCACGGCCACACTGACCGAACTGCGGGTGGCCAGGTCGATGCCTTCAGTGGCGACCTCGGCCAGGAAGTCGATCTGCTCTTCACTGATCACGTAGGGCGGCAGGAAATACACCACGCTGCCCAGCGGGCGCAGCAGGGCGCCCCGTTGCAGGGCATGCTGGAAAACCTTGAGGCCGCGGCGCTCCTGCCAGGGGTAGGCGGTCTTGTTCGCCTTGTCATGGACCATCTCGATGGCCAGGGCCATGCCGGTCTGGCGCACCTCGGCGACATGCGGGTGGTCGACCAGGTGCGCGGTGGCGCTGGCCATGCGCGCGGCGAGTTTCTTGTTGGCCTCGATGACGTTGTCCTGTTCGAAGATATCCAGGGTCGCCAAAGCCGCGGCGCAGGCCAGCGGATTGCCGGTGTAGCTGTGCGAGTGGAGGAAAGCGCGCAGGGTGTTGTAGTCGTCGTAGAACGCCTGGTAGATGGTATCGGTGGTCAGGCAGGCGGCCAGCGGAAGATAGCCACCGGTCAGGGCCTTGGACAGGCAGAGGAAGTCCGGGCGGATGCCGGCCTGTTCGCAGGCGAACATCGTCCCGGTTCGGCCGAAGCCGACGGCGATCTCGTCGTGGATCAGGTGCACGCCATAGCGATCGCAGGCCTCGCGCAGCAGCCTGAGGTAGATCGGGTGGTACATGCGCATGCCGCCGGCGCCCTGAATCAGCGGCTCGACTATCACTGCCGCCACCTCATGGCCATGCTCGGCCAGGGTCTGCTCCATATGGGCGAACATGGCCCGCGAGTGGGCTTCCCAGCTCATGCCGTCGGGGCGGAAATAGCAGTCCGGGCTGGGCACCTTGATGGTGTCCAGCAGCAGCGCCTTGTAGGTGTCGGTGAACAGCGCGACATCGCCGACCGACATGGCCGCGATGGTTTCCCCGTGGTAGCTGTTGGTCAGGGTGACGAAGCGCTTTTTCTCGGGCTGGCCGACATTCAGCCAGTAGTGGAAGCTCATCTTCAGCGCGACTTCGATGCAGGATGAGCCGTTGTCGGCATAGAACACCCGATCGAGTCCGGCCGGGGTCATCTTGACCAGGCGCTCGGACAGTTCGATCACCGGCTGGTGGCTGAAACCGGCGAGGATCACGTGTTCCAGTTGGTCGACCTGATCCTTGATGCGCTGGTTGATCCGCGGGTTGGCATGGCCGAACACGTTGACCCACCAGGAGCTGACCGCATCTAGGTAGCGCTTGCCGTCGAAGTCTTCCAGCCAAACCCCTTCACCGCGTTTGATCGGCACCAGAGGCAGCTGTTCGTGATCTTTCATCTGCGTGCAGGGATGCCAGAGCACATTCAGGTCGCGCTGCATCCAGTGGTCGTTCAGGCTCATCGAAACACTCTCCCAGTCATCTGCGGCAAGCCTATCAGATGCCTCCCCGTACATGTGTGCTACAGCCTGGCGGGTTGTGGAGCGCGGCAGTGCCGGTTACGCGCTCGGGGATAGCGTCGACAGGCATCGCCCGCCGCTCTGCCCGCTGGGCTGATCTCATTGTGTAGGGGGTTAAGTACGGGCTTTTGATATCGTATTTCCCGATATTTCAAAGCGAAAAATTCCGCTTTTAATCGATGGATTTGCCGTTACCCTTGCCCGATCTTTTTTGTCGATCTCCTGGTACGGAACCTTCTCGATGCAGTGGCACAACACTCGCTCACATTACGGGTTGATCAGCATTGCCTTGCACTGGCTGGTGGCGCTCGCGGTCTTTGGTCTGTTCGGGCTGGGTTACTGGATGGTCGGCCTGGACTACTACAGTGGCTGGTACAAGAGCGCGCCGGAGCTGCACAAGGGCATTGGCATCCTGCTATTTATGGTGATGCTGGTGCGCATCCTCTGGCGCTGGCTCAGTCCGGCACCGGCCAGCCTGGCCAATCACAGCCGCTTAACCCGGCAGGGCGCCAGGTTCGGCCATGCGTTTCTCTATCTGGGATTGTTCGTGTTGATGGTATCCGGCTACCTGATTTCCACCGCCGATGGCCGGGGGGTCGGTGTATTCGGCTTGTTCGAGGTACCGGCGACCCTCACCAGCATTGCCAACCAGGAAGATGTGGCCGGCCTGGTGCATGAGTACCTTGGCTGGACCCTGGTGATTTTCGCCGCTTTGCATGCGCTGGCTGCCCTGAAACATCACTTTATCGACCGTGATCGCACGTTGAGCCGCATGTTCGGTCGCTGAAACCCTACTGTCGCGTGGATTGACCCGCGTGGCGAATTATTCAACCTCATAAGGAGATTGCCCATGTTGAAGAAAACCCTCGTCGCCCTGGCACTCGGTTCCGCCCTGCTCAGTGCCGGCCATGTCATGGCCGCCAATTACGCCATCGACAAGCAAGGTCAGCACGCGTTCGTCAATTTCAAGATCAGCCACCTGGGCTACAGCTGGCTGTACGGCACCTTCAAGGACTTCGACGGCAGCTTCAGCTTCGACGACAAGAACCCGGAAGCCAGCAAGGTCAGCGTCACCCTTAATACGGTCAGCGTCGACACCAATCATGCCGAGCGCGACAAGCACATCCGCAGCGATGACTTCCTCAGCGTCGGCCGGCATCCGACGGCGACCTTCGAGTCCACTGCGGTGAAGTCCACCGGCGAAGGCACGGCCGACATCACCGGCAACCTGACGCTCAATGGCGTGACCAAGCCAGTGGTGATTGCCGCCACCTTTATCGGTCAGGGCGATGACCCATGGGGCGGCTACCGCGCTGGTTTTGCCGGCAGCACTACGCTCAAGCTGAAAGATTTCGCGATCGAGAAGGATCTTGGCCCGGCCTCTGCGGAAGTCGAGCTGATCATCTCGGTGGAAGGCGTGCGCCAGTAAGTCGAACGCGCCGCAGCAACAAAAACGCCGACCCTAGGGTCGGCGTTCTTGTTTTCGCAGGCGCTGCTTAGCTTTCGCGATTGCGCGTCAGCAAGGCAGGCTTCTCGCCCCGCGGCCGAGTGCTCGGCAGCTGGTCGAGTTGCTCGGTAGTGGGGAAGCGCTCAGTGCTGCGCGAACCCTTGTGCACGATCACCGGCTGCTTGTCACGAGGGCTTTTTACCGCGCCCTCTTGCCGTGGCAGTTCATCGCGGTTGAGCGAGGTGGTGGTCTCACGCGAGTCGCGTGGCGGCCGGGCGCGGCCGGAGCCATTGCGTCCTTGCCCGCCCGAACCCTGGCGCTTGCCTTGGTTGGCAGCAGCGCCAGCACCGGCGCCTGCCCCGCTGCGTGGGTTCTTGCTTGGTGTGCGTGGGGCTTGGCCAACACCATTGCTGGCACTGGGACCCGAAGCAGGCGCACCGGGCCGACGGCCACGGTTCTGCTGCTTGTTCTGGTTCGGGCTGACATAGTCGGCCCGATTACCGAAGTTATCGATTTCGTCGTCGCGGAACTCATCCGGCGCCCGATCCGGTGGCAGGGCGGGTACTGCCGGCGCCGCGGCCCGGCCGGATTGAGTATTGCGCGGCTGCTGCGAGCGGGCCGCCTGAGGCTTGGACTTGCCGCTGTCCTTGCCCTTGTCCTTGCGACCGCCGCCATGGCGCTCGCCTTCAGGCTTGGCGCCGCGGGGTTGGCGCGGTTTCTGTGGCTCGCGCACTTCCGGGCGCTCCGCCTCGACCGTGCTGGCGTCGAAACCGAGCAGGTCGCCATCGGCGATTTTCTGCTTGGTCATCCGCTCGATGCCCTTGAGCAGTTTTTCTTCATCGGGAGCGACCAGCGAGATCGCCTCGCCACTACGCCCGGCGCGACCAGTACGGCCGATGCGGTGAACGTAGTCTTCCTCGATATTTGGCAGCTCGAAATTGACCACGTGCGGCAGTTGGTCGATGTCCAGGCCACGGGCGGCGATATCGGTGGCAACCATGATCCGTACGGCGCCGGCCTTGAAGTCGGCCAGGGCTTTGGTGCGGGCGTTCTGGCTCTTGTTGCCGTGGATCGCCACGGATGCCAGGCCATGCTTGTCGAGGTATTCGGCCAGACGGTTGGCGCCGTGTTTGGTACGGGTGAACACCAGTACCTGTTCCCAGGCGCCGGCGCTGATCAGGTGAGCGAGCAGGGCGCGCTTGTGGCTGGCCTGCAGGCGGTATACGCGTTGTTCGATGCGCTCGACCGTGGTGTTCGGCGGCGTGACCTCGATGCGCTCGGGGTTGTGCAGCAACTTGCCGGCAAGGTCGGTGATGTCTTTGGAGAAGGTCGCCGAGAACAGCAGGTTCTGCCGTTTGGTGGGCAGGCGAGCCAGGACTTTCTTCACGTCATGCACGAAGCCCATGTCGAGCATGCGGTCGGCTTCGTCGAGGACCAGGATTTCCACGTGGGACAAATCCACGGCACGCTGGCCGACCAGGTCGAGCAGGCGACCAGGGCAGGCCACCAGGACGTCGACGCCCTTGGCCATGGCTTGCACCTGGGGATTGGTGCCGACACCGCCGAAGATACAGGTGCTGACGAATTTCAGGTCGCGGGCATAGACCTTGAAGCTCTGGTGCACCTGTGCGGCCAGTTCGCGAGTGGGGGTGAGCACCAGTACGCGGGGTTGTTTCGGGCCGTGGCGGTGCTCGCGATCGGGGTGACCGTTGGGGAACAGCAGTTCCAAGATCGGCAGGGCGAAGCCGCCGGTTTTACCCGTCCCTGTTTGGGCGGCAACCATCAGGTCGCGGCCTTGCAACACGGCGGGAATGGCCCGCTGTTGCACCGGGGTAGGCTGGGTGTAGCCCGCTGCCTCGATGGCGCGGACTAAAGCCTCGGAGAGACCGAGGGAGGCAAAGGACATGAGTAATCCTGTCTAGTGAGGGCGAGGCCCTATGGGGTGTATTGCCTGACTTGAATCGCGCTTGGGGGGCGCAATCCCGTCCGGTACTGCTGGTCTCTGGTGACTAGCATCCGGGCGCAAGCCTGGCGGGAATGGTGGAGTATAGCAGAGCAATGCCCTTGCGCAGCGTTCGCCTGCTTAATGGTTTGCCGTCTTGCTTGGGGGCTGTGCTGCGCGTCGGGGCCGATCCGGGCTGTTGTAGCGTGCTTTCAAGGCGGCATAGGCCGGTTCCTGTTTGAAGCGCCGCAGTTCACTGGCGAAGCGTTGGGCCAGTTCATCGTGCCCGGCGTTGCGGCGCAGGCCCAGGTACAACGGATTGCGACTGATGACCTGAGGGTGATGCCGGATCTGCTCCTCGAGGCCGGTCTGGGCCAGGATAAAGTGGCCGCTTCGACGGTCGTTGATCACCAGGTCGACCCGTTTGCGCACCAGCTTGCCGAAGTTGGCCGCGTGGCTGGGGGCCGACTCACGGGTAAACAGCGTGGATTCACGGAAGTCCCGGTTGCTGTACCAGTAGCCGGCGGAGACCCCGACTTTCAGCCCGCGCAAATCAGTCAGGTGCTGGAAGGGATGAGGGTTGGCCTTGGCGTAGAACAGCACAAAATCGATCTGTGACAGTGGCTCGCCGGGAAACAGCATCGAGGCTTCGCGCTCCGGGGTGTGGAAAATGCCCAGGATACCGTCGGCTTGGCCCTGTTCCAGCGCCATCAAGCAGCGTCGCCACGGCAGCAGTTGCCATTCGACCTCGACATCCAGGCGTTGCAGGACGATCTGCGTGGTTTCGTAGTCGAGGCCGCGCAGTACGCCGTTCTCCGTATGGATATAGGGTGGCCAGGCTTCACTGACAATGCGCAGCGGCTGACCCTGGGCCGCGAGGCTCAGGCAGGCGAACAGCAGGGCGGCGATTAATTGGCGGTGGAATAATGGCATTGCGCCAGATTACCCGGCCAGCGTGGCGCTGAAAAGTGGCCTCATGGCCAAGCCCGCGTGCTTGGTTCACAAAAAAGGCCCTCGCGCCTTCCGGGAGGGCGCGATGAGCCTGCTCAGTGGGTATGAAAATATCGAGCGCTATCGCGAAACCGACCCCAGGCGGTCGCAGAAGGCGGACGCTTGTTGACGATATCTCAGGTCACCAGTTTGTAGCAGGGTACGTAGGCCGTGTTGCCCGGCAGCTTCATGCGGTGCTGCTCGACAAAGGCCTGCAGCAGGCGATCCAGTGGCTGCATGATGTCCTGGTCGCCGGTGATCTCGTAGGGGCCGTGCTGCTCAATCCGGCGAATGCCCTTGTCTTTGACGTTGCCGGCGACAATGCCAGAGAACGCGCGGCGCAAATGCGCGGCCAGTTCATGCACCGGCTGATTACGGGTCAGTTTGAGGCTGGCCATGTTCTCGTGGGTGGGCTCGAAGGGATGCTGGAAGTGCTCGTCGATCGTCAGCAGCCAGTTGAAGTGGAAGGCATCATTCTCTTTGCGTCGGTACTGCGTGACCTCGTTGATGCCTTGCGCCATCTCCCGCGCCACCTGGCTCGGGTCATTGATGATGATTTTGCAGCGCTGCTGCGCTTCGGGGCCGAGGGTGGCGCCGATGAATTCATGCAGTTGCTCAAAGTAGGGCGCGGCTTTTTTCGGCCCGGTCATGATCAGCGGGAACGGCAGGTCCTTGTTGGCCGGGTGCATCAGGATGCCGAGGAAGTACAGCAACTCTTCGGCGGTGCCGGCGCCGCCGGGGAAGATGATGATGCCATGGCCGACGCGGACAAACGCCTCGAGGCGCTTTTCGATATCGGGCAGGATTACCAGTTCATTGACGATCGGGTTGGGTGCTTCGGCGGCGATGATACCCGGCTCGGTCAGCCCCAGGTAGCGTCCGCCGACGATGCGCTGCTTGGCATGGGAGATGGTGGCGCCTTTCATTGGCCCCTTCATCACCCCGGGGCCGCAGCCGGTGCAGATGTCCAGGCCGCGCAGGCCCAGTTCATGGCCGACCACCTTGGTGTATTTGTACTCTTCGGTGCTGATCGAATGGCCGCCCCAGCACACCACTATTTTCGGCTCCACCCCGGCGCGCAGAGTGCGGGCATTGCGCAGCAGGTGAAAGACGTAGTCGGTGATGCCTTTGGAGCTGCTGAAATCCACTCGCTTGTTTTCCAGCTCGCTCTGCGTGTAGACGATATCGCGCAGGGCGCTGAACAGCATTTCCCGGGTGCTGGCGATCATTTCGCCATCGACGAAGGCATCGGCTGGCGCGTTGCACAGCTCCAGGCGAATGCCGCGGTCCTGTTGATGAATGAGGATCTCAAAGTCCGGGTAGGCTTCCAAGATGGTCTTGGCGTTGTCGCTGTGCGAGCCGGTATTGAGGATTGCCAGGGCGCACTGGCGGAACAGGGCGTAGACGCTGCCGGAACCGGTCTCGCGCAGTTGTTGCACCTCGCACTGCGACAGGGTTTCCAGGCTGCCCTTGGGGGTCACTGTGGCGTTGGTGGTTTTTCTTGTGATCATCTGGCGCTCCATGGTTGTTATCCCGCTCAAGCCATATGGGGCCGGAGGCGCGGTCATGAGATGGGGGTGGGCAGTCCCGCAGCGTTTGCCCTGGATTGGCGATGCTGCCGGGCTCGCTTTACGGCTGCGTTTGCATTCAGCCTAACAGGCTGCGGACAGCAAGCCTCGCCCTTGCGGACCTGCAGCGCCTCCGTCTGCCTGCAACCAGGCAGGCGGAGGCGTCACGCAGAAATCCAGAGCTTCAGCGCGGCAGCTTGAGGTTGTTCCAGATTGCCAGGCTGGGGTCTGCCAGGTTCATGCTGTAGAAGTGCAGGCCCGGTGCGCCGCCCTGCAGCAGGCGTTCGCACATCTCGCTGATCACCTGCTCGCCGAAGGCGCGGATGCTGTCGCTGTCGTCGCCGTAGGCCTCCAGCTGCTTGCGCACCCAGCGTGGAATCTCGGCACCGCAGGCGTCGGAGAAGCGCGCCAGCTTGCTGTAGTTGGTGATCGGCATGATGCCTGGCACCACCGGAATATCCACACCCAGCTTGCGCACCCGCTCGACGAAGTAGAAGTAGCTGTCGGCGTTGAAGAAGTACTGGGTGATCGCGCTGCTGGCACCGGCCTTGGCCTTGCGTACGAAGTTGGCGATATCGTCCTCGAAATTGCGCGCCTGCGGATGCATCTCCGGGTAGGCGGCGACTTCGATATGGAAGTGGTCGCCGGTTTCTTCGCGGATGAAACTGACCAGTTCGTTGGCGTAGCGCAGCTCGCCGCTGGCCATGCCCATACCGGACGGCAGATCGCCGCGCAGGGCGACGATGCGCTCGATCCCGGCCTTCTGGTACAGGCCCAGCAGCTCGCGCAGTTCGGCCTTGGAATCACCGACGCAGGACAGGTGCGGCGCCGTGCTCACGCCGACATCGTTATTCAGCTGCAGCACGGTATTCAGGGTGCGGTCGCGGGTGGAGCCGCCAGCACCGTAGGTGCAGGAGAAGAAATCCGGGTTGTAGCTCGCCAATTGACGTGCCACGTTCAACAGTTTTTCATGCCCGGCTTCGGTCTTGGCAGGGAAGAACTCGAAGCTGTAACGGCGTTCTTGAGACATAGGGCTTTCCAGTTAAAACAAGCCAGGCTTGGGCGTAGGGTGGGAGGGCGCATGACGCCTGAGCAAAGGTTTACCGTGGTATCTGCGCGGCACCTAACCCACCAAGGTTGTCGATGGGGCGGGCCGCTGCGCGGCTCGACCCGTCCTGCGGCTATTAGTAACGATAGGCGTCCGGCTTGAACGGGCCTTCTTGGGTGACGCCAATGTACTCGGCCTGCTGCTTGGTCAGTTGCGTGACCACGCCGCCAAAGCCCTTGACCATCTCCAGCGCCACTTCTTCGTCGAGCTTCTTCGGCAGGACTTCCACTGTCAGGCGTTTGGCTTTCTGGGCGGCAGGCAGGTCGGCGAATTTCTGGCCGAACAGGAAGATCTGCGCCAGCACCTGGTTGGCGAAGGAACCGTCCATGATCCGGCTCGGGTGGCCGGTGGCGTTGCCCAGGTTGACCAGGCGGCCTTCGGCCAGCAGGATCAGGTAGTCGTCATTGAGCGGATCAAGGTCTTTGCCGGTGCGGTGGATCTTGTGCACCTGCGGCTTCACCTCTTCCCAGGCCCAGTTCTTGCGCATGAAAGCGGTGTCGATTTCATTATCGAAGTGGCCGATGTTGCAGACCACGGCACGCTTCTTCAGGGCGGTGAGCATATTGGCGTCGCACACGTTGACGTTGCCGGTGGTGGTGACGATCAGGTCGATCTTGCCCAGCAGGGTCGCGTCGATGCTGGCGGCAGTGCCGTCGTTGATGCCATCGATAAAAGGCGAAACCAGTTCGAAGCCGTCCATGCAGGCCTGCATGGCGCAGATCGGGTCGATTTCAGAGACCTTGACGATCATGCCTTCCTGGCGCAGCGATTGCGCCGAACCCTTGCCCACGTCGCCGTAGCCGATCACCAGCGCCTGCTTGCCGGACAGCAGGTGATCGGTGCCGCGCTTGATCGCGTCGTTGAGGCTGTGGCGGCAGCCGTACTTGTTGTCGTTCTTGCTCTTGGTCACCGAGTCGTTGACGTTGATCGCCGGGACTTTCAGGGTGCCGGCCTTGAGCATGTCGAGCAGGCGGTGCACGCCGGTGGTGGTTTCTTCGGTGACGCCATGCATCTTGTCGAGCATAGCCGGGTATTTGTTATGCAGGATCTCGGTCAGGTCGCCGCCGTCATCGAGGATCATGTTGGCGTCCCATGGCTGACCGTCCTTGAGGATGGTCTGCTCGATGCACCATTCGTATTCGGCTTCGGTCTCGCCTTTCCAGGCGAACACCGGGATGCCGGCGGCGGCGATGGCCGCGGCGGCCTGATCCTGGGTGGAGAAGATGTTGCAGGACGACCAGCGCACTTCGGCGCCCAGGGCAATCAGGGTCTCGATCAGCACGGCGGTCTGGATGGTCATGTGGATGCAGCCGATGATCTTCGCGCCCTTGAGCGGTTGCTCGGCGGCGTACTTGCGGCGCATGCCCATCAGGGCGGGCATTTCCGATTCGGCGATGATGATTTCGCGGCGGCCCCATGCGGCCAGGGAAATGTCGGCGACTTTGAAGTCGGTAAAATCGGCAGGCGTCAGTACAGCGCTCATAAATGAGTTCTCCATTCGTTTGTGTCGAATGGGCGCCGTTGATGCGTATGGTTAACGCCCCATCCGAGCCTGACAAAACCCTAGATTGACAGGGTTTGCTGCAGCGCCCCTCGGACAGGTGGCGGGAGCGACCGGGCTGTGCCGATCGTGTGAAACCTGGCGATTATAGCGATGCCGCGCGCCAAGCCCAAGGCTTTCCGTCGCCCGGGAAGGAAGTGGGTGGTAGCCTTGGCCAATTCCGCCGCAATGGACCGAACATGGGCAATCACAAGAGCGCGATTCGTCGGCGCAACGTCGACAAGATTCTTCTGGCCGCCGAGCAGGTCTTCGCCGAGAAGGGCTATGGCGGCACTTCCATGGGCGACATCGCCGAGCTGGTCGGGCTGCCGCGTTCCAACCTGCATTATTACTTCAGCACCAAGGACGACCTCTATCGCGCGGTGCTGCTCGGCCTGCTCGAGGTGTGGAAGCAGGACGCGCTGTGCTTCGAGATGTACGACGATCCACGGGTGGTGCTCACTACCTATATCCGCGCCAAGATGAACCACTCACGCACCCGCGCGCATGGTTCCAAGGTCTGGGCCGACGAGATCATCCATGGCGCCCCCATGCTTGGCGCGACCCTGGATGACAGCCTGTACAGCTGGGCGAAGATGAAGGAGGCGAAGATCCGGCAGTGGGTCGAAGACAAGCGCATCCTGGCGGTGGAGCCGTCCGCGCTGCTCTACATGATCTGGGCCTCGACCCAGCACTACGCCGACTTCAGCCATCAGGTCGGGGTGCTCAACGATCACCAGCCGCTGTCCGACCTGCAGTTCGAGCGGGCGGTGCAGACGGTGACCAGTGTGATTCTGCGTGGAATAGGCCTGGAGTCCTGAACCATAGAGGGCGGCGGTTCGCGACTGAAGCCGCTCCTGCGTGGGAGCCAGGCGCTCTGGTAATTGGTCGCTCGGTGTTCCCCGGCTGCTCTCCAGCGGCCTGCATGCGACTGATGGCGGCGAATCGCCGTCCGGCTGCGCTGCCCGCCGGCAAAACCCCGGGTTTCGTATGGTCGTTCGGCGCGGGCCTGGGGTAGACTCGCGGACTCCCTCGAAAAGCCGCCTGCGATAACGCCATGCTCGAACAGTACGTCAAGATGATCCTCACCTCGCGCGTCTACGACGTCGCGGTGGAAACGCCGTTGCAAACCGCCAGCCAATTGTCCGAGCGTCTGGGCAGCCAGATTCTGCTCAAGCGCGAAGACTTGCAGCCGGTGTACTCGTTCAAGATTCGCGGCGCCTACAACAAGCTGGCGCAGCTCTCGGCCGAGGAACGTGCGCGTGGGGTGGTTACTGCCTCCGCCGGCAACCATGCCCAGGGCCTGGCCCTGGCGGCCAAGGTGCTGGGGGTCAAGGCGACCATCGTGATGCCCAAGACCACCCCGGAGATCAAGGTCCAGGGCGTGCGCTCGCGCGGCGGCAAGGTGGTGCTGCACGGCGACAGCTTCCCCGAGGCGCTGGCCTATTCGTTGAAACTGGTGGACGAGAAGGGCTACATCTATATCCACCCCTATGACGATCCGCACACCATTGCCGGCCAGGGCACCGTCGCCATGGAAATCCTCCGCCAGCAGCCGGGTCAGCTCGACGCGATCTTCGTGCCGGTCGGCGGCGGCGGCTTGATCGCCGGCATTGCCGCCTATGTCAAATACCTGCGGCCCGAGATCAAGATCATCGGCGTCGAGCCGGACGACTCCAACTGCCTGCAGGCGGCCATGGCTGCTGGCGAGCGGGTGGTGCTGCCACAGGTCGGGCTGTTCGCCGACGGCGTCGCGGTGGCGCAGATCGGCCAGTACACCTTCGATGTCTGTCGGCACCATGTCGACGAGGTGATCACCGTCAGCACCGACGAGATCTGCGCGGCGATCAAGGACATCTACGACGACACCCGCTCGATCACCGAGCCGGCTGGCGCCCTGAGCGTCGCCGGGATCAAGAAGTACATCGAGCGCGAAGGCAGCAGTGGTCAAGTGCTGGTCGGCATCGACTCGGGTGCCAACGTCAACTTCGACCGCCTGCGCCATGTCGCCGAGCGTGCCGAGCTGGGCGAGAAGCGCGAGGCGATCATTGCCGTGACCATTCCCGAGCAGCCGGGCAGCTTCAAGGCCTTCTGCGAGGCGATCGGCAAGCGCCAGATCACCGAGTTCAACTACCGCTACCACAGCGACAAGGAAGCGCACATCTTCGTCGGCGTGCAGACCCACCCGGAAAACGACCCGCGCGCCGCCCTGGTGGAAAACCTGCGAGGCCAGGGCTTCCCGGTGGTGGACCTGACCGATAACGAGCTGGCCAAACTGCACATCCGCCATATGGTCGGCGGTCATGCCGCGCGGGTGCGCGACGAGGTGGTGCTGCGCTTCGAGTTCCCTGAGCGGCCGGGCGCACTGTTCAATTTCCTGCAGAAACTCGGTGGGCGCTGGAACATCTCGATGTTCCACTACCGCAACCACGGCGCCGCCGATGGGCGGGTGGTCGCCGGCCTGCAAGTGCCTGAGGCCGAGCGCCATCTGGTGCCGGCGGCACTGGATGCGATCGGCTATCCGTACTGGGACGAAAGTGAAAACCCGGCGTACACCCTCTTTCTGGGTTGACCGGCCGTCGTACACCGCATTGCTTAACGACTTATTGCGTCGGTCATCCGACAGGGAACAACCGCATTATGGATTCATACCTGCTTCTGCGAATTGCTCACAGCCTGCCCGCCATTCTGCTGCTGCTCGGGGTGCTGGCCCATGTCTTCATGTTGTGGAAGGCCCGGCGTGGTGGTGATGCTGACATCTTGCAGCGCAAGCTGCGGCGCACCCGCATGATCAGCCTGCCGCTGCTGGGCTTGCTGGCGCTGAGCCTGCCGGTCAGTGGCTGGGGGCTGGTGAATATGCGCGGTTGGCCGCTGGGCCAGACCTGGTTGCTGGGTAGCAGCATCCTGTTCGCGGTGATGATGCTCTTCGGTCTGCTGCTCGCCGGTCGCCTGGCCGCCTGGCAGGCACTGGGTGAAGCGCCGGCGTCCAGCCGCCTGCTGGGCTTTACCGCCGCCTATGCCGGGCTGATCGTCCTGCTGTTGCTGGTGATCATGGGCCTGATGGGCGCCAAGCCGGCCTGACAGTTGGCGCTTCTCCCCGCCGGCAGTCCGCCGGCGCGGCGCAACCTTGATGGGCCGTCGCTGCGCGCCGAACGGATCGCCGCCCGGCCGCCCAGCGCTGGGCGGCCTACGAAGCAAGCTCAGCGGGTTGTTCAGCGCAACGAAATGATCGGCCAGCCGCGCTGTTCGGCTGCGGCCCGCAGGTTCGGGTCGGGATCGACTGCTACGGGGTGGGTGACTTGCTCCAGCAGCGCCAGGTCGTTCATCGAGTCACTGTAGAAGCAGCTGTCGGCCAGGCTGAAACCGGTTTCCGCCAGCCAGCGGTTGAGCCGGGTGACCTTGCCCTCCTTGAAGCAGGGTACGTCGGTGGTGCGTCCGGTGTAGCGCCCGTCGGCCATTTCGCATTCGGTGGCCAGCAGGGTGTCGACGCCCAGGCGGGCGGCGATCGGTGCGGTGACGAAGCGGTTGGTGGCGGTGATGATCAGCAGCTTGTCGCCGGCGGCGCGGTGCTCCTCGAGCAGGGCTTCGCCCTTGGCCAGGATGATCGGTTCGACGCAGTCGCGCATGAACTCGCGGTGCCACTGCTCGAGTTGCGCCATCTCGCTGCGGCCAAGGATGGCCAGGCTGAAGTTCAGGTAGTCGCGGATATCCAGGCGACCGGCCAGGTAGTCCTGGTAGAACTCGTCGTTGCGCGTCTTGTAGGCGACACCATCGAGAATGCCGCGTTCGCACAGGTAATCGCCCCAGGCGTGATCGCTGTCGCCGCCGAGCAGGGTGTTGTCGAGATCGAATAAAGCCAGACGCACAGGGCACCTTTGAACAAAATCTAGAAGGGCGGTCAGGATAGCGACTTTTCCCCGGCCTGCCCATTCGGGTGCTCGCGTTGCCGCTGTTGCGACCTTTGTGGAACAATGCTGAAACATGCGTTTACGAGGTTGTGCGCCGTGATCGATCCTGATGGTTTTCGCCCCAATGTCGGCATCATTCTGACCAATGATGTCGGCCAGGTGCTCTGGGCGCGTCGGATAAACCAGGACGCCTGGCAGTTCCCGCAAGGCGGGATCAACGACTATGAGTCACCGGAAGAAGCGCTGTACCGCGAACTGAACGAAGAAGTCGGCCTGGAACAGCAGGATGTGAAAATTCTCGCCTGCACGCGGGGTTGGTTGAGGTATCGTCTGCCTCAGCGTCTGGTTCGTACCCACAGCCAGCCGCTGTGCATCGGCCAGAAACAGAAGTGGTTCCTGCTGCGTCTGACGTCCGACGAACAGCGGGTCCGCATGGACCTGACCGGCAAGCCCGAATTCGATGGCTGGCGCTGGGTCAGCTACTGGTATCCGTTGGGCCAGGTGGTCACATTCAAGCGCGAGGTCTATCGTCGCGCCCTCAAGGAACTCGCTCCGCGCCTGCTGGCACGGGACTGACACGGACTAGAGCCGAGCCATGCTCAATACGCTACGCAAGATCGTCCAGGAAGTTAATGCTGCCAAGGATCTCAAGGCGGCCTTGGGCATCATTGTGCAGCGGGTCAAAGAGGCCATGGGCAGCCAGGTCTGCTCGGTCTACCTGCTCGACCCCGAGACCAATCGCTTCGTGCTGATGGCCACCGATGGCCTGAACAAGCGCTCCATCGGCAAGGTCAGCATGGCCCCCAACGAGGGCCTGGTCGGACTGGTCGGCACCCGCGAAGAACCGCTCAATCTGGAAGACGCCGCCGCTCACCCGCGCTACCGCTACTTCGCCGAAACCGGCGAGGAACGTTATGCCTCCTTTCTAGGGTCGCCGATCATCCACCACCGCAAGGTGATGGGCGTGCTGGTGATCCAGCAAAAGGAGCGGCGCCAGTTCGACGAGGGCGAAGAAGCCTTCCTGGTGACTATGAGCGCTCAGCTCGCCGGGGTTATCGCGCATGCCGAGGCAACCGGTTCGATCCGTGGCCTGGGCAGGCAAGGCAAGGGCATCCAGGAGGCCAAGTTCATTGGCGTGCCGGGTTCTCCCGGTGCGGCGGTGGGCACGGCCGTGGTGGTGCTGCCGGCGGCCGACCTGGAGGTGGTGCCGGACAAGCACGTCGAGGACGTCGCCGCCGAGTTGCTGCTGTTCAGCACCGCTCTGGACGGCGTGCGCAACGACATGCGCGCCTTGTCGGCGAAGATGGCCAGCCAGTTGCGTCCGGAAGAGCGCGCGCTGTTCGATGTCTACCTGATGATGCTGGAAGACGCCGCCCTGGGTAACGAGGTGGTCAAGGTCATCAAGACCGGGCAGTGGGCCCAGGGGGCCTTGCGCCAGGTGATCGGCGAGCACGTCAATCGCTTCGAGCTGATGGACGATGCCTACCTGCGCGAGCGCGCCTCCGACGTCAAGGATCTCGGCCGGCGCCTGCTCGCCTATCTGCAGCAGGCGCGCCAGCAGACCCTGGTGTATCCCGATAATTGCATCCTGGTCAGCGAGGAACTGTCGCCGGCCATGCTCGGCGAAGTGCCCGAGGGTAAGCTGGTCGGCCTGATCTCGGTGCAGGGCTCAGGCAACTCGCATGTGGCGATCTTCGCCCGCGCCATGGGTATTCCCACGGTGATGGGGGTGGTCGACCTGCCCTATTCGAAGATCGACGGCATCCAGCTGATCGTCGACGGCTACCATGGCGAGGTCTTCACCAACCCCAGCGAGCTCCTGCGCAAGCAGTATGCCGAGGTGGTCGAGGAAGAGCGTCAGCTGACCCAGGGTCTCGATGCCTTGCGTGGCCTGCCGTGCGAGACGCTGGACGGTTACCGTATGCCGCTGTGGGTCAACACCGGCCTGCTTGCCGATGTGAAGCGCGCTCAGGAGCGCGGCGCCGAGGGCGTGGGCCTGTACCGTACCGAAGTGCCCTTCATGATCAAGGAGCGTTTCCCCAGCGAGAAGGAACAGCTGGCCATCTATCGTGAGCAGCTGGTGGCCTTCCATCCGTTGCCGGTGACCATGCGCAGCCTGGATATCGGCGGTGACAAGGCGCTCAGCTACTTCCCGATCAAGGAAGAAAACCCCTTCCTCGGTTGGCGCGGCATCCGCGTCACCCTCGACCACCCGGAAATCTTCCTGGTGCAGACCCGCGCCATGCTCAAGGCCAGTGAAGGCCTGGATAACCTGCGCATCCTGTTGCCGATGATTTCCGGCATCCAGGAGCTGGAAGAAGCGCTGCACCTGATTCACCGTTCCTGGGGCGAGGTGCGCGACGAGGGCGTAGACATCCCTCTTCCGCCGGTGGGGGTGATGATCGAGATCCCCGCAGCGGTCTATCAGGTTCGTGAGTTGGCGCGTCAGGTCGACTTCCTCTCGGTCGGCTCCAACGACCTGACCCAGTACCTGCTGGCGGTGGACCGCAACAACCCGCGCGTCGCCGATCTCTACGACTTTCTCCACCCAGCAGTGCTGCAAGCGCTGTGCACGGTGGTCGAAGGCGCCCATGCCGAAGGCAAGCCGGTGAGTATCTGTGGCGAAATGGCCGGCGACCCGGCGGCGGCAGTGCTGCTGATGGCGATGGGTTTCGACAGTCTGTCGATGAACGCCACCAACCTGCCCAAGGTGAAGTGGCTGCTGCGTCAGATCAGCCTGGGCAAGGCCAAGGAGCTGCTGGCGCAGGTGATGACCATCGACAATCCGCAGGTGATCCACAGCACCCTGCAACTGGCCCTGCGCAACCTCGGCCTGGGCCGTATGATCAATCCGGCGTCGGATATCCAGGCCTGAATCCCAGGCGGGAAGCTCCTAGCGCTCGATCCTCACCTCGTTCAGGTAGGCGCCAAAGGGGCCGTAGCTGCGCTCGACCAGGGTTCGCGAACCGTCGGCCTTGACCAGCAGCACCGTGCTGGCGCGGGTGCCATAGCTGTGGGTGGCGATGAAAATGCTCGAGAGCAGGCGTTCGGTATTCAAGCCTACACCGGTGTCGGGTAGGCGGGCGTCTTCGACCTGTTGGCAGTCATGGAGCAAGTCCAGTAGCGACGGAATCTGTGGCTCTATCAGGCATTCATCGAGCAACGCCTTGGCTTTTTCCACCTTGGGCCAGGGCGTATCCAGTTCGGCATTCGACAGGCCGTAGAGCCCCCCCGTCAGTTGCACGGGCTCGCCTGCGCGTGAGTTCAGCAGCCAGAGTTGCTGGTGGTCGCCGAGTAGTAGGTTGAAAGCCGAATAGTCGCCGGCGCGTTGCGTCAGGTCGTGCAAGAAGGCTTGCGGATCGAGCGGGCCACTCAGGAACTGGATGGGAAGCTCGCCCCTGGAGCGGCCTCGCGGCGGCTGGCGCGGGTCGCGGATATTGGTCAGCGCGGCGAAACGGCCCCCGGGGCCGACACCCAGCCAGGTGCCGCCGGCCTGTTGATCGCGCCCCGCGATCACTCCAGGCAGGTCCGGCCATTGCGCCAGCGGCAGGCTGGGGCGTTCATAGAATTCGTCGCGGTTGGCCGCCATGACCAACGGCAACTCATGGCCGGGACGCCAAGCGAATACGATCAGGCACATGGGAGTCCTATCGGGGGCAGCAGGCTTGAGGTACTAAGATTGAAGCGTAGCTGTCCTATTGTGCAAGTCCCAAGTCCGCTCCGCGCTTCCCGCATCAGCCTGCGGCGATTACCATTGCGCATTGTTTTCGGGGGTGGCGATGGAAATCTTGCTGTATTTGGTGCTTGGCGCCGCTGCTGGCGTTCTGGCCGGGCTGTTCGGTGTCGGTGGTGGGATCATCATCGTGCCGGTGCTGGTATTCAGTTTCGCCGCCCAGGGTTTCGACCCGAACGTGCTCACCCACCTGGCGGTGGGGACTTCGCTGGCGACCATCGTCTTCACGTCGGTCAACTCGGTACTGGAACACCATCGGCGCGGAGCGGTGCGCTGGCCGATCTTCGTCTGGATGACCCTGGGTATCTTGTTGGGCGCGGCCCTGGGGGCCATGACCGCCGCGGCGATCAAGGGGCCGCAGCTGCAGAAGATCATCGGCGTGTTCGCGATCCTTGTTTCCCTGCAGATGGCCCTGGACCTTAGACCCAAGGCCATCAGCTCGGTCCCTGGCAAATTGGTGTTGACCGTCGCCGGTGGCGTAATTGGCTGGGCTTCGGCGATTTTCGGGATTGGCGGCGGTTCGCTCAACGTGCCCTTCCTGACCTGGCGTAGCGTGCCCATGCAGCAGGCGGTGGCCACGTCCGCCGCCTGCGGCCTGCCGATTGCCGTGGCCGGTGCGCTGACCTTCATGTGGCTGGGTTGGGACAGCCCGCAATTGCCGCAGTGGAGCCTGGGCTTCGTCTATCTGCCCGCCATGGCCGGGATTGCCTTCACCAGTATGTTCTTTGCCCGTTTTGGCGCACGCTTGGCGCATCGTCTGTCGCCACGCCTGCTCAAGCGCCTGTTCGCCTTGCTGCTGTTCAGCGTTGGCGTGAATTTTTTGATGTGAGGAATTAACATGCTGCCTTACCCGCAGATCGACCCCGTGGCTATTGCCCTGGGCCCGCTGAAAATTCACTGGTACGGCCTGATGTACCTGATCGGTATCGGTGGCGCCTGGTGGCTGGCCTCGCGCCGCTTGAGCCGCTTCGAGCCGAACTGGAACCAGGAAAAGCTCTCCGATCTGGTGTTCTGGGTGGCCATGGGGGTGATCCTCGGCGGTCGCCTGGGCTATGTGCTGTTCTACGACCTGGCGGCCTATATCGACCAGCCGAGCCTGATCCTGCAGGTGTGGAAGGGCGGCATGTCGTTTCACGGCGGCTTTATCGGCGTGATGCTGGCGACCTGGTGGTTCGGCAAGCGCAATGGCAAGAGCTTCTTCCAGTTGATGGATTTCATCGCGCCGCTGGTGCCGATCGGCCTGGGCGCCGGGCGCATCGGCAACTTCATCAACGCCGAGCTCTGGGGCAAGGCCACCGACCTGCCCTGGGCCATGGTCTTCCCCACCGATCCCGAGCAACTGGCGCGCCATCCCTCGCAGCTCTACCAGTTCGCCCTGGAAGGTGTGGCGCTGTTCGCCATCCTCTGGTTCTACTCGCGCAAACCGCGGCCGACCATGGCGGTGTCGGGCATGTTCGCCGCCTGTTACGGGCTGTTCCGCTTTATCGTCGAGTTCGTCCGGGTGCCGGATCCGCAGCTCGGCTATCTGGCCTGGAACTGGCTGACCATGGGCCAGGTGCTCAGTCTGCCGATGATTCTGCTCGGCGTGGGCCTGATCTGGTTCGCCTACCACCGCCAAGCCGTCCAGGGAGCCGCCCGATGAAGCAGTACCTCGACCTGATGCGCCTGGTGCGCGACACCGGCACCTTCAAGAGCGACCGCACCGGCACCGGCACCTACAGCCTGTTCGCCCATCAGATGCGCTTCGACCTGGCCGCCGGTTTTCCCCTGGTGACCACCAAGAAGTGCCACCTGAAATCGATCATTCACGAGCTGCTGTGGTTTCTTCAGGGCGACACCAACATCCAGTACCTGAAGGACAACGGCGTGCGCATCTGGGACGAGTGGGCCGACGAGAACGGCGACCTCGGTCCGGTCTACGGCTATCAGTGGCGCAACTGGCCGGCGCCGAACGGCCAGTCGATCGACCAGATCAGCAAGCTGATCGAGATGATCAAGCACAACCCGGACTCGCGCCGCCTGATCGTTTCGGCCTGGAACCCGGCGCTGGTCGAGCAGATGGCCCTGCCGCCGTGTCATGCGCTGTTCCAGTTCTACGTCGCCGACGGCAAGCTGAGCTGCCAGCTGTACCAGCGCTCGGCCGACATCTTCCTCGGCGTGCCCTTCAACATTGCCAGCTACGCGTTGCTGACCCTGATGGTGGCCCAGGTCTGCAACCTGCAGCCGGGTGACTTCATCTGGACTGGCGGTGACTGCCACCTGTACGCCAATCATCTCGAGCAGGCCGACCTGCAACTGAGCCGTGAGCCGCTGCCGCTGCCGACCATGCAGCTCAACCCGGCGGTGAAGGATATCTTCGCCTTCAGGTTCGAGGACTTCGAACTGCTCGGTTATCAGGCCCATCCGCACATCAGCGCGCCGGTCGCCGTCTAAGAGCCTAGGCCGTCAGGCTGCTGCGAAAGCGTCGTAGCGCCAGGCCGAAGAACACCAGGCCGATCGCCGTCAGCGCCGCCAGCTCGGGCCAGAGCACGCCCGGGCCGGCGTCGCGGAACAGGATCGAGGTGCTCAGGCTGAGGTAATGAGTCGATGGCGAGAGCTGCATCAGCTGCTGCAGCCACACCGGCATGCTCTCCATCGGCGTGCTGCCGCCGGAGAGCATCAGCATCGGAATGATCACCGGGATCGCCAGCAGGCCGAACTGCGGGATCGAGCGCGCCAGGGTGGCGAGGAAGATGCCCAGGGCCGTGCTGGCGAACAGGTAGAGTGCGGTCACCGCGAGGAACAAGGCGAGCGAGCCGGCCAGCGGCACGCCGAGCGCACCCTTGACCACCAGTTCCAGCGAAAGCCAGGTACAGATCACCACCACCAGGGCGTTGCTCCAGATCTTCGCCAGCATGATCTCCAGTGCGGTCAGCGGCAGCACCAGCAGGTGGTCGAGGGTGCCGTGCTCGCGTTCGCGCAGCAGCGCGGTGCCGGTCAGCAACACGGCCAGGATGGTGATGTGGTTGACGATCTGCAGCAGTGCGAGGAACCAGCCGCCCTGCAGGTTGGCGTTGAACAACGCGCGGCTGGTCAGCCCGACCGGCGCCTGTGCGGCGGCGTCCGGATGGGCGTAGTCGAGCAACTCGCGCTGCAGGATCCGCCCCAGATCGCGCGCGCCCATGAACGCCTGGCTCATGGCGGTGGCGTCGACGTTGAGCTGCAGGGCCGGCTGGCGCCCGGCCAGCAGGTCGGCCTGGAAGTTCGCCGGGATGTCGATGACGAAGGTGAAGCGACCGCTGTCCAGGGCCGCGTCTAGCTGGTCGTAGGGCAGCAGCTCGGGGATCTGGAATTCCGGTGGCTGCAGTACCTCGGCCAGGCGCCGCGACAGCGGGCTGCGGTCCTCGTCGACCATGGCCACGCTGGCATGGTGCACGCCGATCACCGAGCCGGTGGCCGGCATGTACACGGCCACGCTGAAGGCATACAGCAGGAACAGCAGCAGCACGCTGTCGTGGCGCAGGCTGGTCAGCTCCTTGAGGCCGAGGCGGAAGATATGCGCCAGCTTGTTCACCCTAGACCTCCTGCTTCTTCAGCAGCCACACGCTGAGCGCGCTGGCGATGAGGAAGAAGCCCAGCAGCGCCAGGCATTGCGGCCACAGGCTGCGCAGGTCGAGGGCCTTGGTGAAGGTGCCGACGGCGATGTCGAGAAAGTGCCCGGCCGGGAACAGCTGGCCCATCAGCGCCGAGCCGCCTGCCAGCGAGGAGCGCGGCACGATCAGCCCGGAATACTGGATGGTCGGCAGGGTGGTGATGATCACCGTGCCGAGGATCGCGGCGATCTGGGTGCGGGTGAAGGCCGAGATCAGCAGGCCCAGGCTGGTGGTGGCGAGCAGGTAGAGCAGGCCGCCGAGGGCCAGGGTCAGGCCGCTGCCCTTGAACGGCACGCCGAACAGCAGGCGGTTGAGCGCCACCAGCATGGCCAGGTTGAGCAGGCTGATGACCAGGTAGGGCAGCTGCTTGCCGAGCAGGAACTCCAGGCGGGTCAGCGGGGTGGCGTAGAAGTTGCTGATCGAGCCCAGCTCTTTTTCCCGCACCACGCCCAGGGCGGTGAGCATCGCCGGGATGAAGGCCAGGATCAGCGCCATCACCCCGGGGCCGATGGCGTGCACGCTGACCACGTCCTGGTTGTAGCGAAAGCGCGTCTGCAGGCTGGCGACGGCTGGGGCGGCGAGGGCCGGGCTGCTCTCCCGGGCCAGGCGCTCGAGGTTGGCTAGGTGCACCGCCTCGACGTAGTTGCGGCTGGTCTCGGCGCGAAACGGCATGCCGCCGTCGAGCCAGGCGGCCACCTGCGGCTGGCGCCCGGCCAGCAGGTCGCGGCCGAAGCCCGGCGGGATCTGCAGCGCCAGCTTCAGCTCCGAGCGTTGCAGGCGCCGGTGCAGTTCGCCGGCGTCGGCGATAGGCGCGCGCTCGTCGAAGTAGCGCGAGCTGCGGAAGGCCTCCAGGTAGGCGCGGCTGTGCGGCGACTGGTCCTGGTCGAAGGCGGCGAAGGCAATGT
Source organism: Pseudomonas sp. MMS21 TM103 (assembly GCF_022132145.1). GTDB lineage: Bacteria > Pseudomonadota > Gammaproteobacteria > Pseudomonadales > Pseudomonadaceae > Aquipseudomonas. Next base: position 945,437 of record NZ_JAJISP010000001.1, on the reverse strand, counting down.
GCTCCACGTCCAGGGAGATGCCGTAGCCGAAGACCACCATCATGAACAAGGCGCCGAACAAGGCGAAGGCCAGGCGCACCCGGTCGCGCAGCAGCTCCATGCTCTCGCGCACGGCCAGGGCGCGCAGGCGGCGCAGGCTGAAGCCGGGCTGCAGCGGCGCCGTGCCGGCGGTCGCGGCGGCAACAGCCGCTGGCGGCGGCACGGGGCTGTCGCCCTGGGCCTGCTCCAGGCAGCGGACGAAGGCCTGCTCCAGATCCTGCGCGGCGAACTGCTGCTGCAGTGCGGCCGGGGTGTCACAGGCCAGCACCCGGCCGGCATGCATCAGCGAGATGCGGTCGCAGCGCTCGGCCTCGTTCATGAAGTGGGTGGAGAGGAAGATGGTCACCCCCTGCTCGCGCGACAGCTCCAGCAGCAGGCGCCAGAAGTCGTCGCGCGCCGCCGGGTCGACGCCGGAGGTGGGTTCGTCGAGGATCAGCACCTCCGGGCCATGGATCACCGCCACCGCCAGCGACAGCCGTTGGCGCAGGCCCAGCGGCAACTCGCCGGCCGCGTCGCCGGCGTGTTCGGCCAGGCCGAAACGCTCGATCAGCGCCTGGCTGCGCGTGCGGCCCTCGGTCGCCGGCAGGTCGAACAGGCGCGCGTGCAGCTCCAGGTTCTGCCGCACCGACAGCTCGCCGTACAGCGAGAAGCTCTGCGACATGAAGCCGACCCGCTTGCGCGTGGCCAGGTCACCGGCGTCCACCGGTTGGCCGAGCAGGCGGGCACTGCCGGCGCTGGCCGGCAGCAGGCCGGTGAGGACCTTCATGGTGGTGGTCTTGCCGCAGCCGTTTGAGCCGAGGAAGCCGAAGATCTCGCGGCGGCGGATGGCGAAGCTGACCTTGTCCACCGCGGTGAAATCGCCGAAGCGCAGGCTCAGCTCGCGGGCCTCGATGGCGATCTCGGCAGACTGCGCGGGCAGCGGCGGGATCAGCAGCGCCTGGCGCGGCGCCGCGCCGCCCTGGAAGTGGGTGAAGGCTTCGTCCAGGTGGCCGCTGGCGGTGACCCTGGCCAGCTCGGCGGTACGGCCCGCGGCGATCAGCCGGCCGCGGTCGAGCATCAGGCAGCTGTCGAACTGCTCGGCCTCCTCCATGTAGGCGGTGGCCACCAGCAGGGTCAGCTGTGGCCGCCCGGCGCGTACCTGCTCGACCAGTTCCCAGAAGCGCCGGCGCGACAAGGGGTCGACCCCGGTGGTCGGCTCGTCCAGGACCAGCAAGTCCGGCTCGTGGATCAGCGCGCAGCACAGCCCGAGCTTCTGCTTCATGCCGCCGGACAGCTTGCCGGCCGGGCGCTCGGCGAAGGCCGTCAGGTCGGTGGCCGCCAGCAGGTTGGCCATGCGCGCCTGGCGCTCGGCGCGGCTCAGGCCGAACAGGGTGGCAAAGAAGTGAATGTTCTCTGCGATCGACAAGTCGGGGTAGAGGTTGTGCCCCAGTCCCTGGGGCATGAAGGCGATGCGCGGGTACAGGCTGGTGCGGTGGCGGCGTTGCTCGATCGGCCCGCCGAGCACCTCCAGGCGGCCGCGCTGCAGCTTCTTCACCCCGGCGATCAGGCCCAGCAGGCTGGACTTGCCGGCACCGTCCGGGCCGATCAGGGCGCAGCGCGCACCGACCGCCAGTTCGAAGTCGATGCCGTCCAGCGCCAGCTGTTTGCCGTAGCCATGCTGCAGGCCTTCGGCGCGGATCGCCCAGTCGCTCATTGCAGCTCGGCCGGCCAGGCGACCTCGGCGCTGCGCACATAACCGACGCCGGGCATGCCCGGCTTGGCCTGGGGCACGGCGGCCGGTTCGCTCAGGCGCAGCTTGACCCGGAAGACCAGCTTCTGCCGCTCGTCACGGGTCTCCACCTCCTTGGGGGTGAACTGCGCCTTGGCCGCGACATAGGCGATCCTGGCCGGCAGCGGCCGCTCGGGCAGGGCATCGAGCAGCACCCGCGCCTCGTCGCCCTGGGTCAGGCGGCCGGCCAGGGCGGCGGACAGGTAGAGATTCATGTACTGCTCGTCGGGATTGATCAGCAGCAGCACCCGCCCGCCGGCGCCGAGCACTTCGCCGGGTTCGGCCAGGCGCAGCTGGACGAGGCCGTCGAGTGGTGCGCGCAGGTTGCTGTCGTCGATTTCGCTGCTCAGCTGGGCGACCAGCGCCTGGGCCGCGCCGATCGCCGCGCGAGCCGCCGAAACTTGGGCGCGGGCGGCCTCCAGGGCGGCGCCGGCAGTATCGAAGCGCGACTGCTGCTGGTCGAGTTGCTGGCGGCTGGTGTGGCCACGTTGGAACAGCTCGCGAAAGCGCTTGAGGTCCTGCTCGGCCAGCCGCCGCTCGCTGTTGCGCAGGCGCACGGTGGCCTGGCTGGCGACCAGATTCTCCTCGGCGCGGCGCACCTCGGCCTCGGCCTGGGCACGCTGGGCCTCCAGGGTGCGGGTATCCAGGCGGGCGAGCAGCTGGCCCTGGGTCACCCGGTCGCCCTCCTGCACCCGCACCTCGGCCAGGCGCCCGGGGTACTTGCTGGCGATCTGCACCTCGGTGGCCTCGAGGCGTCCATTGCCCATGGCCAGACCTTCGGGCAGGCGTTCCCTGAGCGACAGCCAATAACCGAACAGGCCAGCGGCGAGCAGCCCAAGCAGCAGGGGCACGATGAGCAGGCGCGAAGGGCGGAGGTCGCGAGGCATGAATGGCATCCTGCAGAGTGACTCGGCCAGTGTGGCAGCGCTGGCGGTGCAGATATTGACCGGCATCAAACGGGACGCCTGCAACCCCGAGGAGCCCGCGAGCCAGGCCGTAACCGGGCACTGGCGGTGATTTTTGCTACCCTGGCGTTTTGCCGATTGGGAAGGAGCGTGCTTGTGCCGAGGATTCTGATCATTCTGCTGCTGTGTCTGCTGGGGTTGCCCGCCGCCGCGCAGGAAGCGAGCGCGCCGGTCTTGCGGGTGGGTATCAACGAAGTGCCGCCGTTCGTCATCCGCGAGCCGGATGGTAGTTGGCGCGGCATCAGCATCGATCTGTGGAAGGCGGTCGCCGAGCAGTCGGGCTATCGCTACGAGCTGCTGCCGATGCCGTTCGAGCGCCTGTTGCCGAGCCTGGAAGACGATCAGCTGGATGTGGTGGTCGGCGCCCTGACCATGACCGCCGAACGCGAGGAACGCTTCGACTTCACTCATCCGTTCTATCGCACCGGACTGGCTATCGCTGTGCCCACGGCCAGCGAGGGCAGTGGCTGGGCCGCGGTCAAGGGTTTGCTGTCCTGGCAGTTCGTCAGCCTGATCCTCGGCCTGGCGGTGTTGATGCTGCTGGTCGGCGGGCTGGTCTGGCTGTTCGAGCGGCGGCGCAACCAGCAGCAGTTCGGCGGCACACCGGTGCAGGGGTTGGGCTCCAGCTTCTGGTGGGCGGCGGTGACCATGACCACCGTCGGTTATGGCGACAAGTCGCCGGTGACCCTGGGCGGGCGGCTGATTGGCCTGGTGTGGATGTTTGCCGGACTGATCATGGTGTCGACCTTCACGGCGGCGGTGACCAGCGCGCTTACCGTGGGCAACCTGCAGGGCGGTATCCAGGGACCGGAGGATCTGCGCCGCGCCCATGTGGCGACCATCGACAAGACCGTCAGTGCGCGCTACCTGGACAGCCAGCGGATTCGCCGTAGCGATTATCCAGGCCTGCTCGATGCGATGCGTGCGGTGCAGCAGGGCGAGGCTGATGCCGTGGTCTACGACCAGCCGATCCTGCAGTACCGCAATGGCGAGTTGGGCCAGGGCGGTTTGCGCCTGCTGCCCGGCACCTTCGAGAACCAGTCCTACGCGTTCGCCCTGGCCAACGGCAGCGCCTACCGCGAACAGATCAGCCGGGAAGTACTGCGCATGACGACCGGCGATGACTGGCGCAAGGTACTGCAGCTTTACCTGGGGGCGCCCTGAGGCGCTGCTGCGGCCCCGATCACGCCGCGCAGGACATGCACAGTCCGACCGGCCGTCGCTCGTGGCAGGCGCTATCCACTGGGCTCAGGCCACGGTAAGCGTCGTGCCCAGTCGGTCGAGCAGTTCCTGACGCTCCGCCTGGTCTAGGCGGGCGCCTGGATTGAGCGCCGACCATTCAGGATGGGCGCGCGCCTTGTGCAGGGCGTCCGGCAGTTTGCCTTCGCGCCACAGCGCCTCCTGCGGCGCGGCCAGCTGGATGGCCTGCACCGCCGCGTGGCCGCGGGCTTCCAGGGTTTGCAGCAACAGTTGCTGGCGCAGGGCGAGCAGGCGCAACACGGCGTCGTCCACCGTCAGCTCGCGCTGGCCCTTGAGTTTGCCTTTCAGGCGGGCGCCGTAGCCGCGCAGGGTCTGCGCGCTGCCGCCGATCAGGGCACCGAGTGCGGCCGCGGCGCCGAGGGTGACGCCGCCGACCAGCAGGTCGATGCCGACGCCGGTGGCGGCGCCAGCGGCCATGCCGCCGCCGACCTTGACCCCGAGCTGCTTGAGGGTTTCCGGGTTGAACAGGTCGTCGCCCCAGCGGCCGTCGAGCAAGGGCACGGCTTCGGCCTTGGCGTCGTCCTGGCGAAAGGCATACAGCCGCAGCAGCGCTTCGACGCAACGCTGTTCGCGCTGGCGGATGGTTTCGCGCAGTTCGCGGATCGCGCCCTGTTCCAGGGTTGGCTGGGCCGCCACGCTGCGGCGGCAGGCGGCGCAGTCGAGCAGCAGTTCGGCGATCAGGCGGGTGCCGTTGTGGCGGCGGGCCTGGCGCTGCACTTCATGGTCGTCGATCAGCCGCTGCAGTTGTGGCCGGGCCTTTTCCTGCAGCAGGGCCAGGCTCTCGTACAGCCGCCGTTCGCCATCCAGCGGCGGCGCCACGCTGTCGAAGGCGACCCGCGCATGCAGGCCGAGACGGGCCAGGGCTTGGTACCAGTCGTCTTCGCGGTGCTGGCGGCCGGCGACGAAGTTCAGCACCGGCAGCAAGGGGCGGCCGCACATGGAGAGGATCGCCAGTTCGTCGCGATACTTGGCCAACACCGGCTCGCGGGCGTCGATCACGTAGAGGCCGGCGTCCGAGGCGAGCAACTGGCGCAGTACCTTGGCCTCCTGTTCGAAACGCTGACGCGCCTCGCTGCTGTCGAGAAAGCGGGCCAGGCGGGAAGGGCCGTCCAGGCGTTCGCCGGGACGTTCCTGACGTTCCAGGTAGTCGAGCAGGGCGATGGCGTCTTCCAGGCCGGGGGTGTCGTACAGCTCCAGCAGGGCCTGACCGTCCACCGACAGGCGTGCGCCCTCGACATGGCGGGTGGTGCTGGCACGCGGAGAGACTTCGCCGAAGCCGACGTCGCGGGTCAGGGTGCGCAGCAGCGAGGTCTTGCCGACGTTGGTGTGGCCGACCACGGCCAGTTTGAGCGGGTGCTTCATCGTTGGCTCCGTAGGCTGGATGACGCGTTACCCATCCACCGAACAGGAGGCTGGATGAACGAGGCGTCATCCAGCCTACCCGGTTCTCGTCGCCCGGATTGCAGCCGAGCTGCGCCGCACTCGAGATCAGTCATGGCCCGTCTCCAGCCAGTTGAGCGGGGCACTGCCGCTGTGCACCAGCCGCAGCTGTTCGAGGGCTTGGTGCCAATCGTCCAGGCGAGCGCTGTCGAGGGCTGCGCCCGGTGGTGGCGGTAATAACCAGATGCGTGTGGCGCCGGCACTACGGGCCAGTTCGGCGAGGAGCGCCAGGCTGCCACGATCCGGCGAGCGCTGCGGATCGCAGGCGATGGCCAGGCGCGCCGGTGGAAAGCGGCTGAGTTGTTCGAGCAGGCGTTGGCGCTGCTCGCGGTTGTCGATCACCCCGGCATTGGCGATGCTCTTGGGCAGCGCTGGCGGCCACGCGCGGTGACTGTCCAGCTCGATGGCGACCAGCAGCGCGCCCTGGCTCTGCAGGGGGCCGGTGCCGGCTTGCGGCTGATGCAACTGCGCTGGCGCCGCATCGCTGATGCCCAGGCGTTCGCTGCTCGGCTGCAGGCGCTCACGCAGCAGACCGTAGCCAGGCAGCTCGGTATCCAGCTGCAGGGCCGCGCATCCCCGACGCCAGCGCCACAGGCAGAGCAAGGCCAGCAGCAGGCGCGGCAGCAGGCCATAGACCAGCAGCACGCCAACCAGCCAGCCGGCCCAGCTGTGGCGGGCGCTTTCACTGAGCAGGGCGCTGTCGCCGCTGGCGCGGATCATCTCGGCATCCGGCAGGGCGAAACCGAGCAGCGCCGGCAGTGTGCCGATGGCCTGGGTCAGGCCGATAAAAGTTTCGCCGCCGAGAATGGTGCTTTCCCAGACGAAACCATAGCGGCGGGTGGAGAGCAGGAGTAGCAGCGTCGCCAGGGCCGCGAGCGAGGCCAGCAGCCACAAGCCATGCACCAGCACACCGAGGCCCCAGCGACTCAGGCGTTGGCGCTGTAATAACACCAGCAGCGCCGGCGCCAGTTGCGCGGCGCTGGCGTCACGCGCGAGTTTTTCGCTGAGCCACAGCCACAACCGGCCCAGCGCGCCGGCGTTGTCCCGGCTCAGCAGCAGGCCGAGGACCCAGCCGAGCAGCATCAGTAGGTTGAGGCCCAGCAGGCTGCCCAGGGCCCAGAACACGTTGACTGGTCGCTGGCCATCACCCAGGGCCGCGCCCGCCAGGCCGATGCCGCTGAGCAGGGCCAGCAGCAACAAGGCGGCCAGCGCCAATTGCGCACCCTGTAGCCAGTGTTGCAGTGCCTGCACCTGGCCGTCGCGCTGGGCGAGGAACAGGGCGCGGGCCTGGATGCGCTGGGCCAAGGTGCCGCCATCCGCTCGGGCGCGGCGGTTGGCCTCGCTGTCTTCCAGCGGGCCGGCGTGCTCTTCGCGCAGGCGAATGGTTTCGCTTAGCCAGAGACGATGCAGGCGGTTGAGCACGGGTTTCTCGATTGGGCTCACACGGCGTTCCGTAGGGGAGTGGAAAACAGAGGATAACCGCAGCGGCCTATTGATGGCACGGCAGTAAGGACGTGTACTCTTTTGTCAGTCCGGCTAGGCTGGTGGCCAGTCGCTGCGATTTCTGCCGAATCCAGTTGTATCGACCGCCCAAGGCCCAACAATAAAAGCGAGTGCCATCGTGAAATTACCGCACCTGGAGTGGGTCAATCAGGATTCTCCCTACCTGCGTCAGCATCAGCAGGGCTTTCGGGCACTTGGTTTTGACGGTGAACTGGAGCAGGCGTTCAAGCGCTATCACGCCAATGTGTTCCTGCGCCGCATGCGCTGGGCGTTGTTGGTGGCCATGTTGCTGGCGCTGCTGTTTGTGGTGCTGGATGCGATCGGCCTGCCGGACCCACTGCGTGGCCGGATACTCGCCCTGCGTTTGGGGCTGATGCAGCCGCTGCTGCTCCTGGCTTGGCTGGCCACCTATCGGCGTGGGCTGCGCGACCACCTGCAGCTGATCGGCGGCATTGTGGCGCTAGTCTGCGGGCTGGCGGTGGCGGGTATCATTGGTTTGGCCCGCTATCACGGCTTTGCTCTGCCCTACGAGGGCATCATCCTGGTCACGGTGTTTTTCTATTTCCTGACCGGTCTACGTTGTACCACTGCCGTGCTATGCGGCTGGCTGACCTTTCTGGCGTATCTGGCCGTGGAGCTGAGCATTGGCCTGGCGGGCGAACTGCTGCTGAGCAATGCCCTGTTTCTGGCCTTGGCCAATATTATCGGCTCGGTGGGCTGCTATTCCCTGGAATATGCCACGCGGCAGAACTTCCTCGCCCATGGCCTGTTGCAGGACCTTGCCGAGAAGGACTTCCTCACCGGGTTGCTTAACCGTCGCGCCTTCACCGAGCGTGCCGAGCGCAGCTGGCGTCAGGCTCAGCGGGAAAAGCAGGCGCTGGGTGTGGTGATGATGGATGTGGACTTCTTCAAGCGCTACAACGATCACTATGGGCATGCCGCGGGTGACGAGGCGTTGCGCCAGGTTGCTCGGGTGATCGGCGAGCATGCCCGGCGGCCGCTGGATTGTACGGCGCGCTATGGCGGCGAGGAGTTTGTGGGTCTCTGGTATGGCCTGGGTGAAGACCAGCTGCTGGCGATCCTGGAGGATATCCGCAGCGCTATCGAGGCTCTGGGCCTGAGCCATGCCTGTTCGGATGCAGCCGGCGTGGTCACGCTCAGCATCGGCATGGCCTACCTCACTCCGCAACCTCATCAGAGCCTGAGCGATACCTTGCGTCTGGCGGATGTCGCGCTGTACCTGGCCAAGGAGCAGGGGCGTAACCGCGTGGTCGGCAAGCGCCAGGACGGTCAGGTGAACGGAGGGAAGGCTTCAATGATCGCCGCGGAGTCGGTATTCTCGCGCCTATGAAAAACACTCTCCCCCTCTGCCTGATCGCCGCCCTCGCGCAGAACCGCGTGATTGGCCGCGCTAATCAACTGCCCTGGCACCTGCCGGCGGACCTCAAACACTTCAAGGCGCTGACCCTGGGCAAGCCGATCATCATGGGTCGCAAGACCTGGGACTCGCTCGGCCGGCCCTTGCCGGGCCGGCTCAATCTGGTGGTCAGTCGCCAGCCCGGCTTGCAGTTCGACGGCGCGGAAGTCTTCGCTTCGCTCGAGGCGGCCATCGTGCGTGCCGAGCAGTGGGCGCGCGAGCAGGGTGTCGACGAACTGATGCTGATCGGCGGTGCGCAGCTCTACCAACAGGCGCTGCCACTGGCCGCGCGGCTGTATCTGACCCGGGTCGATATAAGCCCCGAGGGCGATGCCTGGTTTCCCGAGTTCGACGCCGCCGCCTGGCAGCGTACGGCTGCCGAGACCTTTGCGCCTTTGGCGCAATCACCGGCCTACACCTTCGAGACCTGGACACGGCGTTGAGTGTATCGAGCGTGGCGCCTGAAGTGAGGCGCCGCGCTCTGCCGTTTTCTTGACCCCAGCCAATTCGGGGCGCGCACGACAGGGCTATGCTTGGCCCTCCTGCAACAGCAATCACAGGTCATACAGCATGCGTGGAGTCGACTCCGACAGCCCTCAGGCGGATGCCATCGCCGCGATTTTCATGCGTCACCCACTGTGGGAGGATGCCCTGGCGCTGCTGATGGGCACCATGATGGTCGCACTGGGTATCGCCTTGTATGGCCATGCGGGGCTGCTGACCGGCGGTACCGTGGGTATCGCCTTCCTGCTCAAGTACCTGCTCGGCTGGTCATTTGGCTGGTCGTTCTTCCTGATCAATCTGCCGTTCTATGCCCTGGCCATCTGGCAGATGGGCTGGCAGTTCACCTTGCGCACCTTCTGCGCGGTCGGCCTGGTGTCGCTGCTGGCCGAACTGACCCCGCAGTGGATCGGCTTCGCCCAGCTGAACGTGGTCTACGCGGCCCTGTTCGGCGGTTTCGCCATGGGCCTGGGGCTGTTGATGCTGTTCCGTCATCGCGCCAGCCTGGGGGGGGTGAATATCCTCGCGCTGTTCTTGCAGGACCGCTTCGGCCTGCGCGCCGGCAAGATCCAGATGGCTATCGACGTGACTATCGTGCTGGCGGCGGTGTTCATCGTGCCGCTGGACAAGGTCGCCCTGTCGATCCTCGGCGCGGTGGCGCTGAACATGGTGCTGGCGATCAATCACCGCGCCGGGCGCTACATGGGCGTGAGCTAGGGTCTGTTGCCGTTTCGTCGCGGCAACGCGGCTCGCAACGAAACGGCAACAGACCCTCGGGCCTGAAAACAAAAGCCCGGCACTAGGCCGGGCTTCTGGGTGGGCGTGGCGCGTCAGGGCACCAGTTTGTCCAGCAATGCCTTGTCGCGTACCGCACCCTTGTCGGCGCTGGTGGCGAGCAGGGCGTAGGCCTTGAGCGCGGTGGTCACCTTGCGTGGACGGTTTTCCACCGGCTTCCAGCCCTTCTGGTCCTGTTCCACCCGGCGTGCGGCCAGTTCTTCGTCGCTGATCAACAGGTTGATCGAGCGCTCGTGGATGTTGATCAGGATCTTGTCGCCTTGGCGCACCAGGCCGATGGCGCCGCCCGCGGCGGCCTCCGGCGAGGCGTGGCCGATCGACAGGCCCGAGGTGCCGCCGGAGAAGCGCCCGTCGGTGAGCAGGGCGCAGGCTTTGCCCAGGCCCTTGGACTTCAGGTACGAGGTCGGGTAGAGCATTTCCTGCATGCCCGGACCGCCTTTCGGGCCTTCGTAGCGGATGATGACGATGTCGCCGGCCTGCACTTCGTCGGCGAGGATGCCGCGCACGGCGCTGTCCTGGCTTTCGAAGATTTTCGCGTTGCCTTCGAAGACATGGATCGACTCGTCCACCCCGGCGGTCTTCACCACGCAGCCATCGACGGCGATATTGCCGTAGAGCACGGCCAGGCCGCCTTCTTGCGAGTAGGCATGCTCGACGCTGCGGATGCAGCCGTTCTCTCGGTCGTCATCGACCGTGTCCCAGCGGGTGCTCTGGCTGAACGCGGTCTGGGTCGGGATGCCAGCCGGGCCGGCGCGGAAGAAGGTGTGCACGGCCTCATCGTCGGTCTGGGTGATGTCCCACTTGGCGATGGCTTCGGCCATGGACTTGCTGTGCACGGTCGGCAGGTCGGTGTGCAGCAGGCCGCCGCGGGCCAGGGAGCCGAGGATGCTGAAGATGCCGCCGGCGCGGTGGACGTCTTCCATGTGGTACTTCTGGATGTTCGGCGCGACCTTGCACAGCTGCGGCACTTTGCGCGAAAGACGGTCGATATCGCGCAGGTCGAAAGCGATCTCGCCTTCCTGGGCGGCGGCCAGCAGGTGCAGGATGGTGTTGGTTGAACCACCCATGGCAATGTCCAAGGTCATGGCGTTCTCGAACGCCTTGAAGTTGGCGATGTTGCGTGGCAGCACCGACTCGTCGCCTTCACCGTAGTAGCGTTTGCACAGCTCGACGGCGGTACGCCCGGCTTGCAGGAACAGCTGTTCGCGGTCGCTGTGGGTGGCCAGGGTCGAGCCGTTGCCCGGTAGGGCGAGCCCTAAGGCTTCCATCAGGCAGTTCATCGAGTTGGCGGTAAACATGCCGGAGCAGCTGCCGCAGGTTGGGCAGGCGCTGCGCTCGTATTCGGCGACCTTCTCGTCGGAGGCGCTGTCGTCGGCGGCGATCACCATGGCGTCGACCAGGTCCAGGCCGTGGCTGGCCAGCTTGGTCTTGCCAGCTTCCATCGGCCCGCCGGAGACGAAGATCACCGGGATGTTCAGGCGCAGCGATGCCAGCAGCATGCCGGGGGTGATCTTGTCGCAGTTGGAAATACACACAATGGCGTCGGCGCAATGGGCGTTGACCATGTATTCCACGGAGTCGGCGATGATCTCGCGGCTGGGCAGCGAATAGAGCATGCCGTCGTGACCCATGGCGATGCCGTCATCGACGGCGATGGTGTTGAATTCCTTGGCCACGCCGCCAGCGCGTTCGATCTCGCGGGCGACCAGTTGGCCCATGTCCTTCAGGTGCACGTGGCCGGGCACGAACTGGGTGAAGGAGTTGGCGATGGCGATGATCGGCTTCTTGAAGTCCTCGTCCTTCATCCCGGTGGCACGCCAGAGGGCCCGGGCGCCGGCCATGTTGCGGCCGTGGGTGGAGGTTTTCGAACGGTAATCAGGCATGGCGATAAGTCCTGCAGAGGCTGTTCAGGTCGCGCGTTCAGTGGTGATCGTGTGGGCGACAGCACTGGGCGCGCAACGGGCTGTTGGTGCGTATGTTGAGCTGGGTTCAGGCCCATGGCAAACGGAAGTGACCATTTGCCGGGCTGGGGCGGAGGTTGGCGCGGGGTCGGCGCCGGCTCGGCTGGGCTCAAAAATCCGCCTGGGGTGGGGCAGGAGAACGTCGATTCTAAGCCCAGGCGGTGTGGCGGCGAAAGCGCAGAGTGCTTAGTTAAAGCGTGAGCGGCTCATTCGATCAACTCGACGCCCCGCAGGCGCTCGGCGCGGCGGCGCAACAGCTCGATGGTTACCAGCAGGGCGATGGAGATCAGGATCAGCAGGGTGGCGATGGCCAGGATGCTCGGGTTGATCTGCTCGCGCAGGCCCGAGAACATTTGCCGGGGAATGGTGCGTTGCTGCGGTCCGGCCATGAACAGGATGACCACCACTTCGTCGAACGAGGTGATGAAGGCAAACAGCGCCCCGCTGATCACCCCTGGGCGGATCAGCGGCATGATGATGTCGAAAAATACCCGTAACGGCCTGGCGCCAAGATTGATTGCGGCGCGCGCCAGGGAATAGTCGAAACCGGTCAGGGTTGCGGTCACGGTGATGATCACGAAGGGCGTGCCCAGAGCCGCGTGGGCCAGGATCACGCCCAGGTAGCTGCCGGCCAGACCCAGGTCGGAATAGAAGAAGAACATCCCGGCAGCCGTGATGATCAGTGGCACGATCATCGGCGAGAGCAGCAGGGCGGTGATGAGGCGCCGGTAGGGCATATCGTCTCTGGATAGGCCAACGGCGGCGCAGGTGCCGAATACGGTGGCGAGTACGGTGGCACAGGCGCCGATCAGGAAGCTGTTCTGGATCGCCAGGATCCATTTCGGGTCATTGAAGATTTCCCGGTACCAGCGTAGCGAATAGGCTTCCGGCTGCAGGGTGAGCATGCCTTCGGTAAAGCTGAAGAACGGCTCGACGTTAAATGACAGCGGAATGATCACCACGATTGGCATGATCAAGAACAACAGCACCATCCAGGAGCTGGTTTTCAACAGCCAGGCGCCGAGGTGGTGCCAGAAGCCAAAGTAGCTGGGGATTTTCATTGTCTGCTTATCCCAGTTTGATATTGCTGGCGCCGACGAAACGGTCGTACAGCCAGTACAGCACGAGAATCAGGCCGAGCAGCAAGGAGCCCAGCGCGGCGGCCAGTTCCCAGTTGTTCGAGCGCTGCATGTGGAAGGCGATGATGTTGCTGATCATCTGCCCATCGGTGCCGCCGACCAGTGCCGGGGTGATGTAGTAACCCACGGAAATGATGAACACCAGCAACCCGCCGGCGCTCAAGCCCGGCAAGGTCATCGGGAAGTAGATCCGGGCGAAGGCCGGAATCGGCTTGGCGCCGAGTGACATGGCCGCACGCAGGTAGCTGGGATCGATGCCGCGCATCACGCTGTACAGCGGCAGGATCATGAACGGCAGGAGAATATGGGTCATGGCGATGATGGTGGCGAACGAGGTGTAGAGCATCTCGAACGGCTCATTGATCAGGCCGCTGCCGAGCAGGAATGAATTGATCACGCCGTTGGTCTGCAGCAGGGCGATCCAGGCCGTAGTACGCACCAGCAGGGAGGTCCAGAACGGCAGCAATACCAGCACCAGCATCAGGTTGGCGCGGTTTTCCGGCAGGCCGGCCAGGTAGTAAGCCAGCGGGTAGCCGAGCAGGGCGCAGAACAGGGTGATGATCAACGCCATGTTCAGGGTCTTGCCGAACAGCTGCAGGTAGATCTGCGTGTCTTCACGCACCTGGATGCCATGCTCCGGATCCAGTTCCAGATCCAGGGCGGTCAGGTAATAGTCGTAGGTGTAGACCTTGCCCGCACGTTGGATGGCATGCCAGACCTCGGGTTTGCTCCAGTTGCGATGGGCCTGCAGCAGGGTCTTGGCGCCCTCGCTCTCAAGCTGTTCGGGCTTGAGCCGACCGATGCGTCGGGCAGTGGATTTGACCACGCTGGACATCCCGGTGTAGGCGCGGTTGAACTCCTCGGACAGTTTGCCAGACAGGCGCTCCTTGGCCAGACCATTCAGCTCGCGAGCAAATATGTTCAGGGTTGTGTCATCGGGTACTGCTTTACCGTCCCAGCGCTTCAGTTCCGCCAGGGTCAGTGGGATCAGTTCGGCCACGGCCGGGTGATAGGCGCTGCGCCAGAGCATGCTGCCGATAGGCGCAACGAAGGTCAGGAGAATAAAGGCCAGCAACGGCACCACGAAAAGAAAGGCGGTCAGGCGTTTCTTGCTGCGGGCGCTGGCGGCTTGGCCGGCTTCGGTGGTGGTAAGGGATGACAAGCAGCGACTCCTCGACGGCGCAATGGCAGTGCCCCTCTCTGCGGGAGAGGGGCAGACGCAGGTATTACTTCAACAGCCACTCGTTGAATTTCTCGCCGAGCGACTCACCGTAATCCGCCCAGAACTCCGAACCGGCCTGGATGCCTTGATCCAGGTGTGCGGTCGGCAGGTGCGGTGCAGCAGCAGGGTCCATCATCGGGGTGGAGGACTTGCGGGTCGGGCCGTAGGCAACATCCGACATGCCGGCCAGTGGCTTGGATTCAGTGGCGTAGGCGATGAACTTGAAGGCCAGGTCTTTCTTCGGCGAGCCTTTCAGTACAGCCCAGGCATCGAGGTCATAGACGTGGCCGTCCCAGACGATGACGAAGGGCTTGCCTTCCTGGCGGATGGCGTCATAGAAGCGACCATTGGCCGATTGCACCAGAACCGCCCCGCCGTCGTTGAGGAGCTGGGGGGCCTGCGACCAGGAGTCGAACCAGACCACATCGTCCTTGATCGAGGCCAGCTTGTCGAAGGCGCGTTGCTGGCCTTCGGGGGTTGCCAGCACCTCGTAGACCTCGGCTGGAGCTACGCCGTCGGCCAGCAGTGCCCACTCCATATTGACTTGCGGGCGTTTGCGCATGGCGCGTTTGCCGGGGATTTTTTTGGTGTCGAAGAAGTCATTGATCGACGCGGCCTCGGTGCCACCGATGGTGTCCTTGTTGTAGGCGAACACGACCGACCAGACGATATTGCCGACTGCGCACTCATTGGACAGGGCTTCAGGGATGAAGTCCTGCTCGGCGGGGGTACCATCGACACCGGCCGGCAGGATCTCATGCGGGATGACCTCGAGCAGGCCTTCGGAGCAGGCGCGCTCGAGGTCGATTACTTCGAGGTCGACCACGTCCCACTGAATATTGCCGGACTCGACCTGGGCTTTCATCTCGGCTACGCCGCCTGAGTAATCCTCGAACAGCACCTTGACCCCGGTGTCCTTCTGGAACGGGTCGATCATGTGGGTTTTCTGTGCCGCGCCATAGGCACCGCCCCATGAGACCACGGTTAGGCTTTCTTCAGCGCTGGCTGCGAAGGTGGCCGTGCCTAACGCTGCAGCCAAAGCGAATGTGGAAAAGCGGGTGGTCAGTGATCTAGCCATTGCTGTGCTCCATTGCTTTTAGTTGTGTGGTTATTGCGTCGTCTAAGTAGCTGGTCGGTCGAGCGCCTGGCTGTCTTGGGGGAGCCAGGCCAGAGCGACCTCATCCTTGTGGCTGAACTGCGGGGCCGAGCTGTCGTTCAGGTTCTTCACCACCAGTTCGGTCCCATCGCTGGTCTCGAAGTGGTAGCGAATGTATTCGCCGACATAGTGGCGGGTCACGAAGCGCGCCTTGACCTGGTTGCCGGCAGTGCCAAGGCGGTCGGTGAAGGTGAGTTTTTCCGGACGAATCGAGACGGTGGTCGGCAGGCCGACTTCGCAACAGTTGGCCTTCAGGCTGCTGATCAGGCCGCCATCTTCCAGGCGCACGTCGACGGTGTCGTTGCCAACCGACTCGATGGTGCCCTTGAGCTTGTTGCTTTCGCCGATGAAGTCGGCGACGAACAGGTTGGCCGGACGCTCGTACAGCACGTGGGGCGCGGCACATTGCTGGACGATGCCGTTGTTGAACACGGCGATGCGGTCGCTCATGGTCAGCGCTTCGGTCTGATCATGGGTGACATAGATCACCGTGAAGCCGAGCTGCTCGTGCAGGCGCTTGATCTCGAACTGCATCTGTTCGCGCAGCTTCTTGTCGAGGGCGCCGAGTGGCTCATCCATCAAGACGATATCCGGAGCGAAGATCAGCGCGCGGGCCAGGGCCACGCGCTGGCGCTGGCCGCCGGACAGTTGCCCGGGAAAGCGGTTGCCGAAATCCAGCAGTTCGACCAGCGACAGGTACTCGTCGACCTTGGTATTGATTTCGTCTTTGGGCCTTTTGCGAATTTTCAGCGGGTAGGCGAGGTTTTCGCGCAGGGTCATGTGTGGAAACAGGGCGTACTGCTGGAACACCATGCCGATGTTGCGGGCATAGGGCGCGATGCTGGTGACTGAACGGCCGTTGATCAGGATCTCGCCGCTGGTCACGTCCTCGAAGCCGGCAAGCATCATCAGGCAGGTGGTCTTGCCGGAGCCGGAGGGGCCGAGCAGGGTGATGAACTCACCCTTGGCCACATCCAGGTTGAAATCCTTGACCACCAGGGTCTTGTGGTCGTAGGTCTTCTTCACATTGGTGAATTGTAGAAACGGTTTGTCCCCAGCTTGCTCAGCCATAATCCTCCCCAGCTTCCCATCAAAACAGGTGTCCAGCTTGTGGCTTTCACCCGAACGCTTCAGCCAGCGGTCCCATCCTGCGTGAGGGTGGGACCGCTGTTATATAAATAACCAAAAGCAATAAGCGCGCCAGCCAGCAATAACCGTGCACGGCTGCGCCGCGCATGTTCCTAAGCCTAGTTCAGCTTGGGATTTGCGCTAGATGGGTGGGAGAAGTAGTAACAACAACGGGGAGGGGGAGGTACCTGCCGAAACGCACTCGGCAGGTGCAGGGGCTCAATTGTTGGGCAGTAGACGGCAGGTCAGCGACTTGATGTAACGGGTCTCGGCGATGGCTGGGTGGACCGGATGATCGGGACCCTGGGCGCCGCGTTCGAGCAGCTGGATATTGCGATCCAGGTGGCGGGCGCTGGTCAGCAGGATGTTCTGCAGGTCGTCTTCCGGCAGGTGCATGGAGCAGGAGGCGCTGACCAGGATGCCGTCCTTGTTGAGCAGGCGCATGGCCGCTTCGTTGAGGCGACGGTAGGCGGCCTCGCCGTTTTTCAGGTCCTTCTTGCGCTTGATGAAGGCAGGTGGATCGGCGATCACCACGTCGAAGCGCTCTTCGGCGTTTTTCAGTTCCTTGAGGGCGGCGAACACGTCGCCTTCGATGCAGGCAACTTGTTCGGACAGGCCGTTGAGGGCGGCGTTGCGCTCCACCCCATCGAGGGCGAAGGCCGAGGCGTCCACGCACATCACTTCAGTGGCGCCGAAGGCCGCCGCTTGCACACCCCAGCCGCCGATATAGCTGAACAGGTCGAGCACGCGCTTGCCTTTGACGTACGGCGCCAGGCGTGCACGGTTCATCCGGTGGTCGAAGAACCAGCCGGTCTTCTGCCCCTCGATCACCGGCGCTTCGAACTTCACCCCGTTCTCTTCCAGCGCCACCCATTCCGGCACCACACCGAAAACGGTGTCGACATAACGCTCCAGACCTTCGGCGTCGCGGGCGGCGGAGTCGTTCTTGAGCAGGATGCCGCTCGGCTTGATCACCTGGATCAGCGCGGCGAGCACCTCATCCTTGTGCCGCTCCATGGTGGCGGAGGCCAGTTGCACCACCAGGATGTCGAAGAAGCGATCCACCACCAGACCCGGAAGCAGGTCGGAGTCGCCGAATACCAGGCGGTAGCAGGGCTGGTCGAACAGGCGCTCGCGCAAGGACAGGGCGACGTTGATGCGGTGTACCAGCAGGGACTTGTCCAGTACATGCTTGACGTCGCGCGACAGCAGGCGGGCGCAGATCAGGTTGTTCGGGCTCAGCGCGACCACCCCCAGAGGCTTGCCACCGGCGGCTTCGAGGATCGCCTGATCGCCTGCGGCAAAGCCATGCAACGGCGTGACGGCGACATCGATTTCGTTGCTGTACACCCACAGGTGGCCGGCCCGCAGGCGTCGATCGGCGTTGGCTTTAAGCCGCAAGCTAGGCAGGGACATGGGGTGTTCTCCAGAAAAAGAGCGCGATTATAGCTGGTTCGCCAAGCGCAGGCGCAGGTCGGACGGGCTTTCCATCGAGCCGCTGAATGTTTGCGGCTTGCTCGGGTGGGGGGCAATCCGGCTACACTCTGGCCTTCTGCCATCAATGTCGACTAGCCATGGCCCACGCGCTCTCAGCCGAACAGATCCACAAAGCCCTGCAAGGCATCAGCGTGCCGCCGCAGCCACAGATCATGGTCGACCTGCAGATGGAGCAGGTCATGCCCAGTCCCGACCTGAAGGCCATTGCCAAGCTGATCAGCCAGGATCCCGGGTTGTCCGGAGCGTTGTTGAAGATCGTCAACTCGCCGTTCTTCGGCCTGACCAACCGCATCGCCTCGATCCAGCAGGCGGTCAACCTGCTCGGGTGCGACACGGTGATCAACCTGATCAATGCCCAGTCGATCAAGGGCGAGCTCAGCGACGAGGCGATAGTCACCCTCAACCGCTTCTGGGATACCGCCCAGGACGTGGCCATGACCTGCCTGACCCTGGCCAAGCGGATTGGCTACCAGTCGCCGGATGAGGCCTACACACTCGGGCTGTTCCATAACTGCGGGATTCCGCTGATGGTCAAGCGTTTCCCCGGTTTCATGACGGTGCTGGAGGAGGCCTATTACAGCGCCAATGCCGGGTTGCGGGTGGTCGACACCGAGAATCGCCTGCTCAATACCAATCATGCGGTGGTCGGCTATTTCACCGCCAAGTCGTGGAACCTGCCGCTGCACCTGTGCGAGGCCATCGCCAGTCACCACGACGCCTTGGCGATTTTCAGCGACGACTCTGGTCGCGATGCGCAGCTGAAGACCCTGTTGGCGATTCTGAAGATGGCCGAGCACATCTGTGAAAGCCACCGGGTGCTGGGTGGCCAGGCCGCGGACCACGAGTGGCAGAGCATCGAGCAGTTGGTGCTGGAGTATGTCGGCCTGTCCGAGTCCGACTTCGAGTACCTGCGCGAGAGCATCCGCGAGCTGGGCGAGGCCTGACCCGCCGCGGCCGCCAATTGGTCAGGGTTGGTCACGCGGCCGCGGCATGTCCAGCGGACCTGCTACTGCTGCTCGGCGGCGAGGATGGCGCTGGCCAATTGCATGTCGCTGGCCTGCAGGTCGGGATGTTCGGCGCGTAATTGCCTGAGCGCCGCTTCCAGGTAAGGCCCGCGAATTTCCCCGCCGCTGGCGACATAGCTGCTGGCATCGTCACGCGCAGGCACGATCAGCTTCTTGTCCTTGAAGGTCAGGTAGGTCGAGGCGGTGGTCGCGCCGGACGAGAGGATGTCGCGCACCGTGCTGTCCGCGAATGTCGGCGCAGTGAACACGAAGAGCGCACTGAAGAGTAAGGCTGCAAGGCGATTCATAGGGGTAACTCCTCAGGATGATTCTCTCTATATGAGAGTCCTGGTTGCCGCCAGGGGTTCCAGAAGCCTGTCGGTTTAGCCGCGCTCAGGAACCTGGATGAAATCTACCCAGCGAGTCGCTGCAGTCTGTTTGCAGGTAGTACTGCTGCAGCCCCGCCAGCGTCAGCTGGCCGGCCTGCCAGGCGCCGAGGATCGGCAGGCCGTTGGCGCGGTGAAAGCATTGATAAGCCCGCAGGTAGGCGCGGCGGCGTTGGGCAAACCCCGCACGTTCGGCGAACAGATACCAACTGAGGGTGGGGTCGCCGGCAAAGGCCCGGTCGAGCAGGTCGAGGGCTGCACCATCCTGCGCCGCCGTTAGCGGCGCGAGGAGCCGTGCATTCACCCGCTGGCTTCGACTTTCAGCAGCACGCCGTCCTGGCCGATCACCTTGACCTTGCTGCCGGCCGGCAAATCCGGGCCGCTGACCAGCCACAGGGTGTCGCCGGCCTTGATCTTGCCGTGGCCAGCGTTGATGGCTTCATGGAGGACGAACTGGCGGCCCACCAGTTCACTGCCGCGGCGGTTCAGCCCCGGTTGATCGGAGGGTTTGGCGGCGGTGCGTTGGCGGCGCCACCAGTACACTGCGGTGAGCACCGAGAAGGCACCGAACAGGATGAACTGCAGGGTCCAGGGCAGCGCCGGGAACAGGTAGGTCAGTACGCCGACGCTGGCGGCGGCGATGCCGATCCACAGCAGGTAACCGCCCGCGCCGAACACCTCGAGGATCAGCAGCAGGGTGCCGATGGCCAGCCAGTTCCAATACGACAGGTGCTGCAAGTAGTCCCACATCGCTTAACCCTGTTTGCTGTCACCGAAGGTGGCTTTGACGATTTCACCGATACCGCTGACCGCGCCGATCACCTGGCTGGCTTCCAGCGGCATGAGGATCACCTTGCTGTTGTTGGCGCTGGCCAACTGGCCGAGGGCATCGATGTACTTCTGCGCGACGAAGTAATTGATCGCCTGCACGTTACCATCAGCGATGGCGACCGAGACCACCCGGGTGGCTTCGGCTTCGGCGCCGGCTGCGCGTTCGCGGGCCTCGGCTTCGAGGAAGGCGGCCTGGCGTTCGCCCTCGGCCTCGAGGATCTGCGCCTGCTTCTTGCCTTCGGCGGTGAGAATGGCGGCGGCGCGCAGGCCTTCGGCTTCGAGAATTTGCGCGCGCTTGATCCGTTCGGCCTTCATCTGCCCGGACATGGCGGCCATCAGGTCGGCCGGCGGGCTGATGTCCTTGATCTCGATGCGGGTGATCTTGATGCCCCAGGGCGCGGTCGCCTCATCCACGGTGCGCAACAGTTTCTCGTTGATCGCGTCGCGCTGGCTGAGCATGGCGTCCAGTTCCATGGAGCCGAGTACGGTACGGATATTGGTTTGCAGCAGGTTGCGGATCGCATGGGTGAGGTTGTTCACCTCGTAGGCGGCCTGGGCGGCGTTGATCACCTGGAAGAAGCACACCGCATCGATCTGCACCGTGGCGTTGTCGGAGGTGATCACTTCCTGGGGCGGAATATCCAGCACCGTTTCCATGACGCTGAGCTTGTGGCCGATGCGGTCCATCACCGGCACGATGATGTTCAGGCCCGGATTGAGGGTGTTGGTGTAGCGGCCGAAACGCTCGACCGTCCACTGGGAACCCTGGGGCACCACTTTGAAACCCATAAAGACCACGGCGACGGCCAGGCCGACGAAGAGAAAGATCACACTGCCGATTTCCATGAGGCGTATTTCCTTGTGCGGAGCTTGTAAGTTAGCGGCCGATTGTAAGCCTATTGGCCGCGTTTTTGCCCCGTGTGAGGGCCGGCTTGTGCATCAGTATGTGTTGCGCTGCAAGGCGGCAAGCACTTTTTGATCCCGGGCATAGAGGTCGTTGCGCAAGATCAGTTCGCCGTCGGCATCGACCTCGGCGGTCCAGTAGGCCAGGACGATCGGCAGACGCTCGCGCAGTGGGAACTCCTTGGTTTTGCCGCTGGCTAGCTGGCGTGCGATCTCGGCGCAGTCATCGGCTGGCAGCAGGACATCGAGCAGCTCCATGATGCCTTCGATGCGCACGCAGCCCGAACTGAAGGCGCGCGGCGATTTGCTGAACAGGTGCTGGCTGGGGGTGTCGTGCAGGTACACGGAGAACGGGTTGGCGAAGCGGATGACCAATTGCCCTAGGGGATTTTTCGGGCCGGCATCCTGACGCAGGATGATCCCCTCGGGGTGCTGCCAGTCAACCTTGGTCGGGTCGAGCGGGTTGCCCGCGCGGTCGAGTACGCGCAACTGGTGAAGTGCCAGGTAGCCGAGGTCGCGGCGGATCTCCGGCAGTTTGTCCTCGCGCATGATGGTCGGCGGCACGGTCCAGGTTGGGTTGAGGGTCAGGCGGCTGACCAGCGATTTTAGCTGTGGCGTCTGGCGTTCCGGGCGCCCGACCTGGGCACGGCCCTGCCACAGCAGCTGATGGTCGCGGTAATAGCTGAGTTGGCCGCCGGCGATATTCACCAGCAAGGTATTGGCCTCGATATCGCCGGCCAGCCAGCGCCAGCGCTCGAGGTTGACCCGCAGTTGCTCGAGGCGTGCGGCGGCGCTGGTGTTCAGGGCGGTCAGGCTGTCCGGGCCGATCACACCGTCGGCCTGCAGGCCGTGGCGAGCCTGGAAGCGCTTCACTGCGGCCACCAGGGAGGCATCATAGCGATCGCTGGCGGCCGCAGTTGGTTCCTCTATATAGCCTTCTGCGACCAGGCGGTCGACCAGCAGGGGAACCCGTGCATCGCGCCTGTCCGGGCGCAGCAGCCGGCCACTGGGAAGCGGCGTCCACTCGCCGAGTGGCAAGCGTCGCCGCTCGGCATAGGCGCGGCGCAGTTGCTGGTACTGGTGCAGGGCCGGGCGTGCCGCGGCAAAGGCTGCCGGCAGGTTGTCGAGACCCTGCATGGCCAGGCTGAGCACGCTTGGGCGTGGTGTCGGGCTGACGCTGTCGGGGGCGCGCCAGAAAGGTTCCAGCGGTTCCTGCGCCAGGCGCCCGCGTGACAAGTGTTGCAGGGCTTGCAGGTAGCTGTGACTGATCAGGAGGTCGGCGCAGGTGCGTTGCTGAATATCCTTCGGCAGCGGGGTGCGCAGGCTGTCGAGCCGATACTCGTTCGGGTCGAGGCCGTCATCGGCCAATTGTTCCAGCTCATGCAGCAGCGCCGCACGTCGACTAGGCTCACGCCAGAGTGGGAGGAAGGCCTCTTGTGCATAGAACTCGTGCAGCAAACTGGAGCTCTGTTGCTCGGCGGCCGCGAGCGTCGAGGCGCAGGCGCTTGGATGCGCCGCGAAGCTCTGGCGGATCGCCTGGCTGGCGTTGTCATCAGCGCCGTAGGCCTGGATCGTGATCGCCAGCAGATAGCCGGCGGTCAGGAAATGTGCGGTTTTTTTGTACAATCGCGCGCTGAAGTCCATGATCGCCCGTTCCGTGCTTACTCCACCAAGCCTTTGAAAAATTCTGCGGCCGGCGTTTCAGTGTTGCTGAGGCGAGTCGAGCAGCTTTGTCTTGCCGTCGCTCGCTACATTTTTCAACGACCCGCTGTGCGGTCGATTGGCTTGTAGCAGTCGGTTCGTATCACGCCGGAGCGCCTAAAAAAAACGGGCACTCGCGGCATTCGCCAGTATTGCCGCAGTGTACACAGGAGCTTGCTGCACATGATCAAATCACTTCGCCGGCACGGCCTCAACCTGATTGGCCTTTGCCTGCTGGCATCGCCCTGGCTGGCGGCGCAATCCGCGCCACGACCCCTGCTCGACAGCCTCACGCGCGCCGCGCCCGCGCTCGATCGCCAGGTGCTTGAGCATGCGCTGGCAGCCATGCAATGTGCGGTCAGCCATGGTGCTGAGCCGGCACAGCGCCTGGCGGTGATCGACTACGCCCAGCCCTCCACGGCGCGACGGTTGTGGATCTTCGATTTGCAGCGGCCACGGCTGCTGTTGAACGACCTGGTGGCCCACGGGCGCATGTCTGGCGAGAATCTGGCCACGAACTTTTCCAACACGCTGGACAGTCATCAGTCCAGCCTGGGCTTGTTCCGCGCGGCAGAGAGCTACAGCGGCAAGCATGGCTATTCGTTGCGCATGGACGGCCTCGAACCCGGGGTGAACGACCGTGCCCGCGAGCGCGCCATCGTCATCCACGCCGCCAGCTATGTCGACCCGCGCCTGGCGCGCAGTCAGGGGCGGATCGGTCGCAGTCTCGGTTGCCCGGCAGTGCGTCCGGAGGTGGCGCGGATGGTGGTCGATCAGCTCAAGGGTGGCCAGTTCATCTTTGCCTGGTATCCGGATCAAGACTGGCTGCAGGGCTCGGCCTACCTCAACTGCAAGTCGGCCCAGCTCGCCAGCCTGCGTTGACTGCGCGCAGGGTTCGGCAGCACTCGACGAGTGGCCCGCAGCTGCGGTTGCGGCCGTTCTGCTTGGCCTGCCACAGGCTACTGCCCTGAATGAGCAAGGCCCGGCGGTCGACACGGTCTGTCAGTGGTTCGGTGCGGGCAAGGATTTGCGCCTCGCAGCGGTCGCTGGAAGCGGCCGCAGTCGGCGAGCGTTTTTCACCGCGTATCAGCGCTGTTCGCTCTGCGGCGTAACCCGCAGCACTTCCTCGATGGTGGTCAGGCCCGCGGCGACTTTTTGTGCGCCGGACAGCCTGAGGCTGCGCATGCCCTCCTTGAAGGCATGGCGGCGCAAGGCGGTGAGATCGGTGTCGGCGTTGATCAGCGGCTTGATCGCATCGTTGAGCTGCATGATCTCGTAGACCCCGGCGCGCCCACGGTAGCCGGTATCACGACACTCCAGGCAACCCACGGCCTTGTGCGCACCGGTCGGCAATGGCGCGTTCCAGGGTTTGGTCAGGCTCTGCCAGTCGTCTTCGCTGAGCTCATGCGCTGCCTTGCAGTGCGGACACAGGGTGCGCACCAGGCGCTGGGCCATGACCCCCAGCAGCGTGGCCTTGAGCAGGTAATGCGGCACGCCCAGTTCGAGCAGACGGGTAATGGCGCTGGGCGCGTCGTTGGTGTGCAGGGTGGAAAGCACCAGGTGCCCGGTGAGCGCCGCCTGGATCGCCATCTCGGCGGTTTCCAGGTCGCGGATCTCGCCGATCATGATGATGTCCGGGTCCTGGCGCATCAACGCGCGTACGCCGCTGGCGAACGTCAGGTCGATGTTGTGCTGCACCTGCATCTGGTTGAAGGCGCCCTCGATCATCTCGATCGGGTCTTCGATGGTGCAGACGTTGACTTCCGCCGTCGCCAGTTGCTTGAGGGTGGTGTAGAGGGTGGTGGTCTTGCCCGAGCCGGTCGGTCCGGTGACCAGAATGATGCCGTTGGGCTGGCGCGTCATGTCTGCCCAGCGCTTCATGTCGTCCGGCGAGAAGCCCAGCTGATCGAAGCTTTTCAGCAGCACTTCCGGGTCGAAGATGCGCATCACCAGTTTTTCGCCGAAGGCGGTGGGCAGGGTCGACAGGCGCAGCTCGACTTCGCCACCGTCCGGGGTCTTGGTCTTGACCCGGCCATCCTGGGGTTTGCGTTTCTCCGCCACGTTCATCCGGCCCAGGCTCTTCAGGCGGCTGACCACCGCCATGGTCACCTGCGGCGGGAACTGGTAGACGGTGTGCAGCACGCCATCGATGCGAAAGCGCACGCTGCCCTGCTCGCGGCGCGGCTCGATGTGGATATCGCTGGCGCGTTGCTGGAAGGCGTACTGGAACAACCAGTCGACGATGTTGACGATATGCGCGTCGTTGGCGTCCGGTTCCTGGTCCTGGGCGCCGAGGTTGAGCAATTGCTCGAAGTTGCCGACCCCGCTGACCTTGCTGTCGCCGACGCTGGCGCCGCTGACCGACTTGGCCAGGCGATAGAACTCCACGGTCAAACGCTGGATGTCCGCCGGATTGGCCACCACCCGCTTGATCGGGCGCTTGAGCACGTGGATCAGGTTGGCTTCCCAGCTGTGCATCAGTGGTTGCGCACTGGCGATGGTCACCGCATCGGGCGCCACCGCCACGGCGAGGATCTTGTGCCGTTGGGCGAAGGCGTAGGACATCAACGGGGTAATAGCGGCGACATCGATCTTCAGCGGGTCGATGCGCAGGTAGGGTTGGCCGACGAGCTCCGCCAGCCAGACGGTGAGATTTTCCAGGTCGTGCTTGTGGCCCGGACGGCTGAGGTCGTCGACCTGCTGCGCGGCGAGAAATTCCAGCGGGTGCTGCTGGTTGTTCACCGCGCTGCGGCGGATCGCCAGGCACTGTTCGGCGCTGTCCTGGTCGACCCGGCCCTGGGCGACCAGTTCGCGCAGCAGATCGCCGAGGTCGAGGGTGCGGTCGGTGGGCGAGATGATGGCGGACATGGGACTCCCTGCGGTTATAGCGGTAAGCGGCAAGCTTAAAGCAGCAAGTCGAACACTGTTGCGCGCCAATGCATAAACGTCACACTGGCTTGCTGCTTGCTGCTTGCTGCTTGCTGCTTACTTCACCAGCATTCTCCAGGCTTTCAGCGAGGCCACAATATGGGCCTGGGCTTGCCGCGCGGCCAGTGACTCGGGGTCGATGGCACGACTGGCCTGTTCGCTCAGCTTGCTCAGTTCGCCATACAGGCGGTCGACTTCCGGCACTTCCAACACGCCACGGGCCATGCGCAGCCAGGCCAGCAGGCGCTCGATGCGCGGCAATTGTTCGGCCAGGTCTTCCGGCTGCTTCTGGTAGCGGTTCAACTGCAGGTCATGGCCTTCCTCGGCCAGCAAGGTCGGCAGCCAGTTGCCCAGCGGTGCGGCGCCCTGACGGTTGCCGCGGTTGTTGCGGCTGGTCGTCCAGCCCTTGGTCAACAGCCAGCGCGAGCTGATCAGGGAGAACTGACCCCAGCGCGTGCCTTGCAGTTCGGCGGCGAACTGCGCGGGCGCGGCCTGGCGCGCGGCATCGTCGAGTTGACCGGCCTGGACCCGTGGGCGCCAGTCTTGGAGCAGGGCGTCGAGGGTCTGGCGCAGTTCGCTGCTGCTGCTACGCGGTGCCGCCTGGCCGAGGCTGCCGATCAGCGCACGCAGGCCGACCAGTTGTTCAAGCCAGTCGACCAGCAGTCGCCAGTGGCCATTGAAACGGTATTGCTCGGCCAGCCGCTGGCTGCTGCCGAGCAGGTGCCAGGCAATCGCGGCAAAGCTATCATCCAGGCTCATTTCGCCGGTCAGCTCGGGGGCTGGCAGGCTGAGGCTGTAACTGTTGGCATCGAACAGGCGGTAGCCGCGCTCGGCCTTGCTGATGTCGCAAGGCATCAGCGGCAGGTCGGCGGCAAGTTCGGCGGCCAGCTCCAGCAAGGCTTCGGGTTCGCCCTGGCGCAGCTCCAGCTCCAGCTCGCAGATTTCCTCGTCATGCTCGCCGGCGATGACCTTGCCGAGATCCAGTGCAGCCTCGATGACCACCTTGGCCTTGCCGCGACCCCAGGCGATGTCGGCACGCTGGCGGACGAAATCGGTGCTGAAGATCGGTTGCAGCAGGCTCTTGTCCAGGTCAGCCAGGGCCGCCGGCCAGCAGCTGTCGTCGAGCTTGCTCAGGTCCAGTTCGGCCTGATCCAGATGCCAGTCGAACTCATTGCGCTCGGACAGGCCCGCGACACTCTGGCCACGGCTTTTCAGGGTCTGGATAAAGGCATCGCCATCGCGGCGGATGCGCAAGGCGACCTTGGCCTGGGCCAGGTCGCGGGCGGGCGTGTCGAAATACTGATTGAACAGCTCGCGCTGTTCCCAGCCGCTCTTATTGCGCTTCTTCAGCAGCGGGTGCTCGCGCAGGGCTGCCAGGGTGTCGCGGCTGACCCGCAATTTGATTTCGGTTTCTTTGACCATGATGGTGAGCTTAAGCGCCTACTGTGAAATTGTGACAGTCTGATGATGCGTGCTGGCGAGCTATTCGAGCGATCCGTATACTTGCCGCCTTCATTAAAGCCGGGGTTCACCCTATGCCACTCAATCCATTCGCCAGCCTGTTCGGTCGCTCGCCAATTGGGCCGATGCAGAAGCACTTCGCCAAAGCCCATGAGTGCGCCGCACTCCTGGTGCCTTTTTTCGACGCCGTGATGGCTGAGGACTGGGCCAAGGTAGGGCAGGTGCAACAGGACATGGCGCGGCTGGAGGACGAAGCCGACAAGCTCAAAAAAAGCGTGCGGCTGCACTTGCCCAAGAGCCTGTTTCTGCCAGTACCGCGTTCAGACCTGCTTGAGCTGCTGAGTGTACAGGACAAAGTTGCCAACCGCGCCAAGGACATCGCCGGCCTGATGCTGGGCCGTGAAATGACCATCCCGCAGGCTATGCAGCCGCTGATGCGCGCCTTTGTGCAGCGTACCGTGGATGCCAGTGCCCAGGCGCTGAAAGCCATGAACGAGCTGGATGAGCTGCTGGAGACCGGTTTTGGCGGGCGCGAAGCCGCCTTGGTCGGATCCATGGTCGAGGAGCTGGAATTGATCGAGCAGGACACCGATCGCATGCAAATCGAAGTTCGTCGTGCCCTGTTCAAACTGGAAAAGGATCTTCCCCCGGTCGACGTCATGTTTCTCTACCAGATCCTCGAGTGGATCGGCGATGTCGCCGACCGTGCCGAGCGTGTTGGTAACCGACTGGAACAACTGCTGGCGCGTTAAGCGCCAGTGTCCTTTCTGGAATCTACGGATTAATTATTTATGTCTTTGATTGCGGACTACGGCCTCGTATTGCTGCTACTTGCCTGCCTCTTCGGCTTTTTCATGGCCTGGGGCGTGGGTGCCAACGACGTGGCCAATGCCATGGGTACCTCGGTTGGCTCGCAGGCGCTGACCATCAAGCAGGCGATCCTGATCGCTATGGTCTTCGAGTTCGCTGGCGCCTATCTGGCCGGCGGCCAAGTAACCGAAACGATCAAGAGCGGCATCGTCGATGCCAACTTGATTACCCCGGATTTGATGGTGCTGGGCATGATGTCGGCGCTGCTGGCGGCAGGAACCTGGCTGCTGATAGCGTCGACGCGTGGCTGGCCGGTTTCCACCACCCACTCCATCGTCGGTGCGGTGATCGGCTTTGCCGCGGTCGGCGTGTCCATGGATGCAGTGAACTGGGCCGGTGTTGGCCCTATTGTCGCCAGCTGGGTGATCTCGCCGGTGCTCTCGGGCATCGTCGCCTTCGGTCTGTTCGTCAGCGTGCAGAAGCTGATCATCGATACCGATGAGCCCTTCCTCAACGCCAAGCGTTTCGTCCCGCTGTATATGTTCCTGACCGGCTTTATGGTCAGCCTGGTTACCGTGACCAAGGGTCTCAAGCACATCGGCCTGAACCTCTCCGGTGCCGAGGGGCTGGTTATCGCCCTGGGGATCGGCGCGCTGGTGATGCTGCTGGGTGTCGTCCTGCTCAGCCGGATCAAGATCGACGTCGAAGCGGACAAGGGCTTCCACTACGCCAGCGTGGAGAAAGTCTTCGCCGTGCTGATGATCTTCACCGCCTGCTCCATGGCCTTTGCCCATGGTTCCAACGATGTGGCCAACGCCGTCGGCCCGCTGGCGGCCATCGTCGGCGTGATCCAGTCCGGCGGTGAAGCCGTGGGTGCCAAGGCGGCTCTGCCGGCCTGGGTCTTGCTGCTCGGTGCGGTGGGTATCGTCATCGGTCTGGCCACTTATGGCTACAAGGTGATCGCCACCATCGGCAAGCAGATCACCGAACTGACCCCGAGCCGTGGCTTTGCCGCCGAACTGGCGACGGCCACCACCGTGGTCGGCGCCTCGGCCATCGGTCTGCCGGTATCCACTACCCACACCCTGGTCGGTGCGGTACTGGGCGTCGGCCTGGCCCGGGGTATTGGCGCGCTGAACCTGGGCGTGATCGGCAAGATCTTCATGTCCTGGTTGATCACCTTGCCGGTCGGTGCGGCCCTGGCCATCGTGTTCTTCTATGTCCTACGCGGCATCTTCCTCTGAGATAGCCTCGACGGTTTCCTCCGCAGCGGCGTTGCCCCTATGATGGTGGCAACGCCTGCGGAGACCGCTAATGCCCCTGCCTTCCTTCAAAGAGCAATTCGCCGCGCTGATCGCCGCGCCTTCGGTGAGCTGCACCCAGGCGCACTGGGATCAGTCCAATCGGCCGGTGATCGAGTTGCTCTCGAGCTGGCTCGGCGACCTCGGTTTCGCCTGCGAAGTGCAGGAAATCAACCCCGGTAAGTTCAACCTGCTCGCCAGTTACGGCAGCGGCCCTGGCGGCCTGGTACTGGCCGGGCACAGCGACACCGTGCCCTTCGATGCGGCCTTGTGGCAGAGCGACCCGCTCAAGCTGACCGAGGTCGATGGCCGCTGGGTTGGCCTGGGCAGTTGCGACATGAAGGGCTTCTTCGCGCTGGTCATCGAGGCGGTGCAGCCCTTGCTGGAGCAGCGCTTCCAGCAGCCGTTGCTGATTCTCGCCACCTGCGACGAGGAAAGCTCGATGTCCGGCGCCCGTGCCCTGGCCGCTGCCGGCCGGCCGCTGGGGCGCGCCGCGGTGATCGGCGAGCCGACCGGGCTGAAGCCGATCCGCTTGCACAAGGGCATCATGATGGAGCGCATCGACATCCTCGGGCAGAGCGGCCACTCCTCCGATCCGAGCCTCGGCCACAGTGCGCTGGAAGCGATGCAGGACGTGCTGAGCGAGCTGCGTGGCTTGCGTGGCCAATGGCAGCGCGAATTCAACAACCCGCAGTTCAGTGTGCCGCAGCCAACCCTGAACCTCGGCTGCATCCACGGTGGTGATAATCCCAACCGCATCTGCGGCCAGTGCTCGCTGGAGTTCGACCTGCGCCCCTTGCCGGGCATGCAGCCGGAACAGCTACGTGCGACGATCCGGCAGAAGCTGCAACCGCTGGCCGAGCGGCACCAGGTCAAGATCGACTTTGCCCCCCTGTTTCCCAGCGTGCCGCCATTCGAACAGGTTGCCGACTGCGAATTGGTGCGCCTGGCCGAGCGCCTGACCGGGCACACCGCGGCTTCGGTGGCGTTTGCCACCGAAGCGCCTTATCTTCAGCAGCTTGGCTGCGAGACCCTGGTGCTTGGCCCCGGCGATATCGACTGTGCCCATCAACCGGGTGAGTACCTGGAAATGTCACGTCTCGAACCGACCGTGCGTCTGTTACGTGAGCTGATTCAACACTACTGCCTACGCCCGGTCGGCTGATCCGGGCATGACCTGTACCCACCGGAGGAGCGAACGCGTGAAGCTGCCCTACTTGCGACGATAACCCGCTGCTCCCGGCTGCCTCGTCCGGCGCTCGCGCGCCTTGTTCATGCGTTATCTTCACGACTCACAGGTTCTCTGCGCAATGCACGACTACGTTAATTGGCTTCGCCACGCTTCGCCCTATATCAATGCCCACCGCGACTGCACCTTCGTCGTGATGCTGCCGGGCGAGGGCGTCGCCCACCCGAATTTCGGCAATATCGTCCACGATCTGGTGCTGCTGCACAGCCTCGGCGTGCGCCTGGTGCTGGTGCACGGCTCGCGCTCGCAGATCGAGGCACGTCTGGCCACCCGCGGGATAACCCCGCACTTTCACCGTGATCTGCGCGTCACCGACGGGCCGACCCTGGAGTGCGTGATCGATGCGGTCGGCCAGTTGCGCATCGCCATCGAGGCGCGGCTGTCGATGGACATGGCCGCCTCGCCGATGCAGGGCGCGCGCCTGCGCGTGGCCAGCGGCAACTTCGTCACCGCGCGGCCGATTGGCGTGGTCGACGGCATCGACTATCACCACACCGGCGAAGTACGCCGGGTCGATCGCAAGGGCATTGGTCGTCTGCTCGACGAGCGCAGTATCGTGCTGCTGTCGTCGCTGGGCTATTCGCCGACCGGGGAAATATTCAACCTGGCCTGCGAAGACGTGGCCACCCGTGCGGCCATCGACCTGGGCGCAGACAAGCTGCTGTTGTTCAGCGCCGAGCGTGGTCTGCTCGACGAAGAGGGCAAGCTGGTGCGCGAACTGAACCCGCAGCAGGTGCCGGTCTACCTGGCGCGCCTGGGCAACAGCTACCAGGGCGAGTTGCTCGATGCCGCGGCGCAGGCTTGCCGCGCCGGGGTCAAGCGCGCGCACCTGGTCAGCTATGTGGAGGACGGTTCGCTGCTGACGGAGCTGTTCACCCGCGATGGCGGCGGCACCCTGGTCGACCAGGAGCAGTTCGAGTCCTTGCGCGAGGCGAATATCGGCGATGTCGGCGGGCTGATCGAGTTGATCAGTCCGCTGGAAGAGCAGGGCATCCTGGTGCGCCGTTCGCGCGAGGTGCTGGAGCGCGAGATCGAGCAGTTCAGTATCGTCGAGCGCGACGGCCTGATCATCGCCTGCGCGGCCCTCTACCAGGTCGACGAGTCGGACTACGGCGAGCTGGCCTGCCTGGCCGTCAATCCCGACTATCGCCACGGCGGTCGTGGCGACGAATTGCTCGAACGCATCGAGGCCCGCGCCCGTGCCCAGGGCCTGAAGCATCTGTTCGTGCTCACCACTCGCACCGCCCACTGGTTCCGCGAGCGCGGCTTCGTGCCCAGCAGCGTCGACCGCCTGCCTGCAGCGCGCGCCTCGCTGTACAACTTCCAGCGCAATTCCAAGGTGTTCGAGAAGGCGTTGTAGCCCGCCGCCGAATGCGTTGCCGCTCAAGAGGCGAGATTGGCTTCATCGTGGCGCGAAGGTGGGTAGCCGGTCGGGTCGGCGCAGGCGCTTTGCTGTTGCCCGGTTGGCTCAGTGGCTCAAGCGCTCTTCTGCTGGCGCAGCAGTTGTTCATGGCCGTCGTCCCAGCCGGCCTCCCAGGCGGCGGCAAGCACTTCGGCGCTGTGGTCGTGACGGGTATTGGGGTGGCCGGTGAGGCCCGCCATATAGCCTTGCTGATAAGCCTTGTTGAGGCTTTCCAGGCTCCAGTGGCGGTCATCCTTGGGCTGGGCGTCGGGCTCCATGGGCACGGCTCATGTTGATTGCTCTGTGCCTATGCTAGTTGCGCCCGGCTTCCCTGGCTGGGTCGCCGGTCACAGCTTTTGCGTTATTGCCGGTTTTTGTGACCGCCTCGACTAATTTCCCGGGGCCAGGATGCTCGCCTGGTAGGCCGCGGCAAAACTGTCGAAATCGCCCTCTTCCTGAGCCTCCAGTTCCGCCTGCTCGCGCAGTGAGCGCGTGCTCGCGGCTTCGAAGGCGGCCTGCTGCTCTGCGCTCAAGGGTTGACTGCGGAAGTAGTCGGCGTGCTGCTTGCTCTGGCGCAGGGCGAACTGGCTGAAGCTTTCGCCTTGCTGCAGGACTGCGAGCACTTGGGCCGAAGGCGTCAGGCTGGCATCGTCGACTTTGCCACGCTGAACCTGCAAGGCCTGGCTGTGCGCTTCATTGCCATGGCTCTGGTCGAGCAGTGTGGCGGTTTGCTGAATGCTGTCGAGCAGTTCGTGGGCCCAGGCCTGCAGCGCCACGGGTTGGCCCCGGTGCTGAAGGTGCAGGTCGGGGCGGCGACCTTCCTTGACCACGTTGAGGAAGTTGTCGGTGCAGGCGTGGCATTCATCGCCGCCCAGGGGCGGGCTTTCCTGCAGGGCACAGAACAGCAGAAAGGCGTCGAGGAAGCGTGCCTCGACCAGGTCGATGCCCAGCGGCAGAAAGGGGTTGATGTCCAGGCAGCGGACTTCGATGTATTGCACGCCACGGGCCATCAGTGCCTGGATCGGCCGTTCACCGCTGTGGGCCACCCGCTTCGGGCGGATGTTCGAGTAATACTCGTTCTCGATCTGCAGGATGTTGGTATTGAGTTGCAACCATTCACCGTCCTTTTTGCTGCCGATCTCGACATAGGGCGGGTAGGGCGTGGCAACCGCTTGGCGCAGGCTGTCGGTGTAGCTGGTCAGGTCGTTGTAGCAGGGGGTGAGGCCGGCCTGGGCGCTACTCTGATAACCCAGGTCGCTCATGCGCAAGCTGGTGGCGTAGGGCAGGTACAGGGTGTCGTCATCGAGTTGCTGCAGTTTGTGCGGCTGACCATGCAAAAAGCCTGCATCCAGGGCTGGCGAGGCGCCGAACAGGTACATCAGCAGCCAACTGTAGCGGCGGAAATTGCGGATCAGGGCGATGTAGCGGGCCGACTGATAGTCGCGGGCGTTGCGCGTATTGCCTTCGGCCTGCTGCAGCAGTGGCCACAGGCTGTCCGGCAGGGAGAAATTGTAGTGAATGCCGGCGATGCACTGCATGGTCTTGCCGTAACGCAGCGCCAGGCCCTTGCGATAGACGTATTTGAGCTGGCCGATGTGCGAGTTGCCGTACGTGGCGATCGGAATCGTCTGCTCATCCGGCAAGGCGCAGGGCATTGACGGACTCCACAGGTATTCGCCGTCGAGTTTGCTGTAGACGAAGCGGTGGATCTGTTCGAGATCGGCCAGGGTCGCCGCCGGGTCAGGCTCGGCCGGGGTGATGAACTCCAGCAGCGCCTCGGAATAGTCCGTGGTGATTTGCGGGTGAGTCAGTGCCGAGCCCAGCGCTAACGGGTGCGGGGTCAACGCCAACTGGCCATCGCCATCGACGCGCAGGCAT
This sequence comes from Pseudomonas sp. MMS21 TM103, assembly GCF_022132145.1. GTDB lineage: Bacteria > Pseudomonadota > Gammaproteobacteria > Pseudomonadales > Pseudomonadaceae > Aquipseudomonas. The sequence goes on along the minus strand of NZ_JAJISP010000001.1, from coordinate 911,792 downwards.
TCGCGCTCTATGCCGTGCAAGCACTGGGCAAGCAGGGGGAGATTGGCGCGCTCGCCGAGCAGGGCCAGGCGGCGGGAGAACAGGTCGCTCAAAATTGTATTCCTTCACGCATCGGTCGCCCCAATATGGGGGTGAGTAGCGCGCTCTACAAGGGGGCGGATGACCGACGTTGGCCGTCTGGTCGGGCCGGCCGCCGCAGAGCGCTCGCGGGACCTGGTCTGGCCTTCGCGACGCGCTGCTTCGGCAGCCTGCCGGCTGAATGGTGCCAGTTATAACCCAGCTTGAGCCGCTACAGTTACACGCAGGCGAAGGTGGCTTGTGCCTTGGCGACCAGCTTGTCGCCCTGATGCACTTCGGCTTCGATCACCTGGGTGCGCCGGCCGCTGTGCAGCAGCCAGGCCCGGCAGAGCAGATCGCCCTCGCTGACAGGGCGGATATAGTTCACCTTGCATTCCAGGGTGACGCTGCTCGGCGTGCCATCGGTCAGGCTGTGGCTGGCCTGGCCCATGGCGCTGTCGATCAGCGAGAACAGCGCGCCGCCGTGCAGCTTGCCATGCAGGTTGCGCAGGCCGTCGTGCATGCTCAGTCGCAGCACGGCTTCGCCGCCTGCGGCCGTGACGATTTCCAGGCCGAGCAGGCGCCCGAAGACGCTGCTCTTGCCGACTTCTTCCACCGGCTCGTTCACGGCTTACTTTCTCAGCTGCTTGGCGTTGGCGAACAGCGCGGCCATGGCGGCGTTGCTGGCCGGTTGCGGCTCGGCGCGCGGGGTGCTGGCCGACGGGCGGGGACTGGTGTCGCGCTTGCCACCCCCACGTTGCCCACCGCGAGGGCCTTCGATTTTTTCGCCGGGGGTGTCGCCCATGCGCATCGACAGGGCGATGCGGTTGCGTGGGATGTCCACCTCCATCACCTTGACCTTGACCACGTCGCCAGCCTTGACCGCCTCGTGCGGGTCCTTGATGAACTTCTCCGACAGCGCCGAGATGTGCACCAGGCCGTCCTGGTGTACGCCGATGTCGACGAAGGCGCCGAAGTTGGTGACGTTGGTCACCACGCCCTCGAGCATCATCCCCAGTTCGAGGTCCTTGAGGGTTTCGACGCCCTCCTGGAACTCGGCGGTCTTGAATTCGGGGCGCGGGTCGCGGCCGGGTTTTTCCAGCTCTTGCAGGATGTCGCCGACAGTCACCAGGCCGAAGCTTTCGTCGGTGAATTTTTTCGGGTCGAGGCGCTTGATGAAGCTCGCGTCGCCGACCAGCGAGCGGATATCGCGCCCGGTGTCGGCGGCGATGCGCTGCACCAGCGGGTAGGTTTCCGGGTGTACCGCCGAGGCGTCCAGCGGATTGTCGCCGTTCATTACGCGGAGGAAGCCGGCGGCCTGTTCGAAGGTTTTCTCGCCCAGGCGCGACACCTTTTTCAGCGCGTCGCGGGTCTTGAACGCGCCGTTGGCATCGCGGTGCGCGACTATGTTCTGCGCCAGGGTCGCATTCAGTCCGGAGATCCGCGCCAGCAGGGCGACCGAGGCAGTGTTGACGTCGACGCCGACGGCGTTCACGCAGTCTTCCACCACCGCGTCCAGGCTGCGCGCCAGCTTGAGCTGGGACACGTCGTGCTGGTACTGGCCGACGCCGATGGATTTCGGGTCGATCTTCACCAGTTCGGCCAGCGGGTCCTGCAGGCGGCGGGCGATGGACACGGCGCCGCGGATCGACACGTCGAGGTCGGGGAATTCCTTGGCGGCCAGCTCCGAGGCCGAATACACCGAGGCGCCGGCTTCGCTGACCATCACCTTGGTCATCTTCAGGCCCGGGTATTTCTTGATCAGCTCGGCGGCCAGCTTGTCGCTCTCGCGGCTGGCGGTGCCGTTGCCGATGGCGATCAGGTCGACCGAGTGCTTGGCGCACAGCGCGGCGAGCACGGCGATGGTCTGGTCCCACTGGTTCTTCGGCACATGCGGGTAGACGGTGGCGGTGTCGAGCAGCTTGCCGGTGGCGTCGACCACCGCGACCTTGCAACCGGTGCGCAGGCCCGGGTCGAGGCCCAGGGTGGCGCGTGGACCGGCCGGGGCGGCGAGCAGCAGGTCATGCATGTTGCGGGCGAACACCGAAATCGCCTCGTCTTCGGCGCCTTCGCGCAGCTCGCCGAGCAGGTCGGTTTCCAGGTGGGTGTAGAGCTTGACCTTCCAGGTCCAGCGCACCACTTCGCCCAGCCATTTGTCGGCAGCGCGGCCCTGGTTGCTGATGCCGAAACGCTCGGCGACCATGCCCTCGCAAGGGTGCAGGGTGCCGGGCAGCTCTTCGCCGACTTTCAGGCTGGCGCTGAGGAAGCCCTCGTTACGCCCGCGGAAAATCGCCAGGGCACGGTGCGAGGGGGCATTCTTCAGCTTCTCGTCGTGCTCGAAGTAGTCGCGGAACTTGGCGCCTTCCTGCTCCTTGCCGGCAATCAGCCGGGCACTGAGGGTCGCGTTGTCCTTGAGGAAGCTGCGCAGGTTGGTCAGCAGGGTGGCGTCTTCGGCAAAACGTTCCATGAGGATGTACTTGGCGCCTTCGAGCACCGCCTTGATGTCGGCGTAACCTTTTTCGGCGTCGACGAAGCGAGCAGCCTCGGTCTCCGGGGCCAGGTTCGGGTCGTTGAACAGCGCGTCGGCCAGTTCGCCCAGGCCGGCTTCCAGGGCGATCTGGCCCTTGGTGCGGCGCTTCTGTTTGTAGGGCAGGTAGAGGTCTTCGAGGCGCGTCTTGGTCTCGGCCAGGTTGATTTCGCGGGTCAGCTCCGGGGTCAGCTTGCCCTGTTCCTCGATGCTGGCGAGGATGCTGGCGCGCCGGTCGTCCAGTTCGCGCAGGTAGCGCAGACGCTCTTCGAGGTTGCGCAGCTGGGTGTCATCCAGGCTGCCGGTGACTTCTTTGCGGTAGCGGGCGATAAACGGCACGGTGGAGCCTTCATCGAGCAGCGCTACGGCGGCAGCGACCTGTTGCGGGCGCACGCCCAGTTCTTCGGCGATGCGGTTGTTGATGCTGAGCATATGAAAAGCTACCCACACTGAGAGGCTGTGAAAACTCTCGCCTGCTGCGGCCGTTTCCGGGCGCCGCTGCTGACGTTGCGCTACGCCGCGAATACCTGGGGCGGCCTCACGACGGCGTGCGATATTTTCACAACCTCTGAAACGAAAAACCGGCCTCGCAAACCAAAGGCCAGACGATAGAGCGCGGCATTATAACCATTAGCCGCCGCATGAATGGGGCTAGAGGGCGTTGCTCGGGCGCAAGCGGGGCCGCGGGATTCCTTGCTCCCCGGTTCGCGAGGAAAAATCTGCTAACAATGGCTGCCCCGGTGATCGCGGCGGCTGAGCCATAATGCCGGCGTTGGAAACTGTGTACGCCCGGCGGGCGGTACAGATTCTTGGTCAAGGAGCTTCTATGAGCAGCACTGCACTTCCGCTTGAAGGCGAGAAAATTCTGGTTGTCGATGACGATGCCCGCTTGCGGCGCTTGCTCGAGCGCTTCTTCGAGGAGCAGGGCTATCGTGTGCGTACGGTGGAAAACGTCGAGCAGATGGACCGCCTGCTGGCGCGTGAACTGTTCCATCTGGTCGTGCTCGACCTGATGCTGCCGGGCGAGGACGGCTTGTCGGCCTGTCGCCGACTCCGGGCCGCGAACAATCAGGTGCCGATCATCATGCTCACCGCCAAGGGCGACGAGGCCAGCCGGATCCAGGGCCTGGAGCTGGGGGCCGACGACTACCTGGCCAAGCCGTTCAACCCGCGCGAACTGCTGGCGCGGATCAAGGCCGTGTTGCGTCGCCAGGCGCCGGTGGTGCCGGGGGCGCCGGGCACCGAGGACGAGAGCGTCAGCTTCGGCGAGTATGAGCTGTCACTGGCCACCCGCGAGCTGAAGAAGGGTGACGTAGTGCATATGCTCACCACTGGCGAGTTCGCCGTGCTCAAGGCCCTGGTCCAGCATGCCCGCGAACCGCTGACCCGCGACAAGCTGATGAACCTGGCGCGCGGGCGCGAATGGGATGCCCTGGAGCGCTCCATCGACGTGCAGATATCGCGCCTGCGCCGGCTGATCGAGCCGGACCCGTCCAAGCCGCGCTATATCCAGACGGTCTGGGGCGTGGGTTACGTGTTCGTGCCGGATGGCAATAAGTAACCGGTAAAGTGGATGACGCTTTTTCATCCTCCATGACTCCGTTCGGCGGATCGATTAAGCGCGATCCACCCTACAATTGCTTCGAGTATCGATGAAAACCCCTCTTTGGTTTCCGCAAAGCTTCTTCGCTCGCACCCTCTGGCTGGTGTTGATCGTGGTGCTGTTCTCCAAGGCCCTGACCCTGGTTTATCTGATGATGAACGAGGACGTGTTGGTCGACCGCCAGTACAGCCATGGCGCGGCGCTGACGCTACGCGCCTACTGGGCCGCCGATCCGGAAGATCGCGGCAAGATTGCCGCCGCTGCGGGTCTGGAGCGGGTACCCCGTGACACCGTGCCGGTCAGCGAACAGCACTGGCCCTACAGCGAGATTTTTCAACGGCAGATGCAGTCCGAACTCGGGCCCAAGACCGAGGTGCGGGTGAGTGCGAAAAGTCCGCCCGCGCTGTGGGTGCATGCCCCGGCGTTGGGCGAAGACTGGCTGCGGGTACCGCTGTATCCGCACCCGCTGCGCGGCCAGCGGATCTGGGGGGTGCTCGGCTGGTTCCTGGGCATCGGTTTGCTCTCCACCGCCGCCGCCTGGATTTTCGTGCGCCAGCTCAGTGCCCCCCTGAAGCGCCTGGTGTTCGCCGCCCGCCAGCTCGGCAAGGGCCGTAGCGTGCGTTTGCCGGAGAGCGATACGCCGAGCGAGATGGCCGAGGTCTATCGCGCCTTCAACCAGATGGCCGAAGACGTCGAGCAGGCCGGTCGCGAGCGTGAGCTGATGCTGGCCGGGGTGTCCCATGACCTGCGCACCCCGCTGACCCGTTTGCGTCTGTCCCTGGAGCTGCTGAACAGCGACGCCGAGCTGACCGAGGACATGGTCCGTGATATCGAGGACATGGACGCGATCCTCGACCAGTTCCTCGCCTTTATCCGCGATGGTCGCGACGAGCCGCTGGAGCCTATCGATCTCGGCGAGCTGATCGGCGAGGTGGTGGCACCCTATAACCAGCAACAGAAGCAGGTGCGCCTGTACCTGGAACCGGTGCCGGTGTTCCCGCTGCGGCGGGTATCGATCAAGCGCCTGCTGGTCAACCTGATCGAGAACGCCCTGCGCTATGGTGGCAATGCGGTCGAGGTCGCCGTGTCGGTATCCGGCGACTGCAACGCGCCCTATGTGGTGCTCAGTGTGCTTGACCGTGGCGCCGGCATCGCCCCGTCGGAGCTGGATAGCATTTTCAACCCCTTCATTCGTGGCGACCGTGCCCGCGGCGGCCAGGGGGCCGGGCTCGGTCTGGCGATCGTCAAGCGCATCGCCGCCCTGCACGGCGGCAGTGTCGAGTTGCGCAACCGCTCCGGCGGTGGCCTCGAGGCGCGGGTCTGCCTGCCACTGGGGCTGCTGTTGCCACGCGACGCGGTATGACCCGGAGGGCGTGTGAAAAACACTCGCCTCCGTAGGTCGCCTGCAAACGCCTGCGGTGCTGCGCAGCGAACGGCTGGAGACGGTCTTGCGACGGTGCGCGAGATGCTCACAACCGCTGAACGATCCAGTAGCGGCGCCGGCTAGCTCGCGCGCCGGGCGACTGCACACGGCCTGGATCCCGAAGGCAAGCGGCGGCTTATCTGCCAGTGTCGTCGTGAGCTATGCTGACTCAGCATATTGACATGAGGTCTACATGCCTGCTGTTTCCGATCGCCTGCCCGCATGGACCTGGTGGCTGCCACTGCCGCTGTTTCATCTGGCGACTTGGCTTTCCCTGGCAACCCAGTTCACCGAGGGGGCGGCAATCTGGTACATGCCGTTTGCCCTGGGGCTGGTGTTCTGCCTCTGGTGGGGGCCGCGGGTGTTGCCGGCGCTCTACCTGAATGCCTTGATCAGTGTGCCCCTGTGGGGATTGGACTGGCATTGGGCGCCGTTATACGCGTTGCCGGAGTCCTTGGCGGTCGGGCTGGCCTGGTGGCTGTTGCAACGTTGCACATTCGATGTCGCCTTGGACCATTTCGGCCATCTGCTGCGGTTTATCCTGCTCGGCGTGCTGCTGCCGACGGTGGTGATCGCCTTGGGCCTGCAGACCCTGCTGTGGCTAGGCGGCCAGGTGCCCGCCGGCGACTGGGGGGTGGCCGGCCTGAACCTGTGGCTGGCCGATAGCCTCAGCGTGTTGGCCATCACGACGCCGTTGCTGGCTTACCTCAGTCCTTGGTTGCGTCGCCGCGGCTGGTTGCGCGCGCAACAGCGCGCCGGGGCCGAACAGGTGCCTGCGGCCCTGCGCCAATTACCGCCCTGGCCGCTGTTGCTGTTGCTGCTGGTCGGTTTGCCCGGATTGCTCGGGTTGTTGCCGCTGACCCTGAATCTGCCGTTGATCGGCGTGGTCATGCTCGCCTTGGCCTTGTTCTGGGGCTTCAGTGGGGCTCTCTGCGGCGCGATCCTGAGTGCCCTGATGGTGCTCACCGTGCCATTGCTGCGCGGACTCGGCGATATCGCCACCTGGTTCGATCCACAGCGCCTCGAGCTGCACCTGAGCGTCCTGCTGTTCATGATCGCCAGCCTGATGGTCGGCCGCAGCCTCAGCGACTTGCGCCTGGCATTGGGGCGTAGCGCGCAGGTCCAGCAGCAGTTGGCCCTGGCCAACCTGGCCCTGGAGGCCAGCCCGCTGGGCGTGACCATCGCCGATGCGCGCCAGGCCGATCTGCCGCTGATCTACTGTAACCCGGCATTTGTACAGATCACCGGTTTCAGCCGTGAGGAAAGCCTGGGTAGCAACTGCCGCTTCCTGCTTGGCGATGATCGCCAGCAACAGCAGCTGGCGCGGCTGAAACAGGCCTTGCGCGAGGGCACGGCCTGCCAGGTAGTGCTGCGCAACTACCGCAAGGACGGTCAGCTGTTCTGGAACGAGCTGACCCTGGCGCCCATGTACGACGCCGAAGGCCTCAGCCACTTCGTCGCCTTGCAACATGACGTGACGGCCCGCGAGCAACTGGCTGCCCAGGTGGCGGCGCAGCGCCAGGCGTTGCTGCAACAGAGCCACCTGTTCAGTCAGACCGAGCACATCGCCGATCTTGGTGGTTGGGTGCTGAACCTGGCCGACTACAGCATGTTCTGGAGCAGCGGTTGCTTCCGCATCTACGAACTGGAATCGCACACGGAGGCCCCTTCATTCGTGCAGGCGCTTGGCTATATGGATGCCGAAGGACAGGCCATGGCCGAGCAGACCCTCCAGCAACTGCTCGACGGCTGTAACCACTTCGATATCGAAGTGCGCCTGTTGACCGCCAAGGGCAAGCATCGCTGGGTGCGGATCAAGGGCATGGTCGAGCGCGATGGTCAGCAACTGGTGCGGGTCTATGGCGCGCTGCATGACATCAGCGCGCAGAAACGGGCCGAGCAGCTGCTCAAAGAGCGCGACGAGCGCCTGAGGCTGTTCTTCGAGGCGCCCCTGATCGGCATGGCCCTGACCACGCCGACCTTTGCCTGGCAGGAGGTCAATTTCAAGCTGTGCAACATTCTCGGCCGTTCCCGCGAACAGTTGCAGGCCAGCAGCTGGGCCGACATCACCCCGTCCAGCGACTTGGCCGACGAGCAGATGCTGCTGGATCAGGTGCTCAGCGGTGCCCGTGAGGGCTATGAGATGGACAAGCGCTTCATCCGACCGGACCGCTCGCTGGTCTATACCCGTATCAACCTGCGCGCGGTGCGGCATACGGACGGTCGGGTGAGCATGTTCCTGCTGTTGGTCGAGGACGTCAGTGCTCGGCGCCAGGCCGATGCGCGCTACCGCACCATCGTCGAGCACGCCCCGGAAGCGATCATGTTGTTCACCCCGCACGGTGGCATGGTCGACTGCAACAACAACGCCCTGTGCCTGTTCGGCTACCAGCGCGAGGAGTTGCTGGGCAAGATGGTGCAGGAGCTGAGTCCGCTCAAACAGGCCAATGGACAGGCCTCGGCAGAGTTTGGCAAGGTCTACCTGGAACAGGCGATCGCCGGCGAGGCGCCGGTGTTCGAGTGGCTGCACCGTGACAGCCGCGGGCGGCAGATTCCTTGCGAGGTGCGCCTGGTGCGCATGCCGGGCGATGAGGTGCTGATTCGCTGCAGCATTACCGATATCTCCGAGCGTCAGCGTTACCAGCGCGAGATCGAGCGCCTGGCCTACAGCGACGAACTGACCGGCCTGCCCAATCGCCGGCTGTTACTCGACCGCCTGCAGCATGCGATGGATCGCGAGATGCGCGAGGGCAGCCTGGGCGCGTTGCTGTTCATCGATCTGGACCACTTCAAGACGGTCAACGACAGCCTCGGCCACCTGGTCGGCGATGGCCTGCTGCGCGAGGTCTCGGGGCGCCTGGCCAGGGAGCTGCGCGCCGAGGACACCCTGGCGCGAATGGGCGGCGACGAGTTCGTGGTGTTGCTCGAGGCCCTCGGTAATGATCCGCAAGTTGCCGCCGAACATGCTGCCGTGACCGCCGACAAGCTGTTGAAGAGCCTCAAGGGCAGCTGCTGGGTCGATGGCCATGAGTTGTCGATCAGCGCCAGTATCGGCATCGCCCTGCACCCGTTTGACGCCCAGGGGGCCGCCGATGTGCTCAAACAGGCGGACACCGCCATGTACCGGGCCAAGGGTGCCGGGCGTAATGCCCTGCATTTTTTTGCCCCCGAGATGCAGGTGGCGATCGACCAGCGCCTGCAGTTGCAGAACGAATTGAGTCTGGCGATCGAGCGCGGTCAGCTGTACCTGGTGTTCCAGCCGCAGCTGGCGCTGGCCAGTGAGCAGGTGGTCGGCGCCGAGGTGTTGCTGCGCTGGCGCCACCCGGAATATGGCGATATTCCGCCCGGGCAGTTCATTGCCCTGGCCGAAGAAACCGGGCTGATCCAGGAAATCGGCCACTGGGTGCTGGAACAGGCGTGCGCCGCCCTGGCGCGCTGGCTGCCACGCTGGCCGCAGTTGGTCCTGGCGGTCAACCTGAGCCCGCGTGAGTTGCGTCGTGGTGATTGCGTCGAACGCATCCGCGCCTGTCTGGAGCGTCATCGCCTGCCGGCTTCGGCGTTGGAGCTGGAAATAACCGAGGGTGTGCTGCTGGAAAACGTCGAGCAATGCATCGCCAACATGCAGGCGCTCAAGGCCGCTGGCGTGCGTTTTGCGATCGACGACTTTGGCACCGGTTATTCCTCGTTGACCTACCTCAAGCGCTTGCCGCTGGATCGCTTGAAAATCGACCGCAGTTTCACCTGGGACATGGAAGGGCAGGGCAATGGCCTGATGCTGGTGCAGACCATTCTGATGATCGGGCACAACCTCGGCCTGGAATGCGTGGCCGAGGGCATCGAGAACCCCCATCAGTTTCAGCTATTGCGTGAGCATGGCTGCGCCCTGGGCCAGGGTTACCATTTCAGCAGGCCCTTGGCCGAGGCGCAGTTTATCGAGTGGATGGCATTGCAACCGGCTATGCGCTCAAGCGCGAGCCCTTCGCCGGCCGTCTAACCCCGACCCCTGGTGCGGGTCAGGTGCGGTCGGCCGTTCTTCTCCAGGTACTGGATGACCAGCCCGGCAACGTCCTTGCCGGTGGTGGTTTCGATACCCTCCAGTCCCGGCGAGGAGTTCACCTCCATCACCAGCGGGCCGTGGTTGGAGCGCAGGATGTCGACGCCTGCAACGTTGAGGCCCATGATATTGGCGGCGCGCACGGCGGTCATGCGTTCTTCCGGGGTGATCTTGATCAGGCTGGCCGAACCGCCGCGGTGCAGGTTGGAGCGGAACTCGCCAGGCTTGGCCTGGCGCTTGATCGCCGCGATCACCTTGTCGCCGATCACGAAGCAGCGGATATCCGCGCCGCCCGCTTCCTTGATGTATTCCTGCACCATGATGTTCTGCTTGAGGCCCATGAAGGCCTCGATCACCGACTCGGCGGCCTGCTGGGTTTCGCACATGACCACGCCGATGCCCTGGGTGCCCTCCAGCAACTTGATCACCAGGGGCGCGCCGTTGACCATGTCGATCAGGTCGGGGATGTCGTCGGGTGAGTGGGCGAAGCCGGTAACCGGCAGACCGACCCCCTTGCGCGAGAGCAGTTGCAGCGAGCGCAGCTTGTCGCGTGAGCGGCTGATCGCCACCGACTCGTTGAGCGGGAACACCCCCATCATCTCGAACTGGCGCAGCACTGCACAGCCGTAGAAGGTCACCGAGGCGCCGATGCGCGGGATCACCGCGTCGAAACCCTCCAGGGCTTGGCCACGGTAGTGAATCTGCGGTTTGTGACTGGCGATGTTCATGTAGGCGCGCAGGGTGTCTATCACCACCATTTCATGGCCACGCTGCTCCCCGGCTTCGATCAGGCGACGAGTGGAATACAGACGCGGGTTGCGCGATAGCACAGCGATTTTCATGGGGCACCAGAGATGTCGAGGAGCACAGGTTTGTCTTGAACATAGGTCAGCGCCGGGTTGACCACCAACTGGCCGTCGACCAGCGCCTTGGACCCCAGCAGTACGCGGTAACGCATGGTCTTGCGGCAAGTCAGGGTGAACTCCACCGGCCACATGCGATCGCCCAGGGTCAGGTCGGTGCGGATCACATAGCGGCTCTGCACATGGCCGGTGGAACTCTTGATGTTCTTCACCGTTAGCAGGCGAGCTTCGCAACGATGCCCTCGGTGGACCAGGGTGCCGAAGTGCGCGGTGAAGCGTACCCAGTCCTCGCCATCACGCTGGAATGGCTGGATATCGCTGGCATGCAGGCAGGAGGTGCTGGCACCGGTGTCGATCTTGGCGCGCAGGCCGATCATGCCCAACTGCGGCAGGTTGATCCATTCGCGCAGACCGATCACGCTTAGATGGTCGAAGGTCTTCAAGGTGGGCGGATTCCGGGCAGCCGAAGTGGCCTATAGTTGCGGGCATTCTAGTTGGGCCTAATGACAACTGCATCAGGCAAAATGCATATGAATGGGTTGTTTCGATCGAGAGTGCGATGAGCGACAAAGAAGACGACAAGGTACGCCTGGACAAATGGCTGTGGGCCGCACGCTTCTTCAAGACCCGGGCCCTGGCCAAGGCGGCGATCGAGGGCGGCAAGGTGCATTGCCGTGGTGAGCGTTGCAAGCCGGGCAAGGAGCCGAGGGTCGGTGACGAACTGCTGATCCGCATCGGTTTCGACGAGCGAACCGTGGTCGTTCAGGCCTTGTCCGGGGTGCGCCGCGGCGCCCCCGAGGCACAGGCGCTGTACAGCGAAACGGCGGAAAGTATTGTCCGTCGCGAACAGGCCGCTGCGCAGCGCAAGGCCGGTGCCCTGGGCATGCAGACCGACGGCCGGCCGAGCAAGAAGCAGCGCCGGCAGATCCACCGGTTTCGTGACGGACAGGATTGAGCCCCCAGTCCTGCCAACGGCGGTATGCCAGCTAGTCTGTAAGCATCGTCTTTGACGTTGCGGAGGCAGGCATGGGGTTGTCACGAATCAATCGTCGTCGCCTGTTGTTGGCTGGGCTTGGCGGCGGCGCCTTGCTGCTGTCCAGTCCCGGTGTCTTCGCCGAGCTGCTGTTGACGCCGGCGCAGACGCCGGGGCCCTTCTATCCCGATCGACTGCCGCTGGATCAGGACAATGACCTGCTGATTGTCGGCGACCAGCCGACGCTAGCCCGCGGCATCGTCGTGCAGTTGTACGGGCAGATTCTCGATGCGCGCGGCAATCCCCTGAAGGGCGCACTGGTGGAAATCTGGCAGGTCGATGCCAATGGTATCTACCTGCACAGCCGTGACGGCGACCGGGCCAGGCGTGACCTTAACTTCCAGGGCTATGGCCGCTTCGAGACTGCCAGCGATGGCCACTACCGCTTCCGCACCCTGCGTCCGGTGCCCTACCCGGGGCGCGCCCCGCATATCCATTTCGCCGTGACCCTGCCCGGCCAGCCGCGCTTCACCACCCAGTGCTATATCCGCGGCGAGCGGCTGAACCAGGCTGATGCGGTGCTCAACGCGATCCGCGAGCCGCGCCTGCGCGAACGCCTGATCGTGCCCTTCGTCCCGGTGGCCGGTACGCGTGCGGGTGAGCAGATCGCGCAATTCGATATCGTCCTCAACGTGACCCCGGCGTCCTGAGACTTCACAGCGGCCAGACCACTAGCAGCAGCGGCACACTGACCAGCACCACGAGGATTTCCATGGGCAAGCCCAGGCGCCAGTAGTCGCCGAAGCGGAAGCCGCCGGGACTGAGGATCAGGGTGTTGTTCTGGTGACCGATAGGAGTGAGGAACGAGCAGGAGGCGCCAATCGCCACGGCCATCAGCAGCGAATCGGGGTTGACCCCCAGCTGGCTGGCCGCGCTCAGGGCAATCTGGCACATCACCGCGGCAGTGGCGGCATTGTTCATGAAGTCCGAGAGGGTCATGCTCACCACCAGGAGCAGGGTCAGCACGATCACCGGATTGCCCTGGGCGACATGCTCCATCAGCAACCGCGCCAGCAGGTCGGCCGCCCCGCTGCTGGACATGGCGCCGGCCACTGGAATCAGGGCGCCAAGCAGCACGATCACCGGCCAGTCAATGGACTCGTAGACCGCGCGCAGGGGCACCACGCGCATCACCATGAACACCAGCACGCCCGCGGCGAAGGCCACTGCGGCGGAGAACAGGCCAAAGCCGGCGGCCAGCACGGCCAGCAGCATGACCCCCAGGGCCAGGCCGGCCTGGCCAGGGTTGGGAATGCTGATGGCGCGGGCGGCCAGCGGCACGCAGGCATAGTCGCCGGCAAACTCGCTGATATCGCCGGGTGCGCCCTGCATCAGCAGGACGTCACCGCGTTCGATCAGGGTCGAGCGCAAGCGCTTGATCGAGCGATGACTGGCGCGCGATATGGCCAGCAGATTGAGGCTGTAGCGGCTACGCAGGCGCGTGCTGCTGGCCGAGCGGCCGATCAGCTGGGAGTCGGGGCGCACCAGCAACTCCTGCAACACGTCGGCAGCGTCGCTGGATTGTTTTTTCTCGCTGCTGCTGTCCTCGTGCTTGTTTCTGGCTGCTCCGCGGTCGGCTGGCGTGCTGTCTTTCTTGTCTTTCTTGTCTTCTGCGTCCTCCTCGTGCTCGGCCTCCAGCTGCAGGCCGAGTTTGCCGAGTACGCCGCCGAGGGCCTCGGGTTCGGCCTCGATCACCAGGACGTCATCGGCTTGCAGGACCCGTCGCGGGTTGGGCGCGGACAGCCGCAGCTCGTTGCGCACCATGCCGATGACCTGGGCGTCCGCCTCGTCGAGCAACAGCTCGACTTCCCTCAGGGTCTTGCCCACCGCCTTGGCGCCTGGCTTCACCCGCGCCTCGGTAAGGTAGGTGCCGGTGTCGAAGCTGGCCGCGCTGCTGACCTCCCGCTTGGGGACCAGGCGCCAGCCGAGCAGGGCGATGAACACCACGCCGGTGAGGGCCACCGCGATGCCCACGGGACTGAAATCGAACATGCTGAAGGGCCCGGCGCCGCTCTGCGCGCGGAAACTGGAGACGATCAGGTTGGGTGGCGTACCGATCAGCGTGGTCATCCCGCCGAGAATGGTGCCGAAGGCCAGCGGCATCAGCACGCGACCGGGCGGCAGCTCCTGTTTCCTGGCGATCTGCAAGGCAATCGGCATCAGCAGGGCGAGGGCGCCGACATTGTTCATAAAGGCCGAAAGCAGCGCGCCGAGCCCGGTCAGTGCGGCAATCGAGAACACGGGGCCGGCATTGCTGGGCAGTACGCGCTGCGCCAGTGCGTCCACCGCGCCGGTAATCTGCAGGCCGTAGCTCAGCACCAGCACGCAGGCGACGGTGATCACCGCCGGATGGCCGAAGCCGCTGAATGCCTCCGCGTCCGGGATCAGACCCACCATGACGCAGGCCAGCAAGGAACCGAGGGCGATCACGTCGTGGCGCCAGCGGCCCCAGACAAACATGCCGATGGTGGCGGCGAGGATGGAGAAGATCAAACCTTGGTCTTGGGTCACGCGGCAAGCGCTCCTCGTGCAATTGGGCCGGGATAGCGGCGCGGTTGAGCGCCGTGTCGGGTTGTCGCTAGCTTTGTAGCAGAGCAGACGGCCGGGCGTCAGTTCAATTACCGGCTGCTCGCCAGATTGGCCTGCCGGGCCACTCGTCCGGGGTTGGTGTGCAAGCTCGAGGGTTCGCCAGGGCGTGCCCGGCCCATGCCCGCCAAGAGCGTTCTGATCGCGCTGCCGAAACCAGATTTCGAACCCGGCGCAGTTGCCATCTGTTGGCAGATGCTGCGCGCGGAGTGTCATCGGGTGCGCTTCGCCACCTTGGCTGCTGCACGACGGCCGCTTGGTCTCCGCGCGCTGGCCGAAGGATGTGCATGCCTTCGCCCGGCGCTGCGTCGAGCGGTTGGCTGAATGGGGCCGCGCCTATTCGTGGCCCTCTCGCTTGACTTCTGAACCAGGCGGTCCTAAATTCGCCCAATGACTCGCGGACGCCCTAAATCATTCGACCCCGACACCGTGCTGGAACAGGCCATGCAGGTCTTCTGGCAGCACGGCTACGAGGCCACCTCGCTGCAGTATTTGCTGGCGGCGACTGGCCTGTCGAAGAGCAGCCTGTACCAGGCCTACAGCAACAAGCAGGCCTTGTTCGAGGCCGCGTTCTGCAATTACACCGAGCAGCGCAGCCGCGAGATGCGCGCCCGCCTGCTGCAGGCGCCATCGCCGCTGGAGTTCCTGCGCGGCTGGTTGCTCAGCGTGCTGGATGATGTCGGCGCCGACGGTAACCCGCGCGGCTGCATGCTGGTGAATGTGGCCAACGAGTTTTCCCAGGCCGATCCGGCCGTGGCCGAGCTGCTGCAACGTGGCGTTGCGCGCATGCAGCGCGTCCTGCGCGAAGCCTTGCAGCGCGCCCAGGCCTGCGGCGAGCTGAGCGCAACGGCCGATGTGGACGCCCTGGCCAGCTACCTGCACTGCGTGATGAGCGGCTTGCGCACCCAGGTCAAGTCCGGGGCGGCGAAGCCTGCGATCGAGGCGGTGGTCGAACTCAGCATGAGCACGCTGCGGTAAATTTTTTTGCTTAAATCTGGACCGTTCGGTCCTATAGTCAGGAGAGCGATATGCGCGAACTTTACGAGCTGTGCGGCGGTGACCCGGCGCTGGTGTTTTCCCCTTACTGCTGGCGGGTCCGCCTGGCGTTGCTGCACAAGGGGCTGAGTTTCGACAGCCAGCCAATCCGCTTCAGCGACAAGGCCAAGCTGGCCTTCTCCGGTCAGCCGCTGGTGCCGGTGTTACGCGATGGCGAGGCGGTGGTCAGCGATAGCCTGGCGATCTTCCGCTATCTGGACCAGCGCTACCCGGCCAAGCCGCTGCTGGGCGATGCCCTGAGCAGCGCGCGCCTGGAGCTGATCGACCAGTTGACCCGGCACATTCTGCCGGCGGCTCTGCTCAAGGGCGTGCTGCTGAACATTCATGCGGTCATCGACCCGGCCGATCGCGACTATTTCCGCCAGAGCCGTGAGCAGAAGCTGGGCATGTCACTGGAACAGTTCGCCGATCCGGTCGCCGGCCAAGCCCTGTTGCAGCAGGCACTTCGGCCGCTGGACGCGGTGCTGGCGACGCAGCCTTATCTGGACGGTGCCGAGCCGGCTGCCAGCGATTACCTGGTGGCGGGGTTCTTCTTCTGGGCCTGGAGCCTGGGCCAGCAGTCCTGGCCGGGCGACTCACCGGTTGGGCTCTGGTTCCAGCGCCTGCTCGGTCAATACGAAGCGCAACTGGGCCCGGTCAAGCGGGCGGCATAGGAGCAGCAAGATGATTGATCTCTACTATTGGACGACGCCCAACGGCCACAAGGTCTCGATCTTGCTCGAGGAGACGGGCCTGGACTACCGCGTGCGCCCGGTGCATATCGGCAAGGGCGAACAGTTCCACCCGGATTTCCTCAAGATTGCCCCGAACAACCGGATTCCGGCGATAGTCGACCAGGCGCCGGCCGATGGCGGCGAACCCTTGGCCCTGTTCGAATCCGGGGCGATCCTCGAGTACCTGGCGCAGAAAAGCGGGCACTTCCTGCCGCAGGATCTGCGCGCGCGCTTCCAGGTCCTGCAATGGCTGCACTGGCAGATGGGGGGAGTCGGGCCGATGGCCGGACAGAACCATCACTTCAACCTGTACGCGGCAGAGAAAATCCCCTACGCCATCGAGCGCTACGTCAAGGAAACCGCGCGCCTGTACGGGGTGCTGGACCGGCAGTTGGCCGGGCGCGAGTACGTGGCGGGGGATTATTCGATTGCCGACATGGCGATCTATCCCTGGGCCAAGCTATGGGAGCGTCAGCAGCAGAAGCTCGACGACTTCCCGCAGATGGCGCTCTGGCTGGCGCGCATGGCGGCGCGTCCGGCGGTGCAGCGTGCCTATGCCCTGGTCGAGCAGGTCAATACCGATCCGCAGGCACTCATGAGTGCCGAGGCGCGCCGGCAGCTGTTCGGCCAGCCCGCCTGAACCCAGCCGATATCGATGCTATTTGCCGCGGACCCGCAAGGGTAGCAGCGCGCTGAGCCAGGTTCATGGCGGCTCAGCGCGGCGCCTCAGACGTACTGCGCCGCCGCATAGCCCGAGGCCCAGGCCCACTGGAAGTTGAAGCCGCCCAGGTGGCCGCTGACATCCAGTACTTCGCCGATGAAATACAGCCCCGGCGACTTCAGCGATTCCATGGTCTTCGACGACACCTCGCGGGTATCCACGCCGCCCAGGGTCACCTCGGCGGTGCGATAGCCCTCGGTGCCGGCCGGCACCAGCTGCCAGTCGGCCAGCTTGTCGGCAATCGCCTTGAGTTCGCCGGGGGTGTATTGCTTCATCGGCTTGCTGACGAACCAGCTGTCGGCCAGCAGGCCGGCCATCTTCTTGGTGAACAGCTCGGCGAGCAGGGTCTTCAGCTCGCTGTTTGGGCGTTCGCGCTGCTGCGCGGCCAGCCACTCGGGCAGGTCGATATGCGGCAGCAGGTCGATGTGCACGGTGTCGCCCGGTTGCCAGAACGAGGAAATCTGCAGGATCGCCGGACCGCTGAGGCCGCGGTGGGTGAACAGGATGTTCTCGCGAAAGCTCTGGCCGTTGCAGCTGACCAGGCAATCCTCCACCGAGGTGCCGGACAGCTCGGTGCACAGGGTCTTCAACTGCGGATCGGTAAGGGTGAAGGGCACCAGCCCGGCGCGGGTCGCCAGCACGCTGTGGCCGAACTGCCGCGCCACCTGATAGCCGAAGCCGCTGGCGCCGAGGGTCGGGATCGACAGGCCGCCGCTGGCGATCACCAGGGACTCGCAGCTCACCAGGCCGGCGCTGGTCTGCAACTGGTAGCCGGCCTCGAGCTTGGCAATCTCGCTGACCGAAGTATCCAGGCGCAGCTCGACCCCGGCCTGGGCGCACTCGTCGAGGAGCATGCCGAGGATGTCGCTGGCCTTGTGGTCGCAGAACAGCTGGCCGAGCTTCTTCTCGTGGTAGGCCACGCCATGCTTGCCCACCAGGCCGATGAAGTCCCACTGGGTATAGCGCGCCAGGGCCGACTTGCAGAAGTGCGGGTTCTCCGAGAGGAAGTTGCCCGGCTCGCAGTACAGGTTGGTGAAATTGCAGCGCCCGCCGCCAGACATCAGGATCTTCTTGCCGGCCTTGTTCGCATGGTCGAGCAGCAGCACCCGGCGCCCGCGCCCGGCAGCGGTCAATGCACACATAAGGCCGGCAGCACCGGCGCCGACAATCACAACTTGAGTAACCAGCACAGCCACTTCCCCACAACAGCCCAGGCGCCGCGAGCGCGGCGCCAAACAGCGCGCATCTTAGCCGAAGCGGGCCGGGGCGTGTCAGGCCGGGCGCCGGGCGGCTTGGCTGCGCTCGAAGCGCAAGAGCCGTCACGGGCCTTGCCGCTGCCCAGTCGAATTCATAAAAAGCTGCGTTTCAATTGCCAATGAGTCTGGCCCCGGTCCGGTTCGGCCGCCAACAAGCTGACTACGCTTCTATGCAGGGGAAATTCAGGGCGGCATGCCCAGCTCGTGTCGCGCCAAGCCTAAGAGGTGCATATGAAAGCTTTAGCGTGCGTGGGTGCAGGATTGTTGTCCATTACGCTCAGCGCGGCGGCCGAGACGGCGGCTTCGCCCTATATCGTGATCTTCGCGGCCGAGGCCATTGCGGCCGCACCAGGGTCACAGTGGCCCGGCAGCGGCGACCCTGGTCGACCCGCAGTGCGCGCCGCCGCTGAGCGCTTGGCCAGTCTGCATGGTTTCAGCCTGGGCTATGTCTACAGCCATGCCGTCGAGGGGTTCTCGGCGCACCTGAATGACAGGCAGTTGGCGGCGTTGAGCGCCGATATGCAGGTGGCCTATATCGAGGCGGATCTGCCCATGTCGGTCATGGGGCAGCCGACCCAGGAGCCTGGCACGCGGGCCAAGCCGGACCGCGGCGGCGGCGGGTCCACTGCCCCGGCGGCGCAAGTGCTGCCCTGGGGGATCGATGCGGTCGAGGCAGATATCAGTAGTACCCAGGCGGGCAATGGCAGCGGCAGTGTGACTGGCGTGCTCGCCTACATCATCGACACCGGCATCGACACCAGCCACGCGGACTTGAATGTCGTGGACCATGTGAACTTTGCCGGCGGGCCGAACAGGGACTGTCACGGCCATGGCACGCATGTGGCCGGGACCGTTGGCGCGATCGACAACGCTCAGGATGTAGTGGGCATGGCACCGGGAGTCGAGTTGGTGGGCGTCAAGGTGCTCGGCTGCGGCGGCACGGGCAGTACCTCCGGGGTGATCGCCGGCGTGGACTGGGTGACGGCCAATGCCGTGCTGCCGGCCGTGGCCAATATGAGCCTGGGCGGCGGAGCCAGCACGGCACTGGATACGGCGGTGCTGAACTCGGCGGCGGCGGGAGTTTTCTATGCGGTGGCGGCAGGCAATAACGGCGGCAACGCCTGCCTGGGATCGCCGGCACGGGCGGGCGCGGGCCTCGATAACGGGGTGATGACGACGGCGGCCATCGACAGTGCCGGGCAGGAGGCTTCCTTCAGCAACTATGGCAACTGCGTGGACGTCTGGGCGCCGGGCGTCGGCGTGCTCTCGACCCAAAAAGGCGGCGGCACCACCACCTACAGCGGCACCTCGATGGCATCGCCGCATACGGCGGGAGCCGGCGCGCTCTACCTCAGCACGGCTGGCAGCGGCCTTGCCCTGGATGCCGCCGCAGTGGAAGCCGCGCTCTACGAGAAGACACTGCCGCTGACAACTCTGAGCCAGGATGAGCGGCCGATAGAGCTGTTGCAGGTGGACAGTTTCTAATCGCCTGGCGCCTGCCCGGGCGGGGCTGGGCTGGGCGGGCGCCGGGTTACTCGCCGAGCAGGCGCTGGTACACCTGCAGGTCGCTGGCCGAGAAGCAGCAGAAGATCACCTCGTCGAAACCGGTGAACTCCTCTAGCGCCGCCCGCACCGTGCATATCGCGACCTGCGCCGCGAGTTCGAGCGGGTAGCCGTAGATGCCGGTACTGATGCTCGGGAAGGCCAGGCTGCGAATGCCCTGGGCGGCGGCCAGTTCCAGCGAGTGTCGATAACAGGCGGCCAGCAGCGCCGGCTCGCCGCAGTTGCCGCCATGCCAGACCGGCCCGACCGTGTGAATGACGTACGCGGCGGGCAAGCGATAGCCCTGGGTCAGCTTGGCCTCGCCGGTGCTGCAGCCGCCCAGCTGGCGGCACTCCTCCAGCAACTGCGGCCCGGCGGCGCGATGAATCGCCCCGTCGACGCCGCCGCCGCCGAGCAGCGAAGCGTTCGCCGCGTTGACGATGGCCTCGACCGGCAGCTGGGTGATGTCGCCCTGCAGGGCACGGACTGTGGTGGGCATCCTGGGCCTCCGGCAATGTGGGTGGTTTGCGTGCGGCTGGCCGCTATTGCCTCAGTCAGCTCAGCCCGGACTGCACCTATGAGTCTAGCTTCTGCGCACACCCCCAAGTGCCTCGGCGCGAACCGTTAGCGGGCGCCGCCCGTAGCCTCAATGTTTGCCGACGCTGCGCAGAGAACCGGGCGGCCGCACAGGCACGGTCGGAGCGCTTGTTGCCGCGTCGCTCGTGCTGCTACGGCCGGGCGAAGTCGGGGATGCGGAAGCGCTTGCGATAGGCGCTCGGGGCGAGGCCGGTGGTGCGCTTGAACAGGCGGCGGAAGAAGGCCGCATCCTCGTAGCCGACCCGCCAGCTGATCTCGTCGATCGGCGTGTCGGTCCGTTCGAGCCGGCGCTTGGCATCTTCGATGCGCAGTCGCTGCACATAGGCGAGCGGGGTGAGACCAGTCGCGCTGGCAAAGCGCCGCTTGAAGGTGCGTTCGGCGAGCTTCGAGCGCTTGATCATCTCCTCCACCGGGTTGGCCACCGAGAAGTGCCCGCTCACCCATTGCTGCGCGCTCTGGATCTCGCCGTCGCCGTGGTCGGTCTTGCCCTCGAAGACGATGTAGGGCATGAGGCCGTCCTGGTGCCATTGCAGGGCGAACAGGCGCGCGATCTCCTGGGCGCTGGTCGGGCCGGCGTAACGGGCAATGAGGTAGAGCACCAGGTCGTGCCAGCTCGTCGAGGCGCCCGAGCTGACCAGTTCCTCGCTCCGCCCGGAGATCACCAGCACGCGCTCCGGATGAATCGCAATGGCCGGATAGGTGGCCGCGAACGTCCGTGCGTAGGCGAAGTGCACCGTCGCGTCCTTGCCATCGAACAGCCCGGTCTCGGCCAGCAGGAAGATCCCCGAGCAGGCCGAGCAGAGCATGGCGCCGCGCTCGTGCATGCTGCGCAGCCACTCGACCAGGCGGGGATAGCGGCCTTGCTCCCAGTCTTGCGGGCGCAGCAGCACCGACGGGACGATCACGATGTCGCTGCTCTCGACGGTATCGATCGCGCGCTGCACGCTGATCGGAACGCCGCTCGCCAGCTCCAGGGGGCCCACGGCCTCGCCGACGATCTCGACCCGAAACGGTACGGGCACCGCGACGCCCATCAGCGCGATCCCGTTTATCACGTCGAAGAGGCCGGCCAGGGTGGACACCGCGGCGTCGGGCAGGGCCACCAGGCTGACGTGGTAGGCACTCGGTCCGCACGGGCTGGAGGGGCTGGTCATGGTGCGAGGTCCTCCTCGTTGGCGGGCGGCGCACAGTGGCACAAACGAACCGATTCCAGGCGAATGCGACTCTTCGCCAGAGTGGCGGCGGCGGTGATCATGAATGCGACCTCTGAGTCACTCGATAGTGCAAGAAAGGAGCGCAATACCATGAATACACCTGCAATCGATCAAGCCAAGCTGGAATCTTTTGTCATGCGTGCCGTTGGCGACCTGTCGTCCGCCTACGGTGGCGTGTTGGTCAGCTTAGGCAGCAAGCTCGGGCTGTACAAAGCCATGTCGGGCGCCGGCCCGATCAGCGCCAGGGAACTCGCCGCCCGCACCGACTGCGCCGAACGCTACGTGCGCGAGTGGCTGAACGCGCAGGCCGCCGGTGGCTACGTGGGCTACCACGCCGTCAGCGATACCTACGAACTGTCACCCGAGCAGGCGCTGGTGCTGGCCGACGAGGAGAGCCCGGTGTACCTGCCCCCCGCCTGGCAGGTACCGGCCTCGATGTGGTTCGACGAGGAGAAGACCCTCGACGCCTTCCGCACCGGAAAGGGCGTGGCCTGGGGCGAGCACGACAGCCGCCTGCAATGCGGCTCGGCGGCCTTCTACCGCAACGGCTATCGGGCCAGTCTGGTGCCGGAGTGGTTGCCCACGCTCGAGGGCATCGTCGCGCGGCTCGAGGCCGGCATTGCGGTCGCCGACGTGGGCTGCGGCCACGGTCACTCGACCGTGCTGATGGCGCGGGCGTTCCCGCAGTCGCGCTTCCATGGATTCGATGTCCATGCGCCCTCGCTCGACGAAGCCTGGCGTAACGCAGCCGATGCCGGCGTCGCCGAGCGGGTGAGTTTCGACGTGGCGCGGGCGGTGGACTACCCGGACCAACAGTACGGGCTGATCTGCTTCTTCGACTGCCTGCACGACCTGGGCGACCCGGTCGCCGCGGCCCGCCATGCCGCCCAGGTGCTGGCGCCCGATGGCACGGTGATGCTGGTCGAGCCGTTCGCCCAGGACCGCGTCGAGCACAACCTGTCGCCGGTCGCGCGGATCTACTATGCAGCGTCCAGCACCATCTGTTGTGCCCATGCGATCTCGGAGGGCGGCACGCTGGTCCTCGGCGCGCAGGCCGGCGAGGCGCGCCTGGCCGAGGTGTTCCGCAAGGCCGGCTTCAGCCACTTCCGGCGCGCGGCCGAGACGCCCTTCAACCTGATTTTCGAAGCGCGTCTCTGACCACCACGACGGGGCCCGGGCAACCGGGCCCCTGACTCATCTAGCTGTTCAACGGCCTGCTGCAGCAGGCGTCACGCGACTCGCGGCTAGGCGCAGGGCGCGCGCAACGCCGCACTGATACGGCTGGCGCTGCTGACCGTGGTCAGGGGCTGGTCCCATTGCAGTTCGGCGGGGGCGCCATCGAGGTACCAGAGCCGGTTGGCCAGGTCGTCGGCGTCCCGGGCGTCGTGGGTGACGCAGATCATCGCCATGTGCGGGTGCGCGTCCAGCAGGCGGGTGATCAGGCGGCGCAGCTCGGCGGCCCGATCGGGGTCCAGCGAGGCGAAGGGTTCGTCCAGCAACAGCAGGTCCGGCTTGATCGCCAGGCTGCGGGCCAGCGCGGCGCGGCGGGCCATGCCCAGCGACAGCTGATCGGGCAGCGCCTCGGCCACCTCGGCCAGGCCGACCTGGGCCAGCAGCCGGTCGATCTCGGCATTGCTCGCCCCGACCATGGCCAGGTTCTGGCGCACACTGCGCCAGGGCAGCAGGCGGTGTTCCTGAAACAGGTAGCCGACCCGCAGCTCGCCGCCGCGCTGGATCATCCGCTCGCTCAGGCGCCGGTCCAGCCCGGCGATGCCGTTGAGCAGGGTGGTCTTGCCGATACCGGAAGGGCCCAGCAGGCAAATGCGATCGCCCTCGGCGACCCGGGCCGTGATGGCGCCCAGCACCGGATGGCCGCTGGCCTGGCCGTCGATCTGCAGCTCAAGCATGCTGCGCTCCCGCTTCACGCCAGCGCGAGGCCCGGCGTTCCAGGGGTTGCAGCAGCGCCAGCTCGATCAGCTGCACCACCGCGATGAAGGCCAGGCTGTAGGCCAGGATGCTCGCCACATCGAACACCTGAAAGGCCATGTGCAGCTGAAAACCGATGCCGTCGGAGCGCCCGAGCAGCTCGACCACCAGCACGATCTTCCAGATCAGCGCCAGGCCGCCACGGGTCGCGGCCATCAGGTAGGGGAACAGTTGCGGCAGCCACACATCCGCCACCCGCTGCCAGCGGCTGAAGGCGTAGACCTGGGCCATCTGTTCCAGCCGAGGGTCGAGGCTGCGCGCGCCCTCGCGCAGGGTCACCGCGACATTCGGCACCTTGTTGATCACCACCGCGAGGATGGCGGCGGCCTCGACCAGGCCGCACCAGACATACAGCAGGATGATGGTGACCAGCGCTGGCAGATTGAGGAACAGCACCAGCAGGGGATCGAGCAGCGCATTGGCCAGCGGCGAGCGGCCCATCCACACGCCCAGCAGCGCGCCGAGCAGCATCGCCAGGACGAAACTGATGAGGACCCGGCGCAGGGTCACGCCCAGGTGCTGCTGCAGGTCGCCGCTCTGCAGCGACTGCCACAGCGCGCCGAGCACGGCGTTCGGGGTGGGCAGCAATGGCGTCTCCAGCAGCGCGGCAATCAGGGCCCACAGCGCCACGGCCAGCGGCAGCATGATCCAGTAGGCCCAGCGTGGCGGTTTCATCGGCCGGCTCGAAAGAACAAGGACTCAGGCATCAGCTGCGCCGGCGGGGTTCCGGTCAGGCTCAGCAGGCGGCGCAGGTCGGCGATGCGCCTGGCATCCAGCGCTGCGGGAATGCCCGCGATGAAGCCGCCCCGCAGCGCGGCAAATACCGCGTCGTCCTCGGCGCGCATCAAGGGCCTGAGGGCGTGCCAATGCGCCGCGGTGTCGGCCAGCTCGGTTTTACCCTGGCGCAGCGCCCGCTCGAACCGCTCGAGCAACGCCCGGTGTTGGGCCGCCCAGGCCTGCGGGAAGACATAGCCGAGCACCGGCAGGCTGGGGTTGAGGTCCAGCGCCTGCAGCAGGTCCGCCAGGGCAAACGCGCTACGACTGCCGCCCTCGGCGCGCAACCGCGCGGCAAAGTGCCAATAGGTCACCAGCGCATCCACCTGGCCCCGGCGCAGGGCCTGGCTGAGCAGCGGCGGCGCGGCGAATTGCACCTCGGCCTCTTGAGCCAGATCGATACCCTGCTGGCGGGCTACTTGTTGCAGCAATAGCCAGCCGAGGCTCGCAGGCCCGCCGGCCACGCCTATGCGCTTGCCGGCGAGATCGGCCACGCGGGTTATGGCGCTGTCGCTGGCGACCACGATCTCGCCGATCTGCGCCGAAAACGGCAGATACAGGTAGGGCGTGCCGGCGGCATAGCGCGACTGCGCCCAGAGCAGGTCGCCCACGGCCCCATCGACGCTGCCACTGGCCACCGCCAGCCGCGACGCCGGCAGATCGGCCACCAGCCTGACCTTGAGTTCAAAGCCCTGCGCCCGGTCCAGCTGCCGGCGCCGCAAATGCTCCAGCTCCCAGTGCGCGGTGCCGAACTGCAGCACGCTCAGGGTCAGCACCGGCAGCGGGTCACTGCCCGCCGCGGGCGATTCTGCGGCCAGTGCAGAGGCACCGCCGACAAACGCCAGCAGCATCAGCGCCGCAGTCACGCCGCGCGCAGAAGGCAGGACGCGGCGGACCGGCAGGGCGAGGAACAGCATTAAACGCATCATCGCTTCAGGGTACGAAGCCCGGCGCCCGACACGAATAGTACTTTGGTGTTTGTTGTTTGCTGCGATGGTCGGGGGCCATGGATGTATGCAGCGCTTATCCCCATAGAGGCGTTTCAGCGGCAGCTGGCAAAGCGCAAAGCCCGCCTGACGGCGGGGGTAATCAGGAAGGGGTGATGGGTTTCTTGTGGTTGTGGTGAGCAGCAGAACTGCCGCAACAGGCGAGTCCTGCAGCGGAATAAGGCCGATAACAATCATGATCCCCGTGATCGATTGAACGCTTGGCCCCCCGCTGCGCGAACTACAGAATGGCCAGGGCGATGAAGCCCAACACAGGCCGGATATACGCTTGTTAAACTTTAGGAATTGTAATGAGTATTACGAGCCTGCGCCGCCGGGAAATAGTTTATTTACAAGCTCAACGATCTTGTTTTCCGCATTTATGAATTTTGCCATATTTGCTCCGCCGCTTTGTGAGTCATAATGGGCTTCGCCGATAGGCTTCCCATTGTTGTAAACTTTAATTTCAGCAAGTGCCATATATAAAGCCATGTCCCAGCGCCATGTGGCATTGTATGTTGATGTTATACGGCACTCAATAATTGATGCTGAGGGCTTCAGTTGTCGTACAAGATATCCTTTTTCTAGAAGTGTACGTTTATATACTTTAATAAATCCAGATTTTACATTTGGATTTTCTATAAGGCAGACTTCTTTTTCAGTGAGGCTTTCAACAGGGGTTACTGTTTGCTTAATGCTACAACCGGTCATTGTGATGCTGGCTGCGAATAATGCCAAAATTTTCTTATTCATAATAGATATCCTTTCTATTGAAACTTTATGTCTTTGTGGGATTTAGTGCGGGGCCTAACGCGAAGCTATGCGGCGCCCTGACAAGGGCGTCCGGTGGAGGCCGTAGGGCCGGAACGTATTTAAGCGACTTGTTATACACGGATGCTCCGGTTCCTCGAGCCAAGCAGATAAAGTAGAAAAATCAATGCTGTTGCGCCGTCAAATGCAATTGTCAGACCCGCTTTCCCGAGGAATTGAGTGCCTATCGAAAGAACTAACCCAACGAATATCAGTTTGCTTACTGCAGCGATAACTAAAACCAGGCTGCGATGCTCTGGCCAAAATGCGCCGAAGACCAACATTGCCCCAATCAACGTGATTACCGCTCCCCAACTTCGAACAACGATTTCGGCAAGAGGACCTTCCAGCGACTGGCCAAAGGTCTGCTCAAGTGCCATTCGAGGCGCGATTAGGGCAAGCACCATCGTGCAAGTAATAAGCCCGGTAATCAGCATAATCCATTTAATATTGTTTTCGATAAAGCGCACCTGAAACTTCCCTGTTTTGTGTATAACGTTTGGTTAAGGGGCGGGCTTTAGCCCGTCCCAGCGAGCGAAGCGAACGATTTGAACCGCTAGTTAGCCGTTGCCACTATTTCGCTTCATGTTGGCAAGCATTTTTTCATTGACCTTCATGCGTGTTTGAAGTTGCTTGCCAGTGAGAACTCTCTTTCGCATTGTGTCGATTGAGAAGTTGTATTCCCAGTCGTTTATCCAGCCCTTTTCATGCGCATGTTTTATGGCTTCTGCATTAAGCGATTTTTGATTGTCTTTCCGAACGCGCTTCACTGCTTGGAATATAAGGTCGGAAGGTAGGCCAATGAGTTTCTTTACGCAGCAGTTGCCTACGGTTGCGAATTGTCCGTTTAGCTTATTATGCAGTGTGCATATTTCAATTATTGGAAAGTGACCGCACAGACAGGTTTCAGGCTCTTCGGCCTCATATATTTGATACAGGCTCCATTCTAGCTTTGCTATGTCCAAAATTTGAGCCTGAGAACGCTTCAGAATTTCTTCAGTGAGCTTGTATTGGGACATTGATGCCTCCTTGCGGCTAACAGAGATTAGACGGAATTCTTCATTATTGAATAACGCAGAATTCTAGATAAGTCCGCACGCAAACTAACGATCTCTGCCGTAAAGCCCCGCTGATCAAGGTATTGCCTGTAAAGGCAGTCAGCCGTGGGTATTCGCGTGGCCGCGTGTTTTCGTGCCGCCGATAGGCTGTGGACATGCGCTCCCTGGCGGGCTTGCCGCTGGTGTGTGGCGCAGATGGCGCGCATCGGCTAACAGGGGGACTATGGCGGGGCGCCGGTGTGGCAAGCCTGGGGCATTCTGTTGAGGTGAAACGCATACCAAACTCCCTTTGGTAACGGCGGGCGCGCAGGATGGCACCGGGCCAGCTAAAGTGGTTCGACCTTATAGTATTTGCCGTGTGAGCAGCAATCCGTCTTTGTCCTGCCAAATCGAAGCCGGGCTACCGGCCTGTTGCGGTTGCCTCGCCACCTGCAGGGTGTTTCAGTACGGCTATAACCAATAGGACTGGCAGACCCGCCGGATATGCGGGTAATGACCAGTCTGGAATCCTTGCCTTGTGGACAGCCCGTCATGAATGGACTGCGTGCGTTGTGCTTGTCGTTTTTGCTGGTGCCGCTGGGCGTATGGGCGCAGCCCCTGCGGCTGGTGGCCAACGCCTGGCCGCCGTTCACTGACCAGACCCTGCTGAATAACGGTGTGGCGGCCGATCTGGTGAGCAGCGCGCTGGGCCGTGCCGGTTATGCCACGGCCTATGCGCAGGCGCCCTGGGAGCGGGCGGTGCGCGGTTTGCAGCGCAGCGATTACGATGTCCTGATCAACGCCTGGTATTCCGAGGAGCGCGCCGGCTTCGGTTACTTCTCCGAGCCCTATCTGATCAACCGCATCCGCCTGCTGCGGCGCAAGGGCAGCGCCATCCGGTTCGAGCAATTGTCCGATCTGTATATCCAGCGCATCGCGGTGGTGCGTGGCTATGCCTATTCCGCCGCGTTCAACAGCGACCCGTTGCTGTACAAGGTGGGCGTCGGCAGTTTCGACAGCGCTGCGCGCATGCTGCAGGCCAAGCGGGTCGAGTTGACCCTGGAGGACGAGATAGTCGCGCGTTATCACCTCGGCCGCGAGCTGAGGGAGATCCGTGATGAGCTGGAGTTCGTCGGGCAGCCATTGAGCGAGAACGGCCTGCATATCCTGATCCGTCGCAGTCATCCGCAGCATCAGGCGATTGCCGAGGCGTTCAACCAGGCCATCGTCGCCATGCGCGCCGATGGCAGCTATGCGGCGATTCTGCAGCGGCACGGTCTGTAGCGGGCGCTTGTTGCCGTGCCTAAGCCCGCTGAGCTCTCAGGCAGGCGTGGGTGTTTTGTCGCAACGGTAGGCGGCGCCATCGATGGGTATCGCTGCGCGCAACACCATCCTCCGCGGCTGTGCCTTGGCGTTGCCGCCGATAGCGGCCGGCTGCTGCTCGCCGGCGGCAAGCAGCGGGCATTCACAGGGTCAGGGTCAGGCGCCGGAGCAGGGCGCCGGGCAGCAGGCTCGAGCCGTTGTGGCGCTGGTAATAGGTGCTGGTGGACAGGCTCAGCTCGCGTTCGCGGGTCAGGGCTTCGAGCTGGCTGCCGAGCAGGTCGTAGAGGCTGTCGTCGAAGCGCATGCTGGCGAGTGGCGCCTGGAGCTTGCCGTCCTCGACCCAGAAGGTGGCGAAGCGGGTCATGCCGGTCACGCGCCCGGCGGGGCGGTCGGAGTAGTTGAGGTACCAGAGGTTGCCGATGTACAGGCCGGTGCCGAGGCGGGCGAGGATCTCGTCCTGCTCCAGGCTGCCGGCGGCCATGGCCAGCGCCTGCGGGCTTTCCCAGGGGCTGGCGCCGTTGGCCGGCAGGCCGTATTCGGCAGCGCTGCGTGAACTGACCAGTTGCTCGCCGGGCTGGCCGGCCTGGATCAGGCTGAGGTCGTGGCGCGGGTAGCCTTCGCTGGAAAACGCCGGGGTCAGCGAGCCCGCGATCTGCTCGTGCAGGCTGAGCAGCGGGCTGAGGCGGGCGGCGCCAGCGTGCAGGCGTTGCAGCGGGCTGTCCTTGTCGGCCAGGGCCTGGGCGGAAAAGCCGCCCCAACTCATCAGTTCGAGAATTTCCTGCAGGGCGGCGGGCGCCAGGTAGGCGCGGTAGCTGCCGGGCGCCAGGGTACGCACGGGCTGGCCCAGGTAGCTCAGTTGCTCGCGCGCCTGCTGCATGCGCCGGGCGAAGGCGTCGGCCTGCCAGGTCTGGCCGGCGTACTGCGCCTTGAGTGCCTGGCCGTTGGCGTGGAACAGGCTCCAGTCGAAGTTGAAGCTGCTCGCCTGGTGCCAGCCGAAGGCGCCGCTGGAGCTGGCGAAGCCGCGGCTGATCGGGCCGGCGGCGTAGAAGCCGACCAGATCCAGGCCCTGCGCGGCCTGGCCGATCTGCTCGACCACGGCGGCGCTGTCCGGCAGCGCTTCGAGTTGCAGCACATGGCTGTGCCAGGCCTCGCGGTTGAGCTGCAGGTAGGGGTCGGGCGACAGCAGCGGCAGGGTCTGGCGCAGGTGCTGCAAGGCGTCGGCCAGGCGCTGGCGGTCGTCCGCCGCCATGCCGCTGAGGGTGACCTGCAGCTCGGCATGGCGGCCGTCGCGGATCAGTTGCAGGGTCAAACTGGCCTGCTGCACATGGCCGGCCTGGCGCACCTTGGCCTGGTTGAAACGGATGAATTCGGAGGATTCGGCGCTGTAGCCGAGGCTGAATTCTTCGCCTGGGTTGAGCGCGTCACGTAGCCATTCGGCCAGCGCGGAAAATTGCTTGAGGTTGTCCATCAGGCGGCTCCGCCGAATACGTCGACCTGGCTGAATACGCAGGCCGGGGTGGCGTGGCCGACGCGCACCACCTGGTTGGGTTCGCCCTTGCCACACTGCGCGGTGCCGAGCACCTCGCGGGTGCTGGCGTCGCCGACGGCCGCGAGCGAGCCCCAGAACTGGCTGGAGATGCCGCGGTAGTTGGGGTTCTTGACCACACCGCGCAACTGGCCGTGCTCGATCAGCTGGCCCCATTCGCAGCCGAACTGGAACTTGTTGCGTGCGTCGTCGATCGACCAGGAGCGGTTGCTGGCCATCAGGATGCCGTGCTCGATGCCGCCGATCAGTTGCTCAAGACTCTGATCGCCCGGTTCGATATTGAGGTTGGCCATGCGGTCGATCGGTGGCCGGTTCCAGTTGCAGGCGCGGCTGTTGGCCACGCCCGGCAGGCCGCTGCGCCACTGCGACAGGGCGCCACCGAGGGGGCGCAGCAGCAGGCCGTCGCGGATCAGGTACTCGCGGCGCGCCGGGCTGCCGTCGTCGTCATGGGCGTAGCTGGCCAGCTCCTCGGGGACGTGGGGGTCGAAGCTCACGTTGAGCAGGCGGGAGCCGTATTGCAGTCGGCCGAAGTCGCTGGTCTTGACGAAGCTGGTGCCGGCGAAGTTGCGCTCGTCGCCGAGGATGCGGTCCAGCTCCAGCGGGTGGCCGATGGATTCGTGCAGCTGCAGGATCATCTGATCCGGCATCAGCAGCAGGTCGCGCGGGCCGCTCGGCGCGTTGGCCGCCAGCAGCAGTTGCAGGGCTTGGTCGGCGACCTGCGGCGCGGCGCCGATCAGGCCCAGGCGCTCGATCACGTCGGCGCCGCCCTGCTGGCCGAGGTGGGCGCCGCCGAGGTTGCGGGTCTGGCTGTCCTGGCCGTCGTAGGCGGTGACGCTGAGGTGCGGGTAGACGAAACGCTGGGCCTGGTGCAACTCGGCGCCGCTGTTGTTGAGGTAGAGCTGCGCGCTGCTGGTCAGGTCGAGGCCGACCCGCCAGTTGACCAGGCGTGGATCGTTGGGCACGGCGGCGGACTCGGCGGCGAGCAGCTGGTAGCAGGCGGCGAGCGAGGGGAACTCCTCCTCCAGGCCGGGCGAGCGGTACTCGCCGCGTTCGCTGGAGGGCACTCGTGCGCGCTGATCGAGCAAGGCTTGCGGGGCGATCCGCCGGGCCAGCGCCGTGGCCCGTTCCAGCGCGTCCTGCAGGCCCTGGCGGGACAGGTCGCTGGTCGCCGCGTAGGCCTCGACCCCGGCCATCCGCACGCTGAGCATGGCGCCCTGATCGCGGCTGAAACGCGGCGGCTCGGCCACCTGCTTGCGCATCGCCAACTGCTGGTGATCCTCGCGGACATAGCGCAGCGACCAGTATTCGGCGTCGCTGTGCAGGGCGGCAAAGTGCTGCTTGAGTGTGGCGAAAGCCTCGAACATGCGGCGGCTCCTGGGCTGGGGCGCCCGCGGCAGTGGGCATCAAGCGGATGCCGGCGACAGCCGACGGGAAAGGTCATGATTGCCCAAGGGCGGGGTGGCGACAAGCGCGCGGGCGGGGTGGTGGATGACTGGGTCAGCGAGCCAGGGCAGAAGCATCGCCCCGGGGGCGGGCCTCCTACAGGTGCGTGGGTATCGCCAGGCTCTTGTAGGAGGCGCGCCCCGCGGCGAATGCGGGCCGCAGGGCTGCTGCTCTGGACCTGGGTGCCAGGGAAAGCATCGCCCCGAGGTCGGGCCTCCTACAGGTACGCGGATAGCGCCAGGCCTTTGTAGGAGGCGCGCCCCGCGGCGAATGCAGACCGCCGGGCAGCCCTCAAGGCCAGAGCTGTCGCCACGGCGGGCCGTGGCGAGTGCCTTACAGCGAGCGGACGCGCAGCGTGCGGCCCTTGATCTTGCCTTCGCTCAGGCGTTTCAAAGCCTGCTGGGCCATGCTGCGTTCGACGGCGACATAGGACTGGAAGTCGAAGATGGCGATCTTGCCGACCTGGCTGCCGGGGATGCCGGCATCGCCGGTGAGGGCGCCGAGGATGTCGCCGGGGCGGACCTTGTCCTTGCGTCCGCCGCTGATGCACAGGGTGATCATCGGCGGTTGCAGGGGCTCGCCGGCCTTGGCCTTGAGGCTGTTCAGCGGGTGCCAGTTGAGCGGGCTTTTCTGCAGGGTCTCGATGGCCTGGGCGCGATGACCTTCGGCGGGCGCGACCAGGCTCATGGCCATGCCTTTCTCGCCAGCGCGGCCGGTGCGGCCGACGCGGTGGATGTGGATTTCCGAATCGCGCGCCAGTTCGACATTGATCACCATGTCCAGGGCGTCGATGTCCAGGCCGCGGGCGGCCACATCGGTGGCCACCAGTACCGACAGGCTGCGGTTGGCGAACATCGCCAGCACCTGGTCGCGGTCGCGCTGTTCCAGGTCGCCATTGAGGGCAGCGGCGGAAATACCGTTGGCGCCCAGGTGGTCGACCACTTCCTGGCACTGCTGCTTGGTGAAGCAGAAGGCCACGCAGGACTCGGGGCGGAAGCTGGCGAGCAGCTTGACCACGGCATCCATGCGCTCTTCGGGGGAAATCTCGTAGAAGCGCTGTTCGATCTGCGCGTCGTCGTGCATGGCCTCGGCCTTGACCTGCTGCGGGTTGCGCATGAAGGCTGCGGACAGCTGCTTGATGCTCGACGGGTAGGTGGCGGAGAACAGCAGGGTCTGCCGCTTGCTCGGGGTCTGGCCGATGATATCGGCGATGCTGTCGTAGAAACCCATGTCGAGCATGCGGTCGGCTTCGTCGAGCACCAGGGTGTTGAGGCCGTCGAGCTTCAGCGTGCCCTTGGCCAGGTGCTGCTGGATGCGCCCCGGCGTGCCGACGATGATCTGCGCGCCATGCTCCAGCGAGCCGATCTGCGGGCCGAAAGGCACGCCGCCGCACAGGGTCAGCACCTTGATATTGTCGGCGCCACGCGCCAGGCGCCGAATTTCCTTGGCCACCTGGTCGGCCAGTTCGCGGGTCGGGCACATGACCAGCGCCTGGCAGCCGAAATAACGCGGATTGAGCGGGTTGAGCAGGCCGACGCCGAAGGCCGCGGTCTTGCCGCTGCCGGTCTTGGCCTGGGCGATCAGGTCCATGCCCTTGAGCATCACCGGCAGGCTCTGCGCCTGAATCGGCGTCATCTCGGTGTAACCGAGCGACTCGAGGTTCGCCAGCATGGCGGCGGACAGCGGCAGTGAGGAGAAAGCGGTGTTGGTCACGGTTCAGGCCTGCAAATCGAAATGACGCGCAGTGTATCAGGCGCAGGCCCCGGCGTTACTGCTGGTGCGACCGAGGGCGTCACCGCACCACAGGGCCGGGTCGAGATCACGGGGCTGGGTGTCGATGATGACATTCGCCCCGGCAGCCTTCATGACGGGGCGCCCAAGGCTTTGACCAGTGTCTCGGGCAATCCGTGATTAGTAGGGTGCCACTCGCCGCAGGCCGTGCACCATGGTTGCTCCACGCGGCACAAAAGCTGGCGGGCTGTCGCTGCGCTCCGAACGGATCGCCGACCGGATCGCCCCTCCGGCCGGGCCTGGTGCGAATCATCGGGCGCAACGCGGCGCTGGCCGCGCGACGGCGCCAGGCACTTTCAGCGCCACAGAGAGCGCAATGGGTGACGGAAAATAGCTCGGTGATGTCAGTCTGCCACTGCCGGAAGTGGCATATGCTTACAGGGTTCATCCATAGTCGCCGTGGTCGCCAACGTGCTTAAGCGCATTTCCGTCACCGAGTTGCTTGAGGGTATGTACATCCATGAGCTGTGCGGCTCATGGATGGAGCATCCTTTCTGGAAGCCCCGCTTTCTCCTGAACAACCCCAAGGACCTGCAGCGTATCCGCGACAGCGGGATCAGCGAGCTGTGGATCGACACCAGCAGGGGGCTGGATCTGCCGAGCGGGCAGACGCTGGAACAGGTGGAGGAAGAAACCGCAGCGGTGTTGCAGGCCGCCGAGCCGTTGGTCGAGCGCCGGCGCTGCGCCTTGGATGAGGAGGTTGGCCGTGCCGCCAAGCTCTGCGACACCGCCAAGGAGGCGGTGCTGCAGATGTTCGGCGATGCCCGCATGGGCCGGGCGATTGACGTGGCCCATGTGACCGAGCTGGTCGATGAAATCTCCGCCTCGGTATTGCGTCAGCCCAGTGCCCTGATCAGCCTGGCGCGGCTCAAGCGCGCCGACGAATACACCTACATGCACTCGGTGGCGGTCTGCGCGCTGATGATCGCCCTGGCGCGCCAGCTCGACCTGGCCGAGGCCCAGGTGCGCGAGGCGGGCATGGCCGGGCTGCTGCATGACATCGGCAAGATGCGCATACCGTCGGCGCTGCTGAATAAGCCGAGCAAGTTGAGCGACAGCGAGTTTGCCACGATGCGCAGCCATCCCACGGAGGGCGCGCGGATTCTGCTCGACAGCCGGCAGGTCAGCGCGCAGGTGCTGGATGTGTGCCTGCATCACCACGAAAAGGTCGATGGCAGTGGCTACCCGCATCGTCTGGTCGGTGAGCAGATCAGCCTGTTCGCCCGGATGGGGGCGGTCTGCGACGTGTATGACGCGATCACCTCGAACCGTCCTTATAAAGCTGGCTGGGGACCGGCTGAGTCGATCCGCAAGATGGCGGAGTGGAGCAAGGGGCATTTCGATGAGCGCGTGTTCCAGGCGTTTGTCCGGGCCGTCGGTATCTACCCAACCGGTTCGCTGGTGCGCCTGCAGAGCGGCCGTCTCGGGGTGGTGCTGGAGCAGCACGCCACGTCGTTGCTGATGCCCAGGGTCAAGGTGTTCTTCTCGGCCACCTCGAAAGCCCCGATTCGTCAGGTCATCGTCGACCTGGCCGAATGGGTCGGCCGCGACAAGATCGTCAGTCGCGAATCCGCCGCCGACTGGGGATTTCGCCACCTCGATGAGATGTGGACGGGCTTGCCCGCCAGATAACTGGCGCCCCGCAGGCCGACATCCGGTCGAACCAACTGCCGCTGAGCCGGTCGGAGTTCCTGACGTTTTAACGGAGTCCTGACTGGTTATGAAGATTGTTGCTGCACTCTTGGCCTTGGTCGCGTTGCCGGCGATGGCCAATCAACCGGCGCTCTACGGGCGCTACGAATACATCGAGTTGCCACAAGTCGGGCAAACCCTGAAAGCCAAGATGGACACCGGCGCGGTGACCGCCTCGCTGTCGGCCAGGGACATCGAGCAGTTCCGCCGTGACGGCCAGGATTGGGTGCGTTTCCGCCTGGCCACTGCGAGTGCCGACGACACCCAGTTCGAGCAGCCCCTGGCCCGGGTCAGCAAGATCAAGAGCCGCGCCGAAGAGCGGGGCGGGGCCAGCCGCCCGGCGGTGGCCAAGCGTCCGGTGGTCGATATGCAGCTCTGTCTGGGTAACCAGTTGCGCACCGTTGAGGTCAACCTCACCGACCGCAGCCACTTCGATTATCCGCTGTTGATCGGCACCAGCGCCTTGCGTGATTTCGGCGTGGCGATCAATCCGGCGCAGCGCTATACCGCCAATCAGCCGCAGTGCTGAAACGCAATTGGCCTATGCTGCAAGCCGCCGTCCGTGCTGCTTGCCTGGCTTGACTCGAGTAGCCCGGCGTAATTCTTGCTAGATGATGTTCTTTGCCACACTTGTTGCCAGGTGTGGATGGGCTCGTTGAGGTGTCGTTATGACTGGAGTACTCAAGCCGGGTATACGCGTATTGGAGCGTTTCAGCTTCGCGCGTAAATTTCAGCTGCTGTTTGTATTATTCGCCCTGCCGCTGGGCTATGCGCTGTGGGTGATCACTAGCGACCATCTGGCCCGCCTGATGCTGATCGACCATGAGCTGGAAGGCGTGCGCGGGGTGCAGGCGCTGGGCGAGGTGCAGCGTGAGATCATCGCCCAGCGTACCCTGCTGGCGCGCTGGAAGGGCACCGACGAACCGGCCAAGGCGCTGCTGCAACAACGCGCAAGCGGCCTCGATCAGGCATTGGAACAGGCCGCTACCCAGCTCGCGAGTACCCCGTCGAGCGTGCAGACACGTGAGCAACTGGCTGCCCTGCAAGAGCTGCGCGCCGAACTGAGTGTGGCGGTACTGGGCAAGATGGCGCTACCGGATGCCCTGGACCGTTACCAAAAGACCCTGTTGCAACTGATGGCGCTGCGCGAGCAGGTGGCCACCGACAGCGGTTTGATCCTCGATCCGCATCTCGACACCTACCTGATGATGGAGCAGCTGACCTTCACCTTGCCCCGCTTGCAGGAAAGCCTCGGCAGCTTCGCCAGCCAGGGTTATGGGGCGGTGTTCTCGGAGCACTTCACCCTGCAAAGCCGGGTCAAGATCCGCGATTTGCGCCGAACTCTGGAGGAGTCGCGCGGCCAGTTGATCAAGGCACGTGCGACTCTCGGACAGCAGGCATCGCAGCCGATGGCCGATTTGCAGGCGTCATTCGTCGCGGCCGAGCAAGGTTTCGACACCTTTCTCCTCGAGATCGACCGCGACATGTTCGAGGCCAACCCCATGGCCTTGAGTCCGCAACAGTTCATCGAGCGGGTAGACGCTTTGCAGGTCCAGCTGAGCGGCCTGCAGCAGGTGTTGTACCAGCAGTTCACCCAGAGTCTGGGTGACTACCGGCAGCAGGCGCAGCGCGAAATGTGGCAGGTGATCGCCGTCTTCGGTGTGCTGACCCTGTTGGCGCTCTACGTGCTGTTTTGCCTGAATGCCTCGATTCGTCGCAGCACCGCCGGCATCATCGATGCCGCGCAGGGCCTGCGTGACGGTGACTTGCGCGTGCACATGCAGGTGCATGGCGAAGACGACCTGGCGAGTATCGCCAGCGCGCTGAATGCCGCAGTCGCCCAGTTGCGTGGCTCGCTGCAGGGCGTCGATCAGGAAAGCCAGAGCCTCGGCGGCACCGTGCAGTTGCTCAGCAGCCAGGCGCAGAGCGCGCTGACCTCAGTGGAACAGCAGCAGGGGCAGATGAGCCAGATCGCCACCGCCGCCACGCAGATGGCGGCCACCGCGCAAAGCGTTGCGCAAAGCTGCGAGGAGGCCGCGGTGGAAGCCGGGCAAACCCGTGAAATTGCCAACCAGAGCAACCAGCGCAGCGTGCGGACCAGCGCCAGCATGCGTCAGCTCAGCAGCCGCCTGGGCGACAGTGCTGCGACCCTGCAGCAGCTGCGCGTGCAGACCGAGCAGATTACCCGGGTGGTCGATGTGATCAAGGGTATCGCCGAACAGACCAATCTGCTGGCGCTCAATGCGGCCATCGAGGCGGCGCGTGCCGGCGAGCAGGGCCGTGGCTTTGCCGTGGTCGCCGACGAGGTGCGTTCGCTGTCGCAACGCACGCAGAACTCCACCGCGGAAATCGCCCAGACCGTTGCCGATCTGCACCGGGTGGTCGGCCAGTCGGTCAGCCTGATGGAGGCGGCCGTGCAGCAGGCCGAGGGTGATGTCGGCAGCGTGCTGGCCATGGGCGAGGATCTGGCCGGAATCGTCGAGTCGGTGCAGCGGGTCAGCGACCGCCTGGCGCAGATCGCCACCGCCGCCGAACAGCAGGCGGCCACCGCGGACGAGGTCAGCGGCAATATCCAGCAGGTCGATCAGGGCGCCAGCGCCATGCTCGACGGCGCGCAGGCGGTGAGCGAGGCGGCCGAGCAATTGCGCCGCGGCAGCCAGGTGCTGGCGCAGAACACCGGGCGCTTCCAGTTGGATTGAAGGTTAGCCAGGGCGGGCAATCATCAGTCAATGGTTGCTATTGCCTCGGGGGTTTCACGCGCATACTGCCCGCGTACTGAAGTATCCGCACACTCATTCGCCAGGAAGACACCATGACTCTTGCACTGACCCCTTTGATTTCCCTGATCGCCGGCATCCTGATCCTGGTAGTGCCGCGGTTGTTGAATTACATCGTAGCCATCTACTTGATCGTCATTGGTTTGGTGGGGATTTTCGGCTCCGGCAATTTCAACCTGAGCTTTTAGTGTTCTGAACTCTCGAATAGCTCCAATGCTTGCAGCGTGAGTCCGAGGCTAGCGACTAACGCTGGGACTAATCGGCAATGCCTGGCGTGCAGGGGAATGCTGCGGGTCAGGGCTGTCGAACCGCGAGGCATACCAGACCCTGCTGTCCGCGAGTCGCGGGCACGGGGCGCGTGGCCCAGCATCGCCGGCCAGGCTTCGCTCTGCCCGAAACGCCCATAGAAACCATTCTGTCCGCTAAACCAGAAGCGCCTCTGGGGAAACATGGTGCTATTCAGGTACGGGTAGCCATTGCCAGGCTCCTGGCTTGTATTGATCCACGGAACCGGCAGGCCGGAGGACCAGATTTCGTCCTATTCCTCCCTAGACACTCAAGCGCTTGCACATAAACGCCGCTGTCGCCGGGCAAAGCCCGCGCAACTGCCGGGTCGCGGCAATCGCCGGAGGTGCGGCTGAGCGTTCGGCCAGGCGGTAGCCGCGCTGGGTAAAGAACTCCTCGGCCGTGGTAGTGAGCAGGTAGATGGTTTGCACGCCATGGGCCGCAGCCTGCTGTTCGGCATAGGCCAGCAATTCGGCGCCAAGCCCCTGGCCGCGCGCGGAGTCGGCCACGGCGAGGGAGCGCAACAGTGCATCCGCGCCATGCATCTGCAGGCCCACCAGCCCGATGAGGCGGACGTCAGCCTGGCAGCCAAACAGCTGCAGGTGATTCGCGGCGTCCTGCAGATCGTCGGTTGGCAACTGGCAGTCCGCGAGCAACTGCTGCACCTGAGGGTTGAGCTCAACGGCTTCGATCGTGGCTTTCATAGGCGCAGTTGCCGGTCAGTCTGCATGCATCAGGTCCTCCTTTTCCTGTGGACTGAGCACCTTGGGCACGACGGTGGGCGTGTTCGAATTAGGGATAAAGAACGGCGTGCGTCGGTAGCTGCCATCCAGGCGCGCTTTGAGCAGCATGCCGGTAATGCGCAACATGGCGGCCGGCAAGCCGAAGGCTCTGGGCTTGGGTTCGCCCAGGGCGGACCGGGTATTCACCTGCATGCGGATTGGCCCGAAGGCCTCGTCCAGCGATACCGGTGTTGATGCCAGGCAGTTGTGCACCAGGCCCACGAAGGACAGCTGGGGGTTGGCCAAAGTGTTGCCGATGGGGGTGTTGCAACAGCTGGCATACCAGCGCAGCAGGCCGTTCGGCGTGAGGCGCATGCATGCAAGGTACTCGATGCCATCGGTAAAGGTGATGTTCTTCGGCGTGGTTTGAATGATATCGGTGCCGCCGCTGCGATCGAGTATCTGCTCCGCACGGCGCAAGTAGCGGGCAAAGGCCTGGCAGTCCGTGCAATAACAGATGCCGCGATTCTCTTGGTGGGTCCGGGTGAGGGCGCCTTTGAACTTGCCGCAACTACAGCGTATCGGGTGAGTCATGAGGACTCCATGAGTGGTTGGCTGGTCGATTACCGGTATAGCCGTTGTATTTATTGGCCGCCGCCGTGGATTGGTAACGACCTGTCAGGCTGCGCCCGCACGTAGCTCGCCGGTCCATCGGGCAGACTCTTTTGTCGCGATCAGCAGATAACTGCCTGGGCCTGGCGCCTCGACCACCAGCTTGCCGCCGGGTGCCCAGATCGCGCTTCTGCCGGCCGACAGATAGGGCCCGGACGGGCCGCCGTGATTGGCCATAAGCGTGGTCATGGCGTAACTGGCGGCATAGCGACTGAGGTTGGCGGAATCCAGCGGGTAGCCTTTCGGCGACACCAGCACACCGGCCAGATACAGCGATGCACCCGTGGCGGCGGCGCGTTGCGCATGCTGCTCGTGGGTGGTGTCGGCACAGATTGCCAGGGTGAACGACTCCTCGGCCAGATCATGGCGCTTGGCGCCGCGCTCGCCCGGAGTCGCGAAGGGCGCTTCGCTGGGATCCAGGTACTGTTTGCAATAGCGACTGCTACGGCCATCCGGGAAGAACGTGATGGCGCCGATATAGGGGCGCGCTGAGGTGCTTGGCAGCGCAGCGCCAATCACCACGGTCATCGCTCTTGCACGAGCCAGTTGGCGAATGGGAGCTAGCACTGCATCTTCAGGCTGAACCGTGCAACTGCCCAGCAGTGGCAGCTCATAGCCGCTGAGCGACAGCTCGGGGAATACCAGAAGATCGACGTTGGCGGCGCTGGCCGCCGCGATAAAGCTGCAATGGATGTCGACATTGGCGGCGAGGTCGGCGGGGACGGACAAGCACTGCGCCGCAGCAATTCGCATGGATGGCATGTCATTCACCAGGGTTGGTCGGGGTGGCGCTGAAGTTGGCTGAGGCGGCTTCAGGGGTGCCGCCTGGGCTCACCTGGCGGCGCTCGGGCTCGGCCTGATGGAGAAAGCGGGTGTAGATATCCCGCGGCGGGGCAAGCGCCAGCTGCGCCATGATTCGCCCCACCGCGCCGCGGTGGTAGCCGCCGTGGCTGATGATATGCGCCAGCATCTCCTCGCGGCTCATGCAGCCGGCATCGCCGTCGACAAAGCTGAAGCTCAGGCGTTCGTGCAACTGTTCGGCGCGCAAGCCCGCCACATGCTCCAGATACCAGGCATCGGTGGCCTGCATCGCCTTGTGGAGCGCCTCCAGGGTTGGCGTCTCGGGGGTATTGGTGGCGCTGTAGTCGTGCGCCTGGCCTTGCAGGTTGGCGACAAATATCCGCTCGACCACATGGATGTGGTTGAGGATGCGCAGCGCCGCGTGCAATTCGGCGAACAGCTCATGGTTGGCCCAGGCGTTGTACTGGAACAGCGAAGCGAGAAGGCTGTGGGTGCTCATGGCGGCGAGTGTCTCCGGTGCAGACCGAGGCTGCTGGCTGGGCCGCTGGGGTGTCCTGGCGCCGGGCTTTTACCACCAGGTACAGCAGCGCGCCGACTGACCCGCACATGGCGGTCATGGGTAAACAACGCTAGCAGGAGTTAGCGGGGCTGGTGCGGGCTTTTTCATGCTGCCGTGCCGGGTTGCGACCAGTTGAATAGTTCAACCCCCTAGGCCGTTAACCGGCAAAGCGCGGCTCGCAGCGCACCTCGGATTTCACCGAGTTGGCGATAAAGCATTCCTCGTGAGCCTGATGGTGCATCTGCTCGATCTGTTGCCGTGTCGGCAGGCGTTCGCCGGAGAAGGTGACCGCAGGGCGCAGGGTGACCCGTGCGATAAACAACTTGCCGGCGCCGTTCGCCTGCATCGCCCCGCTGGCGGCGTCCTGGTAGTCATCGACGCAGAAGCGGCGTTGCCTTGCGATGGAAAGAAACCAGAGCATGTGGCAACTGGCGATCGAGGCGACAAAGGCTTCCTCGGGATCAACCGCCGTTTCATCCGACATCGGTACGGGCACTACGTGGGGCGAGGATGAGCCGGCTATCTCCAGGCCGCCATCGAAACGCAGCAGATGTTTGCGGCTATAGCGGTTGCCGAGAAAGTCCTGCTCGCCGCGCTGCCAGATTACCTGGGCGACATATTCAGCCATGGGAGCTGTTCTCCTTGAGGTGGGTTGCTGAGGTTTTGCTGTGCAGGCTCGCCATCACGGCAGCCGGGTTCTGGCGCAGGCCGCGGGAATGCGCTGGCCCGGCGCCGCGGGCCAAGGGCGGGGCTGAGGCCCGCGCCATTCGCGGTACGCGGATGATCGTCAGTCGAGGCATGCTTGGCATGGAGTGCACTACCACCAGCCGTTGGCGTGCGAGATCACCTTCTGCTAATCATCGATATTGGCGCATACGCCGAATTTCGCACCCGGCCTGCAGCCAGGCTCAAGCCGGCGGCTGGGTGGCCTGCATCGATGGTCGTTGGCTGATCTCGGCATACCAGCCGGCCAGTTGCGGGAAGCGTTCGCGCCAGGCCAGTTGCGGCTGGCGGAAATCCAGGTAGCCAAGGGCGCAGGCGACGCCGATCGCGGCGACATCGA
The DNA here is from genome assembly GCF_022132145.1 of Pseudomonas sp. MMS21 TM103. Taxonomy (GTDB): domain Bacteria; phylum Pseudomonadota; class Gammaproteobacteria; order Pseudomonadales; family Pseudomonadaceae; genus Aquipseudomonas. The sequence continues at coordinate 870,280 of NZ_JAJISP010000001.1, read as the reverse complement.
AATGGCAAGCCAGCTCGGCAATGGCCTCATCTTCGAACTGTTGCAGGGCGCGCTCGATCTTCGCCTGCTGGCCTTCCTGCCATTGCGCCCACTGCAAGTCCGCCGGGCGCAGAAAGGTCTCGTAGCGGATCAGTATGGCCGCGTCGAGGATCGCGTCGGCCAGGGAGGCCAGGGTTAGGCGCCGCCAGCGCGAAGGCCCCAGCAGCGGGATCAGCGGGTCACCCACATGTTGCTGGTCGAGGTAGTCGAGGATCACCCGGCTGTCGTGCAGCACATTGCCGTCGGCCAGGCGCAATGCGGGGATCTTGCCCGCCGGATTGAGCCGGTTGAGTTCGGCGTCGGTCGTGGTCGGGGTGGCCTGGATCTGGTGCAAGGCCACACGGTCGAGTTGACCGGTTTCGTGCAGCAGCACCATGACCTTGCGTACGAAGGGCGAGGTGGGCGAGTAGAACAGGGTCATGCTGGGGCTGGACATGCGGCCTCCTTGACAGGCTGTTGAACGCAATCGTTGAAAGACTACTGCGTTCGTCCCACGGTTGCATGACTCAGTTACGCATGACCACTGCCGATCGGTTGCCGACTCGGCCCTGGCCGGCCGCCAAGGCGCAGGGCATGGCGCTGTGGACCGAAAAACCGGCTGAAGGTTGCCGATTGCGGCCACCAGCACTGCGACAACCGCCGGTTGGTCCGTGAATCCCGGACTAGAGCGGTGCCCGAGCATTCGACCTTGGTAGGGGCGGCAATATCCGCTGGCTCGGGTTCTGTGTCTGAAAGCCGCGCCAATGGGGGCTTGTATGCCTTATGCAAGGGGGTGAATGCGGGCACTCGACCAAAGTCTCACTGGCGGCCGCCACTGGGACTGCTAAGTTGCAAGGGTCAAAACAACAAAAACGAGGAGTCCCTCACATGTCCGTATCCAAGCAAGAGGCCGCCAAGGCCTACTGGAAAGATAACCTGCGACTGATGTTGATCCTGCTGACCATCTGGTTCGCAGTGTCATTCGGCGCCGGGATTCTGTTCGTCGATCAGCTCAACCATATCCAGTTCTTCGGGTTCCCCCTGGGCTTCTGGTTTGCCCAGCAGGGCTCCATCTATTCGTTCGTGGCGATGATTTTCTTCTATGTGTGGAAGATGAATCAGTACGACCGCAAGCACGACGTCCACGAAGAATAAGGCGCCGAACATGGATACCCAAACTCTGATCTATCTGTTCGTCGGCGCGACTTTTGCGCTGTATATCGGCATCGCCCTCTATACCCGGGCCGGCTCCACCAGCGAATACTATGTCGCCAGCAAGGGCGTACACCCGATCCTCAACGGCATGGCCACCGGCGCTGACTGGATGTCGGCGGCGTCGTTCATCTCCATGGCGGGGATCATCTCCTTCGTCGGCCTCGACGGTAGCGTGTACCTGATGGGCTGGACTGGCGGTTACGTGCTCCTGGCCATGTGCCTGGCACCCTACCTGCGCAAGTTCGGCAAGTTCACCGTGCCGGATTTCATCGGCGAGCGGTACTACTCGCAGACCGCGCGTCTGGTCGCGGTGGTCTGCGTGATCTTCATCTCGTTCACCTACGTGGCCGGGCAGATGCGCGGCGTCGGTATCGTCTTCTCCCGTTACCTGGAAGTTGACATCAACACCGGCGTGATCATCGGCATGTGCATCGTGTTCTTCTACTCCGTGCTCGGCGGCATGAAGGGCATCACCTACACCCAGGTGGCGCAATTCTGCGTGATGATCTTCGCCTACATGGTGCCGGCGATTTACATTTCGATGATGATCACCGGTAACCCGATCCCGCAGCTGGGCTTCGGCAGTGACGTGATCGGCACCAGCACCTCGGTACTCGAGCGCCTGAATGGCCTGAGCACCGATCTGGGCTTCAACACCTACACCGATGGCAGCAAGTCGACTATCGACGTGTTCTTCATCACCATGGCGTTGATGGTCGGTACTGCCGGTCTGCCGCACGTAATCGTTCGCTTCTTCACCACCCCGACCGTGCGTGCTGCCCGTCAGTCTGCCGGTTATGCCCTGCTGTTCATTGCCATTCTCTACACCACCGCTCCTGCTATCGCGGCTTTTGCCCGGATCAACCTGTTGACCAGCATTCCTGAGCTGCAATACAGCGAAGCGCCGCAGTGGGTGAAAAACTGGGAGAAGTCCGGTCTGATCGCCTGGCTGGACAAGAACGGTGACGGCAAGATCCAGTACGGCCCAGGTGCTCCATTCGTGGGTGCTCCGACCTTCTCCGCAGAAATTGGGGCGAATGGCGAGCGCGTAGTGACTAACGCTGCTACTCCCGCTGCCACTGAGTTCTACGTGGATCGCGACATCATGGTTCTGGCCAACCCGGAAATTGCCGGTTTGCCGGGCTGGGTAATCGCCTTGATCGCTGCAGGTGGTCTGGCGGCGGCACTGTCGACTGCTGCAGGCTTGTTGTTGGTGATTTCGACCTCGATCTCGCATGACCTGCTCAAGAGCACCCTGATGCCCAACATCAGCGAGAAGAAGGAGCTGCTCGCGGCACGTCTGGCCGCAGCTGTAGCGGTACTGGTGGCTGGTCTGTTCGGTATCTACCCGCCGGCCTTCGTGGCGCAGGTGGTGGCGTTCGCCTTCGGCCTGGCGGCAGCCTCGTTCTTCCCGGCCATCGTCATGGGGATTTTCTCCAAGAAGATGAACAAGGAAGGCGCGATCGCCGGCATGGTGGTGGGTCTGGCCTTCACCTTCAGCTATATCGTCTACTACAAGTTCATCTTCCCGACTGCCGGGCCGGCTGACTGGTGGTTCGGTATCTCGCCTGAAGGCATCGGTACCCTGGGCATGATCTTCAACTTCATCACTGCGATTGCAGTGGCCCAGGTAACTGCTGCACCGCCGGAGCACATCCAGCACATCATCGAAGACATCCGCATCCCACGTGGTGCAGGTGCTGCGATCGATCACTGAGTGCTAAAGCGCTAAAGCGGTAAACAGAACGCCCCGGCAACGGGGCGTTTTGCTGTCTGCCCGATTCGCCCTTTTTATAGATGCAGATCAAGGCCGAGCGGCCGCCGAGCCCCTAGAATCGCGGGCCCTGGATTTTCGAGCGCGCGGCATATGGCCTCCTCACCCCGTCACCCCGAACTGCTGTCCCCGGCCGGCACCCTGAAGAACATGCGCTACGCCTTCGCCTATGGCGCCGATGCGGTGTATGCCGGGCAGCCGCGCTACAGCCTGCGCGTGCGCAACAACGAGTTCGATCACGCCAACCTGGCCCTGGGCATTGCCGAGGCGCATGCCCAGGGCAAGCAGTTCTACGTGGTGGTCAACATCGCGCCGCACAATGCCAAGCTGAAGACCTTCCTCAAGGACTTGCAGCCGGTGATCGAGATGGGCCCGGATGCACTGATCATGTCCGATCCCGGATTGATCATGCTGGTGCGCGAGCATTTTCCGCAGATGCCGATCCACCTGTCGGTGCAGGCCAATGCGGTGAACTGGGCCAGCGTCAAGTTCTGGCAGCAGCAGGGTCTCTCCCGAGTGATTCTGTCGCGTGAGTTGTCGCTGGAAGAGATCGCCGAGATCCGCAGCGAAGTGCCGGGCATGCAGCTGGAGGTATTCGTCCATGGCGCGCTGTGCATGGCCTATTCCGGGCGCTGCCTGCTGTCCGGCTACATCAACAAGCGCGACCCCAACCAGGGCAGCTGCACCAATGCTTGCCGCTGGCAGTACAAGGCCGAGGTCGCCCAGGAGAACGAACTGGGCGATATCGTGCGCCTCGTCGAGCCGACCTTGGGCGCCGGTGCGCCGACCGAGCAGGTGTTTCTGCTGGAGGACGGCAGCCGCCCCGGCGAGCAGATGGCCGCCTTTGAAGACGAACACGGCACCTACATCATGAATTCCAAGGACCTGCGCGCGGTGCAGCACGTCGAGCGCCTGGTGCAGATGGGCGTGCACTCGCTGAAGATCGAGGGCCGGACCAAATCCCATTACTACGTGGCGCGCACCGCCCAGGTGTACCGCAAGGCCATCGACGATGCCGTGGCCGGCCGGCCATTCGACCAGTCGTTGCTGGGCACCCTGGAGTCCCTGGCCCATCGCGGCTACACCGAGGGTTTTCTGCGCCGTCATGTGCACGACGAATACCAGAATTACCAACGCGGCAGTTCGGTGTCCGAGCAGCAGCAATTCGTTGGCGAACTGACCGGCGAACGACGCGGCGAGCTGGCCGAAGTGCGGGTGAAGAACCGCTTCGCCTTGGGCGATGGCCTGGAACTGATGACCCCCCAGGGCAACCTGCGCCTGCGCCTCGAGAGCCTGGAAAATCGCCAGGGCCAGGCGATCGGCGTGGCGCCGGGCGACGGCCACATGGTCTACCTGCCACTGCCAGTCGAGGTGCAGCTGGAGTACGGACTGCTGATGCGCGATCTCTAGGGTGGCTGGCGCTTTACCCCGCCACCTGCGTGCTGGGTTGGTGGATGAAAAGCGCATCATCTACCGGGTCGCCCTGCTGGGGGGCGGCCGTACCGCTGATCGCTCAGATGCGCAGCGATAACCCGCCCGTTATTGCGGCGCAACGAGCAACCGATGGTGCACTGCCTGCGGCGAGTGACAGCCTAGGCGTGAGCGCCGTGCGCCCTACGCATCAAAGGGAGTGAGCGCGCTGGCGCCGGCGCCAGCTGGCCAGGCGTTGTTGCAGGGCCAGCAGGCTGTCCAGTTGCTGTCGGCGCGCCTTGCTGAACAGGATCAGGGCCAGCTCGGCGGTGACCAGGGCGTCGGCGCTGGCGTGATGGCGCTGCTGCGCCTGCAGGCCGAAATAGCTGGTCCAGTCGTCCAGGCCGCCGCGCGGGATCTTCGCTTGTGGGCAGAGCATCGGTGCCAGTTCGGCGACATCGAAGAAATCGTGGCGCAGACGGTAGCCCAGGCTCTGCTTGAGGGCGCGGGCGAGCATGCGCTGGTCGAAACCGGCATGGAAGGCCAGCAGCGGGCTGTCGCCGAGGAACGCCATGAAGTCCAGCAGGGCTTCGGCCGGCTCGATTCCGGCGGCGATGTCGCTGGGCGCCAGGCCGTGGATCAGCACGCTGGCGCTGACCTGGTGGTCGCGGCGCTGCAAGGTGCATTCGAACTGCTGGCCAAGGTCGATGGCGCCGCCTTCGATCACCACCGCGCCAATCGACAGCAACTGGTCGCGTCTGGTGTCGAGGCCACTGGTTTCCAGGTCGAGTACCACCAGGCGCTGTTCGTGCAGCGGCCTGTGGTCGAGGGCGGCCGGCTCGGCCAGGCCGAGGCGGCGGTCCAGTTGCGACTCGAGCAGGGCGGGACCGCGGCCGGTGAACCAGGTGAACTGACTCATAGCTGATAACGCAATGTCAGGCTGCTTTGCAGGCGCTGGGCCTGGCGAAAGGCCTCGCGCAGGATGCGCCGATCGAGCTGGTTGAGGCTGTCGGGATCGATCCGGTTGGAGTAGGGGCGATCCTGCTGGGCTTGCAGTTGATGTTGCTGCATGCGCGTCTGCTGGATGAAGTGATAGGCCTCTTCATAGGCCGCGCCATCGAGCGGCTCGATCACCCCCTTGGCGATCAGCTCGCGCAGGCGCTCCAGGGTGTTGCAGGCTTCGATGCCATTGGCCAGGGCGAGAAGGCGGGCGCCATCGACGAAAGGGGTCAGGCCCTGCACCTTGAGGTCGAGGGTGTCTTTCTCGACGCCCTTGCGGGCCACCACGAAATCACGGAAACGCCCAACCGGTGGGCGCTGGCGCAGGGCGTTCTCGGCCATCATGCGCTGGAACAGGCTGTTGCCGGCGACCTGCTTGAGCAGGCCCTGGCGCACCAGGTCACAACCGTAGGGATCGCCCCAGACCACCCGCAGGTCGAAGTAGATGCTCGATTTGAGCAGGTTTTCCGGGGTCGCTTCATCGATAAAGCTGTTGAAGCGCCGCGTCCATTCGTGGCGTGACAGGCACAGCTCCGGGTTGCCGGCCATGATGTTGCCCTTGCACAGGGTGAAACCGCACAGGGCCAGGCGTTGGTTGATCTCGGCGGCCAGCGGCAGCAGGCGTCGGCGCATGTCGGCGGCGGTCACCGCGTCGCTGGCCTCGAACAGGATGCCGTTGTCCTGGTCGGTGTGCAGGGTCTGTTCGCGGCGGCCCTCGCTGCCGAAGCACAGCCAGGTGAAGGGCACGCCGGGATCGCCGAGGTCTTCCAGGGTCAGTTCGATCACCCGGCACACGGTGTGGTCGTTGAACAGGGTGATGATGTGGGTGATCTGGGTCGAGCTGGCGCCGTGGGCGAGCATGCGGTCGACCAGTTGCTGGATATCGCTGCGCAGCGCGGCCAGGGTCGCGACCGTGCCGGCATGGCGGATGGTGCGGGCCAGGTGGACCAGGTCGACCCGCTGCAGGGAGAACAGGTCGCGCTCGGAAACCACGCCGCACAGGCGTTCGTGGTCGACCAGGCAGATGTGGGCGATATGCCGCTCGGTCATGGCGATTGCCGCCTCGAAGGCACTGGCGTCGGGCGGCAGGTAGAACGGCTCGAGCGTCATCAGGCTGTCGATCGCCTGATCCAGCGAGCTGCCGTCGGCGATCACCCGGCGCAGGTCGCGCAGGGTGAAAATGCCCAGGGGCTTGTGCGCCGGATCGACGATGACGATGCTGCCGACGTGCTGTTCGTGCATCAGCTGCACGGCCTGGCGCAGCGGCGTGGCGGGCGGGCAACTGATCGGCTGGCGCATGGCCAGTTCACCCAGGCGGGTGTCCAGCGAATACTGCGCGCCGAGGCTTTCCACCGCCCGCATCTGGACCTGCTGGTTGACCTGGTCGAGCAGGCTGCTGACCCCACGCAGGGCGAAGTCGCGAAACGGGTTGGACAGCGAGAACAGCTTGACGAAGGCCTGCTTGCTCAATAGCAGGCAGAAGGTGTCTTCGGCGGCCAGGTGTTCGGTGCGGGTGGCCCGGTCGCCAATCAGCGCCGCCAGCGGAAAGCATTCGCCGCTGGTGATCTCGAAGGTGGTTTCGCTGCCGCGTTTGGCCGAGTGCGGGCGCTCGCCATGCACATGACCCTGCTTGACGATGTAGAAGTATTCGACCGGCCCGTCGGTCGGCTTGATGATGGTCTCGCCTGCGCTGTAGAAGCGCAGCTGGCAGTTTTCCACCAGATAGGCCAGGTGGGCCATGTCCATCTGGTTGAACGGGGGGTATTTCTGCAGGAACTCCACGGTGCCGTGGATGTTCTGCAGCACCGCTGTCTTGCCCGCCTGGGTGTAAGCGTCCGATTTGCTCATGCCGCGCGGCCTCGAAGCAACTGTGAATGACTATGGTCGGCCGCAACGGCCAGGGTGCCCATTGGACGTAAGTCTAGTCGGTGTCGCCTGGCCGTCCCGCAGGGCCTGGATTTACGCGCTGTACAGGCGCGGAGTTGGCAGTAAAACTGCGTTCTATCCATCGACAACAAGGATATTCCCATGGCGCAACCGCTGCTGATCATCGGCTCCTACCTGTCACCCTATGTGCGCAAGGCCCTGGTGTTGCTGGAACTGAAAGGGGTGGCCTACGAGGTTGATCCCATCGTGCCCTTCTACGGCAACGACGAGTTCGCCCGCCTCAGCCCGCTGCGGCAGATTCCGGTGCTGGTGGACGGCGACCTGGTGCTCAACGATTCTTCGGTGATCTGCCAGTACCTGGAGGAGCGCTACCCCGAGCCGCGCCTGTACCCCGAGGACATCGCCGTGCGGGCCCAGGCCCGCTGGCTGGAGGAATACGCCGACAGCCGGATGGGCCAGGTGGTCATCTGGCAGCTGTTCAACCAGCTGGTGATCGGCCGCGCGGTGTGGGGTCGCGAGCCGGACCAGGCGCTGCTGCAGAAGACCTATGACGAGGATCTGCCGGCCATCTTCGACTATCTGGAGGCCCGGCTGCCGGCTCACGGCTGGCTGTTCGGCGAGTTGTCGATTGCCGACATTGCCATCGCCTGCTTCATGCGCAACGCCCAGTTCGCCCGCTACCGCGTCGACGCCGCGCGCTGGCCGAAGCTGGCCGCGTTGGTCGATACGGCCCTGGCGCTGCCCCCCTTCGCTCGCCTCGGCGCCTACGAGATGATCGCCGCGCGCACGCCCATCGCCGAACAGCGCGAGGCCCTGCGCCAGGCCGGCGCGCCGATCAGTGGCCACAGCCATTTCCGCGCCCAGCCGGTGCTGGGGCCGATGAGTCGTTGAATCCAACAGTGACCAGTCGGGTGTAACTGGACGCCTGCTCACCAGCACTGGGCACGACGCAGCCGAACCGGACGCGGTTGCGCTTGGCTGTTGCACTTCTGAAGCCCCGCCTGGCGTTGACGGCATAGGCATAAAAAAACCGCCCCGGAGGGCGGTTTCTCGGTGTTGCGGCAGCAGCGGATTACAGGCCGTTCTTGGCCTTGAATTCGCGGCGACGGCGGTGCAGAACCGGCTCGGTGTAGCCATTGGGCTGCTTGGTGCCTTCGACCACCAGTTCCAGGGCCGCCTGGAAGGCGATGTTGCTGTCGAAGTCCGGCGCCAGCGGACGGTACAGCGGGTCGCTGGCGTTCTGCCGATCGACCACTGGCGCCATGCGCTTGAGGCTCTCGACCACCTGTTCCAGGGTGACTACGCCGTGGCGCAGCCAGTTGGCCATGTGCTGGCTGGAGATACGCAGGGTGGCGCGGTCTTCCATCAGGCCGATGTCGTTGATGTCCGGCACCTTGGAGCAGCCGACACCCTGGTCGATCCAGCGCACCACGTAACCGAGGATGCCCTGCGAGTTGTTGTCCAGTTCGTTCTGGATTTCCTCGGGCGTCCAGTTGGTCTCGGCGGCCAGCGGAATGCTCAGGATGTCGTCCAGCGAAGCCGGCGCACGTTTGGCCAGCTCGGCCTGACGGGCGAACACGTCGACCTGGTGGTAGTGCAGCACGTGCAGGGCGGCGGCAGTCGGCGAGGGGACCCAGGCGGTGTTGGCGCCGGCCAGCGGGTGGGCGATTTTCTGTTCGAGCATCGCCGCCATCAGGTCGGGCATGGCCCACATGCCCTTGCCGATCTGCGCACGACCCTGCAGGCCGCAGGCCAGGCCTGCGTCGACGTTGTTGTCTTCGTAGGCGGCGATCCACTTCTGGCTCTTCATGGCGGCTTTGCGCACCATGGCGCCGGCTTCCATCGAGGTGTGGATCTCGTCGCCGGTGCGGTCGAGGAAACCGGTGTTGATGAACACCACACGCTCGCTGGCCGCCTTGATGCAGGCCTTGAGGTTGACCGTGGTGCGCCGCTCTTCGTCCATGATGCCGACTTTCAGGGTGTTGCGCGGCAGGTTGAGCACGTCCTCGACGCGACCGAACAGTTCGCTGGTGAAGGCGACTTCTTCCGGACCGTGCATCTTCGGCTTGACGATGTAGATCGAACCGGTGCGGGTGTTCTTGCGGCTGGTGTTGCCATTGAGGTTGTGGATGGCGATCAGGCTGGTCAGCAGACCGTCCATGATGCCTTCCGGAACCTCGAAGCCCTGACTGTCGACGATGGCGTCGATGGTCATCAGGTGACCGACGTTGCGGATGAACAGCAGGCTGCGCCCGTGCAGGGTCAGCTCGCCGCCGTCGGCCTGGGTGTAGACCCGGTCCGGGTTCATGGTGCGGGTAAAGGTCTGGCCGGCCTTGGACACGCTCTCGGCCAGGTCGCCTTTCATCAGGCCCAGCCAGTTGCGGTAAACCACCACCTTGTCATCGGCATCGACGGCGGCGATCGAGTCTTCGCAGTCCATGATGGTGGTCAGTGCGGCTTCCATCAGCAGGTCTTTGACGCCGGCAGGGTCGGTCTGGCCGATCGGGGTGCTGGCGTCGATCTGGATTTCGAAGTGCAGGCCATTGTGCTTGAGCAGCACGGCGATCGGCGCCTGGGCATCGCCCTGGAAGCCAGCCAGTTGGCCGTCGTCGAGCAGGCCGCTGTTGCTGCCGCCCTTGAGGCTGACCAGCAGTTTGCCGGCTTCGATGCGGTAGCCGGTGGCGTCGACGTGGGAGCCGGCGGCCAGCGGTGCAGCCTGGTCGAGGAAGGCGCGGGCGAAGGCGATGACCTTGTCACCGCGAACCTTGTTGTAACCCTTGCCTTTCTCGGCGCCGCCTTCTGCGGAAATCACGTCGGTGCCGTACAGGGCATCGTACAGCGAGCCCCAGCGGGCGTTGGAAGCGTTGAGGGCGAAGCGCGCGTTCATCACCGGCACCACCAGCTGCGGGCCGGCCAGACGGGCGATTTCTTCGTCGACGTTCTCGGTGCTGGCCTGGAAGTCGGCCGGCTGCGGCAGCAGGTAGCCGATCTCCTCGAGGAAGGCTTTGTAGGCGGCCGCATCATGGGCCTGACCGGCGCGGGCCTGGTGCCAGCCGTCGATCTGTGCCTGGATCTCGTCGCGCTTGACCAGCAGGGCACGGTTTTTCGGGGCCAGCTCGTTGATCACGGCTTCGGCGCCGGACCAGAACTTGTCGGCAGCGATGCCGGTACCAGGGATGGCTTCGTTGTTCACGAAGTCGAACAGCACTTTGGCGACCTGCAGGCCACCTACTTGAACGCGATCAGTCATCACTTGCCTCACTCTGCTCAGCTCTTCAGCTCTACTCGATAGCCGCTTCGGACCGGGGAAAAAGTCTTGTAGTCCAAGGCGCGGCATACTACATCAAGATTCTGGGAAAATCAGTGGGTGTGCGTCGTTGTACGACCAAGAGACGCTTTGCAGTCACGGTGAGGACGTTATGTTCTCAAAATAGGCAATTATTGTTTCATAAAAATATTAAAACCGTACACATTATTCGCGCCAAGTCTTGCGGCGCCTGTTTGTCGGGCTGCCTATACTCCGACGACCGTAGTAGAAGGTTTGGTGATACTGACTTGCCGAGCGCAAGCGCAGCAGGGATGTGGTGCGGTCTGAGTTAGCGGAGGAATGGACCTATGCACATAGACGCGGCCAGTTCGGCCGATCTCGACGATCTGACCCGATTGTTTGCCGGCTACCTGCAGTTCTATAGGGAGGACAAGCCGCTGGCGGCGATCCGCGTATTTCTGGCGGCGCGCCTTAGCCGAGGCGACTCGGTGCTGTTTCTGGCGCGTGATGCGCAGGGGCGGGCGCTTGGCTTCGTCCAGCTCTACCCGTTTCATGCTTCGCTGGCGCTGCAGCCGGCCTGGCTGTTGAGCGACCTCTATGTCAGCGAAGTCGCCAGGCGACAGGGGGTTGGCGAAGCGCTGATGAACACCGCCCGGCGCCATGCCGAAACAACCGGCGCCTGTGGTTTGCAGTTGCAGACGGCAAAGAGCAATCTGGCTGGGCAGGCGCTGTACGAGCGGCTCGGCTATGTGCGCGACGAGCTGTTCCACACCTACTGGCTGGAATTATCGCCACCAGACGGCGACTGAACACGGAGCCGCTGCCCTGCGCACGGTTATCCCTTACCTGACTGCTGAACAACAACGAGAGGCTTGTCATGGATCATCTGGTACTTACCGTAATCGCCAAGGATCAACCCGGGCTGGTCGAGCGTCTCGCCCAGTGCGTGGCCGACCACGGCGGCAATTGGCTGGAAAGTCGCATGTCGCGCATGGCCGGCCAGTTCGCCGGGATTCTGCGCGTTGCGGTGCCGGCCAAGGCCCACGCCGAACTGGTCGAGGCGCTGCAGGGCCTGAGTGTCGAGGGCATCCGCGTGCTCCTGGAGCATGGTGGCGTTGAACTCTCCGGTAGCTGGAAGCCGATTCATCTCGACCTGATCGGCAATGACCGTCCGGGCATCATCCGCGATATCACCCGCTTGCTCGCCGAGCACGGGGTCAACCTGGAAAGCCTGATCACCGAAGTGACGCCGGCGCCCATGAGCAGCGAGTTGCTGTTCCACGCCGAAGCGCAGCTGGCGGTGCCACAGGAGCTATCCCTGGATGTGTTGCAGGCCAAGCTGGAAACCCTCGCCGATGACCTGATGGTGGAGCTCAATCTGCGTACCGATGCCTGAGCGCGGGTGAAAAACGCTCGCTTACTGCGCACGCCGGAAAACGAGCGCGACGGCGTTTGATATGTTCACAACCAGTCTCTGGACGGGTCTGCACATATCCCCAGCTGGCGTGGGTATCGCTGTGGATAAGCTGGGGAGCCCCGGCTGTCCTGCTAGTCCCCCGCGGCTCTCCTGGAGTTGGTTGAAAAAGCAGCTATTTCAATAACTTGTGCACACAGGCCGGGGATGCTTCTGTGGATAAGGTTGGGATGGATGGCTGCAGCCCAGGCGCGCCGTGGAGTGCGCTGTATTGGTTGTTTTTTGTGCAGCCTCTGGCGCAGTGGTTGGGTGGGGCGGACGTGTCCGCCCCACCGGCCGGCGTCAGCCGCGCTTGCGCAGGGTCAGCCAGGCATCGAGGCTGTAGAGCGCCAGGCCCGCCCAGATGCAGATAAAGGCCAGCAGCTTGCTTGAATCGAAGCGCTCGCCGAAGACCGCGACCGCCAGGATCAGCACCAGGGTCGGTGCGATGTATTGCAGAAAGCCCAGGGTGGTGTAGGGCAGGTGGCGCGCGGCGGCGTTGAAGCACACCAGCGGGATCAGGGTGATGGGTCCGGCCGCGATCAACCAGAGTGCCTCGGGAGTGCTCCAGAATTCGCCCTGGCTGCTCATGGCAGCCGGATTCCAGAGCAGCCAGCCGATCGCCAAGGGCAACAGCAGCCAGGTTTCCACCACCAGGCCGGGCAGCGCGGCGACCGGTGCCTGTTTGCGGATAAGGCCATAGAAACCGAAGCTCAGCGCCAGCACCAGTGACACCCAGGGCAGGCTGCCGAGCTGCCACACTTGCTGCGCCACGCCTGCGGCGGCCAGGCCGACTGCCAGCCATTGCAGGCGGCGCAGGCGTTCACCGAGCAACAGCATGCCGAGCAGCACATTGACCAGCGGGTTGATGTAGTAGCCGAGTGCGGCCTCAAGCATGCGCTCGTGGTTCACCGCCCAGACATACACCAGCCAGTTGCTGGCGATCAGCAGGCCGCTTAGCGCCAGTACCGCCAGACGCTTGGGGTTGTCGCGCAGCTCGCGCAGCCAGCCCGGATGTTTCCAGACCAGCAACAGCGCGGCGCCGAAGACCGCCGACCAGAGTGCGCGGTGGACGATGATTTCCAGCGAGGGGACATTCTGGATGGCTTTGAAATAGAGCGGGAACAGGCCCCAGATGACGTAGGCGGTGAGGCCGAGAATGTACCCGCGGCGCGGGTTGACGGTGGCCATGCAGAGTCCTTGCTTAGGCTGCTAACGAAAGCCCTGGATTCTAGTCGTGCGGCGCGACTCTTGTCTGCAGGTTCAGGTTTTTCCTGTCAGGGGAAACCCTGATTTGCGTAACGCGGGCGTTACAGCCCTGGAGCCTATGTTCCGCCGCAACCCCCCGCACCAACCTGGCCCGTGCCGGCGCAAGCCGCGATGACGGCATGCGCTCGGCCTGCTCGATGATCCCAGGCGGGCCAGGGGTTGTTGCGCTTGCCGTTGCCCCTCAGATCAGAACAGCCTCAGCGGCTCTTCATCCAGCGCGGCCAGTTGCTCGCGCAGCATCAGCACCTGTTCGCCCCAATAGCGTTCGCTGCCGAACCAGGGAAAGCTGCGGGGGAATGCCGGGTCGTCCCAGCGCCGCGCCAGCCAGGCGCTGTAGTGCATCAGGCGCAGGGAGCGCAGGCCCTCGATCAGCGGCAGCTCGCGCGGGTTGAAGTCGTGGAACTCCTGGTAACCGTCCATCAGTTCGGACAGTTGGCTGAGGCGCTCATGGCGCTCGCCGGCCAGCATCATCCACAGGTCCTGCACCGCCGGCCCCATGCGGCAGTCGTCGAGGTCGACCATATGAAAGGTGTCGTCGCGGCACAGCAGGTTACCGGGGTGGCAGTCGCCGTGCAGGCGAATCGCCTGCGCCGGGTTGTTGGCGAACAGGTCATCAAGGCGCTTGAGCAGGTCGCGGGCCACCGATTCATAAGCCGGCAACAGGCTGCGCGGAATGAAGTTGCCCTCGAGCAGGGTGGCCAGCGAGGCGTGGCCGAAGTTCTGTACCTGCAGGGTTTCGCGGTGGGCGAAGGGCCGTAGCGAGCCGACCGCATGCAGGCGGCCGAGCAACTGGCCGAGGCGATACAGTTGTTCGAGGTTGCCCGGCTCCGGGGCGCGGCCGCCGCGCCGCGGGAACAGGGTGAAGCGAAAGCCCGCGTGCTCGAATAGGGTCTCGCCATCGCGCACCAGTGGCGCCACCACCGGCACCTCGCATTCGGCCAGTTCGAAGGTGAAGCTGTGCTCCTCGCGAATCGCCGCGTCGGTCCAGCGCTGCGGCCGGTAGAACTTGGCGATCAGCGGCGTATCGTCCTCGATACCCACCTGGTAGACGCGGTTCTCATAGCTGTTGAGCGCCAGTATGCGGGCATCGCTGAGGTAGCCAATGCTTTCCACGGCATCCAGCACCAGGTCGGGAGTAAGTGCGGCAAATGGGTGGGACATGGTCGGCTCCGATCTCTGGGCCGAAGAGTGTAGCGCTTATGCATGGCCGGGCGCTGCCCGGCCGTGATCGGCGCCGCCTGTGACGTCAGTCGCCTGGTTTCGGTGTGCGTGCCAGGCAATAGATGTCGACCCGCGCTGCGCCGGCCTGTTTCAGCAGGCGCGCCAGGCTCTCGGCGGTGGCGCCGGTGGTCAGCACGTCGTCGATCAGGGCCAGGTGCAGGCCGCTGACCTGGCTCTTGGGCGCCAGGGCAAAGGCGCGGCGCAGGTTGCGTTTACGGGTGGCGGCGTCCAGTTGCTGTTGCGCCGGGGTGTCGATGACCCGTTGCAGCCAGTGTTGCTGCAAGGGCAGGTGCAACTGCTCGGCCAGCCACTGGGCGAGCAGCGCCGCCTGGTTGAAACCGCGCAGGCGTTGCCGGCGTTCGGCCAAGGGCACGGGCAGCAGCAGGTCGGGCCTGGCCAGGCCCTCAGCGAAACTGTGCAAGAGGTGTTGTGACAAAAGCTCGCCGAGCAGACGTCCCAATGGCCACTTGGCCTGGTGCTTGAAACGGGTGATCAAGCTGTCGACGGGGAAGGCATAGCGCCAGGGCGCCTCGACCCGATCAAAGCGCGGTGGTCGTTTCAGGCAGCCACCGCAGGTCAGTCCAGCGTGCGGCAGCGGCAGGGCGCAGACCTGGCAGCGTGCGCCGAGCCACGGCAGTTCGCTTTCGCAACTGACGCAGAGGCTGTTTGCGCTGTCGGATGGCTCGTCGCAGAGTAGGCAGGGCTGTTTGTTTTTTAACCAGTTGTAAACCTGGAATCGCTCGTCTGGTTGACAGCGCATAAGGCTTCCTTAAATATGCCGGACATCCGTGTCGTGCTGGCTGACTTTAGCAGCCGCTACAACTAACAAGGAATCACTGATGAGCGCCACCTCCGCTGCCCACTTGCGTCACGATTGGACCCTCACCGAGGTCAAGGCGCTCTTCGAACAACCCTTCAACGACCTGTTGTTCCAGGCGCAGACCGTGCACCGCGCGCATTTCGATCAGAACCGTGTGCAAGTCTCGACCCTGCTGTCGATCAAGACCGGTGCCTGCCCGGAAGACTGCAAGTACTGCCCGCAGTCGGGCCACTACAACACCGGCCTGGAGAAGGAAAAGCTGCTGGAAGTGCAGAAAGTGCTGGAGGCAGCCGCCGAGGCCAAGGCCATCGGTTCCACCCGGTTCTGCATGGGCGCGGCCTGGAAGCACCCGTCGGCCAAGGACATGCCCTACGTCCTGCAGATGGTCAAAGGCGTGCGCGCCCTGGGCCTGGAAACCTGCATGACCCTGGGCAAGCTCGACAAGGAGCAGACCGCGGCCCTGGCCGAGGCCGGCCTCGATTACTACAACCACAACCTGGACACGTCGCCGGAGTTCTACGGCAACATCATCACCACCCGAACCTACGCCGATCGCCTGGAAACCCTGGCCTACGTGCGCGACTCGGGGATGAAGATCTGTTCCGGTGGCATTCTCGGCCTGGGCGAGTCGCTCGACGATCGCGCCGGCCTGCTGATCCAGCTGGCCAACCTGCCGGAGCATCCGGAGTCGGTGCCGATCAATATGCTGGTCAAGGTCAAGGGCACGCCGCTGGCCGACGAACAGGACGTCGACCCCTTCGACTTCATTCGCATGCTGGCCGTGGCGCGAATCATGATGCCGCAGTCCCACGTGCGCCTGTCCGCCGGGCGCGAGGCGATGAACGAGCAGATGCAGGCCCTGGCGTTCTTCGCCGGTGCCAATTCGATCTTCTACGGCGAGAAACTGCTGACCACCGCCAACCCGCAGGCCGGCAAGGACATGCAGCTGTTCGCCCGCCTCGGCATCAAGCCGGAAGAGCGCGAGGAGCATGGCGACGAAGTGCATCAGGCGGCCATCGAGCAGGCCCTGGTCGAGCAGCGTGATTCCAAGCTGTTCTATAACGCCGCGGTCTGAAGTCAGGCGGTGGATGAGCTTCGCGGCATCCACCCTAGCTAGCACTTTGTCGAGTGGATAGCCCGCTTGCGGTTATCCACGGGGTCTTGTCATGTCCTTCGATCTCGCCGCACGCCTCGCCGAACGCCGCGCCGCCCATCTCTACCGGCAGCGGCCCCTGCTCGACTCGCCGCAAGGGCCGCTGGTCACGGTCGACGGTCGCGAGCTGCTGGCCTTCTGCTCCAACGACTACCTCGGCCTGGCCAATCACCCGCAGGTGATCGAGGCCTGGCGCGCCGGCGCCCTGCGCTGGGGGGTCGGCGGCGGCGCCTCGCACCTGGTGATCGGTCACAGCACGCCGCACCACGAACTGGAAGAGGCCCTGGCCGAATTCACCGGGCGCCCACGGGCGCTGCTGTTCTCCACCGGCTACATGGCCAACCTCGGCGCGGTCACTGCGCTGCTGGGGCAGGGCGATACGGTGCTGGAAGACCGCCTCAACCACGCCTCCTTGCTGGATGCCGGCTTGCTCAGCGGTGCGCGCTTTTCCCGCTATCTGCACAACGACGCCGCCAGCCTGGCCAAGCGCCTGGACAAGGCCGTCGGCAATACCCTGGTGGTCAGCGACGGGGTGTTCAGCATGGACGGCGACCTGGCCGACCTGCCGGCGCTGTGTGCGGCGGCCAAGGCCAAGGGCGCCTGGGTGATGGTCGACGATGCCCATGGCTTCGGCCCGCTCGGTGCCAGCGGTGGCGGTATCGTCGAGCATTTCGGCCTGGGTCAGGACGATGTCCAGGTGCTGGTCGGCACTCTGGGCAAGGCGTTCGGCACTGCCGGGGCCTTCGTCGCCGGCAGCGAGGAGCTGATCGAGACCCTGGTGCAGTTCGCCCGGCCGTATATCTACACCACCAGCCAGCCGCCCGCGCTGGCCTGCGCCACCCTGAAGAGCCTGGAGCTGCTGCGTAGCGAGGATTGGCGACGCGAGCACTTGAACGCCTTGATCAAACGCTTCCGTGAAGGCGCTGCTGCGATTGGCCTGGAGTTGATGGACAGCGCCACGCCGATCCAACCGATCCTCATCGGTGACAGCGGCCGCGCCATGCACCTGTCGCAGCTGCTGCGCGAGCGTGGCCTGCTGGTCACCGCGATTCGTCCGCCCACGGTACCGGCCGGCAGTGCGCGCTTGCGCGTCACCTTGTCGGCGGCGCACAGCAGTGCCCAGCTCGAACGGCTGCTGGAAGCCTTGGCCGAATGTTGGACGCTACTGGAGAGCAGCAATGCGTGATCGCCTGATTCTGCTGCCCGGCTGGGGGCTCGGCAGTGCGCCGCTGGAACCGCTGGCCGAGGCCTTGCGTGGCCTCGATTCGCGCCTGCGGGTCGAGATCGAACCCCTGCCGCTACTGGACTCCGGCGACCCCGCCGACTGGCTGGATGAGCTCGATGCCAGCCTGCCGCAAGACACCTGGCTCGGCGGCTGGTCGCTCGGCGGCATGCTCGCCGGCGAACTGGCGGCGCGGCGTGGCGAGCGCTGCGCCGGCCTGCTGACCCTGGCCAGCAATCTGCGCTTCGTCGCCGAGCCGACGTGGCCCAGCGCGATGGCGGCTGAAACCTTCGGCGTGTTTCGTCAGGGCTGCGCCGCGGATGCGCGCGCGACCTTGAAGCGCTTTACCCTGCTCTGCGCCCAGGGCGCTGCGGATCCGCGCGGGTTGTCACGGCTGCTGCTGGGTGCGGCGCCGCAGACTCGCCCAGAGAGTCTGTTGGCGGGGCTGGATGTGCTGGCCGCGCTGGACACCCGCGGCGCCGTGCAGGCCTTCGTCGGCCCGCAACTGCATCTGTTTGCCGGCCGCGATGCGCTGGTGCCGGCGAATGCGGCGGCCGCTCTGCTGGCGTTGCTGCCGGATGTCGAGATCGGCCTGGTCGATGCAGCCAGCCATGCCTTCGCCCTGGAGCGGCCCCACGAGATCGCCGCGGCCATCCAGGCCTTTCTGCACGAGGCCGGCGATGACTGAGTGGACACAAGACCCGCTGAGCGGTCTGCCGGACAAGCGTCAGGTGGCGGCGTCCTTTTCCCGCGCGGCCGACAGCTACGACAGCGTCGCGGCCCTGCAGCGCAAGGTAGGCGGCGAGTTGCTGACGCGCTTGCCGGCCAGTCTGAGCCCGCAACGCTGGCTCGACCTGGGGTGTGGCACCGGCTACTTCAGTCGTGCCCTGGGCGAGCGCTATGGCGCAGCCGAGGGGGTGGCCCTGGATATTGCCGAGGGCATGCTGCGCCACGCCCAGCCACTGGGTGGCGCGCAGCGGTTCGTCGCCGGCGATGCCGAACGCCTGCCGCTGCGCGACGCGTCCTGCGACCTGCTGTTTTCCAGCCTGGCGCTGCAATGGTGTGCGGATTTTGCCGCGGTGCTCAGCGAAGCCCGACGGGTCTTGCGCCCCGGTGGTGTGCTGGCCTTCAGCAGCCTGTGCGTCGGCACCTTGCAGGAGTTGCGTGATAGCTGGCAGGCAGTGGACGGTTTCGTCCACGTCAACCGCTTCCGCCGTTTCGCCGATTACCAGCAGCTCTGTGCGGGCAGCGGCCTGCAGTTGCTCGGCCTGGAAACCCAGGCAGAGGTGCTGCATTACGCCGACCTGCGCAGCCTGACCCATGAACTCAAGGCGTTGGGCGCCCACAACCTCAACCCCGGCCGCCCGGGTGGCCTGACCGGGCGCGCCCGCATGCTGGCGCTGATCGCCGCCTATGAGCAATTCCGTCAGCCGCAAGGCCTGCCGGCGAGCTATCAGGTGGTCTACGGTCTTTTACGCAAAGAGAATTGAGATGACAGCAGCCTTCTTCGTCACCGGTACCGACACCGAAGTCGGCAAGACCACCATTGCCGCTGGCTTGCTCCACGCCGCACGCATGGCCGGGCTGTCGACCGCCGCCGCCAAGCCGGTCGCCTCCGGTTGCCACAAGACCGCCGCCGGTCTGCGCAACGACGATGCCCTGGCCTTGCTCGGCGAATGCAGCCTGGCGCTGCGTTACGAGGAGGTCAATCCGCTGGCCTTTGCCCCGCCTATCGCCCCGCATCTGGCGGCCCGCGAAGCTGGCGTGCGCCTGGATGTGGACGCCCTGCAGGGGCCGGTGCAGAAGATTCTCGACAAGGGCGCGGATTTCACCGTGGTCGAAGGCGCCGGCGGCTGGCGCGTGCCGCTGGCCGGCCAGGCGGCGCTGTCGGATCTGGCGATCAACCTGGGCCTGCCGGTGATTCTGGTGGTCGGGGTGCGCCTGGGGTGCATCAATCATGCGGTGCTAACCGCCGAGGCGATTGCCCGCGACGGCCTGACCCTGGCCGGTTGGGTGGCCAATGTGGTCGACCCTAAAACGTCGCGCCTGGAGGAGAACCTGGCGACCCTCGCCGAGCGCTTGCCGGCGCCCTGCCTGGGGCAGGTGCCGCGCCTGGCCAAAGCAACGCCGGCGGCGGTGGCCGAGTGTCTCGACCTGGCGCTGCTGGAGTTGGAGCTATAAGCAGGCCAGTTGCCATAGCTATTTGCCAGTACGTTTCCGACCGCTTATCTGCTTCAATGCAGTGCATTCATGGAGTACACCTGCGGGAGCTGGTTCATGCAAATCTCCGCTAACGCCTTCAGTTCGGGCATCAGCACCATTCAGTCGGGGCAGCGCCGGGTCGATCAGGCTGCTGCCGAAATCGCCGGCAGCGCCATCGCAGGGCCCCAGCAGGCCACGCAAACCCCCGCGCTCAATCGGGTCAACCCGTCAGCAGAAGCAGCCGGGCAGAATCCTGCGGACCTGGCCGAAAGCCTGGTCGCGTTACGCGTGGGGCAGAACGAGGCGCAAGCCGGTGCGCGGGTGGTGCGCACTGCCGATGAAGTGCTGGGCACGCTGATCGACACCAAGGCCTGAGGTCGCTGCCGCGACCCGTACACATGCGCGACAAGGAGGTACGGCATGCACATCGGCGCTGGGCCAACTTATCCTTCACTGGCACCATCATTGCCGACGCGCCCACTAGCGCCGGCCGCCTCTGCCGATGTTTCCGCCGATCTGACCCGCGCCGCCCAGGCGCCCGCTACCCCGTCTTCCGCCCTGAGCGATGAACAGCGCGCGTCTGCCCGCGAAGAGGCGGATCGGCCCGCCGAGCAGTCGACCCCGTCCGCTGGCAAGCAGGACAAGACCGGGCCCAGTTCACAGCAAGAGCGCATCGAACAACTGGAAATTGCCGAACTGGCCACGCGTGATCGCGAAGTACGCGCCCACGAGCAGGCCCACGCGGCGGTTGGCGGCGGCTATGCCGGCGCACCAAGCTTCACCTACACACGGGGGCCGGATGGCCAGCGCTATGCCGTCGCGGGGGAGGTCAGTATCGACACCGGCGCGGTGGCGAACGATCCGCAGGCGACCCTGAGCAAGATGGACATCGTCGTGCGTGCAGCCCTGTCGCCGGCCGAACCCTCCGCTCAGGATCTGCGTGTGGCGGCGCAAGCCCAGGCGCAGAAGGTCCAGGCGCGCGTCGACCTGGCCGAGCTGCAGCGCAGCGAGGCCGCAGTGGCGCAAACCGAACGCGCGCAAGCGAGCGAGGCGGCGGAGTCTGCGGAGCGGGGCAGAGATCCCGCGGCGTCACGTCAGCCGTCGCATTCCTCTGCCGCCGATCTCGATCTGTATCGGCGCACCGCCGAGTTGCCGGACGCCGCGCCACTGATCGACCTGCTTGGCTGATCACTGGCTGAAGCCCTCCCTGCTTTTTTGCCAAAGCCTCCAGCCCAACCCCTGAGCGTCCGCGCGGATGTTTTTCCGCTGCGCACGGCCGATTCCGACAGATGGCTATTGCCGCAGTGCTTGACAAGGTTGGGTCGTAAACGTATGTTTCAAACACTTGTTTGATTGCTGGGTGACCAAGATGTCGCCATGCAGTCGGGAGTGATCCCCCAAGCGACCATTCATTCGGTCACCCAAACACACTAACAGTCCACCGCAGAGGTTATCCGCTATGCCTGACTACAAGGCCCCCTTGCGTGACATTCGCTTCGTTCGTGACGAACTGCTCGGCTACGAAGCGCATTATCAGAGCCTGCCTGGCTGCCAAGACGCTACCCCGGACATGGTTGACGCCATCCTCGAAGAGGGCGCCAAGTTCTGTGAGCAGGTACTGGCGCCGCTGAACCGTGTGGGTGACACCGAAGGTTGCACCTGGAGCGAGTCCGGCGTTAAGACTCCGACCGGCTTCAAGGAAGCCTACAAGCAGTACGTCGAAGGTGGCTGGCCGAGCCTGGCCCATGACGTCGACCACGGCGGCCAAGGCTTGCCGGAGTCGCTGGGTCTGGTGGTCAGCGAATTGGTCGGTACCGCCAACTGGTCCTGGGGTATGTACCCCGGCCTGTCCCATGGCGCGATGAACACCATTGCCGAGCACGGCACCGACGAGCAGAAGCATGCTTATCTGACCAAGCTGGTTTCCGGCGAGTGGACCGGCACCATGTGCCTGACCGAACCGCATTGCGGCACCGATCTGGGCATGTTGCGCACCAAGGCCGAGCCGCAAGCCGACGGCAGCTACAAGGTTTCCGGCACCAAGATCTTCATCTCGGCCGGCGAACACGACATGGCCGAAAACATCGTCCATATCGTGCTGGCCCGCCTGCCCGACGCGCCGCAGGGCACCAAGGGTATCTCGCTGTTTATCGTGCCTAAGTTCACTGTGAGCGAGGACGGTTCTGCTGGCGCGCGTAACGCCGTATCTTGCGGCTCGCTCGAGCACAAGATGGGGATCCACGGTAACGCCACCTGTGTCATGAACTTCGATGGTGCCACCGGTTACCTGATCGGCGCGGCGAACAAAGGTCTGAACTGCATGTTCACCTTTATGAATACCGCTCGCCTGGGTACCGCGCTGCAAGGCCTGGCTCACGCCGAAATCGGCTTCCAGGGCGGCCTGAAGTACGCTCGCGAGCGTCTGCAGATGCGTTCCCTGACTGGCCCGAAAGCGCCGGACAAAGCTGCCGACCCGATCATCGTGCACCCCGACGTACGGCGCATGTTGCTGACCATGAAGGCCTTCGCCGAAGGCAATCGCGCCATGGTCTACTTCACCGCCAAGCAGGTCGACATCGTCAAGTACAGCCAGGACGAAGCCGAGAAGAAGCAGGCCGACGCACTGCTGGCCTTCCTGACTCCGATCGCCAAGGCGTTCATGACCGAAGTCGGCTTCGAAGCGGCCAACCACGGCGTGCAGATCTATGGCGGCCACGGCTTTATCGCCGAGTGGGGCATGGAGCAGAACGTTCGCGACAGCCGTATCTCCATGCTGTACGAAGGCACCACTGGCATCCAGGCGCTCGACCTGCTGGGCCGCAAGGTGCTGCAGACTCAGGGCGAGGCGTTGAAAGGCTTCACCAAGATCGTGCACAAGTTCTGCCAGGCCAACGAAGGCAACGAGGCGGTCAAGGCCTTCGTCGAGCCTTTGGCCCAGCTGAATAAGGAGTGGGGCGAGTTGACCATGAAGGTCGGCATGGCGGCGATGAAGGATCGCGAGGAAGTCGGCGCTGCGTCGGTGGACTACCTGATGTACTCCGGTTACGTCTGCCTGGCCTATTTCTGGGCCGATATGGCGCGCCTGGCCGCCGAGAAGATTGCTGCCGGCGCTGCCGACGAAGCCTTCTACAAGGCCAAGCTGCAGACCGCGCGCTTCTACTTCGCCCGTATCCTGCCGCGTACCCGCACCCACGTGGCCACCATGTTGTCCGGCGCCGGCAACCTGATGGACATGCACGAGGACGACTTCGCGCTGGGTTACTAAGCCCTCCCGCGATTTCGCCTGAAAAAAGCCGCTACCTTTCGGGGTAGCGGCTTTTTTATGGGTTATGGCCCAGCAAGGCCCGTTTCACCCCACAGCATCGACAGGTGCCAACGGGTAGGCACCCTACCAGTCAGCTCAGGCATGGCCATGGCTTGGCGCGGTGGCGGTCATCCGCTGGTCGCGCTTCAGCCATTTATGACGGCGCATTCAGCGGGCGTACGGTTGTTGTGAATCAGCCGGCTTCGGCGCTAGCTTAGGGCAATTGACCCGCGCCCTGCGCGCCTGCTGACGGAGAACGACCATGCCCGAGTACAAGGCTCCCCTGCGCGACATGCGCTTCTTGATCGACGATGTCTTCGACTTCCACACCAGCTACGCCGCCCTCGGCGCCAGCGACGCGACACCGGACATGGTCGGTGCAATCCTCGAAGAAGGTGCCAAGTTCTGCGAGCAGGTGCTGGCGCCGTTGAACCGTTCCGGTGACGAAGAAGAGTGTCAGTTCGATAACGGTGTAGTGACCACGCCCAAGGGCTTCAAGGAAGCGTTTGCCCAGTATGCCGAGGGTGGCTGGATGGGCTTGGCTGCCGACCCGGCTTACGGTGGCCAGGGCCTGCCGCATTCGCTGGGTTTGCTCAACAGTGAAATGGTCGGCGCCAGCAACACCTCCTGGGGCATGTATCCGGGGTTGACCCAGGGCGCCATGTCGGCGATCCATGCCCACGGCACGCAAGAGCAGAAGCAGACCTACCTGACCCGCATGACCGAGGGGCTCTGGACCGGCACCATGTGCCTGACCGAAGCGCATTGCGGCACCGACCTGGGCATCATCAAGACCCGCGCCGTGCCCCAGGCCGACGGCAGCTATGCGATCAGCGGCAGCAAGATCTTCATCTCTGCTGGCGAGCACGACATGAGCGAGAACATCGTTCATCTGGTGCTGGCCAAGCTGCCCGATGCCCCTGCCGGAACCAAGGGGATCTCACTGTTCATCGTGCCCAAGTTCCTCCCCGACGCCGCCGGCCAGGCCGGTGAGCGCAACGCGGTCAGTTGCGGATCGATCGAGCACAAGATGGGGATCAAGGCCTCGGCCACCTGCGTGATCAATTTCGACAGCGCCAGAGGGTTTCTGATCGGCGAGGCCAACAAAGGCCTCAACTGCATGTTCACCATGATGAACCACGCGCGTCTGGGCACTGGCATGCAGGGGCTGTGCCTCGGTGAAGCAAGCTTCCAGGGGGCGATCAAGTACGCCAACGAACGCTTGCAGATGCGCGCCCTGACCGGCCCCAAGGCCCCGGATAAGCCGGCCGACCCGATCATCGTGCACCCCGATGTACGGCGCATGCTGCTGACCATGAAGGCGCTCAACGAAGGCAATCGTGCCCTGGCTTACTTCACCGCACAGCTGCTGGATGTCGCGCACCTCAGCGAAAATACCGAGCAGCGTGAGGAAGCGGAAAACCTGCTGGCCTTCCTCACCCCGATCTGCAAGGCCTTCATGACCGACACCGGGCTGGAGGTGACCAATCACGGCATGCAGATTTTCGGCGGCCATGGCTATATCCGCGAGTGGGGTATGGAGCAGCTGGTACGCGATTGCCGGATTGCGCCGATCTACGAAGGTACCAACGGTATCCAGGCCCTCGACCTGCTCGGGCGCAAGGTGCTCGGCAGCCAGGGCAAGCTGCTGAGCGGCTTCACCAAGATCGTGCACAAGTTGTGCGTGGCGCAGGCCGAGCATCCGCAGTTCAAGGGCTATGTGGCACAACTGGCGACGCTGAACACCCAGTGGGGCGGGCTGACCCAGAAGATCGGTCTGGCGGCGATGAAGAATCCCGACGAGGTAGGCGCCGCCTCGGTGGATTACCTGATGTACTCCGGCTACGTGATCCTCGCCTACTTCTGGCTGCGCATGGCACTGGTGGCCCAGGAGAAGCTCGACGCCGGTGCCGGCGATGCGGCTTTCTACCAGGCCAAGCTGGCCACCTGCGGGTTCTACTTCCAGCGCCTGCTGCCGCGTACGGCCGCACACCTGGCGGCGGCCGAAGCGGGCAGCGAGTGCATGATGAGCCTGCCGGCCGAGCACTTCGCCCTCTGACGAGCGGTTGTGTGAAAAAAAGACCCGCCGCCGGCGGGTCTTTGCATATCAAGCAAATACAAACTTCTTGTGAATTATTGGTCACAACATGACGCTACATGTCTGTAGTGTTGCTCGGTTAAACTCCCAAGGCTGATTTAACCCTGTTGCTCCGTTCGAGGATTTTCCATGGCTGACTACAAAGCTCCCCTGCGCGACATGCGCTTCGTGCTCAATGAAGTGTTTGAAGTTTCCAAGCTGTGGGCCCAATTACCTGCCCTGGCCGAAGTGGTGGATGAAGACACTGCCAACGCCATTCTCGAAGAAGCCGGCAAGGTCACCGCGGGCATCATTGCCCCGCTCAATCGTAGCGGCGACGAGGAAGGCTGTTCCTGGAGCAACGGCGCGGTGAAGACCCCGGCCGGCTTTCCCGAGGCCTACAAGACCTACGCCGAAGGCGGCTGGGTGGGGGTCGGCGGCGACCCGCTGTTCGGTGGCATGGGCATGCCCAAGGTGATCTCCGCGCAAGTGGAAGAGATGGTCAACTCGGCTAACCTGTCATTCGGCCTCTACCCGATGCTCACCGCGGGCGCCTGCCTGTCGATCAACGCCCACGCCAGTGAAGAACTGAAAGAGAAATACCTGCCGAACATGTACGCCGGCATCTGGGCTGGCTCGATGTGCCTGACCGAACCGCACGCCGGCACCGACCTGGGCATCATCCGCACCAAGGCCGAACCGCAGGCCGATGGCAGCTACAAGATCAGCGGCACCAAGATCTTCATCACCGGCGGCGAGCACGACCTGAGCGAGAACATCATTCACCTGGTGCTGGCCAAGCTGCCGGACGCCCCGGCCGGGCCGAAAGGCATCTCGCTGTTCCTGGTGCCCAAGTTGATGGTGGGCGCCGATGGCTCGCTGGGCGAGCATAATGCGCTGTCCTGTGGCTCGATCGAGCACAAGATGGGCATCAAGGCCTCGGCCACCTGCGTGATGAATTTCGACGGTGCCACTGGCTGGATCGTCGACGCGCCGAACCGCGGCCTGGCCGCCATGTTCACCATGATGAACTACGAGCGTCTGGGTGTCGGCATCCAGGGCCTGGCCACTGGCGAGCGTTCCTACCAGAGCGCCATCGAATACGCCCGTGAGCGTATCCAGAGCCGTGCGCCGACTGGGCCGGTGGCCAAGGACAAGGTCGCTGACCCGATCATCGTCCATCCAGACGTACGTCGCATGCTGCTGACCATGAAGGCGCTAAACGAAGGTGGTCGCGCCTTTTCCAGCTACGTCGCCATGCAGCTCGATACCGCCAAGTTCAGCGAAGAGCCGACCGTGCGCAAGCGCGCCGAAGAGCTGGTGGCGCTGCTCACTCCGGTGGCCAAGGCCTTTCTCACCGACCTGGGACTGGAAACCACCATCCACGGTCAGCAGGTGTTCGGCGGTCATGGCTTCATTCGCGAGTGGGGTCAGGAGCAACTGGTGCGCGATTGCCGCATCACCCAGATCTACGAAGGGACCAACGGCATCCAGGCGCTGGACCTGGTCGGGCGCAAGGTGATCGGTAGCGGCGGCGCCTTCTACAAGCACTTCGCCGAAGAGATCAAGGCCTTCACCGACTCGGCCGATGCATCGCTTGCCGAGTTCACCGAGCCGCTTAACGGCGCCATCAGCAATCTGGAGCAGATGACCGTCGATCTGCTGGCGCGGGCCAAGGCCAACCCCAACGAAATCGGCGCCGCCTCGGTCGAGTACCTGCAGGTGTTCGGCTATACCGCGTACGCCTACATGTGGGCCCTGATGGCGAGGACGGCGCTGGGCAAGGAGGGTCAGGACGACTTCTACGCCAGCAAGCTGGGTACCGCGCGTTTCTACTTCGCGCGCATCCTGCCGCGCATCCACTCGCTGACCGCGTCGGTCAAGGCTGGCAGCGACAGTCTGTACCTGCTGGATGCGGCGCAGTTCTAAGCCCCACCCTGCAACGCCAAAGCCCCGGTCTTGTACCGGGGCTTTTTTACATCCATTGCCGGTGGGCCAGGGGTTGGCTACGGTCTACAGCGGCGGGATGTCGACCGCTGCCGATGGCGTCGAGCCATTGGCCTGCGGGCGTTCGCGCTGCCATTGCAGGGCGATCAGAACCAGGGTTGGAATCCCCAGCAGGGCGGTGATCAGGAAGAACTCGGCATAGCCGAGATTCTCCACCAGCACCCCGGAATAGCCACCGATCAGCCGCGGCAACAGCAGCATGATCGAGCTGAGCAAGGCGTACTGGGTGGCCGAGAACTGCAGGTTGGTCAGGCTCGACAGGTAGGCGACGAACGCCGCCGTGGCCAGGCCGGCGCTGAAGTTGTCGGCGGAGATGGTGACGATCAACATCTGCAGGTCGGCGCCCATACCGGCGAGCATGAGGAACAGCAGGTTGGTCGCGGCCGAGGCCAGACCGCCGATGAACAGGATCGGCAGGATGCCGAAGCGCACGATCAGCAGGCCGCCAAAACCGGCGCCGAGCAGGGTCATGACCAGGCCGAACAGCTTGCTGACGCTGGCGATCTGATCCTTGGTAAAGCCCTGGTCGATGTAGAACACGTTGGCCATCACGCCCATTACGGTATCCGACATGCGGTAGGTCGCGATCAGCCCGAGCAGCAGCAAGGCCTGCCAGCGATAGCGCACGATGAAGTCGTTGATCGGGGTCAGCACCGGTGCCAGGCCGCGGCGGCCCATGCTCGACAGGCACAGCGTGGAGAGGATGGTGTAGAGCAAGGCGCGCAGGAAGGCGCGGTCTACGAGGAGCAGATCGAACAGGCTGATTTCGCCCCGTACCAGGCTGGCGAAGTCGGTGTAATAGAACTGGGTGAACATTGCCGGTACCGAGACCAGCAGCACGATCAACACCAGCACCGAGACGATCTGATGGCTGAAACCATAGCGCGCCGCGGCCAACTGGGTATCCAGCGGTACCGCCGGTTCGCGCATCCACAGGCTGGTGAGCAGACCCGGCAGCATCAGCAGGGCAAACACCAGGTAGGTACCGGCCCAGGCACTGTGCTGGTAGAGCTGTACGGTAGAACCGAAGCCTTCGGCGAAATACAGCGCGCCGGCGGTGGCCAGCAGCGCCGCGACCCGGTAGCCGGCCATATAGCTGGCAGCCAGGGCCGCCTGGCGGGTGTCCTCGACGATCTCCAGGCGATAGGCGTCGACGGCGATGTCCTGGGTGGCGGAGGCGAAGGCCACCAGCACCGCCAGGGAGATCAGCCAGGTCAGTTTGGTCTGCGGGTCACACAACGCCATGCCGGCCAGGCCGATGGCAATCAGCACCTGGGCCAGGACCAGCCAGGAGCGGCGCCGGCCGAGCCTGCCGAGCAGCGGCAGGCGCCACTGGTCGAGTAGTGGCGACCAGACCCATTTGAAGGCATAGGCCAGGCCGATCAGGCTGGCGAAACCAATGGTTTCACGCGCCACGCCTGCTTCGCGCAACCACACCGACAGCGTGGAGAACACCAGCATATAGGGCAGGCCGGCGGCGAACCCGAGGAGCAACAGCACCAACGTGGCGGGGCTTGAGTAGGCGGCGATGGCTTCGCGCCAGCTTTTACGGGGCATTGAGCGGGTATCTGTCGGCAAAGAGAAAGTGGATTCTGGGCGCACTCTAACCGCTGTGCTCCATTGGGCGCCAGCCGTGCCGTCGGATATCCACACGATCATTGATGACCAGCACGCCTTCGGCCCGCAAGCGCTGCCGTTGCTCCGCGCCGGAATCACTGCCCGCCGGCAGGCTCAGGCGACCGCTGGCGGCGATTACCCGATGCCAGGGCAGCGTCGTCCCCTGCGACAGCTGGCTAAGGCTGCGTCCTACCCAGCGCGCGGCACGGCCAAGGCCCGCCAGTTCAGCCAGTTGGCCATAGCTGACTACCTTGCCCGGAGGAACCTGTGCGAGCGCCATATACAGCGCCTCGCGTCGTGCCTCCTGGCTTGCTGCTAACCGGGGCGAAGCGGCATGATTGGCAGCCTCACCCTGACCTGGTGGTTGTCGACCGATCATGCTAGTGCGCATCCTGCTGTTATCTGCATTCGTTGGCTTGGCCATGCCAGTGTCGGCGGACACAGTCTGGCTGAATAATGGCGACCGCCTGAGCGGCGATATCCTGCTGCTTGACGGCGGCAAGCTGGCGCTGAAAACCCGCTATGCGGGCCAGGTGCTGATTGACTGGAAGGATATCGATACCTTGCGTTCGGACCAACCCCTGTTGCTGCGTCGCCAGGGGTTGGACAGCGAGCACAGCAAGCAGTTGGCTGCGGCAGGCAAAGGCATGGTGCGGGTCATCAATGCGACCGTCCAGACCGTGCCGCTGGCCAGTATTACCCGTCTGGTGCCGCCACGAGCGGTGCTGCAAGATCGGCTCTGGGAGGGCAATCTTGACGCCAAGCTGGATATGGAGCGCAACGAGGATGTCTCCGATGAGTGGAAGCTCAAGGGCAACACCCGGATCGAGCATGGTCGCTGGCGGCATCTCCTGATCGGCGATCTGGAACACGAGATCAAGAACGGCAGCAAGGTCGACGATAACTGGAAACTGGAGTACGACCTTGACCGCTTCCTCACCGAACACTGGTTCTGGCGCGTTGGTGGCGGACAGCAGGAAGATCAGTTCGAGTTCTTCAAACGTCAGCAGATGGTCGGCACCGGACCCGGCTATCGCTTCTGGAATAACGAGTTGGGGCGCTTCGATCTGATCGGCCAGTTCAATCGTGTTCACTTCGATACAACCGCAGATGATCTGACGTTAAGCACTTTCTCTCTGGAGTGGGATTACAAGCGCCTGCTGCGGGGCACCCGCCTGGAGTTCTATAGCAACGCCGAACTGCATATCCCCGAAATCGCTGAAATCGACTATGTGCTCGATAGCGAGTTCGGCCTGCGCTATCGGCTCAACAGCTGGGCCCGCCTGTCGCTGTTGTACGAACTGGATCAAATCCGTGGCCTGGGGCGCACCTCATCCGAACGCCACTATCTGATGGGGTTCGGGTTCGGCTGGTAGGTTCTTGCCGGTATGGCGTCGGTCGCTTGGCTTGAACTCCGATTAATTCCGACGGTCAGTTCTTGCTCAGAGTTTGGGCTTGCGCATAATGCCCGGCGTTTATTCAATCAGAGCTTTTCAAGCATTCTTATGATTTTCAGAACCCTGCTATGCCTGGCCCTTTCGGCAGCGGCCAGTCCTCTGCTGGCCGATACCGTGTGGTTGAAAAACGGTGATCGATTGAGCGGTACGATCAAATTCTTCGAAGGGAAAAAACTGCTCCTGCAAACCGATTACGGTGGCTCGATTGCGCTGGACTGGAAGAAGATCGCCACCCTCGAGAGCGACCAGGAGTTGCTGATCAAGGAAGGCAAGCTGACCGGTGAGCGGGCCAAAGCCCTGCTGGCTGCCGAGCAGGGCAAGGTCACCCTGGCCAATGGCGAAGGGCCGAGAACCATCGAGCTGGCGAGTATCGAGCGGATCATGAAGCCCAAGCCCCTGGTCGAGGATCTGACCTGGAAGGGCAATATCGACGCGGCGCTGGACTACAAACGCGCCGAAACTGATACCGATGACTATGATGTCGACCTGAAAACCCAGATGCGCCACGGTCTCTGGCGGCACAATGCCGCGGCCGATTACAACCGCGAGTTCCAGGACGGCGTAGTGGCCACCGATAACTGGGGTGCCGAGTATGCCCTCGATCGTTTCCTCGATGAACACTGGTTCTGGGAGGGGCGTCTCGAATACAAGCGCGATCTGATCGAAGATCTGCGGCGCGAGCGCACGGTCGGTACCGGTCCGGGTTACCAGTTCTGGGATAACGAATTAGGCGCCTTGTCCGTTACCGGGTTGATGAACCGCACCGACTACCTGTATGCCAATGGCGGGAAGGATAACTTCTATGCCGCGAGCATGAAGTGGGACTACAACCGCTATCTGGTTGGCAAGAGTGTCGAGCTGTTCAGCAACGGTGAGGTCGGCAAGCCGCTGGCCAATGTCGCCGACTACACCCTGGATTCAGCGGTCGGCCTGCGCTACAAGGTCACCGACTGGGCTTCACTGAACATGAAGGCCGAGAAAGATATAGTCAGTGGCTCGGAAGGCGACAAAGACGAAACCCACTATAGCCTGGGCTTTGGTGTCGGCTGGTAAGCCATTGCGCCGCACGTCAGCGGCAAGTCATCCATCCCGGCCCTAGACCGCAATGCCGTTCACCTGAACCCGGTGAGCGGCATTTTTATTGGCAGGCAACGGCATGACTCGATACCCCTAAGAGCGATCCGGGCAGGTCCGCAGCCTCGAGGTTGGTTGTCAGTCGAGCATGTCGGCGAAGCGATCATCCTGCCGGAACACCAGCGGCTGAGCGAAGCCCGGCACCTTGATCTGGTCGGTGCCCAGCTCGATGGCCTTGTCGTCGATCAGGTCGCGGCCGAAGTTGTAGATGATTTCCAGTTGTCCCTGCATGGCCTGTTCGTCATAGGCGCGGGCGGCGGCGCGGGTCTGTTCACGGCGCGCGCAATAGGCCTCGAAGGCCTCGGCACCATGACGCTTGCGCAGCATCTTGTCGACCACGTGGGGGGCCAGGACCACGGCGCTGGCGTTGTTGCCGCCGAAGCCCTTGGAGTTGATGAAGCACACGTCCAGCGCCTGCTGGCCCAGTTGGCGATCCTCGGTGGCGATGTTCAGGTGCTTCTGCTGGACGTCGTCGGCGACCGCGTCGATGGTCTTGATCCCGGGGATGATGCCGTACTTGAAGCTGCCCAGCGCGGAGATCACCTGGTCGCCGCTGGCGGTGGCCAGGGAGTGGCCAACGAAGGCCTTGACCGCGGTCACCGGCCATTGCTCGATGGCGAAGGCGGCTGCGATGCGATCCAGCAGTTCCGATTCGGTGGTGCGGTTGGCCGGGGTGCTGGAACCGTGGGCGTGGACGAAGCTGCGCTGGCGCACGGCATCGAGGCCAAGTAGTTGCACGGCGCTGGCCACGGCCTTGGATACGGTCAGGTAATTACCGGGGCCGGGGGCGGAGATGGATTTCTTGAAGCCGTCGGCGTTGACGAAGACGTCCGGCACCGCGCCGTGGATGTCGGCACCCAGCTCCAGGGCCAGCTCGTCGTCCATCAGCACCACGAACTGGCAAGCCTCGGCCAGGGTGAAGCCGCAGTTGTCGCCGAACGGGCGGCTGGCGCGACGGAAGTCCACCTGTTGCTGGCCTTCGATCTGGCGCAGGCCCTCTTCGGTGGCCAGGGCGCCCATGGCGCCGTAACCCTCGATGCATTCCTGATTGACCGGTGCTTCGCTGCTGCCGACGATCACCACCCGGGCCTTGCCGGTGCTGATCTGCTCGATGCCCTTCTGCAGGTTGTAGAGAAAGGTGGCGCAGGCGCCAGTGATGCTGCCGGTACTGCCGACACTGCCGAGCACGTAGGCGTTGATGAAGTCCGCCGGCATACTGTTGAGGCCCAGCGCCAGCTGCTTGGCGGTGACCCGGCCGCCTTTTAGGCGCGACTGCATCATGCCGCCGAAACCATTTTCGTCGAGTTGGCTCATGATGCAGCTGGCGAACACCGCCACTTCGTCCGGTTGTACCCGGTCGACGATCGACTGCCAGGGCAGGCCGGTCGAGCGCAGGGCATCGGTTACCCCGACGATGGCCATGCTCAGGCCGCGCGGGTGGAAGCGCGAGTTGTAGTGTTCGCTCGGCTCGAAACCGGTAGGCAGCTGGCCGGCGGATTTCACCGGCAAGGCGCGGTAACTGTCGACCTTGAAATCGCAGCTGTCGTGCAGGCTGACGCGCACCTCGGTGGCATTGAGCTGCTCCACCGACCAGTTGGCCGGCAGTGGCTCGGGCAGTTGCTTGCGGTTGCTGATGAAGCTCAGTGGGGTATCGGGCGTAGCGCTGACGCTGATGTTCTTCTGCCAATGGGCCGCGTCGACATCCAGGTGCTGCTTTTCGATGCGCCGCACCAGGGTCGAGGCGAGGATCTGTTCGGCAAAACGGCTGTCGATCTCGGCCAGGCTCAGCGGCGTGCCGTCGGTGGTCTGGTAGCTGCCGTCGACTACCTGCAGCAGTTTCATCATCACGGCCAAGCCGGCGAGGGTTTCCTGACGTGCGCGCAGGTCCATCGACTCGATCACGGTACGGCGGAAACCGTGGTGGAAGGAGCTGCGGCCGGCTGCGTTATAACCACCAAAACCAACAATCACGGGTAAGCGAGACTTCACGCGGGAAACTCCTTCAAATAAATACGCCGGACAAGCTCAGATGAAGCGATACCTGCTTGTCGCTCGCCCAGGAACCCGAAAACACGGGGGACATTCAATGGGGCGAGCAGTGGCTCGATTGTTCGGGTGATTATGCTGACGTGATTTATGACTTGTGAGTCACTGCTTCGACCAAGGTAGCGCTTCGGTAAGACCATACTCCTGCTAAGGTTTCTTCAGTCCAAGGTTCCGCTGGAGAATAATAATGCACAGCCTCAACCCCTACGAATATGGCATGCCGCGCGATGCGGCGAACTTCCAGGCACTCAGTCCCTTGAGTTTTCTCGAGCGCGCCGCGAGTGTCTACCCGCAGCGCACGGCACTGATCAACGGTAGCCTGCGCCAGACCTGGGGTGAGACGTACAGCCGCTGTATTCGCCTGGCCTCGGCCCTGGCGCAACGCGGCATTGGCCTGGGCGATACGGTGGCGGTGATCGCGCCGAACGGCCCGGCGATGTTCGAGGCGCATTTCGGCGTGCCCATGTGCGGCGCCGTGCTCAACGCCATCAACACCCGCCTGGATGCCGAAGCCATTGCCTTCATCCTGCAGCATGGCGAAGCCAAGGTGCTGCTGGTCGACAAGGAATTCGGCGAACTGGTGCAGCGCGCCACCAGTCACCTGCCCAGCCGTCCGTTGATTATCGGCATCGACGACCCTGAGTATCAGGATGGCCAACTGATCGGCCAGTTCGACTACGAGGCACTGCTGGCCGAAGGCGACGCCGACTACGCCTGGGAGATGCCCGCCGATGAGTGGCAGGCGATCTCGCTCAACTACACCTCCGGCACCACCGGTAACCCCAAGGGCGTGGTCTACCACCACCGCGGCGCGCACCTGAATGCCCTGTCTAACGCCATGTGTTGGGACATGAGCCGCTTCCCGGTGTACCTGTGGACGCTGCCGATGTTCCACTGCAACGGCTGGTGCTTCCCCTGGGCGCTGGCAGCCTATGTTGGGGTCAATGTGTGCCTGCGCCATGTGCGCGCCGAGGCCATCTACCCGCTGATCGCCGAGCACGCGGTCGACCACTTCTGTGGCGCGCCGATCGTGTTGAACATGCTGGCCAATGCCGCCGATGACCTGAAGGCGCTGAAGACCCGTCCGGTCAAGGTGCTGACTGCCGGCGCCGCGCCACCCGCGGCGGTGATCGAGGCCATGGAAGCAATGGAATTCCGCGTCACCCACGTCTATGGCCTGACCGAAACCTACGGCCCCAGCGTGGCCTGCGAATGGAAGGCGGAGTGGGACAGTGAAACCCCCGAGCAGCGTGCCCGCCTCAAGTCCCGTCAGGGTGTGCGTGCGCCGCTGCTCGACGGCCTGATGGTGGCCGATCCGGACAGTCTGCAACCGGTGCCCAAGGACGGTCAGAGCATCGGCGAGATCATGATGCGTGGCAATGTGGTGATGAAGGGCTACCTGAAGAACCCCACGGCGACTGCCGAGTGCTTTGCTGGTGGCTGGTTCCATTCTGGCGACCTGGCGGTGTGGCATGCCGACGGTTACGTCGAGATCAAGGATCGCTCCAAGGACATCATCATTTCCGGTGGCGAGAACATCTCCTCGATCGAGGTGGAAGACGTGCTCTACCGCCATCCGCAGATTCTTGAGGCCGCGGTAGTCGCCATGCCCAGCGACAAGTGGGGTGAAACTCCCTGCGCCTTCGTCACCCCCAAGCCGGGTGTGGCGCTGACGGAGGCCGAGGTGATTGCCTTCTGCCAGCAACGCATGGCGCGTTTCAAGGTGCCCGGTTGCGTGGTGTTCACCGCCCTGCCGAAGACCTCCACCGGCAAGGTGCAGAAGTTCGTCCTGCGCGAGCAGGCCAGGGGGATGGCAGCGCAATAACGGTCTGCCGGTCGCAGCTGCGGCCCAGGGCGCAGGAGCGGGAGGCCGTGGCTGCTTGTGCTATCGTCGGATAGATAGTGTTCATTCAGTTCCACCGAGTTGAGCCCATGAACAGCCGGCCTGCAGCGCCTGATGCCAAAGCCCTTGAAGCGAAATCGGGCGTGGCGGTCGCCGCGGCGGCAGTGCACTTGCCCGAGGGACTGCGCGAGCGCCTGTAGGCGGCGGGCAAGCTGCGCGATGACGTCCGCGAGGCCATTATCGAGGCCGCTCGTCAGGCGCTGCAGGCCTTTCAGGCCGAGAGCGCACCCGCGGCCGCCACTCAGGTGGCGGCTGAGCCGGATAGCCATGCCGAGAGCCGGCCATGAGCGATACCTCGGCCAGCCTGCGCCGCAGCATCGCCAGTGCCGCCGACCTGCAGTCGGTGGTGCGTTCGATGAAAGCCCTGGCTGGCGCCAACATCGGCCAGTATGAGCAATCGGTGCTGGCCCTGGCCGAGTACTGTCGCAGCGTCGAGCTGGGCCTGAGCCTGTGTCTGCGCCAACCTCAGGCCCAGGCGCGCCGGGCCATCGTGCCCGCGCCCGGAACGAAGGACGCCATCGGCGCTATCGTGTTTGGCTCTGACCAGGGGCTGGTGGGCCAGTTCAATGAGCGGGTGGCCGAATTCGCTATCCAGACCCTCGCCGATATCCACGGCGACCTGCAGGTCTGGGCGGTGGGCGAGCGTGTGCATGGCTGCCTGGAGCAGGCTGGTCTGCCGCTCAAGGGGTTGTTCCGGGTGCCCAGTTCGGTCAAGGGCATTGCGCCGCTGGTGGGGCAGATTCAGCTGGACAGCGAGGCGCACCTGACCAATGAGCGGGCGCGTTTTTATGTGTTTCGTAATCGTCCGCAGGTCGGCATGAGCTACGCACCTGTCAGTCAGCGGCTGTTGCCCCTGGACCGGCAGTGGCAGCAGGATCTGGCGCAGCTCCCCTGGCCCAGCGCCGCGCTGCCGGAAATTCTTCACGATGCCCGGCAGACCCTGCGCGCGCTGATCCGCGAATACCTGTTCATTTCGCTGTTTCGCGCCTGCGCCGAGTCGCTGGCCGGCGAGAACGCCAGCCGCCTGACGGCAATGCAGCGGGCGGATAAGAATATCGAGGAGCTGTTGGCGCAGCTGCACAATCGCTTCAACAGCCTGCGCCAGAGCAGCATCGATGCCGAGTTGTTCGAGGTGATCTCCGGGTACGAGTCGCTGACGTCGCGCTAGGCGCTGTCCGGTTCAGGCGGTCGAGAGCGTGAGGCTTATGCCAGGTGCTCAGGTTGCACCGCCTCACCGGACTTGAGGTCGAGGCGCTGGCGGATGTCTTCGAACATGACATCGTATTTGTGGTGCATTGAAATGATATTCGCCGTTTTCGGCAGGCCGTGTTTCTGCGCCAGGTGGAAATAGTTGCTGGCAAAGTTGCACGCCATGTCCCTGGGCAGTTCGAATTCCTCGGTGAAGGCCGTGCCGTTGATTTCACCGCGCATGCTGAAGTGCATGGCCGTGCCCGTCGCGGGGTCATTGACCACGTGATACTCGAGGTTGATGTCGT
Organism: Pseudomonas sp. MMS21 TM103; assembly: GCF_022132145.1. Taxonomy (GTDB): domain Bacteria; phylum Pseudomonadota; class Gammaproteobacteria; order Pseudomonadales; family Pseudomonadaceae; genus Aquipseudomonas. Next base: position 833,328 of record NZ_JAJISP010000001.1, on the reverse strand, counting down.
AGCCAAAGTCGTTGGGCTGCAAGGGCGCACGGGTGATATGCAGATGGCCGGGTTCGCTCATGGCGAGGCTCCTGTGAGTATGGATAGTGGCAGTCAGCGGTAAACAATGCCCGTTTGCGCCGTGCTGATCCGGGTGCCGGCCTTGCCCTGGACGATGGCTTCAATATCCGCCAGCGAGCCGATCACCGCGACCTTGCCGGTATTGCGGGCGAACTCGCAGGCGGCCTGAACCTTGGGCCCCATGGAGCCGGCGGCAAAGTCGAGCTCGGCCAGTGCGTCCGGGTGGGCGGCGCTGATGGTTTTTTGCGTCGCCTGGCCCCAGTCGCGGAATACCGCGCTGACATCGGTGGCGATCACCAGCAGATCGCTCTCCAGCTGTTCGGCCAGCAGCGCCGAACAGAGGTCCTTGTCGATCACCGCCTCGACGCCGTGCAGCTTGCGCTTGGCATCGTAGACGCAAGGAATGCCACCGCCACCGGCGCAGATCACCACCGTGCCTTTCTCCAGCAGCCACTTGATCGGGCGGAGTTCGAAGATCCGTGTCGGCCGTGGGCTGGCGACCACGCGGCGAAACCGGTCGCCATCGGCGGCGATGCTCCAGCCATGTTCGGCGGCCAGGCGCTCGGCCTCGGCCTTGCTGTAGACCGGGCCGATCGGTTTGCTCGGGTGTTGAAAGGCCGGGTCGGCCGGGTCGACCTCCACCTGGGTCAGCAGGGTGGCGAAAGGCACCTCGACGGGCAGCAGGTTACCCAGCTCCTGTTCGATCATGTAGCCGATCATGCCTTCGGTTTCGGCGCCCAGCACATCCAGCGGGTAGGGGTTGAGCGCGGTGTAAGCGGCGGCCTGCAGGGACAGCAGGCCGACCTGGGGGCCATTGCCGTGCGCCACCACCAGCTCGATACCGGGCGCGATCTTGGCCAGCTGTTCGGCGGCGATACGGATATTGATCCGTTGATTGTCCGCGGTCATGGCTTCCCCCCGGCGAAGGAGGGCGTTACCGCCCAGTGCAACGACGATACGCATGGTGCTTGTCTCCTGGAAGGTGATGGCCTTGCCTGCCCGCGACTGGCCGGGCAGCCGCGGAGCCCGCTGGCTGTCCGGCGACCGCCGCACGGACGGGTCAGTGGTCAGATATCAGCCAGCGCCGAAACTAGAATGGCCTTGATGGTGTGCATGCGGTTTTCCGCCTGATCGAAGGCAATATTGGCCGGCGACTCGAACACCTCTTCGGTGACTTCCACGCCGTTTGCCAGATTGGGGTGGCGCTCGGCCAACTCCTTGCCCACTTCGGTCTCGCTGTTATGAAAGGCCGGCAGGCAATGCATGAATTTCACCCGGGGATTGCCCGCGGCTTTGATCATCTGCGCATTCACCTGGTAGGGCAGCAGCTGGGCGATGCGCTGGTCCCAGGCCTCCGCGGGTTCGCCCATGGAAACCCAGACATCGGTGTGGATGAAATCGACGCCCTTGACCGCTTCCCTGGGGTCATCGGTGAGGGTCAGGCGCGCGCCACTGGCGTCGGCGAAGGCTTGGCATTGGGCGACAAACTCGGCTGCCGGCCAGAGTTGCTTGGGCGCCCCGATGCGCACGTCCATGCCCAGCTTGGCGCCGATCAGCAGCAGCGAGTTGCCCATGTTGTAGCGGGCATCACCGAGGTAGGCGTAGCTGATGTCATGCAGCGGTTTGTCGCTGTGCTCGCGCATCGTCAGCACGTCGGCAATCATCTGGGTCGGGTGAAATTCTGCAGTCAGGCCATTGAACACCGGTACGCCGGCGTACTTGGCCAGCTCCTCGACTATTTCCTGGCCGAAGCCTCGGTACTCGATGGCGTCGAACATGCGCCCCAGCACGCGGGCGGTGTCCTTCATGCTCTCCTTGTGGCCGATCTGCGAGGAGCCCGGCTCTATCAGGGTGACATGGGCGCCCTGGTCATGGGCCGCGACCTCGAAGGCGCAGCGGGTGCGGGTCGAACTCTTCTCGAAGATCAGGGCGATGTTCTTGCGCTGCAGGTGCTGCTGCTCGGTGCCAGTGTACTTGGCGCGTTTCAGGTCGCGGGCCAAGTCCAGCAGATAGCGCAGTTCCTGGGGGCTGTGATGCATCAGGCTGAGCAGGTTGCGGTTGTGCAGATTGAACGCCATGACAGTTTCCTTGTGAGAAATGGACGTGCAGGCCTGGGTAAAGCCTGCCGTGCGCAATTAGTAATCGGCAGAATCGCGGGCGATTGGGCAGCTCATGCAATGGCCGCCGCCGCGCCCGCGGCCCAGTTCGCTGGCATCGATGGTGATGACTTCCACCCCGGCCTTGCGCAGTTGGGTATTGGTGTAGGTGTTGCGGTCATAGCCGATCACCACGCCCGGCTCGAGGGCCAGCACATTGTTGCCGTCGTCCCACTGCTCGCGCTCGGCCTCGTAGCTGTCGCCACCGGTTTGCACGGCGCGCAGTTGCTTGAGGTTCAGCGCTTCGGCCACCACCTGCAGGAACGGCTGGTCCTCGCGGCGAATATCGATGCCGCCCGGTTTGCTCGGGTCGGGGCGCAGGCTGAACGCTACGATCTGGTTGACCACGTCGGGGAAGATCGTCACTAGGTCGCGATCGCAGAAGCTGAACACCGTGTCCAGGTGCATGGCCGCTCGCGACTGCGGCAGGCCGGCGACTATCACCCGCTCGACCGCGCCCTTGGCGAACAGGTTCTGCGCCAACTGGCCGATGGCCTGGCGCGAACTGCGCTCGCCCATGCCGATCAGCACCACACCATTGCCAATTGGCATCACATCGCCCCCTTCCAGGCTGGCCGAGCCGTGGTCGAGATCCGGGTCGCCGTACCAAGTCTCGAACTCGGCGTTGGCGAAATCGGCGTGGAACCGGTAGATCGCCGTGGCCAGCAGGGTTTCCTGACGGCGCGCCGGCCAATGCATCGGGTTGAGGGTGACGCCGCCGTATATCCAGCAGCTGGTGTCACGGGTGAACAGGGTATTGGGTAGCGGTGGCACGACAAAGCTGGCCGGGCCGATAAACTCGCCGAGCATCTTCAGGCTGGCGCTTTCGCCCAGCCCTTTGAGCAAGTCGGCCACCGCCACTCCGCCGATCAGGTATTCGGCCAGAACCCGAGGTTCCTGGCTTTCCAGCCAGCTGCGCACCTCGTTCTGCAGGCCGATACCGACCAGGTTGGCGGTGATCTTGCGGTCGAGAATCCACTGCAACGCTTGCGGGTTGCGCACGGTATCGGTCAGCAGGTTGTGCATCTCCAGCACGTCGACGCCACGCTCGCGCATCTTGCTGACGAAGTCGAAGTGGTCGCGCTTGGCCTGGCTGACCCAGATCACGTCATCGAACAGCAGCTCGTCGCAGTTGTTCGGCGTCAGGCGCAGGTGCGCCAAGCCCGGCGAGCAGACCATGACCTTGCGCAGCTTGCCGACTTCGGAGTGCACCCCGAGTTTTCCAGTACTCATGTCATGAATCCTTCTGTTAGAGGCTGAGGAAGCCGGCATAGAGGCCATAGGCGGCAATGCCGGCACCGGTCAACACGGCCAGGAAGATCAGTTGCTCCACGCGGGTGAACACAGCCTGGCCCTGCTCACGCCTGGCTTTGGCGAAGAACAGCACGCCCGGCGCATAGAGCAGCGCCGACAGCAGGACGTACTGCACCCCGCCGGCATACACCAGCCACACCGCATAGATCACCGCGATCAGACCGATCAGCAGATCCTTGCGCCGTGCACCGGGCTGGCCCTCGTAGGTCTCGCCGCGTACCGCCAGCAGCACCGCATAGGCGGCGGACCAGAAATATGGCAGCAGGATCATCGAAGTGGCCAGGTACAGCAGCTTGAGGTAGGTGGCGTCGTTGAACAGGGTGACGATCAGAAACAGCTGGATCAGGCCGTTGGACAGCCAGAGCGCATTGACCGGCACGTGCTTGGCGTTTTCCTTTTTCAGGAAATTAGGCATGGTCTGATCGCGCGCGCCGACGAACAGGATCTCCGCACACAGCAGGGTCCAGGACAGCAGCGCGCCGAGCAGCGAGACGATCAGGCCGATGCCAATCAGCGCCGCGCCCCAGGGACCGACCACCTGTTGCAGCACGCCGGCCATGGAGGGGTTCTTCAATCCGGCCAGTTCGGCCTGGCTGAGGATGCCCATGGACAGCACGTTGACCATCACCAACAGCAGCAAGACGCCGACGAAGCCGATCACCGTGGCCCTGCCGACATCGGCGCGATTCTCGGCGCGCGCCGAATAGACGCTGGCGCCTTCGATGCCGATAAACACCCAGACGGTGACCAGCATCATGTTGCGCACCTGATCCAGCACGCTGCCCAGCTCCAGGTTGCCGCGCCCCCAGAAATCGGCGGTGAACACCTCGAGCTTGAAGGCGATGGCGGTGAGGACGACAAACAGCAGGAGCGGCACGATCTTGGCAACGGTGGTCGCCAGGTTGATCAAGGCCGCCTCGCGGATGCCGCGCAGCACCAGAAAATGCACGGCCCAGAGCAGCAGCGAGGCACCGATGATGGCGGCCAAGGTATTGCCTTTTCCAAAGACCGGGAAGAAGTAGCCAAGGGTGCTGAACAGCAGGACGAAGTAGCTGACGTTGCCGATCCAGGCGCTGATCCAGTAGCCCCAGGCCGAGGAGAAACCCATGTAGTCGCCAAAGCCGGCCTTGGCGTAGGCGTAGACCCCGGCATCCAGTTCCGGTTTGCGCACGGCCAGGCTCTGGAAGACGAAGGCCAGGGTCAGCATGCCGACTGCGGTGATGGCCCAGCCGATCAGGATGGCCCCAGCGCTGGCGCTGGCGGCCATGTTCTGTGGCAGCGAGAAGATTCCCCCGCCGACCATCGAGCCCACCACCAGGGCGACCAGTGCGGCCAGTCGCAATTTTGTGGAAGCCTGGGGCATGGTGTCTCTCCTTGAGGGTATGGCGATCGCCATTGACCCACGTCGGCCCTCAGGCGGTGCTGACCTGGGTCAAGGGGAGGCGAGGTGGTCAGCCGATGGCCGGATGCTCCCGGGTGATGTCCTTGTTTGGTGTTGAGTCCGGTCGCCGTCTGCGGCCGCGGCTCAGCCGCGCCTGTTGACTGTGCCCAGACGACTTTCACGGCTACATCCGCAGCTGCAAAATACTCCCCGTGTGCCACCTGTAAGCGGAATAATGCCCAAAAAAATGCCCGGCACTGAGGCCGGGCAGAAGGTACGCGGAGCACTTCAATCGAACGCGATCAGCTCATGCCCAGCCAGTTGGGCAGGGCCATGGACACGGCCGGGACGTAGGTGATGATCATCAGGAAGCCCAGCAGCAGCATCAACCACGGCCAGGCGGCCTTGATCACCGCGGTCAGCGGCATGCCGGTCACCGCCGAGGTGACGAACAGGTTGAGGCCCACCGGCGGGGTGATCAGGCCGATCTCCATGTTCACCACCATGATGATGCCCAGGTGGATCGGGTCGATGCCCAGCTGCACGGCGATCGGAAACAGGATCGGGGCGAGGATCAGGATGATCGCCGAGGGCTCCATGAAGGCGCCGGCGACCAGCAGCACGATGTTCACCACCAGCAGGAATTGCCACGGCTGCAGACCCATCTCGATCACCAGGGCGGTGATGGTCTGGGGGATCTGCTCGGTGGTCAGCACGTGGGCGAAGAGCATCGCGTTGGCGATGATGAACATCAGCATGATGGTCAGCTTGCCGGACTCCAGGAGCACTTTGGGGCACTCGCGGATACGCATGTCCTTGTACACGAACAGGGCGACGAAACCGGCGTAGACCGCCGCCACCGCCGCCGCTTCGGTCGGGGTGAACATGCCGGAGTAGATGCCGCCGAGGATGATCACCATCAACAGCAGGCCCCAGATCGCCTTGCGTGCGGTTCTCAGCAGTTCGCCGAGGCTGGCACGCGGCAGGGAGGGCAGGTCCATCTTGCGCGCGACTATGTAGATCGCCACCATCAAGGCCACGCCCAGCATCAGGCCGGGTACCACACCGGCCATGAACAGCTTGCCGACCGATTGCTCGGTTGCGGCGGCATACACCACCATGACGATCGACGGCGGAATCAGGATGCCCAGGGTGCCGGCGTTGCAGACGATGCCGGCGCCGAAGGCTTGCGGGTAGCCGGAGCGCACCATGCCGGCGATGGCGATCGAGCCGACGGCGGCCACGGTCGCTGGCGAGGAGCCGGACAGCGCGGCGAATAGCATGCAGGCCATCACCGCGGAGATCGCCAGACCGCCACGGATATGGCCGACGCAGGCGTTGGCGAAATCGATCAGGCGCTGGGCCACGCCGCCGGTGGTCATGAAGGCGCCGGACAGCAGGAAGAACGGAATCGCCAGCAGGGTGTAGTGCTCGCTGGTCTCGAACAGCTTGATCGCCAGCGAGCGCACCGAATCCGGACTGAACAGCATGATGGTCACCGAGCCGGCCAGGCCGAGGGACGCGGCAACCGGCACGCCAATGAACATCAGCGCGAACAGCAGAATGAAGAGGAACAGAATGGTCATTGCTTGGGTTCCTCGTGCTCGGTCAGCTTCATGGCTTCGGCGGCTTCATCGGCCAGGCCGAGTCCGGTCTGCTGGTGGCGCAGGATACGCACGAAGATTTCCAGGAAGCGAATAAACACCATGGCGTAGCCGAATGGCACGATCAGGGTGATGTGCCATTGCTTGATGCCGTAGTGACCGAGGTCCTCGGCGCCAATGTTGGCGACAAACAGGGTGTGCATCCAGTCGAAGCTGGCTACCGCGATCAGCCCGGCATAGCCCAGGCAGCACAGGCAGGCGATCAAGCCGATCATCCGCTGCACCGGCTTGCTGGCCAGCTTGACCAGCGCATCGACGCCGATATGCCCGGCGGTGCGTACGCCATAGGCCAGGCCGAAAAAGATCAGCCAGGCGAACAGTGCCTTGGTCAGCGAGATGCTCCAGGTCATGTCCTGGGCCAGCCCGAGAATGAAGTCGCCGATGGCGAAGAGGTTGTCGCTGGCGCCTTCCCAGCGATCGCCCCAGTTGTAGAACAGGGTGTAGAGGTTGTTGAGGATCACGTAGACGAATGTCACCAGCGTCATGGTCGCCAGGAGAAAGGCGATAAAGCCTTCTTCGAAGTGATCATACGCGCGTCGCAAGGCGTTCATCGATAGCATCTCCAGTGGAGGAGGGGAGGGCCAGGGCCGCCTGTGATGGCAGTGCCCTGGCGCAGTAGCCCGGCAGCGGGGCGAGCAGCCGCCGCTGCCGGTGGGTTAGGCCGCTATGCGGCTAGGCCTGCGCGGCCTGACCCACCCTACTGGTTGGCTGCGTCGGCGGCCTTGATCAGGTCGGCACCGATTTCGTCTTCGAACATGGCCCATACCGGCTTCATGGCATCGCGCCACATGCCGCGTTGCTCTGGGGTCAGGTTGATGATTTCGGTGGTCTTGGCGGCGAGGATGCGCTGCTTGTCGCCCTCGTTCAGTTCGTTGGCTTGCTTGTTCACCTCGGCGGTCACTTCCACGATTATCTTGTCCAGCTCGGTGCGGACATCTTCCGGCAAGCTGTTCCAGAACTTGGTGTTGGTGATCAGCATGTAGTCGAGGACACCGTGGTTGGACTCGGTGATGTACTTCTGCACTTCATGCATCTTCTGGCTGTAGATGTTCGAGTAGGGGTTCTCGGCACCGTTGACCACACCAGTCTGCAGGCCTTGGTAAACCTCGGCGAAGCTCATCTTGCGCGGGTTGGCGCGCACGGCCTTGAATTGCTCTTCCAACACGGCGGATGCCTGTACGCGGAACTTCAGGCCACGGGCATCTTTGGGTTCACGCAGCGGCTTGTTGGCGGACAGCTGCTTGAGGCCGTTGTGCCAGTAACCCAGGCCGGTGATGTTCTTGTCTTCCATGGATTTCAGCAGTGCCTGACCTTGCGGGCTCTGCTGGAAACGGTCGAGTGCGGCCATGTCCTTGAACAGGAACGGCAGATCGAACACCTGGACCTGCTTGGTGTATTGCTCGAATTTGGCCAGGGATGGGGCGATCAGTTGCACGTCACCGAGCAACAGCGCTTCCATTTCCTTGCCATCGCCGAACAGCGAGGAGTTCGGGTAGACCTCGACCTTGACCTTGTCGCCCAGACGTTCTTCGGCGAGCTTCTTGAACAGCGCGGCACCCTGGCCTTTCGGCGTGTGTTCGGCGACCACGTGGGAGAACTTGATCACAATCGGATCGGCCGCTTGGGCCATGCCGGCGATGCTCAGCGACAGGGCGCAAGCCAGCGCCTTGGCAGTCAGTTTGAACATGAAATGCTTCCTCTTGTTTTTGTGGTTCGTTATGCGCCGCAGCGCTGCAGAGCGGGCGAACAAGATCAAGTCTAGGCGGCCTGCCGGAAAACGACGGACGCTGGGCAGCGATTGCCCGGACTTGTGCCTGCTGGATCACCTGCAAGTACTAGAGCAACCGCCATGCCAGATTGCAGGTCGGGGTTGCGAACTATCGCGGAACATCCTCGGCAGAAGGCGATGGCACCTTGCGGCAGCTGGCTTGTGCGGGGAACCAATAGATTCCCGCTAGTGGTTTGCGGCGTCGCTGCTGCGGGTGATGCGGTGCCGGAGTAGGTGGAGGTGGCGGGAATCCGCCAGTCAGTCGAGGTCGTCTGGCGAGCTTCCGCCAGTGTCGGCCGCGCTCAGGCCATGCTTGCGCAATTTGTCGTGCAGGGTCTTGCGCGGCACGCCGAGGGCTTCGGCCAGGCTGCGCAGGGAGCCATGGGCACGACTCAGTTCGGCGGCGATCATGGCCCGCTCGAAGGCTTCGACCTGTTCGCTGAGGTTGCCGCTGGGCGGCACGCCGCTCTGCGGGTTGTCCAGATTCAGCTCCAGGCCGAGATCCAGGCCCAGGTCGAGACCGATGGCGAAGCGCTCGGCGGCATTCTGCAGTTCGCGCACATTGCCCGGCCAGGGGTGACGCAGGAGCATGGCGCGTTGCCCCGGCTGCAGTTCGCGTACCGGCAGGCCGTGGCGGGTGCTGGCGTCATCGGCGAAGTGCTGGAACAGCACGAGGATGTCGTCGCCGCGTTCGCGCAGGGCCGGAATGCGCAGCGGGGCGACGTTCAGGCGGTAATACAGGTCGGCGCGGAAGCGGCCCTGGTCGGCGGCCTGGCGCAGGTCTTCCTTGGTCGCGGCGATCACGCGGATATTCAGCGGGATCAACTGGTTGCCGCCGAGGCGCTCGACCACCCGCTCCTGCAGCAGGCGCAGCAGCTTGACCTGGACTTCCAGGCTCATGCTCTCGATTTCATCGAGGAACAGGGTGCCGCCGTTGGCGAACTCGAACTTGCCGATACGGCGTTTCTGCGCCCCGGTAAAGGCCCCTGGTTCGTGGCCGAACAGTTCACTTTCCACCACCGACTCGGCGAGGGCACCGGCGTTGATGGCGACAAAGGGGCCGTCGCGGCGATTCGACAGGTCGTGCAGGGCGCGTGCGACGACTTCTTTGCCGGCCCCCGTTTCACCGAGGATCAATACATCGGCGCTGATATTGGCCAGGGCACCGATCTGCTCACGCAGGCGCGCCATGGCCGGCGACTGTCCGACCAGGCGCGCGCTCAACTGCTGGCGGTCGGCAAGGGCCAGGCGCAGGCTGCGGTTATCCAGGACCAGGCGGCGCAGAGCGAGGGCGCGGCGTACGCTGTCGAGCAGGTCTTCGCTGGCGAAGGGTTTTTCCAGAAAGTCATAGGCGCCGGCGCGCATCGCCTGCACCGCCAGGGGGACATCGCCATGGCCGGTGATCAGCAGCACCGGCAGGTCAGGGTCCTGCTCGTGCAGCTGCTCGAGCAGCTGCATGCCGTCGATGCCCGGCATGCGGATATCGCTGACCACCACGCCCGCCCAGTCGCGGCCGATGCGCGCGGCGACGCCGCGGGCGTCGGCCAGGCTGACGACTTGCAGCCCGGCCAGGTCGAGCGTTTGGCTCAGGGCCTGGCGCAGATGCGGGTCGTCGTCGATCAACAGCACCTGGGTACGTGGGTCGAGGGTGGTCATAGGCAAAAGTCCTCGGGCGACTGGTTTTTAACGCCGTGTTCGGCGGCGCGCAGGCGCAGGGTCAGCAGGGCGCCACCGTCGGGGTGGTTGGCCAGCAGCAGTTCACCGCCGAGGGCGCGTATCAGGGTATCGCAAATAGCCAGGCCCAGGCCCAGGCCCTGGGCGCTGGTCTTGGTGGTGAAGAAAGGTTCGCGGGCGCGTTGCAGGGCTTCGGCAGTGAATCCCGGGCCGTTGTCGCGCAGATGCAGGTCGACGCCCTCGGTGCTGCGTTCGGCGCTGAGCCAGATGCGCCGCGGCGGCGCTTTCTCGGCCAAGGCGTCGAGGGCATTGGCCAGCAGGTTGCCGAGCACTTGGCGCAGGCGGGTTTCGCCGGCCTGGACCCACAGGGTGGCTTCGGGCAGGTCGCGAATCAGTTCGACCTCCATCGCCCGGCGGCGTTTGGCCAGCAGCGCCAACGCGTCGTCCAGGGCCGGCTGCAGAGCCACGCTTTCCGGGGCGTGACGGTCACGGCGAGCGAAGGCGCGCAGGTGGGAAATGATCGAGGCCATGCGCTCGGTCATCTGGCTGATCAGCTTGAGATTGGCGCGGGCGTCTTCGTTGCGCTGGTGGTCGAGCAGCACGCCGGCATTGTCGGCATAGCTGCGAATCGCCGCCAGCGGCTGATTGAGTTCGTGGCTGATGCTTGCGCTCATGGTGCCCAGGGCCGACAGCTTGCTGGCCTGGACCAGTTCGTCCTGGGCGCGCACCAGTTCCTGCTGGGCGTGTTCGCGCTCCAGCACTTCCTGTTTCAGGTGGCTGTTGAGCCGCTCCAGGTCCTGGGTGCGCTCCTGCACGCGCTGCTCCAGCTGCTGACGGGCCCGCGCATCCAGGGCAATGCGCTCGAGGTAATGACGGCGGCGCTGCACCAGCAGGCCGAGCAGCAGCATCAACACCAGCAGCGCCGCGCCACCAATGGCCACGGCGGTGCGCACGGGGCGATCGAGCAGCAGGCGCGGCGCCAGGATGCTTACGGTCCAGTCGATATCGTCGAGGCTGCGACTCTGCCGAAGCCAGGCTGTGGGTTCGAGCTGCAGGGGTGGTGGCGACTGGATGCGGTAAGGCTGGGTGGCGGTAATCGCAACACGTTCAGCATTGTCCAGCTCGCGGGTGGCATGGAAGCGCCAGTCGGCCTGCGAGGTGAGGATCACCACGCCGTAGTTGTCGGTGACCAGCAACTGCTCGGGGCGGTTGCCCCACAGGGTTTCGGTGTGGTCAAGGTCGACCTTGACCACCAGCACGCCGAGGATCTGCGCGCCCTCGCGTACCGCGGCGGCGAAGAAGTAGCCGCGCTTGCCGGAGGTGGTGCCGAGGCCGAAGAAACGCCCGGAACGGCCTTGCATGGCGTCGCGGAAATAGGGGCGGTAGGAAAAGTTGCGCTCGACGAAGCTGTCTTCCTGATCCCAGTTGGAGGCCGCCAGGGTCTGGCCGTCGGGGTCCATCAGGTAGATCACGTCGGCCCCGGTCTGCTGCTGCAGGCCGGCCAGCAACTGGTTGGTCTGGTCGCGCAGCTGCTCATCGGTGCTTTGCTGCAACAGCTGGCGCAGGGTCGGCAGTTGCCCGAGGATCGGCGGCAGCACCTCGTAGCGGTTCAGGGTGCCGAGCAGGTTGGCGACGTACAGGTCGAGGGTCTGACGGTTCTGCTCACTCAGCACGGCGCTGTAATAACGCTCGGCCAGTTGTTGCAGCGGCCAGAGCAGCGGGGTCAGGAGCAGAGCAAGGAGCACCAGGCTGCGCCAGCGGAGACGTTTGGGAGTGCGGAGGGTTGCGGTCATGGGTCAGGCGCCTGAGTGTCGCAGGTAGTATGCATCTTCAAGCTTTAGCAAGGGATGTGCCAGTGGCGTTGGGCGGGGATCTTCAGCCCACTATCTGACTTGCCAGACTCTATCGAACCGGATTGCGACTTGAATCGCTCAGCACTGTGGCGGGTTGTGCAGGCATTCGAGCAGGGCGCTGTGCCAGTCACTCAGCTGGATATGCCAGTCGCGTTGCAGGCGTGTGCAGTCGAGTCGCGAGTTGAGCGGACGCCGTGCCGGCGTGGGGTATGCGCTGGTGGGGATGGGCTGCAGGGTCGCGGTGGCTATGCCTTGGGTGCGCAGTTGCTCGGCGATCGCGCTGGCGAAGCCGAACCAGGAGACTTCGCCCTGAGCACTGAGGTGATACAGCCCCCAGGGACCGCCTTGGCCGGCGCGCCAGTTGTGGATCATCTGCGCTGTGACAGCGGCGATGCTGCCGGCCCAGGTCGGCGCACCGACTTGATCGGCCACCACATTCAGGCTGGCGCGTTCCTGCAGCAGACGTTGCATGGTCAGCAGAAAATTCTTGCCGTGCAGCGAGTAGACCCAGCTGGTGCGCAGGATCAAGTGGGCGCCGCCAGCCGCCTGGATTGCCTGTTCCCCGGCCAGCTTGCTGCGACCGTAGACCCCGAGCGGGTTGGGCGTGTCGTCCTCGCTATAGGGCGCGGTTTTTGTGCCGTCGAACACGTAGTCGCTGGAGTAATGGATCAGCGGCGCACCCAGCGCAGCAGCTTCCTCGGCGAGAATGCCAGGCGCCGTGGCGTTGATGGCGAAGGCCAGCTGCGCCTCGCTCTCGGCCTGGTCGACCGCCGTGTACGCCGCGGCGTTGATGATCAAGTCGGGTCGCAGCTCGCGCACCTGACGGCGGATCTGCTCTGGCTGGCTCAGGTCGAGCCGGTCGCGGCCCAGCACTGTCAGTTCGCCTTGTTCGCGCAGGCTCAGTTGCAGCTCGCGGCTGACTTGGCCGTGCTCGCCGAGCAGCAGGATCTTCATGGGAACAGCTGCGCATCGGCCAGGCTGAGGCCGGCCTGGTCCTTGGCCGAGAGCTGAGGCGCACTCTCCAGGGGCCAGTCGATGGCAAGGCCCGGGTCGTCCCAGCGGATGCAGCGCTCGTAGGTCGGCGCGTAGTAGTCAGTGGTCTTGTAGACGACTTCGGCGTATTCGCTGAGCACCAGAAAACCATGGGCGAAGCCTTCCGGCAGCCACAGTTGGCGCTTGTTCTCGGCGGACAAATGGACGCCGACCCACTTGCCGAAGGTCGGCGAGCTGCGGCGCAGGTCCACGCTGACGTCGAACACTTCGCCGGCGACGACCCGCACCAGCTTGCCTTGGGCCTGCTGCAGTTGGTAATGCAAGCCGCGCAACACGCCGCGCAGCGAGCGCGAGTGGTTGTCCTGGACGAATGTGCGGTTCAGGCCGGTGGCTTCGGCGAAGGCGCGGGCATTGAAACTCTCGTAGAAGAAGCCGCGCTCATCACCGAACACCCTGGGTTCGAGGATCAGCACCTCCGGCAGGTCGCTGGCAATCACCTTCATGCGTGCTCCTGCGCCAGCCTGGACAGGTACTGGCCATAGTCGGTTTTGCTGAAGGCTCGCGCCTGCTCGAGCAGGCGTTCACGGTTGATCCAGCCATTATTGAAGGCGATCTCTTCCAGGCAGGCGACTTTCAGCCCCTGACGGTGCTCGATGGTCTGCACGTATTGCGAGGCCTCCAGCAGGCTGTCGTGGGTGCCGGTGTCGAGCCAGGCGAAGCCCCGGCCGAAGCGCTCGACATGCAGATCGCCGCGTCTCAAGTAGGCGTTATTGACGTCGGTGATTTCCAGCTCGCCGCGTGACGAGGGCTTGATCGCCCTGGCGATCTCGATCACGTCGTTGTCATAGAAATACAGGCCGGTGACAGCGTAGCTGGATTTCGGTTTGGCCGGTTTTTCCTCGATGGAGATGACCCGGCCGCTGGCGTCGAACTCGACCACGCCGAAGCGCTCGGGGTCTTTGACCCAATAGCCGAAAATCGTCGCGCCGCTGGGGTCGGCGGCGGCGCGCAGGAGCTTCTCGGTAAAGTGCTGGCCGTGGAAGATATTGTCGCCGAGGATCAAGCATACCCGGTCGTCGCCGATGAATGACTCGCCGATCAGCAAGGCTTGGGCCAGCCCCTCCGGCGCCGGCTGTTCGGCATAGCTGAAGCGCACGCCGAACTGACTGCCGTCGCCGAGCATCCTCTCGAACTGCGGCAGATCGTGGGGGGTGGAAATGATCAGGATGTCGCGGATACCGGCGAGCATCAGTACCGAGATCGGGTAATAGATCATCGGCTTGTCGTAGACCGGCAGCAGCTGTTTGGACACCCCTAGGGTGATCGGATACAGGCGGCTGCCGGAGCCGCCGGCGAGGACTATGCCTTTCATCCCTTTCAAAGAGAAGCTCCCAGTCGTTCACGTTGATAGCTGCCATCCTGCACGCGGCGGCACCAGTCGAGGTTATCCAGGTACCAGCGCACAGTCTTGCGCAGGCCGCTGGCGAAGCTTTCCTCGGGCGTCCAGCCCAGCTCGCGCTCGATCTTGCCGGCGTCGATGGCATAGCGCCGGTCGTGGCCTGGGCGGTCGGCGACGAAGCTGATCAGTTCCTTGTAGGAGCGAGGGTGACCCGTGCTTGTGTCTTGCCATGGCCTCAGTTCATCCAGCAGCGCGCAGATACTTTCCACCACCTCGAGATTGGTCTGCTGGTTATGCCCGCCAATGTTGTAGGTCGCGCCAACTTGTCCCCGCGTCAGCACCCTGAGCAGGGCGCGGGCATGGTCCTCGACATACAGCCAGTCGCGCACCTGCTGGCCATCACCGTACACCGGTAGCGGCTTGCCCTCCAGGGCGTTGAGAATCATCAGCGGGATCAGCTTTTCCGGAAATTGATAGGGGCCGTAATTGTTCGAGCAATTGCTGATCAGCACCGGCAGGCCATAGGTGCGCTGCCAGGCGCGCACCAGGTGATCGGCGGCCGCCTTGCTCGCCGAATAGGGCGAGCTGGGCGCATAGGACGTGCTCTCGGTGAACAGGTCATCGACCCCGTGCAGGTCGCCGTACACCTCGTCGGTGGAAATATGGTGAAAGCGAAAGGCCTGCCTGCGCGCCTCGTCCAACTGCAGCCAATAGGTGCGGGTGGCTTCGAGCAAGGTATAGGTGCCGACGATATTGGTCTGGATAAAGGCAGCCGGGCCGTCGATGGAGCGATCGACATGCGACTCGGCGGCCAGGTGCATGATGGCGTCCGGCTGGAACTCGGCCAAGGCCCGGCTCACCGCCGCGCTGTCGCCGATATCGGCCTGGACGAACTGATAGCGTGGCTGGTCCGCGACGCTGGCGAGCGACTCGAGGTTGCCGGCGTAGGTCAGCTTGTCGAGGTTGAGGACCTGGTGCGTGGTGTCGCTGAGCAGGTGGCGAATCAGGGCCGAACCAATAAATCCGGCACCGCCGGTGAGCAGAATCCGCATGAAAGAGTGCCTTTTTCGACATGACTCGAGCATTCGACTTAGCTTGTCGGCTGAGCGTCCCGGCCGCAAGCGCTGAATGCCGGCAGACGTGCAGTGGTTGGCCCTTGGGATCCGAGACCCGCCGCGCCGAATTTCAGGCACAAAAAAAGGGCTACGTTTTCACGTAACCCTTTTATTTGTATGGTGCCGGCACCAAGAGTCGAACTCGGGACCTACTGATTACAAGTCAGTTGCTCTACCAGCTGAGCTATACCGGCATTTCAGGGGCGCCATTATATCCATTCATTTGGCCGAGTAAAGTCGTCTAGGCATTGTTTATCCTGATTATTTTCAAGCCTCAGCCAGCCTGATTGCAGCAATGCGTGGGCGGTGTGCTCAGGCCCGTCCTTTAGACGGCAGTGGGCGCTCTCGAAAATGCTCCCGGGTTTGGCGCCAGCGTCTCGCGGCGACAGTAGGTTGCAGGGCGCCGAGTAGCCCAAAGCCTCATCTCGGGGCGGTTCGCCAGCCAAGGAGAAGGCGGTGCGGGCCCTGGGAATTGGGCTGATGAGTGGGGTCGTCTATTGGGCTTCTGGCGATTGGCTGCGAAATCCTTATGCACAAGCGGCTGTCATTTGGCGAGCGTACACCTGCTTTTTGTGAGGCATTTCTCGGTATTTTATAAGTGCATGTTTTTGTTGGTTTTTATGTATTGATCGAAAAATGAGCAGGCACCGCGAGAGCCGATGCTAGAGGCATTTGGTGAGACTGCTCAGAATCTATCAACACAGTTATCCACAGATAATGTGGGCAACTTTTGTATGCTCAGTTGCGTTCGGCGAGCAGTAGCAGGTTGCGCGGGGTGAGCTGGCGCGGGCAGAAGCTGCCGAGGCGCACGCTGAAGCCTTGATCTTGCAGGTAGAGCGCGCGGTCGAGTAGCAGCCACAGTTCCAGCGGGCGACGGAACAGGCCGCGCAGCAGTTCCAGGTTGCGCACCTGGGCCAGTCGTTGCCAGCCTTGGTTCTGCAGTTGTTGCCAGTCTCTTGAAGGGTCAGGTGTGGGCAGTTGTTTCAGGGCGGCGAGGTCTGTGCAGTAGTCGGTGAACTCTTTCCCCAGCCAGGTCGCCGGCAAGGACGGTGTGGGTAGGTATTGGTCGATGCCGCGCAGTTCGCGTTGCAGCACGTCGAACGCCAGGCGCCAGGCCATGGAACGATCGCGCTGACGACGTACGCGAGCGCCAGCGGTGACGGTCTCGCTAAGGGGCAGGCCCAGATCATCCAGCGAGAGTTGCAAGGCCGAGGCCTGGGCCGCTGAGGAGAGGGCCTGGTAACCGGGGGTGGCGATGCGGTTGTAGCAGCACGGCGCTATGGCCAATTGCTGACAGCCCGCCGCGCTGGCGAGTCGCATCAGGCGCACATGCAGGTCGCCGCAGGCGTGGAGGGCGACCGGGGTGTGTTCGCTGTGGAGCAGGGCGCCGGCATCGGCGCCGAGTACATCCTGCTGCAGATGCCGGGCGTCGAGGTTTAGGCGCTGGCTGAGCAGTTGGCCGCTGTGTACCAGTTCGGGATTGTGTTCCAGGCAAGTCAGCGGGCGTCCGTCATGCGCCAGCATGCGACCGAGATGCCCTTTGCCGGCGCACCAGTCGAGCCAGTTTTGCGCGGGTTGGTGAAACTGCAGGCAGCCGGCGAAGGCCTGGATCTGTTGCCATTTGCGCCCAGGCACGTCGACCGAGAAACGGGCCGGCAGTGGCGGCAGTGGCTGTGACGTGAAGGCGCCGACTCGGCTCAGGGTCTCGGCCTGCGCGGCGAGGCCGGCAAAGGGCGCGGGGGCATCCAGCAGGTGCGGTCGGTTGTGGCTGGTCTCGGCCTGTTCCAGGCTGCGCGATCTGAGCCAGCGCGCGAGTTGCGGGTGCTGGCGTTCCCACGGCAGTTGCTGGTGGGTGAATGGCCGCGGTTGCCAGAGTGCTTGGTGCTGCAGCAGAAATGCATCCAGCGCCTGGAAGCGCTGGAGCAGGCTGTCGCCGCTGAGGGGGGAGTCGTTCATGCTCGTGTCGTCCGGCCTGGATGGGGCAGTGAATGCCCCGTCGCTTCAGCGGCCCTGGCAGGCGTCGACCCTTAGCCACTGTTCCAGCAGCTTGAAGCCGCGGACCAGGATGAAGGCGATCAGCAGGTAGAACATGCCGGCGGCGAAGAAGATCTCTACCGGGAGGTAGGTGCGGGCGATGATGGTGCGCGCCATGCCGGTCAGTTCCAGCAGGGTGACGGTGCTGGCCAGGGAGCTGGCCTTGAGCATCAGGATTACTTCGTTGCTGTAGGCGGGCAGGCCGATGCGCGCGGCGCGCGGCAGGACGATATAGAGCATGGTCTGCCAGCGGGCCATGCCTAGGGCACGCGCCGCTTCCACTTCGCCCGGAGGCACGGCCTGAATTGCGCCGCGCAGGATTTCGGCGATATAGGCGGCGGTATGCAGGGTCATGGTCAGGATGGCGCACCAGTAGGCGTCGCGCAGGTAGAACCAGAACGGCCCTTCGCGCACGGCGTCGAACTGGGCCAGACCGTAATAGACCAGAAATAACTGTACCAGCAGCGGAGTGCCGCGGAAGAAGAAGATGTAGCCGTAGGGCACGGCGCGGACGAACCAGTGCTTGGAGGCGCGGGCGATGCCCATGGGAATTGCCAGGATCAGGCCTGCGACTACCGCGATGGCGACCAGTTCCAGGGTCAGTACGGCGCCTTCGGCTAGGCGCGGCAACCACTTGATGATTACTTCCCAGTTCATGAGGTGCTCCTGATGAAGCCGCGACTGGCGCGCTGTTCAAGGAAGTGCAGGCCGATCATGGCGATCACGGTAAGGCCCAGGTAGATCAAGGCCGCCACCAGGAAGAAGGTGAAGGGTTCTTTGCTGGAGGTCACGGCAATCTGCGAGCGGCGCATGATTTCTTCAAGACCGATCACCGAAACCAGGGCGGTGTCTTTCATCAGGATCATGAACAGGTTGCCCAGACCGGGCAGGGCGATGCGCCACATCTGCGGCAGGATCAGGCGCCAGAAGATCCGCGGTACGGACAGGCCAAGCGCCTGGCCGGCTTCGCGGTGACCCTTGGGGATGGCGAGGATCGCACCACGAAATACTTCGGTGGCATAAGCGCCAAAACAGATGCCCAGGGCAATGGTGCCGGCGGCAAAGGCGCTCAGTTCGAGGCTGTCGATGCCCAGCAGGTCGGCCAGGTTGCGCATCAGCTGCACGGTGCCGAAGTAGATCAGCAGGACCCAAAGCAGTTCGGGTATGCCGCGCACGATGGTCGAATAGGTGCCGCCAAGCCACTGCAGCGGCTTGTACGGCGAAGTCTTGGCCAAAGCGCCGAGCAGGCCGAGCACCAGACCCAGGGCCAGCGCGCTGAGCGCTAGCTTGATGGTCATCAGGGTGCCGGCGGCCAGGGCTGGGCCGAATCCGTAGAGATCTAAAGTCATGGGGGGTCAGAAGCCTGCATCGCCCGTGAGGGCGACGCAGGGCAGGCTGCTCAGTAAATGCTGAACGGGAAATATTTGTCGTTGATCGTCTTGTAGGTGCCGTCTTCGATGATGGCCTGCAGCGCGGTGTTCAGCTTCTCGCGCAGGGGGTCGCCCTTGCGCACGGCAATCCCGATCTTGTCGTTGTCGAATACCGGCTTGCCCTTGAACTCGAAGTCTTTGCCGGCATCGCTCTTGAGCCACTCCCAGTTAACGAAGGTGTCGGCCAGGACGCCGTCGAGGCGACCCGAGGTCAGGTCGAGGTAGGCGTTTTCCTGGGTGTCGTAGAGCTTGATGTCGACTACGCCGTCCAGGTTGTCTTCAAGCCAGGTGCCGGCGATGGTAGCGCGCTGGGCGCCGATCACCTTGCCTTGGAGGCTGGCCCTGTCGGATTTGAAGTCGCTGTCTTTCGGCGCAATGAATTGCAGCTTGTTGGTGTAGTAGGGCTCGGTGAAGTCGACTGCTGCTTTGCGCTCATCGGTGATCGACATCGAGGCCACCAGGAAGTCGAACTTCTTGGCATTGAGGGCCGGGATGATGCCGTCCCAGTCTGAGGTGACCACTTCGCACTCGGCTTCCATCTTGGCGCACAGGGCCTGGCCGATTTCCACGTCGAAACCAACCACCTGGCCGCTGGCGTCGATCAGGTTGAAGGGTGGGTAGGCGCCTTCGGTGCCCATCTTGAGTTTTTCGGCAGCTATGGCGCCGGAGCCGAAGGTCAGGGTGGCGACCGCGGCCAGCAGGATTTTCTTGTAATTCAGCATGCGAGAGTTGCTCCGTGTTTAATCATTGCTGGACATGAATTGTTTGCAGCGCGCCGAAGTCGGGTTATCGAACACTTGCTCGGGTGAGCCTTGTTCTTCCACCAGGCCCTGATGCAGGAACACCACTTCACTGGAGACCTGACGGGCAAAGCCCATCTCGTGGGTAACCAGGAGCATGGTGCGACCTTCTTCGGCGAGCGCGCGGATCACATTAAGCACTTCTTGTACCATCTCCGGGTCGAGGGCCGAAGTCGGCTCATCGAACAAGATCACTTTCGGCTGCATGGCCAGGGTGCGGGCAATCGCGGCACGCTGCTGCTGGCCGCCAGAGAGCTGGTTGGGGTAGACATGGCGCTTGTCGGAGATGCCGACCTTGGCCAGCAGCGCTTCGGCCCGTTCGGTGGCCTCGGCCTTGCTCAGGCCGAGCACCCGGCGTGGCGCCTCGATGATGTTGTCGAGCACGCTCATGTGCGGCCACAGATTGAAATTTTGAAAGACGAAGCCCAGCTCGCTGCGCAGGCGGTTGATCTGCTTGCCATCGGCGGCGACCAATTCACCGTGCTTGCCGGGTTTGAGCTTGAGCTCCTCGCCGGCGACGATGATTTGCCCCTGGTTGGGGTTTTCCAGCAGATTGATGCAGCGCAGGAAGGTCGACTTGCCGGAACCGGATGAGCCGAGAATCGAGATCACGTCGCCATCGCGGGCGGTGAGGGAGATGCCTTTGAGCACCTCAAGGTCGCCATAGCGTTTGTGCAGATTGCGGATTTCCAGCGCGGGCGTGGCCTCGGCCATGGGGTGTCCTCTTCTTGTTCGGATGCGCTCCGGCTCTAGCTTTGCCTTCCTGGCGAGGCGTCAAGCTAGCATAGCGTTTCGCCAGCCGCCAAGCCGTTTGGTGTGCGTGCATGGCCTGGTGTGCCGTGGGTGTCGCCTGGCCGTTGTTGACTGTCGCGCAGACGCAATATTGCCCTTCGCGCACCGCCCATCCTGGCGTCGCTGGTGCGCAGGGGGTGCACGAGCTTGCCGTCATCGGTGCTGGGGGAAGTCGGGTCATGCATGGCAGCGGACGTCGTTGGTGGCTGACGGTGGGGCGAACGAGGTCGCCAGCTTTTTGCTGCGGACAGAAAAAAGGCCCACATCGCTGTGAGCCTTTTTCGGTATTAATGGTGCCCAGGGACGGAATCGAACCGCCGACACGGGGATTTTCAATCCCCTGCTCTACCGACTGAGCTACCTGGGCCAACGGGGCGCTATTAGACGGATTTGAAGGGTAGGTGTCAAGCGTGAGTTTGAAAAATATTTAGTTATTACGGGCGCTTAGCGGCGCAAGACGAAAAGCGGCGAGGTTTAAGGTGCCCGCCGTGATGGTTCCGGGCGGGCGCTGATCGCTCACTCGTTGGGCGGCACGTAGCCTTCGGCCTGGGCGTAGTCCTCGCCGGAGAGGAACTTGTCCATCTCGGCCTGGAGGAATTTGCGGTCCTCGGCGTTCATCATGTTCAGGCGGCGTTCGTTGATCAACAGGGTCTGGTGCTTCTGCCATTCGTCCCAGGCTTGCTTGGAGACGTTGGTGTAGATGTCTTCGCCTTTGGCGCCCGGATAGGGTGGGCGGTCGAGGCCAGGTAGTTCTTTTTTGTGCTTGCGGCACATTACGGTGCGGGTCATGGCTGCTCTCCAGTGTTCTGTTCTGTCGCGAGTGCGTCGGCCGCGCGCTTCAGCAGTTTCTTAACCGGGGCGGCAAGGCCCAGGCGCGGCGGTGTGGCGAGGTTATACCAGAGCCAGTCGGCCTCGGCCACGGCCGATGGCGCGGCTTCGACGCGGATCAGCCAGGGTTCGATGGCCAGTTGAAAGTGGCTGAACGTGTGGCTCAGACCGGCCAGTTCGCGGCGCTCGCCCAGTTGCAGGGCGTGGCGGTTGGCGAGCAGGTCGAGGCTGGGCAGGTCGTCCAGCTCCGGCAGGCTCCATAAGCCGCCCCAGAGGCCGCTGGAGGGCCGGCGGTAAAGCAGGACCTCGCCAGCCCGGCTGGTCAGGATCGGCATCAGGGTGCGCCTCTGCGGCAGCGTCTTGCGCGGTTTGGCGATTGGGTAGCGAATCTCCAGGCCGAGCAGGTGGGCCTGGCAGCCGCTTTGCAGCGGGCAGAGCAGGCAGCTGGGTTTGCTGCGGGTGCAGAGGGTGGCGCCCAGATCCATCATCGCCTGGGTGTAGTGGTTGACCCGTGTGTGCGGGGTAAGGCGTTCGGCCACCGCCCACAGTTGTTTGGCCACTTTCGGCTCGCCCGGGTAGCCCTCCTGGGCCACGTAGCGCGCCAGTACCCGCTTGACGTTGCCGTCGAGGATCGGCGCGCGCAGGCCCATGCTCAGGCTGGCGATGGCGCCGGCGGTGGAGCGGCCGATCCCGGGTAGTTCGGTCAATTGCTCGACATCGAGGGGGAAGGCGCCGGCATGTTCGCGCATGACGATCTGTGCGGTCTTCTGCAGGTTGCGCGCGCGGGTGTAGTAGCCCAGGCCGGTCCACAGGTGCAGCACCTCATCTTCCGGCGCTTCAGCCAGGGCTTGCACGGTCGGCAAGGCGGCCATGAATCGGTCGAAGTAGCCGAGCACGGTGCTGACCTGGGTCTGCTGCAGCATGATTTCCGAGACCCACACGCGGTAAGGATTGATGCCCTGCTGCCAGGGCAGATCCTTGCGTCCGTGGCGGTCGTACCAGTCGAGGACCGCTGCGGAGAACTGCTCGGGATTCATCGGTTGAACAAGCCCTTTAGCGCATCTTTCAGTTCGGGGCTGACCTTGTCACCGAGCTTTTCTTCGAGCTTCTGGTTGAGTTTGTCGCCGGCCAGCTTGGCGGCGACCTTGCCCATGCCGTCCTGGTCCAGGCGGCAGGCTTTGCCGCCCATTTCCAGCGGACCGCGGCAGCGTATCGGCCACTCGATGCCCACATAGCGCTCGTTGACCTGGCAGGCCGGGTCGGGCATTTCGCGTTGGTCGCCGATCAGGGTGATGCCGATGCGATAGTCGAGGCCGAGTACGCGCAGGTCCAAGTCGCCATTGCCGCTGACGCGAAGGCCGGGGAGGCTGGCTTTGAGGTCCGGGTTGTGAGCTACGCCGTTGAGGAAGGTCAGGTTGCCTTGCAGGGTCTCGAAGGGTGTGTCCTTGGCGCGCGGCTCGCTGCTCAGTGCCTTGCGGTTGAGTGCGGCAATGCCGCGGCAGAGTTGTTGTTCAAGGTTGGCGCCGACCAGTACGCCGTCGTTGAGGGTGAAGCTGGCCGTGCCTTTGAGCCCGTCGACCCAGGCTTTCTGGCTGTTGCCGCTGGTGTTCAGGTTGGCCTGCAGGTCGAGCAGTCCTCTGACCGGCGAGGGCTGTTGTTCGCTCTTGAGGAAGGGCTCTACGCTGATCCGGCTCAGTTGATTTTGCAGGCTCAGCAGGGGGATGCTGGGGCGTACATCGACCGTCGCCTTGGTGTCGAAATTGCCGCTGCCGAGTTTGCCGCGCATCTCTTCCAGGGTCAGCAGGCCGGCCTTGCTCTTGGCCTTGAAGGTGAAGGCGCTGATGGCCTGCTTTTGGTAAATCAGCTGATCGAGGCTCAGTGCCAGTTGTAGGTCGAGGCTACGCAGGCGCTCGATCGGCAACGCTGTTGTGGCGCTCCAGGCGTGCTGGGTCGGGGCTTTGGGCAGCGGAGTGCTGCCGCTCTGGCCGGCGTTGGCGACGCTTTCCTTGACCTCGGCCTGGCGCGCGGCGCCGGCACCCTGGCTGTCCTCGGCGGGCTTCGGCAGGTAGCGGTCGAGATCCAGGCTGTCGCCTTTCAATTGAACTCGCAGGGCTTGTGTGGCGAAGTCGGCGATGCCGATCTGGCCGCTGAAGCTGCTGTCATCGAGCTTCAGCTTCAGCTCTTGCAGGGTCAGGCTGGTCGGGCTGCCGCTGAGGCGGGTGACCATCTCGAATTCGCCGAGGGCGTTGGCGTCGTTCGTCGGTGGCAGTGTCTGGCCGATGGTAGCGAGGAACTCGCGCAGATTTACCGGCGCGATGGACAGGCCGCCGGTCAGTTTCGGCTGGGTATCCAGGTCGCGGATCTTCACTTCGCCGAGGGCGCGCAACTGGTTGGCCGAGAGTTTCAGTCCGTTCCATTCGGCGACCTGTGCGGCCAGGTCGACCAGCAACTGACCTTGCAAGGAGTAGGTCAGGGTTTGTCCGTCGAAGGGTTCGCCGGAGGCTTCGCCGGAGATCTTCGCGTCTTCCAGTTGGTAGCGCTTGAGCGCGCGGTCGAAGCGCAGTTCTCCTTGCAGTTCAGTGCGTGCGCGCATGACCGGTTGGTTGGTGCCGAAGAAGGCGCTGAGTTTGATCGGAACGGCGGCTCCTTCGCGGATCGCGCCGGTAGTCAGCTGAATGCTTTCGGCGCTGAATTGCTGGCCTTTCTGCGCGTCGTGGTAATCGATGCGTGCGCTGTTGACGATCAGGCTGTCGATATCCAGCTTGATTGGCTCGGCGCCTGATCGCGTGCTTGCAGGCGGGTCATTGCTGGGTTGTGCAGGCGCTGCGCTGGTGGGAGTGCTCGCGGTCACCGCGGGTTGCGGCGGGCGGCCGATATCCTCCCAGTTGCCGTGGCCTTTTTCATCGCGCTGCAGGTTCAGGTTGAGGCCGTCGACGCGGATGTCGCTCATCTGTACTTCGCGGCGCAGCAGCGGCAGTACGCGCACCGACAGGCCGAGCAGGCGCAGGTCGGCAAAGGGTTGGTCGGGGGTGGTGGCGCTGGCCAGGGTGGCGTCGGTCAGCTCGAGGCCGAGCCAGGGGAACAGGCTCCAGCCGATGTCACCGTTGAGGGTCAGTTCCAGGTTGGCCTTGTCGCGGGCCAGCTGGCGAATCTCGTCTTTGTAGTCGTTGGGATCGAACAGGTGGGTCAGGGCAAAGCCCAGCGCCACCAGGATCAGCAACAGCCCGAGAAAAAACAGACCCAGGATTTTGCCGAGCGCTTTCATGGACGATTCCTTGTTTCGGATAACTTGAATTTAGTCCGCGAGTATAGCGCCGACCGTCGTAACAGACCGGCGAAAGTCCGGCTTATGGCGTGATTTTGCAAGTGGCTGTTACAGCTCGCGGGCCACGCGCTCGGCAATCGCCAGGCTGGCGGTCAGTCCGGGCGACTCGATGCCGAACAGGTTGATCAGCCCCGGCAGGCCGTGATCGCTGGCGGTTTGGATCATGAAGTCGGCGGCGGGCTCCCCGGGGCCGGCCAGTTTCGGTCGGATGCCGCTGTAGCCTGGCACCAGGCGCGTGCTGTCGAGGAGCGGAAAGTAGCGACGGATAGCGTCGGCAAAAGGCGCACGCAGCTGTTCGTCGACCCGGTAATCGATATGGTCGAGGTACTCGGTGTCCGGGCCGAAGCGCACCTGGCCGCCGAGATCGAGGGTGGCGTGGATGCCCAGGCCCGAGGTGTTGGCCTCCGGCAGCGGATAGATCAGGTGCTGGAAGGGCGAGCGGCCGCTATAGCCGAAGTAGCGGCCGCGGCACAGGTGCAGGGCCGGGATCTGCGTGGCTGCCAGGCCGGCGGTATGCTGCGCCAGTTGCTGGGCGAAAAGGCCGCCGGCATTGATCACCCGCTGCGCCCTGAGCTGGAAAGCTTCGCCGGCGCTACGGCCCGTGACGATCCAGCCGTCAGGGCCGGGTTCGAGGTGGTCGACGTGGGTCTGCAGGACCAGTTGTGCCCCCTGATTCTCTGCCGCGGCGAGCAGCGATTGCAGGTAGGCATGGCTGTCGATGATGCCGGTGCTCGGCGACAGCAGCGCGGCAACGCCATGCACGGCCGGTTCCAGCTCGGCGAGCCGGGCTTGCTCGATATATTCCAGGTCATGCACGCCGCAGGCCTGGGCATTGGCGGCCAGGGCGTCAAGCTTGCCGCGTTCGGCTGCGCTGACCGCCACCAGCAGCTTGCCGATGCGGTTGTGCGCCACCTGGTGCTGGGCGCACCAGGCATACAGGCGCTCGCGGCCCTCCAGGCACAGCTCGGCTTTCAGCGAGCCGGGGGCGTAGTAGATGCCGGCGTGGATGACCTCGGAATTGCGGCTGGAGGTGTGGCTGCCGATCAGCTGTTCCGCCTCGACGATCAGGCAGCTCTGTCGCGCTCGGGTCAGGCGTGCGGCGCAGGCCAGGCCGAGGGCGCCGGCGCCGATAATCAAGGTGTCGATACTGTCCATGGCGGGTTCGGTGCTGGGCTTTGACGGATTGGGTTGCCGCTCTTTGCTCGAGTCGGCATTCGTCTGTCGAGCATATCAAGATCTACCTGGTGGCTATGAGCGGGCGTTCTTGGTATTTGCGCTGTGCGTCCGGCTGTGGCCCCTGCCTGGGTGTGGTGGCTGCTGTCAGGCGCTAGTCAGCGGCAATCCTCAGCGAGCAATGTATTGCTGGCACTCAGGCGGCGCGGCGCAGCGTCAAACGCGGTTAATCCGGCCGATAGCCTTGCTTGCCGACCGCCGCCGGTAGCCGCCCAGGCTCGGGGCCGCCTATAATGGCAGCCCTTTCGCACAACGATTTTGTGGAGTTGGTGATGGCCGAACGTACGGCGTCCGTCGAGCGCAACACCCTGGAGACCCAGATCAAGGTCTCGATCAACCTGGATGGTACTGGCAAGGCCAAGTTCGCTATTGGCGTGCCGTTTCTCGAGCACATGCTCGACCAGATTGCCCGTCACGGCCTGATCGACCTGGATATCCAGTGCCAGGGCGACCTGCATATCGACGACCACCACACCGTCGAAGACGTCGGTATCACCCTCGGCCAGGCCTTCACCAAGGCGATTGGCGACAAGAAGGGCATGACTCGTTACGGCCATTCCTATGTGCCGCTTGATGAGGCGCTGTCGCGCGTGGTGATCGACTTCTCCGGCCGCCCGGGGCTACAGATGCACGTGCCGTTCACGCGGGCGGTGGTCGGCGGCTTCGATGTCGACCTGTTCCAGGAGTTCTTCCAGGGCTTCGTCAACCATGCCCTGGTCAGCCTGCATATCGACAACCTGCGTGGCACTAATACCCACCACCAGATCGAGACCGTGTTCAAGGCCTTCGGCCGCGCCCTGCGCATGGCCGTCGAGCTGGATCCGCGGATGGCCGGGCAGATGCCCTCGACCAAGGGCGTTCTCTAAATGCAGACGGTCGCTGTTATCGATTACGGCATGGGCAACCTGCACTCGGTGGCCAAGGCGCTGGAGCATGTCGGTGCCGGCAAGGTGCTGGTGACCAGCGATGCCCAGGTGATTCGCGAGGCCGACCGCATCGTGTTCCCCGGCGTCGGGGCGATTCGCGATTGCATGGCTGAGATCAAGCGCCTGGGCTTCGATGAACTGGTGCGTGAAGTCAGCGTCGATCGGCCGTTTCTTGGCATCTGCGTCGGCATGCAGGCCTTGCTTGAGCGCAGCGAGGAGAACGATGGTGTCGATTGCATCGGCCTGTTCCCCGGCCAGGTGCGCTTCTTCGGCAAGAATATGGTCGAGGACGGCGAAAAGCTGAAGGTGCCGCACATGGGCTGGAACGAAGTGGCGCAGACGGTCAAGCATCCGCTGTGGCACGACATTCCGGATCTGGCGCGCTTCTACTTCGTGCACAGCTACTACATCGAGGCTGGCAAGCCGCAGCAAGTGGTTGGCCGCGGCCATTACGGCAAGGATTTCGCCGCGGCGCTGGCCGAGGGCTCGCGTTTCGCCGTGCAGTTCCATCCGGAGAAGAGCCATACCCACGGCCTGCAATTGCTGCAGAACTTCGCCGCCTGGGATGGGCGCTGGTAGGTGAGCAAGGCCAAGAGCAAGCCGCCGATCCTCACCCTGACTCCGGAGCAGGAGCGTGAGGCGACCAGTGCCCTCAAGCGTTTCATGGAGGAGCGCTTCGAGCTGCAACTGGGTTCGTTCGAGGTCGCGGAGATCCTCGAGCTGTTTACCCGCGAAATTGCGCCGCACTATTACAACCGGGCGATTTTCGATGTGCAGACCGTCCTCAAGGACAGGTTCGAGAGCATCGAAAGCGACCTCTGGGCGCTCGAGAAGAGCTGACCCTCACCGAATCCAACGACTTGAACAGGTTCAACCGATGCTGATTATTCCCGCTATCGATCTGAAAGACGGCGCCTGCGTGCGCCTGCGCCAGGGCCGCATGGAAGATTCCACGGTGTTCTCCGACGACCCGGTGAGCATGGCGGCCAAGTGGGTTGAGGGCGGCTGTCGCCGTCTGCACCTGGTTGATCTGAATGGCGCCTTCGAAGGCCAGCCGGTCAATGGCGAGGTGGTCACCGCCATCGCCAAGCGCTATCCGCACCTGCCGATCCAGATCGGCGGCGGCATACGTTCGCTGGAAACCATCGAGCATTACGTCAAGGCCGGCGTGAGCTACGTGATCATCGGCACCAAGGCGGTCAAGCAGCCTGAGTTTGTCGCCGAAGCGTGCAAGGCGTTTCCGGGCAAGGTCATCGTCGGCCTGGATGCCAAGGATGGTTTCGTCGCCACCGACGGCTGGGCTGAAGTCAGCACGGTGCAGGTGATCGACCTGGCCAAGCGCTTTGAGGCCGATGGCGTCTCGGCCATTGTCTACACCGACATCGCCAAGGACGGCATGATGCAGGGCTGCAACCTGCCCTTCACCGTGGCCCTGGCCAACGCCACGCGGATCCCGGTGATCGCGTCCGGTGGCATCCACAACCTCGGTGATATCCAGGCCCTGCTCGACGCGCGCACTCCTGGCATCATCGGCGCCATCACCGGCCGGGCGATCTACGAAGGCACCCTGGACGTGGCCGAAGCCCAGGCCCTCTGCGACGCCTACAAGGGTTAAACGAGACGTAGGGTGGAAAGTCGCGAAGCGTTTTCCACCAGTGATTGGCTCTCGGTGCGCATGGCGCACCCTACGGGAACATTCTTATGGCACTGGCAAAACGCATCATCCCCTGCCTCGACGTGGACAACGGCCGGGTGGTCAAGGGCGTCCAGTTCGAGAACATCCGCGATGCCGGCGACCCGGTGGAAATTGCCCGCCGCTATGACGAGCAGGGCGCCGACGAGATTACCTTCCTCGACATCACCGCCAGCGTCGATGGCCGCGACACCACCCTGCATACGGTGGAGCGCATGGCCAGTCAGGTCTTCATTCCGCTGACCGTGGGCGGTGGCGTACGCAGCGTGCAGGACATTCGCAATCTGCTCAATGCCGGTGCGGACAAGGTCTCGATCAACACTGCGGCGGTCTTCACCCCGGAATTCGTCGGCGAGGCGGCTGCGCGCTTTGGTTCGCAGTGCATCGTCGTCGCCATCGACGCCAAGTGCGTGTCGTTACCTGGCGAGCCCCCGCGCTGGGAAATCTTCACCCACGGTGGGCGCAAGCCGACCGGCCTGGATGCCGTGCTCTGGGCGAAGAAGATGGAAGACCTCGGCGCCGGTGAAATCCTCCTCACCAGCATGGACCAGGATGGGGTGAAGCGCGGCTACGACCTCGGCGTCACCCGTGCCATCAGCGAGATGGTCGGTATTCCGGTGATCGCCTCTGGCGGCGTAGGTAACTTGGAACACCTGGCCGCCGGCATCCTGGAAGGGAAAGCCGACGCGGTACTGGCCGCGAGCATCTTCCACTTCGGTGAGTACACGGTGCCGGAAGCCAAGGCCTACCTGGCCAGTCGCGGCATCGTGGTGCGCTGAGCGGGCGGCGCTGGCGTTCTGCCCGGCAAACCTGGGAGCGAGTCGGCAGCAATGGCCGCGACGCTACGCTAGAGTCGCGGGCAGCCAGCCGCGGTCGCGCCGGGCTTAAATACATAATTGCGTCATTCCTGGTCTTGCAGCGGACCGAGCGGTCAGTGCTTGACCGCTCGAGGCTGGGCGCAGTTGGTCGGGCTGAGTATGCTGCGGCGACTCGCCACCACTAAAAAAGAGAACCCAACATGTGCAAGCGCCTGCTGATTGCGCTGGCTGGCACCCTTATGGTGCTGGCTGGCAGTGCCCGCGCCGAAGTGGATGCCAACTACCGAGTGGTATTGCTGACGGAAAACTTCCCGCCCTACAACATGGCGATCAACGGCAAGAACTTTGCCCAGGAAGACAACCTCGACGGCATTGCCGTGGACATCGTGGGCGAGATGTTCAAGCGTGCCGGGGTCAACTACAGCATGACCCTGCGCTTCCCTTGGGATCGCATCTACAAGCTGGCGCTGGAAAAGCCGGGTTACGGGGTGTTCGTCACCGCGCGTCTGCCCGAGCGCGAAGCCCTGTTCAAATGGGTCGGGCCTATCGGCCCGGATGACTGGGTGCTGCTCGGCAGAAGCGACAGCCCCATCGAGCTGACCAGCTTGGCGCAGGCCAAGCAATACAGGGTCGGGGCCTACAAGGGCGATGCCATCGCCGAGTACCTGATCGAGCAGGGTCTGCAGCCGGTCACCGTGTTGCGTGACCAGCAAAACGCCAAGAAGCTCATGGCCGGGCAGATCGACCTGTGGGCCACCGGGGATCCTGCCGGGCGTTACCTGGCGAAGCAGGAGGGTGTCTCCGGGCTGAAGACCATCCTGCGTTTCGACAGCGCCGAGTTATACCTGGCGCTGAACACGGCGGTGCCCGACGAGGTGGTACAGAAGCTGCAGTCTGAACTGGACCGGATGCGCAGCGAAGGATTCGTCGATGACATCCTCGGCCGCTATCTGTAAAACATGACTCAGCAGGTTGGCCATGAGCCGAGCTGCCGCTAGCCATAATCACAACACATGCGAGCGGGAAGACTAATGTTGAAAATCATCAAAAGCAGTTTGTTGTTCGGCCTTCTACTCAGCGCCTGCGCGGCCCATGCCGAGTTGCCCTATGGCTACAAGGTGGTGCTGCTGACCGAGAACTTCCCGCCGTTCAATATGTCGGTCGACGACAAGAACTTTGCCCGTGACGACGGTATCGACGGTATCAGTGCCGAGATCGTCCGGGCCATGTTCAAGCGCGCCAAGATCGACTACAGCCTGAGCCTGCGTTTTCCCTGGGATCGGCTGTACCGCCTGACCCTGGATAAACCCAACTACGGGTTGTTCTCCACCACCTTTACTCCGGAGCGTCAGCCGCTGTTCAAGTGGGTGGGGCCAATCGCCAACACCGGCTGGGTGCTGCTTGCCGCGCCAGGCAACAACCTCAGCGTGGCGAGCTTGAAGGAGGCTGCGCAATACAAGATCGGCGCCTACAAGAACGATGCGGTCAGCCAGCACCTGGAAAGCCAGGGGCTTGAGCCCATCAACGCGCTACGCGACCAGCAGAACGTGCAAAAGCTGATCAAGGGACAGATTGATCTGTGGGCCACCACCGACCCGGTTGGCCGCTACCTCGCCAAGCAGGAAGGCGTCGGCGGTCTGACCACCGTGCTGCGCTTCAATGAGGCCGAGTTGTACCTGGCGCTGAACAAGGATACCCCCGACGAGGTGGTGCAGCGGTTGCAGAAGGCGTTGGAGGAGCTGCGCAGTGAAGGCTTCATCGAGGACATGACCAACAGCTACCTGTAGGAGTTAATCCAGGCCGGCAAGCCTAAGGCCGTCTACCACTTGTGGACGGTGAGGGTAAACCTGGTGGCGCGGCCCACTCAACCACCGCGCCTTGCAGCTGCGAACCAGTTCAGAGTCCACAAAAAAGCCCGGCATGGTGTCCGGGCTTTTTCGTACCTGCGACAGCGAGTCAATTGCCGCGAGTGATGCTCAGGCCCTTGAGCAGGCTCAGTGCCTGGCTCAGCTGATAATCATCATCCTGCGGCCGCGCTCGCTTGCTGGTTTTGCTACTGCTGGGTTTGTCCGCGCCACCATTGCCGTTGCCCAGGTGCCCCAGCAGGTCGGCTTCCTTGATGTTGCGCTCCCCCTGTTCCTGGGTCAGTTTGGCCCGCGCGACTTCGATGTCCGGGACAATGCCCTGGGCCTGGATCGAGCGGCCGTTGGGGGTGTAGTACAGGGCGGTGGTGAGTTTCAGGGCGCTGTTGTTATTCAGCGGCAGCACCGTCTGCACCGAGCCTTTGCCGAAGCTGTCGGTGCCCATCAGTACGCCGCGCTTGTGGTCTTGCAGGGCGCCGGCGACGATCTCCGAGGCCGAAGCGCTGCCGCCATTGATCAGCACCACCAGGGGCACGCCTTCGCTGGCATCTGCCGGGTCGGCAGAGAAGCGCAACTCGGAATTGGCGATGCGTCCTTCCGTATAGACGATCAGGCCTTTCTTGAGGAAGTGATCGGTAACCTCGACCGCGGCCTGGAGCACGCCGCCAGGGTTGTTGCGCAGATCCAGCACCAGGCCGCGCAGCTTCTTGCCGTTGTCCTTGCGCAGCTTGTTCAGGGCCTTGCCGACTTCTTCGCCGGTGTTGACCTGAAACTGGGTGATGCGCAGATAGCCGTAGCTATCGTCGAGCAACTGGCTCTTGACGCTGCGGACCTTGATCACCGCGCGGGTCAGCTCCACATCGAAGGGCTTGCCGCCCTCGCGCACCAGGGTCAGAAGGATCTTGCTGCCGGCTTCGCCGCGCATCTTGTCCACGGCTTCGAGCATCGACAGGCCCTTGGTCGGCTGGCCGTCGATCTTGACGATCAGGTCGCCCGGCTGGATGCCGGCTTTCGAGGCCGGGGTGTCGTCGATCGGCGAGACCACCTTGACGAAACCGTCTTCCAGGCCGACTTCAATGCCCAAGCCGCCGAACTCGCCGCTGGTGCTTTCCTGCAGCTCACGGAAGGATTCGGGGTCGAGGTAGGCGGAGTGTGGGTCGAGGTTGCTGAGCATGCCCTTGATGGCGTTTTCCAGCAGGGTCTTGTCGCTGACCGGTTCGACATAGGCTGACTTGATGCGATCCATCACCTCGGCGAAGGTGCGCAGGTCGTCCAGCGGCAGCGGCGCCTTGTCATTCGCGATGGCAGGTACAGGTGGCGCTTCGGCGGCCTGGAGCAGCTGGGGGCCGCCGAGCAAGGCGATGGCCAGGGCCAGAAAGGTGAGGCGAGACGGATGCGGCATGTCGAACTAACTCCTAGAGAGGTGAGCGCAACGCTTATCCTTGCGTGCGGCACCATTGTGCAGGGTCGCTGGGGCGACCCTGCTGGCGAATCGCGAAATACAGCGCGGGAGTGTCTTGTCCGCCGCTGGTGCCGACTGTGGCGATGGGCTCGCCGGCGTTGACGATGTCGCCGGCGTCTTTGAGCAGGCTCTGGTTGTGTCCGTACAGGCTCAGGTAGCCATTGCCATGGTCGAGAATGACCAATAGCCCGGCACCGCGCAACCAGTCGGCGAACACCACGCGGCCGCCATGTACGGCGTGAACCTGGCTGCCGGCGCTGGCGCCGATCAGGACGCCGTCCCACTTGGTCCGGGCGTCAGTACCGCGGGGGGTGCCGTAACGGGCGACCAAGCGGCCATTGACCGGCCAGGGCAACTTGCCGCGGGCCTTGGCAAAAGGGCCGCCATAAGTAGTGCCGGAGCTGACCCGCGGGCCGTTGCTGGGGCTGCTGGCGGCTGCAGTGCTGCTGCGCTGTTGCTCGCGCGCGGCGACCAAGGCCTGTTGCCGCGCCTGTTCGGCTTCGCGTGCCTGACGGGCCAGGGTCGCTTCGATGGTTTTCAGTACCCGGGCCAGTTGCGCCTGCTCTTGCTGGCGGGCCTTGAGTTTGTGGTCGCGGGCGGAATATTCCTGGTTCAGTTTGGCCAGGGCCAGTTGGCGTTCCTTGCGCGCCTGGGCGAGTTGCTCGCCGCGCGCGTCCAGAGTCTCTTTGTGTTCCAGCAACTGATTCTGCTGAGTGGCGATGTCCTGCTCGACATTGGCCAGCTGCCGCAGGGTTTCGTTGAACGTGGCCAACTGCTCCATGCGCGCTTCGTTGAGGTAGTCGTAATAGGTCAGGGTGCGCGAGAACTTTTCCGGATTCTGCTGATTCAGCAGCAGCTTCAGGTATTCCTGGCGGCCGCTCTGGTAGGCGGCGCGGGCCTGAATACCGATCAGCCGGTGTTGCTCGAGGCGCGCGTCATGGAGTTTTTTTTTCTCCTGATTGAGACGCTGGATCTCCACCTCGCCGTCATCCAGGCTTTTTTGCAGGTCCTTGACCTGCTTTTCCAGCTCGCCCATTTCGGTTTCGGTCTTGCGCAGGTCTTTCTGCACGCCGGATTTGTCCTGCTGCAGCTTCTCCAGCAGCTTTTTCAGCTCGGCCACGTCACTGCGGGCTGCTTCCAGCTGTTTCTGGGCGTCAGCCTTCTCGTCGGCAAAGGCCGGAGTCAGCAGGCAGGCGAGGAATATCAAGGCAATGAGGCGAAACATGGTACTGGCGATACCTGGGCGGGAGACTGGCCTAGTATGCCTAAAAATGCCGCGGCAAGCTGCAAGTGGTAAATCGCAGGGGCGCGGCATGCCAGCCGGGTGGTAGCCGTTATTGCCGCGCCTGCCGCTTGCCGTCGTTAGCTCAGTTCGATAATGCTGGTGCCGGTCATTTCCGCCGGGATCGGCAGGCCCATCAGGGTCAGCATGGTCGGGGCCACGTCGGCCAGGACCCCGCCTTCGCGCATCCTCAGCTGGCGCTTGCCGACGTAGATGAAGGGCACCGGCTCGCAGGTGTGGGCGGTGTGCGCCTGGCCCGTGCAGACATCCTCCATTTGCTCGACGTTGCCATGGTCAGCGGTGATCAGGGCTTCGCCGCCGACCTTGTCCAGCGCCTCGACGATACGTCCGACGCAGCTGTCCAGGCATTCCACGGCCTTGACCGCGGCGGCGAACACGCCGGTATGGCCAACCATGTCGCCGTTGGCGTAGTTGACGATGATCACGTCATAACGCTGTTGCTTGATCGCCTCGACGATCCGGTCGGTGACTTGCGGCGCATTCATCTCGGGCTGCAGGTCATAGGTGGCGACATTCGGCGACGGGATCAGGATGCGCTCCTCGCCGTCGAACGGCTCTTCGCGGCCGCCGGAGAAGAAGAAGGTGACGTGGGCGTATTTTTCGGTCTCGGCGATACGCAACTGGGTCTTGCCGTTCTTCGCCAGGTATTCGCCAAGCACATTGGTCAGGCTGGCGGGAGCGAAAGCGCTGGGTGCCGGAATGTTCGCCGCGTACTGGGTCAGCATGACGAAGCTGGACAGTTTCGGCAGTCGGGCGCGCGGGAAGTCCTGGAAGTCGGGCTCGACGAAGGCGCGAGTCAGTTCGCGGGCGCGGTCGGCGCGGAAGTTCATGAACACCACGGCGTCGCCATCCTCCACTTTGACCGGCTCGCCGAGGGTGGTGGCCTTGACGAACTCGTCGTTTTCGTCACGGGCGTAGGCGGCCTGCAAGCCTTCCAGCGCGCTGGCGGCGTTGAACTGGCCCTGGCCGTTGACGATCAGGTTGTAGGCCTGCTCGACGCGGTCCCAGCGGTTGTCGCGGTCCATGGCGAAGTAGCGGCCAACCAGGCTGGCGATGCGGCCCTTGCCGAGCTTGGCGAAGGTCGTGTCGAGCAGTTCGATGGAGGCCTGGGCGCTTCGCGGCGGCGTATCGCGGCCATCGAGGAAGGCGTGCAGGTAAATTTTCTCGGCGCCACGCTGGGCGGCCAGTTCGGCCATGGCCACCAGGTGATCCTGGTGGCTGTGCACGCCGCCGTCGGATAGCAGGCCGAGGATGTGCACGGCCTTGCCGGCACTCACGGCCTGGTCCACCGCGAGGGTGATCGCCGGATTCTCGAAGAATTCGCCATCGCGAATGGCTTTGGTCACCCGGGTGAAGTCCTGGTACACGACACGGCCGGCGCCGAGGTTCATATGGCCGACCTCGGAATTGCCCATCTGGCCGTCCGGCAGGCCGACGTCCATGCCTGAGCCCGAGATCAGGCTGTGCGGCTGGGTGGCGCACAGGTGGTCGTAAACCGGCGTGTTGGCGGCATGGATGGCATTGTATTCGGTGCTGTCACTGTGACCGAAGCCATCGAGAATGATCAGGACCAAGGGTTTGGGCGTGGCACTCATTAATCTGGCTCGCTGTGCATGAGGGACAAAAAGGCTGGGCATTTTAAGGCCTGGTATCAGACCCGTCACCGCCGGGCGGGGTGTGGCCGACCTGTGGGGCTGTGTATACTGCCGGGATTTTACCGTCCCGGAACCACCTCATGCTTGCCAAACTGATTGAATTTGCCTCTACGCACTATGAATTGAGCGGATTGTTTGTTGTCCTGCTGGCGCTGCTGATCTTCACGGAACTGCGTAAAGGTGGGCAAAGCCTGAGCAGTCGCGAGCTGACCGCCTTGATCAACAGCGAGCAGGGCTTGGTCCTGGACGTGCGTGGGCAAAAGGATTTCTCTGCCGGCCATATCGTCGGCGCCTTGCATATTCCCTATGAAAAGATCACCAGCCGCATCGCGGAACTGGAAAAGCACAAAGACAAGACCCTGATTGTGGTGGATGCCATGGGCCAGCATGCCGGTTCGGTCAGTCGTGACTTGAAAAAAGCCGGTTTCAACGCGGCCAAGCTGTCTGGCGGGATTGCCAGCTGGCGTGGCGACAACCTGCCATTGGTGAAGTGATATGTCTGCCGTCGTCATTTATTCCAGCGATTGGTGCCCCTACTGCATGCGTGCCAAGCAGTTGCTGGCCCGCAAGGGCGTGGACTTCGATGAAATCAAGGTCGACGGCAAGCCTGAGGTGCGCGCGGAGATGACGCGTAAGGCGCGGAAGACCTCGGTGCCGCAGATCTGGATCGGCAGCAGCCATGTTGGTGGCTGCGACGATCTGTATGACCTGGAGCGCGCTGGCAAGCTGGATGCGCTGCTCGAGGCTTAGTACCCCCCTCATCTACCCAGTACCCACGACAAGAAGGCATTGCCATGACTGAACAAGCTAGCAACGGCGCGGGCGCCCAAGGCGAACAGAATCCGCAGTTTTCCCTGCAACGCATCTATGTCCGCGACCTGTCCTTCGAGGCGCCGAAAAGCCCGGAGATCTTTCGTCAGGAATGGAGCCCGAGCGTTGCCCTGGACTTGAATACCCGGCAGAAGCCGCTCGAAGGCGACTTCCACGAAGTGGTGCTGACCCTCTCGGTCACCGTGAAAAATGGTGAAGAAACTGCCTTCATCGCCGAAGTCCAGCAAGCCGGGATCTTCCTGGTCAAGGGGTTGGACGCCGCCTCCATGAGTCACACCCTGGGCGCGTTCTGCCCGAACATTCTGTTCCCGTATGCGCGCGAAACCCTCGACAGTCTGGTGGTGCGCGGCTCCTTCCCGGCACTGATGCTGGCGCCGGTGAACTTCGACGCGCTCTATGCTCAAGAGCTGCAGCGCATCCAGCAGCAGGCTGGTGAGGCTGCTCCGGCCCATTGAGCCGTTGCCGCAGATAAAAAGCGCCCTTAGGGGCGCTTTTTTGTGCCGCGAGTGTGGCGGCACCAGGCGGGCTGAGCCGCCCTGCCGGTGGCCTGTCAAGGCGTGGCGAAGTCCTGTTGGCGCCAGGCCTCATAGACTGCCACCGCCACGGTATTGGACAGATTCAGGCTGCGACAGCCTTCGCGCATCGGCAGGCGCAGGCATTGTGCGGCGGGCAGGGCATCGCGTATGTCCTGCGGCAGGCCGCGGCTTTCCGGGCCGAACAGAAAGGCGTCGCCGGGCTCGTAGTGCACCTGATGATAGAGCTGAGAGCCTTTGGTGGTGAAGGCGAAGACGCGCGGCTGGCCGAGGCTCTCCAGGCAACTGGGGAGATCGGCATGACGCTGCAGGGTGGCGTACTCGTGATAGTCGAGGCCGGCGCGGCGCAGGCGCTTGTCATCCAGTTCGAAGCCCAAGGGCTCGATCAGGTGCAAGTGGCAGCCGCTGTTGGCGCAGAGCCTGATAATGTTGCCGGTATTCGGTGGAATTTCCGGTTGAAAGAGGATCACGTGAAACATGCGCGGCTCCAAGCCTGAAGACGGCCGGTATTCTACTCCTGATCCGGACCCGCGGCCGCGTCCCTGGGCGCGGGTGATCGGCTCCCTGGCATTGTTCGGTTTTCTGATCGGGCTGATGATCGGCCGCATGTTTCACCCCGACCCGCTGCGGCTGGCGAGTGTCGAGGTAGTGGATGAGGGGCTGCAGCTGTGGTTCAACGTCGAGCCGAAGGTGCGTACCGGTCACATGGACGGTGTGTTTTTTCTGCGCGTCGAAAGCCTGGGCCGCGAGCGCCAGGGGCAGCTGCGCCTGCAGGGCAAGGTTGTCAATTGGCGGGTGCGGCGCGAGGGCCGGGAGTTGCTGTTGCGGGTAGTGGCAGCCCGTCCGTTGCGCGGCGAGTGGCGCGCTGAGGAGCTGGACGGGCGCTGGCGGCTGACGGTCAGCCTGGCGTACGAATAAAAGAGGGGAATCCCCGGCCTGCCTGTACCAAGGCCCCCAAAACTGGAGTTACTCAAGCATATGCAGGGGGTGTGCCAGTTTTATTACGGCGACGCAAATCCCTGTTGTTGCTGGGTTGCAGGGCAGTCGCAGGGGCTCGGGGCGGTGGCTATGTGGGCGAAAATGTTCCTTGCCTGTGCATTCAGGTGCGCCCAGGCGCCGATTCGGAGCGCCGCATGCCCATTGGCCCTGGCGCCGGCCGAGGGCCGGTGCATGGCGCCACCTGTGCCTGGGTCAAGGGCCGCCATCGGTAAGCGCCAAACTCGCACCGGTGGGGGCCGTCCTTGCCTCCCGTGCCATAGCAGGGGAGGGGCGTTTCTTTCGGGCCAGGCTCTGCATTTGCCGGGCACAAAAAAAACGGGCCAGCGGCCCGTTTTTTTGTCCTCGGATCGCGGTCAGGCGTCGTCGCTGTCGTCGTCTTCGGCACCATCGACCTTCATGCCCAGTTCCTTGATCTTGCGGGTCAGGGTATTGCGGCCCCAGCCCAGCAGCAAGGCGGCGTCACGACGGCGGCCGGCGGTGTGCTTGAGCGCCGTTTCGATCATGATCCGCTCGAAGGCCGGTACTGCACTGTCGAGCAGGTCCGACTGACCGCGGGCCAGGGCTTGGTCGGCCCATTGCCGCAGCGCCTGTTCCCAGTTGCTCGCCGGTGCACTGTCCTGCGGCTGGCTGAGCAGTTCCGGGGGCAGGTCGCCGACATGCACCTCGCGCCCGGAGGCCATCACGGTGATCCAGCGGCAGGTGTTTTCCAGTTGGCGCACGTTACCCGGCCAGGGTAGATGCTGCAGATAGTCTTCGGTCTCGCTTTTCAATAGCTTGGGTTCGACGGCCAGTTCCAGTGCGGCGCGGGCGAGGAAGTGGCGGGCCAGGGTCGGGATATCTTCACGTCGGTCGGACAGTCGCGGGATGTGGATGCGGATCACGTTGAGGCGGTGAAACAGGTCTTCGCGGAACTTGCCTTCCTGCACCAGGGTTTCCAGGTTCTGGTGGGTGGCGGCGATGATCCGTACATCCACTTTGACCGGCGTGTGGCCGCCAACTCGGTAGAATTCGCCATCGGCCAGCACGCGCAGCAGGCGGGTCTGGGTGTCGGCCGGCATGTCGCCGATTTCGTCGAGGAACAGGGTGCCGCCGTCGGCTTGTTCGAAGCGACCGCGGCGCTGGTTGGCCGCTCCGGTGAAGGCACCTTTCTCGTGGCCGAACAGCTCGGACTCCATCAGGTCTTTCGGAATCGCCGCCATGTTCAGCGCGATGAAGGGCGAGGCCGCGCGGGGGCTGTGGCGGTGCAGGGCGTGGGCGACCAGCTCCTTGCCGGTGCCGGATTCGCCGTTGATCAAGACCGTGATATTGGAGTGGGAGAGCCGGCCGATGGCGCGAAACACCTCCTGCATGGCCGGTGCTTCGCCGATGATTTCCGGGGTGCGCGGCTGCTCAATAGGCACCTGCAGGCCTTGCTGCTCCTGCGCGTGCTGATAGGCGCGCTTGACCAGGGAGATCGCTTCATCAACGTCGAACGGCTTGGGCAGGTACTCGAATGCGCCGCCCTGATAGGACGCCACCGCGCTGTCCAGGTCGGAATGGGCGGTCATGATGATGACCGGCAGACGTGGGTAGAGTTCGCGGATCCGCGCCAGCAGTTCCAGGCCGCTGGAGCCTGGCATGCGGATGTCCGAGACGATCACATCCGGTTGTTGCCGGCTGAGGTGGCTGAGGACACCGTCGGCGCTGTCGAAGCTCTGGGTGGTCATGCCTTCCTGTTGCAGGGCTTTTTCCAGCACCCAGCGGATGGAACGGTCGTCGTCGACGATCCATACGGTTTCACTGCGACTCATGACGGAGTTACTCCTTGTTCAAGCGGCAGGAAGATCGAGAACACGGTGTGACCAGGATGGCTCTCGCACTCGATCAGCCCCTGATGCTGACTAATGATGTTCTGGGTTATCGCCAGGCCCAGACCGGTGCCGTCGGCACGTCCGCTGACCATGGGATAGAAGATGGTGTCTTGCAGCTCAGCCGGGATGCCGGGACCGTTGTCGATGATCTCCAGGCGTGCCACCAGGCGGTGGCGGATATGCCCGATAGTGAATTGACGCAGGGTGCGGGTGCGCAGGGTGATGCGGCCCAGGCGCATTTCGTTCTGCGCACCGATGGCCTGCATGGCGTTGCGCACGATATTGAGCACGGCCTGGATCATCTGTTCGCGATCGATCAATACGTCGGGAATGCTCGGGTCGTAATCACGCACCAAAATGATGCTGCCCTGGCTTTCTGCTTCGATCAGGCTGCCGACTCGTTCCAGCACTTCGTGCACGTTGGTCATGGCCAGCATCGGCAGCTTGTTCGAGCCGAGCATGCGGTCGACCAGGTTTCTCAGGCGGTCGGCTTCTTCGATGATGACATTGGTGTAGTCCTTGAGGTCTTCATTTGGCAGCTCGCGGGCGAGCAACTGGGCGGCGCCGCGAATGCCGCCGAGCGGGTTCTTGATCTCGTGGGCCAGGCCGCGCACCAGCATCTTGGTGGTTTCCTGCTTGGACAGCTGGGCTTCTTCCTTGGTGATGCGCAGCAGGCGGTCGCGTGGATGCACCTCCAGCAGCAGCAGGGTTTCACCGCGGTTGAGAATCGGCGTGACCGCGTAATCGACGGTGAGGGTCTGGCCAGTGACGGCGGTGAGCACGGCCTCGCGCTTGTTGAACGGATGCGCCTGCTCGACGGCCTGGCGTAGCGAACTCAGGGCCTCGGCCGACTCGGTGAACAGTTCGCTGATGAATTGTCCGTGGCTGCGCTGGCCGCTGACGGCCAGGAGCATTTCCGCCGCCGGGTTCATGTACTCAAGGCGCAGGTCGGCGTTGAGCAGCAGGGTGGCGGTGGTCAGGTTGTCCAGCAGCAGGCGGTGCAGTGCATCTTTGATAGTCATATATAGGGTCTGCTGAGGGTTCGCCGCGAGCCGCGTTGCGTTACCAGGCAGGGCCAGGCAGCACGCGGGACGCCGACAATGGTTGTTCCTGTGCCGGGTCGCGTAACGCCGACTGGCACTATTGGGCGTGCAGCCCACAGGGAGTGAGCCGGATTGGCATGGCCCGGTGTTTCTCGTCGCTCATTTGGCATAACCAGACTTCACTCCTCGTGCCTCGTGCCAGGCGGGCCTTGGTCGCGGCCGCGACATAATGTCAGCAGACCCTAAGGCTTGCGGTGCTGCAGCTGGAAAATGCAAGAAGCAAACCAAAGCCCCGAAAAGACGCGCGGAATCAGCATTGGCGGCGACAAGAGGGCGTATTAGTTCTGTGCTCTGGTGAACGAGTGAACCAAAACAGGGAAAGTATAGTTGCTGGTGCAATGTGTCGCACCAATACGGTGCGAGCCGGGAGGGTCAGAAAAAGGGTACGAAGGGAATGTCTTTCTTTTCCGCGGGCTTGTCCCTGGGCGGGCATTCCGGGCGCACACCATAATCGATTTTCTTGCAGGGTCTGACCAGGCGTTTCTGGGTCAGGGAAATCCGCAGCATATGCAGCGGCTGGTTGGGGGTGCGATCTACGGTTCGGCCCAGGGCGTCGACGATTTCAACGGCCAGCTGGTGGGTGCCGCGGTCGATATTCTCCAGCGCAAAAACCGGGCTGCGTCCGGTTTCGCCTGTCGCTTGGCCGTCGACCAGCAAGCGGTAGCCGTGGCCCGGATGCAGCGACGGCTCGCTGGTGGCTGTGACGATCAGGTTGCCGGTGTTGTCGCGGATGGTCGCGTCGGGCTGCGGCACCAGGATCCGTAGCATCTGGTAGCTGAGGGCCGGTGCACTAGGTGGTGCAACTGCGGGCGGTGATTCGTGGGTGTCGCTGTGCATGCCGTTGGTGGGCGCCAATTGGATGCGTTCGGCATTACCCTGCCGGGGCTTGTCAGTAAATACCCGATTACCCTCGGCATCTAGATAGGTATACACCTGGGCGGCTGCCGGCAGGCTTAGCAGCAGCAAACAAAGCAGCAGATTACGCATGGTTCAGGGGGCCGGGTTTGGTTTTGCGGTTGGCGGGCGCAGCGCCGGGCTGCTGGTATTGACCCGCTGCACAACGAAGGTGACGGCGGCGCTCTGTTGAATCGTCTCATCGCCGCTCAGCACTTCGACCGCCAGGCTGTGTTCGCCGCGCTCGACATTGGTCAATTGCAGGCGCGGCACATTACTGGGCTGGCCGTAAGGCTGGCCATCCAGCAGTAGGCGCAGGCGGTGATTGGATGCCAGGCGTGGTTCCAGTGCAACCCCGACGCTGAAGGTGCCGTCGTTGGCGCGTAGTGCATCAGTGCTGGGCAGGCCGGTCAATTGCAGAAGTCGATAGGGGGCTTCGGTCGTGGTTTCGCTGCTTTTGCTGATCGTGGGTGTGGCTGGTGCTTGTGGTTCCACGGTGTTGGTCGGTGGCAGCTCCACTGGTTGCGCCGCCACGCCTTCTGGCGGCTGGTCGGTGAACACCGTATTGCCGTTGGCGTCGGTGTAGCTGTAGATCTCGGCGCTGGCCGGCAATGCCAAGCTCAGCAGCAGGCAGGTGAGTATCCGGCGCATGGTCAATCTCCCGATGGATGTACTGCTAAGACTTGCATTGGCAGGTCGCGCTGGCAAGGGTGCTGGTGTGGCGATTAGGACTGGCGCAAC
Organism: Pseudomonas sp. MMS21 TM103; assembly: GCF_022132145.1. Taxonomy (GTDB): domain Bacteria; phylum Pseudomonadota; class Gammaproteobacteria; order Pseudomonadales; family Pseudomonadaceae; genus Aquipseudomonas. Next base: position 790,839 of record NZ_JAJISP010000001.1, on the reverse strand, counting down.
AAATTGATGGCCAAGGGTAAGCGCTTGGCGTGCAGTCACAAAAAAGGCCACCCGAAGGTGGCCTCTTGTCTTGCTTGTCGGTTTAGACGCTGTAGTACAGGTCGTATTCCAGCGGGTGTACGAAGGTGCGGACCTTGATTTCTTCTTCGCTCTTCAGCTCCAGGTAAGCGTCGATGAAGTCGTCGGAGAACACGCCGCCTTTGGTCAGGAACGCGCGGCCCTTGTCCAGCTCTTCCAGGGCTTCTTTCAGGCTGCCGCAGACTTGCGGGATCAACTTGCCTTCTTCCGGCGGCAGGTCATACAGGTTCTTGTCGGCCGCATCGCCAGGGTGGATCTTGTTCTGGATGCCGTCCAGGCCAGCCATCAGCAGGGCGGCGAAAGCCAGGTACGGGTTGGCAGCCGGATCCGGGAAGCGTGCTTCGATACGACGGGCTTTCGGGCTGGACACGTATGGGATACGGATCGAGGCGGAGCGGTTGCGCGCCGAGTAGGCCAGCATGACTGGAGCTTCGAAGCCCGGGACCAGGCGCTTGTAGGAGTTGGTCGACGGGTTGGTGAAGCCGTTCAGGGCCTTGCCGTGCTTGATGATGCCGCCGATGAAGTACAGGGCGGTATCGGACAGGCCGGCATAGCCTTCGCCAGCGAAGGTGTTCTTGCCATCTTTGGCGATGGACAGGTGCACGTGCATGCCCGAACCGTTGTCGCCGTACAGCGGCTTCGGCATAAAGGTCGCGGTCTTGCCGTAGGCGTCAGCCACGTTATGCACGCAGTACTTCAGGGTCTGAACTTCGTCAGCCTTGGCAACCAGGGTGTTGAACTGCACGCCGATTTCGTTCTGGCCGGCAGTTGCCACTTCGTGGTGGTGTACTTCGATGACCAGGCCCATTTCTTCCATGGCGTTACACATGGCAGTACGAATTTCGTGGTCATGGTCGAACGGTGGAACCGGGAAGTAGCCGCCTTTGACACCCGGGCGGTGGCCCTTGTTGCCGCCTTCGACGTCCTGATCGGACATCCAGGAACCCTGCTCGGAGTAGATCTTGAACATCGAGCCGGAGATGTCGGACTTGAATTTGACTTCGTCGAAGATGAAGAACTCAGGCTCCGGGCCGACGAATACGGTGTCGCCGATGCCGGTGGACTTGAGGTATTCCTCAGCGCGCTTGGCAATGGAGCGTGGGTCGCGATCGTAGCCTTGCATGGTGCTCGGCTCGATGATGTCGCAGACCAGGATCAGGGTCGGCTCTTCGGTGAACGGGTCGAGTACGGCAGTTTCGTCGACCGGCAGCAGGATCATGTCGGAGGCTTCGATGCCTTTCCAGCCCTGAATGGAGGAGCCGTCGAACATCTTGCCGATTTCGAAGAAGTCTTCGTCGAGGGCATCACGTGCCGGCATGGTGATGTGGTGTTGCTTGCCCTTGGTGTCAGTGAAGCGCAGGTCAACCCACTTCACGTCGTGTTCTTTGATCAGTTGAATCGACTTCGACATGCTGTCCTCCAGGTGGATAAGGCTCGGAATAGTGAGCCCTCTATATAATTGGTGCGGCCGGGCGCGATAGTCCGCCAGGATAACCTGCCTCACAAGGGAGCAAATTGCATGCCAGTGCACAGGAATGGGTTAAGCGGCTGAAACTCAAGCATGACGAGGCCTGCGGATTAGCAAAGTGAGATTTTGCGCACCAAGATGGGTCGTTCAGGTTTCTTTGTGCTCTATTAAGGTGCGCTCTTGTGGGGTGGTAGTATTTTTGGTCAAAGCTTGCACAATTTCCGCTATAATCCGCGCCCCTGTTTTTTAGTCGTCTTGGCATGTGCCGTTTTAATGAAACTGATCGTTAAAGTCTTCCCAGAAATCACCATAAAAAGCCGGCCGGTGCGTAAGCACTTTATCCGGCAATTGGCGAAAAACATCCGTTCGGTGCTGCGCGATCTCGATCCGCAGCTGCTGGTCAGTGGTGTGTGGGACAACCTGGTAGTCGAGACCGCGATCAGCGAGGCGAAAACCCTGCAGGCGATGATCGAGCGGCTCAGCTGCACGCCAGGCATCACCCATTTTCTCCAGGTCGACGAATACCCGCTGGGCGACTTCGACGACGTGCTGGAGAAATGCAAGCACCACTTCGGCGACCGCTTGCCGGGCAAGATCTTCGCCGTGCGCTGCAAGCGGGCCGGCAAGCATGCGTTCAGTTCCATGGACATCGAGCGCTACGTCGGCAGCCAATTGCGCCAGCAGTGCGGCGCCGCCGGGATCGACCTGAAGCAGCCCGAAGTCGAAGTGCGCATGGAAATCCGCGACCAGCGCCTGTTCGTCATCCACAATCAGCACCAGGGCCTGGGCGGTTATCCGCTCGGCTCGCTGGAGCAGACCCTGGTGCTGATGTCCGGCGGTTTCGATTCCACGGTCGCGGCCTATCAGATGATGCGCCGCGGCCTGGTCACCCATTTCTGCTTTTTCAACCTGGGTGGCCGTGCTCACGAGCTGGGCGTGATGGAAGTCGCTCACTACCTGTGGCAGAAATTCGGCCGCTCGCAGCGCGTGCTGTTTATCAGCGTGCCCTTCGAGGAAGTGCTCGGCGAGATCATCGGCAAGGTCGACAACAGCCAGATGGGTGTGATCCTCAAGCGCATGATGCTGCGCGCCTCCACGCACATGGCCGAGAAGCTGCAGATCAATGCTCTGGTCACCGGCGAGGCGATTTCCCAGGTCTCCAGCCAGACCCTGCCCAACCTCTCGGTGATCGACTCGGCCACCGACATGCTGGTGCTGCGGCCGCTGATCGCCAGCCACAAGCAGGACATCATCGACACTGCCACCGCCATCGGCACCGCCGAGTTTGCCAAGCACATGCCAGAGTATTGCGGCGTGATCTCGGTGAACCCGACCACCCGGGCGAAGAAAGACCGCATCGAATATGAAGAGCGTCAGTTCGATATGGCAATTCTCGAGCGCGCCCTTGAGCGCGCGACATTGCTGCCGATCGACAAGGTAATCGACGAGCTGGGCAAGGACATCAAGGTCGAGGAAGTCAGCGAAGCCCTGGCCAGTCATGTCATCATTGACATCCGTCACCCGGATAACGCCGAAGAGCAGCCTCTCGAGCTGCCCGGTATCGAAGTGCAAACGCTGCCGTTCTATGCCTTGAACAGCCGCTTCAAAGAGCTGGATGCCAGTCGTCAATACCTGCTGTATTGCGACAAAGGCATCATGAGCCGTTTGCATGCCCACCACCTGCTTAGCGAGGGGTATGCCAATGTGCGCGTTTATCGTCCGGCATAAGACGCCTGGGTTGAATGGCGGCAGCATCCGCCATCGCCCTCCCGACCTGCAGGCGGGGTAAAAGCCGCTGCGCTTTTGCACCGTCTGGCCGAATTCGTATTTAGTTAATATCCGCCGCGTAGAATATGCGGCAAACCGAATCCTCTGATCGAGATACACAAGTGATCGAAAAACTACGCAACATCGCCATCATCGCTCACGTCGACCATGGCAAAACCACCTTGGTTGATGCCCTTCTGCGCCAGTCCGGTACCCTTGAGCGCAACGAGCTCGACACCGAGCGCCTGATGGACAGCAACGACCAGGAAAAAGAGCGCGGCATTACCATCTTGGCGAAAAACACCGCCATCAACTGGAATGGCCACCACATCAACATCGTCGACACCCCCGGCCACGCTGACTTCGGCGGAGAAGTCGAGCGCGTGATGTCGATGGTTGACTCGGTGCTGCTGGTTGTCGACGCCCAAGACGGCCCGATGCCGCAAACCCGCTTCGTGACTCAGAAAGCCTTCCAGGCTGGCCTGCGTCCGATCGTGGTGGTGAACAAGGTCGATCGTCCGGGCGCGCGTCCGGATTGGGTTGTCGAGCAAATCTTCGACCTGTTCGACAACCTTGGCGCTACCGAAGAGCAGCTGGACTTCCCGATCGTATTTGCTTCGGCGATCAACGGTGTTGCCGGTCTGGAACACACCGACATGGCGGATGACCTGGTGCCCTTGTACCAGGCCATCGTCGATCACGTGCCGGCGCCGAAAGTCGACCGCGACGGCCCGTTCCAGATGCAGATTTCCGCCCTGGACTACAACAGCTTCCTCGGCATTATCGGCGTTGGCCGTATCGCCCGTGGCCGCGTCAAGCCGAACACCCAGGTGGTGGCGATCGACGTTCACGGCAAGCGCCGTAACGGTCGTATCCTCAAGCTGATGGGCCACCACGGCCTGCACCGCATCGACGTGGACGAAGCCGCCGCTGGCGACATCGTTTGCATCAGCGGTTTCGATCAGCTGTTCATCTCCGACACCCTGTGCGACCCGCAGAACGTCGAGGCCATGGTTCCGTTGTCCGTGGACGAGCCGACCGTTGCCATGACCTTCCAGGTCAACGACTCGCCGTTCTGCGGTAAGGAAGGCAAGTTCGTCACCAGCCGCAACATCAAGGAGCGTCTGGACAAGGAGCTGCTGTACAACGTGGCCCTGCGCGTCGAAGAAGGCGACACTGCCGACAAGTTCAAGGTCTCCGGCCGTGGTGAACTGCACCTCTCGGTACTGATCGAAACCATGCGTCGCGAAGGCTTCGAGATGGGTGTCGGTCGTCCGGAAGTGATCATCAAGATGGTCGATGGCGTCAAGCACGAACCCTTTGAAAACGTCACTATCGACGTGCCGGAAGTTTCCCAGGGCGCGCTGATGGAGCAGATGGGTCTGCGCAAAGGCGACCTGACCAACATGGTTCCGGATGGCAAGGGCCGTGTGCGCCTTGAGTACAATATCCCGGCCCGTGGTCTGATCGGTTTCCGTAACGAGTTCCTGACCCTGACCTCCGGTGCCGGCATCATGACCAGCATCTTCGACCGTTACGACGTGATGAAGTCCGGCGACATGTCCGGTCGTCAGAATGGCGTACTGGTGTCGGTCGCTACCGGCAAGGCGCTGACCTACTCGCTGGAAACCCTGCAGGCGCGTGGCAAGTTGTTTGTCGAGCACGGCCAGGACATCTACGAAGGTCAGATCGTCGGCCTCAACAGCCGCGACAACGACATGGGCGTGAACCCGACCAAAGGCAAGAAGCTCGACAACATGCGTGCTTCCGGCAAGGACGAAACCATCGCCCTGGTTCCACCGGTGAAGTTCACGCTGGAACAGGCTCTGGAATTCATCCAGGACGACGAGCTGTGTGAAGTGACGCCGAAGTCGATTCGCCTGCGTAAGAAAATTCTTGGTGAAAGCGAGCGCACCCGCGCGGCCAAGAAAGGCAACTGATAACTCGGTTGCATGAGTGAAAAGGCCCCCGCCAACGTGAGTTGGCGGGGGCTTTTTATTGGTTTTGATTCAGTTTTTTTGCAGCGTCAGATCCCACTCTTGACCTTGCTCCAGAGGCGCGTGCGCACGCGGTCGATCTTCAGGGGCATGGCTTCCAGGGCGAAGAGGTTGTCCATTGCTTCCTGTGGCGGGTAGACGGTGGCATCGGCCTTCAGCCCGGGGTCGATCAGGGCGTCGGCGGCGCTGTTGCCGTTGGCGTATTGCACATGGTTGGTGATCTGCGCGATCACCTCGGGTTGCAGCAGGTAATTCATAAAGGCGTAGGCGGCCTGCTCGTTGTTGCTGTCGGCCGGCATGCTCACCATATCGAACCATATCGAACCATATCGAACCATATCGAGCCATATCGAACCAGATCGGCGTGCCTTCCTTGGGGGTCACATAGTGGATGGCGATGCCTGTGCCCGCTTCGCTGGCGCGGTTAGAGGCCTGCATGATGTCGCCGGAAAAGCCCACCGCCATGCAGATATCGCCATTGGCCAGATCGCCGACGTACTTGGAGGAGTGGAAGTAGTGCACGTTCTGGCGCATCTCCAGCAGCAGCGCTTCGGCCTTCTTGTAGTCATCGAGGTTCTGGCTGTGGTGCGGCAGCCCGAGGTAGTGCAGGGCAATGGGCAGCAGCTCGGGGCCGTTGTCGAGAATCGCCACGCCGCACTGGCTGAGCTTGGCCAGGTGTTCGGGCTTGAAGATCAGGTCCCAGGAGTCGAGCGGCACATCCTCGCCGAGCACTTCGCGCACCTTGGCGACGTTGTAGCCGATCCCGGTGCTGCCCAACAGGTAGGGAAACCGTACTGGTTGCCGGGGTCGTTGGTTTCCAGGGCTTTCATCAGGATCGGATTGAGGTGGCTCCAGCCTGGCAGACGGCTCTTGTCGAGCTTCTTCAGCGCGCCGCCCTAGATCTGCCGCGCCATATAGTGGTTGGACGGGAATACCACGTCATAGCCCGAGCGCCCGGCCATCAACTTGGCATCCAGGGTTTCGTTGCTGTCGTAGACGTCGTAGTGGATGCTGACGCCGCTGCCTTGCTCGAACTGCTTGAGGGTGTCGGGGGCGATGTAGTCGGTCCAGTTGTAGATGCGCACGGTTTCCGCGGCCTGGCTGACGCTGCTTAGCAACAGCAGGGGAAGCAGTTTTTTCAACATGGGAGTACCTCATCGTTTTTGTCGGTGTTGTCGAAGTGGCGGTTGCAAGTCAAAGGCGGCGGTCTGCGCTGGGCCGGTTACCTGAGCAGGACGAAGCTCTTGCGCACGGTCTCCTGGATATCCCAGATGCCGAAGGTGTTGGCCGGTAGCAGCAGGGCATCGCCGGCCTGGATCTGCATGGGCTCGCCGCCGTCCGGGGTGAAGGTGCAGCGCCCGGCGATAAAGTGGCAGAACTCCTGCTGGGCGATCTGTCGCCGCCAGCGCCCCGGCGTACATTCCCAAATTCCGGCGGCGACGCCGTCGGCCTGTTCGATGCCCTGGCTGCTGGTGATCGCCACCGGCTCGCCGAGCGGCACTGCCACCGGGCTGACGTCCATCAGGGACAGTTGGGCGGTGTTGCTGAAGTGTTGGATGCTCATCAATCGCTCCGTTAACGCATGAATTTTTCCAGGGTGCCAGCCAGGCCAGTGGCCAGTTTCCGACGCCAAGGGGGGCTGTGCGGGTCGGCCAGTACGCGGTCCTCATGGACGAAGCTCTGGATGATCGCGTTGTAGCCGAGCCAGCGCAGCGGTTCCGGCTCCCAGCGCGGCAAGCTGTTGAGTGGCTGGTCGTCCCACACCCAGGGTTGCCGGGTCAGTTCGCTGTGCTGGTGCAGAATCAGGTCGGCCAGGGTGCGCCCGCCGAGGTTGCTCGCGCCGACGCCTTCACCGCCGTAACCGCCGGACAGGGCGATGCCGTTTTTGCGGTCCACCAGCATGTGCGGGCGAAAGCGCCGCGCCATGCCCAGGTTGCCGCCCCAGGCGTGGGTGATGCGCACCTGCTTGAGCGGCGGGAAGAGTTCGCCGAACAGGTAGCGGCGCAGGCCGCGTTCGTCCTCGCTGAGATTGAAATCGGTACGCAACTGGCCGCCGAAGCGGTAGCCGCCGCGGGCACCGAAGACCAAGCGGTCGTCGGCGCTACGCTGGCCGTAGGTGACTTGGCGGCTGTTTTCGCTAAAGGCCTGGCCGCGCTCCAGGCCGATGTCGGCCCAGACGTCCTTGGGCAGCGGCTCGGTGGCCACCAGCAGGCTCTGCACCGGTAACTGATGCTTGCCCAGGGGCGGCAGGCTGGCGGCGTAGCCTTCCACGGCCGGGACGATCCAGTCGGCGCGCACGCTGCCGGCGGCGGTGCGCACCAGGCCAGATTGCCAGTCGATCACCCGGCTCTGTTCGTACAGTTCCACGCCCATGGATTGCACGCAGCGGGCCAGGCCGCGCACCAGTTTGGCCGGCTGGATGGTGGCGCAGTGGCTGGCGTGGATCGCGCCGTAGGCATTGTTCAGCCTGAGTTGCTGGCGCAGTTCGTTGGCGCTTAACCAGCGGTAAGCGTCATCGCCCAGGCCCAAGGCACGCAGTTCGAGCAGGTGCTGTTGCAGGCTGGCCAGCTGCTCGGGGTAGCGCGCGGCACAATAGAGCACGCCGCCCTTGCGGTAATCACAGGCGATGCCTTCGCGGGCCAGCACGCTGGCGACTTCATCGGGAATCCCGTGCAGCAGTGCATAGGCGCTCCGGCGCGCGGCGCTGGGCTGGTCGGCGAGCAGGCGATCCTCGCCGAGCAGGTTGCCCATCAGCCAGCCGCCGTTGCGCCCGGAGGCCCCGAAGCCGGCAATCTCGCCTTCGAGGATAACGATGCGCAGTTGCGGGGCCTGGCGCTTGAGGTAATAGGCGGTCCACAGGCCGGTGTAGCCCGCGCCGATGATCGCCACATCGGCGTGCAGGTCGTCGGTCAGTGCCGGGCGGGCTGTCAGCGGTTCGTCCAGCTGATCCATCCACAGGCTGAGGGAGCGCCATGGGCTCATCGTCGATCTCCGGCAGGTAATGGGATGCGCAGAGATTAGTGAGGCGGATCAGGGCTTGTCGTGTGTGCGGGCCCGCAAGGAAGTCTGCTTGAGGTAGGCCTTGGGCGACAGCCCGGTATGCCGGCGGAAGCAGCTGTAGAAGGCCGACAGCGAATTGAAGCCGGCGGCGAAGGCCAGGTCGTCGATGCGCTGCAGGTCCTTGCCGGCCTCCAGTCTGTCGAGCAGGTGCTGCAGGCGCTTGTGGTTGATATAGCGGTAGAAGCTCTGGCCGAGCACCTGGTTGAGCAGGTGGGAGATCTGGTTGCGGCTGTAGCCGGTGGCGGCGGCGACCTGCTGCAGGCTCAGTTGCGGGTCGAGGTAGGCCTCGGCGCGCTGCATGTAGTCTTCCAGGTCCTGCGCCAGCAGGCCCAGCTGGCGGGCGCTGAGGCCGAGGCGGCTAAGCGCCGGGCGTGAGTCGCCGGCGGCGTGCTGCTCGCGCGCTTCGCGCATCAGCGTGGCGTACTCATGGATACGCCAGATCAGGCCATCGCGCACGGTGATCGCCTCGCCGGTGCGAAACGCCAGCAGACCGCCACTGCCCTGCAGGCTGATGCGGTACTGGATAAACGCGGTATGGCCATCGATGCGAATGCGGTCGGTGTGCTCCAGGGCTTCACCGGGCTGGCGCGGCAGGTTGTTGCGCACGTACTCGCGCAGCTCGGCAAAGCCCATGCAGCGCTGCTGGAAGAAGTCGTGGTACTGGATATCCGGGTGATACAGCGCCATCACGGCGTCAAGGTCGCGGTCTTTCCAGCTGTAGTGATAGCGCATCACCGTGGCGCGGGTACGCTCGCTCTGCTGGGCGTCATCGGGGAAGTCGTCGGCCTGGATCATGCAGGGTTCCGTCGTGCCGGTGGGGGGGGCTGCCGCCGCCATGGCCTGCTAGCCGGATTCGCCGGGCAGGTGCAGGCTGCGCTTGAGCCGGCGCATGCCCAGCCATACCGCGGCCACGCACACTGGCACGGCGATGCCGGTGGCCAGGGTGCTGCTTTCGATCAGGCCGAGGGCCTTGGCCGATTCTGCCAGGTATTTGCACAGCCCTACCAGGTAATAGCTGATGGCCGCCACCGATAGGCCTTCCACCGTCTGTTGCAGGCGCAGCTGCAGGTGGCTGCGCTTGTCCATGGCCTGCATCAGCTGCTGGTTCTGGGTTTCGATGGTCAGGTCGATACGGGTGCGCAGCAGTTCACTGGCCCTGTCGATGCGTCGCGCCAGGTCGTCGAGATCCTGTTCGGCGGCCTCGCTGGTGCGCCAGGCCGGGGTCAGGCGGCGCTGGAGAAACTCGCTGAAGGTCTGCAGGCCGGGGCATTCCTGTTCGCGCAACTCGCCCAGGCGATTGATGATCAGCTCGTAATAGGCGCGGCTGGCGGAGAAGCGGAAGTTGTGCGCGGCGATCAACTGCTCGACCCGTGCCGCCAGGCTGCCCAGCTCGCCGAGCAGGCGGCGTTCGTCGCCGAGGTCGCCGATCCGGTTGATCTGCTGGATGGCGGCGGCCAGCTGCTGCTCCATCTCCTTGATCTGCGGGGCGATGGCCTTGGCCTGGGGCAGGGCCAGGAGCAGCATCATGCGGTAGGTTTCCATCTCCAGCAGGGTGCGCACCAGGCGCCCGCTCTGGCAGGGATTGAGGCCGCGATTGTGGATCAGCATGCGGCCGCTGCCATCGCTGTGGATGCGATAGGCGCTCCACAGGCGGGCCTGGCCGTCGCTGACGCTGGAGCTGATCAGGCGCTGGCCTTCGAAGTGCATGCGCATCTCGTCCGGGCTCGGCTGCGTCTCCGGCGCGGCGATGATTTCCAGGTGGTTGCAGCTGAGCAGTTGCCCGGGCAGCTGCTGCAGCCAGTGTTCCGGGAGCAGGGCCAGGGCATCCTGGCTGAAGGGGGGGCCTTGCACCTGCTTGCTCACCAGGGTGTAGGTGGAGAATTCGGTATGGCGCTCCCAGCGCAGTTCGAAGCCGCCGAAGTCCTGGTAATAGCAGGAGGAGTGCGCCGCGGGCGGCAGCACCGCGTGACGATCGCACAGGCGCAGCAGGTGCTGGTATTCGGCGTCCGTCTGCTGGGTGTCGGGCAGCAGCACCAGTTGCGTCAGGCGCGAAGGCGTCGACAGCACCGGAAAGGGGCGGGTGTGCAACTCGTTGAACAGGGCCTCGCGTTCCGGGTGGAAGCGCAGGCCATGCTGGCTGCTGGGGGTGTGCATTTGGGGCGAATTCATGCGCGGCGATCTTGTGCGGCTGGCCTGGCCGGCCAGTCTAGCGAGAGTTGCGCCCACCTTGTATGTGTCGCATTGCCGCGAGGCGGCCGTGGCCGAGCCGACTCAGACTTTCGGCTTGTAGGCGCAATAGCCTGGCCGTGGGCCGATCTTGGGGTGGTTGCGGCAGGTGTCCGGGCGCTTGTCGTAGATGGTGCACAGGCGGGTCTTGCGATCCAGGTACAGGCAGTCGTTGTTGCTCATGCGGATCAGGGTAAAGATCCCCGACTTCTGGTTGAACCGCTCGACGATGCCCTCTTTCTGCAGGCGTTTGGCGATATTCTTCGGCGGTTCGTCGCGCTCGAAGTCGTCGACCACACCGATGCGGATCAGGTCGCCGATGCGCACCTCGACCGGCAGCGTGCAGCAGCTGGAGTTGCAGCTGTGGCACATGTCACTGGTGTACTTGGCCCAGGTGTCCAGGCGGTCGATCTCGGCGGCGGCGATCAGGTTGTTCTTCATGGGGCTATAGGCGCGTATTGGCTGGGCAGCGGGCGATGATAACGGCGTTGACGGATTTGTGAACCAACATCTGCCGGCTGGTCGGTTTTCTTGGCTGGCCTGGCAGCGTTGCCTGGCTCTCGCCGGCAACCGGACTGGCTGTTGCGGCGACCGCGGACTCAGGGCAATAAAACCCATACTAGAAACTGGCTGAAGTGCAGTATCTTTGGCGCTGCCAGCAGTTTTCGGGTGTTTTCTTATCACCGTTTCAGGTCAGGACGGCCTCTTACGCATGTCTCTTTATCGTGCTCTGTCTGCTTTGAATGCGCTTGCACTGCTGTCGCCTCACGCGTGGCCTTGTCAGGCGCAAGCTCCGTGGCTGTGCCCATGAGCATGTGTGCGGGTTCGGGCTGGGCGCTGAGTGCGCCGGTAGTGCTGACCAGTCTGATCTGCATTGGCGTGTTGCTGTTGACGCGCTGGGTCAAGCAGCAGCGCTACTTCCCGGGTCGCGAGAGTTTTATCCTGCTGCATGCGGCGAGTCTCTGGTGGATGCTTGCCGCGGCCTTGGAAATGGCTGCGCAGGCGGCCGAGTGCAAGGTGTTCTGGGCGAGCATGGCCTGGCCCGGCATCCTCTCTGTACCGGCTTTCTGGTCGATTTTTCTCTGGCAGTACGTCAATAGCGTGCGACAGCCTTTGCCTCTGCGTCACGCGCTGGGCCTGGCCGTGGTGCCGGTGGTGATCTGGTTGGTGGCTCTGAGCAACCCTTGGCATGGCTGGTTCTATGGCGCGGGGACGGCGGCGCTTTCGGCTGAGCCGGGTTCGCCCGTACGTTACCAGCACGGTCCGCTGTTCTATGCGGCGGCGGTCTACCTTTACCTGTTCATGGTCTTCAGCCTGGGCGTGGTCATCCGTGCGGCAGCGTTCAACCGCGGCGTCCATCGTCGGCATTATCTGGCCTTCGTGGTGCTCACTGCCGCGCCTTGGGCGGCCAATATCGGCTACATCGGCTTCGGCTGGACGGTTTTCGGCTTCGACCCGACGCCCTTCAGCTTTGCCTTTACCCTGGTCGCATTTGCCTGGCTGATCGGCGGCGTGCGTCTGTTCGATTTGTTGCCGGTGGCGCGGCATCTGCTGCTGGACGCGTTGCTTGACCCGGTGCTGGTGGTGGATCCGCAGATGCGGGTGATCGAGGCTAATCCGGAGGCGCTCAAACTGGCCGGCTTGAGTACGGCTTGGCAGGGCCGCAAGTTGGGCGATTGGCCGGTGTTCGGCCGGGACTTGCGAGGGGTGATGCGGCGCCAGGATCCTGCGGGTCAGGATCAATTGCTCTCCCTGGCCAGTTCGGGGCGTTACTTCGAGGTACGCATTCGGGTGATCGAGCGTGAGACCCGCCACGGCATCATCGTGCTCGGCCATATGCTCTACCTGCGCGATGTCACCCAGCGCCATCTCGGCGAGCTTGAACTGGCCGAGGCGCTGGCCATCAGTGAGGACCGTCTGCGCACCATCTCCAGCCTGCATGAGCAGTTGCAAGAGCAGGCACTGCGCGATCCGCTGACCGGGCTGTACAACCGGCGCTACCTCGATGAGTTTTTCAGTCGCGAGCTGTCCCGCGCGCAGCGTGAGCAGACGTCGCTGGCGCTGGCCTTGATCGACCTCGATCATTTCAAGCAGCTCAACGACGAATACGGCCATCTGGCCGGTGACGACGTACTCAAGGGCGTGGCGCAGCACTTGCTGGATAATCTGCGCGCCTCGGATGCGGTGTTTCGAATCGGCGGCGAGGAGTTTTTGTTGGTCCTGCCGGGTGTCGATGCGGCGGAGGCGCGCAAGTGCCTGGAGTCGATTTGTCAGGGCCTGGCCGGCAGCCCGCTGCCTACGCGCAGCGGTGAGCGCACGGTAACCTTGTCGGCTGGCCTGGCGCTGTGGCCCGAGCAGGGTCGCGCGCTGGATGAGCTCCTGCATGCGGCCGATGTCGCACTTTATGCGGCCAAACGGGCAGGACGTAACCGCGTGCAGGTCTGCGCGCAGGCTTAAGCTGTTCCGCATACCGAGTATGTGCTCCATCCATCCTGGCTTGGAGGCGCAACCGCCCGTATAGGGTTAAACTGCACACGATTTCTTTCCTTTCCGGAGCTGTCCATGTCCCGCATCACCCTGAGCCGCTATCTGATCGAACAGACTCGCAGCCACAACACTCCTGCCGATCTGCGTTTCCTTATCGAAGTGGTCGCACGGGCCTGCAAGGCGATCAGTCATGCGGTATCCAAGGGCGCCCTGGATGACGTGCTCGGCAGCATGGGCACCGAGAACGTGCAGGGCGAAGTGCAGAAAAAGCTTGATGTGATGTCCAACGAAATCCTTCTCGAGGCCAACGAGTGGGGCGGTCACCTGGCCGGCATGGCGTCGGAAGAAATGGACCAGGCCTACCAGATCCCCGGGCGCTATCCGAAAGGCGCTTACCTGCTGGTGTTCGACCCGCTGGACGGCTCGTCCAATATCGATGTCAACGTATCGGTAGGCACCATTTTCTCGGTCCTGCGTTGCCCCGACCGCAATGGCGCCACCGGTGATCTTGGCGAAGAGGCCTTTCTCCAGCCGGGTACCAAGCAAGTCGCCGCCGGTTATGCGATCTATGGTCCGCAGACCATGCTGCTGCTGACCCTGGGCAATGGCGTCAAGGGCTTCACCCTGGATCGCGAGCTGGGCAGCTTCGTGCTGACCCACGATGACATCAAGGTGCCGGAAACCACCCAGGAGTTCGCGGTCAACATGTCCAACCAGCGTCACTGGGAGGCGCCGGTGCAGCGTTATGTCAACGAGTTGCTGGCCGGCGAAAGCGGGCCGCTGGAAAAGAACTACAACATGCGCTGGATCGCCTCTATGGTTGCCGACGTGCACCGCATCCTCACCCGAGGCGGCGTGTTCATGTACCCGCGCGATGGTCGCGACCCTGCAATGCCCGGCAAGTTGCGCCTGATGTACGAAGCCAATCCGATGTCCTTTATCATCGAGCAGGCGGGCGGCGCTGCGACCAATGGCACCCAGCGCATTCTCGATATTCAGCCGACTTCCCTGCACCAGCGTGTGCCAGTATTCCTTGGCTCCAAGGAAGAAGTCGAGCGCGTGACCGCCTACCACCAGGAGTGATCCATGAATACACCTTGGCAGCCGTTGCTTGACTGGTGGTTCGGTACCGGGACAACGGCCGCCGAGGTGGCGGCGGCGCGCGCCAAGCTGTGGTTTGGCAAGCAGGATGGCCAGGACACCGAGGCGCGTGAGCGATTCGGCGAGCTGGTGGAGCAGGCCCTGGCCGGCAAGTTGGATGGCTGGGCCGACTCGCCGCACGGTTGGTTGGCGCTGATTCTGCTGCTGGATCAGTTGCCGCGGATGATCTTCCGCGATAGCCCGCGGGCCTTTGCTGGCGACGGCAAAGCCCGGCAACTGGTGCTCGAGGGGTTGGACGGGGAGAAGGAAGAGGGGCTGACGCCGATTCAGCGGGTGTTCGTCTACCTGGCCCTGGAGCATGCCGAAGATCTGCTCCTGCAGGACGAAGCGGTCCGCCGCTTCACCCAACTACTGTCCGTCGCGCCCCCTGCCGAGCGTGCATTGTTTGCCGATTATCTGGATTACGCCGAGCGTCATCAGTGGGTAATTGACCGTTTTTCTCGCTTTCCCCACCGTAATGCCGTGCTTGGTCGACCCTCGACTCCGGAAGAGTTGGCCTTCCTGCAGGAACCTGGCTCGCGTTTCTGACGTCCAATCGGGCAGCTGTTGCGGCACTGTGGCAAACTTTCCTCCCCTCTTTCCTTTCTGGAGCCTGCGCCATGTCGTTGCGCTATTTCGCCGTGTTGTCGTGCTTTTTACTGCTGGCTGCGTGCAGCAAGGTCAATCAGGACAATTTTTCCAAACTCAAGTCCGGGATGACCAAGCCGGAGGTCGAGCAGTTGCTCGGTGCGCCCAGCGAATGCGCCGGCGCCTTGGGCCTCACCAGCTGTACCTGGGGTGACGAGAAGAGTTTTGTCAGCGTGCAGTTCGCTGGCGACAAGGTGGTGATGTTCTCGGGCAAAGGTCTGAAATAAGGAGTCGAGCGTGCGCGTATTCGCAGGGTTGTTAGCCGTTGCAGTGCTGGCGGGTTGCGCCAACTCGGGTACCGGAGCGGTGCCACCGAAAACCGTCGACCAGGTCGATCTGCAGCGTTACCAGGGCACCTGGTATGAGCTGGCACGACTGCCCATGTTCTTCCAGCGTAACTGCGTGCAATCCGAGGCGCATTATCAGCTACAGGACGATGGCAGCGTCGATGTAAGCAACCGTTGTCGCACCCTCGAAGGTGAGTGGCAGGAGGTCAAGGGACAGGCGGTGCCGCAGGTGGCGGGTCAGACCGACAAGCTGTGGGTGCGCTTCGATAACTGGTTCAGCCGTCTGCTGCCGAGCGTCGCCAGGGGTGAGTATTGGGTGCTGTACCTGGATGACGACTACCAGACTGCGCTGGTTGGCCACTCGAACCGCGACTACCTCTGGTTGCTGGCGCGTACCCCGCAAGTGGCGCCCACCGTGCGCGACAAGTTGCTGGAAGTCGCGCGTGGGCAAGACTACGACACCGATGCGCTGATCTGGCGCACACCGGACGAGCAGTTGCCGCAACCCTGAGAAGTGCCTGCGAGGGGCGATGTCGCTCACTCGAAAACAATGCCGCTTTCCTTGATCAGGACAGCGGCATTTTTTTGCGGGTAGCGCGCTATGTGCTGCTGGCCTGCGTCCCTTCGAACTGGTGGCGTTAACCCAGCAGTTCGCGCAATACCGTGGCAAAGGCCCTGGCGCTTTCCAGTTCGCCGGCATGCTGCCGGTCACGCACCACCCAGCGGCCGCCGACCATGACATCGCTGATTTGTCGCTCGTTGCCGGCGAATAACCAGCGATTGAGCAAGGCGTCGTCGCTGGCAGTGGCGATATAAGGGTCGTCACCATCCAGCACCAGCCAGTCGGCACGTTTGCCGACCGCCAGTTCGCCCACCGGCTGGCCGAGCGCCTGGGCGCCGCCGGTAAGGGCGGCGTCGTACAGGCTGCGACCGATCAGCGGCTGATCGCTGCGGTAGAGGCGGTTGCGGCGCTGGTCGCGCAGGCGTTGGCCGTATTCCAGCCAGCGTAATTCTTCGGTCATGTTGACCGCGACATGGCTGTCCGAGCCGATGCCCAAGCGACCACCCTGGCTGAGGAAATCCACTGCCGGAAAGATGCCGTCGCCGAGGTTGGCCTCGGTGCTCGGGCACAAGCCGGCCACGGCGCCGCTGCGTGCCATCAGGCTGACTTCGTCGGCCTGCGCATGGGTGGCGTGCACCAGGCACCAGCGCTGATCGACCGGCGCCTGTTCATACAGCCATTGCAGGGGGCGGCGACCGCTCCAGGCCAGGCAGTCGTCGACTTCCTTCTGCTGTTCGGCGATGTGGATGTGCACCGGGCAGTCGCCGGCAGTCGCGCCCAGAACGGTCTGGATCTGTTCGGGGGTGACCGCGCGCAACGAATGAAAGCACAGGCCCAGGCGCTGTGTCGGGTGCTGCTCGATCAGCGGCTGCAGGCGCTGCTGCAGGGTCAGGTAGCTGTCGCTGCTGTGGATAAAGCGGCGCTGGCCCTGATTCGCCGGTTGGCCGCCGAAGCCGGAGTGGCTGTAGAGCACCGGCAGCAGGGTCAGGCCGATGCCGGCATCGAGGGCCGCCTGGCTGATGCGCAGGGCCAGTTCGGCCGGGTCGGCGTAGGCCTGACCCTGCGGGTCGTGATGCACGTAGTGGAATTCGGCCACCGAGGTGTAGCCGGCCTTGAGCATCTCGATATACAGCTGGCGGGCGATCACCCCGATCTGCTCGGGGCTGAGCTGGCCGACCAGGCGGTACATCAGTTCGCGCCAGGTCCAGAAGCTGTCGTTGGGGTTGCCGGCCACTTCGGCGAGGCCGGCCATGGCGCGCTGGAAGGCATGCGAATGCAGGTTGGGCATGCCCGGCAGCAGCGGGCCGCGCAGGCGTTCGGCGCCCTCGGTCGAGCCGTCGACGATGATGCTGTCCAGGATGCCGGAGGCGCTGACCTCCAAGCGTACGTTCTGTGCCCAGCCGTGGGCGAGCAGGGCGCGGGGGGCGAAGAATGCAGGCATAATGCTTGTCCACTTGCTGGTGTTTATTTGTATATACATATACAGGTGTTTGTGGCGAAGGTAAACTGCCGGACAGGCGACAAGGAGAGACACGTGACAAAAGCATTCTCGAAGCCATCCGCGCTTGCCGGTCAGCTCAGTGAAGCACCGGCACCGCTGTATGCCCAGGTCAAGCAGATGATCGTCCAGCAGATCCATAGCGGCGCCTGGCCGGCGCACCACCGGGTGCCCTCGGAAAGCGAGCTGGTGGAACAGCTGGGTTTCAGCCGCATGACCATCAACCGCGCCCTGCGCGAGTTGACCAATGACGGCCTGCTGCTGCGCATGCAGGGCGTGGGCACCTTCGTTGCCGAGCCCAAGGGGCGCTCGGCCCTGTTTGCGGTGAACAACATCGCCGACGAAATCGCTGCCCGCGGCCATCGTCACCAGTGCAAGCTGATTCGCCTGGGCGAGGAACTGGCCAGTCCGGAGCGGGCCATGGCGCTGGATCTGCGTGAAGGCCAGCGGGTATTCCACTCGCTGATCGTGCACTACGAGAATGATGTGCCGGTGCAGTTGGAAGACCGCTACGTCAATGCGGCCGTGGCACCGGATTACCTCAAGCAAGATTTCACCCAGCTCACCCCCTATGCCTACCTGTCGCGTGTCGCGCCCCTGACCGAGGGTGAGCACGTGGTCGAGGCGATTCTCGCCGATGCCGAGGAGTGCCGGCTGCTGCAGATCGAGCGTGGCGAACCCTGTCTGTTGATTCGTCGACGCACCTGGTCCGGTCCGCAGGCCGTAACCTCGGCGCGCCTGGTGCATCCGGGCTCGCGCCATCGCCTGGAGGGGCGTTTCAGTTCATGAGCCAGATCCATATCCTGCGCGCGGCCGACTATCCGCGTATGCCGTGGAAGAATGGCGCGGGCAGCACCCTGGAAATCGCCCGCGACCAGGGCGAAGGGCTGGAGGGATTCGGCTGGCGCCTGTCGATCGCCGATATCGCTGAGTCCGGCGGCTTTTCCGCCTTTGCCGGCTACCAGCGCGTCATCACCGTGCTGGAGGGCGCGGGCATGTGCCTGCAGGTCGACGGGGTGGCGTCGCGGCCGCTGTTACCGTTCGATCCGTTCGCCTTCGCCGGTGACAGCCGGGTGGAGTGCCAGTTGCTGGCCGGCGCCATCCGTGACTTCAACCTGATCTATGCCCCGCAGCGCTACAGTGCGCGCGTGCAGTGGCTGGCCCTGGCGCAGCCGCAGCGGTTGTTCACCTCGGCGACCACGCTGCTGCTGTTCAGCGCCATCGAGGCGCTGGAGCTGACCATCGGGGATGGCGGCTGTGCCCGCCTGGGGCGCTACGACTGCCTGCAGATCGAGCGCGGCACCGGCCTGGTCGAGTTGCAGTTGCAGGCGGACGCCCCCGGAGCATGCTGCCTGATCGAGTTGAGCCCGCACTAGCGGGCTCTGCGGCGAGCGAATGGGAGCCCCGGCGGGGCTCCCGGTCCAGCTACAGAACCTGGCGCAGGAAGGCCTGGGCGCGCGGGTCCTGGGGTTGCTGGAAGAACTGCGCGGGGGCGGCGTCCTCCAGCAGCTTGCCGTGGTCGAAGAACAGCACGCGATCGGCCACTTCCCGGGCGAAGCCCATCTCGTGGGTCACGCAGACCATGGTCATTCCCTCTAGGGCCAGGGTCTTCATTACGTCCAGGACCTCGCCGACCATCTCCGGGTCGAGTGCCGAGGTGGGTTCGTCGAACAACATCACCTTGGGCTCCATGCACAGTGCGCGGGCGATGGCCACCCGCTGTTGCTGGCCGCCAGACAGGTGCGAGGGGTACTCGTTGGCCTTCTGTGCGATGCCGACCTTCTCCAGCAGGGCGCGCGCCTTGTCCTCGCACTCGCGCTTGCTGCGCTTGCGCACCACTTTCTGCGCCAGGCAGAGGTTCTCCAGCACGGTCATGTGGGGGAACAGGTTGAAGTGCTGGAATACCATGCCGACTTCACGGCGATAGGCGTTGACGTCGGTCCTGGCGTCGGCCAGGTCGACGCCGTCGATGCTCACCGAGCCGGAGTCGAAGGTTTCCAGGCCGTTCAGGCAGCGCAGGAAGGTCGACTTGCCGGAGCCGGACGGGCCCAGTACCACCAGTACTTCACCCCGGGCCACGGCGGTGTCGACGTTGTCCACCGCGCGCACCAGTTGGCCGCGGGCGTTGAAGGTTTTAACCAGTTCTTGGACCTTAATCACTTTGCGCGAGCCTCCGCTCCAGATGGTTGGCGATCTGCGACAGCGGCAGGTTGATTAGCAGGTACAGGGCCGCGACGCAGAACCAGATTTCAAAGGTGGAAAACGAGGTGGTGATCGCCTCGCGGCCGCTCTTGGTCAGCTCGGTAATGGCGATCACCGACACCAGTGAGGTGTCCTTGACCAGGCTGATGAACTGCCCTGCCAGCGGTGGCAGGACGCGTTTTAAGGCCTGCGGCAGGATCACGTGGCGCATCGCCTGTGGGGCGCTCAGGCCCAGGGAACGGGCGGCCTCGTTCTGGCCCTTGGCAATCGACTGCACCCCGGCGCGGACGATCTCGCCGACGTAAGCGCCGGTGAATAGCGCTAGGGCGGCCACCCCGGCGAACTCGCGGGACAGGTTGAGCACGGTACCGATGAAGAAATAGAAGATGAAGATCTGCACCAGCAGTGGAGTGCCGCGCACCACTTCGACATACACCGTCGACAGATCGCGCAGGGTCGGATTGGGCGACAGCCGGCAGAGCCCGGTGAGCATGCCGATCAGCAGGCCGGCGGCGCCGGACGCTACCGAGATCCACAGGGTGTTCCACAGCCCCCAGAGCAGCGGGCCGGCCGTCCAGTGGCGGTTAAAGCCCAGCGCATCGCCTTCGTCGACCTCGTCACCCTCGCCCAGCAGCAGGCTATCGGCGGCGACCGTCAGCACCTGCTGGCCGCCGCTGTCGCTGGCCAGGGTCACGCGTGCGGTTTGCCCGAGCGTTTCAATCGAGTCGATGCGGGCGGGCTCGCTGGCGCGCTCCAACTCCTCGGCCTGGTAGACGAAATACTGGGGGATGCGATTCCAGCGCCATTCGTAGGCGATCATCGAGGTGGACAGCCAGATGCAATAGATCAGGGCAATCAGGCTCAGCGCGGTCAGCGTGTGCCAGGGCCACTGCCGCGGGCGCCGACGTTTGCGCGCTGCGGGCTGGCGAGTCAGTGCCTGCCAGGGCAGGGCGAGTACTTTCTGCATATTCATGGGGAAGATCTCGATCACGGGCTTAAAGGTCGCTAACCGCCGAGCCAGGGCCAGGCCGCGGTCCGGCGGCGGGTCTGGCTGGCTATTCCATGTCCTTCAGCCAAGCGACGCTCTTGAACCATTTGGCGTGGATGCGCGCGTAGGTGCCGTCTTCCCTGGCCTGGTGCAAGTAGTTGTTGATCCAGTTGAGGCTGTCGTAGTCGCCGCGCTTGAGGCCGAAGGCCAGGGGCTCGTAGGTGAAGGGTTGGTCGAGGTACACCAGCTTGCCGGCGCCGGCCTTGTTCACCGCCACGGCGTTGTACGGCGCGTCGTAGATGAAGGCATCGGCCTTGCCGTTGACTACATCGAGCAGGGCTTCCTGCTCGTTGTCGAAGCCGTGGTACTGGGCCTTGGCAATCAGCTTCTTGGCGACCATCTCGCCGGTGGTGCCGATCTTCGAGGTGATCCGGTACTGGCCGTCATTCAGGTCCTTGTACGAGTTGATCTTGCCCTCTAGCGCCTTGTTGATCAGCAGCGTCTGGCCCACCACGATGAACGGATCGGAGAAGTTGATGCGCAGGTTGCGTTCCTGGGTCAGGGTCATGCCGCTGCCGATGATGTCGAACTTATCGGTCAGCAGGGCCGGGATGATGCCGTCGTAGGAGGTGGACACGACTTCCAGCTTGACCCCGGCGGACTTGGCCATGGCCTTCAGCAGATCCACCTCGAAGCCGATGATCTCGCCGCGCTTGTTGGTCATCTCGAAGGGCATGTAGGTCGGGTCCATGCCGACCCGCAGGCTGCCGCGCTTGACGGCGTCGTCGATGGCGCCGGCGTGGGCGGTCAGTCCGGACAGGGCGGTGGCGGTGAGCAGTAGTGCGGAAAAGAGCTTTTTCATGCAGGTTCTCTTTTTATTGGATGTGGAGGGCCGAAGCCGCTGGCAGATATACCTCTATATGGCGTACATGTATAGACATGTTTGGATGAAAGGGCCGTTTCCGCGCCATAATTGGTATGTGCGCGGCGTGAGGAAGAGGGGCGGTAGGGCCGTGTCCAAGGTCCGTGGTTGTGGTCTGGCGATCAAGTGGAGGGTTTTATTCATGCTTATCAGTGGAGTGGGTGGGTGGTGTTTATTCGTTGAATGGCCCTTTATTACTGGGTCATAGGCATTCGTGGCGCCGTTGTTGCTGATGCGGGCAGCGATGCTGCACTGTCATTTTTGCTAGGGGCGGGCGGACGGCTCGGGTCGCTCGATAAGCGGAACGAATTTTTGCTTGCTCTAGGTTGTATATACATGTTTATATTTGCCAATGCCCAGCCGTAACGCACCACATTACTCAGGCTGACGGCGGTTTTTCCCAGGAGGATTACTTGTGAGCAATTCAAGCCGTTTCCGTGATGTCGAAATCCGCGCTCCCCGCGGCACCCAGCTCAATGCCAAGAGCTGGCTGACCGAAGCGCCGCTACGCATGCTGATGAACAACCTCGACCCGGAAGTTGCCGAGAACCCCAAGGAGCTGGTGGTGTATGGCGGTATCGGCCGCGCCGCGCGTAACTGGGCGTGCTACGACAAGATCGTCGAGTGCCTGACCAACCTGAATGACGACGAGACCCTGCTGGTGCAATCCGGCAAGCCGGTCGGCGTGTTCAAGACCCACAGCAATGCCCCGCGCGTGCTGATCGCCAACTCCAACCTGGTGCCGCACTGGGCGACCTGGGAACACTTCAACGAGCTGGATGCCAAGGGCCTGGCCATGTACGGCCAGATGACCGCCGGCAGCTGGATCTACATCGGCAGCCAGGGCATCGTCCAGGGCACCTACGAAACCTTCGTCGAGGCCGGGCGCCAGCATTACGCCGGCAACCTGACGGGCAAGTGGGTACTCACCGCCGGCCTCGGCGGCATGGGCGGCGCCCAGCCGCTAGCCGCGACCCTGGCCGGCGCCTGCTCGCTGAACATCGAGTGCCAGCAGAGCCGCATCGACTTCCGTCT
The DNA here is from genome assembly GCF_022132145.1 of Pseudomonas sp. MMS21 TM103. Lineage (GTDB taxonomy): Bacteria > Pseudomonadota > Gammaproteobacteria > Pseudomonadales > Pseudomonadaceae > Aquipseudomonas. The sequence goes on along the minus strand of NZ_JAJISP010000001.1, from coordinate 768,474 downwards.
GAGCAGCCGGTACGTCGACGAGCAGGCCAAGGATCTTGACGACGCCCTGGCGCGCATCGACAAGTACTGCGCCGAAGGCAAGGCGATCTCAATTGCCCTGCTGGGCAATGCCGCCGAGATCCTGCCGGAACTGGTCAAGCGTGGCGTGCGCCCGGATATGGTCACCGACCAGACCAGCGCCCACGACCCGCTCAACGGCTACCTGCCGATCGGCTGGACTTGGGAGCAGTACCGTGAGCGCGCGCAGCGCGAGCCGGCGGTGGTGGTCAAGGCCGCCAAGCAATCCATGGCCGTACACGTGCAAGCCATGCTCGACTTTCAGAAGCAGGGCGTGCCGACCTTCGACTACGGCAACAACATCCGCCAGATGGCGTTGGAAGAGGGCGTGAGCCATGCCTTCGACTTCCCCGGTTTCGTCCCGGCCTATATCCGACCGCTGTTCTGCCGCGGCGTCGGTCCGTTCCGCTGGGTCGCGCTGTCCGGTGATCCGCAGGACATCTACAAGACCGACGCCAAGGTCAAGCAGCTGATCCCGGACGACGCCCACCTGCACCACTGGTTGGACATGGCCCGCGAGCGCATCGCCTTCCAGGGGCTGCCGGCACGCATCTGCTGGGTCGGCCTGGGCCAGCGCGCCAAGCTCGGCCTGGCGTTCAACGAGATGGTGCGCAGTGGCGAACTGTCCGCGCCGATCGTGATCGGTCGCGACCACCTCGATTCCGGTTCGGTGGCCAGTCCCAACCGCGAAACCGAGGCCATGCAGGACGGCTCCGATGCGGTGTCCGATTGGCCGCTGCTCAACGCCCTGCTCAACACCGCCAGCGGTGCCACCTGGGTCTCGCTGCACCACGGCGGCGGGGTGGGCATGGGCTTCTCCCAGCACTCCGGGGTGGTCATCGTCTGCGACGGCAGCGATGAAGCCGCCGAGCGCATCGCCCGTGTATTGCACAACGATCCGGCCACCGGGGTGATGCGTCACGCCGATGCCGGCTACCCGATCGCCATCGACTGTGCCCGCGAGCAGGGCCTCAACCTGCCGATGATCAACCCGGCTAAAGGAGCCTGAACATGAGCACACTGAACATTCTGCCCGGCCAGCTGACCCTGACCCAACTGCGCCAGGTCCACCAGGGCCCGGTGCGCGTCAGCCTTGATGAGAGCGCCGCCGCGGCGATCGAGGCCAGCGTCGCCTGCGTCGAGCAGATCCTCGCCGAGAACCGCACCGCCTACGGCATCAACACCGGTTTCGGCCTGCTGGCGTCGACCCGTATCGCCAGCGAAGACCTGGAAAACCTGCAGCGCTCGCTGGTGCTGTCGCACGCCGCCGGCGTCGGCCAGCCGCTGGAGGATGATTTGGTGCGGTTGATCATGCTGCTCAAGGTCAACAGCCTGTCCCGTGGCTTCTCCGGCATCCGCCGGGTGGTGATCGATGCGTTGATCGCCCTGATCAATGCCGAGGTCTACCCGCACATCCCGCTCAAGGGTTCGGTCGGTGCGTCCGGCGACCTGGCGCCGCTGGCGCACATGTCGCTGGTCCTGCTCGGCGAGGGCAAGGCGCGTTATCGCGGCGAGTGGCTGCCGGCCCGCGAGGCGCTGGCCGTCGCCGGTCTCGAGCCGCTGACCCTGGCGGCCAAGGAAGGTTTGGCCCTGCTCAATGGCACCCAGGTGTCGACTGCCTATGCCCTGCGCGGCCTGTTCGCTGCCGAGGACCTGTTCGCCGCAGCGCTGGTCTGTGGCAGCCTCAGCGTCGAAGCCATGCTCGGTTCGCGGGCGCCCTTCGATGCACGCATCCACGCGGCCCGTGGCCAGCGTGGGCAGATCGACGCGGCGGCCGCCTACCGCGACCTGCTGACCGCCAGTAGCGAGATCTCGCGCTCCCACGAGCAGTGCGACAAGGTCCAGGATCCCTATTCGCTGCGTTGCCAGCCCCAGGTGATGGGCGCCTGCCTCAATCAGATCCGCCATGTCGCCGAGGTGCTCGGTATCGAGGCCAATGCGGTATCGGACAACCCGCTGGTGTTCGCCGCCGAGGGCGATGTGATCTCCGGTGGCAACTTCCACGCCGAACCGGTGGCCATGGCTGCCGATAACCTGGCCCTGGCCATCGCCGAAATCGGCGCGCTCTCCGAACGACGCATCTCGCTGATGATGGACAAGCACATGTCACAGTTGCCGCCATTCCTGGTGGCCAACGGCGGGGTCAACTCCGGCTTCATGATCGCCCAGGTCACCGCCGCCGCGCTGGCCAGCGAGAACAAGGCGCTGGCCCATCCGCACAGCGTTGACAGCCTGCCAACCTCGGCCAACCAGGAAGACCACGTGTCGATGGCCCCGGCCGCCGGCAAGCGCCTGTGGGAGATGGCCGACAACGTGCGCGGCATCCTTGCCGTCGAGTGGCTCGGCGCCTGCCAGGGTCTGGATTTTCGCGAAGGGCGCAAGTCTTCGGCGAAACTGGAGCAGGCGCGCGCGACGCTGCGCGAGCGGGTCTCGCACTACCAGCAGGACCGCTTCTTCGCCCCGGATATCGAGGCCGCCAGCGCGCTGCTGGCCTCGCGCTGCCTGAGCGAGTTGCTGCCGGCGCAGCTGCTGCCGTCCCAGGCCTAAGGCCACCTGCCGCGTGCTCATGCCCCGTCGATTGCGATGGGCATGGGCGCGCTTTGGCTATTAAACAGGATCGACAGGTCGCGTTCACACATTCAGTCGGGCTGACGGAACCGGTATTGCCAGCATTTAAATCGGGCAGCGATTGCCTTTGTCGAGGTGGCGGCCATGCTTGTGGTAAAGGTCATCCCGGTTCGGATGCTTGCCATTGCACCAGGCTGCAGGCCGCCAGGCGCAATTTGTGCCGCGAGGAGGAACACCCCTTATGCAACGCCTATGGCTCAATTGCCACGCAGCCACCATGGCTGGCGGACGCTACTCGATCATCGAGGACGCCGCCCTGGTCAGCGAGGGCGCGCAGATCGCCTGGATCGGCCCGCGGGCCGAACTGCCCGCCGGCGACTACGCCGAGCGGCATGACCTCGAGGGCGCCTGGCTCACCCCCGGCTTGATCGATTGCCACACTCACCTGGTGTTTGGTGGCGACCGCAGTGGCGAGTTCGAGCAGCGCCTCGAGGGTGTCAGCTATGCCGAGATCGCCGCGGCCGGCGGCGGCATCGCCAGCACCGTGCGCGCCACCCGCGAAGCCAGCGAGGGCGAGTTGCTCAGCGGCGCGCTGCAGCGGGCGCGACAGTTGTTGCGCGAGGGCGTCACCACCTTGGAGGTGAAGTCCGGCTACGGCCTGGATCTGGCCAGCGAGCGCAAGATGCTGCGGGTTATCCGCCGTCTCGGCGAGATGCTGCCGCTGACCGTGCGCGCTACCTGCCTGGCCGCCCATGCCTTGCCGCCGGAGTATGCGGGCCGGGCCGACGCCTATATCGAGCGGGTCTGCAGCGAACTGCTGCCGGAGCTGGCGGCCGAAGGGCTGGTGGATGCGGTGGATGCCTTCTGCGAGCACCTGGGCTTTTCCCCGGCCCAGGTCGAGCGGGTGTTCCGCGCCGCGCAGGCGCTGGGTCTGCCGGTCAAATTGCACGCCGAGCAGCTGTCTTCGCTGCATGGCTCCAGTCTCGCCGCGCGCTATCAGGCGCTGTCGGCCGATCACCTGGAGTTCATGGACGAGGCCGACGCCATCGCCATGGCCGCGGCCGGCACCGTGGCGGTGTTACTGCCCGGCGCCTTCTACTTCCTGCGCGAGACCCAGCTGCCACCGATCGAGCTGCTGCGCCGGCACGGCGTATGTATGGCGGTGGCCAGCGACCTCAACCCCGGCACCTCGCCGGCGCTGTCCTTGCGCCTGATGCTGAATATGGCTTGCACCTCGTTTCGCCTGACGCCCGAAGAAGCCCTGGCCGGGGTCACCCTGCATGCCGCCAAGGCCTTGGGCCTGGCGGCCAGTCGCGGTAGCCTGGAGGTGGGCAAGGTCGCCGACTTCGTTGCCTGGCAGATCCAGCGGCCGGCGCAACTGGCCTATTGGCTGGGCGGCGATCTGCCCAAGCGGGTCATTCGTCATGGCGAGGAGATCACCCATGGATAACGTACTCAGCTTCAAACGTGGCCGCTTGCCGTTGCTGATCAGCATGCCGCACCCCGGCATCCTGCTGACGCCTGCCGTCGAGGCCGGGCTGGTGGAGGAGGCGAAGGAGCGTCCGGACACCGACTGGCATATCCCCCTGCTGTATGACTTTGCCGCCGATCTGGGCGCCAGCACCCTCGAGGCGTGCTACTCGCGCTATGTCATCGACCTCAACCGCCCGGAGGACGACGCACCGCTGTACGCCAGCGCCACCACCGGGCTGTACCCGGCCATCCTGTTCGATGGCGAGCCGTTGTACCGCGCCGGAATGACGCCCAGTACCGAGGAGCGCGCGCGCTATCTGGCCGAGATCTGGCGACCCTACCACCAGACCCTGTCCGGCGAACTGGCGCGGCTGAAAGCCGAGTTCGGCTATGCGCTGCTGTTCGATGCGCATTCGATCCGCTCCAGCGTGCCGCTGCTGTTCGATGGCCTGCTACCGGACTTCAACCTGGGCACCAACGCTGGCGCCAGCTGCGACCCGCAACTGAGCGAGCGCCTGCTGGCAGTCTGTGCCAAGGCCAAGGACTACAGTCACGTGCTCAACGGCCGTTTCCAGGGCGGGTACATCACTCGCCACTACGGCCAGCCGCAGGCGCATGTGCATGCCGTGCAGCTGGAGCTGGCGCAGTGCACCTATATGGAGGAGCAGTTGCCCTTCGACTATCGCCAGGACCTCGCCGAGCCGACCCAGGAAGTGATTCGCGGTCTGCTCGAGGCGATGCTGGCCTGGGGCCGCGAACGCTACGGCCGCTAGCGGCCATGCGGTGCTGGAAAACCTCTACGCGGATTTTCCAGTCGGCGTCAGGGTTGCGTCGCGGGTGATGGGTGGATGCGCTCGCCTCACCCATATGGGTGGCTGTGTCGCTCGACCGGTGTGGATATTCTTCCGGGCTTGTTCGCAGGCAAGCCTAATAAGAAGGAGCATCCATGACCCCCAGCCTGAAAGTCCTGACCGCCGCCGTGCTGTTCGCCGGCCTGCCCGCCGCAACCCACGCCATGCCGTATTCACAACTGATCATCTTCGGTGACTCGCTGAGCGACAGCGGTCAGTTCCCCGACATCGGCAGCCCTTTGCTGGGCGGTAACCCGACGGGTGGCTTGCGTTTCACCAACCGCACCGGGCCGACGCACCTGAGCAACAACACCGAATACTTCGACGCCGTTGCCACCCAGCGCCTGGCTGCGTTGCTTGGTCTGCAGGCATTGCCCTCGACGCCGATCCTGCCGCAACTGCTGACCGGCAACCTGGATGGCACCAACTATGCTGTGGGCGGCTACCGCACCGATCAGATTCTAAATTCGATCACGGCGGCCAATGGCTCGGTGGTGAACGCCGGTGGCGGGACCATTCGTACCCGCAACGGCTATCTGGTGGATATGCCGCGAGTCGATTCCGAGGCCTTGTTCTACATCAACGGCGGCGGCAACGACGTGCTGCAGTTCGTGGTCACCGACCAGGCCAGCGCTGCCGTGGCGGCGGCCGATCTGGTGGCGGGCGTTGCCGCATTGCAACAGGCTGGCGCCCGCACCATCATCGTCTCCGACCTGCCCGACGTCGGCCTGACCCCGGCGGGATTCGTCAGTGGCTTTCGCACGGCCTGGTCAACGGCCTCGGGTCTGCTCAACGATCAACTGGGCGTCCAATTGGCTGCCCTCGGCGGCAATGTCGTACGCCTGAACTTCCGCGGTCTGTTGAGCGAAGTGAAGGGCGACCTGGCCACCTTCGGCTTCGACCCGCTGGTGAGCCAGACCGATGTCTGCTTCAGCGGCGCCAGCTGTCTGGCCGATCCGACCTGGGGGTTGGGCGGGCTCACGCCGAACCCCGACCGCTTGATGTTCAATGATGGGGTGCACCCGACCGCCGCCGTGCAGCAGATCAGCGCCGATTACATCTATTCGATTCTCGGCGCGCCCTGGGAAGTGTCCCTGCTGCCGGAAATGGCCATGGCCAGCCTCAACGGTCATCAGCAGTACCTGCGCAGTGAATGGCAGGCCGACCGTGGTGCCTGGCAAGCCATCGGCCAGTGGCGCAGCTTCGTCGGCGCCAGTGGTCAGCGCCAGCAGTTCGAGCGCGGCGAGGCAGTGGCCAGCGGAGACAGCACGGGCCTGGGCGTGAACCTGGGCAGCAGCTACCGGCTGAGCGAGCAATGGCGCCTGGGCCTGGCCCTGGGCCTGCAGCAGCAGACCCTCGAGGTGGGTGCGGCCGACTCCGAGTACGACCTGCGCAGCTACCTGCTCAGTGCCTTTGCCCAGTATCAGCAGGACCGGGTGTGGGCGGACGCCAGTCTCAGCCTGGGTCATCTGGATTACAGCGACCTCAATCGGCAGTTTGCCCTGGGCATCGCCGAGCGCAGCGAGAAAGGCGATACCGATGGTCAGCTCTGGGCCCTGTCCGGACGCCTGGGCTATGACCTGGCCAATGCCGATACGGGCTGGCGGGTCAGTCCGTTCATCAGCGCCGACTATGCCCGGGTGGATGTGGACGGTTATCGCGAGCGCGATGCCAGTTCGACTGCGCTCAACTACGGCGATCAGCAGCGCGACAGCATGCGCCTGGGCCTGGGCCTGCAAGCCAATTACCAGCTGTCCGCGGCGACCCAGGTGTTTGCCGAGATCGCCCGCGAGCGTGAGTTCGAGGATGATCGCCGCGACCTGCGCATGGGCCTCAATTCGGTAGCCGGCAACAGCTTCGAGCTGCAGGGGCATACCCCTGCCAGCGGCCAGACCCTTGCCGGGCTGGGTATCAGTCATGCCTTGGCTGAGGAACTGCAGCTGCGCGCGGCCTATCAGTTCCGCGGCACCGACGACCGCCAGCATGGCGTCAACCTGTCCCTCAACTGGGATTGGTAAGTACCTGGCCCGGCTGGCATAAGGTTGCGCCTGCAACTTTATGCCAGCCGGGTGCCCGTCGCGACTGGCGTCATTCCCAGCGCAAACGCGCCAGCTGCCATTCATCGCCTTCGCGCCACCACTCCAGCTTGACCCCGTAGTGCCGCGCGCTGTCGGGGATCAGGCCTGCGGCACCGGTCAGGGCGACTTGCGCCTGGCTGTGGCCTTTCTCGCGGTAAGTCGGATCGATCCAGCTATTCTTGCTCAGGGCGATCACCTTGACGTGCTTGTAGCGCAGAAACGACAGGGCCATGGTGCGCCTGGCCCAGTCGCGGTCGAGTGCCTGCTGGGCGGAGAACTGCGGGTGCAGTTGGGCGAGGACGGCGCCAGTGTCTTTCGTTTCCAGGTTGTCCTGCAGCTGCTGGGCCGCCGCTTCCAGGCGCGCTTGTGGGTCATCCTTGGCGCTACAACCCGTCAGCAGGATAAAAGGCAGCACTAAAAGTAAGGCAAATCGCCGAGCTGGCATGCCGAATTCCTTTTACATGGTTATGATGCGAGGCAGAGCGGGAGACGCCAGTGGCAGCAAACTAGCGGGGCGTTTGCACACGAGTTGGCGCCGTACCCTACGTATACATCCAGGAGTGCACCATGCAGACTTTGTATCCGGAGATCAAACCCTACGCCCGCCACGAGCTGGCCGTAGCTGCGCCGCACGTGCTCTATGTGGACGAGAGCGGTACCCCGGATGGTCTGCCGGTGGTGTTCATCCATGGCGGCCCGGGCGCGGGTTGCGATGCCATGAGCCGGCGCTTCTTCGACCCCAACCTCTACCGCATCGTGACTTTCGATCAGCGCGGCTGCGGCCGCTCGACGCCCCATGCGAGCCTGGAAAACAACACCACCTGGGACCTGGTCGCCGACCTCGAGCGCATCCGTGAGCACCTGGGCATCGACAAATGGGTGCTGTTCGGCGGCTCCTGGGGCTCGACGCTGGCGCTGGCCTACGCGCAGAGCCATCCCGAGCGGGTGCAGGCGCTGATCCTGCGCGGCATCTTCCTGTGCCGTCCGCAGGAATTCCACTGGTTCTACCAGGAAGGTGCCAGCCGCATGTTCCCCGACTACTGGCAGGACTACCTGGCGCCGATTCCAGTCGAGGAGCGTGGCGAGTTGATGCCGGCGTATTACAAGCGGCTGACCGGGTCCGATCAGATCGCCCAGATGCACGCGGCCAAGGCCTGGTCGAGCTGGGAAGGGCGTACCGCCACGCTGCGGCCGAACTCGCAGGTGGTGGAACGCTTTAATGATTCGCACCGGGCGCTGTCGATTGCCCGGATCGAGTGCCACTACTTCGTCAACAACGCCTTCCTCGCCGCCGACCAGTTGCTCCGCGACATGCCGAAAATCGCCCACCTGCCGGGAGTGATCGTGCATGGCCGCTATGATGTGATCTGCCCCCTGGACAATGCCTGGGAGCTGCACCAGGCCTGGCCCAACAGCGAGCTGCAGATCATCCGCGATGCCGGCCATGCCGCCTCCGAAGTGGGCATCACCGACGCCCTGGTGCGAGCGGCCAATCAGATCGCCCGGCGCTTGCTCGATCTGTCGCCTGACGAAGCATGAAGGCGCTGATCCAGCGAGTCAGTGGCGCGCGGGTGGAGGTGGCCGGCGAGGTCGTCGGCGCCATCGACCAGGGCTTGCTGGCCTTGGTCGCGGTCGAACCGCAGGACGATCCGGCCAGCGTCGCCAAACTGCTGCACAAGCTGCTCAACTACCGAGTGTTCGGTGACGCCGACGGCAAGATGAACCTGTCGCTCAGCGATGTCGGCGGCGGCCTGCTGCTGGTCTCGCAGTTCACCCTGGCGGCCGACACCCGCAACGGTCTGCGCCCGAGTTTTTCCACTGCGGCGCCGCCGGCCCTGGGTGCCGCCTTGTTCGAGCAGCTGGTCGAGCAGGCGCGACTTAAGCATGGGCAGGTTGCCTGCGGCCGTTTCGGTGCCGATATGCAGGTGCATCTGGTCAATGATGGGCCGGTGACCTTTCTCCTGGAAGTCTGACGGCATCCTGCGCCGATAGGCCAAGGGGATGGTCGGTGGCCGCTCTGGCGTGCAGTCTTTGTTAGACTCCAGCGATTTCCCTGCGCAGCTACGTCAGGCAACGTAGCTACGCCGCCACGAACGGTCCGCATGCAACTCAAACAAAAACTCGTCGCGCTGGCCATTCTGCCGCTCCTGTTGGCGATTATCGTGATCGGCGCGCTGGTACTGTCGCATGCCAAAAGCCTGGGCGAGCAGCAGGAATTGCTGATCGAAACCAGCATCATCGCCAGCAAGAAGACCGAACTGCAGAACTATGTCGAACTGGGCTTGAGCGCTGTCGCGCCTTTGTATGCCAGTGGCCGCGATGATGGCGTCACCCAGCAGCAGGTGCTGAACATACTGCTCGGCCTCGACTATGGCAGTGATGGCTATTTTTTCGTCTACGACGGCAAGGGGCGCAGCCTGATGCATCCGCGCCAGCCGGAACTGATCGGCCGCGATCTGGTGAGTATGACCAATCCGCACTGGGTCCAGGCGATCCAGTCACTGTTGCTCAGCGCGCGCAGCGGCGATGGATTTCAGCGCTATCAATGGGAGAAACCCTCCACCGGCCAACTGACCGAGAAGCTCGCTTACGTGGTGATGCTCGAACGTTGGGACTGGATGATCGGCACCGGCCTCTATCTCGATGATGTCGAACAGGCCACCGCGCAGGCACGGGCCAAGGTGGCGGAGAATATCCGCAGGACCATGTGGTCGCTGGCGGGCGTGGCGCTGGTGGCGGTGCTGCTGGTCTCCGCCGGCGGGTTGACGCTCAACTTCAGTGAACAGCGGTTGGCCGACCGCAAGCTGAAACTGTTGGCGCAACGCATCGTCAGTTCCCAGGAAGACGAGCGTTCGCGGGTTTCGCGCGAGTTGCATGACGGCATCAGCCAGTTGCTGGTGTCGGTCAAGTTCCGCCTCGAACTGGCCTGTCACGAGCTGGAAAGCGGGCGCAGCCAGGCGCTGGAGACGCTGCGCGGCGGGCTGTCCCGGCTGGGTGGGGCGATTGCCGAGGTGCGGCGCATTTCCCATGATCTGCGCCCCTCGCTGCTGGACAGCTTCGGCCTGCCAGCGGCCATCGGCCAGTTGGCGGTCGAGTTCGAGCAGCGCAGCGGGCTGCGGGTCGATTACCAGCAGAGCCTGGACATGATTCGGCTACCCGATGCCGAGTCGGTCGCGTTGTTTCGCATCGTGCAGGAGGCATTGGCCAACATCGCGCGTCACTCCCGGGCCGGCCGGGTCAGCATCGCGCTGCTGCAGGAAGGCTCGACGCTGCAGTTGCGGGTTCGCGATGATGGGGTCGGCTTCGACATTGCACGGATCGAGCAGACGCGCAGTAGCGGCATAGGTCTGCGCAACATGCGCGAGCGAGTCGAGCACCTTGGCGGCCGTTTTACGTTATCTTCAACACCCGGCCGCACCGAGCTTATGGTGAGTCTGCCGCTACCAGGTTGAGCCATGTCCAGCATATCCCCGCATCCCGAACCTATCCGTGTGGCCCTGGTCGATGACCATGAACTGGTGCGCGACGGCCTGCGCGCGTTGTTGACGGCCATGCCGCAGTTGGAGGTGGTGGGCGAGGCCAGCAGCGGTGCCGAGGCGCTGATCTTGGTCGGCCAGGTCCGACCCGATCTGCTGCTGGTCGACATCGGCATGAAAGACATGACCGGCCTGCAGTTGACCGAAACCCTCTGTCGTCAGTACCCCGGCATGCAGATCCTGATTCTGAGCATGTACGACCACGCCGAATACGTGACCAGCTCGATCCGTGCCGGCGCCCGCGGTTACGTGCTGAAGGATGCCGCCTCATGGGAGATAGTCGCCGCCATCGATGCGATTGCCGCCGGCGGTAGCTACTACAGCACCGATCTGCTGGAAAAAACCGTGAGTCCGCCGGCCGCCGACGACGAGCTGACCCCGCGTGAGCGCGAGGTCTTGCAGATGCTGGTGCAGGGGCTGAGCAACAAGGCCATCGCGCGCCTGCTCGATATCAGCGTACGCACCATCGAAACCCACAGGCTCAGCATTCGCCGCAAGCTGGGCGTCGATACGCCGGCCGGGCTGGTGAAATATGCACTGGAACGCGGCTGGTTAAGCATCTGAGCCGCGCGCCGCCATAGCGGGGTTGTCGTGTTCCCGCGCCGGGCTAGTCCGCTGCCTCCAGGCCGTTGGCCTGTAGCCACTCGAGCGCCCGCTCACGTGCCTGTTGGGCTTGATAGGCCTGCCAGGTGCGCTGCAGGTGCGGCAACTTTTCCAGCTCATAGTCGAAGGTGCGCAAGGGTCTGCGCCCGTTCAGGGCATGGCTGAGCAGGGTATGGGCGTGCGGATCGTGCAGGCCGAACAGGAAGGCCTCGCGCATGGCCAGAAGTTCGTCCAGCCCCAAGGATTCTATGGCCAGGTAGCGGTCAGGTTGGACCAGGTATTTTTCTTCGCTTCCTGGTGCAGGCGCACCCGCTGCGATGCGCAGCACCGTGCCACTTTCAAGGTCCAGGTACTGCTCGGCATCATCCTGGCTGAGCAGGGCCTGTTCGAGGCGCTGTAGATCGATGGTCAAGGGGCGCATGGCATTCGACTCCAAGCAGGTTCCTGGTTGGACCATAAACCCAGCACGGCTTGCCTGACCATAGGCATTCACTCAGCTGGCTCCCCGGGGGGCTTGTTCGGCGCGTGGAGGGCCGACCCATTCGCCGGCATAGAGCCCCCAGAGAATGATCAATGGCTGGACTGCATCAACGCCTGGTCCAAGCGGTGCATGCCGCGGCGCCCGGGCGCGATCCGCTGGTGGCAACGCTGGCCGCCTGGAGCTTGGTGCATGGCCTCGCCCACTTGCTACAAGACCGGCAGCTGGGCGAGCGCATGGGGGATGGGCTGAGTGCTGAAGAACTCAGTGCGCGGGTGACAGAGCTGTTCGTCGAGGGCTCTAGCGCCGTCAGGCCCGTCAAGCAGGTCGCCGATGCCGAGGGGCAGACTCAGAACAGGCGCGCCAGCAGGGCGGTAACCGCCGTTTCCACCCGCAGGATACGTTCGCCCAGTTGCACCGGTTGCAGGCCGGCCTTGTGCAGCATTTCGACTTCATAGGGAATCCAGCCGCCTTCCGGACCTATGGCCAGGGTCACGGCTTGGTCGACTGCCCGCGGGCAGGTCGGGTAGGCGCCGGGGTGGCCGATCAGGCCGAGGCTACCGGCAGACAGCGCTGGCAGGCGGTCTTCGACGAAGGGTTTGAAGCGTTTCTCGATGATGATTTCCGGCAGCACGGTATCGCGCGCCTGCTCCAGGCCGAGGATCAGCTGCTCACGAATCGCCGCCGGCTCGAGAAAGGGCGTTTGCCAGAAGCTTTTTTCGACCCGGTAGCTGTTCAGCAACACCACCCTGGGCACGCCCATGGCGCTAATCGTCTGCACGATACGGCGCAGCATCTTGGGTCGCGGCAGGGCCAGCAGCAGGGTGATGGGCAATTTGGCCGGGGCCGGCTGGTCGAGCGCGACGCTCAGCTCGGCTTCGTTGGCATCCAGGCGCAGCAACTGCCCCGTGCCCATCAGGCCATCCAGGCGGCCGACGCGCAGGCTGTCACCGGCTACGGCACGGTGCACTTCGTGCAGGTGTTTAAGGCGGCGGCCATGCAGCAGCGCCCGGTCCGGGGCAACGAAGTCGCCGTCTTCCAGCAGCAGCAGGTTCACGGCTGAGGGGCAGGCGGTTGGTCGTTGTGTTCTTGCTCGGCGGCCTCTGCGTCTGCGTCTGCCTCGTGTTCGTCCCGGCGCTTGACCAGGGAGCCGCAGAGCAAGCCTGCCTCGAACAGCAGCCACATGGGCACGGCCAGCAGGGTTTGCGAGAGCACATCCGGCGGAGTCAGGACCATGCCCACGGCGAAGCAACCGACGATGACATAGGGCCGGCCTTTGCGCAGGGCGGCGACATCGACGATGCCGACCCAGATCAGCAGGAAGGTCGCCACCGGGATCTCGAAGGCCACGCCAAAGGCGAAGAACAGGGTGAGGACAAAGTCCAGGTATTGACCGATATCGGTCATCATCGCCACGCCTTCCGGGGTCACGCTGGCGAAGAAGCCGAACATGATCGGGAATACCACGAAGTAGGCAAAGGCCATGCCGCCGTAAAACAGCAGGATGCTGGAAATCAGCAGCGGGATGGCGATGCGTTTCTCGTGCTTGTACAGGCCTGGCGCGATGAAGCCCCAGATCTGGTGCAGGATGATCGGGATCGAGAGAAACAGGGCGACCATCATGGTCAGTTTGAACGGGGTCAGAAAGGGTGAGGCCACGCCCGTGGCGATCATGGTCGCGCCTTCCGGCAGGTAAGCCCGCAGAGGCGCGGCGACCAGCGCGTAGATCTCCTGGGAAAAGTAGAACAGTCCGGAAAACAGCAGCAGCACGGTGCCGACAATACGCAGCAGGCGCGTGCGCAATTCAGTCAGGTGCGAGACCAGGGGCATTTCCTGATCGTTGTCGGAAACTCGGCTCATGGTTGCGGGCTTTTATCCTGGCTGGTGCTGGTGCCTGTCTCGGCCTTGGGGGCGGCTTCGCTGGCGGGGGCTGGGTCGACCAGGCTGCTGAGGGGCGCGTTGACGCTCTGCTTCACCGCGTTCATTTCGCGTTCAAGGTCGAGGATGTGTTCGTTATGCAATTGCCGGCGAATTTCATCCGCACCGATCTCGCGCTCGACCTCCGCCTTGATCGCAGTGAAGCTGCGTTTGATCCGGCCGATCCACAGCCCGGCCGTGCGCACGGCGCCGGGCAAGCGGTCAGGGCCAAGTACCACCAAGGCGACCACGCCAATCAGCAGCAGCTCGGTAAAGCCTATGTCGAACATGGCTCAGTCTTTCTTCGTCGGGTCTTCGACCTTGCGCGCCTGGGCGTCGATGGTCTGGCCCTTGGTCTCATCCACCGCCGGCTTGTCGCCGTCGTCGTTACCCATCGATTTTTTAAAGCCCTTGATCGCGTCGCCGAGGTCCGAACCCAGGCCTTTCAGGCGCTTGGTGCCGAATAGCATGACCACGATCAGCAGGATGATCACGAGTTGCCAAATGCTTATGCCACCGAAACCCATGATGCGTACTCCTCAGTAAGTGGTTGTTCAGGATTGCGGGCGTGCGGCTTTTTCCGCATGCCCGGACAGGCCGAAGCGGCGATCCAGTTCGTCCAGCACTGCTTGCGGATGCTGGCCGAGGGCGGCAAGCATGATCAAGCTGTGGAACCACAGGTCGGCGGTTTCGTAGATCAGGTCACTGCAGTCACCGCTGACGGCCGCGTCCTTGGCGGCGAGAATGGTTTCCACCGATTCTTCGCCAACTTTTTCGAGGATCTTGTTCAGACCCTTGTGGTACAGGCTGGCGACGTAGGAGCTGTCGGGCGCGGCGCCTTTGCGTGCTTCCAGGACGTCGGCCAGGCGGCTCAGGGTGTCAGTCATGGCTGTGTCCTTTGGCATAGATGGCATGCGGGTCTTTGATCACGGCATCGACGGTTTTCCAGGTGCCGTTGTCGAACACCCGATAAAAGCAGCTTTGCCGGCCGGTGTGACAGGCGATGCCACCCAACTGCTCGACCTTGAGGATGATCACGTCGGCGTCGCAATCCAGGCGCAGTTCATGCAGCTTCTGCACGTGGCCGGACTCTTCGCCCTTGCGCCACAGCTTGCCGCGCGAGCGTGACCAGTAGATTGCGCGCTGTTCGGCGGCGGTCAGGGCCAGGGCTTCGCGGTTCATCCAGGCCATCATCAGCACGCGGCCGGTTTGGTGATCCTGGGCAATCGCCGGCACCAAGCCGTCGCTGTTCCAGTTGATTTCGTCGAGCCAGTCGGTCATCGCTGCTTCCGCCCGTCACGGGCCTGTGGGATAGGGTTCTAGTGTGCCAGCGTGGCTGCGGTGTGGCTATCGGCGCATGACCAGATACACGCCGCCAGCGAGCATCGCCCAGCTAGGCCAGGCACCGAGGCTGAGCAGCAGGCCCTGGGTGGCTGCGCCGCCAATCAGCACGGTGCCGAGCAGGCGCGCCGGCCAATGCCCGTTGCTGCTGGATGCGGCGGGGTTGTCACGCGGTTGCTGGTTGAGGCGTTCCAGGGTGTCGCGGGCCATCTGCGACAGGTGCGGCACTTGCTCGGCCTGTTGTTGCAGGTTGCGCAGCAGGTGCAGCGGGCTGACCCGGTCGCGCATCCAGCGCTCGAGAAAGGGTTGGGCGGTGGTCCACAGGTCCAGGTCCGGGTAGAGCTGCCGGCCCAGGCCTTCGATGTTGAGCAGGGTTTTCTGCAGGAGAACCAGCTGCGGCTGCACTTCCATGTTGAAGCGCCGGGCGGTCTGGAACAGGCGCAGGAGCAGTTGGCCGAAGGAAATATCCTTCAGCGGTCGCTCGAAGATCGGCTCGCAGACGGTGCGGATGGCCGCCTCGAAGTCGTTGACCTTGGTGTCGGCCGGCACCCAGCCTGAGTCGATGTGCAGTTGCGCCACGCGGCGATAATCGCGCTTGAAGAAGGCCAGCAGATTGCGCGCCAGGTAGTCCTGGTCTTCCGCGGTGAGGCTGCCGATGATGCCGCAGTCGATCGCAATGTACTGCGGATTCCAGGGTGTGCGGGTGCTGACGAAGATGTTGCCGGGGTGCATGTCGGCGTGGAAGAAGCTGTCGCGAAACACCTGGGTGAAGAAGATCTCCACGCCCCGCTCGGCCAGCAGCTTCATGTCGGTGCGCTGGTCGGCGAGGGTGACCAGGTCGGTGACCTGGATGCCGTAGATACGCTCCATCACCAGCACCTTGGGGCGACACAACTCCCAGTACACCTGGGGTACGTAGAGCAGCGGCGAGCCCTCGAAGTTGCGCCGCAACTGACTGGCGTTGGCCGCCTCGCGCAGCAGGTCGAGTTCGTCGTAGATGGTTTTTTCGTAGTCGCCGACCACTTCCACCGGGCGCAGGCGACGTGCATCGGCAGAGGCCTTCTCGGCCAGTTTGGCAAGCAGGAACAGCCAGGCCAGGTCCTGGCGAATCACCGGTTCGAGGCCGGGACGAATCACCTTGACCACCACTTCCTCACCGCTCTTCAGTTGCGCGCCATGCACCTGGGCGACCGAGGCGGAGGCCAGCGGCTGGGCGTCAAAGCGGGCGAACAGGTCGCCGACCTTGGCGCCGAGTTGTGCTTCGATCAGCGCCCGCGAGTGTTCCGGGTCGAACGGCGGCACCTGATCCTGCAGCTTGGCCAGCTCATCGGCGATATCCATTGGCAGCAGGTCGCGGCGGGTAGAGAGCAATTGGCCGAACTTGATGAAGATCGGCCCCAGTTCTTCCAGGGCCAGGCGCAGGCGTGCGCCGCGCGACAAGTGCAGGGCCTTGCGCGGCAGCCAGCGCCAGGGCAGGGCATAGCGCAGAACGCGCAGCCAGAGCGGCAGGGCTTGGGCGAACAGCAGGTCATCCAGTTGGTAGCGGATGACCACGCGTTGAATGCGCAGCAGACGACGGACGGCGAGCAGCTTCATGCGTTGGACTTATGCGGTTGGATGAGGCGTTCGATGCGGGCATCGAGACGGTCGAGGTCGAGCTTGAGCCGGTCGAGTTCGGCGAAGCGGGCTTCGGCTTCCCGTTGGCCGACCAGACTACGCGATTCTTCGTTGAGGTAGTCGGCCAGATTCAGGCGCAGGCTGTCGAGGGTCTTGCCGGTCCAGCTGGCCCGGCTGCGTATATGGCTGCCGAGCAACTGGCTGGCGAGCGGACCAAGCCAGCGTGACAGTTCGTACTCCCAGTCCAGTTCGAGGTCCTGAAGGATCCCGGCCAGATCCAGCAGGGCGGCGCTGTCGCCGTCCAGTTCGACCTGCGGGCTATGCAGTACCGCTGTTTTGTCCGTGCTGGTGGCCAGGCGTAACAGGCTCGCGGCGGGTGCGCGCAGGCGGCAGTCAGCCTCGCCGGCCCATTGTCCGGCCAGTTGCAGGCCTTCGCCGCTGGGCAGGATGAACAGCTGCAACGCCGGCGCCGTACAGTCCACCGCAATCACCCTGCCGCTCAAGCGCGCCAGGCGTGGCAGTGCCGTGCTGTCCAGGGCCAGCACCCGGTTGAGGCCGCGTTCGACGCCGGCCAGCAGGGCAGTGCTGAGCATCAGGGTTTGATGCCGCGGTGCAGGGCGACGATGCCGCCGGTCATGTTGTGGTAGGTGACGCGCTCGAAACCGGCCTCGATCATCATGGCCTTGAGGGTGTCCTGATCCGGGTGCATGCGGATCGACTCGGCCAGGTAGCGATAGCTTTCGGCATCGTTGGTGATCAGCTTGCCCATCAGCGGCATGAAGTTGAACGAGTAGGTGTCGTAGACCTTCGACAGCAGGCTGCTCGACGGCTTGGAGAATTCCAGCACCAAGAGGCGCCCGCCGGGTTTGAGTACGCGCAGCATGGAGCGGATGGCGTCCTCTTTATGGGTGACGTTGCGCAGGCCGAAAGCGATGGTCACGCAATCGAAATGATTGTCCGGAAACGGCAGCTTCTCGGCGTCGGCCTGGACGAACCGGACGTTGCCGGCCACGCCGCGGTCGAGCAGGCGGTCGCGGCCGACCTTGAGCATCGATTCGTTGATGTCGGCCAGCACCACTTCGCCCGTAGGCCCGACCAGGCTGGCGAACTTGCGCGCGAGGTCGCCAGTGCCGCCGGCAATATCCAGCACCCGGTTGCCCGTGCGTACGCCGGATAATTCGATGGTGAAGCGCTTCCACAGACGGTGCATGCCGCCCGAGAGCAGGTCGTTCATCAGGTCGTATCTGGCGGCCACCGAATGAAACACTTCGGCGACTTTCTGCGCCTTCTGGCTTTCCGGTACATCCTGGAAGCCGAAGTGCGTGGTGGGTTCGCTGTCGCTGTTCTTGCGCGGGTCGTTCATCTCGCCCTTACCTGAATATATAGAGAGGCTGAATCAAAGTGGCGGCCATTCTAAACCGAAAAGGCCGCGCTGAGCTGAAAGGGCCAAACTGCAAGTAGCTCCAACGTGAAATGCCTGGCCACTCTATGCAGTGTGCAGCGAGCGGCGGCAGCTTATTGCTATAGTCGCGCGACTTAAGGTCGCAGTTGGTTTGCTCAGGAGAAACGCCATGGCCAGAATTGATGTGCAACGCCCCCATTCGCTCGGTCGCGAGGTCGCCCGGGAAAAAGCCGAGCAATTGGCCGAGCGCCTGGCCCGCGAATACGCCGTGCGTTACAGCTGGAACGGCGACACCCTGGAATTCAAGCGCAGCGGTGCCGATGGTCGTATCGAGGTCGGCGAGGATCAGGTGCGTGTGCAACTCAACCTCGGTCTGCTGTTGTCTGCCATGAGCGGCAGCATCAAGCGAGAAATCGAAGAGGTGCTGGATAAGAGCCTCAAGGCCTGAGCGGCGGTGAAAAAACTCTCGCCTGCCGCGCCGCTAGTGGACGCGCCCTGCTGACGTTGCGCACCGACGCAGGCTCGGTTGATGTTTTTTCGCGACTAGTATGTGGTTTCTAATTTTCCTCGATATCGTGTGTTCAAGCCTGCATTCCGTGGGCGTTTCCTCAAACCACTGCGCGTGAGGTGCACCATGTCGAAAGCTATCGTGAAGAAGAAGGTTCAAGTCGAAGTCGAAGATAAAGCCACCGTGCTGAGCGACGCCAAAGTCTATGCCCGCAAGATCTGGCTGGCTGGTCTGGGCGCCTATGCCAAGGCCGGGCAGGAAGGCTTCGAGTATTTCAAGGAGCTGGTCAAGAGCGGCGAAAGTGTCGAAGAGCAGGGCAAGAAGCTGGTCAGCGAGCAAGTCGAGGCAGCCAACAGCCAGATCGACCAAGTCAAGAGCAGCGTGACCGGCAACGTCAGTAGCGTAAAAGGCAAAGTCGAAGTGCAGCTCGATAAAATCGAGAAGGCATTCGACACTCGTGTGGCCAGTGCGCTCAACCGTATCGGCATCCCGTCCCGTCAGGACGTTGCAGCACTCTCTGCTAAGCTTGATGAGCTGAGCGCGTTGCTCGAGCAAGTCGCGCGTACCAAATAAGGAGAACAGCATGGCCGTCAAAAAGAAAACCGAAAAGCAGACCAGCTCCTGGATCGGCGAAGTTGAAAAATACTCGCGGCAGATCTGGTTGGCCGGTCTGGGTGCTTACTCCAAAGTCAGCAAGGACGGCACTAAGCTGTTCGATACGCTGGTCAAGGACGGCGAAAAGGCCGAGAAGCAGGCCAAGAGCGAAGTCGAGAAGCAAGTCGATGCAGTGAAGTCCACTGTCGAGTCGAAGGTGGGCAGCACCAAGTCCAAGGTCGATGAAGTCAAGGACCGCGCAATCGGCAAGTGGGGCGAGCTGGAAGAAGCGTTCGACAAGCGTCTGAACAATGCCATCTCGCGTCTCGGTGTACCGAGCCGCAATGAAGTGAAAGCACTCAACGCCAAGGTTGAAAGCCTGACCAAGCAGATCGAGCAATTGACCGGTGTATCAGTCAAATCGGTCAAGCCAGCCGCCAAGCCGGCAGCCAAAGCAGCCGCGAAACCGGCAGCCAAAGCTGCTGCCAAACCGGCCGCTAAAGCTGCCGCTAAGCCTGCGGCCAAGGCCGTTGCGAAACCTGCAGCCAAGGCTGTGGCCAAGCCTGCCGCTAAGCCAGCCGCAAAAGCAGTCGCCAAGCCGGCGGTCAAGCCTGCTGCTGCACCAGTGGTAGCTGAGCCAGCGGCCGCGCCGGCACCGGCGCCCGCCGCTACTCCTGCAACACCGGCCAGCCAGTCCTAAAGACTGAAAGCCGTAAACGCTAACGCCCGGCCTAGTGCCGGGCGTTTGCGTTTGTCATTACGTTGGATTCAGCTGTGCGGACTCAGGTTTCCAGGTAGCGCTGTGCCAGGTGTTCGGCAGCGAAACGTGATTCGCTTGTCAGGTGTGGCGCCACCAGCATCATCACCTGATAGACCACCAGTCGGCTCTCGCCCTCGCGGCCGATGATGCGCTGATAGTCGAGAGAGAACAGCAGGGTCATGGTGATCTGCTCGACCAGTTGGCCGAGGGCATTGGTATCGCTGACCAGCTGATTTTCCGCCTTCAGTCGTGCCAGCAGCGATGCCAGGGTGCGTTTCAAGGCGTTCAGCCAGTTACGGATGCCGCGTGCCAGCTTTGGCAGGCGCCCGGCCAGGTTGGACAGGTCCTGGAACAGGAAGCAGTAGTGCGCCATGCGCTCGACGATCAGATGCAGGAACAGCCAGTAGTCTTCGACATCCAGGCGTACGTCGTCAGGCGGGTTGAGCAGCGGCGCCAGTTCTGCCTGGAAACGCTCGAGAAGACCGAGAATCAGCGGTTCTTTACCGTGGAAGTGGTAGTACAGATTGCCCGGGCTGATGCCCAGTTCATTGGCGATTTCCAGGACGGAGACGTTCGGCTCGCCTTGCTGGTTGAACAGCATCAGCGCGCATTCGAGGATACGGTCACGGGTTTTCATCCGGTCTTCTTATGCTGACAGGGGAGGCTGGAAGACAACCGGTCGAAGGTGGCTTCGGCCGGTGCTCGGTGGCGTGCGCTATCAGCGCACATGCACATAGGTGCCGGGGGCCGCTTCCATTGCTGGGTAATGCGGGTTGCCCAGGGCTACTTGGGTATCGCGTTGCTCGCCGGCGTGCTCCTGGATCCAGTTCAGCCATTGCGGCCACCAGCTACCGTCGTGTTTCTGGGCGTCATGGTACCAGGCGCGCGGGTCGCCGCTGAGCTTGCCGCTCTCGAGGTAGTTGGCCTTGGGGTTGCCCGGCGGATTGAGGATGCTCTGGATGTGCCCGCTGTTGGACAGGATGAAGCGCTTGTCGCCGCCGATCAGCAGGCTCGAGCGGTACACCGCGTCCCAGGGGGTGATGTGGTCGTTGATGCCGGCGACGTTGAAGCTGTCGACCGTGACCTTGCGCAGGTCGACCGGAGTGCCGCAGATTTCCAGTCCGCCGGCACGGATCAGCGGATTGTGTTGGAAGAAGTCGATCAGGTCGCCATGCAGGGCGGCGGGCAGGCGGGTACTGTCGTTATTCCAGTAGAGAATGTCGAAGGCCGGCGGCTGCTTGCCGAGCAGGTAGTTGTTGATCCAGTAGTTCCAGATCAGGTCGTTGGGGCGCATCCAGGCGAACACCCTGGCCATGTCGCGACCGTCCAGTACGCCTTGCTGGTAGGAGCGGCGCTTGGCCGCTTCCAGGGTTTTTTCATCGGCGAAGAGCATGGCCGGGCTGTCCAGTTGACTGTCCAGCAGGCTGACCAGATAGGTGGCGCTGGCGACTTTGCGCAGCTGCCGCTTGGCTTGCAGGTGCCCCTGCAAGGCGGCGATGGTCAGGCCGCCAGCGCAGGCGCCGAGCAAGTTGACGTCCTTGCTGGTGGTGATCGCCCGACAGACATCGATGGCTTCCTCAACCGCCTGCACATAGCTCGACAAGCCCCACTCGCGATGACGTGCGTCCGGGTTGCGCCAGCTCACCACGAACACCTGCAAGCCGTTCTTCAGTGCGTACTGGACGAAGCTCTTGTCGGGCGACAGGTCGAAGATGTAGTACTTGTTGATCTGCGGCGGCACGATCAGCAGCGGTCGCGCGTATTGCTTCTCGCTCATCGGCTTGTACTGGATCAGCTCCAGCAGTTCATTGCGGAACACCACCGCACCGGGCGTGGCGGCCAGGCTGCGGCCGACTTCGAAGGCATGCTTGTTGACCTGGCTGGGCAGGCCGTCGTTGTGCAGCAGGTCGTCGAGCAGGTGGCCCATACCTTTGAGCACGCTGCTGCCGCCACTGTTGAACAGTTCCTTGAGTGCCAATGGGTTGAGTAGGGTGTTGGTGGGGGACAGGGCATCGCCGAGGATGCTGACGACGAAGCGCGCACGGGTGCGATCGTCAGCGCTCATGTCGCTTTCCTCTATCCAGTTATCCAGCTGATGCTGCCAGGCCAAGTAGGCCTGCAGGCTGCGCCGGTAAAACGGATTGAGTTGCCAGGTCGGATCGGCAAAGCGCGAATCTTTCGGGTTGACCTTGTGCGGCGTGTCGCCGAGCAGAACGCGCCCCAGCTGTCCGCCCAGTGCCAGTGCATGTCGCGCGCTGTGAACCGGCTGGCGCAAGCCCTGCAAGGCCAGGCTGCGCAGGGTGGACAGCATGTCTCTGGCGCGTAGGCCAGCGACCGCGCTCTGGGCGTTCATCGAGCCGGCCGGGGCCGGAAGGTTACGTGTCGAAGGTTGTTTGCGCATTGGGCGACACTCCAAAACTATCCGTGATCAGGGAGCAGTACAGCAAGGCTTGTACCAAGAGGATGCGGGCTCGCCGTCTAGACTAGCCCAGCCTGATTCCAGGCATGTGACCGAGTAGGCAACCAAGCGCCAGAACCCTCGGGTCTGCACCAAGATGGGGAGGTCAGGCATCGTGCGTGCCCCACTCGGCTCTGTGAGCGTGAACCTATTGGGCTCGATGGGCGAGGGTTATTTGCCCGCTGATCTGCGACCGTGAAGATTCCGGCTGCCGTCGCGAGGCCAGGCCCGGGCGTTGCGCAACGCCAGCAGCGGCGTGAGTCTGTCGCCGAATACCCCGGCTTTTCGCGTAGTGCGATCATGCAGCGGGCGTTCGTAGAAGGCCGGAGTAGGCGAGCATTTTTCGAAGGCTCTCGGTGCGGGTCAGTTCTGGCGAGCAGGTGCGGGTTGGGGGTGCATCACTGCCGGCTGGCGCTCTTCGGCGAGGAATTTCATGATCAGCGGTGCCACTACGCCGGCGCGGGTCACCAGGAACAGGTGGCCATCGTCGATTACATGCAGATCGGAATTCGGAATACGCCAGGCCAGCAGGCGCATGTTGATCAACGGGATCAACGGGTCGTCGTCGCCGGCCAGCACCAGGGTCGGTTGGCGGATTTTGTGCAACCAGTGGATGCTGGTCCAGCCAAGGCCGGCGAACAGCTGCCAGTAGTAGCCCATCTTGCCGCCCGAGCGCACCTTGCTGGCATGTGCCAGGGCCAGCTTGGGGTCGCGGCGGAAGGCGCCACCGTAGATGTCCGGCGCGATCTGCACGCCATAAGACGGCTGTACATAACGCCGTGGACTGGCCATACGCCAGAGCACCTTGGGCTTGCCCGGCACCATCACCGCGCCGGCCGAAGTGGCTGCCAGCACCAGCTTCTTGCAGCGTTCCGGGTAGTCATGGGCGAACTGTTGAGCCAGGGCGCCGCCCCAGGACACGCCGATCACATTGACCTGGCCGTAGTCCAGGTAATCCAGCATGCGTGCTGCCAGCTTGGCCAGTCCAGGGAAGCGGTACGGGGTGCTGGGAGTCGAGGAACCACCGACTCCGGGCACGTCGAAGGCGATCACTTCGAGATCGCTGTCGAGCGCTCGAACGAAGGGCATGACCAGTTCCAGGTTGGCGCCGATACCATTGAAAATCAGCAGCGGCGCCATCTTTCCACTACCGGGACGAACGGCGGTACGGATGGTTTGACCATCCAGGTCAATGGAGCGGAATACAAATGGTAACGACATGCGCGCAAGCCCTATGAGTGAAAACACTGGGTGAGACCGTCCCGGTCACTCCCAGAACAAACCTGGTCGCCTGCTTGGCGGATGTGCCGGTTGGGCGAACGGCACTTCCAAGTGCCGCGGGCAGTGGTGCGCAGGGCGCAGTCGATCAACGTTCGTGTACGTAGGTTCCAGGTGCTGGCTCGCCAGGCGGGAACTGTTTGTTGCCCAGTTTGGTTGGCGCTTTTTTGCTAGGGCCGGAGCGCTCGGTCAGCCACTTCTGCCAGTGCAGCCACCAGGAGTCGGTGTGTTTTGTTGCACTTGCCTGCCAATCTTTCGGCTCGAAGGGCATTTCCGTGTTGGTCATGTAGCGCGACTTGGGATTGCCCGGCGGGTTGAGGATGCTCTGGATATGCCCGCTGCTGGACAGGACGAACTCGCATTTACCGCCGAACAGGTGTACCGACCTGTAGCACGCCTCCCAGGGGGTGATGTGATCGGTGGTGCCGGCGAGGCAAAAGACGTCGCAGGTGACCTGCTTGAGGTCGATCGGCGTGCCGCAGACTTCCAGCGCGCCGGGACGGATCAACGGATTGGTCTTGAACATGTCGATGAACTCGCCGTGCAGTGCGGCGGGCAGGCGGGTGGTGTCGTTGTTCCAGTGGAGGATGTCGAACACCGGTGGTTCGTTGCCGAGCAGGTAGTTGTTGACCCAGTAGTTCCAGATCAGGTCGTTGGGGCGCATCCAGGCAAACACCTTGGCCATGTCGCTGCCCTCGATGACGCCGGCCTGGTAGGAGCGGCGCTTGGCCATCTCCAAGGTGTTCTCATCGGCGAACAGTGCGACCTGGGTGTCCAGTTTGTTGTCCAGCACGCTGACCAGCAGGGTCAGGGCGTGAACCTTGTGCTCGCCAAGCGCCGCATAGTGGCCGAGCAGCGAGGCTGTGGTCATGCCGCCGGAGCAGGCGCCGATCATGTTGATGTCTTTGCTGCCGGTGATCGCGATGACCGCGTCGATAGCTTCCTTGAGCGCTTCGATATAGCTCGACAGGCCCCACTCGCGGTGTGCCTTGGTCGGGTTGCGCCAACTGACCACGAAGGTCTGCACGCCGCTACGCAACAGGAAGCGCGCCAGGCTCTTCTCTGGCGACAGGTCGAACACATAGAACTTGTTGATCTGCGGTGGTACCACCAGCAACGGGCGCTCGTGTACCTGTTCGGTGATCGGGCTGTACTGGATCAGTTCCAGCACTTGATTGCGGAACACTACTGCGCCTTCGGTGGTGGCCAGGGTCTTGCCAACTTCGAAGGCCTTCATGTCGACTTGGCTGGGCATGCCGCCGTTATTGACAATGTCCTTGGCCAGGTGCGACAGGCCATCGAGCAGGCTCTTGCCACCGGTCTCGAAGAAGCGCTTGACCGCCGCCGGGTTGGCCATGCTGTTGCTCGGCGCCATGGCGTCGATCATCAGGTTGATAACGAAGTGGCCGCGACTGGCATCCTGCTCCGACAGATTGCTGTGCTCGACCCAGTCATGCAGTTCCTTGCGCCAGGCCAGGTAAGTTTGTAGATAGCGCTTGTACAGCGGATTCTGGCTCCAGGCCGGATCGACGAAGCGGCGGTCGCCACTCTCGGGCTGCAGTTCGGACTTGCCAAGCAGGACGTTCTTCAGCTCCACGGCGAAATGAGCGACGTGTTTGGCGCTGTGAAACGGTTGCCGGATGGCCTGGGTGAGCACCGTGCGTGCCGACGTAAGCAGGTCCTTGCTTTGGATGCCGACGATCGGGTTCAGGCCGAGAGTGTTCTCTGAAGCTTGGCGTTTCAGATCATCATTGCTTTTTTCAGACATCTACGACGCTCCATTGTCCTGAGACGAATACCGGCGTGTTGCTGGGCAAGGCGACACGGGACGAGGGCCGGGTATTGCTCGGGTTACCGGGGGCGGAACTGATCCGCTTCTAATCTCAATGCACCTGGTCTGGCCAGATGCAGGGAACCTGCCAGTTCCTTGGTTACCCGAGTTTGTTGATTTGCGCAAGCTTGCCGCACTACGGGCAAATGCGTGGTGAGTATGCCGAGATAGATTAGAAAGTGCGCTCTAACCTCGGCCTGGACGGTCTTGGAGGTGGACCCGGCCGCCCGTTGCAGGCGGCTGGATCAGGTGCAGAGGCTCTGGCTCGCCTGTTGGGCTAGAGCATCAGCTTGACCACGAACTCGTCGGGGTCGCGGGATTTTCCGGCAGCAGCGAGCGCGGCCAGGTAGTCGGCCCATAAACGATCCTTATGAATGGCCAGTTCATACAGGTAGTCCCAGCTGAACAGCCCGCTGTCGTGGCCATCGTCGAAACAGAGTTTCAGGGCGTAATTACCGGCCGGCTCGACGCCGCTCAGGGCGACGTGCAGCTTGCCGGTCTGCAGGATCGGCTTGCCATGGCCTTGCACCTCGGCCGAGGGTGAGTGCACGCGAAGGAACTCGGCGGTCAGGCTGTAGCTTTCACCGGCGTATTGCAGTTCCAGGGTTCGCGATGCCTTGTGCAGTTTGACTGCGCTGGGAATGTGCATCATTGATGCCCCGCTGTTGCAGGCGCCAGCTGGCGATGATCCGGCAAGCTGGCGTCTACAGGTTGGCTGTTGAGTTAAAGAATATAGCGCGAGAGGTCTTCGTCCTGGGCCAGTTCGCCGAGGTGGCCATTGACGTAGTCGGCGTCGATGCAGATCGGCTTCTCGTCATGCTGGGCGGCCAGGTCACCGGCGCTGAAGGACACTTCTTCGAGCAGTCGTTCGAGCAGGGTGTGCAGGCGTCGCGCACCGATATTCTCGGTCTTCTCGTTGACCTGCCAGGCAATCTCGGCGAGACGCTTGATGCCATCTGCAGCGAACTCGATCTTCAAGCCTTCGGTATTCAGCAGGGCAATGTACTGCTCGGTCAGAGAGGCGTGCGGTTCGGTGAGAATGCGTTCGAAGTCTTCCGGCGACAGCGCCTTGAGTTCGACGCGGATCGGCAGGCGGCCTTGCAGCTCCGGCACCAGGTCGCTCGGTTTGCTCAGGTGGAAGGCGCCGGAGGCGATGAACAGGATGTGGTCGGTCTTGATCATGCCCAGCTTGGTGTTGACCGTGCAGCCTTCGATCAGCGGCAGCAGGTCGCGCTGCACGCCTTCGCGGGAGACGTCGGCGCCACCGACGTTGCCACGCTTGGCAACCTTGTCGATCTCGTCGATGAAGACGATGCCGTTCTGCTCCACGGCTTCCAGGGCCATGGCTTTCAGCTCTTCCTCGTTGACCAGGCGCGCGGCCTCTTCGTCGCGCACCAGCTTCAGCGCCTCCTTGACCTTGAGCTTGCGGCTCTTCTTCTTGCCCTTGCCCATGTTGGAGAACAGGTTCTGCAGCTGGCTCGTCATTTCCTCCATGCCCGGCGGGGTCATGATCTCGATGCCGGCGGGACTGTCGGCCACCTCGATGTCGATGTCCTTGTCATCCAGTTGGCCTTCGCGCAGGCGCTTGCGAAACAGTTGGCGGGTGTTGGAGTCGCCGCTCGGCGCCGGGTCTTCATTGAAACCGGCGCGTGGTGGCGGCAGCAGGGCATCGAGGATGCGTTCTTCGGCGGCGTCTTCGGCGCGGTGGCGGACCTTGATCATCTCCTGCTCGCGCAGCATCTTGATCGCCGCATCGGCCAGGTCGCGGATGATCGACTCGACATCACGGCCGACGTAGCCGACTTCGGTGAACTTGGTCGCCTCGACCTTGATGAAAGGTGCGCCGGCCAGTTTGGCCAGGCGCCGGGCGATTTCGGTCTTGCCGACCCCCGTCGGGCCGATCATCAGGATGTTCTTCGGGGTCACTTCGGCACGCAACTCCAGCGGCAGTTGCATGCGCCGCCAGCGGTTGCGCAGGGCGATGGCCACGGCACGCTTGGCGTCATCCTGGCCAATGATGTGGCGGTTGAGTTCGTGAACGATTTCGCGGGGCGTCATGGGCATAGCGGGCGGCTCCGAACGGGAATCGGCTCAGATGGCCGAGTCCAGTTCCTCGATAGTCAGATTCTGATTGGTAAAGACGCAAATGGACGCGGCAATGTTCAACGCCTTTTCTGCGATTTCGTGGGCCGACATCTGCTCGGTGTTCTGCAGCAGGGCCATGGCTGCCGCCTGGGCGAAGCCGCCGCCGGAACCCATGGCGATCAGGCCGTGTTCTGGCTCCACCACATCGCCATTGCCGGTGATGATCAACGAGGCGTCCTTGTTGGCTACTGCAAGCATGGCTTCCAGGCGGCTCAGCGAGCGGTCGGTGCGCCAGTCCTTGGCCAGTTCGACGGCGGCGCGCACCAGGTGACCCTGGTGTTTTTCCAGTTTGCCTTCGAAACGTTCGAACAGGGTGAAGGCATCCGCGGTGGCACCGGCAAAACCGGCCAATACCTGGCCGTGATAGAGGCGGCGAACCTTTTTCGCATTACCTTTCATCACGGTGTTGCCGAGGGAAACCTGGCCATCGCCGCCCATGACGACTTTGCCGTGGCGGCGTACTGAAACGATGGTGGTCAAGGGGGAGTCTCCACGCAGCGGGGCGAAAATGCCCAATGCTGATTCAAATGGGGGGGCGTGGGAGACTTTTCAACCTGCGCTGGATGATTCTCGACCAAACGGCGTTGCCGCGGCTGTAACAGCAGATTGCCGAGGCTGGGCTTAGGTGGTCGGCAGAAAGCCCCGGCCGGCTCATGGGGGCCGGTCGGGGTGAGGCTCAGCGGTTCTGTCGTTGCTGCAGGAGCAGATTGCTGAAGCCATTGGCCGACAGGGCTTTTTGCGAGACTGCGAGTTGCTCGCGGTTGGCGAAGGGACCAACCAGCACGCGGTACCAGGTCTCCTTGCGCACCGTGCCGGACTCCACCCGCACGTCCTGGCCGAGCAGGATGATCTGCGCCCGGACGCCTTCGGCATCATCCTTGCGCCGGAACGAGCCGGCCTGGAGGAAAAACTGGGTGCTGAGTGGCGCCTGGGCAACTGCGGGCGCTGGCGCTACAGGCGGGGCGGGCGGCGGCGTTTCGCCATTGAGTGCGGCCAGGGCGCGCGCGGCGTCGATCTTCGCCGCCTGCTCCGGCGTCACCGCGGGTTGTGTGGGGGGCGGCAGGGCGTCTGGCGGCACTATGACTTCCGACTCGGGCAGCAGGGTGTAGAAGTCGTACTTGGGCTTGGTGGGCGCCTGCTTGGTGGGTGTCGGCTTGGGCTTGTTGCTGGCGCGCGCAGTCTCGGCTTTGTTGCGTTTGACCTCGTCGCCACCTGGCTGCAGGTTCATCAGCAGCATGACAAATACGCCGACGACCAAGCCGCAGGCCAGCCAGATCCAGCCCGGCACGGGTTTCTTCGCCGGTGCCTTGTAGCGGCTGGCGCCGCGTTTCGCCGGGGGCTTCTTGCGCGCTGCCACTTACATGCGCTCCAGGGTTTCCAGGCCGAGCAGTTCCAGGCCCTGTTTGAGCGTGCGACCGGTCAGGGCGGCCAGGCGCAGGCGGCTCTGCTGGGTCGCCTGGTCCTCGGCGGTGAGGATCGGACAATGTTCGTAGAAGCTGGAGAACAGCCCGGCCACATCGTAGAGGTAGGCGCACAGTTGGTGCGGTTCGCCCCTCTCGGCTACGCCGCCCAGCACTTCGGAAAATTGTGCCAGCTTGCCGGCCAGCTCGATTTCATGGGTGGCTTGCAGGTCGAGCTGGCCGTCGACTTCCTCGAAACTCTTGCCCAGCTTGCGGAATATGCTGGCCACCCGGGTGTAGGCATACAGCAGGTAGGGGGCGGTGTTGCCCTCGAAGCTGAGCATCTGCTCGAAGTTGAAGCGGTAGTCGCTGGTGCGGTGCTTGGACAGGTCGGCGTACTTCACCGCGCCGATGCCAACGGCGTGGGCGATGCTGCGCAACTCGCTTTCATCCAGCTCCGGGTTTTTGCCCTTGACCAGGCTGTAGGCGCGCTCTTCGGCCTCGTCGAGCAGATCGATCAGCTTCACCGTGCCGCCATCGCGGGTCTTGAACGGCCGGCCATCGGCGCCGTTCATGGTGCCGAAGCCCATGTGTTCCAGTTGCATGCCTGCATGGACGAAGCCGGCGCGGCGCGCCACCTCGAAGGCCATCTGGAAATGCAGGGCCTGGCGCTGGTCGACGAAATACAGCGCGCGGTCGGCCTTGAGCACCTGGCTGCGGTAACGCATGGCGGCCAGGTCAGTGGTCGAATACAGGTAGCCGCCGCCGGCCTTCTGCACGATCACCGGCAGCGGTTTGCCTTCGGCGTTCTTGAACTCGTCCATAAACACACACTGGGCGCCGTCGCTCTCGGTTAGCAGGCCCTTGGCCCGCAGGGCCTCGATGATGCCAGGCAGTTCGGCGTTGTAGGCGCTCTCGCCCTTGACGTCGGCCGGGGTCAGCTTGACGCCCAGGCGGTCATAGGCTTTCTGGCAGTGCGACAGGGAAATCGCGTTGAAGCGGTGCCACAGGCGCATGCATTCGGCGTCGCCGGCTTGCAGTTGCACCACCAGTTCGCGGGCGCGCTCGGCGAACTCGGCGGAGTCGTCAAAGCACTTCTTCGCCGCGCGGTAGAAACCTTCCAGATCGGCCAGCTCACTCTCGGCGGCGGCCGGGTTGGCCTCCATAAAGGCCAGTAGCATGCCGAACTGGGTGCCCCAGTCGCCGACGTGGTTCTGGCGGATCACCCGGTCGCCGAGAAACTCCAGCACCCGGGCCACGGCGTCGCCAATGATGGTCGAGCGCAGGTGGCCGACGTGCATTTCCTTGGCCAGGTTCGGCGAGGACAGGTCGATCACCACGGTCTGAGGGGCGCCTGCCTTGCGTACGCCGAGCTTGGCGTCGGCCAGCAGGGCGTCGAGGCGACCGGCCAGGGCCTGGCTGTTCTGGTAGAAGTTGAGAAAACCGGGGCCGGCGATTTCGACCTTGCTGATCTGTTCATCGCTGGGCAGCGCGGCGATCAGCTTTTCGGCCAGGTCGCGCGGTTTCAAGCCGGCCGGCTTGGCCAGCATCATGGCGATATTGCTGGCGAAATCACCGTGGCTCTTGTCCTTGGTGTTCTCCACCTGGATCGTCGGGCTCAGGCCCTCGGGCAGCACGCCTTCGGTAGTCAGGCGGGTCAGGGCTTGCTGGATCAGGTGGCGAATGCTGTCTTTCATGGTCTGCTCGGTCGGCCGTTGAGGCGGCTGTGCCCTGAGGCGCTGGTTGAAAACGGGGCATTATCGGCGCCCTACGGTCGCAGCTTCAAGCTTTAAGCGGGTCGGCTGGGCTTCAGTTCGCGATGGACGGCGTGCACGGGGAGCGGGTGGATCGCTGTCCGCCCCGCCCTGCAAGGCTTGCGGCTTGCCGCTTAAAACAAATCTATCGGGTCGACATCCAGCGACCAGCGCACCGCGCGACCGCTGGGCATCTGCTCCAGCGCCAGCATCCAGGTGCTGAGCAGGCGGTGCAGTGGCGCACGGGCGTTGGCTTGCACTAGGAGTTGGGCGCGGTAACGACCGGCGCGGCGTTCCATCGGTGCCGGTACCGGACCGAGCAGTTCGATGCCGCTCAGCTTGAGTTCGTTGACGAGCAGTTCGGCTTCGCTGCAGGCCTCATCGAGAAAACCTTCGGCTTGCCCCGGTTTGTGCGCCTCGGCTCGCAGCAGGGCCAGGTGGCAGAACGGCGGCAGGCCGGCGCTGCGGCGCTCACTCAGGGCTTGCGCGGCGAAGGCGAAATAGCCCTGTTCGGTCAGTTGCACCAGTAATGGATGATCCGCCAGGTGGCTCTGGATGATCACCTTGCCGGGTTCCTCGGCGCGGCCGGCGCGGCCGGCGACCTGGACGATCAGCTGGGCCATGCGCTCGCTGGCGCGAAAGTCGGCGGAAAACAGCCCGCCGTCGGCATCCAGGATCGCCACCAGGGTCACGCGGGGGAAATGGTGGCCCTTGGCAAGCATCTGGGTGCCGACCAGGATGCACGGTTCGCCGCGCTGTACGGTGTTGAACAGGGTGGTCATGGCCTCCTTGCGCGAGGTGCTGTCGCGATCCACGCGCAATACCGGTACTTGCGGAAAGAGAATGCCCAGGCGCTCTTCGGCGCGCTCGGTGCCGGCGCCGACCGGGCGCAGGTCGACGTTGTTGCACTTCGGGCAGTTGCTCGGCTGGCGCTCGAGGTGCCCGCAGTGATGGCAGCGCAACTCGCCGGAGCGCTGGTGTACGGTCATCCGCGCATCGCAGCGCGGGCATTCCGACAGCCAGCCGCAGTCGTGGCAGAGCAGGGTCGGGGCGAAGCCGCGGCGGTTGAGAAACACCAGGACCTGCTGACCAGCCGCCAAGGTCTGGGCGATGGCTTGCTGCATGGGGCCGGAAATGCCGGAGTCGAGCGGCCGGCTCTTCACGTCCAGGCGCAGAAACCGCGGTTGCTGGGCGCCGCCGGCGCGCTGGTGCAGGTGCAGCATGGCGTAACGGCCGCTATGGGCGTTGTGCAGGCTTTCCAGGGAAGGCGTGGCCGAGCCGAGCAGAATCGGAATGCTTTCCTGGTGCGCGCGCACCACGGCCAGGTCGCGGGCGTGGTAGCGCAGGCCTTCCTGCTGCTTGTAGGACGCGTCGTGTTCCTCATCGATGATGATCAGGCCGGGTCGCTGCATCGGCGTGAACAGCGCCGAGCGGGTGCCGATGATGATGTCGGCCTCGCCATCGCGGGCGGCCAGCCAGGCGTCCAGGCGCTCGCGGTCGTTGACCCCGGAGTGGAGCAAGGCGATTCGCGCGTTGAAGCGCCGCTCGAAGCGCGCCAGGGTCTGCGGCCCGAGGTTGATTTCCGGGATCAGCACCAGGGCCTGTTTGCCGGCTTCCAGGGTCTCACGGATCAGTTGCAGGTAGACCTCGGTCTTGCCGCTACCGGTGACCCCGGCGAGCAGGAAGGCATTGAAGCGGCCGAAGCCGGTGCGCACAGCTTCGGCTGCCGCGCGCTGCTCCGGGTTCAGGGGTAACTCCGGCTCCGCCAGCCAGTTGAGGTGGCGTTCGCTGGCGGCATGCCGACGTATCTCGACGCGTACCAGCCCCTTCTCGCGCAGCTGACCCAGGCTGTCCTTGTTCAGTTGCAGCTGGCCGAGCAGCTGATGAGCAACGCCGTGGGGGTGCTGGGCGATGGTCTGCAGGGCCTCGCGCTGGCGCGGCGCGCGGCTCAGGCGCGGGTCATCCAGTCGGGCGCCATCGACCAGGTGCCAGAAGCGTTCCTGGCGAACCTCCGCCGGCTCGCCCTGGCGCAGCAATACCGGCAGCGCCCAGCTGAGGGTGTCGCCCAGGCTGTGCTGGTAATACTGCGCCGTCCACAGGCACAGCTTGAACAGCGCTGGCGGCAGCGGCGACTGGGCGTCGAGCAGTTGCAGGGCGGGCTTGAGCTTGCCGGCAGGAACCTCGCTGTGATCCGTCACCTCGATCAGAATGCCGATCAGCTCGCGCCGGCCAAAGGGTACGCGCAATCGTGCGCCCGGCTGCAGGGCGCTGCGCGGTACTCCGGGCGGCGCACGGTAGTCGAACAGGCGGCGTAGCGGCGAGGGCAGAGCAATGCGCAGGATGGCGTCGGGCACGCGGTAGGCTCCAGGAAGAAGGGCGCGATCTTAGCACGCGACCTGACGACGGCCGGCGTCAGCAGTGGCTTGCGTCGTGGCTGGGCTCTGGTATGATTCCCGGCCTAATTCAGTGCGGTACTCGACAATAGTGTCGGGTGGCGGCATGTCAGCCCCGAGGAATACACCATGAAAGCCGATATCCATCCGAACTACGAAGCCCTCACTGCTACCTGCAGCTGTGGCAACGTGATCGAAACGCGCTCCACCCTGGCCAAGCCGCTGAGCCTGGACGTGTGCAATGAGTGCCACCCGTTCTACACCGGCAAGCAGAAAATGTTGGATACCGGCGGCCGTGTTGATCGCTTCAAGCAGCGTTTCGGCATGTTCGGCGCCAAGCAGTAAGTTTGCGCGCAGCGACGGGTACCCTGGTGGGTGGTTCTTCGCTACTGAAAAAGGCGTCCCTTGTGGGCGCCTTTTTTGTGTCCGCGTTTTGCCTGGCCTCCGCCCAGGCTTTCTGTCCGGAGCCAGGCCAGTTGCCGAGCTTCAGCGTGCAGCGCATCGTCGATGGCGACACCTTGCGCCTGCAGGATGGCCGCAGCGTGCGCTTGATCGGTCTGAACAGTCCCGAGCTCGGGCGTGATGGGCGCAGCGCCGAACCCTTTGCCGAGGCCGCGCGCCGCCGCTTGAGCGAGCTGGTGGCGGCCAATGACGGGCGTGTCGGTTTGCAGCTGGGCCGTGAGCCAAAGGATCACTACGGACGCACCCTGGCGCATGTCTACGACGGCCAGGGTCGCAACCTCGAAGCGCAACTGTTGGCCGAGGGGCTGGGCTATCTGGTGGCGATTGCGCCCAATGTGGAGCTGGTCGAATGCCAGCAGGCGGCCGAGCGTGTTGCCCGGCAATCGCGCGTCGGCCTCTGGCGGCGCTCACCGGTGCAAACGCCCGGACAGTTGAGTCGCGGCGGTTTTGCTCTGATCGAGGGGCGGGTCGAGCGGGTCGAGCGCAATCGCGGTGGGGTTTGGTTGGCGCTGGGGGATGCAGTGGTCCTGCGTGTGCCGCCGCAGGCACTGGATGGCTTCGATATCGGTTGGTTGCACAGCTTGGCTGGGCGCCAGGTCGCAGCCCGGGGCTGGGTGATTGACCGTTCCCGCCGCGCAGCGGTAAAGCCGGGCCAGGCTCGCTGGATGTTGCCCGTGACCCATGAGTCGATGCTGGAGCTGTTGCCATGAAACTGCGCTATGTGGCGGCGGGGTTGCTGATGCTCGGGCAGCTAGCGGGTTGTGCGGTCAATCCCGCCACCGGGCGCAGCAATTTCGTGATGATGAGTGAGCGTCAGGAGCTGGATCTTGGTCGGCGCTACAGCCAGGAAATTCTCAAGCAATACCCCCGTTATGCCGACGAGGAATTGCAGGCTTATGTCCAGCAGGTCGGCGAACGAGTGGCCAGGCACAGTCATCGTAATCAGCTCAATTACCAGTTCACCGTGGTGGACAGCCCGGATATCAATGCCTTCGCCCTGCCGGGTGGCTATATCTATATCCACCGCGGGCTACTCGCCTATCTCAACTCGGAAGCCGAGTTGGCCGCGGTATTGGGCCACGAAGTTGGGCATGTCACCGCGCGACATGGCGTGCAGCAGCAAAGTCAGTCGAGTGCCTGGGGTATGCTCGGTCAGGCCCTGGCAGTTGGCACCGGTGTCGGTGCAGCGGCCGACCTGACCAGTGTCTTGGGCAGTGCCTTCGTGCGTGGCTACGGCCGCGACATGGAGTTGGAGGCCGATGGTTTGGGGG
Source organism: Pseudomonas sp. MMS21 TM103 (assembly GCF_022132145.1). Lineage (GTDB taxonomy): Bacteria > Pseudomonadota > Gammaproteobacteria > Pseudomonadales > Pseudomonadaceae > Aquipseudomonas. The sequence goes on along the minus strand of NZ_JAJISP010000001.1, from coordinate 733,699 downwards.
CCCAGTATCTGGCGCGCAGTGGCTACGACCCTCAGGCGATGATCGAAGTGGTCAAGGTGCTGAAAAATCAGGAAGACTTCGCTCGTGAACAGGCGGCCAGGCGGGGGCAGGCGCAACCGGCGGGCGGCTATCACGGGGTATTCGATACCCATCCGGATAATGATCGGCGTCTGCAGCAGGTTCTGGGTTCGGCGCGAGCGCTGGCAACCGGGCAGCAAGAGATCAATCGCGACGCCTTTATCAAGCATCTGAATGGGCTGCCATTTGGTGATTCTGCCGCCAGCGGGGTGCGCCGCGGCCAGCATTTCTACCATGCTGGGCTGGGCTTGACCCTGGAGTTCCCCCTGGGCTGGGGTATGGTCAATCGGCCGGATGCGTTGATCGGGCACAGTGCCGATCAGCAGGCCTTTATCGCCATGACCCAACAGGCCAATCCAAAGCACCTCTCGGCCGTTCAGCTGTTGCGTCAGCGCGTCGGCGGACAGCGTTTGACGGCTGAAAGTGAATTGCATCAGACCGGACTGTCAGGCTACAGCGCCATCATTCCCGGCACTGCCGCCAAGCGCGTTGCGGTGCTGTTGCAGGGGGCGCGGGCTTACCTGTTTGTTGCGGCAGTCCGCGGACGCACGTCACTGGACGCTCACGATGACAGCTTTCTCAAGGTGATCAAGAGCTTGCGTCCGCTAGCCGCGGCCGAGCAGCGTCTGGCAGAGCCCCTGCGGCTGCATCTGGTCAAGGTGCAAGGCGGGCAGGGCATGGCGGCGCTGGCCAGACGAAGCAAGTTGCCGGGCGATGCCCAGGCGACCCTGCGCCTGCTCAATAATCTCTATCCCGCAGGTGAGCCAGCCCCTGGCAGCTGGCTCAAGGTCGTGCGTTAGTCACGTGGATCCGGGCAAGGCTTAACAGTCTTGTGCAGATGTATACAACTTGCGTATCCTCGGCCGCCTGCCTGTTCAACAGCCAAAAAAGCGGAAATGCCCCTATGTCTGATTTGAAAACTGCCGCTCTCGAATATCATGCCAAGCCCCGTCCGGGTAAGCTGAGTGTCGAGCTGACCAAGCCCACTGCCACTGCTCGCGACCTGGCACTGGCCTATAGCCCGGGTGTTGCCGAGCCAGTGCGTGAAATCGCCCGTGACCCTGAATTGGCTTACCGTTATACCGGTAAGGGCAATCTGGTCGCGGTGATTTCCGACGGTACCGCGATTCTGGGCCTGGGTAACCTCGGTCCGTTGGCTTCCAAGCCGGTTATGGAAGGCAAGGGCGTGCTGTTCAAGCGTTTCGCCGGTATCGACGTGTTCGACATCGAAGTCGACGCTGAAAGCCCGCAAGCCTTCATCGACACGGTCAAGCGCATTTCCATCACCTTTGGTGGCATCAATCTGGAAGACATCAAGGCACCAGAGTGCTTTGAGATTGAGCGTGCGTTGATCGAACAGTGCGACATTCCGGTTTTCCACGATGACCAGCACGGTACCGCCATTGTCACCGCCGCCGGCATGCTCAATGCCCTGGAAATCGCCGGCAAGACCCTGGAGCAGGCGAAGATCGTCTGCCTGGGCGCAGGCGCTGCGGCGACTTCCTGCATGAAGCTGCTGGTGAGCATGGGTGCCAAGGTCGAAAACATCTACATGATCGACCGCAAGGGTGTGATCCACGCGGGTCGTGACGATCTGAACCAGTACAAGGCAATATTTGCCACTGAGACCGACAAGCGCACGCTGTCCGAGGCTCTCGAGGGCGCCGACGTGTTCGTCGGTCTGTCCGGCGCCAATCTGCTCCCGGCGGAAGACCTGATGCGCATGGCGGCCAATCCGATCGTGTTCGCGTGCTCCAACCCGGATCCGGAAATCTCCCCGGAGCTGGCCCATGCCGCACGCAATGACGTGATCATGGCCACTGGTCGTTCGGATTACCCGAATCAGGTCAACAACGTGTTGGGCTTCCCGTTCATCTTCCGTGGTGCACTGGACGTACGCGCCACTCGCATCAACGAAGAGATGAAGATCGCAGCGGCCCTGGCCCTGCGTGACCTGGCCAAGCTGCCGGTGTCACAGGAAGTCTGCGATGCCTACGGTGGCATTGCGCTTTCGTTCGGTCGTGAGTACATCATTCCGAAGCCGATGGACCCACGCCTGATCACCGTGGTCTGCGATGCCGTGGCCAAGGCCGCCATCGAAAGCGGTGTGGCAACGCTGCCCTACCCGAAACACTATCCGCTTACGTCGGTGGATGATGTGTTCAACGGCTAAGCCGCACACGTAAAAAAAACCCGCCTCGGCGGGTTTTTTTATGGTTGCAAGTCAAGCCTGTGCTGAACTGACAGTCGCCGCCTGCAAGGCGGGTAGCTGGGTTGCATCCGGGCAAGGCCCTGACAAATCGCCTGGCGCAGCACTGGGTTTTAAGGGGCGCCCCCTGCTGCGATGGCAGGCGCGTCCGCGCCAAAGCAAAAGCATTGTGCTGGGGTGGCCCTCCGGCACAATGAGGTGCTGATGTCTTTTGCTTGTTGGTGGATTCTCGTTGGCTAGAACAAGTCGATCGGCGCCGATTCATCGGCTGGCAGCGGGCTGCCCGGGGCACGATAGCCTGGATCCAGTTCACTCATCGGTGGCGGCGAGTCTTCGCTCTTGAACAGCTCGAAGTAGGCGTCAACGGTGCCAGGCCCGGCAGCGCGACCGCTGTAGGGGTCAATGCGCAGAGTCAGTAGGCCTTTGGGTTCCGCAGGGGCATGACTGGGGTTGTCTTTGAGGGCGCTGCCCATGTAGCTCATCCAGATCGGCAGAGCGACGGTGCCGCCGTATTCGTGCCTGCCGAGGCTTTCCGGCTGGTCGAAACCGGCCCAGACGGTCGTCACGTAATCGGCGTTGTAGCCGGAGAACCAGCTGTCCTTGGACTCGTTGGTCGTGCCAGTTTTTCCGGCCAGATCATCACGCCCCATGGCCAGGGCTCTGCGGCCGGTGCCACGCTTGATCACGTCCTGCAGCATGCTGGTCATGATGTAGGCAGTGCGTTCGTCGATGATGCGCTCTGCGGTAACGGGCTCGTTAGCCACGGGCACTTGCTCAGGCGACTGCTCGGGGCTGTCGCTAGCGGCTACTGGGTCGGCTGCAGCGGCGGTTAAGGCGTCGATGGCCTTTGGCGTGCTGGCGGGGTTGGCGATAAACAGGGGGTCGCCGTAACGACCGTCGATACGCTCAATCAGATAGGGCTGGGTTTTGTAACCGCCGTTGGCAAACGTGGACCAGCCGCGGGCAACTTCCAATGGCGTCAGGTTGGCTGTGCCCAGTGCCAGCGACAAGTTGCGCGGGAGATCCTGCTTGTCGAAGCCAAAGCGAGCGACGTAGTCCAGGGCGTAGTCGATGCCGATGGCCTGCAGCAGGCGAATCGACACCAGATTGCGTGATTTATAAAGGGCTTCGCGCATGCGGATAGGGCCGAGGAAGGTGTTGTTGTCGTTCTTCGGTCGCCAGCCCTGGTCGAGGTACTCGTCGACAAACACGATCGGCGCATCGTTTACCAGGCTCGCGGCCGTATAGCCGCGATCCAGGGCGGCGCTGTAGATGAAGGGTTTGAAGCTGGAGCCCGGCTGGCGCTTGGCTTGCGCTGCACGGTTATAGTTGCTTTGTTCGAATGAGAAGCCGCCGACCAGCGCGCGAATCGCGCCGTTATTTGGGTCAAGCGAGACCAGGGCGCTCTGCGCCAGCGGTAGTTGGGCGAAGCTCAAGCTGCCGTCGTTCTGGCGTTGCACGCGAATCAGGTCGCCAACCTGAGTGACATCGCTGGGCTGTTGCGGGCGTGGGCCGAGGCTATTGGTGTGGAGGAACGGTCGCGCCCATTTCATGCTGTCCCAGGCGATCGCTTCTTCCTCGCCGCTGCGCAACAGGACGAGGATGCCGCTTTTTTCGATTTGGCTGACGATAGCGGGCTCTAGGCCGCCCAGCGAGCTGCGTTTGGCGAGTTCATCCAGCCAGGCGGCCTTGTTCATTTCGGGTAGGCGGCGTATTGGGCCTCGATAGCCGTGGCGCTGGTCGTAGGCGATCAAGCCTTCACGAACGGCGGTGTTGGCCGCGTTCTGCAGGTCGCTTGGGACGGTGGTGGTGACGCTGAAACCTTCGGTGTAAGCCTCGCTGCCATAGCGGCCGACCATTTCCGCACGAACCATTTCCGCTATATAGGGGGCTGTGACTTCGGGGGCGGAGGCGTGGAGGCTGGCATCGCCAGGCTCGGCCAGGGCGGTTTCATAGCTCTGCTGGTCGATCCGGCCAAGCATGTGCATGCGTCCGAGAATCCAGTCGCGGCGTTCTTTGGCGCGGCTGGGGTTGGCCACTGGATTAAATCGTGAAGGCGCTTTCGGCAGGCCTGCAATCATCGCCAGTTGAGCCAGGCTGAGCTCTTTGATCGATTTGCCGTAATAGACTTGAGCGGCGGCTTCGATGCCGTAAGCGCGTTGGCCGAGGTAGATCTTGTTGACATAGAGCTCGAGGATTTCATCCTTGCTCAATTCGCGCTCGATCTGCAGCGCAAGCAGGATTTCATTGATTTTGCGTGAGAAGCTTCGTTCGCTGGTCAGGAAGTAATTCTTCGCCACCTGCATGGTGATGGTGCTGCCGCCGGTCTGGATGTGCCCGCTTGTTAAAATTTGCGTGGCAGCGCGCATCAAGCTGGTAAGGTCGACGCCATAATGGTTCGCAAAGTTGTCATCTTCAGCGGCAAGCAGGGCGCCGATGAAGTCAGGCGGAATGTCGTCGAATTTGATCGGTGATCGGCGCATTTCGCCAAATTCAGCAATCAGCTTGGCGTCGCTGCTGTATACCCGGAGAGGGATCTGCAGCTGGATGCTGCGCAGCGATTCAATGGACGGCAGGCTTGGGCTGAGATAGAGAAAGGCGCCACTGAAACTGAGTAACAGTGCACAAAAAGTGGCGACACCAGACCAGCAGATGAACTTCAACAAACGCATCAAGATTTTTGGATTTCCAGATAAAAGAATGAGTTAAGCGGAAGGCAATGCTAAAAGGGAAAAACTGATCACATTATAGGCGTTTTTTTTCCCGGGGATCCATTTGCGCTTCTGTCAAGACTGTTATTTAATGTGAAAAAACATAAATAGTCCGTAAGTCGCGGATGCCAATAGGAAATCGGTCGTGCTAGGGCTCTTCAATAAGAAAGCGAATACGCTGTTGGGGATCGATATCAGTTCGACCTCCGTCAAGCTCCTCGAATTGAGTCGCTCAGGAAGCCGCTACAAGGTAGAGGCTTACGCTGTCGAGCCGCTCCCGCCAAATGCGGTGGTCGAGAAAAATATTGCCGAACTTGAGGGGGTCGGGCAGGCGCTTGCGCGCGTGCTGGCCAAAGCCAAGACCGGTGTGAAATCTGTCGCTGTTGCCGTCGCTGGCTCCGCGGTGATCACCAAGACCATCGAGATGGAGTCCGGACTTTCCGATGATGACCTCGAGAATCAGCTGAAGATCGAAGCCGATCAGTACATTCCTTATCCGCTTGAGGAAGTGGCTATCGACTTCGAGGTGCAAGGATCCTCGCCGCGTAATCCTGAGCGAGTCGAGGTGCTTCTGGCCGCCTGCCGCAAGGAAAACGTAGAGGTTCGCGAGGCTGCCCTGGCCCTGGCCGGGCTGGTCGCCAAAGTGGTCGATGTCGAAGCCTATGCCCTGGAGCGTGCTTATGGCTTGCTCACGGAGCAGCTTGGCAGTGGGCATGACGAACTGACGGTGGCTGTGGTCGATATTGGTGCAACCATGACCACCCTCAGCGTGCTGCACAACGGCCGGACTATCTACACACGAGAACAGCTGTTCGGTGGCAAACAACTCACCGAGGAAATCCAGCGCCGCTACGGCCTGTCCATGGAGGAGGCCGGTCTCGCGAAAAAACAGGGCGGTCTTCCTGATGACTACGACAGTGAAGTCTTGCAGCCGTTCAAAGAAGCGGTCGTGCAGCAAGTTTCTCGCTCCCTGCAATTTTTCTTTGCTGCAGGCCAGTTCAATGATGTCGATTACATCCTTCTGGCTGGCGGTACGGCTTCCATTCCCGACCTCGACCGCCTGATTCAGCAAAAGATCGGCACGCAAACCCTGGTTGCCAATCCCTTCGCGGACATGGCGCTGAGCAGCAGGGTCAATGCTGGAGCGTTGGCCAGTGATGCCCCGGCATTGATGATTGCCTGTGGTCTGGCGATGAGGAGTTTCGATTAATGGCGCGGATTAACCTTCTTCCATGGCGCGAGCAGTTACGCGAGGAGCGCAAGCAGCGCTTTCTGGTGACGCTAGCCGGTGTCGTGGTAGTCGCTGCCGGTACGGTGTTCCTTGGTGATCAGTATCTGAGCGGTGCAATCGAGCAGCAAAATTCACGCAACCAGTTCGTGCGCAAAGAAATTGCAGTCCTGGATGCCCGTATCAAGGAAATTAGCGAGCTGAAGACCCGACGCCAGCAATTGCTGGAGCGGATGAAGATTATTCAGGACTTGCAGGGCAACAGGCCGATCATCGGGCGAGTATTCGACCAGTTGGTGCGGACCTTGCCGGATGGTGTGTATTTCACCAGCGTCAAAATGACAGGCAAGAATATCGCGATTGTAGGGGCGGCCGAGTCGAACAATAGGGTGTCGAACCTGATGCGTAATCTGGATGCGTCCGATTGGCTGGATGCGCCTAACTTGACGCAAGTCAAAGCCACCACCGCAGGTGCCCTGGATCAGGCTAATGTGTTCCAGCTGACGGTTAAGCAAACGCAGCCTGGCGTTGAGCCGAAAGAAGGTGATGAAAAATGAGCCTGGCTGAATCCATCGAGAACTTGCGCAAGATTGAACTCAGTAATCTTGATCTGAATAATATTGGTTCATGGCCGGCAATCATCAAGGGTGTCGTATTTGTTTTGTTTTTCGTGGTGCTGCTGGCGCTTGGTTATAACTTCCATCTGAAGGACTTGCAGGCCAGTCTGGAGCGGTCGCAGGGCGAGGAACAAGCCCTCAAACAGCAATTTTCCAGTAAGGCTTTCCAAGCTGCAAATCTTGAGGCCTATAAGGAGCAGATGAAGGAGATGGAGATTTCCTTCGGGACCCTGTTGCGCCAACTGCCAAGCGATACCGAAGTGCCGGGTCTGCTGGAGGATATTACGCGTACCGGTCTGGGCAGCGGTCTTGAGTTTGAAGAGATCAAGTTGCTTCCTGAAGTGACGCAGCCATTTTATATAGAATTGCCTATTCAGGTAGTTGTGGTGGGTAGCTACCATGACTTGGCGACTTTTGTCAGTGGAGTCGCCAGTCTTCCGCGAATTGTGACCTTGCATGATTTCGAAACTAAACCGGTTAGCACGGAGAGCGCTTCTGTTATTCGAATGAGTGTTATGGCGAAGACGTATCGTTATAACGATAAAGGGATGGATAAATGAAGATTCTTCGTTTGGCTGTATCTGTCTGCTTGTTGTCGTTCTTACAGGGGTGTGGCTCGGGGGCCGATTTTTCCGACTTGCAGGCATTCATGGACGAGGTTCGCGCCAGGCCGAAAGGTGTCATTGAGCCTTTGCCAAAATTTCAACCTTATGAAGCATTCACCTATGGGGCTTCTTCTCTGCGCAGCCCATTCCAGCCACCGGTCAAGATCGACGTGGTGCGCCGTCAAAAGGGCTCGCAGGAAATTAAGCCAGATGAAGCACGGGTCAAGCAGTTCCTCGAGAGTTTCAATATCGAGGTCTTCGAAATGGTCGGCACGCTTGCCAATGCAAACGGTGTGTTTGCTTTGGTGAACGGGGCTGGCGGGGTTCATCGCGTCAAGGTTGGGGATTATTTGGGTCGTAATTACGGCCGCATCCTGGCGATAGATGAAGCAAAAATCGATGTAGTCGAGATTGTTCCAGACGGCGAGGGTGGCTGGCTTGAGCGGCCGCGCAGCCTGTCCCTCAAGGAGCGCTCTTGAATGAGCGGAATGATCATGAAAAAAAATAACCGGTCTGCCCAACGGAACCCGAGAATGAATAGCCCCTTATCGCATCTAGGTATCTCTCTATTAGTGCTGTTGCTATCGCCAGCATTGTTGGCCGCTGACCTGCAGGGGCTTGATGTTTCTGCCTTACCGGGCGATCGCGTTGAGTTGAAGTTGACATTCGATGAGCCGGTGCTTGCTCCGCGCGGCTATACGATAGAGCAGCCGGCGCGGATTGCCCTGGATTTTCCAGGCGTTTCCAGCAAGTTGGGTGCGAAGAACCGAGAGCTGGGTGTGGGTAACGCGCGCAGTGTCACCGTGGTCGAAGCGAAGGATCGAACTCGGTTGATCATCAACCTGACCAGCCTGGCTCCCTACAAGACGCGGGCTGATGGCAACAACCTTTATGTCGTGATTGGCGAAGGGGCATCTGGCTCCGCGTCAGCGCGACCGGCGACTGCCGCGGCGGTTGTCAGTACCGCTGCGCCGACCAAGAGCTATGCCGCACAAGGCAAGGCTATTCGCAATATTGATTTCCAGCGGGGCGAGCAAGGCGAAGGGAATGTTGTCATTACCCTGTCGGATGCTTCGGTAAGCCCTGATATTCAAGAACAAGGTGGCAAGATTCGTCTGGACTTCGCCAGGACTCAGTTGCCTGAGGCGCTACGCGTTCGCCTGGACGTCAAGGACTTTGCTACGCCGGTACAGTTCGTCAGCGCCACGGGCTCGGCTGACAAGGCAAGTATCGTGATCGAGCCGACAGGCTTCTACGATTACCTGGCATATCAAACCGACAATACACTTACGCTCAGCATCAAGCCGTTGACCCAGGATGAAGTTGAAACGCGTAAAAGCGAGCGTTTTGCTTACACTGGCGAGAAGTTATCCCTGAATTTCCAGGACATCGATGTTCGCTCGGTGTTGCAGTTGATTGCGGACTTCACCGATCTGAACCTGGTGGCCAGTGATACGGTGCAGGGCAACATTACCTTGCGCTTGCAGAATGTGCCTTGGGATCAGGCGCTGGATCTGGTACTGAAGACCAAGGGCCTGGACAAGCGCAAGGTGGGTAATGTGCTGTTGGTGGCGCCAGCGGATGAGATTGCCGCGCGCGAACGTCAGGAACTCGAGTCGCAGAAACAGATTGCAGAGTTGGCGCCACTGCGGCGCGAGCTGATCCAAGTGAACTATGCCAAGGCCAGCGACATGGCCAAGTTGTTCCAGTCGGTCACCAGTGGCGAGGGCCGTGCCGACGAGCGTGGTTCGATAACGGTCGACGACCGAACCAACAGCATCATTGCTTATCAAACTCAGGATCGTCTGGATGAGTTGCGCCGGATTGTCGCGCAGCTCGACATTCCGGTGCGTCAGGTGATGGTCGAGGCGCGCATCGTCGAAGCAAATGTCGACTTCGACAAAGCCCTAGGCGTCGAGTGGCGTGGGGTGAGTCTCGGCGATAACAACTTTATCGTCGGCGGGAGCAATAGCCTGGTCAAAAACTCTGACCCGCTTGAGATTGATGCTGGTACTTTTGTTGATCTGGGCGCCACCGGTAGGAATGTGGGTCTGAACCTCGGCTTCATCACCAACAACACTTTGTTGGATCTTGAATTGTCCGCCATGGAGAAAACCGGCAACGGTGAGGTTATTTCCCAGCCCAAAGTGGTCACCTCGGACAAGGAAACCGCCAAGATTCTCAAGGGCTCGGAGATCCCCTATCAAGAGGCGAGCTCAAGCGGTGCCACCAGCACCTCCTTCAAGCAAGCGGCTTTGTCGCTTGAGGTGACGCCGCAGATTACGCCGGATAACCGCATCATCATGGAAGTCAAGGTCACCAAGGATGCACCGGACTTCTCCAATGCGGCGGCGAGCGGCGGGGTGCCTGCGATCACCAAAAACGAGGTGAATGCCAAGGTGCTGGTGGCTGACGGTGAAACCATAGTGATTGGTGGCGTGTTTACCAACACCCAGAGCAAGTCGGTAGACAAGGTACCGTTCCTTGGCGATATTCCATACTTGGGTGCCTTGTTCAGGCGTGACCTGGTCAAGGATAGCAAGTCGGAACTGTTGATTTTCCTGACGCCGCGCATCATGAATACTCAGGCTGTAGCGGTAGCTCGTTGAAATATATGCGCAATGTTATTCTTGTTGGCCCTATGGGTGCGGGTAAAAGCACCATCGGGCGGCTGCTGGCCAAAGAGTTGCGCTTGCTGTTCAAGGACTCCGACAAGGAGATTGAACAGCGTAGCGGCGCCGATATTCCCTGGATCTTCGATGTCGAGGGGGAGCAGGGCTTTCGCGAGCGCGAGCGGGCAGTGATCGCCGAGCTCTGCGAGCTGGACGGTCTGGTGCTGGCCACTGGCGGAGGGGCGGTGCAGCATCCGGATAACCGCGCGGCACTGCGACGTGGTGGTCGTGTGGTGTACCTGTATGCCTCGGTCGAGCAGCAGCTCGATCGCACTTCGCGTGACCGCAATCGTCCGCTGTTGCGCGCTGCCGACCCGGGTAAGGTGCTCGCTGATCTGCTGGCGATTCGCGATCCGTTGTATCGCGAAATTGCCGATGTCATCGTGCAAACCGATGAGCGCCCGCCGCGGTTGGTCGTGCAGGAAATACTGGAGTGCCTGGAAGAGCTTTCTCCCCGTTAAAGCGCAGGCTGATCTGCGCTATCCTAGAGCCCTTTTGACGTCGGGGGCTCCATGCAAACTCTTCAGGTCGATCTCGCTGAGCGCAGCTATCCCATTTATATCGGTGCCGATCTGTTGCGTCGTGCAGATTTGCTGGCGCCGCATATCATTGGCCGCCAAGTGGCCATCGTCACCAATGAGACAGTCGCACCGCTCTATCTGGATACCCTCAAGGCCGCACTTAGCGGTTATGCGGTGACCGCGATTGTCTTGCCGGATGGCGAGGCGTTCAAAACCTGGGAAACCCTGCAGCAGATTTTTGATGGCCTGCTCGGCGCCCGGCACGATCGGCATACGACCGTGATTGCACTGGGCGGTGGGGTTGTCGGCGATATGGCCGGTTTCGCGGCGGCCTGTTATCAGCGGGGGGTTAATTTCATCCAGATCCCGACCACGTTGCTGTCCCAGGTCGATTCCTCGGTGGGTGGCAAGACTGGGATCAACCACCCGCTCGGCAAAAACATGGTGGGGGCGTTCTATCAGCCGCAAGCCGTCTTGATCGATACGACCAGTCTGGCCACTTTGCCGGCCCGCGAGTTGTCGGCGGGGCTGGCCGAGGTGATCAAGTATGGCTTGATCTGTGACGAGCCTTTTCTCTCCTGGTTGGAACAGCACATGCCTGCCCTGCGCGCGCTTGATCAAGAGGCGCTGACTGCCGCGATCGAACGTTCCTGTGCAGCCAAGGCACGGATTGTCGGTGCTGATGAGCGGGAGGCGGGGCTGCGGGCCACGCTCAACCTGGGGCATACCTTTGGTCATGCCATCGAGACGCAGCAAGGCTATGGTGTTTGGTTGCACGGGGAGGCGGTTGCCGCGGGCACGGTCATGGCACTGGAAATGTCGCAGCGCCTGGGTTGGATTTCACTGGCCGAGCGCAATCGAGGCATTCGCCTGTTTCAGGCGGCGGGCTTGCCCGTTGTGCCGCCGCAGGACATGACGGCCGAACAGTTTCTGGCGCATATGGCGGTTGATAAAAAGGTGCTGGATGGCCAGTTGCGACTGGTGTTGTTGCGTCACATCGGCGAGGCCGTGGTTACCGGTGATTTCCCTCGCGAAATTTTGAATGCCACGCTGAGCGTAGATTACGCCGCGCTGGTGGATCAGCTTGAACATTAATGAGTGTCCAATGACCAGTTTGCATGCTGACGAGGCTTTCCTCGATCACTACCAGTTCAGTCACGATCCCTTTGCGGCGCGTGTGCCGGGTTTCAAGTTTTTCCCGGCCCAGCGCAAGCCGGTCTTGGGGCAGTTGCATCACCTGGCTCGATACAGCCAGTTGCTGCTGTTGGTCTGCGGTCCCCTGGGGAGCGGCAAAACCCTGCTACGCCAGGCGCTGGTGGCCAGTACCAACAAGCAGGCAGTGCATAGCGTGGTTGTTTCCGCTCAGGGCGCAGCCGATACGGCGGGCATTCTGCGGCAGGTAGCGCAGGGCTTGCAGGTGCAGCAGGCGGAGTCGCAGGCGATTCTGGCGCAGGTCGGCCAGTTGGCCTTGACGGGACAGGACGTCTACTTGCTGGTCGACGATGCGGAGCAGTTGAGTGATGCGGCGCTCGGCAGCTTGCTGGCTCTGGCGGCTGGGAGTGGCGAGGGGCGGCCGCATGTATTTCTGTTTGGCGAGCCTGAGTTGATTGCGCGGCTTGAACTGCTGGCTGATGGTGAAGAGTGCTTCCATGCCATCGAGCTGCAGCCCTACAGCGAAGAGGAAACACGTGAGTACCTGGCTCAGCGGTTAGAGGGCGCTGGGCAGGGGCTTGAGTTGTTATCGGATGAGCAGGTCGCGGCCATTCACGAGCAGTCCGGGGGCTGGCCCGGGGCGATCAATCAGGTTGCCCGCGACACCTTGATCGAGGCCATGCTGGCACAGCGCGGTGCCGCCAAGCGCGCAGGCTTTGCATTCAACCTGCCGCGCAAGCATCTGCTGGCATTGGCGGTGGTTGGACTTGGGGTCCTGGCGGCCTGGCTGATGCAGGGCCGTCCGGATGAAGCGCAAGAGATAGCTGTCACGACGCAGTTGCCTCTCGATCGGATCGAGCAACCAGTTGTCGATGCGCCTGCTCCTGCTTCCGGCGCCCCGGCAATAGAGTTCGAGGGTGGCAATCAGCCCGTCCCGCTGCCCCTGGTGGGTGAGTCTCAGCCGGTTATGCGCGAGCCTTTGGCGCGCGCTGCTGGCTTGAGCGGGGTCGAGGAGGCCGATGTCGCTGATGTCGCAGGGTCGAGTGCTATTGGTGTGCTGGTGGATGAGCGCGAGCCACCGATGGCGTCGGTGACCCCAGCGCCGGTCGCACCTGCACCTGCACCTGCACCTGCACCTGCACCTGCGCCGGTTGCGCCAGCCGTGCAGCCCGCTCCGCCGGTGGCGCCTGCGTCGAAGCCGGTGGCGCTAACAACTGCGCCGGCGAAAACGGTGGCAGTCGATGATTGGTACGCTGCTCAGGCCGGTTCGCGCTATACCCTGCAAATACTTGGTGCGCGCGCCGAGGATAGTGCTCAGGCGTTCGTGCGTGAGCACGGGGCGCAGTATCACTATTTCAAGAAGCAGCATCAGGGGCAGCCGCTGTATGTCGTCACCTATGGTAGTTTTGCCACTCGCGAGGCGGCTCAAGTTGCCTTGAAAAGCTTGCCGAGCAAGGTGCAGGCAGGTAAGCCTTGGCCGCGGACGTTTGCCAGTATCAAGCACGAGATCGCCCAGCTCCGCTAACGGGCGCTATCTGTCTGGCCGCGTGCCAGCTTCGGCTTGGGCTGTACCTGATGACTATCAGGTCGGTAGCATGACTGCCTGGTCGGTTCCTTCGTTTTCGCGACATATGCTTGCAGTGGGTCGTCACGCCGATTTGTGACGGCCTTGGTGGATATGTACAATGACCTCCGTTTTGCCTGCGCAAAGCTGGCGTTATGCCCTGCGCGCACGGTAAGTATTTGAATTAGAACGTAATTTGCCTTTTTGAGAGGCAGCCTGGTGAGAGTCCCTATGAAAGCAGGTTTGTACCGTCCTGATGAGTTCAAGGATAACTGTGGCTTCGGCCTGATCGCCCATATGCAGGGCGAGGCCAGCCATCACCTGCTGCAGACCGCTATTGAAGCGCTGACATGCATGACCCACCGCGGCGGGATCAACGCCGACGGCAAGACGGGTGACGGCTGCGGTCTGTTGATTCAGAAGCCCGATGCCTTCCTGCGCGCCATGGCCCAGCAGCACTTCGCAGTCGAGCTGCCGAAGCAGTACGCCGTGGGCATGGTGTTCTTCAACCAGGACCCGGTCAAAGCCGAAGCTGCTCGCGAGAACATGAATCGCGAGATTCTGGCGGCCGGCTTGAGCCTGGTTGGCTGGCGCAAGGTGCCGATCGACACCAGCGTGCTCGGTCGTCTGGCCCTGGAGCGTCTGCCGCAGATCGAGCAGGTGTTCATCGGTGGCGAGGAGCTCAGCGATCGGGAGTTCGCGATCAAGTTGTTCAGTGCCCGCCGCCGTTCATCGGTGAGCAATGCGGCAGACAGCGATCACTACATCTGCAGCTTTTCGCACAAGACCATCATCTACAAAGGCCTGATGATGCCGGCCGACCTGCAGCAGTTCTACCCGGACCTGGGTGACGAGCGCCTGCAGACCGCTATCTGCGTGTTCCATCAGCGCTTCTCGACCAACACGCTGCCGAAGTGGCCGCTGGCGCAACCGTTCCGTTTTCTTGCCCACAACGGCGAGATCAACACCATCACCGGTAACCGCAACTGGGCCCAGGCTCGGCGCAGCAAGTTCAGCAATGACCAGATCTTCGATCTGGAAGAGCTTGGCCCGCTGGTCAACCGCGTCGGTTCCGACTCGTCGAGCATGGACAATATGCTCGAACTGATGGTTACCGGCGGCATCGACTTGTTCCGCGGCGTGCGCATGATCATTCCGCCAGCCTGGCAGAACGTCGAAACCATGGACGCCGATCTGCGCGCGTTCTATGAGTACAACTCCATGCACATGGAGCCATGGGACGGTCCGGCCGGAGTGGTGCTGACCGACGGTCGCTATGCCGTCTGCCTGCTCGACCGCAACGGCCTGCGCCCGGCGCGCTGGGTGACCACGACCAATGGCTACATTACCCTGGCGTCGGAAATCGGCGTGTGGGACTACCAGCCCGAGGACGTGATCGCCAAGGGTCGCGTAGGTCCGGGACAGATCCTGGCCGTGGATACCGAAACCGGTCAGGTGCTGGGCACCGATGATATCGACAACCGCCTGAAGTCGCGTCACCCCTACAAGCAGTGGCTGCGCAAGAATGCTCAGCGCATCCAGGCCACCCTAGAAGACAACGACCATGGTTCGGCGTTCTATGACGTCGATCAGCTCAAGCAGTACATGAAGATGTACCAGGTCACCTTCGAGGAGCGTGATCAGGTACTGCGCCCGCTGGCCGAACAGGGTCAGGAAGCGGTCGGCTCGATGGGCGACGATACGCCAATGGCGGTGCTGTCGCAGCGCGTGCGCTCGCCGTTCGATTATTTCCGCCAGCAGTTCGCCCAGGTTACCAACCCGCCGATCGACCCGCTGCGTGAAGCCATCGTCATGTCGCTGGAGATCTGCCTCGGTGCCGAGCGCAACATCTTTCAGGAGTCGCCGGAGCACGCCACCCGCGTGATCCTCAGCTCGCCGGTCATTTCCCCGGCCAAATGGCGCACCTTGATGACCCTGGAACGTCCGGGCTTCGAGCGTCAGCTGATCGACATGAACTACGACGTGTCGCTCGGTCTCGAAGCGGCGGTGTGCAACATGGCCGACCAGGCCGAGGAAGCGGTACGCTCCGGCAAGGTGTTGCTGGTCCTGACCGACCGCCACATCGCCCCCGGCAAGCTGCCGGCCCATGCCGCGCTGGTGACCGGTGCCGTGCACCATCGCCTGACCGAGAAGGGCCTGCGTTGCGACTGCAACATCCTGGTCGAGACCGCTACTGCGCGTGACCCGCATCACTATGCGGTGCTGCTCGGCTTCGGCGCTTCGGCGGTCTATCCGTTCCTGGCCTACGAAGTGTTGGGCGACCTGATCCGTACCGGCGAAGTGCTGGGCGATCTCTACGAAGTGTTCAAGTACTACCGCAAGGGCATTTCCAAGGGGCTGCTGAAGATCCTGTCGAAGATGGGCATCTCCACCGTCGCCTCCTACCGCGGTGCACAGCTGTTCGAGGCGGTCGGCCTGGCCGATGAAGTCACCGACCTGTGCTTCCGTGGTGTGGCCAGCCGGATCAAGGGCGCCCGCTTCGTCGATCTCGAAGCCGAACAGAAATTGCTCGCGGCCGAGGCCTGGAACAACCGCAAGCCGATCCAGCAGGGCGGCCTGCTCAAGTTCGTCTATGGCGGCGAATACCATGCCTACAACCCGGATGTGGTCAGCACCCTGCAAGTCGCGGTGCAGCAGGGCAGTTACGAGAAGTACAAGGAATACAGCGCCCTGGTGGACACTCGCCCGGTGTCGATGATCCGCGATCTGCTGCAGCTGAAACTGGCCGAGCAGCCGCTGAGTCTCGATCAGGTCGAGCCGCTGGAAAGCATCTTTACCCGCTTCGACTCCGCCGGTATTTCCCTCGGTGCGCTGTCGCCCGAAGCCCACGAAGCGATTGCCGAAGCGATGAACCGCCTGGGCGCGCGCTCCAACTCCGGCGAAGGCGGCGAAGATCCGGCCCGCTATGGCACGGTGCGCAGCTCGAAGATCAAGCAGGTGGCCACCGGCCGTTTCGGCGTGACCCCTGAATACCTGGTCAACGCCGAAGTGCTGCAGATCAAGGTGGCCCAGGGCGCCAAGCCCGGCGAGGGTGGTCAGCTGCCGGGGGGCAAGGTCAATGGCCTGATCGCCCGCCTGCGTTATGCCGTACCCGGTGTGACCCTGATTTCGCCGCCGCCGCATCACGACATCTATTCGATCGAAGACCTGGCGCAGCTGATCTATGACCTCAAGCAGGTCAACCCGGCGGCACTGGTCTCGGTCAAGCTGGTGGCCGAAGCCGGTGTCGGCACCATCGCCGCCGGCGTGGCCAAGGCCTATGCCGACCTGATCACCATCTCCGGTTACGATGGCGGTACCGGTGCATCGCCACTGAGTTCGATCCGCTACGCCGGTGCGCCCTGGGAGCTGGGCCTGGCGGAAACCCACCAGACCCTGCGCGGCAACGACTTGCGCGGCAAGGTGCGGGTGCAGACAGACGGTGGCCTGAAGACTGGTTTGGATGTGGTCAAGGCGGCCATCCTCGGCGCCGAGAGCTTCGGCTTCGGCACCGCGCCGATGATCGCCCTGGGCTGCAAGTACCTGCGAATCTGCCACCTGAACAACTGCGCCACCGGCGTGGCCACGCAGAACGACAAGCTGCGCAAGGATCACTTCATCGGCACCGTCGAGATGGTGATGAACTTCTTCACCTATGTCGCCGAAGAGACCCGCGAGTGGCTGGCCAAGCTCGGCGTGCGCAGCCTCGAAGAGCTGATCGGTCGTACCGATCTGTTGGAGATTCTGCCGGGCGAGACCGCCAAGCAGAATCACCTGGACCTGAGCCCGTTGCTGGGCAGCGATCACATTCCGGCCGACAAGCCGCAGTTCTGTCAGGTCGACAGGAATCCGCCGTTCGACCAGGGCCTGCTGGCCGAGAAGATGGTCGAGCTGGCCAAACCGGCAATCGATGCCGCCAGCGGTGGCGAGTTCGCCCTGGATATCTGCAACTGCGACCGTTCCATCGGGGCCCGCGTATCCGGCGAAATCGCCCGTGTGCACGGCAACAAGGGCATGGCCAAGGCGCCTATCACCTTCCGCTTCAAGGGCACTGCGGGGCAGAGCTTCGGCGTGTGGAACGCCGGTGGCCTGAACCTGTACCTGGAAGGTGATGCCAACGACTACGTGGGCAAGGGCATGACGGCCGGCAAGCTGGTGATCGTGCCGCCG
The DNA here is from genome assembly GCF_022132145.1 of Pseudomonas sp. MMS21 TM103. Classification (GTDB taxonomy): domain Bacteria; phylum Pseudomonadota; class Gammaproteobacteria; order Pseudomonadales; family Pseudomonadaceae; genus Aquipseudomonas. Next base: position 716,172 of record NZ_JAJISP010000001.1, on the reverse strand, counting down.
AAGGGCAGCCCATTCAAGACCCAGGACAGCGCCATCATCGGCAACACCTGCCTGTACGGCGCCACCGGCGGCAAGTTGTTCGCCGCCGGCACCGCGGGCGAGCGTTTCGCCGTGCGCAACTCCGGCGCGCATGCCGTGGTCGAGGGCACCGGCGATCATTGCTGCGAATACATGACCGGCGGTTTCGTCTGCGTGCTGGGCAAGACCGGCTATAACTTCGGTTCCGGCATGACTGGCGGCTTCGCCTATGTACTCGACCAGGACAACAGCTTCTACGACCGGGTCAACCATGAACTGGTTGAGATCCAGCGGATCAACAACGAGTCGATGGAGGCCTATCGCAGCCATCTGGAGCGTGTGCTCGCCGAGTATGTGCAGGAGACCGCCAGCGAATGGGGGAGCAACCTGCTGGAAAACCTCGACGATTACCTGCGCAAGTTCTGGTTGGTCAAACCCAAGGCCGCGAGCCTGAAGTCGCTGCTCTCCAGCACCCGGGCCAACCCGCAGTAACGCAGTTTCAAGCGGTATGCCTGGCGCTATGAAGTAGCGCCAGGCATACCGCTAACATGATGAGTTTTGCAGCTTGCACGCTGTAGCTTGCAGCTGCTGTAAAGAGGTTTGCTATGACTGAACGTCTGAATAACGACTTCCAGTTCATCGATGTCGGGCGCAATGACCCGAAGAAGAAGCTGTTGCGTCAGCGCAAGAAGGAATTTGTCGAGATCTACGACAACTTCAAGCCGGCTCAGGCCTGCGAACAGGCCCACCGTTGCCTGGGTTGCGGCAACCCCTATTGCGAGTGGAAGTGCCCGGTGCACAACTACATTCCCAATTGGCTGAAACTGGTGTCCGAGGGCAACATCCTCGCCGCCGCCGAATTGTCGCACCAGACCAACACCTTGCCGGAAGTTTGCGGCCGCGTGTGCCCGCAGGATCGCCTGTGCGAGGGTGCTTGCACCCTGAATGACGGATTCGGCGCGGTGACCATCGGTTCGGTGGAGAAGTACATCACCGATACCGCATTTGCCATGGGCTGGCGTCCAGACATGTCGGGTGTGGTGCCGACTGGCAAGCGCGTCGCCGTGATCGGCGCCGGTCCGGCGGGCCTGGGCTGCGCCGACGTATTGGCGCGCAACGGGGTAACCCCGGTGGTATTCGACAAGAACCCGGAAATCGGCGGTCTGCTGACCTTCGGTATTCCCGAGTTCAAGCTGGAAAAGACCGTGCTGAGCCATCGCCGCGAAGTCTTTACCGGCATGGGCATCGAGTTCCGTCTGAACACCGAGATCGGCAAGGACGTGACCATGGAAGCCCTGCTCGCGGAATACGATGCCGTGTTCATGGGCATGGGCACCTACACCTACATGAAGGGCGGCTTCCCCGGCGAAGACCTGCCTGGCGTGTATGACGCCCTGGATTTCCTGATTGCCAACGTCAACCGTAACCTCGGCTTCGAGAAGAATGCCCAGGACTTCATCGACACCAAAGGCAAGCGCATCGTCGTGCTCGGCGGCGGCGACACCGCCATGGACTGCAACCGTACCGCGATCCGTCAGGGCGCCAAGAACGTGACCTGCGCCTATCGTCGTGACGAAGAGAACATGCCGGGCTCGCGCAAGGAAGTGAAGAACGCCAAGGAAGAGGGGGTTAAATTCCTCTTCAACCGCCAGCCGATCGCCATCGTGGGCGAGGACCGGGTCGAAGGCGTCAAGGTGGTGGAAACCCGTCTCGGCGAGCCGGATGCCCGTGGTCGCCGCAGCCCCGAGCCGATTCCCGGGTCCGAGGAAATCATCCCGGCCGACGCCGTGCTGATCGCGTTCGGCTTCCGCCCGAGCCCGGCGCCCTGGTTCGAGCAGTTCACCATTGCGACCGACAGTCAGGGTCGTGTGATTGCCCCCGAGCAGAGCCAGTTCAAGCACCAGACCAGCAACCCGAAGATCTTCGCCGGTGGCGACATGGTGCGTGGTTCCGACCTGGTGGTGACGGCGATCTTCGAGGGGCGTAACGCCGCCGAAGGCATCCTCGATTACCTCGGTGTCTGAGCTGCTGCACTGGCGACGCCTAGCGTGAAGTAGTGGCAAATCGTCGCAATGGACAAAAGGCACGGCACCCGCCGTGCCTTTTGTTTTGCGGTCTGCGAAAATGCCCGCACTTTTATGCCGACGACTTATTGCTCAGGAATTGCCATGACCGCCCTGAAGAACGACCGTTTCCTGCGTGCTCTGCTCAAGCAGCCCGTCGACGTCACCCCGGTGTGGATGATGCGTCAGGCCGGCCGCTATCTGCCGGAGTACCGCGCCAGCCGGGCCAAGGCCGGTGATTTCATGAAGCTGATGATGAACCCCGAGTTCGCTTGTGAGGTCACCCTGCAGCCGCTGGATCGCTACCCGCAACTGGACGCGGCCATTCTGTTCTCCGACATCCTGACCATCCCCCATGCCATGGGCCAGGGCCTGTACTTCGAGACGGGCGAAGGCCCGCGCTTCAAGAAAGTGATCAGCACTGCCGCCGATGTCGACGCGCTGCCGATCCCCGACCCGGAAAAAGACCTCGGCTACGTGATGGACGCCGTGCGCACCATCCGCCGCGAGCTGAACGGCCGTGTGCCGCTGATCGGCTTCTCCGGCAGCCCCTGGACCCTGGCCACCTATATGGTCGAAGGCGGCTCGTCGAAGGACTTCCGCAAGTCCAAGGCGATGCTCTATGACAATCCGCAGGCCATGCATGCGCTGCTCGACAAACTGACGCAGTCGGTCATCGGCTACCTAAACGGGCAGATCCTGGCCGGTGCCCAGGCGGTACAGATTTTCGATACCTGGGGCGGCAACCTGTCGTCGGCGGCCTATCAGGAGTTCTCCCTGGCCTATATGCAGAAGATCGTCGACGGCCTGATCCGCGAGCATGATGGGCGCAAGGTGCCCGTGATCCTGTTCACCAAGAACGGCGGCATGTGGCTGGAGTCTATGGCGGCGACTGGCGCCGATGCCCTCGGCCTGGACTGGAGCTGTGACATCGGTGAGGCGCGTCGCCGCGTCGGTGGCCAGGTTGCCCTGCAAGGCAATATGGATCCGACCGTGCTCTATGCCCAGCCTGCGGCCATTCGCGCCGAAGTGGCGCGCATCCTCGCCAGCTACGGCCAGGGCTCGGGTCATGTATTCAACCTCGGCCACGGCATAACCCCTGAAGTCGACCCGGCCCACGCCGGCGCCTTCCTCGAAGCGGTGCATGAACTGTCGGCGCAGTACCACCGCCAGTGACAGATCCCGCTGCACAAAAAAGGCCGCTCTAAGCGGCCTTTTGCTTGCTGCAACTGAGCTAGGGCTGACCCAGCCCGCGCACCGCCCGTACCAGTGCCTGCTGCTGCTCGAGGTTGAGCTTGCTGGCATAGCCCGACATCATCCGTGCGCCATTGCGGATGGCGGCGAGAATCTCTGCGTCCGAGGTGTGCTCCTGCCATTTTGCGTCGCCCAGGTCCTGGGCGAACAACAGCCGTCCGCGCATGTTGTTGGCGCGGCCGTCGTCACCGTGGCATTTGGCGCAGTGCTGGCGGTACAGGGCGGGCCCGTCGACCTGGGCCTGGGCGGGGGCGGTAGCGAGGAGTCCGAGGCCGGCGAGCAAGCCGGCGCGGGCGAATTTATTCCACATGGGCGATTTTCCCCTTCAGGGCGACACCCGCAACGAAGGTGCCGGCGTGGCATTCATAGTGCTGCGGGTCGCGGAACTCGCAGCGTTTGTAGTAGCTGACAATCTCGACCACGGCATTGTTGTCGGTGTCCCGTGCGTCCGGTAGGGGATGCGCTAGCTGCGCGGCCAGCGGCGGAAGATCAGCGAGGTGTTGACCCCACCGAAGGCGAAATTGTTGTTCATCACGTACTGGTTGCTCATCGAGCGGAATTCGCCGCGCAGGTAGTCCAGCTCACCGCAGGCCGGGTCGATATCGTCGAGGTTGAGGGTAGGCACGTAGCTGTCCGAGTTCATCATCTCGATGCTGAACCAGGATTCCAGCGCACCACAGGCGCCGAGGGTATGGCCGAGGAAGCTCTTCTGCGAGCTGATCGGCATCTGGGCGCCGAACAGGCTGCTGGTGGCCAGGGACTCGGCAATATCGCCCTGCTCGGTAGCGGTACCGTGGCCATTGACGTAGCCGATCGCGGCGGGCTCCAGGTTGGCGTCTGCCAGGGCCAGCTGCATGGCGCCACGCATGGTCACCAGCTCCGGCTTGGTGGCGTGCTGGCCGTCGGCATTGCTGCCGAAGCCAACGATCTCGGCGTGGATGTGGGCACCACGCGCCAGGGCGTGCTGCAGTTCTTCCAGCACCAGCATGCCGGCGCCTTCGCCGATCACCAGGCCGTCGCGCGCGCTGTCGTAGGGGCGCGGCGAGCGCTGCGGGGTGTCGTTCTTCAGGCTGGTGGCGTAGAGCGCGTCGAACACCATGGCTTCGGTCGGGCAGAGTTCCTCGGCGCCACCGGCGAGCATCAGCGGCAAGCGGCCGAACTTGATCGCCTCATAGGCATAACCGATGCCCTGGCTGCCACTGGTGCAGGCACTGGACGTCGGGATCAGGCGGCCCTTGAGACCGAAGAAGATGCTGATATTGGCCGCCGTGGTGTGCGGCATCATGCGCACATAGGAGTTGGCGTTGAGGCCATCGGCCACCGAGTTGAGCAGCATGTTGCCGAAGGCCTTGATCTCCTCGGTGCTGCCGGTGGAGGAGCCGCAGGCCACGCCCATGCGGCCATCCTTGATCGACTCGTCGCCGAGCAGGCCGGCATCGTCCAGCGCCTGCTCGGCCGCCCGGACCGCCAGCTTGGCCACCCGGCCCATGCTGCGCAGCTGCTTGCGGGTCCAGTGTTTGGGCACCGCAAAGTCATCGATCGGCCCGCCGAGGCGGGTGTTCAGTTCAGTGAAGCGATCCCACTCGTGCATATAGCGGATGCCGCTCTTGCCGGCCCGAAAGTTCGCTTCGATGCTCGCCCAATCGCTGCCCAGCGAGGTGATGCCGGCCATGCCGGTGACTACGACTCGTTTCATCAACACAACCCACCATTTACCGAGAGGACCTGACGGGTAATGTAGGCCGCCTCCTCGGACATCAGAAAATTCACCGCCCCGGCTACTTCTTCCGGGGTACCCATGCGCGCTGCGGGGATCATCTTGAGGATGTCCGCCAGCGGCAGGTTGTCGTCGAGCATCTCGGTGTCGATCAGGCCCGGCGCCACGCAGTTGACCGTGATCCGGCGTTTGCCCAGTTCGATGGCCAGGGCCTTGGCCGCTCCTATGACGCCGGCCTTGGACGCGCTGTAATTGACCTGGCCGCGGTTGCCGATCAGCCCGGACACTGAGGTGATGCAGACGATACGGCCCGGCTGGCGCCGGCGGATCATTGGCATGGTGAGCGGATGCAGGACGTTGTAGAAACCGTCGAGATTGGTGCGCAGTACCTGATCCCAGTCGTCTTCGCTCAGCGCCGGAAAGGCGCCGTCGCGGGTCAGGCCGGCGTTGCACACCACGCCGTAGTAAGCGCCGTGCTGCTCCACATCGGCTTCGAGTACTTCCCGGCAGGCGGCACGCTCGGCGACATCGAACTGGAGGATGCGCGCCTGGCGGCCAAGCGCCTGGATCTGCGCTTGCACCGCCTCGGCCTCAGAGCGCCGCGCCCGGCAGTGCAGGACGATATCGAAGCCGGCCTGGGCCAGGCGCAGGGCAATGGCGCGGCCGATGCCGCGGCTGGAACCAGTGACCAGAATCGGATCAGTCATGTGCCGTCTCCCGAATATAGGCTCGGCGACTTGCCGCGTCGGAGCCGGTGAGCAGAATCGGTTCGGTCATGGCGTGGCTTCCTCGGGTTGTTCTTGCAGGTAGCTGGCCACCTGCGGGGGGCAGAAGACGTTGAGGCGCGCCTGGGCATGGATGCCGGGGCCGCGCAGGTGGCATTCGAATACGCCCATGCCGTTGTCGTCCTGCAGCGAGCGCTGGGCCTGGATGTGCAGTTCGCTGCCGGCGGGGAAGCGCTCGACGTTGCATTGGAAATTGCGCGTGCCGAGGAGGAAACCCAGCGCCACCGGCACGCCGATCTGGCGCGCCTGGCAGCCGGCGTAGGCGGCCACGCTTTGCGCCATCAGCTCGATCCCGACCCAGGCCGGCAGGCTGCCGTCGTCCTGGTTGAACAGGCCGCCGGGGCGCACGGTCAGCCGGGTTTCGACATCGTCTTCGGCGAAGCGCAGTACTTCGTCGAGCAGGATCATGTCGCCGGCATGCGGCAGTAATTCGGCGATGGGCCACAGGCTCATGGCAGGGCTCCGAGGATCAGCGACAGGTTGCTGCCGCCAAAGGCAAACGAGTTACTCATCAGCCGCTGCGGGCGTCTGGCGAGCGGGGTCTGCATGTCGACCAGCTGCAGGCGCGGCAGTTGCGGATCGTTCTGGCCGTCCCACAGATGGGGCGGCAGGCGTTGGTCGCGGTTGTAGGGGCTCAGGGCCAGCCAGCAGAACGCCGCCTCCAGCGCGCCGGCGGCGCCCAGGGTGTGGCCGCTTAGCGGCTTGGTCGAGGAGCAGGGCACGCCTTGGGGGAACACGGCCTGCACCGCCAGGCTTTCCATCGCGTCGTTGTGCTGGGTGGCGGTGCCGTGCAGGTTCAAGTAGTCGATTTCCTCGGCGGTTACGCCAGCAGCGGCCAGGGCTTTGCGCATCGCCTGCTGGGCGCCGAGGCCCTGGGGCTCGGGCGCGGAGATGTGGTAGGCATCCGAGCTGGCACCGCCACCGAGCAGGGCAATCGGCGCGTCTGCAGTTGCCGCCTCGCCGTGGATCAGCGGCGTTCGGGTCATGACAAACAACGCTGCCGCTTCGCCGATATTGATGCCCCGGCGATTCACCGAGAACGGGTTGCAGCGTTCGGCCGCCACCGCTTCCAGAGCGCTGAAACCGTTGAGGGTCAGGCGGCACAAGCTGTCCACCCCGCCGCAGAGCACGGCATCGCACAGCCCCTGCTGCAGCAGGCGCTGGGCGCTGAGCAGGGCGCGGGCGCTGGAGGTACAGGCGGTCGACAGGCAGTAGGCCGGGCCGCTCAAGCCGAGCCACTCGGCGAGAAAGATGGCCGGGGCGGCGATTTCCTGCTGGGCATAGCAGTAGTCCGCCGGCAGCGCGCCGTCGTGGACGAATTCGGCAATGCCCTGGCTGGCCTCGTGAATGCCCGAGGTGCTGGTGCCGAGCACCACGCCGACGCGTGCGGCGCCGTGCTCGGCGATGGCGGCGCGGATTTGCGGCTCGATCTGCAGCGCGGCGGCCAGCAGCAACTGATTGTTGCGGCTGAACGAGGCCTGCATGCCGTCCGGCATCGGCGGTAGCTCGGTATGCACCGCGCCGACCGTCAGGTCGCGGTCGCTCACCCAGCCGCCCTGCGCGCGCATGCCGCTGCTGTCGCCGGCGAACAAGGCATCGGCGACAGCCTGCTTGCCCTGGCCGAGGGCGCAGATCAGCCCGAGGGCGTTGAGGTAGCCGGGCATCAGGGAATCTCTTGGTCGGAGAGCACGTGGACCCGATAACTCAGGTCGTGCGCGTTGTTCAGGGTGAAATCCAGGGGCGAACGGTAGCTGATTAGCCAGTCGGGGGTAAGCCGGCGCTGACCATCGGCAAGCGTTTGCCAGGTCGCGGGCGCGAAGCTGCTGGCCAGGGCATCGGTCGGGGTCAGGGCGAACAGCAGGGCGGCGAACAGCTCGAGTGCTTCGCCATGTGGCGGTAGCAGGCCGTCGGCTCGCCAGGTGCCGTCCTGGAGCAGTTGGCGCGCCAGGGGCACGCCGAGCGGATCGATCAGCGACCAACGCAGGGCGGATCCCTCGGCCTGCACCACCAACCACCAGAACTGTTGCTCGCCGGCCTGCTCGCGCTGGATTTGCAGGGTCGCCGGCAGTGGCGTGGCGAGTATTGGCGGGATCAATGGCAACGGCGTGCGCGTCGCGCAAGCTGTCAGTAGCAGGCAGATACTGAGTAGTAGACGCTTCATGGCCGGGGTTGCTCCAGTGGCTTGCGGGCAGCCAGGTTGACCAGGGTTTCGTCACGCTGGCCGGGCGGTTTGGGCCGGCGCAGGCCCCAGCGCTCGAGCAGGCCGAAATCCTTGGCGCGGCTCCACCACAGGTAGGGGTAAGAGACGTTGCGCTCGGCAAACACGAAGCCCTGGTCGCGCAGCATATCGAGGTATTGCTCGGCGCTTTTTTGCACCTGCATCGGATGGCGGAACAGCCAGCGGATCACCCAGGTATCGATATAGAACCTGGTCGACTCGGCGAACAGCAGCAGGCCGCCGGGCTTGAGTACGCGCCAGAATTCGGCGAGGGCTTGTTGCTGCTCGACCAGGTGGTGAAAGGTCTGGTGGCAAAACAGCAGGTCGACGCTGGCATCGTCCAGCTGGATCGCCGCGCAGTCGCTGGCGATCAGGCGCACGGACAGGCCCTGGCGTTCGGCTTCTCGGGCCGAGCACGCGAGGCTGTGCGGGTCGGCATCCAGGCCGATCAGCTGCGCGGGGGCGAACGCTTCCTGCAGCAGGCGGAACGATTTGCCTTGGCCGCAGCCGGCATCCAGCAGCACCGCAGCGCTGGGCAGCGGCGCGTCGATCAGACCCTTGAGGTCAGCGACCGCCACGCGCAATACGTGCTGCTCCCAGACACGGCTCTGCAGGAACCAGAAACCGAAAGCGGTTTCTTCAACGTAATGACTGGCGGGGTTGTTCATCGATGTCCTTATCAGTTGCTGGCACAGAGTTCGGCGAGTACGCGCAGGCGGCGTTTGGGCTCGGCGACGTAGGGGTTTTTCATGTCCCAGGCATAGCCGGCGAGGATCGAACTGATCATGCGGCGGATTTCCACCGTCGCATGCGGGAAATGAATCACATCCTGGAAGGAGCCGTCGTACCAGCCCTCGACGTAGACCCGGAAGGTGTCGATGCCGCGCTTGAGCGGGACGGCAAAGTCTGCTTCCCAGTCCACCGCCTCGCCGCTCAACTGGCGGTGCAGCAGGCCGGCGGCCATGCTCGCCGAGCGCATGGCGATGGTCACCCCGGAGGAGAACACGGGGTCGAGGAATTCCGCAGCGTTGCCGAGCAGGGCGAAGCCCGGCCCGTGCAGGCGTTTGACGTTGGCCGAGTAGCCGCCGAGGGCCCGGGTCGGGGTATCCCATACGGCGTTGGCCAGTATGCGGTTGAGGCTGGGGGTTTCTGCAACGAATTGCTTGAGACAGGCATCCAGATCGTCTGGCCGACCGGCATAGCGGGTGGCAGCGGCGACCACCCCGACCGAGCAGCGGCCGTTGCTGAAGGGGATGGTCCAGTACCACACATCCTGCAGGTCGGGATGGGTGGTGATGAGGATCTTCTCGCGGTCGAAGCCGCTGTCGGCGCTGCGGTCCTCGACATGGGTGAACAGCGCCTGACGCACCGGGAAGCTCGAGGGGATGTCGAGGTCGAGCAGGCGTGGCAGCACGCGGCCATAACCGCTGGCATCGAGGACGAAGGCACAGTCGAGCGGATAGACGTGGCCGTCGGCCAGGCGCCGTACCGACAGGCGCGGGCAGGCGCCGCTGAAGTCGGCCGCGACTATTTCTTCCTCGTAGCGGATCTCCACGCCCTGTAGCTCGGCCTGATCGGCCAGCAGCTTGTCGAAATCGGCGCGCTGCACCTGATAGGTCGAGCTCTTGCCCGGGGTGAAGCCGTCGCGGAAGTCGAAGTCGTTGTAGCGCTCGCCCCAGGCGAAGGCCGCGCCATGCTTGATCTGGAAGCCGGCCGCCTGCACCGCCTCGAGCATCCCGGCCTCCTCGAGGAAGTCCAGGCAGTGCGACAGCAGGCTCTCGCCGATCGAGAAGCGCGGGAAGCGCTGGCGCTCAAGCACCAGCACGTCATGGCCGTTGCGCTTGAGCAGGGCACTGGCGATGGCGCCAGAGGGCCCGGCGCCGATGACCACGACCTGGCGTTTTTCGACTTCAAGTGACTTCATAGGGGGCGGCGTGCCTCGTGATCGACGGTGGTGGTGCGAGTGGGGGTGGCCCAAGGAGACAGCAGGAAGCAGAAAAACAGACCGAGGCTGATGGCCAGGCCGAAGTTGGCGATGGCCGGGGTCTGGCTGAGCAGCAGCAGGCCGAAGGACAGCCAGCTGGTCAGGCCCGCGAGCAGGGTGCCGAGCAGGCTCACCGCCTGACCGCCGATGTTTTCGCGCATCAGGATCGCGTAGTCGACGCCGATGGCGCTGATCAACAGCAGGCCGAACAGGCTGAACAGGGTCAGCGGTTGGCCCAGCCAGCCGAGGCAGGCCAGTGCCGTCAGGGCGGCGAGCAAGGGTAGGCAGACGATCCGCAGGGCGCCGCGGAAACCGAACGGCAGGCACAGCAACAGCACAATCGCCGCACAGGACAGCAGCTTGAGCTGCGCCGCGCTCAGTTGCGTGGCCCCGAACAGGCTGTTCAGTTCGCCGAGCCGGTCCACCAGTTGCACGCCGTCGAGCCCGCTGCCGATGCCGTGCAGCGCGGCCGTATCGTTGAGGCCTTGCAGGCTCACAATGCCAGCCACACCACCGGCACTGTGGCCGAGCCAGAGCGGTCGCCAGGCTTCGCCGAGCGGGCCGGCGAGGGCTTGTTCGAGACGCGGTTGGTCGCTGTTCAGCAGTTGCGCGAGCTCCTTGTGCAGGGCCGCCTCGGGAATGCCGGCCGCCAGCAGCGGCTGCCAGTGTTGCGGCAAGCCTTGCAGCGCCTCGCGCAGTGGCTGCAACTGGGTGGCCGGGGCGGCCAGTTGACTGAGGGCGCGGTAACCGAGCAGCGTGCCGTCGGCCACGGCGCCATCCAGCTGCGCGCTCAGGGCTGCCTGGCGCTGGAGGAGCTGTTGCTCATCGGCGGCGCGCACCAGGAAGAACTGGCTGGTGGGCTGTTGCCCGGTCAGCTCGGCGATCCGCTGGGCGTCGTCGAGCAGCTGCGGTTCTGCGCCCAGCCACTGGCGCAGATCGTTCTGCGTCTGCAGCTGCAGCAGGCCGGCGGCGCAGAACAGCACGAGCAACGCGAGCAGTTTCCAGTTGCCGGTACGGGCGAGCAGGCGCGCGCGCGCGTCGAGCAGCTGTGCGCTAAAGCGCAGCAGCCCGGGCGCGGGATGCAGTTGCAGGCCGTCGAGCCAGGCCGGCAGCAGGCACACCGCACACAGGTAGGCGGCGATCAGCCCGGCGGCGGAGAACACGGCGATCTGGGTCAGCACCGGGAACGGGGTGAAGCCCAGCGCCAGGTAGCCGATCAGGTTGGTGCCCAGGCTCAGGCTGAGGCCAGGCAGGGTGGCAGCCAGGACGGGCCAGCTGCGCCAGTTGCCCTGGTCGCGCACGCTGCCCCAGCTTTTACTCAGATAGTGTTGCGGATAGTCGGCGGCCACCCCTATCAGGCTGGCGCCGAGCACCAGGGTCAGTGCATTGATCTGGCCGAACACCAGCACGCAGGCGGCGCAGCCGGCCAGCAGCGCCACGCCGATCGGCAGCAGGCTGACCAGCACGCGCAGGCGGCGGTAGCTGAGCAGCAACAGCAGGAGGATGCCGAGGGTCGCGGCGCCACCGATCCAGGTGATTTCCCGGCTCGCCTTGGCCTGGCCGGCGGCGGCATAGAGCAGGCCGCTGGCGGCGAGCAGCTGGCCACCCTGGGCGGTCACCAGCGTACGCGCGCTGGCCACCTGCGCGGCGATCGCGGGCGGTGCCTGCAGGTCGAATGAGTCGCCGCGGATGCGCGCGCGCAGCAGCGCCCAGGTCAGGCCCCGGTCTTCGACCAGCAGCGCGCCGCTGCCGAGATCGGTCTGGACCCGCTGATGCGGGTTGAGCGCCTGTTGCGCGCGGGCGCCCAGGCCCAGCCAGTCCTGTTCGATGGGCAGCAGGTTGAAGCCGGCGAAGGTGTCGAACAGCTGGGCGACGCGTTGCTGGATAAAACTGTCGGGCTGCTCGATCAGCAGTTGCCGGTCTGCTCGCGGCAGCAGGGCCAGGCGGCTGGTGCGCAACTGCTGGCGCAGGGTGGCGAGATCGGCCTGCAGGTTCCACTGCACCTGCTCGAAGCGCTCCGATTCGGCCCATTGCCGGCCGACGCTCTGCACCAGGGCGATGGCCTGCTCGCGCTCGGCATGGCCGACCAGAATCAGCAACTCGCGATTCAGGGGTTCCTGCATGCGCTGTTCGGCCTGCTGCACCAGTTCGTCGCCCGCGCCTTGCGGCAGCAGGGCGAGCATGCTCGCCTGCAGCGGTGGGCCGGCGCGCCACTGCCAGGCGCTCAGGGCGAGCAGCGCCAGCAGCAGGGCGAGGAACAGGCGCGGCAGGAGCCGCTGCAGTGCCGGGCGCTCAAGGGCCAAAGGTTTGGCGCTCCGCTTCGCTCAGCGCTGTGCCGGGCTGGCTCTGCGGCAGGCGCAGCAGGGTGCTGTCACCCTGGGTTTCCGCCAGTTCGATGGATTCGACCAAGGCGCCACCCTGGATATGGATGACGTTGAAAATTTGCTTCAGCAGCCGCGAGCGCGGGGTCAGGTCGAGCTGCCAGGCCCCGGCGGTGCCGCTCAACTGCAGCTCAAAGTCGTCGGCCAGGCCGGCATGATCGCCCTTGAGCACGGCGAGGAATAGCCGGCTCTGCTGCGCGGCCACGTCCTGTCCGGGTTGCTGCTGCCAGCCTTGTGCGGTGCGCCGGGCGATCCCGCGGTCATCGATGCGGTAGTCCTGCTGCAGCGGGCTGCGCAACTGCCAGAGCAGACCGTGTTGGCTGGACAGGACGAATTGGCCACGACTGGTTAGCGGCTGCGGCAGGGCGCGCAGGTGTTTTTCCTGGATGAACGGGCCGCGCACCACCGCCGGTTTGGCCAGCTGGGCACTGAGCTGAGCGAGGTCGAAGGCGTGTGCCAGGCTGGCGCCGAACAGCGCGATGGCGGCGGCGCTGGCCCAGATGGCGCGCCTTGCGGAGCCTGACCAGCGACTCATGTGAGGGCTTGCTCGACGGCGGCGACCAAGCCCCTGGGCGAGGCCAGCTGCATCTCGCGGCTGGCGATGTGCACCGCGACCTGCACGCTGCTGCCGCGGGTCATGCGTTCGCCGGTCTCGGCGTCCGAGATCAGGTAGTGGAGCTTCAGACGGTTCTCCCACTCGATCAGGTCGGCGCGCACGATGATCTTCTGGCCGAACCGGGCGCCGCGGATATAGCGTACCTGCAAGTCGATGATCGGCCAGGCATAGCCCGCCGCAAGCATGTGCGTGTAGTTGTGGCCGAGTTTGTCGAGCAGGGCGCAGCGCGCCACTTCGAAATATTTGACGTAGTGGCCGTGCCAGACCACCTCCATCGAATCGACGTCGAAGAAGGGCACGACCATCTCGATCTCGGCCTGCAAGACGCCTTGGCTACGCATACAACCTCCAGTGCTGGCTGCGGATGCGCTCGAGGCACAGGCGCAGTTCGCCTTCCAGGGCGCGGTCTTCGATCACCGGGGCGAAGTCCGTGGCCAGTTGCTCGTGCATGGCCGCCACGGGTGCGGGGAGGTCGCTCTTGCCGTCGCGCAGGCGCAGCCACACGCCCTGGTTGGCGGCCAGCAGGGTGGCGGCGGCGACCTGTTCGGTGAGCTCCAGGCTGCGCAGGGCGTCGCGCGCGGCGATGGTGCCCATGCTCACCTTGTCCTGGTTGTGGCACTCGGTGGAACGCGAGAACACGCTGGCCGGCATGGTGTTCTTCAGCGCCTCGGCGGTCCAGGCGCTGGCGCCGATCTGCACGGCCTTGAAGCCGTGGTTGATCATCGCGGTGACGGCTGGCGCGCCGGACAGGTTGCTCGGCAGGCCGTGGTTGTAGCGGCTGTCGACCAGCAGGGCGAGCTGCCGGTCGAGCAGGTCGGCGACGTTGCCCACCAGGTTCTTCAGGCTGTCCATGGCGAAGGCGATATGGCCGCCGTAGAAGTGGCCGCCGTGCAGTACGCGTTCGGCCTCGGCGTCGATCAGCGGGTTGTCGTTGGCACTGTTCAGTTCGGTTTCGATGAACTGCCGCAGCAGGCCCAGGCTATCGGCCATGACCCCGAGCACATGCGGTGCGCAGCGCAGCGAGTAGCGGTCCTGCAGGCGGTGCAGCGGCGCGGTCGGCGCGTCGATGGCCAGGTCCTGGCGCAGCCAGGCGGCGACTTGCATCTGTCCCGGGTGCGGCTTGGCGGCGAACAGGCGTTCGTCGAAGTGCTCCGGGTTGCCTTCCAGTGCCACCACGTTGAGCGCGGTGATGCGCGTGGCCAGCTTGAGCAGGTACTCGGCGCGGGAAAAGGCCAGGCACGCCAGGGCGGTCATCACCGCCGTGCCATTCATCAGGGCCAGGGCTTCCTTGGGGCGTAATACCAGCGGCGTCCAGCCCAGTTCGGCGTGGACCTCGGCGGCGCTGCGGCGTTCACCCTTGAACAGCACCTCGCGCTCGCCGCTGAGGGTGGCGGCCACGTAGGACAGCGGGGTCAGGTCGCCGCTGGCGCCGACCGAGCCTTCCTCGGGGATCAGCGGCAGCACGTCATGCTCGAGAAAGGCCCGCAGGCGTTCCAGCAGCTCCACGCGCACCCCGGATACGCCCTGGCACAGCGACTGCAAGCGCGCGGCCAGGACTGCACGGGTACTCGCTTCGTCGAGCAGTTGGCCGAGGCCGCAGCCGTGGAAGGTGTAGAGGTGGCGTGGCAGCGCCTCGACCTGGTGCAGCGGCACGGCCACCACGCAGGAATCGCCGTAGCCGGTGGTGACGCCGTAGATCACGCCTTCCTTGTCCAGCAGGGTGTCGAGGAAGCGCGGACCCTTGGCGATCATCTCGCGGTAGGCGGCATCGTCCTGCAACAGCACCTGGGCGCGGCGCTGGGACAGGACGTTGATGTTCTCGATACTCAGCGGTTGTTCGCCGAACACCACGGGTTCAGCCAGGTATGTCGTCATCTTGCTTCCAGAACGGGTAGAAGTTGAACCATTGGTGCGGGGCATCCAGGCAGAGTTGGCCGAGGCGCTGCGCGTAGCGTTGGACCCAGGTGTGGATCACGGCGTCGCGTTCGCCGCGCTTCCACTGCACGCGGTCGGCGAGGGGTTCGAGCAGCACCTGGTAGCGGCCGTCGATCTTCAGGCAACTCATCAGGTTGAGTGGGCAGCGCAGCAAGCCGGCGAGCAACCAAGGCCCCTGAGGGAAGGCGGCGCTCTGGCCGAGAAAGTCCACCGTGACGCTCCGGGCGCCGTGCAGCGGCACGCGGTCGCCGGCAATGGCCAGCCACTCGCCGCGCTCCAGGCGTTCGGACAGTTGCAGCATGATCGCCGGGTCCAGTTCGCTGACCTGAATCAGGCGCAGGTTGCTGGCCCCGGCTTCACCGAGCAGGCGGTTGAACTGCTTGGCATGCTTGGTGTGCACCAGTACGTTCATGCGCACTTTATTGTTCAGTTCGGCCAGGGCGCGACAGACTTCCAGGTTACCCAGGTGGGCGCCGATCAGCATCTGTCCGCGTGCGCCCTGCATCTGCTGGTGCAGGTCATGGCGGTCAACCAGGTCGATGTCCCGCAGGCCAAGCCTGTCGTTCCAGACGTCCAGTTTGTCCAGCAGGGAGTCGGCGAAGGCCATGAATTGACGGAATACCGAGTGGCGGCTGGGCTGCAGTTCGCTGCGCCCGCTCCAGTTGGCCAGGTTGCGCTGGTAGTGCCAGATGCTGCGCCGGGCCTTGCCGCCGAGCAGGAAGAAGTACAGGACAATCACATAGAGCAGCGGGCTGAGTGCGCGGCGACCGAGCAGGCGCGCGGCCAGGGCGATGAACTTCATCAGCAGGAAGCTGCCGCGCTCTTGCTGCGCGGCCCAGTGCTGGCTGTTTGGCTGCGCGCTCATGCACGCCACCGCCGCCAGAGCAGCTGCGGGGCGCGCAGCAGCATGCCGCAGAACAGTTTGGCGTGCATCTTCGAGATCAGCACGTTGTCGTGCCACAGGCGAAAATGCGAGAGGCCATCAGTCGGGTAGTTCACTCGCACCGGCAGCCAGCGCATTGGCTGGCCGCGCCAGAACAGGCGAACCAGGATCTCGGTGTCGAAGTCCATGCGCCGGCCGATGGCCACCGCGTCGAGCAGCGCCAGGGTGGCGGGCAACGGGTAGATGCGAAAGCCGCACATCGAGTCGCGAATACTCAGCGACAGGCAGTTGATCCACACCCAGACATGGGTCAGGTAGCGCGCGTAGAGGCGGCCTTTCGGCACGCTGGCATCGTAGTGCGGGTAGCCACAGATCAGGGTCTGCGGCTCGGCCTGCGAGGCGTCGAGGAAGATCGCCAGTCCGCTCAGGTCGTGCTGGCCGTCGGCATCCACCTGCAGGGCGTGGCTGAAGCCCCGTCGCGCCGCTTCACGCAGACCGGCCATCACGGCGCCGCCCTTGCCCTGGTTGACGGGCAGGCGCAGCAGGTAGACGTCCGCCTGCGTGGCCAGGCGATCGATGATCGCGGCGCAGGCCGGGCTGGAGGCGTCGTCGATCAGCACGCAGGGCAACCCGGCGCCACGCAGTGCCTGCACTACCGCCGGCAGGGCGTGTTCGTGGTTGTATACCGGAATTACCGCGCAGGGCTTATGCATCTGGCGCCGCCAGCCGGTAAGCGCCGGTCATTGTGCGGCCCCCAGCAGAATGCGCCCGGACGAGCAGGCCTTGTCGCCGTTGCGGAAGGTGAAATAGAGCTTGCCGCGGCTGGCGTCGAAGCGCAGCGACAGTTGCAGGGGGTCGCCGGGGCGTACCAGTTGCTGGAATTTCAGCACTTCCATGCCGACGAAGCGCGGCGGCAGTTGCTCGATCAGTTGCCGCGCCAGCTGTTGGGCCCAGTCGATCTGCACCACGCCCGGCAGCACCGGGGTCTGCGGGAAGTGGCCGCTGAAGTGGGCCAGGTCCAGCGGCACCTGCAGTTCCAGCTGCCATTCGCCGTCCCGCTCCACGGCGCTCAACGGTTCGACCAGGGTCGGGCGCGGCGCGGCGAGCAGGGCCTCGACCGTGGCCTGGGCCAGCTTGCCCTGGCTGCTGTAGGGCAACTGGCCGAGCAGGCGCCAGCGTCGCGGCAGGGCGATGGCTTCGCAGTGTCCGGCCAGATGCTGGCGCAGGGTCTCGGTGACGCTGCGCCGGCCCTGGTTGCGCAGGGCATGCACGCCGGCCGGGCTCAAGGCCAGCAGGGCGCCGAGGAAGGCGCGGCCCTGCTGAATCACCCCGAGGCGGGCATCGTCGACCCAGGCATGGGCCAGCAGGGCCTGCTCGAGCATCGGCAGGGAAATACGTTTTTCTTCGAGTTTGACGATGCGGTCCAGACGGCCACGCAGGATGAGACGGCCGTCGGCCAGGAGCTCGATGGCATCGGCGGTCTGCTCGCAGTGGCCGGCCGGCAGGTAGGGCGAGGTGAGCCTGAGCGCACCCTCGGCGTTGACCCCCAGCTCGATGCCGGCGAACGGCTGCCAGGGGGTATCGCCCTGGCGCCAGGCGATGCCGCCGGTTTCCGAGCTGCCGTAGATTTCCGTTGGCCACTGGCCGAGCTGGGCGTGCAACAGCTGCGCCGCCTCGACGGGCAGGGCGCCGCCGGAGGAGAACACCTGGCGCAAGGGCTGCAGGGCCGTCCAGTCGAGGTTGTCGCCCATGCGCTTCAACAAGGCCGGGCTGGCGACCCAGGCGAATCCAGGCTGTTCCAGGCTGGTGCGTTGCATGTCCTCGGGGAAGGGTTGCGCGCGGCGCAGGAAGGCGCGGCCGGCGCACAGTGGCCAGAGCACGCGGAACAACAGGCCGTAGATATGCTGGGCGGCGACGCTGGCGATGATCACGGCATCGCCCAGGGTCTCGCCCCACAGCTGTTCCAGCGCTTCGATTTCGTTGCTCAGCTGGCGCAGGCTCTTGTCGATCAGCTTGGCCTCACCGCTGGAGCCGGAGGTGCACAGGGTCAGTCGGCACTGGTCGAGGTCCAGGGCGCGGGCCTGCAGCGGCGCGGCGGCGCCTGCGGGGTCGAGGGCGTCGAGGGCGTCGAGCCACAGGTCGATCCGGCACGCCAGCTGCAGGCGCGTCTGCGGCTGGGCGTCGGCGGGGAGCAGTACGTGGACGCCGGCCAGCCAGGCGCCGAGCAGGGCGGTCGCCAGGTCGGCGGCGTCTTCCAGGTAGAGCGCGACGCGCTGCACGTTCTGTCCCTGCAGCTGCCCGCCCAGGCGCAGCGCACGCCGACACAGCTCGGCGTGGTCGAGGTCCGGGGTCACCAGGCGGCTGGCGTCGGGGTTCAGCAGCAAGCGGTCAAGGCCGATCCAGCTCATGCCGCCCGCCTTACGCGCTGGCGCACCAGCCATTCGCCGGCGAACAGCAGGCCGATCAGGCCGTAGGAGACCAGGCCGGTGTAGAGGGTCCACCAGGACAGTGGCGCCCACAGGGTCAGGGCGGTGGTGATCAGGCCGTTGCCGAGAAAGAACAGCGCCCAGACCTTGGTCACCTGGCGGGTGTAACGCACCGCCACCTCGGGCAGTTCCGGCTCGCGCAGGCGCGCCAGCCGTTCCACCAGTGGTGGGCCGACTTTCAGGCTGAGGGCAAACAGGCCGAGCAGCAGCAGGTTGATCAATACCGGGTACCAGCGTAGCAGCGCCGGCTCGCCGGCCAGGCCCAGCAGCAGGCAGAACGCCAACACCGCGGCGGCCATCCAGCGCCCGCCCGCGCCTTGCTTGCCAACCAGCAGGCGTGCCAGCCAGAGCCCGCCCAGCAGGGCGGCAAAGACGCGGGGCGACAGGTGTCCGATGCCGAAATACACGGCGAAGGGATAGGCCAGGCCGGCCACGACCAACAGCAGGCCGAGCAGGCGGCTCATGGGCGACTCTTCATCAGTTGACCGGGTTGACCAGGCGGTACACGGCGTCGACCACATCGCTCACGCTGCGCACCGAC
The DNA here is from genome assembly GCF_022132145.1 of Pseudomonas sp. MMS21 TM103. Classification (GTDB taxonomy): domain Bacteria; phylum Pseudomonadota; class Gammaproteobacteria; order Pseudomonadales; family Pseudomonadaceae; genus Aquipseudomonas. Next base: position 697,291 of record NZ_JAJISP010000001.1, on the reverse strand, counting down.
TTGAACTCTTCGGCAGCGATTTTCTTGCCGGTCTGACGTTTGATGTGGTCGATCAGGTCGACGGCATCGATGCTGTCGATTTCCAGGTCCTGATAGAGGTTGGCCGTCAGGGTTACGCGCTCGGCGTCCAGCTCGAAAAGTTCGACCATCGCGTCGCGCAGGGTGGCGAAGATCTCATCACGGGTTTGCATGTGCTGAGTCCTCAGGCCGTTTGCCGTGCTGCAACGAAGGCCGTCAGGCTGGCCACGTTGGCAAAGTGCTGGCGGGTGTCCTTGGCTTCGGCGTCGATCTTGATGCCGAAGCGTTTCTGGATTGCCAGGCCCAGCTCCAGGGCGTCCACCGAGTCCAGCCCCAGGCCTTCGCCGAACAGGGGTAGGTCGGCGCCGATGTCTGCGGCCACCATGTCTTCCAGGCCAAGGGCCTCAATGATCAGATGCTTGATTTCCAGCTGTAAATCGCTCATCTACGGCGAGCTCCTTAATGAAGTGGCGGTGCAAGAATTGGTTGAGTTTACGCGAGGCGATGGGGGCCGCGCCCTGTGCACTGAACAGTTGCGGGTCGATATCTTCGCCCACGCGCAGGCGAATATGGAAACGCCGCGCGGGAATACGGTACCAGGGCTCGGCCTTGGTCAAGGTGGTCGGGGTTACGCTGATCGCCACCGGGGTGACGATGCGCGCGCCGCGCAGCGCGATGGCGGCCGCGCCTCTGTGGAATTCGGGTGGCTGCCCCGGTGTGGTGCGCGTGCCTTCGGGAAAGATCACCAGGGTCTGGCCGGCGTGCAGGGCCGCCGCCGCCTCGTCGAGCATGTCCATGCTACCGCTGTTACTGATGTACTGGGCGGCGCGGATCGGCCCGCGCATACAGGGGTTGTCCCACAGGCTCTGCTTGACCACGCAGTTGGCGTCGCGAATGAAGGCGATCAGCACCACCACGTCGATCAGCGACGGGTGGTTGGCGAGCACCAGCTGGCCCGGTCGGCCCAGGCGGTCGGCGCCTTCCACCTCGTAGGTCAGCACTCCGCTGCGGAACATGAACTGGACGAAAGCCCGGAACACCCAGCTGATCACGCCGCGGGCGCGGTAGCGCTGCGTCTCGGCGTCGCCCGGCAGCAGCCCCAGCACGGGGAAGACCAGGACGCGCAGCAGCACGCCGCCTATGCCGAACAGGGTGAAGCTCAGCGCCGTGGCGATCAGGCGCCACCAGAAGGGCGCGCTGTAGGGGCTCAGGCCTTGTCGTGTGACCAGATCCATTGGCGGTTTTTCCAGTGATGCACGAGGGTCGGCTGTCCGCTGCAGAGCGCACGCAGCAGGCTGATGGGGTGTGGCCATGCGGCTGTTTGGCCGGCTCCGGTGCTCAGTCGCAGGTGCCAGTCGTCACCTGGGGTGAGCAGCAGGGCAACGGCGTAGGGAAACGGCACGTCGTCGACGTAGGGCGCATACACCGCTGGCGGTGCTTCCTCGGCGATCACCAGCAGCACTGCCGGAGCGCCCTCGCCGAGCAGCATACTGGCTTCCAGCATGGCGTGTTCGAGGCCGTCGCCAGCCGCGGCCACGGCGGTCATCTCGCTGGTGTCGCCACGCAGGATCGACCATTGACCGATGATGGCGTTGTGCACTGAAAGGCTGAACTGGGTCGGCGACAGGGGTTCATCGCGCGCCAGGTCGTTGAGGATGGCCAGGGTGCGCGGCGTCTCGCCGTGGCGCGAGGCGAATATCAGGGGCAGGGCCGGGTATGCTTCGGCCAGCGGCCAGGCAACCTGGAACAGCATCCGTGCCAGGCGGCTGAGGCGTCGGCGTTGCATGGCCGGGAGGAAGCTGACATCCGGTTGCTGCTGGCCGTCGGCCACGCGCACGGGTGCCTCGCACCAGGTGCGCCACTCATCCTTGCTCTCCAGGCCGGGGGCCCAGGCACGCCATTGCTCGATCCTGAAATGCATCACACCAAGCATTTTCCCGGCCCCTGTGGGCGTCCTTGTCAACTGCGGCTGTCCCGCGCGACAGGTTGAATTGTCGGCGGTGCCATGGCGAAGTGCCCGCATTATCTAGGTCGCCGGCATTCTGCGCAAACTTTGCCGGAGCGCTTCTGATGGATGGGCGGGCGATTTCAGACGCCGACCTCGCCCTTGTCATGCGCTTTGCATAGAATCCCAGACCAACGAAGTCAGGGAGGTTTGTCATGCGGCGTGTGGTATTCAATCAGAAGGGCGGAGTGGGCAAGTCCAGCATTGCCTGCAACCTGGCGGCGGTAAGCGCCTCGCAGGGGTATCGCACGCTGTTGGTCGATCTGGATTCCCAGGCCAATTCCACCCACTACCTCACCGGCCTGACGGGCGATGAGATCCCCATGGGCATCGCCGAGTTCTTCAAGCTCAGCCTGACCAGCGGGCCTTTTTCCAAGAAGGGCCGGGTCGATATCTACGAGACGCCGTTCGACAACCTGCATGTGGTCACGGCTACGGCCGAACTGGCCGATCTGCAGCCCAAGCTGGAATCGAAACACAAGATCAACAAGCTGCGCAAATTACTCGATGAACTGGCCGGGGATTACGACCGGATCTACCTGGATACGCCGCCTGCGCTGAATTTTTATACGGTTTCCGCATTGATCGCCGCTGATCGGGTGCTGATCCCCTTCGATTGTGACAGTTTTTCGCGTCACGCCCTGTACGGCCTGTTGCAGGAAATCGAGGAACTCAAGGAAGACCACAACGAAGGGCTGGAGGTCGAGGGCATCGTGGTCAACCAGTTTCAGCCCCGGGCGACCTTGCCGCAGCAGTTGCTCGATGAACTGATCGCCGAGGGCTTGCCGGTGTTGCCGGTGAACCTGATGAGTTCGGTGCGCATGCGTGAATCGCACCAGGCCTGCACACCGCTGATCTATCTGGATGCACGGCACAAGTTGACCCAGCAGTTCGTCGAGCTGCACGACTTGCTCAATGCGGCCGATTGAGCGGGCTGGATAACCGGCAAGTGAGCAAGCCCCGGTCAAGTCTCCGCGGCTAACCCTTGTGGCCCTCAACAGGGGGGCATAAGCCAAAAAAAGGCGCCAGTGGCGCCTTTTTTGTTGTTGTGCCCGGGTGATGGCTATTTAGCGCACGACCAGAATGTCGCAGGGTGCCTTGTGCAGGAAATGCTGCGCCAGGCTGCCGAGCAGTGCCTGGGACAAGGCGCTGCGGCCATGGCTGCCGAGTACCAGCAGTTCACTGCGGCGGGTTTTCAGCTGTTCCTGCAGTTTGCGCAGGATGCCGCCTTGTTGCACCGAATGGGTCAGGGTCGGGCCATTGGCGGGCAGGCTCTGCGCTTCGTCCAGCATCAGCTGATCAATCAAGGCGCGTTGGATCTGCAACTGGGCCTCGACTTGTTTGGCTGTGCCCTTGTCCGGCTCGAACACGTGCAGTGCATGCAGTTCGGCCTGTGCCGGCAGCAGGCGGTAGGCCTGCTCCAGGGCGCTGCAGGCGCAGAGGGAGAAGTCGATGGCGGCGAGGGCGCGCTGGTAGGGTTTGGCGTCGTTGCGCGCTACCAGCAGCAGCGGCACGCTGCAGTTCCTGGCAATACGGTCCAGGCTGGTGCCGGAGAAGAAATCGTGGCGCTGATGGTGGGCGCCCAGTACCAGCAGGTCGCAAGCCAGTTCCTGCACTTGCTGCAGCACCACCTCGGACGGTTTGCCGCCGATCAGGCGCAGTTCGCTGCCCGGAGGGGCGAATCGGGTCAGGCTGCGATCCAGGGACTGATGGGCTTTTTCGTGCTCCTGGCTGCTCTGGGTGGGGTCGAGAACGTGCAATACCGTCAGCTTGGCATTGTGCTGTTGCGCCAGCTGGGTGGCGCGGCACAGGGCCATATCGGCCGTGTCGCGCAAATCATGGGCAATGAGGATATTGGTAAACATGTGGAAAATCTCCGGCCGATGGATGTCGGCGATTTATTATCCATCAAGCAATAGTCGATCTTTTGACCCAAGACAAGGCCAGACGTCAGCGTGCGCGCAATTGATAAAGGCCGCGACTCTCGGCCACTACTTCACCACTGGCGTCGGTCAACTGCAATTCCAGCAGGTAATCGGCCTTGCCCCGGGATTGCGCCTCTTGCTGCAGCCGGTCGATCTGCTCGGCATCGAGTCGGGCCTCGACATGGATGTCGGCCACGGCCGGCCGGCGAAAACGCAGGTTCATTTCCTTGATCACCGGGTAGAAGCGTTGGCTGTCGAAGCTGGTGAGAAACAGTGCGCCACCTGGGATCTCCGCCAGGGTGAAGAGTGCGCCGGCGTACATGCTGCCGATGTGATTCTGGTTACCGGCCAGGGGCATGCACAGGCGTACATACCCCGGCTCGAGCACTTCGGCCTTGAGGCCGCTGCGTTTGACGAAGGCAATCTGTTCTTCGGTGAGCTGACGGGCGATTGCGACAGGCAGGGGCATGATGGTCGGCCTCAGGTGATGTGCTGATCAGCCTAATGCGTCGCCGGCGGTGCGCAACTGACCGTAACTGTCGTCGTGCTTGACCCTTTCGCTCAGAGCCCTTGGCTCTGCAGCCAGGCCAGTAGCTGTGGCAGTGGCAGGGCGCCGCTCTGGCGGGCGACTTCGCGGCCAGCCTTGAACAGGATCAGGCTGGGGATCGAGCGAATACCCAGCTGGCTGGACAGTTGCGGGTTGGCCTCGCTGTCCAGCTTGCCCAGGCGACAGCGCCCCTGCAGTTGGCTGGCCGCCTGGTAGAAGGTTGGCGCGAAGGCCTTGCAGGGTCCGCACCAGTCGGCCCAGACATCCACCAACAAGGGTAAATCGCCCTTGAGCTGGCTGGCGAAGTTGGCCTGGGTCAGTTCGAACGGTGTGCTCGCCACGACTTCATGCTTGCAGCGTCCGCAGCGCGGGTTGTCGCCCAGGCGCTCGGCGGGGATGCGGTTGAGGCCATTGCAGCTCGGGCAGGGGATCAGCAGCGGGTTGGACATGAGCGACTCCAGAGACGGGATAGCCCTTATCTGGAGTCGGCAGGTCCACTTATCAAGGCTGATCCCGCAGCCTGGCCTTCAGCTCCCCGCAGCCTGCAGTGCCTGTTGCAGGTCGGCCACAATGTCGTCGCTGTGTTCGATGCCGATCGACAGACGCACCATGTCGCGCGGCACCCCGGCCTTGGCCAGTTCCTCGTCGTTGAGCTGACGGTGGGTGGTCGAGGCCGGATGGCAGGCCAGCGACTTGGCGTCGCCGATGTTGACCAGGCGCACCACCAGTTTGAGCGCATCGATAAAGCGCGCGCCGGCCGCCTGGCCGCCGACGATGCCGAAGGATAGGATCGAGGCCGGTTTGCCTTGGCAGTATTTTTGCGCCAGGTCATGCTCGGGATGATCGCTCAGGCCGGCGTACTTGACCCAGGCCACCTGTGGCTGTGCCTTGAGGAATTCAGCCACCTTGAGCGCGTTCTCGCAGTGACGCTCCATGCGCAGGGCGAGGGTTTCCAAGCCTTGCAGGATCAGGAAGGAGTTGAAGGGTGAGATGGCCGCGCCCATGTTGCGCAGCGGCACCACCCGGCAGCGGCCGATGAAGGCGGCTGGGCCGAAGGCCTCGGTGTAGGTCACGCCGTGGTAGGAGGCGTCCGGGGTGTTGAGCAGGGCGAAGCGCTCCTGGTGCTGCGCCCAGGGGAAGCGGCCGGAGTCGACCACGATGCCGCCGATGCTGGTGCCGTGGCCACCCATGTATTTGGTCAGCGAGTGCACGACGATGTCGGCGCCGTGTTCGAACGGCCGGCAGAGCATTGGCGTGGCCACGGTGTTGTCGACGATCAGCGGCACGCCATGACGGTGGGCCGCCTCGGCCAGGGCCTGAATGTCGATGATATTGCCCGCCGGATTGCCGATCGACTCGCAGAACACCGCCTTGGTCTTGTCGTCGATCAGCGCTTCCAGGGCGGCGATGTCGTCATGGGCGGCGAAGCGCACTTGGATACCCTGGCGCGGCAGGGTGTGGGCGAACAGGTTGTAGGTGCCGCCATACAGCTTGGCCACCGAGACGATGTTGTCGCCGACTTCGGCGATGGTCTGGATGGCATAGGTAATGGCAGCCATGCCGGACGCCACGGCCAGCGCGCCGACCCCGTTTTCCAAGGCCGCGACGCGCTTTTCCAGTACGTCGGTGGTGGGATTCATGATGCGCGTGTAGATGTTGCCGGCGACCTTGAGATCGAACAGGTCGGCGCCGTGCTGGGTGTCATCGAAGGCGTAGGAGGTGGTCTGGTAGATCGGCACTGCCACGGCCTTGGTGGTCGGGTCGGGGCTGTAGCCGGCGTGCACGGCCAGGGTTTCCAGTTTCATGCGGGCGTTCCTTCAGGGGCGTTTGAAAGAGTCGCAGCATGGAGAGAGAGGCCGATCCGGGTCAATGATCTGAGCAATAAAACTGGCGCGGCATCAAGTCCATTGGTGTTGACCTGCTGTCGCGCCATCGCTCACACCGGCGTCAGAGGCCAGAACCAGGGAATCACGAAGCTGGCCACTACCCAGAGCAGCAGGTTGAGGGGGATGCCGATCTTCATGAAGTCGGTGAAGCGGTAGCCGCCGGCGTTGTAGACGAAGGTGTTGGTCTGGTAGCCGATGGGCGTGGCGAAGCTGGCACTGGCGGCGAACATCACCGCCACCACGAAGGGTCGCGGGTCGACGCCCAAGTGCTGGGCCAGGCCGATGGCGATGGGCGTGACCAGCACCGCCACGGCGTTGTTCGAGAGCATCTCGGTGAGGATCGAGGTCAGCAGGTAGATGAACGACAGCATCAGCAGTGGCCCGGCCCAAGGCAGCAGGCCCATGACGTTCTCCACCATCAGTTTGACCAGGCCGACCTTGTCCATGGCGATGCTGATCGCCAGCATGCCGAAGATCAGGCTGAGGATCTTCCAGTCCACTGCCTTGTAGGCGTCTTCCACGTCCAGGCAGCGGGTTGCCAGCACGCTCACTGCGCCGATGATCGCCAGGCCTTCGATTGGCATCACGCCGAAGGCGGCCAGGAGCATCACCGCCAGCGTGGCAATGATCGCAATCGGTGCCTTGTCGCGGCGGAAGGCGCGCTCCTGCACGGCGTTGAGGCTGATCAGTTCACCATTGTCGGCGAAGCGTTTGATTTGCGAAGGGGTGCCCTCGACCAGCATCACGTCGCCGAACTGCAGTTCGAAGTCGTCGAGGTTGCCCTGGATGTTCTCGTCCTGGCGGTGCACGGCGAGCACGGCGATGCCGTAGCGCGCGGTCAGGTCGAGGTCGCGCATGGGCCGGTGGCTGTAGCGCGAGTTGCGCCCGACTATGGCCTCGGCGAGGATCACGTCGTGGCTGCTGATGGTTTCGAAGGCGTCGCCGCGGTTGAACGACAGGTGACCGCTCTCGCGCAGTTCCACCACGTTCTTCACCTGGCCGTGCAGCACCAGGCGGTCGCCGCTGGCCAGCAGGGTGGCGTGGCTCGGTTCGGTCAGCTCCTGTTCCTCGCGGAACAGCTTGAGCACCTGCAGGCCGCTGCCGCCGTTGAGGTTGGCCTCGGCCAGGGTCTTGCCGACTACCGGCGAGTCGTGCGGCACCAGCAGTTCGGTCATGAAGGTGCGGTCGAGATCGGGGCGCAACTGTTTGGACAGGGTTTCGCGTTCTGGCAGCAGGTGGCGGCCGATGGTCAGCAGGTAGAGCATGCCGACCGTGGCGAGGATCAGCCCGGCGCCGGTGATCTCGAAGATGCCGAAGGGTTCCAGGCCGGCCTTGCGTGCCACGCCGTCGACCAGGATGTTGGTCGAGGTGCCGATCATGGTCAGGGTGCCGCCGAGGATGGTGGCGTAGGACAGCGGAATCAGCAGCTTCGACGGCAGGGTGTTGGCGCGGCGGGCCAGGGCGATGGCCACCGGGGTGAGAATGGCCACCACCGGGGTGTTGTTCAGGCAGGCGGAAATCACCAGGGCGGTCAGGGTCAGGCCGGTGAGTACGCGAATCGGGCTGGTGCCGACCAGGTTGCCCAGCCAGTTGCCCAGGGCGTCGATGCAGCCGGTGCGCTCCAGTGCGGCCGACAGCACGAACATGCAGGCGATGGTCACCGGTGCCGAGTTGCTCAGCACGCTGAGGACCTCGGTGGGAGTCAGCAGCTGCGTGACCAGCAGCGCCGCTACGGCAATCGCCGCGACTATGTCCGGGCTCCACTTCTCGCGCACGAAGGCATACAACACCCAGACCAGCAGGGCGCCGACAAACAGCAAGGGCAGGGGCAGCGAGTCCCAGAACATGAGCGTCCTTAGCGTGCGAATCGTGTATGAGGTGACGGGCGCGCTCAAGGGCGGCCGCGCGAGGCGCTGAAGATAAGGGTTGCGGCTTAGAGAGTCTAAGAATGTTTGAGAAGGTTTATATGCTTTTTCGGTTTAATAGATAAGGCTGTACCGCTACCCTGGCGGTGCACTGTCTCTGTGTCAGCCTGCCATTGGCCGGTTAGGCTCGGGTTTTCGAGAGGGGGATGAGCGATGCGCCAGTTAGGCCTGCTCGGTGGCATGAGCTGGGAATCCACCGCGAGCTATTACCGCCTGCTCAATCAGGGTGTGCGTGAGCGTCTGGGTGGCCTGCACTCGGCGCCCTTGCTCGTGCATTCGGTGGACTTTGCCGGGATCGCCGCGCTGCAGCAACTGGGCGACTGGGATGCTGCCGGGCGGCAGTTGGCGATTGCGGCCCAAGGGCTGGAGCGCGCCGGTGCGACGGCGCTGCTGCTGGCGACCAACACCATGCACAAGGTGGCGCCGGCCATCGAGGCGGCGCTGGACATTCCCCTGCTGCATATCGGCGATGCGGTCGGCCAGGCGCTGCAGCGTCAGGGCGTCAAGCATGCGGCCTTGCTCGGTACGCGCTTCACCATGCAGGAGGCTTTCTACCGCGAGCGCCTGGCCGAGCGCTTCGGCATCCAGGTGGTGGTGCCCATGCCCGCGCAGATGGACGAAATCGATCGGGTCATTTTCGCTGAGCTCTGTCAGGGCCGGTTCCATGACGAGGCTCGTGCCTTCTACCTGGACTGCCTGGCACAGCTGCATGAGCAGGGCGCCGAAGTGGCGATTCTCGGTTGCACCGAGATCGGCCTGCTGCTCGAGGGCGCGTGCGCGGCGCTGCCGTTGCTTGACAGCACCGAGTTGCACGTGGCGATGGGGCTGGAGTGGCTGCAGGGTGACTGACGTTTGCGTTGAGCGGGTGGTGGATGACAAAAGCCTCAACCACCTTGCCTGGGCGTCTGGCCGCGCCTACGACGAGCAGCTGATCTCCAGGTGCTTGCCCCATTCCGGTGGGCGCTGGGCGTAGCGCTCGAAGCCGGGTTGCTCGTCGAACGGTCGGCTGAGTACGGCATGCAGTTCGCGTACCGGGGCGTAGTCGCCTTGCTCGGCGGCATCGATGACTTGCTGGGCCAGGTAATTGCGCAGGATGTACTTGGGGTTGGCCGCGTGCATGCGCGTGCGGCGCTCGGCCTGGGTTCCGCCGTCCTGTGCGCTGCGGATCCGGTAGGCGCTGGCCCAGGCATCGAAACCCTGGAGGTCGGTGAAGTCCTCGCGCAGGCGGGCCAGAGACTGTTCGGCCGCGCTGTCGCCCAGTTCGCGGAAGAAGTTGCTGTAGTCCACTGCGCTGTCTTGCATCAGTTGCAGCAGGCGCTGGATCAAGGCGTCGTCGCCGGCGTCGCTGCTGAGCCAGCCCAGGCGCCGGCGCATCAGGTCAAGGTAATGGGTCTGGTACAGCGGCAGGAACAGGCTCAGGGTCTCGCGCAGGGCATCGACCTCGACCAGCGGGGTCAATGCCTGGCCGAGGGCGGCGAGGTTCCACTGGGCAATCGGCACCTGGTTGCTGAAGCTGTAGCGCCCCGTGTCGTCGGAGTGGTTGCAGATGTGCCTGGCGTCGAAGTCGTCGAGGAAGGCGTAGGGGCCGTAGTCGAAGGTGATGCCGAGGATCGACATGTTGTCGCTGTTCATCACCCCGTGGCAGAAACCATAGGCCTGCCAGTGGGCGATCAGCTCGGCGTTGCGCTCGACCACTTCGCGGAACATCGCCAGGTAGGGTTCGGGCTGCTCCAGGCAGGCGCGGAAGTGGCAGCCCAGCACATGCTCGCCCAGTTGTTTCAGCAGGTCGTGCTGCTGGGTGTAATAGAAGTACTCGAAGTGGCCGAAGCGCACATGGCTCTGCGCCAGGCGCAGGACCATGGCCGCGCTTTCCTGCTTCTCGCGCCAGACCGGGGTGCTCGATGCGGTGACGCACAGCGCCCGTGAGCTGGGGATGCCGAGGGCATGCAGGTGCTCGCTGGCGAGGAATTCGCGAATCGATGAGCGCAACACCGCACGGCCATCGCCCATGCGCGAGTAGGGGGTCTGCCCTGCACCCTTGAGGTGCAAGTCCCAGTATTCGCCGGCCTGGTTGACCACCTCGCCGAGGAGCAGGCCGCGGCCGTCGCCCAGGCGCGGGTTGTAGCCGCCGAACTGATGCCCGGAATAGACCATGGCCCGCGGCTCGGCATCGCTCCACAGCTTGTGCCCGGCGAACAGCTGGGCGAATACCTCGCTCTCGGCTTCACTCGGGTCGAGGTCGAGCAGGGCCATGGCGGCCGGGCTCACCACCACCACGCGCGGCTCGGCAATAGGATCGGGCAGCACGTGGGTGGAAAAGGCATCGCCGAGTCGGGCGAAGCGATTGTCGAAGGTCAGGTCGGTCAGGCTTTTCAAGGGCGGCTCCTGCAATTCCGAGTATTTTGCTAGGAATTGCAGGCTTGGGGAAGGGGTAGGCCGCTGTCGGGGGTTATAACGGATCGTCGCCGGAGTCGGCGGGCGGCTCCAGTTTGGGTGCCGGGTTGGACAGCTGCAGTTCCTGGCCGGTGAAGTTCTTCACATGGATATCCAGCTGGCGGAAGGCGATGTCGATGCCGTGCTCGCGGAACATGCGGTCAATGGCGCGGTTGATCTCGTCGGTGGCGGCATTGCGATCGCCGAGCTCGCGGACATGCACGCGCAGTTCGTGATCCAGTGTGCTTTCGCCGAAAGTCAGGAAGAACACCAGGGGGATCGGGTCGCGCAGCACTCGCGGGTTTTCCTGGGCCGCCTGCAGCAGCAGCTTGTGCACAAGTTCCAGGTCCGAGCCGTAAGCCACGCCGATGGTCAGGGTGATGCGGGTAATGGTGTCATTCAGCGACCAGTTGACCAGTTGGTCGGTAACGAAGGTCTTGTTCGGGACGATGATTTCCTTGCGGTCGAAGTCGGTAATGGTGGTGGCACGGATGCGGATCTTGCTCACCGTGCCCGAGAGATTGCCGATGGTCACCACGTCGCCGATGCGCACCGGGCGCTCGAACAGGATGATCAGGCCGGAGATGAAGTTGGCAAAGATTTCCTGCAGGCCGAAGCCGAGGCCGACCGAGAGCGCCGCCACCAGCCATTGCAGCTTGTCCCAGCTGACCCCCAGGGTCGACAGGGTGACCACGAAGCCGATGGCGACAATCGCATAAGACAGCAGGGTGGTGGTGGCGTAGGCGCTGCCTTGCGCCAGGTGCAGGCGCGACAGCACCAGGACTTCCAGCAGGCCCGGCAGGTTGCGTGCCAGCGCCGCGGTGATGCCGACGATGATCAGCGCGCCGATCAGGTCGCTGAGGCTGATCGGTATCAGGCTGGCGGTTTCGCCGCTGCCGCTGCTGTATTCATAGAGGTTGATGTTGTCCAGGTAGGCGAACACTGAAAGCAGGTCGGCCCAGACCCAGTACAGCCCGGCAATGAAGATGCCCAGCAGGGCCAGGCGAATCAGCCGTAGCGACTGCTGGTTGACCTGCTCGATGTCCAGGGTTGGTTCTTCCACCACCTCGGCACCCTCGCTGTTTTCCTTGGCCTGAGCCAGGCGCTTGGCGGTGGCGCGCTGGTAGGCTAGACGCCTGGCGGCGACGCCGAGGCCGCGCACGAAGGCGGCTTCGACGAATAGCCAGATGATCAGCAGGTAAAGTGTGTCGATCAGCCGGTCGCTGAGTTTCAGCGCGGTGTAGTAGTAGCCAAAGCCGACCGCGATGATCAGCGCCAGCGGCAGCAGGTTGAACAGCAGGCCGAGGAATATCCGGAACGCCGAGGCTTGCTCGCGAGCCGGGCCACTCAGCAGCAGCTTGTGCAGAATCCAGGCCATCAGGCCGTAACAGCCCAGCACCACGGCAATGCCGATGACATCATCGGCCAGGCTGGCGGGTTGGTGTTCGGCGACAGCGACCACGCCGGCCAGGGCCAGTACCACCAGGCCCAGGTAACGAATCTGTCGGTGGAGGAAATTTACCTGCGTGCGCGGCCAGCGGAAATGCAGTTCGGCCACCCCGCCCGGGGCGAGGATCCGGTACACGGTGTAGAACACCAGCCAGGCCTGGGCCATTTCAAACATGGCCGCCCCGAGGTAGGCATTCTGTCCGCGGGCATCCATCTGCAAGGCAAAGCCGCACAGCGCCAGGAACAGGGTGCCGGGTAGCGCCAGCAGCATGTTGAGTAGAATGGCCAGGGGTGTGTGCAACTGGCTGTCACGCTTGAAGTGGCCAACGTCCTGATGCAGTTCGTGCAGCTTGTGGTACAGGTAGCTGCGTTTCCACAGCAGTAGGCCGATCAGCAACAGCAGCGGCAGAAACAGCAGCGGCCGCTCGACCAGCCCGGCGCCCAGCTCACGCAGATTGGATCCCCAGGGCAGGTCGGCAATCTGCCGCTCCAGCAAGCGTGGCACGCTTTTGAACCAGTCGAGATCCAGTGACTTGTTGCTGGGGATCCAGAACATCTGCTCATCCAGGGTCGCGCGCAAGGCGCCGGCGGTGCTTTGCAGTTGTTTCTGGTTGAGCTGCAGGGTAATCGACTCGTTGAGCAGCGCATTGAGCTCACGGTTGATGCGGTTGAGCAGCTCGCGGCGGTTGCTCATCAGTTCAAACAGGGTCGCGCGCAATTGCGGGGTGACGTTCTCTGCGGGCTGCTCAGCGAGCAGCTGCTCGACATAAGCGCCGGGGTTGCTGAGTTGCTCGCGCTGCTGGGTCAGATCGAACTGGTAGAGGCGAATGTCGGCAATTTCGTCGGCCAGTCCCTTGTCCAGCGTCAGCTTGGGCAAGGCCTGCTTCTGCTGGTAGAGGATCTTCGACAGCAGCAGGCTGCCTTGCAGCACGCTAATCTGTTCATCCAGGGCCTGGTCGCTCTGGTTGAGGGCGTCCAGTTGCTGGCGGGTCTTCAGGTTCTGTTGGGTCAGCTGATTGAGGCGTTCGGTGGAGCGCAGCAGGTAGTCGGACAGCTTGAGGTTGCGCGAGCTGACGCTGGCCAGGAGCTTGTCGGAGCCGGCTTTCTCTGCCTCGAGAGATTGCTCGGCGACGGTTTTCTCGGACTGTGCGCGGCGTTTTTCGTTGACCAGCGATTGCAGGTCGAGCAATTCCTGCTCCAGGCGCTTGATGCGTTCATCGAGCAAGTCGCGCTGGCTGCTGCCCAGATCCTGCAACAGGCTGTTGCCCGCCAGTTCTTCGCGGCGCAGCAGGGTCTGCGCATTGAGCGCGGCGAGTTCGGCACTGAGCAGGTCACGGCGTTCGGCAGTCAGCGATTTACCGGCTTCCTTACCGTTTTTCAGGGCGTTGTTGATCTCCTGAATCCGCGCCTGGTTGCTGCTGATCTCCCCCTGCGCCCGCTCGGGGCGGGTCTGCGCAGTGATGATCAGACTGTTGGCGTCGATGATCTGTTTCTGCCAGTCATTCAACTGAACATTGCGTTCACTGAGCAGTTGCTCCAGTTGCGGCACCGCCGCATTGGCATAGCGCTGGGTAACCGGGGTGGCTGGGCTGGCCTTGAGGCGGGTCAGTTCACGCTGGGCTTCAGTGATCAGTCGCGGCGCTTTCTCGAGTTGCTGTTTGAGGTCGGCCAGGCGTTTTTCACTGTCGGCTTGCTGGTTGAGCAGCTCAAGGGTTTGCTCCAGGGTCTGCTTGAGCGCCAGCTGCTCGGCTTCCGGCAGTTTGCTCTCGGCCAGTTTTTCCAGGCTGCGCTGCACCTCGGCGCGTTGCGGCGACTCGGCTGCGAGGCTCAGGGGCGTACTCAGGCAAAGCCCGAGCAGAAGTACGGCTAAACAGGTACGAAAAGGGGGCATGGTCGCGATCGTGCTGCTCGAGAAGAGGTTGAGTCTAACAGGCTGCTGAAAAGCGCGGCGCAGCAGGTTTGCAGCAGTCGGTCAGAGAAACAGCCCCGGCCCTGGACGGCTACCTTCGGGGAATTTGACGCCGACTTTGCGGATCTTGTTCCCCTCCATCGCCGCCACTGTCCAGAGCAGGCCCTGCCACTCGACCTGATCGCCGATCACCGGTTCACCGCCGATCTGCTGGGCGATAAAGCGGCCGAGCGCTTGCTGGCCGTTGATGTCAGCCAGTTTCAGGCCGTACAAGGCGGCAACCGCGGCGAGCTCGGCGTCGCCTTCGAGGACGAAGTCACCGAAGAAGCGCAGATCCTGGCCACGCTTCGGCGCCTGGCTGAACAGTTTGCCCAGGCCTGGCAGGTCGTGTTCGTGGCCCACCACGCAGAGCAGATCGCCAGCTTCGAGGCGGGTGCTGCCAGAGGGGTGGAGCAGTTCCTTGCCGCGAAACAACGCGGCAATGCGCGTGCCCTCGGGCATCTTCAGTTCACGCAGGGCGGCGCCGATGCACCACTTCTCCGCGCCCAGTCGGTAGATGAACAGTTCCCACTGGCTGGTCGGGTGCACGTCCAGGCCTGCGCGCGATACCGGTGCCGGCTCTGGCGGTACGGTGACGCGCATCAGCTTGGCGGCCCACGGCAGGCTGGTGCCCTGCAGCAGCAGGGAGACCAGGACGATGAAGAACGCCACATTGAAGAACAGTTGGGCATTCTCCAGGCCGGCCATCAGTGGGAACACCGCGAGAATGATCGGCACCGCGCCACGCAAGCCCACCCAGGCGATAAAGGCACGCTCGCGGTCATGGAAGCCTTTGAATGGCAGCAGGCCAATGAAAATCGACAGTGGCCGGGCGAACAGAATCATCCACAGGGCCAGGCCCAGCGCCGGCAGGGCAATCGGCAACAGTTCATGGGGGGTGACCAGCAGGCCGAGGACCAGGAACATGCCGATCTGCGCCAGCCAGGCCAGGCCGTCGAGCATGTGCAGGATGCCGTGACGTGAGCGGATCGGCCGATAGCCGAGCAGCAGACCGCACAGGTAGATGGCCAGAATGCCGCTGCCGCCGACGGCATTGGTGATGGCGAAAATGATCAAGCCGCCGCTGACCACCAGTAGGGGATAGAGGCCGTTGGCCAGCTCCATGCGATTGACCAGGTTGAGTAGCAGCCAGCCGCCGCCCAGGCCGAACAGCGCGCCTATGCCGAATTGCTCGAGCAGTTGCAGGAGCAGCGACCAGCTCAAGCCGTCCTGGCCGCTGCCAAGCATGGCGATCAGGGTTACGGTGAGGAACACCGCCATCGGGTCGTTACTGCCCGATTCGATTTCCAGGGTAGCGCTGACCCGTTCGTTCAGACCACGCCCGCCAAGCAGGCTGAATACCGCGGCGGCGTCGGTGGAGCCGACGATGGCGCCGATCAGCAAGCCTTCCATCCAGCTCAGGTTGAACAGCCAGGCGGCGGCCATGCCGGTCATCCCGGCGGTGATCAATACCCCCACCGTGGCCAGCGACAAGGAAGGCCACAGGGCTACGCGGAAACTGGAAACGCGAGTACGCATGCCGCCATCGAGCAGGATGATCGCCAGGGCCAGGTTGCCCACCAGATAGGCCAGTGGGTAGTTGTCGAAGAGGATGCCGCCAGGACCGTCGGTGCCGGCAAGCATGCCGACCGCGAGGAAAATCACAAGGATGGGAATGCCGAAGCGCGCGCCAAAGGCGCTGACCAGAATGCTCAAGGCCACCAGCAATGCACCGATCAAGAACAGATTATTGATGGCGCTGGCGTCCAAGGAGGTACTCCGGGCTAAAGGGCGACTGCATCGCTATGCATGGTGCGTGCCATGGATTCTAACCGCTGCCCAGGTCTGCCGGTCAAAAAAAACGCCCCGCGAAAGCGAGGCGTTGCTTGACTCACCCTGGCTATCTTAGAACCAGGCGTCCTGCATGCCTAGGCAAGTGTCGTCGCGGGTTTCGAGGATGGTCAGGTCGTGCTGGCAGCTCGGCACTTCCCAGGTCAGGAAGTAACGTGCGGCCTGCAGCTTGCCTCGGTAGAAGTCGGCGTCGGCCGGGTTGCCGGCCGCCAGGCCCTGCTCGGCCTTGATCGCCTGTTCCAGCCAGCGCCAGCCGATCACCATATGGCCGAAGACGTTCAGGTACAGCGCCGAGTTGGCCAGGCTCTGGTTGACCTTGCCGCTCATCAGGTCGCCGAGCAGCGCCAGGGTTACCGCCGACAGCCGTGCAAGCAGCTGCTCCAGCGGCTGGCGCAGGGCGTTCAGCGACTCGTATGTGCTGGCCTGCTGGCAGGTGTCCTGAATCAGCTTGACCAGCTGCTTGAGCGCCGCGCCGCCGTTCATCGACACCTTGCGCCCGAGCAGGTCGAGCGACTGGATACCGTGGGTGCCTTCGTGGATCGGGTTGAGGCGGTTGTCGCGGTAGTACTGCTCCACCGGGTAATCGCGGGTATAGCCGTGGCCGCCGAGGATCTGGATCGCCAGTTCGTTGGCCTTGAGGCAGAACTCCGAGGGCCAGGACTTGACGATGGGGGTGAGCAGATCCAGCAGCTCGAGGGCGGTGCGCCGTTGCTCCTCGGTTTCCAGGGTCTGGGTGTCGTCGAACAGCCGCGCGGCATACAGGCCAAGGTCGAAGGCGCCTTCGACATAGGCTTTCTGGGTCAGCAGCATGCGCCGCACGTCGGCGTGCTCGATGATCGCCACCTGGCTCGAGGTCGGATCCTTGCCATCCGGCAGGCGACCTTGTGGGCGCTGGCGGGCGTAGTCCAGCGAGTACAGGTAGCCGGCGTAGCCGAGCATCACCGCGCCCATGCCGACGCCGATGCGGGCCTCGTTCATCATCTGGAACATGTAGGCCAGGCCCTGGTGCGGCTTGCCCACCAGGTAGCCGACGCACTCGCCGTTATCGCCAAAGTTCAGCGCGGCGGAGGTGGTGCCACGCCAGCCCATCTTGTGGAACAGGCCGGCCAGCACCACGTCGTTGCGCTTGCCCAGGGAGCCATCATCGTTGATCAGGAACTTGGGCACGATAAACAGCGAGATGCCCTTCACTCCGGGCGGCGCGTCCGGCAGCTTGGCCAGGACCATGTGCACGATGTTCTCGCTCAGCGGATGGTCGCCGCCGGAGATGAAGATCTTGTTGCCCTTGATCCGATAGCTGCCGTCATCGGCAGGTTCGGCCTTGCTGCGCAGGTCCGACAGGGATGAGCCGGCGTGCGGCTCGGTCAGGGCCATGGTGCCGAAGAAGCGGCCGTCGATCATCGGCTGCAGGAAGCGCTGTTTCTGTTCCTCGCTGCCGAAACTTTCGATCAGGTTGGCCGCGCCCATGGTCAGGAAGGGGTAGGAGGTGGTGGCCGCGTTGGCCGACTGGAAGTGGGCGAAGCAGGCCTGCGACAGCAGGTTGGGCAACTGCATGCCACCGACGTCGAACTCGCGGGTGGCATTGAGGAAACCGGCCTCGAGGAAGGCGTCCACCGCCGGCTTGACCTCGGGGATCAGCACTGCGGCGCCGTCGACGTACTCGGGCTCGTGTTCGTCGTTCTTGCGGTTGTGCGGGGCGAACAGGTTTTCGGCGATGCTGCGTGCAGTGTCGATGGCCGCATCGAAGGTTTCGCGGCTGTGCTCGGCGAAGCGCTCGCGCTGGGTCAGGGCTTCGGCGTCCAGCACTTCGTAAAGCTCGAAGGCCAGGTTGCGGGAGCTGAGCAGGGACTCGGACATGGGTATACCTCCGGTTTGGATGCGCCGAGTCTAAGCAGCCGCGGGCGGTGCTCCCAGCACTATCAATAAGCGTGATAGCGGGCTGTAGGGCAGGGTTGCAGCTCCTCCAGCCTGGAGCAACGGCTAAAGTCACCGGCTACCGGGCCACAAAGCCTTTAGCCAGTTCCGCCGTCAGTTCGGCTGCGCCGATGTTCTTGCAGCCGCTGGCATTCTGTCCGGCCCAGAGCGGCGAGAAATCACCGCAGCCCTGACTCTCCGCCTTGGCGCGCAAGGGTGCGATGGCGGCCGTGGCCAAGGGAAAACCCGGGGCCGCCGGGCTGATCGGCCCCTGCTCACGCATTAGCCGGTTGACGATGCCCCGCGCCGGGCGGCCGCTGAACAGGTTGGTCAGCGCGGTATGCCGCGCCTGCGGACTCTGTAGGGCGGCGCGGTGGATGGCGCTGGTGCTCGCTTCCGGGCAACAGAGGTAGGCCGTGCCGATCTGCACCCCGGCCGCGCCCAGGGCCATGACCGCGCGCACGCCCCGGGCATCGGCAATGCCGCCCGCGGCAATCACCGGCAGTCGTACCGCGTCGACGATCTGCGGCAGCAGGGCGAAGGTGCCGCACTGGCGACTCAGGTCCATATCGAGAAAGTGGCCGCGATGGCCGCCGGCTTCCAGGCCCTGGGCGATGATCGCATCGGCGCCATGCTCCTCTAGCCAGAGCGCTTCCTCGACCGTGGTCGCCGAACTGAGCACTTTCGCCCCGCAGGCTTTGACGCGGGTCAGCAGCTCGGCGCTGGGCAGACCGAAATGGAAGCTGACCACGGCCGGGCGAAACTCATCCAGCAGATCCGCCATCTCGGCACTGAACGGCTGCCGGCCAGGGCCGCTGGCGATGCCTGCCGGGTCGATGCCCAGCTCGGCGTAGTAAGGCTGCAGCGCGCTGCGCCAGGCCGCTTCCTGCGGCGCATCGGCTTGCGCCGGGGGGTGGCAGAAGAAGTTGAGGTTGCAGGGCTTGGTGGTCTTGGCCGTCAGCGCCGTCAGCTCTGCGCGCAATCCGGCGGCATCGAGCATGGCGCAGGGCAGCGATCCCAGGCCGCCGGCATTCGACACGGCCACCGCCAGTGCATGATTCTGCACCCCGGCCATGGGGGCCTGGATCAAGGGCAGGTCGATACCCAGCAGTTGTTGCAGTGACATAAGGTTGCGCTCCATGCAGTTTCGCGGCGTCAGGAGGCATAACCATAGCCAGTTGTCGCTGGCCGTGGCCAGTGCAAATGCTGGCGGCCTGTTAAACTGTGCGGCCACAGGAGTCCGCCCATGAATTACCGTCACGCCTTCCATGCCGGCAACCATGCCGATGTGTTGAAACACGTTATCTTGAGTCGCCTGATCGCCCTGCTGTCACGCAAGGAGGCGCCCTTCGCCTACCTCGACAGCCACGCAGGCGTCGGTCTCTACGACCTCGCCGGGGATCAGGCCAACCGCACCGGCGAATGGCTGCAGGGCATCGCCCGGCTGTGGCAGGCCGAGGATGTGCCGGACCAACTGGTCGATTACCTGGAAGTCATTCGCGCCATGAACCCCGATGGCGTGCTGCGTCATTACCCCGGCTCGCCGGAGCTGGCGCGCATGCTGACGCGCGAGCAGGATCGCCTGCACCTCAACGAGAAGCACCCGGAAGACGGTCGCCTGCTCAAGGAAAACATGCATGGCGACCGCCGCGTTGCCGTGCACCTGGGTGAAGGCTGGCACGTGTCACGGGCCTTGCTGCCGACCCGCGAGAAGCGCGTGCTGCTGCTGATCGACCCACCGTTCGAACAGGCCGATGAGCCGGAGCGTTGCGTGCAGGCGCTGAACGAAGCCATTGGCCGGATGCGCCAGGCGGTGGTGGCGATCTGGTACCCGATCAAGGAACTGGGTCAGCTTCGGCGCTTCTACCGCGACCTGGAAAAGAGCAATGCGCCCAAGCTGCTGCGCATCGAACTCTATGTGCACCCCGCCGACGACGCGCAACGCCTGAACGGCTCCGGCCTGGTGATCAGCAATCCGCCCTGGGGTCTGGAGGACGAACTCAAGCAGATCCTGCCCTGGCTGACCACCTTGCTCGGGCAAAGCCAGGCCGGCTGGCGGATGGACTGGCTGATCGAGGAGCAAGCTGCAGGCGGTAAGCCTTAACGGCAGCGGCAAGCTTCAAGCCATAGGCTTCCAGCTGAACGCTTGACCGGCGCAGATCACCCCGCCCTGACAAGGCTGCAGCTGCCGGCTACGCCGGCAGGCACACGCCCGTGCCGCCCAGGCCACAGTAGCCGCCGGGGTTCTTTGCCAGGTACTGCTGGTGGTAGGCCTCGGCATAGTAGAAGGGTGGGGCTTCGGCGATCTCGGTGGTGATGGGGCCGAAGCCGGCCTGTTCCAGTTCGGCCTGGAATTGCGCCTGGCTGGCTTTGGCGGCGGCCAGTTGCTCAGGGGTATAGCAGTAGATGGCCGAGCGGTACTGGCTGCCGATGTCGTTGCCCTGGCGCATGCCCTGGGTGGGGTTGTGGGCTTCCCAGAACACCTTCAGCAGCGCCTCGTAACTGGTCTGTTGCGGGTCGAAGACCACCAGCACCGCTTCGGTATGGCCAGTCAGGCCGGAGCAGGTTTCCTCGTAGGTCGGGTTTGGCGTATGGCCGCCGGCATAGCCGACGGCGGTGGTCCACACGCCCGGTTGCTGCCAGAAACGTCGCTCGGCACCCCAGAAACAGCCAAGGGCGAATACCGCTTGCTGCATGCCGGCCGGGAAGGGCCCCAGCAGGGGGTGGCCGTTGACGTAATGGGCGTCCGGTACTGGCAGCGGCGTTTCACGACCGGGCAGCGCCTGCTCGGCGCTGGGCAGTTCGAGTTGGTGGGCAAGAATTTGCGAACGCAGAACCATGAACGAATTCCTCAACATAAGCGGGTGTATCGATAGACCGCGCGCATGCCGCGGCGTTACAGGTTGTGGCCGGAGCCGACTAGCGGCAGGGGTAGCGTTGCAGTCTTGCGATCAGCTCGCTTGCGGCAATCGGCCGGTCGAACAGGTAGCCCTGGCCGATATCGCAGTGCTGGCGCCGCAGGAAGCTGAGTTGCGCGGCGGTTTCGATGCCTTCGGCGACAACCTTGAGTTTCAGTTTATGCGCCATGGCGATCACTGCCGAGGTGATCTCCATGTCGTCCTGATCATCCGGGATGTCCTTGATGAAGCTGCGGTCGATCTTGATCACGTCGATGGGGTATTTCTTCAGGTAGCTGAGCGATGAATAACCGGTGCCGAAGTCGTCCATCGCCAGGCTCAGCCCCAGGCTCTTCAGGCGGCTGAGTTGGTGGCGGGTGTCGTCGGTGGCCTCCAGCAGCAGGCTTTCGGTCAACTCCAGCTCCAGCAAGGATGGCGCCAGCTGTTCCTCGTGCAGGATCGCGGCGATCGAGCCAACCAGGTCGGGGTCGGAGAACTGCTTGGGCGACAGGTTGATCGCCACCTGCAGGTTGCCCAGGCCGGCCGCGGTCAACTGCTTGCTCATGTGGCAGGCTTGGCGCACCACCCATTTGCCGATGGGGATGATCAGCCCGGTTTCCTCGGCCACGCCGATGAACTGGTCCGGCTGGATCATGCCTTTATCCGGATGGTGCCAGCGCAACAGCGCCTCCATGCCGGTCAACTGGCCAGTCTTCAGGCACAGTTTGGGTTGATAGAACACTTCCAGTTCGTTCTGGGTCAGCGCGCGGCGCAGGTTGTTTTCGACGAACAGTATGTAGTCGGCCTCGGCGTTCAGTACCTCGGTGAAGACCTGCAGCTGGTGCTTGCCGTTGGCCTTGGCCTTGTGCAGCGCCAGGCCGGCATGCTTCATCAGGGTTTGCGGATCCGCCCCGTGTTCAGGCGTACTGGCCACGCCCACCGAGCCGGTGACGCTGATCAATTGATTATCGACGAACAGTGGCTTGTCCAGGGTGTGCAGCACCTGGTGGGCCAGCTCTTGGGCGCCAGCCAGGTCGGCGGCATCCAGCAGGATGGCGAATTCGTTGCTGGCGAAGCGCGCGAGTATGCCGCTCGGAGCGAGGCTGTTGCGCAGGCGCCGGGCCAGGCTGATGAGCAGCTTGTCGCCGGTCTGATGGCCGAGGCTGTCGTTGATCCGCTTGAAATTGTCGATGTCCACCAGCAGCAGGCAGAACGGCTTGCCGTCAGCGCTGGCAAAGCGGTGTTCCAGGGCGCGAATGAAGGCGTAGCGATTACCCAGGCCGGTGAGGTTGTCGCTGTAGGCCAGGCGCTCGATGCGTTGCTGGGCCTGCTTGGTTTCGGTGATGTCTTCGTAGATGCCGATGTAGTGGGTCAGGGTGCCGTCATCGGCATGCACCTTGGAGATCGATAGCTGACCCCAGTAGGGGGCGAGGTTCTTGCGCCGGCTTTTGAACTCGCCTTGCCAGCTATTGTGTTCGCAGAGGCTGGTGGGGGCATCGAAGAGCAGTTCGCCGAGGTTCTCCAGGGCCGGCAGTTCCGACAGGCGACGGCCTTGCACTTCGGCGGAACTGTAGAGGGTGATGGCGGTGAAGCTCGGGTTGACGTACTCCACCAGCCCGTCGCGGTCGACCAGGATAAAGGCGCTGGCGCTCTGCTCGACCGCGCGCTTGAACAGGTGCAGCTCGCTGGTAGCGCTGCGCCGTTGCTGATGGCTCAGTACCTGTGCGTACTGATCGGCCAGTTCGCCGGCGAAGGCGATTTCGTCGGCCTGCCAGACGCGCCGAGAATCGGTGTGTTCCAGGCACAGTACGCCGACCACTTCACCGCCGACCCGGATACTGGCATCGAGCATGGTCGTGATGCCCATGGGTTGCAGGTAGCTGTTGCACAGTTCACGGGTACGCGGGTCGTGTAAAGCATCCTGGACATCGATCGCGCGGCCGCCTTGCAGTGCTTGCAGATAGTCGGGGCAGTCGTCGATTGCGATCGGCAGGGCGGTTTCATGGCAGTCGATGTCGTGGCGAAACAGGGCCGCGGGCTCAAGGCTGGTGCCATTCAGATTCCAAATGCTCGCCCGCGCGACCTTATAGAGGCTGCAGGCCGTGCGAGTGATCAATTCGGCGGCTTCACGTAGCGGATCACTGGTCATGTAACGCTGGCGCGCCAGGTGCACAATCAGGTTTTGCTGTGCGTGCGAGCGCTGCTGGCGCTCCTGAGCTTCAGCGATTGCCGCGGGCGCAGGTGAATCACTGCTGGCAGCGGTGGCTATCAGGTAGCCACGCAACAGATGCCGACCGTGTTGCTTGAACGGCTCGCCCATTTCCATCAGGTAGATAGGGCCGTGCGCGGTATGCAGGGTGTAATGCACCAGATAATGCGTTTGCTGCACCAGTTGCAGCTGAATGCTGTCATGCAGCCGATGGCGAGCTTCGGGCTCCATCAGGCTGGCATAGGGGGCGTCGAACAGTGCACAGAGTTCGCTGGCGGGAATGCCGAACTGGCGTTCGCAGGCCGGGTCGAGAAACAGCAAGGCCCAGCTGGCCTCGTTCAAACGCTCGAAGCGCAGCATGCCGAGCCTCGACGGCACTGGCAACTGTGTCACAACCTCGGATGCTAACCGGCTCATGGCATCGGGATGGCTTTTCATCAAGCGGTTGGCTTCCAGTATGCTGGCTGAGGCGAGGGTTAGGCCCACTTCACTATAGCGTCGAGTAAGGGTGCATCATGCATATGCGACTGACAAGAAAACTAATTCATACCGTGTGCTTGCTTGGCTGTCTGGTGGTCCCGCCGGCCTTGGCCAGCGAGCCGGCGGCGGGGTTGAGCAGCGCCGAACAGGCCGGTTATCTGGCCGGCTTGAAGCGCCTGTACCTGAGTCAGGACGAGCGCCAGGCATTGCTCTCGCACTGCAATGCGCTGCTGACCAGCTACGCCCTGCGCGCCGGCTATCAGGTGGGCCAGGCGCAACGTCAGGATCTGCTCTACCAGTTGCATCTTGGCGCGCCCGGTGAGCTGATCCTGCGCGAGGAGATTCGTGGGCAAGGCAGCGACATGGCTGTGCGCAACCAGCGCATCGCACTGTTCGGGGTCGATCCGTTTATCCGTTACGACTGCCCGTCCAGCGGCATCAGTTGCGTGCTGTTCAACCCGGTCGATGGCAGTCCGCTGCTGACCATCGTGCGCGATCACCAGGGGGCTGCCGAGCTGGCCAAGGCGCTGAGCTTTCTGATTCGCAAGGTACAGAAGGGCTGAGTGGCTGGGAAAAACGCTCGCCTACTGCCGCCGCCCCAGGCGAACGCTGCGGCGTTGCGCCTGGCGACGAGCTCGTGACGGCGCTCGATATTTGCTCTGCTTCTGCGAGGTCGAGGCGATGTGCCGTCCGCAAACTTTTCGACTATAGGTCGAGTCGGAGCTGGAAAATTCCGTTGCCCAGGGCGATGCTTTAAACAGACCCTTGCCAAGTGGGAGTGCATGCTGATGCTGGACGTCAATCCCGATACAGTTTGCCGACTGATTGCCCTCGCCCAGGTGTTCCATGCCAAAGAGGCGGTGGTTATTCCTGAAGAGCCGACCAGCCCCAGTGACGACTGGGCGATGCAGGTGCTCGCCGACCATGCGGATGACGAGGTATTCATCGAGTTCAAGTCGATCGTCGATGACCTGGAGCCTGACCAGCAGCAGCAGGTCGTGGCATTGCTCTGGTTGGGACGTGGCGACGGCACGCTGGAGGAATGGCCGGAATTGCTCGAGCAGGCGCAGGACGACTGGAATCCGAACACCGCCGAGTACCTGATCGCGCATCCCTTCCTCGCGGATCATCTGCGTGAAGCCCTGGATATGCAGGGTTACGTCTGCGAGTGAGCGCTATGGCAGCGCGCTTGGATCCGTTATGCCGCGCCGGGCGAGGGCGTAAAGCGAACCGCGCGCCTGACTGCTTGCGTCGCTGTCCAGTCTCCGATCCTGTTCCGCTGCGGCAAGTCGAATCTGCGGGGTGGGCTGAAGATGATCGCCGCCCAGTCTCCTGCGTTTTCCATCAACAGATAACGGCTACATAGGCAAAAAAAACCCCGCCAAACAGGACGGGGTTGAGGTACGAGCGTGGCGTGCTCGAAAATTGTCGCGAATTGCCGCTAAGTCTTACAGCAGCATGGTGCGGATATCTGCCAGCACATCACCGAGGCGCTTGGTAAAGCGAGCAGCAGCTGCGCCATTGATCACCCGGTGGTCGTAGGACAGCGACAGCGGCAGCATCAGCTTGGGCTGGAAGGCCTTGCCGTCCCAGACCGGCTGGATGGTGGCCTTGCTCACACCGAGAATCGCCACTTCAGGTGCATTGACGATCGGCGTGAAGCCGGTGCCGCCAATATGCCCAAGGCTGGAGATGGTGAAGCAGGCGCCCTGCATGTCATCGGCCGCGAGCTTCTTGGTGCGAGCCTTTTCCGCCAGTGCGGCGGCTTCGGCGGCCAGTTGCAGCAGGCTTTTCTGGTCGACGTTCTTGATTACCGGCACCAGCAAACCATCCGGGGTGTCCACGGCGAAGCCGATGTTCACGTATTTCTTGCGAATGATTGCCTTGCCGCTCGGCGCCAGCGAGCTGTTGAAGTCCGGCAGTTCCTTGAGCAGGAAGGCGCAGGCCTTGAGCAGCAGCGGCAGCACGGTGAGCTTGACCCCAGCTTTCTCAGCCACGGCTTTCTGCGCGACGCGGAAGGCTTCCAGCTCGGTGATGTCAGCCGAGTCGAACTGGGTCACATGCGGCACATTGAGCCAGCTGCGGTGCAGGTTGGCGGCGCCGACCTGCATCAGTCGGGTCATGGCCACTTCTTCGGTTTCGCCGAAGCGGCTGAAATCCACCACCGGGATCGGCGGGATGCCAGCACCGCCAGTGGCGCCGGCGGGAGCCTCCTTGGCCTTCTGCATCATCGCCTTGACGTGAACCTGCACGTCTTCCTTGAGGATCCGGCCTTTAGGGCCGCTGCCGGGAACGGCAGACAGTTCGACGCCGAAGTCGCGTGCCAGCTGGCGTACGGCCGGACCGGCATGCACCTTGTTGCCGCTGGCGACTGCAGGCGCGGCCGCAGCGCTGGCGGCGGCTGCCGCCAACTTGGCGATGGCGTTGACTTCGGCGACTACCGCCGGGTCGGCGCCAGCAGGGGTTTTATGCACCTCCGCCGATGGCGCTGCCGTCGGCGCTGCAGGCGCTGCGGCCCCAGCCACTTTCAACTTGAGGATCAGATCGCCGGTGCCAACGTCGGCGTCCAGCTTGACCTCGACACTTTCCACCACGCCGGCAGTCGGCGAGGGGATTTCCATGCTGGCCTTGTCGGATTCCAGGGTGATCAGCGACTGGTCGACTTCGACTGTGTCACCGGCCTTGACCAGGATCTCGATGACCTTGGCCGTGCCGGCCGAGCCGATGTCCGGGACATGGATGTCCTGCACGGACGACGCTGCAGGCGCTGCTGGTGCCGCTGCAGCTGGTGCCGGAGCGGCTGCCTTGGGGGCTTCGGCAGGCGTGGGCGCTGCTGCAGCCGGAGCTGCGACAGCGTCGCTGGCGCCTTCGACTTCCAGCTCGAGCAGCTCGTCGCCTTCTTTCAGGCGGTCGCCCAGTTTGACTTTCAGGCTCTTGATCACCCCGGCTTTTGGCGCCGGGATTTCCATGCTGGCCTTGTCCGATTCGAGGGTCAGTAGGCTCTGATCGGCTTCGATGCGATCGCCAACCTTGACGAACAACTCGATGACTTCGCCTTCACCACTGCCGATATCGGGTACGCGGATTAATTCGCTCACAGTGCGTCTCCTTAGCAGTCCAGTGGGTTGAGTTTTTCCGGGTTGATGTCGAACTTGGCGATGGCCTCGGCCACCACTTTAGGTTCGATATCACCACGGTCGGCGAGGGCTTCGAGGGCAGCCAGGACCACCCAGTTGCGATCCACTTCGAAGAAGTGGCGCAGTTTCTTGCGGCTGTCGCTGCGGCCGAAACCGTCGGTGCCCAGGACCTTGAATTCCTTGCTCGGTACCCACTGGCGAATCTGTTCGGCGAACAGTTTCATGTAGTCGGTGCTGGCGATGACCGGGCCCTGGCGGCCGCTCAGGCATTCTTCCACATAGGTCTGCTTGGGCTTCTGCTCCGGGTGCAGGCGGTTGTTGCGCTCCACGGCCAGGCCGTCGCGGCGCAGCTCGTTGAAGCTGGTGACGCTCCACACATCGGCGCCGACATTGAACTGCTCGCGGAGGATCTTCGCCGCCTCGCGCACTTCGCGCAGGATGGTGCCGCTGCCGAGCAGCTGCACGTGATGCGCGGCTTCCTTCTTGTCTTCTTCGAGCAGGTACATGCCCTTGATGATGCCACCCTCGACGCCGGCCGGCATGGCCGGCTGCTGGTAGGACTCGTTCATCACGGTGATGTAGTAGAAGACGTCCTGTTGCTGCTCGGTCATCTTCTTCATGCCGTCCTGGATGATAACCGCCAGCTCATAGCCGTAGGTTGGATCATAGGTACGGCAGTTGGGGATGGTCGCCGCCAGGATATGGCTGTGGCCGTCCTCGTGCTGCAGGCCTTCGCCGTTGAGCGTGGTGCGCCCGGCGGTGCCGCCGATCAGGAAGCCCCGGGTGCGGCTGTCGCCAGCGGCCCAGGCGAGGTCGCCGATACGCTGGAAGCCGAACATCGAGTAGAAGATGTAGAACGGCAGCATCGGCTGGTTATGGCTGGAGTACGAAGTACCGGCAGCGATGAAGGAGCTCATGGCGCCGGCTTCGTTGATGCCTTCCTCGAGGATCTGACCCTTCTTGTCCTCGCGGTAGAACATCACCTGGTCCTTGTCCACCGGCTCATACAGTTGGCCGACCGAGGAGTAGATGCCGAGCTGGCGGAACATGCCTTCCATACCGAAGGTACGGGCTTCGTCCGGGATGATCGGTACGATGCGCGAGCCGATGTCCTTGTCCTTGACCAGCTGCGCGAGTATGCGCACAAAGGCCATGGTGGTGGAGATTTCACGGTCGCCCGAGCCGTCGAGGATGGCCTTGAGGGTCTCCAGCGGTGGGGTCGGGATGCTGAAGCTCTTGGCCCGACGCTGCGGCACGAAACCGCCGAGGGCGGTGCGGCGCTCGCTCAGGTAGCGGGCCTCGGCGCTGCCGGGCTCCGGCTTGAGGAACGGCAGGTTTTCCAGCTCCTCGTCTTTGACCGGGATGTCGAAGCGGTCGCGGAACAGCTTGAGGCTGGCCACGTCGACCTTCTTGGTGTTGTGCGCGGTGTTCTTCGCTTCGCCCGCCCCGGTGCCATAACCCTTGACGGTCTTGGCCAGGATCACGGTCGGCTGCTCTTTGTGGTTGACCGCCTGGTGGTAGGCCGCATAGACCTTGTAGGGGTCGTGGCCGCCACGGTTGAGTTTCCAGATCTCGTCGTCGGAGAGGTCTTCGACCATCGCCTTGAGTTCGGGGCTGTTGAAGAAGTGCTCACGGACGAACGCGCCGTCCTTGGCCTTGTAGTTCTGGTACTCGCCGTCGATCACTTCGTCCATCCGGCGTTGCAGGATACCGTGGGTGTCCTTGGCCAGGAGCGGATCCCAGAAGCGACCCCAGACCACCTTGTTGACGTTCCAGCCACCGCCGCGAAACACGCCTTCGAGTTCCTGGATGATCTTGCCATTGCCGCGTACCGGGCCGTCGAGGCGCTGCAGGTTGCAGTTGATGACGAAGATCAGGTTGTCCAGCTTCTCGCGGCCGGCCAGGGAAATGGCACCGAGGGATTCCGGCTCGTCGCACTCGCCGTCGCCCATAAAGCACCAGACCTTCTGCTTGCCGGCCGGAATAAAGCCGCGCGCTTCCAGGTACTTCATGAAGCGGGCCTGGTAGATCGCCTGGATCGGGCCCAGGCCCATGGATACGGTGGGGAACTGCCAGAAGTCGGGCATCAGCCAGGGGTGCGGATAGGACGACAGGCCTTGGCCATCGACTTCCTGGCGGAAGTTGTTCATCTGCTCTTCGCTGATCCGGCCTTCCATAAAGGCGCGGGCGTAGACGCCGGGGGAGGCGTGGCCCTGGAAGAAGATCAGGTCGCCGCCGTGCTCCTCGGTGGGAGCCTGGAAGAAGTAGTTGAAGCCGATGTCGTACAGGGTCGCCGAGGAGGCGAAACTGGAAATGTGGCCACCCAGGTCTGAATCTTTCAGGTTGGTGCGCATCACCATGGCCAGGGCGTTCCAGCGTACCAGCGAGCGAATGCGGCGTTCCATGAACAGGTCGCCAGGCATGCGTGCTTCGTGGGTTACCGGGATGGTGTTGCGGTACGGCGTGGTGATCGCATAGGGCAACTGGGAACCACTGCGGGTGGCCAGTTCGCCCAAGCGAGTCATCAGATAATGGGCGCGGTCTTCGCCTTCCTTGTCGAGAACAGACTCAAGGGCGTCCAGCCATTCCTGGGTTTCGACGGGATCGAGGTCTTGCATGGCTTGCTCCAGGGCGGAAAGGCTTCCAGAATCGGAGGCCAGGATTCGTGACCGGCTTTGTGGGCGGGCACGTAAATTCTTGGATGTACCGGGGATAGGACCGGCTCCGTGTAGTTTTACTACATATCGACGCCGATTTCAGCTCTTTGGATACAATCTTTCGTAGCAAAACTACAATTTTTTTGTCTGTTTGTTACGCGCGCCGCGTCAAGCGAGAGGGTTTCCGGCTTTCCGCGTGTCACTTGCAGTCCGCCAAAAAGGATAGACCATGAGCCTGCCCACGTTGGCTTCTTTACCTGCTGCTCTTGCTCCCCTGGCCCTGCGTGCCGAACAGTCCTTGCAGGTGGCTTTCGCCGAGTGCTGCGCTGCTGCCGTGGCCGATTTTGCCGCCTGGCCGAGCGCGCGTCGCGAGGTGCTCCGGCGCGTGGCGGCGGCCAGCGATTTTGTCGTCGAGCAAGCCCAGCGCGATCCGCAGATGTTCCTCGGCTTGGCCGCCTGCGGCGAGTTGGAACGCCCGCTGCAGGCCGGCGAGCTGCGTGGCCAGCTGGCGGCCGCGTTGCTCGATTGTGCCGATGAAGACGATCTGGGCCGGCGCCTGCGGCGTTTTCGCAATCGCCAGCAGGTGCGCATCATCTGGCGCGACGTCAGTCGGCAAGCCGACCTGATCGAAACCTGCCGCGACCTTTCGGCGCTGGCCGACGCCTGCATCGATCTGGCCTATCACTGGCTTTATCCTCGGCATTGCACGCAGTTCGGCACGCCCATCGGGCGGCGTAGCGGTCAGGCGCAGCACATGGTAGTGCTCGGCATGGGCAAGCTGGGCGCCTTTGAATTGAACCTGTCTTCGGATATCGACCTGATCTTCGGCTATCCGGAGGGTGGCGAGACCGAAGGGGTCAAGCGGCCGCTGGACAACCAGGAGTTCTTCATTCGCCTCGGTCAGCGCCTGATCAAGGCGCTCGACGTGATCACGGTCGACGGTTTCGTCTTTCGCACCGACATGCGCCTGCGCCCCTATGGCTCCTCGGGTTCGCTGGTGTTCAGCTTCAATGCGCTGGAGCAGTACTACCAGGATCAGGGTCGCGACTGGGAGCGCTATGCGATGATCAAGGCGCGGGTGGTCGGCGGCGATCAGGTCGCCGGGGCGCAGTTGCTGGAGATGCTGCGGCCCTTCGTCTATCGGCGTTACCTGGATTTTTCCGCGATCGAAGCGCTGCGCACCATGAAGCAGCTGATCCAGCAGGAAGTGCGGCGCAAGGGCGTGGCCGAGAACATCAAGCTCGGTGCCGGCGGTATTCGCGAGGTGGAGTTCATCGCCCAGGCCTTCCAGTTGATTCACGGCGGTCGCGACCTGAGCCTGCAGCAGCGGCCGCTGTTGCAGGTGCTCGGCACGCTTGAAGGGCAGGGCTATCTGCCGGCCGCGGTAGTCGACGAATTGCGCCAGGGCTACGAGTTCCTGCGCTACACCGAGCATGCCCTGCAGGCGATCGGCGACCGGCAGACGCAGATGCTGCCCGATAACGACCAGGATCGAGCGCGCGTGGCCTTTATGCTCGGCTTCGATGACTGGCAGGCGTTTCACCAGCAATTGATGCACTGGCGTGGTCGGGTCGACTGGCATTTCCGCCAGGTGATCGCCGACCCGGATGAGGATGCCGCAACCGCCGATGATGAAGTGGTCGGCGGGGAGTGGCTGCCGCTGTGGGGCGATCTCCAGGACGAGGCGGCGGCCTGCCGGCAGCTGGCCGAAGCAGGGTTCGCCGAGGCACAGTCGGCGTGGCGGCGCCTGGCCGGCTTGCGCAACGGCAATCAGGTGCGGGCGATGCAGCGTCTCGGCCGTGAGCGCCTGGATGCCTTCATGCCGCGACTGCTGGCGCAGGCGGTGGAGCACGACAACCCGGATCTGGTCCTGGAACGGGTGCTGCCGCTGATCGAAGCGGTGGCGCGGCGCTCGGCCTACCTGGTGCTGCTGACGGAAAATCCAGGCGCCTTGCAGCGTCTGCTGACCCTGTGCGCCGCCAGCCCCTGGATCGCCGAGCAGATTACCCGCTTTCCTTTATTGCTCGACGAGTTGCTCAACGAGGGGCGCCTGTTCAAGCCGCCGCTGGCGCCGGAGCTGGCCGCCGAGCTGCGTGAGCGGTTGATGCGCATCCCCGAGGATGACCTTGAGCAGCAGATGGAGGCGCTACGTCACTTCAAGCTGGCTCACCGCTTGCGCGTGGCTGCGTCGGAAATCGCCGGCACCCTGCCGCTGATGAAGGTCAGTGATTACCTGACCTGGTTGGCCGAGGCGATCCTCGATCAGGTACTGGCCCTGGCCTGGCGGCATACCACCAGTAAATACGGCGTGCCGCAGCGTGCCGATGGCAGTCCGTGCGATCCGGACTTCATCATCGTCGGTTACGGCAAGGTTGGCGGCATCGAGCTGGGGCATGGCTCGGATCTGGATCTGGTGTTCATCCATGATGGCGATCCCCAGGCCGAGACCAATGGCGCCAAGCCGATCGACGGCGCGCAGTTCTTCAATCGCCTGGGGCAGCGCATCATCCACCTGCTGACCACCCAGACCAACTCCGGCCAGCTCTACGAAGTCGACATGCGCCTGCGCCCCTCGGGGGTGGCGGGTCTGCTGGTCAGTTCGCTGGGCGCCTTCCAGCGCTATCAGGAAAACGAAGCCTGGACCTGGGAACACCAGGCCCTGGTGCGCGCCCGCGTGCTGGTCGGTTGCCCGCGGGTCGGCAAGGCGTTCGAGGCGGTGCGCGCGGCGGTACTCGGCCGTGAGCGTGACCTTGATCGGCTGCGCGCGGAGGTCAGCGAGATGCGCACGAAGATGCGCGACAACCTCGGTACTCGCGCTACGGCTGCCGGTACCGCGGCGAATGCCTTCGAGGCCTCGGTCTGGTTCGACCTCAAGCAGGATGCCGGTGGTATCGTCGATATTGAATTTATGGTGCAATACGCGGCCTTGGCTTGGTCGCGACAATATCCCGAGCTGTTGGAATTCACCGATAACATCCGCATCCTGGAAGGTCTGGAGCGTCTCGGCTTGTTGACTGCCGAGCAGGCCCGCCTGCTGCAAGAGGCCTACAAGGTCTACCGCGCGGCAGCCCATCGCCAGGCACTGCAAAAGCAGCCCGGGGTGGTACGCGGCGATCAGTTCCAGGAGCAAAGACGCAGCGTGCTGCGCATCTGGCGGGAGCTGGGATTGAACTGAATGGTGTATAGGCTGGCCGGCGCGCAGCGCACCGGCGACTAAGTACGAATCGAATTTGAGGAGCAGGCAACTATGTCGATGGCCGATCGTGATGGCGTGATTTGGTATGACGGCAAACTGGTGCCGTGGCGTGATGCGACCACCCATGTGCTGACCCACACCCTGCATTACGGCATGGGTGTATTCGAAGGCGTGCGTGCCTACGACACCCCGGACGGCGCGGCAATCTTCCGCCTGCAAGCGCACACCGATCGCCTGTTCGACTCGGCGCACATCATGAATATGCAGATCCCGTTCAGCAAAGACGAGATCAACGAGGCGACCCGCGCCGCGGTGCGCGAGAACAACCTGGACAGCGCCTATATCCGCCCCATGGTGTTCTACGGATCGGAAGGCATGGGGCTGCGTGCCAGCGGTCTGAAGGTGCATGTGATAGTCGCGGCCTGGAACTGGGGCGCCTACATGGGCGATGAAGCCCTGCAGGTCGGCATCAAGGTGCGCACCAGCTCCTTCACTCGCCACCATGTCAACATCTCGATGACGCGGGCTAAGGCCAACGGCAACTACATCAACTCGATGCTGGCCCTGCAGGAAGCCATCTCCGGCGGCGCCGACGAGGCCATGCTGCTGGATACCGAAGGCTATGTGGCCGAAGGCTCGGGCGAGAATATCTTCCTGGTCAAGAACGGCGTGGTCTACACCCCGGAAGTGACCTCCTGTCTCAACGGCATCACCCGCAGCACCATCCTGACCCTGGCCGCCGAGCTGGGCATCCCGGTGATCGAGAAGCGCATCACCCGCGACGAGGTATACATCGCCGACGAGGCCTTCTTCACCGGCACCGCCGCCGAAGTCACGCCGATCCGCAACGTCGATGACCGCCAGATCGGCGCCGGCCGCCGTGGTCCGGTGACCGAGAAACTGCAAAAAGCCTATTTCGACCTGGTGGCCGGCAAGACCAGCAACCATGCCGAATGGCGCACGCTGGTTAAATAGGCAGCAAGCCGCAAGTAGCAAGCTGCAAGCGCCCCGGCTGCTTTAGCTTGCAGCTTGCAGCTTGCGGCATGAGGCTGCCCCTATGAATATTCTGATTGTCGGCCCTAGCTGGGTCGGTGACATGGTGATGGCGCAGACGCTGTTTCAGTGCCTGCAGCAGCGTCATCCTGGGTGCGCGATCGACGTGCTGGCGCCCGAGTGGAGCCGGCCGATTCTCGAGCGCATGCCCGAAGTGCGCCAGGCCCTGAGCTTTCCGCTCGGCCATGGCGTGTTGCAGCTGGCGACCCGGCGCAAGATCGGCAAATCCCTGGCGGGTCAGTACGATCAGGCGATTCTGTTGCCCAATTCGCTGAAGTCCGCACTGGTGCCGTTCTTTGCCGGTATCGCCACGCGCACCGGCTGGAAGGGCGAGATGCGCTATGGCCTGCTCAACGATGTGCGCATCCTGGATAAAGAACGCTACCCGCTGATGATCGAACGCTTCATGGCCCTGGCCTATGAGCCGGGGGCCGAGCTGACCAGGCCTTATCCGCGGCCGTCCCTGCATATCGACGCAAGCAGTCGCGCCGCGGCACTGGCCAGGTTCGGCCTGAGCCTGGATCGGCCGGTGCTGGCGCTCTGCCCAGGTGCCGAGTTCGGCGAGGCCAAGCGCTGGCCGAGCGAGCATTACGCCCAGGTCGCCGAGGCGAAGATCCGCTGTGGCTGGCAGGTCTGGCTGTTTGGCTCGAAGAACGATCACCCGGTGGGTGAGGAAATCCGCTCGCGGCTGATCCCCGGGCTGCGCGAGGAGGCGGTGAATCTGGCCGGCGAGACCAGCCTGGCTGAAGCCATCGACCTGCTGTCCTGTGCGGGCGCCGTGGTCTCCAATGACTCGGGCTTGATGCATGTGGCCGCCGCGTTGAACCGCCCGCTGGTGGCGGTCTACGGCTCCACTTCGCCACAGTTCACCCCGCCGCTGGCCGAGCAGGTGGAGATCGTCCGGCTGGGCATCGAATGCAGTCCCTGCTTCGACCGCACCTGCCGCTTCGGCCACTACAACTGCCTGCGTGAGTTGCCGGCGCGGCCGGTGCTGCAGGCGCTGGATCGCCTGGTGGCCGATCCGGTCGAGCCGGTTGAGGTCGAATAGTGCGGGTTCTGTTGATCAAGACGTCCTCGCTGGGCGATGTCATCCATACCTTGCCGGCGCTCACCGACGCGGCGCGGGCGATACCCGGTATCCAGTTCGACTGGGTGGTGGAAGAGGGCTTCGCCGAGATTCCGGCCTGGCACCCCGCCGTGGCCCAGGTGATCCCGGTGGCGATCCGCCGTTGGCGCAAGCACCTCTGGCAGACCCTGAAAAATGGCGAATGGCGGCGCTTCAAGGCGCGCCTGGGTGAAGCCCGTTACGACCTGGTGATCGATGCCCAGGGCTTGCTGAAGAGTGCCTGGCTGAGCCGTTACGTCAAGGCGCCGGTGGCGGGCTTGGGGCCGGACTCCGCGCGCGAGCCGATCGCCAGCCGCTTCTATGACCGCCGCTACAGTGTGCCGCGCGAGCAGCATGCGCTGGAGCGGGTGCGGCAGTTGTTCGCCCAGGCGCTGGGCTATCCGCTGCCAGCGGGTATTGGCGACTATGGGCTCAATCGCGAGCGCCTGGCCGGCGCGGTGGAGCAGCCTTATCTGCTGTTCCTGCACGGCACCACCTGGGCGAGCAAGCATTGGCCGGAAGCCTGCTGGCGCGAACTGGCCGAACGCATGAACGCGCTCGGCTGGGCGGTGCGCCTGCCGTGGGGTAACGAGGTCGAAAAGGCACGCGCCGAGCGCATCGTCGCCGGCCTGAACAATGCCGCGTTGCTGCCCAAATTGAATCTGGCCGGCGTGGCCAAGGTCATTGCCGGTGCCAGCGCTTGCGTGGCAGTCGACACCGGGCTCGGTCATCTGGCCGCGGCCCTGGATGTCCCGACCATCTCGCTCTACGGACCGACCTTGCCGGGGCGGGTAGGGGCCTATGGCCGTTCCCAGGTTCACCTGTGCGCCACGGGTCCGGGTGCCGGTTCGGGCGACCGCAACACGCCCTGTTTCGAGACGCTGTTGCCGGAACGGGTGGTCAGCGAGTTGCAGGCGTTGCTGCTGGCTGAGGACACCGTCTGATGCGAGTGCCGAGTATTTTTCCCGGGTTGCATCCGGGCTACGCGATTGAAGGGCACGCCTGATGCAATTGGCTTTTATCCTCTACAAATATTTCCCCTTTGGCGGCTTGCAGCGCGATTTCCTGCGCATTGCCCTGGAATGCCAGCAGCGCGGCCACGCGATTCGTGTGTATACGCCGATCTGGGAAGGCGATGTGCCCGAGGGTTTCGAGGTGGTGGTGGTGCCGGTCAAGGCGCTGTTCAACCACAAACGCAACGAGAAACTCACCGCCTGGGTCGAGGCCGACCTGGCCAGGCGTCCGGTCGACCGGGTGATCGGCTTCAACAAGATGCCGGGGCTGGATGTGTATTACGCCGCTGACGGTTGCTTCGAGGACAAGGCGCAGACCCTGCGCAACCCGATTTACCGCAAGTGGGGTCGTTACAAGCATTTCGCCGACTACGAGCGGGCGGTGTTCGCCCCTGAGTCGAAAACCGAAATCCTGATGATCTCCGAGGTGCAGCAGCCGTTGTTCATCAAGCACTACCACACCCCACTGCAGCGTTTTCACCTGCTGCCACCGGGCATCGCCCCAGACCGCCGCGCGCCGGCCAATGCCGCCGAGATTCGCGCCGAATTCCGCCGTGAATTCGGCTTGGCGGATGACCAGCTGTTGCTGGTGCAGATCGGCTCCGGATTCAAGACCAAGGGGCTGGATCGCAGCCTGAAAGCCGTCGCCGCCCTGCCGCGCGAACTGCGCCAGCGCACCCGGCTGATCGTCATCGGCCAGGACGATCCCAAGTCGTTCCTGCTGCAGATCAAAACCCTGGGGATTTCCGAGCAGGTGCAGATCCTCAAGGGTCGCAGCGATATCCCGCGTTTCCTGCTCGGCGCCGATCTGCTGATCCATCCGGCCTACAACGAAAACACCGGCACCGTGCTGCTCGAAGCGCTGGTCGCCGGCCTGCCGGTGCTGGTGACCGATGTCTGCGGTTACGCCCATTACATTCGCGATGCGGATGCCGGGCGGGTGCTGCCGAGTCCCTTTGCGCAGGAACAGCTCAATCACACCCTGGCCGACATGCTGGCCGACGATCAGCGCCGTGCGTGCTGGGGTCGTAACGGTCTGGCCTACGCCGGCTGTGCCGACCTCTATTCCATGCCGCAGAAGGCTGCCGATGTGATCCTGGCGGAGCACCCATGAAGTTGTTGCTCAGCGAACCGTTCAAGACCCTGTGGGCCGACAAGGACGCCTTTGCCGCAGTGGAGGCCTTGCAAGGCCAGGTCTACCGCGAGCTGGAGGGCCGCCGCACCCTGCGCACCGAAGTGGCCGGGCGTGGCTACTTCGTCAAGATCCATCGCGGCGTCGGCTGGCGCGAGATCGCCAAGAACCTGCTCACCGCCAAGCTGCCGGTGCTCGGCGCGGGGCAGGAGTGGCGGGCGATCCAGCGCTTGCAGGAAGCCGGCGTGGCGACCATGACCGCGGTGGCCTATGGCGAGCGCGGCAGCAACCCGGCACGGCAGCATTCCTTTATCGTCACCGAGGAACTGGCGCCCACCGTCAGCCTGGAAGACTTCAGTCTCGACTGGCCGCAGAACCCACCCGCGCCCGCGCTAAAGCGTGCGCTGATTGCCGAAGTGGCGCAGATGACCGGCCGCATGCACCGCGCCGGGGTCAATCATCGCGACTGCTATATCTGTCACTTCCTGCTGCACACCGACAGGCCGGTCACTGCGAGCGATTTGCGCCTGTCACTGATCGACCTGCACCGCGCGCAGATCCATGCCAGGTTGCCGCTACGCTGGCGCAACAAGGACCTGGCGGGTCTGTACTTTTCGGCCCTGAATATCGGCCTTACCCAGCGCGACAAGCTGCGCTTTCTCAAGGGTTATTTTTTGGCAATGAATGGCCAGCAAACCCGGGGCGGGCCCTCGCTGCGGCAGATCCTGCATGATGAGGCGCAGTTGCTGGCCTGGTTGCAGCGCAAGGCGGACAAGTTGCTGGCCCGCTATGCGCGCAAATATGCCCCAGGTGCCGGTCATGAGTGAGTGGCGACTGAGCGAGGAGGTGTCGCCGCGGGTGGCGGCGGCCTTTGCCGATCTGAACGCGGTGTTCGCCCTGCAAGGCGAGCGCATCACCCATGACCCGCTGTCCGAGGTGCTGCGCGTCGAGTACGAGGGCGTGCGCTACTACGTCAAGCGCTATCACGGCGCGGGCAAGGGGCTGCGCCGCTTCCTCGGGCGGCCACGGGTCAAGGCCGAATGGCAGAACCTCAAGTATTTCGCCAAGTGGGGCATCGCCACTGCGCCCATCGTCGCCTACGGGCTGGAGCGCAAGGCAGGCGCTTTCGTTCGCGGCGCGCTGATTACCCGCGAGCTGCTCGCCACCGAGGACATGGCGCAGTTGGCGCAACGCGATGCAGGCTGCCTGCGCGACCGTACCTGGGTGGCGCGGGTCAGCCAGCAGCTGGCCGCAGCGACCCGAACCCTGCATGACCATCACTTCACCCATA
This sequence comes from Pseudomonas sp. MMS21 TM103, assembly GCF_022132145.1. Taxonomy (GTDB): domain Bacteria; phylum Pseudomonadota; class Gammaproteobacteria; order Pseudomonadales; family Pseudomonadaceae; genus Aquipseudomonas. Next base: position 659,220 of record NZ_JAJISP010000001.1, on the reverse strand, counting down.
ACGACCTGAAGTGGCGCAACTTGTTGGTCAACGATCAGGCCGAGCTGTTTCTCATCGACTGTCCAACGGGCGCCTTCTGGTGGGGGCCGTTGTTGCGCTATCGCATCGTCAAGGACCTGGCCTGTCTGGACAAGGTGGCCAAGTACAGATTGTCGCGCACTCAGCGCCTGCGTTTTTACCTACAGTACCGCGGGCGGCAGCGCCTGAACGCGGCAGACAAGCGCCGTGTGCGGCAGATCGTTCACTATTTCGAAGGTCGCGAATGAAGGATTTTATCGCTGGACAGGATCGCGCGCTGCTCGAGCGTCATGGTCTGGCCAGCTATGACGCGCTCTGGGCGCTCAAGCTGGAAGCGGTGGACGAACCGAACACCGAGCGCGGCGGCTGGAGCAGTGTCTATCGCCTGGACTTGGGCGAGGCCGCGTTCTACCTCAAGCGCCAGAGCAATCACTTGACCCGCCGGCTGACCTGCCCGCTGGGGGAGCCGACCTTTGCCCGCGAGTTTCGCAATATCCAGCGCTACCAGCGCCTTGGGATTCCGGCGTTGCAGGCGGCTTTTTTCGCCCAGCGGCGGGTGGCCAGCGAGCGCCGGGCGGTTCTGCTGACCCGCGCCCTGGATGGCTGGCAGGATCTGGAGGCGCTGCTGGACGGTTGGCAGCAGCGCGCCGAGAGCGAGCGCGCGAGCATTCTGCGCAGTTGCGGCGCCCTGGCGCGGCGTCTGCACGACGCCGGGCAGATGCATGGCTGCTTCTACCCCAAGCATATATTTCTCAGGCAAAACGCCGACGCATTCAGCGCGCAATTGATCGACCTGGAAAAGACCCGGACTTTACTGTTCGGCGAGCGTGATCGGATCAAGGACCTGGAGCCGCTGCTGCGCCGCGCCAGTCTCTGGAGCGAGAGCGAGGTGCGCCAGTTGTTGGCCGCCTATCTGGGCGCGGACGCTGATGTCGAACATTGGTGGCAACGCCTGGGTAGCCGCCGGCGCAACAAGGAGGCACGTCCTTGACCCTCGCTGAACTGAGTCGCAGTGGACGCAGCCCGCAGTTGCCGCTGCATATCGAGCTGGCGGATGCTGCCGGCCCGGCCCCACTGGGGCTGGAAAACCTGTTGCGCGTGCTGCCAGGGCAGCGCTATGTCGGCGTGGCCAAATGGCGCGGGCGCAAGGTGCTGGCCAAGCTACTGGTGGGCGACAAGGCGGCGCGCGCCTTCCAGCGTGAACTGGACGGCGCCCGCCTGCTCGCCGGACAGGGCTTGCCGACGCCGCTGCTGCTGGCCGATGGCCTGCGCGAAGGCGAGGGTGGCTGGCTGCTGTTCGAGTACCTTGATAACGCCGATAGCCTGGGAGATGCCTGGCGCGCGGTTGCGGGGCAGCCGTTGCTGTCGGATGACCAGCAGGCCGTGCTCGGCAAGGCCCTGGCACTGGTGGCCAGGCTGCATGGCCAGGGCCTGTGGCAAGCCGATCTGCACCTGGACAACCTGCTGCGTCACGATGGCCAGCTGCATGTGATCGATGGCGGCGGCGTACGCTGCGAAACACCCGGCCAGCCGCTGTCGCGGGACAAGGTGCTGGAAAATCTCGGGGTATTTTTCGCCCAGCTGCCGGTCGAACTGGAGTCGTTCATCGAGGAGTTGCTGGTGCACTACCTGCTGGCCAATGGCGAGCATGCCCTGCCGGTGGAGGCCTTGCTCAAGGAGATAGACAAGGTTCGCCGCTGGCGCCTGCGCGACTACCTGCGCAAGATCGGCCGCGACTGCAGCCTGTTCAGCGCGCGCTGCGGTGCCTCGATCCTTCAGGTGGTGCGGCGCCAGGATGAGGGCAGCTTGGGGCCATTGCTGGCCGATCCAGATGCGGCCATCGCCGCCGGCCAGTCGCTCAAGCTCGGTGGCACGTCGACGGTGGCGCTGGTCGAGCAGGCTGGCCGTCAGCTGGTGGTCAAGCGCTACAACATCAAGGGTTTCGCCCATTGGCTCAAGCGTTTCTGGCGGCCGAGCCGGGCCTGGCACAGCTGGGTGGAGGGCAATCGCCTGGACTTTCTCGGTATAGCCACGCCCAAACCCCTGGCCATGCTGGAGTTGCGCACCCTGTGGCTGCGGCGGCGGGCCTATCTGATTACCGAATACGCGGCCGGTGAGGATATAATCGCGCGCTTCAAACCCTGCCTGGACGCGCCAGGGGAGGCCGGTTCGCCGCCCGAGACCGAACTCCAGGCCCTGGATCTGCTGTTCGCGGCCCTGCTGCGCGAGCGCATCAGCCATGGCGATTTCAAGGGTAGCAACCTGCTCTGGCAGGACGGTCGCTGGGTTCTGATCGATCTGGATGCCATGCAGCAACACCTGAGTGCGCACAGTTTCGCCCGGGCCTATGCCCGCGATCGCGCCCGCTTTCTGCGCAACTGGCCGGCCGAATCAAGGCTGTTCACGCTGCTCGACGAACGTTTACCGCAGGTGCCCGGCACCTGCCCTGAATAGAGGTTTTCACCTGTGGCACTGACGATTCTTGGCCTGTCCGGCGCTCTCAGTCACGATCCTTCCGCCGCCCTGTATATCGACGGCAAGTTGATCGCGGCCGCCGAAGAAGAGCGCTTCGTGCGCGACAAGCACGCGAAGAACCGCATGCCCTACGAATCGGCCAAGTTCTGCCTGGAACAGGCCGGAATCAAGCCGAGCGACGTCGACGTGGTAGCGATTCCCTTCGCCCCCATCAGCCTGTTCGGCGAGGCGCGCTGGAAGTATGCCAAGCGCTACTGGTACGCCCCGGACCGCGCCCTGGACGCGATCCTGATGGGCAATCGCCGCTACAAGCGCTACCGCAACAAGATCGTCTGGTGCCTGGAGCAACTCGGCTTCGACCCGAAGAAAATCAAGATCGAGCCGGTCGAGCACCACCTGGCTCACGCCGCCAGCGCCTACCATTGCTCGGGTTTCACCGAGAAGACTGCGATCCTCGGGATCGACGGCAAGGGTGAGTACGCCACCACCTTCTTCGGCTACGGCGAGAACGGCAAGATCCACAAGATCAAGGAATTCTTCGATCCGGATTCGCTCGGCGGCCTGTACGGTGCGATCACCGAATTCCTCGGCTTCGAGATGCTTGACGGCGAGTTCAAGGTCATGGGTATGGCGCCCTACGGCGACCCCAGCAAGTACGATTTTTCACGCCTGGCCAAGTTCGAGAACGGCGAGTTGATCATCAACACCGAATACGCCAACGTCATCGGCCTGCGTCGCTATAAAGAGAAGGGCAAGGGTTTCTACTTCTCGCCCAAGCTCATCGAGTGGCTGGGGCCCAAGCGCGAAGGCGATATCGCCGACGACCCCTACATCCATTACGCCGCCAGTATGCAGGCGCTGTTCGAGAAGCTGGCGCTGCAGATGATGGATTACTACCTCGGCGACATCCTCAAGGAAACCGGCAAGATCGCCTTCGCTGGCGGCTGTGCGCTGAACGTCAAGCTGAACCAGAAGATCATCGCCCGCGACGAGGTCAAGGAGCTGTTCGTGCAACCGGCTTCCGGCGACGCCGGCACTGCCGTCGGCGCGGCCGCCTATGTGTCACATGCTCGCGGCGTGCCGGTGGAGAAGATGGAACACGTCTACCTCGGCCCCTCCTTCTCCAACGAAGACGTGATCGCCGCCTGCGCCAGGCACCCGAGCAAACCGGTATTCAAGCAGATCGACAACATGCCGCAGCGCATCGCCGAGATCATGGTCGCGGGCAACCCGGTGGCCTGGTTCCAGGGGCGCATGGAGTTCGGTCCGCGCGCCCTTGGTGGTCGCTCGATTGTCGGTTGCCCGAGCATTCCCGGGGTCGCCAACCGGATCAACGAGCAGATCAAGTTCCGCGAGCGCTGGCGGCCCTTCTGTCCGTCGATGCTCGATACCGTCGGCTCGCAGATGCTCAAGGTCGACCACCCTTCACCGTTCATGACCTTCACCTTCGAAGTCAACGAGGAGTGGAAGACCCGCGTCAGCGAAGTGGTCCACGAAGACGGCACCTCGCGTGCCCAGGTGCTCAAGCGCGAATACAACCCGCGCTACTACGACATGATGCTTGAACTGGAAAAACTCACCGGCAACGGCGTGTCGCTGAACACCTCACTGAACCGCCGCGGCGAACCGATGATCTGCTCGCCCACCGACGCGCTGAACATGTTCTACGGCTCGGATCTGCAGTACCTGATCATGGAAGATATTCTGGTGGTGAAGGACGGCATGGATTGGCATGAGCAGGCCTGAGCCACGCGTCCTGCAACTCTGTCACGGCTATGACGGGCCTTTCCTCGACTGCGCCCGGCAGTACGCAGTGCTGTTCGCCGGCAGCGAATACAAGGTGACGACGGTTTATCTGACCGGCGCGCCCAGTGCCGAAGTAGTGGCGGGCTCGGCGTCCGACGAAGTGATCTTTCTCGACTACTCGAGCCGCGAGGTTCGCGGCCTCAAGCTGAAAGCGATACGCGATATCAGGCGAATCCTCGCGGGCCACGATTTCAGATTCTGCGTCGCCCACCGCTTCAAACCGATCTACATCAGCTTGCTCGCCTGCAAGCTGCCGGTGATCGGCGTGCACCATGCCTTTGGTGTATACGGCCGCCTATCGCGTCGCCTGTTTATCAACCGCTTCCGCCAGCGCCTGTTGCTGCTCGGTGTATCCAACGCGGTGCGCGACGAGATGCGCGGCCACCTGCCTGGATGGGCGCCCGAACGCATCGAAACCCTGTACAACCGCATCGATGTTGAGGCGGTACAAGCCGAACAGGTTAGTCGCGAGTCAGCCCGTGAAGCTCTCGAGCTGCCGCAGGATGCCTGGGTCGTCGGCAACGTCGGTCGCCTGCATCCAGACAAGGACCAGGCCACCCTGATCCGCGGCTTCGCCCAGGCCTTGCCGCAACTGCCGATGGGCTGCCTGCTGGCGATCATCGGCAGTGGTCGCCTGGAGGCCGAATTAAAGGCGCTGGCGATGGAGCTGGACGTGGTCGCGTCGGTGCGTTTTCTCGGTCAGGTGCCAAATGCTCGGCGTTACTTCAAGGCTTTCGATGCCTTCGTCCTGAGTTCCGATCATGAGCCCTTTGGTATGGTGCTGCTTGAGGCCATGGCCGCGGGCGTGCCGCTGGTCTGCAGCGATTGCGGCGGTGGGCGGGAAGTGGTGGAGGGAGTCGGGCGGTTGTTTCCGTGGGGCGATGCCGAGGCACTTGCCGGCGAGTTGCAGGCCCTTGCCAAGGCCGAACCGCAGGTGCAGCCAGCGTTGCTGCGATTGCGTGAATCCTTCGCCGATGAAGCCGTCAGATCCCGTTTCTGGGATTTATGCCGAGGACTATAGCTGTGCGTAACCCGCCGAGCATCATCTTGCTGATCCCTTATTTCGGTCAGTGGCCGTTCTGGATGCCTTTTTTCATCGAAAGCTGTCGGTGCAACCCGGATATCGACTGGCTGTTGATCGGTGATTGCGCGGAGCTTGATGATCTGCCGGACAATGTCCGTCAGCAGCGTATCGGCTTCGAGGACTACTGCCGTTTTGTCTCTTCGCGATTGGGTTTTCTGTTCGCCCCGGTAAATCCCTACAAGCTCTGCGACCTCAAGCCTGCCCTGGGGTACATTCATGAGCCCGAGATTCAGGGGTATGACTTCTGGGGGTTCAGTGATCTCGACTTGATCTATGGCGACTTACGGGCCTATTTCACCGCGGAGAAACTGCGCCGCTATAAGTTCTTTTCCACTCACGAACGCCGTGTATCAGGCCATCTGTGTTTGCTTCGCAACGAGAAACCATTGCGCGAGTTGTTCTGGAAAATTCGCGATTTCCAACGGCGGCTTCAGGATCAGAGAAATCATGCGCTGGACGAGGGCGGCTTCACCCGTCTGTTCCTGTGGCGCAAGAACTTCCCCAGACCATTGTTCAAACTGGTCGGCTTGTTCAATCCCCGGAGGCGAATGGCCGAGTTCAAGGAGGCATTCAGCACGCCCAACACGTCACGACTCTGGCGGGACGGAACACGCGCGTTTCCTTCGCACTGGGTGTGGCGAAAAGGCATTTTGCGCAATGCCAAGGATGGGGCGATGACGTTCCCTTACCTGCATTTTTTGGGATGGAAAAAAAGCGAATGGGGGGCTCTTTCCGTGCAGCCAGATGAAAACTTGGGATTATTGGCGGCATCACAACTCTGGCGGGTCGATGCCCAGGGTTTCCATGCGCTCGGTGCCGACAACATTGAAAGCTGAAGCATCCTGGCAAGTGAAAGCGCTGCAACTGGATCGCTATCGCTGGCGCTTGCTGCGTGAGCATCATGCGCTGCCGGGAGCAACCCTGCGCTTCGTCCGAGATGCGTTGTACGACCTGCTGTTCGGTGTGCGGGCCCGCCTGCTCTTGCCCGCGGCTGCGCCCACAGCGGAGCCCTGCGACATCCTCCTTTTGCAGGGGGCACCCAAGGTCATCGCCTTGAAACGCAAGAAACTGCTGATCGAGACCCTGCGCAATAAGGGCTACCAGCTGGTTGAACGTGCGCAGGAAGAGCCGCGAGCGGTGATCGCCCAGCGCCTGCTCGCTCGCCCCCCGCAAGCGGTACCGCTGCGTTATTTCGGCTATGCCGCCTACGCCGAATGGCTGGTGGCCAAGCATGAGCCCCGGCTGCTGCTCAACGATCGCAACGGCAGCCTGTGCAGCCCGTTCTTGCGCTTGTCGCTGAACCGGCGCGGAGTTCCTCTGGTGCATCTGGCTCATGCCTCGACGGTGGAGAGTTCGCGGCGATTGGGGATGAACGACTATGACTATTACTTCCTGTTCGGCCAAAGCTCGCTAGAGGCGCTGCAGGCGCGCGCGTTGCGCTTCGGTAGCTCGCAGGCCGTGCTGTCCGGTTCGCATATGATCGATGCGGCGTACGACCTGCCGCCCGCTGATCCGGCGCTGCGTTGCCTGCTTATCCTCGGAGTGGGCCCAGACCGGGAAAAGGAACCGGGTTATCAGAAGACCTATGCTTTGTTGCGTGACTGGGCGGCCGATAATCCGCAATACCGTGTGCTAATCAAGGCGCATCCGCGCAGTCAGGTACCTTTCTGGCAGGACGCGGCATCGACGCTGGAAAATTTGCATGTTCTGCCAGGCGAATGCGGCCTTGCAGAGGCGCTGGAAATGGCCTCGCTGGTAGTCAATATCATGTCCAATGCCGTTATTGAGGCTGCCCTGGCCCGTCGTCCGGTTCTTTTCGTCAATGCAGGCGAAGATCGGGACATTTTTTCGCAGGAAGCCTACTTTGGTCCACGGATCAGATCCGGCGGTGAGTTGGCCAGTCACGTTGCTGCGATCAACGAAAACTATCTACAGCATGTTCGACAGTCGCAAGATTTCGCCGAATATCACCTCGCTCATGGTGTGCATGGGCTCGAGCGGACATGCGAACTCTTGGAACGTCTTATGCTGAATAAACGGATTGAGGGTGTGCGGCTGTGTGGAACTACTGAGCATGATTCACTCGATTAAGTTGGTAGGTGCAATGGAAATGTCATGCTTCGAGGGTGCCTTTGTCATCAACCTGGACAGCAGGCCCGATCGCTGGGCCAAGATGGAGGCCAATCTCGCCGCGGTCGGCATCACGGCCGAGCGCTTTCCCGCCGTTGGCGTGGCAGACCTTGGGCAAGACCAGCCGCCGCAGGCGTTGCGGGCGTTTCTTCAACGGGTCGATGGGCCACGTCCCACAGCAGAACACAAGTTGCTAACGACCTGGGCGTGCATGCATAGTCATTTGGCGATAATCAAACAGGCTCAGCAGCTTGGATTGTCTTCCGTGCTGATCCTGGAGGATGACTGCGAGTTCGAACCCTACACCTCTGTGGTTCTCCAGCGTGCAAGCGAGCAGTTGCAGCATCGGTCTTGGGATGTTTGCTACTTGGGTGGGACGCTAAAGAAGGGCGGGATGCACAAGGCGGTGTCGGCAAATCTGCTGGCAGTGAGTCGGGTGCGACTGGCTCATGCATACATCGTCAATGCCAGTGTCTACGGCCGGATTCTGGATGAGGCCCCGGCGTCGGGGCTGCCAATCGACTGGTACTACTCAGAAAGGCTTTTGCCCAGTATCAACGCCTATATGGTCAAACCTCTGCTGGCTCAACAACGACTGATGGATGTCAGCGATATCGAGCAGGTCGAACGAAAACCGAAAATGAAAACTCGTCAGGCTTTGCAGCGCTGGCTTGCCATATTGCGTTATGGCCGTCCCGATCTTTGATCACTGCTGGCGATTACGCCGTTTATAGCTGCCGGGTTGGCGCATTCGAGGCAGCGCACTCTCATGATCCGGCCGGCTGTTGCAAGAGGGGAGCAGAACATGATCAAAAAAACATATCCAGCTGGAAGCAATAATGACGGTGACGAACTCCATGCCTGGTTATGGCCTTCAGGACTTGGTAAGCGCAAGTGGCGAGCTCAGCCGCAGTTGCTTTCAAGCTGGCCGTTCTCGCAGGCCATGCGGAAGCTGATTGCAGGTCAGCAAGTTATTTCCCGAAAACCTTGTCAGTTGGCATGTGGGGAAATTATTTATTCGCGGATGCGAAGTCCCGGTGGTCGAATTAATCAACTGAGGCAGGCGCTCGGGGCTAGCGGGCAGCGGTTGTTTAATGGTGGCTCGCAAGTCTGTGTTATTTATAAAGGAAACCTCCCATGATTCCGCGGCAAATCCATTACTGCTGGTTCGGTGGTAAGCCTTTGCCCTTACAGGCACGTCGTTGCCTGGCTTCATGGTCCTATTTCTTGCCGGACTATGAGATCGTGCGTTGGGATGAGCATAGCTTCGACCCATCCAGTCATCCGTTCACTGCGGCGGCTTATCAGGCCGGGCGCTACGCTTTTGTGTCCGATTATGTGCGCATGCTGGCCTTGCAGCAGGGTGGTATCTATATGGATGTGGACGTGGAAGTCTGTGGCCGGTTCGATGCCCTTCTGGGGCTCGAGTTGTTTATAGGTTTGGAGGATTTCCAGCGATTTTCCACCTCGGTGATTGGTGTGCAGGCCGGACATTGGCTGCCGCGCAGCATGCTGTCCTACTATGATGAAGCCGTGTTTGATCGCTCGCGTTTGTCTGCATTGGTCAATGTCAATGAGGTAAGCCGCTTGCTCTTGGCGTGTGGTTTTAGCGGTGAGGGGGGGCAGCGAGCAGCGTGGGCTGGAGAGGGCGCTGGCGATTGGGGTGTTTGCCGATGCACGGAGTCAGTCGTTGTCCGGAGTGCAGCCGATAGCCAGGCACTTGTATGCAGGTAGTTGGCGAGTGCGCGAGAAGAAAAACAAACTAAGCAATGCATGGTACAGACTGCGTAAGTTGCCGGAGCAATTATCCGCGTTACTTTATCTCTGTGCTTTTCGGTTGGCTATATTGGTGCGCAGGTTCACTGGTTAGCGTAATCAGAGTATGTGCCGCTGTGGGGCTGGGGAGGAGTAGCTCATCAGTCTGTGAGTTTGCAATAGGCGCGTGATGCAAGGCTATTAAGTGACGTGGGCAGTCCCTGATAGGCGCAGCATTTATTTAGGATGGTGGTGTCTCGAAGTCAAGTCTGTAGTTAAAGGTTATGAGTGTTCCTTGGCGTTGTTGTGGAGAACTGGAGGGCTTATGCCAGGCAGGCTGATGAAAGTTCTAAAAGACTCATATTGGAAGCGTTGGGTCAGGCGGCGTGGCTGCAAATTCAGTGTGGCCCTTAGTGCGCTGCCTAGAGAAGTATTGGTTAGCTTGGAACCTGGAGTGTCTATCTCGGATGTTGAAATACAGGCGAAAAAGTTAATCATTGGGCATAGTACGTATGTCAGGAGTGGCGGTGTGCTGGCTCAGGTCGACTCGATTGGTCGTTACTGCTCTATTGGGATAAACGTAACAGTTGGGTTGGCGCGAGACTTGCACCCCATTCACTGGGTGACTACCCATCCCATGGCTCAGTTTAGTGGGTGCGTGACGCATCGGGCGGCATCGACCTGTGTGTCAATAGGTCATGATGTGTGGGTGGGGCGCGATGCTCTCATTATGTCAGGGGTAAAAATCGGAACAGGAGCGGTAGTGGCTGCAGGTGCTGTTGTTGTAAAGGATATTCCGCCTTACGCGATTGTTGGTGGCAATCCTGCGCAAATTATTAAGTATCGGTTTAGTGAGGAAATGATTGTCAAGTTGCTCGCGTCGCAATGGTGGGATATTCATTACGATATACTAATTTCGCTTTCGATGGATGACCCTGAGAGGTTTCTCGAATCGCTTAATGGGTTGGAGATTCAGGGCTGTAACTATGCCTGTGTCGAGGTTAGTCGTGCGCAATGCCGCTACATTAGCGCATAGTTACGCTCGGTAATTTGCTCGTTTAAGGTGCGTTTTGAGTGTTTCTTGCTTGCACTTGCCACTGTTCCGGCTGTTTTTCAACTGGTCAGGTGCGGTGACGTGATTTTGGCGAAGGCTGGCAATCTGATGCCGTTGTAGTCCTCTAGAAGTGATAATTTCAACATGATGTTTTTATAGTGTTCAGGCGCTCGTGGTGTTGTGTGCGTTCGGTGATCCTGCTGGGGGCTTGTGGCGTTAACTGTATATTTTGTAAAGCTTGAGGAGCTTTTTGAGCGGGAAGTTAGTGAGGTTCTTCCTGTTAAGATAGCTTTCGAGGTGTTTCAGGTTGCGTTTTGTATGCCATGCACTGAGCGGCAAAACATTGCGCTTCAAGTCGAGGAAGTCTATCAGTCCAAAGCTGTCGTCAGGCAGAAGCAGGATATTTCCGAGATGCAGGGAGCGGAAGTAAATCTTTTTCCTGTGCAGGGTCCTTATAAAAATAGCGAGGCGTGGGAGTAAGTCGTTGAAGGCTTCAGGCGAAGCGGTGTACAGACTCTCCAGCGAAGTACCGGGTAAGGGCCTGTACAGGCAGCCACTCAGGCCCGACTTTGGGTCAAGCCAGAATGTCTCGGTAACGGTCGGCGTCGCTATGCCCAAGGCATTCAATAGATGTGCATTGCGAGCAAAATGCTTGGCCGCCGGCCGCAGGCGAGCCAGTAGGGGATGGCGACGGGTGTGAAAGATTTTCAGAAAGTGTCCATCGGGCAGCGCGAGCACCTTGGGGCCGCGCGCATCCTTTTCCAGTACCTTGCCGCTGGTCAGCCAGCTTTCCAGTTCCTGCGCTGTTACAATCCGCATCTTGTCTCTCTAGCCAGTCGTACGAGGCTCGCCTAATGGCCAACTCCGCACAGCAATCCAGTTTGAAGGTCTACCTGCGATTGCTGAAGTATGTCGTCCCCTATTGGGGCGCTTTCGCCGTTAGCATCATCGGTTTTCTGCTATTTGCCTCAAGTCAGCCGATGCTGGCGCATATGCTCAAGCTGTTTCTGGACGGTTTGCAGAACCCTGAGCACGCTACCTTGCTCGGGGTGCCGATGATCTTTGGCGTGCCGCTGCTGATTGTACTCATTGCTCTCTATCAGGGCATAGGTTCATTTCTGGGCAACTATTACCTGGCCAAGGTGGCCCGCGGCGTGGTGCACGATCTGCGCTGCGCCTTGTTCGACAATCTGCTGACCTTGCCCAATCGCTATTTCGACAGCCACAACTCCGGCCATCTGATCTCGCGCATTACCTATAACGTGACCATGGTCACCGGCGCTGCGACCGATGCGATCAAAGTGGTGATCCGCGAGGGGCTGACGGTCGTATTTCTGTTCGGTTATCTGCTGTACATGAACTGGAAGTTGACCCTGGTGCTGCTCAGCATACTGCCGGTGATCGGTCTGATGGTGGGGTCGGCAAGCAAGAAGTTTCGCAAGCAAAGCAAGAAGATCCAAGAGGCGATGGGGGATGTCACCCATGTCGCCTCCGAAACCATTCAGGGCTATCGGGTGGTGCGCAGTTTCGGCGGTGAAGCCTATGAGCAGCAGCGCTTTCATCACTCCAGCGCCGACAATATGAACAAGTCGCTGAAGATGACGCGCACTCAGGCGGTCTATACCCCGATGCTGCAGTTGGTGATTTTCAGCGCCATGGCAGTGCTGATGTATCTGGTGCTTTACATGCGCGGCGACGCGTCGGTCGGCGAGTTGGTTGCCTACATTACCGCTGCCGGCTTGCTGCCCAAGCCGATTCGCCAGCTTTCCGAGGTCAGCGCGACTATCCAGAAAGGCCTGGCTGCCGCCGACAGTATCTTCGAACAGCTCGACGAAGCGCCGGAGGTCGACCACGGCACTGTCGAGCTTGAACGGGTCAGTGGTCGACTGGAAGTACGCAATCTGAATTTCCAGTACCCTGGCGCCGAGAAGCCGGTGCTCAGCGATATTTCCTTCAGCGCCGAGCCCGGGCAGATGATCGCGCTGGTCGGTCGCTCCGGCAGCGGCAAGTCGACCCTGGCCAGCCTGATTCCGCGTTTCTATCACCATGAGACCGGACAGATTCTGCTCGACGGTGTGGATGTTGAAGACTACAAGCTGCGCAATTTGCGCCGGCATATCGCCCTGGTGACGCAGCAGGTGACCCTGTTCAACGACAGTGTGGCCAATAACATTGCATACGGCGACTTGGTCGACGCGCCGCGTGAGGCGATCGAGCAGGCGGTCGAGGCGGCCTATGCCAAGGAATTCATCGACAAGCTGGCGCAGGGGCTGGATACCGAGGTCGGTGAGAATGGCGTGCTGCTTTCCGGCGGTCAGCGTCAGCGTCTGGCAATTGCCCGGGCACTGCTCAAGGACGCGCCGATTCTGGTGCTGGATGAGGCGACGTCGGCCCTGGATACCGAATCCGAACGGCATATTCAGGCGGCCCTGGACCGGGTGATGAAGGGGCGTACCACGCTGGTCATCGCCCACCGCCTGTCGACCATCGAGAAAGCCGATCTGATTCTGGTGATGGACCAGGGGCGGATCGTCGAGCGTGGTACCCATACCAGTCTGCTCGAGCAGAATGGTTTCTATGCGCGCTTGCATGCGCTGGGGCTGGATGAAAGCGCGCCATTGGATATCGCCTGATAAACTACGCGCCCGCCACTTGAGGCCATCGGAGTTCACATGAAGTTGTCCATGCCCCGTTTTGACCAGGCCGCCGTATTGGTGGTCGGTGATGTCATGCTCGACCGCTACTGGCATGGCGGCACCTCGCGGATTTCGCCGGAGGCGCCGGTGCCGGTGGTCAAGGTCGAGCAGATCGAAGATCGTCCGGGTGGCGCCGCCAACGTGGCGTTGAACATTGCCGCCCTCGGTGCACCGGCGCTGTTGGTGGGCGTGACCGGCAGCGACGAAGCCGCCGACAGTCTGGGCGCCAGCCTGGCCGCCGTGGGGGTGACAACCCGCTTTCAGCGCATCGCCAGCCAGCCAACCATCGTCAAGTTGCGGGTCATGAGCCGGCATCAGCAACTGCTGCGCATGGACTTCGAACAGCCCTTCAATACCGATGCCGCGGCATTGGCGGTCGAGGTCGGGGCATTGCTCGCCGGGGTCAGGGTGCTGGTGCTGTCCGACTACGGTAAAGGCGCGCTGAAGAATCATCAGGTGCTGATCCAGGCGGCGCGGGCCAAGGGCGTTGCGGTGCTGGCCGACCCCAAGGGCAAGGATTTCTCGATTTATCGTGGCGCTAGCCTGATCACGCCAAACCTCAACGAGTTCGAGACCATCGTCGGTCATTGCGTCGATGAGGCCGAACTGGTGGCCAAGGGCGCCCGAATGATGCACGAACTGGAGCTGGGCGCGCTGCTGATTACCCGTGGCGAGCACGGCATGACCCTGCTGCGTCCCGAGCATGCGGCGCTGCACTTGCCGGCCCGCGCCCGTGAAGTCTTCGATGTCACCGGCGCCGGCGATACGGTGATCTCGACCCTGGCGGCGTCCCTGGCTGCTGGCGAGGAATTGCCCCAGGCCGTGGCGTTGGCCAACCTGGCCGCCGGCATCGTGGTCGGCAAGCTGGGTACCGCTGCCATCAGTGCGCCGGAGCTGCGCCGGGCGATCCAGCGCGAGGCCGGTTCCGAGCGCGGCGTGCTGAGTTCGGATCAGCTGTTGCTGGCCATCGAGGACGCCCGCGCCCATGGCGAGAAGATCGTCTTCACCAACGGTTGTTTCGACATTCTGCACGCCGGCCATGTGGCTTACCTGGAGCAGGCCCGCGGCCAGGGTGACCGCCTGGTGCTGGCAGTCAACGACGACGCCTCGGTCAGTCGTCTGAAAGGCCCCGGTCGACCGATCAACTCGGTGGATCGGCGCATGGCCGTGCTCGCCGGCCTCGGCGCGGTGGATTGGGTGGTGAGTTTCAGCGAAGACACCCCGGAGAACCTGCTGCGCGAGGTCAAGCCGGACGTGCTGGTCAAGGGCGGCGACTACGGCATCGATCAGGTGGTCGGTGCCGACATCGTCAGCGCCTACGGTGGCGAAGTCCGCGTGCTGGGACTGGTGGAAAACAGCTCGACCACCGCCATCGTCGAGAAAATCCGCAGCACCTGAATCCGGGCGAGTGTCTGCCGCTCAGCCCAGCTGGGCGGCATTCAGCTTGGCTGGCGCTGCCGCCTTCGGCGCTCGTGGCTTTGCCGGTGCGGCGCTGAGGCTTTGCTGGCTCAGCCAGTCCCTCCAGCGTATGCGTTCGTCACGTACCAGCCAGCCATCCTGCGGCGCGAAGCTCTCGGCCAGCCACAGGCCACGGGTGCTGGCGGCTTTCAACACGCCTTTTCTGAGCGTCAGCAGTTCGGCGGTCGGCCGGCCTTGTTGCAGCGGTATCAGGTACAGGTCCGGCCGCGTGCGGTCGAGGCGGGCGACCAGCTTGCCGTCCTCCAGGCGTTCGTCGACGTGGAACAGGCTGAGCTGCCTGGCCTCCTTGGGCAGCTCCAGGCGTAGGTCATAGACCAGTTGCAACGAAGCCGTGGGCAGGTGCACGTAGGCGCGCGGCCGTTCCAGCAGGGTCAGGTTGGCGCATTGCACCGGGCGTGCCGCGCCGGACAGTGGGCTGAGTTGAAAGTGCAGGGTCTCGCGGTAGCGCAAGGCACCCTGATAGGGCGAGGGCAGCCAGGTTTCGCCGAAGCGGCCACTCAGCCAGCCTTCCGGGGTTTCCAGTAGGCACTCTTCGGCGACCTCTTGAATGGCAGTGAGCAGCGGCAGATTGAGTTCGTGGGCGGGCACGTAGCCGGAGATCAGCTTGAGTACCACGTCGCCCCGATCCAGACGCCGTTGGCGCACCAGTATCCAATAGTCCCGGCCTTGCCAGCTCAGGGTCAGGCGTACCGAAACGCCCAGGTTGGCCAGCTCAACGGCGAAACGCTGGCTGTCGCCCACCTCGATCGCGCGGCGTCGTTCAAGCATCTCGCTGAAGTTCAGGGGGCGGCCCAGGCTGCGGTAGGCGAGGCCGTCCGCGCTGGCCTCGACGAACAAGGGCAGGGTCTTGAAGGCGCCAGGGTCTTGGCGGCTAAGCGTGCGCGACATCTCGACTCCTCTGGAATTCGGGGCGGGCAAGCTCATCAGGCCGATAGGGCGAGGCCTCGATCGAGCTGCAGGGCGTGGTCGCAGGGGTGGTTTTTTGCGGTTCAAGCGGAGCGCCGCCCGGCCGCTCCTGCACTTACGCGCAGTGCGTCATGGGCGTCAAGCGATATCCTGAATGACCGCCGCCGCAGTCGCGACATTATGGGTCAGGTGTTGCGCATTGATGGTGCCGACGATCGCGCAGCTCACCGCCGGGTGGGCGAAAATCAGCTCGAAGCTGGCCCGTACCGGATCTTCCCCCGGGGCCAGGCAGGCATGCCCGCTGGCCAGGGCTTTCTTGATCAGAATGCCTTTGCCGTGTTGCTCAGCGTAGTCCAGTACCGGCAGTTCGCCCTGTTCATTGAGGTTGTAGGTGACCATCGCACAGTCGCCTTGCTCGAGTGCCAGCAGACCGCCCTCGACGGTTTTGCCGGACAGGCCGAAGCCGCGAATCTTGCCTTCGCGCTTGAGCTCGGCGAGGGTCTCGTAGACCCCGCTGTCATGCAGGATGGCGAGATCATTACCGTCGGAGTGCACCAGCAGCAGATCGATGAAGTCGGTTTCCAGGCGCTTGAGGCTGCGCTCCACCGAGAAGCGCGTATGGGCCGGGGAGAAGTCGAAACTGGAATGGCCGTTGACGAATTCTTCGCCGACCTTGCTGACGATGACCCACTGTTGGCGCTGGCCGCGCAGCAGCGGGCCGAGGCGACTTTCGCTGTTGCCGTAGGCCGGGGCGGTGTCGATCAGGTTGATCCCCAGGTCATGGGCCTGGGCGAGCAGCTCAAGTACCGTCGCGTCGTCCGGAATGGTGAAGCCGTTGGGGTACTTCACGCCCTGGTCGCGGCCAATCTTCACTGTGCCGAGGCCCAATGGCGAGACCAGCAGCTCGGTCGAACCGAGCGGGCGGTGGAGGTTGTGCAGGGTATGCAAGGCGTGCATTAGAACAATTCCTCCCAGGCTGGGCGCGCTACGGCCGGCCGCGGCAGGGCCGGGAGCGGCGCATGGGTGGCGGGCTGGATGCCGTCACGGTCGAGAGCCGCCAGTACGCGGTCAGCGAAGTCCGGGGCTAATGCCAGTTTAGTCGGCCAGCCGACCAGGAGCGGCCCTTGCTCTGCCAGAAAGGCGTTGTCCGGGCGCACCAGGCCGGCCTGCGCCGGCTCGGCGCGGTCGACGCGCAGCGTTGCCCAGCGCGCGCTGGAGAGATCGACCCAGGGCAGCAGGGCGCCGATTTCCTGCTGCGCGGCGCGGATCTGCGCGGCCGCGTCACGGGTCACGCCTTCCGCTTCGGCAATGTCGCCGCCAAGGTACCAGACCCATTCGCCATCGGCTGCCGGATGAGTGGTGACGGTGACCCGCGGCTTCGGTCCGCCGCCGAGGCAGTGGGCATACAGCGGTTTCAGGGTCGGCCCCTTGACCAGCACCATATGCAGCGGCCGCAGTTGCTGCACCGGCTGAGCGAGGCCCAGGGCGGCGAGCAGCTCGGCGTTGCCGCGGCCGGCGCTAAGCACGATGCGCTGCGCGCGGATTTCACGACCGTCGACGACCAGGCCGACCAGCTGACCCTGCTCGTGCAGTGGCGCGATGGACTCGGCGGCCAGTAGACCGTCCGCGGCCAGTTCGGTCAGGCGCGCGATCAGGCTGGGCACGTCGAGCACCAGTTCGGCCAGGCGGTAGACCTTGCCCTTGAATTTCGGATGTTGCAGGGCGGGCGGTAGTTGCTCGCCCTTGACCTGGTCGACGCGGCCACGCACCGCCTTGCTGGCGAAGAAGCTGGTGATATTGCCGGCCAGACTGCCGGGCGACCACAGGTAATGGGCATCGGACAGCAGGCGCACGCCGCTCAGGTCCAGCTCGCCGCTACCAGCCAGCGCTTCGCGCCAGCGACGCGGCATGTCGGCGATGGCTTCGGAGGCGCCGGTGAGGGCGCCGTGCAGGGCATACTTGGCGCCGCCGTGGATGATGCCTTGCGATTTGACGCTCTGCCCGCCGCCCAGGGTGGCGTTTTCCACCAGCAGGGTGGCAAAGCCCTGGCGGCGCAGGCGCGCATTCAGCCAGAGGCCGGCGATACCACCGCCGACGATCAGAATGTCAGTGCTCAGAGCCTGGGACATGCGAGGGCCTCATTGGAGATCAGGCCCGCAGTATAACGGCAACTGCTAGTGTCGGGCTTCCAGGCACGAGCGCCAGCTCAATGGCCGACGCTGTGCGAGAACAATTGAATCACCACCACGCCGCAGACGATCAGGCCCATGCCGAGCATGGCCGGCAGGTCGAGGCGCTGCTGGTAGAGGTATACCGCGGCAATGCTCACCAGCACGATGCCCAGGCCCGCCCAGACGGCGTAGGCAACGCCGACCGGAATGGTTTTGACCACCAGGCTGAGCATCCAGAAGGAAATGGCGTAGCCGACCACCACCAGCAGCAGGGGGAGCGGTTTGTTGAAGCCGTCCAGTGCCTTCATCGAGGTGGTCGCGATGACTTCGGCGGTGATGGCGATAGCGAGATAAAGATAGCCGCTCATGGTGGGCCTCCTGTTTGATCTGTCGGCCATTCTAGTTGTTCAGCTGATGGGGTAAAGTGATTACCTATCTGCTATGGAGATTGGTTGTGCAGTGGAGCCTTGAACAAATCCGCCTGTTCGTCAGCGTGGCCGAGGGCCAGTCGTTTTCTGCCGTGGCCCGGCAGATGAATCGCGCGCAGTCGGCGGTGAGCAATGCGATTGCCATGTTGGAAGCCGATCTCGGGGTACTGCTGTTCAAGCGCAGCAGTGGCCGCCAGCCACACCTGACGGCCGCCGGTGCGTCGCTACTGGAAGAAGCACGCGAGGTGCTGCGCCAGTGCGAACGTTTGCAAGGCCGGGCGCTGGGGCTGGTGCGCGGTGAGGAAGTGCGCCTGCGTCTGGCCCAGGACGAGGCCATGCCCTATCAGCCGGTGCTCGACAGCCTCGAGGCCCTGGCCCAGGCCTTCCCGCTGCTGGAGGTGCAACTGGCCAGCGGCGCCCAGGGCGATGTCGCGCGCAAGCTGCTGGAGCGCCGCGCCGACCTCGGGCTGCTGTTTCACCACGAGCAGATGCCTGAAGCCCTGGAGCGCCAGCGATTGGGCACTATCGAGATGGTCACCGTGTGCGGTGCCGGGCATGCGCTGGCGGGGGCGGGGCATGTCGATCGGCGCGAGTTGGCGCGCCATCGGCAATTGCTGATGGCGCCGCAGGACAGCCTCTATCCGGGCGGCGAGCAGATCAGCCCCTCGGTCTGGCGCACCGACAGCTTCTACGCCATGGCCGAGTTGTTGATGCGCAACCTCGGCTGGGCCTGGTTGCCGCGCCATGTGGTGCAGTACCCGACCTACCAGGGCCAATTGGTTGAATTGCGCAGCGACTGGACCCCGCCGCCGCTGGTGGTGGAGTTGGTCTGCCGGCGCGATGAGGCCCTGGGGCCGGCGGCACTCTGGCTGGCCGACTGTTTTGCCGAGCGCCTGCAAGCCATCGGCTGATTGCTCGCGGCCGCTCTGCTAAGCTGCGCGCCCATGAACAGACACCTCTACACCCTGCTGCTGCATCTCGGTCTGCCCCTGGTCGCCGGGCGCCTGGCCTGGCGCGCGTGGCGCGCACCGGCATATGCCAAGCGGATTGGCGAACGCTTCTCCCTTGGCTTGCCGCCCCTGCAAACCGGTGGCATCTGGCTGCATGCCGTGTCGGTGGGCGAGAGCATTGCCGCCGCGCCGCTGATTCGTGAACTGCTGGCGCGCTACCCGCAGCTGCCGATCACCATCACCTGCATGACACCGACCGGCTCCGAACGGATTCAGGCCATGTTCGCCGGGCCCGACTATGCCGGGCGCGTGCAGCACTGCTACCTGCCCTATGACTTGCCGTGGGCCGCGGCACGGTTTCTCGACCGCGCGCAGCCGCGACTGGCGGTGGTCATGGAGACCGAGTTGTGGCCCAACCACATCCATCAATGTGCCCGCCGCGGCATACCCGTGGTCCTGGCCAATGCGCGGTTGTCCGAACGTTCGGCGCGTGGTTATGCACGCTTTGCCAAGCTGACCGCGCCGATGCTGGCCGAGTTGAGCCTGATTGCGGTGCAGACCAGCGCCGAGGCCGAGCGCTTTCGCCGCCTGGGTGCGCGACCCGAGTGCGTCGAGGTGACCGGCTCGATCAAGTTCGACCTGAGGATCGACCCCGCGTTGCTGATGCGCGCCGCCACGTTGCGCGAGCAGTGGGGCGCCGTGCAGCGGCCGGTGTGGATCGCCGCCAGCACCCACGCCGGTGAGGATGAAATCGTCCTGGCGGCGCACCGCGTGCTACTCGAACGGTGGCCCGCGGCTCTGTTGATCCTGGTGCCGCGGCACCCGGAACGCTTCGACTCGGTCTTCGAGTTGTGCCAGCGCCAAGGCTTCGGCACGCGCCGGCGCTCCAGTGGCGAGGCGGTGGCGGCGGGCGATCAGGTGTTGCTCGGCGACACCATGGGCGAGTTGCTGTTTCTCTATGCCCTGGCCGATCTGGCTTTCGTCGGTGGCAGCCTGGTGGGCAATGGCGGGCACAACCTACTGGAGCCGGCGGCGCTGGGCAAGCCGGTACTCAGCGGCCCGCACCTGTTCAATTTTCTCGAGATCGCCGCGCAGTTGCGTGAAGCCGGCGCGCTGCTCGAAGTGGCGGATGCCGAGGGCCTGGCGCACCGGGTCGATCAGCTGTGGCGCGAGCCTGCCCTGGCGCAGAACATGCGCCAGGCGGGCCAGGCGGTCATGCAGGCCAACCAGGGCGCGTTGGCTCGCTTGCTGGCGGGGCTGGCGGGCCTGCTGCCGCGTTCATGAAAGACGAGGTGCGCGCGGCGCACCCTACGCGATGGAATGCGACTATCGGGTAGGGTGCGCCGTGCGCACCACGAGTCTCCACGCAGTACCCACAAAAAAGCCCGACTCGCGTCGGGCTTCTTCGTTGCGCAGGACGGTTCAATCCGAGCGACTCAAACGTGAGCCGCTCAATCTGGGCGGCTTAATAATCCAGATTGCCGCGCAACTGCGCTTCGGCGGCCTTGGCCAGGTCGGGTGGCAGGAAGTCCTTGTCTGGGTCGTAGTCCGACTTGAGGTATTGCTCGAGGGCTTCCAGGTCGGCCGGGCTCAGGGTGCCGGCGGCCTGCTTGAGGCGCAGGTTGTTGAGAATGTAGTCATAGCGCGCATCGTTATAGGTACGTACCGAGCTGTACAGTTGGCGCTGGGCATCAAGCACGTCGACGATGTTGCGGGTGCCGACCTGATAGCCGATTTCCGTGGCCTCCAGGGCGCTCTGGTTGGAGATGATCGACTGCTTGCGCGCCTGCACGGTTTCCACGTCGGTGTTTACCGCGCGGTGCAGGTTGCGGGTGCTTTGCACCACCTGACGGCGCAGGCTTTCGCGCAACTGCTCGCTTTGGGTCAGGCGCTGGTAGGACTCGCGCACCTGGGAGCTGGTCAGACCGCCGCTATAGAGCGGGATATTCAATTGCAGGCCGATCGAGCGCTGTTCGGCATCGCTGCTGAAACGCGGCTGCCCGGGTGTTCCCGAATTGGTGAAGCCAAGGCTGTCGTTATCGCCTCTCTGGTAGCTGGCCACCGCGTCCAGGGTCGGCGCATGTCCGGCCTTGCGCTGGCGCAGGGTTTCCTCGGCGGCGCTCACCGCATAATTGCTGGCTTGCAGGTTGAGATTTTGCGCGGCGGCGGTATCGACCCAGGCCTTGGCGTCGTTCGGTGTCGGCGCCAGGATCGGCAAGCTGTGTTCGATTCCTTCGAGCGCTACATATTCGCGGTTGGTCAGGGTGATCAGTGCCTGGAAGGCATCCTCGACCTGGCGCTGGGCGATGATCCGGTTGGCCCGTGCCGTATCGAAGCCGGCCTGTGCCTCAAGCACGTCGGTCTTGTCCGACAGGCCGACGTCGAAACGTTCGTTGGCCTGATCGAGTTGGCGCTTGAAGGCGGCTTCTTCGGCCTTGGTCGAGGCCAGGGTGTCCTGGGCGCGCAGCACCGCGAAGTAGGTTTCCGCACTCTGCAGGATCAGATTCTGTTCGATCGCGGACAGTTCCAGCGCGGCCTGCTCGCTACTGTCTTCGGCGGCCTGCAGTTGGAACCAGCGGTCTGCGCGGAACAGCGGCTGGCTGAGGTTGGCCTGGTACACCGTGCCGCTGCGGGAAATAGATTGCGATCCGTTCGATGTATCCACATCGGTCCGGGTGTCGCTCAGGTTGGCACCGGCGGAGAGGTTCGGCAGCAAGCCGGAACGAGCCTGCGGCACCACTTCGCGGCGCGCCTGGTAGTCGGCGCGGGCGGCCGCCAGGTCGGCGTTGTTGTTGGCGGCTTCCTGATAGACCGTGACGAGGTCCGTTTTGGTGGAGAGCGGGGCCTGTTCAGCCCAGGCCATGCCGACGGAAGCAGCAGCCACAGCAAGAGTCAGGGAGAGTCTGCGCAACATGAGGAGATCCTGATTTTGGCGGTAATCGGCAAGGCTAAGGGGCACTGCCAAGGGGGTCAAGGCATGCTTAATGTGGCTGAGTGTAGTTTGCAACAAGCTATGTTGCCTGTGCGCAACAATCTGCTTGGCTGGGAGGCTGTCGTCACTATCCGACGCGCGGGTCAGGCTTTTTTGACTCCCCGGTTGGTTTTATTGCGGTGTCTTGATTAGACTGGCCAGGTTCTTGTCGGGGTGCCCCATTTGCGGGGCTGAGATTGGCAGCTGCCGGATCCCGTTGAACCTGATCAGGTTAAGGCCTGCGTAGGGAACAAGATGGCCTCGCCTGCCCCTCGGCGAGTGCTCTCGGCACCACTAGCGGTGCACTCCGTACGCTCATCCGCCCCAGGTTCGCTCCGACATTTCGTCCCAGGAGAGCACCAGCCGATGAGCACACAAGAAAAAAATCTCAACACCAGCAATCTGAGCGATTCCGCCCAGGTCGACCAGCAGTCGATCCAGCCGTTTCCGCGCTCGCAGAAGATCTACGTGCAAGGCTCGCGTGCGGACATCCGCGTACCGATGCGCGAGATCAGTCTCGACATCACCCCGACCGAGTTCGGTGGCGAGATCAATGCGCCGGTGCTGGTCTATGACACCTCCGGCCCTTACACCGACCCGAACGTGACCATCGATGTGCGTCAGGGCCTGGGCGACGTGCGCTCGGCCTGGATTGACGACCGTGGTGATACCGAGCTGCTCGACGGCCTGTCCTCGCACTTCGGCCAGGAACGCCTGGTCAACCCCGAGCTGACCAAGATGCGCTTCGCCCATGTGCGCAACCCGCGCCGGGCCAAGGCCGGCAAGAACGTCAGCCAGATGCACTACGCGCGCCAGGGCATCATCACCCCGGAGATGGAATACGTCGCCATCCGCGAGAACCTCAAGCTGCAGGAGGCCCGCGCCGCCGGCCTGCTCGATCAGCAGCACGCCGGCCACAGCTTCGGTGCCAGTGTGCCCAAGCAAATCACCGCCGAGTTCGTCCGCGAGGAAATCGCCCGCGGTCGCGCCATCATCCCCGCCAACATCAACCACACCGAGCTGGAGCCGATGATCATCGGCCGCAACTTCCTGGTGAAGATCAACGGCAACATCGGCAACTCGGCGCTGGGTTCCTCGATCGAGGAAGAAGTGGCCAAGCTGACCTGGGGCATCCGCTGGGGTTCGGACACGGTGATGGACCTGTCCACCGGCAAGCACATCCACGAAACCCGCGAGTGGATCATCCGCAACTCGCCGGTGCCGATCGGCACCGTGCCGATCTACCAGGCGCTGGAGAAGGTCAACGGCGTGGCCGAGGACCTGACCTGGGAGCTGTTCCGCGACACCCTGATCGAACAGGCCGAGCAGGGCGTGGACTACTTCACCATCCACGCCGGCGTGCTGCTGCGCTATGTGCCGCTGACCGCCAAGCGGGTTACCGGTATCGTCAGCCGTGGCGGCTCGATCATGGCCAAGTGGTGTCTGGCGCATCATCAGGAGAACTTCCTCTACACCCACTTCGAAGACATCTGCGAGATCATGAAGGCCTACGACGTCAGCTTCTCGCTGGGCGATGGCCTGCGTCCGGGTTCGATTGCCGACGCCAACGACGCGGCGCAGTTCGGCGAGCTGGAAACCCTCGGCGAGCTGACCAAGATCGCCTGGAAGCATGACGTGCAGACCATGATCGAAGGCCCCGGGCATGTGCCGATGCAACTGATCAAGGAGAACATGGACAAGCAGCTGGAGTGCTGCGACGAGGCGCCGTTCTACACCCTCGGCCCGCTGACCACCGACATCGCCCCGGGCTACGACCACATCACCAGCGGCATCGGTGCCGCGATGATCGGCTGGTTCGGCTGCGCCATGCTCTGCTACGTCACGCCCAAGGAGCACCTGGGCCTGCCGAACAAGGATGACGTCAAGACCGGGATCATCACCTACAAGATCGCCGCCCACGCCGCCGACCTGGCCAAGGGTCATCCGGGTGCGCAGATCCGCGACAACGCCCTGTCCAAGGCGCGCTTCGAGTTCCGCTGGGAAGACCAGTTCAACCTCGGCCTGGACCCGGACACCGCGCGCAGCTACCACGACGAAACCCTGCCCAAGGACTCGGCCAAGGTCGCGCATTTCTGTTCCATGTGCGGGCCGAAGTTCTGCTCGATGAAGATCACCCAGGAAGTGCGCGACTACGCCAAGCTCAATGGTCTGACCGATGAGCAGAAGGCCATCGAGGCCGGCTTCAAGGAGCAGTCCGGGCGCTTCAAGGACGAAGGCTCGGTGATCTACAAGCAGGTCTGACAGCGTTGCCCGACGCCAGGAGCAAGCATGCTCCTGGCGTTCCCTATTCAGTTCTTTGAGACCTTCCCCATAGTGAACCCCCCAACTAGTTACTCACCGCATGTGCCGGTCTCGGCCGCTCAGCGGGTGTTTGGCGCGCGCGACATGTTTTCCCTGTGGTTTTCCCTAGGGATCGGCCTGATGGTGCTGCAACTTGGCGCCCTGCTGGCGCCGGGCCTGGGCCTGGGCGGCGCGTTGCTGGCGATCGCCTGTGGCACCGCCGTCGGCGTGCTGTTGTTGGGTGCGGTCGCGGTAATCGGCAGCGATACCGGGCTGTCGTCCATGGCGGCGCTGAAGCTCAGCCTGGGCAGCAAGGGGGCGGTGGTGCCGGCCTTGCTCAACCTGTTGCAACTGGTCGGTTGGGGCGCATTCGAGATCATCGTCATGCGCGATGCCGCCAGCGTGTTGGCGGTGCGGGCCTTCGGCGAGGGCAGCCTGTGGAACAGTCCGGGCCTGTGGACCCTGTTGTTTGGCGCGCTGGCGACGCTGCTGGCGGTAGCCGGCCCGCTGACCTTCGTGCGCCGGATCCTGCGCAAATGGGGGATCTGGTTGCTGCTCGGTGCCTGCCTCTGGTTGACCTGGAACCTGTTCGACAAGGCCGATCTCGCGGCGTTGTGGGCGCGCCGCGGCGATGGTTCGATGCCGTTCGCCCTGGGCTTCGACATTGCGATCGCCATGCCGCTGTCCTGGCTGCCGCTGATCGCCGACTACTCGCGCTTCGGCAAGGCGGCTGGCCGGGTGTTTGGCGGCACTGCGCTGGGCTTCTTCGTCGGCAACTTCTGGCTGATGAGTCTGGGCGTGGCCTACACCCTGGCCTTTGCCGACAACGGTGAAGTCAACGCCTTGCTGTTGGCCCTGGCGGGCGCCGGCTTGGGCATTCCGTTGCTGCTGATCCTGCTCGACGAGTCAGAGAACGCCTTTGCCGACATCCATTCGGCGGCGGTCTCCGTCGGCATTCTGCTGCCGTTCAGGGTCGAGCTGCTGGCGTTGGCGATTGGTGCGCTGTGCACCCTGATCGCCTGGTTCGCGCCGCTGGCCGAGTACCAGAACTTCCTGTTGCTGATTGGCTCGGTGTTCGCCCCGCTGTTCGGTGTGGTGCTGGTCGATCACTTCATCCTGCGCCGTCGCCGGGCCGAGCTGGCGCCGCGCGTGGCGCTGCGCTGGGATACGCTGCTGGCCTGGGCTTGCGGTGCGACCATCTATCATGTGCTGGCGAATTTCTGGCCCGATATCGGCGCGACCCTGCCGGCGTTGTTACTGGCCGGTGGGCTGCAGTTGGTCTTCGGGGCCTTCAGTCGCCGGCAGGAAAGTATTGCGGTTTGAGGATTCCCTGGAGCTGGCTGTAGGGAATCGTCAGCTGCGGATGCCCGCTGGAGTAGGGCGCAATGCTGTAGACGTTGTATTTCAGCAGCACTGCGGCCTGGCCGAGGGCAACGTTCTCGGTGGGCTCGAACGGCCAGTTGCGGCTGTACTCGGGGTCCTGGTCCAGTTGGTTGGCGGCCAGCCAACGCTGGTGGGCCTGGCTGGCAAGGCTCCAGAACGCGGCTGTCTGGCCGGGCAGTAGCATGTCCTGCAGGCTCAGGGCCTTTTGCAGCCTGCGATCGTAGTTGATGAAGCCGCGCCCAGGCATGCCGTGCGCCCCGCCCGTGGACAGGTAGCTGGAAAATTCGATGACCACCAGTTGGTCATGTTGTTCGCGCACCTTGGCTTGCAGGTAGGTGTTCCAGCCGCGCTTGGCGCTATGCAGGAAGTCCTTTTCGTAGGACTGCAGCGAAGCGGGCAGGGGCGCGTCCGGCGAATCGGTGGTCATTTGCAGCAGGCGTTGTTCGATCAATGCGCTGAGTGGCGGTTCGTCGGGAAAAATCAGGGTGTCGATGTTGACTAGCGGGCAGGTATCGCCTTGGCAGTCGGGCTGGATACGCTCCCAGGCGACACGCTGCACCGGCAATGGGCTATCGCCTGGCAGCAGGCTCTGGCAGGCGCTTAGCAGGAGGCCAAGACTGATGGTGACGAGTTTTTTACGTGCAAACATTGAGTTCTGCGCCAGACGGAGAGAGGGTAGGGTCGCGGAGTTGGACTGCCGGTTGTCCCAGTGGTTCGCCAGGGTAACCCGTTGCGGCAGCGCTGCATGATCCCAGTCAGCGCCTAATCTGCAAAGAGGCTGCGCAAGGCTGGATGCAGGGGTAGGATGCGCGAAAGCCCAGATTATCGGATTGAGTGAGACGTGGATGACCGACACCTTCAAACCCGGCCCGGATGCGGTGCAAATTATCGAGCGAGAAGCCTGTTTCCGTGGGTTCTATAGCCTCGATCGCCTGCGTCTGCGCCATGTGCAGTTTTCTGGCGAAATGGGTCCGGTCCTCAGTCGCGAGCTGTTTATCCGCCACGATGCCGTATGCGTGTTGCCCTATGACCCGCAGCGCGATGAAGTGGTGCTGATCGAACAGTTCCGCGTCGGCGCCATGGGCAAATCCGCCAGCCCCTGGCTGCTGGAGTTGGTCGCGGGGCTGATCGATACTGATGAACAGCCGGAAGAAGTGGCGCTGCGTGAGGCGGTGGAGGAAGCCAACCTGGCCCTGACCTCGCTGTGGCCGATTAGCGAATACTTTCCTTCGCCCGGTGGTTCGAACGAGCGTGTCTACCTCTACCTCGGGCGGTGCAATAGCCTGGGGGCCGGGGGCGTGCATGGTCTGGCTGATGAGGGGGAGGACATTCGGGTGCATGTCCTGCCGCTGGAGGATGCCCTGGACGCGGTCAAGGATGGGCGAATCAACAATGCGGCGAGCATCATCGCCTTGCAGTGGCTGGCGCTGAACCGCGCCGAGGTTAGGGGGTTATGGTCGTGAACCTGCTGCGTGAGCGCTACCGGGTCGATTTGGTCGAGTTGCAGGCGAGCTGTGAAGCCAACTACGCACGCTTGATGCGCCTGCTGCCGGACATGCGCGTGGCGTCATGTGCGCGGCGGGTTGCCCTGAGTCAGGGCGAGCACCTGCTTGGCGTGCTGACCCTGGAAGTGCTGGAAACCTGCCCCTATACCTCGACCGTGCGGGTCCGCCAGGAGCACAGCCTGCCCTGGTTGCCGGTGCCGCAACTGGAAGTGCGGGTGTACCACGATGCGCGCATGGCCGAGGTGATCGGCGCCCAGAACGCCCGGCGTTTTCGCAGCATCTACCCCTATCCGAATGCCGCCATGCATCAGCCGGATGAAAAGTCCCAGCTCAACCTGTTTCTCGGTGAGTGGCTGAGTCATTGCCTGGCCTGTGGCCATGAGCTGGAGCCGGTGTTTTAGTTAACTCAAACGATCACGCTATAAGCGTCACGGCGTAGCCTGAGCACGTCACCCGACTGCTTGCAGC
Source organism: Pseudomonas sp. MMS21 TM103 (assembly GCF_022132145.1). Classification (GTDB taxonomy): domain Bacteria; phylum Pseudomonadota; class Gammaproteobacteria; order Pseudomonadales; family Pseudomonadaceae; genus Aquipseudomonas. The sequence continues at coordinate 631,640 of NZ_JAJISP010000001.1, read as the reverse complement.
TGCTTTTATGTGATCCATGCCCATTTCGCGGGTTTACCGCTGCCCGGACTAGCCACCATAATCCACGTATTCCGCTCAAGGAGACGGCCTTGCCGAGCGAGCTCAATACCGCTGCTGATTCCTCGGTCCTGCTGGTGCAGCTGTCCGACAGTCATCTATTTGCCGAAGCGGCCGGCAAACTGTTGGGCCTGGATACCCAGGACAGCCTGCAGCAAGTGATCGAGCGGGTACTGCAAGAGCAGCCGCAGGTCGACCTGATGCTCGCCAGCGGCGATCTGTCGCAAGACGGTAGCCTGGCGTCCTACCAGCGCTTTCGGCAGATGACCGCCGCGCTTGCGGCGCCGGCCCGCTGGTTTCCCGGTAATCATGACGACGTCCCGGCCATGCAGGTGGCCTGCGCCGGTAGCGATCTGCTGGAGCCGGTGATCGACCTGGGCAATTGGCGCATCATCTTGCTCGACTCGTCGATTCCCGGCGCGGTGCCGGGCTATCTGGGCGAGCAACAGCTGGCCCTGCTGGAGCGTGCGCTGAGCGAAGCGCCGGAGCGGCATCACCTGATTTGTCTGCACCATCATCCGGTGTCCATCGGCTGTCGCTGGATGGAACCCATCGGCCTGCGCAACCCCAGGGCGCTATTCGCCGTGCTGGAGCGCTTCAACCAGGTGCGTGCAGTGCTTTGGGGGCACATTCATCAGGAGTTCGATCAAGTGCACAAAGGTCTGCGCCTGCTGGCGTCGCCGTCCACCTGCGTGCAGTTCGCCCCGGGCAGTGAGGAATTTCAGGTCGACACCACGGCGCCCGGTTACCGCTGGCTGCGTCTGCATGCCGACGGTCGGCTGGATACCGGCGTGTCGCGGGTGACCGGGATCGATTTCGAGGTGGATTACACGGTGAAAGGTTATTAGCCGCTGCAGTCTCCCCGTAAGTGCTGGCGCAGCATGCGTACATACTTGCCGCTTGCAGCCTGATGCTTGGCACTAGTAGCCTCCCGCTCCATGACCGCATCTATTCTCTATATACATGGCCTCAACAGCTCGCCTGCTTCGCTCAAGGCCGGCCAGCTGTCGCGCGCCATGACGCGCCTTGGTTTGGCCGAGCAACTGCGGGTGCCGGCGCTGGAGCATCATCCGCGCCGGGCGATTGCCCAGCTCGAGACACTGATCGCCGAGCTCGGCCGGCCTGTGCTGGTCGGCAGCTCCCTGGGCGGCTACTATGCGACCCACTTGGCCGAGCGCCATGGCTTGCGCGCATTGTTGATCAATCCGGCAGTGCGTCCGCATCTGCGTTTCGATGGCTACCTGGGTCCGCAGCACAACTATTACAGCGGTGAAACCTGGGAGCTGACGGCCGATCATGTGGTGGCCCTGGCCGAACTGGACGTGCCGCCGCCGCAAGACCCCGCGCGTTACCAGGTGTGGCTGCAGACTGCCGATGAAACCCTCGATTACCGGGATGCCCAAGCCTATTACCGCGCCTGCGCCCTGCGCATCCAGGCCGGTGGCGATCATGGCTTTCAGGGGTTTGCCGCGCGCTTGCCCGCGCTCTTTGCCTTCGCTGGCATTGCGCCCAACCTGTGGCGCGATACCGACTTTTCCGACCTTTAATCACGACCAGAGACCCCATGGCCAGTTACAACGCAGACGCCATCGAAGTCCTTTCCGGCCTGGATCCGGTGCGCAAGCGCCCGGGCATGTACACCGACACCAGCCGGCCCAACCACCTGGCCCAGGAAGTCATCGACAACAGCGTCGACGAAGCCTTGGCCGGTCACGCCAGCACGATCCAGGTGATCCTCCATGAGGACAATTCCCTGGAAGTCGTCGATGACGGTCGCGGTATGCCCGTGGATATTCATCCCGAGGAGGGGGTCTCGGGGGTCGAGCTGATCCTCACCAAACTGCACGCCGGCGGCAAGTTCTCCAACAAGAACTACCAGTTCTCCGGCGGTTTGCACGGCGTCGGCATTTCCGTGGTCAACGCCCTGTCGACCCGCGTCGAAGTGCGGGTCAAGCGTGATGGCAACGAATACCGCATGACCTTTGCCGATGGCTTCAAGGCCAGCGATCTGGCGGTGATCGGCACGGTCGGTAAGCGCAACACCGGAACCAGCGTGCATTTCTGGGCGGACACCAAGTATTTCGACTCACCCAAGTATTCGGTCAGCCGCCTCAAGCATGTGCTCAAGGCCAAGGCCGTGCTCTGTCCGGGGCTGCACGTCAGCTTCGAGGACAAGGCCAGTGGCGAGCGGGTCGAGTGGCTGTACGAGGAGGGGCTGCGCTCCTACCTGGTGGATGCGGTCAGCGAGTTCGAGCGCCTGCCGCTCGAGCCATTCTGCGGCAGCCTCAGCGGCAATAAAGAGGCGGTGGACTGGGCGCTGCTGTGGCTGCCGGAAGGCGGCGATACGGTGCAGGAAAGCTACGTCAACCTGATCCCCACGGCCCAGGGCGGTACCCATGTCAACGGCCTGCGTCAGGGCCTGCTGGACGCCATGCGCGAGTTCTGCGAGTTCCGCAGCCTGCTGCCGCGCGGCGTCAAGCTGGCACCGGAAGACATCTGGGAGCGTATCGCCTTCGTCCTCTCGACCAAGATGCAGGATGCGCAGTTCTCCGGTCAGACCAAGGAACGCCTGTCCTCACGGGAGGCCGCGGCCTTCGTCTCCGGGGTGGTCAAGGACGCCTTCAGCCTGTGGCTCAATGCCCACCCGGAGCTTGGTCAGCAGCTCGCCGAACTGGCGATCAGCAACGCCAACCGCCGCCTCAAGGCCGGCAAGAAGGTCGAGCGCAAGCGCATCACCCAGGGCCCGGCGCTGCCCGGCAAGCTGGCTGACTGCGCCGGCCAGGACCCGATGCGCTCCGAGCTGTTCCTGGTCGAGGGCGATTCCGCTGGCGGCAGCGCCAAGCAGGCGCGCGACAAGGAGTTCCAGGCGATCCTGCCGTTGCGCGGCAAGATCCTCAATACCTGGGAAGTGGATGTCGGCGAAGTGCTGGCCTCCCAGGAAGTGCACAACATCGCCGTGGCCATCGGCATCGATCCGGGCTCCAACGACCTGACTCAGCTGCGCTACGGCAAGATCTGCATCCTCGCCGACGCCGACTCCGACGGGCTGCACATCGCCACCCTGCTGTGCGCGCTGTTCGTCCAGCATTTTCGGCCGCTGGTGGATGCCGGACACATCTACGTGGCCATGCCGCCGCTGTACCGCATCGACCTGGGCAAGGAGATCTTCTATGCCCTGGACGACGCCGAGCGCGACGGCATCCTCGACCGTCTGGTCGCCGAGAAGCGCCGCGGCAAACCACAGGTCACCCGCTTCAAGGGCCTGGGCGAGATGAACCCGCCGCAGCTGCGCGAAACCACCATGGATCCCAATACCCGGCGCCTGGTGCAGCTGACCCTGGCGGATTTCCCGGGCACCCAGGAACTCATGGACATGCTGCTGGCGAAGAAGCGTGCCGGCGACCGCAAGTCCTGGCTGGAGTCGAAGGGTAACCTGGCCGAGGTGCTGCTTTGATGCGGCGACTGGCGGCCGCCCTGTTGCTGGTCGCCGCTCCGGTATGGGCCGAGACCCAGGCCCTGGAGGAGCTGACGCTAGTCAGCGAGCACCCGATCGATGGCATCGCCGCCGGCAACCTGTCGGGGCTGGCCTGGTGCGGCGAGGCGCTCTGGGCCGTTTCCGATCGCGAGGATGACCGGCTGTATCGTCTGGCTGGCGGCGACGCCGTCTGGCAGGCCGAGGCCGAACGCTTTGTCGCCCCGCCTCCGCCCTCGACCCCGCTACCCTGGGGTCTGCGCATGCGCACCTTGGTTGTCGGTCTGCTGCGTGGCGGTAACCTGGATTTTGAAGGCTTGTCCTGCGACGCCGTCGGCAATCGCTACCTGGTCAGCGAGGCGCGCGCCGCCGTGTTGCAGATTCCTCCCGCGGGGGCGCCACAGTGGCTGGCGCTGCCCGAGGGCATGGTGCGCCAGGCGCGTGCCAGCAGCATGCTCTGGCACTTCAATGCGCTGCTCGAGGGGGTGGCGATCGATTCCGCCGGCGAGCGCCTGTGGTTAGCGGCCGAACGCGATCGCCGTGGCCTGCTGGTGCTGCACAAGCGCGGTTCGAACTGGCACTGCACCAGTGGTTGCGTGCTGATGAGCGAAGGCGGTAGTGAGCCAGCACCTGCGCAGTTGGGCGGTGAGCTGCAATCCCGGGACTTTTCCGCCGTGGTGTTGCACAAGGAGAAACTCTTCACCCTCGAGCGTCAGGCCCATCGCATCTGTCGGCGCAATCTGAACGATGGCGGAGTCGAGCGCTGCTGGTCGTTCGCCGCCGAAGCCTTGACCGATGCGCGGCGTTATCCGCCGCCCTATGGCTTGGCCGAGGCGCTGTGGATCGACGAGCAGGGGGCCTGGATCGGCAGCGACAATGGCCGGGACACCCGGGCCGATGGCGAGCAGCGCCCGGTCGTCTGGCGCTTCGCCGCACCCAAGGGCGGCTGGGGTCGTCGGTGAGCACGCAAGCGGCGGGACGGCGAGTTGGACGGGTGATGCTGGTGCTGGCCTGGGGCGCCGCGCTGCTGCTGGCCACGCACTTCTTCGGCAAATGGGAGGAGCGGCGCAACAATCCCAACCAGGCGCCGCAGTCGGTGCATGGCGATGGCTATATCGAGGTGCGCCTGCTGAGCAGCCGCGGTGGTCATTACCTGCTGGATGGCCAGATCAACGGCAGCCGGGTGACCCTGCTGCTCGATACCGGCGCCACCGCCGTCGCGGTGCCAGCGGCCCTGGCCGAGCGCCTCGGTCTGGAGCGTGGTGCGCCGGTGCGGATCCGTACTGCCAATGGCACCGTCACCGGCTACCGGACCCGGTTGGCCAGCCTGCAGCTCGGCGAGATCCAGTTGCGTGACGTTGCCGCCCTGGTCACCCCGGGCCTGGACGGCGACGAGGTACTGCTGGGCATGAGTGCCCTGAAACAACTCGATTTTACCCAGCGCGACGGCATCCTGGTGCTGCGCCAGACAACTTCGCTTCACTAAATTTTCCTACCATGAGGCACGCATGAGCGAACCCCTCGATTTGAGCCTGGACGGTGTTGAACGCCGCTCCCTTGCCGACTTCACCGAGCAGGCTTATCTCAATTATTCGATGTACGTGATCATGGATCGCGCCCTGCCGCATATCGGCGACGGCCTCAAGCCGGTGCAGCGGCGGATCATCTACGCCATGAGCGAACTGGGCCTGGACGCCGACTCCAAGCACAAGAAGTCGGCGCGTACCGTCGGCGACGTACTCGGCAAGTTCCACCCGCACGGCGACTCGGCCTGCTACGAAGCTATGGTGCTGATGGCCCAGCCGTTCAGCTACCGCTACACCCTGGTTGACGGCCAGGGCAACTGGGGGGCGCCGGACGATCCCAAGTCGTTCGCCGCCATGCGTTACACCGAGGCGCGCCTGTCGCGCTATTCGGAAGTGCTGCTGACCGAACTGGGCCAGGGCACCGTGGATTGGGTGCCGAACTTTGACGGCACCCTCAACGAGCCGGCGACCCTGCCGGCGCGCCTGCCCAACATCCTGTTGAATGGCACCACCGGTATCGCCGTGGGCATGGCCACCGACGTGCCGCCGCATAACCTGCGCGAAGTGGCCACGGCCTGCATCCGCCTGCTTGATCAGCCGGACGCCACGGTCGAGCAGCTCTGCGAACATGTGCTCGGTCCGGATTACCCGACCGAGGCGGAAATCATCACCCCGCGTGCGGATTTGCTGAAGATCTACGAAACCGGCAAGGGCTCGGTGCGCATGCGCGCCGTCTATCGCGTCGAGGATGGCGATATCGTGGTTACCGCGCTGCCGCATCAGGTGTCCGGGGCCAAGGTGCTGGAGCAGATCGCCGGGCAGATGCAGGCGAAGAAGCTGCCGATGGTCGCCGATCTGCGCGACGAGTCGGACCACGAGCACCCGTGCCGCATCGTGATCATTCCGCGTTCCAATCGGGTCGATGCCGATGAGCTGATGCAGCACCTGTTCGCCACCACCGAGCTGGAATCGAGCTACCGGGTCAACACCAATGTCATCGGCCTGGATGGCAAGCCGCAGGTGAAGAACCTGCGCCAGTTGCTGCGCGAATGGTTGGAATACCGGGTGGGCACGGTGCGCCGGCGCCTGCAGTTCCGTCTGGACAAGGTCGAGCACCGCCTACACCTGCTGGAAGGCCGCTTGATCGCCTTCCTCAACCTGGATGAAGTGATTCATATCATTCGCACCGAGGATCAGCCCAAGCCGGTGCTGATGGAGCGCTTCGGTCTGACCGATGTGCAGGCCGAATACATCCTGGAAACCCGCCTGCGCCAGCTGGCGCGGCTGGAAGAGATGCAGATTCGCGGCGAGCAGGATGCCCTGGCCAAGGAGCGCGCCAAGTTGCTGGCCCTGCTCGGAAGCGAAGCCAAGCTGAAGAAGCTGGTGCGCGATGAAATCATCAAGGACGCCGAGACCTACGGCGACGACCGTCGTTCGCCGATCGTCGCCCGCGCCGAAGCCAAGGCGTTGTCGGAAACCGAGCTGATGCCGACCGAGCCGGTCACCGTGGTGATCTCGGAGAAAGGCTGGGTGCGTTGCGGCAAAGGCCATGACATCGATGCCACGGGCCTGTCATACAAGGCTGGCGACGGCTTCAAGACCGCCGCGCCGGGCCGCTCGAACCAGTTCGCGGTGTTTATCGATTCGACCGGCAGGAGTTATTCGCTGGCGGCGCATACGTTGCCGTCGGCGCGCGGCCAGGGCGAGCCGCTGACCGGGCGACTGACGCCGCCACCGGGGGCGACCTTCGAGTGTGTGTTGCTGCCGGACGACAGCGCCCTCTATGTGGTCGCCTCGGATGCCGGCTACGGCTTCGTGGTCAAGGGCGAGGACCTGCAAGCCAAGAACAAGGCCGGCAAGGCGCTGCTCAGTCTGCCGGCAGGCGCCAAGGTGCTGGCGCCCAAGCCGTTGCTCAGTCGCGAACAGGACTGGCTGGCCGCCGTGACCACCGAGGGCCGGCTGCTGCTGTTCCCGGTACGTGACTTGCCGCAACTGGGCAAGGGCAAGGGCAACAAGATCATCGGCATCCCCGGCGAGCGGGTCGCCAGTCGCGAGGAATACCTCACTGACCTGGCGGTATTGCCGAGCGGCGCGACCTTGGTGTTGCAGGCTGGCAAGCGTACCTTGTCCCTCAAGGCAGATGACCTGGAGCACTACAAGGGTGAGCGGGGCCGCCGTGGCAACAAGCTGCCGCGTGGCTTCCAGCGGGTCGATGCGCTGCTGGTTGAACAGCAGGGTTAACTGACGGAGGACTGGATGGAAGGGGGCGCACAGGGCGCAGGCTTGCGATGGACGGTAGCGGATGACCAGCCGGCGCGCCTGTGCGTGGACGGTGCCTGGCTGCTGCAGGCGCCCAAGCCCGACCTTGAGGCCATCTGGTACAGCCAGCGGCAACTGCCCGCGCAGGTTCATGTAGATGTCGCCGTGGCCGCCTGGGACAGCAGTCTGCTGGCGCTGCTGCGCCGCCTGCAGCGCCTGGCCGTGGCGCGGGAGGTGGAGCTGCTCTGGCGGGGCCTGCCGGACGGTGTCGAGCAGCTGTTACAGATGGCCGCCAGGCCGTCGACCCAGGCCCTGGAGGAGCCCGCTCCCGCTTATGGTCCGGTGACCCGCCTGGGGCTGCTGTTGCTCGGGGTGCTGGCCAGTGTCGGTCAGGCGAGTCGCTTCCTCGGTGAGGTGGTGCTGGCCCTTGGGCGTCAGCTGCGCGGTCGCGGACGCATGCGCCGCGGTGATTTCTGGCTGGCCCTGCAGCAGTGCGGGCCGGGCGCGCTGCCGATAGTGGCGCTGATTGCGATGCTGGTCGGCCTGATCCTGGCCTTTGTCGGCGCTGCCCAACTGCAGGCCTTCGGTGCCCAGTTGTACATCGCCAATATGGTGGCCATCGGCATGACCCGCGAGATGGGCGCGTTGATGACCGCGGTGATCATGGCCGGGCGCACCGGTGCGGCCTACGCGGCGGAGCTGGGCAGCATGCAGGCCAACGAGGAGATCGACGCCCTGAAGACCTTCGGGTTCCCGCCGCTGGAATTCCTGGTTCTACCGCGTGTGCTGGCGCTGTTGCTGAGCATGCCCCTGCTGTGCGTGTTCGCCGATGCGCTCGGCATTCTCGGCGGTTTCGTCATCGGCTCCGGTCTGTTCGATATTTCCGCACAGCTCTACCTCAAGCAGAGTCTGGAGCTGCTCAGCCTCAGCGATTTCCTGGTGGGGATCGGCAAGAGCGTGGTGTTCGCCATACTGATCGGCCTGATCGGCTGTCACTACGGCCTGGCGTGCGGGCGCAATGCGCAAGCGGTTGGGCAGGCGACTACCCGGGCGGTGGTCAGCATCATCGTCGCGCTGGTGGTCAGTGATGCGCTGATTACCCTGATTTGCACCCGGCTGGGGGTATGAGATGAGCGATGCGCTACTGGTCGCCGAGGATCTGAGTGCCGGATACGGCAGCCTGGTGATCCAGCGCGACCTGAATTTCGCCATCCGTCGTGGCGAAGTGTTCGTCATCATGGGCGCCAGCGGTTGCGGCAAAAGCACCCTGTTGCGTCACCTGATCGGCCTGCAGGCGCCACTGGCCGGGCGGGTGCTGTTCGATGGCGAGGATTTCTGGGCGGGCGACGAGGACAGGCGCGCCGCCTTGCAGCAGCACTTCGGCGTGCTTTACCAGAATGGCGCCTTGTGGGGTTCAATGACCCTGCGGGAAAATATCTGCCTGCCGCTGGCCGCCTACCGCCAGCATCTGCAGCCGGCCGAACTGGCCGAGCTGGCGGCGTTGAAGCTGGCATTGGTCGGGCTGGCCGGCTGCGATGAGCTGTATCCGTCGCAACTGTCCGGGGGCATGCGCAAGCGTGCTGCGCTGGCCCGGGCGCTGGCACTCGATCCGCAGGTGTTGTTCTTTGATGAGCCGTCGGCCGGCCTCGATCCGGTCAGTTCGCAATCCCTCGACGCATTGATCCTGCAGTTGCGCGATAGCCTGGGTTCCAGCATCGTGCTGGTGACCCATGAGCTGCCGAGCATCCAGGCGGTGGCCGACCGTTGTCTGTTCCTCGATAATCAGAGCCACACCCAGATTGCCCTGGGCACCCTGCAGGAATTGCTGGCCGATGGGCCGGAGCAGGTTCAGTGCTTTCTACGTCGGAGTGACCCGGCTCACAGCATGGAGACGGCATGAGCGAAGCGCGCAAACCCTTTATGATTGGCGCCTTTCTGCTCGGCGGCCTGGCCCTGCTGGCCGCAGGTCTGCTGCTGCTGTCGCGCGACAGCTGGTTCAGTCAACCCAACGAATACGCGGTGTATTTTACCGGTGCGCTGGACGGCCTGGATGTCGGTGCCGATGTCACCTACCGCGGGGTCAAGGTCGGCACGGTGCGTGAGATCCGCCTGTCCTACGACCCTGAGCTCAAGGATGTGTTGATGCCAGTGGTGCTACGCATCAATACGCCGGAGCGGCAGCAGACCAGCGCCCGTGGTTTCGATCAGGTCATCGGTCAACTGGTTGAGCGTGGTCTGCGTGCCCAGTTGCAGACGCCCAGTCTGCTGACCGGCAAGGCGATAGTCGCGCTGGACATGTTTCCAGATCAGGCCGGCTATGTGCGCACACCGCACGAGCTGGATCTGCCGACCATCCCCAGCGTGCCCTCGCGGATCGATGAGATTGCCGATGTGCTGCGCGAGTTGGCCGGCAACCTGCGCGAATTGCCGTTGCAGGAGATGGTTGTCTCGGCCACGCGGGCCCTGCAATCCCTGGAGAAACTGACCAGCTCCGCGGAATTGCAGCAGGGCCTGGTGAGCATGAGTCAGATGCTGGTGAAGCTCGATCGTCTGAGTGGTCGCCTGGAGCAGCAACTGCCGCCGATTATGGCGAATGTTCAGCAGAGCAGCGTTGCCCTGCGTGACGCAGTGGGCGAAATCCGTCGCGCGGCGCAGAATGCCGCGCAGGCTTTACAGCAGATCAATGACCTGGCGGCTGACAGTCGCCGCAGTCTCGGCCCTGAATCCGAGGTACAGTACGAGGCATTGCGCGCCCTGCAGGAGCTCAGCCGGGCTGGAAAAGCCCTGCAGCGCACCATGGAAGGGCTCGATCAGCAGCCCCAATCGCTCATATTTGGCAAATCAAGGTAATGTTTTCATGAGATTGTTGCGTTTCTCGCCGCCGATGTTGCTTCTCGCGGCTTTGACCCTGTCAGGCTGTGCTGCACTGCAAGCGCCGACGCAGTTCTATCGGCTCGAGCAGGGCAATCCAGCGCTGCCGCAGAACGATAAAGGGCCGGCGCTACTGCTCGGCCCGCTCAAGCTGGCGGATTATCTGCAGCGCGAGAATCTGGTGCAGCGCGAGCTCGATGACAGCCTCACGCTCAGTCAGAAGATCCGCTGGGCCGGTAGTCTGCAGGACGATGTCGGCCAATTGCTGCTGCGCCAACTGGCCGGACAGCTCAATACCAGCCGTGTTGCGCTGTATCCGGATCGCGTCGGTTTCTCCAGTCAGGTACAGGTTGTGCTGAGCATCAGCCGGCTGGACTCGGGCGTGCAGCAGCCTGCGGTACTTGAAGCGCAGTGGCGCTTGCTCGATGCCGCCGGGGTGCAGCGTAGCAGTCGGGTTGTGCGCCTGCAGGCGAAGCACACGGGTACGGTGATCGATCAGGTGCATGCGCAGAGTACCCTGCTGCAGCAGCTGGCTGGGGAGCTGGCGAGTGCGATCAAGTCCATGCCGGTCGCCGAGGCAGTTGCCCCGCGCAAGCCGGTGGTCACTGCGCCGGTGAAGCGCCCGGAGAAAAAACCACTGACCCCGCTGCTCGAGCCTACCAAGCAGGTGGAAGTCTTTCGTTTCTAAGCCTGCGCCGCCGGTCGGGAGCTGTGACGAGACTCGACCGGTTTCTGCGCGCAGGTTGTAAGGCCATCGAGCGCCGGCGCGAGGCCGCCTCCATGCGTTCGCTGAAAGCCTAAGCACCGTCTTGCGCAGCGTGGCGCTCCAAGCAGGACGCAGGGCGATCCGTGAGCGAAGCGACAGCCCACCGGGTTATCGAGGGCGGGCTGCCTGCGGCGAGTGACGCGCTACGGGGCGCGGATTGCCTGGGGTGATGGGTCGCAGCGGAGGACACCTGGAGGCGGACGCGATACTCAGTGCTGGTGGTGCTCGTGCATATGCGCGAGTTGCCGCTCCAGCAGTGACGGGTAGGGTTCCAGCAGGCGCTCCACGCAGCAGGCACCTTCCGGGCTGGCGATAGTGCGTATGCGCGCGCGCTGACGGACCAGCGCATCATCACCCACGCGCCGCTCGAGCAGCAGCAGGTTGCGGCTGTGCTGGGACAGGGCCAGGGCATCCTGAGCGGTCTCGCTGAGCAACAGGTCGCCCTGGCTCAGGTCGAGCAGGTCTTCACCCTGGGTCAGGCCCAATTGCAGCTGCAGGGTGATGCCGCTGTCGGCAACCTCGATTTGCAAGGCGTGGCCAAGCGCGCGCATCAGTTCGCCGCAGCAGATGGCATGAGTCAGGTAGTCCTCGCCACTGTCCTGGCGATGGAACAGCATCAGGCTGCTGCCGTCGCTGAGGGTGTGCAATTCGCCTTGGTAGAGTGCCGAGGCCTGATTCAGGCAGTCACGATAGCGCTGCAGCAGATCCAGCAGGCGCGCACGTGGCAAGCGTCGGAGCTGCTCCTGGGCACCCAGTTGAATGGCCAGCACGGCGCTTTGTTGTGGAGCATTGGCGGTCAGCGTGGGAATCGCGGCCGACTCCTCGCCGTGGTCACGCAGGTCGGCGAAGGGGTCATCATCCTTCGGCTGGCCGAGTGCGCTGTCACCGTCCACTTTACTGGGGGCGTCGAAGCGCTCGTCGTGGAGGTCGCGTACCTCGAAGGTCGGCTCATCGTCATCGCCGAAGTCGTGCTCATCTTCGTCGTCGTGGAGGTCTTCGGCCACTGGTTCAGGCTCGGGTTTTTCCGGTACCAGGCGTTTTTGCAGTTGCCGCGCCAGATCGCCGATTTCGTCCTGGCGGCCGGCACCGGGCGCGGGGTCATCCGGGTCGCGCAACCAGATGCGCAGCTGCAGCAGCGGGGTGGAAATGTGGCGGCCCAGGCGCATGCTCAGGGACAAGGCCAGTGCCAGCAGAATCAGGCTGAGGATGCCCATGCTCTGCAAGCTGATGGTCATCGGTTGCTGGAATTGACGCATGTCCAGGCTGATGAGCAATTGGCCGGCGATCACCTCCTGAAAGGTAATCGGGGTCGAGTACAGGCCCTCGGTCTCGCCCAGCATGGTTTTGCTTGGGCGCGAACCCGCTTCGGCGAGCACGCGGTTATCCACGCTGTAAATCGCGGCGTGAGCTACCAGTGGGTTTTTCACCAGGTTATTTAGCAGCACGCTGAGGCTGAGGATGTCATTGGACACCAGCAGCTCGGTAGCGGAAGTGGCCGTCTGGGTGATCAGGCTGGTGCCCAGGGCTTCGGCCTGCTGCTCCATTGCATACTTGAACTGCATGCCGATCACCCAGGCGTAGATCACCAGCGCCAGGGCCACGAGTAGCAGGCTATGGCTGGCGATGCGCAAGGCCAGGGGCACGCGACGTTGACGCAGGGCCTGGAACAGCAGCAGGAAGAAGTTATCGGGTTTGACAGGGGAGGGCCGGTTCACAGAGCTCGGCTCTTATCGACTGTAGGTGCCGCGCAGTATAGCGATCGCTCTGCATAGGGCAAAGCGCCGTGCGTGTCCGTATGGCCACGAAAATGGGTAGAATGTGCGGCTTTTCAGCAAGCTTGCTCTGCTGTTGACCATTAACCGAGCCCTGGAGAGTGCGCCTTGCGCGAAATCGTCCTGATTAATATTACCGGCGAAGACCGTCCCGGCCTGACTGCCGCCATCACCGGTGTGCTGGCCCAAGGCGGGGTGAATATCCTCGATATCGGCCAGGCGGTGATCCACGACACCCTGTCTTTCGGCATTCTGGTTGAGATTCCGCCTACGGAACTGGGCTCCTCGGTACTCAAGGACCTGCTGTTCGCCGCCTACAAGCTCGAGCAACAGGTGCGCTTCACGCCAGTGTCCGAGGCTGATTACCAGCAGTGGGTCGGTGGTCAGGGCAAGCCGCGGCATATTGTCACCCTGTTGACCCGCAAGGTCACCGCCGAGCAATTGCAGCGGGTCAGCGCCATTACCGCCAAGTACGACTTGAACATCGACCATATCGATCGTCTGTCCGGGCGCATGCCGCTGGATATGCCGGACGAGCAGGGCAAGGGCTGCATCGAGTTTTCCGTACGTGGCGACCCGGCCGACCCGGCGGGGCTGCGCGCCGAGTTCCTCAGCGTGGCCCAGGAATTGAATGTCGACATCGCCTTCCAGCGCGATTCGCTGTTCCGCCGTAATCGCCGGCTGGCGGTATTCGACATGGACTCGACGCTGATCGAAGCCGAGGTGATAGACGAGTTGGCCAAGGCCGCCGGGGTCGGCGAGCAGGTGTCGGCGATTACCGAGCGGGCGATGCGTGGCGAGTTGGACTTTGCCGCCAGCTTCAGGGAGCGCCTGGCCCTGCTCAAGGGCTTGCCGGAAACCGTGCTGGCCGATATCGGCGCCTCCTTGCGCCTGACCGAAGGGGCCGAGACGCTGTTCGGCGAGTTGCACCGCCTGGGCTACAAGACTGCGATCCTGTCCGGCGGCTTCAGCTACTTCGCCAAGCAGTTGCAGGCCAAGCTGGGCATCGACTACGTGTTCGCCAACGAGCTGCAGATCGTCGATGGCCTGGTCACTGGCGTGGCGGTCGAGCCGATCGTCGATGCCCAGCGCAAGGCCGACCTGCTGCGCGAGCTGGCGGATAAACAGGGGTTGCGCCTGGAGCAGACCATCGCCGTCGGTGATGGCGCCAACGACCTGCCGATGCTGGCCATCGCCGGCCTGGGCGTGGCCTTTCGGGCCAAGCCGCTGGTCAAGCAGTCGGCCAAGCAGGCCATCTCGACCCTGGGCCTGGATGGCATCCTCTATCTGCTCGGCTTCCGCGATCGCGATGGTCTGGAGTAGTGTCTACGGCTTGATCGCCACCTTGAGTGCCTCGTCGCACTGGTTGGCGAACAGCTCGTAGGTCACGCCCAGGTCATTGAGTGCCTCGCGTTGCCGTCGACCTTGATCTTCGCTGCGCCGGCCATGATCCGCTGTGGTGGCCGATGTCGGGTACTCGCTCATGAGGACGCGCGCATCGGTGCCGCAGATAGTCCTGCTGAGGCCGGTTGCGGCAATGGACTGGTCTTGCAGGCCGGGCGCGACCAGTACTTCGGCTTCGATCATGCTCACCAGGATTCTGCCAGGCAGCTAAGGCATCGAAACACTCGGGCTCGCGGCATCAAGTTGCCTGGCGGCCGCGAGCGGCTTACTCGTCGCCCGCCGAGAAGTCGTAGTCCATCGACTGGCTGGGGCCTTGCAGGTAGTAACCCTGAATGTAATTGACCCCGGCCTGCCAGAGCGTGGCCAGCACACTGGCGCTCTCGATAAAGGGCACTATGGTCAGCTTGGCTTGGGCGTGCAGGCTGGCCAGCAGGGTTTTCAGCGCTTCCTGGCTTTCTGGGGTGGACAGGTCCTGGGAGAAGGAGCCGTCGATCTTGACGAAGTCGATGTGCAGGTGCTTGAGGGTGTTGAAGGGGTTGATCGCGCAGCCGAACTGGCTGAGCGCCACCTTGCAGTGCAGTTCGTTCAAGCCTAGGGTCAGTGCCTTGGCCTGCTTGAGGTAGGCGATGGCATCCGGTTCGCGGAGCTGGAAGACCAGTGCATCCGAGGGCAGGCGTGCGGCCTTCAGGGCCACGCTGAGCCACGCCAGCAGGGTCTGATCCTGCAGGCTGGCGCTCGACAGGTGGACGAACAGGTGGGTGTTGTGGCCCTTGTTGCGGTGGTCGGCGAGCAACTTGATCGAGTTGAGAATCACCCAGCGGTCGATTTTCTCGCCCAGGCCAGCCTGTTTCGCGGCGTTGAGAAACTCATGCGGCGGCACCTCTTCGCCTTGTGGGCTAAGCAGGCGCAGCAAGACTTCATAGTATTCATGGCTGTCGCCGCGCAGGCTGATGATCGGCTGGAACAGCAGGCGGAAGCTGTTGTGCTCCAATGCCTGCTGGACCATGGCGACTATGTTGCCGCGGCTGGCCGCCGCGGCCAGTTCATCGCCAGGGTTGAACAGCTTGAGTGCGTTACCCGATTCCAGTTCGTCGGCGCAGCGCTGGGCGCGGTCGACCACTTGCTGGGCTTTCGGGGTTTTTTCGTTGAGACCGGCGACGCCAATCGACAGGGTGCTCTGTGCCGTGCGGCCGTTGACATCGAACAGAGTGCTTTCGACCTTTTTCAGCAGGCTCGCCAAGCCGGCCTCGGCTTGCTCCGGGGTCTTGCCGGGCTGCAGGACAGTGAATACGTCATCACCAAAGCGCGCCAGTTGCGCTTCCTGGGTAAAGTGATCGCGCAGCAGATTGGCCAGGTCGGTGAGCAGCAAGTCGATGCCCGCCAGACCAACTTCTGCCAGCAGGCTGGCATAACGGTCGATGCGGATATAGGCCAGGCTGGCCGGCTGGCCGGCATTCACCGCACGTTCGGCGGCGCTATCCATCAGGCCGAGGAAATGGTTGCGGTTGTACAGGCCGGTGACCAGATCCTGGCTGCTGATTTCGCGGAGCTTTTCTTCCAGCTCGGCGTTGCCGCTTTCTACCTGGATGACCACCTGAATGCAGGGTTCGCTGTCGTAGGTGGCTGGCGAGAAACTCATGCGCACCGGGAAGGACTGGCCGCTGGCCTGCACGCCGGTACAGGCCAGCTCGGCGTCGCCTTCGGCGCTCTGGTAGTTCTTCAGGAAATCCTTGAAGTTGCTTTGCTCGGCACTGGCAATCAGGTCGATCATTGGCATGCCTTCCAGCTCATCGCCATCCTGATAAGCGAAAAGCTCGAGGTAAGCGCGGTTGGCATAGATATGCATGCCGTCATGCACGTAGGCAATGGCATCGACCGAGCTGTCGAGCAGCAACTGGCAGCGTTTCTCCGCCTCGCGCAGGGCCACTTCGGCGGCGCGCCGGGCACGGCGTTCTTCGAGGTTGGCCAGTTCGCGCTTGGCCACCAGCACCAGGCGCTCGTCTTCGCCTTGCGGCAGCGCATCCTGGGCGCCCAGCGTCAGGGCTTGGGTGATGCTGTCGGAGTCGTTGTCGGCAAGCAGCTGGATGACGGGAATATCTTTGGCCTGGCGGCGAATGGCGTTGATCGCTTCGCCCGGATCGAGGTGTTCGCTACTGGGCGCACAGATCAACAGATCCCAGCTCTGCTGCAGGGTCTCGGCCAAGTCATCGCTGGAGGTCAGGCGATGCACGCGCGTAGCGCGGCCGGCGTTGCGGAACAGGCTGACGAGACGCTCGGCCTCGTTCTGCGAGTCCTCGAGAATCAGCAGTCGAATGGTTTTTTTTTCGATGGCCATATCAGGAGTCAAATATGTGGCGAACGGGCATGAAAAGGTGACAAATATTGATGTGCCGGCAATCTACAGCGACTTCCATAGTGAGTCAAAGTCTTCCTCCCCCCCTGCGTCGCGGCTGCCATGGGTTGTGACGGGTTTAGCGGTATCGCTTGGGAGCTGCTCGACATTGCGGTATTCGAACTGATTGAAACTGCCGGTGCTGGTTTTTCGCTGGCTGAGCACGGCGCGACGTTCGGTGCCATTGAGGTTGATCATCACCTTGTTGCCTTCCTGGAAGGGCAGGCGTGGGGTGATCAGGGTTGCCGGTCGGGAGATCGCGCTGATTGCCGGCAGTAGCAGCGTGCGCAGGTACAGGCTGTTGTGTTCGGCCTTGCGCAATAATTGCAAGCCGCAAGGCTGTGCATGCGGGGCAATCAGTTCGATGCCCATCTGCGTGCCGCCACCGCGTACCTGACGGATCCAGCGCACCACCGCGATGCTCCAACCCTGTTCTGGCGAATCCTGCACGCCGAGCAGTTCACCGGCTTGCAGCTGGCTCGGCACCTCTTTGGGCCAGGACAGGCAGTAGCCGCCCGGGCTGTGGTTGACGATCGGCAGGACGAAGGTCGGGTAGCTCTCTACCTCGGCGGACTCGGTGTGGGTTTCTGGGTGAGTGGGTTTGCCGTACTCGATTTCCTCCATGGGCAATCGAGTGTTCCAGTGGGCATTCTTCTCTGTATCAAAGGCTTTCGCCCAAACATCCGGAGCGCCAGCCGTTGCGCCAGTGGCAGGGTCGAATACCGCCGTTTTGGTTTCGCTCGGCTGTTGCAGGATCTCGTTGAAAGGGCGCTCATTCGCCAGGAAGAAATGCAGCGCGCTCATGCCAATGCACAGGGTCAGGCTGCCCTGGCCATGAGTGCGATTGAAGGTCCGCTCGGAGATGTCGCCCCAGGCGGCGCTCAGGTGTTGCAGCATATCCAGGCTGAACCCTTCGGGTACCAGCAGGCGCGACTGACCAGCGCTTTCCGCAGGCAGCAGCAGGTACTCCTCGATTGCATCGACCAGGGGGTGTGGGTCGATGCCGAGCGCGGCATGCAGTTCTTTATCCTGAAACAGCGAGCTATAGCGCGGCGGGCCATCCACTTGAGGGGCCACCGCAAACAGGCTCGAGGGTGCATCGCCGGCTTGCAGGCTGACCAGCGCGCTCCAAGGCTCGAGGACTTCGGCGAGGCGTGCAATGCCGTTCTGCCGCATCTGGTTACAGCGGGCGCAGCCGAGCAGCAAGGCGACCACATAGCTCTGCTCGGTGCTCAAACCTTGCGTGTGGCGGGCCAGTGGATCGCGGATCGCCAGTTTGTGCAGGCGCCGCTCACGGGCGATCTGGTAGATCTGGTGCAACTCCAGCCAGAGCCCTTCAGGCACGGGGCAATACAATTGGCTGGCGCGAATCAATGGGCCGCAGAGGCTGTGGGTGGCGCGCTGCAGGGCGATGCTCAGCAGCTGGTTGCGTTCGCTGGCGTTTTGCGAAGCCAGGCTGGCGATGATCAGTTTGTAACCGACGGCCAGATGGTTTTGCAGGGCCTGGCAGAGGTTGGCGACTTTGCGTGGCCGTTCATCGAGGACAATCGCCTGGTTGAGGAAATGGCGCTCCAGGTGTTTGCAGACGAAGTGAACCTCCGGGCGCAGTAGCTCCAGGAGCTGCAAGCGATTATCCGAGGCGGTGCGCATCTGGTTGAGCTCGACCAGGGCCTGGTATAGCTGGCGCGCGGTTTCGCCGATATTGGCTTTTGGCAGGTTGGCGATCCAGCGCTTGAGGTCGCGCGGGCTGGCATCGCAGAAAGACAGGCTTGGCTTTTGCGGTATGGGAACGCGGAGCAGTAGGTGGGAAGTCTGTTTATCCATCTAGCTTGGATACTCCAACGCCCTGAGCTCAGGCGAGTCATTCTCTTGATGATCAATGTTGCGAACATTAGCAGTATCTGGCTGTGACCGCAGCCTCGCAACGGCAGGGTTGCTTGAGTGGCGTGCCGCTGCTCGCCCAGCTGGCGGGTAGCGGCATTTATCGGCTCCCAACCGGCCGCGCCTTGCCCGTGATCGGGCAAGGTCCGGATCAGTCGGCCTGGCTATTGCCGATGCGTTGGCCCATCTGCACGCTGCTGTTGGCGCCCAGTGCTTCTGCCCAGCGCACCTGGTCGGGGCCGAACAATACGACAGCCGTCGAGCCCAGTTTGAAGCGACCCAATTCCGCACCCTGGTCCAGGACAATAGGCGCTCGCGCCGCCTCGTCATAGCGGACGGTTTTCAGGTGGCGCTTGGGTGGCGTGACCAGACCGGCCCAGACGGTTTCGATCGAAGCGACTATCATCGCGCCGACCAGTACCACGGCCATGGGGCCGCGCTCAGTGTCGAACAGGCAGACGACCCGCTCGTTGCGGGCGAACAGCTCCGGCACATTTTCCGCGGTGGTCTGGTTGACCGAGAACAGGCGGCCGGGCACGTAGACCATTTCCCGCAGGGTGCCGGTCAGCGGCATGTGCACGCGGTGGTAGTCCTTGGGGGACAGGTAAATGGTCGCGAATTCTCCGCCCATGAACGGGCTGGCGAGTTCGCTGTCGCCACCAAGCAATTCAAGCACGCTGAAACTGTGGCCCTTGGCCTGGAATACCCGGCCATGCTCGATCTTGCCCAGCTGGCTGACGGCGCCGTCGGCCGGGCTGAGGATCGCGCCAGGGGTGGCGTCGAGTGGGCGCACACCCTCTTTCAGGGCGCGGGTGAAGAATGCGTTGAAGTGCTCGAAGGCGGTCGCGTCTTCGACCTGTGCCTCGCTCATGTCGACCTGGTAGCGCTTGACGAACCAGGTGATCAGGCGGTTCTTGAACCAGTCCGTGCGGCATTCGGCTGCGCAGCCGATCAGGCGCGACAGCAGGTGGTGCGGCAGCAGGTACTGGCTGAGGATGAACAGGCGTTGTTTCATGGGTGTCCCTTGAAGGTTCGACGGCATCGGATGGTAGCGACTCGCTGGCTCAGCGTTCGACGGGGGTATCGGGGTGGTTACCCCACTCGCCCCAGGAACCGGCGTAGGCCTTGACCCGCGGATAGCCGAGCGCCTTGGCCACCAGGTAGGTGAAGCCGGAGCGGTGGTGGGTCTGGCAGTGGGTGATGATTTCCTTGTCCGGGCTGATGCCGAGGCTGGCGAGTAACGCGGGCATGTCCTGGCGAATGCGCAAGGCGCGGGCGGGATCCATGCCGGCCGTCCACTCGAAGTTGACTGCGCCAGGAATGTGCCCGGCCTTGGCGGCAAAGGCTTTTTCACCGCGGTACTCGGCGGGGGAGCGGGCATCCCAGATCGCCAGGTCAGCGGCGCCGAGGCGGCTTTGCAGGTAGTCGCGGCTGGCGGTCGGGCTGTCATTGAGCGTCAGCTTGAGCGGGCCGGCGCATGCGGCGGGTTGCTCGCTGCTCAGCGGGCGTTCCTCGGCCAGCCAGGCCTGCAGGCCGCCGTCGAGGTAGTGGTAATGGCTGTGGCCGATCACATCCAGCAGCCAGATGAAGCGCCCGGCCCAGCCGCCGCCTTCATCGTCATAGACCACATAGACGGCGCCCGGGTTATGACCCAGTTCGGCGAATAGCTGTTCGAGTTGCGCGAGCTCAGGAAGCAGGCCGGGAGCCGGCGGCTGTCCCAGTTGGGTGCGTTTGGGGTCGACGAAGCGCGCGCCGGGTATATGGCCGGCGGCATAGCGCGCCGCGCTGGTCAGGTCGACCAGAATCAGTTCGGGCGCATCCAGGCGCTCGGCCAGTTCGGCCGGTTCAATTACCAACGGCAACGCAGCGAAGGCAGTCATGCTGGGCCTCTACATTTCATGGGGGAAGGGGCGGATTGTAACGGAAAGCTCAACGCTCACGTTTGGCAAAACTGTCCAGGGCCCGTTGAATACATTGCGCGGTTTTACCAGCGGCTTGCACGCTGCTATCGCTCAGTGCGGCGCCGGATTGGTCGGCGACGATGACCATTACCACACGGTCGTTGCTGGCCAGTGAGCGAATCAGCAGGTGCTCGCTGGGAAATAGTGCCTTCAGCGAGCCTGGCAGCAGGGCCGAGAATTGCGCAATATTGGCCGGCGTCAGGCGCAGCTGTGCCGGTGCCTTGAGCAGGCGCCGCAGTACTTGGCTCTGCTGTGGGTCGATGGCGAGGGTGCTGGCCGACTTGTCCAGGCCGGTCTGTTGCTGCGCTCGCAGGCGGCTGTGGCTGCGGTCGGCCAGGAGCACTAGTACCCGCGACATTCCGCAGGCCTGCAGGGCTTGAGTGGCGCCGGCGGTGAGCTGGTCGAGGCTGTTGAACGCACTCGGCTGCGCAAGCAATTGCGCGCAATGCTGGCGCCATCCGTTGTCTGCAGGGGGTGTCGTCGCCGCTGGGGCGCTGATTTTGCCATGCAAGCGCCGGGCATCCCAGGGCCAGAGTAGGGCTTGGGCGGGATGCCAGAGCTCTGCCGTGGCCTGCTGGCGCGCACTCTGCGCTGCGTGCTGGTGGATGAGTTGCTGCACATCGCTCAACGGTAGCTGCAGGTAGAGTCCGCTCAGGAGCTGCCAGCGTAGGCTGTGCGGGCTGCTCCACGCCTGGTGGGCGGACAGCGCCAGGCCGTTGGCCAGCAGGATGCTGTTGGCTGGCTGGGTCAGCCAGCGCCGCAGAGGTGTATCGGCATCGAGCATGTGCTGCTGATGCAGGGGGTGCTGATTGTCGCGCGCGATGTGCAGGGCCTTGACCAGTTGGCGGCGATCTTCCACCAGCAGGCGGTAGCCTTGAATCACCCAGTCGGGCAGGCGCCAGCGCTTGGCCAATGCCAGGCACAGAGCGAGCAGGGGGACGCCGAGAAGATCCTGCTCGACCTTGGCCGCCGGCTCGGCGTGGGCCAGTACGCGTTGTTCCCATTGCTCGAACAGCTCGGGATGGGCCGCCAGCAACGACCAGATCGGCGCGAGAAACAACAGGCTGCCCCAGTGGATCTCCTGCCACAGGCGCGCCAGGCGCCCACTGAACAAGCCGCTGGCCTGCTGCGCCGCGTGCTGGCTGATTAGCTGGATCTGCCGCAGTGCCAGTGGGATTTCGTCGAGAGGGCGGGCGGGTTGGCGTTTCACCAGCTCAAGGGTGCGCTGCAATCCGAGTCGACTGAGAGCGCTTTCCAGGCTTTCGGCAGGGGCGCTGAAACTGCCGGCTTGTCGATTGGCCTCGCGTAGAACGCATAATGCCAGGGCTGGGCTGGCCTGCATCAATTCTGCTATGTCACGCAGCGAACGACAGCTGTCGGACAGGGCGCGACAGGCATTCAGGTGGTGTTCAACAGGCACCGGCAACAATTGCTTGTCCAGCCGATCGAGCCAGTCTTCAAGGGTACGCGGTTGGGGTTTTGAGGTGGGCATCTGTGCTTAGCCATGCTGGCTTTTAGACTTGACTGGCTATAGTCTCGCGCATTAGTTCCGATAAATAGAAGGGTTGTTTTGCAT
The DNA here is from genome assembly GCF_022132145.1 of Pseudomonas sp. MMS21 TM103. Classification (GTDB taxonomy): domain Bacteria; phylum Pseudomonadota; class Gammaproteobacteria; order Pseudomonadales; family Pseudomonadaceae; genus Aquipseudomonas. The sequence continues at coordinate 609,703 of NZ_JAJISP010000001.1, read as the reverse complement.
AACCCACACCACAGGCTCTCGCAAGTTTCCTCTTTATGGCAAAAATCATTGGCATCATCGTTGTAATTGCTAGCGTGCTCGGCGGATTTATTCTGTCCGGCGGCCAGTTCATGGCGTTGGTGCATCCGTTTGAAGTATTGATTATTGGCGGCGCCGCACTGGGGGCTTTTCTGCAGGCCAATCCGGGCAGCATGTTCATGCGCGTGTTCAAGAAGTCCTTGAGTATGTTCAGCTCGCGCTTCAGTCACGGCTATTACCTGGACGTGCTGAAGCTGGTCTACGAAATCCTCAACAAGAGCCGCCGCGAAGGCATGATGGCCATCGAGGCCGACATCGAGGAACCTTCGGCCAGTCCGATTTTCAGCAAGTATCCGAGCATCCTCAAAGACGAGCGGATAACGGCCTATATCTGCGATTACCTGCGCATCATGTCCTCCGGCAATATGGCGCCGCATGAGCTGGAAGGCTTGTTCGATATGGAGATCGCCAGCCTCAAGGAAGAACTCGAGCACCCCTCTCATGCCGTGGCCAAGGTCGCCGATGCCATGCCGGCCATGGGTATCGTCGCCGCGGTGCTGGGGATCGTGATCACCATGTCGGTCCTCGCCGAAGCCGACAATGCGCAGATCGGCCAGAAGGTGGGCACGGCGCTGGTCGGCACCTTCCTCGGCATTCTCGCCTCCTATGGTTTTTTCGGTCCGCTAGCCGCGGCGCTGGAGCATGACGCCAAGGAAGAGATCAACGTATTCGAGGCGATCAAGGCCGGCCTGGTCGCTTCGGCGTCCGGCATGCCGCCCTCGCTGGCCGTCGAGTTCTCGCGCAAGGTGCTCTATCCGGCCCATCGCCCGAGTTTTTCCGAACTCGAGCAGGCGATGCGCGGAAACTAACGGAAAATGGACAACAATCAGCCGATCATCGTCAAGCGGGTCAAGAAGGTTGCCGCTGGCCACCATGGCGGGGCCTGGAAAATCGCCTTTGCCGACTTCGCCACGGCGATGATGGCGTTCTTTCTGGTGATGTGGCTGATGTCCGTGGCTACGCCTGAGCAGAAGAAGCTGATTTCCGGTTATTTCAAGGATCCGATCGGTTTCTCTGAAAGCGCTAGCCCCTTTGTCATCGACCTCGGTGGCTCGCCCACGCCGGCACCGGATCGCACCCTCAACCAGCCGATCGATGACCAGACCGAAGGCGAAGAGCGCGAGATCGAGCCGGCCCAGCCAGCCCCTGCCCCTGATGAGGCCGACGCCAAGGCCGAGGAGCTGGAGCATGAGCGTCTCGAGTTGCTGCTGCAGGAGTTGCAGAGCAAGGTCGAGGAAAATCCGCAGTTGCAGCGCTTCAAGGATCAGATCCTGTTCGAGATCACCCAGGATGGCTTGCGCATCCAGATCATGGACGCCGAGAACCGGCCGATGTTCGATAGCGGCAGTGCGCGCCTGCAGCCGCAATTCGAGGACATCCTGCTGGCCCTGGCCGACACCATCAAGGCGGTACCGAACAAAATCAGCATCAGCGGCCATACCGATGCCAAGCCGTTTGCGGGTTATGGCGAGTTCGGCAATTGGGAACTCTCCGCGAATCGGGCCAATGCCGCTCGACGCGCCTTGATCGCGGGCGGTTACGACGAGGCGCAGGTGGCCCGGGTAGTGGGTTACGCGTCGTCGGCGTTGTACGATCGAGACGATCCATTGAATCCGGTCAATCGGCGTATCGATATCGTCGTGTTGACGAAAAAGGCCCAGCGCGAGATTGAAGGCGAGCAGGATGGCGCCGTCGATGCAGCGCCTGAAGTGCCTGGCGGCGCCGTGGTGCCTGATGTGCCGCCGCTCATGCCGGATCCGGCTGGCCCGGATGAGTTGCGTGAGCGCTTGAATATTTTCGAAGACGGGGTGTTGCAGTTAGATCAGCCGAGCGAATGATTCGCTGCTGGAACGCTTCAGGCCGCGAATGATCGCGGCCTGGTCGTATCAGTAATCGGCTTCGGGCAGGCTGGCCAGGATATGCCGGTAGCTGGCCATCCGTTGGGGCTGGATGCGACCGTCTTCCAGCGCCTTGAGCAGGGCGCAGCCAGGCTCGCGGTCATGTTTGCAGTCGCGAAAGCGGCACTGGCCGATCAGTTCGTTGAACTCGATGAACCCTGCTTCGACATCCGCGCGGCTGACATGCACCAGGCCGAATTCGCGAATACCGGGCGAGTCGACCAGCTCACCGCCGCCGGGGAAGTGGAACAAGCGGGCAGTGGTGGTGGTGTGGGTGCCCTTGCCGGTCAGTTCCGACAGCGGTCCGACCCGGGTGTCCACCCCTGGCAGCAGGCTGTTGACCAGCGATGACTTGCCAACCCCGGACTGGCCGACGAAGACGCTGACATGGCCGTCGAGCTGCTGCTTGAGCTGTTCCATGCCGTCGCCCTGATGGGCCGAAACTTCCAGTACTGGGTAGCCGAGCTGGCGATACACGCCGAGCAGGACGTTCAGTGCAATGGCGTTCTGCTCGTCGATCAGGTCGGCCTTGTTCAGCAGCAGCAAGGGGCGAATGCCGGCATGTTCGGCGGCCACCAGGTAGCGATCGATCAGGTTGGCGTGGGGTTCGGGCAGTGGCGCGAAGACGATCACGATCAGGTCGACGTTGGCCGCCACCGGCTTCAGCTGGCCGCGCGTGTCCGGGCGGCACAGTTCGGTTTTGCGTGGCAGTTGCGCAACGATGACGCCGATGCCCTGATTGCCGGCACGCCAGACCACTCGATCGCCGGTGACCATGGCTGGTAGGTTGGCGCGCAGGTGACAGCGAAACACCTGGCCGGCCAGTTCGCCGTCTGTGGCTTCGACTTCGACCTGTACGCCAAAGTGGGCGATGACCAGGCCCAGCTGTTCCGGCCCGAGGTCGCCACCCTCCAGGGTTTGCACGGCCTGCGACTCGCGCTTGGCCGCGCGGGCGGCTCGCTCGCCCTGAATTTTGTCGATGCGCCAGCTTTGCCGGCGGTTGAGTTGGCGTTTGGCCATGAAAGTTCCGAGGTTGACTTGCGGTGAAATCCGTCAGCGAGTCTAGCACGTGGTACAGGCAGACTCGCGCTGCGGGTTAGACTGCGGTGCAGTGACGATAGGCAGGCAGGGGCGAGAAATGGTTGCGCGTGTACGGATGATGGGGCGAGTGGCCGGCCGCTATCCGGCCCTGCTGGCGTTGCTGGCGCAGCTGGTCGCGGCGCTGGTGGTGGGCGGGGTGATCGTTCTGGCGCAGCAGTACTCGAGCTGGCGCCCCAGCGGCCTGGCCGCTGGTTTGATCCTGGGTTTGTTGGCGGCGAGTGTCGGTCGCGGGTTCGGTTTGTCGTCTTGGTGGTGGTGGCTGAACCTGGCGTTTGTCCCGGCGTTGCTGCTGGTCAGCGGTGCGGCGTTGCCGTCCTGGGTGTTTCTTGCCGGCTTTCTGCTGCTATTGCTGGGCAACTGGAACAGTGTCGGCGAGCGGGTGCCGCTGTATCTGACCGGGGCGCGCAGTCGCCAGCAGCTGGCCGAGTTGCTTGTTCGGCAACCAGCCAGTTTCCGCTTCGTCGATCTCGGTTGCGGCCCGGCGGGAGCCTTGCTTTGGCTGGCGCGGCGCTTTCCCCAGGCGCAGTTTGTCGGAGTGGAGACCGCGCCCTTGCCGTTTGCCATTGCCTGGCTGCGCGCATTGCCGCAGCACAACTGCCGGATTCGCTACGAGAATCTCTGGCGGACCGGGCTGGCGGAATTCGATGTGGTCTATTGCTTTCTCTCGCCCGCGCCGATGGCGGCGCTCTGGGCCAGGGCCGTGGCACAAATGACCGGCGGTGCCTGGCTGGTGAGCAACAGCTTCGAGGTGCCCGGGGTGCCGGCCGATCAGCAAGTCGAGCTGCATGACTGGCGCGACTCGCGCCTGCTGTTATGGCGGATGCCGGGCGTTGGTCGGGGCTGACTGGGGGTGCCAGGGCAAGTCGGCAGGCTTGCATGCTTGTTTATTCGCTAAACTGCCGGTATCAGCCGAGGAGTACAGCATGCAGAACCCGCAGAATCTGATCTGGATCGACCTGGAAATGACCGGACTCGATCCAGAAAAGGACGTGATCATTGAAATGGCCACGATCATTACCGATAGCGACCTCAATATCCTGGCCGAAGGCCCGGTGATTGCGGTGCATCAGAGTGACGAGGCACTAGCCGGCATGGATGAATGGAACACCCGCACCCATGGCGAAAGCGGCCTGGTCAAGCGTGTGCGCGAGAGTAGGATCAGCCAGGCCGAGGCCGAGGCGCAGACCATTGCCTTTCTCGAGCAGTGGGTGGCCAAGGGCCAGTCGCCGATCTGCGGTAACAGCATCGGTCAGGATCGACGTTTTCTCTATCGTTACATGCCGGATCTGGAAGCTTATTTTCACTACCGCTATCTGGATGTCTCGACCCTCAAGATACTCGCCGAGCGCTGGGCGCCGAAACTCAAGGAGGGGTTCCAGAAGAAGGCCAGCCACCAGGCGCTTGACGATATTCGCGAGTCCATTGCCGAGCTCAAGTACTACCGCGAGCACTTCATCAAGGCTTGAGTCTTGGCTTCAGGGTGCGTCCCGCTCGGCGTGGCGTGCCAGCGCCCACTCGACATGCTCGCGCACCAGTGGCGAGGGGTGTTCGCGGCGGGCCTGCAGCGCCTCGAGCACCGGGATGCTCGAGGGCGCATTGCCCAGGCCTACCGCCAGGTTGCGCAGCCAGCGCTCGTAGCCGGCACGGCGTAACGGTGAGCCTTCGGTGCGGCTGAGAAATTCTTCTTCGCTCCAGCGAAACAGGGCAGCCAACTCGGCGTTGTCCAGTTGATGACGCGGCTGGAAGTCGCCCTGCTCGGTGGGGCGGGCAAAGCGGTTCCACGGGCAGACCAGCTGGCAGTCGTCGCATCCGAACACGCGGTTGCCGATCGGTGCGCGCAGTTCCACGGGGATCGAGCCTTTCAGTTCGATGGTCAAGTAGGAAATACAGCGCCGTGCATCCAGCGCGTAAGGGCCGACAAACGCCCCGGTCGGGCAGATGTCCAGGCACGCGCTGCAGCGCCCGCAATGTTCTGTAGCGTGCGGCGCGTCGACCGGCAGGGGTAGGTCGACGAACAGCTCGCCAAGGAAGAAGTAGCTGCCGGCGCTGCGGTTGAGTACTAGGGTGTTCTTGCCGATCCAGCCGAGTCCGGCCTGTTCTGCGATGGCTTTCTCCAGTACCGGTGCACTGTCGACGAAGGCGCGGTAACCGAACGGGCCGACCTGTTGCTGGATGCGCTCGGCCAGGTGCTGCAGACGCTTGCGGATCAGCTTGTGGTAATCGCGACCCAGGGCGTAGCGCGAGACATAGGCTTTCTCCGGCTCGCCCAGGCGCTGGGCCATCTGCGTGTCGCCGGGCAGGTAATCCATGCGCAACGAAACCACCCGCAAGGTCCCAGGCACCAGCTCGTCAGGGTGTGAGCGTTTGCTGCCGTGGGCGGCCATATAGTCCATCTCGCCCTGGTAGCCGGCGTCGAGCCAGCGTTGCAGGTGCGCCTCGTGCTCACCCAGCTCCAGCCCGGCGATGCCGACCTGTTGGAAGCCCAGCTCGCGGCCCCACTCCTTGATCGATTGGGCGAGGGCGGCGAGGTCGAGTGCGGCAGTTGTCATATGGGGCGGGTAACCGGGGCGGAGGTGAGTATAATTCTGCCAGACATCGGAGCCGACGCATGCCGCAATCGCCAGACAATCTTCCCCTTGCCCTATATAGCGCCGCCCAGGTACGTGAGCTGGATGCGCGCCTGATCGCCGCCGGGACCCCGGGCTTCGAGCTGATGAGCCGCGCCGCCCATGCTATCTGGCGGGCGCTGCGCCGCCGTTGGCCGGACGCCGGGGCGCTGACGGTGCTGGCTGGGCGTGGCAACAATGCCGGCGACGGCTACCTGGTGGCGGCCCTGGCGCTGCGTGCCGGCTGGCAGGTGCAGCTGCTGGCCGTGGGCGATCCGCTGCAGCTGCAAGGCGCTGCGGCGCAGGCGCGCGATGAGGCGCAGGCCGCAGGCGTGATTGTTCAACCCTGGAGCGAGTGCGCCGCGCTGAGTGGCATTGTGCTCGATGCGCTGCTCGGCACCGGTCTGAGCGGCGCGGTGCGCGAACCCTATGCCCAGGCGATCCGCCTGCTCAATGCCAGTGGCCTGCCGGTACTGGCGGTGGATATTCCCTCGGGCTTGTGTGCCGACAGCGGTCAGGTGCTGGGCGTGGCGGTGCGTGCGCAGCTGACAGTGACCCTGATCGGTCTGAAGTTGGGGCTATTCACCGGGGAGGCGCCCGATTGGGTGGGCGAACTGGTATTTGATGACCTGCAGGCCGATCCGGCGCTGGTCGCTCGGCAGGCGTGCGTGGCGCAACGCCTGGCTGGGGCGAATGTACCGTGCTTGCCGCCGCGCCCGCGCAGCGTGCACAAGGGGCAGCTGGGCCATGTGCTGGTGGTCGGCGGTGACCACGGCTTTGCCGGCGCGGCCTTGCTCGCCGCGCAAAGTGCATTGCGCGCTGGCGCCGGGATGGTGTCCCTGGCCACCCGATGCGAACATCTGGCCGCGGCGCAGGCGCGCATCCCCGAGGTGATGGGCTTTGCCGTGGCCTCGGCCAATCAGTTACGGTCGCAGGGCGCAGCGGCCAGTGTCTGGGTGGTCGGGCCGGGCCTAGGGCAGGGTGCCTGGGGTCGCAGCCTGTTGTCGCTGGCGGCCATCACCGGCGCGCCACAGGTGTGGGATGCCGATGCCCTGAACCTGATGGCCGCAGGTGTGGTCAAGATGCCGGCAGGTGGTGTAATCACCCCGCATCCAGGCGAAGCCGCGCGCTTGCTGGGTATCAGTAGCGCCGCCGTGCAGGCTAATCGTCCGGCAGCTGCGCTGGCCCTGGCCCAGCGCTATGGGGCGGTGTGTGTGCTCAAGGGGGCGGGCACTCTGCTGGCTGACCCAGCCGGGCAGCTATTGCTCTGTGATCGCGGCCATCCGGCAATGGCCGGCGCCGGCCTGGGCGATGTTCTGGCGGGCCTGATTGGTGCGTTGCTGGCGCAGGGCCTGCCGGTGCTGGCGGCGGCCAGTCTGGCCGTTTGGCTGCATGCAGGTGCGGGTGAGCGTCTGGCCGAGCAGGGCAATGGGTTGGCGGCGAGCGACCTGTGCGCCGCCATTCGTCAATTGTTGCAGGAGCAGTCAGCTTGGCCGAACTAGAGTTGTATGCCGCCGATGAAGCGGCGATGTTGAACGTGGGGGCGCGGATCGCTCGGGTGACTGGCGGACGTGGGGTGATCTATCTGCATGGCGATCTGGGTGCTGGTAAAACCACCCTGTCGCGCGGGATCATTCGCGGTCTGGGCCATGTTGGGGCGGTGAAGAGTCCGACCTTTACCCTGGTCGAGCCTTACGAAATCGATGCGGTGCGCGTGTTTCATTTCGACCTGTATCGCCTGGTCGACCCGGAGGAACTGGAGTACCTGGGGATACGCGACTACTTCGAGGGTGATGCCTTGTGCCTGATCGAGTGGCCAGAACGCGGCGCAGGCGTTTTGCCAAAGGCCGACATGGACATTACCATTACCGCGCAAGCTACTGGCCGTTCCCTGCATCTGCAGGCGCAGGGCGAACCTGGCAAAACCTGGTGTGCCGCTTTGGCCTCCGGAGCATGATCAAAACAAAATGGGGTCGGGTATGCGCATAGGCGCGCGTTTCATCGCGGTTGGAGTGGTGCTGGCGGCGCTGGCTGTCGAGGTTTTTGCCGCTTCGGATGTGCGCAGCGTAAGGCTGTGGCGTGCACCGGACAACACGCGGCTGGTGTTCGACTTGTCCGGTCCGGTGCAGCACAGTGTCTTTACCCTCACGGCACCGAATCGCATCGTCATCGATGTCAGCGGTGCCAGGCTGGTGACTGGCTTCGATAACCTGGCGTTGAGTAATACCCCCATTACCAGCGTGCGTTCGGCGCAACGCACGCCTGAAGATCTGCGCGTGGTGATCGATTTGTCGGCGCAGGTCACGCCGAAGAGTTTTGTCCTGGCGCCCAACCAGCAATACGGCCATCGCCTGGTGGTTGATCTGTTCGATCAGGAGTCGGGTGCGGCCCCCAGCCTGCCCGTCACGCAGGTTGCCAGTGCGCCGCCGTTACCGGTAACGCCGACCCAGGCGCCGCCCAAGTGGACCCCGCTGCCCAGTGGCAAGCGCGATATCGTCATCGCCATTGATGCCGGTCACGGTGGCGAAGATCCAGGCGCGCTGTCACCGGTCAAGGGCCTGTTCGAGAAGCACGTGACCCTAGCAATTGCCAAGGAGTTGATGCGCCAGGTCAATGCCGAGAAAGGCTATCGCGGTGAGTTGGTGCGCACCGGCGACTACTTCATCCCACTGCGCAAGCGCACCGACATCGCGCGCAAGAAGGGTGCCGATCTGTTCGTTTCGATTCATGCCGATGCGGCGCCGCGGGCGGCGGCCTTTGGCGCGTCGGTGTATGCCCTGTCGGATCGCGGCGCCACCTCGGAGACGGCGCGCTGGCTGGCCGACTCGGAGAACCAGTCGGACCTGATCGGCGGCGCCGGCAATGTCAGCCTGGACGATAAGGACCGCATGCTGGCCGGGGTATTGCTGGATCTGTCGATGACCGCCTCGCTGTCGTCCAGCCTGAATGTCGGCAATAAGGTCCTGAACAATATGGGGCGGATCACCCCACTGCATAAGCGTCGGGTCGAGCAGGCGGGCTTCATGGTACTCAAGTCGCCGGATATGCCCTCGATCCTGGTCGAAACCGGCTTCATATCCAATCCAAGTGAGGGTCGCAAGCTGGCCAGTGTCGGCCACCAGCAGGCGCTGGCACGCTCTATCGTGACCGGCGTGCGGCAGTTCTTTCAGCAGAACCCGCCGCCCGGCAGCTACGTCGCCTGGCAGCGCGATAACGGCAAGATCGCCCAGGGGCCGCGCGAGCACGTGGTCAGCTCCGGTGAGAGCCTGGCGTTGATTGCGCTGCGTTATCAGGTCAGCCTTGGCGCCCTGCGCAGTGCCAACTCGCTGCGCTCCGACGTGATCAAGGTCGGCCAGACCCTGCAGATTCCGAGCACCGCGCTGGCGGCTCAACCATGAGTAACGACGCGCGTATCCAGTTGCTGAGTCCGCGACTGGCCAACCAGATCGCCGCCGGCGAGGTGGTCGAACGGCCCGCTTCGGTGATCAAGGAACTGCTCGAGAACAGCCTGGACTCCGGCGCCCGCCGCATCGACGTGGATGTCGAACAGGGTGGGGTCAAACTGCTGAGGGTGCGAGACGACGGGGGTGGCATCGCTCCGGACGATCTGCCGTTGGCGTTGGCCCGGCATGCCACCAGCAAGATCCGAGAGCTTGAAGACCTCGAGCAGGTGATGAGCCTGGGCTTTCGTGGCGAGGCGCTGGCTTCGATCAGCTCGGTCGCCCGCCTGACCCTGACGTCGCGCACGGCTGACGCCGAGCAGGCCTGGCAGGTGGAAACCGAAGGCCGCGACATGCAGCCGCGCGTGCAACCGGCCGCGCATCCGGTTGGCACCTCGGTGGAGGTGCGCGACCTGTTCTTCAATACCCCGGCGCGGCGCAAGTTTCTCAAGACCGAGAAGACCGAATTCGATCACCTGCAGGAAGTCATCAAACGCCTGGCACTGGCGCGTTTCGATGTGGCTTTCCATTTGCGCCATAACGGCAAGACCCTGCTGGGGTTGCACGAGGCGCATGACGATGTCAGTCGTGCGCGACGGGTGGCGTCAGTCTGTGGTGCGGCCTTTCTCGAGCAGGCGCTGCCCATCGAGGTCGAGCGCAATGGCTTGCGCCTGTGGGGCTGGGTCGGCTTGCCGACCTTCTCGCGCAGCCAGGCGGACCTGCAATATTTCTACGTCAACGGGCGCACGGTGCGTGACAAGCTGGTTGCCCATGCGGTGCGCCAGGCCTATCGCGACGTGCTGTTCAATGGCCGTCATCCGACCTTTGTGCTGTTCCTGGAGATCGACCCCTCGGTGGTCGATGTCAACGTCCACCCGACCAAGCACGAAGTGCGCTTTCGCGACGGGCGCATGGTCCATGATTTTCTTTACGGCACCCTGCATCGCGCTTTAGGCGATGTGCGTCCGGAAGACCAGCTGGCGGCACCGGCAGCGGTGAGCGGCATGCTGGCCCCGGTTGGGCAGGCGGCCGGCGAATTTGGTGCCCAGGGCGAGATCGGCCTGGCGGCCAGTTTGCTCGAGCCGGCGCCGAGCGGGACGATCTGGCGCTCGCCGGGGGCTGGCTATCAGGGGCAGCGACCGCAGGTCGGAGTGCCGGCTGCCGAGGCGCAAGGGGCCTACCGCGAGTATTTCGCGCCGCTGAGCGTGGCGTCGGCAAGCCTGCCCGAGGCGTCGGGCGATGTGCCGCCGCTCGGGTATGCCATTGCCCAGCTCAAGGGGGTGTATATCCTCGCCGAGAACGTGCAGGGTCTGGTGCTGGTCGACATGCATGCGGCGCACGAGCGGATTACCTATGAACGGTTGAAGGTCGCCATGGCCAGCGAAGGCTTGCGCGGGCAGCCATTGCTGGTGCCCGAATCCCTTGCCGTCAGCCAGCGCGAGGCGGACTGCGCCGAGGAGCATGCGGCCTGGTTCCAGCGTCTGGGCTTCGAATTGCAGCGTCTGGGGCCGGAAAGTCTGGCTATCCGCCAGATTCCCGCGCTGCTCAAGCAGGCCGAGGCCAATCGATTGGTGGCGGATGTGTTGTCCGATCTGCTCGAGTACGGCACCAGTGACCGGATTCAGGCACACCTCAACGAGCTGCTTGGTACCATGGCCTGTCACGGCGCGGTGCGCGCCAATCGACGCCTGAGTCTGCCGGAAATGAATGCACTGCTACGCGACATGGAGCAGACCGAGCGCAGTGGCCAATGCAACCATGGTCGACCAACCTGGACGCAGTTGGGCATGGACGAGCTGGATAAGCTGTTCCTGCGTGGTCGCTGACCGGGCAGCGGGCGATTGGCGCTCGCGCCATACCGAGATGCATTGACGATGTCCGAACGCCTGCCTCCGGCAATTTTCCTGATGGGGCCTACCGCCGCCGGCAAGACCGATCTGGCCCTCGAGCTGGCGCGGGTACTGCCGTGCGAGCTGATCAGTGTCGATTCGGCCTTGATCTATCGCGGCATGGACATCGGTACCGCCAAGCCCGACAAAGCCATACTTGCCGAGTTCCCGCATCGTCTGATCGACATCCGCGACCCGGCCGAAAGCTACTCGGCGGCTGAATTTCGTGCCGACGCCCTGGCGGCTATGGCCGAGATCAGCGCGCGTGGGCGCATCCCGCTGCTGGTCGGCGGCACCATGCTGTATTACAAGGCGTTGCTCGAAGGGTTGGCCGATATGCCAGGCGCCGACCCGCAGGTGCGTGCCGAGCTGGAAGCGCGTGCCCAGGTCGAAGGCTGGGATGCCCTGCATCGCGAGCTGCAAGCGGTCGATCCGGAGTCCGCAGCGCGTATCCATCCCAATGACCCGCAGCGGCTGGTTCGGGCGCTGGAAGTGCACCGCGTCAGCGGTTTGAGCATGACCGCACATCGCCAGCGCCAGGCTGAGCAAAATCATGTCTTGGGCGCCTCAGGTGCGGGACAATTCCCCTATACTGTTGCGCACTTGGCTATCGCTCCGGCGCAGCGCCAGATGTTGCATGCGCGAATTGCGCAACGATTTCAGTTGATGTTGGAACAGGGCTTTGTCGGCGAGGTCGAACGCCTGCGTCAGAGAAGTGACCTGCACCCGGGATTGCCGTCTATACGAGCGGTGGGTTATCGCCAGGTGTGGGATTTTCTGGAAGGTAATCTGAGCGAGGCGCAGATGCGCGAACGCGGCATCATCGCCACGCGTCAGCTGGCCAAGAGACAGTTTACCTGGTTGCGCAGTTGGGCCGATTTGCACTGGCTGGACAGTCTGGCTTGTGACAATTTGCCGCGCGCCTTGAAATACCTGGCGGCGGCCTCCATATTGACCTGAGACCTTGTCTTGGGCCGTCTATCCTTGGGGGTATTACGGCCTGATGTCATTTATTACCTTACTAACACTATTAATTATCGATTTTCCAAAGGAGTGCGACACATGTCAAAAGGGCATTCGCTACAAGACCCTTACCTGAATACCCTACGTAAGGAACGCGTCCCGGTTTCCATCTACCTGGTCAACGGCATCAAGCTGCAAGGTCAGATCGAGTCTTTCGATCAGTTCGTGATTCTGCTGAAAAATACTGTCAGCCAGATGGTCTACAAGCACGCTATCTCCACTGTGGTGCCGAGCCGACCAGTGCGTTTGCCGAGCGTTTCCGAGACTGAGCTGGCTGAAGCTGCTGAAAACGAGCCGGGCAACGCCTGATTTAGGAGGTCGTATTGTTCTTCGAGCGCCATGAAGGGGGTGAGCGGGCTGTCCTGGTTCATCTGGATGGTCAAGACTCCGCGGCGCGCGAAGATCCGCAGGAGTTTCAGGAGCTCGCCATTTCGGCTGGCGCTGACACTGTTGCCTTCCTCAACGTACCGAGTAGCCGGCTGACGGCGAAATACCTGATTGGCAGTGGCAAGGTCGAGGAGTTACGCAACCAGGTCAAGACCCTCGAGGCGGATCTGGTTATCTTCAATCACGTCCTCACGCCCAGTCAGGAACGCAACCTGGAGCGGGTTTTCGAGTGTCGGGTGCTTGATCGAACTGGCCTGATTCTCGATATTTTCGCCCAGCGCGCCCGAACTCACGAAGGCAAGCTGCAGGTCGAGCTGGCCCAGCTGGATCATCTGAGCACGCGTCTGGTTCGCGGCTGGACTCACCTGGAGCGGCAGAAGGGGGGGATCGGTCTGCGTGGTCCAGGTGAGACTCAGCTGGAAACCGACCGCCGTTTGCTGCGGGTACGTATTCGACAGATCAAGCAAAAGCTGGAGAAGGTGCGCAGTCAGCGCGAGCAGGCGCGGCGCGGACGCAAGCGCGCAGACATCCCCTCTGTGTCTCTGGTCGGCTACACCAACGCCGGCAAGTCGACCCTGTTCAATGCGCTGACCGAGTCTGATGTGTACGCTGCCGATCAGTTGTTCGCCACCCTGGACCCGACCTTGCGTCGGCTGGAGTTGGATGACCTGGGGCCGGTGGTGTTAGCCGATACCGTGGGTTTTATTCGTCATCTCCCGCATAAACTGGTCGAAGCTTTTCGTGCGACCCTCGAGGAATCGAGCAATTCCGACTTGCTCCTGCATGTGATCGATGCCCACGAGCCTGAACGTGATCAGCAGATCGAGCAGGTCATGGCGGTGCTGGGTGAGATCGGCGCGCACGAGTTGCCGATTCTCGAGGTGTACAACAAGTTGGATCTGCTCGAGGGTGTTGAACCGCAGATTCAGCGTGATGCCGATGGCAAGCCGCTGCGAGTCTGGTTGTCTGCTCGCGACGGGCGAGGCCTGCCTCTGTTGAAGCAGGCCGTTGCCGAGTTGTTGGGCGATGAACTGTTTATTGCTACCTTGCAGTTGCCGCAGGGCCTGGCGCGCCTACGTGCTCAGTTTTTTGCCTTGGGTGCGGTGCTGAGTGAGGAGCATGCCGAGGATGGCAGTAGTTTGCTGGCAGTACGTCTGCCGCGAATTGAGTTGAATCGACTGGTCACCCGAGCAGGTTTGAAACCGCTGGAATTTATCGAGCAACACACTTTGCAATAAAGCCTGCGTCAGTGGTTTTGCCGCTGATGGCTGGCATTCGGTAGCATTGGTCGGCGCGCCGTGGGCGCGTCTTTGCTTTATTAGATGGAGAGCGCTATGGCTTGGAATGAGCCGGGTGGCAACTCGAACAATCAGGATCCTTGGGGCGGCCGCAAAGGCGGTGATCGCAAGGGTCCACCGGATCTCGATGAAGCCTTCCGCAAGCTGCAGGAAAGCCTCAACGGGCTGTTCGGTGGTGGTAAGAAACGTGGCAGTGACGACGGCGCTGGTAAAGGCGGTGGTTTCGGTCTGCTATTCATTGGTCTGGGCTTGCTCGCGGCCGTTTGGCTGTACAGCGCGATCTATGTGATCGATGAGCAGGAGCAGGCCGTGGTGCTGCGTTTCGGCAAGTACTACGAAACCGTAGGGCCGGGCCTGAACATTTACTTCCCGCCGATTGATCGCAAGTTCCAGGAGAACGTCACCCGCGAGCGTGCTTACAGCAAGCAGGGGCAGATGCTCACCGAGGACGAGAACATCATCGAAGTGCCGCTGACCGTGCAATACAAGATCAGCAATCTGCAGGACTTCGTGCTCAACGTCGATCAGCCGGAAGTCAGCTTGCAGCACGCCACCGATAGCGCCGTGCGCCATGTGGTCGGTTCGACCGAGATGGATCAGGTGCTGACCGAAGGCCGTGAACTGATGGCCAGTGAGGTCAAGGATCGCTTGCAGCGCTTCCTCGATACCTATCGCACCGGCATTAACGTTACCCAGGTCAACTTGCAGAGTGCGGCTGCGCCGCGTGAAGTGCAGGAGGCCTTCGACGATGTGATTCGCGCCCGTGAAGATGAGCAGCGTGAGAAGAATCAGGCGGAAACCTATGCCAATGGCGTAGTGCCGGAAGCGCGCGGTCAGTCCCAGCGTCTGATCGAAGACGCCAGCGGTTACCGTGAGGAAGTGGTTTCCCGTGCAACGGGTGAGGCGGATCGCTTTACCGCCCTGGTTGCCGAGTACCGCAAGGCGCCGGAAGTCACGCGTGAGCGTTTGTATCTGGACACCATGCAGGAGTTGATGAGCAACACCAGCAAGGTTCTGGTGACTGGCGACAAGGGCCAGAACAACCTGCTTTATCTGCCGCTGGACAAGATGATCGATGGTCGCGGTTCGTCTGCGTCCGGCTCGATCTCGGCTGCGGGTGTCAGTGATGCAAGTTCGCGAGTGAAAATGGACCCGCGTCAGGTTGAGCTGCGCACAAGGGAGAGCCGTTGATGAGCAATAAATCGCTGATCGCCCTGATTGTTGGCGTAGTGCTGGCGTTGGTGGCCTGGAACAGCTTCTATATCGTGGCGCAAACCGAACGGGCCGTGCTATTGCAGTTCGGTCGTATCGTTCAGCCGGATGTGCAGCCGGGTTTGCATGTGAAGGTTCCTTACGTCAATCAGGTGCGCAAGTTCGATGCCCGCCTGCTGACCCTGGATTCCTCCAGCTCGCGCTTCCTCACTCTGGAAAAGAAAGCGCTGATGGTCGATGCCTTCGCCAAGTGGCGAGTGCTCGATGCCGAGCGTTACTACACCGCGACTTCGGGTATCAAGCAGATTGCCGACGAGCGCCTGGCGCGTCGTCTGGAAGCTTCGCTGCGTGACCAATTCGGCAAGCGCACCTTGCACGAGTCGGTTTCCGGCGAGCGTGATGCGCTGATGGCGGACGTTACGGCTTCGCTCAATCGTGCTGCACAGAGCGAGTTGGGTATTGAGGTGGTGGATGTGCGGGTCAAGGGCATCGACCTGCCGAAAGAGGTGAATCGTAGCGTATTCGACCGCATGAGCTCCGAGCGTGAGCGGGAGGCTCGCGAGCATCGTGCCAAGGGTAAGGAATTGGCCGAAGGTATTCGTGCCGATGCCGATCGTCAGCGTCGTGTGCTGCTGGCCGACGCCTACCGCCAGGCTGAAGAGCTGCGCGGTGATGGTGATGCCCAGGCGGCGGCTATCTACGCCAAGGCTTATGGTCAGGATCAGGAGTTCTACTCCTTCTATCGCAGCCTGAGGGCTTATCGCGAGAGCTTCGCGGACAAGCGTGATGTGTTGGTGCTTGATCCGAGCAGTGATTTCTTCCGCTACCTGGAAAAGTCCAAGCCTTGACCTCTACTCCGGCGGGCGCGAGGCGTCCGTCGGGGTGACCGCTGAAGAAAACGTGGTATCATGCGGCAGCCGGGAAAATCCCGGCTTTTTTGCGTCTGTGGGTAACATGTGGCAGGAATTTGGCATTGCGTTTTGTCTGCTGCTGGTGCTGGAAGGCATCCTGCCTTTCCTCTGTCCGCGCCTTTGGCGTGAGGCAGTCGCACAGCTTGCAAGGCTGTCGGATCGACGACTGCGACTGATGGGGTTGGCCAGCATGTTGCTGGGTACAGCTCTCCTTTTTCTGCTTCACTGAAGGCTTGTGCCGCCCGGTTCAAGAGGGGAATGGCGAAATGGCAACGGTAGACCGCTGGTTACTGCCAGATGGCATCGAAGAAGTACTGCCGCCGGAAGCGGCGCGCATTGAAGTCGCGCGCCGTCAGGTTCTGGACCTGTTCCAGCGCTGGGGCTATGAATTCGTGGTGACGCCGCATATCGAATACCTGGAGTCGCTGCTTACTGGCGCGGGCCGGGATCTGGATCTGCGTACCTTCAAGGTGACCGACCCGTTGTCGGGTCGGCAGATGGGCTTTCGTGCCGATATCACGCCGCAAGTGGCGCGTATCGATGCGCATACTCTGCGCCGCGAAGGGCCGAGTCGGCTGTGCTATGCCGGCAGCGTGGTGCATGCTCAGCCGCGCGCGCTGACCACCTCGCGCAGCCCGATCCAGTTGGGGGCCGAGTTGTATGGCGACGCCAGTCCTGCCAGTGACGTGGAAGTTATCAGCCTGCTGGTGGACACCCTGGAGCTGGCGCAGGTGCCCGACATTCACATGGATCTCGGTCATGTAGGTATCTACCGTGGCCTGGCTCGTGCCGCCGGCCTGTCTGGCGAGGTTGAGCAGCAACTGTTCGATGCGCTGCAGCGCAAGGCTATGGATGAGATTGTGCTGCTGACCGAGGCCTTGCCGGCTGCGTTGTGCAAAATGTTGCGCGCCCTGGCCGAGCTCTGTGGCGGTCGTGAAGTGCTGGACCTGGCGCAGGCTTGTCTGGTCGAGGCACCGGACGATGTACATGCTGCGCTGGATGACTTGTTGGCGATTGCCGATGCGCTGAGCCTGCGTTACCCGGAGTTGCCGCTGTACTTCGATCTGAGCGAGTTGCGCGGCTACCGTTATCACACCGGCGTGGTATTTGCGGCCTTCGTGCCGGGTGTCGGCCAGTCGATTGCCCAGGGCGGTCGCTATGACGATATCGGTGCGGATTTCGGTCGGGCGCGTCCAGCGACCGGGTTCTCCACCGACCTGAAAACCCTGGTCAGTCTTGGGCAGATGCCGCTCGGCGAATTGCCTGCGGGCATCTGGGCGCCGGATCATCATGATGTGTACCTGTGGCAGGCGGTGCAGCGACTGCGGGGTGACGGCGAGCGTGTGGTGCAGGCTCTGCCTGGGCAGGCTTTGGCCGAAGCTCGCGAGGTGGGCTGTGATCGTCAATTATTGCTGTGTGATGGTCGTTGGCAGGTGGCGCCGTTGGCTGTCTAAGCTGACAGGCACTCTGGCTCCATCCCCCAGCAGGTCGCCCATACGGGCCGGCCTAAATTGTTTCCGTCGGCCATGGTCGACATCAAGCTTGCGCGAAGAGGACAAGTGTTATGGGTAAGAATGTCGTAGTCCTGGGCACCCAGTGGGGCGATGAGGGCAAGGGCAAGATCGTCGACCTGCTCACCGAACAGGCTGCAGCCGTCGTGCGTTATCAGGGTGGCCACAATGCCGGTCATACCCTGGTGATCGACGGCGAAAAAACCGTCCTGCACCTGATCCCTTCGGGCATCCTGCGCGAGAACGTTCAGTGCCTGATCGGCAATGGCGTAGTGGTTGCCCCTGACGCACTGATGCGGGAAATCATCAAGCTGGAAGGCAAGGGCGTGCCGGTGCGCGAGCGCCTGCGTATCAGCCCGTCTTGCCCGCTGATCCTGCCCTATCACGTGGCCCTGGATCAGGCGCGCGAGAAAGCCCGTGGCGATCTCAAGATCGGTACCACCGGTCGCGGCATCGGCCCGGCTTACGAAGACAAGGTGGCGCGTCGCGGACTGCGTATTGGTGATCTGTTCCATCGCGAGCGTTTCGCCGCCAAGCTGGGTGAGTTGCTCGATTACCACAACTTCGTGCTGCAGAACTATTACAAAGAGCCGGCCATCGATTTCCAGAAAACCCTGGATGAGTGTATGGAATACGCCGAGCTGCTCAAGCCGATGATGGCCGATGTGACCGCGGTGCTGCACGAGATGCGCCGCCAGTCCAAGGACATCATGTTCGAGGGTGCCCAGGGTTCGCTGCTGGACATTGATCACGGTACCTACCCCTACGTGACCAGTTCCAATACCACCGCTGGCGGCATTGCAACCGGTTCGGGTTTCGGTCCGATGTACCTGGATTACATCCTCGGCATTACCAAGGCCTACACCACGCGCGTCGGCTCCGGGCCGTTCCCGACCGAATTGTTCGATGAAACCGGTGCTTTTCTCGCCAAGCGCGGTCATGAGTTCGGCTCCACCACCGGTCGTGCCCGTCGATGCGGCTGGTTCGATGCGGTGATCCTGCGTCGCGCCATCGAAATCAACAGTATTTCCGGCCTGTGCCTGACCAAGCTCGATGTGCTCGATGGTCTCGAGACCATTCGTATCTGTGTCGGCTACAAGGATCAATACGGTGAGGTGCTGGTCGATGCGCCGACCGATGCCGACAGCTATCTGGGTCTGCAGCCGGTGTATGAGGAGCTGCCAGGCTGGAGCGAGTCGACCCTGGGCGCCAAGACCCTGGAAGAATTACCGGCCAGCGCACGTGCTTATATCAAGCGGGTGGAAGAGTTGGTCGGTGCGCCCATCGACATCATCTCCACGGGGCCGGATCGCAACGAGACCATCGTGCTGCGTCACCCGTTCGCCTGATTGTCATCAGCGGTACAGCAAAGGGTCGCCATGGGCGGCCCTTTGTCGTTTTATGGCGATGGCTTCAGCTTTGTATTTTGCGGCCGATTACTGGTTATAAGCTGGCCTGATTTGAAAGGAGTGGGACCTTGTCCGCCATGTTCGCATTGCTGCACAGCCGTTTGTTGCGTCCGGTATTCATTGCCCTGGGTGTGGCCATGCTGGTGCAGGTATTCCTGGCCGTATGGCTGACCCGTACCACTGTCGATGACTTGGTTGCCGACCTGGCAACGCGCCTGGAGGGCGATAGTCAGCGCCTGGGTGGCGAGTTGTCCGCCGCTGAGCGTGAGGTGGTGCAGAGCTTGGCGGCGCTGTCGGTAAATACTCGAGAGAGCCTTGGTAAGGCGTTGTCCGGGCGGCTTCAGGCCGAGCAGGAGCAGTTGCGCGGCGTGCTCGAACAGAATCTCAAGCAGTCTGGCAGCGCCATGGCACAGTTGCTGGCCGGCGTCGCACCCAAGGCCATCTGGGATGACGATAAGCCGGCACTGACGGCGTTCACGCGTATCGCTCAGCGCGACCCTGCGGTGCTGTTCGCCGTTTATTACGATGCGCAGGGGCAGCGCCTGACCCGCAATTTCAATCGCAGCGATGCGCGGGTACGGGCCTTGGTGGCTGCGGGGAAGGGCGATACCAAGCTGGATAAGCTGGTCGATGCAGCCTCGCGTGATCCGCAGGTGTACATGGTCGAGGCGTCTATCAACCCCATGGGGGCGCAACTCGGCAAGGTCCAGTTGGGTCTGTCCAGGGCTGCCGTGGAGCAGGAGTTGCAATCGCTGGATCAGCGTTTCTCTGCGCTGGTGGACAGTGCAGGCGAGTTGGTCGATACCAGTCTGGCCGGCGCCGCAGGCGAAAGCACTCAGGCGCTGCAGCGACGCCTGGCTGATGCGCAGCAGGCGGCCGAGGGTATGGCGCAGGGTAGCCTGGGCTCGGTTAGGGCTGCTGCCGAGAGCTTGCGTTGGCGCATTGCGGTCGGGCTCTTAGTGGTCGGTTTGCTGGCGCTGCTGGCGGTGGCGCTGGTTCTTGGTTGGCGGGTGTTGAGCCGCCTGCAATTACTGATCGCGGCCTTGCAGGATTTGGCCGAGGGTGAGGGGGACCTGACCCGGCGGGTCGAGCTGGACAGTCGTGATGAGGTGGGTGAAATGGCGGCCGCGGTCAATCGGTTTGTCGCCAGGTTGCAACCCATTGTGCGCGAGGCGGGCGAGGTGGCGGTACTCACCGGGCGGGAAATCGACGGCCTGGCATTGCGCAGTGCCGCGGCGGAGGCTGCCGCTGGGCGCCAGCGCGACGAGGTGGCGGGTAGCCTGCAGGCATTGGCGCAGATGGCGGGCGAGGCGCAGGCGGAAAGCCAGGCGATGCAAGAGGCGTTGCGCCGGGTGGCCGCGATTCGTCAGTCTACCCAGGATAATGCGGCGATTGCGGCGCGGGTCGGTGGCGCGATGGAGACCCTGGTGCTGCGGGTTGGTGAGGGGGCGGCGGTGATCGAGCGACTGGCCAGGCAGAGCGAACAGATCGAAGTGGTGCTGACGGTGATCCATGGTATCGCCGAGCAGACCAATTTGCTGGCCTTGAATGCTGCCATCGAGGCGGCCCGTGCGGGGGAGAGCGGTCGTGGTTTCGCCGTGGTCGCCGATGAAGTGCGTGCACTGGCGAGCAAGACCCAGAAGTCGACCGGCGATATTCAGGCACATATCGGTGCCTTGCAAAAAGGGGCGCGTGAGGCGGTTGGCGCCATCGGGCAGGCGGGTCAGCAGGCAGATCAGGGGCTGGCTGCGCTGCTGGAAAGCGCCAAGGTGCAGCAGTCGGTGCAGGCGGCAGTAGAGGAGGTGCATGGCGCCATCAATGCGGCGACTCAGGCGGCGGCGCATCAGGCGGAAGGTGCCGATGCGGTGCGTGGGCGGGTCGAGGTGATTCATGCCGAAGCTCAGCATGCGGCCGAGGCGGTGGCTGCCACGGCCGACAGTGGGCGAGTGCTGGATGGCCTGGCCAAGCAGCTGAAAGCCAGTCTGGGGCAGTTCCGCGTTTAGACTTTGCTCCGGTAAGGCGAATATTGCCGAATGGGCCGGGCCGTCAGGCTTCACTCGGCAAGCCTGGTGGCTTGGTTTGCGGGGCTGTAGCCTGCAAGTTGCCGTCAGGCGGTATGGGGTTCGGGTCGTTTGAC
This sequence comes from Pseudomonas sp. MMS21 TM103, assembly GCF_022132145.1. Classification (GTDB taxonomy): domain Bacteria; phylum Pseudomonadota; class Gammaproteobacteria; order Pseudomonadales; family Pseudomonadaceae; genus Aquipseudomonas. The sequence continues at coordinate 588,803 of NZ_JAJISP010000001.1, read as the reverse complement.
GGTCTGCTGCACTAAATCGCAGGCAAGAAAAAACCGAGCGCTTGGCTCGGTTTTTTGAATTGGTGCCCAGGAGAAGACTCGAACTTCCACGACCGTAAGGTCACCAGCACCTGAAGCTGGCGTGTCTACCAATTTCACCACCTGGGCTTGATTGCAATGATCGCTCATTTACTATCAACTACAACTACGTTTGTCGTCGTTGTGGCGCGCATAATACGGATCGACTTTTTACTTGTAAAGCCCTGTGATCAAAAAATTTTATTCTGTGTGCTGTGCTGACCCGGATAGTGGTTTCGCGCTTCAATAGGCACATGGAAAACCGAATTTATATAGAAAAGGTGAACTCTCTCTAATGGCCGACTGGCAATCCCTCGACCCTGAGGCCGCTCGTGAAGCGGAAAAATACGAAAACCCCATCCCGAGTCGCGAGCTGATTCTGCAGCATCTCGCCGAGCGTGGTTCCCCGGCGAACCGTGAGCAGTTGCTCGATGAGTTCGGCCTTACCACCGAAGAGCAGATCGAGGCGCTGCGTCGTCGGCTGCGAGCCATGGAGCGCGACGGTCAGTTGATCTATACGCGTCGTGGCACTTATGCGCCGGTGGACAAGCTGGACCTGATCCTGGGGCGCGTCAGTGGCCACCGCGACGGTTTTGGCTTTCTGATTCCGGACGACGGCAGCGATGACCTGTTCCTCAGTCCGGCGCAGATGCGCCTGGTCTTCGATGGCGACCGTGGCTTGGCGCGGGTTACCGGCCTGGATCGGCGTGGTCGCCGCGAAGGCGGTATCGTCGAAGTGCTGACCCGTGCCCATGAAACCATCGTCGGTCGCTATTACGAAGAGAGCGGCATCGGTTTCGTGGTCGCCGACAACCCGAAGATCCAGCAGGAGGTGCTGGTTACGCCGGGGCGTAATGCCGGCGCCAAGCAGGGCCAGTTCGTCGAGGTGAAGATCACCCACTGGCCGACCCCGCGCTTTCAGCCGCAGGGCGATGTGGTTGAGGTGGTTGGCAACTACATGGCGCCAGGCATGGAGATCGATGTTGCGCTGCGCAGCTATGATATCCCCCACGTCTGGCCCGAGGCCGTGGTCAAGGAAGCGCGCAAGCTCAAGCCTGAAGTCGAAGACAAGGACAAGGAAAAGCGCATCGACCTGCGTCATCTGCCCTTCGTCACTATTGACGGCGAAGATGCCCGCGATTTCGACGATGCGGTCTATTGCGAGAAGAACGGCAGCAACTGGCGGTTGTTCTCCGGTGGCTGGAAGCTGTACGTGGCGATTGCCGACGTCTCCCACTATGTGAAAGTCGATTCGGCGCTGGATGCCGAGGCGCAGGTGCGTGGCAATTCGGTGTATTTCCCTGAGCGGGTGATCCCGATGCTGCCGGAGGAGCTGTCCAACGGCCTCTGCTCGCTGAATCCGCAGGTGGATCGTTTGGCCCTGGTCTGCGAGATGAGCATCTCGAAGACCGGCAAGATGATCGATTACCAGTTCTGCGAGGCGGTGATCCATTCCCATGCGCGCCTGACCTACAACAAGGTCAGTGCCATGCTCGAAGAGCCGAAAGGCAGCGAAGGCAAGGTGTTGCGTGGTGAGTACAAGGAAGTGTTGCCACACCTCAAGCAGCTCTACTCCCTGTATCAGGTGTTGTTGGCGGCGCGTCACGAGCGCGGCGCCATCGACTTCGAGACTCAGGAGACGCGAATCATCTTCGGTGCCGGACGCAAGATCGCCGAGATTCGGCCGACCCAGCGCAACGATGCGCACAAGCTGATCGAGGAGTGCATGCTGGCCGCTAACGTGGCCACTGCCGCGTTCATGCAGAAGCATGAAATCCCGGCGCTGTATCGCGTGCACGATGGCCCGCCGCCCGAGCGCGTGGAAAAACTCAAGGCCTTCCTCACCGAGCTGGGCCTGTCCCTGCATCGTGGCAAGTCCAAAGACGGTCCGACACCCAAGGACTACCAGGCTCTGCTGGAAAGTATTCGTGGTCGCCCGGATTACCACCTGATCCAGACCGTGATGCTGCGTTCGCTCAGTCAGGCGGTGTACAGCGCGGACAATCAGGGTCACTTCGGTCTGAATTACGAAGCCTATGCCCACTTCACCTCGCCGATCCGCCGTTACCCGGATCTGCTGATCCATCGGGCGATCCGCAGCGTGATTCGCTCCAGGCTCGACACCCCGCACGTCAAGCGCGCGGGCGCGGCGAGCATGCCCAAAGCGCGCATCTATCCCTATGATGAGCCGATCCTGGAGCAGCTCGGCGAGCAGTGTTCGATGTCCGAGCGGCGCGCCGACGAGGCCACCCGCGATGTGGTCAACTGGCTGAAATGCGAGTTCATGAAAGACCGTGTCGGCGAAACCTTCCCGGGGGTGATCACCGCCGTGACCGGTTTCGGTCTGTTCGTCGAGCTGACCGATATCTACGTCGAAGGTCTGGTGCATGTCACCGCCTTGCCAGGCGATTACTACCATTTCGATCCGGTTCATCATCGTCTGGCCGGCGAGCGCAGTGGGCGTAACTTCCGCCTCGGCGACACGGTCGAGGTCAAGGTCATGCGGGTTGATCTGGACGAGCGCAAGATCGACTTCGAAATGGCCCAGAGCGTCGTGGATGCGCCCGTTGGGCGTCGGCGCGGTGGTTTCGAGTCCGCGGGTAAAACCGGGCGCCGGGACGGGCGAGGTGTCGCTGCTGGCGGTTCCGATGTGGAGAAAAGCCGCGAGCTGAAAAAGTCGTTGCTAGCCGAATCCAAGGGCAAGGGGCGCGGTGCTAAAAGCGAGTCCGCCAAGCCGGCGAGCGCGGACGCCAAATCCGCCAAGCACCGCAAGGGGCCGCCAAAAAGCGGAGCGCCGAGCGCCGGTGGCGGACCACGCAAGCGTAAGGCGAAGTCATGAGCCAACTGGAAAAAGTCTACGGCGTGCATGCCGTGGAGGCGCTGCTGCGTCATCACCCCAAGCGGGTCAAGCAGGTGTGGTTGGCTGAAGGGCGCAATGACCCACGGGTGCAAGTCCTGCTGGCGTTGGCCGCAGAGGCGCGGGTCGCCGTTAGTCAGTGCGAGCGGCGCGAGATGGATGTCTGGGTTGAGGGCGTGCATCAGGGGGTGGTTGCCGATGTCAGTCCCAGTCAGGTGTGGGGTGAGGCGATGCTCGAGGAGTTGCTCGATCGCGCCATAGGTCCGCCGCTGTTGCTGGTGCTGGATGGGGTGACCGATCCACACAATCTCGGTGCTTGCCTGCGTACTGCCGATGCGGCGGGTGCGCTGGCGGTGATAGTGCCAAAGGACAAGTCCGCCACGCTCAATGCCACTGTGCGCAAGGTGGCCTGTGGCGCTGCCGAGGTGATTCCGCTGGTGGCGGTGACCAACCTGGCGCGCAGCCTGGAGAAGCTCCAGCAGCGTGGCCTGTGGGTGGTCGGTACTGCCGGTGAGGCCGAGCAGGAGTTGTATCAGCACGACATGACCGGGCCAACCGTGCTGGTCATGGGGGCTGAGGGCAAGGGCATGCGCCGCCTGACTCGCGAGCATTGCGATTACCTGGTCAAGCTGCCGATGGCCGGCAGCGTCAGCAGCCTCAACGTCTCGGTGGCGACTGGGGTCTGTCTGTTCGAGGCGTTGCGCCAGCGCAGCAGCAAGAGCAAGAGCAAGGGTAAGAGCAAGCCTTGAATCACATAGGTGTCGGCTGGCTGGCGATTCGCTGTTCCTGCGGCGGATCGCCAGCAAGCTGGCGCCGCTCAGACGTAATTCGCGTCAGCTCAGTCTTGCTGTTCAAATAATCACCAGTCGACCTTGCTTGTGCCTAGGGGGTTCTCTAGAATGGCGCCCCTTGCCGCGACGGCAGGCGCTATTGCGCCCTGCTATTTCAGCAAGACTCACAAGTGATATTCACTCCTTGCCTGACCGCGTTTGGCGGCAGGCTACAACCCGTAAGGAGCATTTATGCGTCATTACGAAATCATCTTTCTGGTTCACCCGGACCAGAGCGAGCAAGTCGGCGGCATGGTTGAGCGTTACACCAAGCTGATCGAAGAAGACGGCGGCAAAATCCACCGCCTGGAAGATTGGGGTCGTCGTCAGCTGGCTTACGCCATCAACAACGTCCACAAGGCTCACTATGTGATGCTCAACGTTGAGTGCACTGGTAAAGCCCTGGCTGAGATGGAAGACAACTTCCGTTACAACGATGCCGTGATCCGTAACTTGGTCATCCGTCGCGACGAAGCCGTTGTTGAACAGTCGGAGATGCTCAAGGCCGAAGAAAACCGCAGTGAGCGTCGTGAGCGTCGTGACCGTCCTGAAAGCGCTGAGTCTGACGACTCGAGCAGCGATGACAGCGACAACAACAGCGACAGCGACAACGCTGACGAGTAATCCACGGATCTATTGAGGAGCCTATCAAATGGCACGTTTCTTCCGTCGTCGTAAATTCTGCCGTTTCACCGCTGAAGAGGTGAAAGAGATCGATTTCAAAGATCTCAACACCCTGAAAGCCTACATCTCGGAAACCGGCAAGATCGTTCCTAGCCGTATCACCGGTACCAAGGCTCGTTATCAGCGTCAGCTGGCTACCGCTATCAAGCGCGCCCGCTTCCTGGCCCTGCTGCCCTACACCGACAGCCACGGCCGCTGAGATCGGTTGTTCGACAAGAAGTAAGGGATAAAACGCATGCGCGCCTTAGCTGAATTCATTATGCGCGGCCGTATGCAGGCCATCCTCGTGGTGGTTGTTTCGGCGGCATTGCCGCTGCTGTTCTGGTTAAGTGCTGCCGCAGGTTGCCTGGTGCTCCTGCGGCGCGGTCTGAGTGATGCCCTGGGCATCCTCGCTTGGGCCCTGCTGCCGGCGATTGGCTGGTGGTATTTCGGTGAGCCGCGCACCCTGTTGGTGTTGCTCGGTGCGCTGGGGCTGGCGTTGTTGTTGCGCGCCAGTCTGTCCTGGAACCGTGTGCTGCTTTGCAGCGTGGCCTTGGGCCTGGTGTACGGGTTGGTTTTGGGTGCGGTGTTCCGCGAACCCATCGCGGCGATGGCAGGTGAGCTGCAAAAGCTCCTGCCGCAAATGCTCGATGGGGTTCACCAGCAGATGTCGGTGGACGAGCGAGCGCGCCTGGATAGCCTGATTGCACCGGTGCTGACCGGTTTATTGGCGGCTTTGCTGCAGATTGTCAGCCTGCTGAGCCTGATGCTTGGGCGTTATTGGCAGGCGCTGTTGTATAACCCTGGCGGTTTCGGGCGCGAGTTTCGCGCGCTGCGACTGCCGCTGGCACCGGCGATGTTGCTGCTGGTCGGCATGCTACTGGGCCCCAATCTGGGACCGCAGATGGCCATGTTGACTCCGCTGTGCAGCGTGCCGCTGGTGTTTGCCGCCGTGGCCCTGTTGCACGGGTTGGTGGTGCAAGGGCGACTGGCCAAGTTCTGGCTGGTCGGGTTGTACATCACGCTGCTGCTGTTCATGCAGCTGACTTATCCGTTATTGGTGGTCTTGGCCATTGTCGACAGCCTGTTTGATTTTCGTGGTCGCTTCGAGCGCAAGCAAGGCTCGGGTCCCGCGAACGGTGAAGGTTAAAAGTTAAGAGGTTATTACCAAATGGAACTGATCCTGCTGGAAAAAATCGCCAACCTGGGCAACCTGGGCGATAAAGTGAACGTTAAGGCCGGTTACGGCCGTAACTTCCTGCTGCCATTCGGCAAAGCTACTGCTGCAACCGCTGCCAACGTGGCTACGTTTGAAGCGCGTCGCGCCGAATTGGAACAGCTGGCTGCCGATAAGAAAGCATCTGCTGAAACTCGCGCCGCTCAGTTGGCTGAACTGGAAGTCACCATCACCGCTACTGCGGGCGATGAGGGCAAGCTGTTCGGCTCCATCGGTACGCACGACATCGCTGACGCCCTGACCGCCTCTGGCGTGGAAGTGGCCAAGTCTGAAGTGCGTCTGCCGAACGGTACCATTCGCCAGATTGGCGAATACGACGTGGCTGTGCACCTGCACTCCGACGTTGAAGCGACCGTCCGCGTCGTTGTGGTTGCAGCAGTCTAAGAGCCTTGCTCTGAAGCTAGCCGCTCAACGGGCTTGCGCTTAGGTGCAAGGCCGTTAACATCGGGCACGGCATTGCGCAAGCGATGCCGTGCCCTTTGTTTTTCAATTCTCGATTTTTAGTGCATCCGTTTTTTGCCCAGAGCCCTATGAACGACATCAACATTCCCGAGCAATACGACCTGCAAACCTCCGCCTTGAAAGTGCCGCCGCACTCGATCGAGGCCGAGCAAGCCGTGCTGGGTGGCCTGATGCTCGACAACAACGCCTGGGAGCGGGTGCTTGATGCGGTGTCCGATGGCGATTTCTATCGACACGACCACCGCCTGATCTTCCGCGCCATCTACAAACTGGCCGAGCGCAATCACCCCTTCGACGTGGTCACCGTGTCCGAGCAGTTGGACAAGGAAGGGCAGCTGTCGCAAGTCGGGGGCTTGGCCTATCTGGGCGAACTGGCGAAGAACATTCCGTCGGTGGCCAACATCAAGGCCTATGCGCAGATCATCCGCGAGCGTGCCACCCTGCGTCAGTTGATCGGCATCAGCGGCGAAATCGCCGACAGCGCCTATTCGCCACAGGGCCGCACCGGCGAGGAGATTCTCGACGAGGCCGAGCGCCTGATCTTCCAGATCGCCGAGGCGCGGCCGAAGACCGGCGGTCCGGTGGGCATCAACGACATCCTGGTCAAGGCCATCGACCGCATCGACACCCTGTTCAACTCGGGCGATGCGATCACCGGGCTGTCCACCGGCTTTAACGATCTGGATGCGCAGACCAGCGGCTTGCAGCCGGCGGATTTGATCATCGTCGCCGGTCGACCGTCCATGGGTAAGACCACCTTCGCCATGAACCTGGTGGAAAACGCCGTGTTGCGCAGCGACAAGGCCATCGTCGTGTATTCGCTGGAGATGCCGTCGGATTCGATCGTCATGCGGATGCTGGCCTCACTCGGCCGCATCGATCAGACCAAGGTGCGTGCCGGCCGCCTGGACGACGACGATTGGCCGCGCCTGACCTCGGCGGTCAATCTGCTCAATGATCGCAAGCTGTTCATCGACGACACCGCCGGCATCTCGCCGTCGGAGATGCGTGCGCGTACCCGGCGCCTGGCCCGCGAGCACGGCGAAATCGGCATGATCATGGTCGACTACCTGCAGCTGATGCAGATTCCCGGCTCCAGCAGCGACAGTCGGGTCAACGAGATCTCCGAGATTTCCCGTTCGCTCAAGGCCCTGGCCAAGGAATTCAACTGCCCGGTGATCGCCCTGTCGCAGCTCAACCGTTCCCTGGAGCAGCGCCCGAACAAGCGCCCGATCAACTCCGACTTGCGTGAATCCGGGGCGATCGAGCAGGACGCCGACATCATCATGTTCGTCTACCGCGACGAGGTCTATCACCCGGAAACCGAGCTCAAGGGCGTGGCCGAAATCATCATCGGCAAGCAGCGTAACGGGCCTATCGGCACCACGCGCCTGGCCTTTCTCGGCAAGTATTCGCGCTTCGAGAACCTGGCGCCGGGCAGCTACCAGTTCGACGAGGATTGAGCCTGCAGTAGGGTGAGTGCATGTTCTTGCCGAGTAGGATCAATAACAACGGGCGGCCAGTGGTTAAACTGGTCGCCCGTTTTGCTTTCAGGACATTCCGCCCATGCGCCCCCTCATCGCCACCATCGATCTTGCAGCCATCCGCCATAACTATGCCGTGGCCAAGCGCTGCGCGCCGGGCCGACAGGCCTTTGCGGTGGTCAAGGCGAATGCCTATGGGCATGGCGTGGGCGAGGTGGTGACGGCGTTGTCTGACCTGGCCGATGGTTTTGCCGTGGCCAGCCTGGAGGAGGCGGTCGAGGTGCGGGCGCTGCACAGCGAGGCGCGGATCCTGTTGCTCGAAGGTTGTTTCGAGGCAGCGGAATATCAACTGGCGGCGCAATTGGGCCTGGATCTGGTGCTGCAGGGCGAACAGCAGGCGGCGGATTTTCTCGCGGCCAAGCTGAGTCGGCCGTTGAATATCTGGCTGAAGCTGGACAGCGGCATGCATCGTCTGGGCTTCAATGAACTCGGCCTGCGCGCCTGGCATGCGCGTCTGCACGGCGCGGCGGCGGTGGCCGAGTTGAACCTGCTCAGCCACTTTGCCTGTGCCGACGAGCGTGGCCATGAAATGACCGAGCAGCAGCTCGAGGTATTCCTTGACGTGCTCGATCTGGATTTCGCCCAGCGCTCGCTGGCCAACTCGGCGGCCATTCTGACCATTCCGGCGGCGCACATGGATTGGTTGCGGCCGGGCATCATGCTCTACGGCGCCACCCCTTTTGCCGAACTGGGGGCCGCCGAGCTGGGCCTTCAGCCGGCGATGACCCTGGCGGCGCAGCTGATTGCCTGCCGCGAAGTGGCGGTGGGCGAAAGCGTCGGCTATGGCGCCAGCTGGCTGGCCCAGCGGCCGTCGCGCATCGGCACGGTCAGCTGCGGTTACGCCGATGGCTATCCGCGCCATGCGCCGAGCGGTACGCCGTTGCTGGTGCGTGGTCAGCGTGTGGCGCTGGCGGGGCGGGTATCGATGGACATGCTGACGGTCGATCTAACCGATCTGCCAGCTGCCCGGGTTGGCGATGACGTGCAGCTGTGGGGCGCCCAACTGCCGGTGGATGAGGTGGCGCGGGCGGCCGGCACCATCGGCTATGAGCTGTTGAGCAAGGTCACCCAGCGCGTACCGCGGCGTTATCGCAACGCCTGAGCGGGTGCTGGCAACCTTGGCTGCTACAGGCCGCTGGTGACCTTGATCACATCCAGTTGCAGGCGTGCACTGCCGCTCAGTTCGCCGTCGTCGCCACAGACGCACGAGCCTGAGCGGCCGCGTGCCTTGACCTTGTACAGCGCCTCGTCGGCAGCCTTGTAGAGGCTGGCGAAGTGGCTGGCGTGCTGAGGGTAGAGGGCCACGCCGATGCTGATGGTCACGGTCAGCCGTTCGGCACCATAGAATACCGGCTGCGCCAGTTCGGCAAGCAGGCGCTCGGCAATCTCGCGGGCGTGCCGTTCGGCCTCGCCGCCACAGATCAGCACGGCGAACTCATCGCCGCCCAGACGGGCCACGGTATCGCCGCTGCGCACATGCTCGCGCAGGCGCTGGGCAATCACCTGCAGCATCAGGTCGCCGGCATCGTGGCCGAAGCGGTCGTTGATCGGCTTGAAATGGTCGAGGTCGATCAGCATCAATGCCACGCTTTCGCCGTGGTGCTTGGCGTGGGTCAGAACGGTTTCGGTGCGTTCGATCAGATAGCGGCGGTTCGGCAGTTCGGTCAGTGGATCATGGAAGGCGGCGTGCTGCAGTTCCAGTTCGCGTTGCCGCAGTCGCTGGTTGGTCGCGGCCAGCTCGGCGGTGCGTTGCTCCACCGCGCGCTGCAGCTCGTCGGCGTTGCCCTGGACCAGCGCCAGGCGGGCGGTCTTCTCGCGGTCGGCTTGTCTTAGCGCTGCGGCCTTCTCTTGCTTGAGCATCTGGATGCGGTAGGCCAGGGCAAAGGAAAACAGGATGGTTTCTGCGGCGATCGATAACGGGAACAGGTAGGCGGTGAAGTTGTGCGGCTCGATCAGCCCGGCCGCGCGCATCACCAGCACCACGGTGCTGCCGAGGACGGCGCCGTAGCCGAGCAGGTAGAAGCGCGCCGGGAAGAAACCCTGGCGGCAGCGCACGCCGGCACTGAACAGGGCGGTGGGCACCGTGACGAGTGGCGTCAGGGCGATCAGCAGGGCGCCTTCGGCGCGATGGCCGAAGGCGTTGATCGCGATGGCGATGAGATACAGCACGCAGCCGGCATTCAGCAGGCGATGCGGCCAGATCAGTCCGCGTTTGGTGTAGAGCAGCTCCTGGGTGAAACGCATGACGAAAATGCCCCAGAGCGAGGGCAGGGTGATGCGATCGAGCCAGAAGGGCACGGCGCTGCCGGGCCACAGGTACTGGAAGCCATGACCGGTCATGCTGAGGATGAACACCAGCACGCAGGCGGTGGCCAGCACGTACCAGAGGTAAGCCTTGTCGCGCAGGGCAATCAGGATGAATAGGTTGTACAGCAGCAGCGCCAGGATCATCCCGTAGATCAGGCCGAAGCCGATGTTCTCGTTGCTGGCCTGTTGTTCGAGGTCGCCGAGCTGCCAGATGGTCAGCGGAAAGGAGTTGCCGGCGGGGTCGAGGCTGCGCATGTACAGGGTCAGGGGTGCTTCGCCCAGCTCGGGCAGTTTGAACAGCATGCGCCGATAGGCGTAGTCGCGGCCCTCGGCGTAGGGCGCCGCGGTGCCCGTGACGCGTTTGTGCCAGCCGCCCTGGCCATCGGGCAGATAGAGTTGCAGGTTGTAGATGGTGATGCCGGCGTTTTCCAGCCACCACTGGCTGGGACTGCCCTGGCCGCGTTGCAGGGTGACCTTGACCCACCAGGGGTGACGGCTCTGGCCGACGGTGGCGCGGCCATTCGCCGGTTGAAAGCGGCTTTGCACGGCCGGATCCGCCATGTCGGCGATGTTCAGCCGAGCGCCGGTGTCCTCCAGCAGCTCGATCTGCCCGTTGAGCATGTGCCCGCTACTGGCGCTGTCGAGCAGGATGGTCGCCGCACTGGCCGCGGCGGGCAGGCAGGTCAGGCTCAACACTAGAATGAATGAGGAGACTATCCGCTGCACTGCATGCACCTCTTGTGCCCGGCACCGCTACCGGTGGCAATCGCCGAGTATAGCCATAACTCTGCATGTGATCACAAATGCCGTGTGGCCGGCGTAGGGCCGGTGACATGGATTTGTCCTAGTATCAGGGTCGGACTTGGTCAAATTTTGTGCTATATTCCGCGACCGTTTACTCCTGATATCTCGGTCATTTCATGAACGCAGCCAAGCCGTTATTCGACTATCCAAAATACTGGGCCGAGTGCTTCGGCCCGGCGCCTTTCCTGCCGATGAGCCGGGAAGAGATGGATCAGCTTGGCTGGGACAGTTGCGACATCATCATCGTCACCGGCGATGCCTATGTCGATCATCCGTCGTTCGGCATGGCGATCATCGGTCGCCTGCTCGAGTCCCAGGGCTTTCGAGTTGGCATCATTGCCCAGCCGGACTGGAGCAGCAAAGACGACTTCATGAAGCTCGGCGAGCCGAATCTGTTCTTCGGCGTCGCGGCCGGCAACATGGATTCGATGATCAACCGTTACACCGCCGACAAGAAAATCCGTTCCGACGATGCCTACACCCCCGGTGGTCTGGCCGGCAAGCGCCCGGATCGGGCCAGCCTGGTCTACAGCCAGCGCTGCAAGGAAGCCTACAAGCACGTGCCGATCGTGCTTGGCGGCATCGAGGCCTCGCTGCGGCGCATCGCCCATTACGATTACTGGCAGGACAAGGTCCGCCACTCGATCCTGATCGATGCCTGTGCCGACATCCTGCTCTACGGCAACGCCGAACGCGCCATCGTCGAAGTGGCCCAGCGCCTGTCCTACGGCCACAAGATTGAAGACATCACCGATATTCGCGGCACCGCCTTTATCCGCCGCGATACGCCGGACGGCTGGATGGAAATTGACTCCAGCCGCATCGACCGGCCGGGCAAGATCGACAAGATCATCAATCCCTATGTGAATACCCAGGACACCCAGGCCTGCGCCATCGAGCAGGAAAAGGGCCCGCAGGACGATCCGAATGAGGCCAAGGTGGTGCAGTTGCTGCCGCACCCACGGCTGGAGCGCGACAAGACGGTGATTCGCCTGCCTTCGTTCGAGAAGGTCCGTGCCGATTCGGTGTTGTACGCCCACGCCAACCGCGTGCTGCATCTGGAAACCAACCCGGGTAACGCCCGCGCCCTGGTGCAGAAGCATGGCGAAGTGGATGTCTGGTTCACCCCGCCGCCCATTCCGATGACCACCGAAGAGATGGATTACGTGTTCGGCATGCCCTATGCGCGTGTGCCGCACCCGGCCTATGGCAAGGAAAAAATCCCGGCCTACGAGATGATCCGCTTCTCGGTCAACATCATGCGTGGTTGCTTCGGCGGCTGTACCTTCTGCTCGATCACCGAGCATGAGGGGCGGATCATCCAGAACCGTTCGGAAGAATCGATCATTCGCGAGATCGAAGAAATCCGCGACAAGGTGCCGGGTTTTACCGGGGTGATCTCCGATCTTGGCGGGCCAACCGCCAACATGTACCGCATCGCCTGCAAGAGCCCGGAAATCGAATCCGCCTGTCGCAAGCCGTCCTGCGTGTTCCCCGGCATCTGCGAAAACCTCAATACCGACCATTCGGCCCTGATCCAGCTGTACCGCTCGGCCCGTGCCTTGCCGGGGGTGAAGAAGATCCTGATCGCCTCGGGCCTGCGTTACGACCTCGCCGTGGAATCGCCGGAGTACGTCAAGGAGCTGGTCACCCACCATGTCGGCGGTTACCTGAAGATTGCCCCGGAGCACACCGAGGAAGGCCCGCTGAACAAGATGATGAAACCGGGCATCGGCAGCTACGACAAGTTCAAGCGCATGTTCGAGAAGTATTCGAAAGAGGCGGGCAAAGAGCAGTACCTGATTCCGTACTTCATCGCCGCGCACCCCGGCACCAGCGACGAGGACATGATGAACCTCGCCCTGTGGCTCAAGAGCAGCGGCTTCCGCGCCGATCAGGTGCAGGCCTTCTATCCCTCGCCGATGGCCACCGCCACGGCCATGTACCACTCGGGCAAGAACCCGCTGCGCAAGGTCACCTACAAGAGCGATGGCGTTCCCATCGTCAAGAGCGAAGCGCAACGCCGCCTGCACAAGGCCTTCCTGCGTTACCACGACCCGAAAGGCTGGCCGATGCTGCGCGAGGCGCTGGAGCGCATGGGTCGCAGCGACCTGATCGGGCCCGGCAAGAACCAGCTGATCCCGCTGCATCAGCCGGCCGCCGACAGCTACCAGAGCGCGCGACGCAAGAACTCCACCCCGGCCGGCAGCAAGAAGGTCGGTGGGGCCACTGCCGCTCGCAACCCTGGCGACAAGAGCCGGCCGCTGCTGACCCAGCACACCGGCCTGCCGCCGCGCGACACCGGTGCCGCTGCGGGCAACCCCTGGGACAAGCGCGAGCAGGCCAAGGCCGCCGCCCAGGTGCGCAACCAGCAGGCCGCCAAGGAACGCGCCGATGCCGCCAAGGGCAAAGGCAAGAAGCCAGCGAAGAAGCCAGCCGTACCGCGCTGATTGAATACGCCGCAAAGAAAAACGCCAGCCTAACCTAGTGCTGGCGTTTTTCATTGTGCTGGCAAGGTGCGCAGCGGCTTTTGCTCAGCCGTAGCGCTTTTTCGCTTCGATGGCCAAGCCGCTGCCGATGCTGCCGAAGGTGTTGCCTTCCACATGACGGGCGTTGGGTAGCATTGCCGCAACACTCTGGCGCAAGGCCGGGATGCCGCTGGAGCCGCCGGTAAAGAACACCGTATCGACCTGTTCGACGCTTACCCCGGCATCGCCGAGCAGTTGCGTCACGCTGGCGCGCACCCGTTCGAGCAGCGGCTCGATGGCGTTTTCAAACAGTTCGCGGGTCAGTTCGGCCACCAGGCCGGGCTCTACCCGGCTCAGGTCGATGGGCCGGGCGTCCTCCTCGGTCAGGGCGATCTTGCTGTCTTCCACCTGCATCGCCAGCCAATGGCCGTCGCGCCGCTCGATCAGCTTGAACAGGCGGTCGATGCCGATCGGGTCGACGATGTCGTAGCGCATGCTCTGCAACTGGCGCTGCGACTGCGCCGAGTAGACCGCGTTGATGGTGTGCCAGGTAGCCAGGTTCAGGTGGGTGCTGGTGGGCATCGGCGCGGCGCTCTTCATCCGGCTGCCGTACCCGAACAGCGGCATCACGCCCTGCAGGCTGAGTTGCTTGTCGAAGTCGGTGCCGCCGATGTGCACGCCGCCGGTGGCGAGGATGTCGTCATGCCGGTCGGTGACGCTGCGCCGCTCGGGCGACAGGCGCACCAGGGAGAAGTCCGAGGTGCCGCCGCCGATGTCGACGATCAGCACCAGCTCCTCGCGCTCGATACCCGACTCGTAGTCGAAGGCCGCGGCGATCGGTTCGTACTGGAAGGACACCTCCTTGAAACCGAGCTTGTGCGCCACGGCCACCAGGGTGTTCTGCGCCTCCTGGTCGGCGAGCGGGTCGTCGTCGACGAAAAATACCGGGCGACCGAGTACCACTTCCTCGAAGGGTCGCTGAGCCACGGCCTCGGCACGAGCTTTCAGCTCGCCGATAAAGAACCCAAGCAGGTCCTTGAACGGCAGGGAGCTCCCCAACACCGTGGTTTCGCTCTTCAGCAGCTTGGAGCCGAGCAGGCTTTTCAGCGAGCGCATCAGCCGGCCTTCATAGCCTTCCAGGTATTCCTGCAGGGCCAGGCGGCCGTAGACCGGGCGGCGTTCCTCGAGATTGAAGAAGACCACCGAGGGCAGGGTGATCTTGCCGTCTTCGAGGGTGAGCAGGGTCTCGGCGTCAGGGCGAAGCCAGCCGACGGTGGAGTTAGAGGTGCCGAAGTCGATGCCGCAGGCGCGGGCGGGAGTGGAGAAAGGCATGCTGCGCGCTGTTCCTGGAAAAACGGCCGGGCATTCTATGGGATATGTCCGCGCAATGCTGCCGCGATTGCGCTATGGCGCGACGAATGAACCCCAACCCAGGGTCAGAGCGGCCAGCGCCAGGTAGCGCCCGGTCTTGGCCAGGCTGACGATCAACAGGAAAACCCAGCAGCGCTCGCGCATCACCCCGGCGACCAGGGTCAAGGGATCGCCGATGATCGGCAGCCAGCTGAGCAGCAGCGACCAGCGTCCGTAACGCGTATACCAGCCCTGCGCTTGCTGCAGCCGATGCTCGTTGACCGGGAACCAGCGGCGCTGGCGGAAGTGCTCCAGGTAGCGTCCAAGCTGCCAGTTGACCAGCGAACCGAGGACATTGCCGACGCTGGCCACCGCCACCAGAAGCCACAACAGGTAGGCATCGCTGAGCAGCAGGCTGACCAGCACCGCCTCGGAGCCCAATGGCAGCAAGGTAGCGGCGCCGAAGGCCGAGAGAAACAGGCCCAGGTAGGCGGAAAACGTCAGCACTGGAGGCTTGCTTGGCGGGAACTAGGCACTGCCGCCGGAGCGGCAGGCAGAATTACGATTCCTGCTCGACACCGGCCATGATCTCTTCCAGCTTCAAGCCGGTCAGGCCATGGATGGTGCGCCACAGGTAATAGAAGATCGCCATCATCATGATCATCGAGGGGATGGCGATCATCGGGTAGCTGAGCAGATTCATGCGGCCCAATTCGGCATTGAAGGCCTCGCTGCCAGATGGGCTGATGACGATCCACTTGGCCAGCACATAGTTCATCGCCGAGGAAAAGAAGAAGGTGCCACTCAACCAGTAGGTGGCGGTCAGCAGGCGCGTTTCGAAATGCTGGGTATGTCCGCCCTGTTCCAGGCGCTCATGGATCTTGTCGACATTGAGCACATTTTTATTGAACAGCATGGTTCGGATCAGCGGGTAGCGGGTGCGTGTCGACACCAGCACGGTGATGCCGATCAAACCAGGAACCGCCGCCTCCTTGATCGCCAGCCACTGGTTGTCCAGTTTGAGCAGGCCGATGCCGCCGGTCAGCAGAACGCTGACCAGGCCGAGCAGGGCGATGAAGTTGAATTTACGGTACTTGACCAGCTCGAAGGTGCCCCAGCCGAGGGGGAACGCCAGTGCCAGGATCAGCGCGCCATCGGCACCGAGTCTGGATTCGCCGCTGAGCTTCATGAGGATCAGTGAGGGAATCAGGATGCTGACCAGCAAGTCCACAAGCGGGCGGGGCTTGTGTGTAACGGTGGAGCTGTGTGTGGTATCGGTCATGTCGATCAAGGCGCAGGGATGAATGGTGATCATCGCCTGCCTGAGCCTCGACCGCCAGCCCAACCGACGGTTGGACCATGACAAAGTTGTGCGATGACGTCCTGCTAGCCGAGGGCGGCGTCGCCTGGCATCTGGGGTCGATGGGCGGCGCGGGGTGAATTTCAGCGCGGTGCCGATTTGAGCCGGGCCATTCGCTCAAGGCTCGCAGCGGGCCAGAAGGCCGAGCTGCGGTAGTACGCGGGCACCGCTGGAATGTCAGCGGGGAGCACCAGCCAGGGCAGTTTTGCGGCCGTGTGGATGTGGATATCCGGCGGGCAGCGCCCCGGTTCGTCTAGGCTGCCCACCCGAACGAAACACAGGCTATCGCCGGCCGCCCCATAGTGACTCCACAGGGCGACGTGGCAGCGCGGGCAGCGGGCGATGCGCTGGCCCTTGCCGCTGGCAGACGGTGTGTCGATCAGCATGACGTCACCGCTGAGCAGCTCCACCCGGCTGCTTTCGATCAGGGCATTGAGGGCGAAGGCGCTGCCGCTTTCGCGCTGGCACCAGCTGCAGTGGCAGGCATGCACGAACAGCGCAGTTGCGCTCATGCGGTAGCGCACATGACGGCAACTGCAGCCGCCCTCCTGGCTTTGGTTGGGGTCGCTCATGACGTGGTGTCCCTTGGCATGACTGACTTGCAGTAAAGCAGAACGACCAGCGGTGCGCTCCGGCGCTTGCAAATAGTGCTTGGGTGGCGCATATGCGCACTTGAAGACTAATCGATGAGGGTCAAACCATGGCAGGCGGATGGGCCAGCGACGGCGCCGTGCAGGAACAGATCGACAGCAGCATCGAGGATGCTATCGCCCACGCCCGCAGCCAACTGCCGCGTGGTCACAGCCTTAGCCATTGCGAGGAGTGTGACGCTGCCATCCCCGAGGCGCGGCAACTGGCCATCCCCGGTGTGCGCCTATGCGTCGCCTGTCAGACTGCGCGTGATCAGGCGCAGAAAACCAGCGGCGGCTATAACCGCCGGGGTAGCAAGGACAGTCAGTTGCGCTGATGAGCAAGGCTGAAGGCCATCAAGGATCTGCCGTAGCCGTTTGCGGCGCGACGGCTATACCAATGAGCTAGTCTTCAAGCATGGGCCTGCATGGGGGCGGGTCCCTGGGCCGGGGGGATCGTGCAAGTCTTTCCTGAACAAAGGAGTAGACACCATGAAACTTCAGTCAATTATGCTAGGTGCCCTGGCACTGTTGTTACTCCAGTCGGCAGTGCTCGCCAAGGACAAGCGTGAATATACCGACAGCTTTCCACTCGGCGAATGTGATTTCGCCAGCGTCGGCGAGAACCAATACTTTCCGTTGCAGCCCGGCCGAGAGGCTCACTTCAACAACGCCCAGTGCGTTGCCGAAGGTGAGTGCACCGAGGTCGAAGAGTTGGTCATCCGCGTGCTTGACGACACGCGCGATGTCACCCTCGCAATCAATGGCGAGGCCACCACGGTGACGACCCGCATCGTTGAGGAGCGTGAAACAGCCAACGGGCAACTGGTGGAAATTTCCCGAAACTTCTTTGCCGAGTGCGCCGCTAGCCAGGACGTCTACTACTTCGGCGAAGAAGTGGATATCTACCAGGCTGGAGTGATCGTCAGCCATGAAGGTGAATGGCTGGCCGGTACTGACGCTGCATTGCCTGGCATCATCATGCCAGGCGGCGCGTTCCTGTTGGGCTCGCGGTATTTTCAGGAAGTCGCCCCCGAGGTGGCCATGGATCGCGCCGAGCACATTGCCGCTGACCTTTCACTAGAGGTGGCAGCAGGAGCTATGGAGGGCTGCGTTGAGGTTGAAGAGAGTACCGAGTTGGATAGGAAATCGCTCTCGACCAAGATTTATTGCCCTGGCGCGGGGCTGGTTGTCGATGATGACCTTGAACTGACATTTGTGCTTGAGCCATGAGCTCGTAGTAAACCCCAGGCGCCTGTCCGGAGGTGGCCGTAAACAGTCAGCGCGTCCGCCTCGACGTTGGGGCAATCATTGCTCGGGTAGCGTCGCAATGGCGTGGTTGAGCCGATCCATCACCTCTGGCGGCACATCCTTGCCGCAGACTATGTAGCGTTCCAGCCCTGGCGGCATATCGCTGAATTGATATTCGGCGATCTGACTCAGCGCCTGATCCTGGCTGCGCAGGTATTGCCAGTCGGCCTGGTCCGCCAGCATGTAGTCGATGCGATTGGCCGCCAGCATGGCGATCATCCTGGCGGGCGACACCGTGACGCGCTCAATCCGATTGGCGCTGCGGGTGATCTGCCGGTCCAGAATGGGGCCGTAGGACACCCCGTCGACCACGCCGAGGGAAATGTCCGGATCCGCCATCAGGGCGGCAAAGCTGGCGTGGGCCTGGATCGCGGGGAATGCCTGGGGGCTGACCAGAAGCATCTGCGGCGGGTCGACATGCAACGGCAGGCTGAACTGGGCAATTCGCTCGCGCTCCGGCAATCGATACCAGCCGATCGAGCAGTAGCGGGCTTTGCCCCGCTGGAAATCTCGCCAGATGCGTTTGGAGGGGCGCTCGACAAACACCGCGGGTACGTCGGCCAGGGCAAATATGCGTTTGGCGCGTAGCAGCAGGAAGCCCCGCTCTATTCCGTTTTCCAGGTAGTGGTAGGGCGCCTTGTCACGCCAGGCCACGGTGATGGGCTCGGCCGCCGAGGCAGGCAAGATCGGCAAGCAGCACGCCGCGCCGATCAGCAGCAGGGCCTTCATGTCCGGTGCTCATTGCAGGTCATGCACATACGCTCTCCGGCGCGATCCGCTCAGTTACTGAGCGCCTTGCTTGGCGGGTACTGCGCGCAGTATCGCCTCAGGCCTGGTGCCGGGCAATCCTGGGCGGTGGCGAGGTTCTGCCATTTTTGGCTTGCCCGGCGGACTTTCCGGGCGACGTGCGCACTCCGCCAGGCGCCGCTCCAGTCAGCAACGCGGAGTCGCGGTATCGACCCGCTTGGGTTCAGCGCTGTCTCCAGGCGCCTGCTCTAGCCAAGTAATGCTGAAGTATGATCGGTGGCTCCTCTATAATTCGTCGCAATGAGTGTCATCCGCTACTCCAGAGGACGGTCGATGACTGCACAACAAAGTGATCCGGCGGCGCAGGGCGCCCGGGTCTGGGGCATGGCGCTATCAGCAGGGCCACGAGCGGTGGTGCGAAGCTTATTGGTCTGCAGTCTGTGGCTGGGTGGCGTATCGCTCGCCCAGGCCACCGAGTTGCTGCTTTATACCGAGGAAAATCCGCCACTGAACTTCAGTCGGGGATACGAACCCACGGGATTTTCCACGGAGATCATCCGGCAACTGGCGGTGCGTACCGGAGATACCGTACGCATTGAGCTGGGGCCCTGGACCCGTGGCTACAGCAAGGCGATGAGCGAGCAGAATGTCGGCGTCTTTACCACGGCGCGCATCGCCGAGCGGGAAAAGCTCTTTCAGTGGGTCGGGCCGTTGACCCAGACACTTAACCGTTTTTACACCCGCAAGGGCTCCGCCCTGCAAATCCACAACCTGCAGGCGGCGCAAGCCAGGCGCCTGGTCCTGCCGCGCCAGTGGTACAGCTACGAATACCTGGTGACCCAGGGTTTCAGCAATATCTATACGGTGACTTCGGCCGAGAAGATGATGCAGATGTTCAGCAAGGGCCGCGCCGATACGCTGGCGGTCAGCGATATCGCTCTGCCGGGCCTCTTGGCCATGGTCGGAATGACGCCCGATCAGGTTGAGCCGCAGTTCGTCTTCCTCCAGCATGAGTCGTACCTGGCATTTTCCCCCACCACGGACCAGGCAGTGGTGGCGCGCTGGCAACTCGCTCTGGATGAGCTCAAGCGCGACGGCAGTTTTACCAGCACCTTTCAGCGCTGGTTTCCCAATCAGAGTGTGCCGCCCCGTTTGATCGAGGTCAGGCGCTAGGCTCAGAACAGGAAATAGCGCTGCGCCATGGGCAGCACCTCGGCGGGCTCGCACCAGAGCAACTGGCCATCGGCCTTGACCTGATAGTTCTGCGGGTCGACCTCGATGTTCGGCAAGTAATCGTTGTGGATCAGGTCGCTCTTGCGTACTTCGCGGCAGCCCTTGACCACGGCGATCCGCTTCTTCAATCCCAGCTGTTGCGGTACCCCGGCGTCCAGCGCCGCCTGGCTGATGAAGGTCAGGCTGCTGGCATGCAGGCTGCCGCCGAAGCTGGCGAACATCGGTCGGTAGTGCACCGGCTGCGGGGTCGGGATCGAGGCGTTAGCGTCGCCCATCAGGCTCGCCGCGATGGCCCCGCCCTTGAGGATCAGGCTCGGCTTGACGCCGAAGAACGCCGGGCGCCAGAGCACCAGGTCGGCCCATTTACCCACCTCGATCGAACCCACCTCATGGCTGATGCCGTGGGTAATGGCCGGGTTGATGGTGTACTTGGCGATGTAACGCTTGGCGCGGAAGTTGTCGTTGCCTTCACCGTCTTGTGGCAGTGGGCCGCGCTGCTTCTTCATCTTGTCCGCGGTCTGCCAGGTGCGCAGGATCACCTCGCCGACCCGGCCCATGGCCTGGCTGTCGGAGCTGATCATGGAAAAAGCCCCGAGGTCATGCAGGATGTCTTCGGCGGCGATGGTCTCGCGGCGGATGCGGCTCTCGGCAAAGGCCACGTCCTCGGCGATGCTCGGGTCGAGGTGGTGGCAGACCATGAGCATGTCCAGGTGTTCGTCGATGGTGTTCTTGGTGAACGGCCGGGTCGGGTTGGTCGAGCTGGGCAGCACGTTGGGCAAACCGCAGGCCTTGATGATGTCCGGCGCGTGGCCGCCGCCGGCGCCCTCGGTGTGGTAGGTGTGGATGGTGCGGCCCTTGAATGCGCCCAGCGTCGTTTCGACGAAGCCGGACTCGTTCAAGGTGTCGGTGTGGATCGCCACCTGCACGTCGTACTGGTCGGCCACGTTCAGGCAGTTGTCGATGGCCGCCGGGGTGGTGCCCCAGTCCTCGTGCAGCTTGAGGCCGATGGCGCCGGCCTTGACCTGCTCGATCAGCGGTTCGGGCAAGGAGGCGTTGCCCTTGCCGGTGAAGCCCAGGTTCATCGGAAAGGCGTCGGCGGCCTGGAGCATGCGCATCATGTGCCAGGGGCCGGGGGTGCAGGTGGTGGCGTTGGTGCCGGTGGCCGGCCCGGTGCCGCCGCCGATCATGCTGGTCACCCCGCTCATCAGCGCCTCTTCGATCTGCTGCGGACAGATGAAGTGGATGTGCGAGTCGATGCCGCCAGCGGTGAGGATCATGCCCTCGCCGGCGATCACCTCGGTGCCGGCGCCGATGGCGATGGTCACGTCCGGCTGGATATCCGGGTTGCCGGCCTTGCCGATTGCGGCGATGCGTCCGTCCTTGAGGCCGACGTCGGCCTTGACCACGCCCCAGTGGTCGAGGATCAGCGCGTTGGTGATCAGGGTGTCGACCACATCTTTAGCGCACAGCTGGCCCTGGCCCATGCCGTCGCGGATCACCTTGCCGCCGCCGAACTTCACCTCCTCGCCGTAGTGGGTGAAGTCCTTCTCCACCTCGATCCACAGCTCGGTGTCGGCCAGGCGCACCCTGTCGCCGACGGTGGGGCCGAACATGTCGGCATAGGCTTGACGGGAAATCTTCATCGGCACTCCTCGAATTTGATCGTTCCCATGCTCTGCGTGGGAATGCGGCTGACGACGTTCTGCGTCACAGGGACGCAGAACGTCTAGTCATGGGTTCCCACGCGGAGCACGGGAACCATCGGTGTTACAGGTCGCCCATCACCCGCCCGGCAAAGCCGAAGACACGGCGATGACCCGCCAGCTCGACCAGCTCCACCTCGCGGCTCTGCCCCGGCTCGAAGCGCACCGCGGTGCCGGCGGCGATGTTCAGGCGCATGCCGCGCGTGGCGGCGCGATCGAAGCTCAGGGCGTCATTGGTCTCAAAGAAGTGGTAGTGCGAGCCGACCTGGATCGGCCGGTCGCCGCTGTTGGCTACGCTCAGGCTCAGGGTGCGGCGGCCGGCGTTGAGTTCGATCTCGCCGTCCTGGATCTGGTACTCGCCGGGAATCATGCGCTCGCTCCGTGCAGGGTCTTGAAGTAGAGGGCGGTCGAGTGATAGTCGCCGTTGGGGCCGCAGGTGTAGTCCGGGATCTCGCCCACCCGGGTGTAGCCGAGCGCGCGGTAGAAGGCTTCCGCCGGAGCGCCGACCTGGACGTCGAGGGTCAGCAGGCCGCGCCGGTGGTACCGCGCCCCCTGCTCCAGGGCCGTCATCAGCTGCTGACCGAGACCGTGGCGTTGCGCATGTCGTTGTACCAGCATCTTCTGCACCTGCGCCCGGTGGCAGCCGTCGGCTTGCTGGCACAGCTCGAGTTGCACGCTGGCCTGCACTTGTTCGTCCCTGACCACGACCCAGAGCAACAGGCTGCCCTGCTGGATATCGCCGAGTACCTTGTCGAAATAGTCGCGCGCCTGCGCGGCATCTAGGTCGGCCTTGAATCCTAACGACCAGCCCTGGCCGACGGCTTCGAGCAACAGCTCGATCAGGCCGGGGCGGTAATGGGCGAAGCTTTCAGCGGTGACGCGACGCAGCTGGGCAGTGTTCATCCTGGGTCACTCCGTATCGGCAGTCGGCGGCTCCGCGCCGGGGTTGAGGGTCAATTGCATCAGGGTCAGGTCGAGCCAGCGGCCGAACTTGCAGCCGACCTGGGGCATCTGCCCGCAGGTGACGAAGCCCTGGCGCTGGTGCAGGCGGATCGAGGCGGCATTGCCGCTCTCGATGGCGGCGACCATCACGTGCTTGGCGCAGGCCCGGGCGCGTTCGATCAGCGCGCCCAGCAGCGCCGGGCCGAGGCCCTGGCCGCGCTGGTCGGCGCGCACATAGACCGAGTGCTCGACGCTGTGGCGGAAGCCGTCGAACGGCCGCCAGTCGCCGAAGGAGGCGTAGCCGAGCACCTCGCCGTCGTCGTCCGTGGCCACCAGGACCGGATAGCCCTGCTGGGTGCGGGCGGCGAACCAGGTCTGGCGGTTGGCCAGGTCGACCGGGTCGTCGTTCCAGATCGCCGTGCTGTTCTGCACCGCGTCGTTGTAGATAGCCAAAATGGCGGGCAGATCGGCGGCCTTGGCGTCTTGAATAGTCATGTTCAGGCGATCGGCTGGTGGACGGTGACCAGCTTGGTGCCGTCGGGGAAGGTGGCTTCGACCTGGATCTCCGGGATCATCTCCGGCACGCCCTCCATCACCTGGTCGCGACTGAGCAGGGTGGTGCCGAGGTGCATCAGCTCGGCCACCGTCTGGCCGTCGCGGGCGCCTTCGAGCAGGGCGGCGGAGATCAGCGCCATGGCTTCCGGGTAGTTGAGCCGGAGGCCACGGGCCAGGCGCCGCTCGGCCACCAGGCCGGCGGTGAAGATCAGCAGCTTGTCTTTCTCTCTTGGGGTCAGGTCCATCAGGTGCTCCAGATTCGCGGGGGGACGGCGCTGCGCCCAAGCAGGGCGGGCCGCAGCAGGTGCCAGAGTTCGATCAGCCAGGCGCGGGCCTGCAGGGCCTCGCCGGCCAGGCAACGGGCCACCAGCAGGCCGGGTAATTGGCTGAGGTCGCCACGCACGGGCGTGACCAGGTTCCGGCACTGTTCGAGCAGTTCGCTGTCGATTTCGCCGCTGATCAGCAGGGTGGCGAATACCGGCTGGCCAGCCAGGCCGATCGGCGAGTCGAGCAGGCCGTCGTCGCCATCGATGCGCTGGCGCTCGTGCCAGAGCAGCTGGCCGTCGCGGCGGATGTCCAGGCGGGCCTGGAAGTGACCGGCGTCGAAGCGTTCGCCGCTGGCCGGGCGGCCGAGGGCGACCAGGTCCCAGTACAGCAGCTTGGCATCGCCAAACAGTTCGATATCGGTCTGCAGTTCGGCCTGGGCCGCCGAGTAAACGATGGTTTCCTGGGGCAGCCATTCCAGGGTGGCCCCGGCCTCGACGCGCAGCTTGAGGGTCTGGTAGGCCGGGCCGGCGGCGCGGTACCACTTGGCCGCACCGGGACTGGTCAGCTGCGCCCAGGCGCCCGCGCCGACCGTTGCGCTGATATCCAGGCGGTCGCCGCCGGCGATGCCACCGGGCGGAT
This sequence comes from Pseudomonas sp. MMS21 TM103, assembly GCF_022132145.1. Lineage (GTDB taxonomy): Bacteria > Pseudomonadota > Gammaproteobacteria > Pseudomonadales > Pseudomonadaceae > Aquipseudomonas. The sequence continues at coordinate 564,838 of NZ_JAJISP010000001.1, read as the reverse complement.
GGACGATGATGTGCTGGCAGACCTGCGGACCCTCGGCATACAGGTGTTTCTGCACCCGCAGCGGCCCCCGATGGCGGCGCAGCACCGGGCGGGTGCTGGCGCCGTCGCGGGCATAGCCGAGTTGCAGCTCGGCGTGCCAGCTGGGGGTGAACAGGGCGGCGGGTGCGTTCATGGACTTACCGGAATCAGCGTCATGGTTAAGGCAGAGCAATTGCCGTGCCTCCTGCGCCAGGACAGTGCGGATTGGCCGGCCCTCTGGCCGCTTGCCCCATGATCGGCCCGACCCACGCCTGGGGCGTCGTGCTCCGTCCTGGTGCGTGGCGGCGTGCGTCAGGTCCAGGTTGCCTGCCAATGGTGCAGGCTGGCCGGCCTCAGATCGCCACCAGGCCACGCACGCCGTCGGCCGCCATGGCCTCGCCACGGCCTTGCTGGACGATCTCGCCACGGCTCATCACCAGGTACTGGTCGGCCAGTTCGGCAGCGAAGTCGTAGAACTGCTCGACCAACAGGATCGCCATGTCGCCGCGTTCGGCGAGCTTCTTGATCACCACGCCGATCTCCTTGATCACCGAGGGCTGGATGCCTTCGGTGGGTTCGTCGAGGATCAGCAGGCGCGGCTGGCTGGCCAGGGCGCGGCCGATCGCCAGCTGTTGCTGCTGGCCGCCGGAGAGGTCGCCGCCGCGGCGCTGCTGCATTTCCTTGAGTACCGGGAACAGCTCGTAGATGAAGGGTGGGACGACCTTGGCTTGCTTGGCGCCGAAACGGGAAAGCCCCATCAGCAGGTTCTCTTCCACCGTCAGGCGGCCGAATATCTCGCGACCCTGGGGCACATAAGCGATGCCGGCCTGCACCCGCTGGTGTGGCTTGAGCGTGGTAATCGCCTGGTCCTCCCAATGCACCGTGCCGTCCTTGGTCGGCAGCAGGCCCATCAGGCATTTCAGCAGGGTGGTCTTGCCCACGCCATTGCGGCCGAGCAGGCAGGTGACCTCACCGACCCTGGCCTCGAACGACAGGCCTCGGAGGATATGGCTGCCGCCATAGTACTGATGCAGTTGTTCAACTTGCAGCATGGTTCTGTCCTTGTAGGGCGGGCCCTGATCGTTCCCACGCTCGGCGTGGGCATGCATCTGGCGGCGCTCTGCGTCCAGGTAGGGGTTGCCACGCCGGAGCGTGGCAACCATCAGCGTAATCAGCGGCCCAGGTAGACTTCGATCACACGCTCGTCGGCTTGCACCTGTTCCAGCGAGCCCGCGGCCAGCACGCTGCCCTGGTGCAGCACGGTGACGTGATCGGCGATCGAGCCGACGAAGCCCATGTCGTGCTCGACCACCATCAGCGAGTGCTTGCCTGCCAGCGACTTGAACAGCTCGGCGGTGAACTCGGTCTCGGCGTCGGTCATGCCCGCCACCGGCTCGTCGAGCAGCAACAGTTGCGGGTCCTGCACCAGCAGCATGCCGATCTCCAGAAACTGCTTCTGGCCGTGCGACAACAAGCCGGCGGGACGCTGCCGTGAGCCGTCCAGGTTGATGGTGGCGAGCACCTCGTCGATACGATCGCGCTGTTCGCCGCTCAGCTTGGCGCGCAGGCTGGCCCATACCGTCTTGCTGGTCTTCTGCGCCAGTTCGAGGTTTTCGAACACGCTGAGCGCCTCGAACACCGTGGGCTTCTGGAACTTGCGGCCGATGCCGGCCTGGGCAATCTCGACTTCGCTCATCCGGGTCAGGTCGAGGGTTTCGCCGAAGTAGGCGACGCCGTTGTCGGGGCGGGTCTTGCCGGTGATCACGTCCATCATGGTGGTCTTGCCGGCGCCGTTGGGGCCGATGATGCAGCGCAATTCGCCGACGCCGATATACAGGCTCAGGTTGCTCAGGGCCTTGAAGCCATCGAAGCTGACGTTGATATCTTCCAGGGTCAGGATGGTGCCGTGGCGAATGTTCAGGCCCTGGCTGGCGGTCGTGCTGGCGCCGATGGCGTCGCGGCCGCTGCCGGCGGGGTCGAAGGCGGGTTCGAGCATAAATTCGGGGACCGGAGTGGCGCGCATCATTGCTCTCCTTTTTTACGTAACAAACCGATCACGCCTTTCGGCAGAAACAGCGTCACGACGATAAACAGGAAACCCAAGGCGAACAGCCAGTATTCCGGGAAGGCCACGGTGAACCAGCTCTTCATGCCGTTGACCAGGCCGGCGCCGAGCAGCGGGCCGATCAGGCTGCCGCGTCCACCCAGGGCGACCCAGACGGCGGCCTCGATGGAGTTGGTCGGCGACATTTCGCTGGGGTTGATGATGCCCACCTGCGGCACATAGAGCGCGCCGGCCAGGCCGCAGAGGACCGCACTGAGCACCCAGATGAACAGCTTGTAGCCGCGCGGGTCGTAGCCGCAGAACATCAGACGGTTCTCGGCATCGCGCAGTGCGGTCAGCACCCGGCCGAACTTGCTGCGCGCCAGGCGCCAACCGAGATAGAGGCTGGCCACCAGCAGGGCCACGGTGGCGAGAAACAGCACCGCGCGGGTGTGGGTCGAGGTGATATCGAAACCGAGGATGGTGCGGAAGTTGGTAAAGCCGTTGTTGCCGCCGAAGCCAGTCTCGTTGCGAAAGAACAGCAGCATGCCGGCGAAAGTCAGGGCCTGGGTCATGATCGAGAAGTACACGCCCTTGATTCGCGAGCGGAAGGCGAAGAAGCCGAACACCAGGGCCAGCAAGCCGGGGGCCAGAACCACCAGGCACAGCGCCCAGAGGAAACTCGAGGTGCCGTACCAGTACCAGGGCAGCTCGGTCCAGGCGAGAAAGCTCATGAACGCCGGCAGGCCATCGCCTGCGGCCTCGCGCGACAGGTACATGCCCATGGCGTAACCGCCAAGCGCGAAGAACAGGCCGTGGCCGAGCGACAGCAGGCCGGCATAACCCCAGACCAGATCGAGCGCCAAAGCGACGATGCAGTAGCAGAGGATCTTGCCGACCAGGGTCAAGGTATAGGCCGAGACGTGCAGGGCGTTATCCGCCGGCAGCAGGTGCAGCAACGGCAGGGCGATCAGCGCGGCCAGTACCAGCAGGCCGATGGCGAGCGACAGTTGTGGCCCACACCTGGCGCTGGCGCGGGCCAGCAGCGTTTGGTTAATTGGCTGAATTGGCATAGTCATCAGTCGATCACCCGTCCTTTTAGAGCGAACAGTCCTTGCGGGCGTTTCTGGATAAACAGAATGATCAGGCCGAGGATGAGGATCTTGCCCAGCACGGCGCCGATCTGCGGTTCGAGAATCTTGTTGGCGATGCCCAGGCCAAAGGCCGCCATCACGCTGCCGGCCAACTGGCCGACGCCGCCGAGCACCACCACCAGGAAGGAGTCGATGATGTAGCTCTGGCCCAGGTCCGGCCCGACGTTGCCGATCTGGCTCAGGGCCACGCCGCCGAGGCCGGCGATGCCCGAGCCGAGGCCGAAGGCGAGCATGTCCACGCGCCCTGTGGGCACGCCGCAGCAGGCGGCCATGTTGCGGTTCTGGGTCACTGCGCGGACGTTGAGGCCCAGGCGGGTCTTGTTCAGCAGCAGCCAGGTCAGCACCACGACGCACAGGGCGAAGCCGATGATGACGATGCGGTTGTAGGGCAGCACCAGGTTCGGCAGCACCTGGATGCCGCCGGACAGCCAGTAGGGGTTGGCCACTTCGACGTTCTGCGCGCCAAAGACCACCCGCACCAGCTGGATCAGGATCAGGCTGATGCCCCAGGTCGCCAGCAGGGTTTCCAGCGGCCGGCCGTAGAGGTGGCGAATCACCGTGCGCTCCAGGGCCATGCCGATGGCGGCAGTGACGAAGAAGGCCACCGGCAGTGCCGCCAATGGGTACAGGGCGATGGCCTCGGGGGCGTAACGCTGGAACAGCACCTGCACCATGTAAGTGGCATAGGCGCCGAGCATCAGCATCTCGCCATGGGCCATGTTGATCACCCCGAGCAGGCCGAAGGTGATGGCCAGGCCGAGGGCCGCGAGCAGCAGGATCGAACCGAGCGACAGGCCGCTGAAGGCCTGGCCGAGTAGCTCGCCGATCAGCAGCTTGCGCTTGACCTGGGCCAGGCTGGTCTGCGCGGCGGTGCGCACGCCGGCATCGTCCTCCACTGCGGGATCGAGCAGGGTTTCCAGGCGGGTACGCGCCAGCGGGTCACCGGTTTCGCCAAGCAGGCGCACGGCCGCCAGGCGGGTTGCCGGGTCGCGGTCGACCAGTTGCAGGTTGGCCAGGGCCAGGCTCAGGGCGTCGCGCACGCCATCGTCGGTTTCGCTGGCAGTACGGGCGTTGAGTAGGGCGAGTTGCGCCGGCTTGGCGCGCTTCTGCAGTTCCCTGGCGGCGGCCAGGCGCAGCGCCGGATCTTCGGCGAGCAGTTGATGGCTGGCCATCGCAGTGCCGATGAGGCCGCGCAGGCGGTTGTTCAGGCGCATTTTGCGCGGCGTTTCCGCGGGCGCAAGCTCACCCTCGGCGGACTGATACACGCCATTCACTTCGATGAACGGATTTTTCCTGCTGTCGGCGGCCAGGCGCCCTTGTTGCAGGGCTTCGAGCAGCGGCAGGCGCGTGGCGTCGGGGGCGGCCGACCAGGTTGCCAGCAGTTTTGCCTGCTTGGATGGGCTGGCCGCGACGAAGTCGCTGGCGTCGCCGGCATGGCCGGTGAGTGGCAGCAGCAAGGTCATGAATAGGAACACACGGTACAAGGCAGTGGGCATGGCAAGAAACCTTGGGGCTACAGCGCAAGCCCCCCTTGCCGAAGCGGCAAAGAGGGCGCTCAGCGAAGCCCGGATGCAATCCGCAGTTAGCTTCTGCCGAATTGCATCTGGACTACGACACCGCTTAGTTCGACTTCACCGCGTAATCCGGCTTCTTGTCGTTGCCTTCGATGTACGGGCTCCACGGCTGGGCGCGGACCGGACCTTCGGTCTGCCAGACCACCGAGAACTGGCCGTCTTCCTGGACCTCGCCGATCATCACCGGCTTGTGCAGGTGGTGGTTGGTCTTGTCCATGGTCAGGGTGTAACCGCTCGGCGCGGCGAAAGTCTGCCCGGCCATGGCGTCACGCACCTTGTCGACGTCGGTGCTGCCGGCTTTCTCGACCGCCTGGGCCCACATGTGGATGCCGACGTAGGTGGCTTCCATCGGGTCGTTGGTCACCGCCTTGTCCGCGCCCGGCAGGTTCTTGGCCTTGGCATAGGCCTTCCACTTGGCGACGAACGCGCTGTTAACCGGATTTTCCACCGACTGGAAGTAGTTCCAGGCGGCCAGTTGGCCAACCAGCGGTTTGGTGTCGATGCCGCGCAGTTCTTCCTCGCCGACCGAGAAGGCCACCACCGGAATGTCGGTGGCGTCGATGCCCTGGTTCGCCAGTTCCTTGTAGAAGGGTACGTTGGAGTCACCGTTGACGGTGGAGATCACCGCGGTCTTGCCACCGGCGGAGAACTTCTTGATGTTGGCGACGATGGTCTGGTAATCGCTATGGCCGAACGGGGTGTAGACCTCTTCGATGTCCTTGTCGGCCACGCCTTTGCTGATCAGGAAGGCGCGCAGGATCTTGTTGGTGGTGCGCGGGTAGACGTAGTCGGTGCCGAGCAGGAAGTAGCGCTTGGCACCGCCGCCGTCTTCGCTCATCAGGTACTCGACCGCCGGGATGGCCTGCTGATTGGGCGCCGCACCGGTGTAGAAGACGTTCGGCGAGAGTTCTTCGCCTTCGTACTGCACGGGGTAGAACAGCAGGCCGTTGAGCTCCTCGTACACCGGCAGCACGGATTTGCGCGACACCGAGGTCCAGCAGCCGAAGGTCACGTCGACCTTGTCCTGGCTCAGCAGTTGCCGAGCCCGTTCGGCGAACAGCGGCCAGTTGGACGCAGGGTCGACCACCACGGGTTCGAGTTGCTTGCCGAGTACGCCGCCCTTGGCGTTGATCTCGTCGATGGTCATCAGGGCCATGTCTTTTAACGAGGTCTCGGAAATAGCCATGGTGCCGGATAACGAGTGGAGGATGCCGACCTTGATGGTTTCGGCCGCCTGCACGGTGAACGGGAACAAGCCGCTGAGCAGCAGGGCGCTGGCAGCGAGGGTGGATTTCAGGAGAGGACGACGCTTCATTGTTATGGCTCCATGCGCAGCGATTGGGTGGGACCAGGAGGGTCACCAGTCTAATGGCAGCATCCGTGCCAACGCTCGCAAAGCCTTGTCTCATAAGGGCTGGACAAGTTTTCAGGATTTTTCATGTGGCGCTGAATGCGCAGCTTTGGTGCGCGCCAGGGGCCTGGAGCAGGCTGCCAGGCCACTGCGCACCGATTCAGAGCGAGAGGTAGTTCTTCACCCCGGTGAAGATGATCTGCGCGGCCAGGGCGCAGACGAACAGGCCCATCAGCCGACTGACGATCTGCAGGCCCTGATCGCCGAGCAGGCGTTCGAACTGGTTCGACAGGTACAGCACCACGCCGACCGTCAGGCTGGCCAGGGCGATGCCGACTACTGCCAACAGTTTGTCGTTCCAATGCGGCTGGCTGGCCCCCATCAGCAGCAGCGCCCCTATGGTGCCGGGACCAACGGTCAGCGGGATGGTCAGCGGCACTATGGTCACGTCCTGCTGCACGTTGTCGCTTTGCACCGCCGACTTGCCCTGGGCCATGCCCAGCGCCGAGATAAACAACACGCTGCCGGCACCGATCCGGAAGGCGTCGATGGTGATGCCGAACAGGGTGAAGATGTGCTTGCCGAACAGGTACAGCAGCAAGCTGGAAATCAGTACGCCAAGCGCGACCTTCCAGGCCAGGCGCTTGCGCTCCTTGACCGTGTAGCCACGGCTCAGGCCGATAAAGCAGGACAACACGAAGAATGGGCTGTAGAGCACCAGCAACTTCAGATACAGACTGAACAACTCGGACGCCATGGATTGGGCTCGTCTCTTGGGTGAGGGGAGGGGCGTGGCCGGCACTGCCGGCGCCGCCTGCATGATCCGGGATTGTCGTGCCGATCTCCAGTGCCCGCTGCGGCAATTGCGCACGGCAACCTGGCAGTCGTTCGGCAGCCGAAGCGGACCACGCCAACGGCGGCGGTTATACCGGTTGGATTAACCACGGTCGGCAGCGGCTGCCTACCGGGGCGGCGCAGGGCACGTATCAGCTTCACCCCAACCTGCCGCCGATCCATGCGCTGCGCTTTGCCTGAAACGCAGTCGCCGCCGGCAGCTGCCGGGTGGCTCAGGGCCGGACTTAGTGTTGCTGGCGGATCTCCCGCTGGGCGATCCAGTATTCGAGCAGTTCGCGCAATTGCGAGAGTTCCACCGGTTTGGCCATGTGGCCGTCCATGCCGGCCTCACGCGCGCGCTCCTTGTGTTCATTGAGGATGTGGGCGGTCAATGCCACCACCGGCGTGCGCGGGCGCTGCTCGGCAGTTTCCCAGGCACGCAGTTGTTCGGTGGCGGAGAAACCGTCGAGCACCGGCATCTCGCAGTCCATCAGCACCAGGTCATAGGGCTGCGCCTTCATCGCGCTGAGGGCTTCTGCGCCGTTGCTGGCGGTGTCCGGTTGCAGGTTGAGCTTGCCGAGCATGCCGCGGATCACCTTGGTCGAGATGGTGTTGTCTTCGGCGACCAGGATGCGGAAGTCGCTCGGCACATGCAGCGGTGCGCTGACCCGGGTCGGGGTGAACACCGGCGAGCTGTCGCCGCCGCGCTGGGACAGTTCATCGGCCAGGGTGGTTTTCAGGGTATAGCCGGCCACCGGCTTGGCCAGGATGCGCTTGATCCCGGCGTTGCGCGCGATGATCTTGCTCGGCGCATTGCTGATGCCGGTGAGCATGATCAGCAGGATGTCGTGGTTGAGGCTGGGGTCCTCCTTGATCTTGGCCGCCAGCTGCATGCCGGTCATGCCGGGCATGTCCTGGTCGAGGAGCACCACGTCGAAGTATTCGCGCATGTGCGCCTTGGTGCGCAGCAGGGCCAGGGCTTCCTTGCCCGAGGGCACGGCACTGACCTGCAGGCCCCAGCCATTGCATTGCTGCACCAGCACCTTGCGGCAGGTGTCGTTGTCATCCACCACCAGCAGGCGTGCGCCTTGCAGCGGGCCATCGAGGTCGGCCGTGGGCTGTTCCAGACGCTGGCTGTCCAAGGGCAGGGTCAGCCACAGGGTCGAACCCTGGGCACCGCCGCTCTGGATACCAAACTCGCCATGCATCAGGCGCACCAGTTGGCGGGCGATGATCAGGCCGAGGCGGCCGCCGAGCTTGGTCGCCGCGAGGAAGTCCTTGCTGTGCAGTTCGGTATTGAGCAGGGCATCGCGCTCGCTGGCCTGCAGCGGGCGGCCGCTGTCCTGCACGGCGATGCGCAAGCGCGGTTGTTCGCCTGCGGTATCGAGGGCCACGACCAGGAGGATTTCGCCTTCGTCGGTCTGCTTGAAGGCATTGTCGAGCAGGCTCAGCAAGGTCTGGCGCAAACGCGTCGGGTCGCCGCTGATCACCCGTGGCACCTGCGGTTGCATGAAATTGATCAGTTCGACCTTCTGTTGCTCGGCCTTGGCGCGGAAGATGTCCAGGCAGTCCTCGATCAACGCATTGAGGTCGAACTGCACGTCGTCCAGCTCGATCTGCCCGGACTCGAGCTTGGAAATGTCGAGGATCTCGTTGATCAACGCCAGCAGTTCGTTGCCCGAGCTGTGGATAGTCTGCACGTAGTCACGCTGTTTGGCCGACAGGGGGGTGCCAAGCAGCAACTCGGTCATGCCCAACACGCCATTCATCGGTGTACGGATCTCGTGACTGATCTTGGCGAGGAAGTCGGCCTTGGCCTTGAGTTCGGCCGCACTGGCGGCCAGCGTGGTACTTTCCCTGAACTTGCTGCGCTGGATCTGGCGTTGCCGTTCGGCGAGCGAGAGGCTGAGGAAGATGCCGCCCAGGGTGGCGATGCTGAAGACGGCAATCACCAGCCAGCCGGGATTGAGCTGGTCGAGGCCGAGCAATACCGGGATGCAGGCGCTGAAGCCGAGGATGAATACCAGCATGCCGACGACGATGAAGCGCGCGGGCTGATAACCGTCGTAGCAGAGACGACCAGCCACCAGCAGGACGCTCAAGGCACTGACTAGCACCAGCAGGTAGATCAGCGTGCTGTACCAGAGCAGGCCGGTGCTGGCGATCACCAGCGCAACGGCGAGGATCAGCACGGCGTTGCCTTGCAGCAGGTGTTTGAACCTGCCCGGCTGGGCCGGTGTTTGCCGCATGAAATCGAGACAGAAGATCTGCAGGAAGAAGGCGGCCAGCAGCGCCGACAAGTCGGCGACCAGCGACTGGTTGTAGCTCTGGCTGGGCACCCAGACGGCGAAGAGACCGAGATTGGCCGCCGCACAGGTCGCCAGGCTGAAATGCAGGGCGCTCAACCACAGGCAGCAGGCGGCGCGGCTGTAGAAAAAGCGGATGAGGCTGTACAGGGCAAGCAACAGCAGGCCGCCGAGCAAGGCGCCAAAGACGTAGGCGGGTTTTTCCTGGGCCACCAGTCCGGCGTCGTCAATGATCTTGAACCAGGCCATCAGCGGATGGTTCGAGGTCATGCGCACATAGGCTTCGCGCGGCTGGTCATCGTTCGGCAGCGCCATCAGGTAGGCCCGGGAGTCGAGCGGTCGCGAACTCATCGGCCTGGATTCGCCGGTCTGGACCTCGCGCTCGAGCGCGCCATCGCGCAACAGGTAATAGTCGAGGTACTGCACGCGCGGGGCGAAGATCCACAGCCAGTTCGGCTGTTGGTGGCGCGGCAGTTCGACATGCAGCCAAACGGCCTGCTCGCTGGGGGGGAAGGTGAAGGCCTGTTGGCTGAGGGGCTGGAACTGCTGGTGGCGAGCCCGCACATCCTCCAGGGTTAGCGCAGCACTCGGGTCGAGCAGATACGACCAGTTATCGGGCTGCGCGTCAAACGCGTCTGGTTCGTTCTCGGCCATGGCTGTCGGCAACAGACAGGCCATGAGCAAACCGACGAGTAGTCCTGTGGCAATCCTGAGCCCGCGCACGCTGAATTCCCTTTGAATGATAAGTGGCCGGATTATAGCCAAGCCGTTATGTAGCGGAATATGGCCGGGATGGCCAGTCCAGACGCGGTGAAAGCGACCACTGGCAGGGCGGCGCCGTCGCTGCCTGGCGTTGACGCTCTTGGCGCTGGCGACACGACCCGCCTGGGGGTCGTGCCCTGTTCCCGCCGTCCGACTGGGCGGCTGAACGGATTTGCCGTCCTTCCTTTATCCCTCGCCGCGTTCGCGGGCAATCGCGCGGTAACCGATATCCCGGCGGTAGAAACAGCCATTCCAGCGAATCTTCTCCGCCAGGCGGTAGGCCTGCTGCTGGGCGTCGGCAACGCTGGCCCCAATGGCCGTGGCGCAGAGTACCCGGCCGCCGGCCGTAACCACCTGGCCGTCCTTGAGTGCGGTGCCGGCATGGAACACCTTGCCATCCAGCTTGGCCGCCTCGTCCAGGCCTTCGATGACGTCACCCTTGGCGTAATCGCCCGGATAGCCGCCAGCGGCCAGGACCACGCCGACGGTCGGTCGTGGGTCCCAGCGCGCTTCGACCTTGTCCAGCGCCTGCGCCAGGGCGGCCTCGATCAGCAGGACCAGCGATGACTCCAGGCGCACCATGATCGGCTGGGTTTCCGGGTCGCCGAAGCGGCAGTTGAATTCGATGACCTTCGGCTGGCCAGCCTTGTCGATCATCAGCCCGGCATAGAGGAAGCCGGTGTAGACGTTGCCTTCGCTGGCCATGCCGTTGACGGTGGGGTAGATCACCTCGTCCATCACCCGCTGGTGCACGGCGGCGGTGACCACCGGTGCGGGCGAGTAGGCGCCCATGCCGCCGGTATTCGGGCCGCTGTCGCCGTCGCCGACGCGCTTGTGGTCCTGGCTGGTGGCCATCGGCAAGACGTTCTTGCCGTCGACCATGACGATGAAGCTGGCTTCCTCGCCATCGAGAAATTCCTCGATCACCACCCGTGAGCCGGCTTCACCGAAGGCATTGCCGGCGAGCATGTCGCGTACCGCGTCTTCGGCTTCGCCCAGGGTCATGGCGACTATCACGCCTTTGCCGGCGGCCAGGCCGTCGGCCTTGATCACGATAGGTGCGCCGACCTTTTGCAGGTAGGCCAGGGCCGGCTCGACTTCGGTGAAATTCTGGTAATCGGCGGTGGGGATCTGATGGCGGGCGAGGAAGTCCTTGGTGAAGGCTTTCGAGCCTTCCAGTTGGGCCGCGCCGGCCGTCGGACCGAAGATGTCCAGTTTGCGTGCGCGGAACAGATCGACCACGCCTGCCACCAGCGGCGCTTCCGGGCCGACGATGGTCAGCTGCACATTTTTATCAGCGAAATCGGCCAGCTGCTCCAGGGCCAGCACGTCGATGGCGACGTTCTCGCACTTGGCCTCGGTGGCGGTGCCGGCGTTACCCGGGGCGACGAAGACTTTGGTTACTCGCGGGTCTTGTGCGACTTTCCAGGCCAGCGCGTGCTCGCGCCCGCCGCTGCCGATGATCAGTACGTTCATGGAGTTCTCCTTCAGGAGGCGGGCCTGCGGCCCGTTTGGTGGATAGGAAATGCGCTATCCACCCTACGAATGTCGAGGTCGCGATCGGGCTGGTAGATGCAAGGCGCCCGGCGCTTCACCCAGCGGAGTTGCCTTCTGGCAATGAGCATGGGGGAAGGGCCGGGCAACGCCGCAGATACCTGTCCGATCGCGGCCGATTTTAATGCCTGAAATGGCGCATGCCGGTGAACACCATGGCAATGCCCGCTTCATCGGCGGCGGCGATCACTTCCGCATCGCGCATCGAGCCACCTGGCTGGATCACCGCGGTGATGCCGTTGGCGGCGGCGTTGTCCAGGCCATCGCGGAACGGGAAGAAGGCGTCGCTGGCCATGACCGAACCGGCCACCTGCAGGCCGGCATGCTCGGCCTTGATAGCGGCGATCCGGGCGGAGTTGACGCGGCTCATCTGGCCGGCGCCGACGCCGATGGTCTGGCGGTTCTTGGCGTAGACGATGGCGTTGGATTTGACGAACTTGGCCACTTTCCAGGCGAAGATCAGGTCGTGGACTTCCTGCTCGCTGGGGGCGCGCTGGGTGACGATCTTCAGGTCGGAGGCGGTGATCATGGCAATGTCACGGCTCTGTACCAGCAGGCCGCCGTTGACCCGCTTGAAGTCCCAGCCCGCGCTACGTTCGGCCGGCCATTCGCCGCACTCGAGCAGGCGCACGTTGGCCTTGGAGGCCACCACATTGCGGGCCGCCTGGGAAATCTTCGGAGCGATGATCACTTCGACGAATTGACGCTCGACGATGGCCTGGGCGGTGGCAGCATCCAGCTCGCGGTTGAAGGCGATGATGCCGCCGAAGGCCGATTCGGTATCGGTGGCGTAGGCCAGTTCGTAGGCTTGACGGATGCCGCCTTGCTCGTCCAGGGCCACGGCGACGCCGCAGGGGTTGGCATGCTTGACGATGACGCAGGCCGGCTTGACGAAGCTCTTCACGCATTCGAGGGCGGCATCGGTGTCGGCGACGTTGTTGAACGACAGTTCCTTGCCCTGCAGCTGCACGGCGGTGGAGATGCTCGCTTCGCCTTTCTGCGCTTCCACGTAGAACGCCGCGCTCTGGTGCGGGTTCTCGCCGTAGCGCATTTCCTGGGCCTTGACGAACTGGCTGTTGAAGGTGCGCGGGAAGGTGCCGCGGGCTTCGGTGCTCAGAGTCTCGGCGCGCTGGTCGATGGTGCCCAGGTAGTTGGCGATCATGCCGTCATAGGCGGCGGTATGCTCGAAGGCCTTGAGCGCCAGGTCGAAGCGCTGCGCATAGCTCAGGCCGCCGGCTTTCAGGCTGTCGAGGATGCCGGCGTAGTCGCCAGCCGAGACCACGATAGCCACGTCCTTGTGGTTCTTGGCTGCCGAGCGAACCATGGTCGGGCCGCCAATGTCGATGTTCTCGATGGCGTCGGCCAGGTCACAACCGGGCTTGGCCACGGTGGCGGCGAAGGGGTAGAGGTTGACCGCGACCAGGTCGATCGGCTTGATCCCATGCTGGTCCATGACCGCGCCGTCGAGGTCGCGACGACCGAGGATGCCGCCGTGGATCTTCGGGTGCAGGGTCTTCACCCGGCCGTCCATCATCTCCGGGAAACCGGTGTAGTCGGCGACTTCCACAGCGGCCACGCCGTTGTCCTTGAGCAACTTGTAAGTGCCGCCAGTGGAGAGGATTTCCACGTTGAGAGCAACGAGCTCACGGGCGAACTCAAGGATGCCGGTCTTGTCGGAAACGCTGATCAGCGCGCGGCGGACGGGGAGGCGGGTGGTCTGGTCGGTCATTGATCGGGTCCGGTGGCGTAATAAAATTGGTATGGAGCTGTGAGCCGCAGGCGGCAAGCTTCAAGAAAAAGCCGTATGCCCGGTCTGCAGCTTCAGAGCAGGTCGTACTGCTTGAGCTTTTTTCGCAAGGTGCCGCGATTCAGGCCGAGCAGTTCGGAGGCCTTGGTCTGGTTGCCTTTGACGTAATTCATCACGGTTTCCAGCAGTGGCGCTTCCACTTCGGTGAGCACCAGGTTGTAGACGTCGGTGACGTCCGCGCCCTCGAGGTGGGCAAAATAGTTGTGCAGGGCTTTCTCGACACTGCCGCGCAGGGTTTGCCCTTCTTCGCTCGGCGTATTGAGGTGCTGTTTCAAGCTTGTACTGTCGCTCACGGGAGCCATTCCAGTTCCTAACGTCTCGGTCAACATCGTCATGCGGCCACCCCATCTCCATCATTATGCCGTTCGCCGAAGTACTGGCGAACGTTGGTGTACTGCGCGTCCGTACTTTCCAGACGATTGAATCGGGCGCGAAACTCCCTGGCGCCCGGCAGGGTAGCCAGGTACCAGCCGACATGCTTGCGGGCGATGCGCACCCCCATCACCTCGCCGTAGAACAGGTGCAACTCGGCCATGTGCTCCAGCAGAATACGTTCCACCTCGAACAGGCTCGGTGCTGCCAGCTTCTGGCCGGTGCGCAGGTAGTGCTCGATCTCGCGGAAAATCCACGGCCGGCCCTGAGCGGCCCGGCCAATCAGCAGGCCGTCAGCACCAGTGGCAGTCAATACCGCCTTGGCCTTTTCCGGCGAATCGATGTCGCCATTGGCCAGCACCGGAATAGATACCGCCTGCTTGATCGCGGCGACGGTGTCGTATTCGGCATTGCCGGTGTACAGGTCGGCGCGGGTACGGCCATGCACCGCCAGTGCCACTATCCCCGCCTGCTCGGCAATCTTCGCCACGATGATGCCGTTCTTGTTCTGCCGGTCCCAGCCAGTACGGATTTTCAGGGTCACCGGCACATCCACCGCAGCGACCACCGCCTGAAGAATTTCGCGCACCAGGTCCTCGTCCTTCAGCAGGGCGGAGCCGGCAGCCTTGTTGCAGACCTTCTTGGCCGGACAACCCATATTGATGTCGATGATCTGCGCGCCCAGTTCGACGTTGCGCTGAGCCGCCTCGGCAAGCATCTGCGGGTCGCCGCCGGCGATCTGCACCGAGCGTGGCTCGACATCGTCCTGATGGATCAAGCGCAGGCTCGACTTGCGGGTATTCCACAGGCGCACATCGCTAGTGACCATTTCCGATACCACCATGCCCGCGCCCATACGGTGGCAGAGCTGGCGAAACGGCCGGTCAGTGACTCCGGCCATGGGCGCGAGAATCAGCGAGTTGGGCAATGTATAGGGGCCGATGCATAACGCCGACATGGGGCTTCCCTGCTCAAGAGACGTACTGTTGAGACCAATAGGAGACTGCGAAAAAGGGTGGGAATCATACCCGCTCTGGATGACCGGATAAAGGCTGTTTTGAACAAATTCTGAACAGTTGCTGGCTTATAGCCATCGGGTGGATTCGCCCCTGAGTAAGCCCAAAGAGTCTGCGGGATCAGCTGGGAGCCAGAGGGGATGGGTGGGGGCGGAGTTGCCTGGATGCTGGGGCGTGATGCCCCATGCCCGATTCTTTACTCCGGCGAGTGGAAGCTCAGGCTGTAGTTAACCGCCTGGGCGCCAGGGTCGAGAATGTCCAGGGATACATGAATCGGTGTCTGCGGCGGCATTTCCAGCTGTCCGGCCAGCTCGCCGGCGAGGTATTCGCTGGGTTTGAAGCGACGACTGGCCAGTAACCGACCATTGAGGTCGGCAAAGCGCATTTCCAGCAAGGGGAATGGCTGGGCGAAGGGCGCACGGTTGTAGAGGATCGCATCGACAACCAGGGCGCCGCTGAACTCGGGGTGGCTGCGCACCACCAGGTTGCTGCTTTTGATCTGGTTGATATCGACCTTGGACGGCAAGGTGCAACCGATAACGGGGCAGAGCTGTTCGAACCAGGGCCGGTATTGATCCTGGCGTGCCAGCTCGTCGAAGTTGTAGTGGATGTGCTGGCCGATCAGGGCGGTCGCGGCCAGCAGGTTCAGCAGGCCCCAGCCGAGCCAGCGCCCCCAGGGCTTGCGTGGCGGTTGCCAGTCATCCAGTTGCAGCGGTTCGTCGAGCAGCTCGAACAGGTGCTCGTCGCGCAGGCCGGGCTCGCTCCGGGCCGATATTCTCTCGGAAGGCTGCGGCGCGGCGGAGTCAGTTGCGGGCTCGTCCAGGCTGTCGAGGGCGTCTGCGTCGATGCTGGGTTCGTTGCGCAGGGGGCGCTGGCTTGATTCGTCCGGTGCGGGTTCCGGGTTGTCCGCGTCCAGTGCGCTGAGTGTGAGCGGCGCTGCGTCGTAAACAGCGTCATCCACTTGCGCCGGGTCGGACGACGCGGCCGCTGGCAGATCGTCCGCTGGCGCCAGGGCCTGGGGTGAGTCTTCGTGTGGAATGGCAGAAAAGCTCGGCGGCGCCTGCGGCGTGTCTTCTTGCAGGAGTGCCTCGGCCCAGGCTTCGTCATGGCTGCCGGTCTCCGCCGGGGCGCGGAAGGGCTCGGTATGCGCGGGTGCCTGGTTCAGCGCGAGGAACTGCTGGGCCAGCAGCTGTTCCTGTTCTTCCAGCTTGGCCAGTTCTTCGTCAAGGTCGAGGTTGTCCAGGTCCAGGTCGTCATGAATCCACAGCGTATCGCTGTCGCTCTTGTGCTGGGCAGTGGTCTGCCCGGGCTTGGTCTGGGGCGCTGGCGCGGCGGCCAGGCTGGTCGGCGCAGGCGCCAAGGGTGCTGTCTGGAGCGAGGCTCCGGGTAGCTGTCCCTGCTCGAGCAGTTGCTGCGCGGCATTGAATACGTGCAGGCAGGCCCCGCAGCGCACGGCACCACGGGCTGCCCCAAGCTGCACGAGGCTGACGCGAAAGCTGGTGTGGCAGTGGGGGCACTGGGTGACGAAACTTTCGGTCATGCGACGATCCGGCGGCCTGCGATTAGGTGAAGTAACGCGTTTAGTCTAACGCAGGAGCCAGAACAAGCGGCAGTGTCTGGGCTAGCGACGAGTGCCGCTGATACGCACCCAGCCCTCCTTCTCGGCAATCGGGTCAAGTGCGAAGGCGTCAGCGTAGGCTGCGCGCACTTCTTCGGCTTGCTCGGCGAGAATCCCCGACAGGGCCAGGCGTCCGCCGGGCTTGGCCAGGCTGGTGATCTGCGCCGCCAGAGCCACCAGGGGGCCGGCGAGGATATTGGCCACCACGACGTCGGCCTGCTGCTGCGGAAGATCGGCGGGCAGGTAGAGCGGGAAGCGGGCTGGGTCGATGCCATTGCGCCCGGCATTGTCGCGCGAAGCCTCCAGGGCTTGCGGGTCGATATCGGTGCCAACTGCCTGGGGGGCGCCCAGGAGCAGGGCGGCGATGGCCAGGATGCCCGAGCCGCAGCCGAAATCCAGCACGTCGCAGTGGCTCAGATCCTGGCCGTCGAGCCATTCCAGGCACAGCGCGGTGGTTGGGTGGGTGCCGGTACCGAATGCCAGGCCCGGGTCGAGCAGCAGGTTGACTGCGTCGGGTTCGGGCGCCGCATGCCAGCTGGGCACTATCCACAGGCGCTGGCCGAAGCGCATGGGGTGGAAGTTGTCCATCCAGCTGCGTTCCCAGTCCTGGTCGGCAATCACCTCGGCGTGATGTTCCGGTAGCTCGGCGCCAGTCAGCAGTTGCAGGTGGGCAAACACCGCATCGGCCGAGGTGTCCGCTTCGAACAGGGCGAGCAGGTGGGTGTGCGACCACAGCGGGGTGGTGCCCAGGTCCGGCTCGAAAATCGGCTGATCTTCGGCGTCCATAAAGGTTACCGATACGGCGCCAACCTCGAGCAGGGCGTCTTCGTAGGTTTCTGCCTGATCCGGGGTGATGGCGAGACGGACTTGTAACCAGGGCATGGGGAACCTCGTGAGCGCTGTGGCGTGATGGTGCGATTGGCCGCGCAGCTTACTTGAAGCGGTGGCCCGGCTGCCACCGCCGCACCGCGCAGAGACGACAAGGGCCGCCCAATGGCAGCCCTTGTCGTGACTTTATGCATGATGCATGACCTGGCGGCGTTAACCGCGCATCGCCGACGTGCGGCTGGTCATGGGATCAGTGCTTGTCCATGCCCAGTTTCTTTTCCAGGTAATGGATATTCACGCCACCTTCACAGAAGCCCTTGTCGCGGACCAGCATACGGTGCAACGGCACGTTGGTCTTGATGCCGTCGACAACGATCTCGTCCAGCGCGTTGCGCATGCGGGCCAAGGCCTCGTCGCGGGTCGCGCCGTAGGTGATCAGCTTGCCGATCAACGAGTCGTAGTGCGGTGGCACGGTGTAGCCGCTGTACAGGTGCGAGTCGACCCGTACGCCGTTGCCGCCAGGCGCATGGAAGTGCTTGACCTTGCCGGGGCAGGGCATGAAGTTGTCCGGGTCTTCGGCATTGATCCGGCATTCCAGGGCGTGGCCGCGGATCACCACGTCCTCCTGGGTGAACGACAGCTTGTTGCCAGCGGCGATGCTGAGCATTTCCTTGACGATGTCGATGCCGGTGACCATTTCGCTGACCGGGTGCTCGACCTGGACACGGGTGTTCATCTCGATGAAGTAGAAGTTGCCATCCTCATAGAGGAACTCGAAGGTACCCGCGCCCCGATAACCGATCTCGATGCAGGCATCGACGCAGCGCTTGAACACCTCGGCGCGGGACTTCTCGTTGATGAACGGGGCCGGTGCTTCTTCCAGCACCTTCTGGTGGCGGCGCTGCAGCGAGCAGTCGCGGTCACCCAGGTGGATGGCGTTGCCCTGGCCGTCGGAGAGCACCTGGACTTCCACGTGACGTGGGTTGCCGAGGAATTTTTCCAGGTAGACCATCGGGTTGCCGAACACCGACCCGGCTTCGCTGCGCGTCAGCTTGGCCGATTTGATCAGGTCTTCTTCCTTGTGCACCACGCGCATGCCGCGACCACCGCCGCCGCCAGCGGCCTTGATGATCACCGGGTAACCGACTTCGCGGGCAATCGCCAGGGCGGTTTCTTCGTCTTCCGGCAGCGGGCCGTCGGAGCCGGGTACCACTGGCACGCCGGCGCGTTTCATGGCGTCCTTGGCCGATACCTTGTCGCCCATCAGGCGAATGGTCGCAGCTGTTGGGCCGATGAAGGCGAAGCCGGAATTTTCCACCTGCTCGGCGAAGTCGGCGTTTTCCGCGAGGAAGCCGTAGCCCGGGTGGATGGCGGTGGCGCCGGTGACTTCAGCGGCGCTGATGATCGCTGGAATATTCAGGTAGGACAGGGCACCGGAGGCCGGGCCGATACACACCGATTCGTCGGCCAGGGCCAAATGCATCAGTTCGCGGTCAGCAGTGGAGTGCACCGCGACGGTCTTGATGCCCAGCTCTTTACAGGCGCGCAAGACGCGCAGGGCGATCTCGCCGCGGTTGGCGATCAGGACTTTTTCCAACATCGGAGACTCTCCGCGGTTCAAACGATGGTGAACAGGGGCTGGTCGTATTCCACCGGCTGGCCGTTCTCGCCCAGGATGGATTCGATGGTGCCACTGCTCTCGGCCTCGATGTGGTTCATCATCTTCATCGCTTCGACGATGCAGAGGATGTCGCCTTTCTTCACGCTCGTACCCACTTCAACAAAGTTGGCCGAGGTCGGCGAGGCGGCCCGGAAGAAGGTGCCGACCATTGGCGAGCGCACCACGGTGCCGTTCAGTTTGGCGGCAGCCGGTGCGGCGGCTTCGGCGGCGGCAACAGGAGCGGCAGGCGCTGCCGGTGCTGGCTGTGGGGCGTACATGGGTTGCTGGGCGTAGGTCGGTTGCTTGCCGTGACGGCTGATGCGCACGGATTCTTCGCCTTCGCGAATTTCCAACTCGTCGATGCCGGATTCTTCCAGCAGTTCGATCAGTTTCTTGACTTTACGTATATCCATAGTGGCTCAACTCCCAGTGAGGTCAGGGCTGTTCAAGTTGTTCGAGTGCGGCCTCCAGGGCCAGCCGGTAACCGCTGGCGCCAAGACCGCAGATCACCCCTACTGCAACATCGGAAAAGTAGGAGTGATGGCGGAAAGCTTCGCGTTTGTACACGTTGGACAGGTGCACTTCGATGAATGGGATGCTCACCGCCAGCAATGCGTCACGTAATGCGACGCTGGTATGAGTGAAAGCGGCGGGATTGATCAGGATAAAGTCGACACCTTCGCCTTTTGCGGCGTGAATGCGCTCGATCAGCTCGTACTCGGCATTGCTTTGCAGGTAGAGCAGATGATGGCCAGCCTCGCGGGCGCGCCGCTCCAGATCGAGGTTGATCTGGTCCAGGGTGGTGGCGCCATAGACACCCGGTTCGCGGGTGCCAAGCAGATTCAGGTTGGGGCCGTGCAGCACCAGTAGGGTGGCCATGATCCGGTGTTCCTTGTTGTTTGCACTGGCGGACTATGCCGGAGACGGCGCAAGGCTGTCCAGTTCCCCGCAATAGTCGACACGATGGCGGTATTTTGCGTCATTTATGTGACTGTGGGCCTTAGAAGCGTTCGCTGGCCTGGTTGAGGCGGCTGGCAAAGTCTGCCGCGTCGATTTCACCAACTACGCGCAGATCCTGCCATTCGTCACCCGTGGCATCGAACAACAGGATTGCCGGGGGGCCAAACAGTTGGTAACGATCGAGCAGGGCGCGCTGGGCCGGGTTGCTCTCGGTGATGTCGAAGCGCACCAGGCGGTAGTCGCCTAGCTGGCTGGCGACTGCTGCGGCATTCAGCACTTCGCGTTCGATCACCTTGCAGCTGATGCACCAGTCGGCGTACCAGTCGAGCAGTAGCGGCTTGCCCGCGCGTTGCGCGGCGGCGAAGGCCGCATCCAGCTCGGCCGGGCTGCTGATGGTCTGCCAGTTGCTCGATTCCACTTGCTCACCTGCGCTGCCGGCCAGCGGCATGCGCCCGAGCGGGCGCAAGGGGTCGTTCTGACCTTGCAGGGCACCGGTCCAGGCGGCCAGGGCATAGACCAGCAGCACCAGGCCGGCCAGCTGGCTGAGTTTCTGCTTGTGGGTTTTCGGGCCGAGTTCCAGGGCGCCGAGAAACAGCGCGACGCCACCGGCGAGCAGGCCCCACAAGGCCAGCGACAGCTGACCCGGCAGCACTCGTTCGAGCAGCCACACGGCGACCGCCAGTAGCAGTACGCCGAAGGCATTGCGCACGCCAATCATCCAGGTGCCCGACTTCGGCAGCAGGGCGCCACCACCGGTGGCGAACAGCACCAGTGGCGCACCCATGCCCAGGCCCAGGGCGAACAGTTTCAACCCACCGCCCAACGCGTCGCCGCTGGCGCTGATGTAGAGCAGGGCGCCAGCCAGGGGGGCCGATACGCAGGGCGATACCAGCAGGCTGGAGAGTACGCCGAGCACGGCGGCGTTGGCGTAAGAGCCGCCACGGGTCTTGCCGGCCAGGCGGTCCAGCGGTTCGCTGAAGCGGCGCGGCAGGCGCAGTTCGTAGACGCCGAACATGGCCAGGGCGAACAAGGCGAAGAAGGCGGCGAAGGGCACCAGGATCCACGCCGATTGCAGGCGCGCCTGCAGGTTGAGGCCGGCACCGAATACCCCCATCAGAGCGCCCAGCAAGGCGAAGCAGAGGGCCATCGGCAGCACATAGGCCAGCGACAGGCTGAAACTGCGCAGTCCACCCACCTGGCCACGCAGCACCACGCCGGAGAGAATCGGCAGCATCGGCAAGACGCACGGGGTAAAGGTCAGGCCCAGTCCCGCCAGGAAGAACAGCGCCAGGTCGCTCCAGCTCCAGCTGTTGCTTGCAGCATCCGGGGTGGGCAGTGTGATGCTGGGGGTGGCCAGCAGGCCACCGGCAATCTTCAGCTGTTCGGTTTCCGGTGGGTAACACAAACCCTTGTCGGCGCAGCCCTGGTAGCTGACGCTGAGGTTGAGCGGGCGGTTGTCCGGATTATCCAGTGGCAGCTCGACATCCAGCACGCCGTAGTACACCTCGACATCGCCGAAATAGTCGTCGACCTTGGCCTTGCCGGCTGGCAGTTGCGCCGCGTCCAGGGCGATATCGGCGGGCTCGCTGCTGAATTGGAAGCGGTGTTTGTAGAGGTAGTAGCCTTCGGCAGCGACGAAGCGCAGTTTGATCGAGTCGCTCGAGCTGTCGATCAGGCTGAGCTTGAACGCCTCGCGCACAGGGAGGAAATCCTCGCTGTTGTTCAGCGACGCACCCAGTGGTGCGGGGGCGGGGCGGTTGTCGAACAGGCCTGCGCCAGCGGGCAGGGCAACCAGCAGCAGGATCAGGTAGAGCAAGCGGCGCATGGCGGTCTCGCAGGTTGGACGTGAGTGCATCATAACCAAGCCGGCGCCCCAGCGGCAGGTCCAGGCTGTAAGCGGTCTTGTCAGGCGCATCAATGGCCGCTAATCACGCCGGTCTGGGCGCCTGCGACAGATGGCCGCGGCTAGTCTGTCCGGCGCCTCGCCGGCCCCGTTACAGGCGAAACGCCTGGACCGCCGTGTGCAGTTGGCCGCCCACCTGCAGCAGCCGATCGCCTTGCTGGCGGCCTTCGCCGATGCGTACCAGGTTGTCGCCGCCGAGCTGGTGGATGCGCTCGCTGTGCCCGCGGATTTCGCTGACCGCGCCGCTCTGCTGGGCGGTGGCGTCGGCGATGCGCTCGGCCATGCTGGCGATGGTGCGAATCGCCGCGATGATTTCGTCCAGCGCACCATCGGCCGCCTCGGCCTGGCCGGCGCTGGCCTGGGCGTGTTCGACCTGGGTCCGCATGGCGCTGACGGATTGTCGCGCGGCCTGCTGCAGGCGGCCGATCAGTTCCTGGATTTCTGCCGTGGCACCGCTGGTGCGCTGCGACAGGGAGCGCACCTCATCGGCAACCACGGCGAAACCGCGTCCCGCTTCGCCAGCGCGGGCCGCTTCGATGGCGGCGTTGAGGGCCAGCAGGTTGGTTTGCTCGGCGATGCCGCGGATCACCGTCAGTACATTGCCGATGGTTGCGGTTTCCTCGGCCAGGCGTTCGATGGCCTGGGCGTTGCCCTGCACTTCGCCGACCAGCGCATGCAGCCCGCTGAGGCTCTGGCCGATCACCTGCTGGCCCTGTTCCAGGGCGCGGTCGGCGTCGCGGCTGGCGCCGGCGGCCTGGCTGGCATCGCCGGCGACTTGCTGGATGGTTGCCTCCAGCTCGCCGAGGGCATCGCGAATCTGCGCGGTATCGCCGGCCTGGCGTTCGGCGCCGGCATGCAGGCCGCCGCTGAGATCGGCCAGGGTGCGGCTGGAACCGGCAACCTGTTCGGCATGCAGGCGAATACTGCCAACCAGGTCGACCAGGTAGGCGCGCAGGCGGTTCAGCGATGCCTCGATGTCGCAGAGTTCGCGGGTGCGTGAGCCGAGCTTGATATCTTCGGCGAAATCGCCCTGGGCCCAGGCCGACAGCGCCGGGACCAGGTGGTTGAGGACCTTGGTCAGGCGCCGTTGAATGGTATCGATGACCAGGGCGATCAGCAGGATCAGGCCGATCATCAGGCCCTGGAGCAGGCGCACTTCGGCCTGGATCCGGCCGTGCTCGGCGCGCACGGCCGGCTCCAGAGTGGCAAGGGCCTGTTGTACGCGGTCGACCTGGCTGCGGGTGGCGCTGGCCAGGGCGGTGCGCCGTTCGATCAGGTCGCGGGTGCGCTGCAGTTCGCTCGGGTAACGCTTGATCAGGCTGGCAAGATCGCGTTTGAGGGCAATGCCGCGGTCTTCTGCCGACGTGCTGTCGCTGTCGTCGGCCAGGCCCAGCAGGGCGGAAAAGGCATCGCTGCCGGAGTTGCTGTCATCGGCGACGCCGAGCAAGGGCAAGGCATCCAGGGCTTGTGCCTGCAGGCCGACTACCGCCAGTTCGCGTTCGACGGCGCCGGCCAGTTCGCTGCGTCCACTGCTGACCAGCTTGTCGCGGGCGTGGGCCAGGCGGGTCAGGTGCTGGGCTGCAACAAACAATGGCTGGCGGTACGCGTTCGCCGCATTGCCGCTGGCGCTGTCGGCATACTGAGCCAGTTGCTCCAGGGCGCTGGCCATCTCGCGCTCGGCCTGCACCAGCAAACCCTGTGGGTCGCCTGCCAGCTTGCCGGCCGCGAGTAGCTGGTTAGCGCTGAAACTTTGCAGTTCGGCCAGGCTGGGGCGCACCCCCTCGGCCAGTTGTGGCGGCAGCTCGGCAATAACGGGAGCCAGGTCTTCCAGGGCCTGGAGCGCCGCGCTGTGCTGCAGGGCGTCACCGCTGCCAAGGTAGCCAAGGATGTTGCGCGCCGCCTCCCGCTGGAACTGCTGGGACAGGCTCAGGTAGCGCTCCATCAGCAGGTAGGGGCGCTCCAGGGCGCGCTGCGACCACCAGAGGGTGGCGGCCAGCGCCACGCAGACGGTGACCAGCAGCAGGCTATTGAGGTTGGTAAGTGATTTCAGGCGCATAGGACTCGACCGCAGACGGAAGGGTGCTGGCGTGCGCCCGATGACATCCGGGCGCAACCGCTATGGCGCTGAAGTTATTGCGTTTTCATGACAGGGTTGTGACGGAGGCGGTGGTGCGGGTCTTATTTGGGCTCGGGTGTGTGAAAATAGCCAGCGCCACCGTGAGCGTGTGGCGGCAGCCGTCGTAGGCGCGAGTTCTCAGTCGGCGTTGAACACCTCGACCCGATTGCGTCCACCGTGCTTGGCCACGTAGAGCGCCTCGTCAGCCTGCTGGGTCAGGGTTTGGCTGCTGGCCTCGCCCCGCAGCTGGGCGAGGCCGCAACTGAAGGTGCAGGTCAGGTCGAGCGGCTGCGCCGGGTAGATTATCTCGGCAAAGCGCTGGCGGATCTCGTCGAGCACCAGCTGGGCCGCCCTGGCGTCGGTGTTGGGCATGACCACGGCAAACTCTTCACCGCCATAGCGGCCGATGTGGTCGCTCTTGCGCAGGCGCTGCTTGAGGAACAGTGCCAGGCTCTTGATTACCCGGTCACCCATGGGGTGGCCATAGTTGTCGTTGACCTTCTTGAAGAAGTCGATATCGAGCATGGCGAAGCTCAGCGGCTGCTGGTCACGCTGGGCGCGGAAGCGCGTATCTTCGAGCAATTGCAGCGTATGGGTGTGGTTGTACAGGCCGGTAAGACTGTCGCGCACCATGCGCGCCTTGAGGTTGCGCGCGCGGGCGGCGCGATTGCGCACGGTGGCGATCAGGTGGCGCGGCTTGATCGGTTTGGTGAGGAAGTCGTCACCGCCCTCGCTCATGGCGTCGAGCTGCTTGTCGAGGTCGTCTTCGGCAGACAGGTAGATGATCGGCACGCTGACGTAGCGGTCGTTGTGGCGGATTACCTTGGCCAGTTCGGCACCGTTGCAGTCCGGCATGTACATGTCGAGGATGATCAGGTCGGGCTGGAATTCGGCCAGCTCGGCCATGGTCTGGATCGGCTCGATCAGGGTGCGGGTGAGGATTCCGGCGCTGTTGAGCGCCCGTTCGGTATAGGTGGCCTGGGCGCGCGAATCATCGACGATCAGTACTTTGTAGGGTTCGTACTGCGCCACATGGGCGAGCACTTCGATGCGTTCAAGCAGGCTGGAAGCGTCCAGGGTGCCGGTGAAAAACTCCTGACCGCCGGCGCGCACCGCCGCCAGGCGGGCCGGCATGTCGGTATCCAGGTGACTGTAGAACAGCAGGGGGATCTTTTCTTCCAGGTCTTCCTGCACCGTCTGGACCAGCTGCAAGCCGGCTCCGGGACCGGAGAAGTCCACATCCATGAGGATGGCGGCCGGGTGGCGCTCGAGCATCGCCGAGCGGAAGGCATTGGCAGTGTCCAGCGCTTGCGCGGTCATGCCGAAGTACTCGAGTTGCTGCGCCAGGTGCTCGGCCCGCTCAGGGTGTTGCAGGGCCAGGTACACCGGTTTGCGTAGCGGCGGCAGTGCCGTCTGCTCGAAGCTGTCGCCGCGGCGCAGTCCGGTACGCGACAGGCGCTGCATGAGCTGGTTGAGCTGGCCGATCAGGTCGCTGTTGAGGCGGCCGCGATTGTCCGCGACCGCCTGCAGGCAATGGCCGATGTCTTGGGCCAACTGGCGGTGCTCGGCCTGCTCGAAGCGCTCGGCATAGCGCTGCAGTAGCAGGGTGGCATTGCGTAGCTCATGCATGCCGCGCTCGTTCCACTCGTTGCGCTGCAGGCGTTGCCAGACTTCCAGTATTTGTCGTGCCTGATGGATCACGCGCTGGGCAAAGTGCTGCTTGAGTCGGTCGAGACTGGGGTCTTCGTGCTCGGTCATGGCCCGGATTCCGGTGGAGGGCGGAGGAAGCGGTCTTCCGTGGTGGCCCCATGCTATCACTGCTGGTTTGCCCGGCAGTACCGCCGATCTGTCAGCGTGAGCCTTCGGTCACATTGACCGTCACGCGGATCGGGAGTTTCAGCGTCGGCAAGATTACGGTCCAGCGCTGCGCATCGGCCTACGCTTCATTTATAGTGCAAGGCTGTTGCGCAACCTTGGGTGTAGGGTTGTGGTCGAACAGCCAAATGCGTTGATAAAGGACATTGCCATGCTGGACTGGAAAAAACGCGCTGCAGGCGCGCGCGACAGCGTCGATGACTCTGTGGATAACGTGCGCAGTTACCTGGGAGGTGGCTGGCTCAGCCGGACAGTGGGCGGCTTGCTCGGTCTCTACCTGTTGCTGGCGCTGGTGGTCGGCTGGTACTGGAGTCAGGAGCCGGAGCAATTTTCAGTGCAGCAGAGCGCCCAGGCAGCGGCGCAAAGGGCGCAGCACCAGATGGGCAATGGCTACACCACGGCGGTCACCCTGAGGCGTGTCGTCAGCACCTTGCTGGATAAGCCGGGTGGTTACCTGTCCAACGACCTCGCCCCGCCGGGGCTGTGGCTGGACAACATGCCGAGCTGGGAATTTGGTGTGCTGGTGCAGGTGCGTGACATGGCGCGCGCCCTGCGCAAGGACTTCACCCGCTCGCAGTCGCAGTCCACCGAAGATCCGGACCTGGCCAAGGCCGAGCCGCGCTTCCACTTCGACAACAAGAGTTGGGCGCTGCCGGCATCCGAGGCGGAGTATCGCGAAGCGATCAAGTCACTCGATCGCTATCTGGCGCGGTTGGGCGACCCCAGTCAGTCGAGCGCACAGTTCTACTCACGTGCCGATAACCTCAACGCCTGGCTGGGCGATGCCGCGACTCGTCTGGGTTCGCTGTCGCAGCGTTTGTCGGCCAGCGTCGGTCAGATCCGCCTGAACACCGATACCGACCTGAAAGACGTGGTCGAAGGCCAGGCGGTGCAAGTCAACGAGGGCACTTACGAGACGCCATGGATGCAGATCGACAACGTCTTCTACGAAGCCCGCGGCCAGGCCTGGGCTCTGTCGCATTTGCTGCGCGCCATCGAAGTGGATTTCGCCGATGTCCTGGTGAAGAAGAACGCCACCGTCAGCCTGCGCCAGATCATCCGCGAGTTGGAGGCCGCACAGGAAACCCTGTGGAGCCCGATGGTCCTCAATGGCAGTGGCTATGGTCTGCTGGCCAACCATTCGCTGGTCATGGCCAACTATATTTCGCGCGCCAACGCCGGGCTCATCGATCTGCGTCAACTGCTGTCGCAGGGCTAGGCAATGGCTATTTCCGACGCCGAGAGGGCGCACCGCGCCGCCTCCGATGCCGAGCTGATCGCCTGGGTCGACGAGCAGGATCGGCCGCTAGGGGGGGTGTTGCGCGCGGAGTTGCGCGAGCGCCGCCTGCTCGGCCGCGGCACCTACATCCTGTTGTTCAACTCGGCCGGTGAGCTGTGCGTGCACCGGCGGACCCTGAGCAAGGCGCTCTATCCGGGGTATTGGGATGTGGCCGCCGGTGGCATGGTGCTGGAGGGGGAGAGTTACGCCGAGTCGGCTGCTCGCGAACTGGCCGAGGAGCTTGGGATCGAAGGCGCGGTGCTGGTCGAACATGCGCATTTTCTCTATGACGCACCCGAAAGCCGCTTGTGGTGCAGGGCATACTCGGCAGTGTCCGATGCGCCGCTGGTGCTGCAGCCAGAAGAAGTGCTGGAGGCGCGCTTCATGTCCATCGACGAGGCCTTGGCCGATACCAAACGCAAGCCCTATTGCCCCGACTCGCTGGCCGCGCTCGAGCGCTACCTGGCCTGCAGGATGGGCTGAGCGTGGGCTATCCAGCATGCAGGCTATGGCCTGGCTCCTCAGCCGGCGGCGCCCCGACCTGCATTGCCCGAGCCCCTCTGTCAGTGCGCGATTGCGCGTGCTGTTGTTCGCCCTCACTTCCAGCATGGCCAATCCAGCGATCAATGGCGCAATTTGCCACTTAGCATCCGGGTTTTTTGCCGTTACACTGCGCGCCCTTCAAGCCCGAGCCGTCCAGCTCGGGTGCGCCGCCCCTGCCAGAGTGGGGCTTCGCGGTCGATGCATATCGGCCAGTCGCTATCCTGACCCCACATGAGGAAAAGCCGGTGGTCAAGAAAGCTTCGTCATTCGCCGCCCTCAGCGGCCTGGTGTATTCCACCGACAGTGGCCGGCATTGCCCGGGCTGCAGTCAGCCGGTGGATGCCTGCACCTGCAAACACACCCTGATCCCTGCCGGTGACGGCATCGCCCGCGTGCGCCGCGAAACCAAAGGCCGTGGCGGCAAGACGGTGACCACCGTCAGTGGCGTGGCCCTGGCCGAAGAGCCGTTGAAAGAATTGGCCAGCGTCCTGAAGAAACGCTGCGGTTGCGGCGGCTCGTTGAAGGATGGGGTGATCGAGATTCAGGGCGATCACGTCGAACTGTTGCTCGAAGAACTGCTCAAACGTGGCTTCAAAGCCAAGAAATCCGGCGGCTGATTCCAACTCACCTCCACCTTCCGGTTGCAGATGAGTCCGCTGCCGGGCATTGCTCGTTGCCAAATTTAATACCAGTCGTTGAGTCTGCATGCGCGCAAAGCCCGCAGCAGTGGCTCAATGACTGCTAATCTGCTCTCGCCCTGACCGATTGGATTCAGGGCTTTTATCGCCAGCAAGGGAGACCTCGATGTCTGTACGACGCACACGCAAAGATGACGGCAGCCAGTGGACAGTAGCGGACAGCCGCAGCGTCTACGGCATTCGCCATTGGGGCGCGGGTTATTTCGCGATCAATGACCAGGGTCGCGTCGAGGTGCGTCCGAACGGTCCCGACAGCACACCCTTTGACCTGTCGGCGCAGATCGATGAGCTGCGCCAGAGTGGTCTCAGCCTGCCCCTGCTGGTGCGATTTCCGGACATCCTGCAGGACCGCGTGCGCCAGTTGACCGGTGCTTTCGACGCCAACATCGCACGGCTGGACTACCAGAGCCGCTACACCGCGCTCTACCCGATCAAGGTCAATCAGCAGGAGGCGGTGATCGAGAACATCATCGCCACGCAGAACGTCTCCATCGGCCTGGAAGCCGGCTCCAAGCCCGAGCTGATGGCGGTGCTGGCCCTGGCGCCGAAGGGCGGCACCATCGTCTGCAATGGCTACAAGGATCGCGAGTTCATCAAGCTGGCTCTGATGGGGCAGAAACTCGGCCACAACGTGTTCATCGTCATCGAGAAAGAGTCCGAGGTGCAGTTGGTGATCGAGGAGGCGGCCGAGCTCAAGGTCGCCCCGCAGATCGGCCTGCGCGTGCGCCTGTCCTCGCTGGCCTCTTCCAAGTGGGCCGACACCGGCGGCGAGAAGTCCAAGTTCGGTCTGTCGGCGGCACAGCTGCTGTCGGTGGTCGAGCGTTTCCGCGAGGCCAAGCTGGATCAGGGCATCCGCCTGCTGCACTTCCACATGGGCTCGCAGATCGCCAACCTGGCCGACTACCAGCACGGGTTCAAGGAAGCCATCCGCTATTACGGCGAGTTGCGTGGCCTGGGTTTGCCGGTCGATCATATCGACGTCGGCGGCGGTCTGGGTGTCGACTACGACGGCACCCACTCGCGCAATGCCAGCTCGATCAACTACGACATGGACGACTACGCCGGCGTGGTGGTCGGCATGTTGAAAGAGTTCTGCGACGCTCAGCAACTGCCGCACCCGCACATCTTCTCCGAGAGCGGCCGCTCGCTGACCGCGCACCACGCCATGCTGGTGGTGCAGGTCACCGACGTGGAGAAACACAACGATAAGATCCCGCAGATCGACGATGTCGCCAGCCTGCCGGAAACCGTGCAATACCTGGTCGATCTGCTGGGCCCGACCGACATCGAGATGGTCACCGAGACCTACTGGCGCGCCACTCATTACATGAGCGATATCGCCAGCCAGTATGCCGATGGCAAGATCGGCCTGACCGATAAGGCCCTGGGTGAACAGTGCTATTTCGCCCTGTGCCGGCGCCTGTACAACTCGCTCAAGGCTCGCCAGCGCTCGCATCGTCAGGTGCTCGACGAACTCAACGACAAGCTGGCGGACAAGTACATCTGCAACTTCTCGGTGTTCCAGAGCCTGCCGGACACCTGGGCCATCGGCCAGGTGCTGCCGATCCTGCCGCTTAACCGCCTGGACGAAGAACCCATGCGCCGTGCGGTACTGCAGGATCTGACCTGCGACTCGGACGGCAAGATCCGTCAGTACGTCGACGAGCAGAGCATCGAAACCAGCCTGCCGGTGCACGAAGTACGCGAGGGTGAGGATTATCTGCTGGGGATCTTCCTGGTCGGTGCCTACCAGGAAATTCTCGGCGACATGCACAACCTGTTCGGCGATACCGACTCGGTGAACATCTACCAGAACCCGGATGGCAGCGTGTACCACGCCGGGATTGAGACCCATGACACCATCGAGGACATGCTGCGCTACGTGCACCTGTCGCCGGAGGAGTTGATGACCCACTACCGCGACAAGGTTGCCAGCGCCAAGATCAGCCCCCGCGAGCGCACCCAGTTCCTCGACGCCCTGCGTCTGGGCCTGACCCGCTCGTCCTACCTGTCATCCTGAAGGGCAGCCCTGCCACAACCAAGCCGGCGTCACTCGGCACAGGCAGTGCACCATGGTTCGCCAGCGTAGTGCACAGCTGGCGAGCTGACGCTGCGCTGCATGCGGATCTCTGCCCGAGATGCCCTGCGTCCTAGCCTCTGTCCTACCCCATTGCGCCAAAGCCGCGGGCCATCAGCGTTGCCAGTAACGGCAGGATCAGCAGCAACAGCAACTCCAGGCGCATGGTCATGATCACCAGCGTGCCCAGGCGAGCGCTGACCTGCGGCACCTGTCCGGCCTGCAGGTCATTGCGCCAGTTGAGGAAGACCCAGGTCGGCAGGACCGACAGCAGGGCAATCAGGATGAACAGGCCGAGCTTGGCGTGGAACAGGCTGTTGTGCAGGTAGTAGGCCAGGCCTTTGCCATACCAGACCAGGCGCGCAGCGCCGCTGGCCAATACCAGGCCGGCCGACAGGGCATAGGCGATGTCGATGCGGATCAGGTTGCGCGCCCGCGACAGATCCAGCGGCAGTTTGAACAGCTGGTGCTCCAGGGTCAGCAGGGCAAACAGCAGGAAGATCGACAGGTAGTGCAGGTAGGCGGCTATGGCTTCGGCCATGGCGAGTTCCCTCTGGTCAGTGATTCGCTTGGCAAGGGCGTTGAATACCGATTGCACTCGACTATGCGGCGTTTTCCAGACCTTGAATGCGGGCGCCAGACCAGGCGCGCCATCAAGATGTTCATTTCAGCTCATGCACTGCGCTTTCGACTCGCTTTGCGCGCCCTGTGGATCGGTCACGGCGGTTATTCCGCCGCGCCAGTACGGTTTCGCCGGCCTGTCAGTCGCTGGCTAGCTCCACCCGATTGCGGCCGTTGTGTTTGGCCTGGTACAGCGCCCGGTCGGCGCGGGCCAGAGCGGCATCCGGGGTTTCGCCGGGCATGGCCAGGGCGCAGCCGATGCTGACGGTCAGGCCGAGCCGGACGCCGCCAGTAATGATCGGGGTCTTGTCGATCTGGCCGCGCACGCGCTCGGCTATCCGCAGCAGTTCCTGCTGGTCATGCACCTGGGTCAGCACGACGAACTCTTCGCCCCCGCTGCGCGTCACCACGTCCTGTGGACGCACGGCCGCGGCAATGCACCTGGCGCTTTCCCACAAGGCCTGATCGCCCGCGCCGTGGCCATGGGTGTCATTGACTGCCTTGAAATGATCGAGGTCGCAGAACAGTAAACCGAGCTGCAGGCCGCGTTCCTGCGCCAGGCGCAGTTCGCGCTGGAGAAAGTGTTCGAGGCCGGCGCGGTTCCACAGTTGAGTCAGCGGGTCGAGCATGGCCTTGCGTTGTTCGCGGCTGAGTGCCGCGCGCAGTTGTACCGTCTGCTGACTGACGCTGCGCAGCTTGAGGTAGCCTTCGACCAGGGTCGCCATGTCCCTGAGCAGGCGGATTTGCCGGTCGTTCAGCTGTTTGGCTTGCGAGTGGATCAGGCACAGGGTGCCGAGCGCCTGGCCGTTCTCGGAAAACAGCGGTTGGCCGGCGTAGAAGCGCAGAAACGGATGCCCGGTGACCACCGGGTTATCGGCGAAGCGCGGATCGGCACTGGCATCCTCGACGATAAAGGGGTCGCTGGCGAGGATCGCATGGCCGCAGAAAGACACGGTGCGCGGCGTCTCCGCAATGTCCAGGCCCAGTCGCGCCTTGAACCATTGGCGCTCGTGGTCGATCAGGCTGACCAGCACGGTTTCCACGTCGAACAACTCACGCACCACCCGTACCAGGGTGTCCAGATAAGGATCGGCGGGCGTGTCGAGCAGTTCCTGATCATCCAGCACCTGCTGGCGAAGCTCTTCGTTGCCGGGTATCTCAGGGCTGAGCATGTGCAGCTCCTTGTGCTGGACGTAGGCCAAACCAGAGATCGGCTCGCGTCAGTTGGTAGGCATAGGTGCCCAGGCAGAGGCTGCGCAGCAGCATAAAGGCGAGGAAGGCCAGCCACAGGCCGTGATTGCCGAAGGCTTGCAGCAACCAGGCCAGCGGCAGGCTCAAGGCGACGGCCAGGAGCATGGCATTGCGCATCTCGCGGGCACGGGTGGCGCCGATGAATAGGCCGTCGAGCAGGTAGCTGCTCACCGCCAGCAGCGGCAGCAGCGCCAGGTATGGCAGGTAGACGAGGGCCAGGGCGCGCACCGGGGCGATATCGGTTTGCAGGCCGATGAACCAGTGGCCAGCGAACAGGAAGAACAGGGCGAAGCCGAGGCTGGCCAGCAGCGACCAGCCGCCCGCGACGATCAGGCTGCGGCGCAAACCCTGGCGGTCGCGGGCGCCGAGGGCGTGGCCGCACAAGGCTTCCACCGCGTGGGCGAGCCCGTCGAGGGCGTGGGCGGTGAGCAGCAGGCCGTTGAGCAGCAAGGCATTGGCCGCCACAGTGGCGTCGCCCAAGCGGGAACCCTGCACGGTGATCAGGAAGAACACCAACTGCAGCGCCAGGGTGCGGATAAAAATATCGCGATTGACCGCCAGCAGCGGTCGCCAGTTCAGCCAGCGGCGCAGCGCCGGCCAGTCGATCTGCCCGGCATAGGCGCGTAAGGCCTGGCGCGCCAGGTATACACCCAGCAGCGCGCCGCTCCATTCGGCGATCACCGAGGCCCAGGCGGCGCCGGCCACGCCCCAGTTCAAGCCGAGCACGAACAGCAGGTCGAGGGCCACGTTGAGCAGGTTGGTGGTCAGCAGGATCGCCAGTGGTCCGCGGGCGTTCTGGGTGCCGAGCAGCCAGCCGATCAGGGCATAGGTGGCCAGCGCCGCCGGCAGGCCGAGCAAGCGGATCTGGAAATAACGGCGGGCCAGCGCCTCCAGCTCCGCCGAGGGTTGCATCAGGCCCAGCGCGGCGGCACTGAACGGCAGCGCCAGCAGGATCAAGGCTAACGCCAGCAGCCCGCCGAGCAGCAGGCCTTGCAGCAACACCTGACGCAACGCGCTGCCGTCACCGCGGCCGACGGCCTGGGCGGCGAAGCCGGTGGTGCCCATGCGCAAAAAGCCCACGGCCCAGGTCAGCAGGGTATACAGGCTGCCACCGATCGCTACCGCCGCCAGTTGATGGGCATGGGGCAGATGGCCGACCACCGCACTGTCGACCAGCGCCACCAGCGGAACCGACAGGTTGGACAGAATCATCGGCGCAGCCAGGGCCCAGACCCGTTTGTGGGTGGGCGCGTGCTGCCAGGCATCGAGCAGTGCGGACATGGCGACTCCGGGAAAAGGCCGATTATAGGCACAGACCCCAGGGTGGGTTCGATAGTGCTGTTTCGACTATGCCTGAGGCGCTATAGCAGCAAGCGTTTCTTGGCTGCGCCGTTGCCGGCATCCAGGCTGACTAGACTTGAAGCAGGCAATCAGCAATGACCGCCAAACCAGCGGTCGAGGAGGTGGATCATGCATATGGCACAAACCCTGGAGCGCAGCCTGCAGCGGGCACACTGCCAGTTCAAGCTGGTCGAACACATGCCTTCGGCGACCAGCCTGGAGTCGGCGCGCAAGGCTGGGATTCCTCCTGCGCGAATGGCTAAATCGGTGATTCTCGACGATCGCCGCGGGCATTACCTGATGGCCGTGTTACCGGCCAATCGGCAATTGGATCTGAGCAAGGTGCACAAGGGCACGCAGCGTTGGCAGCTCAGTGGCGAGCAAGCGCTGGTGAGTTTGTTCAAGGATTGCGAGCGCGGCGCGATTCCGGCGCTGGGCGAGGTCTATGGCCTGGAGATGCTGATCGACCCGATGCTGGTGCGCCAGCAGGACATCTACCTGGAAGCAGGGGATCACGAAAGCCTGGTGCACATGCCGGTCGACGAGTTCTTCAAACTGGCGCCCAATGCCGAGGTGTGCGACCTCTGCGCGTGAACTCGGGCCCATGGCCCGCCTAGCGCCCAGCGCCGGTGCGGTGCCGGGCGCAATGTCGGGGCCAAGGCTGCTTGGGGTGGGTTAGCAATGAAAAGGCCGAAGCGCAGAACGCTTCGGCCTTCGTGGCAATAGCTGTTGATCAGCAGGTCGTACCCGCGGGGCCATCGGCACCGACATGCCGGCGAGGTTCGCCGTTACCTGGCCACTGCCCGTTGTTCTCGACCTCCATATCCCGTGTCCTGAGCGACAGCTGCGGATTTGTTCTGGGCCAGGTTTTGCTCGGGTGGCCTGGATGCAATCCGGCGCACGCGAGGCCACTAGCTAATCAGCCCACCGAGCAACCACAGGCCGAAGAACAGCCAGATCAGCCCTGCAATGATCGAGCGGCGCAAGAACGCGCGCACGGCGGCGTAGAGCAACAGCAGGCCAATGACCAGCACCAGCATGCCCAGCAGCGATGGAGTGATGCCCAGGGCCTTGGACATGCCGTTGATAAAACCGCCGAACGCATCGCCAAACATGCCGAGAAAACCGCTCATGGACTCGACGACAAAGCGGATGACTGCACCGAACACCTGGCCGAGCCACTCGAAAAAACCTTCTACCCGCATTTAACAATACCTGTCTGCCGAACGCCGCCCGCAATGGTTATCCATTGGCTGCGGCAAAGGGCACTAGTGTGCCATTGCTGGGGCGGGCTCGCAGGGGTATTGGGTTGTGGGGCAGATGTCAGTGCTTTGCCTGTTCCTGGGTTGCATTCGGGGGAAAGTGTGTACCGAATTGGTGCGGTGCATGCAGTAGACCAAGCCGGGGCGTGGGGTGTGCCGGAGAATTGGAACGGTAGACTGCAGAAAGAAGGGTGCAAGGCCGTGGCGGCGCTTGCACCCGGGTGGCGGGAGCGGCTGTCGCCGCCGACCTATGGGGCGCTGACCAGTGCGGTGACGTTGATCAGCATGGATTGGCCGACCGACACATAATCCGGCTCGAGCATGGGCGAGCCGAACTCCGCTGTGGCCAGTTGATCTTCCTCCTGT
Source organism: Pseudomonas sp. MMS21 TM103 (assembly GCF_022132145.1). GTDB lineage: Bacteria > Pseudomonadota > Gammaproteobacteria > Pseudomonadales > Pseudomonadaceae > Aquipseudomonas. The sequence continues at coordinate 529,648 of NZ_JAJISP010000001.1, read as the reverse complement.
CGACAGGCCTCGAGTGCGTCGTCGAAGAGGGCCGTTACCGCATCCAGAACATTGGGTTCGATATAGGCCGCATAGTTGACCGCGTTTTGCGCTTCGGCCGCATCGGCGGCGCAATGATCGGCCAGTGCGGGGCTGGCCATCAGCATCACCACGACCGGCCAGATATAAAGCGAAAGCTTGTTCATGACTCATACCTCCTGGGTCGGACTAGTTGGTGTTCGCGCAAAGGGCGTAAGTGGTGACGCTGGTAGTGGTCGAACCGGTTTGCCGTGATAGCACTGCTGTCCAGCCCGTACCAGTTACTGGGTAACTTGCAATGACGGACCAGTTGGCATTGGTATTGAGAACACCGCCACCGAGCACTTTCTTGTCCCCGGTGCAGTTCGCCGTGCAGGTTACGTTGCCGCCTGAGTTGTTGCAGTCGACGGATACGGATTCCCAAGCGGCCAAGCCGGTGGGGCCTTCCGGGCCGGTGTCGCCTTTCTCGCCCTGGATGCCTTGGATACCTTGTTCGCCGGTGTCGCCTTTCTTGCCCTGGATGCCTTGGATACCTTGTTCGCCGGTGTCGCCTTTCTCGCCCTGGATGCCTTGCTCGCCGGTATCGCCCTTCTCCCCCTTGGTGCCAGGGCAGGCGCCGCCGATGCCATGTTCGCAATCCCACACCCGCTGCTCGAGGGCACCAAGGCCGCCCTTGAGGTTGGTCACGACGTGCTCGACGGTGTGATCCGCCAGCGTTGGCGTGCTGAGGCCGAATAGCACCGCCGACAGCAGAGCGGTAGGTAAAACCGCCATACCGCCGCGTAAAGGCCTGCCCGCATCCATTGCGGTCAGCTGGTTGTGGTCTGCTGCCTGCCGAGAACTTCTTGGGTGCATGTAATCCATGATTGTTGTCCTGTCCGGTAAAAGAGCGCTCCTCTCCTACTAGTCAGACCATTCCGCTGCGATGCTCCCTGTGTGGGCCTGAGCGGCCCCAAGCCGCCAGCCCCGGGTCGGGGTTGGCGGCTTCGCGGTGTCCTGTGATCCCTGGTTGGGAGTCCTGAGGCTGAGGTTGAGGCCGATGACTTTCGTGTGCTGACCCAGGAGCGCGGCCCACATCAACCTGGTGTCAGTTTGATGTGGGTGTAGATCGACGCCGATACGTTGTAAAGCAGCTGAAACAGTGTTTAAGCGCTTTGCGACAGTATTCCGACGATCGGCTGCTGCTGGTTGATGATTAGGCAGATTGCAGACAATCGGCGCCAGATAAATGGCATGCTTTGGGTGCGAAGCTGCCGCTGTACTATCCATGAAAGTCGCCTGATTACAGGGTGTTAGGGCTTTATCGGGCGTCAGCAGGTTGCTGGGCAGTGCTGTTCGCCTGGATACGTCTTCGGTAGGGGTCGTTATGCAGCCGATACAGTTTCTGACGCTTCTGCTTAGTACCGACCGCTTGTTTTCCCTGCCGTGGCCGGAGGACGAGCGGGCTCTCTGGCCGGCGCTGGTGGTTCGTCGACGGCCGGCCGGTCGCCGAAACCACCGCCGAGGTTGAGTTCAGCCACACCTTCGCCCGCAGCGGCCGCTACTAGCCCAGGAAAGAAAAAGACAGATAAAGGCGACTAAAAAGGAGCCGCCCACTAGCCGGTCTCAAATCAAGGCTAAAAGCCAACTCACCCTGCAGTTAAAACTGCAGGGGTTTGAAGTGGTAAGGCATCACTTCGGTGTGGCCAGGACAAGCCCGTACTTGGACATCACGGACACCAGGGCCGCTTTATCCGGCGATCCTCCGGCGTTGACCACGGCGGCGACATCTTTGAAGTATTGGGCGCCGATGTCCGGAGACTGGACGACCAAGGCACGAGTGGTCTCGGTGAAAGGGTTCGAGAAAGCATGAACCACGCCCTTTGGCGTGCTCATGCTTTGCCCTGGCGTCAGATCGCGCGTCTCAGTTCCAACCGTGTATCGAAGGGTTCCCTCCAGAACGTACAGGCATTCTTCGTTGTTGGAATGACTGTGCGGCGGAGGAACGTTTGAGCCCGGTGGCACTGTCAGTTCAAACATTCCGATGCTCGCTGTTTGCGAGCCATCGACGACGTAGTTGATGCCAAGTTGGCCGACTTTGATTTCAGTAGCGCTCATGGAATTCCTTCGCTAGTAGACGCGGCGGCGTGATCGTTGGTGATGCCTAAAGTCTAGGCTAGGGGGCGCGCGGCACGCCGCCCAAGAGTGGGTCTAAAGGGGGCAGTCGAAAGGGGTGGTACTCGATTCGTCCTGGGTAGGCCGCTCATCCAGCTGTCGGTGCGGATGCTCGATAATGGCTAATGACTGTCACTGCCTGGAAAATTGTGCACAATGCTGTATGCAATTCTTCTGGCTACCCACAACAATAACAAGGCAGGCTTCCCATGCATTTCTGGCAACGCAGCATTCAGTGGCAACTGATCCTGAGCATGGGCGCGGCGTTGCTTGCCAGCATCCTCATCGTGGTGGGCATCTATTCGGCGGTGGTCAACCGTCTGGCCGAGCGTTATCTGGTCGAGGAGGCGTTGCCGGCGAGCATCCTGGCCATCCGTAACGATCTCGAGCGTGTGCTGACCGAGCCGCTGACCGCTGCCCGTGGCATTGCCGAGAACAGCCTGGTGGTGGATTGGCTGGAGCAAGGCGAGGACACCACTCAACAGGCCGCGTTCGTGCGCTACCTGAGCGCTGTGCAGACTCAGCAAAAAGCCCTGACGACCTTTATTGTCGGCCTGGACAGCGGTCACTATTTCACCGGCAAGGGCCTCGATCGCAGTCTGGCGCGCGGGCCGGCCGAGAATGCCTGGTTCTACGGTTTCGTCGATGGCGGCAAGGCGCGCTCGCTGGATATCGACATCGACCAGACCACCCGCGAACCGACCCTGTTCATCAACCAGCGTGTCGTCGCCGCTGGCAAGACGCTGGGGGTGGCCGGTCTGGGCTTCAGCCTGAGCGCGATGTCCGAGATGGTTCGCAACTTCCATTTCGGCGAGGCTGGCCGGGTCTATCTGGTCAGCGCGGACGGCAAGGTCAAGGTGCACCCGCAGTCCGAGTTCAATAATAGCCGCGACCTCGGCCAGCTGGTCGGTGACCAGGCGGCGAGCGAGTTGCTGGCCAAAGGCCGCGATGCGGTGTCCTTCCAGCGTGATGGCGAGCGCTTCCTGGCCATCGCCCAGCCGCTGCAGACCCTGGATTGGCTGCTGGTGAGCGAGATACCCGAGGCGGAAATCTATGCCGAGGCGCGTCAGGCCCTGTTGATGAGCAGCCTGATCGGTGGCGGCGTGGCGTTGTTGTTCCTCGGCCTGGTGGTGCTGCTGGCACGCGGACTGGTGCGGCCAATTCGCCAGGTCACGGCGGCGTTGGTGGAGATCGGTGGTGGCGGCGGCGACCTGACCCGCCGCCTGGATGAGTCGCGGGCCGACGAATTGGGCGATCTGGCCCGCGGTTTCAACAGTTTCGTCGGCAGTCAGCGCAGCCTGATCGCCGATGTCCTGGCCACCAGCGAACGCCTGCGTAGCTCGGTCGAGCAGGTTGCCCGGGTGGTGGAGAACACCGCGGGGCGCGCCGGCCAGCAGCAGGAAATGACCGACATGGTCGCCACCGCGGTGCATGAGATGGGCCTGACCGTGCAGGAAATCGCGGGCAATGCCAACCGCGCCGCCCAGGCCTCGCACGGTGCCCGTGATGAGGCGCAGCAGGCGCGTGTGGTGGTCGGTCAGTCGATCGAGCACATCGAGCGGATGTCCGCCGACATTGGCAGCGCGGCCGCGGCGGTGGGTGAACTGGCCGAGCAGGTGGCGTCCATCGACCAGGTGCTGGCGGTGATCCGCGGCATCTCCGAACAGACCAACCTGCTGGCGCTGAACGCCGCCATCGAGGCGGCGCGGGCCGGTGAAATGGGCCGCGGCTTTGCCGTGGTGGCCGACGAGGTACGTACCCTGGCCAGCCGTACCCAGAGCTCCACCGACGAAATCCAGCAGATGATCCTGCGCCTCAAACAGGGCGCCGACACCGCGGTCAGTTCCATGCATGCCGGCCAGGCCGCCACCGGCACCGGGGTCGAGGCCAGCCAGCGCACCGGCCAATCGCTGGGGGCGATCACCGAGCAGGTGGAAACCATCAGCGACATGAACACCCAGGTGGCGGCGGCGACCGAGGAGCAGTCGTCGGTCACCGAGGAGATCAACCGCAATGTGCAGGGCATCGCCGACCTGGCGCATGCCACCGCCGACGAGGTGCGCAGTTGTCGAGAGGACTGCCAGACCCTGAGTGGCCTGGCGGATGATCTGGCGCGGCAGATGGGCAGCTTCAGGCTGTAGGGCGTTCGTCGGCCGGCGGCCCCTGATGCGACGGAGTGCCGAACCCGAGCCGCTGGCCTGGGGTCGAATCAACTAGAGTTTAAGCGAGGCTCTCCCACCGTTCTTCGTCCACCGTCGCCGAGGTCGCCGACTATGTCTGAGGAGTCGCTGGTTTCCGCTGAAAAAGTGGCGGCCTTTCGCGCCGCCGTGCTGGCCAAGCTCACCTATGCGGTGGGCAAGGATCCCGAGCATGCCTTCGACCACGACTGGTTCGAGGCCATTGCCCTGGCTGCCCGTGATCACCTGGTCGACCAGTGGATGGACCACACCCGGCAGATCTACCGCGAGGGTCAGAAGCGGGTGTACTACCTGTCGCTGGAATTTCTGATTGGCCGCCTGTTGATCGACAACCTCAGCAACCTGGGCCTGCTGGAGGTGGCGCGCACGGCCCTGGCGGAGCTGGGAGTGGACCTCGAACGCATCCGTACCCTGGAACCGGACGCCGCGCTGGGCAACGGCGGCCTCGGCCGCCTGGCCGCCTGTTATCTGGAGAGCATGTCGACTCTCGGCGTGGCCGCGCACGGCTATGGCATCCGCTACGAACACGGGCTGTTCCGCCAGCAGATCGTCGATGGCTGGCAGCAGGAGCAGACCGAGAACTGGCTGGAGTTCGGCAACCCCTGGGAGTTCGAGCGGCCCGAGGTGAACTACCCGGTTGGTTTCTGCGGCGCGGTGACGACGCAGGTCGATGGGCAGGGCGTTGTCCGGCAAACCTGGGAGCCGGGCGAGACGGTGCGCGCCATCGCTTACGACACGCCAATCGTCGGTTGGCGCGGGGCCAGTGTGAATACCTTGCGCCTGTGGCGCGCCCGGGCCGAGGAGAACCTGCATCTGGAGCGCTTCAATGCCGGCGACCACATAGGCGCAGTGGTCGAGGTGGCGCGCGCCGAAAGCATCTCACGGGTGCTCTATCCGGCCGACAGCAGTGCAGCTGGCCAGGAATTGCGCCTGCGCCAGGAATACTTCTTCGTTTCCGCCTCGCTGCAGGATCTGTTGCGCCGTCATCTGGCGCAGCATGGCAGCCTGCTCTCGCTGCCCGAGCAGGCGGCGATCCAGCTCAACGACACCCACCCGGCGATTGCCGTGGCCGAGCTGATGCGGCTGCTGTTGGACGAGCACGGCCTGTCCTGGGAGCAGGCCTGGACGCTAACCACCGGCACGCTCGCCTACACCAACCACACCCTGCTGCCCGAGGCGCTGGAAACCTGGGCGGTGGCGCTGATGGAGCGCCTGCTGCCGCGCCATATGCAGATCATCTACCTGATCAACGCCCAGCATATCGATGCCCTGCGTGGGCAGGGCATCCATGATTTCGGGCTGCTGCGGGCCGTCTCGCTGATTGAGGAGGAGCATGGGCGGCGCGTGCGTATGGGCAACCTGGCCTTCCTCGGCTGCCACAGCGTCAACGGCGTCTCGGCGCTGCACACCCAGCTGATGCGTAACACTGTGTTCGCCGAGCTGCACCGGCTGTACCCGACGCGGATCAACAACAAGACCAACGGCATCACCTTTCGCCGCTGGTTGTACCAGGCCAATCCGCGCCTGACCGCACTGCTGGTCGACGTCGGCGGTGCGGCGCTGCTGGATGCGCCGCAGGCCCGCTTGCGGGATATCGAGCCCTACGCCGACAAGGCCTCCTTCTGCAAGCGCTTCGCCGCGCAGCGGCGGCACAATAAGGAGGCCCTGGTCGCGCTGGTCAGGGAGCGCCTGGGGATCGACCTCGACCCCGACGCGCTGTTCGACGTGCAGGTCAAGCGCATCCACGAGTACAAGCGCCAGCTGCTCAATCTGTTGCACACAGTGGCGCTGTATCAGGCGATACGCACCGATCCGAGCACCGACTGGGTGCCGCGGGTGAAGATCTTCGCCGGCAAGGCGGCAGCCAACTACCTGCAGGCCAAGCTGATCATCAAGCTGACCAATGACATCGCCCGCACGGTCAACGCCGACCCCACGGTGCGTGGACTGCTGAAGGTGGTCTTCATCCCCAACTACAACGTGACCCTGGCGGAGAGCATCATCCCGGCGGCCGACCTGTCCGAGCAGATATCCACCGCCGGCCTGGAAGCCTCGGGTACCAGCAACATGAAGTTCGCCCTCAATGGCGCCCTGACCATCGGCACCCTGGACGGCGCCAACGTGGAGATGCGCGAATGGGTCGGCGACGAGAACATGTTCATCTTCGGCCTCACCGTGCGCCAGGTGGAGGCGCGTCAGCGCGCTGGCGATCTCAATGCCGAGGCGGCCATTGCCGCCTCGCCGCGGCTTTCCGAGGCGCTGCTGGCAATTCGCAGCGGGGTGTTTTCGCCGGACGAGCCGTCGCGCTATGCCGGCCTGGTGGACGGCCTGACCGTGCATGACAGCTACATGGTCTGCGCCGATTTCGATGACTACTGGGATCACCAGCGCCTGGTCGATGCGCATTGGAACACGCCCAAGCAGTGGTGGCGCTCGGCGGTGCTGAACACCGCGCGCATGGGCTGGTTCTCGGCCGACCGTGCCGTCCGCGAATACGCTACCGAGATCTGGCGGGTGCTGGACTGAGAGGCTAGGCCGGTTCGAGGCGATTGCGGCCCCTGGCCTTGGCGCGATAGAGGGCGTCGTCGACCCGCTTGTAGAAGGTTTCCGCCGAGTCGTCGCACAGTGGCAGGAAGTGGCCGATGCCGAGGCTGCAGGTCAGCGGCAGCTCCTGCACTTGCGCCTGGATGTGCAGGGGCTGCTCGACCAGCGAGGTGCGAAAACGCTCGGCCAGCGGGATGGCCTGCTCCAGGGGGGTGTCGGGCATCAGTACGGCGAACTCCTCGCCACCCAGGCGCAGCAGGATATCGCTGTCGCGGCGGAACACCTGGCGCATGCGTTCGGCGAAGGCCTGCAGGCAGAGGTCGCCGGTGCGGTGACCGTATTGGTCGTTGACCGTCTTGAAGTAATCGATATCCAGCAGAATCAGGGTCAGCTGGCCGTTTTGTCGACGTGCGTTGGCCAGCCAGGCAGGCAGCAGGGCATTGAACTGATAACGATTACCCAGTTCGGTCAGGGCGTCGGTGCGACTCAGCCGGTCCAGCTGTTCGCCGTGCTGCAGCAGACGCAGTTCGCGTTCGAGGCCGATATAGTATTCGCGGTTCCAGCGATAGAGGAACAGACCCAGATAGACCAGGTAAGCCACCAATGCCACGGATTCGCCGATATCGCCGATGCCCAGGTGGAACTTCACCGCAGTGCTGGGCAGGTAGGTCAGCAGGATCGCCAGTGTGCAACGGCCCATGCGCATCGGGAAGGTAAACGCCAGGGCGGTGGCGAACACCACTGCGCTGAGCATGATCAGCAGGTGCGAGGCGACTATCCCTGGGAGCAACTGCAGGCCCGCCAGCATCAGGCCCCAGGTCATCGACTGGAGGAGGATGGTGAGCCAGTGTAAATCCAGCCAGCGCTGCAGCTGCGCCGGGTCGAGTTGTGCGGATGGGCGATGCTGACTGCGCAGGGCGAAGAACACCAGCAGCAACAGGCTGCCACCGGCCCACGCCCAGAGGCTCTCCAAGGGCTCGCTGCTGGTGAACCAGAGCAGGCCCCAGGCCAGCAGGTAGTAATAGCCGGCAAACCTGGAGCGGACATGGGTATCGCTTGCCTCCCGCCACAAGCTGAGACGGGTGCTGGGGGCCGCAGGCTCAGGCTTCATCGGCGTCGTACTCGGAGAACTACAGTTTCAGCCTAGCCGAACGATGGCCATTTGCTCTGGTCGGCCCGCTGGCCATTGTGCCGGGCAACCCGGTCGATAATTGGCACTAGTTGTCGTGCGCAACGCGAGCGGCAGTCGAGATACCAGGGCGTCATCTCCCCGGTCCGGATCGTATCGGGGCTTCGGGCCGCAGGCGCTTCTGCTCAGGCCTGGACCAGGCGGTTGCGGCCCGTATCCTTGGCCTTGTAGAGCGCATCGTCGACGCGCTTGAAGAAGGCTTCGGCGTTGTCGTCGCGCTGCGGATCGAAGCAGCCGACGCCGAGGCTGGAGGTCAATGGCAGGGTGTTGCCCTGCACTTCGAAGCCATGTTGGGTCAGTTCCAGGCGAAAGCTCTCCGCCAGCAGGCAGGCTTGTTCCAGCGTGGTATTGGGCATCAGTACGCCGAACTCCTCACCACCCAGGCGCAGCAGGGCATCACTGCCCCGGCGGAATATCTGGCGCATGCGTTCGGCAAAAACGCTGAGGCAGCTGTCCCCACAGGCATGGCCGTGTTCGTCGTTGACGCGCTTGAAGAAGTCGATGTCCAGCAGCACCAGCGACATCGGCTCGTTCTGGCGCTTGGCGTTGGCAACCATCACCGGGAACAGGCTGTTGAACAGATAGCGGTTGCCCAGTTGGGTCAGGCTGTCGGTGCGGCTGAGTTGTTCCAGGCTTTGCTGTTGTTCCAGCAGTTCGAGTTCGAGCGCCAGGGTGTTGTGGTACTCGCGGTGGCTGCGGATGAGCGCCAGGACCAGGTAGCTCAAGTAGAAGGCCAGGGTGATCAGGATCGCGTGCTGTTCATGCCAGTTCAGGGCCAGGGCGACCAGGCCGGGTAGATAGAGCAGGAGCAGGGCGGCAATGGCGCGGCCCTTGCGCATCGAGAAATTGAAGGCCATCGCCGTGCTGAAGGCGATGGTGCTGAGGGTGGCGATCAGCCAGGAACTGGCGAATGCCGGCTCGGTGAGGGCCCAGGCATGCACCAGTCCCCAGGACAGCGCGGTCAGCAGAACCAAGCCCCAGTGGCGGTCGAGCCAGGTGCGCAGTGCGTGTGGCGTCTCCTGCGCGGGCAGGCGATGGACCAGGCGCAGCGCCAGCAGCAGGGCGAACCAGCCGGCTCCGGCCAGTCCCCATGCCAGCAGTTCGGTCGGGTTGTCGCTGAACAGCCAGGTCAGCAACCACGCCAGCAGGTAGTAGATACCGCCCAGGCGGGTACGGGTTCGTGTGTCCTGGGCTTCGCGCCAGAGGACAAAGGTCTGGGGGTCGCGGGGTACTTCGGCGTTGCTCATAATGTGTGATCACAAAAACCGCTGGGCCCCGCCATAATGCGTCAGTCGGGCCTGGAGTGCCACTTTGCCATCACGCGTGCTGACGCGCGGATACGCAGCAACCTGGCGGGTCGGTCGCCAGGCGTGCAACCGACCCGCCGTAGCTGCGCCATTGCAGGTGGATGCGCTGATGCTGCGCGCGCGGGCGTGGCTTCGCGCATGGCTTTTGGCTACTGAGCATGGACGACAGGCGGCGGACCTTGCTCTGATCCCGTTCGACTGCCTGCTCGTGATTGTGCTCGTCCTGGATCAGCCGTTGCGGCTCATCCAGGGGCGACGAAGGCGTTCGAGATCCAGATCGTCGCCCCTATGGCCAGCGCCGAGCGCAGCGGGCGACTCAGCGCAGGATCAACAGCGGGCTGACACTGGTGCGCAGCAAGTGGCTGGTGGTGCTGCCGACCAGGAACTGGCGAATTCGTGAGTGGCCGTAGGCGCCCATGACCAGCAGGTCGATGCCGTGTTCGGTCTGGTAGGCGTGCAGGGTCGGTTCGACTTCGCCGGCGCGGATTGCCAGGTGCACCTCGCTGGCCGAACCCTGCAGTACGCGTTCGGCGGCCTTGAGCTGTTCCCAGGCGTCGCTGGTATCGGCGCCGACCATCAGCAGGTGACACGGCAGGCCCTTGAGCAGCGGGCTGGCGGCGATCATCTCGATGCCTTTACGCGCCGTGGCACTGCCGTCATAGGCGAACAGGTAGCTCTGCGGCGCCTTGAACTCGCCGCAGCTGACCAGGATCGGCCGCTGCAGGGTGCGGATCACGTTCTCCAGGTGGCTGCCGACCAGTTGGCTGAGGTTGTCGCTGGTTTCGCCCTGACGGCCGATCACCAGCAGGCGGATGTCCGCTTGCAGTTCGCCGAGACTTTCCACCAGATCGCCATGCCGTTGGCGCAGTTGCGGGTTGTTCACGCCGTCGGCGATGGCCCGGGCCTTGGCTGCTTCGAGCTGGTGATGGCCCTGCTCCAGGGCCAGCTTGCCGCGTTTTTCGTCAAGCGCCGCCAGTTCTGCCAGCAGGTGTTCGCGGCTGCCCAGACCGATGGTGCCGCTGAGGTCGCTCTGCTGTGGGTACTGGACCTGATCCAGGACATGCAGGAAGCACAGCGGTGCGTCGAGGCGCTGGCTGGCCCAGGCGGCGTAGTCGCAGACGCCGGTGGCGGATTGCGAACCATCGATACAAGCCATTACGTGGGTCATGCTGTGCTCCTTGTCAGTGGCCCATCAGTTGGTCGACGGTCTCGGGTTTGTCATGGACGCCAAAGCGGTCGACGATGGTGGCGCTGGCTTCGTTGAGGCCCAGTACTTCGACGTCGGTGCCTTCGCGGCGGAACTTGAGCACCACCTTGTCCAGGGCGGCGACGGCGGTGATATCCCAGAAGTGCGCACGGGACAGGTCGATGCTCACCTTATCAACCGCATCCTTGAAGTCAAAGGCAGCGACGAACTTGTCGGCGGAGCTGAAGAACACCTGGCCGACCACCTTGTAGTGGCGCTGGGTGCCGTCGTTGTCGGCCTCCGAGCTGATGTGCATGAAGTGGCCGATCTTGTTGGCGAAGAACATCGCCGCCAGCAGCACGCCGACCAGCACGCCATAGGCCAGGTTGTGGGTGAAGACCACCACCACCACCGTGGCGAGCATGACGATGTTGGTGGACAGTGGGAACTGCTTCAGGTTGCGCAGCGAGTCCCAGCTGAAGGTGCCGATCGACACCATGATCATCACCGCGACCAAGGCGGCCATGGGGATCTGGCTGACCCAGTCGCTGAGGAACACCACCATCAGCAGCAACACGACGCCGGCGGTCAGGCAGGACAGGCGACCACGGCCGCCGGATTTCACGTTGATCACCGACTGACCGATCATGGCGCAACCGGCCATGCCGCCGAGCAGGCCCGAGGCGATATTGGCTACGCCCTGGCCCTTGCACTCGCGGTTCTTGTCGCTCGTGGTGTCGGTCAGGTCGTCGACGATGGTTGCGGTCATCATCGACTCGAGCAGGCCGACCACGGCCAGGGCGGCGGCGTAGGGGAAGATGATCGCCAGGGTCTCGAGATTCAGCGGCACGTCCGGCCAAAGGAAGATCGGCAGGGTGTCCGGCAGCTCGCCCATATCGCCGACGGTGCGGATGTCCAGGCCCAGGACCATGGCCACGGCAGTCATCGACAGGATGCACACCAGCGGCGAGGGAATGACCTTGCCGATCTTCGGCACATAGGGGAACAGATAGATGATGGCGAGGCCCGTGGCGGTCATCGCGTAGACGTGCCAGCTGACGTTGGTCAGTTCCGGCAGCTGGGCCATGAAGATCAGGATCGCCAGGGCGTTGACGAAGCCGGTGACCACCGAGCGCGAGACGAAGCGCATCAGTGAGCCGAGCTTGAGGTAGCCGGCACCGATCTGCAGCACGCCGCAGAGCAGGGTGGCGGCCAGCAGGTATTCCAGGCCGTGGTTTTTCACCAGGGTCACCATCAGCAGGGCCATGGCCCCGGTGGCGGCGGAAATCATCCCCGGACGGCCGCCGACGAAGGCGATCACCACGGCGATACAGAAGGAGGCGTATAGACCGATCTTGGGGTCGACCCCGGCGATGATCGAGAAGGCGATGGCCTCCGGAATCAGCGCCAGCGCCACCACCAGGCCGGCGAGCACGTCGCCGCGGATGTTGAACAACCAAGTGTTTTTCAGGCTTTGCAGCATGGCGTAATTCCAAAGGACTGGGTTGTGCTGCCGCGCGAATAAGCGCAGGGCGGACAGGGTGAATGGCAGATTTGAAAATAAAACAAGCGCATGACCGAACAGCGTTTTGATACGCAAGGGCGCGCAACCGAGCTGCCGGGAAACCGGCGGGGCGATGCAGGAGGGGCGTAACGCTATGGCGGCTGAGGCAGGCAGCGTAATGGTTGGGCCAGTGTCATGACGACCTGTCTCTATCCATCGAAGCAAAAAAAGGCCGCGCACCTTAACACGGACGGGGTTTGCCCGCACCCGCGCACGGCTGATCTTCGGCGCGTGGCGGAACTTGGCCGGCGCCGCATGATCCAACCCGTGCGCCGACTGGCGCGGGCTCTCAGTTCTGTGCGCACGCGTGCCGAACGCTACTGAGCTACGCGGATTGCAACAATCGCGGAGCAGACTGCCTCCTCCCATCTGCACGCGAGAGTGACCAGCGATGATGTCAACTGCCAAGGGGGTGCTCGGACGGCTACCTCTCTTAAGTCCATGGACATGGGCGCTGCTGTTGGTCTTGCTGAGCCTGGTTTACCAAATGCGCACCTTGCACCTGGATGACCGCTTGTACTTCTGGATCCAGACCTCCTGGCACGAAACCGAGTGGCAAGACCGCAGCCTGTGGTTGTCGAAATACCGGGTGCGGGTCGACGCCAAGGCTGTGCCGGGTGTCAGCGATAACCTCTCCGGGTTGACCTATGACGAGCGCCGCGACCAGCTCTGGGCGGTGGTCAACAACCCGGAAGAGTTGCTGGCCCTGAGCACGGACGGCGAGGTCCTGGCGCGCTATCCGCTGAGCGGTTTCAGCGATGTGGAGGGCATCACCTACCTGGGAGACGACCTGCTGTTGTTGGCCGAGGAGCGTAACCAGGCGCTGGTGGTGGTCGAGGTGCCGGACCAGCCCGGCGCCTTGTTTCGCGAGGATTTCCAGGCGCTGACCCTGGGTATCGAGGCGGGCGACAATCAGGGCTTCGAGGGTGCCGGCTACGATCGCGGCGGTGACCGGCTGTTCGTGGTCAAGGAGCAGTCGCCGCGCAAGCTCTATGAAATCCGCGGGCTGAAAGCGAGCATCGAAGGCGACTTCGACCTCCAAGTGATCGACCGCGAGGAATGGATCAAGAATGTCTTCGCCACCGACCTGTCCTCAGTGCACTACGACGAACAGACCGGTCATCTGGCCTTGCTCAGCGATGAGTCGAAGTTGCTGATGGAGCTGGACGGCCAGGGCAAGCTGATCAGCTTCCGCTCGTTGCTTGGCGGCTTCGCCGGCCTGCAAGACAGTGTGCCGCAGGGCGAAGGCATGACCCTGGACGACCGCGGCAACCTGTACCTGGTCAGTGAACCCAATCTGTTCTACAAATTCGAGCGCAAGTGATTGCGGCGGCCGATTAACCGCGCCTGATCAGCCAGATACCGGCGACGATCAGCAGCAAGCCGCCGATCTTGCCGGGGCTGACCGGGGCTTCGCGAAAACCTGCCCAGCCGAAATGATCGAGGGTCAGGGCCATGCTCAGCTGGCCGACCAGAACCAGCGCCATCAGCAGCAAGGCGCCGATACGCGGCCCGGCGAAGGCGGCGATGAAGATGAAGAAGGCGCCGAGCAGGCCGCCGCTCCAATGCCACCAGGTCATCCCCTTGAGGGCACTGAGGCTGGGCGCTTCGCGCTGGACCAGGACCATCAGCAGCAGCGCCAGGCTGCCGACCAGAAAGGAGATCAAGGCGGCGCTGAGGGTACTCGACACCTGCTTGGCCAGCTGGCCGTTGATCCCCGCTTGCAGCGGCAGGCAGGCGCCGGCGAGAAAGGGCAGGGCGAGTAACCACCAGATCGGGACGGGCATGGGTATCTCCAGAGCGCGGGCGCGCAAGTATGCCGTAAAGCTGCCTATTTAGTCAGGATTGGAGGGTCGGGGAGTTGCCTTACAACGCCTTGGCGAATTGAATCAATGCCACCCGCGCGCCTTGCGAGTCGCGGCGCTCGACCACAGCGCTGAGCTGATAGCCGTGCTTGGGGTAGAGCAGCAGTCCGGCGCTGTTGGCGTTGAAGCAGGACACCTGCATGCGGGTGGCCTTGTAGTGGTCGCGCGCCAGCTGCTCCATCACCGTCAGCAGATAGCCCGCCACGCCCTGGCCGCGTGCCCAGGGCGCGACCATCAGGTTGCCGAGGGCGCAGAAGTCGCCATGCCGCCATTGGTAGAAATTGGCGAAGCCGGCCACTTGGCCATTCAGCAGCACCACAGTGCTGTCGCGGCGCTCGGCCATGGCCGCGGCCAACTGGCCGACACTGAGTGGCCAGTCGGCCTTCGGGTAGGCAAAGAACAACTCCTCGGCGCTCTGCGCGAACGCGACTATTGCGCTCAGGTCGGCGGCGCTGGCGGGGCGGTGGCTAAACATTGCGGGCTGATTCATCGGGCGTCCTGATCAGTGGGGTATTGCGTCAAGTGAACATGATTTCGCCGAGCCAAGGCTGGTCTGCAGCCGCCGCGCCACGACGGCTGCGGTCATGGCCAGGCCGTTCAGCGGTTCGGCTAATGCGGTGGGTATTGGCTGAGTACCTTGGCCACCGTTTCGCGAATCGCCGCGCTGCGTTCGCCCGGGTTCGGCTGGTTGTCCCGCAGGATTTGCCGGGCGCTGCCGCGCCAGACCAGTTTGCCGTCCTTGCTGTCATACAGGTCGATCTGCAGGGTGCCGACCTGGTAATCCACCGTGCGCGTTTCGCTGTAGCCCGGGCCGCCCCAGAAACCGCCTGCCCATGGGCTGCCCCAGGCGCCGCCGTACTGGGTGGTGACCTGGTCCTGGCGCTGGTCGACGATCAACCAGACCTGCACCCCGAGGTCGCCCGTCGAACCGCTGGGCGCGGCTCGCAGGCCACGCTGGTCGAGCTGTTCGGCGACCGCGCTGCGGATGCGTTGTTCGGTCAGGTCACTCTTCAGGCGCGGGTCGTCGGGTTTGTATTGCACGGCCGGCGCCTGCCAGTTCCAGCTGCGGTAGGCGGCGAAGTCGCGGTTGGGGTCGAAGTCACGATTGAGCTGGGTGGTTTGGCAGGCGCCGAGCAAGAGCAGGGCGGGAATCAGCAACAGGTGCAAACGCATGATCGAACCTCCAGGGTCTTGGGCAAATGCACACCGGTGCGTGCGCCAAGAACCGATGATTGCTGTGTATCAGGTTGGCGGGTAATTCTCCAGGGCACGTTGCAGGGCCGCTCGCAACGCCTTGCTGCGTTCGGCCTGGCGGCCGGCGCTGAGCAGCTCGGCGCTGCCGCTCCACACGGGTTGGCCGTCCCGAGCGTCGAACAGGTCGATGCGTACGATCAGCACTTCTTCCTCGTAGGTGCGTACCAGCGGCGCACTGCCCCATAGACCATAGTCGTGCCGATAGCCGCCGTGGCCGTAATAGCCGTCGTAGTCCTCGCGAACCTGTCGAATGCGCCGCTGCAGGTGCAGCTCGGTGCTGACTTCGAGGTCGGCGGCGCTGCCGGGTGGTGCCGGGCGCAGGCCGCGCTGATCGAGAGCATGGCTCAGCGCCTCCTGCACTTGAGCCGGACTGGCCCAGGCGCTACCGGCCGGTTGCTGCCCGTCCAACCAGGTCCAGCTGCGGTAGCGCGCATAATCGCGCACTGGCGCCGGGTAGGCGCTGAGGTCGAGGTGCTGGGCGGCCTGCGCCGGGGCTGGCGGCAGCGGGTTGGCCTGCGGCGTATAAGGGTTGTGGCTCTGGCAGGCGGCCAGGGCCAGGCACAATAACAGCGCCATGCGGTTCATCGATGCCTCCCCTCAGCGTGGTCGGCAGATCCAGTGCAGGTAGCGGCCCAGGCCGGCAAAGCTTGGGTGGCGGCGGTAGGCCAGCTCCATTTCCAGCAGGTCGATCAGCTCGGCCTTGGTCTGGAATTCGTGGGGCATGTAGTCATGGAAAACCCTCACGCCACTCTGGTTTTCGACCTGCCAAGTCGCCTCGAGTTGCGTCGCCAGCTCGCGCGGATCGATCGGTCGCTGTGGCGTCAGGCTCTGTTTCTCGCCGGCGAACTCGGCCTTGCGCAGCTTGCGGAAGTGACCCTTGAGCAGGTTGCGGTAGATCAGTGCGTCCTTGTTGTAGAAGGCCAGCGACAGCCAGCCACCCGGCGCGCAGAGCTGGTGCAGCACGGGCAGAATGGCCGCAGGCTCGGCCAGCCACTCCAGCACCGCGTGACAGACCACCAGGTCGTAGGGTTGATCGAGCTGGCCGAGCAGTTCCTGCCAGGGCGCCTGGATGAAACTCGCCGGTTGGCCGGCCCCGGCAAAGCGCTCGCGGGCACCGGCGAGCATGGGTTCGGCGGGTTCGGCGAGGGTGACCAGGTGGCCGCGTTCGGCCAGCCACAGCGCCATGTGGCCCAGCCCCGCGCCGATGTCCAGCACCCGCAGCGGTCGATCCGGCAGGGCTTCGGCGAGGTCGGCCTGGAGCACCGCCAGGCGAATAGCGCCCTTGGCGCCGCCGTAGATCTTCTCGGCGAAGCGCGTCGCCAGTTCATCGAAATGCCGGTCGGTCATGGTGCGAACCGCCGTTCGCTGTCGGCCAGCTTGGCGCGTACCGCCTGCTCCATGTCGATGCCCAGTTCGCTGCACATCAGCAGCAGGTAGAGCACGATATCGCCGACCTCCTGGCCGGCATGTTCCAGCTGCTCCGGGGCGAGCTGGCGCGACTGGTCTTCGCTCAGCCACTGAAAGATTTCCACCAGCTCGGCCATCTCCACGCTGGCGGCCATGGCCAGGTTCTTCGGGCTGTGGAATTGCCGCCAGTCATTGCGGTCGCGGATGGCGTGCAGACGGGCGGTGAGTTCGGTGAGGTTCATGCGGCTCCGGGGAGATGCGCTGGGGTGGAGGCGCATTGTTTCACGGGGTTGGACCAGCTGCCAGCTGCCAACCCCGTGGGCTGTTGCCGAACAGGAGCAGGTGCCGGGTAACGCTTGGCGAGCGGATCAGCGCCCGTTGCGGCCGGCGTGCGGTTACTCGTCCGCGTCCTGCGCCTCGCCTTTCAGCAGCGCCGCCTTGCGCGCCAGCCCCCAGCGATAGCCACTCAGCGCGCCGTCGGCGCCGATCACCCGATGGCAGGGCACCAGCAGGCCCAGCGGGTTGCTCGCACAGGCCCGCGCCACCGCACGAGGGTGGCTGTCGATGCTGGCGGCCAGTTCGCCATAGCTGCGGGTCTGGCCAGCGGGGATTTGGCGCAAGGCGCGCCACACCTGTTGCTGAAACACCGTGCCGCGCAAGTCCAGTGGCAACTGCGCGGCGCGTTGCGGCTCCTCGATCTGGCCGATGACCTGCTGCAGCCAGGCGCCCAGGCCGGCGTCGTCGCGTTGCAACTGGGCGGCGGCAAAGCGCTGGCGCAGCTCGCCTTCCAGGGTTTCGGGGGCGTCGCCGAACAGCAGGGCGCAGACGCCCTTGGCACTGCTGGCCAGCAGCAACTGGCCGAGCGGGCAGGCGGCGATGCTGTAGCGCAGGGTTTCGCCGGCGGCCTGGCGCCGGCGCTGCGCCGGGCTCAAGCCATCGCGCTGTTGATAGAGCGCCCGAGTGTCGGAATAGCCGGCGGCCAGCGCGGCATCCAGCACCGACCCGGCCTGCGCCAGGCGGGCCTCCAGGTGTGCGCGCCGCTGGGCATCGGCCCAGGCCTTCGGCGTCAACCCGGTGCGCGCCTTGAACGCGCGGGCCAGATGCGAGGGCGACAGGCCGATGCGTGCGGCGAGCTGGGCGAGGCTGGGGGTTTTGTCCTGTTCGACCAGCAAGCGGCAGGCGGCGACGACCAGTTGATCGAGCTGTTCGGCCGGGCTGGCGCCCTGTGGGGAGCAGCGTTTGCACGGGCGAAACCCCGCCGCTTCGGCGCTCGCCGGGGTGGCATGAAAGCTGACGTTGTCGCGTCGCGGCCGCCGCGCCGGGCAGCTCGGCCGGCAGTAGATGCCGGTGGAGCGCACGGCGAAGACGAACTGATTGTCGCGCGTGGCATCGCGCGCGCAGACGGCTTGCCAGCAAAGGTCGGTATCGGGCATGGCGCGGCTCCGCAGGATGATCAGTCGATTGTCGACCCTGATGCCGGGCACGCCAATACCAATCGCACTTTCAAAGCGTGCGTTCGGATTGCGCCTCAAGCCCCTTCATCCAGGCGGATACGGCCTACAAACAGCGTTAGCCGCGGCCCAGCCATTCGCCGCTCAGTGCCAGTCGAGGCTGAGCGCCTCCTGCCAGGCGAAGCGTTCGAAGTGACTGGCGACTACATGTTTGAGCTTGTCCAGTTGCGCCTGGTCCCGGCTCTGCACGGTCAGGCGCAGGCCATCGTGCTCGGCATTGAGCAGTGTCAGGCCGAAAGCGAACGCGATGCGGCCTTGCTGTTCGTCGAAACTTGTCGGGATCTTGTGGGCGAAGTGCTTGCACAGGCGGCCGATATAGCGCCCCGGGGTCGCGGTGGGCACATGGGTGGTGGCGGTCAAGGTCATGGGATCTCCAGAGTGTGGGCAAGAGCACCGTTGTAGGCGCGGATTGAGCCGCGAAACAGGTCGAGCGCCGACCGGGTTCGCGGCCAAAACGCAACCGCGTCCGGCCGATCCTGCGGCATCTGGCGCCGCTCATGGATCTCTATGGGTGAGGACGCCGGCTCAATAGCCGACGGTGAAACGCTGGCGGATATGTTGCGGGCGTTCCAGCTCATCGATGATTGCCACCGCCAGGTCGGCCACGGAAATGCTGGCCGGCGCCTCGCCGTTCATCAGCAGTTGATCGCCGCCGAGACGGAACTGGCCGCTGCGTTCGCCTGGCTGCAGCAGGGCCGGTGGCGAGATGAAGCTCCAGTCCAGGGTGTTTTCGCCCTGGATCAGGTTGAGCGCCTGGCGTGCGCCTTCGGCGCCTTCCTTGTAGGCGGCGGGGAAGTCCGGCGTGTCGAGCAGCTGCAGGTTCGGCGCGACATACAGGCTGCCGGCACCGCCAACCACCAGCAGGCGCTTGACCCCGGCCTGCTTGACCGCGGCGTAGATGGACCGGGTGCCCTGGATAAACAACTCGCGGATATTGGCCTGGCCCCAGCCGGGGTTGAAGGCATGGATCACCGCATCGTGGTCGGTCAGGGTGCGGGTCAGGGCTGCAGTGTCATAGACATCGCCAGCCATGGCTGTCAGCGCGGCGTGTTACGGCAGTTTCTGCGGGTTGCGGACGATGGCGGTGACCTGGTGGCCACGGTTCAGGGCTTCTTGCAGGACGGCTGCGCCAACGAAGCCGCTGGCGCCGATCAGGGCGAGTTTCATGGGGGTCTCCCGGTAATATTGCTGGAGACAGATAATCGCAGCTGGATAAAGGTCGGAAAAATAGGCTAAAACGGCTTTCACTATTAAGCAGGGCTTACTAATGGAGCAGCTCAAGCGCATGGCGATTTTCGCCACCGTGGTCGATCGCGGCTCGATGGTCGCGGCCGCCGAGGTACTGGGCATGACCGCCTCGGCGGTCAGTCAGCAGATTCGCAAGCTGGAGCAGAGCACCCAGGTCAGCCTGCTGCACCGCACCACGCGCAAACTGACCCTGACCGAGGCCGGCGCCACGTTCTACCAGAGCTGCGCCCAGGTCTTGGCGCTGGCCCAGCAGGCCGAGCAGCGTCTGGCCGAGCTGCGTGATGCGCCGGTGGGTGAGTTGCGCATCGCCGCACCTGTGGGGTTTTCCGGGCGGCCGATCAGCGCGGCGCTGGCGCCGCTGTTGCAGGCGCACAGTGGGCTGAGCCTGACCCTGTTGTTCCATGACGAGCAGATCGATTTGATCGAGCAGCGCATCGACCTGGCCATTCGTGTCGGTACCCTGCAGGACTCCAGCCTGGTGGCGCGGCATATTGGCGATTCGCGCATGCTGCTGTGCGCGGCGCCGAGCTACCTGGCGCGCAGGCCGTCGATAAGCCGGCCCGAAGACCTGGTCGGCCAGGATTGGCTGGTGCTGAGCGACCCGCAGCACAGCGTGCTCAACCTGCAAGGGCCCGGCGACGCGGTGGAGAAACTGCGTATCGAGAGTCGGGTGAACTGCAATAACATCCTCGCCGTGCGCCATTTCACCCTGGCGGGCATGGGCATCTCGCTGCAGCCGGAGCAGGAAATCCGCGACGAGCTGGCGCTCGGCAGCCTGCGCGTGCTGCTGCCGGACTGGCGCTTGCCACCGTTCGGCATCTATCTGGTCACCCCGCGCCGCGCTGCTCAGCCGGCCAAGGTGCGCTATGCCATCGAGGCGCTCCGGCAACATTTATTGCTCGCCTGAGGGACACATGGTGCTCCGTGGGCTGGGCTCTGCCCGAGGATTGCCGTATAACGGGCGGTATACGCGAATAGGGCAACACAGGACCCACGATTAAAGCTAATGAAGACGCCAAAACGTATTGAACCCCTGGTCGAGGCTGGCCTGGTCGACGAAGTGATGCGCCCGCTGATGAGTGGCAAGGAAGCCGAAGTCTACGTGGTGCGCTGCGGTGATGAGCTGCGCTGCGCCAAGGTCTACAAAGAGGCCAATAAACGCAGTTTCCGTCAGGCCGCGGTCTACCAGGAAGGCCGTAAGGTGCGCAGCAGCCGCGATACGCGGGCCATGACCAAGGGCACCAAGTACGGCCGCAAGGGCCAGGAAGATTCCTGGCAGAACGCCGAAGTGGCCGCCTTGTTCCACCTGGCTGGCGCCGGGGTACGGGTGCCCAAGCCCTACGACTTCCTCGAGGGTGTGTTGCTGATGGAGCTGGTCCTCGACTATGAGGGCGCTGTTGCGCCGCGCCTCAACGATGTCGACCTGCACCCGGAGGATGCCCGCGAATTCCATGCCTTCATGATCGGTGAAGTGGTCAAGATGCTCTGCGCCGGCCTGGTGCATGGCGACTTGTCCGAGTTCAACGTGCTGCTGGGGCCTGAAGGCCCGGTGATCATCGATCTGCCCCAGGCCGTCGATGCCGCTGCCAATAGCCATGCCTTCAGCATGCTCGAGCGCGATGTCGGCAATATGTCCGCCTACTTCGGTCAGTTCGCCCCGGAACTCAAGTACAGCAAGTACGCCAAGGAAATGTGGGCACTGTACGAAGCCGGCAAGCTGACCCCGGACAGCGTGCTAACCGGCGAGTTTGATGACCCGGAAGAGGCCGCCGATATCGATGCGGTGATGCGCGAGATCAAGGCCACCCTGGCCGATGAAGCGCGTCGGCTGGCGCTACTCGATGCCGAGGACGCGCCCGCCGGCGAAGAACCGCCGCCGCCCTGGGCGCAATAGTCGGCCGCACGCTGGGCGAAGGTTGAGACGGCGCGCCGGTTCAACCCGATTTCTCCGATCCATGGCGGTCGCCGCCATGGTGGATGAAAAATCCGCCCCTACAGACGTGCCAGCTGGAAGGTATCGCAACGGCCGACCTGGCCTTGTTCGAAGCCCAGCTTGAACCAGCGCACGCGCTGCGCTGAGGTCCCGTGGGTGAAGGAGTCCGGCACCACCTGGCCGCGCGCCTGTTGCTGCAAGCGGTCATCGCCGATGGCATTGGCGGCGTTCAGTGCCTCCTCCAGATCGCCCGCTTCCAGCCAGTCGAGGCGGCGCTGGGCGTGATGGGCCCAGATCCCGGCCAGGCAATCGGCCTGCAGTTCCTGGCGTACCAGCAGGCCGTTGTCGCCCTCCATGGCTTCACCCCGTTGCCGCGCCGCATTCACCTTGGCGGAGACACCGAGCAGGGTTTGCACGTGATGCCCCACTTCATGGGCGATCACGTAGGCCTGGGCGAAGTCGCCAGCGGCGCCGAAGCGTTGCTCCAGTTCACGGAAGAACGCCATATCCAGGTAGACCCGCTGATCGCCGGGGCAGTAGAAGGGGCCAACCGCCGAACTGGCGAAGCCACAGGCCGAATCGACGCCGCCACGGAACAGCACCAGGGTCGGGTCGCGGTATTGGCGCTGGGCGCTCTGGAAGATTTCGCGCCAGGTGTCCTCGGTGTCGCCGAGGATCGCGCGGACGAATTCCGCCTGTTCGTCGTTGCCGGCCGCAGGTGCACTGTTTTGCTGGCCGAGCGAGCTGGTCTGGGTGGCCTGGCCGGCCAGTTGGCCGAGGATCTGCAACGGATCCTGGCCCATCAGCAAACCGATGACCACCACGGCGGCGATCCCGCCGAGACTCAAACCCTTGGCCCCGCCAAAGCGTGATCCGCCACTGCGGCCGCGCGCATCCACTACGTTGTCGCTGCGTCTTGCCCGTTTCCAGCGCATTGCCCGGCTCCCTTCGCCATCTGCAGGCGCTTAGTGTCGTTGCTCTTAGGGACGTGCGCCAGTGGCGCCGTCAGTTGCCCGGGTAGTTGCCGAGTGTGCGTTCCTTGCCCTGCTGATCCAGGCCGATGACCTGATAGGCCTGTTGGCGGTCATCCACCTCCATGCCCGGTGAGCCGGCCGGCATGCCGGGTACGGCGGCGCCGAGCAGATCAGGCTGCTGGCGCAGTTTGAGGATGTCGGCCGCGGGCACATGCCCCTCGACGAACTTGCCGTCGATCACCCCGGTATGGCACGAGGACAGACGAGGCGGGACGCCTAGGCGCTGCTTGACTGCGCTCATGTCGCTTTCGACGTGGTCGATGACGTTGAAGCCGTTCTCCTGCAGGTGACTGATCCAGGCCTTGCAGCAGCCACAGTTGGCATCGCGGTGCACGTCGATGTCGATCGGCTCGGCGGCCTGGGCCAGGCCGGCAAAGAGGCCGGCGATAAGGATTAATGGACGCATGCTTGAACTCCACCGTAAATCGTTGGCCGAGCATAGCCCTGTCCCGGCAAAGGGCCAAATAGTCGGCTGTATCCGGATATGCCCTGGGCAGCCTATGCTGCGTTGACGATTCTTGGGGCAGGGAGCTGGCGATGTTGTTTGCACGTGTGATTCTGGTTGTTCAGATGCTGGCGCTGGCCGGTTTGGGCCTGATGTATTTCGTCCGTCCCCACGAGATGGCCAACCTCAGTGGGATGCTGCTGATGGCGCCTGCTGCGGCGACCGATGTGCGCGCCTATTACGGCGGCCTGCAGATCGGTCTGGCGGCGTTTTTGGCCCTGGCCCTCAGTCGTCTCGATCTGAGCCGCGCCGCCTTGACCCTGCTGGTGCTGCTCTACAGCGCGCTGGCACTGGCGCGCATCGGCGGGCTGTGGCTGGACGGCGGCGCCCAGCAAACCTTCAACCTGCTGGCATTGCTGGTCGAGGTGGTGTCCGCCGGGTTGGCTTTCTGGGCCTTGCGCGGGCTGTCGCGGCTATAACGCGAGGCCGACGATTTGCGCTGGCGCAATGTGAGCGGGTTATCTTCGCACCGCGCGAGCGGCTTGCAGGGCGCCGCTTCCCTCATTGCCCGATGGACCCGTAAGGATAAGCAATGCTTAAGTTGGCTGCGGCATTCATCTGCCTGACGACGCTGATGGCTTACTTCAGCTATCGCTTCACCAATCTGCCGCCGGCGATCGGGGTCATGGCGACTGTGGGGGTGCTGCTCTCGACGCTGATGATTGCAGGCATGGCCTACTGGATGCTGGGGTTGTTTGCGCGGTGGCATCTCGGTGGCCTTGGCGCTGTCCCTGCCGGCCGGCCCTGAACGCGACCTGCTGTTGATCATCGTCCTCGGCTCGATCCTGATCCAGGGACTGACCATCGGCCCGCTGGTGAAGAAGATCTACCCCGACAAGACGGCTGGCGCAGGCGATTGAAACGGGCCAGGTCGGGTGGCGCCTAGCGCCGTTCCAGCAGCACGCCCGACTCCATGTGGTGGGTGTAGGGGAACTGGTCGAACAGGGCGCAACGCGTGACCTGGTGCGTATCGCTGAGCTGGGCGATGTTGGCGGCCAGGGTCTCGGGGTTGCAGGAAATGTAGAGGATGCGCTCGAAGCGCCGGGTCAGTTCGCAGGTGTCCGGGTCCATGCCGGCGCGCGGCGGGTCGACGAACACGCTGCCGAACTGGTAGCTCTTCAGATCGATGCCGGCCAGGCGGCGGAACGGCCGCACTTCGTTGAGGGCTTCGGTCAGCTCCTCGGCAGACAGGCGCACCAGGGTCACGTTGTCTACGGCGTTGTCGGTCAGGTTGGCCAGTGCTGCATTCACCGAGGATTTGCTGATCTCGGTGGCCAGCACCTTGCGCACCCGGGTGGCCAGCGGCAGGGTGAAGTTGCCGTTGCCGCAATACAGTTCCAGCAGGTCGTCGTCGCGCGAGCCCAAAACCTCGTAGGCCCAGCCGAGCATCTTCTGGTTGACCTCGCCATTGGGCTGGGTGAAGGCGCCTTCCGGCTGGCGGTAGCGGAAGCGGCGACCGGCGACCTGCAGTTCTTCTTCCACATAGTCCCGGCCGATGACCAGGCGCTTGCCGCGCGAACGGCCGACGATATTGACCTGCAGTTCGGCGGCCAATTGTTCTGCCGCCACCTGCCAGGCCGCGTCCAGCGGGCGGTGGTAACACAGGGTGATCAGCGCATCGCCGCTCAGGGTGGTGAGAAACTCGACCTGGAACAGCTTGAAACTCAGCACCTCGCTGGCCTGCCAGGCCGCTTTCAGCTTCGGCATCAGCGCGTTGATCTGCAGGCTGGCGATGGGGAAGTCTTCGAAGAAGATCGGCGTGTACTTGTCGCCGGCCTCGAACATCGCGTAATGGCGGGCGCCGTCTTCGCGCCACAGGCGGAACTCGGCGCGCAGGCGGTAATGCTCGGGTGGCGACGCGAAGACCTCCGGTTCGGGGGCATCGAAGGGCGCCAGCAGTTCGACCAGGCGGCCTTTCTTTTCGGCGAGTTGGGCGGCATAGGTGCTGGGATCGAACTGGGAACGGCTCATGGACTACTCATTTGCGAATTGGCCCATAGGCTCGACTTGAACCCACCGGCAGCGGTTACACGGGGCGGCCACAGCGGTTCGCCGCTGGCCCACCAAATCATTAAGCGAACCAGCTCAGCTTGATCACGAACAACACCGACAACACCACCAGTGCTGGGTTGAGGTCGCGCCAGCGTCCGGCCAGCAGTTTCACCACTGTCCAGCTGATGAAGCCGAAGGCGATGCCGTTGGCGATCGAGAAGGTCAGCGGCATGGCCAGCGCGGCGATCACCACCGGCGCAGCGACGCTGAGGTCGTCCCAGTCTATCTGGGCCAGGCTGCTCATCATCAACACGGCGACGAACAGCAGCGCCGGAGCGGTGGCGAAGGCCGGGATGGACCCCGCCAACGGGGCGAAGAACAGGCTGAGGAGGAACAGCAGGGCGACCACGCAGGCGGTCAGGCCGGTGCGCCCGCCGGCGCTGATACCGGCGGCGGATTCGATATAACTGGTGGTGGTCGAGCTGCCCAGCGCGGCGCCGGCCATGGTTGCGGTGCTGTCGGCCAGGAGGGCGCGGCCGAGCTTAGGCATCTTGCCGTCCTTGTCCAGCAGGTCGGCCTTTTGCGCTACCCCGATCAGGGTGCCGGAGGTGTCGAACAGGTCAACGAAGAGGAAGGCAAAGATCACGCTGAGCAGGCCGATATCCAGGGCGCCGGCGATGTCCAGCTGGAGCAGGGTCGGCAGCAGCGATGGCGGCATCGATACCACGCCGTCGAGCCGTGAAAAGCCGAAGGCAACCGACAGGCCGGTGACCAGCAGAATGCCGATCATCACCGCGCCCGTGACCTGGCGGTAGGCCAGGGCGGCGATCACGAAGAAACCCAGGCAGGCCAGCAGCACGCTGCCTTGGCTCATGTCGCCGAGGCCGACCAGGGTGGCGGGATTGTCCACCACGATGCCGGCGTTCTTCAGCGCGATGATTGCCAGGAACAGGCCGATGCCGGCGGCAATTCCTGCGCGCAGGGCCATGGGGATGCTGTTGATGATCCATTCGCGGATCTTGAAGATCGACAACAGGAAGAAAATCACCCCGGAGAGAAACACAGCGCCCAGCGCCACCTGCCAGGTGTGACCCATGGTCAGCACCACTGTGTAGGTAAAGAAGGCATTGAGCCCCATGCCCGGCGCCAAGGCGATCGGGTAGTTGGCCAGCAGGCCCATGATTGCCGAGCCGATGGCGGCCGCCAGGCAGGTGGCGACGAATACCGCGCCCTTGTCCATGCCGGTTTCGGCCAGGATGTTGGGGTTGACGAAGAGGATGTAGGCCATGGTCAGGAAGGTGGTGAGGCCGGCCAGGAACTCGGTGCGTACCGTGGTGTGATGCGCTTTGAGGTGGAAGATTCGTTCCAGCATGCAGAGATCCCTATGGCGTAAGAGGTTGTGATGATAGCGGGCACTTGGAGGCAGCCACAGCAGTCGAAAGTGTCTCCGTCACGCCTTCGATGTGCAGACCCAAAGCAAAGCACATAGGCATGATTTTGCTGGCGATCTGGAAAAAGGCGCGCATCATAACAGCTCGTCCGCACGCGGTGCAGACATGACCCTGCGGACGCTTTTCGTTGGGTTTTTCGAGGAGGCAAACATGACTTCACGTGCCCTTGTCACCATTGCCGATGGCGTCGAAGACATCGAATGCGTGACCTTGATCGACGTGCTGCGCCGCGCCGAGGTCGAGGTGGTGGTCGCCAGCATCGAAGGCCGGCGCATGGTCACCTGCGCCCGCGGTACCCGCTTGACCGCCGATACCATGCTGGTCGACGTCCTGGCCCAGGAATTCGACCTGATCGTGCTGCCCGGCGGCATGCCTGGTGCCCAGCGCCTGGCCGAGCATGAGCCGCTGGCCGAACGGGTGCGCCGGCAAGCCAAGGCCGGCAAGTTGTTCGCCGCGATTTGCGCGGCGCCGGCGGTGGCCTTGCAGGCGTTCGGTGTGCTGCAGCAGCGGCGCATGACCTGCTACCCGAGCTTCAGTGAGCGCCTCAGCGGTTGCACCTTCATCGATGAACCTGTGGTGGTCGACGGCAACTGCATCACCAGCCAGGGACCTGGCACCGCACTCGAATTCGCCCTGACCCTGGTCGAGCACCTGCGCGGCAGGGGCACGCGCAAGCAGGTGGCCGAGGCGCTGCTGGTGCATTGAGAGCGTGTGAAAGAACTCTCGCCTACTACGACTGCCTCAGCGACCGCCTCCAAACGCCCACTGCGGCGTTGCGCTACGGCGCTCGATTTTTTCACAACCGCTGAGCAGGGGTTCAGGCGGCGTTGTTCTGCCCGTGTTGTTGGCTGAGGTGATCGCGCTGTGCCAGGGCGGGGAAGAGTTTCATCCAGGCGCCGGTGACCAGTAGCGCACCGACCCCGCCGATCAGCACTGCCGGCACGGTGCCGAACCAGGCCGCGCTGACCCCGGCGCGGAACTCGCCGAGCTGGTTCGAGGCGCCGATGAACAGGCCATTCACCGCGCCGACCCGGCCGCGCATTTCGTCTGGCGTCTGCAGCTGCACGAAGGCGCCACGGATCACCATGCTGACCATGTCCGCTGCGCCCAGCACCACCAGCGTCGCCAGGCTGAACCACGGCGAGGTCGACAGGCCGAAGCCGATGGCCACGGTGAGCATCTGGAAGCCGCTGGCGGTGCCGACACGCGCCAGCCAGAAGGCGATGAAGGGACGCTGGTGACGCAGGAGCAGTTTGCCGTGGACGCTCATGGGCATTTAGATAGCTAGCTACTTAAGTTGTGCCAGCCTAGCATGGCTGACGAGCCGGGCACGCGGCGTGCGCGACAAATAACCACAGCAGCAAGCATCGGGTGAGGCGTTACTCTTTGCTCATTCCTTGATCCAGATCAACGTTCGCCCTGGCTTCTGCTGAGGCCGCCTGGGTCCGCTACGCGGCGTCACCGCGCAATGACAAAAACAATTACAGCGCTTCTGCGCCCTCCCTATCGATAGGCGCGCGCATACGGCTGTGCCCCGAATAACCTGAGTGAGGATGCTCCATGTTCGGCATAGAGGCTCTCGACCTGGCGCGAATCCAGTTCGGTTTCACTATTTCCTTCCATATCATTTTTCCGGCCATCACCATTGGCCTGGCCAGCTACCTGGCGGTATTGGAAGGCTTGTGGCTGAAGACCCGGCAAGAGGTCTACCGCGACCTGTATCACTTCTGGGCGAAGATCTTTGCGGTCAACTTCGGCATGGGCGTGGTCTCCGGCCTGGTCATGGCCTATCAGTTCGGCACCAACTGGAGCGCCTTCTCGGATTTTGCCGGGGCGATTACCGGGCCGCTGCTGACCTATGAAGTGCTCACCGCGTTCTTCCTCGAAGCGGGCTTCCTCGGCGTCATGCTGTTCGGCTGGCAGCGCGTCGGCCCGGGTCTGCACTTTTTCTCCACCCTGATGGTCGCCCTCGGCACCTTGATTTCGACCTTCTGGATCCTCGCCTCCAACAGCTGGATGCACACCCCGCAGGGCTTCGAGATCATCGATGGGCGGGTGATCCCGGTGGACTGGTTCGCCGTGGTGTTCAATCCGTCCTTCCCCTACCGTCTGGCCCATATGGCCACGGCGGCGTTCCTCGCCACGGCGTTTTTCGTCGGCGCATCGGCGGCCTGGCACCTGCTGCGCGGTCGGGATAATCCGGCGATCCGCAAGATGTTGTCGATGGCCATGTGGATGGCCCTGCTGGTTGCGCCGATCCAGGCGCTGATCGGCGACTTTCATGGCCTCAATACCCTCAAGCACCAGCCGGCGAAGATAGCCGCGATCGAAGGTCATTGGGAAAACCATGGCGAAGAGCCGACGCCGCTGATCCTGTTCGGCTGGCCGGACATGGACGCCGAAGAGACTCGCTTCAAGATCGAGATTCCGGCGCTCGGCAGCCTGATTCTGACCCACAGTCTGGATAAGCAGGTGCCGGCGCTGAAAGAGTTCGCCAAGCAGGACCGGCCCAACTCGACCATTGTGTTCTGGACCTTCCGGGTCATGGTTGGTCTGGGCATGCTGATGATTCTCACCGGCCTCTGGGGGCTGTGGCTACGGACGCGCGGTCGACTGTTCCAGTCGCGGGCATTTCTGCATCTGGCGGTGTGGATGGGCCCATCGGGAATCGTCGCCATTCTGGCGGGCTGGTACACCACCGAGATCGGCCGCCAGCCCTGGATTATTCAGGGCCTGATGCGCACCGCCGATGCCTCATCCGGGCACAGCTTTGCGCAGATGAGCCTGACCCTGATGCTGTTCGTGGTGGTGTATTTCGCCCTGTTCGGCGCCGGGCTCGGTTACATGATGCGTCTGGTGCGCAAGGGGCCGGTCACCGACGAAGGCAGGCAGGCCGTCGAAGGTGGGCCTGGGCAGCAACGCACACCGTCACGACCGTTGTCCGCTGCGGATGAGGGCCTGGACGATAACGACACCCCGAGTGGCAGGAGTTGAATATGGGCATCGATCTTTCGCTGATCTGGGCCGTGATCATCGCCTTCGGCGTGATGATGTATGTGGTCATGGACGGTTTCGACTTAGGCCTGGGCATCCTCTTTCCCTTCGTCAAGAGCGAAGGCGAGCGCGACGTGATGATGAATACCGTGGCGCCGGTCTGGGACGGCAACGAAACCTGGCTGGTACTTGGCGGCGCGGCACTGTTCGGCGCCTTCCCGCTGGCCTATGCGGTGGTCTTGAGCGCGCTCTACCTGCCCCTGGTATTCATGTTGCTGGGGCTGATTTTTCGCGGCGTGGCCTTCGAATTCCGCTTCAAGGCCAAGGCGCACAAGCGCCATCTGTGGGACAAGGCCTTCATCGGCGGCTCGCTGACCGCGACCTTCTTCCAGGGCGTGGCCTTGGGCGCTTATATCGACGGCTTCGAGGTGGTGGACAGGGTCTACGTTGGCGGGGCGCTCGACTGGCTGACGCCGTTCTCGCTGTTCTGCGGACTGGCGCTGATCGCCGCCTACGCCTTGCTCGGCTGCACCTGGCTGATCATGAAGACCGAAGGCCGCCTGCAGCAGCAGATGCACGACCTGGCGCGGCCGCTGGTGTTCGTGGTGTTGGCGGTGACCGGCATGGTCAGCCTGTGGACGCCGCTGGCGCATGCCGAGATCGCCGCGCGCTGGTTCAGCTTGCCGAATCTGTTCTGGTTCATCCCGGTGCCCTTGCTGGTGCTGCTGTGCACCTGGGCGCTGCTGCGGGCGGTGGCCAGCAACGCCCACTATTCGCCATTCCTGCTGACCCTGGCGCTGATCTTCCTCGGCTACAGCGGCCTGGGTATCAGCCTGTGGCCGAACATCATCCCGCCGTCGATCAGTATCTGGCAGGCCGCTTCGCCGCCGCAGAGTCAGGGCTTCATCCTGGTCGGCGCGCTGTTCATCATCCCCTTCATCCTGATGTACACCGCCTGGAGCTACTACGTGTTCCGCGGCAAGGTACGCGAGGAAGACGGCTATCACTGAGGGGCCGGCGATGCCGAATGCGCAGGAAAACAAACCGCTATGGCAGCGTCTCGGCTGGCTGGTCGCGATCTGGGCCGGAAGCGTGCTGGCCCTGGGGCTGGTGGCCGGGTTGCTGCGCCTGTTTATGCAGGCGGCGGGCATGGGTACGCCCTGATCGGCTGCCGATCCACGATGTTTTCGTAGGGTGGGTCAGGCGCATGGCTGGATTGTCCTGCGTTGCGCCTGTATTGGCTGCGCCGTAACCCACCATGGCGGCGACCCGGGCTTGTGTCTGGTGGGTTACGCGGCAGCCGAATAGCGCTGTTGTTCGTGCATAAGGTGTTCCGTGCCGCTAACCCAGCCTACGGATCAGCGGCGTGCCGGACTTATTTAATCGCCTTAAGCACCACGAACTTCGGCGTGGCCGCCACCTGCTCGACGCCGCGGAACAGGCGCTTGAGCTTGGCGTGGTAGCCCAGGTGGCGGTTGCCGACTATCCACAGCTCGCCGCCGGTGACCAGCGCGGTGCGGGCCTGCTGGAACATGCGCCAGGCGAGGAAGTCGCCGACCACCTGCTGCTGGTGGAACGGCGGGTTGCACAGCACCAGATCCAGCGAATCCGCCGCCTGCTCGGCCAGGCCGTCGCCGGCGCGGACCTCCACCGGGCGCTCGCCCAGGGCCGCACGCCAGTTCTCCAGCGCCGATTGCACCGCCATATAGGATTCGTCGACCAGGGTCAGCTCGGCTTGCGGGCTGCCCAGGGCATAGGCAATGCCCAGCACGCCATTGCCACAGCCTAGATCCGCTACGCGCATGCGACTGAGGTGTTTGGGCAGATGGGGCAGGAGGGCGCGGGTGCCGATATCGAGGTCTTCGCGGCAGAACACATTGGCGTGGTTGAGCAATTCGATTGCCGGCTTGTCCAGGCGATAGCGGCTTGGGTAAGGCGACAGCGGGACCGGTTTGTCGGTCGGTGTGGCTATCAGCAGGCGCGCTTTCTTCACCGCCAGCGAGGCCTGTACCGGGCCGATATAACGCTCCAGCAGGTCGCCCGCCGCGCGCGGCAGGTGTTTGACCATGGCGGCGGCGATCACCTGGGCGCCGGGTGCCAGTTGACCGTGCAGGCGGATCAGTTGTTCTTCCAGCAGTGCCAGGGTCTTGGGGATGCGGATCACGACCCGATCGAACGGACCCTGCACCGTTGCGCTGGCCGGTACGAAGCGGACCGCGTCTGCCGGCAAGTGATTGCGCGCCAGGTTGGCTTGCAGGCCGAGGTAGCCGAGGTGCGAGTCGCCACTGCTGGTGACCTGGGCCCGGCCGGCCAAATTGGCCGCCAGGGCGCCGAAGCTGTCGTTGAGCAGCAATACGCGTGCATCCGCGGGCAAGCCCTGCTCATGCAGATGATTGAGCAGGTACTCGTCGGCGGCATCGAAGGCCTGCAGGGGTTCGGCCT
Organism: Pseudomonas sp. MMS21 TM103; assembly: GCF_022132145.1. Lineage (GTDB taxonomy): Bacteria > Pseudomonadota > Gammaproteobacteria > Pseudomonadales > Pseudomonadaceae > Aquipseudomonas. The sequence continues at coordinate 497,852 of NZ_JAJISP010000001.1, read as the reverse complement.
GCTGTTCGGGCTGGCGGATCAGGTCGAGCTGGGCAAAAGGCGTAACGAATATAGGCATATAGACTGCTGGTGTTTGTTAAGGGCGCTTTGCGCGACACTGTGGCAGGCCGTTGAAAAACTACTGCGCTCGGCTATGCCGCGTTGAAGTTAGCCTTCGCTCGCTACGTTTTTTTACGGCCTGCCAGATCTTCGGCACAGCAGAGGGGGTGAAGTATGACCGCCAGTGAAGACAAGTTCACCCGGCAGATATTGAGTGACGTGCATGTGTGGTCGCCGAGCCTGTTCAGCCTGCGTTGTTCGCGCGACTCCGGGTATCGTTTCCGCGCCGGCCAGTTCGCCCGCCTCGGCGTGCAGAAGGCCGACGGCACTGTGGTCTGGCGTGCCTATTCGATGGTGTCGGCGCCCCATGACGAGTTTCTCGAATTCTTCTCCATCGTCGTGCCCGGCGGCGAGTTCACCTCCGAGCTGAGCCGACTCCAGGCCGGCGACAGCCTGCTGGTGGACCGGCAGGCCTATGGTTTTCTCACCCTCGACCGCTTCGTCGATGGCCGCGATCTCTGGCTGCTGGCCAGCGGCACCGGCCTGGCGCCCTTTCTGTCGATCCTCCAGGACTTCGAGGTCTGGCGGCGGTTCGAGCGCATCGTCCTGGTCTACAGTGCGCGCACCGCCGGCGAACTGGCCTATCAGCCGTTGATTCACGGACTCACGGCGCTGGAGCACCTGGCCGAGTACGCCGACAAACTCACCTATCTGCCGCTGGTGACCCGCGAACAGGCGCCAGGCTGTCTGCACGGGCGCATCACCACGCTGCTGACCAGCGGCGCGCTGGAGCATGCTGCCGACCTGAGCCTGAGCCCCGAACACTCGCGATTGATGCTCTGTGGCAACCCGCAGATGATCGACGACACGCGCAAGCTCTTGAAACAGCGCGACTTGCAACTGAGCCTGAACCGTCGGCCAGGCCAGGTGGCAGTCGAGAATTACTGGTGATGAGGCGGTCCATCGGGCCACTCGCGAGGCCGCCCGGTCAGGCGTGCCGCTCTAGTCCTTGCTTTGCTGGGCCTTGAGCAGGTCGCGAATCTCGGTCAGCAAGGTTTCTTCCGGGCTCGGCGCTGGCGGCAGGCTCGGAGCTACGGCTTCCTCGCGCTTGAGCCGGTTGATCACCTTGACGGCCATGAAGATGGCGAAGGCAACGATCAGGAAGTCCAGCAGGGTCTGGATAAACTTGCCATAGCCGAGGAGCACTGCCGGCAAGTCGCCTTGGGCGGCCTTGAGGGTAATCGCCAGGTCGGAGAAGTCGACGCCGCCAATCAACAGGCCGATAGGCGGCATGATTACGTCGCCGACGAAGGAGGAGACGATCTTGCCGAAGGCCGCCCCAATGATGATGCCAACGGCCATGTCGACCACGTTGCCCTTGACGGCGAAGGCCTTGAATTCGCTGACGATACTCATGTGTCACTCCCTGATGTAGATGCTTTGCAGAGTGTAATGCAGTGCGCCGCACTTGCCAGGCGAGCGCTCAGCGCTTGTGAACAACTCAGTAGGGAAAGCGTATTTCGGGCAGCGCCTCGAAACCCGGCTTGGCGAACAGGTAACCCTGAAACAGTTCCACCCCCATGTCGCGCAGCGCATCGAGCTCGCCAGTGGTTTCAATGCCTTCGGCGATCACGCGGATATCCAGCTTGCGGCACATCTGCAGGGTTGCCTCGACCAGGATCTGCCGTACGCTGTCCTGGTCGATGCCGCGGATCAGTGCCATGTCCAGTTTGATCAGGTCGGGCTGGAAGTCGGCCAGCAGATTGAGGCCGGCATAGCCCGCACCGAAATCGTCGATGGCCGTCATGAAACCCTGCTTGCGGTAGGCCCTGAGGATGTCGGTCAGGTGACCGATATCCAGCACCTGCTCCTGCTCGGTGACCTCGAAGATGATCCGCTCGAGTGGAAAATTGTAGCGCCGAGCTGCTTCCAGGGTGGCGCGGATACAGGTTTCCGCGCGGTATACGGCGTTTGGCATGAAGTTGATCGAAACCATGGCCGGCACCCTCAGCTTTGCCGCCCACTCCACCGCCTTGATCCGGCAAGTCTGATCGAAGGCATAGCGGTTGTCGGCATTGACTCGAGCCAGCAGGCTGCCGGCCGATTCCCCCGTTGCACCGCGCACCAGGGCCTCGTGGGCAAATACCTCTTGTTTGCCCAGGTCGAGAATCGGTTGGAAAGCCATGGTAATGGGGAATTCCAGTTTTTCCCCGTCTAGGCAGGCGGAGCAGCCTGAGGACGTGTTCATGCGCATTGTCTCGTGTGGGGCTGGCAGCCAATCTAAGCAAAAATGCCGTGCATGTGCTGCCCGTTCGCCAGTGGTCTAGGATTTCGGTGTGAAGCATCGTGCTGAACTAGTCTGATACATACATTCGGAGGATGTCGCCATGCCATTGCAATATCATCCACTTAGCCGCGAGTTTCCACAGTTTGAAACACAAATGCGCGCCTTGTTACAGGTTGACGGCCATTTCGCCCGCCTGGTCGAGGAATACGATCAGTTGGATAAACGCATCTATGAGGTGCTAGGTGGCCGGCTGGCGATGGACGAGTTGCAACTGCAGGGCCTGAAAATGCAAAGGGTCGCCCTCAAGGACGAAATCGAGACCTTGCTGCGCAACGGTGCGGCAGGTTGATCCGGGTCAAGGGGCGAGTTGGTGCGGGAGCCTATGCTGAATCCAGTCATTCCTTGGAGTATCAGCATGCATATCGAACATCACCCCTTGATTCATGATTTCCCCGAACTGCGTGCCGAGTTGCACGATTTGCGTCAGGCCGACTCTGAATTCGCGCGTCTGGCCGATGAATACGAGACGCTGGATAAGCGTATTTGCCGAGTCGAAGAGGGCATCGAGGTGCTGGCCGATGACGCCTTGGCCGTGTTGAAACGCGAGCGTGTAGACCTCAAGGATCAGGTGGCCAAGCGCCTCGCACCTCCTGCTGCTCAGTGCTGCGGTTGCTGCAAGGGTTAAGCGACTGTGAAAATATCGCCGGTCCGACGGCGTTTTGGAGACGGCCTTCGATATTTCCCCTGCCTCTGATCCGGCTTCCCGATTTACGGTTGGTAAAGGCTATGATGCGCGCTTTCGTTTGAGGGAGTCCGCCCCATGGCCAAGGCCAAACGCATGTACGGTTGCACCGAGTGTGGCGCCACCTTTCCCAAGTGGGCCGGGCAATGCGGCGAATGCGGCACCTGGAACACCCTGACCGAAACCATGATCGAAGCCCATGCGGTTGCCCCCAGCGGCCGCAGCGGCTGGACGGGTCAGCAGACGCAGCTGAAAACCCTGGCAGAAGTCAGTGTCGAGGAAATGCCACGCTTTTCCACCGCTTCCGGTGAACTCGACCGGGTGCTCGGGGGCGGTCTGGTGGACGGCTCGGTGGTGCTGATTGGCGGTGATCCGGGAATCGGCAAGTCGACCATTCTGCTGCAGACCTTGTGCAATATCGCCACGCGCTTTCCCGCGCTCTATGTCACCGGCGAGGAATCCCAGCAGCAGGTGGCCATGCGCGCGCGTCGTCTGGGCCTGCCGGAAGACAAGCTCAAGGTGATGACCGAAACCTGCATCGAAAGCATCATCGCCACTGCGCGTCTGGAAAAGCCCAAGGTCATGGTGATCGACTCGATCCAGACCATCTTCACCGAGCAATTGCAGTCGGCTCCCGGCGGCGTGTCGCAGGTGCGTGAGAGTGCGGCCTTGCTGGTGCGTTACGCCAAGCAGAGCGGCACGGCGATCTTTCTGGTTGGCCATGTCACCAAGGATGGCTCGCTGGCCGGGCCGCGGGTGCTCGAGCACATGGTCGATACCGTGCTGTATTTCGAGGGCGAGTCCGATGGCCGCCTGCGCCTGCTGCGGGCGGTGAAGAACCGCTTCGGCGCGATCAACGAACTGGGCGTGTTTGGCATGACCGACAAGGGCCTCAAGGAAGTCACCAACCCCTCGGCGATCTTCCTCACCCGTGCCCAGGAAGAAGTGCCGGGCAGCGTGGTGATGGCCACCTGGGAGGGCACCCGGCCAATGCTGGTGGAGGTGCAGGCACTGGTCGACACCAGCCACATGGCCAACCCGCGGCGCGTCACCCTGGGCCTGGACCAGAACCGTCTGGCCATGCTGCTGGCCGTGCTGCATCGCCACGGCGGCATCCCCACCCATGATCAGGACGTGTTCCTCAACGTGGTCGGCGGGGTCAAGGTGCTGGAAACCGCGTCCGACTTGGCGCTGATGGCCGCAGTGATCTCCAGCCTGCGCAACAGGCCGTTGGCCCATGACTTGCTGGTGTTTGGTGAGGTGGGCCTGTCCGGCGAGGTGCGCCCGGTGCCGAGCGGTCAGGAGCGCCTGAAGGAAGCCGCCAAGCACGGCTTCAAGCGCGCCATCGTGCCCAAGGGTAATGCCCCCAAGGAAGCGCCGGCAGGCTTGCAGGTGATTGCGGTAACTCGCCTGGAACAGGCGCTCGATGCGCTATTCGACTGAAACCACAGGTGCTGAAAGGAGAGTCACGAATGCCGTGCCATGGCGTTTTGGCGATCGGTAGGGTGGCGCTGCTAAAAGCTTGGCGGGCTGTCGCTGCGCTCCGAGCAGAACCCCGCCCGAACCACCCTTGAGAACGGGCGTTTTGAGGCAGACGTAGTAGGCGAGCGTTTTTTGCAGACTAGTCAGCCCCCTTCGCCCAGCGCCGCCAGTTCACGCTCCAGCAGGGTTTCATCGCCGAGGTTGAGCTCCACCAGGCGCCGCAGGTGGCTGATCGAGTCGAGGTCGATATGTCGGCAGATAAAGCCGAGCAGCTCGCCATGGGTGCGGGTCAGGACCACTTCCATCTCCACGCGGGCGTCCTCGGCGAGCTGGATGCTGGCGATGAAGGGGTGATTGGGATCGCCGTTCCACTGTTGCGGACGTTTGACCAGCAGCCCCTTGAGCGAGACGTCATGCAGTTCGACAACCCAGTGCCGTTCCCCCTGAATGAGCTCGGTGGGGGCGTCGAAGGCGATGCGCTGAAAGCGTCTACGCTCGTTGCTCGTGTCGCTCATGCAAATACACTCCTGCGCGGTTTTGACCACTATAGCCAACGCCGGTGCGGCTGGCTTGGCTTTATGCGGCGCATCCGGGGACACAAGGCCCAATACCCGTCGGGGCCTGGGGTTTACCCGCCGCTGGCCGAGCGGCGCTTGTTGGCACGCCAGTAAAAAGCCCGCCAAGTGGCGGGCTTCTGCGTACTGCGGGTGAGCTTAGTTGCCGTAGACCGGGAACTTTGCGCAGAGCGCTTTGACTTGCTCGCGGATGCGCGCTTCAACCGACTCGTCGCCTAGGTTGGCGAGGATCTCGCAGATCCAGCCGGCCAGCTGGCGGCACTCGTCTTCCTTGAAGCCGCGGGTGGTCACGGCCGGGGTGCCGATGCGCAGGCCCGAGGTGACGAAGGGCGAGCGCGGGTCGTTGGGCACGCTGTTCTTGTTCACGGTGATGAAGGCGCGACCCAGGGCGGCGTCGGCGTCTTTACCGGTGATGTCCTGCTTGATCAGGCTGAGCAGGAACAGGTGGTTCTCGGTGCCGCCGGAAACCACGTCATAGCCGTTGTCGATAAACACGCCGGCCATGGTCTGGGCGTTCTTCACCACTTGCTGCTGGTAGGCCTTGAACTCGGGTTGCAGGGCTTCCTTGAAGCATACCGCCTTGGCCGCGATCACATGCTCCAGCGGGCCGCCCTGGCCGCCCGGGAATACGGCGGAGTTGAACTTCTTCTCCAGCGCTTCGTTGGCACGCGCCAGGATCAAACCGCCACGGGGGCCGCGCAGAGTCTTGTGGGTGGTGGTAGTGACCACGTCGGCGAACGGCACCGGGTTCGGGTAGACGCCAGCGGCAACCAGGCCGGCAACGTGGGCCATATCGACGAACAGGTAGGCACCGACCTTGTCGGCGATGGCGCGGAAACGCGGGAAATCCAGGACCTGCGAGTAGGCGCTGAAGCCGGCGATGATCATCTTCGGCTTGTGCTCGACGGCCAGGCGCTCGACTTCGTCGTAGTCGATCAGGCCGGCATCGGTGATGCCGTACTGCACGGCGTTGTACAGCTTGCCGGAGAAGCTGACGCTGGCGCCGTGGGTCAGGTGCCCGCCGTGGGCCAGGCTCATGCCCAGCACGGTGTCGCCGGCGTTCAGCAGGGCCATGTACACGGCGGCGTTGGCCTGGCTGCCGGAGTGCGGCTGGACGTTGGCATAGTCGGCGCCGAACAGTTCTTTGGCGCGGTCGATGGCCAGTTGCTCGACCACGTCGACGTACTCGCAGCCGCCGTAGTAGCGCTTGCCCGGATAGCCTTCGGCGTACTTGTTGGTCAACACGCTGCCTTGGGCTTCCATCACCGCTGGGCTGGTGTAGTTTTCCGAGGCGATCAGCTCGATATGTTCTTCCTGGCGCTGGGCTTCTTGCTCCATCGCGGTAAACAGTTCGGCGTCAAAACGAGCAAGGTTCAAATCACGGCTGAACATGGCAAATCCCCTGAGAAAATCAGCTGGGCGGTAGAAAGAGGGGGCAAATTCTACCCCATCTCGGTTAACCAGGGGTATGCAGCGCAGTCATGTGACGGATAAGTGGCGTTCATCTTGCCCGCTGCCCAGGCTGGTCGAGCCCGCCGGATGGGTGTCATGCCGATAATCGACCCGGCACTGCCTGCAGCGAAACCGCGTGCCCATGGCCGCTCCGCTAGCTGAGCATAAACAGCGCGGCGCCACTGAACTGGGCGGCAAACTGGTGGGCGGACATGGGGCGGCCGAGCAGGTAGCCCTGTACTTCGTCGCAATCGTGGGTGCGCAGGAAATCGAGTTGCTCCTGGGTCTCCACGCCCTCGGCGATGACGGAGAGGTTCAGGCTATGGGCCATGGCAATGATGGCGCGGGCGATTTGCGAGTCCTGTTCGCCATGCGGCAGGCCGTCGACGAAGCTGCGGTCGATTTTCAGCACGTCGATGGGGAACTGCTTGAGGTAGTTGAGTGACGAGTAGCCGGTACCGAAGTCGTCGATGGCGATGCACAGGCCAAGTCTTTTCAGGTCGTTGAGGGTGCGCAGGGCGCTCGCCACGTCCTGCATCAGGATGCTTTCGGTCAGTTCCAGCTCCACGCAGGCCGGTGCCACGCCGCTGTCCTCGAGAATCGCGGCGATGCGCTGATCCAGTGCGCCCTCGGAGAACTGCCGGGCCGACAGGTTGATCGAGATCTTCGGCACACGGATCTTCGCCGCATGCCAGCTCTTCAGCTGGCGGCAGGATTCGGCCAGGACCCAGTCGCCGACCTGCACCACCAGGCCGAGCTCTTCCAGGACCGGGATAAAGTCATCGGGTGGCACCAGCCCACGTACTGGATGCTGCCAGCGCAACAGGGCTTCGACGCCGGTCAGGCGCTGGCCGTTGCCGGAGAACTGCGGCTGGTAGTAAAGAACGAACTCGTGCTGTTCGAGGGCATGGCGCAGGTCGCTCTCCAGCTCCAGGCGCTCCAGGGCACTGGCGTTCATGTCCGCCTGATAGAACTGGAAGTTGTTCTTGCCGTGTTCCTTGGCGTGGTACATCGCCGTGTCGGCGTTCTTCATCAGCTGGCTCAGTTCGTTGCCGTCTTGCGGACTGAGGGCGATGCCGATGCTGGCGGTGACGAAGAATTCGCGGCCTTCGAGGACGAACGGCTGGGCCAGGCAGGCGAGAATCTGCTCGGCGACATGAATCGCCCGGTTCAGTGCACCCTCGCGAATGGCGCATGGCTGCAGCAACAGGGTGAATTCGTCGCCGCCCATGCGTGCCACGGTATCGTCGCCGTCTACGCAGGCTTCCAGGCGCACCGCCACGTCCTTGAGCATGCGGTCGCCGGCGGCGTGGCCGAGGGAGTCGTTGATCGGCTTGAAGCGGTCGAGGTCGAGGAACATCAGAACCACCCATTCCTGATGCCGTTCGCCATGTTGCAGGGCGGTGTGCAGGCGGTCCTGGAACAGCGTGCGGTTGGGCAGCAGGGTCAGGGCGTCGTAGTAGGCCAGGCGATGGATGCGTTGCTCGCTGGCCTTGCGTTCGCTGATGTCGCTGAAGAAGCACACGTAGCTGACCAGGTCGCCTTCTTCGTCGTGCACGGCGGTGATCCCGACCCAGGCCGGGAAACTCTCGCCTTCGCGGCGCTTGAGCCAGATTTCACCTTCCCAGCTGCCGCGCTGATTGAGTTGGTTGAGGACGTAATTCAGGTGGCTGGCTTGCTGGCGGTCGGCGGTGAGCATGCCCGGCAGTTGGTCAAGAACCTGGGCCGAGGAGTAACCGCTGACCCGACAGAAGGCCTTGTTGACCTGGACGATGTAGCCGGCCGGGTCGGTCACCAGGATCGACGCGTTGGAGTGTTCGAATACCGTGGCGGCCATACGCAGGTCTTTTTCCGAGCGGCGCTGCTGGCTGATGTCCCGGACCACACCGAGCAGGCCTTCGAAATGACTGTTCTCATCCCACATCGGCACCAGGCGCAGCTCGACCGGGATTTTCCGTCCATCGGCGCGCAGGCAGTCGAAGACGAACAGTTGCGGCTGGAACTGCTCGCGCAACTCGATCATCCGCAGGGGGCTGCCGAGCGCTCCGCGGATCCGCTCGAGCAATATCGACAGGCCATCCAATTGCTGGGGGTTGGCTGCCAGGCTGTCGAAGCTGTTGGCCAGAATCCATTCCGGTTGATAGCCGAGCACCGGTTCCACCGAGGGGCTGACGTAGTTGAGGTGCAGGTTGCTGTCGGTGGAAAAAATCACATCGCTGGTACTTTCGGCCAGCAGCCGGTAGCGCTGCTCGCTGTTGCGCAGCGATTCGCTGCTTTCGATCTGCTCGGTGATGTCCTTGGCCACCCCGATCAGGCGGCTGACGCGACCGCGTGGGTCGCGTGCCAGCGCCTGTTCGCGGATGCTGTACCAGCGCCAGGCACCGTTGCGATGGCGCCAGCGCAGCTGGGATTCGAGCAGAACGCCTTCGCCGACAACGTGCTGCAGGTTGCGGATGCGCCAGTAGTAGTCGCTGTCGTCGGGATGCAGGATGTGCTCCCAGAAGTGTTCGCCCAGCGTTTCCAACTCAAGCGTGCTGTAACCCAGCTGCAAACCCAGGTGATGGTTGCTGAACAGCACGCGTTTATTCAATAGGTCATGCACGTAGAGGGTGTCCGGTACCGCGCGCACCACATCTGCCCAGAAGCGCTTACGCTCGATCAATGACAGCTCGATGCGCTTGCGGTCGGTGATGTCGCTGATACTCAAAGTTACCGCATTCAGTTCTTGGGCACTTTCCGGCAGGCGCAGTACCAGCCACAGGTGACGCTCGTGGCCTTTGGGGGTGCTGATCTGGCTTTCCAGTTCGAGCTGGCCGGCGCCTTCGAGCAGGGCGCAGAGCAGCTGCACGCGAAAGCCCTCGGGACGCAGCGGGCCACGGTTGATCAGGTGCTGCCAGGCTTGCTCGATGGAATCGACGCCGAGCAGGCGCAGGGCCATCTGATTGGTCTCGGTGAAGCGCAGCAGGTGCAGCAGTTCACCATGCCGTTGCGGATGGGCGAGCAGCCAGTGCCTAAGGCTCGCACCGTCATGTATCTGTTGCCGTTGCAGGAACTCCGGCAGCGCGGCCAGATCCAGTACGCAGAGCGCCGTGCCGGTGCCTTCGAAGATGTCCTGGTAGCGCCGACGGCTTTCCTGCGAGACGCGGGTGGCATGCTGCTGTTCGGTGACGTCGCGCAGCACCCAGACGAAACCCAAGCGCCTGACCGGCTCACCGAGTTCGCTGCGGCTGATCGCGAACAGGCGCGCCATGCCATCCTGCTGGATTTCCACCAGGTCGGCGCCATGATCGTCAGGCAAGACGCCGCCCTGCAGCAGCCGAGGATCGAGGCGTGGCAGCAGTTGCAGCAGGTGCCAGTCGTGTGCGTTTTTACTGCGCAAGCCGAACAGTTCCTCGGCCTGGGGGTTGAGGTAACTCAGTTGGCCATTGCTGTCGGTGACCAGTACGCGCTCTTCGATGGCCCCTAGGGCACCGGCCGCCTGACGTAGCGAGCGGCGCGAGGCCGCGTTGAGCTCCAGCAGGCTGCGCTGTTCGCGCAGCAGGCGATACAGGGCGAGCAGGGTGAGCACGGAACAGAGGATGAACAGCAGGAATTTGCTGGTCAGCGCGGGTAGCAGTTGGGCGCGTGCACTGCGCTCGTCGAACAGGGCGCGCAGTTGCCAGTCGCTGCCTTTGAGCGGTGTCAGGAGGATGCTCTGTTGCAAGTCGGTAGCGCTTATCGGCGCAACACTTGCGCTGTCGGCACTAGGGTCGCCCTGCTGGCTGGCAATCGCGCGTTGTGCCTGGCGGTCTTCCAGTTGCCAGCGATAGCGGCTTTGGTGCTGTTGATACAGCCAGTTGCGTACTGCTTCGGCGTTCAGGCGTACGACCCAGTAACCACTCGGGTCGCCTCCCTTGTCCTGACGCAGCAGCAGGTAGATCAGCCCGCCATCGCGGGTGTTCAACGCATAGTGATAAGCCGAACCGTTGCTGCGCTGGATCAGGTCAGCCAGGTATTGCTGGTCATCTGCCGGGGCTTGAGTGTCTGCCAGGATATTGCCGCGCGGGCCGAGCCAGGCCAGGCTGTGCAGTCTGACAAAGACCCCTTGCAGGCTGCGCAGCAGATTCTCGTCGATCGCATCCGGGCTTGGCGCCGCGGTGTTTTGTTGCAGCATCGCCATGCCGGCCTGCGCCTTGAGCTCCATGCTCAGGCTGAGGTGATTGGCCAGCTGGGCGTTGAATTCATGACTGAGTTGGCGCTGGTTGTCGAGCAAATGCCGCGACTCCAGCTGCAGTTGCCACAGCAGCAAGCCCAACATGCCCAGCACCAGCGCGACCAGGGCGCCCTTGACGGAGCTGCGCCAGGGAGGCGTCAGCGGCTCGCCTGATGGGTGCGGTAACAGTGGTGATGTGTGGCTTGGCACTTGATGACGATCCTGCAATTACGGCTCGATGAAAGCAGGGCGCGCCCAAGTCTTCTTCTAGTATCTGCCTTGCTGAGCAAAACGGGCGCGCGCGCGGGGCGCTAGCATGCCATAACCGTGGCGAAGTGCCAGTGCCGCCGACCAGCGTCGTTTGCCCTGCACGGCGCATTCCGGTAGCTTTGTCGCATGCGCGCGGGAGCTGTTATAGGCGTTTTCGATAAGCCCGCTGGTGGGTGGCCGGGTGTTCTGTCAGGTGCCATCGTCCATGGTCTTGCGTTCGTCGCGCGACTCCCTGCTGCCATTTTCAGTTTCTGTCTTAGAACCAAGGTTATTCATGGCCCAATTCAACTATCTGCCCTATTAACTTTTAGTCACGTTTTACGATCTGCAGTCGAGCCCTCGTGGCTACTGGTTTTCCAGCCTCTCCAGCAAGTTTTTCCTCTCAATCCTGTGTCAAGACAGAGCTTTTAGTTAGCTTTTGCTGCTTTTGGGTCAAATTTAGGCTCCAAAACTTAACTTTTTGGAAGTGTTCCTGTGATCGCTTCTTGCCAGGTATCGCCAGCCGATTTCCTGTTATGAGGCAGCAAATAAAGTTCTTCTTATATAAGAGGCTCATTACTTCTCAGGGTATCCACAAGCCTGGCTTCCGCGACGCGATTGAGAAAATTCTAGCAGTGCTGGTGAAGTGATCACGGACGTCTAGGTTAGCGGGTAGCCAATGCCCTCAGAATGGCAGGCTGTTGAAGCAGCGTTCGAATTACCCAGTAGCGCCCAAGATCATGAGTATATGCGCCAGTGCGCCCCAGCTTTTCGATGAGCTCCTGGGCCTTTCCGCGATCAAGCTGTTCCACCGTCCCCTGGGTGTCGATGAAGAAGATCGACTTTCCATTCTCTACACCTACCTGCACATCCTTGATCGGGATTGGGCGTTCGGTTTTGCTCTTCCAGTACTGGGGGATTTGCCTGTTGTGCTTTGAGGATGAGTGAATCGCCCCTAGCTTCGTAGACACCACCAGAGCTAAGCAGAAGACAGTGCGCTAATCGCTGGAATTTTCATTCATGGACGTCGTCAGTTCGGAACTCACCAAGTTGAGGATGTCTGCAATTGATGAGCGTGGATCTTTGATTAAGTAATAGCTCGTTAGGAGGGTCAACGGGTGTAGCTCTAGAACGGATGCTATAGCTTCAATTTTATCAAGAGTCGGGCTTTTCAGCCCGCGTTCTAGAGTGCTCAGGTACGTTCGGCTGCTGATTTCCGAGAATGCTTCCTGAGAGATTTTTTTACCCTTCCTCGCCCGTCGAAGGGCCTCGCCAAACGCTTGCTTTCCTTCCATTTCGTCGCTCTCGCAAAAGCAACGATGAAGCCCTGTTGAACACTATAGGACTACAATCTATAGTGTTCATTTTCAGTGGTGATTACCATGTTCCTGACACACAGGCATGCCGAATTGCTCACTCCTCCAGCACGAGACGCACACATTCAGTACTGGGAGTACGTAGAGCAGTCCACCATCTGGCCATGGTTTTATGTGGAGTTGGTGAGAGCTTGTAAAGAAGACCGCGTGGCTAGCATGCTCATGATTCCGAACGTCCCAGCGCTTGAGCAGGTGCTTGCAGAACTCAATGGCGGTATGTGGTTGAGCCAGGCGCTCGTGGTCACGCCCAGCGATATAAATGGAAGCAGACGCTGGCAGATGGAGCCGCTTATCGAGCTAAGCGTTGCCAAAAATAGAGAGCACAAGCCCCTCGGCTATATTTTCCAAGTCGAAGGAGGGCGCACATACACCACCTTCGCTCAACTGGACAACTGCGACCGGGAGTCTTCACTACCCATTTTTTCTGCTGCTAAGCACCTCCGGTGATCGGCTCTTAACTGGTTGCATTACAATTCGAGGTAGCCATCCATATGACATCTTCGACACAGCCCCAGCGATCTTGCTCCGCTCCAGGCTCTCCCCTAGAGATCCTGCTCAATGGGCGTGCGCCGATTTCTGACAGCCTCTCAATCTACAAGCTCGTTGAGAGCCTGACGCTTAATGACCTAGCCCGGATGGCCAAATCCGCTGATGTGTCCCGCAAAAATCAGATAGTCGCAGCCGTTCTGGGAGAATCTCCAAATACTGTTAGGCGGAGATTGAAGCATCCAGATAAATTGCTTAACCCCGATCAAGGTGCTCGTGCCCTGCGCTTTGCACAGATCCTGACACAGGCACAGGACATTTTTAGGGACCGAAGTGCAGCATCTCGCTGGTTTTTTGAGCCTGCAATAGGTTTGGGTGGAGAAAATCCAGTTCAGCTGCTTTTGAACCCGTTCGGATACGAATTAGTGGTTGATCTCATGATGCGCATCGAGCACGGCGTCTACCACTAAACCCCGATCTGCGAACCAAACATCGGAGGTGTGATATGCGCAAAAAGAAGACTGCAAAGTATGCGCTGATGGCCCAGTTTGAGAGGGAAGCGTTGCAAGCTTTTGCGAAACCGAATGGCACCAGCCGGCTTTTCAAAATTGCTGCGCAACGCGGAAAAGAGCTAGAACCGGCTGGCGCTCTCGCAGGATCGACGTGTGCTGCCGGGGATGAATAGGGCTTACTGAATCGCCCCTAGTTCCGTAGACGCCTCCGAGTCTCATCTCGGGGCAAAGTGGCTAAGGCAATAAGTCTGCTTTTGGCCGGTTTCTGCCGGTCACCTTTCGAAAAGTACCCGCATTACTCGGGGAGCACTGAGCAAGGCTGGTTCCATCTGCCTCAATCCTCCCGCATGAACTTCTCATATGCATGGGCGTGATAGGAGCATCGCCCACCGTTGTCTTGGTCTTCTTGGCCCAGTCCTTCCTCACAGTCTTCACATTCTGTGTATTCGAGTTCACCGGCACACCATAGGCAAGCTTGATCGGGAACTATAAATGCGCGCCGGCCACATTGGTCGCAGCTCTCTAAAGTGGGCTCTTCGCCGGAGCGTGGGTCGTAGCCATGGTCTTTTTCAATTGCATTGATCATGAGCGGAGCTATTAGCAGCGAATGGCCACAGGCAATACATTCGGCCGTAAATTTGTCATCGTTGTGCTCAACGGTGTCTCCATTGTCCAAATTCGCTTGGAAGGGAGCTAGCAGGGTCGAAGCACACTGCGGGCATTTGCACGCTTTCAGCCAAGTATCCATCCCCTCAGGTACGCAGGCCTCAGCCCAGGCATCAGCACATCGCTGCGTGTTTTCCACAAAAAAATTGTGATGCAGCAGCATGGTCTGCCAGGCCGCTCCGAGGATGTCAGCGGGTGTTTCCCCCAGTTCCGTTTGAATGAAATCTTGGAGCACTGGAAACAACTCCGCCACGAAATCGGCGACCTCACCTAAAGTATGCGCAGGATGGAGGTGCTCAAGGTGGTTCCGGCAGGACTGCAGCTTCTCAATCACATCCCAATCGACCTCGATCTCAAAAGTCTCAAAGCGCTTTCGTATCGTCACTACATCGATCGTGGTATTCCTGAATTTGCCCACCGGTCCCCAATGAATACCTCCATTTCCATCTGGATGGGGCATAACCTCAGGAGGATTGAAGATTAGGGCCTCGGCATCATCGGGGGCTTCGACGCAGGTTGCGATTTTGTATTTGAAGAGGAGAAGGACTCCTGCGAAAAGGTTCCGAATCGCCGAGAGCGCTCGGGCTGGATCGCCACCGTCACCAGGCGCCCGGCAACGCTCGAAGTCTTCAACACCCAGCCGGATGGAAGTAAGAGCATTCTCTCGCAGCTTCTCGGCATCAAGCCTTGGCTTGAGGATCTGTGGCGCCATACATGGTATTCCTTATCACGCTATGCCCGTTCGTCTGATCTCATCCGAACAGTGTACTCACCCGTTGAGTGCATCCACTACCCAGCCACATTTACTCACACCTACCTAAGCGGATTGAGCATTTGAGCCAAGCGGACTTTAACCATATCCGCCTCACCGTTAGGCATGGTTTGCGCAGAAAACGGTACGTCGACTCGTGAGCCTGTTGGGCTAAACCTTCAAGCTCGTGACTAGACTTGCCTAGCTCACCAATTCCTGAAGGAAATCCGTGAGCGCCTTCTTAGGGTCGTCATCCTCCGAAACAATCATCTCGATTCCCCACTGGCCCAAGACCTCCTGTGCGACTGGGTTCGGTCGATTCGTGAACACGTAGGACTTTGGCCTGGCAGATGAGAGGGCCGAGCGCCCCCACATCTCTGTCAGTCGATAGAACAGGAGTCGGATGTTGATGTCGGTCAGGCTGTATCCGATGAAGAGGACTGAATTCCCTAGGACGTCGTTGCTGAGCTTGATGTCCAGCGGAGAGTCATAATTCAACCTCTGGAAATAACTGGTCTCGTCGAGGACGATCGATGCGTCGTCATCGAAGTCTCCATGGAACTTCACAATCTGACGACGGCCTTCTGCGACGGATACAAGGTCGGCCACGCTTGCGACCTTGTCGTACGGGACGCCGAACGTGTCATGGGCGATTTCCAGCCATCGGTCGTAGTTCGTTGTATAGATCCGCGAGAATCTTCCAAGGGTGATCAGTCGATGGATCTCGGACTTGGAAATATCTGTGCTGGGCTTGTGCCATTCGCGATCCATCCAGCTTCGAAGCGGACCTAGACTCCCCTTTTTCCTCTTGTAGTACTCCGCAAGCGCTAGCGGCGTGCCGTAAGTAGAGAAAATCTTTGGGTCATAGCCCAGTTCCTTAGCAATGTGCGCTGTCAGCTCGCTCCAAGTAGGCAAGTTGAGATTGGCAGACACTCCGGCGCCTACAAAAAGCATCAGCTTGTCGGTGCGATGTGCATGAAGCAACTCGGCGTTCATCTCATACCTCTCACAGAGTTGAGGTACGCAGCGAACTGGTCAAGGGCTTTGCGACGCATCGAAATATTGTCCTTGGCCGCGCCCATTTCAGCGAAGGTTTCGGTGTACCCATTCGGGACGAAAACGCAGTCCCATTGAAAGTCCACCGGACCGGCCGGCACGCGAGGCACTGTCCCCTCAATGGCGCCTTCAAACAGGCGAATCTCGCGCCCATCACAGTACCCGAGTACCGTTTTCGCCGTCACGGTGGCATCTCCGAGTCCCGCAACGAGGTTGGCGAAACGATCAGCCTCCAACCTGTCCCAGAAGATCTGAGTCAAGCCCGCGGGAAGTCCATTGAGGCCGTTCAAGTAGAGGCCTGTGTGCTCAACGAAAAGAGGACGACCGATAGCCTCAAATGCTTTGGTCAACTTGTCCCGTACTAAGCGGTCGACATCCTCGGTCTGCAGTTCCTCGATCTTCTTCGACACCGGCACGATGTCCACGCCGATGGGGGCGAGGATCCGCTGCACCTCGGTGACCTTGTGCCTGTTTCCAGACATGAATCGGATTTTCAATCTAGATCCTCTATAAATGAGTATCGCTTGGCTACTTCGAACTGCTGGTACATTTCACTGGCGGAAAGGCCCTCGGCCATCGCAGTCGCCTGATCGTCCGCAAGCCCGCGCTGATGGATTGCTGGGTTGTCTGAGCAGATAACGAACGGAACCCCGCATCGCCGGAACTCCTGGAGTGGATGGGCCTCGTCGGCAGAAACAGCGCCGGTGAGTCTGTTGCTGATCGGGCACACTTCGACGCAGATGTCCTGCGTTGCCAAGAGGTCTAGCAAGTGAGGATCCTTGCCAGCTGCTGTCCCATGACCAATGCGGTCAGCGCCAAACAATTCCACGGCTGCCCGTACGTTTTCCACGCGACCGGTTTCGCCCGCATGTATGGTAATTCCAAGTCCGAATCGATCTTTCGCCTCCCGAAAAAGTGATGGCAATTCCACTGGATACGCAATTTCCTCATCGCCTGCAAGATCGAGTCCCACTACATCGTCCGGCTCACCGAGATCCTGGTAGGCCTGCAAAAGTGTGGAAAGGCCGACCGCACCATAGTCGCCGCGCGTCACCGTGAGAATCAGGCCGCGACGAATGCCGTGGCGCTGCGCGGCGTCCCTGGTTGATTCGATCAGGCGTTCTAATGCTTGAGTGGGCGAGCATTTCTGCAGCGTGGCAAGGTACAAGACGCTGCTTCGGAGTTCGACGAAGCGTACTCCGTTCTCCACGAGGCTCGCGACGATCGCAAGGGAAATGCGATCCAGGTTCTCGCGCTTTTTGGGAAAGAGCCGCAGCACCTGCCACGGGGACAGGTATGACGCCAGCGACTTGCAGGGTGTATGCCGAAGCAAGTCCCGGTCGATCAGGAACCCAGACGGCAACACCGTTGCTTCGTCGGCCAGGATCTCTCGAATTGTCGATTCCGGAATCGCTCCATTCATGTGCAGGTGGAGTTCTCCTCGGTCGCGCACGCCGACTGCCCTTGCCCCGTCTTGGTCTGCCCCCTCGTCCCCGCTGGTTACAGCCAGACTCCCTGGTAGATCAAATTGCCATTGGTTCAATTGCTGTCCTTGGTATTTGCTTATCGAGCACATTGCGCGGTCAAAGACATCCTAACTCTCTGTTGAAAGGCAACCCCAGCTCCCAGAGCTTCTGCTGATGTTACGGCCTGTTCGCGCCTCAAATGACTGCAATGGGTCGATTCTGTTGAAAAAGTCGGTCTTGGTCGGAGCAGCCTTTCCAGAGCTCAAAAAATGCACGACTTGAGCGTTGCTGCGTGAAAACCAAGGCAGTTCAGTCTCCCGTTCGGCTCAGATCTCAACGTAGGCAACGCTCTTTTGTGGGCAGAAATCGTAAAAGGACTTTTTCAACAGAATCGGTCGGAAGCGGCCAATCGTGAATGACCGCAACCGATCCATACGGCCTGTCACGACAGGCAACAAGCGGCCAATTGCTGCCAGAGGTAACGGGCAAAGAACGGTAAAAAAGAGCCCCTTTCGGGGCTCTATAGGTCAACCTTGTACCGATTTAGCTGTTGGTACAGGTTCGTCTACGCCGAGTGTGGCGCGAGTGGACATCACATGGCCGTAGAGAAACGCATAGCGGAGCGCCCGAGCGCGTCGATCCGTCCTGGTGCGATGCTCCAGAATCATGTCCAGGTCAGCAATGCGAGAGGCCTGCCTGTCGAGCTTATCCTTGTACGACTGGAACTCTGCTGCCAACGCAGGGATATCCTCCAGCGTGCACCGGCCCTCAATCCAGCGCCCCAGTACCAGAGACTGGATCTGCGCTGTTGTTTCGGGAACGGGATCGCCAGTGGCAGCACACCCGCTCAACAGGATCAGTGCCGCCAGGATACTGGTTGTTGGTATCTGGCCAGGGCTCGAATCAGCACCGCAGCGCTGCTGGGCAAGCCGGAAAGTGTACGGGCCAAACCGAGAGAACAGCGGGTGCTCATCACAGATCGCTAGGTAAGCGGCGTCCGTGAGGCTTGCAATAGGCGCTAATTCGCCCAGCGCACACTTGGCGAGGTTCTCGACAAGTTGGTAATTGTCGGGGTCGACGCTATCAAACTTCGTCTGTACATCGCGAGCGTAGGTCGAGAGCATGACATCGCACTCTTCAAGTTCATCGGCGAGCAGCCCAGCAGCAGCATGTTGAAATTCACGAGCGAACTCCGGCACAAAAGTGAGTTGCTTGTGACCGAACGGATCCGATCTGTCTCGGTCAGGCAGCTCTCGGCCCGTGCTCCCTGTGAATAGCCGAGGGACATCTGACTGGCCTAACCAGTCTTCAGTCTCTAGGTAGGTGCAGTTCGGCCGGTACCCGTTGAAGTCTTCAATGCTGGGGCGAACCTTACGTTTGCCAGTGAGGCTCCAGATATTCTGGCCTTGCTCTCCGCTAAGCCTCACGTAGCGCTCGTAATCGCCCGTCACTCCATGCAATGGAGCGAGGTATGAGGTGTCAACCTGGGGGCGATCCCACGACTCGCTAGGTGGTTTCGGCGGGGTGATGCCATCTTTCAGGACAAATATCGGAAGAGAACCATCTCGTCCCATTCCGCCCCAGACACTATGCCCCTCGGAGAGTCGTATTTGCTTTCCAAGCAGCAGGGCGATCTTGCCTTGGTGGATATCCTCAGCTGTGACCATAAGGTCTGGCAGGATGCCGCCATGAACCGCGTGGCGAAACACATAACCAATGTACTCCCCATCTCCGTCAAACAGTGCTACCAAGTCATGCAGCGGCATACGCATGCCTTGTCGCATCCGCTCGGAGAGCGAAACCCAAGACTCTGCCTCCACTCTCCCAATCTGGTAAGGCATTTCAGAGGCCTCCAGCGCTTTGATCACGCCGGAAAGCTCCATCCAGTCAACGCACAGGCCGTCGGGGCGAACAGCAAACAGATACCCAGGCGAGCCTGCTTCCAGCAGTTCGCCGCGATTATCGGTGCTGGCGTGTTTGAGCGCGAGTCGATGCCTATCTGCACCGCTCAACTTCCCAGTGCTACTGCGAGCGGCCAATTCATCGGCGAACTCAACTGTGGCCTTGTCTATGCTCAGTAGCTCCAGTGGAGCGCGAATGGCGCGGCGCATTGCTTTGTCTAGGGGCAGGCCCGTGAGCTTACTTAGCCCCGTCGCAACGGCGTATTGGATATCAAAACGAGTGATACTGCCGGCGGCGAGTGGTCGTGCTGATTCAGCGCATTGCTGCGCCTCGTGCAGACCATTGGTGTAGCCGAGCGCACGCGCGAAGAGATCCTTCAGCTTGTGCTTGTCGGTGGTGTCGAACTCAGGAAGATCTGCAAAGCAGATTTTGGCAATCGAATGGAATTTCTTGAAGTCGACCGGGCGGACGACGGGACGTTTCGGTGTCATGGTGATGCTCCAGAAAGGGATGACACAGGTGGGAACCTGCATAACGGCTGCAATGGCGCTGCTGGATCGCTGGGCGCAACCGCCCTTTTTGGATCTTTCCGAAACAAAGATCTGGGTAAGTTGTTCACGTATCACTTGGATCAGGCCAGTTCCAGCGGGCCCTTTCGAGAACGCCCGTAGCATAGCCACAGAGAGTCCGGTGGCGCAAGCGCCAGCAAATTAAGTGAGCATTGAGGTCAGGCTTCAGCCCCCATATCGGGGCGGGACTAAGGCTTAGTGCGGGGCTGGAACTGGATTGTCATCGCCTAGGTGCTGCAGCAGCAGGCACTTTGATAGTCCGTATATGGCCGTCTACTGCCAGCCGTGACAGTCTGAAGTCGGCCAAAACCGGACGTTAGCAAACGGTGAATATCGGTCCTTAACGCATGCAACAGAAAGCCCTACTCAACACACCTGTATGCTACTGCCGACCAACTCATTCGGGTTCTACCCCGTTAACACGGACACTTTCGAGTAAGCTCACATCGAGCTAAAGGAGTGTTCATGTCCAAGCGCAAGAAATACAGCCCTGAATACAAACAGGAAGCTATCGGATGCGTCATCCGCATGCCCTTCAGGCCTAAAAGTAGCGAACCAAAAACAGATCAGAAGGGAAGCTGAACGATGAGACTGTGCAGTCTGTTTGTAAGTAACTTCCAATCCTTTGGACCGACCATGGAAGAGGTTTCGTTCTCGGATGTAACGTACCTCTTAGGTCCCAATGGCGCGGGCAAAACTGCCGCACTGCAGGCGCTCTGCAGGATGTTTGCTTTTGACCCCAATTTGCGCCGAATCCGCCGTTCAGACTTTCACGTCCCTGCCACCGAGGCGGAACTGCCAGAACAGCGTCAGCTCTGGCTGGAAGCGGACTTCACGTTCGAAGAAACACTCGACGATGAGGACCACGACACAGTGCCGCCGTTCTTCGGACAAATGGCGATGCGCACAGCAGGTGAGCTCCCGCGGGTACGCTTTCGTCTAGAAGCAACAATGTACGAAGATGGGGAGATCGAAGAGCGGTTCCTCTTCGTCACCAAGACTGATGAAGAAGACAAGCCTGTATCGACCCAGACGGTTCCCAAGCGGCATCGTGACGCAATTCATCTCCACTACCTTCCTGCCAGGCGCGACCCTTCCGATCACGTAGCCTACGGTGCGACAGCACTCCTGGGCAGGCTCCTACGTGCCGCCAACTGGAGCGATGACCGGGAGACGATAAAAGATCTTACGGAGCAAATCACGGAGTGCCTTAGCGAGAACGAGTCAGTTAAAACGCTGAGTTCGAGCCTCAGCATTGCTTGGCAGCGCCTGCACAAAGGGGACTTCTTCGCCTCACCCCGCCTGACTTTTGAGAACTCTGAAATCGAAGCATTGCTTCGTCACCTTACCGTCTCATTCAGCCCAGGGCATGGAGAGAACCAGGTGGACTTTACACGCCTGAGCGACGGGCAGAAATCCATGCTTTACCTATCGCTAGTGCTGTCCGCGCTCACGATAGGGCGGGAGGTGAGATCCGGAAAGAACAAGGCCTTTGATCCCCATAAGCTGAAACCGCCGGCATTCACGATTCTTGCTGTGGAGGAACCCGAGAACAGCCTTTCGCCGCACTACCTAGGGCGTATCGTCAATTCACTGAAGTCCTCTGTCGGCGTCGACGCCCAGGCTCTAATCGCAACACAAGCGCCTTCTATGCTTAGACGGGTTGAGCCTGAGAGCATTCGGTACCTTCGACTCAATGGTGATCGGTGTACGCACGTCACAACTATTCAACTTCCCCCGAAGCTTACCGACGCGTACAAGTTTGTTCGAGAGGCTGTCCAAGCCTTTCCTGAGGTCTATTTCGCTCGCTTGGTAGTTCTGGGAGAGGGAGATAGCGAAGAGATTGTGCTCCCTAGAATCCTTCAGGCGAAAGGCGCACCTGTCGATGAGTTTGCCGTAGCAATTGCGCCGTTGGGTGGTCGGCATGTAAACCATTTTTGGCGCCTGCTTGCGGCGATTGGCACTCCTTACATCACGCTTCTGGATCTAGACGTAGGTCGTCATCAGGGAGGCTGGGGACGCGTGAAGTATGTAAGGAATCAGCTAGACCAGTTTGCCCCTCAAGACAGCCTACCCTCTGACTGGCCGTACCATGAATGGAACGACCCCAATACGCCTGTGAGGACTCATAACTGGTTCGAAAGTGGGAAGGTAAGTCTCTTCAATGAGCTCGAAAAACGAAACGTCTTCTTCTCCGACCCTCTGGATCTCGATTTTTCCATGCTGTGTGCCTTCCCAGCTGCCTATGAGGCTGAACCTGCCCCTGCGACCCCGAAAAGCCATACCACGGTATTGGGAGATAGCCATTTCAGTCCAGGTCAATACAGCGAAGAGGAACAGAGCTGGTTTGCGGCTTACCACAAGCTTTTCAAACTGAGCAGCAAACCAGCTGCACACCTGAACGCGTTGGGACGGCTCACCGATGAGGAGCTTCTTGCTGGCCTGCCTGCATCACTCAACCGATTAGCAGACCAAGTCATCGCACGCCTCGATGAGTCGCCGGAATGATCAAGCCTGAACGCTGGGGCCCCTCCCCAGGCATACGGCTGGAAAAAAATGCGTGGAAAGCTATTCAAGAGCGCGAAAAGTCCGTCGTGCTGACTGCCGGGCCTGGAGCGGGAAAAACCGAGGTGCTTGCGCAGCGAGCTGACTTCCTTCTTCGTACGAACGCATGCCGCTACCCGAAACGTATCCTGGCTGTCTCATTCAAGACGGACGCAAGCCGGAACCTTAAGCAGCGGGTGCAGCTTCGTTGTGGCTGGGACTACGCGTCACGCTTCGACAGCGTCACTTTTCATGGTTTTGCCAAGAGGATCATCGACCGGTTCCATCCAGTCCTAGTGGACGAGGCCCTGAGTCCAGACTATGAAATTGGCCCTGACTACATCCGCGGCAAGCAGATCACGTTTAAGCACCTTCTCCCGCTCGCCATCCGGATCGTGAAAGAGAGCGTGATTGCGCGCAATGCGATACGCCAGACCTATTCGCACGTGTTCCTCGATGAGTTCCAAGATTGCACAGCAGATCAGTACGAATTGATCAAACTGCTGTTCCATGACACACCGACGATACTTACTGCCGTAGGGGATACCAAACAGACCATCATGGGGTGGGCGGGAGCGCTCGATGGGATCTTCAAAACCTACGCTGATGACTTTCAAGCACGACCGCTAAGGCTATTCCTAAACTTCCGGTCGCAGCCCAGTCTGCTGCGAATGCAGAACGATGTCATCCGAGAGATCGAGGCCGCGGCAGTGATGCCAGATGATCTCGCCCAAGGCGAAGGCGGGGAGATTTTGGCTGGGCACTTTCCAAGTTCAGCTGAAGAGGCTGAGGCTCTGGTGAACCTAATTCAGCAATGGATTACGCAGGAACATGTTCCGCCCAGCGAAATCGCCATTTTGATGCCTCGCCAGGTTGAAGAATATGGCGAGTCACTGATGCAGCAGCTCACTGAGCGGGGTATTTCCTATCGAAACGAGCACGACCTTCAGGATCTGCTGAAAGAGCCAGCAGTCCGCTTGGTGGTCGACTATCTCACTTGTCTATACGGCCAGGGCGAGCCTGGAGCATGGTCACGATTGATGGAGCAATTCGCGCCCTTTGAAGATGATGACAGCCGCAGCAGCGCTCTTCGCATCTTCGAGGAGACCTACCTAGCTCATCTCAAGAGAGTTAAGCAGGATCGCAAAGCTGAGTCCCCGCACCAATCATGGTGGACGCTGACCTCCGAGTTGCTCAAAAACATGGGCACCTCATCAGTCACAGCACTCTCAGCCGACTACCGTTCAAAGCCCCGCCTGGTAGAGGTTGTCCGTGATATTCGCGACCGTATCAGGGCACATCTGGCAATCGAGCCTGATCTAATCAAAGCATTAGCACGCCTTTCAGATGATTCAGCAGTTCGGTTCCTCACTATGCACAAGAGTAAGGGGCTCGAATTTCATACCGTGATCGTCCTCGGCGTTGAGAAACAGACGTTCTGGGGCAAGCTCGCCGAGGAGCGTTGTGTGTTCTTCGTAGGTGTTTCGAGGGCCAAGTACCGACTTGTGCTCACCACTGTGGATTTTCGCCCACGACCCAGATGCGTGAAAAATAGATGGGATGAGGCACGAAGCCCGCATGGTGAGTTTGTGAGCCATGTTGTTCGACATCTCACCAGCCAGCATCTTTAAGTAGGCATTCTTAGAATGCTGCTCATCAACCTTATGGAGCTTGGGCCGAAAGCCCTCACAGAGAACGGCCACTTTTGGCCGGTTCCCGCCAGTCGAGACCGACGCCTCAAGGCCAGAAGCAGCCGGTCAGTGGGTGACCACGAAAAAAGGGGCGATTCAGTTGGTTTGGAATCCGCCTCAGCACTTCAAGGGCTATGCTGCCGGGGTCGCATGGAAACACGCGCTTCACGCCCAACTCCAGACCCGGCTGGTAGAAACAACTGTAGTGGTCTACTAATGCAAAAGCTCTACGGTAATCCCCCCATTTTTAGTACTCGCCAGAAGTAGAGGTTAGGCCGCGCGGGCCAGCTTCTGTTTGGGGGTGATGCCTCCCAGGGCCATGTTTGGCCGTTCGTGATTGTATGTCCAGATCCAGCGAGTGGCATGTTCCTGCACCTCGGTGATCGACTCGAACAAATAATGCCCCAGCCAGTCGTAACGCACGGTGCGGTTGTAGCGCTCGACGTAGGCGTTCTGCTGTGGATTTCCTGGCTGGATGTACTCCAGGCGAACGCCGTGCTTTTCCGCCCACAGAACAAGCTTACTGCTGATGTACTCCGGGCCGTTGTCACTACGGATGGTCTGTGGTTTGCCGCGCCACTCGATCACTTGATCCAGTGCGCGCACCACGCGTTCTGCCGGCAGTGATAGGTCGATGTCCATGGCCAGGGCTTCGCGGTTGAAGTCGTCGATCAGGTTGAACAGGCGGAAGCTGCGGCCATCGGCCAACTGATCGTGCATGAAGTCCATCGACCAGCAGTGATTGATTGCCTCTGGTACCGCCAGTGGCTCAGGCTTCTCCCGCACGATGCATTTGCGCGGTTTGATTCGCAGGTTCAGCTCCAACTCCCGATAGATCCGATACACCCGCTTGTGATTCCAGCGGTAGCCTTTCACGTTGCGCAGATATAGGAAGCACAGGCCAAATCCCCAATTACGCTGGTTGTGCGTAAGCCGGATCAGGTGATCGGCAATCTCGGCATTTTCCGAGGACAACCGTCGCTGGTAGCGATAGCAGGTGACGCTGACCCCGAAGGCCAGGCACGCCTGCTTGATACTGACCCGGCCAGAATGAACGGCCTGTTGCGCCATCTCTCGCCGTTGAGATGGCTTCACCACTTTTTTGCCATGGCTTCCTGGATGATCTCGGCCTTCAGGCGCTCTTCGGCGTACATCTTCTTGAGCCGGCGGTTTTCTTCCTCCAGCTCACGCAGGCGGGCCATCAGCGAGGCGTCCATACCGCCGAACTTGGCGCGCCACTTGTAGAAGGTCGCCGAGCTGATGCCGTGCTCGCGGCACAGCTCCGGGACTGGGCTGCCGGCCTCGGCCTGCTTGAGGATGGCGATGATTTGGCTGTCCGAAAAACGCGATGTCTTCACGCAAAATTTCCTTGATCCGATTAGGAGAAAATTCTACTTCTGACGAGTACTGATTTCAGGGGGGATTACCCTACGATCGGCTAGGTTTGCCAAAAACGCATTACCGGATGCATCAGGCGTTGCTGGCCGGGCTTCCGGTCACGCTGGTTGCGGATCTGGCGCATGAACTGGGGTTGCGTCGCACACAGGTCGCAAGGTGGGTGGGAACCTCGTTTCGACACTCCGTGATGTCTGCCCGGACAGGCGAGGTGTTTTGTCGTCTCGTCGAGACCTTGGACGCCCTATTGGAACTCCATGAGGAAGATCTCGATGGCGCGCTGCGCTGGCTGACCTCACCGATTCTGGCGCTAGCCTCCGAGCGGCCGATCGATCTGCTCGTTACTGAGCCGGGCCGTAGGGCAGTACTGCAAGTGATTCACGCGCTCGAGCACGGCTTGCCGGCCTAGGGGCTTACCGCTCTTGGGTGAGCTTTATAGGCGTTTATAGTCAATTATGGAGTCCTATTATGGACGTCCGATTCGCTTCCGATTTTTATCGCTTCACGCGCTCGCAGTGCCTGGCTCGTCTTCTGGAGCTCCGGTCGAGGGCATAACGGCAGTGCTCGCAGCAGGTTGGATAATAAATGCCTCAGCCGGGAAGAACTGTTGGAATTTATATAGGGCGTTCTGGAGCAGATCATCCCTGTTCGGGTAGTCCCCGCTGTAGCGGCCCGATTTGGCGTTGATCTGCCAAGTACCGTTACCAATCTTGTGCATTTCTCCGGCAATCCGAGCAGGTTGAAATGCGGTGATGCTGGGGTGCCCGCATTTCTCCAGTCGACCATCGATCTTCACCTCGAACTCCTTGCCGATTAGCAGTGCTCCATCTTTTGCGACAGCCCAAATTAGGTAGGTTGTTCTGCGAGAGGCGAATTTTTTGTTCAGCTCTACGATAGGCATACGTGGAGCATCGTAGAGCCGGACAGCTGTCGGGTTATTGAAAATGTCTTGGCCTTGAATTTCTTGTGCCTTGAGGTAGAGAGGAGCTCTTAGCCCCCCATAGGTCTCCTCCAGGTAGGCGTCTATAGACGCGTCCACTTCGACGAGGCGGCGCATGAATGACGGGAAGAACTGGCCATCCTTTGCTTTGAAGCTTGCTGCCGTTGGGTTCAACCGCAGCAGCCTCAGTATGCCTGTCCCGAGGATCAGGTTATCAGTGAACACGGCTGAGACCGCGTCACCTTGAGGAACGTCTGTAGCATCGATGAAAACCTTGAAGATCGGCAGGCCGTTGAATAGAAACTGAGCCTCCCACTGGAACCTGGCAAAGCCCTTTGTCAGGAACTTAACCTTTTCCTTTTGCCACAGTTCGGTTTCTTCTGCAGACGGAGTGAGCGGAGTGTTGAGCTCTTCTTCCGCTGCGTGTGGTTCAGCTTCTGGCTTCGACGCATCCTCGGAGTTTGCTGATGTTGGCTCGGAGGTGCCTTGAAGAGTCACTGGGCCCTGCTCAGCTGGTTCCGTGCTAATCAAAGGCTCGGTTGATTCTGATATGACGTCATCATCTGTTGGGTGTGTTTCTACGGTTCTGTAGTCCAGGTTCCGATCTATCACCTCCTGACGAATGTGGGAAATTTCCCTTAAGCGAATACGGAAGGAAATTCCATCTGCAACATTGGTCTCTTCTGCGGGGAACCATGTTTTCCAGTCCAGGGCGACCTGCTTTTTGATGCGGTCGCAGGTCTCCAAGGCAAAATAGAAGGGTAGGCGAACCTTTTTATCTGTCGGCACGATGAGGACATCAGGCTCGATGAGCTCAACGGGATCGCTCCAGGTGCCATCCTCGTTCATCGTTTGAAGCGCCAACGCCCAAGACTCCCGCATCGGCTTTCGCTTCATGGAATAGCCAGCAGTTGGGATCAGCTTTGCTCGGACGTAGGGACCGAGCCGGTCGTCATGGATGTATAGGATCTTTTCGTGATCCTGTTTGTAGCCAACGATGCAAATTGCATGGTTACCTTCACGCGTTGGTCTTTTCTTGCCTGGCCCGCTCAACGAGTAAACGTCCCCAATGAAAATTAGGGGCAACTGGCTATCGATGTGGCTCACTACCGTTTCAAAGAAGCGTTTTTCATCGGTGCCGCGAAGGTTTTCCTGGTGATGTCTCAATCCTTCAGCATCAATGGAGCGCAGCATCTGCTCGGTGTTCAGCTCCGTGTTGGGGAAGCTGTTTGACGAACCGCTGCGGTCGTTCAAGGCGTTCATCGTGATCTCGCTACACGAATGGACGCTTCGAATGCTGTGCCACTGCAAGGCATGCAGTGCAGACCAAATGGCTGTCGTTGCACAGGCGGCAATGACCTTGTCCTGCTCTTGGAAGGCGAGGGATTCGACGCTTAGGCTGATCCCAAAAAGGTCGACCTTGTACTTTCGGCTGAGGCGGCGCTTGCGTTTTGCCGCGGTGGACTCATCCTCCATCACCTTGAGGCAGGTTTTGCCAATAAAGGTTTTGGGAAGCGGCTTGATCACCATGAACCCCAGGTAATGAGCTTGCAGCGTCTTCACCAACTCGTCGGCTCTCGGGCCACCAGCGAGGATCTCGAAAACCATACCGTGATCCAGGGCGCAGGCGAAGAAATGCATCCGGGCGCATTTGTGTCCATCGTTGCCATAACGCTTGGCGTAGTAGCGCGAGAAATCTTCCAGGAAATCCTTGTCCACGTACTGAAATTCGAGCAGTACCGTTTTCGCGTCGAGCCGGTTCAGGTAATTGAAGATGTAACCTACTTGGCGCTTTATCAGGATGTCCGGAAAATCGTAACCAAAGCATTCGCGCACCAGATTGGTCATGGTGGACTGAGCAAATTGAGATACGAGATACGGAGTCATAGACATAAAAAAAGCAGCCTTTCGGCTGCTTTCCTTGAAATAGGGATTAGAGGCTGCAGGTCTTCGCCAACTGCTCGCTAGTCACTGCCTTCGCAGCGATACGGGTCTCGATTTCACGGTCGTATATCTCCATCTGCCGGCGCGATTGCTCTAGGCGTCTAGAGACGTTTCGATCAGCGTCAACCTTGTTAGGGCTACGGGACAGGGAAATCAGTGCTTGCAGGCTCATGGCTATCTCGTCCAAAGGGCACGTCAGGTTCGCACTCAGGGTGCGAGCGTCGAAGGCATCATCGAACACAATCGAACTGTCAGTAAGGGTGGCTTCAGGCGTCAGTGAGCTGAAGCGACCGACGATTCTACTGGCGATTGATCAAAAACTCATCACCGGAATTCACTTTCCTACGAACCACTCGACGAATGCAACAGAATTCATCGTTACGACATCGCAATTGCGTTGAAGGTTTGATCCAAACGATTCACGAGGTGAGTGAAGCACAGGCTTTAGCGTTCGCAAGGCCGGCAGGCCTGGAAAGCGTCCAACGTAGAGGTTATCGGCATCGAGTCCCAGATATTAAAGCGGATCCCATCTCGCATCCAGAAAAAATCTGCCGACGAAAGGTAGGCACAATTTCCCCGCGCTCGTGGCAGGAAGCTCCAACAGCTTCCTGCCATTGGGGTCGCCAGCCAGTGATCATGAACCCTATTTACGTCCGTCTACGTGGGCATCGATTGAGGCATTCGTAACGCTTTGCTGCTGGATCGGGAAGCCAAGCCACTACTGAATCGCTCCTGGTTTCGTAGACACATCCGACTGACTCCTTTTGGCCGGCCCCTGCACCATGCGACAGGCTCAAAGCGGCCACGACCTGTCGCTCGAATTTCCTGACTGAACGGCAGGAATAGGCTGATGTTAGTCATTCACGACCCATCTCGTGAATGACCGCTTCGATTGGGGCTGGCCATGCTTCGTTTCAGAGCAGCGCTCAATGACTTAGCCGCATCTACCGTCTGTTGCTGGACGCCTCGGGTTATGCTGAAGCAGTTTTCTTGGTATCAGTTGGCGTCAACTACCTAGTCCATTCACATGGCTCCAAAAATGTCCAAGAAACCGAATCCATCAACCTCTGTAGCTCCTGCAACTGCGCCGGCTGAAGGCGAACGTCGAGCACTCCGTGGATACATTGGCCAGTACGAGCGGGCGGGCGCTGCCATTTATGCTGCGCTCGAGCGCGACGAGCTGCTCTGGATTGGCGTCGCAGACCGCAACGCGGGTATTGCCGACGACTTGGTGCTCGGTTTCGATGGGTTGGTGGTCGGCCACCAGTTCAAGACGTCCAAGTTCCCAGGCACTTTCACTGTTGAGACGCTGTTTACTGGTGCCAACGGCCTCTTGAGGCCCCTGGTTCATGCTTGGCAGTGCCTGCGCAAGGACAACCCGGGAAGCCGGGTCGAGATTCGCCTGGTTGTTAATGACTTTCCGTCGATTACTGACAAGCCAGGCGATGGCACGCCGCCCCACAGCGCGGCATTTCTTGAGGAACTCCAACAGCATCCAAATCGGCCGCTAGCGGATTGGTACACGCAGGAATGGAGTCGACTGATCAACCACCTGCGCCGTGAAGCCGGCCTGGGCGATGACGACTTCGAATATTTTTTGCACAGCCTCCGTGTGGTGTGCGGAGCTGCGGCGGACTTCATCCAGTCGCACAAATTGAACGCCGAGCAGGCGCGGCAGGCATCCGAGATTGCAAGCGTACTGCCCAAGCTGGTCGCCGATGCCCGCGACAAAGACAGGTGGACGCGTGACGAGCTGCTTCGTGAGCTTGGTTGGCGCGATCCCTCCAAGACGCTGCTTATCCACCGGTTCCCGGTCGGCGCCTATGTTCAGCGCAACCGTGACACTGAGGTCAAGCTGCTAGCCGCGCTGCATGCCGCCGACCAGGGCTACGTCTCACTCATAGGACCGCCTGGCTCCGGGAAGTCCACTCTCCTGCAGGTTGCGCTGGCCACTGAGGCTAATATCCGGCTCGTTCGCTACTTGGCGTACGTGCCGGGTGCTGCTCAAGGCGTGGGTCGCGGGGAGGCCGACAACTTCCTGACTGACGTCGGCACGCAGTTACGCAACAGCGGTTTGGTTGGACTTCGTCTTCGCGACGACTCGCTGCATGAGCGCCGAGAGCAGTTCGGCGCCCTGGTACAGCAGGCTGGTGAACGCTTCTACCACGACGGGATCCGAACAATCATCGTCGTCGACGGGCTCGACCATGTGCCTCGCGAAGAGCGGCCGACCAATTCGCTTCTGGGCGAGCTGCCTCTTCCCTCTGCCATCCCCAGCGGGGTTGTGTTCATCCTCGGCACGCAGCGGCTGGATCTCGCGAATCTGAAGCCCGCCGTAAGAGAGCAAGCGGAGAAAAGCGAGCGACAGGTTCTCATGGGACCTCTCGGCCGCGAGGAGGTCGCCCGGATGGCAGATGCGCTTGGCCTGCCTGCCGAGATTCCAAGATTGGATCTAAGCAATCTATCGCATGGCCACCCGCTGGCAACGCGCTACTTAATTCATGCGCTGTTGCACGCGGACGAAGCCGGCCGTAAGCACCTTCTCAGCGGCGGGATGCCGTTCGACGGCGATATTGAGACCGTGTACACCGCTGCTTGGCGCGAGATCGCAAGCGATGTCGATGCCATGGACGTGCTGGGCTACATCGCTCGTGCTGAGGCACCTGTGGACCTGCGGCTGCTGGCCACAATGGTCAAGGAGTCCGCGATTGAACGCGCTCTGATCGTTGCACGGCACCTGCTCCGCAGTTCATCCCAGGGGTGGAGCGTCTTCCACAACAGCTTTCGGCTGTTCGTCATCGCTCAACCTCGAACCCGCCTCGGAAGCGTCGATGCCGAATACTCGCAGCGCGTGTACCGCGACCTCGCCCAGTTGGCGAAGAACGCGCCGCCCGAATCGGCGCAGTACTGGCTTGAGTTGCGCTACCGCGCCCGTGCCGGCGACGGTGCCGATGTACTTGCACTGGCGATGCCCGCTCGCTTCAGGCAGCAACTGGCTGACGGGCGTTCTATCGCCGAGATCCACGCTGATATCCGCCTGGCTCTGCTGGCAGTGCGTGGAACGCACGACGCGACCGCCTTCGCACGGCTGCTGCTGTGTCGTGACGAAGTGGGGCGGCGGGAAACTGCCCTTGAGTACGCCAACCAGCTTCCGCTGGCGATGCTGGCGGTTGGGGACATTGATGCAGCCCTGGCCTTCGTGCAGTACTTCCCCAGCCAGGGCTACGAGGTCGTCGACGCCCTGTTAGTGCGAGGGGACTTCCAGCGGGCGAAGGAACTGTTTGAAAGCCTCGAGCCACTGTCGCAGCTCCATACGTCCAAATTCCAGAACCACGGGCACGACCACAACATAACGGAATTCGAGAGGTGGGCAAGGCGCGCCGTCCACTTCCGAGACACCGAGCAGATCCAGATAGCGATTGACCACCTCGCCGCAGAGGGGCTACGCCAGCCCGAAAAGGTGGATCCGCAAACTGTCGCCGCGCTGCAACTGCATCTGAGGAGGGAAGCCGCAGAGGCGATGCTCCTTCAGAAGGTTGGCGCCGATCCACAAGACCTCTGCAGCAAGCTCGGGGTAGCCAACGAAGACAAACCTTCGGTGATGGTTCACGCAGGTCTTGTGGCCAGTCGGCGTGGCGACGTTGCGCAAGCGCTTGCCCTGTTTGATGCTGCCGCCGCCCTTCCTGGCTTCGTAGAGGTACCCAACGGCTACCGACGCCGTATGGCACTAATTGCATTCGAAGCTGACCGTCGTGACCTAGCCGAGGCCCTGTTCGACAAGCTGGTCGCACCGATGATCTCTATGTGCGACGACGAGACGGACCTGGCTGGGCTGGGTAATCTGGTCGGTGCGGTGATGCATCACGCGAGGCTTTGCACGCTGCTCAATAAGCCGCTGCCAAGCGCGACACCGTCGAAGCACACCTTCCTTCATCCGTTCCAGCAGCACGCCTCGACGATAGGCGTGCTTCTAGGTCGCGCCGCCGTCGACAACGCGTCCGTGCCGGCCGGCAGCATCCAGGACGAAGCCCGCATTGCCCTTGGGTACGTCCTACGTCTGACATCAGAAGGCGGCAGCGAGTCATATCGCATCCAGCAGGCCTTCAAAGTGGTCCCCATGCTCGTGCCAGCGCTGCTGAGGCTCGGCGCCAAGCGCGGCGAGACTGAGTACCGTGCGGTACTTCGGGAAATTGACGCAGCCATCGCCTCATCGACGCTGGGGGGCACTGCGTACCTGCGACGCAGATTGGCCGTCGATGCGTATAGGGTTGACGGTGACCGGGTGGCGGCCGTCGATCGACTCAACGCACTCGTGGCGGAGCTTCAGGAGAGCACGCCGAGCGAGCAGATCGACGGGTTGGCCGATCTGGCCATCGCGTTGGCTGCGGTCGGGGACTTAGAGCGGGCCAAACAGTTGCTGGCGACGGTTCCCGAGCAATGCCTTGGCTACGCGTTGGCCCCCAAGAAAGACCCGCAGTACGCAATCTGGCGAGACATCCTGGTCCTTGCGAACGCCGCTGACCCGGAGGACCGGGTCAAGCGAGTATCGACCTTAATGCGCCAGGTCGGCGGCATGACCGAAACGGAAGGGTCGTCGGCCGCGCATCGTTTGACGATGTCGCTAATCGAGGAAGCGACGCAGGTCGGACCTCGCTTCGGCTTCGAGGTGTCAAAGACACTGGCGGATTGGAATCTGATTGGCTGGCCGAACCGTGTTGACCTGCTCATGACGGGGATGGTGCGGCGAAGCCCTGAACTCGTCTTGGCTTGCGCGACGCTCTGGTGCGGTCTGTGTCTGCCGTTCTACATGGAACCGTACTACCGGGACCCGCACCACGTCGGTGACTTCATCGACATCGCCGCCGACGCCGCAGGACCTAGACAGATTGAACCGCTCGCGCGGATGTTTTTGGCGGTGATCGAGGTAGCCAGCAGGGCACACGAGAGGGTCGGACTGCTCCAGCGCCTTCGCACCGCTGCCGGAAGACATGGGTTTTCATCTGCCGAGCTCGACGCCGCCGTAGCCCGGTGGACGTCAGAAGCGCCGGAACCTCGACACTCGTATACGCCAAGCAAGTACGACTCGGAGACCACTCTCGAGCAGCTTGAGCGCGCGTTTGAAGCGGATGGCGACGAACTGAACTACAACGCCCCGTACCGTTTCAGAGATCTGGCCGAGACGGCCCCGCTTCATCTGGCGCGGAGGATATTTGAGCGCTGGCAGGTCTTGCAAGACGACGCGCGCTGCCGCTTCCTGATGGTTAAAAGGTTGGCTGCGGCGGGGGAGGTCGAGTACGCCAAGAAGCTGATGCAAGGCTACGAGTCAAGCAAGGACCCCTGGAGTTCCTGGAGCCAGGGGATGGGTGGCGGTAAGTTCTTCTACTTTGAGGCGAAGAAGCTCTTGCAGGGACCATCCACATGCCCAGCCGCCTTCGAGAACATTGTCGATTCAGTAACGGCGGGCCAGGAGAACACCCAGTCACTGCTGACAGAGCTGGATTCGATACTGCCGGTAATCAGCGCGACGCCGGATTGGCCGGCCATCTGGTCGCTACTTGAGGAGCAGATGGCCTGCACTCGCGAGTTCCAGCTGGGGCGACCCTTCCAGCCGAGCGAGCTACCGCTCAGCGACACGGAACTTTTGGAGGATCTGCTGCACTTTGCCTATCGGCTGCCCGTTGCAGAAGTTCAGCGACACGCACGCAATTGCACGTTGAGCCTGGCAAGGCAAGCCGGACTCGGCCAAGCTTTGTTCAAGTCCCTTATGTGGCGACTTATAGCCGGCGAATTAGATGCCCCCTTGCAGGCGCTCGGAACGCTGCTGGCTGCTGACAGCGCGGACTTTGCCCCCGAGTTGGGCAGCGCCGTGGCTGCGTTGGTCAGTCACCGTGACATCGCGGTGGCAGAGTCAGCCGCGCTCTTGTCGCATCGGTGGAGGCAGGCTGTCCCCTTGGACGCGATACCACTGCCGCTCTTCTATCGCCTTGAACTCGAGCACCCGCCAGAGGGCGACCAGGCATTCACGGACGAAAGAACTGGTGCAATGCGCGTCGAGTCGCCGCTTGGCTGGACCGAGATGTTGCGCTCGACGGCACGTCACATCGCGAAGGCGGCAGGCATTGAGGAGATGACAGTCCGCCGACGCGCGGCGATGTTCATCCAGGATTGGGGTGGACTTGAGGCATTCGGGCCCTCTGGCATCAAAAGGCTTGAGACTCAGCTTCGCGTGCTCGACATGCAGATCACTTACCTGAAGCCCCACGCCTACATTGCAATTGCCGCACTTCGCCACGTCGCGGGAGAACTGCGGCTGGCCGGCAAATTGAAAGGCAGCGACATGCCGACGCTGTTGGAACGTTTGGGCTGCCCGCTTCCGCCTCGACCGCTGAAGCTCCCGAGAGGGCGTCCCGAGTGGATCCGAATGCCGCTGTTGAACCGAAGTGCGGGTTGGTCCGAGCGAGAACGGAAGTGGATTGACGAAGTCGACGGTGACGTTGCCCCCTTCCCAGCAGACCGCCACGGCCAAGTCGTGGCCGAAGTATCCCGCTTCAAGATCCTCAAGCCACGACTGTCGGAGCACCGCCTCTACCGCTTTAGAGCACCCTCGGCAGAGATTGACAGTGAAGACTTCGACGACTGCTATGCCAGGCTGCCCATCGCTGTTTGGCTTGGCCAGTACGTCGCATTTGACAATGATCTGGCGCCAACGCTGGTAAGGAGAGTTGTTTGCTCGGTGGACATGGGCTTTGACGCAGCGGCCTATTCGTTCGCTTTGTGCCCGAACTGGGTGAAGCGGCTTCGCTGGAGCGCGCATGACGAGGAGCCCAGCGTCTTCCTCGACCCGAGCGGCGCTGTGGTCGCAAGGCTCTGCTGGTGGCGTGATGCCGGCCCGGTTGATATCGATGCGGAGTCCCTGTGGGGCGAGGGTTGCTACCTCGTTCTGACGTCAGTAGGCATCGAACAGGTCACCACTGCCCGTGGGAAGCCGGACCTGGACATCAGCGTGTTCGCAAGCAGGCAGATCAAGCAACCGAGCAGCTACGGGCAGTCTCTCTTGAAGACGGCGAAGAACGGCTACTCAATCTAAGCCATGCAGATTCAGCGGCGATGTCAAGCGAGGGGGGCCATGCTGGCTCGAGCTGGCTGTCCCGGACGGCAGCTTCCGGCCGGTGGCTAGCGTTCGTAGTACCCTAACGATCGATCGCTCCCGATGCGAAGCAGCCATCGGACTTTCCAAATCGAGCTTCTGCTTTGAGTCGATTTGAGCCGATTACGACAGGCAGCTATTGGCCGGCAGCTGCCGGTCATCACAGGCCGCAATTGGCCACTATCCACGCACTGGCAGATCAATCACGTCCATCCCCTCGCCTGGTGCCATGTGGAAGGCGGTTGTGGCAGCTAGGCCCGACTCAACGTCTTATCTGTAAGTGTTAGCATCGCCAGAACGACATCAGGACGACTCCTAGCGCATGCCTCGTACCCAGCAAAACCTCGCGATGCTAAGAGACACTCTGAGCCAGATCCTGGGAAATCAGAAAGGCCGTTACACGGACACACAGATCCCTGAGCTGCTCTTCACACTAGGGCTCGATGATTGCACTGAGTACAGCTCCAAGAGGCAGCATCTGCAAAAATCGGTAGAAGCTGCGAATGATGCCCAGAGGGTGGCTGCCGCTCATAAGGCATTGGAGCTGATTGACTTTCCCGTTCTTGAACGCGATCAGCTTCAAGAACTTGTTTGGGACGATGGCACAGTACCTGTCATCCCTGGTCGATACCGACGAGAACTGGCGAAGGCGCTCATAACCACAGACTTGTATATGGACAGGGCTGGCTTCGAGCAAGTGCTCAGCGAGTTCTGGCGACTCGACATGATGTCGGTCATGGACTTCACCTGGTCCTCCCCAACACTTCGTGAAGAAATTGTCCGTCACTACATCGAAAATCCCGACTGGAATTCGGTGACGCTCCTCGACAAGATCGGGGCGTTTCAGTCCTCGCATGCTCGATTTGGCCGATTCATTGAAGCGTTGGCCTCATCGCGGGTGCTGCCCAGTGAGCCCGCTCAGCGAAAATTCATCGAAATAGTTAACGGCGCCCTCAGAGAGTGCGGAGTTCACGTTGTAATCGGAATGGGAGAGGATGCGTTCCTGACGGCCACTTTAGCCACCATAGGATCACGCAAGCAGTCATCTCCCAAGAACCTCATCTTTGCTTCCACGAAGAAGCCAGACCTGCGACTGGGCAACGCGCTGGATAACGATATCGAGGTAATGTCCGACCCCACGGATGTCCTTATCTATGACCGCCCGATCGCTAGTTCCGGGCTCCTGTGGCGTGATCTGCAGACCTGGTACTCCCAGACTTACGACATCGAGGAAAGCCAGGCCAAAAGTCGTCTTTATCGACGCCTGAAGGCGTGCCTGCCAAAGTCGTCGCCTCCTCAAGAACTCGCTTTTGAGAGCTTCTTCAAAGCCTTTACAACAGCGATTCCCCAGCTTCCTGTCTTGTTACCCGAGGTCTGGTTTCACTGGGATCCCCAGACGGTCTCACAACGCGGCAAGGAAGCCTTGCTGAGGTCTCGCATGGACTTCCTACTGCTTCTCCCTGGCGGGGTGCGGGTTGTTATAGAAATCGACGGTAAACACCATTATTCCGACCCGGAGGGGCTCGCAAGTCCCAAGCTCTACGCCGAGATGATGATGGCGGACAGAGTCCTGAGACTTGCTGGGTATGAGGTCTATCGCTTTGGCGCTCATGAGCTCGGGCTGCCCGACGCCGAAGAGATGCTCATTGGATTCTATCGCTCACTGTTTGAGCGCTATTCTCTGCGCCCAGCCTCATGATCTTCTTGAACCACCACGGATTCTGCGGAGAGTACTTCCGGCCAAAAGCGGCTGCTCAAAGGTGTCTACGTATCTAAGGTCGATTCAGTTTGCCCTCTCCTAAACTGCTCTCACCGTCCACAGCTGATCCCACCTGGTGGTATAGCTCGGGCTCAGCATTTCGCGCTTCATCCCCCAGGCTGGCGCCAACGGCACACCAGCTGGCCTCAATGTGCCGCGCCCCCACTTGGCGTTGATCTCATCAAGCACGTCCATCACCTGCTCGGCCACCACGGGCTGAGTCGCGGCGAACATATCGTCAGTGAACTCACCGCGCTGGCGTAGATCCAGCAGCAGGATCTCGGCCTTGGCGTAGGCGAAGCCAGGCCGGAACAGATGATCAAGCCCAGCCACAGCCGTGCGGGTAATCAGCCGCGTATCGTCGGTCGGGTACGGCAGCTCACAGACAATGCCCTTCGCATACTTCACCTCATCTGGGTTAAACATGCCGGTGCGGATGCTCACTCGCACCCGCTTGGCGAGGGAGTGCTGAGCCCTGAGCTTTTCGCAGGCCCTGGCGGCGTAGGTGGCCACCGCCTCACGGATGGGCTCAATCTCATGTTGGCGCTCACCGAATGCGCGACTGCAGCAGATCTCCTGCTTGGCCGGCACCATATCTTCCAGCTCTAGGCAGGCCGTGCCGCGCAACTCGCGCACGGTTTTCTCGATCACCACGCTGAATTTTTCGCGCAGGGTCCACGGGTCTGCCTGCGATAACTCCCAGGCCGTATTAATTTTCATGCCCTGCAGGTGCGCGTCCATACGACTGCCAACCCCCCACACATCCCCAACAGGCGTGATCTTCAGCAGCTTGTCGCGGCGTTCAGGGTCGCGGATATCTACTACCCCACCCGTTTGGCGCTGCCACTTCTTCGCCGCGTGGTTCGCCAGTTTGGCCAGCGTCTTGGTGCTGGCAACACCCACCCCGGTGGGGATGCCCGTGCATTGCAGCACCTGGGCGCGGATCTCCCGACCGAACGCCTCCATTGAGCCTTGCATGCCTTTCAGATCGGCAAAGGCCTCATCGATGCTGTACACCTCCAGCGCCGGCACCATACCTTCAATCACGCTCATCACGCGCTCGCTGATGTCGCCATACAGCGCGTAGTTGCTTGAGAACACCGCAATGCCAAGCCGGCGAACGTCCCTCTTAATCTTGTGCCAGGGCGCGCCCATCTCTACGTGGGCCTTGGCTTCGGCTGAGCGGGCAATCACGCAGCCGTCATTGTTGCTCAGCACCACAATCGGGGTGCGCCGGAGGTCCGGCCTGAACACCCGCTCGCAGCTGGCGTAGAAGCTGTTGTTCCGGGGCTTGCTAAAGGTTAGGAGTTAAGTAGCTTTATAAACAATGATTTAAAAAATAGCTTTAGCAGCAATAGGGATAGGTCAGCGGTTGGGGGTAGGTTGATGGAGCTTGTGTGGGCTACTGAGGATTTGGTGATTGCCGGTCGTCCTTATCCAGGCTTTCCGATCCTGCTTTGGGACACGCTCGACAGTTGCGTCCCCGCCAATGAATTCTTTCGCCACTACCTGTTGCGTGGAGCTATTGGGTCACGGAAGTCATGGCCAAGCACGGGGCGTGCGCTGTACGACTTTTTCAGTTTCCTCCAAGCGCATGACCTTGACTGGCGCGACGTGGACCGTGGCGAGGCCAAGAGTGTCGTAGCGGCCTACCGGGACTACTGCCTGGTGGAGTGCAAGTTTGCCCCATCAACAACCCGTCAACGGCTGCACTATGTGTGCAAGTTCTACGAGTATGCACAGCAGCAGGGATGGGTGAGCAGACTGCCGTTTGGCTATGAGGAACGGACGGTCAAACGCGCTCCCGGCTTCCTTGCCCACGTCGATGCCAGCGGCGGCAAGGCTATGGTGAACGACATCATGCCGCGCAAGCATCGGGCGCTGCCGAAGTTTCTGAGCATGGATGAGATCAAGGCGCTGCTGGCGACGCAGGAAAATCCGCATCACCGAATGATGATTCGGCTCGGGCTTCAGACTGGACTGCGCCGGGAGGAAATCGCCTCTTTCCCGCTTGCCTACATCTTCGATCCGGATAAAGCCGGTAGGCACGAGCGCAACATCCGGATTCACCTCGATCCACACGATGGCCATGGTATGCGCACCAAGGGCAGCAAGCCGCGCGACATCTACATCAGTCGCCGCTTCCTTGCCGATTTGCATCGCTACGTAGTGCAGGTTCGCGGTGAGCGGGCCTCATTGAGCCGCACCCGTACCAATCACGAGCCGCTGTTCCTGAACCAGTTTGGTGAGCCCTTCGCCGATGATGGCAAGCGCATCGCGCGCATCGTCCGGGAAATCGGCAAGCGGGCCGGTATCAGGGTCCATACCCACATGCTGCGCCACACCTACGCCACCCATACCCTGGTCACGCTCCAGCGCAACCGCGGCAGCGTGGATCCGCTGGTGTTCGTGCAGCGGCAGCTCGGTCATAGCTCCATTCAGACAACGATGGTGTACCTGCACCTAGTCAACGAACTGGCCGACGACGCGGTTCTGGCCTACGACGATGAGTTGAACGAAGGGTTGGGATCGGTCTGATGGGCAAACGTAAGGTATTCAACAGGACCGACCTCAGCGTCCCGCAGGTCGA
The DNA here is from genome assembly GCF_022132145.1 of Pseudomonas sp. MMS21 TM103. Taxonomy (GTDB): domain Bacteria; phylum Pseudomonadota; class Gammaproteobacteria; order Pseudomonadales; family Pseudomonadaceae; genus Aquipseudomonas. Next base: position 458,040 of record NZ_JAJISP010000001.1, on the reverse strand, counting down.
GCACAACCGCGACTCGGCGGGTCGTGTCGTCGTTCTCCCCGAGGCGATTCCGCCGGCCAAGACTACGGTCGCCTTCGGGCGCAATGCCACGCGCTCCCGGGGCTTCGACTTCGCACCCTGGTACGGCACGGGCATCGATTCGATCACCTACGCTTGCCAGCGGCAGATTGAGCGCTTCCTGGCCCGGCAGGACGGCGGGCTCGAGGCCAGTTCCGTAGCGAGCATCTGTAAAGGTGGTTTACGTCACTTCCTCAACTACATAGTGCTGCGCGCAACCGCGCTCAGGCGCGGGCTGACCCTGGACGACATTGATCGCGCCGTAATTGACGGGTTTCTTGGCCACCTCGCCGGACTGGGCATCACCACCCCTAGTCAGAGGAGCCACTACACCAGCACGAAGTCCGTCCTTCACGCGTTGGGCCGGCGTGGGCTGATTTCGTTGGTCACCACGGGGGACGATGCGACTTTCCCACGAAACCCGTTCCCAAACAGAGGCAAGCATAAGGGCGAAACGCCGCTGCCGAAGCGTCAGCGGCAGGCGTTCACCACCGCGCTCAGGCAAGCGGTCATGCCGATCTGGCACGACGACGCCCCGGTAACCGGCGAGTTGTTGGCTTATGCCCTGCTGACCGTAGCGCTGCACACCGGGCGCAATTCCACGCCGCTGCTGGAGATGGAGCGCGATTGCCTGCGCGCCCACCCCAAGGATAACAGCGTATTCCTGGTCCTTTGGAAGCGCCGCGGGCACACCAGCCACAAGGTGGCGCTGCGCGCCGAGAGCGCTGCTGCACACCTGTTGGAGTCCACGCCAACCGTCAAGACCAATGTCGAGCGCCTGATCCGGCGCGTCCTTGCCCACAGCGAACCGCTGCGCGCGGAGGCCCCGGACGACCTCAAGGAGCGTGTGTGGCTGTATCGCGTGCACCGCGGCCCAGGCCTCGGCAGGGTCAATGCACTGACTGACGGGACGTTGAAGCTGGCGATCAAGAAACTCGTGGCCGACCACGGGCTCACCGATATCGACGGCCAGCCGCTGCGCATCAACGTCTCTCGCCTACGCAAAACGTTCGCCAACCGAATTTTCGAGTTGCTAGCGGGCGACCTGGCGACCACGGCATTCGCGCTTGGCAACACGCCGCAGGTGGCCGGGAGAAATTATCTGGCACCTAGCGGTGACGCGAGGCGCAACTGGCAGTTCATGGGCGAGATACTGGTTCAAGAGTTACTGACCCGCAGCATCGGCGCGACCTACCAGACGACCCCAATGGGGCGCTGTGGCGACCCGGTAAACGGCCAGTACGCACCGAAACGTGAAGGGGCAGCGTGTTTCTCGTTCCTCAACTGTCTGCGCTGCAAGCATTACGCGGTGACGGGGGAAGATCTGCACCGCCTATTCAGCTTCTACTTCCGTGTATTCGCGGAGCGCACGCGCATGGACAAGCGGCGTTGGGCGCAGGAATACGCGCACATTCCTCGATTGATTGACGACTACATCGTGGCCGAGGGGCTGCGGCGCGGGACTTTCAAGCCGGCGGCCGTCGAAGCCGCCCGCGAGCGTGCGCGCCGCGAGCCGCACCCGTTCTGGTCGTCCGATGTGGTGGAGAAGCTGGAGATCTTTGCATGAGCGACAACAACGTGGTCACGCTGCCTTGGGCGAACATCGAGTCACAGCCGGGGGAAGTACGCGAGCTACCCGAGAGCGACCGCGACGCACTCATCGTGAGCGCCATCCAGGTCGATGGGCACTGGGTCATCCTCAGCCGCTATGGCGACGACATTTGGCAACTGGACGGCTTTACCAGCAACGTGCCAGACAACTTGCGGCACCAGGACTTCAGCCGCGTGCCCTGTGCGTTTAAGGAGGTGATGAAGGCCCTGCTGTACCGCTACCTGCGGCGCGGCCGCGCGGGGCATAAGCGGCCCAGAGCGAGCACTTTGCGCAATTTTTTTGAGAATGCGCTGCCCTTCCTACGGCATCTAAACGCGCTCAAGCTCGGTCATTTCGGCGCGGTGACCCCCATGGTCTGCGCGAACTACGTTGCCGAGTGTCGGGCGTACCGGCAGACGCGCCGAAGCCAGGGTAAACCGCTGTCTCAGAGCGCCCTTGAGCGTCGCTTCATGGCGGTCGAGGCGCTTCATGAGTTGAGCCAGTACACCCACGACCCAGTCCCTCAGCATCCCTGGCCTGATACCTCGGCGAATGCGATGGCCGGCAGCGGCACAGCTCGCAAGCAGGGCGGCAAAACGCCGCTGATGCCGGATGAGGTGTTCTGCACCCTGTTCGAGAGAGCCTATGAGCAGGTTCAGCACGGCAAGGCCCTGCTCGATCTACGCGATGCCCTCGATGCCGTCGCAGCAGAACGGAGAAGGCAGGTTACCAGAACAGTCATAGAGGCTAAAAACCGCCACCTCGCCGCTTTTGGCTGGGAAGGCGGCCTGGGGGCATTTAATCAGGCGATCCTTGATCTACGAACCGCCTGCTACATCGTGCTGGCCAGCACCTCCGGTTGCCGCAACCACGAACTGGCCAACGTCCAGTCGGGCGCGCACCACCGCACCGAGGACGATGAGGGAACGATCTATCACTGGATGCGTTCCAGGTCGGATAAGACCGACACCGGGGTCCACGACTGGATGATCCCCGAGGTCGCCGTGCGCGTGTTGCGCCTGATGGAGCGCTGGGCCGAGCCGTATCAGGCTATGATCGCCGCCGAGATCGCCGAGCGGCGAAGGGTCAACCCGCGCGACCCAGAAATCGCCAAGGCGCATAAGCATCACCATGCGCTCTTTCTCGGGGTGAGCCCTGCAAAGGGCAATCAGGTTCGCACCCTGTCGGGCATCGCATGGAACAATGCCCTCAAGGCGTTCGCGCAGGGCGGTGGGCTGGACTGGAACCTCGCCAGCCATCAGTTCCGCCGCAAATTCGCCAACTACGCGGCGCACAGCCAGTTCGGCGACCTGCGCTACCTGCGCGAGCACTACGCGCACTGGTCCATGGACATGACGCTGGGCTACGCCATGGACCAGGACTGGGGCCAGCACCTCGACATCGAGTTGTACAACGACATCCAGGCAGAACTCGAAGACATCAAGTTCGGCGTCGTTGACACCTGGATGGGGGACGAACCGTTGGCCGGCGGCTACGGTCGCTCGATCAAACGCTGGCGGCGCGATCCGGCAAACCTCGCCATCTTCAAGAGCCATGCATCGATGGTGACCTCAATTGCCGAGAGCACCGCGATCCGCAGCAATGGCCACGCCTGGTGTACCGCCAGCAACGACGGTTACGTCGGCAACACATTAGAGCGGACTCGCTGCGGCGACTGTCAAAATGCCGTGATTGGGCGCAGCCACATTGGCATATACCAGCGTCTTTACGACAACCTGAAGGGGTTGCAGGATTGCAACGACATTGGTGACGGTGGCCGCCAGCGAGTCTTGCGCGACCTGGAGCGCTGCCGTGACGTGCTCGGGCAGCTTGGATACACCCCGGAGACGAATGTAGTATGACGACCAAACGCAAGCCCTCGGACGCCCGCGAGCGGGATTTGCAACTCGCGCTCGCCCGCATCCAGCGTGGTCGGGCACATACTGGGGAAACCAAGGTCACTATCGCCGCTGTGGCGCGCGAGGCGGGCGTTTCGACGGCGCTGATCCACAACCACTACCCCATAATCGCCGAGGCGATCCGCGATGCTCAGGGGCGCTCCAGTCGCGCCCAACGCGATGTGAAGCACCAGGATCTCCGCGCGGAGCGTGAGAAGAATCGCGCGCTTCGCCAGGAGATCGAGGAGCTGCGCGCCAAGGTCGCCAGCCTAGCCTCCATCAACGAGGTTTTGATAGCCGAGAACCGAGTTCTAAAGGCAAAGCAGAGCGACTCCAAGGTGGTTGATCTGGCCGCGTGCATATTCTGACGTAATCCCGATAGCAGTCATTCTCTAAACCCGCTACTGATAATGCTCAAATGGCACCGTCAATTATGCGCTGTCCGCCGGCCGGGATCGGCCAGAGGATAGCGGCTCACGTCGCCGGCTCGAAGCTATTACAGACCGCACAGGTGCGCCCATGCTACTGCTCCCCATAGAAATGTTTAACGAACGAGGGACGGAAACTTTGGTGGCAGGCTAGGCAGCTTTGCTGTGTTTTGGCGAAGGCCACGATGACTGCTTGGCCGTCACTCCGCTTAGCAGCTTCACCCATGGCAGTCGCGGCATCATGCACCCTTCCATCAAAGCCTCGAAACTTTCCGACTTCTGTTCCAAGCCAGGCGAGGATGCGCATCTTTTCCGAAATAGGTGGCTCGGCATGCTTGGCAATTCTTGGTGCCAACTCGGCAACCAATGACCAATCTTCTTTGGAGATCGCGCCCGTGACGGCTTGCATATCATGGTCAAGTCTTTTCATTATGGTCCGAAGCTCCATTGGCTTTGCCGTCTCTACGGACTGCGCACCAAGTGACGTGGCGGAGGTTGCCAAAATCACGGAAAGCGAGACGGCGAAGAACGATCCTAGTTTTAAGGGCTGACTCACGAGTTTCTCCGTTGATGTTGTTGATGAAGACTTTGGGTCTGACGAACGGTTGCTATGTTCGTGCAAGAAGCATTCAGGCTTGGGAAGCTCGATGTCTTCGTACGCAAGGCGCTACGTTGACAACTCGCGCATGGTGGAGAGGCGCGAAATCCTTGAGATGTTCATCGCCCATTCGCTAAACAATCCAGCCAACGCAGCGCTTAGCCGTCCTCGAGCACCGTGGCGAGCCAGCTGACTTGCTGCTGCACAGCCATGGACTCGCCCCAGCCACCCCCAAGGGCCTTGTACAGCGCCACCAATTGCACGGCGGCGTTGGTATGCGCCCGCGCGGCTGCGGTTTCGGCCTCGTGCAGGCTGCGCTGGACTGCCAGCAGTTCGACCAGGGCGATGTCGCCCGCGGCGTAGCGGGCCTTGGCGTGGCCGTAGCTCACGCGCGCGGCATCCAGTGCCATGCCGCGGCGCTCCAGTGTGTCCAGCCCGCCGTGATAGTCGCCCAGCGCGCGCTCGGCATCGCCCAGCGCCGCCAGCACCGCCTGCTCGTAGGCCAGCGCAGCCTGCCGCTCGGCCGCCTCGCGTGCCCGAATTTCGGCTCGCACGCGGCCACCGTCGAACAGGCGCCAGGAAATCAGCGGCAGGATGGAAAAACGCGAGCTGGATGCATCGAACCAATTGCCCGTACTGAGCGCCTGGAACCCGCCGCCGACACCGATGGAGAGTTTGGGGAACAACTCGGCTGTGGCCACGCCGATGTCGGCAGAACTCGCTGCCAGGCGACGTTCCGCAGCCAGCACGTCAGGGCGTCGGCGCAGCATATCTGCGCGCTCGCCCACCGGCAGCGCCCGCAGCGTGCTCGGCGTCAAGGGGCCATCAAGCAGTGCCAGCTCCCGCTCCGGCGGTGTGCCCAACAGCACGCCCAGGCTGAGCACCGCGGCGCGCTGACGCGCCTGGATATCCGGGATAAGCGCGTTGACTGCTGTCCATTGGGCGTACGCCGCCTCCACGTCGGCGGCCGACGCGTCGCCCAGCGCATGCCGCAGGCGCACCAATTCCAAGGTCTGCTGCAGCGTATCCAGCGTGGCCTGTTGTGTGTGCAACTCGTAGCGGGCGCCGGCGGCGGTGAACCAGGTGCGCGCGACCTCGGCCACGATGCGCATGCGTACGCCCTGTGCCTCGGCTTCGGTCGCCTCCAGGCGGGCGCTGGCGCCTTCCATAGCGCGCCGCTTGGCCCCGAACAAATCGGCTTCCCAGGCCGCGTCGAAGCCCGCATCGTAGATGGTCTGCGTGGCGTCAAGACCGGGAATGGAGCCGATGGGCAAGGGGCCGTTCTCGCTTTGACGGCGCCGGTTGACGCTCGCGCCAGCGCCGACGGTGGGCAATGCCTCGCCGGCCACGCGATCGCGCAGGGCGCGTGCCTCATCGATGCGTGCCGCAGCCTGGCGCAGATCCAGGTTCTGTGCCAGCGCCGTGGCCATCAGGCGGTCGAGGATCGGATCGTCCAGTGCAGACCACCAGTGGCTCAAGTCTGCGGACTGGGATTCGCTTGCCAACGGCAAGGTCCAGCCGCTGCCGACGTCGACCGGCGGCGGCTCGCGATAGTCGGGGCCCACGGTCGCACAGGCAGTCAGCAGCACGCAGGACAGGGCCAGCGCGAGCGGGCGCACGCGCCCAGGGGTCAGGCCGGTGACGGTTGCGCGAAGAAAGGGAGTGCGGGTCTTGGATTTCATTGCAGGCGTCCTCGGACGAATACGGTGGCCATCGTCAGCGTGGCAAGGGCGATGACCGCCAGCGGCCACAGGCTGGCGAGAATGTCACCGGGCGGCATGGCCTTGAGAAAGCTGCCTTCGACGATGATGAGGAAGTGGGTTAGCGGAATGGCCTGGGCCAGCCATTGCAGGACGACAGGCATGTTTTCCACAGGCGTCGCAAAGCCGGACATCAGCACCGCCGGCACGCCGATGGCGAACGCACCCAGGATGGCCTGCTGCTGGGTCATGCTGACCGCGGAAATCATCAGGCCGATGCCGACCACCGACAGGATGAACAGCACCAGGCTGGCGAGCAGAAGTGCAAACGAGCCAGTAAACGGGATGCCGAACAGGAATACGCCTGCGCTGATCATGAACAGGCCCAGCACGGTGCCAATTGCGAGTGCCGGCAGTGATTTGGAAATGATGATTTCCGGCGTCGAAGTGGGCGACACCAGCAATTGGTCGAAGGTGCCGAGTTCACGTTCGCGTGCAATCGACAGCGAGGTGATCAAGAGCGCGCTGAACAGGGCCAGGATGCCGGCGAGCCCGGGCACGATGAACCAGCGGTAGACCAGGTTCGGGTTGAACCAGTGACGCACGACCACGGGCGTTGGTGCTTGGGCGTCGGGCACGACCTCGGCGCCGACCTCGGCGGCGATGGTGGAAAGATAGGCCACGGTGATCTGGCCCGAGTTGCTGCGCCGACCGTCGACCAGCACCTGCGCGCGGCCGCTATCGCCGGCAGCAATCGAGCGCGAGAAATCCACCGGGATGGCGAGCGCGGCGATCACCTCGCCCCGGTCGATCAGCTCGTGCAGGTGCCGTTGACTATCCACGTGCCGCACGCGGGCGATGAATTTTGCGCTGTCCAGACGCTGCACCAGTTCGTGCGACCAGCGCCCCGCATCCTGGTTGTAGACGGCGATATCGACGTTGCGCACTTCCAGCGTCGCGGCAAAGGCGAAGATCAGCAACTGCAGGATGGGCGGCACGAACACGACCATGCGGCTGCGCGGGTCGCGCAGGACGCTGAACACTTCCTTGATGAACTGGGCGCGCAGGCGGGTGAACGAGAATGCGGAAGTCAACATCGTTTCACTCCAGGTTCTTGCGCGTGGCGCGCTTGGCGATCATGAAGAACAGCGCCCCGATTGCCGCCATTGCCGCCAGGTTTGGCAGGAATACCGCCCAGATGTCACCGACCAGGAACACGGTCTTCAGCGAGTCGACGAAGTAGCGGGCCGGAACCAGCAGGGTGATGGCCCGGATCGGTGCGGGCATGGCATCGATTTCGTACAGGAAGCCCGACAACATGAAGGCCGGCAGGAAGCCCGTGAACAGCGCGATCTGCGCCGCGAGGAACTGGTTGCGCGCCAGCGTCGAGATCAGCAGACCCTGACCCAGAGCCGGCACCATGAACACCGCCGACAGGAGCAGCAGGGCCGGCAAGGAGCCGCGCATCGGGACGCCGAATACGAACACGGCCAGAGCCGCCGCGCCCAGCGTAGATAGCATGCCGAGCACGAAGTACGGCAGCAGCTTGCCGATCAGGATTTCGGCCACCGAGGCGGGAGTGGACAGCACTGCCTCCATGGTGCCGCGCTCCCACTCGCGCGCCACCACCAGCGCGGTGAGCATGGTGCCGATGATGGTCATGACGATAGCGATGGCGCCGGGGATCAACGCGCGGCGGCTCTCAAGCTCGGGGTTGAACCAGTAGCGCGGCTCCAGCACGATGGACTGCGCCGGTGCTGCAACGTCCAGCCCGGCACGCCAGGACTGCACCACGCCGCGGGCGTAATTTTCGACATAATTGGCCGTATTGGGGTAAGAGCCATCGGTGATGATCTGTACCAGCGGCTCGCTGCCACGCTGGGCCAGACGCTGCTCGAAATCCTGCGGAATCACCACGTAGCCGCGCAGGTCGCCGGAGACCAGCTTATCGGCCACTTCGCGCCGGTCATGAACGAAGTGCGTGTTCAGGAAGCGGGTGCCCGAAAACGCTGCGGCCAGCGACTGTGCCGATGCGCCGGGCGACTCCAGGACCACGCCAACACGGACATCCTTCGCATCCAACGACACCGCATAGGCGAACAGCAGCAGCAATACCACCGGCAGCACGAACGCGATCAGCAGCGTCGAGGGGTCGCGTAGCGCCTGGTAGCTTTCCTTGGTGACCAGGGCCATCAGGCGCCGCAGATCAAAACGGCGCAAGTCGGTCTGCTGTGGTCCACTCCCGCCTTTGTGCTTTGTGGCGCCGTTCATGTGGCGGCCTCCATCTCGCGGTCTGCCGACTCCACCAAGTGAATGAAGGCGTCCTCCATGGTCGGGTCGGGCCGTTCGGGGTTGATCGCCAAACGTTTGAGCGCGTCGGGCGTATCCAGCGCTATCAACTGTGCCTGTGAGAGCAGCGCCACGCGGTCGCAGTATTCGGCCTCGTCCATGAAGTGGGTGGTGACCATGATGGTCACGCCCTTGCGGGCCAGGCCGTTGATGTGGGTCCAGAATTCGCGCCGGGTGATGGGATCTACCCCTGAAGTGGGTTCGTCCAGAAACAGCACCGGGGGCCTGTGCATGAGCGAGCAGGCTAATGCCAGGCGCTGCTTGTGCCCCAGCGGCAGGGAATCGGGCGTGGCGGACAGCCAGTCACCCAGATCGAAGGTTTCGATCATCTCGGCGATGCGCTCGCGCCGCGTGCTCCCGTCCAGCTGGTACACCCCGGCCGAGAACTCCAGGTTCTGCTGCACCGACAGCAGTCCATAAAGCGAAAATTTCTGTGCCATGTAGCCGAGCTGGCTCTTGGCTGCGCCGGTGGCGCGGCGCAGATCGTGACCCACCACATGCGCTTCGCCAGCAGTGGGTTTCAGCAGGCCGCACAGCATCTTGAAGGTGGTGGACTTGCCGGCGCCGTTGGGACCGAGCAGACCGAAGATTTCGCCCTTTTGCACCTCGAAGCTGACGTTGTCGGTAGCGGTGAATTCGCCGAAGCGCTTGGTGAGATTGCGGCACGACACGGCAATGTCGGAACCCAGCTCAACCGGCGGCAGACGCTCGGCCAGCGTCGAAGTGCCGCCGGGGCCGCCACCGAGCAGATCGATGAAGGCGTCTTCGAAGCGCGCAGGCACCTGTGCCAGCCGCACTTGTGCCTGATTCGCCAGCGACTGGATCTCCCGGGATTGTGCACCGTCGCGCAGCACCAAGCGCACGCCGGCGCCTTGAATGACGCCATCGCTGACACTGGGCAGATCGAGTGCCTGGGTCAGGACCGCTCGGCGCTCGGCACCAACGTCTTCTAGCCGGAAGCTGCGGCCTTCGAGCTGCGCGGTCAGTGCTTGCGGCGGACCATCGAACAGGAGCTGTCCCTGGTTCAGCAACAGCACGCTCTCGCAACGCTCGGCCTCGTCGAGATAGGCGGTGGACCAGACCACGGCCATACCTTCATCGGTCAGCGCCTGCACCATGCGCCACAAGTCCTGGCGGCTGACCGGGTCGACACCCACGCCGGGCTCGTCCAGCAGCAGCACCTTGGGCCGCGCCATGAGCGCACAGGCAAGGCCCAGCTTCTGCTTCATACCGCCGGAGAGCTTGCCGGCGAGGCGCTTGGTGAAGGGCCCGAGCCGCGTGAAATCGAGCAGTTCGGCAAACAGGTCGGCATTGCGGTCTGCATCCATGCCGCGCAACTGCGCATACAGGCGCATGTTCTCCATCACCGACAAGTCTTCATACAGACCAAAGCGCTGCGGCATGTAGCCGCTGGCGACGTGAATGGCATCGTTGTCCTTGACCACGTCAAAGCCGGCCAGGGTGACGCGGCCGGCGTTAGGCACCAGGAGGCCGGTCAGAATCCGCATCAGCGTCGTCTTGCCGGCCCCGTCGGGGCCGACCAGACCCGTCAGCCGCCCATAGTAGATGCGCGCGCTCAAGCCCCGCAGGGCCTTTACGTCGCCGAAATGCTTGTCCACGTTTTCGATGACGACGGCAGCGTTTTCGCCCGCACCAGCAGGCATGGCGGTGATGGCAGGGCTTGTCTGCATTTCAACGCTCCCCCGGGATATTGGTGCCGGCTTTCGCATCGACCTCGATCGTCACCGGCATACCCTGGCGCAAGGCCCCGTCGCTATCGGCTTCGTCGATGACGATGCGCAGGCGGTACACCAGATCCGTGCGCAAATCCGTCGTCTCGACCGTCTTGGGTGTGAATTCGGCGCGTGGCGAGATGAAGCCAATCTGGCCGCGATAGAGCTTCTCAGATGAATCGCTTTTGACGCGCACCACAGTTCCGGGGGCGATGCGCCCCAAGTCCGACTCGCCCACGTAGGCGCGCACGTAAACCGGCTTGTCCAGGCTCAGGCTGTAGACCGCGCTCTGGCTTCCAACCATGCTGCCGGGCTCACGCACTCGTGCGATGACGGTTCCGCTACTGGGCGCCATCAACTCGGTGTCCGCCAGGGCTGTCGTGGCTTGCGCTGCGGCAGCCTGCGCGGCCGCGAGGCGAGCCTCCGCCGCGGCGATGTCTTCCTTGCGGAAGCCTTCGGCTGCTTGCGACAGGGCCGCCTTGGCTGCTTCGACGCCAGCGGCTGCCTGGTCTCGTGCCGTGCGGGCGGCGTCGACCGTACGCTGGCTGCTGGCGCCCGATGCCAGTAGGCCATTCTGGCGCTGGAAATTACGCTCGGTCTCGGTGGCGAGCGCCTGTGCCTGCCTGAGAGCCCCGCGCGCCTGGGTGATTTCCTGCGGCCGCAGACCACGGCGCAGCTTGGCCAGTTCCGCCTGTGCAACCTGCACCTGGGCTTGCGCCGCCGCAAGGGCTTCCCGATAGGGTTGCGCATCAAGCGCCGCCATGCGTTCGCCGGCGCGTATGGCATCGCCCTCATCGAAAGCCATTTCAGTCACGCGCCCAGGCTGGCGGAAGGCCAGTTGCACCTCGCGGATGTCAACGTTGCCGTACAAGCGCAGCTGACTGTCATCAGTACCTGCGCGCTGCATCCAGAAGAAGAAGCCGGAACCACTTGCAATCGCGACGATGGCGGCAACGACGAGGGTACGTTTGGCTTTGTTGGAAAGGCCATTGATCTTCATTGCCCGGCCTCCGAGTGGCGGACACCACGGCGGTAGATGGCGAACACCCCAGGCGCGTCACGGCGGATGCGCGCCACATCGCCCGCCAGCAACGACTGCATCACCAGCCCTTGAATTGTGCCGATGAATAAGACGACGGCCGCGTCCACATCCAGTTCTGAATGCAGCTCGCCTCGCGCCTTGCCGGCTTCGAGCAGTCGACGCAACCGCTCGCCATATTGGCGGGTCAATGTCTGTACCATTTTCTTGGGTAGGGACTCTCCCGGTCGCTGCAATTCCCCGAAGAGCATCCTCGGCACACCCGGGTGTTCGGCCACGAAGTCAATGTGCGTCTTGAAGATCGCCTCAAGGGCTGCGAGCGGTGACGTAGCGCCTTCTGCGGCCTTGTCCACCCGAGCCAGCAGGCGTTCCGTGACCCAGGACATCACCGCCTGCAGGATGGCGTCCTTATTCGGGAAGTGACGAAACAGTGCGCCCTGGGTTAGCCCCATGCGCTGCGCGATGGCAGTGGTTGTGATGTCGTTGGGATTCTGTTCGGCAGCCAGGTCGACGACTGCCTCGATGGTGGCCACACGCCGCTCATCGGCTGGTAGATGCTTAGGGTGTCCGCTCATCACTTGCGCTTCCAGAAGTAAGTAATCAATTACTAACTTATCACAACACAGGCACGCCGCAAGAGGAAACGCTCGAAAAGGAGATCACGATGAGCCGCAGAATACCTATCGGGCGGCTGGCAATGGCTGTCGCTATGCACGGTCAGGCCTGGTCTGCTCAGTCTGGCGTCGCGCTCGGCTGAAATCGGCCCGCAGCATGTGGTATGCCGGAATAGAACCGCAGCGCGTTCCTGGCGACACGTGAAGCACCCAAGCAACATTCAGGACGCCGTGAAAAGGGGGGCAGATTAGATTATTCAGTTAATGAATTGGCTGCTTCTGGCCGGTTTCTGCCTGCCGCGGCCGGCAGCTCCGGGTCGATTGCTGTCCGTCATGGCCGGCTGCTTTGCGTCGACTGCTGCCGATGAAGGAAGCAGCATTTCGAGTAGCGCAATGCAGATCCTTGCCATTGGCTGGATTCAGTAGAATACGGACCTCGAAAAATCTATAAATAGTTACAAACAGTAAAGCATTGAATTGTAAGAATAAAATCAATACTAACGGTTAGTAAGGGTCCGGATGAGTTGCAGTCGATCAGAGCAATGGTTGGCTCATGCATGGCAGGGTTGAAAGTGGACATTGGCTTTCACCACGCCCCAGGCCACCAGCTCATCCCCTTCCATGATGTAGCGCGGCGGGTACTTGGGGTTCTCTGACCGCAGCACGTACTGGTCATCCTGTTGGGTAAGCCGCTTCACGAAGGTTTCCCCGTTCAAGTCAGCCACGACGATCCGGCCTATCTTCTTCGTGATGGCCCTGCTCACTATCAAGATGTCCTCATCGAATATACCAACGCCGGTCATGCTGTCGCCGGTCACGCGCACCAGGTACGTATGCGGTGCATCGATATCTAGCAGCTCATCCAGGGAAAGCTTCTGCTCCATGTGATCCAGCGCAGGACTGGGGAAGCCAGCAGGAATGCGGGACGAATAAAAAGACAGCTCCGTGGTCGAGATACCTATGGGGCCGAGGATGATTGCGTTACCCATGCGATGCTGCCTAAATTTAATACTGTATATGGGTACAGTATTCGCCATTTGAGCAGCGGTCAAACGAGAGTGACGGGAGGATGTATGTGCGGACGCTTTGTGCAGGCAGCGGCACCTGGTGCCTACGTGAAACCACTCAGCCTGCAGGGCGAGCTGTTCGGAGAGGTCAGCGATACCCCGATCGAGCGCTACAACGTTGCGCCGAGTACCGGCGTATGGGTGCTGACAAGTGAGGAAGGCGGCGCCAGGTCACAGACACTGCGCTGGGGATGGGAACCGCATTGGGCAAAAGGTGGGAAGCCTCCGGCGATAAACGCCAGGGCTGAAACACTATGGACCAGTAAGTTTTGGGCGGCGGCAAGGCACCATCGGCTTATAGTGCCGGCCGACGGCTGGTATGAATGGGTGGCGGCCGAGGGCAAGCAGCCCTACTTCATCCATGCTGCTGACAAGGCGCCACTGTACTTCGCTGCTGTCGGCCTGTTCCCCACGCAGACCCGAGCTGAGCAGCATGATGACGGCTTTGCCATCGTGACAGGCGCTGCAAGCGGAGGCCTATTAGATATTCACGACCGTTGCCCACTTGCTCTGTCAACAGCTGTTGCGCCGGAGTGGCTGGATAACGCCACCCCGGCAGAACGGATTGAAGAGGTCGTGGCGCTGGCCGGCCTGCCAGCAGATGCGTTCACTTGGTTTCGCGTGGACAGGTCCGTGGGCAATGTGAAGAACCAGGGCCAAGCCCTTATTGCTGCAATTGTTTGAACGAAGCGACTGTGCTTGGCGCACTCCACTTGAACAAACATTCTGGGCACCTATGGGGCGCGACGCCCTGGATCATCAACTCGTCCCCTTCCAGAGCGTAGCGCGGAGCATTGTCCGAGTGCTCGAATTTCCGGGTGTAGCTGCCATGAGTTTTTCCAGGTATATGTTTCTGAACACCGGATCAGGTCTTCTTTTGAAGCTGTGAAACCGGCTGCTCCAACTTCGATTGCGTTAGCCCGTGCATATCCGCATTGGCTTGCCAGATCAAAAACCTGCGATACATATCTCGAACAGCAGCTGACAGCTTCTGATTGTTCTCTGTCAGTTCCTCAATGCGCTCGTTGGCTGCCTGAATATCGCTAATCCAGCCCGGCTTCAGCTTCTGAGCCTTCAATGCCGCCTTGCAGTTCTTCATCGCTAAATCCACGGCAGGTAGATTCATCAGGGACTGGCGAGCACGACTGATACCCAGTTTTTCCTTGCAGGCCTCAACGAGCAAAGGCCAGGTCAGCTTCGGCTCTGACCATTCCTCAATTAGCTTAATGATGCGTTTCTCATCCTTTGGCGTTAAATGCCCCATCGTTAACCCTCGATCTCATCCAGCAAGGCCAAGGCGTCATCCAACGATGGCAACGCCTCTTGCGCCTGATTTTTTTCAATGACTTTGACTTCGATCAGCCCCAACATAGCCGCGGCGTTCTTGGTCAGCGTCCAACCGTTATCGGCGTTCCACACAATGGCACCGTTTTCGAGTTCGGGGTTTTCCAGTGTTTGGATGAGCAACTCGCACTTAAAGAGCTTCTCACCCAGTTTTTTGGCCGACTCCGATGCCCCAAACACACCACGAGACTGCGCATCCATGGCTTTATCTAGGCGGTGTTTAAGGTCGTCGCGTTCTTCCATGAGGTTGCCCAGCTTCACGTCATCTCCTTTGACGCAACCGAGCCGCCCACAGTCTAAGCAGGCGCCCATTTTCGGGCATGGCTCGGATGCGAAGTTATGCACACATACGCCGAGATGGGTTTGATGGATAATGCGGTCCCGCTCACCCTCGTGCAGTTCCCTCACCTCAACCAGGTTCAGCGGCTGATTGGTTTTGACCTTGTCCAGACGCTGAGCAGCGGTGCTGTGCTTCGTTTTGGGGTGGTAAGCCGCAACCCTTTGGGTGCGATCCTCGATGGCTTCATGGTTGTAGACCGATCCCATCGTCGTGCGACCGGAGAAGGCATCAATCAGGAGTTGCGACAGACCGGCCTGGTGCATCCGCGTGTTCAATTCGTGCCGAAACGCATGCGTGCTGACCTTGAGACCTAAGTAGCCATAGCGCTGGAACAGGTCTTTCCTGCTCGGTTCGCTCGAACCGCCTAATTGCACATTCATTCGGGCAGTGTTCGCCGCGATTTCCACGCCAAACCTGTGTGTCGCAGCAGTGCCAGCTGAGTCTTCAGCCAGTGCTCCCGTGCGCACGGTGAACAACGCCTCACGGTACTTCACCCGAGCTTTGCCCTCCGTGTAAGGCGTGGTGTATGGAAAATCCTTCGGGAGATACTTTTCACGCAACAGCACATTGAGTTTGCGCAGCGTGATCACACACAGGTCGTCAAATTCATACCCCTGGATTCCTGTCTTGTTCTTAACATATATGCGTTTCCCTGCGCTGGAATCCCACCCTTCACGGATCTCGGCCAAGAGGGCTCGGGCGGCGGGGCTGAGCGCCTTTCTCTTCTCTAGGCATTTCAGGAGCGTGTTATTGAATGTGGCTCGCGGTCCGATGCCTTCACTAACGGTGAGTTTCAGTGCGGCACAGGCTTCGGCGTATGTGAGCGGTTCATCAGGCCCTCTGGGTGGCAGTCCTTCATGGGGCGGAAACTCATCGGGATGGTCTTCCAGCCAGGCGGCGTAAGCCCGCGCCTCATCGGTGATCGGTTTCAGTAACGTGAGGACCCGCTCGACGACCGGCTCCATCTCAGGCGAAACGACGGGCTTCAGCATGACCTGGTTCATCTTTTCCGCGTACCAGCGCAGGAACATGCGCCGATTGCCCTTGGTATCCTCTTTGAATACTAGGCAATCCAATTCAATATCCGCCAATTCACCCACGCGACTGGGTGCACTCAGCAACAGCGCACAGGCAGATGTCACAACGATATCGAGGGGGCGGGTCAATTTGTTGTTGAACACTTCCCCGAGGGCTTTGATCGCTTCAGGGTTGGGGAGCTTCTGTTCTCGATCCGTTTTTTGCTGCTTGAGCGTGCCACGCGGCCTCAGCGTCAGCGGAGAGGTCCACTGGAAATCCGACTTGAGCAGTCTTTTTGCCCGCATCAACGTAATGACGCCCTCAAGTGCCCGGCCGTAAGCGTATGCGGCGTTGCCTTTTGTACAGTGAAGGTTCAGGTAATCGCACGCTTTATTACAGGCTGCGGCTGACACCCGCGTCACATCCCGAGTGCCAGTCAACTCGAACAGGGCGACTTCCAGCGCCTTCAGGGCATTCAGCAAGCCGCTAATTGACTTTTTCTGCAAATACACTCGCCGGTACACCGCCATGGCTTTGGCAAACGCCATGAAGGATGCCTGCATCTCCTTTGTGGCCGTTCTGGTTGATCCCAGCGCCGTGAAGGCGCAGTTCTGGACGCCATGCGGGTGCCAACTGCTGTCTTCCCAGCGAATACTCGCGTGCACTCGATTGGGAATGCCTATGGGCAGGGTCTGTTTTGCCCATTCGATAAACGCCGCGAGTTGAGCCTCCGCATCCAGATGGCTCTTGGGCTTAAAATCAACAATGTTGTTCGTCGGTTCAGAATCAAACGCTTCGGTCATTCTTCTGTCCTCCTTGAGTCCGATGAACGGAGCATGGCCTCACAATCCAGAATCACCTTGCGGCAGGCCAGAATGGCCCGATCCCAGAGCACACCGGTCGTTTTATCTATGGCAATGGTTTGCGCCCGACGACGTTCCAATCGCTCAAGGATCGCGCGGTGATTGGCGTACAGAAGGGGTTGGAATTTTCCGCATGCGTAACAGGTGTACGGCGCATCGAGATGGCAGGCGGCACTGGCACCGCACACTGCCACATCCTCGATTTGTCGATCCGCTCGATCCCCGTTTTTCGCTGAGGTGCGATCCGTGACGATGATCCCTGTGAACGCATTCACAACCAAGGCCAGATGGTCGCTCATCTTCGCGTCTATCAACGCCAGCAACTCCGCCGAAACAGCGCGATACTTTCGCACTGTCTGAGTATTGTTGTGCATCAATGCGCGGGCCATCGTCCACTCATTCAGCCCCGCATTGGAAAGGTCCGTGCCGAGGGTGTGCCTGAACCGGTGCCCCCGCGTCACTTTCAGCGGCTGATGGGTGCGAGGCGAAATCGGAAAGCCCTCCATCCGCTCGATGCACTCAAGCCAACGCTTGATCGTGCTTGATCCGATATGAAAGGTCGGCTGCGGCGCGTCTTCGAGGGCTTTTTGAAGGGGGCTATCGAGCAAAACAGGGGGATTCACCCGCTCCCAAGCTACTGCTTCATCATCATCCAGCTTCTTACGAAAGAGGGGCACATTCTCAATGGCTGCATTCCAGTCGGCACCGTCTGGATACGTTTGCCAGAGTTGCGCCAGAACCATTGCCTTGTAGGCCTGCACGGTGTTGTAGAGATCCTCATCCAGACTGAATGTTTCGGCCTTTGCTCGCCAACCAGCCTCGTCATCATTTTGCTTTGCCCAATGAAACCTGATCTTGCAGCCCTGATCGCTCTTCGTGAAATCACCAAAAACCATCATTCGCACCTGAGCGCCACGCTGCCCGTAAATCATCAACATGCGCAGGTAAAGGTACGGCTCGAAATCTAACTGCCCGTGACAAAACTGCTCATGTATCCATTGATGCAGCGCGTCCTGCTCCACCTGCGTGAACGGGCCTTGTTCGGGGTCCAGGCTGAGGATCACACTGCTGCTGGAACGCTTTTTCCTGGGCAGTGCTTGGTAGGCATCGAACAGGGGTTGCGACGGGCGCTGTTCGAGGGATTCGCAGTCGTGCCAAAACGCCATGAAAGCGGCAATGGCACTAAACTCACCAGGTTGAAAGCGCTCCCGCAGAGCGATCAGGTGATCCTCGTTGAGCGGGTCAATACCGTCCTGAGCAGCCCGCGACAACACACTGCTGGCTTTAGCAACCGTGCCCGCTGCCATATCGGCCATTCGGTACGCCAGGGCGGCGTGCAACCAGGGCTGCCAATTCGGCGAGACGCAGGCAATAGCCGCTTTCCAGTTGACTGAATGACTAGCCGATTTATCCGGTTTCCACATCGGTTCGGCGGGTGTGAACATCTCCCCACATTTCGCCAGGCGAGGCGTGTTCAGCCATGCATCGAGGCTGTCCTTCGTGGGTGCCTGAAGTGCTTCGACGGCGATGTTCACTCTGAGCCTCCTTGTGTCGCCTCGGCGTTCTGACGGATGGCCTTAAACCGCTCGGCCCGTTTCTGTATCGCTTTGTCTGCCTCTTCCTTCCAGAATTTCGCGCCGTAGCGGCCGGGCATGTCCGAATCGGGACTCCAGCCGAACATGTATGTCAGGATCTTTTGAACTTGCGTGGTGCGATCCTCCGGCGTGAGCGCTGCCAGTTCCTCACGCATGCTTTCCAGCATCGTGTAGACCGCGTCATGCCTCAGAATATGCGGGTGCACATGAGCCAGTTCCGGTGCTATTTCTCGGACCCTGGGCAGAACGCCATCCACTGCTTTGATGGTCAGAGGTCCGCCCTCATTTCGCTTGTGCGCCACCAGCAAAAACGGATGGCTTCTCGCTTGCGATGCGCCGCTACGGGGCTTTCTGTTGCGATATTTCGATTCGTACTCAGTGATTGCGTCATACAGGTCGTCAGTCATCACCAGCATGCGCTCGTGGGTTTTGAATTGCGGGGCCATCGTTCGTGGATCGAGGCTCTCATCCTCCAGGTTGACCACCGCTAGTTGACGACTGTGCCAGTGAATATCGCTGGTCTTGATCAGCAGCATCTCGGAGCGTCGCAGCCCCATGTCGAGACCCAGCAGCAAAATGATGTAGTTACGCAGCCTGATGGCTTCATCTGAAAAGGGGTTCTCGGCGCTATCCGGATGCATTATTTCCAGCAAGCGAGTTCGCTCCTGACTCGTAAGCCCCTTCATTTCGTCCGTTCGCGTTTTTTTCCACGCAGGGCTGGCCGCTTTGATCTTGCGGTTGATGCGCTTCTTCACATCGTCAACCGCCTCATATCGTGTTGAGTGATCACCCAACTTGTCATAGAGGAAGGACAGGTAGTCGCGTACCGCCTCGATTCGCTGCCGCGCATGGACTTTGCCAACGGAGATGTAGGCAGTCGGAAGCAAACGCATCCCCGCATACTTCATTGCCAAGGTTTCCTTGCTAAACCCCGCGTCCGACACAAATCTGGAAAGCTCACTGTCTGTCAGGTATTGGCTGGCAGGGCGCTGTTCGATGCGAGAAATCAGATCAATAGAGGAAAAAGCTAGAAACTGCTCAAGCACAACCAGATGCTCAAGGTACTTCTTTGTTGTTTCCAGTGCTTTGCCCGAGTGCTCCATGGTCATGTAGAGGTTGGGGTAGTAAACCGGGATGTAGTCTTGCACCAGCAGCTTTCTACGAGCACCATTCACCACCTGCTCTATGACCTGGAGACCCATATTGCTCCCTCATAAAAAATAACTTTTTTAAGTATAGTCAGGAACAAGTTAAGGTCAACGCAAAACCTAACGTTTTGCCTTCCAGAATTTAAGCACTTGTCGCTACCATAAAGCACTGAAAACACAGGATTAAAGGCGAGTAAAACCATGTCAAAAAGTGACAAAGCAGGCAAAACAGGCTCTTACGTTTACACCATGCACCGGCTGAGCAAGGTAGTGCCGCCGAAGCGGGAAATCCTCAAGAACATTTCCCTGTCGTTTTTCCCCGGCGCCAAGATTGGCGTGCTCGGCCTCAACGGTTCGGGCAAATCCACCCTGTTGAAAATCATGGCGGGTGTCGACAGCGAGTTCGACGGCGAGGCCCGGCCGATGCCCGAGCTCAATGTCGGTTATCTGCCGCAGGAACCGCAACTCGATCCGAACAAGACCGTGCGTGAAGTGGTCGAAGAGGCCGTCAGCGTGATCAAGGACGCCCAGGCGCGCCTCGATCAGGTCTATGCCGAATACGCCGAGCCGGATGCCGATTTCGACAAACTGGCCGCCGAACAGGCCAAGCTGGAAGCCATCCTGCAAGCCAGCGACGGCCACAACCTCGAGCGCCAGCTGGAAGTCGCCGCCGATGCCCTGCGTCTGCCGGCCTGGGATGCCAAGGTTGCCGTGCTGTCCGGTGGTGAGAAGCGCCGCGTGGCGCTGTGCCGCCTGCTGTTGTCGGCCCCCGACATGCTGCTGCTCGACGAGCCGACCAACCACCTGGACGCCGATTCTGTGGCCTGGCTGGAGCATTTCCTCCACGACTTCCCCGGTACCGTGGTAGCGATCACCCACGACCGCTATTTCCTGGATAACGTCGCCGGTTGGATTCTCGAGCTCGACCGTGGCGCCGGCATTCCCTACGAGGGCAACTACTCTGGCTGGCTGGAGGCCAAGTCGGATCGTCTAGCCCAGGAATCCAAGCAGCAGTCGGCCCACGAAAAGGCCATGAAGGAAGAGCTGGAGTGGGTGCGCAAAGGCGCCAAGGCCCGCCAGTCCAAGTCCAAGGCACGTCTGCAGCGCTTCGAGGAACTGCAATCGCAGGAATTCCAGAAGCGCAGCGAAACCAACGAGATCTACATCCCGGCCGGTCCGCGCCTGGGTGACAAGGTCATCGACTTCGTCAATGTGAGCAAGGCCTACGGCGACCGTGCGCTGATCGACAACCTGTCGTTCAGCATGCCCAAGGGCGCCATCGTCGGCGTGATCGGCGGTAACGGTGCCGGTAAGTCGACCCTGTTCCGCATGCTGATGGGCAAGGAACAGCCAGACTCCGGCAGCATTGAGATCGGTGACACCGTGCAGCTGGCCTGCGTCGACCAGAGTCGCGATGACCTCGATGGCAGCAAGTCGGTGTTCGAGATGATTTCCAATGGTTCCGACCAGATTCGCATCGGCAACTACGAGATCCCCTCGCGTACCTATGTCGGGCGCTTCAACTTCAAGGGCGGCGACCAGCAGAAATTCGTCAAGGACCTCTCCGGTGGTGAGCGTGGCCGTCTGCATCTGGCCCTGACCCTGAAGGAGGGCGCCAACGTCCTGCTGCTCGACGAACCGTCCAACGACCTCGACGTGGAAACCCTGCGTTCGCTGGAGGAAGCGTTGCTCGACTTCCCGGGCGCGGCGATCGTCATCTCCCACGATCGCTGGTTCCTTGATCGCGTCGCCACCCACATCCTGGCGTACGAGGACGACTCGCACATCGAGTTCTTCGAGGGCAACTACACCGAGTACGAGGCCGACCGCAAGAAACGCCTCGGCGACGCCGCCTCCCAGCCGCACCGGGTCCGGCACAAGAAGCTGGCGTAATCCGCCGCAGCAAGCAGGAGCGGAGCCTTAGGGCTCCGTTTTTTATGGGGCCGGCAGGCCTCAGCCCTTGACGCAGACCACTTGGCGCAGGGTATGCACCACTTCGACCAGGTCGCTCTGGGCCTGCATCACCGCATCGATGTCCTTGTAGGCCAGGGGGATTTCGTCGATCACTGCCTTGTCCTTGCGGCATTCGACGTGGGCCGTGGTGCGGATCTGGTCCTCGATGGTAAACAGCCTCTTGGCCTGGCTGCGGCTCATCACCCGTCCGGCGCCGTGGCTGCAGGAGTTAAACGCCTGCGGATTGCCCAGGCCGCGGACGATAAAGCTCTTGGCCCCCATGGAGCCGGGGATGATGCCCAGCTCACCCTTGCGCGCCGACAAGGCGCCCTTGCGGGTGATAAGCACATCCTGGCCGAAGTGGTGCTCGCGCTGCACGTAGTTGTGGTGGCAGTTCACCGCCTCCAGGTTGACCTCGAAGGGCTTGCCGATCACCTGGCGCGCCGCGGCGATCACCGCCTCCATCATCAGCGCACGATTCTGCCGGGCGAAGTCCTGGGCCCAGCCGACCGCCTCCACGTAGTCGGCGAAGTGCCGGCTGCCCTCCTCGAGGTAGGCCAGGTCCTTGTTCGGCAGGTTGCCGAGCTGTTGGTGCATGTCGGCCTGGGCCAGTTCGATGAACAACGTGCCGATGGCATTGCCGACTCCGCGCGAGCCACTGTGCAGCATGAACCAGACCCGGTCCTGCTCGTCCAGGCACACCTCGATGAAGTGGTTGCCGCCGCCCAGGGTGCCCAGATGGACGCGGTTATTGGTCTTCTCCAGGCGCGGGTACTTGTCGGTGATGGCCCTGAAGCGTCCGGCCAGCACCGCCCAGGCCCTATCGGCGGCGTCCGGCACCCGTTGCCAGGCGCCCTGGTCGTGCTTGCCGAAGGTCTTGCCATGCGGCACGGCCTGCTCGATGGCGCTACGCAGGCGGTGCAGGTTGTCCGGCAAGTCGCTGGCCTGCAGCGAGGTGCGCACCGCGATCATGCCGCAACCGATATCCACACCCACGGCGGCCGGGATGATGGCACCGATGGTGGGGATCACGCTGCCGATGGTCGAGCCCTTGCCCAGGTGCACGTCCGGCATCACCGCCAAGTGCTTGAAGATGAATGGCAGGCTTGCCGTTTCCAGCAGTTGCTGACGGGCTTGCGCCTCGAGCGGCACGCCCTGGGTCCAGAGTTTGACCGGCTTGCCATTGGCGACTTGGAGGATTTGCGGTGAGCTGTGCTTCATGGGGTTTTCCGGCCTTGCCCATTGTTCTGGCGCTACCGAGTCAGCATGCACCCATAAGCCGCCCCGGCCAACAGGTGGAATCTGCCGTGGCCTGCCAGGCGCAGGCTCCTGGCACAAGTTTTCGTCGGCGGTTATGCAGACTGTGTGGCAGCGTCCACACTGAATAGACCGTTGAACACCTTTCGGGCCGGCCGGCGGCAGTTGCAACGCCTTGCCTTGTGCCCCGCGGGGTGGTGCTGTGACCGCGCTGTCTCGTCGTTGACCACCGAGGAGTATGTCCATGCCTGCTTTTGATCCCCAAGTGGCGCTCGATGCCCTGTTCGCCGAGTACAGTGCGCGGGCCAATGCGATTAGTCGGGACTTGGCCCGCAGCCACTCGCCGGATTTTGCCGAACAGGCCCTGCAACGGCAAAACGATGAGGTACTCGAAGCCCTGCTGGCCGAGGCCGAGAAGGGCATGCGCCAGGTGGGCATGGCCAAGTTGAGGCTGGCCGAAGGCAGCTATGGCGACTGCCTGCGCTGTGGTGACCCGATTGAGCCGGCGCGCTTGCAGGTGTTGCCGGCTGCCGAGTATTGCCTGGCCTGTGCCGATCACGTAAGCGCCGGCTAGCCGAGCTGCATAGGCTCTGTTTCAGTTGCCTTGCCAGTGGCTGGCACCGCTTGATCGCAATGCCGCAGGCCAGGGTGGATAAGGCCCGCAGGATGGCGTCTTACTGGCGTAGGCGCATGAGGATGGCTGCTGGTGTGATGCTCGCAGGCTTTTTTCGCGTGCCCGTGACCAACCATGCGGCTTGTGGATGACGGCCGATGCAGCCATGATTTCACCAGCCCCCCGTTCAAGGATTTCCAATGCCAGACTCCGTTACAGCCCATTTGCGGTTGGCACCTGAAGCTCTCACCCGTCCGTTCTCGCCCGAGCAGTTCAACTTCACCAACACCGATGACCTGGAGCCTTTTCGCGGTGTGCTGGGCCAGGAGCGCGCGGTTGAAGCCCTGCAGTTCGGTGTCGCGATGCCGCGTCCCGGTTACAACGTATTTGTCATGGGCGAGCCCGGTACCGGGCGCTTTTCTTTCGTCAATCGTTACCTCAAAGCCGAAGCCAAGCGCCTGGCGACCCCGGCGGATCACGTCTACGTCAATCACTTCGATGAACCGCGCGAGCCGCGCGCGCTGGAGTTGCCCGCGGGTAGTGCCGGGGCGTTCATCGGCGACATCAACCTGCTGATCGACAACTTGCTGGCGACCTTTCCCGCGGTGTTCGAGCACCCGTCCTACCAGCAGAAGAAGAGCGCCATCGATCGCGCCTTCAACAAGCGCTACGACCAGGCGCTCGATGTGATCGAGAAGTTGTCGCTGGAAAAGAACGTGGCGCTGTACCGCGACAGCAGCAATATCGCCTTCACCCCGATGCTCGAGGGCAAGGCCCTGGATGAGGCGGAGTTCGCCCAGTTGCCGGAGGCCGAGCGCGAGCGCTTCCATCTCGACATCTCCGCCCTGGAAGAACGGCTCAACGAAGAGTTGGCCAGCCTGCCGCAGTGGAAGCGCGAGTCGAGCAACCAGCTGCGCCAGCTCAATGAAGAAACCATCACCGTGGCGCTGCAGCCATTGCTGGCGCCGTTGTCGGAAAAATACGCCGAAAACGCCGGCGTCTGTGCCTACCTGCAAGCGGTGCAGGTCAACCTGCTGAAGACCGTGGTCGACCAGTTGGTCGAAGTGGAGAAGGCCGACGCGCAGACCCGCATGCTGCTGGAAGAGCAGTATTGCCCGAGCCTGGTGGTTGGCCACCATGCCGATGGCGGCGCGCCGGTGGTATTTGAATCGCATCCGACTTACGACAACCTGTTCGGCCGCATCGAATATAACGCCGACCAGGGTGCGCTCTACACCAGCTACCGGCAGCTGCGCCCCGGTGCATTGCACCGCGCCAACGGTGGCTTTCTGATCCTCGAGGCGGAGAAGATGCTCGGCGAGCCGTTCGTCTGGGATGCCCTCAAGCGTGCCCTGCATTCGCGCCAGCTGAAGATGGAGTCGCCGCTCGGCGACCTCGGTCGCATCGCTACCGTGACCCTCAATCCGCAGGTTATCCCCTTGCAGGTCAAGGTGATCATCATTGGCGCGCGCCAGCTGTACTACGCGTTGCAGGATCACGATCCGGACTTCCAGGAAATGTTCCGCGTGCTGGTCGACTTCGACGAGGACATTCCCTTGGCCAATGAGAGCCTGGAACAGTTCGCCCAGTTGATGAAGACCCGCACCATGGAAGAAGGCATGGCGCCGCTGACGGCAGCGGCGGTAGCGCGTCTGGCGACCTTCAGTGCGCGCCTGGCTGAGCACCAGGGGCGCTTGTCGGCGCGAATTGGCGACCTGTTCCAGTTGGTCAGCGAGGCCGACTTCATCCGCCAGCTGGCCAGTGAGGCAGTAACCGACGTCGGCCATATCGAGCGCGCGCTGAAAGCCAAGGCGACCCGTACCGGCCGTGTGTCGGCGCGGATCATCGACGACATGCTGGCGGGGGTCATCCTGATCGACACCGCGGGTGCCGCCGTCGGCAAGTGCAACGGCTTGACCGTGCTGGAGGTCGGCGACTCGGCCTTCGGCGTGCCGGCGCGGATTTCCGCCACCGTCTATCCCGGCGGTTCGGGCATCGTCGACATCGAGCGCGAGGTCAACCTCGGTCAGCCGATTCACTCCAAGGGCGTAATGATCCTCACCGGCTACCTGGGTAGCCGCTACGCCCAGGAGTTTCCCCTGGAGATTTCCGCGAGCATTGCCCTGGAGCAATCCTATGGCTATGTCGACGGCGACAGTGCTTCGCTGGGCGAGGTCTGCACGCTGATTTCCGCCTTGTCGCGCCGTCCGCTCAAGCAGTGTTTCGCCATCACTGGCTCGATCAACCAGTTCGGCGAGGTGCAGGCGGTCGGTGGTGCCAATGAGAAGATCGAAGGCTTCTTCCGCCTGTGCGAGGCCCGAGGTCTGACGGGCGAGCAGGGGGCGATCATTCCGCACTCCAATATCGCCACCCTGATGCTCGATGAGCGCGTGCTGCAGGCGGTACGGGCCGGGCAATTCCATATCTACGCCGTGCGCCAGGTCGACGAGGCGTTGAGCCTGCTGGTCGGCGAAGATGCCGGCACGCCAAACGCCGAAGGTAAGTTTCCGCCTGGCAGCGTCAATGCACGTGTGGTCGAGCGATTGCGCGAGATCGCCGAAATCGACATGGCCGAGGATGACAGGGAGCTGAAGAGCGAAGTGTTGGTGGCGCTGCCCAAGGAGAAAAAGCCGCGAGCAAAGAAGCCGGCTGCCTGACCCCGCCATGCGTCCGCTGCCTGGCGGGCTGCGGACGCAACCGGCGGTTTCGGCGCGGCCCTGCCGCCCGGGGAACGGAGGATTTCATCCACACAGTTATCCACAGAGGGCCGGACTGACTGGCGGCTTCCCTGCGCCGCCCATGCGGGTGTAGGCTGAAGACCTGGTCACACGAGGGTCGCCGTCATGTCGCGCAGCCTCTGTCTCACCCGTCAATGTCTGGGTCTGATTACCCGTATCGAGTGCGTGGTATTGCCACTGGCTGGCGATAAGGGCCTCTGGACATTGATCTGTGCCGCCGGCCTGTCCGGTGCTCAACCCTCTGTCATTAAGGCGCAAGGCCCGTTCTGTGGGCCTGTTGTCGCCGAAGGGGTGCTCGCTGGGATTGTCGAAAGCCTGCTGGTCCAGGGGTACGACGAATGCCCCGAGCTGCCGATCTGGCGTCTGCATATCCAGGCCGAGCTGCGCCGTTTGAATGGCGATCGGTGCGGCCATCAGGGCTGCTTCCAGTTTCAGCCGGATAACTGACTGCCGCCTGATCGTCTTTTGACCAGCCGCCAGCAAGGCCGGTCGCAGCTGGGGTGGCAGCTTTAATCCCGAGCCTGCCCACAAGGTTATCCACAGTTGCTGGGGATAAGCGAAATGCAGTGGTTCCTGCGTGCACCTTTGTCTGCCGAGGAACGCTGGGTATACTCGCCGCTGCTTTATTGGCCCTTTGCGAGACCCCATGGAACGCTTAATCGAGAACACGATGTACGCCTCGCGCTGGTTGCTGGCGCCAATTTACTTCGGGCTGTCGTTGGCGGTGCTGGCGCTGTCGATCAAGTTCTTTCAAGAGGTCTACCACATCCTGCCGGATATCTTCGCCCTGAGCGAAGCGGATCTGATCTTGCGTCTGTTGTCGTTGATCGACATGGCCCTGGTTGGCGGCTTGCTGGTGATGGTGATGCTGTCGGGCTATGAGAACTTCGTCTCTCAGTTGAATATCAACGAGGGCACCGAAAAGCTCAGCTGGCTGGGCAAGATGGATTCCGGCTCGCTGAAGATGAAGGTGGCGGCCTCGATAGTGGCGATTTCCTCGATTCATCTGCTCAAGGTGTTCATGGATGCCAAGAACTATGAGGTCGAGCACCTCAAGTGGTACGTGATCATTCACCTGACTTTCGTCGGATCGGCGTTCGCCATGGGTTATCTGGATAAGCTGACCAAATTCCAAGCCGACTGATCCCCGCATACGCCTGACCCGCCGCCCGGCCGTTGCAAAACGGGCGGGCGGTTTGCGTGGTGCCTTGTGCTTCTCGGCTCTTGTGCAGCGACTATTCTTATGGAATCTGTACGTGTCGTTAGCCTGAGGTAGCCCCATGAACCTGCACGACCTTTCCAGTCATGCCCGCGCCGGTCATGTCGAAGAGTTGAACCTGATCTCCCTTGAAGGGGGCAACTATTACCTGCTGGAAGCGCGTGTGAGCGGTCAGCCATTCACGCTTGAAGATGGCCACGGTCATCTCTTGCATCTGCGCTCGCTGGAGCATGCCCGTGAGGTGCTGCAGCCCCTGCCGCAACTGCCATCGCTGCACCTGGTGCAGGCGCAAGTGCATGACGAAATGTGCGGCATGGCCGATGAGCCGGGGATAAAGCCGGGGGCAACCTCATCGCACTGAAAGCTGGATCCGTCACTGCCCGGGATTCGCGGCGACGCGCGCGCGGGGTGTGGCGGCGGTAGGGCGGTAGACGCAGCTGTGCTAGGCTGGTCGCCCTTTTTTAGCCCCAGCGGAGCCTTTGCATGTCCGAACTTACTCTTTCCACTGACGAAACCCGCGTCAGCTACGGCATCGGTCGTCAACTTGGCGGTCAGTTGCGCGACAATCCGCCGCCGGGTGCCAGCCTGGAAGCCATCATCGCCGGCATCTCCGATGCTTTCGCCGGGCTGCCCAGCCGTGTCAGCGAGGCCGATCTGTCGGCCAGCTTCAAGGTGATCCGTGACGTCATGCAGGCCCAGGCTCAGGCCCAGGCCGAAGCCGCGGCAGGTGCCGGCCTGGCTTTCCTCGCCGAGAATGCCAAGCGTGATGGCATCACCGTATTGGCTTCCGGCCTGCAGTACGAAGTGCTGAACACCGGCACAGGCGCGATGCCGACGCACGAAGACACCATTCGCGCTCACTACCATGGCACCCTGATCGACGGCACTGTCTTCGACAGCTCCTATGATCGTGGTCAGCCGGCCGAGTTTCCTGTTGGTGGCGTAATCGCCGGCTGGACCGAGGCCCTGCAGCTGATGAATGCCGGCAGCAAATGGCGACTGTACGTGCCGAGCGAGCTGGCCTACGGCGAGCAAGGCGTTGGCAGCATCCCGCCGCACAGCGTGCTGGTGTTCGACGTCGAGCTGCTGGACGTTCTCTAAGCGGCGCTCACGTGGGGTGGATGACGCTCTGTTCATCCCTCCCCACGTTCGTCCCGTCGCCCGGCTGCAATCCGGGGGCGTGATATCTCTGTGTCACGGGCGCAAGGCCCGTGCATAGCAGTAAAGAAACAGGCTGCGCACCAATTCCTTGAGCACCAGCGGCTCGCTGGAGTTCAGCTCATGCAGATCCAGGTCGCCCTGATCGCGTAGTTCATCCAGCGCTTGTTCTTCCAGTACCGCGCAGACTTCGCCGGTGTTGCGATTGAGAATGCGCAGGTAAGGCTGTGGCCGCTCCAGCCAGGCGTCGATCAAGTAGGTCATGACTCATCTCCCTTCAAATGGTTAGATGAGAATAATTCCTATTCAATTAATAGCAAGTATTAATCGCTGCCCTTGACCGTGCAATAAAAAGCCCGTCGCATGGACGGGCTCCGCTTGTTACGTCAGGCGTCAGTGGGTGCGAGCGACAGCGAAACGGCTCAGTTCGACCAGGGCATCGCGGTATTCGCTGACGGGCAGGGCGTCCAGGCAGGCGATGGCGCGCTCGGCGTAGTCGCGGGCCTGCCGGGCGGTGTAGTCCAGGGCGCCGGCGGTTTCTACGGCATCGCGAATGCTTTCCAGGTCCTCGATGCCGCCTTTCTGGATCGCCTGGCGTACCAGGGCGGCCTGTTCGGCAGTGCCTTCGCGCATGCAGTAGATCAGCGGCAGGGTCGGCTTGCCTTCAGCCAGGTCGTCGCCGACATTCTTGCCCAGGGTCGTGGCATCGCCGCGGTAGTCGAGCAGGTCGTCGACCAGCTGGAAGGCCACCCCGAGGTTGTCGCCAAAAGTACGCAGGGCTTCGGTCTGCTCGGGCGTGGCGCCGGCCAGGGCTGCCGCGCTGTGGGTCGAGGCCTCGAACAGCATCGCGGTCTTGCCGCGGATGACTTCCATGTAGGTTTCTTCGCTGGTGCTGGCGTCGCGAATCTTCGACAGTTGCAGCACTTCGCCCTCGGCGATGACCCGGGTGGCGCGGGAGAGGATCTTCATCACCGGCATCGAGCCGAGTTCGACCATCATCTCGAACGAGCGTGAATAGAGGAAGTCGCCGACCAGTACGCTGGGCGCGTTGCCCCACTGGGCATTAGCGGTGCTGCGGCCGCGGCGCATGTCGGACATGTCGACCACGTCGTCGTGCAGCAGGGTAGCGGTATGCAGGAACTCGATGGTGGCGGCGAGCAAGCGCAGGTTGTCGCCTTGCAGGCCCAGGGCCTTGCCGCTGAGCAGCACCAGCAGCGGGCGCAGTCGTTTGCCGCCGGCGGAGATGATGTAGTCGCCGATCTTCCCCACCAGCGGCACGCGCGAGACGAGTTGTTGACGGATGATGCCGTCGACGGCGGTGAAGTCATCCGCCACCACATGGTAGAAAGCCTGGGGTTGCATCAGCGTCACGTGCTCCTCAAAGGTTGCGCGGCATGCTATGGGGCAGGCTGGGGACTGTCAAGGCGAGTGCTCGAGGGCCTTGCGTCGTGACGATGGCTTGCGTAGAATCGCGCACCCTGAACTTCCCCCCTGGGTATTTCCCTGACTTACGCAATTGCAAGGGTGTCTTATCCGGCCCCAAGCAGCCATGCCAGCCAATAACTCTTTCTATAAAGCGCTGGGTGAGCAGGATTAACGGAGATTTACCATGTACGCAGTGATTGTTACTGGTGGCAAGCAATACAAGGTCACCGAAGGCGAATTCCTCAAGGTCGAAAAGCTTGAAATCGGCACTGGCGAGGCCATTACGTTCGATCGTGTGTTGCTGATCGGCAACGGCGACGACGTGCAAATCGGCGCGCCAGTTGTTGAAGGTGCCAAGGTTGTTGCTGAGGTCGTTGCACAAGGCCGTCACGACAAGGTCACCATCATCAAGTTCCGTCGTCGTAAGCACCATATGAAGCGTCAGGGCCACCGTCAGTGGTACACCGAGATCAAAATCACCGGTATTCAAGCCTGATTCGTTTCGGCCTGATCCTCTAATAGGAGTATTGAACTCATGGCACACAAAAAAGCTGGCGGCAGTACCCGCAACGGTCGCGACTCAGAAGCCAAACGCCTTGGCGTGAAGATGTATGGCGGCCAGAAAATCATTCCTGGCAACATCATCGTGCGTCAGCGCGGTACCCAGTTCCACGCCGGTTACGGCGTAGGCATGGGTAAGGATCACACCCTCTTCGCGAAAATCGAAGGCGTGATCAAGTTTGAAGTAAAAGGCGCGTTCAACCGCCGTTACGTGAGCGTCGTTGCCGCTTAATCGCGCGACTGCTGGGAAAGCCCCGTCCTTGCGACGGGGCTTTTTTGTTTCTGTATTCTTGGGGTTCTTGCCAAACTGTCCTGGGTGTAGCGTTCGATTTGAATGCAGGTCAATTTTGCAAGAACCTGGTGTTTTTCGTTTTAGATAACCCGCCTTGTTGCGGGAGGCGTACCTATGAAATTCGTCGATGAAGTATCGATTTCTGTAAAGGCCGGTGATGGCGGTAACGGCATGATGAGCTTCCGTCGTGAGAAGTTCATCGAAAACGGTGGTCCCAACGGTGGCGATGGTGGTGATGGTGGCTCGATTTATATCGAGGCTTTTGCCAACCTCAATACCCTGGTGGACTACCGCTATACCCGTCGCTTCCAGGCGCCGAATGGTGACAAGGGTGGTAGTACTGATTGCACGGGAGCCAAGGGTGAGGATCTGATCCTGCCGGTGCCGATTGGTACAACCGTGATCGATGCGGGTACCCAGGAAGTGATTGGCGATCTGGTCCGGGCTGGTCAGCGCCTGCTGGTGGCTCAGGGCGGCTGGCATGGCCTGGGCAACACGCGCTTCAAGTCCAGTACCAACCGTGCGCCGCGGCAGACTACGCCGGGCAAGCCGGGCGATGCGCGCGACCTCAAACTGGAATTGAAGGTGTTGGCCGATGTCGGGCTGCTCGGTTTGCCGAATGCCGGCAAGAGCACCTTTATCCGTTCGGTGTCCGCGGCCAAGCCGAAAGTCGCCGATTACCCGTTCACCACCCTGATTCCAAACCTGGGTGTGGTCAGTGTCGATCGCTACAAGAGCTTCGTCGTTGCCGACATTCCCGGGCTGATCGAGGGTGCCTCGGATGGTGCCGGTCTGGGCATTCGCTTCCTCAAGCACCTGGCGCGCACCCGTCTGTTGTTGCACCTGGTGGACATGGCGCCACTGGATCTGACCGATCCGGCGGAGTCGGCGGCCACCATCGTCGACGAGCTGACCAAGTTCAGTCCTTCCCTGGCCGAGCGCGAGCGCTGGCTGGTGCTGAACAAGGCCGACCAGATCCTCGACGAAGAGCAGGAGGCGCGTGTCGCCGAAATCGTCGCGCGGATCGACTGGCAGGGCCCGGTGTATGTGATTTCCGCCCTGGCGCGCGAGGGCACCGATCAGCTGTGCTACGACATCATGGATTTCCTCGAGGCTCGCGCCGAACGGATTCAGGAGAATCCCGAGTTTGCCGCCGAGTTGGCCGAGCTGGATACGCGCATCGAGGATGAGGCGCGCGCTCAGTTGCAGAAGCTGGACGACAAGCGCGCGTTGCGTCGTACGGGGGTCAAGGCTGTCGGTGATGTCGAGGAAGATGACAGCTTCTGGGATGAAGAAGATGATGAGGATGGCCCGGAAATCATTTACGTCCGGGATTAAGCAACTTGTTGAACGCCGCTTAATTGCGGCGTTCTTGTCTTGAGCGAGTGATTGGGGGCTGCGAGCGCAGTGGCTTCCGTTCCGTTGGGCGGTTTCTGGCTAAGGTTGGATGATCATGCGTGACAAGGTGACCAGTGCGCGGCGCTGGGTAGTGAAGATCGGCAGTGCATTGCTCACCGCCGACGGGCGTGGCCTGGATCGTGCGGCCATGGCGGTGTGGGTCGAGCAGATGGTGGCGTTGCGCGAGCAGGGCGTGGAGCTGGTGCTGGTGTCTTCCGGTGCGGTGGCGGCAGGCATGAGTCGCCTCGGTTGGAGCGGGCGGCCGAAGGCCATGCATGAACTGCAGGCGGCCGCTGCCATTGGTCAGATGGTGCTGATTCAGGCCTGGGAGTCGAGTTTTGGCGAGCATGCGCGGCGCACGGCGCAGATTCTCCTGACCCATGACGACCTGTCGGATCGCAAGCGCTACCTCAATGCGCGGAGCACCTTGCGTACTCTGGTCGAGTTGGATGTGATTCCGGTGATCAACGAGAACGATACGGTGGTCACCGATGAGATTCGCTTTGGCGACAACGATACCTTGGCGGCGTTGGTGGCCAATCTGGTCGAGGCCGATCTGCTGGTAATCCTGACGGACCGCGACGGTATGTATACCGCTGACCCGCGGCATAATCCCGATGCCGAATTGATTTACGAGGCGCGCGCGGATGATCCGGCGCTGGATGCCGTGGCCAGTGGTGCGGGTGGGGCGTTGGGGCGCGGCGGCATGCAGACCAAGCTGCGCGCGGCGCGGCTGGCGGCTCGTTCTGGTGCGCACACGGTCATTGTCGGTGGTGCCATCGAGCAGGTGTTGGCGCGGCTCAAGGCGGGCGAGCGCCTGGGGACTCTGCTGGCGCCCGAGCGGGGCTTGCTGGCGGCGCGTAAGCAATGGCTGGCCGGGCATCTGCAGACCCGCGGTACCCTGGTGCTGGATGCGGGGGCGGTCAAGGCCTTGGCGACTGGGCGCAAGAGTCTGCTGCCGGTCGGGGTCCGGGCGCTCCAGGGGAGCTTCCGGCGTGGCGAGATGGTGATCTGTGTCGATCCGGATGGGCGTGAAATCGCCCGTGGCCTGGCCAATTACAGTGCGCTCGAGGCGCAAAAAATCATCGGTCAGTCGTCGGATGCCATCGAAAGGTTGCTCGGTTACGTCGATGAGCCCGAGTTGATCCATCGAGATAATCTGATTCTGGTCTGAGGGTGTAGTGATGCGAATGCTCAAGGGATTGCTGGGTGCGCTGCTGGTGCTGCCGATGTGCGCATCGGCCGAGCAGGTAGGTGAAGTGTCCACGGTGTTCAAGTTGATGGGGCCGAACGACAAGATCGTGGTCGAGGCCTTCGATGACCCCAAGGTGGTGGGTGTCACCTGCTACCTGTCGCGCGCCAAGACCGGTGGGGTCAAGGGTGGTCTGGGGTTGGCCGAGGATCGTGCCGAGGCCTCGATCGCCTGCCGTCAGGTCGGGCCGATCAGCTTCAAGGATGAGCTGGAAGAGGGTGAGGAGGTGTTTCGCGAGCGCACCTCGCTGGTGTTCAAGACCATGCAGGTGGTGCGTTTCTTCGATGAAAAGCGCAACACCCTGGTCTATCTGGTGTACAGCGATCGAGTGATCGAGGGCAGTCCGCAGAATGCGGTAACCGCTATTCCGATTCTGCCCTGGCCGGAAAAGCGCTGAACCGGCCCATCTTGCAGTTTGCTGGTGTTTCGTAGGGCGGTCCGGGCGGCGTTCCGATCGGCGCACGGCGACAACCCGCCAGCTTTCGCGGCGGGCAGAGCAGCCATGGTGCACTGCACTTCGGTGAGTCGCACCCGGCAGGTGGTGGATATACCGAGTCGTGCGTGCGGCGACATTCCGTGTGGCGGTTGCGTCCCGCCTGCGCGATCTGCGGCCAAGACAATCCCTGGATTACGCCCTTGACCCATTCAGGCGACAAGTTTTGGGTTTGCACGGGCAATAAAAAACCGACCCTGAGGTCGGTTCTTTAAGAACTAGCAGTAAAGCGCGAATCGCTTATTAGGCGGCTGCGGCTTCGCTGAGGGCCTTGATGTGGCCATTCAGGCGGCTTTTATGGCGCGCTGCTTTGTTCTTGTGGATGATGCCTTTGTCGGCCATGCGGTCGATGATAGGCACAGCCAGGGTGTAAGCGGTTTTTGCTACGTCAAGATCTTTGGCGTCGATAGCCTTGACCACGTTCTTGATGTAGGTACGAACCATGGAGCGCTGGCTGGCGTTATGGCTACGACGCTTCTCAGCCTGTTTGGCGCGTTTTTTGGCAGAAGGTGTATTGGCCACCGTCAAGCTCCTCGAAATCTGGGGTTACTAACAAATAAGGCCGCGAATCATGCCGAGGCCTCTGCTCATTGTCAAGCCTATTGGCTTGGATCTACTTGCTGTCTGTCGGCTGGTCGCCAACAATCGACGGCACACCGCTTGCTCTACCCAGTATCCATGCGGGTCGGTAAACTCGGCGACCTTTTCTAAGGGGTTACATATGTCCGAGCGTACCGGGAAGGGCGGCTTGTTACGTTCCAGCGCGGTGGTCAGTGTAATGACCTTGTTGTCGCGTGTGTTGGGCATGATACGCGATATGGTGGTTGCCGCCTATTTCGGTTCGGGTTCGGCGGCCGATGCGTTCTTCATTGCCTTCAAGATTCCCAACTTTCTGCGCCGGTTATTTGCCGAGGGTGCCTTTGCCCAGGCGTTTGTCCCGGTGCTTTCGGAATACCGGACGCAACGCAGTCTGGCCGAGGTCAAGCAGCTGGTCGATCGCACCGCGGGCTACCTGGGGCTGACGCTGACCGCTTTGACCGCTCTGGGGGTGGTCGGCTCGCCCTATCTGATCATGCTGTTCGCACCCGGTTTTCGCAGCGATCCGGCCAAGCTCGCATTGGCGGGGGATCTGCTGCAGATCACCTTTCCCTACTTGCTGCTGATTTCGCTCACGGCCTTTTCTGGCGGCATATTGAACGCCTACGGGCGTTTCGCTGTGCCCTCGTTTACCCCAGTACTGCTGAATGTCTGCATGATCGGGGCGGCCGTTTACCTGACGCCCTATTTCGATCAGCCGATCATGGCGCTGGCCTGGGGGGTGCTGATCGCCGGGGTTGCCCAGTTGCTGTTCCAGTTGCCCTTCCTTGCCCGGATCAAGCTGCTGCCCACGCCCAAAGTGCACCGCGACGAGGGTGTGCGGCGGATCATGCTGTTGATGGTGCCGGCGCTGTTCGGGGTGTCGGTCAGTCAGATCAACCTGCTGCTCGATACCGTGCTCGCCTCATTGCTGCAGACTGGCAGCGTGTCCTGGCTGTATTACGCCGACCGTCTGTCCGAGCTACCCCTGGGGGCGTTCGGTATCGCCATTGGTACGGTGATTCTGCCGAGTCTGTCGCGCCAGCACGCCGGCGATGATCCCAAGGCATTTTCGGCCACCATCGACTGGGCCTTGCGCATGGTGTTGCTGCTCGGGGTGCCGGCGGCGCTGGCGCTGGCGATCCTTGCCGAGCCCTTGATCGCCACGCTGTTTCACTATGGGGCGATGACCGAGCGTGACGTGCTGCAGTCGGCCGCCGCGCTACGGGCCTATTCGCTTGGCGTGCTGGCCTTCATGTTGATCAAGGTACTGGCGCCAGCGTTCTTCGCCCGGCAGGACCTGAAAACCCCGGTGCGGATCGCGATCATCTGCATGGTGGCGAACATGGTGTTCAACCTGATTTTGATCTGGCCCCTGAAGCATGTTGGTCTGGCGCTGGCGACCTCGCTGTCGTCGTTACTCAATACCGTGCTGCTGTTCTGGGGGCTGTACAAAATTGGCGTGTATCGCCCCGCTCCGGGCTGGGGGTTGTACGGCTTGCGCCTGTTGGGCGCCTGTTCGGCCATGGTGGCGCTGGTCTGGTGGTTAAATGTTGCGCCGGCCGAGTGGTTCGTCTGGGGCTGGCAGCAGCGCGTGCTCTGGTTGAGCCTGCTGGTCGGCGGCGGTCTGCTGGCGTTTGTCGCGGCCTTGCTGGCGCTGGGGCTGCGCTTGCGTCATCTGCGTCATTGATCCGCTAGTGGCCCGGTGTGGCAGGGTTTTAGCGCGGCATTGTGCTTGTCTGCCGATCGACCCTACGCCCGAGGGCCGAGCATGGGTATAATCGGCCACTTTATGAGCAAGAAGCGCGTTATGCAGCTGGTTCGAGGCCTACACAACTTGCGGCCCCAGCATCGGGGCTGTGTCGCCACTATTGGCAATTTCGACGGCGTCCATCGTGGCCATCAGGCCATTCTGGCGCGTTTGCGTGAGCGCGCGGCCGAGTTGGCGCTGCCCAGTTGCGTGGTGATTTTCGAGCCGCAGCCGCGCGAGTTCTTTGGTCCCGACACGGCGCCCGCCCGCCTGACGCGTTTGCGCGACAAGCTCGCGTTGCTTGCCGCCGAAGGTGTCGATCGGGTGCTGTGCCTGAGCTTCAATCCGCGTTTGCGCGAGTTGAGCGCCGCCGAATTCGTGCAGGCAGTCCTGATCGACGGGCTGGATGTGCGGCATCTGGAGGTCGGTGACGACTTCCGCTTCGGTTGCGACCGGGTCGGCGACTTCGCCTTTCTGGAGCAGGCCGGTGAGCGCCACGGCTTTACCGTCGAGGCTGCCGCCACGGTGGAGCTGGATGGCGTGCGTGTCAGCAGTACCCGAGTGCGTGAGGCGCTGGCCGCAGGCGACTTCGCCCTGGCCGAGCACCTGCTCGGCCGCCCATTCCAGATCGCCGGGCGCGTGCTGCACGGACAGAAGCTGGGGCGCCAGCTGGATGCGCCAACCGCCAATGTGCAGCTCAAGCGCAAGCGCGTGCCACTGACCGGGGTGTACCTGGTCAGCACCGAGGTGGATGGTCAGCCGTGGCCGGGTGTCGCCAATATCGGCGTACGGCCGAGCGTGGCCGGTGATGGCAGCGCCCACCTCGAAGTGCATTTGTTGGATTTTGCCGGTGATCTGTATGGCCGGCGTTTGACGGTGGCTTTCCACCACAAGCTGCGTGAAGAGCAGCGTTTCGCCTCCCTCGAGGCACTGAAGACGGCAATTGCTGCCGATATTGCCGCCGCCCGTGCCCATTGGCAGGGTCAACCGCTTAAGTGAAGAGCCTGAAATGACCGACTACAAAGCCACGCTAAATCTGCCTGATACCAAGTTCCCGATGAAGGCCGGCCTGCCGCAGCGCGAGCCGCAGATTCTGCAGCGCTGGAACGACATGGGTCTGTATCAGAAGCTGCGGCAGCTGGGTGAAGGCCGGCCGAAGTTCGTCCTGCACGACGGCCCGCCCTATGCCAACGGCAGCATTCATATCGGTCATGCGGTCAACAAGATCCTCAAGGACATCATCACCCGCTCCAAGACCCTGTCCGGTTATGACGCGCCCTATGTGCCGGGTTGGGACTGCCACGGCCTGCCGATCGAGCACAAGGTCGAAACCACCTTTGGCAAGAACCAGCCGTCCGACCTGACCCGCGAGCGCTGCCGCACCTATGCCGGCGAACAGATTGAAGGGCAGAAGGCCGACTTCATCCGCCTCGGTGTGCTCGGCGACTGGGGCAACCCGTACAAGACCATGGACTTCGCCAACGAAGCCGGCGAGATCCGCGCCCT
This sequence comes from Pseudomonas sp. MMS21 TM103, assembly GCF_022132145.1. Taxonomy (GTDB): domain Bacteria; phylum Pseudomonadota; class Gammaproteobacteria; order Pseudomonadales; family Pseudomonadaceae; genus Aquipseudomonas. The sequence goes on along the minus strand of NZ_JAJISP010000001.1, from coordinate 420,468 downwards.
GGCCGAGATGGTCAAGCATGGCTTCGTGTTCAAGGGCCTGAAGCCGGTCAACTGGTGTTTCGACTGTGGCTCGGCGCTGGCCGAAGCCGAAGTCGAATACCAGGACAAGAAATCCGACGCCATCGACGTTGCCTTCCCGGTCGAAGACGCCGACAAGCTGGCCGCCGCCTTCGGCCTGGCCAGCCTGAGCAAGCCCGCCAGCATCGTCATCTGGACCACCACGCCCTGGACCATCCCGGCCAACCAGGCGCTCAACGTGCATCCCGAGTTCAACTATGCCCTGGTCGATACCGGCGACAAGCTTCTGCTGCTGGCCGAAGAGCTGGTCGAAAGCAGCCTGCAGCGCTATGGCCTGCAGGGCGAGGTAATCGCCATCGCCAAGGGCGAAGCGCTCGAACTGATCCGTTTCCGCCATCCGTTCTACGAGCGTTTCGCCCCAGTCTACCTGGCCGATTATGTCGAGCTCGGCGCTGGCACCGGCATCGTCCATTCGGCGCCGGCCTACGGCGAAGACGACTTCCGTTCCTGCAAGGGCTACGGCATGAGCAATGACGACATTCTCAGCCCCGTGCAGAGCAATGGTGTTTACGTCGAAGCGCTGCCGTTCTTCGGTGGCCAGTTCATCTGGAAGGCCAACCCGGCTATCGTCGCCAAGCTCGACGAAGTCGGTTGCCTGCTCAAGCACGAAGTCATCCAGCACAGCTACATGCACTGCTGGCGGCACAAGACCCCGCTGATCTATCGCGCCACCGCGCAGTGGTTCGTCGGCATGGACAAGCAGCCCAACGAAGGCGACACCCTGCGCGAGCGGGCGTTGGCCGCCATCGAGCAGACCGCTTTCGTTCCGGCCTGGGGCCAGGCGCGGCTGCACAGCATGATCGCCGGCCGTCCGGACTGGTGCATCTCGCGTCAGCGCAACTGGGGCGTGCCGATCCCGTTCTTCCTGCACAAGGAGAGCGGCGAGCTGCACCCGCGCACTGCCGAGCTGATGGAGGCTGTAGCGCTGCGCGTCGAGCAGGCGGGCATCGAAGCCTGGTTCAAGCTGGATGCCGCCGAGTTGCTCGGTGACGAGGCCGCGCAGTACGACAAGATCAGCGACACCCTCGACGTCTGGTTCGACTCCGGCACCACCCACTGGCATGTGCTGCGCGGTTCCCATCCGCTCGGCCACGCCAGCGGGCCGCGCGCCGACCTCTACCTGGAAGGTTCGGACCAGCACCGCGGTTGGTTCCATTCCTCCCTGCTGACCGGCAGCGCCATCGACGGTCACGCGCCCTACAAGGAGCTATTGACCCACGGCTTCGTGGTCGACGAGAACGGCCGCAAGATGTCCAAGTCGCTGGGCAACGTGGTTGCACCGCAGGAAGTCAACGACAGCCTGGGCGCCGACATCCTGCGCCTGTGGGTGTCGTCCACCGACTACTCCGGCGAAATGGCCGTGTCCAAGCTGATTCTGCAGCGCAGCGCCGATTCCTACCGGCGGATTCGCAACACCGCGCGCTTCCTGCTTTCCAACCTCAGCGGTTTCGACCCGGCGCAGCATGTGTTGCCCGCCGCGGACATGCTCGCCCTGGATCGCTGGGCGGTGGATCGCGCCCTGTTGCTGCAGCGCGAGATCGAGGAGGCCTACGACAGTTACCGCTTCTGGAACGTCTACCAGAAGGTGCACAACTTCTGCGTGCAGGAGCTGGGCGGCTTCTACCTCGATATCATCAAGGACCGCCAGTACACCACCGCCGCCGACAGCGTGGCGCGGCGCTCCTGCCAGACCGCGTTGTTCCATATCGCCGAGGCACTGGTGCGCTGGATCGCTCCGGTGTTGTCTTTCACCGCCGACGAGCTGTGGCAGTACCTGCCGGGCGAGCGTAACGAGTCGGTGATGCTCAACGGCTGGTACCAGGGCCTGAGCGAGTTGCCAGAGGGGCTCGAGTTGAGTCGCGAGTTCTGGGAGCGGGTCATGGCGGTCAAGGTCGCGGTCAACAAGGAAATGGAAAACCTCCGCGCGGCCAAGGCCATCGGCGGCAACCTGCAGGCCGAAGTGACGCTCTACGCCGAAGACAGCCTGATTGCCGACCTGAACAAGCTCGGCAATGAACTGCGCTTCGTGCTGATCACCTCGACTGCCAGCCTGGCGCCGCTAAGCAGTGCGCCGAGCGATGCGGTGGAAACCGAAGTGCCGGGCCTCAAGCTGAAAGTGCTCAAGTCCGGCCACGCCAAGTGCGCGCGTTGCTGGCATCACCGTGAAGACGTCGGGATCAAGCCGGCGCATCCGGAAATCTGCGGCCGCTGCGTGGACAACATCGAAGGCGCTGGCGAGGTTCGTCACTATGCGTGATGCCGCGCGCGCTATTGCTCCGGTAACCGCCGGAATCAGCCTAATGCTGTCCGGCATCCCGGCGATTCGCGGTATGTCGCCAGCGAGTTGGCTCCTGCAGGAAGGCAGGGCATGAGCGCCCGCTTCGGCAGGTTGCCCTGGCTGTGGTTGAGCCTACTGGTGTTCGTGATCGATCAGGCCAGCAAGTTCTACTTCGACAACGCGCTGACCATGTACCAGCAGATCGAGGTGATCCCCGGTTACTTCGGCTGGACCTTGGCCTACAACACCGGTGCGGCGTTCAGCTTCCTGGCCGGCGCTTCGGGCTGGCAGCGCTGGCTGTTCGCCCTGATCGCCATCGCTGTCAGCGCTGTGCTGGTGGTCTGGCTCAAGCGCCTGAAGCCGGATGAAACCTGGCTGGCCATGGCACTGGCGCTGGTACTCGGCGGCGCGCTGGGCAACCTGGTCGACCGGGTGATATTCGGCCATGTGGTCGACTTCATTCTGGTGCACTGGCAGCACCGTTGGTACTTCCCGGCCTTCAATGTCGCGGACTCCGCTATTACCCTCGGTGCCATCCTCTTGGCGCTGGATATGTTCAAAAGCAACAAGTCCGGAGAAACCACCCCATGACTGATGTACGTATCGGGCCGGACAGGGAAGTTACCCTGCATTTCGCCCTCAAGCTGGAAAGCGGCGACGTGGTCGACAGCACTTTCGACAAGCAGCCTGCCACCTTCAAGGTCGGCGATGGCAATCTGTTGCCGGGTTTCGAGTCCGCCTTGTTCGGCTTCAAGGCCGGCGACAAGCGCACCGTGCAGGTGCTGCCGGAGCATGGCTTCGGTCAGCCCAACCCACAGAACGTGCAGATCATGCCGCGCAGCCAGTTCAAGGACATGGAGCTCTCCGATGGTTTGCTGGTGATCTTCAACGACGCCGCCAATGCCGAGCTGCCGGGCGTGGTCAAGGTCTTCGACGACAACCAGGTGACCATCGACTTCAACCACCCGCTGGCCGGCAAGACCCTGAGCTTCGACGTCGAAATCATTGCGGTCAAAGCGCTCTGAGGCTCTTGTAGGAGGGCCGACCCGGCGCGATGCTTTTGCTTGGTGGGCGGACTATGTCCGCCATCGCCGCCAGGCGCGTGACCCACATGGATGTGGGAAATGCCGCAAGCCCGTAGGTAGCGGACGTGGCTCTCCTGCAGGGGAGCGCGGTGCCTGCTGTTTTCGATGGTTGCTACACCCTGCGTGCCGATTCGAACCCGGAGCCTGTGATCGTGCAGGCGTCTCGCGTTACACTCTTCACCCTCAAGTTTCCGCGCGCCGAGAGTCACCATGCATATCAAACTCGCCAATCCCCGCGGCTTCTGCGCCGGTGTTGACCGCGCCATCGAAATCGTCAACCGTGCCCTGGAAGTCTTCGGTCCGCCGATCTATGTGCGTCATGAAGTGGTGCACAACAAATTCGTGGTCGAAGACCTGCGCGCACGTGGCGCCATCTTTGTCGAAGAGCTGGATCAGATTCCCGACGACGTCATCGTCATCTTCAGCGCCCACGGCGTATCCCAGGCTGTGCGCAGTGAAGCCGAGCAGCGCGGCTTGAAGATCTTCGACGCCACCTGTCCCCTGGTGACCAAGGTACACATGGAAGTGGTGCGCTACAGCCGCGAAGGTCGCGAATGCATCCTGATCGGCCACGCCGGCCACCCGGAAGTCGAAGGCACCATGGGCCAGTACGACGCCAGCAATGGCGGCGCCATCTATCTGGTGGAAGACGAGGCCGATGTCGAGCGCCTGCAGGTGCACAACCCCGAGGCCCTGGCCTTTGTCACCCAGACCACCTTGTCGATGGACGACACCAGCAAAGTCATCGACGCCCTGCGCGCCAAATTCCCAGCTATAGGCGGGCCACGCAAGGACGACATCTGCTACGCCACCCAGAACCGCCAGGATGCGGTCAAGCAACTCGCCGCCGAGTGCGACGTGCTGCTGGTGGTTGGCAGCCCCAATAGCTCCAACTCCAACCGCCTGCGCGAACTGGCCGAGCGCATGGGCACCCCGGCCTACCTGATCGACGGCGCCGAAGACCTCAAGCGCGAGTGGTTCGACGGCGTTAGCGGTATAGGTATTACCGCCGGTGCATCGGCCCCAGAGGTGCTGGTGCGTGGCGTAGTCAGCCAGCTGCAAGCCTGGGGCGCGACGGGCGAGAGCGAGCTGGCCGGGCGGCCGGAGAACGTCACCTTCTCCATGCCCAAGGAGCTGCGCGTCCAGCAGCTTTGAGCCGCCTGAGCTGTGCACGGCGAATTGTGCGGTCCGGGTGGCGTTCCGCTTGGAACGCGGCAGCAGCTTGCCCACTTCGAAGCCACACCGCCAACCCGTGGTGCACGGTATACGGGTAGGGCAGCTTCGGAGCGTAGCGACAACCCGCCAGGATCTACGCCTCTCCAGTGAATCACGTGAATCACGGTGCACTGCCCGCGGCGGACGGTACCTACGGATTGCATGGCCCTTCAGCAATAATCCGGCTCATCCCTGGCCCGCCTCAGCCTGCCGCTGGCGCTCAACACCAAACGCCTGACCGCCTGTTTGCCGGTCGCGTGACAGAGCGTCAGCGTTCCCGCCTGAAAGGCACCACCCAGCAGCTTGGCGTTGCCGAGCGAGGTGTAGCGGACATAGCGCCTGACTGGCGTATTGCCCTTGGCAATCACGCCCTTGGGCAGCGACTGCTCCTGCCTGAGCAAGGGTTCGCCTTCATCCAGTTGACCGTTGTTGTCCAGGTCCACGAATACCCGCCAGCCGCTGGCCCAGTCGCCATCGACGTTGTCGACCAGCACCGGCTGGCGCCGCTTGATCGATTCGCTGCGAGCCAGGGACAGGTTCGCCGCCAGGGTATTGCTGGCGCTGACCAACTGTTGATTGCCCATGAACTGCTGCGCACCCGGCACGCCGACAGTCGCCAGCAACGTAAGGATGCTGAGCGAGGTAAGCAGTTCGACAAGGGTGAAACCGAAGGCGTGGCGGTACATGGCGTCCGTGCCTCTTTCTTGAGTTACCCTGCCATCCTGGTAGGGAGTGCGCCGGTCGTCTCCGCCTCGGCTCCGGTGGTCGTGTAAGCCGGGGTCTTTTCAACGTCCGGCCTATAAGCTCTAGCCGGTAAACCGCTTTTTGCAAGTAAAGAGCAAGAAAGGCTGTCGAGTGAAGCTGCTAGATTCGCCTGAGTCGATGGACATGGCCGTCCGTGAGCGGAAAAGCGCCAACTGTCGAAACTCCGCACTGGTTAGCGGTATTCCAGTGCAATGATTCGTACCCTAGCGGCACATGGCTAGGGCATGTGACTAAAACCGAGCGCGAGAGGGAATATGGTGAAGCGAACTGGGCAGCGGGGGTTTAGCCTTATCGAGTTGATGATCGTCATCGCGATCATCGGCATCCTGGCCGCAATTGCCTACCCGAATTATCAGGAATACATCATCAAGAGCAACCGCGCCGCGGCGCAGGCGGCGATGATGGATATCGCCAACCGCGAACAGCAATTGCTGCTTGCTAACCGCGCCTATGTCGCCGCCGCCGACGCTGCCGCCTTTCAAGCCAGTACCGGATACGTGTTGCCCGCCGACGTGTCCGCTAAATATGGCTTCAAAATCGAGCTGGGTGCGGGGCCGGAGCCTTCCTTTACGATTACGTTCGTGCCGACGGGGGCTCAGGCAGGCGATGGCAATCTGACGCTGAATAGTCAAGGGGTCAAGACGCCGCCGGAGAAGTGGTGACCATGTTTATGCCACTAACGTTCCGCAACCAACGAGGCGTCACCCTGATCGAAGTGCTGGTCACCGTGATTATTCTTTCCATCGGTTTGCTGGGTATCGCGGGGCTGCAGTCGCGGTTGCAGCAGTCTGAGATGGAGGCCTATCAGCGCTCCCAGGCTCTGTTGCTGCTCAATGACATGGCCAATCGCATTGCCAGCAATCGCAATAATGCAGCTACCTACGTTACGGGGGCGGCCAGCCCACTTGGTGTCGGCATGACTTGCCCAGGCAATTCAGGTAGCCGCAAGCAAAGAGACACCAGCGAGTGGTGTGCCGCCTTGCAGGGCGCGGCAGAAAACGTTGGTGCCAACAAGATCGGCGCGATGCTAGGTGGTCGAGGCTGTGTCGAATCCCTTGGCAGTGGTCAATACTTGATCACGGTGGCCTGGCAGGGCTTGTTCCCTCTTGCAGCTCCTTCGGCAGGTGTTGCCTGTGGCGCAGATAGTTATGGTTCTGCCGGTTCAACCTGTGCCGATGATGTTTGTCGTCGTGTGGTCACTACTATCGTGCGGGTTGCCACACTATGAGAACACCTTTAATAAAAGTGCAAAGCAAGCTGTGCAGGCTCTTTGGGCAGAGCCATCAAGCCGGTTTTAGTCTCATCGAATTGATGGTTGCCATGGTCATCAGTTTGCTGATCATGGGTGCGGTACTCACACTGTTTCTGGATGTCACTCGCACCAACGATGAAATGGCCAAGACCAATATCCAGATCGAGAATGGTCGTTTCGCTATTCAGTTGTTGCAGAGCGACCTCTCGCATGGCGGGTTTTGGGACGGCTATGTCCCGCAGTTTGACGACTTGACGTTGACCACGGTGGCTAGTGATACACCTACCTTGGTGCCTAATCCCTGCGTCGCTTACAGTGATTCAAACTGGACCGATGAACATAAGAACAATCTGCTAGGTATCCCTGTACAGGTATACGACGATGCGCCGACGGGTTGCACCAGTGCCTCACCGGCGATAGGAACAGATATAAAAGCCGACACCGATTTCTTGGTGGTGCGCCACGCAGAAACTTGTGTGGCTGGAGTGGGTGGTTGTGACGATGCCGCTGGCAAAGTTTATTTCCAGGCATCGTCGTGTTCGACCTTGCCTGAAACAGCGTATTCCTATGTGCTTGATACCGATGAACATGATCTTCGCCAGATGGACTGCGCGACTTCTGCGGATAGAAGGAAGTTTGTGTCGAATATTTATTATGTTCGCGACGATAACACCTTGATGCGTTCACTGTTTGACGTAAACAAGCATCTTGCCGCTGAGCCGATGATTGAAGGTGTGGAAGGTTTTCGGGTTGAACTGGGTATCGATGACGGTCCGGTCGATGGTGCTCCCGATACCTATGTGCGTTGCCCCTTGGCAGATATCTCTGCCGATACGACTGCTCCCTCGACCCATCCGGCCGCAACTGTCTGTACCGCAGACCAGTTGGCGAATGTGGTAGCGGTCAAAGTATATGTGCTGGTGCGCAGCCTTACCGCAACACCGGGTTATACCGATGGCAAGACCTATAGCCTAGGCACCACCACGCTCGGGCCATTCAATGACAATTTCAAGCGCCACGTATTTTCCAGCACGGTGCGCCTGAACAATATATCTGGCAGAAGAGAGGCGCCATGACTTTGCCCAGATCGCTCTATTCCCAGCGTGGATCAACCCTGATCATTGGCCTGATTATGCTGCTTCTGTTCACGCTGATGATTTCCAGTGCATTCACCATGAGCGGGAGCAATCTCAAGGCCGTGGGTAATATGCAGTCTCGCGACGAAGCTATTGCAGCGGCTAACGCGGCCATTGAGCAGGTGGTAAGCCTTAACTTCACCAGCCTGACAGCAGCTCAACCCTACGAGCTCGATTTTGATCGGGATCCGGCAACCCCACCATATCTGGTGACAGTGACAGTGGAAGGTTGCCGAAGGGCAACTCCGGCTCCCGTCGATGAGGCTCTTTTGAGTGGCGTCGCTTCCGGGATTCCCAGTACCAGTGGCTTTTATACACTCTGGGAGCTCAAGTCGGTTGTAGCCGACAGTGCGTCGGGAGCGGCGGTGACCGTGCGCCATGGCGTGCGCAAGTACATGGGTGAACTTGACCCGGATTTCGCAAAGTGCAGTTGAGTGCAGTGCATAGACGCTTAGGAGAAGGATAATGAAAGGCTTTTGGCTGAAAAGCGTGTTGGGTATGACTGCACTGGTTCTGCACTGCAATTCTTATGCGGAAGACGTTGACCTGTTTGCGGGCATCACGCCGCCGAACTCCGGGCTCCCCAATGTATTGCTTGTATTGGATAACTCAGCGAATTGGGGTGCCAATATTCCTGTTGCTGATTGTTATTATAAAGATGGTGGGGTGGTTGTAGAAACTTCTGATGGAGCTCCTGTCGGCCCGCCGGATGGCAGTGTAAAAGGTAAAGACAGTCCAGGTGTTGAGCAAGGTAAGAAAATAGCCATTGAGAAGTGCGCGCTCTACAACGCAATTGATGCCTTGCCAACCGAGGCAGATGGAGGCGCCAAGTTCAATGTTGGATTTATGCTTTTTAATGAATCTCCGGCTGCCAATAGTGGCGGCTATCCACGTCAGGCCTTTTTGCCACTGACTACGGCAAACAAAGCAGTTCTCAAGGCAAAAGTTGCTGCCCTTAGCATTGATGCTGATAAAGGCAACAATGCCGCCTTTGCCAAGACACTGCATGAAGCCTACCTGTATTTCAAGGGGGAAACACCCTACAAGGGCACCGCCGGTAGCAAGTGGGATGAAGCAGCCGTAGAAGATGGAAAGTATGTGAGCCCCTCTGCTAGTAGCTGTGGGCGCAATCACATCATCTTTATCGCCAATGGTGGGGCTGGCGAGGTAACTAACAATGAGGCGCGTGACCTCCTGAGCGGCTTGGGCGGTGATTATACGCAGATCAATTACCCGACCAGCGAAGTCAGCAACAGTGACCAGGGGAACTGGGCCGATGAATATGCGCGCTATATGCGCGGGGCGGATGTAAGCGATAAGGATGACGCGCAGGGCATCATCACCCACGGGATTGCCGTTACGGGGGCTTCGAGTGACGGGAATTACCCCAACTTCATAAGGGCGATAGCCGACTATGGCTATGGCAGCTACTTTGCCGCCAGTGATGTGGATCAGTTGACGGTTGCTATTTTGGATACGTTTAGCCAGATTCAGGCAGTCAATAGCGTTTTTGCGTCGGCCAGTTTGCCAATCAGCGTCAGTACCCAAGGCACCTACTTGAACCAAGTGTTTATTGGCATGTTCCGCCCGGACGCGGATGCCAACCCGCGCTGGGCAGGGAATCTCAAGCAATATAAGTTTGTCGCGGATACCTCGGGAGGCCAATTCAAGTTGTTCCTCGGCGATGCGGATGGCGAGCCTGCCATCAGTACCGCCAATACAGGCTTCCTTAGGCCCTGTGCTCGCAGTTTCTGGTCACCTGAAGACCCGGACAGCTATTGGTCGTTCCTGCCGCAAGGTACCTGTACGACTATCAACGAAGTGGTTATCCCTAATTTGGATAGGTCCAACTCGCCTGACGGCGATATTGTCGAAAAGGGCGCGGCTGGATATCGCCTCCGGAGTGGGGGGCTTACGCCGACTACACGCAATATCAAGACCTGTAACGGCTGCTCAGCTGGTGCATCGCTTCCTGACATGAACGCAACCAACTCTGGTTTGCCTGCTGATCTTGCCGATTGGATTACCGGCGCGGATAACACGGCTACTCCTGAAAAAACGGGTCAGACTGAGGATGATATGCGCCCGTCGGTGCATGGCGACGTAGTGCACTCCCGGCCGGTAGCAGTGGATTACGGCGGCAGTACTGGCGTAGTGGTGTTCTATGGTGCCAATGACGGCACATTGCGTGCCATCAATGGCAATCAGGGCGGTACTGACGGCAACGAACTTTGGTCATTTGTCGCACCTGAGCATTACAGCAAATTCGAGCGGCTGCGCTCAAACAGCCCGGAGTTGTATTATCCCGGCACGCCTACACTCACAACCAGGCGCAAGGACTATTTCTTCGACGGCCCAGTCACTGCGCACAAAGATGGCGATAATGTGTGGGTCTATGCCGCTATGCGCCGCGGTGGCAGTGCGGTGTACGCATTCGATGTCAGTGCCGGCACAAACCTCACCGACCCAAGGCTGAAATGGAAGGCTGACAGTACGACAACAGGGCTGAGCAATATTGGCCAGACATGGTCGGCGCCGAAGGTCATTAAGGCGGCAGGGTATACCAGCGTAACCAGTTCCACAGACGCCGATGGCGTCACAACGTCTACTACGAACTACAAGCCCATGCTGATCATGGGAGGCGGTTACGACTCTTGCGAGGATGGCACTATCGCCTCTGATCTCAATACGTGTACGTCTGGCACGTCTCGGGGCAGCAATATCTATGTGCTGGATGCAGACACCGGCACCGTGTTGAATGACGCTCTCACTATGGTTACAGACCGCAGCGTAGTGGGCGACATTACGGTTGTGACCAATAGCAGTGGATTGGCGCAGTACGCGTATGCGGCAGATACCGGCGGTAATGTCTATCGGATCAGTATCTCCGGCGCTCCGTCGACCTGGGCGGTTAAAAAAATCGCTGCGCTTGGCTGTGATACCGAGACTTGTCCAGGCGGGCTGGCCAATCGCAAGTTCCTGTTCGCTCCAGAGGTCGTGGTTACCAGTGGCTTCAATGCTGTGCTGTTGGGCTCTGGCGATCGCGAGCATCCATTGAGTACTGACGCCGTAACTGCTTCTGTTAATAACGCCTTTTTCATGATCAAGGATGATCGTTCGGCCGACCCGGATGTGATTAGCCTCGACGACAATGTGTTGTTGGAGATCGATGCTAATAGTGCGGCGCTAACGGTTGCTCAAGAGGCCGAGCTAAACGCTGCCGATAATAAAGGTTGGTATTTGCAATATGGCGCCGCAGATACCGTCCACGATAAGGAGCAGGTGGTGACATCTGCGGTGGTCGTGTTTGGGGTGGTAACCTTCAGCACCCATACTCCAACTGTCGCATCGTCGACCAGTTGCGGTTCGAATCTGGGGACGGCTCGGGTTTATAACATTAACTTCCTGGATGCTTCACCGGCTAAGGCAGTGGATCGTTTTCAAGTTATTGATGGAGGCGGGCTGCCACCTTCGCCAGTGTCAGGGATAGTGACTGTGTGTACCAGTGATGGAGTATGCACTGATGTACCATTTGTCATAGGAGCTAATCCAGAGTCGCCTGTGGAAGTTGATTATGCGCCTGAACCCAGTGGCTCAGCAGTTAACAAGAGTCGTGTGTATTGGAATATCGAGCAATGATTGAGCACCTTGTCATGGAATCAGGACGACAGACCAAGAGCGCTGCTGCTTCTAGGTTTGGGCAGCACGGTTTCACCCTGATCGAGCTGATGATCACTCTTGCTGTATTCGCGGTGCTGCTGGCAATCATGGTCCCGTCGTACTCTGACATGACCCTGGGCAGCAAGCTGCGTTCCCAGGCTAACGATCTGGTCGCGGGAACCCTGCTGGCACGCAGTGAGGCGATCAAGCGTAATTCCGCTGTCCGGATGTGCGTCTCTGACGATGGTGAAAACTGCATCGCTGGGGGCTGGGAGCAAGGCTGGGTAGTGTTTCACGATGCCGACGACGACGGGGCGCTGGATGCAGGAGAGTCGGTGCTGCTGCAGCATCAGGCGGCCCCTTCCGGTTTTAAAATTACCGGGACGGTCGCCAGCGTACGTTTTCAGGGCACAGGTGTAGGTGCTACTCAGGCCACATTGACAGCCTGCCGCGCCACCCCCGGCGTTGGAGCTCAGGAGCGCGTGGTCAATATCACTGCGACAGGGCGTGCATCAGTGACCAAGACCAATACCTCGACCTGCTCCTGAGCCATTTCCTGTCGCTCAACTGGTGTAACTGGCTGCCTCTGCTGGCAGCCTTCACACCCTCCATCAAGCAGCAGCGATTCGACACAAAGGGCGGCTGACCTGTTTGCCCTCATGCATAGCCCCGGCCTCCGCCGATCTGGCTCATTCCCCTTGCTGCCACCGCCCACTGCTCCGTTTCCCTCAGCCTTTAGGCACGGTGCCCGCCTTCTCCCCCGATAATCCCTTCGCCTTCCCCAAGCCCAGCCTGCTTCGCGCATTGAGCCTTCGGTCACACTCCGATGTGTGGCGATGTCGCAGTTCTTCGGAATAAAAATTCAAAACGAGCGTACCAGTAGGTATAGTCCCGAGGCGCAAAATTACCGTTAGTCGGTGATTTTTGACCGTTTGTCCATGGATGGGCGTTTGCAGGGGAGGGAGCGGGCGGTTCTGCGCGCCATACAAGATGACATCTATGGAGTGGATGCGATGTCGCAGAAAGGCTTCACGCTGATCGAGCTGATGATCACGCTGGCAGTGCTCGCGGTGCTACTTGGCTTGGCGGCACCAAATCTCAGCCAGTTGTTGCGCAGCAATCGGGCGGCGACTGAAATCAATTCCTTCTCAGGGATGTTCGCCTATGCACGTCGCGAGGCCGTGCAGCGTGCCCAGGCCACCAGGTTGCAGGGACCGCTGGCTGCCGACGGCAGTTGGCAGGTGCTCAGGCATGCCGATGCCCTCGAGCTGCAGGTCTTCCCGGCCTTGTCTTCCTATGACGTCAATCCGGCAGGCCTGAAGACGGTTCTGTTCGATTCACAGGGGCAGTTGATCAGCGGCGCTGCGGTCACTTTCGATCTGCTGGTGAAAGACCCCGAGCTCAACTGCGCCACCTTCAATCGCACGGTGGTGGTCGAGTTGTCCGGTGCGGCCTCCGTCAGAAAGAGGGGCTGCTAATGAACAGGCAATCACAACGAGGCGTCTCGCTGATCGAGGTGCTGGTCTCGGTGCTGGTGTTCTCCGTCGGCTTGCTGGGGTTGGCCGCGATGCAGCTCACCTCGTTGAAGGCCAATCAGACGGCTACGGTGCGTTCCCATGCGACCTTTCTCGCTTACGAGATGGGCGACCGTATGCGCGCCGCCCGCGGCGATGCGCTGGCAGGCTATTACGTTATCGCGGTGGGTGCCGAGTTACCGTGCAATCCGGCGGCGGAGGCCTGTCTGCCATTTCAGCGCGACCTGGCCGAGTGGCGAGCCAACCTGGCTCAGCAGTTGCCCAATGGCGATGGCGGCGTGGTGCAGAACGGCGATCAGTTCACTGTCATCGTGCAGTGGAGTGAGGAGCGGGTGCAGGGCAGTGCGGCCCAACGTTTTTCCTTCGTGACCCGGATCTGACGGAGTGTCTATGCAGTCTCAGCGAGGCTTGAGCCTGATCGAACTGATGGTGGCCATGGTCATCGGATTGGTGATCAGCGGTGCAGTCCTGCAAGTGTTTATCAGCAACAACAACACCTTCCTGCTGCAGAACGCCAGCGGCCACCTGCAGGAAAACGGCCGATTTGCCCTGCAGTACCTGGCGGCCGAGATCCGTCCGGCTGGTGTGGGCATGGGCGTGCGCTTGCCGGAAGAGAGCATCTGCGTGGTCGCCACCAATGGTGCCGCGAGCGAATGGAACGCCATGAACCGACCCGTCTGGGGACAGCGGATTACGGCCACTGGCGCCTTGGGCGCCGTGGGCACCGACCAGATGGCCCTGTTCATCAATGACAACTGTGGGGCATTTCTGACCGCGGGCGAAATTCTCAAGCCCGGCGTCAACGCCAATATCAAGGTCACCGGCTATTGCCCGAGCATGCAGCAGAATCGTGCCGTGATGGTCATGGATATAGAAAAGGCCGTGGTCATCCGCGTCACCAATGTGCCCAATGCCACTGGTAGTGGCGTGGTGGTGCTGAGTCACGCGGCCGGCAATAACGACAAGGACGCCGAGTGTGGCGGTTTCAAGTTCGCCGATATCGCCTTCACCGATCCCGCGCGTGTCTCCGGCTTCAGCAGCAAGATCTTCTATGTCGCCGAGACCGGGCGGACGGGGAGTGCCGGACAGGCGATTCGCGCGCTGTTCGTGCGCGATGTGTCGACGATTCCGGCGCAAACCATGGAAGTCGTCGAGGGCGTCGAGTCGATGCGCACCCGCTACGGGGTAGCGGCGGCGAGCAGTGTCGGGGTGCAGGACTACCTGACCCCGGCCGAGGTCGAGGCCGCCAATCGCTGGGGCGATGTGCGCACGGTGAAAGTCGATTTGCTGATGGTCAGCGATAGTCGGACACCCGGCGCGCAGGAGCAGGCGATCGAGTTTGATGGCATGGCCGTGGTGGCTGATGGGCGAATGCGTCAGGTGTTCAGCACCGTGGTGGCGCTACGTAACCGAATCGATTAGCGAGGCAACGGATGGGCAGGCAAAAACAAGGGATGGCCAGGCGACAACAAGAGGGTGCGGTGTTGTTGTTCTGCCTGGTGATGTTGCTGGTGTTGACGATGATCGGGGTTTCGTCCATGTCCAACAGCACGCTGCAGGAACGCATGGCCGGCGGTGCGCGCGATTACAACCAGGCGTTTCAAGCCGCCGAGGCCTCGTTGCGGGTGGGCGAAGACTATGTCCGCCAGCAGGTGGAGGCGAGTACCGACCCGAGCTTGCTGTTCCAGGCTGCCAGTGCCTGTCCGGCGGTGACCGCGGCGCAATGGTCGCCGCCCGCCGAGCTGATCGGCAAGCCGAAGCAGCCGGTCTGCGCGGTAAGCAACTTTTACGGCAACTCCGGCGGTCCCACGTCCTATGTCTGCGAGACCGATGGTTCGATCGCCGAGAACCGGGCATTCGACTGCCTGAGCCGGACCTATCTGTTCAATGTCGACGCCACTGGCTATGGCAGTGGCGATATCGAAGTGCGCCTGCGCTCAACCGTTGCCATTGCTATTCGCGGTCAGAATTGATCAGAAGGATCCTGAGATGAATATGTCGAAACGCTTGTTCGCCGCTCGCGCGCTGTTTGCCGGCCTGCTGACGTTCGCGCTCAGCCAGAGTGCCGTGGCCGCTTTCACCCCGGCGCAGGTGCCCTTGAGCCTGGGCGGGCAGGTCGAACCCAATGTCATGTTCCTGCTGGATGATTCCGGGTCGATGCGCTGGGGTTTTATGCCCGATGAGTTGCGCCCTTCTTATCTGGACGTGAATCAGCGACCAGCTTCCAGTAGCGGCTGCCGAGATCGTGGCAATTACGCCGGAACCTATACCCACTTCTGCAGCGAGACGGGCCATCGTTACCTGGTCTCCAGTAAGCTGAACACGATTTATTACAATCCTGATGTCAGTTACCTGCCGCCGCTCAAGGCAGATGGGACCCGCTCTAGCAATGCCATCTTCAGCTCGGCATATTTGGATGGTTACGCCCAGTCGGGTACGGCGATCAACCTGAGTGACAACTACCGGGCCATCATGGATGACTTCTACCGGCCGTCCCGTGATGGATACAAGGGTTTCGTGGTCGGACCCGCGTCCGGCTCCAGCAGGGCCTTCTACTATTCCTTTATCAGTGGTTGCGGCAGCACCACCGCCGACACCTGCTATCAGCGGGTCTCGCTGCCGAGTTCCGCTGCTGTCGAGCAAAACTTCGCCAACTGGTTCTCCTATTATCGTACCCGTCTGATGGCGGCCAAGGCCGGCGTCAGCGATGCCTTTGCCAAACAACCCGGCGATATTCGGGTTGGTTACGGCTCCATCAACCAAGGCAGCGTATCGGTGGATACGGTTGGCACCACAACCGTTAAGCGTGGGGTGCGGCGCTTCGAGGATACCGGGCGAACGGATTTCTATAGCTGGCTGTTCGCCACTCAGGCCAATGGTGGTACACCGCTGCGTCGGGCGCTTGGCGATGCCGGAGAGTATTTTTCCCGACAGGACCAGTACGGTCCCTGGAGTTCGACTCCAGGGCTGGCCGGGGGCGAATCGTTCTCCTGTCGGCAGAGCTATACGATTCTGACCACCGACGGTTATTGGAATGGCGATTCCGCCTCGGCAGGCGATGCACGAAAGAACGTGGACAACCTCAATGGCCTGACCATCTCCGGTCCTGACGGGCAGTCCTACCGCTATGCGCCTAAGTCGCCATTCAGCGACAGCTACCCCGACACCCTGGCCGATGTGGCCATGTATTACTGGAACCGCGACCTTCATCCCACGCTGGATAACCGGGTGCCGACCGATCCGGCCGATCCCGCTTTCTGGCAGCACATGGTGACCTTCGGCGTTGGTCTTGGCGTCAGCGGCTCGATTGCGTCTAAAACAGGGTTTGATGCCGTCAAGACTGGCGCTGTGATCAATTGGCTGGATCCCCGGCCAGATGACAACAGCGCGGCCAAGATCGATGATCTGCTGCATGCCGGGATCAATAGCCGCGGTGATTTCTTCAATGCCCGGGATCCTCAGCAGTTCGCCACCGCCTTGAGCGATACCCTGAGTTCGGTCGCCAATCGCACGGGGTCGAGTACGGCCGCGGTGCCGACCGCTCGGCGTCTGGACAGCGATACCCTGGTCTACGAGGCGCTTTATTCCAGCGCCGACTGGTCCGGCAAGTTGCTGGCCAAAAAACCAACGCAGACCAGCACCGGCATCGACTTCAAGCAGATCTGGGAGGCGAGCAGCCAGTTGAGTTACCCGTCACGGCGCTTGTTCTCGCATGATGGCAGTGCCGGTGTAGCCCTGTCCTGGGGCAGTCTGGCGGTGCCAATGAAAGCGTACTTCGACAATAGCGAAGCGTTATTCGATTATGTGATGGGCAGTCGCGTGAATGAGGCGCCGGCCGGCCTCAAGTATCGCAAGCGCAGCACGCTGCTCGGCGATATTGTCAACTCCACCCTGGTCATCGCCAACAAGCAGGACTGGGGCTTCAATGGCCGAGTGCCGCTGCCGGCCAGCGGTCAGACGTACGCCCAGTTTGTCGCCGCCAAGGCGAGCAAGGTGCCGACCCTGTTCGTCGGCGCCAACGATGGCTTCCTGCATGCGTTCAACGCCAATGCGGGCAATGAACTGTTTGCCTACATGCCCAATGGCGCCCTGCCTGCGATCAAGGAGCTGGCCAGCAGCAATTACAAACACCGCTACTACGTCGACGGCAAACTGCATGTGCGCGATGCTGTCCTTGATGGCGGCTGGAAGACCGTGCTGTTGGGCAGCCTGGGCGCGGGCGGCAAGAGTGTGTTCGCCCTGGATGTGACCGATACCAGTGGCGCCGGGTTCGGCGCGGCCAAGGTGCTCTGGGAGATCAAGGATGATGCCGACCTCGGTTACAACTTTGGCGAACCCTTGATCGGTCGGATGAAGGACGGTAGCTGGGCGGCGATTTTCGGCAATGGTCATGGCAGCACCAATGATGACTCGGTGTTGTTCATCGTCAACCTGACCAGCGGCGCGGTAAACAAGGTCAGGGCGGGCAGCGCAACCGGCGGATTGGCCAGCCCTTCCTTCGTCTATGCGGCGGACGCCAGCGGCAATATCTATGTCAAGGATGTCTACGCCGGGGATCTCGGCGGCAATCTGTGGAAGTTCGAGCTCAAGAGCACGGGTGACGGGGTGGACGATTTCCAGGTCAGCCTCAAATCGGGCGGGCAGCCGCAGCCGCTGTACATCGCGGCCGATGCGGCGGGCAAGCGCCAGCCGATCACGGTCAAGCCGGAAATTGCCTACCACCCCGGCGGTGTGGTGAAGGGGGTGATCGTCTATTTCGGCACCGGCCGCATGTATACCGCAGGCGATGTGAGCGACACGAGCGGGCAAACCTTCTACGGCATTTGGGACAAACCCAGCAGTGCGGGTGCCTCGATCGCCTTCAGCGGGCGGACGGAACTGGAAGGTCGCTCCATCCTCTTCGAGGGTCCGGCGTTCGGCCGTGAGGTACGAGCCCTGGATGCGCCGGCAAGCCCTGACGGCATCGATTGGGCGAGCAAGCGCGGTTGGTATCTGGATCTGCAATCCCCGGTCAAGGGCGCAGAGGGCGAACGGGTGATCTTCGCCCCACGGATTCTGCTCGACCGCCTGGTGTTCGAGACGGCCATTCCTTCGGCTGATCCCTGTCAGGCCGGTGGGTCCGGCTGGACCATGGTGGTCAATCTGGCGACGGGGGGGCGTTTGTCATATGTGCTGTTCGATATGAACAAGGACGGCAAATTCGACGCAGCAGACAGCATTATCGACGCTGATGGCAACCCGCTGCCGGCTTCCGGCATAGGTTCGAGCACCGGCATCCCAACCGGCTCCTTCGACCTGCTCGACGGCAAGAAGTACTGGCTCTGTCGCGGCACCGGTATCGATGATTGTGTACCGGCGGCCAACACCCTGAACATCATCGAGGGCCGCCAGTCATGGAATCAGATCCGATGAGCAGGGTGAAGGGGTTTACCCTGATCGAGTTGATGATCGTGATCGCGGTGATCGGCCTCCTCGCCGCGATCGCCTACCCGAACTACACGGAATACATGAACAGGGCCAAGCGCGCCGAGGCCAAGACCGCGCTGCTGGCGGGCGCTCAGGCGCTGGAACGCTATTACTCGCTGCAGGGCTCCTATCTGGATGCGGGTGGCGATCTGGCCGCGGTATTCGCCAGCCAGGTACCGGATGCAGGCACGGCTAACTACACCCTGGCGGTGCAAGGTGTAGCCACCGCGACCTCCTTCCTGCTGCAGGCCACGCGTGTCAATCGCATGGCCGGCGACCCCTGTGGCGATTTCCGGATTGCCCACACTGGTGCGCAAACGCTGAACGACGCGAGCCGGACCGTGCAAGCGTGCTGGTAGAAATTTAGCGGGCTTATGACGTATAACGGGCCGCCTTTGCGGCCCGTTTTTTTGGAGAAGCTATGCGAGTCTTGATGGTGGGTGGTGGCGCTATCGGGTTGTTGTCGGCGCGTTTGTTGGCCGCGGCCGGTGTCGAAGTATGCCTGCTGGATCAGGGCGCGGTGGGTGGTGAATCGTCCTGGGCCGGCGGCGGTATTGTTTCACCGCTCTATCCCTGGCGTTACAGCCCGGCAGTGACGGCCCTGGCGCACTGGTCGCAGGATTTCTACCCGCAATTGGGGGCGCAGTTGCTGGCCGACACCGGCATCGATCCCGAGGTGTATGTCACCGGCCTGTACTGGCTCGATCAGGAACAAGCCGCCCCCCTGGCCTGGGCCGCGCGTGAACAGCGGCCGATGCGGGCGGTGCCGGTCGAGGCGGTGTATCGGGCGGTGCCGGCGTTGGCCAAGCGCTTCTCACAGGCGCTGCACATGCCGGATGTGGCCAATGTGCGCAACCCGCGCCTGGTCAAGGCGTTGCGCGCGGCGCTGGCACAAATGCCCAACGTGACCGTGCATGAGCAATCGGCGGTGCGCGGATTTATCCGCGAGGGCGAGCGGATTTGTGGTGTGCACACCTCAGCCGGTGAGATGCGTGGCGATCGCGTCGTGGTTGCCGCCGGCGCCTGGAGTGGCGAGTTGTTGCGCAGCCTGGGCATCGAGTTGCCGGTCGAGCCGGTGAAGGGGCAGATGATCCTCTACAAGTGCGCCGAGGATTTCCTCACCAGTATCGTGCTGGCCAACGGGCGTTACGCGATTCCCCGTCGCGATGGCCATATCCTGATCGGCAGTACCCTCGAGCACGTGGGGTTCGACAAGACGCCTACCGAAGAGGCCTTGACCAGCCTCAAGGCGTCGGCGGTCGGGCTGTTGCCGGCGCTGGCCGATGCCGACGTGGTGGGCCATTGGGCCGGCTTGCGCCCAGGATCACCGAAAGGCCTACCCTTTATCGGCCCGGTGCCGGGGCATGAAGGCCTCTGGTTGAACTGCGGCCATTTCCGCAATGGCCTGGTCCTGGCACCGGCCTCCTGCCAGTTGCTGAGCGATCTGCTGCTCGGGCGCGAACCGATCATCGATCCGGCACCCTATGCGCCCGCAGGACGCCTGGGCTGAGGAGGTGCTGTCCGCTGCTTTTTGTAGGAGGGCCGCCCCGGCGCGATGCTTTGATTTTCGGGGCTGACGTTGTCCTCCATCGCCGCGGGTCGCGCCTCCTACAGGGGAATGCGCTGTTCGCTGCTTTTGTAGGAGGGCTGCCTCGGCGCGATGCCTTGGTTTTTGGGGCGGACGTTGTCCGCCATCGCCGCGGGTCGCGCCTCCTACAGGGAATGCTGTGTTCGCTGCTTTTTTGTAGGAGGGCCGCCCCGGCGCGATGCTTTGGCTTTGCCTGGTTCCCATGCTCTGCGTGGTAACCCCGCTCAGGTCGCGCGGCGTGGGTACCAGAGCAATAGATGGGTGGGCCGGGCGGCGATCTGCTCCAGCCCACCGGTGGCCGCACGGATCATCAACCAATCACTTGGCTCGAGTAAGCCCCCGCATAATCCGTGGAGTGCTCGTGTCGGCGTGGATTTCGCGGATACATCCGGATCGCTCTGATGGGTATCGCTGCGCTCCACGCCATCCTGCGGGTTGGTGGCCTGGGGACTTGTTAGGATGCGGTTGAGCGCAGCGATAGCCATCGGCAGTCGCTCAATCGATGCCCAGTTTCTTCAGCCGGTAGCGCATCGAGCGGAAGCTCAGGCCCAGGCGCTGGGCGGCGGCGGTGCGGTTCCAGCGGGTTTCTTCGAGGGCTTGCATGATCAGCTTGCGCTCGATGTCTTCCAGGTGATCTTCCAGGTTGTCGATCTGCGCGAGGCTGGCATCACCGTTTTCGCTGGCGCCGCAAGCGTCGGCCAGGCGCAGGTCGGCGGCAGTGATCCGGTCGTCTTCGCACAGGGTGTAGGCGCGTTCGAGCATGTTCTCCAGCTCGCGTACGTTGCCGGGGAAGCGGTAGCTCTTGAGCTTGTCCAGCGCCTCTGCGTCGAGCCTGGCCGGGCTCAGGCCGGGGCCTTCGGCCAGGCGCTTGAGCATCACCTCGGTCAGGTGGGCGATGTCTTCACGCCGCTCGCGTAGCGGTGGCACGCGCAGTTCGATGACGTTCAGCCGGTAGTAGAGATCCTGGCGGAAGCGCCCGGCGGCGACTTCGGCGGCCAGGTCCTTGTGGGTGGCGCAGAGAATGCGCACGTCGACCACCAGTTCCTGCTGGCCGCCGACCGCGCGTACGGCTTTCTCTTGAATCGAGCGCAGCAGCTTGACCTGCATGGGCAAGGGCAGATCGGCGACTTCGTCGAGAAACAGGGTGCCGCCATTGGCCGCCTGAAACAGGCCCTGCTTGTCTTCGATGGCACCGGTGAAGCTGCCCTTCTTATGGCCGAAGAATTCGCTTTCCATCAGCTCCGACGGAATCGCGCCGCAGTTCACCGGCACGAACGGCTGTTCGCTGCGACCGCCCTGTTCGTGGATCAGGCGGGCGACCAGTTCCTTGCCGCTGCCGGATTCGCCGCTGATATACACCGGCGCCTGGCTGCGCGCGAGTTTGAGGATCTGCTTGCGCAACGCCTTCATGGGCGGTGACTCGCCGAGCAGCCGGCTGTCCACCGGCAGCTCTTCGCTGTCCGCCGAGCGCAGGCGCAGGGCGGTGGCCACCAGTTCACGCAAGCGGCCGAGGTCGACCGGCTTGGTCAGGAAGTCGAAGGCGCCGGCTTTCAATGCGTTGATCGCGGTGTCCAGGCTGCCGTAGGCGGTGATCATGGCCACCGGCACCTGCGGATGGCGCTGCAGAATGTGCTGTACCAGGTCCAGGCCGGTGCCGTCGGGCAGGCGCATATCGGTCAGGCACAGGTCGAACGGCTCCTTGGCCAGCCATTCGCGCGCTTCCTTGACGTTGCGGGCACTGCGGGTGTCGAGCTTCATGCGGCCCAGGGTGATTTCCAGGAGTTCGCGGATATCGGGCTCATCGTCGACGATCAGGGCTCTCTGGCGGGTCATGGTCAGCTCAGTTTGCGTGGATGGGCAAAGGTGATGCGAAAGCAGCTGCCGCCGCCTTCACGTGGTTTGTAGTTGAGTCGCGCCTGGTTGCTTTCGCACAGCTCGCGGGAAATATACAGGCCCAGGCCGGTGCCTTTGTTTTCCGTGGTGAAGAATGGTTCGAAAATGTCTTGCAGTTGCTCCGGCGGCACGCCTGGGCCGTCGTCGAGTACTTCCAGTACCGGCAGGTCGCTGCTCGCGTCGCGGAACAGTTTCAGCCAGACCTGTCCTTGCGGGTGTTTTTGCGCGCTGTAGCGCAGGGCGTTTTCTACCAGATTGGTCAGTACCTGGGTGAGCTGGTGCGGGTCCATGCGGGTTTGCACGGTGCCGCTCTGGGTCTCCAGGTGGAGTGTCTGCCCCGGCGGCGCCGAGCTGCGGAACTCGCTGGCGAAGCGGTGCAGCCAGTATTTCAGGTCCAGCAGCTGTGGCTCGGCCTGGCGTCGCCGCGACAGCTGTAGAACGTTCTCGATCACCAGGTTCATCCGCCGCGAGTGGTCCTGGATGATCTGCGCCAGGCGCTGGTCCGGGCCGTGCAGGTCTTCCGACTCCTGCAGCAACTGCGCCGCATGACTGATGGCGCCGAGCGGGTTGCGGATCTCATGGGCGATGCCGGCGGTCAGACGACCGAGGGAGGCGAGCTTGAGTTGCTGGGCCTGCTGGGCAATCTGTGAAATATCGTCGAGAAACACCAGGGTGTGCCGCTCTTCGCTGCGCTGCAGGGCAATGAAACTCGGTTGCAGCACCGGGCCGTCGGCAAAGGCCTGCAGGCTCGCCGGGCGCAGGGTCGGGTTGTGCAGCCATTGCTGCAGGCGTTTGACCAGCTCCGGGCAATGCGGGTCAAGGATCTTGCCGGTCAGCGCCTCGCGACCGAGTAGCTGTAGCGTGCCCTGGTTGGCCAGCAGTACCCGATGCTGCTCGTCGAGCACTAGGATGCCGGTGCGCATGCGCTGCAGGATCAGAGCGTTGAGGTTTTCCAGACTGGCAACATCGGCCGCGCGTTGTTCGGCCAGACTTTCGCTGACTTGCAGGCGCCGAGTCAGCCCCTGCAGGAGCAGGGCGGCAGCAAAACACAGGGCGCCGAGCGCCCCGGCCTGCACGTATTGGGCGCTGGCTTCCGGACGGGTCAGGCTGAGGTAGAAGGTCAGGTAGATCAGGGCCATGGCAGCGACGGCGGCGATCAGCAGGCCGATGCGTCCGCGCAGCAGGATGTTGGCGATGGCCACCGCCACGATCAGCAGGTTGCCGATGCCGCTGGGCGTGCCGCCGGCCGCATAGAACAGCGCGGACAGCAGGATCACATCAACCAGGGCCAGGCTGAATATCTGCGCCAGGTGCTTGGGCCGCTGGACTGTCACGGCCACCAGAATATTCAGGATCAGGTAGCACCAGCTGCCATAGCGAAACAGCTCGGCGTTAGCCAGCTTCAGCAGTTGAGTATCCATGTCGCTGGATATCAACAGCACCAGTACCAGGCCGATGGTCAGGCGATACAGGTGGTAGAGCCGCAGTACGCGACGGCCCTGGATACCGCTGAGCGCTAAGGCTTCAGCGCTCACCAGGTTTCGGGCCTTGCTTGAGATGGGCCTGACTGCAATACCACTGGTCAGCCTTGGTCAACGCTTCTTCGCGCGGCAGATAAACACCACAGTGGGCACAACGCACCATGGGCGCGGGGTTTTGCCGCTTTGGCTCGGAGCGCCGCGCGGGGCGGGTAACGCGCCGCCAGAGCCAGAAGGCGGCGGCGATAATGGCTATCCAGAACAGCAGGCGGAACAGGCCCATAACGCTCTCTTCTTGGGTGGAAAGGCAGTTTATTGGAAAGCCTGGCAGTTTAGCCAAGGATGTGGCGTCAGCACAGCGGCTATTCTGCTTCCCGGTTGGCAACAACCATCGGCCAGGGCTGCAGATCGTGCCGGAGGTCATGGATTACCCGAGGCCGACGGTTCTCCTTGCGGCTGAGGTGTCTAGGAATCGGGTGTTTTGCCTGTGAATGCGTTCGCAACATGCTTCACCGCCGGTTAAACCCTATGCTGAGAAGTGGACGGTGCAATGTTACGACTGAGCCGTCGGGCGCAGTCGAAGTGGGACTTATGAGGTGGAGGCAGCCATGAGCCAAACCCTGCGGGTCGTGATGGCCCAGTTGAATCTGCGCGCAGGTGATGTGCACGGCAACGCCGAGAGCATCATCGAGGCGGCATGCAACGCCCGTGATCAGTGGCTGGCGGATGTCATCGTGTTCCCCGAGTTGACGCTTTGCGGCTATCCGCCGGAGGATCTGCTGCTGCGCTCGAGCATGCAGCGGCGTATCGAGCAGGGCTTGCAGCGCCTGCAGGACGAAGTCAGCGGCATCTATCTGGTGGTCGGCTATCCCTGGCTGGAGGAGGAACTGCGCTACAACGCCTGCGCGGTGATCGCCGACGGCCAGTTGCTGGCCCGCTACTACAAGCAGAAATTACCGAACTACCGGGTGTTCGACGAGAAGCGCTATTTCGAACCCGGCAACCAGCCCTGCGTGGTCGATATCAAGGGCGTGGCGGTGGCGCTGAGTATCTGTGAGGACATCTGGTTCGCCGAGCCGATGGCCCAGGCCCGCGACGCCGGGGCGCAAGTGATGCTGAGCCTGAACGCTTCGCCGTTCCACCTCGACAAGCAGCGCGAGCGCGAAGAGGAGTTGGCCGATCGTGCGCGTGAAGGGGCGATGCCGATTGTCTACGTCAACCAGGTTGGTGGCCAGGATGAGTTGGTGTTCGACGGCGGCAGCTGCGTGGTCGACGCCGGCGGTCGAATAAGTCAGCGCATGGCGGCCTTCACCGAGGGCCTGTACCCGGTGGACCTGGTGTGCGATGGCGAGCGGGTCAGGCCGCGGCCGGCCAATTGCGTGCCGCTGCCGGAACTGGAGGCCAGCGTGTATCAGGCGCTGGTGGTGGGCGTGCGCGACTATGTGCGCAAAAACGGCTTCAAGGGCGTGCTGCTCGGGTTGTCCGGAGGCATCGACTCGGCCCTGACCCTGGCGGTGGCAGTCGATGCGCTGGGTGCGAAACGGGTCGAAGCAGTGATGATGCCGTACCGCTACACCGCGCAGATCAGCCTGGAGGACGCCGAGGCCGAAGCCCGTGCGCTGGGCGTGACCTATCGAGTACTGCCGATCGGGCCAATGGTCGAGGCCTTCATGGCCACCCTGGCTCCGGTCTTCGAGGGCCGGCCCCGCGATGCCACCGAGGAAAATCTGCAAGCGCGCTGCCGCGGCACGCTGCTGATGGCCCTCTCCAACAAGACGGGCTACCTGGTGCTGACCACCGGGAACAAGAGTGAAATGGCGGTCGGCTACGCCACCCTCTATGGCGACATGGCCGGCGGTTTCGATGTGCTCAAGGATGTGCCCAAGACCCTGGTGTTTCGCCTTTGCGAATACCGCAACAGCTGCGGGCCGGTGATCCCGCAGCGGGTCATCGACCGGCCGCCCTCAGCCGAACTGGCGCCGGATGAGAAGGACGAGGACTCG
Organism: Pseudomonas sp. MMS21 TM103; assembly: GCF_022132145.1. GTDB lineage: Bacteria > Pseudomonadota > Gammaproteobacteria > Pseudomonadales > Pseudomonadaceae > Aquipseudomonas. Next base: position 395,036 of record NZ_JAJISP010000001.1, on the reverse strand, counting down.
CTGCCGTCGTACCCGGTACTCGACGAGATTCTCAAGCTGTACATCGAGTACGACCTGTCGGCCGATGCGATCATCGCCGAGGGCTTCGATGCGGATACGGTCAAGCGCGTGTTACGCCTGGTCGATCTCAACGAGTACAAGCGCCGTCAGGCCGCGGTCGGCGTACGGGTCACCCAGCGCGGCTTCGGTCGCGACCGCCGTTACCCGATCACCTCGGGCTGGCAGATCGGCGATTGAGGTGCAGGGCAGTATGTAGGCGTCCCGACCAGCGCGCCGCGACAGGCTGCCGGCTTTGCGCCGCGCCGATGCACGCCGGTGCACTGCCTGCGGGTAGGGCGGCTCGGGCGGCGATCCGTTCGGAGCGCAGCGCCAGCCCGCCTGCCTTGTAGGCCGCGTCGAGTAACCAGGGTGCACGGTCGGCGGCCAGTGACGGCCGACAAGAACGGCGTTAAAGAATCAGCTGGCCAGCCAGATCAACGAAGCGAAGCGACCGGTCTGGGCGGCGCGGCGATAAGAGTAGAAGCGCGGGTCGCTGTAGGTGCAGAGCCCGCCACCATAGACAGCCGTAACCCCACGCGCCGCCAGGTGGATACGTGCCAGCTGATAGATGTCGGCCATATAGCGATCCGGGTTGACGCTGGCAACGAAGGCGTCGGCGGCCTGCGGATGCACGGCCATGAACACATCGCGCACCTCGGCGCCTACTTCGAAGGCTTGCGGGCCAATCGCCGGTCCAAGCCAGACCAATACGTCCTCCGGCGCCACGGCCAGCGCATCCAGTGTCGCCTCCAGCACGCCGCCAGCCAGCCCGCGCCAGCCGGCATGGGCGGCAGCGACGCGACTGCCGGCACGATCGCAAAACAGCACGGGCAGGCAGTCGGCGGTCATCACGGTGCAGGCGATCCCCGGCGTGGCGGTCCAGCTGGCGTCGGCGCTAATCACTTCGCCCGGCTCGGCAGGCACCACGGCAACCCCATGCACCTGGTGCAACCAGGCCGGCTTGCAGCCCAGCTGGCTGACCAGGCGCTGGCGGTTCTTCGTCACGGCAACGGGATCGTCCTCGACATGCTCGCCGAGGTTGAAACTGTCGAAGGGGGCGGCGCTGATGCCACCGCTACGCGTCGTGATGCAGGCCTTGACCCAGGCGGGTGCAGGCCACTCTGGCGTCAGCCAGTCATGGGCCCAGCGGCTCACCCGATAAATGCCTCGCGATCCTGACGCAGGAGCGTCAGCAACCAGACGAAGTCATCCGGCAGCGGCGACTGCCACTTCATGCGTTGCCCGGTAATCGGGTGGTCCAGTTCGAGGAAGCGTGCATGCAGCGCCTGGCGCGGGAACTCCTTGAGGCTCTGCACCATGGTCTGGCTGGCCGCAGGCGGGATGCGGAAGCGCCCGCCGTAGACGGGGTCGCCGACCAGCGGATAACCGACATGGCTCATGTGCACGCGAATCTGGTGAGTGCGCCCGGTTTCCAGCTTGACCCGCGCATGGGTATGCGAGCGGAAGCGCTCGAGCACCCGGTAATGGCTGACTGCCGGCTTGCCGCCGTCGCTGACGGCCATGCGCTGGCGCTGCGCCGCACTGCGGCCAATGGGGGCGTCGATCTTGCCGCCGGCGGTGATCACGCCGATCACGATGCACTCGTAGATCCGGCTGACTGTACGCTTCTGCAGTTGATCGACCAGGCGGGTCTGTGCCTCGATGGTCTTGGCCACCACCATTAGTCCGGTGGTGTCCTTGTCCAGGCGGTGGACGATGCCGCAACGCGGCACGTTGACGATGTCCGGCACATGGTGCAGCAAGGCGTTGAGTAGCGTGCCATCGGCATGCCCTGCGGCCGGATGCACCACCAGACCCGCAGGCTTGTTGATCACCAGTATCTGGTCGTCCTCGAAGACGATATCCAGGGCGATGTCCTGGGCGATCCACTCGCCCTGGGCCTCCTGCTCGGCGCGCAGCGCCAGTACTGCACCGCCATGCACGATGTCACGCGGACGTACCACGACACCATCGACAGTCAGCCGCCCCTCTTTGATCCAGGCCGACAGGCGCGAACGCGAGTGCTCGGCGAATAGTTGGGCGGCGACTTGGTCGAGGCGTTGGCCGCCCATGTCAGTGGGCACCTCGGCGTTCAGTTCAATGGTCTGCTTAATAATAGAGGACATGCTCGGCAACGGTGGGGGACCTGTGGGTCGGTTGATGTTTCATTGCACGCTGCATTGCTGCGACAACTTAGCCCAGGCAAGGCGTGGGACGCCGCCGAATGATCGCTACAGTGGCAAGCCCCGCGATACGGCCTGGCTGCATTTGCCGCATAACCACCGAAGGTGGTGGCAATATGCAGCGTCAACAGGCCCTACTTTTGGTTTCGGCTACGCGCTTGTGGTTAAATACGGCGTCTTTGCCCCAGGGTCACCAGGGGCGCTCATCATAACAGGACGGCTTTGCTCAAGACAGCCGCCGTCACAGGGACGCAAGCCGCCATGCAAGTGAGACACCTGCTGCTGATCGCCATCCTCGCCCTTACCGCTGCCTGCTCGTCCAAGGACGTACTCGACGAGAACCTGAGCGAGTCCGAACTGTACCAGCAGGCTCAAAGCGATCTGGACAGCAAGAGCTACACCAGTGCGGTGACCAAGCTCAAGGCTCTGGAATCACGTTATCCGTTCGGCCGTTATGCCGAGCAAGCCCAGCTTGAGCTGATCTACGCCTACTACAAGAACGTCGAGCCGGAAGCCGCAAGGTCCGCCGCCGAGCGCTTCATCCGCCTGCATCCACAGCATGCGAACGTCGACTACGCCTATTACGTCAAGGGCCTGGCTTCTTTCGACCAGGACCGTGGCCTGATCGCCCGCTTCCTGCCGCTGGACATGAGCAAGCGCGACCCCGGCGCTGCCCGCGACTCCTATAACGAGTTCGCCCAGCTCACCAGCCGCTACCCGAACAGCCGGTACTCGCCGGATGCCAAGCAGCGCATGATCTACCTGCGCAACCTGCTGGCAGCTTACGAAATCCATGTGGCTCACTACTACCTGACCCGTCAGGCGTACGTGGCGGCCGCCAATCGTGGTCGTTATGTGGTGGAGAACTTCCAGGAAACCCCGGCAGTCGGCGACGGCCTGGCAGTGATGACCGAGGCATACCAGCGCCTGACCCTGGACGAACTGGCCGCGACCAGCCTGGAAGCCCTCAAGCTCAATTATCCGGATCACCCAAGCCTGGTCGATGGCGAGTTCGTGCCCCGTGAGGAAGCCGACAACCGTTCCTGGCTGACCAAGGCCACGCTCGGCCTGATCGAAAGCGATACGCCGTTGCCGCCGGGCGAAACCCGCGCCAATCAGGACGTGGTCCGCCAGTATGAAGACGCCGAAGAGCAGATTCCCGAGGAGTTGAAGTCGCCAGGCGCAGATCAGCCGAACCAGAAAACCCAGGGCCGTAAGCGTTCCTGGTTCAGCTATATGACCTTCGGCTTGTTCGACTGAATACCTGAGCAGCGAGCTGCAGCATCGATGCCGCGCACTTGTCTCAAGTGCGCGGCATTTTTTATGGGCGAGACCGATCCTGCTGCTCTCATGGGTTGTCACTCGCCGCCGGCAGTGCGCCGTGGTTCATTGACGCAACACAGACGCTGGCGGGCTGTCGCTACGCGCCGAACCAGTTGCCGTCCGGGCGCACCGCGCGGAACGCCCATCCACTGCTGGGTATGACCCAGATCAACGTCGCCGCGCTTGAAACTTGCACAATCGTCCTCATCTAGTCTTCATCTCGGCAGGCTTTCAATACAGGGGTGTCCATCGCGCCGGCCTGCTCTTAAAGGAAGGATGACGCAATGCGAATCGACCGTTTAACCAGCAAGCTGCAGCTTGCACTATCCGACGCCCAATCCCTGGCCGTTGGCCTCGATCATGCCGCCATCGAGCCATTGCACCTGATGCAGGCTCTGCTCGACCAGCAGGGCGGCTCGATCATGCCGCTGCTGAGGCAGGTTGGCTTCGACGTCAGCAGCCTGCGCCAGGCACTGAGCAAAGAGCTCGATCGCCTGGGCAAGATCCAGAACCCTACCGGTGACATCAACCTGTCCCAGGATCTGGCGCGCCTGCTCAATCAGGCCGACCGCCTGTCCCAGCAGAAGGGTGACCAGTTCATCTCCAGCGAGCTGGTGCTGTTGGCCGCCCTGGACGAAGGCACCAAGCTGGGCAAACTGCTGCTCGCCCAGGGCGTGAGCAAGAAGGCCCTGGAAAACGCCATCAGCAACCTGCGCGGCGGCGATGCGGTGAATGACCCGAATGCCGAGGAATCTCGTCAGGCGCTGGATAAATACACCGTCGACCTGACCAAGCGCGCCGAGGAGGGCAAGCTGGATCCGGTGATCGGCCGTGACGACGAGATCCGTCGCACCATCCAGGTGTTGCAGCGCCGTACCAAGAACAATCCGGTGCTGATCGGCGAACCGGGCGTGGGCAAGACCGCGATCGTCGAAGGCCTGGCCCAGCGCATCGTCAACGGCGAAGTGCCGGATGGCCTGAAGGACAAGCGCGTGCTGTCGCTGGACATGGGCGCATTGATTGCCGGGGCGAAGTTCCGCGGTGAGTTCGAGGAGCGCCTGAAGGCGGTGCTCAACGAGTTGGGCAAGCAGGAAGGGCGGATCATCCTGTTTATCGACGAAATCCATACCATGGTTGGCGCCGGCAAGGCCGAGGGCTCCATGGACGCCGGCAATATGCTCAAGCCGGCCTTGGCGCGCGGTGAACTGCATTGCGTCGGCGCCACCACGCTGGACGAATACCGCCAGTACATCGAGAAGGACGCCGCCCTGGAGCGCCGCTTCCAGAAGGTGCTGGTCGATGAGCCGAGTGAGGAGGACACCATTGCCATCCTGCGTGGCCTCAAGGAGCGCTACGAGGTGCATCACAAGGTGGCGATCACCGACGGCGCGATCATCGCCGCGGCCAAACTCAGCCACCGCTACATCACCGACCGCCAGCTGCCGGACAAGGCCATCGACCTGATCGACGAGGCCGCCAGCCGTATCCGCATGGAAATCGACTCCAAGCCGGAGGTGCTCGATCGTTTGGAGCGCCGGCTGATCCAGCTCAAGGTCGAAGCCCAGGCGTTGAAGAAGGAAGACGACGAGGCGGCGATCAAGCGCCTGGACAAGCTCAAGGAAGACATCGCCCGGCTGGAGCGCGAGTACGCCGACCTTGAAGACATCTGGAAGGCGGAAAAGGCCGAGGTGCAGGGTTCGGCACAGATCCAGCAGAAAATCGAACAGTCGCGCCAGGAGCTGGAGGCCGCGCGGCGCAAGGGTGATCTCAGTCGCATGGCCGAACTGCAGTACGGCATCATTCCGGATCTGGAGCGCAGCCTGCAGATGGTCGACCAGCACGGCAAGACCGAGAACCAGCTGCTGCGCAGCAAGGTCACCGAGGAAGAGATTGCCGAGGTGGTGTCCAAGTGGACCGGTATCCCGGTCTCGAAGATGCTCGAAGGCGAGCGCGACAAGCTGCTGAAGATGGAAGGCCTGCTGCACCAGCGGGTGATCGGCCAGAATGAAGCGGTGGTCGCTGTGGCCAGTGCGGTACGGCGTTCGCGCGCCGGGCTGTCCGACCCGAACCGGCCGAGCGGCTCCTTTCTGTTCCTCGGCCCGACCGGGGTGGGCAAGACCGAGCTGTGCAAGGCCTTGGCCGAGTTCCTCTTCGATACCGAGGAGGCGCTGGTGCGCATCGACATGTCCGAGTTCATGGAGAAGCATTCCGTGTCGCGGCTGATCGGTGCCCCGCCCGGTTACGTCGGCTACGAAGAGGGCGGCTACCTGACCGAGGCGGTACGGCGTAAGCCTTACTCGGTGATATTGATGGACGAGGTGGAGAAGGCGCACCCGGACGTCTTCAACATCCTGTTGCAGGTCATGGAAGATGGCCGCCTGACCGACAGTCATGGGCGTACCGTCGACTTCAAGAATACCGTGATCGTGATGACCTCCAACCTCGGCTCCGCGCAGATCCAGGAGCTGGCCGGTGATCGCGAGGCGCAACATGCGGCGGTGATGGATGCGGTGAGCAAGCATTTCCGTCCGGAATTCGTCAATCGGATCGATGAAGTGGTGGTGTTCGAGCCGCTGGCCCGTGAGCAGATTGCCGGGATCGCGAAAATCCAGCTGGGTCGCTTGCGCCAGCGCCTGACCGAGCGCGAGCTGAGTCTGGAGCTGAGCGACGAGGCCTTGGACAAGCTGGTCGCCATCGGCTACGACCCGGTCTATGGTGCGCGGCCGCTGAAGCGGGCGATCCAGCGCTGGATCGAAAACCCGCTGGCGCAGTTGATCCTCGCCGGCAAGTTCGGCCCTGGCAGCACCATCACCGGCACAGTCGAGAACGACGAAATCGTCTTCGTCTGAGTTCGCCACAATATCGACGCCCCGTCACGGCCTTCGCCGTGCGGGGCGTTTTTATGCGCTCATGGGTGGTCGCGAGACTGTGGGTACGGCTGCGCTGGATGCGCTCAACACCATCCAGCGGCTCACAGGGGCATCGGGCGCTTAAAGGTGCTTGAGCAGCACAGCCAGTGCTGCGGACTGGTCTGGTTCCAGCTCGATGATATGGAAACCGGCCCAGCAGTGTTGGCCGTCGGCGCCGGGGCGGCTCCATAAGCAGTCGACGTTCAGCTGGATCTCGCCGACGCCCTCGATCACCTCTTCGCTGACCAGCCGGCATTCGACCAGGCTGTCCGCTCGGTGCGGCTTGTCGCTGAACAGCATGAAGCCATCGGCAGAGAGGTCTGCCACCCGCCCGAGGCGTTGGCCGGTATGCAGTTCGAAGACTTCCAGCTGCAGCTCGGTACTGCGCCGGCTGTGCTGGCGACGATCTTCCATGGAGGCTCCTTGGCAGGTTAGCGGGGTTTGCTCGTGCGGCCGCTAAAGCGCTGCAATACACGATAGATGGCGTTGAGGGCACGATCCACCAGCGGCGCATCGCTTTCGGGTGGAACGATGCGGGCCAGGCCCTGTTCCATTTCAGTGGCCAGTAGGGTCAATGGTTTGATCGCCGCCCGTTGGCCGCTGTGATCGACGAACATGTAATTGCGCGTGGTCGGGCTGAACCAGGAGAGCTTGAGCTGGTGGGGCTGGTTGTCGGTGAGAAATTCGAACCAGGTGCCGAATTCGATCTGGCTCAGCTCCCGGGCGAATTCCTGCGCGCGGGCAGACAGGCCGGATTCGCGTGGCGCCAGAGTGGCGAGCATGGCGTCCTCGCCGAGCATGGCGCCCAGCGTGCTCGGCTGGAGCTGTGGGGCGAAGGTATCGGCGAGTTGCGGTTGCTTGGCCTGTGCAGCGTATTGGCAGGCGACCAGATCCTGCAGCAGGCGGCGAATGCCGTCCTCGTGGTAGCCCCCGAGCAGTTGCAGGCCTTTGCGCAAATCATCCAGCAGTGCCACGCGCAGCGCTTGCAGTTGTTGGCGGCCATTTTCATCCAGCGGCGTACCGCTCCAGGCCAGTTGTTCGGCCACTTCCCCGGCGCGCTGCCACTCGCTGCTGTTCTCGCCATGGCGGAGCAGGGTAAAGACCAGGACGTCGGTCCAGGTCAGCTCGAGAAAGTTGCGAATGATAGCGGGTGTCTGGCGCTGGCTCAGGCAGCGGGCAATCACGTCCATGGCCTGCTGGCGGGCGCCGAGCAGCTTGTCGCGGCCCTTGACGGCTTCCACGGCGCGGCGTTCGCGCAGTTCGACCTTGTGCTTGAGGGTGGCGGTGTAGGCGTCGAATTGGACGAGGAGTCCCTCGAACAGCAAGAGATCGCCGCTGCCGGCGCCGACCACCTGTTCCACTACCCACTGCATCTTGGCCAGCAGCGCACGTTCATTGGTTTCACCGCCGTAGAGCACGCCCGCCTGAGCCATGCTGTTGAGCAGGCGGCGCGCCGGATGCTGGTGCTGGGTGAACAGCGCTTTGTCTTGCAGCGCCACTTTCAAATAGGGCGTGTGCAGGTGGGAGAGGGTGGTCTTGTAGCTGTCGATCAGGCAGGTGTCGTCGAGGATAAAGTCGAACAGCATGCCGACCAGGTCGATCACGTCGGCCTCCTGCTCCGACAGTTTCTGTTGGCCCGGGCGTTGGCTGAAGGCTTCCAGTTGCCGCTGCAAGTCGGCCTTCAAGCCTTCGACCTGCTGCGGGCTGTGCAGACGCTGCGCCAACTCTTCGGCAGACTGGCGCTGCATGCGGTTCAGGGCGTCGAGCAGATCGCTGGCGCTGTAGGTGCTGGTGGCATCGCGCGGGGCAAAACTGGCAATGCTGCGTGTGCCGCCGAGCAATGGCGCGTCAATATCGCGCTGGCGATGCTCGCCGAGCAGCGCGGCCAGACCCTGCAGCAGCGCTGTGGGGTTGTTCGGGGGCGGGCCATTGAGGTCAAACGGCAGTGGCGGGGCTGAGCCGTCGGGTGCGCTGGTCGAGGGGGGGGCGCTGGCCTGGGCCGGAATGTCGGCTGGGCGTTGCGGCGCGGTGGCGGCTGCGTTGGGTGGCTTGTCCGCTCGTTTGGAGTTTTCGGCGCGCTGGGCGCTGAACTTGAGTGTGGGCAGTACACCTGCGTCGATCAGGCGCTGGTTCAGGGCGCTATATACAGTATCCAGGCTGAGCATCACGTACTTGTCGAACAGGCGGTAGAGGATGGCTTTGATCCGCAGCGGCAGTGGGCTGGGCGCCAAGGCCTGACGAAATGCCTGGGCAATCATCTGCGGCCCGAAGGGATTGTTTTCCTCGATCAGCTGTTTGCCATTGTTGAGCAGGGCCAGGCGCTGCTCCAGGGCAAACAGTTGTTGCGTGCAGCGTGATTTGACCTGGCTGATCATGGCGCTGATCAGCAGGCTTTCCTCGTACTCCTCGTCCTGCACCAGGGTGAGCTGTTCGGCATCCAGTTGCTTGGTGCTGGGCGCTGGCTTGAGCTTGCCATCAAGAAAGTCGGAGAAATTCTGCGAGATGGTCTGGTGGTAGATTCGTTCGATCTGCGGCCGCTGCTTGCGAATCTCGCGCATGCTGTCGAAGAACAGGGTTTGTACCTGATTGTTCTCGGCCTTTTCCGCGCACTCGAACAGGGTGTCATCGACTTGACCGAAAACCCTGGTCAGTTGCTCTGCCAGTCGATTCATCACCAGTGTGCGACAGCTCTGCACCAGCTCGCCAAAGCGAGGCTGAATGCCACGGCTGGCGAGGGTCTGCGCAGTTTTTGGCGGGTTCGGTGGTATGTCCTGGCTGCTCATGGACTTTCCTGATTGGAGCCGTGTGGCTTACATCCTGCGCTGATCAGACTAAAGGAAGATATAGCAGGCACGCCACTTACGTGCAAAGCATTGTCATAAAAGCAATTTAAGGGGTTGACAGGCGGCTGCGGAAACGTAAAATGGCGCGCCTCAGACACGGGAAACGGTTCACGCCGAAGCCTAGTAGAAAGAGATTTGAAAGCACGTAGTTCCGCGATAGCTCAGTCGGTAGAGCAAATGACTGTTAATCATTGGGTCCCAGGTTCGAGTCCTGGTCGCGGAGCCAATCTTTCAACCGGGGTATAGCGCAGTCCGGTAGCGCGCCTGCTTTGGGAGCAGGATGTCGGGAGTTCGAATCCCCCTACCCCGACCATTTTTGGGTCGTTAGCTCAGTTGGTAGAGCAGTTGGCTTTTAACCAATTGGTCGTAGGTTCGAATCCCACACGACCCACCATTTTCACCTGCAGTTGTTTGCAGCGTTGAATCTTAAGGTTGAGATGAGATGTTCATCAGCAACCATAAAGGAAGCGCCCTCCGGGGCGCTTTTTTTATGGGCGCGATTTGCCGCAACGCTACAACTCCACTGCAGGAGGGCCGTTTCCGACGGGCTTGCGGCATTTCCCACATCCCTGCGGGTCGCGCGATGCCGCCCGGACCCTCCGACAAAAGCAGCAGGCAGCGCATTACCTGTAGGAGGTGCGACCCGCGGCGATAGCGGACGTAGTCCGCTCAACAAGCCAAAGCATCGCGCCAGGGTCACGGAGCGCCGCGCGGGCTCTCCTACAAGCGCAGCCGACAGCGCAATTCCCGGTAGGAGGGCCGCGCCCGTTCCCGACGGGCTCGCGGCATTTTCCGCATCCCTATGGGCCCCGCGATCCGCGGCGATGGCGGATATGGCCCGCCCAACAAGCGGAAGCATCGAGCCGGGGGCACGGAACGCCACCTGGACGCTCCCGCAAGCTCAGCCAGCGCCATCCAGCGCGTAGCGCTGGCGCGCCACACTCAGTGCAGTTTCAGGCGTGGCTCGGTGCTGCGGCCGATGCGGTCGCTGAGCATCAGCAGCATCGTGCGCAGTGGGCCGTACAGCGCCATCTGGTGCATACGGTAGAGCGAGACATAGAACACCCGCGCCAGCCAGCCTTCGAGCATCACGCTGCCGGTGAGGTTGCCCATCAGGTTGCCGATCGCCGAAAAAGTCGACAGCGAGATCAGCGAGCCGTAATCGCGGTAGCGGTATTCCGGCAGAGTCTGGCCTTGGCCGTCGACGCGCAGTTTCAGCGACTTGGCCAGCAGCGAGGCTTGCTGGTGAGCGGCTTGGGCGCGTGGCGGCACGTTGCGTCCTTCGCTGCCGGGTTGCGGGCAGGCGGCGCAGTCGCCGAAGGCGAAGATATTGTCGTCGCGGGTGGTTTGCAGGGTCGGGCGCACCTGCAACTGGTTGATCCGGTTGCTTTCCAGGCCGTCGAGGTCCTTGAGGAAGGCGGGCGCGCGAATCCCTGCAGCCCAGACCTTGAGGCTGGCGGGGATGGTGTCGCCCTGGGCGGTGTGCAGGGCATCGCGGGTCACCTGGCTGACCGAGGCGTTGGTCATGACCGTCACGCCGAGGTTTTCCAAGGTCTTGTGCACCGGTTTGCCAATCCGCTCCGGCAGTGCCGGGAGCACCCGGGGGCCGGCTTCGATCAGGGTGATGCGCATGTTTTCCGGGTGGATACTGTCCAGCCCATAGGCCGCCAATTGATGCGCTGCATGGTGCAGTTCGGCCGCCAGTTCCACGCCGGTGGCGCCGGCGCCGACGATGGCCACATTGATCTGCTCGGTGGTATCGCTCTGGCTGGCGTGGGCGCGCAAATAGTGGCTGAGCAACTGGCTATGGAAGCGCTCGGCCTGTTCGCGGGTGTCGAGAAACAGGCAGTGTTCGGCGGCGCCTGCGGTGCCGAAATCGTTGGTGGTGCTGCCGACCGCGATCACCAGGCTGTCGTAGCCCAGTTGCCGTTCGGGCACCAGCACTTCGCCGCGCTCGTCGAGCGTCGCGCTGAGGGTGATGCGCTGCTCGGCGCGGTTGAGCCCGGTCATGCGTCCGAGCTGGAATTCGAAGTGATTCCACTTGGCCTGGGCCACGTAGTTCAGCTCGTCTTCCGAAGAGTTCAGCGAGCCGGCGGCCACCTCATGCAGCAGCGGTTTCCAGATGTGCGTCAGGTTGGCGTCGACCAGGGTGACCTTGGCTTTGCCGCGTTTACCCAGAGTTCTACCCAGGCGGGTAGCAAGCTCCAGGCCGCCGGCACCGCCGCCGACGATCAGGATTCGATGGGACATGGATCACTCTCACAAGGCTTGGAAAAAATTCGTTAAGTCTTGCTGGGCGAGCGCAAAGCAGCTCATAGCACCAGGCGACTTAGAAGGCGGCTCAGCAGGCCCAGGGCGATCACCACGCCGACAATGATCAGCAGCAAGCGCCACACCTTGAAGGGTTGACGTTCGACTTGATGTTGCGGGGCACTTAAATACTGGTCGACGAGTTTTTGATCGTCGGGATTCAGGCGGCTGGACATAGAAACCTCGAAGGATCAGACCCTGGGGGAACCCTGCGGTTCTCGGCCGGCCTGTGGATGGTGGCTATTCTAGCCGTGGCGTTCACAAGGGCTCAACGCACAGGTCGTCATTCAGACGGATAATGCCGCCTTGCAGTACCCGGGCGGTGATGCCGCCATGGCCGCGCACCGCCTGGAAGGTGCCTGGCCCCAAGCGCTCTTCGAGCCGCGCGCAGGGCTGGCACCAACCGGTGGTTTCCAGCACGGCTTGGCCGATGCGAAAGCGCCGACCCTTGAGGCTGAACAGGTTGATGCCACTGATGGCGATATTGCGGCGCAAATCCTGCGGCTGGATCGGTTGTGTGGCGGGTCGGCCGAGCAGGGCGCCGATCACCGCCAGGTGTTCCCACTGGATCAGCGTGACCTGCCGCGCATTGCGTGGCCCGGGACGGCTGTGGTCGCCGGTCAGACCGGCTTCGCGGCGCGCCTCCACCGCCTCCAGTTCGAGCATGATGCCGCGCGAGGCAGGACGTACGCCAATCCAGCGCACCTGGCCTTGTTGCGGTACGGCCGCGAGCAGTTCTTGTAATGGACTCATGGCGGAAGAGTGTCTCTCGCGTGCGGTCATCGGCTGGGCCGGGTTGCAGGGCGCTTCAGTGTCTCGGGTCATCACAGGCTGATGCCGACATCGAACAATACGCTGCGGCCGAGGTTGCTGCGCAGAAATTCTGGCGCATCGGGATGAGCGAACAATACCCGCGCGAAGGTCGGGCCGACCAGCGACAGCGAACGCCAGCCCTGGCGCAGGAACTCGGTGGGCGGCGGGAAGTGGCTGTTGAAGTCGGCGACGGCGCGTTTCAGGCTGACGAACGCCAGCATGTCCAGTTCGCCTAGGTCGAGGCCGCGTTCACTGTAATTGTGGGCTTTCTTGCGCAGGGTCGGGGCCAGGAGTGCTTGCAGCTCGGCGGCCCCAATACGTCTGGGCTTGGCCTCGCGCTTTACCAGTTGGCTGAGCGAGAAGGCACTGCGCCGGCGTTCCAGTTCGGCGCGCCACTCCTCGGTAAGGCGCCGGCCTTCGTCGAGCACGAAAAACACCTCGAAGCTGGCTTCGCGAAAGAGTACGTCCGGCGGTTCCTGTTCGGCCGCACTGAACTCCTCGACTCGATGGCTGACGTTCAAGGCTTGCAGCAGACGCTCGCACACCCAGCGCTCACGCTCCCACTTGCGGGCGTTGGAAAGGAACGCATTAGCCTGCTCGGCCTGATGCGTGAGCAAGCGCAGATAGTCGGAATCATCCATGCATACAGCTTAGCCCGCAGTCGTGGGGGCTTGGTACCCCTGGATCGTTTCACGCCTAAATAGGGCGGCCCGGACGGCGTTACGATCAGAGGTAGGGCGGCCTCGGAGCGCAGCGAAAGCCCGCCAGCTTTTGTGTCGCTCCGAGCAACCATGGCGCACTGCCTTCAGCAAGTGACACCCTACAGAGTGCGAGTTGTGTCTGATCGCTCGCGCAGCTTTTTTTGTCGCCTGGGCGCCGGTGTAAACTGGCGACGTTCATCATTCAGGCGTAGGCGCTACCCATGATCGCTGCCGAACTGCTCTCGCCCGTCAGCCTGGTCATCGGCTGGGCACTTTATCTGCCGCTGGTCTGCTGGGCCATAGGACGGGCGCCGTGGCTGGAGTTGTTCAGCGACCTGCGGCGTCAGCACCTGGTCTTCGGTACGGTGCTCGCGCTGTTCGTGCTGTGGCTGGTGCGTCGCGATTTCGCCTCGGGGCTGTCTTACCACATCATCGGCATGACGGCGGTGACCCTGCTGCTCGATTGGCCGCTGGCGATTATCGCCGGGTTTTTCGCCCAGCTCGGCATGCTGCTGTTGGGTCGCCAGGATTTGGCCGCACTGGGCGTGAACGGCGTGCTTCTGGTGCTGATTCCGGTGCTGGTCACCGAGCTCTGTGCGCTGCGGGTCGAGCGCGCGCAGTCGCGCAATCTGTTCGTTTACATCTTTTTCAGCGGCTTTTTTCCCGCGGCCCTCGCCGCCTTGCTGTGCATCCTGATCGGGCTGGGGGTGTTGTGGGTCGATGGCCTGTTCCCGATGCCGCCGTGGCTCGGGGACTTCGTCGGCTACCTGTGGATGGTGATCTTCCCCGAGGCCTTCATCAACGGAATGATCGTCACCGCGCTGGTGGTGTTCTACCCCGACTGGCTGGAAACCTTCAATCGCACTCGCTACCTGGCGGCGCCCTGGAAGGACGACAACCTGCCGCGTGGATAACGCAGGCTTCAGCAAACTGATGGGCGTGGGGGCATTGACCCAGATCAACAGGCCGGATCGCCAGCCTGCCAGGCTGCCGCTGAGGGTGGTCGGGCGGCGCTCCGGTCACCTTGAATTCAAGTTGCGGGCCTAAGCAGTCCTGGGTCCGCAGTCGATGGTCATAGCGGTGGAGACAATCTCATGGGTGTACACGAGTGGGCCAAACAACAAATCGAACACAACCTGCACCAGGCGCAAGAGCAGGGTTTCGATCCCGCGCTCAGCCTGCGCGCCTTGCTCGGTGCGGTGGTTGAGCGCAGTCGCGCTGGGCGCGATGCCCAGGATCTGGCCGCCGAACTGCAGTTCCTTGCCGACAACCTGGACGATGAGCGCGACTACGGCTTCATGCGCCCCTGATCCCGGTTGCACCACTCCGGATCATGTCACTGTCCTGCGTGTGCACCAATTGTCGTGCTCGCTGCGTGGGCTTGTTGGTGCAGCTCCAGCTTCTCAGTGCTGGCGCGGCGGCTGATCCAGATCGCTGGAGAACAGTTCGTCTTCCTGGTTGTCGCCGGGGATGGCGTGTTCTTCCGAAGCCCAGGCGCCGAGGTCGATCAGTTTGCAGCGCTCCGAGCAGAAGGGCCGTTGCGGGCTTTGCGGGCCCCATTCGACCGGGGCGCCGCAGGTAGGGCATTTGACGATGGTGAGTTGGCTCATAATTGGCCTCCGCGCAGGGTCAGGTAAAATTTGTGCAGGCGTTCGACTTCGCTTTTCAGCCAGGTCAGGTCGCGATCATTGAGCAGCACGTCATCGGCATGCTGCAGGCGTTGTTCGCGGCTGGCCTGGGCCTTGAGAATCGCCTGCACCTGTTCGGCCGAGCTTTGGTCGCGCTGCATGGCGCGCTGCACTTGCAATTGCTCGGGTGCATCGATCACCAATACCCGCTGGGTCAAACGGTGCTGGCCGGACTCGATCAAGAGGGGCGACACCAGAATCGCGTAAGGCGACTCGGCACGCGCCAGGTATTGGCTGATTTCCTGGCCGATCAACGGGTGCAGCAGGGATTCCAGCCACTGCCGTTGCTCGGGGTTCTGGAAGATCAGGCCGCGTAGCGCCGTGCGATCCAGTTGACCGTCAGGCCGCAACACCCCCTCGCCGAAATGCTCGACGATCTTGGCCAGCGCCGGCGTGCCCGGCTCGACCACCCAGCGCGCCGCATGATCGGCGTCGACTAGATGCACGCCTTGATCGATAAAGTGCTGGGCGACTGCGCTTTTACCGCTGCCGATGCCGCCCGTGAGGCCAAGAATCCAGGGTTTCATCTTCGGGTGCGGCTCTCGTTGGCCATAAACAGGGCCACAATTGTAGAGCAGGAGCCGGCGCCCTGGCGAATCAGGCGGCCAATGAGGTGTTTGCCGCTCTTGAAGGAGGGCCGGCCCCGGCGCGATGCTTTTGCTTGTTGGGCGGCCCGGGCGGCGTTCCCTTCGGAGCGCAGCGACAGCCCGCCAGCTTTTGTGGCGCGCCGAACAACCATGGTGCACTGCCTTCGGCGAGTGACGCCCTACGGATTGTGGGTTGTTCGGGGTTGTAATCAGCCGGTCTTAGCCGAACCCGGCGATCTGCAAATAACTTCCGGTGATCTGCTCGCCCCAGAGCAGGGCGATCCAGCCGGCGATGGCCAGGTAGGGGCCGAACGGGATCGGTGTGCTGGTTTCGGCATTGCGCAGGCGCAGCATGATCAGCCCGAGCACGGCGCCGACCAGCGACGACAGCAGGATGGTCAGCGGCAGCACTTGCCAGCCGCCCCAGGCGCCGAGCATGGCCAGCAGCTTGAAGTCGCCATAGCCCATGCCTTCCTTGCCGGTTACCAGCTTGAACAGCCAGTACACCGACCACAGGCTCAGGTAGCCGCCAATCGCGCCCCACAGCGCGGCTTCCAGGCTGGTGAACAGGCCGAAGTAGTTGGCGATCAGCCCCAGCCACAACAACGGCAGCACCAAAGAGTCCGGCAGCAGTTGATGGTCGGCGTCGATCAGGCTCATCGCTAGCAGGCCCCAGGTCAGCAGCAGCATGCCGGCGGCCTGCCAGGTAAAGCCGAAGTGCCAGGCCACATAGGCCGACAGCAGCCCGCAGGCCAGTTCCACCAGCGGGTAGCGCAGGCTGATCGGCGCCTTGCAGCTGGAACATTTGCCGCGCAGGAACAGGTAGCTGATTAGCGGGATATTCTCCCAGGGGCGAATCTCGTGGCCGCAGTGCGGGCAGCGCGAGTTGGGTAGGATCAGGTTGAACAACGGCGCGTCCGGCGGTGCCGGCAGCTCGAGGATCTCCCGGGCCTGGGCCTGCCAGTCGCGTTGCATCATCACCGGCAGGCGATACACCAGCACATTGAGAAAGCTGCCGATCAGCAGCCCCAGTACCAGGCAGGTCAAGGTAAAGGCCGGCAAGTTGCCGGCCAGGAACTCTAGCGTCATGAGTTAGCCGACCACCGAACCTAGCTGGAAGATCGGCAGGTACATGGCAATGATCAGGCCGCCGACCAGCACGCCGATAACCGACATGATCATCGGCTCCATCAGGGTGGTCAGGTTGTCGACGGCGTTGTCCACCTCGTCCTCGTAATAGCCGGCGACCTTGTCCAGCATCTCGTCCAGCGAGCCGGATTCCTCGCCGATGGCGGTCATCTGGATCGCCATGCTCGGGAAGATGCCGGTGCTGCGCATCGAAAAATTCAGCTGGGTGCCGGATGACACGTCATTGCGGATCTTGTGCACGGCGTTGCGGAACACCACGTTGCCGGTCGCCCCGGCCACCGAGTCAAGTGCCTCGACCAATGGCACGCCGGCGGCGAAGGTGGTCGCCAGGGTTCGCGCGTAACGAGCAACCACCGCCTTGTACATGATGTCGCCAACGATGGGGGCCTTGAGCAGGGTGCGGTCGAGGAAGTCGCGGAATTTTTCCGAACGCTTGAACACCCATTTGAACGTAAAGGCGATGGCGAAGATGCCAATTGCAAACAGGAACCACCATTTCTGCAGTCCGCGCGACATATTGACCACCACCTGGGTGAACGCCGGCAGTTCGGCGCCGAAGCCAGCGAATACGCTCTCGAATTGCGGCACCACCTTGATCAGCAAGACGGCGGTGACGATTATCGCCACCACGATCACCGCGATCGGGTAGGTCATGGCCTTCTTGATCTTGGCTTTGAGCGCCTCGGTCTTTTCCTTGTAGGTGGCGACCCGGTCGAGCAGGGTTTCCAGCGCGCCGGACTGTTCGCCGGAGTCGACCAGGTTGCAATACAGGTCATCGAAGTACAGCGGCTTCTTGCGCAGCGAGGCGGCGAAGCTGTTGCCCGCCGCGACCTCCTGCTTGACCTCCTCGATCAGCTTGCGCATGTTTGGGTTGTCGAAGCCCTCGCCGATGATGTCGAACGACTGCAGCAGCGGCACCCCGGCCTTCATCATGGTGGCCATCTGCCGGGTGAACAGGGCGATATCCAGGGGCTTGATCTTCTTCCCTTCGCCGAACAGCGATTTGGGCTTCTTGCGCACCTTGAGCGGGTTGATGCCCTGCTTGCGCAACTGGGCCTTGATCAGGGCAGGCGACTGTCCGATCAGCTCGCCCTTCATCTTGCCGCCTTTCTTGTCGGTGCCTTCCCAGAGGAAAACGCTGGATGCTAATGCTTTGGCCGCCATCGGTTAGTCCTTTGTCACGCGGTTCACTTCTTCGAGGCTGGTGATGCCCTGCATGGCCTTCAGCAGGGCCGAGGTACGCAGGTCATTGAAGCCGTCTTTGCGCATTTGCGCGGAGATATCAATGGAGTTGCCTTCTTCCATGATAATCCGTTGCAGGGCAGGCGTGTTTTTAACCACTTCATAGATTCCGATACGGCCCTTGTATCCGCCGTTGCAATTTTCACAGCCTACCGGCGCATAAATCTTGAAGCTGCCGAACTGCTCCTGCGGGAAGCCTTCCTCGAGCAGCGCCTCGTGCGGGATCTGCACTTCCTTCTTGCAGTGCACGCACAGCTTGCGTGCCAGGCGCTGGGCGATGATCAGGCTGACCGAGGTGGCGATGTTGAACGAGGGCACGCCCATGTTGCGCAGGCGGGTCAGGGTTTCCGCGGCGCTGTTGGTGTGCAGGGTCGACATCACCATGTGCCCGGTCTGCGCCGCCTTGATCGCGATCGAGGCGGTATCCAGGTCGCGGATCTCGCCGACCATGATGATGTCCGGGTCCTGGCGCAGGAAGGCGCGTAGCGCGGCGGTGAAGTCCATGCCCTGCTTGGGGTTGACGTTGACCTGGTTGATGCCTTCCAGGTTGATTTCCACCGGGTCTTCGGCGGTGGAGATGTTCACGTCCACGGTATTGAGGATGTTCAGGCCGGTGTACAACGACACCGTCTTGCCCGAGCCGGTCGGCCCGGTCACCAGGATCATGCCCTGCGGTTGCTTGAGCGCGGCCATGTACAGGTCTTTCTGCCCAGGTTCATAGCCTAGCGCATCGATGCCCATCTGCGCGCTGGAGGGGTCGAGGATCCGCATCACGATCTTCTCGCCCCACAGGGTCGGGCAGGTGCTGACGCGAAAGTCGATCGACTTGGTCTTCGAGATGCGCATCTTGATCCGCCCATCCTGCGGCTTGCGCCGCTCGGAAATATCCAGCGCGGCCATCACCTTCAGACGTGCCGAGATGCGTGGCGCCAGCTGGATCGGCGGCCGGGCGATCTCCTGCAGGATGCCGTCGGTACGAAAACGCACCCGGTAGACCTTCTCATAAGGCTCGAAGTGCAAGTCCGAGGAGCCACCCTTGATTGCATCCAGCAGCATCTTGTTGACGAAGCGCACCACCGGTGCGTCGTCGGCGCTTTCGCCAGAGACACCCTCTTCCTTGTTGTCATCCACTGCCTGCACGTCGAGGCCGTCGAGGTCGACGTCGGCCAGGTCTTCCATGCCGCTGTTGGCCGCCTCGAAGAACTTGTCGATGGCATCCCCAAGCTTGTCGTCCTCCACCAGCAGCGCTTCGGTACTCAGGCCGGTGCTGAACTGGATGTCGGTAACCGCCTGGTGGTTGGTCGGGTCTGAGAGGGCGACGAACAGCTTGTTGCCACGCCGGTACAGCGGCAGCACGCGGTGCTGGCGACACAGCTTCTCGCTGACCAGGTCGTGCGGCTGGCTGTCCTTGTCGATGGCCTTGAGGTCGCACAGCGGCACGCCGAACTGCTCGGAGGCGATTTCCGCCACCGCCCGGCTGCTGGCCAGCTTGTTCTGCACCAGGTAGGACACCAGTGGGATCTTGTTGCGCAGCGCCTGGGCCTGGGCCTGGGCGGCGGCACGTTCATCGAGGAGTTCGGCGGTAACCAGTTGTCGAGCCAGGCCGGTCAGATTCGGAGCGTCGTTCATTGCGAGTCTGCTAATCGAAGGGGGCGGATGCTGCTGACTTATAGCCTAATCGCGCGCCAAGCCCAAGCGCGGCAGTCGTGCCTGACAAAAAACGTCAGTTGTTGCCGCTTGGGGGCGGGCAGTTTGTGGCGGGTGGCAGTCAATCCCTTGTGCAGCGAGTATTGTCGAGTTGGCACGCCATCTGCTTTACCCCTGTCAGGTCGCTGACCTTAACCACACCAGGAGCTTGTCCATGAAGTCTCTCAAGAAGCAAAAAGGTTTTACCCTGATCGAGCTGATGATCGTGATCGCGATTATCGGTATTCTCGCTGCCATCGCCATTCCGCAGTTCAACGAATACCGCGCCAAGGCCAACGATACGTCCGCAGTAGCCGATGCCAAGAACGGTATCACTGCTGTCATTTCGTCGCTGCGCTAATAGGCATTCTGGAGATATGGAAATGAAAAAAGTTACTTTGTTGCTAGTGGGCCTGATGGCATCCGGCATGGCTTCGGCTGTACAGCTTGCGGCTTCGGGGGCTGTTCGTATTGCTGATTGTGCTCTGTTGAATGAGGACGTCGCTATAAACGTGAGTACTGGGGTTGCGGCGGGCGTGTCTTGTAATGCCCGCGCTATTGCGGTCACCGCTTGTCATACTGCCGGCCGAACAACTCAGCGCTCTGTTCCTGTTTGCATTGACGCAGATAACAACGTGGATACTGGTGTTGGTGGTCTTGAGGATTGCACAACTACTGCTCCTGCAGTAACAACTGGGCCGGCTTATGCTTCTGCGACCACTTTGGCGGGCACTGTCACTTCGCAATATCCGGGCGGTGCGGCCTGCACTGCTGCCCTTGCTGAAGCTCGCGCAACTGCTAACTTGCCTGCCGTACAGTAATTATCTAATGTCCTGATGATGAGGGAGAGGTAACTCTCCCTTTTTACTTGGTGTTATTCGAGCTGGCTTCCTTATCGAGCAATTTTCGGTATTGATGAGCTAGGCACTGGGAGTGCTGGAGGTGCATCCGTTTTTCGCAATCTGATTGCTCTCTGCTTAAATAATTAATGCTTATTTTTTTCAACTTGCTCGACGAATAGCCCCTCGGGTTATGTCGATTTTTATTTCATTCAGATTTTGTCCTGTCTAATATGCCTATTTTCCGAGATTTTCTGACTGCACTGCGGTTGGCGTTCAAGGCAAAATTCCTCTGGATGGCCGCTGGTGTGGTGTTGGTGGTGGCGGTGGCCACGCTTTTATCCTCCTATTTCGGCGCCCGCCAACCGGCGACTGTGGCGCTAGATGTGGGCTTCTCGACCATTCGTTTGCTGGTGCCGCTGCTGATCGTGCTGCTGGTGCAGGAGCTGCTGTCGCGCGAGTTCGATAAGCGCTATTACCTCAACTCGCTGACCTATCCGCGCGGGCGGCGCAGCTTGCTGCTCGGCCGTTTTGCCGCGCTGCTGGCGCTGCTGCTGGGCCTGCTGCTGGCCTTGGGCCTGTTGCAGATTGTGCTGGTAGGCTTAATTGGTGGTGTTTACCCCCAAGCCACCCCGGTGGCCATGGGGCAGCCCTATCTGATCGTGATCGCCTTTATGGCCCTCGACCTGCTGGTGCTGGCGGCGCTGGCGACCCTGCTGGCGGTAGTCGCCTCGACCCCGAGCTTCGTCCTGATCGGCACCTTCGGCTTTATGCTGGTGGCGCGCTCCTATGGCGCCATTATCGAACTGCTTGGCAGTCAGGCAGGACTGGTGAGCAATACCGAGGGCTATCGCGCCAGCCTCGGCGTGCTGGGTTATCTGTTGCCGGATCTCGGTGCGCTGGATCTGCGCATGCTGGCGCTCTACGGCCAGCCGGAATTCCTCCCCGCCGACTGGCCCTGGTTACTTCTGAGTAATCTGGCCTACGCCTTCGCCCTGCTGACGCTGGCGGTCTGGGCGCTGCAACGCAAGCGTTTCGCCTGATCATGCCTAGCCATCGTTACTGGCCCTTGTTGCTGGCGCTGCTGGGTTTTGCCCTGTTCTCCGCCGCCTCGCAGTGGCGCGCCCACACGCCTGCGCCTGTGCCGCCGGTGATCGAAGGCCGCGTGGTCATCGCCGCGCCGGTGTTGCTGGTGTTGTTCGGCGGCGACCGCTTTCTCGCGGCCAGCCTGGAAACCATGCGCCTGGCCGCCACCGGGGTGGACTGGGGGCAGGCTGATACCGGCTATCTGGTGCGTGCCCAGCAGGTGGTGGCCGAACTCAACCCCTGTCATGAAGACAACTATTACCTGGCCAACGGCCTGCTCACCTGGGGTGGCGCGGATCGCGAAGGTACCGAGGTGTTGCGTAGGGCCATGCAGTGTCGCTTCTGGGATGAGCTGCCTGCCTTCTTTTATGGCTTCAACCAGGCGTTCTTTAACAAGGATATTGCCGAGGCCAGCCGTGCGCTAGAACTGGCGGCACAGCGGGCGACCGGCAATGCCGCCGGCTTTCGTAAGCTGGCAGTGATGCTGCGGGCGGAAACCTTCGCCGATGAACAACTGGCCCTGGATTACCTGGCCCAACAGCGCGACGCCGCCAGCGACCCCAAGCTGCGCGACATGCTGGACAAACGTGTCGTTCGCCTGCAAGGTCTGGTCGCCCTGCGCGAGGCGCAACGTCGCTTCGAGGCGAAAAACGGTGCGCTGGTCAGGCTTGAACAACTGGTTGAAGTCGGACTATTGCCGGCCTTGCCGGATGACCCGCTCAGGCTCGGCTACGAATTGCGCGAGGGGCGCATCATCTTGAAGAAAATGAAGATCGCCGGTATGGAGGATCAGTCGTGAGTGCTGCACTGGAATTTCATGGCGTCAGCCAGACCTTTCGCGTCAAGGGCAAGGCGGTGCAGGCGCTGCGCGATGTCAGTCTCAGGGTGACCGAGGGCGAGGTGTTCGGCTTCGTCGGGCCCAATGGCGCCGGCAAGTCCACCACCATCAAGGTGATGCTCGACCTGATCAACGACTATTCGGGGCATGTGACGCTCTACGGCACCTCCTCGCGCGATCCGAAATCGCGTGAAGGCATCGCCTACGTGCCGGAAACTCCGGCGCTGTACGAGCAGTTCACCCCGCTGGAAGTTCTGCGTATGGCCCTGTCGATGTACGGCATTCGTCGTCGCGATGAGAAGGCCTGGTGTATGAGCTGGCTGGAGCGCTTTTCGGTGGCGGAGAATGCCAGTCGGCGTATCCGCGAGCTGTCCAAGGGCAATGTGCAGCGCGTCGCCCTGGCCCATGCCATGGTCGTGCAGCCCAAGCTATTGGTGCTTGATGAGCCGCTGTCCGGCCTCGATCCGGTCGGGCGCAAAGACGTGGTGGATATCCTCAACGAATACAAGAACCAGGGCGGTGCGATCTTTTTCACCTCCCATGTGCTGCACGACGTCGAACGCATCGCCGACCGCTTCGGCTTTATCAACAAGGGCGAACTGCTGACTGTGCGTTCGCCGCGCGAACTGGCGGCCGAGCGCGCGGATTACATGCTGGTGCGCTTCAATGCTGAACACGCCATCGCCCCCGGCACCCGCCAATTGCGCGACGGCGAGTTCGAATGCGAACTGACCCAGGCCGCGCTCCCAGCCTTCATCGTCCAGCTCAATCAGGTCGGCGGCCACCTGCTGACGGTAAAACCGGCGGTATCGCTGGAAAGCGTGTTCTTCAAAATCCTCGACGACGCTGCCCACAAACCCCAGCCCGCCCCAACCCCACCCGAAAAAGCCCCGGCATAACCCGTCCGTGGGGTGTCACTCGCCTCAGGCCGTGGACCGATGGTCGCTCGCCGCGGCGCAAAAGCTGGCGGGCTGTCGCTGCGCTCCGAGCGGAACGCCGCCCGAGTCGCCCGCTAGCAGGGCGCTGCCCTGGCAGTGTCTGAGTTACAGGCTCAGGCGCATCGACAAATCCACTGCTTTGACATCCTTGGTCAGGGTGCCGATCGAGATGTAGTCGACGCCGGTTTCGGCGATGGCGCGCAGGGTGGTTTCATTGATGCCGCCCGAGGCTTCCAGCTTGGAGCGGCCCTGAGTGATGGCGACCGCTTGGCGCATGTCGTCCAGCGACAGTTCGTCGAGCATGACGATGTCGGCGCCGGCGTCGAGGGCTTGTTGCAACTCTTCCAGGCTTTCCACTTCGACTTCCACCGGTTTGCCGGGGGCGATCTTGTGCGCGGCTTGCACGGCTTCGGCGATGCCGCCGCAGGCCGCGATGTGGTTTTCCTTGATTAGGAAGGCGTCGTACAGGCCGATGCGGTGGTTGTGGCAGCCGCCGCAGGTGACGGCGTATTTCTGCGCCAGGCGCAGGCCGGGCAGGGTCTTGCGGGTGTCGAGCAGTTTGACCGCGGTGCCTTGCACCAGGTCGGCGTAATGCTGGCAGCGGGTGGCGACGGCGGACAGGGTCTGCAGGAAGTTCAGGGCGCTGCGCTCGCCGCTGAGCAGGGCGCGGGCCGGGCCTTCGAGGTGGAACAGGGCCTGGTTGGGGCTGACGCGCTCGCCGTCGCGCACCTGCCAATGCACGGCGACACGCGGGTCGAGCCGGCGAAATACTGCGTCGACCCAGGCGGTGCCGCAGATCACGGCAGCTTCGCGGGTGATGATGGTGGCGTGGGCCAGGCGCTCGGCGGGGATCAGCTGGGCAGTGATATCACCGCTACCGATATCCTCGGTCAGCGCGCGACGCACATTGGCCTCGATTTCGGCAGTCAGGTCGGCGAGGGTCAGGTTCGGCATGATGGGCTCCACAGTCAGGGTCGAGCGATTATAGGGATTGCCGAAGGCGGGTGCAGCGAGATTGCTGATTGTGGGTGCTCGGTGGCTTGCTGCGGGCGGGCTCGGCCGGGCGGGGGAGACGCGCAAGGCGACTCAGCATGAGGTGATCATCTGCCTGGATGCGTGCGTCAGTCGGGCGCTGCCCGTGGTTGCGGGGCTGGGGTCGTAGATCTGTGACCTGTGTCATATCTGCAGGAAAAGTCTGCTTGGGGTGTCCCCGAGATACCTATAATCGGTTTAGCTTTATGATTGTTGACGCCATAACCTTGACGCTAGGGATGATGCTCGGTTGGTTGCTGTGCAGATCGATTTGCCCAGGAGGGGGCAATCTGCAGGAGAGTCGCAATGAAGACTGATGCGAATGTGGTGCACCTGAACCAGGTGGCCGCGGAGCAATCGCCCACTTCGCCGGTAGGAAGACTGCCCGTGGCGCTCATTCACCTACGCGACAAGGCTGCGCAGCAGCTCAAACATTCCCTGCAAACCCTGTTCGACAATGCCGACGATACGCTGTTCGAGATGGCGGACCGGGCGGCCAGCAATGGCGAACAGAATGCCTTCTTCGAAGCCATGCGCGATCTGCGTTTGAAGCGCAAGAGTATCGAGCGTGGCTTCCTGCAAAAGGTCTTCGAGCCTTTTGCCACCTTCAATCAATACGAGATCGGCAGGGCGCCGCTGGGGGCTGTCTCGTTCGACAGCCTGGCGTTGGTCCAGCACGACGAGCTGGAAGAGTCCGTGGCGCTGGAGGCCATGATCGCCAAGGTCATGAGCCGCGACAGCATGGGGGTCAGGCACCTGACCACGCGCCTGAATGCCCTAGTCAGCAAGAAGCTCGATGACAAGTCCAACCCGCTCGGCCCCGCGGCGCTCTGTGCGGCCTTTCTCGAGGCGTGCAGCAGCCTGGGGGTGGAGATCAAGGTCAAGCTGATCATCCTCAAGCTGTTTGAAAAATATGTGCTGGCCGACCTCGATCAGCTCTATGCCGAGGCCAATCAGCTGCTGGTCGCAGCCGGGGTGTTGCCGGAACTGCAGTCGGCCCCGGTGCGGCGCAACCCGGATCACTCCCCGGCGGCTGTGCGCGACCCTGCGCACCAGGCGGGCACCGCTGCTGGCGAGCAGACTGGCGACAGCGTGCAGGAAGTATTCGTGGCGCTGCAGGATCTGCTGGCGCAGGTGCGCGGTCGTGCCTTGCCGCGGCGCGAGACGCCGGCCGATGCGGCGCCGATCACCAGCCGCGATCTGCTGCGCCTGCTCTCCCATATGCAGCAGCATGCGCCGGCCCCGGTCAGCGATCAGTTCGATCTGCGCGAGCAGCTCGAACAACTGCTCAGCAGCGCCAGCGCCAGGAGTGGCAAGGCGCGGATGGTCGGCGAGGTCGATGAGGACGTAATCAACCTGGTGTCGATGCTGTTCGAGTTCATCCTCGATGACCGTACCCTGCCGGATTCGCTGAAAGCGCTGATCGCGCGCCTGCAGATTCCGATGCTCAAGGTCGCGGTGCTGGACAAGACCTTCTTCAGTCGTGGCAGTCATCCGGCCCGGCGCTTGCTCAATGAAATTGCCTCGGCGGCTCTGGGCTGGGGTGAGCAGGACGATACGCAGCGCGGCAGCCTGTATCAGAAAATCGAGCAAGTGGTGCAGCGCTTGCTCAACGACTTTGTCGATGATCCGCAGATCTTTGCCGAACTGCTGGCCGACTTCCTCGCGTTCACCGGCAATGAGCGGCGGCGCAGCGAGCTGCTGGAGCAGCGAACTCGCGACGCGGAAGAGGGCAGCGCCAAGGCCGAGCTGGCTCGGCGTCAGGTCGAGTTGGCACTGAATGAGCGCTTGCTGGGCAAGCGCCTGCCCGAGGTGGTGGTGCGCCTGCTGCAGGAAGCGTGGAGCAAGGTGCTGCTGCTGACCTGCCTCAAGCACGGCGTAGACTCGCCCGAGTGGCGGGCGGCGTTAGCGACCATGGACGATCTGGTCTGGAGTGCGCAGCCCCACGAGGATCCGGAGGCGCGTCTGCATCTGCTCCAGCTGGTGCCGGGACTGCTCAAGGCGTTGCGCGAGGGCATGGCCAGCGCGGCGTTCGATCCGTTCTCCACCGGCGAGTTTTTCAGTCAGCTGGAGATTCTGCATGTGCAGGCTTTCCAGCGGTTCAAGCGCGTGATGCCGGCGGCCGAACAGCAGCGGGCCGAAGAGCCGGCAATGCTCGTCAGTGACGCGCATGAGTCTGGTAGTGAACTGGCCACGCTGGAACTGTCGTCAGCGGCAGAGCTGGATGTGCCGGCGATGATCGAGGTGGTCGAGGAGATCGTCCTGCTGGCCCCCGGGCAAAGCGATGCAGGCAAGCCTGAAATCTGCCTGGCAGATGACGACGAAGCCCTGCTGCGGGTTGATAGCTTGCGGGTAGGTAGCTGGGTCGAGTTCCAGGAAGACCCGGAACACAAGCTGCGCTGCAAGCTGGCCGCGGTGATCAAGGCGACTGGCAAGTACATCTTCGTCAACCGCACCGGCATGAAGATCCTGGAAAAAACTCGCATGGGCCTGGCGATCGAGTTCCGCCGCGATGCCATCCGCCTGCTCGACGATGCGTTGCTGTTCGACCGGGCGCTGGAGTCGGTCATCGGTAACCTGCGCAAGCTCAAGGGCGCCTGAAAACCCTCGGTTTCTCTGGCCCTTGCGCCGGGGGCGGTTGCCACATCCCTTGGGGCGCCGGCCTGCGATCCATGGGCGGATTGGTGGAGCTATCCACAACCTGTAGGGTGTACTCGCCGCAGGCAGTGCACCGATAGTTGTTCGGCGCTGCACAACTCCTGGCGGGCTGTCGCTGCGCTCCGAGCGGATCGCTGGCCGAGCCGGCCTACGCCCGAATTGTCGCCGGGCTCCTCTTGCAAGGTAGTCACCGACTCGCGAGGCTGCGGCGCTCGGCAATGTGCATCTGCGCATGACCAGTGCTTGGCCCTGCTACCCGGCTGCTCTAGAGTGGAGGCTCGTTCAAGGAGCCTTTATGCAGCTGGATTTTCGCAGTGGTTGGTGCCAAGGGGTGCGCCACTGCCCATCCCCCAATTTCAATGAGCGCCCGCAGGGTGAGGTTTCCCTGTTGGTGATCCATAACATCAGCCTGCCACCGGGGCAGTTCGGTACCGGCAAGGTGCAGGAGTTTTTCCAGAATCGCCTGATCGTCGATGAGCATCCATACTTTGCCGAGATAGCGACGTTGCGTGTGTCGGCGCATTTCCTGATCGAGCGCGACGGTGCCATCACCCAGTTCGTCTCGTGCAACGAGCGCGCCTGGCATGCCGGGCAGTCATGTTTCGCCGGGCGGGAGAACTGCAACGACTATTCTCTGGGGATCGAGCTGGAAGGCACCGATGAGCAACCCTTCACCGATGCGCAATATGCTGCCTTGGTTGGCCTGACGGCCGAGTTGCAAAGGGTGTATCCGGCGCTCAACCTGGAGCGCATCTGCGGGCACAGCGATATCGCCCCAACCCGCAAGACTGACCCCGGCCCGGCGTTCGATTGGCCGCGCCTGCGCGCCGCACTGATGGATAGGAAGGAGAGATCATGAGTTTTCTGGTGTTGTTGCTGGTGCTATGGGTGGAGAAGTTCTCGGCCTGGCGCAACAAGATTCAGCAGGACGGCCCCTGGTTGCGGCTGTTGGCCTGGTCAGAGCGGCAAGCAGACTTTATCGAGAGCCCCTGGCTGGCGATCGTGATACTGGTGGTTCTGCCGCTGCTGGTGCTGGGGCTGGTGCTGATGCTGCTCGAGCCGCTGGCTTATGGGTGGTTGGCGTTGCCGGTGCACCTGCTGGTGCTGATCTATAGCCTTGGGCGTGGCGATTTGCAGGCGGCGCTCGGGCCGTTTCGCGACAGCTGGCGGCGCGGCGACAGTGAGGCGGCCTATCTGGTCGCCCGGCGTGACCTGGCTCTGGAGGCCGACGAAGAAGGTGTGCTGCTGCAACAGGTGCAAGGTCATCTGGTGTGGCAGGCCTATCAGAGTTTCTTCGCCGTGATCTTCTGGTACGCACTGCTTGGGCCCTTGGCGGCCTTGGCTTATCGGCTGCTGGCTCTGCTGGCCGAACATTCCGAGCAGGAAGTCTTGCGCGAGCGCGCCGTGCAGCTGCGGCATGCCTTCGACTGGATGCCCGTGCGGGCACTGGCGGCGAGTTTCGCCCTGGTCGGCCATTTCGTGGCGGTCAATCGGGCGTTGCTGCATGAATTGTTGAGCTGGGACATCAGCGCCGCACAGCTGGTGATCGACGTCGGGCGCGCGGCCTGCGAGACGCCGGAACCGGTGATCGGCGAAGACGGGGTGCGCAGCCTGGACAGCTTGTGGCAGCTGTTGGTGCGCGCCGCCGTGCTCTGGTACGTCGTATTCGCCCTGTGGGAGCTGTTGTACTGATCGCTCGCGGTCGCGGGCTTTTCTAGGATGTGCCTGAGCGTAGCGATACCCATCGGCGCTCGGGCATCCTCATCGGTCAAATCAGTCCATCGACGCATTAGCTCCGGCGCTCTCCGGCGCGCGGCTGCGCGGGCGTCAGATTTCCCGCAGTTGATCCAGATCGCTGTGTTGGCGATCGCTGCGCTCAGTCTCCGCGGTCGCGTCATTTTATGGCTCGACGGTCAGTCGGCCCCTGTCGGCCAGTGCTCCGCTCCTGCTGAGGATCCAGACCAGAAGATAAGGGGCGCTTAACCTTAAGTTACAGAGTTTGCTGTCGATACCGGGTATACAGGCAGACAGTGCTCGATCGATCAGCCTGGCGGTTGCTCAGGCGGAACTGCCGGCCTGGCATGTTGCGCATTGATCGGGACGCTTCAGGGCGGGCTGCAAGGGATGCAACCATCACCGCGGGAGCCTATTCGCGGTCAACCTTGTAACGCTTCATAACAATAATGAGAACAGGAGACGTCTTGTGAAGACCGTGCTGTATCCGGCCATCGCGCTAATGAATCGCCTCAGCTTCGGCATGAAGTTCAGCTTGATCAGTGTCCTGTTCTTTCTGCCCATGCTGGTCACCAATTTCTATCTGGTACGTGACTCCTATCGCCAGTTCGTCAGTACCCAGGCGGCTCTGGAGAGTATTGACCTGCTCGGTCAGGGGCTGAATTTAAGGCGCGACCTGGAAGACTTCTCCGACCTGGCGGAAATCAACGTGATGATCGGTCAGTCCGGTCAGGCCGGCGATCTCGAGAGTCGTATCACGCGCCTCCACGGCTCCATCGCGGAGCGCCTGCGCGACTTGACGCCGGTGGCGCTCGAGGTCGAGCAGATCGACGAATTCACGGCCAAACGCGATGAAATGATTACCGACCTGGGCGCGGTACAGCGCGAGACGTCGCTGCAAGGCAAAGCAGCCATGGCCGAAAAGCTGTTGGGCCGTTCGCAGGTATTTATCAAGCTGATCGCCGCTCAGGCCGGGCTCAGCCAGGATCGTCAGCGCGAAGTGCGGCAGATGACCGAGCTGATCGTCGGCATCACGCCGCGGGTGGTCTCCGCATTGGGCGAAGGCCGGACGATGGGGGCTGCTTCCCTGGGGCAGGGTTTCCTCAATTCGGGTACCAGTACCAAGTTCGACGATTTGCTGCTGGAGCTGGAAAAACTCCACGCCGAATATGGCTTGAACCTGCAGGAGGCCTTGAGCAGCAGCCCGGCTGCGCGCGCGGCACTGGAAACCTTGGCCACGGCCAGTCAGGCGACCCTGAAGACCAGCGCTGTGCTGTTCGAAGACCAGGTGGTGATTGCCGATACCCTGGATACGCCCTGGACGCAGTTCTATGAAGAAGTCGACGCGGCCATGGGCAAGACCTATGAGCTGAACGATGCGGTGCTGGCTTTCCTCGATCAGCAACTGCAGGAGCGGCTGCAGGAAAACCGTGGGCAGATGGTTCTGTTGGTCGCGGCGCTGGTGCTGGTGTTCCTGTTGATCGGCTACCTCTATGGCGCCTTCTATGTGTCGACCCGCAGCACCTTGAAGAGCCTCGGCGAGGTCATGAATAAGGTCGCCGCCGGCGATATGACGGTCAGTTTCACCGCGCAGAGCAAGGATGAACTGGGCGAGCTGGGGCAAGTGTTCAACGAGACCGTGCGCAAGATCCATGACCTGATCGAGCGGGTTGGCCAAACCGTGGGCGAGGTCGAGCGGCAGGCCGACAGCGTGGAGTTGGTCTCCGGTGAGAGCAACCAGGCGGTCGCCGGGCAGCGTAGCCAGATCGAACAGGTGGCGACGGCGATGAACCAGATGTCTGCCACCGCCCAGGAAGTCGCGCGGAGCGCCGCCGCGGCGGTCGACAGCGCACAGAGTGTGAACCGCGAAACCGTCAGCGGCCGCGCCTTGGTCGCGTCCCAGGTCGGCAGCATTCAGCGCCTGGCCGGTGAGATCGACCAGTCGGTGGCGGTGATCAATCAATTGGCCAGCGACAGCGCCTCGATCAGCCAGGTGCTGGACGTGATCAAGGGCATCGCCGAACAGACCAACCTGTTGGCCCTCAATGCGGCCATCGAGGCGGCGCGGGCCGGCGAACAGGGTCGCGGTTTCGCCGTGGTCGCCGATGAAGTGCGCAACCTGGCCAAGCGCACCCAGCAGTCCACCGAGCAGATCGAGAACATGATCGACAAGCTGCAGGGCGGCGTCGGTGCGGCGGTCAAAGCCATGGGCACCAGCCATCAGATGGCCAGTGGCACGGTCGGCGAGTCGGACAAGGTGCAGCTGGCACTGGAGAACATCCTCGGCGCGGTAGGCATGATCGTCGACCAGAGCCAGCAGATCGCCGCAGCCGCCGAGCAGCAGACTGCGGTGGCACACGATATCGACCAGAACATCGTCGAGATCAACCGCGCCGGCGAACGCACCGCCGCGGGCGCCAGCCAGACCGAGTCGGCCAGCCGCGAGTTGTCCGTACTGGTGTCACGCCTGAAGCAGTTGATCGGCGCGTTCCGCGTCTGAGGGTTGTTGCAGAACCGACAAGGCCCGCCAATTGGCGGGCCTTGTCGTTTACGCCCGCTGTGCAGCACGGCCGGACGGCGTTTCGTTCGGGGGGTAGGGCAGCCTCGGGGCGCAGCGACAGCCCGCCAGCTTTTGTGCCGCGCCGACGAACCATGGTGCACTGCCTGCGGCGAGTACACCCTACGGATCGCTAGCCATCCCGGCTCGGGCGGATTGCTACGAGACGGTAGGGCGGCTTCGGAGCGCAGCGACAACCCGCCAGTTTTTATGCCCAGCCGAACAACTCGGCGGCATTGCGGCTGCTGGCTGCGGCCAGTTGCTCCGGCTCGACATTCATCAGTCGCGCCAGTTCGGTGCAGATTTCCGGCAGGTATTCCGGGCTGTTGCGCTGGTGCGGGTGCATGGACGGAGCCATGTCCGGGGCGTCGGTTTCCAGCACCACGGCCTCCAGCGGCAGGCGCGCCAGGGTCTGCCGCAGGCGCTTGGCCTGGGGCCAGGTCGGCGCGCCGCCGAGGCCGAGTTTGAAGCCCAGCTTGAGGTATTCGCGGGCTTCCTCGTAGCTGCCGGAAAAGGCGTGGATGATCCCGCCGCGCTGGGGCTTGAGCTGCTTCATGGTGGCGATGCTGGCGGCGTGGGCGCGCCGCACGTGCAGCAGGGCTGGCAGTTCGAACTCCAGCGCCAGGCGCAGTTGTGCCTCGAACAGCGTCTGTTGGCGTTCACGGTCGAGCTGTTCGACGAAATAGTCTAGGCCGAACTCGCCCACCGCGCAGAGTTGCCGGTGGCCGGCCAGGCGCTGCAGCCACTCGCGCAGCTCGACCAGGTGCGCGGGGCGGTGCTGGTCCAGATAGACCGGGTGCAGGCCGAAGGCGGCGTACAGGCCGGCATCGCCCTGCACCAGATCCCACAGCCGCTGCCAGTTGCCCTGGTGTACGCCGAGCACCACCAGGCGCTCGACACCCTGGGTACGGCAACGCGCGAGCAGCTCGGCGCGGTCGGCGTCGAAGTCGGGGAAGTCGAGGTGGGTGTGGGTATCGATCAGGCGCATGGGCAAAGCATCGGCGATTTCTCGGCGCTGCGCCAGTCGGCATGCCGCCCGGCCCATGTAGGTGCGGCGGGTAAGCGTGGCCGGGCGGCGTTCCGCTTCAGCCGCCAACCTTTCGAGTTATGGGTGATGCGCCGGCCATCGCTTGTTACAACGCGCGGCGGATCTTGAGCAGGCGTGGGATGGCTTCGATACCGGGCTGGTAGTCATCCTGCTCGATGGCGCGCAGGGCCAGATCGAGGACGCGGTCGGCTATGTGGGCATGTTGCTGGACTATGACGTTGACCCGCAGCGGCAGGAAATCCAGCAACTGGGTGTCGCCGAAGGTGGCCAGGCGCAGACCCTCGACGCCCGGCCCCGACTGTTCCTGCAAGGCATCGAAGACCCCTTCGAGCAGGACGTAGGCGGTGGTGATCAGCGCATCCGGCAGGTCGGCGGGGTTGTCCAGCAGGGTGCGCATCTGCCGGTACCCACAGGCGCGGTTGAATTGTTCGGCATGGCTGACGCTGACAGTGCCGCCGAAATCGTTCAGAGCCTGACGAAAGCCACGTTCGCGGGCCTGGCTGATCGGCAGCTCCGGGCGTGCGCCGATCAGGGCGATATGCCGCGGTGGTGGGCTGAGCAGGCTGGCGGTGAGCAAGGCGCCGGCCTGCTGGTCATCGCTGACCACTGAGCAGATGTGCGCGGGATCGAGGGCGCGGTCGACCGCGATCACCGGCACGCCGGCAGCCAGCAGGCGCAGATAGGCCGGCTCGTCCTGCGGCAGGCAACTGGCGACGATCAGCGCGTCGCAGCGGCGCGAGCGAAACAGTTCGAGCAGCTGGCGCTCGCTGCCCGGGTCGTCATCGGAGCTGGCGATCAGCAATTGGTAGCCGGCGGCGCGGGCGCGCTGCTCGAGCAACTTGGCCAGGCGCGCGTAACTGGGGTTCTCCAGATCCGGCAGGATAAACCCCAGGCAGCGACTCTGCCCGCGGCGCAGGCCGGCGGCTTGCTGGTCGGGACGGTAGCCGTGGCGTTCGACCACTTCCAGCACCCGCGCCACGGTGGCGGCGCTGATCCGCCGCTTGTCGGCCTGGCCGTTGATGACGTAACTGGCGGTGGTCACGGAAACCTGGGCCAGGCGGGCGATATCGCTGAGTTTCAAGGTGGAGTCCTGGGTGGGATGACGACCGGGCTTCAAGGATCGCCGATTATCAGGTAACGTGCCAGTCGTTAGGTGAAACGATTCAGCAAGTCGCCAGAGTGACTAGTCTTTGCGAGTAGTCGGGGCTTCAGGCTAGCGCCGCCGTCAGTTGCCAGAGGATATCTTCAATGCTCGAGTTGAATGTCACGCAGATCCAGATGGGCCGTAGCGCCCCGGATAAACCGACGGCGCTGGCGCTGCTGGCCGATCGCCTGGTGCACGATGACTTGGTCGCGCCCGGCTATCTCGCCGGGATGCAGGCGCGTGAAGCGCAGGGTTCGACCTACCTGGGCCAGGGCATTGCGATTCCCCATGGCACGCCAGAAACCCGCGATCAGGTGCATTGCACCGGGGTGCGCCTGATCCAGTTCCCCGACGGGGTGGACTGGGGTAATGGGCAGATGGTCTACCTGGCGATTGCCATCGCCGCCCGCTCGGATGAGCACCTGCGCCTGCTGCAACTGCTGACCCGCGCCCTGGGCGAAGGCGATCTCGGCCCCGCGTTGCGCGAGGCACAGACGCCCGAGGCGATAGTCGCGCTGCTGCAGGGCGCGCCGCAGGAACTGGCGCTGGACAGTCAACTGATCGGCCTGGGCGTGGCGGTCGAGGATTTCGACGAGTTGCTCTGGCAGGGCGCGCGGCTGCTGAAGAAGGCCGGTTGCGCCGAGTCGGGCTTCGCCAACAGCCTGGCCCAGGGCCAGCCGCTGCCGCTGGGCAATGGCCTGTGGTGGTTGCACAGCGATCAGGCGGTGCTCAGTCCCGGTCTGGCGTTCGTCACCCCGGCGCAGCCGCTCGACTACCGGGGCCAGCCATTGACCGGCCTGTTCTGCCTGGCCAGCCTGGGTGAGGCGCACCGGCAGTTGCTCGAGCGTTTGTGCGATCTGCTGATCGAGGGCCGTGCGGCGGCCTTCAGCCAGGCCACCAGCAGCCGTAGCGTGCTCGAGGCCCTGGGCGGCGAAGTGCCAGCCGACTGGCCGATGCGCTCGGTGGTCCTGGCCAATACCCATGGTTTGCATGCCCGCCCGGCCAAGGCCTTGAGCGAAATTGCCCTGGCCTTTGCCGGCGAGGTGCGGGTGCGCCTGGCTGGCGAGGCGGGCGCCGGGGTCTCGGTCAAGAGCCTGAGCAAGCTGCTGGGACTGGGCGCGCGGCGTGGTCAGGCGCTGGAGTTCAGCGCCGAACCGGCAATCGCCGACGAGGTCCTGTCGGCCCTGGAAGCGGCCGTACTGGCCGGTCTCGGCGAAAGCCTCGAGCCCTTGCCGCTGGCCGAGCCGAGTTTGCCGGCCGCCAGCGTTGCGCCGGTGCTCAGCGCGGAGCCCACGCTGCCAGCACCGGCTGCCGGCGCGCGCCTGCAGGCGGTTGCCGCCGCGCCTGGTATCGCCATCGGTCCGGCTTTGGTGCGGGTGCCGCCGGTGCTCGATTATCCGCAACAAGGCCAGGGTGCGACCCTGGAGCAGCAGCGCTTGAATGCGGCGCTGGAACAGGTCGGCGCCGACATTCAGCGCCTGGTCGAGGCCACGGCCGAGGCCAATATCCGCGAGATATTCATCACCCATCAGGCGATGCTGCGCGACCCGGCCCTGGCCGAGGACGTGGCCGCGCGTCTGAACCAGGGGCTCAGCGCCGAGGCGGCCTGGGCTGGCGAGATCGAGGCGGCGGCGACCCAGCAGGAAGCCTTGCATGATGCGCTGCTGGCCGAGCGCGCGGCCGATCTGCGGGACATCGGCCGCCGCGTGCTGGCCAGGCTGTGTGGCGTCGAGGCGCAGCAGGAACCGGATGAACCCTACATCCTGGTGATGGACGAAGTGGCACCTTCGGATGTCGCCAGCCTCAATCGCCAGCGCGTCGCCGGCATCCTCACCGCTCGCGGCGGCGCCACCGCGCACAGTGCGATCATCGCCCGCGCGCTGGGCATCCCGGCGGTAGTGGGTGCTGGCGCGGCGGTCCTGGGGTTGGCCCAGGGCACTGTACTGTTGCTCGATGGCGATCACGGCCTGCTTCGCGTGGCGCCCGATCAGCCGACCCTGGCGCAGGCGTTGCGCCAGCGCGAGGCCAGCGAAGCCCGCCGCGAACGCGCCCATGCCGAACGCATGCAGCCAGCGGTGACCCGCGACGGCCATCGCCTGGAAGTGGCGGCCAATATCGGTGCCAGTGGTGAGACCGCCGCAGCGGTCGAGTTGGGGGGCGAAGCGGTGGGTCTGCTGCGCACCGAACTGGTGTTCATGGATCATGCCCAGGCGCCAAACCAGGCGACCCAGGAAGCCGAGTACCGGCGCGTGCTCGATGCCCTCGACGGGCGACCGCTGGTGGTGCGCACCCTGGATGTCGGCGGCGACAAGCCGCTGCCTTACTGGCCGATGCCGGCGGAAGTGAACCCCTTCCTCGGCGTGCGTGGCATCCGCCTCAGCCTGCAGCGCCCGGAGATCCTGGAAACCCAGTTGCGCGCCTTGCTCGCCGCTGCCGATGGCCGGCCGCTGCGGATCATGTTTCCGATGGTCTGCTGCGTCGAGGAGTGGCGCACCGCGCGCGACATGGCGCTGCGCTTGCGCGAAGAGATTCCGCTGGCCGACCTGCAGCTGGGGATCATGGTCGAGGTGCCTTCGGCGGCGCTGCTGGCACCGGTGCTGGCGCGCGAGGTGGACTTCTTCAGCATCGGCACCAACGACCTGACCCAGTACACTCTGGCCATCGACCGCGACCACCCGACCCTGTCGGCCCAGGCCGATGGCCTGCATCCAGCGGTGCTGCGCCTGATCGGCATGACCGTCGAGGCCGCCCACGCCCAAGGCAAGTGGGTCGGGGTGTGCGGTGAGCTGGCCTGCGACATGCTCGCGGTGCCCCTGCTGGTCGGCCTGGGGGTGGACGAGTTGAGCGTCTCGGCGCGCAGCATCGCCCTG
This sequence comes from Pseudomonas sp. MMS21 TM103, assembly GCF_022132145.1. Taxonomy (GTDB): domain Bacteria; phylum Pseudomonadota; class Gammaproteobacteria; order Pseudomonadales; family Pseudomonadaceae; genus Aquipseudomonas. The sequence continues at coordinate 358,819 of NZ_JAJISP010000001.1, read as the reverse complement.
GTCAAGGCGCGGGTGCGTGAGCTGGATTTCAGCCAGAGCCAGCTGCTGGCCCGGCAGGCCCTCGGCCTGGACAGCGCCGCGGCTGTGCGCGCCCTGGTCGAGGAGATCGGCTGATGGCGCGTATTCTGAGCCTGACCCTGAACCCGGCGCTGGACCTGACCGTGTCGCTCGTGGCCTTGCAGCCCGGCACCGTCAATCGCAGCCTGGGGCTGCACACTCACGCCGCCGGCAAGGGCCTGAACGTGGCCCAGGTGCTGGCCGACCTGGGTCACAAGGTCACGGTCAGCGGTTTTCTCGGCCAGGCCAACACCGCGCCTTTCGAGGCCTTGTTCGCGCGCCGCGGTTTCGTCGACGCCTTCGTCCGCGTGCCCGGCGAAACCCGCAGCAATATCAAACTGGCCGAGCACAGCGGGCGGATCACCGACCTTAATGGTCCGGGGCCGCAGGTCGAGGCGGCGCATCAGGCCGAGTTGCTCGAGGAGTTGGAGCAGATCGTGGCCGGTCACGATGCCATCGTGGTCGCCGGCAGCCTGCCGCAGGGTGTCAGCCCGGCATGGTTCGGCGGCCTGCTGCGCCAGCTGCAGGCATTCGGCCTGCCGCTGGCGCTGGACAGCAGTGGCGCCGCGTTGCGCGTCGGGCTTGGCGTGTCGCCCTGGCTGATCAAACCCAACGAGGAGGAACTGGCCGAGGCCTGCGCGGTGTCGGTGTCCTCGGCGGCCGAGTTGCGGGCCGCGGCGCTGCGCCTGCGTGCCTCCGGCGTGGAGCATGTGCTGCTCTCGCGCGGCGCCGAGGGCGTCTACTGGTTCGGTCCGGACATTGCGCTGCAGGCGCGGCCGCCGCGGGTCGAGGTGGTCAGTACGGTGGGCGCCGGCGACTCGCTGCTGGCCGCCACCCTGCACGGCCTGCTGAGTGGCTGGCCGGCCGAACGCACCTTGCGCCTGGCCACTGCGATCGCCGCCCAGGCGGTCACCCAGCTCGGTTTCGGAATTCACGACAGGGACCAACTGGCACGCCTGGAAGCGGGCGTGGCTGTCGCGTCCCTGGATTAAAACAATAATGAGGTCATTGCCATGAATCTGCTGATCGTCACCGCCTGCCCCAATGGCATGGTTACCAGCGTGCTCTGCTCACGTTTACTGGAAGCCGCCGCCCAGCGTCTGGGCTGGACGAGCCGGGTCGAGGTCCACGACCCCAAGGCGATAGGTTCGCCGCTGAGCGATGCCGACATCGCCGCCGCCGAACTGGTGGTGGTGGTCAAGACCGGCGAGCTGTCGCTGCAACGTTTCGTCGGCAAACGCCTGGTGCAATCCACGCCGGCCGAAGCGCTGGTCGACCCGCAGCAGTTCCTGCTCGCCGCCGCCGAATGCGCCGAGATCCTGCAGCAGGATGCGCCGGCACTCGCCGAGGCGCCGGCCCGGCCACGCCTGGTCGCGGTGACCGCCTGCCCGACCGGGGTGGCGCACACCTTCATGGCTGCCGAGGCCCTGCAGCAGGCCGCCGAGCAGCTCGGCTACCAGTTGCAGGTGGAAACCCGCGGCTCGGTGGGTGCGCGCAACGTGCTGGATGACGCCGCCATCGCCGCCGCCGATGTGGTGCTGCTGGCCACCGATATCGAGGTGGACACCGCCCGCTTCGCCGGCAAGAAGGTCTTTCGCTGCGGCACCGGGGTGGCCCTCAAGCAGCCCCGGCAGACCCTCGAACGGGCCCTGCTCGAAGCACAACCCCTGGCCGCTGGCGGCAGCGCCGAAGCCGCGCAGTCCGGTCCCGCGGCACAGGGCGGGGCCTACAAGCATCTGCTCACCGGGGTGTCCTTCATGTTGCCGATGGTGGTGGCTGGCGGCCTGATGATCGCCCTGTCGTTCGTCTTCGGCATCGAGGCGTTCAAGCAGGAGGGCAGCCTGGCCGCCGCGTTGATGCAGATCGGTGGCGAGGCTGCGTTCAAATTGATGGTGCCGGTGCTGGCCGGCTACATCGCCTATTCGATCGCCGACCGTCCCGGCCTGGCGCCGGGGATGATCGGCGGCCTGCTCGCCAGCTCGCTGGGCGCGGGCTTCATCGGCGGCATCATCGCCGGCTTCCTCGCCGGCTATGCGGCCAAGGCCATCGCCCGCTGGGTGCAATTACCGGCCAGCGTCGAGGCGCTGAAACCGATTCTGATCATCCCGCTGCTGGCCAGCCTGTTTACCGGCCTGGTGATGATCTATGTGGTCGGCAAGCCGGTGGCGGGCATGCTGGTCGGCTTGACCAGCTTTCTCGACAGCATGGGCAGCACCAACGCCATCCTGCTTGGCCTGCTGCTCGGCGGCATGATGTGCGTCGACCTCGGCGGGCCGATCAACAAGGCCGCCTACGCCTTCTCCGTCGGCCTGCTGGCGTCGCAGAGCTACGCGCCCATGGCCGCGGTGATGGCCGCCGGCATGGTGCCGCCGATCGGCATGGCCATCTCCACTGTTATCGCCCGGCACAAGTTCGCCCAGAGCGAACGTGAAGCCGGCAAGGCCGCCGGGGTGCTGGGGCTGTGCTTCATCTCCGAAGGGGCGATTCCCTTCGCGGCCAAGGACCCGTTCCGGGTGATTCCGGCGAGCATCGCCGGCGGCGCCCTGACCGGTGCGCTGTCGATGTACTTCGGCTGCAAGCTGATGGCACCGCACGGCGGCCTGTTCGTGCTGCTGATCCCCAATGCGATCAATCACGCGCTGCTCTATCTGCTGGCGATAGTCGCCGGCAGCCTGCTGACCGGGGTGGTGTATGCGTTGATCAAGCGGGGCGAGGTGCAGCCGCTGCTCGCCGATGCGGTGGCCTGAGGCGAAAGCCCCTCTGGCGCGCTCACCGGCTTATTTGGATTTTTCTCGCAGCGGCGCGATGCTGTCCAGCAACTGATCGGCGAAGGCGCGGTACAGCGCCACCGGCGAGATGCGTGCGGAGATGCTGCTGGCCAGCAGGCTGGCGGCGAGAATCGGCAGGGCCATGTCCTGGCTGTGCGACAGCTCGATGGTGATCACCGTGGCGGTCAGTGGCGTGCGGGTCACGCCGGCCAGGTAGGCGGCCATGCCAAGCAGGCCGGCGGTCTGCAGGTCGATCCCGGGAATCCAGTCGACCAGCCAGGGCGCCATGCCGGCACCGACCGCCAGCGACGGCGAGAACAGGCCGCCGGGAATCCCGGCCAGGTAGGACACCACGTTGGCCAGGAACTTCCACAGGATGAACAGGGCGTCGGTCTGCGGCTCGCCTTCGAGCAGGGCGCGGGTCTCGGCATAGCCGGTGCCGAACACGTGCTGGCCGGAAATCACCCCGAGCACCACCAGGACCAGACCGCAGGCCGCGGCGAACAGCACCGGGCGGCGCGCCCGCCAGGCGCCGAGCACAGCTAGCGGACCGCGCCTGGCCGGCAGCACCAGGCGGCAATAGAGGCCGCCGAGCACGCCGCCGAGCAGGCCGCAGACCAGCACCGCCAGCCAGGCGCGGCTCAGTGGCAGCTCGGCGCTGAGCTCGCCGAAGTAGCTGTAGTGGCCCATCAGGCCGAGGGTGACCATGCCGCCGATCAGCACCGCCATCAGGATCAGGCCGTTGAAGTTCTGCTCCATGCGGTGGCTGAGCTCCTCGATGGCGAACACCACCCCGGCCAGCGGGGTGTTGAAGGCGGCGGCGATGCCGGCGGCGCCACCGGCCATGATCAGCCCGGACAGTGCATGGCGACCATGCAGGCCGAGGCGCCGACCGAAGTTATACATCAGTGCCGCGCCCACGTGCACGGTCGGGCCTTCGCGGCCGACCGAGGCGCCGCAGAGCAGTGCCACCACCGTCAGCAGCATCTTGGCGACGGCCACCGGCACGGCCAGCAGCTGGTTGCGCAGGCGCGTCGAGGGTTGCTCCAGGCAGGCGATTACCTGCGGGATGCCGCTGCCCTTGGCCTCCTTCAGCCAGCCCTGGGTCAGCCAGGCGAGCAGGGCGAAGCCCAGCGGGGTAACCAGCCAGGGCCAGTAGACACTCTGCTCCAGCAGCCATTCGAACTGCTCGAAGGCATGGTCGGCCAGCCAGGCGAAGGCCAGGGCGATCAAGCCAACCAGCAAGGCGCCGATCCAGAAAGCCGCACGCTGACGCAGGCTGCGCAACCGCCGGCGGCGCTCACGCAGGCGCTGGGTGGGGGTCGGGGCAATAGGTGGAGAGGGGGTTTCCATGGTTTCCCCGGATAGCAGGCGCTCTGGGATGGTCAGTGTAGCGCGCCGAACGCCAGCACGGGCCGGCAGGGGGATGTGCGTAAACTCCGCTTGCCTTGCCGTGCCCCTGAACGGCAGGATTCGGCCCCTGAATTCGGGTGGATGGCAGGGCACGATGCTGAGCATCAATAATGGCGTACAGATTGGCGTGACCCTGTTGTTCGCCTGTCTGATGTTTCGGCCCAGGCTGCTAGCTGCGCCCATGTGGCGGGCGACGGTCACGCCGCTGGCCTCGATCATCGGCTCGGGCTTCCTGGTGGCCGGGCCGATCCTGGCGCATACCGTGGGCAACTGGGCCTGGCTGGCCATACTTGGCCTGTGTGCGCTGGGCTACTGGTTCGGTGCGTCCATTCGCTACAACATCACGTATGTCGAGCCGAGCCTGACTAATCAGCCACCGCGCTATCAGCTAGGTTTGGAGCGTCTCTCCGAGCTGGCCTTGTCGCTGGCCTATTTTGTCTCGGTGGCCTACTACCTCAATCTGTTCGCCGCCTTTGGCCTGCGTCTCGGCGAGGTACTCGACCCGTTCTGGATTCGCCTGGTGTCGACTGCGGTGATTGCCTCGATCGGCCTGCTCGGGGCGCTGCGCGGCCTCGCCGGACTGGAGCGCCTCGAAGTGCTGGTGGTCGCCCTGAAGCTGTCACTGATCGGCGGTCTGCTGGCGGTGTTGGCGCAGGTCAACCTGTCGGCGTTCACGGCGGGCGAGCTGGCCTGGGTAGGCCAGCAACATGTGCACGGTTGGCAGGCGCTGGAGATTCTCCTGGGGCTGGTGATTCTGGTACAGGGCTTCGAGACTTCACGCTACCTGGGCAGCAAATATGACCCGGCCACCCGGGTGCGCAGCATGCGTTGGTCACAATGGATTGCCACCGCGATCTACCTGGCGTTTCTGTTGCTGATTACCAGTCTGTTCACCGACGGCTTGCCACCCCAGGGTGGGGAAACCGCGATCATCGACCTGCTGCGGCCGCTGGGCACCGCCGTGGCGCCGCTACTGATCCTCACCGCACTGGCCTCGCAGCTGTCGGCGGCGGTAGCCGACATGAACGGCGCCGGCGGTTTGCTGGCCGGTGCTTCGGGCGGGCGGGTGCCGGTGCGCCTGGGCAACCTGATCACTGCGCTGGTGGCCATCGCCATCACCTGGACGGCGAATATCTACGAGATCATCACCTACGCCTCGAAGATGTTCGTCATCTACTACGCCCTGCAGGCCTTGCAGGCGGCGCTGGCCGCCCAGCATCGGGGGGACAGGTGGCGTGCCTGGGGCTTTGCCGCCGCGCTGTTGGTTGCTCTGGGGGTGATTGTGTTCGCCACGCCGGTCGCGGCCTAGCCCGGCCGTACCGGACACGGCGAGGGGTTGCCCCTCGCCGGTCATGCGCTTAGTGGTGTTCGCGGGTGGCGCGGAATTTTATATCCGGCCAGCGCTCTTCCATCAGCGCCAGGTTGACCCGGGTTGGCGCCAGGTAGGTGAGGTGGCCGCCGCCGTCGATGGCGAGGTTTTCCACCGCTTTGTTGGAAAACTCCTCGAGCTTCTTCTTGTCGCTGCACTCGATCCAGCGCGCCGACCAAACTGTGATTGGCTCGTAGCCACACTCGACCTTGTATTCACCCTTCAGGCGGCTGGCGACCACGTCGAACTGCAGCACGCCGACAGCACCGAGGATGATGTCGTTGCTGCGCTCGGGGAAGAACACCTGGGTGGCGCCTTCCTCGGCCAGCTGCTGCAGGCCCTGGCGCAGCTGCTTGGATTTCAGCGGATCCTTCAGGCGCACGCGGCGGAACAGCTCCGGGGCGAAGTGCGGGATGCCGGTGAAGCCCAGCGTCTCGCCCTCGGTGAAGGTGTCGCCGATCTGGATGGTGCCGTGGTTGTGCAGACCGATGATGTCGCCGGCGTAGGCCTCGACGAGCATTTCGCGCTCGCTGGAGAAAAACGTCAGGGCATCGCCGATGCGCACATCCTTGCCGGTGCGCACATGGCGCATCTTCATGCCCTGGCTGTACTTGCCCGAGCAGATGCGCATGAAGGCAATCCGGTCGCGGTGCTTGGGGTCCATGTTCGCTTGGATCTTGAACACGAAGCCGCTGAATTTCTCTTCGGCGGGTTCGACGGTGCGCTCGTTGGCGACCCGCGGCAGCGGCTTGGGCGCCCAGTCGACCACCGCGTCGAGGACGTGGTCAACGCCGAAGTTGCCCAGCGCGGTGCCGAAGAACACCGGGGTCAGCTGGCCGTTGAGGAACTCGTCCTGGTCGAACTCGTGGCAGGCGCCCTGGACCAGTTCCAGCTGGTCGACAAAGCGCTGGTACTCGTCGCCGAGGTGGGCGCGGGCTTCGTCGGAGTCCAGGTGCTGGATGATCTTGGTCTCGGTGCGCTCGTGGCCGTGGCCTGGGGTGTAGACGATGATGTAGTCGTCGGCCAGGTGGTAGACACCCTTGAAGTCGCGGTAGCAACCGATCGGCCAGGTGATGGGCGCGGCCTTGATTTTCAGCACCGCCTCGATTTCGTCGAGCAGCTCGATCGGGTCGCGGATGTCGCGGTCGAGTTTGTTGACGAAGCTGACGATCGGGGTGTCGCGCAGGCGGCACACGTCCATCAGGGCGATGGTGCGCGGCTCCACACCCTTACCACCGTCGAGCACCATCAGCGCCGAATCCACGGCGGTCAGGGTGCGGTAGGTGTCTTCCGAGAAGTCTTCGTGGCCGGGGGTGTCGAGCAGGTTGATCATGTGCTCGCGGTAGGGGAACTGCATCACCGAGGTGGTGATGGAGATGCCGCGCTGCTTTTCCATCTCCATCCAGTCGCTGGTCGCGTGGCGGTCGGACTTGCGCGACTTCACCGTGCCGGCGATGGCGATCGCCTTGCCCATCAGCAGGAGTTTCTCGGTAATCGTGGTTTTACCGGCGTCCGGGTGGGAGATGATGGCGAATGTGCGCCTTTTGGCGACTTCGGCGGCCTGGTTGCTCATGCTGGGGGAACCCGTCGACTGATAGTCTGTCTGTCAAAAAAGGCGTCGATTATAACGGTAAACGGCCCTCAGCGCGGAGACCTGTAGTCAGAGCGGGAAACATGCAATTTGCCGGGCGTTGTGCAGCATTTCACGACGCCTTGTTTTGAATCCGCAACGACCCATGAGTCAGCCGAAAAAACCGGGTGGGAATACGACAATTTTTGATTGATCTAAGCTGTCCATGGTCCTAAAGTTCGCGCCCGAACGTCCATGCTGGCAACGATCCATCCGGCTCAAGTACTGACGACGAGAGATCGATTTCGATACTCGGCGACATGCCTTGGGAAGTAGGCGAACCAAAGTGGGGAAACTGATCAGGCGTTCGCGGCCTTGCTATTAGTTGGCAAGGCCCCCCTAATTACCTTTGTGTGTTTTGCCATTTGGAGTCCCGCGCATGCCGATTCAGGTCGAAGATTATTACCCCCGAGAAACCTTCCAGAAAATGAAGGCCTTCGCCGATCAACACGAAACCCCGTTCGTGGTGATCGATACCAAAATCATCGATCAGGCCTACGACGACCTGCGCGCTGGTTTCGAATTCGCCAAGGTCTACTACGCGGTGAAGGCCAACCCGGCGGTCGAGATCATCAACCTGCTCAAGGACAAAGGCTCAAGCTTCGATATCGCCTCGATCTACGAGCTGGATCGGGTCATGAGCTGTGGTGTCGGCCCGGAGCGCATCAGCTACGGCAACACCATCAAGAAAGCCAAGGACATCCGCCTGTTCTTCGAGAAGGGGGTGCGCATGTTCGCCACCGACTCGGAAGCCGACCTGCGCAACATCGCCAAGGCCGCGCCGGGCTCGAAAATCTATGTGCGCATCCTCACCGAGGGTTCGACCACGGCTGACTGGCCCCTGTCGCGCAAGTTCGGCTGCCAGACCGACATGGCCATGGACCTGCTGATCCTCGCCCGCCAACTGGGCCTGGTGCCCTACGGCGTATCCTTCCACGTCGGCTCGCAGCAGCGCGATATTTCCGTATGGGACGCGGCCATTGCCAAGGTCAAGGTGATCTTCGAGCGTCTCAAGGAAGAAGACGGCATCGAGTTGAAGATGATCAACATGGGCGGCGGCTTCCCGGCCAATTACATCACCCGCACCAACAGCCTGGAAACCTACGCCGAGGAAATCATCCGCTTCCTCAAGGACGATTTCGGCGATGACCTGCCGGAAATCATCCTCGAGCCGGGCCGCTCGTTGATCGCCAACGCCGGCATTCTGGTCAGCGAAGTGGTGCTGGTCGCGCGCAAGTCGCGTACCGCAGTCGAGCGCTGGGTGTACACCGACGTCGGCTTGTTCAGCGGCTTGATCGAAACCATGGGCGAGGCCATCAAGTTTCCCATCTACACCGAGAAGAAAGGCGAGATGGAAGAAGTGGTCATCGCCGGGCCGACCTGCGACAGCGCCGACATCATGTACGAGAACTACAAGTACGGCCTGCCGCTCAATCTGGCGAGTGGCGACCGCCTCTACTGGCTGTCCACCGGGGCCTACACCACCAGCTACAGCGCGGTGGAGTTCAACGGCTTCCCGCCGCTGAAGGCCTACTACCTGTAAGCATCGCGTTCCCACAAAAACCCGCCCTCTGGCGGGTTTTTGCATTTTGGCTTCCCAGCAGAGAGAGCAGGTGAAAAGTCTGATAAAGATGAAAACTATTCTTGATTGAGATCATTTATCGAATAGAATCTCGCCCAATCTAACTGGGAGTAATTCTCATGAGCATGTGTGACAAAAGAACCCTCGCCGGCCTACCGCAACGCCGCCTGCTGGCGTCGGCGATCGGCCTGGTCGTGGCGTCCTGGGCCGGCGGCAGCCTGGCGGCGCAGAGCGCCGAGCGCGATCCGCTCGAGCTCGGCAGCGTCACGGTCAAGGGCCAGCAGGAGGAGGGTTACAAGGTCGACCAGGCGTCTTCGCCCAAGTACAGCGCGCCGCTGCTCGACACCCCGCAGACCATCACGGTGATCCCCGAGGCGATGATCCAGGAGCAGAACGCCCTGAGCCTGCGCCAGGTGCTGTCCAACGTGTCCGGCATCACCTTCGCCGCCGGCGAAGGCGGGGGCGGCCTGGGTGACAGCATCAATATCCGCGGCTTCAGCGGTAACAGCAGCATTCAGATCGACGGCCTGCGCGACGCCGCCCAGACCAGCCGCTCCGACACCTTCAATCTGGAGTCGGTGGAGGTGATCAAGGGGCCGAACTCGGTATACGGCGGCGCCGGCACCACCGGCGGCAGCATCAACCTGGTCAGCAAGACGCCCCAGGCCCGCGCCTTCAATCACGCCAGCATCGGCGTCGGCACCGACCACTACCAGCGCCTGACTGCCGACATCAACCAGCCGCTGGACGCCCTGGAGGGTGCCGGCGCGGTCTTCCGCCTGAACCTGATGGGCCATCAGAACGATGTGGCAGAGCGCGATCAGATCGACCAGGAACGCTGGGGCATCGCGCCCTCGCTGACCTTCGGCATAGGCACCCCGACCCAGCTCACCCTCAGCTACTTCCGCCAGTCCGACCAGGACCTGCCGGACTACGGCCTGCCGGCCCGCGACGGCAAGGTGCTGGCGGGCGTCGACCGCGACAACTACTACGGCTTCCGCAACATCGACAGCGAAGAGACCGACACCGAGACCTTCACCGTCAAGTTCGACCATGCGTTCAACGACCAGTTGAGCCTGCAGAACCTGACCCGCTATTCGGAAGTCGAGCGCCTCACCGTGGTCTCCGCCGCGCACGTCAACACCAACGGCCTGGCCGCCGGTCAGTATGTGCCGGCCGGGCCCCAGGGCTATGGCCGCGACTACAGCACCAAGCTGGCGATCAACCAGACCAACCTGACCTGGCGCTTCAACACCGGCGGCCTGGCCCACACCCTGGTCAGCGGTGCGGAAGTCTCCCGCGAGCGCTACGAGCGCACCAACCTGACCTACGGCCTGGACTTCACTGGCCAGGTGTTCGACCTGGACAACCCGCCGGGCTACTACGCCGGCACCACCAACAAGCGCGACACCGCCAGGACCAGCGCCGACCTGGACGGCCGGGCGCTCTACCTGATGGACCGCATCGAGCTCAGCGAGCACTGGGAGGTCAACGGCAGCCTGCGCTACGACCACATCGAGGGCACGGCCAGGAGCGCCACCATCGCCAGCGGCGTTACCGGTCCCTACACCAGGTTCGCCAGCACCGACGAGGCACTCAGCAGCCGCCTCGGCCTGGTCTACAAGCCGGTGCGCAACGGCAGCATCTACCTGGCCTGGGGCAACTCCTTCAACCCCTCGGCGGAAGATCTGGTATCCCGTGGCGCCGGCCTCAGTGCCAGCACCGAGAACCTCGACCCGGAAGAGAACGAGACCTGGGAGTTGGGCACCAAGTGGGAGCTGTTCGACCAGCGCCTGGCGCTCAACGCCGCGCTGTTCCGGGTGACCAAGAGCAACGGGCGGATCGACAGCAACGACCCGCTGGCCGACCCGGTGGTGCTCGACGGCAAGCAGCGGGTCGACGGCTTCGAGCTGGGCGCCTCGGGCAAGCTGACCGAGCAGTGGCAGCTGTTCAGCAATTTCACCTACCTCGACAGCGAGATCATCAAGTCCGACACCCCGGCCGAGGAAGGCCAGGCGCTGGCCAACACGCCGCCGCGCTCGTTCAGCCTGTGGACCACTTACGACCTGCCGGCCGGCGTGCAGCTCGGCTACGGCGCGCAGTACGTCAGCCAGCGCAACGTCTCGGTGGCCAGTACCACCAAGGTGCCGGACTACTGGGTGCACAGCGCCATGCTCGGCTATCGGGTCAGCCCGCAGCTGGACCTGCAGCTGAACGTGCGCAACCTGTTCAACGAGGAGTTCTACGACCGCGTGCGCAGCAATACCGGTTCGGCCACCCGATCCTCCGCGCTGGTGCCGGGTGAGGGGCGCACGGCGATCCTCGCCGCCAACTTCTCTTTCTAAGCCACAGCCATAGAGCCGGGGCCCCGTCGCAGGACGGGGCCTTGGCGTACTCGGAGATCGCCAATCATGATGGTGCGCATTCCCCAGGTCCTCAGCCCGGCGCAGGTGGCCGAGTGTCGTCAGCTGCTGCAGCAGGCGCAGTGGGTCGACGGCAAGGAGACCGCCGGCTTCCAGTCGGCGATGGCCAAGGACAACCTGCAGTTGCCCCAGGACAGCCCCGAGGCCAGGGCCATGGGCGAGCTGATCCTCGCCGCACTGGAGCGCAACCCGCTGTTCATCGCCGCGGCGTTGCCGAGCAAGGTGTTCCCGCCGCTGTTCAACTGCTACCAGGGCGGCCAGTCGTTCGGCCTGCACGTCGACAACGCGGTGCGCGAGGACCGCGCCAGCGGCCTGAAGGTGCGCACCGACCTGTCGGCCACGCTGTTCTTCACCAACCCCGACGAATACGACGGCGGCGAACTGCTGGTCGAGGACACCTACGGCGCCCACAGCGTCAAGCTGCCGGCCGGCGACCTGATCCTCTATCCCGCCACCAGCCTGCACCGGGTCAATCCGGTCACCCGCGGCGCGCGGGTCTGTTCGTTCTTCTGGCTGCAGAGCATGGTCCGCGACGACGGCCAGCGCAGCCTGCTGTTCGACCTGGACAGCAGCATCCAGCAACTCAACCGCGAACTGGGCGCGGGGCATGCCAGCAGCGTGCAGCTGACCGGGGTGTACCACAACCTGCTGCGGCGCTGGGCTGATCTCTGACGCTGCGCGCTCCCGTGCCTCTGGTGCCGACATTCCTGCAAGGTGAATCCCGTGGTGAAGAAAATCCTGTTCCAGTTGCACTGGTTGCTCGGCATCAGTGCCGGCCTGGTGCTGGCCCTGATGGGCGTGACCGGCGCCGCCTATTCGTTCCAGGACGAACTGCTGCGCGCGCTCAATCCCGAGGTGCTGCAGGTGGCGGTGAGCGACGCGGTCGTGCTGCCACCGGCCGAGCTGGTGCCACGTCTGGAGGCGGCCAGCGGCCAGCGGGTGGTCGGCCTGTGGCTGCAGCCGGGCAGCGACCAGGCCGCGCGGGTGGCCTTCGCCCCGGCACCCGGCGAACGCCGCGGGCCCATGCGCTATTTCGACCCCTACCGCGCCGAGCTGCTCGCCGAGCCAAGCGGGCAGGGCTTCTTCGACCTGATGCTGCGGCTGCATCGCTTCCTCGCACTAGGCGAGTACGGCAAGCAGGTCACCGCCGCCTGCACCCTGGCGCTGCTGTTCTTCTGCCTGTCCGGCCTGTACCTGCGCTGGCCACGCCAGGCCCTGAACTGGCGAGTCTGGCTCACCTTCGACTGGGCCAAGCGCGGCCGTGCCTTCAACTGGGACCTGCATGCGGTGGCCGGCACCTGGTGCCTGGCGTTCTACCTGTGCGCCGCGCTGACCGGGCTGTACTGGTCCTACGACTGGTACCGCGAAGGCCTGACCCGCTTGCTCAGTGACGAGCCGGCCGGGCAGCAGCGCGGCCGTCGGGGGCCGTCGCCGGCTGGCGGCGAGCCGCCGGAGGTCAACTATCAGGCTCTCTGGGCCGGCATACAGGGCAGCACTGGCGCCCGGCTCAGCGCCTATAATCTGCGCCTGCCGCTGGCGGCCGGGCAACCGGCGAGCGTGTTCTACCTGCTCGACGATGCCCCACATTCGCGCGCGTTCAACCAGCTCCAGCTCGACCCGCTGAGCGGCGAGGTCAAGCGCCACCAGCGCTATGCCGACCAGCCCTTCGGCGCGCAGCTGCTGAGCAGCATCTATGCCCTGCATGTCGGCAGCTACTTCGGCCTGCCCGGGCGTCTGCTGATGCTGCTGGCCAGCCTGGCCATGCCGCTGTTCGCCATCACCGGTTGGCTGCTCTACCTCGAGCGCCGGCGCAACCAGCGGGCGCTGCGCGCGACCCGTGGCGCCCTGGTCTCGACTCCGAGCGGCGCCGGCGCCTGGCTGATCGGCTTCGCCAGCCAGAGCGGTTTCGCCGAGCGCCTGGCCTGGCAGACCGCCGGGCAACTGCAGGCGGCCGGCCTGGCGGTCGAGGTGCAGCCGCTGGCCCGGCTCGACGAACAGAGGCTGCGCCAGGCGCAGCACGCGCTGTTCGTGCTCAGCACCTGCGGCGATGGCGAGGCGCCGGACAGTGCCCGTGGATTCGAGCGCAAGCTGCTCGGCCAAGCCCTGGCGCTGCCACACCTGCGCTACGCCATGCTCGCCCTCGGCGACCGTCAGTACGCGCAGTTCTGCGGATTCGCCCTGCGCGTGCAGGACTGGTTGGCCCGTCAGGGCGCCCGCAGCCTGTTCGCCCCGGTGCAGGTGGATGCCGGCGACGCCAGCGCGCTGGCCAGGTGGCAGCGCCAGCTCGGCGAGTTGACCGGCGCGCAGCCGCTCGGCAACCCTGCGCCGCCTTTTGCCCGCTGGACGCTGGGTCGGCGCGAGCGGCTCAATCCGGGCAGTCAGGGGGCGCCGACCTACCTGCTGGGCCTCAATCCCAGCCAGCCGGTCGACTGGTGCGCCGGCGATATCCTCGAAGTGCTGCCCCGTCAGGCCGAGAGCCGGGTACAGGCCTGGTTGCGGGCCCATGGCCTGGAGGGTAGCGAGTCGGTCAGCCTCGACGGCAGGCCTCAACCCTTGCGTCAGGCGCTGCTGGGCAAGCAGCTGCCGGACAGTGTCGCTCAGCTGGTCGGCCTGTCTGCCCAGGCCCTGTCGGATACCCTGGTGCCACTGGCGGCGCGCGATTACTCGATCGCTTCCTTGCCCAGCGACGGCGTGCTGGAGCTGATAGTGCGCCAGCAGCGGCAGGTCGACGGCAGCCTTGGCCTCGGCTCCGGCTGGCTGACCGAGCATGCACCGCTGCACGGCCAGTTGCTGGCGCGAGTGCGGCGCAACAGCGGCTTCCATGCGCCAGCGGATGACCGGCCGTTGATCCTGATCGGCAATGGCAGCGGCCTGGCCGGGTTGCGCAGCCTGCTCAAGGCGCGTGTTGCCTCCGGTTACAGGCGCAACTGGCTGCTGTTCGGCGAGCGCAACGCCGCCCATGACTCCTATTGCCAGGGCGAACTGCAGGGCTGGCTGGCCAGCGGCGAGCTGGCGCGCCTGGACCTGGCCTTCTCCCGTGACCAGGCAGAGAAGCTCTATGTGCAGGATCGCCTGGGCGAAGCCGCCGACCTGCTGCGCGCCTGGCTGGCCGCGGGTGCGGCTGTGTATGTGTGTGGCAGCCGGGTAGGGATGGCGGCAGGGGTGGACGCGGTGCTGCATGACGTACTGGGCGCGGCCGGGGTCCGCGAACTGACGGAGCAGGGCCGCTATCGCCGCGATCTGTACTGAAAGGCTGTGAAAAAACGCCTGCCCACTGCGCTCGACGCCTGGCGCCCAGCGCGACCTTAGGTTGCTTTTACCCGCTCCGAGCGCACTGCCGGGCTTCACGCCACGGCGATGCGGCTCTAAGCTGGTAACTATGAACAGACGAATCCTGCTGAACTGCGACATGGGCGAGAGTTTCGGCGCCTGGACCATGGGCGACGACCTGCTGGCCATGCCCCTGATCGACCAGGCCAACCTGGCCTGCGGCTTCCACGCCGCCGACCCGCTGACCATGCAGCGCACCGTCACCCTGGCGATGCGGCACGGGGTCAGCATTGGCGCCCATCCGTCCTATCCCGACCTGCCCGGCTTCGGCCGCCGGCATCTGGCCTGCTCGCCGGAAGAAGTCACCGCGCTGGTGCTCTATCAGATCGGCGCGCTGGATGCCTTCTGCCGCGCCGCCGGCACCCAGGTAGCCTACGTCAAACCCCATGGCGCGCTGTACAACGACCTGGTGCGCGACGATGCCCTGCTCGCGGCGGTACTGGATGCCTGCGCCAGCTACCGCAAGGGCTTGCCGCTGATGGTCCTGGCGCTGGTCGACAACCGTCGCGAGCTGGAGTTTGCCGATGCCGCCGACGTGCCGCTGGTCTTCGAGGCATTCGCCGACCGTGCCTACCTGGCCGACGGCCAGTTGGCGCCCCGGCGGCTGGCCGATGCGCTGCACCGCGATCCGCAGCGGATTCTCGATCAGGGCCTGGCCATCGCCCAGGGTGAAGCCTTTGCCGATATCGACGGCAAACCGCTGCAACTCTGTGCCGACAGCCTCTGTGTGCATGGCGACAATGCCGAGTCGTTGGCCGTGCTGCGGCGCTTGCGGGCGCTGCTGGACGCCACATGATGCGCCTCGAACCGGCCGGCGCCGAAGCACTCCTGCTGGTGCTGGCCGAGGAGCCCGACCCGCAGTTGCCGTTGCGCATCGCCCTGCTGGCCGAGCGCATCCGTGACGAACTGGGTCCGCTGCTACGTGATCTGGAGCCAAGCTGGACCAGCTTGCTGCTGCACTACGACCTGACCCGTACCGATCACCTGCAACTGACCGCACGCCTGACGCCTTTGCTGCAGCGCTGGCTCGCCGAGCCCCTGCCGGCCGAGCCGGGGCGCCTGCACGAAATTCCGATCTGGTATGCCGGTGCCGACCTGGCCGAGGTGGCGCGTCTGTGCCGGCTGAGCGTGGCACAGGTGATCGAACTGCACAGCGCCACCGAGTACCGTGTCGGCGCCATCGGTTTCGCCCCGGGCTTCGCCTACCTGGGCGACCTGCATGAGCGCCTGGCCCTGCCGCGCCGCAGCACGCCGCGCACCCTGGTGCCAGCCGGCAGCCTGGCCATCGCCGAACGGCAGACCGCGGTCTATCCCCAGGCCTCGCCCGGCGGCTGGCACCTGCTCGGCCTGTGTCCCTGGCGGCTGTTCGATGTCCGGCGCGAGCCGCCGTGCCCGCTGGTAGTGGGCGATCGGGTGCGTTTCGTGGCAGTCGACGAGCAGACCTTCCGCGCCGAGGGCGGGCCATTATGAGCGGCCTGCGGATACTCAAACCGGGCCCGCTGAGCCTGTTGCAGGACGCCGGTCGGCACGGCTGGCAGCACCTCGGCGTATCGCCGGCCGGGCCGCTGGATCTGCATGCCGCCGCTTGGGCCAATCGCCTGCTGGACAATCCCTGGGGCACCCCGCTGCTGGAGATCGCCCTGGGTCATCTGGAGCTGGAGAGCGAGCTGGATACCTGGCTGGCGCTGACCGGCGCGCAGGTCGCGGCGACGCTCGACGGTGCGCCGCTGCCCCCCTGGTCGCGCTTCCCGCTCAGGGCCGGGCAGCGCCTGCGCCTGGGCTTTGCCCGCAGCGGCCAGCGCGCCTACCTGGCGGTGGCCGGCGGCTTTGCTGCGCCGCCTCTGCTGGGCAGCGTCAGCACCCAACTGCGTGAAGGGCTGGGCGGCTTGCGGGGCAAGGGCGAGCCGTTGCGCGCCGGCGATCTGCTGTCCTGCCAACCGGCCAGCTTGGCGCGCGGCGCCAGCGTGCCCTGGCCGTATCAGCCGGATTACCGGGCACCGGCTCACTTGCGGGTGATCAGCGGCGGCGATGCGCCGCGCTTCGCACCCGAGCAGTTGCAGGCCTTCTTCAGCCAGGACTGGCAGCTCAGCCCGCAGTCCGATCGCATGGGCGCACGCCTGCTCGGCGAGGCCCTGCGCGCACCGAGCCGGCAGTGGTCACAAGGCGTCGGCCGCGGGGCGATCCAGCTGCCGCCCGACGGTCAACCGATCATCCTGCAGGCCGACCACCAGACCATGGGCGGCTACCCCATCCTCGGCTGGCTGCATCCGCTCGACCAGGCGCGCCTGGCCCAGTGCCCGCCGCACCACCAGCTGCGCTTCCGCCCGGTCGAGATTGGCGAGGCCCAGGCCGAGGTGCGTGAGTTCTATCGGTTCTTTGGCCGCTGATCTGGGTTCAGCCGCGACCTATACCCTTCGAGCGTTTTTCGCGGGCATGGCCCGCTCCTACAAGGGGAGTCAGGCTCCTTTCAGCCGTTGATCGTCTCCGCGTGATGGCAGGCCACCTGCCGGGCATCGAGCAGGCGCAACTGCGGTTGCTCGACGCCGCAGCGCTCGGTCGCATAGGGGCAGCGCTGGTGGAAGGCGCAGCCACTGGGGGGCGCCAGCGGGTTGGGCAGTTCGCCGACGATCTTGATCTTCGGCTTGCTCGGGTCCGGGTGGATGGTCGGCGTGGCGGAGAGCAGCGCCTGGGTGTAGGGGTGCAGCGGGCGGGCATAGATGAGCTCCTGCGGGCCCATCTCGACCGGCCGGCCGAGGTACATCACCAGCACGTCGTCGGCGACATGGCGCACCACCGAGAGGTTGTGCGAGATGAACACGTAGGCGGTGTCGAACTGTTCCTGCAGGTCCATGAACAGGTTGAGTACCTGGGCCTGGATCGACACGTCCAGCGCCGAGGTCGGTTCGTCCGCCACCAGCACCTTGGGGTTGAGCATCATGGCCCGGGCCAGGGCCACGCGCTGGCGCTGACCGCCGGAGAACATGTGCGGGTAGCGCTGGTAGTGCTCGGGGCGCAGGCCGACCTGCTGCATCATCGCCTGCACCTTGTCGCGGCGTTCGAGGCGCGCCAGCGAGGTATTGATCAGCAGCGGCTCGGCCAGCTGGTCGCCGATCTTCTGCCGCGGGTTGAGCGAGGCGTAGGGGTTCTGAAAGACCATCTGCACGTCGCGACGCAGTTGCTTGCGCTGGGCCTTGTTGGCGCCGCTGACTTCCTGGCCGGCGATCTGCAGCGAGCCGGATGAGGGCTCCTCGATCAGGGTCAGGGCACGGGCCAGGGTCGACTTGCCACAGCCGGATTCGCCGACCACGGCCAGGGTCTTGCCGGCCTGCAGCTCGAAGGACACGCCATTGAGCGCCTGCACCGTGGCGTGGCCCTTGAACAGGCCGCGGGATACCGCGTAGTGGCGGGTCAACTCGCGCGCGCTGAGCACGCTGCTGTTGCGCGGGGCGTCAGTCATCAGGTGACCTCCTGATTGAGCGGATAGAAGCAGCGCACCGCGCCGTGGATCTGGGGGGCCAGCGTCGGCCGCTGCGCCTGGCAGTTGCTTTGCACGTAGGGGCAGCGTGGTGCGAGCAGGCAGCCCTGGGGGCGGTCGAAGCGTCCGGGGACGATGCCGGGCAGGGTGGCCAGGCGTCGGGCGCCCAGGCTGTGTTCGGGGATCGCCGCGAGCAGCGCCTCGGTATAGGGGTGGCTGGGCGCGTCGAACAGCTGCGGCACCCGGCCTATCTCCACCGCCTGGCCGGCGTACATCACGCAGACGCGCTGGGCGGTTTCGGCGACCACGGCGAGGTCGTGGGTGATCAGCACCAGGCCCATGTCCTGCTCGCGTTGCAGGTCGAGCAGCAGCGCCATGATCTGTGCCTGGATGGTCACGTCCAGCGCGGTGGTCGGTTCGTCGGCGATCAGCAGCTTGGGCTCGGCGGCAATCGCCATGGCGATCGCCACGCGCTGGCTCATGCCACCGGAAAGCTGATGGGGGTAGGCGCCGAGGCGGCTTTCGGCGGCGGGAATCTCGACCCGTTCGAGCAGTTGCAGGGCGCGCTGGCGGGCGGCCTTGGCGGAGAGGTTGAGGTGCTGGCGGAGCACTTCCTCGATCTGGAAGCCCACGGTGAAGCTGGGGTTGAGCGAGGTCATCGGGTCCTGAAAGATCATCGCCAGGTCCTTGCCGACGATGTGCCGCCGCTGGCGCCCCTTGAGCCTGAGCATGTCGGTGCCGTCGAATTGCAGGCTGTCGGCGTGGACGATGCCGGGGGCATCGATCAGGCCCATCAGCGCCATCATGGTCACCGATTTGCCCGAGCCGGACTCGCCGACGATGGCCAGCACCTCGCCCTTGTCCACCGAGAGGTCGAGGCCATCGACCACCGGCACGGCGTTGGCGTCGCCGAAGCGCACGCTGAGGTTCTTGATGTCGAGCAGGCTCATGGGCGCGGCTCCGATCCTGCAAAAGCTGTCATGTTCATTTGGATGTCCTCACTGGGCATTCTTCAGCTTCGGGTCGAGCGCATCGCGCAGGCCGTCGCCCATCAGGTTGATCGCCAGCACGCTGAGCAGGATGGTCAGGCCGGGCAGGGTGACCACCCACCAGGCGCGCTCGATATAGTCGCGGGCCGAGGCCAGCATGGTGCCCCACTCCGGCGTCGGCGGTTGTACGCCTAGGCCGAGGAAGCCCAGGGCGGCGGCGTCGAGAATCGCCGAGGAAAAGCTCAGGGTGGCCTGCACGATCAGCGGCGCCATGCAGTTGGGCAGCACACTGACGAACATCAAGCGCGGCAGGCTGGCGCCGGCCAGGCGCGCGGCGGTGACGTAATCGCGGTTCAGCTCGCCCATCACGGCGGCGCGGGTCAGGCGCACGTAGGAGGGCAGCGAGACGATGGCGATGGCGAAGATGGTATTGATCAGCCCCGGGCCAAGGATGGCGACGATGGCCACCGCCAGCAGCAAGGACGGCAGCGCCAGCATGATGTCCATCAGGCGCATGATCGCGGGGCCAAGCAGGCGCGGGAAGAAGCCGGCGGTGAGGCCCAGCAGGATGCCGGGGATCAGCGACAGCACGACCGAGGCCAGGCCGATCAGCAGCGACAGGCGGGCACCGTGCATCAGTCGCGAGAGCAGGTCGCGGCCCAGCTCGTCGGTGCCCAGGAGAAACTGCAGTTGGCCGCCGGCGAGCCAGGCTGGCGGGGTCAGCATGAAGTCGCGGTACTGCTCGCTGGGATCGAACGGCGCCACCCAGGGGGCAAACAGCGCGCAAAACACCAGTAGGCACATGAACAGCATTCCGGCTACTGCGCCCTTGTTGTGGGCGAAGGCCTGCCAGAACTCCTTGAGCGGCGAGGGGTAGAGCAGGGCCGGGTCGAGGGCCTGGGTATCGGTCGAAGCGGTCATGATCAGGCCTCCTTAGCGCTGGTGACGGATGCGTGGATTGGCCAGGCCGTAGAGGATGTCCACGACGAAGTTGACCAGGATGACCAGGCAGGCGATCAGCAGGATGCCGTTCTGCACCACCGGGTAGTCGCGGGCGCCGATCGATTCGATCAGCCATTTGCCAATGCCCGGCCAGGAAAAAATGGTTTCGGTCAGCACCGCGCCAGCGAGCAGGGCGCCGACCTGCAGGCCGAACACCGTGAGTACCGGAATCAGCGCGTTGCGCAAGCCGTGGACGAACACCACCCGTGCGGGTGACAGGCCCTTGGCGCGGGCGGTGCGCACATAGTCCTCACCCAGCACTTCGAGCATCGCCGAGCGGGTCATGCGGGCGATCACCGCCAGGGGAATGGTGCCCAGCACGATGGCCGGCAGGATCAGGTGATGCAGGGCATCGACGAAGGCGCCTTCTTCACCGCTGAGCAGGCTGTCGATCAGCATGAAGCCGGTCACCGGCGGGATGTCGTAAAGCAGGTCGATACGCCCGGACACCGGGGTCCAGCCCAGCCACACCGAGAAGAACATGATCAGCAGCAGGCCCCACCAGAAGATCGGCATGGAGTAGCCGGCCAGGGAGATGCCCATCACCCCGTGATCGAACAGCGAGCCGCGTTTCAGGGCGGCCACCACCCCGGCGATCAGGCCCAGGCTACCGGCGAACAGCAGGGCGGCGAGGGCCAGTTCCAGGGTCGCGGGGAACAGGGTGAGGAACTCGCTCCAGACACTGGTGCGGGTGCGCAGCGATTCGCCAAGATCGCCCTGAGCCAGTTGGCCGATGTAGTCGATGTACTGGGCGTACAGCGGCTTGTTCAGGCCTAGGCGTTCCATGGCTTCGGCGTGCATGACCGGGTCGACCCGGCGTTCACCCATCATCACTTCCACCGGGTCGCCGGGGATCATGCGAATCAGGGCGAAGGTCAGCAAGGTGATGCCGAAAAAGGTGGGGATCAGTAGCCCCAGGCGGCGAGCGATAAAGGACAACATGGGCTATCAGCACTCCAACGGTTGGATCGGTGCGCCGGGCTGCGTGGCCCGGCGCTGTTGTGGTGGGGCGGCATTCGGCAATGACGGCGAAGGCAGTTCAGTAAGCGCGGGATTGCTCATGGTCGTTGCACCCGGGCGAAGTTGTTCGAGCCCATGGGGCTGAGGACGAATCCCCGGACGTCCTTGCGCAGGACGCTGAACTGCTTGGGGTGGGCCAGGACGATCCAGGGCGCCTGCTCGTGGAAGATCGTCAGGGCCTGGCGATACAGCGCGGCCCGTTGCGCCTGTTCATGCACCTGGCGGGCCTGGCTGATCAGTGCCTCGAATTGCTGGTCGCACCAGCCGGCCTGGTTCTCGCCGGACTCGGCGGCGGCGCAGGACAGGTTGGGGGTGAGGAAGTTGTCCGGGTCGCCGTTGTCGCCGGCCCAGCCCATGAACACCAGGTCGTGTTCGCCATGCTTGGCCCGCTTGATCAGCTCACCCCACTCGAACACGCGGATATCGGCCTGGATGCCGATGGCGGCGAGATCGGCCTGGAGCATCTGCGCGCCGATGCCCGGGTTGGGGTTGGTCGGGCCGCCGCCGGGGCGGGTCCAGATCGACAGCTTGAAGCCGGCGCCGAGGCCGGCCTCGCGCAGCAACTGTTTGGCCCGCGCGACATCATGGGGCCAGCCAGTAAGGCCCGGGTCGTGGCCCCAGAGCGTCGCCGGGTAGGGCGCCACGGCCGGGCTGGCGCCGCCCTCGCCGTATTGCGCGCGCAGGTAGGCGCTCTTGTCGAAGGCCAGGTTGAGTGCCTGACGTACGCGCACATCGTCCAGCGGTGGGTGACGGGTATTGATGCCGATATAGGCGGTGAGCAGCGAGTCCAGCTCCAGCACCTGCAGTTCGGGGTCGGCCTTCAGTGCCGGAATGTCCACCGGCCGCGGGTACAGGGCGATCTGGCAGTCGCCAGCCTTGAGCCTCTGCTGGCGCACATTGGGCTCGGGGGTGATGGCGAAGATCAGCCGCTCGAGTGCCGGCGCGCCATTCCAGTACTGCGGGTTGCCGCGAAAGCGCACCTGGGCGTCCTTGGCATAGCGCTCGAAGATGAAGGGGCCGGTCCCGACCGGCAGGCGGTTGAGCTGTTCGCTCTTGCCCTGGGCGAGTAGCTGTCCGGCGTACTCGGCCGAATAGATGGACGCGAAGCCCATGGCCAGGTCGGCCAGGAAGGGCGCTTCGGGGTGTTTGAGGACAACGCGCAGGCTATGTTCGTCGAGCTTGTCGATGCGTTCGATCAGCTGCGCCATGCCCATGGCTTCGGCATAGGGGAAACCGCGCACGGACAGCTGGTGCCAGGGATGCTGTGGGTCGAGCTGGCGTTGCAAGCTCCAGAGCACGTCGTCGGCATTCAACTCGCGGCTCGGGGTGAACCAGGCGGTGCGGTGAAATTTCACCCCCCGGCGCAGGTGAAAGGTGTAGTTCAGACCATCGGCGGAGATGTCCCAGCGTTCGGCCAGGCCGGGGATCAGCGCGGTGCTGCCCGGCGCGAAATCGACCAGGCGCTCGAGCACGGTTTCCGCCACGGCATCGGCGGTGGTTGCCGCGGTGTACTGGACGATGTCGAAGCCTTCCGGGCTGGCCTCGGTACAGACCACCAGGCTGTCGCTGGCGGCATAGGCCTGGCTGGCAGTGGCAAGGGCGCCACAGAGCAGCAGGCGAAGAAACAGGGGGATCGGCATCTTCGGTGTTCCCAAACTACGACGGTGCGAATCAGGCGTCACGGGATAGGTCACGCCTGGCACGAAACCCGGGCCGGTGGATAACCGGCCCGGGGGATCACGCTGGGCGGGTTACTCGCTGACACTCACCCCATAGAAGGCGTTGAGCGCGAAGGGGCTGATCCTGAAGTCCTTTACGCTCTTGCGCATCGGTTGATACACGGTGGAGTGAGCGATCGGGGTGATCGGCACTTCGTTCTTGAGAATCACCTGGGCCTGCTTGTACAGCTTGGTGCGCTCGGCCACGTCGGTGGTGCGCTTGGCCGCCTTGATCAGCTTGTCGTAATCGGCATCGCACCATTTGGAGAAGTTGTTGCCGTCCACCGCATCGCAGCCGTACAGGGTGCCCAGCCAGTTGTCCGGGTCGCCGTTGTCGCCGCTCCAGCCGATCAGCATGGCATCGTGTTCGCCGGCCTTGGTGCGCTTGAGGTACTCGCCCCATTCGTAGCTGACGATCTTCACCTTGAGGCCGATCTTGCCCCAGTCGGCCTGGAGCATCTCGGCCATCAGTTTGGCGTTGGGGTTGTACGGGCGCTGCACCGGCATGGCCCACAGGGTGATCTCGGTACCTTCCTTGACCCCGGCTTCCTTGAGCAGTTGCTTGGCTTTTTCCGGGTCGTAGGGGGCGTCCTTGATGCTGTCGTTATACGACCACTGGGTCGGCGGCATACCGTTGACCGCCAGTTGGCCGGCGCTCTGGTACACCGCGTCGATGATCGCCTGCTTGTTCACCGCCATGTCCAGGGCCTGGCGCACGGCGAGCTGGTCGAACGGTTTGTGCCTGACGTTGTAGGCGATATAGCCATCGTTGAAGCCCGGTTGCGAGGGCATCTGGATGTTCGGGTCTTGTCGCAGCGCGTCGAGATCGGCCGGGCGCGGGAACAGGGTGACGTGGCATTCGCCGGCCCTGAGCTTCTGCATGCGCACCGAGGCGTCGGTGTTGATGGCGAAGATCAGGTTGTCGATCTTGACGTCATCCGGGTTCCAGTAGTCCTTGTTGCCCTTGAAGCGGATCTGCGAGTCTTTCTGGTAACGGCTGAACACGAAGGGGCCGGTGCCGATTGGCTTTTGGTTGATATCGGCGGCCTTGCCGGCCTTAAGCAACTGCCCGGCGTATTCGGCCGAGTGGATCGAGGCGAAGCTCATCGCCAGATTCTGGATAAAGGCGGCGTCCACCTCGTTGAGGGTGAACTTGACCGTCATGTCGTCGAGCTTTTCCAGCTTGGCGATATTGGCGTCCATGCCCATGTCGGTGAAGTAGGGGAATTCGCTGGGGTAGGCCTTGCGGAACGGATGCTCCTTGTCGAGCATGCGCTGAAAGGTAAACAGCACGTCGTCGGCATTGAAGGTGCGGCTCGGCGTGAAGTACGCGGTGCTGTGGAACTTGACGTCGGGACGCAGGTGGAAGATGTAGCTCAGGCCATCTGCGGCGATGTCCCATTTTTCCGCGAGACCGGGGATGACCGCAGTACCGCCGCGTTCGAACTGGGTCAGGCGATTGAACATGGTTTCCGCGGAGGCATCGAAGTCGGTACCGGTGGTGTACAGCCCCGGGTCGAACCCGGCCGGGCTGCCTTCGGAACAGAACACCAGGTTGCTCGCGGCTTGAGCCAGCGGGGTGCCGGCAATCAGCCCAGCAATGACAAAAGCCTGGATGAAGGCGTTTTTACGCATAGTGACCTCATTGATTATTGTGGTTGTTCGCGTGAGGGGACTCTTGTGGAGACCTTGGCTGAAGCTATGCAGGGCATGTGCCGCAGGCAAGGGACGTAACGCATTTAGCGTAGCAACTGCGGGAGAGTTGTACGTGGTTGTCGCATCTAAGTAATTGGCTGGCGATAACATGGCAAAGCGCCGCTATCTTCCGATAGCGGCGCTGCATGCTTGCAAGGCGTGGTTCAGGGCATCTGCACTTCGATCACGCCGTCGGCATTGATTGTCACCTGGGTGGTGCCGGCTTCGATTTCCGGTGTCACGGCGGCATCCATCATGGTCGCGCCTTTCATCGCGTTCATGCGCATGGGCATCGGCGGTTGAAAGCCGCCGCTGCTCAGGTTCAGGTTGACCAGTTTGTAGCCGCTGCCGCCCAGGGCTTCGGTGGCCAGTTGCGCGCGGGCCTTGAAGGCTGCGACGGCCTCCTTGAGCAGGGCATCCTCATGGGTTTTGCGCGTGGCACTGGCAATGCTGAAGTCCATTCCGCCCATCTTCAGGTCTTGCAGCATCTCCCCTGTAAGCTTGGACAGGACGCTGAAGTCGGCGCTTTCCAGGCGCAATTCAGCACGCTCGCGCCAGGCCGTGATCTGTTGGCCCTTGTCATCGTAGACCGGATAACTGCGGCGGCCGCCCATGGCCACCCTGACGCCCTTGGCCTTGCGCGCCTGGGCGATGCTGGCGTTGAGGGTCTTGCTGATCTGCGCCGCCAGGGCAGCCGGGTCGCTGCCCTGCGCTTCGCTGTAGAGGGTGACGTGCATCAGGTCGTGGGCTATTTCCTGATTGACCTCGGCGCGCAGGGAGATCTGGTTGTAGCGGACCTCTTCGGCGTGGGCCGCAAGGCTGAGCAATCCGGCGGCGCTGATGACCAGGGCACTGGCAAGACGGGACAATGACTGCATGACGTTTCCTTGTGCGTGATGGGGCCCCTTAGTGTGCGGGGTGTTGCTAAGGGTAGACGTAGCGATTCGACTGTTCGGGTTAAATCCGGTTCATTGTTTGGCCCGGGCCGTCACCTTGCGATGCGTTGCTGTGGGGCGGGTGGTTTGCCTGGATGACGGTTGTTGCCGGGCTGAAACGGATCGCCGTCCGCCCCGCCCTGGTAGCTGACGGCGGTCTTGGCTGCGGCCAGTTGTCGCAGCGGGCCAGGCGGAGCCTTGGTTATACTCGGCCAGCTCGGCACACGAGACCTTTTTGGAGAGCCCATGCTCGCACCCGTACAGTTGCTGTCGGCCAGCCGGCAAAATCTCTGGCGCCTGACCCTGATCCGGATCCTGGTACTGGCCGCCCAGGCGGGCTCGGTGGGCCTGGCCTACAACTCCGGGCTGCTGCCGTTGCCCTGGCAGCAGCTGAGCATCACCCTGGGTGTCTCGCTGGTGTTGTGCTTGCTGACCGCCTTGCGCCTGCGCGGGCCCTGGCCGGTCACCGAGCTGGAATATGCGGTGCAGCTGGGGTGCGACCTGATCATCCACAGCGTGCTGCTGTATTACTCGGGCGGCTCGACCAACCCCTTTGTCTCCTACTACCTGGTGCCGCTGACGATCGCTGCGGCGACCTTGCCCTGGCTGTTCACCATCACCCTGTCGGGCCTGGCACTGGCCGGCTACACGTTGCTGCTGGTGTGGTCGCACCCGCTTGAATTGCCGCCAGGTCCGCGCGAAAGCCTGTTGATCTATGGCATGTGGCTGAGTTTCGCCCTGGCCGCGGGACTGATTACCTTCTTCGTCGCCAAGATGGCCGAGGAGCTGCGTGATCAGGAGGAGCTGCGCGCCGAGCGCCGTGAGGAAGGCTTGCGTGACCAGCAGTTGCTCGCGGTCGCCACCCAGGCCGCCGGTGCGGCCCATGAGCTGGGAACGCCGCTGGCGACCATGAGCGTCTTGATCAAGGAGCTGCGCCGCGAGCATCAGGATCCGCTGTTGCAGGAAGATCTGGCGGTGCTGCAGGAACAGGTCAAGCTGTGCAAGGAAACCCTCCAGCACCTGGTGCGCGCCGCCGAAGCGGACCGGCGTCAGGCGGTGGTCGAGCAGTCCGCGGTGGAGTGGCTGGAAACCGCCCTCAATCGCTGGCACCTGATGCGCCCGGAGGCCAGCTACCGCTATCAGTGCCTGGGGCTGGGCACGCCGCCACGCCTGATGCCGCCGGCGGACCTGACCCAGGCGCTGCTCAACCTGTTGAACAACGCGGCCGACGCCTGCCCGGACAAGCTGGACATTCGCCTCGACTGGGATCACCAGTGGCTGCGCCTGAGCATTCGCGATTTCGGTGCCGGGGTGCCTCTGGTCATTGCCGAGCAGATTGGTCGGCCGTTTTTCACCACCAAGGGCAAGGGGTTCGGCCTGGGTCTGTTTCTCAGTCAGGCCAGCGTCACCCGTGCCGGCGGCACGGTAAAGCTGTATAACCACGAAGAGGGCGGCACGCTCACCGAGCTCAAGTTGCCGCGCGCCTATGGCCGAGCCTGAGGAAGTATTGAACATGAGTGACGAAGTCCTATTCGAAGGCGAAGAGCAGCCCCACCTGCTGTTGGTCGACGATGACCCGACTTTTACCCGGGTGATGGCGCGAGCCATGAGCCGTCGCGGCCTGCGTGTGTCGACCGCCGGTTCCGCCGAGGAAGGCCTGGCCCTGGCCGAGCAGGATCTGCCGGATTACGCGGTGCTCGATTTGAAGATGGAAGGCGACTCCGGCCTGGTACTGCTGCCCAAGCTGCTGGAACTGGATGCGGAGATGCGCGTGGTGATCCTCACCGGCTACTCGAGCATCGCCACCGCGGTGGAGGCGATCAAGCGCGGCGCCTGCAACTACCTGTGCAAGCCGGCCGATGCCGACGATGTGCTGGCCGCGCTGCTGACCCAGCACGCCGACCTGGATACCCTGGTGCCGGAAAATCCGATGTCGGTGGACCGCCTGCAGTGGGAACATATCCAGCGCGTGCTCAGCGAGCACGAAGGCAATATCTCCGCCACTGCCCGCGCCCTCGGCATGCACCGGCGCACCTTGCAGCGCAAATTGCAAAAGCGGCCGGTCAAGCGCTGAGAGGCCGTGAGAAAACACCGCTTACCACTGCGCGACGCGCCGACTTGCCACGAACGCCTGGCTGCGGCCTGGTAACCGCGCTCGATTTTGACAAGCGCGGAGGCCTGGTTTGCCCAACGCTGAGCCCGGACTCATGCCGAAGTGGATAGTCTCAGGTTGCCCTAGCTCTTCTGTTGCTATGATTAGCCCCCTAAGTAAATCGTCTGCCAGGGGCTGTCATGCTCGTCGTCGTTCAGCAAACCCTCGCCATCACTGCGCCGGTCTTTTCCATGCTGTTTCTCGGGGTAGGGCTCAAGCGCCTGGGCTGGATCGACGATGCCTTTATCAATACCGCGTCGTCGCTGGTGTTTCGCGGCACCCTGCCGGCGTTGCTGTTTCTCGGCATCGTCAAGGCGGACCTGAGCACGGCGCTGCAGCCGGCGCTGCTCGGCTACTTCGTGCTGGCAACCCTGATGTGTTTCCTGATCGCCTGGGGCTGGGCGATCTGGCGCTGGCCGCAGGTGGATCGGGGGATCTACACCCAGGGTGCGTTTCGCGGCAACAACGGCATCGTCGGTCTGGCGCTGGCCACCAGCCTGTACGGCGATTACGGCCTGTCGGTCGGGGCGGTATTGGGCGGGGTGGTGATCCTTTGCTACAACACCCTGTCGGCCATGGTCCTGGCGATCTACAGCCCGCACGTCAAGTCCGGGCCCTGGGCCATCGGCAAGAGCATCCTCGGTAATCCGCTGATCATCGGTGTGCTGGCGGCGATACCGATCGCCTACTGGCGGCTGCCGCTACCGGATTGGCTGATGATCTCGACCCAGTACTTCGCGCAGATGACCCTGCCGCTGGCATTGATCTGCATCGGGGGCACCCTGACGCTGGCCTCGTTGCGCAACAGCAGCGGCATTGCCATCAGTTCAAGCCTGATGAAGATGGTCTGGCTGCCGTTGTTGGCCACCCTGGGCGCCTGGCTCTGCGGCTTTCGCGGCGCCGACCTGGGCATCCTCTTCCTCTATTTTGCCAGCCCCACCGCCGCGGCCAGCTTCGTCATGGCGCGGGCGGTGAATGGCAACCATCAGCTGGCGGCGGCGATCATCGTGATCACCACCCTGGCCGGGGTGGTGACGATCAACCTCGGCCTGTTCCTGCTGCAGTGGCTCGGCTGGGTCTAGGCCGGCAATGCCGGGCGGCGTCCGGCTAGTCGGTCAGGGCTGCTGGTGCGCCTCGATCACTTCCTGCGCCGCGCGGAAGGCGTCGATGGCCGCCGGCACCCCGGCGTAGACCGCACAGTGCAGCAGCGCCTCGCGGATTTCCTCGACCGTGCAGCCGTTGTTCAGGGCGCCACGCACGTGGCCCTTGAGTTCCTGCGGGCACCTCAGCGCAGTCAGCGCCGCCAGGGTGATCAGGCTGCGGGTCTTGCGGTCCAACCCCTCGCGGGTCCAGACGCCGCCCCAGGCGTGTTCGTTGACGAAATCCTGCAGGGGTTGGGTGAACGCGGTGGCATTGCCCAGGGCGCGATCGACGAAGGCGTCGCCCATGACCTCGCGGCGTGCCTGCAGGCCCTTGTCGTAGTTATCGCTCATATGCAGCTCCAGGTTGAGGGTCAGGCCGTGCGCTGTTTTTGCCAGGCACGCCCGGCAATGACCACCAGGGTCACCGCCGTCAGCGGCAGCACATAACCAAGCATGGCGTCACCGAAGACCTGGGCCAGCGGTCGGCCGGTGGCGAACAGTGCCAGGTAGAGGGTGTAGGCCAGGTAGTAGGCGAGGAACAGCAGGCCTTCCCAGCGATTGATGCGGTACCCGGCAAAGAAGATCGGCAGGCAGGCCACGGCCACGGCGATCATCACCGGGAAGTCGAAGGCCAGGGCGTTCGGCGAGATCGAGATCGGCAGCGGCGAGGCCAGCGAGGCCAGGCCCAGCACGA
The DNA here is from genome assembly GCF_022132145.1 of Pseudomonas sp. MMS21 TM103. GTDB lineage: Bacteria > Pseudomonadota > Gammaproteobacteria > Pseudomonadales > Pseudomonadaceae > Aquipseudomonas. Next base: position 329,425 of record NZ_JAJISP010000001.1, on the reverse strand, counting down.
ACAGCAGGTTGAAGATGTTGCTGCCGACGATATTGCCCACGGCGATATCCCGTTCGCCGCGGATGGCGGCGAGGATCGAGGTGGCCAGCTCCGGCAGCGAAGTGCCGATGGCCACCACGGTCAGGCCGATGATCAGTTCGGACAGGCCGAGTGCGCGGGCCAGGCTGACGGCGCCTTCGACCAGGAAGTGCGAGCCGCTCACCAGCAGGATCAGGCCGACGATGATCAGCGCCAGGTTGATCAGCCAGGCATAGGGTTTGGGTACTTCGTGCAGGCCGAACTCCTTGGCGAATTCACCATCCTCGGCGGTGCTCTTGTCGCGCAGGCTGCTGATGATCAGAAAACCGGTGTAGGTCACCACGCCAGCGAACAGCAGGGCGCCGTCGAGCGTGCTCAGACTGCCGTCCCAGGCCAGGGCATACACCACCAGGCTGGCGCCGATCATGATCGGCACATCCAGGCGGATCAGTTGCCGGGAGACAATCAGCGGCGCGACCAGGGCCGTCATGCCGAGGATCAGCAGGACGTTGGCGATATTGCTGCCGATCACGTTGCCGATGGCCAGGTCGCCACTGTTGTTCAGGGCGGCCTGGATACTCACCGCGCTTTCCGGCGCGCTGGTGCCGAAGGCCACCACGGTCAAGCCGATTACCAAGGGCGGAATACCGAATTGCGCTGCCAGTTTGGCGGCGCCGCGGACCAGCACCTCGGCGCCGGCTACCAGCAATACCAGGCCGGCAATCAGGTAGACGAAGGTTATCGGGGTCATTGCAAGGGGCTCCAGAAAAGAGGCGCTAGTTTAATCATCGGCTTGCAGGACGCCAGAGGGCGATCGCGTGTTCTTTGTAAACAGCTATGTTCACTCGGCCAGTTGCTGCAGGCGCACCGGCACCACGCCGGCGCGCAGCATATCCAGCTGTTCGGCGGCCTTTTGCGAGAGATCGATGATGCGTTTCTTGGCATAGGGGCCGCGGTCGTTGATGCGCACCACTACGCTCTTGTCATTGCGCAGGTTGGTGACCAGCACCTTGCTGCCGAAGGGCAGGCTGCGATGCGCGGCGGTCAGGGCGTGCCGGTCGAAGCGCTCGCCACTGGCGGTTTTCTGGCCATGGTGGCGCGCGCCGTAATAGGACGCCTGACCTTCGGCGCGGTAACCGTGCGGGTCTATCTGGCCCTGGCTGGCGCACGCGCTGAGGAGCAGGGCGATGGTCACGATCAAGAGCAGGCGCATGGCGACTCCTTGGGCGGATGGACAGCACGTCGAGCATCCACCGGCTTGTGGTGGGAAATCCTGCGCGGTTTTCCACCCTGCGGATAAAACAACGCCGGGCGGGCCCGGCGTTGCGTGTGTCGAGACATCCGTGTCCTGCTGGGAGGGCCGGCCCGGTCATTCATGGCCGGGCGCTCGCTGGGCCAACGCATGCGTTGGCGTCAGGTTCAGCCTTCGAGCTTTTTCTTCAGCAGTTGGTTCACCTGGCCGGGGTTGGCCTTGCCTTTCGAGGCCTTCATGGCCTGGCCGACGAAGAAGCCGAACATCTTGCCGCGCTTGGCGTCGTCGCTGGCGCGGTACTGTTCGACCTGCTCGGCGTTGGCTGCCAGCACTTCATCCAGCAGGCTTTCGATGGCGCCGGAGTCGGTGACCTGCTTGAGCCCCTTGCTCTCGATCACTTCGTCGGCCGTGGTGCCTTCGCCGGCGGCCAGCGCCTCGAACACCATCTTGGCGATCTTGCCGCTGATGGTGTTGTCCTTGATGCGCAGGATCATGCCGCCCAGTTGCTCGGCGGAAACCGGCGACTGTTCGATCGAAAGGTTTCCGGTGTTGAGCAGGCTGGACAGCTCGCCCATGACCCAGTTGGCGGCCAGCTTGGCGTCGCCACACACGGCATTGACCGCTTCGAAGTAGTCGGCCAGTTCGCGACTGGCGGCCAGTACGTCGGCGTCGTAGGCGGACAGGCCGAACTGCGCCTCGAAGCGCGCGCGCTTCTGCACCGGCAACTCCGGCAGGCTGGCGCGAATTTCATCGAGGAAACTCTGCTCGATCACCACCGGCAGCAGGTCGGGGCAGGGGAAGTAACGGTAGTCGTTGGCTTCCTCCTTGCTGCGCATGGAGCGCGTTTCGTCCTTGTTCGGATCGTACAGGCGGGTTTCCTGGACGATCTTGCCGCCGTCCTCGATCCGCTCGATCTGCCGCTGTACCTCGTGGTTGATTGCCTTCTCGATAAAGCGGAAGGAGTTGACGTTCTTGATCTCGGCGCGGGTGCCGTATTCGGCCTGGCCTTTTGGCCGTACTGAGACGTTGCAGTCGCAGCGCAGCGAGCCTTCGGCCATATTGCCGTCGCAGATGCCGAGGTAACGCACCAGGGCGTGGATGGCCTTGACGTAGGCCACCGCTTCCTTGGCGCTGCGGATATCCGGCTCGGAGACGATCTCCAGCAGCGGCGTGCCGGCACGATTGAGGTCGATGCCGCTCATGCCGTGGAAGTCTTCGTGCAGGCTCTTGCCGGCGTCTTCTTCCAGGTGTGCGCGGGTGATGCCGATGCGCTTTTGCGTGCCGTCTTCCAGGGTGATGTCGAGGAAGCCCTTGCCGACGATGGGGTGATCCATCTGGCTGGTCTGATAGCCCTTGGGCAGGTCCGGGTAGAAGTAGTTCTTGCGGGCGAAGACGTTGCTCGGCGCGATGTGCGCGTCGATGGCCAGGCCGAACTTGCAGGCCATGCGCACGGCTTCGGCGTTGAGCACCGGCAGGGTGCCGGGCATGCCGAGGTCAACCAGGCTGGCCTGGGTATTGGGTTCGGCGCCGAAGGCGATGGCGCTGGCGGAAAAAATCTTCGATTTGGTGCTGAGCTGTGCGTGGATTTCCAGCCCGATCACGGTTTCCCATTGCATGTGAGTCGTCCTCAAAATCCGCTTGGCGCGCGAGCGTGCCAATCAGTGACTTGTTGATATTGGTGCGCCACGTTGAGCAGGCGTCCTTCCTGGAAATACGGCGCGAGCAGTTGCACGCCCACCGGCAAACCGTCGACGAAGCCGGCAGGCATCGACAGGCCGGGAATACCGGCGAGGTTGGCGGTGATGGTGTAGATGTCTTCCAGGTAAGCGGCGACCGGGTCGTTGTTCTTCTCGCCGAGTTTCCAGGCCAGGTTCGGCGTGGTCGGGCCGAGAATCACGTCCACCTCGTTGAAGGCGGCGACGAAGTCGTTCTTGATCAGTCGGCGGATCTTCTGTGCTTTCAGGTAATAGGCGTCGTAGTAACCGGCGGACAGCGCGTAGGTGCCGATCATGATGCGGCGCTTGACCTCGGCGCCGAAGCCTTCGCCGCGCGAGCGCTTGTACAGGTCCTCGAGGTTGACCGGGTTTTCGCAGCGGTAGCCGAAGCGCACGCCGTCGAAGCGCGACAGGTTGGAGCTGGCTTCGGCCGGGGCGATCACGTAATAGGCCGGAATCGCATGCTGCATGGCCGGCAGGCTGATGTCCTTGACCGTGGCGCCGAGCTTTTTCAGCTCCTCGACCACGCTCAGCACCGCCTCGGCAATCCGGCTGTCGAGGCCAGCGCCGAAGTATTCCTTGGGCAGGCCGATGCGCAGGCCATTCAGCGGTTTGGCCAATGCCGCGAGGTAGTCATCGACCGGCTGGTCGACACTGGTGGAATCTTTCGGGTCGAAGCCGGCCATGGCCTGCAGCATCAGTGCACAGTCTTCGGCGTTACGGGCCAGTGGGCCGCCCTGGTCGAGGCTGGAGGCGTAAGCGATCATGCCCCAGCGGGAGACGCGGCCGTAGGTCGGCTTGATCCCGGTGAGGTTGGTCAGCGCGGCCGGCTGGCGGATCGAGCCGCCGGTGTCGGTGCCGGTGGCGGCCGGCAACAGGCGTGCGGCTACCGCTGCGGCCGAGCCACCGGAGGAGCCGCCCGGGACGCGGGTCAGGTCCCAGGGGTTTTTCACCGCGCCGTAATGGCTGGACTCGTTGGCCGAGCCCATGGCGAATTCGTCCATGTTCAGCTTGCCCAGGGTCACGCTGCCGGCGGCGGCGAGTTTCTCCACCACTGTGGCGTTATAGGGCGCCTTGAAGCCTTGGAGGATTTTCGAGCCGCAGCTGGTCAGCACGCCTTGGGTGCAGAACAGGTCCTTGTGGCCGATCGGTGCACCAAGCAGGGCGCCGGTTTCACCAGCGGCGCGGCGGGCGTCGGCGGCCTTGGCCTGCTCCAGGGCCAGCTCTTCGGTGACGCTGATGAAGCTGTTGAGCTGCGGGTCGAGTTGACCAATGCGTTGCAGCAGGCTGCGGGTCAGCTCCTCGGCGGAAAATTGTTTGGCGGCCAGGGCGCGGGCGATTTCAGCCAGGGTCAGTCGATGCATCACTCAATCACCTTGGGAACCAGGTACAGGCCGTTCTCGACGGCCGGGGCGATCGCCTGGTAGGCGTCGCGGTGGTTTTCTTCGGTCACCACGTCGGCGCGCAGGCGCTGGGTCGCTTCCAGGGGGTGGGCCAGTGGCTCGATACCCGTGGTGTCGACCGCCTGCATCTGATCGATCAGACCGAGAATGTTGTTGAGGGTCTCGGTGGTACGTGGAATTTCGCTTTCATTCAGGCCCAGTCGGGCCAGATGGGCGATTTTTTCCACCTCGGAGCGTTCAAGCGCCATTGAGGTTCTCCAGTAGAGGACAGCCAATTGAAATGTGCGGGGAGCGCCATGCCTAGCAGGCCGTTATGACTGCATAGCTCGGCTATGCGGCATTGAATTCAGCCTCGCGTGCGAGCCCAGTCAAAATGCGCATGTACAACTCGTACACTGCACTTTTCGGCTGACTTCGCCTGGCTATGCGCCCCGACCCAGCCTTCACCCGCTCCATATTTCAAGGCCCTGCTGAGCTGTGCAGGGAACGGATTTTGTGAGCGAGTGGTCAAAGGCCGCGATGATGGGCCGTAAAGCCCCGAAAACAGGCAATCTAACATATTGCCGCCTTGCTCAAAATCCCTGTCGTTGTTAGAGTTTGCCGCACTTTTTATTCGCGCGTCGCCGCGCGGTTGATTATCTGCGCGTTACCCGCGCGTTGCTTTTACCCACGCGTTGCCTAGGGTCCCTCTCCCATGTTCAAAAAACTGCGTGGCATGTTTTCCAGCGATCTGTCGATCGACCTGGGCACTGCCAATACCCTGATTTATGTGCGCGAGCGCGGTATCGTCCTGAACGAGCCTTCGGTCGTAGCCATCCGTACCCACGGCAACCAGAAAAGCGTCGTTGCTGTCGGTACCGAAGCCAAGCGCATGCTCGGTCGCACCCCTGGCAATATCGCAGCTATCCGGCCGATGAAGGATGGCGTGATCGCCGACTTCAGCGTGTGCGAAAAGATGCTGCAGTACTTCATCAACAAGGTTCACGAGAACAGCTTTCTGCAGCCTTCGCCGCGCGTGCTGATCTGCGTGCCGTGCAAATCCACCCAGGTGGAGCGCCGCGCCATCCGTGAATCGGCCCTTGGTGCCGGTGCTCGCGAAGTGTTCCTGATCGAAGAGCCAATGGCTGCCGCTATCGGTGCCGGCCTGCCGGTGGAAGAAGCTCGCGGCTCCATGGTCGTCGATATCGGTGGCGGCACCACGGAAATTGCCCTGATTTCGCTGAATGGCGTGGTCTACGCCGAATCCGTACGGGTCGGGGGTGATCGTTTCGACGAAGCCATCATCACCTACGTGCGGCGCAACTACGGTTCGCTGATCGGTGAATCCACCGCCGAGCGGATCAAGCAGGAAATCGGCACTGCCTACCCGGGCGGTGAAGTACGCGAAGTCGACGTGCGTGGCCGCAACCTGGCCGAAGGTGTGCCGCGCGCCTTCACCCTCAACTCCAATGAGGTTCTGGAAGCCCTGCAGGAATCCCTGGCCACTATCGTGCAGGCGGTCAAGAGCGCGCTGGAGCAGTCGCCGCCGGAGCTGGCTTCGGATATCGCCGAACGTGGCCTGGTGTTGACCGGTGGCGGTGCCTTGCTGCGTGATCTGGACAAGTTGCTGGCCCAGGAAACCGGCCTGCCGGTGATCGTTGCCGAAGACCCGCTGACCTGCGTCGCCCGTGGCGGCGGCAAGGCCCTGGACATGATGGATCGCCACACCATGGACCTGCTGTCCACGGAGTGAGCCGTCTGCGCCAAGTCTCGAGCTGCAAGCCGGGTTTTCACTCGCTTGCAGCTTTTTGTTTGCTGCTTGACGCTTGAGAGGAACTCGCCATAAAACCGCTATTTGCCAAAGGTCCTTCGCTCGGCGTACGCCTGCTGGTGTTCGCTGTGCTATCGGCTGCGCTGATGGTGGTGGATGCGCGACTTACCGTGTTGCAGCCGTTGCGCAGCCAGTTGGGGCTTATTGTCGAGCCAGTCTACTGGCTCGGCCGTTTGCCGGTGACCCTGTGGGACAGCACCACTCAGGAGCTCAGCTCGCGCAGCGACCTGGCGGCCGAGAATGAAAAACTCAAGGCCGAAAGCCTGATGATGCAGCGACGGCTGCAGAAACTGGCGGCGTTGACCGAGCAGAATGTGCGCCTGCGCGAGTTGCTCAACTCGTCGGCGCTGGTCGACGATGAAGTATTGGCCACCGAGCTGATCGGTATCGACCCCAATCCCTTTACCCGCCGCATCCTGATCGACAAGGGCGCCAAAGATGGCGTGTTGCTCGGCCAGCCGGTGCTCGATGCACGTGGCCTGATGGGCCAGGTGGTCGAGGTGATGCCCTACACCTCGCGGGTGCTGTTGCTCACCGATACCACCCACAGCATCCCGGTGCAGGTCAATCGCAACGGCCTGCGCGCGATCGCCACCGGTACCGGCAATCCGGAGCGCCTGGAGTTGCGCCATGTGGCCGATACCGCGGACATCAAGGAAGGCGATCTGCTGCTCAGCTCCGGCATGGGCCAACATTTTCCGGCGGGCTATCCAGTGGCGGTGGTCACCGAGGTGATTCACGACTCCGGTCAGCCGTTCGCGATTGTTCGTGCCATGCCGACGGCCGACTTGAATCGCAGTCGCTACATGCTGCTGGTTTTCACCGACCCGCGTACCCCCGAACAGCGCGCCAGTGATTCGGCCGAGGCCCAGGAGGCGGCGGATCGTCAGGCCCTCGAGCCTGCGGCGAGCGGCTCCTCGCTTCCGTCCGCCCACCAAGGGGCTGCGGGCGCTGCGCCAGTCACTTCATCCACCCCTGCTGCGGAGCCTCGCCAATGATTGCCCTGCGTGCGCGCAATACCTGGGTGATCTGGCTAAGCCTGGCCTTGGCCCTGCTGCTCAGTGTGTCCAGCTTGCCCAAGTTCATGGAGGTTGGCCGGCCGCTGTGGCTGGCGTTGTTCCTGACCTACTGGGTGCTGGCCTTGCCCCATCGGGTGGGCATGACCACGGCCTGGTGCGTCGGTCTGTTGGCCGATGTGCTGAACGGTACGCTACTGGGTCAGAATGCCCTGATTCTTACTCTGGTGATCTTCCTGGTAATGAATCTGCAGCAACGCTTGCGCATGTTCCCCATGTGGCAGCAGAGCATGGTGCTGTTGGTGGTGTTCGGTCTGGCTCAACTGGTCCAGCTGTGGCTCAATGCCTTGACCGGTAACCGCCCACCCACGCTGGCGTTCGTCTTGCCGGCACTGGTTAGCGCGCTGTTGTGGCCATGGGTTTGTGTCATCCTGCGCGGTGTGCACAAACGCCTCAGCGTCAATTGAGTGCAGCAGGCCCCGCACGAATCCGACAGGGAGAAGTCCGTATGACCACCCTTTACCTGGCGTCCGGGTCGCCGCGACGGAGCGAATTATTGGCCCAGATCGGTGTGCCCTTCATCACGCAAATCGTCCCTGTCGATGAAAGTTTATTGCCAGACGAGTCTCCCTGCGCCTATGTAGAGCGTCTGGCCCGCGCCAAAGCGCAGGCCGCACTGGCTACCTTGGTTGATCCGGGTGAGGCTGTAGTGCTCGGTGCCGATACCGCCGTGGTCCTCGATGGGCAGATTCTCGGCAAGCCACAGGATCGCGACGAAGCGGTGGCGACCCTGAGCGCGCTGTCCGGTCGCGAGCATCTGGTGCTGACGGCCGTGGCCCTGGCGTCGACCGCCAAGGTGGCTACGCGGGTGGTCAGCAGTCGGGTGAGCTTTCGGCAGTTGAGCCGCGAAGAGATCGAGGCTTATTGGGCCACCGGCGAACCCCGGGACAAGGCTGGCAGTTATGGTATTCAAGGGCTGGCGGCAGTGTTCGTCAGTCAGTTGCAGGGCAGTTACTCGGCCGTGGTGGGCTTGCCCCTGTGCGAAACCGCCGCGTTGCTCGCAGAATTTAGCATTCCGTGCTGGCAGACGTTGCCAGTCCATAGCCAAGAGAGCGCCGGCCGCGGGTGAGTGAATCCTTTCGCTGAAGGCTTACGTTCCCCCCGGCTTGCTGCTTCGTCGGAACAGAGATAGAGCCATGAGTGAAGAGATCCTGATCAATATCACGCCAATGGAGTCGCGCGTGGCGGTGGTGGAGAACGGCGTGCTGCAAGAAGTGCATGTCGAGCGCACGCAGAAGCGCGGTATCGTCGGTAACATCTACAAGGGCAAGGTGGTGCGGGTGTTGCCGGGCATGCAGGCGGCGTTCGTCGACATCGGTCTGGATCGCGCGGCCTTTATCCATGCCTCGGAAATTTCCAGTCGCGAAGGCAGCGCGGTGGAAAGCATCAGCGCCCTGGTGCATGAAGGCCAGGCTCTGGTGGTGCAGGTCACTAAGGACCCGATCGGCAGCAAGGGCGCGCGGCTGACCACGCAGCTGTCGATCCCCTCGCGCTACCTGGTGTACATGCCGCGTACCAGTCATGTCGGCATCTCCCTGAAGATCGAGGACGAAGGCGAGCGCGAGCGCCTCAAGCAAGTGGTGGCCGACTGCGTCGCGGCCGAAGGCATCGCCGAGGCCGGCGGCTTCATCCTGCGCACCGCTGCCGATGGTGTGGGTGCCGACGAAATTCTGGTGGATATCCGCTACCTGCGCCGCCTGTGGGATCAGATTGCGGCGCAGAAACAGAGCGCGCCGGCTCCGTCAGTGATTTACGAAGACCTCAGCCTGGCCCTGCGCACCCTGCGCGACCTGGTCGGCCCGCGCACCGAGAAGATCCGCATCGACTCGCGGGAAACCTTCCAGAAGATCACCCAGTTCGTCGCCGAGTTGATGCCGGAAATTGCCGATCGTCTGGAACACTATCCGGGGGAGCGGCCGATTTTCGATTTGTACGGCGTCGAAGACGAGATCCAGCGGGCGCTGGAGCGCAAGGTGCCGCTGAAATCCGGTGGTTATCTGATCATTGATCCGGCCGAGGCGATGAGTACCATCGACGTCAACACCGGGGCCTTCGTCGGTCACCGCACCCTCGAAGAGACCATCTTCAAGACCAATCTCGAAGCGGCCACGGCCATCGCTCGTCAGCTGCGCCTGCGCAACCTCGGCGGCATCATCATCATCGACTTCATCGACATGGAAGATGAAGAGCACCAGCGCCAGGTGTTACGTACCCTGGAAAAACAGCTGGAGCGCGATCACGCCAAGACCAACATCATCGGTATCACCGAGTTGGGCCTGGTGCAGATGACCCGCAAGCGCACGCGCGAGAGTCTCGAACAGATACTCTGCGAGCCCTGCGGCTGCTGCCAGGGACGCGGCAAGATGAAGACGCCGGAAACCACCTGTTACGAGATATTCCGCGAGATCCTGCGCGAGGCGCGGGCCTACCAGGCCGAGGGCTATCGCGTACTGGCCAACCAGAAAGTGGTGGATCGCCTGCTCGATGAAGAGTCGGGCAATGTTGCCGATCTCGAAGCCTTTATCGGCCGTACCATCAAATTTCAGGTCGAGACGATCTACTCCCAGGAGCAATACGATGTGGTGCTTCTGTGAATCAGTCCGTCGTGTTCAAGGTATGAACTGAATGGCGCTTCTGGCCCGTTTGTCAGTGGTGGCGTTGCGCTGGGGGCTGAGCTTGTGCGCGCTGGGCCTGGTGCTGGCCGCGCTCTATGTCAGCCTTGGCCGCGAGTTGGTGCCGTGGGTCGCCGAGTACCGTCTGGAGGTAGAAGACCAGGCCACCGCCGCACTCGGCATGCCGCTGCGCATCGGCCGTCTGGAAGGGCGCTGGCAGGGCTTGGCGCCACTGTTGATCGCCCATGACGTGCAATTGGGCACAGGTGCCAGCGCACTGCGCCTGGATCAGGTGCGCCTGGTGCCGGACGTGCTCGCCAGCCTGTCGGCGCGCGAGCCGCGGCTGGCCAATCTGGAACTGGAAGGCTTGCAGTTCAGTCTGCTGCAGGACGAGCAGGGCGCTTGGGCGCTGAAGGGGCTGCCGCAGCGCACTGAGCCCCTGGCTCTTGATGTCGCTCGGGTATTGCAGCAGTTGCAAGCGGTGAACCGTGTGTCGCTGCTGAACAGCCAGGTGACCCTGGAAGCCCGTGAACTGCCGGCCGTTACCCTGACGTACGTCAACCTGACCCTGCGCAATGGCGCCAGTCGGCAGCGTCTGGATGCGCGCCTGCTGCTCCCCGATGGCCAGCCGGTTGCCTTGCAACTGCGCACGCGCATGCAAGCCGAGCGCTGGCGCGAGGTGCAGGCCGACCTGTACCTGAGTCTGCCGCAAAGCGATTGGGCGCGCTGGTTGCCGCCGAGCGTGACCCGCGAGTGGCGTCTCGAGCAGTTGCAGGCCGGTGGTGAGGTTTGGCTGGACTGGGCCGATGGTGCCTTGCAACGTGCCGTCAGCCGCCTGCATGCGCCGCAAGTGGTGGGGGCCTATCTTGAACGTGAGGCGGCGCAGGTGCAGAACCTCGCCCTCAATGCCTATTTCGAGCGCACCGAACAGGGCTTCGAGCTGCTGCTGGACGATCTGGCGCTGAGCCAGGGCGAGACCCGCTGGGGCGAAGTGCAGCTGGGTATCAGTCATCGTCAGGACAGTGCTGAAGTCGAAGAGCAATGGTCGCTCGCTGCCGATCGCCTCGACCTGGCGCCGCTGCTGCCGCTGGTCGAGGCCCTGGCACCCTTGCCGGACAAGGCTCAGGCACTGCTCGCTAGCCTGCAACCGCATGGGGCCTTGCGTAATATCCAGGTCGATTACCGGCCCCAGGCCGAAGGCGACAAACGTCTGCAGTTCGCCGCCAATCTCGAGCGCATCGGTTTTGCCGCCCATCTGGCCTCGCCCGGGGCAGAAAATATCAGCGGCAGTGTGGTCGGTGACCTCGGACAGGGTGAGCTGCGCCTGGCAGCGGAGAATTTTTCCCTGCATCTGGCCACGTTGTTCCCCGAGCCCTGGCTGTACAGCCAGGCCAATGCCCGGCTGTCCTGGCAACTGGATGAGCAGGCCTTCACCCTGCGCAGCCCCTATCTGCAAGTGGTCGGCGAGGAGGGGCCGGTTGCCGGTGACTTCCTGATTCGCCTGATGTTCGATCCCGAGGCCGAGGATTACATGGACCTGCGGGTGGGACTGCGTAACGGCGACGCGCGCTATACCGAGAAATACCTGCCGACCCGCGCCCCTGGCTTCAGTCCGCAGCTGTCCGACTGGTTGAAAACCGCGATTCGCGGCGGCAAGGTCAATGAAGGCTATTTTCAATTTCAGGGTTCGCTGAACAAGGGCGCTGCCGATGCCGCGCGCAGTCTCAGCCTGTTCTTCGCCGTGGAGGATGCCGAACTGGCCTTCCAGCCGGGTTGGCCGGCACTGCGCGAGGCGCGTGGCGATGTGTTCATCGAAGACAGCGGAGTACGGGTGCGAGTGGCCGAGGCGCGCATCCTCGACAGTCGGGTGCGCAACGCCGCGGCTGACATTCCCCACCCAGCGCCGGGGCAGGCACTGCGGCTGCTGTTGAACAGCGAGCTGGAAAGCAGCGTCGGCGATGCCCTGAAGATTCTCCAGGACGCGCCCATGGGCACGGCCGAGTCGTTCGCCGGCTGGCAGGGCGAGGGGCCGTTATCGGGCAGGCTCAAACTCGACCTGCCGCTGCACAAGGGTCAAGCCTCGGATTTGGGCGTGATTGTCGACTTCGCCACCGAAGGTGCACGGCTGCAGCTGCCCAATCCCGAGCTGGAGCTTAGCCAGTTGAAGGGGGCTTTTCGCTATGACACGGCCAGTGGCTTGAGTGCTCCGGATATTCGCGCGCAAGTCCTCGGTCATGCCGTGCGTGGCAAGGCAAGGGCAGAAGGTAGCCGCGGTCATGCGCGTACCCAGATCGAGGCTGGTGGCCAGGTGCCGCTGAGCACCCTGACTGCCTGGCTGGGCGTGACCGAGCCGCTGCCTGTGAGTGGGACCTTGCCTTATCGCCTGCGTCTGACGCTGGATGGGGTCGACAGCAAACTGCGCGTGGATTCCAATCTTCAGGGGATAGCCGTCGCCCTACCGGCGCCTTTCGGCAAAAGTGCCGCCGAGGAAGGTTATGCCGATTGGCACATGACCTTGAGTGGCGCCGAGCGGCGCTATTGGCTGGATTATGCCGATCTGGCGAGCTTGGCCTTCGCCGCACCGCCCGGCCAGTTGGCCGAGGGCCGCGGCGAACTGCGCCTGGGCGACGGCCCGGCGCTGTTGCCGGCGGCGAAGGGGGTACGCTTGCGTGGGCAAATCAGCGAGCTGGATTGGCCGGCCTGGCAGGCGGCGCTCAAGCCTTATGTCGGTGTGGCGCGCGAGGATACGCAGCAGGTGTTCACGGATGCACGGCTGCAGATTGGTCGATTCCACGGATTTGGCAGCACTGTCGATAACCTCGGGGTACAGCTCAAACGTGCGCCTGCCGCCTGGTTGCTTAACCTGGATAGCCCGCTGCTGAAAGGCCGGGTCGACTTGCCGGACGCCGACGCGACGCCTATCGCGGTCAATCTGGAGTACCTGCGTTTACCGGCGGCTGCCGCCAAGGATGCCGTGGTCGAGGAGCGACCAGATCCGCTACTTGGCGTCGACCCGCGGCAGATTCCCGCCATCGATCTGCAGATCGATCAGGTGCTGCAAGGTGCCGAGGTGCTGGGCGCGTGGTCGCTGAAAGCGCGGCCGAATGCTACGGGGGTGCAGTTCAACGACCTGGACCTGGATCTGAAAGGCTTGCAGCTGGCCGGCAGTGCCGGATGGCAGGGCACGGCAGAGGCCAGCAGCAGTTGGTACAAGGGGCGCCTGCAGGGCGAGGACCTGGCCGATGTGCTGCTGGCTTGGGACTTCGCGCCGACGGCCAGCAGTGAAAGCTTTCACCTGGATGTCGACGGGCGTTGGCCGGGTTCGCCGGCGTGGGTCAGTCTGAAGCGTTTTTCCGGCAGCATGGATGCAACCTTGCGCAAGGGCCAGTTCACTGAAGTGCAAGGCCCTGCATCGGCGCTACGGGTATTCGGCCTGCTCAACTTCAACTCGATTGGCCGCCGTCTGCGTCTGGATTTTTCCGACCTGCTCGACAAGGGGTTGAGCTATGACCGGGTCAAGGGACTACTGGTCGCCAGCGACGGGGTGTACGTCACCCGCATACCCATTACCCTGACCGGACCATCGAGCAATCTGGAGCTGGACGGTACCCTGAACCTGGCTGATGATCTGGTCGATGCCAAGCTGCGGGTGACCTTGCCCTTGAGCAACAACTTGCCGCTGGCGGCGTTGATCGTCGGCGCACCGGCGATTGGCGGGGCGTTATTCCTGGTGGACAAGCTGCTGGGCGATCGCGTGGCACGTTTTGCCAGTGTGCAATACAGCGTCACTGGCCGTTGGCAGGATCCGCAGATTACCTTCGACAAGCCTTTCGAGAAGTCGCGCTGACCAGCCATGGAACAAAAGCCGCTGTGCTGGGCGATGCAGTCGATGGCCATGGCTTGTAAGCTGAAGACCCAACCACTCACCGAGCTGGAGCGCACATGACCCTCGCGGTGATTCAAATGGTCAGCCGGGACGACGTGCCGGCCAATCTGCTCCAGGCCCGGCGCCTGCTCGAGCAGGCGGCGGCGGGCGGAGCGCGCCTGGCGGTATTGCCGGAGAACTTCGCCGCCATGGGCCGGCGCGACTTGGCCGCGCTGGGTCGCAGCGAAGCGCGCGGTGAGGGGCCGATCCTGCCCTGGTTGAAACAGGCCGCCCGTGACCTCAAGTTATGGATAGTGGCCGGTACCTTGCCCTTGCCGCCTGAGGGTCAGTCCGAGGCCAAGGCGCGGGCCTGTTGCCTGGTGCTCGACGAGCATGGCGAGCAGGTCGCGCGCTACGACAAGCTGCACCTGTTCGATGTGGAGGTCGGCGACAGCCAGGGCCGTTACCGTGAATCCGATGATTTTGCCCACGGCAGTCAGATCGTAGTGGTCGACACTCCCGTTGGGCGCCTGGGGTTGACGGTGTGCTACGACCTGCGTTTCCCTGAACTCTATGGCGCCCTGCGTGAAGCCGGGGCAGAGTTGATCAGCGTGCCGGCGGCCTTCACTGCGCTGACCGGTGCGGCGCATTGGCAGGTACTGGTGCGGGCTCGCGCCATCGAGACTCAGTGTTGCCTGCTGGCCGCCGGCCAGGGTGGTTCTCATCCCGGCGGGCGCGAGACGTTCGGCCATTCGGCCATCGTCGATCCCTGGGGCCGAGTGTTGGCCGAGCAGGCGCAAGGCGAAGCGGTCTTGCTGGCTAGCCGCGATGCCGTCGAGCAGGCAGCGATTCGCCAACGCATGCCGGTGAGCCGGCATAAACGATTTTTTGCAGCGGCCGAACCACGGCTGCCTGGTTTGGAGCAAACATGAACGAGATGAAGCTGTTATGAGCGAGATGTTGTTATCCGTCAGTGAGCACCTGTTGGGCCCGGGCGGCTTGACCCTCGACCATCTGCCAGGGGTGCTGGGCGAATTGTCCGGCCCCGGTATCGATGCTGCCGATCTGTATTTTCAGAGCCAGGTGTCCGAGACCTGGGTGCTGGAGGACGGTATCGTCAAGGAAGGCAGTTTCAACCTGGACCAGGGCGTCGGCGTGCGTGCCCAGTCCGGCGAGAAAACCGGGTTTGCCTACAGCAACGCCATCACCGCCGAAGCGCTGACCCAGGCCGCCCGTGCGGCCCGCTCGATTGCCCGTGCCGGGCAGAACGCGCGGGTGCAGGCCTTCAGCAGCCCGCAGGTCACCGCCTTGTATGCGCCGGAAAATCCGCTGGACGTGATCGGCCGGGCGCAGAAGGTCGAGTTGCTCAAGCAGATCGATGTGGCCACGCGCGCCCTTGATTCGCGGATCAAGCAGGTCACGGTCAGTCTCGCCGGGGTCTGGGATCGCATCCTGGTGGTGGCGCAGGACGGCGGCCTGGGCGTCGATATTCGCCCGTTGGTGCGTTTCAATGTCAGCGTGATCGTCGAGCAGAACGGCCGCCGCGAGCGCGGCAGCCATGGTGGAGGTGGGCGTAGCGACTACCGCTACTTCATGACCGAGGATCGCGCCATGGGCTATGCCCGCGAAGCGCTGCGCCAGGCCCTGGTCAATCTCGAAGCGATTCCCGCACCAGCCGGCACCCTGCCAGTGGTGATGGGTGCCGGTTGGTCCGGCGTGCTGCTGCACGAGGCGGTCGGCCATGGCCTGGAAGGCGATTTCAATCGCAAGGGCAGTTCCGCCTACAGCGGGCGCATGGGCGAGAAGGTCGCCTCGAGTCTGTGCACCATCGTCGATGACGGTACCCTGGTCGGGCGGCGTGGCTCGCTCAGCGTGGATGACGAAGGCACACCGACCCAGTGCACCACGTTGATCGAGAACGGCGTGCTCAAGGGCTATATGCAGGACAAGCTGAACGCCCGCCTGATGGGGGTAGCACGCACCGGCAACGGTCGTCGCGAATCCTACGCGCACCTGCCGATGCCACGCATGACCAATACCTACATGCTGGCAGGGGAAAGCGACCCGGAAGAAATCATCCGCTCGGTGAAGAAAGGCATCTACTGCGCCAACCTCGGCGGCGGCCAGGTCGATATCACCAGCGGCAAGTTCGTCTTCTCCACCAGCGAGGCCTACCTGATCGAAGACGGCAAGATCACCGCGCCGGTCAAGGGCGCCACCCTGATCGGCAACGGCCCCGAGGCCATGAGCCGGGTGTCGATGGTCGGCAACGACCTGGCCCTGGACAGCGGCGTCGGCACCTGCGGCAAGGACGGTCAGTCGGTGCCGGTCGGCGTCGGCCAGCCGACCCTGAAGATCGATGCGATTACCGTTGGCGGCACAGGCTCCTAGGACGTGGGTTAGGCAGAGGCCTAACCCACCCTTGGGGCAGGATCAGCGCAATCCGCGTTGGGCTTCGTCCAGTTCGCGGATGTATTTGAAGATTTTGCGCGAGGCCGCTGGCGCTTTGTTCTGCGCCAGTTCGTGCTGGGCCTGACGAATCAACTGACGCAGGTGTTGCCGATCTGCTTCAGGATAGTCGCCCACAAAGGCTTCCAGGGTCTCGTCGGTGCCGTTGATGAGACGGTCACGCCAGCGCTCCAGGCCATGAAAGCGTTCGTTGTACTGGCGAGTCGAGGCGTCCAGTTGGTCGAGCAGAGAAAGAATCGCGTCGATGTCCTGATCGCGCATCAGCCGGCCGATAAACTGCACATGGCGTTTTTTTGCGGAATTGGCCGTGTGCTTGGGCGCCTCTTCGAGGGCGCGGCGCAATTCGTCGGTCATCGGCAGTTTGTTGAGCAGGTCGGGCTTCAGGGTGGTCAGGCGTTGACCCAGGTCTTGCAAGGCGTGCAGCTCGCGCTTGACCTGGGTTTTACTCTTCTCGCCGGAGAAGTCATCAAGATATTCAGGCATGGGGGCGGTCCAGTGGAAAACGCCGCCATGATAGCAAGTATCCAACCGCAAGCGTTCGGCCCGCCGCATCACGTGCGAAGCCCGCAGTAGATCCCGGACAGATTTTTAGGAGTTGTTATGAGTGCAGTAGATAGTGTCGGCCCCGAGGCCGTGCCGCAGTTGCAGGCCCAGGTCGAGCAGATCATCGCCGAGGCGAAGAAGCAAGGCGCCAGTGCCTGCGAGGTGGCCGTGTCGGTGGAGCAAGGGTTGTCCACCTCGGTTCGCCAGGGCGAAGTCGAGACGGTCGAATTCAATCGTGACCAGGGATTTGGCATCACCCTGTATGTCGGCCAACGCAAGGGCTCGGCAAGCACCTCGGCGAGTGGCGATGCCGCTATCCGGGAAACCGTGGCGGCGGCTCTGGCGATTGCCAAGCATGCGTCGGAAGATGAGGCGGCGGGCTTGGCCGATGCCGCGCTAATGGCGCGCGAGTTGCCGCAACTGGACTTGTATCACGCCTGGGCCATCAGCCCTGAGCAGGCCATCGAGCAGGCGCTGCGCTGTGAAGCCGCCGCCTTTGCCGCGGATCAGCGGATCAAGAATGCCGACGGTACCACCCTCAATACCCACCAGGGCTGCCGGGTGTATGGCAATAGCCATGGTTTCGTCGCGGGCTATGCCAGCACGCGGCACAGCTTGAGCTGTGTGATGATCGCCGAGGACGGCGGGCAGATGCAGCGCGATTACTGGTATGACGTCAATCGTCAGGGCGAACTGCTGGCCGATGCCGCAGGGATTGGTCAGCGTGCCGCGCAGCGTGCGGTCAGCCGCCTGGGGGCGCGACCGGTGCCGACCTGCGAAGTGCCGGTGCTATTTTCCGCCGAATTGGCCACCGGGCTGTTCGGGCATTTCCTCGCGGCTATTTCCGGCGGCAACCTGTACCGCAAGTCATCCTTTCTCGAGGGTGCCCTGGGTCAGCAGTTGTTCCCCGACTGGCTGACTCTCGACGAGCGCCCGCATATTCCGCGTGCCCTGGGCAGTGCGGCCTTCGACGGCGATGGACTGGCGACCTATGCCAAGCCCTTTGTCGCAGGCGGCGAACTGGTCTCCTACGTACTGGGCACCTACTCGGGGCGCAAGCTGGGCATGCCGAGTACGGCCAACTCCGGTGGTGTACATAACCTGTTCGTCAGCCATGGCGCGGAGGATCAGAACGCGCTGCTCAAGCGCATGGGCCGTGGCCTGCTGGTCACCGAGTTGATGGGGCAGGGTCTGAACATGGTTACCGGCGACTATTCGCGTGGGGCTGGCGGTTTCTGGGTGGAGAACGGCGAGATCCAGTTCCCGGTGCAGGAAGTGACCATCGCCGGCAATCTGCGCGACATGTTCAAGCAGATAGTTGCGGTGGGCAACGATCTCGAGCTGCGCAGTAATATCCGCACTGGCTCGGTGTTGATCGAGAAGATGACGGTGGCCGGTAGCTGATACCCGCCCTGGACGGCCAGCTAGCACTAACAGCGAAGGGCGCCCATTGGCGCCCTTTTGTTCGGCTGTGTCTTCAGGTTCTCTGTCCCAGGCAATCTAATGCGGCAACCAAGGCAGAAGCTCAGCTGCATCAATGCGGGGGTATGCAGCTTGGCATTTGAGCGGTTATTCGCCCTCGTCGAAGTAGTTGTTGATCAGTTCGATCAGGGCCTTGAGTGCGTCATCATCCTGCTCACCTTCGGTGTGCAGGTGAATCGGCGTGCCTTTGCCAGCCGCAAGCATCATTACCGCCATGATGCTTTTGCCGTCTACCAGGCTCTCCGGTGCGCGGCCGACCTTGACCGTGCAAGGGAAGCGCCCGGCGACACCGACGAACTTGGCTGCTGCGCGTGCATGCAGGCCCAGCTTGTTGATGATGGTGATTTCGCAGGAAGGCATCGCGGCAGGATCCTTAGCTAAGGTCGCGGTGGCGAACCTGGACATTTTTCAGAATGGGTTTCAGGGTCTCGCCCAGGCGATTGGCCAGATATACCGAGCGGTGATGACCGCCAGTGCAGCCTATCGCCACTGTGACATAGGCGCGGTTGCTGGCGGCGAAGCGGGGCAGCCATTTTTTCAGGTAGGCAAGGATGTCCTGGAACATTTCTTCGACATCGGCCTGAGCCGCCAGATAGTCGGCCACCGGCTGATCGAGCCCGGAGAAATCGCGCAGGTCCGGCTTCCAGTAGGGGTTGGGCAGGCAGCGCACATCGAACACCAGATCGGCATCCACCGGCATGCCGCGCTTGAACCCGAACGACTCGACCAAAAAGGCCGTGCCTGGCTCGGGCTGATTGAGCAGGCGCAGTTTCAGGCTGTCGCGTAACTGGTAGAGGTTGAGATGGGTGGTGTCGATCTGCAGGTCGGCGAGGTCGGTGATCGGCCCGAGCAGCAGGCTTTCATCGGCGATGGCCTCGGCCAGCGAGCGGTTCTCGTTGGTCAGTGGATGGCGCCGGCGAGTCTCGGAAAAGCGCTTGAGCAGGGTTTCCTCATCGGCATCCAGGTAGATCACGTCACACTTGATATGCCGCGCACGCACCTCCTCGAGAATTTCCGGGAAACGCTTGAGCTGGCTGGGCAGGTTGCGCGCGTCGATCGACACGGCGACTTGCGGGTGGAGCAGTTCGGTATCCTGCAGAGTGCGCTCCGCCAGTTCGGGGAGCAGACCGGCCGGCAGGTTATCGATGCAATAGAAACCGTTGTCCTCAAGGACGTCGAGGGCAGTGCTTTTGCCGGAGCCGGAGCGACCGCTGACGATGATCAAGCGCATGGTCAGGCCTGGTTGAGCTGGCTTTGTATGTCCACCACGACCTGATACAGCGCGTCGCTGCTCTGGGCTTGGCGCAAACGCTCACGCACATCGCTGCGGTCGAGCATGCTGGCGATCTGGCGCAGCAGTTCCAGGTGTTCGTCGGTGGCCGCTTCCGGTACCAGTAGGACGAACAGCAGGTCGACCGGGGCGCCGTCGATGGCATCGAAGTCCACCGCTGAATCCAGGCGCAATAGGGCACTGATCGGTGCGTTGCAGCCCGGCAGGCGACAGTGCGGAATGGCAATGCCATTACCGAAACCGGTCGAACCGAGTTTTTCGCGGGCGATCAGGCTTTCGAAAATGTCTTGGCCGTCCAGGTCAGGCAGTTCGCGTGCCACCAAGTTGGCTATCTGTTCGAGTACACGTTTCTTGCTGCCTCCCGGCACGTTCACCAGGGAACGGCCGGGGGTCAGGATATTTTCGAGTCGGATCATAGGAGGGAGGCGATCTCAGCGGGCCATAGCGCCTTGCTGACGGTCGATCTGCTTTTCCTTGTGCTTGATGAGTTGACGGTCGAGTTTGTCGGTCAGTAGGTCGATGGCTGCGTACATATCGTCGTGTTCGGCATTGGCGACCACTTCACCGCCGGCGATATGCAGGGTGGCTTCGATTTTCTGCTTGAGTTTCTCGACCTCCATGGTGACTTGCACGTTGGTGATCTTGTCGAAATGGCGCTCCAATCGACCGAGTTTTTCGTCGATATAGTCGCGCAGGGCGTCGGTCACATCCAGCTGGTGTCCACTGATGTTGACTTGCATACCGTTTCTCCTTGTTGCCGCGTATGAGAGACAGGCTATCGGGCCTGTCACCGGAATACTTTGGCGTGAAAGACGCTGGCAAGGCGCGCCTGGCACTGTCGCTCGGGTCTTGGCAGTGTGGCTGCTATCGAGAGAGCGAGGCCGGGTATGCTGTGTGCCTTATTTGTGGGTCTTTCGTCGAGTGCCACCTTACATCAATCGTTTGCGCTCACTGGAGGGCGCTATGCCGAGCGATTCACGGTATTTTGCGACTGTGCGGCGGGCTACTTGTATGCCCTGTGCCTCCAGTAAACCAGCGATCTTGCTGTCACTCAACGGCTTTTTTGCATTTTCCGCGGCGACTAGTTTTTTGATGATGGCGCGGATCGCCGTCGACGAGCATTCGCCGCCTTCGGAGGTACTGACGTGGCTGGAGAAGAAATATTTCAGCTCGTAAATGCCCCGCGGGGTGTGCATGAATTTTTGCGTAGTGACCCGCGAAATGGTCGATTCATGCATGCCCACCGCTTCGGCGATGTCGTGCAGGACCAGGGGCTTCATCGCCTCGTCGCCATAGTCGAGAAAGCCGCGCTGGTGCTCGACGATCTGAGTGGCAACTTTCATCAGGGTTTCGTTGCGACTCTGCAGGCTCTTGATGAACCAGCGCGCTTCCTGCAGCTGGTTGCGCATGAAGGTGTTGTCGGCACTGGAGTCGGCGCGTTTGACGAAGCCGGCGTATTGCGCATTGACCCGCAGGCGCGGCATGGCTTCCTGGTTCAGCTCCACCAGCCAGCGGTCGTTGTGCTTGCGCACGATGACGTCAGGCACCACGTATTCCGGCTCGCTCGACTCGATCTGTGAGCCGGGGCGGGGGTTGAGGCTCTGGATCAGTTCGATGACTTGGCGCAGCTCGTCTTCCTTGAGCTTCATGCGGCGCATCAGTTGGCTGTAGTCGCGGCTGCCGAGCAGATCGAGGTAGTCGCTGGCCAAGCGCTGAGTCTCAGCCAGCCAGGGCGTCTTGGCCGGGAGCTGGCGCAGTTGCAAGAGCAGGCACTCGCGCAGATCACGGGCGGCGATGCCGGCCGGCTCGAACTGCTGGATGCGGTGCAGGACTGCTTCCACTTCATCGAGTTCGATGTCCAGGTCCGGATCGAAGGCTGCGACGACTTCCTCGAGGCTTTCTTCCAGATAGCCCTGATAGTTGATGCAGTCGATCAGGGTGACCCCGATCAGCCGATCCTTGTCGGACATCGGCACCAGATTGAGCTGCCAGAGCAGGTGGCTCTGCAGGCTTTCGCCAGATGAAGTGCGAGTAGTGAAGTCCCACTCGTCATCGTCATTGCTCGGCAGGCTACTGGCGCTGGTCTGGTAGACGTCTTCCCAGGCGGTGTCGACCGGCAGTTCGTTGGGAATGCGTTCGTTCCATTCACCCTCTTCCAGGTTGTCCACCGTCTGTGGAGTTTCCTGATGGCTGTTGTCCTGGTAGGACTCTTCCTGCTGAGGGGTGGGCGCCGGGTTTTCGGCGCCATCGGCCAAGGGGTTCGAGTTGTCGAAGTCGTCACCGTCTTCTTCACGCTCGAGCATCGGGTTGGACTCCAGGGCCTCCTGGATCTCTTGCTGCAGATCCAGGGTAGACAATTGGAGTAGGCGAATGGCCTGTTGCAGCTGCGGGGTCATCGTCAGCTGCTGGCCCATTTTCAGGACTAGCGATGGTTTCATTGCAGACCTTATTTGCCGGCGTCTGTGCGCAATCCACTACAGGGCGCCGTGGCGCCACAAGGAAGCAAATTATATGCCTGATCTGCAGTGGTTTGCCTAGCTCTGGCTGCTATTCGGTAGAGAAAAACCGCTGTTACAGGCGGAACTCGTGTCCCAGGTATACGTCTTTGACCAGTTGATTGGCCAGAATGGCATCGGCATCGCCTTCGGCGATCAGTTGGCCGTCGCTGACGATGTAGGCAGTTTCGCAGATATCCAGGGTTTCGCGGACGTTGTGGTCGGTGATCAGTACGCCTATTCCCTTGGCCTTGAGGTGGTGGATGATCTGCTTGATGTCGCCGACCGAGATCGGGTCGACGCCAGCAAAGGGTTCGTCGAGCAGGATGAATTTGGGATTGGAGGCCAGGGCGCGGGCGATTTCCACGCGGCGGCGTTCGCCACCGGACAGGCTCATGCCGAGGTTGTCGCGGATGTGGCTGATATGGAATTCCTGCAGCAGACTTTCCAGTTCTTTGCGACGGCCGGCCCGGTCCAGCTCCTTGCGGGTCTCGAGGATGGCCATGATGTTATCGGCCACGCTGAGCTTGCGGAAAATCGAGGCTTCCTGCGGTAGGTAGCCGACGCCCGCTCGGGCGCGGCCATGCATCGGCAGGTGGCTGACGTCGAGGTCGTCGATCAGTATGCGGCCCTGGTCGGCCTGCACCAGGCCGACGATCATGTAGAAACAGGTGGTCTTGCCTGCGCCGTTGGGGCCGAGCAGGCCGACGATCTGCCCGCTGTCGATGCTCAGGCTGACGTCGCGCACGACTTGGCGACCTTTGTAGCTCTTGGCCAGGTGCTGGGCTGTCAAAGTGGCCATTGCTACTGCGCCTGCTGTTCGGCTGGTGGGTTCTTCGGCTGGATCACCATGTCGATGCGTGGCCGCGGCGTAGTGATGTTGGTGCCGGTGGCGCGGCCGGCATTGACGATCTGGCGTTGGGTGTCATAGACGATTTTCTCGCCCTCGAAGGTATTGCCTTCCTGGATCACTTTGGCCTGGTCGATCAGCACGATGCGTTCATTCCGGGCGAAATACTGGATGGTCAGGCCGTAGGCCTTGACGATCTGTTTGTCCGCGGACGGCTTCTGTTCGTAATAGGCGGGTTTGCCTACTGAAGTGAAAATTTCGATGTCGCCCTGTGCGTTCTGGGTAATGGTCACGGTGTCGCCCGTGATCTTCAGGGTGCCCTGGGTGATCACCACGTCGCCGCGATAGACCGCGACGCCTTGTCGATCGTCGAGTTCGGCACTGTCGGCCTGTACGCGGATCGGCTGCTCTCGGTCAGTGGGCAGCGCCCAAGCGCAGGTGCTCGCGAGCGCAGCGCTCAAGCTGAGCAAAAGTGGGAAGGTTTTAACGAACCTCATGCAGGCCTCTTACGTTGGACAGCAGGAGCATCCTGCCGTCATTCAAATACGCTTTCATTCCTTGTGCCGTTGTTACTCCATTGGCCGCGACGATTCTAACGGCTTGCTGGGTCTGCGCATATTCCTTATCCGGAAATACGGTCAGGCGACTGGTGGTCAGGATCGTCGGGCGACCCTTGGCATCGGTGCGTTCAACGCGAACGTTGTCGATCAATTCCACTTCCTTGCCTTGCGGCGCCACTTCGGCACGCTCGCTGTTGACCTTCCAGGGCAGTTCGGTGCCGCGATACAGATGCAGGAAGGGCTTGCTCAGCAGGGTGATGTCGCTGCTCTTGATGTGCTCCAGCTTGTCGCTGGTCATCTGGTAATGCAGCTTGCCGTCGGCCTGGTATTGCACGGTAGTGGCATTGACCACGTAGAAGTCGATGGCGTTTTCGCCGCCGGCTTGGGCCGGGCGCTCGGAAAAGCTGTCGGGGTTGATGTTCCAGTAGCCGACGGCGGCGAGCAGTGCGGCCGCGAAAGCGTAAAGGATGGGGGGCAGGAGTTTGCGCAGCATAGGGGGGCTCTACAGGTAGGCGGCTTGGGCGGCGTCGAGGCTGCCTTGGGCACGCATGATCAGCTCGCAGAATTCACGGGCTGCGCCTTCACCGCCGCGGGCCTGGGTCACGCCGTGGGCATGCTGGCGGACAAAAGGGTCTGCGCTGGCGACCGCCATGCCCAGGCCAACCCGGCGGATCACCGGCAGGTCGGGCAGGTCGTCACCCAGATAGGCGACTTGCTCATAGCTTAGGCCGAGTTCGCCAAGAAGCTCGTCGAGAGCCACAAGTTTGTCTTCGCGGCCCTGATACAGGTGCTGGATGCCCAGGTTTTTTGCCCGGCGCTCAACCACGGGGGTCGTGCGTCCGCTGATTATGGCGGTGCGCACACCCGAAGCGATCAGCATCTTGATGCCGTGGCCGTCGAGGGTGTTGAACGTCTTGAATTCGCTGCCGTCGACCAGAAAATAGAGTTTACCGTCGGTGAGTACGCCGTCGACATCGAAAATCGCCAGTTTGATGGCCTGGGCGCGCTGTTGCAGATCAGGGTTCATTGCCACAGGGTTCATCACATTACTCCGGCGCGTAGCAGGTCATGCATATTCAGGGCGCCGACCGGTCGGTCGTCGCTGTCGACCACTACCAGTCCGCTGATTTTGTGGTCTTCCATGATTTTCAGTGCTTCAGCGGCGAGCATCTCTGCGCGTGCGGTTTTACCGTGTACGGTCATCACGTCATCGATCCTCGACTGGCGCACATCGATGCCGCGATCCAGGGTGCGGCGCAGATCGCCATCGGTGAAGACGCCGGCCAGGCGTCCGTCGTCCTCGATTACCACGGTCATGCCCAGGCCTTTCTGCGTCATTTCCAGCAGGGCGTCGCGCAGCGAGGTGCCGCGCTGCACGCTAGGCAGGCTGGCGCCGCCATGCATGACGTTCTCCACTTTCAGCAGCAGGCGGCGGCCGAGGGCGCCGCCGGGATGGGAGAAGGCAAAATCTTCGGCGGTAAAGCCGCGGGCTTCCAGCAGGGCAATGGCCAGGGCGTCGCCGAGGACCAGGGAGGCGGTGGTGGAAGAGGTTGGCGCCAGGTTGAGTGGACAGGCTTCCTGGGATACGCGGGCGTCCAGGTTGACTTCGGCGGCCTTGGCCAGCGCTGAATCCGGGTTGCCGGTCATGCTGATGAGGGTGATGCCGAGGCGCTTGATCAGCGGCAGCAGGGTGACGATTTCCGCCGTCGAGCCCGAGTTGGACAGGGCCAGCACTACATCGTCGCGGGTGATCATGCCCATGTCGCCATGGCTGGCTTCGGCCGGATGAACGAAAAATGCGGTGGTGCCAGTGCTGGCCAGGGTGGCAGCAATCTTGTTGCCGATATGCCCTGACTTGCCCATTCCGACCACTACCACGCGGCCTTTGCTGGCCAGGATGAGGTCGCAGGCGCGAGTAAAGTTGCTGTCGATGCGAGGCAGCAGCTCTTCAATCGCCTCGAGTTCCAGGCGAATGGTGCGTTGTGCGGACTTGATCAGCTCGTTGGACTGGCTCATTGGCATCGGCATCTTTTAGGCGGGTCGAATAAAAGGCGGCGATTATAGCGGGAAAGATTCGCGCACTCACCTTTGAATCGTTCGGTGGCTGGGTTTGAGCATTTTTGACGGTCGCCAGCCGGCAAATGTTCACTTGTGTAGCCGCCGGTTTGTAAACATATGTTCGGCCTTGGGCAGGCTAATTTGGCAATGATATAGTGCCCGGCCATTTCGCCCGGTCCGGCAACTGCGGTGTCTTAGCAACGCTGGCGGGCGTCTGTCAGGGAGGCTGCATTCCAAGGAGCAGAGATGAGTGCCGAGCAGCAATATGCGGTCGAGCTGAAAAACCTCAGTTTTCAGCGGGGCGACCGGGAGATTTTCAAAGATATAGACATTCGCATTCCGCGCGGTAAGGTCACTGGCATCATGGGGCCTTCCGGCTGTGGCAAGACCACGCTGCTGCGCCTGATCGGTGCGCAGCTCAGGCCGAGCAAGGGTGAGGTATGGGTCAATGGGCTGAACCTGCCGAGCCTTTCGCGCAGCGAGCTGTTCGACATGCGCAAGCAGATGGGCGTGCTGTTCCAGAGCGGTGCGCTATTCACTGACCTGGATGTGTTTGAGAACGTCGCGTTTCCGCTGCGTGTGCACACCCAGCTCTCTACCGAAATGATTCGTGACATTGTGCTGATGAAGCTGCAGGCCGTAGGTCTGCGCGGTGCGCTGGAATTGATGCCGGATGAACTGTCCGGTGGCATGAAGCGCCGCGTAGCGCTGGCGCGGGCGATTGCCCTCGACCCCCAGATACTGATGTACGACGAGCCTTTCGTAGGCCAGGACCCGATTGCCATGGGGGTGCTGGTGCGCTTGATTCGTCTGCTCAGCGATGCCTTGGGTATTACCAGTATCGTGGTGTCCCACGACCTGGCAGAAACCGCCAGCATTGCCGACTACATCTACCTGGTGGGCGACACCAAGGTACTGGGTCAGGGCACGCCAGACGAGTTGATGAACTCGGATGACCCGCGTGTTCGCCAGTTCATGCAAGGCATTCCAGACGGGCCGGTGCCGTTCCACTTTCCGGCGGCAGACTACCGCGACGATTTATTGGGGGGGCGCTGATGCGCAAGACATCTACGCTCGAGCGGATCCGTCTGTTTGGTCGCGCCGGCATCGATGCAGTAGCCACGCTTGGGCGTGCAACGGTGTTCCTGCTGCGCGCACTGTTCGGTCGCAACTCTGCCGGCAGCCCGCTGCAGCTGCTGATTAAGCAGTTGTATGCGGTTGGCGTCATGTCGCTGGCGATCATCGTCGTGTCGGGGGTTTTTATCGGCATGGTTCTGTCGCTGCAGGGTTTCAATATCCTGTCTGACTACGGTTCGGAGCAGGCAGTCGGGCAGATGGTCGCCCTGACCTTGTTGCGCGAACTCGGTCCCGTGGTCACCGCCTTGTTGTTCGCCGGGCGCGCGGGATCCGCGTTGACCGCGGAAATCGGCAACATGAAATCCACCGAGCAACTGTCCAGCCTGGAAATGATCGGTGTCGATCCGCTCAAGTACATCGTGGCGCCGCGCCTGTGGGCTGGTTTCATCTCGATGCCGTTGCTCGCGGTGATTTTCAGCGTGGTCGGTATCTGGGGCGGGGCGATGGTCGCCATCGACTGGCTCGGCGTTTATGAAGGTTCGTTCTGGGCCAACATGCAGAACAGTGTTTCGTTTCGTGAAGACGTGCTCAATGGTGTGATCAAAAGCATCGTTTTCGGTTTTGTCGTTACCTGGATTGCCGTTTTCCAGGGTTATGACTGTGAGCCGACCTCGGAAGGCATCAGTCGGGCTACCACTAAAACAGTTGTTTACGCCTCGCTCGCCGTGTTGGGGCTGGACTTTATTCTGACCGCTTTGATGTTTGGAGACTTCTGATGCAAAACCGCACACTGGAGATTGGTGTCGGCCTGTTCCTGTTGGCCGGGCTATTGGCCCTGCTGCTGCTGGCGTTGCGCGTCAGTGGTCTGACGGTGGGTAGCAGCGATACTTACAAGGTCTATGCGCACTTTGAGAATATCGCCGGTCTAACGGTACGGGCCAGGGTGACGATGGCAGGGGTGACCATCGGTAAAGTGACCGCAATCGATCTGGATCGCGACACCTACACCGGGCGTGTCACCCTTTTGCTGGATAACAGCGTGGACAACCTGCCCACCGATTCGACTGCCTCAATCCTGACCGCCGGTTTGCTCGGTGAAAAGTACATCGGTATCAGCGTTGGCGGTGATGAAGAGGTGCTCGTCGATGGCAGTACCATCTACGACACTCAGTCTTCGTTGGTGCTGGAGGATCTGATCGGTAAATTCCTGCTCAATTCGGTCAATAAAGACGGGGCTAATTAATGAGGGCTACCACTATGCTCAAGACCCTGCGTAACGGTCTGATCACTCTGTTATTGGCCATGCCGCTGCTGGCTGTCGCCGCGCCAAGTGCCTATCAGGTGGTGGAGCAAACCACGACCACTCTGCTGGAAGACCTCAAGGTCAATAAAGACAAATACCGCAATGATCCAGCGGCTTTTTATGCCGCGCTGAACGAGATTCTTGGTCCGGTGGTGGATGTTGACGGCATTTCCCGTGGGGTGATGACCGTGCGTTATTCGCGCCAGGCCACGCCAGAGCAGATGCAGCGCTTTCAGGAAAGCTTCAAGCGCAGTCTGATGCAGTTCTATGGCAACGCCCTGCTCGAATACAATAATCAGGATATTCGCGTGCTGCCACCCAGTGGCAAGCAGAATCCGCAGCGCACATCGGTGAACATGGAGATCAAGGACGGCAATGGCACCCTCTACCCGCTGTCTTACACCATGGTCAATCAGGATGGCGGCTGGAAAATGCGCAACCTGATCATCAATGGCATCAACGTCGGCAAGCTGTTTCGCGATCAGTTCGCCCAGTCCATGCAGGACCACAGCAATGACCTGGACAAGGTTATCGACAGCTGGACCGATACCGTCGCCAAGGCCCGTCAGCCTAAATCTACGGGTGAGTCGTGAGTCGGGCCGCCATCGTCGAACAATCATCCGGGCTGTTTCAGCTATCGGGCGTGCTCGATTATCTCAGTGGTCCACTCTTGCGCGAGCAGGGGGGGCGGCTGATTGCCGCCAGCCAGGCGGCAAGCTGCGTGATCGACTGTGGGGCTGTGGACAAGTCCAGCAGCGTCGGCCTGTCGCTGCTGCTGGCATTCATGCGCGATGCCCAGGCAGCAGGCAAGGGCTTGGTGGTGCGCGGTCTGCCCGAGGATATGCGCGAGATAGCCAGTGTCTCCGGGCTGATGGATGTGCTGCCGCTGGAAGAATGAGTCCGTCTCCGGTCGGGATAGCCCCGCGCGGGGTTCGCAGGCGAGTGGCTTTTTTTGTATGATGCGCGACCGCGAGCTTTGTAGTCTGTCGGGCTTGCCTCCGTGCTAGTGCGGAAAAGTCCTCCAGCTCCCAAGACTCTGCTGTCGTTTTTCAATGCGTTGATCGAGGTTGAGCATGCAGGCCTTAGAAGTGAAAAGCCTCCTGGAGGCCAAACTGCCGAACACCCAGGTGGAAGTTGAAGGCGAAGGCTGTAACTTTCAGCTGAATCTGATTAGTGATGAGTTGGCTGGCCTGGGTCCGGTCAAACGTCAACAGCAGGTCTACGCTCACCTCAATCCCTGGATTGCCGATGGCAGTATCCATGCGGTGAGCATGAAATTCTTCAGCCGTGCCGATTGGGCCGCGCGCTCCTAAATCGAGAGAGACATGGACAAACTGATTATTACCGGCGGTGTGCGCCTGAATGGCGAGATCCGCATTTCCGGGGCGAAGAATTCCGCCCTGCCGATTCTCGCGGCCACCCTGCTGGGCGATGCGCCGGTGACCATCTGCAATCTGCCGCACCTGCACGACATCACCACCATGATCGAGCTGTTCGGGCGCATGGGCATCGAGCCGGTCATCGACGAGAAACTCAGTGTCGAAGTCGATGCGCGGGCGATCAAGACGCTGATCGCACCCTACGAACTGGTCAAGACCATGCGCGCCTCGATCCTGGTGCTCGGGCCGATGGTGGCGCGTTTCGGTTATGCCGAAGTCGCCCTGCCCGGCGGTTGCGCGATAGGTTCGCGCCCGGTCGATCTGCACATTCGCGGCCTCGAAGCCATGGGCGCGACCATCGATGTGGAGGCCGGCTATATCAAGGCCAAGGCGCCCGAGGGCGGGCTGCGTGGTGCGCATTTCTTCTTCGATACCGTGAGCGTGACCGGTACCGAAAACATCATGATGGCCGCCACCCTGGCCAAAGGCCGCAGCGTGCTGGAAAACGCCGCGCGCGAGCCGGAAGTGGTGGACCTGGCCAATTGCCTGATCGCCATGGGCGCCAAGATCAGCGGTGCCGGCACCGACACCATCACCATCGACGGCGTAGAGCGCCTGCACGGTGCGCGCTTCAATGTGATGCCCGACCGTATTGAAACCGGCACCTACCTGGTGGCTGCTGCGGCGACTGGCGGCCGGGTCAAGCTGAAAGACACCGATCCGACCACGCTGGAAGCGGTGCTGTCCAAGCTGCAGGAAGCGGGCGCGGAAATCACTACCGGTACTGACTGGATCGAGCTGGACATGAAAGGCAAGCGGCCGAAAGCCGTGAACCTGCGAACGGCTCCCTATCCGGCGTTCCCCACCGATATGCAGGCGCAATTCATTGCCCTCAACGCTATTGCCGAAGGTACCGGTACGGTAATCGAGACCGTGTTCGAGAACCGCTTCATGCACGTCTATGAAATGACTCGCATGGGTGCGCAGATCATGGTCGAGGGCAATACCGCAATCGTCACCGGTGTCGACAAGCTCAAGGGCGCCCCAGTCATGGCCACTGACCTGCGTGCCTCGGCCAGCCTGGTCATCGCTGCACTGGTCGCCGATGGCGATACCCTGATCGACCGCATCTACCACATCGACCGTGGCTACGAGTGCATCGAGGAAAAACTGCAGATGCTCGGCGCTAAAATTCGCCGCGTGCCGGGTTAGGTTGATGCTGATCGCAGCGATGCCCAACAACCAGCCCGGCAGGGCTGGTCTGGTCCCGTTCCAAAGGAAATATGCTTCATGCTGACCATTGCGCTGTCCAAGGGCCGCATCCTCGACGACACCCTGCCGCTGCTCGCCGCGGCAGGCATCGTGCCGACCGAGAATCCGGATAAAAGCCGCAAGCTGATCATCCCCACCACCCAGGCGGATGTGCGCCTGCTGATCGTGCGTGCCACCGATGTGCCGACCTATGTCGAGCATGGCGCCGCCGATCTCGGGGTGGCCGGCAAGGACGTGTTGCTCGAGTACGGCGGCCAGGGCCTGTATGAGCCGCTGGATCTGCGCATCGCGCTGTGCAAGCTGATGACCGCCGGTGCCGTCGGTGCGCCCGAGCCGAAAGGCCGGCTGCGCGTGGCCACCAAATTCGTCAATGTGGCCAAGCGTTATTACGCCGAACAGGGCCGTCAGGTCGATATCATCAAGCTCTATGGCTCGATGGAGCTGGCGCCGCTGGTGGGGCTGGCCGACAAGATCATCGACGTGGTCGATACCGGCAATACCCTGCGCGCCAATGGCCTGGAAGCGCAGGAGCTGATCGCCCACATCAGCTCACGGTTGATCGTCAACAAGGCTTCGATGAAGATGCAGCACGCGCGCATCCAGGAGCTGATCGATACCCTGCGCGAAGCCGTAGAGGCACGACACCCCAGCTAATACCCTCAACGCGGCAATACGCCGCGTCTGCCTATCCATGTCATAGCCAATTTTCTCGGGCGTCCATGCGGTGGGCTTGGTAGCCTGTCGACGCCCGAGCATTTGCCAATCATGAGGCCCGCTATGACTGCTGCTATCGCCATCCGCCGACTCAATGCCGCCGACCAGGACTTTGCCCGTCATCTGGATCATCTGCTCAGCTGGGAAGGCGTCTCGGACGATGCTGTCAACCATCGCGTGCTGGAGATCATCAAGGCCGTGCGCGAGCGTGGCGACGCGGCACTGGTCGAGTTCACCCAGAAGTTCGACGGCCTCGAGGTCGCCTCGATGGCCGACCTGATCCTACCGCGCGAGCGTCTGGAACTGGCCCTGACCCGCATCACCCCGGCGCAGCGCCAGGCTCTTGAAGTCGCCGCCGAGCGCGTGCGCCTGTACCACGAGAAGCAGGTGCAGGATTCCTGGACCTACACCGAGGCCGACGGCACCGTGCTCGGCCAGAAAGTCACCCCGCTGGATCGTGCCGGCCTCTATGTGCCGGGTGGCAAGGCCTCCTATCCGTCCTCGGTGCTGATGAACGCCATTCCGGCCAAGGTCGCCGGGGTGCCGGAAGTGGTGATGGTGGTGCCGACCCCGCGTGGCGAGATCAACGAACTGGTACTGGCGGCTGCCTGCATCGCCGGGGTCGACCGGGTGTTCACCATCGGCGGTGCCCAGGCCGTGGCGGCATTGGCCTATGGCACCGAGAGCGTACCGCCGGTGGACAAGATCGTCGGTCCCGGCAACATCTATGTGGCCACCGCCAAGCGTCATGTATTCGGCAAGGTCGGTATCGACATGATTGCCGGGCCCTCGGAAATTCTGGTGGTCTGTGATGGTCAGACCGACCCGGACTGGATCGCCATGGACCTGTTCTCCCAGGCCGAACATGACGAGGATGCGCAATCGATCCTGGTCAGCCCGGATGCGGCTTTCCTCGACCGTGTGGCCGAGAGCATCGCCAGGCTGTTGCCGACCATGGAGCGTGCCGAGATCATCCGCACCTCCCTGGAAGCCCGCGGCGCGCTGATCCAGGTGGTCGACATGGCCCAGGCCATCGAGGTGGCCAACCGCATCGCCCCGGAACACCTGGAGCTGTCCGTCGCTGATCCCGAGCAGTATCTGCCGCAGATCCGTCATGCCGGCGCGATCTTCATGGGCCGCTACACCGCAGAAGCGCTGGGCGACTACTGCGCCGGGCCGAACCACGTGCTGCCGACCTCCGGCACTGCGCGCTTCTCCTCGCCGCTGGGCGTGTATGACTTCCAGAAGCGTTCCTCGATCATCCAGTGTTCGGCCGCCGGTGCGTCCGAGCTGGGCAAGACCGCTTCGGTGCTGGCCCGTGGCGAGTCGCTGACCGCTCACGCGCGCAGTGCCGAGTACCGGATCAAGGCCTAAGACCGATCCCTAGAAGCCAGCTTGCCGGCCATGCTCTTGAGTATGTGATCGCCGAACCACAGCAAGCTGGCTCCTATCCTATATAAGCCGATTCCAACGAATTCGAGGAGAGAAGGGCAGATGAGCAAATTCTGGAGCCCCTTCGTCAAAGACCTGGTGCCCTATGTGCCGGGCGAGCAGCCGAAACTGGCCAAGCTGGTCAAACTCAATACCAACGAAAACCCCTATGGTCCGTCGCCCAAGGCGATTGCGGCGATGCAGGCCGAGCTCAACGACTCCCTGCGGCTGTATCCGGACCCGAATGCTGAGCGCCTGAAGCAGGCCGTCGCCGACTATTATGCTGTGCGGCTCGATCAGGTGTTCGTCGGAAACGGTTCCGACGAAGTGCTGGCGCATGCCTTCCATGGCTTGTTTCAGCACGACAAGCCGTTGCTGTTCCCGGACATCAGCTACAGCTTCTACCCGGTGTATTGCGGCCTCTATGGCATCCGTTCGGAGGTGATCGCGCTGGACGAGCAGTTCCAGATTCGCGTCGAGGACTATGCCCGGCCCAATGGCGGCATCATCTTTCCCAACCCCAATGCGCCGACCGGCTGCCTGTTGGCTCTGGAGGCTGTCGAGCAACTGCTCAAGGCCAATCCCGACAGCGTGGTGCTGGTCGACGAGGCCTATATCGATTTCGGCGGTGCCACGGCGATCAGCTTGGTCGACCAATACCCGAACCTGCTGGTGACCCAGACCTTGTCCAAGTCGCGCTCTCTGGCTGGCCTGCGCGTCGGTCTGGCGGTGGGTCACCCGGATCTGATCGAGGCGCTGGAACGGATCAAGAACAGCTTCAACTCCTACCCGCTGGACCGCGTGGCGATTGCCGGCGCGGCGGCGGCCTTCGACGATCGCGAGTACTTCGAGCGTACCTGTCAGCAGGTCATCGAGAGTCGTGAAGTCACCGTGGTTGGCCTGCAGGCGTTGGGGTTCGAGGTGCTGCCCTCGGCTGCCAACTTCGTCTTCGCTCGCCATCCGCACAAGGATGCGGCGACGCTGGCGGCTGGCCTGCGTGAGCAGGGTGTGATCGTGCGTCACTTCAAGCAGGCGCGGATCGCCCAGTTCCTGCGCATTAGCATTGGGGCGCCGGAGCAGAACCAGGCGTTGCTGGATGCGCTCGCAAGCCTGTAACTCAAAGTAGGGTGAGCTGGGGTCGGCCTATTCGCGCCGCCCCTCAGTGAGGCGAACAGGCCGCGGCTTGGCGGTTGCCAAGCGGCGGGATAAAGCGCGCGGCGAGGAAGTTGTCAGTCTTCTTTCACGGGTGGGCGCACGCCTATTTCGGCACTCAGTTCCTGTCGTTCGCCGTTACGCATGATATCGATGCGGATCTTTTCGCCGGGCTTGGTGCGGGCCACCTGGTTCATCGAGCGGCGGCCGTCCCCGGCTGCTTCGCCATCGATGTTGAGGATCAGGTCGCCGGGTTGCAGGCCGGCCTTCTGCGCCGGGCCATCGCGGTAGATACCGGCGACGACGATGCCCGGGCGACCTTCAAGGCCGAAGGATTCTGCCAGCTCTGGGGTCAGCGGTTGCACTTCGATGCCCAGCCAGCCGCGTATCACCTGACCCTGCTCGATGATCGCCCGCATCACTTCCAGCGCCAGTTTCACCGGGATGGCGAAACCAATACCTTGCGAGCCACCGGTATCGGAGAAGATCGCGGTGTTGATGCCGACCAGGTTGCCGTGGGCATCGACCAGCGCGCCGCCCGAGTTGCCCGGGTTGATCGCCGCATCGGTCTGGATGAAGTCTTCGTAGGTGTTGAGGCCCAACTGGTTGCGCCCGGTGGCGCTGATGATGCCCATGGTCACGGTCTGGCCGACGCCGAAGGGGTTGCCGATGGCCAGGGTGACGTCGCCGATCCTGATATTGTCCGAGCGACCGAGGGTGATCGCTGGAAGATCAGGCAAATCGATCTTGAGCACGGCGAGGTCGGTTTCCGGATCGCTGCCGATTATCCGGGCCATGGTTTCGCGGCCATCGCGCAAGGCCACCACTATCTGGTCGGCGCCAGTCACCACGTGGTTGTTGGTCAGCAGGTAGCCTTCTGTACTCATGATCACCGCCGAGCCGAGGCTGGACTCCATGCGCCGCTGCTTGGGCAGGTTGTCGCCAAAGAACTTGCGGAATTTATCGTCCTCGAGCATGGGTTGAGGCGGTTTGTTGATGAATTTGGTGGTGTAGAGGTTGGCCACCGCAGGCGAGGCAGTGCCCACTGCGTCGGCGTAGGACACCGGGCCTTCCTGCGTGGGGCCATAGGCAGGCGCCTGGCGTAGCCGCACATCATGCATGGGCAGGCCAACCCATTGTGGAAAGTACTGAATAATCAGTAGTGCCAATAGCACACCGACCAGCAGGGGCCAGCCGAGAAAACGCAGGGCCTTTAACATCAATGGAATCCTGAAGGTTGCGGGGAGGCTGATTCGCCCCTTAAGGTGCGCCATTATAGAGGGCCGATTGCCAATAAGGCAGCGCAGGTGAGGAATCCATATGGCTATTGCCTTGACCACCCTGGTGGAAGAAGCACAGCGCTACTTGAATGCCGCCCGGATCAGTGACTACTGCCCGAATGGTTTGCAAATCGAAGGTCGGCCCCAGGTGCGGCGTGTCGTCAGCGGAGTCACCGCCAGTCAGGCCCTGGTCGATGCCGCGGTGGAAGCTGAAGCGGATGTGCTGCTGGTGCACCACGGCTATTTCTGGAAGGGCGAAAATCCCTGTATCACCGGCATGAAGCAGCGCCGCTTGAAAACCCTGCTGAGCAACGATATCAGCTTGCTGGCCTATCACCTGCCGCTTGATCTGCACCCGGAGGTCGGCAATAACGTGCAGTTGGCCGCCCAGCTCGATATTACCGTCGAGGGGCCGCTCGATCCGGATGACCCACGTACAGTTGGTTTGCTGGGCTCTTTGCGCGAGCCCATGAGCCCCCGCGATTTCGCCCGCCGGGTCCAGGAAGTGCTCGGCCGTGAGCCCTTGTTGGTCGAAGGTCCGGAGGTGGTTCGCCGGATCGGTTGGTGCACCGGTGGTGGGCAGGGCTATATCGACCAGGCCATTGCGGCTGGCGTTGACCTCTACCTGACCGGCGAGGCGTCCGAACAAACCTTTCACAGCGCTCGTGAGAACGGCATCAGCTTCATCGCCGCCGGCCACCATGCCACCGAGCGTTATGGCGTGCAGGCGCTGGGTGATTACCTGGCGCGTCGGTTTGCCATCGAGCATCTGTTTATCGACTGTCCCAATCCAATCTGATGTCCGTGTGCGGTCGATTACGCGGGTATAAAGCTAGATCGTTTCGATCTAGCTAGCCCCCTGATTAGAAGCGGGTGCTGTGCTAAAGTGCGCCATCGTCCACGGCCCGCCGGCCCAACCACACTGCAAATCGTGAGTAACCATGCTCGAAAAACTGACCCACCTGAAACAGCTGGAGGCGGAAAGTATCCACATCATTCGTGAAGTGGCCGCCGAATTCGACAACCCGGTAATGCTCTATTCCATCGGTAAAGACTCCGCCGTGATGCTGCACCTGGCACGCAAGGCGTTCTTTCCCGGCAAGCTGCCGTTCCCAGTGATGCATGTCGACACTCGCTGGAAATTTCAGGAGATGTATTCGTTTCGCGACAAGATGGTCACGGAGTACGGCCTGGATCTGATCACCCACATCAACCCCGATGGCGTGGCCCAGGACATGAACCCCTTCACTTACGGCAGTGCCAAGCACACCGATGTGATGAAGACCGAGGGCCTCAAGCAGGCGCTGGACAAATACGGCTTCGATGCCGCCTTCGGTGGCGCGCGCCGTGACGAAGAGAAATCCCGGGCCAAGGAACGGGTGTACTCCTTCCGCGACAGCAAGCACCGCTGGGACCCCAAGAACCAGCGCCCCGAGCTGTGGAACGTGTACAACGGCAAGGTCAAGAAGGGCGAGTCGATCCGCGTCTTCCCGCTGTCCAACTGGACCGAGCTGGATATCTGGCAGTACATCTATCTGGAGCAGATCCCGATTGTGCCGCTGTACTTCGCTGCTGAGCGCGAAGTGATCGAGAAGAATGGCACGCTGATCATGATCGACGACGATCGCATCCTCGAGCACCTTTCCGACGATGAAAAAGCCCGTATCACAAAGAAGATGGTGCGCTTCCGTACCCTCGGTTGCTACCCGCTGACCGGTGCAGTGGAATCCACGGCCACCAGCCTGACCGACATCATTCAGGAAATGCTCCTGACCCGAACGTCCGAGCGTCAGGGGCGGGTCATCGACCACGATGCTGCCGGTTCGATGGAAGAGAAAAAACGTCAGGGGTACTTTTAAGATGTCGCACCAATCCGATCTGATCAGCGAGGACATCCTCGCCTACCTGGCCCAGCACGAACGCAAGGATTTGCTGCGCTTTCTCACCTGCGGCAACGTCGACGACGGCAAAAGTACCCTGATCGGCCGCCTGCTGCACGATTCCAAGATGATCTACGAAGATCATATGGAAGCCATTACCCGTGACTCGAAGAAGTCCGGCACCACTGGTGAAGAGGTCGATCTGGCGCTGCTGGTCGACGGCCTGCAGGCCGAGCGCGAGCAGGGCATCACCATCGATGTGGCTTACCGCTATTTCAGTACCTCCAGGCGCAAGTTCATCATTGCCGACACCCCCGGCCATGAGCAGTACACCCGCAACATGGCCACCGGCGCTTCCACCTGCGACCTGGCGATCATCCTGATCGATGCTCGTTATGGCGTGCAGACCCAGACCAAACGTCACAGCTTCATCGCCTCGCTGCTGGGTATCAAGCATATAGTCGTGGCCATCAACAAGATGGACCTGAAGGGCTTTGATCAGGGCGTATTCGAGCAGATCAAGGCCGATTACCTGAAGTTCGCCGAAGGTATCGCTCTCAAGCCGAGCTCGCTGCACTTCGTGCCGATGTCGGCGCTCAAGGGCGACAACGTGGTCAACAAGAGCGAGCGATCGCCCTGGTATGACGGCCAGTCACTGATGGAAATCCTCGAAACCGTTGAAGTCGCCGGTGACCGCAATTTCACCGACATGCGCTTCCCGGTGCAGTACGTCAACCGTCCCAACCTGAACTTCCGCGGCTTCGCCGGCACCCTGGCCAGCGGCATTGTGCGCAAGGGCGACGAGGTGGTGGTGTTGCCGTCTGGCAAGGGCAGCAAGGTCAAGTCCATCGTCACCTATGACGGCGAGCTTGAGCATGCCGGTCCAGGCCAGGCGATTACTCTGACCCTGGAAGACGAGATCGACGTCTCCCGTGGCGACATGCTGGTGCACGCCGATAACCGCCCGCAGGTGGTCGACAGCTTCAACGCCATGCTGGTGTGGATGGCCGAAGAGCCGATGCTGCCGGGCAAGAAATACGACATCAAGCGCGCCACCAGTTATGTGCCGGCCTCGATTGCCAGCATCACCCACCGGGTCGATGTGAACACGTTGGAGCATGGTTCGGCGAGCAGCCTGCACCTGAACGAGATCGGTCAGGTGCGAGTGGCCCTGGATGCGCCCATCGCCCTGGACGGCTATGCGCACAACCGCACCACTGGTTCGTTCATCATTATCGACCGCTTGACCAATGGCACCGTGGGTGCCGGCATGATCATCGCCGACCCGGTCGGTGCGCAGCATGCCGATGGCCACCACGGCAAGCTGGCCCACGTGTCGACCGAAGAGCGCGCCGCGCGCTTGGGTCAGCAGCCGGCCACCGTGCTGTTCAGCGGCCTGTCCGGTGCCGGTAAGAGCACCCTGGCCTATGCCGTCGAACGCAAGCTGTTCGATCAGGGGCGTGCGGTGTACGTGCTGGATGGCCAGAACCTGCGCCACGACCTGAACAAGGGCTTGCCGCAGGACCGCGCCGGACGCACCGAGAACTGGCGCCGTGCCGCCCATGTGGCGCGTCAGTTCAACGAGGCCGGCCTGCTGACCCTGGCGGCTTTCGTTGCGCCGGATGCCGAAGGCCGCGAGCAGGCCAGGGCGCTGCTCGGTGCCGAGCGCTTGATCACCGTCTATGTGCAGGCCTCTCCGCAGGTCTGTGCCGAACGCGATCCTCAGGGCTTGTACGCGGCGGCTGGCGACAATATTCCGGGGTTGTCATTCCCCTATGACGTGCCCTTGGATGCCGACCTGGTCATCGACACCCAGAGCTTGTCGCTGGAAGAGAGCGTCAGGCAGGTGCTGGTGTTGTTGCGTGAGCGCGGCGCGATCTAACGGGTCGCACGCCTAACAAAAAAGCCCCGCTCTTGAGCGGGGCTTTTTTGTTGGCGATGAGCGGATGTGAGTACTTATGGGGGGCCATGCTATTTGCCTAGGCACGGATTTCGCGACTGAAGCGCAGCGTCGTCCTGGCGCTTCCGCTGGGCCACGGTTGCCCATGCGGCAGGTAACGCCAACGTGTTGCAGCAGTTTGCCAGCCAGAGCTTTATTGGGCCGGGTTGACTGTCACCCGGCTCCGAATGCGCTCAGCGTTTGTTCTTCAGTCCGTAGCTTTCGTCGAGCATGCCCGGTACATCGGCGCTTTTCGGTGCATAGTCCTTGGGCATCTCCTGGGAAGCCGGAGGTTTCAGGCGCTCGCGTCGTTCGCTGCCGCCGTCTTCTGCGTGCAGGCTGGCGAGCAGGCGCTGGCGGGTCAGTTCGTCCAGTGCCAGACGGTTGGCTCCTTCGGACAGGTGCTGTTGCACGTCCTGATGGCTCTGGGTGAGCTTCTTCACCAGATTGGCGGTGGTGTTGAAATGGGTTACCACTTCGCTCTGGTAGGCGTCGAAGCGTTCCTGAATCTCGTCCAACTGGCGTTGTGTGCGGCCGGGGGCTGCATTAGGCGCAAGGCGAGCAATCAGGAAGCCGATGGCGATGCCGGCTACCAGGGTGATGGCCGGTAACAACCAGGCTGTGAGCGTCTGTTCCACGAGTCCTTCCTCTCTAAACGGCTTTGCTTTACGTTAACGGCTGGAACCTGCGCTGTATACCGCAATGTAAAGCTGTGCGACGCAGGCTGTCAGCTAGACGAGTCGACCCTCTAAGAGGTCACGGAGTTCACCGTTGCTCACCCGCGAAACCCCCGTTTTAATCGATGGCCCCTGTGGCCAGTTAGAAGCCCTGTGGCTGGATACCCCCGACGCCCGTGGTGTGGCGCTGATCTGTCACCCCAATCCGGTGCAGGGCGGGACCATGCTCAACAAGGTCGTCTCGACCCTGCAGCGCACCGCCCGCGACGTCGGCCTGGCTACCCTGCGCTTCAATTATCGGGGTGTCGGCGCCAGTGCCGGTGGTCATGACATGCACAGTGGCGAGGTGGATGACGCGGAGGCGGTGGCTCATTGGCTGCGTCAGCACTATCCGCAGCTGCCCCTGACCCTGTTGGGCTTTTCCTTTGGCGGCTTTGTCGCTGCCAGTCTCGGTGGGCGCCTGGAACATCAGGGCATAGAGCTGGCGCATTTATTCATGGTGGCGCCAGCGGTCAGCCGGCTGACCGCCGAGAATCCGCCGGCGCAGCGCTGTCCGCTGACGTTGATCCAGCCCGAGGCCGATGAAGTGATTGATCCGCAGGCGGTTTATGCCTGGTCCGCCGGCTTGGGGCGTGCCCATGAGCTGTTGAAAGTGGCAGAATGCGGCCACTTTTTTCACGGCAAGCTGACCGATCTCAAGGATCTGCTGCTGCCGCGCCTTTCGAACTGATTGCAGCCCTATAAGCGATAGCCATGACCACTCGTATCCTTACCGGCATAACCACCACCGGCACCCCGCATCTCGGTAACTACGCCGGCGCCATTCGTCCGGCGATAGTCGCCAGTCGCGCCGCCGATGCGGACTCCTTTTACTTTCTCGCCGATTACCATGCGCTGATCAAGTGTGATGATCCGGCGCGGATCCAGCGCTCGCGCCTGGAAATCGCCGCGACCTGGCTGGCCTGCGGCCTGGATGTGAGTCGGGCGACCTTCTACCGCCAGTCCGATATCCCGGAGATTCCCGAGCTGTGCTGGCTGCTCAGCTGTGTCGCGGGCAAGGGCCTGCTCAATCGTGCGCACGCCTACAAGGCGTCGGTCGACAAGAATGTCGAGCAGGGCGAGGACCCGGATGCTGGCATCACCATGGGCCTGTTCAGCTACCCGGTGCTGATGGCCGCAGACATCCTGATGTTCAACGCGCACAAGGTGCCGGTCGGTCGCGACCAGATCCAGCACGTCGAAATGGCGCGCGATATCGCCCAGCGCTTCAATCACCTGTTCGGCCAGGGCAAGGAGCTGTTCACCCTGCCCGAGGCGGTGATCGAGGAAGACGTAGCGACTCTGCCGGGCCTGGACGGGCGCAAGATGAGCAAGAGTTACGACAACACCATTCCGCTGTTCGGCACTGCCAAACAGCTCAAGGACGCCATCGCGCGTATCGTTACCGACTCCAGGCTGCCCGGCGAGCCCAAGGATCCGGACAGTTCCCATCTGTTCACCTTGTATCAGGCTTTCGCTGCACCAACCCAGCAGGCGGATTTTCGCGCCGAGTTGGTCAAGGGCCTGGCCTGGGGTGAGGCCAAGCAGCAATTGTTCCAGTTGCTCGATAGCGAGCTGGGCGAGGCGCGTGAGCGTTACCACGCCCTGATCGAGCGGCCCGCCGAGCTGGAAGATATCCTGCTGGCCGGCGCGGCCAAGGCGCGCAGGATTGCCACGCCCTTCCTCGGCGAGCTGCGCGAGGCGGTAGGCCTGCGTTCGTTCCGCAGCCAGCCCATCGGCGCCGAGAGCGGTAAGAAGAAGGCCAGCAAGAGTGCGCGGTTCGTCAGTTTTCGCGACGAAGACGGCAGCTTCCGTTTCCGTCTGCTGGACGCCGCAGGCGAGCAACTGCTGCTGTCCAGGTCGTTTGCCGACGGCAAGTCTGCCGGGCAGGTGAACAAGCGCCTGCAGTCGGGCGAGCCGCTGGATCTGCGTGAAGAGGGTGACGGCTTTGCGGTGTGGCTAGACGGTGAGTGCGTGGCGCAAAGCCCGGCGTTTGCCGATGTCAGCGCCTGCCGGGCGGCGATCCAGCGATTGCGCGAGGCCCTGGCGCCGCAGGAATAAGGCCTGCTCGATCGGATCGGGCCGTGCCCGTTGAGGGGCGGCCCGACGAAGCTCACCAGGGCTGCGCGGCTTTTTCTCTGTGCTTGCTACCTGGCTAGCCGATTGCCAAGTTGCGGGGGCGTCGTTAAAGTTACGCCCCCGTTTTACTGGCCCGGCTAACGAATATGACTCCCCTTGCGCGCTACCAGGCCGATCTCGAGCGGCCCGAATTTTTCCATGATGCAGCCCAGGAAACGGCGGTGCGTCATCTGCAGCGCCTGTACGACGATCTGGTCGCCGACGAGCAGGGCAAGTCAGGTCTGTTCGGCAAGTTGTTCGGCAAGAAGCCGCAGGGGCCGGTGAAGGGCCTGTATTTCTGGGGTGGGGTTGGCCGCGGCAAGACCTATCTGGTCGATACTTTCTTCGACTCGCTGCCGTTCGAGCGCAAGATGCGGACGCACTTCCACCGCTTCATGAAACGCGTGCACGAAGAAATGCGCAGCCTCAAAGGTGAGAAGAATCCGCTGGTGATCATCGGCCAGCGTTTTGCCGACGAGGCGCGGGTGATCTGCTTCGACGAATTCTTCGTCTCCGATATTACCGATGCGATGATCCTCGCCACTCTGCTCGAGGAGCTGTTCAAGAACGGCGTAAGCCTTGTGGCAACCTCCAACATAGTGCCGGACGGCCTGTACAAGGATGGCCTGCAGCGCGCGCGCTTCCTGCCGGCCATCGCCTTGCTCAAAGAGCATACCGAGATAGTCAACGTCGACAGTGGTATCGATTACCGCCTGCGGGCGCTGGAGCAGGCTGAACTGTTTCATTGGCCACTGGATGCGGCGGCCGAAGAGAGCCTGGAGAAGAGTTTCAGAAGCCTGTTGCCCGAACACTGTGTGGTGCAGGAGCACGAGGCGTTGATGGTTGAGAACCGCAGCCTGACTGCACGCAAGGTCGGCGATGACGTGGCTTGGTTCGAGTTTCGCGAGCTGTGCGACGGTCCGCGCAGTCAGAACGATTACATCGAGCTGGGCAAGATATTCCACGCGGTATTGCTGGCCAATGTCGAACAGATGGATGTGCATACGGACGATATGGCGCGACGTTTCATCAATTTGGTGGACGAGTTTTATGATCGCAACGTCAAGCTGATCATTTCCGCCGAAGTCGAACTGAAGGACCTCTACACCGGCGGCCGCCTGAATTTCGAGTTCCAGCGCACCCTGAGCAGGCTGCTCGAGATGCAGTCCCATGAGTTTCTGTCGCGGCCGCATAAGCCGTAACCGACGGTTTTGTGCGGCAAGTCCTTGAGTGTTCAGGGCCAGTCATGGGCGTGGCCGCGCCGTCGCCGCGCCCTGATCCCCCTGGTGGCGTGCTTACACCTGGGCGTCCTTGTGCTGGAATTGTCGGCGATACAGGTTGGGTGACAGCTCCGTGTGCTGGCGGAATAGGCGGGCGAAGAAGCTGGCGTCGTCGTAACCGACTTCGTAACTGATGGTCTTGATGCTCTTGCGCGTGGCACTGAGCAGGCTTTTCGCCGTTTCGATGCGCAGTCGTTGCAGGTAGTGCAGGGGTTTGTCGCCCGTGGCGGCCTGGAAGCGGCGCATGAAGTTGCGGATGCTCATGCCGTGTTCGCGGGCCACGTCCTCGAAGCGGAACTTGTCGGCGAAGTGCTCTTCCAGCCATTGTTGGATCTGCAGGATGGTCAGGTCGTGGTGCAGCTTCTGCCCGCCAAAGCCGATCCTGCCGGGGGTGTAGCTGCGCTGCACTTCGTAGAGGATGTCGCGGGCCACGCCCTGGGCCACGCTGGCGCCGCAGTAACGCTCGATCAGGTAGATGTAGAGGTCGCAGGCCGAGGTCACGCCGCCGGCGCAATACAGGTTGTCGGCGTCCGACAAGTGTTTCTCCTGGTTGAGCAGTACCTTGGGGAAGCGCTCGGCGAACTCGCGGAAGAAGCGCCAGTAGGTGGTGGCTTCCTTGCCGTCGAGCAAGCCCGCCTGGGCCATCCAGAACACCCCTTTAGCTTCGCCGCAGATCGCGCTTCCGGCCGCGTGGCACTCTTGTAGCCAGTGGAGTATCTGCGGGTGGCGCAGGCAGAGGGCGTCGAAATCATCCCAGAAGGTGGGCAGGATAATCACATCGGACGTGTCGAGGCCGCCGTCAACCGGGATCATGACGTTGCTGAAGCTGCGCACCGGCTGGCCGTCCGGGCTGACCAGGCGAATCTCGAAGGTTTCGGTCAGGCCGAGCCCCTGCTGTTTGCCGTAGCGCAGGCTGGCCATGTGGAAAAAGTCCTTGGCCTGCATCAGGGTCGAGGCAAATACCCCTTCGGTGGCGAGAATACTGACGCGCCGCAAGGGCAGTGGCTGCTGGGTGAGCATAATTAGGGTTCTTATCAAGGCTAAGTGGTCATCGTCTGGCTGGATCGTCTTATTTATTGGCGGTTGTGTCCAGTGCGAGCAAGCGTTTGCTTGGTTAAAGTCAGGGTTTCTTTAATCCGCTTCGTCGCAAGGTGCCAGCATGATCCCTAGAACCCTGTTCAGCTCCGACCATGAGCTTTTCCGCGATAGCGTACGCAAGTTTCTCGAGCAGGAAGCCGTGCCCTTTCATGCGCAGTGGGAAAAGGACGGGCATATCGATCGCCAGCTGTGGAGCAAGGCGGGCGAGGCGGGGATGCTCTGTTCGCATATCCCGGAAGAGTACGGCGGCATGGCTGCCGATTTTCTCTACAG
This sequence comes from Pseudomonas sp. MMS21 TM103, assembly GCF_022132145.1. Taxonomy (GTDB): domain Bacteria; phylum Pseudomonadota; class Gammaproteobacteria; order Pseudomonadales; family Pseudomonadaceae; genus Aquipseudomonas. The sequence continues at coordinate 285,014 of NZ_JAJISP010000001.1, read as the reverse complement.
TACGGTGGTGATCGAGGAGGTCGGTCGTCTAGGGCTGACCGGCATCGGTTTCTCCCTGCACTCGGACATAGTCGCGCCCTACATCCTGCATTACGGCTCAGAGGCGCTGAAGCACAAATACCTGCCGAAGCTGGTGTCCGGTGAGATGGTCACCGCGATCGCCATGACGGAGCCGGGCGCCGGCTCCGACCTGCAGGGGGTGAAAACCACTGCGGTGCTGGATGGTGACGACTATGTGATCAACGGCTCCAAGACCTTCATTACCAACGGTTACCTGGCCGATCTGGTGATCGTGGTGGCCAAGACCGACCCGAAAGCCGGGGCCAAGGGCACCAGCCTGTTTCTGGTCGAGGCCAGCACACCGGGCTTCGCCAAGGGCAAGCGCCTGGAAAAGGTCGGTATGAAGGCCCAGGACACTTCCGAGCTGTTCTTCCAGGATGTGCGAGTGCCCAAGGAGAATTTGCTGGGTCAGGCCGGCATGGGCTTCGCCTACCTGATGCAGGAGCTGCCCCAGGAGCGCCTGACCGTGGGTGTCGGTGCCCTGGCCTCGGCCGAGGCAGCCTTGCAGTGGACTCTGGACTACACCCGCGAGCGCAAGGCGTTCGGCAAGGCCATTGCGGATTTCCAGAACACCCGCTTCAAACTGGCGGAAATAGCCACGGAAATTCAGATTGGTCGGGTCTTTGTCGATCGCTGTCTCGAATTGCACCTGCAGGGCAAGCTGGATGTGCCTACTGCGGCGATGCTCAAGTACTGGGGCACCGACCTGCAGTGCAGGGTGCTAGACGAGTGCGTGCAATTGCATGGCGGCTACGGCTACATGTGGGAATACCCGGTGGCGCGCGCCTGGGCCGATGCCCGGGTGCAGCGCATCTACGCTGGCACCAACGAGATTATGAAGGAAATCATTGCCCGTTCGTTGTAGGGGAAAGGACGGGCCTGGAGGTAGGGCGGGTGTTGGTCCGTCCTACGCCTGGCTCCGGCAGTGTTCAGGGTGCTGGGTTGGGTTGCGTCTGGTGGATCGCCTCTATACCGGCCAGCAGCTCATCGTCTAGGGTCAGTTCGCTGCTCATCAGGTTGGCCTCCAGCTGCTCCATGGTGGTGGCGCCGATGATGTTGCTGGTCACGAAGGGTTGGGCGGTGACGAAGGCCAGGGCCATTTGCGCCGGATCCAGGCCGAACTCGCGAGCGAGGGCGACATAGCGTGAGCAGGCGGCCTCGGATTGCGCATTGGTGTAGCGGGTAAAGCGGCTGAACAGGCTGATTCGTGCATTGGCCGGGCGGGCGCCGCCTTCGTATTTTCCGGAGAGCATGCCGAAGGCCAGTGGCGAATATGCCAGCAGGCCACACTGTTCGCGCATGGCGACTTCCGCCAGGCCGACCTCGAAGCTGCGGTTGAGCAGGTTGTAGGGGTTCTGGATCGAGGCCGCGCGCGGCCCACCATGACTTTCTGCCAGCTGGAGAAATTTCATGGTGCCCCAGGGGGTTTCGTTGGACAGGCCGATGTGGCGGATCTTGCCGGCTTTGACCTGTTCGTCGAGCACCGCCAGGGTTTCCTCCAGGGCGGTGAACTCGCTGTCCTGATGGCGATAGCCGAGCTGGCCGAAGAAGTTGGTCGGGCGCTCGGGCCAGTGCAGCTGGTAGAGGTCGATCCAGTCGGTCTGCAGGCGCTTCAGGCTGGCGTCCAGTGCGGCGACCAGGTGTGCCCGGTTGAATTTCAGGTTGCCGCCCCGGATGTAGTCGATACCGTTGCCCGGGCCGGCGATCTTGCTCGCCAGTACCCAGTCAGCGCGATCACCGTGACGTTTGAAGTAATCGCCGATGATCTGCTCAGTCTTGCTGTAGGTCTCGGCGCGCGGCGGCACCGGGTACATCTCGGCAGTGTCGAGGAAATTGACGCCGTGGGCCTTGCTGCGTTCTATCTGGGCGAATGCTTCGTCAGCGCTGTTCTGTTCACCCCAGGTCATGCTGCCGAGGCAGAGGGCGCTGACACGCAAATCGGTGCGGCCTAGCTGGCGATAATCCATTTGCAGCTCCTTTTTGTAAAACAACCATACAAGCAGGTTGAATTTATTTTCGCAATCGGCATAATTGCGCACCTCTTTCTGCAGTGGAAGTGATGCGCCGCCTGCCGAAGAATCTTGCCGTATTACGGACGCGCTGACCCGAGCCCCCGATAGCGCCTGTTTTCGGCTGCCTTTGACTTGTCAAAGTAAGCACTATTCAGTAAGATCCGCCGTCTTATTTATCAGGGCGGCCCCTGAGGCTATAAAGAATGAAAACTTTTACTGCTAAACCGGAAACAGTAAAGCGCGACTGGTTCGTCGTCGACGCTGCGGGTCAGACACTGGGTCGTCTGGCTACCGAAATTGCCAGCCGTCTGCGTGGCAAGCATAAGCCTGAGTACACTCCGCACGTAGATACTGGCGATTACATCGTCGTGATCAATGCAGAGCAGGTACGTGTGACTGGTGCCAAGACCACCGACAAGATGTACTACTCTCACTCCGGTTTTCCGGGCGGCATCAAGTCGATCAGCTTTGAAAAGTTGATCGCCAAGGCGCCAGAACGTGTGATCGAGACCGCGGTCAAAGGCATGCTGCCGAAGAACCCGCTGGGTCGCGACATGTACCGTAAGCTGAAAGTGTACGCGGGCGCTGCTCACCCTCACACTGCTCAGCAGCCCCAAGAACTGAAGATTTAACGGAATAGTTCATTATGTCGGCGACTCAAAATTACGGCACTGGCCGTCGCAAGACTGCAACCGCTCGCGTTTTTCTGCGTGCGGGCACTGGCAAAATCTCCATCAATAACCGCACTCTCGACGGTTTCTTCGGTCGCGAAACTGCCCGCATGGTAGTTCGTCAGCCGCTGGAATTGGTTGAGATGACCGAGAAGTTCGATATCTTCGTCACCGTTCTCGGTGGCGGTGTGAGTGGCCAGGCCGGCGCAATCCGCCACGGCATCACTCGCGCACTGATGGACTACGACGAATCGCTGCGTCCTGCTCTGCGCAAGGCTGGCTTCGTGACTCGCGATGCACGTGAAGTTGAGCGTAAGAAGGTTGGTCTGCGTAAAGCGCGTAAGCGTCCGCAGTACTCCAAGCGTTAATTCGCTACCTGCGTTCAAGAGCGCCCGGTTTCCTTTTGGAGCTGGGCGTTTTTTTTGGGCGACTGGTTCTCTGCGACATCATGCCGCAGCTGTGCGCGCCGCGCGCTGTAAGGGATTGAGCTATTTCCTGTAAGGTAATTACCTTGTCAGAATAGGGGCTTTTCTTTACCATTTGGCGGATTTTTTGCGCGACTCGATTTTTACCTAGTAGAGGCCTGACAACAGGCCACAAAGCTGATGGGAGACGACTGAATGAGCAATGACGGCGTGAATGCAGGCCGGCGTCGCTTCTTGGTGGCAGCCACCTCTGTGGTGGGTGCTGCTGGAGCGGTGGGTGCCGCGGTCCCGTTCGTGGGGTCATGGTTCCCGAGCGCCAAGGCTAAAGCTGCCGGTGCACCTGTGAGGGTGAACGTTGGCAAGATCGAGCCTGGCCAGCAAATGGTTGCCGAGTGGCGGGGGCAGCCGGTTTTTATCGTGCGCCGTACTGAGGAAATTCTCAGCAACCTGATAAAACTCGAGCCGCAACTGGCCGATATCGAATCGCAGAGCTCTGTACAGCCGAGCTATGTCGATCCGAAAACCCGTTCGATCAAGCCGGAGTTGTTGCTGCTGGTCGGCCTGTGCACCCACCTGGGCTGCGCGCCGTCCTTCCGTCCGGAAGTGGCGCCTGCAGACCTTGGGAGCGAGTGGGTAGGGGGATATTTCTGCCCTTGCCACGGTTCTCGCTATGACCTCGCTGGCCGGGTCTACAAAGCGCAGCCTGCGCCCTTGAACCTGCCGGTGCCGCCGCACACGTACGAGACGGATGATGTGATCATCATCGGTGTGGATCAGGAGCAAGCATGATGAGTAAGTTCATGGAATGGGTGGATGCGCGCTTCCCGGCGACCAAGATGTGGGAAGACCATCTGAGCAAATATTACGCACCGAAGAACTTCAACTTCTTCTACTTTTTCGGCTCCCTGGCATTGCTGGTGCTGGTCAATCAGATTGTCACTGGCATCTGGCTGACCATGAGTTACACGCCCTCGGCTGAAGAGGCGTTTGCTTCGGTCGAGTACATCATGCGTGACGTCGAGTACGGCTGGATTCTGCGCTACCTGCACTCCACTGGTGCTTCGGCATTCTTCGTGGTGGTCTACCTGCACATGTTCCGCGGTCTGCTCTATGGCTCCTACCAGAAGCCGCGCGAGCTGGTGTGGATCTTCGGCATGCTGATCTACCTGATGCTGATGGCGGAAGCCTTCATGGGTTACCTGCTGCCGTGGGGGCAGATGTCCTACTGGGGCGCTCAGGTGATCATCTCGCTGTTTGGTGCCATTCCGGTCATCGGTGCGGACCTGACGCAGTGGATTCGGGGTGACTACCTTATCTCCGGGATCACCCTGAACCGCTTCTTTGCCCTGCACGTCGTTGCGCTGCCGATCGTGATCCTCGGTCTGGTTGTCCTGCATATCCTGGCATTGCACGAAGTCGGTTCGAACAACCCCGACGGCGTTGAAATCAAGAAGAAGAAAGACGCGAACGGGATACCGCTGGATGGCATTCCTTTCCATCCCTACTACACCGTGAAAGACATCGTCGGCGTGGTGGTGTTCCTGTTTATCTTCTGCTTCATCGTGTTCTTCTTCCCGGAAATGGGTGGTTACTTCCTCGAGAAGCCGAACTTCGAAGTGGCCAACTCGTTCAAGACGCCAGCACACATCGCCCCTGTCTGGTACTTCACGCCGTTTTACGCGATCTTGCGTGCGATCCCCGACAAGCTGATGGGTGTCATCGCCATGGGCGGCGCCATTGCCGTGCTGTTCGTGCTGCCGTGGCTGGATCGTAGTCCGGTCAAGTCGATGCGTTACAAGGGCTGGATGAGCAAGATCTGGCTGCTGGTGTTCTGCGTGTCCTTCGTCATTCTGGGCGTGCTGGGCGTACTGGCGCCGACTCCGGGGCGCACACTGCTGTCGCAGGTGTGTACCTTCCTGTACTTCGCGTACTTCATCCTGATGCCGTTCTATACCAGGATGGAGAAGACCAAACCGGTTCCGGAAAGGGTGACTGGCTGATGAAAAAGCTATTTGCTGCGTTTGTTATTGCTGCGCTGCCAGTCTTCGCTATCGCTAGTGAAGCCGGCGTGCATTTGGACAAAGTCGAAATTGACCTGACCGACAAGGCCGGCATGCAGGATGGTGCGCGGACCTTCGCCAACTACTGCATGGGTTGTCACAGCGCCAAGTTCCAGCGCTATGAGCGTGTAGCCGATGACCTGGGTATTCCGCATGAATTGATGCAGGAGAACCTGATCTTCAACGACGCCAAGATTGGCGACCACATGAAGATCGGCATGCAGGTCGAAGATGCCAAGGTCTGGTTCGGGGCAGCGCCTCCGGATCTGACTCTGGTCGCTCGCGTGCGGGGCACCGACTGGCTGTATACCTACCTGCGTACTTTCTACGACGATCCGAGCCGACCGCTGGGCGCCAATAACGTGGTGTTCCCGAACGTCGGTATGCCGAACGTGTTGGCCTCCCTGCAAGGGCGTCAATACATAGGTTGCAAGCAGGTTCAGGTGGTAGAGAATGGTAAGAAGCAGTTCGATCCGTTGTCGGGCACACCCATAACGCATGAGGCCTGCGATCAGTTGGTCGTCGAGCCGAAAAGCGGTGCCCTCAGCGAAGAAGAGTTCGACACCAAGATCAAGAATCTGGTGACCTTCCTGGCTTACTCGGCTAATCCGGTGAAGCTGGAAAGCCAGCGTATCGGCGGCTACGTGCTGCTGTATCTGGCCTTCTTCTTCGTCTTCGCCTACCTGCTCAAGCGTGAGTACTGGAAGGACGTGCATTAACTTTTTGTCGCTTCACTGTTGTCCTGCGCGCCCCTTTGGGCGCGCAGTCTTTTCTGCTTCCAATAACCTATATAAGCGAGGAGGACCGCCATGAGCGTGACCAACCGGTTAGCCTGCTACTCCGACCCCGCCGACCACTATTCCCACCGCGTACGCATCGTGCTCGCCGAGAAGGGTGTCAGCGCCGAGATCATCAGTGTCGAAAAGGACCGTTATCCGGCAAGACTGCTGGAGGTGAACCCCTATGCCAGCTTGCCGACCCTGGTCGACCGTGATTTGGCGTTGTACGAGTCGACAGTGGTGATGGAATATCTGGATGAGCGCTATCCGCATCCGCCGTTGTTGCCGGTTTATCCGGTGGCGCGGGCCAATAGCCGCCTGCTGATTCATCGTATTCAGCGTGATTGGTGTGCTCAGGTCGACCTGATCCTCGACCCGCGCAGCAAGGAGCCGGCTCGCGTGCTGGCTCGCAAAGAACTCCGTGAGAGCCTCACCGGCGTTTCGCCGCTGTTCGCCGACAAGGCCTACTTTCTCAGTGATGAGATGAGCCTGGTGGATTGTTGTTTGCTGCCGCTGCTCTGGCGCCTGCCGGTGCTGGGTATCGAATTGGCCAAGCCAGCCAAGCCGTTGCTCGATTATATGGACCGTCAGTTTGCCCGCGAGGCCTTTCAGGTCAGTCTTTCCCCCGTTGAGCGCGATATGCGCTGAAGCTGAGGAGGCTTTGATGAATTCCAGTCGTCCTTACCTGGTCCGTGCACTTTACGAGTGGATCGTCGACAACGACTGCACTCCGCATTTGTTGGTCAACGCCGAATTTCCTGGTGTGCAAGTCCCGCCAGGCTTTGCCAGTGATGGGCAGATCGTGCTTAACGTCTCGCCCAGTGCCGTGCGTCATCTGCATATGGATAACGAGGCGGTGAGCTTCGAGGGGCGCTTCGGCGGGACGCCGTACAGTCTGTATGTCCCGGCTGGGGCCATACTGGCAATTTATGCGCGGGAGAATGGTCAGGGCATGGTCTTCGATCTGGAGCCGCCGGTGCCGGATGATGAAGAAGGCGATGGCCCGGATGATCAGGGGCCGCCAGACGGCGAGCCGCCGCGTCCCAGTGGGCGGCCCAGCCTGAAGGTGGTCAAGTAAACAAAAAAGGCGATCCACTGGATCGCCTTTTTTGTGTTCGGACAAAGATCAGTCGGTGTATTGAAACAGCTTGACGATCTTCTGCACGCCGGAGGTGCCCTGTACCAGGCTGGTCGCCCGACTGGCTTCCTGGCGTGAAACCAGGCCCAGCAGGTAGACGATGCCGTTCTCGGTGATCACCTTGATCCGCGAGCCCGGTACGGTGGCGTCGGTTACCATCTGGGCCTTGATCTTGGTGGTCAGCAGTGTGTCGTTGCTGCGCGCGAGCAGCGAGGTCGGCTGCAATACCTGCAGTTCGTTATGCACCTTTGTGACGTTCTGGACCCTGCGCGCCACCTGTTCGGCGGTGCTTTTCAGTTCACTGCGTGGCGTCTGGCCGGCCAGCAACACCACGCCGTTGTAACTGGTGACAACAATGTGCGAGGTCGGCTCGGTCAGGTCGGCATGAGCGCGGGAGATATTGGCGCTGACTTGCGGGGCGATGAACTGGTCATCAATTTTGTTGCCGATACTGCGGCTGCCGCAACCGGCAAGGAGCAGGCTGCACAACAGGCCGGCAAGGATCAGTGGTGAACGGGTCATTCTTCACTCCCAAATAATTGGCTGTCGATCAGGTCGCACAGGCAGTGGATCACCAGCAGATGAACTTCCTGAATGCGCGCGGTGATCTTCGACGGTACGCGAATTTCCACATCTTCCGGTAATAGCAGTGAGGCCATGCCGCCGCCATCGCGGCCCGTGAGGGCGACCACGGTCATTTCGCGGTCATGGGCGGCCTGTATGGCCTGGATCACGTTGGCCGAGTTGCCGCTGGTGGAAATCGCCAGCAGCACGTCGCCCGGCTGGCCGAGCGCGCGGATCTGCTTGGAAAAGATCTCGTTGTAGCTGTAGTCATTGGCGATCGAAGTAATGGTCGAGCTGTCGGTGGTCAGGGCGATGGCCGGCAGGCTCGGGCGTTCGCGCTCGAAACGGTTGAGCAGTTCGGAAGAAAAGTGTTGGGCATCGCCCGCCGATCCGCCGTTGCCGCAGGTGAGAATCTTGCCCTCGCTGAGCAGTGCCTGAACCATGGCCAGGCTGCCCTGCTCGATGAACGGAACCAATACTTCCAGAGCCTGTTGCTTGGTTTCAATGCTGGCCAGGAACAGTTGGCGGATACGGTCTTGCATTTCCATCAGAGATTTAACCTTCAGTGTGGCGCCGGTTCAGGTATCAAAAGCGTTTTGAATCCAGTTCAGCCGGGGAGTCGAGTTGCCTTCGGCGTTTATGGCAATCACGTCGAACCGGCAAGGGTGTTTGGCCCAGCGCGATTCCTGCTGCAAAAAGTGCATGGCTGCTTTCGTGAGCTTGTCGCGCTTGCGGGCGTCGACGCTCTCCACGGCGCCGCCCCAAGCGGAGTGCCGACGGTAGCGGACCTCGACGAATACTACTGTATCGGCGTCGAGCATGACCAGATCAAGCTCGCCGCGGCGACAGCTCCAGTTCTGCGCCAGGAGCTTCAGGCCGTGTTGCTGCAGATGCAGGCGGGCCAGTTCTTCGGCATCCTTGCCGCTGCTTTGCGTGCTGCTATGGTCGATCAATTGAGGCTGTCTGGCAGTCGCTCGACGCGACCGTCGCGGAACTCGGCCCAGGGCAGTTGGCGTTCGATGCGCTGCGCCGGGTTGAGGCTGAGGCTGCCGGACAGACCGTCGATCCGGGTCTCCGGCAGGGCCTTGAGCTGACCCAGGCGCGGTGCCAGGAGATAGGCGTCAGCACCCATGGCATAGAGCCGGCCGAGACTGCCGCCGGCTTGTGGCCACTGGCTTTCGACTTGCTGGCGTACCGGATCGTTGACGTTCAGCAGCCAGGGCGTTTCGCAAAAGCGGATGCCGTTCAGGTCGTGGTACTGCGCATCGCTGTGGTTGCCGGTAAACAGGTGCGAAGTGGCATAGACGGGCACGTCCCCGGCATATTGGAAGGCCAGGATCGGTTTGATCTGCTGCGCTTGCTGCGGGGTGGCCGCAAGGAAGATGAAGTCGATGTCCTGACGCCGTACTGGCTGCGCGGCCACCGCAACACCCAGGGTGTTCTTCAGCTGCTTGGTGCGTGCTTCGCTTTCGCGCAATTGGAACAGATTGGCGATTTGCCGCGCCAGTTCGACGGGCTGGTCAACATGTTCGGCGGCGATCAGGGTGCCGCCCTGGGCTTGCCAGCTCTGCTGGAAGGCATCGAGTACCCGGTCGCCCCAATCACCGCGCGGCACCAGGGCTGCTGCCCGGCGCATGCCGTCGGCCCAGGCGCGGCGTGCCGCTTCGCGCGCTTCATCTTCGGCGGCAAGGCCGAACTGGAACAACTGAACCGGGCCTTCCTGGCCTGGGTCGCCGTAGTTCAGGGCCAGGGTGGTGATTGGTAATTGCTCGCGATCACTGAGCTGCTTGACCAGTGGTTTTTCCAGTGGGCCGATAACCAGTTGCACGCCGGCGGTCTGTGCCTGGCGGTAGAACTCATCAAGCGAGCCCATGCTTGAGCTGTCATAGAACTGGATGTTTGGCGGGTTTTGCCCGGCCTGCTGAGCCTGATAGTGGGCCGAGAGAAAGCCGTCGCGCAAGGCGCGCGCTACGCCTGCAAGCGGGCCTTCTTGTGGCAGCAGCAGGGCGATTTCCTGGAGGGGCTGGCTGGACAACTCTTGCAGTTTTAGCAGCGCGGGCGGTAATTGCAGGGCGGCGGGATGCTGCGGGTGTTGTGCCAGCCAGTCATCGATGGCTGTTTGCTGTTGCTGCAAGGTGCCGGGGGTCTTGGCGGCCCGGGCCAGGCCCAGCCATCCAGTCAGGTCGGCTCCGTCGCTGGATTGCAGTTGCTCGCTTGGCAGGCTGGAGACCAGGCTCCAGATGGTTTCGTGGTTGCGTGTGGCTGGTTCGCCGCTGAGCAGCGGGGCGATGTACACGCGTTCGCGCGCCGCAGCAAGGATCTGGCCGTCGGCCTGCAATGCATTGGCGCGAGCCAGTTGGGTGCGCACTTGCTGTTCGACCGGCAGTTCCCCTAGGTGCTCCAAGCTGGGATGGCTGAGCGCCTTCAAGGCGGCTTTGGGTTTTTCGCGCGCCAGGGCCAGTTCGGCGGCCAAGGTGCTGGCATAGATCTGCGGGGCCGGTTTCAGGCCATTGAGTGGCACCTGTTCGAGGATGCTCTCGGCACGAGCGATATTTTTCTGCTGATAAGCCAGATCAGCGGCAGCGAGGCGCAGCAGGGCGGCTTGTTCGGGTTCGCTTTCGGTGGCCTGCAGCAGCAGTTGCTCGATGCTGGCTTGAGGCGTGCGTGGCAGTTCTCCCAGGCTGGATGAGGGCGGGCTGGCGCAGGCGGTAAGCAGGGCAGCAAGGCAGAGAACGAGGAGTGGACGCAGGCAGGCGATCATGTAAGCGTTCCTGATACTTGATCAAATGAACGGCGAATTGTACCCAAGGCCTGGCCCCGACGCGATGTCGATGGCGTGAAACGGGCTACAATGCGCGCTTTTCCGATTGATGAGGCTGGTGCTGTGACCACTCCCGGTGCATTGAATTCCACTCTTGGCACCCTATATGTGGTCGCCACACCAATTGGCAACCTGGACGACATCAGTGCACGTGCGCTCAAGGTGCTCGCTGATGTGGCCTTGATCGCCGCCGAGGACACCCGCCACTCCGTGCGTCTGCTGCAGCATTTCGGGATTGCCACGCCGCTGGCCGCCTGTCACGAGCACAATGAGCGCGATCAGGGCGGACGCTTTCTAGCGCGGCTGCTGGCCGGCGAGGACGTGGCGTTGATTTCCGACGCCGGTACGCCGTTGATTTCCGATCCGGGCTATCACCTAGTACGTCAGGCGCGTGCCGCCGGGGTTGCCGTAGTGCCGGTGCCGGGAGCCTGTGCGTTGATTGCGGCGCTGTCGGCGGCGGGATTGCCGTCCGACCGGTTTATTTTCGAGGGATTTCTGCCGGCCAAGGCCGCCGGCCGTCGTGCGCGCCTGGAGCAGGTAAAGGAAGAGCCGCGCACGCTGATCTTCTATGAGGCGCCGCACCGCATCCTCGAGTGCCTGGAAGATATGCAGGCGGTGTTCGGTGATGAGCGCCCGGCACTGCTCGCGCGGGAAATCACCAAGACCTTCGAGACGCTCAAAGGCCTGCCATTGGCCGAGTTACGCGCCTGGGTGGCGGCTGACAGCAATCAGCAGCGCGGCGAGTGTGTGGTCCTGGTCGCTGGCTGGCAGGCGCCGGAGGGCGAAGCGGCAGTCAGTGCCGAAGCGCTGCGTGTGCTCGAGCTGTTGCTCAAAGAAATGCCACTCAAGCGGGCGGCGGCGTTGGCGGCGGAAATCACTGGGGTGCGCAAGAACTTGCTCTATCAGGCGGCACTGGAGCGGCAGAAAGACGCTTGAGCCTTGTTCTATCGGGCGCGTGCCGGTAACCTTGGCGGCGGAGAGTCGATCGGACAGTCGCTGCCGTGTTTCGTTCTGCGAAATGCGGGGGAGGAAAGTCCGGGCTCCATAGGGCGGAGTGCCAGGTAACGCCTGGGAGGCGTGAGCCTACGGAAAGTGCCACAGAAAATAACCGCCTAAGCGCCTCGGCGCCGGTAAGGGTGAAAAGGTGCGGTAAGAGCGCACCGCACGGCTGGTAACAGTCCGTGGCTAGGCAAACCCCACTCGGAGCAAGACCAAATAGGGTTCCATTGGCGTGGCCCGCGCTGGAACCGGGTAGGTTGCTAAAGGCGTGCAGTGATGTACGTCGTAGAGGAATGACTGTCCTCGACAGAACCCGGCTTACAGATCGACTCTCCACCTTTTCTCTCTATCCGTGACACCCTCATTACTTCGCTTTTCTAAGACCAAAAAAATCTTACTCTTAACAAATCACTTTAAGTTCGAAGTGCAGATTGCTGTACACGCTCAATTTGCCTCGCAAAACTCCGCCTGATGCTCCGCTCTTACTCCTCTTTTGTTTGCTAAATCGCCGTTCTGTAAGGGTTTTTCCCTCCAGGCGCGCCTTGACGGTGGGGTGTGGGCGTTCCTATAGTGTGCACAGGTGGTAAGAAGTGGCATGAAGTGGGGTTTTTTGGGCATGGATAGCTAATTTAAGGGGAAGCGCAGCTGTGTTTCGTGGAGCCAACGCCATCAGTCTCGACGCCAAAGGGCGACTCGCGATGCCAAGTCGGTATCGGGACGAGCTCGTGTCGCGTTGTGCGGGCCAGCTGATCGTGACTATCGATGCCATCGACCCCTGCCTCTGTGTCTACCCACTGGCTGAGTGGGAGCTGATCGAGAACAAGCTGCGCGAATTGGCCTCCTTCCGTGAAGAGAACCGCCGTTTGCAGCGTCTGCTGATCGGCAATGCCGTTGACCTCGAGCTGGATGCAAGCGGTCGCTTTCTGGTACCGCCGCGTCTGCGCGAGTACGCCAGGCTGGATAAGCGCGCGATGTTGGTCGGCCAACTAAATAAATTTCAATTGTGGGACGAAGATGCCTGGAATGCGGTCGCCGATGCCGATTTGGCGGCCATCAAGCAGCCGGGTGCTCTGTCCGACGAACTACGTGACTTGATCCTGTGACTATGACCAGCAACTTTCGCCATATTACTGTGCTACTCGACGAGGCTGTCGATGGGTTGGCCGTGCGTGCGGGTGGCTGTTACCTGGATGGTACCTTCGGCCGCGGCGGGCATAGCCGGTTGATCCTCGAAAGGCTCGGGCCAGACGGGCGTTTGCTGGGGTTTGACAAGGACCCCTTGGCGATAGCCACGGGAAATGAGTTAGCGGCCGAAGACGGCCGCTTTGTCGTTGTGCAGCGCAGTTTTGCGGAACTTGGCGAGGAAGCTGCTGTCCGCGGGCTGGTTGGCAAGGTCAGTGGAGTCCTGCTGGACCTGGGCGTTTCCTCGCCGCAGCTGGACGATGCCGAGCGTGGTTTCAGCTTCCTCAACGACGGTCCGCTGGACATGCGCATGGATCCCTCGCGCGGCGTCAGTGCGGCGCAGTGGATCGCCAGCGCCAGTGAAGAAGAAATCGCCAGGGTCTTCAAGGAGTATGGCGAAGAGCGTTTCGCCAAGCGCATGGCTCGCGCCGTGGTGTTGCGTCGTGCGGAGCAGCCCTTTGAGCGTACCGCTGACTTGGCCCAGGTGCTGACGGTGGCCAATCCCGCCTGGGAGAAGGGCAAGAATCCGGCGACTCGCGCGTTCCAGGGGCTGCGCATCTACATCAATAACGAACTCGGTGATCTGCAGCGTGGTCTCGACGCCGCGCTGGAGACGCTTGAAGTGGGTGGTCGCTTGGTGGTGATCAGTTTTCACTCCCTCGAGGACCGCATCGTCAAGCAGTTCATGCGCAAGCATGCCAAGGGCGAGCGGGACGAGTATCCGCGCGATCTGCCAATCATCCCCAAGGCCTTCGAGCCCCGTTTGAAGCTGATCGGCAAGCCGCAGTTCGCGTCCGAAGCCGAGCTGAAGGCCAATCCGCGTTCGCGTAGCGCCGTCATGCGTGTGGCGGAGAAAATGCGATGAACGCAGTCTTCGCCAAGCCATTGCCAAAGGGCAGCCTGCTGATGCTGGTGCTGTTCCTTTGCGTGCTTGGTACGGCGTTGGCGGTCTCTTACTGTGCGCACTGGAATCGTCAGTTGCTCAATGGGCTGTATGCCGAGATGAGCACCCGCGACAGGGCCCAGGCCGAATGGGGGCGTTTGATTCTCGAACAGAGCACCTGGACCGCCCCCAATCGTATTGAAACCCTGGCCCGCGAGCAGCTGAAGATGCGACTTCCCGAAGCCGCCGAAGTGCGCATGGTGGCGCGATGATCAAGCTCGAAGGGGCACTTTATCCCTGGCGCTTCCGCTTGGTGCTGCTGCTTCTGGCGCTGATGGTTGGTGCAATTGTCTGGCGCATCATCGATCTGCATGTCTTCGACCATGACTTCCTCAAGGCCCATGGCGATGCGCGCAGCGTGCGGCATATTCCGATTCCTGCGCATCGTGGCTTGGTCACCGATCGCAATGGCGAGCCGTTAGCAGTCAGTACCCCGGTCACCACGTTGTGGGCCAATGGCAAAGAGTTGCAGGCAGGCAAGGCCCGCTGGCCGGCCTTGGCGGCGGCGCTGGGGCAAGAGCCAAAGGCGCTTGCCGTGCGCCTGCAGGCCAATGCCGAGCGCGAATTCCTGTATCTGGTGCGTGGTCTGACGCCGGAGCAAGGACAGCGAGTTCTCGACCTGAAGCTGGCGGGTGTATATGCCATCGAAGAGTTTCGGCGTTTTTATCCCGGCGGCGAAGTGACCGCCCACGTGGTCGGTTTTACCGATATCGACGATCGCGGTCGCGAAGGCATGGAGCTGGCTTACGATGAGTGGCTGGCCGGCGTGCCGGGCACGCGTCAAGTGCTCAAGGATCGCCGTGGCCGTTTGATCAAGGATGTTCAGGTCGCCCAGAATGCCAAGGCGGGTAAAGCGCTGGCGTTATCGATCGACCTGCGTCTGCAGTATTTGGCACATCGCGAGTTGCGCAACGCCCTGGTCGAGTTCGGGGCCAAGGCTGGCAGCCTGGTGATGATTGATGTGAAGACCGGCGAAGTGCTGGCGATGGTCAACCAGCCCACCTACAACCCGAATAACCGTCGCGATATGCAGCCGGCCGCCATGCGTAACCGGGCCATTATCGACGTGTTCGAGCCGGGCTCGACCATGAAGCCATTTTCCATGAGTGCCGCGTTGAAGAGCGGCCGCTGGAAACCGACCGATACCGTCGATGTGTCTCCAGGCACCCTGCAGATTGGCAGGTACACGATTCGAGATGTCTCACGCAGCACTGGGCCGTTGAGCCTTACTGAAATTCTGATCAAGTCGAGCAACGTCGGCATGAGCAAGATCGCCTTCGATATTGGCGGCGAGTCCATCTACGCGTTGATGCAGCAGGTTGGATTGGGGCAGGACACCGGTCTCGGCTTTCCAGGCGAGCGGGTCGGCAATCTGCCCAATTACCGCGAATGGCACAAGGCCGAAACCGCCACCCTGTCTTATGGCTATGGCTTGTCGGTGACGGCTGTGCAGTTGGCACATGCCTACTCGGTATTGGCCAATGATGGTCGCAGCATACCCTTGTCGTTGACGCGAATTGATCGCAAGCCGGATGGTGCGCAGGTGATCCCTGAAACTATCGCCAAGATCATGCAAGGCATGCTCCAGGAAGTGATCGAAGCGCCTGCGGGCGTGTACCGGGCCAAGGTTCCGGGCTACCACGTGGCGGGCAAGAGTGGTACCGCGCGCAAGGTTTCGAAAGACTCGAGGGGTTATCGAGATAATGCCTACCGCTCATTGTTCGCCGGTTTCGGTCCGGTCAGTGATCCGCGGATTGCCGTTGCCATCGTGATTGACGAGCCCAGCAAGGGTGGTTACTACGGTGGTTTGGTGTCCGCGCCGGTATTCAGCAACGTCATGGCGGGCGCCTTGCGGCTGCTGAATGTCGTACCGGATAACCTGGCGCCGCCGGTCGAATCGCAAGCGACGGCGGTGAACGCAGTAAAGGGAGGGCGCATCTGATGCCCATGCCTCTGAATCAATTGTTGCCTGAAGCCGCCAGTGCGGTGCTGATCCGTGAATTGACCCTGGATAGTCGCAAGGTGCGCCCCGGTGATCTGTTCCTGGCCGTTCCGGGTGGCCAGCAGGACGGTCGCATGCATATAGCCGACGCGATTGCTCGCGGTGCCGCTGCGGTGGCCTATGAGGCCGAGGGTGCGCCAAGCATGACGGCCGGCGGCGCCGAGCTGGTGGCGATCAAGGGCTTGGCCGGTCAGCTGTCGGCCATCGCCGGGCGCTTCTATGGTGAACCGAGCCGCAGGTTGCACCTGGTCGGCATCACGGGCACCAACGGCAAGACCAGCGTCAGCCAGTTGCTGGCCCAGGCCCTTGATCTGCTGGGCGAGCGCTGCGGCATCGTCGGTACCCTGGGTAATGGTTTTTACAACGCCTTGGCCCTCGGTCGGCATACCACCCCGGATCCGATCGGCGTGCAGGCCACCCTGGCCGACCTGAAGAACGCTGGTGCCCGCGCGGTGGCGATGGAAGTCTCATCCCATGGCTTGCACCAGAGCCGCGTCGCCGCGCTGGCGTTCGATGTGGCGGTCTTCACCAACCTGTCACGCGATCATCTGGATTATCACGGTTCGATGGACGCCTATGGCGCGGTCAAGGCGGCCTTGTTCGCCTGGCCGGGTTTGCGTTGTCGGGTGCTCAATCTGGACGACCCATTCGGTCGTGAACTGGCCCGCATAGAGCATGACTCGCGCCTGATCAGCTACAGCCTGGAGGATCCCGCGGCTTATCTGTTCTGCCGGGACGCCCAGTTCGACGAGCAGGGTGTACGGGTCAAACTGGTCACCCCGCGCGGCGAGGGCAACGTGCGCAGCGCCCTGCTGGGGCGCTTCAACCTGAGCAACCTGCTGGCCGTGGTCGGTGCGTTGCTGGGCATGGATTATCCGCTCGACGAAATCCTCAAGGTGCTCCCGCAGTTGCAGGGGCCGGTCGGGCGCATGCAGCGCTTGGGCGGGATCGCGCAGCCCCTGGTGGTGGTCGATTACGCGCACACCCCGGATGCCCTGGAAAAGGTGCTCGAAGCCCTGCGGCCGCATGTCAAAGGGCGTCTGTTGTGCCTGTTCGGCTGTGGTGGTGACCGTGATCGCGGCAAGCGTCCGCTGATGGCCGCCGTGGTCGAGCGTCTCGCCGATGGCGTGCTGGTCACCGACGACAACCCGCGTAGCGAGGCACCCGAACAGATTTTCAGCGATATTCGCGCAGGTTTTGCCATGCCCGACCGCGTGCAGTTCGTCCATGGTCGCGGCCAAGCCATTGCCCGGTTGATCGCCGCCGCCGAACCGGCCGATGTGCTGGTGCTGGCTGGTAAGGGTCACGAGGACTATCAGGAAATCAGCGGCGTGCGCCAGCCATTCTCCGATCTGGTCGAAGCTGGCAAAGCCCTGGCTGCATGGGAGGTTGCACATGCTTAAAGCCCTGCGCTTGAGCGAAATTTGCGTGGCGCTGAATGCGCGCCTGATCGGTGAAGATTGCGCCTTCGATGCGGTCAGCACCGACAGCCGTGCGATTCAAGCGGGCCAGTTGTTCATCGCGCTGAGCGGACCGAACTTCGATGGTCACGACTACCTGGCCGATGTTGCTGCCAGGGGGGCGGTGGCTGCACTGGTCGAGCGGGAAGTGGCGGACGCACCTTTGCCACAGTTGCGGGTGGCGGATACGCGCCTGGCGCTTGGCCGGCTCGGTGCCCTGAATCGTCAGGCCTATGGCGGCCCGCTGGTTGCGGTCACCGGTTCCAGCGGCAAGACCACGGTCAAGGAAATGCTGGCCAGCATTCTGCGCACGGCGTTCGTCGAACAGGGCAATTGCGTGCTGGCCACCCGCGGCAATCTGAACAATGAACTGGGGGTTCCACTGACCCTGCTGGAACTGGCGCCGCAGCACAAGGCTGCGGTGATCGAACTGGGCGCCTCGCGCGTCGGTGAAATCGCTTACACCGTCAGCCTGGCGCAGCCCCATGTGGCGATCATCACCAACGCTGGCACCGCCCATGTTGGCGAGTTTGGCGGGCCGGAAAAAATCGTCGAGGCCAAAGGCGAGATCCTCGAAGGGCTCGGCGAGGGCGGGGTTGCCGTGCTCAATCGTGACGATGCGGCCTTTGCGCTCTGGCAGCGGCGCGCCGGCGACAAGCGGGTTCTCAGTTTCGCCTTGCACGATTCGGCAGCCGACTTCCATGTCAGCGACCTGGCGCGCGATGCGCGCGGTTGCTCGACGTTCACCCTGCATTGCGCCGATGGCCTGGCACGTATCCAGCTCAACCTGCTCGGCGAGCATAATGTGGCCAATGCCTTGGCTGCCGCGGCGGCGGCGTGGGCCCTGAGCGTGCCGTTGGTCGATATCAAGAATGGCCTGGAAAACCTGCAGCCGGTCAAAGGCCGCGCTGTAGCGCAGCTGGCGACAAATGGCGTGCGGGTGATCGATGACAGTTACAACGCTAACCCCGCGTCGATGTGCGCGGCGGTTGATATACTCGCCGGCTTCTCTGGTCGCACCGTTCTGGTGCTCGGGGACATGGGCGAGCTGGGAGCCTGGGCCGAGCAAGCTCACCGCGAGGTGGGCCGGTATGCGGCGGGCAAGGTAGCCGCGCTCTATGCGGTTGGCCCGCTGATGGCTCATGCGGTTGCCGCATTCGGTGCAGATGGCCGGCACTTTGCCGATCAGGCCAGCCTGATCGAAGCGCTCCGCGGCGAACAGGGCGACACCACCATTCTAATCAAAGGTTCACGCAGCGCCGCGATGGATAAAGTCGTGGCGGCGCTCTGTGGCACATCCGGGGAGAGTCACTAAATGCTGCTGCTGCTGGCGGAGTACCTGCAACAGTTCCACAAGGGCTTCGCGGTCTTTCAGTACCTGACCCTGCGCGGCATTCTCGGTGTGCTGACCGCACTGGCGCTGTCGTTGTGGCTGGGGCCGTGGATGATCCGTACCTTGCAGATTCGCCAGATCGGCCAATCAGTGCGCAACGACGGGCCGCAGTCGCACCTGTCGAAGAAGGGCACGCCGACCATGGGCGGCGCGCTGATTCTCTCTGCCATCGCGATCAGCACCTTGCTCTGGGCGGACCTGAACAATCGCTATGTGTGGGTGGTGCTGGCAGTAACCCTGCTGTTCGGCGCGATCGGCTGGGTCGACGACTACCGCAAGGTGATCGAGAAGGATTCGCGCGGCCTGCCGAGTCGCTGGAAGTATTTCTGGCAATCGGTGTTCGGTCTGGCTGCGGCCTTGTTCCTTTATATGACTGCGCAGACCCCGGCAGAAACCACCCTGATCCTGCCATTGCTCAAAGACGTCAGTATTCAGTTGGGCTTCGGCTTCGTGGTGCTGACCTACTTCGTCATCGTTGGCTCGAGCAACGCGGTCAACCTCACCGATGGCCTGGATGGCCTGGCGATCCTGCCCACCGTTATGGTCGGCGGTGCCCTGGGGATCTTCTGCTACCTGTCGGGCAACGTGAAATTTGCCGAATACCTGTTTATCCCCTACCTGCCGGGTGCGGGCGAGTTGATCGTGTTCTGCGCCGCGCTGGTCGGTGCCGGTCTGGGCTTCCTCTGGTTCAACACTTACCCGGCCCAGGTGTTCATGGGCGATGTCGGCGCGCTGGCGCTGGGTGCAGCCCTAGGCACCATTGCGGTGATCGTCCGCCAGGAAGTGGTGCTGTTCATCATGGGCGGGGTGTTCGTCATGGAAACCCTGTCGGTGATCATCCAGGTCGCTTCGTTCAAATTGACCGGCAAGCGGGTGTTCCGCATGGCGCCGATTCACCACCACTTCGAGTTGAAAGGCTGGCCCGAACCTCGCGTCATCGTACGTTTCTGGATCATCACCGTGATTCTGGTGCTGATCGGTCTTGCCACCTTGAAATTGCGTTGAGGAGACTATGAGCCTGATCGCTTCCGACCAGTTCCGCATCGTTGTCGGCCTCGGCAAGAGCGGCATGTCCCTGGTGCGTTTTCTCGCGCGCCAGGGCCTGGCCTTTGCCGTGGTCGATACCCGGGCCAATCCGCCGGAGCTGAGCACCCTGCGCGAACAGTTCCCGCAGGTGGAGGTGCGTTGCGGCGAACTGGACGTGGACTTCCTCTGCCGTGCCAGCGAGTTGCTGGTCAGCCCGGGCCTGGCCATCGCCACCCCGGCGCTGCAGGAAGCGGCCAGACGTGGAGTGAAGCTTTCCGGGGATATCGATCTGTTCGCTCGTTATGCCAAGGCGCCCATCGTGGCCATTACCGGTTCCAACGCCAAGAGCACCGTTACCACATTGGTTGGCGAGATGGCGGCGGCAGCCGGCAAGAAGGTCGCGGTAGGCGGCAACCTGGGTACTCCTGCGCTGGATCTGCTCGGCGACGAAGTCGAGCTGTATGTGCTGGAACTGTCCAGCTTCCAGTTGGAAACCACCGATCAGCTGAACGCCGAAGTGGCGACCTGCCTGAACATCAGCGAAGACCATATGGATCGCTACCCCTCGTTGGCGGCCTATCACCTGGCCAAGCACCGGATCTTTCGCGGCGCGCGCCAGGTGGTGGTCAATCGCGACGATGCCTTGTCGCGGCCACTGGTGGCGGACGACATGCCGTGCTGGTCGTTCGGTCTGGGCAAGCCGGACTTCAAGCGCTTCGGTCTGCTGGAGGAGAACGGCGAGAAATACCTGGCCTATCAGTTCGACGCGCTGCTGCCGGTGCGCGAGCTGAAAATCCGTGGTGCGCATAACCAGTCCAATGCCCTGGCGGCGCTGGCCCTGGGGCATGCGGTCGGGCTGCCGATGGCGCCGATGCTGGAGGCCCTGAAACGCTTTGCAGGCCTGCCGCATCGCTGCCAGTGGGTCGGTGAACGTAACGCCGTGAGCTACTACGACGACTCCAAGGCGACCAACGTCGGCGCCGCCCTGGCCGCTATCGAGGGCCTGGGCGCGGACATCGCCGGCAAGCTGGTGTTGATTGCCGGTGGCGACGGCAAGGGTGCCGACTTCACCGCCTTGGCCAAGCCGGTCGCGCAGTACTGTCGTGCAGTGGTGTTGCTCGGCCGCGATGCCGAGCGCCTGGCTGCGGCGCTCGACGACAGCGTGCCGCTGGTCCGGGTAACCAGCCTGGAGGAGGCCGTGCAGCGCTCTGCCGAACTGGCCCAGCCGGGCGATGCCGTGCTGCTCTCGCCGGCTTGCGCCAGCTTGGATATGTTCAGGAATTTCGAAGAACGCGGACGCCTGTTCGCCCAAGCCGTGGAGGCGCTCGCCTGATGCTCGCCTTCCTGCGCCCATCCCCGTCCCCGCTGTTCAGCCGTCGTGGCCTGGACATGGACTTCCCGTTGCTTGCCGGCTGTCTGACCCTGCTCGGCCTGGGTCTGGTGATGATCGCTTCCGCCTCTACCGAGGTGGCCGCAGTGAATGTGGGTAGCCCGCTGTACTACATGATCCGTCACCTGATCTACCTGTTGGTCGGCCTCGGCGCCGCCATTGTGGTGCTGTTGATCCCGCTGGAGACCTGGCAGCGTCTCAGTGGGGCGGCGTTGCTGGCCGCCTTCGCCATGCTGGTGCTGGTGCTGGTACCGGGAATTGGTCGCGAAGTGAATGGTTCGATGCGCTGGATCGGCTTCGGTGCATTCAACGTGCAGCCTTCGGAAATCGCCAAGTTGTTCGTGGTGATCTACCTGGCCGGCTACCTGGTGCGTCGTCAGGCAGAAGTGCGCGAAAGCTGGGCGGGGTTCTTCAAGCCCTTCGTCGTCTTGCTGCCGATGGCGGGCTTGCTGCTGCTGGAGCCGGACTTCGGTGCCACCGTGGTCATGATGGGCGCCGCAGCAGCCATGCTGTTCCTTGGCGGCGTCGGCCTGCTGCGTTTCGGCCTGATGGTCGGGCTGGCCGTCGGGGCGATCTTCGTCCTGGTGCAGACCCAGGAATACCGTTTGCAGCGCCTGATCACGTTCACCGACCCCTGGGCCGATCAGTTCGGCTCCGGCTACCAATTGACCCAGGCGTTGATCGCCTTCGGTCGAGGCGAGTGGTTCGGCGTCGGCCTGGGTAACAGCATTCAGAAACAGTTCTATTTACCTGAAGCGCACACCGACTTCGTGTTCGCCGTGCTCGCTGAAGAGTTGGGCATGCTGGGCGCTCTGATTACCGTTGGCTTGTTCGTCTTTGTCGGCGTACGTGCCCTGTATATCGGCTTGTGGGCCGAGAGGGCCAAACAGTTTTTCGCCGCCTATATCGCCTACGGCCTGGCGTTCCTCTGGATCGGCCAGTTCCTGATCAATATCGGGGTCAACATCGGGCTGCTGCCGACCAAGGGCCTGACCTTGCCGTTCCTCAGCTATGGCGGCAGTTCCCTGGTGATCTGCTGCGTCAGCCTGGCGCTGCTGCTGCGGATCGAGTGGGAGCGGCGCACCCAGTTGGGCAGCGAGGATGCCGATTTCACCGAGTCTGATTTTTTTGACGAGAAGCATGCGCAGGAGCCTGCCAATGCCCGGTAATGTCCTGATCATGGCCGGCGGTACCGGCGGGCACGTGTTCCCGGCCTTGGCCTGTGCTCGCGAGTTCCAGGCGCGCGGTTACCGCGTGCATTGGCTGGGCACTCCGCGCGGCATCGAGAACGAATTGGTCCCGGCCGCCGGCCTGCCGTTGCACCTGATCAACGTCACGGGTTTGCGCGGCAAGGGCACGCTGTCGCTGCTCAAGGCACCGTTCCAGCTTATCAAAGCACTGTTCCAGGCTCGTAAAGTGGTACGTGAGCTGCAGCCGGTGTGCGTGTTGGGCATGGGTGGCTTCGTCACCGGCCCGGGCGGCCTGGCGGCCAAGCTGGGTGGGGCGCCGCTGATCATCCATGAGCAGAATGCCGTGGCCGGCACCGCCAATCGCAGCCTGGCGCCATTTGCCAGCCGCGTTTGCGAGGCCTTCCCGAATACCTTCGGCGCTTCGGCCAAGCGCCGCACCACGGGCAATCCGGTGCGCGAGGAGCTGTTTCTGGAAACTCCGCGCGCAGCGCTACGCGATCGCCGGCCGCGCCTGCTGATTCTCGGTGGCAGCCTGGGCGCCGAGCCGCTCAACAAACTGCTGCCTGCGGCACTGGCAATGCTGCCAAGCGAGCTGCGCCCGGAAGTGTTCCACCAGGCCGGCAAGCAACACGATGTCATTACTGGCGAACGTTACCGCGATGCCGGCGTCGAAGCGCAGGTCGCTCCGTTTATCAAGGACATGGCTCGCGCCTATGCCTGGGCCGATCTGGTGGTATGCCGCGCCGGTGCCTTGACCGTCAGCGAACTGGCCGCCGCCGGTCTGCCGTCGTTCCTGCTGCCGCTGCCCCATGCCATCGATGATCACCAGACGCGTAACGCCGGCTATCTCGCCAGGGAGGGCGCTGCCGTCCTTCTGCCGCAACGCTCCACAGACGCCGCCACGTTGGCTGCACAGCTGTCCGAGGTCTTGATGCACCCTGAACGATTGAACGAAATGGCGCGTACTGCGCGGCGTCTGGCCAAGCCCGATGCAACCCGCACTGTTGTTGATATTTGTCTGGAGGTGGCCCGTGGTTGAGAGTCGCAAAACTTTCCCGCAGCCTGAAATGCGCCGTATCCACCGCATCCACTTCGTCGGCATCGGTGGTGCCGGTATGTGCGGCATCGCCGAAGTGCTGCTCAACCTGGGCTATCAAGTGTCCGGCTCTGATCTCAAGGCTTCGGCGGTCACCGAACGTCTGCAGAGCTTTGGCGCGCAGATCCATATCGGCCATCGCGCTGAGAATGCCGAGAACGTCGATGTGCTGGTGGTCTCCAGTGCCGTGAATACCTCCAACCCGGAAGTGGCCGCCGCCTTGGAACGACGTGTTCCGGTGGTGCCGCGCGCGGAAATGCTCGCCGAGCTGATGCGTTACCGGCATGGCATTGCCGTGGCCGGCACTCATGGCAAGACCACCACCACCAGTCTGCTGGCCTCGGTGTTTGCCGCCGGTGGCCTGGACCCGACCTTCGTCATCGGTGGTCGCCTGAACGCGGCGGGCACCAATGCCCAGCTGGGTGCCAGCCGCTACCTGATTGCCGAAGCGGATGAAAGCGATGCCAGCTTCCTGCATTTGCAGCCTATGGTCGCGGTGGTCACCAATATCGACATGGACCACATGAGCACCTACGAGGGCGACTTCAACAAGTTGAAGAAAACCTTCGTCGAGTTTCTGCATAACCTGCCGTTCTACGGCCTGGCGGTGATGTGCGTCGACGACCCCATCGTGCGCGAGATCCTGCCGCAGGTGGCGCGACCGACCATGACCTATGGCTTCGGCGAAGATGCCGACGTGCGAGCGATCAACGTGCGCCAGCAAGGCATGCTGACCTTCTTCACCGTGTTGCGTCGCGACTGCGAGCCGCTGGATGTCTCGGTCAACATGCCGGGCAATCACAACGTCCTAAATGCCCTGGCGACAATCGCCATCGCCACCGATGAAGGCATCAGCGATCAAGCCATCGTCCAGGGCCTGTCCGGCTTTCAGGGTGTCGGTCGACGCTTTCAGGTCTACGGCGAACTGCCGGTGGCCGGCGGCAGCGTGATGCTGGTCGACGACTACGGCCACCACCCGCGCGAAGTCGCGGCGGTGATCAAGGCGGTGCGCGGTGGCTGGCCGGATCGTCGTCTGGTGATGGTCTACCAGCCGCATCGCTTCAGCCGTACCCGCGACCTTTACGAGGATTTCGTCCAGGTCCTGGCCGACACCAACGTATTGTTGCTGATGGAGGTGTATCCGGCCGGCGAAGAGCCGATCCCGGGTGCCGACAGCAAGCACCTGTGCCACAGCATTCGTCAGCGTGGCCAGTTGGACCCGATCTACATCGAGCGTGGCGTCGATCTGGCGCCCCTGGTCAAACCGCTGTTGCGCGCTGGCGACATCCTGCTGTGCCAGGGTGCCGGCGATATCGGGGGCCTGGCCCCGCAACTGCTGCAAAGCACGCTGTTCGCCGCGGCTGCCGGCGAGTCGAAAGAAGCGGAGTCCAAATGAGCGCTGAAACCTTGAAGTCGCACCTGCCCGTTTCTGCTTTCGGTCGCGTCGCCGTGCTATTCGGCGGCAAGAGCGCCGAGCGCGAAGTCTCGCTGAACTCCGGTAATGCCGTGCTCAAGGCTCTGCAAGGTGCCGGCGTGGATGCCTTTGGCATCGATGTCGGTGACGATTTTCTGCAGCGTCTGTTGGCCGAGAAAATCGACCGTGCTTTCATCGTGCTGCACGGTCGCGGCGGTGAAGACGGCAGCATGCAAGGCCTGCTCGAGTGCGCCGGTATCCCTTACACCGGCAGCGGTATTCTGGCTTCCGCCCTGGCCATGGACAAGCTGCGCACCAAGCAGGTCTGGCAAAGCCTCGGTCTGTCGACGCCGCGTCATGCGGTATTGACCAGTGCCGAGGACTGCCGCGCCGCCGCCGTCGAGCTGGGTTTCCCGCTGATCGTCAAGCCGGCCCATGAAGGCTCCAGCATAGGCATGGCCAAGGTGGCCGATGTCGACGCCTTGATCGCCGCCTGGCAGGACGCCGGTCAATACGATTCGCAGGTGTTGGTCGAACAGTGGATTCACGGTCCGGAATACACCATCGCCCTGCTGCGCGGCCAGGTGCTGCCGCCGATTGCCCTGGGCACGCCCCATTCGTTCTATGACTACAACGCCAAGTACTTGGCCAGCGACACCCAGTACCGCATTCCCTGTGGCCTCGATGCGGCCAAGGAAGAAGAGCTGAAAAACCTCAGTGTGCGGGCCTGTGAAGCGGTCGGTACCCAGGGCTGGGCGCGGGTCGATGTGATGCAGGACGCGGCCGGACAGTTCTGGCTGCTGGAGGTCAACACCGTGCCGGGCATGACCGACCACAGCCTGGTGCCAATGGCGGCGCGTGCTGCCGGTCTGGACTTTCAACAACTGGTGTTGGCGATCCTCGCCGACAGCCTTGAGGCGCGGGGTTAAACCATGATCGCCACTCTGCGTCACCAGCCAGGCTCTGCACGTGCACCGTTGCGCGGCAAGCCTGCGCAGCGCGGTGCCAGCCGCCCGGTGGCCAAGGAGTCGATCAGCCTGCGTTTGCCGAAACCCAATTTCGTTCTGCTCAAGCGCATCACCTGGCCGCTGTTGTTGCTGGTGTTGGGCTTCGCGGCATACGAGTTGGCGCAACGCCTGCTGCCCTACGCGGACCGGCCGATCGCCAAGATCAGCGTCGAGGGCGATCTCAGTTACATCAGCCAGCAGGCGGTTCAGCAGCACATTGAGCCGTTCGTCAAAGCGAGCTTTTTCAGTGTCGACTTGCCGGGCATGCGTCATGAACTGGAACAGATGCCCTGGATCGCCAGTGCGCAGGTGCGGCGGGTTTGGCCTGACCAGTTGGTGGTGCGCCTCGAGGAACACCTGCCGATCGCCCGTTGGGGCGATGAGGCCCTGTTGAACAATCAGGGCAAGGCCTTCGCACCCAAGGAGCAGGCGAACTATCAGCACCTGCCGCAACTCTATGGCCCCAAGCGGGCACAACAGAAGGTGATGCAGCAGTACCAGATGCTCAGCCAGATGTTGCGTCCCTTGGGCTTTTCCGTGGTGCGTCTGGAGCTGCGTGAGCGCGGCAGCTGGTTCCTCTCCACCGGTCAGGGGATCGAGATGCTGTTGGGTCGCGATCACCTGGTGGAAAAAGTGCGTCGTTTCATCGCCATCTACGACAAGGCGTTGAAAGAGCAACAAGCGAATATCGCGCGAATCGATCTGCGTTATGCCAACGGCCTGGCCGTGGCGTGGCGTGAGCCGGTTGCGCCCACGGCGGCTGATACCGCTGTCGTGCAGTGAATCAGGAGAAGGCGAGACCCATGGTAAACGTGCAGAGCGGCAAGATGATCGTTGGCCTCGATATCGGCACCTCCAAGGTGGTGGCGCTGGTTGGTGAAGTGACTGCCGATGGTCAGTTGGAGATCGTGGGTATCGGCACCCACCCGTCACGCGGCCTGAAGAAGGGCGTGGTGGTCAATATCGAATCGACCGTGCAGTCAATCCAGCGTGCGGTGGAAGAGGCGCAGCTGATGGCGGGTTGCCGCATCCACTCGGCCTTTGTCGGCGTGGCCGGTAATCACATTCGCAGCCTCAACAGCCACGGCATCGTGGCCATCCGTGATCGCGAAGTCAGCCCGGCCGACCTCGAGCGCGTACTGGATGCGGCCCAGGCCGTGGCGATTCCGGCGGATCAGCGGGTGCTGCACACCCTGCCGCAGGATTACGTGATCGACAATCAGGAAGGCGTGCGCGAGCCGTTGGGCATGTCTGGCGTGCGCCTGGAGGCCAAGGTGCATGTGGTGACCTGCGCGGTGAATGCGGCGCAGAACGTCGAGAAGTGTGTGCGCCGCTGTGGCCTGGAGATCGACGACATCATTCTCGAGCAGCTGGCTTCGGCCTATGCGGTGTTGACCGACGACGAGAAGGAACTGGGCGTATGCCTGGTCGACATCGGCGGCGGTACCACCGACATCTGCATCTTCACCGAAGGCGCGATTCGCCACACTGCAGTGATTCCGATTGCCGGCGATCAGGTTACCAACGACATCGCCATGGCGTTGCGTACGCCGACCCAGTACGCCGAAGAAATCAAGATTCGTTATGCCTGCGCCCTGGCCAAGCTGGCCGGTGCCGGCGAGACCATCAAGGTGCCGAGCGTCGGCGATCGTCCGCCGCGCGATCTGTCGCGCCAGTCCCTGGCCGAAGTGGTCGAGCCGCGCTATGACGAGCTGTTCACCCTGATCCAGGCCGAGCTGCGTCGCAGCGGCTACGAGGACCTGATCCCGGCGGGCATCGTGCTCACCGGCGGCACCTCGAAGATGGAGGGTGCGGTCGAGCTGGCCGAGGAAATCTTCCATATGCCGGTCCGGCTGGGCATGCCGCAAGGCGTCAAGGGCCTGGCGGACGTGGTGCGCAACCCGATTTATTCCACCAGCGTGGGCCTGCTGCTGTATGGCCTGCAGAAGCAGGCTGACGGCATCTCGATGTCGAGCATCGGCAGCTACAACGATGAACCCAAGACCCCCGTATTCGAGCGCATGAAGCGCTGGGTACAGAGCAATTTCTGATTTGAAAAGTGTTTTATGCAGTAGGCGTTACAACTAGAAAGCAAAGGAGAGGGAAAATGTTCGAACTCGTAGACAACATCCCGCAAAGTGCGGTCATCAAGGTAATTGGCGTGGGCGGCGGCGGCGGTAATGCAGTCAACCACATGTCGAAGAACAACATCGAAGGCGTCGAGTTCATCTGCGCCAATACCGATGCACAAGCACTGAAAAACATCGGTGCGCGCACCATTCTGCAGCTGGGCACTGGCGTGACCAAAGGCCTGGGCGCGGGCGCCAACCCTGAAATCGGCCGCCAGGCTGCCATGGAAGACCGCGAGCGCATCGCCGAAGTACTGCAAGGTTGCGACATGGTCTTCATTACCACCGGTATGGGTGGTGGTACCGGCACTGGCGCTGCGCCGGTGATCGCCCAAGTGGCGAAGGAAATGGGCATTCTCACCGTCGCTGTGGTGACTCGTCCGTTCCCGTTCGAAGGTCGCAAGCGTATGCAGATCGCCGAAGAAGGCATTCGTGCCCTGGCGGAAAGCGTCGACTCGCTGATCACCATTCCCAACGAGAAACTGCTGACCATCCTCGGTAAAGACGCCAGCCTGCTGTCGGCGTTCGCCAAGGCGGATGACGTGTTGGCCGGTGCCGTGCGCGGCATCTCCGACATCATCAAGCGTCCGGGCATGATCAACGTCGACTTCGCCGACGTGAAAACCGTGATGAGCGAAATGGGCATGGCCATGATGGGCACTGGCTGCGCCAGCGGTCCGAACCGTGCGCGTGAAGCCACTGAGGCGGCAATCCGCAATCCGCTGCTGGAAGACGTCAACCTGCAGGGCGCGCGTGGCATCCTGGTGAATATCACCGCCGGTCCTGACCTGTCCCTGGGCGAATACTCCGACGTGGGTAACATCATCGAACAGTTCGCGTCCGAACACGCCACCGTCAAGGTGGGTACCGTGATCGATCCGGACATGCGCGACGAACTGCACGTCACCGTGGTCGCCACTGGCCTGGGCGCGAAAATCGAGAAACCGGTCAAGGTGATCGACAATACCGTGCAGGTCACGACCAGCAGTGCTGCTTCGTCGGCTGCGACTCCAGCTTCGCGTGGCGAGCAAAGTGTCAATTACAAGGACTACGAACGACCAACCGTTCAGCGTCAAAGCCACGCTGGCGGTGCGGCCGCGGCCAAACTGAACCCACAGGATGACTTGGATTATCTGGACATTCCGGCCTTTCTGCGTCGTCAGGCCGATTGATGGAATGTATCAGGAGTATTGGGGCGATTGGTGTTCAGCAAAGGCCGGTTCTGCTATTATCGCCGGCCATTGTTGAAAACAATTCGCAACTAGTGCTATAGCGGCCAAAGCCATGATCAGACAACGTACCCTGAAGAACATTATCCGCGCCACTGGCGTCGGCCTGCATTCCGGGGAGAAGGTATACCTGACCCTGAAGCCGGCACCTGTGGACACCGGTATCGTGTTCCGTCGTACCGACCTTGACCCTGTCGTGGAAATTCCCGCGCGGGCAAGCAATGTCGGTGAAACCACCATGTCGACCACGTTGGTCAATGGTGACGTCAAGGTGGATACGGTAGAGCACCTGCTTTCGGCCATGGCTGGCCTGGGCATCGATAACGCCTACGTCGAGCTCTCCGCATCCGAAGTACCGATCATGGATGGCAGTGCTGGTCCCTTTGTATTCCTGATTCAGTCCGCAGGATTGCAAGAGCAGGACGCCCACAAGAAGTTCATCCGCATCCTTCGCGAAGTGACGGTCGAAGAGGGCGACAAGAGCGCCACCTTCGTGCCTTTCGAAGGCTTCAAGGTGAGCTTTGAGATCGATTTCGATCACCCGGTTTTCCGCAATCGTACCCAGTCGGCCAGTGTGGACTTTTCCAGCACCTCCTTCGTCAAGGAGGTTAGCCGCGCACGCACCTTCGGCTTTATGCGTGACATCGAGTTCCTCCGTTCGCAGAACCTGGCACTCGGCGGCAGCGTGGATAATGCCATCGTGGTGGATGAGTTTCGTGTGTTGAACGAAGACGGCCTGCGTTACGAGGACGAATTCGTCAAGCACAAGATCCTTGATGCCATTGGCGATCTTTACCTGCTGGGCAATACCCTGATCGGTGAGTTTCGCGGCTTCAAATCGGGGCACGCCCTGAACAACCGTCTACTGCGCGCGTTGATCGAGCAGACGGACGCTTGGGAAGTGGTCACCTTCGATGACATCAAGAATGCGCCTATCTCCTACATGCGTCCGGTTGCGGCGGTGTAAGTAAAAACTCTCTCTTCCTTTGTTTTTGAAGCCACCTGCGGGTGGCTTCTTTTTTTCTGCGAAACAGCCGCAAGCCCGTGCTTTGGCCGGGTGTGCGATTGAGATCCACCTGCGGGTAACCGGCCTGGCATGGGGGTGGGTTAGACAAACCCTGCCAATGGCGATGATCCGGCAAGATTCGTTACGCGGAGCGCCTCGATGGCGGCGTCTGCTCGCTGAGCACGTGGCACCGCTAGCCGACCGTTCAGTGTTTCGGCATTTCAGGGGTGACGCGACCCTGGCTGGGTATGGCGCTATTCGCGGGGTTGGCCGTGCTTGGCCAGGCGTTCCAGGGCGGCGCGCAACTTGGGGTCGGTTATGCCATCGGCAGTTGCCTGGATATTCTCGGCAGCGCTGCTGGAAAGGCTGATTGTGCGACCGGGTGCACGCCTTTCGACAGTTGGCGGTTGCACCTTGAACAGGATCTTGGTTAAGGTCGCGAACTCTTCGAGTGTCTGCAGTTGCCTGAGCAGGCGCCGTTGTTGATAACGCAAGCGGGTGGCCCAGTGGCCGTCGTTGACTATAAGAAGCAGGCAACCCTCGCGCCAGGACGCTACATGGCAGTGTTCGCGGGCCGCGGGTTGCAGCTGGCTTTCGAGTAAGTGCTGCAGGCGATCGATACGTTGCGCCTGGTTGAACAGCGCTTTCAAGGGTTTCGCTTCGCGCAGTAGCGCGGCGGGTGCTTTAGCCGGCAAAGGACGAAACGACATGGCAGGACGCCTGAGATTGTGGAGCCGCCATGGTAGCAGAATCTCTGCTGCCGACTTGGGCTCCACCTTAAAGGGGAAGCCATGCACATTATTCTACTCAGTCGCGGCCATGGCGCCGCGCGTTCGCTGAGCCTTGATTTACGTTGGCTGCTGGTGGCGCTGCTCATACTGTTAGCCGCGGCGCTTGGCAGTGGGGTCGCGGTGGGAGCGT
Source organism: Pseudomonas sp. MMS21 TM103 (assembly GCF_022132145.1). Taxonomy (GTDB): domain Bacteria; phylum Pseudomonadota; class Gammaproteobacteria; order Pseudomonadales; family Pseudomonadaceae; genus Aquipseudomonas. Next base: position 254,097 of record NZ_JAJISP010000001.1, on the reverse strand, counting down.
GGGTCATACCGCAACAAGTCGAGCTCTCGCCAGGCAGTGCGCAGTTGACCGAGGCACTGAATCGGCAGCGAGCAGAAGTGGGTGCGGTGCGGGTCGATGCACAGCGTCAACTGGATGCCTTCGGTGCCCATGTTGCCGAGTTGCAGTCCCGTTTGACCCGTCTGGATGCATTGGGCGAGCGCTTGACCGAGCTGGCCGAGCTGGATGCCAGTGAATTTGATTTTTCCTTGAGCGTGGGGCAGGGCGGTCCCGAAGAACTGTTCGGCGGCGCGGCCTATGCGCCGCCGTCATTCATCAGCACCCTCGATGACCTGGCTATGCGCCTGGACAGCCGCGAGCAGCAGCTCGAGGTGCTGGAGCAGCTGCTTGCCGACCGCCAGCTCAATGAAGCCGAATACCTTGCGGGGCGTCCGGTCCTGCAAGGTTATATGTCTTCGTCATTTGGCCGACGTACCGACCCCCTTACCGGGCGTTTTAGCGTGCATAAGGGCGTGGACTTCGCCGCCAAGGCCGGCAGTGATGTGGTCGCCGTAGCAGCTGGCGTGGTGACCACCTCCGGCCGGCGCTCGGGCTACGGTAATGTCGTGGAAATCAGCCATGCCGATGGCTACGTCACCCTGTATGCGCACAATCAGGCCAACCTGGTGCAGGTTGGCGATCTGGTGCAGCGCGCCCAGGTTATCGCCAAGGTTGGCAGCACCGGCCGCTCTACCGGTCCTCATGTGCATTTCGAAGTCAGTAAAAATGGCCGGGTGGTCAATCCTACCAGCTATATCGCTCGAGTCAGCGACGTCGAATAACGCCGCTTTCTTCATCTCCGTTTCCGGGTAGAATGCCCCCTTCGCACGCAGCCATGACGGCTGCATGGGCGACTCATGGGCCGCCCTCCATCCATACGCGTGGAAGACCCTGCCTATATGTTTGCGCCTTTGTTGAAAAAATTCTTTGGAAGCAAGAACGAGCGTGAAGTCAAACGCATGCTCAAGACGGTTCAGATCGTCAATGCCTTCGAGGAGCAGATGCTCGCACTCTCGGATGAGCAACTGCGTGCCAAGACCGCCGAGTTCAAAGCTCGCCTGGGCAAAGGTGAAACCCTCGATCAGTTGCTGCCGGAGGCCTTCGCTGTAGCCCGTGAAGCGGGCAAGCGCGTCATGGGTATGCGCCACTTCGATGTGCAGCTGATCGGTGGCATGACCTTGCATGAAGGCAAGATTGCCGAAATGCGCACCGGTGAGGGCAAGACCCTGGTGGCGACCCTGGCGGTCTACCTCAACGCGCTGGAAGGCAAAGGCGTGCATGTGGTCACGGTGAACGACTACCTGGCCCGTCGCGACGCCAACTGGATGCGTCCGCTGTACGAGTTCCTCGGCATGTCGGTGGGCATCGTCACGCCCTTTATGCCGCCGGAAGAGAAGCGCGAAGCCTATGCCGCCGATATCACCTACGGTACCAACAACGAATTCGGTTTCGACTACCTGCGCGACAACATGGCCTTCAGCATGGAGGACAAGTTCCAGCGCGAGCTGAATTTCGCCGTGATCGACGAAGTCGACTCGATCCTTATCGACGAGGCGCGTACCCCGTTGATCATCTCCGGTCAGGCCGAAGACAGCTCCAAGCTGTATACCGAAATCAACAAGCTGATTCCGACCCTCAAGCTGCACATCGAGGAAGAGGAAGGCGTGGTCACTCAGGAAGGCCATTACACGGTCGACGAGAAGACCCGTCAGGTCGAACTGAATGAGGCTGGCCACCAGTTCGTCGAGGAAATGCTCACCGAGGTTGGCTTGCTGGCCGAGGGCGAGAGCCTGTATTCGGCGCATAACCTCGGCTTGCTGACCCACGTCTATTCCGGCTTGCGGGCGCACAAGCTGTTCAACCGCAATGTCGAATACATTGTGCAGAACGATCAGATACTGCTGGTCGACGAACACACTGGTCGCACCATGCCGGGCCGGCGCCTGTCCGAGGGCCTGCATCAGGCCATCGAGGCCAAGGAAGGTTTGCCGATCCAGGCCGAGAGCCAGACCCTGGCCTCTACCACCTTCCAGAACTACTTCCGCCTGTACAACAAACTGTCCGGTATGACCGGTACCGCCGACACCGAAGCCTTCGAGTTCCATCAGATCTACGGCCTGGCGGTGATCGTGATTCCGACCAACCGGCCGATGGCACGCAAGGACTTCAACGACCTGGTCTATCTGACCCAGGAAGAGAAGTACGCGGCGATCATTACCGATATCAAGGAATGCCAGGCCCTGGGCCGGCCGATTCTGGTCGGTACGGCGACCATCGACAGTTCCGAATATGTCTCACGCCTGCTGACCAAGGAAGGCATCGAGCACAAGGTACTGAATGCCAAGTTCCATGAAAAAGAGGCCGAGATCATCGCTCAGGCAGGGCGTCCAGGCGCGCTGACCATCGCCACCAACATGGCCGGTCGCGGTACCGATATCGTCCTGGGCGGTAACTGGGAGGTCGAAGTGGCTGCCCTGGAAAACCCCACCGACGAGCAGATTACACAGATCAAGGCCGACTGGCAGAAGCGCCATCAGCAGGTGATCGAGTCCGGCGGCCTGCATGTGATCGCCTCCGAGCGTCACGAGTCGCGGCGCATCGACAACCAGTTGCGCGGTCGCTCCGGACGTCAGGGCGACCCGGGCTCCAGCCGCTTCTACCTGTCGCTGGAAGACAACCTGATGCGCATTTTCGCCTCGGATCGGGTGAAGAATTTCATGAAGGCCCTGGGCATGCAGCCCGGCGAGGCGATCGAGCATCGCATGGTCAGCAACGCCATCGAGAAGGCGCAGCGCAAGGTCGAGGGACGTAACTTCGACATGCGCAAGCAGCTGCTGGAATTCGATGACGTATCCAACGAGCAGCGCAAAGTGATTTATCACATGCGCAATAACCTGCTGGCTGCCGATGACATTGGCGAAACCATCGCCGAGTTCCGCAAGGAAGTGCTGGAAGGCATCATCAACGAACATATCGCGCCGCAATCGTTGCCCGAGCAATGGGATATCGCTGGTCTGGAAGAGGCGCTGTACGCCGGCTTCAACCTCAGGCTAGCGATCCAGCAGTGGCTCGACGACGACCACAAGCTCTACGAAGAAACCCTGCGCGAGCGCATTCTGCAAGAGCTGATCGCGGCCTACAACGAGAAGGAAGAGTTGGCCAGCGCCGAGGCTCTGCGTAGCTTCGAGAAACAGATTCTGCTGCGCGTGCTCGACGACCTGTGGAAAGACCATCTGTCGACCATGGATCACCTGCGCCACGGTATCCACCTGCGAGGCTACGCGCAGAAGAACCCCAAGCAGGAGTACAAGCGCGAGTCGTTTACCCTGTTCCAGGAGCTGCTCAATTCGATCAAGCGCGACACTATCCGGGTCTTGTCCCATGTTCAGGTGCGTCGCGATGACCCGGTCGAGGAAGAGGCACGTCTGCGCCGCGAAGCCGAGGCGCTGGCCGAACGCATGCAGTTTCAACACGCCGAGGCTTCTGCCCTGATGCAGCCCGCCGCCGCCGTGGTTGAAGATGGTGATGTGGCAATTGCGCCGCCGCCAGTGCGTTCCGAGCCGAAGATCGGCCGCAACGAGCCTTGTCCCTGCGGTTCCGGCAAGAAATACAAGCATTGTCACGGCCAGGTCAACTGACAAACTCGTTGATAAACCACGGCGGGCTTGGCGCGCCAGGTTTCTCAGCGGCCTGTTGGTCACCGGCTTGAACGGGTAGATTGCTCATGCTACCTACAACGCCGCGAACGGCTTGGCCGCTCGCGGCGTTTTACCATCGAATTCGCTCGTGCCCTGTGGCGCGACACTTAAATCCCTCAAGGAGCACACCCTATGGCTGTTGGTCTTGGCCCGCTGTCTACCCTGCACCCGGTTCCAGGTTTCGAGCTGGGCATCGCTTCGGCCGGCATCAAGCGCCCCGGGCGCAAGGATGTGGTAGTCATGCGCTGCGCCGAAGGCTCCAGCGTGGCCGGGGTGTTCACCCTCAATGCCTTCTGTGCCGCACCGGTGATCCTGGCGCGAAAGCGTGTGCTGGGTAGCGTGCGCTATCTGCTGACCAATACCGGCAATGCCAACGCCGGCACCGGCGAGCCCGGCTTGCAGAATGCCATGCGCTGCTGCGCCAGCCTGGCGCAGCTGGCCGGTGTCGAGGAGGGGGCAGTGCTGCCGTTCTCGACCGGGGTGATCGGCGAGCCCTTGCCGGTAGAGAAGATCGAGGGCGCCTTGCAGGCGGCCCTGGACGACCTGGCTGCGGACCACTGGGCTGAAGCGGCCACCGGCATCATGACCACCGACACCCTGCCCAAGGGCGCCAGCCGCCAGTTCGTGCATGACGGCGTGACCGTCACTGTCACCGGCATCAGCAAGGGTGCCGGGATGATCAAACCGAACATGGCGACCATGCTCGGTTACATCGCTACCGACGCCAAGGTCAGCCAGAGTGTGTTGCAGGATCTGCTGCGCGATGCGGCGAACAAGTCGTTCAACCGCATCACCATCGACGGCGATACCTCGACCAACGATTGCTGCATGTTGATCGCCACTGGCCAGGCACCGCTGGAGGAAATTACTCAGGCCAGCGGCGCGCTGTTCGCCGCACTCAAGCAGTCGGTGTTCGAGGTGTGCATGGAGGTGGCCCAGGCCATCGTGCGTGACGGCGAGGGCGCGACCAAGTTCGTCACCGTGCAGGTCAATGGCGGGGCGACTCACCAGGAGTGCCTGGACGTCGGCTACGCGGTGGCCCATTCGCCGCTGATCAAGACTGCGCTGTTCGCCTCCGACCCGAATTGGGGGCGCATCCTCGCCGCAGTCGGCCGCGCCGGTGTGGCGCAACTGGATGTCAACCTGATCGACGTGTTCCTCGGCGACGTGTGCATTGCCAGTCATGGTTGCCGTGCTGCCAGCTACACCGAAGAGCAGGGTGCGGCGGTGATGGCCGAAGCGGAAATTACCATTCGCATCGAGCTGGGGCGGGGCACCTGCAGCGAGACGATCTGGACCACCGATCTGTCCCATGAGTACGTGAAGATCAACGCCGAATATAGGACTTGAGGGTAGCCTGCGGCCTTTAGGGCGCAGGGTAGGGGCGATCGGGCCCGGCTATTCCCGTTGTTCATGGGGGCATGCACAACGGGAATTTGCTATTGGGTGGCGGTGCGTCTTAATGTCCGTTGACCCTTCAGCAACCGCATCACGCAAGGAGTGCCCCCATGTCCCTGGTTCTGATCATCGGCGACAAAACCTATTCTTCCTGGTCGCTGCGCGCCGCCTTGGCCATGGAACTGGCCGAGGCGCCATACAGCGAAGTGCTGATCCCGCTCGATCGCCCGGACACCCGGGCGCGCATCCTTGCGCACTCGCCGACCGGCAAGGTGCCGTTGCTGCAGACCGAGGAGGGGCCAGTGTGGGATTCCCTGGCGATTGGCGAATACCTCGCCGAAAGCTACCCCGAGGCCTACCTGTGGCCGCGCGGCGAATACGCCCGCGCGGTGGCGCGCAGTGTCTGTGCCGAGATGCACAGCGGTTTTGCTGCGCTGCGCGCACATCTGCCGATGGATCTCAAACGCGATCAGGCATTAGACGAAATGCCGGCTGATGCCGAGGCCGATATCCGGCGCATCTGTGCGCTCTGGGCCGAGTGCCGCGGCAACTTCGGCGAGGGCGGTCCCTTCCTGTTCGGTCACGCCAGCCTGGCGGATGCCTTCTTCGCGCCTGTCGCGGCTCGGCTGCGCAGTTACCGGGTGGCGTTGCCCGAGGTGGCGGCGGCGTATGTGGCTACGGTCTATCAGTGGCCGGCCTTCCAGCGCTGGTTTCAGGCGGCTCAGGAGGAACGGTTGGAGTGAAACGCATTCATGTAGCCGCCGCGGTGATCCGCGCGGCAGATGGCCGCATCCTGATTGCCAAGCGCCCGGACGACAAGCACCAGGGCGGTCTGTGGGAGTTTCCTGGCGGCAAGGTTGAGCCCGGCGAGGCGGTGGAGGCCGCCCTGGCTCGCGAGCTGGAGGAGGAGCTGGGGATTCGCCCAACCGATGCGCGGCCATTGATTCAGGTGCATCACGATTACCCGGACAAGCAGGTATTGCTGGATGTCTGGGAGGTCTCGGCCTTCGTCGGCGAACCCCACGGCGCCGAAGGTCAGGCGCTGGCCTGGGTCGGTTCGCGGCAGTTGACCGAGTATCAGTTTCCAGCGGCGAACCAGCCGATCATTGCCGCAGCCCGTTTGCCCGACCGCTACCTGATCACCCCAGAGGGGCTGTCCCCGCAGGCGTTGTTGCAGGGGGTGCAAGCGGCACTGGCCGCCGGCACCCGGCTGATCCAGCTGCGTGCGCCGGGTATGTTCGATGCCCAGTACCGCGACTTGGCCCTGGATATCCAGGGGCTCTGCGCGGGCAAGGCGCAGCTGATGCTCAAGGGACCGCTGGAGTGGCTGGCAGACTTCCCCGCAGCGGGCTGGCACCTGACCGCCGAGCAGCTACGCCGCTATGCCGACCAGGGGCGACCCTTGGTCCCAGGTCGTTGGTTGGCGGCCTCCTGTCATTCGGCGCAAGAGCTGGCACTGGCAACGCGGATGGGGGTGGATTTCGTCACCCTGTCACCGCTGCAGGCCACCCAGACTCACCCTGATGCACCTGCACTGGGTTGGGCTCTGGCCGGCGAATTGCTGCGCAGTTTCAATCAGCCAGCCTACCTGCTTGGCGGTGTTGGCCCGCAGCACCTGGCTCACGCATGGCAAGTGGGCGCTCAGGGCATCGCCGGTATCCGCGCGTTTTGGCCATCGCCGGCGGATTGAGGGCGCAGGCCTACTGAAGTGCTCTAGCCCGTGCAATTGCTGTTAGACACATCGAGCGGCTGCCCTTAACCTGCGCGATCACTTTCGCTCGCAGGTGATCCGGCCCATGGCCTCCGTGTTGAACGTTATCCTGCCGGTCTTTGCCCTGATCCTGGCCGGCTACCTGTGCCGGCGCACGGGCATTCTCGGGCCGAGCGCTGCCTCGGAAATCAATCGCCTGGTGGTCTGGCTATGCCTGCCGGCGTTGCTATTCGAGGCTACGGCCACAGCGGTGTGGGCGCAGATCTGGCAGCCGCAGTTCATCCTCGCCTATAGCCTGGGCACCCTGGCGGTGTTCTTGCTGACGTTGTTCTGGCGTCTGCGCCGGGTCGGCAATCTGGCCGATGCCAGCATCCAGGGACTCAGCGCGTCTTACGCCAACACCGGCTACATGGGCATTCCGCTGTGCCTGCTGGTATTCGGCGACGAGGGGCTGCAGCCGGCGCTGATCGCCAGTCTGATCGTTATCTGTGTGCTGTTCGCCCTGGCGGTGGTGTGCATCGAGGTCGCCCTGCAGGATGAAAAGAACCTGCTGCGTGCGACAGCCAAGGTGTCGCTGGCGTTGGCCAAGAACCCGCTGGTCGTCGCGCCGTTGCTCGGCGGTCTGTGGGCACTGGGCGGCCAGCCGCTGCCAGAGCCGCTGCATCGCTTTATCGACCTGCTGGCCAGTGCCACCGCGCCCTGTGCGCTGATTTCCCTCGGTCTGTTTCTTGCTCACAAGCAGGTCGGCCGCAGTGAGGGTAGCGTCGGCCTGGTGCTGATCAAGCTGGTCGCTCACCCCCTGATTACCTGGGTACTGGCGTTCCATGTACTGCAACTGCCCCCCATGTGGGCCGCTGCGGCTTTACTGTTGAGCGCGCTGCCGACCGGCACAGGCCCCTATATGCTGGCCGAGTTCTATCGCCGCGACGCGGCGGTGGTCTCCAGCACTATCCTGCTGTCGACGCTCGGCTCGTTGCTCAGCTTGTCGCTGTGCCTGCTGCTGCTTGAGCGTTGAGGCTGGCAACTGGCGCGGGGAGCGGTCGGTACAGCAGCAGCCGTTAGCAGCCCAGGCTAATCAGCCAGTCGAACAGGGCCGTCCATAGGTTGTGCGAGAAAAAGTGCGCCCCCTGCAGCATGCGCCCGACCGAGAAGGTAATGCCCAAGGTCAGGGCTACGGCGAGCGCGGCCCTGGCCAGCAGTGACCGGGCTCGTCGGTCGGCTCCCGGGCGCTCAGCAGCGGCGTGTAGGTTTCCTCTCCACCGAATTCGCTGAGGCTCCAGGGGCAATGCACGCCGGTCAGGGCATTCAGCGGCGTCACGTAGCTGGTCGACATCCCTATCGCCAGTACCAGATAACCCAGCGGTCGTCGCCATGCCCGCCAGCGGCCGATCAGCAGACTGAGCACGAAACCGACAATGGCCAGTACGCCGATGGTGATCACTGCCTGCTTGGCACGGTCATGCAGGATGTCTTCGAGAAACCGGCTATGCCGACCAATAAAGCCCGCCTGCGGGTCGTAGGCCCAGCGGGCGATGGCGAAGTCGAGCGCGATTGGATCTGCCAGCAACAGCATCAGCGCGAGGGGCAGGCCAAAGCCCAGGTAGAAGGTGAACGGTCTTGATCCGGCCGGGAGAAATTCAAAGCGCATGGTCACGATCCTTGGTCCGGGTCGGGGTGGTAGCGAGTCGCTCGGTGCCGATTGCGCGAGTCTGCTGCCAGCCAAGCAGGTGATGGCTGAAGTCGTAACTGGCGCTCTGGTAATAGCTGATAGTGCGCTTGAGCAGCGGGTCGTCGGCCTTGGCACTCGATTCGCGGCTGAGACCCAGGGCGTCCTCGTGGCGGCGCATGCTCTTGCGTGGGCTGAGAATCGCCAGGTCAAGCCCGTCGAACAGACCCAGGTGCTGGTAATTGCCAATCAGGGCGCGGCCAGGCGCTGCATCCGCGCGCAGTACATTGCGGCCAAAGAAGGTCGAGGTGTAGTCGACATTGAGCAGGCCCAGCAAGGTCGGAGCCAGATCAATCTGGCTGGCCAGGCCGGCATGTTCGCGTGGTTGGATAAAGGCCGGGGCGTAGATGAACAGCGGGATATGGTAGTTGGCCACCGGCAGGTCTTCGGTGCCGGCGCTACCTGCGGTGTGATCGGCGACGAAGACGAACAGGGTGTTGGCAAACCAGGGCTTGTGCCGCGCCTGCTCGAGAAACAGGCCGATGGCATGGTCGGTGTACTTGACCGCGCCTTCACGGCCATAGCCCGATGGGATGTCGATACGTCCGCTCGGGTAGGTGTACGGCCGGTGGTTGGAGGTGGTCATCAGCTGCAGGTAGAACGGTTTGCCAATGGCATGGTCGGCGTCGGCCAGCTTCAGCGTCTCGGAGTAAAGGTCTTCGTCCGACATGCCCCAGGCATTCTTGAAGTGGATGTCCTGCTCATTAACGCTGCTCTGGTCGACCACGCGGTAACCATTGCCGCTGAAAAACGCACTCATGTTGTCGAAATAGCCGCGCCCGCCATAGACGAAGGCGCTGTCGTAGCCGAGGGCCTGGAATTGTTGGCCGAGGCTGGCAAAACCGCTTTCACGGCCGATGCGTTTGACGATTGAGCGCCCGGGCGTTGGCGGCATCGACAGGCTGATGGCTTCGAGTCCGCGGTCGGTGCGGGTGCCGGTGGCATAGAAGTTGGTGAAGAACAGGCTCTGCTGGCGTAGACGGTCGAGGTTGGGGGTCAGGCCGCGCGTGTCGCCGAAGCTGCCCAGGTATTTGGCGCTGAGGCTCTCTATGGTCACCAGTATCACGTTGTGCCGCTGTACCTGCCCGGGATTATCTATCAGCCGGCGAATATCCATGGGTTCGCTGCCGATAAAGCGTGCGTTGGGCTCGCTTAGCTCGGCGCGCAACTGCTTGGCGATTTCGTCCTGGTCCAGGGTGGCGTAGAACTGTGGATAATCCAGCTCATTGTTGCGAAAGGCGGCGAAGAATTGGTAGGGGCCATTGCTGGCCAGTTCACGTTGATAAGCATTGCCGTCCGCGCCGCGGGGGAAATCCTGGTCGAGCAGCAGGCTACTGACGCAGGCCATCAGGGCAATGCCGGCCGCGCCCCAGGCACTGTTGCGCCAGCTCAGCAGCGGTGCCTTGAGGGCGGCGTCTGTGGCGCTGCGCAAGAGCATGGCGGCAACCGCCGCGATGACGGCAAGCGCTGCCAGCAGCGGGTAGATCGGATAAGACTCGAGGATGTTGTTGAGTACCTCGTCGGAGTAAACCAGGTAATCCACGGCGATAAAGTTGAAGCGCACGCCAAACTCGTCCCAGAACAGCCACTCCGCCACGGCGGTAAACAGCATGGCGAACAGGCTGACAGCCACTACGCCATGGAGCAGGCCGCGGTGCCAGGGCTGCAGCCAGATACGTCGTGGGCACAGCAGCAGGTAACAGGCCAGCGGCAGTGCCGCGTACACCACAAAGCCCAGGTCATAGCCCAGGCCGGTGGCATATACACGGGCCAGTTCGCTCAAGCCGAGATCCGCTTCGCCGAGGTGACTGAACAGCAAGGCACTGCGGGTCATGGTAAAAATCGTCAGCCAAACCAGTAGAATCAGCGCCAGGTAACGCAGTTGAGCAAACTTCAAGGCTGGCATCGTATGATCCGGCAGCGGAAAGATGCCGTGCACTCTGCCGATCTGGATGTGAGGTAAATGTAGAAGCCGCGTGAAAAAAACATCAAATCGTAGCGGCACGCTTGAGGATTGAACCGACATGCGCATTCTTGTGGTGGAAGACAATCGGGATATTCTGGCCAATATCCTCGATTACCTGACCCTGAAGGGTTATAGCGTCGACTGCGCGCAGGATGGCCTGAGTGGCCTGCATCTGGCTGCCTCCGAGCACTATGACCTGATCGTGCTGGATATCATGCTGCCGGGCATCGATGGTTATCAGTTGTGCAAACGTCTGCGTGAAGATGCCCGGCGTGATACGCCGATCATCATGCTGACCGCGCGCGATGCCCTCGACGACCGTCTGCATGGTTTGAGTGCGGGGGCCGACGATTACCTGCTCAAGCCGTTTGCCCTGTCCGAGCTGGTGGCGCGCATCGAAGCGATCCTGCGGCGCAGTCAGGGTAATCGTAAGCGCCAGTTGCAAGTCGGCGAGCTGGTCTATGACCTCGACACCCTGCATGTCAGTCGCGCCGGTCAGCCGTTGAAACTCAACCCCCTGGGCCTGAAGCTGCTAGCCGTGTTGATGCAGCGCAGCCCGGCGGTGGTGCGTCGCGAGGCCCTTGAAGAGGCCCTGTGGGGCGACGATTGCCCGGACAGCGACAGCCTGCGCAGCCATATTCATCAGCTGCGCCAAGTGCTCGACAAGCCTTTCGCCACACCCTTGCTGCACACCATTCACGGTATCGGTTATCGCCTGGCGGAGTCCGCAAGTGGTGTCTAAGCAACCGTTGCTGAGGCGCATCGTGATCGCCTTCGTGCTGATGACACTGGTGGTCAGCGGCGTGTTTTCGTTGAGCATCGTGGCGATTGTGCACTTCGTCGAAGAGCACCTGGTGTCCCAGGAGCTTGATCGTGAATTGAGCATCGTTATTGATGAAGATCTACGGCGTGGCCAAAGGCCGCGGCTGGATTCCAGTACACGTTTTTTCGCCTCGCATCTGCCTGAGTTCGAGGTGCCGCTGCAGTTCGCCGAGGCGGCCGACGGGTTTTCCGAGGTGGTCGAGGGTGACCAGGCATTTTATCTGTTCAAACGCAGTGAAAATGGTCGGGACTTCATGCTGGTGCAGGAGCAGCACGAGTTCGAGGCCCGCGAACAGGTACTGTTCAATGTGGTGCTGGCCGGCTTTCTGCTCAGCATGCTGGTCGCCTGGAGCCTTGGCTGGCTGTTGGCACGGCGGGTGATGGCACCGGTGATACGCCTGGCCAATCAGGTGCGTCATCGCGATCAGTTGCATGCGCTGGCCCCGGCCCTGGCGCCGGACTATCCGGATGATGAGGTCGGTCACCTGGCGGCGGCCTTCGACAGCACCCTTGGCCAGTTGCGCCATTCCCTGGAGCGCGAGCGGCTGTTCACCAGTGATGTCAGCCATGAGCTGCGCACGCCGCTGATGATCATCGCCAGCTCCTGCGAGCTGCTTGCGGAGGCGCCCAACCTGGATGCGCGCCAGCTTGAACAGATCCAGCGCATCGCTCGCGCGACCGAGGAAATGGGTGATCTGGTGCAGACCTTTCTGATTCTGGCGCGCGCCAGGCCTCAGGAGTCGAGCCAGGGCGGCAGCGCGACCCTGGCTGCGGTCGCCGATGAGCAGAGCAAGCGCTGGGCACCCCTGATGCACGAGAAGGGCTTGCAGTTCCAGTTGATCGAGGAGGGCGAGGATGACTCGCACTACAACCTGACGTTTCTGCGTACGGTGATCTCCAATCTGCTGCGCAATGCCTTGCACTACACCGAGCAGGGCACGGTGCGGCTGATCCTCCAGGACGGTGGTTTTCGGGTCGAGGACAGCGGCGTTGGCATCCCCCTGGATCAGCAGGAACAGATGTTCCAGCCCTTTGTGCGCGGCGCCCAGTCCCGTGGCGAGGGCCTGGGGCTGGGCCTGTCCCTGGTCAAGCGGATCTGCACGCATCAGGGCTGGACGGTGCAGATGCGTGACCTGCCCCCGCGGGGGAGTGCATTCGAGGTCAGCTTGCGCCGCTGAAGGCGCCGCCGCGCGAGCGGCGGTCGATGCAACCGGTGCTTCACGTTTTTTTCACAGTCCTTTGACGATAACTTGATGCCTTGGTCGTTAGTTTGGCAACCGTGGATTCCTCTGTGGAGCAGGTTGTCATGTCTAGCGCTAAACCCGTCGAGTTGGACTTCTCGCGCAAGTACGATCCCGAACACGCCCGTCAGTATTTGGCAAAGCATCAGGATGGCCTGTCCCGCCGGTTATCCCATTGGCGCGACGAGCAACTGGCACGACATGCCCTGAAATTGGCGGGCGAGCCCAACCTGGTGCTCGACTTGCCGTGCGGCGCCGGTCGCTTCTGGCCGCTGCTGGCTAAGCAGCCGAACCGGGTGATCCTCGCTGCCGACAACTCACCGGACATGCTGGCAATTGCCATGGCCGGGCAACCGGCAGATGTCGTGGCACGGGTAAAGCCCTTTCAAACCTCGGCTTTCGCCATCGACCTGGGTGACAATGCGGTCGACAGTATTTTCTGCATGCGCCTGCTGCATCACATCGCCGAGCCCGAACATCGCCTGATCATGCTGCGTGAATTGCACCGGGTGACGCGCGATACCCTGATCATTTCGCTGTGGGTCGATGGCAACTATAAATCCTGGAAACGCCGGCGCCTTGAGGCCCGACGTGCGGCGCAGAGCAGCACGGCGAGCAATCAGAACCGTTTCGTCATCGCCCGATCAACCATCGAGGCGGAGTTCAAGCAGGCCGGTTTCGATATCCTCGGCCACAAGGACTTTCTCCCGGGCTATGCCATGTGGCGGGTCTATGTCCTGCGCAAGGGCAACAGAGATGAGTAGCCTGATTACGCGAGTACAGACCGAGCCGGTGCCCAGCACATTCGAGCGTTGGTGGCAGGTCCAGGGCGAGTGGGTGGAGGCGCCCAATCAGCGGCGTGGCGGCGAGAGCGGAGTGCAGCGCCGGCATAACCAGGCGGGGCAGCTGCTGTACCTCAAGCGCCAGACCGGGCACCTGTATCGCTCCTGGCTGCACCCCTTGGGCCGGCCCACGGCGTTGCGTGAATTGCATGCAATGGAGGAACTGCAGCGCCTCGGCATCCGCGTGCCGAAGCTGGTCTATGCGGCTGCGCAAAAACAAGCCGGACAGTGGCGTGCGCTCTTGGTCACCGAGGCGCTGGAGGGCTTCGTCAGCCTGGAGCAGTGGTACACCAGCGATGCGCTGCGGCATGGCGGCACGCCACTCAATCGGTGCATGCTGGAACAACTGGCGGCGATGCTCAGTCGCCTGCACCGGGCCGGCTGGCAGCATGGCTGCTTGTATCCCAAGCACATCTTCATCAAGCCCCAGGCCGTCGGCGACGGCGGTGGTGTCGAAGTGGCGCTGCTCGACCTGGAGAAAAGTCGTCGCCGGTTGTTCAGCCGCTCCGCTTCGCGGCGCGACATGGGCCAACTGTCTCGCCATCGTGGGGGCATGCCGGCTGCCGATTGGCAGCTGTTGCTCGAGGCCTACCATCGTTCAATGGCTACCGTGGGGGCTGTTTCCCATGAGTTCTGAAGTCGCTGTCAGCGTGCTCGATGGCAGCGCGCTGAAGGGGCAAAGCGGCTGGCGGCGTATCGTGCATGCGTTCGGCTATTCCCGGGCGGGGCTGTGGGCCGCGTTCAGGGGCGAGGCGGCGTTTCGTCAGTTGCTGCTGCTCAATGCCGTGCTGCTGCCCCTGGCGTTCTACCTGGATGTTGGCAAGGTCGAGCGTGCACTGTTGATCAGCGTATGTTTGCTGGCGCTGATCGTCGAGTTGCTCAACTCGGCGATCGAGGCGACGGTGGACCGTATCTCCCTGGAGTTGCACCCCTTGTCGAAACAGGCCAAGGACCTGGGCAGCGCCGCGCAATTGGTTACCATGACCCTGATTGCCCTGGTCTGGGCGGTGATACTGCTGTAACCGTCCCGGCCTTTGACGCCAGGCGAGTGGCTGCGGCCTAATGGGCGCTGGTTACCTTTGTCGCTGCCCGCCGAGCCCCTCATGCCTGTGTCTGCCCGTTCCCCCTCCAACATGCGCCCCAGCACCCTGCATCTGCCCCAGGGCAACTGGCCGACGGTGCTCGATTGCTTGTGTGCGCATTTCCCGGCGATCAGCCGCGAGGTATGGCTGCAGCGCATGGCACGTGGGCGTGTGCTGGATGCCGATGGCGCGCCAATCGGTCCGGCGCATGCTTATCGGGTTGGCCTGCGTGTGCATTACTTTCGCGAGGTGGTGGCGGAGACGCCGATTCCCTTCGTCGAAACGGTGCTTTATGTCGACGAGCACCTGCTGGTGGCCGACAAGCCGCATTTTCTCCCGGTGATGCCCGCTGGCGAATATGTCGAGCAGACGCTGCAGGCGCGTCTGGCCAAGCGCCTGGGTAATGCCGACCTGGTGCCGCTGCACCGTATCGACCGGCATACGGCCGGCCTGGTGCTGTTTTCCTGTAACCGGCAGAGCCGCGGCCAGTATCAGGCGCTGTTCCGTGAGCGGCAGATGGACAAGCGCTACGAAGCCTTGGCGCCGGGCTTGCCTGGACTGCACTTTCCCGTGCGAAGAGCCACGCGACTGGCGGCCGGTGAGCCGTTTTTCCGCATGCAGGAAGTCGCCGGCATGGCGAATACCGAGACCCGCATCGAGGTGGCGCAGCAGTTGGGCGAGCACTGGCTCTATGGGCTCTATCCGGTAACGGGAAAAAAGCACCAGCTGCGTGTGCATATGGCCGCCTTGGGTGCGCCTATCGTCAACGATCCCTTCTACCCCGACATCAGTGAAGGGCCCGATGCGCCTGACGATTACAGCCGGCCGCTCAAGCTGCTGGCCCAGGGCCTGGCCTTCATCGACCCACTGAGTGGCGAGCAGCGCCGCTTCGAGAGCCGGCTGAGTCTGCTCTGAGCGTTTCTCCTTGAAGCAGGGGCGCCATCGCTCAAGGTTGCAGGGCGTTCCGTCCGGAGTGCCGCGACAGCCCGCCGATCAGCCCCGGTGCGCTGTCTGCGGCGCGTGAGGCCTTGGGCTGTCGCCGGGCTTGCACATCAACAGATGATCACGCCGGTTGCTTCGGCGCTGCCTGCCAGAGCACCTCATCGATGCACTGGCGCCTGGCGATCAGGCGGGCGGCCACGAACAGCAGATCGGAGAGGCGGTTGACATAGGCCAGGCCGACGCCGCGCAATGGCTCCAGCGCGTTCAGCTGCTGGCAGCGGCGTTCGGCGCTGCGCGCCAGACTGCGGCAGACGTGGGCCTGGGCGACCAGGCGGGTACCGCCCGGCAGGATGAAATTCTGCAGCGGGCCGAGTTCTTCGTTCCAGCGATCGATGGCGGCTTCCAGGCGTTCCACTTCAGCCTGTTGCAGGGCCTGGTACTCGGGCATGGCCAGTTCGCCACCGAGATCGAACAGGCGGTGCTGGCAGGGCGCGAGCACCGCGCTGATCTCGCTCAAGCCCGGCCAGGTCGCCTGGTTTTCAGCGAGGTCGGCCAGCAGCAGGCCGAGTTGGCTGTTGAGCGTATCCACCTCGCCCATGGCCTCCACCCGCGGGTGATCCTTGGCCACCCGACGGCCGTCGGCCAGCCCGGTTTCGCCGGCATCGCCGGTGCGTGTGTAAATCTTCGACAGTCGATAACCCATGTTCAATGACCTGTGTGGGGGATGGCTACAGCCAGGGGCAGGCGCAGGGTGAAGCAGGTGCCCTGGGCTTCCTTGGACTGCACTTCCATCTGCCCTTTGTGGTTGTTGGTGATGATGAAGTAGGAGACCGACAGGCCCAGCCCGGTACCTTGGCCGACCTCCTTGGTGGTGAAGAACGGTTCGAAGATGCGCTTGCGCACCGATTCAGGCATGCCGACGCCGTTGTCTTCCACCTGGATCTCTGCCCAGGGCGGAGCCAGCCGGGTACGCAAGATGATCTGTCCGGGCGTGCTGCAGTCTTCGCGCTGATGAATCGCCTGGGCGGCATTTTTCAGCAGGTTTAGCAGGACCTGTTCCAGTTCGTTGGCGATGCCAGGCACCGGGCCGAGGCTTGGGTCGAACTCGCGGCGGATGACCAGGCTTTTGAAGTCAAAGCTGTCCGTGAGGTCGAAGTCGTTGCTGGCGATTTCCAGCGCCTGGTCGATCACGGCACTCAGCTGGCAGGGTGCCAGTTGGCGGTTGCTGCGACGACTGAAGCTGAGCATGTGGCTGACGATTTTCGCCGCACGCGTGCCGGCCCGCTGGATGTCATCGAGCAGGCGCGGGATTTCCCGGGCGTGCAGATAACGGTCGATGGTTTCCAGGCACACGCCAATCTGCTCGGCCTGTTCGCGGTTCTTCTCCAGTTCCGGCGACAGGCGCCGGCGGATGTTCTGCACGTTGTGCAGGATGGCGCCGAGCGGGTTGTTGATCTCATGGGCCATGCCCGCCGCGAGGCCGCCGACCGAGAGCATCTTTTCCGACTGCACCATCATCTCTTCCAGGCTCAGGCGCTGGGTGATGTCGTCGATGCGGATCACCACGCCGCGCCCGGCCCCACCGGTCAGCGGGTAGAAGGTCAGGGCGTAGTGATGCGGTTCTTCGTCCTTGCTCCAGGTCACTCGCTCGATTTTTTCCACCTTGTGCTGTTCGACGGTGCGTCTGAGCATCGGCAGAAAGGGTTTCAGCGGCGGGAAGGCGAGGAACACCGGCTGGTTCAGCGCCTTGGCCAGGCGCGTGCCGGAAATGGCGCTGGCCTCCTGGTTCCACTGGGTGACGTAGAGCTGTTCGTCGAGGGCGATCAAGGCCGAGGGCATGGAGTCGATGATGCTGTTGAGATAATTCTGGAAGCCGGTGAGCTTCCTCTCGATCTTGCTGCGTACCTGCACTTCCAGCTCCAGTTTGCGGTTGAAGTGGCGGGTTTCCTCGGCGAGGCTCTGCGCCTGGTCGAACGCGGCCTGGGCGTCGTCGCGGGCGCGTTTGAGTTGTTGCTCGCGTGCCTCGATGCGCATCAGCATGGTATTGAAGGCGTCGGCCAGACTGCCGATCTCGTCCTGGTTGCCGCGCCTGGCCCGTAGGGAATAGTTCTCCTCGCGGGTGACCTGGCGTGACAGTTCTTCCAGCCGGCGAATCGGCTTGGTCACCAGGCGGCGGATCTGCCGCGCTACCAGCAGCCAGAGCAGCACGCTGAACGCGAGAATCGCCAAGCTGGCGCTCAGGGTGCCGGTATAGAAGGCGCCGGGCAGTTCGCCAGAGGCGACCAGCAGCAGGTGGCCGGGCGGTGCGTCGGGCAGCGGCAGCTCGATCAGCAGGTTGGTGCGCAATTCGCGGTGGCGCCAGCTGTCCAGTTGTTCAAGGCGCTGGGGCAAGTCCAGGAATTCTCCTTGTTGCAGCTGTGCCAGGCTCACGCCATTGCTGTCATAGATCACCGCGGCGCGCAGTGGCGGGTAGTCATCCAGGCGCTGCAGCAGGGCTTGGGCAGCGCTCGCCGAGCTCAGCGCCTCCCGGCTCAGGGTGGGGCCGGCGATCAGGCGGCCGAGGGTGTGCAAGGCCTGCGGGGCGACGCTCTGCTGGGAAATCCAGTAGGCCGCGCTGATAAACGCCAGGTTGGCCATCAGCAACACGGCGGCCAGCAATACCAGGAGCGCGGTGAGCAGTTTGCGGCCGACGGGCAGATTTTCGAGGCGCTGACGCAATTGCATGGACGGGCACGTCGCAGTGGCGAGGAAGTTCGAGCAGGGTAACGCGCGGCTTAATGGCTGGGCAATCCGTGTGCGTCGAGGTGTTGCACCAGGCGCTCATGCAGCGCCGCCAAGTGTGGCAAGGCCAGGCGATGCTGCTGCGCCGCGGCACAGGCATGGCCAAGCAGGTAGGCAATTTCGGTGCGGCGACCCTGGGCGACATCCTGGTGCATCGAGGAGTAGTTCGCCGCGGTAGCCTGGATCACTCGCTGCACGTCGGCATATAGGTCCAGTGCGGCAGCGGGCTGGCCACAGCTTTGCAGCAGTTGACCGAGCTCGGCGCAGAGCGTGGCCACCTCGGCCGGGTGTTCGCCCAGGCCGCCATTGCGGCAATCGTGGAGCACGGTCAGTGGGTTGATGGCGCAGTTCAGTGCCAGCTTGCGCCATAGCCGGCTGAGGATATCCGGGCTCCACTGGTGCGGAATGCCGCTGCGCTCGAGGTCGGCCAGCCAGGCCGGTGGGTGGTCGTCGAGCGGATCGCCGAGCCAGGTGTGGCCATGGCCGGCGAATACCACGCGCCATTCTCCGTCAGGGGCGGTGCCATCGCGAAAGGCGCCTTCGGTGCTTGAGGCGAGAATACAGCGCGCATTGGGTACCCGGGCCGCCACGGCCTCCTGGCTGCCCAGGCCGTTTTGCAGAAGAATCAGCTCGGCGCCAGGCGCCAGGCGCGGCTGGACCGCCGCAATGGCGCTTTCGGCATCATAGGCCTTGCATGCCAGCAGCAGGCGCTGAATTGGCGCCGGGTCGGCGGCGGTCTGTCCGGGCACCGGGTAGTGTCGGGCCTGACCCTGCTCGACCAGGGTCAGGCCGCCGGCGCGCTGATAGGCGCCGAGCCGAGCCGGGTCGCGCAGGATCAACTGCACCGACACGCCGGCACGCGCCAGGCGTGCGGCCCACAGGCAGCCCAGGCTGCCGGCGCCGAGGATATGCCAGCTCATTGTCGGCACCGCCTGGCAAACCGTTGGAAAACTACCTGCATTGGCAATACTGCGTTAAATACGGCCTCACAAAAGCGCAGCGTTGAACGCGCTTTAGCGCGGCCCCGGAGGCGGTGAGCGAAGCGAATCAAATGCTCATTTACAGCACGTGAACTCGCGTACGAGCCCAGTTCGTTTCTCGGCCGTCTTTGCCTTGTCTTGCCGGCCTCGCCTGCGTTTTTCAACGGATTGCTAGGTCGCATGCGGCAGGCGCATGGCGGCGACCCGGCCGCTGACATAGGATTCCGGCAGCAGCTTGGTCGCATGCGCGATCAGGCTCTCCGGGCCGATGGGCAAGGCTTTGGCGTCGAGGCCGACCAGGCAGATCCCGGCCTTGAGGTTGACGAAGCCTTCGCTGGTCTTGAACGACTTGAGGTTGAGCCCTTCGTGCAGGCGCTTGAAGCTGCTCGGCGAACACTCGTGCAGGTCTTCGAGCAGGGTAATCAGGGCGAAATGGTTGTCGTCCAGGCGCACCAGCACGTCCAGCGGGCGCACCAGTTGCTGCAGGCGGCGGGCGACGCCATGCAACAGCTCGCTGTAGAAGCCGTTGCCATGACGCTGGCGCAGTTCGCCGGCCTCCTGCAGGCCGATCAACAGGTAACACAATGCGCCGCCGCGCGATTCGATCTGGCGCAGGCTATCGAGCAGCTTCTGCCGCAGGTAGCGGGCGTTGCCCAGGCCGGTAAGCGTATCGACCAGGTTGCGCTGTTCCATGCTGGCGATGTTTTCCGTCAGCAGGCGGTTTTCTTGCAGCAGGCGTTGCAGGGTGTTGCACAGGCGGTCGGCAGCGAAGACCCGCGGCACCAGTTGTTCATTCATCTGCGCCTTGTTGATGAAGTCATCGACCCCGCGATCGAAGGCTTCGCCCAGTACGTTTTCACCTTCCTTGCCGGTCAGCAGCATGACGTAGGTGTAGTGATCGGCCATTTCATCCAGCTGGCGAACCCGCCCGGTCAGTTCCAGGCCGTCCATTTCCGGCATCAGCCAGTCCGCCAGGAGCACGCTGGCCGGACGCAGTTCGAGCTGCCTGATGGCTTCTGCGGCGCTGTTGGCAAAGCGTACATCCTGATAGCCGGCCTGCCTCAGGGCGCGACCGATCATGGCGCTGGAGAACTTGGCGTCGTCCACCACCAGGATACTGAGATGGGGGTTGGGCATGGGCAGGCTCGTAGGGGGATTCGCATGAGCCCGGTACATCGCCAGGCAGTGTTTGTCGCTATGGCTATATAATGGCCGGGTTTTTCAATCGTCATCAAGCCACGCGTGCCCCGTCCGTGATCTGGGTCGCGCCGTCTATCTGGAGAAAACCCATGCCCTCGTTCGACGTGGTGTCCGAGCTGGACAAACACGAAGTCACCAATGCTGTCGACAACGCCATCAAAGAACTTGAACGTCGTTATGACCTGCGCGGCAAAGGCAGCTTCGAGCTCAAAGACCTTACGGTCAACCTGACCGCCGATGCGGATTTCCAGCTGGAGCAGATGGTCGAGATTCTCAAACTCTGCCTGGTAAAGCGCAAGATCGATGTGCAGTGCCTGGAGTTCAAGGATGCCTATCCCTCGGGCAAGAGCGTCAAGCAGGAAATGACCCTGCGTGAAGGCATCGACAAGGAACTGGCGAAGAAAATCGTTGCTCACATCAAGGACAGCAAGCTCAAGGTGCAGGCTGCCATCCAGGGGGAGCAGGTGCGGATTACCGGCAAGAAGCGCGATGACCTGCAGGAAGCGATTGCCGCCCTGCGCGCCAAGGACTTCGGCATGCCACTGCAATTCGACAACTTCCGCGACTGATGCGGCAAGCCTGTCGGGCCTGCGGGCTCGCCAGCAGTGAGTGTAAAGCGCCCGCCATGGCTTGCCATGGCGGGCGCGTTTTAAACGTTGTAAAAGGAGAGTCACATGGAGATGAGTGTCGAGCAACTGGTGAAGCTGTCTGAGGCTTGGCTGCCGGCGGTGCTGCAATACAGTGGCCAGTTTACCCTGGCGGTCATCACGCTGCTGGTCGGTTGGTGGTTCATCAACACTCTGACCCATAGAGTCAGTGGTGTACTGGATCGGCGCAATGTCGACCGCGCCCTGCACAGCTTTATTGGCAGCCTGGCCAGCATGATTCTCAAGGTGCTGTTGCTGGTCAGTGTCGCCTCGATGATCGGCGTGGAAACCACTTCCTTCATCGCCGTGATCGGTGCCGCAGGCCTGGCCATTGGCTTGGCCCTGCAAGGCAGTCTGGCGAATTTTGCCGGTGGCGTGTTGATCATGCTGTTCCGGCCGTTCCGCGCCGGCGACTGGATCGAAGGGCAGGGCGTGTCGGGCAGCGTCGACAGCATCCATATCTTCCACACCACCCTGAAAACCGCGGACAACAAGGTGATCATTGTGCCCAATGGCAGCCTGTCCAACGGCAATATCACCAATTATTCCCGCGAACCCACGCGCCGCGCCGACATCAACCTGGGCATCGACTACTCCAGCGACATCAAGAAAGCCCGCGATGTGCTGCTGAAAATCGCCGAGGATCCGCGCATTCATCTCGACCCGGCTCCGGTGGTGTTCGTCACTGGCCTGGGTGACAGTGCGGTCAACCTGTCATTACGCGTCTGGGTGGCCACGCCGGATTTCTGGCCGGTGACCTTCAGCTTCACCGAGTTGGCCAAGGAGCGTTTGACCGAAGCCGGCATCGGCATTCCGTTCCCGCAGCGCGTGGTGCATCTGGTTCAGCCCAGCTGAGCCAGCGCCAGTAAGCAGTTGCGCAGGACGCCTATATGAAAATGCCGCATTCCCTTCGACGGGAATGCGGCATTTTTTTGCGCTTGGGCCCGCCCGGATTACCCCGCGTTGTGCGGTTTAGTGCGGGCTGCAGGCCGGACGATTACTGGAGTTACAGGCGCAGGCCGCCATCCAGCTCGAGGATGCGACCGGTGTAGTAGTCGTTCTCGAGGATGTAGGCCACCGAATGGGCGATTTCGGCCGGTTTACCCATGCGCCGCAATGGGATGCCCAGGGTCATTTTCTCCAGCGCTTCCGGTTTCATGCTCAGGGTCATCTCGGTTTCGATGAAGCCCGGCGCCACGCCGGCCACACGAATGCCGTAACGCGCCAGTTCCTTGGCCCAGACCACGGTATCGGCGGCGACGCCGGCCTTGGCCGCGGAATAGTTGGCCTGGCCCATGTTGCCGGCCCGGGAGATGGAGGAGATGTTGACGATCGCGCCCTGATCCTTCAGCTCGATCATCTTCGCCGCCACTTCACGGGTGCAGAGGAATACGCCGGTCAGGTTGACGTCGATCACCGACTGCCACTGGGCCAGGCTCATCTTGCTCATTTCGCCGTCTTTGACCTTGATGGTCAGGCCGTCACGCAGGATGCCCGCGTTGTTGATCAGACCATTGATCGCACCGAAATCTTCGGCGACCTGGGCGACCATGTGAGTCACCTGCTCTTCGTTGGCCACGTTGCACAGGTAGGCGCGCGCCTCGGCGCCAAGGGCCTTGCAGGCGGCTACGGCTTCGTCGAGTTTTTCCTGGTTGAGATCGACCAGCGCCAGTTTCACGCCTTTCTCCGCCAGGTATTCGCCCATGGCGCGGCCCAGACCCTGGCAGCCGCCGGTGATGATGATAACTTTGTCTTTGAGTTGCATCGCGTTTCCCCTCAAGGTGTGTCGTGTAGCCCCGCTGGCGCGCTGTAACAGCTATTCTAGGGCGCCTGTCCGTTTGTGACGGATTCTTTGCAAGGAGTCATAAGGTGAGCGTGAAAGCCGCTAAGCATGCCCGAGAATTGCTTCTCAAGGAATACCGAGGGGTGCTCTCGACTCATTCGAAGGCCATGCCGGGCTTTCCTTTCGGATCAGTGGTGCCCTACTGCCTGGACGCTCAGGGCCGGCCGTTGATCCTGATCAGCCGTATCGCCCAGCACACCCATAACCTCAAGCAGGATGCCAAGTGCTCGCTGTTTGTCGGTGAGCGTGGCGCCGAAGACGTGCAGGCGGTCGGTCGCCTCACGCTACTCGCCGAAGCACGACAATTGTGTGACCAGGCCGCAGTCGAGGCGGCCGCTCGGCGTTATTACCGCTATTTCCCCGAATCACAGAATTATCACCGCGCCCATGATTTCGACTTCTGGGTGCTGGCGCCGGTGCGATGGCGCTACATCGGCGGTTTCGGCGCGATTCACTGGCTGGAGCAAGTGGCGCTGAGCAACCCGTTTGCGGCGACAGTCGATGCTGGTGAAAGCGAGCAGGGCATGCTGGAACATATGAACCGTGACCACGCCAGTGCCATCGGCCATTATGTCGCGCTGACCGGCTTGCCGTCCCAGGTGCCAGCCGAACTGGTGGGCATCGACAGTGAAGGTTTCCATCTGCGCATCGGCCAAGGCGTGTATTGGCTGGCCTTTCCAACGCCCTGCAGCACACCCGGCGAGGTGCGCCAGGCCTTTGTTCAGCTGGCTCGGGCAGAAGTCTGGCCGACCGATGGTGCCGTTTCAGCTTGAATTCAGCGCAATGCCCCATACTTCTAGCTTATTGGAAGCCGTTCTTCCGTTAAGGAATCCTTGATGCGTGTTTTTCTGTTTTTATTCTTGTTGTTCCCGATCATCGAGCTGACGCTACTGATCCAGGTCGGCAGTGCGATTGGCGTACTGCCGACGGTGTTGCTGGTTATCGGTACGGCTATTGCGGGCGGCATTCTGCTGCGGGTTGCCGGAGTGGCCACCGCCTGGCGCGCGCGCGAGAAGCTGGCACGGGGCGAGTTGCCCGAACAGGAAATGCTCGAAGGCTTGCTGATTGCCGTTGGTGGCGGTCTGCTGCTGTTGCCGGGTTTTATCAGCGACATAGTCGGTGCGCTGTGCCTGATCCCCTTCATCCGGCGCTTGCTGGTCAACAAGATTCGCCTGCGGGCGGCCGAGCAAGCCATGCGGCAGCGGGCCTTTGCCGATGATCTGGCGGCACGCTCCGGGCAAACCCGGCCGGGTGCAGGTCAGCCAAATGTGCTGGAAGGTGAGTACAAGCGTCACGACTGACATGCTTGTACAGGACCCAGTGCCACGCCAGGGCTTGGGGCTGGCCTGTGCGTGGCATTTTCGCTTGTCTGGCCAGTGTCGAGACAGCGTCGTTGGCATCCCTCAATAGCAAAAAAAACATCGCTAACCCTTGAAATCCCCTTGTGCGCCCTTATGTAGCGGTCACCGCAAGGTTTTCTGCTGGTTTCGGCAGAACAGACTTCCGCGTCGCACTTCGGTGCAACGCAACCGGCCCCGCCGGACTTTGCCAACCTGCTGGTGTGAACGCCAGCTGATGTAAACAACCTATTTGGGAGAGATCGACAATGAAGCTTCGTCCTTTGCATGACCGCGTCGTGATCCGTCGCAGCGAAGAAGAAACCAAAACCGCAGGCGGCATCGTGCTGCCGGGTTCCGCTGCCGAGAAGCCGAACCAGGGCGAAATCGTCGCTGTAGGCACTGGTCGCGTGCTGGACAGCGGTGAAGTGCGCCCGCTGGCCGTGAAAGTTGGTGACAAGGTAGTGTTTGGTCCTTACTCCGGCAGCAATGCCATCAAGGTCGATGGCGAAGAGCTGTTGGTCATGAGCGAGAGCGAAATCCTGGCCGTTGTCGAAGCCTGATTTCCGTCTCCGCCACAACGTATCGCGCTCCACCAAAACGAATTTTGAGGAATATCCATCATGGCTGCTAAAGAAGTTAAGTTCGGCGACTCCGCCCGCAAGAAAATGCTCGCCGGTGTAAACGTCCTGGCTGACGCCGTTAAAGCGACCCTCGGGCCAAAAGGCCGTAACGTGATCATCGAGAAGAGCTTCGGCGCTCCGACCATCACCAAGGACGGCGTTTCCGTTGCCAAAGAAATCGAACTGAAAGATCGCTTCGAGAACATGGGCGCCCAGCTGGTCAAAGACGTGGCTTCGCGTGCCAACGATGACGCTGGTGATGGCACCACCACCGCCACCGTACTGGCTCAGTCGATTGTCAACGAAGGCCTGAAAGCCGTCGCTGCCGGCATGAACCCGATGGATCTCAAGCGCGGCATCGACAAGGCGACCATCGCCATCGTTGCTCAGCTGAAAGCTCAATCCAAGCCGTGCTCCGACAGCAAGGCGATTGCCCAGGTCGGTACCATCTCTGCCAACTCCGACACCTCCATCGGCGACATCATTGCCGAAGCGATGGGCAAAGTCGGTAAAGAAGGCGTGATCACCGTTGAAGAAGGCTCGGGCCTGGAAAACGAACTGTCGGTTGTAGAAGGCATGCAGTTCGACCGTGGCTACCTGTCGCCGTACTTCATCAACAAGCCGGACACCATGGTCGCTGAACTCGACGGCCCGTTGATCCTGTTGGTCGACAAGAAGATCTCCAACATTCGCGAAATGCTGCCAGTACTGGAAGCCGTAGCCAAAGCCGGCCGTCCGCTGCTGATCGTTGCCGAAGACGTTGAAGGCGAAGCCCTGGCTACCCTGGTAGTGAACAACATGCGCGGTATCGTCAAGGTTGCTGCCGTCAAGGCACCGGGCTTCGGCGATCGTCGCAAGGCCATGCTGCAGGACATCGCCATCCTCACCGGCGGTACCGTAATTTCCGAAGAAGTTGGTCTGAGCCTGGAAAGCGCCACCCTGGAACACCTGGGTAATGCCAAGCGCGTCATCCTCAGCAAGGAAAACACCACCGTCATCGACGGCGCTGGCGTGCAAGCCGATATCCAGGCGCGTGTTGCCCAGATCCGCAAGCAGGTCGAAGACACCTCGTCCGACTACGACAAAGAGAAGCTGCAAGAGCGTCTGGCCAAACTGGCTGGCGGTGTTGCCGTTATCAAGGTCGGCGCTGGTTCCGAAGTGGAAATGAAAGAGAAGAAAGCCCGCGTTGAAGACGCCCTGCACGCCACCCGTGCAGCCGTTGAAGAAGGCGTTGTACCTGGCGGCGGTGTTGCCCTGGTACGTGCCCTGCAGGCCATCAGCGAGCTGAAAGGCGAGAATGCCGACCAGAACGTTGGTATTGCTCTGCTGCGTCGCGCCGTCGAAGCGCCACTGCGCCAGATCGTTGCCAACTCCGGCGACGAGCCGAGTGTAGTGGTCGACAAGGTCAAGCAAGGTTCGGGTAACTACGGTTACAACGCAGCCACTGGCGAATACGGCGACATGATCGAGATGGGTATTCTCGATCCGGCCAAAGTAACTCGTTCGGCGTTGCAGGCGGCTTCCTCGATCGCCAGCCTGATGATCACCACCGAAGCGATGATCGCCGAGGTTGTCGACGACAAGGCGGCCGGCGGCATGCCGGACATGGGCGGTATGGGCGGCATGGGTGGCATGGGCGGCATGATGTAAGCCAGCCTGCTCCTCAGCAGTCCTTGAAAAAACCCGCGCCTCGGCGCGGGTTTTTTTATTGGTGCGCCAGATAAAGCCGGTTGTGCTGGTCATGGCGGGTTCGCGCCAGCTGGTTTTTTGCGGTGATGCCCTCGGTTATCTGCGGCATGCCGATTTACCCTGACGCGGCCTATTGCTTGCTGTGTTTCATCGCCTGGGTGCGCGTCGGTGCAATCTGGAAGCGCTTGTCTGGGCGGTACGATTCAACGCCTGACGCCTACGCGTGCCTTGCTATGGTGCGGAATTTGCTAGGAGTTCCAGTCCCGGTATAAGTGCAAAACCACGGGTCGCTGCGGCCATGCAGGCTGGGCCGTGTCAGCTTGGGGCGATGACGCACAGAGATGGGCGGGGGTTACATACCCGATTATCTGTTACTGACGGTGACTGACTCAGTCTACTGGCCGCGTGCGGTCAGCTTGAGGTTTGGCTTACAGGCGGATGAAATGACAGCAGCGCTGGCGTTCGAAACGTGGTGGCAACAGCAGGGTGAATGGGTCGAAGAACCGAATCATCGGCGCGGTGGCGAGAGCGGCGTGCAGCGTCTGTATCAGGACAATGGCCGAGTGCTCTATGCCAAGCGCCAGGTCGGGCACGTCTATCGCAGCCTGCGTTACCCCTTTGGACGACCCACGGTGTTGCGCGAGCGCGACGCCTTGTTGGCCCTGCCGCTGCTTGGCGTCAAGGCGGCGAAGCTGTTCTATTGCGACGTGCAGCGCGATGCTGCCGGGCTCTGGCGCGGTTTGCTGGTGACAGAGGCACTCAAGGGTTTTCAGCAGCTCGATCACTGGTATGCCGAGGGTGGCCGTGAGCGTTTCGGCAAGGCGGTGAACGAGCAATTGCTGGCGCAAGTGGCCGATATGCTGGCGCGGTTTCATCGGGCGGGCTGGCAGCATGGTTCCCTCTATCAAAAGCATCTGTTCGTGCGAGTCGAGCAGGTGGGTGAGCGGGTCGAGGTCGAAACGGCCTTGCTGGATCTGGAGAAAAGCCGGCGGCGTATCAGTAAGTTGCAGGCCGCCCGTCACGACATGCTGCAGCTTCAGCGCCATTCGTCGTGGAGTGCTGGTGATTGGGAGCGGCTGGTCTACCTTTACCAGCAAGCGTTTGGCAGCGCTATCAAGGGGTTGCGATCATGAAGTTAGAAATTGCTAGAGGTTTTTTTCTCGTCGCGGCGCTGGGCGTGGCTTCATTGGCTGCGGCCGCCTGGCATGAGCCAGGCCCGGTCATGCTGGGTAGTGCCGGTGGCCCGGAGCACTGCCCACTGCCACGCAAGGCCAGCATGGCGACGCAACAGCTCGCTCCGGATAAGGATTTGCTGCTGTTCATGTTCAGCCTGTCGCAGAGTCTGGCCGGGCAGAAGTGAGCGAGCGGTCCGCCTGACAAATCCTACGGTCATGCCAATGCCGTGCACTCGAGTCGAGTGCATGGCATTTCTTTTTCTGTTGACCAGGTTATCTGGCTGTTCAATCGGCTTGTTGTCATTGCAGCGCTGATATCGCCAGTCGCACGAGCGCCAATAGTCCGGGCATCACCCCCGGCTCGCGTCCCCGCTTACGGCTGCCGACACCGCAGCAGGCTCTGCGTCCGGCTTGGCCAGCAGGCTGTAGACGCAGGGCAGGACGAACAGGGTGAACAGGGTGCCGATCGTCATGCCGGTGGCGATCACCAGGCCGATGTCGAAACGACTCACCGCACCGGCGCCGGTGGCGAAGATCAGTGGAATCATGGCGAAGACCATGGCGGCGGTGGTCATCAGCACCGGCCGCAGGCGAATCGCCGCCGCCTCCTCGACTGCGGCGCGGCGTGACATGCCCTGGCTGCGGCGTAGCTGGTTGGCGAACTCGACGATCAGAATGCCATGCTTGGTGATCAGGCCGATCAGCGTCACCAGGCCCACCTGGGTGTAGATGTTCATGCTGGAGAAGCCGAGGAACAGCGGGATCAGCGCCCCACAGATCGACAGCGGCACCGTTACCAGGATCACCAGCGGATCGCGGAAGCTCTCGAACTGCGCCGCCAGTACCAGAAAGATCAGCGCCAGGGCCAGGCCGAAGGTGGCATACAGGGCGCTGCCCTCCTGAATGAACTGACGTGCAGTACCGGCATAGTCGGCGGCGAAGCCGGCCGGAGCCTCTTCGGCCATGATCTGCTGCACGGTGGCGATCGCTTCACCCATGCTGACGACAGGCATGCCCTGGATGATCGCCGAGTTGAGTTGCTGGAACTGGTTCAGCTGGGTTGGGCGCGCACGGTCGCTCACCGTGATCAGGGTCGATAACGGCAGCATCTCGCCACTTTCGCTCTTCACCTGATAGCTACCGAGCCAGTCCGGGTTATCGCGGTAGGCGCGCTCGACCTGGGCGATCACCTTATAGCTGCGGCCATCGATGGTGAAACGGTTGATCTCGCCCTCGCCGAGCAGGGTGGCCAAGGTCTGGCCGATATCCTCCATGGACACGCCCATCTGCGCCGCCTTGGCGCGGTCGATGTCGACCACCACCTCGGGCTTGTCGAAGGCCAGGTCGATGTCGAGGAAGGCGAACTTGCCAGAGGCCAGGGCACGTTGCTTGACCCGCTCGGTAACCTGCAGCAGCGACTCGTAATCGTTCGGCGTATTGATCACGAACTGGAAGGGCAAACCGCTGCCGGTACCCGGCAGGGACGGCAGGTTGAAGCCGAAGATCTGCAGGCCGGCGACCTGGCTGAGGCGCGCCTGCACCTGCGGCAGGATCTCCATCTGGGTACGCTCGCGCTCGTTCCAGGGGGTCAGCAAGAAACCGCCGATACCCGATTGCACGCCGTTGAACCCGTTGATCTGGAACGAGGAGTAGTACTCGGGGAACTCCTTGAAAATCTCGACGAACTCATCGGTATAGCGATTCAGGTACTGGAGGTTGGTCGGTTGCGGTGCATTGCTCATGAGAAAGACGATGCCCCGGTCTTCGTCGGGCGCCAGTTCGCTCTTGGTGAACATCAGCAGCAGCGGAATCAGGCACAGCACGATCAGGGCGAACACCAGCACCACCGGGCGAGTGTCCAGGGTGCCGTGCAGGGTGTGCTGGTAGCGCCGCTTGAGCCGCGCGAACAGCACATCGAGACGATGGGCCAGACCGCTGGGGTTTTCGTCGTGGCGCAGCAGCTTGGCGCACATCATCGGCGACAGGGTCAGGGCGACGATGCCGGAGATGATCACCGCGCCGGCCAGGGTCAGGGCGAATTCCTTGAACAGGGCCCCGGTCAGGCCTTCGAGGAAGCCGATCGGCGCATAAACCGCTGCCAGGGTGATGGTCATCGACACCACCGGCATGGCTATCTCGCGGGCGCCTTCGATGGCGGCTGCGAAGGGTGTCTTGCCTTGCTCGATATGCCGGTGGATGTTCTCCACCACGACAATGGCGTCGTCCACCACCAGGCCGATGGCCAGCACCATGGCCAGCAAGGTCAGTAGGTTGATCGAGTAGCCCATCAGTTGCATGAAGAACAGCACGCCGATCATCGACAACGGAATGGTGATCACCGGGATCAGCACCGAGCGCAACGCGCCGAGGAACAGGAACACCACGACGATGACGATCAGCACCGCCTCAAGCAGCGTTTTCACCACCTCATCGATGGACACCTGGATGAACAGGGTGGCGTCGTAGGCGATGGACACCTGGAGGCTGGGCGGAAGCTGCGCCTCAATCTCGGGCATGATCTTGCGGACTTCCTTGATCACGTCCAGCGGGTTGGCGCTCGGCGTGCCCTTGATGGCGATATAGACCGAGGGCGTACCATCGAAGGAGCTGATTGCGTCGTAGCTCTGTGCGCCCATCTCCACCCGTGCCACATCGCCGAGTAGCACCCGGCCGTCGCCGAGGGTTTTCAGCGGGATGGCGGCGAAGGCATCGGGGGATTTCAGGTCGGTTTCGGCATTGATGCTGGTGACCACGTATTCGCCCTGGACTTCGCCAGCGGCGGCGAGGAAGTTGTACTGGCGCACCGCAGCGTTGACGTCACTGGCGGTCAGTTGGTAGGCGGCCATCTTCAGCGGGTCGAGCCACAGGCGCATGGCGAACACCTGATTGCCGAGGATTTCGGCTTCGGCCATGCCCGGCAGGGTCGCGAGCTTGGGCTGGATGACCCGCGACAGGTAGTCGGTGATCTGTGGGTTGGACAGTTCATCACTGTAGAAACTGATGTACATCAGCGCCGAGGCGTCAGCCGCCTGCTTGCTCAGCACCGGGTCTTCGGCGTCCTGCGGCAGCCGGTTCTTCACCTCGTTGGCCTTGGCCAGCAGCTCGGTGAACAGGCGATCGCTGTCGGCGCCGATGCGGGCATAGATGGATACGGTCGAGACGTTCTGCCGGCTCACCGAAGTCATGTAGTCGATGCCTTCGGCGCTGGCCAGGCTCTGTTGCAGGGGCTGGGTGATGTAGCCCTGGATGGTCTCGGCATTGGCGCCCGGGTAGGCGGTGGTGACCGTGATCAGGGCGTTCTCCATCTGCGGGTACTGGCGGATGGTCAGTTTGTCGAAGGCCTGCAGGCCAAGCAGGATGATCAGCAGGCTGACCACGGTCGCCAGCACCGGGCGACGGATAAAGGGATCGGTCAAAGCCATGGGGCAGTTCCTTTACGCCAGCCGCGCCCTGCGCGGCTTGCTGGATTGTGCTATTCGGCGGTTTCGACGGCACCGGCGACGATCACTACACGGGCGCCGTTATCCAGCTTGAGCTGGCCAGCGCTGACCACTTGTTCGCCGGCCTGCAGGCCCTTGAGAATCACCACCTGGCCTTCGCGGCGTTCGCCCGTCTCGATGAAGCGGCGCTCGACCTGCAGGATCGGTTGACCGTCGGCGGCGTTGGCCGGGCTGGCTTCACCGGCAGGCTGTGCTTCGATCACGTACACCGAATTGCCGTACAGGGTGTAGGTGATGGCGGTTTCCGGCACCAGCACCTGCGGTGTCTCGTCGCCGAGCAGCACCTGCAGGTTGGCGAACATGCCGGGCAACAGCTTTTCGTCCGGGTTAGCCAGCCGGGCGCGCACCAGCAGGTTGCGCGTGGTCGCCTCGACCTTGGGGTTGAGCGCAACGACCTGACCGTCGAACACCTCGTCGGGATAGGCCGCTACCTGGACGCGCACACCTTGGCCGATAGCCAATTGCGGCACGTTCTGTTCCGGCAGGAAGAAGTCGACGAACAGGTTCGACAGGTCCTGCAGGGTGGCAATAGTGGTGCCGGATTCCAGGTAGTCGCCGACGTCGATCTGGCGGATGCCGATAGTGCCGGCGAATGGCGCGAGGATGCGCTTCTTGGCCAGGGTGGCTTGCAGTTGGGCGACGCTGGCATTGGCTTTCTGCAGTTCAGCGGAGAGCCGATCAAATTCGCTCCTGGAAATGGCCTGGCGGTTGACCAGGTTGCGGCCGCGTTGGTACTCGACCCGCGCCAGGCCCAGTTCGGCCAGGGCGGTGCCCAGGCTGGCCTGTTCCACCTCGTTGTCCATCTGGATCAACGGTTGGTCGAGACTGACCTTCTCGCCGGATTGGAACAGCACATCGCGCGCGATGCCGGCGACTTCGACAGTCAGATCGATACCCTGGAAGGCCTTCAGCGTACCTATGGCCGATAGGCGGCTCTGCCAGGGCCGCTCGACGGCTTCTGCCGCATTGACACTGATCGGCGGCCGCGGGGCGGCAAATTGCTGGACTTCCTGGTAGATGGCCAGGCCTTTATAGGCGGCGAGGGCGAGCACCACGAGGGCAACCACGCCCAGCATGATCAACATGCGGCGGAGCAACATATTCCGGTTCCTTGGCGAGACAGATTGGACCTGGGAATAGGCTAGAGGGCACCTTAGTACTCCGGCCGAAACAAGTCAAAACGCCGCTTTTTGCAATCAACTGCCGGGCACTCCTTGGCTGTTGCACTGCTGTGCCAGCCAGGTGCTTGGGCATGCTGGCGCCTCGTCGCACGGTCGAGACCGGTGCTTATAACGGGCGAGCTGAATACCGGTGAGCGCACTTGAGCGGGGCAGGGACTGGGGTTAGGCGCTCAGGCGTTGGGTGACTTCGCTGAGCTGGCTGGATAGCGCGTTCAGGTTCTGGCTGGCGGCTTCGGTGCGCTGGACGTTTTCCTGGTTGGTGGTAGCGATTGCGGTGATCTCGGTGAGGTTGCGCGAGATATCTTCGGCCACCGAGGTCTGCTCCTCAGCGGCCGTGGCGATCTGCCGATTCATGTCGCGGATCGCTTCCACTGCCTGGGTGATGCGCTGCAGCATGACGCCGGCTTCGGTAACCTGTTCGACGCCTTCGTCACTGCGGCTCTGGCCGCTCTCGATGGCGCGCACGGCATTCACCGCGCCGGTCTGCACCGTGTCGATGATCTGGTGAATCTCGGCGGTGGATTCGGCGGTGCGCTGGGCCAGGGTGCGCACTTCATCGGCGACCACGGCGAAGCCCCGGCCGGCTTCGCCTGCCCGCGCGGCCTCGATGGCGGCGTTGAGGGCGAGCAGGTTGGTCTGCTCGGCAATCCCGCGGATCACTTCGAGTACCTTGCCGATGCGCCCGCTGTCAGTTTCCAGGCGACGGAGCACCTCGGCGGTGTTGGCAATCTCGCCGCGCATTGCGGTGATAGAGGTGATCGTCGACTGCATGACCTGTCCGCCCTGTTGCGCGGAACGGTCGGCGTCGTCCGCCGCGTTCGCGGCCTCGGCGGCATGGCGCGCGACTTCCTGGGCGGTGGCGGACATCTGGTTCATCGCCGTGGCTGCCTGGTCGGTGCGCGAGAATTGATCGCGGGTGCCTTGGGCCATCAGTGTCGCGATGGTGTTCAGGTCGCCGCTGGCGTTGTCCAGGTTGGTGGTGCTGCGCTGCAGGCGGGCGAAGGTGTCGGCGAGAAAATCACGCAAGGTGTTGGCGGCCACGGCCAGGTGGCCGAGCTCGTCGTGACGGCTGGTATCGACCTGCTGGCCGAAGTTGCCGTGGCTGAGCTGGGTAATGTGCTTGATCAGCTCGCGAATCGGGTTGATCAGGTTGCGATTGACCAGCCACAGGCTGAACAGCCCTACCGCCAGGCTGGACAGCAGCATGACCGCCAAACCGATTTGCAGGGTGCGATCGGCCGCGGCGCTGATCGTCGCCGCCTGGGTCAGCCCTTGCTCGCCCAGCTGTTGCACCAATGCGCTCATCTGCTCGCTGGCCGCCCGGTCGATGCCTTTGACTGCTGCATCGCCCGCGCTCGGGTCGGCACCCGCCGCGACAAAGGCGTCATAGCCCTGGCGGTAGGCACGCCCCATGCTCTGGTGTTCGTTGCGCAGTTGCTCGACCTGGCGTTGCAACCCGGCAATCTGCTGGCGGTCGGCGACCTCCAGCAGTTGTCCCAGCACATCCTGAACCCTGCTTTCCTGCGCCTGGAAGCGTCCCCAGTATTTATCCAGGTCGGCCGGGTTCTTGCCGCGCAGCAGCACGTTCTTCCACTCCTGAACCTGGGTTTTGAATTCAACGTTGGCAGTGTCCACCAGCCGGGAGGCATGCAGAGGTCCGTTGATCAGCCCGCGGTAAGCGTCGATGCCATTGGAGAGGAAGTTGAAGCTGGCCAGTGCGACCAGCAGAACCAGCAGCAGGCTGCTACCCAGGAGGGTGAGGATCTGGCCGCGTAGTGAATTTTTTAACATGCTCTATGCCTCGTCGTAGCAAAGGAAGTCAGGGTCCGGGCTGTCAGGATATCGAGGCGATGTGACTTCCATGTGCGGTGAGCGCAGCGCGGGGTACTGTTAGTCAGATGTCGGCATCGCGCGGCTATTCTTAAATGCTGGCCGCGTCAGATTTCGGCTGGTCATCAACGCCGCCGGTCAAGTCAGGCGCAGGTGGTTGTCCCAAAGGCCTGCCGGCAGTTGCAGCGGCTGAGTCAGAATCCGTTCGCCGCGACAATCGTAGCGGCGACAGCGGCCAATGCCCGCACTGACCACGAAGCCCTCGGGCACCGCGCCGACGCCGGCGCAATCGGGTAGTGCCGCATCCAGGCGCAACTCGGCACTGTCCAGGTCCCAGATGAACACCCGGTTGCCGCGTGGTGCGGTCAGCGCCAGCAGGCGCAGGTCGTCGTGGATCGCCAGGCTGGCGGTGTACTGGTTCATCTCCAGGCGTTGTGCCTCGGCCAGGGGGAAGGGCTGGAAGGCTTGGCCGGGGCGCTTGATCGCCAGCAGAGGCGCCACGTCGCCGGGTTCGCCCATGTATTGCTGGCCGCTGACCACAGTGCCGTCGCTGGCGACCGCCAGGTGACGCACGCTGTTCATGCGTTCGGGCAGCTGCTCCTTGCTGAGCAGGGTACCGTCGCGCTGGAGCAGGACCAGGCTGGACTCCATGGTGTCGAGGTTCATTTCCACCCGGCTGTCGGCTTCGGTGCGGATACCGCCGTTAGCCACCACCAGGGTCTCGCCATCGGCCTGCCAGAGCAGTTGGTGCGGACCCAGGCCGTGACTCGACAGTTCGCCAGTGCGTTGCAGTTGTAGAGCCTGCAGGCGATAGACGCCAATCACCCCCTGGCCGGGATCGCTGGTGTCGTTCTCGGTGGTGTACAGCCACTCACCGTCTTGGTGGAATACCGCATGGCCGAAGAAGTGCCGTTGGGCCGGTGTGTGCAGGGTTTGCAGCAGGTGGCCGTCGCGGGTATCGATCAGGTAGCTCTGGGTGCTGGGCCGGCGGCCGACGAACAACGCCAGCGGCAGGCTGGGGTGTGGCACCACGTCGTGACAGCGTTCGCTGACCGGGGTGGCGAATACCTGGCTGCCATCCAGGCGATAACCCACTGCAAAGTGTTTACCGGCGGCATTGTTGCGCGCCGACAGCAGCAGGGGCTGCGCGCCGGTGTCGCTCAGGGTCCAGCCGGCAAAGGCACCGGCAGCCAGGGCTGCGCCGGTCAGGCCGAGAAAGGCTCTGCGCTTCATCAGAGGGTTCTCCTAGTCGCCGTCGTGGGAGTTGAAACCCATCTGGATGCCGAGGGTTTTTGCCAGCTCGGTTTCATGCAGGCGGTGCAAGGTATTGAGGCTGTCATACAGCGCGTTCAGCTCGCTGCGACCGGCCGGGTCGGCGAGCAGCTCGCCGAGGGGGCGTTGCAGGGCGGCAAGGCGTTGGCGGGTATCGCTGTAGGCGGCGTCGATGCGCTGTTGCAGGGCAGACTGATCACTGCTCAGCAGGGCTTGCAAGCCGTCCTGCTCGGCGCCGCGCCAGATGCGTTCGGCGCTGGCCAGGCCGGCCGCCAGGTTGGCCAGGCTGGCCTGGCTGCGCCACGCCTCGGCCTGATACGGCTGCGGCTGGCCTTTGCTCTGTCGGCCGAGTGGGGTGCCGAGTTTCTTTTTCAGGCCGTCGATGGCGTTGACCTGGGTGCGCAGCAACTCGGCTACGGCTTCGCCAGGCTCGGCGTAGCGCTCGTTGGGAAAGCCTTGCAGCTGCGCGACCATCCCGTCCTCGGCTTGCCAGCGATCGAGTACGTCGGCTGCCAGGGCTTGCTGGTGCTGACCGATAGCGACCAGGAGGGGGCAGTAACGGGTCTTCTGCTCGGCATTGCCGAGGTCGATGGCCGAGTCGTACACCAGGTATTCGTAAGCGGTCAGGCCCTGCACCACCACACTGGATTTATCCAGGTCGGCGGGCGTCAGCTCGGGTTTGTTCTTGAGCAGTGCTTCGACCTGGCGCGCCACCAGATTCTTCTTGTCCGGCCAGAACTGGACCTGCCAGGCACGGTTGCCCTCGGCCAGCGGGCCGATCAGCAGCGGCTGCAGGCTGGCCCAGGCGCTTTGCGCCGTGAGGAAGGCCTGGCGTGCCTCGCCCAGGGTTTGCTCATCGGCGCAGAAGGCCCGGCCGCTGCTGGCCAGCTGTCGGTTGGTTTCGGTCCAGGTGCTGTAGGCCGGCAGCAGTACGCCGTTGGCCAGGGC
This sequence comes from Pseudomonas sp. MMS21 TM103, assembly GCF_022132145.1. Lineage (GTDB taxonomy): Bacteria > Pseudomonadota > Gammaproteobacteria > Pseudomonadales > Pseudomonadaceae > Aquipseudomonas. The sequence continues at coordinate 217,645 of NZ_JAJISP010000001.1, read as the reverse complement.
GCTGCTGACACCCTGCTGCGGATCAGTGGGCGTGCAGGCGGCGAGTGTCAGGCTCAGCAGGGCGAGGGTGATGGGTGAACGGATCATGCGCGGCTCCTTGGCGAGTGTTTACACATTACTGCGCTTGGCCCTGTTGCGTTGAAATCAGCCCGGCCATCGCTCGCTACTTGTGTAAACACCCTCTTACAGCGAATTCAAGAAAGCCAGCAGCGCGGCACGCTGCTGGGCGGAAAAACTCAGTACTTGCTGCTTGGCCGTCTCGGCTTCGCCGCCGTGCCAGGCAATCGCTTCCAGCAGGTTGCGCGCCCGGCCGTCGTGAAGATACTGCGTGTGGCCGCTGACCCTTTCGGTGAGGCCTATGCCCCATAGCGGCGGCGTGCGCCATTCTTGTCCAGTGGCGAGAAATTCGCTGCGGTTATCCGCCAAACCTTCCCCCATGTCGTGTAGCAGCAGGTCGGTGTAGGGACGAATCAGCTGGTCAGCCAGCTCTGGCTCGGCGGCATCGCTGGCGGTGGTGAATTGTGGGCTGTGGCAGCGCTGACAACCCGCCTGGTGGAACAGGCTCTTGCCCTCGAGTACCGCAGGCGCATCGACATCGCGCCGCGCCGGCACCCCCAAGTTGCGGCTGTAGAACAGCACGCTGGCGAGAATGCTGTCGCTGACTTCCGGTTCGCCGCCGTTGTTGGCGGTACGGCAATCGGTTTGCGCTGGCGTGCAGTCGTCCGCGGCCATCAATGAGCTGGTCAGGCCCATGTCGCCGGCGAAGGCGTGGGCATTCTGCTGGTTGAGCGTCGGTTGCCCGGCCTTCCAGCCGAAGCGGCCGAGGACAGTTTGCTCCAGGGCATCGTCCCAAACCCGGTTGGCGCGCCCGGAGATGCCGTCACCATTGCTGTCGTCCGGGTCGGCATTGGCCAGGATTGCCGCTGCGGGGATGGCTTCGAGCAGTCCCAGGCCGATCATCGGCGGGGCGATGCGGGCGGAGACGCGGGTATCGGCATGCAGCGGACCATAGCCGAGCTGGCTGATGTCCAGTTGCGGATGGCGCAACTCAATCGCGCTGCCATCGGCCAAGTACAGCTTGTGCAGGCTGTAGCTGACCCGCACTTTGCCCTCGGGGGCAACGCCGGGATTGGCCATGTCTTGCAGTTGGCTGCCGTAGGTCGGTTCGGCCAGAACGCCCAGGCGCTCGATGATTGCCGCGTGCTCGTTTCCCGCGGGTAGCGAGAGGCGCACCAGCATGGAGGCGGCGCTAACGGCATCCGGCGCCGGGGGGTGGCCGCGGCCGTCCTTGATGTGGCAGTTCTGGCAGGCGTTGGTGTTGAACAGCGGCCCCAGGCCGTCGCGCGCGATGGTGGTCGCCGGGGCTATCACCCAGGGATTGCGGAAAAAGCTGTTGCCGACGCTGAAGTCCAGGCGACGTGAGGGTGGCAGATTGGCCGAGGGCAGGGAGAAGGCATTCTGGTCGTGCCTGAACACGGTGGCATTGCCGGCCGACAGCGCTTCACCCGGCTCGGCCTGGGTAAAACGGGGTGACTGATCACAGCCTGCCAGGCCCAGGAACAGGCCCAGGAGCAGGTGGGGGAGCGGGGCACGCATCGACAGGAGTCCATGGCAGGAAAATCAGGCAGGCAAGCCTAGCAGGCTGCCTGAGATTAAATAAGACGGATTTGCGTTAGCGTTGGTGGCGAAAAGTCGCAGACAGAACAGCCCGGACGATCGTGCGATCACCCGGGCTGGCTGGCGGACTTAGAAGCTGTGGTCGGCAGTCTCCGGGTTGAGATCGCCGATACCCAGCTTGCCCGCGACCTGTTCGATGGCGTCGGTCTGTTTGACCAGGGCGGTAATGGCGTCGCGTACGATCTGCTGGCCGGCGGCGTTGTCGGCCGCGATCAGTTGGTCGAAGTGCTGGCCGTTATTGGCGCTGTCGACCAGGGCCTGCAATTTGGCTTCAGTCGCGGCGAGGTCGGCTTGCAGCGTGCTGTCTGCCTGTGCATCCACCTTGGCCACCAGCGCGGACAGGCTCGGGCCGGTCAGGATTGTGCCGTCGGCCCTGAGGTATTCGCCCAGGTAAACGTTACGAATGCCTTTGCCATCGTAGAAATGCGAGTTGTGGGTGTTGTCGCTGAAGCAGTCTTGCTCGTCTTCGGTGGAGTTGGCTTCCAGGGCGACCTTCATGCGCTCACCCGCCAGTTCGCCGAGGGACAGGCTACCCATGCCGAAGAGCATCTTGCGCAGGCCGTTCTCGGCCGACTCCGCTTGCAGGCTGGCGCGGTAGTTGTCCGCCACGCCGGCCTGCCATTGGCCGACCATTTCCTTCAGGTCGCTGACCAGCAGTTCGCTGGCGGCCTTGAGGAAGGCGCGGCGGCGCTCGTTGTTGCCGCCGGTGGCGCCTGCGCCGACCACGAAGTCGGTGGCTGGACGCGCGCCTGCACCCGGGTTGCTGCCATTCAGATCCTGGCCCCAGAGCATGAATTCGATAGCGTGGTAGCCGGTGGCGACGTTGGCTTCGGAGCCACCCAGTTCGTTCAGGCTGGCGAGCAGTTCCGGGGTGATGGTGGTCACGTCGAGCATGTCTTCGCCGACCTGGATCTGCGTGTTGGCGATGATGTTGGCAGTGGCGCCCGGGTTGCCCAGGGCATGCTGGTAGTCGGCCGCCACGTAATCAATCAGACCTTCGTCCAGCGGCCAGGCATTGAGTTGGCCTTCCCAGTCGTCGACCACGGCATTGCCGAAGCGGAAGACCTCGGACTGCATGTAGGGCACCCGTGCAGCCAGCCAGGCGGCGCGAGCGGCTTGCAGGGTGGCGTCAGTCGGGTTGGCGAGCAGTGCGTCGATCGCGGTCTGCAGCGCCGTGCCGGTGCTGGCGGCGTCGCTGAATACGGCCAAAGCCAGGTCAGCATAGTGGGCGACCACGGCGCTGGCAGCGGCTTCGTCGAAGTGGTTGGTCGCGGCTGCCGGGGTGCTGGCGACAGGTGCTGGGGTTTGGCTGACAGGTGCCTTGTCTTCGCCGCAGCCGGCGAGGGAAATAGCGATGGCCAGCAAGCCGGCGGAAGCCAGGGGCATACGAATCATGAAGAAATCCTTTGCATAGAGGAGATGGCTATACGCAGATGCGTACGCAAAGCTTCACAATAATGCGAAAGATTTGCATTTTGCGCAAAGGGTTATTGCGATTAAATCGCATAAACTCGTGCGCCGGGTCTCTGTCTCGACAGGCCGGTGCCGTTAGAATGCCATCATCCCTTCGCAGTCATGGCCGCCGTTATGGAGCAAGCCGCATGAGTCTAACCACTGTTGCCGTCCTCGTGATTCTGAGCCTTATCGCCGCCTACGCGGTGATTCTCTACAACGCCCTGGTGCGTTTGAAGCACGGGCTGAGCAAGGCCTGGGCGAATATCGATGTGTTGCTCAAGCAACGCCACGAAGAACTGCCCAAGCTGGTGGAAACCTGCAAGCAGTACATGCAGTACGAGGGCCGTACCCTGGAGCGGGTGATTGCCGCGCGCAATGCCGTCGCCAGTGCCCGCGAGCAGCATGATCTGGGTGCGCTGGGCAAGGCCGAGAGTGGTTTGCGTGCTGGTCTTGGGCAGCTTTTTGCGCTGGCCGAGAACTACCCGCAATTGAAGGCCAATGACAGTTTTCAGCACCTGCAGCTGCGCATCAGTGGCCTGGAAAACGGCATCGCCGACCGCCGCGAGCTGTACAACGAGGCGGTCAACCTGAACAACGTGCGCATCGAGCAGTTCCCAGATGTATTGATCGCCCGGGGGTTTGCCTTCAAGGCGGGCGAGTTGCTGGAGTTCAGCGATGCGGAGAAGGCTGACGTCGATCTCAAATCGCTGTTCAGTTAAGCCGTGGCGTTCGAAGGGCTATTGCTCAGCCTATTGTTCAGCGGCGGCGCGACTCTCGGTGGCGCCTGGTGGAGCCTTAAACGCTGGTCTCAGGCGCGCCATCTACTGGACACGCCGACCTCGAAGATCCGTTCGGCGGCCCAGGGCTATGCCGAATTCTATGGCGTGCTGGCCGAGTTGGCCGATGCGCCACTGCGTGCGCCACTGACCGGCAAGGCGTGCCTGTGGTGGCGCTTCAAGATCGAGGAGTACCAGTCCAGCGGCAAGAAGCGCAGTTGGCGGGTGGTCGACAGCGCCAGCAGCGAAGCCTGGCTGCGCTTGCGCGATGGCACCGGCGACTGCCTGATCGATCCGTGCGGCGCCGAGGTTCGCCCGGCGATCCGCGAAGTCTGGCAAGGCAACCTGCGCCACCCGATGGCGTCAGCGAAGAGTGGGTCGCTCAGCTGGTTGGGCAGCGGCAAGCGTTATCGCTACAGCGAGGAGCGCTTGCAGGTCGGCCAGCCGCTGTATGCCATAGGCGATTTCCGCAGCAGTGGCGGCGGTCGTCAGGCCCGCGATCTGGAGGCGGCGCAGAGCGCCGTGATCCGTGAGTGGAAGGGCGAATTCAGTGGTCTGTTGCAGCGTTTCGACAGTGACCGCAACGGTCAGCTGGACGAACAGGAGTGGCACCGCGTGCGTCTGGCTGCGCAGCTGGAGGCCGAAGACCGGCACCGTCAGCAGAGTACGCAGCCGGCGCAGCACCATCTGGGCAAACCTGCCGAGTCGCGGCCGTTCATCCTGGCCAATGCCGGCGAAGACGAACTGGCGCGGTATTTCCATTGGCAGGCAGTCGGCGCCGCCGCGCTCTGCCTGGTCGGGGCTTTGGCGACGGCCTGGTTGCTCGGGGTGAGGGTGCTGTAGCCGGGGTGGTCTGCGCCTGCCGCGGATCGCTGCGCTGGGCCAAGGCGGATCGCCGCCTGGCCCAGCCTGCAGCCGGTGCCTACAGGGTGGCCGGGTTGGTGACGGCCTGGTTGATGCGCCGGGACTGCTTGAGAAAGAGCAGCAGTTCGCGGGCCGGCAGCGGTTTGCTGTAGAAGTAGCCCTGACCTTCGTTGCAGCCCTGGGCAATGATATAGGTCTCTTGCTCGACCGTTTCCACGCCCTCGGCGATTACCTGCATGCCCAGGCTCTTGCCGAGCTGGATGATGGCACGCACGATGGTGGCGTCGTCTTCGTCATCGAGCAGATCCTGGACGAAGCTCTTGTCGATCTTGATCTTGTCCAGCGGCAGGCTTTTCAGGTAACTCAGCGAGGAGTAGCCGGTGCCGAAGTCGTCAATCGCGATCAGTGCCCCGGAGCGGCGCAGGCTGAGCAGGTGCTGGGCTGCGGTGGTGATGTCTTCCATCAGGCCGGTTTCGGTGACTTCCAGTTCCAGGCTGCGCGGTGGCAGGCGATAGACCTGCATCAGGTTGTTGACCACCCGCGGCAGTTCGGCGTGATGCAACTGCACGGTGGACAGGTTGATTGCCATGCGCAGCTCGCTGAAGCCCTGGTCGTGCCATTCGCGCAGTTGTCTGCAGGACTGGTCGAGGACCCACTCGCCGATCGCGATGATGGTGCCATTCTGCTCGGCTAGCGGGATGAACAGGTCCGGCGGTACCAGGCCGTGTTGCGGATGCTGCCAGCGCAGCAGCGCCTCGACCCCGACTATCCGGTGATCGCGGTAGTCCACCTGGGGTTGATACACCATGAACAGTTGGTTGAGGGCCAGGGCTTCGCGCAGGTCCTTCTCCAGCTCACGGCGACGGCGCATCTCGCTGTCGACGCTGGCGATATAGAACTGGTAGCGATTGCGCGAGCGGCTTTTGGCCAGGGTCATGGTCTGTTCGGCTTTCTGCAGCAGCTTCTCGGTGCTGTCGCCGTCTTCCGGGAACAGGGTGATGCCGATGGTGGCGCGCAGGCGCACTTCCTGTTGATCGAGCATGAAAGGACGCTCCAGGTCATCGAGGATGCTTTGCGCCAGCTCGGCGGCTTCATAGGGCTGCTCGATGTCGGCTTGCACCAGGGCGAACTGGTCACCACCCAGGCGGGCCAGGGCGCCGAGGCGACCGCTGTGGCTGCGCAGGCGGTCGGACAGGGCCAGGAGTAACTGGTCGCCGGTCTGGTAGCTGAACTGTTCGTTGATGCCCTTGAAGTCGTCCAGGCCGACGCAAAGTATGGCAACCCGGCGCTGCAGGCGGCCGGCATCATGGAGGATCTGGTCGAGTTGCTGTTGCAGTTGTTGCCGGTTCGGCAGGCCAGTGAGGAAGTCGTACTGCGCCATACGCAGCAGGCTGTTTTCCGCTTCGCGGCGCAGGTGCGTGTTGCGCTCGATGGATGAGAGCAACTGATTGGCCGTGTTGATCCACAGGCCCAGTTCGTTTTTCTCGTTGCCGGCGAGCATCGGCAGCTTGTGTGCGCTGGGTCGATCCGGGTTGATCTGACTGAGGTGCTCGATGATTTTCGACAGGGGTTTGGTCAAGAGCCAATGGTAGACCAGGTACAGCACCAGGCCCATGGCCAGCGCGCGGAGCACCCCGGCAATGAAGATGACCACCGAGCTGGTGATGAAACTCTCGCCGTAGCGCGCGGTGTCGAGGGTAATGCTGAGGTCGCCGTAATACTCGCTGTAGGGGCCGCGGCCCACCAGCTTGGTGGTGAAATTCTGTTCCTGGCCGAGAATCGGGTCGGTCAGCCAGCGGGTGGGCAGTGGCGCCAGGTCGCGGGACTTTTCCGCAAGCATTGGCTCGTTGGGATGGCCGATGGACGCCACCCGTACCGATTCGTGCTGGAACAGGCCTTCGATGACCTGCATGCCCATTTCGCGATCCAGACTGTAAACCGCCTGGGTCGAGGGGTCGCGAAACATGCCGAGAATGCGCTGGGCATCGTTGGTCACTGCCTGGCGGGTCTTGTAAGCATCGAAGACAATTTGCGCGCAGCTCAATACCACCCCAACGGCAAGCGCCGAAAGCAGCACTACACGTAGCAGCTTCAGAGACAGGCTGTTCTTGAGTTCCAGCTTCAAATGGCGGTTCCTTGTTCGATGCCAGAGGCGTCAGACCGCTGTGAGTATTAGCAAACTCGCGGTTGCCGTCAAAGGGCCATTACATCAATACCCAACAGTCTACCGGGTGAACCGCGCTGGCACGGTTGCGGCAGGGTGTTGGCAGCCTCTCCAGTATGTCGGTGCGATGGGCCTAATACTTGAGCGGTAGCTGCAGATTTCGTTCATTGACCACTGCGTCGCGGCCTGCCCGGCGAACCGGCTGGCATGTCGAGTCCGGCATCGATCCTGCTCTGTAGTCAGGGCGAGGTGCGGGTGGCACTGCCATCGGGTAACGCGACTGTGCGGCGCGCCGTGGAAAGTAAAAGCCCGGCGCGAAGCCGGGCTTTTTTTACTACTTGCGCGGACCCTGAGGGCCACGCAATGGCAGGTCTCAGGCGGCGTAGTTGTTGGCTACGAAGTCCCAGTTGACCAAGTTCCAGAACGCTTCGACATACTTCGGCCGCATGTTGCGGTAGTCGATGTAGTAGGCGTGTTCCCAGACGTCGCAGGTCAGCAGCGGGGTGTCGCCGCTGGTCAGCGGGTTGCCGGCGCCGATGGTGCTGGCCAGGGCCAGGGAACCGTCGGCTTTCTTCACCAGCCAGCCCCAGCCGGAACCGAAGGTGCCGATGGATACTTTGCTGAACTCTTCCTTGAACTTGTCGAAGGAACCGAAGGCTGCGTTGATCGCATCGGCCAGGGCGCCGGTCGGTTGACCGCCGCCGTTGGGCTTCATGCAGTTCCAGTAGAAGGTGTGGTTCCAGACTTGAGCGGCGTTGTTGAAGATGCCGCCCGAAGAGGTCTTGACGATCTCTTCCAGGGTTTTGCCTTCGAACTCGGTGCCAGGCACCAGGTTGTTCAGGTTCACGACATAGGTGTTGTGGTGCTTGTCGTGGTGGTATTCCAGGGTTTCCTGGGAAATGTGCGGCTGCAGAGCGTCATGTGCGTACGGCAGTGGCGGCAATTCGAAAGCCATGGTTGATCTCCTAATCAGGTCAGGTGCGGTGTTCGCGAAGCCGATCACGGGCGGCCATATCTGCGGCGGGGGTTATCTCTTTGCGCCGCGAGCCCGGAATCATAGCATTGGGTCCGCGGCTTAAACACGCGGGAACTGTGTGGAAAACCAAGTTGAAGCAGCCAGCCCGGGCTTGTCGGACACCTAACTCAGGCAGCGGCGGGAGCGGCCAGCAACTGCCAGGCGATGGCAAACATCATCAAGGCCACGGCCAGGTCGATCAGGCGCCAGGTTAGCGGTCGTGCCAGTTGCGGGGCCAGCCAGGCGGCGCCGAGGGCGAGGCTGAGGAACCAGATCAGCGAGGCACTGGCAGCGCCCATGGCGTAGGCCCCGGGCACACTTTGCTGGGCGCCGAGCGAGCCGATCAACAGCACTGTGTCGAGATACACATGGGGGTTGAGCAGGGTCACCGCCAGTGCCGCCAACAGCACGGCACGCAACGAACGCGGGGTGGCTTCTGCTGTTTGTTCGAGCCCCTGCGGCCGGCAGGCGCGCAGCAGGGCCTGGGCGCCGTACCAGAGCAGGAAGGCCGCGCCGCCCCAACGGGCGACGCCCAGTAGCAGGGGGCTCTGCGCCAGCAGCGCGGCCAGCCCGAATACCCCGGCAGTCACCAGCAGGGCATCGCAGGCCACGCAGAGCAGGGCCACCGGCAGGTGATGTTCGCGGCGCAGGCTTTGCGCCAGAACGAAGGCATTTTGCGCGCCGAGGGCGATGATCAGTCCGGCGGCGACCAACAAGCCATTGCTGTAGCTCTGCCACATGGCGCTCACTCCCCTTGTTCGGCCAACTGGCGCAGCAGTGCTTGTGCACGGTGGCCATCGGCGGCGGCGACGAACAGGTGGTCGTGGTAGTAGCCGGCGATCACATTGCAGCTGATCCCGGCCTCGGCCAGGGTGCTGGCTACCGCAGCGGTGAGGCCCACCGCGCTGAGCGCCGAATGCACCTCGAGGGTCAGCCAGGCGGCCACGTAGTCGAAGTCCAGGCCCAGTTGCTCGGCCTGCTGGCGCGGCAGTATGACGGTCAGCCCCTCGCGCTCGTGGAAGCTGCCCAGTGGCTGCACGCCCTGGAGTCGGCTCGGGTCGCTGATGCAGCAAAAGACGTAGTCGCCGGCATTCAGCAGCGGTTGCATGCTGCGTAGCAGGGTGGGTAGTGAGGTTTCCCCGATCATGGTCAGGTCCCTGGTCAGTGGTTTGGGTGTGGCCAGTCTGCGGGGTTCGCCTGTATAAGAAAAAGCAATATTGCTAATCGCACATTAGGAGAAGTGATTTGTTCGACTACAAGCTGCTGGCGGCCCTGGCTGCCGTGGTGGAGCAGGCCGGATTCGAGCGCGCCGCCCAGGTGCTGGGCCTGTCGCAGTCGGCGGTGTCGCAGCGGATCAAGCTGCTCGAGGCACGGGTCGGCCAGCCGGTGCTGGTGCGCGCGACGCCGCCGACGGCGACCGAGATCGGTCGCCGCCTGCTCAACCACGTGCAGCAGGTGCGCCTGCTTGAGCGCGACCTGCAGGACCAGGTGCCGGCGCTGGACGAGGGCGGCCTGCCCGAGCGCCTGCGCCTCGCCCTCAATGCCGACAGCCTGGCGACCTGGTGGGCGCCGGCGCTGGGCGAGTTCTGCGCCGAGCAGCGGGTCCTGCTGGACCTGGTGGTGGAGGATCAGGAGGTCGGTCTCAAACGCATGCGCGCCGGCGAGGTGGCTGGTTGCGTCTGCGCCGCCGAACGTCCGTTGGCCGGCGCCCGCTCGCTGGCGTTGGGCGCCATGCGCTATCGGGCGCTGGCCAGTCCGGTCTTCATCGCCCGGCACTTCCCGGACGGCGTGATGGCGCAGCAGTTGGCGCGGGTGCCGGCGATCGTGTTCGGCCCGGATGACCAGCTGCAGCATCGCTACCTGGCCGGCCTGGGCGTGGCGGGCGGCTTCGCCCATCACCTGTGCCCGTCCTCCGAGGGCTTCGTGCGCTTGATCAGTGCCGGCCTGGGTTGGGGGCTGGTGCCCGAACTGCAGGTCGAGCCGGCGCTGGCCAGCGGTGCCCTGCAGGAAATCCTCCCGGGACGGCCACTGGACGTGCCGCTGTACTGGCACCACTGGCGCAACGGCGGCGAACTGATGGCGACGCTGACCCGCCACCTGCGGCAGGCGGCGAAGGCCTGGCTGGTGACGCCCGCGGTTTAGAGCTGGAAGTGCGCCACCAGCTGCTGCTGGCTGCTGGCGACCTTCTTCAGGTGCTCGCCGCAGTCGCGGGTATGGGCCGCGGTCTGGCGGTTTTCCCCGGTCATCTGGTGCAGGCGATGCATGTGCTGATTGACCTCCTGGGTGGTTGCCGCCTGCTGCTCGGCGGCCGCGGCGATCTGGAAGGCCAGGGCATGCACGCCCTGCAGCGAGTCGTCGAGGTGGGCGAGCGAGCCGAGCACGGCCTGGGTCTCCTCCTCCAAAGCCTGGGCCTGCGCGGTCGAGCCCTGCATGCAGCTCTGCGCCTCGTTGGAGGAGGCACCGATGCTGGCGATGGTCTGCTCGATTTCTTCGGTGGCGGTACGGGTGCGCAGGGCCAGGCTGCGCACCTCGTCGGCGACCACGGCAAAGCCGCGACCCTGTTCGCCAGCGCGGGCTGCCTCGATGGCGGCATTGAGGGCGAGCAGGTTGGTCTGCTCGGCGATGCCGCGAATCACCGCCAGCACCGAACCGACCTGCTGGCTGCTGGCGGCCAGGGTGTGCACCACGCCGTCGGCCTGGCGCAGCCCGGCGAGCAGCTGGTCCTGGCGGCCGATCATGCGCTGCAGGGTGTCCTGCATGGTGGTGAAGGCCTCGCGCGCCGCGGCGCTGCCATCGGCGCTCTGGCTGGCATTGGCGGCGATCTCCTGCACGGTGGCGGCCATCTGGTCGACCGCACTGACCACCATCTCCAGCGCTTCCTGCTGCTGGTCGAGGCGGCTGCTGGTCTGGCCGGCGGCGCCGAGGATATCGCCACTGGCATCGCCGACCGCTTGGCTGGCGTGGCGCAGCTGTTCGATGACCGTGCGCCAGGCCCCGGCCATTTCATGCAGGGCCTGCATCAGACCACTGTGACCGGCCGCCTGCGCGGGCAGGCGCAGTTCGCCCGCGGCCAGACTGCGGGCCAGGGCCGCCATGCTGCTCGGCTCGCCGCCCAGGGGGCGCATCACGCTCCGACTGACCAGCCAGGTCGCCAGGGCCACCGCGCCAATGGTCAGCAGACCGAGTACCAGCATCTGCCACATCAGCTGGCGCACCGCGGCAAAAGCCTGGGCCTGGTCCATCTCGGCGATCAACGCCCAGTGCTGGCCACCAAACTCGAGCGGCACGAACGCCTTGAAGGCCGCCTGGCCGTCCAGGCCAGGTTCGGCCAGGCGGCCCTGCTGTCCCTGCAGGGCCTGGGCGATTGCAGCGCCGGCGAGTGTAGTGCCCGGCTGCTCGCCGCGGCTGACCCGTTGCTCGGCGAAGCGTGCCGAGTCGGAGCGCAGCAGGCCGTCGGCCCCAACCAGATAGGTCTCCCCGGCTTCGCCGAGACCCTGGCGGGTCTGCATCACCTGATTGAGCGGGGTGATCGGCAGTTCCAGCATCAGCAGGGCCAGTAGCTCACCGTCGGAGATGATCGGCGCAGCCAGGAACTGGCTGGGTTCGCCGCTCTGCGGGTTGACCACCAGGTCGCCGATCTGGATCTGCTGGCTGCTCAGGGCGGCCTTGGCCAGCCGGGCCATGGGCAGGTCGCGCCATGCACCGTCGTCGAGGTTCTGCTGGTAGTCGGTGCCGCGCTGCACGCTGAAGATCACGCGGGCGTCGCTGTCGATCAGTTTCAGCTCGCTGAAACCGAAGGTCTTGATGAAGTTCTCGAAGATCGGCCGGTCGTAATTGGCCGCGCTGACCAGAGCCGCATCGTTCAGGCCTTGATAACTGGTGGCCAGGTTGCTGGCCAGGGTGCTGAGCTGGTTGTGGCGAGACTGCCAGTTGTCCAGCAATTGCCGCTGTTTGATATTCGCGACAGCCTCCAGGGCGTTGAGGGTCTGCTCCTGGAGCGCCTGGCTGGCCTGGTGGTAGGCGGTAAAAGCCATGGCGAGCACCGGAATCAGGCCAATTGCCAGGTAGCTGAGGGCGAGTCTGAGGCGTAATGGCATGTTCGGGTGGCTCCGCGGGTAGAAGGGTTACACAGTGAGAGGGCTGTTGAATATTCTGCAAGATTCGTGCGAATTACTTGACGAGTGTAAAAAATAAGCAGCGGCACTCGTGCAGTCGCCGTCCTGCCTGGCTGCGCAGGGTCGGGAGGCGCGCGGCGTCGACGGAACAGAGGGGGCGGGTGCTCGCTGGCTCAGGGCAAGGTGAGCGCGCCTTGCACCGATGCGGTGCTTGACGGCGGATGGCTCTCCGGCTGGGCGCAATCCACCCAGCCGGGTACTCAGGCAATGATGATCTTGCCCAATCCGGGCAGTTGCTCCACGCAGCGATCGCCGAGCAACCGGGATGGGGTGAAGTAGCCGCCGGGGCCGCTGTAGGCGAGCAGGTGACGTACCGCCAGCAGCGCGCCATGCACGGTCACCTCATAGCCGTTGGCCGTTTCCAGGTGGGCGGTTCTCATCTCGCCAGCGGCGTTGCGTACCTCGCCCCACAGCCAGGTGCGCTGCTGCTCGCGGGTGGCCTGGTCAGGGCCCGAAACGCGCTGGTCGACCAGGCGCTTGAGCCAGTGCTGGACGCCATCCAGGCCAAGCAGCGGGCGCAGCGGGTCGAACAGGCGCATGCCGATGGCCAGGGCCGGCGGGGCAGACAGGTAGACCTCGATGTTGTCGATGCCGGTCGAGTAATAGGCCGTCGCCACGTCGCCCCAGGGAATGCTGACCGCGGATTTTTCGCCGCGGCCGAAGTCGATCCGGCGGCGCCTATAGCCCAGCGGCACATCGGTGATGATGCCCGCGCGGCGCACCTTGCCGCCGAACTTGAAGCCCTCCACCAGGGTCTTGGCGGTGCCCGGCGACAGGCCGCTGACGCTGTCGAAACCCAGTGCCAGGTGGCTGGCATCGGGCAGCGCCTGGTGCAGGCAGGCGGCCAGGCAATCACTGGGGATAACGTCGAAGCCAACGCCGGGGCAGACCACCAGGCCGGCCTCTCGGGCTTGCCGGTCACGGCCGTGAGCCGCTTCGAACACGCCAATCTCGCCGGTGATATCGACATAATGGGTCGCGCTGGCCAGGCAGGCATCGAGCATCGGTGCGCTGGTGGCGGAAAAGGGGCCGGCGCAGTGGACGACCAGTGCTACGTCGGCCAGTGCCTCGCGCGCACGCTCGGGCTGGGCAATGTCGAATATCCGGCATTCCAGGCCAAGCAAGCTGCCCAGGGCATGCACCGCCGCCGGGTTGCGGCCGGCCAGAATCGGCGTCAGGCCCTGGCGTTGCGCTTCGGCGGCCAGCAGGTGGCCGGTGTAACCGTTGGCGCCGTAGATCATCCAGTTGCTCGCGGTCATGCCTGACTCCTGTGGGGGATGCGTTGCATAACAGCGTAGTAGCTATATGCCGGCTGTCGTTTATCCCGGTGGCAGCCGCCTGGTTCGCCCGGTCGCTGTTCTGGCGAGTTGCGACACGGCGAGCCCGCGTCGGCACTGCTAGAGTGCGCAGACGGTCAAGTACGGCGGGGAGTGGCAATGAAGATTCTGGTTACCGGTGCAAGTGGCTTTATCGGCGGACGCTTCGCCCGCTTTGCCTTGGAGCAGGGCTTGAGCGTGCGGATCAATGGTCGCCGCGCAGAGGGGGTGGAGCACTTGGTCAAGCGCGGCGCCGAGTTCATTCAGGGTGACTTGTCCGACCCCGAGCTGGTGCAGCGGCTCTGCCATGACGTCGAGGCGGTGGTGCACTGCGCCGGTGCCGTTGGCGTGTGGGGCAGCTATCAGCACTTCTATCAGGCCAATGTGGTGGTGACCGAGAACGTGATTGACGGCTGTTTGAAGCAGCGCGTGCGGCGCTTGGTGCACCTGTCCTCGCCGTCGATCTATTTCGATGGCCAGTCGCACGTGGCGATCAAGGAAGATCAGCTGCCCACGCATTTCTTCGATCATTACGGCAAGACCAAGTACCTGGCCGAACAGCAGGTATTCGCCGCCCAGGAGTTCGGTCTCGAGGTTCTGGCCTTGCGCCCGCGCTCGGTCACGGGGGCCGGCGATACCAGCCTATTTCCCCGCTTGATCAATATGCAGCGCAAGGGACGCCTGTCGATCATCGGCAACGGCCTGAACCGGGTCGACTTCACCAGCATGCAGAATCTCAACGACGCCTTGTTCAGCTGCCTGCTGGCTGCCGAGCCGGCGCTGGGCAAGGCCTACAACATCAGCAACGGCGCACCGGTCCCTTTGTGGGATGCGATCAATTATGTGTTGCGCCAGCTCGAGCTGCCGCCGGCGACCCGGCATTTGCCCTACGCCCTGGCTTATGGCGCCGCGGCGCTCAACGAAGGGCTGTGCAAGCTGCTGCCTGGTCGCCCCGAGCCAACCCTGTTTCGCCTGGGGGTGGCGCTGATGGCCAAGGATTTTTCTCTGGATATCAGCCGTGCCCGCCAGTACCTGGACTATGAGCCGCAGGTCAGCCTGTGGACGGCGCTGGATGAGTTCTGTCTGTGGTGGAAGGCCCAGCATCCCGGCTGAAGACTCTCAGTCCAGGCTGCAGCCTCTCAGGCGTAGACCCGCTGGCCGCGGTACATGCGCAGCGAACCGCTCGGCGGTTTGGCCTGAGGGTCTTCAATCAGCCGTGGACGGCCAGCCTGCAAGCGGGGCGTCGAACCCTCGGCCGCAGGGGCGAACGGTCGATCACTGTACTGGGCGAGGAGCTGGCCGAGCTGGCGCGTCTCTTCGCTGGTCGACGTCAGGCAAGCGCTGAGCATGCTGCTGATCGCATCCGGCTGGCTCATGCGGATATCCACTGCCAGTTCCTCGCGCAGCCTGCGGCGCAAACGCTTCATGCAATCCAACACTTCTCTGTTCAGTTCCATATGCCTTCCCCTGTGCGTGGAGTGGGCTGGTGTCCCTCATCCTGAAGGACACGAAGCTCGTTCTGTCGGTAGAAACCGTTCAGCTCGCCGCCTCCAGCGCCATTGATCCTGACCCCGAGCGCTGTGGGTGCGTCGCCCAGAGATAAATGCAAAGCGCATACCAGCTCACATGACGCGGAACTGCGCGCCCTGCAGCCGGTCTCTGTGCCAGTGCCGCGCTCTGCGTCGGTGCGCCTTGCACTGGCTTGGCGCGACGCTGAAGCGTCGCGCGCTAACCGTTATACTGGCCGGCATTTCGTGTCTTCAGTGTTTTCTAAAGGTTTACTCATGCGTAACGATGCCCACGACGAAATCGATCATGTGCCCAGCCTGACCACCGACCAGCGTGATCGTGATTATTTGGATACGGGTCACCAGGAGTCCGACTTTCGGCCGCAATCGCGCACCGCTACGGCAGCAGTACCCAAGGCGGCCGGCACTGGCGCGCTGTGGGCATTGGTCGGCGCCCTGACGATCGCCCTCGCTGGGCTGGGCTGGTGGAGTTTTCAGCAGATCAGCCTGATGGAGCAGCAATTGGTGGCCACGCAAGAAAGCTTCGCGCGTATCAGCGAGGAAGCTGCCGGGCGTATCCAGGATATCAACGGCAAGGTGGTGGCTACCGAGTCCACGGTCACCAGCGGCAGTGAAGCGCTCAAGCTGCAAGTCAAGCAGCTGGAAAGCAAGCTGGCCGAACTGAGCAAGCAGCAGCAGGGCGTGGCCGGTCAGCAGAGTGGCCAGGACAAGCGCATCGAGCAGTTGGCCGCCGAACTGAAGGCTCAGCAGGGCGCGACCAGCCAAGTCGATGGCAGCCTGAAAAGCCTGAGCAGCGAGCAGGCCGCGCTGAAAAAAGCCCAGGCGTCGTTGCAAGCCGAGCAGGCGGCCTTGAAAACCGCGCAAGCCGGGTCGGCCAAGCTCGACGGTCAACTGCAAAGCCTGAGTGACGAGATCGCGGCGCTGAAAAAGATCGGCAATCCGAATCAGGCCATCGGCCGTCTGGAGCAGGATCTGCTGGTGTTGCGCAGCGAACTGGACAACCGCCCTGCGGCGAAAAGCAACACGGCCGAGTTCGATGCCTTCCGTGCGCAGATGACCCGCACTATCAGCACCCTGCAGAACCAGATCCAGAACCTGCAGCAGCAAATCGACGCGCGCTGACAGGCGCGCTCAATGCCGCCCCGGCGCGCGCTCCGGCCATGCTCGCCGGTCGGTTCGGGCGTTCAGGGCGCCTGGCGCATGCGCCGGCGGAATGCGCCCGGGGGTTCGCCGCAGAGCTGCTTGAATAGTTTGGCAAAGGTCGCCCGATCGGCATAACCGACCTGTTCGGCCACCTGCTCCAGTGAATGCGCGGGCAGGCGCAGGGCGTTTTGTGCGGCGCTGATGCGCAGGCGCTGCAGGTAGTCGTTGGGCGTCAGTCCGGTACTCGTCTTGAAGCGGCGCAACAAGGTGCGCGGCGAGCAATTGGCCTGTGCGGCCAGGCGCTTGAGGTCGATCGGCTCGGCGTAATGGCGCTGCATCCAGTCCAGCAGCGGGGTCAGTGGGCTGTCAGCGGCGCTGCTGACCGGCAGCAGCGGCGCAAACCGGGACTGGCGACCGCGCTGGGTGTCGAACACCAGCGCGTTGGCGACTTGTTGCGCGAGCCACTCACCGGCATGCCGGGTAATCAGGTACAGGCACAGATCGACTCCGGCGTGGGCGCCCCCTGAGCTGTGCAGGTTGCCGTCGTGGCAGAGCAGTTCGTCGATTTGCAGGCGTGCCAGCGGGAAGCGTTGGCGGAACTGGCTGGCCAATGCCCAGTGGGTGGTGGCCCGGCGGCCATCGAGCAGGCCGGCGGCGCCGAGCAGGAAGGCGCTGCTGCACAGACTGGTGATTGCCTGGCTGCTCGGGCGTTGCGCCAGCCAGGGCAGCAAGGCGGCATTGGCGGCGAGGCTCAGGTCGATGGCGCTGCCGGTGGCCGGCAGCATCAGCAGATCGGCCTGTTCGGCCAGTGCCAGGCCACCGTCGACCTGGATCCGCGCGAAGTCGAGGTCGACCGGCTGGGCATCCAGGCTGAAGCGCTGCAGCTTGAACAGGGGCTTGTCGGCCAGGCGGTTGGCCAGGGCAAAGGCATCACAGGCCATGCTCAGGCTGGAGCAGACAGTTTGCGGGCAGACGTAGAGTGCGATGGTGAGCATGGCGAGTGAGTCGTTGCTGGTTTGTGGCGATTATTGACACAAGGTTGGCGTACGCGCCAATCGCCAGTGATCCCTTCGCCGGCAATACTGAGGGCAACCTTACCCTTGGAGCCGTTTCCATGACTCACCCCAACGCCGAACTCATCAGCCGTTTCTACCAGGCCTTCCAGCAGCGTGACGCCGAGGCCATGGCGTCGTGCTATGCCGAGGAGGTGCGCTTCAGTGACCCGGTGTTCGAGGATCTGCGCGGCCGTGAGGCGGCGGACATGTGGCGAATGCTGACGGCGCGCGCGCAAAATTTTTCGCTGACCTTCGACCATGTCCAGGCCGATGAGCGCCAGGGCCGTGCGCAGTGGGTGGCGACCTACCTGTTCAGTCAGACCGGCAATTCGGTGGTCAACCGCATCGAGGCCCATTTCGTCTTTCGCGACGGCACAATCGTCGAGCACCGCGACCATTTCGACCTGTGGCGTTGGGCGCGTCAGGCCTTGGGGATGAAGGGGCTGTTGCTGGGCTGGGCGCCGCCGGTGCAGCGCGCCATTCGCCGTCAGGCGGCCAAGGGCTTGGCGCAGTTCAGGGCCTCACGATAACCCTCGATGCAGGGCTTTTAGCCGCAATAGCGAACCTAATGGTAGGCTTTCTGGTCTGAACCACCGGCGACATCAGGCGCAGCTCGTAAACTTGAGCCATTCGTTGAATAACAGACCGTTGCTGAACGCGGCACTCACCGAGTGCAGTGGTTCTCCAGCCGCCAGAGAAGAGCCCGCGCGCCAGGAAGCCTGATCATGAGTGTAATAGTGCTGTCCGCCAGAAAAGCCAAGGCTTGGGGCGCGCATGCGGTCACCGCCAGTGGGGTGATTCTGGCCTTGCTGGCCTTGTTGGCCGTGCTCGATGGTCGGCCGCAGGTCTGTCTGCTCTGGTTGGGATTGGCCTTGCTGGTCGATGGTCTGGACGGCACCCTGGCCCGCAAATTCAACGTCAAGGTGGTGTTGCCGCACTTCGATGGATCGACCCTGGACCTGGTGATCGACTACCTCACCTATGTGTTCATCCCGGCGATCTTCATCTATCGCTTCATCCCCCTGCCCGAGTACAGCCTGCTGCTATCGGTCGCAGTGATCCTGCTGTCGTCGTTGTTCTGCTTCTGCAACCTCGGCATGAAGAGCAAGGACAACTACTTCGTCGGCTTCCCGGCGGCCTGGAATGTGGTGATCGTCTACCTCTACCTGCTGGACTTCGCCCCCTGGCTAAGCCTCGCCACCATCGTGCTGTTGTCGGGTCTGACCCTGACCACGATGAAGTTTCTCCACCCGTTCCGGGTCAAGCAGTTCATGCCACTGAATATCGGCGTGACCTTGGTGTGGATGTCGGCCTGTGCCTTGCTGATTGTGCAGTACCCACTCAACCAGGCCTGGCTGCTGGCGGTCTGGGGTCTGGCCTCGGTCTATTTCGTCGCTATCTGCCTGTGGCGTACGGTCCGCGAATGGTTCGCCTGAGTCGGTTGGTGGGTGGTGCCGGCGATGACTGAGGCCACTGACAAAAACTGGTTCGTCTACCTGGTGCGGGCGCAGAACGGCGCGCTGTATTGCGGCATCAGCGACAACCCGCAGCGGCGTTTCGCCCAGCATCAGAGCGGCAAAGGCGCCCGTTTCTTCTATTCCAGCCCGGCGCAGGCACTGGTCTATATCGAAGCCTGCGCGGGCAAGGGCGATGCATTGCGCCGGGAGCGGGCGATCAAGCGCCTGGGCAAGCCGGCCAAGGAAGTGCTGGTGGCCGCCGGCAGTCTTATCGCTGTGGCTGATGACACGCTATCACCCTGAGTGGGTAGGCCGTAGTGGTGTGCACAGGTAAGCTGGGGTCTTCTGAATAGTTGCGGAGCCTGTCATGCACGAGTTGATCCTGCACCATTACCCCACCTCGCCGTTTGCCGAGATGACGCGCCTGATGCTGGGCTTCAAGCAATTGTCCTGGCGCTCGGTGATGATCCCTGCGGTGATGCCCAAGCCGGATCTGACCGCCTTGACCGGCGGCTACCGCAAGACGCCGGTGTTGCAGGTCGGCGCCGACATTTATTGCGATACCGCGCTGATCGCCCGGCGTCTGGAGGCGGAAAAAGCCACGCCAGCGTTGTTCCCCGAAGGCCAGGAATTCAATGTCGCCAGCTTCGCCCACTGGGCCAGCGCGCTGGTGTTCCAGCATGCGGTGAGCCTGGTGTTCCAGCCTGAGTCCATCGCTGCGCGCTTCGGTAGCCTGCCGCCGGAATTCCTCAAGACCTTTATCGCCGACCGTACCGCGCTCTTCAGTGGCGGCAATGCCAGCCGCGTGCCGCTGGAGCAGGCCAAGCATCAATGGCCGGTGCTGATGAGCCGTTTGCAGCAGCAACTCGAGCGTGAGCAGGGTGACTTCCTGTTTGGCGAACCGTCGCTGGCCGACTTCGCCATGGCCCATCCGCTGTGGTTCCTGCGTGGTACCCCGGTCACTGCACCGCTGGTTGACGAGTATCCGGCCGTGGCGGCCTGGCTCGGCCGGGTGCTGGGCTTCGGCCATGGTGCGCACAGCGAGATGAGCGGTGAAGAAGCCGTGGCGATCGCGCGTGAGGCCACCCCTGCAGCCCTTCCCGACGAGGCATTGACTGACCCGAATGGTTTCACGCTCGGCCAGCAGGTGGCCATTGCGGCCATCGATTACGGCGTCGATCCGGTCGAGGGCGAGTTGTTGTTCTGTGGCAGCGAAGAGCTGATCCTGCGTCGCGCAGATCCGCGTGCCGGACTTGTGCATGTGCATTTCCCGCGCATGGGCTTTCGCATCGAGGCGCGCTGAGGCGCACTAGCCCAGGGTCTGTTGCCGTTTCGTCGCGGCCGCGCCGGAGCCGGTTTTTGCGCGCGGCAAGGCACGAGGAGCGTAGTTTGGTTGTTCCAAATGAGCGACGAGAAACGCAGCGGCGCACAAAAGCCGGCCCGGCCCGTAGGGTTGCGCGGCAAATTACGTCAGGCGGTGTTGCAGGACTTGGCAAGGGAGCGACCATTACCGGCGTCCTGCGCCTTGCCTG
Organism: Pseudomonas sp. MMS21 TM103; assembly: GCF_022132145.1. Classification (GTDB taxonomy): domain Bacteria; phylum Pseudomonadota; class Gammaproteobacteria; order Pseudomonadales; family Pseudomonadaceae; genus Aquipseudomonas. The sequence continues at coordinate 197,487 of NZ_JAJISP010000001.1, read as the reverse complement.
ACGTAATTTGTCGCGGCAACGCGGCTCGCAACGAAACGGCAACAGACCCTAAGGCCTGCGACAGCTGTCGCAGGCTTGGATGGCCGCCTGGCGCAGGTGCGGTAACTGCAAGGCCAGTAGCTGGAAATGTGCCAGGCGTTCGTAGCACAGCACCAGTTCGCCGCCGGTGCGGCTGTACCAGGCGTCGGGTGCGCCGCAGCTGACCAGGCGCAGTACCAGGTCACGGGGCAGTCGGTAAGTCTCGCTGGCGCGGGCGGCGATGGCCTCCACTTCGCCAGAGCGGCGGATCTGTTCAAGCAGACGCTGACTCTCTTCCGGGCGCAGATTCGGCGGCTCGTAGATCACCCGGATCCGATGGCCAATCGACTCGCCGGGGCGTCGACCGTGCAGTTGCTCGACCCAGCTCAACGCCTTGCGCACCTGGGCGTATTCCTGGTCGCAGTAGAGAGCGCGCTCCACCGGCAAACCGGTGATCTTGGGTACCCATTCCAGCCGATCCGGATCGCTGCCGTAGATCAGGCAGGCCAAGTTGTAGAAACGCTGGGCGTCGAGGCTATGGCTGGCCCAGGCGTACACTTGCTCATCCCCCGGCTTCGCCCGTTGCCATTCCAGCCGCCAGTAATCGGCGATGTCCAGCAGTTTGGCGTAGAAACCGGGGTCGCGCTGACGCCCGATGGAGAGGAACAGGCTGATGAAGCCGAGTTGATCGGCGGCATCCTCCTCGCGGCCGAGCACCGGAAGATTCAGCTCGGCGATCAGCATGTGACCCATTTCGTGGGAGAGGGTGAACCCGGTATTCACGGCGACGAACCGGGCGCTGTCGCTGAGCAGGGCTTCCGGTGGCGGTTCTTCAGTGGCCATGCTCGCCACGCCGGCCAGCAGTGCCAGGCATAGCGTGGCGTACACCAACAGGCGGCGACACTGGGTCGCAGGGCCTGCTTGGTTGCAGGGCGGTTTCATCCCCGACTCCTCGGCGCAGACGGTGGAACCATTACTTCTGACTGTAGCAGTCCGTGGTGCTTGGGATTGAGTACGCCGCTGCGGCTTCAGTTGCGCAGCGCTGCCCTAGGGCGCACCGGCTCATGGCGCGCCTCGCGCTGCTTGATCGGGCGAGCCGCGGGAAGGGGCCCTAGTCCGCGCCTTGCAGATCGTCCACCGTGAAAGGCGCAGGGCGATCCGGCCATTCGAGGTGCAGGCGTTCGAATTCGCGGGCCAGCAGGCTGGCCAGCAACCAGTCGCGCAGCCAACGATGTTCGGCCGGCAGCACATACCAGGGTGCCTGTTCGCTGTGGCTGGCGCTCAGCAGCTCGCTCCAGTGTTGCTGGCGCAGCTCGTAGTTGCGGTAGGCCAGCAGATCACTGGTGCGCAGTTTCCAGCGCTTGTCCGGGCGCTGCAGGCGTTGCAGCAGGCGGGCCTTCTGCTCGTCCCGGGAGATCTGCAGGTAGCACTTGAGCGGATGCAGGCGCTGCGCCGGCAGGCCCGCTTCCAGGGCCAGCACGCGCTGCAGTCGAGCGGGTAACTCGGCGGTGCCGATCAGGCCGTCGAACAGGTCGCTGGCCAGGCCTTCGTAGTAACTGCGGTTGAACACCCCGAGCAACCCGGGAGCGGGCAGCCGCCGCCGATAGCGCCAGAGGAAATCATGCCGTCGCTCGCAGGCATCCGGTTGCTTGAAACTGTGCAGGCGCAGGCCTTGCGGGTCAATGCTGTTGAGCACGCGCCTGATCACGCCGTCTTTGCCGGCGCAGTCCGGGCCTTGCAGCACCAGCAGCAGGGCGTCCTGGCCGTTGGCCCAGAGCCGGCGCTGCTGATCGTTGAGCCAGGCGCGCAGTTCGGCCAAGGCCAGTTGCGCGGTCTTTCTCTCCAGGCCGAAGTCGCGCGCCGGATCCTGGGCAAAAGGGGCCGCCGGATCGAGCAGGCAGTCGTCGAGCACACTGTCGGGCAGGCGTGACATGGCGCGGTGCCTCGCAGGTCATGAAACCATCAAACACAGCATCGGCGCGAGCACCCGCGGATGGCCGCCATCGGCGCTCAGTCTTTCAGTCCTTGCGGCGTTTCAGCTGGTCGGTCAGTTGGGTCGGCAGGTTGCGCAGGGTCAGGGTGCCCTGGCTCTCGTCGTATTCGACTTTCGAGCCGAGCAGATGGGCTTCGAAGCTGATCGACAGGCCTTCGGCGCGACCGGTGAAACGCTGAAACTGGCTGAGCGTGCGCTTGTCCGCCGGGATCTCCGGCGACAGGCCGTAGTCCTTGTTGCGGATATGCTCGTAGAACGCCCGCGGGCGCTCTTCGTCGATCAGCCCGGAGAGTTCCTGCAAGCCCATGGGCTCGCCGATCTTGGCCTGGCTGCTGGCGTAGTCGACCAGGGTCTTGGTTTTTTCCCGCGCCGCTTCTTCCGGCAGATCCTCGCTTTCGACGAAGTCGCTGAAGGCTTTCAGCAGGGTGCGGGTTTCGCCCGGCCCGTCGACGCCTTCCTGGCAGCCGATGAAGTCGCGGAAGTACTCCGAAACCTTCTTGCCGTTCTTGCCCTTGATAAAGGAGATGTACTGCTTGGAGTTGGCGTTGTTCTGCCATTCGGAAATGTTGATCCGCGCCGCCAGGTGCAACTGGCTCAGGTCCAAATGCTTGGCGGCGGTCACGTCGAGTGCATCGTTGACCGCCACGCCGTCGCTGTGATGCAGCAGGGCGATCACCAGGTAATCGGTCATGCCTTGCTGGTAGTGGGCGAACAGCACGTGGCCGCCGGTGGACAGGTTGGACTCCTCCATCAGCTTCTGCAGATGCTCGACCGCCTGGCGGCTGAACGCGGCGAAGTCCTGGCCAGCGTCGAGGTAGTGCTTCAGCCAACCACTGAACGGGTAGGCGCCGGATTCGGCGTGAAACAGGCCCCAGGCCTTGCCCTGCTTGGCGTTGTAGCTCTCGTTGAGGTCGGCGAGCATGTTCTCGATGGCCTGCGAGGCAGCCAGTTCGCTGTCGCGGGCGTGCAGCACGGCGGGCGTGCCATCGGGTTTCTTGTCGATCAGGTGGACGATGCAGTGGCGGATCGGCATGGACGGCCTCTCAAAAATCTTCAGCGGTGAACGGGGGCGCAGACAACGGGCGATGGCCGGTTTCGCTGCCCCGGGAATGCTGCGCAGTTTACCCGAGTGTCTCGGCCTCGGTCGCCCGTCGCTGCTGCAAGGTCTGCAATCGTTCGATCACATAGCGCAGGTGCACATGCAGCTCGTACAGTTCGTTGGAGTAAGACAGCGGCACCTCGACCTTGGCCAGTTCGTCCTGCAGCTGTTCCAGGCGCTCGATCTCGCTGCCCAGGCGTTCCGGCAGGGTGCCGGCATCCAGTTGCCGGTCGATCTCGCGCAGGTGTTTGTACCAGCGGTAGATGCGCGCGCGGATGCGCCAGCGATACAGCGGGCCGACCGCCTTGAGCAGCGGTACCAGCACCACGATCAGCGGGATCAGCAGGATGATGTAGCGGTCGGCCAAGGATGCGATGCGAAATGGCAGGTAGCGCTGCAGCAGCGGTAGACCACTCTTGTAGTAGTGCTCGGCATCGCTGGACAGTTCGAAGGTGCGTGGCACGGCGCTGGGGAAGGCGCCGGCCTGATCCAGCAGGGTGCCGTCCTTCATCACCTCGCGGCTCGCCTCGAGGAACAGCGGCACCAGGCCCGGGTGAAAGTTCTGGTTGATCACCAGGGTGGCTACCGGTGACAGGGTGACGGTGGTCTGTGGCGGACTGTTCAGCGCCAGGTTGAGCAGACCTTCCTCGATAGTCACCCGCTTGAAGAACGGCAGGCGGGCTTCATAGGCGGCGGCGCGGCGGAAGTTGGCCAGGCGCAGATCGGGATTGGCGGCCAGCTGCTGAACCCGGGCATTCTCCGCCGGACCGACGAAAAAGGCGGCGTCCAGTTCGCCGGCGCTGAGGGCGGCGGCGGCCTTGTTGCCGCCCAGATCCTGCCAGTTCGCGGAGTACTGCTGCGGGTCGATGGCATTGGCGGCGAGAATCGCCTCGCTGGCCGAGCGGGTGCCGCTGCCGACGCTACCCAGGGCCAGGCGCAGCGGCAGCAGATCGGCGATGCGATCGAGGGCAATGTCCTTGCGGTAGAACAGCCACAGCGGTTCCTGATACACCGCCCCCAGGCTTTGCAGGCGGGTTTTGTCGGCGGCGCTGAGCTGGCGCTCCAGGCCGCTCTGCACCAAAGCGATCTCGACCTGACTCTCCTGCGCCAACAGTCGCTCGAGGTTGTCCCGCGAGCCGGCGCTGGGCACCAGGGTCAGCTCGAAGCCTTCCCTGGCCAGTTGCGTCTTGAGTTTCTCGGCAAATATCCGGTAATTGCCCCCCTCTGCGCCGGTGGCCATGCTGGCGTGCATCGGCGGCGGCGGGGCAACGAAATAGAACACCGCGCCGACCAGTGCGGCGACCACTGGGACTATCCACAGATTGGCCAGCAACATGATCTTCAGGTCGGTGAGTACGCGAGGCATGGGGCTTCCTTTCGGCGGGTTCGCCCCAAGGATAGAAGCTTCTTGGGCCTCAGGTCACCTTTGCCGTCTGCATCGGCGGGTTGCGCAGGTAATCGAGTGCCGCCAGCACGGCCAATAGCCCCAGGGCATACCAGGCATCCACACCCAGCATCAACAGCACCAGGGTGCAGAGCAGCGCGCTGAAGCCGGCGAGCCAGCGCCAGACGCCGCGCAGCAGTGCCCAGCCGGCGGCCATGCTCAGCAGGTAGATGACCACGAAGTTGCCGTTGGCGTAGCGGATCAGGTCGTCCACCGAGAGGTTGAACAGGCCGGCCAGGCTCGCGCACAGGGCGCAGCTCAGGACCACCAGCAGCAGGGCGCGGGCCGGCACGCCGTGGTGATTGCGCTGGGCGAGGCGGGCGGGCAGCTTGCCTTCGTCGGCCAGGCTCCAGATCAGCCGGGCAAAACCCTGGATATAGACATTCATCGAGGCGAAGCAGGCCAGGTAGCCGACCAGCGCGATCAGCCAGCGCGCCCGCTCGCCGAGCAGCAGGTCGAACAGGCGCGGCAGCGAGGCGGCGTCGCTGTGCACATTGCCGTATGCCTGAAAGCTCAGCACCGCGACCGAGCAGGCCCAGTACACCAGGCCTGCAAGTAGTACGCCGAGCAGCAGGGCCAGGGGAAAGTCGCGCTCGGGACGCTTGAATTCCTCGCCCATGTGGGTGAATGCCTCGATGCCGACGAAACACCAGAACATCACCCCCAGCGCGGCGGGCAGCAGGTGCCAGGAGCCCGTGATCGGCGGCAGCAGCGGCTGACTGTTGAGCGGCAAGTCGCCGACCCACCAGATCAGGCCGACACTGCCGACAATCGCCACGGCGATCAGGCCCTGCACCAGCCCTGAGGCCTTGGCCGGGCGCTGGCCGAGCAGCAGGATGGCGCCGAGGGTGGCGAGCTGGATGGTCAGCGCCTGGCCGCGACTCAAGTCGACCACCGCCTGCCAGAACCCGCTGGCGATATTCAGTGCCGCCGGCAAGCCGACCGGCAGCACGGCGAGGAACAGCCAGGCGCTGAGGCGCTCCATGCGCGGGCCGAAGGCGCGGCCGATCAAGTGCGGCGCACCGCCTGCATGGGGGTAGTGCCGGCCCAGCTGGGCGAAGGTGAAGGCGATCGGCAGGACCAGGGCAATGAGGATCATCCAGGCCCACAGCGAAGCCTCGCCAGCCGCGGTGGCGGCCAGCGCCGGCACGACAAAAATGCCGGTGCCCAGTAGCGAGGTGCTCAGCAGGCCAATGCCCTGCAGCAGGCCCAGTTCTTGGTTCAGGCGGCTCATGTTGTATGCTCTGAGGTTTCGTTCGTCATGATAATTCGCCCGCCTGTTGCTGGATGCTGGCGAAGCGTCGGCTTTGTCCGACGAACTGGCGGAATTGACTGTCATATTGCCTTTTGCCCGAGAGCCCAAGTGGACAAGTTCGATCAGCAGATTCTCGCCCTGTTGCGCGCCGATGCGCGTGTGCCGGTGAGTCAGATTGCCCGTGAAGTCAACCTGTCGCGTTCCGCGGTGAGCGAGCGCATTCGCCAGCTGGAGCAGCGCGGCATCATCAGCGGCTACCATGCCCAGATCGCCCACCCGGCCGATGCGGGCATCAAGGCCTACCTGGAGTTGTTCTATCAGGGTGGGCGCTGCGAAAACTACGTGGAGCGCATGCGCAGCTTCAGCGAAGTACGTCGCTGCAGCGGTATCAGCGGCGAGACCGACATGCTGGTGTATATCGAAGCCGCCTCGATGCAGCGCTTCAGCGAGATCCGCGGGGAGATCGAAAACTACCCCGGGATGCAGAAGGTCAAGACCCATGTGGTGGTCAAGGATTGGGCAATGTGAGCGGAGCGTAACCGCTACGACTTGAAATGAAACGAAGGCGGGGGCCGCGCAAGCTGGGCGGTAGCCGGAGCCAGGCTCCGGCTGGCAGGTTTAGTTTATCTGCACCAGTTGATCGCGCAGTGCCTCGGGCACCTGATCGACGGTGATTAGCGTCAGGCTGTCGGCGGTTTTTGCGTCTGCGGTTACCGGAGCCAGGCTCGTCGCGGTATTTTCTGGAAGCTTGTACATGGCGCCTGTGGCGGGATCGACGGCCAGCATGCCGATCAGTCCACCAAAGATGATGTTGCCCCAGTACCAGCCATCCAGGCTGGAGTTCAGCGTGGTTTGCTGATCGGCAAAGCCTTCTTTGCGAAAGGCGATGGTGTAAGTCTCACCCTTGAAGTAACCCGCGCCAGATTTGAGCGTAACGCTGCCTGGAGTTGTACCCGAATGGATCACATCGCCAGCGCGGTTACGGACTTCGAAAGTGGCGCCGGCAGGGGTGGTGATTACGCTGACGGGGTACTGCGAGTCACTGACGATGCTGGCGCATCCACTCAAAATGGCGAGTGCAGCTGGGATCAAGGCGAATCGAACGTTGAGTTTGCGCATTTCAGTAGTGCTTCCCTTTATGTGGATTAATCCTTTGCCCGCGAGCGGGCGAGGCGATCTTAGGGCGTGTTTTGGCAGTGCGCAATGGCAAAGTGGCATCACTGAGTGTGTTTCTGGCGCCAGTGATTAAGGCGCTGGCAGCGCCTCGGATGGCCGGCGCAGTTGAGGCCGATTTGCGCTCGGCCGGAGAGAAATGACATGGTTCGCACCTTCATCCGCCGTCTAGCTAAGGGCATTGCTTGAGCATGCGCATCCTCCACACCTCCGACTGGCACCTCGGCCAGCACTTCATGGGCAAGACCCGCCAGGCCGAGCACCAGGCCTTCTGCGCCTGGCTGATCGAGCAGGTGCACGCGCATGAGGTCGATGCGCTGCTGATCGCCGGCGATGTGTTCGACACCGGCGCGCCGCCCAGCTACGCCCGCGAGCAGTACAACCGCTTTATCGTCGAGCTGCGCGGCAGCGGCTGCGAGCTGGTGGTGCTCGGCGGCAACCACGATTCGGTGGCCATGCTCGGCGAGAGCAAGACCCTGCTGGCGCAGCTGGATACCCGGGTGATCCCCGGCGTCTGTGCGGATCTGCGCGAACAACTGCTGGTGCTGCACCGGCGTGACGGCGCGCCCGGGGCGATTCTCTGCGGCATCCCCTTTATCCGCCCGCGCGATGTGCTGCAGAGCCAGGCCGGGCAGAGTGCGCAGAACAAGCAGCTGTCGTTGCAGCAGGCGATCCAGCAGCATTACCAGGCGCTGTATGCCCTGGCGCTCGGCATGCGCGCCGAGCTGGGCGGCGACGTGCCGATCATCGCTACGGGGCATCTGACCACGGTCGGCGCCAGCGCCAGCGAGTCGGTACGCGAGATCTACGTCGGCAGCCTGGAGGCCTTCCCCACCAGCGCCTTCCCGCCGGCGGCCTATATCGCCCTGGGGCATATCCACCGGCCGCAGAAAGTTGGCGGCCTGGAGCATATCCGCTATTGCGGCTCGCCGATCCCGTTGAGTTTCGATGAGGCCCGGCAGCAGAAGGAGGTGTTGCTGGTCGAACTGGATGGCAGTGGCTTGCGTGGCATCACGGCCTTGCCGGTGCCGCGTTTCCAGCCCCTGCTGTCCGTGCGCGGATCGCTCAAGGAACTGGAACCGGCGATTGTCGAGGCCGCACAGCAGGGCAGCAGCGCGTTACCGGTGTGGCTGGAAGTGCTGGTGAGCACCGATGACTACCTCAGCGACCTGCAGCTGCGCATCGCCGCGCTGTGCGAGGGCTTGCCGGTCGAGGTGCTGCGCATCCGACGCGAGCGCGGCAATGCCGTGGCCGCGTTGCAGGGCCAAGCCCGGGAAACCCTGGACGAACTGAGCGTGGAGGAGGTGTTCGCCCGCCGGTTGGAGCAAGAGCAGCTGGACGCAGAGGACGCGCAGCGGCTGCAGACGCTTTATCGCGGGGTGCTGGAAGCGTTGCAGGCCGATCGGGACTGAGTCGCAGGTTAGCCCAGCGGGCTCTACACTCGGGTAAAGGCCTGGCCCAGTGGTAGAGCGAAATGCGGTGATCAAACGAGTACGGATCAAGGCTCGCGCTGATGGCCTAATGCATTGATTAGCAGGTAATTTTTATTTAATAGAGGACAGGGTGGTGTGGGGTTATACAGAATTCACTACCACCGGATTAATCAAGAGCTCCATCTAATCACTGTTGGGCGGGAGGGGATATTTGTATCTCCTGAATTTAAACCCGCAAATACAATGAGGAGATAGCGCAATGACGATTTCAGTCAATGAAGCAGATAAGGTGGAAATCCTGACGCTTCAAGATAACTACATCGACCTTGTTTCCGGAGACAGCACAGAAATACTGAAGCGGGCCTTACCCGTGAAGGGATCTGAAATAAAAAACAGTGTCCTAGCCGAACATGGTTTCTCTGCCCTTGTGACCATTTTTACGGGGGCGAGAACACATCGTATCCTTTTCGATTTTGGATTTTCGGAACACGGGGCAGCCTTCAATGTTGACGCTTTAGATGTGGATTTAAAGGAAGTTGAGACCCTCGTTCTCTCACACGGCCATATTGACCATTTCGGAGGCATGAGACAGCTCGTTGAAAAGGTGGGCAGAAAAGACATAAAACTGGTAGTTCATCCTGCCGCTTTCAGACATCCTCGCTACATAAAGTTTACTGAGGAAATTAGAATCAATTTCCCCCCCTTTACTCGTGAGGCAGTCAAGGACATGGGAGTTTCGTTGCTAGAGAAAAGCGGACCGCATCTGCTTGCGGATGGATTCATTCTCTTTTTAGGCGAAATACCAAGGACATCTGATTTCGAAAGGGGAATGCCAAACGCCTTCTATGAAGATCAGGGGGAGGCGAAACATGATTCGATTGAGGATGACACAGCGATTGTGGCGAATGTGAAGGGGCAGGGGCTGGTCATTTTGTCCGGGTGCGCACATTCCGGAATCATCAACACCGTTCGGTACGCGCAAGAGGTGACGGGAATCGAGAAGGTTTTTGTCGTGATGGGTGGCTTTCATCTCACTGGCCCCGACTATGCTTCCATCATCAACACGACCACCGATGCGTTAAAGGACATCAGTCCGCGCTACATCGTGCCCACGCACTGTACCGGCAGGAATGCGGTGATGCACATTGAACAGGAAATGAACCGGGAGTTCTTGCTCAATATGGCGGGCACCAAGCTGACTTTCTCGGCATGATGATCGAGCGTCCCCTCGGTGGTCATTGTGCCGCCCAACAACGCGCTCCAGTCGACGCCGCAAAGTGGCGCGCCTGATCTTTGACCTTAGGCAGCCTATGAAAGATGCTCGCAACCGACTGAAGAACGCGGAGCTGCTGTCGCTCATCGGCGCCTGCATTGCCACAGGCGGCATCGCTCTGTTCCTCCAATCCTGGCTGGAGCCGTTCAAGCTTCTTCTCTTGCTCGGCGGTCTTGCGGTGCATGCAGCTGCGATGTACTACCGGCATCGTCTGGAGAGGGCCGCGGGTAGCATGCCGACTCATTGGGAAAGGTGGCTGTACTGGTCTTGCTGGCTCATCTTGGCAATGCTGGCTTCCTATATCCTGGTGGTTGGCCCTAGCCAGACCGCTGCCTAAAAATTCAACCGGAAACCGCTTGGCGGCTCCGGTTAATTCAGGCGTTAGCCTACAGAGAGAGCATTAGGATAGTGCCATGAAAGTTAGATGCCCTAGCTGTGGTTATATCGCAGATAGCCTGCCTCCAACCCATAAGTGCCCTAAATGCGCTAATTTCTCCCACGATTGGCTGGTTTACGATTGGGAGAGCTTTGCTTTAATCAGGCGCAGGCATATCAGATACAACCTTTTAATAATTGGCGTTATTCTAATTAGCTCATCTGCAGCAATCGTATTCAAGTCGACAGATGCACGCCAATGGCTGTTCAATTTGTTATTGATTCCAGCAATGATCAGCCTGTTTCGTTGCCGGAAGCAGCTCAGAGGAAAGTCGGAGTATGAAGGTCATAAAGGCCGGGATATACGTCCATGGTTTATCCATTTTGGCGGGCTCTAAAGCGGCTAACAAGGCGTATATGGACCCTCCGCACAAGCGGTTAGCAATAGCGTTTCCAGCCTGTCGTCAGCGCGGTTGCATGCGTATATCCGGCCTGTTGTGGGCTAGCGCCTTGGCCATTCTGTAGTTCGCATGACGGGGGCGATGCGCTCAAAGGCTGTTGCAGATCAGCATTTCGCGACGGCGTTGCATCCTGAAGGAGATTTGACAGGGTAACTGGCAGTTCTGCTGTCTCCAGGCCGTGTAGTGATGCTGTGGGTGTTCACGGCTGTTGACGCCGAAACACGGTCGCCGCCAATGCGAACAACAGCAGACCGATCCCCGCCAGCGCCAGTGCCTGTGGCCAAAGATCGGCAAGGCCGTTGCCCTTGAGAAAGATGCCGAGGATGACGTCCATGTAGTAGCGCAAGGGACTGAGCAGTGACAGGTACTGCAGTGTTGCGGGCATGCTGGCTATCGGGGCCAGGGTGCCGGACAGGAACATCATCGGAAACAGACCGAAGAACGCCAGCAGCAGCGCCTGCTGCAATGTCCGGCAGACGGCGGCGACCAGCACGCCGATGGCGATGGCGCTGAGCAGGAAGAGGGCGGTCAGCAGTACGAACAACGTCAAGCTGCCGCGCAGGGGCACGTCGAACCAGCGGACGATCAGCAGGCTCGGAAACACCGATAGCGTGCCTATCACCAGTGTCGGTACCGTCTTGGCGACGAAGAGTTCGCCGATTCGGATCGGTGTGACCTGCAATTGCTCGAGGGTACCGAGTTCTTTTTCGCGCACGATGGTCGCTGCCGGATGAATGACGCCCACCATCAGCGCGGCGAGCGCAATCATCGACAGCACCATGAAGCGCGTGTAGGTCAGGTCCGGGTTGTACCAGATGCGTATGACTGGCCGAATGGCCGGTGACGGATTCGGACCGGCGTCGGCCTGCAGCAACGAGAGCCCCCGCAGGATGTAGTTGCGTGCGGTCGCGGCGGTATTGGCATCGCTACCGTCCAGCAGCAGCTGGAGGGTCGAGGTTTCATTGCGTACCAGTGCTTCGGCAAAATCGCCGGGAATGACCAGCACGGCGCGGGTGCGCCCTTCCTGCAGCCAGCCCTCGGCCTGCCTCATGTCGCGGGGGTAACCGGTGAACGCGAAGGACTCACCACTGGTCAGTGCATCGACCAACTGGCGGCTGTAGGCGCTGCGATCGTGATCGAGCACGGCCAGCGGCAGATGTCGAAGATCCAGTCCCAATGCGTAGGCGCAGATCACCACTTCCACGGTGTAGAGCCACAGGATCAGCAGCAGCATGACCCGGTCGCGGAAGAACTGGATCAGCTCCTTGATCAACAGGCTGCCGAGTCGCATCAGGCCACCTTTTTCTTCAGTCGTCGACTGGCCAGGAGGAACACGGCCAGGGTGTAGAGGGCCAGCACCGCTACCTGGAGCCAGACAATGTCGATGCCGGTGCCTTTCAGCGCGATGCCGCGGGATATTTCGACGAAATAACGCCCTGGGAAGATCGCGGCATACAGCTGTAGCAGCGCCGGCATCGTGAAGATCGGAAACAGCAGACCGGAAAACAGGAAGGACGGCATCAGCGTCACGATCAAGGCCAGCAGCATGGCGGTCAACTGGGTTCGGGTCAGCGTTGACACCAGCAGTCCGATGCCGACGGTACAGAGCACGTAGATAAGGCCGGCCGCCAGCAGAAAGAGAAAGCTGCCCTGAAACGGCACGCCGAACCAGAAGTAGCCGAAGGCCACCACGATGAGCATCTGCAGCAGTGCGATCAGGCTGTAGGGCACCAGCTTGCCGAAAATGAACTCGCTGGAGGTCAGCGGCGAGGCGAAAATGGACTGTATGGTGCCCGTTTCCTTCTCCCGTACTATGCCCAGCGCGGTCAACAGCGGTGGGAAGGCCAGCAGAATCACGGCATAAAGACCGGGCACGATGTAGTTGACGCTTTTCAACGAGGGGTTGTACCAGACCCGGGTTTCGAGCCTCAGTGCCGCCCGGGAAGGGGGGGGGGCGAAACTGGTAACCAGGGCCTCGGCATAGCCGGCCGCCAGCAGGGCGGTGGTGGAATAGGTGCCGTCGATGAGAACCTGAACGTCCGGCTGTTCCCCGCGCAGCAGCTTGTTGCTCAGACCTGCCGGAATCACCAGCACCAGATCGACCTGACCTCGCTGCAGTGCCTCTTCGACCTCCCGGGCTGACTCCAGGGAGCGGCTGAGCCGGAAGGACTCATTGGCGCTGAAGTGCTCGATCAATGCTCGGCTGGTGGGGCTGTAGTCCTCGTCAAGCACGCCCAGGGAGGCGCTGCGCAGGTCGAGGGATATCGCGTAGCCAAATAGAAACAGCATGACCAGGGGCATAAGCAGGGCCACGCCCAGCGTGATGGGGTCGCGCAGGATTTCCCGCGTTTCCTTGCCGATGACGGCACGGATGCGGGCGGGATTCATCCGACCACCCCGGCAGTAGAGGATGGACGGGTGATATAGGCCATGAAAACGCTGTCCATGGGTGCCCCTGGGTCCGGGGGCTGCAGTGCGCTTCGTAGTTCGTCTAGGGTACCCAGGGCGATCAGGCGACCGTTGTGCATCAGCCCGAGGCGGTGACAGTAGTAGGCCTCTTCTAGGTAATGGGTGGTGACCAGAATCGCCATGCCCGATCGGGCCAGCCACTGGATCAGCTGCCAGAAACGGCGGCGTGCCATGGGATCGACACCCGACGTCGGCTCATCGAGAAAGAGTACCGAGGGCCGGTGCATGATGGCGCAGGCCAGTGCCAACCGCTGACGCATGGCGCCGGAAAGCGCGTTGGTGCGGCTAACGTCCAGATCGTCGATACCGACCAGAGGTTTGACCCAGCGGATCGCATCGCGGCGACGCTGCCCTGAAAGGCCATACACTCCGGCGAAAAAGCGCAGGTTCTCGATCACGCTGAGGTCGGGATAGAGTGAGAAGCGCTGCGACATGTAGCCGATGCGGGCCTTGATCTGTGCCGACGCGGTCGCCAATGGCAGGCCGGCGATCTCGGCCTCGCCGGAGCTCGGGCGCTGCAAGCCGCAGAGTACGCGGATGAGTGTGGTCTTGCCGGCCCCGTTCGGCCCTAGCCAACCGACCACCTCGCCAGCGGCGATACGGAAGGAGACCTGGTTCACGGCGGAAAAATTGCCAAAGCGAACACTGATCTCGGTGGCGGCAATGGCAGTTGCGGGAGCGGCCGGCGCGGAGGCAGTGTGAAGCGAATCGGTTGTCGCAAGGCGGTCGGTCGGCTGGGCCGTCAACTGGACGAAGGCGTTTTCCAGATCGGGCGTGGTCGGGTGCGGGACGCCCAGATAGTGGAGCTTCATGCGCAGCGCTTCCGACAGGCCATCATCATTGTCGAGTTGAAAGCGATAGCGATCGGCGAGCCACTGTCCGCTGATGACTTCGGGGGCTGCGGAGAGAATAGCGTGTACCTCAGCCAGACGGGCTGTCACCACCTCATAGACCCGCCCACGCGCCCGATCGCTCAAGGCCATGGGGCTGTCCATCGCCAGCAGGTGTCCTCGATGCAGAAAGGCCAGCCGGTCACAGGCCTGTGCTTCATCCATATAGGGGGTCGTCAGGACGATGGTCATGCCGGAATCGCGAAAGGTGCGAAGCATCTTCCACAGCTCCTGACGCGATAACGGGTCGACGCCGAGGCTGAGTTCGTCCAGCAACAACAACTCGGGCTCATGAATCAGGTTGGTGCACAGGGACAGCTTTTTGCGCATGCCGCCCGACAGCACGCGGGCCTCTCGGTCGACGGCGTCGTGAAGACCTGCCATTTGCAGCAGGCGTTGGCGTCGCAGTCGGTAAGCCGCATCGGGAACACCGCGAATGCGAGCAGAAAACGCCAGGTTTTCCTCGACGCTCAGGCGGTCGTACAGGGTGAATCCCTGCGACATGTAACCGATACGGTCGGTTACCTGGGAGGACTCCCGCACAGTATCGAAGCCGAGCACCCGGCACCGGCCGGCGGTGGGGTCCAGGATCGCGGCGAGCAGCTGCATCAGGGTGGTTTTGCCCGCGCCGTCGGGACCCAGGATGCCGAATATTTCGCCACGCTCCACCTGCAGATCGATATCCGCCAGCGCCTCCTGGTGGCCGAAGCGCCTGCCCAGTCCCTGCGCTTCGATGATCCGCTCTGCGCTCAGCTCAGTCACCATCTATCGTGGGACCTCCAGCCGTTGCGGCCATGGCTGTTCCGACGACCAGCGTATCCAGGCGTCGGCCGGCATGCCGGGTTTCAGGAAGCCTTCGGGGTTATCCAGCGAGAGTTCGACGCCGAAGACGATGCGCGCGCGTTCCTCCGGCAGATGCACGTCCCGGGGCGTGAACTGGGCACGCTGATCGACCGCGGAGACCCTGGCCTCGAAGTAGCGTTCGGGGAAGGCGTTGAGCCGCACCCGGGCTTGGTTGCCGAGCCGGACCCTGCCGATAAGCCGTTCCGGAACGTACACCTTGAGCCGCAGGTGCGACAGGTCCACCAGCATCGCAATCGGGGTACCGGGAGTGGCGAGTTCTCCCGTTTCGATCGCCTTGACGATCAGGGTGCCGTCTACGGGCGCCTTGATGACGGTCTTCTCCAGCTGCAGCTTCAGCAGTCGCAGGCTTTGCTCGGCGGCCTGTAGCCGGGCATCGCTTTCGGCCAGTTGCGCCTGCAGAAACTTGACCTGGCCCTGCGCTTCCTTGAGGCGATCTTCGACGCTGGACAGCTGCTGAGGCGTTGCGACGCCGGTCTGACGCAGTTTCAGGAAACGCTTGTAATCCGAGGCTGCCGTATCGGCATGATGGCGCCAGACATCCAGTTGTGCCTGCCGGGCCTGGCGCCCCTGGCGGATGGCCGTCAGTTCGGCTTCGGTTAGCGCTTGGCGAATCCTCAGCTCACGGTCATCGAGGCGTACCAGCAGATCGTTGGCCTGGACCGGTTGGCCTTCGTCCATCCGGTTATCGAGCACACGCCCGGTGGTTTCGGCGCTGACCCGGATCTCCGTTCCCTCGATATGTCCGCTACCGTAGAGAATCCCCTCCGCCTGGGGCGCAGGACTCAGTAACCGAAACAGGATGTAGGAGGCAACAGCCAAGATGACGATCACCACAGCTGTCCACCACCAAGCGATGCTCGATGTGAAGGGCGGCCGTTCCTTATCAGACATCTGTATCGATCCAGTGATATACAAGTTGTCGCCGGCGGTGCTCTCCAGCGTTTGCAGCTGGCACGATCGCTGACGCGGGCAAGTGTTCATCTGGTGAGGACGCCTGCGTTCAATCGATACTTGAACCGCCCAGCGTCGCTGCTCGGAATTGCCAGCGGCAGATAACAAAAACCTCGCCACGGCTCGGCTTTTCCGGAAATGAGAGGGTTGCCAAGACCCTCTTTCGGCACCATCTACTGTTATGTCTAGCTGGGAGCCGGTGATCTCGCAACGATCGCAACCGTCAAATGGACCAGAGGGGTGCCTGAAAAGAGGTGAGGATGGGGGCAAACCCGTTAGCACCTTTAGCCTTGATAAGCCTTGCGCTTCTGTGGGCATGCAAAAGCTGATCACAATGCAACACCTGACAATGCGCATCTGGACACTCCCAGCAAGCAGTTCGTAACGCTCTTGCTGCCCTGTCGTCAGTGCGGGTTACATGCGTATATCCGGCCAGGTCTTCAGCGCTTCGCCCTGATCATTGCGTAGTTCGCAGCAGGGCCAAGCGCCGGCGACTTTTCCGCTTATGAGTCGTCGGCACAATCCCCCCAACGATGTCAGAATGGCCTTTTTCTGACGGTCATCGACCCCGACATGAAGATCCTCAGCCTGCGCCTGAAGAACCTCAACTCGCTCAAGGGCGAGTGGAGGATCGATTTCACCGCCGAGCCGTTCAAGGACAACGGCCTGTTCGCCATCACCGGGCCGACCGGGGCGGGCAAGACCACCTTGCTCGACGCCATCTGCCTGGCCCTGTACCACCGCACGCCGCGCATGAGCAGCGTCTCGGCCAGCGCCAACGAGCTGATGACCCGGCACACCGGCGATTGCCTGGCCGAGGTCGAGTTCGAGGTCAAAGGTGCGCGTTACCGCGCCTTCTGGAGCCAGCGCCGCGCCCGCGACAAGGCCGGCGGCGCGCTGCAGGCGCCCAAGGTGGAACTGGCCGCGGCCGATGGCACTATCCTCACCGACAAGATCAACGAGAAGCTGCGCGAGACCGAGCGCCTGACGGGGCTGGACTTCGAACGCTTCACCAAATCCATGCTGCTGGCCCAGGGCGGTTTTGCCGCCTTCCTCGAGGCCAATGCCAACCAGCGCGCCGAGCTGCTGGAAGAGCTGACCGGCACCGATATCTATGGGCAGATTTCCCAGCGGGTGTTCGAGCAGACCCGCGAGGTCAGAGGCACGCTCGACCAGCTGCGTGCGCGTGCCGCAGGCGTCGAGTTGTTGGGTGACGAGCAGCGTAGCCAGTTGCAGCTCGAAGCCGAACGCCTGGGCGCCGAAGACGCCCGCCTGAATGCCGAGCAGGCCGAACTGCAACGCCAACGCCAATGGCGCGATGACCTGGCCAAAGCGCAGAGCCAGCAGCACAGCACGGCGCTGGCCGAGCAGCGTGCCTGGGACGAATTGCAGGCCGCCCAGGCACAGCTGGCGCAGCTGGCCGCCAGCGAGCCAGCGGCAAAACTGCAGCCGATTCATCGCGACTGGCAGCAGGCGCAGCAGGCCGTGGGCCAGGCTGAACAGGCCTTGCAGCAGACCCAGGTCGCCCAGCAGCAGGCCGCGCAACGCATCGGCGAGTGTCTGTGGCAGGCTCACCAATACAGCCAGCAACTGCTTGGCGAGCGGCAGCACGCTTACGATCAGCTGGCCGCGCAGCGCCAGCAGCTGCAAACCCGCCTGGCCGAGCAGGCGCCACACGCTCGGCTCGGTGAGCAGCTGGTGGCATGGCGCGGCCAGTTTGCGGCGCGCCTGCAGCTGGGCGTGGACATCGACCAACTCGGCAGCCAGCAGCAGCAGACCGCCCAGGCCGTGCAGGTGCTGCAGCGACAGTTGCTCGAGCAGGCCGCGCAGTTGAGCGCCGAGCAGGCGCGCCTGCTTGAAGCGCAAGGGGCGGAAGGCGAGCAGCAGCGGCTGGTCGATGACCTGTTGGCCGGGCGCAGCGAAGCCGCCCTGCGCGAGGACTGGCAGCTGCTGCACCGGCGCAGCGGCCTGCTGGGCCAGCTCAAGCAGCTGGCCAGCGCTCGCCAGCAACTGGCCGAACAGCAGGCGCAGCTGGACGGCAAGCTGAACGAGTTGCACGCCCAGCACACCGCCAAGGAGGCCGAGGTGCTCGCCTTGCGCGCGCGCTACAAGGATCTGCAGCAACAGCTGCGCGACCAGGAAAAATTGCTGGAGCAGGAGCGGCGCATCCAGGCCCTGGAAACCTACCGTGCGCAACTGCAGGAGGGCCAAGCCTGCCCCTTGTGTGGCTCCCACGAACACCCGGCGATTGCCGCCTACCAGGCGCTGGACGTGTCCGCCACCCAGCAGACCCTGCTGGCGAAGAAGGCCGAACTGGAAACCCTGACCGGCAGCGGTCAACGTCTGGCCAGCGAGCTGGCGACCTTGACCAGCCAGCTCGAACAGCATCGGCAGCAGTTGCAAGGCAGCCGTCAGGAGCGTACTGAGCAGGACCAACGCTGGCAGCAGTTGAACGAACAGCTCGGCACCGCGCTGGCCGATGCCGTCGCCGTGGCCGCGCATGAGCAGCAGCAGGCGGGCGAACTGGATGCCATCCAGCGCCGCCTGGATCGGCTCGATCAGGTGAAGTGCGCCCATGAAGGCGCACGCACGGTTCGTCAGCAGCTCGAGCAGGCGTGCATCGCCAGGCAGCAACAGCTGGCCCTGGCCAGTCAGCAGCGCCAGCATCAGGACACCCAGTTGGCGGATCTCGCCGCGCGCCTGGAGCAATTACAGGGCCAGCGCCGCGAACGCGACAGCGTCCTCGGCGAAGAGCTGGCCGCGATCGGTTACAGCCTGCCTGCCGACGGTGACGCCTGGCTGCGCGAACGCGAAGTCGAGTGGCACAGCTGGCAGCAGGCGCAACAGCGGCGCCAGCAGCTGGAGGCTGAGCAGCGCGAGCTGGAGCATGCCCTCGGCCTAGCCCGCGAACTGCATGGCAACTGGCTACAGCGCTGGGCGGCAGAGCAGCAGGAACCGCTGCCGGCACTGCCGGCACTGCCGGCGGTTGCCGATGCGCGGGCCGCGCTGCAGCAAGCCGAGGCGCAGCTAAGCCATGAGCAGAACCGTCACCAGCAATTGCACGGTACGCAACAGACCCAGGCGCAGCGGCTGAAAGATGATCAACATGGCCTGCAGGTCAACGTGCAGCAGTGGGCGGCGGCCCTGGCCGCCAGCCCGTTTGGCGACGAGGGCGCATTCCAGGCCGCGCTGCTGGACGATCAGCAGCGTGCTGCGCTGTCCCGGCTCAAGGAGCGCCTGGACAGATCCCTGGCCGAGGCCCAGGCACTGAAAACCGCCGCCGAGCAACAGGTGGCGACCTTGCAAGCCAATCCGGCCGGCAAGCTTGAGCGCGAACCGCTTGAACAACGCCTGCAGCTGCTGACTGCCGAGCTGAAAACCCTGACCCAGCGCCAGGGCGAAATCCGCGCCCAGTTGCAGGGTGACGATGCGCGGCGGCTGGGCCAGCAGAGCCTGTTCGCCGAGATCGACGCCAAGCAGGTCGAGTACGACCTCTGGCAGCAACTCAACAGCCTGATCGGCTCGGCCGACGGCGCCAAGTACCGCAAGTTTGCCCAGGGTCTGACCCTCGATCATCTGGTCTACCTGGCCAACCAGCAGCTCGAACGCCTGCATGGCCGCTACCAGTTGGCGCGGCGTGGCAGCGGCGAACTGGAACTGGAGGTGATCGACACCTGGCAGGCCGATGTCGCCCGCGACACCAAGACCCTGTCCGGCGGCGAAAGCTTCCTGGTCAGCCTGGCCCTGGCGTTAGCCCTGTCCGACCTGGTCAGCCACAAGACCAGCATCGACTCGCTGTTCCTCGACGAAGGCTTCGGCACCCTGGACGGCGAAACCCTGGAAATCGCCCTGGATGCCCTCGACAGCCTGAATGCCAGCGGCAAGATGATCGGCGTGATCAGCCACGTCGAGGCCATGAAGGAGCGGATTCCTGTGCAATTGAAAGTGCACAAGAGCGTGGGCATGGGCTACAGCGCCCTTGACCGGCGCTTCGCCGTCTAGCCGGCCGGGTTAGGGCGTGGCGGCGATGAACCCGAGGACCACCTCGGCGAGCCGTTCGCCCTGGTCTTCCTGGAGGAAGTGCCCGGCGCCGACGATGGTGGTATGGGCCTGGCCCTGGGTGCCGGGAATCAGCTTCTGCATCAGTTTGTCGCCGCCGGCGGTGATCGGGTCACTGTCGCTGAAGGCGGTCAGGAACGGCTTGGACCAGTTCGCCAGCACCGCCCAGGCCGCGCGGTTGGCCGCTGCGGCCGGATCGTCCGGGGTGGTTGGCACCAGCAGTGGAAACTGACGGGCACCTTCCTTGTAGCGCTCGTCCGGATAGGGCGCGTCGTAGGCGTCTATCACCGCCTGGGGCAGGGCGCTCACGGTGCCGCCCTTGATCACCCCGCCGGCTGGGAACACCGGCACCTCCTGGGAGAATTTCTGCCAGTTGCGGAAGGCCTCGCCGGGGTTGTGGTCGCCGGTCGGCAGCATGGTGTTGGCCGCCACCACCCGGGCAAAGCGTTCCGGGTTTTCCGCCACCAGGCGCAGGCCAATCAGACCGCCCCAGTCCTGGCAGACCAGGGTGACGCGCTTGAGGTCGAGCTGCTCGAGTAGCGATTGCATCCAGTCAACGTGACGTTGATAGCTGTAGTCCTGGCGTTGAGTCGGCTTGTCGGATCGGCCAAAACCTATCAGGTCGGGGGCGATCACCCGATGCCCGGCGGCGACGAGCAGAGGGATCATCTTGCGATACAGGTAACTCCAGGAAGGTTCGCCGTGCATCAGCAGCACCGGATCGGCAGTGGCAGGCCCCTCGTCGAGGTAGTGCACGCGCAGCTGGCCGCCCTCGCAGTCATCCACCTGCAGATAATGGGGCGCGAAGGCATAGCCCGGCAGATTGGCAAAACAGCTGTCCGGGGTGCGTAGAAACTCCATGGGGTTGTTCCTCTCACTGGAAAAACTGACAAACTGTTCCATGTTGGTGCTGCTGGACAGTCAGTTAACTGCCATGAATATAGCTGCATCAGCGGGGCGGGGGGCCTGCCCAGCGCTGGCCTCAAGCCTTTAGGGCTCTCGGGGGTAAGCATGCTGGTCTGGTAAAGGCTTCACGACGGCCCCAGGCCGCAGGAGGCGTCACCAGCCAGTCGCGGCACAGATGCCAGTGGCTCTAACCCGCGACTCATTGCTGAGGCTATGCTCGAGGTGGGTGCAGCGAAGCAGCGCTTCTACCTATCAAAACCCTACACAGCAGGATTGCCAGTGATTGCCGTATTTCTAGTCAACAGCCTGATCGTGATGGTCGCCGTCATCATTCACTACGAATTTCTCTATCGGCTGACGCTGCTGTTGCCACGCATCCAGGTGCGCCATCGCTTCCGCATCGTGTTGGGCGTCGGCGGCGCTCTGCTGGCGCATGCGGCCGAGGTGTGGATATTCGCTTTCGCCTACTACCTGATGCACCGCGCCGGTGGCTGGGGCTACCTGGAAGGCAACTTCAACGGCAGCTTGATGGACTCGGTGTATTTTTCCTTCACGACCTTCACCACCCTTGGTTTTGGCGATATCCAGCCGCACGGCGATCTGCGCTTTCTGACCGGCATCGAATCGCTCACCGGGCTGGTGCTGATTACCTGGACCGCGTCCTTTCTCTTCGTGGAAATGCAGCGGTTCTGGAAACCGCGATAGCCCAGGCCATTGCCGCGCTGTCATCTTTGCTAACAGGCTTGCCCGTTGGTTACTGGCCCTTGCAGGCGCATGATCAGGGTTGGTTCTGATGAGCATCGACCATGGCCAAGCCCCCGGTAATTCCACCCCCGGCCTCCGCGCTCGGGCGTTTCTTCAAGCTGGCCGGCACCGCGACACGCATCGGTGGCGGGCTGCTGGGGCAACAACTTGGCCCGGGGCGCTCGGCTGTCGATTGGCAGCCGGTGGCCGAGCAACTGGGCACTGTGCTCGGCGAGATGAAAGGCCCGGTGCTCAAGCTTGGGCAGATGGCCTCGCAATGGCACGACGTGCTCCCCGAACCGGTGGCCCAGGCCCTGGGCAAGCTGCAGAGCCGGGTTCCGGCGCTGCCCTTCAGCGCCCTTAAAGGGCATTTGCAGCAGGTCTATGGCGATGATTTAAGCCAGTTCTTCCAGAGCATCGAGGAGCAGCCGTTTGCCGCCGCCTCGCTAGGCCAGGTGCATCGTGCAGTGGCACTGGATGGGCGGGCGCTGGTGCTCAAGATTCAGTACCCCGGTATCGCCGAGATCTGCGCGGCGGATTTGCGCCAGCTGCGTCGTCTGCTGCCGCTGGGGCGTTTGTTCCGCGCACCAGCCGAGCAGTTGGAGGGGGTCTATCAGGAACTGGCGGCGGTGATCGCGGCCGAGCTGGATTACCCGGCGGAGATGCGCCGCCTGCAGCAGTTCCGTATGTATTTTGCCGATTGGCCGGGGCTGCGCCTGCCGCAGCCGCAGGAAGATCTGTGCCGCCCGGGCGTACTGGCATTGAGCGAAGAGCCTGGCTTGCCCTTTGCCGACGTCGCTCAGGCCAGTGCCGAGGTGCGCGAACGCCTGGCCCTGACCCTGGTGCGCTGGCTGAGTACCCAGGCCTTCGGGCTGGGGTTGCTGCATGCCGATCCGCATCCGGGCAATTTCGCCTACACCGCCAGCGGCGAGCTGGTGGTGTATGACTTCGGCTGCGTGCAGGCATTGTCGCCCGCGTTGCTGGGCGCCTATGTGCAAACCTACCGGGCGCTGCAGGCGCGCGATGGCGAACAGCTGGAGCGGGCTTTCCAGGCACTGGGCACACGCCAGCCGCAATCGACCACGCCTTATGGTCTGTATCGTCAGTTGCATGGATTGCTCGGGCCGTTGTTGCAGCGCGGTAAACGCTGGGATTTCGCCGCCACCCCGCTGCACCAACAGGTGCAGGCGCTGTTGCCGGATGTATTCGGCGCGCTTGGCAGCCTGCAACCGGCGCCGGCCACCCTGCTGGTCAACCGCACCCTGGAAGGGCATTACTGGAATCTCAGCCGGCTGGGGGTGGCCTTGCCACTGGCGGATCTGCTGCATGAGCAGATGGCGCTTGCGCAGGGCCACTCGCCGCCTGCGCGGTCCGGCCCAGGCGAGGCCGAGGCTTAGGGCGCGGCTGAATCGGCCTCGGAGTCGAGGGTCTGGCCGGGTGTCTGTTGGTATTTGCCCTGCTGGAGATCGCGAAAATACTGCTGGTAGCGGCCACTGTCGCGATACTGCTGCAGGCGCCGGTTGAATCGCTCGCGCAGTTCCTGGCTGCCTTCGAGCCGCCTGGGGAGCAGCAGGTAGCTGAAGTTGCTGAGCAGCGGTTTGCGGTGGTGGGTGATCTTGGCGATGTCGGCTGGGGAGAAATGGTTGTGCAGTGCGGCGTAGCCGACGTTGATTTCCTGCGGGTAGAGCGCCACGCGATTTTTCAGCAGTTTCTCGAAGTTCTGCATGTCGCTGGAGACCCGTTCCATGCGCACGTTGCCGGTGTCCAGAAATTCATCGAATTTGGCGCCATAGCTGTATCCCAGGCCGCCGCCGAGGGTCATGCCGGTCAGGTCGTAGGGGCTCTGCCAATCGAATGGAAAGTTTTTCAGGTGGAAAAATACGAACTGTTCATCGAGGATCGGCGCGCTATAGAGGAAATCCGCCTCGCGCTCGTTCTTGTGCATCCAAATCGCGCTGGCGGCGAATCTGCCAGCGGCCGTTGCCGCATAGGCGCGCGGCCAAGGCAGGAAGTGGAAGCTGACGCTATAGCCTTCATCGGCGAACAGGTCGCTGATCAGGTGGGCAATCACGCCGTTGTGCTTGAGGTCGGCAGACAGATAGGGTGGCCAGTCGCCGACGCTGATGTTCAGCACTTGCGGTTCGGCGGCCTGAGTGTTCAGGCACAGCAGCAGGCAAAGGCTGATGCATAGTCGTCTTGCATTCATTGGCGCTACTCGCTTGGCATTGCAGCCATAGTGGCACGTTGGCCAATTTTTGCTCAATGTGCATTGTGCTGTATCGCCCGCAGGTCAGTGCTTCAGTATTCGGCGCATGCCCTGGCCGCTTAAAAAACGCGGCGATGACGACGATTTGCTCTGTGAATGTTGCGTGCCTATGGTCATAAACAGCTAGCCAGTTAACCTTAAGGGGCTGCTCGGCCATATTGCCGGGTCGAGCGTTCCAGATCGTCAACCATCAGGGTGGAAAAACCATGTCTTTATTGGGCAAGCAGCTGGGTCGTGTTCTTTCACTGCTGGCACTGTGGGGCGTAATGGGGGCTGCCCAGGCGCAGCCAAACGTGGTGGTCGCGTCCAAGATCGACACCGAGGGCGCGGTACTGGGGCAGTTGATCTATCAGGCACTCAAGCGAGGCGGGGTGCCGGTGGAAGATCGCACCCAGCTCGGCGCCACCAATATCGTGCGCAATGCGCTGATCGCCGGTGAGGTCAGTATCTACCCGGAGTACACCGGCAATGGCGCGTTCTTTTTCGACAGCGCCGACAGCAGCTTGTGGAAAGACGCCGAGCAGGGGTACGCCAAGGTCAAGGAGTTGGATCTGGCGGCCAACCAGCTGGTCTGGCTGCAACCGGCCAACGCCAACAACACCTGGGCGATGAGCGTGCGTGGCGACCTGGCACGCGCCCACGGCCTGAAGACGCTGGATGATCTGGCCCGCTACCTAGCAGAGGGCGGTGACTTCAAGTTCGCCGCCAGCGCCGAGTTCGTCGAATCGCCAACGGCGCTTCCGGCTTTCCAGGAGGCCTACGGCTTCAAACTTGCAGCCGATCAGCTGCTGATCCTTGCGGGCGGCAATACCGCGGCGACCATCCGCGCCGCGTCGTTGCAGACCAATGGCGTCAATGCGGCCATGACGTACGGCACCGATGGCGGATTGAGCGCCCTGGATCTGCAGGTGCTGGAAGACACCCGCGGCGTGCAGCCGGTCTATCAGCCAGCGCCGGTGGTGCGCGCGGATGTGCTGGAGGCCTATCCGCAGATTGCCGCGCTGCTCCAGCCGGTCTTCGCCGCCCTGGATCTGCAAACCCTGCAGCGGCTCAATGGCGAGGTGGCGGTGCAGGGCGCCGAGCCGGCGAAAGTGGCGGCAGCGTTCCTCGATAGCCTGGGCCAATGATATCGGCATGAGGTGGTCGCTGCGGGGCAATAGAGTCATCGCTGCGCTGGCGCTGATGGCGCTGGCACTGCTGTGGAGCCTGGATTTCGTCAGTATTCAGCCCAACCGTATCGCCCCGGGCAATGGCCTGGGACTGCTGGCCGCTGTGGGGCTGCCGTGGGCATTGTCGCTAACGGGGGCATTGCTGACCTGTGCGTTGCTGGCGCTGCGGCCGCAGCATCCGGCCTACTGGCCGATTCTGTTGCTGGTGTCGCTGCTGGTGCTGCAATTACCCCTGAGCCTGGCCTGGAGCATCGAACGTCATATAGGCGCGGACATGCCCTATGCGCGGGTTGGTATAGGCGCGGGTTGCTGGAGCCTGCTGTTCCTGCTGGGGTTGCTGCTGATCGAGCTGCAGCAGCGCCTGCGTCTGGCGCGTGCCTGGCTGCTCGGCAGCGGCATCGCCCTGGCCCTGCTGCTGTGGTGGCTGGCCCCGCAGGATTGGCTGGAGCCGTTGGCATTGTTGCGTGAGTACCGGTCACGCCGCAGTCAATTTGCCGCGGCCTTGTCTAGCCATCTGGGCCTGGTCGGCGGGGCGGTGGGGCTTAGCGTGCTCTTGGGCAGTGCCATTGCCCTGTTGCTGCAACGTTATCCCGGGGCGCAAAAGGGCAGTATCGGCCTGCTGAGTTTTATCCAGACCATTCCCAGCCTGGCACTGTTTGGCCTGCTGATTGCGCCGCTGAGTTACCTGTCTGCGCAGTTTCCCCTGCTGCAGCAGCTGAATATCCGCGGTATCGGCTGGGCGCCGGCGCTGCTGGCCTTGATCGCCTACAGCCTGCTGCCGATAGTGCGCAATACCTGCGTCGCCCTGGAGGAAGTCGAGGCCGGGGTCATCGAGTCCGCCCGCGGCATGGGCA
The DNA here is from genome assembly GCF_022132145.1 of Pseudomonas sp. MMS21 TM103. Lineage (GTDB taxonomy): Bacteria > Pseudomonadota > Gammaproteobacteria > Pseudomonadales > Pseudomonadaceae > Aquipseudomonas. Next base: position 171,791 of record NZ_JAJISP010000001.1, on the reverse strand, counting down.
TGAGCCCCGCCCAGGTGTTCCTGCAGGTACGCCTGCCACTGGCCATGCCGCTGATCATCGAGGGCGTGCGGGTTACCAGCATTCAGGCAATCGGCCTGACGGCGGTCGCCGCGCTGATCGGCGCGGGCGGTTTTGGCACCTTTATCTTCCAGGGCCTGGGGCAGTCGGCGATGGACCTGATCATTCTCGGCGCCTTGCCCATCATCGCCCTGGCGCTGCTGGCGGACAGCCTGTTCAGTCTGTTGGCAGAACACTTTTACTCGGGAGTGAGTCGATGATCGAGCTGAGTAACGTCAGCAAGCTGTTTGACCAGACCCGGGCGGTGGACGACATCTCCCTGACCGTGCCAACCGGCGAACTCTGCGTGCTGGTCGGTACCTCGGGCTGTGGCAAGTCGACCACCTTGCGCATGATCAATCGCCTGATCACGCATTCGGCCGGCAGCATCCGCATCAATGGCCGGGACATCGAACAGATCGATCCGCAGCAGCTGCGCCGCGGCATCGGCTATGCGATCCAGAGCACTGGGCTGTTTCCGCACTGGACGGTGGCGCGCAACATCGCCGTGGTGCCGCGCCTGCTCGGTTGGCCGACCGCACGTGTCCGGCAGCGGGTCGAGGAGCTGCTGCAGCTGCTCGAGCTGGCGCCCGCCGAGTTTGCCGACAAGTACCCCCGCCAGCTGTCCGGCGGCCAGGCCCAGCGGGTTGGCGTGGCGCGGGCGTTGGCCGGCGATCCGGACATTCTGCTGATGGACGAACCCTTCGGCGCACTCGACCCCATCACCCGTGAAAGCCTGCAGAACGAGCTGTTGCGCATCCAGCAGCAGGTGCGCAAAACCATCGTCTTCGTCACCCATGACATGGACGAGGCGCTCAAGTTGGCCAACCGTATCGTGGTGATGGACAAGGGGCGGATCGTCCAGCAGGACAGTCCGCAGGCGCTGCTGGCCAAACCGGCCAATGCCTTCGTCGAGAACCTGCTCGGTGGCCAGGAGCGTGGCCTGAAGCAGGCCGGGCTGTTACGCGTCGATAGCCTGATGCAGGCGCTGGCCACGGCTGCCATACCCGCCGCCGGTCCCGCGCTCAAGGTCACGGACAGCCTGCGCCAGGCGCTGTCGTTGATGCTCTGGCATCGCCGAAGCAGCTTGCCGGTGGTCGATGCCCAGGGCCTGCAGGTTGGTGTGCTGCAACTGGATGCGCTGATGAGCCGCCCCCAGTGAGCCCGCCCGCGTTGCTTCGCGGCGACTGGCAGCCGCTGCTGTGGCTGGCCTTGTTGCTGGCGGCGGCACTGGGGCTGGCCGAACTGGAAGGAGTGTTTCGCCTGATCGAGCCGGACAGTCGCACGGTGATCTACGGCCGCGCCGCCTTCATCGACCTGCTGGGCAGTCATGTGCTGCTGGTGGCGCTGGCGGCCGGCGTCTCCAGCCTGGTCGGGGTGGGCGCGGCGATCATGGTGACCCGGCGCTGGGGCGCGGATTTTCTGCCGCTGGTGAGCCAGGTCGCCTCGATCGGCCAGACCATACCGCCGGTCGCGGTGCTGGCCCTGGCGGTGCCGGCGCTCGGCTTCGGCAGCGGGCCGACGCTGTTCGCCCTGATGCTCTATGGCCTGCTGCCGATTCTGCGCAACAGTTTGGCGGGTTTGCGCGGCATCGATCCGGCGGTGCTGGAGGCGGCGCGCGGCATGGGCATGGCGCCGCTGCAGGTGCTCTGGCAGGTGGAGTTGCCGTTGGCCTTGAACGTGATCCTGGCCGGTATTCGCACCTCGGTGACGATCAACATCGCCACCGCGGCCATCGGCTCCACCATCGGCGCCAGTACCCTGGGCGATCCAGTGATCTCGGGGCTGGTCATCGGCAATACCGCCTTTATTCTGCAGGGCGCCATCCTCATCGGCCTGCTGGCCGTGGCGGTCGACAGCCTGTTCGAGCAGCTGCAGCGCTGCGCGCCTGGAGCCTAGCAGGTTGCAGCCGCCGCTACGCCCCGTGGGCTATTGGCGCCCAGCGGGCTGTTCGCCAGCTCTGCTGCTGTGCGGCGGTCAGAAAAGTCCAGGCGACAAAGCGGCTCTGCTTCTGCCCCTGGGCCATTTCCACGGTACGCACTTCGAGCGCGCCGGCTTGTTTCAAGGCGCTGTAAACGCCGGCCAGGTTGCTCGCCTTGGATATCAGGCTGGTGAACCACAGCACCTGCTGGGCATGCTGGGCACTTTCCTTGATCAAGCGGCCGACAAAGGCCGCTTCGCCGCCCTGGCACCACAACTCCGCCGCCTGGCCGCCAAAATTCAATACCGGCAGTTTGCGCTTGGGGTCGAGCTTGCCCAGGTTGCGCCATTTGCGCTTGCTGCCGCTGCTGGCTTCCTCGGCGCTGGCGTGGAACGGCGGGTTGCACAGGCTCAGGTCGAAGCGCTCGTCGGCCTGCAGCAGGCCCTGGAAAATATGCGCGGCATCGCTCTGCTGGCGCAGTTCGATGGCATCTCTGAGCCCCGGATTGGCCTGCACGATGGCCTTGGCTGCAGCAATGGCATTGCTGTCGATGTCAGAACCGAGAAATTTCCAGGCGTATTCGCGGTTGCCCAGCAGCGGGTAGATGCAGTTGGCGCCGACGCCGATATCCAGGGCACGCACCTGGGCGCCTCGGGGGATCTCGCCGCCATTGCAGCTCGCCAGCAGATCGGCCAGGTAATGCAGATAGTCGGCGCGCCCCGGAATCGGCGGGCACAGGTAGTCCGCTGGAATATCCCAATGGCTGATGCCGTAGAACTGTTTGAGCAGCGCCCGATTGAACACCTTGACCGCCGCCGGGTTGGCGAAGTCGATGCTCTCCTTGCCGTAGGGGTTGATGATCACGAATGCCGCCAGCTCCGGGCTGGCCTTGATCAGTGCGGGAAAGTCATAGCGACCCTGGTGGCGGTTGCGCGGGTGCAACTGGCCCTTGGCGGCATCGGGCCTGGCCGGCAAAGGAGGGCGCGGCGCGGATGGTTTACGGCTGGGGCGTTTGGTCGGCGATGTCATGCTGGCGGTATCGGCAGGGGCGGAGCGCGGCATTTTCCCATAGCTGCCGCGGCTGTGCTGAAAAAGAGTGGGCTCGAGGGTGTGGAGCCAGTTGCCGGCTAGGCGATATGCAGCCACATCGCCAGGTAATCGAAAAACAGGCAGTACAACGCGATCGGCAGCGGCAGACCGAGCAGGGTGCCGAGCAGGTAGGTACGAAAAGGCACGCCGGACAGGGCGAGGGTGTAGTTAAGCGCCGGCACCGTCTGGAACAGCGTGCGCAGGGCGATGATGCTGGCCAGTGGATGGCGGTCGAGACCGGCCAGTAGGCGTTGTGCCAGGCGGTTATCCAGTTCGCGCAGGGCGTTGCCGCCCAGATAGCGGATGGTCAGGAAGGTGAACACGCAGGAAGCGATGGCGGCAAGATAGGTGGCTATGCCGCCATAGACCCGCCCGAGCGCCAGCACCGCGGCGGCGAGGAAGATCCAGCCGGGGATCTGGATCAGGTTGCCCAGGGCAAACAGCAGGATGAACAGCAGCAGGCCGATAACCGGATGCATGAGGATCAGACTTTGTAGGGCTTGCAGGCTGAACTGCGCCCGGATGCCCAGAGCTTCGAACAGCAGGAACAGGCCCAGGAGAAACCCGATTACGCCTAACAGTCGGTGGGAACTGCGCATGGCGAGCCTCTTGCTCAGGGATAACCGAGTATGGCCTTGATGGGCGCCAGGTTGGCCGCGATCCATTGTGGATTGATCGCGCCCCAGTCGCGAATGAGGTAATGCCCGGCGTTGTTGCGCTCGCCCTCTTGTTGGATGAAGACGCAGTCGATATCCAGGTCGGCGAGTGCGGCCAGGGTGTCCTGGGCGGTGCGTCTGGGCATGCCCGTGGCGGCCATCAGGGCCGGCACGCTGCAGGCGCTGCCACTGTCGATCAGCCAGGCCACATAGAGGCGTCGGTAGAAACTGGTTTTGGTTTTGCTCACGTCCATCGGGCCGAGTGTTCCTGTCGCAAGGTAAGGGGCGCTGCAGGGTGAGCGCCCCTTACCTTAATCCGTCAGGCGTTGGCTGTCAGCTGGCGAACAGGGCGATGTAGCTCAGGGCGCCGGCGATATAGCCGGCAAAGGCCAGGCCGCTGATGTATTTGACGTACCAGATGAAGTTGATCTTCTCCATGCCCATGGCCGCCACGCCGGCGGCGGAGCCGATGATCAGGCAGCTACCGCCGGTGCCAGCACAGTACGCCAGCATTTCCCAGAAGTTGCCGTTGACCACGAAGTTGCCCAGCCAACCGTTGCCGCCGGCTGCCGCCAATGCGTCGGGGCCGATCAGCGGGTACATCTTCATTGCACCGGCGACCATGGGCACGTTGTCCACTACGGCGGAGAGCAGGCCGATGGACATGGCAATCGTGTAGACGTTGCCCAGGCTGTCCTTCAGGTAAGCCGCGACCTGGGTCAGGTGGCCGGCGGTGGACAGGCTGGATACCGCCAGCAGGATGCCGAGGAAGAACAGCACGCTGGTGACGTCGATACGGCGCAGTACCCCGACCACCGAGAGCGGGTCCTTGTCTTCGCTGTTCTTGCTGCGGTGAATGATTTCGGTGGTGACCCAGAGAATGCCGAGGCCGAACAGGATGCCCATATATGGCGGCAGGTGGGTGATGGTCTTGAACACCGGCACGAATACCAGGGCGCCGAGGCCGAGGCAGAACACCAGGTTGCGCTCGAAGGGGGTGGTCGGGTCACGACGACTTTCGCGGCTTTCCTTGACCTTGGGCAGTTTGATATCGCCCTTGAGCACGAAGCTCATGATGATCAGCGGTACCAGCAGGCAGATCAGGCTCGGCAGGAAGAGCTTATAGATGATGCCGGTAGCGGTAATCTGGTTGCCGATCCACAGCATGGTGGTGGTCACGTCGCCAATCGGCGACCAGGCGCCGCCGGCATTGGCGGCGATCACCACGATGCCGGCGTAGAACCAGCGCTCGTGCTTGTCGTCGATCAGCTTGCGCAGCAAGGAGATCATGACGATGGTGGTGGCCAGGTTGTCCAGCGCGGCAGACAGGAAGAAGGTGATCAGCCCCACCAGCCACAGCAGGTGCACACGTTTGGTGGTGCGGATGCGGTCGGTGATGACCTTGAAACCTTCGTGGGCGTCGATCAGTTCGACGATGGTCATGGCGCCCATCAGGAAGAACAGGATCTCGGAGATTTCACCGAGGTGGTGACGCAGTTCGCCAACCACCAAGTCGGTATTATTGGTCGCGTGGGCACCGGCTTCAATCAGCGGCAGGATGCTGTCGGCGCTTAGCACCAACACCGTCCAGGCCAGCACTGCGGTGAGCAGCGCCGAGGCGGCTTTGTCGATTTTCAGTGGGTGTTCGAAGGCGATGCATAGATAGCCGAGCACGAAGATCGCGGCCATAAGCATGTAGGCATACATAGGCGAGGTTTCCAGTCAGAGGTTTAAGATTTGAAATGATTAGAAAAATATTGGGCGGCAGAATGCACCAATAGGCAGGCGACTGGAAGGCGTTGGGAGCCTTGGAGGCGTAAATTGTGACTAAATGTCGCGTCACCTTGACGATCGACAAGAAAGGACTGTTGGCTGCCGAGTGGCTCGCCAAAGGCCGCGCATCCTGGCGCATGGGCGGGGTACAAATCCGGCGGGCTGGCGCAAGGCAAAAGCCCGCGGTCTGGTGACGGCGGGCTGGGGATTTGCAGCCGGGGTATGGCTTACAGGCTGGCGATGCGCTCGCGCTGTTCGGCCAGCTTGCTCAGGGCCTGCTCGGCCTCGGCCAGCTTGGCGCGCTCCTTGTCGAGCACCTCGGCGGGCGCCTTGGCGACGAAGCCTTGGTTGTTAAGCTTGCCGCCGACCCTTTGGACTTCACCTTCCAGGCGCTGGATTTCCTTGTCCAGACGCGCCAGCTCGGCGTCCTTGTCGATCAACCCGGCCATCGGCACCAGCACTTGCATGTCGCCAACCAGGGCGGTGGCGGACATCGGTGCCGTTTCCCCGGCTTGCAGCACGCGCACCGATTCCAGCTTGGCCAGCTTGTTCAGCAGCGGCAGGTTGTCGGCGAGGCGCCGTTGATCTTCGTCACTGGCGTTCTGCAGGATGATGTCGATGCGCTTGGCCATGGAGATTTTCATCTCGCCGCGGATCTGCCGCAGGCCGAGCATCAGCTGCTTGACCCACTCGATGTCGCCTTCGGCGGCGGCGTCGAGGCGGCTCTCGTTGGCCACCGGCCAGGCCTGCAGCATGATGGTTTCACCGCTGACGCCAGCTTGGACCTTGATCCGCTGCCAGATTTCTTCGGTGATGAATGGCATGAACGGGTGGGCCAGGCGCAAGGCCACCTCCAGCACGCGCACCAGGGTGCGGCGGGTGCCGCGCTGGCGCTCGAGCGGGGCGTTCTCGTCCCACAACACCGGTTTGACCAGCTCCAGGTACCAGGCGCAGTACTCGTCCCAGATGAATTCGTAGAGGGCTTGCGCGGCCAGGTCGAAGCGGAAGGCGTCGAGCTGGCGGGTCACTTCGGCTTCGGTGCGCTGCAGGGCGGAGATGATCCAGCGGTCCACCGAAGACAGCTCCACCGGCTCGCCATTGACACCAGTGTCCTGGCCATCGGTGTTCTCGATGACGAAGTTGGCGGCATTCCAGATCTTGTTGCAGAAGTTGCGGTAACCCTCGACCCGACCCATGTCGAACTTGATGTCGCGGCCGGTGGAGGCCAGCGCCAGATTGGTGAAGCGCAGGGCGTCGGTGCCGTAGGCGGCGATACCCTCGGGGAATTCGGCGCGGGTCTGTTTGGCGATCTTCTCTGCCAGTTTTGGCTGCATCATGCCGCTGGTGCGCTTGACCAGCAGGCTGTCCAGGTCGATGCCGTCGATGATGTCCAGCGGGTCGAGCACGTTGCCCTTCGACTTGGACATTTTCTGGCCTTGGCCGTCGCGCACCAGGCCATGCACATAGACGGTCTTGAACGGCACTTGCGGCGTGCCATCGTCGTTCTTCACCAGGTGCATGGTCAGCATGATCATCCGGGCGACCCAGAAGAAAATGATGTCGAAACCGGTGACCAGTACATCGGTGGGGTGGAAGGTCTTGAGGAATTCAGTCTGCTGCGGCCAGCCGAGGGTGGAGAAGGTCCACAGGCCGGAGCTGAACCAGGTGTCCAGTACGTCTTCGTCCTGGCGCAGCTTGATCTCGCCGAGGTTGTGCTTGGTGCGTACCTCGGCCTCGTCGCGGCCGACATAGACGTTACCGGCCTCGTCGTACCAGGCCGGGATGCGGTGGCCCCACCACAGCTGGCGGCTGATGCACCAGTCCTGGATGTCGCGCATCCAGCTGAAATACATGTTCTCGTACTGCTTGGGCACGAACTGGATGGCGCCGTCTTCCACCGCTTTGATCGCCGGCTCGGCCAGCGGCTTGGTGGAGACGTACCACTGGTCGGTCAGCCAGGGCTCGATGATGGTGCCGGAGCGGTCGCCTTTTGGCACTTTCAGCGCATGGTCGTCGATTCCTTCCAGCAGACCGGCGGCCTCGAAGGCGGCGACGATCTGTTTGCGCGCGACAAAACGATCCAGCCCGGCGTATTCGGCGGGCAGGCGGCCATCGACTTCGCTGTTGACGCTGCCGTCGACATTGAACACCTGGGCCGTCGCGAGCACGGCGGCGTCCTTGTCAAAGATGTTGAGCAGCGGCAGGTTGTGGCGCTTGCCGACTTCGTAGTCGTTGAAATCATGGGCCGGGGTGATTTTCACGCAGCCGGTGCCGAACGCCGGGTCGCAATAATCGTCGGCGATAATCGGGATGCGTCGGCCAACCAATGGCAGCTCGACGAAGGTGCCGATCAGGGCCTGGTAGCGTTCGTCGTTGGGGTTTACCGCGACGGCGCTGTCGCCGAGCATGGTTTCCGGGCGGGTGGTGGCTACGATCAGGTAGTCCTTGCCGTCAATCGTCGTGTTGCCGTCCGCCAGCGGGTAGCGCAGATTCCACAGCTTGCCTTTCTCGTCGTGGTTTTCCACTTCCAGGTCGGAAATTGCCGTGTGCAGCTTGGTATCCCAGTTGACCAGGCGCTTGCCGCGGTAGATCAGGCCGTCTTCGTGCAGGCGCACGAAGGCCTCCTTGACCGCTTCGGACAGGCCGTCGTCCATGGTGAAGCGCTCGCGCGACCAGTCCACCGAGCTGCCCAGGCGGCGGATCTGCCGGGTGATGTTGCCGCCGGATTCTTCCTTCCATTCCCAGACTTTCTCGAGGAATTTCTCGCGGCCCAGGTCGTGGCGACTGATGCCGTCTGCGGCCAGTTGCCGCTCGACCACCATCTGGGTGGCGATGCCGGCATGGTCGGTACCTGGTTGCCACAGGGTCTTGCGGCCCTGCATGCGGCGGAAACGGATCAGCGCATCCATGATCGAGTTATTGAAACCATGGCCCATGTGCAGGCTGCCGGTGACGTTCGGCGGCGGGATCATGATGGTGTAAGGCTGGCCCGAGCCCTGGGGGGCGAAATAGTTGTTCGCCTCCCAATTCTGGTAGAGGGCGGTTTCAATGGCGTGCGGCTGGTAGGTCTTGTCCATGCGCGGCGGGACCCTTATGACGGCTGATCGGAAAAGCCGGCAAGTATAGCGGGCTGGCACATGAGGTGTAAGGCCGGCGTGGGGCGAGTGACTGACGGGTGGGGCAATCCTTCCCGAATTGCAGCTGGGCTACTGGTGTTTTTCTACTTGCGCGGCGGCAGCAGGCGGCTCAGGCGGGCCTGCAGGCGGCGTTTGAGCTCGGCCTCGATCTGCGGCACGAAGTCGTCGATGACATCTTGCAGAATCAGCTCGGCGGCGGCGCGCAGTTCGTTATCCAGGCGGTTCATGTCGCTGTTGCGGTCGAGGGTCTGCTGGATGCTGCTGTGCAGGGGCGCGGCCTGCGGCAGCGGAGCGGCCTCCACGACTGGCGGATGGCCTGGTGCCGGCGGTGGGGTGACGATGTCCGAGAGCAGGGGGATGGTGTCCGGGTCGATCGAGTCGGTCAGCAGTGGCGGATCAAGGATTTCGTCGCCCAGCAGTTGGCGGATCGACTCGAGGTCGTCCAGCAGGTGGGTGGGCTTTTGCGGCGGTTTTGGCATGTCCATGGTGCAGAACTTAAAGTTCGACTCGTTTCGGATCATAGCCGCGCTGGCGGTAGCTGCGGAAGTTTTCCCGGCAGGCGGTCAATAGATCGGGTTCTTGGTTGACGATCTCGATCACCCGGCTGAAGCGTTCGACAAAGGGCGAAAGGGTCGGGTTCAGGTTGATCAGCACGCCTTGCTGGGTGTGCGGCTCTTCGTCCAGGCCTATCACCACCGGTGCTTGCGGGTCGTCCTGATGCAAGTTGTGCGGTACGAATGCTTCGGCCTTGAAACGCCAGAGAAGTTCGTCGAGCGCCGTGCATTGTTCTGTATCGCAACCGCGCAGGAACACCGGCAGGCCATGGCGCCAGGCTTTCATCGCCAGTTGGCAGGCGGCCCGCAGGCGGTCTGCCGGGGTGGCGGAGGACAATACATAAAATTCTATTCGGGGCATGGTGATTTCGTTATGTGGGCAGCTGCAGGCGCGGCCGAGGCGGAATGGCGTTCGGTCGCGCCTGCAATAATCGTCATCAGGCGTTGCTGCGATCCAGCAGGTACTGGGTCAGCAGCGGCACCGGCCGACCGGTCGCGCCTTTCTCCTTGCCGCCACTGATCCAGGCGGTGCCGGCGATGTCCAGATGCGCCCAGTGATACTTCTTAGCGAAGCGCGAAAGGAAGCAGCCGGCGGTGATGCTGCCGGCCTTCGGTCCGCCGATATTGGCAATGTCGGCAAATGGACTGTCGAGCTGTTCCTGGTATTCGTCGAACAGCGGCAACTGCCAGGCGCGGTCGTCGGCGCTCTGGCCGGCCTTGAGGAGCTGTTGCAGCAGTGCCTCGTCGTTGCCCATCAGGCCCGAGGTGTGGGCGCCCAGGGCGACGATGCAGGCGCCGGTCAGGGTGGCGATATCGATCACGGCCTGCGGCTTGAAGCGCTCGGCGTAGGTTAGGGTGTCGCACAGCACCAGGCGGCCTTCGGCGTCGGTGTTGAGGATTTCCACAGTCTGCCCGCTCATGCTGGTGACGATATCGCCAGGTCGGGTGGCGCCCCCGCTGGGCATGTTCTCGGCGCAGGCCAGCAGGCACACCAGGTTGATCGGCAATTGCAGTTCCAGCACGGCCTTGAGCGTGCCGAACACACTGGCGGCGCCGCACATGTCGTACTTCATCTCATCCATGCCGGACGCCGGCTTGATGCTGATGCCGCCGGTATCGAAGGTGACGCCTTTGCCAACCAGGACGAAGGGCTTGTCGGTTTTCTTGCTGCCCTGGTAGTTGAGCACGATCATCCGCGGAGGCTGGTCGCTGCCCTGGGCCACGGCGAGGAAGGCACCGGCACCGAGTTCCTTGAGTTTTTTCTCGTCGAGAATCTCGACCTTGAGGTTCTTGTAGGTCTTGCCCAGGGTCTTGGCTTCTTCAGCCAGGTAGCTGGGGTGGCAGAGGTTCGGTGGCATGTTGCCGAGATCACGGGTGAATGCCATGCCGCAGGCAATCGCCTGGGCATGCTTGGCCGCGCGCTGGACGTCGGCCAAATCGGCCTTGTCGCTGAGCAGGGTCAGCTTCTTCAAGGCTGGGACGTCGGCCTTCTCGCTCTTGAACTGGTCGAACTGATAGCCGCCATCGACCAGGCTTTCCACGATCAGGCGGGCCTTGCCATAGGCATCACGGCCTTTGACCTGGAGTTCGCCCAGTGTAAGCACGGCATCGCTGCCGCCCAGGGTTTTCAATACACCATGCACGGCATTGAGCATTTTGCGCAGCTGGAGGTCAGAGAGTTCAGCCTCCTTGCCACTGCCGACCAGCAGTACCCGCTCGGCCTTGAGATTGGGCAGGTTGTGCGCGAGCAGGGTCTGGCCAAGCTTGCCGGCGAGGTCGCCGCGCTTGAGCAGGGCACTGATCGCGCCGGCGCTGGCGTTATCAATCGCTTTCGCCGTTTCCCCGAGCTTGTGGCCTTCGCCGATGGCAATGACCAGGGTGGCAGTTTTCAGGGTTTCCGGGCGAGCGCTTTTGACAATAAATTCCATGGCGTGGTGTTCCCAAGACAATGAGTCGTTATTGCAGGATAATGCCGGCTATTTTTCGATGGTTCGTCTGTGTGCGGACCGGCAAACAGTGCGGCTAGTGTGATCGTAGCCGCCTGAGCCTGACAACCCTGGAGTGTCTGGTTTGATCGTGTTCCGTTATTTGTCTCGTGAAGTGCTGGTTACCTTGAGTGCGATGAGTGCCGTGCTCCTGGTGATCATAATGAGTGGCCGTTTCATCAAGTACCTGGCGCAGGCGGCCCAGGGATTGCTGGATCCGGGTGTGCTGTTCCTGATCATGGCCTTTCGTCTGCCGGGGTTCCTGCAGCTGATCCTGCCGCTGGGGTTGTTCCTCGGCATCCTCATGGCCTACGGCCGGCTCTATCTCGACAGCGAGATGACGGTGCTCTCGGCCACTGGCATGAGTCAGCAGCGGTTGCTGGTCTACACCATGGCCCCGGCTTTGTTGGTGGCCCTGCTGGTAGCCTGGTTGAGCATGGGCCTGGCGCCGCAGGGGGTAGCGCAGGTCGCGACCATTCTCAATCAACAGGACGCCCTGACCGAGTTCGATACCCTGGTGCCCGGGCGTTTCCAAGCCATGCGGGATGGTTCGCGGGTGACCTATACCAAGGAGTTGTCGGCAGATCGCGCTGAGCTGGCCGACATCTTCATCTCCGAGAAGCGGTTTTCCCGGACGGGCGACAAGGAGCGCGGAATCACCGTGCTGGTGGCGGAAAGCGGGCGTCAGGAGATTCAGGCCGATGGCAGTCGCTATCTGATTCTGCAGAACGGTTACCGTTACGACGGCAATCCAGGTCAGGCCGACTACCGGGCGATTCAGTACGACACCTATGGCGTGCTGTTACCCAAACCCTCGGTCAGTGGCGAGATCAGTGAGCGTGAGGCCGTGACGACCGCAGAGTTGATCGGCAGTGACAATCCGCGCTTCCAGTCCGAGTTGCAGTGGCGTCTGTCGCTGCCGCTGCTGGTGTTCATCGTGACCCTGCTGGCGGTGCCGCTGTCGCGGGTCAATCCACGGCAAGGACGCTTTCTCAAGCTGCTGCCGGCAATCCTCTTGTACATGACTTATCTGGCTCTGCTGATCGCTGCGCGCAGCGCTTTGGATAAAGGGCGAATCCCTCAGGCGATAGGGTTGTGGTGGGTACATGGAGTATTTCTGTTGATTGGACTTGTACTGCTTTATTGGGAGCCGATACGCCTGAAGTGGGCGAGCCGCCGTACCGGGTCGGAGGTGGCTCATGCTTAGATTGGATCGCTACATCGGCACCCAAGTATTTTTCGCGATTCTCACCGTATTGGGCGTCCTCGTCGGGCTGGCCTTGCTGTTCGCCTTTATCGATGAAATGGGCGATGTCGAGGGGGGTTATGGTTTGCCGGAAGCCGCCTGGTATGTCTTCTTGACTCTGCCGCGGCGCGTCTACGAGATGCTGCCGATGGCGGCCTTGATAGGTTGTCTGGTCGGGCTGGGCAGCCTGGCCAGCAGCAGTGAGCTGACCATCATGCGCGCTGCCGGAGTTTCGATCAGACGCATCGTCTGGGCAGTGATGAAGCCGATGCTGGTGTTGATGCTGGCAGGCATTCTGATCGGCGAGTACCTGGCCCCCTGGAGTGAAAATCAGGCTCAGGCCGATCGCGCCATGGCTATGGGCGCTGGCGAGGCGCAAAGTTCCAAGCGCGGTTTGTGGCATCGCCAGGGCGAAGAGTTCGTGCATATCAATGCGGTGCAGCCCGATGGCGTGTTGTTCGGTGTAACCCGTTATCGCTTCGATGATCAGCGTCACTTGCTGTCTTCCAGCTTTGCCCGTCGCGCGCAGTATCAGGGCGATCACTGGCTGCTGGAGAATGTGGCAACCACACATTTTCGTGAGCGCAGTACCGAGGTGGTCAAGGCGCCGAATGAGCGCTGGGATGTCGAACTGAACCCGCAGCTGCTGGGTACTGTGGTGCTGGAGCCTGAAGCTTTGTCGGTAACCGGCCTGTGGCGATATATCCACTACCTGGGCGAGCAGGGCCTGAACAATGGTCAGTACTGGCTGGCGTTCTGGAACAAGGTGCTGCAGCCAGTGGTGACTGCCGCACTGGTGTTGATGGCGATCTCCTTCATCTTCGGTCCATTGCGCTCGGTAACCTTGGGTCAGCGGGTCTTCACCGGCGTGGTCGTGGGCTTCGTGTTCCGCATTGCCCAGGATCTGCTTGGACCTTCCAGCCTGGTGTTCGGTTTCTCGCCCTTGTTTGCTGTGTTGATCCCTGCAGGGGTTTGCGCATTGGCGGGTGCCTGGCTTTTGCGTCGCGCGGGGTAGCTGCTGCAGTCGATAAAAAGCCGGCTAACTGCCGGCTTTTTCGTTTGCAAGCCTTATCGCTGGTTTTTGTGGACGTTCTTCGGCAGTTGCACGGTGCGGCTGTCGGAATAGATGTCGTGCCAGCTGCGCTTGTCCTTGTCCCAGAGCACCCAGAAAAACCCCAGGCCCAGACACAGCCAGGAGGCGATGGCGACCAGAAACCGCAGCAATGCCTGCCATAGGCTGATGGCCGTACCGTCGGCGTTCTGGATGCGAATGCCCCAGACCTGCATGCCCAGCGTCTGGCCGCTGTGTGTCCAGAACTTGCTGAAGAAGCCGAACAGGCTGAGTACCAGCAGGGTAGACAGTACCGGGTCGCCATCCAGTGCACCGGCATCGGAGAGCTGCTTGAGCTGCGCTTCGCCGTAAAAGCCCATCAGGATCAGCTTGTAGGCAAAGGTCACGACGATCAGCAGGGCCAGGCACAACAGCAAGTCATAGAACATGGCGGCCAGGCGGCGGATGAGTCCTGCAGGGGGGAAATCACCCTGCGGGCGCAGCAGGTGTTTGGGCATGTGGGGCTCGATATGCAAAGTAAGGCGCTAAGGCTTTAGGGGACCGTTCGCGGTAATCGGGTGCATAAAAAAACCCCCGACGTTGCCATCAGGGGTTCTTAAAAGCTGCAGGATTATTCCTGGACTTGAACCTGGTCGGCCTGCATGCCTTTTTGCCCTTGTACGGCAACGAAACTGACTTTCTGACCTTCTTTCAGGCTCTTGAAACCGCCGCCCTCGATCGCGCGAAAGTGCACGAAAAGATCCGGACCGCTTTCTGGAGTGATGAAGCCAAAACCTTTCTCGTCGTTAAACCACTTGACGGTACCGCTCTGACGATTCGACATATCTTAATATCCTTGAAACCGTAGTTAATGACAGCCTCTACGCGATAGAGGGCTGAGACTGGTTGCAAGGAGTAATGCGACGTCGAACGGGATGTAGCGGATCTAGACGATCTACTGCACCAGGCCACGAATTACGGCGACCCATGCAAACACAGTGGAAAGCACTCTACGCTAACTAAAAGGCAAATGCCAACCCCCGCCGGGCCGGTGTTTCAGGCGTAATCAAGGGGTATTTGTGCCTATTCAGCAAGGGGGTTGCGTTGCTCGCCAGTGCGTGAATGTTTACCGCAAACCGTTGCTTGAATCGCCTCCGCCGAGAGCGGGTTATTAGGCCGAACGCGATCTGCTCGCAGATCTATTCAGATTCCTCTGGGTTGACGAGGGAGGTGGGGGAGCGATAAAAAAGGCAATAAAAAACCGGCTCTAGGGCCGGTTCTTCGGGCGTTTCTGCTACTGCTTGACGCTGAATATTGGTGCCCCGGGGGAGACTCGAACTCCCACTTCTTTCGAAAACGGATTTTGAATCCGCCGCGTCTACCGGTTCCGCCACCGGGGCACAATGGCGGCGAAGTATAGGGATGCCGGTGGCCTTGGTCAATGCACTTGCGTGGCGAGATTGCACTATTTCCGGTAAGCTTTGCCGCCCTGCTAGACGACCTCCTCCGAACATGCGTGTTGCCGACTTTGATTTCGAGCTGCCTGACGCTCTTATTGCCCGCCATCCGCTCGCCGAACGGCGTGCCAGCCGTTTGCTGGTGCTGGATGGGCCGAGTGGTGCGCTGGCGCACCGTCAGTTCAGTGATCTGCTGGAGTATTTGCGCCCCGGCGACTTGATGGTGTTCAACAACACGCGGGTGATTCCTGCGCGTCTATTCGGCCAGAAGGCTTCTGGCGGTAAGCTTGAGGTGTTGGTCGAGCGGGTGCTGGACAGCCACCGCGTCCTGGCCCACGTGCGTTCGAGCAAATCGCCCAAGCCGGGTTCGACGATTCTGATTGATGGCGGCGGTGAGGCGCAGATGCTGGCGCGGCATGACGCGCTGTTCGAGTTGCGCTTTGCCGAAGAGGTTTTGCCGCTGCTCGAGCGGGTTGGTCATATGCCACTGCCTCCTTATATAGACCGCCCGGACGATTCCGCCGATCGTGAGCGTTATCAGACCGTCTATGCCGAGCGTGCCGGTGCCGTGGCGGCCCCCACCGCAGGCTTGCATTTCGATCAGGCGCTGCTGGCGAGCATTGCCGGGATGGGGGTGGAGAGTGCCTTCGTCACCCTGCATGTCGGGGCCGGGACTTTTCAGCCGGTGCGGGTCGAACGCATCGAAGATCACCCGATGCACAGCGAGTGGCTGGAGGTCGGCCAGGATGTGGTCGATGCCGTGGCGGCCTGCCGTGCCCGTGGCGGGCGTGTGGTGGCAGTGGGTACCACCAGCGTGCGCTCGCTGGAAAGTGCGGCGCGCGATGGCGAGCTCAAGGCGTTCAGCGGCGACACCGACATCTTTATCTACCCGGGTCGGCCGCTGCATGTGGTCGATGCCCTGGTGACCAATTTCCATTTGCCGGAATCGACCCTGCTGATGCTGGTCTCGGCGTTTGCCGGCTACCCCGAAACCATGGCGGCCTATACAAGCGCGATCGCCGAAGGTTATCGCTTCTTCAGTTATGGTGATGCCATGTTCATCACCCGCAACCCCGCGCCACGCGGGCCAGAGGATCACGTATGACGCGCACCTGCCGGATGGCTTTCGAATTGCTGGCGACCGATGGCAAGGCACGGCGTGGACGCATTACCTTTCCGCGCGGTGTGGTCGAGACGCCGGCGTTCATGCCGGTGGGCACCTATGGCACGGTCAAGGGCATGTTGCCACGCGACATCGAGGCGATTGGCGCGCAGATGATCCTCGGTAATACCTTTCACCTGTGGCTGCGTCCCGGCACCGAGGTGATCAAGCGCCATGGCGACTTGCATGATTTCATGCAGTGGCAGGGACCGATCCTCACCGATTCGGGCGGCTTTCAGGTGTTCAGTCTGGGGGCGATGCGCAAGATCAAGGAAGAGGGGGTGTATTTCGCCTCGCCGGTGGATGGCGCCAAGGTGTTCATGGGGCCCGAAGAATCGATGCAGGTGCAGCGTGACCTGGGCTCGGACATCGTGATGATTTTCGACGAATGTACGCCCTATCCGGCCGAGTTCGACGTGGCCAAGCGCTCGATGGAGCTCTCGTTGCGCTGGGCCAAGCGCTCGAAAGAGGCGCATGGCGACAACACGGCGGCGCTGTTCGGTATCGTTCAGGGTGGCATGCATGAAGAGTTGCGCATGCGCTCGCTGGAGGGCTTGAATGCGCTGGATTTTGACGGTTTGGCGATTGGCGGCCTGTCGGTCGGCGAACCGAAGGAAGAAATGATCCGCGTACTGGACTATCTGCCCGCCCTGCTGCCCGCCGATAAGCCGCGCTATTTGATGGGGGTTGGCAAGCCGGAAGACTTGGTCGAAGGGGTGCGCCGCGGTGTGGACATGTTCGACTGCGTGATGCCGACGCGCAACGCACGTAATGGCCATCTGTTCGTCGAGACCGGAGTGTTGAAGATTCGTAATGCGGTGCACCGACATGATGATTCGCCACTCGATGCAACCTGTGATTGTTATACCTGCCAACATTTCTCCCGTGCCTACCTGCACCATTTGGATAAATGTGGCGAAATGCTGGGCAGTATGCTGAATACAATCCATAACTTACGGCACTATCAGCGGCTGATGGCTGGTTTGCGCGAGTCTATTCAACAGGGTACATTGGCCGCCTTTGTCGATGCCTTCTACGCTCGTCGAGGCCTGCCGGTCCCGGCGCTGGACTGATAAATCAACTTTTTCGAGTAGTTTCTAACAGGAGTGTTAAATGAGCTTTTTGATCCCTGAGGCTTTTGCCGATGCCGCGGCCCCAGCTGGTGCTGTAGGTTCTGGTTTCGAGTGGGTATTTCTGGTCGGCTTTCTGGTCATCTTCTATCTGATGATCTGGCGGCCCCAGGCCAAGCGCGCCAAGGAGCACAAGAGCCTGCTCGGCAACCTGCAGAAAGGTGATGAGGTCGTGACCAGCGGCGGTATCGCCGGCAAAGTGACCAAGGTCAGCGATGACTTCGTGGTGCTGGAAGTGTCCAATACAGTCGAGCTGAAGATTCAGAAAGTGGCCATCGCCGCGACCCTGCCCAAGGGCACGCTGAAAGCTATCTAAGCGTCACACTCTTACCATCTGACGGGGCGCTTAAGGCGCCCCGCGTCATAACGGGCGGCGTCATGCTGAATAAATTCCCCCTCTGGAAGTATCTGCTGATCCTGGCTGTGCTGGCGATCGGCTTTCTTTATTCTGCGCCCAACCTGTATCCAGATGATCCTGCGATCCAGGTCAGCGGTACCAGCACGGCCATGCAGGTCGAACAAGCTGATCTGGAACGCGCCACCCGTGCCTTGCAGGCCGCAGGAATTGAGGTCAAGGCCTCGAGTCTGGCTGCGCAAGGCCGCGCCGGCCTGCTCCGTTTGACCAAGCAGGCCGATCAGCTGCCTGCCAAGGATGTGGTGCGCAAGACCTTGGGCGAAGACTTCGTAGTTGCCTTGAACCTCGCGCAGACCACCCCTGACTGGCTGCGCAATCTGGGCGCGGGTCCGATGAAGCTGGGTCTGGATTTGTCCGGTGGTGTGCACTTCCTTCTGGAAGTGGATATGGACAAGGCTCTGGACGCTCGGCGCAAGGTCTACGAGGGGGAGGTCAAGAGCATGCTGCGCAAGGAGCGCGTGCGCTACCGCAGCCTGCCTGAGCTCAACGGCGCGATTCAGTTGGGTTTCGTCGACGAGGCGACCCTGGAGAAGGCCCAGAGTCTGATTCGCAAAGAGTTCTCCGATTTCGAGTTGAGTTCGACCGAGCGTAGCGATTTGCAGGTGCTGCGCTTGAGCCTGACTCAGGCCAAGCTCGCGGAAATCCGCGAATACTCGATCAAGCAGAACCTGACGACCGTGCGTAACCGGGTCAATGAATTGGGCGTGGCCGAGCCGCTGGTTCAGCGTCAGGGCGCCAACCGGATCGTGGTTGAGCTACCCGGTGTGCAGGACACCGCCGAGGCCAAGCGCATTCTGGGCAAGACGGCCAACCTCGAATTTCGTCTGGCAGCCGATCCCGACGCATCGAGAGCCACGACCGAGGCCTTCGAGTTTCGCGAGGAGGGGCGCCCACCCGCGCAGCTGGAACGTGAGCTGATCATCACGGGTGATCAGGTAACCGACGCCCAGGCCAGCTTCGATGAGAATGGCAGTCCGCAGGTGAACATCCGCCTGGATGGTCATGGCGGCGAGTTGATGAACCGCGCGACGCGCAGCAATGTCGGGCGCAGCATGGCAGTGATCTTTATCGAGCAGAAGCCGACCGTGCGCTACGTGCGCCAGGTTGTCGATGGTGTCGAGAAGGAAGTCGCGGTCCAGAGTTTCATCGAAGAGAAGCGCATTATCAGCCTGGCGACCATCCAGTCTCCGCTGGGTAGCCAGTTCCGCATTACCGGCCTTGATGGTCCGGGCGAGTCGACCGAGCTGGCATTGTTGCTGCGTGCCGGCGGCCTGGCGGCGCCAATGTACTTCGCCGAAGAACGCACCATCGGCCCGAGCCTGGGCGCCGACAATATCGCCAAGGGCGTCGATGCCGCCCTCTGGGGTATGTTGTTCGTGTCGCTGTTCATCGTCGTTATCTATCGGTTCTTTGGGGTGCTGGCGACCATTGCCCTGGGCTTCAACATGGTGCTGCTGCTGGCGCTGATGTCGCTGCTGAGTGCCACCCTGACGTTGCCGGGTATCGCCGGTATCGTGCTGACCATGGGTATGGCGGTGGATGCCAACGTGCTGATCTTCTCGCGGATTCGCGAGGAAATTGCCAATGGCATGTCGGTGCAACGGGCCATTCACGAGGGCTTCGATCGCGCTTACTCGGCGATTATCGACGGTAACCTGACCACCTTATTGGTGGGCGGGATTCTTTTTGCCATGGGTACCGGTCCGGTCAAGGGCTTTGCGGTGACGCTGTCGCTGGGCATTCTCACCTCGATGTTCACCGCTATTCTGGTGACGCGAGCCATGGTCAACCTGAGCTTCGGCGGGCGTGATCTGAAGAAGTTGTGGATTTGAGGGGCTGAGATGAATCGTGTAATCAACTTCATGGGCGTGCGCCACATAGCGCTCGCTGTCACCGTACTGCTGACGCTCATTGCGCTGGGTAGTCTGGTGGTCAAGGGCCTGAACTTCGGTCTGGATTTTACCGGCGGTACTCAGATCGAGCTGGCTTATGAGCAGCCTGCGGACCTCGCCAGTATTCGCCAGAGTCTGGCGGGTGCCGGTTATGGCAATGCTGTGGTGCAGAGCTTTGGTGCAACTACCGACGTGGTCGTGCGTATGCAGGGCGACGATGCGGACCTGGGTAGCGAGGTCGCTACGATTCTGCAGCAGTCTGGTGACAAGCTGCAGGTGAAGAAAGTCGAGTTCGTCGGCCCGCAGGTCGGTGAGGAGTTGCGTGACCAGGGCGGCCTGGGCATGCTCCTGGCGCTGGGTGGCGTCATGCTCTACCTGGCCTTCCGCTTCCAGTGGAAGTTCTCCATGGGCGCGTTCATCTCGCTGGTGCATGACGTAATCATCACCCTGGGCATCCTGTCGTTCTTTCAGGTCACGTTCGACCTGACAGTACTGGCGGCGCTGTTGGCGATCATCGGCTATTCGTTGAATGACACCATCGTGGTCTTCGATCGGGTTCGCGAGAATTTCCGGGTGCTGCGCAAGGCCAGTTTGATCGAAAACATCAATATCTCTACCACGCAAACCCTGTTGCGCACTCTGGCCACGTCGATTTCGACCTTGCTGGCGATTGGCGCCTTGCTGGTTTTTGGCGGCGATAATCTGTTCGGCTTTGCGATCGCGTTGTTCGTGGGGGTGTTGGTGGGTACTTATTCATCGATCTATATCTCCAACGCGACACTGATCTGGCTCGACCTGACTGTCGAAGATCTGATTCCGCCAGTGCCGACTGAAGAGGTTGATGAGCGTCCCTGAGTCTAGCTGGGTGGGTGCCTGATCTTCGCGTATTGAACTTGCCGCGCATCGCGTCTGTCCAATACCCGGAAATCAGGTGCCATGCGCCGAATAAGCGAAAACCAGGAGTTCATATGAACAAGTCAATGCTCGTTGGTGCTGTGCTGGGTGCCGTTGGTGTGACGGCAGGCGGTGCGGTGGCCACTTACAACTTGGTAAGTGGTCCCGAGTACGCGGAAGTTCTAGCTGTGCAACCGATCAAGCAGACGATCAAAACCCCGCGTGAGGTCTGTGAGGATGTCACCGTGACCCGGCAGAAGCCGGTGCGGGATCAGCATCAGATTGCCGGTACGGCGATCGGTGCGGTTGTTGGCGGTTTGCTGGGTAACCAGGTGGGTGGCGGCTCCGGCAAGAAGATAGCCACCGTAGCCGGTGCTGTTGGTGGCGGTTACGCCGGCAACAAGGTGCAGGAGAACATGCAGGCCGGTGCCACCTATACCGCCACTGAAAACCGCTGTCGCACCGTGACCGATACCAGCGAAAAAGTGGTTGGTTATGACGTGAAGTATCAGTTGGATGGTAAAGAGGGGCAGGTGCGCATGGACAGCGATCCCGGCAGTCGGATTCCGGTCAAGGATGGGCAGTTGGTAGTGGCTGAAACGGCCAAGTAACCCTGCACATGGAAAAGCGCCCTGCGGGGCGCTTTTTTGTGGGTAATAAAAAACCGGCCAGCGGCCGGTTTTTTTATTTATCGTGCAGTCAGCGCTTCATTGAGGCGGAAAGATGCGGCTGGATGGCCGTCAGGACTGCCTTGAAGCACTTGGTGTTGCCGGCGACGATCTGGCCTTTCTCGAGGAATTCGTGGCCGCCGGTGAAGTCGCTGACCAGGCCGCCTGCTTCCTGAATCAGCAGCGCGCCGGCTGCCATGTCCCATTCGGACAGGCCGAATTCCCAGAACGCATCGTAGCGGCCTGCGGCTACGTAGGCCAGGTCCAGGCTGGCAGCGCCTGCCCGACGAACGCCGGCGGTCTGGCCAACCAGGTTGCGGAACATGCCCAGGTAGTTTTCCAGATTGTCCAACTGGCTATCGCGGAACGGGAAGCCGGTGCCGAGCAGGGCGCCTTCCAGGCTCTTGCGTGGGCTGACGCGTAAGCGGCGGCCGTTGAGGGCGGCACCACGGCCGCGGCTGGCGGTGAATTCTTCCTGGCGCACCGGGTCGATGACCACGGCGTGCTCAAGTCGGCCGCGGTATTTGCAGGCCAGGCTGACGGCGAAGTGCGGCACGCCGCGGATGAAGTTGGTCGTGCCGTCCAGCGGATCGATGATCCACAAGTAATCGGCGCCTTCGCCGCTGCCTTCGATCAGGCCGCCTTCCTCGCCGAGGAAGCCGTGGGTCGGATAAGCCTTGCGCAGGGCTTGGATGATCAGCAGCTCGGCCGAGCGATCGATCTCGGTTACGTAATCCTTGGCATCTTTCTCGTCGACCGAGATGACGTCCAAGCGTTCGATCGAGCGGAAAATCATTTCACCGGCGCTACGGGCTGCGCGCAGGGCGATATTCAGCATGGGGTGCATGGGTGATTCACCTGGGTCGTTAAAGAAAGCCGGCCATATTAGCAGAAAAGGCTGGTGGATGAAGTGCCGTCTGTGTCTTGCATGGCATTACCCCGAGTGGTTCTGTAAGCTTTGCTGCCCTTGTCTGCCCATGTGAGCGTTTGCGTTGCTGCAAAATATTCGAGTGGTCCTGGTCAATACCAGTCATCCCGGCAATATCGGCGGTGCTGCGCGCGCCATGAAAAACATGGGTCTGATGCGTCTGGTGCTGGTCGACCCGATTGACTTCCCCAGTGGCGATGCGGTGGCTAGGGCCTCGGGCGCGACTGATATTCTCGAGGCCGCGCAGGTCGTCGGTACGCTTGAAGAGGCGCTGGTCGGTTGCAGTCTGGTGCTGGGTACCAGTGCGCGCGATCGGCGCATTCCGTGGCCATTGCTCGATCCGCGCGAGTGCGGGCTGGCAGCGTGCGAACAGGCTCTACAGGGTGGCGAAGTGGCCCTAGTGTTCGGTCGTGAATATGCAGGCCTGACCAACGAAGAGCTACAGCGTTGTCATTTTCATGTGCACATTCCGTCCGATCCGGATTTCAGTTCGCTAAACCTGGCGGCGGCAGTGCAGGTGCTGGCCTATGAAGTGCGCATGGCCTGGCTGGCGGCGCAGAATAAGCCGACCAAGACGCTAAAGTTGGAGACCACGGCGATTCAGAGTTCCCAGCCGGTGACGACGGACGAGCTGGAGTCCTTTTATACGCATCTGCAGCTCGCGTTGGTCGAGATCGGTTTCCTCGATCCGGCCAAGCCGCGGCATTTGATGAGCCGCTTACGGCGACTGTACGGCCGTAGTTGTATCAGTAAACTGGAAATGAATATCTTGCGTGGCATTCTGACGGAAACCGTCAAGGCGGCGCGTGGTGAGCACCATAAGCAGGGGAAAACTGATGTTTGAGCGCATGCGGGAAGATATCCAGGGCGTATTTCATCGCGACCCGGCGGCGCGTAATGCGCTTGAGGTGGTCACCTGCTATCCGGGCCTGCATGCGGTCTGGCTGCATCGCCTGGCTCATGCGCTGTGGACGTCCGGCTGGAAGTGGTTGGCGCGGGTGGTCTCCAACCTGGGGCGTTGGTTGACCGGAATCGAGATTCATCCAGGGGCGAAAATCGGCCGACGCTTCTTCATTGACCATGGCATGGGTATCGTCATCGGTGAGACGGCCGAGATCGGCAATGATGTCACCCTGTATCAGGGCGTGACCCTGGGTGGCACCAGCTGGAACAAGGGCAAGCGCCATCCGACGCTGGAAGATGGCGTGGTGGTCGGTGCTGGGGCCAAGGTGCTCGGGCCGTTCACGGTAGGCGCGGGGGCCAAGATCGGTTCCAACGCAGTGGTGACCAAAGAGGTGCCTGCAGGGGCGACCGCAGTCGGTATTCCCGGGCGGATCATCGTCAAGGTGGATGATGAGCAGGCGGCCAAGCGTCAGGCCATGGCGGAAAAATTGGGCTTCGATGCCTATGGTGTCGGTCAGGACATGCCGGATCCAGTGGCGCGCGCCATTGGTCAGTTGCTCGATCACTTGCAGGCGGTTGACGGGCGTCTGGAGGGTATGTGCAAGGCGCTCAACGAGTTGGGCAGTGACTACCGCGCCAAAGAGTTGCCGGCGCTGCGTGACGAGGACTTCGTTGGTGTGTGCAAGGATCAGGATGACAAGCCGGCGGTGTGATGCGTCGGGGCGAGCGCTTTGCTATGCTGGGCGCCCTCCGATTGCGGCCAATCCCGAGTAAATCACTTGGTCTTATAGTTGACTTAAATACTCGGGAATTGCATACTCGCCGCAAATTGTGATCCCGTGGTAACTCCCTCATGCGACTAACCACCAAAGGCCGATACGCCGTTACCGCCATGCTCGATCTGGCGCTACATGCGCAGCATGGGCCGGTGTCCCTGGCCGATATCTCCGAGCGTCAGGGTATCTCCCTGTCATACCTCGAGCAGCTGTTCGCCAAGCTGCGCCGGAGTAATCTGGTTTCCAGCGTGCGTGGTCCCGGTGGCGGTTATCAGTTGTCGCGCGACATGCAGGGTATCCAGGTAGCCGAAGTAATCGATGCGGTCAACGAGTCGGTCGATGCCACGCGCTGTCAAGGGCAGGGCGATTGCCATGGCGGCGATACCTGCTTGACCCATCATTTATGGTGCGACCTGAGTCAGCAGATTCATGAGTTCCTCAGTGGCATCAGTTTGGCTGATCTGGTGACGCGCCGCGAAGTGCAGGAAATCGCGCAGTGTCAGGACCAGCGGCGCACTAATGGCAGGATGCCGCACTTAGACAAGATTGCAGCATCCACCGTCGATTGAACGTAGGGTGCCGGCCCGCGTGGCCAGAAACCTGATTAGGAGAAGATCAATGAAATTGCCGATTTACCTCGATTATTCCGCCACCACCCCGGTCGATCCGCGTGTGGCGCAAAAGATGAGTGAGTGTTTGCTGGTTGATGGCAACTTCGGCAATCCGGCATCGCGCTCCCATGTGTTTGGCTGGAAGGCCGAGGAGGCTGTTGAGAATGGTCGCCGTCAGGTCGCCGAACTGGTCAATGCCGATCCGCGCGAGATCGTCTGGACCTCCGGTGCCACCGAGTCGAACAACCTAGCTATCAAGGGCATTGCGCACTTCTACAGTGGCAAGGGCAAGCACATCGTCACCTCGAAGATCGAGCACAAGGCGGTGCTGGACACCACTCGCCAGTTGGAGCGCGAAGGCTTCGAAGTGACCTATATCGAGCCGGGTGAAGACGGGCTGATTACTCCGGCGATGGTCGAGGCGGCGCTGCGCGAGGACACCATTCTGGTGTCGATCATGCATGTGAATAACGAAATCGGCACCATCAACGATATCGCGGGCATCGGTGAAGTGACCCGTTCGCACGGCGTGTTCTTTCACGTCGATGCGGCGCAGTCCACCGGCAAGGTAGCCATCGATCTGGACAAGCTCAAGGTCGACCTGATGTCCTTCTCGGCACACAAGACCTACGGGCCCAAGGGTGTTGGTGCGCTCTACGTCCGGCGCAAGCCACGTGTGCGTCTGGAAGCCCAGACCCATGGCGGTGGTCATGAGCGCGGTATGCGCTCCGGTACCCTGGCGACTCACCAGATCGTCGGTATGGGCGAAGCCTTCCGTATTGCCAAGGAAGAAATGGCCCAGGAAAACCTGCGCATCCAGGCGTTGCGTGATCGTTTCTTCGAGCAGGTCAATGGCCTGGAAGAGTTGTACGTGAACGGCAGCATGACCTCGCGTGTGCCGCACAACCTCAACCTCAGCTTCAACTATGTCGAAGGCGAGTCGTTGATCATGGCGCTCAAGGATCTGGCGGTATCGTCGGGTTCGGCCTGTACCTCGGCTTCGCTTGAGCCGTCGTATGTGTTGCGCGCCCTGGGCCGTAACGACGAGTTGGCGCACAGTTCGATCCGTTTCACCTTCGGCCGGTTCACCACTGACGAAGAAGTCGACTACGCCGCGCAGAAGGTTCGTGAGGCGGTCACCAAGCTGCGCGAACTGTCGCCGCTGTGGGATATGTTCAAAGAGGGTGTCGATCTGTCCAAGGTCGAGTGGGCTGCACACTAAAGCTGCCGTTGAGCAGCCCCTGATGAGAGAGGAATACCAGCATGGCTTACAGTGAAAAGGTTATTGATCACTACGAAAACCCGCGTAACGTCGGCAAGATGGACGCGGAAGATCCGGATGTCGGTACCGGCATGGTCGGCGCCCCGGCGTGCGGCGACGTGATGCGTTTGCAGATCAAGGTCAACGAGCAGGGCGTGATTGAAGACGCCAAGTTCAAGACCTATGGCTGCGGTTCCGCGATTGCCTCCAGCTCCCTCGCCACCGAGTGGATGAAGGGCAAGACCCTGGATGAGGCGGAAACCATCAAGAACACCCACCTCGCCGAAGAGTTGGCGTTGCCGCCGGTTAAAATTCACTGCTCGGTACTCGCCGAGGACGCCATCAAGGCGGCCGTGCGTGATTACAAGCAGAAGAAAGGTTTGCTCTAAGGAGGTTGTCGATGGCTATCAGCATGACCGAAGCTGCCGCCCAGCATGTGCGGCGTTCGCTTGAAGGGCGCGGTAAGGGCGACGGGATCCGTCTGGCCGTGCGCACTACGGGCTGTTCGGGCCTGGCTTATGTGCTGGAGTTCGTCGACGAGGCTGCCAGCGAAGACCAGGTGTTCGAGACTCACGGGGTCAAGGTGATCATCGATCCCAAGAGCCTGGTGTACCTCGACGGCACCGAACTGGACTTCGTCAAGGAAGGTTTGAACGAAGGTTTCAAATTCAACAATCCTAACGTGCGCGGCGAGTGTGGCTGCGGCGAAAGCTTCAATATCTGAGGCATTTGTGGGTAGTCCTTGTCATTTCGCCCTGTTTGATCTGCAGCCAAGCTTTCGTCTGGATCTTGAGCAGTTGGCCGTGCGTTATCGCGAGCTGGCGCGCAATGTCCATCCGGATCGTTTTGCCGATGCACCTGATCGTGAGCAGCGCCTGGCGCTGGAGCATTCGGCCAGCCTCAATGAGGCATATAGCACGCTGAAAAGTGCCCCCAAGCGCGCGCGCTACCTGTTGGCCTTGGGTGGGCCGGAATTGCCGCTGGAGGTCACGGTGCAAGACCCGGACTTCCTGCTGCAGCAGATGCATTGGCGTGAAGAGTTGGAAGACCTGCAGGACAGCGCTGACTTGGCGGGTGTGGCGACGTTCAAGTGCCGCCTGAAGATTGCTCAGGATGAGTTGCATGAAAGCTTTGCCGTTTGTTGGGATGATTCGTTGCGTCGCGCGGAGGCCGAGCGCCTGATGCGCCGCATGCAGTTTCTCGACAAGCTTTCTCACGAGGTGCGCCAGCTGGAAGAGCGCCTCGACGATTAACCCTCGCGCAGCCCACGTGGCACGCCTGATATACAGATAAGCATTTATTACTCATGGCCTTACTGCAGATCGCTGAGCCCGGACAGAGCCCCCAGCCCCACCAGCGTCGGTTGGCGGTGGGGATTGATCTGGGAACCACTAATTCGCTGGTCGCTGCCCTGCGCAGCGGCCTGTCCGAGCCGATCGCCGATGCTGCAGGGCAGGTCATTCTGCCCTCTGCGGTGCGCTATCACGCCGACCATGTCGAGGTCGGCGAGGCCGCCAGGCTGGCCGCGTCGGCTGACCCACTGAATACCGTGCTGTCAGTCAAGCGCCTGATGGGGCGCGGTCTGGCCGACGTCAAACAGTTGGGCGAGCAGTTGCCCTACCGCTTTGTCGAAGGCGAGTCGCACATGCCCTTCATCGATACGGTGCAGGGGCCGAAAAGCCCGGTCGAAGTGTCTGCCGATATCCTCAAGGTGTTGCGCCTGCGTGCTGAGGCCGCCCTGGGTGGCGAACTGGTCGGTGCGGTAATCACGGTGCCGGCCTACTTCGATGACTCCCAGCGCCAGGCCACCAAGGATGCGGCGCGTCTGGCTGGCTTGAATGTGCTGCGCCTGCTCAATGAGCCGACCGCCGCAGCCGTGGCCTATGGTCTGGACCAGCATGCCGAGGGCGTGGTGGCGATTTATGACCTGGGCGGCGGCACCTTCGATATCTCCATTTTGCGTCTGACTGGCGGGGTTTTCGAGGTCATGGCCACCGGTGGTGACAGTGCCTTGGGTGGTGATGACTTCGATCATGCAATTGCAGGCTGGATAATCGAGCAGGCCGGTCTGTCTGCCGATCTCGATCCGGGCGAGCAGCGCAGTCTGCTGCAGGCCGCCTGCGTGGCCAAGGAAACCCTGACCAGTTGTGCTGCGGCCCAGCTTAGTCATGGGGCCTGGCAGGGGCAGTTGAGTCGTGAGCAGTTCGAAGCGTTGATCGAGCCGATGCTGGCGCGCAGCCTCAAGGCCTGTCGGCGTGCCGTGCGCGATGCCGGCATCGAGCTGGAAGAGGTCGAGGCCGTGGTCATGGTCGGTGGTTCGACCCGCGTGCCGCGCGTGCGCCAGGCGGTTGCCGAGATGTTTGCCCGCGAGCCCCTGACCGACATCGATCCGGATCAGGTGGTGGCCATAGGTGCCGCGATCCAGGCCGATGCCCTGGCGGGGAACAAGCGTGCGGAGGGTGACGAGCTGTTGCTGCTCGATGTGATTCCGCTGTCGCTCGGCCTGGAAACCATGGGTGGGCTGATGGAGAAGGTGATTCCGCGCAACACCACTATTCCGGTGGCGCGTGCCCAGGACTTCACCACCTATAAAGATGGCCAGAAGGCCATGATGATTCATGTGCTGCAAGGTGAGCGCGAGCTGATCAGCGATTGCCGTTCCCTGGCGCGTTTCGAGTTGCGCGGTATTCCGCCCATGGTCGCCGGTGCGGCGAAGATCCGTGTGACCTTCCAGGTCGATGCCGATGGCTTGCTCGGCGTAGCAGCCCGCGAGCTGGCGTCGGGTGTGGAGGCGAGCATCCAGGTCAAGCCGTCTTACGGGCTTACCGATGGCGAAATCGCGCGAATGCTGCAGGACTCGTTCAAGAATGCCGGTGACGACAAGGTTGCCCGTGTCTTGCGTGAGCTGCAGGTGGATGCTCAGCGTCTGCTCGAGGCGGTAGAGGCTGCCTTGCAAGCCGATGGCGAACGTTTGCTGGACGCCGATGAGCGCCTGGCTATCGATGCGCAAATGCAGCAGTTGCGCGAGCTGATGGCGGGTAACGATGGCCTGGCCATCGAGCAGCAGACCAAGCGTTTGACCCAGTTGACCGATGCCTTTGCCGCTCGCCGCCTGGATGCCACGGTCAAGGCCGCATTGGCTGGCCGTAGTCTTAATGAAATCGAGGAGTAAGTATGCCGCAGGTGATTTTTCTGCCCAACGCCGACCACTGCCCTGAAGGGGCTGTGCTCGAAGCGCAGCCGGGCGAAACCGTGCTCAACGTCGCACTGCGCAACGGTATCGACATCGAGCATGCCTGTGAGAAATCCTGTGCCTGCACGACGTGTCATGTGGTGATTCGCGAGGGGTTTGCCTCCCTGGATCCATCCGACGAGCTCGAAGACGATATGCTGGACAAGGCCTGGGGGTTGGAGCCTAATTCGCGGCTGTCTTGTCAGGCTGTGGTGGATAAGCAGGACCTGGTGGTCGAGATTCCCAGGTACACCATCAATCAAGTGTCCGAAGGACATTGAATATTCGGCAAAGGAGCAGGTCATGAGCCTCAAATGGTCCGATGTGCTGGAAATCGCGATCCAGTTGGCGGAAAGCAAGCCTGACATCGATCCGCGTTTCGTCAATTTCGTCGACCTGCATCGCTGGGTGCTGGCGTTGCCGGATTTTTCCGACGATCCGCAGCGTGGCGGCGAGAAAGTGCTTGAAGCCATTCAGGCCGCCTGGATCGAAGAGGCGGCTTGACCCGGTTGTAAGCCATAGGCGGCAAGCCTCTATCGAGTTGGCGATTCCCCGAGCTGTCGACGCCTGCTTGGCCCTACTGGTGCGTCGCTTGGCGCTGCTCTTATGTTTTCCCCCCAAACCCGCGTATAATTCGCGGGTTTAATTTTTCGTATTACCCACCGTTTCTGGAGTTACACATGGCTGTTCAACGTACTTTCTCCATCATCAAGCCCGACGCTGTTGCCAAGAATGTTATCGGCGAGATCGTTAGCCGTTTCGAAAAAGCCGGCCTGCGCGTCGTTGCCTCGAAAATGGTCCAGCTGTCCGAGCGCGAAGCTGGCGGTTTTTACGCCGAGCACAGCGAGCGCGGCTTCTTCAAGGATCTGGTCGCCTTCATGGTTTCTGGTCCGGTTATCGTTCAGGTGCTGGAAGGTGAAGATGCCATCGCCAAGAACCGTGAGCTGATGGGCGCAACCAACCCGAAAGAAGCGGCTGCCGGTACCATTCGTGCCGATTTCGCCGTATCCATCGACGAGAACGCGGTACACGGTTCCGATTCCGAGGCTTCCGCCGCTCGTGAAATCGCCTACTTCTTCTCCGCTACCGAGGTATGTGCGCGCATTCGCTAAGGCGACGCGTGCGAGGGTGAAGCCATGACTGAAGCTACCGGCAAAATCAATCTACTGGGTCTGACCCAGGCAGAAATGGAACAATTCTTCGAGGACATCGGGGAGAAGCGTTTCCGTGCCGGTCAGTTGATGAAGTGGATTCACCACTTTGGCGTCGATGATTTCGATGTCATGAGCAACGTCAGCAAGGTCTTGCGTGAAAAACTCAAGACCTGTGCTGAAATTCGTGGCCCGGAAGTGGTCAGCGAAGATATTTCTACTGATGGCACGCGCAAGTGGGTGGTGCGGGTGGCGTCAGGCAGTTGTGTGGAAACCGTGTATATCCCGCAAGGTACGCGCGGCACCCTGTGTGTTTCCTCGCAGGCGGGCTGCGCTCTGGATTGCAGCTTCTGCTCCACGGGCAAGCAGGGTTTCAATAGCGATCTGACGGCCGCCGAAGTGATCGGTCAGGTGTGGATCGCCAACAAGTCATTCGGTAGCGTGCCCGCCAGGGTCGATCGCGCCATCACCAATGTGGTGATGATGGGCATGGGTGAGCCGCTGCTGAACTTCGATAACGTGGTCGCCGCCATGAAGATCATGATGGACGACCTCGGTTATGGTATCTCCAAGCGCAAGGTGACCCTGTCCACCTCGGGCGTGGTGCCGATGATCGACAAACTGGGCGAAGTCATCGACGTGTCCCTGGCATTGTCGCTACATGCGCCGAACGATGAGTTGCGCAACCAGTTGGTGCCGATCAACAAGAAGTATCCGCTGGAGATGCTGCTGGCGGCGTGTCAGCGTTATGTCTCGCGCCTCGGCGAGAAACGTGTACTGACCATCGAGTACACCCTGCTCAAGGATGTCAACGATAAGCCCGAGCATGCTGAGCAGATGATCGCACTTCTGCAAAATGTACCTTGCAAGATCAACCTGATTCCGTTTAATCCCTTCCCCTTCTCGGGTTACGAGCGGCCGAGCAACAATGCCATTCGCCGTTTCCAGGATCTGCTGCACAAAGCCGGGCACAATGTCACCGTGCGTACCACGCGCGGCGAAGACATCGATGCTGCCTGCGGCCAGCTGGTTGGCCAGGTCATGGATCGTACTCGTCGTAGCGAACGCTACATTGCCGTGCGTGAGTTGAGTAGCGAGGCCGAGACGCCGAGTTCCGCCGCCAATCGAACTTGAAGAGAGGATACCCATGACCCTGCGCCCAGCGCTGTTCTTGTTAATCGCCAGCCTGTTGGCAGGCTGTGTGTCGACTGGTGACGTCGACCCGATGAGAACCGAAAAGGGGCGTGATGGTGCACGTGATGCCTACATTCAGCTGGGGCTCGGCTATCTGCAGCAAGGCGCAAGTGAGCGGGCCAAGGTGCCGTTGAAAAAGGCACTTGACCTCGACCCTTCCAGCGCGGACGCGCATGCGGCTCTGGCGTTGGTATTTCAGCACGAAATGGAATACAAGCTGGCCGATGAACATTATCGCACCGCGTTATCGCAACGCCGCGACGATGCCCGGCTGTTGAATAACTACGGTGGTTTCCTGTTCGAACAGGAGCGCTATCAAGAGGCGCTCGAGCATTATCAGCAAGCTTCGCGCGATACCCTTTACCCCGAGCGTTCACGGGTGTTCGAGAACCTTGGCCTGACTGCCATGAAGCTCAATCAGCGCGAACAGGCGAAAACCTATTTCGAGCGCTCGCTACGCCTGAACAGTCGCCAGCCCCGGGCACTGCTCGAAATGGCGGTCATGCTCTACGAGGACAAGCAATATGTGCCGGCGCGCGGCTATTACGATAGCTACAGCCTGCTGGCCGAGCAGAATGCGCGTAGCCTGTTGCTCGGCGCGAGTCTGGCGACCATCTTCGAGGATCGCGATACGGCAGCTAGCCTGGGTCTGCAATTGAAACGTCTTTATCCCGGTACGCCGGAATATCAGCAATATCGGTCGGAGCACAGATGAAAGTGGCGCATCCTGAAGTTGTAGCAACCCAGCGCGTCAATCCCGGTGAGTCACTGCGCGAAGCGCGCGAGAGCAAGGGCTGGGCCGTAGATGAAGTGGCCGCCCAACTGAATCTCACGCCGCTGCGCCTGAGTCAGATCGAAGCGGGCGCTTTTGATAAATTGCCGGGCAATACCTTTGCCCGAGGCTATGTTCGCGCTTATGCAAAACTCCTGGGCATGGATCAGAGTCGTCTGGTCCTGGAGTTCGATCAGTTCACAGGCAGTGATGCCGTGGGCAGTGATGTACACAGCCTGGGCCATATCGAGGAGCCCGCACGTTACTCGCAAAGCATCCTGCGATTCGTCAGTTTTGCCTTGCTGGTGGCGCTGACTGGCGTCGGCTTTTACTGGTGGCAAGAGCAGGCCGCGCGGCATACCGGTGAGTCGCCTGTCACCAGTATCGAGCAGGTTGAAGTAGACGGTGCCGATGGCATGACCCAGCTGCATCCTCTGGATGAGCCGGAGGATCAGGCCGTGCTGGCGGCTCAGGGAGAGACTGAGCTGAACCTGACGCCTGTCATCGCCGAAGAAACCGCGGCGTCGGAATTGGACGGTGCCGTCGAGCAGGCAGTGGCTGAGCCGGCTGGCGAAGAGCTACAGGTCGAACCTGCAGCTGCCGACAGTCCCGCACCGGCCAACACTACTGAGTCGCTGGTCGTTGCTGCCGGCGAGGGCACGGTAAGTGTCAGCTATGTCGCTGACTGCTGGACACAATTGACCGACGCCAGTGGCAAGGTGCTGTTCAGTGCGCTCAAGCGTAAAGGCGATAGTTTGCAGCTGGCCGGCAAGGCGCCGCTGGAGTTGCGCCTGGGCTTTGCCCGTGGTGCGCAGGTGAGCTACAACGGTCAGGCAGTCGATGTGGCGCCCTATATCTCGGGTGAAACCGCACGTATCAAGTTGGGTGGTCAGTAAGATGCATTGCGAATCGCCGATCAAGCGTCGTCTGACGCGCAAGATTTGGGTTGGCTCGGTGCCGGTGGGGGGCGATGCGCCCATCGCTGTGCAGAGCATGACCAATACCGATACCAACGATGTGGCTGCAACAGTGGCCCAAGTCCGACGTCTGCAGGACGCCGGTGCGGATATCGTGCGTATCTCGGTGCCGGACATGGACGCCGCCGAAGCCTTTGGCCGAATCAAGCAGCAGGTCAGCCTGCCGCTGGTGGCGGATATCCACTTCGATTATCAGATCGCCCTGCGGGTGGCCGAACTGGGCGTCGATTGCCTGCGCATCAACCCGGGCAATATCGGCCGTGCAGATCGGGTCAAGGCGGTGGTCGAGGCGGCCCGCGATCGCGGGATCTCGATTCGCATCGGGGTCAACGCCGGTTCGCTGGAAAAAGATCTGCAGAAGAAATACGGCGAGCCGACCCCGGAAGCACTGGTCGAGTCGGCGCTACGCCATGTAGAGCATCTGGACCGTTTGAATTTCCCCGACTTCAAGGTCAGCGTCAAAGCCTCCGATGTGTTCATGGCGGTTGAGGCCTATCGGCTGCTGTCCAAGCAGATCGAACAACCCTTGCACCTGGGCATCACCGAGGCCGGTGGTCTGCGCTCGGGCACTGTGAAGTCGGCGGTGGGGTTGGGTATGCTGCTGGCCGAGGGCATTGGCGATACCATCCGCATCTCCCTGGCCGCGGACCCGGTGGAAGAGATCAAGGTTGGCTTCGATATTCTCAAGTCGCTGCGCCTGCGGTCTCGAGGGATCAACTTCATCGCTTGCCCGAGCTGCTCGCGGCAGAATTTCGATGTGGTGAAGACCATGAATGACCTTGAAGGTCGCCTGGAAGACCTGCTGGTGCCACTGGATGTCGCGGTGATCGGCTGTGTGGTCAACGGCCCGGGCGAAGCCAAGGAAGCGGACATCGGCCTCACTGGCGGCTCACCGAGCAACCTGATCTATATCGATGGCAAACCAGCGCAAAAGCTGAACAACGACAACCTGGTGGATGAGCTGGAAAAGCTGATACGCCAGAAGGCGGCCGAGAAGGTCGCTGCTGACGCCGCGGTCATCGTGCGCAGCTAACCCTGTTAAGGAAATGAATTGAGCAAGTCCCTGCAAGCCATTCGTGGCATGAACGATATCCTGCCCGAGCAGACCCCGCTTTGGCGTTACTTCGAAGACAGCGTGGCGCGCCTGCTGGATGGCTATGGCTATCGGCAGATCCGTATGCCGATCGTCGAGTTCACCGAGCTGTTCAAGCGCTCGATCGGCGAAGTGACCGACATCGTCGAAAAGGAGATGTACACCTTCGAGGATCGCAACGGTGACTCCCTGACTCTGCGTCCAGAAGGCACGGCCGCCTGCGTGCGGGCCGTGCTGGAACACGGCCTGGCCGGTGGCGGACAGACCCAGAAACTCTGGTACATCGGACCAATGTTCCGTCACGAGCGTCCGCAGAAGGGGCGCTATCGCCAATTCCACCAGATCGGTGTCGAAGTCTTCAACATCGACGGCCCGGATATCGACGCCGAGTTGATCATCCTGACCTGGCGTCTATGGGGCCTGCTCGGCATTCGCGATGCGGTCACCCTGGAGTTGAACAGTCTGGGCACCAGCGCGGCGCGCGCGGTCTATCGCGAGGCCCTGGTTGAGTACCTCACGGCCCGCGCCGAGCAACTGGATGAAGACAGTCGCCGGCGCATGACCAGTAATCCGCTGCGTGTGCTCGACAGCAAGAACCCGGACACCCAGGCGCTGCTGGCCGACGCACCGAAGCTGGCCGATTACCTGGATGACGAATCGCGGGTGCATTTCGACGGCCTGAAGGCGCGCCTGGATGCGGCTGGCGTTCCCTATGTGATCAATCCCAAGCTGGTGCGTGGCCTGGATTACTACAGCAAGACCGTGTTCGAGTGGGTGACCGATCAGCTCGGTGCCCAGGGCACTGTCTGCGCCGGCGGTCGTTACGATGGCCTGGTCGAGCAGATGGGTGGCAAACCGACCCCGGGTGTGGGTTTTGCCATGGGCATCGAGCGTCTGGTGCTGCTGATTGAAACCCTGGACAAGGTACCGGCAGAAATCGCCCGGCAGGTCGATGTCTACCTGTGTGCTCTGGGTGAACCGGCAGAACTGGCAGCCCTGGCCCTGGCCGAGCGCCTGCGTGATCAACTGCCGGCTCTGCGTTTGCAGGTCAATGCCGGCGCAGGCAGTTTCAAGAGTCAACTGAAGAAGGCCGACAAGAGCGGCGCGCTTTACGCCTTGGTCATGGGTGAAGACGAACTGGCCCAGCAAGTGGTAGGTTGCAAGCCGCTACGGGGCCAGGGCGAACAACAAAGTATCGCCTGGCCGGCACTGGCCGACCATTTGGCGACCTGCGTCTTGCAGGCCTGACAGGCTGTTAAGCGATTTAGCGAATAGGAGTATCTGGGGTGGTTTCGCGTACCGATGATGAAGAACTGGCGGTAATCAAGGATTGGTGGCAGCGCAACGGCAAGCCATTGCTCACTGGCAGCGCATTGGCGCTGGTGGTGGTGTTTGGCTGGCAGGGCTGGCAGAAATACCAGACAAGCCAGGCTCATGGCGCCTCGATGCTCTATCAGCAATTGCTCGAGACCGCGTTGACCCCGAGTGGCCAGCCTGATCCGGGCAAGGTCGCTGAGTTGGCCAACAAGCTCAAGAGCGATTTTTCCGGCAGTCACTATGCCCAGTACGGCAGTCTGTTCGTGGCCAAGGTCGCAGTCGAAGCAGGCCAGCTGGATGATGCTGCGGCCGAGTTGCAAGCGATTGTCGACAAGCCGGTAGACGACACGCTGGCTGAACTGGCCCGGCAGCGTCTGGCCCGGGTTCTGGCTGCGCAGGACAAAGTCGATGAGGCACTCACGCTGCTCGAGGGTGATGCCGATCAAGCCTACCTCGCCAGCCGAGAAGAACTTAAAGGCGACCTGTTGGTGAAATTGGGCCGCAGCGATGATGCCTATGCCGCCTATGTAAAAGCCAAGGCGGCGCTGGCCGAAGATGCCGCTGTTGGTGGCTTGCAATTGAAGCTCGACGATTTGGCCAAAGGGGATGCGTGACGTGATGCGTTGGAAAAATGCCGCACTGCTGGCCCTGGCCGTTTTGGCCGTAGGTTGCAGCAGCAACAGTAAAAAGGAATTGCCGCCTGCCGATCTGCCCGACTTCGAAGAGGAAGTCGTGCTGCAGAAGGAGTGGAGCCGTTCGATCGGTCAAGGCCAGGGCAAAACCTTCAACATGCTGGTGCCCGCTGTCGAGGGTGACAGCATTTATGCGGCCGATGTCGAAGGCCTGGTCATGGCGCTCGACCGCATGACGGGCAAGGTGATCTGGAAACAGGACCTGGATCTGCCGGTTTCGGGTGCCGTGGGCGCCGGTTACGGCCTGGTGGTGGTTGGCACGCTCAAGGGTGAGATCATTGCCCTCGATGCCAGCTCCGGTGAGGAAAAGTGGCGCGCGCAAGTGGCCAGTGAGGTGCTCGCGGCTCCGGCGGTCAATGGCGACATCGTGCTGGTGCAGACTCAGGATGATAGTCTGGTCGCCCTGGATGCTGACACCGGCAGCCAGCGCTGGATCTTTGAAAACACCCCGGCAGTTCTGACCCTGCGCGGCACCGGTAGCCCAGTGCTGACCAACCGCCTGGCAATTGCCGGCCTGTCCAGCGGCAAGGTGATTGCCCTCGATGCCCAGCGCGGTATTCCGGTTTGGGAGCAGCGAGTAGCGATTCCGCAAGGGCGCTCCGAGCTTGAGCGCGTGGTGGATATCGACGGAGGCCTGCTGCTTTCGGGTGGCAAGCTGTATGTCGTCAGCTACCAAGGTCGTGTGGCTGCGCTGGATTTGGAAAGCGGGCGGGTGCTGTGGCAGCGTGAAGCCTCCAGTTCAGTTGGCGTAGCCCAGGGTTTCGGCAACGTCTATGTCAGCCTGGCCAATGGCACGGTCGAGGGCATCGACGAGCGTTCCTCCTCGGCGCTATGGAGCAACGATGCGCTGTCGCGTCGCCAGTTGTCGGCGCCGGAAGTGTTTTCCAGCTATATAGCCTTTGGCGATCTGGAAGGTTACCTTCACCTGATCAGCCAGGTGGATGGGCGTTTTGTCGGGCGTACGCGCATTGACAGCGATGGCTTGCGTGCTCGTCCACTGGTGGTCGGGGCCTGGCTGTATGCGTTCGGCAATGGTGGCAAACTGGTCGCACTGACCGTCAAGTGAGCCACTGCTAACGGGCTTGGCTATGCTGCACGGCAATGCCGTACGGTTGGCCGTTTCGCCCTGTAAATTCTGGCCGCTGCCCATGCAGCGGCTTTTGTATTTTTTGAAATAACGAAGTGGAGAGCCTAATGGTTCCCGTAATTGCCCTGGTGGGCCGCCCTAACGTCGGCAAGTCCACCCTATTCAACCGCTTGACCAAAAGCCGCGACGCGATTGTCGGCGACCTGTCCGGTCTGACCCGTGATCGCCAATACGGCGAGGCCAAGTGGCAGGGGCGAACCTATATCGTCATCGACACCGGTGGTATTTCCGGTGATGAAGAAGGTATCGACGCGAAGATGGCCGAGCAGTCGCTGCAGGCTATTGAAGAGGCCGATGCCGTATTGTTTATGGTGGACGCCCGCGCCGGATTGTCGGCGGCGGATCAGATGATTGGCGAGCACCTGCGCAAGCGCAACAAGCGTAGCTTCCTGGTGATCAACAAGGTCGACAACATCGACCCGGACATGGCACGTGCCGAGTTCGCCTCCATGGCTATGGGCGAGTCCCTGGCGATTGCCGGCGCCCATGGACGTGGCATCACCCAGATGCTCGAAGCCGTACTGGGGTCTTTCCCCAAGGATGCAACCGAGCTGCCGGAGGGTGAGGAAGAGGAAATTGTCCTCGAAGGTCAGGAAGCCAAGCGCATCCCAGGCCCGAGCGAGAAGGACGGTATCAAGCTGGCGATCATCGGCCGCCCCAACGTAGGCAAGTCGACCCTAGTCAACCGCATGCTCGGTGAAGATCGGGTCATCGTCTATGACCAGGCCGGCACCACCCGCGACAGCATCTACATCCCGTTCGAGCGCGATGGCGAGAAGTACACCCTGATCGACACTGCCGGCGTGCGTCGCCGCGGCAAGATCTTCGAGGCGGTGGAAAAGTTCTCGGTGGTCAAGACCCTGCAAGCGATCCAGGACTCCAACGTGGTGGTGTTCGTCATGGATGCCCGCGAAGGGGTGGTCGATCACGACCTCAACCTGCTCGGCTTCGTCCTGGAAAGCGGGCGTGCCCTGGTTATCGCCCTGAACAAATGGGACGGCATGGATCCCAGCGAGCGCGACTACGTCAAGGTCGAGTTGCAGCGTCGGTTGTTCTTCGTCGACTTCGCCGATATTCACTTCATCTCGGCCTTGCATGGCACCGGTGTTGGTCATCTGTACAAGTCGGTGCAGGACTCGTTCAAGTCGGCGATTACTCGCTGGCCGACCAACCGCCTGACCCAGATTCTCGAAGATGCGGTCGGCGATCATGCGCCGCCAATGGTCAGGAACCGCCGGATCAAGCTGCGCTATGCTCACCTCGGGGGGGCCAACCCGCCGCTGATCGTGATCCACGGCAACCAGGTCGATGCGGTACCCAAGTCTTATGTACGCTACCTGGAAAACACCTACCGGCGTGTACTCAAGCTGGTCGGCACGCCGATCCGCATCGAGTTCAAGGGTGGCGAAAACCCTTACGAGGGTAACAAGAACACCCTCACCGACCGGCAGGTGAACAAGAAGCGCCGCATGATGAGCCACCACAAGAAGGCCGATAAGAAGCGCAAGGATAAGCGTTGAGCTGATACCCAGCCGCTCTATAAAGGCACCTGCGGGTGCCTTTTTCATTTCTCGAGGTTGGGCTATCCTGCCGCATCGATAGCATTCTGACCTGCCGCTTTGCCGCGTGGGTCGGGCTGCGTAGGCTGAGCACCGCGAGCCTGGTTCAAGGCCGGCTTGGAGTCCCATGATCATCAGCAAACTGCCAAATGTCGGCACCACCATCTTCACCCGCATGTCGCAGCTTGCCGTGGCCACCGGCGCGCTCAACCTGTCCCAGGGCTTTCCTGACTTCGATGGCCCGCAGGCCTTGCGCGAGGCGGTCGGCCGGCACATAGCCGCCGGGCATAACCAGTACGCGCCCATGACCGGGTTGCCGGCGCTGCGCGACCAGGTGGCGGCGAAGATCGCGCGCAGCTATGGCCGCACAGTCGATGCCGATACTGAAGTCACCATTACACCGGGGGCGACCCAGGCGATCTTCTGTGCGATCCAGGCGCTGGTTCATCCTGGTGAAGAAGTGATTGTTTTCGATCCCTGCTACGACAGCTACGAACCCTCGGTTGAACTGGCCGGAGGGCGCTGCGTGCATGTGCCGCTGGCCTTGCCCGGCTTTGCCATCGATTGGCAGGCCTTGACCGATGCGCTGAGCGACAAGACCCGCCTGATCATCCTCAACAGTCCGCACAACCCCAGTGGCGCATTGCTCTCGCGGGCCGAGCTGGATCAGTTGGCAACGCTGATCCGTGAGCGCGATATCTACCTGGTCAGTGACGAGGTCTATGAGCACCTGGTATTCGACGGGGTCGGGCATGCCAGCGTGCTGGCCCATGAAGAGCTGTACCAGCGCGCCTTGGTGGTCAGCTCGTTCGGTAAGACCTATCACGTCACTGGCTGGAAGACCGGCTATGTGGTGGCGCCGCCGGCCTTGAGCGCCGAGCTGCGCAAGGTGCACCAGTACGTCAGCTTCTGTGGCGTCACCCCGCTGCAGTGGGCGCTGGCCGACTTCATGGCCGAATATCCCGAGCATGTCGAGGAGCTGCCGGCGTTCTACCAAGCCAAGCGCGACCTGTTCTGCGACCTGCTGGGTGACTCGCGCTTCAGCTTCAGTCGCGCCGCCGGCACTTATTTTCAGCTGGCCGATTATTCGACGATTCGCGATGACCTGGATGATCTGGCGATGGCCGAGTGGTTGACCCGCGAGCATGGCGTGGCGGCCATTCCGGTTTCGGTGTTCTACCAGCATCCGCCGCAGGGCTTGCGCCTGCTGCGCTTCTGCTTCGCCAAGCGCGAGGAGACCCTGCGCCAGGCCGCGGAGAAACTATGCGCGATATAAACCCATTGCCCGACCTTGGGCTGGCGCTGATCCAGACCGAACTGGCCTGGCAAGACCCCGCAGCCAATCGCACGCATTTTCAGGCCTTGCTGGAACAGGCCCGGGGCGCCGACCTGATCGTGCTGCCGGAGATGTTCAGCACCGGTTTTTCCATGGACTCCGCGGCCCTGGCCGAGCCTGAGAATGGCCCAACCTGCCAGTGGTTGCTGGAGCAGGCCGCGCGGCTGCAGGCGGTGATCTGCGGCAGCTTGATCATCCAGGCGGCCGATGGCACTTACCGCAACCGTCTGCTCTGGGCGCGTCCAGACGGCTCGCTGGCGCACTACGACAAGCGCCACCTGTTCCGCATGGCCGGCGAACACAAGCATTACGCCGCCGGTGAGGAGCAGGTGCTGTTCGAACTCAAGGGCTGGCAGATTCGTCCGCTGATCTGCTATGACCTGCGCTTCCCGGTCTGGAGCCGCGACCCGCACACCACCGACCTGCTGCTGTATACCGCCAACTGGCCAGCGGCGCGGCGCCAGCACTGGAACCGTTTGCTGCCGGCGCGGGCGATCGAAAACCTCTGTTATGTGGCTGCGGTGAATCGCATTGGTCAGGACGGCAAGGGCCATGCCTACAGTGGCGATAGCCAGGTGCTGGATTTTCAGGGTGAGACCCTGCTCGATGCGGTCGACGCCGATGGCGTGTTTCGGCTGAGTCTCAAGGCCGCCGAGCTGGCGGCCTACCGTGAGCGTTTCCCGGCGTATCGGGACGCCGATGCGTTCAACCTGCTGTGAGCGAATGACTGCTACTGGGTCAGGTAGTGGTCATAGATGGCCTGGTAGCGGCCACTGGCCTTGAGCTCTTCGAGGCCGGCATTGAAGTCGTCACGGATCTGCGGGTCGTGGAATACCGGCCGATAATTCTGCGGATCTTCCTCGATGAACTGATGCATCTCGGTGTTCTTGGCCTTGAACAGGCTGGTGCGTTCCAGATACAGCTCGAAGTAGCGAAAAATGCTCTTGTCACTGAGTACCAGGTCGTAGCGCCCCTTGTTCAGGCCCAGGACCTGCAACTGCTGGTTGTTCTGCTCGAAATACAGGCCATCGTTCTGGCTGGCGGCGAGCCATTCGGGGTAGCGCTGGGCGGCGCCCTGAAAGGCCACTACGCTGAGGCCCTTGAGATCTTCAGGCGTTTTGATCTCGAGGTGGCGGCCCTTCAGGCTGACGAACACGTTGTGGTAAATCACCGCGGGATTGCCGTAGAGCGCGGCGGCATCGCTGAGATCCTGGCCCAGGTCGGTCATGGCCGCATCCACCTCGCCACGGCGAAATGCCAGGGGCACCCGGGCCAGCGGAAAGTAGCGGGGTTCGAGTGTGTGCCCGCGCAAGGCCAGCGCCTCGCCTATGACGTCCAGTTCGATACCGCTGTCGCTCTCCGGGAAGCTGAAGGGCGGAATATTTTCGCCGAAGGCCATGACCACGCTGGCGGCCATGCTGGAGCCGCTGCCCAGGTGCAGCAGGCAGAACAGCGACAGGTGGGCCAAGCATGCAATTGGGTGCTTCATGGTTTTCTTCCGGCGAATCGAACCCTTTGATCTTAAATGATTGGCCTGCGCGGATCCTCCTTGGATCTGCACCAGCTGTGCGGCTGAACCTGTACCTGGCGGGCGGCGTTGTCAGTTGCCGGGTCAGGCGTCGGTGTGCCCCGACTGCTGTTTTAAGGCCAACTGCTGCGCCGCGCTGGCTTGCAGGCGTTGTTGTTATTGGCCGGATATTACCCAGGGATTGCAGGCCTCCGCGCATTACCTAGCGGCCCAGCAGCGCCCCCGCGGCAGGGCGGGGGCAGGCTGACTCAGGCCGCCTGTTCGGCTGCCTGGCCGAGGGCGCGGTTGAGCGCGCTGAACAGGGCGCGGAAGCTTGCCGTGGTCAGGTTCTCGTCGATGCCGACGCCATGCAGGGCCCGCCCGCCGTTGACCCGCAGCTCGATGTAGGCCGCGGCCTTGGCGTTGGTGCCGGCACCGATGGCGTGTTCGCTGTAGTCCATGATCTCCACGGCCACCGGCAAGCCGGCGACCAGGGCTTCCAGCGGGCCCTTGCCGATGCCGCGCCAGTGCTGAGTCTCGCCCTTGCTGGTGACCTCCACATCCACCGCGCTGGTGCCGTTCTCTTCCTGCAGGCGATGGCCTTGCAAGGCGAAGGGCGCGGTGGCTTGCAGGTATTCGCGGTCGAGCAGCTGGTGGATCTGTCCGGCATTCATTTCCAGGCCGAGGCGATCGGTTTCCTTCTGCACCACCTGGCTGAACTCGATCTGCATGCGCCGCGGCAGGCTGATGCCGTATTCCTGTTCCAGCAGGAAGCTGATCCCACCCTTGCCCGACTGACTGTTGACCCGAATGACCGCTTCATAATC
This sequence comes from Pseudomonas sp. MMS21 TM103, assembly GCF_022132145.1. Lineage (GTDB taxonomy): Bacteria > Pseudomonadota > Gammaproteobacteria > Pseudomonadales > Pseudomonadaceae > Aquipseudomonas. The sequence goes on along the minus strand of NZ_JAJISP010000001.1, from coordinate 129,421 downwards.
GCGGCCAATATCGGCGGGGTCGATCGGCAGGTAGGGCACTTCCCAGATGCCGTCCGGGTCCTGTTGGGCGAAGCCTTTGCGGATCGCGTCCTGATGCGAGCCGGAGAAGGCGGTGTGGACCAGGTCGCCGACATAGGGGTGGCGCGGGTGCACCGGAAGCTGGTTGCATTCCTCGACCACCTTGCGCACGTTGTCGATGTCGGAGAAATCTAGACCCGGGTGGATGCCCTGGGTGTAGAGGTTCAGCGCCAGGTTGACCAGGTCGACGTTGCCGGTGCGCTCGCCGTTGCCGAACAGGCAACCCTCGACGCGGTCGGCGCCGGCCATCAGGCCCAGTTCGCTGGCGGCCACGCCGGTGCCGCGGTCGTTGTGGGTGTGCAGGCTGATCAGCACGCTGTCGCGGCGGCTGATATGGCGGCCGAACCATTCGATCTGGTCGGCGTAGACGTTCGGCGTGGCCACTTCCACCGTGGTCGGCAGGTTGAGGATCACCTTGTTGGCAGGGGTCGGCTGCCACACATCCAGCACCGCGTCGCAGACTTCCACGGCGAACTCCAGTTCGGTGGAGGAGAAAATCTCCGGCGAGTACTGAAAGGTCCATTGGGTCTGCGGCTGTTGCGCGGCCAGTTTCTTGATGACCTGCGCGGCATTCACCGCGATGGCGACCACGCCGGCCTGGTCCTGGTTGAAGACGATGCGGCGGAAGCTCGGCGCCGTGGCGTTGTAGACATGAACGATGGCCTGCTTGGCGCCGACCAGCGATTCGAAGGTGCGGGTGATCAGGTCCTCGCGGGCCTGGGTCAGCACCTGAATGGTGGTGTCATCGGGGATATGACCACCCTCGATCAGCTCGCGGACGAAATCGAAGTCGGTCTGCGAGGCGGAGGGAAAGCCCACCTCGATCTGCTTGATGCCGACCTGCACCAGGGTCTTGAAGAAGCGCATCTTCTTCACCGCGTCCATCGGCTCGATCAACGACTGGTTACCGTCACGCAGGTCCGAGCTGCACCAGACCGGTACCTCGGTAATGGTCTTCGACGGCCAGGTGCGATCAGGCAGGTCGATGGCTGCAAAGGCGCGGTACTTGCTGGACGGGTCTTTGAGCATGCTCATGGGGTAATCCTTTTGACGGCGGCCGCAGAGGCTGGCCAGGCGAAATCGAGGTGGTTGCGGCGCTTCGGTTCAGTCACGCAGTCGCTGGCTGACCAGGCAGAGGTTGGCATGTTGCCGCAGCAGAATCAGGGTTTGGTTAGTGTTCATGGCGTAAACCCTATCCGTGGCGCTTAAAGCTGGCAAGCGTTGCGATAAAATTAGTGATTTCGATCGAGTATGTGTTTTATGCGCATTTTTATTGCGTGGAGGCGGGCTGCACTGCTCGCCGATTGTGCAGTGCTTTGCCCCCGCCCAGTCGCGCGGGGCGGCCGTCTCAGTACTCCGTTTGTGCGGCTCGGCGGCGTCCCAGTTCGCGCATGTCCGCGCCGCTGGGGTGTTGGAACACGCGCAGGCCGAACTCGGGCAGGATCGCCAGCAGGTGGTCGAAGATATCCGACTGGGTGCTCTCGTAGCTGCCCCAGGCAATGGTATTGGTGAAGCAATAGAGTTCCAGCGGCAGGCCGTTGGCCGTCGGGCTGAGCTGGCGCACCAGTTGGGTCATGTCCTGGTTAAGCTGCGGGTGCTGGCGCAGGTAAAATTCCACGTAGGCGCGGAAGGTGCCGATATTGGTGATGCGCCGGGTGTTGGCCGGTTCCTGGGCATCATCGGCCAGTGCGCTGTTCCAGCTGAGCAGTTCGCTGTGCTTGAGCTTGAGGTATTGCCTGAGCAGGCTGATGCGCTGCAGGCGGGCAATTGCCTGGGCGTCGAGGAAGCCGATGCTGGTCTGGTCGAGGTACAGGCTGCGCTTGATCCGCCTGCCGCCGCACTCCTGCATGCCGCGCCAGTTCTTGAACGGGTCGCTGATGAAGCGCTTGGTCGGGATGCTGGTGATGGTCTTGTCCCAGTTCTGCACCTTGACCGTGTGCAGGGCGATGTCGACCACGTCGCCGTCGGCATTCAGTTGCGGCATCTCTATCCAGTCGCCGACGCGGATGATGTCGCTGGAGGTGATCTGCACGCTGGCCACCAGCGACAGCAGGGTGTCCTGAAAGATCAACATCAGCACCGCGGCCATGGCCCCGAGGCCAGACAGCAGGATCAGCGGCGAGCGGTCGAGCAGGGTGGCGACCATGAGGATCACCGCCACTGCGAACACCGCAATCTTCAGCACCTGCAGGTAGCCCTTGATCGGCCGCAGATGGGCATCGCGGCGCAGGTGGTAGAGCGTGTTGGCAATATCCAGCAGGGTGCTCAAGGCCAGGGCGACGGTCAGCACGATAAAGGCGCTGCAGACGTTGCGGGTCACGATCACCAGGGCGTCTGGTAGATGCGGCAGCAGGCCGACACCGGTGAAGAGAATCAGTGCCGGCACTATATTGGCCAAGCGCTTGATCAGTTGGTTATCGAGTTCCTGCGCATTGCGTCCCAGGGTCGTTGCGTCGATCAGGCGGCACAGGGCGCGCACCAGGATGCGCTTGACCAGCCAGTTGGAAAGCCAGGCGGCGATGATCAGCAGTGCGGAGAAGATCAGGGTTTGCAGTTCTGGGTGGGTGTTGAGCCAGTCGAGCCAGCCGTTGAATTGGTTACGCATGCTTCAACTCCGGGTTGCACGGGTAGGGCGGGCATGCGTCGGGCATGCCTGGCAGTCCGCGGTGTTCAGGGGGCAGGGGATGCCGCGGGTTCAGCGAATGAAGGTCTTGCTCACCTCGCGAAACAGCAGGTTGCCGGCCTGCTCGAGCCATTCGAAGGCGACCATTTCCCGCGAGACGATGCTGGCGCCGGCTTGCTGCATGCGTGCCAGGGCCAGCGCCTTGTCCGAGGCCTGGCGTGAGCCGACGGCCTCCGCCACCACGAACACCTGACGGCCCTGGGCGAGCAGGTCGAGTACGGTTTGCAGCACGCAGACATGCGCTTCGCTGCCGCACACCACGAACTGCGCTCGTTCACCGCCGGCGCGCTTGAACAACTCGCCCTCGCTGACTGCAGAGAAATGCAGCTTCTCGATGATGGCCGAGGCCGGGTGGCCATCGCGCAAGGACGGGATCGTCTGCCCCAGGCCCTTGCTGTACTGCTCGGTGAGAAGTACGGGCACGCCGATGCGCTGCGCCACCTGCTGCACCCACAAGGCATTTTTGGCCAGCGCCGCACTGTCCTGGATGACCGGAAACAGGCGGGCCTGAATATCGATGATCAGCAGGGTTGAAGTCTCGGCTTTGATTCGCATCAACAGTCCCTCGGTAAGTCACTGGAGCACGGCAATCTTTCAGGGTTTGAACGCGCCGATAAAAATGGCCGGGTCGATCCGCGCATCATTCAGGCTGACGTTCCAGTGCAAGTGCGGCCCGGTGGCGCGGCCGGTGGCGCCGACCTTGCCGAGCTCGCCGCCGCGCGGCAGTTCGTCGCCGAGCTTCACGCCGATCTCCGACAGGTGGCAGAACATGCTGATCAGGCCCTGGCCGTGGTCGACGAACACCGTCTTGCCGTTGAAGAAGTAGTCGCCGGTGAGGATCACCTTGCCGGCCGCCGGAGCCTTGATCGGGGTGCCGTGGTTGGCGGCGAAGTCCAGACCCGAGTGCGGGTTGCGCTCCTCGCCATTGAAGAAGCGGCGCAGACCGAAGGGGCTGGACAATGGCCCGTTGACCGGCTTGTCGAACAGCAGGTTGCTCGGCTGGCGGGCACTGAACTGCTGGTAGGCGCGGGTCTGCTCCGCCAGTTCGCGGTTGATGCGCTTGAGGTTGGCGGCGTTTGGGTTGACCTGTTGCTGGTTCTTGATGGTGATGCGCTGCTCGGCGTAGTGCTTGCCGGCGACCTGGAAGCTCAGGCTCTGCGTATCGTTCACCTCGATCTGCTGGCTGCCGGGCTTGGTCGTCAGGGGCAGGCCGACGATGGCGATCCAGCGCTGGCCGTCTTCGTGGATTACCAGCAGCGGCTTGCCTTGGTAAGTGGCGCGGGGTGCGCTGGTTTGCTGGCCCAGGTCGATCACGGCGACGCCGCCGGGTATCGGTTGGTTGAGCAGGCGGGTGATAAAACCTTCGGCCTGCACGGGCAGGGCGAGGCAAAGACTGGCTAGCAAGGCAAGAAAACGCATGCGGTATCCCGGGTGTGGGGTGGATGCCGTTGTGCTCATCCACCTGGTGATTGTTCAGTCCAGCAGCGACAGGGTCGCCGGCTGCACGTAGTTGTCTTCGACCCGCACATCCAGCTCGCCTTCGCCCAGGCGTGCTTTCAGGCGCTGGCCGGTGTGGGTGTCGGCGGCGCGGCGCACGGCCCGGCCGCGCTCGTCGAGGAGGATGCTGTAGCCACGGCCGAGGGTGGCCAGCGGGCTGACCGCATGCAGGGTCTGCACCTGGCTTTGCAGTTGCAGGCGGCGCTGTTTCAGGCCTTCGCGCATGGCCCGTGGCAGCCGCTCGGCGAGGCTGCCCAGGCGCTGGCGCAGCAGTTGCAGTGTGCGCTCGGGATGCTGGCCGGCCAGGCGGGTTTGCAGGCGCGCGAGGCGTTCGCGGCGATTGTTCAACTGGCGCTCGAAGGCCCGGGCCAGGCGCATTTCCAGGTCGTCCAGGCGCTGGGCGTGCTGGCGCAGGCGTTCGCCTGGATGGCGCAGGCGCCGGGTCAGGCCATCCAGGCGCAGGCGTTCGCGCTCCAGGCGGTTGTGCATGCGCATGATCAGGCGGCGCTGCAGGCTGTGCAGGCGCTGCACCAGTTCGCTGGCATCGGGAGCCAGCAGTTCGGCGGCGGCCGAGGGTGTAGGGGCGCGCACGTCGGCGACGAAATCGCAGATGGAGACGTCGGTTTCGTGGCCCACCGCACAGACTATCGGTGTGGCGCAGGCCGCGACCGCACGGGCCACGGCTTCTTCGTTGAAGCACCAGAGGTCTTCCAGTGATCCGCCGCCACGGGCCAGGATCAGTGCGTCGAAGCCTTGGCGGTCGGCCAGTTGCAGGGCGCGGATGATCTGCCCGCTGGCTTCGCGGCCCTGTACGGCCGTGGGGATCAGGGTCAGGGCGACCTGCGGGGCGCGGCGGCGGAACACACTGATGATGTCGCGGATGACCGCGCCGGTCGGCGAGCTGACGATGCCGATGCGCTTGGGATGGGCGGGCAGGGCGATTTTGCGTTCAGTGGCGAACAGGCCTTCGCTGCTGAGTTTGTCTTTCAGGGCTTCGAAGGCCAGGCGCAGGGCGCCGTCGCCGGCCGGCTCGACGCTGTCGATAATCAACTGGTAGTCACCACGCCCTTCGAACAGCGAGACCTTGCCGCGCACCTTGACCGCCAGGCCATCGCGCAAGGCCTGGCGGACCTTGGCGGCGTTCTGTCGGAACAGCGCGCAACGTACCTGGGCCTGGCTATCTTTAAGGGTAAAGTAGATATGCCCGGAGGCCGGCTTGGCCAGGTTGGAGATTTCCCCCTCGACCCAGATGCCGGAGAACACATCCTCCAGCAGCAAGCGTGCGCGGTTATTGAGCTGGCTGACGCTGAGCACTTCGCGGTCGAGGTTCAGGCGTTGGAACGGGTCTTTGATCATGTCCGGCATGATAAAGGCTTTGCCGGGCCTGCCATAGGCCGATTGCCTTGACCCGCGGCGCCGGGCCATTAAGCTGCGCGGCTATTACCTCGGACCAGAGTCTTTTCATGAGCGAACAGCAAGCCATCCTAGTGCCGAAAATCTCCAGCTTTCCCGGGCATGAAGCCAGGGCGCGGGCGATCGTGCGCTGGCTGGTGCAGCAGAATGTCATCGAGGAGCAGCTGAGCACCTGTGGCCGCACGTTCAACAAGATGGCCTATGGCATTGCCCCGGGTGCCCGGCAGGTGGTCGAACGGCCGCAATTACTGCCTTTCGCCCGGCCGGTCCATGGCCTGGAGATCGTCTACAAGCGCTGCATCTATACCCCGCTGCACGACTTCCGCGAGGAGGCCGGTTGTCCGCAGTGTCGCCAGGAAGTTGGCGTGGAGCTGTTCGATCGTCTGGAGCAATGGATGCCCGGCCATAGCGACACCTTCGTCTGCCCGCTATGCGGCCACGAAGACGACATCAATGGCTTCCTGTTTCTGCAGCCCTGCGGCTTTTCCAATCTGGGCTTTATCTTCAATAACTGGGCCGAGGCGGGTTTCAAGCAGAGCTTTCTCGACGAATTCGCTGCCCGGCTGGGGTATCCGGTCTCCGTGGTTGAGGTCAAGCTGTAGAGCCGGTTGGCCGCCGCGTGCGCTGGCTGCGACAGGGCGCGGCATTACGACCGATTGTTTGCATTGAGTGAAGGGGCTTGCCTGAGTATAATGGCGCGCTTCCAATTTCCCGCCTGGGAGCCCCCGCCATGCTGCGTATCAGTCAAGAAGCTCTTACCTTCGACGACGTTCTACTTGTTCCTGGTTACTCCGATGTTCTGCCGAAGGATGTCAGTCTCAAGACTCGCTTGACTCGTGGTATCGAGCTGAATATTCCCTTGCTCTCTGCTGCAATGGACACCGTTACTGAGGCCCGTCTGGCAATTGCCATGGCCCAGGAAGGTGGCATTGGCATTATTCACAAGAACATGACCATCGAGCAGCAGGCTCTCGAAGTGCGCAAGGTCAAGCGCTACGAGTCCGGCGTGGTCAAGGATCCGATCACCATCGAGGCCGACGCCACCGTCGGCGATCTGTTCGACCTGACTCGGCAGAACAACATCTCCGGCGTACCGGTATTGTCCGGTGGCGATCTGGTTGGCATCGTCACCTCGCGTGACGTGCGCTTCGAGACCAACATGAGCGCCAAGGTGCGCGACGTGATGACGCCGAAAGAGCGTCTGGTCACGGTCAAGGAAGGCGAAGACACCCAGGTGGTGCGCAAGCTGCTGCACAAGCACCGCATCGAGCGCGTGCTGATCGTCGACGACAGCTTCCGCCTCAAGGGCATGATGACCGTCAACGACATCGAAAAGGCCAAGGCCTATCCGCTGGCAAGCAAGGACGACCAGGGTCGCCTGCGTGTCGGCGCGGCGGTCGGTACCGGTGCTGATACCGCTGACCGGGTTGCCGCACTGGCGGCGGCAGGTGTCGATGTGATCATCGTCGATACCGCCCACGGCCACTCCAAAGGGGTGATCGACCGGGTCCGCTGGGTCAAGCAGAGCTTCCCTGAAGTCCAGGTAATCGGCGGCAATATCGCCACCGGCGATGCCGCCAGGGCGCTGGTCGAGGCGGGCGCCGATGCGGTCAAGGTCGGTATCGGTCCAGGTTCGATCTGCACCACGCGCATCGTTGCCGGGGTCGGCGTACCGCAGATTTCCGCCGTGGCCAATGTTGCCGCCGCACTGGAAGGCACCGGCGTTCCGCTGATCGCCGACGGTGGCATCCGCTTCTCCGGTGACCTGTCCAAGGCCGTCGTCGCGGGGGCATCCTGCGTCATGATCGGCTCGATGCTGGCCGGTACCGAAGAGGCGCCGGGTGAGGTTGAGCTGTTCCAGGGCCGTTCCTACAAGGCTTATCGCGGCATGGGCTCGCTGGGCGCCATGTCCCAGGCCCAGGGTTCCTCGGATCGCTATTTTCAGGATTCCTCGGCCGGTGCCGAGAAGCTGGTGCCGGAAGGCATCGAAGGGCGCGTGCCTTACAAAGGTGCCATGAGCGCTATCGTTCATCAGATGATGGGCGGTCTGCGTGCTTCCATGGGCTATACCGGCTGCGCCACCATCGAAGAGATGCGCACCAAGCCGCAGTTCGTGCGCATCACCGGTGCCGGCATGGCTGAGTCTCACGTACACGACGTGCAGATCACCAAGGAAGCGCCGAACTACCGGGTCGGTTAACAATCGATCTGCCGCTGCTGCGCCTGGCGGTGCGCTGTTGGAAAGAAGCTCGATATGCTGATTTGCTCTGGCAAAATTCGCGCTCTGGCTTCTTTCCTCCTCGCCGCTCCTGCGCTCGCGACGTGGCAAATCGATTATTGAAGATTAAGTAAGCACGGGGCTGTTCGATTCAGCCCCTTGTCATTTGTGAATTTCGCTACGAGAGATGGCCATGGCTCATCAAGACATCCACGCCCACCGCATCCTGATCCTCGACTTCGGTTCCCAGTACACCCAGCTGATCGCCCGCCGTGTGCGCGAGATTGGTGTGTATTGCGAATTGCACCCGTATGACATGAGCAACGAGGACATCCGTGCCTTTGCTCCGCGCGGGATCATTCTCGCCGGTGGTCCGGAGTCGGTGCATGAAGCCGACAGCCCGCGCGCGCCGCATGCGGTGTTCGAGCTTGGCGTGCCGGTGCTGGGTATCTGCTACGGCATGCAGACCATGGCCGAGCAGCTCGGTGGCAAGGTGCAGGGGTCGGATGTGCGCGAGTTCGGCTATGCCCGCGTCGATATCGTCGGTAAAGGTCGCCTGTTGCAGGGTATCGAAGACCACATCGACGACGATGGCGTGTTCGGCCTGGATGTGTGGATGAGCCACGGTGACAAGGTCACGGCGTTGCCGGAAGGCTTCCATATCCTCGCCAGCACGCCGAGCTGCCCGATTGCCGGCATGTGCGACGACACGCGTGGCTACTATGGTGTGCAGTTCCACCCGGAAGTGACCCACACCAAGCAGGGCGGGCGCATCCTCTCGCGCTTTGTCCTGGACATCGCGGGCTGCGAAGCATTGTGGACGCCGTCGCATATCGTCGACGACGCGATTGCTCAGGTGCGTGCCCAGGTGGGCAGCGCCAATGTGCTGCTCGGCTTGTCTGGCGGGGTCGACTCTTCCGTGGTCGCGGCTTTGCTGCACAAGGCGATCGGCGACCAGCTGACCTGTGTGTTCGTCGACAATGGCCTGTTGCGCCTGCACGAAGGTGAGCAGGTGATGGCCATGTTCGCCGAGAACATGGGGGTCAAGGTGATTCGCGCCGATGCCGAAGAGCAGTTTCTCGGCAATCTGGCCGGCGAGGCCGACCCGGAGAAGAAGCGCAAGATCATCGGTCGCACCTTTATCGATGTCTTCGAATCCGAAGCCAGCAAGCTGGACAACATCAAGTTCCTCGCCCAGGGCACCATCTACCCGGACGTGATCGAGTCGGCCGGAGCCAAGACCGGCAAGGCTCACGTGATCAAGTCGCACCACAATGTCGGCGGCCTGCCCGAGGAGATGAACCTCAAGCTGGTCGAGCCATTGCGTGAACTGTTCAAGGACGAAGTGCGACGCATCGGTCTGGAATTGGGCCTGCCCTACGACATGGTCTACCGCCATCCGTTCCCGGGCCCGGGCCTGGGCGTGCGCATCCTCGGTGAGGTGAAGAAGGAGTACGCGGATCTTCTGCGTCGCGCCGACCATATCTTCATCGAAGAACTGCGCAACTTCGACTGGTACCACAAGACCAGCCAGGCTTTCGTGGTGTTCCAGCCGGTCAAGTCGGTCGGCGTGGTCGGTGATGCCCGTCGTTACGCCTGGGTCGTGGCCCTGCGCGCGGTGGAAACCATCGACTTCATGACCGCGCGTTGGGCGCACCTGCCCTACGAGCTGCTGGAGAAGGTCAGCAACCGCATCATCAACGAGATCGAAGGCATCTCCCGCGTCACCTACGACGTGTCGAGCAAGCCGCCCGCCACCATCGAGTGGGAGTGATCTGAAGCACAAGGGCAGCCCAGGCTGCCCTTGTGCTATCTGCGCCGTGTGCGGTGCTTTGCCTCTAGAGAAGCGCTGGCCAACCAGTGTTCTAAATGAGAAGATTTAGCAATTGCATCTGGTTCAGCTCGCTCAGCTGCACCGCTGATGACATGGCTCGGTTACAGGATTGAATATGGCGGTTACCCGAAGACAAGTTATTGCCGGCCTGGCAGGGCTTGGTGTGGTCGGCGTCGGTGCCGGCGGCGTACGTTACTGGCTGGGTCGCCCGCAGAATGCGGCGACCCACGACTACGAACTGATCGCTGCGCCCCAGGATATCGAGCTGGTGCCCGGGCACATGACCCCGGCCTGGGCCTACGGTGGGCAGGCGCCGGGCGTGGAAATTCGCTCGCGCCAGGGCGATTGGCTGCGGGTGCGCTTTATCAATCATCTGGATGAGCCGAGCACCATTCACTGGCATGGCATTCGCTTGCCGCTGGAAATGGACGGCGTGCCCTACGTCTCGCAGTTGCCGGTACTGCCGGGCGAGTATTTCGACTACCGCTTCAAGACCGAGGACGCCGGCAGCTTCTGGTACCACCCGCACCTGTCCAGCGCCGGGCAGCTGGGCCGTGGGCTGGTCGGCCCGCTGATCGTCGAGGAGCGCGAACCGAGCGGGTTCAGGCATGAGCGCACGCTGAGCCTGAAAACCTGGCATGTCGACGAGCAGGGCGCCTTCACCGCCTTCAGTGTGTCGCGCGAGGCGGCCCGCGAGGGTACGCGCGGACGCCTGAGCAGCATCAATGGCCAGTCACGGCCGACCCTGGAGTTGCCGGCCGGGCAGGTGGTGCGCCTGCGCGTGCTGAACCTGGACAACACCGTGACCTACCGGCTCAATCTGCCCGGCGCCGAGGCGCGCATTTATGCGCTGGACGGCCACCCGATCGAGCCGCGCGAGCTGGGCAAGGAGTACTGGCTGGGGCCTGGTATGCGTATCGATCTGGCTGTGCGCGTACCGGCGGCCGGCCAGGAACTGTCGCTGCGCAACGGGCCGATGCGCCTGGCCACCCTGAAGAGCACTGCGACGACTGAAGGCGCGGGTGACTGGCCGGCGCGGCTGCCGCGCAACCCGGTAGCGGAGCCCGATCTGGCGCGGGCCGAGACCCTGCGTTTCAACTTCGAGTGGTCGGCAAAGCTGGCCGGTGTGGATGACAAGGGCCCGGCCAAGTATTGGCAGGTCAACGGCCAGGCCTGGGATATCAATGACCAGACCTGCGCGGATCGCCCCATCGCCAGCCTGAAGAAGGACGGTCACTATATCTTCGAGCTGCGCAACATGGCCCAGTACCTGCACCCGATCCACCTGCACGGGCTGTCGTTCAAGGTGCTCGACTCGAACCGCAAGAAGATCATTCCGTATTTCACCGACACCTATCTATTGGGCAAGAACGAGGTCGCGCGAATTGCCTTGGTCGCGGATAACCCCGGGATCTGGATGTTCCATTGTCATGTCATCGATCATATGGAAACCGGCCTGATGGCCGCGATCGAGGTGGCCTGATGCGCCAGCCAAAGATCATCGACCGTAGTCGCGACCAGCATTTCATGCGCGAGGCCTTGGCCCTGGCCGCCGAAGGCGCAGCCCTGGGTGAGGTGCCGGTCGGCGCGGTGCTGGTGCAGGATGGCGCGATCATCGGCCGCGGCTTCAACTGCCCGATATCCAGTCACGACCCCAGCGCGCATGCCGAGATGGTGGCGATCCGCGCCGCGGCGCAGGCCGTCGACAACTACCGCCTGCCGGGCAGCACCCTGTACGTGACCCTGGAGCCGTGCAGCATGTGCGCCGGGCTGATCGTGCATGCGCGGATTCAGCGGGTGGTGTATGGCGCCACCGAGCCCAAGGCCGGGGTGGCGCTGAGTCGTGGCGAGTTCTTCAACCAGGCGTTTCTCAATCATCGGGTGCTGATCGAGGGTGGGGTGCTGGCCGAGGAGTGCGGCGCAGTGCTCAGCGAGTTCTTCAAGATGCGGCGCGCGACGCGGTAGAGGTCGTCCTTCCCCGCAGCCCGCTAGCGGGTTGCCGGAATAAGCCTGAGCGCCAGCCGGGCGATGATCGACGGCTGAGATGTTCCCCTTGAGTTGATCCGGGCAGCGAGGCGGATGCGCTTCGCTCAAGGCTAACCTGTGGGTCGCTAGAGCAGGCGGGCAGGGCGAGCGGCTGGGGCGAGCGGTTCGGGTTACAGCGGCGGCAGTTCTTCCTGCGGCGGGGTCTTGTTCACCCCGGGCGTGTGCAGGTTGCTGGCGGCCATTTGGCTACCTTCCAACTGCGGCTGGGTGACCCAGGTGAGTATGTCGTAATAGCGGCGGATGTTGCGCACGAAATGCACCGGTTCACCGCCGCGGGCATAGCCGTAGCGGGTCTTGCTGTACCACTGTTTCTGCGCCAGACGGGGCAGTATCTTCTGCACATCCAGCCACTTGTTTGGATTGAGCCCCTCGGCCTCGGTGAGCTTGCGGGCATCTTCCAGATGGCCGCCGCCGACGTTGTAGGAGGCCAGGGCGAACCAGGTGCGATCCGGTTCTTCGATGCTGTCGGGCAGCTGATTCTTGACGTGGACGATGTACTTGGCGCCGCCGTCGATGCTCTGCTTGGGGTCGAGACGGTTGGATACGCCCATGGCCTGAGCGGTGCGCAGGGTCAGCATCATCAGGCCGCGCACCCCGGTTTTCGAGGTGGCGGATGGTTGCCAGAGCGATTCCTGATAGCCCATGGCGGCTAGCAGGCGCCAGTCGACCTGATTGATCTGGGCCGCCTTGCGGAAATCCTTCTCGTAACGGGGCAGGCGCTGTTGCAGGTGCTTGGCGAAGGTGTAGGCGCCGACGTAACCCAGCACGTCGACGTGGCCGTAGTAGCGTTCCTTCAAGCGTTGCAGGCTGCCGTTCTGCTGGGCGCGATCGAGAAAGCGGTTGATCTCCTCGAGCAGGCTGTTGTCTTCGCCGGGGGCGACGGCCCAGGCCAGGCTTTGCGAGTCGCCGAGATCGAAGGCCACTCGCACGTTGGGGAAGTACACCTGGTTCATCGCCAGTTCGTTGGAGTCGACCAGGGTCAGGTCGATCTGTCCCTCGTCGACCATGCGCAGCAGGTCGACCACTTCCTCCACCGCGGATTCTTCGTAATTGAGTTCCGGCAGTTTGATCTTCAGTTTGGCCAATTGCTCGGCGTGGCTGCTGCCCTTGAGGACCAGGATGCGTTTGCCGACAAGGTCCTCTGGACGGGTTGGGCGGCGCTGACCGTTGCGGTAGATGATTTGTGGGGTGACTTGCAGATAAGGCAGGGAGAAGTGGGCCAGCTGCTGCCGTCCGTCGCTTGCTACCAGGCCGGCGGCGGCCAGCACCGGGCCATTTTCCTTGCCGAGGCTGGCGAATAGCGCATCGAGGTTGTCGGCGGTCTCGATTTGCAGCTTCACGCCCAGGTCATCGGCAAAGCGTTTGACCAGTTCGTACTCGAAGCCGGTTTCGCCGTTGCGATCCTGGAAATAGGTGGCCGGGCTGTTACGAGTGATCACCCGCAGTACTCCCTCCGCCTTGACGCGCTCGAGGGCGCTGGGGGCTTCAGCGCAGCTGGCGAGCACTAGGAGGATTCCGATCGCCGAGAGCCAGTGGGCGCAGCGTGTGCGGAACGCAGATTGAGCAAACATTGGCGCAGTATACGCAAAGCGTGCCGCTCACCATATCTCGGCAGTGAAGACGACAGTTCTGGCGCCGTCATGGGTGCCGCGGCGAGCGCTTTAGGCTAGAATGCACGGCCTCCAAGAACCTGTTCTGGGGCTCGCGAGTTAGAGCCTGGCAAGGCGAAGGTGGACGAGGACGCGGCGTTTACGAGTTGTAAATGAGCAGTCCGAACCCACCTTCAGCGCCGGCCGGCCGACGCGCAGCAGACCCGGGACGGTTCGAAGTACACCCCCTTCTCAGAGGCTGTTCTCCATGTTGATCCTGCGCGGCGCTCCCGCCCTTTCTGCTTTTCGTCACGGTAAATTGCTTGAGCAACTGACCAGCAAAGTACCCGCTGTGACTGGGCTGTATGCCGAGTTCGCGCATTTTGCCGATGTCACCGGGGCGCTCAGCACCGATGAAGAACAGGTGCTGGCCCGTCTGCTGAAGTACGGCCCGAGTGTGCCGGTGCAGGAGCCTGGCGGCCGTCTGTTCCTGACCATTCCGCGTTTCGGCACTATCTCGCCCTGGTCGAGCAAAGCCAGCGACATCGCGCGCAACTGCGGTCTGGCGAAGATCCAGCGCATCGAGCGCGGCATCGCCTATTACATCACCGGTGAGTTGAACGAAGCCGAGATGCAGCTGGTCGCGGACGTGCTGCATGACCGCATGACCCAACTGGTGTTGACCGATGTGCAAGGCGCCGCTGCTCTGTTCAGTCACGCCGAGCCCAAGCCGCTGACTGTGGTGGATGTGCTGGGCGGTGGTCGCGCCGCCCTGGAGCAGGCCAACGTCGAGCTGGGCCTGGCCCTGGCCGAGGACGAAATCGATTACCTGGTCAGCAGCTTCAATGACCTGAAGCGCAATCCGCACGACATCGAATTGATGATGTTCGCCCAGGCCAACTCCGAGCATTGCCGGCACAAGATCTTCAATGCCAGCTGGGATATCGACGGCGAGAGCCAGGAAAAGTCGCTGTTCGGCATGATCAAGAACACCAACGAGTTGCATGGCGAGGGCGTGCTCTCGGCCTATAAAGACAATGCCGCGGTGATCGTCGGCCACACTGCCGGTCGTTTCTACCCGAACGCGGAAACCCGTCAGTACGGCGCCCATCAGGAGCCGGTGCATATCCTGATGAAGGTGGAAACCCACAACCACCCGACCGCCATCGCGCCGTTCCCAGGTGCGGCTACGGGCTCCGGCGGCGAGATCCGCGACGAGGGCGCTACCGGCCGCGGCGCCAAGCCCAAGGCCGGGCTGACCGGTTTCAGCGTATCCAACTTGCAGATCCCCGGTTTCGAACAGCCGTGGGAAGTGCCCTATGGCAAGCCGGAGCGTATCGTCACGGCGCTGGACATCATGCTTGAAGGCCCGCTCGGTGGCGCGGCGTTCAACAACGAATTCGGTCGTCCGGCGTTGACCGGCTATTTCCGTACCTTCGAGCAGGCGGTCGATTCTCCGCGCGGTTTCGAGGTGCGTGGCTATCACAAGCCGATCATGCTCGCGGGCGGCATGGGCAACATCCGCGCCGATCACGTGCAAAAAGCTGAAATCACCATTGGTTCCAAGTTGATCGTGCTGGGCGGCCCGGCCATGTTGATCGGTCTGGGCGGTGGTGCCGCCTCGTCGATGGCCACGGGCACCAGCTCGGCTGATCTGGATTTCGCCTCGGTGCAGCGCGAAAACCCGGAGATGGAGCGGCGCTGTCAGGAAGTGATCGACCGCTGCTGGCAGCTTGGCGAGCAGAATCCGATCAGCTTTATTCATGACGTCGGTGCCGGCGGCTTGTCCAATGCCTTCCCCGAACTGGTCAACGATGGCGGTCGCGGCGGGCGTTTCGAGCTGCGCAATGTGCCCAATGACGAGCCGGGCATGGCCCCCCATGAGATCTGGAGCAACGAATCCCAGGAGCGCTACGTGCTGGCCGTCGATGCTGCCGAATTCGAGCGCTTCAAGGCGATTTGCGAGCGTGAGCGTTGCCCCTTCGCGGTGGTCGGCGAGGCCACCGAGGAGCCGCACCTGACCGTTGCCGACAGCCATTTCGGCAACAAGGCGGTGGACATGCCGCTCAATGTGCTGCTCGGCAAGGCGCCGCGCATGCACCGTTCGGCAAGCCACGAAACCGAGCAGGGCGATGATTTCGATGCCAGTGGCCTGGCGATCGACGATGCCCTGACCCGTGTACTGCATCACCCGGCCGTGGCCAGCAAGAGCTTCCTGATCACCATCGGCGATCGCACCATCACCGGTCTGGTCGCGCGCGATCAGATGGTTGGCCCGTGGCAGGTGCCCGTGGCCGATTGTGCGGTCACCGCCACCAGTTTCGACGTCTATACCGGCGAAGCCATGGCCATGGGCGAGCGCACGCCGCTGGCCTTGCTGGATGCGGCGGCATCGGGGCGTATCGCCATTGGCGAGACCTTGACCAACCTGGCCGCGGCCCGGATCGAGAAGATTTCCGACATCAAACTGTCTGCCAACTGGATGGCCGCCGCCGGCCACCCCGGTGAAGACGCACGCCTGTACGACACGGTCAAAGCCGTGGGCATGCAGCTGTGTCCGGAACTGGGGATCAGCATTCCGGTGGGCAAGGATTCGATGTCGATGAAAACCCGCTGGCAGGATGACGGCGCGGAGAAGAGCGTCACCTCGCCGCTGTCGCTGATTGTCACCGGCTTTGCCCCAGTCAGCGATATCCGCAAGACCCTGACTCCGCAGCTGCGCATGGACAAGGGCGAGACCGACCTGATCCTGATCGACCTGGGTCGCGGGCAGAACCGCATGGGCGCCTCGATTCTGGCTCAGGTGTACGGGCAGATCGGCAAGCAGGCCCCCGACGTCGACGACGCCGAAGACCTCAAGGCATTCTTCGCGGTGATCCAGGGGTTGAACGCCGATGGTCACCTGCTGGCCTACCATGACCGTTCCGACGGCGGCCTGCTGGTCAGCGCGCTGGAAATGGCCTTCGCCGGTCATTGCGGCCTCCATCTGTCGCTCGACTCACTGGCCGGCAGCCCCGAGGAATTGGCGGCCGTGCTGTTCAACGAAGAGCTGGGTGCGCTGATTCAGGTGCACAAGGACGCCACGCCGCAGGTGCTGACGCAGTTCAGTGCGGCGGGGCTGGATTGCGTCGCCGTGGTCGGTCAGCCGGTCAACAATGGCGAAGTGCGGATCAGCTTCAACGATCAGCCGGTATTCGCCGGTCAGCGGCGCTTGTTGCAGCGCCAGTGGAGCGAAACCAGCTACCAGATCCAGCGCCTGCGCGACAACGCCCAGTGCGCCGAACAAGAGTTCGATGCGCTGCTCGAGGAGGACAATCCGGGCCTCAGCATCACGCTGGATTTCGACGTCAACCAGGACATCGCCGCGCCCTACATCAAGAAGGGGCTGCGTCCACAAATTGCCGTACTGCGCGAGCAGGGCGTCAATGGCCAGGTGGAAATGGCCGCCGCCTTCGACCGTGCCGGTTTCAACGCGATCGACGTGCACATGAGCGACATCCTTGCCGGTCGTGTCGACCTGGCGACCTTCAAGGGGCTGGTCGCCTGCGGCGGCTTCTCCTATGGCGACGTGCTCGGTGCCGGTGAGGGCTGGGCCAAGTCGATCCTGTTCAACAGCCGTGCCCGTGATGGCTTCCAGGCCTTCTTCGAGCGCAAGGACAGCTTCGCCCTGGGCGTGTGCAACGGTTGCCAGATGATGTCCAACCTGCATGAGCTGATCCCGGGCAGCGAGTTGTGGCCGCACTTCGTGCGCAACCGCTCGGAACAGTTCGAGGCGCGGGTGGCCATGGTCCAGGTGCAGGAATCGGCCTCGATCTTCCTGCGCGGCATGGCCGGTTCGCGCATGCCGATTGCCATCGCCCACGGTGAGGGCCATGCCGAGTTCGAGAACGAAGAAGCCCTGCTCGAAGCCGATCTGTCCGGTTGCGTGGCCATGCGCTTCATCGACAACCACGGCAAGGTCACCGAGACCTATCCGGCCAACCCCAACGGCTCGCCACGCGGCATTACCGGCCTGACCAGTCGCGACGGCCGGGTGACCATCATGATGCCGCACCCGGAGCGGGTATTCCGCGCCGTGCAGAACTCCTGGCAGCCGGAAGAATGGCAGGAAGATGCCGGTTGGCTGCGCATGTTCCGCAATGCGCGGGTCTGGGTGGACTGACCGCGAGCCCTGGGCTCTTCTGCTGACCCTCTCTCCCTTGCGGGAGAGGGTCAGCCGTCACCCTGGCGTCTCCATTCTCCGGTCCTTGTGGCGCAGTGCGGCAACCCGGATGTTGTCCGGGTTGGTCTAACCATTGTCCTCGGAGTACATCCGGGCTTGCGGTGTCGATGACTGAAACCGATTTGCCAATCCTCCCCGAGGTCCGCCTGGTCAAGCCAGGCGAGACGCATCTGTTGTGCCGTTGCGGGCATTCGTCCGCGCTACCCGATTGCTCCCCCGGATGCTGCGCTGGACTGCGCCTCGAGCCGCAGCACGAGCAGCGTCTCTTGCTCTGTCGCTGTGGCCAGTCGCAGCGCCTGCCCTATTGCGATGGCCGCCACAACCCACCGGTCGATGGTTTGTGGGCGCGTTGGCGGCGTTTCACTAAGGGTGATTGATTGTAAGTTTCTTATAACCAATTGCTCTAGCAAGAGAATGGATGATCTGTCTTTTCAGCGCTCCAATATAGAGTTGTGAGCTGGGCCATGGGTGCTGAATAAGGCAAAATGCCATTATTGCTGTGGCTGGGTGATCCTGAGGTTCTGGGTTGCCATATGCGTCAACGCATTATGGAGAATTCGATGTACAAACTGTGTTTCTACGTCCCGGAAAGCCATCTGGAACAGATCAAACAGGCTGTTTTCGCGGCGGGCGCCGGGCGCATGGGTAACTACGACAGCTGTTGTTGGCAGGCCCTGGGCCAAGGCCAGTACCGGCCCTTGCAGGGTAGCGAGCCTTTTCTCGGCCAGCAGGGACAGGTGCACCAGGTCGCGGAATGGAAAGTCGAACTGGTGGTGGCCGACGAGCTGCTGCACGACTCGGTCAAGGCGATGAAAAAGGCCCATCCCTATGAGACGCCTGCCTTCGAGGTCTGGCGCCTGTCCGACCTGCAGTTCTGAACGGCTAAGCAGACATGCCAAAGCCCCGGCCCGCCTATGGCGAGTTGGGGCTTTTGCATTGATGGCTTGGTGCGGGTGTTTCGTCAGCGTTGCACGCGCTTGCTGCAGCGGCGGGGATCAGGTTGAGCAGGCCGCAGTCATGGATCATGCCGCTGTTACGCCCCGCGCTACCCACTGCCTCAGGCATCCGACTTAACCGCTGACGCCAGCAGCTGGGCGTTTCAGACGGCGACGTTCAGGCGCACGTCAATGTTGCCGCGGGTGGCGTTGGAGTACGGGCAGACCTGGTGGGCGGCGCCGACCAGGTCTTCGGCGACGGCCTGTTCAAGACCCGGCAGGCTGACGTCGAGTTCTACTTCCAGGCCGAAACCGCCGGGAATCTGGCCGATGCCGACCTTGCCAGTGATCGAGGTGTCCGCCGGCAGAGCGATTTTCTTCTGCCCGGCAACGAACTTCAGCGCACCGATGAAGCAGGCCGAGTAGCCGGCAGCAAACAGCTGTTCCGGGTTGGTCGCTTCGCCGCCCTGGCCGCCCAATTCGCGCGGGGTGGACAGTTTCACGTCGAGGATACCGTCGGAGGAAACGGCGCGGCCGTCACGGCCTCCGGTGGCGGTGGCGCTAGCGGTGTAAAGGGCTTGGATGGTTTGCATGGCGATGTCTCCGGATTATGTTTGTTGTCTAAAGTATTGCGCGCTAAGTAAGTGCGTGGCTTGCAATCTAGTGCGATAAAATCTTGTGCGCAATATATTTATAAGAACTATTAGATATACAGATATGTATTTTATGGAATAAGTCAGGCTGGGCGCGGATTTCAGGCGGGAGGTAGGGGGCGTTGGCGGGGTAGGGAAAGAGGCAAAGGCCAGCGACCTGCAGGGGCGCCGGACCTGGCTCAGATCGACTGTTGTAGCTTGCTGCGCAGCGCCAGCACTTCTTCCTTGAGCGCCATTAGCTCGGCCGTGCTGTGCCCGCTGGCCTCTGCTATGCAGGCGGGGAAGCGCTTGGCTTGCTGCTGCAGGGCGCGCCCCCGCTCGGTCAGGTATAGCTCGACCACGCGTTCGTCAACACTGCTGCGAGTGCGCTTGAGCAGGCCTTCGACTTCCAGGCGCTTGAGCAGTGGCGTCAGCGAGCCGGGGTCGGTCAACAGGCGGGCGCTGATCTCGCCGACGGTGATGCCGTCGCGTTCCCACAGCACCAGCATGGCCAGGTACTGCGGGTAGGTCAGGCCGATGCTCTGCAGCAGCGGTTTGTAGGCCTTGGTCATCAGCAGGGAAGTCGAATACAGGGCGAAGCACAGCTGATTGTCCAGCAATAGCGCGGCGCAGGGTTGCGGCTGTGTCATGGAGCGGTCCCGCGATCAGGTGATTAGCACAACAAGTTATCGCGCAAGATTAGCGTGTGCAAATCTTGCAGGCGCGACGCGAGCTAGCTGTCGGGCGGAGTGGTCTGAAACCCGGCGTTGTGTACAAGAACTGGGCCTGCGGCTATTAGGGCCTGATCTCGATCAAGGTGCCATCCTTGACCAGTTGCCAGATCTCGCGCATGTCGTCGTTTTTCAGGGCAATACAGCCTTCGGTCCAGTCCAGGGTGTGGAAGAACCACTCGGGGTACTCCTCATCCAGCGGTGTGCCGTGAATCATGATCATGCCGCCAGGTGGCACGCCTTGCTCGCGGGCGTAGGCCTGGTCGCGGGCATTGGGGTAGGAGATGTGCATGGATAGTTGGTATTTATCGCTGGTTTTACGCCAATCGATCCAATAGATGCCTTCCGGTGTGCGCAGATCGCCCTCGCGCCGTTTGGCGCCTTTGACCTGCTTGCCGAGGGACACCCGGTAGGATTTGAGTGTTTCGCCGTGGCTGATCAGATGCAGTCGGCGTTCCGATTTGACCACCAGCACCTTGTCGATCGACAGGGCCTCGGGCGTGGCGGTGGCATGGACATTAGCGGTAAGGGATAAGCAGAGCAGAATGAACAACAAGCGCATCGGAGCGGTATCCCGGGGATCAATGAACTTTCTTGTAGTGCGCGCGCAAGGCTTCCAGCGGCTCGTTGCGTACCGGGTAAACATGCTGCTGCCGGTCAGCGAAGTAGCATTCTAAGGTACGCCCGACGGTCGGGAAAGCCAGCTCGGACCAAGGGATCTCGGATTCTTCGAATAGCTGCACTTCGAGGCTCTCTTCGCCGACGGCAAAGTTCAGGTCAACCAGTTCGGCGCGGAAGAACATGTACACCTGATTGATATGCGGCAGGTCGAACAGGGTATAGAGGCTCAGGTCGCGTACTCGGGCGCAGGCTTCCTCGTGGGTTTCGCGCGCAGCGGCCTGCTCCAGGGTTTCACCGTTCTCCATGAAACCGGCTGGCAGGGTCCAGTAGCCGCGGCGCGGTTCTATGGCGCGGCGGCACAACAGCACGCGCTGGCCCCACACTGGCAAGCAGCCGGCAATGATGCGCGGGTTCTGGTAATGAATCGTGTGGCAGTGTTCGCACACATGGCGCAAGCGATTGTCGCCTTCGGGAATCCTCAGGGTTACGGGGTTGCCGCACTGGCTGCAGAACTTCATGGCGAATCCTCTTTGTTACCCAATATCTTGGCGCGCGAGGGTGCTGGGCGGCAAGCGTGATCCGACCTTGCCTCGGTACCCCGAATGATCGTCGCGAGCGTTGCGGAGCTTGGGACGAGGGTGACTTTCGTGCAATCATCGAAACAAGAATAAAGACTGAGAATCTCCATGCTGGACGAACTGCTCCACCGCGTGCGCGGCTACAACCCGCGTCTTCTGGAGACCGACCGCAGCTTCCCCGAGGCGGCGGTGTTGATTCCTGTTACCCGCAACGACCAACCGGAAGTGGTGTTGACCTTGCGCGCCAGTGGCCTGTCCACTCACGGTGGCGAGGTGGCTTTTCCCGGCGGCCGACGGGATCCGGAAGATGCCGATCTGATTCGTACCGCGCTGCGTGAGGCCGAAGAGGAAATCGGCCTGGCGCCGGGGCTGGTCGAGGTGGTCGGGCCGCTCAGTACCCTGGTTTCGCGTCACGGCATTCAGGTCACACCCTATGTCGGGCTGGTGCCGGATTACGTCGAATACCTGGCCAATGATGACGAAATCGCCTCGGTGTTCTCGGTGCCCCTGGAATTCTTTCGTGGCGATCCGCGCGAGATGACCCATCGCATCGACTACCTCGGACAGAGCTGGTACGTGCCGAGTTACCGGTATGGCGAATACAAGATCTGGGGGCTTACGGCGATCATGCTGGTGGAATTGATCAACCTGATCTATGACGCCGACATCAATCTGCACCAGCCACCTGAGCACTTCATCACGCTCCGCTAATTGCGCAAGAGCGGAGATCAATCGCGAGACGAGGGTCAATCAATGAAATATCGCCTGGGGCAATCCAGCGTCGACGTCCACCCCGAGAGTTGGGTGGCGCCGAATGCCACGCTGGTCGGCAAGGTCAAGCTGGAGCAGGGCGCCAGCGTCTGGTTCGGCGCGGTGTTGCGCGGCGACAACGAGCTGATCCACATCGGCGAGCAGAGCAATGTGCAGGACGGCAGCGTGATGCACACCGACATGGGCTTTCCGCTGACGCTCGGCAAGGGCGTGACCATCGGCCATAACGCCATGCTGCATGGCTGCACGGTCGGCGATTACAGCCTGATCGGCATCAATGCGGTGGTGCTCAATGGTGCGAAGATCGGCAAGTACTGCATCATCGGCGCCAACACCCTGATCGGCGAAGGCAAGGAAATTCCCGACGGTTCGCTGGTGGTCGGTTCGCCGGGCAAGGTGGTGCGCGAGCTGAGCGAGGCGCAAAAGACGATGCTTGAAGCCAGCGCTGCACACTATGTGCATAACGCACAGCGTTACGCCCGCGACTTGGTCGAGCAGGACGACTGATGGAGCTCGAGCGCCCGGTTGCCTCACCCTGCGTGCAGATCTGTGCGCTGGACGATGACGACACCTGTATCGGCTGCCAGCGTACCGTTGCCGAAATCACCCGCTGGAGTCGCATGGACAATGCCGAGCGTCGCCAGGTGCTGCTGCTCTGTCATGCACGGGCGAAAGCCCAGGGTGTACTGCTCTAACTCCGCCGCCTGGTGGTCTTTTATCCCTGTTAGTTCGAGGAGTCTTCATGCCCCGTATCGGAACCCCGTTGTCGCCGAGTGCGACTCGCGTCTTGCTCTGTGGTTCAGGTGAGCTGGGCAAGGAAGTGGTGATCGAACTGCAACGCCTCGGCGTCGAGGTGGTCGCCGTGGATCGCTATGCCTATGCCCCGGCGATGCAGGTGGCGCACCGCAGTCATGTGATCGATATGCTCGATGGCGCGGCGTTGCGTGCGGTGATCGAGTTGGAGCAGCCGCATTACATCGTTCCCGAAATCGAGGCGATTGCCACGGCGACGCTGGTCGAACTGGAGAGCGAAGGTTTTACGGTGATTCCCAGCGCACGTGCTGCGCAGTTGACCATGAACCGCGAGGGTATCCGTCGTCTCGCGGCCGAAGAGTTGGGTTTGCCAACGTCGCCCTACCAGTTCGCCGACTCGCTCGAGGCGTGCCGGGCGGCGGTGCAGCAGATCGGCTTTCCCTGTCTGATCAAGCCGGTCATGAGCTCCTCCGGCAAAGGTCAATCACTGCTGAAAACTATCGAAGACCTGCCGGCTGCCTGGGAGTATGCCCAGGCGGGTGGTCGCGCCGGCAGGGGGCGGGTCATCGTCGAGGGCTTTATCGATTTCGACTACGAAATTGCCCTGCTGACGGTGCGGCATGCCGGCGGCACCAGCTTCTGTGCGCCGGTTGGTCATCGTCAGGTCAAGGGCGATTATCAGGAATCCTGGCAGCCGCAGCCGATGAGTACGAAGGCCCAGGCCGAGGCCGAACGGATTGCCCTGGCTGTCACGGACTCGCTGGGCGGTCGCGGACTGTTTGGCGTCGAGTTGTTCGTCAAGGGCGATCAGGTCTGGTTCTGCGAAGTATCACCGCGGCCCCACGATACCGGCCTGGTCACGCTGATTTCCCAGGATCTGTCCGAGTTCGCCCTGCATGCGCGGGCCATTCTCGGTCTGCCGATTCCGCTTATTCGTCAGCTCGGTCCCTCCGCTTCGGCGGTGCTGCTGGTGCAGGGTGATTCACGTCAGGTCAGTTTCGCCAATCTCGGTGCGGCTCTGGCCGAGTCTGACACGGCGCTGCGTTTGTTCGGCAAGCCCGAAGTCAGTGGTCAGCGGCGCATGGGGGTGGCCTTGGCGCGCGATGAGTCGCTGCCGGCGGCGCGGGCCAAGGCCGCTCGTGCGGCGCAGGCGGTCAGTGTCGAGCTGTGAGCCCTCTGCGCGCCTATGCCTGGTGGCTGACTGTGCTGGCGCTGTCGCCTGTGCTGGTGCCGCTGGCCATGCACACGCGCAAGCAGGCGCTCAGGCTGCCGCCAGCTGAAGGTTCGCAGCGCGGGTTGGCTGGGGCTGCCCTGGCGGGCGAGCCATTGCGCTTGCTGGTGTTGGGTGAGTCCACGGTAGTGGGTGTTGGCGTGAGCTGCTTGCGTGCGGCGCTGGTGGGGCAGTTGGCCGAGGCGCTGGCCGTTCGGCAAGGCCGGCCGGTGGCCTGGCGTGCCTGTGGTGAGAATGGCATCACCGCCGTGCAGGCGTGTGAGCGGTTGTTGCCACAGGTTCTGGATGAGCCGTTCGATCTGGCGTTGCTGGTTTTCGGCGTCAACGACGCCACCCATCTCACCTCGCTGTCGCGCTGGCGCGTTGCGCTCGGCAGCATGGCCGAGGCGCTGGCTCGCCGTGGTACGCGGGTGGCATTCAGTGGTGTCCCGCCTCTGCAGCATTTCAGCGCCTTGCCCTGTCTGCTGCGGCAGGTGCTAGGCGTGCGTGCAGCCTTGTTGGATAGCTGCTTGCGCCAGCTCGCCGCACGCCTTGGCGCGGAGCATCATCCACTGAGCCTGGAGTTTTCCGCGGATTACCTGGCAGTCGACGGCTACCATCCGTCGAGCCTCGGTTATCGGGTCTGGGCTGAGGGCCTGGCGGCTAGTGGCCTGTTCGCTCGGTTCGATTAGTCAGCTTCGGCTGCCCTAGACCCTGATACTGCGCTACCGCTGCTCGCCATGGCGGCTATGACTCGTCGCAGCCCCCCGGTTGAACTCGCCAGCCACTACTCTGTTGGTGTTTCGCTCGGCGAAGCGGCGTTGGCCTTCCAGGCCCGTACGCTTTTCACCCGGTTCTCCGACGACTGCAGAATTTCCAGGCAGTAAGGGCCGATCTTCAAGCATACGGCGCTGTCGGGAATGCTTTCCAGCGCTTCGGTGATCAGGCCGTTGAGGGTCTTGGGGCCGTCGCAGGGCAGGTGCCAGCCGAGCATCTTGTTTACTTCGCGGATGTAGGCGGCGCCATCGATGACCTGGGTGCCATCTTCTTGCGGGTGAATGTCCGGGCTGCGCAGGGTGCTCTGGTTGCTGAAGTCGCCGACGATTTCTTCAAGGATGTCTTCCAGGGTCACGATGCCGATCACATCGCCGTACTCGTCGACGACGATGCCTATTCGGCGTTTCTGCTTCTGGAAGTTGATCAGCTGGGTCGAAAGCGGTGTGTTCTCCGGCACGAAATAGGGTTCGTTGCAGGCGACGAGCAAATCATCCTTGGTCAGCTGGTTTTGGCTCATCAGGCGCGCGATCTGGCGCATGTGCACGATGCCTTCGACCTGGTTGATGTTGTGGCGAAACACCGGCAGGCGCGTGTGGGTGGTGGTGGTGAGCAGATTGATGATGGTTTCGATATCGTCTTCCAGGTCGATGCCGGTAACTTCGTTGCGCGGGATCATGATGTCGTCGACCGTGACATTCTCCAGGTCGAGAATGCCGAGCAGCATGTTCTGGCGGTTCTTCGGCAGTTCATGGCCGGACTCGCGCACCACGCTGCGCAGTTCTTCGGTGGTCAGGCTGTCGTTGCTTTTACTGGCCGGGTCGACACCCAGTAGCTTGAGCAGGCCGTTGCTGATCCAGCCAAGCAGAATGACCAGCGGGTAGAACAGCTTGAGCAATATCAGCAGCGGTAGGCTGAACGGGTAGGCAACTTTTTCAGGGTGCAGGGCGGCCAGGGTTTTCGGGGTGATTTCACCGAAAATCAGCAGCGCCAGGGTCAAGCCTATGGTGGCAATCGCGATCCCGGCTTCGCCCCAGAGCTGAATGGCCAGCACGGTGGCGATGGCCGAGGCCAGGATGTTGACGAAGTTGTTGCCGATCAGAATGGTGCCGAGCAGGCGGTCCGGGCGGCTGAGCAGGTCGTTGACCCGCTTGGCGCCGCGGTGCCCTTCTTTGGCCATATGGCGCAGGCGATAACGATTGAGGCTGAGGATGCCGGTTTCTGAACTGGAGAAGAACGCCGAGCAGGCGAGCAGGAAGATCAACAGGCCAATCAGAAAGCCAGGGTGAGCGTTTTCCACGGAAATGGCCTAGATATGCAGAATGAATTCGCGAACCAGCTTGCTGCCAAAGTACGCCAACATCAGCAGGCAGAAACCGGCCAGGGTCCAGCGGATCGCCTTATGCCCGCGCCAGCCAAGCTGGTGTCGGCCCCAAAGCAGTACGGCGAAGACGATCCAGGCGAAGAAGGAAAGGATGGTCTTATGCACAAGATGCTGAGCAAGCAGGTCATCGATGAAGATCGCGCCGGACAGCAACGACAGCGATAGCAGAATCCAGCCGGCCCAGAGAAAGCCAAACAGCAGGCTTTCCATGGTTTGCAGGGGAGGAAAGTTCTTGATCAGTCCGGACGGGTGCTTGTGCTTGAGCTGATGATCCTGCAGCAAAAGCAGCAGCGCCTGGAACACGGCGATGGTCAGCATGCCGTAGGCCATGATCGACAGCAGGATGTGAGCGAGGATGCCCGGCGCTTCGTTGATCGACTGGAGGGTGCCGGACGGCATGAACTGCGCCAGCAATACCGTCAGGCAGCCGAGCGGAAATAGCAGCAGTAGCAGGTTTTCCACCGGAATGCGGCTGCAGGCGAGCAGGGTCAATGCAATCACGGCATAGGCAATCAGGCTGGCGGCATTGAAGAAGTCGAGCGACAGGCCGGATGTCTGGCTCATCTGCAGGAACAGGCTGGCGCCATGGAAGAGCAGGGCGAGCACACCCAGCAGCGCCAGCAGGCGTTTGTCGGGGGTGCTGCGCTGGCTCAGGCGCAAGCCTTGGTAGAAGGTGGCGCCGGCATAAAGGCTGGCAGCAGCGAGGCTGGGAAGCAGAGGGTGCATAAATCCTTGTTAGGCAAGCCCGAAAGGCGCTGAGTGTGGCATACAACAAGCATTTCACGAAAGACCGCTGACAGTGTCGGCCGGTGGGAGTCTTCGATATAATCGCTGGTCTGTTGCAAGCCCACCCTCGGCTCGATAGGGCCCGAAAGGAACGTGCATGTTCGAAAATCTTACCGACCGCCTCTCGCAGACGCTGCGCAATGTCACTGGCAAAGCCAAGCTGACCGAAGACAATATCAAGGACACCCTGCGCGAAGTGCGCATGGCGTTGCTCGAAGCTGACGTCGCATTGCCGGTGGTCAAGGACTTCGTAGGCAAGGTCAAGGACCGTGCGGTCGGAACCGAGGTGTCGAAAAGCCTGACACCGGGTCAGGCCTTCGTGAAGATCGTACGCGCCGAGCTGGAAGAGCTGATGGGCGCGGCCAATGAAGACCTGGTGCTGAATGTCACGCCGCCGGCCGTTGTGCTGATGGCGGGCTTGCAGGGTGCGGGTAAAACCACCACGGTCGGCAAGCTGGCGCGCTTCCTCAAGGAGCGCAAGAAGAAGACCGTGCTGGTGGTGTCCGCCGACGTCTACCGTCCGGCTGCGATCAAGCAGCTGGAAACCCTGGCTGCCGATATCGGGGTGACCTTCTTTCCCTCGGATCTCAGTCAGAAGCCGGTGGCGATTGCCGAGGCGGCCATCAAGGAAGCCAAGCTCAAGTTCATCGATGTGGTAATCGTCGATACCGCCGGTCGTCTGGCCATCGATGCCGAAATGATGGCGGAGATTCAGGCGCTGCATGCGGCGATCAAGCCGGCAGAGACCCTGTTCGTGGTCGATGCGATGACCGGCCAGGACGCCGCCAACACCGCCAAGGCTTTCGGTGATGCGTTGCCGCTGACCGGGGTGGTGTTGACCAAGGTCGATGGTGATGCGCGTGGTGGTGCGGCCTTGTCGGTACGGCATGTCACCGGCAAGCCGATCAAGTTCATCGGTATGGGCGAGAAGAGCGATGCGCTGGAGCCGTTCCATCCGGATCGCATCGCTTCGCGCATCCTCGGCATGGGCGACGTGCTCAGCCTGATCGAGCAGGCCGAGCAGACGCTCGATCGCGAGAAAGCCGACAAGCTGACCAAGAAGCTGAAGAAGGGCAAGGGCTTCGATCTCGAAGACTTCCGTGACCAGTTGCAGCAGATGAAGAACATGGGCGGTCTTGGCGGCCTGATGGACAAGTTGCCGCAGATGGGTGGGGTCAATCTGGCGCAGATGGGCAACGCCCAGGGCGCAGCCGAAAAGCAGTTCAAGCAGATGGAGGCCATCATCAACTCGATGACCCCGGGCGAACGGCGTGATCCTGATGTCATCAGCGGTTCGCGCAAACGGCGCATCGCCATGGGCTCTGGGACCCAGGTGCAGGACATTGGTCGCCTGATCAAGCAGCACAAGCAGATGCAGAAGATGATGAAGAAATTCTCGGCCAAAGGCGGCATGGCCAAGATGATGCGCGGCATGGGCGGTATGATGCCGGGCGGTATGCCGAAGATGTAACTGTGAGCGACAAGCTGCAAGCCAGAGACCTCGGCCTGCAGCTTGTTGCTGCTGTTTTGCAAAGCCTTTTCTGCCTCTCGGAAAAAGGCTTTGCAAAAGTAGTGATAATCCTTAGAATATGCGGCCTTTCGGGCCTAGTGCCCTATGCTTGCATTTTTTTGTTTTGCAGCACCGACTACAGGAAAGAAGTTCAATGGTAACCATCCGTCTTGCCCGTGGCGGCTCCAAAAAGCGCCCGTTTTACCACCTCACCGTGACCAACAGCCGCAATCCGCGCGATGGTCGTTTCGTTGAGCGTATTGGTTTCTTCAACCCGGTTGCTTCGGGTGCCGAAATCAAGCTGTCGATCAACCAGGAACGCGCCACTTACTGGCTCGGTCAAGGTGCACAGCCGTCTGAGCGTGTTGCTCAGCTGCTCAAGGAAGCTGCCAAGGCTGCTGCCTAAGCAACCTTATGAGCATGAAGCCAGCTCCCGCCGAGGATTTAGTAGTCCTTGGCAAGATATTCTCGGTGCATGGCATAAAAGGTGAGGTGAAGGTGTTTTCCTTTACTGATCCTTTGACCAACGTGCTCAATTATCCTCGCTGGACGCTCAGGCGTGACAACGAGGTCAAGCAAGTCGAAGTGGCTGGTGGCCGCCTGCAAGGCAAGGTTCTGGTAGCAAGGCTCAAGGGTCTCGATGATCGCGAGGTAGCACGTACCTTTGCCGGTTTTGAGATTTGTGTGCCGCGAAGCCAGTTGCCTGATCTGAGCGAGGGCGAGTTCTACTGGTATCAGTTGGAAGGTCTCAAGGTTATCGATCAGGCGGGGCAATTGCTCGGCAAGATCGACCATTTGTTCGAGACCGGTGCCAACGATGTGATTATGGTCAAACCCTGCACCGACAGTCTGGATGATCGTGAACGCCTGTTGCCCTATACGGAACAATGCGTGTTGTCGATTGATCTTGATGCTGGCGAAATGCAGGTCGACTGGGATGCGGACTTCTAAGCCTGATGCCAAATCTGCGCGTTGAAGTCATTACGCTGTTCCCGGAGATGTTTACCGCAATCAGCGATTACGGCATCACCAGCCGTGCGGTGAAACAGGGCTTGTTGCAATTGACCTGTTGGAACCCACGGAGCTACACCACAGACCGCCATCACACTGTTGATGATCGGCCTTTTGGTGGCGGTCCGGGCATGGTGATGAAGATCAAGCCGCTTGAGGATGCCTTGCTCGATGCCAGGCAGGCCGCAGGTGTAAAAGCGAAGGTGATTTACCTATCGCCGCAGGGTCGTCAGCTGACGCAGTCAGCCGTACGCGAACTGGCGAACGAGGAGGCTTTGATCCTCATTGCCGGGCGCTACGAAGGCGTCGATGAGCGTTTCATTGAAGCGCATGTCGATGAAGAATGGTCGATTGGGGATTACGTCCTGTCTGGCGGTGAGCTGCCGGCCATGGTGCTGATCGATGCGGTGACGCGCCTTTTGCCTGGTGCATTGGGTCATGCAAGTTCGGCCGAGGAGGATTCCTTTACGGATGGCCTGCTCGACTGCCCGCATTACACTCGTCCGGAGGTGTATGCGGATAAACGTGTTCCTGAGGTGCTGCTCGGCGGCAACCACGAACACATCCGGCGCTGGCGTTTGCAGCAGTCCCTTGGTCGGACCTGGGAACGCCGTGTCGATCTTCTGGATAGCCGCTCGCTTTCTGGGGAAGAGAAAAAGCTGCTGGAGGAATACATCCGCCAGCGGGACGATAGTTAATGTATCGATGACCGGCCAGACGGCTTGTCTTAGGAGCGCAGCATGACCAACAAGATCATTCAGCAAATCGAAGCTGAGCAGATGGGCAAAGTAGTCCCTCCCTTCGCCCCGGGTGACACCATCATCGTCCAGGTGAAAGTGAAGGAAGGCGACCGTGAGCGTCTGCAGGCATTCGAAGGCGTGGTAATCGCCAAGCGTAACCGTGGTCTGAACAGCGCCTTCACTGTGCGCAAGATCTCCAACGGTGTTGGCGTAGAACGTACTTTCCAGACCTACAGCCCGCTGGTCGACAGCCTGGCCGTCAAGCGTCGCGGCGACGTGCGTAAAGCCAAGCTTTACTACCTGCGTGACCTGTCCGGTAAGGCAGCACGTATCAAGGAAAAACTGGGCTAAGTCTCAGCGTCCTTATGAAAAGCAGCCTTCGGGCTGCTTTTTGCGTTTATGGGGCGGGCGTGCCGTCTGCTGGCGCTCGCTGTTGCCAAGAGCCTGGCGCTTGCCGAGCCCCTGATGAGCGGAACATCTGAGGTGGGCTGGTCATGCGCGTTTTGATCTGCCTCCGGCCGGGGCATGAATACGCCTGCTTTGGTTGATCACCCGACTAGTGCCGGTTGGTTCAGTCGCTGCTCATGATGCCTGCAGGCTATTTTCCTCCGCGTCCTCGGTGTTCGCCGTTTGCGCTTCGATGAGTGATACCAGGGTCCAGCCGGTCTGCGGTTGCAGGTTGTGGTCTGGAGTTGCCACATGCACCCAGCCCTCACGGTCGCGAGCGAACAACAGGGTGGCGCGGGTGCCATGCAGGGCCTGGTAATCGTCCCAGCCGAAGCCGTCGGTCAAGGCAGTGATGTACAGTTCGGCGCCGTGGGACAGGCGGCTGGCGGCATGAGGATAGGTCAGGGGTTGGCTGCCCAGTGGTCGGCCGCGGTGTTCATCGCTGGCACGGTGTTTGTCGCTGCGGCGACTTTCCTGGCCGCTTGCCAAGCTGAACAGGCGCGCGGCACCGAACTCATGGCGGAAGCGCATGCTCGCCAGGGTGTTCAGTTCGCCGGCCGGCGATAGCGCCAGCAGGTGGCCGAGGCCGACCAGATCAAGATGGGCCTCGGCATGTTGCGAGGCTGGGTTGCCGAAATAGGTCGGCAGGTTCTCCATGCGCGCGGCGCGAATGTTTTCCCAGCTGGAGTCGGTGAGCAGTACGCGACAGTTGAGTTGTTGCAGGGCCTTACCAACGGCCCGGGCGACTGCGTTAGCGCCAACGATGAGAAAGCCGCTAGGCGATGGTTCGGCCACCTTGAGCAGTTTCGCCAGTGGGCGGGCGGTGGCGCTCTGTAGCACCACGGTGCCGATGATGACCGCAAAGGTCAGGGGCACCAGCAGCTGGGCACCATCATGGCCGGACTCGCTCAGGCGGATGGCGAAGGTTGCCGAGACCGCTGCGGCGACTATGCCGCGCGGGGATATCCAGGCGAGCAGGGCGCGTTCGCGCCAGTTGAGGCTGGAGCCAAAGGTAGATAGCGCCACGCTGAGTGGGCGGGCGACGAACTGAATGACGGCAAGCAGTAGCAGTACTGCCGGCCCCATTGCGAGCAGGGCGCCGAGGTCTAGGCGCGCGGCGAGCAGAATGAACAGGCCGGAAATCAGCAGCACGCTGAGGTTTTCCTTGAAGTGGAGGATATCCCGGACGTCCACGCCCTTCATGTTAGCCAGCCACATGCCCATCAGGGTGACGGCGAGCAGGCCGGACTCGTGCATGACCTGGTTGGCGCCAATGAACACCCCGAGGACGGTGGCCAGTACGGCGAGATTATGCAGGTAGGCTGGCAGCCATTGCCGCCGCAGTACTTGTCCGAGTGTCCAGCCACCGGCCGCGCCGAACAGGCTGCCGCAGAGGATCACCCCGGCGAAGGTGCCCAGGCCATGGTTCCAGCCGTCGCCGTCACCGCTGGCAATAATGAAGCTGTAAACGACGACGGCAAGCAGTGCGCCAATCGGGTCGATGACAATGCCTTCCCAGCGCAGGATATTCGACACCGAGGCTTTCGGGCGCACCACGCGCAGCATCGGTACTATCACCGTGGGCCCGGTAACCAGGGTCAAGGTGCCGAACAGCAGGGCCATGTCCCAGGCGAAGTCGAGCAGATAGTGGGTGGTGACGGCGATAGTCGCCCAGGTGGTCAGTGCGCCCACTGTTACCAGGCGTCTGACCACGCTGCCGATTTCGCGCCATTCGGACAAATGCAGGGTCAGGCTGCCTTCGAACAGGATCAGCGCCACGGACATCGAGACTATGGGGAATAGCAGTGGGCCGAACAGCACCTGTGGATCAAGCCAGCCGAGAATTGGTCCCGCGAGTATGCCGCTGATCAGCAAAAACAGAATCGCCGGCAGGCGCAGGCGCCAGGCCAGCCACTGACAGGCGAGGGAGGCGGCACCAATAACCGTGAAGGCAAGGAGAATTTGTTGCTCGTCCATCGGTGATCCTTGTGCGCACACTACTAGTCGGGCATGACCAGGCTGTGAAAGACTAACCCGCTTTCAATTGCCACCATAGCCTCCCATGCCCGCTATCGATCACCCACTGATTGACCGTTTTCTCGAGGCCCTGTGGCTGGAGAAAGGCTTGTCCGTGCACACTCGGGCGGCCTACCGCAGCGATCTGGCGTTATTCCATGGTTGGCTGCAGGCGCGCGACCTGGAGTTGGCCAGCGCTGGCCGTGAGCTGATCCTCGATCATCTGGCCTGGCGCTTGAGTGAGGGCTACAAGGCCCGCTCGACGGCGCGGCTGATCTCGGGGTTGCGCGGCTTTTATCGATTCTTGTTGCGTGAAGGGCTGATTGGCACCGATCCGACCCTGCAGGTCGATTTGCCGCAGCTCGGCAGATCGCTACCCAAGTCCCTTTCGGAGGCGGATGTCGAGGCACTGCTGGCGGCGCCGGAAGTGGATGATCCGATCGGTCTGCGCGACCGGGCCATGCTCGAGGTGCTTTATGCCTGCGGCTTGCGGGTCAGCGAGTTGATCGGTCTGACCCTGGAGCAGGTCAATCTGCGTCAAGGCGTGCTGCGGGTGTTCGGCAAGGGCAGCAAGGAGCGCCTGGTGCCGCTGGGCGAAGAGGCGATCCTGTGGATCGAGCGCTACAATAAAGAAGCGCGGAATCTATTGCTGGGCGGCAAACCGAGTGATGTGCTGTTTCCCAGTTCGCGCGGCGAGCAAATGACCCGGCAGACCTTTTGGCATCGGATCAAGCTGCAGGCCAGAGTCGCTGGCATCGCCAAGAGTCTCTCGCCGCATACCTTGCGTCATGCGTTTGCTACTCATTTGCTCAATCATGGTGCCGATCTGCGGGTGGTGCAGATGCTTTTAGGGCACAGCGATCTGTCGACCACGCAGATTTATACCCATATTGCACGAGCGCGCCTGCAAGAGTTGCATGCCCAGCACCATCCGAGGGGCTGAAGTGGCCGTCCGACCTGCTGTGGTCTGCCTTTGCGGGCATCTATGGTAGGCTGTTGCAACCTTTGTTTGCCCGACGCTCGTTAGGAGTATGCATGCGCGTGACCCGCATTTTCGCAGCCGTGGCCCTCGGTCTTGTCAGCAGCTTGAGCCTGGCCGCCGACCCTGACCAGATGATCCGCAAGAGCCTGAAGTCGATCCAGCCAGACCTGCCAATCGAAGCGATTGCCGAGAGTCAGATGCCCGGCGTGTATCAGATTCAGCTCAAGGGCGGCCGCCAGTTGTATGCCAGTGCCGACGGCCAGTTCCTCCTGCAGGGCTATCTGTTCCAGATTCAGGACGGCAAGGCTGTCAACCTGACCGAGCAGCATGAAACCAAAGAGATCGCCAAAGAGATCAACGGCATTCCGACCCAGGAAATGGTGATCTTCGCGGCGGAGCAGGCCAAGACCCATATCACCGTGTTCACCGATACCGATTGCGGTTACTGCCAGAAGCTGCACAGCGAAGTTCCGGCGCTCAATCGCCTGGGCGTTGAAGTGCGCTACGTGGCCTTCCCGCGTCAGGGTTTGCAGAGCCCGGCCTATAAGGAACTGGTCAGTGTTTGGTGCGCCAAGGATCGCCAGGCGGCCATGAACCTGGCGAAGACGCGCCAGGAGGTACCAGCTGCCGAATGCGACAATCCCGTGGCCAAGCAATACGCCCTGGGGCAGATGATCGGGGTCAGTGGCACGCCGGCGATCGTCTTGGCCAATGGCAAGCTGATACCTGGCTACCAGCCAGCGCCGCAACTGGCCAAGCTCGCGCTCGAAGCCGAGTGATTGCAGGCCTCAGGCCGATTGACTAATAAACAGCCGCTTCGTAAGGTGCGGCTCTTTTTTCTTTTCTGCGGCCGGAGCTAGCTCCGGCCGTTTTACGCAGTGCAGATGGGGAGTTCAGTGTGAAACCGGTCAAAGTAGGCATCTGTGGGCTAGGTACCGTCGGTGGCGGTACGTTCAACGTGCTCAAGCGCAACGCCGAGGAAATCGCGCGGCGTGCCGGGCGTGACATTGAAGTGGCGCAGATTGCGCTGCGTTCGCAGAACCCGCAGTGCGACATTACCGGTACCCCCATTACCAACGATGTCTTCGTGCTGGTCGACAACCCCGAGATCGAGATCGTCATCGAGCTGATTGGCGGCTATACGCTGGCCCGCGAGCTGGTGCTCAGGGCCATCGACAATGGCAAGCACGTGGTCACTGCAAACAAGGCACTGATCGCGGTGCATGGCAATGAAATCTTCGCCCGGGCGCGCGCGAAGGGCGTGATAGTCGCGTTCGAAGCTGCCGTGGCGGGTGGCATTCCGGTGATCAAGGCGATTCGCGAGGGGCTGGCCGCCAATCGTATCAACTGGCTGGCCGGGATCATCAACGGTACCGGGAACTTCATTCTCAGTGAAATGCGCGAGAAGGGCCGGGCCTTCGACGACGTGCTCAAAGAAGCCCAGGCCCTGGGCTATGCCGAGGCGGATCCAACGTTCGACGTTGAAGGCATCGATGCGGCGCACAAGCTGACCATACTCGCCTCCATCGCCTTCGGCATACCGCTGCAATTCGACAAGGCCTACACCGAAGGCATCACCAAGCTGACCACGGCTGACGTGGGCTATGCCGAAGCCCTGGGTTATCGCATCAAGCACCTGGGCGTGGCGCGTCGCACCGAGGCCGGTATCGAGTTGCGCGTGCACCCGACATTGATTCCGGCCGATCGCCTGATTGCCAACGTCAACGGTGTGATGAACGCGGTGATGGTCAATGGCGATGCGGCGGGCTCGACCCTGTATTACGGCGCGGGTGCCGGTATGGAACCGACTGCTTCCTCGGTCATCGCTGATCTGGTCGACGTGGTTCGCGCCTTGACCACCGATCCGACCAATCGGGTGCCTCACCTGGCCTTCCAGCCGGACTCGCTGTCCGATCATCCGATTCTGCCGATCGCCGCGTGCGAGAGCGCCTACTACCTGCGCATTCAGGCCAAGGATCATCCCGGTGTGCTGGCTCAGGTGGCGAGCATCCTGTCGCAGCGCGGCATCAACATCGAGTCGATCATGCAGAAGGAAGTCGAAGAGCACGACGGCCTGGTACCGATGATTCTGGTGACCCATCGTGTGGTCGAGGCGCGTATCGACGAGGCACTGGCCGCCTTGGAAGCGCTGGACGATGTCGTGGGCAAAGTCATGCGCATTCGCGTCGAACAGTTGAACTAACCCGCAGCAGGCCGCGCGCGCAGCTGGCGCGTGCGGCCTGCCGCTTGAAGCTTGCAGCTCAAACCGAAGGTTTGCCAAACATGCGCTATATCAGTACCCGCGGCCAGGCACCGGCCCTGAATTTCGAAGACGTTCTGCTGGCTGGCCTGGCCAGTGATGGCGGTCTCTACGTACCGGAAAACCTGCCACGCTTTACTCAGGAAGAAATCGCCTCCTGGGCCGGCTTGCCCTACCATGAGCTGGCCTTCCGGGTGATGCGCCCGTTCGTTACCGGCAGCATTCCGGATGCCGATTTCAAGAAAATTCTCGAAGAAACCTACGGCGTGTTTGCCCACAGCGCGGTGGCGCCACTGCGCCAGCTGAACGGCAACGAGTGGGTGCTCGAACTGTTCCACGGCCCGACCCTGGCGTTCAAGGATTTCGCCCTGCAGTTGCTCGGCCGTTTGCTCGACTACGTGCTGGCCAAGCGCAACGAGCGTGTGGTGATCATGGGGGCCACCTCGGGTGACACCGGTTCGGCGGCCATCGAAGGCTGCAAGGCCTGCGACAACGTCGACATCTTCATCCTCCATCCGCACAACCGGGTGTCCGAGGTGCAGCGCCGGCAGATGACCACCATTCTCGGCGAGAACATCCACAACATCGCTGTTGAAGGCAACTTCGACGACTGCCAGGAGATGGTCAAGGACAGCTTCGCTGACCAGAGCTTTCTCAAGGGAACGCGTCTGGTGGCGGTCAACTCGATCAACTGGGCGCGGATCATGGCCCAGATCGTCTACTACTTTCACGCTGCCCTGCAGCTCGGCGGCCCGGCGCGTTCCATTGCGTTCTCGGTGCCGACCGGCAACTTCGGTGACATCTTCGCCGGCTACCTGGCGCGCAACATGGGCCTGCCGATCAGCCAGCTGATCGTCGCAACCAACCGCAACGACATCCTCCATCGCTTCATGAGCGGCAATCAGTACGTCAAGGGCGATCTCTACCCGACGCTGTCGCCGTCCATGGACATCATGGTCTCGTCGAACTTCGAGCGCCTGCTGTTCGACCTGCACGGGCGCAATGGTGCCGCGATTGCCGAGCTGATGAGCAACTTCAAGCAGGGTGGCGGTTTCAGCGTGGAAGAAGACCGCTGGACCGAGGCGCGCAAGTTGTTCGATTCGTTGGCGGTAGACGACCAGGCGACCTGCGAAACCATCGCCGAAGTGTTCGCCGAGTGCGGCGAACTGCTCGATCCGCACACCGCCATCGGCGTGCGTGCCGCCCGTGAATGTCGGCGCAGTCTGGCCACGCCCATGGTCATCCTGGGGACCGCACACCCGGTGAAGTTCCCCGAGGCGGTGGAGCAGGCCGGTGTCGGCCAGGCCCCGGCGTTGCCGCCGCATCTGGCTGATCTGTTCGAGCGCGAAGAGCGCTGCACGGTGCTGGCCAATGACCTGAAAGCGGTGCAGGGCTTTGTCACCCAGCACGGCAATCGCGGCAAGCCGCTGTAAGGGCGCGCGCGATTGGACCAAGGCCGGTCACCGCAAGGTGCCGGCCTTTTTCGTCGGCGTGGAATCTGGGCGCGCCGGTGCCTCAGCCGACCAGCAGCAGGTAGGTCAGCGCCATGAGCACGATCAGACCCAGCCAGATCAGGGCATTGAGCTTGCTGCGGGCCACTATGCCAGGGCCGCGCAGGCAGATCGGTGGGTTGTCCTCCTGATAGCGGTTGATCCGTTCCTCGGCTTCTTGCGCGCTTATCCCTTGGCGTACCTGCAGCAGTTCGATGGCTTCCTCGCGCTTGTCCTGCTGCAAAGCCAGCAGCACGTCCTCGGGCAGTGAGGGTTCATCGGCCAGCATGGCTCTGCTCCTGGGCGGATTCAGATGGCGCCGTTGCGGCGCAGTTCGGCAACAACTTCATTGCTATAGCCTAGCGCAGCGAGGATCTGCTCGGTGTGTTCGCCCAGTTGCGGGCCGGTCCACTCGACACCGCCCGGGGTGTCGGACAACTTGGGCACGATGCCCGGCATCTTGAATGGCTTGCCGTCCGGCAGCTTGGCGCTGAGGAGCATTTCGCGGGCGAGGTATTGCGGGTCGCTGAACATGTCCTCGGCGCTGAAGATGCGACTGGCCGGTACTTCGGCCCGGTTCAGCGTGGCCAGCACCTGCTCCAGCGGCAGTCCGCCGACCCAGCGGTCGATCACCCCATACAGCTCGTCACGGCGGGCGTCGCGGCCATCGTTGCTGGCCAGGGCCGGGTCTTCGGCCAGGTCATGGCGGTCGATGGCCTGCATGAAGCGCTTGAAGATCGCATCACCGTTGGCACCGATCTGGATGTGCTTGCCATCGCTGCTGGTATGGATCGAGGACGGCGTGATGCCGGGCATGATATTGCCGCTGCGCTCGCGGATAAAGCCGAACACGTCGAACTCCGGCACCATGGACTCCATCATGGCGAATATCGCTTCATACAGCGCCACATCGACCACCTGGCCCTGGCCGCCGTTGACCTCGCGGTGACGCAGCGCCATCAGCGCGCCTATCACGCCCCAGAGCGCGGCAATCGAGTCGCCAATGGAAATGCCGGTGCGCACCGGGGGGCGGTCCTCGAAGCCGGTGATATAGCGCAGCCCACCCATGGCTTCGCCCACCGCGCCGAAGCCCGGCTGATCCTTCATCGGCCCGCTCTGGCCAAAACCGGACAGGCGCACCATCACCAGCTTGGGGTTGAGCGCATGCAGCACCTCCCAGCCGAGGCCGAGTTTTTCCAGCACGCCGGGGCGGAAGTTCTCGATCAGGATGTCGGCCTCGCTCAGCAGCTTCTTCAGCACTTCCAGGCCTTGCTGGTGCTTGAGGTTGAGGGTGATCGAGCGTTTGTTGCGCGCCTGCACGAACCACCACAGCGAGGTGCCTTCGTAGAGCTTGCGCCACTTGCGCAGCGGGTCGCCGCCATCGGGCGACTCGACCTTGATCACCTCGGCGCCGAATTCGGCGCAGATGCGCGCGGCGAAGGGGCCGGCAATCAGGCTGCCGAGTTCGATCACTTTCAGGCCGGTGAGGGGTTTGCTGGGCAGGTGCATGGCGCTTCCATCTATCAGGCTGTGGTCGCGACTCTAACGTGAGCGGGCGGCATCGGGTAGACTTGCCGGCTTATTTGCTCAGCCAAGAAGCCCGCCAATGGCCCTGCCTTCCACCACCTACAAGATCGATCTGAACCTCACCGACATCGACCGCAGTATCTACCAGACCCTGCGCTTCACCGTGGCCAAGCACCCGTCGGAAACCGAAGAACGCCTGGCCGCGCGGCTGATTGCCTACGCGCTGTTCTATGACGAGCAGTTGGCTTTCGGCCGTGGCCTGTCGGACGTGGATGAACCGGCGCTGTGGGAAAAGAGCCTGGACGACCGTGTGCTGCACTGGATCGAAGTCGGTCAACCCGATAGCGACCGTATCACCTGGTGCTCACGGCGCACCGAGAAGTTCAGCCTGGTCGCCTACGGCAACTTGCGCGTGTGGCAGACCAAGGTGCTCGCTCCGGTGCGCAGCCTGAAGAACATCAACGTGGTGGCGCTGGATCAGGAGGCGCTGGCCAGCCTGGCGCTGGATATGCCGCGGGCGCTGAGCTGGAGCGTGATGATCAGCGACGGCGAGCTGTTTGTAACCGATGAGCGCGGTCAGCATGAAGTGCCGATCGAGTGGCTGATAGGCGAGCGATAAGACCTCTTGTGTCGGAGCCAGGGCGCACGCCCGCTTCTGGTTGGCGTTCCTGCCGAGACCATCGCCGGATCGCCAGCAAGCTGGTTCCTGCCCACACAATCCTCTGACATGAGCTGAAGATGCGTATCGAAGCCCGACCGCTACCCGCCATCTTGCCCGATCTGGGTAATCTGCCACCGCTGTTGACCCGCTTGTATGCCGCCCGTGGCGTGCAGTCGCTGGCCGAGCTGGACAAGGGTCTGGCACGGCTGATCCCTTACCAGCAGTTGAAGGGCATCGAGGCGGCGGTCGAGTTGCTGGTGCAAGCCCTGGAGCAAGGCCAGCGGATGCTGATCGTCGGTGACTTCGATGCCGATGGTGCTACTGCCAGTACCGTTGGTGTGCTGGGTTTGCGCATGCTCGGCGCGGCGCATGTCGACTACCTGGTGCCGAACCGCTTCGAGTTTGGTTACGGCCTGACTCCGGAAATCGTCGCGGTGGCGCTGCAGCGCCAACCGCACTTGCTGATTACCGTGGACAACGGCATTTCCAGTGTCGAGGGCGTGGCGGCAGCCAAGGCGGCGGGGCTGATGGTGCTGGTCACCGATCACCACTTGCCGGGGGCCGAGCTGCCCGTCGCGGATGCCATCGTCAATCCCAATCAGCTGGGTTGCCAGTTCCCGAGCAAGGCGCTGGCCGGGGTCGGGGTGATTTTCTACGTGCTGCTGGCGCTGCGGGCACGGTTGCGCGAGCTGAACTGGTTCAGTGCGCAGCGCCCGGAGCCGAATCTGGCCGAGTTGCTCGACCTGGTGGCGCTGGGCAGCGTCGCCGACGTGGTGCCGCTGGATGCCAACAACCGCATCCTCGTGCATCAGGGCCTGGCGCGGATCCGTGCCGGCCGCGCACGACCGGGTCTGCGCGCGATTCTCGAAGTGGCTGGGCGGCAGGCGGAGCGCATCACCTCCACCGATCTGGGCTTCATTCTCGGCCCGCGCCTGAATGCGGCCGGGCGCCTGGATGACATGAGCCTGGGGATCGAATGTCTGCTCTGCGAAGATGAAGCCCTGGCCCGCGACATGGCGGTGGAACTGGACCAGCTCAACCAGGATCGCAAGGCCATCGAGCAGGGCATGCAGCGCGAGGCCTTGGCCCAGCTCAAGGAGCTGCCGCTTGAGGATATGCCGTTCGGCCTGTGCCTGTTCGACGCGGATTGGCACCAAGGCGTGATCGGTATCCTCGCCTCACGCCTGAAAGAGCGTTACCACCGGCCGACCATCGCCTTCGCCGACGCCGGCGACGGTGTGCTCAAGGGTTCGGCGCGTTCGGTGCCGGGCTTTCATATCCGTGATGCCCTGGACGCCGTCGCGGCCAAGCATCCGCAGCTGATCAGCAAGTTTGGCGGGCATGCCATGGCGGCGGGCTTGTCGCTGCCCGAGGCCAACTTCGGTGCCTTTGCCGCCGCCTTCGATGCCGAGGTGCGCCGCCAGCTGGACGAAGACGACCTGACCGGGCGCCTGCTGTCCGATGGCGCCCTGTCGGTCGAGGAGTTTCATCTGCCCCTGGCCAAGGAGCTGCGCAATGCCGGGCCCTGGGGCCAGCATTTTCCCGAGCCGCTGTTCCACGGGGTGTTCCAGGTGGTGCAGCAGCGCCTGGTCGGCGACAAGCACCTCAAGCTGGTGCTGAAGACCGAGTGCGGCGGCCAGACCCTGGACGGCATTGCCTTCAACATCGACCGCGAGGTCTGGCCCAATCCCACCGTGCGCTGGGTCGAGCTGGCCTACAAGCTGGACGTCAACGAGTACCGTGGCCGGGAAAGCGTGCAACTGATGGTGGCGCACCTGGCGCCGCGCTGAGCTGTCGCTCGCTAATTGACAGTGCACTGCCGGCGGGTAGGGCGGTCCGGGCGGCGTTCCGATCGGAGCGAAGCGACAACCCGCCAGCTTTTGTACCGCGCCGCTGAACCCTGGTGCACTGCTGGCGGCGAGCGACACCCGGCGCGCGGCTTGCTCGAGGTAATGGAGCGGAGCGTAGGCTGTCAGCCCTGGTTCGCCTGCTGGCGCCGCTCATCGGCGAGGACGCGCTCGCTGACATCGCTCCAGCGCGAGAGCAGCTGCGGCGATTGCGCGGACTTCTGCTGCGGTTGCTTGGCCAGGAAAATCCCGTGATTGTTGAAGGCATAAACGGGCAGCAGGTCGCGCCGTTCGCCGGCCGGTTTGATCTGCGGCTCGAGGTTGTCGAGGATCAGGGGCTGCGCCGTCTGGCTCGGGTAGTAGGCCAACACCATGTGCGCCTGATTGAGCGCCAGCGCCTTGACGAAGGTCAGGCGTAACTTCTCGCTGGGCACGCCCATCTCCACCAGGGTGAAGTACTTGCCGATGGCGAAGTCTTCGCAGTCGCCGCGGCCGCGCGCCAGGGTCTGCGCCGGTGTCGCCCAGTATTCGTCCGCGCCCCATATTTCGCGATCGCTGCCATAGCTCACTGAGCGATTGATGAAGTCGTTAACCGTTTGCAGTTTGCTGCGCTCGCCCAGGGCGCTGCCCTGCTCGATGAGGCTGCGCCAACTGCTCAGTCGTGCTTGCTCGACGGCTTGGTCGAGGGCGGAAGCGGCGGGCAGGGAGGCCCCAAGGCTGGGGTTGCCGGCCATGGCCAGCAGGATTGCCAGGGTAATGGGCAGTGTGCGGGCGAGGCTGAGGGAAAATCGGGGCATGGTCGGAGGCGGTCTGCGCTGGACTGTTGAGCCATCCATAGCCTTGGCCGAGTTTTACTCGGTTTTGCCGTCATCCTACCGACGTCAATTAGTGAGCGCATAGAGGCAGTATGTGATGGAAAACACTATTTGAGGATTTCCCCCGATTAACCGACGAACTGCATGGGGGTAGTGACTGTGGCGGGGAGGTCGTTGCGCAGGAGGGCGCCGCCGGTTCGGACCGGCGGCGCGGTGGGCTTACCAGCCCAGCTGCTTGTTGAAGCCGAGGGCGTCGTAGTAGTCGCCCTGATAGGCGATCTTGCCGTCCTTGATGCGGATGAAGCTGACCCCCTCGAAGCTCAGCGGTTTGTCGGTGGCCGGGGTGTCCGGCCCCCAGGCGCCGCTGTTGGTGCCGCTGAACTGCCACTGGAAGGCGATGCCATCGGCGCCGACGATCGGCTCGCTGGTCATCTTCCAGGTCAGGTCCGGCACCGCGTCGATGAACACCTTGATCACATTGTCGCGCGCCGCCGCCTTGCCGTTCTGCGGGGTGCCGACGGTGGCATCGAAGTACACCGCGTCCTCGGCCAGGAAGGTCGCGGCCTGGTCGGCGTCGTGGGCATTCCAGGCGGCCATGTAGCCATCGACGATGGCCCTGGCGTCATCCGCGGCCTGGGCCAGCCCGGCAGCGGCGAACAGCATGAAGAAACTGATACTGCGCAATGCGTTTTTCATTGTTGGTGCTCCAGCTCAGAGTGAGTGGCCCGATAGGGGCCGCCCGGTTTTTTTACCAACGGCTAATGCTTGAACATGACGTGACGCACGGCGGTGTAGTCCTCCAGCCCGTACATCGACATGTCCTTGCCGTAGCCGGACAGCTTCAGCCCGCCATGGGGCATTTCATTGACCAGCATGAAGTGCGTGTTGACCCAGGTGCAGCCGTACTGCAGGCGCGCGGCGAGGCGGTGGGCGCGGCCGACGTCGTTGGTCCAGACCGACGAGGCCAGGCCGTAGTCGGAGTCGTTGGCCCAGGCCAGCGCCTGCGCTTCGTCGTCGAACGGGGTGACCGAGACCACCGGGCCGAACACTTCGCGGCGGACGATCTCGTCGTCCTGGCGAGCGCCGGCCAGCACCGTGGGCTGGTAGAAGAAGCCGGGGCCGGCGACCGCCTTGCCGCCGGTGACCACCTCGATATGCCCCAGCGCCGCGGCGCGCTCGACGAAGCCGCTGGCGCGCTCGCGGTGCTCGGCGGTGATCAGCGGGCCCAGCTCGGTGGCCGGGTCGTGCTGCAGGCCGTGCTTGATACTGCCGACCGCCGCGCCCAGCTCGGCGACGAACTTCTCGTAGATGCCTTTCTGCGCATAGATGCGGCAGGCGGCGGTGCAGTCCTGGCCGGCGTTGTAGAAGCCGAAGGTGCGGATGCCTTCCACCGCGGCGGCGATATCGGCGTCGTCGAAGATCAGCACCGGCGCCTTGCCGCCCAGTTCCATGTGCATGCGCTTCACCGAGGCGGCGGTGCTGGAAATGATGTTCGAGCCGGTGGCGACCGAGCCGGTCAGCGACACCATGCGCACCTGCGGGTGGGTCACCAGCGGGCTGCCGACGCTGGTGCCGCGGCCGAAGACGATGTTGACCACCCCGGCGGGGAAGATCTCGGCGAGGAATTCGGCCAGCTTCAGGGCCGTCAGCGGCGTCTGCTCGGACGGCTTGAGCACCACGGTATTGCCCGCGGCCAGGGCCGGGGCGAGCTTCCAGGCGGCCATCATCAGCGGGTAGTTCCAGGGCGCGATGGACGCCACCACGCCGATCGGGTCGCGGCGGATCATCGAGGTGTGGCCCGGCAGGTATTCGCCAGCGGCGCTACCGCTCAGGCAGCGGCTGGCGCCGGCGAAGAAGCGGAACACGTCGGCGATGGCCGGGATTTCGTCGTTCAGCGCGGCGGCGTAGGGTTTGCCGCAGTTGTCCGACTCCAGCTGGGCCAGCTCCTCGGCATGGGCTTCGATCTTGTCGGCCAGGCGCAGCAGCAACAGCGCACGGTCTTTCGGCGCGGTCTGCGACCAGCCGTCGAAGGCGGCATCGGCCGCACGCACGGCGGCATCGACCTGCTCGCTGCTGGCCTCGTTGATATGCAGCAGGGGGGCGCCGAGCGCCGGGTTGAGCACCGCCAGGCTGGCGCCTTCACCGAGTACCAGTTGGCCATTGATCAGCAGTTTGCTTTGCATTGCGAAATCCTCTGGTTGGGCTTCTACGAATTCATCGAGGTCGCGAGTTCGCGCCGCGCCGGGCTCATTTGCCGCCGCTGCCGGCCACGCCTTCGCCGCCCCTGGTCAGGTAATAGGCGCCGAGGATCGGCAGCATGGTCACCAGCATCACCGACATCGCCACCACGTTGGTCACCGGTACATCCCGCGGTCGGCTCAGTTGATTGAGCAGCCACAGCGGCAGGGTGCGTTCGTGGCCGGCGGTGAAGGTGGTGACGATGATTTCGTCGAACGACAGGGCGAAGGCGAGCATGCCGCCGGCCAGCAGGGCCGA
Source organism: Pseudomonas sp. MMS21 TM103 (assembly GCF_022132145.1). GTDB lineage: Bacteria > Pseudomonadota > Gammaproteobacteria > Pseudomonadales > Pseudomonadaceae > Aquipseudomonas. The sequence goes on along the minus strand of NZ_JAJISP010000001.1, from coordinate 84,864 downwards.
GCTGAGGTTGGGCAGGATGATGTAGCGGAAGGTCTGCCAGCCGTCGGCGCCGAGGTCCATCGAGGCCTCGATCAGGCTGTGGGAGGTGCGGCGGAAGCGGGCGATCACGTTGTTGTAGACGATCACCACGCAGAAGGTGGCGTGGCCGACGACGATGGTGAAAATGCCCGGCTCGATGTCCAGGGTCTTGAACGCCGCCAGCAGGGCCAGGCCGGTGACGATGCCGGGCAGGGCGATCGGCAGGATCAGCATCAGCGAGATGCCTTCCTTGCCGAAGAAGTCGCGGCGGTACAGCGCGGCGGCGGCCAGGGTGCCGAGGACCAGGGCGATCAGGGTGGCCAGGCAGGCGATCTGCAACGACAGCTTGATCGACTCGAGCACGTCGACCCGGGCGAAGGCCACGCTGAACCAGTGCAGGGTGAAGCCCTGGGGCGGGAAGCTGAAGGCCGCTTCCTCGGTGTTGAAGGCGTAGATGAAGATGATCAGGATCGGGAAATGGAGGAACAGCAGTCCCGCCCAGGCCGCCAGCTTGAGGCCCCAGGAAGCGCGATCGTAGGAGGAGGAATCAGAGCGCATCGAAGGCCCCCAGGCGTTTGACGATGGACAGGTAGATGGCGATCAGCACGATCGGCACCAGGGTGAAGGCGGCGGCCATCGGCATGTTGCCGACCGCGCCCTGCTGCACGTAGACCATGCTGCCGATGAAGAAGCCGGGCGGGCCGACCAGTTGCGGCACGATGAAGTCGCCCAGGGTCAGCGAGAAGGTGAAGATCGAGCCGGCGGCGATACCCGGGATCGACAGCGGCAGGATCACCTGTACGAAGGTCTGCCAGGGGCGCGCGCCGAGGTCGGCGGAGGCCTGCAGCAGCGAGGGCGGCAGGCGCTCCAGCGCGGCCTGGATCGGCAGGATCATGAACGGCAGCCAGATGTAGACGAACACCAGGAAGCGGCCCAGGTGCGAGGTCGACAAGGTGCTGCCGCCGATCCCGGGAATGCTCAGGATCAGTTGCAGGGTCGGCGCCAGGCCGAACTGGTCGACGAACCACTGGGCGACCCCGCCCTTGGCCAGCAGCAGGGTCCAGGCGTAGGCCTTGACGATGTAGCTGGCCCACATCGGCATCATCACCGCGATATAGAAGAACGCCTTGGTCTTGCCGCTGGTGTGGCGCGCCATGTAGTAGGCGATGGGGAAGGCGAGCAGGGCGCTGGCCAGGGATACGGCGACGGCCATGCTCAGGGTGCGCAGGATGATGTCGTAGTTGGCGGGCCGGAACAGCGCGATCAGGTTGTCCAGGGTCAGGTCCGGGGTGACCATCATGCTGTAGTCGTCGAAGGTATACAGGCCCTGCCAGAGCAGGGTCAGCAGCGAACCGAAGTAGATCGCGCCGAACCACAGCAGCGGCGGCACCAGCAGCAGCGCCAGGTACAGGTTGGGCCGGCGGTAGAGCAGGTTGGACAGGCGGTGCAGCGGGCCATGGGCCGGCTGCCGCGTCCGGGATTTCAAGGACGCCTCCATCTCAGTGGCCCTCACCGGAGGCAAGATCCTGCAGCGCCACCATGGCCGCCCGGGCCCAGCGCGCGGTCACGGCCTGGCCGGGCTGAAAAACCGGGGTGCCGGCCTGCCACTGATCGTTGGCCTGGCTGATGCTGAGGTTCTGGCCGTTTTCCAGCTGGATCTCATAGCGGGTGGCCGCGCCCTGGTACTGGATGTCGTGCAGCAGGCCGCTGACTTCCACCTCGTCGCTGCTGGCCGCCTGGTCGTCGGCGAAGCGGATGTGCTCGGGGCGGATCGAGCAGGCCAGGGCCTGGCCGGTCAGGCGTTTGGCCAGCTCGCCGCGCAGCACGTTGGAGGTGCCGACGAACTCGGCGACGAACGCGGTCGCCGGCTTCATGTACAGGTTGCGCGGGCTGTCGACCTGCTCGATGCGGCCCTTGTTGAATACCGCGACCCGGTCGGACATCGACAACGCCTCGGTCTGGTCGTGGGTGACGAAGATGAAGGTGATGCCGAGCTGGCGTTGCAGCTTTTTCAGTTCGCCCTGCATCTGCTCGCGCAGCTTGAGGTCGAGGGCGCCCAGGGGTTCATCCAGCAGCAACACCCGCGGTCGGTTGACCAGGGCGCGGGCCAGGGCCACGCGCTGGCGCTGGCCGCCGGACAGTTGCGCCGGCTTGCGCGCGCCATAGCCGTCCAGGGCCACCAGGGCCAGGGTCTCTTCGGCACGGGCGTAGCGCTCGCCCTTGCCCACCCCCTTGACCTTGAGGCCGTAGGCGACGTTGTCCAGCACGTTCATGTGCGGGAACAGCGCATAGTCCTGGAACACCGTGTTGACGTCGCGCTGATAGGGCGCCAGGCCGACGGCCTCCTCGCCGTGGATGCGGATGCTGCCGGCGCTGGGCTGCTCGAAACCGGCGATCAGGCGCAGGCAGGTGGTCTTGCCCGAACCCGAGGGGCCGAGCATGGAGAAGAATTCGCCATCCTGGATGTCGATGGACACCCGGTCGACGGCCTTGACCTCGCCGAAGACGCGGGAGACACCGGTGAATTGCACTGCAAGGGTCATGTCAAAAAACTCCAGGAGAAAAAACCATCCATCCCGTCCTGGCTGCCAGGTTTTGCCGACACGGGACCGCCAGGACAGGATGGATGTAAAACGGTGAAATCAACTGCTCGGGATGTTCGGCCGGATAAGGGTTTATCCAGCCGCCATCAGCTCGGTCCGGGTGCAGGGTTCACACCAGCGCTCCACCGAGCCGCGCAGCCTTCGCGATGCCACAATCAGCGACCGCCCATGATCGCGATGTAGTCCTGGGTCCAGCGGCTGTAGGGTACGTACTTGCCACCCTCGGCCTGCGGGGTCTTCCAGAAGGCGATCTGGTCGAATTTGTCGAAGCCATTGGTCTTGCAGCCTTCGGCGCCGAGCAGTTCATTACCCTGGCAGGCGGCGGGCACTGCCGGCAGGGAGCCGAACCAGGAAGCCAGGTCGCCCTGGACCTTGGGCTCCAGCGACCAGTTCATCCACTGGTAGGCGCAGTTCGGGTGCTTGGCATCGGCGTGCAGCATGGTGGTGTCGGCCCAGCCGGTGGCACCCTCGACCGGCACCACAGAGGCGATCGGCTGGCTTTCCGCCTGCAGGGCGTTGACCTGGTACGGCCAGGAGCCGGAGGCGACCACGCCTTCGTTCTTGAAGTCGCTCATCTGTACCGTGGCGTCGTGCCAGTAACGGTGGATGAGGTCGTGTTGCTGGCGCAGCAGGGCCAGGGTGGCGGCGTATTGCTCCTCGTTGAGCAGGTAGGGGTCGTCGATGCCCAGTTCGGGCTTGGTCGCCTTGAGGTAGAGCGCCGCATCGGCGATGTAGATCGGGCCGTCATAGGCCTGCACGCGGCCCTTGTTGCTCTTGCCGTCGGGCAGGGTCTGCTCCTCGAACACCACTTTCCAGCTGGTCGGCGCGTCCTTGAGCACGCTGCTGTTGTACATCAGCACGTTCGGGCCCCACTGGTAGGGCGTGCCATAGTGCTGGCCGGCGACGGTGTGCCAGGGGGCCTGCTTGAGGCGCTCGTCGACGGTCTTCCAGTTGGGGATCAGGTCGATGTTGATCGGCTGCACGCGCTTGCCGGCGACCAGGCGCAGCGAGGCGTCGCCCGAGGCGGTGACCAGGTCATAGCCGCCCTTGGCCATCAGGCTGACCATCTCGTCGGAGGTGGCGGCGGTCTTGACGTTGACCATGCAGCCGGTCTGCTGTTCGAAGCCGGTGACCCAGTCGTAGCCCTTGTCGGTCTCGCCGCGCTCGATATAGCCGGGCCAGGCGACGATATCCAGGCGTCCTTCGCCGGCACCGAGGGCCTTGAGTGGCTCGGCGGCTTGCAGGCTGGTGCTGGCCAGCAGTGCGCTGGCCAGCGCACTGAACAAAGCGGTTTTTTGCACGAACATTGGAATTCCCTCTTTTCTATTGTTGGGCTCGGGGCAGTTGCACGTCGTGTTGCTCACCCGGTCAGGGCTACTTGTGGGTACTACTCATTCAATCCAGCTGCTGGCCATGGCGGGCCATGATGTGGCGCACCACGCTGTAGTCCTGCAGCGAATCGCTGGACAGATCCTTGCCGTAGCCGGAGCGCTTGAGGCCGCCATGGGGCATCTCGCTGACCAGCATGAAGTGGCTGTTGATCCAGGTGCAGCCGTACTGCAGGCGGGCGGCGACCTGCATGGCCTTGTCCAGGTTGCCGGTCCACACCGAGGAGGCCAGGCCGTATTCGGAGTCGTTGGCCCAGTCCACCGCCTGCGTCAGTTCGTCGAAACGGGTCACGGTGACCACCGGGCCGAACACCTCGCGCTGGACGATCTCGTCGCCCTGCCGGCAACCGGCGAGCAGGGTCGGCTGGTAATAGAAACCGGGGCCGGAGTGTGCGGCGGCGCCGGTGACCCGTTCGATGTGCGGTTGACCGAGGGCGCGCTCGACGAAGCTGGCCACCCGGTCGCGCTGGCGCGCGCTGATCAGCGGGCCGATCTCGTTATCCGCGTCGGTCTTGCGGGCAAAGCGCAGGCTGTTCACAGCATCACCCAACTCCGCCACCAGGCGGTCGTGGATACCTTCTTCAGCATAGATGCGGCAGGCCGCAGTGCAATCCTGGCCGGCGTTGTAGTAACCATAGGTGCGCACGCCTTCGACTACCGCCTGCAGGTCGGCATCGTTGCAGACGATCACCGGCGCCTTGCCGCCGAGTTCCAGATGGGTGCGCTTGAGGGTCTTGGCGGCGGCCTGGAGGATTTTCTGCCCGGTGACGATATCGCCGGTCAGCGAGACCATGCGCACTTTGGGGTGGCTGACCAAGTGGCTGCCGACGCCTTCGCCGCCACCACAGACGATATTCAGCACACCGCGCGGCAGCAGTTCGGCGAACACCGGGGCCAGGGCCAGGATCGACAGCGGGGTGTGTTCGGAGGGTTTGAATACCAGGCAGTTGCCGGCCGCCAGCGCCGGGGCGATCTTCCAGGCGGCCATCATCAGCGGGTAGTTCCAAGGCGCGATGGAGGCGACCACGCCGATCGGGTCGCGCCGCACCATGCTGGTATAGCCCGGCAGGTATTCGCCGGACAGCTGGCCGGTCTGGCAGCGCACCGCGCCGGCGAAGAAGCGGAACACGTCCACCGTGGCGCTGAGGTCGTCCTGACGGGCCAGGTGCAGCGGCTTGCCGCAGTTGAGCGCTTCCAAGCGAGCGAGCAGGTCGGCGCGCTGTTCGATAGCGTCGGCGATGCCGAGCAGGATCAGCGAGCGTTGCTGTGGGGTGGTCCGCGACCAGCTGGAAAATGCCCGGTGTGCCGCAAGGATGGCAGCCTCGACCTGTTCGCTTGAGGCTTCGGCGATATGGGTCAGGATTTCACCGGTTGCCGGGTTGAGGATCGCTTCCCCAGCGCCCTCACCGGCGAGCAGCTGGCCGTCGATCAATAATTCACGGAAAAGGGGCGTGGGAGTCGTTGCGCCAGCCATTCGGTGTGCCCTCATCTTATTCTTGGGGCAGCGGGCTGTTGTAGGCAGGATCGGGCCCGGTGCGCTCTTCTCAGTGTGCGAAGGAGAGACTAGATCCTGGGCTTTAGGCTCACAAATTCTTAATACTGAAGGCTGCGTTCGATTAAATAGATAGCTTGCGTCCGGCAGGCTGCTCGCGGGCAACGCTGAGGAAGGGGTCGACCAGTGCCGGTCGTGCGCTGCCGCGGCGCCAGGCCAGGCCGACGTCAAGGGGCTGGGTCAGGTCGACCAGGGCGCGGGCTTCGATGATGTCGCCCTCCAGTGACCAGGGGCGGTAGGTCATGTCCGGTTGAATGGACAGGCCCAGGCCGGCGGCGACCAGGCTGCGCACCGCCTCGGTAGAGCCGGTGCGCAGGGTGATATGGGGCTGCAGGCCGGCGCCGGACCAGATGCGCTGGGCGTTCAGCTCCATCTCGTCGACATTGAGCTGGATCAGCGGCTCGCTGACGATGTCCGCCAGGCTGATGCTGTCGTGTTCCAGCAGCGGATGTTGCGGCGGCAGCCAGAGGCGCAGCGGTGAGTGGGTCAGCACCTCGGTCTGCAAGGCGTGGCGGTCTTCCAGGTTGGACAGGATCAGCACGCCGACGTCGATCTCGCCGCTGACCAGCAGGTGCTCGATATACGGGCGTTCGTCTTCCATCACGCGGATTTCCACATTGGGGTAGGCGCGCTGGAAGCGGGTGAGCAGGTCGGCCAGGTAATAGCCGGCCACCAGGCTGGTCACGCCTATGGTCAGGCTGCCGGCGACCTGATCGGTGCTCTGTTGCAGGCTGCGTTTGGCGTTGTCGACGGTGGCCAGGATCAGGTGTGCCTGACGCAGGAACTGGTGACCCTGATGGGTCAGGGACATGCCCTTGGCGTGGCGATTGAACAGGCTGACGCCGATCTCCTCCTCCAGTTGCTGGATGGCCAGGGTCAGGGTCGATTGGGAGATGTGCACGGCCTGGGCTGCTGCGGAAATCGAGCCGGTCTCGGCGACGGCAATGAAGTGGCGGATCTGGCGCAGGGTCATCATCGTGGGCTACCAACCGGGTGCTGAGCAGTCTTTCGGTACAGTTTTGTCGAAAGTACATCATTGCGTTCGTTTTTGTAGAGCGCTAAATGTTTTCCTTTGTGCGCGCGGTGTGCGGCTCGCCAGGCCGCGCGGCGGCAACATCTCGACGCAATCTGTCGGCGGCTACAGGAATTTTCCATTTAGTCTGGCGCTATTATTTGCACCTTCGTTAGCCAGGAGACTTGTCGATGAATACCCGTGGTTTGCTCGATCAGTTACTCAAGTCCGGTCAGGATCTGCTGCAAAAGAAGGCTGGGCAAAGCGCCGGCAAGGGTTCCGCCGCCGGTGGTTTGGATGGATTGTTGTCAGGTGGTGCTGCTGGCGGTCTGGGCAGTCTGCTATCCGGTGCGGGTGGCGGCGCTTTGGCTGGCGGTGCCATGGCTTTGCTGCTCGGCAACAAGAGCGCACGCAAGTTGGGCGGCAAGGCGCTGACCTATGGCGGCCTGGCCGCGCTGGGGGTGATCGCCTACAAAGCCTATGGCAACTGGCAGGCGCAGCAGGCGCAAGCGCCACAGGGCGAGCCGCAAACCCTCGATCGCTTGCCGGCGCCGCAGGTCGAGGTGCACAGCCAGGGTATTCTCAAGGCGCTGGTGGCCGCCGCCAAGGCTGATGGGCATGTCGATGCGCGTGAGCGCCAGCTCATCGAAGGCGAGCTGGTCAAGTTGACCCATGACGCCGAACTGCAGCGCTGGCTCGAGGCCGAGCTGAACAAGCCGCTGGATCCGGCCGACGTGGCGCGCGCGGCGACCAGTCCGGAAATGGCCGCCGAGATGTATATCGCCAGCGTACTGATGGTCGATGAGGAGCACTTCATGGAGCGCGCCTACTTGGAGGAGTTGGCCCGTCAGCTCAAGCTCGACCCGGCGCTGAAAAGCGAACTGGAAGCCCAGGTGCGCGTGGAGCTGAACGCCGGCTGAAATCCGGTCGTAGCCCGGATGCAGCTTGGAAGAGGGTGGTTTGGGTATTTTCCGGCTACATACTGTTCGCCGGATGGTGGGGGCCGCTCATCCTGCAAAAAGCCTCCGGCGGGACATCGCTGGTGCCCCAGGGAGATCGCGGATGCTATCGGCGGGCAGCTATCCTCGGGTTGCATCGGGGTGCGGTTATTCACCGCGTCTATCTCAGACCAAAAGATCATCATGTCGCGCGCGCCAAGCGGCTAGGCTGGTGGCCATTCATAGGTAACGATCAAGCAGAGGGCGCCCATGCAACAACTCGAGGACAGCTACGACTACCTGATCGTCGGGGCCGGCCCGGCCGGCTGCCTGCTGGCCAATCGCCTGTCTGCCGATCCAGCGGTGCGGGTGTTGTTGCTGGAGGCCGGCGGGCGTGACAACTATCCGTGGATCCATATTCCGGTCGGCTACCTGTATTGCATCGGCAACCCGCGCACCGACTGGTGCTATTCCACCGAGGCCGAACCCGGCCTGAACGGCCGTGCGCTGAACTATCCGCGTGGCCGGGTGCTGGGTGGCAGCTCGTCGATCAATGGAATGATCTACATGCGCGGCCAGGCCCGCGACTACGATGGCTGGGCGGCGGCCGGCAATCCCGGCTGGGCCTGGGACGATGTCTTGCCGCTGTTCAGGCGCACGGAGAACCATTTTGCCGGCAGCAGCCAGGTACACGGGGCCGCTGGCGAGTGGCGGGTCGAGCGCCAGCGCCTGTCCTGGCAGGTGCTGGAAGCCTTCCGTCAGGCCGCCGGGCAGAGCGGCATCGCCAGCATCGAAGATTTCAACGCGGGCGATAACGAAGGCTGCAGCTACTTCCAGGTCAATCAGCGCCGTGGCGTCCGCTGGAACGCTTCGAAAGCCTTCCTCCGCGATATTCGTCAGCGCCCCAATCTGCGTGTGTTGACCGGCGCCGAGGTGCAGCGGGTGGTGCTCGCCGAGGGACGCGCCGATGCGTTGAGTCTGCGCTGGCAAGGACGCGAACGGCTGATCCGCGCGCGGCGCGAGATCATCCTGTGCGCCGGCTCGATCGGCACCCCGGCACTGCTGCAACGTTCGGGCATCGGTCCGCGGCCGTTATTGCAGCGCCTGGGCATCGGCGTGCAGCACGAACTGGCCGGGGTGGGCGAGAACCTGCAGGATCACCTGCAGCTGCGGCTGATCTACAAGGTCAGCGGCGTGCGGACCCTCAATCAGGTCGCCGGCAGCCTGCGGGGCAAGCTGGGCATGGGGCTGGAGTATCTGTTCAAGCGCAGCGGCCCACTGGCCATGGCGCCGAGCCAGCTGGGCGCCTTTGCCCGGTCCAGTGCCGAGCAGACCTCGGCCAACCTGCAATACCACGTGCAGCCGCTGTCGCTGGAGCGATTCGGCGAGCCGCTGCATGACTTCCCGGCCTTCACCGCCTCGGTGTGCAACCTGCGGCCGTACAGCCGTGGCAAGGTCGAAATCCGCTCGCTGGAGGTCGCACAGGCGCCGTTGATTCAGCCCAACTACCTGAGTGACGAGCGCGATCTGCAGGTGGCCGCCGATGCCATTCGCCTGACCCGGCGCATCGTCGCCGCGCCGGCGCTGGCGGCCTTCAAACCCGAGGAGTACAAGCCTGGGCCGAGTTACCAGAGCGAGGAGGATCTGCAGCGGGCGGCGGGGGAGATCGGCACCACGATCTTTCATCCGGTCGGCACCTGCAAGATGGGTCCGGGGCGCGCGGCGGTGGTCGATGCCCAGTTGCGCGTGCATGGCGTGCCGGGGCTGCGCATCGCCGATGCCTCGGTCATGCCGGACATCGTTTCCGGCAATACCTGCTCGCCGGTGCTGATGATCGCGGAAAAGGCCGCGCAATTGATTCTCGAGTCGCAAGCCGGGTCGGGCCTGGAGATTGCCCTGGCGCCGCCGGTGAGCGAGGAGGTGGCCGGCTAAGTGCCCGCTGGTCTACCCGCTGGCCGATCACGACCGCTTGCGGGCTGCCAGAGGTACTGCGACTACGGTATACTCGCCGGCTTTTCCGAAAGTTTTACCTGTGAGTGCCGCCAGCCATGGAAATCAACCCGATCCTGAACAGCATCAAGGACCTATCCGAGCGCACCCAGACTATTCGGGGGTATCTTTGACTACGATCAAAAGCATGATCGGCTGGTCGAAGTAAACCGCGAACTCGAAGACCCGAACGTCTGGAACAACCCCGAATACGCCCAGAACCTGGGGCGTGAGCGCGCCGCTCTGGCGTTGATCGTCGACACCATCGACGACCTCGACGGCAGTCTCGGCGATTCCCGCGATCTGCTGCAGATGGCGGCCGAAGAAGAAGACCAGGGCGCCGTCGACGACGTTGCGGCCGAGGTCGAGCGCCTGCGCGAAATCCTCGAGAAGATGGAATTCCGCCGCATGTTCAGCGGCGAGATGGACGCCAACAATGCCTACCTGGACATCCAGGCCGGCTCCGGCGGCACCGAAGCCCAGGACTGGGCCAACATCCTGCTGCGCATGTACCTGCGCTGGGCCGACAAGCGCGGTTTCGACGCCACCATCATGGAGCTGTCCGCCGGTGAAGTCGCCGGGATCAAGGGTGCGACCGTGCACATCAAGGGCGAATACGCCTTCGGTTGGTTGCGCACCGAGATCGGGGTGCACCGACTGGTACGCAAGAGTCCGTTCGACTCCGGCAACCGCCGTCACACCTCGTTCTCGGCCGTGTTCGTGTCCCCGGAAATCGATGACAACATCGAAATCGACATCAATCCGTCGGACCTGCGCATCGACACCTACCGTTCTTCGGGTGCCGGTGGTCAGCACGTCAACACCACCGACTCGGCGGTGCGGATTACCCACGTGCCGAGCAATACCGTGGTCTGTTGCCAGAACGAACGCTCCCAGCACGCCAACAAAGACACCGCGATGAAGATGCTGCGCGCACGCCTGTACGAGCAGGAAGTGCAGAAACGCAACGCCGCCTCGCAGGTGCTGGAAGACTCGAAGTCGGACATCGGTTGGGGACACCAGATTCGCTCCTATGTGCTCGATCAGTCGCGGATCAAGGATCTGCGCACCAATATCGAGCGCAGTGACTGCGTCAACGTGCTCGACGGCGATATCGACGAGTACCTGGTGGCCAGCCTGAAACAGGGGCTTTAACAACACGCAATGTAGGTTGGGCCGGTCAGGCCCAACGAGCGGCGCTGCATTTGCGTAGGAGGCCGGCCCGTTGGCCGGATGTTGGGCATCGCTGCGCTCAGCACCAACCTACGATTACCAGGAAAGACCAGAGACCATGAGCGACCAACAACTCGACCACCACGAACTGCAACAGGAAGAAAACAAGCTGATTGCCCAGCGCAAGGAAAAGCTTGCCGCAGCGCGTGAGCAGGGCAACGCCTTCCCTAACGATTTCCGTCGCGACAGCTACTGCGCGGACTTGCAGAAACTGTACGTCGACAAGACCAAGGAAGAGCTGGCCGCAGCCGCTATCCCGGTCAAGGTCGCGGGTCGCATCATGCTCAATCGCGGTGCCTTCATGGTCATTCAGGACATGACCGGGCGCATTCAGGTGTACGTCAACCGCAAGACGTTGCCGGAAGAAAAGCTGGCCGAGGTCAAGCACTGGGATCTGGGCGACATCATTGCCGCCGAAGGCACCCTGGCCCGCTCCGGCAAGGGCGACCTGTACGTCGAGATGACCCAGGTGCGCCTGCTGACCAAGTCGCTGCGTCCGCTGCCGGACAAGCACCATGGCCTCACTGACACCGAGCAGCGCTATCGCCAGCGCTACGTCGACCTGATCGTCAACGAGGAGGTGCGCGACACTTTCCGCGTGCGCTCCCAGGTGATCGCCCACATTCGCCAGTTTCTGATGCAGCGTGACTTCCTCGAAGTGGAAACGCCGATGCTGCAGACCATTCCCGGCGGCGCCGCGGCCAAGCCGTTCGAGACCCACCACAACGCGCTGGACATGGGCATGTACCTGCGCATCGCGCCGGAGCTGTACCTCAAGCGCCTGGTGGTCGGCGGCTTCGAGAAGGTCTTCGAGATCAACCGCAACTTCCGTAACGAAGGCGTGTCGACCCGGCACAACCCCGAGTTCACCATGTTGGAGTTCTATCAGGCCTACGCCGATTACGAAGACAACATGGACCTGACCGAGGAGCTGTTCCGCGAACTGGCCCTGCTGGTGCTCGGCAGCACCGACGTGCCTTACGGTGACAAGGTGTTCCACTTCGGCGAACCCTTTGTGCGCCTCTCGGTATTCGACTCGATCCTCAAGTACAACCCGCAGCTTACCGCCGCGGACCTGCAGGACATCGACAAGGCCCGCGCCATCGCCAAGCAGGCCGGCGCCAAAGTGCTGGGCTTCGAAGGCCTGGGCAAGCTGCAGGTGATGATTTTCGAGGAGCTGGTCGAGCACAAACTGGAGCAGCCGCACTTCATCACCCAGTACCCGTTCGAAGTGTCGCCGCTGGCCCGGCGCAACGACCAGGATCCGAGCGTCACCGACCGTTTCGAGCTGTTTATCGGCGGCCGTGAAATTGCCAACGCCTATTCCGAGTTGAACGACGCGGAAGACCAGGCCGAGCGTTTCCACGCCCAGGTGGCCGACAAGGACGCCGGCGACGACGAAGCCATGCACTACGATGCCGATTTCGTCCGCGCCCTGGAATACGGCATGCCGCCGACCGCCGGTGAAGGCATCGGCATCGACCGCCTGGTCATGCTGCTCACCAATTCGCCGTCGATCCGCGACGTGATCCTCTTCCCGCACATGCGCCCGCAAGCGTGAAGCCAAGCCGCCCTCGGGCGGCTTTTTGTTATCTGACGCTGGATTCATTCTGCGCAATACTGCTTAACACGAGATGTCGCTGCTTTTCAGCGTGCGCGAGGACCGTCCAGACGTGAGCTCCATTCCCATCCCGGCTAGCGCCACCCGTGTGGCCAATGCCGTTGCCCAGAGCGTGCAGTACCAGGGTCGCAAAGTCAGCCGGCGGGGCAGCGAGCAGCGTCGTCAGGCGATTCTCGATGCCGCCATGGCCATCATCGTGCGCGATGGCGTGCGAGCCGTGCGTCACCGTGCGGTAGCCGCCGAAGCCGGGGTGCCGCTGTCGGCCACCACCTATTACTTCAAGGATATCGATGACCTGATCACCGATACCTTCGCCCAGTTCGTTGAGCGCAGCGCTGCCTACATGGCCAAATTCTGGAGCAGCACCGAGGGTGTGTTACAGGAGTTGCTCGGCGCGCTCGACGGCAGCGTGCAGGCGCGCCAGCACCTGGCGGACGAGATTGCCCGCCTGGCGCTGGAGTACGTGCGCCATCAACTGCTTAACCGTCGCGACCATTTGCTCGCCGAACAGGCCTTCGAGCAGGAAGCCTTGCTCAATCCGCGCTTGCACGAGTTGGTGCGTGCCCATCGGCAGATTCTCTTGCAGGGCGTCAGCCAGTTTTGCCAGGTGCTGGGGTCGGCGCAGCCCGAGCAGGATGCCAGGCTGTTGACGGCGATTATCGGCTGGATGGAGTATCAGGGCCTGCTCGATGGCCTCGAGCAGTTGGATAATGAGGACATGTTGGCCATTCTTAAACGTTATATGCATGTAGTGTTGGCACTCTGAGTCGCGCCCTGCGGGTGGGGCCTCTCACGGGTTGTCTGCCGGCGTGATCGAACTGTTTCACAAGGAGAGCGAAATGAATGCCTGGCGCGTAGCGGTGGCCTTGTCCTTGCTGCTATTGAGTGGCTGTCTGGTGACCCTCTACGACCCGATTCCAGCCAACGAAGCGGCGCCTATCCCCCTGCTCGGCGAATGGTCACGCAAGGACGAATGGGGTGAGCGGTACTATCTGGACATTACCCGTGCTGGCCCCAGCCTCTACGAGGCCAGAACCTACAAGGACAGCCCGGACAACCTCGACAGCGAGGAAAAGTACGGCTTCACCGTGGCCCGTCATGGACGGCGCTGGTACCTGTCGGCGGGGCTGCCGCAGAGCCTGGGCGGCAACTTCGCCATCGCCGGCTTCGAACTGACCGTCGACAATGAGCTGGTGATCTACGCCCTGGATGTCGAACGCATCCTCCAGGAACTCGAGGCGGGCACGTTGCACGGCAAGTCAGTCGATACAACGCAGGGCGAGGGTGTCCTGATTACCAGCCCGCTGGATGCCCTATTCGCCTATCTCGACGACCAGGCCAATTCGGATGTATTTATCGAGGTCGCGCGCTATCAGCGCGTCGGTCCATAGTCAGTCAATGAGCAAATAATGAGGGAGCGATGAACAGTCTCACTGGGTTGGACGACTATCAGCTGATGGTGCGGGCATTGTCCGACCGCATCGTCGAGGCGCAGACGCCAATCCGCGTGCTGGATGCGGTGAAATGGGACGACAGCATTCGTCAGGGCTTTCTCAAGGCCAAGGGCAAGGCCATGCCGGCGGTCGACCGCAGCTATTACGCCAATCTGCCGTTGGCATTCGATGCCACCGCGAAGAAGCAGGAATTCCAGAGCATCGAGCGTGACATTACCCGTCTGCTTGGCCAGTTCAATCCGGTGGGCCAGATCATGCGGCGCATGTGCCGCGAATACCGCATGGTCATCCGCATGCTCGAGGCGCGCGGTACCGAAGATTTCGGCCTGATCTCGCAAGACCTGTACGGCGCCGCCTCCGATGCCTTCCATGCCGGTGACCCGACCCTGGCCGATCTGGGCCTGATGTTTTCCGACTACCTGAACAATATCGACAGGCGCGGCGATCTCGAGGACGAACCGAAAAACCTCAGTGCCAAACAGGCCGTGAATCTGTTGCAGGGACGGCTGAACAAGGTGTTTGGCGAAGCGGAGGACACCATTCGGGTGTTCGAGTCCGACGGCATTCTCGCCGACGCGGCGGCCGGCGCCGACTACATCAAGATTCGCACCGACGCGCTGTTCAACGAGCGCGACGTCCGGGCCCTGGAAGTACACGAGGGGCTGGTGCATGTCGGCACCACCCTCAATGGCCTGAATCAGCCGGTCTGCACCTTCCTGGCCAAGGGGCCGCCCTCATCCACCGTGACCCAGGAGGGGCTGGCGATCCTGATGGAGGTGATCACCTTCGCGTCCTATCCGACCCGTCTGCGCAAGCTGACCAATCGCACGCGCACCATCCACATGGCCGAGGAAGGGGCGGATTTCCTGCAGGTCTTCGAGTTCTACCGCGAACAGGGCTTCGACATGGAAGTCAGCTACAGCAATGCCAGCCGGGTGTTCCGCGGCTCGACCCCGAACGGGCTGCCCTTCACCAAGGATCTGTCCTATCTGAAGGGCTTTATCATGGTCTACAACTACATCCAGCTGGCCGTGCGCAAGGGCAAGCTGGAGCAGATACCGCTGCTGTTTTGCGGCAAGACCACCCTGGAAGACATGCGCACCCTGCGCCAGCTGGTCGACGAGGGCCTGGTGGTGGCGCCGAAATACCTGCCGCCACAGTTCCAGGATCTCAACGCCCTGTCGGCCTGGATGTGCTTCTCCAACTTCCTCAACCACCTGAGTCTTGACCGCATCGAAGCCGACTACGCCAACATCCTCTGAAAGCTGCTGCGCTCGAGCATGCTGCGTTGAAGGTGAGGCCGGAAATGCTCATTTACAGCAGTAAACTCCGCTTTCCGGCCTCATCTTTGCCTTGCCTGCTCTTCGCTCGCGACGCTTTCAGATCATGCGCGATAGGGTCACCCGATCAACACCCAGGACAGTGCCTAAGCGAACTGCCAGGAGCCTTTGTATGCCCAGCCATTCCCTCGACTACGAAATCCTCGGCGCCTCGGCGCAAAGTGTGGAAATCATCCTCGACCCCGGGGAGACGGTGATCGCCGAAGCCGGGGTGATGAACTACATGACCGACGGCGTGCGCTTTGAAACGCGCATGGGCGACGGCGCGGCGAGCGGGGTACTGGGCAAGCTGTGGAGCGCCGGCAAGCGCATGCTCACCGGCGAGTCGCTGTTCATGACGCACTTTTCCAATGCCGGCAAGACACCGGCGCGGGTCGCCTTTGCCGCGCCCTATCCGGGCACCGTGGTGCCGATTCAGCTGGCCGAGCACGGCGGCAGTCTGATCTGCCAGAAAGACGCCTTTCTCTGCGCCGCCTACGGCACCGCGGTCGGAATCAGTTTCAACAAGCGCCTGGGCGCGGGCTTTTTCGGTGGCGAGGGTTTTATCCTGCAAAAGCTCGAGGGCGATGGCCTGGTCTTCGTGCATGCCGGCGGCACGGTGATTCGCAAGGAGCTGAACAACCAAACCCTGCGTCTCGACACCGGCTGCCTGGTGGCCTTCACCAGCGGTATCGATTACGACATCGCCCTGGCGGGCGGGCTGAAAAGCATGTTGTTCGGCGGCGAGGGCATCGTCCTGGCGACCCTGAAAGGCACTGGCACGGTCTGGGTCCAGAGCCTGCCGTTCTCGCGCCTGGCCGAGCGCATCTACGAGGCGACCTTCAAGGCCCGCGAAGAAGTGCGCGCCGGCGGTAAATGATCGCCACTTTGCAACGGCTTGCGTTTGTATCAAGCTGCGCCGCCTGTCGCTACTGTCAGTGTCACTGCATCGCGCACCTGTCAGCCGGCCATCTGGTTCGCCAGGCGATTATTTTTCTGCAACGTCCAACTTCGAGAGTCTGTAATGAGTGAACTGAACCCCATCCCCCTGATCCTCACTGGCATTGGCAGCATCTGCGCCACAGTGGCGGCCCTCGCTTATTACGGCTACCTGCATTTCGCTCAGCCGGAGGATGCCTTGCTGCTCTCCGACTACACCATGCTCAAGACCGTTCCCGGCGAGGACTACAAGGTCTCGCTCAAACCGGCAAACCAGGTGGCGCAGTGCGTCGATGGCGTCTTGGTGCTGTTCGACCTGGAGCAGAAAGGCCTCAGTGGCGTGCTGGTCGACCAGCGCAAGCGGGCCGTTCGCTGCGTGGCCGAAGAGGCTCCAGTCGCGCAGTGAGTCTGTGTCGGCGGAGCGGCCCTGCGAGACACTGTCAGCCTTGACGCCCATACACAGCTTCAAGCGCGATTGCCCCGCCAGGGTCGATGCAGGTTGTCTGCCTGCAGGGCGGCCGTGAACCGTTCAATTTTTGTCGCGCATGGGTAAGCTACCCAGTGATTACCGCACCGAGGAGTAAACGATGAGCACTACTGCGCCGACCGCGCTAATCCGCGAAACCTTCCCCGTCGGGCCTTTGCAGTGCAACTGCACGATCATCGGTGACCCCGTGACCAAGCAGGCTATCGTGGTCGATCCCGGTGGCAATCCCGAGCTGATCATGGCGCGCCTGGAGGCCCATGGCCTCAAGGTTGTCAGCATCATTCACACCCACGCCCATCTGGATCACTTCCTCGCCTCAGGGCAGATGAAGGAGAAGACCGGCGCGACCCTGCACCTGCACAAGGAAGATCAGTTCCTCTGGGACAGCCTGGAAATGCAATGCCGCATGTTCGGCGTGCCCTATGTGCCGGTCCCCGCGCCCGATCAGTGGCTGGTCGACGATCAGGCACTGGACTGCGGCTGCGGGGTGGCGCTGCACACGCCGGGGCACACGCCAGGCTCGATGAGCTTCTGGTTCCCGCAGGACAAGTTGCTGATCGCCGGCGATACCTTGTTCCGGCGTGGCATCGGCCGCACCGATCTGTGGGGCGGCGATTACCCGACAATCGAACGTTCGATCAAGCAGCGCCTGTATAGCCTGGACGAGGACGCCACCGTGATTACCGGGCACGGGGCGCAGACGCGTTTGGGCGATGAAATGCGCGAGAACCCATTCGTGCGGGCATGATTGGCCATTCATCGTGGCGGATCTTGTTAAGCTGGTGAGGAACTTAACAGCAGGTCCGGGTTCCAACACCCGATGAAGATCTGTCACAACACGAAAAATAAAGGAATAACGATGACTACATGGCGCAATCTGGCATTCGCAGCAGTTGGCATTACCCTCTTGGCTGGCTGTACCACCAATCCTTACACTGGCGAACGTGAAGCCGGTAAAGCCGGGATCTACGGCGGTATTGGTGCTGTAACCGGCGCGGTGATTGGTGCCGCCACTTCGAGCAAGAAAGACCGGGCCAAAGGTGCGCTGATCGGCGCGGCAGTGGGCGGCGCCGCAGGCGGCGGCTATGGTTACTACGCCGATACTCAAGAAGCCAAGTTGCGCGAGACCCTGCAAGGCACTGGTGTGCAGGTGCAGCGCAATGGCGATGACCTGAAGCTGATCATGCCGGGCAATATCACCTTCGCCAGCAACTCGTCGGATCTTTCCAGCGGCTTCTACCCGACCCTCAATTCTCTGGTCAAGGTCTTCAACGAGTTCGACAAGAACGGTATCGACATCGTTGGCCACACCGACAGCACCGGTTCAATGGAACTGAATCAGAACCTGTCGAATCGCCGGGCGCAAAGTGTCGCCTCCTACCTGACGAGCAACGGTATTTCGCCGGCACGCATTTCAGCTTACGGTGCCGGGCCGAGCCAGCCTATTGCCAGCAACGCCACTGAAGCCGGCCGCGCGGAGAACCGTCGGGTCGAGATCAACCTGCGTCCCCTGCAGTAACGCGTCACAGCGACACCCGAAAGGCCTCCCGCACCGGGAGGCCTTTTTTGTTGTGCAGGCGTTGTCAAACTATCGAGCGCCGTCTTGACGCGTCACCCGCCCTCAGGCACGTGGTTGCGGCCCATATTGCCGATGCAATTGAGCCAGCTCGGCGTCCTTGTCTTGCCACAACTGGTTGACCCACTGCTGGAAACTGAGGCGATAGGCTTCGTCCTGATCGTAGTTCCTGCCGATGAACTGTGGCGGGATCGGCAGTTCGTTGAAACTCACCACCACGTCGCTGATCTCGCCGCTGAGGAGTTGCCAGAAGCCCGGATTACCCTGGGGATAATGAATGGTGACGTTGACGAGGCTGTGCAGTTGTTCGCCCATGGCGTCCAGCACGAAAGCGATACCGCCGGCCTTGGGTTTGAGCAGGTACTGGAACGGTGAGCCTTGCGCGGCTTGCTTGGCCGGGCTGAAGCGCGTGCCCTCGAGGAAGTTGAAGACCGACACCGGGTTGCTCTTGTAGCGCTCGCAGGCCTTGCGGGTGGTCGCCAGATCTTCGCCGCGTTTCTCCGGATGCCTGGCCAGGTATTCCTTGCTGAAGCGCTTCATGAAGGGAAACTCGAGCGCCCACCAGCACAGGCCTATTACCGGCACCCAGATCAGTTCCTGCTTGAGGAAGAACTTGAGCAGCGGCATGCGTCGGTTGAGCTGGTATTGCAGGACCAGTATGTCGACCCAGCTCTGGTGGTTGCTCGTCACCAGGTAGGTATGCTGTTTGTCGAAGCGCTCGATCCCATTGATGTGCCAGCGGGTCTGCGAAAGCAGATCCATCCAGAATTTATTGGTGGCAATCCACGACTCGGCAATCACATGCATGAGGTCGCGCACCCTGCGTTGTAGCGCCGGGATCGGCAACAGCAGTTTGAGCAACGCCAGGAAAAACAGCGGCCAGCACCAGAACAGGGTATTCAGGGCCAGCAAGCTTGCGCCAATCAGGCCGCGCAGGGGGGCAGGCAGACAATGCAGCATGGGGGCAGATGCCTCCGCAAAGGGGGGGCTCGGCCCCGGATTGTTCATAGCCCGAGGTTCTCTACCACGGGTCGGTCGGCGCACAGGGTAGCGTCTGGGCACTGGACTGCAAGTGCTGGAGCTGACCGATAGGTCATGTTGCGGGGCTGTCGCTATTACTCGTTATCAATAATCCACCCAGTAGCCCGAATAAGCCTTGGTGTAATTCGGAGGCCACCGAAATGTGGCGAGTGTCGTATCAATCATGAACTGTCGGATCTTGCAGGTTCATCGCCATCGGCTGCGTGGGCTTTACTCACCCACCAGGGGATCGCGCTACATGGGTAAGACCGCGGTTAACCGACATCTCAACGTTGTCGTGACACCAGGGTGGATGGCACATGAGCCATCCACCGACGATGCCGCAGCCCCTGCCTATGGCGGCTACTGCGGCAAGTTGGCGGCCTGGATTGCGGTCAGGGCGATGGTGTAGACAATGTCGTCGACCAGCGCACCGCGCGACAGGTCGTTGACCGGTTTGCGCAGCCCTTGCAGCATGGGGCCAACGCTGATGCAGTCGGCGCTGCGCTGCACGGCCTTGTAGGTGGTGTTGCCGGTATTCAGGTCGGGGAACACGAATACCGTGGCGCGGCCGGCCACCTGGCTGTTCGGTGCTTTCTGCCGTCCAACGCTCTCGATCGCGGCGGCGTCGTACTGCAGGGGGCCGTCGAGCAGCAGGTCCGGGTTGATCAGCCTGGCCAGGCGCGTGGCCTCGCGCACCTTCTCGACTTCTTCGCCGGTGCCCGAGTCGCCGGTGGAGTAGCTGAGCATGGCCACCCGCGGCTCGATGCCGAAGGCTACGGCCGAGGCCGCGCTTTGCACGGCGATCTCCGCCAGCTCCGTCGCAGTCGGATCGGGGTTGACCGCGCAATCGCCATAGACCAGTACCTGATCCGGCAGCAGCATGAAGAACACCGAGGACACCAGGTTGTAGCCCGGCGCGGTCTTGATCAGCTGCAAGGCCGGGCGAATGGTGTTGGCCGTGGTGTGGATGGCGCCCGAGACCAGGCCGTCGACCTCGTCCAGAGCCAGCATCATGGTGCCGAGCACCACGTTGTCTTCCAGCTGAGCCAAGGCCATGGGTGCATTCAGGCCCTTGCCCTTGCGCAGTTCGATCATGGGCGCGGCATAGCGCTCGCGGATCAGATCCGGGTCGAGAATTTCCAGTCCCGGCGGCAGCTCGATGCCTTGGGCCTGGGCCACGGCGTGCACGTCTTCCGGTTTGGCCAGCAGCACGCAGCGGGCTATGCCGCGCGCCTGGCAGATGGCGGCCGCCTGGATGGTGCGTGGCTCGCTGCCTTCCGGCAGGACGATGCGCTTGTCCGCCGCCTTGGCGCGCTGGACCAGTTGATAGCGGAACGCCGAGGGCGACAGGCGCAGCTCCCGTGGGGTGCCGCAGCGGGTGCGCAGCCAGTCGTGGTCGAC
This sequence comes from Pseudomonas sp. MMS21 TM103, assembly GCF_022132145.1. GTDB lineage: Bacteria > Pseudomonadota > Gammaproteobacteria > Pseudomonadales > Pseudomonadaceae > Aquipseudomonas. The sequence goes on along the minus strand of NZ_JAJISP010000001.1, from coordinate 64,311 downwards.
ATGGCTGGCGACGAAGTCGGCGACCTTCTGGGCGCGCTCCTTGTCGTCCACCGGGATTTCCTTGTTCAACCGGTTGAGGTCGGTGGCGGTGTCGTAGGAACCGGTGCGTACCGTCATCACTGGCAGGCCGCTTTGCAGCGCGCCACGGCACAGTTCCATGATGCGTGGATCGGGCACGAAGTCGCTGCACAGCAACAGGCCGGCCAGCGGCATGCCGTTCATTGCCGCCAGGCTCGCGGCGAGGATGATGTCGTCGCGATCGCCAGGGGTCACCACCAGGGTGCCGGGCTTGAGCAGTTGCACGGTGTTGGCCACGGCGCGGGCACAGAGCATGATCCTGAGCATGCGCCGTTGTTCGTAGTCGCCGGCGTTGAGCACGCGGGCGCCGAGCAGGTCGGCGATGTCGCGGGTACGCGGGGCGTTCAGCTCGTCCTGCCAGGGAATGCAGCCCAGCAGGCGGAAGTCTTCGTTCTTGAGCAGCGGCGAGTGTTCTTGCAAGCGCTCGCAGAAGGCTGCGACGCCATCTTCGCTGCGCACCTTGTTGATGATGACCCCGAGTACTTTCGGGTCTCGCGGACCGCCAAACAGCTGCGCATGGATTTCTAACCGATCGCACAGTTCACTCAGGCTTTCCTGTTCCGGAGCCGAGACCAGGATCACCTCGGCGTCCAGGCTCTTGGCCAGATGGAAGTTGACCCGCGCCGCATAGCTGGCCTGACGGGTCGGCACCATGCCTTCGACGATGATCACATCCTTACCGGCGGCGGCCTGGTGATACAGGCTGATGATTTCTTCGAGCAGTTCATCCAGTTGGCCGTCGCCGAGCATGCGCTCGACATGCGCCAGGGCCAGCGGCTTGGGCGAATGCAAACCATGGGTGCGGGCGATCAGTTCGCTGGAGCGTTCCGGGCCGGCGTCGCCCTGATGGGGCTGGGCGATCGGCTTGAAGAAGCCGACCTTGAGGCCGGCGCGCTCCAGGCCGCCAACCAGGCCGAGGCTAATGGAGGTGAGGCCGACGCCAAAGCCGGTGGGCGAGATAAAGAAGGTGTGCATTGAGTCTCCAATCGTGTCGGGCGAGCGCTTACAGATAGGTGGGCGCTGGGCAGCAGGCGCTGTTGGTGGTGGCCGGGCTCTGGTTGGTGGGCGCGTAGGTTGGGCTTGTCCCTGCGCTCTGCAATCCAACCTGCCCGGTCATCAGCAGTCAGTTATCGAGCAGGGTCAGGGTGTCCAGGGCGATCTGGCGTTCTTCGTTGGTCGGCACTACCAGCACACGCGGGTGGCCATAGGCCTGGATCGAGCCCGCAACGCCGCGGATGGTGCGGGCGTTGGCCTCCTGATCCAGGGCCAGGTTGAACAGCTTGAGATGGGCCGCGGTCTTGCTGCGGACCAAGGGCGAGTTTTCGCCGATGCCGCCGGTGAAAATCAGTCCGTCCAGCTGCGGCAGGGCGCAGCTCATGGCGGCGAGCGATTTGGCCAGGCGGTAGCAGAACACCTCGATGGCCAAGGTGGCGCCAGCATGGCCCTGTTCGCGGGCCCGCTCAAGGCTGCGCATGTCGTTGGACAGCCCGGAAAGGCCGAGCAGGCCGCTTTCCTTGTTCAGCAACTGGTCGATGCGCTCCAGGCTCCAGCCCAGGGTGCGCGCCAGGTGGCTGTGCAAGTTGGGATCGACATCGCCGCTGCGCGTCCCCATCACCAGACCTTCCAGCGGGGTCAGGCCCATGCTGGTGTCACGGCTCTGGCCGTTGACGATGGCACAGGTCGAGCAGCCATTGCCCAAGTGGGCCACCAGCCAACTGCTGTCGCCGACCGACAGGCCGGCCAGTTCGGCCGCGCGATGACTGACGTAACGGTGGCTGGTGCCGTGGAAGCCATAACGACGCACGCCGTGCTCGCGGTAGAGGTTGTCCGGCAGGGCATAACGAAATGCATGTTCGGGCAGGGTCTGGTGGAAGGCAGTGTCGAATACCGCCACCTGGGTCAGGGTTGGAAACAGCTTGATCGCCGCCTCGATGCCCTGCAGGTTGGCCGGATTGTGCAGCGGCGCCAGCGGCGCGGTGGCGTGAATGGCACGCAAGGTGGCTTCATCCAGGCGGCTGGCCGCGGTGAAATGCTCGCCACCATGCACCACGCGATGGCCGATACCGTGCAGCTTGCCGCCGGCGGCACTCTGCACCAGCGGCAATAGCTGGGCGAGGGCGGCGCGATGATCGCCATTGGGGATCATCAGGCTGTCCTTCTCGCCGCCACGCTGCCAGTGCAGCACTGCGTCGTGGCTGCCGAGGCGTTCGGCCAGGCCGCTGAGGGTGAATTGCGAGTGGGCTTCATTGACCAGGGCGAACTTGATCGACGAACTGCCACAGTTGATTACCAGAATATTGCGTGCCGGCATTTACCGTTCCTTGTCTGTGTCGCTAGCAGCCTGTTGGACTTGACCTTGCGCAGCGAGGAAAGGTCCGCATAGCAGCCGTTTTTACGCTCTGTTGGGGCGGAAGGCCGCCCTGCGAATGCTCGTTCTATGCAACGGAAAGTAGTGCGGAAATGATCGATTATTGTTTTCCCGCACTAGGACAGTGTCACGTCCGGCAGGCGGCCAGGGTTGGCTGCGCCGGATTCGACAGCTGCCATGCACCAGCCGCAGGCGAAGGGCTGATCCAGGCGACTAGTGCGTTGTTTGGCGTCGAGCACCTAGGTGCGATTTTGCCACGGCGGCTGATGGCGCAGGTGTTGAGTATGACCACAGGACAAGATTGCCAGCCAATGACCGTCGGCGTCCTGACCAAAGTCAATCAATCGCACCAGGCCCGCGTCCGGCCGTCCGTCAGGGCTGGGTTCGCTTTCGCGCGCACCCTTGGTTAAACTAGTCCGTTCTATTTTTCTATGCAGAAGGTCTCGCCCCATGCTGATCGCCCCCAATAAGGCTGTCTCTATCGACTATACCCTGACCAACGATGCCGGTGAGGTGATCGATAGCTCCGCTGGCGGCGCGCCGCTGGTTTACCTGCAAGGCGCCGGCAACATCATCGGCGGTCTGGAAAAAGCCCTGCTCGGCAAGCAGGCCGGTGACGAGCTGGATGTCTCCGTCGAGCCGGAAGATGCCTATGGCGAGTACAGCGCCGAGCTGGTCGCGACCCTCAACCGCAGCATGTTCGAAGGCGTCGACGAACTGGAAATCGGCATGCAGTTCCACGCCTCCGGCCCGGACGGCAGCATGCAGATCGTCACCATTCGTGAGCTGGAGGGCGACGACGTGATCGTCGACGGCAACCACCCCCTGGCCGGTCAGCGCCTGAACTTCAAGGTCAAAGTGATCGAAGTGCGTGACGCCAGTGATGAAGAAGTTGCGCATGGCCACGTGCATGGCGAAGGTGGCCATCAGCACTGATCCACTGCCGCAATGTCGAGGGCGCAATACGACTTATGGTTGTAGCAACTGTGCCAGCGACTGCTAAGCTGGGTTAAACGAGAAAGGCGCCTTCATAGAGGCGCCTTTTTTGTCCTTTGCCGGTAATTTGAAGCGTTCCCAAGGAGCTAGTCATGAGTGCCTTTCACGACCTAAATCTGCGTGCTCTGGATGGTCAGGAACTGCCGCTGGCACCCTTAAAGGGGCGGGTTGTGCTGGTGGTCAACGTTGCCTCCAAGTGCGGCCTGACTCCGCAGTACGCCGGGCTGGAAAAACTCCATCAGCAGTACCGCGCGCAGGGCTTCACCGTGCTCGGCCTGCCGTGCAACCAGTTCGCCGAACAAGAGCCTGATAGTGAAGAGGCCATTCGCGAGTTTTGCAGCCTGAACTATGGGGTGACCTTCCCCTTGGGCAGCAAGATCGAAGTCAATGGGCATGATCGTCATCCGCTGTACCGCCTGCTAGCGGGCGAGGGCGCCGAGTTTCCCGGCGACATCACCTGGAATTTCGAAAAGTTCCTGGTTGGTCAGGACGGTCGGGTGCTGGCGCGCTTCTCGCCACGTACGGTACCGGAGGATCCCGCCTTGATCCAGGCTATCGAAAAAGCCCTGAGCTGAAAGGCCTCTCAGCAGTGGAACAATCGAGCGTTGTCGCTAGGCCACCTCCAGGCGCTCGCGGCAAATCGCGTTTTGCGCGCAGCGTCCAGGGCTGTTTGGGGCGCCGGCCGCTCATGGCGCAGCGACAACCCGCCAGCTGTTGAGTCGCACCTCTTCAATCTGAAGTCGTGCCTTAGGATTGCATTGCATCGCGCGGCTGATCCGGGCTATAGGCTTTCCCTACTTCCTCCGTGTAAGCGCTTATCACGCAAATCAATAGTGCTGGGCGGGGCGAGACGACCGGTCATATCCTTGCCGGCATGAATGCACACCAACGACTCGACAAACGTGACCTGATCCTCGCCAAAGGCGCCGAGGTGATGACCCGTCGCGGTTATCACGGTGCCGGCGTGCAGGAGATCGTGCAGGCCGCCGGCGTGCCCAAGGGCTCCTTCTATCACTACTTCGCCAGCAAGGAAGAGTTCGCCCTGCAGGCCTTGCAGCAGGTGTATGGCCCGCGTTTGCAGCGTTATAGCCAGGCGCTGGCGAACTCGGCGTTGAGCCCGCGGGCGCGCATCGTCGGCTACTACGCGGAACTGGTGGAGCATTTCGCCCGCCAGGAAAAGCTCGAATACCACTGCTTTATCGGCAGCCTGAGTTTCGAGATGGCCGAACTGTCGCCCACCCTGGGTGTCGAGATCGACGCCATTTTGCAGCGCTCGGCGGACATCCTGCAGGCCTGCCTGCAGCAGGCACAGGATGCCGGCGAGCTGGCCGCCAATGAGGATTGCCGCGGCCTGGCGAGTTTTATCACCAGCGCCTGGCAGGGCGCCCTGACGCGCCTGAAAGTGGCAAACAACACCTGTGCCCTCGAAGACTTCATGCAGCGCCTGCAGCTGTTGTTGCGGGCCTGATTTTTTAAAACCCCATTAAGTAGACGACCGGTCACCTGGCCGGCAGAGGAACAACGATGAACGATCCGGTAAAAGCCTTGTTTCAACCCTTCAGCCTGGGCGCGCTGGAGCTGCCGACCCGTGTGGTGATGGCCCCCATGACCCGTTCCTTCTCGCCGGGCGGGGTGCCCAACAGCAAGGTCATCGAGTACTACCGTCGCCGCGCCGCGGGCGGTGTGGGCCTGATCGTCACCGAAGGCACCACCGTCGGCCACAAGGCCGCCAACGGCTACCCCAACGTGCCGCGTTTCTACGGCGAAGATGCCCTGGCCGGCTGGCAGAAAGTGGTCGAGGCGGTGCACGCCGAAGGCGGCAAGATCGTCCCGCAGCTGTGGCACGTGGGTAATGTGCGCAAGCTCGGTACCGAGCCGGACGCCGCCGTGCCGGGTTATGGTCCGAGCGAGAAGATCAAGGAAGGCAATGTCGTGGTGCACGGCATGACCCAGGACGATATCCAGGAAGTCATCGCCGCCTTCGCCCAGGCCGCCAAGGATGCCCAGCGCATCGGCATGGACGGCGTGGAAATCCACGGCGCCCACGGCTACCTGGTCGATCAGTTCTTCTGGGCCGGCAGCAACCAGCGCAGCGACGAATATGGCGGTGACCTGGCGCAGCGCTCGCGCTTTGCCATCGAACTGATCCAGGCGGTACGCGCCGCAGTCGGTCCGGAGTTCCCGATCATCTTCCGCTTCTCACAGTGGAAGCAGCAGGATTACAGCGCGCGTCTGGTGGAAACCCCGGAGGCCCTGGAAGCCTTCCTCAAGCCGCTCAGCGATGCCGGCGTGGACATCTTCCATTGCTCGACCCGGCGTTTCTGGGAGCCGGAATTCGACGGCTCCGATCTCAACCTGGCCGGCTGGACCCGCAAGCTCACCGGCAAGCCGACCATCACCGTCGGCAGCGTCGGCCTGGACGGCGAGTTCCTGCAGTTCATGGTCAAGACCGACAAGGTCGCCGAGCCGGCCAGTCTGGAAAACCTGCTGGAGCGTCTGAATAATCAGGAGTTCGATCTGGTGGCCGTGGGCCGCGCCCTGCTGGTCGACCCGGATTGGGCGCTCAAGGTGCGCGAAGGCCGTGAAGGCGACATCCTGCCGTTCAGCCGCGAGGCGCTGACCACATTGGTCTGATTGACCCTTTAGTGTGGCGCCGCACAACGGCGCAACACTCCCTCAGCCCCGGCACATCGGGGCTTTTTTTCGTCTTGCAAAAACACCATGGCCGGTGGCTCGTGCATCAGGACATCGCGCGGCGAGATATTCCAGGCGTAGCTCCGGCCAGCGCAAACACCAGCCGATCGCCTGGGTACGAATGGGCGGATCAGAAGCTGTAGTTGACGCCCAGGGTCAGGGTGCGGCCGGGTGCCGGCTGACGACCCCAGGGGCTGGTGTCGATGCCGCGGAAGTAATACTGGCGGTCGAACAGGTTGCTGACCCCGGCGGAGGTGGTCAGCAGGCTGCCGTCGTCGAGCTTGAATTCGCGTTCGATGGCGGTATTCCACAGCCAGTAGGCGGGCAACTCGCCGACCGTCGCGGCGGCATTCTCGGCGTGGCTGTTGGCCGCGTCGGTGTAGGCGCTGCTGACGTAGAGGCCATCGAGGGTGTAGGTCCAGGCTTCGGCGAAGCGGTAGCGGCCATCGAGGGTCAGCTGATGTGCGGAGGCGAAGGGCACTTCATTGCCCTTGAACGCGCCGCTGCGCTGTTCGCTGTCCAGGTAGGCATAACCGGCATGCAGGTCGAGGGTCGGCAGCGCGGTGGGGGTCCAGAACACTTCGGTTTCGAGGCCCTGGTGGCGGGTGCTGCCGAGGTTCTCGAAGCGGTCGTTGCTGCGGTTGTATTCGATCTGATCGTCGAAATCGATACGGTACAGGCCGAGGTCGACGCGCAGGCCGTTCCAGGGCGTGTAGCGCACGCCGGTTTCGTAGTTCCAGGCCAGTTCGGCGGCGACGTCACCGTCCTTGACGATCGCGGTGATCTGCGGCACGCGCAGCGAGCGCTGGGCGTTGGCGTAGACGAACCAGTCGTCCGTGAGTTGATAGCCGGCGCTCAGGCCCGGCAGCCATTCCTCGGCGACGGTTGCGCGCTCGATCCCGCTGACGCCATCGGCATACTCCATGCGCGCGTGTTCGTAGCGCACCCCGGGGGTGATGGTCAGACGGCCGTCGAGCAGTTTCAGCTCGTTGCTCAGGTACACCGCCTTGGCCTCGTCGTCGAAGGTCCAATCGCGGATCACGCTCTGCGCGCCGCTGCCAAGGTTCTCGCGGTTGACCTTAAAGTCGACGTCTTCCTTGACCAGGCGGGCGCCGAGCAGCCAGGTCTGGCTGACGCTATCGCCGTCGATGCTCAGGCTCAGGCGCGGCTCGCTGCCCCAGACGCGGAAGTCGCGCGGCGCGTCCTGAAAGGTGGTCGGTTCGGCATCCGGGTTGAAGGGCAGGCCGACTTGGAAGTTGCGATAGCTGTGATGGGCGAAGTTGGTCCAGCTGAATTCCACCGCATCGAAGGGGCCGATGGCTCCCAGGTACTGGCTGTAGGTGCCCCAGACGCGGTCGCTATCGCCTTCGAAACGGTCGAGCTCGCGCGTGGACTGGCGCGGGTCGTCCTTGTAGTCGGCGACGCTGAGGGCGCCGGCCAGGTCCAGGTCGGCGATATAGCGCTGCACGCCGAAGCTCAGGCTGCGCGTGTCGTCGATGTCCCACTGGCCGCGCAGGCGGTAGTTCTGCACCTCGCTGTCGGAATGTTCGCGGCCATACTCGCCACTGACGGTGTTGAGGTCCAGTTGCAGGCCGAAGTTATCGGTCAGGTAGCCGCCGGTGCCGATGTAGCTGTCCCACAGGCTGCGGCCGCCGGGGGCGAAGGTGGCCTTTTCCTGCAGGGTGGTCTCCCATGCGCGAGAGATCGGCTTGCTGATCAGATTGATCACCCCGCCGACGTTGTTCGGGCCGTATTGCACCGCCGCGCCGCCGCGGACGATATCGATGCGCTCGACGGTGGCCAGGGTCTGCGGAAACAGCGACAGGCTGGTCTGGCCATAAGGCGCGAGTGACAGCGGGATGCCGTCGGAGAGCACCTGGGCGCGGCCGCTGCGGCTCTCGTAGAGGCCGCGCACGGAAATCTGCGGCAGGGCGCCGGTGCCGGTCTCATCGAACACCTTGATCCCGGGGACGCGCTGCAAGGCATCGTCGAGGCCGCGCACGCTGGCTTTGCTCAGGTCTTCGCGGTCGACCACGCTGCGGCTGCCGGCATAGCTGCGCACTTCTTTATCGCTGGCGCTGCCCAGCACGTCACCCTTGATCACCATGGGGGCGAGGACTTTCTGTGGGCTGACTGGTTCGGCACAGGCTGCTTGGCCGATGGACAGCGCCAGGAGGCTGAGCGGCAGAGAAAACAAACGGGCATTGTTATTCATAGAGAACTTCATCGAGGTTTAGGGGTGGGATTTCAGGTCATCCAGGCGCATTTTCAGGGCGTTGTGCAGCAGGCCGCACCCGGCAGTGCTTTGATCTCGGCGGCGCTTTCGATCCGCGGCAGCACTATGGTCTCGGCGCCAGCGTCGAGACGCTGGACGATCAATTTCGCGTCGACCTCCGGCACCCGTACCCAGGGCGAGACGCCGGCCGGTTGACAGGCGCGCGGGCCATGCATCGGCTCATCGCCGCCACGCAGCAGGTGATCCGGGTCCAGGATCACGAAGTGATCACCGGCGTAGTCGATCATTTCGCCGAGCAGAGGCGCGGGTACGGAGTTGAGTAAGCCGTAGACCTCTTCGTCGCGATGCAGGCGGGTGAAAATGGGCGAGATGTGCAGCATGGAGATAGCCGAGATGTGATCAGTTATCAAATGATAATGCGTATCGTTAGGTTCAGTAAACGTCTTCTATTCACCGCTGCGCCAAAGGGCAGGCCTGAGAATGGTTCGGCAGAAGGGGCGTGGGCGTGGGGAGTCGGGGCGGCCTACCTGGCTGTTCCCTGGCCCCTGAGTCCATCGAGTGTGGGTGTCAGGGCGTTCCGCAGGTGCTGCTCGAACAGTTCGACGATCGCCGGCCAGCCCTGTCGCGCGCCATGCTGCCGGGCGTTCAGGCGCACCCGGCGAAGGTTTTCCGGCTCTTCCAGCAGCCAGCTGGCGGCTTCGATAAAGCCCTGTTGGTCTTCGGTCGCGGCCAGAACACCGTTATGGCCGTGACGGATATGTTGCGCCGCCGCGGCCCGGTCGAAGGCGACCACGCCGAGGCCCGAGGCGAGGGCTTCAAGCACCACATTGCCGAAGGTTTCCGAAAGGCTGGGAAAGACGAAAAGGTCGCCCGAGGCGTAGTGCGTCGCCAGTGCTTCGCCGCGCTGCAGGCCGCAGAAAACTGCCTCTGGCAGCTGCTGTTGCAGGCTGGCGCGCTGCGGTCCGTCGCCGACCAGAATCAGCTTCAGGCGTTGCTGCGGGTGCGCCTGTTGCAGGATGCGATAGCTTTTTACCAATAGCGCCAGGTTCTTCTCTGCGGCCAGGCGGCCGACATGCAGGATGGCGATATCGCTCTCGGCCAGGCCCCAGCTCAGGCGCAGCTCATTACACCGTTTGGCGGGGTGGAACAGCTGACCATCGACGCCGCGGGCGAGCAACTCCAGGCGCTCGAAACCGCGGCGTTGCAGCTCGATCAGCTGGCTGGTGCTGGGCACCAGGGTCATCTGCGAGCGGTTGTGAAACCAGCGCAGGTAGTTGGTCAGGGCGCGGGTCAGCAGGGCGATGCCGTAATGCCCGGTGTACTGCTGGAAGTTGGTGTGAAAACCGCTGACCACCGGGATCTGCAGGCGCCGTGCGGCGCGCAGGGCGGACAGCCCGAGCGGGCCTTCGGTGGCGATGTACAGCACATCCGGGCGTTGCCTTTTCCAGCGTCGCAGCAGCTTGTGCAGTGACGACTGGCCCCACTGCAAACCGGGGTAGCCAGGCAGCGACCAACCGCGGGTCAGCAGCAACTGGTCGTCGCTTTTGCGGCCGTCATCGCTGCTCTGCCGTGGGCGCACCAGTTGCAGGCGATGGCCCCGGGCGCGCAGGCCATCGACCAGGCGGCCGAGGGTCGTGGCCACGCCGTTGATTTCCGGCGGGAAGGTTTCAGTGATCAGTGCGATAGAGAAGGTGGGTGTGTGCATGGCCGCAGTGTCGGCTGCCGCCATGTAGTGCCCGTGACAATTCGATTGCTTTTTTGTGATGGCGTTTCCGTCGCGATCATGTGGGCGATTGTGACGTGATCAGTCGGTGTATTGCCTTGCGCTGGTGCTGGGCAAGACACAGGTGCACAAGGGTTTCACGGGTCAGTTGCTAGCTGAGCAGGTCACTCAACTGCTGGCGTAGCCAGCACTGTGCCGGGTCGAGTTCCTGTTGCCGGTGCCAGATCAGGCTGATCTGTACGGGCGGCATGTCGAAGGGCAGGGGCGCCACCTGAAGCGCATGGACAGGCGTGAACGCCTCGGCCAGTCGCTTCGGCACCGTGCCGAGCAGGTCTGTGCGGGCAATGACCGCCGGGATTGGCAGGTAGTTGGGCAGATGCAGCACCGTCTGGCGGCGCACCCTGGCTGAGCCGAGCACGATTTCCAGGGGCGAGCCGCGCCCGGCACGTGGTAGCACCGACACGTGTCGGGCGCTCTGGTAGTCATCCTGGCTCAGTCCGCCGGCGAAGGCGGGATGGCCGGCGCGGCCGATTACCACCAACTGCTCTTCCTGGAGGGGGGTGTAGTTCAGATCGGAGGTATCGAAGTGCAGGTAGTCGATGGCCATGTCCAGCGTGCCGCTTTCCAGGCGCTGTATCAGCGTGTCCGCATCATCAGGTTGTACATGAATTTCCACGCGCGGCGCCAGCCTGGCCAGGCGTTCGAGCAGCAGCGGTAGCAGGGCGGCCTGGGCATAGTCGTTTAGCGACAGGCTAAAACTGTGCTTGCTCTGCGGGTCGAAACGCTCCTGGGGCCCCAAACCACTTTGCAGCAGGCGTAGAGCCTGGCGTACTGGCACGTACAGCACTTGGGCGCGGGCGGTAGGCGTCATGCCTCGCGCAGTGCGCTGGAACAGCTCCTCGCCGAGCTGCTGGCGTAGACGCGACAAGGCGTTGCTCACCGTCGACTGACTCAGGTGCAGGCGCTGTGCGGCGCGGGTCAGGTTCTGCTCCTGCATCAACGCGTCGAAGACCAGCAGCAGGTTGAGGTCAATCTGACGTAAATTCGTAATCAAGAATAATGCTCTTTTATAATATCCATTATAAAAATAATTAGGCGCCGCATAGACTCCTGTCAACCACCGCCGGAGTTACTGCCATGAGCCACAACAACAATGCCCAGGCGTTTCGCATTCGCTACCGGACCGATATTCATCCGCTGTACAACCCCTGGCTGCATGCCGGCTTCGTCTTCGTCTACGGTGCCGCCTGCTTGTCCTTCTTGTGGCGCTCCCTGGATCAGGTGGCCGTCTGGCAATGGCTGCTGGTGCCGCTGACTCTGGTGTTCTTCAGTTGGGGCGAATACATGGTGCACAAGCACCTTGGGCATCACAAAACTCGCTTCGCAAAGCTCTTCTACAAGCGCCATACCGGCGACCATCACAGCTTCTTCGTCGAGGGCCAGATGCGCTACGAGACGCCGCGCGACTGGCGGGTAATCCTGTTTCCTGCCTGGCTGATAGTGCTCTTCAGCCTGCCGCTATTCTCCGCCTGGTGGTTGCTGGCTCAAGTTGATGGCAACCTGGCCGCGCTGGTCGTTGGTAGCATGCTGTCCGGCTACCTGGCTTATGAGGTGATGCATGCGTGCGAACACCTGCCCGCCGAGCATCCGCTCTCGCACCTGCCTGGAATTTCCCAGATGCGCCGGTTGCACGCACTGCATCACCGGCGCGACCTGATGCATAGCCACAATTTTGGCATCGTCCATCCGCTGATGGACTGGTTGTACGGGACCTTGCACTGGGAGCCTCTGCCTGTCTGCGAGCAGGTGCGAATGCAGCATGCCGTCTACATTGAACGGCCAGCCAATACGGTGCTGGCTTATGCCGCCACGCCTACGTACTGGCCCGAATGGCACCCGTCGTCCCTGCGTATTGAGGGGCGTGATGGCGTGCTGGTGGCCGGTGACGGTTTCGAGGAAGACATCCATGCAGGCCGCCGCTTCGGTCATCTGCGCTGGAAAGTACTCGACCATCAGGCCGGCCGGCGCTGGCAGGCCAGGGCCTGGGGCGACCGGGGTTTGGAGCTGGTGGTGACCTACGAGTGCCAGGCGGAGCGCCGTGGTACCCGCTTCGTGCGTACCCTGGAGTACGGCTTTCGAGGCCTCGGGATGCAGTTGGTCAATCGCTTACTGCTACGCCGGCGCATCGAGCAGGAGTCTGAACGCTCCTTGCAGGCGTTGCGCGACGTGGTCGAGCGCCTCTTGCCCGCAAGTTGATGAGTGTTCAGTTGACGGGTGACAATGTCCGATCGCCACCTTCGCGCACCCAGAACAGGGTGGCGCCGGCCACCGCCGCCGGCATCATCAGGATGTTGACGAAGGGGATCAACAGCACCGCGTAGGTGATACCGCCGAAACCCAGCGATTGCCAGCGCTTCTCGCGCAGCCAGGCGAGCATGTCCGGCCAGCTCATCTTGTTGTTGTCCGCCGGGTAGTCGATGTACTGGATGGCCATCATCCACACGCCGAACAGCAGCCACAGCGGCGCAGCGATCAGGTTGACCACCGGGATGAAACTGAGGATCAGCAGGCCGATGGCGCGCGGCAGAAAGTACCCCAGCTTGCGCATTTCGCGGCCCAGGGTGCGCGGCACCATGGCCAGCAGTTCGGCCCAGCTGAAGGCCGGCAGGGTGTCTTCACCGCGCACCACCACTTCGACCTTCTCGGCGAGAAAGCCGTTGAAGGGGGCGGCGATGATATTGGCCAGCATGGTGAAGGTGAAGAACACCATCAGCAGCACCAGCACCACGAACAGCGGCCAGAGAATGTATTCGAGGAAGCTCAGCCAGCTTGGCAGGCTCGGCATGAAGGCATCGACCCAGCCGCTGAACTGCTGCACGGCAAAGCCGACCAGGCCGACGAAGAGAATCAGGTTGATCGCCAATGGCAGCAGCACGAACAGCCGTAGCCCCGGGCTCAGCACCAGTTTCAGGCCTTCTCTGAGGTATTGCGGGCCGGACAGTACAGGAGCAGGCATGGGGTTCTCCGTGAGGTAAAAGTCGCGCCGACCTTACCGACTTTGTCCGGCAGGGGAAAGTCCGCCGCTGTCGGCCGAGACGTCATAGGGATTCGCTATGCATGGAATTGGCAAAGGGTATTTCCTCGATTGCCCGCACCTGGGTAGCCTGCCGGCCAGTGCAACAATCGGTTAGCTTTCGGGGCTCGCTCCCCACGGTACTGTTGAAGTGCTTGGCGAGCCCCTTTTTTATGTGTCCGGCCCAGTGCCCGGCAGGAGTTTTCTATGTCTGCAACACGCCATGCTCGAGTGATCATCCTGGGATCCGGTCCTGCCGGTTACAGCGCCGCCGTCTATGCCGCACGGGCCAACCTCAAGCCGCTGCTGATCACCGGCATGCAGGCCGGCGGCCAGTTGACCACCACCACCGAAGTCGACAACTGGCCGGGCGACGTACATGGCCTGACCGGCCCGGCTTTGATGCAGCGCATGCAGGAGCACGCCGAACGCTTCGAGACTGAGATCGTCTACGACCACATCAATGCGGTGGATCTGGCTGGCAAGTCGTTTACCCTGGTCGGCGACAGTGCCACCTACAGCTGCGATGCGCTGATCATCGCCACCGGCGCCAGCGCCCGCTACCTCGGTCTGCCGAGCGAGGAGGCGTTCATGGGCAAGGGCGTTTCAGCCTGCGCCACTTGCGATGGGTTCTTCTACCGCAACCGTGACGTCGCGGTGGTCGGCGGCGGCAATACCGCGGTGGAAGAGGCGCTGTACCTGGCCAATATCGCCAGCAAGGTGACCCTGGTGCACCGTCGCGAGACCTTCCGTGCCGAGAAGATCCTGCAGGACAAACTGCAGGCGCGGATCGCCGAAGGCAAGATCGTGCTCAAGCTCAACGCCGAGGTCGACGAAGTGCTGGGCGACGCCATGGGCGTGACCGGCGTGCGCCTGAAGAACAACGACGGCAGCAGCGACGAGTTGAAGGTCGATGGTCTGTTCGTCGCCATCGGTCACACGCCCAACACCTCGCTGTTCGACGGTCAGTTGGCGCTGAAGGATGGCTATCTGGTGGTCAGCGGCGGTCGTGACGGCAATGCCACCGCCACCAGTGTGCCGGGCGTATTCGCCGCCGGTGACGTCGCCGACCATGTCTACCGCCAGGCAATCACCTCGGCCGGCGCCGGCTGCATGGCGGCTCTGGATGTGGAGCGTTTCCTCGACGGTCAGTAAGCGTCGGGCTCACCCGTAGATCGGTGCGGCCCTGCACTAACTTCAGGAGGGCCGCCCCGGCGCGATGCTTTTGGTTTTTGCCGGCTCGGCGGCCCTGCGCCCCGCATCGCCGGGCACAGGGCTGACAAAGAACCGCTGTGCTGCAGGAGCCGTTGTGCTCAGGCCTTGCGCTTGAGCGGCTGCTGGTCGAAGCGCACGCCGGCGAGGCCGGTGGTCATCAGGGCGCGGATGTTACCGTGGTCGTTGCCATCCGGGCTGGCCAGCACGCTGCGGTAGTGTTCGCCGAAGCAGCGCAGGGTTTCTTCCAGGCTCAGGCCTTCGAGCAGGGCCAGGCCGAGGGTCTTGCAGGAGCCCTCATTCTGTCCGGCGGGGTTTTCCACCGCGCCATTGCTGAAGGCGCTCGGCTGGTAGTCGTAGTGTTCGGCGATGAAGGCCAGGGTCTCGGCAAAGGCGAACTCATCGCCATGCAACTGGGCGCGGAAGTCGTGCAGGGCGCTCATGCATTGTGGCCTTTATCGCTGGACTTTCTGAACGCAGCCTGCTGCTCGGCGCTGGCCTCTTCCTGGTATTTGTTTTTCCACTCGCTGTACGGCATGCCGTAGATTTCTGTGCGGGCCTGATCCGGGGTTACCGCAACGCCGATGTCGTCGGCCGCGGCCTTGTACCATTTGGACAGGCAATTACGGCAAAAACCGGTGAGGTTCATCATGTCGATGTTCTGCACATCGGGGCGGCTGCGCAGGTGTTGCAGCAGGCTGCGGAAGGCGGCTGCTTCGAGTTCCAGGCGTTCTTGATCGGTCATGGTGATGTTCTCAGAGGCGGGCAGGGCCTCTGTCGGACGCAGTGGGCGTCCGACAGACTGGCAGGCTACGGTGCGAGGATAATAAAAGCCCTGCCGTCTGGCGGCAATGCCTGGGCGGCTGGTTGGTCGAGCTCTTGCTGGCTTATCCGCCGTTCAGCGATGACTGGCCAGGGTGATCGATACCGACTCGGCAAAGCGCAGGGCGTGGGGTTTGTCCACTTCCACTTCGGCGTAGCGCACGGCGGTCTGCTGCATCACCAGGTCGAGGATTTCCTGGGTCAGGCGTTCGAGCAGGGCGAAGCGGTGGCCTTCGACGTGCTGGATGATCGCCTTGGTGATGGTGCGGTAGTTCAGCGCGTGATCGATATCGTTGTCGCGCACCGCCTCGTTTGCCGGGTAGAGGATGGTCAGGTTGATCAGCACATCCTGCTTGTTGTTGATTTCCTCCTCCTTGATCCCGATGAAGGTTCTCAGGCGCAGGTCCTTGACCCGAATTCGCGCCATTCCAGGCTCCAGTCGTGGCATTACTAATTGCTCCGTCCAATCAGTTGCAGGAATTCATGGCGAGTGTTGTATGACTCGCGAAAGGCGCCGAGCATCACCGAGGTGCTCATGACCGAGTTCTGCTTCTCGACGCCACGCATCATCATGCACATGTGCTTGGCTTCGATCACCACGGCGACCCCGGCGGCGTTGGTGACCTGTTGTACGGCTTCGGCGATCTGTCGGGTCAGGTTCTCCTGGATTTGCAGGCGCCGCGCATACATGTCGACGATCCGCGCGACTTTCGACAGCCCCAGCACCTTGCCGGTGGGAATATAGGCAACATGCGCCTTGCCGATAAAGGGCAGCAGGTGGTGCTCGCACAGGGAATACAGCTCGACGTCCTTGACGATCACCATTTCGTCATTGTCGGAGGCGAACAGCGCGCCGTTGACCACCTCTTCCAGGCTTTTCTGGTAGCCGTTACACAGATACTGCATGGCTTTGGCCGCGCGTTTCGGGGTGTCCAGCAGGCCTTCGCGTTCAGGGTCTTCGCCTACGCCAAGGAGGATTTCGCGGTAGTGATCAGGCAGTTGTTGGTTCATGGGTGCAATCCTCGAGGCGCGCTTCATTGGAGATGGCGGCCGCCGTTTACGGTAAGGGTGGTGCCGGTGACGTAAGGGTTGTCCAGCAGGTAGCGCAAACTTTGGTAGATCACCTGGGGGCCGGGCTCGATGCCCAATGCCGATTTCTCCAGGGTTTTTGCCCGGTAAAGCGCATCATCCTCGGGGTTGAACATGATCAGTGCCGGGGCGATGCCGTTGACCTTGATCTGGGGCGCGAGTTTCGCCGCGAACGAGAGCGTGAGGCTGTCCAGACCGGCTTTGCTGGCGCAGTAGGCGGGGCGCTTGGCGCTGCCTTTGCGCGCGACATCGTCGCTGATATGGATGATGTCAGCCGGGGAGGAGCGCCGCAGCAGATCCGCACAATGCAGGTTGATCAGATAGGGTGCCAGCATATGCACGTTGAACAACTGCTGGAATACCGTGGCCTCGGCGCCGGGTGTTTCGACCAGCCAGTCGGAGGCATTGTGGACGATGGCGCGCAGACTGTCGGTGTGGGTTTTCAACTCGGCGATAAAGGCGAGGATCCCGGCTTCACTGGCAAAGTCTGCCTGGATGGCCAGCGCCCCGCGCGCGCGCAGGTGCTGGATGCCCTCGCGCTCGCTGCGGTAGGTGGCAATCAGTCGATGACCATCGTCAAGCAGGCGCTCGGCACAGTACAGGCCGATTCGTTGACTGGCGCCAGTGATCAGAATGGGTGATGCGCTAGCGCTCATGATGGGCTCAGCTGATGGGGTAGTGGGTGCAGCGGCGTTACCTCGGGGCACCTGACCACTGAGTAAGGTGCTTCGCCGACTGAAGCAGTGGCAAAGTTATACCAGCTATCAGATTTGTACAACCATGCGGCCTGTATGGTTACTGCCGACTTGATCGCTTTATACCTGTTCTGCTGGGCTGTATTGCGCCGGTGCAAATTTCAAAGGTTCGGAAATCTTGGTTTTATACTGTACAAAGTGGGTTTTAATGTACAGCTATTTGAGGTGGTTATGAGCCTGTGGCGATTGCGTATTGCGCTGCTGTGGCGCCAGGTCGAGCGGGTCGAGGTGTTGGCCGTGCGTTGCAGCGGTTATGCCGTGCAGGTGATTGCGGCGGACGGCGGCGTGCAGGCTTTATTACCGGTCGCAGGAGGGCGCCTCTGGCCTTCGTTGCCTGCGCTCAAGGTGCGTTTGCGCTGCTGTGGTGTGCGGCGGATGGTGCTGGTGCAGCGGCACAGTCATGACGAGATCATCGGCCGTCCTACTCTGCAAGTAGCCGATACCGGCTTGCTCATGCCGCTATAGGCGTGCGTCGGACTTGGGGTCCGGGCGCTGGTCGACGTTGCATTGCCCTTGCTGGCAGCGCTTGCCCGCCGCTGGATGGGGCAGCCAGGCCAGGTGTGGGCGTAACCGGCAGAACAGCCAGTAACCCAGTTCGAACAAGGGGCGAAGCGCCCGCCAGGTCAGGGGTGTCGCCCAGCGGCCAAGTCCGGCCGCGCGCCAGCTCCAGAGCGTGGCATCGAGGCCGGTCACCCATTGGCCATCGGCGAAGCGGGCGTGCAGCCTGCTGGTCAGCGTGGTGCTATCAAGCCCGACGCTGCCTGCCGCGAAGTCTGCGCTGCTGATATCGATCAGCAGCAAGCGATGCTCATCGGCATGCCGGCTCAGCAACTGGATTTCCCGCGCGCACAGCGGGCAGTCACCATCGTAGTAAAGGGTCAGCGGCCAGTGCGGGTTATTGTACATAATCTTATTCAGTGTATAGACTCTGTACAATGTAGGTGGATGTCAGCTGAGTTACAATGCCGGCAACATTTTTGTGGTGATGCCTCTCCCATGTCCGATCTCGTTGGTGCCTTGTCCCTCGATTCGAGTGCCCTCAAGCAGGAAGAGCTGTTTCCTATCCGTGAGGTGTCGCGATTGACCGGGGTCAATCCGGTGACCTTGCGGGCATGGGAGCGACGTTACGGATTGATCCAGCCGACGCGTACCGACAGCGGTCATCGTCTCTACTCGCAGGCGGACATCGAGTCCGTGCGCAGCATCCTGGCCTGGATCGAGCGCGGGGTGTCGGTCAGCAAGGTCGGCAAGATTCTGGCGAAAAACATTTCGACCCGGTCGGCCAGCACGCCAGTGTATGAAGAGGTCACCTCCGGCGAGTGGGCGGAATGGCAAGCTCAACTGCGCCGCGCGATCAGTGCCTTTGATGACGTCAGGCTTGATCGCTTGTACGGCCAGGTTTTTTCCAGCTACCCGCTGCCGGTGGTGTTCCAGGACATTCTGATGCCGCTCTGGCAGGAATTGCTGCTGCGTCAGGACGAGTTTGGTCAGGTCAGCGAGTGGTTGTTCCTCGATACCTTTCTGCGCGCGCGCACCCTGCAGCGCCTGCAGATGTTCCGCACCCAGGTCGAAGAGCGGGTCTTGCTGGCGGCCTTGCCGGGTCACTGTCGTGAGTTGGAATTGCTGGTCACCGGCCTGCTGTTGAGCAGTTCGGAGGTTTCGGTCAGCGTGCTGGGCGTGGGGCAGCCGCTGGAAGAGCTGGCCCTGGTCTGCGAACGCATGCAGCCACAGGCGTTGGTGCTGTTTACCAACCTGCCGCCCAGTGATGACTTGCCACGCGTGCTGGCGCGCCTGGCGCTGGCGCTGGACTGTCCGCTGGTGCTGGCGGGAGATGGCGCCGAACTCGCCGAAGACAGTCTGAGTGGCTCGCCGATAGCCTGCCTGGGCAACGAGGGCCGCTTGATGCAGCGCCGCTTGCAGCAGTTCCTCGCCGGGCATCTGGATACCTGACAACCACTTCTCGCCGCGTATTCCTGCATAGGCTGCCTGGGGCTGTGCCGGCCGCAACAGTGCGGCCGAACATCGCGTAGGTGCTCAGTCTGCGCGGCCCGACCTACGCGGCCCGACCTACGCGTCCCGACCTGCGCGGCTCGACCCACGCGGCCCGACCCATACACGCTTTAGTCGTGCGGCTATGCGTCAGCACAAACGGCTGACTCGCAGGCGAAGTCCTCTGCACGCTGGACAAGGGGAGGGGCGCTAGCCCTAGTTGACCTCGGGGTGGAGGGCGCGGTGCTGCTGGAAAATAAACTGCTGCAAGCGCTCGCTGCCGCGTTTGTCGAGCGGGTCGAGTTGATAGGCGAGGAGCCCGTCAGAGGTTTTCCGAACCAGGTTGCCTTCAACGGTAATCGGCCTCTGCCCGGCGAGCGGCAGAATCAGTTTGAAGTGCTCGGGCGTGGCACGTTTGGTGCGGAGTTCGATCAGTAGCCCGTTGAGCGACAGTTCGTGTACCCACAGGCCGCTGGGTTTGGCATTGAGCTGGCGTAACGCAACCGGCGGGTCCAGCGGCAGGCGCCAGGCGCGGTTGGCAGGACCGTCTTCGAAAATCTGCGGAGTGCCAAGCTCAAGATGCTGAACCTGTTGCGCGTCCTCGACCAGGTGCGCGGTAAACGTCAGGCGCTGATTGGCGATGTGCGCCTCAATGGTCAGTTGTTCGTTGGCGGCACAGTAAGCGAGCAACTCTTTGAGCTGAGTACCGGCATCGACCAGCAAGTTAGGTGCGGGTTTGCGAGTTCTTGACCCAGGCTTGTTATGTAGGTGCTGGATAAAGTCCAGCTCCTCCTGGGTGAGTAACGGCTGGTCATGCATGGTCGAACCCTGCCTTAGTATATTGCCTCCGTTAAGACAATATAGTTCGCCATTGGTTGATGCTGGTGGTTAGTTTTTCAACTGAGCCAGTTCCGCACGCAGGGTCTCCAGTTCGGCTTCCAGTTCCTTGACCCGTTCCAGGGCTTGCATCTGCTCGGTGACATTCTTCTGGATGCCGATGTAGTAGGTCAGCTGATCAGCTTCGTTGAAGACCGGGGTGATCGACAATTCGTTCCAGAATGCGCTGCCGTCCTTGCGGTAGTTGCGGATGATCTGCCGGCAGGGGCGGTGGGCGTTCACTGCCTCGCGAATGGCGGCCAGACCAGGCTGGTCGCGGTCGTTGGCCTGCAGGAAGCGGCAATCCTGATAGAGGATTTCATCGCTGGCATAACCGGTGAGCCGTTCAAAGGCAGGGTTGGCATAGATGAGGATGTTGTCATCGCCCTCTTGCTCGGCAACCACAATGCCGTCGTTCGAAGCGTCGATCACCAGTTGCAGCAGTTTGGCGTTGATCATGAGGCGATTCCTAGGCTCTGTCTGCTGCATTCTAAAACATCCGGACGCGCTGTCTACTTGCGGCATAATGCCCGCCGTTTCAGACTGTGTTCTGCATGTTTCGGAGTTATTTATGAAAATCGCCATCCTTTCCGGTTCGGTCTATGGCACCGCCGAGGAAGTCGCCCGGCATGCCGAGCAGCTGTTGAAAAATGCCGGTTTCGACGCCTGGCACAACCCGCGCGCCGGCCTGGCCGATGTCCAGGCGTTTGCCCCCGACGCCTTTCTGGTGGTGACCTCGACCACCGGCATGGGCGAGCTGCCGGATAACCTGCAGCCTCTGTATTTCGCCATCCGCGATCATCTGCCGGCGTGGAGTGGCCTGCCCGGCGGGGTGATCGCCCTGGGTGACTCCAGCTACGGCGACACCTTCTGCGGTGGTGGCGAACTGGTGCGCGAGTTGTACTCTGAACTGGGTATTCGCGAGGTGCTGCCGATGTTGCGTCTGGACAGCAGCGAGAGCGTCACGCCGGAAAGCGATGCCGAGCCCTGGCTGGCCGAGTTCATGGCGGCGCTGCAGGGCTGACGGAAACACGTGGGCATGTGCTGATCGCTGCGCCTCACCCGGATCGCCCTGGCGCCAACAAGGCCCGCTCGGTCACTAAGCTGGCTGCCAGGGCAACTCACGTCTGCCGCATCCCTCGCTAGACTCCTTGGCATTGATAACAACAAGTGCCGAGGTGTATGCCATGACCGCCGATCAAGTTCTGCCGACTCCCACCCTCAAGGGCCAGGTGTCTGCCGCCGAATGGCAGACCCGCGTCGATCTGGCGGCCTGCTACCGGCTGATCGCCCTGTATGGCTGGGATGACCTGATCTTCACCCACATCTCGGCCAAGGTGCCTGGCAGCGAAGAGTTCCTGATCAACCCCTACGGCCTGATGTTTCACGAGATCACCGCCTCCAGCCTGGTGAAGATCGACCTGGCTGGCAACAAGCTGATGGACAGCCCCTTCGATATCAATCCGGCCGGCTACACCATCCATAGCGCCGTGCACGAGGTGCGCCACGACGTGGCCTGCGTGCTGCACATCCACACGGCCGCCGGGATCGGCGTCTCCGCGCAGAAGCAAGGCCTGCTGCCGCTGTCGCAGCAGTCGTTGTTCGTCCTCGCCAGTCTGGCCTATCACGGCTACGAGGGGGTGGCGCTGAACCATGACGAGAAGGCCCGGCTGCAGGCCGATCTGGGCGACAAGAACTTCATGATCCTGCCCAATCACGGCCTGCTCACCGCCGGCGGCAGTATCGCCGATGCCTTCCTGATGATGTTCATCCTGCAGCGCGCCTGCGAGATTCAGGTGATGGCGCAGAGTGGCGGCGCCGAACTGATCCAGATCCCGCAGCAGATTCTCGACGGTGCCAGGGCGATGGTCGCCGGGGTGATGAAGAGCCCCACGGGCATGGGCGGCGCGCTGCCGTGGCCGGCACTGCTGCGCAAGCTCGACCAGCAGATGCCGGGTTACGCCGAGTGACGGGGCTGGCAGGCATTGCCCTGGCGGACTGGCGCGGCCAGGGCCGGGACTTCACATTTCGCGGCCATGCCATGCGCTACTGGACGGCGGGCGCGGCAACTGCCGCGCCCCTGCTGCTGATCCATGGCTTTCCCACCGCCAGTTGGGATTGGCATTACCTGTGGACGCCGCTGAGCCAGCATTACCGGCTGATCGCCTGCGACATGCTCGGCTTCGGTGATTCGGCCAAACCTCGCGGGCATGCATACAGCCTGCTGGAGCAGGCCGACCTGCAGCAGGCGCTGCTGGCGCACTTGGGTATTCAGGATCCGGTACATGTGCTGGCGCATGACTATGGCGACAGCGTCGCCCAGGAATTGCTCGCCAGGCACCATGAGGGCCACCTGCAGCTGGCCAGCTGCGTGTTCCTCAATGGCGGCCTGTTCCCCGAGACCCATCACCCGGTGCTGGTGCAGAAGCTCTTGCTCAGCCCAATCGGCCCGCTGATTGGCCGCTTGTTCAGTCGGCAGAAGCTGGCGGCCAATTTTGCCCAGGTGTTCGGTCCGCAGACCCAGCCGAGTGCCGAGGAGCTGGATGACTTCTGGAGCCTGATCAGCCACAACGATGGGCCAGGGGTGATGCACCGGCTGATCCGCTACATGCCCGAACGCCGGGTGCAGCGGGAGCGCTGGTTGGCGGCGATGCAGCAGGGCGGGGTGCCGTTGCGGCTGATCGATGGCGCGGTCGACCCGATCTCCGGGGCGCATATGCTGGCGCGTTACCGCGAACTGATCCCAGCGCCCGACACTGTGTTGCTCGAGGGCATCGGCCACTACCCGCAAACCGAGGCGCCAGCCTTGGTCTTGCAGCATTATCTGGCCTTTCGCCAGGCTTTGGATTGCCCTGATGAACAGACGACAGCTGGTTAAATTCGCGGCCTTGAGTGGTGTGGTGGGCATCGGGGCAGGCTACTGGGCCTTGCCGGCCGGCGAAGCACCAGGGGCCCTCAGCCTGCAGGGTGCGCAGCAGGTATTGAACGGTCTGTTGGATAAGCGCTTGGTCAGCCTCAAGGGCTGGAGCCCGGCCGAGGTGTTCAACCACTGCGCACAAAGCATCGAGTATTCCATCAGCGGATACCCGGCGCTCAAGCCCGCCTGGTTCCGCCATAGCGTCGGACCGCTGGCGTTCAGTGCGTTCGCCGCCCGTGGGGCCATGCGTCACCCACTGGATGAGGCCATTCCTGGCGCGGCACCGCTGAGCGCGCCGACCACCCAGGCGCTGGCGCTAGAGCGGCTGCAGCAGGCATTCGCCGACTTCGCCAGCCATCAGGGCGAGTTGCAGCCACACTTCGCCTATGGCGCTCTGAGCCATGCCGACTATGTCCAGGCCCATGTGCTGCATCTGTACAATCACCTGAGCCTGATCCGCCTGGCTTGATCATCCCGCAGCCTTATCGAGCACCATTCAGCGCTGGGCGTCTTCATTGTGACCGGCGTGCAGCTGCTGGACACTTGAGCCATTGCCAACCTGCCAAGGAGCTCACCGCATGAGCGAAGCCATTAGTTTCCAAGACCAAGTCGTGATCGTCACCGGTGCCGGTGGTGGCCTGGGTCGCGCCCATGCCCTGCTGTTCGCCAAACATGGCGCCAAGGTAGTGGTCAACGATCTCGGCGGTAGCACCCATGGCGAAGGCGCCAACGCCTCGGCCGCTGCCAAGGTGGTCGAGGAAATCCGCGCCGCCGGCGGCACCGCGGTAGCCAATCATGACTCGGTGACCGACGGCGAGAAGATTGTCCAGCACGCCCTGGACGCCTTCGGCCGTATCGATGTGGTGGTCAACAACGCCGGCATCCTGCGTGACAAGACCTTCCACAAGATGGACGACACCGATTGGGATCTGGTCTACAAGGTCCACGTCGAAGGAGCCTACAAGGTGACCCGCGCCGCCTGGCCGCATATGCGCGAGCAGGGCTATGGCCGCATCATCTTCACCGCCTCCACGTCCGGCATCTACGGCAACTTCGGCCAGTCCAACTACGGCATGGCCAAGCTCGGCCTCTATGGTCTGACCCGCACCCTGGCCATCGAAGGGCGCAAGAACAACATCCTGGTCAACGCCATCGCCCCCACGGGCGGTACGCGCATGACCGAAGGGCTGATCCCGCCGCAGATATTCGAGCAGCTCAAGCCCGAGCTGGTCAGCCCGCTGGTGGTTTACCTGGCCAGCCAGGCCTGTGAAGAAACCTCCGGCCTGTTCGAGGTCGGTGGCGGCTGGATCGGCAAGACCCGCTGGGAGCGCAGCCTGGGCGCCGGTTTCGACCCGCGTGCCGGCTTCAGCCCGGAAGACGTGGCCGATCATTGGCAGCAGATCTGCGACTTCGACGGCGCGGTGCACCCGGCCGACAATATCGAGGCCTTGCAGGAGATGATGAAGCACCTGCAGCAATACACCTCCTGATCGCGCCAGTCTGGCGGGGGATTCGGCCAAGAGGCTGATTTTCCCGGCGCAGAGTTTTAAGGTGAAGGCCGGCTAAATGCCGGCCTTTGTCGTTTCAGGACGCGGCAGCAATAAGGCTCTCGGCGGCGCGGGCGTCGCCCCGCGCCTGTGGTTTTCCTTGAACACGGAGATTTGCTCATGAGCGTTATCGTCGAGCACGACGGCCCGGTCACCACCCTGATCATCGACCGCGCCGAGGTGCGCAACGCCGTCGACCGGCCGACCGCCGAGGCCCTGGCCGCCGCCTTGCGCGCGTTCGAGGCGGACCCGCAGGCGCGGGTCGCCGTGCTCGCCGGCGCCGCAGGGACCTTCTGCGCCGGTGCCGATCTGGGCGCAGTGGCCGCAGGCGGCGGGCGCGCCAATCGCCTGGAGCCTGAGGGCGACGGCCCCATGGGCCCGAGCCGCATGCAACTGAGCAAACCGCTGATCGCCGCCATCGAAGGCCATGCGGTGGCCGGCGGCCTGGAACTGGCGCTGCTCGCCGACCTGCGGGTGATGGCCGCGGACGCCGTGCTCGGGGTGTTCTGCCGCCGTTTCGGCGTGCCGCTGATCGACGGCGGCACCGTGCGCCTGCCACGGATCATCGGCCAGGGCCGCGCGCTGGACCTGATCCTCACCGGCCGTGCGGTATTGGCCGAGGAAGCGCTGGCCATCGGCCTGGTCAACCGTGTCGTGGCGGCCGGTACGGCATTGGCCGCCGCTCAGCAGCTGGCCCGGCAGCTCGCCGACTTTCCGCAGCACTGCCTGCTGGCCGACCGCGCCAGCGCCTATGCGCAGTGGAACCTGCCCTTCGCTGCAGCCATCGCCAACGAATTCAGCGGCGGCCTGGCGGTGCTCGAAAGTGGCGAAGCCCAGGCCGGCGCGCAGCGTTTCAAGGCGGGGCAGGGGCGTCACGGCGCGTTCTGATGCTCGTACCCGCGGGAGCGGCCGGGCGGCGCTGCGCTTTAGCCGCGGAGGGCTTACTCAGCCCTCAACCCTTGCCGGAAATTCCGTACTTGCGCAGGCGCATGGCGATGGCGCTGTGCGAGGTATGCAGGCGCGCGGCCAGTTGCCGGCTGGAGGGGTGGCTGAGGTAGAGCTTTTCCAGCAGGGCCTTCTCGAAACCGGCCACGGCGGCTTCCAGGCTGACGATCTCGCCTTCGGACAGTTGGGGGGCTACGGCGGTGCTGGCGATGTCCAGGTCATCGATCTGCACCAGATTGCTTTCGCAGATGGCGGCGGCGCGGAAGATCACGTTCTGCAGCTGACGCACGTTGCCCGGCCAGCGGTTGCCGAGCAGGGCCGGGTAGGTGTCCGGCGCCAGGCGGCAGGGCAGGCGTTGAATCTGCTTGCAGGCATGCTGCATGAAGTGGCGGGCCAGCAGCAGGATGTCCTGGCCGCGTTCGCGCAGGGGTGGCACTTCCAGGTTGAGCACGTTGAGGCGGTAGAACAGGTCTTCGCGGAAGGCGCCTTCGCCGACCATCTGTTCCAGGTCGCGGTGGGTCGCGCTGAGGATGCGCACATTGACCTTGACCTCACGCTCGCCACCGACCCGGCGGAAGGTGCCGTCACTGAGGAAGCGCAGCAGCTTGGCCTGCAGATAGGGTGACATCTCGCCGATTTCATCGAGAAACACCGTGCCCTGGTTGGCCAGTTCCAGCAGCCCCGGCTTGCCGCCGCGCTGTGCCCCGGTAAAGGCCCCGGGGGCATAGCCGAACAGCTCGCTTTCGGCGAGATTTTCCGGCAAGGCCGCGCAGTTCAGCGCCAGGAAGGGGGCGCTGTTGCGCGCGCTGATGGCGTGGCAGCCACGCGCCACCAGCTCCTTGCCGGTGCCGGTTTCGCCCTGGATCAACAGCGGCGCATCGAGGCTGGCGACGCGCAGGGCGCGGGTCTTCAAGGTGCGGATCGGCAGCGACTCGCCGAGCAGCGAATCGAAGCCTTCGACATGGTCGTGGTGCAGGGCCGCCAGCCGCGCACCGATGCGACTTGGCTCATACAGGGTGAGCAAGGCGCCAGCGAGCCGGCGCTGCCCGCTATCGACCGCTTCACTGATCGGCGTGGCGTCCAGCAGCAGGGCCTGGCCGTTGAGGGTGACTTCGCGTAGCGGCAGGCGGAACTGTTGCTCCAGCAGGGCATTCAGCAAGGCCGGATCGGTGAACAGTTCACCCAGCGACAGGCCTTCCACGTCACGCCCGCAGAGGGCGATCAGCGCCGGGTTGGCCAGCAGCACGCGGCCTGCGCTATCCACTGCCAGCACCGGGTCGGTCATCGCCGCGAGCAGTGCGTCGAGCTGCAGATGCCGGCGCTGGCCGGGCAGGATGTCGACGATGGTCACCGCCTGCACGCCGCGCACCTTGAACAGCGCTTCGCGCAGCTCGTCGAGCACCGCGGCACTCAGGGTTGGCGCGTCGATATAGACGTTCGGCGGCACCATCTCCACCGCATCCAGGTTGAGATTGCGCCCACCAAGCAGGGCCAGGACTTCCTGGGTGATACCAACGCGGTCGATAAAGCTGACGTGGATGCGCATACGGGCGTGGAACCGGCTCCATTACAAGGGCAACAGTATGCCCGGTCTGGATGGCTTAGTTAACCGAGCGCCGGTTTTCACGCTCACACATGGCCGCTAGGCGCGGTGCTAGAGCAATCGTTAACCTGAGCGTAAGAATGCCGCCGTGTGCTTGATTGATGGCAGTCAGTCGCGCTCCTAAGGTGCTCCCACGACAGCGGAACTCGTGGAGTCAGCATGACAACAACAATATCCCCACCGCCGCAATGGTCGCGTCGTCGCGCTGAAAAAGCCCGACGTCTCGATCAGGTGCGCAGCCTCGCCGATGGCGTGGTCCTGCCCAGCGACAAGATAGTCGCGGCGCTCGAAGCCTTGATCGCTCCCGGCGATTGGGTGGTGCTCGAAGGCAACAACCAGAAGCAGGCGGACTTTCTCTCGCGCACGCTGTCGAGCACCTCCTGGACCAGCTTCAGCGCCCGCTCCTCCAGCACATAGGCACTTTTCAACGGGAGCAGGTTGCGCCCCTCGTGCTTGAACCGCGGGCAGCGCAGGGCGCTTTCCAGCGAATGCATGGCGCGATGCACGCTGACCGAACTGGTCTCCAGATCGGCCGCCGCCCGCGCCAGGTTGCCGCTACGCATAAAGCCCAGAAAGATTTCCAGCTTCTTCAGGGTCAACTCTTCCTCTATCAGCATGGTGCGGGCGAGGGTTAACGGTTCAGCCGCAGCTGATCCGCTCGATCACTTCGGCCTCGTCGATATCGATATTCAGGCGCCGCGAGTTGTAGTCCAGGGTCACCGCATCGCCGGGGGCGAGTACGCGAACGCTGTGCGCACCGGCCTGCTGGCGCGCCTGTTTAACCTGTTCGGCGGTCGCGGTCTTGCCCAGCATGCCTTGCACCGCCTCGGCGTTGCAGGTGCCGCTGGGGCTGGCCGGTTGTCCCGGTGTCTTGGCGCTGTCTACTGAGCTGCAACCGGCCAGTACTACGAGCAGGGCCAGGGTGCAGGGAAGTTGTATGCGATACATGGTGTGGTCCTTGGGTCGGGCGCCTGGCGGCGCACTGAATTGATTGCTGTTGATCCGACGCCGATAGGGGGCGTGTGCTCCTCTGCACTGGGATCAGTGCGGCTTATGGATGTTTGCGATAGGTCAGCAGCACGATACCGCTGATGACTATCACTCCGCCAACCATCTGGGTATGGCTCAGCACTTGTCCCAGGATCACCCAGCCCAGCAGCAGGGTCGCCACCGGCTCGACATTCATCACCGGGGCGTTACGCATCATGTCCAGCCGCGGCATGCAGACGAATAGCAGGGTAAAGCCCACGCCGTAGAGCAGCGCCAGCACGCCCAGGGCGATCCAGCCGGTCTGCGCCGCCGGCAGCGTCACAGCGCCCGGCAGCAGGTCGCTGGTACCGGCCACTAGCGCACTGCTGAAGACGATCAGCATGGTCAGCATGCTGCGCAGCGAGCCGCGCAGGGTCGACAGCTTATGCTCGGTGAGCCACAGCGCACTGGCGAAGGCGCAGGCGCCACAGAATGCCAGGCCGATGCCCAGCAGCCACTCGGCGCTGACCTCTTCACTGGCACTCAGGCGTGCCGGCACGTCGAGGGCGAACAGCAGGCCGAACAGGATCATGCCCATCAGCCAGGCCGTGCGACGGGTCGGTGGCGGACCGCCGAGCGCCCAGTTGAGCAGGGCCAGGATGATTGGAAAGGTATTGGCCGCGAGCAGGGCCAGGGCCACCGGAATCCGCGCCACCGCCGAATACAGGCACAGGCTCTGGATGGCGATCAACAGGCCCATCAGCAGTTGCCAGCGCCAGGCTCCGGGTGGCAGGCGCAGCGGTTGTCGTTGCCAGGCGACGAGGGCGCTGAGCACCAGCAGGGTCACCCCGGAACGGCAGAGAATCGCCAGCAGTACGCCGGCTTCGTTATCGAAGGCGATGCGTGCAGCGATATGGTTGCCGGCGAAGGAACAGGCGAGTAAGGCCAGTAGCAGTACGGCCAGGTGGCGGGGAAACGGCGTAGGGGCAGACATGAGCGCGCTGACACTTCCTGGGCAGATTCGGCGCGAACTCCGCGCCCGGGACAGGGTACAGCAGCCGCCGGTCGGCGTTGTTGCCGGGTCTGTGTTCCCGTGCGGTAGCGCCTCAGCAGTAGCCATGACAGCCAGCATGGCGCGACGGATGGTGGCGTGCTGGATGCGCACCGTCGATGCCACTCATCTAGGCTTCAGCCTGTCCATCACACGCTGGTTCGGGGGAGCCGATTTCGCAGGAGACACGCACATGCACACGATGACTCGCACACTCGTCCTGCCGGCGGCCCTGCTGGCCTTGGCCTGCAGTTTCGCCAGTCAGGCCGAGCAAGCCGACATGACCTTCTTCGTCACCAGCGAGGGATCGGGTCAGGGCGCCAATTTCGGTGGCCTGGCGGGCGCCGACGCGCACTGCCTGAAGCTGGCCGGTGCCGTCGGGGCCGGCCAGCACACCTGGCACGCCTACCTCAGCACTAGCGCCAGCGATGGCGCGGCGGCGGTCAACGCCCGTGATCGCATCGGCAAGGGGCCCTGGCAAAACGCCAAGGGGGTGGTCATCGCCAAGGATGTCGCGCAACTGCATGGCGACAACCATCTGGCCAAGGACACTGCCCTGGACGAACACGGCGCGCCGATCAAGGGCCGTGGTGACACGCCGAACATGCACGACATCCTCACCGGCTCCCAGGCCGACGGCACGGCGTTCGCCGCGGGCGAAGACCTCACCTGCGGCAACTGGACCAGCAGCGGTGAGGGCTCTGCCCAGGTCGGCCACCATGACCGCATGGGCTTGCGCGACGACGCGCCGTCGCGCTCCTGGAATTCCTCGCACCCCACGCGGGGCTGCAGCGATGAAGGCCTGAGGAGTACCGGCGGGGCGGGGCTGTTGTACTGCTTTGCCGTGGACTGAGGCGGATGCCAGCGGGCCGGCCGAGGGTGCTGGCCGTCCTGGCAGGGGCGAGCAGCGCATGGTTGAGCCGGCTTGGCTGCGCGCCGCTCGAATCGACCCGGGCCCTGCGCTCAAACGAGCCTGCCGCGCGGTTATTTGCATTAGGTGGCCATTGTGACCATTCGGATTTAGAGCGCTGAGCGACTACTACGCGCACGTGACCGGACGGTGCATTCAGAGCCAGCTCATGGCCAATGGCAGCAGGACTGCCGTGAGCACACCGAGCAGGCTCATCGCCAGCGCCGCAAAAGCACCGGATTCCTCGCCTTCCTCCAATGCCCGAGCCGTGCCAATGGCGTGAGCGTTGATCCCATAGCTCAGCCCGCGGGCCGCCGGATGGTCGACCCCGGCCCAGCGCAACAGCAGCGGACCAAGAGCCGTCCCTATGACACCCGTGAGCATCACAAATACCGCGGCCAGGGGCACGATGCCGTCCAGCTGTTCGGTTACCAGCATGGCGATGGGCATGGTCACCGACTTGGTCGACAGGGTCATCAGCACCGGCACTCGAGCACCAAGACCATGGGCGATCAGCACGGTCAGCAGTACCGTTAGCGCCCCGCCGATCAGGACCGTCAGCAGGATCGGCAATACCAGCAGGCGAATGCGTTTCAGGTTGTGGTACAGCGGCACCGCCAAGGCCACAGTCGCAGGGCCGAGCAGCAAGGCGATGGGCGCGGCGCCCTGGCGATAGGTGGTGTAATCCAGGCCGCTGGCGAACAACCCCGCCACCACCAGCAACATGGCGACCATTACCGGTTGCAGCAGCAACCAGCCGCTGCGCCGATACAGCCAGAGCGCCAACTGGAAGGCCACCAGGGTCAAACCCAAGGCAAACAACGGATGGCTGACCAGGGCGCGGCATACCGTCTGCAGTTCCAGAAGATTGATCAAGGTTCCGCCGCCTTACGCTCAATGCGCCGGGTCAGGTGCTGCATCAGCCAGCCGCAGAAGGGGATGGTCACCAGCAACGACAGCACCAGGGCCGCAGCGATTGCCAGGCCGTCTTCGCGCAGGGCATCGCCCGCCAGCATGATGCCGGCGGCCGGAACCACCAGCAGCAGTGGCAGGTAGTTGAGCAGGCCACTGGCCGCCTGGTTCAGCGGCTCATCCACCTTGCCGCGCATGAGCAAGTAACCGAACAACAGCAGCATGCCGATCACGGCGCCCGGCAGCATGGGCAGCCACAAGGCGCTCAGCAGGTTGCCCACCAGTTGCAGCGCCAGCAGCCAGGTCAGCCCTTTAAGCATCAAGGGGCCTCACCCGCACTGCGGCGACGGAACAACGGCCGTGGCTCGATGGCCGAGCGGCCGTAGAGCACGCTCATCCCCGCCAGGCCCTTGAGCGCGTCCTCGGCGGATCTGTCCGCACGCACCGCAAAGGCATCGAAACCGCACTGGCGCATATGGCTGAGCTGGTCGCGCAGCACATCGCCGAGCGCGCGTAGCTCGCCGGTCCAGCCCAGCCGCGTGCGCAGCAGGTAGGCCTGGCTGTAACCACGGCCATCGCGAAAACTGGGGAATTCGATGGCGATCAGCGGCAGCACCGGCAGATAAGCAGCAATGCTTTCGACCTCGTCGTCCGGGCTCAGGCAGATGCCGTCCAGGCTAAAGCGCTCGCCCTTGAGCGTGGCCTCATCCTGCCGCGCCAGCCAGGCCGCCAACGGCAGGATCAATGGGCCGATGGGCCGGGGCTGGGTCGGCTCGCGCACCCATTGCCAGGGATCATCCGCAACCAGTCGGGCCTGGCCAGCGTACAGACGAATCAGGTTGTTCATGCCGGCACCTGCGCCTGGCGATACACCTGCTGCTTGAACGGTTCGAGGCCGATGCGCTGCACGGTATCGACGAAGCGCTCGTCGGCCTCGCGGTAGTCGCGGTAGGTCTTGACCAGGCCGTCGATGACCTCGGGGATTTGCGCCGCGCTGAACGCGGGGCCAATCACCTTGCCCAGGGCGCTGGCCTTGCCCTGGGAGCCGCCGATGGTCACCTGGTACCACTCGCTGCCGTTCTTATCCACGCCGAGGATGCCGATATTGCCGATATGGTGGTGGCCGCAGGCATTCATGCAGCCGGAAATGTTCAGGCTCAGCTCACCCAGGTCGTGCAGGGCGTCGAGGTCGGCGAAGCGCTGCTGGATCGACTGGGCAATCGGGATCGACTTGGCGTTGGCCAGGGAGCAGTAGTCGCCGCCGGGGCAGGCGATGATGTCGGTCAGCAGGCCGATATTGGCGGTGCCCAGGCCATGGCTCAGGGCGCGCCGGTAGAGGGCATGCAGATCGGCTTTGCGCACATCCGGCAGCACCACGTTCTGTTCGTGGGCGATGCGGATTTCGCTGAAGCCGTAGTCGTCGGCCAGGTCGGCGATCGCGTGCATCTGCGTCGAGGTCACGTCCCCGGGCGGCGAACTGGGCCCGGGTTTGCTCGACAGCACCACCGAGGCATAGCCCGCCACCTTGTGCGGTCGCACGTTGCGCGACGCCCAGCGGGCAAAGGCGGCGTCGCGCGCCAGGGCGCTGCCGTAGTCGAGATCGGCGTCATTCAGGCTGGCGTAGGCCGGGGCGTCGAAGGCCGCCGCGACCCGCTGATACTCCGCTTCGGTCAACTCCGCCGGGCCGTCCTTGATGTGCTGCCACTCGGCCTCGACCTCCTTGGCGAAGGCTTCGATACCCAGGGCCTTGACCAGTATCTTGATCCGCGCCTTGTACTTGTTGTCGCGTCGGCCGTGACGGTTGTAGACCCGCAACACCGCCTCGACATAGGACAGCAGGTGCTGCCACGGCAAGCCCTCGCGGATCTGCTGGCTGAGGATCGGGGTGCGGCCCAGGCCGCCGCCGACCATCACCCGCAGCAGCAGTTCGCCGGCCGCGTCGCGGTACAGGTACAGGCCGATGTCGTGCATCATCACGGCCGCGCGGTCTTCCTGCGCCGCGCACAGGGCGATCTTGAACTTGCGCGGCAGGTAGAGAAATTCCGGGTTGACCGTCGACCACTGGCGGAGGATTTCCGCCAACGGCCGGGGGTCGAGCAGCTCGTCCGCGGCGACCCCGGCAAAGGCCTCGGTGGTGATGTTGCGCACGCAGTTACCGGAGGTCTGGATGGCGTGCATCTCGACCTCGGCCAGCCGTTCGAGGATGTCGCCAACCTGTTCCAGTTCGATCCAGTTGAACTGGATATTCTGCCGGGTGGTGAAGTGCCCGTAATCGCGGTCGTAGTCCTTGGCGATGCCCGCCAGGGTGCGCAGTTGTCGCGCCGACAGGGTGCCGTAGGGAATCGCCACGCGCAGCATGTAGGCATGCTTTTGCATATACAGGCCGTTCTGCAGGCGCAGCGGCAGAAACTCTTCCTCGCTCAACTCGCCGCTGATGCGCCGCGCGATCTGGTCGCGAAACTGCGCCACGCGCTCGCGCACCAGGGCGCGGTCGTAGTCGTCGTATTGGTACATGGGCCACCTCGTCAGAACTGATCGCCGGCCGCACGCTGCCTGCAGCGGGCTGACCGTGTGCCTGCAACTATGGCGGGCAGGCGCTCGACAAAACAGCCTCAGGTAAACCTGAAAAAACCGGATCAGATAGGCCGTAAATCTGTCGCCGCATTGGCTGCAGGCTGATCTGCTGCTGACAGAAAAGGGTTTGCAGCTGCGACAACCTGTCCAGCTGATCCGCTTTTTATTGGAAAATCTGAGTCTGTTATCGATACATGCCTGGGCCGATGATGCGTCGCACCTGATTGCAGCCAGACGAGGCTCAGCCCATGAGCGAACGTATCCCCGCCACGGTCATCGACACGATCGACCCACGCCGCCCCATCCAGTTGACGCCGGCCAAAGCCGGCGGCCCTATCCATACCCGCAGCTTCACCGGTCTGTTCCGCTCGCTGCGCCTGTATGGCGCCGGCGCGCTGTTCCTGCTGTTCTTCGGCACCGCCTGGCTGGACTGGGGCGGGCGCCAGGCCGTGCTCTGGGACCTGGGCAACAGCCAGTTCCATATCTTCGGCGCGACCTTCTGGCCGCAGGATTTCGTCCTGCTCTCGGCGCTGCTGATCATTGCCGCCTTCGGCCTGTTCTTTATCACCGTGTTCGCCGGCCGGGTCTGGTGCGGCTACACCTGTCCGCAAAGCGTGTGGACCTGGGTCTTCATGTGGGTGGAAAAGGTGACCGAGGGCGAGCGCAACCAGCGCATCAAGCTCGACGCCGCGCCCTGGTCGGTGGACAAGCTGCTGCGTCGGAGCGCCAAGCACGGCCTGTGGCTGGCAGCCAGCCTGGTCACGGCGCTGGCCTTCGTCGGCTACTTCACCCCGGTGCGCGAACTGGTGGCGGACCTGTTCACCTTCAACCTGGGTGCCACCACGGCCTTCTGGCTGTTGTTCTTCACCGCCGCCACCTACCTGAATGCCGGCTGGCTGCGCGAGCAGGTGTGCCTGCACATGTGTCCCTACTCGCGCTTCCAGAGCGTGATGTTCGACGACAACACCCTGATCGTTTCCTACGACGCGGCTCGCGGCGAGAGTCGCGGGCCGCGCAAGAAGGACAGCGTGCCGCAGCTCGAAGGCCTCGGCGACTGCATCGATTGCACGATCTGCGTGCAGGTGTGCCCGACCGGTATCGACATCCGCGATGGCCTGCAACTGGACTGCATCAGCTGCGGGGCCTGCATCGATGCCTGCGACACCGTCATGGACAAGATGGGTTATGCCTCGGGCCTGATCCGCTACACCTCCGAGCGCGCCTTGGCCGGCGGCAAGACCCAGCTGCTGCGGCCTCGCCTGGTCGGCTACGCGGCCATGCTGCTGGTGATGATCGCCGCCTTCGTCTGGGCCCTGGACCAGCGCGCCCTGGTGTCGCTGGACGTGACCAAGGACCGTGGCCTGTTCCGGGAAAACCAGCAGGGACAGATCGAGAACATCTACCGTCTCAAGGTCATCAACAAGACCCAGCAGGCACGCCACTACAGCATCTCCCTGGCCGACAGCGAGGGCTTCGAGCTGCAGGGCCAACGCCAGCTGGCCCTGGCCCCCGGCGAGATCGTCGATGTGCCGGTCAGCGTCGTCCTGGTCGCCGAGCACGCCGCCAGCGTGTCGCAGCCGCTGTATTTCGCGGTGTCCGATAGCGCCGAGCCGACGCAGCGGGTCACCGCCAAAAGTGCGTTTGTCGCGCCGCTCAATCGCTAGGGAATCGCATGAACAGTCGTCAGCCCGTAGAGTATGAGGTTCCATTTACCGAGCGTCTGGGCCTCGACACGATGAAGCGCTACGAGAAGTTCGCCGCCGAAATTGCCGAACTGGTGCGCAGCGGCGTATTGGCTCCCGGGGAGAAAGTGCCCTCGGTGCGCCACGCCAGCCGCACCTACGGGATCAGCCCATCCACGGTATTCCAGGCCTACTACCTGCTGGAAAGCCGCGGCCTGCTGGTCGCCCGGGCGCGCTCCGGCTACTTCGTCCGCGAACATGCGCAGCGCAGCCTGGCCGAGCCGGACATCGGCGTGACCCAGGCGCACACCACCGAGGTGGATGTCAGCGAACTGGTGTTCTCGGTGCTCGGCTCGCTGAAGGACCCGAACACCGTGGCCTTCGGCTCGGCCTTTCCCAGCCCCGACCTGTTCCCCCTGCAGCGCCTGGCCCGCTCCATGGCGCACAGCGTGCGCGACATGCCGGCCCACGCGGTGATCGCCGACATGACCGAAGGCAATCCCAACCTGCGCCGGCAGATCGCCCTGCGCTACATGGTCAGCGGCGTGATGCTGCCGCTGGAGGAGCTGGTGATCACCACCGGCGCCATGGAAGCGCTGAATCTGTGCCTGCAATGCGTGACCCAGCCCGGCGACCTGGTGGCCATCGAATCGCCGGCCTTCTACGCCACCCTGCAGGTGCTGGAACGGCTCAAGCTCAAGGCGGTGGAAATCCCCGTGCACCCGCGCGAAGGCATCGACCTGGACAGCCTGGCCCGCAGCCTGGAACAGCTGCCGATCAAGGCCTGCTGGTTCATGAGCAGCCTGCAGAACCCCCTCGGTGCGAGCATGAACGAGGCGAAGAAGCGTGACCTCTATGAACTGCTGCACCGTCATCAGGTGCCGCTGATCGAAGACGACGTCTACGCCGAGCTGTACTTCGGCACGCAGCCGCCCAAACCGGTGAAGAGCTTCGACCGCGACGGCCTGGTGATGCACTGCGGTTCGTTCTCCAAGTGCCTGGCCCCGGGCTACCGGGTCGGCTGGGTGGCGGGCGGGCGCTATGCCGAGCAGATCAGCCGGCTCAAGCTGATGACCACCATCTCGCCCTCGGTGCCGGCCCAGGCCGCGCTGGCCGACTATCTGCAGCACGGCGGCTACGACCGTCACCTGCGCAAGCTGCGCCATGCCCTGGAAACCCAGCAGGCCTCGATGCTCGCCTCCGCCGCCCGACATTTTCCGGCCAGCACGCGGGTGACCCGGCCCAGCGGCGGCTATTTTCTCTGGTTCGAGTTCCCCAAGCAGGTCGACACACTGCAACTGTTCCAGCTCGCCCTGGCCCAGGGCATCAGCCTGGCCCCCGGGCCGATCTTCTCGGCCACCCGGCGTTTCGGCAACTGCGCGCGCTTGAACTACGGCCACCCCTGGAACGCCCAGAGCGAGCAGGCGATGGCCGTGCTTGGACGCATCATCGAGTCCTTCTGAGCCGCGACAAGAGTCTGTTTTCGTTCAACGGCAATAACGCGGTGTCCTGCGCTGCAACAGCGAGGCAGGCACCTGGCTGGGACACAGCCGTGCAATCACACCGATAGCCATACATGACCGAGAGGGATTGAAAGAGGCCGTTCAAACGCACGAAAACCGGCTCAATGGCCGGTTTTCAGGGTTTTTAACTGCATGCGTGGGAATGTGGAAATAGAGGACTGGAGCGAGTGAAGGGAATCGAATCCTGTTGCAGCCTTGGTAATCGATGACCTACGTTGTCCAAAGCTGGCTGTTTGGCGGCTCCTGATTTCTTGGTTCTGATCAGTTGTGGCCTTCCCAAATCAGTGATTTCGACACTCTCTCGACACATTGGACTACCCCCCGCTCTGGTAAGCATCCTCGGCCTTATCTTGGGCTCCACGACTGTGATGAGATAGCGAACAGGGATAGTCGGCCAATTGCCATTAGTGGTAGCTTTCGCATCAACACGTGCGTCAGCTACCCCTGAGTGGGCTTAGCAGGCCGACGTAATCGGCTCGACTCAAGCAATACAGGGACGTCATGGTGCGTATCAATACCCCATCAAACAAAGGGGGGCCTGCGGCAAGGCAAGGTTTCAAGTATCAAGATCACGTTGCCGTTTCCTTCATATTGAAGATGGTCCGCGATAACCGTTATCAGCAGGTCGAGTGTGAGACTGCTGACGACATCGTGCTGGTCTCTCACCAGTCTGGTGAGACGGTTAACGAATATATTCAGGTCAAAACGACTGAGGGTGACAGCAAGTGGAACCAGAGTGAAGCAACCGCTCTGGACAAAGGCCGGGCTGACACTTCGTTACTTCAGAAGTCACTACTGTGTGACTGCCGTCCTGGAAAAGCTCTGTTCCGAATGGTCACCAAGCGCGACACCGCCAAAGCTTTGAGTTGCTTCAAACTAGAAATTGAAAAGCGAACTCTGCCTGACCTTGCGACCAGCCGTGGGGCTGTCCTTGCTAAGACGCTCAAGAATACACGTTCACCTATGGGGCGGGATTTTTGTTATTGGGTAGATAGTTTTGTGTGGCAAGTCTGTGGCGATGTGGACGCGCTGGAGTCGGTGAATTTACGCAAACTGGCAGAAATTATTGATCTTCAAGGTTCTTGGCCCACACACAAACAACAGCAGGCAATCTATGCCGAGTTTCTGGGCTGGGCAGATGATGCGGCAACTGCAAACGTCATCTCCGAACCTGCACAAAAAGTCATTACGCGCGCCGCTGCCATGGATCGCCTCAATGCACTCCTGGCGGCGGCTGATAGCAAAAACGTCGCATACTCGAAGCCTTATAAATCCAAGCCTCCTCCTTTTCTCGTCGAGTTCCATACCGCAACAGAGGAGGGGTTGCTACGCAGCCTAACAGGGTACGATGTCCAGTATGATTTTGGTGAGTGGAGGCATAGGGAACTCGCTGAGCATTTGGTTCAGTGGCTTCCCGAGTTTTGTCTGCAAGCCAGCGAGATCGTGAATTTTCAGGTTCACCATGCTCAGACGATTTTGGCAAAGGCGATTGCTACGTTTACTCAGAATGGTATGGAGCGCGATAAGCTAATTGCTGAACTGATTCTGCATGTGATCCTGAGAAATAAAGAAAATAGTGAGCCGATTGCCTGCAAAGTGTTTTTTGCCTCAAATACAGGGTTGTCTGAATTTGGGAACGCCCATATTGTTCAGCGCTCGGGTGAGGGTGATCAACTTTGGCTGGGGTTGTCGAGGATGATTACAGTCGGAACCATGGCCCAGACTATGGCTCAAGTTTGCAGCACGTTGGATTCCACAATTAACAAAGCCGCAATGACCAACGAGCGCGATATCATCATCTCACTGCGCGAGCCGAATCACCTTCGCTCCAATTCGGATGATTTTAATAGAGCATTGGAACGAAATGCGCCTGCCGAAGAGATGCTGAAGGTGTTGTGCTTCCCTGTGTTACTGGCTTACGACAGTGATGCTTTATCCTCTGGATACCTCTCTGACTATGTTGATCGACTGAAGCACGAGATCAATGATCACTACAGTTCATTGAAAGCCCAACTGCCAAAAAAAATGGATCAAATCCGAATCGCAGTGTTTCTTGTGCCTCTCGAAAGCATCCAGAACTTGATCAAAGAGTTCAACTCACGTTGCAGGGTTTAGGCTGACATGAGATATGAAGTAGTTAAGGAGCGACTCGAACAGCTCGGTGAAGATTCAAGTTCAAGGATCGAGCTTCTCCAAGCTATCAGCGTTGCCGTGAACCGGGGGAACCCAGAGTGGGAAGGGCGAGACCTCGTCATCCGTGCGCTCGATAAATTCGCCTTGTTTGATGAAGTTGAGCAATCCCTGCTGCTGAGCATGATCCGTGCGGTGGGGCTATTCCCTTACATCACTCCTTACCTCGATGAAATATCGATTTCAGATCGCCTGGCCTACGAGGTGCATCGGGTGGATGGAGTTGAAGCAGGCATGGTCTTTCACCGACTCCAGGCTCATGTGTTCAGCTTGCTAATGCAAGGACGTAACGTCGTGCTGAGTGCATCCACAAGCGTCGGCAAAAGCCTGGTGATAGACGCCATTCTGGCCCAGGAAAAATTTCATAAGGTCGTGGTCATCGTTCCAACCATTGCCTTAATCGACGAAACGCGACGACGTCTAGTCAAGCGTTTCAAACAGAGATGTAACGTCATCACGCATCCGACACAGGAAGCCGACGCCGCACGCGTGAACGTCTATCTGCTGACCCAGGAGAGAGTCCTCCAGCGTGACGATCTACAGGACGTCGGTTTTTTCGTTGTCGATGAATTCTACAAGCTTGACCTGTCCAGCGACTCGGAGGCTGGCAGCCGTGCGATTGATTTGAGTCTGGCTTTCCACAAGCTGGCGAGACAAGGGGCGCAGTTCTACTTACTCGGCCCTCATATCCAAAACATTCACGGTCTCGACGCTTACGAGTACAATTTCATCCCCTCGAATTTTTCGACAGTGGCTGTTGATGTTGAGCATTTCAATCTGCCAACCAACGGAGATGCGCGCAAGGACAAGCTTTTAGAGCTCTGCCGAAAAATTACTACCCCTACCCTCATCTATTCTCAGTCGCCGGCAAGCGCGAACAAAATCGCACAGATACTTATCGAGAGAGGCGGGTTTTCGCCGCTCGCGCAGACCCAAGATATTGCTGAGTGGATCGCGAAGGAGTACCACCCACAATGGAACGTCGCCAAGGCCATATCGCTCGGAATCGCCATTCACCATGGCGGCGTACCTAGGGCTCTGCAGCAGTATTTTGTGAAGCTCTTCAACGAGGGCACGATCAAGCACATCATTTGCACATCTACGATGATAGAAGGGGTCAATACCTCGGCAGAAACCGTCATCATATATGACCGTAGGGTTAGTAATACTCCGTTCGATTTCTTCACCTTCAAGAATATATCTGGCCGCGCAGGTCGAATGAATCGCTACTTTATCGGCAAGGTTTATATGCTTGAGGCGCCGCCGGCAGAAAAAGATCTCACCGTGGACTACCCGATCGGACTACAGAACGAAGACTCGCCTATGGGGCTTTTGATGAAGCTAGAGCCGGAGTACCTCACGGAGATCTCCCGCCAACGGCTGGACAGAGCGTACGCCACACCGTTGCTGTCAACAGCCACCCTCATCGAAAATCGGCATATCCCGGTTGACCGGCAGATAGAGATCGCCGAATCAATCATCAGAAACCTGGCAGTGAGTTGGCGGATGCTCACCTGGAAAGGAAACCCCGAACAAAACCAGCTCGAATACGTGTGTACCCTGGTCTGTGATCACCTTCAAACCAAGCTAATGGATTATGGAATCATCTCAGGCCCTCAGCTCGCCTTTCATATCAATTCCGTCCGAATGGAGAAAAATTTCTCGGCGTATCTGCAGAACGCGATCGACACTAACCGAGCGGGCACCACTGCGAGCGAAGCCATCAACCTCCGGCTCAAGTTTATCCGTAATGTTTTGTGCTACCGACTTCCTCGCGATTTCATGGCTATCAGCAAGATCCAG
Organism: Pseudomonas sp. MMS21 TM103; assembly: GCF_022132145.1. GTDB lineage: Bacteria > Pseudomonadota > Gammaproteobacteria > Pseudomonadales > Pseudomonadaceae > Aquipseudomonas. The sequence continues at coordinate 23,774 of NZ_JAJISP010000001.1, read as the reverse complement.
GCGGATGTTTTCACCCAACGCAACATTGAGCCAGGAGACTTCAGTTTCTTTTCTGAGCAGATGGAGAACCTTTTCCACGACCCCTTACTGACGGCGCTGGACGAATATGGGATTCCCACGCAGGTCTCGATGCGGATTAAAAATTCTATTTTTCCATCTGATAACCTGAATGAGCTACTGAACAAGTTGCGGCACTTGGCGAGCCGTCTGGATAGGATGCCGCTGTCCCCGTTTGAGCGGAATATTATGAAGTGGGCGATTGCCGAGATGTAGCCCTGCGGCTCTAGCAGGGGGATTACCGGCATTGTTACAACAATTTATCTCTGTCTTCATGCTTCAACTGGCATCTAGCCTCCCGTCGGGCGGGCTTTTGAACCTCCCGTTTCGACACTTATTCGCCAGCAGCAAATCGCAGAAACGAAAAAGCCCCCTTTCCCTGGGTCATGCCTCGCTGAGTATGACGCTGCGCTATGCGCACCTCGCCCCCGAGCATCTGAATGCTGCGATCAGGTTAGGGCCGCTGGCTGGCTCCAGATTTCGTCCTGACAGTCGGAGTTCAAGGCCGTTTCCGCCTGGACTCTATATAGAAGGTTGAGTGTGTGCGTAGTGGCACCACAGAAAGTGAAGGACGCAGTCATGGCTAAAGGTAGCAGCGGTGCAAAAGATGGGGGTGGTGGCGCTAAGGGCAAGCGTTCAGGTGGGCGAGGCCCATCGAGTCACCCTGGGCCGGGTGGGAACTGGCCGGGTACAACGGGGAAGTCGGGGTAATGCAGCCCCTTCGAAGTCGGGTGGCTAGGCGTTGGGTTAGCGCGTTTCGCCAGCAGCACATCGCAGAAACGAAAAAGCCCCGTCAGTACAGGGCTTTAGCTTGAACAATCTGGAGCGGGCGAAGGGAATCGAACCCTCGTTATCAGCTTGGGAAGCTGGAGTAATGCCATTATACGACGCCCGCTTGGGGGAGCCTTTATACCGGAAGTCGCGGCTGAAATGAAGTCCGCATCGAGTCATTTTTACTGCGGCTCGATGCGGACGGGCCTGGGTGTGGTTCATACGGCCAGCGCATGCTGCATGTCGAGCGGCGCGCGGTAGCCGGTTTGGCGCTGCGGTTGACTCTGCAGGAAGCTCAGCAGTACTTCGCTGCTTTGCTGCCAGGCGGCCTTGTGTTCCATGTCGAGGAAGTGCCCGGCATTGTCGATGATGGCGAATTTGCAATCATTGAGGTGCTCGGCGAATACGCGCACGTCTTGTGCCGAGGTGTATTCGTCGTGCTCGCCATTGACGAACAGCACGGGAATGTCGATGCCGGCCAGGCATTCCATCTCGCAATGGGTTTCCAGGTGCACGACCTGGTCGATATGGGCGTGCATCTGGCGGTATTCGTGATCGTCCAGGCTGCTGATGTGGCGATGGTTGAAGCGCTTGAACAGCGACGGCAGGTGCTTGCCGATGGTGTTGTTGACCAGGTGGCCAAGACCTACGCCATCCACGGCCTGCAGTGTGGCCATGCCTTTTTGCAGGTAGTCGAGCATCGGCGCATTGATCAGCGGCGAGAACGAGGCGATCACGGCTTTTTCGATGCGCGGCGGACGTTGCGCCAGGGCCAGCATGGCGGCGACGCCACCCCAGGAGAACGACTGCAGGTAGTCGGCTTTGAAGTGCTCGATCAGCTCCAGGAGGATGTGCGCTTCATCTTCCTTGGTCAGCGGCTGGTTGTGGATGTTGTGCGGCTTCGATTGGCCGGAGTAGGGCTGATCGTAGAGCACCACATTGAATTGGGTGTTGAGGTATTTGACCGTCTGCGCGAATGCGGCAGTGGTCGACAGTGACCCGTTGACCAGGATGATGGTCTTGCGGGCGCTGGGGCTGGAGTAAAACTCGGTGTGAACCTTGTAAGTTCCGTGTATGTCGACGACAGCGATGGTTGGCTGCATGTTGTTTCTCCAGGCGCAAAAATGTACTTGGCAAGCGGCGGGGCGGGGCCGATTACCGGGCAAGTAGGACAGATAGCAAAGCGCCTGGACATGACAAGCGAATGTCAGGCTGGAGGTTTTTATAAGAATTATTTTTCAATCGGTAAGGGCTGAAATAGAGCATCCGCACCAGCCTTAGCACGGGGCTGGAGAGATGTCGTGTTACCAGGCAGGAACCCTTTCGCGCAGAGCGCAAGTAACCGATGGAACGCTTAGATGGCTGTCCGTGACTGGCTGGTCACATCAAGACCTTATGGGGGGATTTAAGCAGTGGCCCCTGATGCTGGCAAGGCTTTATTTGGTTAGCGGACTACCGTTTATCGGTTAGCTTGCTAAGGGTGTGACTAATGGCGAAATTGGCGTCAGTGGCTGGCGAAACTGGCGATTTCTTCGGCCGTCAGGGCGCGGTACTGACCGGGGCTGAGGCGTTCATCGAGCAGGATCGTGCCCACGCTCAGGCGGTGCAAGGCGACGACCTTGTTCTGGAAGTGGCCGAACATGCGCTTGACCTGATGGTAGCGACCTTCGTAGAGGGTCAGGCGGGCCTGGCGCGGGGCGAGGATCTGCAATTCGGCGGGCTGGGTGAGCAGATCCTCGAAGCTAAAGTACAGGCCGCGGGCAAAGACCTCGATGCAGGCCGGGTCGATCGGGTCTTCGGTATCGACCAGATAGACCTTGGGTTGTTTGCCGGTCGGCGCGGTTACCCGGCGCGACCATTGGCCGTCGTTGGTGAGCAGCAGCAGGCCACTGGTGTTGAGATCGAGGCGGCCGGCCAGGTGCAGCTCATGCTTGTCCGGCTCGTCGAGCAGGTCGAGTACGGTACGGTGCTCGGGATGTTCGGTGGCGCTGACCACGCCAGGCGGTTTGTGCAGCATGAAGTAGCGTGCGGCTTTGCCGGCCTGCAGCACCTCGTCATCCAGTTCGACGCGGCTGAAGACGCGCACTTCGTCGCAGCTGTCGCGCCTGACCTGGCCGTCCACGCGCACTCGACCACTGGCGAGCAGTTGGCGTACCTCCTGGCGGTTGAAGCGCGGCAGGTTGCTGAGGAAACGGTCGAGGCGCATGGCTAGTCGGCGGCGGGTGGTGTTGTGCTCGGCGGCAAGCCCTGGGCGCAGCGCGGGCACAGGCAGGCGCGGTTGCGCTGTTCGGGCGACAGGCTGTCGAGCACCGCGGGGTCGATAGCGGCGCCGAAACACCAGCACTCGCTCACGGGCGTGGCGGACTCGGCCTGGGCGCACTGGTTGCGCTGACCGCAGCACGGACACTGGCTGGTATTCATGTGCTGGCTTCGCAGGTGCGGTTACGCCCGGCTTGTTTGGCGCGGTACAAGGCGCGGTCGGCCCGGGCGAGCAGTTCGTTCAGCGAGTCATCGGCATGCAGTTCGGCCAGGCCAATGCTGGTGGTGATCTGCAGGCTGGCGCCTTGGTAGTCGAAGCCGCTTTGCTCGGTCTGCCGGCGGACTTTCTCGGCCAGCAGGCGCGCCTGCTCGAGCGAGGTGTCCTTGAGCAGGAGGATGAATTCCTCACCGCCCCAGCGGCCGATGATGTCGGACTGGCGCAGGTTGTCGCGCAGATTGTTGGCGAATCCGCGCAGCACCTGGTCACCGGCCAGATGGCCGTGGCTATCGTTGAGGCTCTTGAAGTTATCCAGGTCGAGCAACAGGGCGCAGAGTGGGCTGGGATTGCGCCGTGCTTCCTGGATCGCCTGGTTGGCCAGCAGGTCGAAGCCGCGGCGATTGAGCAACTCGGTGAGTTGGTCGGTGGTAGCCAGGGCGGCGATGCGTTTCTGGTAGCGCCGCATGGCAAGGCTGACCAGGGTCAGGACGATGACGGTGACCACCAGGCAGATCAGCAGGTTGAGGTACAACGATTGGCGAATGCCGGCCAAGGCGCCGGTTTCGTGCTTGTCGACGAACAGGTACCAGTCCAGCTCGGGAATGAAGCGCACGTTGAGAAAGTGCGCGCGGCCCTGTTCCTGGTACTCGAAGTCGCCGGTTTGCGGCTGTGGCAGCTTCGCCTGGAGCTCTTCCAGCCCTGGCACTTCACTGAGCGCCTGGCCGACCTTGGCGCCCAGTGGCCCGCCCGTGGCGCCGGTCAACACGATGCGGCCGTCGGTGTCGACGAAGTACACGCTGCGGTCGTAGCGCGCCTGGTAATCATCGATCAGCTGGACCACCGCATCCACGTTCAGGCCGACGCCGGTGGCGCCGATAAAGCGCTTGTCGTAGTCGAAGACCTTGTAGTTGATGAAGACGGTCAGGCGATCCTCATTGGCCATGTCGACATCGACATTGATTTCGTAGGGTGCCTGCAACAAGTCGCGCACGCGGAAGTACCAACTGTCACGCGGCTCTTGTGCGGCCACGTGCTTGAGCACGCCCTTGGCCTGGTAGTAGGTGAGGGTCTGGTCGGAGACGAAGAAGCTGGTGACGGCGCCGTAATGCTCCTGCACCTCGCGCAGGTAGCGGGTCATCTGGGCGACGTCCTGTTCGCCGCTCATCACCCAGTCGCGGACGAAGGTGTCGCGGGCCATCATCGAGGAGATCAGCACCGGCGTGATCAGGTCCTTCTGGATCTCGGAGTAGACGTTATCCGAGGTCAGCGGCAGTTCGGTGTTGACGATATTGTCGCGGACCGAGTCGAGCGCGGCGTAGTAGCTGGCCAGCGAGGTGGCGAGGAAGCCGCAGCCGAGCAATACGAGGAGAAGTAGGAGCAGCGGACGTTGACTGGTAGTCGAGGGGACGGACGGCATGCAAGGTTCTGCTCGCGAAATGATGGCGCCATGCTAGCGCGCAATTGGCATGGCGTCATCGGTTGGTTCCTGCAGCGGGGTTATCGCTTGCTCTGCATATAGGCGCGCCAGCCGCCGAAGTGGCTGATGTCCTCGGCGCCTTGCAGGCCGTAGGGTTCGCAGATGAACCCGCTCAGCCATTGGCCGTCTGCCAGCTGCACCTTGCCCAGGCCCAGGGGCGCCGGGATGCCGGTGAGGAAGGAGCCCAGCTCGCTGCTCGGCAGCTCCCAGACCTCCACTGCGATGGCCACGCCGCCCTCGGCCACGCGCAGCATGCCGGGGCGAAACGGCGGGCCGCCGGCCAGGGCGTACAGCTGGTAGTCCGGCGAACTCTGGGTGGCCTGGACCAGGGTGGCGCCGCGCTGCCTGAGTTGCCAATTGAGCGGCAAGCCATCCAGGTGGGCGCCGCAGACCACCAGGCGCGCGCGGTCGTTGCGCGCGGCGCTGCTCGGCGCGTTCGGGGCCAGGGCACGCTCGCTGGCCAGCGGCAGTTGGTGCTGGCGCTGCAGGCCATCGGCCAGGCTGAGCAGGTACTGGTCGGTAAAGGCGCGGCCGAACAGGGTTACGCCCCAGGGCAGGCCGTTGGCCATGAACCCGGCCGGCACCGCGACGGCGGCATAGTCGAGCATGTTCATGAAGTTGGTGTAGTAGCCCAGGTCGGAATTGCGCTTGACCGGCTCGGCGTGCAGTTCGGCGAGGGTCACCGGGCGCGGGTAGGCCGGGGTCAGTACGCAGTCGAGATCACCCATGATGCGGTCGCAGATGGCTTTCAGTGCCTGCAGGCGGTACTGGGCGCGGAACAGTTGCACGGCGGTGGTGCCGGGCGCTTTTTCCAATACCGCCTTGATCACAGGCAGCACCGCATCGGGTTGGGCTTCGATCAGCTCACCGGCGACGCTGTAGCGCTCGGCGACCCAGGGCCCTTCATAGAGCAGGCGGGCGGCTTCGAGGAAGGGGGCGAAGTCGATCTCGATGGCCTCGCCGCCCAGGGCCTTGAGCTGTTCGACAGTGGCGGCGAACAGCGCCGGGCTCTCGGCGCAGCCAAGGAATTCCAGCTGGTTGGGCACCCCGAAGCGGAAACCCGGGCGTGGGCTGCCGAAGGCTGAGCCATCGTTCCATTGCGGGTTGCTGCGGCTGTAGGCATCGCGCGGGTCGAGGCTGGCGGTCAGCGCCAGCAGCTGGCTGGCCTCGGCGGCGCTGGCGGTGAAATAGGTCACGCAATCCAGGGTGCGGCAGGCCGGCACCACCCCGGCGGTGGAAAGCAGTCCTTTGGTGGCTTTGAGGCCGATCAGGTTGTTCAGTGCCGCCGGCACCCGGCCGCTGCCGGCGGTGTCGGTGCCCAGGGCGAAGCTGGCCAGCCCCAACGCCACGGCCAGCGAGGAACCGGCGCTGGAGCCGCCGGAGGGGTAGGCCGGGTGCACGCTGTTGCGGCATTCGCCGTAGGGCGAGCGGGTGCCGTTGAGGCCGGTGGCGAACTGGTCGAGGTTGGTCTTGCCCAGCGGCACGGCGCCGAGGGCAAGCAGTTGCTCGACCAGGGTCGCGCTGCGTTCAGGCGTGTAGGCGAAGGCCGGGCAGGCGGCGGTGGTGGGGATGCCGGCCAGGTCGATGTTGTCCTTGATGGCGAAGGGCACGCCGTACAGCGGCAGCTCGGCGGGCGTCTTGCCGTCGAGGGCGGCGAGGTAGGGTTCCAGTTCTTCCGCCGTGAGCAGGTGGATGAACAGGTGAAACTCGGGGTTGAGCGTCGCGGCCTGTTCGCGCAGGGCGGCGATCAGCTGGCGCGGGGTGGTGCTGCCGTTCTGGTAGGCGGCTTTTAGCGCGCCGAGGCGCAGGTCGAATTCGTGGGTCATGTCAGGCTTCCTCGTTTAGTGCGAGTCCGCTTGGTGGGTCGATGAAGCGTGACCCACCCTACGGTGAGAGTTCGTCGGGTGGATGGCGCGTTGTCCATCCACCATCAATGTTTCGGTATCGCAATTGGGTCGGCCGGCGATCCGGCGGCCGGCGATCCGCCGGCCATGTGACCCGTGGGTGGATCGGTGAAGCGCGCTCCACCCTGGGGTTGGCGTTTGCGCTCAGGCTTCCTCCAGGACCACCACCCGCTGGCCGGCGCGCACCGGCGAGCCGGGTTGCACGCGCACCTCGCTGACCAGGCCGTCGCGGGGGGCGAGCAGGGGGATTTCCATCTTCATCGACTCGAGGATCACCAGCACATCGCCGGCCTTGACCCGGTCGCCGACGGCCACCTGCACCTGCCAGAGGTTGCCGGCGATATGGCTGTCGATGCCGTGCTGGCCGTTGCCCAGCGGCGCGTCCTCGCCCAGGTCGGGCACGACTTCCTCGCTGTCGAAATGGGCCTGGCCGGAGGCGATCCAGCGCTGGCGTTCGGCGTCGAAGGCGCCGCGCTGCTGGGTGCGGAAGGCCGCGATGCCTTCGGCCTGCTCGGCGAGAAAGGCCTGGTAGTCGGCCAGGTGCAGTTCGCTGTGCTCGATGCGCAGGTCATAGCGGCCCAGGGGGAAATCACGGCGGATCTGCAGCAGTTCGTCTGCCGCCACCGGATAGAAGCGGATCTGATCGAAGAAGCGCAGCAACCAGGGCTTGCCGTCGAAGGCCGCCACTTCGCGGTAGCGGTTCCACATCTGCAGGGTACGGCCGACGAACTGATAGCCGCCGGGGCCTTCCATGCCATACACGCACATATAGGCGCCGCCGATGCCGACCGAGTTTTCCGCGGTCCAGGTGCGCGCCGGGTTGTACTTGGTGGTGACCAGGCGATGGCGCGGGTCCAGCGGCGTGGCCACCGGCGCACCCAGGTAGACGTCGCCCAGGCCCATGACCAGATAGCTGGCCTCGAACACCGTGCGGTAGACCTCATCGAGGTTGGGCAGGTCGTTGATCCGGCGGATGAACTCCAGGTTGCTCGGGCACCAGGGCGCATCCTTGCGCACCGTGGTCATGTACTTGTCGATGGCCAGTTGGCAGGCCGGATCGTCCCAGGACAGCGGCAGGTGGACGATGCGCGACGGCACCTTGAGGTCCTGCGCGGCGCACACCGCGTCCCACTCGCCGGCGACGATGCCGAGCAAGTCGCTCAGGGCCAGGGTTTCCGGCTGGTAATGCACCTGCAGCGAGCGGATGCCCGGGGTCAGGTCGATCACGCCATCGAGTTGCTTGGCCTCCAGGGCCTGCATCAGCGCGTGGCCGCGAAAGCGCAGCACCAGATCCAGCTCAGGCGCGCCTATCTCCAGCAGCAGGTGGGTGTCGCCGGACAGGCGCGCGACCAGGCGTTTATCGGCCTCGCCGATATCGAGGACGATGGGGCTCTGCAGTCCGGATGCATTCCGGGGGCTGGCCGGCTGCATCCGGGCTATGAGCGTGTGGCTTTCCTCGTTGCGGGCGCTGGCCAGCTGCCGCGCCGTGGCGATATCCACCGGCGCAAACCTGACCTTATCGCCGGCCTTGAGCTGCCCCAGCTGCCACAGGTCGGCCTCGATGATGGTCACCGGGCAGACGAAGCCGCCGAGGCTGGGGCCGTCGGGGCCGAGGATCACCGGCATGTCGCCGGTAAAGTCCACCGCGCCGATGGCGTAGGGGTTGTCGTGGATATTGGAGGGGTGCAGGCCGGCCTCGCCACCGCTGTCGCGTACCCACTCGGGCTTGGGCCCGATCAGGCGCACGCCGGTGCGGCTGGAGTTGAAGTGCACTTCCCAGGCGGTGGCGAAGAAGCTGTCGATATAGGCCGGGGTGAAGTATTCCGGGGCGCCATGGGGGCCGTAGATCACCCGGATCTCGCGCACGGCGGGTAGCGCGCTGCACAGCTCGGCGGGCAGTTGCACGCCGCTGTCCCGCTCAGTCAGTGCCGGGATATGCAGCACATCGCCGGCACGCAAGGCGCGGCCGCCGTGGCCGCCGAACTGGCCGAGGGTGAAGGTGCTCTTGCTGCCGAGATAATCCGGCACCTGCAGGCCGCCGCGCAGGCACAGGTAACTGCGTGCGCCGCTGCCTGCGATGGTGCCCAGGCTCAGGGTGCTGCCGGCCTCGATCAGCAGGGCGGTATTCAGCGGTTGTTCAACCCCGTCGACGCTCAGCGGAATCTCCGCGCCGGTCACCGCCACCACCGCGTCGGTGTTGAAGCGCAGGCTCGGGCCGCTCATGGTGATTTCCAGCGCTGCGGCGCCTTGCTGGTTGCCCAGCAGGCGGTTGCCCAGGCGCAGGGCGCGGTCGTCCATCGGCCCGGAGGGCGGCACACCGACCGCCCAGTAGCCGAGACGACCAGGGAAGTCCTGCACGCTGGTCTGGGTGCCGGCGCTGAGCACCTCGAAAGTGTCGGCCTGGTAGCTCAAGCCTTCCAGGCAGCGGGTCCAGGGCTCGCCGCTGGCGAAGGGCGCAGCGACCAGGATCTGCCGCAGGTAATCGCGGTTGCTTTCCACGCCATAGAGCAGGGTGTCGGCCAGGGCCTGGCCGAGTGCGGCGCTGGCGGCGTCGCGGCTGGGTGCCCAGGCGATCAGCTTGGCGATCATCGGGTCGAAGTAGGGCGGGATCTCGCAGCCGGCCTCGACCCAGGTGTCGATGCGCAGGGCCTTGCCGTCGGCGGCCGGGAACTGCACGGCAGTCAGCAGGCCGGGGCTCGGCTGGAAGTCGCGGCCCGGGTCTTCGGCATACAGCCGCGCCTGGATCGCATGGCCGCTGGGCGCGAGGGTTTTTGCCAACTCGGCCAGGGGCGGCAGCTCGCCGGCGGCCAGTTCGATCATCCAGCGCACCAGATCGACGCCCCACACCTGTTCGGTGACGCCGTGTTCGACCTGCAGGCGGGTGTTCACCTCCAGAAAGTAGAAGCGCGCCGCCTCGCTGTCGTAGACGAACTCGACGGTGCCGGCGCTGCGGTAGTTGACCGCCTTGGCCAGCTGGATCGCCGCCGCGCAGAGTTCCTCGGCCATGCCGGCCGGCAGGTTCGGTGCCGGGGTTTCCTCCAGCACCTTCTGGTTGCGCCGTTGTACCGAACAGTCGCGCACGCCGAGGGCCACTACCTCGCCTTGGCCGTCGCCGAACACCTGCACTTCCAGGTGGCGGGCGCGCTGGATGTATTTCTCGATAAACACGCCGCTGTCGCTGAAGTTGTTCTGCCCCAGGCGTTTGACCGCGTCGAAGGCGTCGCTCAGCTCGGCGGCGCTGTGGCAGACGCGCATGCCGATGCCGCCACCGCCGGCGGTGCTTTTCAGCATCACCGGGTAGCCGATTTCATCGCCTGCAATCAGCGCGGAGTCGAGGCTGTCCAGCAGCTCGGTGCCTTCCAGCAGCGGCACGCCGTGCTGCTTGGCCAGGGCGCGGGCGGTGTGCTTGAGGCCGAATAGCCGCAGTTGCTCCGGGGTCGGGCCGACGAAGGCGATGCCCGCGGCTTCGCAGGCTTCGGCGAAGGCGGCGTTCTCGGAGAGAAAGCCATAGCCGGGGTGGATGGCTTGGGCACCGGATTGCTGGGCCACGGCGAGAATCTTCTCGACTTGCAGGTAGGTGCCCGCCGCCGGACCTTCGCCCAGGCTATGGGCCTCGTCCGCCTGCTGGATATGCAGGCTGGCGGCGTCGGCTTCGGAGTAGACGGCCACGCCGCCTACGCGCAGTTCACGGAGAGTACGCAGGATGCGGCAGGCGATGGCGCCGCGATTGGCGATCAGCAGTTTGTCGAACATTCGAGGTGTCCTCGAAGGAGGCGGGCCGTCCCGCGGTATTCGGTCAGCGCCACGGTCGTCCGCGGCTGAAATCTGGTTAGCTACAACCCGTAGGGGGGACTCAGGAGCGGAGCGAACAGTCCGCCGAATCGTCGCGGCCTACAGCCTGCTGCGTGTAAGCGCTACTGGTCTGCATTCGGCTTGGTGGAGCACCGCAGTGCGGGATTTCCAGCGAACGCAGGCCTCAATCCCACACCAGCACCTCGGCCGGGGTCGGGTTGTAGCCGTTGCACGGGTTGTTCAGTTGCGGGCAGTTGGAGATCAGCACGATCACGTCCATGTGCGCCTTCAGCTCGACGTACTTGCCGGGCGCGGAGATGCCGTCCTCGAAGGTCAGGCCGCCCTCGGGCGTCACCGGCACGTTCATGAAGAAGTTGATGTTGGCGCTGATGTCGGCCTTGTTCAGGCGGCCGTCGTGCAGGCTGGCGCGCAGGAAGTTGTCGCGGCAACTGTGCATGTAGCGTTTGTCCAGCGCGTACCTGACGCTGTTGCTTTCCTGGGCGCAGGCGCCGCCGAGGGTGTCGTGGCGGCCGCAGGTGTCGGCGACGATGCTCAGCAGCGGGTTGCCGAGGTTGGAGTAGAGCACCGTGCCGGTGGTCAGGTAGACGCTGTGCTGTTTGCGCAGGGTGCGCTGCACGTCGTAGCGCTCGCGCGGGTTGGCGGCGCTGTAGAACAGGGTATCGACCGCCTGATTGCCTTCCAGGTCGAGCAGGCGCAGGGTCTGCCCGGCTTTGACTTCGCAGAGAAAGGGCTCGCCGGCACCGATGGTGGCGCGGTAGCTGGCGGTTTCGGGGTGCTTGTCGCTATGGATAAGAGTCATGGTGGCCGCCCTTAGATATACAGACGTTCGGTGTTGTGGAAGCCGCGCGCGTTTTCCGGGCGCGAGTTGCGGCACAGCACGCTGATGCCATCGCTGTCGACCTTGTGCCAGGACAGTTGCAGCGGCTTGGGCGCGTACTCGGGATTCGGGTCCAGCGGGTGTTGCAGGGCGGTGAGCACCACCAGGGTGTCCATCGGCGCATACAGCTCCACATAGTCGCCGGCCTTGGACTTGCCAGGCTGGAAGTGCAGGCGGCCGCCACTGTCCACCGTGACCTTGCTGAACAGGTTGAGGCACATCAGCAGGTCCTGGATGTTCAGGTTCCACTTGCCCATTTCCACCAGCAGGTTGTCCACGCCGTTGCGGAAGAAACCGTTGCGCAGCTGCTGATAGCTGCCCTGGCCGTACTTTTCGGCGACTTCCTCGGCGTTGAGCACGCCGCCGAAGCTGTCGTGCCAGCCACAGGTGTCGGCGGTGATGGCAGCGAGCACGCGGCCCATGTCCGAGTACAGGCAGTGGCCGGCGGTGAGCTTGGCGGTGTGCTGGCACTTGAGTGAGTCGGGCAGGTTGAGGCGCTCGCTCTTCTCGGCGGCATTGAGCAGCAGCAGGCTGACGTTGGCGTCGCCTTCGAGGTCGGTGAGGCGCAGCAGTTGGCCGCGCTTGAGCACGAACGAGGTGTGGCCGCCACCGGGGAGCCGCTCTTCATAGAGCGTGGAGCGCAGGGTTAGTGAGGCAGTCATCGGATGCTCCTTACGCAGCAGGTTGCAGGTTGCCGGTGATGTGCGCCGGCAACGCCTCGACCGCCGCGCGGTTGGCGCGGCGGTCGCTGTTCAATGGAATGTCGTAGGTGATGCGCGCGCCGAAGGCGTTCGGCGCGTGCGGGTCGACGCGGACCTTGTCGAACACCAGCAGGCGGGTGCCGAGGCTGAAGCCTTCGCTCAGGTCGTGGGTGACCATGAACACGGTCAGCCGGGTTTCGCGCCAGAGGTCCAGCAGCAGTGCATGCATGTCCTTGCGAATACCCGGGTCGAGGGCGCCGAACGGCTCGTCGAGGAGCAACACCCGTGGCTGCATGATCAGCGCCTGGGCAATGGCCAGGCGCTGCTGCATGCCGCCGGACAGCTGGGTCGGGTATTTGTCCAGCGCGTGGCCGAGGCCAACCTTGCTGAGCATCTGCGCCGCCTGTTCGCGGGCCTCGCGTTTGGCTTTGCCGAACAGGCGGCCCAGCAGGGGCGAGCGGGGCAACTCCAGGCCGATGGCGACGTTGTCCAGCACGCTCAAATGCGGGAACACCGAGTAACGCTGGAACACCACGCCACGGCTGCTATCGGGTTCGGCGGCCAGTGGTTGGCCGGCCAGCAGGATCTGCCCGCGGCTGGCGCGTTCCTGGCCCAGTAGCAGGCGTAGAAAGGTCGATTTGCCGCAGCCGGAGGCGCCGACCAGGGTGCAGAACTCGCCTTCGCTGATGCTCAGGTTCAGGCGTTCCAGCACCACCTGGTCGCCGTACTCCTGCCACAGGTTGTTGATCTGGATAAAGCTCATGCCTTGGCTCCTTCATACCAGGGGAAGACCAGGCGGGTCAGCTGGCGCAGGCTCAGGTCCATCAGCCAGGCGAGCAGGGTGACCCAGACCACGTAGGGCAGGATCACGTCCATCGCCATGTAGCGGCGCACCAGGAAGATCCGGTAACCCAGGCCGTCGGTGCTGGCGATGGCTTCGGCGGCGATCAGGAACAGCCAGGCCGAGCCGAGCACCAGGCGCAGGGCGATCAGCAGGCGCGGCAGGATTTGCGGCAGGACCACGCGCAGGATCAGGGTCCAGGTGCTGGCCCCCAGGGTTTGCGCCTTGATCAGCAGCTCTGGCGGAATCTCCCGGGCGCGCTGTTCCAGGTCCCGGGCCAGCACCGGGGTGATGCCGATCACGATCAGCATCACCTTGGACAGCTCGCCGAGGCCGAAGCTGATAAACAGGATCGGCAGGATGGCCAGGGGCGGCACCATCGACAATACCGTGAGCAGCGGTGACAGCGGCGCCCCCAGCAACGGCAGGGTACCGGCGGCGATGCCCAGGCACAGGCCGGCCACGGCAGCGATGCCCAGGCCCATGCCGAGGCGTTTGAGGCTGGCGGCCGTGTCCTCCCAGAACAGGTACTTGCCGCTGCGCTTGTCTTCGCTGAAGGCCAGGCGATCGACCGCCGCGACCATCTGCGTGGCGCTGGGCAGCAGCTTGTCGTTGGGGTTGTCCGCCAGGCGCTGGGCCGAACTCATGAAGTAGGCGAACAGCAGCAGGGCGAAGGGCAGCAGCACCAGGATAAAACGGCCGGTGCGTTCGGGTTGGCGGTTGATCAGGCGCATGGAATGCCTCTAGTTGTTTCCGCGGGTTCCCATACTCTGCGTGGGAGCGGTGATGTAGGGCGGGTGAAACCCGCGGGTTGCACCCGCCCTACGCCTGCGTTCCGCTACAAGGCGCCGTCGGCCGCCATCTGCATGTAGCTCGGGTCGAAGCGCAGCTTGAGGTTGCCCTGGTCGCCGGTCACCACTTCGCGGGCGAAGCTCATGCCGATGGCATCGCTGCTCTGTGCGCCCTCGCCGAGCAGGCCGTGGCTGAAGGAGAAACTGGCCACCTTGCTCATGGTCGCCGGCAGTTTCGGGCTGTTGGCGAAGGCCACGGCATCCTTGGCCGAATAGAACATCTTGGTCACCGCCAGTTGCGCTTCGTAACCGGCCAGGTCGGTGCCGGAGGCCTTGGCCATGTGCTCGCGGGCGGCTTTACCGGCAGGCGAGTCGGCGCTCATGGTCGCCATGATTTCGTACCAGGCACCGGTCAGGGCTTTGCCGAAGCCCGGGTTGTCGTTGAGGGTGTCACTGTTGACCACCATCAGGTCGATGATTTCGCCGGGGATCTGGCTGGAGTCGAACACCGTGGTCACGCCAGGGGTGGCTTCGATTTCGGCCAGCAGGGGGTTCCAGGTGACCACGGCCTTGACGTCGTCGGTCGCGAAGGCCGCCACCAGATCGGCGTCCGAGGTGTTGACCACGCTCAGATCCTTCTCGCTGAGGCCGGCTTTTTCCAGGCCGCGAGCCAGCAGGTAGTGGGAGACGGACAGTTCGACCAGGTTGACCGGCTGGCCCTTGAGGTCGCCCAGGGTCTTCTTCTCACCCTTGAGTACGATGCCGTCGTTGCCGTTGGAGAAGTCGCCGATGATCAGCGCGGTGGAGTCGATGCCGCCGGCCGCCGGGATGGTCAGGGCGTCCATGTTGGTCATGCTGCAGCCATCGAACTGGCCGGCGCTGTACTGGTTGATCGACTCGACATAGTCGTTGATCTGCACCACATCGATACTGATGTCGTACTTCTTCGCCCATTTGTCGACGATGCCTTCGGCGGCAGCGTATTCCCAGGGCATCCAGCCGGCATAGATGGTCCAGCAGACGCTGAAGTCGGTTTTAGGCGCGGCGTGGCTAGTGAGGCTGATGGTGGCGGCAAGGCCGGCGGCGAGTACTGCGATCAGGCGGGGCGTACGCATAGGGAACCTCCAGTTCGAGTAGGGCGGCAGGAGTGCGCGGCGGTTGCCTCAATACTGAGGACGCGTTCTCCCGGGCTTTTATCCCGCCGTGTAACCTCGAAGGAGGTCGCCAACTCTCGGACCAGCCACTCGTCGATCATCTGATCGGCGAGCCGGAACCCTAGTCGGCTATTGCAAATTGTGGTGCCGCGATCCCGTAACACCTAATGCACCACGGGATATTCCTGCACACCTGAGCCTAAGCGAACATCGTGCCACTTGTGCCCGTCGCCCTGCCAGGCGGCCTGCGCGGGTCAGCTCGTTATCGAAACTGCGCTGTCGTGCGCCGTAATGGGGCGCGATTGCGCTGGAGTGCAGTGTTGCGGGGCGGGAACGTCTGGCTGAATACAGTGTCAGATCTGTTAATTGCGGTAATTGAAATGTAGCAAGACTGTGTCAACCGGAGTGCCTCAGGCCTGCGGCAAATTAGGGAGTATTGCAGATGCGTGTATTAACGATTATGGCTTTAGTGCTGCTGCTTGGCGGTTGCAGTATCAGGGCACCGGGCGTGGATGCACGCATTGGCGAGCCGCTACGAATCGACCTGGATGGCTACGAGAGCGGCCACGGTGGCGGTTTCTGCCCGCCGGGCCTGCGTATGCAGGGGCGTTGCTAATGAGGGCCTGCTTGAGCTTGGCCCTCATCGCAATCATGGCCGTCAGCTTGCAGGGCTGCAGCCTGCGCTTGCCGGGTATCGGCATCGATATCGGTGACAGTGGCGGCCCGCCACATTGCCCGCCAGGGCAGGCCAAGAAAGGCCGCTGCTAGTCCAGCACTTTCTCCCCCGGCCAGTTGTTCAATCATTCAAGAGTACCCGGAAGGCCAGCAGTCGCTGGCCTTCCTCTTATCGTACTCACGGAGGTCTCCATGCTCCATAAAGCCATGCTTGTTGCCCTGATGGGGCTGTTTCTAACCGGTTGTGCAGTGTATGGCGATGGCCACCGTTACTCTGGCTATGACCGCCACTCTTATTCTGGGGTCGATTACCGAGTGCAGCGCTACCCGGTGTACGTCGCCCCGCGGCATTATGACGGTGACCACCGTTACCAGCAGCGCCGTTACGATGATCGCCGACATGACCAGCGCCGCTACCTGCCGGCACCGCAGCCGCGTTACTACAACGACGCCCGTCGTGCAGAGCAGCGCCACGACGGGCGCCGTGATCGGCGTCATGAAGTGCGTCGCGATCAGCGCGGTCAGGACCAGCACGCAGCGCAATCGCGCCAGGGTTGGGACGGCCGGCGGAGCAATCAGCATAAGCAGCAACAGCGCTCGTCGAACCAGCAACAGCGTGACCATGGCTCGCGCACTGGTGATCGACGCGGTTGGGAAAGTCAGCACGACTAGTTGAGACCGCCGTGTCGCATGCTACCGCTAGAGCGATAGCGTGCGCTCTGCGAGCAGGGGGCGCCGGCTCGGCTGACTTCGCCGGCGCTAACAACTCCTCGCGACGCCGTTCGTGAGAGTCGCAACCCCTGCTATCGCATTGCTGTTTCGATAGCCATTGGCAGGGCCAGTCCTGGCCCTTCGTCTAGCTCCATACCCTTGATCTGACCCTTGGCTGGCGCATGCCAACTGCGCCAGCGGCGGGTTAAGAGCGCTTGTGTTCTGTGCTTTGCCGGCATGATGGCAGTTGGCAATTGTGTTTTGCCGACGTCGCCCGCACCATGGCGCGGGCCTGATGTGTGGAATCCTCAGTTTGCAGACCGGTCGTATCGAAATTGCGCGCGCGTATCGTCGCTGGCCATGGGTGGCAGCACTGCTGCTGGCCGTTTTACTGGTCTGCGGTACGCTGGCGGCCGACTGGGATTTCAACCTGATCAGCAAGCGTGCCGAGCAGTTGTACGGGCCGCTTGGGCAGGGCCGTGGCCGCATCGATGACTGGCAAAGACTGCTGCAGGAGCAGGCCGGCGCCAGCGAAATGCAACAGCTGCAAGCGGTCAACCGCTTCTTCAACCTGCGTTTGCGCTTTCGTGACGACATCCAGATCTGGAAGGTCGCTGATTACTGGGCGACTCCCGTCGAGGCGCTGTTTCGCGGTGCCGGCGACTGCGAGGATTACGCCCTCGCCAAGTATTTCAGCCTGCGCCAACTGGGGGTGCCGAGTGAGAAGCTGCGCATCACCTACGTCAAGGCGGTGCGTTTGAATCAGGCGCACATGGTGCTCACCTATTACGAACGTCCCCTGGCCATGCCGCTGGTGCTGGATAACCTGATCGATGCCATCGAACCGGCCAGCCAGCGTCGCGATCTGGTGCCCGTTTATGCCTTCAACGCCGAGGGGCTGTGGCTGCCCGGCGCTGGCGGCGGCAAACAAGTCGGAGACAGCAAGCGCCTTTCGCGCTGGCAGGATCTGTTGAAAAAAATGCGGGCCGAAGGCTTCCCTTGAGAGCGACCCGAAGGAGTGGTTGATGTCACTGTTCAAGCAGTTGTTTATTGCCATCTGCGTGCTGATGCTAGTGAGCTTCACCGGCAGTTTTCTGGTTAGCGTGGAGAGTTCGCGCGAGCAGCAGGTCAACCAGTTGCGGGCGCATGCCCAGGATGCGGCGACCGCTTTGGGTCTGTCGTTGAGTACGCATATCAACGATATGGCGATGATCGAACTGATGGTCAGCTCGATTTTCGACAGCGGTTACTTCGAGAGCATCAGGGTGCTCGACTCGGAGACTGGGCAGGTGATGGTCGCGCGCACGGGGGTGCCGGTCAGCGCCGAAGCGCCGCAGTGGTTCGCCGATCTGGTCGACTTGGCGCCGGCCAGTGGCGATGCCATCGTCAGCGACGGCTGGCGCCAGGCGGCGCGGGTCGAGGTCACCAGCCATCCGCTGTTCGCCATCGGCAAGCTTTGGCAAAGCGCGCTTGGTGTGCTGCTCTGGTTGGCAGTCAGTGGGGTGGTCTGCATCGGTTTGGGCGTACTGCTGCTCAAGCGCCAGTTACGGCCGCTGGATTATATGGTTGAGCAGTCCAATGCCATCGCCCGGCGTGAGTTTCTCAGCCTGCCCGAGTTGCCCAAGACTCCCGAGTTTCGGCGGGTGGTCAATGCCATGAACCAGATGGTCGAGAAGCTCAAGGCGCTATTTGCCGAGGAGGCCGCGCGCAGCGAGAAATTGCGTGCCGAGGCCTATCAGGACAGCCTCACCGGGCTGGCCAATCGGCGTTACTTCGATCTGCAGCTGCAGGCGCGCGTGGGTGTCGATGAGCATGCCGGTAGCGGTTACATGCTGCTGCTGCGGGTCAATGATCTGGCCGGCCTCAACCAGCGCCTGGGCGGCCAACGCACCGACCAGTTGCTCAAGGCCATCGCCGTGCAGTTGCAGCAGATCAGCCAGGGCCGCTACTTGTTGGCGCGCAACCGTGGCGGCGAGTTTGCCGTGCTGGCTGCCGGCCTCGATCGCAGTGAGGCGGAGCAGTTGGCAGAGAGCCTGGACGGTGCCCTGGCCAGCCTGCAGCAGACCGGTGCCAGCGACTGCTTGCCGGTCGCGCATATCGGCATGACGGCCTTTGCGCCTGGCGATCAGCTCGCGGCCATTTATGCGGCGCTGGATGCGGCGCTGGCCCAGGCCAGCAGTCAGAACCTGCAGAGCTGGGCCTGCAGCGAACACGACGCCCAGCGGCCTGCCGCCGATGAACGGCAGAGTTGGCATGGACTGCTGGATCAGGCGCTGAATCAGGGGCGTTTCCAGCTTTACGTGCAGCCGGTGGTGAGTGCGGCTGATCCGGCGCGGGTGTTGCACCTCAAGGTGCTGGCGCGCTTGCTCGATGAGCAGAACAACCCGGTACCGGCGGGGCGTTTTCTGCCCTGGCTGGAGCGTTTCGGCTGGGCCACCCGTCTCGATCTGGCCATGCTCGACTGGGTCTTGGCGCAGCTGCAGAGCAACAGCAGTTGTGTTGCGCTGAGCCTCTCCGGCAGCACCGTTCGCGATCCGCAGGCGCTACAGCAACTCTATGAGCGGCTGCGTCAGCATGCGCATCTGGGCGCGCGCCTGACCCTGGAACTGGACGAAGACCAGTTGCCCGATGCCGCGGCCCTGGAGGCGTTGACCGTGCGTCTGCGCAGCCTTGGCTTCAGCCTGGGGCTGCAGCACTTCGGCGGACGCTTCAGCATGATCGGCAACCTGGCCAAGCTCGGTCTCAGCTACCTCAAGGTGGATGGCAGCTATATCCGCGCCATCGACGCCGAGAACGACAAGCGCCTGTTCATCGAGGCCATGCAGCGGGCTGCCAACAGCATCGATCTGCCCCTGATTGCCGAGCGGGTCGAAACCGATGGCGAGTGGCAGGCCTTGCGCGACATGGGTATCGAGGGCGTACAGGGGCGCTTGTTTGGCGAACCGGGTCGCTGGGGTTGAGGTGATTTGCGTCAGGGAGTGCTCGGCAAGACCCTAGCCTGGAGCACGTGGTCATGGGCATGGCCCACACGGTAGGGCGCACTCGCGAAGCAGTACGCCGTTGCTGGAAGTGCTGGGCTGCACGCTGCGCTCATGAGCGGATGGCGTCCCGATTCAGCCTACTAACTGATAATGGAACCTGTGGGAGTGGCTTTAGCCGCGCAGCCTTGGAGTCACCGCTGCTCAGATCAACCCGGATTCATCGTCATTGATCAGTCGATTCAACCCGCCAAGGGCATCCCGTGCCTTGCTGCGCCCCACCAGTTTGGTTTGCGCCGCCTCGGGCAAGTCGGTGATGCGCACAACACCTTTCTGGATCAGTACGGTGATCAAGTCTTCCAGCACCCGGATCATGTCCAGGTCGCTCTGCTTGAGCTGCAGCAGACTGCTTTCGACAGTCTGATTGGCATACCAGGCCAGCGCTTCCTGATCATCTGCGGCAAGCTCACCATCCATGCCGGCGAACGGTGATGCCTCAACCTGTTGCAGGTTGCCCCACGTATCGCGTTTCACATACAACATCGATCACTCCTTGCTCTTTCGACTGCCCTGATGAAAAACCCCGCTAGCCGATGGTAGCGGGGTTTTGCCCATCAGGTGTGATCGATCTTGATGGTCGGGTCGGCACCGGCGATCAACGAGCCGATACTGCTGCTCGACAGGTTCACGCCGCTGAGCTCGATGCTGGTGTCGGCATTGGCCGCCGCGCCGCCGGCATCGTTCAGGTGGCCGGTCGAGCTGATCAGCAGGCTCGAGGTGCCACCGGCATCGGTCACCAGTTGCAGGTAGTTGTCGATGGTGGCATCGGTCTCGCCCTGCAGCAGGTCGCGCAGGTCGATGCGGTCGCCTTCGCCGATATTGAAGTCGAGGATCTTGTCCTTGCCGGTGTCGCCCGCTTGCCAGACGAAGGAGTCGGCGCCAGTGCCGCCGAGCAGGATGTCATCACCGGCGCCGCCGATGAGGATGTCGTTGCCGGTGCCTCCGTCGAGGGTGTCGTTGCCGGCGCCGCCGCTGATGTAGTCGTTGCCTACACCGCCGCTGAAGGTCGAGTCGCCGGGCCCGCCGATAATTGTCTTGGCGGTGCTTGAGGCGCCGTCACTGACTTCGAATGTCAGGGTCGGAGCGAAACCGCTGGGCAGTTCCGATTCGGTCACCAGATAGAGCTTGTCGGTGCCCGATAGGGTCGTCGAGGTGTTGAGCAGTGAGGTGTAGGCACTCAGGTCATATTCGCCCTGAGCGTTGGGCGTTATTTCCTGATAGCTGCCATCGGCGAGGACCACGCTGATGGTTGCCCCTGCCGGAAGCTCACTGAGCTTGAGGCTGGTGAACGTCTCGGGCGTTCCAATCGTATCCTGAATGGCGGCATAGAGGTCCACCGGGTAGCTGTAGCTGGTCAAGCCTGTTGGGCTGGCATTTACATCTATGTATTCAATCTGGAAGCCGTTGTTGGTTCTCCCGCTGGAGAAGCTGTTCAGGGGGTCCTGGGCTATCGACAGGCTCTGCATGTCCGAGCTGATCGAATAGGTAAAGTTCGCCGAGGTATTGCCGCCCTGGTTAAACAGGCTGCCGTCGATGGTCGAGACTACGGTTGCCTTGGTGATGGTTCCACTGACGCCGTTGTAGGCCACCGTCCAGGTGCCGCCTGAGTTCACTGAGGCAGCCAGCGTTACAGTGCTGGTGGTGGCGCCATTGAGTACCTCCAGAACCAGGCTGACCTTGAGGTTGGAGGACGAGACGGTACCGCCCGTAGAGTTGATAGTCCCGGAGAGGCTGCCGCTCGTGAGGTCGGCGACCTCAAGGGCGGACTTGATCAGCACGGTGTCGTCGCCTGCGTTCTTGAGCTTCAGCGCCATGTACTGCACGCCATAAGGGAAGCTGAAATTGATCGCTTCGTTACCTTCGATCCGCTGCGCATCCCCACCATTGTCACCTGGCCCGTTTATGCCCAGGTCATTGCCATTCGACAGGTTGAAAGTGCCATTGCCGCCGGTGGAGATGTTAATACCGTTGCCGAATGTATAGCTCGAGGTGCCATTGATGCCGCCGATGCTACTGCCGAAGGTGATCGTATTGACCTGCGGCGCGCCAATTACCACCGATACATCGCTGCCCGGAACCGCGTCGGCTACCGGATTGATGGTGATGGTGCTGATGTCAGTATCGATCAGTACCCCGCCCGCGCCGGTATTGCCGCCATCATTGCTGGTCATTGTCAGGGTCACATCGCCGCTGGCATTGGCCGCCGGCAGATAGCTCGGCTGGGTTGCCTGATCCGCCAGGTAGGCGTTGATGTCGTCAAGCGTGCCGCTCAACATCACGCTGCCAGTACCCGTACCGCTTACCGTGACCCCGCTGCCACTGGCTGCACTGATAGTGCCGCTGGCAACCGCCAGGGTGACTGAGACAAGGCCGGAAGCGACGTCCACATCGCTTACCGACAGGCCGCTGAGCTTGAGCGCAGTGTCTTCGTTGGTGGTGTAGCTGGTCGGCAGCAGATTGACCGGCGCATCGTTAACCGGGTTGATCAGGATGGAAACTGTCGCAGGCGTTTGATCCACGTTGCCGGCGACATCGCTGGCGCGGTACTGGAAGTCGGTGCTGCCGTTCCAGTTGGCTCCCGGTATGAAGCTCAGGTTGGCCTGATTGCCGACTGCGGGAATGGCCTGGCCAATCTGAACCGCCTGGCTGTTGTACATCAGCGTGCCGTCCGTCGGCAGGCTGGTGATGGTGAAGTTGGCAATGCTGCTGGCGGTATCGGTCGCGTTCAGCGTGATGGTAATGGGGCCGGAGTCCTCGTTGGCGACCACCGATACATCGCCGGTTTCGGGCGCGGTAGCGTCGCCAATGGTGATAGTGGCGGCATTTGATTCGGTATCTGCACCGTCCTGTGCCGTAGCCGTCACGGTCACGCTCAGGCTGCCAACCGGGTTGCCTGGGAGCGTCATGCTCAGACCGCTGATGCTCACCGCTTGGGTGGCCGAATCCACCGTTACGGTATAGCCACCCGCGCTGGTCAGCGGCAGCGTCCAGGTACCGTCAACGTTGGCTGAGCCGGCCGATAGGGTGGCGCCGGATGGCACCGCGACCGTAATGCTGGCAATCGACTCGGAGTAGTCGATGTCTGTCGGTGTAGCCGTAATGGTAAGCGGATAGCTGGTGCTAGTCGCGAACTCGATCGAGTTGATCAGGTAGTCATCCCCAGCCCCCGGCGCGCTGAACTCGATGCGGCTGATCGCTGCACCGGTGCTGCTGGTCAGGGTGATGGCCGGATCGATGGAGTCGGTGATCCCGGCAATCGTGTTGCTACCGATCATGTTGCCGGCGCTGTCGAACAGGTTGTAGGTCGCTCTTTCACCAGTATGCAGCCAGGCGAAACTAACGGTCGCGCTCGCCACCGGTGAATCGAACTCCACCACGAGCCGTTCCGACTGACCGCCAGATTGACCCAGTTCGTTGTTGGCACCTGAAGCATCTCCCGCGACCCCGAAGCCAACAGGGCTACCGTTGATGGAGATCACTCCCGCTGTGCCATCGAGCTTAAAGGCGCTGACGGTGAAGCCCTGACCGCTAGCCGTGACGTTAGCACTACTGATGGTTGTGGTGATTATGCTTACCGCGCCTATGTCGATGGTGACGATGGGCGCATCGGCAACAGGTGTCACATCAAAGGTAAGCGTATTGGGTGTGGCAGCAAAC
This sequence comes from Pseudomonas sp. MMS21 TM103, assembly GCF_022132145.1. Classification (GTDB taxonomy): domain Bacteria; phylum Pseudomonadota; class Gammaproteobacteria; order Pseudomonadales; family Pseudomonadaceae; genus Aquipseudomonas. The sequence continues at coordinate 831 of NZ_JAJISP010000001.1, read as the reverse complement.
TGACCGGCCTGGTCGCTCACCGAGAAACTGAGGTTGGTGTAACTGTCACCACTGGCATCTTGGGCAGGCGTGAACGCCAGTGTATTAAGGTCGGCCAGGTTAATGACTTGGCCAGCGATCACTGCGGTGCCGTTCAGTTGCAGCGAGCCTGCATTAGGCAGGCTGTCGATACGTACGGCTTGCAGGCTGTCACCGATGTCGGCATCGGAAAAACCGAAGTCATCCGCGCTGAAGCTGTAGCTGGTGTCCTCGTTGAGGGTGATTACATCATCGGTGCCGGTCGGTGCGTCATTGACCAACGTAACAGCCGGGGTGTCGCTGCCGGTGCCGGTGAGGGCGCCGGTGTCAGTGACGGTCAGGTTCACGGCCGGCAGGGTGCCGCCGGCATTGACGAAGGCGGCGCCATCGGCGGTGAGCACAACCTGGCCACCGACCAGGGCGTAGTAACCGGCACTGTTCGAGGTGCCGGTGAAGGTCACGACCAGAGCAGCGTCGGCATCTTCTTCGTCATTCACGCTGTAGGTGGCGGCGACGTCATTTTCGGCGGCGCTGTTCTCGGTGAAATCATTGGCGGTGACGACGATGGTCGGTGCGTCGTTGATGGTAGTGACTGCCGGGGTATCGCTGCCGGTGCCGGTGAGGGCGCCGGTGTCAGTGACGGTCAGGTTCACGGCCGGCAGGGTGCCGCCGGCATTGACGAAGGCGGCACCATCGGCGGTGAGCACAACCTGGCCACCGACCAGGGCGTAGTAACCGGCACTGTTCGAGGTGCCGGTGAAGGTCACGACCAGAGCAGCGTCGGCATCTTCTTCGTCATTCACGCTGTAGGTG